>NZ_JACHIS010000001.1:0-4800000 GCF_014203365.1 Actinoalloteichus hymeniacidonis
GCGAACCGACCGACGCATCACGCAGACACTCCGGACAGGCCGGGCGTCCACATCGAGTGCAACTCAACCCGGTGGCACGATCCGGGTGCCGCACACAGCCCGGCAGCGAGGGCGTCCCCTCGCTGCCGGATCCAGGATGCTGCCCAGGTGGCGTGGTCACCACGCCACCCGCACGCTCCGGGCCGTCATCTGGATGATCAGCCTTCCCCGCGCTCGATCTTGATCGTCTTGATGACGACATCGGTGGTCGGCCGGTCGCCTGCACCGGTCGAGGTGTGCGCGATCTTGTCGACGACCGTGCGGGAGTCCTGGTCCGCCACCTCGCCGAAGATGGTGTGCTTGAAGTTCAGGTGCGTGGTCGGGCCCACGGTCACGAAGAACTGCGAGCCGTTGGTGTTCGCACCCGCGTTGGCCATCGCCAACAGGTAGGGCTTGTTGAACTGGAGCTCCGGGTGGAACTCGTCGGCGAACTTGTAGCCGGGGCCGCCACGACCGGTGCCGGTCGGGTCGCCGCCCTGGATCATGAAGCCGTCGATGACCCGGTGGAAGATCGAGCCGTTGTAGAACGGTCCGGAGCGCTCCCCCTGCGCGTTCGGCTCGGAGTAGTCCTTGGTTCCCTCGGCGAGTCCGACGAAGTTCGCCACGGTCTTGGGTGCGTGATCGGGCAGCAGGTTGATCTTGATGTCACCCATCGAAGTCTCAAGGATGGCAACGAGCTTGCTTCCGACCAGCGTCTCATTACTGTCAGCCACGCAACCATCGTGCCATCTTCAGCGAGACCCCCGGCGAAGGGGCAGTATGGGTTTGGCGGCATCACGTCCGTCAACAAGGTTCCGGAGGCAATCGTGGACGAGGTGAGAGCAATGGCCGCGGCGGGAGAATCCGTCGGCAGGGCGATGGGCAGCGGTGTGAGAACCGTCCGCGAAGGCGCGCAACGAGCGAGCAAGGCAGGTACCGAGGCGACCGTCAAAGCGGCCAGGAAAGCGGCCCGCAGTGCCGAGGCACAGCTTGCCGAGCGTCGGCTCACACCCCAGCAGCTCGCGGAACTCATCGAAAGCAAAGCCCGACAGGGGAAGATCACGGTGGCCAGTAACAAGAAGAAGCTGCGCAAGCAACAGGCTCGCACCGGCCGAGACCTGCGCAAGGCAGGGAAGTCGGCCCGACGAGAGCTGGAGAAGCAGCTCGCCGGAGCCCGTAAGCGCAGGCGCTGGCCCTGGGTGCTCGGTTTGATCGCACTGGGTGGGGCGGCCTACGTCCTGAGCAAGCGACCCGAGGTCGACACCATCGCCGTCGACGAGGCTTTCGACTCCAACGATGCGATGCACAGCAGCGGCCGGGAGTCGAACGAGACCGTAAGCCGCAACGGATCCTCTCCCTCGCATCGTGCCGACAAGCCGGCATCCGTCGATGGGGATGCCACGAACCGCAGCTAGCGGGCAAGCAGAACGAACGAGGGCGGGAGCTGATCCCCGCCCTCGTTCGGCGTTCTACAGCGCGAGACCGGTGATGACCTCCTCGACGACTGCCTGCGCCGGGTAGCTCTGCTGCTGGTTGGTCCACACGACCACGGCCGTCTCGTCCTTCCAGACCGCGAACACCGAGCCGTCCTCGCCGCTGGTGCGTCCGCCGCTCCAGCCGCCCTCGACCTCGGCCAGCTGCGAATCGTCCACCGGGGCCTGCTCGTCGACCAGCGCCTTGGCCGTCTGCGGCTCCCCCACGAACACCCGGACGGTTAACTGGTCACTGCCATCCGGTCTGCCGAAGAAGCAGGACGGGTGCGGCTCGTCGTCGCCGATTCGAATATCGCCGAGGCGCTGGCCGTTGACCTGCTCCACGACGGTGGCGTCCAGATACGGACAGGGTCCGTCGGCAACGGGCTCCACCGGCGGCGGTGGTGCGCCGTCATCGGTGACGATCGTCGTCGATGTCGTCGTTTCGGTGGAGCCGGGTTGGGTCTGCGCATCCTGGTTGGAACAACCCGAGACGACCGCAGCGCTCGCCAACAGGACGGCGATGAGAACCGAGTTCTTCATAGCTGGCGATAATCGACCACCCGCCGAAACGACTCGGCACCGGGTCGCAGGCCGCTGCATTCGAAGCATGATCGCCGGATCGGGACATGCAGGCTTCCACGCAGCAGAGCACGTTCAATCGCCAGAACCGGCGGTCAGCAGGGGGAACGGGGGGATTCGAACCCCAACCTCCGCCGTGAAGGGGCGGTATTCTGCCACTTAAACTACGTTCCCAGTCGCCTCCGGTAACTCCTACCGGGGTGAGCACCGCTGCGGATTCGATCTTATAACTCTGCCCGGCACTCGCCATCGCTTTTCCCGGAACCGGCATGCGCTGAACGGCAGCATCGCCATCACGGTCGGTCAGGAATCGAGAAGCGCCGACAATCGGCCCTTCCTATGGTGGATCCACCAGGTTGGACGACGGCACGGGAGTGGGAGAGGCAGATGGCCGACAAGGGATCGAAGTCCGCAGACGGGTTCTCCGCGCAGGAACGCGCGGCGATGAAGAGCAGGGCCGCCGAGCTCAAGGCCGAGGCGCGACGTGCCCGCGATGCGGACAAGGCGGCGACGGACAAAGCGGACGTCCTGGCGAAGATCGCGGAGATGCCCGAGACGGATCGGCTGCTGGCCGAACGCGTGCACGCCACCGTGACCGAGGCGGCCCCCGAATTGGCGCCGAAACTGTATTACGGGCAGCCGGGCTACACCCAGGGCGGCAAGGTGCTGTGCTTCTTTCGCAGCGGGCAGATGGACAAGGAACGCTATTCGACGTTCGGATTCAGCACACAGGCCGATCTGGACGATCCCAGCAGCCTCTGGCCGACCTCTTACGCGTTGAGTGAGCCGACGAAGGAAGCGTTGGCCGCGATCGGCGATCTCGTCAAGCAGGCGGTGCGCCGAACAGCGAATTGACATCGTGCGGGGGCGGTCGGCGCGAGCGTTCGCATCCCATTTACAGGGTGTTGACGACACTCGTGCTGCCGCTTTTGGCCGAGTATTTCCGATTCGATCGGATTTCGACGATATCGCCAGCCCGGACATCGACATCTACATCGTCAGGACCGGGCACGGCCGCGCCGTTCGAATCTCTTACCGGCGTTTCGAAGGACTCACGCTCGAAGAAGGAGCGGCGAAACGGAATTCGGACCTCAAGCCTGCCAGTTCGACAGCGCTGGTCTCCGGTGGAGACGAGGGGGATCGAACCCCTGACCTCCGCCTTGCAAAGGCGGCGCTCTACCAATTGAGCTACGTCCCCGTTCGAGCGAGGAGGACTCGCATCCTCCCGACCCGATCGGCTAGCGCCTGAGCGCTAGCCGAGTACTACGCGACTCAGCCCTCGCTGGGTGCGGTTGCCTCGCGCCACAGGTCCGCCTCCGCCTTCGCGGAACGGTTGCGGCGGACGAGCAGCAGCACGACTCCAGCCACAGCGGCGAGTGCAAGCAGCTTCTTCACCTTTAATCGCCTCCTCAAGAATGTGGCGCACAATGGCCCGAACGGGCCTGAGATTCATCGAAGATCATCATGTGCGGTGGGCCTAGGAGGACTTGAACCTCCGACCTCTTCGTTATCAGCGAAGCGCTCTAACCGCCTGAGCTATAGGCCCCCGTGGGTGCGATGGAAGGAGCGTACCGCACGCCTCCCACCGCACCCAAACCGGCTACCTGTTCAGGGTGCGCGATCCACTGTTCGCGACTGAATCACCTGGTCAGCAAGCCCTAGGCCGTTTTCGCCTCAGTCCCGCTCGGAGAGCGTGACCTCGATGCCGCCCGCCAGGTCGGCCGAGACGTTGTAGACGAAGGCGCCCACTGTGGCCAGAGCAGTGAAGAGCACGATGTTCACCGCACCGATGATCGCCGCGACACCGAAGACCCTTCCGGCGCTGATCAGAGCGGCGTCCGCGCTCTCACCGGCCAGGTCGTTGTAGGTGCCGTTGAGCTGATCCCACACCTGCATGCCGTCCAGAACCCCGTAGAGGACCCCGACGGCGATCAGCCAGACGACGAACATCGCCAGCGACAAGACAAGTGTGAGCTTGAGCACAGACCACGGATCGATCCGCTTGATCTGCAGACTCGCCCGCCGAGGTCCGCGGCCGGGACGTCTACTCGCCCCGCTCGGTGAACCACCGACCGGCCGAGGCGGCGTCTGAGAACCGGGAGTCTGCCCCGGCGCCGAGCCGGGCGGACGAACGCTGCCTGCTGGGAAGGTCACGGCCGTGCGGCCGAGGCCGCCAGCCTGCTGACCACTACCTACGGGTTGGGTCATGGTCGTCGCCTCGCCTCCCCCCGCGCCCATCGATGGGCCTGCGGGTGCCCCACTCGCAGAGTACCCGGATGGCTTCACCGCGTCAGGAGACTGAGCGGCCGACGGCTGCTCCGCCACGGTCGTGCGCTGCCACGGCGGAGCGGCGGCCGGGGTCTCGACCTGCGGGGTGTCCGATCTGGACTCGGACTTCGCCGCAGGCTTCGTTCCCGTCGTCGACCCCGAACCCGCGCCCGTCGCCGAGCTGGTCGAGGCGGTGTCGGTCTTCGCGGCCGATGCTGGGGACCCCAGATCGGTCGCCTTGATCTTCGCTTGGTCGCCGCCCTCACTCTTTTCGCTCTTGGCGTCCAGAGTCGTCATGAATGAGGTCTTCTCCGAGTCCGGCGACTGTTGGTCGGTGCCAGAGGCCGAATCGGAGTTGCCTGGCGAACTCATGGCTGGTCCTTCCCGGCCGACGCAGTCTGGTCAGGGGATCCGGCCACCAGGTTCTGCCGCGCCGTGTCGTCTCCGGCGGCATCGGGATCGGCGGCCTCTTCCGCATTCCGCGCAACCGCGAGCAGGGTGGTGCCGTCGCCGAGGTTCATCAGCCGGACTCCCTTGGTCTGCCTGCCTGCCTTCCTGACCTCCTTGGCGGTCGTGCGGATCACGCCGCCGGTGGAGGTGATGGCGTACAGCTCATCGGCGAGGTCGACGATGAGCGCGCCGACCAGCCTGCCACGCCTACGGTCGTACTGGATCGTCAGCACACCCTTTCCGCCCCGACCCTGGACGGGGTAGTCGTCGATGGGAGTGCGCTTGGCATAACCGCCGTCCGTCGCCACCAGGACGAAGCGGTCTTCGCGCACCACACCCATCGCCAAGAGTTCGTCCCCCTCGTTGAACCTCATCCCGAGCACGCCTGAGGTTGCCCGGCCCATCGGCCGCAAAACCTCGTCTGTGGCGTGGAACCGGATCGACTGTCCCTCGGCCGAGACCAACAACAGGTCGTCCTCATCGGAGCAGAGCACCGCGCCGACCAGCTCGTCGTCGTCACGCAGATTGACGCCGATCAGACCGCCGGAGCGGTTCGAGTCGAAGTCGGACAACCGAGACTTCTTGACCAGGCCCTTCTTCGTGGCCAGCACCAGGTACGGCGCCGCGGTGTAGTCCTTGATCTGCATCACCTGGGCGATGTGCTCGTCAGGCTGGAAGGCCAGGAGGTTGGCGACGTGCTGTCCCCTGGCGTTGCGGCTGGCCTCCGGCAGGTCGAACGCCCTGGTGCGGTAGACCCGTCCCTTGTTGGTGAAGAACAGGATCCAGTCGTGGGTCGAGCACACGAAGAAGTGCGCCACGATGTCGTCCTGCTTGAGCGCCGCGCCCTGCACGCCCTTGCCGCCGCGCTTCTGCGCCCGATAGAGATCGGTGCGGGTGCGCTTGGCGTATCCGGTCCTGGTGATCGTGACGACCACGTCCTCGACCGCGATCAGATCCTCGACGGCGACCTCGCCGTCGTAGGGGATGACCCTGGTCAGCCGGTCCTGGCCGTGCTTGTCGACCACGATCTTCAGTTCGTCGCAGATGATCTTCCGTTGCCGCTCCGGACGATCGAGGATGTCCTGCAGATCGGCGATCTCGCGCTCGATGTCGGCGAGTTCCTTGATGATCTTCTGCCGCTCCAGGGCTGCCAACCGGCGCAGCTGCATCTCGAGGATGGCGTTGGCCTGTGCCTCGTCGATGTCGAGCAGTTCGATCAAACCGGTCCGCGCCACGTCGGGAGTGTCCGACCGGCGGATGAGGGCGATGACCTCGTCGAGCGCGTCGAGCGCCTTGACCAGGCCGCGCAACAGGTGGGCCCGCTCCTCGGCCTTGCGCAACCGGAACCGCGTCCGGCGGACGATGACCTCGACCTGGTGGCGCACGTAGTGCCGGATGATCTGGTCGAGCCGCAGCGTGCGGGGCACCCCGTCGACCAGGGCGAGCATGTTGACGCCGAACGAGTTCTGCAGCTGGGTGTGCTTGTAGAGGTTGTTCAGCACCACCTTGGCGACCGCGTCCCGCTTGAGGGTGATCACGATCCGCATGCCGCGACGCTGGTTCGACTCGTCGGCGATGTCGGCGATGCCGCTGAGCTTCCCATCGCGCACCAGAGCGGCGATGCCCTCGACGAGATTGTCGGGGTTCACCTGGTAGGGCAGCTCGGTGACGATCAGCACCGCTCGACCCTTGGCATCCTCCTCCATCTCCACGACGGCGCGGGTTCGAATCGAGCCCCGGCCGGTGCGGTAGGCATCCTCGATGCCGGAGGTGCCCAGGATCAGACCCTTGGTCGGGAAGTCCGGTCCCTTGATCCGCTGCATCAGCGCGGCCAGGGTCTCCTCATCGGAGGCTTCCCAGTTCTCCAGCGCCCAGACGACGCCGTCGGCCACCTCCCGCAGGTTGTGCGGCGGGATGTTCGTCGCCATGCCGACCGCGATGCCGCTACCGCCGTTGACCAGCAGGTTCGGCACTCGCGACGGGAGAACGTCCGGTTCCTGGGTACGACCGTCGTAGTTGTCGGAGAAGTCGACGGTGTCTTCTTCGATGTCGGCCAGCATCTGCATGGCCAACGGGGTGAGCCTGCTCTCCGTGTACCGCATGGCGGCGGCCGGGTCGTTACCGGGCGAACCGAAGTTGCCCTGACCATCGACCAACGGATGCCGCATCGACCACTGCTGAGCGAGTCGCACCAGGGTGTCGTAGATCGACGAGTCGCCGTGCGGGTGGTAGTTGCCCATCACGTCGCCCACTACGCGCGAGCACTTGACGTAACCCCGATCCGGACGATATCCGGAGTCGTACATGGCGTAGAGCACTCGACGATGCACCGGCTTGAGCCCGTCGCGCACGTCGGGCAACGCCCTGGCGACGATGACGCTCATCGCATAGTTGATGTAGGAGCGCTGCATCTCCTGCTGGATGTCGACCAGCTCGATACGGTCGCCCTCCGGCGGCAGGGTCTCGGTCATTGAAGTCCTTCGTGTGGGGACGTATGCGTGTCTTCGGAAACGACGACGACTCAGACGTCGAGGAAGCGGACATCCTTGGCGTTGCGGGTGATGAACGCGCGACGCGCTTCCACGTCCTCGCCCATGAGCACGCTGAACAGCTCATCGGCGGTGGCTGCATCGTCGAGGGTGACCTGGAGCAGAAGCCGATGGGCCGGGTCCATCGTCGTCTCCCACAGTTCATCGGCGTTCATCTCGCCGAGTCCCTTGTAACGCTGGATGCCGTCGTCCTTGGGAAGCCTGCGGCCTGCGGCGGCGCCCTGCTCGATGAGCCCGTCCCGCTCCCGGTCGGAGTAGGCGAACTGGGCTTCGCCGCGCGGCCACTTGATCTTGTAAAGCGGGGGCTGCGCGATGTAGACGTGCCCGCCCTCGATGAGCGGACGCATGAATCGGAAGACGAAGGTCAACAGCAGCGTCCGGATGTGCTGCCCGTCGACGTCGGCGTCGGCCATGATCACGAGCTTGTGGTACCGAAGCTTGCTGATGTCGAACTCATCGTGGATGCCGGTGCCCAACGCGGTGATCAGGCTCTGCACCTCGTTGTTCTTCAACACCCGGTCGAGCCGCGACTTCTCGACGTTGATGATCTTGCCACGGATCGGCAGGATCGCCTGGAATCGCGACTCGCGACCCTCCTTGGCCGAGCCACCCGCGGAGTCGCCCTCCACGATGTAGAGCTCGCACTCCTCCGGCTTGCGCGACTGGCAGTCCTTGAGCTTGCCCGGCAGCCCGCCGATGTCCAGCGCGCCCTTGCGGCGGACGAGTTCGCGGGCCTTGCGGGCCGCCATCCTGGCCTGCGCCGAGGAGACCGCCTTGCTCACGATCGCCTTGGCCTCGTTGGGGTGGCGCTCGAACCAGTCGGCGAGCTGCTCGTTGCAGGTCCGTTGGACGAACGACTTGGCCTCGCTGTTGCCCAGCTTGGTCTTGGTCTGTCCCTCGAACTGCGGTTCGGCGAGCTTGATGGAGACGATGCCCGCCAACCCTTCCCGGACGTCGTCGCCGGTGAGGTTGCTGTCCTTCTCCTTGAGCAGCTTCTTGTCGCGCGCGTATTCGTTGACGACCCTGGTCAGCGCGGCGCGGAAGCCCTCCTCGTGGGTACCGCCCTCATGGGTGTTGATGGTGTTGGCAAAGGTGTAGACCGACGGCGTGTAGCCGGTGTTCCACTGCATCGCCACCTCGACCTCGACGCCGGTGCCCTTGGCCTCGAAGGAGATGACCTTGCGGTGCACCGCCTCGCGAGTGGCGTTGATGTGGCGAACGAAGTCCTCCAGACCACCCGGGTAGTGGAAGACCCGCTCCTTCGGCTTGGCCTGCTGGCCCTCGGCGTCGACCTGCTCCTCGCCCTCGGCGACCCGCTCGTCGCGCAACCGGATGGTCAGCCCCTTGTTCAGGAACGCCATCTCCTGGAGCCTGCGCGACACCGTCTCCACGTTGTACGTGGTGGTCTCGAAGATCTCCGGGTCCGCCCAGAAGGTCACCGAGGTGCCGGTCCGGTCGGTGGGGCCGACATCCATGAGCTCGCCGGGCTCGGCCTGCACGTAGCGCTGCGTCCACATCCGGCCGCCGGTGTGGATCTCGACCTCGAGTTTCGTCGACAACGCGTTGACGACCGAGACGCCGACACCGTGCAGACCACCGGAGACCGCGTAGGAATCGCCGTCGAACTTGCCGCCCGCGTGCAGCTGGGTCAGCACGACCTCGACGGTCGGCTTGCCCTCCATGGGGTGCATCTCGACGGGGATGCCTCGACCATCGTCGACCACCCGTACCCCGCCGTCGGCGCGCAGCGTGACCTCGACCCTGGTCGCGTAGCCGGCCATCGCCTCGTCGACCGCGTTGTCGACCACCTCTTGAACGAGGTGGTGCAGTCCGCGCTCCCCCGTCGAGCCGATGTACATGCCCGGGCGCTTTCGGACCGCTTCCAGGCCCTTGAGGACGGTGATTGATGATGCGCTGTACTCGTTCTTCTTCGCTGCCACGAGCTTCGAAGTCTCCTCAATACGGCCCTTCCGCACAGGGTGATCCGGTGCGGTCGAAAAAGGGGAACCACGCCCGACCCGACCCGTTCGAAGGGTCGGCCTTCGGCCTGCCGTCCGCCCGGAGCAGACCGGGCGAGAACACGTTCGCCATCGATTCTACTGGGCCGGTACGTCAGGAGTGCCCCAAGGACACCTCTAGAATCCTCGCAGAGCCATCGAAGCGGAACGGGCTGCGATCGGCAACCCTTCCGGTCAGTAGTTCGGTCTGGCGGCCGGCTCGGCCCCGGCCAGGGGCCAAGGCCCACAAGGGTCAGCCGTCTGTGTTCCTCTGGTTACGCCCGGCAGCGTTGCGCGGGCGCGTCCGCCTCAACAAGATCATGTCGGGCATCGCGGGGTGGCAGGCGGGCACCACTCAGCCGTAGGTGTCCCTCGGACCTCGCCCCGGAACATGCTTCGGCCCGTACCGCCAACTCGGCGCCGCCGGACCCTGCACCTTCAGTCGGCGCACCACACCGGGACCTGCGGCGGAGCCGATCCGGGTCAACAGCTGCGGTTGCAGCAGGCGAAGCTGGGTCGCCCAGGCCGTCGAATCGGCCTGCACCGTGAGTTCGCCATCGTGCAGCGCGATCGGTTTGCTGTGCTCGGCCACGTCCGCGCCGACCACCCGGGCCCAACGACTGAAGACCGTGCCACCCGCCAGGCCGTCCGACCAGCCACGTTCCGTCGCCAGGCGGGACGCGAGCCTGCCCAACGGCTGCGGGTCGCGATCGTCGGGACGAGGCCCGGACCAGGTACGACGTCGACCCGCCCGCGAGCTGCGCTTGCCGGTCTGCTGCCGGGGAGACCGCCCCTTGGCCTTCGCGGCCGCGCGCGCCGCAGCGAGACTGGCCCGGGCGAGATCCACTCCCGTCGGCGGTGCCGCATCGGTCGGCGACGTCTTCGCCGGGAAGGTGTTCGCCGCGAATTCGGCGTCGACCGGGGTATCACGCGCCGCCGACGGCTTCGCACCTGCGAAATCCGACACTGTGACCTCGGGCACGCTCCGTCGAGGCGACCGGCCCGCGTCGGCGTCCGCCCAACGTGAGTTATCCACACCATCCACAGGGTTATCCCCAGATATGGGGGTCGTCGGCCCGAGATCACCCATACCGTGTGGTCGACGGTGCTGAGTCAGGTCTCTTGATCGCTCAGTCGTCACGTCGCACCTCCCCGTCTCGCACCCGGTATCGAACGCCCGCCAACTCCGGCGGCACATCGGCGGCCACGGCGGCGGTGATCAACACCTGCTCCGCGTCGGACGCGACCGCGGCCAGCCTGCCGCGCCGTCGTTCGTCCAGCTCGGCGAACACGTCGTCCAGGAGCAGCACCGGCTCCCCGCCATCGGCGCGCAGGAGTTCGTAGGCACCCAGCCGCAGCGCCAACGCGAAAGACCACGACTCGCCGTGGCTGGCATAGCCCTTCGCAGGCAGCGCTCCGAGCGCCAAGTCCAGTTCGTCCCGATGCGGGCCGACCAGACAGACACCGCGCTCGAGTTCCTTGGACCTGACCCGGCCGAGCTCGGCCAGCAGCGCCGCCTCCAGCTCCGCCACCGAGAGGCCCGCCGGGTCCAATCCCTCCACCGAGCAGCGATAACGCAACGATGCCTCCGCTGACTCGGGCGCCACCATGGCGTAGGACTCGGCGACCAACGGCCCCAGATCCGCCACCAGTTCGAAGCGACCAGCCAACAACGCCGCACCGAAATGCGCCAGTCGGGAGTCCCAGACATCCAACGTCGCGATCGCGTCGCCGAGTGGCTCCGGCTCGGACCGACCGGAACGCGACCGGCCACGGCCACGCAGTGCACCCGCGGATTTCAACAGCGCACTGCGTTGCCGCAGCACCTTCTCGTAATCGGCCCGGATCCCGGCGAACCTAGGTGCCCGCGCCGTCAACAGCTCGTCGAGCAACCGCCGTCGATCGGACGGATCGCCCCGGACCAGCGTGAGGTCCTCCGGCGCGAACAACACCGTGCGCAGGATTCCCAACACCGACCGTGGCCTGGGTACCGGCGCCCGATTCACCCGCGCCCGATTCGCCCGCCCCGGAGTGATCTCGACCTCGACCAGCAGTTCCCGGCCCTCGTTGACCACCGCACCACGCACCACGGCGCGGTTCGTGCCCTGCCGGACCAGCGGCGCATCGGCCGCGACCCGATGCGAACCGAGACTGGACAGGTAGCCGACGGCCTCGATGAGATTGGTCTTGCCCTGACCGTTGGCACCGAGCAACACGGTCGGGCCCCGCTCCAGGCTCAGATCAAGCTGGGGCCAGGATCGGAAATCGGTGACCTGGAGATGGCGTAGATGCATGAGCTCCGTCATCCGGTGGGCACTTCTCGGACGGTCGAGAATTGCGACGGTCGAGACGAAGGACCTGGTGAGCAGCGTCCGGCTGGCTGGGCGAGAGGAATCCCCCGCCCAGCACGTCTCGTCTTACGCGTTGTCGGTTACCCGACCGGCGCCGGACGTCGGGCCCGCGTTCTGCACGGCGTGGCCGCCGAACTGGTTGCGCAGCGCCGCCACCGCCCGCATCGCGGGGGAATCGGGCTGGCGCGAGGCGAATCGCGCGAACAGCGCGGCGGAGATCACCGGTGCGGGAACCGCGTGGTTGAGTGCTTCCTCGACGGTCCACCGGCCTTCGCCCGAGTCCTCCACATAGCCTCGGAGGTCATCGAGTTCCGGATCGGATTCCAATGCCTTGATCAGCAGGTCCAGCAACCAGGACCGGACGACGGTTCCCCGGCTCCATGCCTTGAGCACGGCGGGCACATCGGTCACCTCGGGAGCGGCATCCAACAGCTCGAAGCCCTCCGCATAGGCCTGCATCAGGCCGTATTCGATGCCGTTGTGCACCATCTTCGCGTAATGACCGGCCCCGACGCCGCCCGCGTGGGCGAATCCCTCCTCGCGAGGGCCCTCCGGACGCAGGGCATCGAAGATGGGCATGACCCGCTCGACGACGGCCGCATCGCCGCCGACCATCAGGCCGTAACCGACCTCCAGCCCCCACACTCCGCCGGAGACCCCGCAGTCCAGGTAGTCGATGCCGTGCTCGGCGAGGGTGCTCGCGTGCTCGCGGTCATCGGTGTAGCGGGAGTTGCCGCCCTCGATGATCAGGTCGCCCGCCGACAACAGCTCGGCGAGTTCGGCCACCGCCTGCTTGGTCGGTTCTCCGGCGGGCACCATCAGCCACACGACTCGGGGACCGGTCAGCTCGGCAACCATGTCGGCAAGGCTGGCCACGTCGCTGGCCCGAGGATTCCGGTCGTAGCCGACCACCTCGTGTCCCGCGCGACGTAGCCGCTCGCGCATGTTGAAGCCCATCTTGCCGAGACCGACCAGACCGATTCTCACCGAAGTCCTCCCCTGCTGACGAAGCTCTGACAAACCCGGCAACCGCCGGTGGATCAGCCGGGCAACCGCACCGGCATCAAGAGGTACAGGTAGCCCTCGATGACCGCGCCCTCGTCGTTGACCGGCTTGATCAGCGCGGGCCGAGTCGGCACGGTGAAGGACAGGTGGGCGCGATCGGTCCGCATGACGCCGAGGCCGTCGAGCAGGTATCCCGGGTTGAACGCGATGGTCAACGGCTCGCCGTCGAGCTGGATCGGCAGCTCTTCCTCGGCGCTGCCCTCGTCGTCGCCGCCTGCAGTCAGCCGCAGGCTGGACTCGCTGAACTCCAACCGGACCTGGGTACCGCGTTCGGCCACCAGCGACACGCGCTTGATCGCCTCGACCAGCGGGGCGACCTCGACGATCGCGCTGGCGTTGTGCTCGTCGGGCAGCAGCTGCCGGTACTTCGGGAAGTCGGCGTCCAACAGGCGGGTGGTGGTGCGCCGCCCAGAGCCCGCCAGGCCGAGCAGACCATCGCCCGAGGCCAGGGACAGCTCGACCTTGTTGCCCGCGCCGCCGAGGGTCTTGGCCGCCTCGGCCAGGGTCTTGGCCGGTACCAGCACCGAGGTGTCGATGTCGGCGTCGTTGGACTCCCAGGTGAAGTCGCGCACCGCGAGCCGGAACCTGTCGGTCGCGACCAGGGTCATCCGGTCGGCCTGGATCTCGACGCGGACGCCGGTGAGCATCGGCAGGGTGTCGTCCTTGCCCGCCGCGACCGCGACCTGCGACACCGCCTCGCCGAAGGTCTCGCCGAGCACGCTGCCCGCGAGGCCCGGCATCTCCGGAAGCTGCGGGTAGTCCTCGACCGGCATGGTCGGGAGGGTGAATCGTGAGTTGCCACAGGCGATCGTGGCGCGGGAGCCGTCGACGGTGATGTCCACCGGACGGTTCGGCAACGCCTTGGTGATGTCGGCGAGCAGTCGCCCCGACACCAGCGTCCGCCCGGGGGTGACCACCGTCGCGGGGACTCCGACCTGAGCCGAGACCTCGTAGTCGAAACCGGAGACCGTCAGGGTGCGCTCGGTCTCGTCCGGCTCCTCGCCGATCGCATCGGGGTGGCCCGCATCGAGCAACACACCGCCGAGGACCGGGATCGGTGGCCGGGACGGCAGGCTCCTGGCTACCCAGGCGACGGCGTCGGCGAGACCGTCACGCTCGACTCGGATCTTCATCAGGCGTCCTTTCATGCCGCTGCGATCTTGGGCAGCCGACCGAGCGTGACCAGGTCAGACAGCGGCGGCGCACAAGTGGCTCACCGAAGCTGCTGCCGAGCATGCTCGCCGTCGATGGCCGGGCTCGATCGGGCGAGGAGGTGTGGCAGCCCCAGGCGGGGACACCAACGTAGAGCCAGTGGGGACACCACCGTAGAGCCTCCGGGCCGGTGCCCGTGAGTGGGGCCGGCGCTTCGGGAGGTTTTTCGGCGTGTGGTTCGGCGAGCTGTCCCCACCCCCTGTTTTTCTTCTTCTTCTCTCTTAGAAGAAAAAGACAGTGATCGTAGTAAGGGCTGTGGATTGTGGGGATAACCCTCGTTTTCGCTGCTCACATGCCCCGTCACCCTGTGTGTGAACCAGTGGATCAACCGGTGGACAACTGAGGCGTTCGGTGGACAACTTCGAGGCCTTGTCGATCTGTCCACAGGGGAGCCAGGTTGTGCACATTTCTGTCCCCAGATCTGGGGGTAGTTATCACCAGGTGCTGCACAGGCATGACGTGTTGTGGATCTCGCCCGATCGTGGCTGTGGACAACTCTAATCCGAGGCTTTTTTGGGCAGGTCACGGCCCATCGGCGCCCACCGGACCAAAAATTTCTCAGCGATTTTCCGGGTTCTCCGGCCTGTCGACGCCGTTCGGCGTGTCGATGGCCGTTCGAGGACTCCGTCCTGGGCCCCGGGCGTACTCACCGGGCCTACGCACCGCCCCAGCTGGACGCGGGGCTCTCGATGGGGCGCTCCGGTCGGCCCGGCGCGCTGGAGCTCGACCGCTTCATTGCGGTCTGTACTGCTGTACTGCCGGGCGGATGCCGGGCAGGCGAACACGATGTGGGTGGCGTTGTAGCGTCCGCACCGGGCGCGAGCCCGATTAGAGCCGCGCCGTCAGCTCCTCGCGCGCTGCTTGATGCGTGAGGTCAGTTCCTGCACCTGGTCGTAGATGCGTCGCCGCTCGGCCATCTCCTTGCGGATCTTCTTGTTGGCATGCATGACCGTGGTGTGGTCCCGACCGCCGAAGGTCTGCCCGATCTTCGGCAGCGACAGGTCGGTCAGCTCCCGGCACAGATACATGGCGATCTGCCGGGCCTGCGCCAATGCCTTGGTCTTGCCGGGGCCGCAGAGGTCGTCTATCCCGACATTGAAGAAGTTCGCCGTCACGGCCATGATCGTCGAGGCGGTGATCTCGGGGGCATGCGAATCCGGGATCAGATCCCGCAGCACGATCTCGGCCAGCTGCACGTCCACCGGCTGCCGGTTGAGCGAGGCGAAGGCCGTCACCCTGATCAGGGCGCCTTCCAACTCTCGGATGTTGCGCTCGATGCGCGCCGCGATGAACTCCAACACCTCGGCGGGCGCCGCCAACCGGTCCTGCGCGGCCTTCTTCCGCAGGATGGCGATCCGCGTCTCCAGCTCCGGTGGCTGGATGTCGGTGATCAGGCCCCACTCGAACCGGGTGCGCAGTCGGTCTTCCAAGGTCTCCAGCCGCTTCGGCGGCCGGTCCGAGGACACCACGATCTGCTTGTTGGAGTTATGCAGGGTGTTGAAGGTGTGGAAGAACTCCTCCTGAGTTCCCTCCTTGCCCTCCAAGAACTGGATGTCGTCCACCAACAGCACGTCGACATCGCGGTAGCGGCGCTGGAAGGCCACCTTGCGGTCATCGCGCAGCGAGTTGATGAAGTCGTTGGTGAACTCCTCGGTGGAGACGTACCGAACCCGCATCCCCGGGAACAGCCGCTGGGCGTAGTGCCCGACCGCATGCAACAGGTGGGTCTTGCCGAGCCCGGACTCACCCCAGATGAACAGTGGGTTGTACGCCCTGGCCGGGGCCTCGGCGACGGCGACGGCCGCGGCATGTGCGAACCGGTTCGAGGCACCGATGACGAAGGTGTCGAAGTTGTACTTGGCGTTCAGCCTGGTCTGCGAGCTGGGCGGTCCGTGTCGGGGTGCTGTGTAAGCCTCGTTGTGCCCGTGCGCTTGGCCGCCGCCATTGGGCGGCGGGGGGTGCTGGGTCTGTGGAGGAGGAGTGAAGCCCTGCCATGCCTCGCCGGAGTCGGGATGCGGTTCCTGATCGTCGCCGTCGCCATCCTCGTGCGGCTCGATCTCGGGGCCCTCGGACTCCTGACTCTCCTCGACCGGAGTCGGATGCGGGGCGGACAGGACGTCCGGGATCGGGGCCTGACCAGCGTGTTCGCCCCGATGGCCCTCGAACTCGAGCTGGTCGTAGCCGCCGCCGTCGAACGACGGCCGGTCGAAGGGGATGGACTCGAAGGGCAGCGTCTCGAAGTGTGTCGGTCTACCCGGTCCATCGAGTCTCGGCGGTTCGCCCTGGCCTCGGCCGTAGCCGGGGGCGAATCTGCTCGGCGGCGGTGTCCACGCCATCGACGGCGGCATCGGTGCCGGACGGTCGCGGCCGGGGAGTTCGGCGGGATCGACGATCGGCCGTTCGAAACCCTGCGGCGGGGTGGGCGCCTCCGAGGCCAGCGGATCCGACAGCGGATCGGGCTGAGGAAGCGTGAAGGACTGCGGTCTGATCTCGTCGACCTTCACCGCGAGGGTGACCTGCCGGTCGAGATATCGGGAGAGCGCATCGGCGATGGGGACTCGAAGCGTGCGCTCGATCGCGTCCTTGGCGAACTCACTCGGCGCGGCGAGCAGCGCGATCCCATCGAGGAGACCGATCGGCCTGGTGTCTCGAATCCACGCGCGATGCAATGGCGAGAGGGTGCTGGACGAGAGTTCCTGCACCACCTGATTCCAGACAACTCCGAGATCGGCCTGGTGGTCGGCCACCGACGTGCTCCCCTCCCCTCACCACGCTGCCCCGCCCTCATAGCGGGTGCCTGTGCCTGATCGCCGTCCCTCGACGATCGGCCCGCGGAGACGAACCGACCGTGTTGACGCCGAGGTGTGCACGGCCGAGCCGACAATCCACAGGGTTGTCCACAAGCTGTGCATGAAGGTACGACGAAGCGAAGACCGATCCCCCGCTGGGGCCCACCGGGATGGCTGAGGCGGCCCTGGAGAGGAGTCTCGTCGAACGTGCGGGGCTCCGGCGTCGGTCCGGGAGATGGGCACGCTAACAAGCGGCGGGCTCAGCCACAAGGCGGCCCGCGCGGTCGGGTGAGATTCGGAGCGATCGGCGTGGCATGCCGATCGAATAAGGGGTGTCTGTGGTTGGGGAGCGTACCGTATCCAGCCCGGTCCTTGATCAACACCCAGGCGGGCGAACCGTCCCGGTTTGGGCTCTGCCGACTCCACCACGTAGTCTCATGCGGTCTATCGCCCGGCGTCACGTACTCTGGTCTTTCGCACCGCGTCACCCTGTGCCTCGCGCCAGGTTGTAGGTGTGAGTCGACATGGGTTGTGGCGGTGAAGGTCCGCGTTCGCGCCGCCGTTGCCGCCGAGCATTCGCTGGGGGAAGACCGCAGACCCTAGCTGTAGTGAAACCGGGAGACACGACCGTGAGCAAGCGCACCTTCCAGCCGAACAACCGTCGCCGGGCCAAGACCCACGGGTTCCGGCTGCGCATGCGCACCCGCGCCGGCCGCGCCATCCTCGCCATGCGCAGGCGCAAGGGCCGCGAGAAGCTGTCGGCCTGATCCACGCAGGCCGTGCTTCCGTCGGCGGCCAGGCTGACTCGGAGTCAGGACTTCTCCACGGTGGTCCGGCGGGGACGTCGGGCGGGACGACCGCGAGTCGTCGTGCACGTGCTGGCAGCGTTGCGTCCAGACGACAGCACGTCCACCACAGCGGAGGCAGCCATGGCCAGCGGTCAGCGCTCGACCCCCACCCGGGCAGGCAGTGCTCGGGTGGGTTTTGTCGTGAGCAAAGCGGTGGGTGATTCCGTGGTTCGCCACCGGGTCTCCCGTCGGCTTCGCCATGTTCTTCGTGCTCGCCTGGGCGCGCTGCCGCCCGGCACCGATGTGGTGGTTCGAGCCTTGCCGCCCGCAGCGTCGTCGACCAGCGACCAGCTCGCGTCCGACGTCGATCGGGCATTCCGGCGGCTCGGTATCACCGTCGCAGCGGTCGCCGAGACTCCGGCCGAACCCAGAGTCGGCACCGAGCAGCAGGCAGGTGGCAAGTGAACGACGATCGGTCGGCGGACGCCAAGCGCGCCGGGCCGGTCAGTCGTGTGCTCCTGCTACCGGTGCGGGCCTATCAGCGGTGGATCTCCCCGCTGTTGCCGGCCAGTTGTCGCTTCTACCCGACCTGTAGTGCTTACGCCGTCGAGGCGTTGACCGTTCATGGCGCCGCGCGGGGCATTTGGTTGACCCTGCGCAGGCTCGGCCGCTGCGGTCCATGGCACGCAGGTGGGCTGGACCCCGTTCCTCCTCGTCGACCTCCGTCCGAGGAGACCATGGTGACCAACGACAAACGCGCCGAGGAGTAGCTTCCGTGCTCAACTTCATCTACTACCCGGTGTCAGCCATCATGTGGTTCTGGCATCGGGTCTTCGGGTTCGTCCTGGGCCCTGACAGCGGGGTCGCGTGGGCGCTCTCCGTGGTCTTCTTGGTCTTCACCCTGCGATTGCTGCTGCTGAAGCCCGCCATCAGCCAGGTCCGGTCGATGCGGAAGATGCAGGAGTTCGCTCCGCAGATTCAAAAGCTGAGAGAGAAGTACTCCAACGATCGCCAGAAGATGGCGATGGAGATGCAGAAGCTGCAGTCTCAGCACGGGGTGAACCCGCTCGGCGGCTGTCTGCCCGCGCTGGTCCAGCTGCCGGTGTTCATCGGTCTGTTCCACGTGCTGCGGTGGTTCGCGATCCACGACACCGTCTACGTGTTCGGCGAGGCCGAGGTCGCCTCCTACCGCGCCGCGACCCTCTTCGGTGCGCCGCTGTCCGGCACGCTCGCCGACCCGGTGCTCGGGGCCAGCGTCACAAGCATGGCGCTGGTCGCCATCCCGCTCGCGATCATCGCCAGCATCGCCACGCACTTCACGGCGCGGCACTCCGTTCAGCGCCAGGCGATGAACCCCTCGGCGACCTCGAACGCGCAGACCGCCGTCATGAACAAGCTGATGCTGTGGGTCTTCCCGCTCTTCGTGCTGTTCGGTGGTCCCTTCTTCCCGATCGCGATCCTGGTCTACTGGCTGAGCAACAACACCTGGACGCTGGCTCAGCAGCACCTCATCTACCGTCGGATCGACCGCGAGGAAACCAAGAAGAAGGCGGAGGCCGACGCCAAGGCGGAGGCCTCGCGGCAGGCGCTGGCGCCCAAGCCGGGACAGAAGCCGAAGTCGGCAGCAGCGAAGAACCGCCGTCCGGCCGCCGGTGCCAAGCCGCAGAACGCGGCAGGCGGCGCTCAGGTGCCGAAGTCAGGCGGCGCCCAGGAGCAGAAGGCCGCGTCGAACGGCAAGGTCGAGTCGAGTGGCACGAGCTCCAAGGGGTCCAACGATTCCGGGGCCGGGGCAGCGAGCCGCAACGGGGTGACCGATCCGGTGCAACAGAGCTCCAGCTCGAAGAAGAAATCCAAGAAGCGTCGTTGAGGCGACTTCGACGTGCGACCCACCCCGTCGCACACACAGCTCGTCTGCTGGACAGACTCACGGAGAGGAGAGGCCGGTGTCGGACACCGCGCAGGTGACCGGCGTCGACCAAGAGGTCGACGCGGCCGAACAGAATGGCGACGCGGCTGTCCGCGCCGCAGAGAGCAGCGAGGAGTTGCTGGTTCGCGAGGGCGACATCGCGGGCGACTATCTGGAGCGACTCCTGGACCTGCTGGACTACGACGGTGACATCGACCTCGATGTCGAGGCGGGTCGGGCGGTCGTCAGCATCGAGGGCGGTGAGGATCTGGAGCGGCTGGTGGGCACCAAGGGCGCCGTGCTCGAAGCGCTGCAGGAGCTCACCCGGCTGTCCGTCCAACAGGCCACCGGCGTGCGGAGCAGGTTGATGCTCGACGTCGCGGGCTGGCGGGCGGAGCGTCGGGCCGAGCTCGCCGAGTTGGGCCGGACCAGTGCCGAGCAGGTCCGCGATTCCGGCAAGGCGGTCCGGCTGCACCCGATGACGCCGTTCGAGCGCAAGGTGGTGCACGACGCGGTGGCGACTGTCGCGGGCACCCGCAGCGAGAGCGAGGGCGAGGAGCCGCAGCGTCGCGTGGTGGTCCTCCCCGCCGACTGACTCGGACTCGCTGACGTTTCACGTGAAACAGAGAACGGCCCCGTCTTTCCGACGGGGCCGTTCGCTGTTGTCCGGGTGGCTCGCGCCGTCAGAGCTTGCGGAGTCGAACGCGGTGGATGGAGTGATCGCTGCCCTTCTGTAGAACGAGGGTGGCGCGCGCTCGGGTCGGCGCGATGTTCTCGATGAGGTTCGGTTCGTTGATTCCGGTCCAGAGGTCGGTGGCGATCCGGCGCGCCGCCTCGTCGTCCAGATCGGCGTAGCGATGGAAGTGCGAGTCGCTGCGGGAGAAGGCGGTGCGGCGCAAGGTCAGGAACCGGTCGACGTACCACTTCCGGAGATCTGCCAGTCGCGCGTCGACATAGATCGAGAAGTCGAAGAAGTCGGAGACGGCGAGGCTCGGGCCGGGCTGCAGGACGTTGAGTCCTTCGATGAGCAGGATGTCGGGTTGCCGGACCAGCTGGTGCTCCCCCGGCACGATGTCGTAGCTCAGGTGCGAGTACACCGGCGCTCGTACCTCGGAGCGACCGGACTTCACGTCCACCAGGAACCGCAGCAGACTTCGGCGGTCGTAGCTCTCCGGGAAGCCCTTGCGCTTGAGTAGTCCGCGCTGTTCGAGTTCGGCGGTCGGCAGCAGGAACCCGTCGGTGGTCACCAGATCGACTCGCGGATGGTCCGGCCAGCGGGCCAGCAGCGCCCGCAGGATTCGGGCCGTCGTGCTTTTTCCCACGGCGACACTTCCCGCGATGCCGATGACGAACGGCGTTCGAATGCTCGGCTCCCGAAGGAATCGGGTCGTGGTCGCGTGCAGAGCTTGGTGCGCGGCCACCTGGAGGTTGATGAGTCGCGATAGTGGGAGGTAGATGTCGGCTACCTCCTGCAGCGAAATCGCGTCGCCAAGGCTGCGCATTCCGGCGAGTTCGTCGTCGGTCAGTGGCAGCGGGGTGGCATCACGAAGCCCTCGCCAGAGGTCGCGGTTCAGCTCGACATAGGGCGAAGTGTCTAAGGTCGTCGATCGCACCCTTGCAGTGTGCGTTCCCGGCTCGGCGGATGCGACATGATGTGAGCTATCGGCGCGGTGCTTGCCTCCTTGGGCAATCCATGCGGGACACTGTCATCGAGCGACTCGGCGCGTACCGGCGCCGCGCGTTTCACGTGAAACATGGCCTGCGTGGTGGCAGGCGCACCCGAGCTGATCGCTTGGCTTTCCGGCCACGTTTCACGTGAAACGTCAGACCAATGGATAGGCGGCATGACGAACCCCAGCGCGGACTCCCCCACCACAAGCGACGAACCCGAGGCGGTGGCTGAAGCGGCGACCCGGGTATTCGGAGCGGCGTTGCCACTGGCGCGACGCTTCGTCGAGTTGCTCACCGAACATGGGGTCGAGCGAGGGTTGATCGGTCCCCGCGAGGTGGATCGGCTCTGGAGCCGGCATGTGCTCAACTCCGCGGTCGTCGGCGAACTGATGCCCGCCGGTTGCCGAGTCGTGGACGTCGGGTCCGGTGCGGGGCTGCCGGGCATTCCGCTGCAGATCGCTCGTCCCGACCTTCGTCTGACACTGCTTGAGCCGATGGCCCGCCGGGTCGCCTGGCTGGAAGAAGTCGTGGCGGAACTCGGGCTGACGACGACCGTGGTTCGAGGACGAGCCGAGGAGCCCGGGGTGCGGAAGCGACTGCGGGACTTCGATGTGGTCACCGCCCGGGCGGTGGCGCCGCTGGCGAAGTTGGCGGGCTGGGGACTGCCGTTGCTGCGGCCGGGCGGTGTGCTGCTCGCGCTGAAGGGCGCCTCGGCGCACGAGGAGTTGGCCAGAGACAAGTCTGCGGTGACGGCGATCGGGGGTGCCAGGCAGGAGGTGGCCTCCTGCGGATCGGGGATCGTGGCCGATGCCACGACGGTGATTGTGGTTGAGCGCGGTAATGCCACCAAGAGCCGTGACACCCGACGAAACTCCAGGAAAGATCGGTGACGGATTCGTAGGTCGATCGTCTCGACCGGCTCAACTGTGAGACCGAGTGGGCACGATGACCTCTGGCGCAGATCGGAGCAAGCACGGCATGTTCCACGTGAAACAACGCCGAACAGTGGTGTCTTCGGCGTTCCGAGGAGGGTCGCACCGTTGAGTTCCCCGAGGGATCACCATCAGCTTTCCTCCTGGACGCCCATCGCCGAAGAGGCGGAGCGGGCGACGAAGGTGCTGCATCCGAGCGAGACACTGCCTCCCCCGGCCCGGCGGAGGATTCTCACCGTCGCCAACCAGAAGGGCGGCGTGGGTAAGACGACGAGCACGGTGAACCTCGCGGCTGGGCTGGCATTGCGTGGGTTGAAGGTGCTCGTCATCGATCTCGATCCACAGGGGAACGCGAGCACCGCACTCGGTGTCGACCACCGATCCGGTGCGCCCTCGGTCTACGAGGTGTTGCTCGGTGAGATCAGCATCAGCGATGCGGCGGCGGTCAGCACGCAATCCGACAACCTGGTGTGCGTGCCCGCCACGATCGACCTGGCCGGTTCGGAGATCGAGCTGGTGTCGATGGCGTCCCGAGAATCGCGGCTGAAAGAGGCGCTCTCGCCCGAGGCGCTGGATCAGTTGCAGGCCGACTATGTGTTCATCGACTGCCCGCCGTCACTGGGGCTGCTCACGTTGAACGCCTTGGTGGCCGCTCCCGAGGTGCTGATTCCGATCCAGTGTGAGTACTACGCGCTGGAGGGCTTGGGACAGCTGCTGAACAACATCGACCTGGTGCGCGCGCACCTCAATCCCTCGCTGTGGGTGTCCACCATCCTGCTCACGATGTACGACGGTCGGACCAAGCTTGCCGACCAGGTGTCCGCCGAGGTGCGTCAGCATTTCGGCGACCTCGTACTGCGGACGGTCATCCCGCGCAGCGTCAAGGTTTCCGAAGCGCCTGGCTTCGGACAGACGGTGCTGACCTACGACCCGGGTTCTCGTGGCGCGATGAGCTACCTGGACGCGGCTCGGGAGATCGCCGTCAAGGGAGCCGAGTTGGAGAACAAATGACCGAACGCAGGGGGGGACTCGGTCGCGGTCTTGCCGCGCTGATCCCCAGCGGCCCGCCGCCCACCGAGTCGGCCGATTCGAGGAGCGCCCCTCCCCGGACGGACCGGCTCGCTGGACCACCGGTGCGGGGCAGCAGCGTCGCCGAGGCGAAGCTCGATGCTCTCCTGAAGGAGGAGACGGCCAGCGCGGTCTACCGCGAGCTGCCGATCGCATCGATCACGCCCAACCCGAAGCAGCCTCGGCAGGTCTTCGACGAATCCGCACTGGAGGAGTTGGAGCACTCGATCCGGGAATTCGGTCTGCTTCAGCCGATCGTCGTGCGCGAGCTCGACGACGCGAAGTACGAACTGATCATGGGCGAGCGCCGTTGGCGGGCGGCGCAGCGGGCCAGGATCCCGAACATCCCGGCCATCGTGCGTCGCACCAAGGACGACGCGATGCTGCGGGACGCGTTGCTGGAGAACATCCATCGGGTTCAGCTGAACCCCTTGGAAGAGGCGGCGGCGTACCAACAGCTTCTCGAAGAGTTTCACGTGACACACGAGGAGCTGGCTGCGCGGATCGGCCGTAGCCGTCCGGTCATCACGAACACCATCCGGCTGCTGAACCTCCCCCTGCCGGTGCAGCGCCGGGTGGCGGCGAACATCCTCTCGGCGGGTCATGCCCGAGCGTTGTTGAGTCTGGACGACGCCGAGTCGCAAGAGGACCTGGCGGCTCGCATCGTCCGGGAGGGCCTCTCGGTTCGTTCGACCGAGGAGGCCGTCCGGCTGTCCCGCCATGACGATGAGCCCGCCAAGCCGAAGGCTGCCCCCCGGAAGCAGATGCAGGCACCCGGTCTCCAGGACGTGGCCGACCGGTTGTCCAACGCCTTCGACACGAGGGTCAAGGTCGAGTTGGGCCGGCGGAAGGGGCGGATCGTCGTCGAGTTCGGCTCGGTGGACGATCTCGAACGCATTGTGGCGATGATGGCGGAAGATCAGGCAAATCGGACATAGAAGCGTCCTACCCGGTCATACCGGGGCTTTTCGTCACGGTGACGAATCAATCTTGGGCTTCGCCGGCGACTCGGAGGCCATCCGAATCGCCGGCGAGCCGAGATGATCAAGCTCGATCGATGGCGCGCTCGATCAGGTCGGCGAAGACCATTCCGAACGACTGGTCCGCCGCCTCGATCGCCATCGGCAGCAGCGACGTCTCGGTCAGACCCGGGGACACATTCACCTCAAGGAAATGCACCTGGCCGTCCGCGTCGACGACGGCATCGGTCCGCGAGACATCGCGAAGACCGAGCAGCCGATGCGCCGCGACCGCCAACTCCCCCACGTGCTCCGCGTCTCGCTCCGAGAGCCGGGCCGGCGTGTGGAAGTTCGTCAGGCCCGCGGTGTATCGCGCCGCATAGTCGTAGACCCCGCCCGTCGGATCGATCTCCACGGCGGGCAACGCGACCGGACCGTCGGCCGTGTCGATCACGCCGACGGCGACCTCCACTCCTTCGACGAATCGTTCGATCAGCACGGCATCGCCGTAGGCCAGTACTCCCACCATCGCGGCGGGCAGTTCCTCGGCGGTGCGAACCACTCGCGCCCCCAACGCGGAGCCGCCCTGATCCGGCTTGAGCATCAGGGGTAGTCCGAGCTGTTCGACGAGAGCGTCCAACACCGCCTGCGCGCCGAGGGTGCGGAAGGTGCTGTGCGGCAGCACGACCCAGTCCGGGGTGGTGAGACCCGCCCCCGCCACCTCCGCCTTCGCCGACGGCTTGTCCCAGGCCCGCCTGCACGATCGTGAGTCCGTGCCGACGAACGGCACATTGCGCATCTCCAACACGGATTGCACCGCGCCGTTCTCGCCCTCGCCGCCATGCAGTGCGACGACCACGGCGTCGGGTCGATCGCTGCCCAATCTGGACAACAGCGTCGAATCGGCGTCCCACTCGTCCACGGTCACGCCGACCGAGCGCAACGCGGCGGACAGCCTGCGGCCCGACCGCAAGGAGACGTCCCGCTCGTGCGAGAGCCCTCCCGACAGCACGGCCACCCAACGATCTGACACTGCGACTCCTCGAGGTGTTGTTCGGGTCGGGCACGGTTCCCATCGCGTGGCGACGGCGCGGCGACCTAATCGACGGGCGCCAAGCCGGTCGCGGCGAGGGGATCCTCCCAAAACATCATCCGGGCGCGCGCAGACCGGCCGAGAGCCGGTGAGCGAATACAGCGAAAGCCGCCGGAATCAGGCCGTGTCGGGGCTAGGCGACTCGGAGCCGAGCTGCGGACGCTGCGCGACATTGCCGAAGGTGGCGAGCAACTCCAGTTCGTCCCGCAGGACGGTGCCCAGCCTGCGCACCCCCTCGTGGATGCGCTCCGGCGTCGGATAGCAGAAGGACAACCGCATCTGCCTGCTGCCGAACCCGTCCCCGTGGAAGGCGGTGCCGGACACATAGGCCACCCGCTGGGTCACCGCCCGAGGCAGCATCGCCTTGGTGTCGACGCCCTCCGGGACGGTCAGCCAGACGTAGAACCCGCCATCGGGCTTCGTCCACGTGCAACCGGGCGGCATGTACTGCTCCAAGGCACTGAGCATCGCATCGCGCCGCTCGCTGTAGACCTCCCGATAGGTCTTGACCTGGCCCTGCCAGTCGTGTGTTGCCAGGTATCGGGAGACCAACAGCTGGTTGAAGGTGGGTGGGCACAGCGTCGCCGACTCCGAGGCCAGCACGAGCTTCTCGCGCACCGCGTGCGGAGCCAACGCCCAGCCCACCCGCAGGCCGGGCGCGAAGGTCTTGGAGAAGGAGCCGAGGTAGACGACGTTCTCCTCGTCCATCGACCGCAGCGCCGGGTAGGTCTGGTCGTCGAAGCCCAGCAGGCCGTACGGGTTGTCCTCCAGGACCAGCACGTTGTGCCGGGCGCAGATCTCCAACACCTCGGCGCGGCGCTCGACCGCCATGGTGACGCCTGCGGGATTGTGGAAATTGGGGATCGTGTAGAGGAACTTGACCCGCTTGCCCGCGGAATGGACTGCTTCGAGGGCAGCCCGCAGTGCGTCCGGAATCAATCCGTCGTCGTCCATCGCGACGTGCACGACCTCGGCCTGGTAGGCGGAGAAGCTGCCCAACGCTCCGACGTAGGACGGCGCCTCGGCCAGCACCACGTCGCCGGGATCGCAGAAGATCCGGGTAACGGTGTCCAATGCCATCTGGGAGCCGACGGTCACCACGACGTCGTCGGGATGCGCGCGGATACCCTCCAGCGCCATGACCTCGGTGATCTGTTCGCGCAGCTCCGGAACGCCCTGTGCCGAGCCGTACTGGAAGGCGACCTGGCCGTCCTCGGCGACCAGTCGGGCGACCTCGGTGGCCAGCGAGTCCATCGGCAGCGCGGAGAGGTTCGGCATGCCGCCCGCCAGGGAGACGACCTCGGGCCTGCTCGCCACCGCGAAGAGCGCACGAATCTCGGATGCCGTCATGCCCGCCGTCCGCGCTGCGTAGCGGTTCAGGTGCGCATCGAGGCTCCGGCCTCGGTTCTGCTGCGGTGGCTGCGACTCCTGGCTGGTCATGCGGCACTCCGAACTGTGTCTCGTCGCGTCCCGGCGAGTTCCGATCGATCGAGTGTGTTCGGCCGGGTGAGGGGCGCGTCCGACTCCTCAGTGTAACTTCGGCGGCGAAGGTCCACCGTTACCCTGTACTGGTAGATGCGGCCTCCACCGGCTGCGCCCAAGACTGGGCTTAAGGAGGTCAGGTGTCGAGAAGCGTGGTCGGCATCACGCTGGACAACCTGCATGAGCTGCCGAAGCAGTGTCGGCGCTGTGTGTTCTGGGAGCTGGCGCCACACATCAGGGAACAGGCGGAGGAATTCGGCCAGACCGAGTTCGAGAAGGAGGCCTGGATCTCGAGTGTGCTGTTGGAGTGGGGTTCATGCGGTCGGTTGGTTCGGGTTGCCGGAGTACCCGCCGGATACGCGCTCTATGCCCCGCCCTCGGCGGTCCCCAGGTCGGGAACCTTCCCCACCTCGCCGGTCAGCGCGGACGCAGTGCTGCTGACGACCCTCAAAGTGATGCCCGAGTTCGCCGACACGGGCCTGGGACGCCTGTTGGTGCAGTCGGTGGCCAAAGACCTCACTCGTCGCGGTGTGAAGGCCGTGGAGGCCTTCGGATACGCCGAGGGTGAGTCCGAGGGCAACTGCGTGATCCCGGCGGAGTTCCTGCGTCAGGTGGGCTTCAAGACGGTGCGCCCGCATCCTCGGTGGCCGCGACTGCGGCTGGAGCTGCGTTCGGCCTTCACCTGGAAGGAAGACGTGGAGGCCGCGCTGGAGCGACTCCTGGAACCGATGACGGTCTCCACCGACCCGGTTTCCCGTGGTTCGGTGGGTGCACCCACCCGCTGAGCGGACGGTACCCGAGCTGACACAGTCCCCCTCGATACTCCAACAGTCTCCGGTCGGCCCGGGCTGTTCGAGTATCGAGGGGGACTGCGTCGTCTAGTCGATCTTGGCCAGCTCGTGACGGAGCAGGTCGTCGAACGTGAAGGTGCCGGTGGGCTGGTCGTTCTCGCCGAGCAGGTAGAGCCGCTTGACCGCGACCAGGATCCGTTCGGCGAGGATGTCGCGGAACGTGGGGTCCATCAGCCTGCGCCGGTCACCGGGATTGGTCAGGTAACCGACCTCGATGTGCACGGCGGGCATCCGGGTGAGCCGCAGCACCTCCCAGGTCTTGGGATGTGCCCCGCAGTCCACCATGCCGGTCTTGGCGACGACCTCGCGCTGGATGTAGCCCGCGAGCGCCTCCCCGACGGTGGAGGTGGTGCCGTTGCCGGTGCCGAAGTGGTACGAGGCGATGCCCTGCGCAGCTGGAGACGGGTTCGTGTCCGTGTGCAGCGAGAGGAAGAGGTCGGCGCCCGCGTCGTTGGCGAACGCGGCGCGATCGGCCTCCGGCGGGCAGGTGTCCTGGCCACGAACCAGGATGGCCTCCATGCCGGTGGCGACCATGCGGCCTTCCAACCTGCGCGCCAGATCCCAGGCGAGGTCGGCCTCCGCGGCGTCCTCCACCACGGCGCCGCGATCCGCACCGCCATGACCCGGATCGAGCACGATGCGCTTGCCGCGCAGCTTCGGCCCCGAGGTGCGTACCCGTTCCTGCTCCCGGAGGAACACGGGCCTGCCGCCTCGGACCTTGGGCATGAGCTGGCGCAGGGCTCGCAGCGTCTCCGGGCCGCACACGCCGTCGGCGGTGAGCCCGTAGTCACGCTGGAAGCTCTTCAACGCGTGCTCGGTCTGCGCGCCGAAGACCTTGTTCGGTCTTCCAGCGTCGTAACCGAGTTCCAACAGGCGTTCCTGGAGGGCGAAGACGTCGTCTCCGGTGATCGTCTGACTGATCTGATAGGCCAGCGGGCGATCGCCGAGGCTCCACCGGGCGTCACGCAACGCCCGATAGGTGGCAGACCCCACCACCCCGTCGGTGATCAGCCCACGCTGTTGCTGGAAGGCTCGAACTGCGTGCTCGACGAGCCCGTCGAAGACCTGTTCCTTCTCGTCGCCGAGATTTCCGTTCGGCGGTGGGAGCAGACCCTGCGATGTGAGAATGGCCTTGATCTCGGCAACAGCCGGACCGAAGTCACCGCGGTGGAGCAGTTGCATGTACTCCTCGCTTGACTAGAGCGCCGATGTACGGCGCGAGGGGAAGCAGACAACCTATTGTGCCCTGCTGATGACATGCCGACACTTCGGGCTGCGCGCCGAGGCATCCTCACTGGTAGTGGTCTTTTGAACGCCCAAATGGTGGTTTAGCCACTCATTTGGGTGAAAGGTTGTCCGCCGCTGACGGAGCTTCGTCGTGGGGGCCGCGAGACCCTGTCGATTCCCGGCCGAGGACTTCCCCCGATGCCAGACCCGACAGGGTCCGCTGCGGCTGCCCGCACGCCTGATCGGTCAGTCCAGGTGCTTGGACAGCTCACTCATCAGTGCGGCCTTCGGCTTGGCTCCGACGATCTGGCTGACCGGCTGGCCGTCCTTGAACAGGATCAGCGTCGGGATCGACATCACCTGGTAGTCACGCTGGACGGACTGGTTGGCGTCGATGTCCAGCTTGGCGATCGTCAGCTTGTCCGCCTGCTCCGCGGCGATCTCCTCCAACACCGGAGCGACCATCTTGCACGGGCCACACCAGGTCGCCCAGAAGTCGACGAGCACCGGCTTGCTGCTGTCCAACACCTCCGACTGGAAGTTCTTCTCCGTGACGGTGACTGTTGTGCCTGCCATGGTCTCTCCTTGCGTTGTGGCTGGTCGCCGGTTGTGCTGGCGCTTGTAGCGGGGCGAGAGTCGGTGTGCGGTGAGCGCGAGATCGGCCCGTCCGATCGCGACGATGAACCGCCGCGCGCTCGCCGCTGTGAAAACTCCCCGGTGTCAGACCGAGGGGACCGGGTCGCCGAGGCCGTAGCCACCGCCGACGGACTCCGAGGTGGTCTCATGGTCGGCGAGCCACCGCTCGGCGTCGATCGCCGCCGAACAGCCGGAGCCTGCGGCGGTGATGGCCTGCCGGTAGGTGTGGTCCACCAGGTCGCCCGCAGCGAAGACACCCGTCAGGTTGGTCGCCGTGCCGCGCTCGGCAACGCGCACATAGCCCTCGTCGTCCAGCTCGACCTGGCCCTTGACCAGCTCGCTGCGCGGGTCGTGGCCGATGGCGACGAACATGGCGGTGACGTCGAGCACGGACTCCTCGCCGGTGACGGTGTCGCGCAGCCGAAGACCGCTGACCGAGCTCTCCCCCAGCGCCTCGACGACCTCGGCGTTGGTCCGCCACTTGATCTTCTCGTTGGCCCGCGCCCGTTCGAGCATGATGCGCGACGCCCGGAACTCGTCGCGGCGGTGCACGATCGTCACCGACCGGGCGAAGCGGGTGAGGAAGGTCGCCTCCTCCATCGCCGAGTCACCACCGCCGACGACCGCGATGTCCTGGTCCCGGAAGAAGAACCCGTCACAGGTCGCGCAGGAGGACACCCCACGGCCGAGCAGCCGTTCCTCGCCCGGCACGCCCACGTAGCGCGCGGCGGCGCCCATCGCGAGGATGACGGCCGTGGCGCGGTACTCGGTGCCATCGACGACGACCTTCTTCACGGGACCGGCGAGCGACACGGACTCGACGTCGGCAGGACGTAGCTCCGCCCCGAACCGCTCCGCCTGGGCACGCATCTGCTCCATCAGCTCCGGCCCCATGATGCCGTTGCGGAAGCCCGGATAGTTCTCCACCTCGGTGGTGGTCATCAGGGCCCCGCCGAACTGGGTTCCCTCGAAGATGAGCGGCTCAAGCTGGGCACGGGCCGCGTAGACCGCGGCCGTGTAACCCGCAGGTCCCGAGCCGATGATGATCAAATTCCTCACGTCGGACAACTTCGCCGCCTCCGCCGACTCGCGTATGCACCGTTCTCGCTCCGGGCGATCCCGTCCTCGCCCGTCGCCGGTCCTCTTCGCTACGAGTTACGAGCTACCAGGGTCCGACATGGGGTGCAACGCGATCCTATGCGCGGCTGTTCCCGGCGCGAGCACGTCAGGTGGGTTCGTCCGTGGTCGTCGGGTTCGACGACCGGTGTTCGCGACGAACCCACCCGAGGTCATCCGCCGATGGTGGTGTCCCCAAGGAACTCGGATTCACCCGGACCACAGGTCGCGGGGACCACGATGACGCGGAACTGGTTGAAGCCCTCGCTGAGGATCACCATCAGGCCCGGCTGGCCTGCCAGTTCGGCTTCGCGGGAGCCGAGAACGTTCGCATCGGCGACGCCGCCTGCCTCCAGGCAGCTCAGCAGCGCCTGTTCGTCGCCCAGCGCCCCGAACTCCTCGGATTCCAGGACACCGGAGAGATCGGACACTCCGAGGGCGTTCAGATCGTCCTGGCCGTCGAGCATCAGGGGCGGCTGGCCGGAGCCGGTCTCGGAACCCGGTGGGGTGGCGCTGTCGTCCTGCGTCGGGCTCCCACCGGCGTGCGGGATCCCCGGCTCGCTGTTGGAGGGCAGATTCACCGCCACGACGCTGACCACGGCCGCCGCCGCCACGAGCAGACCCGCTCCCCAACCGGCCATCCGCCTGCGCCGCTTGCGGGCCACATCCAGATTCGTCACCGGCGCGGGCGGGCCCTGATCCGGTGCCTCGTGGACCGGATGCTGATTCGGACCGTGCTCGGCGGGCGCTGCGGGCGGCAACTCGGTGACGGTCGCCGGGGTGGCTCGGGCCGGGCTGAACATGGCCTGTGCCTCACGAGCCAACGCGGCGTCCAACCGTTCCGCGAAGATCTCGGGCATCGGTGGCACCGGAGGAAGGTCACGCAGCTGCGCCTGAGTGGCGTCCAACGCTGCGAACAGTGCTTTTGCTTCGGAGTCGGACTCCGTTCTAGGTTTCAGTCGGGCTGCTGTCTCATCATCGAGAGCCCCGGCGTGGAGATCCGCCAAGAGGTCGAGAGACCACGCGGCCCCGTCTTCCGAGTCGGGCCGTGACCCGCTGGTGGGGTCGAGCCCACGCCCTTCCCACTCACTGCCGGTCATCGTCCCTCCCGAGTGCGTCGCTGCTGGCGAGCGATGTCGTCAGATGGGACGTTCGCAACTGCATCGGGGTTCCTCAGGTGCCCGAGAAGTTTCGCCAAGCGGGTTCGCCCACGGGCACAGCGACTCTTCACTGTCCCCTCGGCTATCTGCAGGATCTGTGCGGTCTCCGCCACGGAGTAACCCTCCACGTCGACCAACACGATCGCGGAACGTTGCTCCGCGGGTAGTTCGGCGAGGGCATCGTTCACCGCGAGCCTGGTCTCCTGCTCGGCCATGGCGTCCCGGGTGCTGGCGGGCTCATTGGGCCCGGTCTCCGGCAACGGGACCACCGGTCTGCTTTGTTTTCGTCTGATGCGGTCCAGGCACGCATTCACCACGATGCGGTGTAACCACGTGGTCACCTTGGACTCGGCTCGGAACGACGCGGCCGCCCGGAACGCCGAGATCAAGGCGTCCTGAAGGGCGTCGGCCGCTTCCTCCGGGTCTCGCATCGTGCGCAGCGCCACCGCCCACAATCGGTCGCGGTGGCGCCGAACCAGCTCGGTGAATGCGTATGGATCCCCGCTTGCGTGAGCCGCTATCAGGTCGGCGTCCGAACTTGCTGGGGCTGTCACACGCCGAGGATAGCGGCAGTCACATTCGGACTCGACCAGTACACGGTCCGTTAAATTCCAGTGAACGCCGCCCTGCTCGGCGATGTCGTAGTGCTTACTCGGCCTCTTGGAAGGTCACCTCGGAGATCCGGGTCTGATAGCCGCCCGGCACCGGAACGATCCCGGTGACCCAGAGCAGCACGTGTTCGGTCTCGGCCACCTCGTCGAAGTTCACGGTGGTGTCCCCGTTGGTGAGGTTCATCGTGTCGATCAGTGTGGTCTCGTCGAGCCCGCCAGGGTTGGCGGTCGGTGAGCTGCGAATCTCGATTACGCCGCCCGCGCTCGGCGAGTTCACCGTGACCTCCGCCAGCCGGGACGCCTCGGAGAAGGAGACCATCAAACCGACGCCCTCCTTGAGCGCTCGATCACTGTCGAAGGAGTCGAAGTACGCCGAGGTCGTCCAAGCGGTGGCCGGGTCGCCATCGATCGCCTGACCGGCGCGCGCCGCATCATCGAGATCCTTCCCCGGCGGCTGCCACTCCGCTACGCCGCTGGGACCGATCGGACCAGCCGCGACCGGCGGGCCTGTCTCCTCGACGTCTTCCTCGGCGTTGCCGTCCTCGCCATCGTCCAGCCCGTCCTCGACGATCTCGAACTGGCCCTCGGCGCTACTGTTGCTGGTGAACATCTGGGCCACCTGGAAACCGAGCCACCCGACGATCAACAGGGTCGCGACACTCAGGATCGCCATTCCGACACTGAGCTTGCGCTTGGTGGCGGTGTCGGGCTCCGGGTCGCGGTCCCGCCAGATCTCGTTCTCGGGCGCGGGATTGCCGATCGGCGACTGATGCATCAGGGTGCCCGAATTCTCGGACGCCGCAGCGCGCTCGAGCACCGGGATCATCGCTGCGGCAGTGCGAATGCCGCCGGTGTTGATGGTGCTGTCCGGTCCGGCCAACGCCTTGACCGCCGCGTTCGACAGCTCCAACGGCACCGCCGGCCGCAGGGACCGAGGCGTGATCGGCTGGCCGTCGTGCGGCATCTGAACGGTCTGCACCCCATCGGGGGCGTCCGGCAACGGCCAACGGCCGGTGAGCAGGTAGAACAGCACCGCGCCGAGTCCACGGACGTCGTCGGTGGCGCTGGCCTCGGGCCGCACGCCAGGGAAGGCGAACCGCAGTTCGCCGTCGGCGCTGACCCGGATTCGCTGTGGGTGATCGATGCCGAGCACCAAGCCGACATGGTGTGCGGTCTCCACCGCAACGGCGAGTGCCTGCAGCAGCCGCGCCGCCGTGGCAGGCGGCACCGGCGAGTCCTTGACCAGCTCGGCCAGGTCGGTGCCGTGAGTCCATTCGGCCACCACGATGCCGAGCACCCGATCCGAGTCCGCCAGCCCCTGGTTCGCGCTGATCACGTCGAGCACCCTGGCGGCGCCGACGCAGTGGAAGCTCGCCGCGTGCATGGCGCGTTCGAGGGCTCGACGGGCCTTGGCCGTCACCTGGGTGTCGGAACGGTCGCCGACCAGGATGGTCAGGGCGACGTCTCGGCCCAGCGCGGAGTCCTTGGCCCGCCACAGCTGGGCGTTACCTCGGACGTCGTGGCCCACGTTTCCGATAAGCCGGTAGCGGCCGTCACCGAGCACGGTGCCCGGCGCCAGCCCAGCATCCTCAACGCCCGGACCGGTGTCCTTTCGGTTCGGTGCGATGTACTCCGTCGGCTTGCCGCTCACGGTCATTTCTCCTGGTCCACCCACTCCCCGGACAGCGGAGGCCTCAATGGGCATGCCGTGGTCTCGAATGGCATGCCGTGGAGAGACTCGTGGTCGAGAGTACGGGAAGTCGGCTGTCGTCGAGTTGCCACCAGCACGTCATGTTCGGAGTGCACCCATGTGGCGAAGGGCGGTTCCAACACCTTCAGGGGACGTACTGCAGGGGGTGCGAGGTTGCTTCCCATTTCCATATACGTGTGAGGTGGGCCAATCGTTACCGCCTGATCATGCGTTTGACCCTACCGAGCACCGGATCGAGTTCCCGGACCTTGAGCAACAGCATGAAACCGAGAGTGACGACGGCTAGGAGCGCGGAGCCCGCGATGAGCTGAACCCACGCCGTGCCCGCGCCGTCGGCCTGCGGCATCACCATGCTGATGCCCTGCGCGGCGAGCAGGGCCAGCCCGCCGCCCCAGATCGAGGCCATCGCGGCCTTGCCGATGGTGACCATCAGCGCCTTGTTGCCGAGCTTGCCGATGCGATGACGCAACCACACCTCGCCGACGATCCAGCCGACGACGAAGGTGAAGGAGTTGACGAAGGTGATACCGAGTACGACCTGATCGTCGTCGAGCAACACCGGGCACAGGTACAGCAGCGGCACCTTGACGGCCGTCATGATGGCCAGGATCAGCGTCGGAGTCCTGGAGTCCTTCATCGCGTAGAACACCCGAAGCTGCAACATGGTGATCGCATAGGGCAGCAGGCCGAAGGACGACACGACCAATGCCTGACCGAGTCGAGTCGCGCCGCCCGCGCCCTCGCCGAGCGAGAACAGCGCGACACCGATCTGGGTGCCGAACACCGTCATGAGCACACTCAGCGGGAGCAGGATCAGGGTGCAGAGCCGGGCGCCCAGGGAGAGGTCGGCCTTGAGACGATCGTAGTCCTCGTCGGCGGCGGCCCGGCTCATCCTGGGCAGCACGGCCGTCATGATCGAGAAGCCGATCACGCCGTATGGCAGCTGCAACAACAACCAGGCGTTCTGATAGATGGCCAGGCTGCCGGGGAAAGCGGTAGCCACCCTGGTCAGGGCGATGACGCCGAGCATTCCGACCAGCGCGTAGCCGATCACCCAGGCGGCCAGGCCGCCGAACTCGCTGAGCCGTTTGTCCCAGCCCCAGCGCCAGGCAGGCCGGAAGCCACTGCGACGGAGCGCCGGGATGAGGATGGCTGCCTGTGCCACCACGCCGAGTGTCACCCCGAGGCCGAGGGTCAATAGATGCGCATCGGTCATCCGAACCGGGTCGACGACGATCTCGCCGGGGATCATCCAATAGACCAGGATCGTGCCGATGATGACGAGGTTGTTCACCACCGGCGCCCAGGCCGGCGGACCGAACACCTGCTTGGACTGCAGGATCGCCATCAGCAGGGCGCTCAGGCCGTAGAAGAGGATCTGCGGTAGGAGCAGATAGGCGAACGCGGTGACCAACGCCCGGTTGGCCTGACCGTCGCCGCCGCTCACGTACACCGCCGTCAACAGCGGTGCCGCGATGATCGAGAGCAGGGTGCCGACGCCCAGGATGACCGTCGCCAGGGTCACCAACCGCTGGGTATAGGCCAGACCGCCGTCGGAGTCCTCCTTCTGCGCGCGGACCAGGACCGGCACGACGATGCTGGTCAGCACCCCGCCGAGCAGCAATTCGGTGATGATGGTCGGCAGGTTGTTGGCCACGGTGAAGGAGTCGTTGATCAGGCCGAGCCCGACGACCCAGACCAGCATCGCCTTCCACAGGAAGCCGGTGATGCGGCTGATCAAGGTGGCGATGGCCATCATCCCGCTGGCCTTGAGCAGGGACTTGCCCGCAGGCTTGCTCTCCACCGCCGCCTGCTGCGCGGTGGTCTCGGCATCCTCGTCGGGCACCGACGGCACCGGCGACATCTGGGTCGTCTGCTCCGGGTCGACCGGGTCGAGCATCGGGATGGCCCTGGTGCGGTCGAGATCGGGTCCTCTGGCCGCACCGGGATCGCGGCGCGGGGGTGCCGGACGATCCCGACGAACGTTGGGCCCCGCACCGGGAGCCTGCGCATGACCCATCGCGGGCGGTTGTGGATATCCGGGCGCCGGGCGCCCCTGCTCCGGCCGCAAGTTCGGCTCCGAATCGTGGTCGGGTCGCGGCCGAGGCTGCGACGGGCGATCAGGTGGTGGCTGAGGATGGCGATGTCGCGGCGGGGCCGGCGGGCGCTGCTGGTGCGGAGGCGGTGGGAAGGGCGGCCGGGCCGGTGGACCCGGGGAACCCTGCGGCCGGGTGGGATGCTCGCCGAAGCGAGGGTGCTCCGCGTCGTCCGTGCTCACAACGTCTCCTCGTCGAGCCGCCGGGATAGCGGCCCCTTGGCGCGAGCGGCCCGGCCACCATGCTCTCGGCAGCCGGTCGGACGGACCAATCCGGCGGTGCGGTCAGTCACCGGACTTCTCACTGCTCGTCGACCCACGGCCGGTCGTGAGACCCGCGCTCGCCTCGGCTCGCTCGCCACCCTGCCGCTCCGAACCGTGCCGCTCCGAACCGTGCCGCTCCGAACCGTGCCGCTCCGAACCGTGCCGCTCCGAACCCTCGCCGTCGTCTGCCTCGGCTGGACCCGCCTTGTCCTCGGGGTCGGGTTCGGCCGCCGTCGATTCGGCGTCCCTCGGACCGACATCGGGATCGTCCGCCTGCGGTGAAGCGGCGGGCTCGGGTTCGTCCGGCGAGATCTCGGTGGGTCCCGACTCGGGTGTGTCCGTATCGGCTGCGGTGCCCTCCGTACCGGGATCCGCCGCGTTGCCGCCGTCCTCGGGGTCGGTGGGCACGCGATCGTTGGGATTGGGACCGTCACCCTCGCCCGGCCTGCCCGCGCGGATCCGCCGAACCAGTCGATAGGTGACCAACAGGATCAGCGTCGCGCCCGCGACGATGGTGAGGATGAGTGTCAGGGTGCCGTAGGCGCTGGACATGACCACGAAACGCACCGGGCTGCCGAGACCGGCGCCGTCCGGGGTGCGCAGCGCGACATCGGTGGTGAACTGGCCGGAGCGACTCACCTCGGCCGGCACCCGGATGGCCCGCGAGTTGTGGGCGGGAACGGCGAACTCCTGCACGCTCGCCGCCCGAAGACCGGGCGAGTTCTCCAAGGTCACCTGGACCCGGATGTCCACCGGCAGGTCGTTGGTCACCGACAGCGGCAGCGGACTGTCCGAGGCGGCCAAGGAGAGCGGGATGCCGGGGTCGTTGACCTGCACCTGTCTGCGCAGAGCCGTCAATTCGTCGACAGCCCGATCGACCACCCGCATGGCTGCGCTCTCGTCGCCCCGCAGGCTGCTGGACATGCCGCGCAACAGGCCGAGCTGCAACGGCTGCATCAGATCCACCGGTTCGGTGCGGGACTCCGGTGGAACGGAGAGATCCGAGCTCATCGCCGAGCCGAACTCCTCCGCGAGGGTCGCCGCCCGGGAGACCTCCCGCGACACCGATGCCTGCAGTTCTGCGGCTCCAGCCTCGGCCGGGTAGTTCAGCGTGCTGGTGCCCGCGGGCTCGGTAAGGCCCTCCGAGAGCGGCACGGGCACGGCGAGGCCCATATCGAAGAGCCTGCCCAGCTCGCCGAGCAGGACGGACAGCTCCTCGGCCTCGGGCTGCCAACGGCGCGGCGGGGCGATCACCACTCTGCCTGCCGCTTCGCCGCTGGTGTCACCGATCGCCCGGAACATCACCATGCTCAACGTGTCCTGCACGGGATCGCGAACCCCCGGCGGAACCGTCGAGCCCGCCTCGGCGGTCATGCTCTGCGGTCGCCAACCGGTGGTGGTCGATCCGGCGAGGACGTCGCTGATCAACGGATCGATCTGGACTGCCACCGGCGGGGTCTCGGCTTCCGCGTTCGCCAGGGTCGTCGGGGTGAGTTGTGGCGGCGCGCCTTGGAGGCTTCTCGGATGCAGCAACATCGAACCGGCCCCGGAGCCGACCAATGTGTCGAGCGTCTGATCGTCCAGCACTCCATCGGCCGGCCAGACGAAGCCGTCCATCGGCCGGGTGCCCACGATCTCCTCGACGACGGCGGCACCACGGTCGAGCGCCAGATCGACGAGATCGGGCCGTCCTGCCCTGGACAACGCGACCACATCGGCATCCGCATAGGGCATCGCCACCATGCAACGGCCTTGGGCCACATCCTGCAGCCGCATCAACCAGACGCCTGCCGCCGCCGAACCCACACCGTCGACGAGGCCGCCGCCTGCCGATTGGACACGGTAGCCATCGCGCATGGCCGCGACCGTCTCCAGCAGATCCGGATCGACCGCGAAGCAGACCGACCTGGAGAGCTCCGATGCGGGTGGCACCGAATCCTCCATGGCCGACAACAGCATGGCCAACCGACCACCGCCGACCAAGGAACCCGCCAGCTCGTCATCGGTCAGGATCGTCTCGCCGCCGATGCCGTTGCGCACCATCTTCGGTTCATCGGCCAGCGGCCAGATCAACGTGGTCCGCGGCTGAGTCGATGGTTCGGCCTCGGCGCCATCCGGTACCCCGACGACGGGCAGCAGCAGATCTGCGGTGGCGATGCGGGCCTGCGCGCCGTAGTCGGGCATCCCGTTGACGTTCATCAACAACGGATAGACACCGGGCTCGTCGATGCCTAGTCCATCGGGGGCGTCGACCGGGACGGCCACGGTGAAGTCGGTGCTCCGGCCTGCGGGCAACGGCGACTCGATCGGGACGAACTCCGATGATCCGGCATCGGTCTCGGACTCGCCGCGCAGCGAGGCCAGTGTCGCGCCGGTGCTCTCCAGCGGATCGCCCCGCTGGGCGCGGATCGAGATGGCCTCGATGGACCGATCGCTGGTGTTGGTCAGCGTGCCGGTGATGCGCAGCATCCGGTCGCCGTCGACGGTGACGACCCGGGGGGCGATCTCGTCGATCTGCAGATCGGCCAGCGGCTCCTCCGGCTGTGCCTCGGCGGGGCGCACCGAGCCCACCAATGCCACCGGTAGTGCGACCAGGGCGGCAAGTGCGGCGTGCACCAGCCGGGTGCCGCCCTTTCGGCGGTCGATGTGTTGTCTCACCCTCGCTCCGTGCCTGCCTGACGCATCGACCGCGTCTGGTCGGTTGCGGCATCGAGTTCGGTCAGTACCTGGTCGAGCCTGCGGACCAGCTTGCGCTCATCGGCGTATGCCAGTCGTCCATCCAGCTCACCAAGCGGCACCCATGCCACCTCGGTGACCTCCACGTCCTCGTCGGAAAGCTCACCGCCGACGGCCTCGATCACGAAGTGATGCACCGTCTTGTGTACGCGTCGATCCTCGGCGACGAACCAATAGTCGATCGTCCCCAGCGGGGCCAGAACCGTGCCACGGATGCCCGTCTCCTCGGCTACCTCCCGGACAGCGGCCTGCGGCGCGGTCTCCCCCGCCTCAAGATGTCCCTTGGGAAGCGACCAGAGCAGTCTGCCCCGTCGATCCAGCCGCCCAATGATCGCAGCGTTCGCTTTCGCCGCGTCGAGCACCAGCCCACCCGCCGACGTCTCGTCCACGGTATGGAGTCTCCGACGCCTCCTCCGGTTCCGGCGTCGCGGCTTGGCACCGCCAGAACGGCCGGATGACGTGGGCATACCTGGATGGTAATCCGACTGGTCCAGGCTCGTCTGGTTCCGATGCCACATCCCGACGGCCCAATCAGCCGACACGCAGAAGGCCTCGACCGATACCCTCGCTCACCGTGTCTCCATCCAGGCCAGACCGGCAGCAGTCCGTCCAGCATGTTCCCGACGCCTCGGCGAACGCAGCGATGCCCACCGGCACCGCGATAGGTACCGCAGGCATCGATGATCGTGCCGTGGACCGGGATGCGGTCCGCCGGGAAGCCGTGACACGGCTGCTGCGGACCAATCCGGTCGCCGTCGATCTCGCGGGCCGATTCGCCTCGGCGGGGCATCGGCTGTACCTGGTGGGCGGCAGTGTGCGGGATGCTCTGCTCGGCAGGTTGGGCACCGATCTCGACTTCACCACCGATGCTCGCCCCGAACAGGTGCTACGGCTGGTCAAGGGCTGGGCGGAGGCAGTCTGGGACACCGGGATCGAGTTCGGCACCGTCGGCGCGTCCCGACAGGGCGTGATGGTGGAGATCACCACCTTCCGGGCCGATCGGTACGACCGGATCGGACGCAACCCCGAGGTCGTCTACGGCGATGACATCGAGAGCGATCTGATTCGACGGGATTTCACCGTCAACGCGATGGCGGTCGACCTGGCGGCGGCGGGCACCCCGGATGGGGGCGTCGATGCGGCGGCGGGCTTCGTGGACCCGCACGGTGGGCTCGACGCCCTGCTTGCGGGCCGACTGGACACCCCGGCCACCCCGCAGGAGTCCTTCGCCGACGACCCGCTGCGGATGCTGCGGGCGGCCCGGTTCGTCGCCCAGCTCGGCTTCACCCCGGAGCCCAGGGTGGTCGAGGCGATGACCGCGATGGCCGGTGAGATCGATCGCATCACCGTGGAACGCGTCCAAGCGGAACTCGCCAAGCTGATGTGCGGGGTCGAGCCCCGCAAGGGCATCGAGCTGCTCGTGGAGACGGCCCTCGCCGACCGGGTGTTGCCCGAGGTTCCCGCGATGCGGCTGGAGATCGACGAGCATCACCAGCACAAGGACGTCTATCAGCACTCACTGGTAGTACTCGATCAAGCGGTCGACCTGGAGCGACGCGACGACCCGAACAACCCGGACCTGGTGTTGCGGCTCGCGGCGTTGCTGCACGACATCGGCAAGCCGGACACTCGGCGATTCGAGTCGGGCGGCGGGGTGAGCTTCCATCACCACGAGGTGGTCGGCGCGAAGATGGCGCGCAGGCGACTTCGCGAGCTGCGTTTCCCCAAGGACGTCGTCGAACAGGTCTGCCAGCTGGTCTACCTGCACCTTCGGTTCCACGGTTACGGCACCGGCGAGTGGACCGACTCGGCGGTGCGGCGCTATGTGACCGATGCGGGGGTGCTGCTGTCCCGGCTGCACAAGCTGGTTCGCGCGGACTGCACCACACGCAACCGGCGCAAGGCCAACGCGCTGCAGCGGTCCTACGACGACCTGGAAGCCCGCATCGAACGGCTGCTCGCCGAAGAGGACCTGAAGCGGGTCCGACCGGATCTCGACGGCAACGCGATCATGGAACTGCTGGGGCTGCCGCCGGGCCCGATGGTTGGTAGGGCCTGGAAGCATCTCAAGGAGCTTCGACTCGACCGGGGTCCGCTGGACCGGGACGAGGCCGAGGCGGAGCTGCTGCGGTGGGCTGCCTCGGAGGGCATCGAGGTACCGGACCGTCCCTGAACCACCCGGCGCGGCCGCTTGGATCGCAGCCCGTTGACCGCCGGGCACTCGATCACCCCACCGAGTGGTGGGGAACCGGCTGTCCGATGCCGATGGTCCAGTCGTGGCCGAGGCGCAGTGGGGCGTGATCCCGGACGGAGCTCTGCAGTACTCCTTCGGCACGGGCTCCGCCCCGCCGACGGTGTGGACCAGCTCGGCCGACGTCGACTTCGCGGGCGGCGGCAGCTACGACGCGGTGCGGTTGGATTTCACCGGCGACGGTCGTGCGGTCGATCTGCTGTGGGACTCCGATGGCGACGGGGTGGCGGACACCGCACTGCTGGACCTCGACGGCGACGGCCTGGTGGACGCGGCATTCACCGATCCATCCGGGACGGGCGTATGGAACACCCCCGTCGAGCTGCCCGCAGATCAATCGGGTCCGACCGATGCCGATGCCGATGCCGATGGGGACGCGGCGGGCTCGGCGGACCTGCACTGGGTGGACGCCGACGACACCGCCTGGACCAGCAGAGCCGAGGTGGACATCGACGCGGACGGCATCCCCGATACGGCGTGGGTGGACTACGACGGCGATGGCCTGGTCGACGAGGTGATCGTGGATATCGATGGGGATGGCATCGTCGACGAGGTCTACCTCGACGGTGAGGGCGGCATCCTCGACAGCATGCTGTTGGATCTGGACGACGATGGTCGGATGGACGTCCGGTTGGTCGATTCCGACGGTGACGGAGAGACGGACCAGATCATCGAGCGGGGCGAGCCCGGCTTCTGATCGGCGAACCCGTCGAGGTGCGCGTCATGGGGTCGCGCCGTCGACGGATGCCCGTGCCGGGCTCCGATGCGGGTGCACCGAGAGATGGGCCACCAGCCCGAGCAGATAGACGGCGGCGGCGAGGCCGATGAGCCAGGGCGCGTCCCCATTGCCCGGTACGACGGTGGCCGCTGCGGCGATCGCCAGCACGTAGGCCGCGTTGAAGACGGTGTCGTAGAGGGCGAACACCCGACCTCTAGTCGTGTCGTCGACATCCTGCTGCACGTGTGCGTCGGTGCAGAGCTTCACCACCTGGCCTGCACCGCCCACCAGGAACGCGGCGAGCACCATGGCGGGCAGCGACAACAGGGCGGCCGCGGCCAACTGAGTGGCCGCAGCGAGCAGCAACGCGCCTCGGACGGCGCGGGCGGTGCCGAAGCGGGCCACCAATCGCGGGGTGGCGACGGCTGCGATCAGGACGCCGACGGCGGCTGCGCCGATGAGCTGTCCGACTCCTGGCAGCCCGGCCCGAAACAGGCCTGCATCGACGAAGACATGCCGCATGAGCAGCAAACCCACCAGGGTGGTGATACCGAACGCCGCCCGGTGGGCGATCAACGCCAGGAAGCTCGCGGCGACGGTGGGCCTGCTCGCCGCGGCCCGCGCGCCCTGCCACAGCCCGCCTGCCACGGCGAGGATCGTCTGTCGGGCGGTGCCGTGCTCCAGTCGATCCGGCCCCAGAGCGCCCCGTGCGAAGGTGAGTACCACCGCTGCGGCGCCGAGGGCGCCCACCGCGCCGAACGTCGTGACCATGGCCGATCCGACGTCGCCCGCTCCGAAGACGCTGCGCAGGGCGATCGCCGAGCCCGCGCCGATGGCGGTGACCACGGCACCGAGGGTGGTGGCCACCGCGTTCGCCTCGACGAGATGCTCGCGGGGAACCACATGTGGCAGGGCTGCGGACAGCCCCGCGCCCGCGAATCGGCTGACCGCCATCACGATGAGCGCCCCGACGAACAACGGTGCCCCGTCCGCTCCGGTCGCCAACGCGGCGGAGACGGCCACGATCAGCAGGGCCCGGAGCAAGTTGGCCACCAGCAGGACCCGACGTCGGTCCCAACGATCCAACAGGGTGCCCGCGAAGGGTCCGATGATCGAATATGGCAGGAGCAGAACCGCCAGACCTGCGGCGACCGCAGCGGGATCGGCTTCCCGCTCCGGGTTGAACAGGACAGCGCCGCCCAGACCCGCCTGGAAGATCCCGTCGCCCCATTGGGCAGCGAACCGGGTGAAGAGCAGTTTGCGGTAATCGGCGAACCGGGTGACGAGTTGGACTCCGAGGCGCAGCGAACCGGCCCGGCCCGTCGTCTCGGCCGTGTTCGTCGGTTCGGGGTCAGCACCGGGGTTCGTCGAGGCCACGCGTCGACTCTACGGATCCGTGCCAGGTCAACGTGGTGGTCGGGCCGCTGGAATGTTCCATGCCCGTGATAGCCGGTGGTTGATGATTCGGTATCCCCGGATGGGATCATGGCGGGGTGGGAGCCGACGCCGAGGTGGGACCGGGAAGTCTCTTGGTGGCCTCGCCTGGGCTGGGCGACCCCAATTTCCGCCGTACTGTCGTGTACGTCATCGAGCATCGCGACGAGGGAACGCTCGGCGTGGTGCTCAACCGCCCGGACGAGACCTCGGTCGGAGACGTGCTGCCCGAGTGGGGCCCGTACGTGAGCAATCCGCAGGCGGTCTTCCTGGGCGGACCGGTCGAGCAGCAGGTCGCGCTGTGCTTGGCGACCTTGCGTAGCGGGGTGGATTCCACCGAGCTCTCCGGGGTCGTGGGAGTGCGAAAGCCGGTCGCGATCGTGGCGTTGGACTCCGATCCCGCATTGTTGGCGCCCCGACTCGGCGGGCTGCGGGTCTTCGTCGGTTATGCCGGCTGGGATAGCAGTCAGCTCGCGGGTGAGATCGAACGCGGGGATTGGTTCGTGGTTCCGGGGTTACCGGACGACGTGGTCGGTGTGCCGGGTAAGGATTTGTGGGGTCGGGTCCTGCGACGACAGCCGTTGCCGTTGTCGCTGTTGGCGACCCACCCGCTTGACCTGCGCAGGAACTAGTTAAGAATTTATTTCGCATTTAGTGGCATTCGCGGATGTCGACAGCGGAATAGTTCTCTCTGCAATTACTTTTCAGTGTTCGACTCACGTCGAGAAACGTTGCCCGGAAATAGCCGCCATTGATACCTTCTGTAATGAAGTGGGCACACACGGCTAAGGGGGCGAACGTGGCCACGGGGGATGGATCTACCACGCCGATGATGCTGAAATGCCATCGGTTCGAAGGCTACGAGTTGGCGGAGAAGTATTCCTGGATGCAGGACGGCTCCGGGGCTGCGGAAGCGGTCAGAGTGAGCGCCGCGATCAACGACCTGCACACCCTGATGGCCGAATCGGACCCGCAGCTGCGGTCGGCCCTGGCCAGAATCGGTGTCGAGTGGCACGGCGACACGGCACAGCTGTTGAGCTCGGCCATCGCCGAGAGCGCTGCCTGGTCGGTGCAGACCACCCAGACCGCCCAGGACGTCGTCGGACAGCTCGCGGCGGACGGCGAGGTCTTCGCCGCGACGAGGCAGGCGATCGATCAACCGGCGGACGTCGGAGGCTACGGGCTCGGCGATCGCGTGGTCGACGTGCTCGGCGGTCCCTTCGGCGCCGTGTCCGATCACCGGAAGCGGGCCGAGGAGGAGGCGGCCAAGGACGAGGCCGCCAACCGGGCGCTCTATGCCTATGAAGCACACAGCCACCAGACCTTGGCCGCGATCAGGACTCCGGAGGCCCCACCGACGATCGTCGTTGGCAGCAGTGCCGCGCAGCGCCCGACGATCTCCGAGCGGATCGAGATCGGTGACCTACAACAGCCGGGCGGCCACGGTGGTGGCGGCGGAACCGGTGGTGGCGGTGGCGGGCACGGCGGCGGTGGCGGTGGTGGAACCGACCACGACAACGGCGGGCATGGCGGCGACGACAACGACAGCGATGACGGTCGCGAGCCGGATCTTCCGCCGCGACCGGAGCCGCCGGAGGACGAACTGTCCGACCCGGTCCTGCCGCTGCCACCCGACGAACCCCCGGACTGCCCGGATACCCCGGAGTCCCCCTCGGATCTGGAGATGCCCGACTACCAGATTCCGTGGTCCGAGACGCCCTACCAACCAAGGCCGCCACTCGAAGAACCACGTCCGCCCCTCGAACAGCCCGATACCCAGGTTCCCGATCGACCGAGCCCGGAGGTCGACACCGCCGGATACGGCCCGCCGGGCGGTGGCGGGATGTCACGCCCGGACCTGCCGGTCGCAGGCGCACCGGGCTTCACCGCAGGTCAGGGGACGGGGACACCCGGTTCGGCGGGTCTGTTCGGCACGCAGGTCCCGATCGGCGGTCTCGGTTCTTCCGCTCCCGCCGCCGGCGGCGTGCCTGCAAGCCAGCCCCCGGCGCTCAACTCCCCACGCGCAACCATGGGGACCGCCGGCCTGGCAGGCGGTGCCGCTCCGAGGGGACAGGCTGCCGAGGAGGTCGAGGACCTGGAGCACACCGATCAGTACGCGAAACCGGACGACGGGTTCTTCGGGCTGGACGACCTGCCTGCGGTGGCACCGCCCGTGCTCGGCGAGAGGCAGGGGCCGTGGCAGTGAACTCCTCCCCCGTCGTGGACCGGGCTATCGAACTGTCGGTCGTCGAGTTCGACGTGTGCTGGGAGGCGGCCCGGCTAGGTGAGCGTCCGGTGCAGCTCAGAGGACCGAGCCCGGGGCGGACCGCCGAGGAACGCCGCCGAATCGTCCACGAGGCGATGAACGGGTTGCAGCGGCGAGAACTGGCCTCCGCAGGTAGGCCGTCCGATGAGCTGACCGAACTGTTGACCATGCTCAAGCACCATCGGTGGTCGGTGGACGCCTGGTTGTGGCTGGCCCGACCGGTCTCCGCGATCGTCTGCGTCGCAGGGCGAGAAGCCGTGCTTGCGGCCTTGGACGGGGCCACGGTGCGGCTGCAGGCGTTGCCCGACTATCGGGCCATCACCGGGCTCGTCCGGCTGGCGGGCTCCGCGAAACCGGGCGTCGGTGACTCGACGAGTCTGCGAGCCGACCTACTGCTGCGAATCAACAAGGAAGCCGACGGCGACCTGCACTTCCTCGCGGAACGTCTGATCGCGGCGGGCGAACGGCCTGCGACGGTGCGCTCCTTCCTCCGCATGATCGACGGCGCGGGAACTCACGGTCGGTTCGCCGCAGGCAAGGTCGATGCGAACGGACGACGGCGGTACGGCGATCGAGCCGTGGTCTTCCACGACACCCCGAGCGGCAGACACCTGCAGTTACACACGGGGTCGGGTTCCGACGCGTGGATCACGGTGTTGCCCGCAGACGAGGCGAAGGTCATCGCGGCCGTGCGGGAACTCGTCGATGAGTTGTAGCGATCAATCGAGCTGCATCGAGAAGGAGTCGAGTCGATGACCTCCACACCTACAACCGGAGGTGGTGCTGTGGACATCGAGGTGTCCGAGGAGACGGTCCTGGGTGTGCGCAGCGTGCTCCTGGCCGAGGCGGAACGCCTCCGGGGCGGGCTGATCCACCTGCACCGCGAACTGAATGTCGAGCCGATGGGTGGTGACCCGGTGTCTCTCGAGGCTGCGCCGATCTGGACGGGGAGATTGGCGGTCGATCAGGATTCCTATTGGCAGCGTTGCTGGGACTACATGGAGAGCCTCCGGCAGGCGGGCGAGGAACTCACCCAAATCGCCTTGACTTACGGCTACACCGAAGAAGAGATCAGCAACTCCTTCACGCCGGTCCGGGCGGGACTCGATGACTGAGCAGCGCACGGGACTCGCGATCGTCTGTGTCGTGGTGGGCGTATTGGCCGGTTGTTCGAGCCAGGACAGCGGGTCGGCAGGCCCGACTGCAGGACCGGACACGGCGGGCGGCGATCAGACCGCCCAGCCGGAGGTCGCGCCGACGGATTCGGCGGTGATCGAACCTGTTTCGAGGCCACAGGACATCGATGTCGCGGGGGTCGATTCGTGCACCCTGCTCACCGAGGAGCAACTGGCCGAGCTCGGCGCGTCGGATCCGCCGAGGGCCACGGACTTCGCCGAGGGCTACGACGACGGCTGTACCTATGGTGACTTTCTCGGGGACCCCGCGTTCAGCTATGTCCTCGGGACCGGATCCTCGTTGGAGTTCGATCGCTTCCAGGATTCGCCGAACTCCGAGGTACGGGCCATCGAGGTGCTCGGCTACCCGGCCTCGCAGCGCCAGTTGATCGGGGCCGAGGCGAATTGCATCGTCGATGTGAGCCCGTCAGAAGGACAAACCCTCTCGGTGCAGTACATGGACGACAGCTTCGAGGAGGGTGCCGAGGTCGTGTGCTCGAAGGCGGCCGACGCGGCGGGCCTGGCATTGGAGACGCTGCGCGCAGCAGGCAGTTGAGCACCGTACGCGGCCGTTATCGGCCGCTATGCGCCGACGGTCACCGCGTCGGCGGGGGCGTCGGCGGAGATGCGTGCGGCGCCGATCAGGCGATGCCGCAGACGTTGCTGCCGCAGCACTGGCCCGCGCAGCCGATCTTGCGGGCAGGCTTGTCCGGAACCAGGGCCGCAGCGCGGGTGCCCAGCACGCCACCGGCCGCGACCAGCCCGAAGACGCCCAGCACTCCGATGGCCAGCGCGACCCACTGCGCCGGTCCGGAGAGGCCGAGTAGCGCGACGGCGGTGAGGATGCCGATCACTCCGGAGACCATCGTCGGCAGGCCAGCAGCGCGGTTTCCCACCCGGAACGCCTCGTCACTGCGCAGCGTCGCGGGGGTGCGCACGCCTGCGAATCGATTTCTCGGCAGCTTCTCCTGCAGCCCACGCCAGCCGATGACCGCCAGCGCCGCGCCGACAAGGATTAGCACGACCGACACGGCCACGACGATCGGAAGCGGCACTGTGCCCGCCTCGGCCGTCGCTGCCTGCACGAACCCCTGACTGGACTCCGCATTCGTCACCCCAGCAGGGTAGGCGCCGGTCGATGACGGCCGCCGTTCACCCTATCGGTGCGGTGACCGTGGTCACGGCGGCGCGCTGCCTCGGCGCGGCAGCGGCCGTAGGCCCGGGGGCGGCTCCCGGTATGCTTGGGGTATGAGCACGGGTCGCCTGCTCCTTAGTTAGCCGTGTTGACCGGCTAGGCCGAGTCGACGCGGCAGCCCCTCTCGTCCATCAGGGCGGAGGGGTTTCGTCTTGTTCGGGGCGCACACGTAGCTGCCGAGGCGACCAAGAGGAAGGAACGGACCCATGGGTGAGGGCAATCCCCATCCCGTCACGCAGGACGAGACCCCGCCGTTCCGCTACACAGCGGAACTGGCCGCGCAGGTCGAGAGCCGGTGGCGGACGCACTGGGAACAGCATGGCACCTTCCACGCGCCGAATCCGGCGGGCGCGTTGGCCGAGGACGCCCTGCCATCGGACAAGCTGTTCGTGCAGGACATGTTCCCCTATCCCTCCGGCGCGGGGCTGCATGTCGGCCACCCGCTCGGTTTCATCAGCACCGACGTCTTCGCTCGTTTCCATCGGATGCTCGGCCGCAACGTGCTGCACACGATGGGCTTCGACTCCTTCGGGCTGCCCGCCGAGCAATACGCGGTCCAGACGGGTCAGCACCCCAGAATCACGACCGAACAGAACATCGAGCGCTACCTGGAGCAGATCCGTCGCCTGGGGCTCGGGCACGACGAGCGTCGGCGGGTCGCGACGACCGACGTCGAGTTCTACCGCTGGACTCAGTGGATCTTCCTGCGTGTCTTCAACTCCTGGTACGACCCCAAGGCACGCGACGGGCAGGGCGGCGCCCGGCCGATCGAGGAGCTGATCGAGCAGTTCGCCTCCGGTGAGCGGGCCACCCCCGACGGCTCGCCGTGGGCGGAACTGGACACCGCCCAGCAGCGCGCGGTGATCAACGACTACCGGCTGGTGTACCGGTCGGAGGCCCCGGTGAACTGGTGTCCAGGACTGGGCACCGTGTTGGCCAACGAGGAGGTCACCGCCGACGGTCGCAGCGAGCGGGGGAACTTCCCGGTCTTCCGACGCAATCTGCGTCAGTGGATGATGCGGATCACCGCCTACGCCGACCGGTTGATCGACGATCTGGACCGGCTGGACTGGCCGGACAAGATGAAGACGATGCAGCGCAACTGGATCGGTCGCTCGCACGGTGCGCGGGTTCGGTTCCCCGCCTCGGTGGCCGATGGGTCCGAGGAGAGCATCGAGGTCTTCACCACGCGGCCGGACACCCTGTTCGGCGCGACCTACATGGTCTTGGCGCCGGAACACCCGCTGGTGGACGTGCTGAGCACCAGGGTGTGGGGCCAGGATATCGACCCGCGCTGGACGGGTGGCGCGGAGAGCCCTGCCGAGGCGGTCACCGATTACCGGGCCAAGACGGCGCGGAAGTCGGAGTTGGATCGGCAGGAGAACAAGGACAAGACCGGTGTCTTCATCGGGGCCTATGCCACCAACCCGGTCAACGGCGAGCAGATTCCGGTGTTCATCGCCGACTACGTGCTGATGGGCTACGGCACCGGCGCGATCATGGCGGTCCCCGGCCAGGACCAGCGGGACTGGGACTTCGCGACCGCGTTCGGGCTGCCGATCATTCGCACCGTGCAACCGCCCGAGGGCTTCGACGGCGAGGCGTACGCGGGCGACGGGCCCGCGATCAATTCGTCCAGCCTGTTCTCGGTGAACCTGGATGGCACCGACATCGCCGAGGCGAAGAAGACCATCATCGACTGGCTGGAGTCCAACGGCTGGGGCGAGGGCACGATCCAGTACAAGCTGCGCGATTGGCTGTTCTCGCGGCAGCGGTACTGGGGCGAGCCGTTCCCGATCGTCTACGACTCCGACGATCAGCCGATCGCGCTGCCCGCCGATCAGCTGCCGGTCGAGCTGCCGGAGGTCGACGACTACTCGCCGAAGACCTTCGATCCGGAGGACGCCGAAAGCGAGCCGTTCGCGCCGTTGGGTCGGGCGGAGGAGTGGCTGACGGTCGAGTTGGATCTGGGCGACGGACTCAAGACCTACCGTCGAGACACCAACACGATGCCGCAGTGGGCCGGTTCCTGCTGGTACCAGCTGCGCTACATCGACCCGAAGAACGACGAGGCCTTCGTCGATCCGGAGAACGAGCGCTATTGGATGGGGCCGAGGCCCGAGATCCATGGCGAGTCGGACCCGGGTGGCCTGGACCTGTACGTCGGCGGCGTCGAGCACGGCGTGCTGCACCTGCTGTACAGCCGGTTCTGGCAGAAGGTCCTGTTCGACCTGGGCGAGGTCTCGGCGGTCGAGCCGTATCGGAAGCTGTTCAACCAGGGCTACATCCAGGCGTTCGCCTACACCGACTCGCGAGGGATGTACGTCCCCGCCGCCGAGGTCGAGGAGCGGGACGGCAAGTTCTTCTGGAATGACGAAGAGGTCACCCAGCAGTACGGCAAGATGGGTAAGAGCCTGAAGAACTCGGTCTCTCCCGACGAGCTGTGCGACGAGTACGGCGCGGACACCCTGCGGCTGTACGAGATGTCGATGGGGCCGATGGACGTCTCGCGGCCCTGGGCGACCAAGGACGTCGTCGGCGCGCATCGCTTCCTGCAGCGGTTGTGGCGTAACGCGGTGGACGAGACCACCGGCGAGGCTCGCATCAGCGAGGACGCTCCCGGCGAGGAGACGCTGAAGCTGCTGAACCGGACCATCGCGGGCGCGCACGAGGACTTCGCCGCCTACCGGTTCAACACGGCGGCAGCGAAGCTGATCGAGCTGAACAACCACCTGACCAAGACCTACTCGGCCGAGGCGGGCACGCCGCGCTCGGTGATCGAGCCGCTGATTCAGCTGTTGGCGCCGTTGTGCCCGCACATCGCCGAGGAGCTGTGGTCGAAGCTGGGCCACGGCGAGTCGTTGGCACATGGCCCCTTCCCGGTGGCCGATGAGAAGTACCTGGTCGACGACACGCTGGAGTACCCGATCCAGGTCAACGGCAAGGTGCGGTCGCGGATCACGGTCGCGGCCGACGCGGCCAAGGACGTCGTGCAGGCGGCCGCCTTGGCCGAGGAGAAGATCGTCGCCGCGCTGGAGGGGCGAGAGCCGAAGAAGGTGATCGTCGTTCCCGGGAAACTGGTGAACGTCGTGCTCTGAGGCTTCCGTCGCCCTGCAGTGGGCGATGAAGGTGGACTGCGCTGATCGGCCCGGTCGATGTTTCACGTGAAACATCGACCGGGCCGATTTTCGTCCGTCAGTCGTGCGATCCGGCCTGCTGGTCCGTGGATTCCTGCAGGAAGGCCATGTCCTGCACGAGTTCGGTCAGCATCGACTCGAAGAGTCGTTCCGCGTTGTTCACCGCGAAGGGGAACCGCCCGAACACCTCCAGTGCGACATGCCCGTACACCCGTATCCACCAGTTCAGCAGCGCATAGACCGCGGTGAGCTCCAACATCTGCGGCGGGACCACGATGTCCAGGCCCGCCATGCTCTCGACGACGGCGGTGCGCGCGACGATGAGTTCGGCTTCCAACTCCGGTGGAAACCGTTCTTGGGCGGGCATGGGCGCCTCGGTGGTGACGATATTCGCCACCAAGGCGAGGAATATCTGCCCGAATTGATCCGGGACCGTGCACGAGGGGTCGGAATCGGCGCGGGTATGGCGCGATGCGAAGACGAGTTCGAATTCCTTCGGGTGTTCCAATGCCCAGGTTCGGAGTCGCCGACAGGCGGCGAGCACCCGGCCGGGCAGGTCGGAGGTGTCGACTCGTTCGATCGCGGTCGTCAGTTCCGCCGCGAGTCGCAGACAGATGTCATCGCCGACCTGTCTCAGCAGGTCTTCGCGCGAGTTGTAATAGCGGTACAGCGCTGGCGCCGTGACCCCCAGTTCGCGGGCGATGGCTCGAAGGGTGACCGCGTGCTGTCCCTGGTCTACCAGGAGTTGTCGGGCGTGTTCGCGGATCTCCAGCTCGGTTGCCGCCCGAAGTCGCTCGCGGCGAGTGATCTCTGTCATGCGTCCCTCTTCGGGGTTGTAAACGCTGTTTACTGAGTTCTACAGTGTCCGACTGTAGGTGAACGTAATTCACCGCTTTTTACGTTGTTCACACAACTTATCCCGGTTGCGGCCGGCGATCCAATATGTGGAGGCCGACAGGTGTTCGCCAGATGGGGGGCCGCGGTACACCGTGCTCGGTGGACCGTGCTCATCACGATGCTCGTGCTCGCGATCGTCGGCGGCGGTTGGGGGCTCGGGGTCTTCGATCGACTGACCCAGGGCGGTTACGACGATCCGAACAGCGAGGCATCCGAAGCTGGCGAGATCGCCGCCGATGCACTGGACGGCCAAGCAGGCGACGTCGTCATCATGTACACCGTTCCGGATGGCCAGACACTGGACGACCCGGAACTCGCCTCGGCCGTCAACGACCACCTGGCCTCGCTGCCCGAAGCCCAGGTCGAGAGCGCGATCTCGTACTGGCAGACCGGCTTACCGCAGTTCGCCTCCGAGGACGGCGACGTCGGTCTCGCCGTGCTCGGCCTGGTGGGCGAGGACTCGGACGAGAAACTCACCGCCTATGAGGAGATCGCCGACGATCTCACCCTCGACGGCGTCGAAACCCAGGTCGCAGGCGCGGTCGTCGCGGAACACACCATCGGCATCCGGGCCGAGGAGGACATCATCGCAGCGGAGATCGTCTCGCTGCCGATCGTCCTAGTGCTACTGGTGGTCATCTTCGGTGGTCTGGTCGCCGCTTCGCTCCCGGTCATCGTCGGTGGCCTCGCGGTGTTCGGCTCCCTCGGCGTGCTCAATCTGATCGCGCAGTTCACCACGGTGAACGTGTTCGCGGTCAACGTCGCCAGCATGCTCGGCCTCGGTCTGGCGATCGACTACGGACTCTTCGTCGTCGGCCGATTCCGCGAGGAACGGGAAGCGGGCCGCGACACCTCGGACTCCGTGCGGCGCAGTGTGGCCACGGCCGGTCGGACGGTCGCCTTCTCCGCGGTGCTGCTGGTCATCGCGCTGTCCGGCTTGATGCTCTTCCCCCAGGAGTTCCTGCGCTCGCTGGCCTACGGCGGAATGAGTGCCGTCGCCATGGCCGCGGTGATGTCGTTGACCGTGCTGCCCGCAATGCTCGCGTTGCTGGGTCACCGAGTCGACAAGCTCTCGTTGCCCTTCCTCAAGCGCAGGCAGGGTCGCGACACCGGCGCGGGCTGGCGTCGGTTGGCCAACGGGGTGATGAAGCGCCCCGGGCTCATCGCACTGCCGATCACCGCAGGCTTGATCCTGCTCGGCTCGCCCTTCCTGAACACCCAGTACGGCATGCCGGACGAGCGGGTACTCCCGGCCGACGACCCAGCCCGGGTCGCCACCGAAGCACTCAAGGCCGACTTCCCGGCGATGGGCGGCGACGGCATCCAGGTGGTGCTCCAGGGTGACGGCGCGCCGCCTGCCGAGGCCGAGATCGGTGCCTATCTCGCCGAATTGGGCCAGGTCAACGGGATCGAGTCCGCCGCGCCCGCCGGTGCTGCCGGCGAGGTCGTCGTGTTGGAGGCGCAGGTCGACTCCGACCCCTTCGGCGACACGGCCAACCAGGCGGTCCGCGACATCCGGGCTCTCGATGCTCCGACGGACACCGAGGTGCTGGTCGGCGGCATCACCGCTGCCAACCTGGACAGCCTGGACGCCACCGCCGAGATGTTGCCGTGGATGGCGTTGCTGTTGGTCGGTGCGACCCTGATCCTGATCTTCCTCGCCTTCGGCTCGGTGCTGCTGCCGATCAAGGCCGTGATCATGAGTGCCCTGAGCCTCTCGGCCACCTTCGGCGTGTTGACCTGGTTGTTCGTCGACGGGCACGGTTCCGGCCTGTTGGGCGTGACACCGATGCCGATGGAAGCCGGAATCGTGGTGCTCATCGCCGCGATCGTGTTCGGGTTGTCCACCGACTACGAGGTCTTCCTGCTCTCGCGCATGGTGGAGGCCAGGGCGAACGGTGCCACCACCGAGGAAGCAGTCCGCACGGGTCTGGTTCGTACCGGCCGGGTGATCAGCGCCGCCGCCTTGCTGTTGGTCGTGGTCACCGGCGCCTTCGCGTTCTCCGGCATCCAGATGATGCGGTTCATCGGCGTCGGGATGATCATTGCTCTCATCCTGGACGCGACGATCGTGCGAATGCTGCTGGTCCCCGCCGTGATGAAGCTCCTCGGCGACGCTGTCTGGTGGGCCCCCGGCCCGCTCAAGCGGCTACAGGAGCGCGTCGGGCTCTCCGAGGTCGAGAAGCCCGAGGAAGCCGAGGCCGAGACCGCGAGTGCCGGAGCGGGATCCCGGTAGTCCAGCGGAACCGATTCGTGGTCGACATGATTCGGCGACGGAGATCGAGCATGCTTGGGGTCATGACCGAGGTTGTGTTCTACGCCAGGCCAGGGTGCCCGTTCTGCGTGATGCTGCGGGCTGACCTGCGTCGTCGGAAACTGCCGTTCCGCGAGGTGAACATCTGGGAGGACCCGGAGGCCGCTGCGGCGGTCCGCGCGGTCGCTGACGGGAACGAGACGGTGCCGACCGTGAATGTCGGCGAACGGTGGATGGTCAATCCCTCCGGCAAGAAGGTGATCGCCGCCGTCGAGGAGCAGGCACCGGAGTTGTTGCCCGGCAATTGATGGCGGCTGGGGCGACCAGCCGAGTAAGACCGTGAGAGATGGGGCCGAAAGGATCGCTTTCGGCCCCATCTCCTGTGTCTGCCATCGGTTGCGGCCGGTCTTCGTAGAGCTGCAGGGGCGATGCCGACCGCGTCGGGGGGCTCCACGGAAGGCATCGCCAACCGGCTTCGGCCCGCAGGACGATGGAAATGCCGGTCGAAGTGAACCGACGCGGCCGGCCGACGGCCGGATCCCTGCTTTTGCAAACTTCTGCCGCCGGTGCACCGAGTTCTGCATCACGTGCGGCAACCTCGGATGGCGGTCATCCCGTCGGCCCGTGCCTGGCCTGCCGCCGAAGGGCTAAGGAGGGGCGGCGGTGGTAGCGCTCCGCGCTGCACTAGCGTACGGAGCCGCGTACAAGTGACGGATTGGTCTAGGCCCGGTGAACCGTTGATCACTAAACCGGTAAAGCGGTCGCAAAAGCTTGTGTATTCGATTAACCATCCCGTGTAATCGTTACCAGGGCGACGAGGTCATGACACTCCGTGTCGACACTCTTTCCAATATCGGATTCGTCGTAGACCTCACGAGGAGCGCGCAGTGGCGACCATGAAGGACGTGGCGCAGGCGGCAGGCGTGTCCACCGCCACCGTCTCTCGCGTTCTCAACGGTCACCCCGCGCCCACCGAGCAGACCCGCAGGCGGGTCGCCGAGGCGATCGAGGCACTCGGTTACCGACCCAACACCCTGGCCCGATCGTTACGGCTGCACACCACGCACACGCTGGGCCTGGTGATCTCCGACCTGACCAACCCCTTCTTCGCCGAGGTGGCCAGAGCGGTCGAGAACGAGGCGAGGGAACACGGCTACAGCGTCGTCGTCGGCAACGCCAACGAGAGCGTCGAGCAGCAGCGGCGGTACGTGCGCACCCTGTTGGATCGTCGGGTGGACGGGCTGCTGGTGTGCCCGGCCACCGACGAGGGCGATTGGTTGGCCGAGGCCGCCGAGACCGGGGTGCCGCTGGTGCTGCTGGATCGTCGGATCGCGGGCTCGGTCAAGGTCCCGGTCGTCCGAGTCGATGGCACGGCGGCACTGGACAATCTCGCCGCGCACCTGGTGGCCTTAGGCCATCGACGTATCGGAGTGATCGCAGGCCCGGCGGAGGCCAGCACCGGCCGGGAGCGGCTGGACGCGTTCGCCGCCGCCCTGGGTTCCCGAGGCGCGCCGCTGGCGGAACGCTTGGTCGTCTACGGCGACTTCCAACGGCCCAGCGGTGCCTCGGCGGCGCACACCCTGATGTCCGGGCCGAATCGGCCGACCGCCCTGGTCGCAATGGACAACCTGATGGGCCTCGGCGCTCTGGAACAGCTTCGTGCCATGGGCTTCTCGGTCCCCGGCGACGTCGGGCTCGCCGTCTACGACGACCTGCCCTGGTTCTCGTTGCTCGAACCGGCGATCACCGCCATCGCCCAGCCCACCGATGACCTCGGTCATGCCGCCGTCCGTGTCCTGCTCGACCTCATCGAGCGGGGCAACGCGGAGAACGTGGTGCTGGATGCGGAACTGGTCATCCGCAGTTCCTGTGGAGAACGGGCCGAACACGGCCGAGGAGAAGGTGTATGACCTCGCATGACCCCTTGCACCATCCGGCGGGCCCTGTCCTGCTCGAGGTGCGTGACATCACCAAGCGCTTCACCGGGGCGTTGGCCCTCGACGAGGTGGACTTAGCGGTCCACGCGGGCGAGGTGCATGTCCTGTTGGGTGAGAACGGTGCGGGCAAGAGCACGCTGATCAAGATCCTGGGTGGCGTGCACAGCCCGGACAAGGGCGAGATCCTGGTCGACGGCAAGCCAACGACCATCCGATCGCCCGGGCACGCCAGGAAACACGGCATCGCCGTCATCCACCAGGAGTTGACCCTGGTCCCTCGGCTCTCGGTCGCGGAGAACCTCTTCCTGGGTCGGGTGCCCCGCCGGTTGGGGATCGTGGACAAGCGACGGATGCTGCGGGATGCGATCCCGTTGCTCCAGCGGGTCGGGCTCGACGTCGATCCGCGCGTCGCGGTGGACACCCTCGGCATCGCCCAGCAGCAGATGGTGGAGATCGCCAGGGCATTGGACGAGGACGCGCGGGTGTTGATCCTCGACGAGCCGACGTCGGCGCTCACCGCCACGGAGACCGACCGACTGCTGGAGATCATGGCCGAACTGCGCCAACAGCAGGTCGGATTGGTCTTCATCACCCATCATCTCGACGAGATTCAGCGCATCGCCGATCGGATCACCGTGTTGCGGGACGGTCGCGGTGCAGGCGTGCTGCCCGGCGGCTCCTCGGTCGATCTGATGGTGCGGACGATGGTGGGCCGGGACATCAACGACCAGTTCCCCCGGCATCGGACGTCTACCGGCGGGCCCCTGCTGAAGGTGTCGAAACTGACCCGCAAGGGCGTCTTCAGCGATATCGACTTCGAGGTTCGGGCCGGGGAGGTCGTCGGTATCTCCGGCCTGGTCGGCGCGGGCCGGACCGAGGTGGTGCGAGCCATCTTCGGCGCCGACCGCTATGACTCCGGCACCGTCGAGGTGGCCGGAACCGTGCTCCCCGGCGGGAATATCGGTGCCGCCATGCGCGCGGGGATCGGGCTGGTTCCCGAGGACCGCAAGGGCCAGGGACTGGTGTTGAACTCCTCGGTCGGCGAGAACATGGGCCTGGTCACGCTGCGCTCGGCCACCTCGGCCGGGCTGGTGGATCGCAGCGGCCAAGCGCGTCGAGCCGCCGAGATGGCAGGCAAGCTCCGGGTCAAACACTCCGGTGCGAACCAGACCATCCGCGAACTCTCGGGTGGCAATCAGCAGAAGGTCGCCATCGGCAAGTGGTTGCTGTCCGACCCCAAGGTGCTGATGCTCGACGAGCCGACCAGGGGAATCGACGTCGGCGCCAAGGTCGAGATCTACGAACTCATCAATGCGCTCACCGACTCCGGACACGCGGTTCTGCTGGTCTCCAGTGAACTGCCCGAGGTCATCGGCATGAGCGATCGAATCCTGGTGATGGCGCATGGCCGCATCACCGGCGAGCTGCCCACCGACGGTGTCACCCAGGAACAGGTGATGGCGCTCGCGGTGGCGGCCAGGGAAGAGGAGGACCTGGCGTCATGACCAGTGCCGAGAAGACCGGAAGCCGCACCAAGGGCGGCTTCGACCTCAGCAAGCTGCTCGGCGAGAACGGTGCCCTGCTCGGGCTCCTGGTGCTCGCGGGTGCGCTCTGGCTCATGGTGCCGAGCTTCGGCTCGCCCCAGAACCTGCTGAACATCGGCGTCCAGGCTGCCGTGGTGGCCGTGATGGCCTTCGGTGTCACCTTCGTCATCATCTCCGGCGGCATCGACCTCTCGGTCGGCAGCGTTGCGGCGCTCTCGGCGATGGTCGGTTCCTATTCGGCAGCCGAACTCGGGCTGTCCTCCGAGTTAGCCCTGATCATGGGCCTGCTGACCGGTGTGGCAGCCGGGTTGGTCAATGGAATGCTGGTCAGCTTCGGCAAGCTGCCCGCATTCATCGCCACGCTCGCGATGCTCAGCATCGCCCGAGGGCTCACCCTCGTGGTCTCCGAGGGCAGGCCGGTCGCGACTCCCGAGTCGATCAGCTTCCTCGGTTCGACGCTCGAACTCGGATCGTTCCAACTTCCCGTGCCGGTCATCATCCTGCTCGGCATGTTCCTGGTGACCGGTTTCGTGCTGGTCAGGACCTACTCCGGCCGTGCGATGTATGCGATCGGTGGCAACGAGGAGGCCGCACGGCTCTCCGGGATCAACGTGCGCAACCAGAAGCTCGTCGTCTACGCACTGTCGGGCCTGTTCGCCGCGATGGCGGGCATGATGCTCGCCGGCAGGCTCTCCTCGGCCGGACCGCAGGCCGCCGAGGGTTACGAGCTCGATGCCATCGCGGCGGTCGTCATCGGCGGCGCCTCGCTGTCCGGCGGGATCGGACGCGCGACCGGAACCCTGGTCGGCGCACTCATCCTCGCTGTGCTGCGTAACGGACTCAACCAGCTGCAGGTCTCGTCGTTCTGGCAACAGGTCGTGATCGGCGTCGTGATCGCACTGGCGGTCCTAGTGGACACCCTCCGCAGACGCGGCAGGTGATTCGTCCCGGCTGATGCCGGGCGGGGAACTCGGGGCGACCCGAGGAAGGAGAAAAGTGCAGATGCGAGGGGTACAGCGAGCGGGAACGACCGCTCTCACCGTCGCCGCTCTCGGGTTCGTCGCAGCCTGTGGCGGTGGCGACGCAGAAGGCTCCGGTGGCGGCGACGCGGAGTTCACCATCGGACTGTCGGTCTCGACCTTGAACAACCCGTTCTTCGTCGACATCGAGCAGGGCGCACAGGAGGCTGCCGAGGAGTTCGGCATCGAGCTGATCGTGCAGGACTCCCAGAACGACCCGGCGACGCAGATCAGCCACGTCGAAACCTTCGTCACCCAGGGCGTCGACCTGATCCTGATCAACGCGGTCGACTCCGACCAGGCCACCGCCGCAGCGGCCGCTGCCGCCAATGCCGACATCCCGGTGATCGCGCTCGACCGGTCGATCACCGACGGCGAGGTCGTCCAGGAGATCGTCTCCGACAACGTCCAGGGCGGTGAGCTGGCCGCCGATGCACTGGTGGAGGCCGGTGTCGAAGGCGACGTCATCATCCTGCAGGGCGTGCCCGGTTCCTCGGCCAGCCGGGAGCGTGGCGAGGGCTTCGGCAACGGCGTCGAGGCGCACTCGGAGTTGAACGTGGTGGCAGAGCAGCCCGCGAACTTCGACCGCACCGAGGGCTTGGACGTCATGACCAACCTCCTGGAGTCCAACCCCGACGTCTCCGCGGTCTTCGCCGAGAACGACGAGATGGCACTCGGCGCGATCCAGGCGCTCGGCGAGCGGGCAGGCGAGGACGTGCTGGTCTTCGGCTTCGACGGCACGCCGGACGGTTTGGACGCGATCGTGTCCGGGACGCTGGCGGGCACCATCGCCCAGCAGCCCGAGGAGATGGGCTTCCAGGCCGTGGAGCAGGCGCACACCCTGCTCGACGGTGGCGAGATCGAGCCGAAGATCCAGATCGAGGTTCAGGCGGTCACGCCGCAGAACGTCGAGCAGTACACCCCCTGAGCCGGCGATGACCAAGCAGGCAGACGTGGTGGTGATCGGTTCGGCTAATGCCGATCTCGTGGTCACGGTCGATCGTCGACCGGCGGCGGGCGAGACGGTGCTGGGCGACGACGTGACGACGATTCCCGGTGGGAAGGGCGCCAATCAGGCGGTGGCGGCGGGCAGGCTCGGCGGTGCGGTCGCACTGCTGGGCGCTGTGGGCGCCGATCAGTACGGCGAGCTTCTTCGGGAATCGCTGCGCGCGGCGATGGTCGACACCTGTCTGCTGCGCACCGTCGAGCGGCCCACCGGTAACGCGTTCATCACCCTGACCCCCGATGGGGAGAACACCATCGTGGTCTCGCCGGGAGCGAACGCGGCGGTGTTGCCCGCCGATGTGGTCGAAGCGGCTTCGGCGCTGGCTGCGGCGAAGGTGGTGGCACTGTCGCTGGAGATTCCGCTGGAGACGGTGCGCCACGCCGTCGCAGCGGCCTCGGCCGCCGGGGCACGGGTGTTGTTGAACCTGTCCCCGGTGGCTCCGCTGGACGAACAGACCCTGCGGCAGCTCGACCCCTTGGTGGTCAACGAGCACGAGGCCGCGTGGTTGCTCGAGGAGCGGGCGGCAGCGGATCCGGCGACGACCGCGCGGCGGTTGTTGGAGCTCGGCGTGCGATCGGTGGTCGTCACGCTGGGTGCCAGCGGTGCCGTCGTCGCCGATTCGACGGGGACCACCGCGATCGATGCGCCCCGGGTGCGTGCGGTGGACAGCACGGGTGCGGGTGACGCCTTCGCCGGTGCACTGGCCGTCGGTCTCGCCGACGGTCGGTCGCTGGTCGAGGCGGCCACCTTCGCGGCACGGGTGGCGGCGACCGCCGTGACCCGGCCGGGTGCGCAGCCGTCCTACCCGACGTTGTCGGAGGTGATCTCGTGAAGCGAAGCGGAATCCTGCATGCGGAACTGAGTGGGGCGTTGGCCCGGCTCGGTCACACCGACAAGGTGGTGGTCGCCGATTGCGGGCTGCCCATCCCGGCGGGACCCACTCTGATCGATCTCGCATTCCGGTTCGGAGTGCCGTCGTTCCTCGAGGTGCTGGACGGCCTGCTGGCCGAGGTGGTCGTCGAGGGCGCGGTGGTGGCAGGCGAACTGGCCGCCGGGAATCCGGTGATCGCCAGCGGCGTGGCCGAGCGTCTCGGCGAGACCGAACAGGTACAGCACGAGGAGTTCAAGAGCCTCGTCGCGGGCGCCGCGCTGGTGATCCGTACCGGCGAGGCGACGCCGTACGCGAACGTCATCCTCCGGTGCGGCGTTCCGTTCTGAGTTCGTAGTGTTGCTCGGCTGGCCGTCGCGTCGAATCCTCGACAGCGGCGGTCACGCCGGGCACACCGACTTCCGGCAGCCCCCTTACCACGCTCAGACAGCGGTATGGTCTAGACCATGGCCGTCATCAGTCTGCAAGGGGTAGGGGTCAGCGCCGGGCAAGCGGCCGGACCGATCGTCCGGGTGGCCGAACCGTTGCCGCCGCCCCCGACCGGTCCCGCCCCCACCGATCCCGAGGCCGAGGCCGCGCGGATCGGTCCCGCCGCCGAAGCGGTGGCAGGCGAGCTGACCACCCGCGCCGCGCGGCTGGACGGCGAGCCGAAGGCGGTACTGGAGACCACGGCGGCGATGGCCGCCGACCCCGCCCTGATCTCCTCGGCCGAGGCCTTGGTGCGCGATGGTGGATTGCCCGCCGCCCGCGCGGTGTACGAGGCAGCCGAGAAGTTCGCCGCGGACCTGCGCGCCCTCGGCGGCTACCTCGGCGAACGGGCCAAGGACGTGCTCGACATCCGCGACCGGGTGGTCGCAGAGCTGTCCGGTGCGCGGCCCCCGGGAGTCCCCGACCTGCTCGAACCGGCCGTCCTGGTGGCGCGCGATCTCGCCCCCGCCGACACCGCAGACCTCGACCCCACGCTGGTCCTCGCGCTGGTCACCGAGGAGGGCGGGCCGACCAGTCACACCGCGATCCTGGCCAGAGCACTGCGGATTCCCGCCGTGGTGGCCTGCGCAGGTGTCCTCGAACTGGATGACTCCCTCGGCCTCCACATCGACGGCGACACCGGCACCATCACCGTGCAACAGGGCCCGATCGAGGTCCATGCGGTCGAGCGGAGCCCGGAACCGACCTGGTCCGGCCCGGGACGCACCGCCGACGACGTCCCCATCCGGCTGGTGGCCAACGTGGGTTCGGCCGCCGACTCGGCCTCGGCCGCCGAAGCGGGCGCGGAGGGAATCGGACTGTTCCGTACCGAGTTCTGCTACCTCGACGCCGAGACCGAGCCGACGGAGTCCGCGCAGCGCACCGCCTATTCCGAGGTGCTCGGCGCCTTCCCCGGCAAGCCGGTGGTGGTGCGGAGCCTGGACGCCGGCTCGGACAAGCCGCTGCCCTTCCTCACCGGTGCCGGTACCGAGCCCAACCCGGCGTTGGGGGTGCGCGGTTTGCGGCTCGGTCGGGTGGAGACGGGAGTGCTCGACCGACAGCTGGCGGCCATTGCGGGTGCCGAGGCCGATTCCGGGGCCGTCGTCTCCGTGATGGCCCCGATGGTGGCAACCGCCGAGGAAGCCGCCTGGTTCGCCGATCGGGCGCGGGCCGCCGGAATCTCCCGAGTCGGCGTCATGATCGAGATTCCGGCTGCGGTGCTCACCGCCCGCGAGGTGTTCGAGGTGGTCGACTTCGTCAGCGTCGGCACCAACGACCTGGCGCAGTACGTGTTCGCGGCCGATCGGATGCTGGGTTCGCTGGCCACACTGAACGACCCGTGGCAACCCGCCTTGCTGCGCTTGCTGGCCACCCTCGGCGATGCGGCTCGGGAGACCGGTTTCCCGGTCGGTGTGTGTGGCGAGGCCGCAGGCGACCCGTTGCTCGCCCCGGTTCTGGTCGGATTGGGCGTCACCAGCCTGTCGATGACCGCAGGAGCGCTGTCCTCGGTGGGCAACCGACTCGCCTCGGCGACCTCGGCGCAGTGCGCGGAAGCGGCGCGGATCGCGCTGCGTAGTCCCGACCCGACGGCTGCGCGCGCGGCGGTCCGGGAATCACTCGGCTGACCTACCTCGGGCGGGGTCGTCGCGCGGGCGCTCAGCTACGAGCGTTGCGGATCCGAATGGAACTCCCGCGCGCGATCCCGCTCAGCCGCAGCCGGTGCTCCGGCTCCACTCGCGGCGACCGCGTTCGATCCCGGAAGAAACCGAAGCGGTTCTCCAGATCGATGGAGTCGATGACCGTCGTCCGCCCCACCGTGATGTCCAAGTTGCAGCCCAGGATGTCGATGTCGATCTCGACCACCCGGCTGAGGAACTCCGCCTCGGAGAAGTCGAGTCGCATCTCGCCGGCGCGCGCCTGCACGTTGACCGCCGGGGGAACCGTCCAGCGGCCATTGCGAACCAGGCTGGAACTGGTGAGTTTCAGATTCAGCGGCGTGTGCTCCGGAAGTGGGGCCACGACCAGTCCAGGCAGATCCACCAACAGGACGTTGAGCTCCTCCCTGGTGCGGGAGGTCAGTGCCTGATCGGCTCGATCACTGAATTCGTCCAGATCGATGAGGCCGAGAGCGACGGCCTTCTGGAGCAGTTCGACGACGTGTGCACGTTCGGCATGGGACACCCGGAGACGCCGTGGCGGCACCGGATCTGCGGTGGTCACAGCAGCAACCGTAGGTCATCTTCGGCAGGCGCGCGGCAGATTTGACGGGCCGGACCCATCGCTGTGGCGGACTTCAATCCTCGTCGAGTCCGTGCTCGATGGCGTATCTGGTCAGTTCGACGCGATTGTGCAGTTGGAGCTTGCGAAGTGTGGATTGGACGTGGTTCTCCACCGTTCGATGCGACAGCGACAGCCTGCTCGCGATCATGCGTGCGGACAGGCCTTTCGCGACGAACCGCAGCACCTCGGTCTCCCGATCGCTCAATCTCGGCGCGTCGGCGCCCCGCACCGACGCGATGCGCCGGTACTCGCCGAGGACCAGACCGGCCAGACCCGGCGTGAAGACCGCATCGCCCACCGCGGTCTGACGCACCGCATCCACCAACTCGGTGACCGAGGCCGACTTCAGCAGATATCCCGAGGCGCCCGCCTTCACCGCCTCCAGCACATCGGCGTGCGCGCCGCTCGCCGATAACACCAGGACCCGCACCTCCGGCAGCGACGCGGCCAGTCGCCGGATCGCCTGCACGCCCGACACGGTGCCGAGGTTGAGATCCATCAACACCACGTCGGGGCGGGCTGCCGCCGCGATGCGCACCGCGCTGTCGGCATCGGATGCCGTGGCCACCACGGAGAAACCGCGCTCGGACAGGTCACGGGCGACACCGTCCCGCCACATCGGATGATCGTCGACCACCATCACCGAGATGGCTTCGTCAGTCATGGCTTGCGCTCCCTTGCTCGGTCGTCGACTCGCGGTACCCGTGCCTCCCACTCGGTCCCCGCACCGGGGGCCGTCTCCAATACGAGAGTCCCACCCAGCGCGAGCACCCTGGCTCGCATCGAGAGATCCACTCCCATCCGACCCGCCGCCTGTGCTTGGGCGAGCCGATCAGGTGGGATACCGACTCCGTCGTCGCGCACGCTGAGGATCACCTCCTCGCCGAGGTCCTCGAGAAGCACCCAGGCCGAGGCGTTCGGGCCGGCGTGTTCGACGACATTGGCGAGGGCCTCCTTGACCATGGCCAACAACTCGGTCGCGGTGGTGACCGGCAGGGAGACCGGTGTCGCAGGCACCGAGACCTCGACGCGCGACGTGGCCAGCAATCGGAGCCCGACACCGAGGTCGATCTCGTCGGACTCGTTGGGTTCCTGGGCGGCCGTGCTCACCAGCGCCCGGAGCGCCACCTCCTGTTCCCCGGCCAGGGCGGCCAGTTCGGCGGCCTCGCCACCGAGTTCGGCACCGCGTCGGCGCACGCGGGCCAGTACCTGCAGGACGCTGTCGTGCACCATCCTGGCCAGGCGTTCCCGCTCGCTCGTCGCGGCTTCCAGCCGAACCGCCCTGCGGAGCTGTTCGGCCGAGTGCCGCGCCGTCTTCGACGCCAGGCCCAGTACGAAACCGACGCCGAGAAGTAGGACCGCATCCCGGGCGAGGTCGATATTGAGATAGCCCCTCGGCAGGATGTTGGTCACGGCGGCGAGCATCCCGGCGAGTACACCGAACAGCGGACCGCGATGCACCGCGACGACGACCACCGCGCCGGGCGCCCAGATCGTGGTGACCAACGGTGTCACCGACTCGTCGAGTTGAGCCGGACTCAGCACGAGTTCCGATGCGAGCACCAATGCCTGCGTGAGCATCAGATCGCCGAGCACCAGTGCATCGGTGCGCTTGGCGGGCTGTAGATACAGAACGGATGTGATCACCGTCCACACCGCCATCACGGCCAGCACGATCAGACCCAGTTCCGGCCGGATGTAGTCGTCCAGATTGACCGCGACACCGACTGCGGCGAAGGGCAGCGTGACGATCCGTAGGAACACTGCGGCACGCCACAACGGCGTAGTGCTGTTCACGTGACTGTGATTAACCGAGTTGGGTGCATCCGATCGCTCCACGTATGCCTCCTCCCGCCCCATTGTTGTGCCGTTCGTGTTTATCGCTACCCCCAGGTGGCCGTCTACTACTGTCCGGCTCGATATGCCAGGCTGACCTAAGGCCAGGGGAGGGGCCGGCGGCAGCGGGGAGCAGGCCGTCGGAGTGGATTTTCGCGGTGGTTCGTGCCGGGGAGCACGAATGCCGGATGGTTTCGCGTCGGCCCCCGACCCGTGAATTCGGGGAGGCACCGTGCGGAAGTGGTCGTTGTGGACACTCCCTCTGGGTGCCCTGTGCTACTGGCTGGTGATCGACGCGGCCGCCTTGGCCACCTCGGTCATCGTATTGATCAACACCGACCGGCCCACCGACATCGATCTCATCCGGTTCGCCGGGATCGCCGCCACGGCGACCGCCGTCATCGTCGGAACCTCGGTCTTCATCCAGTTGTCGCGCGAGTCCAATCGCAACCCGTGGTCGGTGCACGCCTGCTACCTGATCGCCGGAATCATGGTGCTGCCGCCGAATCTGCTGATCCTGTTGCTGCTGGGCCCGGCGCTCTCCGGCGTGCTCGGCCCGCGAATGGAGACGCACCGCTGGCTGTTCTCCACGGCGGGCACCGTATTGGCCACCCTGGGCGCCCGGTGGTTCCTCGGTTGGGACACCCCGAGCTGGAACCCGATCATGTTGCTGACGGCGGGTGCGTTGTTGGTGCTGGCCAGGGCAGCGATCATCGCCCTTGGTCTGCGGCTGCGCAGGCCGGACGCGCCGGGGACCGAGATCCTCGGCTCGCCGATCGACATCACCCTCGGAGTGGTGGCGGTGAGCGTCGGTGTGTTGATGGCCAAGGTCGTGGTCGACGAACCGTTGATGGCGATGCTGGCAGGCGCGCCGATGGTCCTGTTGGAACAGGTGGGGCATCTGCCGCAATGGCGGCGGTCGGCGCAGCGCGATTCCAAGACCGGCCTGGCCAACGCGATGTACTGGGATCGGCTGGCCAGCGTCGAATTGAGCCGAGCACGCGAACGGCGGACATCGACCGCCGTGCTGCTGCTGGACATGGACCACTTCAAGCGGGTCAACGACGATCTCGGGCACCTGGCGGGCGACTCCGTGTTGGCCGCCGTGGCCCTACTGCTGCGGACCAACATCCGCCGAGGCGACGTGGTGGGCCGGTTCGGCGGCGAGGAGTTCGTCATCCTGTTGCCCGCCACCGAACCGGCGGAGGCCGAGGCGATCGCGCAGCGGGTCCGCCGTTCGGTCGCGGCACTCCGGGTCCCGCTCACCACCGCCGAGGGCCAACCCCACGAGCTGGTGGGCCTGACGGCGAGCATCGGGGTGGCCACCAGCCAGCGCTTCGGCTACGAACTGCCGAGTCTGCTCGCGGCCGCGGACTCCGCCCTGCTTGCGGCGAAGGGTTCCGGCCGCAACCTGGTCACGATGGCCTGACCGGGAAACGGCGATCTTTCGGTTGCTCAGCCCTCTGCGGGACCGTCCTTGGGCTCGTCGTTCTCCGCAGTCTTAGTGGTCGCTGGACGCGCACCGGGCCTACGGATCTTGGGCGAGCGGGACTTGCCAGGGTTGAGCCGGTTCAACTTGGGCAGTGTCAGCCGAGGACGGCGGGGCTCTTCATCAAGCTCGGCCGAGGAATCCTGGCGCAGCGACCGGATCGCCTCGTTGACCACGGCCAGCAGTGGCACCACCAGCAGCGCGCCGATGATCTGCGCCTGCACGACACCGACGGCGATGGCCAACACCACCGCGAGCGGGTGCAGCCGGACCGCACGGCCGAGCAGCAACGGCTGGAGGACGTGGCCTTCGAGTTGCTGCACCGCCAGGACCACCAGCAGCACCAGCAGAGCGGTCACCGCATCCACCGTCACGAGCGCGACCAGCACGGCCACCGACCCTGAGAGCACGGCACCGATGATCGGCACGAAGGCGGCGAGGAAGACCATCGCGGACAACGGGATGGCCAGCGGGACTTCCAGGACGACGAGCCCGATGCCGATGCCCAGCGCATCGACGACCGCGACCAATGCGGTGGCGCGTACATAGCCGACCAGGGTGCGGAAGGAGCGCGTTCCCGCCGTGTGCACCCTGGTCCGCACGTTCTTGGGGGCGAACTGCACGAGGTAGGACCAGATCTTCGGTCCGTCGTGGAGGAAGAAGATCAGGGTGAACAGGGTCAGCAGGATGCCGGTCAGCAGCTCACCCACGGTCGCTGCGGTAGACAGTGCTCCCGAGGTGATGAGCTCCTGGTTCTCCTGCAGCATGTCGGTGAGGCCTGCCAGGAACTGATCGATCTGTTCCTGACGGAGATTGAGCGGACCATCGATCAGCCAGGTCCGGATCGTCTCCACGCTCGCCGTCAACCGAGTGATCATCTCGGGAAGGCCCTCGGTGAACGCACTGATGACGAAGGTCAGCACGCCTGCGACCACGGCCAGCCCGGCGATCAGTGTGATACCGGTGGCCAGTGACTTGGGAACCCCGATCTTGGTGAGTCGATTCACCACCGGGGACATCAGGGCGGCGAGCAATAACGCGACCGCGATCGGGATACCGACGACGCTGGTGCCGACGACGATCCACATCAGCACCCACAGCGCGGCGGCGATCACGAGGAAGCGCCATGCCACGGCGCTGGCGACCCGCAGACCGCGCGGGACCGACGAATCCACCGGATCTTCCTTGGTCTGCTTCAGCTCAGCCACATACTTACGTTAGCTCGTTGCCGCAGGTGCTCAGGACGATCCGCACCGTCGCCGCCAGGAGGTCGTGTGGCTGCTCACATCAGGTACTCCGCACTCACCGCATGTGAGCAGGGCGTGCTTCGCGGTTTCGCAGGCGGCGAGTTGCAGACCTTCCTCGACTCCGATGGCGACCGCGAGGTGCGAGGCGAATTCCTGAGCGGCCTGCTCACCGGGCTGTATCCGGTGCGAGCGACCGGGATTCCCGCCCTGCGCCTAGCGGGCGCTCGGGTGACCGGCCGACTTGATCTGGAGTCCGCTCAGGTTCGACACCTCATCGATCTGCGGGACTGCCGGTTCGACCAGGTCATCGATCTTCAGATGGCCAGCATCATCGGACTGCGGATGACGGGTTGTCGCGTGCCGGGGTTGTCCGGGCGCAACCTCTACGTCGGCAGCGACCTGGTTCTGGAGGACGGTTTCCACAGCGAGGACGTGGTCGACCTGACCGACGGCGAGGTACGCGGCACCTTACGACTCACCCGCGCGGTACTGCGCGGCCGCACGGGTCACGCCCTGCTCGCCGCGCGCCTGAAGATCGCCGGTTCCGTCGAGGCGAGCGGATTGCGGGCCAACGGCGAGGTCCGGCTACGCGGCGCCGAGATCGGCGGAAGTCTGCACCTGAGCGGTGCCCGGTTGGCGAATTCCCACGGTGCCGCACTGGAGGGAACCGGGTTGGTGGTCACGGGAAACATCTTCTGCGACCCCAAGGGCAGCAGATTCTCCGCGACGGGCCGCCTGTTGTTGACCGGTGCGCAGGTCGGCGGTGACGCCGTGTTCTCCGGCGCACACCTGGAGACCGCCGTGTCGGACCAGGGGGTCAGCATTCTCGCCAGCGGGCTGCTGGACAGCAACGCCGCTCTGGTCGCCGATCGAATCCGCGTGCAGGGCAATCTGGAGCTCAACGACGATCTGCGCGTGGTGGGCTCGGTTCGCATCCCCGCCGCGCAGATCGGCGGTCATCTGCATCTCTCCGGCTCGGTGCTCGGCCGTCCTGCCTCGGTGGCTCGGATGCCCGACAACGACACCATGTCGAACTCGCACGTCCCGGTGGCGTTGTTGGCCGACGGCGCCCGAATCCAGGGTGACCTCGATGCGAGGACCAAGGTCGGTGCCAGACACGGCAACGACACCGCGATGACCGCCTACGGCCAGGTACGCCTGGTCGACGCATCCATCAGCGGAAACGCCAGACTCAGCGGCGTTCGATTACACGGCCAGGGACTCGACGTGCTGTTCGCGGACCGCGTCACGGTCGGCGGTGCGTTCTTCCTGCAGTACCTCTACGCGCAGGGCTCGGTTCGATTGCAGAACGCGCAGATCGGCTCTTCGCTGGACTGCACCGGTGCGCGACTGGTGTTGCCGAGACGGCGAACGGATCGCAGCTACAAACCCTCACTGGACGTCCGGGCCGCCGTGGTCGGCAAAGACCTGTTGTGCAGCCGGGGATTCGTCGCGGTCGGCGGAGTGCGGATTCGGCTCGTCGAGGCGGGCAAACTCGTGAGCTTCGACAACGCGTTGTTGGGCATGGCCACCGCCGCCGATTCCGAGGGGACACTGGTCGCGCTCAACGCCTATGGGCTCATCGCCGTCCGGCTGGTGCTCCGGTTCGAGACGCCGCCGAAGGGCCAGGTGATCCTGCGGCGGGCTCGGGTGACGTCGATGTCCGACGGACCGGAGTTATGGGACTCGGCGGGCGGAGTCGATCTGGAGGATTTCGCCTTCCAGGCCATCGAAGCCCGCCCCTCAGTGACGGTCCAGACCCGGCTTCGGTGGCTGCGGCGAGTGGTGAAGAGCTACCTGCCCTCGCCCTATGAACAGCTGGCGAGGGCCTATCGCGAGTCGGGTGACGACGAGCAGGCCGATCGGGTGTTGCTGGCTAAACAGCAGCGTCGGTTCGCCTCGCTGGGACCGCTCGGGCGGGTGTGGGGCTGGTTGCAGGAATACACGGTCGGCTACGGCTATCGACCAAGGTTGGCGGGTTGGTGGTTGGTCGCGCTGTGGTTGGGCGGCGCCTGGTGGTTCGACCGGAACGAACTGACGGAACTCGACGACGGACAGAGTCCGGTCTGGAATCCCTGGTTGTTATCCGCCGATCTGTTGTTGCCCGTGGTCAATCTCGGTCAGGACGGAATGTGGCGGATCGACGGAGCCTCGCAGTGGGTGGCGAGTCTGCTGATCGCGGCGGGCTGGATTCTGGCGTCCACGGCCGCGGCGGGAACCACCCGGGTGTTGAAGCGTTCCTGAGTATTCGGCGCTCGTTGATTCCGGAAGAAATGTCTCACGCACCGTTGCGCCGCCACTCATTCAGGGGGATCCAAGGCTGCGGTGCATTCCGATAACGCGAACCGGCGGTGATCTTTCTCCGTCTTGGTCATCCGGTCCGGTGATCTTCGTGCTTCGGCCTAACACCAAGCCGTTCCGGCTGGGTACTGTGATCGCCGGATGCCAGGTAGCGATTGTTCCCCGGATTCCTCACTTCCGGAGTTCGACAGACCTGGTGCGAGATGAAGAAGCCGTTGTGTGTCGACCACGAAGGGCTAGCCGGTGTCGGAACAAGCTCGACAGCCACAGACAGGAGCCACCCGCCGTCTGCGGGTCGCGCTGTCTCGTGCGCTGTGGGTCTTGGGCGGTACGGCGGCGTGCACCGCAGCGGCATGGACTATCTCCGGCGTGGCCAGCGCGGAGACGATCACGACGCAGCCCGAGGTCGACAGGCCTTCCGGGTTGCTCGGCGGTCTCACCGAAGACGGCGTCTCGCGGCTCACCGACCTCGAGTTGATCGACACCGTCGACCAGGTGATCGAGATCCCGCTCGATGGGGCGTCTCGCCTGCTCACGGTCGACTCCGATGGCGGTAAGTCCGATACATCGGCTGGCTCGGAGGAGCCGGACGGTCCACTCCGTACCGTTATTCGGCCGATCGGTGAAGCCGCTGACGGCCTCACCGGCGGACTGGTCGGTTCGGAATCCGATCCCGATGGCGGACTCCTGCCCGCACCGCCCCCGCTGCTTCCCCTGATCGGTCTGTCCGATCCAGTCGAGGAAGCTGCAGACACCAACAAGGTGATCGCGGGCACCCCGCCTGCACACGGCGCGATTCGGCCCTTCGACCGTCCCACCGACAAGCCGGTGGCGGAGTCCGAAGAAGCCGAGGATTCCGAGTCCGCCGAGTCCAAGGCCAAGAAATCCGAGCGTGCGGCCGATTCCGACGCGTTCGGCGGCATCGTGGCGTCGGATCAGGCGCTTGCGCTTCCATTGCCGGTCGAGGCGACCGCGGTCGACATCGCCGAGCCGGCCGACGATTCCGATGAACGCAAGCGACTCTTCCCGGCGGGCGTTGCCCGAGGGTTGAATTCCGGAATTGCGCCACACGCCGCATCATCGATGAACTTCGGTTCCGCACTGACCGGGGGAATCATCCCCGGATATCTAGCAGCTGCCGTGCACCCGCCGGTCTCCATGACCGGCGTCACCGTGCAGCCCGCCGCCGTTGGCTCTTCGGCCGTTTTGGCCGAGCAGCCCGGCACCACTCCTGACTGATTCCTCCGCGCGACATCGGCCTAGTGGCTTGTCGTTGCGGGTCTTCATTCTGCCTGCGTGCGCTCGTCTCGCCGATGTCGTTTCCCGCAAATCCCTTCGGGTGTCGCCGTTCTGGCGATGACCGCAGAACGGTGGCCGGGTTCGCAGCGGGATCAGTTTCGTTGTTCAGACCGGCTCGGCCGCCTCGACATCGCTCTTGGGCAAACAAAGACGGAAAGGAGAACTCCCATGCAGACCTGGGCGAAGCACCGCAGAGATGAGCTTCCTACCGGCGGCACCATCCAGCCACGCCGAGGTTCGCTTGCGAGCGGAGACCACATCGAGGCTGCTCCGGACGGACTGCCGACCTTGGAGGAGTGCGGAACGCGACGTAGCGACCGGACCCGGTCCGGCGGCAGCCACTCTCGTTCCGACGACCAGGCGCCTGCCGGAGCCCATGCACTGCCGGACGCCTTCTCCGGGCGGCTCGCGCAGCGCAGCACTGCCCGAGAGCCCTTCTCCTTCCGTGCGGGCGTGCACCAGAGCGTCAAGGCGGCGCTGGTCACCGGCGGCCTACTCATGGCGGGCCAGGGCGTGGCATCGGCGGACATCGAACCGCCGGCGATCGAGCCCATCACCGGTTCCCTCGAGTGCTGCCCGGTGGTCGGCAGCTCGGCAGGCGCCCCCGAGTTCAACACCTCGTCCGAGGCGGCGCCGCAGTTCGCCGCTCGCGACAGCAACACCGAGATCGACACCGACACCGACTCGAAGGCATTCCGGTCCGCCGACGAGATCGGTTCCGGGACGGATGCTCCGACCGCCGCCCGACCGCTCGCCCCGGTCGAGACGGACCCGGCCCCGCTGCCTCGCGCCAGTGACTCCCCCGACCTCGCAGTTCAGCAGGAAAGCAGGAACACCATGACGATGCCTGCGGCCGATGACGCGGCACTTCCCACCTACTACGAACCCCGGTTCAGTCAGCACCGGGAGATCGCCGAGTACTGGAATCTCTGGGCCGACGTCAACTCTGCTCGGGGCAAGCTCTCCACGGAGACGTTGGATCGGTTGCCCGCAGGCCCGCTGTTCCACGGCCTGCAACCGGTGATGACGGGTCAGATCCTCACCGAGCCGGTGCAGCAGTCCCACGTCGACGCGAACGAGGTGACCACCGAGTTCAACATCAGCGAGCTGACCGGACGTCTGCATCAGGCCGCCACGACCGTCTCCGGGATCGCGCCGAAGCCCGCCCCGGCCCATGCGGCTCCCGAGGGCGGCCGAGGATCCGGCGCGGTGTCGTCGGTGCTGGACGCTGCGGTGACGGCGGAACTGCCGAGGATCTCCATCTCCACCCCGGCGCCGCGGCACCTGGCCGATGAGGCGGAACGCCGGTTGGTGGAGACGTCTGAGAGCATGCTGCCGGACGGCTCGGTGCTGCGTTTGGAGTCGCTGCCGCGCGAGGTCGTCCGGGCCAGCCTGAGCCGGGGGCCGCTGCCGATCGTGCCGATGGCCGAGGACGCCGACCCACTGGCGGTGTGGGGCGAGTGGCTGCCTGGCGCGGGCGATCTGCCCAGGATTCCCGAGCTGACCGCGATCGTGCGCAGTGCCGCGCTCTCCCCCGCCAGCGTGCTGCCCGAGATGGGCAAGCTCAGCGGCTTGGGTGCGAACCTGCCGCTGCCGGTGGCACTGCCGGAACCGGTGAGCCTGCCGGAACCGGTGGCACTGCCGGAACCGGTCGAGGATCGGACCGGACTCCCGGCGTCCTCGGGCGAGGTGGCTGCGGCTTCGAACGCCGGGGCGAAGGCAGAGCCTCGTTCCGACTCGGACGAGCTGCCGACGGCCGAGCTGTCCCTGCCTCGGTGGGCGGATGCGGATCCGACGTCGCTGTGGCTGCTGCCCGTGCTGCATGCCAAGTCGTGGGGATTGCCCAGCCCGACGGACCTGCCGATGTTCCCCGAACTGGAGGACGCCTTCGGTCAGGTCTCGCTGACCGATCCCGCGGTGATCTCGGTCAGCCTGCCCACGCCGACGGCCGCCGCCGAGCCGGTGGTCACGATCTCGGACGCTGCAGCACAGACGTGGCCTACCGAGTCCGACCAGCTCGAGGCATCGACCGATGTCGATGCTCGTCAGCTCGACCTGGGCAACCTGGGCGGTGCCCTGTCCGGCCCCAGCCCGCTGGACACCATCGAGTTCGACGCGCTCAACGACATGAACGGCCTTCCGCTGCTCAGCCGGGGCGAGGCACCTGCCCTGAGCATGCTGGACACGGTGGTGCTGCTGCGTTCCGTCACCGAGGACCTGGCCAAGGAGGAGCTGGGCGCCCGCCGCTGACGGTCTGTTCTCGACTCGCCGTCCCGAGGTGCACGGTATCGACGAACCCGTCGACGCCGCGCACCTCGGGACGGTCGTCTGTCCGGGGGACAGACTGTTTCTGCCGAGTATGAGTCGGGTGGCCTGCGATTCTGGGCGATGTCGCCGACCGACACGGCGGGGCGCGGGACACGGCGGTTCGGCGTAGATGAAGGAGATTCGTCGCTCGGGTCGACGATGCGGACTGATTAGCCTCTGCGGCGCAGGATCGTCTCGGCACGGTCGATCATCGCCACCGATCCGGCGCTGCCGTCGCTGGTGACCCACGCGGTTCGCAATTCGGGATGCAATCGGATGCGACCCAGCTGCATCGCACTGCCTGCCACTTCACGCACCTTCGACGCGATGGCGCCGCCGCTGCCTCTGGGGTGCTCGGCTACCACCGCGAACTCATCGCTGCCGAACCGGGCGACGGTGTAGTCCGCTCGCATGCCGGATCTGAGTCGGCAGGCGAGCATCGTCAACAGGTCGTCGCCGCGTTCGAACCCGTGAGCGGCATTGACCTCGGCGAGCCGACAGATATCCAAGAGCACCAGGGTGACCAGCGTCCCCCTGGTGCCGGCTCTGATCAGACTCTCCTGCAGCCGGTCGAGCAGCAACGCGCGGCTGGGCAGGCCGGTCAGCGGATCGAGCATCCCGGTGAGTCGACCCGGTTCGGCATCGACCGGGCGCAGGAACGACAGCAGGACGTCGACACCGCTCAGTCGGGCCGTGTGCAAGCCGACCCAGAGCCTCGCGGGCTCGGTGCCCGGCGCGGTGCGAAGCACCGGCAGCTGTAGCGCGCCCGAATGACGGCGCAGCTGGTCGATGAGATGGCCCGCGCTGGGCAGCGGTGCACCGGACTCGTCTCGCAGTGCTTGGTCGATTCGAATCCGACCTGCGGTCAGCTCCGCCTCGGGGATGCCGAGCAGCGTCGCTGCGAGTTCGTTCGCGGCGAGAACGTCACCGCGCATGTTCTGAAGCAGCACTCCGACCGGTAGTTCTGCGACGATGTCGCCCCAGACCGACCCGACTTCGCGTCGTGCCGCCGTACCCACGGCACTCATTTGGCCCCATACCTTCCGCCGAACGGAGCACTGTGGCTGAGCCTTCCTTGGGATTAGCCACAGTTCAAGTCAGCCGTGGCGCTCAGAAGGATGGTTTCCGCAGCTATGTGACAGCACAGAGTGACGGCGACGGGAACCGATGCTGCCCTACCCGGTGGTGATGCACCTTCGGAAGCTCCACCGAGACGCGAGTGCCGGTGATCATGGGTCGGTTCGCAGCAGTTCCCAGGTCGGGTAATGCGGGTCGAAGGATCGAAGGGGCCCCCGGTCTGTTGTCGACCGGGGGCCCGCAACGTGGATCGGAGAATGGTTTCGATCAGCCCTTGGCTGCGGCGCGGATGGGTGCGCCGACGTGGTGCATGTGCTTCAACGCGATGGCGTAGGACTCGATCAGGCCCGTCTCCTGATAGGGGACCTTCAGCTCGGCGCAGTAGTCGCGCACGATCTTCTTCGCCTTCGGCAGGTTGGGCGAGGGCATGTTCGGGAACAGGTGGTGCTCGATCTGGTAGTTGAGGCCGCCGAGCGCGATGTCGATGGCCACCCCACCCTTGATGTTCCGCGAGGTCAGTACCTGCTTGCGGAGGAAGTCGAGCTCGTCCTCCTTGGTCAGCGTCGGCATGCCCTTGTGGTTGGGCGCGAACGTGCAGCCGAGGTAGACGCCGAAGAGTGCCTGGTTGACCAGCAGGAACACGATGGCCTTGCCGACCGGCAGCACGGTGAACACCGCGGCCAGGTAGAAGGCGAAGTGGGCGAACAGCGTCACAGCCTCCCAGGCGCGGCCACGGAGGTTCGGCCGGAACAGACCTCGGACACTGGCCACATGCAGGTTGAAGCCCTCCAGGGTGAGCAACGGGAAGAAGAGGAACGCCTGCCTGCGGCCGATGAACTTGGCGATCCCGCTGCTGTTGCGTGCCTGTCGCTCCGACCAGATGAGCAGTTCCGGCGAGACGTCCGGGTCGAGCTCCTCATGGTTGGGATTCGCATGGTGGCGGGTGTGCTTGTCCATCCACCAGCCGTAACTCATGCCGACACCGAGATTGCCCGCTATTCGACCGGAGATCTCGCTGATCCGCCGCTTCCGGAACACCTGCCGGTGCGCGAGGTCGTGTGCGACCAAGGCGAGCTGGGCGAAGATCACCGCGAGGAAGGCCGCGACGGTGAGCTGCCACCAGGTGTCGCCCATCAGGAAGAACGTGACCCAGCCGCCTACGTACAGCAGGCCGACGATGCTCAACCTCGCGACGTAGTAACCGGGCCTGCGTTCGAGCAGTCCCGCATCGTTGATCCGCTTGGCGAGCTCGGCGAAGTCGCTACCCGTCGGCGCCGTGGCGGTCTCGGATGCCTCCGGCCGGGCTGCGATCGTGGCGGTCGCGGATCCGTCTTTCGCATCGCTCCGCGCGGCGACCCCGCCGGAGGGGGCTGCTTCAGTCATGTGCACTGATTCTACGGAGCAGCCCGCTGGATACAGTCAGGGTAGACGTCTGGACTTCTCGCAAGATTCGTGCATTCGTTGCCGTTCTCGCCGCGAAATCATCGGCGATGCCGGGATTGACGGATTCATCCGATATCACGGGCGACGGTGGGTCACCAATCGAACACCTGCTAGCGTGGAGAATGTGAAGCGCGCTGGTCTGACGACGACGCCGGAGACCGTCCCGGCGCGCTGAACACTGTCTTACCAGCAGAAGCCCCGGGGCGAGTGCCCCGGGGCTTCGCCGTCTGGTCACTCGCTCCGCTGGATCGCGAGGAGACCAGCAGAATGCAGGATCATCGAAAGCTCGGCCGCGAGCTAGAACTATTCGGGTCCGACCCCTTGATCGGCGCGGGCCTGCCGTATTGGCTGCCGGATGGGGCGGTGGTGCGGCACGCCCTGGAGGAATACCTCCGGGAGGTGGAGCGCCACGCCGGTTACCAGCACGTCTACTCGCCGGTGTTGGGCAAGCGCGAGCTGTACGAGATCTCCGGCCACTGGTCGCACTACCGCGAGCACATGTTCCCGCCGATGAATCTCGGGGACGAGCAGGTCGTGCTACGGCCGAGTCTGTGTCCGCATCACGCGTTGATCTATCGCTCGCAGGCCAGGAGCTACCGCGAGTTGCCGTTGCGGATCGCGGAGCTGGGCGGCATGTACCGGTCGGAGCTCTCCGGTGTGCTCGGTGGGCTGACCAGGGTCCGGTCCATCCAACTCAACGATGCCCACATCTTCTGCACCATCGACCAGGTCGCCGCCGAGGCATCGGCAGCGCTGGCACTCATCCGCGCCGCCTATCGGGATCTGGGGATCCAACCGGTCGGATACCGGCTCTCCCTGCCTGCGCAGCAGGGCGAATACGTCGGCGAACCCGCGATGTGGCGGCGGGCGGCCGAACTGTTGACCGGGGTACTCGACGATGCGGGGGTCGACTATCGCGCAGAAGCAGGCGAAGCGGCGTTCTACGGCCCCAAGATCGATGTCCAGATCGCAGATCACGCAGGCCGGGAGAGCACCCTGTCGACCATCCAGGTCGATTTCCATCAGCCCGCGCAATTCGATCTGCACTACGTCGGCTCCGATGGTGCCCAGCATCGACCGGTGATGGTGCATCGGAGCATCATCGGCAGCATGGAGCGCGCCATGGCGCAGCTGATCGAGATTCACGGTGGTGCTTTCCCGGCCTGGTTGGCCCCGACTCAGCTGGCGGTCCTGCCGGTCTCCGATGCGGAGGTGCCCGCAGCGCAGGACTGTGTCCGACAGGGCATCGCCGCTGGTCTACGTGCTCGGCTGGTCGCTCCTTCCCAGGGCAGTCTCGGCGCGCGGATCCGTGCCGATCGTCGGGTGCCCTACCAGGCGGTGATCGGGGAGCGGGAGGTCGCAGGCCGGCAGGTCGCACTGCGGTTGCGGAACGGGCATCGACCTGCGGCTTTGCCGGTCACCGAGGCGGTGGCGGGCATCCGGGCGAACGTCGTGGCCCGAAGCGTCGACCTCTGGGCGGCTACCGATCGCGAATAATGCGGGGCAAACGGGACTACTTCGGATCCTCGGCCGCCTTGATCACCGCCGCGACCCACGCCTCGGTCGCGGCGGTGCCCGCCGGATCCGGACCGGGTGTGCCGTTGATCGTGGCGGTCAGGGCGATGAAGCGGTCGAAGATGCCGCCCCACTGGGTCATGAAACCGTCGACGGCGTCGCCGACGTTATTCAGTTCCGGTGGATCGGCCAGCCAGCCGCGAACCTCCTCGATATCGGCTTCGTCCGCGGCGCGGCCGGATGCCTCGGCGGTGATCTCGGCGGTCGCCACGACCAGGCGTTCGACGATCTCTCTGGCCATCGGCGAATCGACCGCCACGCCGCGCTGTTGGGCCTCGGCGGCCTCCAAGTCGACCTTGTGTTGTTTCTCGATCGCCGCGAGCATCGGCGGCGCGGTGATCTCTATCGAGCGCTCCGAGGCGGAGAAGCTGGTTTCGAAGAACTGGCGAACCGAGCGTCGGTACTCGGCGTCGCGTACCAGGTCCGCCAGTTCGATCCAGGCTTCCAGCTGTTCGGTGGTGGGCTCCTCGGGCAGCTTGCATCGCCACTGATGCATCTGCTCGGCGAAGGCGGGATGAACGTTGATCCCATCGGTGATCTCATCCCAGAACTCGTCGATGAGTCGATCGCGTTCGTCATCGGACATGGACACCAGCTTGTGCATGAGACTCACCTGTTCTGTGCTGCTGTGTTGTTTCACGATGGTCCGTAGGACGGCCCGTCGAGCCTGGAGCCTGCGGGTCTGCCGCTCGACCAGACCCAGATGGGTCGTGGCCAGTTCACGCAGGGTCGTCTCCTCCGCGAGTAGCCGCCGGACCTCGTCGAGGTTCGCGTCCATCTCGCGCAGCGTTCGGACGAGGCTCAGCCGCGCCACGGCGTGGATGTCGTAGAGCCGGAATCCGCCGTTGGTCAGCTCCGTCGGCGGGATGATCCCGATGTCGGAGTAGAACCTGATGGCACTGACGCTCAGGCCCGTGCGGCGGGCCGTGTCGCCGATGGAATACAGCTCGTTGTCGTCCACGGGCACCACTATGGGATCTCAAGCAGCATGAGAATCAAGTCCGCATCCGCAGTGCGGGAGCCGCTCAGCCTTGACTCGCGGTCGCGAGGTGACGTCGGAACCACCTCGTCAGCCCGGCATCCACATCGCGAGCCTGCGGCAGTTGTGGCGCAGGCTCGATTCCGGGTTCGTCGGCAAGGGGATGCGCCAACCCGGGAATCGACAGCATTTCGGATCGCAGGTCCAATGCGTCGGCGAGATGGAAGGCATCGGCCCGCAGCTCAGGATGGTCCGATTCGCCGCTGACGATCAGCAGCGGCGCGCGAGCAGCGATGATGTCTGCTTGGGCCACGAAGTCGAGACCATCGACGATCTGCTCGGACTGGGCGTCGTAGGGATAGTCCCCGAACAATCCGACGACCGACCTCATCCGGATGGCCGCATTCACGATGGCGGCCGCAGCGACCGGGATGTCGGTGTCGGTCAGGATTCGCAGGGCGACGGCACCGCCCAACGAACCGCCGAGCACACCGAGCGGACCGTCGTTCACGGGCAGCTGTGCACGGATCGACGCGAGCGCCGCCGGAAACTCCTCGGTCGCCTGTCGGACGAAGGGGTGCAGGAAGGACATCAGGACGTCTTCGCGCATCAGCTTCAGGCCGGCGTCCATGCTGCCGTCGACCATCCGAGCTCCGCACATCGGCATACCGAGGTGCACTCGCCACACCGGTAGCCCGTTCATCGGCAGAGCGGCCGCGAAGGCGGCATTCGATCTCGGCGCATCCAACATGTGCCAACTGACGAGCAGTGGCGCGGGTCCATCGGTCGCCGGTGGTAGCGCGGTGAACGGCACACCGGCGGCGGTTCCGGTGATCGGTGAGGTCATGGGTCGACGCTAGGTCGACCAGTGATCACGGGGAACGGTTTGCGCTGACGGCGGAAGTCGCCACCGACATGGAGGCTTAGCGGTGGATAAGGTGCCGCGCGCTGTCGCAGTGGTCAGGAGGCGGCTTCGAGCCGAAGACCGTTGCGCCAGGCGGCGGCGAGGTCCTGGATCGGCAGGTCGAGCACCTCGCTGAGGCAGGCGATCGTGCCGAATGCCGGGGTCGGCAGCCTGCCGGTCTCGATCTTGCGCAGTGTCTCCGGCGACATGCCCGCCGCCTGCGCCACCTCGCCGAGATCTCGGTCCGCCCGTGCCGCCCGCAGGAGCTTGCCGAGGCGCCGACCGGCCTCGATCTGTTCGGGCGTGTGCGGATTGCGGACCACGACATCAGGGTACGGTTGGTACTTTAATACCGCAAGGTGCTACCTTGGTATTATTATACCAATGGTGGAAGGTGTTCCATGATCGAGTTGAAATCGCCTGCGGAGATCGAACGCATGCACGTGGCCGGGCGGTTCGTCGCCGAGGTACTCACCGAGGTCGGCAGACTCGCCGACGTGGGCGTCAATCTCATGGACCTGGAACACCACGTCCGAGGCATGATCGAGAAGCGCGGCGCGCAATCGTGCTACTGGGACTACTCGCCGTCCTTCGGCAAGGGTCCGTTCCGCAACGTCATCTGCCTCTCGGTCAACGACGCGGTCCTACACGGCCTGCCGCACGACTACGTGCTCCGTGATGGCGACGTGCTGAGCGCGGACATCGCGGTGAGCATCGACGGCTGGGCGGCCGATTCGGCACGCACCATCATCGTGGGCACCCCCGCCGAGGAGGATCTGCGGATCATTCGCGCCACCGAGGAAGCGTTGGAGGCAGCGATCGAGGTGTCGCGCCCCGGAAATCGCATCGGCGACATCTCGGCGGCGATCGGTGCCGTGGCCGGTGACTACGGCTATCCCGTCAACACCGAGTTCGGCGGCCACGGCATCGGCCGCACCATGCACGAGGACCTCCACGTCGCCAACAAGGGCAAGGCGGGCCGGGGCATGAAGCTCAAGCCGGGGCTCACCCTCGCGCTCGAACCCTGGTTCGCGCGGACCACCGACCGGATCATCTACGACCCCGACGGCTGGACCATCCGATCGGCCGACGGCTCGCGCACCGCGCACTCCGAACACACCATCGCGGTCACCGAGGACGGACCCCTGGTGCTCACTCGCCGCGAGTCCGCTGCCGCGTGAGTTGCTCGACGGCGCATTCCCTCCCACTGGGGTGATCATGGTGTCCGGGTCTGTTCGGCAACGGTGCTATTCCGAGAGGTAGATCGGGCCGCTCGTAGCGCCGGGCTGGTCAACGCCAGGTCGGGGTTGTCCCGCCCAGCGAGCATGTGGTCGAGCCAGCGTTCATACCAGGCTAGGAAGTCAGGCGCGGACGAGACGGTGGGCTCCCGATAGCCTTCGGAGTTCCCGGTGACGATGCGGCCGGTGAGCGGCCCGGTGATGCCCAGCAGCACCAGATCGCTGCACCCTGCCTCGATGATGTGTAGGAACAGGTCATCCTGACAAGGCGGTCTCGCGAGGCTGAACCCCCGGTGGGACGCGCCGTTCCTCGGCGGGTCCATCGTCCGTAGTTCGCAGGACTGCAAGCTCAGCAGTCCGTAGAACGGCGAGGCAGCGCCACCGCCGAGTGTGGTCAGGAAGCCGCGGTATGGGCCAGGCAGTTCGATGCCGTGGCCGGCTTCGAACTCGGCGACCGCGGTTCTCGACAACGGCGCGTCGAGGCGGAACCGGTGCACCTGTTCGCCGAAGGAGTGGCTTCGGAGTGGGGCATAGGGCACCTGTGCGAGCTTGCGGCCGATGTGGCCGAGTCGCGGGTCCATGCGGATCATTCTCCCCAGAGCATTGGTTCGAGGATTCATCCGAGCTGTTCGCCACCGATCGCTGCCGATGGGAGTGGCCCGGGAAGCTGCCGTTACCGGCAGATCCGCTCGGTCGGCAGCGCTGTCGGACAAGCGCCGTTCGCGGTCGTCCGACCTTCCTCGGTGCATCCCGCTTCCTGGGTATCACGGGGAGTCTTGCCTGGTCGGTTCAGGACAAGGTTCGTGGACCGACCGGTCAAGAATCCGTATCCTGGGCCGCATGCCACGTCCGCGATCGTTCGACGAGAAACAGGTGCTGAACGCCGTCCGTGATCAGTTCTGGGGCGCCGGTTACGCCGCGACCTCGCTGGAGGACCTGATGCGGGTCAGTGGCCTGGGCAAAGGCAGCCTGTATGCAGCGTTCGGCGACAAACGTCAGCTGTTCCTCCGGGCGCTGCGCAGCTACACCGAGGAAAGCCATGGCCACCTTCGACGAGCCCTCGATGAGGCCCCACGGGCCTTGGACGCACTACGCGCGCTCCTCAAGGCACCGACCGACGACGTGAGCGACACCGGCACGCGGCGAGGCTGCCTGCTGGCCAACAGCGCCTACGAACTCGGTAACGCCGATCCGGAAGTCCTCGACCACGCCCACCGCACCTACGAGACGTCCACCGCGCTGATCGGTGACTGCGTCGCCCGCGCCCAACGCGAGGGCGACCTGCCTACCGGAGTGGATCCGATCGGACTGGCGCGGGCCCTGCTGGCCGCACAACAGGGGCTCGTGTTCATGAGCCGGACCGGGCTGGACACGGCCACACTCGACCTCACGGCACGATCGCTCGCGGCTCGGCTCCTGCCGGACCACTCCGGCGACTGAACGCCGTGAATCTGCTGGTCAGGAGGATCCCGAAGGTCGATCGGTCGGGTAGGGGTCAGCGGGATCGAACTGACCCGGCGAGCGGATCTGCGGCTCTGCCCGGCTGCAGGGATCAGCTCTGGGCCATGTCGACGAAACGGCTGTAATGCAGCTGGTGGGCCAGGGTGACCGTGGAGGTCGGGCCAGCACGGTGCTTGGCCAGGATCAGGTCGGCCTCGCCCATCCGGGGGTCGTCGCGCTCGAAGGCATCCGGGCGGTGGATCAGCAGCACCATGTCGGCGTCCTGCTCAAGTGATCCGGATTCACGCAGGTCGGAGAGCATGGGGCGCTTGTCGGTCCGCTGTTCGGGTCCTCGGTTGAGCTGACTGATCGCCACGACCGGCACCTCAAGTTCCTTGGCCAACAACTTGAGATGTCGGGAGAACTCGGAGACCTCCTGCTGTCGGGATTCGACGCGCTTACCCGAGCTCATCAGCTGGAGATAGTCGACGACGACGAGCTTCAGATCATTACGCTGCTTGAGCCGTCGGGCCTTGGCGCGGATCTCCATCATGGTGAGGTTCGGCGAGTCATCGACGAACAGCGGTGCCTCGCTGACCTCGCCCATCCGTCTGGCCAGCCGGGTCCAGTCGTCATCGGTCATCTTGCCGCCGCGCATGTCCTGGAGTCGGATGCGGGCCTCTGCGGAGAGCATCCGCATCACGATCTCGGTCTTGCTCATCTCGAGCGAGAAGATGACGCTGCTGAAGCCGTGCTTGATCGAACAGGATCTGGCGAAGTCCAGGCCCAGCGTGGACTTACCGACACCGGGACGCGCGGCGACGATGATCATCTGTCCGGGGTGCAGCCCGTTGGTCACCGCGTCCAGGTCGGCGAATCCGGTGGGGACTCCGAGTGACATGCCGTCGCGGGAGGCGATGGCGTCGATCTCGTCCATGGTCGGCTGCAACAGGTGTTCGAGGGCCACGTAGTCCTCGCTGGTGCGGCGCTCGGTCACCTCGTAGATGGCGGCCTGCGCCCGGTCGACCACCTCGTCGATCGCCGCACCCTCGGAGCCGTGGTAGCCGAGCTGCACGATTCGGGTGCCTGCCTCGACAAGACGTCGTAGGACGGCCTTCTCCGCCACGATCTCGGCGTAGTAGCCGGCGTTGGCCGCGGTGGGGACGGTGGCGATCAGGGTGTGCATGTAAGGCGCACCGCCGATCCTGGTCAGCTCGGTGCGTCGTTCCAGCTCGGCGGAGACGGTGATGGCATCGGCGGGCTCACCTCGGCCGTAGAGATCGAGGATGCAGTCGTAGATGGCCTGATGCGCGGGGCGGTAGAAGTCGTCGGGGCGGACCACCTCCACGACGTCGGCGATGGCGTCCTTGCTGAGCAGCATCCCGCCGAGGACGGACTGCTCGGCCGCGAGATCCTGCGGTGGTTGCCGGTCGAATCCGCCGCCGTTGTCCGTCGCCGCTGCGCGATCGTCGGTGAGAGCCACCTGTTCCCTCCGGTCCTTGCTTCGCGATTCCCCGGTAGCCCCGGGTTGGAGTCGATGCCTTCGGCGCCCGTGGTCTGCGCCGAATCTCGTCCCTGGCGCCGGCGTTGGCCTGCGGGTTCGCACCGCTTTCGGCGACGACGTTCTTACACCGCCCGACGAACGCTAGATCCCTCGTCTGGAGCAGGCAAACACTCCTGTGGACATGCCTGTGGATAACCTGGGGATGGTTGCCTTGATCTGACCACAGCCTGCGGCAAGCCTGGGGACAACCTGTGGATAACTTGGGTAGCTCTGATAGAAAGCCCAGGTCAAACCCTGTGGGCAAAGTGTGGGGAAACTAGCCGCCGTTCCCATCGGCGTGTCGCGGAAAGCGGGCCGTCGGCGTGTCGATCTTGCTCTAAACGCGAAATGATCCACAGGAGCGGCGTGAGCTATCCACTAGTGCTTCTGAGTGATAACAGCGAAGGCTCGCACCCACCGTTCGACCGTGTGTTACCGCGAACTCGCGAGCGCTTCGACATGATCGTCTTCGATGTATCGATGCGAGCGGGGCCAGGCCGCCTGGGCGACGAGCGTGCAGGTCCGCCCCGAACAGACCCGAAGTGGCGACAGCGGCCGCCGTCGGACACGCCCCACACAGACGACTGCGGCGCCGCCCCGTTCGAGAACGGGAAGCGACGCCGCAGCACGATGTCATCGGTGAATCACCGACGAGGCACTTACGCGGGAGCAACCTCGAGGTTGATCGCCACGGTGACCTCCGGGTGCAGCCGGACGCTCACCGAGTGCTTGCCGGTCTTCTTGATGTGACCGGGAAGCTGGATCGACCGCTTGTCCAGCAGCGGTCCACCGGCGGCCTTGACCGCGGTAACCACGTCGGACGTCGTGACCGAGCCGAAGAGCTTGCCGCTGTCCTGGGAGGCACGAACGCGGTGCCGGATCGCACCGAGGCCCTCCAGGCTCGACTTGATCTCCTTGGCGTGGTCGAGGTCGCGGATCCGCTTGCCCTCTTGGGAACGGCGGATCGTGGCGACCTGCTTCTCCGCGCCACGGGTGGCCAGGATGGCCAGCCCGCGCGGCATCAGGTAGTTGCGGCCGTAGCCGTCCTTGACCTCGACGATGTCGCCGGGGCCGCCGAGACCGCTGACATCAGCGGTGAGGATGAGCTTCATTTTCGCTCCTTACCCTCTCAGCGAGCGGTCGAGGTGTAGGGCAGCAGGGCCATCTCGCGCGAGTTCTTGACCGCGACGGCGACGTCCCGCTGGTGCTGGCTGCAGTTACCGGTGACCCGGCGAGCCCGGATCTTGCCGCGGTCGGAGATGTACTTCCGAAGCAGCGTGGTGTCCTTGTAGTCGATGTTCTGCGGGTGGCCCTTGCGGGCGTCCTTGCAGAAGACGCAGACCTTCTTCTTAGGCTTGCGTACGGGTGGCTTAGCCATTGGTCTTACTCCTGGTTGTCATCCTCATCGGCCGCGGATGCGATGTCCTCGGCCGAAAACGCCGTGGCCGTCTAGAACGGAGGCTCGTCGCTGTATCCGCCGCCGGATCCGCCACTGGGACCGGCCGGGGGCGCGGAGCCCCACGGGTCGTCGACGGGTGCGCTGCCGCCACCGCCGCTCGATCCGTAACCGCCGCCACCGCCACTGCCCCGGTTCACCTTGTTGACCTTGGCGGTCGCGTACCGCAGCGAGGGGCCGATCTCGTCGACCTCGAGCTCGACGACGGTGCGGTCCTCGCCTTCCTTGGTCTTGAAGGAACGCTGCCGCAGCCTGCCCTGAACGACGACACGCATGCCTCGGCTCAGCGACTCGGCCGCGTTCTCGGCGGCCTGCCGCCAGAGGCTGCAGCGGAGGAACAGCGCTTCGCCGTCCTTCCACTCGCCCGACTGCCGGTCGAAGGTGCGGGGGGTGGAGGCAACGGTGAAGTTCGCCACCGCGGCACCCGATGAGGTGAAGCGGAGGTCTGGATCGGCGGTCAGGTTCCCGACCACGGTGATTGTCGTCTCACCAGCCATCAGTGTGCCTCCGACCGATCACTTGGAGACGGAGTCACGACGCAGGACCTTGGTGCGCAGCACCGTCTCCTGCAGCGAGAGCTGACGGTCGAGTTCCTTGACCGCGTCCGGCTCGGCGTGCACGTTCAGCAGGGCGTAGATGCCCTCGGCGTGCTTCTCGATCTCGAAGGCCAACCGGCGGCGGCCCCAGACGTCGACGTTCTCCACGTTGCCGCCTGCGGTGCGGATGACGTTGAGGAACGTGTCCAGGGACGGAGCGACGGTGCGCTCGTCGAGACTGGGGTCAAGGATGACCATTACCTCGTAATGACGCATGACAGACCTCACCTCCTGTGGTCTCATCGGCCACGGGCTATCCGTGGCAGGAGGGTCGTCGCGTCGACAACAGCACCACGTTATCAGCGAGGTCGCCCACGGCCCTTCGGGCCCCGTCACCAGCTCACATGAGCCAACCGCAGACCTCACTTACCGGCCGTCTGTTGGTTACCCTCACCGCATGCCTATCGGTGCGCACGTCGACGCCGACGATCCGCTCGGCACCGCCCAGGAGCGTGGAGCGGATGTCGTGCAGTTCTTCCTGTCCGATCCGCAGACGTGGAAGGCCCCCACGCCGCACCCGCAGGCAGCGCAGTTGCAGGCTGCGGGGATCTCGGTCTTCATCCACTCCCCCTATGTGCTGAACGTGGCATCCACCAACAACCGGATCCGGATTCCGTCGCGCAAGGCGGTGATCGCGCAGGCCAAGGCCGCCGCCGAGACACACGCCCTGGGATTGATCGTGCACGGCGGTCATGTCCGGCAGGGCGAGGATCCGGCCGTCGGCGTGGACAACTGGCGCAAGCTCTTCTCCCGGCAGGCCGCCGAGGGTGGCTTCGCCGTGCCGATCCTGATCGAGAACACCGCGGGCGGCGATGGCGCGATGGCCAGGGGTCTCGACGCTCTCGGCAGGTTGTGGGACTCGATCGGCGAATTCGATCCCGGGTTCTGCCTGGACACCTGTCACGCCTTCGCCTCCGGTGAGGAGCTGGCGAGTCTCGTCGAGCGGACCAAGGCGATCACCGGTCGCATCGACCTGGTGCATCTGAACAGCTCACGGGACGCCTTCGGCTCGGGCCGAGACCGGCACGCGAACCTGGCGGACGGCACGATCGAGGTCGAACAGTTGGTCGCGGTCTGCGCTCAGGCGGGTGCGCCGGTCGTGGTCGAGACTCCCGGCGCCGGTCAGGCTGCCGACATCAGTCATCTACGTCGTGAACTGGGAGTTTGATCCGCCGTGCCGAGCGATGATCGGGACACCGTGCAGGCGTGGGATCAGTCGCAATCAGCACCATCGGGTTCGTCCACGGACACTCGCGGCACGGGTGGGATGACCAAGAAGGTCGCATTGACCAGGTACGCGCTGGCGTTCCTCGTACTGCTCAGCGGCCTGACACTGTTCCTCGGTTATGCCAACAAGGCCCGCTGCACCGGGCCGGAGTTCGATCAGTTCGGCCGTAGTCAGCCCGACTACAAGGAACGCATGGACGGCGATGTCTGTTACTCCGACATCCAGCATCTGTGGCTCGGCCGCGACATCGATCAACATGTCTTCCCCTATCTCAGCGGCGGCATCACCGAGGATGGCCAGCTCGTCGGCGGTGTCGTCGAGTACCCGGTCCTCAGCGGCCTGTTGATCTGGGCGGGCGCCCTGTTCGCCACCAACGACGCGGGTTTCCTGTTGGGCTCGGCGGTGGTGATGGCGCCGTTCGGTCTGCTCACGGCGTGGCTGCTCGGGCAGCTCGCGCGGTGGAGGGCGTTGTTGTGGGCCTTAGGGCCGCCCATCGTCCTCTACGCATTCCATAATTGGGATCTGCCGGTGGTCGCATGTGCGGTGGCGGCCATCTATGTGTTGCAGCGCGGCTGGGGACGAGCAGGCGCGGATCGACCACTGATCGATCGAGCCACCGCAGCCTCGGTGCTGCTCGCCCTCGGCTTCGCCTTCAAGATCTATCCGGGCATCTTCGTGCTGCCATTGGTGCTGTACGTGCTCACCGGCGGCTATCGCGGCCGGGAGATGCCTGCCGACCTGGTGGCGCGCGGCGCCAGATGGGATGTGGTGGGCGCCGCGAAGGTCGCGATGGCCGCGATGGTGACGGTCGTCGCCGTCAACCTGCCCTTCGCCGTGTTGGGGCTGGAGGGCTGGCTGGCCTCATTCGAGTTCCAGGGAATGCGTTACGTCGACGTGACGACGAACTCGATCTGGTATTGGGGTTTCCGTCCCTGGTCCAACTCCGACAACGCGGGCTTCCAGGCCGCATTGGACATCATCTCGCCTGCTGCGGTGCTCGCGTCCTTCGCGCTGGCCTGTTGGTTGGGGTGGCGTCGATTCCAACGGGAGGGCACCTTCCCGTGGATCCAGGTCTCCGGCGCAATGCTGTGCGGATTCCTGCTGCTGCACAAGGTCCACTCGCCGCAGTACGCGTTGTGGCTGCTGCCCTTCTTCGTGCTGCTGCGGATTCGTTGGGAGTGGATCGCCGCGTACTTCGTGGCCGATCTGGCGATTGGGATCGGCATTTTCCGCTGGTACTACATCACCACTCAAGGCCTGCCATCGTCGATCTACGACAGTTTCGTGCCGCAGGCGGTGATGATCGGCGTCTGGGGCCGGGCCGTATTGCTGGTGGCGTTGTTCTTCGCGTTCCTCGCGGCCAGATCCACCGTGGAGGACGAGGTGCCGCCGGGCCGAGGCTCGCCACGAGGCGTCTCGCCGTCGACGGCAGGCCTGCCGCAGCAGGGTGAGGGCGGCGGCGAATTGGTCGGGGGGCGTACCAACCCGCCGCCACCGATGCTCAGTGTTGACTATTCGCACGGTTTCCGTAAGGGGGTCGGGCACCGGACACCGGCGATTGGGTGAAATTCTCCTGATCATTGGCTTTCGTCCTGCCGGACCGGTACGGCCCTAGCACGCTCTACTCAGAACAAGATTCAGGTTCTGATGACCGATGTGGACCAGGGTTCCCCGGAGGGCGGTGGCGTCATGCGTGATCGTGGCGTGATCAGTGGTGACGAACGATGCAGGATTCAGGTGCTCTTCGGCGACCGGGTGGTCGGAGTTCGATACCGAGGTCAGCTACGCGGTCCGGTAATGCTGCTCACCAGTCAATCCTGGGCGCGCTTCCTCCGCGCCGTTCGGCGCGACGAGTTCTTCGACTTCGCCGTCCCGGAGGAATTCTTGGCCCGACAGCGTACGCCGTCGATCCCCGAGCGGCGAGGTGCCTATGACCCCGCCGAGGCGCCCGACGCCGCCGAGGCGGGATTCGGACCCGCCGTGCTGGCGGGCTCGGTGATCCTCGGCTCGGCCCGGCGCGGACGTTTCCACACGACCACATCGGCGGCGCCGTCGACGACACCGCCGATGGGATCGTCGGCTCCCGTCGATCGCACCGGATCCCCGGCAGGTCGATAGATATCGCGCAGCACCAGCACACACAGCAGGATCACCACGAGATCCCGCAGCACCACCGTGCTCAGGAACCATTCGGCGGGTAGCCCCTTGTTGTCCTCGCCGAGGTAGAAGAACATCCTCGGCGCCCAGAGCAGCGCATCCACCGCCATCCAGGCCAACAGCGGTCGCCAGCGTGCCAACGCCAGCACGGCCAGCGGCACCAGCCACAGCGAGTACTGCGGGCTCCATACCTTGTTGGTCAGTAGGAACAGGGCGACGACGAGGAACATCAGCTGCGCCAGCCGTGGTCTGCGGGCGGCGGTCAATCCCACGATCGCGATGCCCGCGCAGCCCAGCAGGAACAACGTCGCCGTCACGGTGTTCAACACCACCGGTGTCTGCCCGGCGGCCAACGGCCCGTCGAAGCCCGCCCAACCGGTGAACCGACTGATCACGTTGTAGAGCGAGTCGGGATCGGCGGGGCGCTCGCTGTTCAACCGGTAGAACTCCCGCCAACCCGTCGGATACAGCAGGGCGAAGGGGATGTTCACCACCAGCCACGCGACCGCTGCGGCCGAGGCCGTCCTCGCCCAATGCGCCAGCCGGCCGGATCGAAGGCACAGGATCAGCAGCGGGCCGAGTAGGAACAGCGGATACACCTTGGCCGCGCCGCCCAAGCCGATCAACACCCCGGCCAGTACCGGGCGGCGACGCGCCCAGGCGAGCATGCCGGTGGTGGCGAAGGCGGTGGCGAGGGTGTCGAAGTTCGTGAAGGCGTGCACCATGACCAGCGGCGAGATCGCGGCCAGCGCCGCATCCCACGGGCGCCTGCCCGCCAACAGCGTCAACGACCAGACGGTGGTCAGCCAGGCCCCCGCCAGCCAGATCGAACTGATCGTGAAATAGACGGCGACCGGTAGTACCGAGGTGGTGGAGCCCTGGTCGGTCCAGCCGGTCCACAGGCTGGTCAGTTCGGCGTTGACCCACTGGAACATCCCGGTGATCACCGGATATTCCATGTAGCGCACTTCTTCTTCGTCGGTCCCCTCGTTGTCGACCCAGGAGTCTCGATAGGGGAAGGCACCGACGTCGAGGTGCTCGGTCGTATAGAGCGGCACGATGTCCGAGTAACACAACGCCACGTACTGCCGGTTGCCGCGCCAATCGAGCTGCGCCACGCCCTGTTCGTCGACGTACTGCTGGATACACGGTGCCTTGATGCTCCAGCCCAGGGCCAACACCAGGATCGACAGCAGCAGGCCCACCCGCAGCGGGCTCCAGAACCAGTGCCTGCCGACGACGGCGTGCTTGCCGAGCGGGCCGCCGAAGATGCGGCTGGCCGAGCGCGCAAGGTTCTCGGTGTCGGTCGGAGCTGCGCGTTCCTCCGGCCGCAGTGTTGCGTTGTCGACCCGGTGGCCGGGGCCGGTGGGTTCGTCCTCGGCGCCCGCCGCTTCGGCAGCCTGCTGCGATGCCGAATGGTCGCTGCCGTCGGCGAAGCGGGCCTCGGCCATCGGTCTCTCGGTGTCCGTGTTGCGTTCGGTCGACTGGGTGGATCGTGTCGTCTCCCGCTCACTGGGCACGGGCGGATCGTACGTGTCGATAGCGCGCCTGCGCAGGTAGCCCGGCCGAGTAAGCGGCCGCAGGCGTAGAGGATCACGGTGTCCTGAAACGACCGAAGTCGTGACCGAACGGGCCCCGAGATGTGGGGCTTGCGACGGTCACGACTTCGGTCGTGCTTCTCGGTCTTCTGTTATCCGCCCGGTTCAGTAATCCAGTGGCACTTCTCCGGTTGGGGCTACCTCGGGCTCGCTGCGTGCGTTGCCGGTGGTGTTGCCGCCGGGGAACCAGCCGCCGTCGTCACCACCGTTGTCCTCACAACGTGGACCCGGACAGTTCTCACCCGGGTTGCCGCCGCCCCAGCCTGGTTCATCGCTGCCCGGTGGCTCGTCGCTCTCGGGCGGGTCATCGCCCTCCGGCGGGTCCGAGGACTCGGGCGGGTTGGAGGACTCGCCGTCCTCGTCGCCGTTCTCGCCGTCCTCGTCGCGATTCTCGTCCTCGTCCTCTTCGCGATCCCGGTCTCGGTCGCGGTCCTCATCCTCGTCGTTTTCCGTGGGCGGCGGCGCGGGCCGCTGCTGTTCCTCGAAGATTCCGATCGGAGTGATGTCGGTGGGGAAGTTGACGACCTCCTTGTCACCGAGGTACGCCTCCATGAAGGCCTGCCAGGTGAACGCCGGGATATTGCGCCCCCAGAGTTTCTCCGCCGTCGGATTCGTCGCGGTCGCGTTCACCATGAGCGGCGCAGGAGTGTCGGAGCCGACCCACACCGCGACCGAGATCTGCGGGGTGTAGCCGACCATCCAGCCTGCCTGGTTCCCATCGGACTGGGCGTACTGGTGGGTGCCGGTCTTCGCGGCCACCTCACGGCCGGGGATGTCGTGCAGACCATGCGCGGCCACCGGCTTCAACACCTCGGTGACATTGTCGGCGACCATCTTGCTGGCGCCCGGGTCGCTGCTGAAGGCGATTTCGCCTGCCTTGTCGTCGTCGGAGCGTTCCATCGCCACTCGGCCGCCCTCGACACCGACGTACTCCACGAAGTACGGCTCGTGCCGGACGCCGCCGTTGGCGAAGGTCGCGAAGCCGACCGCCATGTCGATGGTGCGCACCTCGTACTGGCCGAGTGCGATACCGGCGGCGGTGACGCCCGCTTCGGTCATCAGGGTATTCGCGCCGTTAACCTCTTCGGGAATCCCGGCCTGCCAGGCGGCTTGGGCCACACTGCGTGGGCCGAATTGATGGGCCATGTCGACGAACGGGGTGTTCGACGACACCAGCATCGCCTCGCGAACCGAACAGTGCTCGTTAGCGCCGGTTCGACAGGTCGCGGTGTTGGCAAAGGTCGTGCCCTCGATGTCGATCGTGTTACGGCCGTCGTAGAACTCGCCGATGCCTTTGCCAGCCTGCAAACCGGCCGCGACGACGAAGGGTTTGAACGAGGAACCCGGTGGCTGCATGGATGCGGCATAGTCGATACCCGCGCTCCATTCGCCGCCGTTATAGGCCCGCACGGCCCCGGTCGTGGGGTCCACGGCTACCAGGGCCCCGCGCAACTCCTCGGGCTGGCCATCGAACTGCGCCGCCATCACGGCCTCGGACTGTTCCTGAGCCGTCTTGTCGATGGTGGTCTTGATCGTCATGCCCTCGCGGCGGACGTCGTCCATCGAGATGCCGAACTCGTCGAGCTCCCGCTCGATCTGGGTCTGCACGTGGACATCGGTCACACTCCGGCCGGTGTTGCCCCCGGTGCCCCTCGGCAGCCATTCGGGAAACTCCAGCGCGTCGGCCTCAGCCTGGCTCAGATGGCCGCGTTCGACCATCTTGTTGACGACGTAGTCGAATCGGCCCTGCATGCCTTCGAGGTTGTTGTCCGGGTCGTAGTGCGACGGCGCGTTCAGGATGCCCGCCAGGAACAGCGACTCGTTGGTCTCCAGTTCCGTCGCCGACTTGCCGAACCAGGTCTGCGCCCCGGCCTCGAGTCCGTAGGTGTTGCGGCCGAACGAGGTGATGTTGGCGTAGGACTCGAAGATGTAGTTCTTCTCCTCCTGCTGGGTCAGCTTGAAGGCCATCACCACTTCTTGGAACTTCCGGGCGTAGGTCGCGTCGTCCTGCCCGGTGGAGAGCTTGATGTACTGCTGGGTGACGGTCGAGCCGCCGCCGGTACCGGTGACCGCGGCCCGCAGGATGCCGACCGGGTCGAAGCCCCAGTTGTCCTCGAAGGTCGGGTCCTCGGTGGCGGTCACCCCGTGGAAGAAGTCCTCGGGGATGTCCTCATAGTCGAGGAAGCGGCGGTCGCCCTCGCCCTCGCCGTTGGGCACGATCTGCAGCATCTCGCTGCCATCGGCGTACTGCACCGTGACGGTCTTGTCGAGATCGTCCAGGATGTCGTCGGGCGATTGGATATCCCACATCTGGTAGCCGACGGCGAAGGCGACCAGCGGGGTGAGGATCATCAGACCGGCCATCACATAGCCGGTGCGCCGGACCCGACGCCAGATCTTCTTGCGCTTCGCCTTCTTCACGGCCTCCGGGGACTCCTCAGGATCGTCGTCCTCGTCGTAGTAGTCCTCGTCGTAATCGTCGTCGGAGGGCGGTGGCGGGGGTTCGGCATGGGTCAACAACGCCGGTTCGAGCTGCGTGGTCGGCTGCTCGTCGACGCGCTGTCGGGCCATCGGCTGCTCGCCGGGACGCCGCGACGGGCCTCCGGGACCTCCAGCGGCGCCGGGTCCACCAGGGCCACCTCCGGGAGGGCCTGCGCCCATGCTGGACGCGGCGGCACCGCCTGCGGCGCCCAGTGCCGCACCCGCAGCTGCGGCACCGGCAGCCGAAGGGCCGCGAGAGCCAGCCGGTCGCCGGTCGCCGCCGGGCGGTGGCCCCGCCTGCATCGAGGTCGGTCCGCCGCCTGCGCCCGGTCTACCGTCGGTCCGGTTCGCGCCTGGCTCGGCAGGCCCGCCATGGGGTGGTCGGCCGCCTGCCGCTCCCGGAGCACCGGGGTTCGGTCCATTGGGCCCGCGTCCACCCGGGCCTTGCGCGTTGGGGGGCCCACCGGGTCCACGTCCGCCCATGGCCTGGCCGCCCGGGCCGGGGCCGTTCGGGGCGTCGGGGCGCGGCTGGCCGCCGGGCGGCCTGCCCGCTTGCGCACCGGGCGTCGGAGTACCGCCGGGCGGAGTGCCCGTGCCGAGCCGATCGCTCAGCGAGGAGACCGCCCCGGTCGGGGCGATGTTGCCCGCGCCTGCCGGGCCGTTCGGTGCGCTCGGCCCGTTCGCGGGCCTACCGCCGGGGCCACCCTGACCTGGTGCGGAACCCTGCGGTGGCCTACCGGGCGGCGGAGCGCCGGGTGGTCCCTTCGGCGGCTGGCCGTGCTGTTGACCCTGCGGGCCCTGGGGCCCCTGCGGACCCGGGCCGTTTCGCGGGCCACCGGGACCGCCCTGACCGGGCGGCGGCCCAGGCGGCGGACCATCGGAGCCACCGCGCGGCCTGCCTGCGTCCGGGGGCCGCTGCATGCCGCCGGGCGGCGTCGAAGGCCGCTCCGGCATTCGGTTGGCGGGCGGCTGACCGCCGTTGTCCGCCGCGCTGTGTGGTGTGTCACGACCCCGACCGTGTCCGGGCGAATTGTCCGGTTCGCTCGGTGTTCGGGGTGGCAGGTGCCTGCCGGGGCCCGCGCCGAACTGTTGGTCCGGTCTGGGCGCCCCGGGAGCACCGGGCGCCTCCGGTGGCGGGCCATGTCGCGGAGGTCCCTCCGGGCCGCCCGGCGGCTGACCGGGCCGTGGCGGCGGTTCGCCACCTGCGGGCGGGCGAGCACCGCTCGCCTCACCGGGGACGTGCGACATCTGGCCCTCCACCTGCGGCCTCGAAGGTCGGCCTGCAGCTGGCCTGCCGTTGTGTGCGTCGTTCACGAGTGGGCCTCCCACACCGACGTGCCTCTTTGGCACGTAGTTCGGTGGTCGTCTGTGCTGTGGCGCTCTCGCGCCCGCGCACGCGTTGGAGACGGAATCACTCCGCAGCGCTTCGCCGCTGCGGGCGCCCGTCATCCATGCCACGCGTTCCCAGGACGTATGACTGCACCAGGTGGTTCCAACTACAGGTGCGGCAAACCTCCACCACGTAGACGGTGAACTCCTCGAAGAGGGTTGCCATCCTGGTGAGTTCGTCGTTCGTCCTGGCGGACCCGGCCGCGTGCTTCAGCTCGTCCCCGTAGACCCAGGACACCTGGGTCAGCGGTTCCTTGCGGCACACCGGACAGGTCACCTCGCTTGGCTGACCATGGAATTTCGCTGCCCGTAGCAGGTACGGGCTCGCGTCGCAGACCTCCATCACCCCGACCCGACCAGAGTGGACACCGGCGAGCAGCGTTCGGCGCTGCAACGCGTAGTCGACCACCTGTCGTTGGGTCCGCACGTTAGACAGCGTACGTGTCTGCGGTCGATGGGTGATGGGCCGTTCGGGGCGCGACCCATGGCGTGCAGCGCTGTGACCTAGCCAAGGTGAGCGGGATGTATCGGACCGATATAGTGAGTTAATCCATCGCGGCGACGTGATGGATGGTCTTGGTCGGTAGCGGTGTGCGGAGGTGCGACGTGCTCGAGCTTGCGGTGCTCGGCCTGCTGCACGACGCGCCGATGCATGGTTATGAACTGCGTAAACGCCTGCACACGCTGCTGGGAGCGTTCCGAGCGTTCTCCTACGGCTCGCTCTACCCGACGCTGCGCAGGCTTCAGGTCGCTGGGCTGATCACCGATGAGGCGGCCGAGGACGCGGTGCCGCGCACCTGGAACCGGCGGGCCAAGACGGTCTACAAACTCACAGCGGAGGGCAAGGAACGCTTCGCCGAATTAGTCGTCGATGTGGGCCCACAGACGTGGGACGACGGATCATTCGGCATCCATCTGGCGTTCTTCTCCCGCACACCGGCGGAGGCGCGGATGCGCATCCTCGAGGGACGCAGGCGTCACGTCGAGGAACGGCGAGAGGGATTCCGCTCCACCCTCGGTCGGGCAACCGAACAGATCGACCGCTACACGCTCGAACTGCACCGGATGGGCCTGGAGAGTTCCGAGCGTGAGGTTCGTTGGCTGAACGAGTTGATCGCGCATGAGCAAGCCGAAGGTGACGACCCACCGTCGGGGAGTCCGAGTGGTTGAGGTCTCCAGGCAGCGGAGCCCGCAGACGGGGCGAAGCCAAGGTGGCGAGAAGAAGTAAGGACCACTGCGTCCGGCCGGCGACGACGGCGTCAACCGTTGCTCGCCCGGTACTTGAGGATTCTAAGAAGGAGGACCCGGCAATGGGCGTAGATCGTCGCGTGCGGGTGGCAATCGTCGGCGTGGGCAACTGTGCGGCTTCGCTGGTGCAGGGCGTCCAGTACTACCGGGACACCGCCCCGGACGCCCAGGTCCCGGGCCTGATGCACGTTGAGTTCGGCGAGTACCACATCCGCGACATCGAGTTCGTGGCCGCGTTCGACGTGGACGCCAAGAAGGTCGGTCGCGACCTCTCGGAGGCGATCGTCGCCAGCGAGAACAACACCATCAAGATCTGCGACGTCCCGCCGCTGGGCGTCTCGGTGCAGCGTGGCACGACGCTTGACGGGCTCGGGCGCTACTACCGCGAGATGATCGAGGAGTCCGACGAGGCCCCGGTCGACGTGGTCGCCGCTCTGCGTGAGGCCGAGGCCGACGTGCTGGTGTGCTACCTGCCGGTCGGCTCCGAGGACGCCGCTCGGCATTACGCCGCCGCCGCGCTGGAGGCCGGGGTGGCCTTCGTCAACGCGCTGCCGGTCTTCATCGCCTCCGACCCGGAGTGGGCCGAGCGGTTCCGCGCGGCGGGTGTGCCGATCATCGGCGACGACATCAAGTCGCAGGTGGGCGCGACGATCACGCACCGCGTGATGGCGCGGCTGTTCGAGGACCGGGGCGTGCTGCTCGACCGGACCATGCAGCTCAACGTCGGCGGCAACATGGACTTCAAGAACATGTTGGAGCGCGACCGCCTGGAGTCGAAGAAGGTCTCCAAGACGCAGGCCGTGACCTCGCAGGTCGATCGCGATCTCGGCAAGCGCAACGTCCACATCGGACCGTCGGACTACGTGCAGTGGCTCGACGACCGCAAGTGGGCCTACGTCCGGCTGGAGGGCCGGGCCTTCGGTGATGTCCCGCTGAGCTTGGAATACAAGCTGGAGGTCTGGGACTCCCCGAACTCCGCAGGCATCATCATCGACGCCGTGCGGGCGGCGAAGATCGCCAAGGACCGCGGCATCGGCGGACCGATCCTCTCCGCTGCCTCGTACTTCATGAAGTCGCCGCCCGAGCAGTACTCGGACTCGGTGGCCAAGGAGCGGGTCGAGCAGTTCATCCGGGGGGACGCCGAGCGTTGAGCCTCGCCACCTCGATGAACTGCGGTTCTTCGAGGTCGATGTCGAGCGGGCGGCGCAACGAGGCACCGCCCGCCGCACCACTACCCTCCGAGTCCGCCGCAGGTCCGGCGCTGCGGCGCGAGTCTGTTCGGGTTCCCTGCGCACGGCCGTCCGCTCCCGGCGAGAATTCGTCCGGCGGGTCATCCTCGACGAGTTCGGAGGTCCTCGACGGTGATCGTTTTCGGGGCCGTTCTGCTGTTGGCCGGGCTGTACTCCTTCTTCATCGGCACCAACGAGGTGTTGGGGATTCAACCCCGCCCGCTCGGCGGTTCATTGCTGGTCATCGGTGGTGTGCTGCTCATCATCGGGGTGACCCGGCGGATCAGGGCCCGCCGTGATTCGCCGGAGACCGAGCCCATCGGCGGGCCGGTGCGCCGAATTCGCGCCGTGCCCCGGTTGGTGCGCGCGGCCGGACGCGGATATCCGGGAATGCGTCGGCGGCACCTGGGGCTGTGGGCCCTGGCGGGTGTCTATCTGATCTCGCCGATCGATCTGATCCCGGAGCTGTTGCCCATCATCGGTTTCACCGACGATGCCGCGCTGTTGTTCTGGCTGGTCGGGGACATCTCGAACAACTCGGGTCGCTTCCTGAACTGGGAACGCCGCGCGAGCGCTGAGCAGCGGGCCGTCACGGATCGGACGCCATCGGGCACCGACGGATCGACCGGACGTGACGAGGACCCCTCGAACTAAGTCGTCGCCCGAGCAGCCTCGGCGCCGCCGGACCGGCCCGGTCTCTTGGCCGTGCGGCCGTCTTGAAGTGCAGCCTCGCAGTGTCCTGGGCCGCAGAAATCCGTTGGACATGGGACTGTCCGCCACTTCGGAGTGGTTGTTCGGCCTGTGTTCACCCTGAAGTAGTAATCCGCTCTTACGGTCAGCGCGTTCCCACCAACCAGATCTCGGAGGTCTGCGTGCTGACCCCACCCGAAGACAGCCGCACCATCCCGCTGACGGTTCTTTCCGCCGGAGGTCATGGCAAGCGCTCGTCCGTCACCTGTCGATACCGGTGCGGCGACGCCTGTGGCCATGACGTCCCGAACACCTCGTCCAACCCCTATTTCGGGGATGTCGTCGCACAGGTGATGAGCCGCCGGGGGGCGTTGCGAGCAGCGGCCGTCGTCGGTATCACGGGCGGCGCGCTGGCGGCGCTGGGCAGCACCGCCGCAGCCGACGAGGTCGCCACCCAGGGCGGGCGACCCGGCCACGGACCGGGCCACGGCAACGGTCCCGGTAAGCCGGACAGGCCGATCCCCGGCACCGACTACGAGTCGGTCCAGCCCAACACCCAGGACGCGATCGTCGTTCCGGAGGGATACGAGCACAACGTCGTCATCCGCTGGGGCGACCCGGTGCTCGAGGGCGCCCCGGAGTTCGACTTCGAGAACCAGACGGCCGCCGCGCAGGAGCGCCAGTTCGGCTACAACTGCGACTTCGCCGGTCTCATCCCCTTGGACGGCGCAGGCAGGCGGAACCTGCTCGTGGTCAACCACGAGTACAGCACCGAGCCGTTCATGTTCCGGGGCTACGACGAGGCCAACCCCACCGAGGAGCAGGTCAAGATCGCCTGGGCCGCGCACGGACTCAGCGTCGTCCTGGCCGAGCGCGACACCCGCAAGGGTGGGCTGAGCACCCGGCGCAGCCGCTTCAACCGGCGGATCACCGCGACCACCGAGTTCGAGGTACGCGGACCCGCCGCAGGTAGCGACCTGTTGAAGACCAGCGCCGACCCGACCGGCACCCGGGTGCTGGGCACCCTGAACAACTGCGCGGGCAGCGTCACCCCGTGGGGCACGGTGCTCTCCGGCGAGGAGAACTTCAACCAGTACTTCGGCAACGCCGATCAGATCACCGACCCGGACCAGTCGGCGAAGCTCGCCAGGTACGGCATGTCCGGCGGCGCCAGCGAGCGGTTGTGGGAGCGATTCGACCCGCGCTTCGACATCGCGCAGGAGCTGAACGAGACCCACCGCTTCGGCTGGGTCGTCGAGATCGACCCGCACGACCCCGACTCGACCCCGATCAAGCACACCGCGCTGGGCCGGTTCAAGCACGAGGGCGCCGCCGTCCGCGTTGCCGAGGACGGCCGGGTCGTCGCGTACTCCGGTGACGACGAGCGCTTCGACTACATCTACAAGTTCGTGTCGAAGAATCGGATGAAGAAGGGCGAGAGCAAGCACGCCCGCAGGCACAACATGACGCTGCTCGACGAGGGCACCCTCTACGTCGCCCGCTTCACCGGCGACAGCCCGGTCGAGGAGATCGACGGTTCCGGCACCCTGCCCGCCGACGGCGAGTTCGGCGGCACCGGCGAGTGGATCCCGCTGGCCGAGGGCGACAAGTCCTTCGTGCCGGGGATGACCGCGGAAGAGGTCTACATCTACACCCGGCTGGCCGGTGACGTGGTCGGCGCCACCAAGATGGACCGCCCCGAGGACATCGAGCCCAACCCGGTAACGGGCAGCGTCTACGCGGCCCTGACCAACAACACCAACCGGGGCACCGAGGGCGCGGCGGCCGCCGACGAGGCCAACCCGAGGAACACCAACAAGCACGGCCACGTCCTGGAGTGGACCGAGCGGCACAACGACGCGACGGCGACCAGGTTCACCTGGAAGCTGCTGCTGGTCTGTGGTGACCCCGAGTCGCCGGACACCTACTTCGCCGGTTTCGACAAGAGCCAGGTCAGCCCGATCACCAGCCCGGACAACGTCGCCTTCGACACCCACGGGAACCTGTGGGTCTCCACCGACTCCACCGGGGCCCTGGGCATCAACGACGGTCTCTACTCGGTGCCGGTGCAGGGTGCCGATCGCGGGCACCTGAAGCTGTTCCTCACGGTCCCGGCAGGCGGCGAGACCTGTGGCCCAGTGATCACCGAGGACCTGGTCACGGTGTGTGTGCAGCACCCCGGCGAGGTCGACGGCGCCAGCATCGAGGAGCCTGCGTCCAACTGGCCGGACCGGGGCGACTCGCAGCCCAGGCCGTCGGTGGTCAGCGTGTGGCGCGTCGGCCGCAACGGCCGAGTGGGTCGCATCGGCGAGTGAGCTGATCGACGGAAGGTCGTGGCGAGGTGGTCTGCTGGTCGACCACCTAGGCTCTCGGACATGAGTTCACGTCCCCTTGCCCTGGTCACCGGTGGTTCTCGCGGTGTGGGAGCCGCCGTGGCCAGGGCATTGGCATCGACGCACGATCTGTTGCTCGGCGGTCGGGACCGCCAGGCGCTCGCCGAGTTGGCCGAAGAGCTGCCGGGTGCTCGGCCGTGGGCGGTCGAGCTGACCGACGAGCATGCGTTGGCGACGGCGGCCGCCGATATCGAGCGGCTGGACGTCCTCGTGCACAGCGCGGGGGTGGTCGAGTTGGGGCCGATCGCCGAGACACCTGCGGCGTCCTGGCGGCGGGTCATGGAGGTCAACCTGGTCGCGGTGGCCGAGTCGACGCGGTTGCTGCTGCCCGCGTTGCGTGCGGCGCAGGGCAAGGTGGTGTTGATCAACTCCGGCGCCGGACTGCGGGCGAATCCGCAATGGGGTGCCTATGCGGCGAGCAAGTTCGCCCTCCGTGCCTTCGGTGATGCGTTGCGGGCGGAGGAGGCCGAGAACGGCGTCCGGGTCATCTCGGTGCATCCGGGTCGGGTGGCCACCGATATGCAGCGGGCGGTCCGGGCCACCGAGGGCGGCGACTTCCAGCCGGAGAAGTACCTACGTCCGGAGACCGTGGCCGAGGCGGTGGCCGCTGCGGTCCGGCTGCCCGACGACGGCCAGATCACCGAGCTGGTGCTGCGGCCGAATCCCTGATCGGTCGGGTCACGACCGCTGTTCGTTGCCGAAATCGGACGTGAGCCACTGCTCCAGCGACGCCGCCGGGAAGGCGTGCGGGCGGAACGTGCCGGGCAGCGTCCGGAGATCTTGCATGCGGTCGAGACAGAACAGTCGCCAGTCGTCTCGGTCGATGTCGAATGCCACCAGGTACCAGCGTTCCCGTTGCAGTACGTGCCGGAATGGCTCGACGGTGCGAACGGACTCCCGTGCGTGTCGGTCGGTGTAGTGAAACCCGACCCGAGAACCGGTGGCAACGGCATCGGCCAGGACGCCGACCACCGCCCAGTCGATGACGGCGGTCGGACGTTGTAGAACCTGGGTGGTCAACGCGGTGGCCGCCGCACGTTGGCGCAGCTTTCGTGGGAGCACCTGATCGAGCTTGATCAGCGCGGCAGCCACCGCCTGGTCATTCGGAATCCAGGACTCCAGCACGGCCAGACCTGCCACGATCGCGCTGACCTCGTCCTCGGTGAACAGCAGCGGCGGGATCCTCACCCCCGGGCGGAGCCGATAACCGGCGCCCGGCCCGGGGCGGGCATGCACGTCGTATCCCAGCTCTCGGAGGCGATGGGCATCCCGCCGCACTGTTCGCTCGCCGACCCCGAGGCGCTGTGCCAGTGTTGCGGCGGGCCAGGTTCCACCGGCTTGCAGCAGGGACAGCAGACGCAGGGTCCGCGTCGAGGGTGTCTCCATGCCGCTCATGGTGGCTTGAGATGAGGACAGGATCGGGCCGCGTCTGTCCGTAGCGTTTTCTCCTCACGATGCGGAAGGAGACATTGCTATGCGGGTAGCCGTAACCACCCCCAATGGGAACGTGGGCAGCCATTTGACGCGCATGTTGGTGCGCGCAGGCGTCCGGCCGGTCCTACTGATGCGCGATCCCACTGGGCCTGCGCAGGACCTGCGGGGCTATGTCGAGGTCGTTCGCGCCGACTCGTTCGTGACGCAGGAGGTCGTCACCGCGACTCGGGATGTCGACGCCGTCTATTGGGTGGATCCCACCTCGGCCGCCGCAGACCCGCTGGCGGATTATGCGCGGGCGACTGCGGCGATCAGCGCGGCCGTCCGACAGAACGGCATCGGCCGGGTGGTGTTCCAGAGCAGCGTGGGCGCGGAGAAGCGGCACGGTGCAGGCGAGATCGACGGGTTGGGCACCACGGAACTGGCGTTGGACGAGCTGGGCATCGACGTGGCACATCTTCGGTGTGGCTACTTCTTCTCCAACCTTGCGCTGCAGTTGGACGACATCCGATCCGGGACCATCCAGACCGTGCTTCCGCTCGACGCGCCGATGGGTTGGGTGGCTCCCCGGGATATCGCCGAGGTAGCCGCCACCGTGCTGCTCAGTCCTGCCTGGTCCGGCCGTCGGGTACAGGCCGTCCACGGTCCCGCCGATCTGAGCTGGACCGAGGTGGGCGCGATCCTGAGCTCCGAGCTGGGCCGTCGGGTGGCGGTGGAGCGGATCGGTGACGAGGCGATGTACGAGCAGTACGTCCAGATCGGGATGTCTCCCGGCCTTGCTGCCGCAGTGCTGGGCATGTCGACCGGTCTGCGGGACGACTTCGTCCCCGAACAGCGACGCACGGTGGAGACGACCACTCCGACCACCCTGGCGTCCTGGGTTCATGCCGAGCTGGCGACGGCACTCTCCCAGCTCGGGTAACCCGGTAGCGCGAAGCGGGCGCCGGTTACGTAGCGCGGTAGAACGCAAGAAGCCTCACCCATATGGGTGAGGCTTCGAACTCTGAGAATTGGAAAACCCCGCAGTGCTGCCAGGTCGGGGGTCCGCCAGCACCGCAGGGTCACTTGGTTCATCGCCAGTGCGCCCGAACGTGTTACACCCTGTCGAAATGTGGTCTGCGACACGATGGCGCTTGGCGGCGCGGTGCTCGCTTGGGATTAGCGGTTCAGCAGGTCGTGACGCTGAGCGATGATCAGCAGCTCATCGCGGAGCGCCGGGCTCGACGCCGAGTTGATCGCCTCTTGCAGTGCCCTGTTCGTCCGGGGGCGCTTGTTGTCGCGGCGGACGCGAAGACGGGCGGCGAGATTCATCGGGTGTCCATCACCTTCGTTTTCTTGACTTCTCGGTACGACTCAAGTATGCCCCATTGATCGGCAAAACGCACCCGATTGTCCGGTGAGGAGCGGCACACGCCGATGATTGTCCGGTCGCTAACGTATTCAACCTTGGAAGCGATGGAACCTAAAATGGGCTCCTAGTAACGTGTTCGTCGTGTGCCGGTCACCGGGACGTTTCCTGAATCGGTGCGGACAAGAAAGATCGACAACGCCGCAGAAGTCGCCTCCCGTGCCGGATTCCCAGGCGGGGCTGGAGATCGAAGCCGCAGCGCACCTTGCGATCGGACACCCCGGCGGGTTTGCTGGCTCGGGTGACCGAAGTCGTGACACAGGGGACAGGACGAGCGTCGGCGCGTGCGGACCGTGCCGTACTGCGGGTGGCCTACAGCAGTTCCGCGCCGACCCGCGCCGAGGCGGTGGCCAAGCTGAGCAGCCAGGTAGCCGCTATCGAGCCGCTGCTGAAGCGGGACGGCGTGTCGGTGGACTCCCGACGCTTGGCCGTGCACGCCGACTGGCAGAAACAGAAACAGGTGGGTTGTCGCGCCGAACAGAACTATCAGCTGTCGGTGACCGACCCCGAGGTTCTCGCGGAGCTGGCCGGGGCGTTGATCGCCGCCGAGCCCGCCCGACTGGACGGCCCCACCTGGTCGTTGAGCGATGACACCGAACCCCGCAAAGCCGCACAGCGGGCCGCCGTCGCCGACGCGCGCGCCAGGGCCGTCGGATACGCCGACGCGCTCGGCAGGGAACTCGGCGGGCTACTGCGCATCAGCGATGCGGAGGTCGGCGGGGCGCTGCCGCGAAGCGGCTACGGGGGCGCGGAGGCCGCGGTCGCCGCACCCGCGGGCATCCGCAGCGGCCAGGACGTCAAGCGGCTCAACCTGGAACCGCAGGACGTCACGGTCACCACCCGATGCGTGACCAACTGGAAACTAGCCGACTGAAGAACGCAGCAGAACGGGGCGCGGATGCCCCGTTCTGCCGCGTTAGGCGTCGAGATCAGTACATCAGTACGTCAACGCCAGCCCGGGATCCGCCAGCAACGCGCCGACATCGGCGAGGAACTGCGAACCCTGCTGACCGTCGACGACCCGGTGATCGAAGCTCAAGGCGAGCTGACACACCTTGCGCGGCACGACCTGCCCATCGACCACCCACGGCATATCGCGGATCGCGCCGAAGGCCAGGATCGCCGACTCGCCGGGGTTGATGATCGGCGTGCCGGTGTCGACCCCGAACACACCGACATTGGTGATGGTGAAGGTTCCATCGAGCATGGCCGCCGGAGTCGTCCGACCCTCGCGTGCCGTCGTGGCCAGTTCGTCCAACGCCACGGCCAGTTCCCGCAACGACATGTCCTGCGCCTCGCGGACCTTCGGAACCACCAGACCCCGGGGAGTCGCCGCCGCGATCCCCAGGTGCACGTAGGACTTGTAGACGATCTCGCCCGCCTGCTCGTCCCAGGTGGCGTTGACGTCCGGCGTCCGACGGGCCGCCAGACACACCGCCTTCGCGGCGAAGGCCAACGGAGTGATCTTCACGCCCTGGAAGTCGGGGCGCGCCTTGAGCCTGGCCCGTAGCTCCATCATCGGTGTCACATCGACGGTGAGGAACTCCGTGACATGCGGAGCGGTGAACGCGCTCTGCACCATCGCCTGCGCGGTCGCCTTGCGGACGCCCCGAATCGCCACCCGCTGTTCGCGCGGGCGATCGGACGGCGCGGCGGCCGGAGCGGACGCGGTGGAGATCGCCTTGGTCACGTCGTCCCGGGTGATCACCCCGTCCGGTCCGCTGCCGATCACCGTGCGCAGGTCGAGACCGGCTTCCTTGGCCAGCTTCCGAACCGGCGGCTTGGCCAGCGGAACACGGGCGGACTCGGTGGTGGCCGGTGGCGCCACCACCGCCGCAGCGGGCACCGGCGCGGGCGTCGGCGCGGCCGGAACTGCTGCGGGCGGGGCGGCCGGAACCGCTGCCTGCGTCGCACCCGCGTCGGTCCGCTTCCTCGGCCTGCGGGCGGCGGTCTCGGTCCGAGGGCCGTAGCCGACCAGGTTCGCGACCCGACCCTCGCCATCGGCGGGCTTCGAACCGTTCACGGCCACCGGTGCCGACGGCTCGGCAGTGCCATCCGGATCGACGTCGATGGCGATGATCGGTACCCCGACCTCGACGGTCTCGCCGACCTGGGCCATCAGCTGGGAGACCTGCCCGGCGAACGGGCAGGGCAGCTCCACCACGGCCTTGGCCGTCTCGATCTCGACGATGATCTGGTTGACCTTGACGGTGTCGCCCTCGGCGACATGCCAGGTGATGATCTCCGCCTCGGTCAGGCCCTCGCCGGTGTCCGGCAGTGGGAAGTGCTTCAGTTGTGGCATTTCCTCGCTCCTCCCGCTACCAGCGCAGCGAACGTTCGACGGCGTCCAACACCCGTTCCAGATCGGGGAGGAACTCCTCCTCGAGCTTGGTGGGCGGGTAGGGCGTATCGAAGCCGGTCACCCGGAGCACCGGCGCCTGGAGCGAGTAGAAGCAGTGCTGCTGTACCTGGGCCGCGATCTCCGAGGTGATCGAGGACTGGCCGGGTGCCTCGCTGACCACGACCAACCGACCGGTCCGGCGCACCGACTCGAAGACCGGGTTCAGGTCCAGCGGAGACAGCGAACGCAGGTCGATCAGCTCGACCCGGTGCCCTTCCTCCGCCGCGACCCGCGCGGCATCCGTGCAGGTGCGGACCATCGGGCCGTAACAGACGACGGTGACGTCCGAACCCTCCTGCAACACTCGCGACGAGTGCAGCGGGATCGGCTGGACGCTCGTGTCCAGCTCGGCCTTGTCCTGGTATCGACGCTTGGGTTCGAAGAACAGGACCGGGTCATCCGAGGCGATCGCCTGCTGGATCATCCAATAGGCATCCACCGGATTACCGCAGGCCACGACCTTCAGACCCGCCGTGTGAGCGAAGTACGACTCCGGCGATTCCGAGTGATGCTCGACCGCGCCGATGCCGCCGCCGAAGGGCACCCGGATCACCACGGGCATCTTCACCCGGCCCTGGGTACGGAACTGGAGCTTGGCCAGCTGGCTGACGATCTGGTCGAACCCGGGGAAGATGAACCCGTCGAACTGGATCTCGCAGACCGGGCGGTAGCCCCGGATCGCCAGCCCGACCGCGGTTCCGATGATCCCGGATTCCGCCAGCGGCGTGTCCATCACCCGCTGTTCACCGAAGTCCTTCTGCAGGCCGTCGGTGATGCGGAAGACCCCGCCGAGCTTGCCGATGTCCTCGCCCAGCAACAGCACCTTGGGGTCGCGTTCCATCGCGGTGCGCAACCCGAGGTTGAGTGCCTTGGCGATGGTGATCTTCTGGGTCGAGGCGGGCTGCTCGTCCGAGCCGAGGGAACCGGATCGGTTGGTCGTGTCGATGCTGCGTGTCGCCGTCCGGGAAGTCGTCTCGGCCATCAGAGCGCACCCCCCGCGTGCTCGAACTTGGACAGGTAATCGAGGAACTCGTCACGCTGCTGATCGAGGACCGGGCTGTTCTCGCTGTAGACATGCGAGAAGATCCGGTCGGCGGGCGGCGTCGGCATGTTGATGCAGAACTCGCGCAGCCGTTCGGCCAGTGCGTCGGATTCGGCGTCGACCTGAGCGAAGAAGTCGGCATCGGCGAATTGACTGCGCACCAGGTGGACCCGGACCCGTTCGATCGGGTCCTTGAGCTTCCACGCCTCCAACTCATCGGAGAGCCGGTAGCGGGTCGGGTCATCGGAGGTGGTGTGCGCATCCATCCGATAGGTGAACGCCTCGATCAGCACCGGTCCGTTGCCGCTGCGGCACTCCTCCAGCGCCCAGCGGGTGACCGCCAGCGTCGCGAGCACGTCGTTGCCGTCGACCCGGATGCCGGGGAAGCCGAAGCCGCTCGCCCGCTGATAGAGGGGGATCCGGCTCTGTCGTTCCATCGGCTCGGAGATGGCCCACTGGTTGTTCTGGCAGAAGAACACCACCGGGGCGTCGTAGACCGCGCCCCAGACGAAGCCCTCGTTCACATCGCCCTGGCTGGTCGCCCCGTCGCCGAAGAAGACGATGGTGGCCTCGGCATCATCCTGATGGCCGTCGCCGACCTTGCCGTCCAACCGCTGACCCATCGCGTAACCGGCCGCGTTCAAGACCTGGTTGCCGATGACGATCGTGTAGGGATGGAACCGCTTCTCCTGCGAATCCCAGGTCCCATGGTCGGTACCCCGGAAGATGCCGAGCAGGTCGGTGGGGTCGATGCCCCGGCACCAGGCGACACCGTGCTCGCGGTAGCTCGGGAACGCCATGTCCTGGGGGCGCATCGCGCGGCCCGCGCCGATCTGGGCGGCCTCCTGCCCCAGCAGCGGGACCCAGATACCAAGCTGACCCTGTCGCTGCAGTGCGTTGCACTCGCGGTCGGTGCGTCGGACCAGGACCATGTCCCGGTAGAGGCTTCGCAACTCCTCCGGGGTGATGTCGAGGTCGAAATGCGGGTGCGTCACTCGCTCACCCTCCGGGGTGAGGAGCTGCACCAGGTCGGGACCACCTTCCGAGGTGGCGCGCAGTCCAGCGATCACCTGTTCCGCCGTAGGTCGGGCCGCCACGGCGGCCTGGTTGCTCCCCGGTGGCGGCGGCTTCTCGGCCGATGAACTCGGCCATGGCTTGGTCCAGTATTCGGGCGACGACATGCCTGTCTCCTCAGTCTCGAGGCCCGCGCTCACCGCTTGTGGAGGCGGACGCGGACGCACCGCCGGCGTCGTCACCGTCCTTTAGGACCGCGACATCGACCGTCGGCACTGACGGTTCGCTTCCGTCATACTGGCATGGTCTCGGGGCAGGCAAGAGTATCGATGGTCGCTAAAGAAGCCTGCCTTTTGTGGTGGAGACCGTCCCTGGTTGCCGGTTCTACCACCCAGGGTGTTCGTCGGTCACCAACGGTCACGTCCTGGCCGGTCATCGTGCTTCGAACCATCGATTCGGCCTGCTTGCGATGACAGGATGGCCGACCGTGACGCATTCAGATTTGACCAAGATCGTTCAACAACGGTGGGATGACGCCGTGCTGCCCAGCTTGCAGAAGCTGGTCGAGATCCCGGCGCTCTCGCCCGTCTTCGATCCGGACTGGGCCACCACCGGGCATCTCGATGCGGCGGTGGAGCATGTGCAGTCCTGGATCGACGAGCGGGGTTTGACGGGTGCGACCTCGCGAGTGCTGCGGCTGCCCGGCCGGACTCCGCTCCTGGTGATCGATGTTCCGGCCACTGCTGGCGCGGAGGACGCGGGCACCGCCCTGCTGTACGGGCATCTGGACAAGCAACCCCCGGTCGGCGGCTGGTCGGAGGGGCTCGGCCCGTGGACGCCGGTGGTGCGGGACGGCAGGCTCTACGGCCGGGGCTCGGCCGACGACGGCTATGCGGCCTACGCGGCGACGACGGCGCTGGAGGCATTGCGAGCCGCCGGGGGCGCGCATGCCAGGGCGGTCATCCTGTTGGAGACCGGTGAGGAATCCGGCTCGCCGGATCTGCCTGCCTACCTGGCCGAATTGAGCGACGACCTCGGCGAGGTCGGTCTCGTGGTCTGCCTGGACTCCGGTGCAGGCGATTACGACCGGATGTGGCTGACCACCTCGCTGCGCGGGATGGTGCAGTTGCAGGTCACGGCCACGGTGTTGGACGCGGGCCAGCACTCGGGCATGGCCAGTGGAGTGGTGCCGAGTTCCTTCCGGGTCTTACGCGTGCTGTTGGACCGCATCGAGGATGCTCGGACGGGTGCCATGTTGTTGCCCGAACTCAGTGTCGAGGTACCCGCGAACCGGGTCGCCGAGGTGCGGGCCGCGCTCGAAGCCGTTCCGGGATTGATATCCGATGGCATCCCGATGCCTGCGGATATCCGTCCGATGACCGATGACCCGGTGGAACAGGCGCTGAACAACACCTGGCGGCCCACGCTCTCGGTGATCGGCGGATCGGGGCTGCCCGATCCCGCCTCGGCGGGCAACGTGCTGCGACCCTCGACGACCTTGGCCCTGAGCTTCCGGCTGCCGCCCACCGCCGACCCCGATGCCGCGCTCGCCGCGCTGCGCGAGGTGCTGACCTCGGACGTTCCCTACGGTGCTCGGGTGGAGCTTGATCGCAGCGAGTGTGCGCCGGGATGGAACGCACCCGATGTCGCGCCCTGGCTGGACGAGGCACTGTCCACGGCGAGCAGCGAGGTGTTCTCGGCGCCGTGGCGGACGATGGGCATCGGCGGATCCATCCCGTTCATGGGGCTGTTGCATGCCGCGTATCCGGCGGCGCAATTCGTCGTGACCGGTGCGCTCGGCCCGGGCAGTAATGCACACGTTCCGGATGAGTCGCTGCACTTGAACTATGCGGCGAAGATCACTGCCGCGGTGTCGGTGGTGCTCGACGCCCACGCCAGGCAGGTCTGATCGCGACTGCTCTCCTGCGGTGACCGACAGGTCACCGCAGGTGAGTGCGAGCCCGACGCGCGGCCAGGGTCGTTTTGGGCGTGCGGTCACGAATTCGAGCCGCTCCCGGTGGCTGTCGAACCACTTAGTCCACCTGGCCGAACAATTGCACCCACATGCGACACATCCCTACGCAAGGTTGAGCCCCTTAATCCAATGGTTACCTAAATTTTCGGCCAGCAGTGGAATGATGCCTGTCGTTCGACACGGAATGTGATCGGAGGGCGACGTTTTGGCACAGACGATCAGACCGAAGGTTCTTCTCGCATGGGGATTGGCACTTTCTTTCGGTCTCGCCGGATGCGGCACGTCGGGAGCCGAGGCCCCAGAAGAGGAACAGCGCGTCGTCCCGGACGTCGATCTCGTCTCGGATGGCAGGCTTCTGACCTGCACTCATCTTCCTTATGATCCGTTTCAGTTCGAGCAGGACGGTGAGGTCGTCGGCTTCGACGTCGACATCGTGGACCTCATCGCCGACGAGCTCGACGTCGAACAGGCGATCGTCGACATGCCCTTCGAGGGCATTCAGACCGGTGTGGCGCTCGACGCGGGGGAATGCGATATCGCCGCTGCGGCGATGACCATCACCGATGAGCGCAGCGAAGTGATCGACTTCGCCTATCCGTACTTCAATGCCGCGCAGGCATTGCTGGTGGAACGCGCTTCGCCGGTCCGAGGGCTCGATGGCCTGCACGGGCAACGCCTAGCGGTGCAGGAAGGCACCACGGGCGCCGCTTTCGCCGAGCAGTACAACGCCGACAACGGCGAACCGATCGAACTCCTCTACTACCCGAACCTCTCCGCGCTGACCCAGAGTCTGCGATCCGAGGAGAGCGACGGCGTGCTCTCCGACAACGGGCCGCTCCACGAGTTCGCGCAGGTCTATCGGGATACCGAGGTAACCGCCGAGTTCGACACCGGCGAGCAGTACGGCCTCGCGGTGCGACAGGGCAACACCGAACTTCTCGACGTCGTCAACCGGGTGCTCGAGGAGGCCCGCGCGGACGGCCGGTACGAGGAGATCCACCTGAAGTGGTTCGGAGTTACCCCGAACCAATGGTGATCATGCTGGTCATGCCGTCCTTGACGGCGATTCGAGTGGTACCGACTACGGTGCCCCACACATCCCCCGCTCATCGTCAATCGAAGGAACAGAACATTGGAACGGCGTAGTAGAAGGATCCTCCGTCCTGCCGTCGTGCTGGCACCCGTGCTGGCCCTGTCCCTTGCCGCGTGCGGGGGTGACAGTGAGGGCGCATCGGTCGACGGCATCGAGCTGGTGTCTGATGGTCAGCTGACGACCTGCACCCACCTGCCGTACGAGCCGTTCCAGTTCCGCGAGGGCGAGGAGATCGTCGGGTTCGACGTCGACCTCGTGGACCTCGTCGCCGAGGACCTCGGCGTCGAACAGGCGATCGTCGACACCCCCTTCGACACGATCCAGTCCGGGGCCGACCTGGACACCGGGAAGTGCGATGTCGCTGCTGCGGGCATGACCATCAACGATGTCCGCGAAGAGAACATAGACTTCGCCGACCCGTACTTCGACGCCAGCCAGGCGTTGTTGGTGGCTGCGGACTCCGATATCGAGGGCGAGGCCGACCTCGCGGGCCTGCGTGTCGCGGTGCAGACCGGTACGACCGGCCAGGAATGGGCGAGGGAGAACCTGCCTGACTCGGAACTCGTCACCTTCGAGGACCTGGCGCTGCTGACAGCATACGTCCAGAACGGCGAGGTCGACGCGGGCATCAACGACAACGGCGTCCTCTACGACTTCGCGGGTGACAACCCCGATGTCGCGGTCGTCGCGGAGTTCGACACCGGCGAGCAGTACGGCGTTGCGGTGCGGACCGGCAACGACGCTCTGCGGGAGCGGATCAACGAGGTCCTGGCCGCTGCCCGCGAGGATGGCCGCTACGACGAGATCTATGAGAAGTGGTTCGGTACGGCGCCTGCTGGCGACGACGCGGCCGAGGGTGAGGACGCCGAGGACACCGAGGCTGATGACACCGAGGCCGACGCCGAGGAGGGCGCGGCGGACGAGGAGTCCGAATCCTCGGAGAGCGCCGAGGATTCGGAGAACTGAGTAGCTGATCGAGGCGGGGCCGGCGTGCATTGCGCGCCGGCCCTCTCGCATTCCCCATCGGCAGGCGAAGGGCCTGTCGCACCGACACCTTCCATCGCACTCCAGGAGTACGAGAGACCATGGCGGGAAACAACACGGTGGGCACGGTCGCCGGGGAGGACCCCCCGGCCGCCCCACCCCGGCCTGCTGCAGGCAGCACGGGTGACCAGCCCCCGAAGCGGAAGATGAGCAAGCGCCAACGGGCCAAGGTGATCAGGGGCGTGCAGTACGCGATCCTGATCGCGGCGGTGCTGTTGATCATCGTGGCCGCGGACTGGGGCCAGATCCAGCGCGCCTTCTTCAATATGGACGTCGCGGCCAACCTGTTCCCGACGGTCATCACGGTCGCCCTGGGCAACACGATCTTCTATACGGTGCTCGGCTTCGCGCTCGGCCTCGGGCTCGGGCTGGTGCTCGCGTTGATGCGCCTGTCCTCGGTGGCGCCCTACCGGTGGATCTCGGGCATCTACATCGAGTTCTTCCGAGGCCTGCCCGCCATGCTGGTCTTCCTCGCCGTCGGCGTGGGCATCCCGTATGCCTTCGACACCCGGTTGGACCGCAACGTCCAGATCATGGTCGCGCTCGGATTGGTCGGCGCCGCCTACATCGCCGAGACCATCCGCGCGGGCATCCAGGCGGTGCCCAAGGGCCAGATCGAGGCGGCCCGCTCACTGGGCATGTCGCCTACCCGCACGATGATCACGGTGATCATTCCGCAGGCGTTCCGGATCGTGCTGCCGCCGTTGACCAACGAGTTGATCCTGCTGACCAAGGACTCCTCGCTGGCCTTCTTCCTCGGCAGTACCTTGGCCCAGCAGGAGTTGGCGCAGTTCGGCCGCGAGGCGTTGAACACCAACCAGAGCATGACGCCGGTCCTGGTGGTCGGAGTCTGTTATCTGATCATCACCATCCCGCTGTCGTTCGTCTCCCGAGCCTTGGAGAAGCGATTCGGCAAGGGAGTAGCCAGGAAACAGGCCAAGGCGAGTGCGACACGCAGCGGGGGACAGTGAGATGGCGGATGCCAAGACCGACGACCCGGCCGGCGCCGTGAGCTCGGAGACCCCGGTGATCTCGATCGACGGGCTCAAGAAGTCCTTCGGTGATCTCGAAGTCCTCAAGGGCGTCGACCTGAGCGTCACCCGGGGCGAGGTGGTCTGTGTGATCGGACCATCCGGCTCCGGCAAATCGACGCTGCTGCGCTGCGTGAACCTGTTGGAGGAGCCCACTGCGGGAAAGATCGTGGTGAGCGGTACCGAGCTGACCGACCCGGACTGCGATATCGATGCGGCCCGGACCCGGATCGGCATGGTGTTCCAGCAGTTCAACCTGTTCGCGCACCTCAACGTGCTGGACAACCTGACCATCGCCCAGCGCAAGGTGCTCGGTCGGGGCAAGGAGGAGTCCGAGCGGGTCGCCAAGTCCAACCTGGAGCGGGTCGGCCTGTCGGACAAGGCATCGGCGATGCCCGCGCAGCTGTCCGGGGGTCAGCAGCAGCGCGCCGCGATCGCCAGGGCGCTGTCGATGAACCCGGACGTGATGTTGTTCGACGAGCCGACCTCGGCGCTGGACCCCGAGTTGGTCGGGGATGTGCTCGGGGTGATGCGCGGTCTCGCGGAGGAGGGGATGACCATGCTGGTCGTCACCCATGAGATGCAGTTCGCCCGCGAGGTGGCCGACACCGTCCTGTTCATGGACGGCGGATACGTCGTCGAGCAGGGCGATCCCGCGCAGGTCATCGGTGCACCGAGGGAACGGCGGACCAAGGAGTTCCTGGCGCGCGTTCTGGACCCCACGCATCAGAACCCGCAGGACACCGCAGTCTGATATCGGCCGTGGTCGACGGGGCGGGACGCAGGCGAGAGCCGCGACCCGCCCCGTTCGCTTTCCCAAGGGGTGGACGCCGGATTTTTCCGCCGGATTAAGCGTTGTTCTGTGTCGTGACGAGTACTCCACAGTCCGTGTTCTCCGGGTTAGGGTGCCGCCCGTGAACAGCACTGACGTTGGCGAACCGACCGCACCCGCCCCGCCCGACGACGCCTATCTGCGGGCGATGACCGAGGCCACCGCACGGGCGGTCGCCAGCGCGAAGCCACTCGAATCCGAGTACGGCGGCGCGGCGGCCGACATCAGGACCTCGATTCGGACCACCTCGGCAGCGATCGCCGATGAGTTGGTCGCGTTGAGCCAGGACCTGCATGCCCATCCGGAGGAGGCCTTCGCAGAACACCGATCGGTGCGGGCCGTCGCGGAGCTGCTGGCGGCCCACGGGCATCGCGCCGAGGTCGGCATCGGTGGCCTGGACACCGCCTTGCTGGCGACCAGTGGATCCGGCACCGGCCCGCACCTGGCGGTCCTCGCCGAGTACGACGCCCTGCCCGGCATCGGACACGGCTGCGGACACAACATCATCTGCTCGGCAGGTGTCGGCGGTTTCCTCGGCGTGGCACCGGTCATCGAGCGACTCGGCGGTCGGATCTCGCTGATCGGCACTCCGGCCGAGGAAGGTGGCGGAGGCAAGGAAACGCTGGCCAGAGCCGGGGTCTTCGACGACGTCGATGCGGTGGTGATGCTGCATCCCTTCAGCCACGACCTGGCGATGCACCCGTTCCTGGGCCGCAGGCAGCTGGAGATGGTCTTCCACGGGGTCGCCGCACATGCCGCCGCCCAGCCCTTCATGGGCCGCAACGCCTTGGACGCTGCGGTCGCCGCCTATCAGGGGGTAGCCGCGCTGCGACAGCACATCCCGCCGGGCGATCGGGTGCACGGCGTGTTCACCGACGGCGGTGCCCGTCCGAATGTGGTGCCCGACCGTGCCGCAGTGCTGTTCTACCTGCGCTCGGCGGACCCGGCGACCCTGCGCGACCTGGCCGCCCGAATGGAGCGGATCGCCCATGGTGCCGCCGAACTGGCCGGTTGCGGCGTCGAGCTGCGGTGGGACTCGCGGCCGCCGTATCTGCCGATCCGACACAACCAGACGCTGGTCGGTCGATGGGCGGCCAACCAGCAGCTGTGTGATCGCAGGCCGCTGGCCCCCGGCGCGGTGCCCGGTTTCCTCACCGGCTCCACGGACCTGGGCAATCTGAGTTATCGACTACCCGCGATCCACCCGATGATCGCCGTCTCCGCGCCGACGGTCGCCTTGCACACCACGGATTTCGCCGCCGCCGCCGCGAGCCCCGCAGGCGATAAGGCGGTGCGGGACGGGGCGCTCGGCTTGGCGCTCACCTCGGCGGACTACCTCGGCGACGCGCGGCTGCGAGCCGCCGTGCACGCGGAGTTCGAGGCCACGGGTGGCGCGATCGACGTGCCGAACTACTTCGACTGACCGCGCCCGAGGGCCGGTAGGCAAGCCGCCGGAGGGCTGCCGCCCTCGGTAGCGACCCGGAACACCACGACGTCGCCTCCTCGACCAGGGCGGCGGGGAGCGCCTAACCGATCGAGGACAGCCTGCCCCGGTGGCAGGCGACCGACACCAGGCGGATCAGATCACACGGAGGTGCCACGGTGACGAACACTCCGACCTCGACCCCACGCGATTCCGTCGCGAGGGCCAATCGGCTCGACCGGGTGTTGAACTGGATCGAGCGGGTCGGCAACAGACTGCCGGAGCCGTTCATCCTCTTCGTGTTACTCACGTTGATCGTCGCCGTGGTGTCGACCCTGATGGCGGGCTTCGGGGTGTCGATCCTGATCCCGGGCGACGAGGAGTCGACGCCGATCCGGGGCGCGTTCACCGGTGCGGGCGTCGAGTTCATGTTCACCGGTTTGGCGTCGAACTTCATCGAGTTCCCACCGCTGCAGACGGTCGTCACGATCATGCTCGGCGTCGGCCTGGCCGAGCGAACCGGATTGCTCGCCGCCCTGATCCGGTTGGCCTTCGGCAACGCACCGAAGTGGTTGCTGCCCTACGCACTCGGTTTCATCGGCGTCACCGGCAGCGTCATGTCCGACAGTGCCTTCATCATCATCCCGCCACTGGCGGCGATGGTCTTCAAGGCCGCCGGGCGGCATCCGGTGGCAGGCCTGCTGGGTGGATTCGCGGCCGCCGGGGCCGGCTACTCGACCTCGCTACTGGTGACAAGCCTGGATGCGCTGTTCTCCGGCATCACGAACTCGGTTGTGGAGACCCTGCCCGGCATCGGTGCAACGGCCAGCTCGGTCACCCCGGTGTCGAACTACTTCTTCAACATCGCCTCCGCGATCGTGCTCAGCCTGATCGCGGGTTTCATCATCGCGAAGGTGGTCGAGCCGGGGCTGGTGCGTTCGGACTTCCCGCGCGAGGAGGTCGACGCTCCGGCCGCAGCAGGCGGGCGGGGCGGACCGGCGCCGCGCACGGTGGAGGATGCCGAGGCTGCGGACATCGCGGAGTCCGAGCACACCTCGCAGGCCTTGACCGCAGAGGTGTCGGCGGTGGAGCGGCGTGGTCTGCGGTGGGCCGGGCTCACCCTGCTGGTGGTGACTGCGGCGGTGCTCGCGTTGACGCTGCCCTCGGGCGCCCCGCTGCGTAATTCCGACGGCGGCTATCTACCGGACTCGCCGTTGCTCAGCTCGGTGACGACGCTGGTGTTCTTCGCCTTCTTCGTGCCCGCCATCGCCTACGGGATCGTGGTCGGCGTGATCCGCAAGGGCGCCGACGTGCCGTTGTTGATGGGGCGGGCGTTGAAGGACCTATCGGGGTTCATCGTGTTGGCGTTCGTGCTCGGCCAGTTCATCGCGTTGTTCGCCTGGACCAACATCGGTGCGTGGCTGGCGGTCTCCGGTGCCGAACTGTTGCAGAGCATCGGACTCACCGGCTATCCGGCCGTCTTCGGCTTCATCGTGCTCGCCTCGGTGCTGAACCTGTTCATCATCTCCGGGTCGAGCCTGTGGACCCTGATGGCGAGTGTGTTCGTGCCGATGTTCCTGCTCATCGGTTTCGAACCGGGCTTCACGCAGGCGGCGTTCCGGGTGGGCGACTCGGCCACCCAGGTGATCACCCCGCTCAACCCGTACATGATCGTGTTGCTGACCTTCGTGCGGCGGTATCAACCCAGCGCGGGGCTGGGGACGCTGATCGCGAAGATGTTGCCGTTCGTGGTGCCGTTCTGGCTGTTCTGGGCGGGGGTCCTGACGGTGTTCTACTTCCTCGATCTGCCGCTGGGGCCGGGGATGGGCATCCATCTGACCGGCTGAGGCCCTCGCGCGCGGGCCGGGCCATCGCCATCGACGGCCCGGTCCGCGTCGGAGACTCTTCAGTTGCCGCCGAGCGCGTCCGCAATCAGCTCATCGGAGAGTTTCCGAAGGCAGCGGCGAGCCTCGGGCTCGTACGCCTGCGAGTTCGCCCGCTCCTGTTCGGTGGTGTTGAAGTAGCAGCCGTTGATCTCGTCGAACCGCTCCTCGGTGATCAGCGGGAGGGTGGCCTCGCCGCCGTCGGCGAGGGTGTTGACCGGCGTGATTCCCCATTCCCGCACCATCGCGGTGTCCATGAAGGTCGCGGGATGAATCGCGTTGGCGGTGATCTGCCCGACGCCGAACTCCTCGGCGAGATCCAGCGTCAGCATGATCATCGCGAGTTTGCTCTGCCGGTAGGCACGAGCCCCATCGTAGGACTGGGTCAGCAGCGGATCATCGAAGTCGATGGCCTGTTGCCCCGCCGAGGCGATGTTGACGATCCGACTCGGTGCCGAGCGAGCCAGTAGCGGGCTCAGGGTGCGGGTGAGGTGATAGGTCGCCAGGTAGTTCACGGCGAAGCGCAGTTCGACCCCATCGGAACTCTCCTGGCGGACCGAGGAATCGGCGCCCGCGCCGACCCCCGCGTTGTTGACCAGCACATCGAGCCTGGGCAGCCGCGCGGCGAGTTCGGTCCCGAGGGCGTCCACCGCCGACAGGGCGGCGAGGTCGGCGAGAACGGTCTCGATCCGCTCGTTTCCGCTGGCGGCGACGACTTCCCGATGTGCTTGGGCGAGCCGTTGCGCGTCCCTCCCGTGCATGATCACGGTGGCGCCGGTCGCGGCGAGTCGATCCGTCAGGTAGCGGCCGAGTCCTGCGGTCGCCCCGGTGATGAGGATGGTCTGTTCGCTCAGCGGTCGCATCGGCGGGCTTCTCCCTTGTTGTCCCAGGCGAATGAACCAGGTAGCGCTGCGGGTGCCTCGTCGAGGTCTCGGGTCCGGGCCCCCGTGAAGTGCCGTCGCAGACGCGGAGTACCCCCATCGGCTCCGTGCCTGCTCGGAATGAACACAATAGGGCGTGAAGATCAAGAAGTTGGTGCCGTTGCTGGCGATCGCGCTCGTTCTGTACGCGGTGATCGCCGAACCGCTCTGGGCCTCCGACTTCGTGTCGATGCTGCTGTGTTGGTTGGAGACGGTCGGCGAGGCGATCGCCACCTTCATCGGCGGTCTCGTCGGCTAGGCCGATCGGAACTCACCCGACACCGGTGAAGGCGGCGATCGGCTGCGTCAGCGCTGAGCCTCGTATCGCCTCATTCCGAGGCGGGAAGCCGTTGTGAAGCCGTGCTCCCGGTGGCGCCCTTCGCCTCCTCCGCCAGGTAGTCGGCGGGCTCCGTGTGATCCGAACCAACCGGGACCTTGAACCGGTTGCACACCAGGGTGACCAGCGTGGCGACCAGCAGATTGGCGGCCAGCGCGACGAAGCCGACGAAGATCTGCACCTCGGAACCCGCGAACGGGTACCAGCCGAACACGGACAACTCGCCGAGCTGCAGTGCCGAACCGCCGAAGTGCTCGCGGCCGCTGACCGGGTTGGGGATCGAGTACAGCATCAGGAAGCCCCAGATCATGCCGGTCGCCCAACCCGCGATCAACGCCCAGCGATGGAACCACCTGGTGTAGAGCGCAATCGCCACCGCGGGCAGCGTCTGCAGGATGATCACGCCACCGATGAGCTGTAGGTCGATGGAGAACTGCGGGTCGACGAAGACGATGAACCCGAGCGCGCCGAACTTCACGACCAGCGAGGCGAGCTTGGCCTGCCGGGTCTCCTGCGCGGGAGTGGCATCGCGGCGCAGGTACTCCTTGTAGACGTTGCGGGTCCACAGATTCGCCGCTGCGATGGACATGATGGCGGCGGGGACCAGGGCGCCGATGCCGATCGCCGCGAACGCCAAGCCGGTGAACCAGCTCGGGAACTGCTCGGAGAACAACACCGGGATCACCGTGTTCGCATCCGGCCGTCCGGTGGCGGCGTTCATCTCCGGCTGCGCGCCGGTGGCCACCGCCGCATAGCCCAGCAGCAACAGCAGACCCAGCATCAGCGAGTAGGCGGGCAGCGCGACCATGTTGCGTCGCACCACCTTGCCGCTCTTGGCGGCGAGCACCCCGGTCAGTGCGTGGGGATAGAGGAACAGCGCCAGGGCCGAGCCCAGGGCGAGTGTTGCGTACTGCAACTGGTTGTTCGGGCCGAGCAACAGCGAGCCTCGGGCGTCGCCGGTGGGGCCGGGCTCGGCCAGCGCGGCGCCTGCCGACTCGAAGATGGATCCCCAGCCGCCCAGCTGGATCGGCAGGTAGATGACGGCGATGATCACCACGATGTAGATCAGGCTGTCCTTGACGAACGCGATCAGCGCGGGCGCCCGCAGACCCGATTGATAGGTGTAGACGGCCAGGATCACGAAGGCGATCAACAGTGGAAGGTGGCCCAGGAAGCCACCGCCGTTGAGGCCCATGGTGCGCAGCACCGCCTCCAGCCCGACCAGCTGCAGCGCGATGTAGGGCATCGTCGCCAGCAGACCCGTCAGGGCGATCAATAAGGCCAGCAGCGGTGAGTCATAGCGACCGCGCACGAAGTCGGCCGGGGTCACATAGCCGCGAACCCGGGAGACACTCCACATCCGGACCAGCGGCAGCAATGCCAGCGGGAAGGCGATGATCGTGTAGGGCAGCGCGTAGAAACCGAGAGCGCCCGCGCTGAACAGCAATGCGGGCACCGCGACGAAGGTGTAGGCGGTGTAGAGGTCGCCACCGATCAGGAACCAGGTGATCCAGGAGCCGAATTTCCGGCCACCCAGGCCCCATTCGTCCAGGTGATCCATCGTGGCACCGGATTTCCAGCGGGCGGCGAGGAACCCCATCACCGTGACGCCGAGGAATAGCGCGGTGAAGATGATCAATTCGACCCAGTGCAGATCGTTCATCGCTGCTCGCCTCCGGCGGCCTCGGTCTCATCGGTGGCCGCGTCGGGGCGCTGCCGGGTCCGGTTGGCCACGATCGCCGTGCAGGTGATGCCGATCGGAATGAATAAGAACTGCACCCAGTAGAAGAACGGCATCCCGATGAGCGTGGGCTCCATCCGGTTGAACAGCGGCGTGACCAGGATCAGCAGCGGCACCAACAGCAGAAGGCTCCAGGGGCTCCACCTGCGGGTCCGGCCTCGTTGCCGGGGTTGTCCTGTCATCGTTGTCTCCAGTCGCCCACGTTTCCCTTGTTCCTCGGCGGCGGCCCGCCGGATCGGTGCGCCACGAGAATGTCAGTGCTGCTCGCGGCACGACGAACGCCGAACGGGTGATCTGCGCCCGGGATGGGATTAGCGCTGTGTGACCGCCGATCGGCCGCGACGGGGATCGGCGATCGTGGCGTCGTCGCGAGTGGCCCAAGGTGGACCGGAGCCATTCGGCTGACGGTGATGGCGAACGGGCCGGGTGACGGCCGTTCACCCCGGTCGGGCGTTCTTGCTGCACCGCAGCGGATTCCCGACGCCGCACCCGAACAGTCGAGATGCCGGTTGACGAATCAGATCCCGGTTTGCCAACGGCTTGGCGCCACGCACGCGGCGGGTGTCGGGGAACTCGGTACCGTATGCAGTGGACGACAGCCCGATGGAGAGGCGGAGGCCGTGTCGCGACGATCGTCGGTGATCGGCGTATTGCTCGCAGCCCTCGCGATGGTGAGCGCCTGCACCGGATCCGACCCCGAATCGCAGGCAGATGCCCAGCGGCAACCGCCCTCCCGAATCGAACTCCCGGATGCGGCGGAGGAAACGGGTTCGACCGAGTCCCCGAACGTGGCGATCCAGCCGGCCGAGGGCCTGCCCATCGCGGGCGAATGCATGATCCTCGCCGATTTCCAGTCTATCGACTGCGCCGAGCCGCACACCCTGGAAGTGGCCTCGATCGCCGAACTACCCGCCGAACTGCCGAGGTCGCGCCCCGAGGATGCCGAGATGCTGCGGCTGACGGAGACCGCATGCGCGGAGCCGATCGCCGACTTCGTCGGCAGCGGCGACATCAACGCCACCAGGTTGCACCCCTGGACGGTGTGGCCGTCCGAGGAGGGCTGGGCCAAGGACGAGCGCTGGCTGCTCTGCGGCGTCGCGGAACTGGGCGTCGACCTGGTGCCCGTCAGCCGTACCGGTTCGGTACGCGACGCACTCGTCGGCGAGCCCTTCTACGACTTCCAGGCGTGCCTGCCCGATTCGCCGATCGAGGCCACCACCCTGCAATACGTGCCCTGTGCGGAACCGCATCGGGCCGAGGCGCTGCCGGGTGTGCTGCCGCTACCGGGCGGGCCCAACGATCCGATGCCGACCGTCGAGGAGATCGACGAATTGGCCGGTCCGCATTGTGCGGCGGCCAGGTCGGCTTATCTGGGTGGGTCGGATCGGGACGACATCACCTTGAGTTGGCGGATTCCCGAACAGGATGATTGGCGCCGGGGCTCGAACTCGGTGGTCTGCTATGTCTCGACCGAGGAACCGGTGGGCGAATTGTTGCTCGGTATCGGAGATCGCCCACTGCCGGAGTGATCAGGCCGCGCGGCCGCACTCCGGCAGTTCCTCATCGACATGGTTCTTCACGCCGTCATCCGAAGAGGGTTCACCGCGTCGAACGGCCCGTCTTCGGCCAGCGTGATCTGGTCCCGATCCTGGTCGGAGCCATCCTGCTCGATTCGCAGCGTCCCGGTGGCCACGGTCAGCAGCACCGACCCCAATGCCAGCGCAGTCATCGCAATTCCCGCATACATCGTCATTCACCCCCCATCCCCCTGGTGTGATCTACATTACTAGGACGCGGGGGTCGGCGGGTCGGTTCCGATGAATATCGACGATCTTCTTGGATGGCATGGCCGGGAACGTGGCGTCCAGTACGTGTCGTTGCGCACTGGACGCCACCCTCGTTTCCGCAATCGATCAATCGGATGGACTAACGCGCAGAGCGAATCCGATTGCTATCGCAGTCACCTTGGCGGGGTGGGAGATCTCGCCGATCTCGACACCCACGATCTCGGATCACTCAGCCGAGGCGCTGCCGCAGCGCGGCCAGCTCGTCCTGCATCGTGCTGGGCAGCGCCGCTCCGATGGTGTCGAACCACTCCTCGATGAGCGGCAGTTCGGCGCGCCACTCGTCGACGTCGATCGCCAGCGCGTCCGCCACGTCCTCGTAGCGGACATCGAGCCCCGTCAGGTCCAACTCCTCCACGGTGGGGACCCGGCCGATCGCGGTCTCCACGGCCGAGGCCCGGCCTTCGAGCCGTTCGACGATCCACTTGAGCACCCGCGAGTTCTCGCCGAATCCGGGCCACAGGAAGCGGCCGTCGTCGCCCCGGCGGAACCAGTTCACGTAGAAGATCGACGGGAGCTTCGCCGCGTCGGCCTGCTTGCCGACCTCGCCCCAGTGCCGGAGGTAGTCGCCCGCGTTGTAACCGATGAACGGCAGCATCGCCATCGGGTCGCGACGAACCTGGCCGACGGTTCCGGCGGCGGCGGCCGTCTTCTCGCTGGACAGCGTGGCGCCGAGGAAGACACCGTGCTGCCAGTCCCTGGCCTCGGCGACCAACGGGATCGTGGTGGCCCGCCTACCGCCGAAGAGGATCGCCGAGATCGGCACGCCCTGCGGGTCGTCCCACTCCTGGGCGAGCACCGGGCACTGGTTCATCGGCGTGCAGTAGCGGGAGTTCGGATGCGCCGCAGGACCGGCCGAGGAATCCGACGGCGAGATCTGCTCGCCCTTCCAGGAGGTCAGGATCTCCGGAGTGCCCTCCATCCCCTCCCACCAGACATCGCCGTCGGGGGTGCGGGCGACGTTGGTGTAGATGGAGTTCCCACCCTCCAGGGTGCGCATCGCGTTCGGATTGGTCTTCCAATTCGTGCCGGGTGCGACACCGAAGAAGCCGTTCTCCGGATTCACCGCGTACAAGCGGCCGTCGTCACCGAAACGCATCCAGGCGATGTCATCGCCCAGCGTCTCCACCCGCCAGCCGGGGATCGTGGGCTCCAGCATCGCCAGGTTGGTCTTGCCGCAGGCGGACGGGAAGGCGGCCGCGATGTAGTGCACCTCGTCGGTCGGCGAGGTGAGTTTGAGGATCAGCATGTGCTCCGCGAGCCAGCCCTCCTCCCTGGCCAGCACCGATGCGATTCGCAGCGAGTAGCACTTCTTGCCGAGCAGCGCGTTGCCGCCGTAGCCCGAACCGAAGCTCCAGATGGTCTTGGTCTCCGGGAAGTGGGTGATGTACTTGGTCTCGCTGCACGGCCACGACACGTCCGCCTCGCCTGCTTCGAGCGGCTTTCCGACCGAATGAAGGCAGGGCACGAAATCGGCGTCCGAACCCATTCGGTCGAGTACATCGCGACCGGCGCGAGTCATAATGTGCATCGAGACGACGACGTATTCGGAGTCGGTGATCTCGACGCCGAACATCGGCTTTTCGGCGTCCAGCGGACCCATGCAGAATGGAATGACATACATTGTCCGGCCGCGCATCGAGCCCCGGTACAAATCGGTCATCAACGCCGTCATCTCGCCCGGGTCCATCCAGTTGTTGGTGGGACCCGCATCCGAGGCGTCCTTCGAGCAGATGAAGGTCCGCTCCTCGACCCTGGCGACATCGTCGGGATCCGATGCACACCAGAAGGAGTTCGGTCGCTTCTCCAGCGGGACGAAGGTGCCCGCGTCGACGAGCTTCGTGGTCAGCCGGTTCCATTCGTCCTGTGTGCCGTCACACCACACCACCGCGTCGGGCGTGGTCAGTTCTGCCACCTCCTGTACCCAGGCGAGCAGTCCGGGGTGTGTCGTCGGCGCGTGATCGAGGCCAGGGATCGCCAGTGCGGTCATCGTCTACGTCTCCTGACTGGGCGGCGGCCCGTTTTCTGGCGGTACGCCTCATGTCTCAAACGGCCGAACGTCGCCATTCGGTGGAATGACGACGATCGCCCGGCTGATCGACGGGCGTAGCGGGAAAAGGATGTCGTCGAGGCTAGCGGCCTTGACCAAGACAGATCGCCAGGAAAGTTGTCGCATCCCTCACACGACCGATAAGGGTATCGATTCAGCACTCCACTGGGTGCGGCACGAAAGAATTCAAAGGACAGGAATGTAAAGACCCCGTATCCCAATCGGGGATACGGGGTCGGTGATGTCGGATCGTCTCGGTCGTCAGCCCCACTGCGCCTGGGCGTCGGACGAACCCGCCGATGCGGTCGCGGGGAAGGCCGCGGAGATGTCATAGGAGACCGGGCTCGCGGTGGCCTCGTCACCCCAGTCCTCGTCTGCCCAGGCGGCGTCGTCGGACGCGGCCGCCGAGGAGATGGGGCCGCCGCTCAGATCGTTGCTCGTGTCGGAGCCGTAGCCTGCGTCGGGGACGAAGTTGCCCTCGTCGTCCAGCCTGCCGGATTCGGTGACGATCCATTCCCCGTCGCCCGCGTGCTCGGAGACGACCACGGAGTCGTCGGTGCGGAACTCGGCGACCATGTCGGCCTCGCCGTCGCCGTTGACATCGCTGACGATCAGGATGCTGCCGTTGTCGGCGGCGACGACTGCGGTGTCGGGCACTCCGTCGCCGTCGATGTCCTCGGTGGCCGGGCCCGTCTCCATGGTGCCCGACGGGGTCTCGATGATCAGCGGGGTGCCGCCGCTGTCGAGGTCGGCGTCGCTGCCGGGCGTCCCGTAGTCGGCGTCGTCGTAGTTGTCGCCGATGCTGTCGCTACCCGGTCCGCCCGCGATGTCCTGCGGGTCGGTGTAGGTCCACTCGCCGGTCGCCTCGTCGTAGCCCGCCGCCGAGGTGACATCGCCACTCTCATCGAGTTGTACGAGCAGGTCGGCATCGCCGTCGCCATCGATATCGCTGTAGACCGCGTGACCATCGGCGGTCTCCATGACGATCGACTCGTTGATGCCGTCGCCGTCGATGTCGTAGTTGGCCTCGGCGGAGTACTCCTCGCCGTCCACGGTGACCTTGAGGTCGGTGTCGGTCGAGGCGGTCGTGTCGGCCGAGCCGTCCGCATCCTCGATGTACATTGCGTTCCACCCCATCCTGATTCGTCGAACCCGCTCGGGTCTCGCGTGCGCCTGACTTCGACCAGCTGATCCGAGGGTCATCCGATTCGACGTCGCCGGTTGGACTCGCCACCGCGTCGGATGGTTCCCCTGCCGTCACTGTTTCCGGTCCGGCGATGCATCTCGGGCGACGGTCCGTGGCGCCGAGGGTAGGCAGGGCAGGCGGGCCGGGTCCAGAGTCGGCGCTCGATCGATGTCGGCACGGTCAGTCGGCGTTGCGCAGCGAGCCCAGTAGTCGGTCCAGTGCCGCGATGACCGCCGCGAGGTCCCGGGCCTGATCGGTCGAGCCCGCCAACCACAGCGCTGCCTCGTTCATCGCACCGGAGAGCAGTCTGGTCAGCGGCTCCACCGGCTGATCGGCGATGACCCGGTCGGACATGAGCGTGCGAAGTGCCTCGGTGAGATGCGCTGCCGAGGCCTGCTCGTCGAGTTCGCGCCAGCGATGCCAGCCGAGCACCGACGGCCCGTCCACCAGCATGATCCGTTGTCGGTGAGCGGCGGCGCTGGCCGTCAGGAAGGCCCGACAGCCCGCGACGAACTGCTCCCAGGGTGTCGGCGCCGCATCGGCGGCTGCGGCGACCTCGATCGCCACCTCCTGTTGGACGGACTCCACGACGGCGTGGAACAGCCCGGCCTTGCTGCCGAAGTGGTGGTAGAGGGCGCCTTTGGTGAGGTCGGCGGCTGCGGCGATCTCGGCGAGCCCGACGGCGTGATAGCCCTGCTCGGCGAACAGCCGTCGACCGGTGTCGATCAGCAGCCGCCGGGTCTCGTCACGTTGTTGGGCCTTGCTTCGCGCGGGTTTCATCGGGCGTTCCTCGATCTTCGTCGTTGACATACCCAGGGTACGCGTCTACCTTCCTCAAACATACCTACCGACGGTATGTAGTTCACGGAGGGGATTCCCATGAACCTGACCAGCTTCTATCCCGTCATCTGCACCGCAGAGGTGCGTCGATCAGCCGACTTCTACCGTCGCTGGTTCGGCTTCGAGACCACCTTCGAGGCGGATTGGTACGTGAGCCTGCGCCGTACCGAATCGCCCCACCAGGAACTGGCCGTCCTCGACCCCCGGCATCCGACCGTCCCGGACGGCTATCGCAACGTCGTCGGTGGACTGCTGCTCAACTTCGAGGTCACCGACGTCGACGCCGAGTACGAACGACTGGTGACCGTCGGCGGACTGGAACCGGCCCTGCCGCTACGCAGCGAGGACTTCGGTCAACGACACTTCATCATCGCCGACCCCGACGGCGTCCTCATCGACGTCATCACACCGATCCCGCCATCGGAGGCCTTCGCCGCCGCCTACGAGCTCACCGAGCACTGACGCCCGCGCCGCCGGGGCGTCCACGCCGATGCCGTCAGGCCCGCACCCGGACGTCTCGAATCCGGCGAAGCAGCTCCTCCACTCGATCGCGGCCCGAGGTCACCTCGGTCAGCCTGCGGTGATTGGTCTGCAGCTCACGCTTGCGCTCGGCGACATCCATCCGCAGGGCCTTCTCGACCTCCCGCAGTTCATCCTCGATCGCCGCGATCCGCCGGGCCAACGCGTCGTCCAACGCGAGCGAGAGTTGCAGCTCCGCCTCGATGAGCTGCTCGGAGATCAGCTGATCCAATGTCGACCGCGAGTCGGCGATCGCCTCGGTCAACCACTGCTTGACGTGCTGCTTGTCGGCGGTGTGCTTGCGGGTCTTGCCGATCCACCATCCCGCGCCGAGCCCGAGCACGATCGCGGGCACGGCCAGCAGCGGGGCGGCGATGGCCAACGGCGCCAACGGCAGCGTGGCCAGCTTGCCCGCGCCCAGCCCGCCGGAGAGGCCCATGAACACCAACAGCCGGTCCTCGGCCGTCGGTGGCCGCTTCTCCGGCGGCCGGACGACGACGGGCGGCCGAGTCGCCCGCGCGACCTGGGTCTGCAGCATCGCCAACTCGTCGGCCGAGAACAGATCTGCCAACGCCGTATCGGCCACCTTGGCCAACCGGTCGCTGAGCATGCCGCTGACCCGTGAGGACAGCATCTGCAGCGCCGCATCGACATGCTGGGGCAGCTCGATGAGCTTGTTCTTGTCCGCGACGTCGATGGCCTTGCGGAACCAGGACTGCAGATCGCGGACCTGGCGCCCGACCTCGTGAGCGCACTCGACCCTGGTGCGATTGATCTCGCCGCGCAGGCGCAACTGCCAGCCCCGGTTGTTCGCCCGACGCTCGCCGGAGAGCTCGTCACGGCGGGCGCGCAGCGTCTCGGCCTCGTCCTCCCCGACGGTCAACGCCCGCTGCTCGGCCTCCAACCGGACCGCCAGCGCGGCGAGCGAACTCGACAGAGCGCGCATCGTGTTCGCCTCGCCGAGCATGTTGGCGCGACCGCCGACCAGCTGCGACAACGACTCGCCGAGCTGGCTGACCCCGGAGCGCTCCCGCAGCATCCCGGCCGCCGCCTCGGTGGGTGCCTGGGCGGCGAGCTGGTGCATCCGCGCCGAGACCGGGTGGAACTCGGTGTCGGTGAACCTCGGGGCGTGCTCGGCCAGCAGCGCACGATTCGCTTCGAGGATCTGCCGCCAACCCCGGTACTGATCGGTCTTGGTCAGCGCGAACAACACCGTCTCGACCCGATCGGAGATCTGGGTGAGGAAGGCCAGCTCGCCCGAGGTGAACGGCGCCGAGGAATCGACGACGAACAGCAACGCCGTGGCGTTCGCGGCGGCCTCGGCGGCCAGTTCGCCGTGGGCCTCGTTCAAGCCGCCGACGCCGGGGGTGTCCACGATCCGCAGATTGCCGAGCAGCTCGACCGGCCCGTCGACCTCGACATAGCGCGGCGGCAACGCACCACTGGGCAGCTCGTGATTCACCGAGACCCACGAGTTCAGCGTCTCGACGGCGATGTCGATCGGCTCGGCGCCGACGCCGTAGCAGGCCCGGGCGGACCACTCCGGGGCATGACCGAAGGCCAGATAGGTCGCGGTGGCGACATCGGCGTCGACCGGCGACAGGTTCTGCTGGTTCAACAGGGCATTGACCAGCGAACTCTTGCCTCGGTTCGTCTCGCCGACCACCACGACCGAGGGGGTGGCGAGCCGACTCGTGCGCACCTTCTCCACCCAGGCGGCCGACTCAGGGTCGAGTTCCTGAAGTATCCCGACGAGTCGTTCCCTGGTCTGCCGCACCAGTTTGGGCAGCGGGAGTTTCTTGTCCTCCGCGCTCATCGGTCGGCGGCCTTGGAATAGACGATGACCACCGGCGGCCGCAGGGCCGTCCCCCGATCCGCGAAGCCGACAACCTCGGTCTCGGCCACCGTGCCCGCGAGCTCCGGCTGGGGCGCGGTGACCACTCCACCCGCCTCGTGATGTGTCGGGTCGAAAGGCTGGCCGTCGGGCCGGGATGCCGCGACGCCGACCGAGGCCAATCCCTCCTCCAAACGTTCGGCGACACCCGCGCTGCGCGCCCGATCCAAGGCGTAAAGACAGAGACGGATCAGTTCGCGGCGCTCGCGAAGCGCCTGTTCGAGCAGCACGGCGTCCATGGCGGCGCCGGCGGCCGTCTCCGCAGCCGGAGGATCAGCATGAGAGCCCACAACATGATTCGACGGTTCGAAGCCCGCCGAGGTTCCCTCGAACACGGCATTCACCGGCTCTTTCTCGCAGTTCATGATGTGGTGCCGCTCACGGTGATCCTCTTGCCCGAGCGGATGGGCAGGTGATCAGCGGGTGGCCTCGCGTAGTTGCTGCCAGATCAGGAAGTACGCCCGGTGCACCACATGGGCCACCCGGCTCTGGGCGGGTGTCGCGCCGAACGAGGCGAACGATCGCCACCAACCCGCCCGCTCCAGGGCGTAGGCCGCCCATTCCTGCGGCGGTCGGCCGACCATGCCCAGCTGTTCGCCGACCGAGCTCGTGCTGCCGACGCGGAGCACCTCCTCCGCCAGGTCCTCCGGCATGGTCACCGCCCCCGCCGCCACCACGGTCAGCGCCTCCAACAGACGCAGCTGGTGCGCCTCGGGTTTCGCGAGCAACACCTCGATGGCGTCGTGCACCCGTTGCCGCTCGCCTGCGTCGCCGGAGGCATGGGCCAACGCACTCACCGAGGCCATCGCGGCCGCCGCCTTGATGCCGTCGGCGCGGGCCCGGAACACGCTGTCCAACCTGCTGCGGACGGCCGCCAAGCCGGACGAGTCCAACAGCTCGCGCCGCAACGCACCCGCCGTGATGTCGGGTTGATCGCGCACGGCGCGAATGCCGCGACCGATGCCGTAGAGATCGAGCCGCTCCAGGATCGACACCCGTTCGGCGGCGGGCACTTCGCATTCCCAGGTGGTGAACAGGTCCGCCGAGATCAGCATCGTCTCCAGGGTGACCTCGTCGACCTCCGCGAGCCGCCGCAGGATGTCGGCATCGGTCGAGGTGAACCGGCCGGTCTCGGAGGTCTCGGCCAGCAGTCCGATGACGGGCAGGACGTCGGTGACCCGTGGTTTCAGGCTGTGGGCCTGTTTCTCGGCCACCAGCAACGCGGCCCGCCACTGATCGCCGTCGGCACCGCTGACGGAATCGGGTTCGATGGTGTCGGCCTTGTTGAGGACGGCGATCGCGTTGACCGGACCGGCGTCCCGACTCGCGGTGGCCGCGGTGAATGCGGCGAGTGCCTGCTCGTCATCGGCGCGGACCGACTGGGTCAGCACGTACAACACGGCCTCGGCGCCTGCCACGGCATTGCGGGACACCGGATCCAGCTCGTCGGGCGCGTCCTTGGCCCGCGGGTCGATGGTGGCGGTGACCGCGTCGGCGTCGGACTCCGACTCGGGCGCCGTCCATGCCGATGCGGCGTCGTCATCGGTACCGACCCCGAGTAGTTCCTCGGTGCGCTTGACCGAGGCGGCGTCCAGTGAGCCGAGTCCGGGGGTGTCGATGACGGTGAGATCGCGGAGCACCGCGTTGGTCAGGAAGGCCTCGATATGCGAGACCTTGTCGATGTCCACGCCCAGTGAGGCCGGGATCATGCCACCGGGTTCGAAGGGCAGGACCTGCTTGCCGCCATCGGTGAAGACGACCTCGATGCGGTCCACGGTCCCGTATTGGAACCGGGTGACCAGCCGGGTGCACTCGCCGATGTCGGTAGGGGCGACCCGGCGACCGATCAGCGCGTTGACCAGCGTGGATTTACCGGATTTGATTCGGCCTGCCACGGCGAGTTGGAGTGGCGCGTCCAGCCTGCGCAGGACCTCGCGGAACCCGGCGGCGGTGCGCGGACTCACCTGTTGTTGCAGTCGTTGACAGAGGTTGGCCACGGCGGCGGACAGCGGACCGGAGAAGGGTTGCCGTCCCCCTGCTGCGGTCACCCCTGACTCCTTGCGTTCCGGCCTGCCGAATTCTGTCACCAGATGGTGTCATGGTCGGCGACACGCGCTCGACCCACCGGGCTCCCGGTGGGTCGAGCGCGGCCGGATCAGAACGCTGCCTCGGGCAGGTCCATCAGCGTGTTGTCCGTGGCCTCGAGGGTTGCCTTCCTCGCGGAGAGCTCGGGGAGCACGGTCTTCGCGAAGAACCGGGCAGCGGCGATCTTGCCTTCGTAGAACAGCCGATCGCGGTCGCTGGGGTCGTTGTCCAGGGCCGTGAGGGCGATCTCGGACTGCCGCAGCAGAGTCCATCCGATGAGCAGGTCGCCCGCGCTCATCAGCAGTCGGACCTGGTTCTGACCGACCTTGTAGATGTTGGCCTTGTCCTCCTGCGCGGAGGTGAGGAAGCCGATCATCCCGCCGAGCATGCCCTGGAAGTCCTCCAGCGCCCGCTTGAGCAGGGCCCGCTCCTCCTTCAGCCTGCCGTTGCCCGACTCGGAGTCCAGGAAGTTCTGGATCTCGGTCGCGACGTGCATCAACGCCTGGCCGTTGTCGCGGATGATCTTCCGGAAGAAGAAGTCCATCCCCTGGATCGCGGTGGTGCCTTCGTAGAGGCTGTCGATCTTGGCGTCGCGGATGTACTGCTCGATCGGGTAATCCTGCAGGTAGCCCGAGCCGCCGAGCGTCTGCAACGACAGGGTCAGCATCTCGTAGGCCCGCTCGGAGCCGACGCCCTTGACGATCGGCAGCAGCAGGTCGTTGATCTTCTCGGGCAGCGAGACGTCCTCGCCTGCGGCCTTACCGGCCAGAATCCGGTCCTGGAAGCTGGCGGTGTAGAGGTATAGACCGCGCATGCCCTCGGCGTAGGCCTTCTGCAGCATCAGGATTCGGCGCACGTCCGCGTGCCGGGTGATCGGCACCCGGGGGGCGTTCTTGTTCGCCTGCTCGGCCAGGTCGGGTCCCTGCACCCGCTCCTTGGCGTAGTCCAGGGCGTTGAGGTAGCCGGTGGACAACGTGCCGATCGCCTTCGTTCCGACCATCATCCGGGCGTACTCGATGATCTGGAACATCTGCGCGATGCCGTCGTGCACATCGCCGAGCAGCCAGCCCTTGGCAGGCGTGCCGTTCTGCCCGAAGGTCAACTCGCAGGTCGCGGAGGCGTTGAGCCCCATCTTGTGCTCGACCCCGGTCACGAAGGCGCCGTTGCGCTCGCCGAGCTCGCCGGTCTCGACGTCGAAGTGGAACTTCGGCACCAGGAACAGGCTCAGGCCCTTGGTGCCGGGCTTGGACTCGACGCCGGGGCCCTCGGGGCGGGCGAGCACCAGGTGGACGATGTTCTCGCTGAGGTCGTGGTCACCGGAGGTGATGAAGCGCTTGACGCCCTCCAGGTGCCAGGACCCGTCCTCCTGCTGGATGGCCTTGGTGCGGCCCGCGCCGACATCCGAACCCGCGTCGGGCTCGGTCAGGACCATCGTGGCGCCCCAGCCGCGCTCGATCATCAGCTCGGACCAGCGGCGCTGTTCCTCGGTGCCGCCGCGCCAGATGACCGTCGCGAAGTTCGGACCGGCCAGGTACATGTAGGTCGCGGGGTTCGAGCCGAGGATCAGCTCGGAGGCCGCCCACTGCACGGTCGGCGGAATGCCGTAGCCGCCGAGCTCGACCGGCAGGCTCAGCCGGTACCACTCGCCGTCCCACAGCGTCCGGTACGACTGCTTGAACGACTCGGGCAGCGTGACCGAGTGGGTCGCGGGATCGAAGGTGGTGCCCTCGCGGTCGGCCTCGGCGAAGGACTCTGCCAACGGGCCGGAGGCGACCTTCTCCAGCTCGGTCAGCACGCCTCGGGCGGTCTCCTCGTCGGCCTGGTCGAACGGGCCGGTGCCCAGCTGATTCTGCACGCCGAGGACCTCGAAGAGGTTGAACTCCAGGTCCCGGAGATTGCTCTTGTAGTGGCCCATCGTGTGCTCCCCGCATCGCGCCCTGTGTACAAGTGGGCGTTGTCCCCTACTGGTCGGTAACAACACTATATTACCCGTTGGTAACCATCGGCAAGGGAACAACCGCACTCAAGGGTCAGGGCACGAAGGTCTGTAGGTGGTCGACCTTGACGAACCGGCTGTCCGGGCTAGCTGTCGACACTGCCGACCGCAGGGCCTCGATGCCGCCCCAGTCCACCGCGGGCTCCGAAAGTGGCTGGTCGAAGTCGTCCCAGTGCGTCGGCAGGACGTACTCCGGGTGATCCAGGGCGGCCAAGAGCCGCGGCACGTAGTCGTGCACCGTGGCGCCACCCGGTTGGATCAAGGCCACATGCGGACGCAGACCCGCCAGGGCGGGGGCGAAGAAGTTCGAGGCTCCGAAGTTCGCGATGCGCAGCCCGCCGGGGGTGGTGATCTGGTAGGCCAACGTCCCGCCCTCCACCAGGTCGGCGATGGTGGCAGGCCGAGGCGGCACGGCGGCGGGCCGCGTTCCCGGGAACGGCACCCTCGCCCGCTCGCCGACCATCGAGTGCACCGAGTGCAGAACCTGGATGGTGTAGCCGTCGAACTGGATGTACTCGCCGCCGGAGACCGTGCTGAGCTGTTCGTCCAACGTCGCGTGATCGGCGTCCAGCGCCCGGATCAGATTGAGATGCGTCTCGGTGCCCAGCACCGTCGCCCCGGTGGCCCGGGCCAGATACGGCACATCGGGGAGATGGTCGTAATGCCCGTGCGTGACCAGGATCTGATCCGCCCGGCTCACATGCGGATCGATCAACGCGGGATCGCTCACGATCGGCGTCGTCGGATCGGCGCCCTCCGGCGCATAGGTACCGGTCTTGAACCGGGTCAGCCACGGATCGATGAGGATCACCCTGTCGTCGAAGGAGACCTCCCAGCCGTTGTTGCCCAACCAGCGCAGCGTCACCCCGGACGAGCCAGGCTCGCCAAGCCGCAGCCGGTCGCCTTGCTCGCGGTCCGGTCCGACGGCGGCCGCATCGGGCAGCAGCGTGGTTCCCGCCGCGACCGCCGCAGTGGCACCCGCCAACACGGCGGCACCACCGAACAACCGGCGTCTGGTCAGGTCGGGGCGCTGCCGACGCCTGTCTCGATCCGCGCGTTCCGTGCTCATCGAATCCTCCTCGGGGATCTCGGTTCGAGAGCAGCCAAACAGCGGCGTGACCAGGGCGTCCAAGCGCGACGCGCCGAGAACACGATGACCGGATTGATATCGTCGCAGCGTGGACATGGTGCGACACCTGCGAGAATTCCTTGTTGTCGCCGAAGAACTGCACTTCGGTCGCGCCGCTGAGTCCCTCGGCGTGGCCCAGCCGGTCCTCAGCAGAAGGATTCGCCGACTCGAGGACGAATTCGGCACAGAGCTGTTCCGCCGCGGCTCGCGGGGTGTCGAACTCACCGAGGCGGGCCGATTGCTCACCGAGGACGCACCCGCGCTGCTGACCGGATTCGATCGCACCCGGCGCCTGATCAACCGCATCGGCTCTGGAAGCCGCCGCCCCATCGTGGTCGGCGTCCCCGCCGAGCTCCCGGCTCGCACCATCGGCGCCCTGCTACGAGCCTGTGCCCGCAGACTGCCGGAGCTCACGGTCGAACCAGTGCTCGCCGGTGCCACACCGCAGACCGCCCTACTCGACGACGGTGCCCTCGACGTCGCGCTGTTGACGGGACCGATCGACGATCCGCAGCTGCACAGCGGTGTTCCGCTCGATCAGGAATGGGGAGCAGTGCTGCCCAGCGCCGCCGATGCGGCCGCCGGGCTCGACCCGATCGAGCTGCGTCACCTCAGCGGATCGGGGCTCATCGTCTCGTCGAATCCCGCCTCGTTCGGTTGGCACGAGCGCATCCTGGCCGACTGCGCCGCCGAGGGGTTCGCCCCGGCCGTCGTGCACCGCGCCGAGACACCACAACTTGCCATCGGGATGGTGCTGGCAGGCCGAGGCGTCACCTTCCTGCCCGCCGCCGTCGTCGAACGCGAGCCCCGCGTGATCTGGCGGCCCCTCCGAGACAGACCGCTGCTCTGCCGTTGGGCCGTCGGCTGGCCCCGGCGCCGCAGCCATCCCGATGCTCATCTCGTCGCCGAACTGCTGACCGACGTCGTTCGTGATCACCTCACCGCCGAGCGACCGCGACAGAGCGCCCGTCCGGATCGGCTCCGCCCCTGGACAGCCGTCTACGGCACGGCCGCCACACTGCGCGGACTGCCGGACTCCGGCGGCCTCGGCGTGTTGATCTGACCGGCCGCCCCGCTCAACCGGGCGAGGCCGACGCGTCGTCGGTCGCCCGCAGCCAGTCCACCGCCAACCGGGCCGCCCGCCCGATCGCCACGTCGACATCGGGTCGTCGCCCCGGCATCCCGGTCAATTCCACGAACACCGACACTGCATACCCGCGGCCATCGGGATAGGTGATCACGCCGATCTCGTTGCGGATGGGTGGCAGCGAACCCGATTTCGCGGCCACGAGCACCTCGTCATCGAAGCCCGCCGCCAGCCGATGCCAGTTCAACTGGGCGGACATCAGGCGCCGCACCTCGGCGCAGGCCGCCGCCGAGCCAGCCAGGTCACGCCAGATCAGGCTCAGTAACCGGGTCATGTCCCTCGGGGTGCTCGACGTGGTCCCCGCCGGGTCGAAGGCCCGCACGCGACGTCCGTCGCCGTGGGCCGCAGCCGCGAACCGGATGGCGAACTCGGCGTCGTCGTCGGCTCCCACGTCCTCGATGATCGTGGCGAGGATGTCCCTCGGCGCTCCCAACACGGTGGTCGCGCCCAGACCGAGTTCGCCGATGGCGGACCGCAGCGCAGCCAGGCCGATCCGATCCAGCAATAGGTCGGCGGCGGTGTTGTCGCTCACCGACATCATCGACCCGGCCAGATCCCGCAGGCTCAGCGCGACGTCGTCGAGGAAACCGGCCGTCCCCGTTCCGCCGAGCCGGTCGCCGTCGCGCACCCACACCATCGACGTCGGATCCAACAGGCCGGCCGTGGCCTGGCGCGCGTACTCCAGCGCGATGAGCACCTTGACCACCGAGGCGAGTACGACCGGCGTGTCGGGGTCGGCGCCGACCTCCCGATCGGTGGTCAGGCTCAGTGCATGCAGCCGCCCCGTGACCCCGATGGCGGCGAACGTATCGGTGATCTCGTCGACCACGGCCGTGCTGGTCACGGCGTCGGAATTCTCGGTCACCCGGGTCCCTTCGTGAACTTCCGCAAGCCTGCGGGCGGCACCCTCCGAAGGCCGATGCGCACGGTGCAGGCGCGATCTCGCCCCGCTGCGGAGTCGTTACCCGAACGACGCTATCCCGGTCGTTGATCAACTGCGACAATCCATCACGATGAGCAGCGACAGCGGGCGGCCGCTTTATTACCTGGTGGGTACTACCGGCTTCCCGAACTATGGGGACGAGATCATCGCGGCCACCTGGCTGCGCTATCTCGCGCAGGTGGCCCCGGAGGCCGAGGTCTGGCTGGACTGCCCGAGCCCCGGCCCGGCTCAGGTGATGCTCGGCGACCTACACCCGAGGGTTCGCTTCACCGACACGCTGTGGCGGCTGTGCTGGGAGGCGCCGACCGACGAGCCGTGGGGCGTCGCCGACTTCGCCCAACGCTGCGTCGACTTCCCCGGTCTGGCGCCCCGCTGGGTGGCGGGCGTCGAACTGCTGGTGCGCGCCGACGTCGTGCACATCATCGGCGGCGGCTATGTGAACCGGATCTGGCCGAGACACGTCGGCCTGCTGGCCGGTGCCGCCGCAGCCGTCCGCCGCTCCGGCGGCAAGGCGGCCATGACCGGTGTGGGACTGTTCCCGGCCCCCAGCTACAGCGAACCGCTGCTGCGTGAACTGGCCCAACGCTTCGAGGTCGTCGATGTCCGCGACGCGAAATCGGCCGACATGCTCAGCAAGACCGTCCCGGTCATCCACAGCTGCGACGACGTCTTCTTCGGGCTGGGACCGCATCTCTACCGCCAGGACGACGACGTCCGCGAGGTCATGGTCTGCATGCAGTCCGACCTGGTGGAGCTGGGCGTGCCCCGACTGGCCGGGTTCGTGTTGGACACCCTGCGGGAATGGGGGGTCGACTCGACGCGGCTGGGCGTGGTGGAGTGCATCCCCCGGGTGGACCGCGAGGTGTTCTCCCTCATCGAGCACGAGCTGCCCGATGCCCGTTTTTATCCGCTGTCCGAACTGATGGACACCGGATTGCCCGCCGCGCCGGGTCAGACCTGGATCTCCAGCCGCTTCCACCCGCACCTGATCGCCTCGGCGGTCGGGGCGAGCGGAGTGGCGGTGAGCGTCAGCCCCGACTACTACGCGACCAAACATCGCTCGTTGATCGATCTCGGTAGCGGCTGGACGATGGTGGAGGACGTCACCGAGACACCCGTCCGCCCCGACGCCGGTGGCTACAGCCCGGAGGCGCTGCGCGAGTACCGGCTGCGCAAGGACCAGGTGGCCCGGCAGATCTACGCGTCGTGATCGCCTCGGTCACATCTCCTCCAGGGTCTTGCCTCGCGTCTCGGGGATGAACTTGGCGACGAAGAAGAACGAGAGCGCCGCGAACGTCGTGTACAGCCCGTAGGCGAAGGTCAGGCTGAACTCCGACAGGCTCGGGAAGGTCGTGGAGACCAACCAGTTCGCCGCCCACTGCGCGGAGGCGGCAACCGAGAGGGCAATCGCGCGCACCCGGTTGGGGAACATCTCACCCAGCAGCACCCAGGTGAGCGGGCCCCAAGCCGAGGCGAAGCAGAACACGAACATGTTCGCCGCCACGAACGCGATCTGGCCCTGAAGCGCGGGGAGCACCGTGGCGCCGTCGACGACCTCGGCGAAGCTGAAGCACCACGCCGCCACGCCGAGCGAGACCGTCATCCCGACCGACCCCACCAACAGGATCGGGCGCCGACCGACTCGGTCGATCAACGCGATCGCCACGAAGGTGCCGAGCAGGTTGACGATGGCGCTGATGACACTGTTCAACAGGGCGGTGTCCTCGCCGAAACCGACCGACTGCCATAGCGTCGCCGAGTAGTAGAAGATCACGTTGATACCGACGAGCTGTTGAAGCATCGCCAGTGTGATACCCACCCACACGATAGGTAGTAGTCCGAAGCGCCCGATACGCAGATTTCGAAGCTTCGGCTTCGACTCGTTATCCAGGGATTGGCGAATCTCCGACAATCGTTTATCGACGTCGCCGGTCTCGATCCGCTGAAGTACTCCACCGGCTTGGGTGAACCTATTCTTCGCCACCAGATAGCGGGGTGACTCGGGAATTCGGGAGACCAGGACACCGAACACGATGGCGGGTATCGTGGCGATTAACAGCATCCATTGCCAGGCCGCGATGGGGCCCAGTTTCTCGGCGCTTCCACCGGCCACCGCGACGATCGCATAGTTCAGGAGTTGGGCGCTGGCGATGCCGAGCACCATCCCGAGCTGTTGCAGGGAACCCAGCCTGCCCCGGTAGGCGGCGGGCGAGATCTCGGCGATGTAGGCGGGAGCGGTGACCGATGCCAAGCCGATCCCCAGGCCGCAGAGTACCCGCCAGAAGATCAAATCGAACGGGGAGAAGGCCATCGAAGCAGCCAGCGCGGCCACTCCATAGAGGGTTGCGGAAATCTGCATAGTTCTGATTCGCCCGACCCGATCGGCCAATGAGCCGGCGAACCACGCACCCAAGGCGCAGCCGATCAGTGCAGATGAGACGACCAGGCCGGTTGCTCCGGCGCCGATATTGAATCGATTCTGAACGCCGGTTATGGCGCCGTTGATCACGGCGGTATCGAAGCCGAACAGAAAGCCGCCTAACGCGGCACTGGCTGCGATGAGTGCGACATAGAGCAATCGGCTTGTCGCTGGTTTGGTGGACGGACTAGCTGTATACGAACCTGTTTCGACCATCGAGACGTCACCTCCATAGTGGGTACGACGAACTCCTGGCAGTAGCTACGGTCTGAACTCGGCGACAGATGAGCCACAAAAGGCAGAATCAACCGATCGGTTTTACCGTGAGAGTGAGCACGGCTGCTTTGGATGGGAGAAGCATGACGACCACGGAACCGAGCAAGCCCGAAAGCGGCAGCGGGTTGACCGTGGTTGTCGCGTTGCTCGTCAACGCCGGAATCGCAGTGCTCAAGGCTATTGCCGGCTTGATCACCGGATCCGCCGCGCTCTTCGCCGAGGCCGCCCATTCGGTGGCCGATACGATCACCGAAGTCCTGTTGCTCACCGCATTGCGTCGGTCCAGCCGACCAGCGGATCGGCGACACCCATTCGGGTATGGCAAAGAGCGGTATTTCTGGTCTTTGATGGCGGCGATCTCCATCTTCGCCTCCGGCTCGGTGCTCGCGATCGCCGAGGGCATCCGCTCGCTCAGTGGAGAGCAGGAGCAGACCCGCCCGGAGGTGGCGTACCTCGTGCTGGGCTTGGCCTTCGTGCTGGAGTCGGTGTCCTGGCTTCGTGCCGTCCGGCAGATCCGCCGCGAGGCAGCGGAAGAACAGACGCCGTTCTTCCATTACCTGCGTTCGGTGGACGATCCGACGGCCAAGACGGTGCTGTTGGAGGACAGCGGCGCGCTGATCGGTCTGTTGTTGGCCTTCCTCGGCGTCGGGTTGCACCAGCTCACCGGCTCGGGCGTGTGGGACGCGGCGGCCTCGCTGGCCATCGGCGTGCTGCTGGCGGTCGTCGCCTACGTCCTGGGCCGTTCCAACCGCGCCCTGCTGATCGGCCAACAGGCCAACCGCAGGCTGATCGACCGGATTCGGCGCCGGCTACGGGAGCGGCCCGAGGTGGAGGTGGTGGTCGACCTGCTCACCATGAGCACCGGCGCCGACCGGGTACTGCTCTGCGCCCGGCTGGATTTCGACGACACCCTCACCGTCGGCGAGCTGGAGAGGGCGTGTGTGCGGATCGACGCCGAGCTGCGCGAGGAGTTCGTCGAACTGGACGAGATCTTCCTCGAACCGGTGCCCAGATCGGATCCGGAGTTGCGCGCCAGAGTGCTGGCTCGCTACGGCAGGATGCCGTGACCTGCGATGATCTGGGCGTCGCCCGGAGAAGTGCGCAAGGTCATGCCAGCGGGCTCCTAGACTTCTCCCCGGATCCTCTGCACCGTGTAGGTCATGGCGATGGGAACGAGCGGGCTCCGCGAGACCGACCGAGGGTTCGTTGTCACGGCGGTGCTGTTCGACCTCGACGGGACCCTCATCGACTCGACGCCTGCGGTGACCCGTTGCTGGACGGGCTGGTGCCACGAGTTCGGCGTCGATCCGGCGGAACTCGCCCATAGCCACGGCCGTCGTGCCGTGGAGATCATCGCCGACCTCCTGCCCACCTCGGCACCCGCCGAACTCGCCGAGGCGGCCCGACGTCTGGACGAACTGGAGCTGGCCGACCTGGCGGGCGTCGTCGCGCTGCCCGGCGCCGCGACCGCCCTGGCGGCTTTGGGGCCGGCGCAAGGCGCGATCGTCACCTCCGCCCGGCGCGACCTGGCCATCGCCCGGCTCGGCGCAGGCGGCCTGGTGCCGCCCGCGACGCTGATCAGCGCGGACGACGTGCAGGTCGGAAAGCCGGACCCGGCTCCTTATCTGGCCGCCGCACACAAACTGGGCGTCGCACCGGAGGACTGCCTGGTAGTCGAGGATGCCGCCGCAGGCATCGCCTCCGCGAAGGCCGCGGGCATGCGGTCGCTCGGCGTGCTCACCAATCCGCATGTCACGGGCTTGCAGGCCGACCTCGTGGTCAACAGCCTCACCGATATCGAGTGGGCACCGGGCGCCGACGGCACGATCGACGTCCGAGTCAGGGCGACCGACCTACCCGCCTGAGGCCAGCTGACGCGGCGCAGTCGGAACCGCCGCCGTCAGCGACGGGTATCGGTCCGCCGGAAGTTCAGGTACGCCCGCGACGGCGTCGGACCACGCTGATCCTGGTAACGGGAACCAGCCTTGGTCGAACCGTAGGGATTCTCGGCGGGGCTGGACAGCCGGAAGAGACACAGCTGGCCGATCTTCATCCCGGGCCAGAGCGTGATCGGCAGATTGGCGACGTTGGACAGCTCCAGGGTGATGTGCCCGGAGAACCCCGGATCGATGAACCCCGCCGTGGAATGGGTGAGCAGCCCCAACCGGCCGAGAGAGGACTTGCCCTCCAACCGACCCGCGAGATCGGACGGCAGCCCGACCACCTCGAAGGTGGATCCCAACACGAACTCGCCGGGATGCAGAACGAAGGGATCATCGCCCTCGGTCTCGACCAGCGACGTCAGTTCGTCCTGCTGGAGCGCGGGATCGATGTGGGTGTACTTCGTGTTGTCGAACACCCGGAAGAACCGGTCCAGCCGGACGTCGATGCTGGACGGCTGCACCAACTCGGGTTCGAAGGGGTCGAGGGTGAGTCGACCTCCGTCGATCTCTTTACGCAGGTCCAGATCGCTGAGGAGCACACACCCACCCTAACCGCAGGGTTGCTCTTCGCACGGGTCCGGGCTGCGTGTATGCTGTGTCATGCTGCGGATGTAGTTCAATGGTAGAACATCAGCTTCCCAAGCTGAATACGCGAGTTCGATTCTCGTCATCCGCTCGTTGCACGAAGGCCCAGGTCAGAGGATGTCCACTCTGGTCCTGGGCCTTCGGTGTTTCCGCGATCAAAGAGGTTCAAGTGCTGTCTGCGTGCGGTTAGTCGTCTTGCTCGGATTCCGTGCTATTCGGCTCATCTTTCGAGTCGGTGGCTTATAGGCACCGACGGCGTCGGAGATCCGCATCCGCAGCTTGGCGTTGGTCGTACGCACCGCCCGCAGGCCGGGACGTCCGGCTCGCCGTTCCGCCTTGCCCACGCCCCGAGGATCATGGACGCTCGGCGGTATGTGGACCATCGCCATCGACCGGCGTCCCCGATGAACCACGTTCCCGTCGATGACACGGCACTCTTCCGCAGGTTGTTCGACGATGCGGACGCGCTCCTGTTGGACTTCGATGGACCGGTCTGTTCGGTTTTCGCTAGATATCCCGCGTCGGGCATCGCCGCCGAGATGAACACGCGCATCCAGGCTGCTGGCCGAGCGCTGCCGCCCGAGGTCGACGCGACCGGTCCGCACACCATCCTGCGTGCCGCCGTCGATCTTTCACCCGAACTCGGACGGGAAGCCGAGGCGATCCTGCGCGCCCATGAGATCGAGGCGGTACAGAGCGCCAGGCCCACTTCCGGCATCAGCGAACTCATGGCGAGTTGGCATGCGACCGGGCGGCCGCTTGCCATCGTCAGCAACAACACCGGCGATGCCATCGAGGTGTACCTGGCGACCGGTGGTCTCGGTGGCTACGTCGACCACGTGCAGGGGCGCGATCCGCACGATCCGAATCTGATGAAGCCCGACCCTTATCTGCTTCGGCAAGCCGCCAGTGCGATCGGGGTGGACGTGCGGCGGTGTCTCCTCATCGGCGACTCGGACGCCGACGTCCTTGCGGCGCAAGCCGTCGGCTGTCTTGTCATCGCCTATGCGACCCGGGAGGCCAACCGTGCTCCGCTGCGGGCCCTGAATCCTGATCTGTTGCTCACCCGACTATCGAGCTGAACCCACCCAGACACCCAGACACCCAGACACCCAGACACCCAGACACAGCCGAGGACACCCGCCGAATGACCGACTTGCCGCCGTACTCCGTCAGCGTTGCAGGTGTCGTCACCCGCGAGGACGGTCGCATTCTGGTCATTCGGCGAGCCGACAACGGGCGGTGGGAACCGCCGGGAGGAATCCTCGAACGGGCCGAGACCGCCGAGGACGGCGTCCGCCGGGAAGTGTTGGAGGAAACCGGCGTCGAGGTCGTCGTCAACCGGCTCACCGGCGTCTATCAGAACCTGGGACTGGGGGTCATCGCGCTCGTCTTTCGATGCGTACCAACGGGCACGGTGATCGACAAGGTCGACGGCGAGGCCAGGGAGATCACCTGGCTGACCGCTGCCGAGGCCGCTACCGCGATGACCCCTGCCTTCGCGGTGCGCGTCGCTGATGCGCTGTCCGGGGCGGGTGCACGGTTCCGGGCGCATGACGGGACGAATCTGCTCTCAGTGCGCCCAGCGACCGACCGCAGCTAACGGCACACGGGAATCACCGCACCGCGAGTCGGGAGAAGCCTTCCGCGCCGTGTCCGGCCTCGATGGCGCGCTGTACGGCGGCGCGGCCCGCGCGGAGCAGGTCGGCATCCACACCGCCCGCCCGCGCGGTCTCGATGACGTCGTCCAGGATCGAGGCGGCCGAGTCGATGGTGGACGCGTCGCCGGGAAACTCGTGGCTGGTGAGGTGCGCGGTGACCAGGTCGATCAGGTCCGGCAGCATCGTCGTCATGTCCTTGGCAGGACCGTTGAACGCCGCCGGACTGATGTTCTCGGCCGCCGCCAGCTGGAAGGAGTGCACCACCCCGAACATCGAGGTCCAGAACAGATCCAGCAGTGACATGTTGAAGCCCGCGGCCTGTCCGGGGTCCTCGCCGAGGTACCGGCCGTTCTCACCGAGTGCTGCCAGCGTGTGCTGCTGTGCCGCATAGATCTCGCTCGACCCGCTGTAGAGCAGGGCCGCATCGGGGCCGCCGACGATGCCGTTGAGGATCACGCCGTCCAGATAAGCGATGCCGTGGTCGGCCGCCCAGGTTGCCATTTCGCGGGCTTGCTCGGGGGAGCCTCCGGTCAGGTTGAGCAGCGTGCGGCCCTTGAGCGCTTCGGCGTCGAGGATCGACTGCGCGGCCGGATAGTTCAGCACACAGACGATCACGAGCGGGCTGGCGGTGATCGCCTCGCTCGCGGTCTCGGCGACGGTCACGTCGAGGCCGGTCTCCTTGCCGGGCGTGCGATTCCACACGGTGGTGGAGTGGCCCGAGGTGGTGCAGGCGGTTGCTATTGCGCGGCCCATGGGCCCGAGTCCGAGGACGGTTACGGATGTCATGCTCGCGAAGCTAAACCTTCACGTTGACGTGAGAGTCAAGGCAGGAGTGCGAATGCGGATCGGGGAACTATCGCGACGGACCGGCGTCAGCGAACGCGCCCTGCGGTACTACGAGGAGCAGGGACTACTTCAGCCGCGCCGACTACCCAGCGGCTATCGCGAGTACCGCGAACTGGACATCGCGGCGGTGCAGCGGATTCGGGTCCTGCTCGACGCCGGGCTGAACACCGCCCAGATCGTCGAGGTCCTGCCGTGCATGGTCACCGACGACGGCCGTCTGCTGCCCAGCTGCCCGGAACTGGTCGACGAGCTGGTCAAGCAGCGTGATCGGATCGGCGCTGCCATCGCCGAACTGGAGACCACCCGGTCGAACCTGACCAGGATCATCGACAACGAGCGGCGCTGAGGGACCGGCCGATCAACCGGAGTCGTCGCCGCGGCGATTGCGATTGATGTCGCCGCCCGCCTGCTGGATGACCGCGTTATCCCGTGCCTCGGCTCGCTGCTGCACGGTCCTGGGCGGCGAGTTGAAGGACACTCCGCCCCGAACCTCGCCTGCCTGGATCACCGATCCGCTGACATCGCCGTGTATCGAGTTGTGCGTGGTCCGCCCGTGCGGCTCACCGGCCGGGGCATCCTCGGCCGAGTGCTGCTTGCCGTCGTCCCGGCCGGTCCAGAGTGTTATCCCCGCTCCGGCCAGGGTCGCCACGCCGACGGCGACCCAGGCTAGGACGTTGTCCACCGATTCGGTCGCGATGTTGACGGCGATGCCACCGCCGGTCACCACCAGCGCCGCGGCCAATGCCTGCCACCATCGCCTCATCGCCGACTCCTTCGGATGCCGATGCCGTTGTCTCCAGTATCGGCCGATGGTGACGACTACGGTACTGCGGGTGATATTGAAAACCCCTATTTCTCGGCTGCCCACCGATCAAGACCAGCGGCGGAACCCGCCCTCGGAGTTGATGACCTGCCCGGTGATCCACCGGCCCTCGTCGGTGACCAGCCAGGAGATCAGGCGGGCCGGATCGTCGGGCTCGCCCCATCGGCCACCGGGGAAGCGGGCGGCCACGGCGGCGACCGCGTCGGGCGGGGCATAGCCGGTGTCGACCGGGCCCGGGTTCACCGCGTTGACGGTGATGCCTCGGTCGGCGAGGTGGTCGGCCAGGGTCGGGGTGATCGCCGCCAGCGCGCCCTTGGCCGCCGCGTAGGCGACCTCGCCGGTCATCGGCCCGAGATTCTGACCGGAGGTCAGGAAGATGATCCGCCCGCCGTCTCGGCCATCGTGGTGCGCGGCGAATCGCTGGGCCAGCAGGATGGACGAGCGGGTGTTCACCGCCCAGTGCAGGTCGAGGGTCTCCTCGGTCATGGCTTCGAGGTCACCGTCGGGCGCGGACTGGGCGTGGTTGCACACCAGGATGTCGATCGGACCGAATTGCTCGACCGAGGTGTCGAACAGCGTTGCGGGGGCGGCCGGTGCCCGGAGATCGGCGGCAAGCTGTTCGATCCGCGCTCGCGGGTTGCTCGCCGCTTCGCGGATGCCCGCCGACACTCCATCGATGCCCGCCGGATCGGCGCCCCAATGCTGTTCCCGGTCGTGTGGGACGTGGTGCTGAAAGACGATGTCGGCCCCATAGGCGGCGAATCTCCTGGCCACGGCGTAGCCGATGCCGCGTCGTCTACTCACACCGGTGATCAACGCGCGTCGGCCGAGTAGCGGATACGGATCACGGCCGGGTCCGTCGATGCTGGAGTTCGAGGGAAACGCCATCGATCGATTCTGCTCGCGGACTTCAGCGGTGGCGACGGATTTTTTGCGCAGGCGAGCGGGGAAACGGCATCGACCACAGCTGTGGGAGCGCTCCCGCAGGTAGGCTGGCTGTGATCGATGGTGACCGCGTCGAGTGGCGGCCTATTCGGCCGAACGGCGAACGCTCTCACCCGGACGGATGGCTGTTTTACGGCGGGCAACGGGGCGGGCGGTAGTCATTATGCGAACTTCGTTAGCCGCCAGGGGTTTACAGCAAATTTCAGTCCCGTTACTCTTGATCATTGGGAGCGCTCCCAGTTCGATCGGTTCGCCCCCATACGTCGACTCCGGTCTGGGGCGTGCTGCGCGCCCACTCGCCCTAGACCGGGCTTCAACATAGTTCCGTGTTCCGTAGCATGCGAGTATCGCTGGTGACGGAATCCGTTTGCCGTCGCAGGCAGGCGTGAGACCTGTCCGAGCACGTGCCTTCGGGCTGTTCTCGGTCGAATACCGTTGTCGGTCGGTGGGTTCGCAGGGGAGCCCACCGACCGACAACGGCCCTATCTCATTCGGTTTCGTTGGCGCGACGTCGTCGCGAGAGTCCGAGCGTGAGGCCGCCCGCTCCGATCAGCGCGACCGCCGCCAAGGAGAGCGGCCATGCGCCGTTGATGCCGGTGGACGCCAGGTTCCGGACCGCCGAGTTCGGACCGGATTCCGAACCGGGTCCACCGTTGCCTGCCGGGCCGAGGTTGTCGCCATCGGGACCCGAGCCGTCCGGTCCCGAGCCGTCGGGTGCCGGATTGGTCGGGTCATCGTCGTCCTGGTCGTCGTCCTGGCCACCGGGATTCGAACCGTCCGCCCAGGTCACCGGGATCCGGGTGTCCTGGGAGCGATCCCCGCCCGCCTGGTGGTCGCGGCGGGTGATGATCGAGCACGCCGTCTCCCGGCAGTCGACGAACTCGTCGGCGGCGGGCACGGTCAGGGTGACGTCGAAGGAACCGCCCGAACCCCACGGGATCGTCAGGTTCGAACCGTAGGGATCGGTGCCGATCCACTTCGAGGAACCCGCCTCGCCGCTCATGTCCACCCCGCCCACACACGGCGTCGGCTGCGCGCCGGGGCCGTTGTCCACGCAGAGTGCGACGTAGATGTTCTTGTCGACATCGAAGCCGCTGCCGGTCACCCGGACGTCGGCGCCTGCGGGGTCGAGGTCGTCGACCGGGGTCGCCTCGACCTGCTGGCCCTCCGGTCCGGTCGCCTGACCGGTGCCGTTCGGCTCCTGCTGGACGTCCTTGTTCTCGGCGAAGGTGATCGGCACCCAGACGTCCTGGGAGCGATCGGCGATGGCGGTGTGGTCGTTGAACGCGGCGACGTAGCAATCCTGCTTCGCGCAGTCCACGGCTCGGCCGTCCTTCTCGAACGACGGCGCCAGCTCGATCGTCTCGGTGAAGGTGCCCGATTCGTCGACTGCGGACAGCCAGGCAGCCGAGGTGTAGGTCTCGGGGTAGGCGGCCTCGCCTAATTCGACGGTCTGGGCCAGGTAGATGCCCTGGCCCGGAGCGAAGCCCGAGCCGGTGACCTCGACGGATTCGCCCTGCGCGCCGAGTCCCTCGGTCTTGGAGACGGTGAGTGCGGGGTCGAGTTCGGTTGCGGTGTCGGCGAAGGACACCGGGGTGAAGGTGTCCAGGGTCCGGTCGGTGGAGCCGTGCGCGGCGAAGGTGAGCACCTCGCAGCCGACGGCGACGCAGTCGATCACGCCGGATCCGGTCTCGTACTCGGCGACGACGTCGAGATCGGTCTCGAAGCTTCCCGAGGCCAGGTCGGCGGCGGTGAGGAAGGCCGCCGAGTGGTAGACGCTCGCGTCGGTCCAGTAGTCCTCGTTGTGCGGGCCGAAGACCGCGTAGATACCGGGAACGCCTGGGGGCAGGTTGAAGCCGGTTCCGGAGACGGTGACGGTGTCGCCCGCCGGGTCGAGGCCCTCGGACGCGGACAGCGTGACCGAGGGGTCGGCGATGGGCCGAGGTTCGGCGAAGGTCACCGGAACCCGGACGTCCTGGGATCGGTCGCCCGCCCTGGTGTGGTCGGCGCGGGTGATCACCGAGCAGACGACGCCCTCGTCGAGGCAGTCGGTGTACTCGTCCGACGAGGCGAGCCGCAGGTCGAACTCGAAGCCGCCTCGACCGTCGCCCTCGTCGGTGTAGGGCTTGGCCAGGTCGACGCCGTAGGGCGGCGGGTTGGACGAGATCCATACCGAGCTGCCGCTCTCGCCGGTCATGTCGACCCCGCCGATGCAGGGGCTCGGGGTGACGCCCGGGCCATTGTCGACACAGAAGGCCAGGTAGATGCCCTTCGCGATGTCGAATCCGGTGCCGGTGACGGTGATGGTCTCACCGGCGCGGTCGAGATCGGCCGTCTTGGAGACGGTGATCTGCTGCCCCTCCGGACCGGGGTCGCCCTGCGCTTGGGCGATCGCGGGAACGGCCGTGCCCAGTGCCATCGTCGCGGCGATGGCGGCGGCGACCGGCCATCTCAGCCGGTCGGTGATGCGTCTTCCACTCGTCCTCATGTCGTGCAGCACTCCTACTAGGTCGGATTGTCGTTCGGTGTCCGCCGACGAGTGGTGGGTGATCGGGAACTGCTGATGGGACGAGCCGCGGTCGGTGCCTCGACACACCGCTGCCGGGTCTCGCCACGGCGCCAGCGCGGTCATTCGCTCGGCACGTGGTCTTGGTCGGGAGGCAAGCCAGACCGCTTGCAGCGCGGTACTTCCCCGGAACCTGCTGTCTACTTTGGCAAGGCTTCCCTATGTTAATTTTGGTGAGCCTAACCTAATCTGAGATAGTCAACAAGGTTGGCTTGGAGGGGAATTCGTCGGTCGTAGCGGCGGTGACCAGCTGCGATGTGGCGTTGTCGGCCGCAGGGCTCGCGCTCGGGTCCACCCGCGCGACGGTGGCCGAATCCGAACCGGTTCCACTCATGGACCTCAGGCAGGGGTGCAATGCACACGAAGAGTGCTCGGGAGACGGGCTTCGCCGAACGACTCAGAGACCGCGGTCGGAACTGGCACGAAGCCGCCCGTCACACCGATTACCTGGACGCGCTTCTCGGGGGAGAGCTGTCCCGTGCAGGTTATGCGGGGCTGGTCGCGCAGCACTACCAGCTGTACTCGCTGTTGGAGGAGGCCTCGGCGCGGATGCGCACCGACCCCATCGCCGGTCGGTTCGTCTTCGACGAGTTGTCGCGCACCGCCGCACTCGAAGCCGACCTGCGACACCTGCACGGTCCACAGTGGCGAGACCACCTCGAACCGACCCCGGCGACCGTCCGCTATCTGGACCGGATTCGTGAGGTCTGCTTCGACTGGCCGGGCGGGTTCATCGCCCACCACTACACCCGCTATCTCGGTGACCTCTCCGGCGGGCGCATCGTCGGTCGCCGACTCGCCGAGGTCTACGGAATCGACGGCGATGGCGCCCGCTTCTACGCCTTCGATCTGATCCCGAAGCCACCCGTCTTCAAGGCGGCGTACCGGGAATTACTCGACGACACCGGCTGGGACGACGAGGAGCAGGATCGCGTCATCGAGGAATCCCTGCTCGCCTACCAGCTCAACACCGACATGCTCGTCGACCTCGCTGCGGTGTACCTGCCGCGCATCCCATCGCCTGCCAACACCGAGGACGTAGCCTGATGCGGTTCGTTGCAACGATAGGACTCTGCGCAGCACTGCTGGTCGCGCCGATGGCGGCGGGCAGCACCGCGCTGGCATCGACCTCCGGCGGCACCGAGGAAACGGGCGCGGCGGGGCAGACCCTGACCGTCTCTCGCACCGAGGGACTGGACCCCGCAGGCGAACAGGTCACCGTCACCGGCAGCGGATTCGACGAGAACAAGGGCATCTACGTCGCGTTGTGTGTGCTGCCCGAACCGGGCGGCCAACCGGGGCCGTGCCTCGGCGGCGTCGACATGGAGGGCGAGAGCGGCGCGTCGAGTTGGATCTCGTCGAATCCACCGCCCTACGGCGAAGGCCTTGCCACCGCCTACGAACCGGGCGGCGGGTTCACCGTGGAACTGACCGTGCAGGCTCAAGACCAGTTCACCGACTGCCTGGCCACGCCCTGCGGCGTCGTCACCCGGACCGATCACCTGCGTACCGCCGACCGCAGCCAGGACGTGCTGATCCCGATCAGCTTCGCCGAGACAGGCGCGGCCGAGGCCGCTGCCGACGGGGAGGAATCGGCCGAGAGCGCCCCGGTCTCGGAGGACACCTCGACCAGCCCCGTCCTGATCGGCGGTGCCATCGGACTGCTCGTGCTGATCGGACTCGGTTTCCTGCTGGTGCGGCGGAAGCGCACCGACACGACGCCTGCCACCGAAACGGATCCCGAGGCCACCGAATCCGATGCGGACCGAGCCGCGAACCGCGAGGCGACCGACGATGCGTCTCGCTGATCACGCCGCCGGGCTGGCCGTGGCGGTACTGGGAGCCTGCTTCCTCTCTGCCTGCTCGATCCCCGGCGACGAGGCCACCGAATCCAGCCCGTTCGCCTGTGTGCCAGCGCAATCCGCAGCAGAATCGGTCGCCGTCGACCCGATCGACTCGGCGCCGACCCCACAACTCCCCGTCGACGTCACCTCGGCCGACGGCACCGAGGTGCAGGTCACCGACGTGAGCCGCATTCTCGCGGTCAACCTGAACGGCTCCCTCGCCGAAATCGTGTTCAGTCTCGGACTCGGGGACAACGTCGTCGGACGAGACATCGCCACCACCTTCGAGCAGGCCGAGGACCTGCCGGTGGTGACCCAGGCCCACGACCTGTCGGCCGAGGGCGTGCTCGACCTGGACCCCAGTGTTGTGTTGGTCGATTCCAGCATCGGACCACCCGAGGTCATCACCCAGCTTCGCGAGTCCGGCGTCCCGGTGGTCTCCTTCGAGGAGGCCTGGTCGATCGAGGAGATCGCCCCCCGGATCGAGGTGGTGGCCGAGGCGCTGGGAGTGCCCGAGGCCGGGGAGCAGCTCATCGAACGCACCGAGGCCGAGCTCGCCTCGGCCCTGGACCAGGTCGGCGCGGCCGGACCGAGTCCGCGCATCGCCTTTCTCTACCTGCGGGGCAGCGCCGGGGTGTATCTGCTGGCGGGCGAGGGTTCCGGGGCCGATTCGATGATCGAGGCCATCGGTGGGATCGATGCGGGCAGCGACATCGGCATCGAGAAATTCCGGCCGATCACCAGCGAGGCACTCATCAATGCGGCGCCCGACGTCATCCTGATGATGTCCGGCGGCCTGGAATCGGTCGGCGGCGTCGATGGGCTGGTCGAGGTGCCCGGCGTGGCACAGACTCCGGCGGGCCGTAATCGATGCGTCGTCGATGTGGACGACGGGACACTGCTCAGCTTCGGGCCGCGCACCGGCCAGATCGTGGTGGACCTCGCCGCCAGAATCGAACGCGCCGGATGAGCTCCACGGTGCAGGACGAAACCCGGCAGTCAACGAACCAGCCACGAGGAACCCGCCGACCGTCCAACCGGAACAGCATCGCGCGACGGCTGCGCCGAGGTGGGCTGCTGACAGTGCTGACCGGCGGGCTTCTGGTGGTGTGCATCGTCGCCGCCGGGGTCGGCCAGGTCCGGGTGCCGCCTGCGGAGGTGCTGGGTTCGCTGCTGCATTGGCTGGGCATCGAGATCGGACCGCTGCCGACACATCCGCAGGGCCAGAGTGCCCTGTGGAACGTGCGGTTTCCCCGGGTGTTGCTCGGGGTGCTGGTCGGGGCCGCACTCGGCTGCGCGGGCGCGGTCATGCAGGGCGTCTTCGGGAATCCGCTGGCCGAGCCCAGCGTGATCGGGGTGTCCTCCGGCGCGGCGGTCGGTGCGTTCACGGTGATCGTCTTCGGGTTGACCACCTTCGGGAATGCGACGATGGCGGTCGCGGCCTTCATCGGTGGGCTGTTGACGACGCTGCTGGTCTACGGCCTGTCTCGCACCGAGGGGCGCACCGACGTCGTCACCATGATCCTGACCGGCATCTCGGTGAACGCCCTGGCGGGAGCGGTCATCGGCTTCTTCACCTTTCTCGCCGACGACGATGTCCGCACCACGATGGCCTTCTGGAATCTCGGCAGTCTCAATAGGGCGCTGTGGCCTGCGGTGTGGGTGGTGCTCGGGTGTGTGGCGGTCGGCCTGGCGGTGTCCTTCCGCGATTCGCGCCGACTGGATCTGCTGTCCCTCGGCGAACGGTCCGCCCGCCATCTCGGGGTGGACGTCGAACGGTTGCGCCTGCGCTTGGTCATCACTGCGGCCCTGCTCACGGCGGCGGGCGTCGCCTTCACCGGGGTCATCGGTTTCGTGGGTCTGGTGGTGCCGCATGTGATCCGGCTGATCGCCGGACCCGGCCATCGGTTGTTGTTGCCCGCCAGCGCCTTGGGCGGGGCGTTGGTCGTGGTCGGCGCGGATCTCTTGGCGCGCAACCTCATCGAGCACCAAGAATTGCCGCTCGGCGTGTTGACCGCGCTGGTCGGCGGGCCGTTCTTCCTGTGGTTGATCCGTAAATCGAGGACGGGGCCCGGCGGATGGGCGTGATGACGACAGGTTGGCTGGGCCGCTGGACCACGCGGCGCCGACCGGCCGAGCGTAGGCAAACCGGGGCGGTGGCGATCTCCGCCACCGGGGTCGGGGTGCGTCTGGGTGGTGCCTCGGTGTTGTCCGGGGTCGACGTGGACGTGCGGGCGGGTGAGCTGTTGGCACTGGTCGGGCCCAATGGGGCGGGCAAATCCACCCTGCTCGCGGTGTTGGCGGGCGACCGTCGGCCGCACGCTGGCACCGTGCGGTTGGACGAGCAACCGCTCGACGGATTCTCGGCCGCCGAGCTGGCCCGCTATCGATCGGTGTTGCCGCAGCACATCACGCTGTCCTTTCCCTTCAGCGTCCTGGATGTGGTTCGGATGGGCCGGGCCCCGTGGCGGAGCATCGCGACCCCGACGGAGGACGAGGCCGCGATCACGGAGGCGATGACCAGGACCGGGGTCACCGACTTCGTCGATCGACCCTTCAACGCACTGTCCGGTGGGGAGCGCGCCAGGGTCGCGTTGGCCAGGGTGTTGGCGCAGCAAACCGGGATCGTGCTGCTCGACGAGCCGACCGCCGCGCTGGATCTGCGCCATCAAGAGGCGGTGTTGACGGTGGCTCGGGAGCGGGCTGCCGAGGGCGATGCGGTGGTCGTGGTGTTGCACGACCTGGGGTTGGCTGCGGCTTATGCCCACCGAGTGGCGGTGCTCGCCGAGGGCAATTTGGTCGCTTGCGGGACGGCGGCGGAGGTACTGACACCCGAACTGCTCAGTGAGGTCTATCGCCACGACATCGAGGTGTTGACCCATCCCCGCACCGGAATGCAGCTCATTGTTCCGATGCGGGTGGAACCCGATGGATTGATCACGCCGCACTCTTGAGCATCGGAACATCGAGCGTGCCGGAGAAAGCGGTCACGTAACCGGCCGGGCCTGCCGGTGTCCGGGAAGCGGCCGGCGATGTCTGGGCGCAGCGTGCGGTGATGGCGGCGACGCTGAACCAGTCATCGGTGTCGGTGTCGGCGTCATCGGCTGTCTCTCGGAGTAGAAGGGCATCGCCTGCGGTGGGGTCGTAGTGCACCGGGGCGTAGGCGTAGTCGTCGAAGGGTGGCGGGTCGGCCGGATAGTGCTCGACCTCGGCGACGGGTGGCCTGGGTTTCGGGGCGGTGGTGTGGGGGTGACCGGCCAAAACCGAGACCGGTGCGCCGAAGGAGAACCAGAGCAGCGCAATTCCGAACACCATGAGTGCCAGTCCGCCCGCAGCGGTACCGGCGAGGCCATTCAGCAGCATCAGTGACTCCCGAACTGTCATTGCCGTGTAGCGGTTTTCCGCCTGGGACGTCGTTGTTCAGTCGGCGGTCGGTGGTGTGGTGGGTTTGTGCGCGGGCCTCTCGTGGGTCTTCTCGTGTTCGATGCTCTCGTCGACGGTGGTGTCCTCGCGGGGGCAGTAGTAGCAGGTGCGGGAGCGGCGATGCATGACCTCGCGGTCGGTCTCGCCGGGGCGTTTGTGCATCCAGGGCTTCAACATCGGCGGGGCTCCTCGTCAGGTGTGGTCGGTGGCCAGGTAAGCGATCGCGCGGGCGGTGGCGGTGGTGAACGCCGGGCGGGAGTGGATGCGCCACCGGTGGGTGAGAGTCCGGCCGGTCAGTAACCCGAGGTGGACGCCGATGCCGTGGACGGTGATGCGCAGGGTGGCGGTCTGCCTGCCCCGGCCGAGTACCGGCAGCTCGAGGGCGGCGCTGGGCCGGTCGGTGGTCAGGACCTGGTGGACCCGTTCGGCGCTGCGGGCGGTGAGGGTGGCTAGCCCCCGGCCTTTGACGGCGAGGGTGATCGCGCGGCTGTGCTGCTCGGCGATCAACACCAGCGTCTCGGGCTGACCGGTGTGGGTGTGGGCCAGGACGGTGGCCACACAGGGGGTCGAGGTCGAAGTCGACGTGGTCACGGGTGCCCTCCGCAGGCCGCGCACGGGATCGCGGCGGTGAGATACGGGCGGATGCGCTTCGCACGCAACCGCCGAAGTTCACCGGTCCGCCAGAAGCGAGGTAGGGAAACAAGATCGGTCATCGGGTCACTTCCAATGGGAAACAGACGGGACAGGGCGGAACGGTTTCGTCGGGCCCGATGCGCTTGACCATCGCCCCGCAGACCGCGACGGCGACGGAGCCATAGGCCGGGTCGTGGCGGTGTTCGAGGCGGCGGAATACGCCGCCCCAGCGGCGGTCGGTCGCGGCGGGCAGGTGGTCCGCGATCGGGGCGGTCATCGGACGAGCCAGTAGATCTGGAGAGCGGTGTACCAGGCGCCGAGCGCTGCGAGGACGAGCAAGACGAGTGCCATCGCCACCTCCAGGATCGCCACCCTGATTAGGTGGTCCATGGCCCATAATCCTGGACCGGGTCCAGGGCGCAAAACTGAAATCAGATCGCATTGGGCGAATCAACGACCGATTCGCGCTATTCTGGTTCCATGGCAGGCAACAATCGATCGCCGCGGGCACGTGCATTGGCCGCTGCACTGCGGGAAGCCCGCAACGCAACGGGCCTGACACAGCGTGGTCTGGCCGAACGGATCGGCGCCCCGCACTCCCGGATCACTCGGTATGAGAGCGGTTCCAGGGTGCCGAAAGAAAACGAAACGGCAACGATTCTTGGCGCGTTGGGGACCGACCCGTCCACCAGGGAGCGAATCCTGGAGATGGCCCGAGACGTCGACCGCGAAACGTGGTCAGAGGTCAGCCAACAGGGATCACCGACGCAGCTCGACACGCTCGCCCGTTACGAGCGCTCTGCCGTCGCGCTCACGGACGTCTCGTCGGTCCTGATCCCCGGCCTGTGTCAGACGCCGGGGTACGCACGGGCGATCATGTCCAGTGCGCCGGACAGGTTCCCCGCGTCCGAGGTGGAACGCCGAGTGCTGTACCGGCTGGGCAGGCAGCGGGTACTCGACGGACCGAACGCCCCGACGTTCACAGCGATCATCGACGAGCCGGGACTCATCCGCCGAATCGGTGGACGCGAGGTGATGGCGGAGCAGCTCGACCATTTGGCGTGGATGGCCACGAAGCCAGGCATCGACATCCGAGTGATATCAATCGACTCGAAATACCACCATGCGATGGTCGGTGGATGGTTTGTCATGGAGTTCGCCGAGGCTGACCCGGTGATCCAGCTGGAGCACTTCAACGCTTCCACGTTTGTGCACGCGAGGCTGACCACAAGATCATTCATAGAGGCGCGGGATAACCTCCTGGACGTCTCGATGAGTCCGGAAGAGTCGGTCCAGCTGATCGCGACGCACGCGGATCACCACCGTCGAGGAGACGAACTCTATGACCGTACCTAAGAACTCCCTGTGGGGGTGGCGGAAGACGGCCCGGAGTGGGCCGGAAGGCAACTGCGTCGAACTCGGCCAAGCCCCCGGCTTGGTTGGTATCCGGGACACGAAGAACCGGGATGGCGGCACGTTGGTTGTAGATCGGGAGCTGTTCGGCGCGTTCCTGGCCGCAGTGAAGACCAACCGTCTCGGCTGAGCTGCCACGAGAACAGCCTCCGGACCACGCCGGGCGGAGGCTGTTTTCCGTCCTCTTGCCATCGATGCGGACCGTCACCGTCAAGGAGATGAGATCTATGCCCAGACATAGCCGCTGGACAAAGTCCCATCGATCAGGGGCTCAATCCAACTGCGTCGAGATCGGGCAGGCTCCCGGCTTGGTCGGCATCAGAGACACCAAGAACCGCGACGGCGGCACCCTCGTGGTCGAACGCGCGGCGTTCGGCGCGTTCCTGACCGCGGTGAAGACCAACCGCCTCGGCTGACCTGCCCCGAGAACAGCCTCCGGACCACGCCGGGCCGGAGGCTGTTTTTCCGGTCCTCTAGCCATTGATGCGGACCATCACCGTCGAGATCGGGCAGGCTCCCGGCTTGGTCGGCATCAGAGACACCAAGAACCGCAGCGGCGGGACTCTCGTGATCGAAGATGCGGTGTTCAGTGTGTTCCTGACTGCGGTGAAGGCCAACCGGTATTACTGACCTGCTCCTAGAGCTCCGGCGAGAAGTCGCGGACGTTCTCCCGCAGGCTCGTCACCGGACACCCGCCCCTGCCGGCGCCGAGGCAGCAGCGATGCCGGTGGGGCCGAGCCGACCGATTCGCTGGCCGTGCACAGTTTCCCCGCCGAGCGCGGCGAGGATCGGGGCGATCGCCTCTTCCGGGTCGGTATCGGCACGGCAGGTGAATAGGTCGACGTGCGCGAGGTTGTGCTCGGGCCAGGTGGACACGGTCAGGTGGGACTCGGCCAGCACCAGCACGCAGGTGGCGCCGTGCGGCTGGAACACCACGGGCAGTTCGCCGAGCACCGTGCAGCCGAGTCGAGCGACGGCGGCACGCATGGCTTCCAACAGCTCGGTGGATTCGGGATTGGGGATGGTGCAGCCGGTGATGTCGTAGACGGCGTGGATCACGGGGACCTCCGGGGATTGGTCAGACCGAGCGCCGATCGAGGGCCGGGGCGTTGGCTGGGGTGCGGATGAGGTCGGCGAGGTAGTCGACGGTGTAGGAGCGGTGCAGCCGGCTCGGTTCGGCCGCCCAGCGGGTGACCTCGGTCCAGATTGCGTCGAGCGCATCGTCGCCGTACTGGTCGAGCAGGACATCGAGGTTGAGGAACGCCTCGGGTAGATCGGCGTAGGCGGCGCCGTAGCGGACGTAGAGGGTTTTGGACAGCTTGCCGCCGCTGCGGTCGAGCAGGAGTGGGGTGAACACGCTGACCGGCCATTCGGCGGCCGGGATGCCCAGCGTCGCAAGCGCGGGTGCCAGGACGTGGGCGTGCCAGGCACCGCCCCAGTCCGCACCGTCTACCGATACCGAGCACGCCTGATACAGCTCACCCTCGGCGGCGAGCAGGAATCCTTTCTGGATGGAGCGGACCGGGGTGTTCGCGTCGTACCAGCCGTCCGTGCCGCTGATGTCGATGGTCTCCGCGTAGCGGCCGTGGACCGGGCAAAGCGAGTCGAGGTGAACGACTCCGTCGCCCGCGTTGATCGACAGATTCTTCGCGGATTTCTCCATCAGGCGGCACTCGGGGCAGCGTGGTCGGATGCGGATGATCCCGTCGGCCGGGGCCACGATCGGCCGGAAATCGTCCAGGCGGGACGCCATGATGTGTAGGCAAGTCCGTACCGGCGGCAGCGCTTGGTAGATCGAGTACGGCCGGAACTCGTAGCGCACCTGGGAGCGGTCCGCCGCCCACCGCAGCAGCCGCTCGAACCCGGAGACCCGGTCTGCGCGGTCGATGTGGCCGGAGTCGATGAGGTCGCCCACGGTACGGGTGTAGACCTCGCCGTCGATCTCGACCTGCTCGGCCGGGGCGTTGTCCAGCGCGTCGAAGATGACCGTCGCCGGAAGGTTCAAGATGTCTACGGCGTGGCTGGCGACGGCGAATACCGAGAGAACGGTGACGACGGTGCCGATGTGTGGGGTGCCGTTCAGCTGCGCGGCGGTCGTGACGCGCAGCCGCTGCTTGCCGCAGGCTGCGGCTCGCAGCAGATCGGTGTTGTCTCTCGTCAGATGCGCGATCCCGACCGGGGCGAAGATCATCTCCCCTCGGTCTGGTGGCTGAGCGGTTCGGCTGGCGGGCATGGCATTGTCCTTCCGACGTAGGTCCACACGGCGGGAAACTCGGGATCGGCGGTCGTGATCCGCTTGAGGAACAGCAGGTGAACGCCTGCCTGGGTGGCGGCGTGTTGGTAGAGCCGACGGTTCAGTTGGACTCGCCCGCTTCGGTCGCGGGCAACCCAGTTGGCGCCGGCGGTCCAGCCGCCCGGCGCGAGCAGGCGGTGAATCTCGGCGAACCGGGTGGTGAAGTGCTCGTCGTTGCGGCACAAGCCGAGCAACCCGAACTGGGTCACCAGGTCGAAGGCGGTCGCGGTCAGGTCGGCTGGCAGCGAACCATTCAGGCAGTCGGCGCAGACCCGTGCGACCAATGAGCGGCAGCGTGCCAGGAAATCGTCGGGCTCGGCGCGCCCGCACAGCGCCAGTGCGGTCGTGTGCACGCCGCGAGGCCGGGCGAGTTCGGCGAACCGGCCCAGGATCTTTAGCCGTGTGCGATCGACGTCGACCGCAACGAGTTGCTGGGCGCGCAGGGCGATAGCCCACAGCATCGACTCCGATCCGCAGCCCAGATCCACCCAGGTCGGAATGGGCGGGATGGTCATCAGGGCGGCGAGGATGTCCTCGGTGCCCAGGCCGAAGCGAAACCGCTCGGCGTAGTAGCGCCGCCAGTACTTGTTCGCGTCGGCCACGGTCTCGTTCCCGCTCACCGCTGGGCTCCGGGATTGGTGGTGGCCAGGACCTCGGACAGCCCGCCCTGTCCGGGCAGGAACCGCACGTGGACGAATCCGGCGGTGGTGAACGCGTTCCGCAGCTGCTGGATGGAGAACAGGGCCAGCTCCACCGTGGTCGCGTAGAGGCTGTGTCCTGCGGGGTCGACGTAGTCGAACTCGATGCGCAACCGGGCATCGTCCCGGTGCTGACGGCGACGCCGCAGGGCCGCCCCACCGGCGTGGGCGGGATCGAACCAGCGGTCGGGTAACCACACCCGATGCTGGCGGGCAGCGTCGTAGAACGTGGCGGAGTCCACCCCGCCATCGGGATGCGTGCACGCCACCTGCGCGAGCACCTCGACGCCGGGACGCAGTGCCTGCCGGAGCGCGGTCAGCATGTCGGTCAGCGACGATTGGCAGGCGAGCTGGTTCAGCGCGGCGTTCGGCATCACCACGAGCTCGACCTCGGAAAGGAACTCCAGCTCGTGTACGTAGGCCACCGCCAAGACCGTTCGTTCGGCGGGTACACCGGCGTTGACCGCGTGCTCGACGGCGGCGGCGAGCATCTCCGGACAGGCGTCCACCAGCGTCACCGTGGCGCCTGCCTGGGCGTACTCGGTCACGAAATGCCCTGTGCCGCACGGGATTTCCGCCACGTGCGGGCCGGTGCGCAGTAACCCGCGCAGCAGCCGGGGCCAGCGAACGGTGATGGCTTCGGCGCGGGCGAACCGTGCCCGTCGCACGTAGGACTGGACCACGGTGACGGCGTCGCTGGTCGCGATCACGCCGGGACTCCGTAGAACAGGGCGTGCTGACGGCACACCGGATGCACCAGTCGGCCGCCCTGGGCGATCCGGGCTGTCTTGATCGCCGCGTCGCTCACGCCGGACAAGGCGACACGGGCCAGGCGCACCAGGTACGGCGCGGCGTTAGTGGTGTACGCCGCAGTCGTGGTGACCGGCACCAGTGCCGGGAGGGCGTCGAGCTTCACGTGGAGCACGCCTTGAGTCACGCGCGGGGCATCGCCCGGTTGCTGAACCGTCCCTGCCGTGGGCAAGTAGCCCTCGCCATACCCGCAGGTGGCGTCCACGATCACCGCGCCGGCCTTCATCCCGCGCAGGTCGGTCTCGGTGATCATCGGAGGCGTGTCGAACGTCGAGATCAGGATCGCGCCGACGACGAGGTCCGCCTCGGCCAGGACGCGCGAGCGCAGCTCCGGCGTGTTGACCGCGACCCGTACGCCAGCCGGGGCATCCGGCAGGTACCGGCTTGCCGAGTCCTGCGAGCGCGCAAGGACGGTGACCCGCGCTCCGAGCGCAGCAGCGGTGCGGGCCGCAGCCGCACCGACGGTGCCGCACCCGATCACCACCACCTGGGGTGTGACCGCTCCGGCGACCTCGGCCAGCAGCACCCCGCGTCCACCTTCGACAGTCTGAAGTGCTTGTGCGCCATACAGAATCGACTGGATACCGGCAATTTCCCCACCGGGGGCCGCCATCGGGAATCGGCCATCCTCTTCGAGGAACTCGTAGCTGTATGCCGTGACGCCGCTGTCCGTCAACGCGGCGAGCAGAGCGGGGTCGCCCTCCGCGTGGAACAGCGCGCCGATCGACTGACCGGGCCGCAACCGAGACAGCTCATTCGGGTTGACGGACTTGTAGCGCAACACCAGCGGCGCGGCCCACACCTCATCCGGTGCGGCGAACCGCACACCTTGCGCGGTGAGCTCGGCGTCGTCGCAGAAGACCCCCGCACCGAGGCCCGGTTCGGCAAGAACCTCGAACCCCGCCTCGGCCAGGACGCACGCGACCGCCGGGGTGAGCAACGTACGCCGGTCACCGACGCTGGATTCGCGCGGGAAGCCGATTACGAGGTCGGTACTGTCGGGCATCTGCGCCTCCGCTGGTGTGCCGCACTCTTTGTAGGTGCAGCGTCACTTCCCGTGACTGTTCGGGCCAGGTCACCGTGTTCATGGCTGTTGCGCACCGGTTGTGGATTCGTTGTTCACCCCTGCGGCGAAATCGCAGGTGAGCAGGTGAATGGGGGTATCGCAGTGGGACGCCGCGCATCCGGGTGATTACACTTCGTTGGTTTGGGGAGGCCGCTGTCCCGGCGGCATGATCAGATGACGGGAGCCTGGAGTGCAGGACGACCTGTTCGGCACCGCAGAGTTCGATCTCCCGGTCGAGCGGGTGCTGATGTCGCTCAACCCGGAGTACTACGAGCTGATCTGGCAGCGCCTCAAGCGGCACGAGTTCCGCCGCCGCTATCTCGCTGACCGGCCGACCACGTGGTTCGTCTACCTCACCGCGCCGGTATCCAAGCTGGCCGCCGTGATCAACCTCGACGAAGCCGTCGTGGCCAGCCCGACCCGGATCGCCGAGATCGCCGATCAGGCTCGCGTCGGCAACGGCGCATCGGTCTTCGAGTACCTAAAGGACCTGGAGAACGGGTTCGCGCTGCCGATCAGGAAGGTGCGCGAGTTCCCGGGGTTCACCGACGAGGAACTAACCGGCATGCTCGGCAAATTCCACCCACCGCAGGGCTACACCCTGGTGGACAAGAACCCCACGCTCGCACGCGTATGCGACAAGTTCACAGCGGCCGAACCGGTGAGAGAACTGGTTGTGGAGCACCCCGCCTCCGTAGCCTGATCACATCACGAATGCGGAGGGGGCGAGATGGCCGGGCGTGCACCCAAGAACCCGGCAACCGCTCTGGGGGTATCCCCGCTGCGGCGAGCGCGCCTGTCGATCCCGGCCACGCTGGAGCAGGTCTGCGAAGATCTCGACAAACGGTCGAAAGAAGGCTCGTCCGGCGTCACGCCGAGTATGTTGTCCGGTTGGGAGCTGGGCAAGCACATCACCAGCATCAGGTACCGCAGGGTGCTCGCAGACTACTATGCCCAGCCCCCGGAAGTGCTGTTCGCCCACCAAGACCAAAAGCTCACCGCCGCATCCGAGACACCGCGCCTGCTGGTCGGCCACCACGATCTGCGCTCTGCCATGACCGAGCTGGTCCGCGACGCCGGCCAGTACCTCGCGGTTATGGGATCGCGCTCACGTGACGCGGCCTACCTCGACGCGATCGAGACCGTGCTAGCGCAGCGACCCGAGCTGGTTCACTACCGGGTCCTGTTCGGTCCGCCGCACCACCAGGTCCTCAAGGACCACCTGTTGAGACTGATGAAGATCCGCGATCCACACGACCGCAGCCTCGGGTTGAAGACGCTGCACATCGGCATCGTCGAGGACGACTCCGGAACCCCGGAGCGGTTCTTCTGCGCCTCGGAGTCCACCGCCGTTGTGCCGATCCCTTCACTGACCTCGTCCGAGGCGTTCGACTCCGGAGTGCTATTCGAGGCGGCAGTCGCCGAACGCCTGATCGACCACGTACGACAGGTCTACGCCGGAGCCCGTCGGGTCGAGAGTGACCAGGCCTTGCGCGGCCTGCCGACCGTGCAAAGCGAGACACTCAAACGATGCCCAGCAGAGCGTGGATGAGGGGAGGTGCCGGTGGTGAACACGATCGATCACGGCGGTGAGCACGACGTGCTGGCCGCAGCCACCGAGGACCACGAGTCGGTCATCGCCCTGACCCGTGAACTGGTCGCTATCCCCAGCCGGGGCGGTATCGACCCCTACGAGCCGGTGCTCAACCGGTTGAGCGGCTGGCTGGAACAGCGCAACCTCGCCAGCACCGTACTCAAGGACAAGACCGGCGCCACGGTCGGCCTGACCTGCGAGATCCGCGGAACGCGTCCCGGTCCCCGCTGGGTACTCGACGCCTGCTTGGACACGGCGCCTTTCGGCGACGAGACTGCCTGGACCTATGCGCCGACCGCAGCAATCATCGTAGACGGGTGGCTCTTCGGGCGCGGTAGCGCCGACTCCAAGTCCGGCGCCGCGATCTTCTGCCACATCGCCACCCGGCTCGCCACCATGACCCACCAACTGCGCGGCAGCCTGGTGCTGCTGTTCGATGTTGACGAGCACACCGGAGCCTTCGGCGGAGCGAAACGCTACTTCGAAGGGCCGGACGCGCCCGACGACGTGGCCGGCGTGATGATCGGCTACCCCGGTATGGACAAACTCGTCGTCGGCGGACGCGGCGTGCACCGCGTCAAACTGCACGTGCACGGTGTGGCCTCGCACTCCGGTGGCAGCAAAACCACCCCGAGCGCCATCGAGAAGTCCGCCAACCTGGTTCGGGTGCTCTCCGCCGCTGAACTCGCCGACAGCGCCAGCTCCGAATTCCCGATGGCCGGCAAGCTCACCGTGACCGCGATCGAGGGAGGCCAGGGCTACTCGGTCACCCCGGACCTGTGCACCCTTCACGTCGACGTCCGCACCACCCGCAACTTCGACGACGAAGACGCCGCGCGCCTGCTCAAACACCTCGTCGCCCAAGTCGATGATGCGTGGCCCGGAACCCAACCAACCCTCATCCAGGTCGACACTCGCTGGCCCGCGTTCTCACTCGCCGAGGACTCCCTCCTGCGCACCGCCATCCTCGATGCCGCCACAACGGTCGGTGTCGAGGTCGAGCCCAAGATCGCCGGACCGTCCAATATCGGCAACTACCTTGCTGGCCTGAATATCCCCGCCACCGCAGGTTTCGGCGTCGACTACGTCGGCCTACACGGCACCGACGAACGCATCCGCTTGGCTACCATTCCCACCATCCAAGCCATCTATCACGCTGCGGTACTAACGCTCCTGTGTCCGTAGCCCGGCCATGCGCAGTTTCGCCAACGAGCAGTGAGGCGCCCCGGCCCACGGTGGATCGCGGGCGGATGCAGGGCGAAAGTGTTGTCCGAAGAGCATCGCCCCAGAACGGCTGTTCGTAGAGGTCCGCTGGCGGGAACGAGTCGCCCAAGGTGTGGAACTAGGACATCGCGACCTGAGGAATGGCGATTAAACTGAGCGGAGTCTCCTGGTCGCTCATGGTCACAAAGTCTGCCGGAGGGTTGGGGATCATTCCAAACACAACCGAGGGGGGCGGATGCCGAGATGAGCCGGTTCGCATTCGAGCTCGGGAATTCTCGTGGTTGTACACCCGCCAACGATGGACTCCCGGCCCTGCCTAGCGAAACCATGGCCGCATTGGGCATAGTCCAGGACACCGATCCGAGGCTGCGGCGATCCGCCCGTGCTTTCGACCTTCCGGTCGAAGCCGATGACGCCCACCGTGTGGTGATCGAACTCAACGCCGCCGCCGAACGAGTCGCTCAGGCCCACAATTTCGGCAAAGGGATGGGCATCGCGGCGCCACAGATCGCGATCGACAGGGCTGCTGCGATTGTCCGTACTCCGGATGGCGAGTCAATCACCCTGTTCAACCCTAGAATCATCGAGTCAGGGGGCGAGTCGGATGAGCAGTACGAGGGGTGTCTGTCCTTCTTTGACGTTCGTGGGCAGGTTCCCCGCTCACACACCATCCACGTCGAGCACACCGTCATCGATGGGACCACGAAGATCACCGTGTTCAAACACGGAATAGCCCGGCTCGTAGCCCACGAGATCGACCACCTGCACGGCCACCTGTACACGGACCGGATGCGGGAGGGGATCGAACCAATCCCGGTCGAGCAGTACCGAGGCACCGGGACGAACTGGAAATACTCACGGGCCGGGCGCCTTATTGCTCATAGCGATCATCTATCAAACGGAACACATAGGGTGGATGGGGATCAAGCCGAACGTGGAGCCAACTGCGTCGAGATCGGGCAGGCTCCCGGCTTGGTCGGCATCAGAGACACCAAGAACCGCGACGGCGGCACTCTCGTGGTCGGACGCGCGGCGTTCGGTGCGTTCCTGACCGCAGTGAAGACCAACCGCCTCGGCTGACCTGCCACGAGAGCAGCCTCCGGACCACGCTGGACCAGAGGCTGTTTGATCCGCGCCGAAATGGCGCTCCCGACCATCGCCAGACTGTCAGTCGACGAGCGTGAGGGGCGTGGGACTGAACCGGCCCGCGAGCAGGTCGGCGAGCAGGGCAGGCAGGGTCGCGGGCAAGAGCTTGTCGCGGCACTGCCGCAGTTCGTCGGCCGGCCACCAACGGCGTTCGATCAGCCCGGCTTTCTCGTTCTCGGTGGGCTTGAGTGCGACCTGCGGCGCGGTGCTGGGGGTGCGGCCGAGGAAAACGTGCTCGATGCGGTGGTGGTCACGGTCCTTGTAGCGGAAGCGGGATTCGCGGACCCACAGCTCGCGGCCGAGGGCGGGGAGCATGATTCCGGTCTCCTCGGCGACTTCGCGCCGCGCAGCGTCGTGAAGGTCTTCGCCCTCGTCCAATCCACCACCGGGCAATTCCCACCAGTGGTGATCGGGGTCGGCGGGGTCGAGAGCGTGGATGAGCAGCAGACGGTCGGCGGGGTCCAGCAATAGGACACGGGCGCCGATGCGAGGCGTGATGGTGCTGGTCGAGGCGGTCATCCTGCGGCTGGTCCTCGCGGTCTCGGCTGACGGATATGTAGTCCGGCAGCCGACCGCGAACCGGCTGGTGGGTCAGAACAACGTGGGCTCCGGCTCGGCGTGCGTGGCCACCGTGGCGGGGTCCGACGTTAGCAGCGACGTGGTCGCGGACTGAGAAAGGCGCACGGCGAGCCCAGAATGGTCGGTGGGTCGGGTGAAAGTCGATCGACTCGACTGACCCGCCGATGCACCTCGAAGATGTACACGGCCCACTTGCCAGCCCTATAGGAGCGTTGGCGATCCCTGAGATAGCACAACGGCGGGACCACGTTCGACGACCATTTCGCCGAGCGTGGTCCCGCCGTTGTTCGTGCTAAGAGCGGGACTTCAGGCCGAATTCAGTCCTTCTTCGGCTGGTCGTCCTGCTCCGGCAGCGGCGTGCCGGTGCTTGTCTCGTCGGTCGGCACGTCGGCGCGTTCGTCGGTGCCGATACCGCCGACCTCCTTCTCCTGCTCCGGCGGCTTCAGGCCGCGCCGCACCGCACTGAGCAGCAGGTGCGCCACGTCCACGACCTCGACGTTCTGCGCCTCGCCCTCGCTCTGCTTGGCGGTCACGCCGTCGGTCAGCATCACCCGGCAGAACGGGCAGCCGGTGGCGATCTTGGTGGTGGCGGTGCCCAACGCCTCGTCGACCCGTTCGACGTTGATCCGCTTGCCGACCCGCTCCTCCATCCACATCCGCGCACCGCCTGCGCCGCAGCACATCGAGCGCTCGGAGTTGCGGGGCATCTCGCGCAGCGCGGCACCGGAGGCGCCGATCAGCTCGCGCGGCGGCGTGTAGACCTGGTTGTGCCGACCGAGGTAGCAGGGGTCGTGATAGGTGACGTCCTCGGTTACCTCGGCCACCGGGGTCAATCGCCGCTCGCGGACCAGGCGGTTCAGCAACTGGGTGTGGTGGACGACCTCGTAGTCGCCGCCGAGCTGCGAGTACTCGTTGGCGATGCTGTTGAAGCAGTGCGCGCAGGTGGCGACGATCTTGCGCTTGTGTTTCTCGCGGCCCTCGAAGACGGCGTTGAGCGTCTCGACGTTCTGCTGGGCCAACATCTGGAACAGGAACTCGTTGCCCGCCCGACGGGCCGGGTCTCCGGTGCAGGTCTCGTCCGAGCCGAGCACGGTGTACTTGACGTCTGCCAGGTGCAGGAGTTCCGCGACGGCCTGGGTGGTCTTGCGGGCCCGGTCCTCGAAGGCGCCCGCGCAGCCGACCCAGTAGAGGTATTCGACGTCCTCGGCGAGCTCGCCGTCGAAGACGGGCACCTCGAAGTCGAGTTCCTTGGTCCAGGCCAACCGTTCCTTGGCGTTCTGGCCCCAGGGATTGCCCTTGTTCTCCAGGTTCTTGAACATGCCCCCGAGCTCGCTCGGGAAGTTCGACTCGATCAGCACCTGGTAGCGGCGCATGTCGATGATGTGGTCGACGTGTTCGATGTCCACCGGGCACTGCTCGACGCAGGCCCCGCAGCTGGTGCAGGACCACAGCACCTCGGGGTCGATGACGCCGAATTCGTCGGGTCCGCCGACCAACGGCCGCTCCGCCTCGGCGAGCACGTCGCGGTGGATCTCGGCGATCCTGGCCTCGGCGTTCTCCCCGACGATGCCGACCTCGTCACCCGCCATGTCCTTGCGCCCGCCCGCGAGCAGGTAGGGGGCCTTGGCGTAGGCGTGGTCGCGCAGCGAGGTGATGAGCAGCTTGGGCGACAGCGGCTTGGCGGTGTTCCAGGCCGGGCACTGCGACTGGCAGCGACCGCATTCGGTGCAGGTGGAGAAGTCGAGCCAGCCCTTCCAGCTGAAGTCCTCGATCTTGCCCGCGCCGAACACGTCGGTGTCCGGGTCGGCTTCCTCGAAGTCCAGCGGCTTGCCCGCGCTCATCATCGGCTTGGCCGCACCGAGGGCGACCCCGCCGTCGGCCTCGCGCTTGAAGTAGATGTTGAAGAAGGCGCTGAACCGGTGCCAGGCCACACCCATGGTCAGGTTCCTGGCGATGACGATCGCCCAGGTCATCGAGATCAGTACCTTGATCGTCGCGACGATTCCGATGGCTGCCGGGCTCGCGGGCAGCACCGAGCCGAGGGCGTGCGAGATCGGCGCCGCCCAGACCGGGTAGGCCAGATGGTCGTTGGCGGCCTTGAAGCCGCGAATCAGCAGGATGCAGACGCCGACGCCGAGGATGACCGCCTCGACGAAGTAGGCCTGCCAGAAGTTGGAACCGGCGAAGCGGGACTGAAGATCGGCGCGGCGCGGGTGGTTGCGCTGCCGGATGCCGATCAGCACCAGGATGCCCAGCACCGTGGTGGTGGCCATGATCTCGACGAACAGGCCCCACAGACTCCAGCTGCCCAGGATCGGCAGGCTGAAGAACGGGTTGTAGGTCTCGCCGTATGCCTCGATCAGCGTGAGGATCAGCGTGATGAAGCCGACCATCACGAACCAGTGGGCGACGCCGACGACGCTCCACTTGAGCATGCGGGTGTGGCCGAACACCTCGACCAGCATGTTCTTGAGCCTGCTCGGCCATGGGCCGTTCCGGGTGGGGTCGGGTTGTCCGAGCCGGACCGTGCGCACGATGCTCACCACGGCCTTGCTCAGCAGGACGACAGCAACCGCGGTAACGGCATAGCTGATCGCTGCCAGGGCCAGATACAGGACATCCATCCTCGAAGCCTCCAGTCCGAACTTCCGAGTGCTGGCAGCGTACGTCAAGTTACTGATCGGTAACCACTGCGGGTGTCTGGTCGGTGTGTGTTGAGTGTCCTCGTACCCGGGCTCGCCTTCGCAGCCGAGTACGAGTCGTCGCAGGTATTAGAACCGCCTGCGGGCAAACGAAAGGGCGGCCACTCCGATCCGGAGTGGCCGCCCTCGCGGTATAGCTCATCGGTTCATCGAACCGGAATCACCTTGGATCAGGCGACACCGTCGGTGCCCGAGGCGTTGCGACGTCGGAACTTCAGCACCATGAAGGTACCGCCGGCGAGAGCAACGCCACCGATGATGATCAGCGGAAGGATGAAGTTCGCACCGGTGTCAGCCAGGTCGTCCTCGTCATCCTGCTCCGGTGCGTCTGCACCGGGGGGGTTCGCGCCCTCTTCACCGTCGCCCGGGGGCGTGGTGGGGGGCGGGATCTCGCCCTGGTCGTCCAGAACGATGTAGGTCACGGTGGCCGGGGCCGACTCGGAGCCCTCGATCACCTGGACCGCGGTGATGGTGTGCGTGCCGGGAGCGAGCTCCTCGGTGACGTCGAGCGTCCAGTTGCCCTCGGCGTCGGCCTCGGTCTCGCCTGCGGTCTCCTCGTCGACCGAGACGGTGACGGTCGCACCGGCCTGAGCGGTACCGCTCACGGTCGGGGTCGCGTTGTCGCTCTCGGTGCCGTCGGCGGGCTCCGTGATGGCGGGAGCAGCCGGGGCGACGAAGAAGCTGAGGCTGGTCTCCTCGGAGGTCCAGGTCTCGCCACCCACGGTCAGCGTCTGGGACGCCGTCACCGAGTATTCGCCGACCGGAAGAGCGGAGTCGGGACGAATCTCCCAGGCGCCGTCCTCATCTGCGGTGACCTCGGCGGCCTGGTCGTTGATCTGCAGCGAAACCGTGGCGAACGGGTTGGCGGTACCGGCGATGACCTGCTCGTCCTCGCCGATGCGCTGGCCGTCTTCCGGGGTCTCGATGACCGGTGCGTTGACCTCACTGAGGACGGCGACGCCGTCGAGGTGCGGCAGCACGTTCTCGGTCAGCGAAACGCCGAGCGAGATCGGGTCGATCGGGTTGCCCTGACCATCCGTGATCTCACAGCCGCCGTCCGCGTTACCCGCGGCGGCCGAGGTGATGCCGACGGCGAGGGAGCCCGCAACGATGGCACCGCCACTGTCGCCGCCCTCGGTGCAGGCGCTGTGCTCGAAGCCGTCGATGTCGACGAGGTTGCCCTGTCCGTCGTTCACGCCCTCCCAGGTGGTTGCGGCGTGCGTGATCTCGCCACAGGTGTACTGGGTGGTGCGGCCCGACTTGCAGACCTCCATGCCCTCGATCGGCTCCACGACACCGGTGATGGTGGTCGCGTTGTCGTCCCAGGTGTTCACGGCAGGGGCGATGTTGTCGCCGGTGACGTTGATGGTCGCGTAGTCGGTGTTGTTCTCACCGAAGGACACGACGTCGAAGTCGCCGAGACGCTCGAGCGGCAGGGTCGGCTGCTCGCCGGGGATCTCGCGGTAGGCGACGCTGAAGTCCTCATCGCCGTAGCAGTGGCCTGCGGTGAGGTAGATCGGGTTGCCCGAGGCGTTGTACGCCGGGAAACCGAAGGAGCAGACGCCGACGATGTCGTCCTCGGCCTGGTTGCCGGTGAAGTAGCCGTCGCCACCGTTGATGTCGACGAGTCGACGCTCGGCGGTCTCCTGCTTGGTCGTGACGTCGACGCCGACGTCGGGCAGCGCACCTTCGAGAGCGGCTGCCTCCTCGCCGTTGCCGAGGGTCACGACGACGGAGCTGGACTGCACGTCGACCGAGACGCCTGCGACGAGGCCGCCCTGGCCGGAAGCCCAACCCGCGAGTTCGGCGCTTGCTGCGTCGAGCTGGGCGAGGCTGACGCCACCCACCTCGACCTCGGCACCGAGGTCGACAGCCACCTGGGCGGCTGCGTTGTCGGTGACCTTCACATGAAGCTTGTTCGTTTCCGAGTTGAACCACGAGCCGCCGAAGCTGTCGCCCAGTTCGCCGGCGAGCCGGGCGCTGGTGTTCGACGCGTTGCCTGCCGCAGTGGCCTGCTCTGCATAGGCTTCGGCACTGATGCCGAGGTCACGCTCGATGGCGACCTGCATCTGCGAGGGGATCGACTCGACGTTCACGTCGGTGCCGTTCAGCGGGGTCGCGTCCTCGGACTGGGCGCTTGCCACGCCCCCGAAGGCCCCCAGGGTGACCACGCCTGCGGAGAGTGCCGCGGCGAGCAGCCCCCGACTGGGACTTGCCTTGCTCATTTAGCTCCTTCCCCAGTGCCCCAGCCCCCCGGTTGGGGTCACACGTTCAGGTGACGTTGGGGACCGTAACCGGATGGATGGTCGACATGGGGAGAGCTCGTGAAAATAGGTACGAAGTTGACCTGTTCGTTATACACGCAGCGTGTGGGCGGTCTAACCCTCGGTCGACTTCGGGGCGATGTGTCCGATTTGCTCGCGTATGCTGCGCACGGAAATGCTCGGACGTGTATTTAGTCACCATCGGGTGACATCGGTTCGACACAGAGTGATTGCGTGAACACGGGTGTGCCTGTGGTGGCCCCGATGGCTTGTCGCGTCTGACGGGGCCGGTGCGATGCATGGGGTTGTTCCGCGTCCGCGCGCTGCGGTGGCCGGAAGCCTGCCGCCGCCCTTGGGCTCGCGGATGGAACGTCGTCGATTCGATAGAACCGCCAGCGCCGTCGATGATCTCGGGCCGGGTTCCTCGGCGATGTGTTTCCGCCCACCCGGCAGACCCCTCGTTGCCTTGGGTCCAAGGGGATCCGACATCGTCAGTGTGGCGATATCCGCTGGTGGGAAGCGCTTTTCGTGGATCTCTTCGACCTGGGGAACTTTCGGTGGTTATCCTGCGTTGGCAGGAAGGTTGAGCGGTACTCGCTCAAGTCGCCGTCGGGGGATTCAGAGTCTTCTAGACTTGAGTCTGAGTCGCTCATGGCTTGGATAGAACACGTCTTTTAGCAGGAGGTTCCTCGATGTCGCGTGCGGTCGGTATCGACCTCGGTACGACCAACTCGGTTGTCGCCGTGTTGGAGGGTGGTGAACCGACGGTCATCGCGAACTCCGAGGGTTCGCGGACGACGCCGTCGGTCGTCGCCTTCGCGAAGAACGGCGAGGTCCTGGTCGGACAGTCGGCCAAGAACCAGGCCGTCACCAACGTCGACCGGACGATCCGGTCGGTCAAGCGGTACATGGGTACCGACTGGACCGTCGAGATCGACGATAAGAAGTACACCTCGCAGGAGATCAGCGCCCGGACCCTGCAGAAGTTGAAGCGCGACGCCGAGGCATACCTCGGCGAGGAGATCACCGACGCTGTGATCACCGTGCCCGCCTACTTCGAGGACGCGCAGCGGCAGGCCACCAAGGAAGCGGGCACGATCGCCGGACTCAACGTCCTGCGCATCGTGAACGAGCCGACGGCGGCCGCGCTGGCCTACGGCCTCGACAAGGGCGAGAAAGAACAGACCATCCTGGTCTTCGACCTCGGTGGCGGTACCTTCGACGTCTCGCTGCTGGAGATCGGCGACGGCGTCGTCGAGGTCCGCGCCACCTCGGGTGACAACCTGCTCGGCGGTGACGACTGGGACCAGCGCGTCGTCGACTGGCTGGTCGAGAAGTTCAAGGCCGCGCAGGGCATCGACCTGACCAAGGACAAGATGGCCATGCAGCGGCTTCGGGAAGCCGCCGAGAAGGCCAAGATCGAGCTGTCCTCCTCGTCGACGGCCACGATCAACCTGCCCTACATCACGGTCGACTCGGACAAGAACCCGCTGTTCCTCGACGAGACGCTGTCGCGCGCCGAGTTCCAGCGCATCACCTCCGACCTGCTCGACCGCTGCCGCGCGCCGTTCGCCAACGTGATCAAGGACGCGGGCATCTCCGTCTCCGCGATCGACCACGTGGTGCTGGTCGGTGGCTCCACCCGGATGCCCGCCGTCGCCGAGCTGATCACCGAGCTCACCGGCGGCCGTGAGCCCAACAAGGGCGTCAACCCCGACGAGGTCGTCGCGGTCGGTGCCTCGCTGCAGGCCGGCGTCCTCAAGGGCGAGGTCAAGGACGTCCTGCTGCTCGACGTCACCCCGCTGTCCCTGGGTATCGAGACCAAGGGCGGCGTGATGACCAAGCTCATCGAGCGCAACACGACGATCCCGACCAAGCGGTCCGAGACCTTCACCACGGCCGACGACAACCAGCCCTCGGTGCAGATCCAGGTCTTCCAGGGCGAGCGCGAGATCGCGGCCTACAACAAGAAGCTCGGCATGTTCGAGCTGATCGGCCTGCCGCCCGCTCCCCGTGGCGTGCCGCAGATCGAGGTCACCTTCGACATCGACGCCAACGGCATCGTCCACGTGTCCGCGAAGGACCTGGGCACCGGCAACCAGCAGTCGATGACCATCACCGGCGGCTCGGCCCTGCCCAAGGACGAGATCGACCGGATGATGCAGGAAGCCGAGGCGCACGCCGAGGACGACAAGCAGCGTCGCGAAGAGGCCGAGGTCCGCAACCAGGCCGAGACTCTCGTCTACCAGACCGAGAAGTTCATCAAGGACAACGACGAGAAGCTGCCCGCCGAGGCCAAGGAGAAGGTCACGGCGGCGATCGCCGAGGCCAACGAGGCGCTCAAGGGCACCGACGTGCCCGCGATCCGCGCCGCGGTCGAGAAGCTGTCCACCGAATCGCAGACCCTCGGCCAGGCGTTGTACGCCGACGCCGCTGCCGCTCAGGGCGCTCCCGGCGCCGAGGGCGCGGGCGCTGCGGGTGGCGCGGATGCAGGCGCGGGCACGCCCAAGGGTGACGACGTGGTGGACGCCGAGATCGTTGACGAGGACGACAAGAAGTGACCACCTCGGACCGTTCGGGGAACCCGGAGAAAGAGGAAGGCAGCGAAGCACCCCGATTCGCGTTCCACGACCGCCGCCGAATCGACCCGCAGACCGGAGAGGTACGCGTGCCCGACCCCGCCGAGACGACGGACAAGCAGCCAACGGCACCGGAGGAAACCGAGGCTGTCGTGGTGGACGAGGTCGACGACGCCGAGGAACAGCCGGTGTTCCCGACGGCCGAGGACGTCGCTGATCTCCCCATCCCGCCGGACTCCGAGCCGGTTCCGTCGGTGGTCGATGCCGAGCAGGCGACCGAGCCCACGAAGCCCGCATCCGACCCGGTGCAGGCGGAGTGGGAGGACCTCACCCGTCAGCTCGCCGACCGGACTGCGGATCTGAAGCGGATCAACGCGGAGTACGCGAACTACCGCAAGCGGGTCGACCGCGATCGCGAGGCCGTCGCGGTCGCCGGTAAGTCGCAGCTCGCGGCCGAGCTCCTCGTGGTCCTCGACGATCTGGGTCGGGCCGAGGCGCACGGCGACCTGACCGGTGCGTTCAAGTCGGTGGCCGACAAGCTGGTCGACGCCCTGACCAAGGCGGGCCTGCAGGCCTACGGCGAGGAGAACGAGCCGTTCAACCCCGCCGAGCACGAGGCCGTCGCGCACGACACGTCCTCGGACGTGTCTGGCCCGACGGTGACGGCGGTGCTGCGGCGCGGTTACCGGTTCGGGGACCGGGTGCTGCGTCCCGCGCTGGTCGCGGTGACCGATTTCGAGGCGGGCGCACCTGCGTCCGACAACGGATCGGGTGCCGCCGCCGAGCAGGACGAGAAGCCCGCCGAGTCGGCAGCCGACGCCGCGGAACCGACGGACAAGCAAGACTGACCGAGGAAGGAGGGACGTCCGAATGAGCGCTAGAGACTGGATCGAGAAGGACTTCTACGCGGAGTTGGGCGTCCCTCCCGACGCCTCCGCCGACGAGGTCAAGCGGTCGTACCGCAAACTCGCCAGGGAGCTGCACCCGGATGCCAATCCGGGCGACACCAAGGCGGAGACGCGGTTCAAAGCGGTATCCGAGGCGTACGGCGTGCTCTCCGACGGAGACAAGCGCAAGCAGTACGACGAGGCCCGCCGGTTGTTCGGCGGCGGCGGGGGCGGCTTCCGTCCCGGCGGCAACTTCGAGGGCTTCGGCAACAGCACCTTCGATTTCAGCGACATGTTCGCCAACCGGGGCGGCGCGGCGGCAGGCGGCGCGGGCGGCGGCATCGGCGACATCCTGGGCGGGCTGTTCGGCAAACAGCGTGGCGCGCAGGCGGGTGGCACTCGTCCGCAGCGTGGCGCCGATGTGGAAACCGAGATCCGCATCGACTTCGTGGAGGCGATCCGGGGCGCCACCGTCCCGTTGCGGCTCTCCAGCCCCGCCTCCTGCACCACCTGCCACGGTTCCGGTGCCCGACCGGGCAGCACACCGAAGACCTGTACGACCTGTTCCGGGGCGGGTGTGGTCACCCGAAGCCAGGGGGCCTTCGCCTTCAGCGAGCCCTGCCGCGACTGCCGGGGCAGCGGGCGGCTCATCGACGACCCGTGCCCGGAGTGCGGCGGCGAGGGCGTGAGCACGCAGACCAGGACGCTGACCGTGCGGATTCCCGGCGGCGTCACCGATAACCAGCGCATTCGACTCGCCTCCCAGGGGGAACCCGGCCGACGTGGCGCGGCCGCCGGCGACCTGTACGTGCGGGTCCATGTCACCCCGCACCCGGTGTTCGGCCGGGAGGGTGATGATCTCACCCTGGTCTTGCCGGTGACCTTTCCCGAATTGACCATGGGCGCCACACTGAGCGTGCCGACTCTCGACGGACGGGTGTCGGTGAAGGTCGCACCCGGCACCGCGAGCGGTCGGGTGTTGCGCGTCCGAGGACGCGGTATCGCCAAGCGCGATGGTTCATCCGGCGACCTGCTGGTCACCCTTCAGGTCACGGTGCCCTCCCGGTTGGACGGTCCGGCCGAGGAGGCACTGCGCAACTATGCGGAGGTCACCGCAGACCACGACCCCCGCGCCGAACTGACGAGATTGCTGGACGAGGGACAGCGGGGGTGAAGCGGGTCGTGTTCTTCGCTAACCGGGCCGCGAGAACACGACCGACGTGCGCTCGGCAGCCCAGCGCGCCGCCGTCGTCGGTGTCGTGCGATGTGAGATCCACCGACGCGAAGTCCACCCCAGTGGAACCGACAGCGGAGGAGCCGACATGACCGGAATCCCGTTTCCGCCTGGAGTCGACGAGGACACCCCGGTGTTCGTGATCTCGGTGGCTGCCCAGCTCTCCGGCCTGCACGCCCAGACCCTGCGAACCTACGACCGGCTCGGGCTCGTCTCGCCCGGCCGAACCGCAGGCGGCGGGCGGCGATACTCGGCCAGGGACATCGGACTACTCCGCGAGGTCCAACGGCTGTCGCAGGACGAGGGCGTCAACCTCGCCGGGGTGAAGCGCATCATCGAGCTGGAGAACGAGGTCGAGGAGCTGCGCGCCCAGGTCATGGAATTGGCCAGGGAGGTGGCCGCTGCCCACGTTGCCGCCGAACAGGCCGCTGCGGCGGTGCACACCTCGTACCGGCGCGACCTCGTGCCGGTACGGCAGGAGACGGCGCTGGTGGTGTGGCGGCCCCAACCGCGCTGAGCTGATCACGCTGACTCGACTTCGCTGACTCGACCGCGCTGACCTGATCACGGCGCGCAGCCGGCTGACCCGATCCCGATCGCGTCGTCGTCGGCGGCCGCGCCGATCGCGGCGCGGCATTGACCCGGTTCGTCCGCGACCTGGCGCAGTGTGGCCCCTGCGCAGGCAACATCGACACCGACCGCCGATGGTCGCCCGCCGCCTCGATTCGCCGAGGCCTGCGCCGAGGTGCGCGGCGACTCCCAGGCCCACCGACGCAACGGCACCCGACACAGCCGAGGTGGCCGTGTCGGGTGCCGAGTCGGATTACTCGTCGCAGCCGATCAGATCATCGGTCGCCGTCTTCGCCGCCTTCGCTGCCACAAACGATCTTGGGCTGCGGGTTGTAGGTGACGGCGCGCGGCCCGTCGCGGCGAACCTCGTTGCCATTGAGATCACGGATGATCCGGGTATCGGTGACGGTGAAGCCCTGACCGCCGTTGCTCGGGCTGCAGGGTTCGCCCTCGGGAATCTCCTTGGTCTGCGGTTCGGTGAGGTTGGTGCGATCGCCGGTGACCGACTCGACCTCGTACCGCTTGGTGCCCCAGATGGTCACCGTGACCTCGCTGGGCGTCCAGTTCGTCTGGATCACCACTCCGGTGTCGCTGTCGTTGACGAAACCGACGTCGATGACGCTGCTGCCGTCCGGGTTCTGGAAGACGGTCGCCTCGCGGCCCTCGGGATAGCGGCTGATGTAGTAGCTGTGTTCCTGGTGACCGTTGTCCTGAAGACCCGCGAAGTAGTACGCGTTGTAGAGCGTGGTGGCGAACTGCGAGATACCGCCGCCGACGGCCCGGCCGGGAGCTCCGTCCTGGATGATGCCCGCCTCGACGTAACCCTCGGCCAGGCCACGCGGACCGGTGTGGGTGTTGAGGGTGAACGTCTCGCCCGGCGGAACGATGGCCCCGTTGACCTCGGCAGCCGCCTGCCGGATGTTGATTCCGGAGTCGGCGGCGAACCCGCCGGTGGTGAAGCTGCTGATCTGTTCCTTGATCCCCAGCTCTTCCGCCTGCTCGGTGGTGATCTCGGCGGGCTGGTCCTCGTACTCGGCCGGGATGGTGCGTTCCTGCGGGACCGCGGCGCGAAGTACGTCCTGGAGCGGCTCCAGGGTGGTCTCCCAGTTGATGCCGCGTCCATCGACCGAGGGTTCGATTCGCGGCGACCCGCCATCGAAGAGGATCTCGGCGTCCTTGCCCTCCTCCTCGGTGTCGGCCAGCTGCGGCTGCAGCGATTCGGTCACCTTGCCCAGGTCCAGCTCGGGGCTCAGGCCGCCGTTCTCGCCGGGGACGAAGGTGAGGGCCGAGGCGATGACCGCCGGTTCCAGCAGGGCGTCCTTGCCGTCGCCGGTGATGGTGACCGGTGAGGCCACGGCGGGTTCGGCGATCTCGGTGATGGCCCGTTGCACACCCTCGCTGGTGGTGGCCACCTCGACCTCGGACACCGGGAGTTCGAGTTGGCGCCCATCGGCCCAGCCGGAGTAGAGGACGTCCACCGATCCGTCGATGTCGAGGTTCTGCCCACTCATGGGCTCGATCGCCACCGGTGTGGTGCCCTCGAAGGCGATGCTGCCCTCGGCGGGTTCCCGGTTGATCTCCGGAGACAGCGCCTCGACCGCTGCGGTGAGCTGGTCTCGATCCGTTGCGGTGACGACGTCGACCTCGCGGCTGGTGAAGAACGAGGACAACCGGACGAACGGGTTCAGTGGTTGGTCCTGTACCTGGGTGAGCGTGCGATCCCAGTCCAGGGTGAGTCCGGCCGATTCGGGGTCAATCTCCGTCTCGACGTCGCCCGCCTGCACGGCTACCGGCGTGCCCAGGCGGGGGCCGATCTCGGCCCGCAGGCGCTCTTCGGCCTCGGAACGCTCCATTCCGCCGATGGACACGCCCGCGACCTCGACGCCACGCGGGATGTGGTTGGAGCTGAGCATCAGATCGGCGCCGTAGAGCAGACCGAGCACGCCGACGACGGCGGCGGCGACCAGGCCGCCGCGCTTGACCTTGGAGAGTCTGCGGGCGTACTCGGCGTCGCTCATGGGGCCATGGCCCGATTCGGCTTCCTGCTCCCCACCAACCGCCTCCTGCCTGGCCTGTTCGGCGGCAGCGCTGCCGTCGAAGAGCGCGGTCAGGCCAGCCTGCTCCGGCTGTGGCGGCGGGCCGCCATAGTTGACCTTGGGGATCACCACGGTCTGTGGTTCACCCGGTTGGGGCAGTGCGCCCTGGAGCGCCTGATTCGGGCCTTGCGGCCTGTCCCCCGAGGCCATGACCTCGGTGGCTCCCGCGACGGGCGGTCCGTCGGTGGGAAGCAGCGATCCGGAGACGACGTGCGTGGCCTGTTGCTCGCCCAGCCTGCCTTCCAACCCAGGTGACCTGCCACTTGAGACGGCGCTTCCCTCGAAACGGGTGGTCTCGGCATCCCTGATCGGGGAGAAGGTCGTGGTGCGTTCCGGCGCGGGCTCGGCCGGGGCGGCGGGCTTCTCCTCGGTGGGACCGAGCGAACCCGAGTACGAGCCGGTCAGCGAGCCACTGAGCGATCCGCTGTGCGGGGCTGGGCCGGCCTGCGGGTTGGGCGGCTGCTGGTGGTCGTCTCGTGGGTGCCCGCTCGATGGCTGGCCTGCGGGCGGCGTTCCCGGACCGCTGAGCGAACCGGTGAGTGAACCGGACAGCGCCACGGTCTGCTGATCCGACGGGGGCTGCTCGGTCGGTTGCTGCGTCACCGGCTGGAACAGCGAGGTCCGTTCCTGACCGCTGTCCGAGGCGCCGGGCCGCTGATTAGGGTTCGGCCCCTGGCTCGGTCCTTGGCTCGGTCCTTGGTTCGGCTGCGGGGGAGCGTCCGACGAGGGCGGCTGCACCGGTTGGAACAGCGAGGTCCGGCCCTGGTCCGACTCGGCGGCCGTGGGCGGGTGGTTCGGGTTCTGGCCCTGCCCCTGGCTCGTGTTCTGGTTCGACGGCGGCCCAGACGGGCCAGGCTGCCCGGCCTGCACCGGACGGAACAGCGAGGTCCGTTCCTGGCCTGCCGGGGCGGCGTCCGCCTGCCGTTCGGCGTCGGCCGCCTGCGGCTCCGAGCTCGGGCGCGGGTCGCTCACGTGTCCGGTGCCGGACTGCCCGCCACCGGGCGGCGTGTGCTCCGAACGATCTGAGTTGGGCGTCGCAGCCCCCGCCTGACTATTCGAGTCCGAGGAAGGCCGCACCGGGCGGAAAGGCGTGGTGTCCCCCTCGGTGGGCGGTCCCGACTGCTGCGCGGGTTGTCCCGGCGCGGTGTCACGGGAATCGGCACCGTCGTTCCTCGGGGATCCAGGGTTCACTGGCACGTCTTGCACGTTGTTAGACGTGCCAGCCCCTTGGGAGGTTGTCGACGGCGTCTGTGACGGCCCTTCCCCCGGGGGAGTGAGGAACGTGTTCTTCTCTGACTCGTTGTGACGAGTGTGCGGCGGTCCAGGCGGGCCAGTGCGCTCCGACACCGCTCCCCCAATCTTCCGTGCTCGATCGTGTGGGGCTAGCAGAGAGTGCCTACCTGCCCATAGTCACAGCGGGGTCACGATCACAGGTAAAGGCCGGTACCGTGGTCGGTTTGTTCACTTGCGACCGCATGCAGATCACGTTCGCGCATCACCAGATAGGCCTGGCCCTGGACTTCGACCTCGAACTGTTCCTCGGGGCTGAACAGGACACGGTCACCGACCTTGACAGTCCGGACGTTGTTGCCGACACCGACCACTTCGCCCCAGGCCAGACGCTTGGCGACCTGTGCGGTGGCCGGAATGACGATCCCGCCGCTGCTTCGGCGTTCTCCGCCGTCCGAAGTGACACGGACCATGACACGGTCGTGCAGCATCTGGATCTCAAGCTTGGCTACGGACACCCGTGGAGCCTACTTGTGTCCTTGCTGGCCATGTCACTGGTCCGGGTGGTCGAACACCGGGTGGTTGACTGGCTCGACGCCCGCCTGTCCGGTCGGTGCCGACGTAGATTACACGTCGTGATCCAGACCACCCATCACTAGGGGTAGTCGAGTGACTCCCGAGGGCACTATTCGGATTGGGATACCCCAGTCCTGCCGGACCAGCCTGCAGGCGGGATGTTCCACGGCCGGATCGTCATCGCAGGACGCGCCCTGCGCGACCACATGGAGCACTCCGCCCTCGATGTCGTCGGCCAGCACGATCTCCCGGCTCAACGCCGTATCCACCCCCGCCCCGGACACCAGTAGCTCGGGCGGCGACGAGGTCACCTCGACCCGTGTCGACGGCCCGTAGCGTTCGTCGAGCTTCTGGCCGGGCGGCGGCGTGAAGACCACGGCCAGCTCGACAGGGCCCGGCGCCAATTCGCTGGCCTCCCGCCGAACCTGGTGTGCCTCGCCCGCGACGAGCGTGGCGGCCACCCCCGGCGGCACCGGCCGGTCGACCCGGTGCGCGGCCGAGCTGACGACGAGCAGTTCCTCGTCGAGCACCACGGCACCCGACGGCTCCGCAAGGCCGTCGACCAGGGTCGACACCTCGTCGGTCGCCGGATCGAACCGCCGGATCGCGCCGTTGTAGGTATCGGCGACCACCAGACTGCCGTCGGCGAGCGCGGTCACCCCGAGCGGATGCTGGAACAACGCCTCCGCCGAGGGACCATCGCGGTGACCGAAGTCGAACAGTCCGGTGCCCACCGAGGTGCGCACCTCGAAACCGCTCGCCGTGGCGCCGACCCAGCGCAGCGCCGAGGTCTCGGAGTCGACGAACCAGAGTCTCTCGGCGGTCGCGGCCAAACCGGAGGGTTGGGCGAGGAAGGCCTCCTCGGCGGGCCCGTCGGACAGGCCCTCCACCGTCGTGCCCGCGAAGCGGGCCACCGTGCCCCGGCGCGGATCGAAGGACCCGAGGGTGTGATTGCCCGCCATCGCGATGATCACCGCGTCGGCGCCCGCCCACCAGGCGACATCGGTCGGACTGGTCAACGGGATGTCGGTTCCCGGTCCGGCGTCGATGCCGGACCGCCATTGCTCCCCGGTGCCCGCGACCGTGCGGACGCGACCGGTATCGAGATCGACCGCCCGCAGCAGGTGGTTGACCGTATCGGCGACGACGAGGTGATAGCCGACCTCGGCCGCCAGCGGCGCGGGCAGCAGGGTCAAGCCCGACGGTTCGGAGAACTGTGCGCTGGACGCCTCGCCGTCGGCTCGGCCCCGGGTTCCCGAGCCGATTCGACGCAGCACCGTCTCGCCGTCGGCCTCGAGTTCGACGATCTGGTGATGCCGGGTATCGGCGACCAACAGCGTTCCGGTGGGCGTTGCGATCGCCTTGCTCGGGAACCGCAGGGTCGTCTCGGCCGGTTCGACCGGAACATAGGGACCGCTACCGCGATGCAGGGTGCCCTTGGCCTCGTGCACGGCGATCAGTTCGAGGATCACAGCGCGCAGCGCCTCGATGTGGCCCTCGCCCGCGGCGACGTGCACGACGTAACCCTCGGGGTCCACCACGACCAGCGTCGGCCAGGCACGAACGGCGTAGGCGCTCCAGGTGGCCATCTCCGGGTCGTCCAACACCGGGTGGGTGACCTCGTAGCGCTCCACCGCCGCAGCCAGCGCCGCCGGATCGGCCTCGTGCACGAATTTCGGCGAGTGGACTCCGACGGTGACCAGGACGTCGGAGAACTCCTCCTCCAGCGGCCGTAGCTCGTCCAGGACGTGCAGACAGTTGATGCAGCAGAAGGTCCAGAAGTCGAGGAGCGTGATCCGCCCTCGGAAATCCTGGATCGAGTAGGACCTGGTGCCTGTGGGGCCCGCTTCGGTGCCGTCCGTGGAGGCGCCGGTGTTCAACCAGCCTCGTCCGACCAACTCGGGCGCCCGGACCCGACCCTTGCGCAGCACCGAAGAAGTCACAACGGGATTCAACGCCCTTCGGCCGTCCGGATGTTCCGCGTCCCAGTGTCTGGGACGGATTGTCATGGAGCTCACCCGGTTCGACCACCGGCAAGCGATCTTGGTCCTACTCTGCGGACGCCGCGCGCAACAGTCGGAGCTGGCCGATCTCGGCGACGTTCTTCATCAGCTCGCCGTTCACCCAGCCGATCGTGTGCGCAACGGTCATGTCCGGGTTGTCCTGCCACGGAAAGGTCGCGGGCGCATCGAGATCGGCCTCGGTGATCCGGTCGAGCACCGAACTCCACTCCGTGCTCAGCGAGCGCAGCCACTCGACGGTCCCCTGCGCCGTGCCGGGCCAGCGGATCTCGCCGCGCTCGCGGGGCGGACGGCCTTGGGCGTGATCGAGGGTGACCGACCACCACCAGCCGAGATGCCAGGTCACCCAGGCGATGGTCGGCACCGGGACGGGGTCCGGTTCGATCTCGGCGAAGTCGGGTTTCCAGCCACCATCGGCGGTGGGGTGCATCGTCCAACAGTTCTCGGCGGGCTCCCAGCGCAGATCGGCCGTGACCAGCTGCGCCAGATGGAACTCGGCCAGCGACCAGACGAAGTCGAATTGCCAATGCAGGAGTTCGGTTCGGGACGACGACACGGGCCGCGCGTCGGCTTCGGTGTTCGACATGGCACGGATTCTGTTCGATACGGGACGCGGCCGGTACCCGATTTCGCCGTGACCGGCCGCGTGGGACTGCTCAACTCGGTGGCGGCTGCCGTTCGATCTGGGCGGCTGCTTCGAGCAGCATCCATGCGCCGAGCTGCACGGACAGATCCCGTTCCTTACCGGGGCGTGCCGTCGCCGACTCACTGCCGGGGACCCGCGCCGGGGTGGTCCAGCTCGGCCCGAACAGCGGACCACCGTCGGCGACCGCGCGGTTGTTCCAGGCCGAGGCGGCCGAGGACAGCACGAGATTCGACGCGGTGTCGGCGGCTTCGGCATACCGGACCGGTAGTGCGGCGGCGGCCAAGGCCAGATAGCGGGCCAGGATGCCGCCGAACAGACCGCCGTCACCGCCGCCGTGGCCGGGCAGCACCCCGTCGGCGTCGGCGAGTTCGGTGGCCACCGCGTTGATGGTCCGCACCGCGCGTTCCCACCACTGCTCGTCCTCGGTGGCCAGGGCCAGCTCGACGCACGCGCCGATGAACACGCCCTGGCAATAGGTGTAGATCTTCTTGACGACCGATCTGATGTCCGAACCCGGCGGGGTGGACGCCGGATCCGCGTCCAGGTCGACTCGCAGGCCGTCCCAGGCCAGCCCTGTCGCCGGATCGATCAGTCGGGCCTCGATCCAGTCGGCCATCCGGATCGCTCGGTCGAGGTCGGCGGCAGGCCCACCGAACCGGGTGCTGCGGGCCAACAGGATCGCGGCCGGTCCGTTGGCGGGCACGTTCTTGAAGTCGTCGGGATAGCGGTCGATGCGCCGCCACCAGATGCCGCCGCCCGCCTGCTCGGTCCACGCGCCGTGCAGCTGGTCGATGAGCAACCGAAGCGCCTTCGGATGTTCGACGTCCGCCGTCTCGGCGGCTCGTTGTAGGGCGAGGCCCAACCAGGCCATGTCGTCGAAGTAGTCGTTGGTCCAGCGCGCGTTGCGCAGCCGGATTCCTCGGCTGACCTCTCGGATGATGCGCTGCCGGTCGGGCGTCGGCGAGCGGAGCCAGGCATCGATCGAACAGTCCAGTAGGTGGGCCTGCCACCAGTAGCCCCACGAACCGACCCCGAGGCGGTCGACGCCGCTCGGCGGCCAGTGCATCAATCCCAGCCGAGTGCCGGGCAGTCCCCAGACCCGGCGCAGATGTCGGGTGTGCACGGCGCGCCCGGCCGCATCCGCCCGCGTTGCCCACACGCCGCGTGGCGTCGGGTCCCGTTCGTCGTTTCCGGCGTCCTTGGTCACCGTGCCATGGTGCGCTCGACCGGGACCCTCGTGCAGTCTGTGCTCGCTAGACGCGGGTCGGAACGGTCCTCGCGCTACCTGTCACCAGGCGGTCGACAGGTCGGCATGGCTGGTGATCCAGGAGTGCATGACGATGCCCGCCGCGACCCCCGCGTTGATCGATCGGGTGGAACCGAACTGTGCGATGGACACCAGCAGATCCGCGTTGTCCCGAGTCTCCGGCGACACCCCGGTGCCCTCGTGTCCGAATACCAACACGCAGCGCCTCGGGAGGGTCGTCTCCTCCAGGCGGACCGAGCCAGGGGTGTTGTCCACCGCGACGATCTCGAGTTCGTGTTCGGCGGCGAAGGCCAGCAGTGCGGCCACATCCGGCTGATGCACCACATGTTGGTAGCGGTCGGTCACCATCGCGCCGCGCCGGTTCCAGCGTCGGCGTCCGACGATATGCACGGCCTTGGCGGTGAAGGCGTTCGCGGTGCGCACCACCGTGCCGATGTTGTGGTCGTGCTGGAAGTTCTCGATGGCGACGTGGAAATCGTGCCGCCGCTCATCCAGATCCGCGACCACCGCTTCACGCCGCCAGTACCGGTAGGCGTCCATGACATTGCGTCGGTCGCCCTCGGCCAGCAGCTCGGGATCGTAACGCTCGTCCTCGGGAAGCGGGCCGGGCCAGGGGCCGACACCCACCGGTTCGCCGACGACCCATTCGGTTGGACCGGCCTCGTCCACGGGTTCCTCGCCCGCCTGCTCGGGCCCCGCGCCGGCGGTCAGGGCCGGCTCGGCGGCTGCGAAGGACCACCCGGGTAACCGGGCCCGGAACCCGGTGCCTGCTGCCCGTACTGCTGTTGCGGCGCGGGCTGACCGGCGTAGCCCTGCTGCGGCGCGTATCCCGGCGGCGGACCCTGCTGGCCGAGGCCGGGTTGCTGGCCGGAGTGCGGGAACGGCTGCTGTTGCTGGTAGCCCTGGTGCTGCGGCTGTTGCGGAGAGCTCAACGAGTCGAAGGCGCCGGACAGCGACGGCGATGCCCGGACATACGGGTCGTCCACCTCGAAGTAGTCGGCTGCGGAGATCTTCGCGATGCTCGCCACGATGCTGGACGGGATGGACTGCACCCGGGTGTTCATCGCACGTACGTTGCCGTTGTAGAACCGGCGGCCCGCCGCGATCCGGTCCTCGGTGTCGGCGAGTTGCTTCTGCAGGTGCAGGAAGTTCTGGTTGGACTGCAGTTGCGGGTAGCTCTCGGCGAGGCCGAGGAAGCCGTGCAGGGCGCCGGTGAGCTGCTGTTCGGCGCGACTCTGATCGTGCACGCTGGCATGTGCCTGCCTGGCCTGCATCGCCTGGGATCGCGCGGAGATCACCTGTTGCAGGGTGCTCTGCTCGAACTGCGCGGAGGCGCGCACCGTTTCGACCAGGTTCGGGATGAGGTCGTAGCGTCGCTGCAACTCGACATCGACCTGTCGCCAGGACTCTTCGATGGTGTTGCGCTGTGCGACGAACCTGTTGTAACTGACGATGTAACCGATGCCGATGATCACGACCACGGCCAGCAAGATCAGCAGAATCAGCAGCATCGGGTCCACGTCGTGAGGCTACCGGCTGTATTCGACCGGGTCACCTGGTCGCGAGAAGTCGCCGATCAATCGAAGGGCGGCAGCGATCGAGAGGTCTGACGCGACCAGGCCGTGAGGGCGGTGTAATCGGCGGCGGTGATGCCATGCCGTGGGTCGACGCGGTGGAGCAGGGCGGGCGTCGGGTGGTGTGCCGCCACCCAGATTCGGTCGGTGTCGGTGAGCTCGTCGTCGACCCAGATGAACGGCCGTCCCGCCGCGAACTCGACCAGGACACGGGTCTTCCAGTGCAGCCCGGCCCGCGCGTCCCGTGTCTCGATCTCGGAGGGTTCCGGCCAGTCGACGACCGCCAGCGCGGGCAGGCCGAGCCGTGGTGCGATCGAATCGTTGGCGTCGGCCAGCCAGGTCGTCGCCCAGACCAGTTCGCAGCCCAACGCCGTCAGCCGAGGTCCATGCTCGGGATCGATGCGTTGCAACAGCGGATTCGTCTCGGATTCCCCGTGCGCCCGAAAGGTCGGATACTCCGGCGGATCCGCCCCGAAGGGGATGAGCGGTCCGTCGACATCGAGGAAGAGCAGCGGGCGGCGCCCGAGATCGGTCACTCCCGCACGGTAGCGATGCCATGCGGCCTTGATTCCGTGGCTTGGGAGCGAGCCGCCCCGAAGACCATGCGGTCTCCCGGGGCGGCTCGTCCTGCACGGTAGGGATCAGGCAGGTCCGCAGGCCACGTCCTGCTTCGGCCGCTCGCCGTGAACCAGGAAGTCGGTCGTCAGATCGTTGGCGCAGGGATTGTCCAGCCACAGGTAGGCCAGGTGCCCGCCTTGATCCGCAGTGATCATCCTGGCTCGATCGCCGAAGGCGTCGCTCAACTTCTGCGCGCCCACCAGCGGCGTCGCCGGGTCGCGGAGGTTATGCAGGATCAGGACGTTCGACGGCCCCTCGTCGGTGATCTCCACCGGCGGTTCGATCGGCTCGGACGGCCAGAACGCGCACGGCGTGATGTTGGCGCCCGCCGCGCCGAACTTCGGGTACTTGATCCGATCCTCCTCGACGTTCTGCTTGTAGGTGTCGATCGACTCGGGCCAATCGGAGTCGTTGCAGATCACGTGCAGTTGGCTGGCCAGGTAGTTGTCCGCCGGGATGGCCGGGTCGGTGGCAGCGGTCTGCGCTGCGGGCTCGGGGATCGGCTGCCCGGTGTCGAACGCCTGCAGGATCTCGGCCAGATACGGCAACTCGCTGTCGTAGTACAGGTTGGCGAACACCACCTGCCGGAGCAGCTGGCCGTTATAGCCCTCGGGGCTCGGCGTCTCGTCCAACCGCGCGGCTAATTCGAGGTACTTCGCCTCGACCTCCTCGGGGGTCGAACCGAACCCGTATTCGGGGTGCTCCGCGAGGTACTGCGCGAAGTCCGGGAACCGGTCCTCGACGCCTCGACCGAACAGCCGGGAGAACTCGGCATCCCAGCCGCCGGGGCCGGTCGCGCTGTCGAGCAGGAAACGGTCGCTGCGCTCCGGGAACATCGTCGTGTAGACCGATCCCAGGTAGGTGCCGTAGGAGACGCCGAAGTAGGACACCGTCGACTCGCCCAGTGCGGCCCGGATCCGATCCATGTCGCGTGCCGTGTTCGCCGTGGTGATGTGCGGCAGCAGCGCCGCCGACTCCGAGGACCCGCAGGCTTCGGCGACCGTGGCTGAGGCCTCGGCCTGGGCGTCGACGGTGGCCTCGTCCGGTGCGTACAGCGGGATGTTGGTGAAGTGACCCTCCGCCGAACCGCAGGTCACCGGGGTGCTGTGGCCGACGCCGCGCGGGTCGAATCCGATGATGTCGTAGGAGTCCAGCACCTCCTGCGGGGCGTCGAGACCCTCGATCGCGGCGGGGAAGATGAGGCTCTCACCGCCGGGACCGCCTGCGTTGGTCAACAGCACGCCCCGACGCTGCTCCGGGTTCTTGCTGGCCAGCCTGGAGATCGCGATCTCGATCTGCTCGCCGTGTGGATCGCGGTAGTCGAGCGGGACATCGAGTGTGGTGCACTCCAAGCCGGGGCTGGCGACGCCTTCCGGGCAATCACCCCATTCCAGGCTTCCCGGTGTCGCCGCCGCCGCGCCCATCGGGGTCAACGACGTCACCACGGCCGCGGTGACGACTGTCAGGACAGATCTCCGCATCGGTCTCCTCCTTGGGAAACGAATCGAGTAATGCGCAGCGGATCGGCCGGGGTGGGAATCGGAGAAACCCCAGGTGGTCACCCGTCGCATGCCATTGATCTCATCAGTCGCCGTGGCAGGCGGGTAGTGAATCGATGTCATCGCTTCTCATGACATTTGTCCTGTCAAGTCATGACGTGGTGTCACTGGTGAAGCGGACCGCGATGCAGAACACTGGCGTCAGGCTTGATTTCTCGGTGCCGGGCGAATGCACTCGTTCATCGGACCGCGGGCGCCGTCACCAGCGGTGAGATACCGGAAACCGGTCGGGCCACGGTGCAGAGCGGGCAACGGCCAGAACGATCGACGTGAGGAAGAACGACAATGCAGAATGATTTGTTGATCGTCGAAGATCTGATGTTGCTGCTGCTCGACGATAAGACCGGCAGCCCGGCGGGCGCGGGCACCCTGTATTACACCCTCGGCGGTGCCGTATTGGTCGAGCTCGCATTGCAGGGCAGGGTCGAGGCGGAGGAAGGCCGTTTCTCCCTGAATGGTCCCAAGATCAATGTGGTCGGGGACGGCCCGCTCTCGGACCCGTTGTTGCAGTCGGCCTATGACAAGGTCGCCGAGAAGACTCAGCGAGTCCAGCCGTTGCTCATCGCGATCGGCGCCGACCTCTGGAAGGTCGTCGTCGAGCGACTCCTCGAACGTGGTCTCATCCGGCGGGAGACCAGGAAGGTGCTGGGCCTGTTCAAGACCACCAGGCTGCCCGCCGAGGAGACCGGGTACGAGGCAGCACTTCGACAGCGGGTCTGCGATGTCCTGGAGGACGGCGCGCCCGCTGATGCGCACCTCGCGGCGGTGATCGGGCTGGTCTCGGCCAGCGGCACCCTCCCGACCCTCGACCCGGCACCGAAGTGGTCGGGCAAGGTCCACGACCGCGCCAAGGAGTTCGAGCAGGGCAACTGGGGGTCCGAGGCAGTCAACGCCGCCGTGATGCGCACGGCCGCCGCGATCGCCGCGTCGAGTGCCGCGATCGCCGTCAGCGTGGCAGGCAGCACCTCGTAACGCCGAAACGGAAAACCCCTTCGCGCCGGGCAGTTCGGTCGCTCATGCGCCATGCGCCATGCGCCATGCGCCATGCGCCATGCGCCATGCGCCATGCGGCGCAGCGGCGGGGCGTGGCCGGGCGCGGAAGGCGCGCAGCATGTGCGTCACATAACGACGGGATGCTGCGGCGGGATCATCGGTCTCGGTGGCGATTACTCCCGCATTGCCCGCGATCAACAATCGGATGTCGTCCAGTCGAAGGCCGGCTCGGATGCTCCCCGCCGCTTGAGCCCGCCGAAGCAGCATGTCCACCACCCGATGGGCGAGCGATCGCCATCTCGACGCGCTTCGCCGGCTCGGCGCGAACGAGATCCTGGACCGGCGGGCGGTCCGACCAGTCGAGCTGCCTTCCTACGACGTGGTGGTGGATGCGGTCGGCACCGAGCTCGCCGCTTACCGCAGACTGGCCGCGCGCACGGTGACCATCGCCTTCCCCTCACCCGCGGTCCTGGCGGACATCGCGGCGTCGAGGGTCTTCGGCTCTCGTCGTATCCGGACATTCAGCGGTCGAATCCGCGCGGAGCTCAGGCCGGTGGTGGCGGGCAGCTTCCCGTTGGAAGAGACAGCGGCGCACCGCAGGCTGGAAACCGGCGGCAACCTGGGCAAACTCGTGATTCGGACGGGCTGAACCACCTGGCGCTCCGGTATTTCGACGACTGTGGGGTGGGGCGGCTTCGCGCCACCCCACCCCGGATTTTCTATCGCGCCGCTATCGAATGCCGCGGCGTGTTGATCAGGATGCCTCGCAGGCCACGTCCTGATCGGGCATGGTTCCGTCGAGCAGGAACTTCGTAGTGATGTTCAGTGCGCAGGCGTTGCCGCCCAGGACGTAGACCCCGTGTCCGCTGCCGTCGACGCTCACCAGCTTGGAGCGGTCGCCGAACTTCTCATTGATCGACTTGCCGCCGTCGATCGGCGTGACCGGGTCGCGGTCGTTCTGCAGGACGAGGACGTTCTCCGGGCCGTCGGTGTTGACCTGCACCGGCTCCTCGAGGGGTGCATCCCAGTAGGCGCAGGGCAGGATGTTGGCGGCGGCTGCCCCAAAGAGCGGGAACTCCTCGCGGTCGGCGGCGACGTTGTCCTTGTAGGTCTGGACGTCCTCGGACCACTCGACGTCGTTGCAGGTCGTGGCGAGGAAGACCGTCAAGGCGTTGTCGATGGCGGTGACCTCGGGCGCGGTTTCCGCCAGCATGGTCTCCGCCGAGGCCACATCCCCGACCTTCAGCGACTGCCAGATCTGTGCCAAGGAAGCGTAGGACCGCTCGTTGTAGAGCGAACCGAAGGTGGCCTGACGGAAGAGAACGCCGTCGATGGTCTCGACTGGGTTCTCATCGAGACTTTCGGCCAGGCTGAAGTAGGTCTCCCGTACCTCCTCCGGCGTGCTGCCCAAGCCGTAGGCCTCGTGCCGCGCGGCGGCCCAGTTCGCGAAGTCCGGGAAGGTCTGCTCCATGCCCTGGCCGTAGCGGCGGAGTCCTTCCTCGTTGAGGTGGGTGTCACCGATGTTGCTGTCGAGTACCACGCGGTCGGTCGTCTCCGGGAACATCGAGGCGTAGGCGGCACCCAGCCCGCTGCCGTAGGAGTACCCGAGGAAGCTGGCCTTCTCCTCGCCGAGGGCGGCCCGGATCTGGTCCAGGTCGCGGGCCATGTTCGCCGTCGAGATCTGCCGCAGGTGAGCGCTGTCGTCGCTGGTCAAGCACTGCTCGGCGGCCCGCTCGACGACTCCCGCTCGCTCGTCTACCGCAGCCTCGTCGACCGCGTACGGCGGGATGTTCATGCGGTACTCGCCGTCGATGGTGAACCCACAGCCCACCGGCGTGGAGTGTCCGACGCCCCTGGTGTCCATCCCGATGATGTCGTAGCTGTCCAGGACGCTGGCCGGAATGCCCTGGTCCGCGAGGAACCTCGGCTGGTCCAAGCCGGTACCGCCCGGGCCACCCGGGTTGGTCAGCAGCACACCGCGTCGCTTGTCCGGGTTCAGGCTCGGCAGCTTCGAGATCATGATCTCGATCTGCTCACCGTCGGGATCGTTGTAGTCCAGCGGCACCGGCACGGTGGCGCACTGCAACTGCTTCGGCGCCACCTCGACACCCTCGGGGCATTCGCCCCACTCCAGCCCGGCCGCAGGCGGCGGCACGGCCTGGTTCTCCTGCTCGGCGGTCGCGGCAGGCACCCCGACCAACGCGCCGGCAACGCCGAGCGCGGCCAACAACGTCATACTTCGGCCGACGTGAGATTTCTGCTTCACGTGTCACGCTCCCCGTAGTCGATTGCAGTTGACGACTACTGGACACCGTGTGCCTGCGACACGGTCAAGAACCGGCGGTTCGCGCACCGTCGAATACCGCCGAGACACCTCGTGAACTGGTAAGACGTCGACATCTCGGCGCGGAAGCGACCCGCCGGAACTGTGTTGTGACTTCGCGAGAGTGTGTTGTGCGGGCGGATGGGGCGCCGGGCGCCGGTCCGCGCGGCTCGGCGCCCGGCGACCTGGGACGACGACGCGGTCAGCTCAGGCCGAGATCCGCGAGCCCCAGCAGATAGCGATACGGCAGGCCCTCGGCCTCGATTCGCTCGCGGGCGCCGGTGTTCCGATCGACGACGGTCACCACGCCCACCACCTCGGCGCCCGCCTCGCGCAGGGCTTCCACCGCGGTGAGCACGCTGCCACCCGTCGTCGAGGTGTCCTCGACGGCCAGCACCCGCCTGCCTGCGACGTCCGGGCCCTCGATGCGGCGCTGCATGCCATGTTGCTTGGTGGCCTTGCGCACCACGAAGGCATCCAAGGGGTTATCGGTGGCCGCAGCCTGATGCAGCAGCGACATCGCCAGCGGGTCCGCGCCGAGGGTGAGACCGCCGACGGCCACGTAATCCCAGTCGGCGGTGAGCTGGGTCAACAGGCGACCGATCAGCGGCGCCGCCGCGTGATGCAGCGTCACCCGCCGCAGGTCGATGTAGTAGTCGGCCTCGGCGCCGGAGGACAACACCACCTTGCCGCGCACCACAGCCAGTTCCGAGACCAGCGTGGCCAACTCGCGCTTGGCCGCATCGTCGATCGGAGGCGTGCCCCCGGTTACCTGAGAACTCGATTCGCTTCCCACAAGCCATCAGACTGACACATCTGTTCGGAGCAGCGCGAAACGACTCAGTCCTGCCACACGTAGTCCGGCACCCGCTCGATCACCTCGACGAGGAACGTCGCCATCGCAGGCACGTTCTCCGGGATCAACCGGCCACGGGTCCAGGTGAGCAGCATCGGACCCTCTAACCGGAAGGGCAATGACTTGAACCGCTCATCGCCCAACATCCACTCCATCGTCCGGGGATGCAGGATGTCGTAGGCGAAGCGATCGTTCTCCGCCTCGATCCGGAACGCCCGGTTGAATTCCTCGCTCTCCAACTGGAGGTCCTTCATCCCGAAGACACCCATGATCCGATGTCCGATCATCTCCCGGCTGACCTCGAGCATCGGACGGACCTTCGGGGTGAACAGCGCGGCCACCGCGAACCGGTAGGTGACGTTGCGCTTGTTCCGCCCGGAGCCCTGCCGCTCGACGTAGTAATACTCGAAGGCCACCAGCTTTCGACCTCGCAGCGAGCCCGTCACCACATGTCGCGTGCCCCGGCGGATGCCGCGCCGGAACATCGGTGCGTTGAAATACCGGAGCCAGCGGTCATCACGCGGCACGTAGGTCCAGCCGCTGTCTCGCGCCCACGCCTGGAAGGCCTCGCGGCGTCTGCGGCTGACATAGCGCGAGATCAGCGCGACGCCGACGAGGATGAGGATGAACGTCCCGAAGGCGATGTAGAACGGCTCCATCACGGTGACGACCCCCGTTCGATCAGTTGTCGCGCGCGTTGACCCTCGTCGCGAGGCGACGAACGAGCGCCCGAGGCAACAGGCCGGCCAGGGTGGTGATCACCTTGTACGGCAGGCTCGGGACAGAGAGCACTCGGCCCTCCCGCAGATCGCGCAGACAGTCGTTCACGACGCGGTCGGCGTCCAGGTAGAGCGGGCCGGGAATGCCGCCCATGTCGATGCCTGCCCGATCGTGGAATTCGGTTCTGGTGAATCCGGGGCACAGGACGAGCACCCGCACGGCGCTGTTCGCCGTCGTCTGAGCCAGCCCCTCGGTGAACATCGTCACCCACGACTTGTCTGCGGTGTAGGTGGAACCACGGCCGGGGAAGAAGCCCGCCACGCTGGACACGTTGATCACCGCGCCGCGATTGCGGGGCAGCATCGAATTCAACGCCGCATGGCTGAGTTCGAGTACGGCGGTGACATTGACGTCGAGTTGCGCGCGCAGCTGATCGGCGTCCTGCGCCAGGAAACCCTCGGGCTGGGTGAATCCGGCGTTGTTGACCAGTAGGTCCACCGGCTCGGCCTCGTCCCGCAGCCGCTCGGCCACCCGCCTGCGATCGGCCTCGGCAGCCAGATCGGCGGTCAGGACCTCGACCTCGATGCCGTGCCGCTCGCGCAGGATCCCCGCCAGCTCGGTCAGCCGCTCGGTGGTGCGGGCCACCAGGACGAGATCATGCCCCTCGGCCGCCAGCCGCCGCGCGAACGAGCGACCGATTCCAGCAGTGGCGCCGGTGATGAGAGCCGTGGTCATGGCTCGAACCGTATCCTCCGGGACCACGCACTGTCACCGCTTTGAGTGCCAGCCGATCAGTTGGAGGGTCGGTAGATCTCGTTCTGTTCCTGCTCGTCCTGCGCATCGGAAGCGGCCTCCAACGCGGGAAGCTCGGTCACATCGGCGTCCTCGGCATCGGGATCGAAGGGATCGACCAGATCCGCGATCTCCCCGACATCGCGCAACAGCTGTTCCAACCGGGCAGGCGTGGCACTCGGCGGCGCGGCGGCCACCACCCACTCGTTCTCCAGCCACACCACGACGACGTCCTCACCGATCTCTTCGGCCGCCTCGACCAGGTCCGGCGTCATCAGGGCGCGGGCCGCGTTGAGGTTCGTGACGAAGGCATAGCGGGATCCGACCGGCCCCAGCAGATCGAGTCCGGACTCCTGCGGAACGGGGACGCTGGGCAGCCACAACTCCACGACCACATCGTGCTTGCGCCTGCACCGGACCGCGATCAGCACCGAGCTGATCTTGCCGCCCGTCTCGTGGTCGAAGACATAGACCTGACGCCTGCCGTCGGCGGTGAAGGTGGAACCGGCGACCACATCCTTGGCGAGTCCGCTGCCGTGGGGAGCGAGCGCGCCGTGTTCCCATCTGGTCGGCAAGACCTGATCGACCTCGGCGAACTGCCAGCCGCGCAGCGCGGCCCAACGACGACGTTCCCGGTTGCGGGCTGTGCGCTGGGCACGGTCCGCTGCCAACAGGACGAAACCACCCACGGCGAAGAGCACGGCCACCGTGAACCAGACCCAAGTAGGCACGTTCACAGTGCGAAGGGTAGCGACGTGATCGGCCGTTGGCGAAGATCGAGGTGCAGATAAAGCCCTAACTGACGCAAAGTGACAACGCTCGGCCTAGAGTTCGGTGCTCACAGCGCCGAAGCCGCCCGAAAGATCACGTTGCGTGATCGATATTCGATGAATCCGTTGGAGCGGCCCGGAACGCCGCTGCGTCGGCGTGGTGTGTGGTGCGGAAGCCGGGCCGGCGGGCGATCCCGATGGCGACGGCGCCACTCGTCGAGTCGAGCGGCGCCGTCCGTGCCCACCAGCCGCGTCAGGCCGTCGACGCCGCCGCCCGCACCACGCGCAGCTCGCCGCCGTCCGCGTCGAGATCGACCTGCGCGCGATCGCCGTCCTGGATCTCACCCGCAAGCAGCTTCTTCGCCAGCTGATCGCCGATCGCCGATTGGATCAGCCTGCGCAACGGGCGCGCGCCGTAGACCGGGTCGAATCCGTTGAGGGCCAGCCATTCCTTCGCCGCATCGCTGACCACCAGCTCCAGCCTGCGCTGGGCCAGCCTGCGCGCCAAGCGCTCGATCTGGATGTCGACGATGCCCGTCAATTCCTCGGTGGCCAGCGATTGGAAGACGACCAGGTCGTCCAGCCGATTGATGAACTCGGGCTTGAATCGGCTGCGGACCTGCGCCAACACCGCATCCCGCCGATCGCGATCGCTCAGCGACAGGTCGGTGATGACCTGGGAACCGAGATTCGAGGTGAGCACCAGGATGGTGTTGCGGAAGTCGACCGTGCGGCCCTGCCCATCGGTGAGCCTGCCGTCGTCCAACACCTGGAGCAGCACATCGAAGACATCCGGGTGCGCCTTCTCGACCTCGTCGAGCAGCACCACCGAATAGGGGCGCCTGCGTACCGACTCGGTGAGCTGGCCGCCCTGGTCGTAGCCGACGTATCCGGGTGGCGCACCGACGAGTCGGGCCACCGAGTGCTTCTCGGCGTACTCGCTCATGTCGATGCGGATCATGGCGCGCTCGTCGTCGAAGAGGAACTCCGCCAATGCCTTGGCCAACTCGGTCTTACCGACACCGGTGGGGCCGAGGAACAGGAAGGAGCCGGTCGGTCGATCCGGGTCGGCGACGCCCGCCCTGGCCCGCCGCACGGCATCGGAGACCGCGCGCACTGCCTCGGGCTGGCCGACGACCCGACCGCCCAGCATCTCCTCCATCCGCAGCAGCTTCGTCGTCTCGCCCTCCAGCAGCCTGCCCGCCGGGATACCGGTCCAGGCGCTGACCACGTCGGCGACGTCGTCCGGCGTGACCTCCTCCTTCAGCATCTCCTGGGTGGCGGCACCCGCCTCGGCGGCGGCGGCCAGTTCCTTCTCCAACGCGGGAATCCGGCCGTAGCGCAACTCGGCGGCCCGGCCGAGGTCGCCGTCGCGCTCCGCCCGCTCCGACTCGCCACGCAGCTGTTCGAGCTGCTCCTTGAGGTCCCTGGTCTTATCGATGGAGCCCTTCTCGTGCTGCCAGCGGGCGGTCAGCCCGGCCAGCAGTTCTCGGCGCTCGGCGAGCTCCTGACGCAGGTTGGCCAAGCGGGCCATCGACGCCGGGTCGTCCTCCTTGGCCAGCGCCATCTCCTCGATCTCCAGGCGACGCACCGCACGTTCGACCTCGTCGATCTCGACGGGCCGGGAGTCGATCTCCATCCGCAGTCGGGAGGCGGCCTCGTCGACCAGGTCGATCGCCTTGTCCGGAAGGAATCGCGCGGTGATGTAGCGGCTGGAGAGGGTGGAGGCCGCGACCAACGCGCCATCGGTGATCCGCACGCCGTGATGGACCTCGTAGCGCTCCTTGAGCCCACGCAGGATCGCGATCGTGTCCTCCTCCGTCGGCTCGCCGACGAGGACCTGCTGGAAACGCCGTTCCAGCGCCGCATCCGTCTCGATGTGACCCCGATACTCGTCCAGGGTGGTGGCGCCGACCATCCGCAGCTCGCCCCTGGCCAGCATCGGCTTGATCATGTTGCCCGCGTCCATCGCGCCCTCGCCGGTGGCGCCCGCACCGACGATCGTGTGCAGCTCGTCGATGAAGGTGACCACCTGCCCCGCCGAATCGGTGATCTCCTTCAATACCGCCTTGAGCCGTTCCTCGAACTCGCCTCGGTACTTCGCCCCGGCGACCATCGAGCCGAGGTCCAGCGAGACGACCCGCTTGCCACGCAACGACTCCGGCACATCGCCCGCGACGATCCGTTGCGCGAGCCCCTCCACGATGGCGGTCTTGCCGACTCCGGGTTCGCCGATGAGCACCGGGTTGTTCTTGGTGCGCCGGGACAACACCTGCACCACTCGCCGGATCTCGGCATCGCGGCCGATCACGGGATCGAGTTCGCCGCGTCGGGCCCGGTCGGTGAGATCGACCCCGTACTTCTCCAGGGCGAGGAAACTGCCCTCCGGATCGGGACTGGTGATCCGGGCCGAGCCGCGCACCTGGCTGAACGCCTCGCGCAGTGCCTCCGGGGTGGCGCCCTGTTCCCGCAGCAGATCGGCGACCCGGCCGCCCGCCACCGCCAGCCCGACCAGCAGGTGCTCGGTGGAGACGTACTCGTCGCCCATCTCGGTGGCCAGCCGTTGGGCGTGCGTCATGGTCTTGACGGCGTCGGTGTCGAACTGCGGGGCATTCACCGTGGCGCCCACCGCGGAGGGCAGTGCGGCGCTCAGCCGGTCGAGACCGCTGCGCAGCGTGGCCGCGTCGGCCCCGACTGCGGCCAACAACGGCGTCGCCACCCCATCGCCCTGGGAGAGCAGCGCGCCGAGCAGGTGGGCGGGGGCGACATTGGGATTGCCCGCCACCGTCGCGGCCTGGGCCGCCGACGAGATCGCCTGTTGCACCTTCGTGGTCGGGTTGAAAGCGTCCATCCCTCACCTCATCGCAGTCGTCGCACGCCCTCGTCGGCGCCGGCGGACGAGCCCCGGCCAGCCGACGACCGTTGGTCGACCGGGTAACGCGACGGGAGCGCGCCGCCGATCGAGTCCATTATGGCCCAAAGTCAGAAAAGTTGAGCCAACGACACTCAACCTACCGCACGGCGATGCCTAGGTGTCCTCTCTGCCAGCTCGAAGCCTTGCCGGGAGACGCGAAACGCCGCCACCCGCACAGTGCGGGCGACGGCGTCGACGGCTGTCCTGAGCGGCGTTGCGGCTAGAGCGTCAGCCCGAAGACGAGACCGGCCAAGGCGTACATCGCAATGGTGATCAGCACCAGCGCGATCATGTTCAGCCAGACGCCTGCCTTGACCATCTGATTGATGGTCACGTAGCCGGAACCGTAGGCGATCGCATTCGGGGGAGTGGCCACCGGCAACATGAAGGCGCAGGTCGCGGCCAACGCCACCGGAATGGCCAGCAACATCGGGTCCATCCCGAGTCCGATCGCCACCCCGCCCAGGATGGGCAGGAAGGTGGCGGCCGTCGCGGTATTGCTCGTCAACTCGGTCAGGAACAGCACCAACAGCGCGACCGAGGCGATCAGCAGCACCAGTGGCAGCGCGCCCAGGGCGGTCACCCGCTCGCCGATCCATTCGCTCAGGCCGCTGCTGGTGAACTGGCCCGACAGGCTGAGGCCGCCACCGAACAGCAGCAACACGCCCCAGGGCAGCTCCTTGGCCGTGTCCCAGTCCAGCACCGAGGTGCGCTTCTTGGGCTCGACCGGCAGCAGGAACAGCAGCACGGCCACCACCATCGCGATCACGCCGTCACTGATGTTCGCCAGCCACGGTGCCGCAGCGGCGATGCTCTCGACATCGGCCAGCAGCGGCACGCTGATCCAGGACAGCGCGGCGAAGACGAATACCGCCAGCGTGAGCTTCTCGCCCCGGCTGAGCGGGCCGAGCTCGGCCAGCTGTTCCGAGATCAACTCGCGTCCGCCGGGCAGCGTCTTGAGCCGTGGTGGGTAGATGAACCGGGTCAGCACCAACCACGCGAGGAAGAGGAACACCACCGCGATCGGGACGCCGAAGAGCATCCACTGGCCGAAGCCGATGTGGATGTCGTGGTTGTCCGCGAGATAGCCGACCATCAGGGTGTTCGGCGGGGTGCCGATGATGGTGCCCAGCGAACCGATGGACGACGCATAGGCGATGCCCAACATCAGGGCGGTGGCGAAGTTCGGGTCGCCCTTGCCGTCGCCGAGCTGCTTGACCAAGCCGAGCACCGACAGACCGATCGGCAGCATCATCACGGCCGTCGCGGTGTTGCTCACCCACATGCTGACGAAGCCGGTTGCGATCATGAAGCCCGCCACCAGCATCTTCGGGCTGGTTCCCACGGCCAACACCGTGCGCAGCGCGATGCGTTTGTGCAGGTTCCACCGTTGCATGGCCAGCGCGAGCATGAAGCCGCCCATGAACAGGAAGATGATGTCGTTGGCATACGGGGGCGCGACGTCGGCGAGTGGCGCGACATTCAGCACCGGGAACAACACCAGCGGCAGCAGCGCGGTCGCCGGGATCGGGATCGCCTCGGTCATCCACCAGATCGCCATCAGCAGGGCGATGGCCGCTGTCGCCTTGCCCGCCTGCGGCAACGAGTCGGGTAGCAGGAACAACGCGGCGAGAAAGAACACCGGGCCCAGCGCCAGGCCGATCCACTGGCGAGATCCGCCGGACTCGCCGTTGGTCTTCGAGGCGCCTGATTCGGACGTCGTGGGTCTGTGGCCTGCTGACTGCTCGTCGGCTTGGTTCACCGCTGTGCTCTTCCCTCCCTGGTGGTTCGACAGGTGTGACGCCGCGTCACCTGTCGTGGTGATGGCGACGTCGACAACTGCCCTGCGGAGCAGAAGCTATCTCATCAGTGATGGAGACCACTACGAAAAGTTTCCATGGGCGCGCCATCCGGTGGACCTGGGCAGATGATCTTCCACCAACTGGTCGACATAGGCCGTCAAAGATGTCTATTCGGCTACGGCATGTAATTTTCTGGCGGCGGTACTTGTCACGGAGGTCCAGACCCATTGCACTACGGGGCTATGTCTTGGGACACACTTGCGCCGCCGGCTCACACGCCGTGGGCAGCAGATTCCACTCAACCCCTGCCCCTCGCCGCCAACACCGGCGGACTCTCCGGCATCGAGGAGAGCATCAACAACGTCTTCGCGCCCATCGAGGAGTTCGCCAGCGGACTGATCTTCGGCGAAGTCACCGTCTTCGGTATCTCCTTCCCGGTGGTGGTGGCCTGGCTCATCGTCGCCGCGGCGATCTTCACGGCCTACTTCGGCCTCATCCAGTTCGGGAAGTTCCGGCTCGCGTTGCGCATCGCACGCGGTCAGTACACCCGGGATGACGAACCCGGCGAGATCACCCACTTCCAGGCGTTGTCCTCGGCGCTGTCCGGGACGGTTGGGCTGGGCAACATCGCGGGCGTCGGTGTCGCGATGGTGATCGGTGGCCCGGGTGCCACCTTCTGGATGATCATCGCCGGCCTCCTCGGCATGTGTACGAAGTTCGTCGAGTGCACGCTCGGCGTGAAGTACCGCGAGATCCACGAGGACGGCACCGTCTCCGGCGGCCCGATGTACTACCTGCGCAAGGGCATGGCGGAGCGGTTCCCGAACGGCTTCGGGCGCGCTGCGGGTAAGGCGATGGCGGTGGGCGCCTCCGTCTTCCTGCTGTTCTTCGCCCTCGCGGGTGGAAACATGTTCCAGGCGAACCAGACCTTCGCGCAGGTTCAGTCGGTGACCGGCGGCGACACGGGCATCTTCGGTGGCGACGGCGCCGCGCTGATCTTCGGCCTCGTGCTGGCGGGTGTGGTCGCGCTGGTGATCATCGGCGGGATCAAGTCCATCGCCTCGGTCACCGAGAAGCTGGTTCCCGCGATGGGAATCATGTACGTGCTGGCCTGCCTGGCGGTCATCCTGGCCAACATCGGCGAGGTGCCCGGCGCGGTCAACGCCATCATCTCCGGTGCCTTCAATCCGCAGGGCGTGGCAGGCGGCGTCGTCGGCGTCATGATCGTCGGCTTCCAGCGTGCCGCGTTCTCCAACGAGGCAGGCGTCGGCTCCGCCCCGATCGCACACGCCGCGGTCAAGACCAAGCACCCGGTCACCGAGGGCTTCGTCGCGTTGCTGGAGCCCTTCGTCGACACCGTGATCATCTGCACCATGTCGGCGCTGACCGTCGTCATCGCCAACACCCAGCTGTGGCGGGACGGCATGGCCACGGTGCAGGCGGGCGGCGACGCGCCGGATGGCGTCACCGTCACCTCGGCCTCCTTCGAGACCGTGCTGCCGTGGTTCCCCTACGTCCTGACCATCGCCGTGATCCTCTTCGCGGTCTCGACGATGATCACCTGGGCCTACTACGGCCAGAAGGCTTGGACCTTCCTGTTCGGCAAGAGCGCGGTCAGCGAGATCTCCTACAAGGCGGTCTACTGCCTGCTCGTCGTCGTCGGCACCGTGCTCACGCTCGGCCCGGTGTTGAGCTTCGCCGACGCGGTGCTGTTCGCGACGGCCTTCATCAACATCATCGGTCTCTACTTCCTGATGCCGATCGTGAAGCGCGAGATGAAGGACTACCTGGCGCGCCTTCGGTCCGGCGAGATCGTCCGGATCACCGGCAAGGAATCCGGCGGCGAGCAAACCATCACAACGAAGGACTGATCGCAACCTGGGAGGTTGTCCCCCGCTTGTCCACAGCGTCGGGCGATCTATCCCAAGGGCTTGCCGACTAGTCCACTGCTTGTCCCCAAGTACTCCCCAAGTTGTCCACACGGCCTGTGGATAACTTGGGGAGTACCTCGTTCTAGGCCCGAGTTATCCACAGGCTGTGGACCGTTTGGGTCGTATCGGTGGAGAGTTATCCACTGTTGATCACCCGAATGGCCCAAGGTGGCGGGGTGTTGACGGTGGGTGGTTGGGGATAACTCCACCAGCCGCGATCAAGGCCGTGGATAACTACTCACACTGTGGTGCGAAGTGGCACCTCACGGATGAACATGACTGCCACCAGCGTGACGATCGAGGCCACCGCCGAGATGCCGAAGACCAACGCCGTCGCATCCCCGTAGGCGGTGTGCAGGATCGTCTGCATCTCCGAGGGCAGTGCTGCGAGATCCAGCGACCCGCTCGCCGCCTCGGCGGCCCCGCCCGTCTCGGCGGCGACCCGGTTGGCCACAGAGGCCGACAGCACCGCCCCGAGCACCGAGACGCCCGCCGCGCCACCCAACGAGCGGAAGAAGGTGACGGTGGCCGTCGCCGCGCCCAGATCCCGGGCCGAGGTGTTGTTCTGCACGGCCAACACCAGGTTCTGCATGCTCAGTCCCACGCCGGCACCCACCAGGGCGAGGTAGCAGCCGACCAGCCACACGTCGGTGGCGTGGTCGATCGTCGCGAGCAGGGCGAGACCGAGCACGAGACTGACGCTGCCGACGCTCAGGTACGCCTTCCACCGGCCATAGCGGGAGATCAGCCAGCCCGAACCCGTGGAGGTCACGAACAGCGCGAGCACCAGCGGCAGGGTCAACAGGCCCGCATCGGTCGGCGAGTAGCCCCGGCCGAGCTGGAAGTACTGTCCGATGAACAGCGAGCCGCCGAACATCGCGATGCCCAGCCCGATGCCTGCGACCGTGGCCAGCGTGAAGGTCCGATCCCGGAAGAGACGCAGGGGTACCACCGGCTCGGACACCCGGCCCTCCACGAACACCGCCAACCCGAGGCAGAGCAGCGCGGCGCCGAGCAGCACCAGGCTGGTCGTCGAACCCCAGGGGAAGGTGTTCCCTGCGAAGGAGACCCAGACCAGCAGCAGGCAGACACCGCCGACGATCAGTGTGGCGCCCACCCAGTCGATCTTGGCCTTGCGCTTGATCAACGGCAGTCGCAGCGTCCGGCCGAGCACGATGAACGCCGCGACGGCCACCGGGACCACGACGAAGAAGCACCAGCGCCAGCCGAGCCACGGGGTGTCGACGATCAGCCCGCCGACCAGTGGACCGCTGACCGTGCCCACGGCGAAGACCGCACCCATGTAGCCGGCGTACCGGCCGCGCTCTCGCGGGCTCACCATCGCAGCGATGACCACCGCGGCCAACGCCTGCACGCCGCCGAGGCCGAGGCCCTGCACCGCGCGGAAGCCGATCAACATGGGGACCGATGTGGCCAGGCCACAGAGGACCGAACCGAGGGCGAACAGGCTGATCGAGGCCTGGAACAGGACCTTCTTACTGAACAGATCGGCGAGCTTGCCCCACACCGGAGTCGTGGCCGTCGCGGCCAGCAGGGTCGAGGTGACCACCCAGGTGTACTGGGACTGAGTGCCGCCCAGTTCGGCCAGGATCGTCGGCAGCGCGTTGGCGACGATGGTGGAACTGAGGATGGCGACCAACAAGGCCAAGAGAAGCCCGGACAGCGCTTCCAGGATCTGCCGGTGGGTCATCGGGCTGGGTGCCGGTGGTTCGGCCGGTACGGGCGAAACGGGGGGCGTTGCGGAGTCGGTCAGCGCGGCGGGGTCGGCCTCGGGTCTCGCTGCGGACCCGACGCCCGATCGGCTCGTCTCGTTCTCGCCGTGCAGTGCGGACCGCGACCGCATCCAGCCTCACCCTTCCAGTCCAGTTATTTAGTTGCCGCATACAACTTTACTGGCGGTATGGGGCGCCGGTCACAGTTCGCAATGAGGGATGCCTCACAGTGCGTGGGGCAGCGGCCGCTCGCTCGTCTCACGAGCTCGGAACAACCGAGGCGCCGCACGAGCGGCGAGATGTCCGCCGACAGCCCTTCGGGCGGCGGCGGGATTCCTTGAGCCGGCCTGTGAGCCGCCTCGCCTAGAACAGGTCGTTCAGCTTCGGCAGCAGCTTGGCGAGATCGTCCAACTCCGTCGTCGACCACGAGCCGAACTGCTCGTGCAGGCGCTGCCTGCGCCGTTCCTGTAGTGCCCGCAGTCGTTGGGCGCCGACCTCGGTGATCTGAATCAGCCGAGCTCGCCCATCGGTCGGGTCCGCGATGCGGGCGACCAGCCCGAGTTCCACCAGCTGCGCCACCTGCCTGCTGATGGTCGACTTGTCGAGGCCGAAGACCTCCACCAGCTCGGTGCCCCGCATCGGGCCCGTATCGGCGATCAACGCCAGCGTTCCGTACGCGGCGGGCTCCAGCTCCGGGTCGATCTCGGCGGCCAGTCGTAGCGAGATCCGCCGGGCGCGCCGGAACAGGATCGAGAGGCCGTGTTCGATCTCCTCGGCGGCCGTGCGCCGCCGAGGAAGGTCATCCGGGTTCGCGTCGTCACCCACCGGGGCCGAGGCACCTCTCGACTCTGTCTGCACCGACGATGTCACCGAAACCCCCAAAACGGTCTTCCGGCGTGTCAGTGTCGCACTGTGCTCGTCGGTTAACGATTCGCGTCCGGCTGCGGCAGCTCACCGCTGGCGTACGGAAGCCCGCCGGAGAGCAGCGGTGCCGCGGGTGCCACGGAAGCCGCCGGTCCCACCGGTGCCTGCTGCGGCGCCGGACCCCCCTGAGCCGCAGGCCCCTGAGCCGCCGGGGCGGGCTGCGGCGAACTCCACGGCCTCGGCATCCCCTTGGCGGCGAAGTAGTCACCGCCCTTGCGCCGGGTGTCGTCAGTGCCCCACGCACGATCCCTGGCGACCGGCGCGAGCCGGGGGATGTGCTTGCGGCAGTGGATGTATGCCTCCTCGATCGACACCACCACCCACCGCTCCGGAGTGCGGCCCCGGTCGAAATCGCTGGGCAGGTCTGCGTGTTCGGCCCGCAGATCGGCGTCCTCGGCGACGCGTGCCCTGCCGTTGATGTGCAGGCCGATCAGGTCCTGGACGAAGTCGACCATGAGGATGCCGACGTGCGGGTTCTCACTGATATTGCCGAGACTGGCCATCACCCCATTGCCCCGATACTCGGGGTAGGCCACGGTGTACGCGTCGAGCACTCGTATGAAGCCCGCGGGTCCGGCACGCAACGAGGCGTCACACTCACCACCAGCATCGGCGGAGGCGATGAAGGCCATGTCCATCCGGCCGATGAACTCGATCATCATGTCGTTGAGGCGGTCTAGAACTTGGTCGCGGTAGAAGCGCTGAGCGCGCTGTTCGCTCCCGTAGGCGGCCTGCAGCACGTGCTCGCCCGACGACCCCGGCATCGGATGCTGCTGGGGGCCGATCTCCGGTCCAGGTCTGCTCTGCGGGGGTGCCTGCGGCGCGGGCGGTCCGGCCGGGCGGACGGGCGGCGCGGCGGGGCTCCAGCCCGGACGGAAGCCGTTCGGCGGTGGACCGGCCGGTGCGACGGGGTTGTCGAACCGTCGCGGACCGGGACCGGCGACCGGCTCGGCCAGCTCGAGTTCGAGCAAGTCGGCTGCGGCGGTGCCGGTCGGTACCAGAGTCTGCTGGATCACATGTGCCACCGTGTCATGTCCCACTCGGAAGTTCCACGGCCGTCCCTCTACCTTCATCCGTCTGCCGAAGGCATTATTAACGGTGTGTCACCGACCTACGCCCAAAGGTGGCATCAAGGAATGGCTCTGTCTTATGAGGAGTTACTGTCCCTCTCGTTAGGGACCGCGAAGAGGAACGGCGCGTCCGATCGGGCGCGGCGAACTGACTGGAGAAGACTGCACTCGGACCATGACAGCCAACGCCGTGCTTAGCCCTGAGCCCCCTCCCCGGCGCTCGTCGTCGTCGGGGATCAGTGCCACCGTGCGCCTGATCCGAGACAGCTACGCGCATATCGAGCCGCATGCCGACGAGGTCGCGAGATTCTTCTACGGGATGCTCTTCAGCCTCGCTCCGCAGACGCGGGAGCTGTTCCCGGTCAACATGGAGGTGCAGCGGAGCAGGCTGCTGCGTGCCCTGGTCCACTTCGTCCAGATGGTGGATCGCCCGGACGACCTGCTGCCCTTCCTCCGTCAGCTCGGCCGGGACCACCGCAAGTTCGGCGTGGTCGTCTCCCATTACGAGGCCGTCGGTACCGCCCTACTCTCCGCGATCAAGAAGTTCGCCGCCGACATCTGGACGCCGAAGATCGAACTGGCCTGGGCCGAGGCCTACACGATCATGGCCACCACGATGCAGCAGGCCGCCGATGCCGATGAGAACCCGGCCTGGTGGAACGCGCAGGTCATCGACCACCGACGGTTGTCCTGGGACCTCGCGCTGGTTCGGGTCCAGCCGCAGCATCCGGTGCCCTACCGCGCGGGTCAGTACGTCAGTGTCGAGGTGCCGCAACGGCCCCGACTGTGGCGATACATGACACCAGCGAACGCGCCTGCCGCCGATGGCTCCATCGAGTTCCACATCCGGGCCGTGGACGGCGGCTGGGTCAGCCGGTCGATCGTCGGACACACCCAGTACGGCGACAACTGGCGCATCGGGCCGCCGATGGGGCGGATGTCGGTGGACCGGGAGCAGGGTCGTGACGTGGTGATGGTCGCAGGCGGCACCGGATTGGCGCCGATGCGAGCCGTGATCGACGAACTCGCGCGCTACGGCGAGAACCCCCGGGTGCATCTGTTCGTCGGCGGTCGCACGCTGGAGGACATCTACGACCTGGACAACCTGCATCGGCTGAGCATCACCAACCCGTGGCTGACCATCGTGCCGGTGGTGGAGTCGGGTCCGCCGCGCTCCGGCGTCGAACAGGGCACGCTCGCCGATGCCGTCACCCGGTACGGATCCTGGACCGAGCGCGAGGTGTTGGTCTGTGGCTCGCCCGGCATGATCCGAGCCACCGTCTCGCGGATGCTCGTCGCAGGGACCCCGCTGGAGCGCATCCGCTACGACCCCTTCACGTTGGACTGAAACGCCGGCCGGGGCGACCCCGAGCTCCATCCGGTGCGGAGTACCGGATTCATCGCCGCCCTGACCTGGCGAGCACCGCTTCGTCGGTGTGGTGGCGATCCGCCGACCTCGCGGGTCGGTGCGGGCGGTCCCGGAGATACGGCAGGCGTGCTTCGGGGACGGGATCAGGGCGATCACCGATCAATGTCCGATCGTCCTGGGAGACCGTGTGAACAGCGGGCCGGTACCGGTGTGACCGGAGGTCGTCTACGACGCGCCTCCTGCGGCTTCGCGTCATGGCGAGCGAGGAGCGACGGTGATCGAGGCGATCGGATTGACCAAGCGCTACGGCAGACGTACCGCGGTCGAGGACCTGTCGTTTTCCGTGCCGACCGGCGGGATCACCGGTCTGTTGGGGCCCAGCGGCGCGGGTAAGACGACCGCGCTGCGCATGATCCTCGGGGTCTCCCGACCCGACGCGGGCTGGGTGCGCATCGACGGCAGGCGCTATCGCGAACTGGATCGGCCGCTGCGCAAGATCGGCGGTGTGCTGGAGGGGCCGTCGGTTCATCCGAGACGGGCGGTCCGGGCACATCTGGACTGGTTGGCCAAGACCAATGGACTGCCCGCCCGACGGGTGGCCGAACTCCTCGCCTTGACCGGTCTGACCGGGGTTCGCGATCGTCGCGCGGGTGAGCTGTCCTCGGACGAACTCCAGCGGCTCGGCATCGCCTCGGCATTGGTGGCCGATCCGGAGATCCTGGTGGTGGACGAGCCGGGACGGGGGATGCAGCCGGCCGGGGTCGACTGGCTGCACGCACTGTTGCTCCGGCTGGGCGCCGAGGGGCGCACGATCCTGCTGACCGGCAGCCGACTCGCTTCGATGGCGGCGCTCGCCGACCGGCTGGTGGTGATCAGCCGAGGGAAGCTGGTCACCCGATGCCCCACCGAGGAGTTCCTCGACAGCGCGGGTGAGGCCACCGTGCGGGTGCTCAGTCCGCAGCGGTCGATGTTGGCCGCCCGCCTGCGTGGCCGAGGAGCGACCGTCCACGAGGACCTGGCCGGACAGTCACCCGCGCTGTTGGTCTCGGGGATGCCCAGTGCGGTGGTCGGTGAGCTGGCGGAGGAACTCGGCGCGGCGGTGCACGCATTGTCGGTGCATCGGCAGCCGCCTGCCGAGGTGTTGGGGTGGGCCGGGTCGCCGTCGCCTCGGAACGGATCTGGGCTCGCAGGCGGGTGGACCGCGCCGTTCGGCCGGGGGAATCCACACGAGCTCCGGCAACCGAGCGTGTTGGTGCGCTGAGCATGCTTGCGGCCGAACGGGTGAAACTGACGTCGACCGGCCTGTCGTGGTGGTGTGCGGCGCTAGCGGTCGTGGCGACCGTCGCATCGACCGGATTCCTGCTCGCGGAGCTGCCCGCAGACGGCGTGACGGTGGCGCAGACCCAGTTCGGCCATCTACTCGGCCTGCTGCTGATCGCGGTGATGGCGGCGTTGTCGATGACGGCCGAATACCGCTTCGGAACGATCGACGCGACATTCCAGGCCGTGCCGAATCCGGCGTCGGCGCTGGTGGCCAAGGTGTTCGTCGTGGGCGCCTTCGCCGGGGTGACGGGGTTGGCCGCGGCCTTCGGCTCGTGGGGGTTGGCCTCCGTGCTGCGTCCCGGCGTCGCGTTGGCGATCGACCAGGGCGCGGAGTGGGGCCGTCTGTTCGGTGTGGGGCCGGTGTACTTCCTCGTCGCCGCGATCGGGATCTCGGTCGGTGCGCTCGTGCGGCGTCCGGCTCGGGCGATCGGGGTGCTGGCGGGCTGGTTGCTCGTGTTCGAGTGGTGGCTCGGTGGGCTGGCGAGTGCGGCAGGCGCTCCGGTGGGCCTGTCGCCCTTCGCGCTCTCCGACGCGCTGTTGCGATTCCCAGCCCAGCGGCCGTGGGCGCCGGTGCTGTTGATCGTCGAGGTGGCGTCGTTGGTGTGGCTGGCGACGATCATCGCCGCGCGCCGAGCTCGCTAGCCTGCGCGCCGCAGCAGGCGCCTGAGTGACGTGAAATGCGCGCTCTGCTCGCACATTCTCGGCGCAGATCACCCGTTCGCTATAGAAAATCGCAACCTTCTGAACAGGTGAAACGAGGATCACGGGTTGTCATCCTCGATGGTTCGATTGGCAATAAGTGATATCACTTTGCTAGTTTTATGACAGCGCGAGATCCTGGAGGAAACCATGATCGAGGCGAGCGGCCTCACGAAGCGATACGCCAAGACCGTGGCGGTGGACGACCTGAGCTTCAGCGTCCGTCCGGGCACGGTGACCGGATTCCTCGGTCCCAACGGCGCGGGCAAGTCGACGACCATGCGGATGATCCTGGGACTCGACCGCCCGACCCAGGGCGAGGTGCGGATCGATGGAAAGCACTACCGAGACCTGGCCAGACCACTGAACAAGGTGGGGGCCTTACTGGACGCCAAATGGGTGCACCCCAACCGGTCGGCCCGGGCTCACCTGAGCTGGCTGGCGAAGTCCAACCGCCTGCCGGCCAGGCGGGTCGACGAGGTGCTGGACATCGTCGGTCTGGACGGGGTGGCGGGCAAGCGGGCGGGCGGCTTCTCGCTCGGGATGTCGCAGCGACTCGGAATCGCCGCAGCGCTGCTGGGCGATCCGGAGATCCTGCTCTTCGATGAGCCCGTCAACGGACTCGACCCGGAGGGCATCCTCTGGATCCGGACCCTGATGCAGGGTCTGGCGGCCGAGGGGCGCACCGTCCTGGTCTCCAGCCACCTGCTCTCCGAGATGGCACTGACCGCCGAGGAACTGGTGGTGATCGGGCGAGGGAAGCTGATCGCCCAGTGCAGCACCTCGGAATTCGTCGAACAGGCAGGTGAGGCGACCGTCCTGGTCCGCACCCCGCAGGCCGGGCGACTGCTGACGTTGCTGCGCTCCAGTCGGATCGAGGCCGCCGCGTCGGCCGAGGACACCGGCGCCATCACCGTCACGGGCGGCAGCAGTGAGCAGGTCGGCGAGATCGCGGCGGGTGCAGGCATCGTGCTGCACGAGTTGACCACCAAGCGCGGTTCGTTGGAGGAGGCGTTCCTCTCCCTCACCGACGACGCAGTCCAGTACCAATCCCGAGGCGCTGCCGCCGCGACCACCCAGGGCGAGGCCCTTCTCGCGGAGGGGCTGGCCACCCGACTCAACGGTTCGGATCCACGTGAAGACGCGAGCAACCGGGCCCGCGCAGCACGACGGGAGGCAACCCGATGACTCTGCTCGCTGTCGAACGAATGAAGCTCTTCTCGACCAGATCGCCCTGGTGGTGCATGGCCGCCGCCATCGTGGTCAGCGTCGGGTTGACCGCGCTGCTGGTGGCCAATCTGCCATCGGGGGCCGTGTCCATCGGGGCGACCCAGGCCTTCGGCCAGTTCGCGATGATGATCATCATGGTGATGGCGGCGCTCAGCGTCACCACCGAGTACCGCTTCGGCACGATCCGGGCGACCTTCCAGGCGGTGCCCAACCGGACCTCGGTGCTGCTCGCCAAGAGCGTGACCGTCGGGCTGCTCGCCGGTATCACCGGCCTCATCGTGTCCTTCGGTTCGTTCGGGATCTCGATGCTCTTCGCGACCGATTCCGGACTGTCGATCAGTACCGCGACGGACTGGCGTGCCCTGGCCGGACCTGGACTGGCCTTCTTCGTCGGAGCGGTCCTGGCGGTGGCGATCGGAGCGCTGCTGCGGCAACCGTCCGCGGCGATCAGTCTGATCGTGTTGTGGTCGCTGATGATCGAATCGCTGATCCCGATCATTCCCGGCATCGGCGCCGATCTGCAGCCCTGGTTGCCCTTCTACGCCGTCAACCACTTCCTGTTAGGCGAATTGGGTGACCCGAACCTAGCCCAGATGAACCCGGCGCTCGCGGCGGATACGCCGTACAGCCCATGGTTTGCGATCGGCTACTTCGCCGCGTTCACGCTGGCGATGCTGGTGTTGTCGATCATCGTTACCAACCGGCGCGACGCCTGACCAGGCCCGCGACCGCGCCTCGGGGGTGGCGCGTTGTTTCGGGGGTGTGTCCGGTCTGAGTCGGGCGCGAGATCCGGGCAAGCTCACCGAGCTTGCCCGGATCTTTTTTCACTCCGTGGTCGAGTGGTCGGTCACGATGTGTAGCCAATTTCGTGATCTCCAACACAAGTACATAATAATGCTGTTAATTGGAAAGAGAGGTCCCGAATCAGACGTTAACGTTGGTAATGCTGATAGTCCTACCTACCCCTAGGAGGCATGGATGCCAGCACTCCGCAGCAGGCCCGAGCCGAGCGAATCCGATCGACCGGGTCTCTCCTCCGCCGAACACGCCGCGCACGGTGTGGTGCCAAGTGGCGTTCTGCCCAACAACACTCGGCCGAATAGCGCATTGGCCGATCGAATCCCCCTTCCCTCTGCTGATGGATCGACTCGGCTGACCTTGAAAGAAGCCCGATCCACCGCCGATTCGCTGTCCTGGTTGCAGCCATTGCCCGAACTCGAGTGGTCACTGGCTCTGGAAGGCAGCGGCCCCAGCGTCGCCGACGCGCCATGGGACGCCCGTAGTTCGTGGGTGCACTTCGGTGCCGAACTCGACGTACTCGACCTCTATCGCCAAGCCCTGGCCGCAGGCGCCGACCCGGCGGCGCCGTGGTGGCTGCGCGCCATGCACCACGGCGTCCTGCCATCCAGAGAAGCCGGCTACGCCATCGAGGACGCGCTGCACATGGTGCTGTCCGAACGACCGGGCTGGGTCTTCGTCCCGTGGGCCGGAAACGGGCGAAGCTGCTATTGGGAGTACACGCCGTCCGACGACGGCAGAGCCCTGCACCCCACCACGATCATCTTGAGCGAGGCCAGTCCGGGCCTGGTGTTGGTGCTTCCCGCGCAGAGCAGTACTGCGATCCCGCCCGTGCAATTGTCCGGAGTGGACGAGTTGCGAGAGCGGCTTACCGAGATTGGAAGCTGGCGGGTGGCCTAAGACGATGGGCCGCCGCGCGTACGAAGTGTTCTTCGGCGGGCGGGTGAGGTGGGCATGTCCCAGCCGCACCCGCCCGCCGACCTCGTGAACCGAAAGCACTGTGCGCGACACGGCGAATTCGTTTCCCGAGGTGGAGCGTGAACGCGTCGGGGGGCGAGCGCGCTCGCTGCTCCGGATGATGATCGTGCCGCACTCGAAGCGAGGCGACAAGGCCGACCCGTCCGATCCACCGTATTCCGTCTTGTCGGTCGAACGAGCGTCGACACTGGATCGTTTGCCCAATCCCAGGTAACCGAGGTACCGCCAAGGGATGGAATCAAAATCGACGCACTGCCTCCCGGCAGCGATAGTCTGGCGCGACGCGATCAGGCGGAGCCAGGGAGGCAGGACAGGTGCGAGAGCTCGCCGTCGACTTCGGCACCTCGAACACCGTCGCGGGTTTCCGTGCCGCACCCGGCGGGCCGACTCGATTGGTGAACATCGACGGCTGGCCCATGCTGCCCTCCGCCGTGTGGTTGTCCCAGGAGGGAAACCCGGTCGTCGGCCGCGATGCCGAACGGCAGGCACGGTTGGACCCCAGTCGGTACGAGCCCAATCCGAAACGGCGAATCGACGACGGTGAGGTGCTGTTGGGCACCCACGTCGTCCCGGTCGTCGACCTGATCGCCGCAGTGCTGCGCCGCGTCGCCGAAGAAGCGCGCCGTCAACTCGGCGGTGAACCCGACGTCGTCCTGTTGTCGCATCCCGCAGGCTGGCATCGTCTTCGGCGCGAGACCCTGTGCGCCGCCGCCCGCGCGGCGGGCTGGTCGGGGACGCTGCGCCTGGTGGCCGAACCGGTGGCCGCCGCCGCGCACTTCGCCGGCCTCGAACAGCTGCACGGCGGCTTGACCCCTGGGCGAGCGCTGGCCGTCTTCGATATGGGCGGCGGCACCACCGACGCCGCCGTCGTCTTGCGCACCGAGAACGGCGGCTGGCGGGTGCTGGCCGAGGCGGGCCTGGGCGACAGCGGCGGTATCGACATCGATCAGGCGCTGTTAGAACAGGTGCGGTCCGTGGTGGGCCCGGATCGTTCGGAATGGGCGGAGCTGATTCGCCCGACCACCTCCGCCAACAGACGAGCGGCCCGGACACTGACCGACGATGTGCGGGCGGGCAAGGAAGCCCTCTCGCGGTATGCCCAGACCGACATCCCGCTGCCTGCCCCGTTACCGGACGCGCATGTGACCCGCGCCGAACTGGAGACGCTGGTCCGACCGCAGCTGGATCGGGCGGTGGCCATGCTCGCCGCCACCATCACCGGTTCTCGCCTGTCCCCGGGATCGCTGGCCGGGGTGTTCCTGGTCGGCGGGGCCAGCCGGATGCCGCTGATCGCGCGACTGATCTCCGAACGGACCGGGGTGCTCCCGACCGCGGTCGAATCGCCGGAGAGCAGCGTGGTGCTCGGCGCGTTGGCGCTGCCACCCGGCCCGGAGTCCGCAGAGCCCGGCGATCGGCCGCCGACTCGGCCACAGGCAGTGCTGCCGCCGCCCGGACCGATCCCTCAGAGCCCGCCCCACGGACTCCCGCAGCTCCCGTTGCCCCCGACCCATCCGCAGGGCGTCCCGGTGGAGTCCGCCGGGCGGATGCCGCCCAACCCCGATGCCGCCGACTCGTTCGTCACGGTCGGGCCGACCCATGTGATGCAGGCGCCGGGCCCCCGCCGCCGTGCTCCCGCACCGTTGTCCATCGCGCTGGCCGTGTTCGGGGTCGTCGCCGCAGCGGTGGCGGTGGTCGTGGTGCTGGTGACCATGCAGACCAACCGGGCGAACACCACCCGGGATGTGGTGGGCGACGCCGGCCTGGGCACCGAGCCGACCCAGTCGGACGGCACCGAGGTCCTCGACGATGGTGGGTCGGACGGCTCAGATGTGCCCGACGGCGGCGACCCGGACGAGTACGACGGCCCGACCACGACCACGGACGACGTCGATGCCGATGGCCACGGCGCCGCGTTCGGTGCGGCGGCAGGCTTGTTGGAGTTCGCCGGGGTGGCCGTGGAGCGGGCGGACGGCTGCGAGAACGTCGGCGACGACCCGGCGCTCGCCCTGTTCGTGGACACGGCCGTTCGCTGTAGCTACGTCACCGAGGACGGGCACTTCGAGGCCTACTTCTACCAGGGCGAGGCCTGCGATCTGATCTGGAGCGGCGCCCTGGGCGAGGCCGCCGATACCGGTCGATGGTCCGGCGCCGGTATGACGGGCGACTGGCGTGCTCAGCGGGGCGCCATGGCCCCGACCGAGCACCTGCTCTACCGGCCGGACGACGCGGGCGACATCTGCGGCGAGGCCACCCACCTGGAGAGCGAGGAACGGACTTCGGCGGAGGTCGTGGCCTTCTGGGAGTCGACGACCTCGCCAGGTAGTTGAGCCCGGTCGAGTACACCCAGCTCGCGCTCGGATGGCATTGTTTGCTCTTCTGGAGAGGAGCACGACAAGTCATGGCATCCACTGATCAGCAGGCCCATCACCGCACGGTGGTGAGCTATGTGCGCCGAGGCGAGCGGATGACCGCGGGCCAGGAACGTGCCTGGCAGGAGCACTGGGGCACCCTCGGCCTCGACCTCGCCGACTGGGGCGGGCGCGAGCAGCCGATCGACGAGTGGTTCGGCAGGCAGGCGCCGTTGCTCTTGGAGATCGGCTCCGGGATGGGCGAGACCACCGCGCAGCTCGCCGCCGCGGACCCGTCGATCAACTACCTCGCCATCGAGGTGTACAAGCCGGGCCTGGCTCAACTGCTGATGCGTGCCGTCGAACTCGGCGCCACCAACCTCCGTGCGCTGCGCGGGGACGCCGTCGACCTGCTGACCTCGCAGCTGCCCGCAGGCTCGTTGAGCGGCGCGCGGATCTTCTTCCCGGACCCCTGGCCGAAGAGTCGCCATCACAAGCGCAGGCTGATCCAGCCCCGGTTCGTCGCCCTACTCTGTTCTCGACTGGCGCCGGGCGCGACGCTGCACCTGGCAACGGACTGGGCCGACTACGCCGACCAGATGGCCGAGGTCTGCGGCGCGGAGCCGACCCTGCGCAACCGCTATGCCGACGAGCCGGGCGGCTGGGCGCCGAGGCCGCAGTGGCGGCCGGTGACGAAGTTCGAGCGGCGAGCGCGTGCCGAGGGCCGGGTCTCCCGGGACCTGATCTACGAGCGCCGAGCCTGATTCCATCGGCGGAGACGACACGCCGAGAGCAGGACTTCCGGCCCTCCGACGACCGTGGACAGCGGGGTGATCACCATCTCGATCGAGCAGCAACGAGACATCGCGGCGCGGCAGACCGATCGGCAGACTGCCGAGGACTTCATCCGCGCCTTCCACGAGGCACATCCGAGGGCGGGATCGTTGGAGGCCCGGCTGGCCAGAGTGCGGGCCGAGATCCAGCAGACCGGAACCTATCGACAGCTACCGGCGGAATTGGCCTATGGCGCGCGCATCGCGCTTCGGGACAGCGGTTGGTGCGGCAGCGGTGTTCCCTGGTGGGCGACGCGAGTCCGCGACCTGCGCAACGTGCAGGCGGCCTCGGCGGTGGCGACGCAATGCTTCGAGCATCTGCGACTCGCGGTCGACCACGGCGATGTCACACCGATGATCACGGTCTTCGCCCCGGACACACCGACAGGTCCCGGACCGAGGATCTGGAATCACCAGCTGGTCGGATACGCGGGCTATGCCGACGGCGATGGTCGGGTGCTGGGCGATCCGCGTCGGGTCGCGTTCACCAACGCGGCACGCAGGCTGGGCTGGCATCCGCCGGTCGGACGCACCCGCTTCGATCAGCTGCCCTTGATCGTGGCCACCGCGCAGGAGGGTCCTCGGGTGTTCTCACTGCCCAGGGACGTGGTGGCCGAGATTCCTCTGGAGCACCCGGATTTCCCGTGGTTCGTCGAGCTTGGTCTGCGCTGGTACGCGGTCCCGGTGGTCAGCGATATGCGCCTGCGTATCGGCGGCATCGAGTACCCCGCCGCCCCGTTCAACACCTGGTTCATCGGTGGGACGGTGGGGACCCGAGACCTCGGTGCCCAGGACGCCTATGCGATGGCGCTGCCGGTGGCCCTGCGGATGGGGTTGGACACCTCGACGACGAGCTCCGGCTGGTGGGAGTGGGCCTGCGCCGAACTGGATCGGGCCGTGGTGCATTCGTTCGACGCGGCCGGGATCAGGTTGTTCGAGCAGGATGCCGAGGCTGCGCAGCGGATGGCATGGCTGCGTGCCTGGCACCGGCCCGGGGATCGATTGGCCTGTTACGTGCGGGGTCGGTGACACCGGAGTCGGTGACACCGGGCTCAGTGACGCTGGGCCGTCGACGCGAAGGCGTGCTCGAAGATGCTCGGCAGCGCGGCACTGCGACGCTGCGACTCCTCCTGGCGCTTGGCGGCCTGCCGCGCGGCCTTGGCGGCCTGCTTGTTGCGAGCGCGGTTGTCCTCGAAGCTGCTGCGCTCGGCGAGCTCCGGCAGCGCGGTGCTCAATGCCATCAGAACCAGCATGGTCATACCGAGAACGATTCCGGACCAGGTCAACACGGTGGTGATCATTGTGAGCTCCTCGATGTCGTGGCGTTTTGTTGATGGCATAAGCCTGGCTTCCGAGGGGGGTCCGGCGGATCGGCTACAAGGCTGAGAACTGCTCGCCGATCGGCCGGCGTCGTTCCAGCTCGGCGTTCCACGGCGTTCGGGAGCCCGCGCGGGCGCCTGGCCGGATTTCCGAGAGGGGCACGGATTCCAGGAGATCAGCACCGACATCGAGACGGCCGGGCGTACGACAGGCCACGGCGAGAACCGGGCTCCACCAGCGAATACGGCCTTTTTCGAGTAGCCGAGCCGTCGGAGTCTTGGCGCAGGCGAATCGAGAACTCAGCGGGTGCGCGAGTAGCGTCGGCGACGGCCGGGGTCACCTTGTCGGTCTCCGAGACCGACCGTGGTGACGCGACCGGCGCGGTGGGCCATGCGGGTCTGCCGGCAGTACTCGGCCGGATGGCCGGCCATTCGGCCGGTGTGCCGAACCGATCGGCCGAGGGCGCCCACGACGGCGGCCCGTACGGTCGCAACCATGTGGAAGGTGATCGCGGGCTGGACTCGCCGGATACCCGCTCGGTACCGGGCCCTAATTCGACAACAGTGGCCGATCACGCTCGTGCTCTGCGCCACCATGATGCTGCAGACCGGCGCTGTCAGCAGCTCGTTCGGTTACTTCATCGCCATTCCCTATTCCTTCCTGTTCATCCTGATCGTGGCGCTGGCGCCATTGCGTCCGTTCCGGGCAGCGATAGTCGCTTCCCTGTTGGTGGTCGGCACCGTGACCGGCGGATGGCTGTTCGTCGAGCGGTCGGCGCTGATCGTGGGCAATGGGCCGGTGATCATTGCCGCGTTGATGGCCCTGATGGCCTACGCGGTGCGTTACCTGGCCAATCGGCCCGCTCGGTTGGCGATCGCAGCGATCATCATCGCGCTGGAATTCGGGATCGCGGCAGGGCCTCTCGCGGAGCTCCGGCACCTCGGCGATTTCATCAAGATAATGGCCATGGTGCAGCTCCTCATCGGGTTGGCCACGGTGCCATCGGTGCTTGCGGGTCTGTACTTCCGAGGCGCGGACCGGGAACGCGACCAGCGGACCGAACAGGAGATCCGCGAGGCACAACAAGAGGAGCGGATGGCCCTGGCCAGGGAATTGCACGACGTGGTCGCCCACCACGTGACCGGCATCGTCGTGCAGTCCCAGGCCGCCAGGATCGTCGCCGACAACGATCCCGCCGCCGTCGCCAAGGCACTGGAGCTGATCGAGCACAGCGGCACCGAGGCACTGACGGCGATGCGCCGCCTCGTCGGCACGATGCGCGAGGGAACCCGCCCCGGCGAGGAGGAGTCGGCGACCTCGCAGGCGACGATGAACCTCGACGCCGACCTGCGCGCGCTCGTCGATCGCGCCTACCGCAGCGGAATCCCCGCACGGCTGGACGTGGTGCCCGGCGGCGACATCCCGCCCGAGGTCGGCCGGTCGGTGCTGCGACTGGTGCAGGAGGCCATCACCAACGCGGGCAAACACGCGCGCAATCTGACCCTGGTATCGGCGGCGGTGTATCGAATCTCGGAAGGCCTCCGAGTTGTGGTCACCGACGACGGCGATGGCGGGGTGCAGGAACCCATCGGAGGCTCGGGTGGATACGGTCTCGTCGGGATGCGCGAGCGGGTGGATCTGCTCGGCGGCGAATTCAGCGCAGGACCCGGCCCGCAATTCGGTTGGCGGGTCGAGATCTTCCTGCCGATCGAGACCGAGGAGACACAAGCGCCATGACGATCAGGGTGTTGATCGCCGACGACCAGGAGATGGTTCGCGCCGGTTTCTCGATGATTCTCAATGCTCAGCCCGACATCGAGGTGATCGCCGACGTCCCCAACGGCGCAGACGCCCTGCGCTACGCCCGCGAGCTCCGCCCGGACGTCTGCCTGCTGGATATCCGGATGCCGGAGATCGACGGCCTTGAGGTGACCCGCCGACTGGCCGGACCGGGCGTCGTCGACCCGCTCAAGGTCGTGATCGTGACGACCTTCGACCTCGATGAGTACGTCGCATCCGCCCTGGCGGGCGGGGCGAGCGGCTTCCTGCTCAAGGATGCGGGCCCCGCCCTGCTCGTGGAGGCGATCAAAGCAGCCGTGCGAGGCGATGCCCTGGTCTCACCGCAGATCACCGTGCGGCTGCTCAAGCATTTCAACGCGCCTGCCAAGTCCACGGTTCGCCAACCGGCGGATGCGTTGACCGATCGCGAGGTCGACGTGGTGCGCGAGGTGGCCAGGGGCTGCACGAACACCGAGATCGGCACCGAACTGTTCATGTCTCTGTCGACGGTGAAGACGCACCTGGCGGCCGTGCAACAGAAACTCGGCGTCCGCAACCGCGTCGAGATCGCCGCATGGGCCTGGCGGTCCGGGATGATGGCCGACGACTGAAGCACTGTGCGCCTTCTCGGCACCCGATCGCCCGTTCCGAGGGCCCGGTTCGGCCCGTCGTGGTGCCTCGCGGTGCGGACCAGCCTGCGGTCGGCGAGTGCGCTAGTGAAAGTGCCAGATCACGATCTTGTGCTCCATTCGGCCGTAGCGAAAGACGGCACCATGACGATGATGCACTGTGAGTCATGTCGACTGTCGACATATTCGCCGGGCGCCATGGGGGTGGACCGGTGTTTCTGTTCTCAGCCGCCATCGCCATAACGGCGGCTTGACACGGAGAGTGAGCGCCCAAATGATCGATCCCGTGCAGAACCCTGAGCACCATCCGGAGTTGGCGACGGGGACCCTGCGAGCGCTGACCCGACGTCTGGCCGTCGATCAACGCAATGGCCGGGTGCCATCGTTGATGGCGGGACTCGTGCGAGACGGGAAGACGGTCTGGACGGGCGCACGCGGCCGGGTGGAGGACGCCGAGCCCACGCTGGAGACCCAGTACCGGGTCGGCTCCATCACCAAGACCTTCATCGCTGTTCTGATCATGCGGCTGCGTGACGAGGGCCTGCTGCGGCTGGCCGACACCGTCGATCAGCACATCACCGGCACTCCGTTCGGCGATCGCACCATCGCGGCCCTGCTGGCCCACGCCGGGGGACTCACGGCCGAACCGCCGGGACCCTGGTGGGAACGCACGCCGGGCACCGACTGGGACGAGCTGGCCGTGAAGTTCGACGACTCGACGGCGCCACACCGGTCCGGCCGCAGGCATCACTACTCGAACCTCGGCTTCGGCGTGTTGGGCGAGATCGTCGCCCGGCTTCGGGGCCAGGACTGGTTCACCGTGACCACGCGGGAGATCCTCGAACCGCTGGCCCTGACCCGCACCACCGCCCGCCCGGAGGCGCCATATGCCCGAGGTTGGGCCGTGCACCCGTGGGCGGACATCCTGCTCCCCGAGCCGGAGCACGACGGGGTGGCGATGGGCCCCGCAGGCCAGCTGTGGTCGACGGTCCCCGACATGCTGCGGTGGGCGACCTTCCTCGGTGGCGACTCCGCCGAGGTGCTTCATCCGGACACCATCGCCGAGATGGCCGATCCCGTCGTCGTACAGAACGGCGACGAATGGCGCGTCGGCCAGGGCTTGGGACTTCAGCTCGCTCGGCATCAGGGCAGGCGGCTGGTAGGCCACGGCGGTTCCATGCCGGGCTTCCTGTCCACCGTGTGGATGGATGTCACCGAGCAGACCGGAGTCGTCTTCCTGGCCAACGCCACCTCCGGAGTCGGCGGTGCGCTACCGGTCGGCTTGCTGGACATCCTCGCGGAGCACGAGCCCCGTATCCCCGGCGAGTGGCGACCCGCGACGACGACGCCCGATGCCGCGCTGCTCGCCCTGACCGGCGAGTGGTACTGGGGCACCGCCGCCTTCGTCCTGCGACTGCTGCCCGACGGTTTGCTCGATCTCTCCCCGATGCGCGGCGGGGGACGCGCCTCCCGATTCCGTGCGGAGGGCGACCACTGGATCGGCCTCGACGGTTACTACGCGGGCGAACCCCTGCGAGTGGTCTCCGACGCCGACGGCACCGTCAACCACCTGAATCTCAACACCTTCATCTTCACCAGGAAGCCCTACGACCCGGCGGCGCCGATCCCCGGCGACGTCGACCCGGCCGGTTGGGCGGGCCACACGCGGTACTGACGGGCTTTCCGCCAGCCGGATCGGCCCTCGCCGAAAGGCGGTCGGGCGGGCTACGGTGACGTGGTGAAGGTCACCGCACACACGGCGTTACTGGCCGAGCTGCGCGCTGTTCTCGGGCGCGGCGCGGTCCTCACCGATCCCGAGGTGGTCGAGACCTACCGTCGGGACATGATGCCGCTGGCGGCTGCGGGCGTCCCGCTGGCCGTGGTCCTGCCGACCACGGCGAACCAGATCCAGCGGGTCGTCCGCGCGGCCGCGGCGGTCGGGGTGCCGATCGTGCCCCGTGGCGCGGGCAGCGGCCTGTCCGGCGCGGCGAATGCGATCGACGGCTGCCTGATCCTGTCGACCACCCGGATGCGCTCGATCCTGGAGATCGACACGGCCAACCGGCTGGCGGTCGTCGAGCCCGGCGTGGTCAACCTCGATCTACGCGAGGCGGTCGAGAAACACGGCCTGTTCTATCCACCCGACCCCTCCAGCTACGACTGGTGCACCATCGGCGGCAACCTCGCGACCAACGCGGGTGGGCTGTGCTGCGTGAAATACGGCGTCACGACCGATTCGGTGCTGGGTCTGGAGGTCGTGCTCGCCGACGGCGAACTGCTGCGAACCGGGCGGCGCACGGTGAAGGGCGTGGCGGGCTACGACCTGACCAAACTCTTCGTCGGCAGCGAGGGCACCCTGGGGGTGATCACCAAGGCGACGCTGGCGTTGCGGCCGCTGCCGCAGGCTCCCTCGACGCTGGTCGCGACCTTCGCCGAGACCCAGACCGCCGCCTCGGCCGTCAGCCGGATCGTCCGCGCCGGCCTGGTGCCGTCACTGCTGGAGATCATGGACTCGGTGTCGATCGACGCCGTGGAACGGCACCTGAACACCGAACTCGGAGCAGGCGCGGGCAGCGCGGCCCTACTGCTGGCGCAGTCCGACCTCGGGGGCGACGCGGGACGAGCCGAGATCGAGACGCTCGAACAGCTGTGTATCGACGTCGGCGCCGACTTCGCCTACAGCACCAGCGACCTCGCCGAGGGCCGATTGCTGCTGGCGGCCCGCCGGGCCGTGCTGCCCGCGCTCGAACTACTCGGCAGAGGCCTCACCGACGACGTGTGCGTGCCGAGGACCCGGATCGGCGATCTGATCGTCGGTTGTGCGGCCATCTCGCAACGGGTCGGCCTGACCATCGCGGTGGTCGGGCACGCGGGCGACGGCAACATGCACCCGACGATCGTGTTCGACCCCGACTCACCGACCGAGACCAGCCTGGCCCGCGAGGCCTTCGACGAGATCCTGGCGCTCGGGATCTCGCTGGGCGGCACCGTGACCGGCGAGCACGGCATCGGCAAGATCAAGCAGAACTGGCTGGCCAAGGAGATCGGCCCGATCGGCCTGCGCACCCACCGAGCGCTGAAGCAGGCCCTGGACCCGATGAACCTGTTCAACCCCGGATCGATGTTCACGGCCGAGTAAGCAGGCCGCGACCGACGAATCGTCCTCAGATCAGCGAGACCAGGCCGGCGAGCCCACCCGCCGCCAGCCCGATCACGATGATGGTCAACCACCAGAGGACGGGATGGGGTCCTCGCCTGCTTCGGTCGGCCGGTGGCTCATCCTCCGCAGCCGAGCGACCGGACCCGCCCATGACCGCCTGCGCCCGTAGCGCCTGGGACAGCAGCCGTTCGGGATCGTCTGTGCTCACCAGCGCCACGGTAACCCAGCTGGTCGGGCCGCCGAGAGCGACGTGCTCGACTCCGCACCTCGCCAGCCGAGCGTCCCGGGCGGCACGGTGCGGGGCCGACCGCTCTCGCTCGCCGCAGACATCGGATCAGGCGGGCTCGCCGCGTCGAAGTACCTCGCGAAGCCCGAGTTCCTCATCGAGCACCACCAGGTCGGCCCGATGCCCCGGCGTGATGCAACCGATCTCGTCCGCCAGGCCGAGTACGGCGGCGGGCCGGGTGGCGGTCGCGGCCACGGCGTCCTCGACGCTCAACCCACAGGTCTGCACGAGGTTCCGGAAGGCCACATCCATGGTCAGGCTGCTGCCCGCCAGCGATCCGTTGTCCAACAGCGGTACGCCGTCGGTCACGGTGACCTGTAGGCCACCCAGCTCGTACTGTCCGTCGCCCATGCCGGTGGCCGAGATGGCGTCGGTCACCAGCACCGTGCGATCCGGGCCTGCATGGCGGGCGCCCATCCGCACCGTCGTGGGATGCAGATGCACCAGATCGCAGATGAGCTCCACGGTGACGCGTTCGTCGTCCAGCAGCGTCCCGATCGGCCCCGGCTCTCGGTGGTGCAGCGGCCGCATCGCGTTGAACAGGTGCGTGGCCACGGTGGCGCCCGCATCGACGGCGGGCAGCACCTGAGCCTCGAAGGCGTCGGTATGGCCGATCGCGACCAGCGAGCCGCCGTCGATCAACTGACCGACCGCCCGCACCGCTCCCTCCAACTCGGGAGCCAGCGTCACCATCCGCACGGCGCCGCGCCCGGCGGTCAGCAGGGTGGCCACCGACTCGCGATCCGGGGCCCGCAGCAGTTCGGGCGTGTGGGCACCGCAGCGGGCGGCGGACAGGAACGGGCCCTCCAGGTGGATGCCTGCCAGCTCGCCGTCCTCGACGAGTTCCGCGAGTCTGCTCACCTGCCGGGCCAATTCGGGGATCGGCCCGGAGACCAGACTGCCGAGCATCGTGGTGGTGCCGGTGGCGCGATGGGTCCGGATGGCCGTCCGGATGCGCTCCGTCGACTCGCCGTCGAAGGATTCGCCGCCACCGCCGTGACAGTGGATGTCGATGAAGCCGGGCACCAGCCAGCGGCCCGCCAGCGAGCGGGTGACCGCCGAGACAGGCGGGGTCCCGGTTCCGACCCCGAGGATCCGCCCCGCCGCAATGCTGACCCAGCCATCGTCGAGCACCCCGTCGGGCGTGACGATGCGCGCGCCCGACAACACCGATTCGGCCTCGGCGCGGGGAACGGTCGTCGTTGCGTTGGTCATCGATCCTCCAGGGTGCCGACTGCCAGTAGTGCCGCGCCGAGGCATCCGGCCTCGTCCCCCAGCTCGGCGGGCCGGAGGAGGGGAACGCGATGAAACGAGACCAGGGCCGCGAGGCGCTCGCGTACCGGGGCGATCAGTAGGTCGCCGGACTGCGCCAAGCCGCCACCCAGGACGACGACCTCCGGCGCGAGCAGCGTCACCAGCACCAGGATCGCCCTGGTCAGTCCGTCCATGGCGTCCTGCCAGACCTCGATGGCGACCGGGTCGCCCGCCTGGACTGCGGTGGCCACCTCCGCGGCGCCCTTGACCGGACGTCCGACGCGCTCCGCGTAGCGACGGGCCACCGCCGAGGACGAGGCCACCGCCTCCACACACCCGACGGCGCCGCAGGTGCAGCGTTCTCGATGTCCGATGTCGACATGGCCGATCTCGCCGGCGAAGCCCGCGCCGCGCAGCAACCTGCCGTCGACCAGCAGTGCTGCGGCGATCCCGGTGCCGATCGGTAAGACCACGGCATCCTGACAGCCTCGGGCGGCCCCGAATCGGATCTCGGCCAGGCCACTGGCCCGGATGTCGTGCCCGAAGGCGATCGGGATGTCGCTGCGGGCCGCGATCAGCTCGCGTAGCGGCGCATCACGCCAGCCGAGGTTCGCCGAGTACACCGCGACCCCGGTCTCCTCGTCGACGATGCCCGGCACCACGATTCCCGCGCCGACGACCGGCCCCTCCGCCGCCGCCCGTAGCTCCTCGATCAGTTCGACCACCGCGTCGACGATGAGGCGCACGGTCGCGGCGCCTGCCGTCGCATCGTCCTGGTCGGCCTCGGTGGCGCGCGGCGTACGGCGGCGTCGACGTTGCAACTGCCGGGCGTGGTCAGAGCCGACAGCGACGAGCGCTGCCTTGATCTCGGTGCCGCCGACGTCGACGGCGACCACCTGACGGGTGTCCTGCTGGGTGATGCCCACGAGAGGGAATCCTGAAGCACGTACCCCACATTGGTCTATACAACCCGCGAAAGAGCTGGGTTTGTCACTGAACTGGGGCCGGTTGCCGATGGGTGAGCGCCAGACGTCGTAATGGACGCGACTGAGTGCGGGCGTGGCATGATGACCAGCGGTTTCGCGCAGCATTCATCGAGGGTGCCGCTGTCTCGGCGACCGGTGGAGCCTGGTTGCGCGGGTGCTCAGCGACCGGTGCGGATGATGCTCTGCAGTGCGTCGAGCGCCCGAGAGGCGGTGGATTTCACCGTTCCCCGGGAGATGCCGGTGGCCTCGGCGATCTCGGCCTCGGAGAGATCCCCGTAGTACCGCAACACCAGTACCTCGCGCTGGCGCGGCGGCAGTTGGGACAGCGCCCGCACCACTGTCTGGTGTTCGGCCGTCAACATCGCCAGCGACTCGGCGGAGCGCGCGTTGGGATTGTGCGGCGGGGTGTACTCCCGGGCGGTCTTGCGCCTGCGCAGTACCGAGCGGCTGCCGTTGACCACGGCAGTTCGCAGGTAGCCGACGGCGGCGGTGGCATCCCGCAGCCCCGACCAGTTGCGATGTAGACCGGTGAAGGCCTCTTGAACGACGTCCTCAGCGGTGGAGATGTCGTCGACCAGCAGGATCGCCAGCCGCACCATGCGCATCCGGTGCTGTCGGTAGAGGTCTTCGAGGGTCAGCGGGGCAGTGGCACCCGCTTTGGGCAGCGGGGAGTCGAGTGTTCTGAGGTGGCCGAAGGTGCGCTCGACCGGACTGCTGTTCCCGTCTCCAACGCCTGAGTAAGACCTGTCCGCCGCCACCCGAGAAAGGTACCGAGAAGCCGGCCCACAGTCACAGGCGACTACGAAGTCGGGGGCGTCTCCTCGCCCGCCGCCGCCGGGCGGACCACCCCGGGTGACCGGCCGGCCACGCCGCGCGGTGACTGTCAACAGGATCTCGATCCATTCGGGGCGACGAAAACATTGTTGTGACAAGCAGAATCGGTCTCTTTCGGGTTGCTACCGCACGGTAGTGCGCCGCTGTGAGTCGTCGGCCGTCGTATTGATCAGGATGTGCATCCGCTCCTTGGTGCGGCTGACCTGGTGTTTACCGGTTCGCCGAATAGATCATTCTTCGGGGCTGCCCATCCTGCCATTGTCGACGAACCATGCAACTCGACTCGGTTTCACCTTCTGGAGCGAATCATCTTCGGCTGTGGTGCGTGACCTGCTGTCGAGTCTCAATATTGTGGTCGGTTGGTATTCGGGACCAGCCTGCCGCAGTTTCATCTAAACGGAGGTTAGACCGTGCAGATTCGTAAGATGCTCGCCAAGACCCTCATTGCCGGCGCCATTGTGGTGGCTCCCGTTCTCGCCGCGACCCCCGCCATGGCGGGCGAATACGACAAGGGCGACAACGGCCACGGCCACGGCCAGAACGACGAGAGCTTCAAGATCGAGATCGGCGAGTGGAACAACTACAAGGTCTACAGCGACCTTGAGGTCTCGATCGACTTCAAGACCGGCTACGAGGTCGACGGCGGCAGCTTCGAGTTCGCCACGATCAAGTTCTGAGCGGTCTACGCGTGAACTGAGCGCGGCCTCGGAGAGTTGTATTTCTCCGAGGCCGCGTCTTTTTGTTCGCTCGATTACCAAGGGGGCAATCCCATCGCCCCGGTGGGCCGACCGTGAAGCGATTTCGACGCGCGGGTGGGAATTTCGGTAAGGCGGTGGATAAGTGTCCGCATCAATGATCGACGGCTATTGATCGACAATTCGTCGACACGTACGGTGATCGTCTTGATGGTCTACCCGCGAATGGTTGTAATCCGATAATCGTGGATCATTGTGATGTCGATCGAGCGCCATGTACTCGGCGGATCGCGCCGGCGGTAGCGTCGCCCGCGTCATGACCCTCATCGATACCGCCAGGAGCGCAACACATGGCCAGGTTCGCAGTCGAGCTCGTCTTCAGTTCGGACACCGAGGGGCGGCTCGCCGTCCGTCCGGCACACCGGGATTACCTCACCGGGCTCGCGGAGAAGGGCATCCTGCTGAGTGCGGGACCGTGGGCGGATGACACCGGGGCACTGTTGGTCTACGACGTCGCCGACGAGGACGAGCTGGAGCAGGTGCTCAACGACGACCCCTACTGGCCCGCCGAGGTCGTCGACGAGGTGGTCATTCGAGAGTGGACACCGCTGATCGGAACCTGGGTTTCGGCCAAATAACGGCGTGTCTAGGGTGACTCGCCGTTAGGTCGGTGAGTCAGGGGACGAATCCGGACCATCCCTGAGTCACAGGGTGGTCCAAGAGTCAACAATCGTCGGCATGCGTGACACGACTGTGGCCGACACCGATCACTGGCCTGCCTCTGCGGTACGGGCGGTGGCCGCACTCTCCCTATTGGGAATCCTGCTGTCCGCCGCCGCCTTCACCGCGATGCACATCGGCTTCGGCGACCGGTTCGACTCAGTCAGCCAAACCCTCAGCGAGCTCGTCTACGTGGACGGCGGCGCCTCGCTGATCCCGCTCAGCATGGTGACTCTCGGCTTCGGTTCCCTGGTCTTACTTCCGGTGTTACGCGGCACCGGCGCACTCGACGGCAGAGTGCTGCCGGTGCTGATCGGGTTATGGGGCGTCGGCCTGGTCCTGTGCGCGTTCTTCCCCGCCGACCTGCCCAACGCGGCGCTCACCTTCTCCGGTTGGACCCACCGGCTGTCCGCGTGCATCGCCTTCCTGAGCCTCGCGCTCGCCGGACTGGTCATGTCGCAACGATTCCTCGACCGCACGATCTGGCGGCCCGTCGCCATCGGAACCCGGGTCTTGGCCGGATTGACCCTCGTCCAGTTCATCGTCTTCCTGCTCGCCTCGATGCCGATCGTGACGCCGCAACTCTGGGGCGCGGAGTTGTTCGCCGACTTCCTCGTCCGAGGTTTCGTGGAGCGCACGATGCTCGGGACCCAGGTCGCGATGCTGGTGCTGTGGATCGGCCGGTTGCTGTACCTGACCCAGCCACGCCGGGCGCAGGCCACGGTCGGCGGCGCGGCGGCAGGCGCCGAGACCATAACCGCTGCGGCCAGTGAATTCCCGGTCAAGGAGGACGTCGACATCCCGGTCGTCCTCGACGTCGCCACGCAGGCGGAGATCGACGAGAAGGAACTCGAAACCGTTGCGGCTCCCGCCCCATCTCCTGCGGTGACCTCGGCGGGATCGGGCGCCTGAATCGAGGGGCACGGCGCAGCCGGGAGGGGCGCAACCCTTGCGCTGGATCGATCCACTCGCGAGGATTCGCCGTACCCAAGATCTTCAACCGGCAGCAGGTCTCCGGCGGGGCTGATCGTAGGATGCACACCGGGTAGCCGAACGACAGCCATCAGCGCGGACTCGCTGCGCCGGGCGCCTACAGGAGGAATCCGATGCCCATCGCAACCCCAGAGGTCTACGCGGAGATGCTCGACCGGGCCAAGGCGAACCAGTTCGCCTACCCCGCGATCAACGTCACCTCCTCAGAGACCCTCAACGCGGCATTGCGCGGATTCGCGGAAGCCGAGAGCGACGGCATCGTCCAGGTGTCGACCGGTGGCGCGGAATTCGCCTCTGGCACCAAGGTCAAGGACATGGTCACCGGCGCGACCGCACTCGCGGAGTACGCCCACGTCGTGGCCGCGAAGTACCCGGTGAACATCGCGCTGCACACCGACCACTGCCCCAAGGAGAAGCTCGACGGCTTCGTCCGTCCCCTGCTGGCGATCAGCCAGGAGCGGGTCGACCGGGGCGAGAACCCGCTCTTCCAGTCGCACATGTGGGACGGCTCGGCGATTCCGGTCGACGAGAACCTGGAGATCGCGGTCGGCCTGCTCGAGGCCTCGGCCAAGGCCAAGGTCGTGCTGGAGATCGAGATCGGCGTGGTCGGCGGCGAGGAGGACGGCGTCGCCAACGAGATCAACGACAAGCTGTACACCTCCTCGGAGGACTACCTCAAGACCGTCGACGCCCTCGGCGGCGGCGACAAGGGCCGCTACCTGCTGGCCGCGACCTTCGGCAACGTGCACGGCGTCTACAAGCCGGGCAACGTGAAGCTGCGTCCCGAGATCCTCAAGCAGGGTCAGGATGTCGCGTCCGAGAAGCTCGGGTTGCCTGCGGGCTCCAAGCCGTTCGACCTGGTTTTCCACGGCGGCTCCGGCTCGTTGCTGTCGGAGATCCACGAGGCGCTGGACTACGGCGTGGTGAAGATGAACATCGACACCGACACGCAGTACGCCTTCACCCGGCCCATCGTCAGCCACATGTTCTCCAACTACGACGGTGTGCTGAAGATCGACGGCGAGGTCGGCAACAAGAAGGTCTACGACCCGCGCAGCTACCTCAAGGCCGCCGAGCAGGGCATGGCCGCCAGGATCGCGCACGCCTGCGAGAACCTGCGCTCCTCGGGGCGGATGCTCGCGGGCTGACCCGCGACGCACCTCTCGACACGACGCCTCGGCGGGCCCTGCCCGCTGGGGCGTTCTGTGTTCCAGGCGAACCCGTTTCCGGCGGCAACGGGCGACGCCCCGAGGGATGGGCGGCGTTGGCAGAATGGCGGGCATGACCCACGCGAACCTGCTCGGCGGTCCGGAACCCACGCTGCTGCCCGAATCCCCCGGCCCGCAACAAGAGCTGGACAACGGCACCGACCCCTCGGCGGTCGCGGCCGCGCACCCGTCGTTCAGCGCGGCCTGGGCCGTGCTGGCCGAGGCCGCCCTCGCAGCCGACCAGCCGGTGGCGGCCTACGCCTACGCCCGCACCGGCTACCACCGGGGCCTGGACGCCCTACGCCGGTCCGGCTGGAAGGGCCACGGCCCCATCCCGTGGGCGCACGCCCCCAATCAGGGTTTCCTGCGTTGCCTCGCCGCGTTGGCCAGGGCCGCGGGCGCCATCGAGGAGACCGAGGAGGAGCAGCGTTGCCTGACCTTCCTCGCCGACTCGGACCCGGCCGCACCCGCCGCAGTGGGCCTGGGCTGATCCGATGGGTGACAACTCGTACGACTTCCACAGTCACTGGTTGATGCCCGCCCCCGTCGCCGAGGTCGCGGACACCCTCTTCGACCCCGCAGACCTGCCGAGGTGGTGGCCCTCGGTCTACCTCGACGTGCAGACGTTGCGCCGCACCGAGGGCGGCGGCATCGGCTCGTCGTACGAGTTGTTCACCACCGGGTGGCTGCCCTACACCCTGCGCTGGCAACTGCATGTCGAGTCGGTCGGCGAGTACGACTGCGCCTTCACCGCAACCGGCGATTTCGTCGGACGCGGGGTGTGGACGTTGACCGAGACGGCCGACGGCCAGACCGAGGTGGACTTCAGCTGGCGTATCAAGGCCGACAAGCCGCTGTTACGCAACAGTCCTAGCTGGCTCAAACCGTTCTTCGCGGCCAACCACGACTGGGCGATGCGCAGGGGCGAGGAGAGTCTCCGGCTCGAACTGCGGCGCAGGGCGGCCCGTCGGGAGGGACATGTCGTGCCCGCGCCGCCCGCTGCCACCCCGACCGCCGCAGCCCTGGCGGCGGGCGGTCTCGGCGCCCTCGCCGTCGGCCTGGTGGGCGTCGGGCTCGTGCGACACGCCCGTCGTCGCCGCTAGACGACCTGCGGGGCTACGCAGGGAGCGCACAATCGACGCGTGAACCGGTTCGCCGAAGAAGCGATGGAGGGTTGGAGCAGGCTGCTGCGCAGCCTCGTTCCGGTGTTCCAGTGCTCCATCGCCGCAGGGGTGGCCTGGTTCATCGCCTTCCACGTCGTCGGGCACGAACGGCCCTTCTTCGCACCGATCGCCGCGGTGATCAGCCTGGGTGTCTCCTTCGGTGAGCGGCTGCGCCGGATGGCCGAGTTGGTCATCGGCGTCAGCGTCGGAATCCTCGTCGGCGACCTGCTGATCGCGGTGATCGGTTCGGGCAGCTGGCAGGTCTCCCTGGTCGTGGTGCTCGCCATGTCCCTGGCCATCCTGCTCAATGGCGGCACGGTGATCGCCATGCAGGCGGGCTCGTCGGCGGTGTTGATCGCGACCCTGCTGCCGCCGGGAGTCGTCGGCGGCTTCGACCGGTTCATCGACGCGCTGGTGGGCGGTCTGGTGGGCCTGCTGGTGGCGGCCACGTTGCCGGCCGACCCACTGGTCGTGGTCCACCAGAAGGGGCGGGTGGTACTCGGCGTCCTCGCCGATGCGCTGCGCTCCATCTCGGTGGCGGTGTCCATCAACGATCCGGACCGGGCGGCCGCCGTGCTGAGCGCCGCCCGCGAATCCCAGGACGCGATCGACGAGTTCGACTCCGCCATGAAGGCAGGCGCCGAGATCGCGAAGATCTCGCCGATCCGCTGGTCCAGGCGCAAGGCGATCAGCCGGTATCAACGGGCGGCGGAGCGGCTCGACCACGCCCTGCGCAACACCAGGGTGCTGGCGCGACGGGCCGAGGGTGCGCTGCGCGACGGCGAGCGGGTACCGGAGCGCCTGCCCATCCTGCTCGAACAGCTCGCGGGCGCCGTGGTGCTGCTGCGCGACGAACTCTCCTCCGGTCAGGAGCCCCTGCAGGCCAGGGCGGCCACCAAGCGCGTCGCGGAGTTGTCGGCCACGGAACTGACCGGGGGCAGCGGCTTCTCGATGCGGGTGGTCGTGGCCCAACTCCGGTCGATCTGTGTCGACCTACTACAGGCATCGGGGCTCAGCCGAGCCGAATCGGTGGAGGCGCTGCCGCCGTTGCGCAGCGGCCGGGTCGACGAATAGCGGACACTCCGGGCAGTCCCCGTTCGCCGCTGCCGCCGCGACCATCCCGCTACGGTGACGACTGCACGCGGTGACGGCGCCCGCGACCGTGGGTGTCGGATACCCGGCCGGTCTCGATGCGAAGGAGACGTCCATGGCGGAACTGTGCAGCAAGATCACGCCCGCTCGCGGTGGTGTGATGACGGACGAGGTCGGCGTCATCACCGGAGACCTGGAGCTCTGCACCTCCTGTGACGCCGATGGCGGTGTGCAGGTCTCGGTGCGCTACCAGGGTGCCGGGGAGTGGTACGCGCTCTCCTCGGCGAACTGCACGCTGCACGACGCTCGCGACCACGAGGCGGTGCATCAGGCCCTGGTCGGGGTGCTGCATCGGCCGGAGGGCTGAGGGGCGCCCGTAGGTCGCTTCCGAGGTATGAGCGCTGACCGGGCGGCCCGGCGATCCAGCGGGCGAGGCACTGCTCATCCGCCGATCCCGGGCCGCCCGAATCACTCGATCAGCAGGTGTCCAGCAGGCGGGTGAGCGCCGAACGCTCGCTGGAGGTCACGGTCAGGTCCCAGGCGGACTTGCTGCCGATCCAGATCCGGGCGTACGTGCAGTGGTACGCGGTGCGCGGCGGAACCCACTCGTCCGGGGTCTGGTCGCCCTTGGAGCTGTTCACCGAGCCGGTGACCGCGATCAGCTGCGGGTTGGTCAGGTCGTTGGCGAAGGCCTCCCGGCGGGCGGCGGTCCAGGAACGGGCGCCGGAGCGCCACGCGGCCGCCAGCGGCACGACGTGATCGATGCTGATCTCCGAGGGGACCGTTCTGGTCTGCCCGTCGAACTCGCTGTACCAGCTACCGGAGGTGGGGTAGCAGTCGTTGCCGACCTGCACGTTGTCGCCGTCGCGGCGCAGCACCATCTCGCGGGCATTGCAGTTGCCCTCGACTGCACTCCAATGCGGGAAGAGATCGCGGCTGTAGCCGTCCATCGAACCCTCGGGAGCGACGGTCAGTGCCGCGAGTTGACTCCGGGCGGCCGACTCGGACGGAATCCCGGGCGGGGCCGCCGAAGCAGGTCCCTGGAGGGTGATCGACAGCAACGCGGTGAGAACGGCCACCACGCCGAACCGACGTAATCGGGCAGAACGACGAGAGGTCATCGCAGAGCTCCTGTCCACTGTGAAGTGACGGTTTCGTCAACCGTTACTTGTCCACCGTGATCTGGCAATACCCGTGAATGAACAACTGATCGCCTCGGGCGGAACACTTCGTCGACAGTCGGTGTCGGACCGAGCGATGTCGAGCCCGGTCCTGGTGGAGACCGCTCCTCGGTCGGCCGCTCAGACGACTCCCCGGACGAGTCGGAGATCCACGGTGTGGCGGTACCAGATCCACTTGTTGACCGGACGGGGATGGGTGATGCCATCGCGAACCACCCGGGTGGGCAGACAGCCGATCTGCACCGCGCGTCCCGTCGCCGAGCTACCCCGCCCGCCGAACAGGCTCCGCCGTACCGTCCGGACGGCCAGACCCTCACCCGCGCCGGGGTCGGGGGTCACCTCCAGTCGACCCGCCTGACCGCGCAGCACCAGCTCGTCATCGCAGTAGACGACCCCGCGCAGCGGTCCGAGCACGCCACGACCCAACAGGACTCCGCCGACGTCGTCGCGGATCAGCGGCACCCGGTCCGGATCGCCGTCCACGGCCAACTCCAGCGCCCGACCGGGATCGCGGGCCGGGAGATCCCACAGGTCCGCCACCACCGAGGACGCCTCGGCCGGTATGTAACCCACAGCCACCGAATCGAGCAGTTCGCGACGCAGCAATCGAAGCACCACCGAGGCCAGATCCGCGTCCGTCCCGTGCACCAACAGCCTGCCACCGGGCAGATCGGCGAGCAGTGGATCGATCTCGGATTTGTCCGGTGTTGCGTTCGTCCGATGCACCTCGACATCGCTACGCTGAGTGAGGCCGGGGAAGTCGTTGTTTCCGCAGGCCAGTGCGACCACAGCCACTATTCGCTCCTGGTTTACCCTCGTTCACCGGCATTGCCCGTTCAGGCTGGTTGGAGAATCCATATGCCCGCGATCGTGCTGATCGGCGCCCAATGGGGCGACGAGGGCAAGGGTAAAGCCACCGACTTGCTCGGTGGGAGTGTGCAGTGGGTGGTGCGGTACCAGGGCGGTAACAACGCCGGGCACACCGTCGTCCTACCCGACGGCCAAGACTTCGCCCTTCACCTCATCCCGTCCGGCATCCTCACCCCGCAGATCACCAACGTGATCGGCAACGGCGTGGTGATCGACCCCACCGTGCTGCTCGACGAGCTGGCGGGCCTGGAAGGCCGGGGTGTGGACACCTCGAAGCTGCTCATCTCGGCGGATGCGCACTTGATCATGCCGTATCACGTCGCCATCGACCGAGTGACCGAGCGCTACCTCGGCAAGGCGAAGATCGGCACCACCGGCCGGGGCATCGGACCCGCCTACCAGGACAAGGTCGCTCGTGTCGGCGTCCGGGTCCAGGACCTTCTCGACGAGAAGATCCTGCGGCAGAAGGTGGAGGCCGCCCTGGAGTTCAAGAACCAGGTCCTGGTGAAGGTCTACAACCGGCGGGCACTGGACGTCGACGAGATCGTCGATGGCGCGCTGGAGAGCGGCGCCCGCTTCGCAGGCCGGATCGCCGACACCCGCCTGTTGCTCAACCAGGCGTTGGAGCGCGGCGAGACCGTGCTGCTGGAAGGCTCGCAGGGCACCCTGCTCGACGTCGACCACGGCACCTACCCGTTCGTCACCTCGTCGAACCCCACCTCGAGTGGCGCGGCGGTCGGCTCCGGAATCGGTCCCACCCGGATCGACACGGTGATCGGCATCCTCAAGGCGTACACGACCCGGGTCGGCTCCGGCCCGTTCCCCACCGAGTTGAACGACGAGATGGGCGAGCGGCTGCGCAAGACCGGCGGCGAGGTCGGGGTCACCACCGGCCGGGCCCGGCGGACCGGTTGGTTCGACGCGGTCATCGCCCGATACGCACAGCGGGTCAACGGCATCACCGACTTCTTCCTCACCAAGCTGGACGTGCTCTCCGGCCTGGAGCGGGTGCCGGTGTGCGTCGGCTACCTGGTCGATGGCAAGCGCGTCGACGACATGCCGATGACCCAGACCGACGTGCACCACGCCATCCCGGTGTACGAGGAGCTGCCCGGTTGGTGGGAGGACATCTCGCACTGCCGCACCTACGACGAGCTGCCCGCTGCGGCGAAGGCCTACGTCGAGCGGCTGGAGGAGCTCTCCGGCGCCAGGGTCTCCGCGATCGGTGTGGGTCCCGGCCGGGAGCAGACGATCGTGCGACACGAGCTGGTCTGAGCTCACGCGGTTGTGCCCGACGATCGGTGCCTTCGGGTGCCGGTCGTCGGGCCGCGTGATCAGCGGTTGCGCCAGGAGCGGGTCAGGGCGGCCTCTTCGAGGTCCAGTTCGTGCAGGACCAGCCGGAGCACCTCCTCGTCGATGCGGCCGGTGTCGCGTTGATTGATCAGCGCGGTGCGCTGCGCGTCGATGAGCTCTCGGTACAGCCGAGTGAAGCGGCGTTGGGTGCCCTCCTGGCGCTCGGCCTCGCTCTGCCCCACCTGTCGGATCGCGGCATCACCGGACAATCGGATGCTGCTGCGCAGTCTGCGGGCGACCTTCTCCGATTCGGCCTCGCTGCTGAAGTGCTCCTTGGCCAGCAGCACATCCAGCCGTTGCAAGGCCGCCGCCATCGCGGCCCGGCGTGCCTCGACCTCCGCCTGCGCGTCGCGCTCGGCCTCCCGGGGATCGTCGAGCCCGAATCTGTGGATCAACCACGGCAGCGTGAGTCCCTGGATGAGCAGGGTGCCGACGACGATCGCGAACGCGGTGAGCTGGATGGACTCCCTGGCGGGGAACGGACTGCCATCGAGCAGCGTCAGCGGTACCGCCCCGGCCGCAGCCAGGGTCACCACCCCGCGCATCCCGGTCCAGGACAACACCGCGACATAGCGCCAGGGCGGTCGATGCTCCCGTCCGATGGGCCCGAGCAGCCGGGATACGCCGGGAAGATACGTGGTGCCGAACAACCACAGGATGCGGATGACGATCACCGCGACGAGCAGCAGGCCAGCCGCGCCGAGCAGCTGAAGCAGATCGCGGCCCTCGTCGCGGGCGTCGTCGATGACCGTGCGCAGCGTCAGCCCGATCAACGCGAAGACCAGGCTCTCCAGCAGTAGGTTCACCGACCGCCAGATGGTCTGCACCTCAAGCCGTTCGAAGGCGCCGAGTTTGGGCGAGTGATGCCCGATATGCAGCCCGGCCGCCACCACCGCCAGCACACCGGAACCGTGTAGTTCCTCGGCCAGCAGATACGCGGCGAAGGGCAGCACCAGACTCATCACGGTGCCGACCTGACCGCCCATCTCGTGCTCGGACATCCGCTGCCAGGTCACGCGCACGATCCAGGCAAGGAGGAGGCCGACGAGGACGCCGATCACGACGGCCTCCACGAAGACCAGCAGACTCTGCGAGGCCGAGGTCGCCGCCCCCAGCGCGGTGGCCATGGCCACCCGGTAGATGGTCAGTGCGACGGCGTCGTTGATCAGGCTCTCGCCGGTGACGATCGTCATGAGCCTGCGGGGCAGATGCAGCCTGCGGCCGACGGCTGCCGCGGTCACCGCATCCGGTGGCGCCACGACCGCGCCGAGCACCAGGGCCGCGGCCAGCGGAAGATCCTGGATGAACAGGTCGGCGAGCAGGCCGATGCTCACGGCCGTCACCAGGACTAGGACCACGCCGAGCTGCATGATCGGCCGGAAGCTGCTCTTGAGACCAACCAGCGAGGAATCCAATGCCGCGGTGAACAACAGCGGCGGCAGGACCACGGACAACAGCAGGTCCGGATTGATGGTGAACTCGGAAAGACCGGGGATCAACGAGACGAGCAGACCCACCGCCACCAGCAGCAGCGGAGCCAACAGGTCGTTCTTCCTCGCGATGGCGGTCACTAGGAGAGCGCCGAAGAGCACCACCAGCAACTGGCCCACGGGCGCCCCACCCCCGGTCTTTCGCGTTCTCCCCGGTGCCGTGACGCGTTTGACCGTAATCGGCTTTTCCGTCCGCCGCCGGGTGGCTATCGGAGTCCCCCGTTGGAGGGGTCGCAGGTCGCGTTGCCCGCTACGGAACTACGCTGCTGCGCGTGCGAATCCTGGTAATCGGGTCGGGTGCCCGGGAACATGCGATCCTGCTGGCCTTGTCACAGGACCCCGCCGTCACGGCGTTGGCCGTCTCCCCGGGCAACGCGGGTATAGCCGCGTTGGCCGAGACGCTGGGCATCGACGCGACGGACACGGCGGCCACCGTGGCAGCGGCGAGCAGTTGGGGTGCCGACCTCGTGGTGGTCGGACCGGAGATACCGCTGGTGGCGGGCTTGGGCGATGCGCTGCGGAGCGCGGGCATCCCCTGTTTCGGACCGACGAAGGCTGCGGCGGCCATCGAGGGCTCCAAGGCGTTCGCCAAGGACGTCATGGCGGCGGCGAAGGTGCCCACCGCGCACAGCGAGGTGATCGACAACCCCGCCCACTTGGACGCGGCGCTGAGCCGATTCGGCCCGACCTGGGTGGTCAAGGACGACGGGTTGGCCGCAGGTAAGGGCGTCGTGGTCACCACCGACGCCGACGAGGCACGGGCACACGCCCTGACGCTGCTCGACGGCGGGCATCCCGTGTTGCTGGAGAAGTACCTGGACGGTCCTGAGGCGTCGCTGTTCTGCCTGGTCGACGGGACGACCGTCGTGCCGCTGCTGCCTGCACAGGACTTCAAACGGGTCGGGGACAACGACGCAGGCCCCAACACCGGTGGAATGGGTGCCTACGCACCGCTGCCCTGGGCGGACGAGGGCTTGGTCGACCGGGTGGTCGCCGACGTGGTGGCCCCCACGGTCGAGGAGCTCGCCAGACGGGGCACCCCGTTCTCGGGGCTGTTGTACGCCGGGTTGGCGCTGACGTCGATCGGCCCGCAGGTAATCGAGTTCAACTGCCGGTTCGGTGATCCCGAGACCCAGGCGGTGCTCGCCCTGCTGCGCACCCCGTTGAGCACGGTCCTCGAGGCGGTCGCCGGAGGCAAGCTCGCGGAACTGCCCCCCTTGGAGTGGGCTCCCGGCGCCGCGGTCACCGTGGTCATCGCCGCCGACGGATACCCCGGCAGGCCGCGCACCGGCGATGTGATCAGCGGCAGCGAGGCCGATGGCGTGCTGCACGCGGGAACCCGACGCCGTGAGGACGGCGCGGTCGTCTCCGCCGGTGGCCGGGTGCTCTCCGTGGTGGGTACCGGCGCGGATCTCATCGCCGCACGGGACGACGCCTACCGTCGGGTCGCCGGGGTGCACCTCACCGGCTCGCACCATCGACAGGACATCGCCGCCGCCGCCGCGCGGGGCGAGATCTCCGATCCGGCGGCCGCTCCCGCCTGAGCCGAGCGCTGCGGGCGCCGAGTGAACTGGAGTTGTGTGGAATCGGTGTGGTGGCCGGTGTAGGCCACCTAAGCTGAACGACGGTTAGTCCATCACCAAGACCCCGGGGGGCCGCATGGCCGAGGAAGACGGGCCGCGCCGCGCGGAGGCCCTGTTCTACGAGAGCCGGAAGTCGGCACCGTGGTTGCAGATCGTGGCCCTGCTCGGTGGTCTGGTCGCGATCGGTTCGGGAATCGCGGCCTATCTCACCACCGACGACGGCTTGGGGCCCACGCTGGCGGCCGTGATGACCGGCATCGCCATCATTGCGCTGCTGGTGCCGATGGCCGGAATCGTGCTGGTCGGCAACGGCAGCGTGGTGGTGCGCCTGCGTCCCATCATCCGACGGACCATCGCAGGGCAGGACATCGTCGGGCTGGATGAGCTCGGCCGGGTGAACTCGATGCGCTACGGCGGGACCGGATGGCGCAGGAGCAAGGACGGCCCGGTCCTGATCATGGCGCCCGGTCACGCGGTGCGAATCCGCACATCGACGGGCAAGGCCCTCACCGTCGTCACCGAGCGCCCCGACGAGCTGATCGACGCGCTGCGCGCCATCCAGAACACGCGGGGCTGAGCCCGCGCCGACCCACGCCGCCTCGGTTCCGGAGGCCGCCGCAGCCTCGGATGCCGCTTCAGCCCCGCGCGGCCAACCACGGCCCCAGTCTGCGCAGTGCCTCGGCGACATCCTCGGTCGAGCCCGCCACCGACATCCGAATGAACCGGCCGCCGTCGATCGGGTCGAAATCGATGCCGGGCACCACGGCGACCCCCGTCTCGGCCAGCAGTTGATCGCAGAAGGACATGCTGTCCTCGGTGAGATGCGAGACGTCGGCGTACACGTAGAACGCGCCGTCGGCCGGGGCGACCCTGGTGATGCCGAGTTCGGCTAGTCCGCTGATCAGCAGGTCGCGGTTGGTGCGATAACGCGCAACCTGGGCATCGGAGGCCGCATAGCTCTCCGGGGTGAACGCGGCCAGCGCCGCATGCTGGGCCAGCGCGGGCGGGCAGACGGTGAAGTTGCCCGCCAACGCGGCCACCGATTCGCGCAGCTCCTCGGGCACCAGTGCCCAGCCCAGCCGCCAACCCGTCATCGACCAGTACTTCGAGAAGGAGTTCACCACGACGGAGCGGCGGTCGAACTGCCAGGAGGACGCGGTCTCGGCGCCGTAGGAGATGCCGTGATAGATCTCGTCGCTGATCAGACGAACACCGTTGGCGGCGCACCATTCGGACAACTCGCGCAGTTCGGCGCCCGTCACCGTGCTGCCGGTCGGGTTCGCCGGGCTGGCCACGATCAGGCCGCGCACCGGCTCGTCCAGCGCCGCCAACATCGCAGGTGTCGGCTGGAATCGGGTCTCGGGGCCGGTGGCCAGTTCGACGACCTCGCAGCCGAGGGCGCGCAGGATGTTGCGGTACGCCGGATAGCCCGGCCGGGCCAGTGCCACCCGGTCGCCCGCCTCGAAACACGACAGGAAGGCCAGCAGGAACGCGCCGGAGGCACCTGCGGTGACGACGACGTCCTCGGCGGCCACCGCGAGGTCGTAGCGGGTCCGATAGTGGCAGGCGATCGCGGAGCGCAGCTCGTGCGTGCCCAGCTGCTCGGTGTATCCCAGCGCGCTGCTGTGCATCGCCTCGGCGGCCGCCGCCAGAACGGGGGCCGGTGCCGGGGTGGCGGGCTGACCGGCCACCAGTGAGATCACGTCGCCGTGCTCCCTGGCACGTCGCGCGGCGGCGGAGACGACGTTCATCACGTAGAACGGCGGAACCTGCGCCCGGGTCGCGACGCGCAGTGGGTCCAGAGCTGCTGACATGGTGTCAGGTTAGGGCGATCCGATCGGGGATCGGCGGGCCGGGCAGCCTGCGGTTGATCGGGACACCACGGTGCGAGCGGCTCGATGGTGGGATGGTCCGGGATGCCCTGAGGTTTCCCTGATGTCCGCTCCGCAACGCCCATTCGGGTTGAAACTCGTGCGAAGCTGGAACAGTGGTGCCTACCGCACCGTGGAATGGGAGGACTTTTCGTGTCGAGTGTGTGGAAGGTCGTCGGAGTACTGCTGGCCGTCTGGCTTGGACTGGCGGTTCTCGGCGCAGTCGTGCGCGGCCTGTTCTGGCTGGCGATCGTCGCGGGTGTGCTGTTCGCGATCACCGCGGTGGTGGGCGCGATCAAGGGCGGCGGCAAGAACAAGCAGCTCCCCTGATCGACCGAGCCTCGTCGTAGGCGCCGTTCCCGGCTCTCTCGTGGGCGAGGGGCTGGGGGCGATGACGGGCATCCCGAGCGGTGGCGGATCGGCGGTCGTCGACCGCGTTGATCGCCAAGGCGCTCGGGACGCCCGAGGAAGCCGTGTCGCCGGTCAGCCGAGCAGGCCCAGTTCGGTCAGCCGACGTCGGATGCCATCGGCATCCACCCATGCCTCCGCGTGCAGGCCCGCTTCCCGGGCACCCGCGACGTTGACGGCACGGTCGTCGAGGAACAGGCAATGGCCCGGTTCGGTGCCCAACCGCTCGACCAACTCCCGCCAGATCTGCGGATCCGGCTTGGCTATGCCCAGGTCGCCGGAGAAGGTCAGGCTACGAAAATGACTGGTCCACGGCTCGCGCTCGGCTGCCCGGCCGAAAGCAATCGGTGCGTTGGACAACAAGGCCAGCCGCACGCCCCGTTCGTCCAGTTCGGCGAGCAACGCCACGGTCGCGGGGTCGGTGTGCAACCAGCCGGCGACGTCGATCTTGGTCAGCGTGGCTGCGGTGTCCTCGTTCACCGGGAGGTCCAATCGGGCGCCCACGGCCCGCCAGTAGTCGAGATCCGCGCAGCCGCGATCGTAGGCATCCCGTTCCGCCCAATACGCCGCCTCGAACACCGAGGCATCCGCACCCACCGTGGCAGCGAGATCGGGCAACGCCGAGGTACGGCGGCTGATGACCTCGCCATAGTCGAAGACCACCCAGTGGATGTCCGGTGTTGAGCTCGACATGGTGCCTCCCGATGGTTCGGCCAACTCGGATGGATCGAGGAGTCAGCGAGCGATGCGACGCAACGCGGTCCGTAGATCGCCGCGTGTGACGTCCCGATGCGTGACGAATCGAACTCTGCCCGCCATGGGGGTCGCGAGTACACCCTGATTCGCGAGTTGTTCGAGAGTTGATCGGACATTGGCCACGCTCGCCAGCACGATATTGGTCTCCGGAAGATCGACCTCCCAGCCCAGGTCGACCAGGCCCTTCGCCAGGAACGTGGCGTTGGCGTGGTCCTTGCCGAGCTGGTCCATGCGATCGAGTGCCACCAGGCCCGCAGCCGCGAGCACTCCGCCCTGACGGACGCCACCGCCGAGCATCTTCCGAATCCGCCTGGCCTCCGCGATGAACTCGGTGGATCCGGCGATGACCGAGCCCACAGGTGCTCCGAGGCCCTTGCTCAGGCAGACCTGCACGGTGTCGACCCCGACCGTCAGCGCGGCGGGCGGCACCTCCATCGCGATGGCGGCATGCCACAGCCGGGCCCCATCGAGATGGACCCGCAGCCCGCCCGCCGCCGCGGCCGATACCAGCAGGGCATGCTCGTCGGGCGGTGTCACCACCCCGCCTGCGGCGTTGTGGGTGTTCTCCAGACACAGCAGAGTGGTGCGCAACGAGTAGTACGGGCCGGACTCCGAGGCGGCATCGGCCACGGCGGCGGGCGAGATGCGTCCCGGTCCATTGGCCCAGGGCAGCGGTCGGGGCATCCCACCTGCCAACCAGGCTGCGGTGCCCAATTCGTTGCCGAGCACATGTGCGGCCTCGGGCGCGAGGAAGGCATCGCCGCGCCGCAGATGCACCATCAGGGCAATGGTGTTGCCCATGCATCCGGTGGGGACCCAGAGGGCGGCCGCAGTGCCGAGTAGGCCTGCGACCCGCTCTTCCAAGGCCTGCATGGTCGGGTCGCCGTCGAGGACGTCATCACCGACCTCGGCGTCGGCCATGGCGGCGCGCATCACTTTGTCGGGGCGGGTGACGGTGTCGGATCGAAGGTCGATGGGCGGTAGTTTGGTCACGAACAGATCACACCACAGACGAAACCGTGGTGCGAAGATGCGCTTGGCCCGACCTTCGGTGCTTGATCGATGCGATGGGTGATCCGGTGGTGGGATGGGCCACCGGGGGCGATGGATGAGATCGTCGAACAGGGCGAGAACCGTCGAACGGCGCATCCTCCTGCGACAGGCGGCGCAGCGCCTCGATAGGCCGCATGCAACCGTCTGGCGGGGATGTTCCGTCTTAAGGACATAGAGACCAGGGAGCGGAGAGTTCCGCGTGGACCAGCGTGCAGAGCAGGAGTTCGCGACGTATTTCGCGGCTCGGCGGGAGGCGGTGCGTCGGATGGCATATCTGCTGTGCGGCGATTGGCATCGTGCTGACGACCTCGCTCAAACTGCCTTCGTGACGCTGCATCGGCGGTGGCACAAGATCCGGGACCGTGAGGCTCTGGACGCCTATGTGCGCAGGGTCGTGGTGCGGGCCATGATCGACGAGACCCGACGCCCATGGCGTCGAGAGCACTTCGTCGACCAACTGCCCGATCAACCGGATGCGATGACCAGTACCGCGGAGCGAGTCGTCACCAGGGAGACCCTGCTGGCCGGATTGCAGAAGGTGGCACCCCGGCAGCGCGCCGTGTTGGTCTTGAGATTTCTGGAGGGCTTGGACGTGGCAGGTGTGGCGGAGGTGCTGGGCTGCACCGAGGGCACGGTCAAGAGCCAGACCGCGCGCGGTCTCGAATCGCTGCGCTCCGTATTGGGCGATGCGCTGGATGATCTGAGGTCGGCATCATGAACGGCATAGCCGTGCAGTGGCGCGAGGAGGTGGGTTCGGATGGATGAGAAGAAGCTGTCCGGGCTGTTCCACGATGCGGTCGGCGATACGCCACCCGCCTCGTTCGACGAGGGCGATGTGGTGCGTACGTCCCGGCGGGTCACGGCACGCCGTCGGATGACCGCAGCCGGTGGTTCCGCCTTCGGTGTCGCGGTGTTGGTCGGGGGGCTGATGTGGGGCGGGCTGCTCCCGGATCTGCCCGGCGGTCCGGGTACCGGCGAGGAAATGGCGCAGAACGGTCAGGAACAGCAGACGCACACGGTGATGGGCGGCAATCCCCTGGAGGAGTCCTCGGCCGACCCGAGGAGCTCGTCGCTGCTGGATGGACAGCACGGCTTCCAGCCCGAGTGTGGGCAGGTGGATCCGGCCCTGGTCGATCTGTTGGCCGAGGAGCTGCCGCCGACGGCGGATGAGCAGGCCAGACCGGTCGGTCTCGACTGCCTGCCCGATTCCCGAGGGGTGAGCATCCCGGTGCGCGACGATGCCGGTTCCGGACTGCTGTCCGTCGTGGTGGCGCCCGAATCGGCCGACAGCCCCACCGCTGCCCGACTCCCCGACGACGCGGTCAATGCCTCCATCTCCACGGCGGATGGCGAGTTGCTGACGGTGGTGATCGAGTCGGCGGATGGTTCGACCGAGGTGCCCCACGCCGACGAGCTCCACGAGCTGCTCGGACGGTTGGCCGACCGGCTCTGATCACTCGATCGGTCTGCGGCGCCTGCATCGAATGGCGCCGCCTGGCAGCCTTGCCCTGAGCGTGGCCTCCGACGTACCTCCTCGTCGGTGTGATGAGCACCGCCGTTGATCAACTAGCCCGACCCGATGCTTTCCGATACGGTCACCGAGGAGAATGGTACGGCCGTGCATGAATTTGGAGAGTGTCGCAATGGCCTGGTTGGTACTCGTGGTCTCCGGAATGCTCGAAGCAGGCTGGGCTATCTCGCTGAAGCTGTCCAACGGCTTCAGCAAGCTGTGGCCGACGGTCAGCTTCGGCGTACTGGCCATCCTCAGCTTCAGCGGTCTGGCCTGGGCGCTGCGGGAACTCCCGGTCGGACCGGCCTACGCGGCCTGGACGGGCATCGGTGCGGCGCTCACGGCGATCATCGGGATGATCTGGCTCGGCGACTCGGTTTCGACCATGAAGATCGTCTCGCTGGTGCTGATCGTCGCGGGCATCGTCGGCCTGAATCTCTCCGGCGGCGGCCACTGAAACAGGCGAATACGACACCGCCGACGCAGGCGGCGAGCGTCACAGCAAGGACATGCCGAGTCACCGACGCTTGCCGCCATGGCAGCATGGCTCCCTCGAAGCTGTGCCCGGTGACGGAGGCCCCATGACGAGTGCGACCACCCCGAAAGGGGAACGACGCAGGCAGGCGTTGGTCCAAGCTGCGGCGGAACTCCTGATCGAGGGTGGGTTCGACACCGTGCGGCATCGCGCCGTAGCCGAACGGGCCGGCGTCCCGTTGGCCTCGACGACCTACTACTTCTCCTCCTTGGAGGATCTGCAGGCCGAGGCCGTCAAATACACAGCCCACACGGAACTCGCCGCCGCCAACCAGCGCATCGAGGACCTCGCCGAGCGCAAACGCAGCGTGGACACCGTCGTGGAGCTGATGCTCGACCTGCTGTTGGGGCCCGCCGCCGCAGGCTCGTCGACAGAGCTGATCCTGGTCCGCTACGAACGGCTGGTCACCACCGGCCGCAGGCCCGCACTCGCGCCATTGATCCGCGAGCTGGGCCGCAAACTCGACGACGTCCTCATCGAGGTGTTCGCCCGCTCCGGCATGCCCATCGAATCCGCCGGACTGGCGCGCCTGATCGCCTTGGTCGACGGCGCGGTCGTCAACGCGCTGATCGACATCACCAGCGATCCGAGACAGGCGGCCAGCGAGATGCTGCGGGCCGAGCTGGCCCGCCTCTACCCCGACTCCTGACCCGGACTCTGCGGCGCCTCTCGAAGGCCGCAGGCTTGCCCTGACGCGACGTCAGGGCACCACGCTGACCGGTATGAATCGCAACGTCGTGTTCTTCCTCGGCGCTGGCTTCGTCTCGTTACTCGGTAATGCGGTGATCGGCGTCGCCCTGCCCTGGTTGGTCTTCCAGCGCACCGGCGATGCGGCTGCCACCGGAACGGTCGCCGCTGTCACGGCCGTCCCGGCACTGCTGGCCGCGTTCTTCGGCGGCATCCTGATCGACCGCCTCGGACGTAGACGGATGAGCATCGTGGCGGACATCGGCAGCGCGGTGAGCGTGGCCGCCCTACCCATCGTGGACGCCGCCTTCGGCCTGGACCTCGGCTGGTTCATCCTGCTGGGCATCCTCGGCGCCCTTTTCGACGTCCCCGGCCTCACCGCCAGAGACGCCCTGCTGCCGGATGTCGCCGCCGCGACCGGGATGAACCTGGATCGGCTCTCGGGCATCCGCGAGGCGCTGTTCTCCGTGTCCTTCTTGGCCGGTCCTGCGATGGCGGGCCTGGCCCTGACCATGTTCGACATCGAGGCGGTCATCTGGTCGGCGGCGATCATGCCCGCGCTGGCCGCCCTGTTCACCCGGTTCATGTCCGCCCGGATCGGTGCGGTCGACGTCGAGGCTGCCGTGGCGGGTGGCGGCCCGGCGCAGCTGATGACCGGCATCCGCATCCTGGCTCGGTCCTCGCTGCTGATGGCCTTGACGGTCCTCAGCATCGGCTCGGTGCTGGTCGTCGGCCCGTTGCAGGCTCTCGTGCTCCCGATCTACTTCGCCGAGATGGGCGCACCGGACTTCCTCGGCTACACGCTGAGTGCGATGGCCGTCGGGATGCTCGGCGGTTCGCTGGTCTACGCGGTGCTGGCACCGAGGATCTCGCGGCGGCGGATCTTCTTGTTGTCGTTGGCCGCATGTTCGCTGGGCCTGGTCATCCTGGCGCTCCTGCCGCCGTTCTTGCTGGTGGCCGTCGCGTTGTTCGTGGTCGGTACGGGCTCGGGTCTGATGGCGCCACTCATCCCGGTCCTGTTCGCCGAACGGGTACCCGAGGCCGCCCGTGGTCAGGTCATGGGTGTGCAGAACGCGACCAGCCTGGGCGCTATGCCGCTGGGCGTCATGGCAGCCGGTGTGTTGATCGAGTCGGCCGGTCTGCAGGCCGCGACGATCGCGCTGGCGGTGATGTGGTTGGCGCTGGCCGGGTACGCAATCCTGGCCAAGGGGATGCGGGAGTTCGACGCCCCGGCTACGGCCCTCACCCAGGAAACCGGCGCCTGAAGGGAGCGAACGCCAATGTTCACGATCGGCCGTCTAGGCGAGATCATCGGAATCTCGGTGCGTACCATCCGGCACTACCACCAGATCGGGCTGCTGCCCGAACCCGCCCGTGACCAGCACAGCCACCGCCGCTACGGCGCCGCCGACCTGGTCTTGCTGTTGCGGATCCGTCGATTGGTCGAGATCGGCTTCGCACTCAAGGAGATCGGCGAACTGCTCGAAGCCCCGCCCGAGGTGCTCCAGACCGCGTTGGCGGAACTCGACGCCGACCTGGCGGCCCAGCAAGCCGAGATCGCGGCCCGGCGAAAGGCGCTGGCCAGGTTGAACGAGCTGGAACATGATCCGCAGATGCCGGACGAACTGGCCCGCTGGCAACCGACCTTGCAGTCCTGGGGAATCTCGCAGGCGATGATCCGCTCCGAGCGGGACACGATGCTGCTGGCCACGGCGATCATGGGTAACAGATCGACCGACCACACCGAGGAACGGCAGGCCGACGGCGAGAAGCAACCGGACACGGAGAGATCGCTGTTCGATGAGATCTACGACCGCCTCTTCGGGCAGGACGGCGGCGCGGCGGCCCGGCTGCTGTATCAGGAGATCGATGCCATCCGCGATCTGCCTGCGGACCATCCGCGTGTCGACGCCCTCATCGAATCGACCACGGCCTTCCTCAAAGACCACGCCACGATCCTGCGGCGCGTCCAAGACCATGATCTCCTCGCCGATCCATCGATTCCCGATGCGGTGGCCACGACGCTCTTCGAGGACATGATCGACGACATGCCACCGGCGATTCGCAGGCTCATCCGCGTTCAACAGCGTCTCTACGCGGAGTTGATCGAGCAGACCGACTGATCGCGACGGTCGACCGGCCGTGCTGGTCGATCGGTTGCGTCTCTGCGTGCAACCCATCCGGACCGGGCGCCGTGAGTAAAGGCGTCAGGCCGGAAGGAGAGCGATGCTGGCCGAGGAAGAGCAACAGTTCCGTGCCTTCGCACGGGAACAGGCGGCGGGGCTGAGACGGACCGCCTACCTCATGTGCGGCGATTGGCATCTTGCCGAGGATCTCGTCCAGACGACGCTGATCAAGCTGCACAGAGCCTGGCCGCGAGTCAACCGCAAGGACACGGTGCAGCGGTATGTCCGCATGGTGCTGACCCGTTGTCTGCTGGATGAGCATCGTCGTCCCTGGCGCCGTAGGGAGCGGCGGGACGGCGTCGTCCCGGAAGTGCTGGACACGGCTGCCGACCCGGCCGCAGCAGGTCAACGTGCCTGGGCCAAGAACATGGTGCACCAGGCGCTGACCGAGGTCCCACCACGTCAACGGGCCGTGCTGGTGCTGCGCTACTTCGAGGACCTCTCGGTCGCCGAGGCCGCCGCGACCCTTCGGTGCTCGGAGGGAACGGTCAAAAGTCAGACATCACGCGGGCTGACGGCGCTGCGTGCCGCGATGGAACACCAGGACGAGGGGTTGCTTCGTCCTGCGATGGAGGGGATCGCATGGTGAACGAGGAAGAACTGCGCAACGGCCTACGAGCCGCCGTGACCGAAGAACCGCCGATGCGACTGGACCCCGATCGAATGGCGACGAAGGCGGAGACGCACACCCGTAGGCGGCGGTCCATGCTCGGCGCGGCCGTCGGCACCCTCGCGGTGGTCGGTGCGGTGGCGATCGCGCCGGGGTTGGCGGGGCAGGGGGGCGTGAACGGGACGGCCGGAGTCATCTCCTCATCTATGGCGCCGCCCCCACCCCCCGCTGAAGAACGAAGGGAGCTGAGTGGTCCAGAACAGCTGGAGCTGTTGCCTGCGGGATTCATGCTGGAGGAACCTGCATTCAACTGGCCTCCTGCCGATGTGTCTGCCCCGAACTATTCGAAGGGGGAGCTGTACGAGCGGACTCAGGATCTTCGGCCCTATCTCAAGGACCGTTTCGCCGAGGTGGCTCCAGAAGCGTCGGTGGTCGACCCATCCCTGTTCGGAACCGCAGGCTTTGGTGACCTCGACGACGGCAGCCAAACCGTCGACTCCGCCATATATTTCATCGACTCACAGGGCGACGGCGGAGCCTTCGTCAGCGTGATGGCGGCAGGATCGAGGGTGACGGATCAGTTGTGTCACGACTCCGATCTCGCCTGCGGCTACCTGGTGCTCGACGACGACTCGTTGCTAGTCGCCTCGGTCTCCGATCCGCGGCGTGGGATGCGTCCGTCGATCATCAGCGTCACACATCTGAGGCACGACGGTGAGGCTGTGAGGTTCGCAGGCTACGACTACAACCCCACTGGCGTCGGCGAAGTGAATCAACGTGAGCAGCCCAGCTTGAGCTACGACCAACTTATCGAGCTCGCTACTGACGAAGAGATCACCGTTTTCTGATCGCCATGGCGAAGCAGCCGTGACACCAGCCAGGGGCAGACCCGTTCATGGGTGTGCCCCGACGCTGTTGCAGCAGCCTCACCCGCTGGGTCTCGGACGCTGTCCGTCCAAACCGCCGTCGAGCAGGCCTTAGGCTGACCGGGTGACCGCCAAGCCACCCATTCCCAATGTCCTGGCCGCCCGCTATGCCTCGGTGGACCTCGCCACCCTGTGGTCGCCGACGCACAAGATCGTGCTGGAACGCAGGCTGTGGCTCGCGGTGCTGCGCGCGCAGGCCGAACTGGGTGTCTCGGTGCCCGCCGAGGCCATCGCCGACTACGAGCGGGTGATCGACCAGGTCGACCTGGCCTCGATCGCGGAGCGCGAGCGAGTCAGCCGACACGACGTGAAGGCCAGGATCGAGGAGTTCAACGCCCTCGCGGGCCACGAGCAGGTGCACAAGGGGATGACCTCGCGTGACCTGACCGAGAACGTCGAGCAGCTCCAGATCCGGCTCAGCCTGGTGCACGTCCGCGAACGCGTCGTCGCCCTGCTGACCCGACTCGGGGCGCTGGCGGGCCAGCACGCCGAGCTGGTCATGGCGGGTCGCTCCCATAACGTCGCGGCCCAGGCCACCACCCTGGGCAAGCGGTTCGCCAGCGCCGCCGACGAGTTGCTGGCCGGGCTGGAGCGTCTGGAGGAGCTGCTCGGCCGCTACCCGCTGCGCGGGATCAAGGGACCGATGGGCACCGCCCAGGACATGCTCGACCTGCTCGATGGCGACGCAGGCGCGCTGGCCACCCTGGAGAACACGGTCGCGAGTCACCTCGGCTTCGAGCGGGTACTGACCAGCGTCGGCCAGGTGTACCCGAGGTCCCTGGACTTCGACGTGCTGTCCTGCCTGGTCCAGTTGGCGGCCGCCCCGTCCAGCCTGGCCACGACGGTCCGGTTGATGGCGGGCCACGAGTTGGTCACCGAGGGCTTCAAGGCCGGGCAGGTCGGCTCCAGCGCGATGCCGCACAAGATGAACACCCGGTCCTGCGAGCGGGTCAACGGGCTCGCGGTGGTGCTGCGGGGCTACTCCTCGATGGTCGGTGAGCTGGCGGGCGACCAGTGGAACGAGGGCGACGTCTCCTGCTCGGTGGTGCGCCGGGTCGCGCTGCCCGATGCCTTCTTCGCCTTCGACGGCCTGATCGAGACCATGCTCACCGTGCTCGACGAGTTCGGTGCGTTCCCCGCCGTCGTCGACCGCGAGCTGAACCGCTACCTGCCGTTCCTGGCCACCACCAAGGTGTTGATCGCGGCCGTGCGCGCCGGGGTCGGCCGGGAGACGGCTCACGAGGTCATCAAGGAACACGCGGTGGCCGCCGCGCTGGCGATGCGAGAGCAGGGCGCCGAGCAGAACGACCTGCTCGACCGGCTGGCCGCCGATGAACGGCTTCCGCTGGACCGGGCCGCGCTGGCGGAGCTGCTGGCCGACCGGCTTTCGTTCACCGGGGCCGCGACGAGCCAGGTCGAGGCGGTGCTGGGCCGGATCGCGGAGATCGCGGCGCGCTACCCGGCTGCGGCTGCCTACGCGCCCGCCGCAATCCTCTGACCCGGTAGACAACGGCGGGGGGTGTGCCTTGCTTCACCCGGGTTTTCCTGGGAAGGGTGCAAGGTGTCGGGCACATCCTCCGTCGGCGGGGCAGCCCCCGTCCCGGCGGATCGAGGCAGGGGAGCCGAGAACATGGCCGGTCAGGTGAACATCACGACCCCGCTGCCCGCCGCATTGGTCGGGGAAGCGGGCGGCCAGGTCACCAACGCGGGTTTTCAGATCGACATCGAGGCGGTCCCGGTCCTACGGGAACGGCTGCTCGCCGCGATCGACCACCTGCGAGAAGCAGGCGCCTCCGGGCAACAGCTGACGGATCTGAGCCCGCCCGGCGACGACCCGGCGAGCACCGTGGCGGTGGCGGGCTTCGTGGAGCGCGCGGTCGGCCCGACCGGTTCGCTGAGTACCACGGTGGACGCCGCGGTCTCGGCACTGACCGAGGTGGTCGCCCGAATCGACCTGGCCGCCGCTCGATACCGGGCCCTCGATGAGGAACAGGCCGATGGGCTGACCACGTCGTTGCGCCGACCGGGTTGATCCGTCGTTATTGACCCGCGACTCACGGCAGCACTGCAATGATCGCCTCAACTGTCCGATTCGAAAGGACCGTCGTTGCCGATCGTCCTGGACCGACCTGAACTCAACCTGCTGTGGCGACACCTCGACCTCGGTGTCCGACCCCTGACGCTGAACACCCGCGAATGCGGGACGACCCTGGCCGAGAACGCGGAGTTCGACCGGCAGAGCGCGGCGAACCTGCGTGGGCGTGGCCTGCTGCAGGGCGACACCGTGCTGCCCGAACTGGCCGCCGGACTGCGCTGCCTTGCCCGGCCACGCATCGCCGTCGACCTGCGCTGGACCATGGAACCCGGCCGAGAGCTACGGGTGCTGGCCGCAGGCGACGGCGACTCCGGGACCAGGGGCGTGCTCGACGACGAGCGACTCGCCATCGACGAGATCCACCCGGGCGCGGTCGTCGGCGCGATCGTCGAGGTACTCGGCGAGATGCCGGTGGGCGTCGGCCAGGCGGTGAGCGTCCCGGTGCACGTCATCGCGCAGGCGGGGGCGGACGGCCGTCGATCGGATGCCCGCTTCGAGGATGGCCTGGTGGAACTCGGCGTCCGCTCGGGTGAGGCCAGAGGAATCCTGGCGATGCTCGGCGGCGCCCGACTGCGGGCCGGGCAGATCGGTGTCACCGGCTGGGACCGAGCGGGCCAGCGGCGCCGCGCGCCCTGGGTCATCGACGTCTACGACACCGTGCAGGGACGCTATGCGGTGCACCATCGCGATGACTGGGTCACCGTGGCCCCCGCAGGCACAGCCCGGATCGCGGAGATGATCCGCGAACTGCTCGAAACGCTGCACGAGGCGGGTTGATCGCGTGCGACTCCAGCCCGATGAACCCCGCCGCCGACACCGTGTTCCGACGAGGAGGCACGCGAGATGACCGGGACCAACTGGGACGGCATCGGCCACCAACAGCTGGTCGATTGGTTCACCGGAGGCTCGACCGACACGGCTACCGAGTCGGCGGTCCGGTGGCGGGAACACATCGCGGGCAGCTTCGGACAGGTCTCCGAACTCATCGAGGGCGCACTGCGGGACAGCGGCGCGGTGTGGCATGGCGCGGCGGCCGAGTCGATGCGCGACGGGGTGTCCCCACTCGCACGGTTCGCCCTGGACGCCCAGGATGCGTCGGTGCGGGTCGGGGACGGTGTCCAGCGGTGGGCGGAGGCATTCGACCACGTCAAACGTGAGATGCCCGCGCCGATCCGGATCACCGACGACGAGGCCTGGCGCGACAGGGCGGTGGCCGCGTTGATCGGCACCGTCACCGACCGCGAGGAGAACGAGGGACAGGCCAGGGACGCCGAGGAGCGTGCCAGGGACCTGGCGCGTGCCTACGAGGCGATGGTCGACGAGACGGTGGGGCAGTTGCCGTTCTTCGCGCCGGTCCCGCTGGCCGCGCCGGGACCGGGCGAGCGATCTCCCGGACCGGGTTCGAGCCGGCCGCAGCAGCCTGCCGGCTCCGGCGGGCAGGCCGGGCCGGGTGCGGGGGCGCGTCCGGTTCCGCCGAGCTCGGTGCCTGCGCCGGGGCCGCCCGGGACGGGGATGCGCGCTCCGCAGCCGGGTTCGATGTCGCCCGAACAGTTCGGCAGGCCGCCCGCCGGCCCGGCCGTACCGATGGGGCCACCGGCATCCGGTAGCAGGCCACCGTCCGTTGCTCCCGTTCCGCAGGCCCCGATGCCACAGGCTGCGACGCCGCAGGCCCCGATCCCCCAGCCGCCGCAGACTCCGGCGCCGCCCGCGCCTGCTCTTGGTCCGCCTGCGGCATCCGCACCGCAGGCTTCGAGTCCGCAGCAGACTCCGGCGCCGGTGCCGCACACCCCGACCACCGCCCCCGCGACTCCGCAGGCAGGCACCGCGCAACCGCCTCGACCGCCGCAGCCAACGGCACCGACCGCCCCGCCGCCGCCCGTCCGACCGATCGCCCCGGCACCGGCGCTGGCGCCGGCACCCAACCCCACCCTCGCCGAGCAGTTCGGCCCGTCGGCCACTCGCGCGGCGGGCTCGACCGGCGCGGGCTCCGGAACGGGCGCGACCTCGACGGGCGCGACCGGGCCCAACACCCCGTTCCAACCCTCGGTGCTGGATCGACCGGCGTGGGGTGCAGGCTCCGCGCCCCGAAACACCGGCGCGCCCCGGTCCTCGGCGGGCGACGATCCCGAGTACCTCGAATCGGTCGACGAGATGTGGGGCGACACCGGCCACGCCGCCCCGGCGGTGCTCGGCGGTGATCGAAGGGACGAACGCTGACCGCCGACGCGTGTCCCGGCCTCGACGATCCACACCAGCGGCCCGCGACCGCCGCGCACGGCGAACCCGAACACGACGAGTTCGCGTGTCCACCCACACGTTAGGGTCACGCCGTGAGTGACCTGGTGCTAGCCGACTATCCGCTGATCGCCGAGGGCAAGGTCCGTTCCCTGCATTCGGTGGACGACGACCACCTGCTGTTGGTGGCGTCCGACCGGATCTCCGCGTTCGATCACGTGCTCGACACCCCGATCCCGGACAAGGGTCGCGTCCTCACCGCGATGAGCGTGTTCTGGTTCGAAGAGCTCGCCGACCTGGTGCCCAACCACCTGGTGGCCTGGGACGACGACCGCATCCCCGCAGAGGTGCGCGGCCGGGCCCTGCTCGTGCGCAGGCTGACGATGCTGCCGGTGGAATGCGTCGCCCGCGGCTACCTCTCGGGTTCCGGGCTGCTGGACTACCGGCGCACCTCGACGGTGTGCGGCGTCACCCTGCCCGCCGGGCTGACCGAGGCATCCCGACTGCCGGAACCGATCTTCACCCCCGCGACCAAGGCCGACCTCGGCGATCACGACGAGAACGTGTCCTTCGACCACGTGGTGCGCACCGTGGGTGCCGAGCGGGCCGAACAGCTGCGCGACCTCACCCTGCGGATCTACTCGGCGGGCGCCCGCCTCGCGGAGAGCCGAGGCGTGATCCTGGCGGACACCAAGTTCGAGTTCGGTCTGGATGCCGACGGCGAACTGGTGATCGGCGACGAGGTGTTGACGCCGGACTCCTCGCGTTTCTGGCCCGCCGCCGACTACGAACCGGGTCGCAACCAGGCATCCTTCGACAAGCAGATCATCCGCAACTGGCTGCTCTCCGAGGAATCCGGTTGGGATCGGGCGTCGGACAGCCCGCCGCCCCCGCTGCCCGCCGCCGTCGTGCAGCGAGCATCGGACCGGTATCGCGAGGCATACGAGCTGATCAGCGGCCGATCCTTCGCCGACTGGCCCGCCTGATCAGGCCAGCGAGGCCAACACCGCCGACTCCCCGTCGGCCGTCGCCACGGGAAGTGAGCAGAAGTCCTGCTCGCGCGGCGCAGCGCCGGGAAGAAGCCGAGCGGTCCGCAGGAACCGCAGGGGGAAGGGTTTTCGGCAGCCCTGAGCACCCACGTTGCCCAGCCCGCCCGACCGGCCGGGCGAAACCACAGCTCAGGTAGCCTCGAACCCACATTCCGCCGACCTGAACAGCTGGAGCAGCAGCAGTGGCCCGAGTCGTCGTCGACGTCATGCCCAAGCAGGAGATCCTCGACCCCCAAGGCCAGGCGGTGGCGGGCGCGTTGCCCCGGCTCGGCTTCGAGGGCGTCGCGAGCATCCGTCAAGGCAAGCATTTCGAGCTGGAGGTCGACGACTCCGTCGACGACGCCACGCTCGAGCGCATCGCCGAGACCCTGCTCGCCAACTCCGTTATCGAGGATTGGTCGATCCGAAGGGAACAGTCATGAAGGTCGGGGTGATCACCTTCCCCGGCACCCTCGACGATGTCGATGCGGCCCGCGCGGTCCGACTGTCGGGCGCCGAGGCGGTCTCGCTGTGGCACCGCGACGCCGACCTTCGCGGCGTCGACGCCGTGGTGGTGCCCGGTGGATTCTCCTACGGCGACTACCTGCGTTGCGGCGCGATCGCCAGCTTCGCCCCGGTGATGACCGAGGTCGTCGCGGCGGCGGGTCGGGGGATGCCGGTACTCGGCATCTGCAACGGCTTCCAGATCCTGTGCGAGGCGGGACTGCTGCCGGGCGCCTTGGTCCGCAACGCCGGGCTGCACTTCGTCTGCCGCGACCAGTGGCTGAGCGTCGAGCGCACCGATACCGCCTGGACCAGCCGTTACGAGCAGGGCGCCCAGATCATCGTGCCGTTGAAGTCGATGGAGGGCCGCTACGTCGCCGACGAGGCCACCCTCGATTCCCTGGAGGGCGATGGCCGAGTGGTGATGCGCTACCTCGGCGATGCCCCCAACGGCGCACTGCGGCAGATCGCGGGCATCAGCGACCCGAGCGGCCGCATCGTCGGCATGATGCCGCACCCCGAACACGCCGTCGACGCCCTGACCGGCCCCAGTGACGACGGCCTCGGAGTCTTCCTGTCCCTCCTCGACGCGATGGTGAGCGTGTGACCAGCATCGATCAGATCGGCGACACGAAGGCCGATCAGCAGCTCGGCGAGCAGCACGTCGACACGGTGGAGCACGCCCGTGCGACCCCCGACATCGCCCAGCCGCATCGAGAACTCGGTGTGAAGGACGACGAGTACCAGCGCATCCGGGAGATCCTGGGCAGGCGGCCGACGGACGCCGAACTGGCCATGTACTCGGTGATGTGGAGCGAGCACTGCTCGTACAAGTCCTCCAAGGTGCACCTGGGCTACTTCGGTGAGACCACCACCGAGGAGATGCGCTCCACCATGCTCGCGGGCATCGGTGAGAACGCGGGCGTGATCGACATCGGTGGCGGCTGGGCCGTCACCTTCAAGGTCGAGTCGCACAACCACCCCTCGTACGTGGAGCCGTACCAGGGCGCCGCCACCGGTGTCGGCGGCATCGTCCGCGACATCATGGCGATGGGTGCCCGACCGATCGCCATCGCCGACCCGCTGCGCTTCGGCCCCGCCGATGCCCCCGACACCAAGCGGGTACTGCCCGGCGTGGTCGCGGGCGTCGGTGGCTACGGCAACTGTCTCGGCCTGCCCAACATCGGCGGCGAGGTCGTCTTCGACGAGACCTACGCGGGAAATCCGCTGGTCAACGCACTCTGCATCGGATCGATGCGTGTCGAGGACCTGCACCTGGCCCACGCTTCCGGCGTCGGGAACAAGGTCATCCTCTTCGGTGCTCGGACCGGCCTCGACGGCATCGGCGGCGTGTCGGTACTGGCCTCGGACAGCTTCGCCGGTGACGACGCGGGCGGCGGGCGCAAGAAGCTGCCCAGCGTCCAGGTCGGCGACCCCTTCGCGGAGAAGGTGCTCATCGAGTGCTGCCTGGAGCTGTTCGGCAGCAGGCTCGTCGCCGGAATCCAGGACCTCGGCGGAGCGGGCCTGTCCTGCGCCACCTCCGAGCTGGCCTCGGCGGGCGACGGCGGAATGCGCGTCGAGCTGGACCGAGTGCCGCTGCGGGCCACCGGGATGACCCCGGCCGAGGTGCTCTCCAGCGAGTCGCAGGAGCGCATGTGCGCCGTCGTCCGGCCGGAGGACGTGGACGCCTTCCTCGCGGTGTGCGAGAAGTGGGACGTCACCGCGACCGTGATCGGCGAGGTCACCGAGGTCACCGAGGAGGAGGCCGCCAGGGGCGGCAGGTTGGTGATCACCTGGAACGGTGAGGTCGTCGTCGACGTGCCGCCCAGGACCGTGGCACACGAGGGCCCGGTCTACCGGCGTCCGGTGGCCAGGCCCGCCGACCAGGACGAACTCGTCGCCAACGACACCGCCGGGCTCACGCGACCCGACGGTGCGCAGGAACTGAGCGACACGCTGCTGCGGATGATCTCCTCCCCGAACCTGGCCAGCCGGGGCTGGGTGACCGACCAGTACGACCGCTACGTGCAGGGCAACACCGTGCTGTCCCAGCCTGCGGATGCGGGCATGGTCCGAGTCGACGAGCGCACCGGGCTGGGCGTGGCGGTGGCCACCGACTGCAACGGGCGCTACTGCAGGCTCGATCCGTACACCGGTGCGCAGCTGGCACTGGCCGAGGCGTATCGCAACGTCGCGGTGAGCGGCGCGGTGCCCGCAGCTGTGACGAACTGCCTGAACTTCGGTTCGCCCGAGGACCCGGGCGTGATGTGGCAGTTCGAGCAGGCCGTGCGTGGTCTGGCCGATGGCTGCCGCGAACTGGGCATCCCGGTCACCGGCGGCAACGTCAGCTTCTACAACCAGACCGGTGCCACGGCGATCCTGCCGACGCCGGTGGTGGGCGTGCTCGGCGTGATCGACGACGTCCGCAAGCGGATTCCGAATGGGATCGGCAACGAGGCGGGGGAGTCCCTGCTGCTTCTGGGGACCACCGCCGACGAGTTCGACGGCTCCGAATGGGCCAAGGTCGTGCACGGACACCTCGGTGGTCGCCCGCCGAAGGTGGATCTGGCCGCCGAGCGTCTGCTGGCGGAGATCCTGTTCGCGGGCTCCCGGGACGGCATGGTCTCGGCGGCGCACGATCTGTCCGAGGGTGGATTGGCGCAGGCCGTGGTCGAGGCGGCGCTGGCAGGCCAGACGGGCTGCCGGATCGTGCTGCCTGAGGATGCCGACCCGTTCGTGTGGTTGTTCTCGGAGTCGGCCGGTCGGGCGTTGGTCTCGGTGACCCGCACCGAGGAACTGCGGTTCACCGACATGTGCACCATGCGCGGCCTGCCGTGGACGAAGGTCGGCGTGGTCGACCCGGCGGCCGAGGCCGTCGAGATCCAAGGTGTCGGATCCTTCCCGCTCGCCTCGCTGCGAGAGGCCTGGGAGGGCACGCTGCCCGCACTGTTCGACTGAGTGTTCTGCTGAAACCCCGCAGCGGGGTGCGCTCCTGATCGGGAGCGCACCCCGCTGCGGTTCCACCGCCCGTCCGTGATCAGCCGTTGGCGAGTGCCTTGAGTCGGTCGGGCGCCCCGTTGAACCAGTTCTGGTCACCGGGGAAGATCCCGCTGTCGGAGTACTGCCAGATGGTCTGGAATCCCCAGCCGTTTGGCAGGGTGCCCACCGAGCCCGCATACCTGGCCACCCACAACGGGTTGGTCGCGCCGAAGCTCCCGTTGTTGCCGGTGCAGGTCTGCCACCAACTCGTACTCGTGTAGATGGTGGGATAACGGCTGGTCAGCCGGTGTACCTCGTTGCTGAAGTCCCGGATCCAGGTCACCATCTGCGACTGGGAGAGGCCATAGCAGGTGTTGCCGTAGGGGTTGTACTCGATGTCCAGCGCGGGCGGCAGCGTCTTGCCATCGGCCGACCAGCCACCGCCGTTGGACACGAAGAACTTGGCCTGCGTTGCGCCATTGGATCGGTCGGGAAGGGCGAAGTGGTAGGCGCCCCGGATCAATCCGGCGTTGTAGGAGCCGTTGTACTGGTGGGCGAAGTCCTTGTTGCGGAATCCGGTGCCCTCGGTGGCCTTGACGTAGGAGAAGTGGGCGCCGTCGCGGGCTGCCTTGTTCCAGTCGACGGTGCCCTGCCAGCCGCTCACGTCCATGCCGTGGGTCTGGGTGACCGATGCGACTCGCGGATCGGGGCTGCCGCTGCGGCCCTCGTGCTTCATGATCTGCGACCCCGCGTAGTGCTCGTCCGAGCCTTCCGGCAGTGGCGTGCTTGCGGCGGTCTGGTGGGCATCGGAGGTCGGGTTGCTCGCGACGGCAGGCGCCACGGCGCCGAACAACAGCAGCGTTGCGGTGGCGGCGATCATGCCGGTTCTGACGCGCAGGCGATTCGTCTTGGTCAACTGGCACCCCTACGTGAGTCTTACCGGGATATCCGGTGCGGCGTGAGTGTCGGCGAATACTTCCTGAATATGAAGGGAAGTTCGTGATTTCTCGACTCACCGTATGTCGAATGACTCGGTCGCGCGCGGAGGTCATCCGCCAAGTGGGTCAGCTGGGTGACTGCGAGTCGATCATTACCAGGCACCGGCCACGGGTCGGAAACTTCATCGCCCCGGTCGGGTGATCGACGGTGAAACGGCACCGTGCCGATCTCGACGTGCGGTCGATGTCCGGGATCACGCTTATCCCGAGGTGTCACCGGCGTTGACCAGCGCGATCTCGGGGGTATCCGCGGCGAATCCGGTGATCGAGGAGGTGTTCGCGACCGGTTGTCCACACTGTCCCGTCTCCCCGCCACGACCGGTGTCGCCCACCGGCGAACCAAAACCGACAGAAGGCCACGGAACGCGCTCCTGCGGTGACGGCGGGCAACCGAAGGGGCCTATGATTATCGCCTGATCGAGTGGCATTGGCGATGAGGAGTCTTTCCGTGGCAGGAGAACGTCCGTCGTGGGCGCCCACCGAGGTCGATGTCGAGCGCCCGAGCGCGGCCCGGATGTACGACTATTTCCTAGGCGGTGCGCATAACTTCGCCGTCGATCGCCAGATGGCCGATCAGGTGATCGCCACCTTCCCCGGCACCCGCCGATTCGCCCAACTCAACAGGTCGTTCCTGCGTTGGTCGGTGCGCCTGCTGTTGGACTCCGGCGTCCGCCAGTTCATCGATCTCGGCTCCGGCATTCCCACCGTCGGCAACGTCCACGAGACCGCGCAACGCATCGATGCGGACGCCCGAGTGGTCTATGTCGACAACGACCCGGTCGCCTATGCACACAGTCGGTCGATCCTCGGCAAGAACAACGGGGCCGCCGCCATCAACGCCGATCTGCGCGACGTCGATGCCGTCCTCGCCGATCCGACCCTGCGCGGCCTGATCGACCTCGACCAGCCGGTCGGCCTGCTGACCGTCGCGGTGCTGCACTTCATCCCCGATTCGGATGATCCGAGTGCCATCCTCGGTCGCTATCACGACGCGGTCGTCTCGGGCAGTCACCTCGTCGTCTCCCATGGGCTGGCCGAGCCGAGGCAGGAGGGCGAACGGGAGGACGATCGGTCGACCACGGTCAAGAAGGTCTACAGCCGGAGCGCGACACCGTTGACCCTGCGCAGTGAATCCGAGGTCGCGGCGCTCTTCGGTCGATTCGCGATCCTCGAGCGTCCCGGCCTGGTCAACGCGGGTCTCTTCAGCGGCGGCGACTACTACGACGGCCCCGACGCGGACTGGGGTCCGGGTGTGGTGGGCATCGGCCGGAAGGCGTGATCGACGAACATCCTCACAAGATCGTCCGCGCACCGTATGCTGCCGGACGGCCCGGGAGATCGACGATCTTCCACGGCCGTGGAAGGAGGGGTGCGGTGCGGGTCCACCGGACACCTCAAGATCATCAACTTCGCCGCCCGCAGTCACCCGGACGCGATGGGCGACGGTACGCGGGGCGAGCCATGTCCCCGGGGGTTACTCTCGAACCCGTGGTTGACGATCCGGTTACGGCCTGGTCCCACGGAACGATTTCCGGGGTGGCGCGGCGAGCCCGCCCGTCGTTCGGCGCCCGGTCGACGCAGGCCGGCTCCCTGACCCGGCGGTCCCAAGTTCGTGAGCAGGCATCGACGTGCGCATGACGGAGCGATCCAGCGACCTCGCCGGAGCCGCCGGATCCAACGGCGACACCTCCGCCGCAGCAAGCAGGCTGGCGCAGGTATGGGCTGCGGTGATCAACGGGACCAGTTACGTCTCGATGTCACAGGACGAGGTGGTCGACTACCTCGGCGGCCTGTCGACCCGCATCTTCGAGATCCTCACCGGCGACCCGTTCAACGCGCGACCCGCCTGGGACATCGGCGTCGATCTGGTGGACAGCCACTTCACCAGTTCCGCCACCCTCGAACGCAGCATCGCACTCCTCGGCGACGAGGTCCGCCAGACCATGCCTGAGCTGTCCGTCGAACGGCTCTCCGCTGTTCAGGGGGCCATCGCAGGCGGCTACGGCTACGCATTGCGCCAGCGCACCCTGCACGAGCAGGAGGCCATCCGCGAGGCGGTGCTGGACGCCAGGGAACAGGCCGAGGCCGCGCTCCGCGCCAGCGAGGCCCGTTTCCGGGCCCTGTTCACCGAGGCGGCCATCGGCATCGGACTCGCCGATGTCGAGGGCAAGATGCTCGACGCGAACCTCGCCCTGCAACAGATGCTCGGTTACTCACTGGAGGACTTCCGGGCCTACCACCTGCACGAATTCCTCCATGCGGGCGACCCCGAGTCCACCCACGAGGCATACCGGCAGCTGACCAGGGGCGACCGGGAGTTCTTCCGCGCGGAGAAGCAGTTCTTCCGCAGCGATGGCGACTCGGTGTGGACCAACCTGACGGTCTCCCTGGTGCGCGGGCCGGGCGGCGAGCCGCAGTACCAGCTCGCGATGATGGAAGACGTCACCGACCGCCACCAGCTGCAGGACCGGCTCCGCTACCAGGCCCTGCACGACCCGCTCACCGGGCTGGCCAACCGCGCGCTGTTCCTCGATCGGCTCGCCCGGGTCTTCAACCGGCCGGAACCCGACCGACGGGTCGGCCTCTGCTTCATCGACCTCGACGGTTTCAAGGTCATCAACGACAGTCTCGGCCATCACATCGGCGATGAGCTGCTGGTCGCGGTGGCCAAACGACTCACATCGACCGTCGCACCGAACGACCGCCTGGTCGCCCGGCTCGGCGGCGACGAGTTCGTGCTGCTCGCCGAGCGCAGCACCGGCACCGAACAGCTCATCGAGATGGGCGATCAGGTGCTGGACGTGCTCACCGAACCCATCCGGATCGGCGGCCACCAACTATCGGTGTCGGCCAGCGTCGGCATCGTCGAACGACCGGTGATCGCAGGCGGATCCGGGGACCTGGTTCGAGACGCCGACGTCACGCTGTACTGGGCCAAGGCAGAGGGCAAGAGCAGGTGGGCGCTGTTCGACCCGGACCGCAACGCCCGTGAGGTCGCCAGGTTCCGGCTGTCGGCGACGATGCCCGCCGCCCTGGAACGCGAAGAGTTCTACGTCGACTACCAGCCCTTGGTGGCCTTGGCCGACGGACGGGTCATCGCGGTCGAGGCGCTCGTGCGCTGGCAGCATCCCGAACACGGACTGCTCGCTCCGGACCGGTTCATCGGGCTGGCCGAGGAGACCGGCCTGATCGTCCAGCTCGGGCGCTGGGTACTGGAACACACCTGTAAGCAGGCACGACGCTGGAGCGACGAGTTCGGCGACGATGCGCCTTTCGTGAGCGTCAACCTGGCGGCCCGGCAATCGCGGGATCCCGCGCTGGTCAGCGACGTGGAAGCCATTCTCCGCAAGACCGGCCTGCGCGCGGGACAGCTCCAACTGGAGCTCACCGAGAGCGCCGTGATGGGAACCGCGGAAGACCAGACCAGCGCGCTGCGCAAGCTCTACGACATGGGCATCCGGATCGCCATCGACGACTTCGGCACCGGCTACTCCAACCTCGCCTACCTGCGACGACTGCCCGTGCACGAACTCAAGATCGCCGGTTCCTTCGTCGAAGGCCTGCGGGTCGCGGGCAAACCCGACCCGGTGGACGAGCAGATCGTGGGGGCGTTGGTCACCCTCGCCCACGCGTTGGGCCTCACCGTCACCGCCGAGGGCGTCGAGACCGCCGCCCAGGCGGAACGGCTGCGCGACATCGGCTGCGAGGCCGGGCAGGGCTGGTATTTCGCCCGCCCCGGTCCGCCTGCGGCGATCAACCGGCTGCTGGCCGCCCAGCGCAGGCGCTGAAGAGACGGGCGACCCTCAGTCGCCCAAGCCGCGACCATGCCGGTGGGCGTGCCGATGCCTGCTCCGGCCGCGCCGATCGTGGCCGTGCCGACCGAAGCCCTCCAAGGCCAGCAACGCAGCCGAATCGACCATCGCCAGATGGCTGAAGGCCTGCGGGAAGTTGCCGGTGAAGCGCTGCGTTTCGGCGTCGAACTCCTCCGAGTACAGCCCGACGTCGTTGGCCGAGTCCACCAGCCGGGTGAACATGGCCAGCGCATCCTCGCGTCGTCCTGCGTGCACCAGCGCGTCCACCAGCCAGAAGGAACACGCGATGAAGGAACCCTCGCTACCGCTGAGCCCATCGACCGGGGAGATGCCCGGCTCGGTCGAATAGCGGTCCACCAGATCGCCATGGCGCAGCTTGCGATCGATCGCCTCGATCGTGCGCACGATCCGCTCATCGGTGCCGGGCAGAAACCCCAGCGTGGGCAGAAGCAGGGTCGCGGCGTCCAACTCGGTGCCACCGTAGTACTGGGTGAACGCGCCGACCTGCTCGTTCCAGCCGTGCTCCAACACCTCGGCGTGCACCTGGTCGCGCAACTCACGCCAGCGCTGCACCGGCCCCGGCAGATCGAACTGCTGAATCGCCCGCACCGCACGATCGAAGGCGACCCACACCATCACCCTGGAATGGGTGAAATACCGCTCCGGGCCCCGCACCTCCCACAACCCACGGTCCGGCAGCTGCCAGATGCGTTCCAGGTCGTGCAGCAGGGCGCGTTGCAGCGCCCAGGACGCCGTCGTCTCGGCGAGACCGCGCTCCCGCGCCAACTGGAGGGCGTCCATCACCTCGCCGTAGACGTCGAGCTGCCGTTGCCGGAACGCGTCGTTGCCGATGCGGACCGGTTGGGCGCCCTGATAGCCCGTCAGCCACTCCGGGTGCCATTCGAGCAGGTGCCTGCGGCCGTCGATGCCGTACATGATCTGTAGATCCGCCGGGTCGCCCGCCACCGCCCGCAGCAGCCAGTCCCGCCAGGACTCGGCCTCTGCGGAACAGCCCAACGAGTCCAACGCCAACAGGGTGAGCGTGGCGTCCCGCAGCCAGCAGTAGCGATAGTCCCAGTTCCGGGCGCCGCCCAATGCCTCCGGCAGCGAGGTGGTCGGCGCGGCGACGATGCCGCCGCTCGGCGCGTAGATCAGGCCCTTGAGGGTGATCAACGAGCGTCGGACCGCCGTTTCGTGCGGGCCCCGATAAAGGATTCGGGACGTCCAATCCCGCCAGAATTCCTCGGTGTTGCGCAGGCACTCGCCCGGATCGACCCAGCCGGGCGGGTCCTCGGCAGACCAGGTGTACTGCATCACCCACGCGCGGCTCTCGCCCGCTCCGATGGTGAAGATCGCCTCGTGCGCTCGACGGTCGCCGACCGGACGCGGCAACGGCTCGCCGCGCAACACGACCGAATCCGGTCCCGCCACCGCGAAGATGCATTCCTCCGAGTCAGGTTCCTGCACGCGGCGTACCCAGGGCACCGAATCGGCGTAGGCGAAGCGCACCACCCAGTCGAGCCGCATCTGCACCGAGCCCGAGATGCACTGCACCTTGCGGATCAAGCGCATCGGAAGTTCCTGGTCACCCGGATGCGGTTCCATCGCATCGATCAGCCGCACGACGCCGTGCACGGTGTGGAAATCGGTCTCCAACACCATGGTGTCCTCGCGGTATCGCCGCCGAACCTCCTGGACCTCCTCGACCGGCGCGATCCGCCAATGTCCGGCGCGGTCGTCGGCGAGCAACCGGGAGAAGCACGATGGCGAGTCGAAGTGGGGCACGCACAGCCAGTCGATCGACCCGTCCTTGCCCACCAGCGCCGCCGTGCGCAGATCGGAGAGCAACGCGTAGTCCTCGATGGGCCCGGGTTGCCCGGCACCGCTGGCCGGTGGCACGCCCGGCGAGGGCAGGTGTGGCTTCGCGGACAGCCCCATCGGCCAACCGTAGGCCCGCCGACCCGACTATGCCGGGGAAGCCGCCTGGTTAGGCTGACGTCCATGGCTGGCACGCGTCGAGTCGACCCACATGAGCTGGTAGCCGCGGTGACGGCGGTGCGGGAGTGGCTCGTCGCCGACGGCGAGCAACCACCTCGGCCGGTGCTGGCCTCGGCGGTACGCCTCAGCCTGCGCACCCTGGAGCAGACCGCGCCGGGCCACACCGTGGAGGTGCGGGTGCCGCCCTTCGCCGCCGTGCAGTGTGTCGCGGGACCCCGGCACACCCGAGGCACCCCGCCCAACGTCGTGGAGACCGACCCCCGCACCTGGCTCGAACTCGCCACAGGCAGCCTGGCCTGGGCGGATGCGGTGTCAGCCGGGCGGGTCGATGCCTCCGGTTCGCGCGCCGACATCTCCCACTGGCTCCCGCTGCTGTCGGTCTGAGGGGCGCGTTCGACGTCGAACACGCGGCGACGAGCCCGCCACTCGAATGAGTTCTACGTCACTCGGCGGCCGCACTTAGCCCGAACGGCGCCCCGGCGACGGGGTGCGGAGGCGCGCGACTCATCGGCGAGATGGCCGCTCGGACTACACTCGGGCGGTATCCCGCCTTCCATCCATAGGGAGATCTCGGTGGTCGTCCACCAACCGGCGGCAGCAGCAGACGCCAACGGCACAGCGAAGGCAACCCCCAACCCCACATCGGTCGACATCGATACGGACGTTCCTCGCGAGGAATGCGGTCTGTTCGGCGTGTGGGCCCCCGGCGAAGAGGTTGCGAAGATCACCTTCTACGGGATCTACGCTCTGCAACACCGGGGCCAGGAAGCGGCGGGCATCGCCGTCGGCGACGGGCGCAAGGTCGTGGTCTACAAGGACCTCGGCCTGGTCAGCCAGGTCTTCGACGAGCAGGTGCTCTCCTCGCTTCGAGGGCACGTCGCCGTCGGCCACACCAGATACTCCACGACCGGTTCCGGTAAGTGGGAGAACGCCCAGCCGATCTTCCGCACCACCGCGACCGGCAGCGGACTGGTGCTCGGCCACAACGGCAACCTGGTGAACACCGCCGAGCTGTTGGCGCGCTCCGCGGAGCTCGGCATCGTCGGCAACTCCAACGACATGGCGGCCACCACCGACTCCGACCTGGTGTGCGGGCTGCTGGCCCACGCCGCTGCGGACATGACGATCGAGCAGGCGGCCCTCGACCTGCTCCCCACGGTCCGAGGTGGGTTCTCGCTCGTCTTCTCCGACGAATCGACCCTCTACGCGGCCCGCGACCCGCAGGGCGTGCGCCCGCTGTGCCTCGGCAGGCTCGAACGCGGTTGGGTCATCGCCAGCGAGACGGCCGCACTGGACATCGTCGGTGCCTCCTTCGTCCGCGAGATCGAACCGGGCGAGCTGCTGGCCATCGACTCCGATGGCCTGCGCAGCTCGCGTTTCGCCTCGCCCGAGCCCAAGGGCTGCCTGTTCGAGTACGTCTACCTGGCTCGTCCGGACACCACCATCTCGGGTCGCTCGGTGCACGCCACCCGCGTCGAGATCGGCCGGAAACTCGCCGAGGAACACCCCGTCGAGGCCGACCTGGTCATTCCGGTGCCGGAATCGGGCACGCCCGCCGCGATCGGCTACGCCCAGGCCTCCGGCATCCCCTACGGCCAAGGCCTGGTCAAGAACTCCTACGTCGGCCGGACCTTCATCCAGCCCTCGCAGACCATCCGCCAGCTGGGCATCCGCCTCAAGCTCAACCCGCTGCGCGACGTGATCCGGGGCAAGCGCTTGGTCGTCGTGGATGACTCGATCGTGCGGGGCAACACCCAGCGGGCCCTGGTGCGCATGCTGCGGGAGGCAGGCGCGCTGGAGGTGCATGTCCGGATCGCCTCGCCGCCCGTGCGGTGGCCGTGCTTCTACGGAATCGACTTCGCCTCGCGGGCAGAACTCATCGCCAACGGCGTCGACATCGACGGGGTACGCCGGTCGGTGGGCGCGGACACGTTGGGCTACGTGTCGCTGGACAACCTGGTCGCGGCCTCCGAGCAACCCAGGACCCGGTTGTGCGCGGCCTGCTTCGACGGTGAGTACCCCATTGCCTTGCCCTCGGATGAGATGCTAGGCAAGAACCTGCTCGAAGCCTGGGACACGGATGCCGCAGGCACCTCGGGGCCCGCCGAACCGGTGGTACCCAGTTCCTACGGGGCGCAGGATGCCGTCGGCCGCCCATAACGGTTTCCTCAACACCTGGTTGGGGCGGCCGCCGTCCGCCGATGGTGCGACAACCGTTACGTTGTGGATCTATGCCAGCGCGTAGCGTGGTTGTCGAGGAAGCTGGCAGGGCCCGCCTCGAGGCGGCGCCGGGCCTGACGAGGCCCTTCGATCCCTCAGATATGTCTTCGGATGACATGGAGCTGTTGTGACTGCCCAGACCGAGATGTCAGGTGCCACCTATGCCGCTGCCGGAGTAGACATCTCCGCTGGTGACGAGGCGGTTGAGCGACTCAAGCCCTGGGCGGCCAGGGCGACTCGTCCTGAGGTGCTCGGCGGGCTCGGTGGTTTCGCCGGGCTCTTCAAGCTGAAGCTGGACCGCTGGCGCGAGCCGGTCATCGCGTCCTCGACCGACGGCGTCGGCACCAAGATCGCCATTGCCCAGGCGTTGGACCGGCACGACACGGTGGGCATCGACCTGGTCGCCATGGTGATGGACGACCTCGTGGTGTGCGGTGCCGAGCCGCTGTTCATGCAGGACTACATCGCGGTCGGCAAGGTCATCCCGGAGCGGATCGCCGAGCTGGTCAAGGGCATCTCCGAGGGTTGTGTCCAGGCGGGTTGCGCGTTGCTGGGCGGCGAGACCGCCGAGCACCCCGGCCTGATGGTGCAGGGCGACTACGACATCTCCGGCACCGGTGTCGGCGTCGTCGAAGCCGATTCCGTGCTCGGCCCCGACCGGGTCCGCCCCGGCGACGTGGTGCTCGCCCTTGGCTCCTCCGGGCTGCACTCCAACGGATACTCGCTGGCCCGGCACGTCCTCCTGGACATCGCACGGATGCCGTTGTCCGGGCATGTCGAGGAGTTCGGCCGCTCGCTCGGCGACGAACTGCTCGAACCGACCCGCATCTACGCCAAGGACTGCCTGGCATTGATCGCCGAGACCGACGTGCGGACGCTGTCCCACATCACCGGTGGCGGTCTGGCCAACAACCTGTCCCGGGTGATCCCCGACGGCCTGACCGCCGTCCTGGATCGGGGAACCTGGACGCCCTCGCCGGTGTTCTCGCTGATCGCCCAGCGCGGTCGGGTGGCACGTGAGGAGATGGAACGCACCTTCAACATGGGCGTCGGCATGGCCGCAGTGGTCGCCGCCGAGGACACCGACCGCGCATTGGCGCTGCTCACCGCCCGCCACGTGCCCGCCTGGGTGCTCGGCGAGGTGGCCCGCTCCGGGGATGTGTCCGCCGACGGCAGCGCAGCCCCGCGCGTGACGATGATCGGACAGCACCCGAGGTTCTGACCTCGTTTCGCGCGGCGAGTTGATATTCAGCCGCTGCGCAGGCTTGGGAAAACCATGGCGAGACACCGGGAGCCCTCCCGGTGTCTCGCTTTTCTCCATGCTTCTCGCTACTTCAGCGCAGCCGGTCGGCTTTGATCGAGGCCAGAAGCGTGCCGAAGGTGCTACGCGTGACGGCGAGCGTGCCGCCATCGGGGTTCTTGCTGTCCCGGATGCCGACTAACTCGGGCAGTCGACCGACCTCGACACAATGGCCTTGTGAGAGGCTGCGTTGCGACTTACGCCAGTTGGTGAAGGACGCTGCCATCGCCGTTCTCCCATCGCGCGTGCTGCTCCGCTATGAGCTCCCGTGATTGCTCGCTGCTCATAGCCTCGGCACGCAGAATATCGGCGACTTGGGTGAAATCTGAAACATGTTCCGCGCGGTCGAGGAACACCGTTGCCCGTCGATGTTCCAAGTGCACGATCGGACGAGCCTTGGAGAATTCGAGCAGCAGGAACGGACCCTCCATTCCGAGATGTGCCTGACCACCAGCCAAGATCCGAATTTCGACGTTCGGGAGATCTGACATGGTCAGCAGATGTCCCAGCTGCTTCGCCATGACCTGGTGACTGCCTACTTTCCGATGCAACACGGTCTCGTCGATCAAGGCGACGTAGTCCAACGGATCATCGCGGGTAAGCACCTCGGCCCTGCCAACCCTGAGTAGGGCAAGTGAGTCAATGTGCGCTGGCGGAACCCGAACGGCCGCGAGGACGCCTCGCGCATAGTCAGGCGTCTGCAGCCAGCCGGGGATGACCAGGCAGGCAACGTCGACCGCCCGAACCGCTTCGCGCTCGAAAGCAATGAGCCTCGAGATCGTTTTCGGTGGCGGTCCGGCCTCGACTTCCAGCCACTCCTGTTCGTCTGATCGTTCTGCCATCGCGACTAGGGCGTCTCGGCGTTCATCGACTACGCCGAGTGCAGTCAGGATGGCCGAGACCTGGCTGGGCTTGGGAGCCTTTCGCCCGTTCTCGAACTTGCTCAACTGAGCTGCGGAGATTCCGCAGGCCGTTGCGAGGGCACGTAGGGACATCTGCTCTCTGGCTTCGCGGAGTCCGGAACCCAGCAGACGGACACGCGAGGTTCCGACGGTCGGCATGCCGGAAGCCTAGTCACCCGACCTGCACGGAGAGTCACCCCTTCAGGGAATACCTATTGTTTCCGGATACATATAGCGTTTCCGTAGTCGTCGAGGTGGCGTGAAAGGAACTCAGGATGCATCCGGGGCTGTACGTGGGATCTCTTTTCCTGGGATCTGGGTTGGTGCTGGTCAACTGGGTTCGTGCGCTGGCTGGATTCCGCCGGTGGGCTCAGGCCGTACGAGGTCCGCGATTGCGGGGGCACTCCCATCGCCGATCGCGGCGTCGAGTTCTCCGACGACTCGAGGTGGTCAGCGGTCGGACACCCGAGCTGATCATCGAACGATGTCAGGCGGAACTTGTGGCCCGCCATCTTCGGAGCCTTCCCCCGGGCTCCGCGTATGCGGTCCTCGCCCCTCCCCGAGGTGAGGGCCGCCTGTCGGGGAAGGCCGGTCCGTCACTCTCCCCGGTCTTCCCCGACCACTTTCGATCAATCGCCGATGCTCCGGAGGCCGACGTCGTTCCCCACGGCTTCCGCACGGTGTTGACCGGCTCCTTGCTCCCACAAGCCGCTTAGGACGTCAGATGGACAATGCGACGCAGCTCTTCTGGGAAGCCATTCGCCCGGCCAAGGGCATGGTCTGGGACCGACACGCCGCAGCCGGAGTCCGGCCTGATCCCGGTGTCGCGATCACGGCGTTGTGCGGAGTTCCGCTCGCGATACTCACCCAAGCGGAACGAGCTGGCCGATTGATCGACCGTACCTGTCTGACCTGTGCGGATCGGGCGTGGAAACTACGTAATGGCTTCGACTGGCCGCAGGCGCCATGACGACTGCGGCCAGTCACATCGGCAAAGGGCTGCCCGCACCGAATGCGGACAGCCCGGACGTCTACCTTCGCCGGTCGAGCTTCAGCGGCGCCGTGGTGCCACCGACTGCAGAACCTCGTCGAGTTGGGTGGCGAACCGATTCCGGTCGGTCGGCGCCATGGTGAACCAACGCCCGCCGCTCTGGTCGGGTTTGTGTTGCAGCAGGTAACGGCCGTTCACCGTGTCCAGGATGTCCGCGCGGAACTCCGACTTTCGGGTTCGACCGCTGAGCGGATCGAAACCACGTGCGCTGAACTCCCCGAACCGCAGCCGCTTGGCGGTGAGCACCGTGGCCAACATGTCCGCATCCGACTGACGGATACCTGCCTGCATGAACGCGGTGCGCGCCGACTCCGGATTGCGACCTGCGGCCTTGCTCGCTTCCTCGATCTCCGCGGACCCACAGTTGACTGATCGGCCTGGCCCTGGGCGATGCTCGGGTAGTAACGCGGCCGCTGCCCACGGCAGACCGCTGCCACGAACTGGTTCAAGATTCAGTTCTCGGTCGTGCGGATGGAGATCTTTGGCACCGTGGTGCGCTGCGAGCACGGCGAACTCCCCGTTGGCCGCGACCACAGCATCGATCTCCTCCATCCCACCGAGCTGGATGAACGCCCAGATCGACATGGCGGGTCGCGCCAAGGTCTGGAACGCGCTGACCAAGAACGGATGCAGTTCGCCCCGTTCCACCAACCCCTTACTCTCCAAACCTTGCCAGGCTTGTCGAAGCAGCTGCCTTCGTTCGTCCTCGGTCTCCCCGAATCCGAGGAACTGGAAGGCAGTGGGTAAGGCAACCTTGAGCGTGGTGAGAATGCTGTCCACCTCGATGGCGGACAGGCTGATGCGCCCCCGGACGTCCACTGTCACCGCCCATACCCAGGCGGGTTTTCGCCGAACACCGCGGGCGCGACCTTCATCCCGTCGCCGAAGACGTCCTCGGTTTCCAATAGATAGTCGGCGCGCTTGTGTTCCTTGTCCTCCTCGCCCTGACCGCCCTTGCCACCGGCACCGCCGCCACCACCGGCCATCCCGCCGCCCGCGGCACCACCACCAGGGCCGAAGCCGCCACCCGGACCAAAACCGCCTGGCATCCGACCGCCGGGACCACCGGCACCCGTCGACCCACCGGGTCCGAAGCCGCTGGCTCCCGGACCACCGGAGCCGCCTGGGCCGAAGCCGCCAGACCCACCCGGACCGAAACCGCCGGCGCCACCGGGACCGAACCCACCGGGCATTCGACCGCCGCCAGGACCACCCGGCCCGCCGCCGAGCCCGCCGAATCCGCCCGGCCGCCCGCCGCCCGGACCACCACCCGGCCCTCCGGGCATCCGGCCGCCGCCGGGACCACCGGGCATCCGGCCGCCAGGACCACCAGCTTGCCCGCCGGGGCCACCAGGGCCATGGGGACCGTTGGGCCCGCCCGGAAGGAACCCGCCAGGACCTGGTTGCGGCTGTAGAGATCCCCCGGGCGGGTTCGGGTTGAACGAACCGCCGGGACCGCCGGGTCCGGGAACCGAGGGAACCGGGTTGGAGATGTTTCCGTCCGGACTGATGCCTGGGGCGGACCCGATCGGCGAACCGCCGCCCGGCGAGGAGCCACCACCCGAACCGCCCGGCCCGCCCGCGCCGGGCGGAGTCCAGCCGCCGCCGGGTACGCCCGAACCACCAGGTCCTCCACCGCCGGGATTCGTGCCACCGCTGGGCGGTGTGCTGATCCGGTTGTCCTGCCCGGCCCCGACATCCGTCGGTGTGCTGCTCTTGGCGGAGTACTCGACCTGCGGCGGTTCTGCGAAGGTAGGCACTGCGAGTAGACGTGCGTTGGTCTCGCTCTGGTAGAGCTCCATTGCATGTCGAGCCGACTCATTCTCGGCCTCGTACGCATCCATCCGATCGCCATGTCCGGTCCACCCGGACGGAAGGACGTTCTCGAAGCCTTGCTTCTCGGGCGCCGACGCCTGACCTTCGGGAGTGTCGTTCTCCACGGTGAGATGAGTCAATTGTTGACTGCTCATCACGTCGCGAATGGCCTCTGCCTGCTCCTGGCCCTGGCGTGCGTAGTCTGCCAGTGGCGCTACCGCTCCTTGTGAGGCGTCGGCTGCCGCGCCGGTGTGTGCGCCCGCTGCCTTCTTCAGCGCCGAGTCGATATAGCTCCCAATATCGGCGAATTGCGTTCCGACGTCTGACCAGCCGGCATAAGCGACGTTGAAGCTGCCGTTATGGCCATCGGCGTTGAGATCGGCTTTGATCTGGTGTGCCGTCTTCCCACTGAAGTTCTCATTAGTTGTTCTAAGCTGTAAGTCTGTCATCGATCCCCCTATTGATCAGCCGCTGGCAAGGTTGAGATCACAGCCTCCGCGACAGTAGTTGCCTGTTCACATGGATCGCCTTCTTCGTCGCTTCCGAGTCCCCCGCTGACGGTGATGAACTGATCATCGGCAACTCCTACGTGAATCTCGCAGGCTGTATCGGTAGCGCCACCCAACGTTGCCTGGACCGCCGGGAAGCCAGCGATATCGAACTCGCGAAAATCGGGATAAGAATCGCCTTGAAGTGAATACATTTGGCTCAATCCGATTCCGTCCACATCCGAATAGATGTAGACTCCAGATCCATCTGAGCGGCCGGAAGTGGTCCACGAGCACGGGTCTATGCTGTTGCCAGCGGCGCTTTCTTGTGGAATTCCTTCTGCGTCGAAACCGAGTGCAGTAGCATCCGCTGAGCTGAGGAACGTGCAGGTATCCAGTCCGCTTACGTCCTTGGGTGCAGCTACAGGCGGAGCAAGGAGTTCTTGGTCCTGCGAACTACTCTCGGCGACTGTGGTTGAGGTGGTATCGGACGAAGCTGTCTCTGTGGGATCTGCTTGTTCTTCACTTCCTGGTCCGCAGGCGGCGAGGAGAATCGCGGCGGGCAGAGCGAGAGCTGCTGCTCGTAGTTGGCTTGAATGCTTCAATGTTCTCTCATTCCTCAGACTGCGATGTTGCCGTTGCCATAGTTATACCGCTGCTGCTGGTTGCGTTGTATTTCTTCGTAGCTTGGGCTACTTTCGTAAGGTGATGGATCTAGCTCGATATCGGGAATGAGATTGACTTCCTCAAGTTCAAGGTAATCGGCGAGCATTTCTCTGAACTTTTCAAGTGTTGCGTTGATTGCGTCTTCGTATGCGTTTACGGTATGAATTAGCGACCCGCTGGAACCGTCCCCTGCAACGCGAGCTAGTTCGGTCCCAGAGTTAATACTTACCTGGTCGCCGCCGCGGCTAGGTGGTCTCCTTGCTAGTTCTTGTGCCTTCTCGCGAACGGATCGCAATTGCTCTCTGGCCTCCTCGAGGTCAACGATTGCTTGCGGTAGTAGTTCTGGATCGACCTCATACGAGTCAGCCATGGCTTCCCCCTTTGCCCTGTAACCGAGTTGCGCGAGCTGTACGCCCGGTGGATCGACTACCAACGATATCGACTGCAGGCGCAGTTGTCCTCGATTCGAAACGGCGGCCTGCCGCAGATGGCTCTAGATCACAGGTACGGGTGGGTTTAACGGGTTTTTTGCTTGCGTCGTTCGTCTGTTTGGGTGAACGCGCGCTTCCGAGTGCTCTCGACTGCGGGAAGGCCCTGGCGATGAGATGACGGAATATCGATTGGCGAGAATTGACCAGCCAGCCCACCCATCTGGTCAGGACCCAACAACAACGAGGCCCCGCATCCAAGCCGGATGCGGGGCCTCGTCTGCTCTGGTGGCGCGCCAGTGGCTCGCGGCGCGTCATGTGGTTTGTGGACAGGACGAGTCATGCCGGGGCACACCCTGTTGAGGTGTGGCCCGGCATGAGTCGTTCGAAAGCCCGAACTAGGTACAGGGACCGTTGACTATGACCAGGCTGAGGACAAAGCCATCAGGCGCGTGACCCCCACCGGAGGCGACCCGCCTGATTATCGGCTGAGTCAACCTCGGTATTCGTCGTACCGGTCTTCGTACGAGTCTCCAGGTCGGTCATCATCGGACCGCTTACCAGAGGACTCGCCGCCTGACAGCTCGCGCTGCAGAGCGTCGAAGTCCGTGGCATGGGTGCTGTATTTGAGCTCCCGGGCCACCTTCGTCTGCTTGGCCTTAGCTCGGCCGCGCCCCATGGCTCGACCCCCTCGCACAGGGACGGGGCGGCCGGGGGAACGGCGGCCCCGTATCGTCTCGACAACTCTTCCTGCCCCCACCGTACCGTGACAGGCAGGGTCGATGCGACGTGGCACCGCTTGTTTGAACGTGATGCCGACCGCTGTCCCCTCGCGGCGCCCGGCATGGCACGATTTCAGGGTGCCACGACCGTTCGTCGCCTACCTCAGGGTGTACGAGCCGCTGTCTTCCTTCGACGCTACGTCACGGGAGCGACTGGAGCGTTCACTGCGTGCCGGGCCGATCGCTCCCTCTTTGGTGGCCGATCGCGAACGAGAACTCTGGCTTCGTACTCAACTCACCTCGCCACCTCGGTTGTTCCCGGGCGACGGAATCTCGGCCGAGCGCCGGGCGCAGGGGCCTGCGGACGTCCTGGTGATCCGCCCCGAGGACGTCACCTCGCTGGACACCTCGGAAGCGATCGGCGACGCCGAACCGATCGGCGACGCCGAACCGATCGGCGACGATCTACTGGTCTGCCCACTCGATGTCCGGGCTCGATCGGCGGCCGGGATGGTGGGCTTCCTCTCCACCGCCTCACCGTCGTTGCTTGCGGAAGCCCTGCCGATGACGCCGGATGCGGTGCGGTCCAAGGCCGTCGCAGTGGTCTCGGAGATGTCCGGCGGCGCCGTCCATGTGGTCACCTCGACCTGGACCATCCCGCTGCCCTGGTTCGCCTTGGTCGAACCGGCGGCCCGGCAGCTGGTGCTGGCGCCCATCGACGACCCGGAGCGGCGGGTGAGTTGGCGAGTGCCGCTCGCCGATGCGCGCCGACGGGCCGAGCATGCGCACGACGTCATCCGGGAATCCATCGGATCGGAGGGACCCGCCGCGCTGCTCAAGGACACCGGTCGGTGGCTGGATCACTTCCACCCGCAATCGGCGTTGGAGCTGGACTACGGGGGCCTTGTGCAGCTCATGGACGACGACGAGCTGTCCGAGGACACCTCGGCGCAGGACGTCCACCGGATAGTCGAGGCCTTCGAGTCGGGCGAAGCCGAGGTGATCGCGGAGCTCTGCGAGCGGCTACGCGACTTCTGGGCCGACATCGCCGCTCGCGAGCGCCTCGGTTAGAGCCGCGCAGGCGACTCGAAGACGCCTTCGAGCATTCGGACCTCACCGACCTGGCGACCACCGCCGAGGACCGGTTCGGTGGCCAAGGCATCCAACGCCTCGGACGGCGCGACACCCAGCTGGCGCAGCGCACCAGCCAAGACGGGCAGCCTGGCCCGCTCCGCACCGTCCTCGATCTTGATCGCCACCGCGCTGCCATCCGGCAGTGCCACCGCGGCCACTCCCTCGGCGCCCGCCTTGCTCAGCGCGCCCGGCACCGCCGACATCAGCAGGTTGTCCTCCCGCTGCGAGCCGGACACCAGGAACGGATGCGCCCGCATGACGTCGGCGACGCGGCGCTGCGCGGTGCCGGGCTCGGCCAGCACGAGAGAGGCGAAGGCCTTGGCCAAGCCGGCCAGGGAGAACGCCATCAGCGGCGCACCACAGCCGTCCACGGCCGTCGCGGCCACCGGCTCGCCGGTCAGTTCCTCGATCGTCCGCCGGATCTCCTGCTGCAGCGGATGCGAGGGCTCCCAATACCCCGTGGTCGGCCAGCTCGCCTGGACGCAGGTGGCCAGCATCGCCGCGTGCTTGCCGGAGCAGTTCATCGCCAACCTGCTCGGTCCGCCACCCGCTCGCAGTACCGCCGCGCGGCTCTCATCGTGCTTGGGCAGCGCCACCGGACAGTGCAGGTCGTCTTCGGTGAGGTCGTGCGCGGCCAGGACGGCCGCGACCCGACGAAGATGTTCGGGTTCGCCGTTGTGCGAGGCACACGCCATGGCGAGATCGGCATCGGCCAGCTCCAGACCACTGCGCAGCATGCCCAGTGCCTGGAACGGCTTGTTCGAGGAACGCGGGAACATCGCGACGTCCACCGTGCCGACGCTGTGCGGCGAGATCGCGCCCGAGGTCCACAGCGCCACCGAGCCGTGGTGCACACACTCGCGGAAACCGGACCGCACGACCTCCACCAAGGGGATGCTCATGCCGACGACCGTACGTCCGGCTCCCGGTTCGACGAAAGGGCTACCGCTCGTCGTCCGACGGGGCACGCGGCGCGGGGCTCTCGGCCTCGGTCTCGCATGCCTGGGCAAGGAGATCGTCGACGGATGCGCGGCCCTCTCGATAACGCCGGGCGATCTCCTCGTTGAGCAGATCGACGACCCCCTGCACCTCACGGCGCCTGCTGGATACCGACGCCTCCTCCTCGGCGTAGCCTGCCGCCGCCTCGATCAGTTCGGCATCAGACCGCGAGGTGACGTCGGAGAGATCGACATCGGACACCAACGCCTCGACATGGCGCCGCCGAGCCTCGGCCCGAGACGGCTCCATCGTCTGATACCGACCGGAACCCATCGCGGGGCCGACCGCGTTGCGCGACAGGATCGCGGTCAGCTGCTCGACGACCGAGAACGGACCGTTCTCGGCACGCCGGATCTGCTCGGCACGAACGATGTCGATCCTGGCGTGCAGCAGCCTGCGTAGATACGAGAGGTCGGTCTCCTCCTGCGCCGCCTCGTCGCGCAACGCCCGCACCTCGCTCAGCGGTTTGGTCGTGACGCCGTCTAGATAGCCGGGGCCGAGCACCCGGTCTATCCGCCGTCGGCCGCCAGGACGGACCTCGATCACGGTTCAGTCCTCAACGACATCGGTGCGCTCCACCACTTCATCCGAGTCTCCGGCTACGCATTGTGTGGTTCGTCGATGCGATATCGACTCACTACGAACCGGTCGACCGCCTGCCATCGGTGTAGACGAGGCGACGGGAAACCGCTTGCCTATTCTTTCGCACCCACTCCGTTCACGGCAGAGCAGATGCGCGTTGCACGCGATCCTGACACAGGAGTCGGCCTCAGCCACGCAAACGCTGGGCAGCCACCCGACCGGGTGGTTCTCCGGTGTCCGCTGGAACCGAGTCCGGGTCGATCGACCCTGCCACGACGCGATCCTCGGCGCCGACCGCGAGTTCCGCGTCGATCGGGACATTGCGCTTGATCAACGCCAGCGCCACCGGTCCGAGCTCGTGATGCCGGGCGACGGTGCCGACCCGGCCCACCACCCGATCGCCGTTGGTCACCGGGTCGCCGATCTCGGGTAGCACCTCCGAGGAACCGTCCAGGTGCAGCAGCAGCAGCCGCCGGGGCGGGCGGCCGACGTTGTGGACCTTGGCCACCGTCTCCTGACCCCGATAGCAACCCTTGTTGACATGCACCGCACTCGGGATCAAACCGAGCTCGTGCGGGATCGACCGGTCGTCGGTGTCCAAACCATGCCTCGGCCGCAGCGACTCGACCCGCAGCGCCTCGAAGGCGAAGCTGCCCGCGCGCCGGGCACCGGCATCGGTCAACCGCTCCCACCAGCCGAGCAATTCCGCCCGGGGGACCAGCAGGTCGACCGCATACTGTCCGGGACCGGGCATCCGCCGGACGAAACCGCCGCCCGCGATCGCCGCCACCCCGAACAACTCGCCGGGCACCGTGACGCCCACCGAGGCCAACACGGCATCGGTGTTCGGTCCTAGCAGCGACAACAGTGCCCAATCGGCGCTGGCATCATGCGGTTCGACCTTCGACCAGAACCGCATGCCCTCCAGGTAGTCCAAGAGCGAGGTGGTGGTCTTGCCCAGCGCCCCGGTGACGGTGGTGCTCGGTTCGGTGTCCAGCCATACCGTGCCGTCGAGGTGCGCGAGCACCATCTGAGCTTCGACCCGGCCCTGCCCGTCCAACACCAACGCCTCGGTGCCCCGGCCATCGGGCAGCTCGGTCACATGTTGGGAGAGCAGCAGATGCAGCCACTTGAGCCGCTCCTCGCCTGGAACCGCGAGAACCGTTCGGTCCGATCGGTCCACGACGACGGCGCTTCTGGTGGCGGTGCGCTGTTCGGCGAACGGATCGCCGTAATGCCACGGGACTGCGATGTCCGGGGAGTCCTCCGGGGCGGGGACGGCACCCGGCGTTCCGAGGATCGGCGAGGATGTCGAGACGGTCACTGGTCTTCCTTCCTTCCGCGGCCGGACTGCTCGCGAGCTAGCGAGGCGGAGCCTGCGGTCGGCACGGGCGCCCTCGTGCAACCAGGCGCTATCCGGGAGACCGCACACTCATCGGGCCACGATCGTCAATGGTAGACGTCCGAAACGGGTGGTGGCCGAGCCCGATCCGGCGATGCCGGTGACGAGTGGCTGACGACACCCAGGGCCACCGGCATACTGTCGACCCATGACGGTGCTCGCGTTGTTGGACGGAACAATCCTCGACCACACCGCCCCACTACTTCGCGTGGACGACCTCGCGGTGCAGCGGGGCGACGGCGTCTTCGAAACGATCATGGTGGTAGATGGGCGGCCTCGGGAACTCGGGCCGCACCTCGACCGGCTCGCCCGATCCGCAGCCCTGCTGGACATGCCCGCCCCGGACAGGGCCGCCTGGGAGCGCTGCGCCCAGGTCGTCATCGATGCCTGGACGGGCGGCCGGGAGATGGCACTCAAGCTCGTCTACAGCCGAGGCGTCGAGGAAACCGGCGAACCGACGGCCTTCGCGATGGGGATGGAGGTCGGCGCACAGACCATTCGCAGGCGGACCGACGGCGTCGCGGCGCTCATCCTGGAGCGCGGCTACGCGGCTGATCTGCAGGAACGTGCACCGTGGCTGCTGCTGGGCGCCAAGACCCTCTCCTACGCGGTCAACATGGCCGCACTACGGCACGCCGAGCGCAACAACGCCGACGAGGTCATCTTCACCGCGACCGACGACAGCGTGTTGGAAGGGCCGACGTCGACGGTGGTCATCGCGCAGGGCCGGACACTGCGAACCCCGCCGCCCGCCAGCGGAATTCTGCCCGGAACCACGCAGGGCGCGTTGTTCCGTGCGGCGGCCGAGGCCGGTTGGGCCACCAAGGTCGAGCCGCTGAAGGTCCAGGAGCTGTGGGACGCCGACGGGCTCTGGCTGGTCTCCAGTGTTCGGCTGGTCACCAAGGTGCACACCCTCGACGGCAAGGTGCTTCCGGGCGAGGACCGCCGCAACGAGTTGCACCACGAACTCACCAAACTGTTCGAGTCGCAGTACGCCTGATTCGCCGCGCCGCCATCGTGGTGGTCACCGAGACAACCACGATGGAAGGCCGTGCGTCCCTTTCGAGGAGTGATCGGCCTCCCTCGAAAGGGATGACTTGACGATGGTCCGACTCGGCGGCGCGGTCCTGATCGGTTCGGCGGTGTTCCCGCTGTTGGCGATGCTTCTGACCGGTTGGGCCGCAGGACCGCCGATCGGCCTCGTTCTCGCCACGCTGATCCTGGGTTCGGCGGCTCGGCGGTGGTCGGTGGACCGAGTACACCGAGGTATCTGCTGTCTGGTGCTGGGCGCTCCGCTGGGAGCGATAGCCATGAGCCTGGTAAGCACGCAAGCACCCGCCCGGCCGTCCGCCACCCTGCCGCTAGGCGATCTTGGTCCGTGGTTAGGCATGGCAGGTCTGCTCTTTGCGCTGCTCATAGCGTGTTCCGCGCTCGGTGGCCTGCACGCTGCGGCACTCCGAGATTACCGAGCCGCCATCCGACTCTGGCTGGTACTCAGCTATTGCCTGCTACTGCCGGCGGGCATCGGCTGGTTTCTAGCGGCGCTCTCCGGCGATCCCGACATCCCCTGGCCGCTGCTTGGCTGCTTCCTCGGCATTACCTCGGTGGTCGTGCTGATGTCCTGCGGTCCTGACGTACTTCGACGGCGGACCACGATCGCGACGATCGGTTATCCGATGCTTGTCGGACTGCTGTGCTGGTTGGTTCTCACGACAGCGGTCGAAGCAGTCAATGGCGGACCGGCTCAGGTGGTGGCTCGATTCGAGCTGATGCTGATCGCCGGATACGGCGGACTCGGGGTGGCCGCAGGCGCGGTGGTGCTACTGGCCGCTCGGCCTAACCCCGCCCGGGCGGTCAGGTAGGGCCGAGACAGCAGGCGCTCGCCGACGAGACATCGTCGGATGTGGAGGCGCCTGCGGCCGGTCGGCCCCGTCTGGCGATCGGCGAGATCGCGGCGACCTCAGCCGACCGTTCGGGTCAGCTTCGCGGAGATGTGCGGGGCCAGTGGTCCGCCACCCAAGGAGCGTTCCTCGACGTAGGCGAGGTCGCCGTTGTGCAGGACACCGTAAAGCCGCTGAGCGGCGCTGATCTCCTCGGCGGAGCTGGTGCGGGCGACCGCATCGGTGCCCAACTCCCACGTGGTCTGGTTGCGTGGCTTGCCGTAGAAGATCTCGACCACACCACCGGAATGCGCGAGCAGCAGCTCGATGGTGTCGTCGGCCTGCGGCCGCCACCAACCCACCTCGCGGGAGCCCGCTCCCAGAATCTCGCCATCGGCGTCGAGCAGCCAAGACCGGGCCTCGTAGTACACGAACGGCCTACCGTCGTGCGCGAAGGTGATCTGCTGGCCGTATCGATACGGCTCGTCCAAGGCCGGGTGCTCGGCGACGCCCTCACCGCGCCACACGCCGATCAGCGGAAGCAGCGCCAGGCATGCCTCATTCAGGTCGGGGCCCAGCCGCAGATTCGCGGTGTCCGCCGGAATAGGCAGATCGTCGAACTGCGGAACGTTCAGATCCCGGGTCGCCTCGGCGCGTTCTGCCGCGGCCTGTACTGCGGCGTCGCCGCTGACGGTGTTCGGCTGCTCGGAAGAAGTCACGTCACATGCCCACTCAGCGCTGGTCGCTGTACAGCCGGTAGACGACGTACACCGCGAACCACAGGATCAACACCGTGGCCAGCGCTAGAAGTCCGGTAAAGAAGATTTCCACGCCCGGAGCATACCTTTTCGGCAGCCCTACGGGTGGTGGGCGAGGCGTGGCCTGTCCCACCACCCGTCGGATCGTCGGTTTCGGCGCGGGTGACGCTCACGCCAGGACGATGTCCGCCCGATGCAGTCCGATGCCCGTCGCAACGACCTCGGCCTGTCCGCTGCCGGTCTTGTGCAGGGCACGGACGGTCCAGGACCCCGGCGCCGCGTAGAAGCGGAAGTCACCGGTGGGCGCGGACACCACCTCTGCGGTGAACTCGCCGTCGCCGTTCAGCAACCGGACGAACGCGCCGGGAACGCCGTCCGATCCGACGCCGCCGGACACCCGACCTGCGACGACCACCTGGTCGGTTCCCTCGACATCCGCGGCACTGGTAGCCGTCTGTTCCGGGGCTCCACAGCTGCTCATACGCTCTTCTCCTCCTCGCGATTCACGACGGGCGATCGCACCGAGCCGGACCGTCGGATCAGTTCGCCGCCGCAGCAGACGGGTTCGCCACCGGAACGCCGATCAGGCTGCCGTACTCGGTCCACGAACCGTCGTAGTTCTTGACATCGGACTGGCCGAGCAGTTCGTGCAGCACGAACCAGCTGTGCGAGGAACGCTCGCCGATCCGGCAGTAGGCGATGGTCGCCTTCGAACCGTCCAAGCCCGCTTCGGTGTAGATCTCCCGCAGCTCGTCCTCGGACTTGAAGGTGCCGTCCTCGTTGGCCGCCTTGCTCCACGGCACGTTGATCGCGCTGGGAATGTGACCGCCGCGCTGCGCCGCCTCCTGCGGCAGGTGCGCCGGGGCAAGCAGCTTGCCGGAGAACTCGTCCGGCGACCGGACGTCCACGAGGTTCTTGCTCTCGATCGCCTCGACGACCTCGTCGCGGAACGCACGGATCGAGGCGTCCTGCTCGGTGGCCGTGTAGCTGGTCTCCGCGCGCTCGACGGTGTCGGCGGTCAGCGGCCTGCCGTCCAACTCCCACTTCTTGCGGCCGCCGTCGATCAGCTTGACGTTCTGGTGGCCGTACAGCTTGAAGTACCAGTAGGCGTAGGCGGCGAACCAATTGTTGTTGCCGCCGTAGAGGACGACGGTGTCATCGTTGCCCACCCCCTTGCTCGAGAGCAGCTTCTCGAAACCGGAGCGGTCGACGAAGTCACGTCGGACGTGATCCTGCAGGTCGTTCTTCCAGTCCAGCTTCACGGCGCCGGGGATATGACCGGCGTCGTAGGCCGTGGTGTCCTCATCGACCTCGGCGAACACCACGCCGGGAGCCTCGAGGTTGGCCTCGGCCCATTCGGTGGTCACCAGGAAGTCTTCGCGGCTCATCTCGCTGCTCCTCGTCGTTGCGATCGAAATGGGGGGACTGGAATCGGTGCAGGTTGTCTTGCGTATCGGTAAGTCGAAGCGCGGCGGCGGCTGCGCGCTGTGCCGAGTGGGCCTACGACCGGATCACGCCGACTTGGCGGACCGGATCGAGCGAAACCGTTGGATCAGCAGGTAGAGCTCGCAACCCAGGCACAGACCGAAGACGGCGTTGAGCAGTGCCGCCACCAAGGCCAGGGCGGTGGCGGTGACGCCGAGAACGGTCAGCCCGCTGGCGTAACCGATCACCCCGATAGCGCTGAAGACGAATCCCACGCCCTGGGAGAACTGCACCGGTGCCGCCTGTTCACGGGGTACTGGCCCAGTCAGCCGAGGCCGGACCCACCGCCGGTACACGACTCCCCATGGATTGAGCCGCAATCCGACGAAGGCGCATAACCCGAACAACACCAGCTGTGCCGCCAATAGTCGCCAACTGCCGGTCAGCAGAACGACCACCAGAATCACGCTGGTCATCGCGGCCGAGAACCGGGCCCCTCTGGCGTCGATCATCGATTTGTCGGGCATACGACCTCCATGACGGTTTCGCAGTGCGGGAAGTCCGTCCGAGGCGGGCAGGCGCGAGCTCGCGCCGACTATTCGGGGGAGGGTTGCGCTACCGCCCGGTCATCGAGCTGCGACACAGACTGCTCGCGAGGCGGCACAGGTCAACCGCGCGGCGTCGAGTCAGCAGGAAGTGCACGCTTGCGACGGTACCGGAACGTCCGCTGGTCGGGAAGGACTCTCAATCCTCGGAAACCCGGGCGGAAAGATGCGGACGTACCGCCGCAAGGAGCGTGTCCCGCCGCGGAACACCGCCGACGCGGAACAGTTCGCGAGCCTGGAGATCGAGGGCGATCGTGGTCGGTACCCGGAAGACGTGCAATGCGCGGACGACCTCGGGGAGATCGGTGACATCCAATTCGACATGCCGCAGGTCGGCGACCTCGGCGGCCAACGCGGTCAGCAACAACCGGGTATGGCGACAGGGCGTGCAGAAGGTGGTCGACAGCTGCAGCAGCGTCACCGAGGGGGTCGACACCGTGGCGCCTTCGGTGACGTGTGCGGACGCGCTCGCCAACGCCTCCCGCACCGGTTGGGGCCACCGTGTCGATCCGGCGCGGTCGGTGGTCTCGCTTCCGGGCTCGGCGGGGTGGCCTCTGCCTGTGATGTCCTCGGCTGCGGTCACGTTGCCTGCTTCGGCTGCGTTGCCTGCTTCGGCTGCGTTGGCTACTTCGGCTGTGCTGCCTACTTCGGCTGTGCTGCCCGTCTTGACTGCGCCAACTGTCTCGACCGTGTCGTCGACCGTAGCCGCGCCATCGATTGCCGTGATGCCGACGGTTGCGGTGGCGAGAGTGTTCGCGGCAGGAGGTGACGTATCCGGTGGCCCGCTGCCGGGTTTGGTCGCCGCTTCCGGCCGGCTTCCCGGCCGATCCTCGGGTCGGACGCGATGTGAGGGGTCCACCCCAATGTGCGGGCTGCTGGACGCGGCACCGGAGCGGTCGGAGTCGGCGAAGGCGGTGGAGACGCGCCCCTGCGCGCGACGGTGCAACCAGCCGATCAGCAAAGTCAGTGCGACCGCCGCGAGCAGAGCCACCAAACCCAGCACTTCGCCTCCGGTGTCAGTTGCGGATTACCACGTCACGTGCGGTTCCCCCGACGACGAGCGCCCCATGCTCGGCGCGCACCGATGTCGGCGTCACATCGAGCGGAAGCCCGCCCGGATCGATGGTCGTCGAGAACGTCGCCAACGCCGCCTGCTGGATCTCCGGCGGCAGTTCGAGCGATCCCGTTCCCGGGTCGACCTCGAGCTGTTCCGGCCGGATGTCGATGATTCCGTCGGTCAGCGACAGGGTGCCCACCACGGTGATCTGGACTCGGTCGCCGCCGATGTCCTGGCTGCCGGTGAGCTGGACGGTCGCGGTGGTCTCGTCGTCGACCGCCTCTTCGTCGCCCTCGCCGTCGACGCCCGCATCCTCGTCGGCCAACGGGTCGAGCAGATCACCCGTATACGGCTCGATCTGCAGATCCGGGATGTTGATCAGCCTGCCGATATCGCTGGCGGTCAACCGCACCTGGCCGACCACCTCGTCGACGCGGACCTCCTGAAGCGTCCCGCCGACGATGTCGGAGAACGGCACGCGGACATGCCGCAAGGTCGCCTCGATGTGGACGTCCTGCAATTCGCCCACCTGCACGCCCTGCGCCTGCACGTCCACATCGCGGTAGTCGCCCGCCATCGCCTGGAAGACGAACGGGAAGCCGTTGACCCGCACCGCAGGGTCATCGCTCAGTCCGAGCTCGTCGCGCAACCGCTTGGACACCTGGTACTCCGCCGCCGCAGCGGCACCGAAATCGGCCGCCGTGAGTAGCCCGGCGATGATCACCAGGACGATCAGTAGCTTCTTCACCGCTCGATTACCGCCTTGATCAGCTGTCGTTGCCGGGTCGCCTGATAGGCATTCCGGTCGAGCCACTGTGCCATCCGGTCGATCAGCTCGGGTGTCATGGCCGTCTCGGCGTGCCTGATCTCGGGCTCGATCCAGAGTTCGCTGCGCGGGCCAGCGGCGACGTGCAGCTGCCTGGCGTGATCGGTGGAGAAGTAGTCGTCCAACTCGCCGTGGACCAACAGCAGCGGTGTCGGTGCGATGTGTGCCGCCGCCTCCAACGGTGAGACCGGCACGTCTTCCCATGCACGATCCAACCGAACTCCCACCAGCGGCGCCACCAGCCTGCCGGTCGGCTGTTCCAGCAGCCAGTGCACCCGCCGCATGGCGGAGCTCTCCCGGATCCACCACCTCGACGGCGCGCTCACCGCGATCACGGCCTCCGGCCGCTCCCCACCGGGAGCCAACGCCGCATGTCGGAGCATGATCGAGGCGCCCATGGAGAAGCCGAGGGTGGCCACTCGGCGATAGCCACACCTCCGGGCGTACTCCACGCCCGCCGCCACATCGAGGACCTCGCGATCTCCGACGGTGGACCGCCCGCCCGAGCGGCCGTGCCCGCGGAAGTCGAATGCGAACACCGCAGCCCGACGCGCCAGCCTGCTGAGCGCTCGCTGTAACGCCGGCTTGCGCACATGGTTGGTGAAGCCGTGGCCCACGACGATGGCTAGCTCATCATTCGTCGCTGCCCGTCGTCGGACGGCGGACGGCCCGGTCTGCCGAGGCAGAAAGACACCACGGAGCTGCACGTCATCGGCGGTGCGAGCTGTGATCTCCGCGATGAGGACTCTGTCAACGGTGGTCACAGGGGGTATCCTCCATCATGTCCGGAGGGCAACGGGGCCCGGAGTACGGGCGGCGAGGACTTGTCCGCTGCCCTGTAGGAGGGAGCCCCGCCATGTCCAGTCTGGAACTCTTGATTCTTAGCTCGGCTCCGAACGCGGGAGCCGTCCTCCCGGCATTGTCCCTGTTGCCGCACACGGCCCACCTCGGTGCGCCGGAGGTCTCCGGCCTGTTGGAGCGTCGTAGTTATGACGCGATCCTCGTCGACGGTACGCAGGATCTCGTCGCGGCCCGCCGGTTGTGCGGTCTGTTGGCATCGGCGGACGTCGATGCGCCGGTGGTCGCGGTGATCGGTGAGGGCGGCTTGGTGGCGCTGAGCGCGGAGTGGGGCGTGGCCGAGATCCTGCTGCCGACCGCAGGCCCGGCCGAGGTCGACGCCCGGTTGCGGCTGCTCCACGGCCGAACGGAGCAGCAGGCGCAGTCCGAGGGCGAGGTCCTCACCTTCGGGGAGCTCGTGATCGAGGAGGCCACCTACACCGCCCGGCTCCGGAACAAGCCGATGGAGCTGACCTACAAGGAGTTCGAGCTCCTCAAGTACCTCGCACAGCACGCAGGCCGCGTCTTCACCCGTTCACAGCTGCTCCAAGAGGTGTGGGGCTACGACTTCTTCGGCGGAGCCAGGACCGTGGATGTCCACGTGCGGAGGCTTCGAGCCAAGCTGGGTCCGGAGCACGACCAGCTGATCGGCACGGTGCGCAACGTCGGATACAAGTTCGTCCGGCCGGGCACCACGTCCCAGCCCCAGCCCGAGTCCCGGACGGAGTCCCGACCGGAACGCAGGATGGTCCGTTTCGGCACGGACGGCTCGGACCCGGCCCCTGAGAGCAACGTGGCCGAGCTTCTCGGTCGTTCCATCCAGCGCTCCGGACGCTGACCCTCCGGGCACTGACCGATCCGGCTTTGTCGACGGCCGCGCTCGGCACGACGGCCGCGCTCGGCCCCACCACCGGAGGCCCCGCCACCCGAGCGGCCGCCATGCGGAACCGAGACCACTGTCGGGCTGCGCCAACGAGATGTCCACACTTCGAACTCATGTTCGAATGATCGGCCCGTCTCTGCTGTCCGCGCAAGGAAATCGACGATGATCCACTCCATGGTGTGAGTCGGCCACGGCGGCTGACCTCGGGATTCGGCGGCTTCGCCTCGGTCGCCCACCGGAGGATTACCGTGGACGATGTGACGATCATCAGCTGGCATAACGGTCTACTCGACGAGGTCGCAGACGAGGCGATCGCCCTACTGGACGAGGCCGCGGATGCGGACGGCAGGGCGCCCGTCGCCGAGCGCGGCCTCGCGGCGCTGCAACGTCGCGGATCGGCTGCCGTCCAAGCCGGGCAGGTGCGTGCGGACGTCGGCGGTGTCGAGCACTTCCTGGCTCGCGAATCGGGCGGCGCCCTCGTCGGCTACGCGCAGGTCGACACCCAGATCGACAGCGAGGGCAGACTCGTCGCCGAACTCGCCGTGCGGCCAACGGCCAGGACGAACGGCGTGGGAACGGCGTTGGTGCGGGCCCTGGTCGAGCGGGCAGGCCTCCCCGAGGCGCCCGCCGAGCCGATGACGGGCCCGAACGGCCCCGATACCCCGGCGCAGGACAGCCTGCTCATCTGGTCGCACAGCGACCACCCTGCGGCCGACCGACTTGCGCACCGATTCGGGTTCCGCCGCGCTCGTGAGCTGCGGCGGATGTGGATCGACCTCACCGAGCATCCGCCTGCCGCGTTGCAAGAGCGCTCGGACGTGCGGATTCGCCCCTTCGTGGTGGGCGAGGACGAAGAGGCACTGGTGCGGGTGAATCACCGGGCGTTCTCCTGGCATCCGGAGCAGGGCGGCATGACGGTGGCCGATGTGGTGGAGAAGGAGAACTCGGACTGGTTCGACCCGGCCGGCTTCCTGCTCGCGGTCGACGCCGAGGACCGGCTCCTCGGCTTCCACTGGACCAAGGTGCACGCGGCAGGCGAGGCCGCGAGCGAGGCGGTCGGTGAGGTGTACGTCGTCGGGGTCGACCCCGATGCGCAGGGGCGCGGACTCGGGGGCCTGTTGACGCAAGCCGGGCTGCGCTATCTGGCCGGGCGTGGGCTGAGCCAGACGATGCTGTACGTAGAGGCGGATAACCCAGCGGCGATTCGCGTCTACGAGCGGCTGGGCTTCACCCATCGTGACAGCGACATCCAGTTCGGCCGTTGACTCGGGCGCCGGGCGATCACATTACGGAGAGCGAACGCACAGGTCACGACCAGGCTACGCCTTAGGCTCCCTGGTGGAGGTTCCAGTCACTTCCCGTGTCATGTTCACCTGCCGTTCACTTCTTCAGCGGGCATCGTCTACCCCGGCTGCCTACCTTCGGGGCGAGCGGCGACCCGCCGCTTGAAACGTGCACTTCGCACTGGAGGAACACTGTGAAGATCAAGCGGCACTCTGCTGCTCTCGGGCTGGTGGCGGCGAGTGCGCTGCTGCTCTCGGCCTGTGGCTCCGACAACGCTGCGAACCCGGGCGGCGGACCCGACACCGGCACCGACGGCGGCTCGTCCGCCGAGTGCGGAGGTGTCGACCAGGTCATCGCCGAGGGTGCTTCCTCGCAGGCCAACGCGATCGACGAGTTCGCGGCAGTGTTCAGTGCGGAGTGCGCTGGGCAGAGCCTCGCCTACAACGCGAGCGGCTCGGGTAACGGGCGGCGTCAGTTCATCGCCGACCAGGTGATGTTCGCCGGCTCCGACTCGGCCATGGACGACGAGGAGCGCGCGCAGGCCGAGGAGCGTTGTGGCGGCCCGGTCTGGCACCTCCCGATGGTGTTCAGCCCCGTCGCGATCGCCTACAACCTCGAGGGCGTCGAGGAACTGGTCCTGCCCAGCGAGGTGCTGGCCAACATCTTCAACGGCACGATCACCGAGTGGAACGACGAGGCCATCGCGGCCGCGAACGAGGGCGTCGAGCTGCCCGAGACCGCGATCACCGTCTTCCACCGCAGTGACGAGTCCGGCACCACCGGCAACTTCCAGGAGTACCTGAACGTCGGCACCAACGGCGCCTGGACTCAGGGCGAGGGCGAGACCTTCGGCGGCGTCGGCGAGGGCCGCGGCCAGTCGCAGGGCGTCAGCGAGGCCGTGTCGAGCACCGACGGCGGCATCACCTACGTCGAGGTGTCCTTCGCGCGCAACGCCGACCTGGGCATCGCCCAGATCGACGCGGGCAGTGGCCCGGTCCCGCTGACCGACGAGACCGTCGGCGCCGCGATCACCGGTGCCGAGATCACCGGTGAGGGCAACGACCTGACCATCGACCTCGAGTCGGTCTTCGGCACCACCGAGGCGGGCGCGTACCCCATCACGATGGCGACCTACGAGATCGTCTGCTCCACCTACGAGGACCCCGAGGTCGCCGAGGGCCTGAAGTCCTTCCTCACGATCGCCGCCACCACCGGCCAGGAGAACCTGTCCGAGGTCGGCTACACCCCGCTCCCGGCCGAGTTCCAGGAGCGCTTGCTGACCGCCATCGGCGAGATCGCCTGACCCGGTAATACGACCGCTCGTTCGGGTAAGCGAAACTGAGCGCGACGCAATGAGCGATTCGACGCGGCGGGGCCGCTCTCTGAAATCAGGGAGCGGCTCTGCTCCGTCACCGGATGCTCCGGAGGATCTCATCAGCACGGCAGTCGACACCTCGAGTAAACCCGTCCGCCGCCCGGGCGACCGGATCTTCCGCGGACTGTCGGCGGGTTCCGGCACGTTCGTCGTCATCCTGATCGGCGCGATCGGCCTCTTCCTCCTACTCCAGGCGATCCCATCGCTCGCGGCGAACCAGAGCAGCTTCCTGTTCTCCGGCGACTGGAACGCCTCGAACCCGGACGACCTCCGGTTCGGAATCCTGTATCTGCTGTACACGACGGTCTCGGTGTCGCTGCTGGCGCTGGTGATCGCGATGCCGATCTCGCTGGGCATCGCGATGTTCCTCACCCAGTACGCCCCGAAGAGCCTGGCCAGGGCGTTCGCCTACATCGTCGATCTCCTTGCGGCCGTGCCCTCGGTGATCTTCGGTCTCTGGGGCGTCCAGGTGATCGGCCCGGCCATGGTCCCGTTCGCCGAATGGCTGAACGAGAACCTGTCGTTCATTCCGATCTTCGAGCAGGGCAACGTGAGCATCGCCGGTGCGGGCAACATCTTCACCGCAGGCGTTGTGGTCGCGGTGATGCTCCTGCCGATCATCACGGCCATCAGCCGCGAGGTGTTCGAGCGGACGCCGAGAGAGCAGATCGAGGGCGCATTGGCGCTCGGTGCCACCCAGTGGGAGGTGGTTCGCACCACGGTCTGGCCCTTCGGCAAGTCGGGTTATGTCAGCGCCTCCATGCTCGGTCTCGGCCGAGCACTCGGTGAGACCGTCGCGCTGTACCTGATCCTCTCCTCCACCGCCTCGTCTCCGACCTTCAGCGTGTTCGACGGTGGTGCCACGATCGCGTCCCGTATCGCGGCGGCGTCCTCCGAGTTCAGCAATCCGCTGTCCATCGGTGCCTACATCGCTGCTGGTCTGGTCCTGTTCGTGCTCACGTTCCTGGTCAACGCGATGGCCAGGTCGATCGTTGGTGGGAAGAAGGAACGGTCATGAGTCTCACCACCACGGAACTGGATCGACCGGCCCAGCCGCCCGCCTTCCAGGGGCTCAGCGGCAGCCGACGCGCGAAGGACATCACGGCCCGCGTGCTGGTGTGGCTGTGCTTCCTGATCGCCGTCATCCCGCTGATCTGGGTGCTCTACTCGGTCGTATCGCGTGGTATCGAGCCCTTCCTGCGGCCGGACTGGTGGCAGTTCTCGCTGGCGGGGGTGCGTGCCAACGAGGACATCGGCGGTGCGCATCACGCGATCGTCGGCACCATCCTCCAAGGCGTGGTCACCGGCGTGCTGTCGATCCCGATCGGCATCCTGGTCGGTATCTACCTCGTCGAATACGGTGCCGGAACGCGGTTCGCCAAGGTCACGACCTTCATGGTCGACATCCTCAGCGGTGTTCCCTCGATCGTCGCGGCGATGTTCATCTACGCGGTGTGGATCACCATGTTCGGGCTCGACCGCAGCGCCTTCGCGATGTGTCTCGCCCTGATGCTGCTGATGATCCCGATGGTCGTGCGTACCACCGAGGAGATGCTGCGCATCGTCCCGAACGAACTGCGTGAGGCGTCCTATGCGCTGGGCATCCCCAAGTGGAAGACGATCGTCCGGGTCGTGCTGCCGACGGCGATGTCCGGCATCGTCACAGGTGCCATGCTCGGTATGGCCAGGGTGATGGGTGAGACGGCGCCTGCGCTGGTTCTCGTGGCGTACGCGCCGACGATCAGCTACGACCTCTTCGCGGGGCCGATGGCGAACCTGCCGCTGCTGATCACGAACCAGCTGGCAAACCCGGAGATCGCCGGCTTCAACCGCACCTGGGGCGCGGCGATGACCCTCATCTTCATCATCATGTTGTTCAACCTCGCGGCCACGATCATCTCGCGGCTGTCGTCGGTCAAGACCAAGTAAGCGGGGCACGGATTCAGATGGCCAAGCGCATCGACGTCAAGGACCTCAACATCTACTACGGCAAGTTCCACGCCGTGCAGGATGTGACCGTGGCCGTGCCGCCGCGCGGAGTGACGGCCTTCATCGGGCCGTCGGGTTGTGGCAAGTCCACCGTGCTGCGGTCGCTGAACCGGATGCACGAGGTGATCCCGGGCGCCAGGGTCGAGGGCAAGGTGCTGTTGGACGGCGAGGACGTCTATGCAGGCACGGTCGACCCGGTCTCCGTCCGCCGCACCATCGGGATGGTCTTCCAGCGTCCCAACCCCTTCCCCACCATGTCGATTCGGGACAACGTGGTGGCGGGACTGCGGCTCGCGGGCACCAAGAACAAGGCGAAGCTCGACGAGGTGTGCGAGCGTTCGCTGCGGGGCGCGAACCTGTGGGAAGAGGTCAAGGACCGGCTCGGCAAGCCCGGCGGCGGGCTCTCCGGTGGTCAGCAGCAGCGGTTGTGCATCGCGAGGGCCATCGCGGTGCAGCCGGACGTGCTGCTCATGGACGAGCCGTGCTCGGCGCTCGACCCGATCTCGACCTTGGCGATCGAGGACCTGATCACCGAGCTCAAGCAGGACTTCACCATCGTCATCGTCACGCACAACATGCAGCAGGCTGCCCGGGTCAGCGACCAGACGGCGTTCTTCAACCTGCCCGGTGTCGGCCAGCCCGGCCGACTGGTGGAGGTCGACGAGACGAGCAAGATCTTCTCGAACCCGACGGAGAAGGCCACCGAGGACTACATCTCGGGCCGCTTCGGCTGAGCAGGATCGACGGCCATCCCCAGGTGGCCGCCCTCGCCCGTGGTCTATGCGCGGGTGAATCGGCGGGCAGCCTGGGGATGACCTCGTTTCCGGGCCGGTCCACGCGACGGACGTCGGATCAGTTGGGGATCCGGTCGGCGACCTCGGCGATCATCCTGCTGGAGTCCTTGGCGCCCAGGGCGAGCTCGTCGAGCCTGGCGAACGCGGCGGCATAGCGGCGAACCTGACCCGGCTTGTCCAGATATGTGCAGCTCGCCGAGTTCTGCAGGCAGACCACATTCGGGGCGGACGGGTCCGGAACCGACACGAGCGAGACATTGTCCCCGACCAGCGGATGGGCACCCGCGCTGTACGGCAGCACTCGCACGGTCACATTGCGACGGTAGGACATCAGCACCAGGTGCTCGAGCTGCGCGCGCAGCACGGTCGGGCCGCCGACGATGCGATGGAGCGTCGCCTCGTCCAACAGGACCGAATAGTCCAACGGAGCCGAACCGATCAGCCGTTCCTGCCGCTTCTCCAACGCGGCCAACAGCAGGTTCGCCGTCGCGGTCGTCGTCGGCCCGGTGGCATCGCTCAGTACGGATCGGGCGTAATCGTGGGTCTGCAACAGGGCGGGCACCAGATCGCAGTGGAAGGCAAGCACCTGCTGCGCAGCGGATTCCAGACCGATGTAGGTGTCGAAACCGGGCTGCATGACCTTGGCGTAGGGCTGCCACCAGCCGGTCTTCTTCGATTCGGCGGCGAGCCCACGCAGCCGGTCCAGCGAGTCCTCGGGTGCTTGATAGAGCTCCAGCATCAGCCGGACATCCGAGGTGCGGACCGGCACCTTCCCCAGTTCGATCTGGCTGATCTTGCCCTGGGAGCAGTCGAGGTGATCGGCGACCTCGCGGTGTGTGCGCCCGGCGGCCTCGCGCAACGCGCGCAGTTCACCGCCGAGAAGCCGACGATCCAGAGCCGAATTGTGTCCCACGGCTGCCTCCAGACCTGCGCGGCGAGTTCGGCCTACGACGACCGGCCACAGCATCGCAGAGCGATGCGGTGCAGGCGAGGAGAAACGCCGGCTGCGCGCCGGGTGAGGAGCGGGGGACGGATCGACCGATGCCGATCGGAGATCAGGCGGTGCTCTCGGCCTGCGGATGTTCGCCGGTCACCACGAAAACCATCCGGCGGGCCACCGAGACCGCGTGGTCGGCGAACCGCTCGTAGAAGCGGCCGAGCAGGGTGATGTCGACTGCCGCGGGCAACCCGTGCGGCCAGTCCTTCTGCATGAGGACGGTGAACAGATGTCTGTGCAGATCGTCCATCTCGTCATCGGCGTCCTCGAGCTGCCGAGCCAGGCTGACACTCCGGGTGCGAACGACCTCCTTGGCCTGATGCCCGAGCTCGGAGGCGACCCGGCCCATCTCGACGAAGTACGGGGCGACCTCGTCAGGCAGGACCCGCTGCGGGTGGCGGCGGCGAGCCGTCTTGGCGACGTGCAGTGCGAGGTCGCCCATCCGTTCGAGGCTCTCCGCCGCGTGCAGGGCGGCGACCACGTTACGCAGATCTCCTGCCACCGGTGCCTGCAGCGCGAGCAGGGCGAAGGCATGTTCCTCGCCCTGGCTCCGCGCCTCGTCGAGCTTCACGTCGTCGGCGATGACCTGTTCCGCCAACGCGAGGTCGCCGTTGAGCAAGGCCTGGGTGGCCAACTCGATCGCAGTCGTCGCCATGCCACACATCTCGGCGAGCGAGTCGGCGAGCTGTCCAAGCTGGTCCTGATAGGCCTCACGCATACAGACACCCTACGTGTATCGCAGGTCAGCGTATCCGCTGACCGGGTGAACAACCGGTGAAAGCCGGTGGTCGAACATGCTCAGCCACCTGCCCAGAAGGAGCATTCGGCGTTGCCCGCGTTGATGGTCTCCAGGTTGTCCGGGACCTCGTTGCCGCCTTCGGGCTCCTCGGTCCCGGTGCCATTTGAACCCGACCCGGAGTCGACCGCAGACGGATTGATGCTCAGGCCCATCGAAGAGGTGCCGGGGCCCGGTGCGTGCACGTCGCCGTCGTAGTCGGGCCCGATCAGTAAGGAGACCGCGCCGCCTGCCGCCGGGTCCTCCACGAGCACCGCGTTGTTCAGCGTTGCGGCCAAGGTCGCAGCCTCGGAGGCACGCTGCGGCGAGTACCTGATCGTCGTCTCCGACACCTGCTCGGGGGCGTTGCCCTGGAGTACCACGTCGAAGCCGAGTTCGGCCAAGGCAGAGGAGACCGACCCGGCCGCCCCACCGATGTCACTGGCGTTGAGCACCTGGATCTTGATGCCGTCCGGCGCCATCAGACCCGCGGAATCCGCTGAGGATCCCGAGTCACCGGACGACTCCTCGCCGTCCTCCGGCGTGGTCTCGCCTTCCTCGGAACCCGCCTCCTGCGGTAGCGGTTGATCGTCGATGATCGCCTGGAACAGGGCGTTCACATCGTCGACCCGCATCTCCTCGCCGCCGCGTTCGTTGGCCTCGCCCACGGTCGGCAAGGTCACGAAGGTGACGCGATCGGTCTGCAGCTGCTGGAGTGACTGCCCAAGTGTCATCAGGCCGTCGACCGTGATGTTCTCGCCGAAGGTGTTGCCTGCGAAAGCCCGGACGAATGCCGTCAGCTGCCCTGGGTCGAGCATGACCTCGGCCGACATGACCTTGCGCAGCAACGAGGACAGGAAGAGCTGCTGGCGGTGCATTCGGCCGTAGTCACCGGTCGGGTCGCCCTCGACCTTACGAGCACGGACATAGTTGAGGGCGGTTGCGCCGTCGATCTCCTGCTGGCCCGGGTCGGGAATGACGGTGCCCAACTCCTGATCGATCAGGGGGACCGGGGTGCAGATCTCCACCCCCTCCACGGCGTCGACCATCTCGCGGAACCCGCCGAAATCGATGCCGACGAAGCGACTGAAGCTCAGGCCTGAGATCTGCTGGACGACCTCCCGGAGACACTGCGGCCCACCGACGCCGTAGACGGCGTTGAGCTTGGTGATCTCCGCAGCAGGCGCGGTCTCGTTGAGATAGTCCCCGCTGTCCGGATCCCAGCGTTGGCACTCGGGCCGGGACACCTCCAGATCACGGGTGAAGCTCACCATCACGAGGCGTTCGCGGCTGGCCGGAATGTGCGCGATCATCACGACATCGGCCAGCGCGCCGGAGTGATCCTCGGTGGTACCGACGTTGTCACCCTCCTCGGCGCCCGCCCGGCTGTCGGAGCCGACGATGAGGAAGTTCTCGTCGCCGTACTGCTTCTCCGGCTGGTTGACCAGGTCCGAGTTGTCGTCCAACGCGGAGATCTCGCGGAACTGGTTGTCGACCCAACCGCGTGCGCCCCAACCGAAGCCGGTCACCAGGAACACGATCGCGGCCAGGGTCACCGCGGTGGCGCGGCCCGCGCGCTGCCGAATCGTCAGCTTCAGCTCCGGTGCGGGCACCACCGTCTTGGCCTTGACCGAGGCGGCGGCCGGTTCGTCGGCGTCGTCGAGGTTCGCGTCCAGCGCGGAGAACTCCGTGCGTTCGGAGTCCTGATGGAAGTCCGCGACGCCATCCGCAGCGAGGTCGTCGACCTCGGCATCGTCGTCGGCGGCCGGGACCGCCTTGGTCGAGCGCCGTGCGAAGCGTCGTTTGGGGGCGGCGTCGGGAGTGGCGCGGATCGTGGTCGTGGGCGGATCGCCCTCGTCGAACGGCTCGTCGTCATCGATGAGCCGATTGATCATCTTGCCGAGCTTGCCTCGGCGACGTTCCTTCTCGATGAGTTCCGCGTGCGCCTCGTCGTGGACCGCCGAGAAGCGCGCGAGGGTCTCATCGATGTTGCGGGTGTGGATGGTGAGCGGAGTCTCCTCCGTCATCGGCCCCGGGTCGGGTACCGCTGCCCGGGGAGGCGGTTCCCCTGCGGCGGGTGGCTGGGGCCGCGACCGTCCCGGCGGTGGGGGCGCAGGCTGCGAACCCGGTGGCACGGTGCCACTACCCGGCGGCGGTGCCACCGGCCTGCCCGGTCGTCGGGGGCGACGCCCTCCGGGTGGTGGTGTCGTCGGTGCTCCAGCGCTCGGTGGCGGCCCGTCGGGACCGGAGTGCATCGGATCGTCGACGGGCGGCGGCGGTGTGGCCCGGGGTGGGCGACCCGGCGGCGTACCGGGTCCCGCATCGGGACGCCGAGGGTCACCGGACGGGTTCGGGCCGACGGGACCCCGACGACGCCGCCGGGGATCGACGCCAGGTGCGGGTGCCCCGTCCGGGTGATCCGCCAGCGGGACCACGCCGAAGTCACGCGGGTCCTCGCCCGGTGGCTGCCGAGGCGGCTGCGGCCTGTTCCCCGGCCGACGCGGTGGACGCTGTGGCGGTGGTCCCTGCCTGCCGGGAGGTGGCCTGCGAGGTGGTGTCTCCGGCGGAGGAGCGAGATCGTCCGGTTCTGGTTCCGGCGCTCGCCGCCTGGCCCGACGCTCCTCCGGCGGCCCGGGTGGGCCCGCCGCCCGCCTGCCGAGCGGATGCTGTTCGGTCGGCTCGACCGGCGGATGCTGTTCCCGGGGCGCTCGCGCCGCGCGGCCCGACCTACGAGGCGGTGCGCTGGGTGGGGGCTCGAAATCCGAGGACGGACTCGGCTCCTCGACCGGTAGCGCTTCCTCGTCGGGATCAGGGGCTGCACGTCGCCCGGAGCGTCCGCCGCTGCCATGCCGGGCGAGCAGATCGGACACCGTCATCCCGCCGGGGTCCTCGGTGGAACGCCTACGGCGGCCGGTCGGTGGTTCGCTGTATCGGCGGCGACGCCCCGTGCCGTTGTCGGTGTCGGCGTCCTCGCCGTGAGGTGCGTTGGAGCGGTGAGGACGGGAACCGTCGGCACGATGATCGTCCGGCACCCGATCTCCTTCCTCGTGGAGGCGCTCGCCGCGGCGCCCCGCCGCGCAGCAAGCATCCGGTCCGATACATGGGGTGACTGTCAAGCTGCCCGAATGGGTGATTAAGCGCGCAATGATATTACGGCTTGGTCACCATGCCGTCGATACTATTCGTGTTTCCTGCCACGTTTGAGGCGGCCAGGAATCACGGACGGTTTACACGGTTCGCGAAGTGTTGTCGAGTGAGCGTTGAACCACTCAGTAGTAGCCCACCACACGGGGCGCGACGACGGTGCGCCTACCCGAGGCGGGGCCTGCTAGATGTGCCACGCCGTCCTCCTGATAGGCAACGGCGTTACGACCGGATTGTTTCGCCGTGTAGAGCAGACTATCCGCCCGGAGCAGCTGTTCCTCGTGGCTGGTGGGCAATCGGCCCACCGCCTGCGCGACCCGCTGTTCGTGGGCGAGGCCGATGCTTACCGTCACCCGCAGGCCGACCACCAGCTGATGCCAGGCGTAGCGCTCGATGCGGGCACGGGTCGTCTCGCACACCGCGACGGCCGAGGACGCGTCGATATCGGGCAGCACGAGGACGAACTCCTCCCCGCCGTAACGGGCGCAGAAGGCACCTGCGGGCAGGCCCTCCTGAAGCAGCTCCACGACACGTTGGAGAACCCGATCCCCCAGTAGGTGTCCGTAGGTGTCGTTGACCTGCTTGAACCAGTCGAGATCCACCAGCGCGACGGCGAGGCCCGCGCTGTTCTCGTCCATCTCGCCGGGTAGCGCGAGGAGTCGTTGGTCGAGGTAGCGGCGGTTGTAGGACGAGGTGAGGCTGTCACGCAGGCTCTGTTCCTGGACCTCCGCGTGCTCCTTGCGAAGTCGATCGACCTCGCGGCGCAGCTGCTCCGGAACGTGGATGGGTTCGGAGCCCTTGGCGGAGGCGAGATCGAGTGCGGACCGCAGGTGGTGATACGCCTGTCGCCATTGCCCACGCGATGCCAGAAGCGCCGCAATCGACTCGTGGAGTCGCACCAGCCCGGAACTGTCCGTCAGCTCGTCGGGGTGTCGCCGGGTCGACATGCTTTCGGCAGGCTCTCTTGGAGGCACCGGGACAGCAGGCGATTCCGTTGTTGTCTCGCGTCGCACCGGATCGGACTCACCGATGTCGGGTTGTAGTACGGTCACCGCACTCACCTCCCTACCTGTCTTAGTAGTCGTCGTCTTCACCGTCGGGCTTGAGGCAGACAACCCTGAGTTGTCCGGTTTCGCTCGTCTGGCTGACCGAGTGGTAGTCCATTCAACCCATTCGGGATAGTCCATTCGTTGCAGCACCATTTACCCGAGGTGGACCGGCTAGCCAAGCCGTTTGCGCCCAGGTGACCCGGTCGGAGCAGCGTTGACCGGCGCAGTGCCCCCGGTCGAGTGAGGACCGTGATCTGCGTCACTGCTGTGTCGAAACGGTGCCCGCGCCTCCGCCGAGACCGGCCGATCCGCTCGGGAGACGAGTGCCGAGGGCTGGGTGGGCAACCGAGCCGACGGGGCGTGCCGACGCCCAGCCGTTCTAGCGACAGTGACGGCCGGTCACCGATCAGTCTGGTCGATCAGCCGCCGGAGTGATCCATCTCGGCGGCATGCGGCACGGTGGAATCCTCCGGATCGTCCAACCAGCCTTCGGGCAGCGCGACCCGGCCCGCCGACCCCTGTCGCCCGCGCGGGCCCTCGGCATCCTGCGGGAACGGGGCGGTCGGGTCGAGCTGGGCGATCAGATCCTCGAGCTCGCCGATTCCCGACACCATCGCGAAGCTTCGCCGCAGCTCCGAGCCGATCGGGAAGCCACGCAGGTACCAGGCCATATGTTTCCGCAGGTCACGGAGGCCCTTCTCCGGTCCGAGATGCTCGGCCAGCAGGCTGGCGTGCCGATGCAGGACAGCGGAGACCTCGCCCAGCGTGGGGCCTGCAGGCACCGGTCGGCCCGCGAACGCCTCCTGGAGGTCCCGGAACAGCCAGGGACGTCCGAGGCAGCCGCGACCGACGACGACGCCATCGCAACCCGTCTCCTCGACCATCCGAAGGGCGTCCGTCGCGCTGAAGATGTCGCCGTTACCCAGGACCGGGATGGTGCGCACCGCCGACTTCAGGGCCGCGATCGCCGTCCAGTCCGCCTGCCCCGAATAGCGCTGAGCGGCCGTTCTGGCATGCAGCGCCACTGCGGCCGCCCCCTCCTCCTCCGCGATGCGACCAGCGTCGAGGAAGGTGGTGTGATCGTCGTCGATGCCGATGCGGAACTTGACCGTCACGGGAATCCCGGCAGGCGCGGCCTCGGCGACCGCCGCCCGCACGATCTCGGCGAACAATCGCCGTTTGTACGGTAGGGCCGCCCCGCCGCCCTTGCGGGTGACCTTCGGTACCGGGCAGCCGAAGTTCATGTCCACGTGATCGGCGAGGTTCTCCTCGACGATCATCCGAACGGCCTTGCCCATGGTCTCCGGGTCGACCCCGTAGAGCTGGAGCGACCTCGGATGCTCGTCGGCATCGAAGCTGATCATGTGCATGGTCTGCGGATGCCGCTCGACCAGGGCCCGCGTGGTGATCATCTCGCAGACGTAGTAGCCGGCGCCGTAGGTGCGACACAGTCTGCGGAACGCCACATTGGTGATGCCCGCCATGGGGGCGAGCACCACCGGTGTGTCGGCGGAGTAGGACCCGATCCGCAGAGTGTTCTCGCGGGTCGCGGGTCGTGAGTCGAGTGCGGTCATCGATACCCATTGTTCCTGATGCGCGGAGCTGATCTATCTCCCGGCGGCCGCGCGGGAGCCGATCTAGACGCGGACGGTGACACAGGCCAGCCGCGCACCGGCCGTCCCCGCCTCACCATGCCCCGTCGCCGTGTGATGTTCGTGGATGACCACCGAACGCCTGCCGAGGCCCTCCGGGCGCCACTGCACCGTGGTGGTGGTGATCGCCTCGCCGTCGTCGTTGGTGACGAAGTCCAGCCACACCTCGTTCTCCGGGTTGGCGTAGGCCGGGTCGACCGAGGGTTGCACCGGGTCGACGACGTGTTGGTAGTGCGGACCCGCATCGGTGGGATCGGCTCCGCAGGGTTCCACGTGCAGGTGAGCGCCATAGGCACGGTTGGGCACCAGCCCGGAGACGCCGAGGATGATTCGGGTCCCCTCGCGGCCGTAGCGCCATGAGGTGACGGCGACCTCGCCGCCTACCGGCACCGTGGCGGATTCGTAGGTCACCGCAGTGGACTCGGTGAGGGTCTCGGCGAACTCTGCGGTGTTGACCCGGAGAAAGGGCCAGGAGGCGGGTTCCGTGGCGGTTGCGGCGGACCCGATGCCCGTGCTCCCCAACGCCACCAGGACGGCCAACGCGACTGTCGTGATTCTCGTGTTCTTCACCACGTGTCCCACCATCACCCAACGCACCCTGCGTCGCCATTGCGTCACCCGTCCGCTCATGACCTGCGACGGGGCGTTCGGGCGGGCCCGAGAACCGTCATCCAGTGCTGATGACCTCGGCTCTTGGCCGCTGCGAACCAGGATCGGCACGGTCCGACAGGATTAGCTTGTTGGAGTGAATGGAAGCGGCATGAACGGCGCGGCGGGAACCACCGCCGACCGGACGTGGTTGGTCGCCTGCGCGGCGGCGTTATGGGGCACCGACGGACTATTGCGGCAGCCGCTGGCGGAGGCGTTGCCCGCCGGTTCGGTGGTGTTCTGGGAACACCTGATCATCGTCCTGGTGATGCTGCCCTTCCTCCCCAGTGCGCTCCGAGCCCTCGCCGCATGTGGTTGGCGGGAGCGGTTGGCGGTGTTGGTCATCGGCGTGGGCTCCTCCGCGGTGGCGACGGCCCTGTTCACCGCCTCGTTCGCCGTCGGCGACGCGGTCACGCCGCTGGTGCTGCAGAAACTTCAGCCGCTGTTCGCGATCCTGGCCGCCTATTGGCTGCTCGGCGAACGAGTCCGGCGGACGTACTGGCTCTTCGCGGTGCCCGCCCTGATCGGCGCCTGGCTGCTGAGCTTCGCGAACCCGCTCGACGTGCAGGTGACCGCGGTCCAGTCGGCTCTGCTCGCATTGGGGGCCGCCGTGCTGTGGGCGGCGGGCACCGTGCTGGGCAGGCTGGTCAGCAGTTCGATCCCGGCGCGGGATCTGACCGTGCTGCGCTTCGGTATCGGCCTGCCCGCCGCCACCGTGGTGCTGTTGGTGCAGGGCGATCCGATCGCGGTGGGCTGGGACAACGCCCTCGGGCTCGGGCTGTTGGCCATCGTGCCCGGACTGCTCGCGCTGAGCATCTACTACGTCGGGCTTCGCTCGACCCCGGCCTCCCGCGCCACGTTGGCGGAGCTGGCCTTCCCCGCCACGGCGGCCCTGATCGGGGTCGGTCTGCTCGGCGTCGACCTGTCGGCGACCCAGTGGATCGGATTCCTGGTGGTGGTCGCCGCGATCACGGGGCTCGGCTGGCACGAGAAGGTGCGCCCCAAGCCGGTGGTGTCGACCGCGTCGTGAGCCCCCCGCCCCGGCCCGGCCACCGCAGCTGTCGGTGCCACCGGCCGGGGCGTGTTCGGGTAAGGCCCGGCTCGCCGACTCAGCGCGCCACAGGCCAGACCTCGGGGTTGACCAGATGGGTCGGTCGTCGCCCGGCCAGCGCGTCGAGGACCGCCTGCGCGGCGTCCATCGCCACCTGCCGCATCGCCGTCGCCGTCTGACCGCCGATATGCGGGGTCAGCACCGCGCGCTCCACGGTCGCCAGCGGATGGTCCGCAGCGATCGGCTCGTTGTCGAACACATCGAGCCCGGCGCCGCCCGTGCCCGCCGCCAGCCGCGCCGCCAGCGCAGCCTCGTCCACGATGCCGCCCCGAGAGGTGTTCACCAGCAGGAAGCCCTCGGACAGCAGATCGATCTCGACCGCTCCGAGTAATCCGGTGGTCTGCGGGGTCTTCGGCAGATGCAGGCTGACCGCGTCGGATTCGCCGAGCAACGTGGTCAGATCCAGCGGCTGCGCTCCTGCCGCCCGGATGCTCGCATCGTCGAGAAACGGGTCGTGGGCCACGACCCTCATTCGGAAGCCCTCGGCCGCGATCCTGGCCACCTCGCGGCCGATCCGGCCGAAACCGATGACCCCGAGCTTCTTCCCGGTGAGCTGGGTGCCGACCAGATCGGTCCGCCGGGCGTACTCGCCGCGTCGAATAGCTCGATCGGCCTCGGCGACCCGACGGGCGGTCGCCAGGAGCAGCGCGATGGCGTGTTCGGCCACGGCGACGGTGTTGGCATCCGCGGTCACACTGACGGGGATCCCCCTGGTGGTGGCGGCGTCGACGTCGACACTGTCCGCGCCCGCGCCATGCCGAGCGATGATCCGCAGCCCGGGGGCCGACTCGATCTGCGCCGCACGGAACTCGGCCGTGCGCACCAGCACGGCCGACACCTCGTCCGCGACCTCGTCGAAGGCCACCGACGCCGGTCCGCTGCCCAACACGACCCTGGTGTGTTCCGCGAGCAGTGCCAAGGCGTCGGGGTGCACCGGCCTCGGGACGTACACCAACGGTAGATCGGTCCCGGTCACGGTCGGGTCCTCGGCTTTCCCGCCTGGTTGGCGGCGCGCTTGCCCTCCTCGTTCACCAGGATCGCCCTGGCCCGTTCCAGGACGGCCTCGGCTTCGGCCAGCGGCACCACTGCGACACCATCGGCGTCACCGAGAACGATGTCGCCGGGCGCGACGGCGACGCCACCGACGGCGATCGTCCCGCCCAATACGCCGGGGCCGTCCTTGAAGGGGCCTGCCGGGGTGATCGAGCGAGCGAACACCGGGACGCCCAGCTCCTGAAGGTCGGCGGCGTCTCGTGCCGCGCCGTCCAGTACGAATCCCGCGATCCCCCGGGCCTTGGCCTTCTCCCCGATCAGCTCGCCGATCAACGCCCTGGTGTCGTCGGAGAAGCCGTTGACCACGATGACATCGCCGGGAAAGGCGAGGTCGAGGGCCCGGTGGATGTAAAGGTTGTCGCCGCCCCTGGTCCACACCGTGAAGGCCCGGCCCGCGAGCTTGGCACCCGGCCAGATGCTCTGGATCCGGGAGTGCAGGATCCCGAAGCGCCCCATCGCATCCCCGACCGTCGCGGTGGCGATCTCGGCCAGCGCGGCCAGGGTCGCGGGGTTGGGAACGGGGGATTCGTCGAGGTCGGGGGCGTCCTGGCCCGTGGGCAGAAGCGTCATCTCGGCTGCCTTTCGATTCGGCGTTGCTCGCCCGCGCAGCACCGCCAGAACCGAGGTGGCTCGATCGGCGCTGGTACGGCCTGGTCGATCAGGAGTTCTCCGGCGGCGGGAAGGTGGCGGCCAGCCGCAGGCTGGAGACCCAGTTCGCGGCTGCGGTGACGGCGGTGACCAGCTTGGGAATCCGGTCTGGAGTGAACCGGGCCGTCGGCCCTCCCAGAGCGAGGGCAGCGATCAGATCGCCGGTGCCGCCCCGGATGGGCGCCGCGATGCCCGATACGCCGTTCTCCCGTTCGCCGTGGGTCACGACGTGGCCTGCGGCCCTGATCTTCTCGACCTCGGCCAGCAGCTGCGGGGTGTAGCCGGGGCCGTAGGGGGAGCTGGCGGCGATCTCGGCGACGTCCTCGTCGGAGGCGGCGGTCAACAGCAATTTGCTGGACGCGCCTGCCCACATCGGCAGTTTGTCGCCGACCCGCACCACCTGGCGAAGCGATTGGCGGCCCTCCTGTTGGGCCACGCAGACGCGGAACGGGCCCTGGCGCACATAGAAGCTGGTGGTCTCGCCGCACTCGTCGGCCAGTCCGCGCATCGCGTCCAGCACGGGGGCGGGCAACTCCCAGGCAGCCCTGGCGAGCTTCGCCCAACGCAGCAGGCCCGCGCCGACCGTGACCTGGCCATCCGGCCGCATCCACAGCATCCCGGTCTGTTCGAGCGTGTCGACCATCCTGACGAGCGTGGTCTTCGGTAGACCGGTGGCCCTGGCGAGGTCGCTGACCGTCCAGCTCAACGTGTCCTCGTCGAATTTCGCGAGGATCTCCACGGCCCGCACCACACTGCGGATGCGGCCGTCGGACTGCCCGTCATCAACGGTGGCCCGGGCGTTCGCCGCCTCGGAGTTCTGCCGTTCGCTGTCTCCGCTCATTCCGACGTCTCCTCGGGTGCTCACCTGCTCGGCCTCCCGGCATCAAACCGGATCAAGTCCTATCATGAACTGCTCTGCGGAACAAGTAAACCGCCAGGCGGGTCATTCTTGATGTTGGGGTGGCCATTCGTGTGGCGAGGATCGCACCGAAGGATGCTCGCTGTCGAGGGCTCGCCGGCGGTCACCGAGGCGCTTTCTGCCGTGTTACCCCTGGAAAAGGTCGACTTCATGCCGGAGAGCGAGCCGGGGCGCGGGCCGCTGGTCCGCTCCGCTGGTCAAGGCGTGCGCTCGATCAAATTCGGTCTTGATGTACCGCTATGCGGTCGAACCTCGCGGCGTTACCAGGCCGCAACGAGCCGTCCTCCATGATCCTTTCGGCGGAAAACCCCAGTTCAAGGCGCCTTTGTTCGGATCGTTTCCGAAAAGCAGCGTCGAGGGTGTAGCCCAGGTCTCATATTGGCCCTTATGGTGGCACGACCGAGCCGCCTGGCGGATCGCTTTCAGGGAAGCGGCCACCCGCCACCCGCGCCTCGGTAGGGCCGAAACCCAACGATGCCTTGGCCCTTTCGCAGCAGGAAGGAGTACGACATGCGGCCCAAGCGACCGCTTGTCACCGGTCTCTACGGTGTCCTCGTCGTCACCGCGGTGGCGCTCGCGGGCATAGACGCCGGTAGCAACACGGCAGGTGCCGATGCGCGGAACAAACTGACGCTGATGGCCCCCGCCGCACCGGGCGGCGGCTGGGACCTCGCAGCCCGCGAATCGCAGCAGGTCTTGCGCTCCTCCGGGATCGTCAACAACGCGCAGGTGGTCAACGTTCCGGGCGCGGGCGGCACCATCGGACTCAGCCAGACCGTCGGCCGCTCCGGCGACGAGACCCTGCTGATGGTGACCGGCACGGTCATGATCGGCGGCATCGAGGCGAACAACGCCGAGCACTCGCTCGACGACGTCACGCCGATCGCCCGTTTGGCCAACGACTACGAGGTGCTGGTCGTTCCGGCGGACTCGCCGTACGAGACGCTCGACGACTTCCTGGCCGACTGGCAGGAGAACCCGCACGGGCTGGCAATCGGCGGCGGGGCACTCGGCGGCACGGACCACCTGCTGGGCGGTTTGATCGCACAGGAGTCCGGCATCGATCCACGCGAGCTGAACTACATCGCCTATGCGGGTGGTGGCGAGGTGATGACCTCGTTGCTCTCGCACACCGTCGTCGCGGGCATCAGCGGCTACAACGACTTCTCCGACCAGATCGAAGCGGGCAACCTGCGGGCGTTGGCTGTCTCGGCAACAGAACCGATCGAGGGCATCGACGTCCCGACCTTCATCGAGCAGGGCGTGAACGTCGACCTGCCCAACTGGCGCGGCGTGGTGGCGCCGCCCGGACTGAGCGATGAGGCGGTGGCCGAACTCGAGGCGATCGTCACCGAGATGACCTCCACCCCCGAATGGCGGGACACGCTGGAACGCAACCGCTGGGACGAGGCGTTCCTGACCGGCGAGGAGCTCGACGACTTCCTCGCCGAGGACACGGCCAGGATCAAGCAGGTCATCGAGGAGCTTGGACTGTGAATACCGATACCGTCGACACGGGCTCCCGGCCGTCCTTCTGGACCGGCCGCAGCGGCCTCGTCGTCTCCCTCCTCCTTCTCGCGTTGGCCGTGTTCCTCACCCACGGCACGATCACGATGGAGGTCCCGGCCAATGTCAGCTCACCAGGGCCGAAGTTCTTCCCGGTCATCGTCACGGGGCTGACCTACCTCCTGGCGGTGGCGATGGCCGTGCAGGTCATCCGATTCCCCTCGCCTCCGGGGGCCGCACCGGAAACGGTGGCCGAGGAACTCGTGCACGCGGGGGAGGACGTGGACTCGGCGCAGGCCGCCGAGGATGCGGCGTCCGCCGGGCCGAAGCAGAGCGATGCCGCCAAGGCGGGCACCGACTACCGCACCTACACCGACTGGCGGGCCGTGGGCATCGTGGTCGCCGCCTTCGTTGCTTTCACCGTGCTGCTGACCCCGTTGGGCTGGCTGATCTCGGGTGCCCTGCTGTTCTGGGGAGTCTCCTACGCGCTCGACGGTCGGCGGCCGTTGTTCGACGTCAGCGTGGCCCTCCTGGTCTCCGCGATCGTTCAGCTCGCCTTCTCCGGCGGCCTCGGTCTCAACCTCCCGCCGGGCATCCTTGGAGGCATCTTCTGATGGAGTCAATCGAACTGCTCCTCGGCGGCTTCGCGAATGCGCTGACCCCGATCAACCTGCTCTGGGTGGTCGTCGGCGCGGTATTGGGTACCGCCGTCGGTGTCCTGCCGGGCCTGGGATCCGCGATGGCGGTGGCGCTGCTGCTGCCGGTCACCTTCAGCCTGGATCCGGTCGGCGCCTTCATCATGTTCGCCGGCGTCTATTACGGCGGACTCTTCGGCGACTCGACCACGGGCATCCTGCTCAATACCCCGGGCAACAGCTCGGCGATCGCCACCACCATCGAAGGCCATCGAATGGCCAAGGCGGGTCGGGCCCCGCAGGCGCTGGCCACCTCGGCGATCGGCGCCTTCATCGGCGGCATCATCGCCACCACCCTGGTGGTGTTCTTCGCACCGAGGCTCGCCGACCTGGCCAGCCTCTTCGGCCCGGCCGAGTACTTCGCGCTCGCGATGTTCGCCTTCGTCGCGACGGCGACCGTGGTGGCGGACTCGGTGGTCAAGGGCCTGGCGGCGTTGGCCATCGGACTGGCGTTGGCGATGATCGGCATCGACGGGCCGTCCGGTGCCTCACGGTTCACCCTCGGTCTGCCACAGCTGTTCGACGGCGTGGCCATCGTGGTGATCACCGTCGGCCTGTTGGCACTCGGTGAGGTACTGCACGTCGCCTCCCGAATACACCGAGATCCCGATCCCGTGCAGAGCACCTTCACGGGCAGGCCCTGGCTGAAGAAGTCCGACGTCCGCAAGGCTTGGCCTGCCTGGCTGCGGGGCGCGGGCTTCGGTGTGCCCTTCGGCGTCATCCCGGTCGGTGGCTCGGAGATTCCGACCTTCCTGGCCTACGGAACCGAGCGGCGGCTGGACGCACGGCGGAAGAATCCGATGTTCGGCAAGGGCGCGATTCAGGGCGTCGCGGCCCCGGAGGCGGCGGGCAACGCGACCGCCGGTAGTGCGATGGGCGCCCTGCTGGCGCTCGGTCTGCCCACCTCGGCGACGGCGGCGATCATGCTCGCCGCGTTCCAGCAGTACGGCATGCAGCCCGGCCCGCTGCTGTTCGATCGCAACGCCGATCTGGTGTGGACGCTGCTGGCCTCGCTGTTCGTCGGCATGATCGTGCTGTTGATCCTCAACCTGCCCTTCGCGCCGCTGTGGGCGAAGCTGCTGTTGATCCCCAAGCACTATCTGTATGCGGGCATCTCGGTGTTCTGCGGGTTGGGTGTCTACGCGACCAGCTCGTCGATCGCCGACCTGATCCTGTTGTTGATCATCGGTTTGGTCGGGTTCATGATGCGGCGACATGGCCTGCCGGTGGCGCCGGTGCTGATCGCCGTGATCCTCGGCCCGTTGGCCGAGACCGAGCTGCGGCGGGCGTTGGCGGTCAGTGAGGGCGATGTCGGGATCCTCTTCGACAGCCCGATCGCGGTGGCCCTGTATTCGCTGTTGGCCATCGCGGTCGTCTTCATGGTGGTCAACAAGATCCGTAAGCACCTGCGCGAGAAGGCGTGAGCCCGGTGGGGTCGTCGCACTCCGTGTCGACGGCCCCACCGTCCGAGCAGGCGATCCGAATTTGAACCATGCAGTGGTACGGTCGATCCGCTAGTTGGTTCATCTGCGGTGTGGAAGGTCGGTGTATGACTACCTCGGAATCGGCGGAACCGACCGGCGGACTGCTCGCCGGGGTCCGGGTGCTGGATCTGAGCAATGTGCTTGCCGGTCCGTACGCCGGTTACCAGCTCGGGTTGTTCGGCGCGGACGTCATCAAGGTCGAGGTGCCCGGCAGCGGCGACCTGGCCCGGCAGCTCGGTGCGGACGCGGCACTCAACGAGGAACTGCTCGGCGCGTCCTTCCTCGCCCAGAACGCCGGTAAGCGGTCGATCACCGTCAACCTGAAGACCGAGCGCGGCAGAGAGGTCTTCGCGAAACTGGTCGCGGCCGCCGACGTCCTGGTGGAGAGCTTCCGACCCGGAGTGCTCGAACGGCTCGGTTTCTCCTGGGCCAGACTGCGCGAACTGAATCCCAGGCTCGTCTATTGCGCGATCTCGGGCTTCGGCCAGACCGGCCCGCTGCGAGCCCGTCCCGCCTACGACCAGATCATTCAGGGCCTCTCCGGGATGATGAGCGTGACCGGATCGCTGGAGACCGCACCGATTCGAGCCGGTTATCCGGTGGGCGACACCCTGGGTGGCCTCGCCGCCGCGATGGCGGTATCCGCCGCGCTCGTGCGGGCCTCCCGCACCGGAGTGGGCGCCCAACTGGACGTATCGATGTTGGAAAGTGCGATCACCGCCCTGGGCTGGGCGGCCTCCAACCACTTGATCGCAGGCCGCGAACCGGTTCCGATGGGCAACGAGAACGCCACCGCCGCGCCGTCCGGGACCTTTCAAACCGCCGACGGCGACCTCAATATCGCGGCGAACAAGCAGGAACAGTTCCTTGCGGTGTGCGAGGTCGTGGGCAGGCCGGACCTAGCCGTAGACCCGAGGTTCGTTCGCCGCGAGGATCGCAAGACCAACCGGATCGCCCTGCGCGACGAGCTGGAGAGCGCACTGCGCACCAAGCCCGCCGTGCACTGGGAAGACCGGTTGTCCGAGGCGGGAGTGCCTGCGGCGCGGGTGCTCGACGTGGCCGATGCCCTGTCGCTCGACCAGATCACCGAGCGCGAATTCGTCCACGAGCTGCCTTTCCCCGGCGACACGAAGCGGTCGGTACGGGTGCTCGGAAACGGGGTACGGGTCGACGGAGCCGCCAGCACGCCTGCCGCCTCGCCGCCGTTGCTAGGCGAACACACCCGCGTTCTGTTGACCGAGCTCGGCTACGACGAAGCCCAGATTCGCGAGTTGATCGAGGAAGGCGCGGTATGACCGGGCAGCAGGGCGAACTGATCGATCAGGACCTGGTCACCGGCTGGTGGGCCACGGATATCTCTCGGATTCGTCCCGGGGAGATCGCCTTCCACGGCTACCCCATCGAGCAGCTCATCGGCCGGGCGGGTTTCGCCGAGATGGTCTGGCTGATGCTGACCGGCGAACTCCCGGATCGGGCACGCGGACGCTTGCTGGAGGCCGCGCTGGTCTCGGCCGTCGACCACGGCCCGCAAGCTCCCTCGATCGCGGCGGCCCGGATGGCCGCGACCTGCGGTGTCGGCCTGAACAACGCGATCGCGACGGGCGTCAACCTGCTCGGAGACGTCCACGGCGGTGCGGGTCAGCAGTGCATGCAGGTACTGGCTGCGATCCGGGATCGCGTCGCCGACGGTGCGTCGATCGCCGAGACCGTCGAGCAGACCCTCGCCGAACACAAGGCGGCGCGCCGACATGTTCCCGGCTTCGGCCACCGATTCCACCCCCGCGACCCGAGGCGTGATCCGCTGATCGGGCTGCTGCAACAGGCGGTGCAGGACGGGTTGGTCAGCGGTGACTACCTGGCCATCGGGCTCGAACTGGAAGCCCAATTGGCACAGGGCCGTGCCAAGCCGGTGCCGATGAACATCGACGGGGCCACGGCGCTGATCTACGCCGAACTCGGCTTCGAGCCGGAGTTGGGTCGCGCCTTGTTCGTGCTGTCCCGGTCGGTCGGCATCATGGCCCACGCCTGGGAGGAGAAGCAGTCCGGCGCCCGGATCAAGGGCCCGATCCCCCGGCCGCTCCTCGCCGATTACACCGGGCCGGAGTTGCGTGACGTGCCCGCCGCCGACGATGCGAGGCTGCCGGAAGACTTCGACTGACATCGCGGTATGCCGCAACGAGTTCGCCCGGCGAGGTGCGGTGTTGTCGGATCGGCGACGCGGCACCATCACCCGGGCGGCTCGACCGGCCGCGATCGCCGGGCCCGCCATCAAACAGGCGGACCCGGCTTGACGGGAGATCCACCCCGGCCGGTTAGACTGGCCCGGAGGGCCGTTAGCTCAATCGGTAGAGCTGCTGACTTTTAATCAGTAGGTTCCGGGTTCGAGCCCCGGGCGGCCCACAAAAGACCTGATCAGAGCCGGTGTCCACCGTTTGAGGGATGGACAGGTGGACGTTTATGGGTCGTTTTCCCGCCGCAGTCATTCTTCGACGCGGCGAAGCTACGGTCATAGGGCAGGCGGATCGACGCCGAGCAGGGTCTTGGTGCTGGCGTCCTTGCCTACCTGGCTGAGCTCGTCACCGAAGTCGTCGAGCGCGGCGAGGATACGACGTTCCTCCCAGGAGAAATGCGACTCCATCACGATCGAGATCCCGTCCAGTTCGGACCGGAGAGCGGTCGCCCGCGATTCGTCGGGCTCGTCGATCAATTCGCGGCCGATGCGCTCCACCTTGGCGAGCATCGTGCCGATCATCGAGTGATCTTGGCTGAGACCTTGCAGCACCTCGCGTAGCTCGGGATGCCGCTCGGCCAATGCCGGGAAAACGCCGCGATCCTCGGCGGTGTGATGGTTGGTCAAGACGGAGCAGAACGCCAGGCAATGTGCGCCGAGTGATCGTGCATCGGTCGGGCTGGTTCCGTCGCGGAGAGCCGCTACCTCGGAGCGAAGCCAGTTGTGGATGCGTTGCATCTCGTCGCCTAGCGCGATGAGTCGGGATCGTGCCCCGTGATGATCTGTGTGGCCCTCAGTCACGAGGGCGGAGTGAGCGAGTCATGGTGAACTCCTCGGTTCCGGTGCCTCCATGCCGACGCCGTCCTCCGGGCGCGCGACACGCGACGGCGACACCATACACGCGGTTGTGCCCGCCTTCCACGGGCTGAAGCGTCGCCACGGGCGTTCGTTCGAACGGATTACCCGGCTGGATTGTGTCACTGTCGGTAGTTTCGGTACTGCTGGTTGCTACTGTGGTGTTGATCTACGCCTTCGAGGGGAGACGGTCGTGCTCGTCGACACGGATGCGGTGGCGACCGAGGCCGCCAGTTACCTAGCGGTCAAGCTGCTTGGCGCCGGTCTGACGGGCGCCAACCGCTTGGGTGAGCTCGTTGCGCGCAAGCTCGGGTCGCTGCCGAAGGATCCCGAGCTGCTCAATTCGCTGCTGGCCGAACGGGCCAGGCAGGATCCGGAATGGGCGATCGAGCTGGCGAAGGCACTGCACTCGTCGGTGGAGCGGATCGAGACCGCACCGCTTCCCGGGGCGCACACCGGTCCGTTCTTCGATCGCGATGGCGTGCGCGAAGCCTTGCCTGCAACCGGGATTCTCGTCTTCGCCGGTCAGCATGGCATCGGCAAGACTGCGTTGGTGTATCAGCTGGTCGACGATGTGCGGGACCGTTTTCCCACTGCGGTGTACGCCGATCTCGACGACAAGCGGCGGGGCGATCTCCTTCCCTTCGCGGAGATCCAGCAGAAGATCCTGCGCGACCTGGGAATCGGCGGAGTCGACGCCACCACGGCGGGAATCCAGGAGCAGTACCGCCGCGTCACCGCCCGCAACCGCTTCGTGCTGGTGCTGGAGAACGCCTTGAGCGCGGCCGAGATCGAACCGCTGTTGCCGAGTTCCCCCGACACGCTGGTGTTGGTGACCACGCGCAAGCTCGATGATGACTTCCGGGTGCGATTCAACGGCAACAGGTGTTTCGAGCTGGCCGGACTCGATCCGTCTGGGGCATGGGAGCTGTTGGCCGCCGGATGCGGTCCCGAGATGCTTCAGGCGGAACCAGCCGCCACGGAGAATCTGCTGGCTCTCTGCGATTTCCTGCCGTTCGCGATCACTCAGGTCGGGGTGAGCCTGCGCCGCCGGTCCGGCGAAGCGCAGCCCGTGGCAGATTTGTTGGCGGAGCTGCGAGCGGGCGGAGTCCGCGATATCGGCAAGCTGATCGAGGACTGTCTGACGCGGAGCTTCGGGTTGCTGTCCGAATCTGCCTTCTCGGCTTGTCTGCTGCTGGCCGAGCATCCTGGCGGGGAGTTCACCGTGGGCAGCGCGGCCGCATTGATCGGCCGCTCGGAATCCGAAACGCGGAAGGCGCTCGGCGAACTTCAGGACGTCGGTTTCCTGACGCCGGTGGCCACCGGACGACAGCGACTGCACCACCTGTGTCGCTGGTATGCCACGGACCGAGCCGAGCAGGACGGTATCGACCGGGATGCTGCCTTCGTCCGAGTGCTGGCCTATTACTGCGACCACGCGGTCGCTGCCGACCTGGCAGGCGACAGGAACGCGCCCGGTCGCAACAACGAAGGGCGGCTGCGTCGTTACGCGCCGAGGTCCGTGTCGCCCTGGTCCTCGCCAGGGGGACAGCGGCCCATCGACTGGCTTGACGCCGAACGCATGATGTTGGCCGAGCTGGTTCGGCAGGCCCACCAACGCGGTCTGCACGAGGAAGTCTGCCAATTGTGTGGCGTCCTCGAGGTGCTGCTGCTCCATCGTGGCCACCATCGGTTGTTCGCCGACGCCAACGAATGGGGCCTGCGCAGCGCCTCGATACTCGGACGGGCCGAGCTACGTGCACGATTGCACGCCATGCAGGGTCGGGTCAGTACCCAGCTGCATCAGTTCGGCGACGCGCAGCGCGAGTTGACCACCGCATCCCAGCTGCTGGCCGGAGTGGACGACCCGCAGTCGGAATCCTCGGTTCTGGAGTTTCGCAGCAGGCTTGAGGAAGAGCGGGCCGACCGCGCCGATCGGCCCGACTACTCCGAGGCGATCACCGCGATGTCCACCGCCTTGGAGATCGATCGTCGGACGGAGGCGAGTCGAGCACGCGGCCTGCACAGCAGGATGCTGGCCAACCTGTTCGCCAAGGCCGGCGAGACCACGGCAGCGCTGTCATTGCTGGCCGAGGCGTTGGAACACACCAGCGATGACCGGAATCTCGCCCGGGTCCACACGGCGCGCGCCAAGGTCTACGTGACGTTGGGCGATCTGGGTTCCGCGCATTCCAACGTGGTGGCGGCGCGGACCTTGGTCAATGCGCAGGGCGCGACGCAGTACGACATGGAGTTGTCCGACATCGACGCGGAGATCGCATTCCACGCAGGCGATTACGGGTCGGCGCGCTCGCTGTGGGGCAGGCTTGTCGAAGGCTGCCACGCGACCGGCCATCCCAAGGCGTCGATCTTCCTCGCCAAGCTCAGTCGACTTCCCCGGCCTTGACCGAGACCTCGACGGTGTGGGCGCCGATCCGCAGTCGGTCGGCCCCGGTCGACGGCACATCGGTATGCCTGCGGCGCACATAGAGCAGCGAGGCGAGCAGCAACGGGTCGAGGTCGATCCTGGTCCGTTCGACGGAAACGGTCGCCGTGAAACCGTCGCGGAAACGCACCAGACAGGTGCGGCGGCCGACGCCGGCAGCGACCAGTCGGGCGTGTGGCCAGCGGTATAGCGCCTCGATTGAGATGTCGGGAAAACGCCAGCGTTCGTCCGGCAGGAGCCGCGTCGTCAGGATCGTCGCCGACTCCAACGCCGCCCGGGATGCCGAATCCAGATCCGCCAGGACGTGTCGGTGATCGAGTTCCCGGTGCGGTGCGAAACCGGCAGCCCCGGCGGCGAAGCGGCGGATCGTCACGTCCTCCGGCGTGCATTGCGCGCCGACCACCGAGACCGCTACCGGCCGGTGCGTCGTGGCCGGTGGCGGCGGTGGAGCGAACACCGCGGGCTGGGCGGGCTCTGGCAGATTCATCAGCCGATACAGGAGTTCGCGGATCAGACCGGCGGACTCACCTCGGTATGCCACTGCGGCGGCCACCGTCGACCGATGCCGTCCGGACACGTGATTGCGCACGCTCGCGTCGAGCTGGTCGCGCAAATCCGCCGTCCGGTGTAGTCGATCGGCATCGTCGATCAGTCCGGCCAGCGGTGAACCCGGCACCGTTGCGGCACTCGGTTCCCCGGCGATCAGCAGCGGGCGGTCCAGCGCCGCCGCGTACAACGCCAAGGACCCCTCATCGGAGACCACACAGTCGGCCGCCGCCACCGCGCCACGCCAGCCCTCCTGCGGCGGGATGATCACCAGTCCCGCCTCGGTCGCCCGGGACAACCAGGCCCGTACCTGCCACGGACCATGCGCCGACCAGATGCCCGGATGCAACACGACGGCGACCCGGTACTCATCGACGGGAAGGGCTTCCACCATCCGTTGCGGTAGTTCCGGATCGCTACCGAGCAGCGAACGCGGCCCCCAGGTAGAGGCAAGCACCACCAACGTGGTGTCCTGTGCGCCGAGCGCGCGCCGATACTGCCTGTTCAAGTGTGTGCCCGCCTGTAATCGATCCAGACATGGATCGCCGACGACCACGGATTTCTCGGCCGCAGGCGGGCAGCTCGCGGCGAGTTGGCGTCGTTGATCAGGGTGCGATACGGCGATCGCGGCAGGCACGACTCGGCCACCATGCAGTAGCCGATCGGGATTCATCCCGGCGACGATCTCGGAGCCCGGGTAGAACTTCTGATATCCGATGCCGTGGGGGAACAGGACGATCGGAGCGTCGAGTTCGGGTAACCGGTCGTTCTCGCTGGCGGCCAAGGCCAGATCGAATCGATGGCGGACAGCCGTTTCCCACGGGAGCACCGTCACCTCCAGCGAGGAGAGGAACTCCGGCAGTCCCGCAGCGAGGATGGCGGTGTGCGAGGCATCGAAGGTGAAGGTCACCGCGATCCGGTGATCCTCCTGCAACAGCGCGAGCACATCCAACAGCCGGGTGAGCGTGGTGACGGTACGGCCGACAACCAGGACTCGGCGGCGGTAGTCGACCGTGCGCCAGGCTCGGCTCGGCTCGGCTCGGCTCGGCTCGGCTCGGCTCGGCTCGGCTCGGCTCGGCTCGGCTCGGCTCGGCTCGGCTCGGCTCGGCTCGGCTCGGCTCGGCTCGGCTCGGCTCGGCTCGGCTCGGCTCGGCTCGGCTCGGCTCGGCTCGGCTCGGCTCGGCTCGGCTCGGCTCGGCTCGGCTCGGCTCGGCTCGGCTCGGCTCGGCTCGGCTCGGCTCGGCTCGGCTCGGCTCGGCTCGGCTCGGCTCGGCTCGGCTCGGCTCGGCTCGGTATACTTCTCGGTCGCCAACGGTCAAGGGTCGGTTCGGTGTTGTAGGGCCGTTTTCGCAGTCCGGCGGTGGTGTTCGATCCGTCGATGCCCTGTCGTCCGGTCGATCGGGCGGATAGCGCAGGCATCGCGATGTGTCGCCCGGAGTCGTGACCGGCCGGGGCGCAGCCGGGTGACCTCGGCTGTCGACTCCTCGAAGCATCCCGGTGCAGGCACCGCGCGATGGTACGCCCAGCGGGTTCAAGAGCCGGTCGGTTCGCCGATGCGGTACGGGACCATATCGGGTCGGTCATCGACTCGCGACACGGTCGTCCTCGACGATGAGATGTGCCGCAGCTCGTCCGGCCTTGGGATCATTCAAGCCATGACCGAAATTCTCTCCGATCCGGCACCCGCGTTGACCAGGAGCGCTTTGATCGTTCCGATTCCCTCGGCGGAGCCTGCGGTGGGCCGCCATCGACGCACCCTGGATCGTTCCGCGGTCGGTGGGGTTCCGGCGCATGTCACGGTCCTCTATCCCTTCCTTCCTCCGGACGAGATCGACGATGCCGCAGTACAGGCGATCGGGGAGGTGCTCGCAGGGTTCGCCGCCTTCGACACCGTGTTCACCGAGGTCGCGTGGTTCGGCGAGCACCTGGTGTGGCTCCGCCCGGAGCCGGACAGTGCATTTCGGGCGCTGACCAGCGCGGTATGGGAGCGTTTCCCGCTGCAGCAGCCCTATGCGGGTGTCCACGAGCCGGTCCCGCACCTGACCGTCGGCGATGCGCAACTCGCCGACCTGCCGACCCTGGTGCGGGTCGCCGAGGAGATCGAGGGCGAGCTGCCGATCGCCGCGCACGTCGACGAGGTGCGGCTGATGGCCGGTGCCTACGAGCCGGATTCCTGGCGGTCGCTGGCGACTTTCCCGCTGGTTGCGGGCTGAAGCGCGCGGCCAACCGGATCGACGGCGGATTCGGGGCGGTCTTCCTGCGACGTCGCCCCGGATCCGAGGCCGCATCGCTACTTGACGACTTCCGTAAAGTGCTTTACGTTTCTTGTAAAGTTACTTGTTGCGGGAGAGGTGCGGACCGGCCATGTCGACAACGACCGAACATGTCGAGTTGCGGGAGGACCTCCGCAGACTCGTCGAGACCCGACTTCTCGATCCCGTGGAGCTTCTCCTCCCTACGGCGGATACCGATCTCCGCGAGCGGTTGCGAGTCGACGCCGAGGTGTGGGCCGCGCAGCTCCTGGGGCCGGACGACCAACTGGCCGTCGGCCTCCTCGCGAAGTTGATCGCCGCGCTGTATCCGGGAGACGTCGCATTCGATCCGCCTGCGACCTGGTGGCGGACCCCGTTGGGCGCGGTGACCGTCCGGCGTCTGGGGCACCCCGGGGCGGCCAAGGTCTCCGCTGCGGTCGCGGGCTCGATGCTGGGCATCACGCGGCAGGGGGTCCACGATCTCGTCAAACGCGGGAAATTGGTCGGGCATCCGGATGGTGGCGTCGTGACGGAGTCGATCCGGGCCAGGCTTCAGGGGCTGCACCGCACGCAGGCGGGCGATGTCCATGTCTGATGCGGTGTTGGACAAGGTCATCGGCGGTTCGCTGGTCGTCCGTGACCACGGCGGTGCTCGGCCGCCGATCCTGTTGCTCCACGGTCTCGGCGGGAATCTCCTGACCTGGGAGCCCATCGTCGGACTGCTGGCGGATCGCTATCGGGTCGTCACGGTCGATCTTCGCGGACACGGCGCCTCCGATGATGCAGCCTGGGACTGGGATGCCGTCCTCGACGACCTCGAAGCGGTGATCGGCGCGCTCGGACTCCACCGGCCCGCCGTGGTCGGCCATTCGCTCGGCGGCATGGTGGCGGCCTGTTGGGCGCGGCGGCACCCGGACTGTCCCGCAGCGATCAGCTTGGATGGGCACCGGTCCGCCGCGACCGACCCGGAGCACTACGCGGACATCGAGCCTGCCGAGCTGACCGAAGCTCTCGCCGAACTCAACGCGATCTTCGACGCCCAGTTCGCGGGTATGGGTCGGCAGCTGACCGCGGCCCAAGCGGACGAGCTGGTGCGCGCGCAACGCGCGGCGGCGGAGGCGATGGGTTGGCCGGTCCAGATGGTGGTCGATTCTCACCTGCGTTCGCTGCGAGCCCAGGACGATGGGTTCGTCAGCAAGCCGAGTGCCGAACTCGCCGGGACGGTGCGTCGATCGCCCGAATTTCGCGACGCGCTACCGGTTCTCCGGGCGGTCCGGAGCCCGTTCCTGCTGGTGCTCGCCGGACGGAACATGCCGGGCCTACCCGCGAATCTCGCTCGGCTGGCCGATGCGCACCGCAGTGGATTACGCCGCGACCTGGCGTTACCTTCGGCGGAGAATCCGGCGTTCCGGGTGCTGGAGATCGACGCAGGACATGGCATGGTCCTGGAGAATCCTGTTCTGGTGGCCGATCTCGTAGTCGATTTCCTGACAGAGCAACGGTTCGGCGACCGAACACCGAATACGGGTCGATAGTCCATTCGCACTAGCCGACGTCTACTCCGTTCGACGATCCGCGAGCGAGGGATTCATCCGCAACGATGGCGCGATCGTCGGTGTTCGACCGTAGGGTTCACGACGTGTCCGAGGTCGTCTCCTTCGTCCCCTACGCCCATGTTCGGGACCTCGGCCGTTCGACTGCCTTCTACCAGGCGGTGGGACTGACCTCGGTGGAGTCGGTCGAACGGACGGGCCGGACCGTGTGGGCATTGCTGGCGGCGGGTTCGGCCATGCTGATGATCGCCCAAGCCGACGACCTCGTCGATCCGCACCGTCAAGGCGTGCTGTTCTACCTGCACGTCACCGACGTCGTCGCGCTGCGGAACAGGCTGACGGCCGCAGGGCTCGCACCGGGGCCGCTGAGCCATCCCGACCACATGCCGCGTGGTGAGTTCCGGTTGGTGGATCCCGACGGGTACGTACTACTCATCGGCCAGTTGTCGGAAGCGATCGACGGCTGAGGTCGGCGCTGCGGCGCGATCCCCCGGTCCAGCCAGCGCCGAGCACCGGTCCGTTCCCCGTGTGTTCTCGCTCACCGGCCTGCGCGTAGTTCGGCCACCCGACTACCGAACCCGCTGCGTCCTGCCGATCACCGCTGCGAGATCGACCTGCCCTCCGGCGCTGGTAGTGCCGCGCGCCGCCGAATGCGGGCAGGCTGGGCCCTCGGCGGCCGCCGCCTCGGCGATGTTACAGAGGGTATTTATTCGGCCGCCATGGGTCGCAGTCGGGTGAATGCGCACGGTGTTACGATTACGCAATGGCGCGTGACGAAGATAACGAGCTGATCCCGCTCCGCTTGTCTTTCGACGTCGTCTATCGGGGTTACAACCGAGCTCAGGTCGCCGAATATCTGCAAGCCATGGATAACGACCTGGAGACGGTGACCCAGGATCGGGACGCCGCGTTATCGCAATGCGCCGAGGTTCAGTTCGTGCTCGAACAGACCCGCAGCGAGCTTGAACGGACCCGGACCCAGCTCGGTCGGCTGTCTCATGCTCCCCTGACCACCACGGGTTTGAGCGAGCGTCTGCAGCACATGCTCGCGCTGGCCGAGGACGAGGCCGAGGCGTTGAAGTCGCAGGCCGCCGAGTACGCCAGAAACGTCCGGGCCTCGGTCGATGCCGAGATCGGCGAGCTGAAGGGCCGGTATGAGGGCCTGGTCGCCGAGCAGGAGGAACTCCAGCGAAAGCTCACCGCCGACTTCCGGGCGCGCGAGGAGGCGCTGACCGCACAGTACGAGCAGCGGTATGCGGCCAGGGAGGCGGAGACCGCGCAACGACTGGTCGACGCGAAGAAAGAAGCCGACCGTTTGGTGCGAGAGGCGACCGAGCGAGTCACCCGAATTGATGCCGCAGGGAAAACGCGGCGTAAACAAGTGGAAAAGGATTTCGAACTCGCGATGTCGGCGCGCCGGTCCGAGGCCGCCAGAAACCTTGCGGAACGTGAGGCCGAGGTTAATCGCGAGTGTGCCCAACGGGTCCGGGAAACCGACGAATACGCGGCGAATCGGATTGCCGATCTCGACCGTCGCAGCGGTGAATTGCACGATCACCAGCAATGGGCGCTCACTCGTATCAGCGATGCGCAGGAGGCATTGCGGGCGGCGACGCGCAGCATCGAGACAGCCGCCGAGCCCCCGCCTGCCTGGCGAGCGGCCCGCGACGCGGGTGCCGACCCGGCTGCGGATGAGAAGAGCACGTCCCCGGCCGGCGAGGCGACGGGCAGGCAGGCGACCGAACCGACGGCACAACCGAAGCCCTCGACAGCGACCGCGAGCGGCGGCCAGGACCCTGAGTCGGTGGCCGAGAACACTGCTGCGGCCGAGGAACGGGACGACAACACCGACCAGTCCAAGCGCCCCACCGGCTCTCAACAGCGGCGAAAGCGCAATGCCCGCAGGCAGATGCGTGGGCAGTCGGCCCAGCGCCGCGCGGGCTGACCAAGCCCGTCGCCTCAGTGGTGTGGCCGCCGGGACACCTCGGCCAACACCTGAGCCGCCCGCAGCACCTCGGCGAATCCGACATACAACGGGGCGAACCCGAACCGCAGAACATCCGGTGGTCGGTGATCCCCGACGACCTGGTGTCGGGCGAGCAGGGGCACCAACTCGGCGGCATCCGAGGCGGTCAGGGACACCTGGCTGCCCCGATCGTCGTCGCGGGGGGTGAGACAGCCGAAGCGACCCGGTTCCACGAGGGCGTCGACGCAGTCCAGGAAGAAGTCGGTAAGGGCCAGGCTCTTGGCTCGCACCTGCGTTATCTCGACGCCCTCCCAGACCGTCAGCGCGGCCTCCAAGGCCAGCAGCGAGAGGATCTCGGGGGTGCCGCCCCTGGCCCGGACGATGCCCGACGCCGGGCGGTACTCCGCCTCCATCGCGAACGGCTCCGCATGCGAGGACCAGCCGGGCAGCGGCTGCTCCAACCGGTCCTGCAACTCCGACCGCACGTAGAGGTAGGCAGGCGCTCCCGGTCCGCCGTTGAGGAACTTGTACCCGCAGCCCACCGCGAGGTCCACGCCGTGCCGGTCGAGGTCGATCGGCATCGCACCCGCACTGTGCGAGAGGTCCCACACCACCCTGGCCCCCGCGTGGTGGGCCCGTGCGGTGATCTCGGGCAGATCCCAGAGTCGGCCGGTGCGGTAATCGACGTGATTGGCCAGCACCACGGCGGTGTGCGCGTCGAAGGCGTCCGACTCGGTCAGCAGTCGTCGTCGGATGGAGGCGCCGAGTAGTCGGGCGGCGGAGGCCGCGAGATAGCCGTCGGTGGGGAAGGTCGTGTCGTCGACGACGATCTCGGTGCGTCCGGGATCGTCGGCATTGGCCAACCGCCAGGCCGAGACGACCGCGCGGAACACGTTGACGCTGGTGGAATCGCCCACCACCACCTGGCCCTCGGCCGCACCCAGCAACGGCGCGATCAAATCCCCGACCCGTTGCGGTGCCCGCCACCAATCGGCGTCCCACCACGAGGAGATGAGCCCCCGGCCCCACTCCTGATCGAGCAATGCATCGATACGCGGTCGGACCGCGGTCGGCAGCGCACCGAGCGAGTTGCCGTCCAGATAGACGAGGCCATCGGGAAGGGTGAATCGGTCGCGAACGGCGGCCAGCGGATCGGCTGCGTCGGCCTGCCGTGCCCTGGCGGTCAACGCGGCGAGGTCGGAACTCGTCGTGCCATCCAGATCAGCCATCGGTTCGCACCGTCCACAGCTCGGGGAACACCAACCGCGCAGCGCGACGCTCCAGCCAGGTGACACCGGCCGAACCACCGGTGCCCGGCTTGCTGCCCATCGCACGTCGGGTCGCCATCAGGTGATCGGAGCGCCATCGCCAGAACCCCTCGGCGATGTCGGTGAGCACCTCGCCGAGTTCGATCAGCTCCCGATCGTCTCCGTTGTACACCCGCCGCCACAGCTGCTCGATCGCCGGATCCGCCGGATGGCTGTGGGTTCGATCGCGTTCCCTGGTGGGCTGGGGCAGCGGTGCGCTCTTGCGCTGCACGAAGTCCACGGCGGCGTCGTGGAGACTCGGCGCCAGCAATGCCTCGGTCAGCTCGGCATGGGCCCTCGGTGTGCCCTCGTGCGGTTTGAGCATGTTCGCCGACTTCTCGCCGAGCAGGAACTCCAGCTCCCGGTACCGCGCGGACTGGAAGCCGGAACCCTTGCCAAGGGCGGGGCGGTAGGAGTCGAACTGCGCCGGAGTCAGCCGCGCGATCGGCTGCCAGGCGGCGTTGAGCGCCGAGAGCGTCGGCAGACTGCGACGCAACGCCGTCATCGCGCCCGGCAGGTCGTCCTCGGCGAGTAGCCGCACGGCGGTCCGCCACTCGTGGATCAGCAGCGTGAACCAGAGTTCCATCACCTGACTGCTGATCAAGAATGCCAGCTCGGCCGGATCATCGGTTCTCGGGCGGGCCAGCCGGGTCAGCGCATCGGCTCTGATGTAGTCGTCGTAGGGCGTACTCGTGTCGAATACGCAATGAGGCTCGGTGGTCGGGTCTGGGGATGCCTCCATGGTCGAAACACCTCCCGGCAGGTCGGCTCGGCAACTGTTGTCGATCCTGCCGGTTGTCCTGGGCCATCGGAATGGTCGATGGCCTGCGATCTCCCTGTCCGATTTGGAATTCGTCAGCGATCGGCCGGTTCCGCTTTACGATCGTGAGAACGTCGGCCGGACGGCCCACAGCAAGATCATTCTTTGGTTCGAGACACGGGGGCTCGCCGATGGAGCTGGACGATCTGGACTGGGAACTGCTGCACCACCTGCAGGCCGACGCCCGCATCTCGTTCAACGAATTGGCCAGGCAGGTCGGAGTCTCGGCGCCGACCGTCGCCACCAGGGTTCGGCGACTCGAGGAGGCGGCGGTGATCACCGGTTACCGCGCCGAGGTCGACCCGCCGCGCGCGGGCCTCGGCGTGCAGGCACTGGTGCAGATGAAGTGCTACGGACCCCGGTGCATCACCCTGCGTCCCGAGCAGATCAGCGATTGGCCCGAGGTGCGGGGCGTCCTGCGCATCACCGGTGACATCTGCTCCCTGGTGCACGTGGTCACCCGCGATATCGCCGCATTGGAACGACTGCTGGAACGGCTCTGGGAGTACGGCGAGACCGCCAGCACGATGATCCTGTCCTGGCCGATTCCGATGCGGGGCATCAGCAGACCACCCGACCCGCAACAGCGTTGAGCTGCGGGACCGACGTAGGCACACGTCGACCCCGCAGCCGACGAGACTCAGCGGAAGGCCGGGATACCGGTGACCGCCGCGCCAAGGGACAACGCGTGCATCTCCTCGGTGCCCTCGTAGGTCACCACCGTCTCCAGGTTGGCCGCATGCCGCATCACGGGGTACTCGCCGGTGATGCCGTTCGCCCCGAGGACACCGCGCGCGGTGCGGGCCACCGTCAACGCCTCCGAGACGTTGGCGAGCTTGCCGAAGCTGACCTGGGTGTGGTGCAGCGTGCCAGAGTCCTTGAGCCTGCCCAGGTGCAGAGCGACCAGCGCGGCGCGATCCGAGGCCACCAGCATGTCGGCGAGCTTGCGTTGGGTGAGCTGGAACGCGGCGATCGGCTTGCCGAACTGTTCGCGGGTGAGGCTGTAGTCCAGCGCGGCCTGGTAGCAGGCGCGCGCGGCTCCCGCCGCACCCCAGGCGATTCCGTACCTGGCCTCGTTCAGGCAGCTCAACGGGCCCCGCAGCCCGATCACCTCGGGGAACACCGCGTCGGCGGGCAGCCGGAGTCCCTCGAAGACCAGCTCTGCGGTCACCGAGGCCCGTAGCGACAACTTCCCGTGCACCTCGTTGGCGGTGAAGCCGGGGGTGTCGGTCGGCACCACGAAGCCCCGGATGCCCTCCTCGGTGCCTGCCCAGACCACCGCGACATCGGCCAGGGTTCCGTTGGTGATCCACATCTTGCTGCCGTCGAGTACCCAGTCCGAGCCGTCCCGGCGGGCCCTGGTTCGCATCGAACCGGGATCGGATCCCGCATCGGACTCGGTCAACCCGAAGCAGCCGATCGCCTCCCCTGCGGCCATCCGGGGCAACCAGGTCTGCTTCTGCTCCTCGGATCCCCAGTTGTGAATGGCGAACATCGCCAACGAGCCCTGCACCGAGACGAAACTGCGCAACCCGGAGTCCACGGCCTCCAGCTCGCGGCAGGCCAAGCCGTAGGCGGTCGCACTCGCCCCGGTGCAGCCGTAGCCGCTCAGGTGCATGCCGAGCAGCCCGAGTTCGCCGAACTCCTTGGCGAGCTCGATCGGCAGCCGTCCGCTCTCGTACCACTGGGCCACATTCGGGGTGAGGCGATCGGCCGCGAAGCGTCGCACCAGGTCGCGCACGTCGCGCTCCTCGTCGGTGAGCTGCCCATCGACATCGAGGAAGTCACGGGGATCTGGGGTGGACTTGCTCATCGGCACTCCGTCTCGGTTGTCGTTCCGCCCGGTTATCGGCGTTGTCGTCCCTTGCCCGACCGGGTAGTCGGGAAGGTGGTCAGCGGGTGGTGCGGTCTGCGAGGGTTTCGGGGGCGGTGCGGCGGCTGCGGCCCTGTACCGCATCGGGCCGGGCACGTGGATCCGGGAGCAGCTCGGCGGGGGCGGCCCGAGCCCGACGTCTCCGCCGGACCCCGTCAGTCGCCGTCATCGCCGGGGCGCTCGGCTGCCGCCGCGAGGTGGACGCAGTTCTCCAAACAGCGTTTCAACGCTGTGAGCAGCGCGGGGCCGGACTGGCCGTGGTAGCGATCGCGCACCGTGTCGAGGATGCCCGCCGGGTCGGCGAACAGCGATCGGTTCTCGACCAGGGCGCGGAAGAACTCGGTGCCGAGCCCGGTGAGCAGGGTGGTGTCGGCGGCCGCGATCCGGCCGGTTCGGCGATCGACGACTAGGACGACCCCGATGCGCTCGTACTGCGAGTGGCCGGCCACGCTGTCGGGCAACCTGGCGTACCCGGAGGTCAAGAACAGGTCGTCGCCATCGGCCAGCGCCTGCCGCAGTCGATCGGACAGTCGTTGCTCGGACATGCACCCTCCCCAACACGTATCGGCCCGTCTCGGTGATCACTGTCCGATAGTGATCCTCGACGGGCTCGGGTGCTGGGGGACTCCCGCCACAGTCGGGTTCGAGGCGCGACACGTCCGAGACCGACGGCGAGAGGGCAGCCGAGGCCAGGATGCCTGCCTCGGCGCCTCGTCGTCAATCACCCGCCGACCCCGGAGCCCGACGGTCTACGGGGCGGCTGGAGGGGCGTGTGTGGTCGGTCAGGCCGTGCCGAAGGGGTTGTCGATCACATAGCGCCAGCGGCCGTCCTCGCCGCGCCGGGCGACATCGGTGGCGGTTCCCTCGACACGGACCTCGGAACCGTCGGCGTCGGTGCCCTCGATGACCCAGTCGACGATGAGCAGCGCGAGGTCGTCGACCTCGTAGACGTGCCTCGGGGTCAGCCTGATCGGGAGCCCGAGGTCCAGCAGCCGTTGATTGCCTGCCGCTCGCTGTGCGCCGCTCGCCGGGGCGCCGGGTTGCGCGATGAGGACGGCATTCGGTTCGTACACCGCCTCGACCGCCTCGGATCGGCCGGAGTTGAAAGCCGAGGCGAAGACGAAGGGATGCTCGCCTGCGGACTCGGTCAGTCGCACAATGGGGTTCTGATGAATGCTCACCACAGCAGCTCAACCGCTCGCGACGAAGGTCACCAAACGGAAACCCGCGTCTGGGACGCCGAGCTGGTGCCGGACGAGTCCGGGCGGGTGACCGAGCCCGTCGACGACTGCCCGGTGGAGATCGCCTTGGCGGCCATCAGCGGGCGGTGGACCACCCTGGTCCTTCGGGAGCTGCTGCACGGCGAGAGGTCCTTCGGCGAACTGCGGGCCGCGCTGCCACGGTTGGGCGCCAAGGTGCTGACCGAGCGGCTCACCGAGGCCGTCCGGCGAGACCTGGTGGAGCGCGAGGTCCATCGAGCCTTCCCGGTGCGGGTGACCTACCGCCTCACCCCGGCCGGTCGCGCGCTGCGGCCGTTGCTGATCTCGTTGTATCGCACCGGCACCGAGCTGGCCGCGTTGGCGAGCCCGAACCGCTGACCGGTGAAGATCGCGGGCGCCGGCCGATCCAGCCGTGCCGGATCCTCGTATTCGACCAACGGAGGAGCCTGGTGATCGACAGCCTTCGGCGATGAGAGGCAACCTGATAGGAAAAGATGCGTCTTGTTATCTAGGGAGTCTCCGCTGGGGACTTCTCCGCCGAAATCGACCGACGGATGCGAAAACGCATGAGTGGCAGATGGGACGGCAGGCCCGAGCCGGGCAGACGACCACGGGTGGATCGCACTGCGATGATGCCCGAGGTCAACCCTCGGCAAGCGCCTTATGGAGCACGACAGGCACCACCACACCAGCAGCAACCGCACTATCAGGGCGGTGGGCGTCCACCTGCTCCGGGGCAGGGTGGCGCACGGATGACCAGGCCACGCAAGAAACCCAGGTGGGGACGTCGAATCGGTGTCTTCCTCCTCGTCATTCTGTTGGCGATGGGCGGATTGGTGTTCTGGATCGACTCCCAGCTGACCCGTGAGGAAGCCCTCGTCGACTACCCGGGCAGGCCCGAGGCGGCCGAGGGCACCAATTGGTTGATCGTGGGCTCCGACAGTCGTGAGGGACTGGACGAGGGCCAGCAGGCGGACCTCGCGACCGGACAGGCTGCGGGCAGGCGTACCGACACGATCATGCTGCTGCACATCCCGGACAACGATGTGGCGCCGACGCTGCTCAGTCTGCCGAGAGACTCGTTCCTTCCCATCGAGGGATACGAGCCGAACCGGATCAACGCCGCATTCTCCTTCGGCGGGCCGCAATTGCTGACCCGTACCGTCGAGACGGCCACCGGGCTGCGCATCGACCACTACGCGGAGGTCGGCTTCGACGGCTTCGCGGGCATCGTGGAATCCGTCGGCGGGGTGGAGATGTGCCTCGACGAGCCGATCAACGACCCGTTGGCGGGTATCGACCTGCAAGCGGGTTGCCAGGAGCTCGATGGCGCACAGGCCCTCGGTTACGTTCGGACCCGGGCCAGCGCGCTCGGCGACCTCGACCGGGTCGAGCGGCAGCGCGAGTTCCTGTCGGCCCTGATGCAGAAGGCGACCAGCGCGGGCGTGCTGGCCAATCCCTTCAACAGCATCCCGCTCGCCCTGGACACCGCCGAGTTGGCGATCGTCAACGAGGACGACCACATCTGGAACCTCGGTGGGTTGGCCTTCGCGATGCGGGCCTTCGTCGGCGGGGAGGGCGTGACCACCACCGTGCCCTTCGGCGGCTTCGGCGACGAGCGGGGGATGTCCGTCGTCTACTGGGATGAGGCCAAGAGCCAGGAACTGTTCAGTGCCCTGGCCGAGGACCGACCGGTGCCCCCCGAGCTGATCGTCACCGAGTAGACCGGTCCGCTCGATGAGAAGTCGATAGCGACAGCAAGAAGGCCGTCACCAACTGTGGTGACGGCCTTCGGCATTCTCGGGGAGGAAACGGCGGGGGAGCCGTGGTGCGGCTGATCGGGGCCGACGATCTTCGGGGGTGCCGGGACCCGATCGGAGTGGAACCGGTCGGTCAGAGACTGCCCTGGAGGGTCGCCTGGGGGGCGGCCGGGATCCAGCGCTGTTGCTGCTGTCGGGCTTCCCAGTTGAGCCGCTGCAGCATCCACTCCTGCATCAGCTCGCGAGGGGAGGTCTCCAACTCCTCGGCGAGGCTCTGCAACTGCTCGCCTGCGCCCATCGGGAGACGCAGCTGGAAGACCTGGGAGTTGAAGCGGTTGCCGGTCGCGGTGGTCTCGAGATCGCTCTCGGGCGCGAGGGCGGCCAGGTAGGACTCCAGCTCGTTGTCCTGTGGTGCGGCGGTTTCCTCGGCCTGGGGGCGGTGTCGAGCGTTCTTGCTACGTCCAAAAGCCACGGCGGACACGATAACGAAATGGTTGCGGGTAAGCGTCGAGATGTGATGGCGACCACAGGGAACGATCCAGGAGGCCCGTTGTGTCGTTCCCATCGGGTTTGATCGACCGGACGCCGCGCGCGAATCGGCCCCGAAAAGGGAGAAGCCCCCGCGCCAGGGGGAGGAGCGCGGGGGCTGGAGGGGGGAATCTCCACAGTTGCTGACTGGGGGTGTGTCAGCAACGAGATTCTTGCACGGCCTACGGGGCGATGGCACCCACTTCGCCGAACTTTCGTTACCTTTTGTTTATCCCTGAGACCCGCATTGCTGTCGGGTCGAGCCGTCCCCGAGTCCACCGCAGTCGGCCGTCGTCCAACCCGCGGCTTCGTTTCGCCAGGTTGGAGACGCCCGTCACCTTCCGGTCTCGGCATGAGCCGGACCGCCGGTCGACGGATACACAGTGGACGGATCCGACCACGTTTGCGAGCGCTTCGAGTTGATCTCCCGGGCGTGTCGCAGCGCGGCTCGCTCGGGTCGTCAAGCGCTTCGATTCGCCGTTCTCGGTCATCACGCTCGCGGCGAAGATGCCGATCTTCAGAGCGAACTCGTTGGCGATCTTTGCTACTCAGCGTAGTGGTTCATCTCGGTTGAATCACTCTGCGGGGGGCTGCGAGGGTCTGAACAGACAGATAATCTGCGGCCGAAGCCGAGTCGGGGAGGCACCATGAACGGGTCGCTTGACGTGCGAAAGTTCTTGTGGCAGACCGAAGATCAATTCGACCGGACGACTCCAGCGGTGCCTACGCAGCGCAACGGAGAGTCACCGCGAATCTCCGAGGCTCAGGTGCATCGGGCCCGTGTTGCGGTGGCCAGAGGTGCGCACGGCGTCGAGGACTGCCGGATGCTGTTGGACATGCTCGGGCTGGTTCCCGACGAGGACGGCGTCCCGCCGGTGCGGCGCTGATCTCTCATCGGTGATTCATCGGCGTCCCGGCCGGTATGCCATTGCCGCCCGGGTGCCGAAGTCCATCGCTGTCGATCACGGGTCGTGATCGAGTTCTGACGGTGAGCTCGCATTCCGGCGGTCGGGGGCCGATCCACCCGGTCCCACGAAAGCTGTGTTGGCGGGTTCTCGGGCCGCTCACCTGCAACGGAACGTCGATGCGGGGCGGGGTCGGCGGTGTTGGACGGCACTACCGGACGAGAGTGACGAGGGCCACTATGGATTGGTTGGCCCGAGTTTCCCGTTCGTCGGTTCGGCGCAGGATGCCTGGCAATCGGTTCAAATCGGCGTTTGCGAGTCGTTGACCTGCGAATATGTGGCGCGCGACCCGCTGTTTCCCTCCGGTGGCGCGAGCGGGCCCTGTGGGGCGAAACCCCCTTTGACCACCCGCTTTGTCATCTGTCGATGATGTGTTCTAAGCTATCGTCGCTCCCAACGAACACCAGTTGGAAGCGAGGTCGGGTCGGACCCGAAACGGCCACGCTCCCATCGTCTAGCGGCCTAGGACTCCGCCCTTTCAAGGCGGCAGCGCGGGTTCGAATCCCGTTGGGAGCACGCAGTACACTAGGCCAGAACATTGGCCCCGTGGCGCAGTTGGTTAGCGCGCCGCCCTGTCACGGCGGAGGTCGCGGGTTCGAGTCCCGTCGGGGTCGCAACAGCAAACGGCTGGTTCAGTCGGGAGCGAACGGCCAGGTAGCTCAGTTGGTACGAGCGTCCGCCTGAAAAGCGGAAGGTCGCCGGTTCGATCCCGGCCCTGGCCACCAAATGGTGCTCCGCGCAGTCAAGCCCCTACCCGTTTCGGGTGGGGGCTTTTCCGTTTATTCCGGTGACGGCAGCCGGTGCCCGGTTGGGCCGTCGAGTAGGCCGAAGCGGTGACCACGTGACGGGGCGGAACCCCGGCGACGAGACCGTGGTCGAGAAAGCAGCGCGGACTCCGATCCCCGACCGGTCATGGCTCGTTCGGTGGCGGTGCAATCCCCAGCATGTTCCACGTCTTGAAACGCGGTGGTTCTCGCCCGAGGAACGAGCCATATTCGGACTAGTCCGGCTGGCCCAATGCGATACGGTGCTATTCAGACTGCTTTGCGAAGCGCCCAATCGATTCCTTGACTAGCTCAACATATCAATGCCGTAACGCCTCGCCGTGTCGCATCGGATTTCCTTGCTCACCGATAGTCGATCACGGGAACGCAATTTCGCATTTACTCATTCGAGTGCCGCAGGCGAAGCCGGGTCGAATCGCGTTATTTGATCGCGCAACGTGACTAAAGTCGCTGAATAGTGTGATCCTTTTCGCGCCCAATGGATTAGTGCGCTTCTGGGTCCGCGCTCAGCCCTGCGGTGCCGTTGGATGTTTCACTGCCTTCACAGCGCAGAGTCTGAGGAAGACAGGGATTCCCACACCGGTGATGACGACCCGCGCGGGGGCGGGTCAGCATTCACAGCCGGGCCCAGGCCAACCGCTGGTGCTCTGGAGTCGGAAAGCAGCACCCGACTCCGACGGCAGTCACTCGGCAGGCGTTTCACGCCGTAGTCCGTCGATGTGTTCGACCCTCGCGAACAGAAACGGGTGAGAAGCCAGGTGAATGACAGACAGGCGGTGCACATCGTCCCGAGCGAGCCGCGCCTCGACGTCGTCCCCACGGTCCTTCGAGCGTCCACCGATGCATGGCAGCGCAGGCACCGCCGCCATGTCATCCTCGCCGACCATCTGACCACGCTGTCCGTCGTCACCGTCGCAGCCGTGACAATGCTGCGCAGTGGCTCCACGGCGGCGGTCGCGCCCGGCTGGAACGCCGCGGCGTTGGTCCTCTCCGCCGTCATCACGGCGGCCTGTGTGCTGGGAGCGTTGTTCGTCTCCCATGCGTGGGATCCCCGCGGCCTCGGCCACGGCGCCGAGGAGTACCGCCGGGTCGGGCGGGCGCTGCTCTCCACGATGGTGTTCCTGGCTCTGATCGGTTTCGCGTGGCAGCTCACCGTGCTGCGCCCCTGGATCTTCGTCGTCGTTCCGTTGATCGGACTGACGGCGCTGCCCGTTCGCTATGTCATCCGACAGGCGCTGCATCGCCGTCGGCGTGCCGGGCAATGCCTGCTACCGGTGCTCGCCGCAGGGGGTGTCGAGACCTTGCGCGAGCTGATCGCCAGAACGCGACGCGAACCGCACAGCGGCTGGCGGATCGACGGTGTGTGCATCACCAGGGACAGCTGGTCCGGACTGATGGCCTGGGAACGCGGTGAGATCGACGGCGTCCCGGTCGTCGGCACCATCGATGAACTCGCCGAGCTCGTCGGTGCGGGTGGCTACCGCGTGGTCGCACTCGCGCCCGATCCCTATTGGACACCGGGACGGATCCAACGTCTTGCCTGGCAGCTGGAGGGCAGCGACGCGGAGATGGTCGTCGCCCCGATGCTGCTCGAGGTCACCGGGCCCCGACTCAATGTCGCTCCGGTGTTCGGACTGCCGTTGCTCTGGGTCAGCCAGCCGACCTTCACCGGGGTGAAGCGGGTGGTCAAGGACTGCGTCGACCGGATCGTCGCGGTGTTGCTGCTGCTGTTGGCCGCGCCGTTGTTCCTGGTCATCGCGGTGTTGATCCGCATCGACAGCGGTGGACCAATCCTGTACCGCCAACGGCGCGTCGGTCGAGAGGGCCGGATATTCACGATGATCAAATTCCGTTCGATGGTCCAGGGCGCGCATCGGCTGCGTGCCGGGATGGACCCTGGCGACGACCAGGGCGCGGGGCCGATGTTCAAGATGCGCCGTGATCCGAGGATCACCAAGGTCGGGGCGGTGCTGCGGCGCTACTCGATCGACGAGCTTCCCCAACTGTTCAACGTGGTCACCGGCTCGATGTCGTTGGTAGGGCCGCGCCCACCGCTGCCGGAGGAGGTCGAGCACTACGACCCGGCCGCGCGCCGCCGGTTGTTGGTGAAGCCGGGGCTCACCGGGCTGTGGCAGGTCAGCGGTCGAAGCGACCTGTCCTGGGAGGAGTCGGTCCGGCTCGACCTGCGTTATGTGGAGAACTGGTCGCTCGCCCTGGACTTCGTGATCCTGTGGAAGACCGTCTGGGCCGTGGTCCGGGGCCAGGGGGCGTACTGATGAACTGCCGACTGTGTGGCCGGACCGAGCTGGTCAGCATGCTGGACCTCGGCGCGACGCCGCCCTGTGAACGATTCCTGACGGCGGCCGAACTGGACCGACCGGAACCGAGCTATCCGCTGCACCTCCGGGTGTGCTCGGCCTGCCTGCTCGTGCAGCTGCCCGCGCTGATCACTCCCGAGGACACCTTCTCCGAGTACGCGTACTTCTCGTCCTACTCCACCTCCTGGGTGGCGCACGCCGAACGCTTCGTCGCCGACGCCGTCGACCGCTTGCAGCTGGGATCGGATTCCTACCTGGTCGAGGTGGCGAGCAACGATGGCTACCTGCTCTCCCACGTCGTCGACCGGGGTATCCGCTGTCTCGGTATCGAGCCGTCGGCCAACGTCGGCGCCGCGGCCAGGGACCGGGGCGTTCCCACCCATACCGCCTTCCTAGACGCGGCCTCGGGCGCCCGATTGCGCGCCGAGCACGGGCCTGCCGACCTGGTGGTCGCCAACAACGTCTACGCGCATGTGCCCGATCTCGTCGGCTTCACCTCGGGGCTGCGGGCGCTGGTCGCCGACGACGGCTGGATCAGCATCGAGGTCCAACACCTGCTCAGCCTGGTGCGGCACCGACAGTTCGACACGGTCTACCACGAGCATTTCCAGTACTACACGGTTCGATCGGCGCAACTGGCCCTGGCCACCGGCGGGCTGGCGGTCGTCGACGTCGAGACCTTGCCGACCCACGGCGGCTCGATCCGACTCTGGGCGCGCCCCGCCGAGGTGGCAGGCGAGCCATCGGCCCGGATGCTGGCGGTGCTGGCGGCCGAGAGTGAGGCCGGGATGCACGATCTCGCCGGACATACCGGATTCGGCGCCGCCGCCAGTGCCCTGCGCCTGGAACTGCTCGAGTTCCTGCTCGACGCTGCGAGGTCGGGGCGCACCGTCGTCGGTTACGGCGCACCCGGCAAGGGGAACACCCTGTTGAACTATTGCGGAATCCGCCCCGATCTCCTGCGCTATACCGTCGATCGGAATCCGTACAAGCACGGCCGATTCACGCCGGGCACCCGAATTCCCATTCTGGCTCCGGAGCAGCTCGCCATCGACCGGCCCGATTACGTCCTGGTACTGCCCTGGAACCTGCGGACCGAGTTGACCGAGGCACTCGGCTATATCGGCGACTGGGGCGGTCGACTCGTCTTCCCCATCCCGCAACTCGACGTGGTGGATCCGACCCCCCGACCGGTGAGGAGCTCGCGGTGAAGGTCGTGTTGTTCTGTGGCGGCTACGGAATGCGCATGCGCAATGGGACCGCCGATGATCTGCCGAAACCGATGCACACGGTCGGTCCGCGCCCGTTGCTATGGCATGTCATGCGGTATTACGCGCACTTCGGGCACACCGAGTTCATTCTCTGCCTCGGTTACGGGGCCCAACACATCAAGAATTTCTTCCTCAACTACGCGGAGACCGATTCGAACGACTTCGTGCTGCGCGACGGCACGGTTCGGCTGCGGTCGACCGACATCAGCGGATGGAGCATCGAGTTCGTCCACACCGGGCTTGATTCGAGCATCGGGGAACGGCTGCGTCGCGTCCGGCACCTGTTGACCGACGAGGAGGTCTTCTTGGCCAACTACGCCGACGTGCTCACCGACGCCCCGCTCGACGACCTCGTCGGCCGCTTCGAGTCGTCCTGCGCCGCTGCGGCGATGCTGGTCGTCCCGCCGCAGTCGTCCTTCCACTGCGTCGAGCTGGGCGCGCGGAGCATGGTCAGTGCGATCAGCCCGGTGAGCAACCTGCCGATCTGGGAGAACGGCGGCTACTTCGTGCTCACCCAGGAGATCTTCGCGCGGCTGCCCGAGGGCGGGGACCTGGTTGACGACGCCTGCGGTGAACTGGCCAAACGCGGCGAGTTGTTCGCCTACCCCTATCGGGGTTTCTGGCAGCCGGCCGACACCGCCAAGGAACGGGCGGCCCTGGAGGCGAGCTACTTCACCGGCGACCGGCCCTGGATGCTGTGGGAAGGCGCGCAGACCGGCACACCGGCCGGGCAACGGGCATCGGTGGGGATCGAACGCTGATGTGGGGACCACGACTGACCGGCCTCCGCGAGCTGACCGTCCTCGGTGCGCACTGCGACGACATCGCCATCGGCGCCGGTGGCACGCTGCTGCGCCTCTGCCAGGCAAATCCCGGACTGCGGATCACCGCGCTGGTGTTCACCGGAGCAGACACCGCGCGGGAGATCGAGGAGAAGGCCGCGCTGGCGGACTTCTGTCCCGGTGCACGGCTCGACCTGCGCGTGCTCGCCCTACCGGACGGCCGGTTGCCCGAGCACTGGAAGACGGTCAAGGACGAACTCGAAGCTCTGCGCACCGATTGCGAACCGGATGTGGTGATCGCTCCGGCGCCGCATGATCAGCATCAGGATCACCGCACGATCGCCGAACTCGTTCCGACGGTCTTCCGAGGACCGCAACTGCTGGGTTACGAGATCCTCAAGTGGGATGCCGATCTGGCTCAGCCTGCGGTCTTCCTGCCGATCTCGGCCGCCGTGGCCACGCGGAAGGCCGAGCTGTTGATGCGGCACTACCCCTCGCAACACGACCGAACCTGGTTTCGCCAGGAGACCTTCCTCGCCCTGGCCTCGGTGCGTGGCGTGCAGAGCAGAAGCACCTACGCCGAGGCCTTCTTCACGAACAAGATCGTTGTGGAGGGAATCGACTCATGCGAGTTCTAGTCACCGGTCACCTCGGCTATCTGGGCGGCGTCCTCGTCCCGGTGTTGATGGGTGCGGGCCACGAGATCGTCGGAATGGATTCGGGTCTGTTCGCCGACTGCCTGCTCGGGCCTGCCGTGGCGGATCCGGGCGGATACCGCATCGACATCCGCGATGCCACCGAGGAGCACTTCAGAGGGGTGGATGCCGTGGTCCACCTGGCCGCGCTGTCCAACGACCCGCTCGGCCACCTGGCGCCGGAGATGACCTACGAGATCAACCACCATGCCTCGGTGCGGTTGGCCGCGCTGGCCAAGGCCGCCGGGGTACGCCGATTCCTCTATGCCTCGACCTGCTCGGTGTACGGCGCCGCAGGCGACGAGCTGGTCAACGAGGAAGCCGCCTTGCGGCCGGTCACCCCCTACGCCGAGAGCAAGGTGCGTGTCGAGGACGACCTGCGCGAACTGGCCGATGACCATTTCAGTCCGGTGTTCCTGCGCAACGCCACCGCCTTCGGCGCCTCGCCTCGGCAGCGCGTCGACATCGTGCTGAACAACCTGGTCGGCTACGCGATGCTCACCGGCCAGGTGCGGGTGCTCTCGGACGGCACTCCGTGGCGGCCCCTGGTACACGTTCGCGACATCGCCGCCGCGTTCCTCGCCGCGCTGCAAGCGCCTCGACACGCCGTGCACTCCGCGGCCTTCAATGTCGGGCTGGCCACCAACAACCTGACCGTCGCCCAGATCGCCGAGGCAGTGGTGGCGACGATTCCGGGCTCCAGTCTGCTGATCACCGGCGAGAACGGCGCGGATCCTCGCTCGTACCGGGTCGATTTCAGCCGGATTCGGGACCGGATCCCCGCCTTCGCACCTCGCTGGTCGGTCGGAGACGGCGCAGAAGAGCTGCATGCCACCTATTCCGCCTATGGGCTGACCTCGGCCGACTTCCACGAGCGGTTCACCCGGCTGGCCTGGCTCACCGGGCTGCGCGACAGGGGCCGCCTCGCCGAGGACCTCCGGCCCGCCAAGCTCGCCTCGGTCCGATGAACGGCCTATCGGGCGAATCGACACTCCGGGGGACCGAGGCCCCTCGACGCGAGGTCGGCTCAGGACAACCGGTCTCGAAGATCGGTCCAGGAGCCAGCCCCCGCGTCGCGGTCGCTGAGCACGCTCACCGGCAACGGCCATTCGATGGCCAGGGTCGGATCGTCGTAGCGCACCGCGAGGTCCTGCGTCGGATCGTGCTCGACGTCGATGCGGTAGCAGACATCGGCCTGCTCGGTCAGGACCTGGAAGCCGTGCAGGAAGCCTGCGGGCACGAACAGGTGCGCGAAATCCCGGTCGTCGAGCCGAAACGACGCCTGCGCACCGAAGGTCGCCGAGCCGGGGCGGGCGTCGATCACCACGTCGTGCACCGCGCCGTGCGCGCACCGCACCAGCTTCGACTCGCCGCGCCCGGCGCGGCCGTGCAGGCCCCGCAGCACGCCGCGTTGCGAGCGCGACTGGGAGTCCTGGCGGAAGGCGGTCGCATCGATGCCGTGCTCGGCGGCGATCGTCGCATCGAAGGTTCTGGTGAACAGTCCCCGCCGATCATGGCTGGGCTGCGGCACGAAGAGCAGGACACCGTCGAGTTCACTGTGGACTACACGCACCGGCTCATTGTCCAGGGCGGACCAGGACGGTGGTCGCGGTGAGTGCGCAGGCATGTCGTTACTGTGATGAATCCGGCGTCGAGGTCGTGCTCGATCTCGGTGCGCAACCAGCGTGCGACGACTTCCCACCGGCGGATGATCCTCGGACCGAGGCACTGTTCCCGCTGCGTATGGGGATGTGCGTCGCCTGTGGGTTGGCGCAACTACTCGAGGACGACACCGCACCGGAGGAACCCCGCGGGGTCGAACCGGCTGCGTTGGTGCGGCAGGCCGAGCAGGCCGTCTACCGGGCCGCTGCCGCAGGGTTCCTGCCACTGAACGGGCGATTCGCCGAGTACGGCAGCCCCCATGGCGGTTCCTGGGCGGGGCTGCTGGCCAACCGGGGGCTCACCGAGGTGTCGCCGGGTGAACAGGCCGATCTGGTGCTGGACTGTTTCGGCCTGATGCACGAGGCGGACCAGTTCGCCGCGTTGTCGAAGCGGATCGACGGTCTCGCCGAGGGCGGCACGCTGCTCATCCAGTTCCACTCGCTGGCCTCGGTGTTGCGGGACGGCGAGTGGAACGCGCTACGACACGGTCACTACGCCTACTACTCGACTCCGACGCTGGTCAACATGGTGGAACGGCTGGGTCTGGTGGCGCGACGAGCCTGGACCTTCGACCTGTACGGCGGGACGGTGCTGCTGGCCTGCTCCCGCGAGGGACGCCAATCCGACGGCGTGACCGCCTTGATCCGCGAGGAACGCGCCTTCGGAGTGCTGGACGTCGCGCAGGTCTCCCGCCTGCAGTCGGCTATGGAACGCGGCGCGCTGGAGTTGTGGTCTTGGCTGGAACAGGCGACGGGCAGCGGATTGCGGGTCGTCGGCTACGGGGCCGCCTCGCGCGCGGTTCCGTTGCTGTGTGCCGCAGGCATCGGACCGGAGCTGCTGTCCGCCGTGGTCGACGCCGCCGAGCCGAAACAGGGCCGCAGACTGCCGGGCGCCGGGATTCCCATCGTCGGGCCGGAAGCGCTGCGCACGTTGCAACCCGATCTGGTCCTGCTGTTCGTGCCCGACCTGCTGACCGAGGTGCGTGCCGCCTACCCCGAGGTGGAGGAGGCGGGCGGGCATTGGGTACGGGCCGACCGCATCGGGCTGGAGGCTCGAGTGCCCGCTGCGCGCGACGCGACGACATCGGTGCTTCAGATGAGGGAGAGCTGATGCCACCTCGAACCCAACCTGCCGCCCGCACCGCCGGATTGATCGGCCGCGCCTGCCCACCCGTCACGGTGGGCCTGCCGGTGTTCAACGGCGAGAGCTATCTGGAACGCGCCCTCGACTCGCTGACCGGCCAGGTCGATGTCGACTTCGAACTGCACGTGGCGGACAACCACTCCACCGACGCCACCGAGGAGATCTGCCGGAGCTACGCCGCCGCCGACGATCGCATCCGCTACATCCGGCGAGGGCACAACATCGGCGTGATGGCCAATCACAACCGGCTCGTCGAGCAGTCCCGCAGTCCGTTCTTCGCCTGGGCGGGCGCCGACGATCTGTGGTTGCCGCACCGGTTGGCGCGCTGCCTGGAAGCACTGCGGGGGAACCCGGCCGCCGTGCTCGCCTCGACCTCGGCCACCGAGATCGACACGGAGGATCAGCCGATCGGCAGCTGGCACAACCGGTGTCGGATCGAGCATTCGGACCCGGTGACCAGGCTGTACGACCTGGTGTCCGTCGAGCACCACAACTACTACTGCTACGGACTGATCCGCCGAAGCGTGCTGGTCGACACCATGCTCAACCCGCCGATCAAGGCAGGCGACCGGGTGTTGATCGCCGAACTCGCTCTGCGTGGTCCGTTCGTGGACATCCCGGAACAGCTGCTCCTGCACCGGATTCACCCGGACCGGATCAGCCAGCGGGTCGGACCCCGCGAGTTCTACCGAAGCCAGTGCGGCGATAGCGCCAGAAGCATCGTGCTGCCCAACGTCGAGGAGGGCCGGTGGTTCCTGCGTGCCGTCCTGCGCTCGCCGTTGCTGCCGAAGGATCGAGCCAGGGCGCTCTACGCGTTGCGTCCGTGGCTGCGAAGTAACGCGGTTCCGATGGCGCGGAACCTGGCGCGCGCCGCCGTCGACAGTGCCCGTCTGCTCGCCGACACCTCGCGAGGCGGGCCGAGGAGTTAAGCCATGACCACGGATGAACAACGGACCATCAGCGTGGGAACCCGCGCCATGCATCCGCCGAAAGCCGCCCGCGAACCCAAGGCTCGCCCGCAGTCGAAGGCGGCCCACAAGGCGAGTGCCCACCGACCGGTCCCCATCGAGGAGCAGCACCCGGACGAGCTGCCGGGCATCGTCGTCTCCGACGGCATCGCGGAACCGAGCGCTGTTCGGCCGCCGCAGGTATCCACACCCCCATCGACCCCGAATCCTGCCCCGCAGGCCGCGCCCGACCCCGCCCCATCGGCAGGCGGCGGAATGGATGCCGTGCAGGTCCTGCGGATCCTGCGCCGCCAATGGCGCTGGACTGCCGTGCTGTCGGTGCTGCTGGTGGCGTTGTGCACCGCGACGGTACTCACCGTGCCACAGCAACACCGGGTGACCGGAGTGCTGCTGGCGCTGAGCCGGGCGGAGCCGGACGCGCCGAATCCGTATGCCCAGGTGGATCGGGCGCAGGAACAGGTGACCGCGTTGGTCGTCACGGTGCTCAATTCGCCGAGGACACAGCAGGAGCTCGCCGCCGCAGGTGCACTCGGCGAGATCGAGGTGTCCAACGAGGAGGGACAGGTCTCGGAGGACAGCCCGTTCCTCACGGTCACCGTGACCGCCGACGAGCCTGCCGACGCCGTGCGCACCGCGGCTATCGTGCTGGACCGAGCGCGGGCGGAGCTCTCCCAGCGGCAGACGGCGGCGGGCGTCGCCTCGGCACAGCACATCGAGTTCAACGAGGTCCTCGCCGCCGACCTGCCGACCACGACCAGGGCCGCACAGCTGCGTTCCGTGGTGTTGGTGGCCGGGCTCGGACTGGTTCTGGTCCTGGCCATCGTGATCACGGTCGATCGGGTCCGTCGGGACCAGCGTTCGCGGTGATCATCCGGCCTCGCATCGACGTCGTCCCGCCGGAACGCGCGGGACTGTTCGTGGTGCGCCCCGCATGGGTCCTCGCGGCGTTCGCGGCGGCGCTCGCGTTGCCGCAGACCGCGGTGATCGCGGGTGTCGGCGGTGCACTGACCCCCGCGCGGCTGGTGGCGGGCGCGGTACTGGCGTGGTGGCTCCTCGCGCGGTTCACCGGCGGACTCGGCATGCGCACCGCGCGCAACCGAGTGCGCGGCGCGCTGCTGCTGTTCGGTCTGCTGCTGGCCCTGTCCCATGCGATCGCGGCGGCGAGCGGTTTCCCCGACGAGCTGGTGGCGGCATCCGACCGACAGATCGTGCTGTTCCTGCTCGCAGGCGGCGTGCTGTTGCTGGCCTGTGACGGGATCGACGATCTCGCCGGGGTGCGCATCGTGCTCGGCTCCCTGGTGCTCGGCGTCGCACTATCGGCCGGGATCGCGATCGTCCACTTCGGTCTCGGGATCGACCTGCGTGCCTCGATGCTGTTGCCCGGCCTCGAGATGCAGGGACTCTGGGACGCCGACCTCGCCAGGGGCGGCTTACTGCGGTCGATGGGACTGGCGAACCATCCCATCGAGCTGGCAGGCCTGTGCGTGCTCGCGTTGCCGTCGGCGTTGTACCTGTCCTGGTACGCCCGCCACCGATGGTTGTGGTGGTGTTGCTGCGTCCTGCTCGTGCTCGGCGCCCTGACCACCATCTCGCGGACCGCGCTGCTGGGGATCGCGGTCGTCGTGGTGTTGCTGCTGCCCCGGCTGGGCGTGCTGCGCTGGACCGCCCTGCTGACGGCCCTGGTCGGATTGCTGGCAACGGCGGCCCTGTTCTGGCCGAGATTGGGCGAGGTGCTGGGCCGTACGGTGCTCGGCTCGCCTGCGGACGACAGCGTGCGGGCCCGGCTCAACGACTATGCCTACGTCGCGAGCCGCTGGGCCGAGGGCCCGATCGGCGGGCAGGGCTTCGGCACCTACGTGGCGCCGCCGCAGCCCTATCTGGACAACCAGTACCTGTTGACCCTGGTCGAGTCCGGGCTGCCCGGGCTGCTCGGCCTGGTCGGCCTGCTCGGCGCCGCAGTAGCGACGTCGATCCAGATCGCGCGGCGGGAGCCATCGGCTCGGCGCGGCGGATCGACGGTGCCGCCCGGCCTCGAAGCCCACCCGAGGCGCGGCGCCGCAGGCGAGATCAACGCCGCCGGGTGGGCGATGGCGGTGTCGACGATCGTGGGCGGATTCTGCCTCGGCACCTTCGATGCGTTGGCCTTTCCACAGTTTCTTGGCTTTTTGTTCCTGCTGATCGGCGTGGCAGGAGCACTGATCGCGTTGCGAGAGGAACCCACTTCGATGACGGGGGAGCTAACCGGTGCGCGCTGAGATCGCGGACGAAACGGTGTTGGTGGCGGTGATCACCTACAACTCGGCGGACGATCTGCCCGCACTGCTGGGCAGCCTGCGGGCGGCGATGGACGGCGTCCCGAGGTGGCGGCTGGTCGTGGCGGACAACGGCTCGACGGACGGCACCGTCGAATTGGTTCGGCAACTCGCGCCCGCCGCGCAGGTGGTGAGCAACGGGGCGAACCTCGGCTATGCGGCGGGGGTGAACGACTGCCTCGAACTGGCCAGGGAAGGCGAGGCGGTGTTGGTGCTCAACGCCGATGTCTATCTGACGCCTCGGTCGGTGGCCACGCTGCTTGCCGCCCTGACCGATCCGGCGGTGGGACTGGCGATTCCGCTGGTCCGCAGGCCGAATGGGGAACGTGAGGCGACGCTGCGGCGCAGGCCGACGGCGCTGCGGCTGTGGGGCGAGGCACTGCTCGGCAGGCTGGCGGGTCGGATCGCGTCCCTGGGCGAGCGGATTCCCACCGCCGCAGCCGAGGAACCGGATTGGGCCAACGGCGCGGTATTGCTGATCCCGTCGAAGGTGGTGTCACGGATCGGTTGGTGGCGGGAGGACCTCTTCCTCTACTCCGAGGAGGTCGACTACTGCAGGCGAATCACCGACGCGGGCTGGCGGATCAGGCAGGTGCCCGGTGCCGTGGTCTACCACCGAGGCGGCGAATCGACGACCTCGCCTGCGCTGTGGGCCCAGTTGGTGACCAATCGGGTGGTCCATCTGGCGACCTGGGACGGCAGGGGCGTCGCCCGGCTCGGGTGGCTGGCCTTGGTCGTCGGCCAACTGCTCCGAGTCCCGTTGGGCCGACCGACCCACCGTCGCGCCCTGGGCGCGTTGATCCGGGGCCGTGCCCTACTGCTGCGGGGGGAGCCCTCGCATCCGGCTGTCCCGTATGGGCCGCCACTTCGCGCGCGTGCCGAGGGTGCAGCGGAACCCGCTGCCGATCCGGTGTCCGGGCGGGTGCGGACATGAGCGCCCGGCATCGCGCCCTGCCGAGGGTGGCCAAGGATGTGCTGCGGCGGCTGATCGGTCGCAACGTGATCGCCGAGTGTTGGTGGCGGGTGCGGTTCGCGGCTCGACGTCGAGCCGATCGACAGGCCGAGGAAGTCGAGGTCCGACGGCTACGCCCATTGCTGCCCGTGCTGCCCGAGGCGGCCGTGGTGGTGGTGATCCCCACCTATCGCAGGCCGGACCGCTTGGCGCGTGCGGTCCGCAGCGCCCTGGCCCAGACCGTCACCGACCTGGAGGTGATGGTCGTCGACGACGGCGGTGGCGAACTGGGCGTGCTACCGGAGGACCCGAGGCTCACGGTATTGAGTCTGGCGCGCAATCACGGAAGCTGTGGGCTGCCACGCAACGTCGCGTTGCGACTGTCTCGGTCCCCGTTCGTCGCCTTCCTCGACGACGACAACACCTGGCGTCCCGACCACCTGGAACGCACCCTGCGCGCCCTGTACGCCGGATCGGGTCTGGTCTACACGGCGGTCCGCCGGATGCGGGAGGACGGTTCGCAGCTCGACGTGCTCGGCAGGGACTTCTCCCGGCGTGCGCACTCCGACGACTCCTGGGTGGATGCCAACTCCATCGTGGTGCGCCGTTCTCCTCGGCTGCGCTTCGACCCGTGGGCCCGGCCGAAATGGGTGAATCCCAAGGAGGACTGGGAGCTGGTGCACCGGATGTCCCGCCGGTTGTCGGTGGCCTATCTCCCCGTGGTCACCGTCGACTACTCGGTGCACGACGGCAGCTACTTCACCGAATGGCATCGAGTGCCCGACGACGTGATCCGCGAGCATCAACGCGACGAACGGGTGGGCTCGTGAACTCCTCGGACCAGCTCGGAGGCACTGCGGTCGCCCGACCCGCGACCCGGCCTCCGGTGCCACCGGAGCGGCCGACATGACCACCGAGACCAGGGGATCGATGCCTTCGAGGCGACCGGCATCGTCCGCCGCCCGAACCGACGAAGATTGCGCACCGGAGGGCCGCGAGCGGGCGTCGTTGGGCGGCCGGTTCCGGCGCGGCCTGCGTCTGAGCCTGTTGAACACCGTGCTCTCCAGGGCGGGCACCTTCTTGCTCGGCGTGCTGCTGGCCCGGCTGTTCGTTCCGGAACAGTTCGGCGTCTATGCCGCCGCGTTGGTCGTGCAGCAGCTGCTGCTCACGGTCAACGACCTGGGCGCCGCCGCCGCACTGGTCCGCAGGCCCACGGCAGCCGGCGAGTCCTCCGGCGGCGTGGCGGGCGAGCCGACCGATCGGGGACCGACCACCGACGGCGCCCGGCCCGACTCGATCGACGCGATGCTGCCGACGGCATGGACGCTGTCGCTGTTGTGGAGCGCGGTGGGCGCCGTGATCTGCCTGCTCAGCGCCGGCGGTCTGGCGGGCATCCTGGGGAGCCCGGCCGCGACCGACCTGATCAGGGTCATGTCGGTGACCTTGATACTGGACGGGTTGGCCTCGGTACCCGCTGCGGTGTTGACCAGGGAACTCCGCCAGGCACGGCGCCTGGCCGCGGACGTCTCCGGTATGGCGCTCAACCTGACCCTTACCGCGCTGCTGGCCATCGGTGGGCTCGGTCCATGGGCGTTGGTGATCGGCAACGTCTGCGGCACCGCGGTGACCGCCGTACTGGTGATGGCCCTGGCCGGTGTCTGGCCCAGGCTCGGGTTCGACCGTCGCTACGGCGCCGAGATCACCCGCTGCGGTGCGACGATGCTGGGCGCCTCGATCCTCTTCGTCATCGTGCAGGCCACCCCGCAGTCGGTGACCGGCAGCCTGTTGGGCGCTAGTGCCCTCGGCTTCTTCTATCTGGCCTCGAACATGGCGAACTGGCCTGCCGTCCTGGTGTCGGTCACCGTCGAGCGGGTGGCGCTGGCGACCTTCTCGCGAGCCAGGGATGCGGGCCGCGACCTGTCGAGCGCGGTCGCCGCGGTGTTGGGACTGGTGTGTGCCGTGGTCCTGCCGGGCGGCGTCGCCCTGGCGGTGCTGGCTGGCCCGCTGGTCGAGGTGGTGTACGGATCGAGATGGTCACCCGCCTCGGCGGCGTTGGCCGGGCTGGCCTTGGCCGCGATGGCCAGGGTGGTGGTCGAGCTGATCTTCGCGCTGCTCATCGCGGTCGACGAGATGGCGTCCTCGGTGTTGTTGGTGGCGTCCTGGGCGGCGGTCTCGGTGCCCGCGACCCTCTGGGCCGCCGGGAACTGGGGCCTGTCCGGGGTCGCGTGGGCGCAGGCCTCGGTGGCCCTGCTGGTGGCCATCCCGATCCACTTGATCGCCCTGCGGCGTGCACGGGTGTCCATCCTCCGAGTCCTCGCTGGCTCGCTCGTTCCGTTGCTCGCGGCAGCGGTCTGCGGACTGACGCTGCTCGGTGTGCGAGCGCTGACCTTGCCGTCGTTGATCGAGTTGGCCATCGGTGGTGCGTTGGTAGGCGCCACCGTGTTCGTGGGTGTGCTGCGGGCTCAACGCCGGGTGGAGATGGCGTTGGGTGACGCCGATGATGATCTAGCTCGACCCACCGAGAACGCCACGGCGGAATCCGCGCAGGTGGACGGTGCCAGGTGAGTCCGGGACGGCGGCGTGCGCGGGGCGGTGGAACCCGAAAGAGCTTCACTCTGCGGAGTGGATCCGCTGGTGCCGGTGATTTTCGATGGGACAGTGGAGGCCTAGCGAGACGTCGGAGGGGCAACGAGACTCGGCGAAGCGGGAGGTCCACTGTGGCTCGTTTCACGAAGACAGTGCTGGTATTCGCGCCGGTATTGAGTTTGTTCGGCTGGTGGGATCAGGACGCGCAGCCACCGAGTCAGGCTTCGGCCGAAGCAAGACCCGTCACCGAGATCGAGTCCGGACCACTGAGCGACTGGCTGCCCTTCCTTCCTTCCTGGCCATTCTTCTTTCCCAAGCTGGATCGACTCCCCGACGCCGCACCGCCGGAGGACCCGGCCGCCCAGGAGAGCCCGACCGAACCAACGCCCACCCCCGAACCCACGGATCAACCCGAGCCCGCCCCCGACCGACCGGCCGACTCCGTGCTGGCGAACTGGGTCGAGTGGCTCGACGACTCGGCGTCGGGTGGGCTGGCCAAACCCGCCGGATTCCAGGGCTTCTACGGCGACCAGGCCACCGGGGCACAGGTGTGGGGAGAACAGAACTCCGGCGACCCGCTGGCCACCGCAGTGCTCAACGAGATCGCCGCCTATCCGGTCGCGAAATGGGTGGCGGAGGGCATGGGCACCGAACTGCGCGGCTTCGTCGATGCCGCAGCCGCCGAGAGCAAGGTCCCGGTGGTGGTCGCCTATCACATCCCCAACCGTGATTGCGGCCAACATTCCGCAGGTGGCGCTGCGGATGCCTCGGAATATCGGGAGTGGGTGCGCACGGAACTGGCACCGGCCTTCCAGGATCACGCGGCGATGCTGATCCTGGAACCCGACTCGCTGATCCATCTGCCCTGTCTGAGTGAGGACCAACGACAGGAACGCCTGGCGCTGCTCTCGGATGCCGTGGACGTGCTGGCGGAACTGGCACCGAACACGGCCGTCTACCTCGACGGCGGCGACGGTGCGCACAACTCTCCCGCCGAGATGGCGCCCCGCCTCGCGGCGGCGGGGGTCGACCGGGCACGAGGTTTCGCGGTGAACGTCTCGAACTACAACACCGATGAGAAGACCGAGGAATTCGCCGCCGAGACCCGGAAGCTGCTCACCGACCAACACGGCGCCGAGGCCGGTTACGTCGTGGACACCAGTCGCAATGGTGCCGGTCCGGGCAGCGACTGGTGCAATCCGCCCAACCGACGTCTTGGCTCGCCGCCACAGCTGTCCGCAACCGGTGGCCAGGGCCCCGACGCACACCTGTGGATCAAACACCCCGGTACGTCGGACGGCGACTGCGGCAGCGGCCAGGGCACCGTCTCCGGAGAGTTCTCCCCGGAGATCGCCCGAGAACTGCTCGATCTGAACTGACCGGTCGTCCCTGACCTGGGCCGTCCCGATCGGGCGGTCAGCCGAACAGACCCAGCGGTGCGGTGCTTACCGCCCGGTCCTGGGCCCAGGTCAGGACCGGGGGCACCTGTTCGCCTCGGCGCCAACGCAGTACGGCATCGGCCGTCTGCACCGCGTCCTCGGCGATGAGCCAGGGGCCTGCCGGGTCGATCGCCGCCGCCAAGTCGGCAGGTAGAACCGAGGCCACCCCGTGTTCGGCGGCTTCCAAGACCTTCACGCTGATGCCGGTGGCCGTCCCGAACCGTGGCACCACCACCAGGTCCACCTGCCGATAGAAGTCGGCCACCGAATCGACGATTCCGGAGGATCGGACCCGGGGGTGCGTTGCGAAGTTCTCGGTGTCCCGGCCGGCCAGGACGAAATCCAGCCGGGCATCGAGTTCGGTGAGTCGCTGGTGGACCGGTCCCAGCAGCGCGGCCAAGGCCCGCGCGTTGGGTGGCCAGCCCGCCTTGCCGATGAAGCCGAGGGCGGGCGCGGCGCCTGGCCTGCGGGATCGGACGACGCCGACAGGACAGAGTGGAACGGTGATCGGCGTTGCGCTGACCCCCCATGCCGCGAGCCGCTGCACATCCCGATGGGAGAGCGCGACGACCCGGTCCGGATGAGCCAACAACCGTTGCTCGGCCCGTCGCAGCCGATCCACCTCGCCCAGCATCCGCAACGGCCTCGGCGCGTGTTCCTGCGCGATCACGGTCTCGACGTTGTGCGCGATGTGCGCCGCGACATCGACTCCGGCGTTCTCGGCCAGCAACAGCCCGGGCCAGCCACTGGTCACCACACGACGACCCTTGGCCCGCGCCTGGAGCAGGGAGATCGCCGAGGCCCAGCCGGTGAATCCGGTGAACTTGCGGCTGAGGTAGGGCTCGCCGCTGATCAGCATGCCGGTGGCGATACGGACCAATCGGCGCGGGTCGTTGCGGACTTCCAGGGGAAGCCTGCCTGCCGATCGGATCGAGATGCCCGGCGTCCGCAGCTCGATGCTGGGGGCCGTACGACGGGTTGCGGGCGTGGTGGCCAGGCCGGCCGGGCGCGGGTCCTGGTGTGCCTCGACATCGATCGGCAGCGTCCGTTCTCCCGGTGGTCCGGTCACGCTCACCACCTCGACGTCGTGCCCCTCGGCACGCAGCCCGGCCAACAACCTGCGGTCGACCCAACCGCTGCCGCCCAGTTCCGCCCGGTCCGGTGGATAGGTGCTGACGTAGCAGACTCGCATCAGATGTCCTCTCTCCCGCAGGCGCCCAGCGGCGGTCGCGGTTGCCGATCGAGTTCGGGTTCCAGGGGCTGGGCCGTCGAACCTCGGCTGCCGCCGTGTTCGGAGCGGGGCCGGGACGCCGCCCTCGGCTGGCCGGGGGCGTTCGGATGGCCGCGTCGGGTTGCCAACCGATCTCGCAGCACACGGAGAAGGAACAGCGGGTTGCCCAGGACATAGCGGCGGAACAACCTGCGTGGTTCGCGGGACAACCGGAAGATCCATTCGATGCCCGCGGTCCGCATCCAGGCGGGCGCGCGGGGCACCCGCTCCGAGGCGAAGTCGAGGAATGCCCCGACGGCGATCCCGAGCCGGACACCGGTGGCGGGTAGATGGCGGGCCAGCCACAGTTCCTGGCGGGGATTTCCCATTCCCACGACAAGAACGTCGGCACCGCTGCGTTTGATCTCCTCGGCGACCGCCGGGCCATCCGAGGCGGGGAAGAATCCCGGCAGGCTCCCGGCGAACCGCAGCCCGGGAATGCGGCTCTCCAAGCTGGCGGCGGCCCGACCGCCGAGATCCTCGGGGCCGCCGAGGAAGAAGACACTCAACCCGCGGTTAGTGCTGAGGCGCAGTACGTCGGGGGTGAAATCGGTGCCGTTGAGATTGGCCGGAAACGGTGCTCCCGCCAGCCGGGCGGCCAATGCCACTCCCGATCCGTCATTGAGTACCAGATCGGCGGATTGCAGAACGCGGCGATACTCCGGCTCGGCTGCTGCGACGTTGGCGGAATGCGCGTTGACATAGCAGACCAGGGCGGGTCCCGGCCCATCGAGCAGCCTGCCGACCTCGTCACGGGCCTCGTCGAGGGTGAGGCGGGCGACCGGAATTCCGAGGATGGGTGTCGTGGGAATCTCCGCGGGCATGGGATTAATCGTGCCCGTTTGCGAGAAGTCGCGACAGGCGCAGTGTTTAGCTAAATCAGGTGTAATTCAATAGTGGGATCTGATGAAACTAATTGAGCTCTCGGTGCTTTGACTGCGGCAAAAGGGTGGCTTGCTGACACTTTTGGGTAGTGGTGAGAATGGCAGTATGGCCGCATCGGAGCGCATCGAACCATCGTTCACCCAATCCGATCTGTTGCAGCGTCGACTACATCGGCTGGTCCCCGGCGGGTCGCATACCTACTCGCGCGGCTCCGATCAATATCCGGAGCGGATGACGCCGATTCTGGTGCGCGGGGCGGGCGCGCAGGTGTGGGACGCCGATGGGAACCGGTTCATCGAGTACGGCATGGGCCTGCGCTCCGTGACACTCGGCCACGCCTATCCGCCGGTGGTCGCCGCGGTCAGCCGAGCCGTCGCCGATGGCACCGGATTCTCCCGGCCGACCACGATGGAACTCGCCGCCGCCGAGGACTTCCTGTCTCTGGTGCCCGGTGCGGACATGGTCAAATTCGCCAAGAACGGTTCCGACGCCACCACCGCCGCCGTTCGACTGGCCAGGGCTGCGACCGGACGTGAGAAGGTCGCCATCTGCGGTGATCAACCGTTCTTCTCCACCGACGACTGGTTCATCGCGGGCGTCGGCATGAACGCAGGCATCCCGGCCGCCGCCCGCGCCGCGACCCTGCGCTTCCGCTACAACGATCTCGATTCCCTGCGAACCTTGTTGGGCAACAACCCCGGTCAGATCGCCTGCGTGATCCTGGAAGCGGCCACCGCCACGGCCGAACCAGAACCCGGCTACCTATCAGGTGTGCGCCGGTTGTGCGATCGAGCAGGCACCGTCCTGGTCTTCGACGAGATGATCACCGGCTTCCGCTGGTCGGGAGGCGGTGCGCAAGCCGTCTACGGGATCACGCCGGACCTCTCCTGCTTCGGGAAGGCAATGGGCAACGGGTTGCCGATCTCCGCGCTGGCGGGCAAGCGGGAACTCATGGAATTGGGCGGGCTCGCCACCGACGCACACCGGACCTTCCTGCTCTCCAGTACGCACGGCGCCGAGACCGTGTCCCTGGCCGCCTTCCGCGCCGTGGCCGAGGCATATCGCGATGGCGATCCGGTCGGAACCATGGAACGACAGGGCGCCGCGCTCGCCGCAGGCGTCAACCGAGCCGCCGCCGAGGCCGGCCTCGCGGACTTCGTCGCCGCCGTGGGCAGGCCGAGCTGTCTGGTCTTCACCACCCGGGACGCCGAGGGCGCGCCCAATCAAGCGTTTCGAACCCTGTTCCTCCAAGAACTGCTGCGCCGAGGAGTACTGGGACAGTCCTTCGTCATCTCCGCCGCACACACCGACGACGATGTCGCCGCGACGATCGAGGCGGTGGCCGATGCCTTGACGGTCTACCGGAAAGCCCTGGAAACCGACGTCACCCGATTGCTCGAAGGCAGGCCGGTAGCGCCCGCACTGCGCAGCCATGCCGCGCCGCGTCGCCTCTGAACCCTCGGCCGACGGGGCGCTCGCCGGTCAACGGAAGTCGACGTGCACCAGGCTTTGGTCGTCATGCCGCTTCGCTCGCGGCCACCGGCGGCCATCGGGATCCGACTCCTCGGCGGCACGGACATCGTCGAGGACGGCCTGCACCCCGGCTGTTCTCGCCCGCTCACCGAAGGCCGTCCAGTCCGGAAAGATCCCGTAGTCGTCGACCCCGCAGGACACTCCGTCACTGGCCAACAGCACGTCCCGGACCTCGGCTCGTGGCCAGGCCGCGACCATCGCCTGGAAAGCCGCCTCCGGGCGGGCCTCGGCCACCCAGAAGCCGCCCGGCACATTACGCAGGCGTGCGGTGCGGCCCATCGCGGCGCCCAACGCCGCCCGATGGCCCTCGCCGAAGCCGCCGCCGGTACGCAGTCGGTCCCGGAAACCGGTGGGAGGCGTCGCGTCGACCGAGTCGGGCCGCACCGGATCGGCCTGCCTACGGTCCTGATCCTCGGACCTGCGGTTGGACTCGCGGAGCGCGGCGAGTCGATCGTCGGTCAACGGCCGGGGACCGGAATCGGTGAAGGCCACCACCGGGCTGTCGGCCAGCACCAGCCCCTCCACGACCTCGTCGTCCCAGCGCAGCAACGAGACGGTGCTCGACGGCGAGTCGCCGGGCACGAGGTCGTAGCGCTGCACCAACGTGGTGATGGCATCGGCGAGGATCGTCTGTAGATCGGCGGTCTGCGATGGCAGCCGTTCGGCGAGTTCGGCAGCCAGCTGCTGCGCGTACCAGCCGCCGTTGCGTTCTCGCGGCGTGAGCATGGTCGCCCCGTCCAACAGGACGACGGCTCGCGGCAACACCACCACACGGTCTTCAGAACGGTCGGTTCCGGGCCGCTCGGCCACCTCGACTGTCGGCATTCGTCCAGCCTACTGAGACTGATGAGCCTTCTCCGCAGGCGAAGGCAGGCGCATCAGACCTGCGGGTCGACTGCGGATGTCCTCGGTTGTTCCTGCTCGGCCCGGACGGTGCTCATCGGCAGGAAGAACTGAGTGAGCGGGCCGATCGCCAGCGCATAGAAGACCGTTCCGGCGCCGAAGGTGCCGCCGAGCAGCCAGCCGATGGCCAAGACGGTGAGTTCGATTCCGCTACGGACCAACCTCACCGACCAACCGGTTCGTGCTGCGAGTCCGGTCATCAGGCCGTCTCGGGGGCCAGCGCCCAACCGAGCACCGACATACACGGCGGTGGCCAGCCCGTTCAACACCACGCCCGAGACGAGGAAGGCGACCTGAACGGGGAGGTTCTCCGGCGTGGGTAGCACCGCCAGCGCCACGTCGACACCCAACGCGATGACCACGACGTTCGCCACGGTTCCGATGCCGAGGCGTTGCTTCAGCGGGATCCACGCCAACAGCACGGCGCCGCCCGTGAGCGCGATGACCTGGCCGAAGCTCAACCCCAACCGTTGAGTGAGACCGTCATGCAGCACGTCCCAGGGAGGTAGGCCGATGGTGCTACGCACCATGATCGCCATGCTGGCGGCATAGATTGCCAGCCCAATGGTCAGCTGTCCCAGCCGGCGGGCTGGACGGTATCGAACGGGAAGGCTAGAAAGGCCATTCGAGGGTCTTGGTGCTGCCATTTACCCATAGTCTGCTCGGGTGGCCTCGGAAATCGAGGGCCAATCTGGAACAATTGGCCTTATGTCGAGCGTGCTGCCGCCCGGCCCCCGGATCTCCGGAGCCCGGCTTGCCGTCCTCCTCGGTGCCTGGCGGGACGGCGCAGGCAGACAGGGCGCCAGCCGACTGGCCACCGCGCTGCGGGAGTTGATCCTCGAAGGTCGGCTGGTGACCGGCACCCGACTTCCCTCCGAGCGGGAACTCAGCGGTGTTCTCGATGCGAGCCGCACGCTGATCACCGCAGCCATCGACCGACTGCGCCACGAGGGCCTGCTCGAAAGCAGGCAGGGCGCGGGGACATGGGTCACGGTGCAGGGCGCGCGCCGGGAACCCGGCGGCTGGGCGGCGATGGCCGAACCGGGCCCCTTGGACCTCGCGCTCGCCAGCCCACCCGCGATACCCGAACTGCACGGCGCCATCGAACGAGCCACCGCCAAGATGAAACCGTTGCTCTCCAGCGGTGGACATCAGCTGCAGGGACTGCTCGACCTGCGAATTCGCATCGCCGACCGCTTCACCCAACGTGGCCTGCCCACCGGGCCGGAACAGATTCTCATCACCAACGGTGCCCAGCATGCGTTCGCGTTGATCCTGCGGACCCTCATCTCACCGGGCGACCGGGTACTCATGGAACAGCCCGGATATCCCAATGCCTTCCAAGCCGTCAACGCGGTCAACGGACGGCTGGTCGCAACCGCGCTCCGCGAGGACGGTTGGTGCCTCGACGGGTTGGAGGCATCGATCCGGCAATCCTCGCCTCGCCTGGCGTACCTGATGGTCGACTTCCACAACCCGACCGGCATGCGGTTGTCCGCGGCGGAACGCGACCGGCTGGCCGCCTTGCTACGCCGGACCCGGACCACCGCCGTCATCGACGAGACCCTGCTGGAATTGGACCTCGAAGGCACCGCCGATACAGAGCGGTTGCCCTCGCTCGCCGCGCTGGCACCGGAACAGACGATCACCATTGGATCGGCGAGCAAACTCTTCTGGGGCGGTCTCCGGCTTGGTTGGGTTCGGACCACGCCCGAACTCGTCCATCGGCTCGGTGCGAACCGACTGGGAATGGACCTCGGCTCGCCGATCATGGAACAGCTCGCACTCGCCGAGCTGTGCGCGGAGGTCTTCGAACCCGGTTCGACCGCGATCGCGCGACGTTTGGCCGGCTTCGCCCGCAAACGTGACCATCTACTGGAGCTGATTCGGGAGCACTGCCCGAGCTGGTCGGTGCGAAGTCCCACGGGTGGGCTCTCCCTGTGGTGCGACCTCGGCGCACCGATCGGACCCCGCTTGGCGGCCGCAGCGCGGGAACGCGGGGTTCGGGTCGTGCCCGGCGACCGGTTCAGCGTGCAAGGCGGTTATCGAAATCGGCTACGACTGCCGTACGTGCTGCCGGAAGAACAACTCACCGAGGCGATTCGGCGAATCGGAGCGGCGATGGCAACGCTGGACTCCGCGCCCGCTCTCGACCATGACGAACCCGTGATCTCGGTGACCTGATCCCGTGGTCCGGGCGGCCTGGTGATCGGCCCCGCTCGTGGGGCGGTTGGATCCTGCTATGGGCCCTGTGGGCTGCGATGGCTCGTGGCCGCTCTGCGGTGGCTCCGCCGTGGGCCGCAGGACGGGCATCGCCCATCCTGCGGCCCGCTCACCGGCGCGGCCCCTCGACGCGCCGGGGAGGACCGGCGTGTTCGCCGGTGGTCCGAACCATCCCTGACCTGCTCGGATGGTGTCGTTGTCGACGCCAACCCTCGATAGCGGTAATCAAGGGATCGACATCAATCGGTCTGTGGTTCATTCAGCGATCTGTCGAGACGATGCGCTGCGCAATTCGCAGCGGTTGAGACGTGTCCGCCGAGGCAACGACGTCAGTCGATATCGGGCTCCGCCAGGCGGGAGGCCTGTGTCACTAAACGGGACACCCATAGCGCTGAACGAAGACTCCGGCCCGAACGCGAGAGTCAGCGAGGGCACCGCGCGGCGAGCGAGTCCGCAGGACGCCTGCGTGCGGCTTCAGTCCGGCGTCGGCGCGGGGCGGCGGCTCAAGTCGCTGGTCGCGGACACGTCCTCGGCTTCCAACGAACCCCACAGGGCGGGTTCGGGGAGCGCAGCCAGGGTGGTCAGCACACCACTCAGACCGCGCTGCGGAGCGTGGTCCAAGCCGGTCGAGGACGAGGTCATCGCGGAGGCAGAGCCACCGACAGGCGACTCGGGCCAGCTTCGCAGTGGTACGCGCTGATTCGCCGACCCGAACTGGCCCTGCTGCGCCGGTGCCCGAACCTCGGCAGGGTCCTCGGGGCTCGCAGGCGCGGCCGAACCGGCGACGGGGAGATATATCGGAGCCTTCGGTTCGGTGCCTGCTGCCTCGGTGTTCGCCGGGCCGGGGACGGCCGGGCGGTCAGCGTGGGTTTCCCTGCCCTCGGGCGGATTCGGTTCGAGCTGTTGATTCGAATCCGGCCGGGGCTGCGTCGCGGGCGACTCCGCCGGTACCGGAAGGATCGAATGCCCGGCCAGCCCCCATTCGGAGTCGAGAACGGGCAGGAGTCCGACATTGGTGAGCGGCGGGGCGGGATTGTTCGCGCCGAGATCATCGGCCGGCGCCACCGGCGGTGGGAACACTTCGGGATGCCCCTGACCCGTGAAGGCCGGGAGGGCGTTACGTAGCGCGCCGACCACGGTGCCGATCCGAAGTAGGGCCTGATCGCCGAACTCGGCGACCCGCGATGGCGCCTCCCGAATGATCCGTTGTGGAAGCGAGCCTGCCGCGGACGGCGAGTGCACATTCGCCTGCGGCATGCTCGCCTGCGGCATGTTCGGCTGTGGCGGGTCCGGCTTTGGCGTGTCCGGTCGGGGCACACTCGGTCGGGACGACGGCTGCTGCGGACCCTCGATGCGAAGCGGCGCCTGCTCCGCCTGGTGCGGTTGCTCGTCCAGCTGGCTCTCGAAGGCGTCTTGTTCGGCTGCCTCCTGCTGGGCTGGGCGCTGCTGTTGGGCTGGGCGCTGTTGGGCCGAGTGCTGCTGGGCCGAGTGCTGCTGAGCGTGCGCGGCGGCAAGCGTGCTTTGTACTGAGAGAACCTGTTCGGGGTAGCCGTATTCGGCGACAGGATGTTCGGCGCCTGCCTCGGGCGCCGGGCCCTCTTCGACGGCACCCGTAACGGAGTCCTGGCCGACCGGACCCGGCGCGGCATCACCCTCCTCCACCGGGTGTCGCTCGGCGGCTGGCCTCGGCGGCGCCGGCTCGGCCTCCACAGCTGTCTGGTCGAGTGGGGGCTGGCCCAGATCGGTTGGCGACTGCTGAGGCGGGACCGGTGATCCGTGTTTGTGGGGAGTTCCGCCTTGCTCCGGATCGCCTTGCTCCGGATCGGCTTGCTGGGGATCGGCTTGCTCGGAGGGCTGCGTAGGGCGGCTTACCGGTCCCGACTGCCGGTCGGTCTCCAGCGGGTGGGCGTCGACGTCGGATGCGACGGCCGTGGCCGATTGCTCGACCACGAGTTCGATCGACGCGGATTGTGTGCCCAGGGGGCTCGGCGTCTCCGTAGCCCACCCTGCGGTGGCGCCCAACCACCAGCTGGCCGTGATCGCACCGCCGACGAAAGCCAAGCGCGCCGCCATTCCGCACAGCAGGTGTCCGGCGCCGTGCTTTCTCGCGGTGCGGAACACCCTCACCACCACCTGCGGATGACTGGCCTCGTCTGGAACTCGTGCGCGCCAAGTACGCCACCCCATATTCGGTGTTTCGCACGGCGATCACGAGACTAGTGGCCGGTTACCACTCGTTAAGACGGTTGATCTGTGACCGTAAGAGTGATTAACGGCAGATTGGCTACCGTGTGTCATGTTGATCGAGTGCTCTGGCAGAGTGTTTCGTCGATCGAGAACCGCAATAAGTAATCGGCCTGCGGCCGACGGCGTAATAGCCGCCGACCATGGCTGTCGGACATAGCTCGAGCAACCAATGCCGCAGTGTCCGGCTGCAGGTCTGCTGCTCACGGGACAGCCGGACGGGACCGATCACCTCTGCTGGTGCTCCACACCCCCGACGTGCCTCGACGATGACTGTCGAGCAGATGTGTGTCGACGATCCCCACCGCCTCCATCAGCGCGAACATCGTGGTCGGACCGACGAAGGAGAAGCCCTTCTTGCGTAACGCCTTGGACAGCGCATGTGATTCGGGTGAGGTCGTCGGAATCTCCTCGATGGTCCGAGGTTCCGGGGTGGCGGCAGGTTGGAAGGACCAGATGAACCGTTCGAGCCCGCCCTCGGATCGCAACGCCTGGGTGGCCTTGGCATTGGCGATTGTCGCGAGGATCTTCGCTCGATTTCGCACGATGCCCGCATCCGCCATCAGTCGTTGGATATCCGGGTCGGAATAAGCGGCGATGGCGTCCGGATCGAATTCCTGGAAGGCCGCTCGGAACGCGGGGCGCTTGCGCAGGATGGTTGCCCAGGACAGGCCCGCCTGGAATGCCTCCAGACTGATTCGTTCGAAGAGCGCGCGCTCACCGTGGACCGGCATCCCCCACTCGTTGTCGTAGTAGTCGCGGAGCAGCGGATCATTGACGGCCCAGGGCGGTCGCAGCAGCCCGTCGGTACAGCGGATCGCCCCGGTCGCGCCCGTTGCGTCGGCGGGGCTCTGGTCGGCGGTGGATTCGACCTGGTTCATGGCAGCTTTCCCCGCTCGGTGTCGGCTTGGTCCTGACTGAGGTCGGGCGACTGATGCCCGCTCAGACCCGTGACTCGCATGGTGATGTTCACTCGCCCGTTGCTCATCCCGATATCCGGATTCCCGGTGCCCGGATACACCTTGGGAACACCGTGATACGCGAAGCGGGCCGCACCACCGAAGACGAACAGGTCGCCGGATTCGAGCGCGACATCGGTGTACGGCCTGCCTCGGGTCTCGCTGTTGCCGAACCGGAACAGGCAGGAGTCGCCGAGGCTCAGTGACACCACCGGTTCGTCGACCTGCTCGTCCGCGTCCCGATGCATGCCCATCTTCGCCGCAGCGTCGTAGAAGTTGATGAGCGCGGTATCGGGTCGATAGCCGGCCGAGTTCGCCTCGTCCCCGGTGGCGGCCAGGACCGCACGGCGACCGAGCTCGACCAGCCAGTGCGGTAGCCCCGCAACCTGCGCCCCGTTCACATCCTCGGCGGTACGGGTGTAGCGGTAAGGCTGCCAATGCCAGCCGAGGCAGACCGTTTGGACGGACATCCGATGCCCGGACGGCATCGTGGCGGAGCGCATCGGCACCGGGCTGCCCGCCCAGTCTCGGCAGGCGGCGACCAGCGTCCGTTGTTGCTCGATGTCCAGCCAGCCCGGGACGTGCACCGCGCCATCGGCGACTTCTCGCCGGTCGGGGACGAACAGGGCACTCATCGGGTTACCTCCATCTCTGCCATCCGTATCGAATGCGGCGCGTGGGCTCTTGCCGACTCGATTTCAGTGCACCACCAGGTCAAACTGGACATCGACGGTCAGGCGGCCTCCAATTCGAGTAGAACGCGCTTGGCCGCCAGGCCGCCGAGATAGCCGCCGGGTGAACCGTCGGAACGCACCACTCGATGACAGGGCAACACAACCGGAAGCGGGTTGGTGGCGCAGGCCGTGCCCACCGCCCGGACCGCCTTGGGGCTGCCTGCCGCCGAGGCGACCTCGGCGTAACTGGCGGTCCGGCCGTAGTCGATCTCGGGAAGCCGCCGGAGTACCTGCTGGCGGAACCCCTTCGACAGCCGGAAGTCCAGGGGGAGATCGAATTCGGTGCGGCGTCCCGCGAAGTACTCGCCGAGTTGGCGGACCACCTCGGTCAGTTTCGTGGGAGCCCGCAGGATCCGGGGGCTGATCTGTTCGGCGAGGGCACTCAGAACCTGTTCGTGGTCCTCACAGTCATAGGCGACTCTGACCAGACCCTGATCCGTGGCGGCCAACAACAGCACTCCGACGGGGGTGTCGATGGTCTGGTAGGCGACATCCACCAGCCCGGCGGCGACGGCGGCGTCGGTCAGCCGGGTGTGCAACCGGTCGGAGGTGGCCGGGTCGATCGCGCCGACTGGGGCGAGGATCGTTTCGACGGTTGGTTCTTCGCCTTGGTTCATCGAGTGTCTCCTCTCGGGTGGGGATGCCCCGCATAGATTCGGCGCAGCGTCTTCACACCATCTGCAGCAGCGCGACGCGACGCCTCGACGGTTCCACCCGTGATCTCGGCGATGTCCTTGTAGGGAAGACCGCCAAGGTATCGATAGGCGATCGTGTGACGTTGTCTCGGCGGCAATGCCTTGAGCGCGGCCCACAGGTCGTGGTCCGGTGCTTCGGGCAGCCCGGTGGTGGTCGGTTGATCGACCAGGACATCGGTGGTGGTCGACACCGGGTCGCGAACTCTGGCCCGGGTTATGTCGAGCGCTTTCCGATGGGCGGTCGTCACCAACCACGCTTGTACGTTGGCGCCCGCACGGAGCTTCGGGTACGCCTGCAGCGCGGCGAGGAAGGTCTCCGACCAGGCATCCTCGGCATCCGCCTGGCCGACCACGGCGCGACACACCCGCAGCACCATGTTCGCGTGCTCGGCGACGATCTGTTCGAAGGGCTTCTTGCTCACATAGGTAAGACGTCTGGCGAGGCGGAAACGTGAGATCCCAGAGCGGGGAACACCCGTTCGATGCTGGATGTGGTCCGCGTCGGTCCCGGTTCGCTCCCGGGAGCTCGGCGAGCCCCGCAGTCCGCAGGCGCTCCTACAGTGGGTTGCGACGAGCTCGACAGCGTGCGGAGGGCCATTGCCATGGGGCGGAAGCTATTCGACTGCGGGATCGACGCCGCGGTCGATGTCATCTCGGGCAAGTGGAAGGTCCTGATCCTCTGGGCGCTGTCCGATGGCCCACGGCGTTTCGGAGAGTTGAAGCGTGCGCTGCCCTCCGTCAGCGAGAAGATGCTCACCGAGCACCTGAGGCAGTTGGAACTCGACGACATCGTCGAACGTCGGGCGCACCCCGAGGTGCCGCCCAGGGTCGAGTACTCGCTCACCGAGACGGGAATCGCGCTGAACACCGCGCTGGTGCCGCTCGGAGTGTGGGGCCGGGAGCACAAGGCGCGGATCGAAGCCGTTCGAGGGGCCGATTCGAGCGGGGACAGCATGGCTTCGACGCACAGTTGATCTGCGTCGAGCGGGCTTGCGGGTCGTTCTACGACGCTGACCAGGCGATTTGACTCCATGCTTCTTGATTGCGTACCTTCTCCTCTGCCGCGAGGAGCGCCGGACGGAACAGGACTACGAGAGCCTGGCGGGGACGGTCACAAGAGCGGTTCGGCATGGTGGTAGTGTTCATCAGGCCGGACAGAGTTCCACCGGGTCGTGCGACTTGACGTTGCGATGCGAACCGGGTACTGTTTTGCGGCACCTCCCAGTTAGTTTCGAGATCGAGGTACTACTGTGCCTCCGCTCTTGAATGCATGCACGAAATCAGGCCAAGCCGAGTTCACGCAGAACTGCGGTCAGCCATGGATCGTGCAAGCAGGCTAGTTGGGCTATTTGACAACCGTATATCTGGCGCAGTTCAGCACGGCAAATTAGTCGAAAAAGCTGATTTGACATGGTGATCAACGCCGGGCTACGGTTTTGACAACCGAATATCTCGACTTCGCTCACGAAATCGAACGCACTGGAAACAATGCGGATTTGACAACGTGATCGGCGGCGGGATACGGTTTTGAAATATAAATACGGTTCGGTCGTGGCCAGTGCCTTTCGGGTGTCGGTTTCGGGTGGGATCGGGTTGTGACTGCGAGGTTGCCCCCCGATTTGACAGCGAAAATCGGAACTTGCTAAGGTTTCACCACAACGAGCCGAGAGAAACACCGAAAACCCCGGATTTGGGGTTACGGAGTGGCTCTGATAAGCTTCACCAGCACGACGAAGCCCACTCCGGTGGGTGGAACACAACAAATATGAATCAACACGAGGCGTTCACCGCTGAAACCACGACAGTGTGGTGTGGGTGGTGGTGCGCGTGTTCTTTGAGAACTCAACAGTGTGTCGAGATAATAGCCAGCAGAGCTTGTTTGGTTGTTTCAAAATCCTCCGTTGTAGAGGATTCCTTTGAGAAGATATAGATCAGTCATGGTCTGATTCTCATCATTCATTGATGGAGAGTTTGATCCTGGCTCAGGACGAACGCTGGCGGCGTGCTTAACACATGCAAGTCGAGCGGTAAGGCCCTTCGGGGTACACGAGCGGCGAACGGGTGAGTAACACGTGGGTAACCTGCCCTGCACTTTGGGATAACCTCGGGAAACCGGGGCTAATACCGGATATGACATGCCATCGCATGGTGGTGTGTGGAAAGTTCCGGCGGTGTGGGATGGGCCCGCGGCCTATCAGCTTGTTGGTGGGGTGATGGCCTACCAAGGCGACGACGGGTAGCCGGCCTGAGAGGGCGACCGGCCACACTGGGACTGAGACACGGCCCAGACTCCTACGGGAGGCAGCAGTGGGGAATATTGCGCAATGGGCGAAAGCCTGACGCAGCGACGCCGCGTGAGGGATGACGGCCTTCGGGTTGTAAACCTCTTTCAGCGCCGAAGAAGCGAAAGTGACGGTAGGCGCAGAAGAAGCACCGGCTAACTACGTGCCAGCAGCCGCGGTAATACGTAGGGTGCGAGCGTTGTCCGGAATTATTGGGCGTAAAGAGCTCGTAGGCGGTTTGTCGCGTCGGCTGTGAAAACCTGGGGCTTAACCCTGGGCGTGCAGTCGATACGGGCAGACTTGAGTTCGGCAGGGGAGACTGGAATTCCTGGTGTAGCGGTGAAATGCGCAGATATCAGGAGGAACACCGGTGGCGAAGGCGGGTCTCTGGGCCGATACTGACGCTGAGGAGCGAAAGCGTGGGGAGCGAACAGGATTAGATACCCTGGTAGTCCACGCCGTAAACGGTGGGCGCTAGGTGTGGGGGATTTCCACGTCCTCCGTGCCGTAGCTAACGCATTAAGCGCCCCGCCTGGGGAGTACGGCCGCAAGGCTAAAACTCAAAGGAATTGACGGGGGCCCGCACAAGCGGCGGAGCATGTGGATTAATTCGATGCAACGCGAAGAACCTTACCTGGGTTTGACATGCACCGGACAGCCTCGGAGACGGGGTTTCCGCAAGGTCGGTGTACAGGTGGTGCATGGCTGTCGTCAGCTCGTGTCGTGAGATGTTGGGTTAAGTCCCGCAACGAGCGCAACCCTTATTCCATGTTGCCAGCACGTAATGGTGGGGACTCATGGGAGACTGCCGGGGTCAACTCGGAGGAAGGTGGGGACGACGTCAAGTCATCATGCCCCTTATGTCCAGGGCTTCACACATGCTACAATGGCCGGTACAAAGGGCTGCTAAACCGTGAGGTGGAGCGAATCCCATAAAGCCGGTCTCAGTTCGGATCGGGGTCTGCAACTCGACCCCGTGAAGTCGGAGTCGCTAGTAATCGCAGATCAGCAACGCTGCGGTGAATACGTTCCCGGGCCTTGTACACACCGCCCGTCACGTCACGAAAGTCGGTAACACCCGAAGCCCATGGCCCAACCCGCAAGGGGGGGAGTGGTCGAAGGTGGGACTGGCGATTGGGACGAAGTCGTAACAAGGTAGCCGTACCGGAAGGTGCGGCTGGATCACCTCCTTTCTAAGGAGCACTTCTCACTCACAGCTTTGGTTGTGGTGGGGTTGTCGTCTGGTCTGCCCGAGTGTGGTGGACGGCGGCTGCTCAGTGGATGTGGACTGCTGGTTACCCCCGATGGTGTCTTCGGGTGTTCGAGGCGAGTACTGCACACCGGCTTCTGGTGGGTGCGCGTGGAAAGTGTTCGGATGCTGTGGGGATGGGTTGGGGTCGACACACTGTTGGGTCCTGAGAGAACACGGGGCCCCCTTGAAGGGGGTTGGGTGTCTCTTGGTTGTGAACGGATGGATCGTCTGCGTGTGGTCAAACTGCTTCCGGTTGGGGGTGGGTGGTCGCGGGTGCGTGGGTGGTTTGTTGTTCTTTGAGAACTACACAGTGGACGCGAGCATCTTTGTGGTCAAGTTATTAAGGGCATACGGTGGATGTCTAGGCATCAGGAGCCGATGAAGGACGTAGGAGACTGCGATAATCCTCGGGGAGCTGTCAACCGAGCTATGAGCCGAGGGTGTCCGAATGGGGAAACCCGGCACCCGTCATGGGGTGTCACCCGCATCTGAATATATAGGGTGTGTGGAGGGAACGCGGGGAAGTGAAACATCTCAGTACCCGTAGGAAGAGAAAACAACCGTGATTCCGTGAGTAGTGGCGAGCGAAAGCGGAAGAGGCTAAACCGTGCACGTGTGATACCTGGCAGGGGTTGCGTGTGCGGGGTCGTGGGACCGATCGGCCGGCGCTGCTGAGCTGGCAAGGAGTGAGAAAACGTTGTGGTTAGCGGAAGGTGTCTGGAAAGCACCGGCGTAGAGGGTGATACTCCCGTACGCGAAAACCTGGCGTCTCCTGGTCGTGTTCCCAAGTAGCAGCGAGCTCGTGAAATTTGCTGTGAATCTGGCGGGACCACCCGCTAAGCCTAAATACTTCCTGATGACCGATAGCGGACTAGTACCGTGAGGGAAAGATGAAAAGTACCCCGGGAGGGGAGTGAAATAGTACCTGAACCCGTATGCCTACAAGCCGTCAGAGCCTTTCGGGGTGATGGCGTGCCTTTTGAAGAATGAGCCTGCGAGTTAGTGATATGTGGCGAGGTTAACCCGGGTGGGGTAGCCGTAGCGAAAGCGAGTCCTAATAGGGCGGTTGAGTCGCGTGTCCTAGACCCGAAGCGGAGTGATCTACCCATGGCCAGGGTGAAGCGCGGGTAAGACCGTGTGGAGGCCCGAACCCACCAGGGTTGAAAACCTGGGGGATGAGCTGTGGGTAGGGGTGAAAGGCCAGTCAAACTCCGTGATAGCTGGTTCTCCCCGAAATGCATTTAGGTGCAGCGTCACGTGTTTCTCATCTGAGGTAGAGCACTGGATGGCTAATGGGCCCTACAAGGTTACTGACGTCAGCCAAACTCCGAATGCGGGTGAGTGAGAGCGTGGCAGTGAGACTGCGGGGGATAAGCTTCGTAGTCGAGAGGGAAACAGCCCAGAACACCAGCTAAGGCCCCTAAGTGTGCGCTAAGTGGGAAAGGATGTGGGGTCGCCCAGACAACCAGGAGGTTGGCTTAGAAGCAGCCATCCTTTAAAGAGTGCGTAATAGCTCACTGGTCAAGTGGTCCTGCGCCGATAATGTAGCGGGGCTCAAGCGCACCGCCGAAGCTGTGTCATTCACACGTGTGCTCGGCCTGGTTTTCGGATCAGGTCTAGGTGTGTGGATGGGTAGGGGAGCGTCGTGCATCGGGTGAAGCGGCCGTGGAAACGAGTCGTGGATGGTGTGCGAGTGAGAATGCAGGCATGAGTAGCGAAAGCAGAGTGAGAAACTCTGCCGCCGTATGACCAAGGGTTCCTGGGCCAGGTTATTCCGCCCAGGGTAAGTCGGGACCTAAGGCGAGGCCGACAGGCGTAGTCGATGGACAACGGGTTGATATTCCCGTACCCGTGTGGATGCGCCCATGGCGAGGCTGGTGATACTAACCGCCCGGATTATTGTTGCCCTTTCGGGGGTGGTGGTGGTCTGCGCGGGATCTGAGCTGGTAGTAGTCAAGTGATGGGGTGACGCAGGAGGGTAGCTCCGCCAGTGAGTGGTAGTACTGGTGTAAGCGTGTAGCCTGCTCTGATAGGTAAATCCGTTGGAGCGTGATGGGTGAGACGTGATGCGTAGCCGATTGAGGCGAAGTAGAGTGAGCCCATGCTGCCGAGAAAAGCCTCTAGCGAGTATCCAGGCGGCCCGTACCCCAAACCGACACAGGTGGTCAGGTAGAGTATACCGAGGCGATCGGGTGAACTGTGGTTAAGGAACTCGGCAAAATGCCCCCGTAACTTCGGGAGAAGGGGGGCCGTGTGGCGTGAAGCCTTTTTCGGGCTAGCGTTGTGTGGCCGCAGAGACCAGGGAGAAGCGACTGTTTATTAAAAACACAGGTCCGTGCGAAGTCGTAAGACGATGTATACGGACTGACGCCTGCCCGGTGCTGGAACGTTAAGGGGACCGCTTAGCTCCTTTGGGGGCGAAGGTGAGAACTTAAGCGCCAGTAAACGGCGGTGGTAACTATAACCATCCTAAGGTAGCGAAATTCCTTGTCGGGTAAGTTCCGACCTGCACGAATGGCGTAACGACTTCTCCGCTGTCTCAACCACAGGCCCGGCGAAATTGCACTACGAGTAAAGATGCTCGTTACGCGCGGCAGGACGGAAAGACCCCGGGACCTTTACTATAGCTTGGTATTGGTGTTCGGTTCGGCTTGTGTAGGATAGGTGGGAGACTGTGAAGCGATCACGCCAGTGGTTGTGGAGTCATCGTTGAAATACCACTCTGGTCGTACTGGATGTCTAACCTCGGACCCTGATCGGGTTCAGGGACAGTGCCTGGTGGGTAGTTTAACTGGGGCGGTTGCCTCCCAAAGGGTAACGGAGGCGCCCAAAGGTTCCCTCAGCCTGGTTGGCAATCAGGTGTTGAGTGTAAGTGCACAAGGGAGCTTGACTGTGAGACTGACGGGTCGAGCAGGGACGAAAGTCGGGACTAGTGATCCGGCACTGGCTGGTGGAAGCGGTGTCGCTCAACGGATAAAAGGTACCCCGGGGATAACAGGCTGATCTTGCCCAAGAGTCCATATCGACGGCATGGTTTGGCACCTCGATGTCGGCTCGTCGCATCCTGGGGCTGGAGTAGGTCCCAAGGGTTGGGCTGTTCGCCCATTAAAGCGGCACGCGAGCTGGGTTTAGAACGTCGTGAGACAGTTCGGTCCCTATCCGCCGCGCGCGTAGGATACTTGCGGAAGGCTGTCCCTAGTACGAGAGGACCGGGATGGACGAACCTCTGGTGTGCCAGTTGTACCGCCAGGTGCATGGCTGGTTGGCTACGTTCGGGAGGGATAACCGCTGAAAGCATCTAAGCGGGAAGCCTGTTCCTAGATGAGGTGTCCCACCCTTTGTGGGTTAAGGCCCCCAGTAGACCACTGGGTTGATAGGCTCGAGATGGAAGCTCGGTAACGGGTGGAGTTGACGGGTACTAATAGGCCGAGGACTTGCTCACGAAGGTGCTACGCGTCCACTGTGTGGTTCTGAAGGAACAACCCTGACCGGGGTTGTGTCTCTTCGGGGTCTGGAGCATTCAGGTTTTTCCTGTGTGTTTCGGGTTCGGGGGAGGGACAGCGGGTGGTTGGGTTGTTTGTTCGCAGGTGTGTCGGTGGTCATAGCGGTGGGGAAACGCCCGGTCCCATTCCGAACCCGGAAGCTAAGCCCTCCAGCGCCGATGGTACTGCACCCGTGGGGGTGTGGGAGAGTAGGACGCCGCCGACCTTTACCTCAACCGATGGGTGGGGGAGAGACTGGTTGAAGCACCTTTGAATGGTGCTCCCGGTTTCTCCTCCACCCATTTTTTTGTGTGTCGAGTTAGGTTGTTTGTGACGGTGTGTCCACCGGGTAGCTGATACTGGATCAGCACTCGGGTGGGTACACCGTTTTTTTTGTTTGCCCAGAACCGAACCTGGACGAGCTTCGACTGGTTGCGAGTTCGGCTATTCGACACTACGTCCGAAGAGGGCAGCGAACTTCTGGCGAAGAATCATTCAGCGGTCGATGGCGAGGTCATCGTGCGTGAAGGCGCAACATCAACCACCGGCGATGCAGAAGTTGTGGCACCATAAAAGGTGAAAGATATACCTCAAGCCACTTTTTATTATATCGCGCGAGGAGTTGAGTTGTCAACCGCCGAGCATTGCGCAGAACTTCAGCTAGAACGCGAATACGTCGCCATGTTGTATCGACGTCTGGATGCGGAACGGGCCAGGTCCTCGGCGGCGCTGGATTCCGCGCTGCGCGACGTACCCGGTGGCAGTCCACAGGCGGGCTGGCAACGGCAGGTAGCGGTCGACACGGCGACCGAACAGGTTCGCAGACTTCGCGTAGCCGAAAGCGGATTGTGCTTCGGCCGAATCGATCAGCGTGCGGGTGGCGGGATGCACGTCGGCCGGATCGGTCTGTTCGACGATGACGCGCCCATCGATGCGGACGACGTCCTGTTGTTGGACTGGCGAGCTCCGGCCGCCCGGCCGTTCTACTGCGCGACACCGGCCCATCCGGAGGGCCTGGTCCGCAGACGGCACCTGCGGACCAGCGGCAGGACGGTAGTGGACTTCCACGATGAGTCCTTCACGACGGGGTCCGTCGGCGGTGTGGACGACTCGGCGTTGTTCACGGCACTCAACGCGCCCCGCGAGGCCACGATGCGAGACATCGTCGCCACCATTCAGGGCGAACAGGACGAGATCATCCGAGCCGAGCACGCCGGTGCATTGGTGATCGAAGGCGGTCCGGGTACCGGCAAGACTGCAGTGGCCCTGCACCGAGTCGCGTATCTGCTCTATTCCCGGCGCGAGCAGCTCTCGCGTCGGGGGGTATTGATCGTGGGACCCAATGCGGGCTTCCTACGCTACGTCGGTCGGGTGCTGCCCTCCCTCGGTGAGACGGACGTCGTGTTCGTCTCACCGGGGGAACTGATGCCGGGAGTACAGGCCACCGAGGTGGAGGAACCCATCGCGCGAGCAGTCAAGGGCTCGACCGCGATGGTGGAGGTGCTCGCGGCCGCGGTCGCCGATCGACAGGAGCTGCCTGCTGAGCCGATCCTGATCCCGCTGGAGGACGGCATCGTCAAGCTGGACAGCGAGCTTGTCGAGTCAGCTCGGACCAAGGCCAGGGCGACGGGCCTGCTGCACAACCCGGCCCGGGCGATCTTCCGCGAGGCGGTGCTCGACGCGGCTACGGAACGGGCGGTCCGGCGTATCTCATCGGGGTGGCTGCGTGGCGATGGCCGCAGCGCCACCGATCGGGCCTTACGTGCCGAGCTGGCCGCCGAGGTCCGGCTCGAGCTGCGTGGTTCGGCCGCCCTGCACACGGCGATCGAGCGACTGTGGCCGAAGCTCACGCCCGGCAGGCTGCTCCGAGAGTTGTTCGGTTCGCGAGCTCGGATCGATGCCGCGGGATGCGAACTCACGGCGGCCCAGCGGGATGCGTTGTTCCGGCCGTCGCCACGGGCGTGGACGGTGTCCGACGCGCCACTGCTCGATGAGGCCGTCGAGTTCCTCGGCGCGAGCGAGGACACCGAGGAACAGGTCAAACTGGCTCGGGAAGCCAGGGTCGCCTACGCCGAGGGCGTGTTGCAGGTCCTCGACACCGACGAGGACCCCGATGGCGAGCAGCTGCGCGCGGTGGACCTGATCGGGGCCGAGGAGCTGGCGGAACGCCATGTGGAGCGGGACGATCGTGATCTCGCCGAACGGGCCGCCGCCGACCGTGAATGGACCTATGGACACGTGGTGGTCGACGAGGCCCAGGAGCTGTCGGCGATGGACTGGCGGGTCGTCATGCGGCGTTGCCCGTCTCGCTCGATGACCATCGTCGGGGACCTGGCCCAGCGCGAGTCCTCGGCGGGTGCGACGGACTGGGCCGGAATGCTGACGCCGTATGTCGGCGACCGCTGGTCCTACCGTGAACTGCGGACCAGTTATCGCACGCCCGTCGAGATCATGGCGGTCGCCGTCGACGTGCTTGCCGAGGTGGATCCGGGACTGCGGGCGCCGGAAGCGGTGCGCACCAGCGGTGCAGTGCCGTGGTCGCGACAGGTGCCCACCGGTGAGCTGCCCGCCGCGCTCGACACGGCCATCCGGTCCGAACTGGCGCAGCTCGGCGACGGGTTACTCGCGCTGATCGTGGTCGAAGAGCTGCTGGAGACGGCCGAGTTGCTGGCTGCGTCGATCGGCGCGGACCGCGTGCACACGATGACCCCTCAGCAGTCCAAGGGCTTGGAGTTCGATGCGGTACTGATCGCCGAACCACAGCGCATTCTCGACGCGGGCCCGCACGGCGCTGCGGGGCTGTATGTGGCGGTGACCAGAGCCACCCGGCGGCTGGCGGTGTTGCACACCGGTCCGCTGCCCGCCCCGCTCGACAAGCTTGTTCGCGACTAGTCACGGTCCGCCGGGGAGGCGTCCGATGAGGGCCTCCCCGGTCTGCCGAGGCAACGGCTTGACGACGGGGCAGCGGCCCGAACCGATGCCGCCATCGGTCGGCAAGGCGTATCGGCGTGGGCGCGTACAGTTCCGGCGGCGTGGGAACGTGGGAATGGAAGCGGTGAGGAACATGACGGTGCGAGAGACCGACCAGGAAGAGCGGCGGATCGAGCCGATGGGCATCGATCCGGATCGTCTGGCCGACTGCCTCGCCGTCATCGCCGAGGTGGAGGAACTCCCCGATCAACACCCGGATTACGTCGCGGTGCGGCGGGCGACCGCCCGTATCTACAAGGCGGTACGTCGACAGCGACGCAACGCGAAGCGGGACGCGATTCGTGAGGCCGACGAGGCAGTGATCGCGGCGACCGCCACCGGTGCGCCGGGGCGAATCGACGACGAGACCAAGGGTTTGCCGCTGATCTCGGCGACACAGGGCACCTCCGCAGGTACCTACCAGCGCCCGAGGTCTTGCTACACGTGTAAGAACCGCTATCGCGAGGTGGATGCCTTCTACCACCAGCTCTGTCCGTCCTGCGCGGAGTTGAACCGATCGAAGCGGGATGCCAGGACGGATCTGACCGGTCGACGGGCCCTGCTCACCGGCGGTCGGGCCAAGATCGGCATGTATATCGCGCTTCGGCTGCTGCGGGATGGCGCACACACCACCATCACCACCCGGTTCCCCGCGGACGCGGTACGCCGGTTCACCTCGATGCCGGACAGCGCCGACTGGTTGCATCGGCTTCGGGTGGTCGGTATCGACCTCCGCGACCCCGGACAGGTGATCGCCCTCGCCGACTCGGTGCGCGAACAAGGGCCGCTGGACATTCTCATCAACAATGCCGCGCAGACCGTTCGGCGTTCGCCGGGCTCGTATACCCCGCTCATCGCCGCGGAGTCGGCTCCGCTGCCCGCCGGGCCGCTGCCCGAGATGATCAGTTTCGGGCACTCCGCCGCCGTGCACCCCGCCGCGTTAGTCGGCGCGATCGCCGACGCGGGCTCGGAACCGGGTGGTCTCACCCCGGAGGTGGTGACCGCGCTGGCGCTGACCGCTGATCCGGCTGCTCCGGCACGGCTGGCCGACGGCGCGATGGTGGACGCGGGTGGCCTGGTGCCCGACACAGCGGAGAGCAACAGCTGGATCCAGCGGGTGCAGGAGGTCGAGCCGACCGAGATGCTCGAGGTTCAGCTCTGCAACATGACGGCGCCGTTCATCCTGGTCAGCAACCTGCGTTCCGCGATGGCCGCAGCGCCCGCCCGCCGCAAGTACGTGGTCAATGTGTCCGCGATGGAAGGCCAGTTCAGCCGCGCCTACAAGGGGCCGGGGCATCCGCACACCAACATGGCCAAGGCTGCGTTGAACATGCTCACCAGGACCAGCGCCGAGGAGATGCTCAACAACGACGGCATCCTGATGACCAGTGTGGACACCGGGTGGATCACCGACGAGCGGCCGCATGCCATCAAACTGCGGTTGGCGGACGAGGGCTTTCACGCGCCCTTGGACCTGGTCGATGGCGCGGCGCGGGTCTATGACCCGATCGTGCGCGGCGAGGAGGGCGAGGACATCCGAGGCTGCTTCTTGAAGGATTACGCGCCGGCAGCCTGGTAAGCGTCCCGGGCGACGCACTGACTCATCCGGGGCACTTCCTAGGCGCTACGGGCTTCGGTGCGGCAACCTGGAATACCTGATGACATCCCGGCGGCCACCGCTTGCCGTGGTGTCGTCGGCAGGTAGGCAGGGTTGCTTCAGGAGGGGTTGAGTGCGAATGCGGGATCGAATCAGAGCCGGAGTCGTGGGGATGGCGATGGGGCTGCTGCTCGCCTCCGGGTCGATGTTGTCGGCACCTGCGGCACTCGGTGCCGAGCAGGAGACGTCGGCACGAGTCGCGGCGAGTGTCGAGGCTGCTCCGCAGACCGTGCGTGACATCGATTGGCGAAATTCGGAGTTCCCGGTGTCCGAGGTCGGCGGTTGCCCGCCCGCCATCGTGAGCTTCGAGGATGGCCAGGGCGTATCGGGTGACTGGATCTACCGCTTCGCGCCGGAACGGGAGATCGTGTTCGCCGATGTCGGGCTCGGCCGTGAGGCCGCGCTGCTGGTGTTGCAGTGTGGTCCGCCCAACTCCGAGTTCTCCACGGCTGTCGTCGCGATGGACGTCGACGAGGCCGGGACGATCACTGCCCTGGGCACCGTTGGCAACAAGGACTCCTGGGAGATCTACCCGGCCGATATCGCGGTGTTCTACGGCGATGTCGCCATCCGATTCCAGGACTTCGGCACCGACGAGTTCTTCAACGAGTACTACCGGTACTCGCCGGGGGAGGGCTTCGTCCAGCTCTGAGGTCGCATCCTCGGCTTGATCTCATCCAGCAGGACTTGATTGACGCACCACCGTGATGGGGAACTCTGGGTGGACAAGGGCGTTCCTGCTGACCGGTGGCGAGCGTGATCGAGGACCAGAGATGAGCTGACATGCCGAGTTTCGAATCCAACCCGATGCAGGCGATGGGGACCGGCGCCTGCATTCTCGGGTTGGCGATCAGTGGGTCGAGGCGTGACCAGCGGGCGTCGGGGGCAGTGCACCAGGCTGCCCCGGCGCCCGCAGCGCGTCTGACACCGGCGAGCAACCAGCCCCCGATGTGGTGGCCGCGAACCGAGTTCGTGATCGAGCGGCAGGCGGGGCTGTCCGCCAACTGACCGCAGGGTGCGGACTAGTCCGCGCTGGCAGGGCGCGTCCCGGGCGGACTGGTGGGCCACCGCCAGGCCAGGCCCGCCGTGCCAGGGCCGACATCGAGCTCGACGGTGTGGACTCCGTGGGTGTCGTCGAGTACGGGTGGTCTTCGTCGGTCTGCCGACCCGTCGATCGCGGTGCCGACGCGGTGGATCTCGCTCGGCAGGCTCGCTTGGTGGAAGTCGATCTCCAGCAGGTATTCCCGAATGGGGGCGCGGAAGCGACGGGAGCACTCCGCAGTGATCAGTCCCAGGCCTGCCGGGTCGCCGATGAGCTGGTACTCCAGCACCGCCGTCTCGCCACGGGAGAGCGGCCGAGGCAGGACCAGTTCTGCGACGACCAGCCCCGAGCGGCTCGACGCCGAGGCATGCCTGCCGAGCTTGCAGTTCCGTCCCGGATACAGCGTGGGTGCCGTCGTCCCGGAGATCTCGCCGTCGAACACCGTGACGATTCGATCCGGCCCGTCGGCTCGGGCCCGCAGGACCTGCCGGACCGCTACCCGACGGAATTCTCCTCGGGCGCCGAAAAGATATCGATCATGTTGACTGACCCGGTCCAGCTGCATGTCGGAATCGATGTCCACACCCGTGAGTAACTCCACCACGCGGGCATCGTGCTGCCATAGTGCGATGGTGTTGGGTTCGATTCGCTGATTTCTTCGGCCCCGTGGGCGCGGTGGCCCGAGAAGCTTATGCAGTGCGTTCGACGGTATCGCGAGTATTTCCTCCAGGTCGCTGAGCGCGGCCATTGACTCGCGTCGCTCCGGTCTACTTCGCCCGGATTGCCAATAACTGAGTGTGGCCACGCTTACCGGATGGCCGCGTTGCCGCAAGCGGTGGCACACTCGGTCGAGGCTCAGGCCGCTCGCGGTGATCGCAGCACGAAGAGCCGCGGTGAAAGGCCCGTTCAGCAGTAGTGTTGAGAGCGAAGGGTCGTCCTGGTGTACTACCGGAGTCGGGCCTCGGTCACTGCGGGCGGCGCCGAGCATGTGTACTCCTCGTAGCCGGTTGGATGTCCGGTTCCGACGTTAGCGAGCGCCTTCTGGGTTGTCATCAGGCACGCTCTCCGATTCCAGATGTCGGGATCTTCCGGTTGATCGGATAGCTGTTAACTGGCAATGAGACGCCCTTCCCTTTCTTGGCGCCCTCTTTCTAGGGTCGGAGTCGTACCGCGAATTCGGATGGCAATCGAGTTCCCGGTGCATCGGGATGAATCGAGTCCGGAACTGACGTCGGCGCTCGAACTCGCGGCCCGCATCGGGAGTTCGCGGGTGTCGGCAAGGAGGAAGTCCATGTCCAAGAACTGGCGGAATCCGTTACGCGCATTCCTCGGATTGGGAGCGGCGGCCGCCGTCTCCCTGACCGCGGCCGGTCTGGCGGCCGGTGCCGACACCGCGTCGACGGGATCCATTCGACACGCCGACGCCGAGACGGCCATCGCAGGCAGCTACATCGTCGTACTCGACGATGCCGAGGTGGGCACCTCCACCTCGGCCGTCACCCGGTCGGCGGCCTCGTTGACCAGCACTTACGGCGGAACGGTCCAGCGCACCTACAGCGCGGCCATCGACGGGTTCGAGGCCAAGCTCAGCGAGCGCGAGGCCGAGGCGCTCGCCGCCGACCCGGCGGTCGCCTACGTCGAGCAGAACGCGAGGGTCGGGCTCAGCCTGGCCCCCGCACCACAGCAGGTGAGCGTCCAGGCGGTGCAGACCAACCCGCCGTCCTGGGGCATCGACCGGATCGACCAGCGCAATCTGCCCTTGAATCAGCGCTACGAGTACACCAGCACCGGTCGCGGCGTCACCGTGTATGTGATCGACACCGGGGTCGACATCAACCACCCGACCTTCGGCGGCAGAGCCTCCTACGGTTACGACTTCGTCAACGGATCACCCAACGCGGCCGACCAGAACGGCCACGGCACCCACGTTGCAGGCACCGTCGCGGGCAGCGAGTTCGGTGTGGCCAAGGAAGCCGAGATCGTCGCTGTCCGAGTCCTCGACGCAGGTGGCAGTGGCACCACCGCAGGCGTGGTGGCAGGAGTCGACTGGGTCGCCGACAACGCCAGCGGCCCGTCGGTGTCGAACCTGAGCCTGGGCGGCGTCTCCACCGCGCTGGACCAGGCCGTCGCCGGTTCGATCGCCGCAGGCGTGAGCAGTGCTGTCGCGGCGGGCAACAGCAACGCCAACGCCAACTTCTTCTCCCCGGCCCGGGTCCCCACCGCGATCACCGTTGGCGCCACCACCAGGAGCGACGCGCGTGCTTCCTACTCCAATTGGGGCAAGGTGGACATCTTCGCGCCGGGTTCGGACATCACCTCCTCCTGGCTGGGCGGTGGTCGCTACACCGGCAACGGCACCTCGTTCGCCGCGCCGCACGTGGCGGGCGCTGCGGCTCGCTACCTCCAGTCCAACCCGAACTCGACACCGGCACAGGTGAAGTCGGCTCTGGTCGCCGAGGCCACGCCGAACATCGTCGGAAACCCCGGTAGCGGCTCCGCCAACCGGCTGCTCTTCAAGGCGCCCGCCAGCTGACGGCGGTAGAGGCGAGCCGTTCGGTCTCCCACGGCGAGCCTCGATCTCGGCGGTCGACCCGGCAGGGCGGGTCGACCGCCTTCGGGTGTGTCCGGGCCCCTTCGCGGAACCGGGCTGCGCAGGAGAGTTCCTTCGGTAAGCAGCCGAGCCATCCGATGTCATCGCGCTGACCAGCGGGAACGTCGCTATGTGGTTCGGCGAGATGATCTATCTACCCGATCAGGGCATTGAGATGTGTCCGGGGATCGACGATCTCGTAGGGAGAGGGGCGCCCTTCCGCTGAAGGAGACACGATGATGATCGACGAGGTGACCGCGACGGTCCTCGGTGGCTGTGGGCTGTTGGTCGGCGGCTCGCTGTTGATCTGGTTCAGCATCGTCGGATTCGGCGACCGGCCGGTTCGGCAGGGGAAGTCCGCGGCGATGTCACCGGACACCCAGCACCACCTCGGCCGTCAGGACGACCCGCCCGGCGATGGGCGGCCTGCGGAGTCCGACGAGCACGCTCCCGATCCGTCCATCGACCCGGAGTCGACCGGTTACGGCGTCGCGGCGATCATCCAGCGTTGCGAGGCAGGCCGACGTCGCTCGACTGCGGAGCCCCGGGTTCACCGAGCCAGGCCCGTGCTACCGATCGATCAGCCCGCATCGGCCCTCCGAGTGCGCTCCGACCGCCGACCGATCGTGCCTGCGGGGATGAAACGACGGACGCTGCGTCAGCGGCCTGTGGTGCCACCGCGATGAACGGTCCCGTGCTCGTCGAACAGGACACGCTGCCCGCTGCGGGGTTGATCCTGGATCGGCATCTCGCGTTGTCCGACGACGGCCCACCGCCGACGGGAATGATGCTGATCGCGTTGTGCGGGGTCCCGGTGGTCATCGGTCCGCCGCCCGCCGAAGTGCTGCCCGGTGTCCCCGCAGCGTTCACCGCCGATTGCCTGGGCTGTCAGGACGTGCTCGGCGAGATCCTCGCCGAGGAGCAGTCGGACGCGGCAGAAGCCGACGAGCGGGATACGTCGGGGCGAGCCCGATCCGATACTGCGGTGCCCGGATGCGGTTGCCCGGATCAGCCGGTGCGGGCGGAGGCCCGGCCGCCTTGCGGCGATACGGATTGCGTGGGTCCGGAGGGTGCGAGATCGGAGGATGACGTCGTCGACGTCGAGTCGACGGAGGCACTCTGGGCACCGCTGCGGTTGGACCAGGGCGGTTCGGTGCATCTGTGCCGGGTTCCGCCGACGGCGACGACGTTCGTCGCATCCTGTGGCGCTACCCTGCCCCGTGCGATGGTCGAGGTCGTCGACCCGGGTGACGGCGTGCCCTGCACCTGCTGTCTGCTTACCTCCGTCGGCTCCTCGGCACTGTTGACCTGTGGCGAGGGTCGATCGGACGATGTCGGATCATCCTCGCCCGGCGCTCCGCCTGCGGCGATGGGTCCGGCGGCCTAGTCGTCCGCGTCTGCGGTCGTAGCGCGCCGGTCGAGGTGGGCGGGCCCTGACGTGCCGAGGATGTCGATCTCGCCCAGGATGTCGTTCGATGGCGTTGGCCGTCGCCGACGTGGTTTCTCTTCACACATGCGTGGAGTCCGAAGGCAATACCCGCTCAGGATTCCGCGCCACCGATGTCGCCGTGTCCTGCCGGGATCTCGATGACGACAGGAAGAGAACGAACCGATGATGGTCGAGGACCAGACCGTTGGCCGGGCGCCCGTACCGGCGCGCCCCGATTGGCCTGCGGCAGCTCTCGAACACCTGCTCGCGACCGAGTACAACCTGACGGTCGACCAGTACGAACTGTTGGTGGCGCTACTCGTCGAGGCAGCGCCGATCGCCGTCGCCCGGTTGCACCCCGGCGGTGCGGATCCGGCCGAGTCGCTCCGAACCCTGTTGCGTGAGCTGGAGAACGCCGGGTTGCTGCTTCGGGAGGGCGCGCCGGCCGAGGAGGAGATCAGGTTGACCATCAACGGGCGGGATCGGGTGCGGGCCGCGCACTCCGAGATCACCCGAGCGAGGTCGGCCGCAGCGCAGCCGGTGGCGGAGAACGCACCGGCTGCGGCAACGGACACGCCGCACCGACGGACGGCCGGTCCGTTGCACGAGCCCGCCGACGCAGCGCAACGGGGCACCGAGGACGGCAGGCGATGCCTGGTCCGGCGCACCTCGGGCAATCCCTGTGGATTGGTCCGGACGGTGGCAGGCCACTCGGAGACAGGCATCTCCCAGCGTCGTCCCCGGGCCCTGGTCGGTTAGTCGACCGGCGTCGTGAGTTCGCCGGTCACAGCAGCAGCTGCGAGAGGGTGTGGATCGTCAGGCCCGCCAGCGCGCCGACCACGGTCCCGTTGATCCGGATGAACTGGAGATCCCGACCCACCTGCAATTCGATCTTGCGCGAGGTCTCCTCGCCATCCCAACGTTCGACGGTGTCGCTGATCAACGCCCTGACCTCGCCCTGATAGTTGGTCACCACGTAGACAGCGGCGCCTTCGAGCCAGCCATCGGCCTTGGCCCGCAGGGCGTCGTCGTTGACCAGCCGCTTGCCGAGGGACTGCAGACCGCTCTCCACCCGGAGCCGGAGCTCGCTGGAGGGGTCCTCGGCGGCGTCCAGGATCGCCTGCTTGATCCTGGCCCACACCGAACCAGCCAGGTTCTGAACCGCCGGGTGGTCGAGGACCTGCTGCTTGAACTGCTCCGCCTTGTCCATGGCCACCGGATCGTGCTGGAGGTCGGAGGCGAACTCGGCGAGGAAGGTGTCGAGCATCTGGCGAACCTGATGGTTCTTGTCGGTCTTGACGGCCCAGGCGAAGGCGAGTACCTCGTTGTAGATCCGGTCGCCCACCATGTCGTCGACGAACCTCGGCGACCAGGTGGGGGCCCGCTTGCTCACTATCGAGCGCAGATGCTCGCGGTTGCGTTCCACCCATTCGTAGGCGCGGTCGCAGAGCATGTCGACCAGCTTGTGATGCGACTTCTCCTCGACGACCTGGCCGAGGATCTTGCCGATGGGCGGTCCCCATGGCTGTTCGACGAGCTTGCGCACCAGCGCGTTCTCCAGCACCGCCTGGACGTCCTCGTCGCGCAGGACCGCGACGGCTCCCCTGGTGGCGGCGGCGATCTCCGAGGTCAGCCGGGCCGCGTTCTCCGGTTTCGCCAACCAGGTGCCCGCGCGCTTGGCGACCTCGGCGCGCTTGAGCTTCTCGCGGATGACCTGCTCGGACAGGAAGTTGGAGCCCACGAAGTCGCCGAGGCTCTTACCGAGGGCATCCTTGCGGGTCGGGATGATCGCGGTGTGTGGAATCGGCAGTCCAAGCGGCCTGCGGAACAGCGCTGTGACGGCGAACCAGTCGGCCAACGCGCCCACCATGCCCGCTTCGGCCGCCGCACGGACGTAACCGACCCACGGGTCGGCGCCCGCGTTCTCCTGCCAGCGGGCGATGACGTAGATCACCGACGCGACCAGCAACAACCCGGTTGCGGCCGCTTTCATCCGACGCAGGCTGCTGCGCTTGTCCAACTCGCTCGCGGTTAGTTGCTGCACGGTTCGATTCTCCCGCAAGGAGCCGCCTGACAGGATCAGAACTTGTGCGTACTCCTGCTCTCGTCTCTCGCCTTCGGCCATTCACCTCCACGATCTTCGCCGAGATGACCGCCTCGGCGGTGCGAACCGGTGCCGTCAACCTCGGTCAGGGCTTTCCGGACACCGATGGTCCGATGGGCATGCTTCAGATGGCTCGTCGGGCGATCGCCGAAGGCGTGAACCAGTACCCGCCGGGGCCGGGCAGGCCGGAGTTGCGTGCGGCGATCGCGGCGCACCGGATGGAGCAGTCCGGCATCGAGTACGACGCGGATACCCAGGTATTGGTGACCGCAGGGGCCACCGAGGCCATCGCGGCCGCGTTGATCGCCCTGGTCGAACCCGGCGACGAGGTGGTCGTCATCGAGCCGTATTACGACTCCTACGCGGCCGCGATCGCGATGGCGGGCGGGGTGCGTCGCGCGGTGCCGTTGCGATCGAATGCCGAGACAGGACGCTTCGAGCTCGACCTGGATGCGCTTCGTGGCGTCGTCGGCCCCGCGACCAGGGCGATCCTGGTGAACTCCCCGCACAATCCGACGGGCACCGTGCTCAGCAGTGCGGAGCTCGCGGCGATCGCCTCGGTGTGTGTCGAGCACGATGTGCTGGCCATCACCGACGAGGTGTACGAGCAGTTGATCTTCGGCGACGCCCGGGAGGGCACGCGGCACCGCACGCTGGCTGCGTTGCCGGGCATGGCCGAACGCACCCTGGTCATCTCCAGTGCGGGCAAGTCGTTCAGCGTCACGGGCTGGAAGATCGGCTGGGTGTGTGGACCGGTGGAGCTGGTTCATGCGACCAAGGCCGCCAAGCAGTTCCTGACCTTCACCGGTGGCGCCCCCTTCCAGCCTGCGGTCGCCCATGCACTGCGGCATGAATTGGCGTGGGTGGAACGGCTTCGTGCGGATCTGCAGGCCAAGCGGGACCGATTGGGGGAGGGCTTGGCCACGGCCGGATTCCGGGTGCTGCCCAGTGAGGGCACCTATTTCGTGTGTGCCGACGTCCGGCCGTTGGGTTACACCGACGGCGAGGTTCTGTGCCGGGCCATGCCGGAGCAGATCGGCGTGGCGGCGATTCCGGTGGCGGCCTTCTGTGACGACCCGGAGCCGGTGCGGCACCTGGTGCGATTCGCGTTCTGCAAGCGCAACGAGGTGCTCGACGAGGCGCTGCGCAGACTTCGACGGTTGTAGGGCGCCGTAGTCCGTGGGGGACGGGCTGTCCTGGCCTGACACCGATGCGGGTCCGGTTCAGGGCCCGCCTGCGCGGCGACCGGACGCTCACCGTTCCGGTCGATTCGAGTCGCCTGGCTGCGGCCGAGTGGGATCGGCGGGCGGGTGGGGGACGTCCGTGGCCCAGGCCATGCCTGCGGCCACCGACTCCGTCGCTCGCAGGCTCAACTCGGGTGGCGGTGGATCGAGGACGTCCAGGAGTGCGGCGATCCTGGAGAGCAGACTTCGATCGGCGGGATTCATCGGGCTACCTCGCTGTGCGTCGCGCCTGCTCGTCCCGACATCGCGATCGGCTTCCCGGTCGTCCGAGGCCGGGAATCCTCGGACAGTAGTTCGCGCAGGCTGGCCAGGCAGCGACTCCGGGTGGGGCCGACGCTGTTGGCGGGCATCCTGAGTCGGTCGCCGACCTGTGCGTAGGTCAGGTCGGGGTGGAACGCCATGGTCTGAAGCAGCGTGCGGCAGCGGGCGGGAAGCCCCGCGAACGCCTGCCACAACGCGCGATCCTGTTCGGCGGACAGGACGGTGTTCTCGGGCGTCGTGTCATTCGACGATTCCGTCTTGTCCGGTGGCGCGGCGGGCACCTCTTCCCAGGGTTGTTCCCGTTGACGACGTGCCAGCAGGCGAAGGGACTCGTTGCGGGCCGTGGTGGTGAGCCAGCCCGGGAGCTTTCGGGGTTCCCGTAGCGATGCCAGCCGTTCGGTCAGGCGCAGCCAGGTGAACTGACAGACGTCCAGTGCATCGGCGTGGCCGAGGCGATAGGCCCTGGCCACCGACCAGACCATCCTGGAATAGCGCTGCACCAGGTCCTGCCACGCGGTCGAGTCTCCAGCGATGGCGCGTCGGACCAGTTCTTCGATGTCCTGGGGCGAGGCGTGCGGTCGCACGAGGTGACCTCCGGTTCGTCGTCGGTGTGATCGGCTTTTGGAGCTCTCCGACGGCGACTGCGCTCCCCAGCGGGCCCGAGACCGCCCGATGGTGTGAGCGTTATGTCCGGTGCTGCGGGGTTCCACGGCTCGCATGGTGGCGCCCGGCACCAAAAAATAACCGGCGTATGCGTAATGGTGGTTGATTGAGCTGGTCGCGGCTCGCATACTTGGCCCGTCGGCACCTAACTGGTGAAGTCGGTACGACGGTTATGGAGTGAGTGATGACCCTGGTGGAGATGGAGCAGCGGCTGGTCGAGCATCGGGTGGCCGTGCGGGAGCGGGTCCGCGATGCGGCCATCGACCGGGCTCGGCTCGGTTCCCGGCCGCGTTGGCGCGAGCTGCTGAGCGGGTGGCTCGGTCGGACGGCGAAACGGCGAGCCGGAGCGGGTGGTGGCGCGGGGGCCTCGGCTCGGCGCGCCGCCGTCCCGGTTCGGAGCACGCCGGTGGGCTGTGCCCGATGAGCGCGGTCTGTGGTCGCCCGCGCTGCTCGGCAACGCCGTGGAAGGGGACGAATCGATGATCGATCACGGTGCGCCGACCCCTCGGCGGTCGCTGCGACTGGAAGCGGTGGTCCTGGACTGTCCTGATCCGGCGGGGCTGGCGGCGTTCTACGGTGCGGTGCTGGGCTGGGAGACGGTGGCCGAGGACAGCGGCGCCGACTGGGTGCGCCTGCGGAACCCCGCCGGCTCGTCCGACCTGTGCTTCCAGCGTGATCCGGAATACCTGCCGCCGGATTGGCCCGGACGCGCCAGGCCGCAGATGCTGCACCTGGACATCGAGGTGGCCGATGTGGTCACCGAACACGAGCGGGTCAGCGCCCTCGGAGCCCGGTTGCTCGCCGCCGATTCGGCGACCTTCCGCGTCTACGCGGACCCGGCGGGGCATCCGTTCTGCCTCTGCGCCTGTCCGGCCGATCCGAGCTGACCTCGGGCCGTAGCGTCGGACAGCGCAGTGGTGCCTGCGCTGTCGCCGGTGTCGAACCCGCGGCCGGTCCGGGGTTACGGTCTCTTCGGCGGCGGTCGGTGTTGCCTCTGCTTACTGTCGCCGACCCGATCGTTGCAGGTGAAGTGCCCCTGCGCTGGATTTGTGGGAACAGTGCGACGACATCTCCGGGGGAGTATGTACTAGGTGTATACACCCGGTGTATTGTGGCGTCATGTCAATCAGCCAGACCCTTCTCGGGCTCCTGGAGAACGGGGCGCGGCATGGGTACGACCTCAAACGCGCCTATGACGAACGGTTCGGCCGTGAGCGTTCGCTGCACTACGGACAGGTGTATTCGACCCTGGCGCGATTGCTCCGAGACGGTCTGGTCGAGATCGACGGCGTCGAAGCGGGTGATGGTCCGGAGCGCAAGCGTTATGCCATCACCGACGCGGGCCGCGAGCAGGTGACCTCCTGGCTGGAGACGCCGGAGAAACCCGAGCCGTACCTGCAGAACAAGCTCTACACCAAGGTCGTCCTGACTTTGATGTCCGGACGCGACGCCACCCGCCTGCTCGACGCGCAGCGTGCCGCGCACCTCGCCTTGATGCGTGAATTCAACCGCCGCAAGCGGGGCGCCGACGTCACCGATCACATCGTCTACGACTTCGCACTCTTCCACCTTGAGGCGGACCTGAAGTGGCTGGACCTCGCCGCTTCCCGCCTCGGGCCGCTGGCCAAGGAGATCAAGGCATGACCATCAGCTACGACAATCAGCAGTCCGATCCTGCGCAGGTCGACCAGCGCGGTGCGGTGCTTACCGGCACCGATCTGCACTTGAGTTTCGGCCAGACCCATGCGCTGCGCGGTGCGAGCCTGTCCGTGCGCGCAGGCGAGATCGTCGCCGTGATGGGCGCTTCCGGCTCCGGGAAGTCCACGCTCCTGCACTGCCTTGCGGGCATCCTCGCTCCCGATTCGGGGCGGGTGGACTTCGCCGGTCGCGACGTCACCGCGATGAACGACGTGCAGCGCAGCGCCCTACGCCGTAGCGAGTTCGGCTTCGTCTTCCAGTTCGGCCAGCTGGTTCCCGAGCTGTCCGTCGTCGAGAACGTGGCATTACCGCTGCGACTCGGCGGCACCAAGAGTTCTGGGGCAGCGTCCCAGGCGAAGACCTGGTTGGAGCGGCTCGGCGTCGCCGACGTGGCCGACAAGCGGCCGGGCGAGATCTCCGGCGGGCAGGGGCAGCGGGTGGCGATGGCCAGGGCGCTGATCTCCCGGCCGAAGGTCATCTTCGCCGACGAGCCGACCGGTGCGCTGGACACGCTCAACGGCGAACAGGTGATGACCCTGTTGGCCGACACGGCACATGAGACTGATGCCGCCGTCGTCCTGGTCACCCACGAACCCACCGTTGCGGCCTTCGCCGACCGGGAGGTCATCGTGCGGGACGGTTCGATCAGGGCGGAGGACACCGTCCAATGAGCAAGGCTGAAGGCGGCGTGTTGCGCCGCTGGACCCAAGACCTGGCCCTGGGGGTCCGACTGGCTGTCGGGGGCAGTCGGATCCCCTGGGGCCGCATTTCGCTGACCTCGATAGGCGCTGGCCTCGGGGTGGCGGTGCTGCTGTTACTCGCCTCGGCCGGAACGGCCATCGAGCAACGGGCGGAGCGGTACTACGAGCGCACCCCTGCGGTGGCAGCCGATTTGCTCGAGGTGGATCCGGAGACGGAACTCGAGCCCTTCCTCGCGAAGCGTGCCAGCTTCGGCCACGACGGGGTGGACCTCTCCGTCGTCTTCCTCGATACCGCAGGAGCGGACCCGTCGCCGCCGCCCGGTCTGGAGCGGATGCCCGAACCCGGCGAGATCTTCATCTCGCCCGCGTTGGAGGAGCTGTTCGACTCGCCACGCGGCGAGGTGCTGCAACAACGGCTCGGCGGCCGGGTGGCCGACGAGATCCAGCAGGACGGACTGGTGGACCCGCACGAGCGCTTCGCCTATGTGGGTACCGACCGATTGCGGGACATCGAGCCGCTGCCCAACGCCACGGCATACGGATTCGGGGTGGATGCGCCCCCCAGGGACACGCTCCCACCCGAGGTCCTGGCGGTGCTGCTCGTCGGGATCGTGGCCATCGTCATGCCGGTGGTCGTGTTCGTCGCCAACAGCACTCGGATGGCCGAGTCCGCCCGCGACCGCAGGCTGGCCGCATTGCGGCTGGTGGGCGCCGACGCACGCCAGATCCGACGCATCGCCTCGGGGGAAGCGCTACTCGGCGCGGGCGGTGGTCTGGCGGTCGGTCTGCTCGGATTCCTGGGCGCTCGGTCGGTGGCGGAATCGTTCCGTGTCGCCGACATCAGTGTCTTCTCCTCTGACCTGATGCCGGAACCATGGGCGGTCATCGCCATCGTCATCGGCCTGCCGGTTCTCGCCGTGACGACCGCTATCACGGCCATGCGGCGTGTCGTCGTCGAGCCTCTGGGCGTGGTCCGGCTCTCCCAACCGATTCGACGCAGGCTCTGGTGGCGGCTGGCGCTGGTGGTCCTGGGATTCGTCGGTGTGATCGTCACCCGGGATTACATCGTCACCCGATCCGGCGCGGTGGCGTTCAGCCTGTCGGTGGCAGCACTGCTCGCCGGGGTGCCCGCATTGCTGCCCTGGCTACTGGACAAGGTGATAGCGCGGTTGCGCGGCGGCCCGCTGCCCTGGCAACTCGCCGTGCGCAGGCTTCAACTCGGGAGCGGGACCGCATCGAGGGCGGTGAGCGGTGTCGCGGTGCTGCTGGCCGCCATGATCAGTCTCTACGCCGTGATCAATACCGTGGCGGTCAGAGACCGACAGATCGATGAGAACCTGGCTGCGATGGATGCTCGGCTGAGCCAACGCATAGAACCGGGTCTGCACGAGGTTCTCTCCTCGACCACCGAGGAATCGACGCCGAGCAGCTCTGAACTGCTGGCTGCGCTGGAATCGGTTCCCGACGTGAAGTCGGTGTTCATGGGCCGAAGCGATTGGGTCGAGGACGCGGACCAGTACGGGTATGGGGTCCTCGTCGCGGATTGTTCCCAGCTCGAGATGGTCAACGCGCTGCAGTCCTGTGAACCGGGCGACGCCTTCGTGCTCGCCGATGGTGGCGAGGCGCAACTCGAGCCCGGCCAGGAGATGATCTATCGCAGCTGGCTCGACGAGGGTGAGTCCTCGATTCGGTGGGAGGTGCCTGCGGACGCGCAGCGAGTCTCCTGGGAGCCCACCCGGTTCGCCCAGTACCTCCAGTTCCACGCAGTGATGCTCACTCCGGAGGCCGCCGCAGGGCTGCCCGTGGGCATGTTCGGATCCGAGATGTACTTCACCGTGGACCCGGGAGATCAAGCAGCTGTCGATGCGGCGCTGATCGCACTATCCGAGGTCGACCCGCTGGTCGATCTGTGGTCGACCGGACGAAGCACCGTCACTTTCACCAGCGCCCTCGGTAGTGACGCGGATAGCACCTTGGACACCGTTGTGTTGGGGCTGACGCTGGCGGGATTGCTGACGTTCGCGTTGATCGGCAGCAGTCTGCTCGTGGTGGCGATCGAACAGATCCAGGAACGTAAGAGGCCCTTGGCGGTCATCGCCGCAGTCGGAGCGCCGAGGCGAACTCTGTCGTTCTCCGTGCTGTTGCAGACCTTGGTACCGATGGTGGCTGCGTTGCTGGTGGCTGGCTTCATCGGAACGACGATCGCGCTGGCGGTGCTGTTGCCCTCAAGCCAGTATCCGGTGTTCGAATGGACCGGGATCGGTCTGATGGCTCTCGGCGCGTTGATCGTCCCCGTCCTCGTGACCCTGGGAACACTGCCCAGTCTGCGTCGTGCGACGCGGCCGGAGGAATTGCGCACGGAGTGATCGTCGATCGATAGCGGGGGTGACGGGCCCGTCCAGTCAGATCCGACTGGACGGGCCCGCTGTCGTCGGCGGCCGTCAGCCTCGGTCGATACCGACCGCGTCGCCCACACTGGCCAGGCCCGCCGCCCGAACCCTCTTGGCCAGGTCCCGATGAATTCGCCGCGGCCACAGCGGGCCGCCGTAGATCAGCCCGGTGTAGGCCTGCACCAACGTCGCCCCTGCCGTGATCCGTGTCCAGACATCGTCGGCGGATTCGATGCCGCCCACCGCGATCAGCACCAGCCGGTCGCCCACCTTGGCCCGCAACCGGCGCAGCACCGCCAGCGAACGCTCCTTCACCGGTGCACCGGAGACCCCGCCCGCACCGAGCGCGGCGACCTCGGCATCGGGAGTCCGCAGACCGGCCCGGGAGATCGTCGTGTTGGTGGCGATGATGCCGTCCAGCTTCAGTTCCAGGGCCAACTCGGCCACCGCGTCGACATCCTCGTCGGAGAGATCCGGCGCGATCTTCACCAACAGCGGGACGTGGCGCTCGGCCGCCTCGTCCAGCGCGGCGCGCACCGAGGTCAGCAGCGGGCGGAGGTGTTCCACCGCCTGCAGATTGCGTAGTCCCGGCGTGTTCGGCGAACTGACGTTGACCACGACGTAGGCGGCATGCCGTGCGAGCCGCTGCGCGCTGAGTACATAGTCGGCGGCGGCTTCGGACTCCTCGACGATCTTGGTCTTGCCGATGTTGACGCCGACGACGGTCTCATGGGGTCGTGGCCTGCGCCGAAGTGTGTCGGCGACAGCGTCCGAACCGGCGTTGTTGAAACCCATCCGGTTCAGCAGCGCACGATCCGCCGTCAGCCGGAACAACCGGGGCTTCGGATTGCCGGGTTGGGCCTGCCCGGTCACGGTGCCGATCTCGACGTAGCCGAACCCGAGCGCACCGAGTGCGTCGGAGCCGTGACCGTCCTTGTCGAAACCGGCAGCCAAACCGAGCGGCCCAGGCAGATCGAGTCCGAGTGCGCGGACGCGCAACGAAGGATCACGGGGAGCCAGCAGCCGACGCAGCAGTCTGCGAACGCCGGGGACGGCCCCCAACAACCGCAAGGCGTCGAAACTCAACCGATGGGCCGCCTCGGCGGGCACTCGGCTCAGGACCAGGGAATACAGGACTCGGTACATCGATTTCAGAAGCTACCCGGTGCATCGAGCCACCGACCAACTCGGCCGCCGTTTCTAGAGCCCCAACTCGCGGGCTCTGCTGCCCGCCTGGAAGCGAGACTCGGCTCCCAACAGCGTCATCAGCTCGGCAACGCGACGTCGATACGTGCGCAGGGACAGCCCGGTCCGACGCGCCGCAGTCTCGTCCTTGTTGCCCGCGCGCAGACACCGCAGGATCTCGCGGCTCTGCTCGGACAGAACCGGTGGCGGCGAGACCACGTACTCGGCCAGCGTGACTCCAGCCGCCCAGCTCGCCTCGAACAACGAATCGATGCCCTCGATCAGCTCCGGGGAGCGCACCACCGTGTAGGTGCGTTGACCGGCGATCGGTTTGCTCGCCAGCACCGCCACTCGACGGTCGATCAGAATAGTCTCCACCAGCGGAGTCGTAGCCGAGATCCGGACCTGGACGCCTTCTTCGGCGGCCGTGCGGATGCGGCGCTCGGCGGCCTTGTCCGCCAGCGCATGCGGGGCGAACAACTTGCGGACCGACAGGTCGTCCCGGAACCAGCGCCTGATGCCGTGGATGGGCGAGGCCGTGGATTGTGGGTCGGGAAGGCCTGTCGGGTCGGCCGCCAAACAGGCGAAATCGGACTGCGCGTTCCAGAAGAGGTGTCCCGCACGGTCGGCCAGCTCCCGATCACCACGCAGGTGCACGACCTCGTCAGCCTTGTTCGACATGGTTCCACTGTTCGCCGAGTCCTTGTCTGCAGTCAACCGTGGCAGCTTGTTGCCAACCGGATGCCGGGCCGGTGGTTTCCGAGCACGCTGGCCGACATGACGACGCAGAACATCGACGCCTCGGCCGCAGGTCACTGGTTGCTGGGCGGCGAGCAGAAGATCAACAGGCTCGGGTTCGGCGCCATGCGACTTCCCGGCCGCAGCTGGAATGGACCCGCCGTGGATCGCGCTGATGCACTGGCGGTGTTGCAGCGGGCCATCGAACTCGGCGTGGATCACATCGACACCGCCGATTTCTATTTCTTCGAGGACAACCACGCCAATGAGCTGATCCACAGCGCATTGCATCCCTATCCGGATAATCTCCTGATCGCGACCAAGGTGGGTCCCAAGCGCGGGTCGGACGGTGAGCTGCCGAGCGAGGCGGGCCCCGGCGAGCTTCGCGAGCAGGTCGAGCGCAATCTACGGATGTTGGGTCTGGACCGGCTGGACCTGGTGTATTTGCGGGTCGGCGGGGCCACCGGACCCGGGGGCGGCTCACTCGCCGACCGGTTCGCCGTGCTCGCCGAAATGCGTGACGAGGGGCTTATCCGGCATCTCGGGGTAAGCAATGTCGTGCAGGAACAGCTAGCCGAGGCGCAGCGAATCTCGCCGGTCGCGGCGGTGCAGAACCACTACAGCGTGGCCTCGCAGACGGATGCCGCGCTGCTGAAGACCTGCGCCGAGCAAGGAATCGCGTTCGTGCCCTTCTTCCCACTGGGTGGCGGGTTCAAGGAAGTGCAGAACGAACGGATCAATCGAGTCGCAGACCGGCATGGAGCAAATTGGGCACAGGTCGCATTGGCCTGGCTGCTGAACAGCTCCCCGGCCATTTTGGCGATTCCCGGGACGGCCTCGGTTGCTCATCTGACCGAGAACGTCGCCGCAGGCAGCCTCCGGCTCACCGCGACCGACCTGGCCGAACTGACGGCCTGATCAACCGCGTACGCCCGGCCGGGGCAACGGATGAGCCGTGCGAACCGGCCGGGCGGAACGGAGATCAGTGCTGGGCTGCGGCGTAGGCCTCCAACGAGGCCAGCTGCGCCGGATCCAGGGAGGGCCGGACCGCCTTACGCGCGGTGTCCAGGTGATCGCCGGTGACCTCGGCGGCCGCCAGGTCCTCCCGCATCGCGGTCAGCGCCGCCTCCCGGATCAACGCCGTGCAGTCGGCCGCGGAGTAACCCGACAGCTCGGCCGCCAGAGCGGTCAGGTCGACGTCCTCGGCCAGCGGGGTGTTCTTCGAGGCCGAGGCCAGGATGGCCGCCCGGGCCTCGGTGTCCGGCGGCGGAACGTAGACCATCCGCTCCAGTCTGCCCGGCCGCAGCAGCGCCGGGTCGATCAGCTCCGGGCGGTTGGTGGCCGCGACCACCACGACCTCCCGCAGCGGTTGCACGCCATCGAGTTCGGTCAGCAACGCGGCGACCACTCGATCGGCGACTCCGCTGTCACCGGACTGGCCCCGGCGTGGCGCGAGGGCGTCGACCTCGTCGAGGAACACCAAGGCCGGTGCGGCCTCGGCGGCGCGGTGGAACAGCTCGCGCACCGCACGCTCCGATTCGCCCACCCACTTGTCGAGTAGTTCGGCGCCCTTGACGGAGAGCACATTGAGCGCGCCGGTGCCTGCCAACGCTCGCACCAGGAAGGTCTTCCCACAGCCGGGCGGGCCGTACAACAACACGCCGCGCGGCGGTTTGACGCCGAGCCGGGCGAAGGAATCCGGGTATTGCAGCGGCCACAGTACCGCCTCGGTGAGCGACTGCTTGGTCTCGGCCATATCGCCGACGTCGTCCAAGGTCAGCCCGCCGGTCTGCAGGGAATCGGTGGTCGACATCGCGATCGGGCGGACGGTGCGCAGCGCGTCGAGGAGGTCCTGCTGTGCGATGCGCGGGCCCTCGTCCACTCCGGAATCCGCCTCCGGATGCCGCAGCGCGGCCTGCACGGCCGCATCCCGGCGCAGCGCGACCAGATCGGCGGCGACGAAACCTGGGGTGCGTTCGGCGATCACCGGAAGCTCGATGTCGTCGGCGGTGGGAACGTCGCGCAGCAACATACGCAGCTGTTCGGCCCTGGTCCGCGCGTCCGGCGGGGCCAGGCTCAGCTCGCGGTCGAGTAGGTCGGTGGTGCGCAAGCGCGGGTCGACCGATTCGGGGTGTGAGCTGGTCGCGATCAGCGTCACCTTGGCGAGCCCGCTGATATCGCTCAACGCATCGAGCACGACGGTGGCCAGCGGCGTCGGGTTCGTCGCGGGCAGCAGCGCCTCCGCGTCGGTGATCAGCAACACCACCGGCCTGCCCTGATTGGCGATAGCGCGCACCGAGGCCGTCGCATCGTGCACCCGTTGGGACGCCGCGCCTGCCTCGATCGCCACCACACTGGGCGCGGAGAGCTCGATGAGTTCGGCGTTGACGCTCTTGGTGACCGAGCGGACCAGGGTGGCCTTGCCGACGCCCTCGGGACCGGTCACCAGGACACCCAACTTGGGCTGAGCCCCCAGTCTGGTGAGCAGCTCCGGTCGATTGATCGTGAGCCGCAGCCACTCGCCCAGCAACTTCGCCGCACTCTGGGCGCCGATGAGGTCGTCGACCGGCGGCGGTTCCTCTTGGACGGACTCCGCCTCCGTGCCGGGGGAGACCACGACCCCGTCGATGACCCCGGAGGTTCCGGCGTGCGCGGCGGCTCCGTGCGGCCCCGCCGCTACCGGCCCGGCGGCGGCCGCCAGGCCCGCGCCACCCGCGCCCGCCCGAGCCGCCTGCACGGCTCCGGCGGCGGCCGCTGCGGGCGAACCATCGCGCCACGACACCACCGTCGAGGGCTGCACGGCCACCGCGCCGGGCGGATCGACCGAGGTCACCGTCAGCAGTTCGTTGGTCCAGGTCAACCCGATGGCGCCCGAGAGTCTGCGCCGCGCATCGGACACGTTCACGCCTGCGGGCGGGGCGAGGTCCTGCGGCAGCAGCGACACCGAATCGCCCTGGCTGATCACCTTGCCCATCAACGCCAACCGCACCGTCTCCGGCGGGAGCGAGATCGTCGCGAGCCGGGAGCCCGCGACGGTGACCGACCGCGCCGCGACGACCTCGACCGGGGCCACCACCACCTCGGCGCCCTCGGCGAGTCCCAGATTGTTCAGGGTGACGTCGTCGACCAGCACCACGCCCGGTCCGGTATTGCCCGCCGTACCGGGTTCGATGGCCGCCGCGAGGGCGGCGGTGACCCTGGCACCGGTGAGTCGGACCGCATCCCAGGCACGCAGGCCCAACGCATCCAGTACTTCGCGGTGCAGACGGACGACGCCTCGGCGGGTGTCCAACGCGGATGGCGAGATTCTCGTGGTCAGCGTGATCACACGCCCCACCCTACGGTCGTCGACGACGGGCCGGGTCGGTTCGACCCGAAGCTCGCGGTGCAAGGCCGCCGATCGATACATAGCGGTCACCGAACGCGGTAAACCGAATAAATGATCTTGAAATGAAAGCGATCCGGCTCGGATGGGCCAGGGCCGAAATGGAACCGTGCGCCCCCCGACGGCACACGGTCCCATTCTCGACTTCTGGCAGGCTTCTCGTCGCCGCGCCCGAACCCAGTCGACGAGTAGCGCCTCGCCTCGGCATCGATCACCCAGCCCAATGGTGATCGAGATAGGCCCAACCTTCGAAGGTGAAGGCCTCGGCGCGACTGCCTAGGACGATCATTCCACGTCCACCCCCGGCATTGCTAGAGATCAATGCCGAGGCGTGATGGAACCGGTACGGTCGGTGATACCAATGATGCGGTATCGATCAGTGTCGTCTGCCGGTGACCAGCCGTATCAGGGCCACCAGCACGATCGCGCCAAGGATGGCGATGCCGAGACTGGCGAAGTCGAATTCGAAGTTCACCTCTTGGCCCGTGATCAGTTGGTAACCGAGACCGCCCAACGCCGCACCGACCACGCCGGTTAACACACTGACCAGACAGCCTTGGGATCTGCGGTCCTTGCCGCCGACGACGACATTGGCCGCCCAACCCGCTATCGCGCCGAAGAAGATCCAGGAGAGCACGCCCATGGCGCCGACTCTACTGTCGCCCGGATCCGGGCACGGAACGGTTCTGCGGGTCGTCCAGCAGCCATACCGTCACCGCGCTGCCCGGATCGACCGAAATCGTGGATTCCGGGATCTCCAACAGGCAGTTCGACTCCGCCATCGCGGACAACAGATGCGATCCCTGTGCCCCGAGCACACGGACCACCCCGGTGTCGAAGTGGTACCGGCCTCGGCGGAATTGCCGCTTGCCCGCAGGCGAACGAAGGGCCTGCCCGTCCAGGGTCGCGGAGGTCGTCGGTCGGTGCACCTCGCGGAAACCGGAGGCAGCCAGCAGGGCCGGCCGGACGAAGACCTCGAAAGACACCAGCGCGCTGACGGGATTGCCCGGCAGGGTGATCACGGGAACGCCCCGGTAGGTGCCCGCGCCCTGCGGCATGCCCGGTTGCATCGCGACCTTGCGGAACTCCACGCCCTGCCCGGTCAACGCATCCTTGACCACCTCGTACGCCCCGGCGCTCACGCCGCCGGTGGTCAGCAGCAGGTCCACCTCCGCCAGATACGGGTCGACGGCGGCCCGGAACTCCTCGACGTCGTCGGGCACGATCCGCAGGCGCGTCGCGATCCCGCCCGCCTCGCGCACGGCGGCGGCCAACATCACGCCGTTGGACTCATAGATCCGGCCTGCTTCCAACGGGCGTCCCGGTTCGGTGAGCTCCGATCCGGTCGACAACACCAGCACCCGTGGCTTGCGGTGCACCGGCAGTTCGGCGATACCCAGCGCGGCGGCCACACCGATCCGCGCCGCGCTCAGCCGATCGCCCGCCCTGGCCACGAGCTCGCCGAGCTCGACATCGCTGCCTGCCCTGCGCAAGTGCTTGCCCGCCTCGATCGGCGCGTGGATCTCGACCCGGTCGACCCCGCCGTCGGTAGCCTCCACCGGGATCACGGCCTCGGTGCCTGCGGGCAGCAGTGCGCCGGTCATGATCCGATGCGCCTGGCCGCGTTGCAGGGCGGGTGCGTCACCGCGACCGGCCGGGATGTCCTCGACGACCGGCAGCGTCACCGGGGTGGCCTCGCCCGCGCCCGCGATGTCGGCGCAGTGCACGGCATAGCCGTCCATGGCGGAGTTGTCGAAGGGCGGCAACGGGATCGGCGCCGTCACATCGGCGGCCAATGCCGAACCGAGACAATCCTCGACGGGCAGTCGTTGTATCTCGGTGCGGCTCAACAGCGCCGCCACCTCGGCTTGATGTGCGGCCACGGGTACCAGCTCGACGGCGACTCTGGGTTGTCTCGACACACCGGTCATCCTGCCGCTGATGACATGCCACACTGCCTGCCGACCTGCCACTGGCGGGTCGCGGGGCCCAAACCGCGCGTTCACAGGAGGTAAACGGTGCAGGTCGTGACCCGCCACGCGCCGTCTTTCGGAGTGGCCAGGCTGGTTCTCGGGCCGGGCGAACAGGTCAGAAGCCGGGTCGGCGCGATGATGGCGACCAGCTACGGCGTCGCGGTTCGGCCCAAGGTGGGGAGCAAGGCCCCGAACAGACAACTGGGGGGTGCGCCGCCCGCAGCCGAGTACGCCGCTCCCAACATCGGCGGCTGGGTCGACGTCACCGCTGATCGGGCGGGCGAACTGCACATCGTGGAGCTTGCGGGGCCGCCCGGCTGGTGTATTCGACGCGAGGTGTGGCTGGCCGCCTCGGCCAATGTCGCGCTGGCGGGCCAATCGCCCCTGTTGCGGTCGGTTCTCGGTTCCGACGACGGATTCCTGTTGCACTCGGTGGGTGCGGGGACACTCGTGCTGGCCTGTTTCGGAATGCTGGACGTGGTGAATCTGAAGGTGGGCGAGGCGGTGACCTTGGACACCGGACACATCGTCGGTTTCCGAGAGGGCGCGCAGATTCGGGTGCGTGCGCTGAGCCAATCGGGGACGCAGTCGATGCGAACGGGGGAGGGGCTCGTCGCCGACTTCGCCGGACCGGCGCAGATTCTCACTCAGACCCGAAACGCGCGTACGGTGAGCCCCTGACGGTCGGCCACATCACCGGGTGTCTCTGCGAGGCTGCACGCGCGGGGACGGTGATCAGCTTCGGCAACTGTCCACGGATCACATTCACCGAGCGTTAGGCTGCTTTTCGTGTCGGAGGACCTCACCGGGCGTCGTTTGGGCCACTACAGAATCACCGGCGTGCTGGGCCGCGGTGGTATGAGCGTGATGTATCGGGCGACCGATGAGCGGCTGGGCCGCAAGGTCGCGTTGAAGGTGATTGCGGAACACCTTTCCGGCGATGGCGAGTTTCGCGAGCGTTTTGTCGACGAGGCACGCAATACCTCCGCGATCGACCACGCACACGTGGTTCCGCTGTATGACTTCGGCGAGGTCGACGGCCTGCTCTATATCGCGATGCGGCTCGTCGACGGCGCCGATCTCGCGGACAAGATCAAGGACGGCCCGCTGTCGCCCGCCCGCTGTCTCGACCTGCTCGGACAGGTGGCCGAGGCGCTGGACATGCTCAACGGTCGCGGCCTGGTGCACCTGGACATCAAGCCCGCCAACGTCCTGGTGACCAGCAGGGAATCCTCCGGGGAACACGTCTATCTCGGTGACTTCGGTCTGACCCGGCGTGGCGCGACCGGCCACCGCACCCAGGGCGGTGACTTCCTCGGCTCGCCGACCTACGCGGCGCCGGAACACCTGCGGGGCGAGCCGGTCGACCCGAGGACCGATGGCTATTCGCTCGCCTGCGTGCTCTTCGCCTGTCTGACCGGCAGGCCGCCCTATCGCGGGCAGGTCTCCGAGGTCATCGAGGGGCATCTGGCCAAGGAGGTCCCCGCGGTGACCTCGGTCGTCGCACTGCCGCCCGCCATCGACGACGTGCTGCGGCGGGGGATGAACAAGGACCCCAAGCAGCGCTACGCGAACTGCCGGGAGCTGATCGCCGCGGCCCGGACCGCGTTGGCCTCCGCGCCGAGGCCCAACCAACCGCCTGTGCCTGCCGGACCCGACACGGGAGCCCGGCCCGCCCTGACCCACGCCGGTCCCGTCGCCGGGCCGGGACAACAGCAGTGGGGGCCGCAGGGTTTCCCGTCGAATCCGCCGCCGGGACCGCAGTATCCGGGTGGCTCGTCCCATGCCGAGCCGATGCGGTTGCGGCCTCCGTCGCCCGCCCAGTCGGCGGCGAGCTTCACGGGGCAGCGTGGCGGTGGGAACCGATGGCTGCTGCCAATCCTGGTCGGCTCGGTGGTGTTGGCCATCGTGATCCTGATCATCGTGGCTATCAACGGTGCCAACAGTTCGAGCTCGGGACTGGCGGAGGTGACCGCGCAGGTCGTGGGCGCAGCCACCTCGACGGTCGAGCAAACCTCCGCGTCCGCTGTGGCCGGGCTCACCAGGGGCTGATCGTCTCGGGCTCTCGCCGATCGCTGCGGTGGCAGCGGCTGCGCCACGGGGCCGGGTGTGTCGTCGCGGGTGGGTGATCGACGATCATCTGCCTTGCACTCACTCGGCGGGAGTGCTAAAAACGGTTTTGGCACTCGGTGCTTCTGAGTGCCAAAGGTCGGGTCGGTGAGACCGATTCGCGGCAGCCCTGCCTGATGGGCTGTCGGGTCGGTCGTCCGTCGCGGGCGCCGCGCCTGGCCGTGCATGTCCTTGCTGTGGGGGTGAAAGCGTCCGCAGCGACCAATTGCCGGAGGACGACACAGCAATGGCCAAGTTGATCGCGTTCAACGAGGATGCGCGCCGCGGCCTTGAGCGCGGCATGAACACTCTCGCCGACGCCGTGCGGGTAACGCTCGGCCCCAAGGGCCGCAACGTCGTGTTGGAGAAGAAGTGGGGCGCCCCCACCATCACCAACGACGGCGTCTCCATCGCCAAGGAGATCGAGCTCGAGGACCCCTGGGAGAAGATCGGCGCCGAGCTGGTCAAGGAGGTCGCCAAGAAGACCGACGACGTCGCGGGTGACGGCACCACCACCGCCACCGTGCTCGCCCAGGCCCTGGTTCGCGAGGGTCTGCGTAACGTCGCGGCAGGCGCCAACCCGCTTGGTCTCAAGCGCGGCATCGAGAAGGCCGTCGACGCAGTCGCCGAGCAGCTTCTCAAGACCGCCAAGGAGGTCGAGACCAAGGAGCAGATCGCTGCCACGGCCGGCATCTCCGCAGGCGACGCCAGCATCGGTGAGCTGATCGCCGAGGCGCTGGACAAGGTCGGCAAGGAAGGCGTCATCACCGTCGAGGAGAGCAACGCCTTCGGGCTGGAGCTCGAGCTCACCGAGGGTATGCGCTTCGACAAGGGCTACATCTCGGGCTACTTCGTCACCGACACCGATCGGCAGGAGACGGTCCTCGACGACCCGTACGTCCTGCTGTACAGCTCCAAGGTCTCCACGGTGAAGGACCTGCTCCCGTTGCTGGAGAAGGTCATGCAGGCGGGCAAGCCGCTGCTGATCATCTCCGAGGACGTCGAGGGCGAGGCCCTGGCCACCCTGATCGTCAACAAGGTGCGCGGCACCTTCAAGTCGGTCGCCGTCAAGGCTCCCGGCTTCGGCGACCGCCGCAAGGCCATCCTGCAGGACATCGCGATCCTCACCGGCGGCCAGGTCATCAGCGAGGACGTGGGCCTCAAGCTGGAGAACGCCGACCTGTCGCTGCTCGGCCAGGCTCGTAAGGTCGTCGTCACCAAGGACGAGACGACCATCGTCGAGGGCGTTGGCGAGTCGGAGCAGATCGCGGGCCGCGTGAGCCAGATCCGCGCCGAGATCGAGCGCAGCGACTCCGACTACGACCGCGAGAAGCTCCAGGAGCGGCTGGCCAAGCTCGCAGGCGGCGTGGCCGTCATCAAGGTCGGTGCCGCCACCGAGGTCGAGCTCAAGGAGCGCAAGCACCGCATCGAGGACGCGGTGCGCAACGCCAAGGCCGCCGTCGAGGAGGGCATCGTCGCCGGTGGTGGCGTGGCTCTGCTCCAGGCTGCCGAGGCCGCCTTCGGCGGGCTGACCCTGGTGGGCGACGAGGCCACCGGTGCCAACATCGTCAAGGTCGCCGTCGAGGCCCCCCTCAAGCAGATCGCGGTCAACGCCGGTCTTGAGGGTGGCGTCGTGGTCGAGAAGGTCAAGGGCCTCACCGCAGGCGAGGGCCTTGACGCCGCGACCGGCGACTACAAGGACCTGGTCGCCGCAGGCATCACCGACCCGGTGAAGGTCACGCGTTCCGCGCTGCAGAACGCCGCGTCGATCGCAGCGCTCTTCCTCACCACCGAGGCCGTCGTCGCCGACAAGCCGGAGAAGGAGAAGGCCCCGGCCGCTCCCGACGCCGGTGGCATGGACTTCTGATCCATCGCTGACGCGCACGACTGCACGACACAGGGCGGCCCCGCATTCGCGGGGCCGCCTTCGTCATGTCCGAACCGATTTCAACCGCCGACACCGACCGGCGAGACAGCGCATGTCGTGCGGACCGGCCCGGCTGGGAACAGTGCCGAGTCGTGTGGAGTCCGCGATCAGTTCCCGGATCCCAGGCAGACGAACGGCCTGCGCAGCGGCTCAGGGGCGATGGCCTCGGCGAGCGCGGCGGCCGGTGGGCGTCCTTGGGCCAACAGCCGGTGGAATTCCGCCATCGTCTCAAAGGCCGCTTGATCACCCACCTTGCTGGTCGCGGCGATCACGGTACGGGACCCGCTCGCCAACAGGGCGCCCGCGAATCCCAGCGCCTCGTCGCCGGGCCGAATCCGGGTCAACGCCAGCTCGCAGGTGGCCAGGACGACGCGTTCGGGCGCCCGTCGCAGCCGTGCCGTCTCGTGGGCGAACAACGAGCCATCGGTGAGTTCCAGCCGGGAGAACATCGCATTCTCGGGTTCGTGTGCGCCGTGTGCGGCCACATGTGCCAAACCGGCGCCGTCGAGGGCGGTCAGCACCGAGGCGACGGTGGCCTGGCGTCCGGTCAACACCGTGGCGTCGGGGTGATGGGTCTGCAGCCCGGCCACCTCGCCCGCCGCTCCGAGCAGGTCCGGGCCGCTGATCAGCACCACCCGGCCGGGGTCGTCGCCACCCTGACCGGCCGCCGCGTTGGCTGCCCGATCGGTATCGGGTTGCTCGGTGCCCTCCGGTCGCTCGGCGGCCAACCAGGCCGTCGCCGATGGCGCGACCGTGAACGGTCGTCCATGGATCGAGGGCAACGCTCCCCACGCCACCGCATACAGCGCTCCGGTGGGGATGATCACCAGCTCGCGGTCCGCGAGCAGATGGGCCAACGGGCGCAAGAGCTTCTCGTCGAGACGCTCCGCCCGCCGGTTGGCCGAACCCGCGATCACCGCAACGAGCGGGGCGGGCAGGTGATCCGGTGCCAACGCGTCCAGATCGGCATGGAGTTCCCGCGCGGCGGCCATGATCTCCGGAATCGGTCCAAGCCGGACCAGTCGGGCGCGGCCTCCGACGATCACCACCGCGACGGCATGTCCGTCCGAGACCGCGAAGCTCACCATCGCGCGGTCCCCGAGACACCGTGCCACCTCGGCGAGGCCCGCGATCGGCGTCGGGCTGCCCCACAGACTGCTCTGCCAACCGAGCCGGGTGATCTCGCGCTGTAGTGCGGCGTGCCGGGAGGCGGTCTCCCCGGGATTGCGGCCCTCCAGGCGGGCCTGCTGTAGTTCCTTGCTGAGCAGCCGGTAGTCGGTGACCCGTTCGGCCAGCAGGGGATCGGCGATGGGCGGCTGTGGTTGATAGCGGTAGGACTGGGCACGGGTGCGTTCCAACCAGCTGAACAGCCTGCCCGCGTGGACGCGATCGCCATCGGAGGCCAGCACCAATCGGATCGCCAGCTCGCCCAGTGCCCTGCCGTGCACCGCGGTGCCACTGACCAGATCCAGCCCGCCCATTCGGTCCCGGATCCGCCCGAGTTCGGCCAGGCCGGCCCTGGCCTGGGCGAGGGCTCTGCGTCGGTCGCCCTGCGCCACGGCCAGCTCGGCGCGGCACAGCCGCAGCAGCATCCGGTGGTCGATGGGGGTGATCTGTCGAGGCCGGGGGATCCGAGCCAATTCGGATTCCGCCAGCTCGACGTCGTTGCGCCGCAGCGCGACCCGTACCGCCAGCGATCGGGCCGCCGCGGTTTCGTCGACGAGCTTCAACTCGGCAAGCCTGCCCGCCAGTTCAATGGCCCGGCGTTGCAGATTACGACCGATTCGACCGTTTTCCAAGGCCACGTAAACGTCGGCACGAAGTCGGGTTAATGCCGCTATTGCCGCCCAGCTCAGATTTCCTCGCCGAAGCAGTCGGCGCTCGGCCGACGCGGTCAGGTTGCGGGCCATGGCGGAGTCGCCCTGCACCAGCGCGGCGCTGGCGCGAAGAATCTCTGCCTCCGCCAGATAATGCGCGGTTCGATTGCGGCGTAGCTCCGGCAGTGATTCGTCGAGGTATTTGGCCGCTTCCTCGACGAGGCCGGCCGCCAACAGGGCCTCGCCCTGATCCATCTTTATCTTCGGCAGCAACTGCGGGATGAATTGCCGATACCGGGCGTGGGTGTCCTCGTAGTACTGGAGGGCGGTGGGTATCTCGTTGATCCGCAGCGCCAGCATGCCGAGGTTGTGCGTGGCCTTGGCGGCGAGCATGGGGATGTCGTCCTGCTCGCTCAAGATCATGCATCGGTACAGGTCACGACGTGCTGCGGCCGGTTTTCCCAAGGCGATGTAGGCCAGCGCGCGGTTGAGCAGGCAGCGTGGCAGCAGAACCCGGTGTTCGGCCTCCATGCTCGACGGCTGGTCGAGCAGCGCGATTGCCGAGGTGAATTTCTCGATGGCGGATTGGTGCTGTCCGAACAGGGCCAGAATAACGCCGTGTTGGGTACGCGCGATACCACTCAATCGGGTCTTGTGGTCTCCGGTAGCCGCGTCGATGAGCGGTTGTGCCTGATTGAGGATGTGAATCCCGTTGCGGATACCCTTTGCTTCCGACTCGCTGTAAGCCAGGCTGACCAGGAGTCTTACCCGAGAAATGATAAATTCTTCATGATGAGGATTGTCTGCGCCGTCGGATTCGGCTGAATCCAATGTTCGTAGCGCTTTGCGAAGATAGCGGTTGGCGACCGCGAATCGTGTTTCGGAGGTCGATTGGACCGCTGCTTGATGAAATTCCTTCGCTCGATGCAACGCGGTGATGTACTTGTCAGCATCATTCACCGTATGTGTGCTCCGACAGCAGGGGCAAGGCCAAGCGGACCATACCAGTCTGGATGATCCGCCGACGCACCCCTGGAGTGATCTACGTGCGTCTCGCCCCCCGAGACTTACAAGACGATGCTGGGTGTGGCGATGGTTCTACTCGGGCGACCTTCGTGCGCGGTCAGGTGAACGAGAATCTGAGTGGTCCCACGTGGCACGGTGTCCAGCGCGAACCTGCCGCCTTCGTCCGCCGAGATCGAACTCGATTCATAGCCCGCCACCCGCACCTCCACCAGGTGCGGCCCACCAGGAACGAGCCAGCCATCGAATCGATGGCCGTTGCCGCTGGGAGCCAGCGTCAGCATCAAGGTGAGATCGCCGACCGTGAAGGTCATCGTGCTGGGCTCTCCTCCACGTACCCCAGCAAGTTCCTTAGGGCGTTCCCAGCGCCCGACCTCCACATCGAGGTTCTCGAGTTCGATGGCGAACTGCGCCCGCTCGACGAGGTCCGACGGAACCGGATCGGCGGAATCCAACAGCAGGCCCAACTCGGCCAGCAGAACATCCCCCACATCGAACGAGTCGACATCCTCGCCGCCCGGGGGTTGCCCAGAGCCGTTCCCGGTCGGACTCATGGTGTGCCTCCTTCCACAGTGAGCAAGGACCGCAAATGTGTCAAACAGCGGCCTCGCGTCGGTCCGACACTTCCCCTAGGTATCTCCAACGCCTGTGCAACGCCCTGGTACTCGACGCGGCCCGCGAGCACCGTCAGGCTCAAGACCATCTGGCACCTCGCTGACAGCCGATGGAATGCGTCCCACAACTGTCGGTCTCGGTCACGGCGAAGCACCTCCGGCTCGGGTAGATGTCGGGTTGTCGCGACCTCCTCCAGCATCTCGGCGGGCAACGACGACTGCCGGTCGCCGCGTACCGCTCGAATGGCCTCGCGTCGCGTGGTGGTGATCAGCCACGCGACGAGAGCCCGGGGCTCATCCATGGAATGCAGGTTGCGAAGCAGTAGCAACCACACGGTCTGGGTGACATCCTCGGCTGCGACCTTGGCGAGGCCCTGTGACCTCGCGATTCGCCACACCACCGGAGTCAGATCGGCGACCAGGGCGTTGAGCGCATCGCGATCGCCCGCCCTTGCTGCGATCAGACATGCCCCGTGTCGTTCATGGCCATCGAGTTCCTGCCACGTCAGCTCCGACTGGCCGGTCCGCGCGTGGTTCACGCTGCTTCCCCTTTCCGACCCCCCAGCTCGCCATCGTCTCAAGTAGGACGTCGCAAGGTCGGTTTCGGACCACAATGGACCGAAACCGACCTCTGGTAGATAAGAGCGACAACATGTCGACCAGATACATCTATCGCTCGAACGGCCTAGTGGCGCCGCTCACATGAGCGTATGAGATCAGTTGAGCTTCGACGGATCACTCATCGGGTCGTTGATGCCGCCCCGGGGACGGGTCTGTCCGGGATCGCGCTCGCCGAGAGTGGGCGGCTCTTCGGCGACGGTCTCCCGCTGTGCTGCCGACGTCTCGGCATCGGACGGCGAGAACTCGGCCTCGAACTCGTCGATGTCTACCTTGGCTTGCTTCTCCGAGCTGGTCATGAGATCCCCTCGTAGTCAGTCGACCGTGCGACGCAATCGATCTTGTGTCGGTTGCCCCCCAGGGCCGCCGTGTTCGATAACCAATGAGGTTTCGTGCAGGAGAGACAACGTGTGCCCCCATGCACACGAGTGATGTTGAGCGAGATGAGCTGTGGCAGCCGACAGGTGGGATCTCCCCCGTGCACCCCACCCGTCGGCGGCCCTTCCCCCCGCCCCTTCACACCCCCAGGCCGTGCCGCGAAGGGACCACACCGCAGACTGCGACAGCCGAACAACAACCGCGCTCCCCCGAACGCGGACCTGCTGCTCCCCCTGCCGCCGCAGTCTGCGGCTTTCCCCCCACCGGCCGTGTGAACGACCTGTGAGACAGGAGTACGGATGTGGCAGCCAGATACATCTGATTCAAAACTTTTTTGAACTCTTTCTGTGCTCGGCTGGTTTTCGCTGGTCGGGCGGCCGCAGATCGTTTCGCGGGATCGTGGGATCGGCGCACGATCGCAGGCTCGGCCGAGCGCGTGCCGCCTTCCCGAGGCGAGTTCGTCACGATCGGGGCGCGGCGCGCGGTCGACTCTCGGCGTAGGTCCGTAGGCACGCGCGGAACCCGACTCGTTTGGTCCTCGATAGGTCTAGACCACCGCGCTAGAGTGGGCGCGCGGGAATCCCGGGCGTGACGAGTGAGGGGAGACGGCCGAGTGGCCGACGGACTATTGGAGGTCATCGCGCTCGACGCGGCCGATGCGGTTGCGGCGCAGGCGGGAGGCGCGGACCGACTCGAGCTCGTTTCGGAGATGGCGGCGGACGGACTCAGCCCGACCATCGACACGGTGCGCAGCGTGCTGGCCGCCACCGATCTCCCCGTCCGCGTCATGCTCCGCGATGCGCCGGGATTCCGGGCGCATGACCTCGACGGCCTGCGGCGTGCCGCCGTCGAGCTCCGCGCTGCGGGCGCGACGGAGTTCGTACTCGGTTTCCTCACCTCCGACGGCGAGGTGGACGACCCGGCCTGCCTGGCGTTGTTGGCCGAATTGGACGGTTGCGCCTGGACCTTCCACCGCGCCGTGGACCACGCGGCCGACCGGCGAACCGCCTTCGAGCGGGCGCGGCGGCTGGGCTGCGACACGGTACTCACCGCTGGCGGCCCGGATGGGGTGAGCCGAGATCTGACCGCACTGATCGAGCTCGCCGATGCCCTCGGGCCCGCCGACACGATGTTGTTGGCCGGCGGGGGACTACGAGCCGAGCACGTCGATGGACTGCGGCAACACGGCATCCGACGCTTCCACGTCGGCGGTGGGGTTCGGCGCGACTGGCAGTCCCCGGTGACGATCGACCGGGTTCGTCGCTGGGTGGAGCTCGTGCATCGATGACTCGCCGTCCTGCCTGCCACGACCGAGGATTCCACGCCGCGCCTGCCGAGCAACACGGATAGCGCCGATCCCATCGGTGTGCGCTGCGGATTCGCCGCTCCATCCCGAGACCCGAAGCCCATCGCGTCGCCCAGTGCGCCGACCTCGTCCCGGAGTTGCCCGATGATCGACGGTCCCTACGCAGACCTGACCGAGTCCGACGGCAGACCGCACGGTGGTTTCTATACCCAGCAGGATCTGCGTGAGATCGTCGCGTATGCCTCGGCCCGTCACGTCACGGTGGTACCCGAGGTCGATGTGCCCGGTCACGTCCAGGCCGCGGTCGCCGCCTATCCCGAGCTGGGCGAGCTCTCCGAGCCGGTCGAGATGTGGACCAGGTGTGGGGTCAACCCGGCGGTGCTGCGGATGTCCGAGTACAGCGTGGAGTTCTTCCGCAACGTCTTCGACGAGCTGCTGGAGATCTTCCCCTCGGAACTGATCTGTGTGGGCGGCGACGAGGTCCCATCGAGCAGGCCCATGAACTCCTCGAGCGGCTCGGACTCTCCGGCGTGGCCGATCTGCCGGGTTGGTTCCTCCGGGAGATCACCGCGCATCTGCGCGCGCGGGGCCGCCGGGTGCTGGGCTGGGATGAGATCGTCGATGCGGGTGCGCTCGGCGATGGCGTCGTCGTCGCGTCCTGGCGCGGGGAGTAGGCGGGCCGACTGGCCGCCGAGGCGGGTCACGAGGTGGTGATGTGTCCGGAGACCCGGCTGTACCTCGATCATCGGCAGTCCGCCGACGAACGGGAGCCGCTTCCGGTCGGCTGGGTGCACACACTGGAGGACGTCTACCGCTACGAACCGGTGCCCGCAGGCACCTCGCCCGCCGCTGCAGGCCGGATCAGGGGCGCGCAGGCCCACCTGTGGTCGGAGTATCTGGACTGCCCTCGGCGGGTCGACTATGCCGCTTTCCCGAGGTTGGCCGCTTTGGCCGAGGTGGTGTGGAGTCCGGCCGAACGGGAGGTTTTGGAGTTCATCGACCGGCTGGCCCGAGCGCACCTGCCTCGGTTGGCGGCCCTGGGAGTGGAGTACCGGCCGTTGTCCGGGCCGCTGCCATGGCAGCAGCGTCCCGGGGTGGCCGGTCTACCGCGCGAGCGCCCGGCCGACGGCTGATCTGGAGCGACCGACACCGACCCGGGTGCGGCCATCAGTTCTCTTCCGGAATGAGCAGCCAGCAGGCCGCGTAGAGCAGCGCGCCGGTGCCGAGGCCGATGATGGCGACGGCGACGAAGCCGATGCGGACCAGCGCGGGGTCGACTCCGAGAGCGGGACCGATGCCGCCGCTCACTCCGGCGAGCATCCGGTCCTGCCTGCTGCGGCGAACCCGGCGGAAGCGGGGCGGGAGCTTGTCGATGAGCTTGTTCTCCGTCATGCCATCAGCATCGCTCGATGGCGGGCCCGGGCCATCGGGCGAGAGCCGGAGATCGACCCAGAGGGGACAGTCCCGACCCTTGCGGGTATCTCCGGGGTTATCAGGTCCGGGTCGCTTCGAGATAGCGCATCCCGTTGCGCAGGTGGTCGACCAACTCGGCCAGCTCCCTGCCGTCGAAGACCACGGTGATCGGGCTGTCCTCGACGGTGAGGGAGAGCGCCATCTTCCGCTTGTAGATCTCCACCTGAAGCGAGATCGGCCCGTGTTCCTCGTGTCTACAGGGGACGGCGAGCGCCGTATCGGTCTCCAGCGCCTCGATGAGGGCGAACACGCCTCGCCAGTCGAGTGTGACGGCGAACCGTGCCGTGGAGGCCAAGCGCAGATAGAGCCAGGTGCGATTCTCGCTCAGCTCGACCTGGTTCGTGCAGGGTCCGTACACGGTGTCTCTTCCCCGAACGCGTCGGTAGAAGAGGAAGCTGCGGACAGGCGCCATAGGTCGCTCACCTCACTGGTGACTCAGTGTTAGCGGCGGCATCGATCATGATAAACGATTAGTCGATATGGGCGATAGCCCGAATGCTCCTTCTGTTCAGATCGAGTGAACGCGCTACGTTCAGTGCATGATTGGCGGTTTTAAGGCCCGAGATCAACACGTTCGTGGTTCCACGGTGGTGGCCGTGGTAGGCCTGACCGCGGCACTGACCGCAGGCTGTGTGGGCAGCCCGGTGGTGGCCACCCCGCCGGAGGACGACCAACCGCAGTCCAGCGCCTCCGGCGAGACCACCTCGGACGAGCCCGCCGAGGAGACCGGCACGTTCTCGCTGGTCGCGACCGGTGACGTGCTGATCCACCCGGCACTGACCGAGCAGGCCGAGCTGGACGCGGCCGAGACGGGCGGCGAACGGGACTTCGCGCCGTTGTTCGCCGGGCTCGGCCCGCTGCTCGATGACGCGGACGTGGGGCTCTGCCACCTCGAGGTGCCGCTGGCCGCGCCGGAGGGCCCCTTCCTCGGCTGGCCGCTGTTCAGCGCCCCGCCCGAGGTGGCCGACGGCTTGGCCGCTGCGGGCTACGACGTCTGCACCACCGCCTCAAACCACACCGTCGACCAGGGCGAGGAAGGTGTCCTGCGGACCCTGGACCGCCTGGAGGAGGTGGGGATCGATCAGACCGGCGCGGCACGCACCGAGGAGGAGGCGAACACCCCGCTGGTCCGCGAGGTCAACGGGGTGCAGGTCGGACACATCTCACACACCTTCGCCTTCAACAGCGGCACCGCGCTGCCGCCGGACAAGCCGTGGATGTCCAACACCCTGGAGGCCGAGGAGATCCTGGCGGGCGCCCGGGCCACCGAGGAGGCTGGCGCGGACGTGGTCGTCGCCAGCCTGCACTGGGGCGAGGAATACCGGCACGAGCCGACCGACTCCCAGATCCAACTGGCCGAAGAGCTGGCGGCCGACCCGGCGATCGACCTGATCATCGGCCACCACGCACACGTCGTGCAGCCCTTCGAGAAGGTCGGCGACACCTGGGTCGCGTACGGCCTCGGCAACAGCGTCGCCCGGCACGCGGAACCCCGAGGCACCACCGAGCAGGGCGTGGCGGCCCACTTCACCTTCGAACGAACCTCGGCCGGTGACTGGTCGGTGTCGGAAGCCGCTTATGTCCCGACCCTGGTGGATCTCGGTCCGCCCGTTCGACTGATCGATCTGACCACAGCGGAAGCCGATCCCGACTACGAGACGGCCGAGGGCGCCATCGACGAGGTGGTGCTGAGTCGAGGCGCCGCCGAGGACGGACTGGTCAAATTCGAGGGCTGAGAGGCCCGAGGAACTCTCGGCCGGTACACCGCCGGGCAGACCCGACACCGGGTGGACGGCGGGACACGCCGGGGTGGACGGCGGGACACGCCGGGTGGATCGGCGGCGTAGTCGGCGCGATCGGCGCCCATACTCGTGGCACGTCCGCCAGCTCGTCGGTTGCCGGGAGAGGGAGCCATGAGATACCTGATCCAGACCTACGCCTCGCAACAGGACTACGAGGCGATGGCGGGCATCGAGACCGCCCAACCCGCCTGGACCCCGGCGCAGCTCACCGCGATGACCGAGTTCATGACCCAGCTCAATGCGGACCTGGTCGCCTCGGGTGAACTGATCGAGGCCAGAGGCCTGGCCGCGCCGAGCGAGACCAGGCAGGTCCGGGGCCAAGGCAACGCGCCGGTGGTGACGGTCTCGCCCTACCCTGCGGACCAGCCGGTGCTCGCGGGCTACTGGGTGGTGGAGTGCGACAGCATCGACCGGGCGGTGGAGATCGCCGCTTGGCTGGGCGACTGCCCGTTGCCCGAGCAGGCGGTCCCGCATGCCTTCGCCGATGTGCGACCGATCTCGGACGCCCCGCCCGAGTAGCCGACTCTCACGCGATCTCGGGCAGGGAAGGCCCGAGGAGGTCGTCGGCGTCGACGATCCGATAGGCATAGCCCTGTTCGGCCAGGAACCGCTGTCGATGGGCGGCGTAGTCGGTGTCCAGGGTGTCCCGGGAGATCACCGAGTAGAAGTGCGCCTGCCTGCCGTCCTCCTTGGGGCGCATCACCCTGCCGAGCCGCTGCGCCTCCTCCTGCCGGGAACCGAAGGTGCCGGAGACCTGGATCGCGACGGACGCCTCGGGCAGGTCGATCGAGAAGTTCGCGACCTTGGACACCACGAGCGTGCGCAACTCGCCCTTGCGGAAGGCGTCGAACAGCGCCTCCCGTTCCTTGTTCTTGGTCGAACCCTGGATCACCGGCGCGTTCAACGCCTCGCCCAGCTCATCGAGTTGGTCGAGGTAGGCGCCGATGACCAACGACGGCTCGTCGGGGTGCCGGTCCAGGATCGCCCGGACCACCGGCACCTTCGTCGCCGCCGTCGCGCACACCCGATATCGCTCCTCGGGTTCCGCGGTCGCGTACGTCAGCCGTTCCGACTCGGTCAGGGTGACGCGGACCTCGGTGCAGTCGGCGGGGGCGATCCAGCCCTGGGCCTCGATGTCCTTCCAGGGTGCGTCGTAGCGCTTCGGGCCGATCAGGGAGAACACGTCGCCCTCCCGGCCGTCCTCGCGGACCAGCGTGGCGGTCAACCCGAGCCTGCGTCGTGACTGGAGGTCGGCGGTCATCCGGAACACCGGGGCAGGCAGCAGGTGCACCTCGTCGTACAGGACCAGGCCCCAGTCGCGGGAATCGAACAGCTCCAGGTTCCGATATTCGCCCTTGGATTTGCGGGTGATGACCTGGTAGGTGGCGATGGTGACCGGACGGATCTCCTTGCGTTCGCCGGAGTACTCGCCGATCTCGTCCTCGGTCAGCGAGGTACGCGCGATCAACTCGCGTTTCCACTGTCGGCCCGCGACCGTGTTCGTCACCAGGATCAAGGTGGTGGCCTGTGCCTCGGCCATCGCAGCGGCGCCGACCAGCGTCTTACCCGCGCCGCAGGGCAGCACCACGACCCCGGAGCCGCCCGCCCAGAAGGCGTCGACGGCCTGTCGTTGGTAGTCGCGCAGTTGCCAGCCGTCCTGGTCGAGGGTGATGGGATGCGCCTCGCCGTCGACATAGCCCGCGAAGTCCTCGGCGGGCCAGCCGATCTTGAGCAGCGCCTGCTTGAGCCTGCCGCGCTCGCTCGGGTGGACCGAGGTGACGTCCTCGTCGAGCCGCGCGCCGAGCATGGGGGCGATCTTCTTGTTCCGCAGTACCTCGGCGAGCACCGCGCGGTCCAGGGACTCCAGCACCAGGCCGTGCACCGGACTGTTGACCAGCCGGAGCCTGCCGAAGCGGCCCATGGTGTCGACCACGTCGACCAACAGCGGCTGCGGTACGGGGTAGCGGGAGAACCGAACGAGGACGTCGACGACCTGCTCGGCATCGTGCCCGGCCGCCCGCGCATTCCACAGGGCCAGCGGCGTGATCCGATAGGTGTGGACGTGTTCGGGCGCCCGCTCCAACTCGGCGAACGGCGCGATGGCGACCCGTGCCTCGTTCGAACTCGGATGGTCGATCTCGAGCAGCAGCGTCTTGTCGGACTGGACGATCAGTGGGCCCTCGGTCATTCGGGTGCGTGCTCCTCTCTCACCACCGGCAGCGCGTCCACCAGTGTTCCAGGTTCGCGGCGGTGGTCTCGGCGAGTCCGGCCCGCCTGCGTGGATGTCGCGGCCCAACGGTGAGCGATGAGAGGTCGATGAGGAACCAGGGCGAACGTGGTGTCTCGCCTGCCGAGGTCGGCCGGATCGCGGGGTCGCGTGCCTCCGGCGAGCCGTCGGGCACGGAGCCGACCAGACGCACTCGGCGGCCCGTGACTCGCGAGCGCGAGGCGGGCCGCCGAGTGACGTCGGTGATCCGGATCGGCGGGTCATGCTGCCGCCGAAGGGATGGAATCGCTGGTCAGGCGCTTGCGGCGACGACCTCGTCGGTCGACGTCGAGCTGTCCTCGGTCTCGGTCTCCGGCCGACGCAACAGCCGGGCGACCTCACCGCGAAGCTCGATGAAACGCGGATCCTCCTTGGTGGTGATCTGGTCGCGCTCATCCGGCAGGTCGATCCGCAGGTCGGCGACCACCGACGCGGGCGCCGTGGACAACACCAGGACCCGGTGCGCCAGGTAGACGCTCTCGTCGATGTCGTGCGTGACGAGCAACACCGTGGTGCCCTGTTCCCGCTGAACCTTCAGCAGCAGATCCTCGAGCTCGGACCTGGTCTGCGCGTCCACCGAGGCGAACGGCTCGTCCATCAACAACAGCGCGGGCCGACAGGCCAGCGCCCTCGCGATGGAGACCCGCTGTTGCATACCGCCGGAGAGCTGCCGGGGATACTTCTGCGCGGCCCCCGTTAGCCCGACGGCTTCCAATGCCTGCGCGGCGCGTTCCTTGCGTTCCGCAGGGGGGAGACCCCGGCTACGCAGCGGGAACTCCACGTTCTTCGCGACGCTCAGCCAGGGGAACAGCGAACGGCTGTAGTCCTGGAACACGACCGCGAGGTCCTCGGGAACCTCGGTGACGGCGGAGTCCTGTAGGGCCACCGTCCCTCGGCTCGGCCGGTGGAGCCCGCACACGGACCGCAACAGCGTCGACTTGCCGCATCCGGAGGGGCCCACGATGCAGACCAGTTCCCCGCTGTTCACCGTGAACGAGAGGTCGTCGATGGCGGTATAGCCGTTCGACCCTCCGTAGGTGTGACCGAGCTCGGTCACCTGCAACATCGTCGTCATGTCACCCTCCTGTCTTGGCCAGGCTGATGCCTGCGTCCTGCGCCTGCTGCCAGCCGAGTACGCGGCGTTCAACCGCGAGGAGAACCGTGTTGAAGACGTAGCCCAGCACTCCGAGTAGCACGATCCATGCCCAGGTCTCGTCGAAACGGAACAGTCGTTGCGCGGAGATGAGTTGGTAGCCGATGCCGTTGACCGAACCGACCAGCTCCGAGATGACCATCAGCACCAGCGACAACGACAGTGCTACCCGCAGGCCTGCGAAGATCTTGGGGCCCGCCGAGGGCAGCACCACCATGGTCATCCACTGCCAATAGGGAATCCGGAACGAGCGCGCAGTCTCGACCTTGGTCTGGTCGACGGCCTGTGCGCCGTCCACGGCGTTGAGCAGCACCGGCCAGATGACCCCGAAGATGATCGTCGCCATCTGCATCGGGGTTCCGATGCCGAAGAGCACCAGGAAGACCGGCACCAGCGCGGGCGACGGGATCGCCCTGGCGAAGGCGAACAGCGGTCCGACGTAGTCCATCGCGGTCTTGGACCGGCCGAGCGCGAGCCCGGCCGCGATACCGACCGCGCTGGCGATCAACCAGGCACTCAGCAGACGGATCATGCTCGGCACGATGTCCTCGAACACCGTGTTGCTGAGGAACAGCTGCTGGGCGGGCCCGGAGAACCACAGTTCGAAGCCGGTGGCGGCGATCTCGCTCGGTACTGGGAAGAAGACGTCGTCGCTGAGGGTGGCGGCGATCTCCCACACCACGATGAGGCCGACGAACACGATCCAACGTTGGGCGAAGCCTCGCAGTGCGAGTCCGGACTTGTTCATCGGCACACCTCCGCCGGGTTCGACTCGGAGAATGGGCGTGCCACCCGATGGCGGAACGATCTCGTCGAAAGACGCCGACTTAGTTCGTTGCATTTCCGGTTGGGCTGCGCGATAGCGGCACCGATGGTGAATTCACCATGAATTCGTGGTCGAACATTGTTCATCGGGCGGCCTCGACAGTGCTGCCCCAACCGAGCCAACGACGTTGTGCCCGCTCCAGCAGTTCGTTGGCGAGGAAGCCCACCACACCTGCGACGACGGTGCCTGCCAGTACGGCGTCCATCTGTCCGCCACTGGTACTCGCGTTGAGGATGAAGACACCGAGGCCGACTCGGCCGCCCGCGAGGAGTTCGGTGCTGATCACCAGGATCAAGCCGATGGACGCCGCCACCCGCACGCCGGTGGCGATGAACGGTGCCGCGTTGGGCAGCACCACGGTCAGCAGGGTGCGCACTCGGCTCAACCGGAAGGAACGAGCCGTGTCGATCAGCATGCGATCGGTCTCGTCCAGCGCGTAGATCGTGTTGAACATGATGGGCCAGATCGCCGCATAGACGGCGAGTGAGATCTTGGCCTCCGGGCCACTGCCCAACATGACGATCACGACCGGGATCAGCGCCACCGAGGGGATCGGCCGAAGGAATTCGATGACCGAGCGGGTGGCGACCCGTAACGGTGCGAAGCTGCCGAGCAGCAGTCCGGCTGGGACGGCGATCGCGATAGCGATGCCCATGGCGATCAACCAGGCCAGGACGGTTGCCACGATGTCGAGAAGGAACTCTTGATCGACGAGCAGACCGCCGAGCGTGGTCAGGACCACCGAGGGCGGGGGCAAATAGAAGGAGGGGACCATGCCGGACCGGCCGACGATCTCGCAGACAACGAGAAAGCCGGCCAGTCCGATCAGCCCGCGAAGGACAGAACGCATCAGTTACGCGACTGCGAGAGGATCATCGACTCAGCCTCGATCGGCTCCTCGATCAAGCCGTACTCGAGCATCAGGTTCGGAATGCGCTGCAGTCGAGACGCCTCGAGCGTGGTCGGCCAACCACCCAGGTTCAACAGCGAGGCCGTCTCCGGCTCGATGCTGGCGTACTCCTGCACCATCGCCTCGACCCGTTCCCGGTCGGAGCTGGCGATCTCCTGGCCACGGGCGAAGGCCCGCTGGAATGCCGAGACCGTGTTCGGGTTCTCGGTGGCCCACTCCTCCATCGCGGCGAAGCCTGCGATCGGGATCTCCTCGGTGGGGCCGGAGGCGGCGTCGAATACCGGCACCGCGCCGATCTCGAGCTCGGAGTTGGTGATGAACGGCTCGGCCATCAGCGCGGCGTCCACCTGCCCATCGGCGAGGGCCGCCGACATCTCCGGATATCCCATCTCAGTGAAGCTGACGTCATCCGGGTTGAGGTCGTTGGCCGCCAGCACGGACTTGATCGTCACCTCGGCAAGGCTGCCCTGAGAAGTGACACCGATTGTCTTGCCGATCAGATCCTCCGCCTCGGTGAGTCCGGAGTCTGGAGTCGTCATGACCATCCAGGTGTTGGGCAGCGCGTAGTAGCTGTCCGCGACGAGCTTGATGTTGCCGAGTTCGGCCTGTGCCGCGAAGATCGATACCCAGTTACCGAAGACCATGTCGTAGTCGCCCGTGGCCAAGGCGGGCATTGCCATAGCGGCGCCCTGAATCGAGGTCAGTTCGATCTCGACGCCCTCTTCTTCGAAGAACCCATCTTCGATGGCAATGTGCACCGAGGCGACATCGACGACCGGGAGTAGTCCCAGTCGGATGACCTCCTGTTCGACGGAACCGTTTCCACCGCCGCCGCTGCTCTCATCTTGGCCTGCCGATCCGTCGAGCAGTCCGCAAGCGCTAGTGGCGAGCAGCGTTGCCGTTGCCATGACGGCAGTGGCGACTCTGGTGGGTCTGGCGAGATTCGTGGCCGGCGCACCGGAGCCCACTCGTGGGGCCATGCCCCCTCCTTAAGGAAGCCAACTCTATTGCTGAGTGGGGTCACCCTAAACGGCGGGAACAGCCTTAACAAGCTGTGTGTGACCGGTCCCGAGTTACGATCTAGTACCGCTGAATGGGTGCAATTCCTTAACGGGCGGGGGACGCAATGGGTCGCGTTGTGTGAGTATAGTTTCGGCTGGCCGCCTGATGGGGTGGTCCTGTTCGACCTTCCCGGCGGGCATGATCACGGCAGTCTGCTGAGCTGACCAGGGAGCGTGATGGCGAGTCCGGTGGTGACGGCCAGGGCGAGGGCGGAGTCGATGACACCGCTGTTCCAGGCCTTCGCTGTGATCGAATCGGGTCCGGCGAGATCGACCTATGGTCGACCCGAGTTGCGAGACGGCGGCTTGCGTCGAGAGTCCGATGCCGGAGATACGGGGGCGTTGATCTTCAGGCATCGGGCGGTCTCCGCGCCGTCGGGCATCAAGTTAAGGTCCTACGTCGAACAAATGTTCGACGTCTTCGGCTGCCCGAGTTGGAGGGTCTGCTAGTCGTGGCACGCCCCGAAAAGCCTTCGCAGGGCAAAATGCCCGCTCCGCTCGAACTGGAGGGCGAAGGAGTGGAAGACCGCCAAGAGCAGGCGGCACAAAATGAGACCTCTGCGACCCCGTCGCAGAGCAGTCCGGAATCCGGGCCAGGCCGTAACGGCCGTTGGCAGCTACGAAACTGGCGGCTGCGCACCAAGCTCGTCGCGGTCCTGTTGCTCCCGACGCTGGCAGCGCTGTTCCTAGGTCAGCTTCGAGTCGTCGACCAGATCGAGTCGGCCGACGAGCACGCCAGGAACGTCCGTGGGTTCGAGGTTGTGGAGCACAGCACCAACCTGATCCACGAACTCCAGCGGGAACGCGACGTCGCCTCGTCCTATATCGCCAGAGGCCGCGAAGGCGGTCTTGCGCCGGTCGACGAGCAGGTCGTCCGAGTCGACCAGGATGTCCAGCGCTTCCGGGACAACCTCGCGCAGCTCGACGACTTCGGTACCCAGGTCATCGACAGCCGTACTCGCGCCTTGGAACGCCTCGGTGGACTCACCGGGCTCCGCTTAGCGGTGCGCGACACGCAGTACTCCGAGACTGCGGCGATCAAGACGTACACGAGCATCATCCAGTTCCTCTTGCAGATGAACCGGGACATCGTCGCGTCGATCACCGATGGCGAGGTCAGCGCGTCCGCCCGTGCGATCGAGGCCTTGGCTCGTGCCAAGGAGGAGATCGCACAGCAGCGCGCGATCCTGCTCGCCGCCGGACAGCGCGACGAACTGCGGTCGATCCAGTACGACCAGTTGCAGGCGTCCAACGCCCAGTTCTCCGCTGCGGTCAACGAGTTCTACTCCATCGCGAGTCCTTCCGAGGCCTCGCTGTACAGCGACACCGTCGCGGGCCCGTCGGTCGACGACGTGAACAGCCTCAAGGGACGAGTGCTCGTCCGACACGAGCGCGGCATCCCGCTGAACCTGAACTCGGTGCTGTGGGACCAGGCCGCGAGCACCACGATCGGTCTGACCCGTGAGGTCGAGCTGGACCTGCAGGAGGACCTTCGGGCCCGAGGCGAGGTGCTGGCCGACGAGGCCAGGGTCACCGCCTTCCGCGACGCCGCTCTGATCCTCGGTTTCGTCATCGGCGCACTGGTTCTGATGCTGCTCGTCGCCCGCTCGATGCTTCGCCCGCTGCGAGTGCTGCGGAAGACGGCCCTCGAGGTCGCACACGAGCGTCTGCCCTCGGTCATCGCGCAGATGCGGGAGACCGAGAACGACATCCCCAAGCTCACCGTGCAATCCGTCGACGTGCACACCCGTGAAGAGATCGGACAGCTCGCCAGGGCGTTCGACGCGGTGCATAACGAAGCCGTCCGACTTGCTGCGGAACAGGCACTGCTGCGGGCGAACGTCAACGCGATGTTCGTCAACCTCTCGCGTCGTAGCCAGACCTTGGTGGAACGGCAGCTCGGCCTGATCGACCGGTTGGAGCGGGATGAGCAGGACCCCGACCAGCTGGCCAACCTCTTCGAGCTCGACCACCTCGCGACTCGTATGCGGCGCAACAGCGAGAACCTGCTCGTTCTGGCAGGTACCGAGACGACTCGACGGATGGCACGGCCGGTCCCGGTCACCGACATCCTCGGTGCCTCGGTCTCGGAGGTCGAGCAGTACGCCAGGGTCACGGTCTCCGCGGCTCCGGAACTCATGGTGCAGGGCCGCGCGGTCAACGACCTCGTCCACCTCATCGCGGAGTTGCTCGACAACGCCACCGCGTTGTCCGATCCGCAGACCAAGGTCACGGTCCGCACCGCGCACAGCCGCAAGAACGAGCTGATCATCGAGATCACCGACCGAGGCGTCGGCATGGCCGACGACGAGCTGGCCGCGGTCAACGAGCGGCTGGCCAACCCGCCGAGGGTCGACGTCGGTGTGTCGCGACGCATGGGTCTCTACGTGGTCGCCCAGCTGGCCAAGCGCCACGAGATCAGGGTTCGACTGCGCAGCGAGTACCTCGAGGGCGGCATCATCGCGCTCGTCGTCGTGCCATCGAACCTGGTGGTCCGGCCGAGTTCGGCGCGTGGCGGCGGTCCGGCCGGTGGCCAGGCCCTGCCGGGGCGGAACAACCTCGCGCTGCCGACCGTCGTCGGCGAACGCGGTGGACCCGCATCCGATGCCGGTTCGATGCCCGCACTGCCGCCGGTGGCACCGCCGAACCCGATGGAGCCGGTCGGTACTCCGTTGCCGAGCGACTCGGCCTTGAACGACATCGCCAGGAGCGACTCCACGGACTACTTCGGCTTCTACGGCGAGTCCGCGGAGTCGGAGTTGCAGGGCGACTACCGGAGTGCCTCCGAGGAGGAGACCGCGAAGCCCGCGAGTCGAGGGACGACCTCGGCCGGGCGACCGGCTCCGGAGGACACGGCGTACTTCACCGCCGCCGAGATGGACGACGCTCAGGAGCCCGACGACGCCGAGGACTGGGACGCCCAGTTCCCGCAGACGGACCACCCGGAGGCCGAGGCGGCTCCGTCCGCGTCCGCCGCGCCGAGTTCCAACGGCCAGCAGGCGCAGGCCAAGAAGGCGCAGAACGACTTCGACGCTCCCACCGAGCGGTTGCCGATCTACGAAGCCGTGCTATCGCAGTGGTTCCAGGCCGGTGACGGTGCGAGTTCCGCCGAGCAACAGTCCGCCAATGGTGCGGCGCAGCGGACTCCGCCCGCCAAGAACGCACCCGGTGCCAGCGCCGGGCGCAACGGTGGCGCACCCGCGAGCAGGCCTGCCGCGCCGCCGAGGCGCGACACTCCGCCGCCCGCGAGTAGGCGTCCGCAATCGGCCCCATCGGCCGGACGCGCCACGCCGCCGCCCGCGCCGACGCCGCCTGCCGAGCCCGTCGCACCGACGCGGCAGGCCGCGCCTGCCCAGACCCCGCCATCGCGACCGGCCGCACGGCCGGAGCAGCCGACCGCCAGCTCCGCGCCGTCGGAGAACCAGGGTTGGCATTCCGCAGGTGACGATGGTTGGGCAGCAGCCAAGACAGTGTTGGCCAAGGATCCGGAGGGTGTTACGCAAGCTGGTCTTCCCAAGCGTGTGCCGAAGGCCAAGTTGATGCCGGGATCGGTTGCGCCGCAGACTAAGACCCAACGGGCGGCCGCACCCGAGCAGTCGGATGCGCCGCCCCGGTCGGCTGAGATGATTCGAGGCAAGATGTCGAACTTCCAACAAGGACTGCGGAAGGGCAGGCACCACAGGGTTGACCCCCTGGCCGGTCCCGGTAGTTCCACAGATCCGTCCCATCAGTCCGCTAGCCGCCACGACGAGGAGCAGGAGTGACCGCGTCCGCCCAGCAACCAGGTTCCTTTGGTTGGTTGATCACTGACTTCGTGCGTCGCGTTCCTGGCGTAGCCCACGCTGTGGTCGTCTCCGCAGATGGCCTGCTTCTCGCCGGCTCTCACGGACTACCGAGGGATCGTGCGGAACAGCTTTCCGCCGTGGCCTCTGGCCTGATCAGCCTCACCCAAGGCGCTGCCAGGGTGTTCGAAGCCGGAGATGTGGCCCAGACGGTGGTGGAGATGGAACGGGGTTTCCTGTTCCTGATGTCCATCAGCGACGGCTCCTGCCTTTCCGTGCTGGCAGCACCGAACTGTGACATCGGACTCGTTGCGTACGAGATGACCTTGCTTGTCGAGCGGGTCGGGCAACAGCTCACACCAGAGCTACGCGCTCAGCTACAGGGTGTGACTCGCCGGTGAACCCACAGGCGTACTTACCTCGACGGAGTGATGGGCAATGACCTCGGGACCTGGTTTCGGCGAAGGCCGTGCTGGCGAGTGGGCGGGCCAGCTCGACTTCGATGGCTTCTATGGTCGTGGCCGTGACGGCCAAAGCGATCCGGACGCCGACTACCTGATGGGCGGCGCCGATCGGGCGCTGTTCGGTGGTCCCGGCGCGGATCTGCTCGGCACGAGCATGTCGGGTGACTTCGAGGACTTCTCGGCGGCTCCCGTCCAGGAAGTCGAACAGAGTTGGCCCGAGTACGAGCCGGATGAGGACAGCGGGCGTGATCCGCTGGTGGAGACCGGGTCCCTGGTTCGTCCCTATGCCAGGACGGGCGGCCGAACACGGCCGGATTATGATCTCCCCATCGAGGCTTTGATCTCCACGAGTGACCGTGGTCGTGAGCGCAACTCGATGTCGCTGGCCGAGCACCGTTCCATCTGCGGCCTGTGCATTGAGACTCGTTCCGTGGCCGAGATCGCGGCGCACCTGCGCCTTCCTCTCGGCGTGGTTCGCGTGCTGATCGGCGACATGGCCAGTCTTGGTTTGGTTCTCGTCCACAACAGTGGTCTTGTGATGGGGGACGGGCCGTCACTCGCGTTCCTGGAAAGGGTGCTCAGTGGGCTTCGCAGGCTCTGAACCCCAGCGGACTCCGGCCGCCAGCAAGCACGCCACCACGTCGACGAAGATCGTCGTGGCGGGTGGCTTCGGGGTTGGTAAGACGACATTCGTCGGCTCGGTCTCCGAGATCGTGCCGCTCACCACCGAGGCGGTGATGACCGAGGCCAGTGTGGGTGTCGACGACTTGAGTGCGACCCCCGGCAAGGTCACCACCACGGTGGCGATGGACTTCGGTCGTGTCTCACTCGACAGCGATCTGATCCTCTACCTGTTCGGTACTCCCGGTCAGCACAGGTTCTGGTTCATGTGGGACGACCTGGTCAAGGGCGCTATCGGCGCCGTCGTGCTGGTCGACAGCAGACGGTTGGCCGACGCCTTCGCCTCCATCGACTTCTTCGATGACCGTGAGCTGCCCTACGTCGTGGCGTTGAACTGCTTCGACGGGGTGCTGCACCACCGAATCGAGGATGTCCGCGAGGCGCTGACGATCGACGACAGCGTTCCGATCGTGGTGACCGACGCGCGTAATCGCGACTCGACCAAGCAGGCGTTGATCACGCTGGTGGAGCACGCGATGCGGCAGTGGATGGCGGTTCGCGCCACCGGTTGATGAGACGACCCGGTGTGGTGTTCGATTCGATACGAGTCGGGCACCACACCGGTTTTTCTTGTCTCTGGGGTTGATTCGATTCGCCCGACGTCCGCATCCCTTGGGCGCGGACGGACTCAGACCCGGGTCTGGTCCTCGGCGGGCGTGTTCTCCTCGACCAGCGCCGCGCTGGAGATCCGGTGCAGCGGATACCGTTGTACGGCTCCCACGCTCTGATCGAAGCCCTCCAGGAAACCGCCGCTGATGCTCACCGGATCGACGATGCGCTGCGTCGACGAGCCATGCGAGTCGACGAAACCGATCCACAGCCTGCGTTGAGCGGCCACGGCGTCCTGTAGCAAAGTGAACGTCGCCGAGGTGCGGTGTCCGTCGGAGGCCGTCGATGCTGCGGCGCCTCGGCGGACCACCGAGGTCCGGTCGCCGATGCGCAGGCCGGTGACTATCTCGGTGATGCGCTCATCGTCGATGGGCGCGGGTGTGGTGGGACGACGGCTGCTCGTCGCCCGTCTGGCCAGCCGCCGGCCGGTCGGCCGCAGGTCGAGCAGTGTGCCGTCCACACCCTCGGCCACCGGGGTGAAACCCGCCTCGCGCAGGCCGTCCAGTAGATCGACGAGTGGCAGCGGACTGACCAGTACCGTCGGTGCGATCTTGCGCAGTTCGAGTTGCTCGGCCTCCGGCCTGCTCAAGACCTCGGCCAGCAGTACCGGGTCCTCGCAGCGCAGGAACGAGCTCGCCGAGCCGCCGCGCAGGCGGCCGTGGCGACGCGCGACGTCGTCGATCAGGTAGGTCAGCGACTGGGGGATCGGCGTCCTGGACCGTTGGGCGAAGAGGTCGTGGAGCTCGGTGGCGCTGCGACCCGCGTCCAGGGCGCGGCGCACGCTCGACTCGCCGACCCGGAACACCGTTGCGCTGCCTGCGGACTCGACATCGGCGACCAGCGCCATGTCCGCGGCCAGATCGGCTTCCAACGGGCCGGGTGCGATCACCGTCAGATCGGCCTGAACCAGGATGTGGTCCAGCGGCGGCGGCATCGCCGCGCCCATCAGCTTGGCGGCCTCGGCCGGTCCATCGGTCAGCAACGCCTGTCCGGCGGCGGACAGCGCACCCAGCGCGATCACGCCGAGGGCGGCGGATTCCGACAGGGCCCACCGCACCTGCTCGTCACGCAGCCTGCCGCCCTGCCGGGGTGCCCGCCAGGCCAACAGTTCGACCAGCGGTTCCTCGGAGCGCAATCCGGTGTCGGCGGGCAACTCCGCGAGTTCCTCGAGCGTCCGACGCCGGGACTGCGGGGCGCGAGGCCTACGCAGTTCGTCGGCGAGCACCGAGAGCAGCCGGTCGCGGTCGTCGCGGCCACCTGCCAATGCGGGAAGTCTCGGCATGTCCAGCCAGGCCGCCGCGAGGGTGGCCCACCGTTGCTCGGAGGGCCCGGCGGTCCAGGTGTCGGCGGTGGTGGTGAGCAACCACCGTGGGTCGGTGTCCTCGCTCGCGGCCACCAGCGCCGCCGCGGCCGCAAGCTCGATCACCAGGGTGGCGCGTGCCTCGGTGCACTCCATGGCCCGGGCGGCCCGCTTCAGTTCGCGGACGCCCAGTCCGCCGGAGCGCAACACCGCAGGCGGCTCGGCGGACCAGAGTTGCAGCAGGGTGTCGACGTGCCGACACAGTTCGAGCGCCTCGCCCGCAGCGGCGCCGTCCACGTCTGCGGCGGCCCGTCGGGTCGTGTCCAGTTCCGGCGGATCCAGCCGTACCGGTCCCAGCGGGCGGTCGCCACGCAGCAGGATTCCCAGTTGCCGGGGCAATTCCACCGTCTCCGCATCGCGGCGGATCAGCAATCCGTTGGCGAGCAGACGTTGCACCGGGGTCTTGGCTTGTTCGATCGACACGACGGCGGCGGCGTCCTTGGTCTGGCCGATCGGCGCGCCGACGGACAGGGCGGTGAGCAGGCCGCGTTCGGCGTCGGACAGGGCGGCCACCACGGCCGGAAGGTCTTGGCGATCCAGGTGCGGGGCGGGCCTGCCGAGGCCGGCGGGGAACGGGCCGATGGTGTCGCGGGCGGTCGGCACCACCGAGAGCTCGCCGTCGTCGCCCCAGATCAGGGCACGGGCGCGCAGCTCGGCCACGCCCGCTCGAACCCGCTTGGCGGTCGCGCCGGGGCCGAACAGGGCGACCAGTGCCGTCATCGGTGCGGGACGTTGGTCGGCATCGAGGACCAGGAGCGCCTCCAACACCGTGAGGCCGACCGTGTCGAGTTCCTCACATGCCCTGGCCACGGATACGCCGATGCCCGCACGGGTGGCGAGAACGGTCGTATCGGCCGGGGCTGGGGTGGCCAGGTCGGGGCGGGCTCGCAGCAGTGCGGCGAGCGTCGAGTCGTCCTGGTTGCGCAACCAGTCGGCCAGTGAGGTGCCGGGCATCCCCTCCACGATATCTCGCGATACGGCAGACTGAGTGAGTCCTTTCCGACACCGCCGGGGCCCGCGCCCGTAAGCGCACGGGTCCATCGCATGGCCGCAAGCGCCTGCGATCCGCGCCTGCGGTCGGTCGGATGCCGCCGGAGACGAACCCAGGAGGAGCCGTGGCCAAGCCCGCTCGCAAGGACCGCATCGACCCGAGCTGGCCGCAGGTGCCCGAGGGTGAGCACGCGGTCTCCGAACTCAGGGCGCCCATCGCGGGCGCATCGTCGCCCTTCGGCGACGTGGAGTTTCCGCTGGCTGAGGACGCGCTGCCGTACAAGCACCCGGTGACCGTCATCAACCGCTGATTCATGGGTGGGCCGGCGTGCCGGCGCTGCAGAACGGCTGGTTACGCTGCTCTCCCCGATTGAACCCGTTACCAGGGAGGTAGCAATGCCGGTTCCCGGCCCCGGCTATGCCATCACGGTGCGGGTTGAGACCCCGCCGTCGTCGAGCGCGGCGGGTGACCTCACCAGCGCGGTCGGCCGGGTCGGCGGCGTGATCACGGCCCTCGACGTGGTCGAGTCCCACACCGACCGCGTCGTCATCGACATCACCTGCAACACCCTGTCGGCCGAGCATGTCACCGACATCACCACCACGTTGGATGCGCTGCCCGGCGTGGTCGTGCGCAAGGTCTCCGACCGAACCTTCCTGATGCACCTCGGCGGCAAGCTGGAGGTGCGTTCGAAAGTCGCGCTGCGCAACCGTGACGACCTGTCGCGCGCCTACACCCCGGGTGTCGCCCGGATCTGCCAGGCCATCGCGGCCAACCCCGACGACGCGCGTCGGCTGACCATCAAGCGCAACACCGTGGCGGTCGTCACCGACGGCTCCGCCGTGCTCGGCCTCGGCAACATCGGCCCGGCCGCCGCGTTGCCGGTGATGGAGGGCAAGGCGGCGCTGTTCAAGAAGTTCGCCGATGTCGACGCCTGGCCGGTGTGCCTGGATACCCAGGACACCGAGGAGATCATCCGCACGGTCGAGTTGCTCGCGCCGGTCTACGGCGGGATCAACCTGGAGGACATCGCGGCGCCGCGTTGCTTCGAGATCGAGCGCAGGCTGCGCGAGAAGCTGGACATCCCCGTCTTCCACGACGATCAGCACGGCACGGCCATCGTCGTGCTGGGCGCGCTGCGCAACGCCCTGCGGGTGGTGGGCAAGGACATCGGCGACTGCCGGGTCGTGGTGTGCGGCGTCGGCGCCGCAGGCTCGGCCATCATCCGACTGCTGCTGCGGGACAAGCCCGGCGACGTCCTGGCCGTGGACATCGACGGCATCGTGCACCCGGAGCGGGACGGCCTCGGCGAGCACCTGGAGTGGATCGCCGAGCACACCAACCGCGAGAACCGCAGCGGCTCGTTGCACGACGCGCTGGTCGGTGCCGACGTCTTCATCGGTGTCTCCGCTCCGAACCTGTTCGGTGCCGAGCAGGTGGCGACGATGGCGGAGTCCTCCATCGTCTTCGCCCTGGCCAACCCGGACCCCGAGATCGATCCGCTGGAGGCCCAGCAGCACGCGGCCGTCGTGGCCACCGGTCGCAGCGACTTCCCGAACCAGATCAACAATGTGTTGGCCTTCCCCGGTTTCTTCCGAGGGCTGCTCGACGCGCAGGCGAGCACGATCACGGACTCGATGATGCTGGCGGCTGCCGAGGCGATCGCCGATGTGGCCGACGGGGAACGGCTCAATGCGTCGTTCATCGTCCCCAGCGTGTTCGACTCGACGGTGGCGCCTGCGGTCGCCGAGGCGGTTCGCAAGGCCGCCGAGGAGGACGCGGCCGCCACCGAGTCGGTGCGGTAACCGGATTCGTCCGATCGACCACTGGCCGGAGCCTGCGTCACCGCGGGCTCCGGCCTTCGTGGTCTCACGGGGAGAACTCGCTTGGGTGCCACCGGAAGCCGGGCTTGGGTCACGCCGCATCGGGAGCGAGAGCCGATCCCGCCTAGCATCACCGAACATGGAGCTACCGCATCTGGATGAGGGCGGCGCGGCACGCATGGTCGACGTCTCGACCAAGGCGGCATCGGTGCGGACCGCGACCGCCTCGGGAGTGTTGCGCACCACCGAGGCGGTGATCGAGCTGCTCACCACGGGCACCCTGCCGAAGGGCGATGCCCTCGCCACCGCGCGGATCGCCGGGATCATGGGCGCCAAGCGGACGCCGGACCTGATCCCGCTCTGTCATCCGATCGTGCTGTCCGGGGTCGCCGTCGAGCTGCACCCGGAGCGAGACGGCGTCCGAATCTCCGCCACGGTCCGCACCACCGACCGCACCGGTGTCGAGATGGAGGCGTTGACCGCCGTCGCGGTCGCCGGGTTGGCCCTGCACGACATGGTCAAGGCGGTCGATCCGGCGGCGGTGCTGGACCAGGTGCGGGTGGAACGCAAGGACGGCGGGAAGACGGGGACATGGACGCGACCGGAGTAACGGCACCCAGGAGAGCCAGGGTGATCACCGCGTCCAACCGCGCCTCGGCCGGTGTCTACGCCGATACCACCGGGCCGATCATCGTGTCGTGGTTGCGGGAGCGTTCCTATGAGACCCCCGACGCCTCGGTGGTCCCGGACGGCCTGCCGGTGGGGGAACAGCTGCGGGCCGCCATCGCGGACGGCGTCGACGTGGTCGTCACCACCGGTGGGACGGGGCTGAGCCCCACCGACCGGACCCCGGAGGTCACCGGGGAGCTGTTGGATCACGACGTGCCGGGGCTGGCGGATGCGATCCGAGCGGCGGGGCTGCCGAAGGTCCCCACGGCCGTGCTCTCGCGGGGCCGGGCCGGAATCGCGGGCCGCACGCTGGTCGTCAACCTGCCGGGCTCCCGGGGCGGTGTCCGGGATGGGCTCGACGTCTTGGCCGGGGTGTTGGAACACGCGGTGGATCAGCTGCGCGGCGGTGATCATCCGCAGCCGGGTACGGCGGGCGGGCAGGCGGCCGCTGAACGGACCGCCGGCAGCTCGGCGGATCACGCGGCCGTGATATCGGCTGGCACCGCTGTTTCGGAGGCCGCCGTAACGGGCGTGAGCGCCCCGGAGGCGGCCGAATACGGCGCAGAAGGACAGAAGGCCGTGGTGCTGCGCGCCGAGGTCGTGGACGCGGATCTGGCGACTGTCGACCACGAGGCGCTCGTCGGCAACGCGGCGGCGGGCGCGGTGGTGGGCTTCCGGGGGGTCGTCCGGAATCATGACGGCGGACGCGGGGTACGCGAACTCGAGTACGTGGGGCATCCGACTGCGGCGCGGATCGCTGCCGAGGTGGCGGCCGATGTAGCGGCCAGGAATCCGGCGGTCTCGGCGCTGGCGGTAACCCATCGGCTCGGACTGCTCGCGGTGGGGGATCTCGCGCTGGTCTGCGCGGTCTCGGCGGCCCACCGCGCGGCCGCCTTCGCGGCCTGCGCGGACCTGGTCGACGAGATCAAGGCCCGGTTGCCGATCTGGAAGCGTCAGGTGTTCGTCGACGGCGACGAGGAATGGGTGGACTGTCCCTGAGGACCGTCCTGGCCGGGCAGGCCCGCCGATTCGGGCGGCGGGCGGCTGGCGTTGCGAGCTGGGCGGGTCCCGAGGTGGACGAGGAGGCCCCTGATCACGGCCCCGGCGGGAATGACCCACGCAGGCTGCTGCGGTCAGGACAGCTGGACGGCTGCCTCGGCTCTCGACGAGAGCCGATCGGACCTGCTCCCCGCTCCCCGGGGGATGGAAGCGGGTGCAGGTCCGATCGATAGATCATCCCACCAGGATCTTCTGACCCGCGAAGATCAGGTCCGGGTCGGCGATGACCTCTGCGTTCGCCTCGTGCAGCGACTGCCAGTCCGTGTCGTGCTCGCGCGCGATCTTGGACAGCGTGTCGCCTTCCTCGATGGTGTAGTTGCCCTCGGGGTGGTCGAGGATCGGGCCGACGTGTGCCGGGGCCAGTTCCTGAACCTCTGCGGGGGCGGGCTGCGGCTCGGGCTCGGGAGCCGCCTGCTGCTCCGGCGCGGGTGCTGCGGGTGCAGCGGGTGCGGCCGGTGCCGCAGGCTCGGGGGCGGGCTCTTCCGTTCCGCCGCCGAGGTGCCAGCCCGTCTTGGCGCTGCATGCGGGCCATGCGCCCGGGCCCTGCTCGGCCAGAACCCGCTCGGCGACAGCGATCTGCTGCTCGCGGGTGGCCTGGTGTGCGTTGGGAGCGAACTCGGTGCCACCGAATCCGACCCACGTCTGCGGGTGGAACTGGAGTCCACCGCTGTAACCGTTGCCGGTGTTGATGGCCCAGTCACCGGAGCTCTCGCACTGCGCGAGGGCGTCCCAGTCGGGCGCTGCGATTGCCGGTGTGGCCATTGCCAGGGGGGCGCCGACGAAGGCGCCTGCGACTGCGATTCGGGTGATGGTGCGGCTGGTGCTGGAAGGCTTGCGGTGCTTGCCTTGGTAGCGAGCCATGTCCCTCTCTCCCACCGCGCCTACTCGTCCTCGCGTTCGTTCTCGCAAGGCCTCGGCCAAGTCGTTCTCGCGAGATCTCCGCGAGTCCGTCCTTGATCGAGTTATCGTCCCTGTCCGGTTCTTGATTCGGGGAAGGAATGCGCTGGACAGGGCTTGGCGCTGCGCACTCCCGGTTTTCCTTACGGCCGTTCGGGGCGACCGAGAGGCGACGGTACGTAACCGCTGAGGGAATCCCAAACGATATCAATAGTGACGCTTGTCACAGTAACGCGAGTGGGTGACTTGCGATCAGCCTGTTTCTGCTGGTCAGAGCGTCGTTATCGGGCCGTTTCCGGTTCGATATCGATCACCCACCGTGAGGCACGGGTCACCATCTTGCGCTTACTGTGAGCGATTTTCTGATTTGCGCTCGGTAGCCGCACTGCTTCGAGTGAGCGTAGGGACACTAGTGGGGGAACCGGCTCGGTTGTCCAGTGGCAGAGCGTAAGAAATGACGCGGCGTACAAGATCCAATCGTGAAAGTGACGTCGTGCTAGGAGCCCCATTCGTGCAGCTCTGTGTAACGGTCGTCAGCCGCCCGCGAAGGGCGGCAGGACGTCGAGTTCGACCGGCTCCCGAACCGGTAGATCTCGATCTTTGACGGCTACCCCGTCCAGCAGGAAGCTGCAGGCCGGAAGGACCTTGGCCAGTCGCTCGCCCCGACGGGTCGCCAAGATCTCCAGCGCCGCCCGCACCGAGGTGCCCCTCGGCAGGGACACCGGTTCCTCGGCCACGCCTGCTGCGGCCCTGGCGCCCGCGAAGTAGCGGACGTTCCAGACGATCTGCTCGGGGGCGTTCACGGTGTCGAATCCCTTCTGATCGACCCGCGATCGGGCCGTTGTTCGGTCGGTGACGTGGTCGGTCACGACCATCGCCTTGGCGACCATCGCTACCGAGCGGGGCCGTATCGGCACTATTTCGCTCCGTACGTTCTGCGCGCGCACGCGCACGCGCGCGAGGGCCCGCCTGGCCGGGCCGATCAACCGCCGATGGCACTCATCGGCCTGCGGGGTTGGGTGAAGCTCTCGTCGTCGATGCCGTGGCCCGCCCGCTTGCCCCACATCGCCTCGCGCCAGATCTCGGCCAGCTCCTCGTCGCCCGCCCCGGAACGCAAGGGGCCGCGCAGATCGGTCTCGGTCTGCGAGAACAGACAGCTGCGGATCTGACCGTCGGCGGTCAACCTGGTTCGATCACAGGCCGCGCAGAACGGGCGGGTCACCGAACCGATGATGCCGACGGTGGCCGGACCGCCGTCGACCGTCCACCGTTCCGCCGGGGCGGAGCCGCGTTCCGAGTCGTGTTCGGCCAAGTCGAATCGACTGCGCAGCAGCGCCAACGTCTCGGCGGCGGTGACCATCGTCGAGCGCTGCCAACCGTGTTGGGCGTCCAACGGCATCTGTTCGATGAACCGCAGGTGATAGCCCTCGTCGATGGCGAAGCGCAGTAGATCGGGCGCCTCGTCGTCGTTGATTCCGCGTAGCAGCACCGCATTGATCTTCACCGGGTCCAGGCCTGCGGCCCTGGCTGCGGCCAAGCCCGCGAGCACGTCGTCGAGTCGCCGCCGCCGAGTGATGGTGTGGAAGAGCTCGGGGCGCAGCGTGTCCAGCGAGACGTTGATCCGATCCAGGCCGGCCTCGGCGAGCTCTGCCGCCCGATCGGCCAAGACGATGGCGTTGGTGGTCAGCGAGATCTTCGGCTTCGGCTGCAATCCGGCGGCGTGGTGCACGATCGCCGCCAAGTCCTTGCGCAGTAACGGTTCGCCGCCGGTGAATCGCACATCGCGGACACCCAAACGCTCCACCGCGACGCGCAGCAGGCGGTTGACCTCGGCGGTGTCGAGCAGGCTGCTCTTGGCCAACCAGTCCAGGCCCTCGGCGGGCATGCAATACGAACACCGCAGATTGCAGCGGTCGATCAACGACACCCGCAGGTCGGTCGCGGTTCGGCCGTACCGGTCGATCAGTCCGGCGGCTTCGGGGCGCGACGGTCCGGTCACCGCGCCCGGAACGGTCGGGATGCCCAGTTCTACAGCGCTCACAAGTCGAGCCTAACCATGCGATCGCCGAAAATCGGCCACGTCCCGCCCAGGGCGCTGCGAGTGGCCGCGATCCGACCGTCCGCTTCATCCGGTGACGTAAGGTCCGATCCCGTGCCTCAGTACCGCATCACCGAATCCGCCACCCTGCTGGGCGTGAGCGACGACACGGTGCGTCGTTGGATCGAGTTGGGCCAGTTGAACGCAGGCCGCGACGACTCCGGGCGGATGGTGATCGAGGGGTCCGTGCTCGCTGCTTTCGCCGCAGGCCACGCCAAGGACACGCCGGACCCGTCGTCGGTGAACCGCTCCGCCCGCAACCGCTTCGTCGGCCTGGTCACCGAGGTCGTGGTCGATCGGGTCGCGGCCAAGGTGGAGATGGTCTGCGGTCCACACCGGGTGGTCTCGTTGATGACCGCCGACGCGGTCGCCGAGCTGGGTCTGGAGCCGGGCGTGCTGGCCGTCGCCGTGGTCAAGTCGACGCATGTCGTGGTGGAGACGCCGCGTTCCGACTAGGTCCATGCCTTCGACGGGATGGCGCTCCATGCATTCGACAGGCAACATGAGGCCGTGATCGGAGCAGCCAAGACCCAACCGGAACGCTGGAACTACCTGCTGGACATGGATGGCGTCCTCGTACACGAGGAGCACCCCATCGCAGGCGCCGATCAACTGCTGGCGGAGTTGGCCGAGCAGGAGATCGGCTTCATGGTGTTGACCAACAACTCCATCTACACGCCACGCGATCTTCGTGCCAGACTCTCGGCCAACGGGCTGGAGGTGCCGGAGAAGTCCATCTGGACCTCGGCACTGGCCACCGCGCGATTCCTCGACTCGCAGCGGCCCGGCGGTTCCGCTTACGTGATCGGCGAGGCGGGGCTGACCACCGCCCTGCACGAGGTCGGCTACGTGCTCACCGACCGAGACCCCGACTACGTGGTGTTGGGCGAGACCCGGACCTACAGCTTCACCGCGATCACCAAGGCGGTCCGCCTACTCGAGGCGGGCGCGCGGTTCATCGCCACCAACCCGGATGAGACCGGCCCCAGCCGCGAGGGCCTACTGCCCGCCACGGGCGCCGTGGCGGCCCTCATCGAACGCGCGACCGGACGCGCACCGTATTACGTGGGCAAGCCGAATCCCTTGATGATGCGGTCCGCGTTGCGCGCCCTCGGCGCCCACTCGGAGAACACCCTGATGGTCGGCGACCGGATGGACACCGACGTCCGTGCGGGCATGGAGGCGGGCATGCAGACCATCCTGGTGATGTCCGGCATCTCCGGTCCCGCCACTGCGGAGAGCTTCCCGTTCCGGCCGACCCGGGTGATCGAGTCGATCGCGGAACTGGTCGGTGCGGCTTCGACGCCGTTCTCGGTGGGGGTGCGTACCGGGACGGTCGTGACCCCTGGGAACACGGACGTCGACGCGGGTGCGGGAGAGACCGGCCGGGACTGACTCGCCGGTCGGCCGGGCCCCGGACGGCGTCTACTAGCTGTAGAGGTTGCCCCGCAGGACGGTGGTCGCCCGGCCGGAGAGCACGACCCGATCGCCGCGCAGTGCCACGCGCACGGTGCCACCGCGTGCCGAGCGCTGCTCGCCGACCAGCTCGTCGCGGCCGAGCTTGTCGGCCCACCAGGTGGCCAGAGTGCAGTGCGCCGAGCCCGTGACCGGGTCCTCGGCGATCCCGACGCGCGGGAAGAAACAGCGGCTGACGAAGTCGATTCCGTCGGGGCCACCGCTCGCCGTCACCAGCAGTCCCCGGTATGCGAGCGCGGCCAACGCGGCCAGATCCGGTCGGATCCCGTCGACCACGGCGGGCGATTCGACCTCTACCAACAGATCGGCCTCGCCTGTCGCCGCCGCGACGATCCGGGCCCCGCCCAGGATGGCGGACAACTCGGCGGGCGGCTCGGCCAGCGGCGTGGTCCGATCGGCCGGGAAATCCATCTCGATCCGGCCGTCTTCGGTTGCGGTGCAGGACAGCTCGCCACTGCGCGTGGTGAAGACCTGGTCGCCGCCGAGGACGTGTGCGGTGGCCAGGGTGGCGTGTCCGCAGAGATCGACCTCGGTGGTCGGCGTGAACCAGCGCAGCGGCTTCGGCGCGTCCGATGGTCCGGAGACCTCGACGAACGCGGTCTCCGAGTGCTGCAGTTCCGCAGCCACCGCCTGCATCCATTCTGGGTCGCGGAAGCTGGGCAGTAACACGACTCCGGCGGGGTTGCCCCCGAAGGGCCGATCACTGAATGCGTCCACGACGTATACGTCCACCGACATGCGGAGAATGTAGAGCCCATCCTCAGCTCGACGACGTCCCGGTCGTCGTCGGCGGTCTCGGCTGGCCGGTACGGGCCCGCATCTGCCGGGATCGCGGCTGGCCGGCCAGGTGCGGACCCAACACCGAGGCGGCGATCGCCGTGACGGTGTCGGCCGCCTCGGCCGTGGTCGCGGTGGGGACCAGGAGATGGCTCACGGTCAGCCGGACGACGGTGTCGGCGTAGAAGATCGTCGAGGCGGCGGGCAGCTGGGGGAGTTGAGTCCGTAAGTGCCTGCTGATCAGCTCGGTCAACGCCCGTAGCGTCGGCAGATCCGGAACCGAAAGAAACGGCAGCAGTGCGTCACGGCGCATTCCGGTGAGTAATGCGGTGAGCAGTGGATCGGCCGTCGAGATCTCGAGTGTCCGCCGTACGGCGGCACGTATTCCGGCAACCGGATCATGCGCTGCTCTGATTGCCTTGGCGACACTCTCCAGACAGATACGTGCCTGATTCAGTACCACGGCATGCGCGAGTGTTTCCTTGCCGCCGAATTCGTTGTATACGGTCTGCCTGCTCACACCCGCCATCGCGGCGACCTCGCTCATTCGCAGTCTCGCGAATCCGCGTTCGGTGAGTAGATCTGCTGCCCCGCACAGGAGGTTGTCTCGCAAGGACATCTTCACCCGCACGGGAAGCCGAGGGGCAGGGGTCACGAAGATATTCTGACCTACCGTGACGGATTGTCAATTGATCTAGGCCGTTGGTTGAATAACCAATAAGTCATCCGGGGCCCAGCTCGGCAATTCCCGCGATCAGTGCCCGGGTGAAGGCCTAGCGCGGCGTCGGGACTGGAGAAGTAGCGCGATCACGCCGATGAACATCCCCACCGGAGCCAACAGGCAGGCGAGGTTGAGCCAGACCGGCTGGTCCGAGTAGCCGAAGGCGAAGAGCACGAATGTCACGAGCACCGCGAGGAGCCCGACCGAGAAAGTCGCCAGGGCCAACGGGAAGAGCGAGCTTCTGCGCACCTGTGTGGTCACCAGAACAGGGTAGCGCCGCCGGGAAGGTGATCCATCTAGTCGGCGAGCGTCAACTCGGTGGCGCGAACCTTTACCCTGGAGGTACGCGCTCCGGCGCGCGGCGCCTGCGGGCCCGACCGTCCAAACGGTGGGCCTGGCAGGCCCCGTGGTCGGGCGCGTTCGTCGTGGGCGGCCACGGTTCACCTACGAGGCGACTTGAGCAGATTAGGAACGGTGAGGACAGTGCCCAGCGGCAGGGTCAAGTGGTACGACACGGAGAAGGGATTCGGCTTCGTGACCCAGGACGGAGGCGAGGACGTCTACGTCCGTGCCTCCGCGCTCCCGCCAGGGGTCGAGGGTCTGAAGGCAGGCCAGCGGGTCGAGTTCGGGATGGCAGAGGGCAGGCGGGGTCCGCAGGCCCTGTCCGTGAAGATCCTGGACGCCCCGCCGTCGGTGGCGGAGGCGCGACGCAGGCCCGCAGAGGAACTACACGGCCTGATCGAGGACATGATCACCTTGCTGGAGGCGAGCGTCCAACCCGAGCTGCGGCGCGGCCGATACCCGGATCGCAAGAACACCAAGCGGATCTCCGAGCTGGTTCGAGCGGTCGCACGCGAACTCGAGCCCTGAGCATCCCGATCACCGCTTGACCGATCGGCTCCGACCCGTTGCCTTGTTGCGCGGGTCGGGGCCGATCTTGTTTCGCGCCGAGGAACGCGGGCCCGGTGTGGTCAGCTGTCGAGGCTGTCGCGGTCGTCCACCGACAGCACCCAGATACCTCGGGTGACGAAGCCGACGCCGTTCTGATCCTGGACCAGTGCCGCGCCGAACTGCTGCACCTCCAGGGCTTCCAGCTGGGCGCTGTCATCGGGGAGCCGCAGGGTGTAGGCCAAGCGTTCGTGCGGCGCGAAGACCTCGCTGCGGGCGTCGATCACCTCGCCGTCTAGGCGATAGCGGAACGCGACCTGCCACGGTGTCTCCGACACCTCCACGGGCACCGAGATCTGCACCGGGGCGCCGGGCGGCACCTCCAAGACACCGACCGCGCTCTCGTCGTCCTGACACTCGGTGAGCTGGACATCGCAGTGCTGCACCGGATCGATCCGGACCATCTCCCGCGAGGAGTAGACGCTCACCCCGGGGATCGCGGGCGCGGCACAACCCGCCAGGGCCAGCCCGGCCAGCAGCGGTACGGCGACTCTGGCAAGCCGGGACCTGTTCACCGGCGGGGCATCCGACACAGGGAGGCAGCCTAGTTCGCCTGTGCAGGCTGCCCGACCCGGTGGTCTCGACGGTGGTCTCGACGGGACTACGGCCGCCGGTCAGCGGTCGTTCTTGACCTGGATGACCGCCGTCGACGTCTTGGTGGTCGAGCCGCTGGACCGGCCCCGGCCGAGCTGCGGCCGCGACACCGGGTTGCCCTGGGTGGGCGGCGTGGGCCGGACACCCCTGGTCGGCAGCAGCGACTTACCGTTGCGAGCCAGCACGGTCTGCACCAGGCCGAACACCAACAGGACGGAGAGCACCGCGAAGCCGATCCAGTAGGAGGGCGGCAGCAACAGGCCGAGCACCCCGCCGAAGACCCAGGCCAGTTGCAGGATCGTCTCGGTGCGGCCGAAGGCCGAGGCCCTGGCCTCCTCCGGCATCTCGCGCTGCACCACGGAGTCCAACGAGATCTTGGCCAACGCGCTGGCCGTCGAGCCGACCAGACCCACCAGGGCAGCGGTCAGGATTCCCGGCATGATCGCCGCGAACACCGTCGTCGCCAGGGCCATGGAGACCGAGATGACGATGACCTGATGCGGCTTGCCGAGCCGGAGCCGGGCGCCAACCGCGTTGCCGACGAAGTTCCCGAGGCCGGCCGCACCCACGATGAGACCCAACAACATCAGTTGGACGGCGGGGGACTCCTCGGTCTCCGCCTTCACCACGAACGCGGCGAAGAAGGTGAGGAAGCCGGTCAGGGTGCGCGCGGTGCCGGTGCCCCACAACCCGGTGCGGATCGCGCTGCCCATCGGGTGCCGGGTCTTGCGGGGCGCTGAGCTCAGCGAGGCCGTCACCTCGCCCTCGGTGACCTCCACCCACGCCGGAATGCGTAGACACAGCACGACGCCGGTGGCGGCGAGGGCCGCGGTGAACCACAACGCCCCCGAGGAGCCCGTCAGCGCGGCCAGACCACTGGCTATGGCGCCGAACACCCCGCCTGCGGCCAGCCCGAAGATGTTCAGCCTGGCATTCGTCTCGACCAGGGTGATCTCCATCGGTAGCACCCGGGGCGTGACCGCCCCCTTGAGCACGCCGAAGGACTTGGACATCACCATGCAGCCCAGCGCCGCCGGGTAGAGCAGCCAACTGTCGAAGTTGACCGCCATCACGGCGGCGAGTCCGATTCTGGCGAAGAACGATGCGGCCAGCGCGATCCGCCTGCCCCGCTGGAATCGGTCCAACGCGGGGCCGATGATCGGTGCGATCAGGGCGAAGGGCGCGACCGTGATCAACAGGTAGAGGGCGACCCTGCCTCGACTCTCCCCGGTCGCGGCGGAGAAGAACAGGGTGTTCGCCAGGGCCACCGCGATCGCGGCGTCCACGGCATAGTTCATCATCACCGCGTAGGTGAGTCGGTTCAGCCCGGACTTGTCGGCGCCATCGGCGTGTGCCGCCCGGCGGAAGGCCTGGAATGCCTGTCCGGTGAGCTGCCTGCTGCGGTGAATCGCGACGCGGGTGACGGTGAGCTTCTTCGGCCCCTTGCCGCCCTCGTGCTCGAGGTGGTCATCGTGGACGTCGGCGTGCTCCCGCCGATGCAGCGTGGTCGGTTGCTCGTGGAGGTGGCCGTCCGAGTCGCGCTGCTGATCGTCGCGGGCGCGGTCGTCGTGGTCGTCGTCGTGGTCGCGGGCGGGCAGCGGCCGGGTGTCGGAACCCTTGCGGCGGGTCGACCGTGTCGGGTGCTCGTCCTCGAAGTCCTCGTCGAAGTCGCGATCGATCTCGTCCTCGTGTTCGGCGGGCCGCCTGCCACGTCGGGCTGCGGGGCGCCGGGGACGATCCTCGTCGTAGCGACGGTCGTCGTAGTCCTCGCTCCGGTCGTCGTCGCGATCCTCGTATCGTCGCTCGCCGTGGCGCCGGGTGGGCCGGTCGTCGTCGTAACGGTCATCGTCGTAACGGTCGTCCTCGCGCCGTCGATCCCGCCGCCGATCCTCGTCCCGGTACCGATCCTCGTCCCGCCGCCGATCAGATCGATAGCGCTCGTCGTCGTAGCGGCGGTCCTCATACCGGTCGTCGTAGCGATCGTCCTCGTACCGATCGTCGTAGCGATCACGCCGCCTACGGTCCCGGTCCTCGGGCTCGTCGTATCGCCGCCGATCCTCGTCCCGTGCGCGCCGATCCCGATCGCGGTCGTCCCGGCTGTACCGATCGCCGCGATCCTCGTACTCGTCGGCATACAGCGCCCGCTTGCGCGGACGCTGTGGTTGGTGCCGCTCGGTCGACTGCCTACGAGGCGCCTCGTCTTCGGCGGCCCGGCCTGCGTGCCGTTCGATCTCGGTGCGAGTGCTCGGACGCAGCATCCCCCGTCGTCCACTCCGGCCACGTCGACGGTTTGGTTCATCTGGGGGATCGGAACGCAACACGGGTCAATCCTGCCGTACTCGTCGGTCTCTGCGGGCACGGATTCGACAGTGATTTAGCGAAGCCGTCGGAAAAACCGGTGCCGAGAGCGGGCTATTGCGGCCGAACGGGTGACGTGGGACGAAATCCGACCTCAGTCGGACGGAACGAAGCGGACTCGGAAGGTGCTCGGCCAGTGCTTGCCCGTCACCAGGAATTCGTCGGTGTCGGGGATCGCGGCGATGCCGTTGAGCACATCGGCCGCTGCCTGTTGGTCGGCGGGCAGCAGATCGGAGGCGTCGACCACGCCCGTCACCTCGCCGTTGGTCGGATCGATGCGCAGGATGTCGTCGCTGTACCAGACGTTGGAGAAGACCTGGTCGTCCACGCACTCCAACTCGTTGAGCTGCCTCTTGGGTTGACCCTCCTGGGTGACCCGGATCGAGTCGATCAGCTCGAAGGTCTCCGGGTCGCGGAAGTGCAACTGGTCGGTGCCGTCACTCATCACCAGCCGGGAGCCGTCGTAGCAGATGCCCCAGCCCTCGCCGGGGTACTCGACCCGGTCGACCTCGGCCAGGGTCTCGCGGTCTCGCAGCAGCGCGACGTTGTCCCGCCAGGTCAGCTGCCAGATTCGGTCGTCGACGACCGTGATGCCCTCGCCGAACAGCGGCTGGGGCAACTCGACCCGGTCCAGCACCTCGCCGGTGGCCGGGTCGGTTGCACGCAGCGAGGATTCCCCGACCAGACCGGTCCCCTCGTAGAGGATCCCGTCGGCGATCTCGAAACCCTGGGTGAACGCCTCCGGGTCGTGCGCGATGACTTCGAGGACCTCGACGTCGTAACGCTGTGGCACGCTGATTGTGTGCGTAGCGTTGTGATCGGCATGATCGCCCTGGGACTGTCGATCGTCCTCGCCTGGTGTCTGCGCAAGCGCAGCGCAACCACAGAGAGTCAACACGGCGACCGCCAACACGGTGGATCTGCGCATGTCCACTCCAACAGCGTGGCACGGGACGAAGCGCGACAGAAGACGTCCGGCACAATCGGAGGGGTGATGTCTGCCAGCACCCCGAGGTTCGTGCCGGATTCTCCCTCCGGTCAGGTCGGCGTGGATGCGACGTCTACCCGCCAGCCCAGCCCCGCTCTCGCCGAAGCCGTGGAGCAGGCCAGGGCTGCGGCTCAGGCGGAGGCCGGCGAGGAGACGGTCGGCGACCATGTCGGCGTCCACGCCGAGGACGACTACTCCGCGACCCATCACTTCGTCGCCACGCACACCGGCTATGTCGGCTGGCGCTGGGCGGTGACCGTCGCCGACGCGGGCCCCGGCACGCCGGTGACCGTCAGCGAGGTCGTGTTGCTGCCGGGCGCGGACGCCCTGGTGGCGCCCGAGTGGCTGCCCTGGGACCAGCGGGTGCGCGCGGGCGATCTCGGCGTCGGTGATCTCCTGCCCGCCGCACCGGACGACCCGCGCCTGATGCCGGGCTATCTGGCCAGCGACGATCCCGCGGTCGAAGAGGTCGCCAAGGAACTGGGCCTGGGCAGGCGCCGAATCCTCGGTCGACACGGCCGGGTGGAGACCGCGCGCCGCTGGGTGCACGGTGACTTCGGCCCGGAGGCCCAGATGGCGCGTAGTGCGCCCGCCCACTGCGGCAGCTGCGGCTTCTATCTGCCCTTGGCGGGTTCGTTGCGGGCGGCCTTCGGCGCGTGTGGCAACGAGATGGCCCCGGCCGACGGCCGCGTCGTGCATGCCGAGTACGGCTGCGGCGCCCACTCCGACGCCGAGGTGGACAACGCCTCGCCGGTGCCGGTGGCCGAGGTCGTCTTCGATGACGCAGGCGTGGAACTGATCCCGGTCGGCGCGGTGCGCGCGCTCGGCTCGGAGAGCGAGGACCCGGCCGACACCGAGGACACGGCCGACACCGAGGGCGAGACGGCTTCCGACGACGGCGCCGCCGAATCGGGCGAACAGGGCACCACCGAATCCGCAGCGGCATCCGCTCCGGTGGCCGCAGAGCAGAGCACTGCCGAGCAGGCAACCGAAGTGCAGACCACCGCCGAGCAGACCACCCCAGAGCAGCCGACCACCGAGCAGACTGCGACCGAGCAGGCCGCAGCGGACACGAGCACCGAATCCGACGCAGGTCGGATCCCCGGCATCGGCGCCCGCTCCGAGGACGCGCCGAGTGACTCGGTACTGCCGGAGCCGCCCGCGGTGGCCCCCGCCGCCGAGCCCGCAGGCGCCGAACTCGACACGCAGGCCGCCCCGGCCGAGCAGCGCGCGGCCGTCGAGAACGAGCCCACGCCCGAGACGTCTGCGACGAGTGCGGACCGGCCCACCCGGCGGACCCGGCGCGCCAGACGCCCGGCGGGCAAGCCCAAGGGCTCCCGCACCGACTCGACCGATGAGGGCGACCAGAGCAAGTGACCGACGGCGACTCGATCCAGACCATGGTTGCCGACTCCTTCGACACGGCTCGGCTGCGGGACGCGGTTCTGCTCGCCTGGCGCAGTTCGCCGACCCGGTTCCGGGAGGACGCCAACAGCGAGGACGACCTGCGCTACGGCGGCTATCGGGACCGGTTGCTGGTCGAGCTGGCCCAGAACGCGGCCGATGCCGCCGCCGAGGCGGGCGTCGCGGGAACCCTGCGTCTCCGCGTCGTGCCGGGGGCGGACGCCGACAGTCCGGTAGAGCTGCGTGCCGCGAACACCGGGACGCCGCTGTCCGCCGACGGCGTCGCCGCGCTGGCCGCGCTGCGGGCCTCCGCGAAACGCGGTGAGACCTCGGTGGGGCGCTTCGGCGTCGGATTCGCCGCCGTACTCGCCGTCAGCGCGGAACCCTCGGTGGTCTCCACGACCGGCGCCGTGGCCTTCTCCTCAGTGCGGACCAGCGCGATCGTGGCGGCCGAGCCCGAGTTGGCGGCGGTGGCCGCCGAACGCGAGAACACCGTGCCGGTGTTGCGGCTGGTCTGGCCGTTCGAGGCGGAACCGGCGCCGGATGGCTTCCAGACCGAGGTGCGGTTGCCGCTTCGACCGGAGGTCGACGCGAACGCGTTGATCGAGGACTGCGCGGCGCAGGCGGCCGATCTGCTGCTCGCCCTGCCCGGACTGACCCGCATCGAGATCGAGGACCGCAGTTGGGAGCGGGTCGATCATGCGGACGGGCGGGTCACCGTCCACGGTCCCGATGGTCCGCGACACTGGTTGTGCAGGCGCTCCGCAGGTGTCCTGAGTGAGGACGAGCTTGGCGAGACCGGCGCGGAGGCCCGCCGCCGTCGTGCCTGGTCGGTCTGTTGGGCGCTGCCCGTCGACGCCGAGGGGACGCCGGAGCCGCTGAGCATCGACCGACTGCACGCTCCGACGCAGACCGATGACGTGCTCTCGCTGCCCGCGCGGTTGCTGGCCACGGTTCCCCTGGAACCCAACCGGCGGCGGGTGCGGCCCGGCTCCGCGCTGGACGCCGTGCTGGCCCATGCCGCTCGGACCTACGCCGAGCTGCCCGGCGCGGTGGACCCTGTTCAGCGGGTCGCGGTGGTACCGGCCCCCGGCTTCCCGCGCTCCGAGCTGGACGAGATGCTGCGGGAACGGGTGCTCGACGCACTTCGGGAAACCGCCTGGTTGCCCGTCTCGACGGGCGGGGACGTCGAAGCGCGGCACGCGGTCGTCGTGGACGAGGCGACCCCGGAACTCGTCGGCCTGCTCGCCGACGTGATCCCCGGGTTGTTGACCTCGGAACTCGGGCAGCCCAGGTACAGCTCGATTCTCGGCTCGCTCGGTGTGCGTCGACTGGGACCGGCCGAGGTGGTCGCCGAACTCGCCGGACAGACCCGCACCCCGCAGTGGTGGCAGCAGCTGTACGCCGCGCTCGCGCCGATCGCCGATGGCTTGGCTGATCGCCGATCCGAGCTGGGCGCGCTGCCGGTGCCGTTGATCGACGGTCGGATCGTCACCGGTCCCCGGGATGTGCTGCTGCCCGATGCGGAGCTGACGGCGTTCACCGAATCGACGACCGTCGACGTCACCGGCCTGCGCATCGCGCATCCCGATGCGGTGCACGTGTTGTTGGAGACCCTGGGCGCGCGCCGCGCGGGGCCCGCCGACCTGTTGGACTCCGACCCGGTCCGCGAGGCCGTGGCGGTGGGCCTGGACGAGGCGGAGGCAGGCGGCGACGTCACCTCGCTCGTCGAACTGGTGCTCGGCCTGGTCACCGAGGCCGGCGAGGGCGCTCGCCCGTGGCTGGCCGCACTGCCGCTGCGTGACTCCGATGGCGAATGGCGACCGGCCGACGAACTGATGCTCGCCGGAGCCCCGCTGGCTTCGGTGCTGGCCGAGGATGTGCCCCTCGGCGTGCTCGACGACTCGTTCGTCCAACGCTGGTCGGCCGAGGTGCTGCGTCGGGTCGGCGTGGTGAGCGGCTTCGGTGTCCTGGTGGTGGCGGACCCGACCGGGCCCGACCACGATCTGGCCGACGAGGAACGCTGGTGGGCCGAGATCGACGGCGACGCGAACCCGCCCGCCGAGCTGGTGGCGGTGCGGGACCTAGACCTGGTCGCCGCCGATGCCTGGCCTGCGGCGCTGCGGTTGTTGCGCAATGAGCCGGACACCTGGCGGGCGCTGCACAGCTCCGGCTACACGGGGTGGTGGCTGGCCAGGTATGCGCTGATCGAGGGCAGGCCGCTGCGGCAGTGGCGGCTTGCGGGTGCCGAGGAGCTGACCGGGCTCTACGACCCGATCCCGGCGAGCGTGTTGGCCGAGCTCGGCGATCACGCCGAGGAGTTGCTGGCCGCCGTCGGCGTGCGCACCGAGCTACGCATCGCCGAGCCGTCGGACGCCTCGGAACTGCTGGCCAGGTTGGCGGACTCGTCGTTGTCGGTGTCGGCGGGCACGACGTTGCGGGTTCACCGCGCCCTCGCGGACGCGGTGGCGGCGGGGGTGCTGGATGTCGATTCGATCGATCCGCCGGAGACGCTGCGCACGTTGACCGGCGCGGTGGCGGGCGCCGACGAGGTCGTGGTCCTCGACGAGCCGTGGGTGTTGGCGGTCGGCGACCCGGCACGGTGCGTGGCCATCGCCGACCCGGACCTCGTCGCGGCGGCCGAGACATCGGCCGGTTCTTCGACAGCGGCAGGCCTGCCTGCGGTACCGGTCGATGGCGCTGCGGTCGCGGTCGCGCCGCCCACCGGCAGCGGCGGTGCGGTGGAACTCGCCGAGCTGCTCGACCTGCCGTTCGCCTCGGACGAGTGGACCGGCGAGGTCGCCTCGACCGGTCGGGCCGAGAGCTGGTCGGACCATGCAGGCGTCGTCACGGTGTCCGACCTTCTGGGCAGCCCGATACCGGACGGGGTGCTGTGGTTGCACGCCGATCTGCGGGTTCGCTCTCGCGATGCCGAGCATTCGGTGCCGTGGTGGGTCGCCGAGGACGGTGCAATGCACGCGGCCGAGACCTCGCACGGCGTGGCGCGGGCCTTGGCGTGGCGGCTGGATCGTTGGTCGCTACGACACCTGTTCGCCGCGCTGTTGGAGCAGCCCGGTGCGGCAGCGCTGTTGAGCTGAGCCCGGAGGAGGCGACAGGGCCTACAGGCCGGTCTGGGCGGAGCGCGAGCCGCTGCGGGAGGCGGCTCGCTGCCAGCGGAGCACCCCGTAACCGAGTAGGCCCAGGCCGGTGCCCGCGAGGCAGGTCCAGACCGCTGCGGTGACGTCTGCACTGGTGAACTGGTTCACCAGCACCATGACGATCGAGGCGACGCCCCACAGCGCGGTACCGAGCAGCACGATCGGGTCCGGCTCGGCGAGTCTTGGATTCAGCGGCGGCGGGGTCTTCCATTGCCGCTGGGCGGAGGTCGGCTCGGCGACAGGATCTGACACAACAAAGAGATTACGCCCTCCAGTAGGGCTTGACCGACGCCACGACCAGGCAAGCCAGCGATGTGACGGGCTCGATGCCGATCCCGGCGGGCCGATCGGCGCTCGCTGTGGATTGAGACCGTCCTCGGCGCGACCGCTCTACCTCGGCCCGAGAACCCGGCGCCGCAACCGCCCGCCGCAGGGCCGCTCCCGTGACGCCGTTACCGTCTCGCCGTTGGCATCGTCGCTGCCGGTGGGCAGGTCAGGACCAAGGAGTGCGGATGGCTTCGGCGCAGGAAGATCGACCGGCGGACGCAGACAAGGACGTCCGGTCGAAGGATTCGACGCGGGCGGGCGCCGCTGCCGGCCGGGGCCGAGGCTCGGTGGTGGACCGGTTCTTCAAGATCTCCGAGCGGGGTTCCTCGGTGGGCCGCGAGGTCCGAGGCGGCGTGGTCACGTTCGTCACGATGGCCTACATCATCGTGCTGAACCCGCTGATCCTCGGCAGCTTCGCGGCCGACGACCCCAGCGCGAAGGTCGACGTCCTGGGCGGAATCCTGACGGTCCCGCAGGTTGCGGCGGTGACCGCGCTGGTCGCGGGTGTGATGACCCTGCTGTTCGGCCTGATCGCCAACTATCCGTTCGGCTTCGCTGCGGGCCTGGGCATCAACACGCTGGTGGCCGTGACGATCGTGCCGCAGGTGACCTGGGCCGAGGCCATGGGACTGGTCGTCATCAACGGCGTGTTGATCCTGGTCCTGGTCGCGACCGGGTTCCGCACGGCGGTCTTCAACGCGGTCCCGCCCGAACTGAAGGCCGCGATCGCGGCGGGCATCGGCCTGTTCATCTGCTTCATCGGGCTGGTCGACGCCGGGTTCGTGCGCAGATTGCCCGACGCCGCGAACACCACCGTCCCGGTCGGCCTCGGCATCAACGGCTCGGTGGCATCCTGGCCGACCGCGATCTTCGTCTTCGGCGTGCTGCTCACCGGAATCCTGGTGGCCAGGAAGGTGCGGGGCGCGATCCTGATCGGCGTGGCGGTGGCCACCGTGGTCTCCATCGCGATCGAGCCGCTGGTGGACGCAGGCCGTGGCGGCCCGGACAACGCGGAGGGCTGGAGCCTGAGCTACCCCGCGTTGCCGCCGGACATCTTCTCGCTGCCGGATCTCTCGCTGGTCGGTGAGTTCTCCTTCGGCGCTTTCGTTCGGCTGCCGATCATCACGGTCTGCCTGCTGATCTTCACGCTCCTGCTCGCGAACTTCTTCGACGCGATGGGGACCTTCACCGGTCTGGGACGGGAAGCCGGTCTCATCGACGAGAAGGATCAGCTGCCCGGGGTGGGCAAGGCGCTGTTCGTGGAGGGCGTCGGCGCGGTGGCCGGTGGCGCGGCGTCGGCCTCGTCGAACACGGTGTTCGTCGAGTCGGCCTCGGGTATCGCCGAGGGTGCGCGCACCGGGTTGGCCAACGTGGTGACCGGCCTGCTGTTCCTGGGCGCGATGTTCCTCACGCCGCTCTACCAGGTGGTCCCGATCGAGGCGGCCGCCCCGGCGTTGGTCGTGGTCGGTGCCCTGATGATCGGACAGGTCCGGCACATCGACTTCAGCGATTTCACCATCGCGCTGCCCGCCTTCCTGACCATCGTCGTGATGCCGTTCACCTACTCGATCGCCAACGGCATCGGCGCCGGTTTCGTGAGCTACGTGCTGCTGCGGGCGGCGACCGGCAAGGCGCGTGGCATCCACCCACTGCTCTGGGTGGTCGCGGCCGCCTTCGTCCTCTACTTCGCGGTCGGCCCGATCCAGGCCTTGTTCGCGGGCTGACCCGGCGTTCGCGGGTGCACGGCGGCGGCCGATTGCGGATTGCCGATGGTGGGATTGCGCTATGTGGTCGGCGGCTCGGGCGAGATAGTGAGATATGCTAACGAGGTGTCGGACTTTGACGACTCCGGGCTTGCCAGCAGACTTCGCCTCGCGGTGGTGCGGCTCAATCGCCGACTCCGAGCCCAGCGAGCCGATTCCTCGGCGACGCTGACCCAGCTCTCCGCGTTGTCCTGCCTGCACAAGTGCGGGCCGTTGACCCCCGGAGAGTTGGCCGCCAAGGAGAACGTGCAGCCGCCCTCGATGACCAGGGTGATCAGCGCCCTGGAAGAGGCGGGCTTCGTCAGCAGACGTCCCCATCCCACCGACGGAAGACAGGCCATCGTCGAGCTGACCTCGCAGGGCCGGGGCTACATCAAGGCCGAGGTCAGCGCGAGAGAGCAGTGGCTCGAACAGCGGTTGGCCGCCCTCGACGAGTCCGAACGGGCGGTCCTCTCACAGGCGTCGGAGATCATCGAGCGGGTAGCGGGGAGCTGATCGGATGACGGGGTCGACCATGGCGTCTCGACTGGACGCGAAAGAAGCGAGCTGACCGATGCCGGCGTACGCGTCAGACGACGCCGGTAAGCCCACCACGGGACCACATGCAGCGGAACTGAACCCGCCGCCACCGCGATCGAGGAAATCCGGTGGCGGCGCTCGTCCGCCGAAGCCGCCCGGGATGTTCGCATCCCTGCGAGTCCGCAACTACCGGCTCTATGCCAGCGGACAGATCATCTCCCTGATCGGCACCTGGATGCAGCGCATCGCCCAGGATTGGCTGGTCCTCAAACTGTCCGGCGACAGCCCGGTGGCACTGGGTATCGCCATCGCGCTGCAGTTCCTGCCGACGCTGGCCCTCACCCTCTGGGCGGGAGTGCTCGCCGATCGACTCGACAAGCGCAAGATCCTGCTGGTGGTACAGGTCGGGATTGCGGCCTGCGCCCTGGGGCTGGGCGTGCTCGATCTCTCCGGGGTGGTCGCACTCTGGCACGTCTACGTCTTCTGTGTGCTGCTCGGTTGCTTCACCGCCGTGGAGACACCCGCGCGACAGTCGTTCGTGATGGAGATGGTCGGGCGTGAGCAGGTGGCCAACGCCGTCGCGCTGAACTCGATGACCTTCAACACCGCGCGGATCATCGGCCCCGGTGTCGCGGGTTATGTGATCGCGGCCATCGGCACCGGCTGGTTGTTCGTGGCCAACGCGGTGAGTGTCGGCGCGGTCATCCTCGGCCTGTTGCTGATGGACAGCGCGAAGCTGTACCGGTCGCCACCGGTACCCCGAGGCAAGGGTCAGCTCCGGGAGGGACTGCGCTATGTGCGCAGCAGGCCGGACCTGACCGTGTTGATGGTGCTGGTCTTCCTGCTGAGTACCTTCGGCATGAACTACAACACGACGCTGCCGGTGATGGCGAACAACTTCTTCCAGACCGGGCCCGAAGGTCTCGGACAGCTGTCGATGCTGATGGCGCTGGGAACCCTGAGCGGCGGTGCGCTGGCGGCGCGTCGAAGCAAGAACGGCAAACCGAGACTGCGATTGCTGCTCTCCGCCGGGTTCGTGTTCGGCCTGTTGGCCATGGTTTCGGCCCTGATGCCGTCCTTCTGGGCCTTCGGTCTGCTGCTCATCCCGGTCGGGTTCACCTTCATGACGTTCAACCTGTCGGCCAACGCGACCGTGCAACTCACCGTCGATCCGACGATGCGTGGTCGGGTCATGGGCCTGTACATGTTGGTGCTGCTGGGCGGTATGCCGTTGGGCAGCACGCTGTCGGGTTGGCTGGCGGAACAGGTGAGCGTGCCGACGCCGATCTTCGTCGGTGGAGTGATCTCGGTGGTCGCCGCGCTGGTCTCGGCCGCGGTGTTGATGCGGGTCGGCGGCCTGCGATTGCGCAGTGTGCTCGGGACGCGGGCCACCAGGACGCGGGGTGCGTCCACTGCGGCGAAGGCCGAGCCTGCCCCGGCCGCGACCGCCGACACCACGGATCTACCCGCGGTCGCACTACCCGAGGCCGCCGCGCCGGAGGTGGCGGTTCCCCCGGAAGCCCTGCCGGAGAACCGGACCGTTGCGCCGCCACTCGATTCCGTCGAGTCGCCCGCCTCGACCAACGGTGTCACCGAGCGCGGCACCGACGTCGAATTCCGCTCGACCCGCCGATCGGGGGACTGATCTCAGAAGACGTGGCCGCACCCCTTTGCAGTGAAGGAAACTTAGGCTAACCTAATACTCGTTCGCTTCGTGGTGGGAGCGGCAGTCAGTTCGGGAACCGATTCGGCCCCGGCACCGCCTAGGTGGTGCCGGGGCCGAATCATCTCCGGTGCGGCGCGACCGCGCTCAGCCGATGGGCCAGGTGTGCACCGGCTCGCCCCGATGCATCAGCTCGACGTACTCCTGCAGCATCCGCTGTAGGGCGGCGGGCCGGTCGGCACCCCGCTCCTCCAGATCGGTCACCCGGGCCCGCTGCCAACTCGCGCCGGTCTGTCTGGTGAGACAGCGTTGCTCGATGACCGCGAGATAGCGCTCGCGGGCCGCATCCGACACCCCGCAGCGGCGGAGTCCGTCGTGCGCCATCGGCAGCAGCGTCCGCAACACCAGCTCATGCGGCGGCGTCCAGCCACGGCCGGGCCAGAACAGCTGGGCATCCATCCCATGGCGCGCGCCCGAATAGAGGTTCTCCTCGGCGGCATGGAAGGACATCTGGCTCCACAACGGACGTTCCTGATCGGCCAGCGCTCGCTGCGCCCCGTAGAAGAACGCGGCGTTGGCGATGGTGTCGATCACGGTCGGACCGGCAGGCAACACCCGGTTCTCGACGCGCAGATGCGGTTGACCGTCCACCACGTCGTACACCGGCCGATTCCAACGCCACACCGTGCCGTTGTGCAGCCGCAACTCCGACAGCCGGGGCGCGCGACCGGCCTTGAGTGCCTCCAACGGATCCTCGTCGTCGGTCTCCCGCATGAGCGCCGGGAAGTAGCGCGCATTCTCCTCGAACAGATCGAAGATCGAGGTGATCCAGCGTTCCCCGAACCAGGCCCTCGGCCGGACGCCCTGATTCTTCAACTCCTCCGGACGGGTGTCGGTGGACTGCTCCACCAGTGGAATCCGGGTCTCGTGCCAGAGCGCGCGATCCAGCAGGAACGGGGAGTTCGCCGAGATCGCCACCTGGGCCCCCGCCAGGCACTGCGCGGCGTTCCAATGATCGGCGAAGTCCTCCGGCGTGACCTGAAGATGCAGCTGGACCGAGGTGCACGCGGACTCGGGGAGGATCGAGTCGGCGTAGCTGTGTAGCTTCTCCCGCTCCCGACCGGGCAGCGGCTCACCCTCCATGTTCAGCATCACGTCCTCGCCGCGCGACGAGATGATCTCGTGGTTGAGCATGGAGTAGCGATCCTTGCTCGACAACCAGTGCGGGTCGAAATGTTGAGCCCGTAACGTCGGCAGGATCCCGATCATGGCCAGGCCGGCGCCTGCGGACTGGGCTTTTCGTTCCGCGTCCTGCAGCGAGTCCCGCAACTCCTGCTCCAACAACAGGGCCTCGTCGCCACCGAGGGGGCGCGGTCGCACGTTGATCTCGATGTTGTGCTGGCCCAATTCCGACTGGAACGAGGGATCGTCGATCGCCCGCAACACCTCGTTGTTGGCCATCGCAGGCCGGCCGAGCGAGTCGATGAGGTTCAACTCGATCTCCAGGCCGATGTGATCCCGATCCGGGGAGAAGCTTCCTTCGGCGAGCATCCGCGCCAGCGCGTCCAGGCAGCGCTGCACCTTCTGTCGGAATCGTTGACGGTCTTCGGGACTGAACGACCTGCCGGCCGGATCATTCCCCATGGTGCCTCCCTGCTGGGCGGTTAGCGGATGCCCACCGTGACACAGGGAGTAACCACCGGGGCAGCGGCCAAAACGGTGCCCGGTGTCACAGGACTTTCACGCTACGTACACAGGCCAGGTCATTGGATATGGCAGGGAAAGTGCCTTCCGCCACCATGACGATCGGTCGATGCCACACTGCCTGTGTGGCGCATTGGACCCTGATCTCCGACCCCGACAGCTCCGAGGTGGACGACTTCCGCGATCTCTCCGCAGCCGATCGCAGACCGGATCGGCCGGGCGGTAGAGGGCTGGTGATCGCCGAGGGAACCGTGGTCGTGCGCAGGCTGTTGGCGTCGCCCTACCCGGTGCGGGCGGTCCTCGGCGTCGAACGGCGGGTCGCGGATCTGATGCCCGATCTCGCCGACCGCGACATCCCGGCGTTCGTCACCTCCGCCGAGGTGATGGCCGAGATCGTGGGCTTCCACCTCAACCGGGGCGTGCTCGCGGTAGCCGATCGGGCACCGCAGCCCACGGCGGAGGAGCTCATGGCCAGCGCGCGCACCCTCGCCGTGCTGGAGGGCATCGGGGACCACGAGAACCTGGGCGCCCTGTTCCGCAATGCCGCCGCGCTGGGGATCGACGGGGTATTGATCGGGGCCGGTTGCTCCGATCCGCTCTACCGACGCAGCGTCCGCGTCTCGATGGGACACGTACTGCGGGTGCCCTTCGCCGAGCTTCGGCCCTGGCCGGAGGGCCTCGAACTGCTGCGGGACGCCGGTTTCCGGATCGCGGCGCTGACCCCCGACGCCTCCGCGCTGCCGCTCTCCCACTTCGAGCTGGCCAGCGGCAAGGGCGCCGTGCTGCTCGGCTCCGAGGGGCCGGGGCTCACCGACGAGGCGATGGACTGGGCCGACCTCCGAGTGCGGATCCCGATGGCGGGCGACGTCGACTCGCTCAACGTGGCCACGGCGGCGGCCATCGCCTTCCACCACCTCGGAGTGTTCCCGGAGCCTGCGGAGTACCGCAGTCACTAGAGCCGCGATGTGCGCTGATCAGACACGATCACCGCGTGTTCTGGCATCGTGGTCGCCGAGTCGACGGGGGAGGGGAGACGGTTCGATGCCGCCCGGGAAGGGGACGGTCGTGATGGAACTGGCGTCCGGAACCGGTCGTCCGGTGTTGACGAGCGTGGTGATCGACACCGATAGCAGACCGGCGACCGACTCGCTCTCGGCCGAGGTGTGCGACACCACCGCCCAGCGATCGCCGTTATCCGAGGACTCGCCCGCCCTGCCGGTGAACCTGCGGGCCGCCTTGGCCGAATGGGCCGAGGTGGCCGATCGCGTCGTCGGCACCGAGGCGGCTCGGGGAACGCTCGGCTGGGCCGTCTCCGATCGTGGACGAAGACTCGGGCGCTGGCTCGCCTCGGCTACCAGCAGCGACGTCGTCTATCTCGATCCGATCAGGGAGGTTCAGGTGCGGATCTCATCGGCTGACAATCGCCCCGAACGCTCCCCGGCGGGCGAGGCCGCCGACTCGGGCACTACCGAGTCGACACCCTGGGTGACCGGCCTGACGGTGAGCGCGGTCATCGCGGTGATCGTCACGATCACGCTGACCACGGTGTCGCTCGGCTGGGCGGAGAGCACCGCGCTGTTCGCCGCCGGTATCAACGTCGCCGTCGTCGGCGGGTTGGTTCCGGCGATGTGGTTGCTGCGGCGGACACCGATCTGGCGCTGGATCGTCTACGGCGCGGCTGCGGGCGTCGTGCTGGCCTGGACGGGACTGCTCATCGCGGCCTTGGCCGCCGTGAACTGACCGGCTACCGCCCGCCCGCCGAGGACATCGGCGGGCCGCCCGCCCTCAGACCAGCGAGTCCTGCCAAGCCCGGTGCAAGCCCGCGAAGCGACCATCGGCGGCGATCAGCTCCTCGGGCGAGCCTTCCTCGACGACCCGACCGCCGTCCACCACCAGCACCCGATCGGCGATCAACACCGTGGACAACCGATGCGCGATGATCAGTGCCGTGCGCCCCGCCAACACCGTCTCCAGGGCGTTCTGCACCGCGCGTTCGGTGGGCAGATCGAGGCTGGAGGTGGCCTCGTCCAACACCAGCACGGCCGGATCGGCCAGGAAGGCGCGGGCGAAGGACACCAGCTGGCGCTGGCCTGCCGAGAGCCTGCCGCCGCGTTTGTGCACGTCGGTGTCGTAGCCGTCGGGTAGGCCCACGATGAACTCGTGGGCGCCCACCGCCTTGGCGGCCGCCTCGATCTCCGCACGACTGGCCGCCGGTCGGCCGAACGCGATGTTGTCGGCCACCGAACCGGAGAACAGGAAGGACTCCTGCGTCACCATCGCCACCGCCCGGCGGAGATCGGCCTCGGCAAGCTGCCGAAGGTCGACGTCGTCCAAGCGGACCGCGCCAGCAGTCGGGTCGTAGAACCGGGCCACCAGCTTCGCCAACGTGGACTTCCCCGCCCCGGTGGTCCCGACCAACGCGACCGTCTGACCGGCGGGAATATCCAAATCGAGCGGATGCAGCACCGTGGGCAGCTCCGGTCCGTAGCCGAACTCCACCCCGTCGAACCGCAGTGCTCCGGACATGGTCGGCAGGGCCGTCGGCTCGGCTGGTTCGGGCACCGATGGCGTCTCCTCCAGCACGCCGGAGATCTTCTCCAACGCCGCCGTGGCGGAGATATAGGAGTTCAGGAACATCGCCAGCCGATCCATCGGGTCGTAGTACCGACGCATGTAGAGCAGGAAGGCCGTCAGGACCCCCAGCTCCAGCGTTCCGGTCGCCACCCACCAACCGCCGATGGCCAGCACCGAGGCGATACTCAGATGGGAGATCCACTTGACCGAACCTGCGAACACCGCCAACACGTTGAGCGCCCTGCGGTTGGCGGTGCGGAAATCCTGGTTGAACTCGTCGATGATCGTGTCGTTGCGGTCCTGGCGACGGTACGCCTGCACCGCTCGGATCCCGTTCATCGTCTCCACGTACTGCACGATGACCTTGGCGACCGACGACCTGGTCTGCCGATGCGAGACCCGGGACCTGCGATGGAACCAGCGGGTGATCACGACCAGCGGGATCGTGGCCGCCATCATGATCAGGGCCAGCGGCAGGTCCAGATAGAGCAACAGCGCCGCGATGCCCACCATGCTCAGCAGCGAGGTGATCAGGCTGTCCAATCCCTCTTCGAGCAGCTCCTGCACCGAGTCGAGGTCGCTGGTCATCCGGGAGATGAGCTTGCCCGAGGTGTACTTCTCGTGGAAGGACACCGACAGCAGCTGACCGTGTCGGAAGATCCGCTGCCGCAGATCGAGCAGGATGTCCTGGTTCGCCCGGCCCGAGACCAGCGCGAAGCACAGCTGGAAGAGCCCGGCGAGCAGATTCGACAGCGCGTAGCCCAGGGCGTACCACAGCACCGGCTCCGGATCGCCGTCGAGCGCGGCGGGGACACCCTGGTCGATGGCCCCGGCCACGAGTAGCGGTCCGGCGAGGAAGCTGAGACTGCTCAGCGTCACGAGGGAGAGCGCCAACACCAGCCTTCCGCGCACCGGCCGGATCAGCGCGCCGAGCAGCCTGCGGGATCGGGCGGCCAACAGCAGGGTCGCGCCCCTGGTCAGCTCCTCCTGGTCCTCGGCGGCAACGCCGCGCCAGTTCGACTCAGACCCGCCGACGCCGGGCTCGTCCGAGGCTGCGTCTCTGTCGGCCTGCTCGGTCGGTCCGGTCATCGCGCCTGTATCTCCTCGCTCGTCGCACCCTGTCCGACGGTCTTTCGCGGCCGGTCGGCCAACAGCTGCGCACCGGGCTGCACGATCTCGGCCGCCTCGACCGTGGCTGCCTCGGATCGGATCGGTCCGTCGGCGCTGCCGGCCCCGGAGGCGTCGTCATCGTCGTTGGAGAGCAGCCTGCGGTAGTCGGCGTTGGTGGCCAGCAACTCGGTGTGGGTGCCCACCGCCGCGATGCGGCCGTCGACGAGGACCGCCACCCGGTCGGCCAGCGCCACGGTGCTCGGTCGATGGGCCACGATCAGGGCGGTCACGTCCCGCAACACCTGGCGCAGCGCGCCCTCCACCTCGGCCTCGGTGTGCACATCGAGTGCCGACAGCGGATCGTCCATCACCAGCACCGACGGCCTGCCCACCACGGCGCGGGCCAGCGCCAGCCGCTGACGTTGGCCGCCGGAGAGCGACAAACCCTCCTCGCCGATGCGGGTGTCCAATCCCCACGGCAGGGCCGCGACGAACTCCGTGGCGTGCGCGACCTCCAAGGCCTGGCGGATCTCCTGCTCGTCCGCATCGGGCGCGCCCAGGGCGACGTTCTCGCGGACGCTCATCGAGAACAGCACCGGGTCCTCGAAGGCGGTGGCGACGCGGGTCCGCAACACCGCCAACGGCAGATCGCGCACGTCGACCCCGTCGAGGGTGACCCGGCCGCCCGTCACGTCGTACAACCGGGACGGCAGAGTGGTCAGCGTCGTCTTGCCGGAGCCGGTCGTCCCGACCAGGGCGAGCGTCTCGCCGGGCCGGACGACCAGGTCGACGCCGCGAAGCACCGAGACCGGGTCCGCTGCGGCCGAGGACCTCGTTCGGTCGCCGCCGCCGTCGACCGAGCTCGTCTGCCGAGCGACCTCCGGCGGGTAGTCGAAACGGACCTGTTCGAAGCGCAACTCGCCTCGGGCATCCGGAGGCAGCTCGACGGGGTCGCGTGGCTCGTCCACCGTGCGTGCCGCGTCGCGGACCTCCCAGTACCGCTCCGCTGCGGTGGCGGTCTCGGCGGTCTCGGTGAGCAACCAGCCCATCGACTCGATCGGCCAGCGCAGCACGGTGGCCGTGGTGATGCCCGCGACGAGCGCGCCGAGACTCAGCGAGCCGTTGGCGACCGCGAGCCCGCCGAGGCCGAGCATCACCGCGATGCCGGTCTCGGGCAGCGCGATCACCACCAGCCACAGCTTGCCCATGATGCGGACCTTCTTCAGCTCCGTCCCGCGCAGCCCGCGTGCCTGCTCGGCGAACTTCCGCGCCAGATCAGGACCTCGCCCGAATGCCTTGAGGACCCGTACACCCAGCACCGATTCCTCGATGGTGGTGGCCAGATCGCCCTCTTGGTCCTGGCCGTGTCGGGAGTGCAGGTTGTACCGCTTCTCGTAGCGGATGCAGAAGATCGCGACCGGGATGCCCGCGATGATCAGCACGATGCCGAACATCGGCGCCAGGTAGAACAACGCGGCGATGCCCACGATGATCGTGATCGCGTTGACGACCAGGAAGATCGCGATGAAGGCGAGGAAGCGCCGGACATGGGCGAGGTCGTTGATCGCGCGGGACAGCAGCTGTCCCGAGGACCATTGATCGTGGAAGCCCACCGGTAGCCGCTGGAGATGGTGGTACAGGTCGTACCGCATCCGCGCCTCGATGCCGGTGGTCGGCGCGGAGATGAGCCTGCGGCGTAGGAACAGCAGCACCGCCTCCATGCTGCCCAGCAGCAGGACGAAGCCGACCATCCACGCCAGTCCGGTCAGGTCCGAATCGGCGATCGGTCCATCGATGATGCGCTGGATGACCAGCGGGATCGCCAGTCCGGCGAGGGTGGCCAACAGCGCGCTCACGGCGGCGGCGATCAGCGGCACCCGCACCGGGCGGATATAGGGCAGCAATCGGAGCAGCGACCGCAGCGAGGACGGCCGCCGGGACGTCGCGCCTGCCGCGTCGTCGGCGATCGGGGTATCACGGACCGCCATGCGATCGGCGTCGTCACGGGTCGTCTCGACACCCGATACGACGGCTGCTTCGAGGGTGGAAGGTGCTGTCGGACTGACGCGAGGACCCGCTTGGGGCGGTTCGGTACCCATAGCTGATCCGACGTTACTGACAGTGGACCCGCCTGGCATCTGACTTTTCGGTGCCGCCCAGCTGGTCGACGGGTGTTTCCGCCATTGGCGTCGAGTGCCCGGACGAGATGCCGTCGACCGGCCGGGCGGGCATCATCCGAGACCATGACCGACCGACGATCGGTGACCTTCTTTCGGACCCCGGCGAGCATGGCGTTCCCGGACGGCAGGCTGCTCGCCTCGGTCGGCGGCATCGGCTACGTGCTCGCGGCCGACGGCTGGATCCGCTTCGGCGCGACGCTACCCATCTCGGTGATCGAGTTGAGCAGATCCGGTGCCGAAGATTGGTGCGAGCGGCAGGGCTGGGATCTGGGTCTGCTGGATGCGGCGTACGGACTCTGACCGGGTTTCGGGCGGCTTCTCGGCCTGCGTGGTCGAGCGGCCCGATCGTCCCGGCCGGGTGCGTCGGCGTTGACGGAAGCTCCTTCCCGATCGAACGAACGAGCATCCTCGATCGGGTGGAGTCGGCTCGACACTGTCCTGGCACACGGCGCGTTTCTCTCCGTGGTGGATCAAACACTGGTAGGTGTCTTCGGTGAACGATCACGTCGACGTCGGCCTGCTTGCCTCGCACGACGCGGGTCGGTGGTCGCGTCTGCCGGAAGGGCCGGGCTGACTGACGGAGTGCGATGGTGCATAGGCAACTGCCGAGGGTGGGTCGGACACAGAGCTGGCGGTGGCTGGCGATGCTGGTGCTGGTGCCCGCCGTGTTGTCCACCGCCGGGATGATCTGGCCCGGCGCGGCGATCGAGGAGACGTTGACCCGTCGATCCGAGGAGATCCTCACCGAGTCGAGGATCTCCTTCACCGGTGTGGAGGTTCGGGGCCGCGACGTCCGATTGTCGGGGATTCCCGCAGGCCGACGGTCCGAGGCCAAGGCCAAGCTCGAGGAGGTCCCCGGGGTTCGGACGGTCAACACCGTCACGACCGACGATTCCGCAGGCGGAACGATGTCGGTGATTCCCAGGGGCAGGCAGCTCGCGGTGTTCGGCCTCGTCCCGGACGAGGCCACCAAGGACCGGCTGCTCGGCGAGATCCGTGCTCGGCGGGATGGCCGGGAGGTGGTCGACGCGGTCCTGATCGCGCGGGGAGCGGTACTGCCCGCCGATCCTGGGCTGGTCGCCGAGGTGATGGCAGGCGTGCCTGCGGAGACCGCGGACACCGTGAGCATGTACTGGTGGTCGGACACCCTGATGCTGACGGGCCCGGTGATCGACGAGGAGACGGTCGTCGAACTCCGCTCCGTGATGCACGACCTACTGCCTGCGGAGATCCGGCTGGAAGACCGCACATGGCAGGCCAGGCTCGGTGAGACGGCGACCTTCGGCGCCGAGGCGTTCCAGGAGAGCGTCAGCACGGTGTTGGCCGACGGCGGCGGGCTGAGGTTCGCGGCGGGTTCCACCCGGCTGACCGCTGCCGGGGCCGAGGTGCTCAACCGCTTGGCCGGTCTGCTCCGCGTCGCACCGGGAATGCCGGTGGTCTTGGAGAGTCACGCGCCGGAAGGCGAGTCCGAACTCGCCGGAGCACGTGCGGAGGCAGTCCGAGCACAGCTGCTCGATCAAGGCGTGTCCGGCTCGCTGGTCACCATGCGCAGCTCGCCTGACATCGCCGATGACAGTGACGTCGACGTCGTCGACGTGCAGATTGGTTAGGAGAGTGCGGTGGCCTGGTTGTTCGGGCAGGTGTTCCTGTTGTGCGTGTTGTCGTTCCTGCTGGGGTCGTTGGTGACCTGGCTGTTCGTGGCGCGCCAGCGGCGGATCGAGACCGGACGGGCCGTACGGACCGTCACGGTCGGCGAATCCGGTGAGACCGGCGAAGAGGACCGTGCACAGGCGGTCGAATCAGAACGGGGTGGTGACAAGGCGGCGAACGGCCTGCCCAAGCGGTTCATCGAGCCTGCGGGTGGGCCCGGACCGGAGGTCCTGCCGAGCTCGATGCTCCCGACCGAGGGCAGCTCCACCCCGGCGGAGTCCGATGCGGACGCAGAGTCGGTGCGGCTCACCTACGCCGTGGTGGATGGCGAACCCACCTGGCACCAACCCGCCGGAGGCGAACGGGAGAAGAGCGCGCCGAACGGCAATGGCAAGCATGCCTCGGATGGCGACGGGCAACACACCGCCCCGCTGGCCTCGGTACCCGCTCAGACCAGGGGACCGGTCGACGGTGCGGAACTGCCCGCCACCAACTCGGGCGAGCCGCGAATGGTCGTCCCCGGCCCATACCGGAACTCGGCTCGGCCCTCGCCAGACGGCACGGCTCCCGGTCCCGGTTACCTGGTGAAGGGCAACCAGAAGTCGAAGCTGTACCACACCAGCGATTCCCCGTACTTCGCACGCACCAAGGCCACGGTCTGGTTCCAGACCGAGACCGATGCCAAGAAGGCGGGCTTCACCTCCAGCTCGGTTCGTCGATCGAGCCCGGTGCGCTGAGCTCGGTCTTCGACGTGGGCTCGGCGGCGGGACCGCGTTAGCGCCCGCGCCCGCGCTTGCGGCAGCGAAACCGGCACCGGAACAAGAGGATGGGCGGTCACCGACCGGTGACCGCCCATCTGTCTAGCTGGATCTGAATGCTGCGTACTAGCCCCGTTGCGAACGGACGCCGAGGAGCACGTCCTCCCAGGACGGCACCATCGGATGGTTCTTCTTCCGGCGGGCACCGGCCTTGCCATCGTGGTCGCCGTCCGCCGAGGACGCCGCAGCCCCCTCCATCGCGTCCGCAGCCGCTCTGGCCGCCGCGCGCCGATCGCCGGGACGTGGTCCCGCGGTCAGTGGCGGAGGCACGAGCGTCTCGCGAGCCGGCGCATCCATCCCCAGCTCGACGGCGTCGCCCGGCCGATGCGCCTCGCGATCGCCTGCACCGGTCGGTTCGGCCGATGCAGCGTGTTCCTCGTCGACCGGCTCCTCATCGGTGATGGCCGGAATGATCGTGGTGTCCTCGTAGGGGTTGTCCAGTGCCTGTCTGGCCAACTGGGTCACCGGTCGGACCGTGCGCAGCGGCCTGCTCGGCGAGGGATCCAACAGGTCGGCGGCGTGCTCGTCCAACGCGATCACCGTGCCGCCGTGCGCGCCCCGATGGAACACCCAGTGCGCCCGGTTGTCGGACCGGCCCGCGTACCAGCGCAGCGAGATGACCCACTTGCCGTCCTCGCCGCGCCAGGAGTCCCACTCGGTCTCGGAGTATTCCTGGCCGCGCAGGCTGAAGGCGTGTGAGACGACCTCGCCCAGGGTCTGGACGTCCGGACCGTCCTCACGCATCGGGTGCGCCCGCTGCGCGAGATCAGCCGTCCTGGATCGTTCCAACAGCACCGGGTATGCGAAGCGTTCCACCCGGTGTGATGGAATACCGGCTGCCTCGGAGACCTGCTCCACCGAGGCCCCCGCCCGGATTCGCGCCTGGATCTCCTTCGGACGCATCTGGCTTTCCATCTCGACCTGAACCTGGCCGAGGTGAGTGGCGTCGCCCCGGGCGGCGGCGCGGAGCCGCTCGTCCACCGGGATCGAAAAGCGCTCACCGCGCGCCGGGTCTTCGCAGATGACGGTCTTGCCGTCGTCGTCGAGCCCGACGACTCGCAGCGCTCGCATCACGACCTCCCCCGATGACCACAGCCCTCCACGGACAACGAGGATCAGGTCGGTGCGGGCCCCGCGAATCGGGGCGCGCACGGCCCCGTCCCGGTCCGGGAGGTCCGTCTCATCTACCTACAGTGCCGCCATTTCACCCACACGGCAGCTTGTCTCCACCTCCGATCTTGCCCTCTCTGTAGTCATCGCGCCAGTTCAATGCCGATTAGCCGCCCGTTCAGCCCAGTCGCTCGACTACCCAGTCGACGGCCTGAGTCAGGATTTCGACGTCGGTGGGCTCGATCGCGGGGAACATCGCGACTCGCAATTGATTGCGGCCGAGCTTGCGGTAAGGCTCGGTGTCGAGGATGCCGTTGGCACGCAACGCCTTCGCGATCGCGGCCGCGTCGATGCTGTCGTCGAAGTCGATGGTGCCGACCACAGCGGACCGATTGGCCGGGTCGCCGACGAACGGCGTCGCGTACGACGACTTCTCGGCCCACGAGTAGAGCCGGTTCGCGGAGTCGGCCGTGCGGCTGGTCGCCCAGTCGAGTCCGCCGTTGCCCACCAGCCATTCGATCTGGTCGGCCAGCAGGAAGAGGGTGGCGACCGCGGGAGTGTTGTAGGTCTGGTCCTTGCGGGAGTTGTCCAGCGCGGTGGGCAGCGAGAGGAATTCGGGCACCCAGCGGTCGGACTCCCCGATCTCGGTGATCCTCTCCACTGCCGCCGGGCTTGCCAGCGCCAACCACAGGCCGCCATCGGAGGCGAAGGACTTCTGCGGGGCGAAGTAGTAGACGTCGAAGTCCTCGGCCTTGACCGGCAGGCCGCCCGCGCCGGAGGTGGCGTCGATGGCGATCAGCGCGTTCTCGGAACCGGCGGGACGGGTGACGGGCACGGCGACGCCGGTGGAGGTCTCGTTGTGCGCCCAACCGATCAGGTCGACACCCTCGTGCGACACCGGGGCGGGCGCGTCACCGGGTTCGGCCTTGACCACGACCGGGTCGGCGAGGAACGGCGCGCCCTGGGTGACCTTCGCGAACTTCGAGGAGAACTCGCCGTAGGTCAGGTGCAGCGAGCGCTCGCGCACCAGGCCGAACGCGGCGGCGTCCCAGAAGGCGGTGGTTCCACCGTTGCCGAGGATGACCTCGTAGCCGTCCGGCAGGGCGAACAGCTCGCGCAGACCGGCCCGCACCCGTGCGACCAATGATTTGACCGGCTTCTGTCGATGGGAGGTGCCGAGAACGGCTGCGCCCTCCGCCGCGAGCCTGGCGAGCTGCTCGGGCCGCACCTTCGACGGTCCGCAGCCGAAACGGCCGTCGGACGGCAACAGTTCGGCGGGCAGGACCAGGGTGGTGGGATCGACTGACTGAGTCATGACGGCGCCTCCGTTTGGAGCAGCGGACGGGTACTCCTCCGGCGCCGTTGCCGGATGAGCCAGTGTTGCAGCTCTATGACGGATAGATGTCTGCAGGGGGTCCAGCTGATGATCAAGACTATCCCGATGCGTCGACTTCGGCATCCGACGTCGGGTCCCGGATGATCCGCGAGCGTTCTCGATTCCCGCTCGACGCTGTATCGGTCACGGGATCGATCCGGCCCTGAACTGCACGTTTTCGGTGGCAAGGATCACCCGACCGTTGGAACGACATCACCGTCTGGGTGCTATCGAATGGCCGCCTGGTGAACGTACGGTGCCTCGTCACGGGTGTCGTCGCGGTCGATTCGGGGAGTGTGGCCCATGTCCGAGCTGAACGTCGTTCTGCCTTCGATGCGAGTGGCCTATCAGGCGGGAGCATTGGATGCGGAGCAGCTCGCCGATACGTGGACCGAACAACTGCGACTGTGGCTCGACGATGCGACCTCGGCCGGACTTCCCGAGCCCAACGCCATGGTCCTGGCGACCTCCGACCCCGAGGGCAGGCCCTCGTCACGCACCGTCCTGGCCAAGATCCTCGACGAGCGCGGTGTCGTCTTCTTCACGAACTACACCTCGGCCAAGAGCCATGAGCTCTCCGCGACCAGGTATGCCTCGGCGACCTTCCCATGGTTCGGGATGCAGCGGCAGGTGACGGTGCGCGGGCAGGTCGAGAAGGTGGCCGACGCCGAGACCTCGGCGTATTGGGAACAGCGCCCGCGTGGGGCTCAGCTCGGGGCGTGGGCGTCGCCGCAGTCGGCCGTGGTCGGCGGCCGAGCCAGCCTCGATTCGGCGTTGTCCGCGGTGCAACGGCGGTTCGGCGATGTGGACCGGATTCCGGTGCCGCCGCACTGGGGCGGCTGGCGGATTCGCCCGGACATCGTCGAGTTCTGGCAGGGCAGGCCGGATCGGCTGCACGACCGACTGCGGTACCGCCAGGATCGGGACGGTTGGCGAGTGGAGCGGATCGCCCCCTGACGTCGAGTGCGCGCCGTCGGTGTCCACCACCGGCGGCGCGCGACTTAACTCCGTTCGTTTGCTCGGCTAAGGGCTATACGCTGACTCGGTGAGTGAGCCGGGGCAGGACAGCACAGCGAGAACACCGGAGCCGACCCCGTCACCACGTGGTCTCCGCGCCAGGCTCGGCAAGGTGCTGTTGGACACCGAGCCGCTGCGGGTGGTTCCGTTCCGCAGGCTGTGGGCATCGACGATCGTGACCGCCGTCGGCGCTCAGTTCGCCGCTGTCGCGGTGCCCAAGCAGATCTACGACATCACGGGTTCCTCGGGTTGGGTCGGGCTCACCGGCCTGTTCGGCCTGGTACCGCTGCTGGTGTTCGGGTTATGGGGCGGGGCCATCGCGGACGCGATGGACCGACGCAAGCTGATGCTCATCACCAACAGCGGGATCGCGGTCACCGCCCTGTTGTTGTGGGCCGCTGCGGCTTTCGGGACCGGCTCGGTGTGGACCGTCCTGCTCCTCTACGCCCTGCAACAGGCCTTCTTCGCGGTGAACATGCCCGCGCGCACCGCCTCCGTCGCGCGGCTGGTGCCCATGGACCGACTCCCCGCCGCGCAGGCCTTGATCGGCACCGTGTCCCAGCTCGGAGCGGTGGCCGGTCCGCTGCTCGCGGGTGTGCTGCTGCCCTTCGTCGGACTGGCCACGCTGTACCTGGTCGATGCGTTCTGTCTGCTGATCGCGCTGTTCGCCGTCTGGCGACTGCCCGCGATGCCGCCGTCGGCCAGTGCACCGAAGAAAGCCGGGTTACGCGCGGTGGTCGACGGCATGCGCTACATGCGGGCGCAGACCGTCCTGGTCGCCGTGCTGCTGCTCGATGTGATCGCCATGGTCTTCGGCTTGCCCAGGGCGCTGTTTCCCGAGATGGCCGAGCGGACCTTCGGCGATCCGGCGGGCGGTGGTCCGGCGCTCGGTCTGCTGTATGCCGCTCTCCCGCTGGGAGCCTTCGTGTTCGGGCTGTTCTCCGGCTGGGTCACCAGACTGCGTCGACACGGTGCCGGGTTGGTCATCAGCGGGATCTGTTGGGGATTCGCCGTCATCGGCTTCGGGTTGGCCGATTCCCTATGGCTCGCGGTGGTGTTCCTGGCCATCGGCGGCGCGGCCGACCTGGTGGGCATGGTCTACCGCAGCGCGATGGTGCAGACCGTGGCCACCGACGAGATGCGCGGTCGAACCCAGGGCGTCTTCCTCGTCGTCGTGGCGGGCGGTCCCCGGCTGGCCGACGTCCTGCACGGCACGGCGGGCGCCGCCTTCGGGACCGGCGCGGCGGCCGCAGGGGGCGGCGTACTGGTCGTGGTGCTGATCATCGTCGCGGTGCTGTTGCTGCCCAGCGTGTGGCGGTATCAGCCGCCGGTCGTCGAGGCGCGCTGAGCCGCAACCGCCCCGTCGGCAGGGCGGCGCCGCCCGATTCGCACGGTTCCTCACTCGTTCGCGCGGTCTGCGGGGCAGCGGGTTTGCGACAGATGGGTCGCTTCCGAGCCGATCTCTGTGCGGATCACCCGCGACGCGGCAGACTGCGTGTTCATGGCGAACGGGACCGACGCGCAGCTCCCGACCGGATCATCCGCACCGCAGGAGCCGGGGCTGAAGCGGGTGATGGGTCCCCGACTGCTGCTGCTGTTCGTCATCGGCAACGTCCTGGGCACCGGGATCTACGCCATCAGCGGCCGGGTGGCCGGGGTGGTCGGCGGGGCATTGTGGGTGCCGTTCCTCATCGCCTTCTGCATCGCCTTCTTGACCGCCTTCAGCTATGTGGAGCTGGTCGGCAAGTACCCACGAGCCGCTGGTGCCGCGCTCTACACCAACCGGGCGTTCCGTAGCCCCTTCTTCACCTTCATGATCGCCTTCGCGGTGATGTGCTCCGGCATCACCTCGGCCTCCTCGGCGGCCCGCGCGGTCAGCGGCGACTATCTGCAGGAGTTCGTGACCGTTCCCGCCATGGTCGTCGCGATCGGTTTCATCGGGCTGTTGGCGCTGGTCAACCTCCGAGGCGTCGCCGAATCGCTGATCGCCAACGTCGTGCTCACGGTGATCGAGTTACTCGGGCTGCTCATCGTGATCGCCATCGGAGTCGGCGCGGTGCTCAGCGGTGCGGGCGATCCATCGCGGTTGATGGAGTTCAATACCGAGCAGGGGCCGTTGCTCGCGGTGACCTCGGCGACGGCGCTGGCCTTCTTCGCGCTGGTCGGCTTCGAGGACTCGGTCAACATGGCCGAGGAGTGCCATTCGCCGTCGAAGATCTTCCCTCGGGGCCTGTTACTGGGTCTGGCCATCACCGGCCTGATCTACGTGCTGGTCGCGCTGACCTCGTCGCTGCTGGTCGACACCGAGGTCCTGGCGGATTCGGACGGGCCGCTGTTGGAGGTCGTCCGTCTCGGTGCCCCCGGCTTCCCGCTGATCCTCTTCTCCGCCATCGCGATCTGCGCGGTCTCCAACTCCGCGCTGATGAACATGATGATGGCCAGCAGGCTGCTTTACGGGATGGCCAGGGAGTCGATCATTCCCCGCCAGTTCGGCAGGGTGCTGCCGGTGCGTCGGACGCCGTGGGTGGCGATCCTGTTCACCAGCATGGTGGCCGTGGTGCTGGTCAGCACGGTCGACATCGCGCTGTTGGGCGGGACGACCTCGCTGCTGTTGCTGGTGGTCTTCGGAGTGGTGAACGTCGCCGTGCTGGTGCTGCGACGCGAGGAGGTGGAGCATGACCACTTCCGGTCGCCCACCTTCGTGCCGGTACTGGGTGCCATCACCTGTTTCCTGCTGGCCAGCCCGCTCACCGGTAGACCCTGGGAGGAGTACCGGATCGCGGGAATCCTGCTGCTCGTGGGGTTGGCCTTCTGGGTGCTGAACAGGATGATCCTGCGCAGGGCGTCGGTGGATTCGGCCGAGGGCTCGCGGTGACGACGATGTCGCGGCGGGCGGCTCTCCCGAACGTCGAGCGCCGCGCCCGCTGATCGTCGTTCGACGGCTGCGTCACGCCCGTTCCGGCATTCTCGGCTGGACCGGGGTCTCGCCCTACCCATGCCCAGATCGTCAATCCGCCCGCTCGGTCCGCCCGTGCCGGGTAGCCCGAGGACGAAATCCCGTCCGGACCAACCGGACCCGTTCCCCTTGAGGAGATCAAGACGATGTCGTCAGCTGAGTCGACTACCCGACCCGTCACCGGTGAGCAGTACGAGATCCGGCACGGCGCGGTCCGTGCGGTCGCGACCGAGGTCGGCGCGGGCCTGCGCGTGTTCGAGGTCGACGGAGTTCCCTATCTGCATTCGTTCTCCGAGCACGACCTGCCGCCCTTCGGCGCGGGGACCCTGCTGGCTCCGTGGCCGAATCGGGTCGCCGACGGCCGGTGGGAATGGGAGGGGGAGCCGCAGCAGCTGACCCTGAGCGAGCCCGCGCGGCACAACGCCATCCACGGGCTGCTGCGGCAGGCCAACTGGCTGGTGGTCGAACGGACGGAGGCCAGGGTCGAGCTGACCTCGGTGGTCAACCGGCAGGCTGGCTGGCCGGTGCCGCTGCGGGTGGGAGTCGCCTACGAGGTCGGGCCGGACGGGCTGACGATCACACACACCGCGACCAACATCGGTTCCGGCCGCAGCCCGTTCGGCGTGGCCAGCCATCCGTTCCCGAGGGCGGGGCTGACCCCCACCCTCGACTGCACCCTGACGATGCCCGCGCACACCGTCCTGCCCGTCGACGACCGTCTGCTGCCGACCGGCCCCGCCGAGTCGGTGGAGGGAACGAAGTTCGACTTCCGTGCAGGCAGGCCCATGCGGGAGGTCACGCTGGACACCGCGTTCGGGGACTGCCGTCCCGACGAGACCGGTTTCGTCCGCCACAACCTGATCGGCCCGGATGGGGCAGGCGTGCAGGTGTGGGCGGAACCGGTGTTCAACTGGGTGCAGGTCTTCACTCCGGACGACCTGGCCGGGCAGGGGCCTGCGGTGGCGATCGAGGCGATGACCTGTCCGCCGGACGCATTGAATTCCGGAGTGGATCTGATCTGGTTGGAACCGGGGGAGACCTGGCAGGGCAGCTGGGGCGTTAAGAAGGTGTGAATGGCGGGGCCGGGTGGGCGGTGTCTCGCCGCCCGGCCCGCATTAGCCGTGGCGCCACCCGACACGCATTTCGCGGCAGGCCGGATTGCGAAGCCGCAGCCGGTCGCGAGTTGATCGTTTTGCTGCTGCCCGCGCGAGGGTGCGGACATTTTTCTCGGTCCGATCCAGCGCATGATGTTAGCGTTGCTAACCATGGAAGATGTCCTCATCACGGGTGGATATGTCGTCCCCGTCGACCGCGAGCCGATTACCGATGGCGCGGTGTTGATCCAGAACGGCAAGATCGTCGCTGTCGGGACCTCGAGCGAGGTCACCGCCCCGGAGGGCATCCGGGTGGTCGACGCGACCGGCCGCTGGGTGCTGCCCGGATTCGTCGAGTCCCACGGACACCTCGGTGTGGCGGAGGAAGCCGAGGGTTGGGCGGGCAACGACACCAACGAGATGACCGACCCCAACGGCGCCCGGTTCCGCGCCTTGGACGGCATCAACCCGGCCGACCTCGGCTTCCAGGACGCGCTCGAGGGCGGCGTGACCTCCTCGGTGATCAAGCCCGGTTCGGGTAACCCGATCGGCGGCCAGACCGTCGCGGTGAAGAACTGGGGACGCACGGTCGACGAGATGCTCGTGCGGCAGCCGGTCAGCGTGAAGAGCGCGCTGGGCGAGAACCCCAAGCGGGTCTACGGCGAGCAGAAGAAGACGCCGTCCACCCGCCTCGGTGTCGCCGCGATCATCCGCGAGGCCTTCTTCAAGGCGCAGGACTACCGGGAGCGGCGCGACCACACCCGGCAGGAGGGCAAGCCCTTCGAGCGGGACGCGACCCTGGAGATTCTCGCCAGCGTGTTGGACGGCGACCTGCCGTGGTGCCAGCACACCCACCGGGCGGACGACATCGCCACCGCGATCCGGTTGTCCGAGGAGTTCGGCTACCGACTCGTGGTCAACCACGGCACCGAGGGTCACCTGGTGGCCGATCTGCTCGCCGAGAAGCAGATTCCGGTGATCATCGGACCGCTGTTCACCACCCGCAGCAAGGTCGAGGTGCGCGAACGGCACCTGCGTAACCCGGGCATCCTGGACCGCGCAGGGGTGGAGGTCGCCATCACCACCGACCACCCGGTCATCCCGATCAACTTCCTGGTCCACCAGGCGACCCTGGCGGTCAAGGAGGGCATGGATCGGGACGCCGCGCTGCGGTCGATCACGCTGAACCCGGCCCGGATCATGGGCTTGGACGATCGGGTCGGCTCGCTCACGCCCGGTCTCGACGGTGACGTGGTGATCTGGTCCGGCGACCCGCTGGACGTGATGAACCGTGCCCTGCAGGTCTTCGTCGACGGTCGCGAGGTGCTGACCTACGACGAGGCGACCGGCCGCCAGCAGATCGCGGACCCCTTCTACCGCGAGGGCTGAACCGCCGTCGGACCGAGTGTGCCCGACACCGCAGGCCCGCCGAGCGGAGCAACGCCGCATTCGACCGGATTGCTCTGTTCGGCCGGGCTGGCCTTGCCGGGTCGATCTCTACTCTGATTAGGTCATCGACCACGCCGATCCCGGCGAGTGACGACAAGGGAGTGCGGATGATCCTGGTGGGCGGCGAGGCCCTGGTCGACCTGGTTCCGGAGCTTCCGAGCGCGGACGGGCTCGCCCCGTTGTCGCCTCGGCTCGGCGGCGGCCCCTACAACGCGGCCATCGCGGCGAGCAGGCTCGGCGTTCCCACCGCGTTCCTGTCCCGGGTCTCCACCGACGCCTTCGGTCGTGCGCTGCTCGCGCGGCTGGCGGAGTCCGAGGTGGACACCTCACTGGTCCAGCGTGGTCCAGAGCCGACCAGTCTGGCCGTTGTGGACGTCGGGGCCGACGGTTCCGCCCAGTACTCCTTCTACATGGCCGAGACGGCGGACCGGTTGGTCGACGAGCCCGCGTCCTTGCCCGTCGGACTGTCCGCAGTGTGCCTCGGCACGCTGGGCTTAGTCCTCGAACCGGGCGCGAGCCGGTACGAGGCCCTGCTGCGTCGCGTGTCCGATCAGGGCGTGGTGACGATGCTCGACCCGAACATCCGGGCCCAGCTCATCGCCGACCCGGACGCCTATCGGGCCCGGTTCCGGTCCTGGTTGTCCTCGGTCGACGTCCTCAAGCTCTCCGACGACGACGCGGCCTGGCTCGCCGAGGTCGAGGCCGTTGCCGACGAGGCCGCCGAGGCTGCGACGGAGAGCCCGATCGCGGGAGTCGATCCTCGGGTGCTGGCCGAGGTGCGGCGTTGGCAGCAGGCAGGCCCGACCGTCGTCATCCTCACCAGGGGATCGGCGGGCCTGGTGGCGGTGCTCTCCGATGGCCGCAGCGTCGAGGTCCCCGGGGTGGCTGTGGAGGTGGTCGACACCATCGGCGCAGGTGACACCGTCTCCGGTGCGGTGCTGGCCTGGCTGCACGAGCACTCGGCACTGTCGGCTGCGGGCCTGCGCGCGCTGACCGAGCAGCAGTGGGCCGAGTGTCTGTCGTTCGCGGCCTCGGCGTCGGCGGTGACCTGTTCTCGGCCCGGTGCCGAACCGCCGTGGGCTGCCGAGCTGTCCTGACCGCGCCTGCGCATTCTCGATCGTCAACCGAAGATTCGGTTTAATGTTCGGAAGATGGGTCACCGACGGTTCCCAGCGACTGCCATCGGTGACCTGGCGTTGATAATTCCGGTAGCCGTGCGCTACTTCTGATCGCGAAGTCTTGCGTTGTCACTTTACGTGTTCTCGATCACTATAGTTTGGCCGCTTTTCTTTATCCCGCGCGCGTTGATTAAGTGGTCGATGGCGCTTCGCGTGGTCGCTTTTCGGGCCAGGATGTGAAAAAGATATGCCTTTGTGTCGCCTGTCGGTGGTGCTCCCTCGGACGGCGCAGTACGCCGCCGGCATCACTCTGTGTGACCTCGGTCTCAGTGTTCTCGGCTGGCTCTTACTGGCGCGAGCGGCTGATTTCGCGCGCCACAGGCGGTCTATGGTCCGTTCGGCGGGTGTTCATCGTCCGCCTGATGGAGTAGGAGTGACTCCAGAGCGCAACCATTCTCCGAAGCTGACCTTGGCCGACTCGACCGGGATCGCGGGGGAACGGACGGTGCGGCCGCCGCTATGTGATCTGCCAAGCCCGCTGAATCTGTGATTGTGATCCCAACTTGGCCCATGGGCTAACGCTATGGGTAGGCGATTGCCATTTCTAGGTCTAGCGTGGTCGATGACAGGACCCCGACGAGGCGGTGCTGACGTTTCAGCTGTGGGCAGCCGATTCGGCTTGCGGTGGCGTGGTGCTACTAGCACGGTGAGCGTTGTCTCGTCCGAGTGTTGAGAGGGACAAGTATGCCCGACGACGCGAATGCTCACCGTTCCGTCGCGCTGCGCCACGAGGGCGGCGACCACGAGATGTCAGTCGTTCCCGCCACCGACGGGGCCTCTGGAATCGATCTGGGCAAGTTGCTCGCGAAGACGGGGTTGGTGACGCTCGATTCGGGCTTCGTCAACACCGCAGCCTGCTCTTCCTCCATCACCTACATCGATGGCGACGCAGGCATTCTCCGCTACCGCGGATATCCGATCGAGCAGCTCGCGCAGCGGTCGAACTTCATCGAGGTCAGCTACCTGCTGATCTACGGTGAGCTGCCCACCCAGGCCCAGCTCGACGACTTCACCGACAAGATCCAGCGGCACACGCTGCTGCACGAGGACCTGAAACGGTTCTTCGATGGGTTCCCCCGTGACGCGCACCCGATGCCGGTGTTGTCCTCGGCGGTCTCGGCGCTGTCCACGTTCTATCAGGACAGCCTCAACCCCCTCGACCCGCACCAGGTCGAGATGTCGACCATCCGACTTCTCGCCAAGCTCCCCACCATCGCGGCCTACGCGTACAAGAAGTCCGTGGGACAGCCGTTCCTCTACCCGGACAACTCGCACGGGCTGGTGGAGAACTACCTGCGGATGACCTTCGGTCTGCCAGCCGAGCCCTACGAGGTCGACCCGGCGCTGACCCGCGCCCTCGACCTGCTGTTCATCCTGCACGCGGACCACGAGCAGAACTGCTCGACCGCGACCGTGCGGATGGTGGGTTCCTCGGAGGCCAACCTCTTCGCCAGTGTCTCGGCGGGCATCAACGCCCTCTTCGGGCCGCTGCACGGCGGGGCGAACCAGGCGGTTCTCGAGATGCTGGAAGGCATCCAGCGCGATGGCGGCAACGTCGAGAACTTCATGGACAAGGTCAAGAACAAGGCCGAGGGCGTCAAGCTCATGGGCTTCGGGCACCGGGTCTACAAGAACTACGACCCGCGCGCGGCCATCATCAAGAAGACGGCCGACGAGGTGCTCGGCAAGCTCGGCGTCAACGACCCGCTGCTCGACATCGCGCGCAAGCTGGAAGAGCGGGCCCTGTCCGACGACTACTTCGTGGAGCGCAAGCTCTACCCGAACGTCGACTTCTACACGGGTCTGATCTACAAGGCGATGGGCTTCCCGCCTCGGATGTTCACCGTGCTGTTCGCACTGGGCAGGCTGCCCGGCTGGATCGCACAGTGGCGCGAGATGATCGAAGATCCCACCCGCAAGATCGGCAGGCCGCGCCAGGTCTACACCGGCGCCGTCGCGCGGGACTTCACCCCGCTCACCGAGCGCTGATCGGCTTCTCGCACGCGACGACATCGTCAGATGCGTCGCGTGCGAGAACGGCCCGGTTCCAACCCGGCTCGGCGCGGCGTTGCCGACCAGGCAGATCGCGCCGCTAGCGTTGTCGGACATGGTCTCCGACGAGGTGAACATCGTCTGGTTCCGGCGTGATCTCCGTTGCGGCGATCACCCCGCCATCGAGGAAGCCGCCAAGAGCGCCCGACGGACGCTGGCCCTGTTCGTCCTCGACGACCGACTGCTCAAGCCGGCGGGCACACCCCGCCGTACCTTCCTGGCCCGCTGTCTGCGGGCCTTGGCCGATCAACTCCACGGCCACCTGCTCATCGTCTCGGGCGACCCAACCGAGGTGGTGCCCGAGGTGGCCGAGAAGATCGGCGCCAAGACCGTGCACATCACCGCCGATGGGGCTCCCTACGGCCGCCGCCGCGACGAGGCCGTTCGACGGCGACTCGACGAGCAGGGCGTCGACCTGGTCGAGACCGGCACGCCCTACGTGATCCCGCCCGGCCGGGTCCGTAAGCCGGACGGCACCGAGTACCGCGTCTTCACCGCGTTCTACCGCGCCTGGACCGAGCTCGACAAGCCCGGACCGGCCCCGAGCGAGCGGGATGCACCGAAGTGGGTCGAACCCGCCAAACTGCGGATCGATGCGACGAAGACCGTCGATCTCGCCGAACTCGATACCGAGCTGGACACCGAGGACGACGGCCCGCAGTTGCCCGAGGCGGGTGAACGCGCCGCCCTGGGCCGCTGGAAGGAGTTCCGGGCGGGTCCCCTGGCCGACTACGCCTCGGACCGCGACCGGCCCGCGCTCGACGGCACCAGCAGGCTCTCGGCCTACCTGCATTGGGGCTGCGTGCATCCGCGCACGCTGCTCGCGGATCTGCACAGGAAGCGGGGTGATGGCGCGGCGGCGTTCCGCCGCGAACTGGCCTGGCGGGAGTTCCTCGCCGATGTGCTGTGGCATCGACCCGAGTCCGCGCGGCGCAATCTCGACCGCAGGTTCGACGACATCGAGTACGACCTCGGTGCGGACGCCTGGAAACGCTTCGATCGTTGGCGCGCCGGGACCACCGGCTTTCCCTTCGTCGACGCCGGGATGCGACAGCTCGCCGCCGAGGCCTGGCTGCACAATCGAGCGCGGCTGGTGGTGGCCAGCTTCCTGATCAAGGATCTGCACCTGCCATGGTGGTGGGGCGCCCGGCACTTCATGCAGTCGCTGGTCGACGGCGACCTCGCCTCCAACCAGCACAATTGGCAGTGGGTCGCGGGTAGCGGCACCGACGCGGCCCCGTACTTCCGGGTGTTCAACCCGGTCACCCAGGGGCGACGCTTCGATCCCGACGGGCAGTACGTGCGTCGTCACGTCGCCGAGCTGCGGTCGGTATCCGGCCGCGCGGTGCACGAACCGTGGAAGCTGGATTCGATGCCCGCCGGTTATCCGGAGCCGATGGTCGACCACGGCGAGGAACGGCAGGAGGCGCTCCGCCGCTTCGGCCGGATCACCGGGCGTTGAGCGCCGAGGCCCCGTAGCGCCGCAGTACGCCGAGCGCCGCAGTACGCCGAGATGGCCGCGCCCCGAGTCGGGACGCGGCCATCGGATCGATCGACGCGGTGATCAGCCCTTGCCGAACGCGTCCTTGAGCTTCACCCGGCTACCGGTGCGCAGGATGGCGTTCGCGTAGATGCGCGAACCCAGCCACAGCAGGGCCGCCGCCGCCGCGAGGCTCAGCACGATGGCCGTGCCCAGCTGCCAGATCGGCACCCCGGAGGCCGCCGCCCGGACCGGCATCATGAACGGCGAGAAGAACGGCACCATGGACAGCCATTCGGCGGTCTCGTTCTCCGGGTCACCGACCAGCAGGGTGAAGGTCAGCACGAACGGGATCAGCACCAGCATCATCATCGGCGAGATCACCGACTGCACATCCTCCTGCCGGGAGACCAGCGCACCGGAGGCCGCAGCCAGGGTGGCCAGCAGGAAGAACCCGAGCAGGTACCAGAGCAGTCCGGAGAGCGCGGCGCTGAAGGCCGCCGTCGGCACGGTCAGCAGCCCGGCGGCGACGGCGCCGCCCACCCCGATCACCGCGATGGTGAGCAGTTGGACCAATCCGACCAGTCCGATGCCCAGGACCTTGCCGAGCATCAACTGGTAGGGCCGGATCGTGGAGAGCAGCAGCTCGACGACGCGGCTGGACTTCTCCTCGACGACACCGGTCGCCACGTAGGAGCCGTACATCATCATCGACATGTACAGCAGGAAGCAGGTGGCGATGCCGATGAACAGCTGCTCGGCCTCGAGCGGGTCGGACTCCTCGAGATTGTCGATCTGCAGGGTCGCGGCGGCCGCGACGTCCTGCTGAACCTGTGCCGGGTCCAGTCCGCCTTCGGTGAGCGCGGTGTTGAGCGCCGCCTGCTGGGCGATCCCGGACAACAGGACCTCGACGGTGCCATCGAGGCTGGTCTGCACCGTGACCTCAGGCGCGGCGGGCGTCCCGCCGACCAGCACATCGAGTTCGCCGTCGCGGATCTGCTGCTCGGCGGCCGCCGGGTCCGATGCCTCGCGGATGTCCAGTTCCTCGCCGAGCGCCTCGGCCGAGGCCGACAACTCCGCCGAGACGGTGGTCATGTCGCCGGTCAGGGCCACGGAGGTGTTGCCCTCCCGGCCGCCGATGAAGGTCATCATGCCGATGTAGAGGGCGATGGCGGCGAGGATGCCCAGCGTGCCCCAGACGAACGACTTCGACTTGAGCCTGGTGTCGATCTCCCGCTTGGCGACCAGCAGGATCGCCTTGGTGGGGCTCATCGCCCGCTTTCTTGGCGCGCCGGGGGTGCTCACTGCGCCACCTCCTGACTGACGACGTTGCGGAAGAGCTCGGTGAGGGCAGGTCGGTGCGGGGAGAACTCGTGCACCGGTCCGGTGGCCATCGCGGCGGCGAGCAGCTGCTGGTCGTCGGCTCCGGTGTCGAGTTCGAGGACGTAGACGCTGCCGTTGTGCTCGACCACCCGGGCGCCGGGCACGGCGTCGGACCAACCCGGTCGGGCGGCCGGGGCGTCGACCTGAATCCGCAGGTTGGCCTCGCCACGCAGTTCGTCGACGGTGCCGCAGGCGACCATCTCGCCTGCCCGGATGATTCCGACGCGGTCGCAGAACCGCTCGACCAGTTCGAGCTGGTGGCTGGAGAAGATCACCGGGGCTCCCGCCGCGGCCTTCTCCCGAAGCACCGAGCTCATCACGTCGACGGCCATCGGGTCGAGCCCGGAGAACGGCTCGTCCAGGATCAACACCTCGGGATCGTGCACCAGCGCCGCCGCGAGCTGCACGCGCTGCTGATTACCCAGGCTGAGCTTCTGGACCTCGTCCTTGCGCCTGCCTTCGAGGCCCAGCCGCTCGGTCCACTCGTTGGCCGCCTTCTTGGCCGCCGAGGCGGGCATGCCGCGCAGCTCGCCGAGGTAGACCAGCTGTTCCAAGACCTTCATCTTGGGATAGAGCCCACGTTCGGAGGGCATGTATCCGATGCTGCGACGGGTGTCGAAGTCCACCGGCTTGCCCTGCCAGCGCACCTCACCGGAATCGGTTGCCAGCACCCCCATCGCGATGCGCATGGTCGTGGTCTTGCCCGCGCCGTTGCTGCCCACGAAGCCGAAGAGCTCGCCTGCTCGTACGTCGAAGGTCATGTTGTTCAGCGCGACGATGTCGCCGTAGCGCTTGTTCAGCCGGTCGATCTCTAATGTCGACCCGGTTGCTGCGGTCACTGTTGTCCTCCCCCATTCCTTTCGTTTTCTGGCTCATCGCCGCTGTCGGGCTCGGCGGCGGGTTGTCCCTCGGTCGAGGGGATGTCTGTGGTGGGTTCCGCTGCGATGTCCGCTGCGGGTGACCGGTCGGGCGTGGTGGTCGCTTGAGCGTGGCCGCTCGCCACCGAGCTCGCATGATCGGTTTCGGCGTCCCGGTCCGCTTCGACGTCGTCGAGCAGGTCCTCCGGATCGTCGTCGGGCAGCGTCCACGCGAGGAAGCCGACGGGAACGGTGCCGCAGATCAGCGTTGCCGAGGCGATGATCAAGGACAGTTGCACGGCGCCGACCGGCTCGAATCCGCGAGCGCCGAGAGCGCCCGTCAGTGCGCCGTTGAGCATCATCGCGGCAAGGAAGCCATAGCGGGTCGCTCGGTCGCGTAACGCGGTCTCGCGCTCATCGAGCACCAGGGTGCTGGACTCGGAGATGCCGCTGGTGATCAGCCGGAGCACGATCCATTGCCAGACCCAGACCAGTGTGATGGCGAGCCAGATCAGGTAAGCGGCCGATGGCGCGGGGCCGACGGCGATGGCCATGGCGGTGCTCACCAGCACGGTGATGGCGCAGGTGACGACCAGTGGCCTCCGGTGCCGCCGATCGCGCCAGTGGGGCAGGGCCCGATGCAGTCGGTTCATGCGGCGCTGATGGGTCTCGACGGCGGCCTCGCGGTAGCGCTGCCGGAGGTTCTGCACCCGGTTCACGCCGACCCCTTCCTGCCGTAGAGCTCCTCGGACAGCGGGGTGAACGGCGTCCGGCTGAACACGGCCTCCACCGGGAGGCTGAAGATCTCGCAGATCCGCAGGGCCAGATCGAGGCTCGGATAGTGATCTCCGCGCTCCAACGCCCCGATCGTCTGTGGATTCACCTCGACCGCCTTCGCTAACGCCACCCTCGATAAGCCCCGCTCCGCGCGCAGGAGCTGGATCCGGTTGTAGATCGGCAGATCCTTGCCTCTGCGGACTGGACTCACGCAACAGAATGTTGCAAAAACCCAACAAGATGTCAAAGAGATTCGCGTTTGGCGGGGTGGTGACTGGGAGATAGATCGACCGGCGGAGACCCGGCTGAGAGGCGGCCTGCGCGGGCCCGAGCGGCTGCTTCCGGGCAACCCGGCGCCGGGCTCGGGTCCGCCGTGCGGCCGGCGGGAAGACGATCTACGAAATCGGCGTCGTCACAGCTCGGGACGTGTGCTCGGCACCTGGCGGTTGTGCACGCGGCGACCCGGAGCCACCACAGGTCGCCCCGAACACCACCGCAGCCGACGCGGCTGTCCGGTTTCCCGGTCGGAGATCGACATCGGGTGCTTGGCCGAGGTCGCCCAGCGCGGTCGGATGTGTTGGTTGCCACAGACCCGGGGACGGCCTCGACGCAGCCTCGACGCCGCCGGGGCGAGCCCGGCGGCGATTCGGCGAACCGTTAAATGGTGACGATCATCTTGCCGAGGTTCTCCCCGCGCATCATGCCGATCAACGCGGCGGGCGCCTTCTCCAGGCCCTCCACGATCGTCTCGCGGTACCGGAGGCTCCCGTCGCGGATCCAGCCGCCCACCTCGCGGCGGAAGTCGTCCCTGAGGTGTGCGTGGTCCACGACCAAGAAGCCCCGCATGGTCAACCGCCGGACGACGAAACGCATCAGGTTGCGCGGCCCGGGCGGCGCCGTCGCCTCGTTGTATCCGGAGATCCCGCCGCACATCGCGATCCGGCCGTTCAGCCGCAGCGCACCGATCGCGGCTTCCAGATGCTCGCCGCCCACATTGTCGAAGTACACGTCGATGCCGTCGGGAGCCACCGTGGCGAGCTGCTCGGCCACCGGCCCATCGTGATAGTCGAACGCGGCGTCGAAGCCCAGTTCCTCGGTCAGATAACGCACCTTCGCCGCCGAACCCGCACTGCCGACCACCCGCGAGGCACCCTTGAGCCGCGCTACCTGGCCTGCGATCGAGCCGACGGCACCCGCAGCGCCGGAGACGAAGACCACATCGCCCTCGGTCATGGCCGCCACCTCGACGAGACCCGCATAGGCGGTCATCCCCGGCATGCCCAACACCCCGAGATAGGCGCTCGCCGAAGCGATATCGGGATCGATGCGGCTGACACGGTCCGCGTCGAGAACCGCGTAGTCCCGCCAGCCGAGGTTATGGAGCACCATGTCACCGGTCCGAACGGACTCGACGTCCGACAGCACCACCTCGCCGACCGCCCCACCCTGCAACGGCGCACCGAGTTCGAACGGCGGCGCATAGGACTCGACGTCGTTCATCCGGCCCCGCATCGCGGGGTCCACGCTCATCACCGTGTTGCGAACCAACACCTGGCCGGGGCCGGGCACCGGGATCGGCACCTCGACGAGGTCGAAATCCTGCTCCGTCGGCCACCCCGTGGGGCGGGCGGCCAACCGGATCTCCCTGGCATTCGACGCGGCCACGATGACCAGCTCCTCAAATCGGCTACGAAGATCGGCGAGGCAGCGGCCGTCGAACCCGACCCGGTGGTCGCATGCGGCGGGGGTTACCTCCGGACAAGCCTCTCGTGCTCAGCCTCGACTCGCATGATCCGCGGTCTTCTCCCGAGCGGCGGCGCGGGTCGGCGCCGCCCACAACGCGGTCACCCGCCGATAGTCGAAGCCCAATCGTCGGTAGACCCGGATCGCCGCGGTGTTCTGCTGATCCACCATCAGCGCTGCCCGGCCGTAGCGTGCCAACAGCGAGTCGCGCAGGAAACCACACACGGCGGTGGAGGCGCCCCGCCCGCGATAGTGCGGTGTGGTCGCCACCCCGCCGAGGAAACCGACGCTCGGTCCGCTCCACGGGTCACCGCCCACCGAGACGAGCTGGCCCTTCGTGTTGTGCCAGCCAGCCCATCGGCTCTTCTCCGGTCCGGACGGCAGCGCGAACGCATCGGGATTGCTGAAACGGATCAGCTCATCGGCCTCGGCCAACTCGTCGTCGCGTAACCAGCGCGCCCGGTGGGTCTCCACGGGGGTGCCCTTGCGGCTCAGCTCCATCCAGCCGAAGTCGGCGCGCGCCGCATCGGCGAAGCCTGCGAGCAGCGGTGCATCGGCGAGATCGGTGCGCAGCAGCGGTCGATAGTCCGGGCCGTGCCGTTCCCAGGTGTGAACGAGTAACTCCGCCACCTCGCGTTCGGGCCCGTCCACCACGATCCGATCATCGCGATTGAGCCGAGGAGCCACCACCGCCACCGCATCGCCGAGTCGATACGCGCGGCCCCTGCCGTAGGGATGGCTCGGCAGCAACGCCTGCGAAGCCCACTGGACCAGCAGGCTGTCGGTCGAAGCGGCCACCTCGTCAGGGCCGAACAGTTCGTGCACTCGCCGGATCATCCGTTGTGTGGGCTTTCCGCTCTAGGGGTTGGGTGCAAGGCCACATCCTCCCGTCTCACGGTCGGCTACGCGATCGTGTCGGTAGCTCGAAGAGGCGGCGACGACGCAGCGCTTCCTCCAGCCGGTCGAAGGCCCGGTCGATGTCGAGCTCACAGGCACCGAGGTCGTAGCGCTGGGAGACGGCCGCGGGTCTGGGCAACGGTGTCATGGGCAGCCACCGCTCATCCCACAGCGCTTCGACTGCGGCCTCCCAACGCAGCCGGACGATCAGCCGGGTGACGCGCTCCCGTTCTGCGGAGTCCAGGACGTCCTCCCTGGCCGTAGCGCAGGTGTCACGCAACCGGGTGGCCAACTCGCGATCGTGGGCGCGCATCGCGGAGAGCGCCCCGGTGGCGGTGCCGCACAGCTCCTTGTATCGCTCGGCGGCAGAGCCGAACTCAGTCATCGTCACTCCGCGGGGTCGGGCCGGTCGACCGGCTGTGCTGGAACGTCTGCGTCACACGGGATGACGACCTGTGGCTTGGCATGGTGGAACCGGTCGAAGAACAGGCCACGTCGCGGTCGGGGAGACCAGGTGATCACCTGATTCGCCGCCAGACTGCCGAGTTCCTGGCCGTGCACGTCGAAGGCCACCCAGGCACCGATGTCATCCAACCCGCCCATCGCCAGTGCGGCCTTGAGTCTGCCGGTGCTGCGCCACCAGCCGATCACGTGGGTATGCAGTTCCGGCCCATGCTTGAGCACCAACCGGAGGCTGTCCAGACCCGTGCGGCCGAGCCCGGGGTCTCGACTCTCCAACCGAGGATGCGCCGAATCCATTCCGAACAACAGCAGGTAATGCGGCCCGGGTTCACTATTTTCGGAGTTCTCCACACTTTCGAGTCGATCTTTCAGTGATTGGGCCGTCTTGTCGATCAGCTTGCGGACCTGGTGGCCGTCCTTGAACTCCACCGTGTGCTTGGCCCTCCTGAGTTCCGCCGCCAAATCCGCAGCGGTGTCCTCCGGATCGTCGATCAGGGAGACGATGGTGAACTCGACCGCACCCGGCTCGTACTGCCTGGCCAGCGATAGAGCCGCCGAGGCCAGCACCGAGGTGGCATCCCGCAGTACCGAGCCGAGCACCGCGATATTGCGGCCGGGACTGGCTGCCAACGGCACCACGGCACCGCTGCCCGCCATATCGATGACCTGACCGAGCAGCGCGCGCGGAACATGCCGGGCCGCGTGCGCCGCATCGGGCGGTGCCAGCCGGAGGTAGTCCGGCAGCGTCCGCAGCATCGGGGTGTTACTGCCGTCGAACAACCGTGGTTCGGTCAGATTCGACGGCCTGCGCTCCCACAGATCGATCTGCAGGCGGTCCGAGGTGCCGCGCGCCGTCGCATCGGGGATGCGGGCCACCTCGTTGCCATGCGGGACGCCGGAGTCGTGGTTGATCACCGCGTGTCTGCGGGGGATCTCCATCGCCGTCTGGTTGACCTCGGTGAGTACCCGCCGCGCCTTCGGCAGCGCGATACGCACCGTGAACTGCTCGAAGATCGCGGGCTTGCCCCAGAAGGCCTCGATGCCGGAGATGTCCTGACTGGACAGCACCAGATGGATGCCCTGGGAACGACCGCGTCGTGCCACGTCCTCCAGCAGCGCGGCCGCCAGGTTCGTCACCTCGTCGCGGTCGGCGAAGAGGTACTGGAACTCGTCGATCACCGCGACGATCCGGGGCCAACGCCCGTGGGGATCCTCGATGCGCAGCTCTTCGAGCTTGGTCACCTCGTGCTGTTTGGCCCGCTCCGCCCGCCGCCGCATCTCCTCGGAGAGATAGCGCAGCAGGGCTACGCCGAATTCGCGGTCCTGATTGACGTTCACCCCGACCAGTCGGGCGTGCGGCAGCCAACTGGGGTCCCGCCTACCGGGGGCGAACTGCGCGAAGGACACGCCCTCCTTGAAGTCCAGGACGTAGAACTCCAACTCGTTCGGCGAATACCGGGCAGCCAGGCCGCCCAGCAGCGCGTACAGGAGGTTCGTCTTGCCGGAACCACTCGGGCCGCCGATCAGGGCATGCGGCGAGCCATCACCCAACGAGACATAGATCGGATCGCCGTCGGCATAGCCGATCGGTGTCTGCAGCCCGGCCGCCGAGTGGTACGTCCACGGTTCGTTCGGCAGCAGGTCGTCGAAGCTGCATACCCGACTGCGGCGGGCCAACAGCTCGTCGGCGATCGCGTTGCATGCCCTGGGCACCTTCTCCCTGGGCAGCCCCGGATCGAGGTACACGGTGGCCTGCGGGCCGGTCATGCTGCAACGTGCCGTCTGATCATCGTCGAGTCGCAGCGTCTCCACCGCGCTGTTCACCGTGATCGGCAGATCCACGATGATCAATTGGACGCCGCAGGACAGGCCGTTGCGGGCGATGCGTTGCAGTTTCTGCTGGTCTTCCTCTTTCAGCGCCGAGCGGTTGCCGAAGAGCACCGCCACCCGCCACGGCTCGCCGCGTCGTCCGGTATCCGACTGCAGCGCTCCGATCGAGCGTCTGCCGTCCACCAGGACGCTGGTGTGGATCCGCCGGATGTGCTCGGCGAACTCATCCAGCAGATCGTGTAGCCGGGCCGGGTCGTGCACCGTGAGCAGCCCCGCCCTGGTCAGCGGGTACAGCCCCGGTAGCGAGCCGGTGAGCGCCCCGACATCCCAGACGTGGACCTGCACCAGGCCCGGCTGGAAGTAGCTGAGCACCCGCAACAGCAGCGTCTCGACCAGGTTCTCGGCATCCACCCTCGACTCCGGCGACGAGGTGATGTGCAGGTGAGCGCCATCCAGCAGCGGCACCGCGACGGGGAAGGGCTCGGGAACCGGGGCGCTGTCCATCACCGCCGTTCCGATCCGCCACAGCTCCGGAACGCCACCGTCCTCGGAACTTCCGTCCCTTTTGCCCGGTTGCCCCAGCCATTCCGGGTAAGGTGCGGAGGCAGAGCCGGGAGACGCGGTGGCCACCAGTTCGGTCAACTCGGCGGGCATCGTGCCGGTCCAGCCTGCGAAGTGCTGGTCCCGGTCCTGCGCGGCTCGTTGCACGACCGGCTGAAGCGCAGGATTGCGCAGCGCGACCGCCAACTCGGGGTCGTTCATGGCGCGGTCGACCCCCGCGTCGCGCAGCCACAGCTCGAAGACTCGTTCGGCGTGGGTCTGGTGCGCGGTGGTGTGCTGTCGGACCGCGACGCCGAGAGCCCGCGCCACGGTCGAACGGAAGTCCTCGAAGGCTTCCGTGATGCGACGTCGTCGCTCGTCTCGCCTGTTCACCAGAACACCTCGTGACGCCTCTCTCTGGTCGGCTCGGCGACCACCGGCCTGTCGAGATCAACGTTACTTGCGATCGTCACAGTCGACTGAGGACCGTATCCACCGCCAGTTCCGAACCGCTCAGCGATTCCAATGTCCGATCGAGATCCGCGGTGACCAGACCGGCCTGCGGTGGCGTGATCCGCTCGTGGTGATCCGATTCCACCCCGGCGATGATCGCCAACGCCTCGTCGACGAGCCTGCGTGCGGTGTTCGCACAGACGCGTGCCCGGTTGATCTCATCCTTGACCTGTTCCAATGCAGCGCGAACATCTTCGACGCCCGACATCCCCACGCCACCTCCCACCGTTCGCGGGCACCTGTGCGCCCTGTGATGTCCGGTCCGGTCGAGCCTGCGGCGCCGGTTGTCGGCGCCCGCTCGCTGCTGTTGTCGTCGTTGGGTGCACCGCCGCCGAAGACCGGGCGAACGCCGAGAGCAGTGGTGCCGGTGTCATCGGGTCAGAGTCGGGAGACGTATTCGTCGGCGAAGCCCGCCCAGCCGTTCAGATTCCCGTTGGCCAGGTTGAGGTTCTCACCGGCCTGCGCCAGCATCCCGAGGCCCTGTGGCACTGCGGACTGGGCGCTGCCCTGCGTCGCAGCGGCGAAAATGGAGTGTGCGTCCTGCGCCGCGATGACCGCGGTCGCCACGGCGGCGAGCGCCTCGTTGACCCGCTCGTTGGCCAGCGCAACGCTCGCCCGAACCTCTTCGATGCCTGCCATGCCCCCTGCCTCCACATCCTGCCGAAGTCGCGGCAGGCGATCACCGGCCGCGTGTGTGTTCGAGGTTAGTGGGTGATCACCTCGGCCATGCAAACAACATCGCGCCCGACGATCATGGACGATGCGCCCGCTTCGGTGGCATTGAACGGGACATGCCATGTCAGGTACGGCTGACGAGGATCCAGTCCCACCGGGTGGGCTCGTCAAGAATTCATCGGCGAGATTCGCCACCATCGAAGTCCGAGGCGGTGGGTGCGCCGGGCGGCGACAGCCTCCTGTCGCCGCGAAGCGGTGCTGGATGCCCCGACGCCCGCCTGGCGACGGCGGGATTGCTCGTCAGTGCGGTTGTAGGTCGGCCAGGAACGCCCGGCTGTCGTTGGCCGAGAGCGCGGTCGTGGTCAGTCGATGGAAGGCCTCGTGGAAACGCCGCATCGGTTCCGTGTCCTCCACCGTGACACTGCCCGCGACGTTGTCGAACAGCACCGTGCCCGGATCCGGTGCGGGCAGCCGAAGCCAGGCGAACGGACTGCCCATCGCGGTATGCGGGCCTGCGGAGAACGGCAACACCTGGAGGGTGATGTTCGGATGCCCGGCGAACTCCCGCAACGCCGCCAGCTGCGAGATCCACTGTGGACCGGTGACGATGCGCGGCCGCAGCACCGCCTCGTCCAGGATCGCCCACAGCCGTAGCTCACCCGTCAACAGGCGTTGCTGACGAGCCAGCCGAAGCGCCACCCGGCGACCGGTGATCGCGGCCGGGGGCGCCGGATTCCACGACTCGACCAGTGCACGGATGTAGGACTCGGTCTGCAACAGGCCCGGAATCAGGTCGATCTCGAAGTTGCGTACCTCCACGGCCTCGGATTCCAGTTCCAGGTAGTCCCGGAACCCGTCGGACACGACATCGGAGTACGGCGTCCACCACCCCGGGTCGTCGAGTCGACCCGCCAGGTCGACCAACCAGACGCGTTGTTCGGCGGGTACCCCGTAGAGCATGCAGAGCGCATGGACCTCCGAGGTGCTCAATGCGTCCCGCGCGGTCTCTTTCCGCTGCGTCGTGGTGAGCGACCATCCCATCTCTGCCATGACCTGTTCGATTTCGATGCCGGCATCAGTCCGCATCCGGTGAAGCTGGGTACACAATCTCCGGTGCCGGATCGTCGGTCGCCCTTCCATGGCGCGCACGATAGTCCGCCGTTGATCAGTCCCAGCCGACCATGATCAATAACGAGATTCTGGGCACTTCTCGGCAGCGTCGAGCGCTACTGCGACCACCAGGACCAGCGCTGTTCGTCGCGGGGAAGCGACGCACGGTGCTCGACCGATAGGAGTTCGGCAGCGGACGGGCCGGTGGGTCGAATCGCCTCGGGCGACAGCGTGTTCGACGTCGAGGCGGCGAGGTCGCCGGTGATGGCGTGCGATTCGGAGTCCTCGATGTAGCGCGCGGACAGGTGCAGGCCCACGACCCCGTTTCGACCCGGTGCGCTGGTCGACCAGTTCGTGCTCGCGATTCCGGCCGTCTCATCGACCGGCGACCAACCCGGGGCGCCGAGGATGGCCGCAGCCTCCCGGGCCGCCTCGGCGAGCGTGCCGGGTCGGTGCCCGAGATCCATCGTGACGCCGAAGGTGCGCTGATCGACCTGGTCCGTGCGCAGAATCGCGGCCTGCTGGACCAGCCGACTCGCGACCGCCCTGGCCTGCCAGTGCGCGCCTGCGGCGCGATCCGTGCGCACCTCCACCCGCAGCTGCAACCGGGGCAGCCCCGTCATGTCGTCATCGGCCTCGTCGGCGACCACACCCGATTCCCCTGCGCCAGGCCCGGATTCGGCCGAGGCGGGGCCGGCTACCGGCGTGGTGTCCAGGGGGAGGGCGCTGTCGTCCGACCAGGCCTCGATCAGCAGCCGTTCCCCACTGGGGATCACGGTGCCGAGTAGTTCGGGATCGTCGATGACCGACCAGGCCGTGGGTGGTTCGCAGGCCACCCGGCTGTTGGCGAACTTCGGGCCGAGCCTGCGTAGGAAGCGACGGACCGCACGTCCCAGCGTGGCTGCCTCGTCCTCGCTCGCGGTGACCTCGGCCGACCGGCGGATCGTGACCGACCAACAGCCCGGTTCCTCGGCCGAGCAATCGCCCGCCTCGACGATTCGCCCGCCTGCCAGGGAAAGCAGGCCTTGGCAGGCGGCGCGGGCTCGCCGCTCATTCTCGGCACCGACGACCACGGTGACGAGTAGTTCGAATCGGTCCTCCACCATTGGACCAGGATTCTCCCTCAACACGGCAGGCCACCGAAACCGCACTCCAGCGACGGCAAAACGTCACCCGATCTCACTCTTTTGGACGAGTGACGATCATGGACGGTAACCGGCGGTCGACCGCCGCCGAGCGCCCGTCAGTCGTCGATCAGCACACTCACCGAGAGGCCGTCCCCGAGCGGCAACACGGTGGATTGCAGCCGGGGATCCGCCGCGATGCGGTCGGCGAACACCCGAACCGCGTCGGCCCGGGGATCCGACACCGTCGGGTCGGCCACCGCGCCTCGCCGGAACAGGTTGTCGGCGATCAGCAGTCCGCCCGGCCGCAGCAGCGGCAGACAACGGTCCAGATAGGTCGGATACTCGGTCTTGTCGGCATCGATGAACACGGCGTCATACGGGCCGGACAGCGTCCTCAGCGTGTCGAGAGCCGCGCCGACGTGCACGGTGACCTGCTCACCGAGGCCCGCCCTGTCGAACCAGCCTCGGGCCGCCTCGGCGTGCTCGGCGGACAACTCCAGGGTGTCCAGCCTGCCGTCCGACGGCAGTGCTCGGCCGATCCACACCCCGCTGTAGCCGAAAAGGGTGCCGATCTCCAGCACCCGTCGGGCCCCGGCCGCGCGCAACAGCGTGGCCAGGGCCGCTCCCGCCTCGGCCTTGATCTGGATCTGAGGTGCCCGCGCCACGATGTCGGCACGCAGCGCGGTCAACAGTTCGTCCTCCGCCCAGAACCGGTCGGCCCAGAACTGCTGGGCATCGGTGTGCCCGGCATTCGCTTCGCTCATCGACGGTCCCTTCTCGATCCCGGCACGTCCGGCCTCGTCCCTCGACCCTACGGCCGATCTGAGGCCGAAAGACGAGGAGCGGCGGCCTACATCGGGGATCGAGACGGATGCGCGGAGAGCTCGGCGGCAGCCGGGCCCCGACACGATCGGATCAGCGTGCGACGTAGGCGCTGCCGTCGATCTTGCCGCCCTGGCAAACCGGTCCGAGTCCCCAGTCCACGGTCAGCGGGTCGGTCTCGTCCGGCGGGATGACCCGGATGCTCGTCGCCTCGGTCCCGCAATCGCCCTCCGGATCGTCCTCGTCACCGGGCACCACACCCCAGTGCAGCAGCTTGGTCGCGGCCGCACCGGGTTCGAGTTCGACCAGCGTCGGCGCGGGGTCGGCCACCCGCTCCAATCGGGTCGGCAGCGCCGTCCCCTCGTCGTCGACGAGTTCGAGACCGCCGTAGCCGTAGATCGCACACGGCTCGGAACCCTCGTTGGCCAACACCAGGTTCGCGTAGCGATTACCCGCCGCCGAATCCAGTTGCTCGATCGAGCCGGTGAGGCCGCCGGAATGACAGCGATCCGGCTCATCCGGCGTCTTGGAGGCGTCTGGTCGTTCCACGTCGCCGCCGGTGCCACCGGCCGAGGACTCGGTCGCGCTCGGCTCGGTCTCGTCCGGGGTCTCGGACTCGCCCGCCCCACCCGCACCGGGCTCGGTGGTCGGCGCCGCCGGAACCGGCTCGCCGCGCCCCTGATCCTGTGATTCCTGGCCGCATCCCGCGACCGTGAGCAATGCCGCTCCCGCCAGCGCGGACAACCACAGCTTTGTGCCCGTGAAAGCCATTTGGGCCACCTCCTCCAACACCGCGAAACGCGGTGGTGATCGGTCGAAGTACGTCGATCGGCGCCTATTGAGAAGACGAACCGGACTCGGCCGGGGTTGCCCCGGCCGCCGACGCCGTCGACCGATCATTGCTGGCCGAGGGGATTCGCGCAGTGTGAGAGACGAGCTCCTGGGGCGGGTCGCAGCGGTCTTGCTGCGGCCGCAGGGAACGGAGATGTCGAACAGGCGGGCCACCTCGGCGGCCTGCCCACCCGGCGTGCGATCGAGGCGGTGTCAGTCCGCCAGCTCGGGCGGGAAACCACCGGTGGCGATGGGACCCCAGCGCTGCGGGATGATCCGCACCAGGGACTTGCCCTGGGCGACCATGGCCTGTCGGTACTCCGCCCAGTCCGGGTGTTCCCCTGCGACCGCACGGAAGTAGTCGACCAGCGGTTCCACCGAGTCCGGAATATCCAATACCTCGGCTTCGCCGTCGACCTGCACCCACGCGTCGTCGAAGTTCTGCGACAACGCGACGAGACTCACGGCGGGGTTGCGTCGAAGGTTCGCCACCTTCGCCCGCTGCGGGTAGGTCGAGACGACGATGCGGCCGGACTCGTCGACGCCGTAGGTGACCGGCGACGCCTGCGGACGTCCGTCCGCCCGACTCGTGATGATCAACCCCTGCTTCCTGGAGCGCAGGAAGGTAAGGAGTTCCGGCAGCTCAACGGTGGTGTTGGTGGCGATTCGACGTGGCATGGTCGCCAGCCTAGCCACCGCGCGGCCCTCATCGTGCTCGCTCAGGTCTGTGGCAGCACCCAGCCCGCGAGGAGCAGATCCTCGATGTCCACCGGATCGGACGGTGGCGCGAAGAAGTTCCCGTATCCCAGTTCGCAGCCCATCGCCAACAACCGACGGGCCTGCGCCGCATCGTCGATGTCGCTGGCCACAACAGAGGGACCCAGCGTTCGGAACAGGGTGATCATATTTCGGAGCGCAACCTGGTCCACCGCATCGGCCTCCGCGCTCGGCAGCTGCGCGGGCAGGCCCGAGACCAGCACCGACTCCACCGGCAACAAGCGCAGCCGGGACAGCATTCGACCGATCGACGAGAGTTCGCCGACGGCGATCCGGACGCCGAGCTGCGCCAGAATCGACCAGGTGTCCAAGGGATCCCCGTTCGGAGTGAACGCGGCATTGGCGGGCACCTCCAGCCGGAGGTACTCCGCAGGCAGCCCGGTCTCCTCGAGAACGGCCCGCACATCGCGCACCAGATCCTGATCGCGCACCTGTCGTTCCACCAGCGAGACGCTGACCGCAGGCGTGCAACCCGAGGTGTTCCGCCACCGTTGGGCCTGCGCGCACGCACTGCTGAGCAACCAGCGACCGTAGGTCACGACCTGGCCCGCGTCGGTGGCCAGCTCGATGAAGTCCTCCTGCGAGAGCAGCCCGAGTTCGGCGTGATCCCAACGGGCGACCGCCCGTACCCCGGTGAGCTTGCGATCGGCCAGCCGTACCACCGGCTGGAAGTCGAGGTAGAACTCATTACAGCGCAGCGCAACGGGCATCGTGGCCGCCAGTTGCGAGCGCCGATGCCCGGCCGCATCGCGTTCTGGGTCGTACAGCGCCCACTGGGCCTTGCCCTCCTCCTTGGCCGCCCGCAGCGTCAGATCGCCCGCCCGGATCAGTTCCAAGGGGTCGACCTCGGCGACGACCTTCTCCACGACTCCCGCGCTCGCCGACACCGAGACCTCGTGCACGCCGATCTGCATCGGCTCGCCGAGATCGGCCAGGAAACCCTCCACCCTGGCCACCACGTCCGCGGCGCCATGGGTGTCCGGGATCAACACCACGAACTCGTCGGCACTGATCCTGGCGACCAGCTCGTCCTCCGTGGTCAACGCCGAGGACAGCCGCCTGCCGACCAGCCGGAGCACCTCGTCGCCGACGTCGTATCCGAGCCCGTCGTTGATCAACCGGAAACCGTCCAGGCCCAGATAGCACAGTGCGAGGCGACCGCCAGGGCGAAGCGTGGCCAGCATGCTCTCCAGCTTCGAGACCAACACCGACCGATTCGCCAGGCCGGTCAGCGGATCGATCATGAGTCGCCTGCGGATCATCTCCTGGTTCAGGTAGGACTGGGTGCAGTCCTCGATGACCAACACCAGGTGACCGGGTTCGTCGTCCTCGTCGCGGATGAGCGAACCGGTGACCCGGGTCCAGACCGGTTCCTCGCCGCCGACCAGGAAACGCGGTGCGGAGCGGAACTGCTCGCAGAGTCCCTCCCCGAGCGAGGCCAGATGCTCGCTCTCGGCGGGCAGGTCCTCCGGATGGATCAAGGTGTGGAGATCACGGCCGATCAACTCATCGGCGGGCGTGTCGAAAAGCTGCTCCAGCGCGGAGTTCGCCGACTGCACCCGACCCTGGACGTCCAGCATGGCGAAGCCTGCGGCACAACCCTCGACGGTGGTTCGAAACCTCGCCTCGCTGGCCCGCAGCAGCGCATCGGAACGTTGCCGTTCCTGCATCATCGAGATCTTCAGATCCTCCTGCTCCCGCAGGACGTGATCCTGTAGGGCGGCGGCATAACCGGCGGCCAACGCAGCGGTCAACGCGGTCAGGCGGTGGGAGAAGTCGCGTTCGCCCAGATGCGCGGGCGGGGTCAACCTGGGCCGCAGACGGGTGCCCAACACCAGGAGGGTGTTCTCCAGGGTGGTCGCATCGGTGAAATGCGCATCGATCAGCGCCGCCCCGATCCGCCTGCCCTCCTCCGGCGTGAACGGCTCGCTGTGTAGCGCCGCCTCCAGGCGGTAGGCGAATCGAAGAAGCAGGTCCTCGGTGTCCTGCCGGGTCATCGCCACATAGCTGGTGAGGAACACCGCCCTCGCCCAGTCATGCGCGAATTCCGCCAGGGCGGTGTTGCCGCGATTGATCGACCGGGTCTCGTGGACAAGAGAGGTACGCAGCTCGTCGGTCACCGACGGGACTCCGTTCACAGTGGTGCCGACCGTTGATCGCGCGACGCCCGAGCGGCGTTCGGTGGCGCAGGCTTCTTCCGGTGCGCCGTTGCTGTCGCCGCCTTGGGGCGCTCGCTCGAGTCCATGAGGTAACCAATTCAGCTGCTGGGTCACTGTATGCCTCGCAGTGCGCGTTCCTCGGTCTGCCAGTTGATTCTTACAGCAATATCACCGCGTTACGCGACCGGGACGTCACGGTCGGTACGTTTGGTTGAAACTGTACCGATTTTTGGGCGGCCGCTCACGTTTTCTCGCCGACGACGAGATAACCCAACTGCGCGACATGCTCCAGTCCGAGGATCTCGTTCTGTTCGCGAACCCACGACATCCCGTCGGACGCGCCGCCCAAGGGAGTGAAACCACCCAGCAACGCCTCGATCTCTGTTCTCGTCCTGATCACCACCGGAGTAGGGGTGTCGTGATAGAGCCGCGCGAACTGACCCATCTGGTCGGGTCGATGATCGGCGGTCAGATGGGTGTAGGCGAACAGACTGCCGGGAGCCAGTGCCTCGTGATATCGAGACACGAAACGATGCGGGGAATCCGAATCCGGGATGACATGTAGCAACGCCGTCATCAGCAACGCGACCGGTTGATCGAGGTCGAGCATGCCGCCTGCCTGCGCTGCGGTCAGCACGCTGTCGGGATCGCGAACGTCGGCCTCGGCGATCGCCGCGTTCGAGTTTCCCTTCAGCAGCAGCCTGCCTTGTCCGACGGTGAGTGGTTCGTTGTCGATGTAGACGATTCGACAGTCGGCGGCGTGTCGTTGCGCGACCTCATGTGTGTTGCCCACCGTCGGAATACCGGAACCGATGTCGAGAAACTGGCGGATTCCCTGCGACGCGAAGTGCTGCACGAGGCTGCGACCCAACAACCGATTGTAGATGCAAAGATCTCGAATCTGCGGCATGACCTGCATCGCATGCCGAGCGAACTCCCGGTCGGCCGCGAAGTTACGGTTGCCGCCCAGATAGAAGTCGTATACCCGGGCCGCGTTGGGCATCTCCAACATCGCCGAAAACGGAGCCCTCGTCTGCCGGGCCATCAACCACCTCGCGCCGTGCTGTCGTCGAGTGGGAGATTACCGATCTCCCACTCGACGACCAACGTGGCCCTGTGGTCTCCATCACTTCCGGTATAGCTCGGCGATTTCCGCCGCGAAATCGGTCGTGATCGCAGCTCGCCGCAACTTCAGCGACGGCGTGACATGTCCGTCCTCGATGGTGAAATCCGAAGTGAGAATGCGGAACTTTCGGACTGATTCCGCCCGGGAGACCATCTCGTTGCCCGCATCGACCGCCTCCTGCACGGCGGCGATCAGATCGGGGTCCTCCGCCAGATCGGCGACGGTGGCATCGGCGGGCTTGTCGTGCTCCGACTTCCACTGCGGGAACGACTCGAGGTCGATGGTGATCAAGGCGGCGATGAACGGCTTGGCGTCGCCGACCACCAACGCCTGGCTTACCAGAGCGTGGCCTCTGATCACGTCCTCGATGCCCGCCGGGGCGACGTTCTTGCCGCCTGCGGTCACCAGGATCTCCTTCTTGCGGCCGGTGATGCGCAGATAGCCGTCGGAGTCCAGTTCGCCGAGGTCGCCCGTGGCGAACCAGCCGTCGGTGAAGGCCTCGGCGGAGGCGGTCGGGTTGTTCCAGTACTCCCGGAAGATCACACCGCCCTTGAGTAGCAGCTCGCCGTCGGCAGCGATCCGCAGCGACGTCCCCGGCATCGGCTGTCCGACCGTGCCCAGCTTGATCTTGTCCGGCGTGTTGAAGACCGCGGCCGCCGTCGTCTCGGTGAGGCCGTAGCCCTCGAAGATGTGCAGGCCGATGCCCCGGTAGAAGTGGCTGAGCCGCTCGCCGAGCGGCGCCCCGCCGGAGATGGCGTAGCGGACCTTGCCGCCCAGCACCGTGCGGAGCTTGCTGAACACCAGCTTGTCGAACAGCAGGTGCTTTCCCTTGAGCAGCAGGCTCGGTCTGCCGGCATCCAACGCCTTGCTGTAGGCGATCGCGGTCTTGGCCGCTAGATCGAAGATCGCGCCCTTGCCCTCCGACTTGGCCTTGCGCTGGGCACGGTTGAAGACCTTCTCGAAGACGTGCGGCACCGAGAGGATGAAGGTGGGCTTGATGGCCTGCAGGTCCGTGGTGAGATCGACGATGTCCGGGGTGTGTGCCGTACGCACTCTCGCGCGGGCCACGGCCACCTGGACCATGCGGCCGAAGACGTGGGCGACCGGCAGGAACAGCAGGGTGACCGGCTCGGGCAGCTCCGCGGACTGATGGGTGAAGAGCTGCGGCAGTTTGGCGATCGCGTTGTCGACCTCGGCGAAGAAGTTCGCGTGGGTGAGGATGCATCCCTTGGGGCGGCCGGTGGTCCCGGAGGTGTAGATGATCGTCGCCGGGTCATCGATCTTGACCGCCTTGCGCCGCTTCGTCAGCTCCTCATCGGGAACGTCCTTGCCCGCCTCGATCATCGCGTCCACCGCGCCGTCCTCGATCTGCCACACCGTGGTCAGATCGGACAGCTCGCTCCGGGCCACCTCGACGTCGTCGGCGTTCGCCTGGTTCTCCACCACCGCGGCGACCGCGCCCGAGTCGGACAGGATCCATCGGATCTGTTCCTTGGACGAGGTGGCGTACACCGGCACGGTGATCGCGCCAGCCGTCCAGATCGCGAAGTCCAGCAGCGTCCACTCGTAGCGGGTCCTGGCCAGCAACGCCACCCGGTCGCCCTGCTTGATGCCCGCGGCCACCAGACCCTTCGCCACCGCCGTGACCTCGTCACGGAACATGGTGGTGGTCACATCCGACCAGACATCGCCGGTCTTGCGGTTGAACACGACCTTGTTGGGAGCCTCGGTGGCGTTGAGGTAGATGATGTCGGCCAGGCCGCCCTCCGCAGGCGCCGTTGCCAAGGGGGGGACGCTGAGCTCGGTCACGACGGCTCCTTCTAGACGACGGATGAGGCACGGCCGGTGGACCGCGTGCGGGCCATCTTGCCCTCCCGTACCCGATGCCGGTTCTCATCGAGTGAACGTGATGAGTCCGTATCGTGTCGAGAACTCGGGGCATGGGCAAGAGCCCAACCGCCTCAGTGCTGCATGGATGCCTGACCGTTGCCTTGGCTGCGCACACCGTGGCCGCTGCCGGGTCCCTGCTGAATCGGATCCGAATACCTTGTGACGGACCTCCCACCCCGCGCCCCAGCACGACATAATGTGGGACCTCAGATCAACTGCGGGAGTGGTCGCATGCCGATGTCGAAGTCCGGTGGAACGCTGCTGTACGCCAGCCTGCCCAACGGGCTGCCATGTTGGGTGGATCTCGTCTCCACCGATCCGACGGCGGCATTGGACTTCTACCAGCAGCTCTTCGGCTGGCAGTACCAGCGGGCCGATGTGGTGACGCCGGATGCGGGTGCGTCGGGCGAGACTCCCCAGGCATCGGATGACGGCCCGGTGGATGCCACCGGCGATTACCTGCTCGCTATGCGGGATGGGATCCCCGTCGGCGGTATCTCCACCCGACCCGGCGCCGCATCCTGCTGGGTGCTGCATCTGGCCGCTCACCGACTCGACGAGACGGCCACCGCCGCAGCGCGGCTCGGCGCGCAGGTCGTGCGCCGCCGCGAGCAGTTGGGTTCGCTGGGCGAACGACTGGTGGTGCGTGACTCCGGACTGGCCGAGATCGCCTTCTTACAGGCAGGCCATGGCTGGCAGTTCGAGGTGGGCAGGCCCGGCTCGCTGATCTGGGCGGAGCTCATCACCAACCGGGTGCGTTACGCGGATCACTTCTACGAGGGCCTCTTCGAATACGAGACACGGCAGTTCGGCCGACGAGACGACCTGGTGGTCTGGTACGTGGGCGGGGACTCGGTCCTGGCCAGGGTGCGGATGCTCAAGGACGAGTTCGCGCCGCAGACCGAACCGCATTGGCTGGTGTACTTCGGCGTGGATCCGGCCGTCGGCGTCGACGAGACCGTGGCGCAGGCGCGGGCCCTGGGCGCCGAGGTGCGCGTGGACCCCTTCGATTCCACCTATGGTCGGATCGCCGTGCTGCGCGATGACGCAGGTGCACGGTTCGGTCTGATCGATCCCAGCGATGCGACCCAGCATGAGACGGCCGCGATCTACGACCCGTACGACGACTGAATCCGCGCGGTCCGCGACCGATGGGTGGGCCGAACCGGCCTGCTCCGGCTGCGGCGAGAGCCGCTAGAACAGGCTGAGCCAGAAGCTCCAGAACGCCTGGAGCACCAACGCCACGATGGCCAACGCCCATGCCGTCATGACGACGTGTCGGTATTCGACGAGCATTCGCCCGAACCCGCCGAGGGGCAGCCTGCCGGTGCGGATGTTGGCGACCGTGGTGTACCAGAAGATCGGCAACGTGACGGCCCAGACGACCATGCAGTACGGGCAGAGCGCCCGGATGTCGAAGAGACTGGCGAAGATCAACCAGTGGATGAACACCACACCGAACAAGGTGCCCGCCTGCAGGCCTAGCCAGAACCAGCGCTTGAACCTGGCGCCCGCCAGCAGCGCGGCGCCGACGGCCATCACCACGGGGAAGGCCGCCACCCCGATGATGGGATTGGGGAAGCCGAACGCTGCCGCCTGCGGGGTGGTCATCACCGATCCGCAGCTCAGCACCGAGTTGATGCTGCAGGTCGGGATGTACATCGGGTCGATCAGCAGCTGGATGCGTTCCAGCAGCAACACGAAGGCGGCGACGAAGCCGAGGGTCCCGCCGATCGTGAGTAGCCAGGCCAAGCCGAGGACGCCCTGCTCGCGAGCCGTCTCGGGCTCGGTGGGGGCGGCGCTGTCTTCTGCGGCGGGTTCGGCCGTGTCCAGATCGCCGTCGTCCGCAAGCTGGTGAGTCATCGGCCCCGATCCTAGCCCTGCAACCGAGACCGGGTCGTCGCCGGACCCGGAAAATCTCGCTGTGGGTAGTCGAATGGACTCGTTGGGCGACGATTTTCCGTTGGATGTCGGCGTCGCGGCGTGGGCGGGTCGGGACTATCGCGCCACAATGGTGGCCGGAGCCGCCGATGTCCCGTGGTACTGCCCGGCGGTGGTGTCGGTGCCCGACGTGCAACCGCCCATGCCTACTGTCGGTATCGATTGCCGGGCCCGGGCAAGGAAAAGGTGAACGGACAGTGGCGAAAACGAGTAAGACTGGGGAAAAACCGGAGCCTGCCACCGGGATGAATTTCTCCTAATTGGTGGCGGGAAACCGCGCCACGGTCGACCGGGTAGGCCAAGCGAAGCGGGTCTCGAAACATCCTTGCGACCTTCAATTACTCGCGGGTAGCCAGCAGCTCGGGCGGCCGTCAGGCGTGACTGCGGCCGGGGTGGCTGAGAAATTGTGACGCGAGTCACGGTCGATCCGCCGGGCTCGAATTCCACCTCCACCTGCGCTTTTCAGCTGTTCCCGGCTCTATCTCGCAGGTCGGTACGTCGAATTCGGTGGTTGGCCTTGGCCGGGGTCGGCGGCTAAGGTGATCGGGTCCCCGGGGAGTTCTGACGTTTCAGGGAGTTGTTTCACGGTGGGGAGCTTCATCTCGACCCAGGTTGTCCCCTTTTTGTTCATCGTGGCACTTATTTTGATTTTCAGTGGAATTGCGGGCGTCGTACTCAGCTCCATGGGGCCGAAGACGACGATCATGGCGATTGGTGTCATCGCACTTTCCTTCGGCTTCGTCGTCGAGATCCTGCCGCTGCTCGCCTGTGCGGCGCTCGGCATTCCGTTCGGGTTCTTCGTCTACCGCCGCAGGCTCGGCATGCCGGTGCGCATGCCGATGGCGATGCGTCCCGCAAGCCGCTGATTCATCAGCTCGTGGCATAGGTCGCCCGACGATCGGCATCGGTCGGGCGACCTATGCCACGCTGTATCGATGATCACCGTGTGCGACCGGCTCGCCGTGCACCGCACGCCGATGTCCGTCCCCTGCAGGTGTGGAGACCAGAACCTACTCCGGCCGACATCCGGCCGACCGCTGGTGGCGGCCCATGCGTCTTGACCGGGTCCACTGTCGACGCAGATTCGAGACCGGCATGGTGGCCACGCTCGGCACCATCGACGCCGCAGGCAGCCCGCACCTGGTCCCGGTCACCTTCGCGATGCTCGGCGAATCGGTCTACCTGGTGGTGGATCAGAAACCGAAATCGTCCCGACAGCTCGCCAGGCTGCGCAATATTCGTCGCCATCCGGCCGTGTCGCTACTGGTAGACCACTACGAACCGGACTGGGCGGCGCTGTGGTGGGTCCGAGTCGATGGCACGGCCCGGATCGAGGCCGAACCCACCGTGATGGCGATGCCGCTACAAGCGCTCGCCGCGAAATACCCGCAATACCGGCAGGAGCCGCCAGCCGGGCCCGTGATCAGGATCGATGTGGACCACTGGGCGGGCTGGACGGCCTCCTGAGGAGCTCTCGTCGTGCTAGTCCCCTCGGCGTACCGGGCCGAGGATCTCCTGTTCCTTCTTCGTGGTGATCAGCCGTAATGGGCGCCACAGGTTGTGCCCCAAGGCCACGACACCGTCGTCCTTCAACGTCGTGAGCTGCTGCATCATCGGCGGTGGCAACCGCCACACCCTGGCGGCCAGCTGCGCCTGACCGACCGGCATCCGCTGCAGCAACACCAGATCGGCGGAGTTCGCCGTGGACGTCGCATTCGGATGCAGGTAGGGCAGCACATACAGGGTGGTCTGCCACGGGGATCGAGGCGGGAAGAGATCGTGCGGCAGGTGGCCCTCGTCGTGCACCACCAACAGCGGCGAGTCCTCCGTGGGCCTCGGCAACTCGACCGGGCTGAGCCTGCGGATCTGGACCTGCGGCACCGGACGTCCGTCGGGCAGCTGACCGGCTGCTCGCACCAGCATCTGCCAGGCTGCGGGTCGACCGGTGGCGATGACCACCGACGCGCCGGTCGCCATCGCCCGCAGCGCCACCTGTCGGGCCAGATACAGCCCGCCCACCATCACGACCCTGGTCGGTGCCGAACGCAGCACCGAGATGGTCAGCGGCTCGCCCTTCATGCCGGAGCCCAGGACCATGCCGCCCCGGTCGCCGGACGGGCTGACCGCGTCCAACAGGTTCGGCGACACCAGGAACTCCGGTGCCACGCCCCCGTCACTGCGCTGGCTGTAGGCGATACGACTGCTGCTCATACCGTGCCTCCCAACGGCAGCGTGGCGGCCAGGCCCGGAATCTGCAGGCCGCGCAACGGCGTCAGCGTGACGCCGAGCTTTCCGCTGAGCTGATTGAGCCGGGTGTGTGCCGCCGCGAGTTCGCTCGGGGTGCGGGCGCTGACTCGGACCAGCCCGCGAAGGCTGACCTGGCCCTCGTCGACGGTCGGCGAGATCGACATCGTCACCGTCGAGGACAGGGCGCGGACACCGGTCAGCGCATTGAGGTTGTGTGCCGCGCGGCTCGGCCACGCCGTCACCGCGTAGCTGGCATGTCCGACACCACCGGCGGTCACGCCCGCCCACCGCTCACGCAGACCGACCTTGACCTGTGCACCGGCCACCGACTGCAGATTCGCGGTCGAGATGCCCGCCCGCAACAACTCGTCGACGTCCAGGGGCCTGGTCGGCACGCCCTGACCCTCCATCGCGTTGCGAACCCGGGACAGGGCGCCGATGAGGGCCCGGTGCGCGCCGACGACGCCGCCGCCACGTTCGCTGACCGCGTTCTGACAGCGGCGCGGGTCCAACCGCACCGCGACCAGCGTGCTGCGCCGTGCCGCGGCGGGCAACGGACCGAGCACCTCGAGGTAGGAGTTCAACGCGGGCGAGGACGCGGGCAGCGAGGCGCTACCCGGGTAGCAATGCCAGATCACCTGGATCGAGTCCAGCACCACGCCACGGTCCTCGAGACAGGGGGCCAACGCACCGAACGGCAGGTTCGGCGCCGCACCGACGTGGGTGACCAGCGCGGGCGCTGGCTCGACCATCAGCACCGCGGTCCAGGCGCCGTCGTGCCAGGCCAACCCGAGCGGCCTGCGCTCGTGATCCTTGGCATGGGCCACCACCAGATCCGGCAGCACCAGCCGAAGCAGCGCGACCCTGGCATCCTCGGGTCCGGTGACGGTCTTCTCCTCCGGCGCGGGAACGCCGTTATCCGCATCCGGCGGCGGAACCGCGACCCGGGTGTGGGAGCGCGCGAGGTATCGCAACGTCAACCCGGTCCACTCCACCACCCAGCGACCTCGCCACCGGGTGAAGGCGATCGCCATGGCGATCACCAGGACTCCGGCCGACACCGGCCAGAGGGTGATCTCGATCGCCATGATGAGAAGGCCGATGGCCAGGCCGACTTCGAGCACCACCAGATTGGCTACCGGGAAGGCGCCGAGGCTGGGGCCCACGGCACGCTTACGGGCCTTGCCGATCGGTCGGGCTGCGGGGGTGCTGGGCGCGGGTCCTTGTCCTGGCCCTGGTCCTGGCGGAGCCGGGCGCGGTGCTCCGGGGCGTGGCGGTGTGGTCACGGACATGTGTTCGGTCTTCCCCTCGCTGACGCGTGACGGCGTGGGTGGTGTGGTGGTTCGATCTTCATCGCAGGGCGCGGTGAAACTAGACGAGCCCACAGTGTGCCAGCGGCTCCAGGCACGGCTTCCCGCAATCCGGGTTCAAGCCGAGTCGACGCCCGCTATTGTTCCGAACCGTACCGTGGACTAGAGAGCTGTAGGTTCGAAATGCCATCAACACCTACCACCAAGTCCCAGGTCCAGGCTTATCGCTTCGTTTTGCGACGAATGCAGTCGGCGCTGGTGCGCAAGGACGCGGTGATGTTGCACGATCCGATGCGCACTCATCAGCGCTCGGTCATGGCGGGGGTCGCACTGTCGGTGGTCGCGCTCCTCGGCTTCCTGATCTTCGGAATCATCTCGCCGCGGGCCCAGCCACCGAATCCGGGCGCGGTCGTGGTGTCCGAGCCATCCGGCGGTGTCTACATGGCCGTGGACAACGACGGGATGCAACTCATCCCGATGACGAACATGGCATCGGCGCGGCTGCTGCAGATGCAGCTCGGGGTCAATGCGGACACGGTGGGCAAGATGGACGTCATCGGTGATGACGTGCTCGCCGATATTCCCCGAGGCCAGCTCACCGGTTTGATCGGCGCACCGGACTACATGCCGGATGCGGACCGTCGAATCTCGCCCAGCTGGGCGCTCTGCGACGTTGTGGAGCTGGACACCAGCCTGCCCAATGCCGAGGAGGCCGCGCGCCCGGAGACGACCGTGCTGGCGGGTGTCGACGACCTACCCGGCGAGAAGATGGACGAGGAGCAGGCCCTGCTCGTCTACGCCGAGGAGCAGGAGGAACAGAAGTACCTCGTCTACCGACCCTCCGGCACCGACGGTGGTTCCCGCAACATCGTCCGTGCGCCCATCGACCTCGATGACGACACCGTTGCCGCTGCGGTATTGGACTCCGGACCGACTCCGCGAGCGGTCAGCCTCGGATTCCTGAACGCCATTCCCGAGGTCGCGGCATTCGGCGCTCCGGAGATCCCCAACGTGGGCCAGCCGCTGGATGAGCCCGTTCAGCTCAGCGACGGCTCCGACGCACAGGTCGGGACCGTGGCCTTCTCCGAGCGGGCCGCAGGTGACCGTGCCTACTACGTGCTGCTGCAGGACGGATACCAGGAGATCCCGGAAGGCGTCGCCGACCTGATTCGTTTCGATCAGGACCTGACGGTCGCCGCACCGGGCATCCAGTCCGACCAGCTCAGCCAGATCACGCAGACGGAGAACCTGCTCGATGTCTCCGACCTCCCGGGTCTGCTGCCGACTCCGGTGTCGTTCAGCGAGTCCGAGATGTCCTGCTTCACGTGGAACGGATCGGATGGCGCCACGATCGACATGCGACTGGGCAGCGAGGTGGTGCTGCCGAAGTCCGATGAGGACAGCGACGTCGAGATGCGGGCGGTGACGCTGACCAGCGCCGAGCACGTCGACCACTTCTTCATGCCGCCGGGCAACGCCGCCGTGGTGCGGGCGGCTGCGAGTGAGGAGGGATTCGACTCCGGTCCCCTGCACTTCGTCTCCGACCGAGGGGTCTACTACGGCATCCCGGATATGGAGCATGTGATCGGTCTGGGACTCGCCAGTGACAGCGGGGGCGTGGACGCCGCGCCGGAGTCCATCCTGGGGCTGCTGCCCAGTGGCCCCCGGCTCGATCAGGACGATGTCAGCCGGGTCTACGACGCGGTGCCCTTCGATGACCAGGGCGGCAACCGGTTGCAGCTGGATCCGGAGGATGCGCAGCACGACGAGCCGGAAGACGATTCGGGCTTCCTGGGCTTCTAGACCGACCGTGGTCTGAGGAGATCACCAACAGCTGGGCACCGATCATCGGATCGGTGCCCAGCTGTGTTTTTCGGAGCTTGTCGCAGGCACGGGAACCGGAGTCGGTCGTAATCCGTCTCACCTGACGGGGCACAGCAGACCACGAAACGAATGGGACTGTCCCCACCGCAAATCGCCGACCAGCGAATTCACGACCTTCCGGGGGGAGCGCCGTGTCCGACGCCATCAGCATCGATATCGACTGGCTGAACAATTACGCCAAATCCGTCAATAACGCCTCCGACGATATGCAGGCGGCCGACGAGAGCCTCAACGAAGCACGGATCAGTGCCGAGAGCTTCGGCGAACTGGGCGCGGAGGTGGGAACCGACGTGGCGTACGCCCGCGTAGCCGACCACCTCTACCAGCAGGCTCAGCGTGGTTGCGAGGTCTTGGCCGCAGCCGCAGCGGGTCTGCGAAACGTGGTCACCATGCACCAGACCCAGGACGACGATGCCGCCCGCGAGCTCGCTCGCAACGAATAGGCCTGCTCTACTTCGAAGGAGGTCGCCGTGCGACCCGATCAGTTCGGCCAGGACGAGACCGCGTGGGGCCCGTGGGGCAGCCCCGAGGCGCAGCGCGTGGCCGCGCCCGCATACAGTGCCGCCCCCACGGATTCCCCGAACTTCGAGGCACCGGGCGTAGGGGACGACGGGAACCAACGCAGCATCGCGCCCATCGGTATCGGGCTGAACCCCGCCACACCGGGTGGCCCCTCGGAGCCGGGCGGCAGACCAGGGCCGGGCGGCACAGGCACCGGAATCGGCGGCCCGGACGGCGAGCAGATCGCAGGCGGCGCGAGCAGCCACCTGGAGTACCTGTCCTGGATCAGCCGGGAACTCGGTGTGCCGGACCCGGTACAGGAGTTCTTCGGCCCCGTCGTCGGTCGTTGGAACGACATGCACGAGCAGGCCGAGCGGTGGCGCAAGACCGCCGAACTCGTCGACGAGGTCGCGCTGGACGTATCGGGCCCGCTGGGTGGGATGGACGACGGCTGGACCGGAAAGGACGCCGAATCCTTCCGGACCCACATCGACCAGTTCGGCTCGGCCAGCACGTCGCTCTCCGAGACGATGGTCTCGCTTGCCGAAGCGCTCGATACGACCGCCGACGGCATCCGCCAGCTGGTGATGGACATGGTGGAGGTGCTGGCCCACGGCGCCGAATCGGTGTCCGAGGCGATGGTCCTGCCGCTTGAGGGTGAGCAGCGGGCCGCCGGTTATCTGCAGGAGATGCGCGGACCGATCGTCGAGATGTACGAGCTCGTGCGCGAGGTCCTACAGGGGCTGGTGCAGGCCTGTGAGGGCTTCGAGGGCGACACCGTCTTCGCCGACATCGAGATGGCGCACACCTACCCCGGGGAGAACTGGAGCTTCGAGATGCCCGGGGTGGAACAGGGCCCGCCGCCGGAGGCGATTCCCTCCGCAGCGGGCGGCGGCGGTGCCGCTGGCGGCGGTGCCGGCGGTGGCGGTGGCGCGGTCGGTGGCGGCGGCGGTGGCGCAGGCGGCGGCTTCGGCGGTGGCGCCGGACTCGGTGGCACGGGCGGCCCGAGCGGTTCCTCGCTGGCGGCCGGGCCGGGCGCCTCGACCGGTTATGCGGTGCCGACCACCAGCGCGCCCGCGGCGGCGACCGCAGGTGTCGGTGGTACAGGCGGTGCAGGCGGCGGAATGATGATGGGCGGTGGCGGCGGCATGGGCGGTGGCGGCGCCCAGCAATCCGAGGACAAGGACCGCAAGAGCTCGTCCAGGGTGGTCGCCGATGCGACGCAGCTCTTCGGCGAGCCGGAACCCACCGTGGCGCCGGTCATCGGCGCCGACGAGGAGCAGCAGCAGAACTGATTTTCACCCTGGGGGTGGGGGAACACCGGTGGGTCTGTCGCGAGATGCGACAGACCCACCTTGTGTTCGACGGCTTGGTGCGCCGCCGGTGTTCCAAGACCTCAGGATGCGCCTCGGCTACCCGAGGCTATGTCGGCGAATAGAACCGCCGATGAGGCATGTTCGCGCCGCAGCGAAGCGTTGGGACGCCAAGCGCATCAGGCGGCGGTGTGCTCCCCTCGGGTGTGCCGGACGGTGCGCACGATGAAGAGGGTGACCAACAACAGCACCAGCCCGCCGCCCGCGCCGGAGACGGCGACGATGGTCGGCGTCCAGTCGAAGGGCGGTATCGGCGGCAGGTCGTTCATCGCCTGGGTGGGCTCGGGCGGCTGCACGCCGTGTTCCTCGGGCAGTACCTCGGTCAGGGCCGCCACCGGATTCAGCGCGCCGAAACCGACCCCGAAGCTGTGGCCGTTGAGCCCGCCGGGATGCTGCGCGGTCTGTTGCAGTCGGTTGATCACCTGTTCAGCGCTGAGATTGGGGTACCGCTCCCGGACCAGGGCCGCCACACCTGCGACATACGGCGCGGCGAAGCTGGTGCCCTCGATGTTGCTGGCGTCACCGTTCGCGCTGGCGGTCTGACTCGCAAGGGAGGTCGCATTCGGTGCGGGGTCGAGCGAGATGATCTCCTCGCCGGGCGCCACGATGTCCACCCAGTCGCCCGCGACGGAGAACTCCGACAGCGCACCGTTCTGACCCATGGACCCGACCGTCAGCACCTCCGGGAAGATGCCGGGGAAGGTGTGATTGTTCAGGCCGTTGGGCGTGTTGGGGTCTGCGCAGGCCGCCGAATCCGCATTGTGGTTACCCGCTGCGGCGATCACCACGATGTCTTGTTCGATGGCGTGGTTGATGGCCGCGCGCAGTGGGGCGATGTGGACCTCATCGGAGTAGGTCGATTCAACGCAGGCGGTCTCGGAGAGGTTGATCACCGTCGCGCCGGCTTGGGCGGCGAGCACGATCGCGCGGGCCATCGTGTCCAGATCGCCCGCCGTGATCACCGACTCCTCGTCCTGCTGACCCGGGGGGCCGTAGAAGGAGGACACATTCCGGATACTGATGATCTCCGAATCGGGGGCCACCCCGACGAACCCGGTGACCGGATCCGGCGCCGCAGCGATGATGCCCGCCACGATGGTGCCGTGCCCGTCGCAGTCGACGGTGCCGCCGTCATTGGCGACGTAGTCGCCCGCGCCCTGGACCCGACCGGCCAATCGGGGGTGCTCGTTGACGCCGGTGTCGATCACCGCGACCCGCTGGCCCGCGCCCGTCGCATACTTCTGCGCTTGCTCGATCTCGAGGAACATCTGGCCCCACGGCCGCTGCTGGAGGTCCGAGGGCACGCTGGTGTTCGGTTGCAGACAGCCGACCTTCTGTTCGAACCTCGAGTGGTCCGCCCCGCTGGGCCCGACGTTCTGCGGAAGATTGGCCGGGTCCGCAGGCGCGTACCGCGCGATGTCGGTGATGGCCTCCTCGGTCTCTTCCGACTGGGCCAACGCGGGCGTCGCCGTCAACGGGATGCTCACCGCGAGCAGACCCGTGGCGACGGCGACCACGGCACGGCGCGTCCTACCCATGGAGAAGATCATCGGGTAACCCCATCATCGGCTGAACAGGTCGATCTGGATCAGATGGCGGAACGTGCTGTAGAGGTCCATCACGGCCAAGGACAGCGGCACCACGATCGCGATCATCACTGCCTCGAAGATATCGACAGATCGACGCAGCACCGGCGAGAACTTCTGTTCCGGGAACACGACGCCGAACACGAACGCCGCAACCGCAAGCACCAACAGACTGCTCAAGGTCGCCAGCAGCAATATCAACGTGTCGCCCGCGCTGGCCATCATCCAGCCGATCATCAGGCCGCCGAACGTGGTGACGCCGCACAGCAGTAATGCGATGGCCTGGATTCCGTTGGCGTAGGTCCGCGAACGCATGCACAGCACGATCGCCACGACGGCACCGAAGATCGGGCCCCAGATGGTCTCCGAGGTGGCGGTGATCACCGAGGCGACCGCGGCGGTGGCGCCGCAGCCGATGATCATGCCGGTCATGTACTGGTGCGCCAGGCCGGACCGCCGCTCGATGACGGCGTAATCCGGGAACCCGCCGTCGTCCTTGAGGTCCTCGGCGTTACCGGGCACCTGCGGCAACGGCAGCTTGGCCAGTTGGATGGTGATTCGGGGCAGTAGCGAGATCATCGCGACGGCGACTGCCGCCGTACCCGACGCGATGCCGGGCCCGGGATGGTCCACGAAGGTGGCGATGATGTACGCGATGGTGGCCAGTAGCCCGGCGGTCGCCGATGCGACGAAGACCGTGATCCCGGTGCCCAACAACATGATGCAGGCGACCGAGGCCACCAGGACCAGAGCGAAGGCCAACAGCAATGATGGTCGTGGCTGGGCCCCCGGCACGATGTAGAAGCCGGAGACGAACGCCATCGGGAGACCACCGGCCGCGGCGATCAACAATCCAGTCGTCGTGGCGCGATAAGCCCGCGCGATCACCGAGCCGAGTGCGATGGCCACGATGGTGGCCACGCCGCCGGTGATGGCGGCGGCGAGATTGTTGCCCGGGCCTGCGAGGAAGACCGCGACCGCCGCGCCCAACAACGCCAGCACACCGGCCAGATGTCCGAGTCGGTGCGCGGTTTCCTTGGTCCATGGCCGGAAGCTGTCCGGATCGGAATCCGAGATCGCATCGACCACATCGTCGTAAAGCGGCGGCGGCGGATTATCGATGCGGCGCCTGAGTTGGAGGATCTCGCCATCCACCACCCCGAGCGAGGCCAGCGTGCGATTAGGCGTGAGCGGACCCTCGCCCATTTTGGTCAGGCACCAGCCGCCGTGCCGCGCGCCGCCATCCGGGGTGACCTCTTTGGCCATCTCCAGCAGCATCGGGAGGATGTCGGCCACTGCCACATCGGCGGGCAGCGCGACATCGATGCGTGTCTTCGGCGCAACCACCGTGACCCGGCTGAACACCGTCGTACCGGTCGCCACTTGAGTCTCCTGGTCTTGTCGTCGGTCCAAGTCTCCTGCGGCGCGGCGGCGCGATGATCGACGGCAATTTCGGTGTCCACGAAGATGGACAGCGATTAGCCGTCGTCGCTCGCTCCCGCCTGCGGGCGGGCATTAGGGTCGGGTTGTTCGAAACCGCACCGACCCGTCGCCGAGCGACCCTAGTATGGCGGCACCGGCAGGCTCGCGTCCGGGAGTTCGATGACAACGATCAGAATGTATGCGGCTCGTCGTCCATCACGCCGCCGCTGTCGTTCGTCCGGAACTCTTGGATGTCGTCGAGCGGAAACACCACATCGAGTTCGAGAGGTGCGTCTTCGGTGAGCACGCTGAGGTTCAAGCGGTCGCCGCGACTGGCAGCCCCCAGGCTCCCCGGCGGAGAGGTGCACCTCGAACCGCCGCCCGAGGTGCCAAGGACCATTCCCGGCAACATCATTCAAAAGCTGCTTCCCGTGATCATGATCGTGGCGACCATCGGAATGATGGCCTTCATGATGACCATGCGGGCCAACCCCATGATGTTGATGATGGGCGGAATGATGCTCATCTCGACCGTCGGGATGATGGCTGGTGGTCGTGGAAACGGAGGAGGCCAGAAGAAGGCCGAGATGAACGAGGACCGCAAGGACTACCTGCGGTACCTCGGTCAGATGCGGGACCGCGCCCGGGAGGCCGCCGACGAGCAGCGCGCCGCGCGGGAGTGGAGTCACCCCGACCCGCAGGCGCTGTGGTCGATCGCCGCGAGCAGCCGCAGGCTCTGGGAGCGCCGCACCAACGACCCCGACTTCTGTCAGCTGCGCTCCGGTCGAGGGCCGCAGCGACTGTCCACCCGCCTGGTGCCACCGCAGACCGGCCCGGTCGACGAGCTCGAACCGCTCACCACACTGGCCCTGCGCCGGTTCGTGCGCGGGCACTCGATCCTGCCGGACATGCCGATCGCGATCTCGCTCCGCGGATTCGCCGCGATCGGTTTGAACGGCGAGCGGGAGCACACCCGGCCGCTGGCCAGGGCGTTGATCGCCCAGCTGGCCACCTTCCACAGCCCGGAAGACGTGCTCATCGCGGTCGTCGCGACCGGTAAGACCAAGCAGGAATGGGAATGGGTCAAGTGGTTGCCCCACGCCCAGCACCCGACGCTCACCGACGGCATCGGCCAGCTCCGGATGATGGCCGGTTCGCTCGGCCAGGTCGAGGCCTGGCTCGGCGAGCAGATCCGCGACCGGCAGCGGTTCAGCCGGAACGCGCCGGTGCAGCCGGATCAGGCGCACATCGTCATCGTGATCGACGACGGTGAGATCAGTCGTGAAGAGCACATCCTCATGGAGGAGGGCCTGGTCGGCGTCACCCTCCTCGATCTGTCCGACTCGCTCGGCAACCTGACCACCCGACGTGGGCTGCGCATGGTGGTCGAGTCCGACCGCCTCGGTGCCCGTGGTGCGGGCGGCGTCGAATGGTTCGGCGCGCCGGACGGCATCAGCCTCGCCGAGGCCGAGGCACTGGCCCGCAAGCTGGCGCCGTACCGGATCAGCGCGGCCGCCCAGCAGGAGGAAGAGGACGAGCCGCTGCTGTCCAACCCGGGTGTGTTGGAGATGGCGGGCATCCCCGGCGACCCGATGACCTTCGACGTCCAGGAAGCCTGGCGTCCCCGACCGGTTCGCGACCGGTACAAGGTCGCCTTCGGCGTCGGCGAGCACGGCCAGCTGGTCGAACTCGACATCAAGGAAGCGGCCGCGGGCGGCATGGGTCCGCACGGACTGTGCGTCGGCGCGACCGGTTCCGGTAAGTCGGAGTTCCTGCGGACCCTGGTGCTCGGTCTGTTGGCCACGCACTCCTCGACCTCGTTGAACATGATCCTGGTCGACTTCAAGGGTGGTGCGACGTTCTCCGGTCTCGACGTCGCGCCGCACGTCGCCGCCACCATCACCAACCTGGCAGGCGACCTCACCATGGTCGACCGGATGAAGGACGCGATCGCGGGCGAGATGGCCCGGCGGCAGGAAGTCCTGCACAAGGGCAACTTCAAGAACGTCTGGGATTACCAGAAAGCGCGCGAGAACGGCGCGGATCTCGATCCGCTGCCCGCATTGTTCATCTGTATCGACGAGTTCTCCGAGATGCTCGTCGCCAAGCCGGACTTCATCGACCTCTTCTTGCAGATCGGTCGTGTCGGTCGTTCGCTTCAGGTGCACATGTTGTTGGCCTCGCAGCGATTGGAAGAGGGCAAACTGCGCGGATTGGACACCTTCCTGTCCTACCGCATCGGTCTGAAGACCTTCTCCGCCTCGGAATCACGCGCCGCGATCGGTGTCCCCGATGCCTACGAGCTGCCGTCCATTCCGGGTTCGGGGTATCTGAAGTTCGACACCACCAGCATGGTCCGGTTCAAGGCCTCCTACGTCTCCGGTCCCTATCGGCCGGCAGGCATCCAGGTCGGCCCGTCCTCGGCGCCGGTGACGGCCGACCGCCGTCCGAAGTTCTTCGTGCCCGACTACATCGAGATCCCGAAGGCTCCGGTGGTACAGCAGGCCGAGCCGGTCAAGGAGGAGAAAGAGGAGAAGGCGGACGAGCCGAGCAGCTTGGACGTCCTGGTCGGCAGGCTCGTCGGTCAGGGGCCGCCCGCTCACGAGGTGTGGCTGCCGCCGTTGACGGAGTCGCCCTCGCTCGACCAGCTCCTTCCGCCGTTGTCCCAGACCGAGGATCGCGGTCTGACCCCGGTCGGGTTCTACGGCAACAGCAGGCTCACGGTGCCGCTCGGCCTGGTCGACAAGCCGTTCGACCAGCGACGCGACCTGTTGTGGGCCGACCTCTCCGGCGGTAAGGGACACGCTGCGGTGGTCGGCGGTCCCCAGTCGGGCAAGTCGATGCTGCTGCGAACGCTGATCATGTCGATGGCCCTGACCCACACCCCGCAGGAGGTGCAGTTCTACTGCCTCGACTTCGGTGGTGGAACGCTGCAGAGCCTCACCGGCCTGCCGCACGTCGGTGGCGTGGCCAACCGGCGGGAGCCCGACACGGTACGGCGAACCTTCGCCGAGGTCAGCGGCATCATCGCCCAGCGAGAGGCCCAGTTCGCACGCCTCAACATCGACTCGATCGCGGACTACCGAGCCAAGAAGCGCCAGGGCGAGGCGGCGGACGACCCGTTCGGCGATGTCTTCTTCATCATCGACGGTTGGTTGAACTTCAAGACCGAGTTCGACTCGCTGGAGAAGCAGGTCCAGACGTTGGCCGCGCAGGGTCTGTCCTACGGCGTACACGTCATCGTCGCGGCCAACCGATGGGCGGAGATCCGGCCCGCGCTCAAGGACCTGTTGCTGACCCGGTTGGAGCTGCGGCTGGGTGACACCACGGAATCCGAGGTGGACCGGCGTACCGCGGTCAACGTGCCGCAGGGCTTCCCCGGTCGAGGCCTGTCCCCGGACAAGCTGCACTTCCTGGTCGGCTTGCCCAGGGTTGACGCGGTCAGCGACGCGGGCGATATCGGTAACGGCGTCGCCGACGCGGTGGCCAAGATCAACGCGGCCTGGAAGGGCAGGCACGCCCCGAAGGTGCGGTTGCTGCCGCAGCTGCTGCGTTACGAGGAGATTCCCGCCTTCCAGCAGCCCGCGGGCAAGAAGCTCATCCCGATCGGTGTCGACGAGAACGAGTTGGCCCCGGTGTTCCTGGACTTCGAGTCCGACCCGCACTTCATCGCCTTCGCCGAGCGCGAGGCAGGCAAGACCAACCTGCTGCGCACGATCATCAACGGCATCATCAGCACCTACACCTCCAAGGAGGCGCTGATCCTGCTGGTGGACTACCGGCGAACGCTGCTGGGCTTCCTCCAGACGGACCACCTCTTGGAGTACGCCGCCTCGGCCCAGCAGGTGAAGGGCTACATCGGCGACATCAAGAAGTCCCTGGACAAGCGACTGCCCGGCCCGAACGTCACCCAGGAAGAGCTGCGGAACCGTTCCTGGTGGAAGGGTCCGGAGCTGTTCATCATCGTCGACGACTACGAGCTGGTGTCTCCGCAGGGAGCCAACCCGCTGGCACCGCTGGCGCCGTATGTGGCGCAGGCCAAGGACGTCGGTCTGCACCTCATCCTGGCCAGGAACATCGCGGGCGGTAGTCGGTCGAGCTTCGAGCCGGTGATCGGCAAGCTCAAGGAGGTCACCAGCCCCGGCATCATCATGAGTGGTCCCAAGGAGGAGTCCAACATCCTCGGCAACATCAAGCCGACCGCCATGCCGCCGGGACGAGGAACGATCGTGAGCAGGCGTACCGGTCAGCAGCTCATTCAGATCGGTTGGGTGGAACCGGAGTACTAGAGTCGGGCCTGGAATTCGCCAGGGGTACCGGAGATGACCGAGCGGGAGACGTTTCGTGAGTGTGCGTGTCGCGGTCGACTTCGGTACCTCCAGCACCTGCGTGGTCCTCTCCGTCGATGGGCGGGACCCGCAGGTGGTGGTGGTCGACGGACAACCTCTCGTCCCGTCCGCGGTGTTCGCCGCCGTGGACGGGACGTTGTTCGTCGGACGGGAGGCGGAGCGGCAGGCGGGTATCGACCCGTCTCGCTACGAACCGCATCCCAAGCGGCGGATCGACGAGGGCGAGCTGCTGCTCGGCAGCACCGTGCTCTCGGTGCTCGACGTGGTGCACGAGGTCCTGACCAGGGCGGTGGGCGAGGCCCGCAGACTCGCCGACGGCGCCACGGTGGACCTGCTGGTCCTGACGCATCCCGCCGACTGGGGAGCGATACGCACCCGGGTGCTGCGGCAGGCCGCACATGGACTCGGGCGGGAGTTCATCCTGATCGAGGAGCCCGCCGCCGCCGCGATGTTCCACGCCGACACCCCCGACGGTGCGGCGGGAGCGGCCGGGCCGCTTGCGGTGCTCGACCTCGGTGGCGGCACGGTCGATGCGAGCGTGGTCCGACGCCGAGGCAAGGGCTTCGAGGTCCTCGCCAACAAGGGCATCGGTGATTTCGGTGGCGCCGACATCGACCAGGCCCTGCTGGAGCATCTCGGCAACGAGGTCGGTTCGCATGATCGGGCCGCCTGGCAACAGCTGGTCGCGGGCCGTGAACTCGCCGACCGTCGTCGGCGTCGCATGCTGCACCAGGACGTCCGGGGCGCGAAGGAGACACTGTCCCGGCACACGTTCACCGATGTGCCGATGCCCTCGCCCTTCCCCGACGCCCATGTGACCCGCGCCGACCTGGAAGGGCTGATCCAGCCCGCCGTGACCAGGGCCGTCGATCTGGTGACGGCCACCACCGAGGCGGCCGGGCTGACCGTCGCCGAGCTGACCGGGGTCTTCCTGGTCGGAGGATCGAGTCGGATCCCGCTGGTGGCCAGGCTCGTGCACGAGCGGATCGGCCTGGTCCCGACGACCCTGGACCAACCGGAGACCGTGGTGGCGCGTGGCGCGCTGCTCGCCGCCGCCTTGGATCCGGAACACACCAGTGGCCTGCCCGGTCCTGCGCCGGGACCCGGATCGCGGGGACGCCCACCGGTCGGCCCGCCGCCGGGCGGCAGGCGGATCGGCGGGCCGATAGCCCGGCCACCGGCCCCGGCCGGAATGTCCGGGACGCCCTATCGCGAGAACCGGGCCGCGCCTACGCCGCCGAGACCGACCGCCGGGTTACCGCCGTCGTTCGCTCCGCAGGGAACTCCGCCGTCCGGCGGACCGATCGCACCGGCCGCGTCGGTCGGCGCGGGCCGGGGGACCGCCGCTTCGTCGCCCGACCGACTCCGGCGCTGGGCGCTGCCGGTGGGGTCGGGTGTGATCCTGTTGGCCGCTGTGATTAGCGCGGTGCTGTTCTTCGGCCGCACGAGCGACCCAGGTAACGCGATCGCCGATATCGGAGTCGATTCCGATGGGCAGGAGATCGCGCAATACGACTATCACTTCTGGATGCCATCGGATTGGGAGCAGACCGGCGGTGACGCGAGCCGGCGTTCGGTGCAGGTCAGGCCGGTGAATGCGCAATCGGAAACAGAGCTCATCGTGGTCGAGGAGTGGCGGCTGAACTACGACAGCGATTCCGATTGGGAACGCGCATTGGGTGAGGTGCGTCAGAATTTCGAGGCGGCGACGAGCAGCGTCTCCGATTTCGACGAGGCGGCGGAGTTCGCCGGTCGCGAGGTTATCCACTATCGCCAGACCCTGTCGGATGCCGAGGTCGATTGGTATGTCTACTTCGACGGCGAGGTTCAGGTGAACGTGGGTTGTCAGTACGCCGAAGACGGCGAGACGACCGTCAGACGAGCCTGTGAACAGGTGGTAGGAAGCCTGACGGTCACCGGGTAGTCCGCGCAGGCCAGCGCGGCTGGGGGAATGAGGAGCGAAGGCGATGAGCGGGTCCCAGGACGCATTGGCGAAGCTGCGTGCGACGGTGTCCACCGCGGTGAGCCGGGGGCAACAGGCGGCGGCGAAGGCGCGCGAACACGGCGAGCGGTTCCGGTCGGACAATCGCGCGCTCGCGGAGAAGGTGGATCGGCGAGCGGCGACCCCGAAACGGGACGAACTCACCTCCCAAGAGTTGCTGGCGCAAACTGCTGCCTTCCGCGAGGGTGCCGGGCTGTCGGTTCCGACGCATCCGTCGGGCGAGGAATTATTGGCAGATGCACAGAAGGTCGAAGAAGCGGACCGCGCGAAGCCCGTACCATTTCGGAAAGCACATTCTCCAGCGGGTCTTACAACCTACGGCGACGACGAGGATGACGATTTTTCGCAAGAGCGAATCCTTGGCTGACCTGCGATTTCGCGCGCTGGCGTTTACGGCAGCAACGACTTCGGTGAAACTGCCAGACAAAGGGGAACCGAATCTGGCAGTCTTTGCGTCGCAACACCACAACCGACCGACTTGAGTACGAATGGGGAGTCTCCGATGTCTGACGCATTCGGCGTGACCACCGACGAGATGATGGCCGCCGCAGGCGACGTCGCCACCGCCAACGAGGAGATCACCGCGGTTCTGAGCAGCCTCCAGTCCACGGTGGGCAACGTCGCGGGCCTGTGGGCCGGTGCCGCCGCCACCCAGTTCAACACCCTGATGGAGTCGCTCGACGCCGCCGGCCAGAAGATCAACGCCGCGCTGGACGAGATCGGCCAGAACCTCGCCGGTTCCGGTGAGGAGTACGCCCGCATTGAAGAGGAGCAGGCCAGCTCCATCGGCGGCATCGGTGGCCGCCTCGAGGGCCTGTGATCGTCGGCCTCGGCCGCGACACCCTCTGCGACACCAGCACAGCTTCTTCACTTTTCCGGTTCGTCCGATCCGATGCGGATCGTCACTGAAAGGAGCCCACGATCATGGGCGGCGCCATCAAGGTGAGTTTCTCCACCATCGTCAACGCCTCCGAAGAGGTGAACAACGCGGGTAACCAGGCCGAGGAGATCCAGTCCAACCTCAAGACCCGCCTGGCCCCGATCGTCAGCAGCTGGGAAGGTCAGGCCCAGGAGAACTGGCAGCAGGTGCAGGCCAAGTGGGACGAGGGTGCCCAGCAGCTCCGCGAGACCATCGCGGCCATCGGTAGCGCGCTCGGCGTCGCAGCTGAGAACTACCAGGCCGGTGAGCAGGCCAACGCCGCGCGTTTCTCCTGATCCACCCCTGGTGTGATCATGTCGACGGCCCTGACGGCCCCGTTCTCGGGGCTCTCGGGGCCGTCGGCGCTGGTAGGCGCTCCCGGCTCATGGCCAGGCGGGTCGGCCGCAGTCGGTTCGACCACTGCCGCGATCCGGTGCCGGGCGTAGTCTCAAACGCTGTTCCATACCGGCTCGACGCCCTTGACGAGGGGGGCGTTTTGACCCGATGGAGGAGCAGCGGGTATCTTCCCTCTTTGTTGTGCGGTACGCGGTGAGAGTTGATCCCCCGCGTTCCTCGGTGCGGAGGCATCCAGCTGAGGGGGCCGCAGTAACATCCTGGAGCCCATCCATTCCGATGCGAACGACGACGAGGTAGATCCGTGCGCACGTACAGCCCGAAGCCTGGCGAGGTGAAGCGCGCCTGGCATGTGATCGACGCCGAGGACGTGGTGCTCGGCAGGCTCGCCACCCAGGCAGCGATTCTGCTGCGTGGCAAGCACAAGCCCAGCTATGCCCCGCACGTCGACACCGGTGACTTCGTCGTGATCGTGAACGCCGAGAAGGTGGCCCTCACCGGCAACAAGCGGGACAACAAGTTCGTCTACCGGCACAGCGGTTACCCCGGCGGTCTGCGTAAGCGGACCTACGGCGAGGCGCTGGAGAAGCAGCCCGACCGCCTGCTGGAGAAGACCATCCGGGGCATGCTCCCGAAGAACCGGCTCGGCCGGGCGATGGGCAGCAAGCTGAAGGTCTACGCAGGCTCCCAGCACCCCCACACGGCGCAGTCGCCGCAGGCGTTCGAGATCGGCAAGGTGGAGAAGTGACCGCCCCAGAGCAGGGTTCAGAAGAGAACACCATCGACGACGCGGCTGTCGTCGAGACCCCCGAGGCCGAGGCTGCGGCTGTCGAGACCGACGTCGTCGAGGGCGACGCGGTTGAGGTCGAGGCCGGCGAGTACGAGGCCGAGGCCACCGAGGGTGAGATCGACGGCGAGCAGAGCCTGTTCGGCGATGACGAGGAAGCCCCGGTCGCGTTCGTGAGCGGACCGGTGCAGACGGTCGGCCGTCGCAAGGAGGCCGTGGTCCGGGTTCGCCTGGTGCCCGGCACCGGCGAGTTCAAGCTCAACGGCAAGGCCCTCGAGGAGTACTTCCCGAACAAGGTCCACCAGCAGCTCATCAAGGAGCCGCTGGTGACCCTGGAGAAGGTCGAGTCCTTCGATGTCTTCGGCAACCTGCACGGCGGCGGCACCTCCGGCCAGGCCGGTGCGCTGCGGCTGGCCATCGCCCGGGCACTGATCGAGGTCGACGCCGACGACCGTCCGGCCCTGAAGAAGGCCGGTTTCCTCACCCGTGACTCGCGGGCCAAGGAGCGGAAGAAGTACGGCCTGAAGAAGGCCCGTAAGGCGCCGCAGTACAGCAAGCGCTGATTCGGGTCCTGTCTTTTGGGCAGGCAGTAAGCGGGAGCAGTCATCGCCATCATGGCGGGGCTGCTCCCGTTGTCGTTTGTGTCCCCTTGCGGCGCCGACCTGCGGCGCGACGTGGAGGTTTCTTCGACCATGGCCCGGCTCTTCGGTACCGACGGAGTGCGTGGACTCGCCAACGCGGATCTGTCCCCGGAACTCGCACTGTCCCTGGCCTCGGCGGCGGCCGAGGTGCTCTCCGAACATTCGGAGAGTCGCCGCCCGGTAGCGGTGGTCGGCCGAGATCCTAGAGCCAGCGGCGAGATGTTGGAGGCCGCGGTCACGGCCGGGCTCAGCGCGGCGGGCACCGATGTCCTGCTGGTCGGCGTGCTGCCGACGCCTGCCGTGGCCTACCTGGTCGGCGAACTGGGAGCGGACTTCGGCGTGATGATCTCCGCCTCGCACAATCCGATGCCGGACAACGGCATCAAGCTCTTCGCCGAGGGCGGGCATAAACTCCCCGACGCCCTGGAGGACGAGATCACCGCCCGTCTGGGCAATGCGACCCGGCGGCCGACCGGCGCGTCGATCGGCCGCGTGCAGTACGTCTCCGACGCGGACAGCCGCTACGGCGACCATCTACTGGTCGCGACGCCGCAGCGCCTGGACGGGCTCCGAGTGGTGGTGGACTGTGCGCACGGTGCCGCCTCCTTCGTCGCGCCCGACGTGTTCCAGCGGGCAGGCGCCGAGGTCATCGCGTTGCACGCGGACCCGGACGGCCGCAACATCAACGACGACTGCGGATCGACGCACATGCACCACCTGCGGGAAGCGGTGCGACACCACCGCGCCGATGTGGGGATCGCGCACGACGGTGACGCCGATCGCTGCCTGGCGGTGGACGAGACCGGCGAACTGGTCGACGGGGACCAGATCCTCGCGGTGCTGGCGTTGGCCTTGCGCGAGTCGGGCGAGCTGGCCGAGGACACCCTGGTGGCGACCGTGATGAGCAACCTGGGTCTGCACCTGGCGATGCGGGAGAACGGCATCAACCTGCGCACCACGGCCGTGGGGGACCGCTACGTGCTGGAGGAGCTGCGGTCGAATGGATTCTCGCTGGGCGGTGAGCAATCCGGCCATGTGGTGCTCCCCTCGCACGCGACCACCGGCGATGGTCTGTTGACGGCGCTGCGGTTGATGGCGCGGATGGCCTCCACCGGCAAGCCGCTCTCGCATCTGGCCTCGGTGATGCGTCGCCTGCCGCAGGTGTTGATCAACGTCAAGGTCAAGGACAAGGCCGCCGTCGCTGGCAAGCCCCAGGTGGCCGCTGCGGTGGCGGAGGTGTCGGCCGAGTTGGGGGAGGCCGGCCGGGTACTGCTGCGGCCTTCCGGTACCGAACAGATCGTGCGGGTCATGGTCGAGGCCACCGCGCAGGATGTCGCCGAGTCGGCGGCCCGGCGGTTGGTCGACGTGGTCTCGGCTGCGGGCTGAGATCAGGGTGGCGCAGCGGGTGCGGTGGGTGCCGCACCCGCCCTGCTGTGCGGCGGCGGGATCCCTTGCAGCCAGCCGAATCCGTGTAGGTTTCGCGTTAGCAAGTTGTTAGGTCGCTTTCCCACGACGCCTCGTCACTCTTTGCGATCCTGAAGACCAGCAAACCGGACGAGGCGACCGCGCCTCGGCCGCCGGCGTGCCTGGTGTGACGGCCCGCCGGCGAAGGGATTAGAGGGAACGGGGGGTCCGTGAGCGGTTACCAGACGATCCTGGACGAGCTGATCGCGATCGGTGGGCGGATCGAGGCTGAGTCCGTGAAGATCGATGATCAGACGGGGGAAGCAGCGACTAGTAATCTCGACCCCAGCGATTTCGGGGGCGAGAAGTACACCGACTTCGGTAATACCTACTTGAGCAACCTTGACGCCAACTTGGTGAAGACGATCCAGGAATATGCTCGGTCGGCTCGGGCGCTCGCCGACAACATCAAGGAGTCTTACCGGACCTATGCGGCGATGGAAGATGAAGAAGCCGCGCGCATGCAGGGTTTGGGTTGAGTTGACGACGAGGGTGGGGTGACGAGATGGGTACTGCAACTCGCAAAAACGAAGACGATTACACCTCCGACGCGGATATCAAGCTGATACTTGATGATCCTGCAGTGCCTGGCAACCTCAAAGAGGCGATTATTGCCAAATGGGCTGCTACTTACCGCGGGGATGGAAATGACGATCTGCCGCGAGACGTTGAATTTTATATCGATCGGTACGATGCTCAAGATGCCGTCGATACATATTACGCCGGACAAAAGGCTGATAACCTTACCTTCGATGCGGAAGGCGTAGCAGAAGATGATCTAGCTGGTTCTCTTGAAGAGAGTCGGAGTATTATCGAATCGCACTCCCGTCGGGTCGGAAATCGCGCCCTGCTGGAAGGAGCAACCAGCGCTGTCGATGGTGGATCTCCCTCTGGAAACAACAGCTCGGAACCAATCTTCAACGCTGCTGCCGTCGGGTTGGAGTTCTTCCACAATTTCATTCCGCAGTACAATGACTGGTCGGGAGAGTCGCTCGATTATGATGTGATTTGTCGTCAATACGACGAACAGCGTGAGGTTCAGTTCGGGAAGTTCCAGGCCGAACTCGATCGCTTGCGCGGCGTTTACGACAATCTGGACGCAGTTCGGCACGATCTTCGTGGCCATGCGTCGGCATTAGCTGAGGCGTGGACCGGTGATGCGGCTTCGCAGGCGCAGACCCAGATCCACAGTTTCCTCACCAATTCCGATACCTTCATGACGAGCTTCAATGAAATGGTCACCACTCTAGAGGCCGCAGCCTTGTCTGCCGAGGAGATCTGTCTCGATAAGGCGAACGAGATGTGGCGGGTTCTTGAGCCGGATGCGACGACCATCGGCGGGGAAGACGGATATACCTCCAACCAGGTTTCGTTGCTTATCAAGGTCGCGCGCAAAGAAGCCAACGACGAGGAACTTTCCCGCATTGCCAGCCAGCTCGGCGTGGAGTACGACACAGGTGGCTGCGGAAATAACGTTCCGGATTCAGTCAAGGATGAGGCGGCCTACGAGGCTAGTCGTTGGCTGAACGCATGGCTGATTCCGCGAATGCGGGGCCATCACCATCAGTTCCAAACTTTCTGTTCGGATGCCGATCAACTGCTCAAGACGGCCTGGGGCGGCCTGAATGATGCCTTGACCGCAATTAAACCCGAAGATTTCCAAGCCGTTTCCGAAGGTCCTGGACCTGGTTACGGCGGGAACCCCGGCGCAAACGGATCGGGCGGTATGCCCGATGCCGCTGGTGGCGGCGGAATGGGCAGCGGCGGCGGTGGCGGCGGCGGAATGCCGGAGATGCCGGGCGGCGGCGGTGGCGGCGGAATGCCGGAGACGCCCGAGTTCGAGATCCCCGAGGCCGAGATGCCCGAACCGGGCGACATTCCCGAGCCCGGCGAGATGCCCCCCGGCCTCCAGGGCCCCGGCGCACCGGAGGGCTCCGGAACACCGGAGGATCCGTTCCAGGTCCGCCCGGAGGTGCCCGGCGGCCCGGTCACCATCGAGAACGGCGACGACGAGATCACGGTGAATCCGCCCGGCGCGGACGGCCGGGTCGAATTGGAGATCGTCGGGCCGGATGGCGAGAAGCAGAACTACGAGATCGACTTCGGCCCCGGTACGGGTACCGGTCCCAGCGGATTCCAGACCATGCCCGCCCCCGGCGAGATGCCCGGTGCCGGTGGTCCCGGGTCGATTCCTGGTGGGCCGGGCAATCCCTCGACGATGCCTGGCCAGGCCCCGGAGGGCTTCGGTTTCGAGCGGGTCGATGAGAACGGCGAGATCCAGCAGATCCAACCGGATGCCGACGGCCGCGCGGTCATCGAGAACGGCGACTCGACGATCAGCATCGAGCCCGCCCCCGCCGAACAGGGCGGCGGGTACCTGGTGACGATCGAGGACGCCGAGGGCAACAGCACCAGCTACGTCACCGAGTTCGACAGCGCCGGGGGCGATCCGCTGGCCGACCGGGTGGGCCGCGACGTCGGCCAGCCCGCTTGGCAGGCGGTGCCTAGCGCCGCACCCGCCGGTTTCTCCCCAACAGGCGACGGTGGCTGGCAGGCGCCCGGTCAGGCTCAACCGATCGGCGCCCAATCCTTCGGTGGTCCGCCGCCGCAGGGCCAGTTCGGTCCCGGTGGCTTCGAGCCGCCGTCGGGGCCAGGCGGGGGACAGGGCGGTTTCGCACCGCCGCAGACGATGCCCGCAGGTTCGGGTGGTTTCCCGCCGCCCGGTATCCCCGGCGGTTTCGAGCATCACGGCCCGGGTGGGGGCGGTTTCGGCGGCCCGCCGCAGCAGATGCCTGCGGGACCCGGCGGTTTCGGTCCGCCACCGGGAATGCCCGGCGGTTTCGAGCCGCAAGGCCCTGGCGGTGGTGGCGGTTTCGGTCCGCCGCAGACAATGCCCGCAGGTTCGGGCGGTTTCGGGCCACCGCAGCCCATGCCGGGTGGATTCGACCGGTTCGAGCCGCCGCAGGGACCGGCCGGTGGTGGTTTCGGTCCACCGCAATCAATGCCCGGTCCCGGCGGTTTCGGTCCGCCCCCCGGTGCGCCCGGTTTCACCCCGCCGGAGGGCTTCGGACCTCCGCCGAGCGGCGGACCGGACAGTTCACCGCCGGGAATCTCGGCGGCGGCAGCACATTCCTCGGGATCCACGGGCGGCTTCGGCGGCCACGGTTTCTCCTCGGGTAGCAGCGGTGCCGTCGGCCAATGGGGTGCACCCGGTGAGGCTCCTGGCACGGGTCCTTCCACTAACGCGCCGCAGGCACCGCCGCCCGGCCAGGCCGGTTTCGGCGCGATGCCGGAGAGCGGCCCGCCACCGCAGCAGTCCGGCTCGGGCGGTTCCGGTGGCCAAGGCGGCGGTGGCGCCATGATGGGTGGCGGTATGGGCGGCGGCATGGGTGGTGGCGGCGGCCAAGGCGGTAACGAGAACCAGGAACGCGGTGCAAGCCAGTGGCGCGTCCAAAGTGAGCTGTTCGACGCGGGCGACGCCGCAAAGGCGGCCAACCGGATGCAATCGTTGCTCGGCGACGACGACAGGTAGGGGGAGCGGTGGAAGGCGAAGGCAGAGCCGCCCGGCTCCGTAGCGAGATCAAGTCGCAGCTGCGTACCTCGAGGGAGAATCGGGCGTACTACCGCGATAAAGCGGACCAGATGAACAAGGAAGCCGCCGAGGCGACGAAGAAGACCACCGACCGGTGGGGCAAGCGCATCGCGGCCTTACAACGCTGGGCCAAGGACAAGGAAGCCGCCAAGGCCGATCCGTTCGGTAAGCGCCCGAATAACGACGAAATCCTGAACGTCGAATACGACGCCGACGAGATGCTCGACGAGTCTGCCGAGCTCGATCAGGTCGAGCGATTGATTGAAGCGGAGAAGGCAGCAGCGGCGGCCGGGGGGAACGACCACGGCTTCCCGGGCCGCAGGCAAACCTCCGGTGGCCAGCCGCCGCTGGCGGACCAGGGCCCGCCAGCGCAACAGGGCTATCCTCAGCACTCGTCCCCGCCGCCGATGCGGCCGGGTTTTCCGCCGAATCAACCACCGATGCAGCCCGGGTATCCGCCGCCACCCCACGGCTACCCGACACAGCCCGCTTATGCCGCGCAACAGGGCGGACCACGGCATCCGATGCCCGAGCCCGCTCGGTTCGACGGGCCGCAGGGCCCGCCGCCCGGACGGGCTGCGCCGTTGCGCCGCTCGCCATCGCGACGGCCTGCGGATGATGACGACGACTACACGGATGCGAACTGGCTTCAGTAGTCGGTGATTGGCAAGAAGTAAACGGCCCCGGCTCCATTGTCCCTGGAGTCGGGGCTTTTCGTTGCTGGTCGGTACTCCGCTTGGAGAGCGGGTGTGGTCGATCAGTTCATCAGTACGGTCCCGGCCCGTTGCCCCGCCATTGCTGATTTCCGGGCATGGGACCGCTCGGATAACCCGAGGGGTTCCCGGGCGGCCCGATTTGGCCTGGATAGCCGCCGGGGTCAACTGCGGGTGGACCGCTGTGCCCTTGCGCGAAGCCCATGCCACCAGGAGGCGCCCCGGGCGGCGGCTGTCGGTTTGCCTTCGGCTTGGAATTGGCGGCGCGGCTCAACGGCGGCACGAGCGGCAACACGATCAAGGCGATGGCTCCCAGCGATCCGCCGAGTTGCAGCAGTTCGAAACGAGCGTCGTTGATAAAGCGTATGCAGTACACCGCCAAAATAAGTACGCCAAAGAGGACAATGATTGCCTGCCCGGTGCGGCGAAGGCTTCGGATGAATATGGCTGCAGCAATGGGAGTGATCAGGACTACCAGGATGATCGAGAGAGCCAGTGGGTCAATGAGAAGTCCCGTAGCCGATTCCACGGCCAGTAACAGTGCACTGGCAAGGCCCACCGCTCCGGCCCCGAGAGCCCGCATGCCTGCGGTGGGCGGAGCTGGCGGAATACGACTGCCCGGTTCTGGAGGCCTCTGGCCAGTAGGGCCGTAATGACCGGGTTGTGGCGGCATACCTGGCTGCATGCGGCCGGGGCTGCCCAGCCCACCATAAGGACCTTGCTGCGGATAACTCGGCGCGCTCCGTCCGGCTGGTGGTCCTTGGGGTTGGTGTGGATACGGTCCGGTGCTTGGTCCCGGTTGTGTCATTGCCCTGCCCCGACTAGGTCCGGCTCGGTTATCGAATTTGGTATGGAGTTAGGCGAGTCCGTGGATCAGAATTGCCTCGGCCCATTGCCTTGCCACTGTTGCGGTCCGGGTCCTGGCCCGCCCGGATGGCCTGCGGGGTTCCCGACAGGTCCGCCTGGGCCCGGGTATCCGCCCGGTCCAGGGGGCGGTGGGCCTGCCATCGACCGTTGTGGTGCTTTCTGCGCTGCTCGGGACAGTGGCGGCACCAACGGCCACACGATGAGCGCGACGGCTCCCACTGCGGCGCTGATAGGCAGCGCGATGGGGTAGGCATCCGGGTCGCCGATCAGGCCGATGAACGCGAACAAACCGGAGAATCCAGCGCCCAAGAGGATGATCAAGACCTGGCTGATCCGCCGACCATAGGTGATGAGGGCTGCGCTCAGGATCACGATGATGGCGGCGACGCCGCTCAGCGGCGCAGGGGCCAGCAGCCCGTAGCCGCCGGAGAACCACTCGGGAACCGCCGGAAGTCCTGCGATCGCCACCGGCGTGATGGCGACACAGACGAGTAGGACACCGAGCGCGAGCATCCCTATCGTGGGCGGACCCTGCTGTCTGTTGTGCGGACCCGGCATTCCTGGATTCGGCATTCCCGGACCTGGCGTCCCGGATCCTGGACCGAATTGCGGGGGCGGACCGTATCCGTTCGGCGGCCCAAAGGTGCCCGGCTGTCCCGGTGGTCCGGGCGGCCCTGCGGGATATCCCGCGCCTGCTGGGCCCGGCGGCGGTGGCGGTAATGACATGTCATGTCCCCGAACTCTGTGGTGATTCCCCGACTACGTGCGTCCACCCGCGTCGGATGACGCTCAGTACTGCGTGGGCGGCGGACCCGGTGGAGGCTGCATCGGCGGTCCCGCCACTGGGCCAGGTGGCGGCCCAGGCGGAAACTGCCCGCCGTTCCAGCCCGGCGCGCCCGGATTCGGCCGGTGGCCCGGCCCACCGGACGGCGGTGTCGAGCTGCCGCGCGCCCACCAGCTCAGTGGCGGGACGAACGGCAACACGACCATGGCGATCGCGGCCAGCCCCAGACAGACCGCCATGAACCAGTCATGGGTCGACGGCGCCTCGCTGCTCCCGCCGAAGATGATGCCGACGAGGACGCCGTTAGCCACGCCGCCGAGCACGATCAACGCCTGTGCCACGCGCCGGATCAGCGGGATGAGTGCTGCCGCGAGGATCGGGAGCAGTGTTGCAGCGGCGGTGATCAGGCCGTATGCGCTTGCGAACAGTTCTAGCGGAAAAAAGAACATCAGAAGGCGACTGTCGATGGCGGCGGGAACCGCCGCGATCACCACCAAGAGGATGCCCAGGATCAGCGACACCGGCGACGGTCTGCCAGCCCTGCCGTGGCCGGAAGGCGATCCGCCACCGGGCGGCGAGTGACCCATCCCCGGTCCGGGTACGCCAGGCCCTGGCATACCCGGCGGCCCTTGCATACCCGGCGGCGCCCCGAACGGCGCCCCAGGCCCGGCCTGCTGCGCCATCGGCCCACTCGGCGGTCCACCGAAACCGGGTGTCAGTGGTCCCGATGGTTGGCCTGCTCCCATCGGATACGGCCCGGCCCCCGGCCCTGCTTGTGACAAGATCCTGCCCCCGAATACGTCGTGCCATCGCGCGATCGCTTCAGGTTATCGACTCCGGGTGAGAACCCGGTACGACCATCAGGCCGATCAGCCTGCCTTCGCCGCCGCGAGCTTGGCGGCAGGCAGGCTGCGCCTGCTGAATTCCAGGTTTGCGCCGGAGACGTCGTGTTCCAACAGCGGGTCCACCTCGCGGTTTCCGGTGAGCACCCGTAGCAGGAAGGCCGTGGTCAACGCGGTGGCCAGCCTGCGCGGGCGGTGCGCGGCCCGGCCGTCCATCAGTAGTTCGCTCCAATGCCTGCCCTCGGTGACGCCGAGGTGGTCGGCCTTGGCCAGGGTTCGATACTGGACCGGACCTGCCCAGGCGGTGGCCAGCGGCTCCGAGGTGGCTTCCGGGGGCGCGACGCGGTCTTCTGCGGCCGCCAGGTGCAGCGCCGGGACCCGGATTCCCCCGGCGGCCTGAATCGCCGACGGTCGGGACTCGGTCGGGGAGATGGTCACCACACTGCGGATCCGGGCGTCCTCGGCTGCGGCCAGCACGGCCGCCCCGCCGCCGAAGGAGTGGCCGACGACACCCAGCTTTCCGGTGTCGATGCTGATCCGGCCGTCGCCGAGTCGGACCTTGGTCGCCATGTCGAGTGCGGTGATCAGGTCGGCGGCGAACAGCCGATGCGAGGGCAGCGGTCCGCGCTGGGTCGCGGGCGCGGCGACCACGATGCCCCAGGACGCCAGATGTCGGAGCAGGCTCCGATAGCGGGGAAGCGGCTGCATCCAGCCGTGTCCGAAGGCCACGGCAGGCAGATCCAGGCCTCGTCGTGGCGTGACGACCAGACCGGGCAGGCCGACCAGGGCGAGATCGCCGTAGAGCACCTGGTGCGGTCCTGGCCTGCTCAGCTCGGCGAGCAGCTTCTTGGCGGGGGCGACCATGAATAGCGACGGTAGTCGATCAGCCCACTGCGGGGCGCGCGGACCCGGAATACGTCGGTGATTCATGATCGGTCGACATGATCAGTACTGGTCTATACCAAAAATGATTCCTTCCGCCGTATCACCTGCGGTAATGCGGGGGCATCTCACAACGGAGAAGACATCGCCGTGCTGGCTTACGCTGTCTCTGTGTGCGGAATCGTCGGATATGTGGGCCATCAGCAGGCACGTGACGTGGTACTGGCCGGACTCCGAAGGCTGGAATACCGAGGCTATGACTCTGCGGGTATCGCCGTGGTCGACGGTGGGCTCGCGGTGGAACGCAAGGCCGGGCCGCTGCGCAACCTCGAGGCACGCCTCGATGAGGTGGGGCGGGAGAAGTTCGGCGGCAACACCGGTATCGGCCACACCCGGTGGGCCACCCATGGCGCACCAACCGACCGCAACGCCCATCCGCATACCGATGCGGCGGGGCGGGTTGCGGTCGTGCACAACGGCATCATCGAGAACTTCGCCCAACTGCGTGCCGAGCTGGAGACGGCCGGCGTCGAGATGGCCAGCGACACCGACACCGAGACCACCGCGCACCTGATCGCCCGCGCCTACCTCGGCGTGGACGAGGGCGGCACCAAGGGCGATCTTCCGGAGTCGGTGCGGGCGGTATCCAGGCGGCTCGAAGGCGCATTCACCCTCGTTGTCACCCACCTGGATGAGCCCGATGTGATTGTCGCGGCCCGCCGTTCCTCACCCTTGGTGGTCGGCGTCGGCGAGGGAGAGACCTTCGTCGCCTCCGATGTGGCCGCGTTCATCGAACACACCAGGAACGCGGTCGAGCTCGGCCAGGACCAGGCCGTGGTGATCACCCGTGACGGTTACCAGGTCACCGACTTCCACGGCACCGAGATCACAGCCAAGACCTTCCGGGTGGACTGGGACCTCGCCGCCGCCGAGAAGGGCGGCCACGAGTACTTCATGCTCAAGGAGATCGAGGAGCAGCCGGAGGCCCTGGCCAACACGCTGCGCGGTCACTTCTCCGAAGGCCGGATCATCCTGGACGAGCAACGTCTCGCCGATCAGGATCTCCGGGAGATCGACAAGGTCTTCGTCGTCGCCTGCGGATCGGCCTACCACTCCGGTCTGGTCGCCAAGTACGCCATCGAGCACTGGTGCAGGCTCCCCGTGGAGGTCGAGCTCGCCAGCGAATTCCGCTACCGGGACCCGGTTCTAGACCGAGACACGCTGGTAGTGGCCGTCTCCCAGTCCGGAGAGACCGCCGACACGCTGGAAGCCGTCCGGCACGCCCGGGAGCAGAAGGCCAGGGTGCTCGCGGTGTGCAACACCAACGGCGCCCAGATCCCCCGCGAATCCGACGCGGTGCTCTACACCCACGCGGGCCCGGAGATCGGTGTCGCCTCCACCAAGGCCTTCCTCGCCCAGATCGCCGCGAACTACCTAGTCGGTCTGGCCCTGGCCGGCGCCCGAGGCACCAAGTACCCGGACGAGGTGGCCCGGGAGTTCCGCGAGCTGGAGGCCATGCCCGAGGCCGTCAACCGGGTGCTGGACACCTCGAACGCGGTCCGTGAGCTGGCCAGGAACGTGGCCGATTCCAAGGCGGTGCTCTTCCTCGGTAGGCACGTCGGCTACCCGGTCGCCCTGGAGGGCGCCCTGAAGCTCAAGGAACTCGCCTACATGCACGCCGAGGGCTTCGCGGCGGGTGAACTCAAGCATGGCCCGATCGCGTTGATCGAGGAGGGCCTGCCCGTCGTCGTGGTGATGCCTTCTTCCAAGGGGCGGGCGACGCTGCACTCGAAGCTGTTGTCCAACATCCGGGAGATCCAGGCCAGGGGCGCGCAGACGATCGTCATCGCGCAGGAGGGCGACGAGACGGTCCGGCCGTTCGCCGACCACCTGATCGAGGTTCCTGCGGTGTCGACGCTGTTGCAGCCCTTGGTCTCCACCGTCCCACTCCAGGTCTTCGCCGCCGAGATCGCCAAGGCGAGGGGCTACGACGTCGACAAGCCGCGCAACCTGGCGAAGTCCGTCACCGTCGAGTGACCACGGACGAACCCGGCCGGAACTCGAATCCGGCCGGGTTCGCACGTCCGATCCGACGCCCGCCGGGCAAGGTGCGGTAGGAGATCGATCGCACGACGAGCCTCGCTCGGTGCGAAGCTCGACAGGCACGGCGGCGTCCGAGAACGGCCGCCGGGATGTCGGTGGAAGGGGCGTGGAGATGCGTGGAGTGTGGACCGCCGATCAGGTCCGTGCGGCGGAGAAGCAACTGGCCGAACGGGTCCCGGAAACGACACTGATGTATCGGGCGGCGTTCGGCGTCGCCATCGCCGCCACCGAACTTCTCCGCGAACATCGTGGTCGGGTGAGCGGAACCCGCGTCGCGTTGCTGGTGGGGGCGGGTAACAACGGCGGCGACGCCCTGTGGGCCGGGGCCTTCCTCCGGGAGCGCGGCGTACGTGTCGACGCACTCCTGCTCGCCCCCGACCGCGCCCATCCGGCCGGGCTGGCCGCGTTCCGGGCGGCAGGCGGTAGCGCGCTCGATGCCTCGACGACCACCGCCGGATCGGTGGCCGCCCGCGCCGACCTGGTCATCGACGGGATCGTCGGTTTGTCGGCACACGGCCCCCTTCGTCCCTCGGCCGCCGCGCTGTTGGAGCACGTCACCGCCCCGATCCTTGCGGTGGACCTACCCAGCGGCGTGGACCCGGCGACCGGCGAGGTAACCGGAGCGGCCGTCTCCGCAGCGCGCACGGTCACGTTCGGCGGCCTCAAACCCGGTCACGTGCTCGGGGCGGGTGCGGACCATTCCGGCCACGTCGAGGTGCTCGACATCGGATTGACCGCCGCGCTGGGCGAACCCGACCTGTCTCTGGTCGACGCCTCGGACCTGGCCAGGGCTTGGCCGGTGCCCGGCCCCGACGACGACAAGTACAGCCAGGGTGTGGTCGGGGTCGCCGCAGGCTCCGCCGTGTATCCCGGCGCCGCAGTGCTCGTCACCAGTGCGGCGGTACGGGCGACCTCCGGCATGGTCCGCTACGCGGGTCCCGCCGCCGACGTCGTTCGCGACCACTGGCCGGAGGCGATCGTCACGGGCACCGTCGCCGACGCGGGTCGGGTGCAGTCCTGGACGGTAGGCCCGGGCATCGGCACCGGCGACTCCGGCCGGGACGTCCTCCGGCAGGTACTCCGGGCGGGCGTGCCGACCTGTGTCGACGCCGACGCGATCACCCTGCTCGCGCAGAACGAGAACCTGTGGGACGAACGCGACCCGGACACCCCGCTGGTGCTGACCCCGCACGCAGGCGAGTTCGCCAGGCTGGTGGGCCCGGTCCGGGCGGATCGGGTCGCCTCCGTCCGACGAGCGGCGGCCACCTTCGACGCCGTGGTGCTGCTCAAGGGCAAGACGACGGTGATCGCCGCGCCGGACGGCCGAGTGCTGGTCGATCAGGCTCGGGGTTCCTGGGCGGCGACGGCCGGTTCCGGTGACGTGCTCTCCGGGTTGATCGGCGCCCTGTTGGCGTCCGGGTTGGATCCCTGGCTGGCGGCAGGCTATGCGGCGGCGATGCATTCCTCGGCGGCCGAGCTCGCAGCCAGGGGCGCGCCCATCGGAGCCTCCGCGTTGTCGGCGGCGATCCCCGCCGCGATCCGCCGGGCGCGACGGCTGGACTGAAACCGGCTACCGCGCCGGGCGATCTTGGTCGCCACGGGCGATGACCACCCCGGTCGGGCGCGCGGGTTGTGACACCATGACCTGGTCATGGACGCATCGAACCCGCCCCTGTCTCGGGCCGAACTGGTAGTCGACGCCGAGGCCATCCGAGGAAACGTCGCGCTGCTGGCGGCACAGGCCCGCCGTAGCGGGGCCGCGACGATGGCCGTGGTCAAGGCCGATGGCTACGGACACGGCGCGTCGACCGCGGCGCGGGCGGCCCTGGCGGGCGGCGCGACCTGGCTCGGCGTCCGCTCGCAGGCCGAGGCACTGGCGCTGCGAGCCGATGGCATCATCGCCGACATCCTCTGCTGGTTGCACGAGGCCGACGAGGACTTCACCGAGGCCGTCCGCCATGGCGTGACCATCTCGGTGGCGGCGCAGGCGACCCTGCAAGCGGTCGTGCGGGCCGCTCGGCAGCTGGGAACCACCGCAGACATCCATCTCAAGATCGACACCGGGTTGAGTCGGAATGGCGCCACCCGGGACGATTGGCCCGCGCTGGTCGCGGCCGCCGCCGAGGCGGAGAGCGCCGGTCAGGTGTCCGTCGATGCGGTGTGGTCGCATCTGGCCTGCGCCGATGAACCCGGACATCCCTCGATCGACGCCCAGGCGGAGCGCTTCGACGCGGCCTACCGGGTCGCGTGTGATGCCGGACTGCATCCGATGCGGCACCTGGCGAACTCGGCCGCCACCCTGACCCGTCCGGACCTGCACTTCGATCTGGTCCGACCGGGTATCGCCTGCTACGGCCTGAATCCGGTTCCCGGCCACACCGAGGTTCGACTACGACCCGCGATGACGCTGCGCAGTCGGGTCGCCCTGGTCAAGCGGGTACCGGCAGGCGAGGGCGTGTCCTACGGACTCACCTGGACCGCCCCGCGCGACACCACGCTGGCGTTGGTTCCGGTGGGTTACGCCGATGGGATGCCTCGGCTGCTGTCCGGGCGGATGTCGGTGTGGTTGGCCGGTGCCAGACGTCCGATCGCCGGGCGGATCTGCATGGATCAGTTCGTGGTGGACTGCGGTGACGACCCGGTCCGGCCGGGCGATCCGGTGGTGTTGTTCGGCGCCGGTGATCACGGCGAGCCGACCGCCACCGAGTGGGCCGATGCGATCGGCACCATCGATTACGAGATCGTCACCGGGTTGTACCGTCCGAGGGCGCGACGCCACGTCGTCGACCTTCCCGGCGAGTCCGGCCCGCCGGAGGCAGCACACAACGGAGGGGATCGGGCATGAATCTCTGGCAGCTCCTCCACCTCGCGAGCCAGGTGGCGATGCTGCTCTTCGTCGCCATCCTCGTCGCGCCGCTGGGCTACCTGGTCTTCCTCGGTGTGCAGAAGATCAAGAACCTCAACGCGCGGCCCGAGGCCGAGCAACCGCACGGCGAGTGACGAAACCCGGTACAGGAGACGTAGATGAGCATCTGGCAGGTGGCGAGCATCGCGGCAGGCAGCGTTGTCGTGGCAGCCTCGGGCGGCGCTGTCATCGGCATCTCGGCGCAGAAGGCTCGGATGCTCGCGCAGGATGGTGGCAGGCCGGGTTCGCAGGCCCACAACCGATCGACGGCCGGATCGCACACCAAGCCGCACACGGAGTCGGCCGAATGAAGCCCTGGCATGTCGTCGGCATGGTCGGGGGCCTGGTCGGAGCGGCCTTGGGCGCCGCCGTCGGCGTCGCGGCGCACAGCGCCAAGCTCGCCGCGCAACGCGAGCAGGATGCCGACCCGTTGGCCGAGGAGGCGCTGGGCGCGCTGGAACCCGACCGGGAGTACACGGTGGCCGCCGACGACGGGCTGCCGATCGTGGTCGAGGAGGTCAACCCGGCTGATGGCGGTGCCGCCGAGCTGACCGTGGTGCTGGTGCACGGCTACGTACTGGATCGCCGTTGCTGGCACTTCCAACGTCGTGACCTGCCGTTGCTGACCGACCCCAGGGTCCGAGTGATCTCCTACGATCAGCGCAGCCACGGCCGCTCCGGCCGAGGACCGACCTCGACGTCGACCATCGAGCAGCTCGGTCGGGACCTGGCCGGAATCCTGCGGGTCGCCGCGCCCACCGGACCGCTGGTCCTGGTGGGGCACTCGATGGGCGGCATGACCGTCATGGCGCTGGCCGAGCAGTATCCGGAGCTGTTCGTCGAGCGGATCAAAGCCGTGGCCCTGGTCGGCACGGCCGCCGGGGAGCTGGCCCGGTCCGGCCTGGCGAAGTCGTTCCTCAACCGCCGCAACCCGATGGCCAGAAGCGTCGGCCGGGTCGCCGCCTGGCAGCCGGGCCTGTTCGAGATGGTCCGCCGGGCGGGCGGCGGGATCACCCGCAGCGGGGTTCGGTCGATCGCCTTCGGCGACCGCAAGGTCCACCCACGGCTCGTGGACCTGATGGTCGAGATGATCAACGGCACCCCGTTGCAGGTCGTCACCGACTTCCTCGAAACCCTGAGCACCCATGATCGAGTGACCGCCCTGGTCGGGTTGCGCCACTGCCATGTCCTGGTGTTGGCGGGCGATGCCGACCGGATCACGCCGTTCTGGCATTCGGAGGTCATCGCCCGTGAACTGCCCGACGCCGAGTTCGTGCGGGTGGCGGGCGCCGGCCACATGGTGATGCTGGAACAACCCGAGCAGTGCACGGAGGCGATCCGGCAGCTCATCCGGCAGGCCCACGGCGAACGCAGGACGCCATCGGCCCGACAGCGAATCGAACAGGCAGAGGCATGAGCGACGATCGATTCTCACCGGAGAACGACCGGGTCGAACTGGATCCCGGACTGACGAGCGTGGCCGCGGGGTGGACGGCACCGGACCTCGAAGCGGCCGTGGAGCTACACCGGACGCTGCCTGCGGCCGAGGACACCCACGAACTGGGCAGGCAGCTCGGCGGCCTCGCCCGGGCGGGTGATCTGATCGTGCTGTCCGGGCCACTCGGGGCGGGCAAGACCGCCCTGACCCAGGGTTTGGGCGCGGGGCTCGGGGTGGTCGGCCGAATCACCTCGCCGACCTTCGTCATCGCCCGACTCCACCGAGCCGCGCCTGCTGGACGGGGCATCGCGCTGGTGCACGTCGACGCCTACCGCCTCGGTGGCGTCGGGGAGCTGGAGGACCTGGACCTCGGCTTCGACCTCGACCAGGCCGTGGTCGTCGTCGAGTGGGGTGAGGGTCTCGCCGAGGCATTGACGGAGGAACACCTGCTCATCCGGCTCGACCGCAAACTCGACGACTCGCGCTCGGCGGTGCTCGTGGCGAACGGACCGACGTGGACGCGTCGACTCGCCGATCTCTGATCCTCTGTTCTGCGAACCCGGCATTCAGGTGAGGATCGCACAAATCGATTTCGGACAAATCGATAATTCGGCAACGAAATAGGTAGTCGATTCCGCCGGGCGGTGTCGGAGCGGCGCGCACCGGGGACTGTTGCAAGATGTCGAGCGGAAAAACCAGATGACAACTCTTGTGCACTGGCCGAATGCTGTCGTCTGCCGCAGCCACGCTTTCGCGTCGGTGTGTCGATGCTGTGATGTCCCTTGGGTGCAGCCGGTTCAGGTGCGGCGCTGACCTGCCGATATCCGCCGTGCGCAGGGCGTTGAATCAATGGCGCTGTTGGTCTCCTACGGATACCTGCCCGGAACCGACATCACCCCCTCGGTCGGCTTCATGCGCGAGTTGCCGAACGAATCTCTCGAATTCTTCACGCCGGGAGAATGGGACGAGGACCTGATGCTGCTCGATCCGGATTCCGATTCGACTCTCGCCGAGTCCATCGGATTCTCGGGTGCCCGAGAGGCCGAAGAGGTCGAGACGAATTGGAACTCGGCGCCACTGAGCCCGTCCCCCTACGGCTACGAAGCGCGCCGCAGCCAACGGATCGGCGACCGGATCGAAATCTCCGTGGGTGCTTTCGCCACGGCCGAGGCCGATACGGCTTACATCGGGGTGGGGAGGGCCTCGTCGGAAACACCACGTTGTCGCGGGATGGCGAAGTGCTGGGGAGTTCACCGGAGGTCGGCGCAGGCAGCTTCGCCGTGCCTGCGGACGCGGGCAGGTACACCCTTGAGGTCGCAGCCACCCGCGAGGCGCCGTGGTCGCCTGATCGGTACCGAGGTCGAGGTCTCCTGGACCTTCGACTCCGCGCCCGTCGAGGGGGACCAGCCGGAGGTGTTGCCGCTGGCGGGTGTGCGGTTCGAGAGCGAGGTCGACGACTTCGGCCGTGCGCCCGCAGGGGTCGAATATCCGGTTCAACTGCACCCGGAGCACCTGCTCGGCACCGAGATCACGGAGCTGACCATGGAGGTCTCCTACGACGACGGTGCATCCTGGGCCGTCGTGCCGACGACGGCGACCGAGCAGGGCGCGACGGCGCTACTGGATCACCCGGATTCGGACGGGTTCGTCTCGTTGCGGGCCAGCGCCGTCGACGCGGCGGGCAACAGCGTCGATCAGACGATGCTGCGCTCGTACCAGATCACGACGGGCTGATCAGGAGCTCGCCTACCGGTCGACATCGCGTTGTGCGGCTGTCACCCGAGTCTGCACCGCAGCCGCACAGCTGCGGTGCAGACACGGTTCGCCGATCGGCACGATGCAAGACCAACGAGCCTCAAGCGACGCGACCGCATGGGCGCCACCGGGGATGCGATGGCTCGGCACGGCGTTGGCTGGATCCCACGCCGATCACGGCAGCCGTTGCACTGCGGGCAACGTCAGGAAATCGATGAAGCGCTCCGACAGAGCGACCTCTTCGAACCATTCGGTGGCCTCGTCGAGTCGAGGCAGCTGGCCGGCGGGCAATTCGACCTGTAGACGCTCCCGCGTCTCCTGCACCACCTCGTGCACCAGTTCGACATCCACGGTCGCGCCGGACTCGAGTTGCACTCCGTTGTGTACCCATTGCCATAGCTGCGAGCGAGAGATCTCGGCGGTGGCGGTGTCCACGAGCCGACGGCCGATGGGCACCGCACCCGAGCCGCCGAGCCAACCGATGAGGTAACGGATGCCGAGGTCGACGGCCGCCCGCAGCCCGACGTCGGTGACGACACCGCCCGCCGAGGCGATGTCGAGCAGCGTCTGCGGATCGTAGGTCGCCTCGTCCCTGGTCCGGTCCAGCTGGTTCGGGTCGACGCGCAGAACCTCGTCGAAGGCCTCGCGACACAGCCCCACGAGCCCTGGATGCGACACCCGGGAACCATCGAAGCCGTCGGCGGCCTCGCGGCGCTTCTCCGCGCGCACGGCGTTCGACGCCGTTGCGACGGCGTACGCGTCCCGGCCGTCCGGAAGTTGCGTCGCGATCCCGCCGATGGCGTGGGCGCCGCGTCGATGGCAGATGCGTATGAGCAGATCGGTGTAGGCCCGCAGGAAGGGCGTGGTCGGGGCGGCGGCCCCGCGATCCGGTAGGACGAATCTCGGACCGGCATCCCGGAAGGTCTTGAGGACACTGAACAGGTAGTCCCATCGGCCGGTCGCCAGCCCCGAGACGTGCTGGCGTAGCTCGTAGAGGATCTCGTCCATCTCGAAGACAGCGGGAATGGTCTCGATCAGCACGGTCGCGCGAATACTGCCGATCGGCAGTGCCAGCTCCCGTTGCGCATGGACGAAGACGTCGTTCCACAGCTTGGCTTCCAGCCCGCCCTCCAGTTTCGGCAGGTAGAAGTACGGGCCGCTGTCCCTCGCCAGCAGTTCGGCCGCGTTGTGGAAGAGATACAGCCCGAAGTCGACCAGGCAGGCCGCCATCGGTTCGCCGTCGACCATCAGGTGCGGCTCGGGCAGGTGCCAGCCTCGGGGCCGCACGATGATGGCTGCCGATTCCACGTCTGTCCGCAGCGTGTGGGTCCGGCCGTCGACAGTGGTGTGCGTGATCGTCCGCCGTACGGCGTCGAAGAGATTGACCTGCCCCCCGATGACGTTCTCCCAGTGCGGGGTGTTGGAGTCTTCCAAGTCGGCAAGCCAGACCCGGGCCCCGGAATTGAGCGCATTGATCGTCGCGACGCGTTGGGTGGGGCTCGCGATCTCGACCCGGCGGTCCCGGAGATCAGCGGGGGCGGGCGCGACCCGCCAATCCGATCGTCGGATCTCGGCCGTCTCGGGACGGAAGTCGAGGCCACCGCGTCGAACGGCCTCCTCTCGGTGCAGGATGCGCCTGGCGAGCAGAGCCCGGCGTTGCGCGGCGAAGCGTCGGTGCAGCCCGACGAGGAAACCCAGCGCCTCGGGCGTCAAGATCTCTCTACCGCGCTCGACCTGCGGGCCTGCTACGCGAGCGCCCGACGAGACTCGTTCGATCTGTTCAACCTGCTCGACCAGCTCGGACATGAAACCTCCAGCATCGGCAGTGGGCAACGATCTTGCGGACGCCGTTGCCGAATCCGACCGGTGGTGAGGTGCCCGCAGTCGGAGCGCCCGCGCGATCGAGCACACCACCCCTGCCCGGAGACTGCTGGCCGAGAACCCGCGGTGGTCGAGGTCCTCGGCGGCCGAGGGGACGCCTGCGGACCCGGATCAGACGTCACCGCAGGCCAGCCAACGGCGGGATCGGGCCGACTCCTAGGCTCTGGCTCGTGCTACTGCTCGCCATCGACACCGCCACCCCCTCGGTCAGCGCCGGGCTGATCGAGGTGACCGAAGCCGCCGCGCCTCGACTGCTCGCCGAACGGATCGTGGTGGATCCCCGTGCCCACGGTGAGCTGCTGACGCCGTTGGTCCGGTCCGCCGTCGAGTCGGCGGGCCGTGCGCTCGGTGATATCGACGCGATCGCGGCCGGAGTCGGACCGGGGCCCTTCACCGGTCTGCGGGTGGGGATGGTCACCGCCGCCGCCCTCGGAGATGCCCTCGATCGGCCGGTGTATCCGGTCTGCTCGCTGGACGCGGCGCGCGCCGCAGCCGTCGAGGACGGCACGCAGCCAGGCCCACTGCTCGTGGTCAGTGATGCGCGGCGTCGCGAGCTCTATTGGGCTCGCTACGACACGTCCGGCGCCCGCACCCACGGCCCCGAGGTCGCCACGCCCGCCGCACTGGCCGAGCGCCTGCCGGAGTTGGACGTGGCGGCGGTCGCCGGGCCGATGGCATCGACGCATGCCCCGCTGTTCGAACTGCCCGTGCACTCCGAGGTAGGGCCGACCCCGCTGGGCTTGGCCAGGGTGATCGCCGCCGCTGCTCTCGAACGTGGCGAGCCCCGACCGCTGGTGCCGTTGTATCTGCGCAGGCCGGATGCGGTGGCGCCCGGCGCTCCGAAGAGGGTGACCACCTGATGAGCTTCCGACTGCTACCGCTGACCGAGGCGGATCTGGCCCGCTGCGCCGAGCTCGAAGCGCAGCTGTTCCCCGGCGACGATCCGTGGCGGGAATCCGCCTTCCGCGCCGAACTCGCCGCCGGGCACCTCTACCTCGCCGCGCATCGCGTCGACGCGGGGTCCGCTGCGGCAGGCGATGACGCGAAGCCTGCCGCCGGGGCGGGCACCCTGATCGGTTATGCCGGACTCGCCGTGGTGGGCCGGGCGCCCGACTTCGAGGCCGAGGTGCACACCATCGCGGTCGACCCCGAATACCAGGGCCGAGGCGTCGGCACGGCCCTGCTGGGTGCGCTGCTGGATCGCGCCGACCAGGTGCGGGCCGCGACCTTCCTGGAGGTACGCACCGACAACCGGCCCGCCATCGCCATGTACGAGCGCAACGGCTTCGAGGTGGTCGGCCTGCGCAAGCGCTACTACCAACCTTCCGGCGCGGACGCGCACACCATGCGACGGCCGGCGCGGCGCGAAACGCAGGCCGGTACGAACGAGGAGACGGCGTGATGGGCAGGCCAGAGTCGATCGTGCTCGGGATCGAGAGCTCCTGCGATGAGACCGGTGTCGGCCTGGTCGGACTGCATGCCGACGGCTCGGTCGAGCTGCTGGCCGACGCCGTCGCCTCCAGCGTCGAGCTGCACGCCAGATTCGGCGGCGTGGTGCCGGAGGTGGCCAGCCGCGCCCACCTGGAGTCGATGGTCCCGATGGTGCGTCGGGCCTTCGGCGACGCCGGACTGAGCCTGCGCGATGTGGATGCCGTCGCGGTGACCGCCGGTCCCGGTCTGGCGGGTGCGCTGCTCGTCGGGGTGTCCGCGGCGAAGGCCTACGCGGCCGTGCTCGATCGGCCGCTCTACGGCGTCAACCATCTCGCCGGTCACGTCGCGGTCGACACCCTGGAGCACGGCAGCCTCCCGAAGCCCTGCCTGGCGCTGCTGGTCTCCGGCGGACACACCCAGCTGCTGTTGGTGGAGGACATCGCCTCGTCCATCACCGAGCTCGGATCCACCATCGACGACGCGGCGGGCGAGGCGTACGACAAGGTCGCCCGGCTGCTGGAGCTGCCCTATCCGGGCGGTCCGCCGATCGACGCGGCGGCCCGACGAGGCGACCGGCAGGCCATCGCGTTCCCGCGCGGGCTGACCGGGCCGCGCGACGCCCGCCATGATTTCTCGTTCTCCGGATTGAAGACGGCGGTGGCCCGCTGGGTCGAACAGCGACGGGCCTCGGGCGAGCCGGTGCCCGTCGACGACGTGGCCGCGTCGTTCCAGGAGGCGGTCGCCGATGTGCTGACGGCCAAGGCGGTCCGGGCTGCCCGCGAGCACGGCGTGCAGACCATGGTCATCTCCGGTGGGGTGGCGGCCAACTCACGTCTCGGTGAGTTGGCCGCCATCCGCTGCGCCGAGGCGGGTATCGAACTGCGGATCCCCCGGCCCCGGCTGTGCACCGACAACGGCGCGATGATCGCCGCGTTGGGCGCCCACCTGTTCGCGGCGGGGGCAGCGCCCTCACCCGCCGAGTTCGGGGCCGATCCGGCGTTGCCGGTCTCCACGATCCACCTGGTGTGACGACGTCCGGCGCCCGGCGGGAGTCCGGGTAGCCGCGCGCCGCTCAGCCGCGATCTCGCTCCGGCGGCCCCTGGCCGATCAGGCCTCGTGCAGCGTCGCCTCGCGGTCGGGCACCACGAACGACGCCCTGGTGTGAACCTGGGCGTCCGGCACGCTCACCCGGTCCACCACTCGGAAATCGGCCCGCAACTCGTCGCGGGTGATCCGGGTACGGACATAGCCACGCTGCCCGTTGAAGAATTTGATATGCGGGTTGAGCTGCACGGATTCGTTGTCGTTCGGGTCGGAGTCGGCGCCATCGCCGCCCGAGGTGATCGAGGAGCACACCAGTTCGGTACCGACCGACCGCGAGTCCGGGTCGTTGTAGTCGAGCTTGACCTCGTTGGCCCAGTGGGTGTGGACGTCGCCGGTGAGGACGACGGCGTTGCGGACGCCCGCGTCCACCCACCCCTGGGTCACCCGATCCCGCGAAGCCGCGTAGCCGTCCCAGGCGTCCATGCTGTTGGCGCCCGAGGCGTTCTCCCGTTGGGTGAAGAACACCTGTTGACCGAGGATGTCCCACCGCGCCCTGGAACGGCGGAACCCGTCGAGCAGCCAGGCCTCCTGCTCCGCGCCGGTGATCGTCCGAGTCGGGTTGCCCGCCTCGTCGCAGTCCTTCCAACCGTCGCCGCAGGCCTGGTCGTCGCGGTACTGCCGGGTGTCCATCATGTGGAAGTTCGCCAGTCCGCCCCAGCGGAGCTTGCGATAGAGCCGGATGTCCACGCCCGCCGGTACCGAACTGCGGCGCAGCGGCATGTTCTCGTAGTAGGCCTGGGCCGCGGCGGTGCGGCGGGCGGCGAAGTCGGGCTGCGGGATCTCCGGCTTCTCCGGCACCTCGCCCGCCCAGTTGTTGTCGATCTCGTGGTCGTCCCAGACCACCAGCCACGGCGCGACCGCGTGCGCGGCCTGCAGGTCGGTGTCGGCCTTGTACTGGGCATGACGCTGTCGGTAGTTCGCCAGTGTCTCGGTCTCGGGGCCATCGTGGTCGCGGACGTTGCCGCCCGGCGCGTCGTAGTCGCCCGCCCGGTACTCGTACTGGTAGTCGCCGAGGTGCAGCACCAGATCCGGCTCTTCCTCGGCGAGCCTGCGGTAGGCGGTGAAGTAGCCGTGCTCGTACTGCGCGCAGGAGGCGAAACACATACTCAGGCCGCCGCCGAGCACCCCGTGTTCCGGTGCCGTTCTGGTCCGGCCGACGGGGGAGTGGTGTCTGCCGCTGCGGAAGCGGAAGAAGTACTCGGTTCCGGAGCGCAGCCCGGAGAGTTCGACGTGCACGCTGTGCCCGAGTTCGGGGCGCGCGTGCTCGGTGCCGCGCCGCACCACCCGGCGAAACCGTTCGTCCCTGGCGAGTTCCCACTGCACCGCGACGTTGCGGGCGGGCATGCCGCCCATCCCGTCCTCGGCCAGCGGGTCCGGCGCCAGGCGGGTCCAGAGCACCATGCCGTCCGGGAAGGGATCGCCGGAGGCGACCCCGAGCGTGAAGGGGTCACGGGGCGGTACCGCCGCCGGGGTGCTGCCCGGGTCGGTGGCTCCAGCCGGTCCCGCCCAGCCCGCTGCGGGGGCGACGACGGTCAAGCCTGCCGCTGCGGTGCCCGCAACCAGCATCGATCGGCGGGATAACGCGGAGCGGCCAGTCGGTACGAGAGAAGGCTTGGTGGCGCGTTCGGTCACGTCTGTCCTCCTGTGGTGGGGATCCGGCGGGCCGCGGGGACCGGCGGCCGTCTGCCGACCCTCGCGCGCGCTCATGGCGAGGCGATCCCCGCGAGGTGATGCGTCGCCCACGATTCGGTGAACGGCAGGGAGTCGGGCGGACGGCGAAATCGGTGCCACGGCCGGGTATTCCCGCGCAGGCGGGCCGGGTGGGCGACTGTCGGCCCGTCTCATGCCTGCCGACGGTCACGGGAATCCCGGGTCGCCGTCGGTCGGTGTGGGCTTCGAATCGGCCGCGTCTGCGACCCGGCCGACCAGGCGAATCGACGCGCCGGATCCGGCTGACCGTAGGGTGGTGCGGCAGACCCGCCGCAGGTGCGAGAGCGCCGCCTCCCGCCTGCGGATCTTCTCTCGGCCGCACTGCGGGCGGTCCGGGTGCGAGCCCCGGCGTTGATGATTGGCACTCGGCTGGGTAGAGTGCCAGCAGTACGGCGCTGAACCGCCCCGGCACCCGCGACGGCGGGGTGGCAGGAGCCGTCAAATCCTGCCAACGCTTCCGAGGCCCCAGAAGGTGGAGGTCACATCGTGGCGAGCGTGAACATCAAGCCACTCGAGGACAAGATCGTCGTCCAGGCGAGCGAAGCCGAGACGACGACCGCGTCCGGCATCGTCATCCCGGACACGGCCAAGGAGAAGCCCCAGGAGGGCAAGGTCCTGGCCGTCGGACCGGGTCGCGTCGACGACAACGGCAACCGGATCCCGCTGGATGTCGCAGTCGGTGACGTCGTCATCTACTCGAAGTACGGCGGCACCGAGGTCAAGTACAGCGGCGAGGAGTACTTGATCCTCTCCGCGCGCGACGTTCTGGCCGTCGTGAACTGACGAGTTCACGTTAGGCGATCTGTGCCACCGCCCCGGCGGTCCCGGAGCCTCGGGATCTCCGGGGCGGCGGCATGTTCCCCCTGGTTGTTTTGGACTCTCGTAGGTGGTCCGCGCTGCTGGTCACCCGACGTGGTCCGACAAGCAAGCCTCAATACCCCTTGAGAGGGACGCAGAATGGCTGCTAAGCAGATCCGGTTCGACGAGCAGGCGCGGCGCTCGCTGGAGAGTGGCGTCAACAAGCTCGCAAACACCGTCAAGGTCACCCTCGGCCCGCGCGGCAGGCACGTCGTGCTGGACAAGAAGTTCGGTGCGCCGACGATCACCCTCGACGGTGTGACGGTCGCTCGCGATGTCGAGCTCGACGACCCGTACGAGAACCTGGGCGCCCAGCTCGCGAAGAGCGTCGCGACCAAGACCAACGACGCGGCGGGCGACGGCACCACCACCGCCACCGTGCTGGCTCAGGCCCTGGTCACCGAGGGCCTGCGCAACGTGGCTGCGGGCGCCAACCCGCTGGTGATCGGCAAGGGCATCCAGGCCGCCGCCGACGCCGTGGTCGAGAGCCTCAAGACCAAGGCCACCCCGGTCAAGGGTCGCGAGAACATCGCGCAGGTCGGCACCGTCGTCTCGCGGGACGAGACGATCGGCGCGCTGCTCGGCGAGGCCATCGAGCGGGTCGGCGAGGACGGCGTCGTCACGATCGAAGAAGCCTCCACCATGTCCACCTGGCTGGAGGTGACCGAGGGCGTCCAGTTCGACAAGGGCTTCCTGTCGCCGCACTTCGTCACCGACGCCGACCGCCAGGAAGCGGTGCTGGAGGACGCCCTGGTGCTGCTGCACCGGGACAAGATCTCCTCGTTGGCCGACTTCCTGCCGCTGCTGGAGAAGGTCGTCGAGGCGGGCAAGCCGCTGCTGATCATCGCCGAGGACGTCGAGGGCGAGGCGCTCTCCACCCTCGTGGTCAACTCGATCCGCAAGACCGTGCGGGTCGTCGCCGTCAAGGCGCCGTACTTCGGCGACCGTCGGAAGGCGTTCCTGGACGACCTCGCCGTCGTGACCGGCGCGCAGGTCGTCGCCCCCGAGATCGGCATGAAGCTCGCCGACTCCGGTGTGGACGTGCTGGGCAAGGTCCGCCGCGTGGTGGTCACCAAGGACGACACCACCCTGGTGGACGGCGCGGGCACCCGTGAGGCCATCGACGGCCGGGTCGAGCAGCTGCGCCGTGAGATCGACGCGACCGACTCCGAGTGGGACCGCGAGAAGCTGCAGGAGCGGCTGGCCAAGCTCTCCGGCGGTGTCGCGGTGATCAAGGTCGGTGCGGCCACCGAGATCGAGGTCAAGGAGCGCAAGCACCGCATCGAGGACGCCATCGCGGCCACCAAGGCGGCCGTCGAAGAGGGCATCATCCCCGGTGGCGGTTCCAGTCTGGTGCACGTTGCCAAGGAACTGGACGGCAACCTCGGCCTCACCGGCGACGAGGCGACGGGCGTGGCGATCGTGCGTGCCGCGCTGACCGCGCCGTTGTTCTGGATCGCCTCCAACGCCGGCCTCGAAGGTGCCGTGGTGGTCTCCAAGGTGGCCGAGCAGAGCTGGGGCGGCGGCTTCGACGCCTCCGCGCTGACCTACGGCGACCTGTTCGAGTCGGGCATCGTCGACCCGGTCAAGGTCACCCGGTCCGCCGTGGTGAACGCCGCTTCGATCGCCCGCATGATCCTCACCACCGAGAGCGCCGTCGTGGAGCTTCCGGAGGAGGACTCGGCGGTCGGTCACGGGCACAACCACTGACCCTCGACACACCCCTTGCACAACACACGGGGCGGCACCGGCTTCACGCGGTGCCGCCCCGTCGTGTTGCGTCGGTGTGTTGCGTCGGTGTGGCGAGTCAGGAGGCCAGACCGGCCATTCGACGACTCTTCGATTTGATCAACAGGGTTCTCTCGGCCTCGGAGAGCCCGCCCCAGATGCCGTACGGCTCCTGCACCGCCAAGGCGTGTTGTCTGCACTGTTCGAGTACCGGGCACTGCTGGCAGACCTCTTTCGCGCGCGCCTCCCGCCGCGATCTGGCCGGACCTCTCTCGCCGTCCGGATGGAAGAAGAAGGCGCTGTCCATGCCCCTGCATGAGCCTTGAAGCTGCCAATCCCACAGGTCCGCGTTAGGCCCTGGCAGCCGCCGAGTGTCGGCCATTTGTCGACCACCTCCCCGCAAGTGGTGCACTTTGATCGTGGGTGCGGACCGCACCCCCGTATGGGGATCTACGCTAGAACCGCGCCATAACTTGTTCAAGACCCTTCGCTCCATAAGTTGTTCACACTAATGGGCGTTATCCTGTGGCGTGGAGCACTAAGTGCCCCTGGACCGCCGAGAAACCGGTGATCAGTTCACCGTCCAGACGACCGGAACGGACATGGCCTCGTGACCACGCAGCCAGGACCCGATGACGGCGGTGAGATCGACGAGGGCTGCGTAGCGCCGCTTGGCGAAGTCGAACCGCTGGCCGACGCCATGGGCGACGAGCCCTCCCTGACCGTGGCGGCGATGGCCCGTCGACTAGGTATCGCTCCCGCCACCCTGCGTACCTGGGATCGGCGTTATGGACTCGGGCCGAGCGGACATACCAGCGGACGACATCGCCGCTACGGCCCGCGCGACCTCGCTCGGCTGGAATTGATGCAGCACGCGCTGTTGCGCGGCGCTTCCCCCGCAGAGGCCGCGCGTTACGCCCTGAACACCCCGCCGCCCCCGAGGCAGCCCACCGAGCAGCCCGCCGATTCGATGCGGGTGACCGGACGGGTCGCCGAGGCCGAGGCGCCCCCGCAGCCTCGACGGGCAGGCCTGGTGGTGGACTCCGAGCGCCTGGGCGCCGAACCGGCCACCGATTCCGCCGCGAGGCAGCCTGCGACGGACGGCGCCGATACGGACCCGCTGCCCGGGCTCGCCTCCGGATTGCTCTCCGGCGGCCTGGATCTGCCCGACTTCGAACATCGGGCCCGTTCCGGTGGTCGCGGACTGCGGCTCCCCGGCGCGAGCAGTCGGGCCAGGGGACTCGGTCGGGCGGTGACCGCGATGGACTCGTGGTCGGTGAACCGACTGCTGCTGGAGGCCCTGCGCGAGGACGGCGTGCTGACGGTCTGGCAGGAGCTGGCCGAGCCGGTGCTGTCCGCGTTGAACGAGCGTTGGGAGCACTCCGGCGAGGGCATGGAGATGACCCGGTTGCTCAGCGAATGCCTCATCACGGTGATGAGCACGGTGACGGCCGGAGCTGGCGAACCGAGGACCGCCCGGTCCGTCCTGCTGCTCGGTGCCCCCGGCGAGGTCCAGGCCCTGCCCGTCTACGTGTTGGCCGCAGAACTCTCGGTGCGCAGGCTCGGCGCGCGACTGTTGGGCTTCGGGCTGCCGGTGGACGGGATCATCGCGGCGGTGCGTCGCGTGGCGCCCGCCGCCATCGTCCTGTGGGCGCAGCGGCCGCGCTGTGGCGATCCGGCGGTGTTCGAGGCGTTGCCCAGGACCCGGCAGCGGGTCCGGCTGTTCGCGGGCGGGCCGGGCTGGGATCGCAGCACGCTGCCGGGCCGGGTCGAGGTGTTGACCGAGCTGCCTTCGGCGGTGGAACTCATCGAGCGGACCGTGTCGGTGCGCGGCGGCCGGACCTAGCAGGCCGCTTCGGCCCCCCCGAGGCTGAGCGGGGCTATCGAGGCCGATCTGCGCGCCGAAAACTCACGAAGGGTGACCAAGGCAACGCTCTCTGGAAAATCTCTCGCGGCCGACGGAGTTCTGGGTAGGGTCGCAGAGTGCTCCATTCCGGTGAACCTCGGTCGGCTAGCCGTCGGAGCAAGTACTTGACGGATTAAGCATCAGATCGGGTCAAGGTTTGGCGACCGGCGTCCGATAGGGAAGTGGAACGTCACTCGGCTGCAGGAAGGAGTTCCCGTGACGACGGTCTTGATCTGCGATGACCGGCGGAGCGTCCGGGAGGGGCTCACTCGCGTGATGTCGGCGGTCCCGGGTGTGAGCCGGATCGATTGTGTAGCCCACGGTGACGAGCTACTCGCTCGTTTCTCACGGCAGGCTGTCGATGTCGTGCTGGTGGGAACCCAGCGCGCCGTGCCAACGGGCGTGGAAGCCACCAGGCGACTCGTCTCGGCTCACCCACAGGCCAATGTCATCGTTTTCGGCGCCCCGGACGACGCGGGCAGCATTGCTGCCGCGATCGCAGGCGGAGCGCGCGGTTACCTTCGTTGGGACGCCTCCCGTCCCGAGCTGGTCGCCGCCTTGGCGCACACGCTGGCGAGCACCGCGGTGCCCGCTCCGCGTCAGCCCTCCGACCCGGGAGTCCAGCTCACCGAGCGGGAGCTCCAGGTGCTGCGGGGCATGAGCCAGGGCAAGAGCAATGGTCAGATCGGGCGCGAGCTCTATCTGTCCGAGGACACAGTCAAGACACACGCACGACGTCTTTTTCGCAAACTGGGTGTGCGTGACCGTGCGCAAGCGGTCGCACACGGCTTCCGCAGGGGGCTCGTCTCCTGATCTCGCTGCACCACTAGCGCCGACCGGCATGCGACACCGCTGGTCGGCGCCTTGTGCTGCGCGGACAACGTCGACATCTCCGCTGGCTTTTCGCGGTCGAGATGTTCATGCCCGGGGCCCCCGCCGACGGCCTTTCCGTCAGTTGAGACACTGAGCCAAGCGGTTGTCCCGCCGTCGGTATGGCTGAGTCGATGTCGGTCACGACGCGTCGTTCTGGTTAGGTCAGGTGATGTGATGCCCAACTCTCGGAGGACACCAGCCTCACCGATCCGGTTGAATCGATCGGTGCGTTGAGTGACATACATCAAGCTGACCACCGCACCCGTCCACGCCGGTAACGCCAGGGCTGTCCACTGCGATGACTAATTTGGGGGACGGACTGGACGCTGTCGTCGGCGAGGCCGTCGGCGGTAATCGTCGCGCCATCGAACGGTTGTTGGCGGCCATTCGTCCTCTTGTGGTGCGGTACTGCCGCGCCAGGGTCGGTAGACAGGAACGGTCGTCGGCTTCGGCGGACGACGTCGCCCAGGAGGTGTGTCTCGCCGTGCTCACGGCGTTGCCGGGCTACCGCGACCAGGGACGACCATTCCTGGCGTTCGTGTACGGCATCGCTTCGCACAAGGTCGCCGATGCACACCGCGCTGCAGCCCGTAACAAGTCCGAACCGGTATCCGAGGTTCCGGATTCGCCAGGAAACGAGGCGGGTCCAGAGCAACGGGCCATGCAGGACGAGTTGTCTGGACAGATGGGAAGGCTGCTTCAGGTGCTGCCACCGAAACAGCGCGAGATCTTGCTGCTCAGGGTGGTCGTCGGACTCTCAGCAGAGGAGACGGCGGAGGCCGTCGACTCGACGCCGGGCGCCGTCCGGGTTGCCCAGCACCGGGCTCTGACCAGACTGAGGAAGACGCTCGCCACGGAGGAGGTGGTCTGAAGTGGCCGACAGAAATGACTCTGACGAGTCCGCTAAGGGTGCGCGCGACGAGAAGAGCAGCACACCGGAGTCGTCGTCCGATTCGACCGAGCACATCGACCTCTCCGCAGTTCAGGCCGATGACGCGCTGCTCGATGCGCTCGGAGGAACCGACCCGGCCGTCGGCGCGGAGCAGTCCACGGATCAGGAACTCAACGCGATCCTGGTCGAATGGCGGCGCGAGATCGACAGTGAGCCCTTCGGGGAACTGGTCGACATCGACACCGCTGTGGCGACCATCGCGGCGGCTCGCCCGCAGGTGCGCCGCAAGAACCGGTATCTGGTTCCGTTGGCCACCGCTGCCGCAGTGCTCGCGATCACGTTCACCGGCGTGAGCGTTGCCGCGCGGGAAGCCAGGCCGGGCGACACGCTGTGGGGCTTGTCGCAGGTCTTGTTCACCGAACATGCGAACTCGGTCGAGGCCGCGTCGAAGGTCCAGGACGAACTGGCCGCCGCTCAGGCCGCGTTGTTCGACGGGCGGATGGAACTGGCGGATGCGGCGCTCAAGCGCGCCGGTGCCTCGCTGTCGTCGGTATCCGATGACGACGGGCATGCCCATCTGCTGGCGACGCACGATCGGTTGCGCGAGCAGTTGGCGCCCGAGACGTCGCCGGAGGACGAGTCCCAGGGCGAGTCGACGACGGAGAGCGAACCGGACGGGGAACCGCCGGTGGTCGCCGACGACAGCACGACCGAGCAGCCCTCGCCGCCGGAGGAGACCGACGACTCCGTGACGAGCCCGCCGGAGGAGACCTCGCCGTCACCGACCGAGGAGCCGTCCTCCCCGAGTTCGCCACCGCCGTCCTCGGAACCGCCGCCGTCGAGTGATCCCACCGACAGCGCGCCGGAGACCAGCACCGGGTCTCGGACGGAGAGCATCTCGCCACCGCCATCCGGCGGCGAATGAGAAGACGACGAATGCTCCAGCGGCGGGCCCTGGCGAATCGGGGCCGCCGCAGGAGTGTCGTCGCCGGTGATCGGATCGTTCGATCCCGGTCCGCTGCGGAGCCCCGGCGGGCAGGCAGGCGGGCAGCGATTAGATTTCGGCCGCCCCCGTGGCGTCGGCGTACCCTCGGCAGTACTCCCAGGTCACGTAGTGATTGGGGTCCGGGTTGTACGCGGGCTCGTGCGGCCGCATGTGCCCATCGGACAACAGCTGTCGCAGGCTGGAGCGGAGTAGCTCCCAGTCGTGGTAGTGGGGTTCGGCGCAATCCACACAGTCGACGACGATGCCGCGCAGACCCCGTTGCTCCAACAGGGCCTGGTAGACGGCGAGATCGGCGAGATCCGCCAGCAGCTCGGTCCGCTCGTCGTCGTCGAGTGCTCGGTCATCGTCGTCCGAGGGCTCGCCCAGGACACGCGCCGGGTCCTCCGGGTCGCTCGCGAACGGATCTGGGGGTAGGGCATCGTGCGGCACGCCCGCACGGTACCGGGCGAGACCGCAAGGTTGTCGTAGATACCATGGAAGAACCCGCGAGGATGTTCACCCTCAAACGGAGGACGAGCGGGACATCAGGCAGTCGCACATACGCAAGGCACCGTCGCCTTTCGTGAAGCGGCAGGTGTTTCAGGAAGGCAATTCCCAGTGACCACCAGCGATTCGGTTGACGTGCGAACCTCGCTCCGGGACGTCGAGGGCGGGCTGCCCGCGAAGTTCGCCTCGCTCGGACTCACCTTTGACGACGTCCTCCTGCTGCCTGCGGAGTCCGACGTCATCCCCAGTGGAGTGGACACCAGCACTCCGCTCTCTCGGAACGTGCGACTGCGTATCCCGCTGCTTGCTTCGGCGATGGACACCGTCACCGAGGCCAGGATGGCCATCGCAATGGCCCGACAGGGCGGGATGGGCGTGCTGCACCGCAACCTGCCGGTGGCCGAGCAGGCCGCGCAGGTCGAGGTCGTGAAGCGGTCCGAGGCGGGCATGGTGACCGATCCCGTGACCTGCTCGCCGGAGGACTCGCTGGCCGACGTCGACGCCCTGTGCGCGCGGTTCCGCATCTCCGGGGTCCCGGTCACCGACCCGGACGGCACGCTCGTCGGCATCATCACCAACCGCGACATGCGGTTCGAGGTCGACTACACCCGTCGCGTCCGCGAGGTGATGACCACCGCTCCGCTGGTGAGCGCGCAGGTCGGCGTGACGGCGGAGGCCGCGCTCGGACTGCTGCGCCGCCACAAGATCGAGAAGCTGCCGATCGTGGACGGCGCCAACAAGCTCCGTGGCCTGATCACGGTCAAGGACTTCGTCAAGACCGAGAAGTACCCCAACGCGACAAAGGACACCGACGGCAGGCTGCTCTGCGGCGCGGCCGTCGGCGTGGGCCCGGAGGCTCGGGAGCGCTCGATGGCGCTGGCCGATGCGGGCGTCGACGTGATCGTGGTCGACACCGCGCACGGGCATTCGCGGGCCGTGGTCGACATGGTCTCGCTGCTCAAGCGCGAACTGGGCGACCGGGTCGACGTCATCGGCGGCAACGTGGCCACCCGAGCGGGTGCGCAGGCGCTGGTCGACGCGGGCGCCGACGGCGTGAAGGTCGGCGTCGGCCCCGGTTCCATCTGCACGACCCGGGTCGTCGCGGGCGTGGGTGTGCCGCAGATCAGCGCGATCTACGAGGCGGACCTGGCCTGTCGGCCCGCCGGTGTGCCGGTGATCGGCGATGGCGGTATCCAGTACTCGGGTGACATCGCCAAGGCCATCGCCGCAGGCGCCAGCTCGGTGATGTTGGGCAGCCTGCTCGGTGGCACCACCGAGGCGCCCGGCGACCTGGTCCTGATCAATGGCAAGCAGTACAAGACCTACCGGGGCATGGGTTCGCTGGCCGCGATGAGCTCGCGGGGCCCGTCGAAGTCCTACTCGAAGGACCGTTACTTCCAGGACGACGTGCTGTCCGACGACAATCTGGTCCCGGAGGGCATCGAGGGGCGCGTTCCGTTCCGAGGGCCGCTCGCACAGGTCATCCACCAGCTGGTCGGCGGCCTGGCGGCAGGCATGGGTTACACGGGTTCACGCACCGTGGCGGAGCTGCAGGACGCCCAGCTCGTGCGGATCACGGCGGCCGGGCTCAAGGAGAGCCATCCGCACCACATCACCATGACGGTGGGGGCTCCGAACTACACCGCGCACTAGTGGCCGTGGCCGAAACGCCGTAGCAGCACTCGGCAACCCCGGCGACCAGCCGGGGTTTCGGCCAGCGGCGGGGCGGTAGGTCCTCTACGGGATCGCCCTATCCGGATACCGCTGGTGAGCGCTTGATCGGCTGTTCGGCGCAACCGTGTCGAGTCTCACTCGGTGCGTTCGGCGGACCCCCGGGGTCGGCGCCGTCGACCGGGCGCTTCACAATGGCTTCCTCTGCTGGAACGGCGTAGGGAGTGGGACGTGCGGGATCAGGTGGAGATCGGTAGAGGACGCACAGCGATGCGTGCTTACGACCTCGACGACGTGGAGATCGTGCCGTCTCGTCGTACGCGGTCGTCGAAGGACGTCTCATTGGGTTGGCAGATCGATGCCTACCGTTTCGATATCCCGCTGGTCACCCACCCCACGGACGCGATCGTCTCGCCCGCCACCGCGGTGCGGATCGGTGAGCTGGGCGGGCTGGCCGTCCTGAATGCCGAGGGACTGTGGGCCCGGCACGCCGATGTCGAGGACGTCATGTTCCGGCTGGTCAACGCCGCGGACAACGATGAGGACCCCAACGCGGCCGTCCGGTTGCTCCAGGAGCTGCACGCCGCGCCGATCCGGTTGGACCTGCTGTCGCAGTCGATCAAGGAGATCCGCGACTCCGGCGCGCACGTCGCGGTGCGGGTCAGCCCGCAGCACGCCGAGGAACTCACCCCGGACCTGCTCGCCGCAGGCGTCGAGATCCTGGTGCTCCAGGGCACGATCATCTCCGCCGAGCACGTGGTCCGCGACAGCGAGCCGCTGAACCTCAAGCGCTTCATCGCCGAGCTGGATGTCCCGGTGATCGCGGGTGGCGTCGGCGACTACCGCACCGCGATGCACCTGATGCGGACCGGTGCGGCAGGCGTGATCGTCGGATTCGGCCACGCCACCAGCACCACGACGACCGATGTGCTGGGGATCGGGGTGCCGATGGCCACGGCGATCGCGGATGCCGCCTCGGCCCGCCGCGATTACCTGGATGAGACCGGCGGTCGGTACGTGCACGTGCTCGCCGACGGCGGCATGGGCACCTCCGGTGACATCGCCAAGGCGATCGCCTGCGGCGCGGACGCGGTGATGCTCGGGGAGCCGTTGGCGCTGGCCAGCGAGGCCCCCGCGCAGGGCTACTACTGGACCTCGGCCGCAGCGCACCCGTCGCTGCCCCGAAGCGAGATCTTCCCGGTTCCCAGCTCGGAGTACGACCTGGAGACGCTGCTGTTCGGCCCGTCCTCCGACCCGCTGGGCAACGTGAACCTGTTCGGCGCGCTGCGTCGTGCGATGGCCAAGACCGGCTACTCCGACCTCAAGGAATTCCAGAAGGTGGGTCTCACCGTGCGTCGGTGAGTCGCCTTTCGATCACGTTCGGCCGCAGCCGGAACGGCTTGTTCTCCAGTCGGAGTCGAGCCCGTTCCGGCTGCGGCCTTCGTATTGGTACGCCCGGGGAATCCGGCGGCGCTGTGCTCACGGCGGGCCGAGCAACACCATCCAACCGTTCGGGCGGGATGAGCGTTTACCGCACGTCGTCGCCGAGCGATTCCAATAGTTCCCGGAGCGCCCCGGCGAGGGTCTCGCGCTGGGTGGCGCTCAGCCCGGCGAGCAGTCGTTGCTCGGTGGCGAGGTGATCGGGCAGCACTCGATCGACCAGCGTGAGCCCTTCATCGGTGAGGGCGACCTGGACACCTCGGCCGTCGGATTCACTCGGTGCCCTGGTCACCAGGCCACGGTCTTGAAGTCGGTCGAGGCGCTGGGTGATGGCGCCCGAGGTCACCATCGCCGACCGCATCAGCTCTGCGGGGGTGAGCCGGTGCGGCGGGTTGCTGCGCCGCAGAGTGGCCAGTACATCGAATGATGCGCGGTCGAGTCCGTGGGCGGCGAAGGTCCGACGCATATCGGCGTCGACCAGCTGTTTGACCCTGGACAGCCGCCCGATCACCGCCATCGGCGATACATCCAGGTCCGGGCGTTGCGCTGCCCACTGCTCCAACACTCGGTCGACGTGATCTGCCACGACGGCAGCGTAGCCAACCCTCATTGGCACCTCGGTTGTCTTAGCGCTAAGCAAAATGCTATTTTCGCTTAGTGCTAAGCAATCGAGTCGGAGTGTTGGCGCTCACGGCGCTGGCACCGGCAATCTGGGGGAGTACCTACCTCGTCACCACCGAGCTATTACCGCCGGGACGTCCCCTGCTGGCGGCCGTCATCCGATCCCTGCCTGCCGGTCTGTTGCTGCTCGCGATCACCCGCAAGCTCCCGCAGGGCAGCTGGTGGTGGCGTTCGCTGGTACTGGGCGGACTCAATATCGGCGCCTTCCTCGCGCTGCTGTTCATCGCCGCCTATCGGCTGCCGGGCGGGGTGGCGGCCACCGTCGGCGCGGTCCAGCCGCTGTTGGTCGCCTTCTTCGCGGCGGGCCTGCTGGGACAGCAGCTCAGCAGACGGACCCTGATCGCCGCCACGGCGGGAATCGCGGGCGTCGCCCTGCTGGTACTGCGGGCGCAGGCCCGGCTGGACGCGGTTGGCCTGCTGGCCGCCTTCGGCGGGGCGGTGGTCATGGCGGTCGGCGTCGTGCTGAGCAAACGTTGGACCTCGACGGCGCCACTGCTGCTGGCGAGCACCGGTTGGCAGCTCATCGCGGGCGGCACCCTGCTACTGCCGGTTGCCCTGCTCGTCGAAGGACCGCCGCCGACGACGCTGACCGGCCAGAACCTGCTCGGCTACGGCTACCTGATGCTGATCGGTGCCGCGTTGTCCTACGCACTCTGGTTCCGAGGCATTTGGCTGTTGCCCGCGACCGACGTCACCTTCCTCACCCTGCTCAGCCCGCTGGTCGCCACCGCCCTGGGCTGGGTGGTGCTCGGCGAGGAACTCACCGGTGCCCAACTGGTGGGTGCGCTCGTGGTGCTCGGTGCGCTCATCGCGGCGCAGCGGCCCAAGCCCACCGACGCGGGCAAGCCTGCGGCGACCTCCGAGCCAGGCACCGATCAATGGGTTCCGGTCGGCGGCGCGTCCGCCAACCCGCGCCCGCGCCCGAAGTCCCACAACGTTCCGGCCCGATCTCCGGTTCCGGAACCCACCGACCCGCAGCAACCGGCGCGGTAATCCAGCCGCATCGACGGAAAGGACCAAACAATGCGCATCACCCTGTTCGGCACCACCGGAAGCGTGGGCGGCCGAGTGCTCGCCGAGGCGTTATCCAGGGGGCACGAGGTCCTAGCCGTGATCCGGGATGCTCGCCGCCGCGGCGGGCTGCCCTCGCAGGTCCGGACCCGGGTCGGCGACGTCCGGCAGGCGGCGGACGTGGCTGCGGCCAGCGCGGGCCAGGACGTCGTGATCAGCGCGACCCGACCGGTGTCCGGCCGCGAGCACGAGCTGACCGAATCCGCCGAAGCGCTGTTGGCCGGAGCCGCGCAATCCGGAGTGCGACTGATCCTCGTCGGCGGGGCGGCAGGCTTGATCGTGCCGGGCACCGACGGCGCCACCGTGGTCGAGGATCCGGATTTCCCCACCGAACTACGGGCCATCGCGCTGGCCTGCGATGACCAGCTCGCCGCCTGCCGGGCTGACCTCGGCGGCGCGGACTGGGCCTATCTGAGCCCGCCCGCCTTGCTGGAGCCGGGCGAGCGCACCGGTCGATACCGGCTCGGCGCCGACGAGCTCCTGGTGGACGCGGCAGGCGATTCACGCATCTCGCTGGAGGACTTCGCGGTGGCATTGGTGGACGAGGCCGAACGACCGAAGCACCATCGGACCAGGTTCACCGTCGGCTACTGATCCGATCGGGCCGCGAGGCCTGACTGCTGCACCGAGCGCGCCGGTGCAGCAGGCCCCCGCGTGTCTTCGAACCCACCAGAACCTCGGACTGCATCGCCGAGGCGAACCAACGCGATCGTGGTCAGGGCAACTCCGCCGCGAACACGGTGCGCCGCTCGACGGTGAACTCCACCAACAGTCGGTGCAGCCCATCGCGATCGGGATCATCACCCGCCGCACCCCTGGCCTCCGGCGCAGGCACGTCGCCGACCACGAGCTCCTCGACGGCCAACGCCGTACCGGCCTGGAAGGCCACCCGCAGATCGTGGGTGAAGACCGAGGCCCGTCCCAGGATTGGCGCGTCCTCGACCTGCGCGAACGCCGCCTGCAGGTCTGCGGCGGCCGACACGACCAGTACGGGACCGAACACCGGTTCCCGCCACAGGCGCGATGTCGAGGGCACACCGGTGAGCACGGTCGGCTCCACCGTGGTGCCGGACCGATCTCCGCCAACCACGATCTCCGCGCCCGCCTCGACGGCCTCGGTGATCCGGGCGTGCACCTCGCGGGCGGCCGCCTCATCGATCAACGGTCCGACCTGAACCTCGGGATCATGCGGGTCGCCGGTGCGTAGTTTGCGCATCGCCGCCACCAGCCGGGGCAGGAACTCGGCGTACACCGATGCGTCGACCAACACCCGTTGCAGCGCCGCGACGGACTGACCCGCCTGATGGGTACCGAATTCGGCGATCCGATCGGCCGCCCGGTCCAGGTCGGCAGGCGCCGCCCAGTCCGCGCAGATCAGTGCGGTCGTGACGCCGCCGAGTTCCAGCACGAGATGCCTGCCCGCCACGATCCGATGCGCCGAGACCTCCCGGGCGCCACTCACCGAGAGGACCGAGGCGCGCTGGTCGTCGGCGAGCGCGCGGGTCGCCTCCTCGTCCACCGGCAGCACCGAGAAGGCACCATCGACGAGGTCGACCTCGGCCAGCAGCTCGCCGAGCATCAACGCCGCCAGCGGGGTGCGCAACGGCGGCGCCACCAGCACCGGGCAGCCTGCGGCGATGGCGGCGGCGACCTGCCGTGCCGCGCTGGCCAGCGGGTACTCCGCCGACGTCATGGCCAGTACCGGGCCACGCGGGGTTCGCCGGGCCAGTACCCCCGACGTCCAGCGGTTCGGCTCGCCCGCGCCCGCATCGACCGCGGCCGCCGCCAGCCGGAACACCGAGGCAGCAGCAGCCACCTCCACCTCGGCCCAGCGCAGCGGCTTGCCGTTCTCGGCGGTGATGATCTCCGCGAACTCCTCGGCCCGCTCGCTGATCCCCTCGGCCACCGCGTTCAACACGGCGGTGCGAGAGTGAGGCGATACGGCCGCGATCTCGCGCGTCGCGGCCACCGTGCCCTGCACCGCCCGCCAGATCTGGTCGGCGTCGGGCACGCAGATCGTCGCCACCTCCGTCTCGTCGTAGGGGTGGCGAACCTCCTGTCTGCGGTCGTTCGGCTCGGCGTTCCCCGCGATCCAGCTGGGCCTGGGTGTGGGTACGAAGGCGTCCACTGCGCCGGTAGCGCTATCGGTGATATCCACTCCGACACCGTATGTGGGTGATCTTCAGGTGCAGGCGGATCGAGGGTCGGTGTGGTCTGAGACTCACTCTGCCGAGGGAAGCCGACACCGCTGCTCGGGCCGGCGGTCTCACCTGGGACGATGGGCGTGTCAGCCAGGACTCGTCGTGTATGGAGGTTCGCCAGTGCCCAGCAGTGCGAAGGGGCCGGTTCTCGTCGTCGATTTCGGCGCCCAGTATGCCCAGCTCATCGCACGTCGTGTCCGCGAGGCGCAGGTGTACTCCGAGGTGGTGCCGCATTCGACGCCCACCGCCGAGCTGCTGGCCCGTGACCCGGCGGCCGTGGTGCTCTCCGGCGGTCCGGCCAGTGTCTACGCCGACGAGGCCCCCGATCTCGACCCGGAGCTGTTGACCTCCGGAGTCCCCGTGTTCGGCATCTGTTACGGGTTCCAGGCGATGGCCAGGGCCCTGGGCGGCACCGTGGCGCACACCGGAAGCCGCGAGTACGGCCGGACCGACCTCGAGTCGGACGGCGGTGTCCTGCACACGGACCTGCCCGGTCGGCACCCGGTGTGGATGAGCCACGGGGACGCCGTCACCGAGGCGCCGGCGGGCTTCGCCGTGACGGCGAGCAGCGCTGGCGCCCCGGTCGCCGCCTTCGAGGACGTCGACCGCAGGCTCGCGGGCGTGCAGTACCACCCCGAGGTGGCGCACTCGCCGCACGGCCAAGAGGTGCTGCGCCGCTTCCTTCGTGACGTCGCCGGGCTGGGCCCCGATTGGACCACCGCCTCGATCGTCGAGGAACAGGTCGAACTGATCCGCAAGCAGATCGGCAGCGGCCGGGTCATCTGCGCGCTGTCGGGTGGCGTCGACTCCGCCGTGGCAGCGGCCCTGGTCCAGCGCGCCGTCGGCGACCAGCTGACCTGTGTCTTCGTCGACCACGGCCTGCTGCGGTCGGGCGAACGCAGCCAGGTCGAGCAGGACCTGGTGGCCGCCACCGGCGTCCGGCTGGTCACCGTCGACGCCAAGGACCGGTTCCTGGACGCGTTGGCGGGCGTCACCGACCCCGAGCAGAAGCGCAAGATCATCGGCCGGGAGTTCATCCGGGTGTTCGAGCAGGCCGCGCGGGACCTGCAGGCCGAGGCAGGCGAGCACGGCACCTCCGTGGACTTCCTCGTGCAGGGCACCCTGTACCCGGACGTCGTCGAGTCCGGTGGCGGCACCGGGACGGCCAACATCAAGAGCCACCACAACGTGGGCGGGCTGCCGGACGACCTGCAGTTCGAGCTGGTCGAGCCGCTGCGGGCCCTGTTCAAGGACGAGGTTCGTCGGGTGGGCCTCGAACTGGGACTGCCGGAGACCATCGTGCAGCGGCAGCCGTTCCCCGGCCCCGGCCTCGGGATCCGGATCATCGGCGAGGTGACTGCGGAGAGGTTGGAGACGCTGCGTGCGGCGGACGCCATCGTCCGGGAGGAACTGACCTCGGCCGGGCTGGATCGAGAGATCTGGCAGTGCCCGGTGGTGCTGCTCGCCGACGTCCGCTCGGTGGGTGTGCAGGGCGACGGCCGGACCTACGGCCACCCGATCGTGCTGCGTCCGGTGTCGAGTGAGGACGCCATGACCGCCGACTGGATGCGGATGCCCTACGAGGTCTTGGAGCGCATCTCCACCCGGGTCACCAACGAGGTGCCCGAGGTGAATCGGGTGACCCTGGACGTCACGAGCAAGCCGCCGGGCACCATCGAGTGGGAGTGATCGACCGGGCGCCGCTGCGCTCGGCGGACGTCGATTAGACCGCGATTCGGGTCGGCTCGTACCACGGGCCGGCCCGAATCGTCTTGGCTGACCGGTGTGCGCGGGTCCGTCCCTCAGGCGGAGGCCCGACGCACCAGATGCACCGGAAGGACCTCCATCCCGCCTGCGAGGTCCTCGCCCGCGATCAGGCGGGTGAGTCGATGAACCATGCGCCGCACCTGCTCCGAGGCGTCCTGCGCGATGGTCGTCAACGGTGGGTTGGTGTGCGGCGCCACCGCCGGTTGGTCATCGAAGCCGACCACGGCGACATCCTGCGGAACCCGCCTGCCCGCCGTGGTCAGGGCGTCGATCGCCCCGGCCGCCATCAGATCGCTTGCCGCGAACACCCCGTCGAGGTCGGGCACCCGCTCCAATAGCCGATACATCGCCTGCTTGCCGCCCTCGCGGGCGAAGTGTCCGGACTCGGTGAGCCGTGCCGTGGCCGCCTCATCGGCCCCGATGGCCAGCCGCCAGCCCTCCAAGCGGTCGATGGCGGCATGCTCGTCCAACGGCCCCGTCACGCTGACCACCCGTTTCCTGCCCAGATCCAGCAGGTGTTGGGTGCCGATCCGGCCGCCCTCCCGGTTGTCGGTGTCCACCAGGTGCAGCGAACCGTTCGCGGTCCACGGACGGCCGCCGAAGACCGTGGGAATGGGCAGCGCGGCCATCGCCGTGGGCAGCGGATCGCCGCGATGCGGGGTGAACAGCAGGGCGCCGTCGACGTGGCCGCCCAGCAGGAAGCGTTCGATGCGTGCCTCGTCGGCGGGGGAGTGCACCAGCATCAGCACCATCGCGGCGTCCAGCTCGCCCAACCTGTTGGCGGCCGCGCGGACCACGGTGGCGAAGCGGGGATCGTCGAAGATCTTCGATTCCGGTTCCGAGATCACCACCGCGACGGCCCCGGTGCGTCTGGTCACCAGCGTTCTGGCTGCGCGGTTGGGCACATAACCGAGTTCGCGGATCGCGGAATACACCGAATCCTTGGCTTCCGGGCTTACCCTCGGCGAGTTGTTGACCACCCTGGACACGGTTGCCCGTGAGACCCCCGCCAGCGCGGCGACATCCTCCAACGTGGGCCGATGTTCACCGCTTGGCTGTATCGACACCCCTTGCGCACCTCCGCCGAAGAACTCTACGTCTTCCGCCGAGACGGCATTCGGATCACTCTTCGCGACGCGACCGGAGCGAGCCGAGCAACAACACCAGACCGATGATCACGGCACCCGCAGCGAGCAGCCATCTGGCCTGGTACAGGGGGACCCAACCGATGCTGTTGGCGAGTACATAGCCCGCGACCAGCAGTGCGATCACGCCGCTGACCAGCGTCAGGAGGTCCCGGGGACCGCGGAGGCTCGCCCTCTTGCGATCTCTGCGCTCAGCGCCGCGTGACATTCAGCTCTCCCAACCCGAGATAGGCGTCCAACTCCAGCGTTCCCCCGGCCGAATCCGGCCCATCGGGTCGGTCCGCGACATGGATCTGCTCGTTCTCGCCGTAGTTCTCCTCGCCAAGACAGGACATGCCACCGAGCCGAACCTGGCAGGTGGCGCTGACCGCCATATCGGGCGGCACGATCACCTCGATGTTGCCGCCCAGGTTCAGCATCACCTCGGTGCGCAGCGTCTCGCCCTCGGGGATCGTCAGTTCGGTCAGATCCAGTTCGATCGCCCCGAGAGAACGTCGATAGGCGTCCCGAAGCTGTTCCGGTTCGCTGACCCTGAGATGGGTACTGCCCGCGTCCAGCCAGCCACCGGTCTCGTGAATCGGAACCAGGGACACCAGCATCGCGACGGCGGCGATCGGGGCGCTCACCCAGATCAACCCCCGGCCACCGCTGCGGAACGCGCCGACGACCATGCCGATGCCCAGAACGGCGAGGATCAAGGCGAGCATCCTCGGCTGGGTCAACCAGCCGGCCGATTCCAACAACGGCATTCCGATGGCGAAGGTCAACAGCGCGGCGCCGATCGTGATCGGGGTGACCCTGGACCGCACTCGACGGGTGGGCGCCGGGGCCGGTTCCGGTTCCGGGGCGGGTGCTCGATGGTCGACCGGGTCCGGCAGTTGCCAGGCGAAGGGCGCGACGCCCAGCGGGTCCCAGGCAGGCGGTTCCGGCTCGCCTGCGCGCTGCTGTGCGGTGCCCGCCGTGGGGCTGCCCGGAAATCGATCCGTGGGGTAGCCGACCTCGGACTCGGGCGTGAAGGGCGCGGCCGCAGGGGTGCCGAAGGCGGTGGTGGGCGCCTCGGCGGCGCTGTGGAAGTCGTCGACGACGTGTGCGGTCTGCGGCCAGTTGACCGTCGGCTGGCCGGTGTCCCTTCGCTGGACATGCAGCAGATACAGCGCGACGCCGACCCCACCGAGGCACACCGCACTGGTGAACGCGTTGGACAGCACCCAGCCCATGATCGGGATGATCGCCATGACCAGCAGGGCGGGCAGCATGATCGCGCCGAGCAGGGTGGCGGTACGCCTGCCGCGACCGGCCAGCGCCTCGGCAGGCGAGGACAGCTCGTTCTGCTGGCGCAGGAACAGCCAACCCAACAGGTAGATCAGAATGCCGCAGCCGCCGTAGAAGGAGGTGACGACGAGGACGACGCGGACCAACGTCGGATCGAGGTCGTAGCGCCGGGCGATACCCGCGGCCACGCCCGCGATCTTGCGATCATCGCTACGACGAACCGGACGAGTCCGCCACATATCCCGGATGTTGTCCTCGAACCGTCCTTCCCCGGTCGAGGTCGACCCAGCGGGCCGAGCGGGACCTGCTGAACCCATCTGTCTCCACCGTCCGTCTCGCAAAGCGTCACCGGGAGCATCCCGATTCCTCGTTCAGGATGCTCGCCAGCATCCTCCATGCCATCGGGGGAACCCCTGAGCCGTTCCCTCGCCACCACCCGTTAGGGTCCGGGTCGCTCCCTGATGGCAGTGCACCGCGCGCGTGTGACGATGAGATCGTGGCAGTACAGGCTGATCGCGACGGGAGGCAGTCCGTGCCCGATATGTCGGCGGCCGCGGGTTCGCAGCGGACCGCCCAGGCGCGTCGGGATCCGAGGACGAGCGCCGAGGCCACCACCGGGCGGACACTGCGTCGTCGTCGCTCCTCGCGGGTGATCGCGGGCGTCGCGGGTGGGCTCGCCGATCACCTGCGCGTCGACGTGCGGTGGGTCCGGGTCATCATCACCCTCCTCGCGGCGGTCGACGGCCTCGGCGTGGTCGTCTACGGCGCACTGTGGGCGGTGGTGCGGCAGCGATCCGTCGATGTCGCGGAACCGGACAGCCCGAGGGAACGCACCCAGGCCATTGGCATGGTGGTGCTCGGCTTCGGCCTCTTGGTGGCCACGTCGTCCTTCGGGCAGGGCCTGAGCGGCCAGTTGTTCTTCCCGGCCTCGGTGGCGTTGATCGGTGCCGTGCTGGTCTGGCGGGAGGCCGACGAGACCCAGCGTCGACGCTGGGCGCAGGGCGCTCGGACCGGGGTCGCCGAGGTCTTCATCGGCAATGGCGGCCGGGGCGCGATCATCCGCAGCCTTTCCGGCGCAGCACTGGTGATCACCGGAATCGTCGTTCTGCTGGTCGACAGCCTGGCGCTGGCGCCGCTCCAGTTCGCGCTGCTCTCGGTGATCGTCACCCTGATCGGCACCGCGGTACTCACGCTGCCCTGGTGGTTGCGGCTGGTCCGGGATCTCGACGAGGAGCGATTCGCCCGAATCCGAACCGAGGAGCGCGCGGAGATCGCCGCGCACCTGCACGATTCCGTGCTCCAGACCCTGGCGTTGATCCAGAAACAGGCGGAGAACGACAAGGAGGTCCGACGGCTGGCCAGAAGCCAGGAACGTCAGCTGCGAACCTGGCTGTACGGCGCCACCGGCTACGGCGGTTCGAGCCGGGCGGGCGGCGCGGACGCCGACACCGATGCACCGCCGGCCGAGCCCACCTCGGCCAAGACCCTGGCCGAGGTGGTCAGCGAGGTCTGCGGCGAGGTCGAGGACACCTTCGCCATCAAGGTGCAGCAGGTGGTGGTCGGCGACTGCGAGGTGGATGATCGGGTGCTGGCCGCCGTCTGGGCCGCCAGGGAGGCGATGGTCAATGCCGCGAAGCACGCGGAGGTCGGCGAGGTGAGCGTCTTCGTCGAGATCGAACCCGAGCAGATCGAGCTGTTCGTACGCGACCGAGGCAAGGGCTTCGATCCGACGACGGTGTCGCAGGACCGACATGGTCTCGCCGACTCGATCCACGGCAGGATGGAACGTCACGGCGGAACCGTGCGATTGCGCACCGCACCCGGCGAGGGCACCGAAGTCGCGCTCCGCCTCCCACGCACCGGCGACAAGCGTTGAACCGAGAGGAACCCCACTGGTGAACCACCCCGAGGCGAAAACCGGTCAGACCCAGCCGGTCCGCGTGTTCCTGGTCGACGATCACGCCTTGTTCCGCACCGGTGCCAAGGCCGAGCTGACCAATGCCAGCGGGATCATCGAGGTCGTCGGCGAGGCCGGTTCGGTGGGGGAGGCGGTCGCCGGAATCGGGCACTTCGAGCCCGACGTGGTGCTGCTCGACGTCCACATGCCCGACGGCGGCGGTGCCGAGGTGCTGCGCCGGGCTCGCAAGACGCACCCCAACGTGGTCTTCCTGGCCCTGTCGGTGTCGGACGCGGCGGAGGACGTCATCGCGGTGATCCGGGCGGGCGCCAGAGGCTACGTCACCAAGACCATCTCGGCCAGAGAACTGGTCGACGCCGTTGTGCGAGTGCATCACGGCGACGCCGTCTTCTCGCCCCGCCTGGCTGGCTTCGTGCTCGACGCCTTCGCCGACCGCCCCGGCGCCGCGCCGATCAACGACCCCGAACTCGACCTGCTCACGCCACGGGAGCGCGATGTCCTGCGCCTGCTGGCCAGGGGTTACGCCTACAAGGAGATCGCGGCGGAACTCTTCATCTCGGTCAAGACGGTCGAGACCCACGTGTCGAGCGTGCTGCGCAAGACCCAGCTGTCCAACCGCTACGAGCTGTCGCGGTGGGCCACGGACCGGCGGTTGATCTGAGGTTGGCGGTGGATTGGGGGTCGGGTGGGCTGCTGTCTGGCAGCCCGTTCGGCCTGCCATGCTTGTCCTAGCCTGAAATCCCAAGTGGTCGAAAAACTGGTTACCCGTCGGTAGAACCCCAGGTCAACAAGTATCCGCCCCGCGCACGCGGGGGTGTTCCCGACTCCCACTCCTGCACATCGGCGAAGAACGCATCCGCCCCGCGCACGCGGGGGTGTTCCCAGGCTGGCGATCGAGTCCGCCGCATCCGACATGTCCTCCCCGCGCACGCGGGTGTCCCTATCTCGCCGACGTTCTACAGCGGCGCCGAGGCGTCCTCCTCGTCAGCGGTGTAGATCCGAGGGCGGCCAGTCGAGGCCGGTTCGTAGCTTCCATGCATGGTCGGCGCAGCGGAGACAGGTTCGTTGGAGACGGATCACCGCGCGTGCATTCGGGGTCGGTATTCGGAACTCGGCACCGCAGAACGCGGTGACTCGGGTTCCCGGATCGGGGCGGATTCCCGGTGCGCCGTGTCGATTCCAGATAAGACCGTTCTCGGGTGCGATTGCTTCCCAGAACAATGGCGCGCCGGGGTTGACCAGGGCCATCTAGCTGCTCCTTTATGCCGCGATTGGTTCGAGCGAGCCGGACAGCACTGTCCGATAGCCAGCCGCGACGAGAATCGGTTCGGGGGCGGGGGAGACCGGTCGGGGAGCGGCAGCGGAAGGTCCGGCCTCCCCCGCGATGCGGCCGTCACCAGGGGGGACTGGGACGGCGGGGGCATAAGTGGGGCTGCCATAGGTAAGACGGCCATGACTTGCCGATTCTGCGTGGCAACGCTCGATGATCGAATCGGCTGTTCGCCCGCTGATCGCCATGAGCCGATTGGCCGCTAGACCACGGGGTGGGCGGCGTCGGTGCGATCGGCGGATGCGGCGGGCGAACAGGCGCGGCCAGTTGACCAGCACCAGCCCGCTTGCGCAGAACATCAGTCCCAGCCACAGCAGCGGATGGATCACGTCACCGCCTCGTTCCCTTGGGAATTTCCCATGGGAACGAGGTTATGGCTACGGAGTTCCGGCTGTCGATCGCTCGTTCGGGTGGCTCTCCGACTGGATAGGCGCAAGTAGTCTGCTGCTCATGACGTGGATGGCTCGATCTCGCATACTCGGCGACGAGCTGAGACGACATCGGAACAGCTGTGGTCTGACCCTGGCGGAGCTGGGAGCGCGGACTGGGCGCGGCAAATCGACCATCGCCCGTTGGGAGACCGGTGAAAAGCCGATCGATCGCGACGATCTGCTGAAAATCTTGGGAGCGCTAGGCATCACCGGCCCAACGGAGAGTGCGCTGCTCTCCCTAGTCGGCGATCTAAGTCAAAAATCTTGGTACGACGAGGCCGATATGCCGAAGCGACTCCGGGATCTGGCTGCGCTCGAGAGTAAGGCAACGAAAATCACCGAGCTGGCCATCGCGGTTGTACCCGGTTTGATTCAGACGTCGGCTTACGCAGCTGCAGTTTTGCGAGGTATGGGTGGGCCAGAGGATCGAATTCTTCATCGAGTCGAGAACCGGATTGCACGCCAGACGGTGCTTGCGGGTTCGGTCCAGTACACGGCCCTACTGGATGAGCTGGTGCTCCAACGGCCTGTCGGTGGGGCCGAGGTCATGAGAGCGCAGCTCGATCAGTTGGCAACGTTGTCTCAGCAAGGCAATGTGACGCTGCGCGTTCTTCCGGTCGGTCTTACACATCCCGGCCTTACGGGCGCTTTCATCCTGCTTGAGTTCGCGCACGGACTCCCCATCGTGCACATAGAACAACAGAGAACATCTGCGCTACTCGATCGCAAGGCCGAGACCGCCGCTTATCAGGCGACAACCTCGACGCTTCGTGCTATGGCGATGGATGCAGAAGCATCGCGAGCGCTCATCCACCAGTATGCCGACAGATGGAGGGATCGGGCCCATGGCGAACACTTCTGAAACCTGGAAGAAGTCGTCCAAAAGTACCAACGAAAGCTGCATCGAGGTCCGGCATGGATCAGCCGCCTTCGGGATCAGAGACAGCAAAGACCGGACCGGTGGTCTGCTGATCGTGAAGAGATCGGCTTTTGAGGCGTTACTGACAGCGGTGAAGTCGGGCCGGCTGGGCTGAGCCTCACCCGGCCGCCGCCTCGGACTCGACGATTTGCTCTCGGCGTTCGCTCGGCTTGGGTGCTGTCGCTTCGGCCGAGGACTTGCGGTGTCGGGTCAGGGCGACGCCCAGCAGCGTCACCGCCATGCCCGCCCACTGGAAGAGCGCCAGCCGCTCGTCCAGCAGCAGCACGCCGATCAGCACCGACACCAGGGGCAGCAGGTAGCCGACGGTGGAGGCCGCCGCGCCGCCCTCGTCGGCGATCAAGCGGTGGTTGATGACGAAGGCGGCGCCGGTGCCCAGCGCACCCAGGACCACGATCGCCACCACGGGTGCGAGGGCCAGGTCGATGGGCTGGCGGCCCATGAACGGGATGGCCACGACGGCGAGCCCGCTGCCCGCGATGAGCTGCATGCAGGCCATCGCCACCGGCTTCAGGCCGCGTCCGCTGAGGAAGCGTTCGACGTAGAGGTAGCCGACGGCGTAGCTGGCCGCAGCGGCCAGGCATAGCGCGGCCCCGAAGAGATGGATGTCGGCCTGCTGCCAGGGTGCCAACAACAGCACCACCCCGATGAAGCCCAAGGCGACACCGACCACGTTCCACCCGGTCACCGCTCGCTGGCGCCGCAGGGCCACCGCCAGCGCCAACGCCCACAGCGGGGTGGTCGCGTTGAGTACCCCGCTCAATCCGACGTCGACCGTCTGTTCCGCCACCGCGAACAGCGTGAACGGCAGCGTGTTGGCCAGTAGTGCCGCTCCGGTCATGATCAGCCAGAGCCGGGGCTCGCGGGGCAGCACGATGCGCCGGGCGGCACAGATCGCCAGCAGGACGCCCGCGCCGAGCACCAGCCTGATCAGGGTGATCTGGGCTGGCGAGAAGGAACCGAGTGCGATCTTCATCAGGAGGAAGCTGGAGCCGAACAGGCTCGCCAGCACGGCCATCCGCACCAGGCTTCCCGTATTGCGAATCATTTTTCCCGGCCCTCTCGTGACGAGTCGGACGCCGTGGCGCGTCGACACCCACACTCTTGGACCGAACTACCGCAAGCACAACTGAAATGTTCTTAAGTTTGATGAAGCAGTGCTGTAGCGTTCTCGGCATGCTCGATGTGCGGCGTCTACAGGTGCTTCGGGCCGTCGTGACCGGCGGGTCCGTGTCGGCGGCCGCCACCGAACTGGGCTTCACCCCCTCCGCGATCAGCCAGCAGTTGGCCACGCTGGAGCGCGAGGCGGGGCTGCCATTGTTGGAGAAGTCGGGTCGCGGGGTTCGGCCCACGCTCGTGGGGTCGATGCTCGCCGATCGTGCGAAGGGCATCCTCGACGGCCTGGCCGATATCGAGCACGAGCTGTCCGACCTCCGTGCGGGCAGCACGGGATTGATCCGCATCAGGTACTTCGCCACGGCGGGTGTCGGGCTGGTGCCTCCGGCGGTGGCGGCCTTCCGGCAGCAGAATCCGGACGTGCGACTGGAACTCTGGCTCGACGACGCCGATCCACTCGCCGACCTCCGAGCGGGGCGCGCCGACATCGCGTTGGCCGTGCGGAATTCCAGCACCGTCGAGGAGGACAGCCTCCGCTACCTTCCACTGCTCGACGACCCCTATCGACTGGTGCTACCCAAGGGGCATCGCCTCGCGAGCAGGCGCACCATCGACATGGCCGAGTTGGCGCAGGAACAGTGGGTGGATCCCGATCGGCTGCACGGGCCCTGTCGGGAACCGGTGACCGTGGCCTGCGCGGCGGCGGGTTTTCAACCGGACTACACGGTGCACACCGAGGACTACGCCACCGCGCAGGGGCTCATCGCCGCCCGGCTGGGGATCGCGATCATGCCGATGATCGGGCTGCGAACGGTGCATCCCGGGGTGGTGGTGCGGAGATTGCGCAAGCCGGAGCCGACCCGGAGCATCATGGTGGTGGTGCGTGCTGCGGTCGCCGAACAGGTCGTGATGCAACGGATGGTCGCGGCCCTCAAGGACGCGGCATCGGCCTGATCATGCGATCGGCTACGGGAGACGGCGACTCAATTGTGCACTTCGCCGATTCGTAGCTCGCCGCCCTCATTGACGATCTCGATGCCCCAGTTCTCGCTGACCTCTGCACCGTCCTTACGGACGAATTGCAGGGTGACGTTGACCCGACCACCGTCGAAGTTCGGTCCTCCGGTGATGGTCACCGACTCCACGGAGTCTCGCCACCAGCCCTCGTAGCTGTCGAAACTCCCCTGGTACTCCGAGCCGAGCAGGTTGTACGCCTGCTGGTAGTTGCCGGGAAGCAGACCGAAGTATTGGGAGACCAACGCCTCACTGCGCGCGGGGCGGCTCTGCTCCTGGTCTTCCTCGTCTTCGTCGCCGTCTTCGTCCTCGTCCTCGTCAGACGGCGGGGGATCCTCCAAGCTGACCTCCTCGCGCGGGATCTGCCGGTTCGGAGTCCCTTCGTCGGTCGACGTCTCGTCCTCCGCAGGCGGATCATCGGTGGGCGGGGCCTCGGCCTCGGAACTCGACCCACTGCTGCTCGGTGGCCGCTCGGAACCCCGCGAATCATTGCCGTTGAAGAACACTCCGGCGATCAACACGCCGATCAAGGCCGCGGCGATCACGGCGACGGCGGTCAACAGCACGGCCCGGCCCCGGAAACCCTCCTCGGGTTCCGGACTTGCGGTCCGCGAGGCCTGCGGCGGCGTCGACCGTGGCGGCGGGTTCGTGGGCTGACGAGCAGCGGCCTGCGGGGCGGCTGCTGCGGCCCTGGGCGGCTCCGGGCGATCGGTGACCGGCCGGGCATCCAACCGGGTCGCGTTCGGCCCGTTGGCGGGCGTTGCGGGCGGCTGAGCATGGTTCGTGGTCGGACGCGGGGTACCGACGGGCATCGGCGGGCCGGGTGCGGGCCTGCCCGCCGCGACGGCCTGCATGCCCTCGCGGGCCTGGGCCATCGTCGGGCGCTCGATCGGCTCGGCGCGCAACAACCGCATCAACAACGCGGTCAGCGGACCGGCCTGTCTCGGCGGATTGATCCGGCCCGCTGCAACGAGATGGAGCAGCGCCAGGGTGTTCTCGTGGGTGCCGAAGGGCGGTTCGCCCTCGACGGCCGCGTAGAGCGTTGCGCCCAGGGAGAAGACATCCGCGCCGAATCCGGGGTCGTAGCCCTTCGCGACCTCGGGCGCCAGATAGGCGGGGGTGCCCGCGAGCATTCCGGTCTTGGTCACCGTGACGTCACCGGTGGCCCGGGAAATCCCGAAGTCGGTGATCTTGACTTCGCCGTTGTGCCCCAACAGGATGTTCGCCGGTTTGATATCCCGGTGCACGATCCCGGCGGCATGCGCGGCGGCGAGGGCGCCTGCGACACTGGCGCCGATCCTGGCGACCTCGGTGGGCGGGAGCGGGCCACGCTCGGTCAACGCCGTCGCCAAGCTGTCCGAGGGCAGGTACTCCTGGATCAGACAGGGTTGACCGTTGTCGTCGGCGACGTCGTAGACGGCGATCGCGTTCTGGTGTTGCAGGCGAGCGGCGATCCGGCCTTCCCGCATCGCCCGCTGCCGAGCCTCTTCGGTTTCCGCCGGGCTCAGGCCAGGCTGGAGCAGCAGCTGCTTGATCGCCACGACTCGGCCGAGCCGGTCGTCGGTTCCCTGCCACACGACACCCATCGCGCCACTGCCGATGCGCCGATCGAGTCGATAACGTGCTGCGACCAGGCGACCTTCGTCGCTCACTGGCGGCTCCCGGTTCTACTCACGGCATCAGGGTAGGACCCGGCTCCAGCACGGCGAAATCCGTGTCGTCCTCGAGCGGCCTCGCTCCTGCGCGGTACTTCTGCCCATCGCTCATCGAGGCGGTGTCACGGCGGATCGAGCACCTGTGGTGTTGCCTGCGGCGAAGGTGATTCTCAACCTCGGCTCTACGATGTCGCGCTCTGCTGAACGGTCAACACCTTGACCTCGGTGATGCGTTTGGGAGTCTCGCCGACCACAAGCTGTTGGGTGAGATAGAGCCGCCCGCCGTGGGCCTCGTCGATGGCCACGGTCGCCTCTACAGTACCGGCTTGCGGTTCCCGGATGGTCACCACCTCGAAGCTTCTGACGTTCTCCCATGCGGAGATGAAGCCCGCGTCACCGTTGCTTCGAAGCTCGTCGCCCAACAATCTGGAAGCGCGCTGTGGATCCTCGGCCAACACGTTATAGAACTGTTCGACCAGTTCACGATCGGTGTCCACGGGCAGCAGCGGCTCGCTGATCACCTGCTGCTCGGCGGGCGGGACCCGGTCGGATTCCTCGGCCACCGCGCGCAATCCGGAGGGACCGACCTCGGCAGCCTCGTCGAGACGCGGTGTGACCTGCGGCTCGGCGAGGTATTCGGTGAGGATGTCCGGGCGCATCGCCATCGGGCCCACCAGGGCGGCGGCCTGCGGCGCGTCATCCGGATCGCTGACGCCCGGCGCGCTGGTGATGATCCCGGTCGCCAGGATGGACATGGTCAACACCAGCAGGCCGCCGCCGAGCGCGAACGCCCTGGTGCCCACGCTGCGGAACAGCACGGTGTCGTCCTCGATCGAATCCGGTGTCGACCCGTCGGGCAGCTCGGCGGTGCTGGGGGCGGACTCCCAGGGCGCGCCTGCGCGTCGCCGGGTCCGCGTCGTCCTCGGTTGTCGTCTGACCAACTCTGCGACGGTGATCGACCCGGCTCGATTGTGTCGGTGACCGTCTGTGGAACGCCTCACGTTCCGTCCCTCCGTACCCTCGGTGCCCGTCAGAACACCTACCGTGAGTCGAGGTGATCGCGCCAGAGCTTTTGAGAAGTTCGTGCTTACGTGGCGTCAAGCGGTCGTTCCGACAAGACGAGAGGCAATTCTCGCCCCATAGTCGAGAATTCGGCTACTCTCCGTGCTTACCACTCGTTGCGCGGGATCAACCGGTCGTCGGTGATCAACGGCTCGGTCGTCCCGGCGAAGCGCAACTCCCGGTACTCCGTGGACTGTGAACCATCGTGATGCGTGACGATGACCGTCGAGACCGTGATGCCCTCCACCGGGTTGATCGTGACGTGTCGAAGGTCGATCGACGCGACATCGTCGTATCGCTGGCTGAACACCGGAAGACCCGCTTCGGCCAGTTCGCCGGTGACCAACTCGTAGGCCGAACCGACGTCGTTGCCGAGTGCTTCGAAGAATGCGGCGGTCTGATCCCGGATCTCCGCGCCGTCGACGATCGGCGTCCCCTCTCCGACGGTCACCGATGGCACCGGCGAAGCCGTGGCGGGGCGACCGTCGCCCGGATGATGCGTGGTCGACGGTGCTGGCCCGACCGATGACGTGGGCTCCCGATCCGTCCCGGTGGGATCGGTGAAGCGGTGGGTGTGGGCGTACTCGCGGCCGTCGGTGCTCGACTCCGAACCCGGGTGCGTTGCCGACTCGGAGTCTTCCGCGGCGAGTAGATGAGGTGCGCCGACTGTGGGGACGCTGCGCTGAGTGCCCTGCAGCGTGGGCAACGGGGTGCCGCTGGGAAACAACGGCAGCGAATCCGGCGCCCGTCGCTCCTCCGGCCGCAGGAACAGCGCCGTGGTCACCAACAACACCGCCAAGGAGGTCATCGAGGTCGTCACGGTGAACCAGGCGGCATTGCGCCAGCTTCGCGGGGGAGTCACCGAGGCAGGCACCATGCCGAGGTCGAACTTGCGCAGTCCCACCGCGTCGCTGTCGATGAGTGGGTCGGGCTCGGGAAGCGGCGACCTGCGCGGATCCTGATCCGGGCGGACGGCACCCGGTACGGCCTCTGCGCTGACGCCCTCGACCGCTGCGTTGTCCGGCCGGACGGCCCGCGAATCCGCCCATCGGTCGGCTGCCTGCCGATCGGCGCCGATGCCCCGACCGCCGGGGCCGGCGATGTCGTCGTCGGAGGATGCGGTGTTCACGCGGTGTCGACCACCTGGAAGGTCTCCGCCAGCCGCGTGGTGGACGAGTCGCCCTGCGGGAGCAGCGCCGCGCCCGACTCCGCCATCGCGGCCCGTAGCTGTTCCATCAACTCGGGTACGTGCGCCGTCTGCGAGCGGTGCGCCGCCAACGCCGCGAACTTCTTGTCGATCGTGGCGGTGACATCGACGACGTGATTGGTCCGTTCCGCCGGGCCACCGGACAACCACAGCTCCCGCACCGTCCAGGCGTCGAGCCCTTCCTCGGCCAATTCGGGATGCGCGAAGGGATTCCGGGCGTCCGGGTACACGGCGGCCACTGTCGCGGCGCCGACGGCACGGTGATCCGGGTGCCCGATGGCGATGCGTTCCCAGTTGAACTCGGGGGAATGCGTCAGCACTCGTTCCGGCCGCACGGCTCGGATCACCCGGGAGATATCGCGACGGAGTTCCAGGGAGTCGACGACGCGACCATCGGAGTAGCCGAGGAAGCGCACGTCCTCGACACCCACCGCGCCGGCCGCAGCCCGTTGCTCGGACTCCCGCAGGGCGGCGATCTCGCTGCGGGGCGTGTCATCGAATCCGCCACCGGCATCGCCGGAGGTGCAGATGCAGTAGGTGACCTGGACGCCGCACGCCGTCCAGCCCGCGATGGTCGCCGAGGCGGCGAAGTCGACATCGTCGGGATGGGCCGTGACCACCAGCACGGATTTCGCGGCGTCATCGGGAAGTCCGGAGGTGATGGTCACGCGGACCAGAGTAGGGCGTCGAGCGGTGCGAATTACCGGGGTTAGCCGTGCCGGGCAGTACTGCCACTCGAAAGTAGGGGTAGCCACCGCAGAGCGTGATCGCTTGCGGCGGCCGATCGGGTCAGGACTGGTAACGCCGCCGGGTCGAGTTCAGTGCGTTGGTCGCGGCCACACCGCTGCCTGCTCCCACGATGATCGCCACGATGTCCAGCGGGATGCCGCCGTTGGTGAGCAACAGAGCCAGCAACGCGGCGCCGCCGATACCGGCTGCCTGCGGGAACCTGCCCTTGACGTAATCGGCGACCGGTCCGCCACCCGCCCGCTGCTTGGCCGCCGAGTTCAGCATGGCGAGATAACCGCCGTTGCCCACTGCCGCAGCGAGACCGGCGAGGGTGACGATGATGGCGATAAGGTTGATCAGGAACTCCATGGAGTCCAGTCTGCCCGTTTTAGAAAGCCGGGGCATCAGTGGTTTCCCGGATGTGACCTAGGGCAGGGCATGGGCTTGAACCGGTGTCTACCAGCTCAAGATCATCACGCTGTCGTGTGGCGGACGGGTCGTGCTGGGGCGCCCGAGTCGATCGGGTGGTGCCCGTTCGATCGGGCGGCTGCTGCGGGATCACCGCGATGTGCCTGCGCCGCATTCTCGTCAGGGCGCCCCGCCGGAGACCGTCGTCAGTGTCAGGTCGTTCGCGACGCGCTCGGGCCGGATGCGCGTCGAATGGTGGCCATGGGCGAGTACGTCGCCCGCCCTCGCGGTCGGCGGCCGGAGCGCCTCGGTATTCCGGTCGTCCGGGTGCTGACAGGTGTCATCGGGATCGCTGACATCTGTCACAGACAATCATGACATCGGGCACTACCAGTGAGAACGCTGGTCGTTCACGATCAATGGCATGAACTTCTCGAACCGCGTCGCACCAAGCGCGCACGTTGTCGTCGCACTCTCGACCCGCCAACAGGGCGCTGGCGCCCTGCCCCGGCAAACCGATCATTCCGCGCGGTCGCCCGCGCCGCCCAGTCTGCCGCGGCCCAGCTTCAACAGCGCCATCGCCAACTCCCGGCCGTCGGGCCCGAGCTCGCGGTATCGGGCCAACACCGCCATCTCCCGATTGGTGACGATGCGTGGGCCACCTGCGGCCATCCTGGCCTTGCCCACCTGCTGGGAGACCTCGATGCGCCTGCGAACCAAACGCAGGATCTCGCTGTCGAGGTAATCGATCTCGGTGCGCAGGGCGCGGATCTCCTCCGGGGCGGGTTCCCCCGGTCCCGAGGGTGCTGAGTCGGAACTAGCCACGTTCATCTCGGCTCTCCTTCGAAAAACATCGAGGCCAGCGCCCGGGAGCTCGAAAGACGCCCCGGGTCGATGGACTCCGGGGCGTGGGTGGTAGCAGATCGTGTTCGATGCCCCGCTCGTCCCTCAGCCGCGAGAAAACGAGGTCATCAGGACAGACTGTTATGCGACCACGGGTGCCGGAGTCCGGAACCCGCGAGCAAAATAGCGCTGAGTGAACACCAGGTCAGTCTGCCACACAGCCCTCAGGATGCCTCTTGGTCGGACTCCTGGTTCCGAGCATGTTCCGCACGCCGTTTGGCGATGGAACGCCAGAGCACGAAACCCGAGACCAGCACGCCCAGCGCGCCGAACACCAGCGTGCCCCACTCGTGCCCTATCGCGCGGCCTGCGCCACCGATGAACAGTCCGAAACAGGTCCAGACGACCGCCCACAGCGCGGCCCCGACGGTGGCCAGCCGGAGGAACCGGAGGTACGACATCCCCAGGGTGCCCGCGACCACCGGGACCATCGAGTGCACCACCGCGACGAATCGGGTGGTGATCATGGCGCGCGCGCCGTCACCGGTGGCGACCTGCTCGGCCACCGCCCACCGCCGTCGGCCCATCTTGCGGCCGATCCAGCTCTGCTTGATCCGGCCGCCGATCAGCCTGCCGATCAGGTAGCCGCCGGACTGCCCGATGAGCGTGCCCACGAAGCCGATGGTCGCGATGAGCAGACCGTATTCCCAGCCCAGGGTGGCCGCTGCGATCAGGACCGCGACATCCCCCGGCACGACCAACCCCACCAGCAGCGAGGTCTCCAAGATCATGATGACCAGAAGGCCGACCAGGAAGACGGCGGGATCCAGCGAGGCGAGGTACTCGACGAAGTTGCTCACGAAGTCGGGCATCACGCACCGTCTTCCTTCGTCATGGGGCGGGGAGACTGCGACACAGAGAAGCTCCTTCGAGATTCGGTCCATCTACTGTGCGCGCAGATGAGCGTGGTCACATCGGGAACACACCGGAAGCAGTCATCGGGGATGCCTCGGGATATCCCCGACGCACCCGGGTCGACCAGCTGCGCCGTCGAATCGCATCCAGTAACCGACTCGTCGCGCTAAGTCGTCGACCCGGACGGGTCCGTCGATCACCGCCGGGGCGGCGACGGGGTCGTCGGTCCGATGCGGTAGGCAGAGGCGCCGGCCGCCATGCGCGCGGGAGGGGAGGACCCACTCCGGCCTGTACCGTGGAGTGTCGATGAGCACCCTGTTCGAGCTTTCTCCAGACGCGTCCACCTCCGCCCGGCCGCCCCGCAACGTGAATTCGGCGGACCTGCTCGCGGGCCTGAACCCACAGCAGCATCAGGCGGTGACGCACCAGGGGAGCCCGCTGCTCGTGGTCGCGGGTGCCGGATCGGGCAAGACCCGGGTGTTGACCAGTCGCATCGGATACCTGTTGGCCGAGCGCGACGTCCACCCCGGTCAGATCCTCGCCATCACCTTCACCAACAAGGCCGCCGCCGAGATGAAGGAGCGGGTCGCGGGCCTGGTGGGTCCTCGGGCCAACCTGATGTGGGTCTCGACCTTCCACTCGATGTGCGCGCGGCTGCTGCGTCGCGAGTCCAGGGCACTGCGAACCCTGCTCGCGGGCGAGGCGGCGGATGCCTCGGCGAACTCGAACTTCTCGATCTACGACAGTGACGACTCGAAGCGGCTGATCACCCAGGTAGCCCGTGATCTCGACCTGGATTCCAAGCGCTACCCGGCCCGGACCCTGTCGGTGCACATCTCCAACCTCAAGAACGAACTCATCTCGCCTGCGGAGGCCGCGGAGCAGGCCGCGGACGAGTTGCAGCGCAAGGTGGCCGAGGTCTACGCCGCCTATCAGCGACGGTTGAGCTCCAGCAACGCGCTGGACTTCGACGACCTGATCCTGCGCACCGTCGACTTGTTGCAGACCTTTCCCGATGTGGCAGGCCACTACCGGCGGCGTTTCCGGCACATCATGGTCGACGAGTACCAGGACACCAACCACGCGCAGTACGTGCTGGTCCGCGAGCTGGTCGGCGGCGCAACCGGCGATCAAGGGCCTGCGGTGCCGCCCGCCGAACTGTGCGTGGTGGGCGATGCGGATCAGTCGATCTATGCCTTCCGAGGCGCGACGATCCGCAACATCGTCGAGTTCGAACGCGACTACCCCGAGGCACGCACCATCCTGCTCGAGCAGAACTATCGGTCCACCCAGACGATCCTGGCCGCGGCCAACGCGGTGATCGCCCGTAATCCGGATCGTCGCGACAAGCGGCTGTGGACCGATTCCGGCGACGGCGAGAAGATCGTCGGCTACGTCGCCGACAACGAGCACGACGAAGCGGCGTTCGTCGCCAGGGAGATCGACCGGCTGGTCGATGCGGGCGAGGTCGGCAACGGCGACATCGCCGTCTTCTACCGGACCAACAACCAGTCCCGGGTGTTCGAGGAGATCTTCATCCGGCTCGGCCTGCCGTATCGGGTGGTCGGCGGCGTGCGGTTCTACGAGCGACGTGAGGTGCGGGACGCGCTGGCCTACCTGCGTGCGCTGGATAATCCGGACGACTCGGTGGGGCTGCGGCGCATTCTCAACGTCCCCAAGCGCGGAATCGGCGATCGCGCGGAGGCGGTCGTCTCGGTGTACGCCGAACAGCAGGGGATCGGCTTCTCCTCGGCATTGCGCGCCGCCTCGGACGGCCGGGTGACCTTGCTCAACTCGCGGGCGCAGAAGGCCATCGCAGGCTTCGTCGAGCTGATGGACGGGTTGCGGGCGGACCTGGCGGCGGGCAGTGACGTCGCGGAGATCCTGGAAGCGGTTCTGGAGCGGACCGGCTATCGGGCGGGGCTGGAGAACAGCGATGACCTGCAGGACGCCTCGCGGGTGGAGAACCTGACCGAGCTGGTCACCGTTGCGCGGGAGTTCGTGCAGCAGGCACAGGCCGCCGAGGCAACGGTCGAGAGTGCCGAGTCCGAGGTCGAATCGCAGGAAGCGGGCACGACGGCGAGCGATCCGACGGAGCCGGCCGAGGACGCCGACCTGGATGCGGCGGACGCGGGGGCGCCCGCAGGCTCGTTGGCGGCCTTCCTGGAACGGGTCGCCTTGGTCGCCGATGCCGACTCGGTGCCGGGCGCCGAAGAGGGCTCGGACGGCGTGGTCACGTTGATGACCCTGCACACCGCCAAGGGCCTGGAGTTCCCGGCGGTGTTCTGCACCGGCTGGGAGGACGGGATCTTCCCGCACCAGCGAGCCCTGGGGGACGCGGCCGAGGCGGCGGAGGAACGCAGGCTCGCCTACGTCGGGATCACCAGGGCGCGGCAACGGCTGTATCTGTCGCGGGCGGTGGTGCGATCCGCTTGGGGACAGCCGATGACCAACCCGGAATCACGTTTCCTGGAGGAGATCCCCGCCGATCTGATCGACTGGCGGCGGGTCGCGCCGGAACAGCACGCGCCGCAGGTCGCCTCCCGGTGGGGTAGTCGTTCCGGTTCGGGTTCCAGCTTCGGCGGTTCGGGCTCGGCGCAGGCCTCGCTCGCATCGAGCGGGATGCGGACGACCGGTTTCGGCGGCTTCGGCCGAGGTAGCGCGGCGAACGCGGTGCCGATGAAGCTCGACATCGGCGACCGGGTCAGCCACGACAAGTACGGCCTCGGCAAGGTGGTCGCCACCGACGGCAGCGGCCCACGCACCACGGCCACCATCGACTTCGGCACGGCGGGCCGCGTCAAGCTCATGCTGATCGGCAATGTCCCGATGACGAAGCTGTAGCTCTGCGTGGTTGATGCATCAAACTAACGTGTTACGAAAGTTTGTGTCGTAACTCGCTACGAAACTGCATGCTTAGGTCGTTGGCGACCTGAGGAGACCGTGATGCTGCTTCGCTTCCGCGTGGCCAACCACCGTTCGCTGCGCGACGAGCAGGAGTTGTCGCTTGTCGCGGTACGAGGTCGGGGACAGCCGAAGTCCGACGGCCCGGTGCCGGACACGGTTCGGGTCGCGGGCATCTTCGGGGCCAACGCGTCGGGCAAGTCCAACGTGTTGCATGCGTTGGGCTGCCTTCGCGATGCTGTGGAGGAATCCCACACCCGTTGGCCTGCGCTCGGTGGCACTCGGCGCGATCGTTTCCTGCTCGACGCGGGCTCGGCGGAGGAGCCCACCGTGTTCGAGGTGGATCTCCTTGTCGATGGGGTCCGGCACACCTATGGGTTCGAGATCGATGACAGCTCGGTGCTCGCCGAATGGCTGTACTCGTATCCCAACGGATCGCGGCGTCGGATGCTTTTCGAACGTGATTCGTCCGGTTTCACCTTCGGTCGGAGCCTGCCCGGTCGTAATCGGGCCATCGTCGCGATGACCCGCCCGAATTCGCTCTTCCTCTCCGCTGCGGCAAGCAACCAACACGAGATCCTGCTGCGGGTGTTTCGCGCGGTGACGGGGGTCTCGCCGGTATTTCATGAGGGGCTGGACACCTCCCCTTCGCTGGCCAGGGACTGGCTGGGCGAGGATGACGACTTCTTCGATACCGTCAATGCCTGGGTGCGGGTGGCCGATGTGGGCATCGGCGAGGTCTCGGTGTCGGAGAAGGTTCTTGGCGCCGATGACCGAGAGAAGACCAGGGTCCTGATCGAGGCGTTTCGCAAGATCAGCGGCGACGACTCGTTGGATGATGTCCCCGGCGAATCGGAAGAGATCAGGATTCCCGAGCTGAGGTTTCGCCACCACAGTGCTTCGTCGACCGGGGCGTTCCTGGGATTTCATCAGCAGAGTTCTGGGACTCGAATCTGGTTGGCCGTCCTGCCGTTGCTGCTCCACGCGTTCAATCATGGTCTCACCCTGGTGCTCGATGAGATCGATAGCAGTATGCATCCCGCGCTGAGCAGCACGATCATCGCTGCCTTCAAAGATCCGGAGATCAACCGAACCGGCGCACAACTCGTGTTCAGCACCCATGATGTCTCCATGCTGAGCGGGCTGCTGGATGGCGGGCTGCTGGCCAGGGACGAGGTCTGGTTCACCGAGAAGGATCGGGAGGGGGCCACCAGCCTCTACCCGCTCAGCGACTTCCATCCCCGGGCGAAAGAAAACCTCGAACGGGGTTACCTGCAAGGGCGTTACGGAGCAGTTCCGTTCGTGGATGAACAGGAACTCCGCCTGGTTTTCGCGGCCAAGGGGGACTGAATCGATGGCGCGCTCGCGGGCGACTTCGCATTCACTGGTACGGCGACCGGCGAGTCGTCATGCGCGATCATGTGTCTGGATCTTCTGTGAAGGAGTAACGGAGAAGACGTATTTCGACTCCTTGGCTCGCTATTTTCGCGACCATGGAATCAAGGCGATCAAAACCCGTTGTATGTCGGAGGGGAAGGATCCGTTAACGGTTGTCCGCGCTGCTGTGGATGCTCTTGATTCGAAGAAAGGCTCAGGGTGGCATCCCGCCGCACGACCGGGTCTGGTGTTTGGTCGACCGCGACGAGCACCACACTCTGGCACAAGCCATCCATCAGGCAGGTCGACATGGGATCGACCTGGCTGTCTCAACTCCAAGCTTCGAGTTGTGGCTTCCTTTTCATTACAATGATCAACACGCCTACCTCAACGACGAAGCAGGTGGAGCGGAAGCTGCGCGAGTACCTGCCGCGTTACGCCAAGAAAGTCGAGACCGACTTTCCGCTCGCCGCACATGATGTGGCCATGGAACGAGCCCGGGTATCGCTACCAGCCGGCTCGGCGGGCGATAGCCCCTCCACCTCGGTGTGGCGGTTACTCGACCTGATCCTCCAAGAGCGGTGAGGCTCCGAAAGGGCTCGGTCCAGCAGGTTGCGGGCTGATCAACCGTCGGCCTGATGCGCGTTGCGGCCGCATTGAACCAAGATGGCGCCGGGTGCGCATCGGTCGGTTTCTCCAGGTAGCGGCTGGCCTCGCCGGTGAGATGACTCGCGCGGAGCTCCGGCGATCCCGAGGAAGTTGATTGCAAAGAAATCTATGCATAGATATCTTTGCAATCATGGTGACGCTCCCGGGCAACAACAGCATCGATGTCTCAGCGCTGCGTGCGCTGGCACATCCACTGCGGATCACCTTGATCCAGGAGCTCGGGATCCATGGACCCGCCACCGCCTCGCAACTCGGCCGTAGGCTCGGCGAGACCAGTGGCGCCACCAGCTACCACCTCCGACAACTCGCTCGACACGGACTTATCGAGGACGACGACGAGCGCAGCGCGGGCCGGGAACGCTGGTGGCGGCGGAAGGAGAGCGGTTTCGCGCTCGCGGGCTTCGAGTTCATGCGTAAGCAGGAGACGCGGGCGGCGGCTCAGCTCGTGATACGCGAGTTCCAACGCGGTAAGGACGAGCGACTACGCCGCTGGTTGGAAGGTAAAGATCGATGGAGTGACGAGTGGTACCAGGCGTCGATGGACAGCACCGTCATGATGCGGCTGAATCCGGCGTTGCTCTTCGAGTTGACCAGCGAACTGGTTGCCGTGATCGAGCGCTATCGAGGCCGCTCCGTCGGGGATGACGCCGAATCCGTTGAATTGCAGCTGAACGCGTTCCCGAACCCGCCGCTCGCGACGGACGACGGGATGGACGGCCCCGCCGCTGGCACCGGGACCGACCACGGCTCCAGGGCTACCAAGCAGACCGCTTCGAGCTCCACGACCGTCGGCGAGGATCCGGAGTCTGCGCGATGAACGAGAGACGCCTCGGTAAACCGTTCTGGACGCTGCTCACCTCCAGTTCCGTCTCCAACCTCGGCGATGGCGTCGCCCGAGTGGCCCTGCCGCTGTTGGCCGCGACGCTGACCCGTGATCCGCTGCTCATCGGCAGCCTCACCAGCTTCGCCTTCGTGCCATGGCTGTTATTCGCGATGATCAGTGGTGCGCTGGTCGACCGCTGGGATCGCAAGACCGTGATGATCGCGGCGAACTTGTTCCGGGCGGTGGTGGTCGGCGCCCTGACGTTCGCGGTCTACAGCGATGCGGCGGCCATCTGGATGCTGTTCGTCGCCGCATTCGTCTTGGGCACGGCCGAGACCCTCTACGACGGCGCGACCCGGGCCATCCTGCCCTCGGTCGTCCGCCGGGACCAGCTCACGGTCGCCAACGGCCGGCTGGAATCCGTCGAGGTCGTCCTACAGAATTTCATCGGTGCGCCGGTCGGCAGTTCGCTGTTCGTCATCGCCGCTGCGGGCCCCTTTCTGGCGAACTCGGCGGGATTCCTGATCGCCGCCCTCCTGCTGTTCCTGCTTCCCGGTTCGTATCGGGCGGTTCGCGACGAGAAGGTGCCTGCCCAGCCACCCAACCTGCGGCGTGAGGTCGGCGAGGGACTGAGCTGGTTGTGGCGCCATCGGCTCCTTCGACCGTTCGTCTTCATCACCGCGATCGGCGCGGCCCTGTTCGAAGGCGCGACCGCTATCACCGTGCTGTTGGTCATCGACACGATGGAGCTTCCCGAGGCGAGCTTCGGCTTCTTCATGCTGTTGATCGGGGCCGGTGGCGTCATCGGCGGGTTGTCCACCGCTGCCCTGTTGCGCCGGTTCCGCAGACGGACGCTGTTGATCGCGATCGAGGTGGGGCTGGGGCTGATCCTGCTCGGCATCGGCCTTGCTCCGGTGCCTGCGGTGGTGGCAGCAGGCTTCTTCCTCGCCGGACTGCTGGTCCTCATCTGGAACGTGGTCTCGATGACGATGCGGCAGACCCTGATCCCCGCCCATCTCTTCGGCCGGGTTCAGGGTGCTTGGCGGACCGTCGTATGGGGCTGTCTTCCCCTCGGTGGGCTGTTGGGCGGATTACTCGCCCGAGTGACCGATGTGCCCACGGTGTTCCTGGTGGCAGGCGTACTCAAGCTGGCCACCACGGTGTATCTGATCATCCTGCTCAAGACGCGGGGCGGCGAACTGGACGTGATGGACGCAGAGGATCGCGCGGCAAGAGCGCGCGGCACAGTCGAATCAGCTTCGACGAGCGAAGCAGTTCAGACCGAATCCGAAGCAACCGTGCCCACTCCGGCTCAGAAGGACGGCATCGAAGCCGGTATCGAGCGGCGAGACGTGATCGGCGACGACAGGCGGGAATCCGTCGCCGACTGAGAAGGCTCGGTGTGGCCCCGGCCCCCTCCTGCCGGGGCCGCACCGTCCCACCCGCCGGACGTCCGGCGAAGACTAGATCCAGGGAACCAACGGGCAGCATCGGTTGTCCGCGAGGTCTGTAACCGAGGGTTAGCGCGCGGTAACTTGTGGCCCATGAGGTCCGCATCCTCGTCCGATGTCGACGGGGACGAGTTCACTTCGGCCGGATCCGATGCGGTCGAAACCGGTTCGGAGTCGTCGCGATGAACAAGCAGCGTCTGGGGAAGCCGTTTCGGGCCCTGCTCGCCTCCAGCGCGGTCTCCAACCTCGGCGATGGCATCGGCCGTGTGGCGCTGCCGCTGCTGGCGGCGACGCTGACCCGCGACCCGCTGCTCGTCGGAAGCCTCATGAGCTTCGTCTTCGTGCCATGGTTGCTGTTCGCGCTGGTCAGCGGCGCGCTGGTCGACCGGTGGGACCGCAAGACGGTCATGATCGCGGCGAACGTCTTCCGTGCGGGGGTGGTCGGTGCGCTCACTCTCGCCGTGTTCACCGACCAGGCCGCAGTCTGGATGCTCTTCGTTGCCGCGTTCCTCCTCGGTACAGCCGAGACGCTCTACGACAGCGCGTCCCGGGCCATCCTGCCCTCGGTCATTCGCCGGGATCAGCTGGCGGTAGGCAACGGCCGGTTGGAATCCGCCGAAGTCGTCACGCAGAACTTCATCGGGGCTCCGGTGGCGAGTTCGCTCTTCGTCGTCGCTGCCGCCGCCCCCTTCCTGGCCAACTCGGCAGGTTTCCTTTTCGCGGCGTTGCTGTTGTTGCTATTGCCGGGTTCGTACCGGGCGGTGCCGACCGACGGGGTTCGTAGCGCACCGCCCAATCTGCGTCGCGAGATCGGCGAGGGTCTGCGCTGGTTGTGGGGACATCGGGTGTTCCGGCCGTTGGTCTTCCTCACCGCCATCGGTTCCGCCGCGATGGAGGGCGCGATAGCTCTCGCGGTATTGCTGGTCATCGACACGATGGGACTTCCCGAGGCTAGCTACGGTTTCTTTGCGGTGCTCATCGGGGTCGGTGGTGTCCTCGGTGGAATGACCGCCGCCATCCTGTTGCGTCGTTTCCGCCGACGAACGCTGTTGGTGGCCTCCGAAATCGGATTGGGCCTGGGATTGCTCGGGGTCGGTATTGCCCCGGTGCCGTCCGTGGTGGCGGTGGCTTTCTTCGCAATGGGCATATCGTTGCTCGTGTTCAACGTGGTCCTGATGGCTCTACGGCAGACATTGATTCCCGAGCACCTTTTCGGTCGGGTTCAGGGCGCTTGGCGGACTGTGACCTGGGGCTGCCTGCCACTCGGCGGTCTGCTCGGTGGACTGCTAGCCCGTTTCACCAGCGTGCAGACGGTGTTCCTGATTGCCGGGATCATCGTGTCGACCATCGCGTTGGGCATTGCCATCCTGCTCAAATTCAGGGGTGCGGAGCTGGATGCATTGGATGACTCGGACCGGGCGGCGCGGCAGCTCGCCGCAGCCGAGCCAACCGATACAGGGCGAAAGGAGCCTGTTACCGAGAACGTGGGCGCGAGCCCGCCTTCGAGATCGCGGTCGACCGGGTGAGCCCATCGGGCGTCACGACCAGCGGCCTGTCCTACCGGTGTCGCGCCACCGCGCTTCCGGACCTAGGACGGGCCCGGGAATGGCTCGACGGAGTGCGCCGGCTCCGGCCCTCGATCTCTCGCGATCGTGGCGATGGCGGTATCCCGGCGCAAGCCAACAGACGGGCACCGATTGCCTACGAGATCTGTAATCGGGTATTAGCGCACGGTAACTTGTGGCCCATGAGGTCCGCATCCCCGCTGTCCCAGCCGAACCAGCGCGTGTTCGTCGGTGGTCGGTCGTGAGCGCGGCGAGAAGACTCGGCTCGCGATTCTGGACCCTGTTCAGCTCGACGACGGTGTCCAATCTCGGCGATGGCGTCGGCCGGGTGGCGCTGCCACTGCTGGCGGCCACCCTCACCAGGGACCCGATTCTGGTCGGCAGCCTGGTGTCCTTCAGTTTCGTGCCCTGGTTGCTTTTCGCGCTGATCAGCGGCGCTCTAGTCGACCGGATCGACCGCCGCAAAGCGATGATCGGCGCGAATCTGGTTCGCGCGGTGATCGTCGGGGGCCTCGGCCTGATCGTGCTGGCGGGCGGCGCACAGATCTGGATGCTCTACATCGCGGCCTTCCTCTTGGGCGCCGCCGAAACGCTCTACGACAGCGCGGCACGGGCGATGCTGCCCTCGGTCATCGACCGTGATCAGCTCGAACGGGGAAACGGCCGGATGGAGGCATCCGAGGTCGTCAGCCAGGAGTTCCTCGGCGCGCCACTGGGCAGTCTGCTGTTCGTATTGGTTGCGGCCGGGCCGTTCCTGGCGAACTCGGCGGGCTTCCTGGTGGCCGCGCTGCTGCTGTTCGCCCTGCCCGGCTCGTATCGGGCCGTTCCGAAGGCTGCGGAGTCCACCGCCGAATCCGGGTCGGCGGCCGAGCCGTCAGCTGAGCGAACCCCCGCATCCCGCAGTCTGCGTGCCGAGATCGCCGAGGGACTGCGTTGGCTCTGGGCCCATCGACTGTTGCGGCCGCTGATGCTGTTGACCGGACTGGTCACCGTCGCCCTGGAAGCCTCGATGGCCTTGGTCGTCCTGCTGGTGGTCGACGAGTTGAACCTCAGCGAGGCGATCTTCGGTCTTTTCGCCCTCGCCATGGGATTGGGCGGACTACTGGCGGGTCTGGTGGCCGGGGTCGTCACCAGCAGGCTCCCCCGGGCGGTCGTACTGGTGGCCAGCGTGGCGCTGGCGGGCCTGAGCGTGTTGGCGATCGGTGTCCTGCCCGGCCCGATTCTGGCGGCCGCCATGCTGACGTTGAGCGCGTTGTTCATCGTGCTGTTCAACGTGATCACGATGTCGCTGCGGCAGGCCGTCATCCCCGCGAGCCTCTTCGGCCGAATCCAGGGCGCCTATCGCACGGTGATCTGGGGTCTGATGCCGTTGGGCGGCCTGCTGGGCGGTCTGATCGCCTCGGTCGCCGGGCTTCGCGCGGTGTATCTGGTCTCCGGTATCGCCTTGCTGGGCACCTCGGTGGCGTTCTGGCTGTTGGTTCGCCGACCCGACGTGGATCTGTCCAACCTGCACAACCCGGACGACGCAGAGCCCGACGAGTCGATGCCTGCAGCCGCGCCGACGCACACCGAGGATGCAACCGAGCCGAGGGCATGACGCGCTGATCACCCGACTCGGCCTGGCAACCGAGAGTGGGACTCGTCGACACGACAGCCCACCGACGAGATCGAACCGGTGTTCGAAAATGTCGGTGGGCTGGTGTTGACTCGGTGCCGTGATCGAGCCGATCGACCAAGCCGCGCGGACCCGCTATCGCAGCGGATCGCGGGCAGGCTCGGTCAACCCGGGATCACAGGTAGACGCCGCGCTCGGCCAGCCAGGCCTGCGGGTCGATCTTCTGGTTCGACGCGTCCCACACCTCGAAGTGCAGGTGGGGTCCGGTCGAGTCCCCTCGGTTGCCCATGACGGCGATCTGCTCGCCTGCCTTGACGACCTGGCCGGGACGAACGGAGTAGGAGTCGATGTGGCCGTAGACGGTCGTCGTGCCGTCGGCGGCCTGAACCTTGACCCACAGGCCGAAGCCGCTGGCGGAACCCGCCGTGGTGACGACGCCATCGTGCGCGGCCATGATCGGGGTGCCGATGGCGTTGGCGATGTCGATGCCGAGGTGGTTCTCGTTGAAGCGGCTGCCGAAGGAGCGCAGGCCCCAGCCGGAGGTGAAGGTGCCGGTCGAGGGAACCCAGAACTTGGGGCGGGCCGCCTCCTCCTCGGCGGCGACGACCTCCACCTCCATCTGGGTGCTCTTGACCATCTGGCCGACGGCATCGTCGCCCGGTGCGTCCTGCACGATCGGCAGCACCTCGGGGGCGGACATCGTTCCGCCGACGCCGGTGAAGGAGGAAGAACCGCTTGCTCCGCCTGCGGCGAGCGGGGCGATCTCGTCAACCGTCTGATGCTCGCTGTTCTCGCTGCCGAGCATCGCGGACTGCCCTGCGGTGACGAAGGCGCCCGCGGCCACGGCGGCCACGACCAGCTTGCCGCGCATCGACGGCGGCGGGGGCAGCCGGTGCGAGCCGCGAGGCCGAGCGGAGGAACGTTCCTCCAACGCCCGGTCCATGACAGACGACGCGGCGTCGGAGGCGCCTGCGGTGCGATGTCGAGACAACGCCTGACCTTTCTTCGAGGACACCGGACGGGGGTTCCGGCTCGTCGATCGGGGCGCCGACGAGGTGTCCTGTCTGCACTGAGGTCCTGGCCCTCCCGGGCCCTTTTTCCTACCGGGTGTGCGCGGTGTCGAAGGCTCCGGTGGCAACCGGGCTCGCAACGCCGCAGCACGGTCAATCAGGTCTGGATGCCGCGTTCCTGAAGCCAGGTCACGGGGTTGATCTTCTTGCCATCACCGGGCGACCACACCTCGAAGTGCAGGTGCGGGCCGGTGGAGAAGCCTCGGTTGCCCATGACGGCGATCTGCTCGCCTGCCTGAACCTGCTGGCCGGGGCGAACCGAGTAGGAGTCGATGTGGCCGTAGACGGTGACCGTCCCATCGGAGGCCTGGACCCGGACCCAGAGGCCGAAGCCGCTGGCGGTGCCCGCCTCGATGACGACGCCGTCGTGTGCGGCGAGAATCGGGGTGCCGATGGCGTTGGCGATGTCCATGCCGTAGTGGGTCGTGCCCCACCTGGCGCCATAGCCGGAGGTGTAGGTGCCCTCTGCGGGAGCCCAGAACTTGGGGCGAGCCGCTTCCGCTTCGGCAGCGGCGGTCTCGACCTCCATCTGCTGGCTCTTGACGATCTGCCCCACTGCGGCGTTGGGCTCCGCCGTCTGCGCGATGGGCAGTACCTCTGGGGCGATCCTGGTGCCGCCGACACCGTTGTGTGCCGGTGCGGCGCCCGCGCCCGATCCAGCGGCGAGATCGACATCCTCGGCCGCGTAGATCAAATCGTTTTCGGAGTCAAGACCGAACTGCGTAGACTGGCCTGCGGTAACGAAGGCGCCTGCCGCGACGGCCGCGATAACGAAGCGACCACGCAATGCCGGGGAAGGTGTCAGCCGGTGTGCGCCCTTGGCCCGCGTCGTCGAACGCCGACGCGCTTCATCGCGAACCTCTGGGGAACGCTGGCCGCCGGGTGAGCGGTGTTGAGACAAAGCCTGCCCTTCCGTTCAGCCTCGGGGAGTCTGAAATCGAACTCCGGGCGGGGGATCCCGGTGTGCTGCACCTGGTTGCGAGCAGCTTGTTGTTCGTGATCAGACCGTGACAACGGACCGGGGGACAGTAACGGGGCGAGACCCCTAAGGGCAACTCCCTGAGATCGTGTTCTGCCGAATGGGGGGCGCTTTTCGGGGCCGCCGAGCCAAGTGTGACCGACTGTGTTGTTGACTTTTCGGCACTGACGGGTTTGGGAAGCGGGCTTCCAGGTCAACCCGGCCGATGCGGACCAACGATCATTCGACCGCTTGGCTCAGCCCGTCTACTCCGTCCTCAGTCGACGGAGAAATAAACGTCGAAAAGCAGTGATATATGTCACGGCAACCTCGGGAAGAGTGGGCGACACGGATGCCCTACTGGCCGGTAGCGCTGCCCGGAAGTGCCCTCCGCCGCGCCTGTCGAGCGTTGTCCGACGCTCAATGGCAAGGCGGGGCAGGGAAGCCCGGCCGTCCACTTCGGTCCGGCAGCGACGCATCTCGCCGCTTCTATGGCCGGATAAGGGATGTCGGGCCCAGCCAACACGAAGCGACCGACATCCCTCGGGGCCGACACACCGCTTGCTAGCGTCAGCGCGGTGAACGCGCGGACTGGATCGATCGCAGGCCGTTCCCCCGGCGATCGCTCGTCGAGAGGGAGATCCCGAAGCAACACCGGCCATGGTGGATCGGATAGCTCGGGCCGCGCAGGCGAGGCCGCGCAGCGCACCGACCTCTTCGGTGACCCGGCATTCGCGGGTCTGCGCATCGCCTTGGCCGTCGCCGCGATCGGCGCGCTGCTCGCGATGCTGGCCCTGCCGATGGGACTCACCGCTCCGAGCGTCGAACCGGCCTTCGGCTCCTGGCCGTTGCTCGCGCTGCTGGACATCCTCCCGGTGGCGCTCGCGGTTCTCTTCGCCGTGCGCGGCAGATCCGCCGCCGCTATCGGCCTGCTGATCGCCTCGGCTGCGGTGGCGCCCGGCCGGGCATTGCTCGACGCCGTTCTGCTGGTCGATCCCGTCGCCGCGGTCCGGCCGGAGCTCGTTCTGTTCGACAGCCTCGAATCCGTGAGCGCGGGCCTCGGCGCCTATCTGCTGCTTGCTGCTCGGCTGGCCGCGCTGGTCGCGGGAATCCTGGCCTTCCGCGCGGTGGATCGGGACGTTCGCGGCTCCACTGCGGACATCGGAGCCGTCGAGACCCCGGAGCCGGCCGGATCCGCCGTGCTGCGGTCGAATTCGCCGGGCGGCAGGCCCGGGATACCCATCGGCCCACTCTGTTTCATCGTCGCGGCCTGCCTCGGGCTCGCAGGCGCCCCGGTGTCCTCCGACAACCCGTATCTGTTGCCGCACGCCGTGTTGGACACCGACGGTCTCACCATGGTCGGTTGGATGGTCACGCTGCTCGGCTTGATCGCCGCCGCGTTGCTGGCTCCCGCCGACCCCGCCGCAGACTCGCCCTCGGGCTCCGATCGCGTGCTGGGCGGTCTACTGGGGACCGGACTGATGGTGATCGCGCTCGCCGCACCCTTCGCGGCGGCCGGGCTGTTCGGCGCGGACCTCGGCCCGACCTCGGGCCCGATCTTCGCCCTCGTCGCCGCCGCAGGTCTGCTGCTGCTGGCCTTGCGGGTCGCGCTGCGTTCCGCACGCCGAACGAGCACGGCGCGAACCGGTGAGGTGACGCTGCCCGCGACCGGACGCCTTCGTCGGGCTGCGGGGGTGCTCGCCCTGCTCGCGGGCGTCGCGCTCTTCCTCGGTGTGCTCCTTCCCAGCCTCGCGCCCACCTCGGAACTGATCGCCGAGCCCGCCAACCATCAGGCCAGCCTGTTGGTTCCGGCGGGAGGGCTGTTGACGCTGCTCGGGATCGGCCTGCTGCTGCCGTGGGGTTCGACCATCGTCCGACCCGCCTTCGTGGTGGCCTGGCTGGCCGCCCCCATGGTCGCGGCCGTGGCTCTCGACGTCGTCTTCGCCGCGAACCAGCTCGTCGGCGCCGGTCTGGGTGCGGGCGCCTGGCTGATCATGGCGGCCGTCCCGTTGGCCTCGACCGGTGCGTTCCTGGCCTGGACCGCGGGCGCGGTCGAACGTGAGGACGTGGACCTCTCCGAGTGGCCGACGGACCGGGTCGCCCTGGTACCCGCGGTCGCAGGCGTGCTCTGGGCGGCGGGAGCCTTCCTACTGCCGGTGTTGGAATCGGAGGAATTCGCTCCGGCCGGAGTCCTGGAGAACTTCCAGATCGCCTCGTGGGCGCAGATCCTCGGGCTTCTCGGCGTGCTGGGCGCCTCGGCCTTGGCACCGAGAGCCCGGCCGGTGCAGGCGGCGGGACTCTTCCTCGGTGCCGCCGCCCTGCTCGTCCTGCGCGTTCTCGAATTCCCACTGACCGCAGCGCGGGCCCTCGACGCCCAGCCGGGACCGGGTCTGTGGCTCGGAGCGTGCGGGATCGTGGCGCTACTGGCGGGTGCGGGCATTGTGCTTCGCGTCACCCGGCGCGACGCCGACCCGAGTCACAGACGTTAGGCTGCGGGCGGTGAGTCTGTCGCGCGAACCACGTGCGTGGACGACCTGTGCTGCGCGTGAAGACGCCAACATCGACAGCGTTGTCAACAACGGGTCGTCCGCCGGTACTGCGCGAGCCTGTCGACCCAGGTCTCGAAAGACCAGGACACCCAGGTGGGAGGAAGCCGTGAGCGGTCGTATCCGGGTGGTCGTGGCGAAACCGGGACTGGATGGTCATGACCGGGGCGCCAAGGTCGTCGCGCGGGCATTGCGCGACGCGGGCATGGAGGTCATCTACACGGGCCTGCACCAGACTCCGGAACAGGTGGTCGAGACCGTCCTTCAGGAGGACGCCGACGCGGTGGGCCTCTCGGTGCTCTCCGGCGCCCACATGACCCTGTTCGCGAAGGTCGTCGCCCTACTGAATGAACGTGATGCCTCGGACGTCGTCGTCTTCGGCGGCGGCATCATCCCGGAGGAGGACCTGCCTCGACTCGCCGAGATCGGCGTGGCGAAGGTCTTCACCCCGGGCGCTCCCACCCACGAGATCGTCGACTGGGTGCGCAGCAACGTGGCACAGCCCGCCGGAGCCTGAGCCCCGGCACTGCCGAGGAATCCCGCCGTGCCGGTCCTTGTTCCGGCCGCGCGGCGGGCGTCGGTCGGCCGGTGGACACCACCGAGCTCGACGGGGATCGAGATCGGCATCGGCCAATGCGGCGAACATCACGTTCGCGATTTGTCGGTGCTTCCAGGGCGTCTTGACCGCGTCAGAAGCTGCATCGACGGCGTTCAACGGTGTGATTCGGCGCCCGATTCGACCGGGTCGCGGCCGGATTGCTGCGATGCAGCTCACGCGGTGATTGACCTCACCGGATGCGACGTGCCTGCCGTCATCGCAGGTCGTTAAGGTCTGCGGAGTCCGACACCGACGTCGCAGGAGACTCGAGTGGACCTGTACGAATACCAAGCGAAGGACCTCTTCGCAAAATACGGCGTTCCGGTGCTTCCGGGCTCGGTCGCCACTACCCCAGACCAGGCCAAGGGGATCGCCGAGGAACTCGGTGCCCCCGTTGTGGTCAAGGCTCAGGTCAAGACCGGCGGCCGGGGCAAGGCGGGTGGCGTGAAACTCGCCAAGGACCCCGCCGAGACCCAGGAGAAGGCCGAAGCGATCCTGGGCCTCGACATCAAGGGCCACACCGTTCATCGCGTGCTCGTCACGCCAGCCTCGGACATCGCCGAGGAGTACTACTTCTCGTTCCTTCTCGACCGGACCAATCGCACGTTCCTGGCGATGGCCTCGGTCGAGGGCGGCATGGACATCGAGGAGGTCGCGGCCACCAAGCCCGAGGCGCTCGCCAAGGTCGCGGTGGACCCGATCGCCGGTGTCGATGAGACCAAGGCTCGGGAGATCGTCGAGGCCGCGAAGTTCCCGGCCGAGGTCGCCGACCAGGTCGTCGACACGATCGTCAAGCTCTGGGCCACGTTCGTGGGCGAGGACGCCACCCTCGTCGAGGTGAACCCGCTGGTTCGCGATCCCGAGGGCAAGATCATCGCCCTCGACGGCAAGGTCACGCTGGACGAGAACGCCGCGTTCCGGCACGCCGACCACGCCGCGCTGGTCGACAAGGGCGCCGAGGACCCGCTGGAGGCTGCGGCCAAGGCCAAGGACCTCAACTACGTCAAGCTCGATGGCCAGGTCGGCATCATCGGCAACGGCGCGGGTCTGGTCATGTCCACGCTGGACGTGGTCGCCTACGCGGGCGAGAAGCATGGCGGCGTCAAGCCCGCCAACTTCCTCGACATCGGCGGCGGCGCCTCGGCCGAGGTCATGGCCAACGGGTTGGAGATCATTCTCTCCGACCAGGACGTGACCGCCGTCTTCGTCAACGTCTTCGGCGGCATCACCGCCTGTGACGCGGTCGCCAACGGCATCGTTTCGGCCTTCGCGTTGCTCGAGAGCCGGGGTGAGGCCGTGACCAGGCCGATCGTCGTGCGTCTCGACGGAAACAACGCGCAGGAGGGGCGGCGCATCCTCAACGAGGCGGCTCTGCCGGGTCTGGTCCAGGTCGACACCATGGACGACGCGGCCACCAAGGCCGCCGAACTCGCCGCGCAGGGGGCGTGACACCAGATGGCTATCTTCCTCACCGAGAACAGCAAGGTCATCGTTCAGGGCATCACCGGCGCTGAGGGCAGCAAGCACACGCGCCGGATGCTCAAGGCCGGAACGCAGGTCGTGGGCGGGGTCAACCCGCGCAAGGCAGGCCAGAAGGTCGACTTCGACGGCACGGTGCTGCCCGTGTTCGCCACCGTCGCCGAGGCGATGGAGGCGACCGGCGCCGACGTGACGGTGATCTTCGTTCCGCCGAAGTTCGCCAAGGCCGCGGCCTTCGAGGCGATCGACGCGGGCATCGGCCTCGCGGTGGTCATCACCGAGGGCATCCCGGTGCACGACACCGCCGCCTTCTGGGCGCACGCCAACGCCACGGGCAACAAGACCCGGGTCATCGGGCCGAACTGCCCCGGTGTGATCTCTCCCGGTAAGTCCAACGCGGGCATCATCCCGGCGGACATCACCGGAGCCGGTCGCATCGGCCTGGTCTCGAAGTCGGGCACCCTGACCTACCAGCTCATGTACGAGCTGCGTGACATCGGCTTCTCCAGCGCTGTCGGCATCGGTGGCGACCCGGTGATCGGGACCACGCACATCGATGCGCTGCAGGCCTTCCAGGACGACCCGGAGACCGAGGTCATCGTCCTGATCGGCGAGATCGGCGGCGACGCCGAGGAGCGTGCGGCGGCCTACATCGCCGAGAACGTCACCAAGCCGGTGGTGGGTTACGTCGCGGGCTTCACGGCTCCCGAGGGCAAGACGATGGGCCACGCAGGCGCAATCGTGTCCGGTTCCTCCGGTACCGCCTCGGCGAAGAAGGAAGCGTTGGAGGCTGTCGGCGTCAAGGTCGGCAAGACCCCCAGCGAGACCGCGGCACTGGCTCGCGAGGCCGTTGCGGCCCTCGCAGGCTGAGTCGCCACAGGTCACACTGATCAACAGCAGGGCCGGACATTCCTTGGGATGTCCGGCCTGCTGTCGTTTCAGCGCCCCCGATGTCCTTCGATGCGCTCCGCTCGAAGGCGGTTGTGGGGCGGTTCGGCCAGATGGACCCATTGTGGGTTCGACCCATCCGGGTGCTCGATCACCGAGACGCGTGGCGGTACACCGGACAGAGAGTCAAAGAGTGGAACCCCGTGAGACCGGAATTCGTCCTATCCGGGCGATCGGCTAGCGTTCGGGCTACCCGATAACGGCAGTGTCGCGATAACGACACCGTCGCGAGAACCGACAGTGTTCGATAGGGGCAATGTCTGCGGACCGCACAGTGCCCTCGCGAACGTGGTCCTCGAACATGAGCCAGGTATCAAGAACAAGCATCGCCTGAAGAACGGCAATGCTCGATGAACGGCTGGGCCCGCCCCGAGGACCCATGCCGATGTACGGCGGCGTTTGACGAACGGCAGTGTTCGACCCCGGCAGCGCCCGCATCCCGGTGGAGGAGGAGACCCCGCCATGTCCGTGCCCTACGGCGCACCTCAGCAGCAGCAACCGCAGGCAGGTAGTCCAGCGCAGCCTGCGGGAGGACTCAGCATCGAGTCCATCCTCGCCATTGTCGGAGCAGGCCTCGGCCTCGTCGTGTACCTGCTCGCCTTCGGCGAGGAATACATCGCGCCGACCTTCGGCGTGGGCGGCGACGCCCGCTCGGCGACCTCCTTGCTGGTCATCGCGGGCATTCTCGCAGGGCTGGCCCTGCTGCCCAAGGGGCCGCAGCTGCAGCTGCTGTCCTCGTTGATCGCAGTGGTGGGTGTGCTGTCGCTGCTCCAGCACGTGGTCCACTGGCCCGGTGACGTGTCCGCCATGGCGATCGTGGCGTTGATCGTCGGCATCCTGGAAGCGGGCGCCATCGTCGCAACCTGGCTGTTCAAGGAGGGCATCATCAAGGCCGCTCCGAAGCAGGCCTACCCGCAGCAGCAGGGCAACTGGAATCCGCAGAGCGGCGGCATCCCGCAGGCCGGTCAGTACGGTCAGCAGGCGCCGCAGGCGCAGTACGGCCAGCAGCAGGCCCAGTACGGCCAGGCGGAACAGCAGTCGTACGGCCAGCAGGCCGCACCGGCGACCGGCGGGCAGCCCGCCCAGCCCGCGCCGCAGTACGGCCAGCAGGGCACCGAGATCTTCGGTGGTGTCGCGCAGCAGCCCGGTCAGTACGGCCAGGGCACGCCGCCCCCCGGTGGTTACGGCCAGGGCTGATCGGCCGCCACAACAGCCACTCGATGCCGTGATTCGGTTCGCCGGATCACGGCATCGCTGTCTCCGCCGGTTGCGTCGCCACTCGGATGCGTCGCCGATGAGACCCGCAGCTCACCCGTTCGGGCGCGGCGAGGCTGGGCCGAACGGGGCAATGTCGGTGCGACCCTGCCCGCGTGGTCACGCTTCGAACGGCTCGTGAGGAAGGCACGGATCGCGACGCGGTCCCCGAGGCCGGGCAGCTCGATCGCGCCAGAGTCGTGTCGTCCTCCGTACTGGGTGCGCTGCTGCTCGGTGGTCTGATGGTGGTCGCATTGGCTGCGGTGACACTGAGCACCGCAGGCTCGGATGGAATATCCGCCGAGGCACTGCTGGGCCTGTCGATTCCCGGTTGGCTGGCGAGTCATCAGGTTCCGTTGACCATCGGCGGCTACCCGTTCGGCGTGCTGCCCCTGTTGCCGACCCTGATCCTGTTGTGGCTGGTCGGCACGAGCGTCGCCACGGCGGCGCGGCGGTTGGCCGCCACTGCCTGGACCGGTTTGTTGCTGATCGCGGTGACGGCATCCGCGCATTGTGTTCTGGCCGTCGCCCTTGCCGAAGCGGTGACCGGTGGCAGTGCTGGTGCGGTGCTGGCCGTTCCCTCGACCTCGGGGTTGACCGCTGGGCTGCTGGCAGCGGTGGCGGCCGCGCTCGGCCTGCTGCGGGCCGGGGTCTTCGGGGAGTGGCTCGATGCCCTGCCCACGAGTCTCCGGCAGGGCGCCCGGGTTGGTCTGTTCGTGGTGGCGGGCCTGCTGGCGGCGGGTACTTCGGTGCTGCTCATCGGGCTGCTCTCGGCCACCCCGGACGTCGTGGGACTGTTCACCCAGGATCGCAGCGGTGATGCGATCGGTCTGCTGCTCTGCTCGCTGGCCTACCTGCCCAACGCCGTGATCGCGGGCGCCTCCTTCGTCCTCGGCCCGGGTTTCGTCTTCGGCGAGACGATGGTCAGTCCGCTGGCGGTCCGGCCGGGACCCATCCTGGAACTACCGCTGCTCGCCGCGTTGCCCACCACCTCGGCGCGGTCCTGGTGGGCGGTGAGCCTGCTGTTGCCGATCGTCGTCGGGTTGCTGGTCGGCCGGTACTGCCGTCGGATCGACGCCGCGCGCGGGGATCGACTGCGGATCCTGGCCTGGGGACTGGCGATGGCCGCCGTGCTCGCCGCGCTCGCCGCAGTTCTGGCAGGCGGCAGGCTCGGCGTCGGTGCTTTCGATCCGGTGCGGCTTCCGGCGTTGGGGATCGCCCTCGGTGTGGTGGGGTGGACCGGGATTCCGGCCGCCGTACTGGTGTTGGTCGGGCATCGTGTCGCTGAATCGGCGGCGGCGGTCGAGGCCGTCGCGTTCGCCCGGGTGCGCAGCGAGGACGGGGACGAGTCGGCTGAGGACGAGCTGGCCGAGGGCACGTCGGAGCGCGAGCCGGAGACCGACCAGCCGGATGCCGACCAGCGGGACACCGATTCCGGGACGGCGGATGAGACGGATCCCTCGGTATCGGCCGCCAAGCCGGAGACGGATGAGGACGACGGCCCGAGTGCCCCGGACCTCGGGCAACAGCCGAGGGGTGGGCACGACACCGTCGAGCCGAGTGCGGGATCGGCTGCGGTCCCCGACACCGCGAGTGAACGGCCCGCCGTCGAACACGAGCCCGGGCCGGACGAGCCCTCGGAGCATGCGGAGGTCTGGCCGGAGGACGACCAGGACGCGGTGCCGAGCACCTCGGCGGCTGGTTCAGCGGGCAACACGAGCGCCGACCGGGCCTGACCACACCGGCTCGGGGGCGGGCAGGCCGCCCTGACTGCGGTGATCGAGACGCCTCGACCTACGCTTGGGCATCCCTTCCCGGTTGTCGTGTAGGAGATCATGCTGAGCGCTTCGCCCCCGGATGCAGGGCCCGTCTCCTCCCGGCTTCGACTTCCCGTTCCGGCCCGTGTGGTCACCCTGCTCTCCGGCGCCGGGACACTCGCCCAGGCACTGCTGGATGCCGCAGTGGCCACCGATTTCCCGGCCCAGGTGGTGGCCGTTGGATCGGACCGCCCCGGCGCCGAGGGTCTGGCGCGCGCCGAAGGTGCAGGCCTGCCGACCTTCGCCGTCCGGCTCGCCGATCACCCGGACCGGGCGAGCTGGAACCGCGCGTTGGCCGAGGAGGTCGCCGCCTTCGAGCCGGACCTGGTGGTCTCGGCCGGTTTCATGAAGATCCTGGGACCGGACTTCCTCGCCCGTTTCGAGGGCCGGGTGTTGAACACGCACCCGGCGCTGCTGCCTGCCTTCCCCGGCGCGCACGCGGTCCGGGAGGCGCTCGACTACGGCGTTCGAGTCACCGGCTCCACCGTGCACCTGGTGGACGGCGGAGTGGATACCGGCCCCATCTTGGAGCAGGAGGCGGTTGTGGTGCTGCCCTCCGACACCGAGCAGACCTTGCACGAACGAATCAAGACGGTGGAACGCAGGCTGCTGGTCGACGTGGTGGCCCGGCTGGCCCGTGAGGGCTGCACCGTGATCGGACGAAAGGTGACAATCCCGTGACCGACGGTTCGGAGCGCACCGGCCACGACGCCCGTCGCCCGGTGCGACGCGCGCTGATCGCCGTGTCGGACAAGCAGAACCTGATCGAGTTCGCCAGAGGGCTGCACACGGCGGGGGTGGAGATCGTCTCCACCGGTGGTACCGCCGCGCGCATCGCCGAGGCGGACATCCCGGTCACCCCGGTCGAGAAGGTGACCGGTTTCCCGGAGTGCCTCGACGGCAGGGTCAAGACCCTGCATCCCGGTGTCCACGCGGGCCTGCTGGCCGACCTGCGCCGGGAGGAGCACGCCGAGCAGCTGCGGACCCTGGATATCGCGCCCTTCGACCTGCTGGTCGTGAACCTCTACCCGTTCACCCAGACCGTGGCCTCCGGCGCGGCGCCCGAGGACTGCGTCGAGCAGATCGACATCGGCGGACCCGCCATGGTGCGGGCCGGGGCGAAGAACCACGCCAACGTCGCCGTCGTGGTGGACCCGACGCGCTACAGCGCGGTGCTCGACAGCGTCACCTCGGGCGGATTCACCCTGGCCGAGCGGCAGAGCCTCGCCGCCGACGCCTTCCGACACACCGCCTCCTACGACATGGCGGTGGCCACCTGGATGGGCGAGACCCTGACGGCGGACGCCGAGCAGGGCGGCTTCGCGAGCTGGCTCGGTCGGAGCTGGGAGCGGGACCGGGTGCTGCGCTACGGCGAGAACCCACACCAGCAGGCCGCGTTGTATCTGACCGGCGGTGCGGCGCCCACCGGACTGGCCGGGGCGACCCAGCTGCACGGCAAGGGGATGTCCTACAACAACTACGTCGATGCGGACGCGGCCTGGCGGTCGGCACACGACCACGAGCTGCCCTGCGTCGCGGTGATCAAGCACGCCAATCCCTGCGGGATCGCCGTCTCCGAGCTGGCCGATGCGGGTGCCATCGCCGACGCACACCGCAAGGCCCACGCCTGCGACCCGGTCAGCGCCTTCGGCGGGGTCATCGCGGCGAACCGGCCGGTGACCGTGGAGATGGCCGAGCAGGTGTCGGACATCTTCACCGAGGTGATCATCGCCCCGGAGTTCCTCGACGGGGCGGTCGACGTGCTGACCAGGAAGAAGAACATCCGAATCCTGGTCGCCGAGCCGCCCGTCCGAGGCGCGGCCGAACTGCGGGCCATCTCCGGTGGGCTGCTGGTGCAGACCTCGGATGCGATCGATGCCGATGGCGACGACCCGGCGAACTGGACTCGGGTCGGTGCCGAGGTCGATGAGCAGACCGTGGCCGATCTGGCCTTCGCCTGGCGGGCCTGCCGCGCGGTGAAGTCGAACGCGATTCTGCTCGCCGACGGCGGCGCGACCGTCGGGGCGGGGATGGGCCAGGTCAATCGGGTGGATGCCGCCCGGCTGGCGGTGGCCAGGGCAGGCGATCGGGCCAAGGGTTCGGTGGCGGCCTCTGACGCGTTCTTCCCCTTCCCGGACGGGCTCCAGGTGTTGTTGGACGCCGGAGTGCGGGCCGTGGTGCAGCCCGGCGGCTCGGTGCGTGACGCCGAGGTGTTGGCCGCTGCGGAGGCTGCGGGCGTCACCGTGTTCCTCACCGGGACTCGGCACTTCGCGCACTGATTCCTCGTGCACCAGCGCGTGAACCGTCGCTGCGGGCGGCGGTTCACGCGCTGGGCACGGCGCGTGCCGCCGCCCGACTTTGCGAACTGCCGCCCGACACGTCGAGTGGAGGCAGAGTCACCGGGTCGGCTGCTGCCCGGGCCGGCCGTTGCTCGGCGGAGGTAGCACCGTTCGCAATGTCACGGAGATTCTTCGGCTCCGTGGGATACGCCCCGACTCCGTCGGGTCGGACTTCCTGGCCGCAATGGCGTGTCGCCACTCGTAGCGAGCGGGGCCGGTCAGCACGCATAGGCTGCCCGGCTCAAGTCGGACGGGTACTCGCACCGCGCCGTCCAGACTGGTGAAGTCCATGGTGCAGGCGGATCCGAGGCTGATCGTGGCAACATCCGGTCCAAAGCATGGAACACAGTCCACATGTGCGCTGATGCCTTGCCCCGGCAGGTACTCGTTGACGATGACCTGGTCGGCGCGCGAGGCCAGCGCCCCTTCCCGGTAGAGCCGTTCCGCCAGTCTCACCGCCCAGCCGGGCAGGGGCGGAGCCGGTGTACGACCAGTGACGGATCATCTGCCGTAGTCATAACGATGCCCGTATTGCTGCACTCGTCGCCTCAGCTCGTTCGACCAGGCTGCCACGTCGATTCGTGCCAACAGCTTTGCCTCGTCGTCGAGCCAGTACGGCAGATACCTCAGTCCGGGCACGGAAATCACCGTCGGGCCACCCTCATGCTCGTGTGAACCATTCTTCGGTCCAGGGCGATGCCGACCGTTGACGGACGCCGGGTCGGAGCAGGTCGCGCGGCGGAATCACCCGGTCGTGGCCTGTCCCACCCTTGACGGGCTCGGTCTGGGTCGGCTTTACTTGTCTCATCGATCGAACACATGTTCGATCATCTGTGTTTGGTCGTCAAGGCGGCAGGCGTCGGGGGCCTGCCACCTTGCAGGCGAAAGGGGAGCCGGTGTCCCGGGCTGCGGTCACCACGTTGGCAGCGTTGGACGGAGTGGTCGCGGCGTCGGGGATGGCCGTGGGCACTGCGGACTTCGCGGCACGACGGGTGCTGCCGGTTCGGGAACAGCTGGGTGCGCTACTCCCCTGGGGCGGTCTGCGTCGGGGCAGCACGGTGGCGGTGCGCGGGTCCACCCTGTTGCTCTTCGCGTTGATCGCAGAGGCCACCGCCGCCGGATCCTGGGCAGCAGTGGTGGGGATGACCGGGTTGGGGGTGCTCGCCGCCGCCGAAGCAGGCGTGGCGGTGGAGCGACTCGTCCTGGTTCCCCATCCAGGTAGGGATCCGGCGGCGGTGGTCGCCGCCTTGATCGACGGGGTCGATCTGGTCGTCGTGGCCGACACCCCGGGCTTGAGATCGTCCGAGGCCAGAAACCTGTCGGCCAGAGCGAGGCAACGCGGCTCGGTGTTGCTTCCGATGGATCGCGCCGAGGGCTGGCCCGCTCCCGATCTCGAGGTGAACTGCGTCGAGCAGACCTGGCGTGGGCCTGGAACCGGCGAGGGCCGGTTGCGTGATTGCGAGGCCACGGTGCAGGTGACCGGGCGAGGAGCCGCCGCCCGGCCCAAGACGGCCCGGATGCTCCTGGTCGAGGAGGGTGACCCCTTAGCCGGGCCTGTGCGACAGAGCGGTCGATCCGCCTCGGACAGGCTTTCGATTCCCGAGGTGGGCTGACCGGCCATCTCGGTGACGAGGATGTCGTATCCGCCCGCTGCGGCGGACCCAGACAGGTAAATGCCATGGCAGTGGCGCGTGCGGAGCAGAACCGATGTGGGCGTCGGTTCGTCCGCCGCGACGCGGCCGGGTCTGCCGAGAGACGACTCGGCGCCCCGAGGGCGGCCGTGCTGGGCCGCAGCGGGCTGCCGAGGAGTCCAGAGTCGATGAACAGCCGATGACGGCTGCCATCGCCAGGTCGCCGCCTAAGCCGTCGGTGGGTCGAGCGGCCGGCTGGATCGGCTCTCGGGCAGGGGCGTCGCGCCCAGCACAGGCGGTTCCCGCCGGGCATGGCCCGGTCAACGGCTGCGGCTCGACCGGGCCTGTTTCGACGTGCCCACGAGAGCGGGCGGAACACCAGGAAGGAGGACGTTCATGGCGGAGCGAACCGAGCCCGCGGAGACCGGGTCGACCGCCTGCGAGGCAACCACAGCCGGCTCGGCAGCGGATTCGGCGGCTTCCCCAGCGAAGTCGACCGGCACCCCGACCCGGCTGCTCGTCCTCTGGTGTCCGGACTGGCCGGTGGTGGCCGCCTGCGCCGATGCCGGACTGGAACCGGGGATTCCCGCTGCGGTCCTGGCCGCCAATCGGGTGGTCGCCTGCTCCACGGCGGCCAGGGCCGAGGGCGTCCGTCGGGGCGCCCGCAAACGCGACGCCCAATCACGGTGCCCCGGGCTCGCCGTGCTGCCTGCCGACCCGGCGCGGGACGCACGGCTCTTCGAGCCGGTCGCGGCTGCGGTAGAAGAACTGGTTGCCTCGGTGGAGATCGTGCGTCCAGGGGTGATCGCCGTTCCCGTGGCCGGGCCCGCGAGTTACTTCGGGGGCGAGGAGCAGATCGCCGAGCGGCTCATCGACATCGTCGCGGCTCGGGCCGGGGTGGAATGCCAGGTCGGGGTGGCGGACGGCTTGTTCGCCGCCATCCGAGCGGCCCGCCGGGGACAGCTGATTCCGTCGGGGGCCACCGCCGCCTTCCTGGCACCGTTGCCGGTCGAGGAATTGATCGACCCGGCCGAACGGAACGAGGAGCGGGAACGACTGGTCGACCTGCTACGCAGGCTCGGCCTGCGGACCCTGGGATCCTTCGCCGAGCTGACCGCAGCCGAGGTCGCCTCCCGCTTCGGGTTCGACGTGATCACCGCGCATCGCTTGGCCAGGGGAGTCGAGGAACGCCCCCTCGCCCGGCGACGGGTGCCGATCGACTCGGCGGTCACCCAGGAGTTCGACCCGCCGGTGGAACGGGTGGACGCGGCGGCGTTCGCGGCCAGGGCCTTGGCCGAACGGCTGCACGCCGGTCTGGTCGATCGGGGGTTGGCGTGTGTCCGGCTGGGCATCGTCGCCCGGACCGAACACGGTCAGGAACTCACTCGAGTCTGGCGCTGCGCCGAACCGCTCACCTCGACGGGCATCGCCGACCGGGTGCGTTGGCAGCTCGACGGCTGGCTTCGTCGCCCGGCAGACCGGGACCCGTCCCGAGGAAGCAGCCCTCGCCGAGCTCGGCGGGCAGCGAGCGGTGTGGGAGACGACACCGAGGCGCGACCGACCTCGGGGCTGATCCTGCTGCGGCTGGAGCCTGCGGAACTGGTCGGCTCCGGGAGTCTGCAACTCGACATGTTCAGCTCCCGGGATCGGGCGGGCACCGCCGCAGCCCAAGCGGGCCGGGCCCTGACCAGGGTGCAGGGCCTGCTCGGTCCCGATGCGGTGCTGCTGCCAGTCCTCGGTGGCGGGCGGGGACCAAGGGAACGGGTCCGATTGGTGCCCTGGGGAGACGAACCCGCCCCCGGGCTCGATCCGGCTCAGGCCTGGCCGGGCAGGCTGCCGTCGCCGTCGCCGTCGTTGCTGCCGGACCCGCCGACCTCGGTGCGGTTGCTCGACGCGGCGAGCGAACCGGTCGGTGTCACCGGGCGCTACGTACTGACCGCCGCGCCCACCCAGCTGCTCATCGGCGACGGACCGCCGAACCGGGTGTCGTCCTGGGCCGGGCCATGGCCGGTGGAAGAACGGTGGTGGACGACCGCGTTCGACGATCCGTCCATGCCCTCGGTGGCGTCGACCACCGCAGGCGCCCGGCCCGAGGGAGCCCGCCGAGTCGCCCGACTCCAGGTGGTCACCGCGACGACGGAGGGTGGCGGCGCCTACCTGCTGGCGAGGGAACACGGCGGTTGGTTCATCGAGGGAAGGTACTGATCATGGCCTGGGGCAATCCGCCGATTCCCTGGTCCGAGCTGGAACGCAGGCTCACGGGCCGACCCGCCGCACAGCCCGAGCAACAACAGCAGGCGCAGCAACCCGATCAGCAGCAACCCGACCGGCAGCAACCCGATCAGCAACAGCCGGAGCGATCCCTCGGCCACCGTCGCCGCCGAAGGATGCTCGATGGCCTGCTGACCAGCGTCATCGACGAACACCGGGATCGGGCCGCCGCCTCGGCTGCCGCTGCGGACCAGGTGCGGACAGGCGCGGAGCCGCCGTCCGAAGTGGCCTACGCCGAACTGCACTGCCACTCCAACTTCAGCTTTCTCGACGGCGCAGCCCACCCCGAGGAGCTGGTGGCGGAGGCCGCCCGCCTCGGCGTGCGGACCTTGGCGCTGACCGACCACGACGGGATGTACGGGGTGGTGCGGTTCGCCGAGGCCGCGGCCGAACACGGCGTCCGGACGGTCTTCGGCGCCGAATTGAGTCTGGAGCTACCCGGTTCGCAGAACGGGGTGGCCGATCCGGCGGGCACCCATCTGCTGGTGCTCGCCCGCGACCCGCAGGGCTACCACCTGTTGTGCCGGGCGATCAGCGAGGCGCAGCTGGCGGGCGGGGAGAAGGGGCGACCCAGCTATCGGCTCGACCGCCTGGCCGAGCATGCCGACGGACACTGGGTGATCCTCACCGGTTGCCGAAAGGGGGCGGTGCGCACGGCTTTGACCACGGGTGGCCCGCGCGCGGCTGCCGCCGAGCTACGCAGGCTGATCGAGTTGTTCGGCGCGGCGAACGTCGTGGTGGAACTCGTCGACCAAGGTTTGCCCACCGACAGCGAGTTCAACGATGCGTTGGCCGCGTTGGCCGAGGAGTTCGGCCTCGCGGTGGTGGCGACCAACGCGGTGCACTACACGGCGCCCGCCCGCCATCGGCTCGCCACGACGGTCGCCTCGGTCCGCGCGCGGCGCAGTCTGGACGAGATGGACGGCATGCTGCCCCCGGCAGGCGCCGCGCACCTGCGCTCCGGTGCGGAGATGGCGGCCCGATTCGCCCGGTATCCCGATGCCGTCGCCGGTGCCGCCCGGCTGGGCGAGCAGTGCGCCTTCGATCTGCGGCTCGTCGCGCCCACCCTGCCGCCCTTCGACGTCCCCGCCGGGCATACCGAGTCGAGCTACCTGCGTGAACTGGCGCTGCGCGGCGCGGCGAGTCGACACAGCTCCGAGCATCTGCCCACCGCGCTGCGGCAGATCGAGCACGAGCTCTCGGTGATCGATTCGCTCGGCTTCCCCGGTTATTTCCTGGTGGTGCACGACATCGTCCAGTTCTGCCGCCGGTCGGACATCCTCTGTCAGGGACGGGGCTCGGCCGCGAACTCCGCGGTCTGCTTCGCCCTGGGCGTCACCAACGTCGACGCCGTCCGATTCGGACTGCTCTTCGAACGGTTCCTGGCCCCGGAACGGGATGGCCCGCCCGACATCGACCTCGACATCGAATCGGACCGTCGCGAGGAGGTGATCCAGTACGTCTATCGACGACACGGCCGTGATCACGCCGCTCAGGTGGCCAACGTCATCACCTATCGGGCGCGGTCGGCGGTGCGGGACGTCGCGCGGGCCCTGGGTTTCTCCCCGGGGCAACAGGACGCCTGGAGCAGCCAGATCGAACGCTGGGGGCCGCTGAGCGGGACCATCGACGACACCGACATCCCCGGACCGGTGGTGGAGTTGGCAGGCCAGTTGGAGGGCTTCCCGAGGCATCTGGGCATCCATTCCGGCGGCATGGTGATCTGCGACCAGCCGGTCAGCGAGATCTGTCCGGTGGAATGGGCGCGGATGCCGGGACGCTCGGTCCTGCAATGGGACAAGGACGATTGCGCCTCGATCAACCTGGTCAAATTCGATCTGTTGGGCCTCGGGATGCTCTCCGCCCTGCATTACATGATCGACCTGGTCGCCGAGCATCACGGCCGAACCATCGACCTCGGCGGACTCGACCTGACCGACGGTCGGGTCTACGAGATGGTGCGTCGCGCCGACACCGTCGGGGTCTTCCAAGTCGAGAGCCGAGCCCAGATGTCGACCTCGCCTCGGTTGCGGCCCAGGGAGTTCTACGACCTGGTCGTCCAGGTCGCCCTGATCCGGCCGGGTCCGATCCAGGGCGGCTCGGTGCATCCCTACATCCGGCGGCGCAACGGGCTGGAGGAGTGGGACTACGAACATCCTCGGCTGAAGCCCGCCCTGCAACGGACCCTGGGCGTCCCACTGTTTCAGGAACAGATGATGCAGATCGCCGTGGACGTGGCCGATTTCTCCGCCTCGGAGGCCGACGAGCTGCGCAGGGCGATGAGCTCCAAGCGGTCCACCCAGCGGATGGAACGGCTGCGCGGCAGGCTTTTCGCGGGCATGCAGGCCAATGGGATCACCGGCGAGCTCGCGGAGCAGATCTATCGGCGGCTGCTGGCTTTCGCGGATTTCGGTTTCCCGGAGAGTCACGCGTTGAGCTTCGCGTTGCTGGTCTTCGCCAGTGCCTGGTTCAAGCTGTACTACCCGGCGGCGTTCTGCGCCGCGCTGCTGCGGGCCCAACCGATGGGTTTCTACTCGCCGCAGTCGTTGATCGCCGACGCCAGGCGGCACGGCGTCCGAGTCCTGCGCCCCGACCTCAACGCGAGCCTGCCGTACGCCACTCTGGAACGGCCTGCCGGTGCCGATTCGACCGTACCGCCCGCGATCCGACTGGGGCTGGGCGGTGTTCGCACCATCGGCGCCGACCGGGCCGAGGCGATGCACGCCGATCGTCTAGCCAACGGCCCCTACCTCGATCTGGCCGACCTGGCGCGACGGCAGCGACTCACCGTGGCCCAGCTGGAGGCCTTGGCCACGGCGGGCGCCTTCGATTGTCTCGGCCTGAGCCGGAGAGCCGCCCTGTGGCAGGCAGGCGCGGTCGCAGGGGAGCAGGCGGGCAAACTGCCCGGGCTCTCCACGGTGGATCAGACACCGATGCTGCCGGGGATGGACGCGGTCGAGACGGCGGCTGCCGATGTCTGGGCCACCGGGGTCTCGCCGGAGAGCTATCCGACCGAATTCATCAGGGACCGACTGGAACGGTTGGGGGCCCTGACCACGGAGCGGCTGAAGAGTGTGGAGTCGGGCCGACGGGTGTTGATCGGCGGAGCGGTGACTCACCGGCAACGGCCCGCCACCGCAGGCGGGGTCACCTTCCTCAACATCGAGGACGAGACCGGCATGGTCAACGTGGTCTGCACCCCGACCCTGTGGGCCCGGTATCGCCGAGTGGCGCGCAACAGCTCCGCGTTGTTGGTGCGGGGGATCGTGGAACGACACGGCACGGTGGTGACGCTGAAGGCCGACCGATTGACGGACCTGCCGATGCGAATCTCCGGGCGATCCAGGGATTTTCGCTGATATCCGCCGTCGGAGGCCTGCTCGGTCGCGGAGTCCTCGCCGGCTAGGGTGCGGCGGTGGAAATAGCTGAGCAGCTCATCGGGGAGGACTTCAATGACGCGGTGCTGGCCCGCGTCGAATGGCGGGGGAACAGCCTGAGCGGCTGCGATTTCACCGACGCCGACCTGACCGGAATGCGGACCCACAACGTCACGTTCACCGATTGCGATTTCACCGGTGCCGATCTCGGCGGTTCCCAGCACACCGCGACCGCTTTCCGCTCCTGCACCTTCGAGCGGGCCACCCTGACGAACTCGGTCTTCGACGGCTGCACCCTGATCGGCTCGAAGTTCTTCCAGACCAGGTTGCGGTCCTGGAAGGTCACCGAAACCGATCTGACGCTCGTCTCGCTGCCCGGCGCCAACCTGCAGGGGCTTGACCTCTCGGGCCTACGGATGCGAGAGGCCGACCTGTTCGAGGCGGACCTGCGCCGTGCCGATCTACGCAACACCGACCTGACCGGCGCACGGCTGGCGGACGCCAACCTGGAGGAGGCGGATCTGCGGGGCGCCCGCATCGACGCCACCGCCCTGCGACAGGCCAGATTGTGGGGCGCCAGGGCCGATCTGTCGATCGCCATGATCTTCGCGGCGGCCCATGGCCTGGTGGTCGACGAGTAGTACCCGACCCAGCACCGCGAATCATCCGGGTTGGTCCCTCGGAACCGAGCAGGCTCCGAGGGACCAACCCGGGTGGGTCATTCCATACCGGGCGGCTCGACGTCGGTCACCTCGGCCAGCGCGCTGTCCTCGATCAGATCGTTGATCGAACGGGGCAGCACATAGGAGACGCCGCCGCCGGGCTGCTCGAACCACGGCACCGCGATGCCGGTGAGCACCTGAAGCGGCCGCAGCAACCGGTAGGTGTGGTAGCTGCGCTTGATCCACTGCGGTGGCAGCGACCGGCGGCTGTAGGGCGTGCCCGCCGCGTAGGTGACGTTGCCGGTGGGCTCGCCGAAGCGGTCCACCTCGGTGCCCGCCTGCAGCATGACCAGTCGGCGTTCCCGGAACAGCGTGAGCGGTGGCTCGCCCGCCAACGGACGCACCATGCTCTGCTGCTCGGTGGCCTGCTGTGGTCGGGCCGGGGCAGCCTGCTGCCGACCGGCCTGCTGCTGGCCGCTGCTCTGCCGTCGAGCCGAGGTGCCCAGATCAGGGGCGAGCTCGTAGTTCTCCGGCGCGGCCTGGGGTTCTGGGGCCGCTCGCCTGCCGCCTGCCGCCCTCGGCTCGTAGTCCTCCCCACGATGGTTCTCGTAGTCCCCGGACTGACTCTCGTAGCCGGTGCCCGCCCGGCTCTCGAAATCGGTGGCGCCGCGCCTGCCCGCCGGTCGGGCCGGTACCTCGGGCTCGGCCTGCGGCTCCGGGTCGTCGTCGTACCGGCCATCGGCGAGCTGGTCCTGGTACCGGTCGTCCTGATACCGGCCTTCCTGGTACTGCCCATCGTCGTAGGTGTCGCCCTGGTACCGGTCCCGATCGTATTGCTGATCGAGGCCGGTCGAGTTCACACCTGCGGGCTCGGTGCCCACCACGTCATCGCGGTAGGTGTCGCCACCGAACGAGCCGCCGTAGCCGCCGCTGGACTGGTACTCGTCGTCGCGGTACCGCTCCTGCTGATCGGGACCGGAATGGTAGGACTCCGGCTGGTAGGACTCGGTCTCGGTGAAACCGCGCTCCTCGACCCGGTCGTCGAGCTCGTCGCCGACCTCGACCGCGCTCATGCGGTGGGTGTCGTAATCGCGACCCGAGGAGTCCGATCCGCCCGAGTAGTCGGTAGCCGTACCGGCGTGGTCGGATGCGCCCTGCCTGGCGTACTCGACCTCCGGCCTGCGGTGATCGATCACGCTCGGCCGCGAGAAGTCGGTGGCCGATCTGCGACCGAACTCCGACTCGTCCTGGCCTGCGTACTCCGCGTCCGACCTGCGTGCGTGGTCGATCTGGTCCGGCCGTGACCGGTCCGAGGTCGGCTGCCTGCTGCCTGCGACGTCGTCGCCGTAGCGCCCCGAGGACGGCAGCGAGTAGCCGGTCGCATCGGCGGAATCGACCCGATCGGCCTCGGCGCCCGCATCGACGGCGAGTTCCTGTTCGTAGGACTCGTAGTCGCTCGGCTGTTCCGCCGCCCGCCTGCGAGCGGCTCGACCCGGCGACCGAGTCGGGGCGGCGGCAGCGGGTTCCGACTCGTAGGACTGCCTGCCGTCGTAGCTGCCGGTCGCCACCTCGGTGTCGTAGCGCACCTCGGCGGCGGACTCGTGCTGTGCCGGTTCGTACTGTGCCTGCTCGTACTGCGCCGCAGGCTCGTACGACGTCGCCGCCGGTTCCGGTTCGGCCGGAGTGTCGAGCGCCGTCGGGGCCTCGAAGCCGACGGATTCCCCGGTGTAGCCCCGGGTCTCCTCCTCGGAGTACGGCCGGGACGGCGGGAGGACCAGTCCGCCGTTGCGGAAGAGGTCGGCCACCTCGTCCTCGTTCATCGCCCTGGGCGGACGGATGACCGAGGCGCTCGCGACCGGCTCCGGCTCCTGGTAGGCGGGCTCGTCCTCGATTGCGAGTTCGTCCTCCGCCACGGGGTGCTCCGTGAAGGCGGGCTCGGCCACCTCCGAGCGGACGCCCATCGGCGCCGGTGCCACCGCATTCTCGCCCGAGGTGTAGGAGCCCTCCGAGGGATGCATCATCAGCAGCGCACCCAGCAGGTAGGCGCACGCCTGATTGGACTGGTCGAAGCGGATCTCGTCGTAGCGTTCGCCGTGCTCGGACCAGAACACCGACCAGGTCCGGCCTTCGCGCAGCAGACACCACACGTCGTCCTCGGTGCCGCCGATCCGGTAGGCGGACTCGGCGACCTCGAGATCGGCGAGCCGGTCGCGAAGCTGATCGAGGCTGGCCTGATCGACCTCCTCGGTGGCCTCCGCGACGTCGTCGAGATCGGCAGCCGACTGCTCGGCGGCGTAGTCGTCGAAGTCGTCGGCCGGCCCGATGTTCGACGCGACGTCCGCCGGGTTCGCATCGGCGCGCTGATAGTCGGCGTACTGGCCTGCGGCGCCGCGATCCCGACGGTCGAGGTCCTCGTGGGCCTGCGGCTGCTCCTGACGCGCGAAATCGTCGCGGGGGTAAGCGTCCTCGGCGGCCAGGAAACCGTGCGGATCGGCGCCGAGGCCGTGCTGCTCGGTGCCCGCGTCCTCCTGGTAACCGGGCTGTTCGCCGTAGCCCTCGTCGTAGTACTGACCGGCTGCCTGGTCGGAGTGCTCCGGCCGATCGGCGCCCGTGTTCTGCTCGCCGTGGCCACGCGGATCCCCGTGCCGAGGATCGTCCCCACGCCGGTCGCGCTCGTGGGACTGGATCGGTTCCTGCGCCGCAGGCTCATCGGCGGGAATCGCGGCGGGCAGGATGCCCGTCACATCGTTGGCGAGCGAGTCGTAGGGGTCGTCGTGTTGCTCGGCGGGGTAGTTGGCGGCCTGTTCGGCCGCAGCGGCCTGGCGGGCCTGTTCGCTATGCCGTTCGTCCCGAGGGTCCGGGAGCACCTCGTACAGCAGCTCGGTGGCTGCGTCGCGGGTCTCCTGATGGACGCTGGGCAGCCGGAATTCCTGGTCTCTGATGTGCTCGACCAGTTCGGGCAGCGGCGGAACGCCGTGCCGGGCCAGGTGATAGCCGACCGCGGCAGGCCAGATCCAGAAGCCGTCGGTGTGCCAGCTGATCGGCACCGAGGGCCGGTTGTCGCCCGCGAACGGATCGGGTGCCAGTCCCGACGAGGACAGTACGACGGGCGCGGAGCGCAGGTAGCCGACGAGCTGCTCCCGTTCGGCCGGGTCGACCGGCGCGCGGTTGATCAGCGGCCTGCCGTCCTCCCTTGTACCGTCGAAGACCCTGGCGAGTTGGAAATCCGGTGCGGCGGGCTGGTCCTCGTCCTCGGCGTACTCGTAGTCGCCCTCTTCGAGGTAGCTCTCGTTCTTGTCGGGGAAGTCGTCGTCGAACGACTGCGCCGGGTACTGCTGGGTCGGGAAGGACTCCGCATCGTCGCCCTGGAAGGAGTCCTCGTGCGACTGGGCGGTCGATCGGAAGTCCGCGTTGTCGTCCCCGGCAGCCTCGTAACCGGGCGTCTCGTGCCCGGCGGGAGCGGCGCCGTTGCGCTCGTAGGCGCCTGCGCCCGGGAATCCAGGGTTGTTCAGTCCGGGAGGGGGCCCGTCCGCGGGCATCTCCGGCAGGTAGTCGGTGTGTGCGTCGTCATGGTCCGGTCCGGGCCGCCTGATCGAGGGATCGGGGCGCGGCGTCTCGGCGAACTGGTCCTCCGGGAACGAACCGGCGTGCTCGTCGAACTCGCTGGGGGGCTGGGTGCGATCCGGCCTACCGAGGCCGCGCCAGAACCACGGCGGGATGGCCGAGTCCTCCCGGGGATACCGATTCAGCTCTTCGTGGAAGGCGTTCGGCGGCAGCGGCGGGTCCCACGGCACCTTCTTGTCGACGTTGACGTCGATGCGGTAATTGGACGGTCGCTCGACCACGTACAGCGCGGAGAGCCAGGTGCCCTTCTCGGGCTCGTACATGTTCTGGCGCAGTCGCTCGAACAGCGGTCCACAGTCGGCGGGGGGCTCCCATGAGGCAGTCGAACCGTCCTCATTGATCACCTTGCCCACCGCGTCGGTGACACTGCCCATGGCGCGGTACTCCACGCGGATCTGCTGCCACCCCGGCGGGGCGGCTTGCAACAACGCCATGCCGATGTCGCGAGCGAGCACTGCCTGATCTTCCTGACTGTTCGCCGTCGGACGGGACATGACCACATCCTCTCTGACGGACGTTGGATCGTGGGGACGGGGCGGAAATCCGCAACGAGACACTACGCGGTGGAGAAGTCGTGAAGATGTGGAACTCGCTGACTACTGGCGGTGTCACGCTGCTCACGGAGCCAGGGTGGCGTGTGTTCTTCGGAACGGGGAAACCGCTGTAGATCACTGAGATAAGCCGAAGGAGGGATGGGGGTGTGCCAGGAAGGTTCGGAATTGTAATCAAAGTCCATTGTGCAATTACCTGATCGGTTGATCACACAACTTGCAGTGAACCAAGTGCCTTCCTTTGCCCGCCTCATCTCCTCCCGTAGGTGATCGAGCAGCATCGTGCACTCGATCGGATGGTCCCAATGGGTGATCTCGCCGCTCGTGGTCGAAGCGTGCAGATCGACCTCGCCGATCTCCACGGTGGCACGGTAGTGGAGTGAGATCTCGAGCCAGTCGGGTGGTGCCGATGCGCGAAGCGACCGCTCGATCTCTCGGATGATCTCTCGTTGTTCGTTGGTTACCAACGGTTCTCCGCCGTTGTGTTCCGTCATGCTGACCCTCCTCGACGCCGGAGTAGTGGTCGGCCGTGATCGAGCCTACGTGTTGGTTGTCATAGCCGCCCCGGACGCGAACGTGATTCGTCGAATTAATCGATCGATAGTTGTCGCGGGTCCTGCGAGACTCGGCAGGTGTTGGCTCCGTACCGTCTGCTGGCCGCTGTCGGCCGCCTTCCCACTCTCTTGTTGTGGTCGTTGCTTGGTCGACTTCACACAACCGCAACAGCGTTGGCGCTCACCTTTCTGGTGACCGATTGGACGGGTTCCTATACCCGGGCCGGTTTGGTGGCCGCCGCGCTCACGATCGGTACCGGCATCGCGGGCCCGCTGCGGGGTCGCGCGGCCGACCGCAGCTCCGTGCCGAAGCTGCTGATCCTCACCGGGGCCTGCTACGGCGGTGGTCTGTGCGTGTTGGCGGCCCTGCCCGCCCATCTGTGGCCGGTCGCGCCGGTGGTCGCGCTGCTGACCGGGCTGTCGATGCCGCCGGTCAGCCAGGTCGCCCGTTCGGTGTGGGCCAGGGTGGAACCCATCGAGGCCAGGAACGCCACCTACGCGGTCGAGTCGACGCTGAGCGAACTGCTCTTCATGGTGGGCCCGATGCTCGCCGCGTTCACCGTCGCCGTCGTGGACCCGTGGGCGGCGGTGGTGTTGTGCGGCGTGTTCGCCTTCCTCGGCGCACTCGGGTTCGCGCTGGCACTGATGCGCTCCGATCTGCGACCGGTGCCCACCCCGAAGTCCGAATCGGACACCCCGTCATCGGAGGGTTCGACCACCGGGCCGGCCCCGACCACCGAGCGCCGTCGGTTCGTCCTACGGGAGCCGGGTCTGGCGCCCACCATCACGGTGTCGATGCTGCTCGTCGCGGCGTTGGTCGCGGTGGATCTCGTGATCATCGCGTGGGCCAGGGAACGCGACACCCCGGAGTTAGCGGGAGTCCTGGTGGCGGTGTGGGCGGTCGGTTCGCTGGCGGGCGGCCTGATCATGGGTGGTCTACCCGGCAGACCGAACCCGGTACGTCGACTGATCGCGGTGACCGCGGGCCTGCTCCTCCTGGTCCCGGTGCTTCCGCCGATCTGGGCGGAGCCGAACCCCTGGTTGGTCGGTCTCGTGCTGGCCGCAGGCGGCGCCGCGATCGCGCCCGCCTTCGGCGCCATGAACAACAGACTGGGCGAGTTGGCGCCGACCGGTCGGCGGGCCGAGGTCTTCGGCTGGATGGCCACCGGATCCATGGCGGGCTCGTCACTGGCGGCCACGTCGGTGGGCTGGATGCTCGACGTCGGTTCGCTCGGCGCTGCGGCGGGGCTGTCGGCGGCCTTCGGCTGCCTGGCCGTGTTAGTCGCGTTACAGATTCCGGTCGCAGCTGGTGCATCGCCGCAGGAGCGGGCGGAGGATGTCGTGTCGTGACCCAAGCGCGGAATCAGCCATCGGCGCCGGTGCCGCCCGATGCCCTGAGCGGCCTCGCCGCGAACCCGGCGGCCGCCGTACCCGCCCTGATCGCCGCCGTGGTCTCCGGTTCCGCGGTGGCCGTGCAATCCCGGATCAACGGCGAGCTGGCCCAACGGGTGGGCAGCGGCTTCACCGCCGCGTTGATCTCCTTCGGAGTCGGGCTGGTGATCATCGCCGTGCTGGTCCTCGTGCTGCCGAGATCGCGTCGGGGAGTGCGGCGGATCGTGGTCGCATTGCGTGCACCGGAATCGACGGACGGCCCGAGGCTGCGTCCCTGGCAGTGTCTCGGCGGGGCCTGCGGCGCCTTCCTGGTGCTGAGTCAGGGCATCACCGTCGCCGCGATCGGCGTATCGGTGTTCACCGTCGCCGTGGTGGGCGGGCAGGTGGCCAGCGGGCTGCTGGTGGATCGGCTCGGTATCGGCCCAGGCGGCGCCCGACCGGTGACGGCCCTGCGGCTGGCCGGTTCCGTGGTCGCGGTGCTGGCCGTGTTGGTTGCGGTGTCCGACAAGCTCGGCGATCCGCGCACCCTCGGATTGGCGGTGCTACCCGCCATGGCCGGAATCGGGATCGCCTGGCAACAGGCGGTCAACGGCCGAGTGAGTGTCGCCGCAGGCTCGGCGATGCCTGCCACGCTGGTCAACTTCGCCGTCGGCACGGTGTTGCTGTCGGTGGCCTTCGCGATCTCGGTGTTGGTGGTCGGTCCGCCCGAGGCGTTGCCGACGGAGCCCTGGCTGTACGTCGGTGGCGCGGTCGGCGTGCTCTTCATCGCGCTCGGCGCCGTGGTGGTACGCCGGATCGGGGTGCTGTTGCTGGGGCTGGGTTCCATCGCAGGCCAGCTCATCGGCGCGGTGCTGCTCGATGTGTTCGTCCCCTCCGCGGGCTCCGAACTGGCCGTGAGCACCCTCGTCGGGAGCGGGCTCACACTGGTGGCGGTGGTCCTCGCATTGCTGCCCGGCCGCCGGCGAGCCTGACAGCCGATCTGCAACGATGGCACCGTGAGTGCCACCATCCTTGACGGCAAGGCCACCCGAGACGCGATCTACGACGACCTACGCAGCAGGGTCGCAGTCCTTGCCGAGGCGGGTGTACGGCCGGGACTCGGCACCGTGCTCGTCGGCGAGGACCCCGGATCCGCCGCATACGTGCGCGGCAAGCACCGTGACTGCGCGAAGGTGGGCATCACCTCGTTGCGTCGTGATCTGCCTGCGGATGCCACCCAGGAGCAGGTGGCCACGGCCATCGACGAACTCAACGCCGACCCGAGCTGCCACGGCTACATCGTGCAGCTCCCGCTCCCGCAGGGCCTGGACACCGGCGCGCTGTTGGAACGGATGGACCCCGCCAAGGACGCCGACGGCCTGCACCCGGTGAACCTGGGCAGGCTGGTGCTCGGCGAGACCGGCCCGCTGCCCTGCACACCGCGTGGCATCGTGGAGCTGCTGCGCCGCTACGACGTGCCGCTGGCAGGCGCCAAGGTCGTGGTGATCGGTCGGGGAGTCACGGTGGGCAGGCCGCTGGGCCTGCTGCTCACCCGCCGCAGCGAGAACGCGACCGTGACCCTGTGCCACACCGGGACCAAGGACCTGGCCGCCGAGGTGCGCCGCGCCGACATCGTGGTCGCCGCTGCGGGCAAGCCCGGCCTGATCACCGCCGACATGCTGACGCCGGGCGCGGCCGTGCTGGATGTCGGCATCACCCGCACCGAAGACGGCCTGGTGGGAGACGTCGCGCTCCAGGCCCGCGAGATCGCGGGCTTCGTGGCGCCGATGCCCGGCGGGGTCGGTCCGATGACCCGGGCGATGCTGCTGACCAATGTGGTCGAAGCCGCCGAGCGGGCGGTGCGTTCGGCGTGAACAGCAGCCGAAATCGCGATCACGTCGGCACCTCCCAGCTCTCCTTCCTCTTGGTGCTGGCGATCGTGGTGTTCGGCTTCGTTCGCGTGACCATGGGCTACTGGCGGGAGGGCGCGGCACTGGTCGGCTTCGCCCTCGTGCTCGCCGCAGGTTTGCGTGTCCTGTTGTCCGACGACCAAGCCGGGTTGCTGAAGATCAGGGGATCCGGCGTGGACATGCTCTGCTACGGCGGGCTCGGCACGCTGGTCCTATTCGTAGCGCTGACCATCGAGGGTGGTCCCCTCGGCTGACCTGCGACGCTTCGGGGGAGTTCCGGGTGCGGGCTGCTCCCGAGACGCGGCGGCCATCATCATCCGAAGGATGGGGCTGTCGGAACCGAGCCACGCGGAGCGGCGTTCGAGGTAGACCTGTCGCAGTCCCGGCACGTGCTCCACGGTGCGGGTCGGGCTGAACCCCTTGCCGTCCAGCAAGGCGTGCACCGGCGCGTTGGCCTCCGCGACGGTGATCATGGTGCGGCGGGGCCGTTCCACGGCCTCCAGCGTGTCCAGCAACGCGGTCGCATAGCCACGGCGGAAGGCCGTCGGAGCCACGACGAGGCGGCAGATGTCGATGGTGCCGTCGAACGGACGGGTCCAGGACACCGCTGCGGCGAGTCCGTCCTCATTGAACAGGGCGAGGAAGCTCTCGCCGCTGTTCTGCAGCTCTTCCAGTGTCTCGGTGCGCTGCGGAATCTTCTCGAAGCCGATCAGCTCGGCCTCTACCTCGTAGGCGGCGCGCTGCAGTTCCAGGATTTCCTGTGCGACCTCGGCGTCGGCGAGGTTGATCGCCCGGATGGACATCTTCGGGGGGTGCTGCGGTTGAGTCGTCTCCACGCGCGACACGGTAAACGTTCGCCCGTTTGGATGTCAGGTTCGGTCTGTTGTGACTGCGAGCCGCATCCCTCATCCGGACGAGTCACAAGTGGAACGAACTGGGCCGTTCAGGTGATCTCCGTGTCACGGAGAGGTGGCATTCCTTAGTCCGATCGCCTCGTTCCGTAATACGAGGGGCCGTTCGAATTCCGGCCCGCCATCGCCATCCGTGCCAGCGCCTGCCGAATCAGTGCAGCTCAACAGCGGATTCCCTTGTTCTGCGGCCGGTCTCCCGATCCGGTCTATTTCACGTTCCGCCACCGGCGATTCCCGCTGCGCACGACGGGAACGCGTCGACCCGGCCGGAATCGTCGCCGGTGTCCGCCGAGTTGCGGCACGGGGACCTCCGCTGATCATCGAGCCCACGAGAGCCTGCTCACCAGATGCGGCTGCCGGGCGGGCCGGCTTGATAGCCTCGCCGCGTCGGGCATCCGCCCGACGAAGCGGTCCCGGTGCCGTGGCCGTCGCCGAGAGGCGATCCCCAGGTTCCTGCTTCCTTTGAGCCCTTCGCCGCGCCCAGGACCTCTCCGCCTGATCAGGGAGGATCCGTCCAGTGGCACGTTCCGGCAAGGTCGCCGTAGTCGGCGCCGGTTTCTACGGTTCGACCACCGCTCAGCGGCTGGCCGAGTACGACATCTTCGAGACCGTCGTCTTGACCGACATCATCGACGGTAAGGCCGAGGGGCTGGCGCTCGACCTCAACCAGTCGCGCGCGGTCGAGGGCTTCGAGACCCTCGTGGTCGGCAAGACCACCGGTCTCGACGGATCGGGCTACGAGGTGCTGGCCGGTGCCGAGATCGTCGTCATCACCGCCGGTCTGCCCCGTAAGCCGGGCATGAGCCGCATGGACCTCATCGAGAAGAACGCCAAGATCGTCCGGCAGGTCGCCGAGAACGTCGCGAAGCACGCCCCCGAGGCCGTGGTCATCGTGGTGTCCAACCCGCTCGACGAGATGACCGCGCTCACCCAGCTGGCCACCGGTTTCCCGAAGAACCGCGTTCTCGGTCAGGCGGGCATCCTCGACACCGCCCGCTTCACCAACTCGGTCGCCGAGGCGCTGTCCGTGCCGGTCGCCTCCGTCACGACCCTCACGCTCGGCTCGCACGGCGACACGATGGTCCCGGTGCCGTCGGCGTCGTCGGTGGACGGCAAGCCCCTCGCCGAGGTGCTGCCCGCCGAGAAGATCGATGAGCTGGTGACCCGCACCCGCAACGGTGGTGCCGAGGTCGTCGCGCTGCTCAAGACCGGTTCTGCCTACTACGCGCCGTCCGCGGCCGCGGCTCGGATGGCCAAGGCCGTGCACGAGGACGCGGGCACCGTCCTGCCCGTGTGCGCCTGGGTCGACGGCGAGTACGGCATCTCCGGTGTCTACCTCGGCGTCACGGCCGAGCTGGGCAAGGAGGGCATCCGCAAGGTCGTCGAGCGCGACCTCACCGACTCGGAGCTGACCGAGCTCAAGGCGGCGGCCGAGGCGGTCCGGACCAAGCAGGCCGACGTCCAGAGCCTCTGACGACGGCAGGCAGACCCCGAAGGCCCGGATCGCACCCGCGGTCCGGGCCTTGTCGTGCTCGTGGCCGAATGGACCGCGTCGATCAGCCTGCGGTCGTGCCGATCTCCTCGATCAGTTCCTCGGCCAGTTCCCGGCTGGCGGCGACCACACCCGACCAACGCCGGTTGAGGTCGTGATCCAGTTCCAGCGGATCTCCGTGGGCGTCGAGCACCACGCCGCCTGCTGCCGGGACGGTGACCATCGCGGCGGCCAGGTCCATGATGCGATGCGCACGGGATCCGACATCGGCGAAGGCGTCGATCGACCCTTCGGCGACCAGGACCGCCTCCAGACACGTCGTGGACAGCACCCGCACCCGACCGGCGCGTAGCGCCACCCGTTGCCAGACCTCCACCGTGTTCGGCTTCGGTCGGAGCAGGCTCACCGCGGCCCCGTCGAGCTCGGTGCGCCCGCTGGTGCGAAACGGTGTCGGCTGCCCCGCCAGCGCGTGCCAGGCGCGTCCGGTGTCCAGCCAGGTCGTCAGCGCCTCGGTCGGCACCCCGTCGACCGCCAGCACGCCCGCGAAACAGGACAACGGGACGCCCGAGGCGGCGTTGGCCGACCCGTCGACGGGGTCGACGACCAGGGTCATCGCCGAGCCGTTGTCGACGAACCCGGTCTCCTCGCTCAACAGGTTGACGCCGTTGCGGTGTGCGGACTCGGCGATGGCGTCCTCCACCAGCCGATCGACCAGCATCGTCGGAGTACCGTCGGCGCCCATGGCCACCTCGGCCGCAAGCTCGACCCGGGTATGCCGATGCCGGGCCAACCCGTAGGCGGTCGAGGCGGCCCTGGCTGCGTCGGCCAGCGCCGGATGTACGGCCTCGGGTAGGGCCGGTTCCGGCACCGGCCAATCGATCAATGTCGAAACGTGCTCGTCAGCGGCCACCTGCGCACCGTAGCCGGCAGCGCCCACGGAGTCGATTCCATTAGCCGGTGACAGGCACTCAGGTGCAGATCTCCCGCAGCTGGTTGAGCTGCTCGGCCTGCTGCTGGGTCCAGGACTCGACGTCCTCCGGGGTGATCTCGGCGGTGGCGCTGGCTGCCGACTCCAGGGACGCGGCCATGTCACGCAGTCCCTGGGCGACGTCCTCGTCGGTGGTCTCGGTCGCCAGCCGCTCGAGTTCGGTCATCCGCTCCTGAGCGGCGGCTGCGGCTTCCTCCGGGGACGGCACGTCGAAGCTGAGATCCCCGAGGCCGAGTGCCTCGGCACAGGTCTGGGCCCGGTCGAACTCCTGGCTCGCGCTGTCGAGTTCGGCGCCGATCTGCTCGGCCTCGGCACCGATCTCCTGGATGTCGGAGCACCCTACGAGCAGAACGGACAGCGCTGCGCCTGCGAGCAACGTGCCCAGCGTGGATGGTCGAACGGCCATCTCTCGATCAGCTCCTAGTGGCTTCCGAAGGTCTTCGGGTTACCGCTCCATCCTACGGAGTCGATCTCATCGATGGGGATCACCCAGAAGATTTAGATAAGTGCCCAGCGTGACGGGTGGTTGTCACGCCGGGCTCGACGATCAACTGGCTGCGCCCAGGGAGAGTAGGCCGATTTCGGTCAGCCATGGAGCCGCGCCGACTCGGTAGGCGACCACCACCGAGAAGATCACCGCGGCTCCGGTGAGGATCGGCAGGACGACCTTCATCTCGGTCTTGCCGCCGGTGCTCATCCGCATGGCCTTCGGGGGGCGGATCGGGTACCAGGTCTTTCCGGTGATCGGGATGGGCCAGAGCATCGAGCAGCCCTGTTCGGTGATGGCGTCGCCGAGGAAGTGCGCGATGTTGCCGACGATCACTGCGAGGCCGAAGATCGCCGCATTGTGCTGTTCGCCGGAGGCCCACCAGGTGCAGAGGACGGTCAGGACCAGCGAGGCGCCCGCGATCAGCATCGCGTCCCGTTTGGGGCACCACTTGTGCATGACGCCTCTGATGGCCAGGCCCGCGTAGAAGAACATCACGATGGCGATGGCGGTGCCGTTGGAGGCCTGCACCGCTGCGGTGACGATGAGCCCCATCAGCAGTGCGAACACGATGGTGTGAGTGAAGCCCCGGTGGCCGCCGTCGCGGTCGGAGTCCTTCTTCGTCCTGGTCAGGCGGTAGATGAACTTGCTGAACGTGACTGCGGCCTTGGAGAGACCTTGGCTGATCGCACCGAAGGTCCGCGACACAGTCGAGCTGGGATGGTCGATGTCGGGCAGCAGGGCCGCCCCGGATGCCAGCGTGGCGCCGATCACCCAACTCTGGGGTGATAACTGGCCGATCGTTCCGTCACTGGCTAAAGCGGTCACTGCGGCCCATACCGCTAACCCGCTCACTGCATGCGTTGGCCCGGTAGCCATTCCGCCCCCTCAAGATCACTCGAAGGGAGGGTAGACCGTGCGATTTCGTGGGATGTGAGTGATCCCAAGTAGTTACCAGTACGCTTGTACCGCTTGCGTCCTCGCACGGATCTGAGAGGAGTGCCCGCGATCATGGGCAAGATCAAGGTACAGGGCAAGGTCGTCGAACTCGACGGCGACGAGATGACCAGGATCATCTGGCAGTTCATCAAGGACCGGCTGGTCCACCCCTATCTCGATGTCGACCTCGAGTACTACGACCTCGGCATCGAGAGCCGCGACGCCACGGACGACCAGATCACCGTCGACGCGGCGAACGCGATCGCCAAGCACGGAGTGGGCGTCAAGTGCGCCACCATCACCCCGGACGAGGCCAGGGTCGAGGAGTTCGGCCTCAAGAAGATGTGGCGGAGCCCGAACGGGACCATCCGCAACATCCTCGGCGGTGTCGTCTTCCGTGAGCCGATCATCATCGAGAACATCCCCCGGCTGGTGCCCGGCTGGACCAAGCCGATCATCATCGGCAGGCACGCGCACGGCGACCAGTACAAGGCCAGCGACTTCAAGGTCCCCGGCCCCGGCACCGTGACCATCAGCTACACGCCTGCCGACGGCAGCGAGCCGATGGAGCTGGAGGTCGCGCAGTTCCCCGAGGGCGGCGGCGTCGCCATCGGTATGTACAACTACCGCAAGTCGATCGAGGACTTCGCGCGCGCCTCGCTGGCCTACGGTCTGCAGCGTGGCTACCCGGTCTACATGTCGACCAAGAACACCATCCTCAAGGCCTACGACGGCATGTTCAAGGACGTGTTCGAGGAGATCTTCGAGAAGGAGTTCAAGGCCGAGTTCGACAAGCAGGGGCTCACCTACGAGCACCGGCTCATCGACGACATGGTGGCCTCTGCACTCAAGTGGGAGGGCGGCTACGTCTGGGCCTGCAAGAACTACGACGGTGACGTGCAGTCCGACACCGTGGCGCAGGGCTTCGGCTCGCTGGGCCTGATGACCTCCGTGCTGATGACCCCGGACGGCCGCACGGTCGAGGCCGAGGCCGCGCACGGCACGGTCACCCGGCACTACCGCCAGCACCAGGCGGGCAAGCCGACCTCCACCAACCCGATCGCCTCGATCTTCGCCTGGAGCCGAGGATTGGCGCACCGGGGCAAGCTCGACCAGACCCGCGAGGTCATCGAGTTCGCGCACACCCTGGAGCGGGTCGTCATCGAGACCGTCGAGAGCGGCAAGATGACCAAGGACCTCGCCGTGCTGGTCGGCAAGGACCAGGGCTTCCAGACCACCGAGGAGTTCCTCGCGAGCCTGGACGAGAACCTGGCGAAGAAGCTGGGCTGACGTACAGCCCGCATCGCCAGCCTGCCGAGGAGCGCCCCGACCGGCGTCGGGGCCTCCTCGTACCCCTCGATCACCGATTCTGCGATGAGGACGGCACCGGGAGAACCCGCGCTACGTCTATTGCCTTGTGCCCGATCCGGGCGCAGCCCGTCGGCGGCGTGATGCTCGTCGGAGGCAGCGGATTAGAGGAGATCAGGAACGGTATGGCGCGGATCAACGACACTCGGGGCCGGGAATGGCTCGTTCGCCCGGCGAGGGCGGGCTGGAAGCCGTGGGTGCGTCCTACCTTCGCCTTCACGGTCTTCGACGATGACGAGAGTCCGCGTAGCGGCCGGCGTCAGGCGCGTCGCCAACGACAACAGCAACAGCGGCAGGAGCGCAAACCGGCCAACGTGGTCAGCAAGGTCCTGTTCTTCATCTTCCTGTTCCCGTTCCTGGTGCTCTTCGCCTGGATCTGCGAGCTCATCGAGGGCTTACTGGTCCTGCTCCGAGTCCTGTTCTGGTTGTTGATCATGCCGTTCTATCTCGTCGAGCGGCTGTTGCTGGTCCTCACCGCCCCGCTCTTCCTCGCGGCCCGGCACCTCGGCATCGTGAGGTGGGCGGTCGATGCGGTGCACGTGGCGACCCGCAACCCCGGTCGCCCGGTGGTTCGCGGCCGCTTCGAGAAGGAACGCTTCCGGCTGCGCGGCCTGCAACAGCGGGACGAGTTCGTCCTGGTGCTCTCGGGATGGCTCGCCGAGGGGCACGGCCTGCCGCAGGGCCGGTTCAGGGACGACCTCCGCCAGCGCTTCGCACTCGTCTGAACCCTCGGTGACCGGAGTGCGGCCGTGAGGGGCTGCAAGTGGTCGCGCTCCGTGGTCGCCGTTCCATCGAGTTTCCCGAACGTGTCCGTTCATCACTTGCCCGGGTGTCATCTGGCGCTGCGGCAGCTCATCGATGCGGTTCCCGCTCTATATCTGGACCCGTAGCAAAGCGGGCGAGGGCACCAGCGGGGAGCGGGGCGAGATGCCGAAACGGACATTGATCATCATTGTGGCCGCAGCGATCGGGATCGCGTACCTGGTGGATCGGCAGGACGCCACCGAGGCCGATGTCACCATCAAGACGCCGCTGTTCGGCACGCCGTGTGACTTCGAGGTCATCGACGAGCGCGTCCCGGTGCATTCGGGCCCCGGTCCCGACCAGCCGGTGATCGGCGAGCTCACCTCGGGGATGCTGCTCGGAGCTCACCAGGTCGAGCAGGACGGCTACCGTCAACTGGGTAGAGACCGCTGGGCGAGAATCGACGCCCTGCGCCACATCGACGGCGAGTTGTGTCGCTGAGGGCGTGGCAACGCCAAGCGCCCGGTGCTAGCCGTACCACCGTTTGTAGCGGATCGTCACGGATCCGTATTTGCTGTTCCCACTCACCGACACATGCAGCGTTCCTGCGGACCGGCTGGTGGGCACTCGCAACGAGACCTGGCCGTATTTGGCTTCGAGCCCATCGACGTCGGCGGTGGCTCCCTCGGGCAGCACGAGTTCGGCCATCCCGTACTTCGTGTTCAGCTCCACCGAGATCTCGCGATGCTGGATCAGCGCGGAACTGAAGTCGAGCTTGACCCAGCCGACCTTCGACTCGGCCACCAACCGCCGGGGCACCACCCATTCACCCTTGCGTTCGATGCCCGAGGCGTTCGCCTTCAAGACCAACTCCTCGGGTGCCTCCACCGCTGCGCCGGTGGCGAGGTGCTGGGACGTGGTCGGCGAGTTCGGCTGAGGTAGATCTCGGACGAGGCTCGCCAACTCCGTCAGGGTGGTGGCGGCGTAGACACCGGTCAGTCGAGCGTCCAGCTCGGCCATGTCCAACCGGCCCTCGGCGAAGGCCTGCTGGATCCTGGCGGCGTAGGTCTCCCGTTCGGCATCCGAGGCCCGGATCGGGACCGGATCGGTGGGAACGATCTCGTCACCAGCGCTCGCAGCCATGCGGATCAGCCTAGCGCGCCGGGTCCTGCATCATCGCGGCTTCGGTCGGACCGGACGTGCCGTGCCTCGTCGATCGGAGCCCGCCGTCTGCTCGCCGGATCCGCGCCGCAGACCAGGTGGGGTGGGTGCTCGTTGTCGGTCGTCAGGGTTAGTCTCGCTCTGTGCTGACCGTCTCCACCGTCAATGTCAACGGCCTGCGTGCCGCGGCGAAGAAGGGCTACGTCGAGTGGCTGGCCGCCACCGAGGCAGATGTCGTCTGTCTGCAGGAGGTCCGCGCCGAGCCGGAGCAGTTGTCTGGCGAGCTGCGTGCCCCGGCGGGCTGGCATGTGGTCGCATCTCCCAGCGAACTCAAGGGTCGAGCAGGCGTCGCGCTGCTCAGCCGAGTCGAGCCGACGGCTGTCCGAGTGGGTTTCGGCGTCGCCGAGTTCGACCGCGCGGGCCGCTACGTGGAGGTCGAGCTGCCCGGCCTGGTGGTCGGCAGCCTCTACCTGCCCAGCGGTGACGTCGGGACCGAACGCCAGGAGGAGAAGGAACGCTTCATGGCGGCGTTCCTTCCCTACCTCGTCGAGCTGCGCGCCAAGGCGGCAGCGGACGACCGCGAGGTACTGATCTGCGGTGACTGGAACATCGCCCACCGCGAAGTCGACCTGAAGAATTGGCGGGCCAACCAGAAGCAGGCTGGGTTCCTCCCGGAGGAGCGGGCTTGGCTCAGCCGGGTCTACGACGAGGCGGGCTACGTCGATGTGATGCGCGCACTGCATCCGGAGGGCCCCGGCCCCTACTCGTGGTGGTCTTATCGCGGCCGAGCCTTCGACAACGACACGGGCTGGCGGATCGACCTGGCCTGCGCGACTCCCGGACTGGCCGAACGGGCGGTCTCCGCAGTGGTGGAGCGGGCGGCCAGCCACGACCAACGCTGGTCGGACCACGCGCCCGTCACCGTCGTCTTCGAATCCTGATCTCTGGCGGCCCGGAGCCGTCCGACTGGATCTACCGACCCCGCTGCCGTCTCGGCAGCGGGGTCGGTCTCGTTGCGCCGAGCCCCGACCCGGGCAGCTGTCGCCCTTGCGCGGGTGAGCGCGTGAATTGTTCAGTTGGTGAATGGCCCACCCCGTGGATAGGCCGATTCTCTCGAACAATTATCGGGATTCGTCGGCAATTCTCGATATGGAATTACTGGCCCGGGCAGGCAAATGCTCCAATTGGCGGAGTTGCGTTGTGTCGACGCCCGGTAAAAGGCTGGTCGTCTGTGGTGGTCTTCTAAACCGAGTTGACCCAGCTTTAGTTCTTCGGCAGGATTCCCCTCGTCGGATCGACCGGCGCCGGCCGGCACGGAATTGTCACCCCGGTCCGGTAGAACTACCTCGCAGGCCGATAGCGCTGGTCTGAGTCCATCTTTCATTGTATTTCCCAGCCTCGCATCGCCACGGCTGGCTGCTGCGGGTTCGCATGAGCATTCTCGCGGCAGTCGGCTCGACGACGCGACGCCACACTAGGAGTGAATTCGTGAAGAACATCGCGCAGCGCGCGGTCAGAGCCCTCGTCGCGGCGGCGGCGACCGTCCTGCTGATCAGCTCGGTTCCCGCTGCTGCCCAGGACGGTGCGGTAGCGGACGATCGGACGCCGGTCTCGCGCGGCGAGACGGCCGACACCGGTGACATGGCTGTTCTCGCGGCGCCTGGCCCGGAGTGGGTCACCATGTACCCCAAGCACACCGATTCGTTGTGGACCGGCAACCAGAATGTCGATCGCTGTGCCGATGTCGCGGATAACTCGCAGGCCAACGGTGCGCGAGTGATTCTGTGGGACTGTGCGTTCTCGAACAATCAGCAGTGGGCCGGAATCCTCACCGTGGACCCCACTCGCGGCGACCTGTCCTATATGTTCGCGAATCGGCGCACGGGTAAGTGCATGGACGTGGCCGACAACTCCATGGCCGATGGTGCGAGGGTCATTCAGTACAACTGCCACAACGGCTGGAACCAGCAGTGGGAGGCCATCGAGGTCGGCGATTTCCTCTACCAGTACAAGAACCGCCGGACTGGTAAGTGCCTAGATGTCGCCGACAGCTCCACCGCGAATGGTTCGGCCCTGGTGCAGTGGACCTGCCACAGCGGTGCCAACCAGCAGTGGACGAGCTACATCGCGTAGCTAGTGCCGCACCTCGCCGCCTGGCGAGGCTGAATCGAGGCGGGTCCCCATCGGGGGCCCGCCTCGAGTCGGTTCGGTACGGGGCGCCGGTGACCTCGGGTCGCCGTCTCCAGAGCGCCGCCGGGCTGGACGGCCGGACGGTGATCCGGCGCGGGCCCCGATTGCGCCGCCCGGTTCCCGATCTCCGATGTGAGCAGCATCTCTTTAGGCGCAGAAAGTTGCGCTGCGTAGCGAGACGACGAGATTTGCTTCACTCTTCGTGGGAAGTAGCTGAAATCCGGTCGCCCTGCGAGTAAAACCGATGGTGCGGTTGTCGGGGTGCCTGCGTAGCCGGCCGAGCGCCCCACTAGCCTGTGCGCGTGCCGTTGCGGGGTTCCCGGTTCGGTTCCCGGGTGAAGCACGGAGGGTAGGGATTTCCTACTCGGTTTCGACGTGATCATCCATTCGAGTGGGTTTGAGCGTGTCGGAGTAGGCCCGTGCGGGGCAGACCCGAGGCAACGTATTCAGGAGGCATCTTCGTGAGCACGGCGCGTGTGGTGTTGCGGTCGGCGATGACACTGATTGCGACCCTCGCCCTCACGGTGGGCACGGCGAGCCTCGCCGGGGCGGCCACTGGATCCGAGGAGATCAACAACGCTCCCGTGCACGAGGCCTCGCTGAACCTGGGGATGGCCTACGGCGGACCCGTGGGCCTGGTCACCGTCATTCTCGGCCTCGGCGGACTCATCCTGGGCGTGCTGCGACGCAGGAAGGTCAGCCGCAAGGCCTGACACCCGAGTCTCCTCACCAGGGGAACTTGAGTCACCTCACATGAGGCGATCGCCGACTCTGTCGGGCATTTCGATTCCGGTGCGGTCAGACTGATCGAATGAGATCCGGGGGCACTGCACGACGTCCGAGACTCGGGGCGATCTCGACCATCCGTGGTCGCGGAGTCCTACGCGGCAAGCCCGCAAGCCTCCGAGAACAGATCGCCGACGTAGCCATCGACCCGGATGACCGGCAGACCAGCACCCGGACCGGCGTCGCCGAGAAGCCCTCGGACTCCGACTCGTTACTGACGCGCCTTCGCCGTCGACAACCCAGACTGGACCACTTGGTCCGGGCGGGCAGCCGGTACCAGCAACGCCACGGCGATCACTACGCCGCCGCGATCACCTTCTTCAGCGTTCTCGCACTGGTGCCCATCCTGATGGTCGCCTTCGCACTCGCCGGTTTCGTGCTGTCCAGCGACACCGAACTGTTCGACCGACTGCAGGCCGGGGTGGCGTCCATGCTGCCCGCCGAACTCGGCGAGATCGTGTCGACCACGATCGACCGCGCCGTCGACCAACGCCGCGTCGTCGGCGTGCTCGGTCTGCTGACCGCCCTGTACTCCGGGCTCGGGTGGATGGCGAACCTGCGAGACGCCATCACCGCGCAGTGGAGTCAGATCGACGAGCCACCCTCGTTGCCTCGGAAACTGCTCAGCGATCTCGTCTCGCTGGTCGGCCTCGGGCTGGCCCTGCTCGTCTCCTTCGGTCTCACGGCGGCGGGCAGCGGTTTCACCCATCAGATCCTGGATCTCGTCGGTATCGAACGCACGCCACTGGCGTCAGTGTTGTTGTTCCTCGGCACCCTGGGACTGGCCCTGCTGTCGAACTGGTTGGTCTTCCTCTGGGTGTTGGCACGCCTTCCGCGCAGGAAGGTCCCGTTGCGCAGCGCGCTGCGCGGTGCCCTGGTCGCCGCGATCGGCTTCGAGATCCTCAAACGCGCGGCCGCGCTCTATCTCAACGTGATCAGCAACTCGCCCGCAGGCGTGGCCTTCGGATCGGTGATCGGTCTGCTGGTGTTCGTGAACCTGGTGTCGCGCTTCCTGCTGTTGGTGACCGCATGGACGGCCACCTCATCGCGCAACGGCGACTACCGGCCCACTCCCGCGCCTGACCCGGTGGTGATCCGGCCGAACATCACGGTGCATACGGGGCCGCGCACCAGGACGGTCGTCGGGTTGTTCGGGGCCGGGCTGACCATCGGCTTGGGCTGGGCCACCCTGCGACGCAGAAGGCCTCGGCGGGGGCGGTGAACCCCACGCCGAGGCCCTCGGCATCGTGTCAAGTACGGATCAGGTTCGGGGGTTCGGCGGCCACAGCCAATCCTCGGTGGCGCGCTGGGCCTCTTCCTGCTCCTTGGCTGCTCGCCTCGCGGCAGCTAGCTTGCGGGCCCGTCGATCCCGCAGCGTCAGGAATGCGAAGAACAGGATCGCCGCGCCTGCCAGCGCGGTGAGCGGCAATCCGATGGTGCCGAAGGGATCGAAGCCCGAAGCGGTCTGGGTGGCTGCGGCGTCCTCGCTGTCCGCTCCGCCCTCATCGCCACCGGCCTCATCGCCGCCCTCGCCGCCCTCGCCGCCCTCGGCGGTCTCACCGGCCTCGCCTGCGGCCTCCTCCTCGGAATCCTCCTGATCGCCTGCGACCACGAGGCTGCCGACCGGATCGGTCTCGCCCGCGAAGGAGAAGCCGTAATCGAGCAGCGCGCCCGCCTGCTGGGCGATCCCGGGCTCGGCACTCGCCCGCAGCAGCGCGACCACGAGCCTGCGCCCGTCCCGCTCCGCACCGCCGACGAAGGTGAAGCCGGATTCGTCCGTGGCACCGCCGAGACCGCCGAGCGCACCCTCGTAACCGGTCATCAGTTCGCTGCTGTTGGTCACGACACCGCCGGGCACCCCGGGCATGTCGAGCTGGGTGTTGCCAGCCGCCTCGGCGAACTCGGGCTCCTGCAGGGCCGTCCGGAACAGCAGCGCGGCGTCGAAGGCGGAGATGCTCGCGTCGGCGTGATGCAGGCCGGACTCGGTGCCCGCCCTGGTGTCGAGCGCACCGATCTCCTGGGCGACGCCGTTCATCGTGCCGAGTGCTTCGCCGACGCCGCCGAGATGCCGGGCCAACGCGTGTGCCGCGTCGTTTCCGGAGCCCATCACCAGGGCTTGGACGAGCTGGCGAACGGTGTACTCGGTACCGGGGGCGAGCTCGACCTTGACGCCGACCTGCGCCACGTCCTCCGGGGTCGCGGCAACGAGATCGTCGAGGTTCAGCTGACGCAGCGCGGTCAACGCCGTCAGGACCTTGATGGTGGTGGCGGGCCGGTGCCTGCCGTGGGGATCCCGGGCGGCGAGCACGGCGCCGGTGTCCAGATCGGCGACGATCCACGCATCGGCGTTGACCCCGGCGGGGGGCGCGGCGGCGTTCTCTGGCACCACATCGCCACACTCACCGAGCCGATCGCCGCCGGGAACGCTCTCCGGCACCGGCAGCGGGGTGAACGTCTCCCCGTCCAGTGGCGGCGGTGCCTCCCGGTAGAGGCAGTCCTGCCCCTCGACTTGGGCCGGCAATGGGAGCCACGGGTCGGGGGTCGAGGCGTGACCAACGCCCATCCCCGAAAGGGTGACACCCAGAGCGGTGGTGAGAGCGACGGTGAATCGACGGACCGACACAGACACGGGCCTCAGGCTAGCCACCCCATTACGAGCGACATCATCCGACACCACCGTGAACCTCCGAGATCTCTGTAGACGCATGGGAACGGGACCTGGAATCAAGGGGTCGACAGGCTGATTCGCCTACTGACCGAACCGGTGTCACGCCGAGATATACGCCCTGGATACGAGGCGAAGCGAGCGCGACACCCCTAGTGTCCCGGTGGGCGAACCAGGCTGCGCGCTGATCGTTCGATGTGGTCGGTGATCAGAGCCGTCGTATTCGACGGACGCCAACCGGACATCGACGCAAAGAATAGGAGATGGGATTCCGCGGTGGCCAAGAGGCACGAATTCGATGCCGGGGACGGTCGTGCTACCGCGCTCGTAGAACGAATCGGGCCGGGGACGGTTACCCGTTCCCGGCCCGATGAGATCAGACTCGCCGGAAGAGCAGAGCCCGCTTGACCTCTTGAATCGCCTTGGTCACCTGGATGCCACGCGGACAGGCATCGGTGCAGTTGAACGTCGTGCGGCAGCGCCACACGCCCTCTGCGTCGTTCAGGATGTCGAGCCGCTCCTCGGCGGCCTCGTCCCGGCTGTCGAAGATGAACCGGTGCGCGTTGACGATCGCCGCCGGACCGAAGTACTTCTCGTCGGTCCAGTACACCGGGCACGACGAGGTGCAGGCCGCGCACAGGATGCACTTGGTGGTGTCGTCGAAGCGCTCCCGATCGGCGACCGACTGCACCCGCTCGCGGGTGGGCTCGTTGCCGCTGGTGATCAGGTAGGGCTTGACCGCGCGGAACGCCTCGAAGAAGGGCTCCATGTCGACGATCAGGTCCTTCTCGACCTTCAGGCCCTTGATCGCCTCGATGGTGATCGTGGTGTGCTTGCCCTCGGCTGCGGAGAGGTCCTTGACCAGTACCTTGCAGGCCAGCCGGTTCACGCCGTTGATCCGCATGGCGTCCGAACCACAGATGCCGTGCGCACAGGACCGTCGGAAGGCCAGCGTGCCGTCCTGGTACCACTTGACGTGGTGCAGCAGGTTCAGCACCCGGTCGGTGGGCAGCGCGGGAACGTCGAACGACTCCCAGTGCGGTTCGCTGTCCCGTTCCGGGTTGAAGCGCATGATCTTGACCGTGACGATGGTCGAGCCCTCCGGAGCAGGCGGCGGGGCGCCGGGGTCCCGCTGTTCCGGCTCGGTGGCTTCCGGTTTGCTCGTGGTGGGGGCAGACATCAGTACTTGCGCTCCATCGGCTGGTAGCGGGTGAGGACGACCGGCTTGTAGTCGAGCCGGATCTCGGCGGTCAGCCCGTCCAGTACGGGGGTCTCCGCACCCTGGTCCGTCGGCTGCCGGTAGGCCATGGTGTGCCGGAGGAAGTTGACGTCGTCGCGGCTGGTGTAGTCCTCGCGAGCGTGACCGCCCCTGGACTCCTTGCGGTTGATCGCCCCAACGACCAGCACCTCGGCCAGCTCCAGCAGGAAGCCGAGTTCGATGGCCTCCAACAGATCGGTGTTGAACCGAAGACCGGCGTCCTGGATGGACACCCTGGAGTAACGCTCCTTGAGCAACTGGACGTCGTGGAGCGCCTGCTTGAGGGTCTCCTCGGTGCGGTACACCGACGCGTTGGCGTCCATGGTGGCCTGCAGCTCGGTGCGGATGTTGGCCACCCGCTCCCGACCGGTGGCCGTCTTCAACCGCTCCACCATGTCCGCCACCCCGGCGGCGGGGTTCTCCGGCATGTCGATGTACTCGCGGCCCGCGACGTACTCGGCGGCGGCGATGCCCGCCCGACGGCCGAAGACGTTGATATCGAGCAGCGAGTTGGTGCCCAGCCGGTTCGCGCCGTGCACGGAGACACAGGCGACCTCGCCCGCGGCGTACAGACCGGGAACGACGTTCTCCGAGTCGCGCAGCGCCTCACCCGCGATGTTGGTCGGGATGCCGCCCATCGCGTAGTGCGCGGTCGGGTACACCGGCACCGGCTCGTCGACCGGGTCGATGCCCAGGTAGGTGCGGGAGAACTCGGTGATGTCGGGCAGCTTCGCCTCGAGGACGTCGGCACCGAGGTGGGTGAGGTCCAGCAGCACGTAGTCCTTGTGCGGACCCGCGCCCCGGCCCTCGCGGACCTCGGTGGACATCGCGCGAGACACCACGTCTCGGGCTGCGAGGTCCTTCATGGTCGGCGCGTAGCGCTCCATGAACCGCTCACCCGAGTCGTTACGCAGGATGCCGCCCTCGGCCCTGGCGCCCTCGGTGAGCAGGATGCCCAGGCCTGCCAGGCCGGTCGGGTGGAACTGGTAGAACTCCATGTCCTCCAGCGGCAGGCCCTTGCGGAAGACGATCGCCATGCCGTCGCCGGTGAGGGTGTGCGCGTTGGAGGTGGTCTTGAAGACCTTGCCGAAACCGCCGGTCGCGAAGATGACGGCCTTGGCCTGGAAGACGTGCAGTTCGCCGGTCGCGAGCTCGTAGGCGATGGCCCCGGTGCAGACCGGTCCGTCCTCGGTCTCGGTCATGACGATGTCGAGCACGTAGAACTCGTTGTAGAACTCGACGCCGTGCTTGATGCAGTTCTGGTACAGCGTCTGCAGGATCATGTGGCCGGTCCGGTCGGCCGCGTAGCAGGCGCGGCGCACCGCAGCCTCGCCGTGGTTACGCGTGTGCCCGCCGAATCGACGCTGGTCGATCTTGCCCTCGGGCGTCCGGTTGAACGGCAGGCCCATCTTCTCCAGGTCGAGGACGGCGTCCACGGCCTCCTTGGCCATCACCTCGGCGGCATCCTGGTCGACGAGGTAGTCGCCGCCCTTGATGGTGTCGTAGGTGTGCCACTCCCAGTTGTCCTCCTCGACGTTGGCCAGGGCGGCACACATGCCGCCCTGCGCCGCGCCGGTGTGCGACCGAGTCGGGTAGAGCTTGGTGAGCACTGCCGTCCGGGTCCGCTGGCCAGACTCGATGGCGGCCCGCATGCCGGCGCCGCCTGCCCCGATGATCACCACGTCGTACTTGTGGAACTGCATGAGCGCTTCTCCATCATGTCGGGGCCGACCGCGTCGTGCGCCGGACCCTCGCGTTCGTCGACCCCCCGAATCGGGCGGGAGGAATCAGCTGCCGATGTTCGGGTCGAAGGTGAACAGCACGAAGGTGCCCAGACCGATGATCAGCACCATCGATGCCGCCAACAGCATCTTCAGCCAGAACCGCGTGCCGTCCTTGCGGGCGTAGTCGTCGATCACGGTCCGCAGTCCGTTGGCGCCGTGCAAACCGGCCAGCCACAGCATGGTCAGGTCCCAGAACTGCCAGAAGGGCGAGGCCCAACGACCGGCGACGAAGGCGAAGTTGATCCGCTGAACGCCGTCATCGAGGAACAACATGATGGTCAGGTGGCCGAGCACCAGTACGACCAGCAGCAGACCGGAAAGCCGCATGAACAGCCAGCTGTACAGCTCGAAATTGCTGCGGCGTGCGGCGGGCCTGCGGGGGGAGCGCGGTGAGGCGATGCTCGGTGTCGCATCGGTTGCACTGGTCATTGTCAGCTTCCCCCGAACAGTTCCGCGATGCCCTTGCTGATCAGGTAGTAGGACCCCGGGATCATGACGAGCAGCCAGATACCGACGATGGTCCACAGCATGGGGCGCTGATACTTGATGCCCTTGCCCCAGAAGTCGACGAGCATCACGCGGATGCCGTTGAGTGCGTGGTAGAGCACCGCACCGACCAGACCCAGTTCGAACAGGATCATGATCGGACTCTTGTAGGTGGCGATGACCTCGTCGTATGCGTGCGGCGAGACCCGCACCAGAGCCGTGTCGAGGACATGGACGAACAGGAAGAAGAACACGAGCACACCGGTGATGCGGTGTGCTACCCACGACCACATTCCGGGGTCGCCCCGATACAAGGTGCCCCCGAGTCGGGCCTTACCGACCCGGTCCGTGGCTCCCGCCGCGTTGGCGGTGGTGCTGGCCATGACGGACGGCCTCCAACGTCTCTGGTGGACTCGGCCGCGCCGCGACGCCGGACGATCGGTGGGGAACCGGGTCTCGACGTACTGACGAAGCCTTGACATTTCGGATGCTAGACCGCCGGTAATGCCGAGGCACAGCCGGCAGTACCTGCTGTGATCGACCGAACAGGAGATTTCCGGCCTGTCGAACGTCCGGGTGCCCCGGTCGGGGTGCCGTTACCTGGCACATCTGCTCACTACGGGTTCACACCGTGTCGTCGGACACGCGCGGTGTCCGACTGTCAGCATTCGGTCGCGCTGAGTGCGTCGATCTACCACAGTCGGCGGTCGGGGTGCCAGATCTGTCGTTAATTCGCCTCAACAATTCGGTTACGCGCGACCCGACTGCTATCGAGCCGGTCCGACCAGCGGGTACGGTTCGGCATCCCACATCGTGGCGTCTCAACCAGCGGACGCTCGAGTGACATGTCTTCTCGGAAGGAGCTCGACCATGCGCCGACCGCGTGGTGCCGCACTAGCGGCCATCGCTCTCACAGGGGCGCTGGCTCTCGCAGGTTGTGCGAGGGACAGTGGCTCGGGAGGCGGGGACGGCGGTGGTGACTCCGCCGCAGGCAACGGTGGCTGCGAGCTGGCCGAGGCGCCCGTCGCCGACGCCGAGGCGACGCCGTCGACCGTCCCGACCGAGGACGTCGACGGCAGCGAGCTGCGGGTCGGCCTCGCCTACGACATCGGCGGCCGTGGCGACGCATCGTTCAACGACGCCGCCGCCGCCGGGCTGGACCGAGCCATCGAGGAACTCGGCGTCTCCGAGGACAACGTCCGCGAGCTGACCGCGGCCGCCAACGAGTCCGAGGACGCCAAGCAGACGCGACTGCGTCAGCTGGCCGACGAGGGCTTCAACCCGATCATCGGGGTCGGCTTCGCCTACGCCGAGTCCTTCAAGATCGTCGCCGAGGAGTTCCCGGACGTCGAATTCGCCCTGGTGGACGCGGACGTTCCCGAGGCCGACAACGTCACCGGTCTGCTGTTCGCCGAGCACGAGGGCTCGTTCCTCACCGGCGTGGCCGCCGCGTACGAGTCGGAGAACTGCCACATCGGCTTCGTCGGCGGCGTCGAGAACCCGCTGATCCAGAAGTTCGAGGCAGGCTTCCTCGCGGGCGCGCAGGCCGCCGCTCCCGACATCACCATCGAGAACACCTACCTGACCTCCGGTAGCGACATCACCGGTTTCCAGGACCCGGCGCGGGGCAACGAGGCCGCTCGCGGCCAGATCGAGGCGGGCGCCGACGTGCTCTACCACGCTTCGGGTGCCTCCGGGCAGGGTGTGTTCGAGGCCGCCTACGCCGACGACATCAAGGCGATCGGCGTCGACTCCGACCAGTACAACCAGGAGATCGTCGGCGAGGCCCACGAGATCATCATCACCTCGATGCTCAAGCGCGTCGACGTCGCGGTCTTCGACTTCCTGGCCGCCGTCGCGCAGGACGACCTCTCGGTCATGCCGGAGCTGTTCAACCTGGAGGTGGACGGCGTCGGCTACTCCACCTCCGGTGATCTCCTCGCTCCGGAGACCATCGAGGCACTCGAGGGATACCGGGCCGGCATCATCTCCGGCGACATCGAGGTTCCCGACACGCCCTGAGGCGTATCGATCTCCGCTCGACGTGGGCCTGCCCGATGGGTGGGCCCACGTCGTGTGAGAGAACAGCACGGACGGGGTCTCGTCCGCGTGAACGACCTCGGCATCATCTCGGCAGGTCGCCCACGACAACCACTGAGAGAAGAGACCGATGACCAGTTCCGGGCAGCCTGGCGCCGCCGGGCCCGCGCCCGCTGTGGCGCTTTCCGGTATCACCAAGCGGTTCCCCGGCGTGGTGGCCAACTCCGACGTCGAGCTGGTCGTCGCGCAGGGCGAGGTGCACGCGCTGTGCGGTGAGAACGGCGCGGGCAAGTCGACCCTGATGAAGATCCTCTACGGGATGCAGCAACCCGACGAGGGCACCATCGAGATCAACGGCGAGCGAGTCGACTTCCGTTCCCCATCGGATGCCATCGCTGCGGGCATCGGGATGGTCCACCAGCATTTCATGCTGGCCGACAACCTCACGGTGCTGGAGAACGTGGTCCTCGGCGCCGAGAAGCTGCACGGCATCGGGGCCAAGGCGCGGAAGCGGATCGCCGAGCTGGCGGGCCAGACCGGTCTGCACGTCGACCTGTCCCTGCCCGTCGAGCAGCTGGGCGTCGCCGACCGGCAGCGGGTGGAGATCCTCAAGGTCCTGTACCGGGGTGCCCGGATCGTCATCCTCGACGAGCCGACCGCCGTGCTCGTCCCACAGGAGGTCGACGAACTCTTCGAGACGCTGCGCGGCATGCAGCGCCAGGGGTTCACCTTCCTGTTCATCTCCCACAAGCTCGACGAGGTGCGCGCGATCGCCGACACCGTCACGGTGATCCGACGCGGCACCACCGTCGGAAAGGCCGACCCTCGGGCGATCAGCTCCCGGCAGCTCGCCGAGATGATGGTCGGCAGCGAACTGCCCAGCCCGGAGACCCGGGAGTCCACGGTCACCGACCGGGTGGTGCTTCGGGTCAGCGACCTCGCGTTGCGGGACGAGTCTGGTGACCGGATCGTGCTCGACGACGTCGACCTGGTGGTCCGCTCCGGCGAGATCCTGGGTATCGCGGGCGTCGAGGGCAACGGCCAGGTCGAGCTGGTCGAGACGCTGATGGGCATCCGCAAGGCGAACAAGGGTCGGGTGGAACTCGGCGATCGCGATGTCACCGACGCGGGCACGCTGGCCCGTCGCGCGGCGGGCATCGGTTATGTCCCCGAGGACCGCACCCGGCACGGACTGCTGCTCGGTGAACCGCTGTGGTCCAACCGCATCCTGGGGTATCAGACCCGCCCGCCGGTGGCACGGGGTCCGTGGCTGGACCTCGACGGCGCTCGCCGGGACACCGAACGCATCGTCGAGCAGTTCGACGTGCGCACCCCGAACATCGACGTCGTGGTCGGCGCGTTGTCCGGTGGGAACCAACAGAAACTCGTGGTCGGCCGGGAGCTCTCCGGCGACCCGGTGCTGCTGATCGCCTCGCACCCCACCCGGGGTGTCGACGTGGGTGCGCAGGCCGGGATCTGGGATCACATCAAGCGGGCCAGAGCCAACGGACTCGCGGTGCTGCTGATCTCCGCCGATCTCGACGAGCTGATCGGCCTCTCCGACACGATCAAGGTCATGCTGCGCGGCCGGTTGGTCGCCGATGCGGACCCACACACGGTGACGCCCGAGGAACTGGGCGCCGCGATGACGGGCGCGAGCACCGACGCGGGGGCAGGCCCGGCGGCCGAGTCCGATTCCGCCGACGCCGGGTCCACCGACAAGACCAGGCACGACGACGGACCGACGTCGGGCGAGGACGACGAGGACAGGGAACGGTGATGGGCTCGATTCGTGCCAGGCTGCTGCCGCCCGCACTGGCCATCGGCTTCGCCGTGGTGCTGTGCAGCCTGACGCTGCTGATCTCCGGCAGCAACCCGCTGGAAGCACTGGGTGTGATGATCGGCCAGGTCGGCCGGGGCAGCACCGCGGTGGACATCGTCAACACGGCGGCGTCCTACTACTTCGTCGCACTGGCGGCCGCGATCGGCTTCCAGATGAACCTGCTCAACATCGGTATCGAGGGCCAGTACCGGTTGGCCGCCTGCGTCGCGGCCTGTGTCGGCGGTGCCATCGTCCTGCCGCCCGGTCTGCACGCGATCGTCGTCATCCTGGTGGCGGCCGTGGTCGGCGCGGCCTGGGTCGGCATCGCGGCCGTGCTCAAGGTCTACCGGGGCGTCTCCGAGGTCATCTCGACGATCATGCTCAACGCGATCTCGCTCGGCGTGATCGCGTACCTGATCCGCGATGACATGTTCGGCGAGATGCGCGGCAACAACATCGGCACGGCCTACATCCCCGAATCCGGTCAGGTTCCCGGCATCACCATCGGCAACTCCGGCACCGTGTTCGGACTGGTCTTCCTGGCGGCGGCGCTCGGCGTCGGCTACTGGATCCTGCTCAACCGCACCCGATTCGGATTCGAGCTGCGGGCCTCGGGCATGTCGCAGACCGCCGCCACCGCAGGCGGCGTGAATGCCAAGCGGATGGTCCTCACGGCCCTGCTGATCTCCGGCGCGGTCGCCGGTCTGGCCGGGCTACCGGAACTCCTCGGCCGTGATCACACCTTCAGCCTGAACTTCCCGGCCGGTTACGGCTTCACCGGTCTGGCCGTGGCCCTGCTCGGCCGCAACCACCCGGTGGGTATCGCCTTCGGCGCGTTGCTCTGGGCCTTCCTGGACAAGAGTGCGTTGGCCCTCGACAACGTCGGGGTGCCCAGGGAGATCGTCACCATCATGCAGGGCGCGATCGTGCTGTCCGTGGTGGTCGCCTACGAGGTCGTTCGACGCAGTCAGCTTCGGGCTCAGCAGCGCGAGGTCGGCTCGGACACCGGTGCAGGCGCGCCCGCTGTCGTTCCCGCAGGTGCACCGAGTGCCACCGCCGACGGCGAGTCCGACGCGCCGTCGACCACCGACCAGGACCCGTCCGCCTCGGCCGCAGACGATCCGCCGTCTCGGTCCACGCGCAATGACCCGCCGCCGCCGGCGGCCGACGGAGGTGCCTCATGAACATCGGCGTGTCACCACCGTCGGGTGGTGCCAATCCCTCGGCCGCGCCGCTGCGCAGGGCGGGGGGTGCATCCAAGCGGCGGTTCCCCGCGTGGGCCTCCGCAGCGTTGTGGGTCGCCGCGATCATCGTCGTGCTGTCCACGACCTCGTACCTGACCGGCCTCACCCAGCTCACTGCCTCGGGCACCATCGAGTCCACCGTGCGGCTCGCGCTACCGATCCTGCTCGCCGCCCTCGGCGGGCTCTGGGCCGAACGCGCAGGCGTGATCAACATCGGTCTCGAAGGCATGATGGTGTTGGGCACCTGGGGTGCGGCGTGGGCCGCGTTCCACTGGGGCCCGTGGGCGGGTCTGTTGGCCGCTGCGGTGTTCGGCGCGGTCGGCGGTGCGCTGCACGCCCTGGCCACCGTGACCTTCGGCGTCAATCACATCGTCTCCGGTGTGGCGATCAACCTGCTCGGACTCGGCATCACGAAGTACCTCTCGACCCTGATCTTCGCGCCGATCTCCAACAACCCCAGGGCCTCACCGCCGGTCGACAAGTTCGAGACCTACTCGGCGCAGCCCTTGTCACAGTGGTTGGGCGAGTTGGAGGCGATGAACCGGGTCGGCATCTCCGATGTCGCAGGCATCCTGCGTGGGTTGGTGACCGGCGTGTCGCCGCTGGTGATGTTCGGAATCCTGATGGTTCCGCTCAGCTACCTGATCCTGTGGCGCAGCAAGTTCGGTCTGCGTTTGCGGTCCTGCGGGGAGAACCCCGTGGCGGCCGAGTCGCTCGGCGTCAACGTCTACCTCTACAAGTACTCGGCGATGCTGGTCTCCGGTGCCTTGGCGGGTATCGGTGGTGCGGCGCTGGTGCTCAACCCGGGCCAGCCCGGCTACGCGGAAGGCCAGGTCAACGGTCGCGGTTACATCGGCCTCGCGGCGATGATCTTCGGCAACTGGCGACCGACCGGGCTACTCGGCGGTTCGGCACTGTTCGGCTATGCCGACGGACTGCGGCTGCGCCAAGGCGAGATCACCGTGCACGCCCTGCTGTACGGCGCGGCCCTGCTGATCGTCGGCATCGCGGTCGTCCAACTGCTTCGGCGGCGCTGGATCGTCGCGGCGGCCTCGATGGTGGGCGCGGGTGTGCTCTACGCGCTGTACTGGACGACGGAGGAGCTGCCCCGCGAACTGCTGGCCTACGCGCCGCACCTGGTGACCCTCTTGGTACTCGCCTTCGCCGCGCAGAAACTCAGACCGCCCGCGGCCAACGGCGATACCTATCGCCGAGGCGAGGGGGATTGACGTCGGGCTGACCGGCTCGATCAGCAGGCAGTCCGCACCGGGGACGGCGTCGCCGAGACGTCGTCCCCGGTCTGCTTCCGGTCGCAGAGCAGACACCGGTCGGCCTGACCGCCTGCGGGGTTATCCCGCCGATCCGACCCGAACAGACCGGCACGGGACGAACGAGGAGCACGAGTGGACACGGTGATGGACACCGAGCACATCGACTGGGCGGGCCTGCGGACCGCCGCGGTGACGGCGGCGGGCCTGGCCTACTGCCCCTATTCCGGGTTGCAGGTCGGCGCCGCGGCGGTGTGCGACGACGGCAGGGTGATCACCGGCTGCAACGTGGAGAACGCCTCGTACGGCCTTGGCCTGTGCGCTGAGTGCACGCTGGTCGGCCAACTGCGACTCACCGGTGGCGGCCGATTGGTGGCCTTGGCCTGCCGCAGCGGCGCCGGGGATCTGTTGATGCCCTGCGGTCGGTGTCGGCAGGTCATCTACGAGTTCGGTGGCGGCGACTGCCTGATCGACACACCGAGCGGGGTACTGCCGATGACCAGGGTGTTGCCCGATGCTTTCGGACCGGCGGATCTGCCGGGACGCTCCAGCGGCCAGTAGCAGGGCCCGCCTGATCCGGCGGGAATCGAAGGGAGATCGATGACCGGCAGCCACAACGCCGTGGACGTCATCCGCACCAAGCGGGACGGCGGCAGGCTCTCCGACGACCAGATCGACTGGGTGATCGACGGCTACACCAGGGGAGTCGTCGCCGACGAACAGATGTCCGCGCTGGCGATGGCCATCCTGCTCAATGGCATGGACGGCGCCGAGACGGCTCGTTGGACCCGGGCGATGGTGCATTCCGGCGACCGGCTCGACCTCGGCGGGGTCACCCGCCCCACCGTCGACAAGCACTCCACCGGCGGAGTCGGCGACAAGATCACCCTGCCGTTGGCGCCCCTGGTGGCCGCCTGCGGTGCCGCCGTCCCGCAGTTGTCCGGTAGGGGCCTCGGCCACACCGGCGGCACCCTGGACAAGCTGGAGTCGATTCCGGGTTGGCGGGCCGCACTGTCTCCCGACGAGATCCGGGACCAGCTCAACTCGGTGGGCGCGGTGATCTGCGCGCCGACGGACGGCTTGGCACCGGCGGACAAGAAGCTCTACGCACTGCGCGATGTCACCGGCACCGTGGAATCCGTCCCGCTGATCGCGGGTTCCATCATGGGCAAGAAGCTCGCCGAGGGCGTCGACGCGCTCGTGTTGGACGTGAAATCGGGTTCGGGCGCGTTCATGAAGAGCGATGCCGACGCGCGGGCGCTGGCCGAGGCACTGGTGGGGATCGGTGCCCAACAGGGCCTGCGCACCAGCGCGCTGCTCACCGACATGAACACGCCGTTGGGCCGCACCGTCGGCAATGCCATCGAGGTGGCCGAATCCGTCGAGGTGTTGCAGGGCGGCGGGCCTGCCGACGTCGTCGCGTTGACGGTGGAACTGGCCCGGGAGATGCTGCGGCTGGTCGGCATCGACGTCGAGGGTGCGGCGGATCCGGCCGCGGTCCTGGCCTCCGGCCGCGCCTATGAGACCTGGGCGCGAATGATCCGGGCGCAGGGTGGCGATCCCGACGCGCCGCTGCCGACGGCCGCACACCGCCACGAGGTCGCCGCGCCCGAGGGGGGCACCGTGCTGCGGATGGACGCCTACCAGGTGGGCATCGCGGCCTGGCGGCTCGGCGCCGGTCGGGCCCGCAAGGAGGACTCGGTGTCGGCGGGGGCCGGTGTCCGACTGCTGGCGTCGCTGGGCGAGCAGGTGGCGCCGGGACAACCGCTGTTCGAGTTGTACACCGACAACCCGGACCTGGTCCCCGCCGCGTTGGCCGCGCTGGAGGGTTCGGTCGAGATCGGGGTGCCGCAGGCGGATTCGACGTCGGCGCCGCAACTGGTCAAGGACGTCATCCGTACGACGGCGGACTGAGCCGGAACCGAGGCCGACCGACGCGGTGTCGGTCGATCCACATCAGACGAGGAAGCGGGCCGGGGAATTCACCCCGGCCCGCTTCACATCGTGCGTCCGCCTCGACTCGTGCGTTGCTCGGTGTACTCAGGCGCTCTCGATCGCCGAGTCCGTGTCGTCGTCCTTGTCCGTGTCACGGTTCTTGCCGGGCTTGCCTCGGCTGGCCCGACGCTGCTGACGCGGCAACGGGGTGGGCGGCGGGGGAGCGCTGGGTGCACCGCCACCGAGGATGAGCTCCGCGAAGGTGGCCATCGCCTCGTCGAGCTGGCCCGCGTTGCGCCGCTCGGACGCCTCGTTGGCGCTGCGCACCATGTTGTTGAGCGCTTCGGTGTCCGGTCGGTTGGCCAGGGTGCCGTCGATCCGGCTGAGGTGGTCCTCCACGGCCTGGTTGACCTCGCCGAGCCGGTTGACCACGTCCTGGTCGACCTCGCGCAGCTTGTTGTCGACGGCGTCGTTGAGCTCGCCGATCCGGCTCGTCAGACCCGCATCCACCTGGTCGACGCGGCCGGAGACGTCGCGCAGTCGCGCATTGAGCTGCTCCAGCCGGTCGGCCAGCGCGTCGAGCTTCTCCGTCGGGTCGACGGCGGGCCTGCTCATCAGATCGTCGAGCTTGGCGTGCACCGATGCCCTGGTGTCCTCGATGCGCCCCTGCACCGCATCGCGGCTGTTCTCCACGGCGCTGCGCACGCCGTCGGAGGCCTCGGTCACGGAGCGGTGCAGCGAGTCCTTGGTGCCGTCGAGGTGCTCGTGCACTCCCTCGTCGACCTCGTCGATGCGCGAACGCAGCGACAGCTCCAGGACGTCGATCCGCTCCCGAACCGGGTTCTGGACCGAGGCAGGCAGGGCCTCGAGCCTGCCGTCCTGCTTCTCCAGGTGCAGACCGAGTTCGTCGAGTCGCTTGTGGACGTTGACCAGCCGGTCCTCCATCCCTTCCATCCGGCCCGAGACGCCGTCGAGGCGTCCATCGAGCTGCTGGTAGGGAGTCGAGAGCTTGTCGACCAGACCGTCGACCGCCTGCAGCAGACCCGCGATCGCGGTGTCCTGCGATTCCAGTCTCGCCAGAGCGTCGTCGAGCCGTTCGGCCAAGACGCCGACCTCGGTGCGGTCGGGCAGCTCGGAGATCCGCTTGCGGACCGAGCCCAGCGACTCCAGGGGGGAGAGCCGCGCGTGAATCTCGTCCAACGCGTCGAAGATTTGCTGCTGTTCGCTGTCGCGGATTTCCGCTGCACGCGTGAGCATGCTGCGCATCCGATCGAACGACAACGCAGAGTGGTTGTTCTCGTTCACGGCAGGGGCGACCTTCGTCGAGGGGATGGGGCGACCACACCGAGCCTAGCCAGTTCGGACGGGACGCGAAACCACCCCCTGCGTCAGCCCGGTTACCAGGCGTGCGGACAGGTGGGGCGCCCACGAACTGTTGAAGAGGCGTAGGTGATCTTCGATTATCGAACGAGTGTAGGAATACCTCTACCGATCGATCTACTGGCTCACCCCTAATCGTGACCGTCCACCCATCGACTACCGACCGATGGAGCGAGTTCGACGAACCACTGGAGTGAGATCATCCCGACGCACTTGATCATATCGCCTGGATCGGCGTCCCCGGGGCGATCGGACTCCGACGGCGTGGCGATAAGTTAGCCCCATGTCGACCCCGGTGACTTTGGAAGCGATTCGGCGCGCGCCGAAGGTGTTGTTGCACGACCATCTCGACGGCGGGCTGCGGCCGAAGACAGTGATCGAACTCGCCGAGGCGGTCGGTTATCAGGAATTGCCCAGCACCGACGAGGCCACGCTGGCGAAGTGGTTCCGCGACGCGGCGGACTCCGGTTCCCTGGTGCGTTATCTGGAGACCTTCGCGCACACCGTCGCGGTGATGCAGACGAAGGACGCCCTGGTGCGGGTGGCGTCGGAATGCGCACAGGACCTTGCTGCCGACGGCGTGGTGTACGCCGAGGTGCGGTACGCGCCCGAGCTGTTCGAGGCGGGCGGTCTGAAGCTGGACGAGGTCGTCAGCGCGCTCACCGAGGGCTTCGAGCAGGGTTCGGCGGCGGCCGAGTCGGCCGGACACCGGATTCGCGTCGGCGCCCTGTTGTGCGCCATGCGGCAGAACGACCGTGCACTGGAGATCGCCGAACTCGCCGTGCGGCACCGCGACGCCGGGGTCGTCGGCTTCGACATCGCAGGCCCGGAGGACGGCTTCCCTCCCACCCGTTGCCAGGCGGCCTTCGACTACCTGCGGGACAGCAACGCGCACTTCACGATCCACGCGGGCGAGGCGTACGGCCTGCCCTCGATCCAGGAGGCGGTGGCGCGCTGCGGCACCGAGCGGATCGGCCACGGTCTGCGGATCGCCGATGACATCACCGTCGCCGAGGACGGCAGCGTGACCTTGGGCAGGCTCGCCGCCTACGTTCGCGACCGGGGCATCCCGCTGGAGCTCTGCCCCTCCTCCAACCTGCAGACCGGTGCGGCGGAGTCCTTCGAGAAGCACCCCTTCGGACAGTTGGCCGGACTGGGCTTCCGCGTCACGGTGAACACCGACAACCGGCTGATGAGCGGCTGCACGGTGTCCAGTGAGTTCGACAAGCTCGCGTCGACCTTCGACTACGGCTGGGACGACATCGAGCGTTTCACCCTCAATGCGATCGAGTCGGTGTTCCTCGATCTCGATGAGCGCACGGCGTTGATCGAGGACGTCATCAAGCCCGCATACGCGGCCCTGCGCGCCTGAGAAGCCACCTCGGGCTCACTCTTTCGGGGGTGATCGGCTCGCGGATGTACGGATTCGTGTGGTGGCGTCTCTATCCCAGTGCCGCGGCGATTCCCGCTGCGGCACTGGCGAGGGGGAGGTCTCGATGTCCAGGCAGGGCGTGACGAATCGAAAGTACGGTCGGGTGCGGGCGGCAGTGGCGACGCTGGGAGTGCTGACCGTGCTGGGCATGCTGTTGCCCGGCGCGGCGCAGGCAGGCGCCGCCGAGGTCAGGGCCGCAGGCATCGTGGCCGCCGCACCCGCTCAACCAGCGGAGGCCCCCTCGATGGACGAGCAGTGCGCGGTCGGCGATATCGAATCCAGCATCGGCCCTGCGGTCGTCGACAGTGCCACCGGCGAGGGCCGGGCACAGCTGGTGATCTCGGCCAGGTGGGCTGCGGTGCGGTGCGCGGTCGGCGCCTATCCGGATCGGGTCGCCTTCACCGATGCCGAGGGCACTGCGCTGCGCACCAGCGTGACCCGACTCGACTCGGCGGGCAATGTGGTGGGCGACGCCGCCGAGGGCGAAACGGAGCCGATGACGCTCGACGTCGAGCATTCCTTGGCGATCGAACTCCGTTGGCACGGTGCGGATATCGGCTCTGCGCAGGGCAGCCCGGCCGTCCGGCCCGCCTTCCTGCATCTCTGGCTGCCTGGCCTGGAAGGGCCGGTGGGCGGCCGCTGGGAGCACGGTCCGGTCTACAACACGGGGGTGATCGAGGTGGGTCCGGTCGGGATGGCTTAGCGAGCCGCTCCGCTCCGGTTCGGTTCGGTCTGGTTCGGGTCGGTTTCGGCGGCCTCGGCTCGGAAGTAGACGAGTCGGGGCACCGAGCCGAGTGGCTCGATGCCCCGAGTGGTCGCTCGCGTGTTGCCTCGGCTTCAGTCGCGGTTCTTCTTGGCCAACCGCTTCTCGAAGTCGGTCACCAGCTTGGCCCAGCTCTTCTGCTCCTCGTCGTATGGCGCGCTGGGCGCCATCCGGGTCGGGTCGGGCCGCAGCACGAAGGAGACCAGCCAGCCGAGCCGCTCCGAGGACGCGAGGGCTTCGTCGACGCTGTCGTCCTCGGCCCAGTAGGCGGCGTCCTTGAGTAGTTCGACGGCGAGGTCGAGCTGGTTGGCGTCGATGCCCTCCGGCCCCTTGGCCAGATCGTCGCCGACGTCGGTCAGGTGGTAGGTGTTGTCGGCCTCCACCTCGATGTCCAGCTCGCCTGCGGCCGCCCGGTCCAGTACCTCGGACCAGGTGGAGACCTCGGCCAGCTCGTTGTCCTCGGTGGCGTCTTCGGCGTCATCGTCGGCCGCGTCGCGCTGCTCGGCGGCGGTGACCAGGAATGCCTTCAGGTCGTTCACGCTGTCGAAGACGTCGATCTTGCCGTCGGAACCGAGGAACACCGGGTCGTCGTCGAGGTAGCAGCGCAGCGTGTAGTAGTCGCCGCTGGTGAGAACCAGGCGGATGGGGTCGATGCCGACCTCACGCCAGAAGCCGGGCGGCTCCTCGTCTGCGTCCTCGTCGTCCGAGTCGTCGTCGGAGTCATCGTCCGACCCTGCGACTGCGGTGTTCTCGTCGTCGTCCTCGGGGTCGGGCAGTTCCGCCTCGGCGGCGGCCACCTCGGCCTCGGGGACGCCGGGCGAGGTCATCACGTCGTCGAGTTCGTCGAGGACGTCATCCCAGCGTTCGGCGACCACGGTCGACAACTCGGTCCAGCGCCGTTCGCCGTCGCGGCCGTTGAAGGCCAGCGTGCCCTGATCGAGCAATGAGAAGCCGGTCGCGGAGTCGAGCACCTCGCGGACCACCTCGAGGTCGCAGACATCGGCCAGCGAACGAAGGATCGCCACGATGTCGGCGAGTTCCCCGACGGTCCAGGTGTCGGGCTCCTCGGCCAGCAGTTCCGGCACGCCGACCAGGTCGAACTGGTGGTCGCTGTCGGGGATCAGCTCGGCGGCGGCCAGCTCGGGGACCAGCGACCACGCCGGGTGGTCGATCAGATCGTGTTCCCGGGCGGTCCGGATGAACGCCACCAGGTGGGCGACGTCCGGGAACCCGAAGAGGTCGTCCTCGTGCCCGAGGAACGCCTCCCACTCCTCGCCGTCCTCACGCCACCGAGGCGCCCACAGGGTGACGACGTCACCCTCGGTCAGCCCTAGTTCAATCGGGACGATGTCCTGCGCCATCGATTAACCTCCGGTGCCACTCGCCCAGGGCGTGGCACGCCCGGCCGGAATGAATTGCCGGGTTCAGCCTACGGGCTGACTCCGGGTGTCGAACCACCGGTCAGTCACGCCGATTACCCCTACCGGCGGCCCGCTTCGGCTTGATCATCGGTCCGTTGGCGGTACCCCGGGCAGGCACGAGTTGGGCATCGTGAGGCCATGGAAGTCCTCACCCAATGGCATCGAATCCTGGAGTGGTCGGCGCGGTTCGCGCCGGGTACACACGCCCAGCTGGCCGAGGGCGTGTCACACGCCGAGATCGAGGCGTGCGAGCGGGAACTCGGCTTCGAGGTCAATCCAGAACTGCGGACCTGGTGGTCGGTGTGCGGCGGTACCGAGGAGGAGCATTTCGCCGAGGTGTTCCCGCCGTTCTACACCCCGTGCGGGCCCATGGCGGCCGCGAAGTTCTGGCAGGTCAACAAATCGGTCTGGCGGGACTCCTGGGATGTGCCGGACACAGGGCGGCTCGCTGGGTCCTGGGCCCACGGCTACCACCCCAGGTTCGTTCCGATGGCTTTCGACGGGATGGGAAACCACCTGGTCGTCGATCTGCGACCCGGGCCGAAGCGCGGTGCGGTGTTGGAGTGGGATCACGAGCTCTGTCATGTGGAGGAAGCCCGCTGGCCGAGTCTGGCGGCGATGTTCTCCGAGGTCGCCCATGCCTTGGAGACCGGTTCGGTGATCGATCACAGCCGTGCCTGGGTCGACCCGGACGGCCAGATCGACTGGCAGATCGGGAACTGGACCGAGACCGAGACCGAGACCGAAGCCGGGAGCCCGGGCCGTTGATCTGCTCGGACTCCCGTTGACGAAGTGAGTGGTTACCGGAATCGGCGGCCTTCGTCGCGACGGAAGGCGAAGGCCGCGAAGGCGCCGAAGACGAGAGTCCAGCCGAGCAGCACGGCCAGCGAGGTGATCGACGCCTGTCCGTTGCCGAGCACCGCCACCACGAGGTCGCGACCCGCTCGGGTCGGCAGGGCCTGCGAGGCCGTGTCGAGCCAGTCGGGGAACAGCTGCGGCGGCAGGAACAGGCCGCCCGCGAAGCCCAAGGGGAACACCAACAGCTGCACGGCCACGTACACGGCCTTCGACGACAGCAGATAGCCGATCGCCAGCCCCAGCAGCAGGAACGGGATGCCGATCGCGAGCAGCAGCACGACGGCGAGCAGGATGCGCAGCACAGGCGCCTCGGCGCTGGTGAACACCGCGGCCGTGCCGATCACCGGGATCAGCCCGAGCAGCGCGAAGAACAGGCCGTTGAGTACTCGCCCGCCGAGCCTCGGGACCGCGCCCGCCGCCAGGGTGCGCAGGTAGCCATCCCAGGGCTTCGCCCGTTCCTCGGCGATCTGCGCCCCGAAGGTGTAGAGGCAGACGTTGACGATGGAGAACAGTGCGAGCTGGCCCGCCGCGTTGGTCGAGTACACCGGATCGTCTGCCACGCCGGGCATCGGCACCACGAAGAAGACCATCATCAGCGAGGGGAACACCAGGAAACCGACGACGGCCATCGGGACCCGAAGGTTCTCCAAGACCTGATATCTGGCGTGTAACAGCATCTTGTTCATCGAAGGTCTCCCGACGCGGTGAGGTTCGACTCGGTGGGGGCGGCCTTGCTCGTCAGCGCGACGAAGGCCTCTTCCAGCGAGGTGGTGCTGATCTGAAGGTCGCGGAACGCGGCGCCGGAGTGCACCAGGTCGCGCACCAACTGATCGGGGTCCTGGGTGAAGAGTCGAATCCGGTCCTCGGTCTCCTCACGGCGCAGCACACCGGGCAGCTCCGGCAGCTCGGCGCAGCGCAGTTCGATGCGGCTGGTGGCGACCTTGGAGCGAATGGCGTTCAGGCTGTCGTCGGCCAGCACCCGGCCCTGGTCGATGACGACGACCCGTTCGGCGAGCGCCTCGACCTCTTCGAGGTAATGGCTGGTCAGCAGCAGCGTGCCCCCGGTGGCGTGGTAGCGGCGCAGCGCCTCCCACAGGGCGTGCCTGCCATCGACGTCCAGGCCGGTGGTCGGTTCGTCGAGCACGACCAGCCGGGGGCGTCCGATGAAGGCCAGTGCCACGGTGAGTCTGCGTTGCTGGCCGCCGGAGAGCGCGCCGGTCTGCTTGTTCGCGGAGGCGGTGAGCCCGAACTCCTCCAGCAGCTCGCCGGTCGGGCGCGGGTCGGGATAGTGCCCGGCGACGAACTCGACGACCTCTCGTACCCGCAGCGTCTCGGGCAGCCCGGTCTGTTGTGGGGTGCTGCCGAGCGCGATGCGATTAGCCGGTTTCCTCGGGTCGCCGCCGAACAGCTCGACGCGGCCCGCCGTGGGTCTGCGTAGCCCGGTGAGCAGGCTGATCAGGGTGGTCTTCCCCGCGCCGTTGGGGCCGAGTAAGCCGACCAGTTGGCCTGCCGGGATATCCAGGTCCATGGCGTCCAGGGCGACCACGTCGCCGTAGTGCTTGCTTGCGCCCACCGCTTTGGCGAGATATTCAGTCATGATCGCCTTCTCTCCGTTGGTTCGTCGTCGGGATCGACGGCGGGTTGGAGCAGCGTGCGAAGGGTGCGTACGTACTGCTCGAACGCGCTGCGCCCCTGGGTGGTCAGTGCGAGGTAGGTGGCGGAGCCGCGTTTGGCGCTGGTGATGTATTCGCTGGCCTCGAGCTTGCGCAGGTGGGTGATCAGGTTGCCGGGCGTCATGTCCAGCAGGTTCTGCAAGCGGGTGAAGGCGATCTGGTCGCCGGTGTTCAGCGCGGCGAGGGTGCTGACGACACGGAGTCGGGCTTGGGCGTGGATCACCGGATCCAGCTCGCCCGCAGGCGGGTTCACGATCGGTCGCCCGCCTGTCGGGCCGCTCGGTTCGCGCGGGCTTCAGCGCGGAGTTGGCTGACTCCGAACAGGATCAGTCCGCCGCCGCCCGCGAGCGACATCACCAGGTAGTGGTTCGGGATGCCCGCGAAGGTGCTGGCCGTTGTGCTGAGCACGACCCAGAGTCCGATCTTGAACTGTCCGACGTCGGAGAACACCGCGCCGCCGGAGACCAGCAGCATGCCCGCCATCAGTCCGGGCATCGCAGACCAGAGAAGACTGGCCACCGGCTCGTCGACGCCCAGTCGCGTGACGGCGGCCAGGACGGTGGTCGTCGCCGTCATCCCGATCATCCAGGAGAACCCGTACATCGTGGCCTGGCGTTGGGATGTGCCGCGCAGTCCTCGGCTGCTGCGCCCGACCGCCCACCAAGTGCAGAGAGCGGCGAGGGCCAGCAGGCCGAAGTAGATGCCCAAGGCGACCTGACGACTCAGCGGCAGCACTGGTTCCGGGCGGATGGCCAGGAAGAGCACCGCGTAGCCGAGCAGCCAGCTGGCCCCGAAGGCGAGCGGAATCGCGGCGAGGCCACTGAAGAGCTGGCGTTCGGTGCGGCGCTGTTGCTGCTGGATGAGCGCGAGCATCGCGGCGGGATCGGTGGGGTCGGTCGCTTCGGATTTCGACTGCTCATCGCGAGCCTGTTCGTCCTGCATGAGGTCCACCGCCGTCTACCTACTTTGCGATACAAAGTCATGTGTCCCGCACTTTGTATCGCAAAGTAGAGATCGAGACAAGCGCGGGTGCTCCACAGGGAAGTCCGCGAGAGATCTCCGGGTGTCGTTCACCTTCCGTCGGAGCGGGCATGGGCGATCCGACGGCCGTGGTGGAGTCGTGCCAGGTCGATCGCGGCGTGGTCGTGCGGGTAGCAGGCAGCGCCCGCGGGGCCGTTATGTGTCGTGGATCACGCGAAAGTGAAAACCGGCGCTTCGAATCGAGCGTCTATCGGGATGTGAGACCGGTGAGGGCAGCGCTGCACAGGCTGGACGAGGAGCGTCTCGTCCGGCTGGTGGCCAGGGGCGATCGCGCGGCGTTCGAGGAGTTGTACCGGCGTACGGCGCCGTGGATGGCGGTGCGACTGCGCCGCCGCTGCACAGACGAGCAGATCATCGCCGAGGTCATGCAGGAGACGTATCTGGCGGTGTGGCGCGCGGCGGGCGCGTTCGCAGGCGGCGCGGCGGGTGGGACGGCCGTCGGCTGGCTGTGGACGATCGCGGCCCGACGGCTGATCGATGCCTTTCGACGCAGGGCCCATCATGCGGAGCCGCCGCCTGCGGCTTCCCGACCGGCGATGCCCGCCGCCGAGGACGAGGCGCTCGCGGCGACGGTCGGCGGTGACGTCGGCGACGCGCTACGGCGCCTGGCACCCGAACTCAGACAGGTACTGCAGGCCATGGTGCTCGACGGACTGTCCGTCCGGGAGACCGCCGTCCTGCTCGGGGTGCCCGAGGGCACGGTCAAGACCCGTGCCCGCCGGGCCCGAACCGTGATGCGGAAGGCGCTGACATGAGCGTGGAACACGCGTCGATGCGGATCATCGACGGGTATGCCCGCGGCGACACGGACATCGCCGCCGACGAGATCTGGGCCCTGGAGGGCCACCTGGAGACCTGCGGCTTGTGCCGCGATCGGCTCACGACCGCCGTCGGGACCGAGGCTCCGGCGGTGGCGGCCTTGGTCGACACCGTATGGGCAGACCTGGAACCGCAGCTGGCCGCAGTGGGCACCTTGCGACACCGGCGGCGCTGGTCGATTCGGTTGTCCCGATGGACGACTCCCGTGATGGCGCCGTGGCTGGCCATGGTCATGCTCATGACGCTGCTCGCGCTGCTGCTCGACCTGACCGACCCCGGCTTCGGCGATATGTCGCTGCTGCTGCTCCTGGCCCCGGTCCTGTCCGTGGGCGGTGTCGCGGCCTCGTGGTCGCGTGGCCTCGACCCGGCGTACGAGCTGACGGCCGCCGCGCCTCGGGCGGGCCTGTACCTGGTGCTGCGGCGTACCGCCTCCGTGCTCACCGTGGTCGTCCCCGCCTTGCTGGTAGGCGGCTGGCTGACGGGGGTGATGGTGGCCCAGTGGCTGCTGCCCTGCCTGGCCTGCACCTCCATGACCTTGGCGCTCGGCAGCGTCATCGGCGTGAATCGCGCCGCGATCGCCCTGGTGGCCGGGTGGGGCGCCATGGTCGTGATGCCGAGCCTGGCGGTCAGCCGAATGACTCTCGTCCTGCAACCGGAAGCCCTGCCGGGCTGGGCCGTGATCCTCGGGCTCGGCGTAGGAGTCGTGATCGCCCGCAGGAGCGCGTACTCCCGGTTGGGAACGCACCGATGACCATGGGAAAGGACCAGCACATGACGCCCTCGGTAAGTGCGGCCGACCTCGCGCCGACGTCCTACGCCTGGGAGATCCAGGCCACCGGGCTGAAGGTCAAGGTCGGCCGGAAGCGGATGGCGGTCGACGGCCTCGACCTGTCGCTGGGCATCGGCGTACACGGACTACTCGGACCCAACGGGGCGGGCAAGACCACTCTCATCCGGGCGTTGGCCACCGTGCTGCGCCCCGCCGGGGGCACCTTGGAACTGCTCGGTCAGGACACGGGCAGCATGGGCGAACACCGCGCGCTGCGCCGCCGGATCGGCTACCTGCCGCAGGAATTCGGCTACTACAAGCGCTTCACGGTGCGCGAGTTCGTCGAGTACCTGGCGTGGCTGAAGGAGGTGCCCAAGAAGGACATCCCCGGAGCGGTGCAGCGCGCGGTGGAGCGGGTCGGGCTGGCCGACCGGGCCGACAAGCGGATGAAGACGCTGTCCGGCGGCATGGTGCGCCGGGTGGGAATCGCGCAGGCCATCGTCAACGACCCGACGATCCTGCTGCTGGACGAACCCACCGTCGGCCTGGATCCGGCGCAGCGGCTGCGCTTTCGTGAGTTGTTGCAGGAGATGGGCAGGGACACCTGCGTCGTCGTCTCGACCCACCTGGTGGAGGACGTCGCCGCAGCCTGCACCGACGTGGTGCTCTTCGCCGAGGGCCGACTCGTCTTCCAAGGCACTCCAAACGAACTGGCCGAGGCAGGCGGACCCGAGCACGTGGGCGACAGCCCATTGGAGCGCGGCTACACGGCCTTGCTGCAAGGCCCTGACCAGGGAAGGGGCACCTGGTGAGCAGTCGCGTCTCGCGCATCGAATTCAAGCGCTCCATCGCCCTGTGGGCGGGCGTCATCGTCCTCGCGACGGCGTTGGCCTTCCTGTATCTGCTGAACTCCGCGTGGTCGAGGGGAACCACCGCGTGGACGGCCCAATGGACCTCCATGGCCATGTGGACCCGCTCGCTGCTGTTCTACCTATGGCCGGTCGCCCTGGGGCTCGGCGCGCTACAGGGCCTGCGGGATCACCGGTCGAGGATCTCCGAACTCCTGACGAGCACGCCGAGGCCCGCGTGGCATCGCGCGGCCACTGTGGCCGGGCCGACCGCGATCACGCTGCTGGCGGCCTTCGCGCTCCTCGTCCTGGTCGGCGCGGCACAGGTGATCGCCAACACCGAGTACCCGCACCTCGGTTGGCTGCCGATCTCGCTGGTGGGGGCGTTGTTCCTCATCGCTGGGGCCGTGCTGGGCATGGGGATCGGCCGGGCGCTGCCGTCCGTGCTGACTCCGCCCGTGGTTGCGATGGCTGGCATCACCTTCACGTCCCTCATGCAGCTGTCCTTGGGCCAGACCCACACGATCACGGCCTCGGGGATCCCGATCTCGGAGCCCAACCGGCTCTCGTTGCTCTCGCCTGCGCTTCGGGATGTGCGCGACGCGTTCACCACGGTCTCCACGTCGGTGCATCTCGGGCAGGTGATCTGGCTGCTCGGCATGGTCGCGACCGGATTCGCGCTGCTGGTCGTCGTGACCTCGCGGGCCAAGCTGATCGCGCTGACACCCGTCGTGGCGGGTGTGCTGCTCTCCATGGCCGTCCTTCCGACCGAGCCGCAGCGGATGTACGTCCTCGACGAGGCCGCCACCGAACCGGTGTGCGATGGGCCGGTATGCGTGACGAGGACACACCAGGCACGACTCGCGGACTTCGCGGTGCACGGAGAAGAAGCGTTAGGCCTGTTGGCGGGTGCTCTGGGTGACCAGGCACCGGTCTCGATCAGGGAGAACACGGTCCCGACGCCGGATGGCTCCATTCCGAGGTGGACCGCCGATACCGTGCTCTTCGGGTTCGACGACGACCACATCGTCGCCGCTCAGAGCGGCGAGGAGCTGACCAGGGCCCTGATCGCGAAGGCCATGGTTCCGGGCTGTTCTCCCGTCTTCAGCTCCGGCGGCGGGTTCAACCTGGATGAGGCCGCAGCGCAGAGCATCGCGACGGGCTGGGTCCTCGGGGACCTCACGGCGACCAGCGGAACCGCTGACGTCGCGAACGAGCGGATCCTGGAACAGGCACTTCCGGTGTGGGAGGAACTCAACGCACTTCCGCCGTCCGAACAGCTCGCGCGGATCAACGCCATGCGCGCGGTGGCGACCTCCTGCGACGGCGACGCGTTGTCCGTGCTGGCAGGCGGTGCATCGAGGTGAGATGGCTGGTGCTGTACGCACGCTCACGTCAGCTGACCGCATCGTTGGCCGCAGTGGTGATCAGCGCGGTGGTGGTGTGGGCGATCGGTCGGGGACCCACCGATCATCGATTGGCCCTGCTCGTCCTCGCCACGGGGACGATAGCGGCCTCGATCGGTCTCGGCGGCCAGGATCACGCCTTGGACCGGACGGCCGCGATCCGCTGGATGCCTCGAAGAGCGATGCACGTGCTGCTGGCCGGTGTGGTCGTCGGCGCGGTGCTGCTGACGGTGCAGACGATGGGCCATGAGCTGGCCACCGTCGAGTTCGTCGTGCGCAATTGCGCCGGTCTGCTCGGGCTGGCCGCCCTGGGCGCGGCCATCGCGGGCGGCCAGTACGCCTGGACCCTGCCGTTCGCCTGGCTCGCCTTCGCGTTCTTCGCCCCGCCCCCGACGAGTGTGCCGATGGAGGTGGCGACCTGGATGATGCTGCCGCCCGGCACGGCGGCGGGCACCTGGACCGCGGTGACCCTCGGGGTCGTCGGTACCACGGCCTATGCCGTTGCGGGGCCGAGGCGGTGATCGGGCCACGGTCCTCGCGATGTCCCACCCCCTGCGGGGATGCCGAGATATCGGGTGCTCGATCGAAGCCCGCATACCGCGCGGGAACCGGTAGTCCTCACTGCATCTCCGCCCCCTGCGAACCCACCAACACCGCGAGCCCATCGAGGTGGCGGGCCAGGCCGTACTCGAACCTGCCGTCCAGATCGGCCGCCGCGTCCTCGGGAACCGAGGCCAACAGCGGAAATCGGCCATCGCGCAGCAGATCGTCGGCCTGCTCGCGTTGGGTCAGCCGCCAGCGATCGTGCGTCACGCCGGTCTCCTGCTCGGCCTCGATCTCGTTGGCCTGCGCGAGCGCGACGCTGACGACCACGGCGTGCAGCGTCATGGCCGCATGCATCCGGCTCGTCAGGGACAGGCCCAATCCGTCCAGCGCGGCCAACGTCCATTCGGTGTGCGCCATCATGTTGGGCGCGCGCAGCGGGCGGGTGAACGAGATCGCCCTGGGCAGCCAGTGGTGTCGCTTGCACAGTTCCCATTGACTGCGGGAGAGCAGTTCGAGCCGGGCCCGCCAATCGGTCGGTCCGGCGGTGGGTGGGACGGCCTCGCCGAAGACCTCGTCGGCCATCAGTGTCACCAGCTCGTCCTTGCCCGCCACATGCCGGTAGAGCGACATGGGTCCGACACCGAGCTCCGCCGCCAGCCGCCGCATGGTCACGGCCTCCAGACCTTCGGCATCGGCGATGGCGATGGCGGTGGCCAACACCTGTTGCCGGTGCACTACCGGCCCGGCGGCAGCGGCACGTGGTCGTGGGGTGGCGCTCGAATCGGGTCGGCGGCCGCGGATCGAGGGCGTGGCGATCACGGTGCCCGCGCCGACCCGCGTCTCGACCAGACCGGCATCGCGGAGCGCCGCCATCGCTCTGGTGGCGGTCGCGACCGCCACGCCCCACCGCTGGGCGATCTGTCGGATGGACAGCATCCGGGCTCCGGGCCGCAGCTCACCCGACTCGATCCGGGCCCGGACGTCCTCGACGATCCGCAGGTACGGCGGAGTCGATCGATCTGCCGACGACATGGATAACACCTCACATCAAGAGCGGGACACAGTGCCGAGTGTACTAGTTCAATGATGGAGTGAACCAGTGCACTTTATGCGTTTGACCAGCAAGTATTGCCGCTAATCGGCGGGTAGATCGATACTCTGTATCGCATGGCAGTACAAGCGAGGACCCCGTCGATCCGGCGAGCGGCGAACTCAGAGCGGCAGACGGTGATCGACGTCATCATCGACTCGTTCCTGGACGATGCACTGGTCTGTTGGGCCTTCCCCGACCCGGCCGACCGGGCCCGTCTCCAGGGGCACTTCCACCGCCCGCTCATCGAGCACCCGACCTCGGCGAGCTACCTGGTGGGCCACGACGAGGGCGCCTCGGTGTGGTTGACCCTGGCCGCCGGGCAATCGCCCCATGCCGAGCCTGCGGCCGGGGACGGCGCGGTCTTCGGGGACAGCGGCGCCCGATTGCAGGCGCTCGGCGAGGTGTTGGTCGACCGGCATCCCACCGACGAGCCGCACCGCTACCTGCCGTGCATCGGCGTGCGCGGCGATCGTCGCGGCACCGGACTCGGCTCGGCCCTGCTGCGGCACGGCCTGGCGAGCGCCGATGCAGATGGCCTCGCCGTGTACCTGGAGGCGAGTTCGGCCCGAAGCCGCGCGCTCTATGCCCGACACGGCTTCGTCGACCTCGGCGAACCGGTGCAGGTCGCCGACAGCCCGACCGTCTGGCCGATGCGCCGCCCACCGCGTCGATGACCGACCGGCACACCCCGCACCGCTGATCCACCCGAGAACCGAGGAGAAACACCGCTCATGACAACCGATCGGTCGGCCCGAGCCGACAGCCCCGCCGTCGGTCGAGGCCAGCCCACCCTGGTGTTCGTCCACGGCACCAACTCCTCGTCGTACCTGGGGTCGGGACTGGTCACCGAACTCACCCTGCGCGGGTATCGCGCGGTGGCCGTCGACCTGCCCGGACACGGCGACGAAGGCTTCATCCCCGCCGCCTACCAGGCACCGCAGGACCTCGCCGCCTTAGCGGTCGAGCCCTCCCCGCTCGCAGGCATCACCGCCGAGGACTACGCCGCCCGCGTGGTCGAGGTGGTCCGCGCCGCCCGGGAGCACGGCCCGGTGATCCTCGCGGGCGCCAGCCAGGGCGGTGTCACCCTGAGCCGGGTCGGCAACCTGATCCCGGAGCTGATCGACCGGGTCGTCTACGTCGCGGCGTACTGCTGCGTGGACCTGCCGACGTTGACCGACTACCTCGGCACTCCGGAGAACGACGAGAGCCTGCTCGGCAACGTGATGGCGGCGATGGTCGTCGACCCGGCCGAGCTGGGCGTGAGCCGGATCAACTGGCGCACGGCCGACCCGTTGGTGTCGCAGGGCATCAAGGACTGCCTCGCAGCCGACTTCACCGATGCGGGAGCCCGCCGCCTGTTCAACCTGCTCGAACCGGACGAGCCCGCGAGCATTCCGCTGGCCGACGCCAGGGGCCAGGCCGACACCTGGGGGCGAATCCCCCGAACCTATGTGCGGTTCACCCTCGACCGGCTGATCCCGCCCGCGCTGCAGAGCCGGTTCATCGCCGAGGCCGACCGGCTCACCCCGGACAACCCGACCGACGTCCGCGACGTCCCGGCCCCGCACTGCGGCCCGTTCGAACGCCCGGAACTGGTGGACATCCTCGCCGAGCTACTCGACGGCTGAGCTGACTCGAAACCATTGGTCGATCGGGTGGCGGCCAACTGCAGAGCTGGCCGCCACCCGATCACACCCCCACGGGGTGCCACACCGTCTTGTGCTCGATAAAGGCCCGCAACCTGCGCAGATCCGGTCGTCGGGTCCAGTCCGGCTCGCTGGCGGGGGCCCGCAACACCCGCTTCACGGTGTTCGCCGCCGAACGCTCCAACTCCGGCTGGAGAATCTCCGGCGCCCCGGTCAGGTCGAGTCCGTTGACGTCGGCGTGCGAGGCCAGCCACGGGGATAGCTCCACCGGGCTGCCCGTCAGGATGTTGACCACCCCGGCGGGCAGATCGGAGGTGGCCAGCACCTCGGCCAGAGTCATCGCCGAGAGCGGCCGGGCCCGGCTGGTCACCAGTACCGCCGTGTTGCCGGTGGCGATGACCGGCGCCAACACGCTCACGAGCCCGAGCAACGAGGAGTCCTGCGGCGCGAGGATGCCGACCACGCCGCTGGGTTCCGGAACCGTGAAGGAGAAGTACGGCCCCGCGACCGGGTTGGACGCGCCCAACACGGTGGCGATCTTGTCGGTCCAGCCCGCGTACCAGACCCAGCGATCGATGGTCTGCTCCACGAGGGTGGTGGCCCGCTTGAGCTGCACGCCCTCCTGCGCCATCACCTCGGCGATAAACTGCTCGCGCCTGCCCTCCAGCATCTCGGCGACCCGGTAGAGCACCTGACCCCGGTTGTAGGCGGTCGCCGACGACCAGCCTGCGAAGCCCTTGCGTGCCGCGACCACCGCGTCCCGCACGTCCTTGCGGGAGGCGTGCGCGGCGTTGGCCAGGAAGGCACCCTTGGAGTCGGTGATCTCGTACACCCGCCCGGATTCCGACCGGGGGAAGGCGCCACCGATGTAGAGCTTGTAGGTCTTGTTCACCGACAGCCGTGGTGCTGCGGTGCCAGGAACCAGCCGATTAGACATCGAGGTAGGCCTCCAGACCTGCGCGACCGCCTTCGCGACCGAAGCCGGATTCCCGGTAGCCGCCGAAGGGGGCGGTCGGGTCGAAACGATTGAAGGTGTTCGCCCACACCACGCCCGCGCGCAGGCGTTGGGCGGCCCAGAGGATGCGGGATCCCTTCTCGGTCCACACCCCGGCGGAGAGCCCGTAGGGCGTGTTGTTGGCCTTGGCGATCGCCTCGTCCGGTGTGCGGAAGGTCAGCACCGAGAGCACCGGGCCGAAGATCTCCTCCTTGGCGATGCGCATGGACTGCTGCACGTCGGAGAACACCGTGGGAGCGAAGAACAACCCTCGGTCGGGTAGCGGGCACGGGCTGGTCCACCGCTGGGCGCCCTCGGCGTCGCCCGAATTGCTCAACTCGACGATCTTGTTCAGCTGCTCGCGGGAGTTGATCGCGCCCACGTCGGTGTTCTTGTCCAGCGGGTCGCCCACCCGCAGCGCGGCGACCCTGGTGTGCAGCTTGGCCAGCAGTTCCTCGGCCACCGACTCCTGCACCAGCAGTCGAGAGCCCGCGCAGCACACATGTCCCTGGTTGAAGAAGATCCCGTTGACGATTCCCTCGACCGCCTGATCCAACGGGGCGTCGTCGAAGACGATGTTGGCGGCCTTGCCACCGAGTTCGAGCGTCAGCTTCTTGCCGGTCCCGGCCAGCGTCCGGGTGATCTCCTTACCGACCTCGGTGGAACCGGTGAAGGCCACCTTGTCGATGTCCGGGTGCGCGGTCAGCGTGGCGCCGATGTCGCCCGCGCCGGGCAGGATGTTGACCACACCCGGTGGCAGTTCCGCCTGCCGGCAGATATCGGCGAAGACCAACGCGGTCAGCGGAGTGGTCTCGGCGGGCTTCAACACCACGGTGTTCCCGCAGGCCAATGCGGGGGCGATCTTCCAGGCCAGCATGAGTAGCGGGAAGTTCCACGGGATCACCTGCGCGGCCACCCCGACCGGACGCGGATCGGGGCCGTAGCCCGCATAGTCCAGCTTGTCCGCCCAGCCCGCGTGGTGGAAGAAGTGCGCGGCTGCGGTGGGGATGTCGGTGTCGCGGGATTCCTTGATGGGCTTGCCGTTATCCAGGCTCTCCAACACCGCCAGCTCGCGGGAACGTTCCTGGATCAGTCGGGCAATACGGAACAGGTACTTGCCGCGCTCGGCACCGGGCATCCGACCCCACACCCGTTCGTAGGCGCGGCGGGCCGCGCGCACGGCGTGGTCGACATCGTCGGAGGATGCGGTGGCCACCTCGGCCAGTACTTCCTCGGTCGCCGGGTTCATGGTCTTGATCGGAGCGCCACCGCCGTCGACGAACCGACCGTCGACGAACATCTGATAGGACGGTTGGAGCTTCGCCAGCTCCCGAGACTCCGGCGCGGGTGCGTATTCGAAGTTAGGCATGGGCGAGTCAGTCCACCGTCACATAGTCGGGGCCGCTGTAGTGGCCGTTGCGTTGGGCTCGTCGCTGCATCAGCAGGTCGGTCAGCAGACTGGAGGCGCCGAAGCGGAACAGCTCCGGGGTCAACCATTCCGGCCCGGCGATTTCGTTCACCGCCACCAGATGTCGGATCCCATCCTTGGTGGTCCGAATCCCGCCTGCGGGCTTGACGCCCCGATACTCGCCGGTCCGACCGTGCCAATCCCGCACGGCCTGCAACATCAGCTGTGTCACCGGCAGCGTCGCGGCGGGCGACACCTTTCCGGTGGAAGTCTTGATGAAGTCGCCGCCCGCAAGCAGCGCGAGCCAGGAGGCCCGCCGGACGTTGTCGTAGGTCGCCAGCTCACCCGTTTCGAGGATGACCTTGAGGTGCGCGGAGCCGCAGGCCTGCTTGATGGCCTGGATCTCCTCGAACACCTGGCCGTAGCGACCGGACAGGAAGGCACCTCGGTCGATCACCATGTCGATCTCGGTGGCGCCCGCCTCGACCGCCAACCGGGTGTCGGCCAGTTTCACCTCGCGGCTGGAGCGCCCGGATGGGAAGGCGGTGGCCACGCTGGCCACGCCGATTCCGGTGCCCCGCACCAGATCGACGGCGATCTCGACCAGGTCGGGATATACACACAGCGCGGCAACCCTTGGCACGTCCGGATAGTCGGAGTCGGGCTGCTTGGCCTTCGCCGCCAGGGATCGGATCTTGCCTGGGGTGTCCGCGCCTTCGAGGGTCGTGAGGTCGACCATGCTGATCGCGGTGTCGATCGCCCACAGCTTCGAGTCTTTCTTGATGCTGCGGGTCGCCAGCCCGGCCGAGCGTTGCTCAAGGCCGACCTGGTCCACGCCCGGCAGTCCGTGCAGGAAGCGGCGTAGCGCGCCGTCGTCGCGGACGGCCTCGGACAGGTCGGCGGGCAGCGCGGTCCGATCCGACGCCTCGGTCGTCGTCGACGTGAGAGCCATACCGGCAGTCTAAGCGGGGATCGTCGAAGATCGGCTTCCCGTTGGCTGAGATGGCCAGCGCGCGCGGGATTCCTCCGTCGGGGCGAGCGATCGGCGCATTCCTTTGTTTCTGCCCTCGGTACCCGGCACGATGTGATCGACGGCCAGCCGTGAGGGGAGCAGGCTTGGACGAACAACCGAAGGACCTCACCGAACTTGCGGCCCGGCTCCCGGTGTCGGAGGTCGTGTTGGCCCGCGATGAGGCGGCCAGGGTCGCGGCCGAACTCAGGGAGCTATGGGCCGGATCGCTGGACGGCCGCGCTGAATCCGCCGTGCACCATCTTGTTGTCGGCGGCTGGAAACTCGACGGTGTGCTTGCCAGACTGCACCGCTGCGCCGACCTCATCCGCTCGGAGGCCGCCCGGCGGTCGGCCGATTCATGACCTCCGTCGGCGAGGTCGCCGTCCGGCTGCGCGCCGCCGTCGACCGGTTACCGGTGGGCGCCCTGCGCGACGCGCGCGCCGTGCTCATCGAGCAGATCGAACCGCTGCTGCACCGCGCCAGCCAGGGCGAGGACGACTTCGTGATCCTCGATGCCCTAGGCCTGCTCGCCGCAGCAATCGACGACCTCGCCGACGTCACGGCCTACTTCGACCACGCCCGAGCCTTGGCCGATGAATATGCGGCGGAGCACGGGGGAGGCGGTGGGGGTGGGGTTACGGCGGTCGGTGGTGGGGCGATCGACTAGGACCGTTCGTAATGAGTACGTCGCGCGCGGAGCTGGAGTGTTCACCGGAGCTGCCGGTGACGTGCTCCGAGTTTTCGAGAGCTGAAGACGCAAATCCGATTCTTGTCCGAGTTGCTTGTAGCGCGAAGGGCCAGCCGTACACCTCTACTCGGGCTTTGGGCTCGATGCTTCCGTGCTCCCACCGTCGCCGGCAACCTGCCAGTCGGTAGGCGCTCTCGTCTCCCTGTGCGCATTCGCAGTTACGCTGATCGTGGCCACTGGCCAGCGTGACCTGTCCATCAGCGACAGTGTTGAGGTTCACGGTACCAATGGAGAGCGCTCTTGCTCGATGCCTGTCCGCTGCCAATTGCTAACGAGCTGACGAACGCGCCAATGCCTTGCAGGTGCTCGAATGCTACCTTGGCTTGATGCGGTTGGAATAGCTGCGCCTTCCGTTGCGACCACGCTTTCACTTGCCGGGCGATTTGATCCATTGAGAGATGCTGCGAAGGTGACTTGGCGACGATGAAATGAACGGTACTCAGGAGTTCTACGCCATAAGGGGATTCGAACCCGCGAACAAATTCTGTCATGCGATCTAGTGTTTCGCTGAACTCTGAATTTCCGTTCATCAGTTCGCGAGCTTCGGTGACGGCACTCCTGTCAAGTGTCAATACTGCGCGACTGCCACTGGTTCCATCGCCGTATCCGGAGATGAAATGCCCTTCTACTGAACTGAGCCACTGATCGACGGTGTGTGAATAGGGTCCGTAGTGGTTGGCGGTGAATTTGAACCTGGAAGGCCAGCCCGCCTGCTGTAGAAAATAGGCGACCTTCTGCGCTTCGACGATCGATATTTCACCGCCAATGCTATGGCCTGCGGCCATGCTCAGCGCGGCGTATCGATCGAATGCCAACAGCATCGCTGCTCTGCGCTCGGTCATTCCGGGTCGCTTGGATCGGACGGGCATAGTTTCAGCTCGCGGTGCGGCGGCTGGTGGGTAAACCAGAAAGTTGATGTCTGGAACCCGTTTTGACGCCGCAATGATGAGCGGGTACACGTCGCTCCAAGGAAGTCCCCCGTTGCCGCAGCCGAGTGCGGGGATGGCAACTGATTTCACGCCGTGCTGGATGAGTACATTGACGAGGTCGTCCAGGCCGCCCCGAATGTCTTCGAGGCGTGATTGTGACCGCCAATGCCGTTTGGTCGGGAAGTTGATGATAAGCGACGGGTTGCTCATCGCCATAACTGGACAGACGAACATCTTGCCAATTTTTATTTCGTTATTCTTGCAAGCTCGCTCGTAAGCTTTGAAGTTTTCGGGATAGGCTCGCTTGAATTGCAGGGCGATCCCTTTGCCCATTACGCCAACGGTATTGACAGTGTTAACCAAGGCCTCTGCATTGGAGGCCAGTAGATTCCCGTTCGACTCGATAATCACAACGTCACCTCCTCCGGGTTAGGGTCTAATAGTACCAGTCGGGTCTGACATGCACGGGAAGTTTGTCGCCGAGGTGCTTGCTTGCTAATGAGGCAATCGCTTTCGACCTAGTAACTGCCCCAGTGAACGCTTCGAATGGAAACTCCCGGTGCACTAGAAATTCTGCCATCCGACGTCGCATCCGGTCTCCGTCTTCGGCAGTGTTGCTCCACTGTTTCGCGGTCATGATCTGCCAGTCGACTGATTCCTCCAGTTTTCTCCAGTTGTTGGTCATTGATGTCAATGAGCTGGCGCAATTGCCATCGCTGGCGATCCATGGCAGCTGAAGTCGATCTGCGACTGAGAGCCACGACCAAAAATAGACAAGCGGTTGTTGTCCGTCAGCGTAGGTGGCCACGTTCCCTCGCGAGATGCTGTACATCATGGGTGATCGGGGAGCGAAATAAAAGGGAACGTAATCGGCTACCACGCCACCCGGAGGGATGGGAACCTCGACGCTGCGACGGCGCTCCTTGATGGAAATGTCGGCACATTCCGTGATCATGATCGACTCGGTTTGAACGTGCGAGTCGGACTTCAGCACACCACTCTGCAGGATGGCTGGCAGGTTCGCGACGTGCGTGAAGTGCATGAATGCGTGGTCCGTCAAAGGTGGCACGCCGAACCGTAGCGCAAGTAGGCCATGGAACAGCAATATGTCGGGGTGCGTCGGGTGCCGATGCGGCCTGGCGACCGCGCCCGGGGTCCTAGAGCGGCTGGAATGTAAATGCGAATGGCCATGGATAGTGTCTCGGCCGTGACCGAACCCGTCCACGTGACCAAGACACGCAACGCCTACGACACCGTTGCCGACTCGTATGCCGAGATGCTGAAGGACGCGCTGGCCGCCAGTCCCTGGGACCGAGCGATGCTGGGAACGTTCGTCGAGTTGGTCGGTGCAAGCGGTCCTGTTGGTGATCTGGGATGCGGCCCGGGCCGGTTGACGGGATACCTGGCCTCGCTGGGGCTGGACGTCTTCGGAGTGGATCTTTCTCCCGGCATGGTCGACGCGGCCCGCCGAGCCCATCCCCGGCTGCGTTTCGAGGTCGGTTCACTCGAGGCGTTGGCGCTGGACGACAGTTGCCTTGCCGGCGCACTGGCGTGGTATTCGCTGATCCACACGCCACCGGAGCATCTGCCGACGGTGGTGGCTGAACTGGCGCGGGTGCTGGTTCCGGGCGGACGACTGTTGACGGCGTTCCAGGTCGGTGACGAGAGCGGCCAGATCTCACACGGCTACGGCCATGAGATCTCCCTGGATGCGTACCGGTTACAGCCGGATGCCGTGGCCGATATGTGCACCACCGCAGGTCTGGAAGTGGAAGCTCGGTTGATCCGAGAACCGCAACCACCACTGGAGAAGTCGCCACAGGCGTACCTGCTGGCCCGCAAACCGAGCTGACTGTTCGGCTCGAGCCCTGCCGTCGACCAGCTTGTTCTTGCCGTCCTCGCTTGTCCTCGCGCACGTCCACGCCCGGTCGGCCCCACGCCACCGAGCCCCCGCAAGAACGGGGGACTGTTCGGGGCGGCTGGCGATTCGGTCAGGCTGCGGCCGTGTCGGGTTGGAGGGCGGGGCCGAGCAGGAGCCCGCCGTCCGCAACGAACTCCGAGCCCGTGACGAACGAGGCGTCGGCCGAGGTGAGGTAGAGCAGGAGCGCGGTGATGTCGGCCGGGGTTCCCATGCGGGGGATGGCGTAGGGCTCGGGCGAGTAGAAGTCGGCGATGGGCGGCTGACCTGCGATCGATTCGTTGATCAACGGGGTGGAGATGACGCCGGGGTGGATGGAGTTGACCCGGATGCCGTCTCGACCCAGTTCCAGCGCGGCGGTCCTGGTGAGCCCCCGCAACGCCCACTTGCCTGCGACGTATGGCGCGTAGAGCGCGGTGCCGCCGTGGGCCATCGTCGAGGCGATGTTGACGATCACTCCGCCGCCTCGACGCAGTGACGGGGTCACGGTCTTGATACCGAGGAACGTGCCGGTGAGGTTGACGTCGAGGATGCGGTCCCAGACCTGGCGTTCGACGGCCTCGATCGGCGTTGCGGGGTTCTGAACACCTGCGTTGTTGACCAATACCGCGATCGGACCGAACCGGCGTTCGGTCTCGGTGACCGCCGCCGTCCAGGCGTCCTCGTCGGTGACGTCCATTCGGACGAACAGCGCCCGCTCGCCGAGTTCGGCGGCCAACTCTTTGCCGGGCCCTTCGGCGAGCGCGGCGATGACGACGTTCGCCCCCTCCTGGTGGTAGGCCCGAACGTGGTTGGCGCCCTGCCCGCCGGTGCCACCGGTGACCAGAACAGTCTGCTTGTCGAAGCGTCCCATGACGCGGTCCTTCCTGCGCAATAGTGGCGAGTCGAGTGACTCGCCTCGCCAACGTTAGGCGCATGGCGGATGGTGAGTCAAGTGACTCGCCTCGCGTATTGTGGTGGCCATGACGACGGAGCCCTCCGCCTACCATCGGCGCGTCGCCGAGCAGAAACGGGCGGTCATCGTCGAGGCCGCCACCCGACTGTTCCTCGACGCCGGGTACGCGGGCACCTCGTTGGCCAAGGTCGCCGAGGCGGCCGGGGTGTCGAAGGCGACGCTGTTCAAGCAGTTCCCGACCAAGGCGGCGCTGTTCGACGCGATCGTGACGCAGTCCTGGGCGGCCGAGGACGACGGCGACCTCCGCCCACCGACGGGCGACCTGCGGGCGGGCCTGACGGCGATCGGCCGCCGGTACGTCACCCTCCTCACCCGGCCCGGCATGGCGGCCCTCTTCCGTATCGTCATCGCCGAACTGCCGCGTTTCCCCGAGTTGGGTGAGGCCCATTTCGCGCACGGCAAGATGCCCTACTTCGACTCGGTACGCCGCTATCTCGACACCGAGAACACGCTGGGAACGGCCAAGCTGGACGACACGGAACTGGCCGCAACCCAGTTCCTCGGGATGATCTCCAACTACGTCCTCTGGCCCCGGATGCTGCTCATCGACTGGTCCCCGGACGACGCCTCGATGGCCCACGTCGTGGACGAGGCCGTACTGACGATGGTGGCGAGGTACGGCGCGGCGAACACCGCTGATTGAGGTGGCGCAGCGCCGATCTGCCGGGTGTTCTTCGTGCGGTGCCGGACGGTGGTGAAGATGGACTCGATGGAGTTCGTGGTGCGTAGCTGGGTCCAGTGCTCGGCCGGTAAGTCATAGACCGCGAGCAGCGCCTTGATGTCGTCGGTGATCTTGGCTGTGGCCTTGGGGAACTTCGCCCCGTAGGCCGCTTCGAACGCCCGAGCGGCATCGAGGGCGTGGCGGTGGAGTCGGTGAACGGCGCATCCAGTCCGGCGATAAGCGCGTCCGTGGGCTGGTCGGCGTAGGCGTTCGTCGGCCGGACTTACTGCATGCATGCGACGTGCTCTCGGGATCACCGCTCGCCATCGGGCCCGGACGGAGGCTCGTTTGGCGCCGGACAGTCGATCCTGGGCGCCCCGACTGCTGAGGATCTGGCCGGGGTGGCGATGTCCTCGGCCAGCAACCGCAGGACCGTAGGTCTCTCACCATCACAGACCATCCGTCACGTCAGGTTCTGGTCTGGTGGCAGGCGTTATCCGTGAGGCTGGGCGTCACGGCATCGGCGACGGTTCGCGAGCGAACGTGTATCGTTCTGTTCCGGAACGGAACGATTGGAGATGTCGTGCGCGCGGTGATCGTGGAGTCCTTTGAAGATCCGGTACAGGTTGTGGTCCGGGAACGGCCCGACCCTGTCGCCGCTGCGGGCCAGGTCGTCGTGCGGACGCAGTCGATCGGGGTCGGCTATGTCGACGTGCGGGCAGCGCGCGGGCATTATCCGTACTTCCCAGGGCGCGGGGCGAGCTTGGGCCTGGAGGTCGTGGGTGTGGTGGAATCCTGCGGTGCGGGTGTCGACACCGATCTTCTGGGTCGCCGCGTGCTGGGCCTGCCACAGTTCGGCGGATTCGCCGAGCTGGTCGTGGTGAACAGCGATCGTGTATTTGTTTTGGACAGCGCCGATGACACAGACGAAGCAGTTGCACTGGGACTTAATGCACTGGTGGCCGAGATCGGTCTTCGCCGTGCAGGTCTCGCGCCTGCAGACCGGGTCCTTGTCAGAGGAGCGGGCGGGAGCATCGGGGTGCTGGCTACTCAGATTGCCGCAGCGAGTGGGGCACATGTCACCGCGGTGACCTCGTCCGCGTCGCGGGCGCAGCGGCTGCTGACACTCGGTGCGACGCACGCCGTGCAGCGCGACGAGGTGACCAACGGTGAGGCCGACTTCGACTTGATCGTCGACACCGTCGCCGGCGCTGATCTCAGTGCACACCTACGACTGCTCGCTCCGTACGGGCGGTATCTGCTCTGCGGCGCCGCAGGCGGGAATCCGATCGGCTCGGAATTCGAGACCATCATGGAGATCTACCACCGCTCGCCGACGCTGCTGGCGTTCAGCCTCAACACCGCGAGCGCGCCCGAGCTCCGCACCTCATGGAAGCGAGTATCAGACTTGGCCCACCACGGACTCCTACGCGGTCCGATTCAGGCGCGCTACCCCCTCGCCTCGGCGATGGAGGCCCTACGCTCCCTCGAACAGGGCGGAGTGTTCGGCAAGGTGCTACTCACCCCGTGATGGCGCGGCGGCGTGACGTCCGGATCGACGGCGCGGTGGTGGTCGCCGTGCGGGAGCTACTCACCGAAGTTGGCTATGGACAACTGACCATGGAACTTGTAGCGAGACGGGCCAGCACAAGCAAACCCGCCCTACGCCGACGATGGCCGTCACTACGCCATATCGTCATCGACGCGATGGCTGATGCCCGCGCCGGAGTAGTCGAGCCCGATCGCGGGTGTGTGGTCTGCGATCTAACTGAGCACCTCGACGCGCTCAGCGCGGCGATGGACGACGCCGCGATGGGACGGGTACTCCCCGCACTCGTCGCCGACCTAGCCGATGATCCGGAGCTGCGCGATGAGTTCCTTACTCGGTTCTGGGCGCCACGACGCGCGGCATGCCTCACCACCATCCAGAAGGCCACAGATCGAGGACAGCTTCGCGCGAGCCTTGATCCAGAACTCATCATCGACGCCCTCGCCGGGCCCCTACTGATGCGTCATCTATTCGGACACGCTCGCGACGACCGCGACACCCGCCGACATCTTCTCCACATTTTGCTCACTGGTCTCGCGCCAGAGGGCGTCCGGCATGACTGTCGATAAAGCGGGCCGTCCGATCTTCGGCTCCGACACAGATTTCGGTGCGCAATCGTCAAGGCCTGTGGATGGAGATTTTTAGGCGACTTCGGGTTGAGAATGGCTGGCGGGCCGTAGCGGAAGCGGGATTCCCGCACCCACTTTGCGTCCGAGGACGGAGCGGATGATCCGGGTCTCCTCCGCGACCTCGCGGCGGGCAGTGGTCTGGAAATCTTCGCCATCGTCCACGCCGCCGCCGGGCAGTGAAAGCGCGAGGCAAAGCAGCTCTAGGTCGGGAGCGGTGTTCCTTGGTGGAAGTACAAGAGCCAAGTTCCATCGTCAGCCTTGCGCCATAGCGAACTTCGCCGAGCCCGCCGACCAGTTCGGTCGGTCAGGTAGGTGACCAACACGACCGCGTCGGAAAGGCCTCTCATTTCAGCGACGTCCGGAGCTTCGCTGTCCGTGAGCTCGTTGCCAATGGCCGCGACCATCGCGCGTCGGTCCCATCTGCGACCTGACGATCCGAACTCAACGAAGTCTGGATGCAGCAACTTCTCGACCTGCTCGGCGGATCGTCGCACTGCGGGTGTCAGCAGTCGCAACTCGTTGCCGATCACCCGTTCTACGTCCTTGCCGACCATGGGCTCACTCACGACCAAGAATTTAGCTATGGCGACAGGGTTCCGTCTTCCCGAATCGGCCGCTTTGCGAGTGGATGACGGCGTCACAAGTCCAAGCTCGACATGAGAGGGGCCAGCTGCCCACAGGCTTCGCCTGTCGGAGACGGGTTCGTGAGCAGCCGACGCGCACAACCCGCGCCAGCGGCGCGCCCGGAATCATGGGACCTGAACCAGGCGGCAAAGACGGGTGTGGGGTTGCAGGTGTCCCAGGACAAGGTCCAGCGTTGCGAATGCGGCACCAAGGCAACCGTTGCCGAGATCTTGTCGGCTCTGCGGTATGGCGGCGATCGCCGCCATACCGCAATCATCAGGCTGGGGTCAGGAGAATCGGCCGGCCTTGGCGTCGGCTAAGAACGCGGCGAACATCGCCCGGTCGACGAGGAGGGTTCCGCCGTCGCGGTCCTTGGTGTCGCGAATTCCTACTAAGCCGTGTCCTTGACCGATCTCGACGCAGTTCGTGTCGCCGCCGCTACGGACGGGCTTCCGCCAGCGCCAGCCGATACTCCCTCGTGGCTCGGGACTCCCAAGCTTCATCGGTGCTGCCTCTCCGTGTGCTCCAGAAGCCTTATCGGTATTTAGGCCGGAACCCGCCGGACTTGGAGCGTGCTAGGAAGGCCGCGAATGACTTCTGTTCGACCACGAGGGTGCCGCCACCACGGTCCTTGGTGTCGCGGATGCCGACGAATCCTGGACCGTGCCCCACCTCGACACAGTTTCCTTCACCCGTGTATGTGGATGTACGCCAGTTGGTGAACCGGTCAGTGGACATCGCTGTTGCTTCGGTCTGCATGTCGCTGCCTTTCCGTGTGCGGCGCCTGACCGGTGATTAAGGGCGGAACCCATCGGCCTTGGATCGTGTCAAGAAGGCCGTAAAGGCTCTTTCGCCAACGACAACGGTGCCCCGGCTGCGGTCTTTGGTGTCCCGGATGCCGACGAATCCTGGTACCCGGCCGATCTCGATGCAGTTCGTGGTGTTCTGCGAGCGACCGGACTTCCGCCAACCCCAACCCGTGTCGCTTAGCGAACGGAAGTCGGTCTGGATCATTGTCGGCTGCCTTCCGAACTCGGCTTGCGAAGCCTTAGCGATTTTGAGCATGAAATTCGTCGCCTGCGGACTTCGTCAGGAACATTGCGAACGTCTCGGGATCGACCACGAGGGTGCCGCCCGTGCGGTCCTTCGTATCCCGGATGCCGATGCTGCCAGCACCGTGACCCACTTCGATACACGCCGATTGGGTGCCGCTCCGGGACGACTTCCTCCATCGATACCGCTCGCTCATGGCCTTGCCTCACTTCTTGGTGGACCTGGCTACCGCTGGCGGGCCGTGGCCCGACTCAACCGAGTCTGTCGGCTTTGACCGCGCGGAGGAAGCTGTCGAAGCTGGACTGGCGGATAACCACAGCGCCACCATCGGGGTCCTTCGTGTCCCTGATGCCGACTAAGCCACTGGCTCTGCCAACCTCCACGCAGTTCGTGGTGTTCACCGAGCGTGTGGCCTTCTTCCAACGGTCGAAGCGCTGCGATGGCATCATGTCTGCTGCTCCAGTCTGGTGGCAGTTTCTCCGATGAACTCGGAGGATTCGCGTGGGGGCATTGCGACTGCTTGGACAGTAACGGCGGCATTCCGATATTCCGTTACGTGTTCCGGCTCATGCAACACGATCGCAGACATCCGTGTCTCGACGTGGACAGTGGCGGGACGTGCTCCTTCAAACGTATGCAGGTCATACGGGCCTTCCAAGTCCGGAGCCCATGGAGAGGCCAACGGCACGACACGCAAGTCCACGGTGGGCGAACCACCGATGGCTTGGAGCAGACGGAGTTGCCGAGCAAGTATTGCTGGCCCGCCGATCAGCCGGTGCAGGGCAGCTTCGCCGAGAAGAATCTGGACAGAGGGCGGATTGTCCTCTGCGAGGACATCCCTCCGTCCGACGCGGGTGCGGACCCTCGGTTCGATCTCGTGAGCTGGAACCTGACCCGTTTGCATAATCGCTCGCGCGTACGCGGCTGACTGACAGAACCCAGGCACGAGTAGTGGCGAGACGATGGTGATCTCTCGTGCGTCACGCTCCGCTTCCAACAGCGCAGCCAACGCCCTGCGCTGTTCCGGGATCGTCATGGCAACCCAGTGTCGATCACCGGTCGTCGTCGCCATGGCGACCAGCTCTTCTCGTAGGGCCGCACTCACGTTGAGTTCGGTGAGCAACGTGGCGACATCCACAGGCGATGGCACCCGTGCCCCGGACTCCCAACGACCGACTGTCGAGGGCGACCAGCCGAGGCGTACGGAGAGCCCACTTGCGCTCACACGCGGTTCCTGAGCTTCGCGAGCAGCCCGCAGAGCTTGCCCTAGCGCGGCGCTTTTCGGAGTAGCAGCCATGGACAGAGCGTAGTCGGCACGAACGGGCTGCATACGTCCCCCAGTCGGGGAATTGTGCCAGCTGATCCAGATTGGGATATTCATGGAACATCCGGCACAGTTTGGGTGCCTCGTGAAGTTTGGAGGTTCTTGTGGTCCGCCTTTCTGCGATCGTTCTCGGGATTGGCATGGTCTCTTCGGCTGCAGCTTGCCAAGCGCGGCCTGTGTGCGACGACGATCGATCCATGAGCCGCACGGGGTCTGCTGACCCTCAGCGTCCCGGCGGCGTCTCATGAGCCCGCTCATCTCGGTCGGCCTCTCGCTGATCGCCGTCGGATTCCCCCTCACGCTCTGGGGCTATCGCACGCCGTCGATACGGCAACGACACGTCCGCACGGTGGCGTTCTCGACGATCGTGGCTCGGTTGACCGAGGAACGGCTGGCTGTGGTGGTGCGGCCATGACCAGTGTGGATGTCTTGTTCCTCGGTGCGGATCCCTGTCGGCGAAGGTCTCGGATGTTTCTGGTGGGCAGCGGGCGCAGTGTGCTCGTCGAAGGTGTTCGTCCCGATGGTGCCGAGCCGGTTCGGGCGGCGATCAGCGTCACCGACGCGGTCGATGTGTTGGATGCCTTGAAGGCGGGTCGTGCGATCGACCTTCCTGCGGTGGACGACCGCACCGAGTTGCGCCGGCTGCTGGTGCGTCATCGGCCGGATGGTGTGGAGATCTCGCTACGTACTCGTACGAGCGTGTTGGGGCGTTGGTTCGTCTACGCCGACCGGGTTCCCGACCTGACGTTCGCGCTGCGGACCGCCTTGGATGCCACGCGCGCGACCGACCACGCCCCAGCGAGCGGACCCGCGCCGGAGGTCCGACGATGATCGGCCCCTGGTTCGTGCGCAGCGTCGACGACGGCGACACCCATCGCGCGCACAGCGAGTACTGGACGCCGGACGGCCGCGCCCATATCCGCCCGCTGTGTGCCCCCGCCGTGCTGTTCACCGCCCTCAACCGACAACCCGTCGCCGTCCCCTACTACGACGAACACCGCTGCCCCACCTGTCTGACCGCTCGACGCGCCTCCGGCCGCCCGTCGCACCTAGCGGTGGTCCGATGAGGACGCTCACCACCTATAAGACCGTTCCCGTCGTCCACCGACTCCGCGCCGCCCGCATTCGGCCCTACGTCCTCGCACTCACCGGAAACCGACGATGACCGGGCCCCGGCAGATCGCCGTCGAACCGCTGCTCATCGACCAGGACACCCTGCCCGCAGCCGGGCTGATCCTCGACCGCCATCGGGTCCCGGTGTTGTGCGGCGAACCGATACCCATCGACGGCGATCGTGCCCCCACACTCTGCGGGCTTCCGGTCACCATCGGACCGCGACCGGCCGAGGTGCTTCCCGGTATCCCCGCGACCCACGTCGCCGATTGCGTCGACTGCATCGCCATCATCGAAGGCCGTGACATCGACCGCACCGACGATCCCGACACCGTGGTCCGGCTCTTCCTGCGGCGCACCGGGACGATGCCCGTGCACATCGTCGAACTCACGGTCGTCGAACTCGACCGCGAACTCCCCACCGCGCTCACCGCCGGCTGCGGACAGCGGTTCCGGGCCGGCGATTCACACGACCGTCTCGACCCCGGCGACGGCGCGCCCTGCATTCGTTGCCTGCTCAACACCGTCCGCACGACCAGACCGGAGATCAGCGGGACGCCGTCCGACACACCATGACCCGCGCCGCCCACGGGGTTGGTCCGAACGGGTTGCGGGGGCGATTACCGTATCGGGTCATGGACGTGCTCGTTGTGGATCATCCGCTGGTCAAGGCCAGGCTCAGCACCATGCGGGACGCCCGCACCGACAGCCCCACCTTCCGGGCCGCCCTGCACGAACTCACCCTGATGCTCGTGTACGAGGCGACCAGGGACGCGCCGGTGGTCACCGAGCGGATGCACACCCCCGTGGCCCGCACCGACGGATACCGGCTGGAGAACCCGCCGCTGCTGGTGCCCGTGCTGCGGGCCGGGTTGGGCATGGCCGACCAGGCACATCAGCTCATCCCGGACGCGCAGATGGGTTTCGTCGGGTTGGCCAGGGATGAGCGAACCCTCCAGCCGACGCCCTACCTGGAGTCGCTGCCCACCGACCTCGCAGGCCGTCCGGTGTTCGTCCTCGACCCGATGCTGGCCACCGGCGGATCCATGGAATACACGATCCGGCTGCTGACCGATCGCGGTGCCACCGACGTGACGGCGGTGTGCGCGCTGGCGGCCCCCGAAGGCATCGAGCACCTGCGCGCGGCCGAACTTCCGCTGCGGATCGTGACCGCCAGCATCGACGAACGGCTCAACGACTCCGGCTTCATCGTGCCCGGCCTCGGCGACGCGGGCGATCGGCAGTACGGGGCCGTCTGAGTACCCGCAGCACCCCGAAGGGCGGCCCGATCGAATCGACCGGGCCGCCCTGGTGATGCCGACGCGCGAACTAGTGCCGTGCGGCGGGCATCTCCTGCGTCGCCTGCGGAACCTCCACCGGCTGGCGTGGGCCCGACTCGGAGATACCGAACCGGTCGTGCAGCTTGCGCAGCGGGCCCGGAGCCCACCAGTTCGCCCGGCCCGCCAGCTTCATGAAGGCGGGCACCAGGATCGCCCGGATCAGCGTCGCGTCGATGAGGATCGCCACCGCGATACCGATACCGATCATCTGTAGATACATGATCTGCCCGGTTGCGTACACCGAGAACGACACGGCCAGGATGATCGCCGCCGAGGTGATCAGCGGGCCGCTGCGCTGCAACCCGAACAGCACCGCCTTCTCGTTGTCACCCGTGGCGTCGTACTCCTCCTTGATTCGCGACAGCATGAACACCTCGTAGTCCATCGAGAGTCCATAGGCCACGCAGAACATCAGAATCGGGAACGCCGGATCCAGGGTGCCGATCGGCGTGAAACCGAGCACATCGGCGAAGTTGCCGTTCTGGAAGATGAACACCAGCGCGCCGAACATCACCGACAGGCTGAGCAGATTGAGCACCGTCGCCTTGATCGGAATCAGCAGACTGCCCGACATCAGGAACAGGATGACGAAGGTGATGATCAGGATCAGCGCCCCGACCAGCGGCACCCGATCCATCAGCGTCGAGCGGAAGTCGGTCAGCTCCGCCGGATAACCACCGACCAACACCTCGTCGAACGGCGCAGGCACCGCGCGCAGCTCGTGGACGAAGCCGTCGACGTCGGTTCCGGACAGGATCTCCCGGGACGGGATCGCCTCCAACCGGGTGCCGGTGTCGCTGACCAACCGCGCCGAGTACTCGCCAGGACCGCGCAGCAGCTCGCCATCGACGTAGTCGCCGATCGAGGTGTTGACCTGGGAGACGCCGTCGACCTCGGACAGCGCGATCGCGTACTCGTTGATCGACTCGTCCGCCGAGCCAGTCGGGCCGCCGATGTCCGGGACGACGAAGTGGATGCCATCGTTGGCCTCCTGGGAGAAACCGGCGCGCAGATCGTCGTAGGCCTGCCGGGTCGAGGCCGACTCGGGCAGCACCCGGTCGTCGGGCAGGCCGATGCCCAGACCCAGCACCGGCGAACCGAGGACGGCCACCAGGATCAGGGCCAGACCACCGAAGACCCCGGGCCGCCGCATGACCAGCTTGCCGGTGCGGTACCAGAATCCGGTCTCCGAGTTCTCCTGCACCGTGGCCGCAGAGGTACGCCCACCGCCGCGCAGCACCCGACGACCCAGCGCGGCCAGCGCCGCGGGCAGCAGGACCAGCGAACCGAGGACGGCGGTGATCACCACGAGCACGCCCGCATAGGCGAACGACCGCAGGAACGAGAACGGGAAGGCCAGCAGCACCGAAAGCGAGGCCGCCACGGTGAGACCACTGAAGATGACCGTCCGACCCGCCGTTTGCAGGGTGGTGACCACGGCGTTGCCCACCTCGGCGCCCCTGGTCAACTCCTCGCGGAACCGGGCGATGATGAAGAGGCTGTAGTCGATGCCGAGGCCGATGCCCATCACCAGCGTGATGTTGGCGGCGAAGTTGGACACCTCGGTGAAGGCGGCCAACCCACGCAGCGCGGCCAGCGTCGCCAGCACCGAGAACAACCCGACGCCCAGGGTGACCAGGGCGGGGCTGACCCGGCGGTAGACCACGATCAGCAACACCAGCATCAGCGGCAGGATGATCAACTCCGCACGCACGAAGTCCTGGGTCGCCAACTCGCTGATCTGCCCCGAGATCGCCTCGGAACCCGCCACCTGCACGTTGATGACGTCGTTGTCGATGGTGTAGTCGGGCAGCATCTCGGCGATGTCGGCGCGGGCCTGCGTCGCGTCACCCATGACCCAGGCCAGCACCAGCGCCTGGTCGCCCGCGTCGCTGCGCAAGGTCGCATCCTGACCCTGCGACCAATAGCTCCAGACGTCGCCGACCGATTCCTCCGCCGCGAGGGTGTCGGCGAGATCGCCCGCCGCCTCGACGACCGTGGGATCGTCGACCGAACCATTCTGCGCCGTCACCAGCAGGATGAGGTTCGAGCTGTCGGTCTCATAGTCCGAGAGCAGGACGTCCTGCGCCTCGATCGACTCCGTCCCCGGCGCCTCCCATCGGTTGAGCACCATCGCGCTCATCGCACCGGCGGCGATCACGCCGATACCGAGGATGGCGATCAAGCCGCCGATCAGCGTCCAGCGCCGCCGTCGGACGACGAAACCTCCCAGCCGACCCAGCAGGGTGGTGGGCGGCCCTTCGGTGGGGCCAGGATGCTCCCGGCTGCGGGCGTCAGACATCGTGTGCCTTCTCCTTCACAATCATCAGCTGTTCTCGGCTGATCGAGCGGGGTGGAACTGCGGCCGGGAAGCCGGGTACCGAGCTGGCAGCGCGCGGAAAGGAATCGGTACCCGGCAGTGCTTTTTACCGCGGCTGAATCAGCGTTGATCCAGCCATTCCGCGATGCTGTCGTAGACGAGTTCTGCGTTGTTATCGATCAACATGATGTGACCGGCATCCGGGATGGTGATTTCGCTGATCTCCTCGCTTCCGGTGAACAGACCCGGATAGGGTTCGACACCTTCGCGCAGCGTGTCCTCGGCGCCGAAGACGAAATGCACCGGCACCTCGATATCCGCCAGATGCGTCAGGTCTTCGAGAATGGACAGCGGTTCGGAGACCATCACTCCGCAGGGACTGGGAACGTGGCGGTCGGCGATCGCCTCCCGGACCACCGGATCGATGGTGTCGCTGACACTGCCCTGGTAGAAGTCGTCGAGCGTCTGGTCGAAGTAGACGTACCCCGGTGTCTGCCCCGCCTCGACCTCGGCGCCCGGTGCGATGGTGCGCTGGCAGCTGTCGAACATCGGGAAGAACCGGCGGGCCGTCTCCGAGGTGATGCCGATGGCGGCCCAGCCGGTGGAGACGATCCCGTCGATGCTGCCGAAGGAGTACGCCACCAACTCCGCGACGAGCGCGCCACTGGAGTGGCCACCCATGAAGACCTGGGAGAATTCGATCCCTTCGGCCGCCGGGGCGTCGCCGTCGACCTGGTAATCGCCCGCCCGCAGCTGCTCGACGACCTGGTGCGCCACATCGGCATTGGCCCCGGTGCAGGTGTCGAAGCCGTTGGACAACGGGTTCTCCCCGTAGCCCAGCCGGTCGATGGACACCGAGACGTGGCCGCGCTCGGCCAGTTCCTCGACGTAGTTGCGGCCTTCGACGTCCAACCGCCAGATCCACTGGGCGGTGTTGGTGCCGTGCACATACAACGTCACCGGCGGGTCGCCCTCGGTCAACACCTCGGCCGGGCCAGTCAGATATCCGTGCACGGTGTAGGTCTCGCCGTCGGTGTCACATTGATTCAAGGTGCGATTGATGTTCTGCACGGTGAAGGACACCGGAACATCGATGATCTCGGTTTCCTGATCGGCGGCAGCCGCCGGGGACACCGCTATTCCCGTCACCGCGATGACGGCGGCCAGTGCCGAGACGATGCGAGAGCGCAGCATGATTCCTCCGGTTCGCCGTCGCCTTTCTCGCTGCGGCGGGGAATGGGAAGCGGGCGATAGGCTCGAATTCGGGTCGGAGTGCACTGTGTTCATCGGGCGGCCAACCAATCGGCCAATCCGTCGTGGAACAGCTCCGGTTCGCTATCCAGTCCGACGTAGTGACCGGCATCGGGCAGCGTGATCAGTTCGGTGTCGGCCTCGGAGAACAAGGCGAGTTGTTCCTCGCCGTCCTGAAACAGGCTGTCCTCGGTGCCGTAGACGCCCAGGACCGGCGTGGTCACTTCGGGCAGCTCCCGCAGATCGGTGGAGATGCCTTCGAGCTGGGAGACGACCTCCTTGCAGGGGTGCCTGGTCTGCAACGGGGTGGCTGCCGCCAACACCTCTGGGTCGGCGTCGTGGAAATTGGTCTCCACGTACTGGGTGGCGCCGACATCGAAGTAGGCGTAACCGCCGTCGACCTCGGGTTGTTGATCCGGCCCCGCGCTCTGCATGCAGGTGGACAGCCCGGCGAAGAACCTGGTCATGAACCGGTTGGTTCTGCCGAGATCGGCCCAGCCCATCACCACCAGTCCGTCGGCGTTGCCGAAGAGCGCGGCGTGCTGGGCGATCTGGGCGCCGGTGCCCAACCCGGCGAGCACCACCGAGGAGAACTCCACGACCTCCGCAGTGGACTCGACGACCCGATAGTCGCCTGCCCGCAGATCGCCGATGATCTGATCGGTCATGTCCGCCTGCGCGCCCAGGCACAGGTGATAGCCGTTGGGCCGATCGCTGGCGCCATAGCCGACCCGGTCGATCGTCAGCGAGGCATGGCCACGGCGGGCCAACTCCTCGGCATGGTGATAGCCGGGCACATCCAACCGCCAGTACCACTCGTTGGCGGAGAGATCGTGCTGGTAGAGGGTCACCTGCGGGTCCTCTTCGGCGAGCACCGACTCGGGGGCGGTCAGATGACCGCGCACCGTGTACGTCTCGTCCGTAGGGGTGCAGGGTGTGGCGGACCGGTTGACGTCGCGGACGGTGAACTCCACCGCCAGATCCACGATGTCGGCGTCGGCGAGTCGCCGCGCGGTCGCCTCGGCGGCCTGCGCCCGGGTCTCGTCGGATATCTGTTGTGCGCCTGCCGTCGGTCCGGGTGCCGCGCCGAGATTGGCCACCAGGGGAACGGCGGCGGCCACGGCGACGGCGGCCAGGACGATGCCGACGTCTTTCATTCGGGGCATGTCGCGCTCACTTCCGCGTCTGGGTGGTCGCCGAGGCCGGGAGCAGACCCCGTTCCCGGTACCAACTCGCCGTGTCGGCCAAGGTCTCGTGCAGCGGACGGAAGCGGACGCCGAGTTCGTGCTCCGCCCGTGCCGAGGTGATCGGATAGCCGGTGGACCGCAGCACGTCCACGCTCTTGCGATTGGCGACCGGCTCGCGGCCGGTGACCTTGGCGACGAGTTCCATGCCGCCCGCGACGGCCATCGCCAGCCCGATCGGCACCGGTCGCGGCGCCTTGGCCCCGGTCAGTTCCGCGACCCTGGCCGCGATGTCGGCCACGTCGTGCCGGGAACCGCCGACGATGTAGCGCCGCAGACTCACCCCGCTGATCGAGGCGGTGACACACGCCTCGGCGACATCGCGGGCGTCCACGACGTGGTTGCCCGCCTTGGGCACCGCGGGCAACGTGCCGCCTGCGATGGAGAGGAAGAGCCTGCCCGCAGAGGTCGGGGCGGCGTCGCCCGGTCCCCACATCCAGCCGGGCAGCACGATCGGCACCCGCAGCCCGTGGTGTTTTGCGCAGAACTCGCGAACCACCGCTTCCGAGCGCACCTTGCTGGCGCGGTAGGCGCTGCGTTCGACGTCGTGCGCGGGTGGCGTCTGTTCGTCGGCGGGCGCACCGGCGGGCCCGGCGGACAGCGTCCCGGTGGAACTGGTGTGCACCACGACCGGGACTCCGGCCCGATGCGCCGCCGCGAGTAGGTTCCCGACGGCGGTCACATTGGTGCGGTGCAGCAGGTTCACATCGGGATCCGGCTGGTAGTACTCCCGGAAGTAGGCGGCGGTGTGGATCACCGCATCGGTTCCCGGCAGCTCGTCGCGGAAGCTGTCGACGTCGTTGATGTCGCCGATCACCAGCGTCAACCGGGGGTCCGATGGCAGCAGCTTCCGTGCCTTCGCCGCATCGCGGACCAGGGCGACGACCTCCTTGGCGCCCCTGGCCAGCAGCGCCGTGACGATGTTGCTGCCGAGGAGACCGGTCGCGCCGGTCACCAACGTCCGAGCAGGCGCTGCCGAATCGTGGCTATCAGCGGCATTCATGATTCGGTCGTTCCCTTCGACGGGGTCGAGTCGGTTGCCGAGCCGCCCGAGGTGTTCGAGGTCAGCGCGCCGACGGGATCAGGTGGTGCGGCGGCCCGCCGATCGACGGAATCGATTGCCGGGGACACCTCGGAAGTGCCTGCGGATCCGGTAGGAGGCGGCGGCGGAGGATCGACGTCCTCGTCGGGACCGCCCTCGTGCAGCGCGAAGCGGCGTTGCAGTCTGCGCAGCGGGGCAGGCGCCCACCAGGCGCGCGGCCCGGCCAGCGAGAGCGCGGCGGGGAAGAGCAGGCAGCGGACCACGGTGGCGTCCACCAACACCGCAAGGGCGGCACCCCAACCGAGCATCATCGAGTTGGTGATCCGCGAGGAGCCCACCGCGATCAGGACGACGGCCAGGATGATCGCGGCGGCGGTGATGATGCCGCCGGTTCGTTGCACACCCAGCGCGATCGAGCCCCGGTGATCGCCGGTTCGGTCGTACTCCTCCTTGATCCTGGCCAGCAGGAACACGCCGTAGTCCATGGACAGACCGAAGGCCAGACAGAACATCAGCACCGGTAGGAAGGTGTCGATGTAACCGGTGACCTCGAAGCCGAACAGCCCGCTGAGATTGCCCTGGCCGAAGACCCAGACCACCGCACCGAACATCGCGGCCAGGCTCAGCGCGTTGGACACCACGGCAAGCAGCGACACCAGGATTCCGCCGGTGAGCAGGAACAACAGCACCAGCGTGACGGCCAGGATGATGGCCGCGGCGATCACCAGTCGTTCGCCGATCGCGGCCTGGCTGTCGACCAGCGTCGCGACCTGACCCGCCACCCCGGTCTCGAAGGACGCCTGCGTGTCGTGGATCGCTCGGACCAGCGCCATCGTCTCCGGCGAGATGTTCTCCACCTCGGGCACCGGCACCACACCGATGAGCGAGACGTCGCCGTCCTGCTGGAGTGAATCGATGATGGTCGGCTGCTGGGTCTGCTCACCGCCCGCGAAGACACCGACCGGGGTGAGCACCTCGTCGACGTTGTCCAGTGTGGACAGTCGGGTGGCGTAATCGGCCAGATCCTCGGGTTCGGCGTCCTGGGCGGCGATGTGGATGGTGCCGGTCACCGAGCTGTCGAACTGGCTTTCCAGTACCTCGGAGACCACCCTCGGCCCGGCCGAGTCGGGAAGCTGCCGGTGGTCGGCGGTGCCGAACTCGGCGTTGAGGAACGGAACCCCCAGCGCCAGCAGGAACACCACGGATCCGATCACGAACACCGGCGCCCGACCGATCACGGCCGTGGTCATCCGATACCAGCGGCCCTGCTCCGGGGCGGCCACGGCAGGCCCGGTGGGTGCGCCTCGGCGGAACAACCGGCGCAGATCCAGCGCGTCGATGCGCTTGCCCAGCACCAGCAGCAGCGCGGGCAGCACGATCAGCGCGGACAGCGCGGCCAGCAGCACCACCGGGATCCCCGCATAGGCGAAGGACCGTAGGAAGTACTGCGGGAAGATCACCATCGAGGCCAGTGACACCCCGATGACCAGGGCGGAGAACGCCACGGTGCGCCCCGCCGTGTTCAGGGTGCGTACCACCGCCTCGTGCGGGGTGCGGCCCTTGCCCAACTCGTCGCGATGTCGCCGCACCATCAACAGCGCGTAGTCGATGGCGAGTCCGAGCCCGAGCGCGGTGGTCAGGTTCTGCGCGAACACCGAGACATCGGTGAAACCGGCGATGATCGACAGCGCCGCATTGGTGCCCAGGATCGACACGATGCCGACGACCAAGGGGAGCAGGGCGGCGACCGCACTGCCGAACACCAGTACCAACAGGATGAAGACGACCGGCAGCGCGATCAGCTCGGCGCGCAGCAGGTCCTCGCCGATGGTGGTCTCCATCTCGGCCTGGATCGCCAACTCGCCGCCGACTCGCAGCGTCAACTCGCCCTCGACGCCCTGGTATTCGGGCGCGATGGTGTCGTAGACGTCCCTGGCATCCTCGGGGGTGCCCTCGATGTGGGCGACGATCAGCGCGTAGCGGCCGTCCGGTGAACGCATGTCCTCGGCGGCGCCGGTCCAGTACGAGTTGACGTCGGAGACCGAGTCCTCGGCGGCGAGCCGGGTGACGACCTCGGTGCCCTCCCGGGCGATCTGCCGGTCGTTGACCTCGCGGTCGGCCTCGACCAGCACGATGAAGTTGGACTGGGTGCCGGGGAAGTGCTCTTGCAGCAGCTCCTCGGCCTGGGCGGATTCCGAGGCCGGGTCGGACAGACCCTCACCGCGCAGGCGATCCACGACGCCCCCGCCGAGGATCATGGCGTCGACCAGGAACAACAGCGTGCAGAACAGCAGCAGTCGGGGACGTGCCGTCGCCAGCCGCGTCAGCAGTCTGAACATGACGAGAACGCCTTTCCAAGCGGGTGGCCCAGGCCGGGCGGCAGTTGGGTGACCGGGCGGCCGGCTGTCACGAACCCGGTGGCTGCGGTCGACGGAGCGGCAGGCGCGGCACTGCGTGGCCCGCGATGAAGCGGGCTCATGCCGTCGGCCTGCGCGCGTCGAGCGGGCCTGCGGTGCCCGATCATCGGACCGTCGGGGTGGTCGGGCCGGGCAGGACACCGGCGGCGACCGGGCGCAGCCGGTTCAACATGCGGACCGGTTCCCAGGTCGTGCTGCCCTCGGCGACATAGCCGTCCGGCCGGATCAGGATCAACCGGCAATCCGCGAGCCTGCCGGTGGGCTGCCAGGTCGCGGGTCGGATGAGCGGCGCGAACTCGCGGAGCTCTGCGAGGTCCTCCTCGCTGCTCAGCACGCGAATCGCCACCCGATCGGCGAGCGGGCCCACCGCCGCGACGGCGTCGCGTACCTCGTCGGCCGAGCCGGGGCCGGGCACGACGAGCAGGGTGTGGCGAGGTTCGTGCAGCAGCTTCGACAGGCGGATCGGAGCAGGCCCATCGGTCGGGGTCAGGGTGACATCGGCGAGGTCGGGGCCGATGGCCCGCCGCCCGCCGAGCGCGCCGACCGCAGGACTGTCCCGGTAGTCGAGGTCGTTCTGCGCCAGCTGGGGAACGATCTTGTTCTCCAACACCCCGGCCTTGCTGAGCCTGCCGAGGACCAGGTCCCGCAGGCCCCGACCGAGTCGACCGCGCAGCCCCCACATCCGGGTCTGCTGGTGGGCGGCCCGCATCACGGTGGTCGCGACCGGCGCCCGTTCGGCCTCGTAGCCCGCGAGCAGCGGCTCGGCCTCGGCGCCGCGCAGGATGAGCGCGAGCTTCGAGGCCAGGTTGTCGCCGTCCTGGATTCCGGTGTTCATGCCCTGCCCGCCTGCGGGACTGTGCACGTGGGCGGCGTCGCCCGCGAGCAGGCAGCGGCCCGCGCGATAGGTGGCCGCACGGCGCTGGTGCACCTGGAATCGGGTGCTCCACCGCAGGCTCTGCACTCGCAGCGCATACGGCGATCGCTCGTCGATGAGTTGCTGGATCTGTGCCTGCGTCGGCGTCTCGTCGGCCTCGCCGACCCGGCTGCCGTCGGCGAAGACCCGCAGGTCACCGTCGGGCAGCGGCACCACGACGAGGATCCCGTCCGGATGCAGGTGATAGTGCACCTCGTTGACCGGGCCGTCCCCGGTGATCCGACCGTCGCCCAGGATGTAGGTGCCCGAGTAGGTCTGGCCGTCGAACTGGATTCCGGTGAGTTCCCGGACCTTGCTGTGGGTGCCATCGCAGCCGACGACCCAGTCGGCCTGGAGCCGTTCGGGGCCCTCGGGGCCGTTCAGTTCGACGGTGACCGACTCCGGGCCGTCGGTCAGGTCGATCAGTTCGGTGTTCCACTCGATCCGGCCGCCCAGGTCGGTGAGCCGGGTGCGCATGATGCCCTCCACCGCGGGCTGCGGCTCGCAGATCGGCATCGGCATGTCCACACCCGGGAAGCGCACCAGCGCGACCGTGCGGTCGCCGGACCAGTAGCGGGCCCCGGTCATCTGGACGCCCGCCTCGGTGACCTGCCCGGCGATGCCGTGCCGGTCGAGGACCTCCAGAGCACCCGGCCAGACGGTGAGCGCTCTGGCCTGATGGTTCGGCCGGTCGATCGCTCGGTCGACGACACGGCATTCGATGCCCTGCCTGCGAAGCTCGCAGGCCAGCGCGAGTCCAGTCGGCCCGGCGCCGACCACGAGTACAGGGATGTGCGTACTCATACGTTCAGCTCCAATCGGACTAAGCGACGACTCGAGGGCCGACGCGTGGTCGGAAGCCACGCTGTCAGTGGGCGATCAAACCGGGAACAACGTCGAGACAAAGTGGATAGCGGAACTTGTGAGTACCGATAGTAGAGCTATCCAGAATGGTGCGTCGAGTCGACGTCCGCCCCGCGTCGTCGCGCCGCCGCCGCGAATGGGCGGTAGATGCCGCTCTACCTGCGGCGATGGATGGCGTCCGATGTGGAGAAAACTCCCGGGCCCGCCGACCGAGGGCGGGCGGCCGGGGCCTGCCGGCGGCGAGTCCGGTGTCATCACTCGGTCGAGAAAAGGTGCGGTCCGCCCATTTCGGGTGCCGGGGCGCAGGGCTGGGGCTCTCGGCGCGGCCGCGCTTCGACTACTGCTCCGCAGCGGATTCCAGGACGAGCCTGGCGCGCGTCAAGACCTTGTCCCGGCCACATCGGACCGTGAGATCGATGCGCACACGATGGTCCGTGAGCCGCTCGCCCACGAGCGCGTCGACGGTGATCTCGGCGCCACGGCCGTCATCGGGGACCGGCACGGGCTTGGCGAAGCGGACGCCGTACTCGACGATCCGCGAGCCGCCGCCTGCCCACTCCCCGACCGCGCGGGCCGCGAGTGCCATGGTCAACGCGCCGTGGGCGATCACCCCGGGCAACCCCTTGGCCTCGGCGGCGTGATCGCTGAAGTGAATCGGATTGAAGTCACCCGCCGCTCCCGCGTAGCGGACCAGATCGCCCCTGGTCACCGCGAAGCGCCGCGTGGGCAGGGCGGTTCCCGGCGCAACGGCCCGGAGGTCGACGTGCTGAGTCGGCAGGGCTGCTCCGGTCATCGCTGCGCTCCAACGGGTTGGTCGACGGCGACCGCGATCAGCGTCGAGGTGGTCGTGCACATCAGCTGACCCGCCAGGTCCCGGATCTCGCTTGCGAAGGTGATGACGTCGGTGTCTCCGACCGTGTCGAGCTCGGTGATCGTCGAGGTGACGTCGAGCCGGTCGCCCGCGTGGATGGGGCGAGTCGTCCGGATCATCTGATCGCGATGCACCACACCCTCGGCAGCCATGCCGAGACCGGGATCGAGCAGCGCCCGCACCTCGTTGTGCAGCGTCAACAGCAATGGGAAGGTCGCGGGAGCGAGCAGGTCCGGATGACCAGCACGCTGCGCGGCTGCCACGTCGAGGCAGGCGGTGTCGGTCTCGCCGACCGCGTCGGCGAACTCACGGATCTTCTCCCGGCTCACCGGGTACGGCTCGTCGTTGGTGTACACACGGGCCAGGTAGGCGAGGTCGACTGCCATCACAACTCGTCTCGTCGAAAGAAGGCGGTGGAAACCGCGATACTCGCTAGTAGTACGGTCCTTCACGGCGCAATTCACTACCCGTGAGCAAAGTTGGTGAGGATTTGACCACTGGGCTCACTACTATGGGGTAACATTGGCGCCGCTCCTGCCACGATAGAGCGACCGGGGGGTCGGTTTATCGGTCTATGGACACATTCCACTGCTACTTTCGAAACCCCCGATGTGCCGATCGGGACAGCTGGCGTGTCTTCTGGTGCAACTCGGTTGCACGGGCTCGGGCTGGATTGCTAGGAAGTAGCCGAAAGTGTTCGGCCCCGGGCTCGTCGGCGCGCTCTCGGGTCTTCCTTGAAGTGACGAACGAACATCATTCTGGGGGATGAAGTGATTCGTTTCAGTGTGCTCAACAGGCTGGAGACCAGAACCGAACTCGGTTCCTGGATTCCGAACGGGCCCAAGCTTCGGAAAGTTTTCGCGGTTTTACTGCTTCGCGCCAATCAGGTCGTCGAGGTGGAGACATTGGCCGATGAATTGTGGGAGAGCAAGCCGCCTCGCAACGGAAAAGGGACCATTCGGACGCACGTCTATCATCTGCGGCGCATGCTGGAGGCCGAGCGGGCGACGCAGGGAATCGCTCCGCTGCTCATGACCGAACCGGCGGGATATCTGATCCGGGTCCGGCCGGAGGAACTCGATTCCTCGGTCTTCGTCGAGATGGTGAGTCGGGGCCGGTCGCTGCTGGAGGCGGGGGCGGCATCGGACGCGGCGGAGACGTTGCGCGAGGCCCTGGCCATGCTGCCGGACCGGCCGTTGTCGAACGTCTCGCTCGGCCCGGTGCTCTCCCGGCACGTCACCTACCTGGAAGAAGTGCGAAATCGCGCCTTGGAACTGCGCATCGAGGCGGACCTGCGACTCGGTCGGCATCGGGAATTGGTCGCCGAACTCCGGTCGCTCATCGCCGCGCACCCGCTCAACGAGTGGTTCCACGCCCGGCTGATCGAGTCACTGCACCGGTCGGGCCGACGCGGTGAGGCGCTGATGGCCTATCACGACCTGCGCGGTCTGCTCGATGAGGAACTCGGACTCGAACCCTCGGAGGAGGTGCGGCTGCTGCAGGCCGAGATCCTCGCCACGCCCACCCGGTTCGCGCCGCAGCCCCGGCATCGCGTGCCAGCCGTGGTCCGAGCCGTCAGCTGAATCTACGCGCCCATTCGGCGATTTCCTTGAGACATGAGAGAGGCGAGCCGACCATGCTTATCGACTTTCATACGGTATCGCATCCACCGAATCGGCTGCGTACGGTAGCGCGCGAACTCGAATCGGTCGGATACGATTCCGTGTGGACGACGGAGACTCGATTCGACCCGTTCATCGGACTCACTTTAGCGGCCGATGCCACCGAACGAGCCCGGTTATGCACCGGTTTGGCTGTGGCATTCGCGCGCAATCCGATGACCATGGCGATGAGTGCCCACGATCTGCATACGGTGTCCGAAGGGCGTTTCGTCCTGGGTATCGGATCGCAGATCAAACCGCATATCACCCGGCGATTCAGTATGCCGTGGTCCGCGCCTGCGGCCCGGATGCGGGAATTCATTCTCGCGATGCGAGCCATCTGGCATTCCTTCCAGACCGGGGAACGGCTGCGATTTCGCGGCGAGTTCTACCGGCATACCCTGCTCGGCTCCTTCTTCGACCCCGGCCCGAGCCCGCACGGGCCGCCGCCGGTGCTACTGGCCGGGGTCGGCGAGCTGATGACCGAGGTCGCGGGCGAGGTGGCCGACGGTTTCCTCGTGCACTCCTTCTCCTCGCGGCTGCATCTGGAGAAGGTGGCGTTGCCCGCGCTGCGGCGGGGTCGGGAGAAGGCAGGCAGATCGCTGACCGATTTCCAGATCCACGTCGCGCCGTTCGTGGTGAGCGGGCGGACCGAACAGGAGTATCTGGAGTCCGTCGAGCATGCCAGGGCTCAGCTCGCCTACTACGCCTCGGTCCCCGGCTATGCGCATGTGCTCGAGCTGCATGGCCTGGGCGAGGTCGGAACCGAGCTCTACCGACTGGCGGCCGAGGGGCGAGCCGACGAGGCCGCCTCGGTGATCGACGACGACGTCCTCGATGTGTTCGCCATCGTGGGCGAGCCCAAGCAGGCCGCGGCGAAGATGCTGGAGCGGTTCGGTGATATCGCGACGAGCATGGCCTTCTACCAGCTCGACGGCGGGGACCCCGATCGGTGGGCGCCGGTCTACGAGGAGCTGCGGGCACAGCAGGTCGCCGCGCCGGGCGCCGCCTGAGGATGTTCGGGTCCGGCCCGTCGGGGTCACGGTCGTTCGACCGTGCCAGTCTAATAATAGATAGCAGAACTATCTGGTATCTCTGAGTTAGACTAAGGAACCCGACGGGCCGGTCGAGCCGGAGAAGAAGCGATATCCGGGAGGGTCGATGCGGATCGCGGAGTTGAGTCGACGTGCGGGAGTACCGGTCCCGACCATCAAGTTCTACCTGCGTGAGGGGCTGATCCCCGCAGGCGAGCGGACCAGTCCGAACCAGGCACAGTACGACGAGTCCCACCTGAGCAGGCTTCGCCTGATACGCACCCTGGTCGACGTCGGTGGGCTGTCGGTCGCCTCGGCGCGGCAGGTGATCACCAAGATGAACACCCCCGGGCTGAGCGTCCTGGAATCGCTGGGCAAGGCCCAGTTCGCCATGACGACCAACAAGGAGCCCATCGAGGACGAGGCGTGGTTCGACGCGCTGGCCCAGGTCGACGAGCTCATCGAGCAACGCGGCTGGCAGGTACGGGCCACCAACCCCGCCAAGCAGACTCTCGCCGGAGTCCTGGCGACCTTGAACCGACTCGGCAAACCCGAGCCGCTGACGCTGCTCGACGACTACGCCGCCGCGGCCGAGACGATCGCGACCTCGGACGTCAAACTGCTGCTTCAGGGCGATGACGTCGACGGCATGGCCGAGGCCCTGGTGGTCTGGACGGCCCTGGGCGACGTGGTCCTCAGCGCGCTGCGCCGACTAGCCCAGGAAGCGGTGGCGACACCGATGCTCGCGGGTGCGGCACGACAAGAGCCCGAATCCGACGTCGTGACCGATGGGAGCGGAACGGAACCATCGGCTCGGTGATGCGGGTGGTCGCGTGACACGGCGTCGACTGGAGCATCGACGCCGTGCCGACCAACATCGTCCATCCTGTTCGACCGCGTGTTCAACCAAGTTCGCAGAACACGGCATCCGCGCGATCAAGCCATAGCCTGTGGTCACCGTCAGCGGTGACACTCAGACCGAATCGTGTCGGGCTCGGCCGCCCGGCGCGCTCCCATCGCGCGGCCAGCATGCCCAGTTCGGACCACAGGCGCCGTGGGCCGTGTTCGATCACCGCAGCCCGATCGCCGTCGATCGGGCTGGCCCGTACCCAGGATGCGGTCTCCGGATCGACGAAGATGTGAACCCGGGGGTCGAGAATCGTCACCCACTCCACCGAGGGCAGCACCCAGGCCGCGATGACCTGAAACGTCCTGGTGGCCAGGGCAGCTGGGAAGTCCCGCGTCGTCGGTGCACTCGTGTCGGACGACGTTGCAGCCACGAGTTCGCGTGTGGTGATCGCTCGTTCGGACACATTGTGACGCAGCCTCATGAAGGCGGCTTCACCGATGAAAGGTCCGACGACACCGCCGTCATCACCACGGACAAGTCGCGCCAAGCCGATGCCAACGTTCACCACGATGACTCCGTTGGGTTTCAGCTGAGCCGGCCAAGCGGGCGGAATCCGCAGAACACCGCAGGTGGCGATTATCCGATCGAACGGCGCATGCGCCGGTATTCCCATTGCGCCGTCATCACAGACGACCGTCGGCCGGTATCCAGTCGACTCGAGTGCGCGACGAGCCGCGTCGATCAAGGTCGGGTCGATGTCGACCGAAGCCACCGCCGCATTGCCCAGAACATGGCAGAGTAGTGCGGCGTTGTAGCCGGTGCCCGTACCGATCTCCAAGACCGAATGTCCCGGACGGGCATCGAGCTGATCGAGCATCAAAGCCATGAGTGTGACCTCGGTCGATGAGCTGGTGTAACTGCCACCTGCGTCCTGTTGGGTCAGCAGAGTCTCATTGGAGTAGCAAGCCTTGAGCGCTGCGGACCGTTGTGTCGGGTCAGCGAGATCGAACGCAGTCCGGGTACCGCTCGCCGTGAAGCGAGTGACGAAGCGATGACGGGCGACGGTACGAAACGCCTCTTGCCACTGCGGGTTCGGAATCGCCCCGGACTCGATCAGACCAGTGATGAATTGCTGTCGAAGGGCCGAAGGATCCTCGAGAGCGTTGGGAGCCGTCATTCGGCGCGAACTCCTTCTTCGAGTGCGGTGGCCAAGGCATCTGCGATGGCTTCTCGTTGCGGGTGCGGCCAAGCCCATTGGCCGTTGGGATTGATCTCCAGAAAGATCCACTCGTTAGTGGGAGTCACCACGAAATCGAGCGCTCCGAACATCAGATCGAGTCGGTGCATCAACCGGCGTACACCTCGAGCGATCGTGTCCGGGATCTGGATAGTCGAGTAGGTCAGACGTCGGTGATCGGAACGCCAGTCCTGGCGGCCATTGGCGGTTTCGACGTCGATTCGGAGGCCGAACATGGTGTTTCCCACGGCAGTGAGCCGTACCTCGTATGCCTTGGGCAAGCATGCCTGGAACAGATGGGCGGTATGCCGCACGGCATCGGTGATATCTGCGGAGGTCACGGAGGTCGTGAACAGCGCAATGGGACGGCCGGACTCAGAGCGCGGGCCGCCCCGGAACGATTTGTAGATGGCACCACCCGGCTGCGCGGCTACGAACGAGCGAGCCAGCTCGGGATCATTGGTTATCAGCGTTTCCGGAATCGATAGCCCGACCTCGTCGGCGACGACCAACTGCATCGGCTTGTCAGAGCCGATCACGTTGCGCACCGGATGATTGATCCAGCGACAACGCAATGTTCCGAGTAGCCCTCCAATTCCCGCCCGCGCCTCACCGATCGCCCAGGTTTCCTCCGTACCGCTCATCCCGGCCAGAGTCCGGAATCGAGATGGTTTGCGGTACCAGACCGCGCCGATGTCCTCGACTCCGACACTGCGGTGCGAACCTCGGATCCGGCCCGACCACCGCCGAGCACCGGGCCCGATACAGCCGGACACTGCAAGCTGGATCGGGAAGTCGGCCAGGTCGAAACGCATCACGGGAACCCGGAGGTCAGTGAGCCGCGTGACCACATCGTCCGCAGTAGGGTCGAAATCCTTGGTGATCACTAGAACGTGACGGTCCACATTGGGCTCAGTCATCGGGGTCGTAGTCCGGCCATTCCTGCATGTCCTGGATTGTCAACCGCGAACTGGTCGTCACCGCGGACAACGGGTGATCGACGAGTGGGGTGCCGTCTCGAGTCACGCTGATCTGACGCTCGTCGTCGTAGACGACTTCTGCGAGCCGCGTCATGTCTTCCGTCGCGATCGGGGTGGCCTTCGTGAGGCCGAACGGCCGTGCTGCGGAAGGTTCATCCATCGAGATCTGGAAGTGGAATGGTCCCGTAGGAAGCAGGGTGGTGACCAATGCATCGTCCATATTGCTTCACCTTCCTTCAGAGGCGCTTCTCCTTGTTCATCGGGAGAAGTCGGGATCGCTTCATCGAGGGCTGAAATCGCCTGTCAGATATCTAGGATCACCGTTAGGTTGGCTATGCGGAACAAGCGAGCGTTGACAAGCGTTGGCAGCGCTGGTCGGCGATGTGTCGCCGAGGGGATTCGATGCACTACTCTCCGTGTTCGGGGGTGATCGTGTGCAGCACCAGACCACAACCAGTCTGTTTGCACTGGCACTGCGGCGAACAAGGGAGTCCGCTGGTGCCTCGCTCAGCGCGTTGGCACGAAAAGCTGGGTATCACCCGTCAACGTTGTCCAAGATCGAGAACGGGCAACGAGACGCCAGCCGGGACCTGGCCGAGGACCTGGATACCGCGCTGAAGGCTCAAGGCGCTTTGCTCAAGGTCTGGCATGCGGCACGGTCGACGACCGATACTGACGTCAGCCTGATTTGGGTTCTGATCCCAACCAGCGAGGGAGTAAGCCCGATGGCCCTGTCTCGTCGTGATCTCGTTGCCGCAATTCTTGCGGCCGCGGGCGGGGCGGCGATGGCCGCGCCACCATCGGCACTGGCCACGACGACGAATCCCTCGCCGGAGACGATCCTGGGGATGCGGAGACTGTTGGAGGAATTCTGGCGGCTCGGCAGGATCACCGACCCAGCCACCTTGATCCCGAGCCTGACCGGGCAGATTTCGACCATCGGCACGTTTGCTCCGAACGCGACCGGTTCGGTTCGTACGGATCTCTTCGGTCTCGGCGCACGCTTTGCCGAATATCTGGCGTACATGTTCGAGGAAATCGACGATCGCTCGGCGGCTCGGTACTGGATTGACCGTGGTGAGCAGATGGCTCGAGCGGCTGCTGACGTCGAGATGGCTGCGTACATGTGGGTTCGGCGATCCCGAGTGCTCGCCTCGGATCGCAGCACAGCGGAAGCGATCGCTGCTGCGCAACGAGCACGCAGTGCAAGCGTCGGACCGTCGTTGCGGACTGTTTCGCTCCTGCGAGAAGCGGAAGGGTTGGCTCAACGTGGCGAGGACACTCGGGCACATCGAGCCTTGGACGCCGCAGCGGAATTCCACATCGTGGCTGACCCGGCCGAAGGCACTTGGTGCAGCCGGACGGTGCCAGGCGTCGTCGAAGTGGTGCGTGCGCGCGTGCTCGTCGATCTCGGCAGGCCCGGTGACGCCGCAGAGGTCCTCGATGGACAGTTGCCGATGATTCCCGCGACGTCGAGGCGCCAGCGGATGCGCTACGGGTTGTTGCTCGCTCTCGCTCGTTCGCGCGAGGGCGAGCACGAGGAAGCCATCAGGCTCACTCGGGTAGCACTGGACGAAGGTATGGGAGTCCGGTCGGCGGAGGCGCGTGCGCTGGCGGTCGAGTTGCGCGAATCGCTGGCTTGGTCGGACGCATCGGGCGCACGGGCCTTGCGTCGGGACTTGGCGGCGCTGCCCGGCTGAGTCGCAGCGGTCGGCACGGAGACAGCGGACAGCACACTCACCAACATGCCACCGGCAGGCCATGGCGCTCATAAAAGACGGACGGAGGCGGCCTCTGGGGTAAGCCGCCTCCGCCCTGCGGGGTCAGTGCCCCATCCCATTCCCGCCGCTGACCGGCACGAGGGCGCCGGTGATGTACCCGGCGCCGTCATCGGCGAGGAATCGGACTGCGGTCGCCACCTCCTGCGGGGTGCCGACACGTTTCAACGGCGTGTTCGCCAGCACGTGCTCACGGCTCTTGGCGCTCATCGAGCTGATCATCTCGGTCTCGATGAGTCCGGGGTAGACGACGTTCACGGTGATCTTGCGCGGACCTAGTTCCCAGGCCAGCGAGCGGGCCAGTCCCACCAGGGCGGACTTCGACGAGGCGTAGTTCGTCACGCCTGCGCCGCCCCAGAACGCGGTGGTGGATCCGACCAGGATGATCCGGCCCCACCGGGCGCGGACCATGTCGGTGACGACGGCCTTGACCGCGCGCACCGAACCCATCAGGTTGGTGTCGATGACGTCGGCGAACTCCTGTTCCGCCATTCCGAGGAACAGGGCGTCCCTGGCGATGCCCGCATTGGCCACCAACACCTCGACCGGGCCCTGCTGGCTGCGGACCTCGTCGACCGCGGCCTCGACGGAGGCCGTGTCGGTGACATCGCAGCGAACACCGAACACACCCTCCGGTGGTTCCCCGGAGCGGTAGGTGACCGCGACCTTGTCACCGCCCTCGACGAAGGCCGTCGCGATCGCCGCGCCGATGCCTCGATTGCCTCCGGTGACCAGTACCGAACGGCTCACCTCGTGCTCCTCTCTCGGTTCGGGTTCTCCGGCGCCCGGCTTCGCCCGGAAGCGCCTGCTTTCGCCGTGCGGTCCGCCTGCCTGCGTGGCGCGGGCATGGCTCCTGGCGTGCTGTCCGATGTCACGACGTGGTGACCGGCGCCGTCGTCAGCGCCTCCAGTGCACGGATGGCCTCGTCGGTGTCCTGGAAGTGGATCGAATGCCAGCCCGCGTCCTGCGCGCCCGCGCAGTTCACGGCCAGGTCGTCGATGAAGACGCTGCGCTCGGGTTCGATGCCGGAGGTCGAGGTGGCGAGATCGAAGATCTCCCGGACCGGCTTGCGCAGCCCTGCCTCGAAGGACAGCACGACATCGTCGAACAGGTCCTCGGGCGGGACCATCGCTCGCCAATGGACATCCCAGGCGGGCGGCATGTTGGAGAGCATCCCGACGAAGATCCCGCGCTCCCGAACCTTGCGCAGCGCTGCCAACCACGGCTCGTTGACGGCTCGGCCGTCGAACCAGTCCTCGCCCATCGAGGTGATCTCGACGCGGATGCCCGTGTCCTCGAACATCGCGTCGGTCACCTGGCGGAGCCAGTCCCGTTCGCTGACCAGCGGGGTGTCCAGCGGCTCCATGATGTCGGTGGTGCCGTAGCTCTGGGTGACCTTCCAGATGGCCCGACCCAACGGGGCGGGGTCCAGATTCTTCTTGCGGCAGAAGGCAGCCATCGTCTCGGATACCGGCGGGGTCAGCACGCCGCCGAAATCGGTCCAGACTGCGTCGACGGTACGGGTGGGCTCGGTCATCGTCGTTCTCCGATCGACGCGGGCATGGCGAGCGAGATCGAGATCGTGGCGATCGTGATCCCGTCCTGGGTGAAGACGACCGTCCTGGTCAGCGCGCCTGCCTCGGCTGCGGGCTCGGTGGCGGTCGTCGCGTGGACCGGTGCGTCGAGTTCGGCGAATCGGTGGAACGTCGCGGCGATCCCCACCACCGGCGGGAATCCGGCCGCCTCGGTCGCTCCCGATTCGCGGACCGACAGCAGCGCCAGCTGGCGCGCGCCCTCGGTGAGGGTCATGGCGGGCAGGTGGTCGTAGTCGTGGTCGAACAGCGCCCGGTTCTCGTACCAGGGCGCCATCACCGCCCGAACCTCGTCGGCGCCGTATCGGACGTCGGCGAGCACGACGTTCATCGGATGCACCCGGCCGACCAGACCCGGCGCCACCGAATTCGGATAGGGGCCGCCGGTCATGTCCGCCGTGCTCGGCGCGGGATTGCCCCGTTGCAGATGCCGCAGGGCGTCGTGTTCGTGGTGGGAGAGCATCTGGATCTCCATCACCTGGCTGCCGACCGGGCGCCCGCCGATGGTGAACCGCTGCTCGGCGTGTCCCTGGCGCAGCACGCCGCCGCGCACCCGGGTGGCGGCCATGACACTGTCGATCCGTAGTTCGACCGGCCGCCGGGACATGATCAACTCGGTCGGATCGTCCAGCCGCAGGGTGAAGCTGTTCACCAACATCGCGGTCCGCATGGGCACCCCGGACAGATGCGCCCCGTAGATCCCCGCTTGGCGCGCGCACTCCACGATGAGCAGCGGATCCACCATCGCAGGCCGGGCGACGTGGTCGTTGTAGTAGGAGTGCGTCAACGGTAGTTGCGCGGCGGCGGCGAAGGCCAACTCACCGGCCTGGTGTAGGTCGGTCACGAACACCTCGGACACCGAACTCCGGTGCACCAGACCCCGATCGATGGTCTTGGTGAAGCTGAGTTCGGCGGCATCGAGACCGGGCGGCGCCGTGCTGGTGGACAAGACAGGCGTCGTCATCGCGGTTCCGGCTCCTTTCGCGCCCTGCTCCGGGATGGGAGACATCACGGGTGTCGGCGATTCGATGTGGTGGAACACCATTCTTGAATAGTCTGATCAAAGCCCGTTCAGCCAGCGATCAAAGCCTGGTCAGAGCCCGAACAATAATTCGACGTGCCACTTTGAAACCACTTGTCGAGGTGGTTGAAACATTCGTAGCATCGATCCCAGATCGCCGGGAGGATGCGGTTTGACGGGCGCCGATGGCCGTCGACCCCGCCGATCGTCGCTGGCAGGAGTGCCATCGGAATCGCTCGAATCGAGAGACAGGAATCAGGAAATGACGCAGGGAATCGCTGACGGAGTACGCGACAAGATCCGCGAGATTATCGCCAACGAATTAGAGCTGGACCCGTCCGAGCTCACCGAGTCGGGGCATCTGGTGGACGACTTCGATGCCGACTCGCTGTCACTGATCACCGTGGTCGCCAGGATCGAGAAGGAACTCGGGGTGGTCATTCCCCGCGACGAGCTGCCGAATCTGAGCACCCTCGGCCTGGTCTTCTCGGCCGTCGACCGCTACGGGATCGGACAGGCCGACAATGCCTGAGCCGATGCCGCGTCGAGTCGTCGTCACCGGCCTCGGCGCCGTGAGCAGCATCGGGACCGGAGCCGATGTCTTCGCGGCGGGCATCCGCGCCGGGCGCAACGGCTTCAGACCGATCAATTCCTTCGACAGCACGGGATTCCCCGCCACGATCGCCGCCGAGGTGCCCGACTTCGATCCCACGGCGCTCATCCGCAATCTCGACGTCGAGCAATGGGGGCGGTCCAGCCTGTTGGCCGCGGCCGCCGCCCGCCAGGCCGTCGGCGACTCCGGCCTGGATCCCGACGAGCTGGCCGCCTCGGCCGCAGGCTCCATCATCGGCACCACCGGCGGCGAATCGGTGCCGATCGGGCAGTTGGTCGGCCAATGGGTGGCCGACGGGCTCAAGAGCATCGACGGCCGGATCGTTCCGCAGGCCTTGGCCAGCCAGATCGCCAATGCCGTCAACAGCGAGCTCGGACTCACCGGCGATGCGGTCACCCTCGGAACGGCGTGCTCGGCGAGCAACTTCGCCATCGGCTACGCCTACGACCTGGTGCGCACCGGCGAGGCCGACTTCATGATCGCGGGCGGCGCCGATGCGGTGAACCGGTCCACCCACGCCGGGTTCTATCGCCTCGGGGCGTTGAGCACCGACGGCGTGTGCAGGCCGTTCGACGTCGACCGCTCCGGGATCATCACCGGCGAGGGCGGCGTGGCCCTACTCTTGGAACCGTTGGAGCACGCCCAGGCCAGGGGTGCTCGCATCTACGCCGAGGTCCTCGGTTACGGGATGAACTGCGACGCCCGGCACATGGTGAACCCGGATTCGGAGCGGATCGCCGAGTGCATCCGGCTCGCCCACGACTCGGCCGGTGTCACGCCGGAGGACATCGACTACATCTGTGCGCACGGCACCGGAACGGCGACCAACGACAGCACCGAGGTCAGCGCCGCCCGCAAGGTGTTCGGCGAGACGCTGCCGCCGATCAGCTCGATCAAATCCAGCATCGGCCACACGATGGGAGCCGCCAGCGGCTTCGGCGCGCTGATCTGCTGCCTCGCCGTGCACGAGGGTTTCCTGCCGCCGACCGCGAACCTGCAGCGGATCGACCCGGCGCTGGGTAGGGGAATCGACCCGCTGCCCGGGGTGGCCAGGGAGGAACCGGTGCGCATCGCGCAGAACCACGGGTTCGCCTTCGGCGGCAACAACGCCATCACCATCTTCGGGAGGCTGTGATGACCGCCGCGAGCACGGTGGAACCGTTGACGATCACCGCCTGCTCGGCGGTCAGCGCCGCGGGATTCGGCATCGAGGTGCTCGGCGATCGACTGCGTACAGCGGATCGCGCCACCGCGTCCGCTGTGGAGGGCACCTCGGCGGAGCGGAGCACCGAGGAGGACTTCCCACCTCGGCCGGTGCGCACCATCGCCGACTTGCGGGTGGCCGAGTTCCTCGGCCGCCGGGGAACCCGGAACCTGGACCGGTTGACGCTGCTCGGGCTGATCACCGCCAAGCAGCTGCTCGACGAGACCGGCCCGGTGGCCGAGGACGACCAGCCCGACGTCGGCGTCGCCATCGGCACCGCGGCGGGCAGTCTCCGCACCCAGGCCGAGATCGGGCGCGACACCCTGATCGAGGAGAAGCCGTACCTGGTCAACCCCTCGCGGTTCCCGAACACGGTGATGAACAGCTGTGCGGGGCAGATCGCCATCCGCAACTCGCTGCAGGGGGTCAACGCCACGTTGGCCGCAGGCCAGCTGTCCAGCCTGCACGCCCTGCGGTACGCCAGGGTCGCCATCGGTAGGAAACGCGCCGGTCGGCTGCTCGTCGGTGGCGTGGAGGAACTCAGCCCGCAACTCGCCTGGGGCTGGCATCGGACCTCGGTGGTGCCCTCGGACGTGCCGTTGGGCGAGGGCGCTGCCCTGCTGATGGTGTCCGAGGTCGAACAGGACCGGGACTCCGCGATCGCCCAACTACTGGCCTGCGAGGTCGGTTTCGCGGCTCCGGGCAGCAGAACCATCCCCACCCGAGTGCTTCGCACGCTGCTCGACCGGGCCTTGACCCGCAGCGGCCTGACTCCCGACGAGGTGGACGTCGTGTCGTTGGGTGCGGTGGGCAGTCCCACGCTGCGGCGGGTGGAGGAACGGGCGGTCACCGAGGTGCTCGGCGAACGAGCCGAGCGGATCCGGGTGGCCGACGTCGTCGGCGAGTGTTTCAGCGCCAGCGGGGCGCTCCAGGTCGCCGCGCTGCTGGCCCTGTGGCGGCGGGAACCCGCCGAGCGGCCGAGGGTCGGTGTCGTGACCTCGGTGGGACCGGACGGGAACCTGGGCTGCGCGGTGATTCGCGAGGCCGCCTGAACCGGGGAGTCTGCGGCGGGTCGTCGGCGTGCATGCGCCCGACGGCCCGCCGACCGGCTTCCGACGGGCGGCACCGGATCTCGAGTTCGGCGCGAGGGGCCTGCCGTGGACCGACGTTGTCCAGGGTGCCCGAGGAATGGTGTGCGAGATCAGGAATCGGGGGAGCGGACACCCGGCGATCCTGTTCGGGGAAGCACCGGCGGCGCCGGGGGGGCGCGACGCCGGCTGGCGATCGATGCACCAGACCGATGGGGGGCTGGTGGTCAGTACCGTTTGCGGATCAGGGCGAGATCCACGGCCTTGTTCACCGCGTCGATACGGGACATCGCACCGAGCTTGGCGAAGATGTTGCGTAGATGGCGTTTCACGGTGCCCTCCGTGATGGAGAGCTTGCCCGCGATCTGTCGGTTGCTCATCGCCTCCGACACCAGGGCCAGCACCTCGATCTCTCGGCTCGACAGCGGACCGGACACCTCGGCGTTGGCCCCGGACAGCGCCAGCGCCTCCCGGGACACCGACACGGTGACCTGCCCCTCGCCGGTTCCGGCGCTGCGGATCGCGTTGATCAGATCGCGCTGGCCGATGCTCTTGTGCAGGTAGCCTGCGATGCCCAGGCCCAGCATCTCGCGGACCAACTGGGGATCGTCGTACATGCTCAGCACGATCACCCTGGCTTTCGGGGCCACCTGCAGTAGGCGTTCGACGGTCTCGAGCGGTTTGCTGCGCGGCATCTCGACATCCAGCAGCACCACGTGGGGCTTCGTCGTCGCGGCCAACCCCACCGCGGTCGCGCCATCGCCTGCCTCGCCGACGACGGTGAAGTCGTCCTCGGTGAGCAGGACGTCGCGGACCGCCTCCCGGAGCAGGGTGTGGTCGTCGACGAGCAGGATGCGGATGGTGTCAGTTGCGGCAGCCATCGACGACTCCTAGCGGCAACGAGATCTCGACCGTGGTGCCGCTGTCGGGGGCGCTGGTGATGGTCGCCTTGCCCCCGAGGAGCGCGGCCCGCTCGCGCATCGAGTCCAGCCCGTAGGCCAGGCCAGCCCGATGCACCGCGTCGACGTCGAAACCGACACCGTCGTCGATGACGATGGCCCGGACCGACTTGGGTTCGATGTCGACGGAGACCGCCACGTTCTCGGCGTCCGCATGACGAATGGTGTTGCGCAGGCACTCGCGGAGCATCACGAAGAGGGCATCGCGATGATCCAGCGGCAATTGCGCCTCCTCGCCCCGAACGACGATGTGCGATCGGGTGCGCTCGGGCTTGGCCGCTTCGACGAACCGGCTGAGCGCGTGACTGATACAGGTCGCGGGCTCCTGGTGACGCAGGTCGGAGATCACTCGCCGCGTCGCCTCCAGCACGTCGTCGACCGCCGCCCTGGCTCGGACGATCCGATCGGTGCTCGGCTCGTCGCCCCTGGACTGCTCCAACTGATAGAGGTCGAGGTTGCGGGCGACCAGGCTGACGCTGTTGCCGACCCAGTCGTGGATGTCCCTGGCGAGCCTTCGCCAGTCCTCGGCCTTGGAGTGCGCCGCGCGTTCGAGCAGGTTGCGTTCGTAGCCGTCGAGGATCGCCGTCACGTGCTCGGAGATCGTCCGTTCCAGGATCCGCAGCATCTCGACGAGCCTGCGCGGGGCGGCCGTGGGCCCGGCGTCCTGCAGGAAGCTCTCCGAGACGAGCTCGAAGAGCACCGAGCCCGCGTCGAGGACATCGTTGGGCCGAACGCTGCGCTTGGCCACCTCGGAGCCGAAGTCGTTCGCGGCGGCCCTGGTCTCCTGACTCGGCACGAAGTCGGGATCGGAGATCTTGGCCAGGCAGTCGTCGAGAATCATGGAGACCTGCGCCCGAACCTGCGGCCAGAAGCCGGGGTCGGTCGTACGCGAGATCTCGCTTACCCCGAGTCTGAACTCGAACTCGTCGACAATATCGATACGTTGTTGCATGTCTCGGTTGGCAGGCGGCGGTTGGATACTGGCCGCCGGCGGTAACGCGTAGGTAGAGTTACTCATCTGACCCCCATCAGAAACCTCGGTACTGGGTGCTCGCGATCCGGCAGCGGGTCAATTGTGTTTACTGGTCGGTAATATGTGCTGGTTCGCGAGACCGGAACCATGTCGAGAATCCCTGCCTTCAGTCGTGGTCGGCATCGGGCAATTCCAGTTTTCAGTCTAGACCTTGATCGGGAGGACGCGACGGAGAAAGTGGAATCTGTTGCCGGTGACGCGATCGGGCATAGCTTTGGAGTCGATATCGGGTTCTTACTGCGCTTTCTCACGGGTTAGGACGGTGCGTAGTGGACGGTCGCCACGCGGCGGGCGGACGGTAACGTGCGTGCCGGGGCGACCATGGGCGTGACCTCGACTGCGGCGCATTCTCGGTGGCACTCGCGATCGCGCCCAGGTTCGTCAGTCGATGCAGGACGGCGATCACCGCCGCGATCTCGTGTTCGTCGGCTCCGCCCGTGATGCGGATCGAATCCATGGCGGTCGACGAACTGGCGAATTCGGACAATGTGCTCATACCGGCGGGTTTCCATGCTTGCGATCGGCGAACTCCGCCTGCTTTCCGCGCAGCATTCGCAGTGACCTGGCGAGGATGGATCGGGTTTCCTGCGGTGCGATCACATCGTCGACCAGACCGCGTTCTGCCGCGTAGTACGGATGCATCAGCTGTTCCCGGTACTCGTCGACACGGGCGGCCCGCACGGCGGCCGGGTCGGTGGCCGCAGCGATCTCCTTGCGGAAGATGACATTGGCCGCGCCCTCGGCGCCCATCACCGCGATCTCGTTGGTGGGCCAGGCGAACGACAGATCCGATCCGATCGACCGCGAGTCCATCACGATGTAGGCGCCGCCGTAGGCCTTGCGCAGGATCACCTGGATCCGAGGCACCGTGGCATTGCAGTAGGCGTAGAGCAGCTTCGCGCCATGGCGGATGATCCCGCCGTGTTCCTGATCGGTCCCCGGTAGGAACCCCGGCACGTCGACGAGCGTGATCAGCGGGATGTTGAAGGCATCGCAGAGCTGGACGAACCGGGCGCCCTTCTCCGAGGAGGCGATGGTCAGCGCGCCTGCCAGCGATCGCGGTTGATTGGCGATCAGGCCGACGGTCTCCCCATCGATCCTGGCCAACGCGCAGACGATGCTGGTGGCCCACGACTCGTGCAGCTCCAGGTATTCGCCGTCGTCGACAAGCTCGACTATCACATCACGGATGTCGTACGCCCTGGTGGGATCGGCCGAGACCACATCGAGCAGTGCCTCCGAGGGGCGATCGGCGCGGTCGGGACACTGCACCCGGGGCGCGGGCTCCCGATTGTTCGAGGGCAGTAGGGACACCAGGTAGCGCACGTCGGCCAGACAGCTCTCCTCGTCATCGTGCACGAAGGTCGCGACCCCGCTGGCCGCATGGACGTCGGCACCACCGAGCCCGTCGTGACTGACGCGTTCTCCCGTCACCGCCTCCACCACGTCGGGTCCGGTGACGAACATCTGCGCGATATCGCGGACCATGAAGACGAAGTCCGTCAGCGCCGGGGAGTAGGCCGCGCCGCCCGCGCAGGGACCCAGCATGACGCTGATCTGCGGGATCACCCCGGAGGCACGCACGTTGCGTCGGAAGATCCCGCCATAGCCCGCCAGCGCGGTGACGCCTTCCTGGATGCGGGCGCCTGCACCGTCGTTGAGGCTGATCAGCGGGGCTCCCGCCGCTTCGGCCAGGTCCATCACCTTGTGGATCTTCGCCGCGTGCGCCTCGCCCAGCGAGCCGCCGAAGACGCGGAAGTCGTGGGCATAGACGAAGACCGTGCGGCCATGGACGGTGCCCCAGCCGGTCAGCACCCCGTCGCCCGGCGGTTTGCGCTCCTGCATGCCGAAGCCGGTGGCGCGATGCTTGCGCATACCCTCGATCTCGACGAAGGAGTCCGGGTCGAGCAGGAGTTCGATACGCTCGTGCACCAACAGTTTGCGACGGGCGCGCTGCCCCTCGGTCGCCTTGGCGCTCGGCCCCTCCCGGATACGCTCGCGAATCCGCTGAAGTTCGATAACCCGAGTTCGCGTATCCATTGCCGCGGTGGACTCGGGGAGTGTGACCCGTCCCTGGTCGACTATGGCGGGCTGGTCGGCCCTATCGTCGATCGTCGTCATCTTTAGTCGCACTCCCGCCAGATCGATCCGCCGTTGTCCGAGGAGTCCGGGTGCCTCTTTGTCTCGAAGTCGCTTCCCGGAAGCAGTCCGCAACCGTTCTTCGGCGGGCCGCCGGGCTCGTCGGTGTCGAGCCTTCTCGACGATGCCTTGGGTTGATCGAATCTCGTTCAAAGTCCGATGGGGATAACGCGCTCGGCTGCGGTTGCCGTCGATAATTCCTGGCCGGCGGTCCAGGTCGAATCGATCGAATGGATTGCCTGCAGACTGATTGCGGACAGAATTCATGTGATCGCGTCTTGGACGTCATCATAGGCGTCGCGGGTTCACGAGAGTGACCTAGATCTCTCTTGGTTTCGGTATCGCGACCGGGGAATCCGGCCCGGCATACGTCCGATGTGGACGCTAGGCCGATCGGGTGGCAGGCATGGTCTAGACCTTGACATCAAATGGTCTGAACCACATTGTCCTTCCATCGATCCGTGAGCATCGCACGCGTCTTCCGGTCGAGCGGCTGCGCGAACGCGCTCGGCGCAACACCTCTGCATCCCCGTCGACCGAGGAGCGCACCCGACTGGTCGGGCGACCTTCTCCCGCTCCAGGCGTCCTCGGTTCCAGCCGGTATGAATCGCGAGGAGTGTCCATGTCCAGACCTCGACGTCGATGGCAACTGCCCACACTTGCCGCCGCCGCTCTCCTGGTGGCCGGCGCCACGGCCGTCCCGGTGATCGCCCAGGAAAGCCCGGCCGAGCCCACGGCCCAGACTCAGCAGGAAGTCGAACCCCGCCAAGAGGGATACCGCAAGATCGGTTACTTCACCCAGTGGGGCGTCTACGACCGGAACTACCTGGTCAAGGACATCGACACCTCCGGATCCGCAGCCGCGCTCACGCACATCAACTACTCGTTCGGCAACATCACCGAGCAGGGCGAGTGCTTCCAGGCCAACCAGGCGGGCGTCGGTGACGCCTGGGCGGACTACCAGCGTCGCTACACCGCCGAGCAGAGCGTGAGCGGGGTGGCCGACACCTACGACCAGCCGTTGGCCGGCAACCTCAACCAGCTCCGCCAGCTCAAGGAGAAGTACCCGCACCTGCGGGTGCAGATCTCCTTCGGCGGCTGGACCTGGTCGAAGTACTTCTCCAACGCGGCCGCCACGGCGGAATCCCGGCGCGCGCACGTGGAGTCGTGCATCGACATGTGGATCCGGGGCAACATGCCGGTCATGGGCGGCGAGCCCCAGGGCGGCCCCGGCTCGGCATTGGGCGTCTTCGACGGCATCGACCTCGACTGGGAATGGCCGGGCTCCGAGGGTGAGGTCGGCAACGTGATCCGCCCCGAGGACCGGGAGAACTTCACCCTGCTGCTGCAGGAATGGCGTAGTCAGCTCGACGCCGTCGGCGAGGAGCACGGCAAGGAGTACGAGCTCAGCGCGTTCCTGCCTGCCGACCCGGAGAAGGTCGACCTCGGCTACGACGTGCCCGCTGTCTTCGAGGAACTCTCCTTCGGCACCCTGCAGGGCTACGACTACCACGGCGCCTGGGACCCCACGACCAACCACCAGTCCGGGCTGTTCCTCGGCGACAACGAACCGGGACCGCTCCAGGTCTCCGGTGAGATCGTGGTCGACAAGTGGCTCGCCGAAGGCGCGCCCGCCGACAAGCTCGTCCTCGGCGTTCCCTTCTACAGCCGGGGTTGGACCGGGGTGACCGGTGGCGGCGACGGCCTGCACCAGCCCGCCGCCGGACCCGCGCCCGGTCGGTACGAGGCAGGCATCCAGGACTACGAGGTGATCAAGGCGTCGGCGGGGAACTTCACGCTGCACCGTGATGAGCAGACCGGCCAGGCCTGGCTCTTCGACGGCAACACCTTCTGGACCTACGACGATGCGACCGAGATGACCCGCAAGGCCCAGTACGTCAAGGAACGCGGCCTGTCCGGGGCGATGATCTGGTCGTTGGACGGGGACACCCCCGACGGCGAGCTGATCGCGGCGCTGGACGACGAACTGCCGATCGGGCCGAACCCGCCCGGCGAGCCCGGTGACCCCGGTGACCCGGGAGATCCGGGTGAGCCCGGTGACTGCACGGTAGCCGCCTGGGATCCGGCCACCGCCTATGTCGGGGGTGCGACCGTCTCCTACGACGGACACCAGTGGCGCGCCAAGTGGTGGACGCAGGGCGAGACCCCGGGAACCACCGGCGAATGGGGCGTGTGGACCGACCTCGGTCCCTGCTGATCAACGCCTCGCCTGACCAGGCATCCGCCGATGTCTGGTCAGGCGCCCGCGTTCGGATGCCAGCCTCGAATGGTGGCGCGCAGTGCCTCGGGATAGCTCCGATCCGAGGACACTCCGGCCGGGATGGCCTCGTCCAACTCCAGTGAGACCATGCCGTGCACCTGTGCCCAGCAGGCGTAGGTGATCTCCTCGGCCGGGCGGTCCAACAGCAGTCCGGCGGCGATACCTCGGGCCACGGTCTCGGCCAGGGGCCGCATCGCCGCCGCCGCTGCCGCAGCCGTGGCCTCGTCCGGTTCGAGTTCGACGGCGCCGCCGCGATGGAACATGACCGCGTACAGATGCGGATTCGCCAGCGCGCTGCGGCGATAGGCCAAGCCGAGTTCCAGCAGGTCCGCCAACGGATCGCCGGAGAGCGGGACGGCTTCCAGCCTGGCGCGCAGCCGGTGGAAGGCCTCGATGTAGACCGCCCGCAGTACCGCGGCCTTGCTGCCGAACAACGAGTAGACCGCCGTGGTCGAGGTGCCGGACTGTGCGGCGAGTCTGCGCAGACTTAAGCCGCCCTGGCCGTGAGCCGAGATCAGCTCGCCAGCCTGATCGAGTAGTCGCAGCCGCAACTGATCGTCATGAACTCGGGGCCGGGCCATCATTCGAGGATAACCGGCAGTACTCGGTGCGTGACCGGTTCCGCCTGCCGTCAGCCCAACGGGTTCCCGTGGTCTTCTCGGTGATTGCCAGCGGTGAAACCGCAGGCAGGCCCGGTCGGCTCGACGTCGGCCGAGCAGTGCGGCCGTGATCGTGATCCCGCTTGGTCCGAATGGACGGAAGACTTGTGCTGGAGTGCACTCCAGCTCTTACTGTCACCGGCGTGAGTTACTCGATCGCCCAGGCGGCAGCGCATAGCGGGCTGTCGATCGACACCCTGCGCTACTACGAACGCATCGGTCTGGTCGACCCACCGGCACGGGACACCGCCGGGCGGCGAGCCTATTCCGACGACGATTTCCGCTGGCTGACCTTCCTGACCCGGTTGCGTACCACCGGGATGCCGATCCGGTTGATGCGCGAGTACGCCCGACTGCGTCATGGCGGTACGGCCACCGCGGCTCGCCGCAGGCAGATCCTCGCCGACCACCGACGCGACGTCGGCGCCCGGATCGAGGAACTGCGCGCGTGCGCGGCGGCACTCGATTTCAAGATCGAGAACTATGAGCGGATAACCCGCGACGAGGATTCGGCCCAGCAGGTTCAGGAGGCGACCGCATGACGGAGACCACGCTGCCCACGCGAGTGTTGGGCTCCCTGCCGGTCTCGGCACAGGGACTCGGCTGCATGGGAATGAGCGAGTTCTACGGCCAGACCGATGACGCCGAATCGATTGCCACGATCCATCAGGCGATCGAGCAGGGCGTCACCTTGTTGGACACCGCCGACATGTACGGGCCACACACCAACGAACGCCTCGTCGGCACCGCCATCGCCGATCGGCGGGATCGGGTCGTGCTGGCCACGAAATTCGGCATGATTCGAAGCGCGGACCCGCTGGCCAGAGGCGTCGACGGCAGTCCGAGCTATGTCCGCAGCGCCTGCGAGGCATCGTTGCGCAGGCTCGGCGTCGAGCACATCGACCTGTACTACCAGCACCGCGTCGACCCGAAGGTGCCGATCGAGGACACGGTCGGGGCGATGGCCGAGTTGGTCGCCGAGGGCAAGGTGCGCCACCTCGGCCTGTCCGAGGCGAGTGCGGCCACCATCCGCCGCGCCCACGCCGTGCACCCGATCGCGGCGGTGCAATCGGAATGGTCGCTGTGGTCGCGGGACATCGAGGCCGAGGTGGTGCCGACCTGCCGCGAGCTCGGCATCGGACTGGTGCCGTATTCGCCGCTGGGCAGGGGTTTCCTGACCGGTCGGTTCACCGGGACCGCCGACTTCGATCCGGGCGACTTCCGCACCGGCCAGCCCCGGATGTCGGAGGAGAACCTCGCCCACAATCTCGCCCTGGTGCGCGAGCTGCAGACGCTGGCCGCCGAACGCGCGGTCACCGCAGGTCAGCTCGCGCTGGCCTGGGTACAGCATCGGGGACCGGACGTCGTGCCCATCCCGGGAACCAAGCGGCGGCGCTACCTGACCGAGAACATCGCGGCCGTCGGCATCGAGCTGAGCGCCGAGGAACTGGCCCGCATCGAACGGGCGCTGCCCAGCGATCGGGTCGCGGGGGAGCGCTACCCCGAGATCGGCATGGGCCTGCTCGAAGGCTGAACCACCGGGGTGTGCGGCGCCCGATCATCTCGGGCGCCGCACGACGGCGTCAGGCGAGCAGCGCCGCGACCTCGGTGCGCAACCCAGCGAGCCGATCCGAGGCGCGTTGCCGCGCGGCGGCGATGGCCGGTGCCGAGGGGGCCGATCGCTCCGCGTCCGGGGCCTGCCCGGTCGGGTCGGTGTCCTGATCGGCCGAGTCGGCGACCTGCTCGACGATCTCCAGATATGCCTTGAGTTTCGGCTCCGTTCCGGAGGGTCGCACCACCACCCGCAGTCCAGCGCCGCGCAACACCAGCACATCGGAGCGGGGTGACAGGTCCTCCATCTCGACGGCGACCCCCGCGAGCGTGGTCGGCGGTTCGGCGCGCAGCGCACGCATCAACCTGGCGCCCGCCGAGACCTCGGTGAGGCGCAGCGAGAGTCCCTCGGTGAGGTGCACGCCGTGCCTGCCAGCCAGCTCGTCGAGCACGTCCCACACATCGCGGCCGGTGGCACGCAGCCCGGCCACCAGATCGGCCGCCAACACGGCCGCCGAGATGCCGTCCTTGTCCCGCACCGAATCCGGCGCCACGCAATGCCCGAGCGCCTCCTCGTAGGCGTAGACCAGACCCGTTCCCGAGCCGTCGCCCGCCCGCACCAGCCATTTGAAGCCGGTCAGCGTCTCGTCGTACCGCACACCGTGTTCGGCGGCCATCGCCTTGAGCAGCGAGGACGACACGATGGTCGTGGCCACCAGGGGATCGGGATGTCGACCGCGGTCCAGGGTGGACAACAGGTGGTGCGCGAGCAGCACCCCGGTCTCATCGCCACGCAGCATCCGCCAGACGCCGTCCCGGCCGCGTGCGCCGAGGGCACAGCGGTCCGCGTCCGGATCCAGCGCCACGGCCAGATCGGCCGAGCTCTCGGCAGCCAGCGCCAGCAGCTCGTCCACGGTCCCGGGCTCCTCCGGGTTGGGGAAACCCACCGTCGGGAACTCCGGATCGGGCGCCGCCTGGGACTGGACCAACCGGACGTCGGTGAATCCCGCGCCCCGCAACGCGGCCACCAGCGGTTCGCCGCCGACACCGTGCAACGGGGTGGCCGCGATCCGCAGCGCTGATCGATCGACCGGCCCCGATCCCGGCGCGGCGGGCCGAACCACTGCCGCAGCCGCCGCGAGATAATCCTGGACGAGCGATTCGTCGAGCACCGTCCGAGCGGGCGTGGTGCGCGACACCGAGATCGCCGCGCCGACCGCCTCGATCTCGGCCTCGATCTGCCGATCGGCGGGCGGCACGATCTGGGTTCCGTCGCCGAGGTAGACCTTGTACCCGTTGTCCTGCGGCGGGTTGTGCGACGCGGTCACCTGGACGCCCGCCACCGCGCCCAAGGACCGAACCGCATAGGCCAGCACGGGCGTGGGCAACGGCCGAGGCAGCACCCTGGCATCGAAACCCGCCGAGGCGAACACATCGGCCGCATCCTGGGCGAACTCCGCAGAGCCGTGCCGGGCATCCCGGCCGACCACCACGATGCCGCCGCCATGGCCCTGCTTGACCAGCCAGGCGGCCAGACCCGCCGTGGCCCGCACGACCACCGCGCGGTTCATCCCGTTGGGCCCCGCCCGAAGCGGGCCGCGCAACCCGGCGGTGCCGAAGGTCAGGGTGCCCGCCATCCGGTCCGCCAGCTCGGCGCGCGCGGACTCGTCGCCGCCCATCGCGCCTGCCACCACACGCTGTAGTTCCAGCTTCGCCGTCGGATCGACATCGTCGGCCATCCAACGGAAGGCCGCATCCCGATCCTGTGGCCGCAAGGCGCTCACAGGCGGACCACCAGCGAGCGCAACAACGCGCCCAGCTCCTCGGCCGCCTGCTTGCCCGCTTCCACGACCTCCTCGTGGTTCAGGGCCTCGCCGGTGATCCCGGCCGCCAGATTCGTCACCAACGACAGCCCGAAGACCTCGGCACCCGCCGCCCTGGCGGCGATCGCCTCGAGCACCGTCGACATACCCACCAGGTCGGCGCCCAGCGTGCGCAGCATCCCGATCTCGGCCGGTGTCTCGTACTGCGGCCCCGGCATGCCTGCGTAGACGCCCTCGGTCAGCGACGGGTCGATCTCCTTGGCCAGCGCCCGCAGCCGAGGCGAGTACAGGTCGGTGCAGTCGACGAACCGGGGTCCGACCAGCGGGGAGGCGGCGGTCATGTTCAGGTGGTCGCCGATCACCACCGGCTGGCCGACCCGCATGCCGTCGCGCAGTCCGCCTGCCGCGTTGGTCAGCACCACCGTCTGACAGCCGGCTGCGGTGGCGGTCCGGACGCCGTGCACGACGGGAGCGACGCCCAAGCCCTCGTAGAGGTGGATGCGGCCCAGCAACACGAGAACATGCTTGCCATCGACCTCCACGGACCGGATGGTGCCGCCGTGCCCCGCCACACTGGGGGCGGCGAAGCCGGGTAGGTCGCTCATCGGGATCTCGGCGGTGGGGTCACCGAGCACGTCGGCGGCGGGTCGCCAGCCGGAGCCGAGCACGATGGCCAGGTCGTGGTGCAGCAGGCCGGTCAATTCGGCCAGTAGGGCCGCTGCGGTACTGGCCAGCGCCGTCGGGTCGCTGATACCCGACCCGGTCAGCGGTGCGGTCGTCGCCGCCGGATTCGCGGCGTGGGCGATCGTCAGAGGATGTTCGGAGTCGTTGCCGGTCACGTCGTGGAGCTTAGAGCGACTCGGTCGGATCGTGGGCCAACCCCGGCTGTGGTGGCCGGTTGGTTCCCGTACAGGCGCGGCGGCAGGTGAAGGCGCGGCTGGGTCACCGCACCTGGAAGCTCTCCGAGACGTGTTCGTAGATCCGGCTGCCCGCGCCCTCGGTCTCGGTGGGCACCGTCACCGACACCACCCACAGGTCGTCGCCCCTGGGCAGCAGGTTGGCGAAGGTGCTGCGTCGGATCTCGCGTTGATCGGCGTTGCTGGTCAGCCCGACCTCCACCCGCCGGTAGCTGATGGATTGGTCCGGCTCGATCCCGCCCGGCGGGGCGGGGGATGTGGTGGCGCCGAGCATCAGCAGCTCACCGCTGCTGGACCAGGGCTGGCTGAGCGTGTCGATGTAGTCGGCCACACGCCCGTCCGGGTAGAAGTCGATGAGCCGCTGCACGGAGATCATCCTGCTGCCGTCCTCCGCCAGATACCGGTGTCGGATATCGGGCCCCAGCTCCGCCCTGCCCTGTTCGTGGAACGCGACCCATCCGCGTGGGATGTCCAGTGAGTAGCGCCCGGAGATTCCCTGGGACGGGTCGGAGTCGGTCGCGGTACCGGTGCGCTGTTGATACTGCAGTTCGCCGGAGAAGTCCTCGGCCCCGTCGGTCCGGTGCTCCTGGGTCGTCGACGGCAGGATCGCCTCCCCGCCGACGGTCCGGGCGATCGCGAATCCCCCGGCGGCCGCGCCCAGGAACAGCGGGACGGCCAGCAGCAAGGTCGCCAGCCTGCTGCCGCGTCCTCGGGTGCGCCGACGCGCACCGGTGTTCGTCCGGGGCACGCCGCTCGGCGGCGGGGGCACCGATTCCGGCCGGGCGGTGCCGAAGGGCAGCGGGCCTGGATCATGGGCCAACGGAGCGTCCGCGCCTGCGTCGCCCGCCGGATGGGTGTTGTCGAGCCGACGGATGACCACCGTCTCCGATTCGGCCGTGTCGTCCTGCGCGGCCCGCCCGGAGTGGCCGCCGCGTCCGGTCTCCCACGGAGCCCGCTCGCGGAACCCGGGCCGATCCGTCGAGTCCGGTGAGCGGTCCGTCGTCGTCTCGCCTGCGATCTCGTCGATCTCCAGCAGCGCGGAGATGCTCGCAGGCGACTCGGGGAGCAGCGGTTGCAGTCGTTGGCGGACCTCGGACAGCGGCAACCGCAGCGCGACGTCCTTGACCATCAACCCGCTGATCAGTGGGGCGAGCGGGCCACCGCAGGTCGGCTGGGGCACGGCACCGTGCACCACCTGGAAGACGGTGGCCACCGGATCGGCGTCAGCCGAGTAGGGGGCGTGACCCTCCACCGCCGCGTACAGGGTGGCGCCCAGGGCCCACAGATCCGCCGAGGTCGTCACCGCGCCGCCGGAGGCGACCTCGGGCGCGATGTAGCTCGGGGTGCCCAACATCAGGCCGGTCGCCGTGAGGGTGTTCTCCGCGACGTTGCGGGCGATGCCGAAGTCGGTGAGCTTGATCTGTCCGTCCCGCCCGACCAGGACGTTGCGCGGTTTCACATCGCGGTGGGTGATGCCCGCGCGGTGCGCCGCCTCCAACGCGGCCGCTACCGAATCGGCGACCCACGCCGCCTGTGCCTGATCGAGTGGACCGTGTCGGTCCAAGACCTCGCCGAGGCTGTTCGACGGCACCAGTTCCATGACGACGAACGGCTCGCCGTCCTGCCGCGCGACATCGAAGAGGGTGACCACGTTGGGGTGCGAGAGGATCGCGTTGGCCCTGGCCTCCCGCATGGTGCGTTCCCGCATCTCATCGGCCTCGGCCTGCGGGATCCCGGGTGGCAGAAGCACCTCCTTGACCGCCACCTGGCGGTGCAGGAACTCGTCGTAGGCGGCCCAGACGGTGCCCATCGCCCCTTGGCCGATGAGCTGATGCAGGCGGTAGCGTCCCGCGATCAAGCGCCCATGGTCGGAACGCGGGGTCTTACGCGTGGACACCGAGACCTTCTCCCATCGACTCCAGACCTCTACGTTGTACGTCACGCGGCCGCGAATTGCGGACCGATCGGTCGCGGGACACACCCGAGACTCCATGAAGGCTGCCAGGGTGCGCGGCACGGGGCCTCGCGCGATACCTGGATCCTGGGATCTCGACGGCGACATTCGAGAGAAAGGTTTCCATGATGGGCGGGGCGCGGCGGGCAGAATCCGGTTTCGAGGTCCGGTCGGTATATCGGCCCGATGACGTCGATGCCGAGGCGGCGGCACCGCCCGAGCGCGTCGGGGAACCGGGGAAGTACCCGTTCACCAGGGGCGTCTACCCCACGATGTACACCCAGCGCCCGTGGACGATGCGGCAGTACGCGGGCTTCGGCACCGCGACCGAGTCCAACGCCCGGTACCACCAATTGATCAAGGCCGGCACCAACGGGCTCTCGGTCGCCTTCGATCTCCCGACTCAGATGGGCTACGACTCGGACGAGTACATCGCGCACGGCGAGGTCGGCAAGGTCGGCGTGGCGATCGACTCGGTCGAGGACATGCGGACGTTGTTCAACGGAATCCCGTTGGGCGAGGTCTCCACGTCCATGACCATCAATGCGCCCGCGAGCGTGCTGCTGCTGCTCTATCAGATCGTGGCCGAGGAGCAGGGTGTCGATCCGGCGAAACTGACCGGGACGATTCAGAACGACGTGCTCAAGGAATACATCGCCCGCGGCACCTACATCTACCCGCCTGCCCATTCGCTGCGGCTGATCACCGATATCTTCGCCTACTGCAACGACGTGCTGCCGAAGTGGAACACCATTTCGATCTCCGGCTATCACATGGCCGAGGCCGGGGCCACGCCCGCGCAGGAGATCGCGTTCACCCTGGCCAACGGCATCGAGTACGTCCGAGGCGCCATCGCGGCGGGGCTGTCGGTCGACGCCTTCGCACCGAGGTTGGCGTTCTTCTTCGTCTCCAGGACCTCGTTGTTGGAGGAGGTCGCGAAATTCCGGGCGGCCCGCCGAATCTGGGCAAAGGTGATGAAAGAGGAGTTCGGCGCCACGAATCCGAAGTCGCTGATGCTGCGGTTCCACACCCAGACCGCCGGCGTGCAGCTCACCGCGCAACAACCCGAGGTCAACATGGTTCGCGTGACGATCCAGGCCTTGGCCGCCGTTTTCGGCGGTACTCAGTCGTTGCACACCAATTCCTACGACGAGGCCATCGCGCTGCCCACCGAGAAGGCCGCCCGGCTGGCGTTGCGTACCCAACAGGTGATCGCCTTCGAGAGCGATCTCACCGCGACCGTCGACCCCTTCGCGGGCTCCTACACCGTGGAGGCGATGACCGACGAGGTCGAGGCGGCCGCGCTGGCGTTGATGTCGAAGGTGGAGGAGCGCGGCGGTGCGGTGGCCGCGATCGAGCAGGGCTTCCAGAAGTCGGAGATCGAGGAGACCGCGTACCAGAACTCGCGCGAGATCGACGGCGGCGAACGGGTCGTGGTGGGGCTCAACCGTTTCACCGTGGACGTCGAGGAGCCCTACGAGCCGCTTCGGGTGGACCCCACCATCGAGGAGGCCCAGGCGGCTCGGCTGGCTGCCCTGCGTGCCGAGCGGGACGACGCGGAGGTGACCGCCGCGCTGGCCGAGTTGGTCGAGACCGCGAAGGGGACCGGCAACGTGCTCTACCCCATGAAGCGAGCGTTGGTTGCGCGGGCCACCGTCGGTGAAGTGTGTCACGCTCTGCGTTCCGTCTGGGGAACCTACGTTCCCTCCGAGGTCTTCTGATCGCACTCGACGGCCGGATTCATTGTCATCACAGGTCAACCGTGCCGTAAGTGTGCCCAGAGATGTATCGGCCGGCGGGTTCACGGCCTCGGAACGGCGGGTTTCACCAGGACCTCACAACGGCGTCGATCTACCGAGATCGGCGCCTCTGCGCCGTGCCGATGCAAGAAGGGTGCTCGGACGACCGTAGGATTTCCGTTGTCCCGCGTAGTGCCAGACGGACCTGACAGTCCGCCATGCCCCATGCCTGCGTGGGTCGTGACCAGGCGATCCACCCGAGTCACGGAGGAGCGATGAGCGAACTCGGCCAGGCGGCAGCGCCGCGTAGGAGGGAGTTCGTGTGCTCCTGTTGGTGACTGCGCACCTCGTACTCGCGGCCCTACTGCCGCTCTTGGTGCGTCGACTCGGCCGCTGGGCCTTCGCGGTCGCGGCGGTTCTGCCCGCCCTGACCCTGGCGTGGTCGTTGAGTCGACTCTCCTCGGTGCTGGCGGACGAGCCCGTCGTCCAGACCTTCTCGTGGGCGCCCAGTATCGGGCTCGAGATGGTGCTGCGGCTCGACGTCCTCTCGATGTTGATGATCTTCCTGGTCTCCGGGCTGGGTGCGCTGATCCTCGCCTACTGCGTCTATTACTTCGGCTCCCACGGCGAGGGGATCGGGCGGACCTCCGCCCTGCTGCTCGCCTTCGCGGGGGCCATGTTCGGCCTGGTCGTCGCGGACGACCTCATCAGCCTCTACATCTTCTGGGAGCTGACGACGGTCTGCTCCTTCCTGCTGGTCGGGCAGGACGGCGTCGGCAAGAAGATGCGTCGCTCCTCGGTGCAGGCCCTGTTGGTCACCGTGTTCGGCGGCCTGACGATGCTGATGGGCGTCATCATGCTCGGCCACGCGGCGGGCACCTTCCGCATCTCCGAGATCGTCGCCGACCCGCCGAGCGGCACCGGGGTCAGCGTCGCCGTGGTGCTGGTCCTCGTCGGCGCGTTCACCAAGTCGGCGCAGATGCCCTTCCACCCCTGGCTGCCCGGCGCGATGGTCGCGCCGACGCCGGTCAGCGCCTACCTGCACGCGGCGTCCATGGTCAAGGCGGGCGTCTACCTGGTCGCGCGGCTGGCCCCGGCCTTCGGCGGCCTGACCTCGTGGTGGCTGCCGATCGCGGTGATCGGTATAGCGACGATGCTCATCGGCGGTGTCCGAGCGCTCTACCAGCACGACCTCAAGACGATGCTGGCCTATGGAACCGTGAGCCAGCTCGGCTTCCTGATGGTGCTCACCGGCGGTGGCACCTACATCGCCGCGATCGCGGGCGTCACGATGCTCCTGGCGCACGGATTGTTCAAGGCGGCGCTGTTCCTGGTGGTGGGCATCGTCGACCACCAGGCGGGCACTCGGGACATTCGAAAGCTGTCTGGCTTGGGCCGACGATTCCCGGGGCTGGCCGCGTTGGCCGTCATCGCGGCGGGCTCGATGGCCGGTATTCCGCCGTTGCTCGGCTTCATCGGCAAGGAAGCGGCGTTCGAGGCCTTCGCTCACCAGGGCGGGGCCCGGGGTGTGCTGGTGCTGATCGGTCTGGTCCTGGGCTCGGTGCTCACCGTCGCCTACAGCATCCGTCTGGTCTGGGGCGCGTTCGGCGACAAGCCGGGCGTGACACCCAGCGTGGCGCCCGCTCCCTCGATGGGCCTGGTGCTGCCCGCCGCGATCCCCGCGTTGGCCGGCCTGGTCCTCGGACTGTGGCCCGCGCCGGTGGAGACGCTGGTGGCGCCGTACGCGGCGGGCTTCCCCTCGGACGGCGAGGCCTATCACCTGGCGTTGTGGCACGGGTTCAACCTGCCGCTGTTGTTGTCGGCGGTGGTCGTGGTCCTCGGCCTCGGTGTCTGGTGGTTTCGGGAGCGGACGGCCGACAAGCCCGCGCCCAAGCTGCCGCATTTCCTGCACGCCCAGACCTTCTACGACCGATCGGTGCTCTCCTTGGAGGTGCTGTCCTACGGCGTGACCGGGCGATTGCAGGTCGGTTCGCTGCCGACCTACCTGGGCATCATCCTGCTCACGATGCTGTTCATCCCGGGGACGGCGGTGCTGACCGGCACCTCGTTCCTCGGCGAGCAGCAGCTGTGGCACTCGGCGGCGCAGGTACCGCTTGCGGTGTTGGTGTGTGTGGGTGCGATCGCCTTGACGATGGTGCGCCAGCGGCTGACCGCGGTGTTGTTGACCGGCGGGATCGGTTACGCCATCGGTGCCTTGTTCGTCGTCGACGGCGGGCCCGACCTGGCCTTGGCCCAATTCCTGGTCGAGACGCTGACGCTGGTCGCCTTCGTCTTCGTCTTGCGTAAGCTGCCCGCGCGCTTCACCCAGATCGAGTCGGCGAAACGACTCCGGTGGCCCAAGGTGGTGATCTCGGTGGCGGCCGGTGCCTTCGTGGCCGTCGCAACCGTGATCTTCTCCGGTGCTCGACAGGCGCCGCCGACCTCCAGCGAGGAGTTCATCTCCCGGGCCGAGGACGGTGCGAACGCCACCAACGTGGTCAACGCGATCCTGGTCGACTTCCGAGCGTTCGACACCGTCGGGGAGATCACCGTCCTCGCGGTCGCGGCGACCGGCGTGGCCAGCCTGATCCTCGCGGTACGCCGTACCAGGACTCCCTCGCCCGTGGAGGTCGAGGAGCAGACGGTGTTGGCCGCGCCGGGCGGCCGCAGCGGTGGGGCAGGCGGCGACGAACTCGGTGCCAAGAGCGCAACCGAGAGCACCGACGGCAGCCGTGGGCAGCGTGGCGAGACCGGCGCGGACGGTGCGCCCTCGAACGAGGAGTCCAAGCGGACCAACGACGAGGAGGCACCATGACGATCGGCAGGCTCCCGTCCTGGGAGGACTGGGACACGCCACGCGAGCAATGGCTGCTCGCGGGCGATTCCCGCGACGGCCGAGAACGGTCGGTGCTCCTGGAGGTCGCGGTCCGGCTGCTGTTCCCCACGGTTCTCGTGCTCTCGCTCTACCTGCTCTTCGCGGGGCACAACCGGGCGGGCGGCGGATTCTCCGGCGGTCTGGTAGCCGGACAGGCCTTCGTCCTGCGCTACATCGCGGGCGGCCCGTTGGAGATGCGGGCGGCGGTGAAGCTGCGGCCGCCGGTGATCATCGGCCTGGGATTGAGCCTGGCGGTGTTGTCCGCGCTGGTCCCCACCTTCTTCGGTGGCCACGTGCTGGAGAGCTACGCCTTCGAGACCGACCTGCCCGTGCTCGGGCATCTGAAGTTTGTCACCAGCCTCCTGCTCGACGTGGGGGTGTACGTGTTGATCGTCGGAGTCGTCATCGACCTCTTGCGCACTCTCGGCGCGGGCATCGAGGAACAGCTGGTGCGGAACCGAAGGGTGATGCGATGACCGGCGGCCCGATCAATGTCGTGATGGCGATCACTCTCGGCGTGCTGTACTCGGCTGGCTTCTACCTACTGCTGCAGCGCTCGCTGATGAGGATCATCATCGGCATCGTCATCATCGGCCACGGCGCCAACCTGTTCCTCCAGTCGGCGGGCGGCCCGCCCGGCAGGCCGCCCATCCTGGGCGGAGTCGAGGTCGAGGAGATGACCGACCCCCTGCCGCAGGCGATGGCATTGACGGCCATCGTGATCACCTTCGCGCTGTCCACCTTCCTGCTCGCCCTGGCCTATCGATCCTCGGTGTTGCTGGGCCACGACGAAGTGCGTGACGACGTCGAGGACCGGCGAATCAGACGGCTGCAACAACGCCTCGCCGAGGATGAGGACGACGACGACGAGAACGAGACCGACGACCACGAGGAGGCCGTTCGGTGAACGTGCTCGTAGCGCTGCCGGTATTGCTTCCCCTGCTGGCGGCGGCTTTGTCCCTGGTTCTGGGCAGCTTCGCGAACCTGCAGCGGCTCTTGGGCGTGCTGGTGCTGACGTTCATTGCCGTGGACGCCGGTTTCCTGCTGGTCACCGCCGACCGGGAGGGCCCGGTCGTACTGCAGATGGGCGGCTGGGCCGCGCCCTTCGGCATCACGCTGATCGCCGACCGACTCGCCGCGTTGCTGCTGTTGGTCTCGGCGGTGGTCATGCTGGCGGTGTTGATCTTCTCGATCGGCCAGCGGATCACCGACTACGGTCGGGACACCTCCAGTACGGCGTTCCACCCGATGTACCTGGTGCTGTGTGCGGGTGTGGCGCTGGCCTACCTCACCGGCGACCTGTTCAACCTGTTCGTGGCCTTCGAGATCATGCTCGCGGCCTCGTACGTGCTGATCGTGCGGCGAACCACGGCAACCCGGATACGCGCCGGGATGACCTACATCATCGTCAGCCTCACCTCGTCGCTGCTGTTCATCACGATGATCGGTCTGGTCTACGCCGCTACCGGAACGGTGAACATGGCGGACCTGGCCGGGCGCGTCGGTGATCTGCCGCCCGGTATCCAGACGGCCCTGGGGCTGCTGATGGTCGTGGTCTTCGGTATCAAGGCCGCGATGGTGCCGCTGCACTTCTGGCTGCCGGACAGCTACCCGACGGCGCCCGCGCCGATCACGGCGATCTTCGCCGGGCTGCTGACCAAGGTCGGGGTCTACGCCCTGATCCGCACCCAGACGTTGATCTTCGATCATGATCAGGGCTGGACGCTGATGCTGGTCATCGCGCTGGTCACGATGATCATCGGCGCCCTGGGCGCGATAGCGCAGAACGACATCAACCGATTGCTGTCCTTCCTACTGGTCAGCCACATCGGTTACATGTTGTTCGGCCTGGGGCTCTACGACGTGATCGGCTTGGCGGGCGTCATCCTCTACGTGGTGCACCACATCACGGTGCAGGCGACGTTGTTCCTGGTCAGCGGTCTGCTCACCCGACATACCGGCACGGTGGCGCTTCGCAGGATGGGCGGTATCGCGAAGGCGTATCCGCTGGTGGCCGTGCTGTTCGCCCTGCCTGCGCTGAGCCTGGCGGGCATCCCGCCGTTCTCCGGCTTCGTGGCCAAGCTGGTGTTGCTGCAGGGTGGCGTCGGGGTCGGCACCACGACCGCCTACATCGCCACGGCGGCGGCGGTGCTGACCAGCTTCCTCACCCTGTACGCGATGGCCAAGATCTGGGTGCTGGGGTTCTGGGGCAAGGCACGCGCCCCGCACGCCGACCCGGATCCCACCGATGAGCTGATCATCGGCACCGGATCGACCTCGAAGTCGATGGTGGTCGCCACCGGCTCGATGGTCGTCTTCGGCGTGTTGATCGCGGTGCTGGCCGGACCGCTGTCGGAGATCAGTGCTCGTGCCGCCGAGGACCTGCTCGACGGCGGGCCGTACGTGACCGCCGTGCTGGGAGAGGACGCGGGATGACCGTGACGCGCAAGGCCCGCCGACACGCCTGGCTTCGGCTGCCGCTGATCATCTGGCTGGCCGTGGTGTGGGTGCTGTTGTGGGGAACGCTGGACGTGCCCACCGCGGTGGCCGGTCTGACGGTCGCGATCGTGGTGGTCGTCGCCTTCCCGATGCCCGCCATCGCGACCAGGCTGCGCCTGCGTCCGCTTCGACTGCTGTACCTGCTGGTGTGGGTGTTGGCCGACCTGCTGACCTCGGCGTTGCAGGTTGCCTGGGAATCGGTTCGCTTCGGTCCGCGCACCAAGGCGGCCATCATCTCCGTCCCGGTTCCCTCCGACATCGACCACGTGGTGGTGGCTGCGGCGAACCTGGTGTCCCTGGGCCCCGGAAAGTTCGTCCTGCAGATCGACCGTGCCCAGCGGGTCTTCTACGTCTACGCGCTGGGCCTGCGGGACAGCTCGCACCTGGCGAAGGTGCGTGGCGAGGTGTTGGCCCTGCAGCGCCTGGTGATCCTGGCGCTGGGCTCGGATGAGGACGTCGCGGCGATGCAGGCATCGACCTCGGCGCAGCCCGCTGAGTCGAAGCCTGCTGGGTCGAAGCCTGCTGCGCCGAAGCCCGCCGAGTCGGGGGCGACGGGGACGTCCGCCTCGGAATCAACGGCCGAGCCACGGCCCGACGGGGGTTCGGAGCCGGGCCCCGCCGACAGGGAGGACGGCTGAGATGGAGATCGTTTTCGCGATCACCCTGGCGCTGATCTGCGTCGCGGGGTTGATCATCATGGTCCGGCTGGTGCGTGGACCGACAACCCTGGACCGGATCGTGGCCGTCGACGTCCTGGTCATCCTCATCGTCGGCGGCACCGCCGTGAACATGGCGGGCCAGGGTGACGGGTCCAATGTCGCGCTGTTGGTGGCGGTGGCCCTGCTCGGGTTCATCGGCTCGATGACGGTCGTCCGGCTGGTGGAGCGGAAGGGGACGCACCGATGAGCATCGCGGACATCGTATCGTCGGTCTGCCTCATCGGAGGCGCCGTGTTCTGCGTGCTGGGCGCTCTGGGCGTGCTCTGGTTCCCCGACGTGACCTCGCGGCTGCAGGCGGCCACCAAGCCACAGACGCTCGGCCTGTTGTTGCTGTTGATCGGCACGGCGATCCAGCTGGACTTCGTCTACGCGTCGGGTCTGATCCTGGTCGGGCTCTTCCAGATGATCACCGCCCCGGTGCTGGCGCAGATGGCGGGTCGGGCCGCGTATCGGTCCGGCGCGATCCACGCCGAGTCCCTCGTCGTCGACGAGTTGGGCGAACGGTTGCAGCAGGAGAAGAACGAGCAAGCCAAGTAGATGGCGCGCGGGTTCGCCCGCGCGGCACCTCGGCTGCCTGCAGGCGCCCGGGGCAGGCGATCCGCAGTGCCGAGGCGCTGCCGCCTGCCCGCGGCGCCCGGCTAGTCCCGTTTCGTGTCGACGAGGAACGGCGCCACCAGATCTGGCAAGGCGTGATCGGCGAGTTCGACGCCCTCATCCTGATCGGCGTCGGGAATCCGATAGGCGCCGGTACCGCCCGCGATGGTGGCCGACAGGGTGATCAGACCATGTCGACGCTGGAACGGCGATCGGCGGATCGTCCAGCCGATGATGTCCGTCCGGCGCAGCACGGTGGTGTGGCGGCTCGCCGAACCCTTCCGTGAGACCAGGAACTCCGGGTCCAGGCCGTGTCCCAGGTTGCGGTAGGCGTCCAGCGCCAAGAGCACCGCGATGGGCAGCGCGACGACGGCGAACAACCAGCCGATATGGATCAGCACGTCGGTAAGCAGCAGACCGAGGCCCACCAGGAGCGCGGTGGGCGCCGCGACCCAACCCACCGCCCAGCCGAGTCGGCGGCGCCGGGCGATCCGAGGGTGGGGCGACAGCTCCGCTGCGTCGATCGGGAACGCGCTGCGCCGCAGTACTCGGGCGGCTACCGGCCAGGCCAGCCCGTTTCCGGTCGGCGGCAGCAGGGTTCCCCTGGCGGAGTTCTGTTCGTCCTCCGGGCTGCCCAACCCGGTGGCGACGGCCTCCACCGAGGCGCCTTTGGCCCACCGCAGCGACAGCGGTTCGCGGACCTCGACGCCCAGCACCCTCTTGCGTTCCAAAGTGATGTTGCGGGTGGTCAGCAGGCCGCGCCGGACGTGCAGGGCCTCGCTGTCCTCGGTGAGTCGGTGTCGCCACCAGGTCTCGGCGTAGACCAGGACACTGCCCAGTGTCCCGATGACGAGCAGGGCCAGCAGCAACGCGCCGATGACCAGCGGCAGTGGGAAGTCGGCCAGCCGACCGACCAGGTCGGGTATCACCTGCCGGTCCATGTCGACGCCCAGGATGTCGAGTCCCTCATAGACGGCGCCGAAGGCGGCGAGGCCGAGTAGCGGGGTGGTGAAGGAGAACGGGGCGAACCGGATCCAACTCGGCGTCCACGAGGCGATCTCCGGTGAATCGGTCGCCTCGGCCCGCCGGGGCAGCAGGCTGGCGCGGAGTCGTTCGGCCTCCGCTCGACCCAGCGGCGACAACGCCAATGCCTCGCTGTCGCTTGCGTTCTCCCCGGTGCCGATGCGCAGTCCGGTGAGTCCGTACATCCTGCCGACCGGCTCGGCGGTGGCGTCGACGTTGCGGATCCGGTCGAGCGCGACACTGCGTCTGCTGCGGAACAGCACGCCCGTGTGCAGTTCGAAACGGCCCCCTGCCACCCGGAATCGGGTGGTGCGCAGCCGGAGCCATTCATAGAGCGTGACCAGGATAGGCAGCGGCAGGACACTTAACCAGATGATCCAACCGGGCACCGATCGGTAGATCAGGATGGCGGCGGTCAGCACGGCGAGGCCGAGCAGGTAGGTGCCCGCGACGGCGGGGGTGAGCGGGTGCAGCCGCCGCCAGTCGGCGAACTCCTCGGTGGTGGCGTCGGTCGCGGGATGCGGGTCGGCGGGTCCGGTCGGGTTGGTGGTCGCGGGTTGCTCGGTCATGTCGCGTCACCTGCGGTCGCTGCGGTCGATTGGGTCTGTTCGGTGAGCCGCTGGGCGATCTCCTCGGCCAGTTCGTGATCCAGGCCCTCGATGCGTAACGCGCCCTTCGCAGAGGCGGTCGTGACGGTCACGGTGGCCAGACCGAACATCCGCTCCAGCGGCCCGCGCACGGTGTCGACGGTCTGGATCCTGGCCAGCGGGGCGATCCGGGACTGCTGCCAGAACCAACCGCTGCGGGTGTACACGGCGATGTCGGTGGTCTCCCAGCGGTGCACCCGGTAGCGCCAGCCCGGCATCACGGCGGCGTAGCAGGCGGCGAGCACGCCGAGCACGACGGCGGGCATGGCCAACCAGAACCGGGCGGGGCTGATCAACCAGGCGAGCAGGGCGAGGACCGCGATCGGGGGCAGCGCGATCACGATCGCTTGGAGCAACCACCAGCCGATGGCTCGGCGATCGGGTCGATTGCGGGGTGGCCGAAGCCGGAATGGTCGGGAGCCGGACATATCGACGATCGCCCTTCTTCTCTTGGGACACGTACGATCGATACGAGCGTATCGCGTGGCCGATACGCTCGTATCGCATACATGGCGGAAAGGGCGTCGACCGAGGTGACGAGCACCACTGGCCAAGGAGATCAGCGTCGTGAGATCGGTGCCGCGCTGTTGCGGCTGGTCGCCGACGGCGGTATCGACGCGGTATCGATGCGGGCGGTCGCCGCCGAGGCCGAGGTCTCCCTGGGCATGGTGCAGCGTCGCTTCACCAACAAGGACGCACTGCTGCTCTTCACCTACCGCGAGTGCATCGCCGCGATGGCCCAAAGGATCACCGACGCCGTGACACAGTCGTTGCAGGAACCGTTGTTGCAGATCTTGCGGGCCACGGTGATCGCCGTGCTGCCGACGGACCGCACCCGCCGAACGGAATGGCGGTTCATCATCGCCTTCGGCGAGCGGTTCGGCCGTCGACCCGAGATCGCCGAGATGATCGCGCACGACGATGCGATTTCGCAGCACGACATCCTGGGGCTGCTTACCGAGGCACAACGGCTCGGCCAGATCCCGACCGGGCACGACCTGGTAGGCGCCGCCCAGATGGTCCGCACCGTGGTCGAGGGACTGACCATGTCGTTGCTGCACCGCGACGACGTCGAGGGCTTCGACATCGACCTGCGGAGCCTGGACACCGCGCTGAAGCTGCTAACCGCTACCCCGGCGCCTGATTGATGCCGATACGGGCCGAAGCGGAAGCCACCGGTCCCTGTTCGTCACGGCTCTCGTGCGGTTGAATCTCGACCCATGACCGTGGTGCTCGGAATCGATAGCTCGACCCAGTCGACGAAGGTCTTGGCCGTGGACGCGGACAGCGGTCGGATTCTCGCCGACGCCCGTGCCGCGCATCCCGATGGGAGCGAGGTGGACCCCCAACACTGGTGGACCGCCTGCAACCAGGCGATGGCCGAGGTGACCGACCAACTCGACGAACCGGTCGCGGCCATCTCGGTGGCGGGCCAGCAGCACGGCATGGTGACCGTGGACGCGGCGGGCGAACCGGTGCGGCCCGCCCTGCTGTGGAACGACACCCGGTCGGCCGGACAGGCCGCCGAACTGGTCGATGCCATCGGGGCGGACGCCTGGGCGCAGCGGACCGGCCTGGTGCCGGTGGCGAGCTTCACCGTCACCAAGCTGGCATGGTTGGCCGCCAACGAACCCGAGAACGCCGACCGAGTCGACTCCGTTCTGCTGCCCCATGACTGGTTGACCTGGAAGTTGGCGGGTGGCGGCAAGGCCGAGGCGTTCACCGATCGGGGCGACGCCTCCGGCACCGGTTACTTCTCCGGCCGTGAGGGCCGCTGGCTCCCCGACCTGCTTGGCGAGGCCTTCGGGGGCCGGAATCCCCGGTTGCCCACGGTGTTGGGCCCGACCGGCACCGCAGGTCGTGGGCCGGGCGGCGCCGTCCTCGGGGCGGGCACCGGCGACAACATGGCGGCCGGGCTGGGACTCGCTGCGGGCCCGGGCGACGTGGTGATCTCCCTGGGCACCTCGGGAACCGTCTTCGCGGTCACCGAGGAGGCGACCCAGGATCCGAGCGGCATCGTGGCGGGCTTCTGCGATGCCACCGGCCGCTTCCTGCCACTGGTCTGCACCCTCAACGCGGCGCGGGTGTTAACGGCGGCGGCCTCGATGCTGGACACCGACCTCGCAGGCTTGGACGCTCTCGCGCTGCGGGCCCAGCCCGGCGCGGGCGGACTGACCCTGCTGCCGTACCTCGACGGCGAGCGCACCCCGAACCTGCCCGACGCGACGGGCACCCTGACCGGTCTCACCCGACACAACATGACCCCGGAGAACCTGGCCAGGGCGGCCGTCGAGGGAATGCTGTGCGGACTCGCCGAGGGCCTGGTGGCGTTGCGGGAACTGGGAGTCGCCGTCCGTCGGGTGCTGTTGGTGGGTGGCGCGTCCCGATCCGCCGCCGTGCAGGCGGTGGCTCCCGCGCTGTTCGGAGTGCCGGTGGAGGTCCCGGAGCCCGGCGAGTACGTGGCCCTGGGCGCCGCCAGGCAGGCGGCGTGGGCGTTGACAGGTGGGGAGCACCCGCCTGTGTGGCCGGTGGAATCCGTACGCTTCGAAGTGGAGGAGGAGTCGGGTTCGGCCGTGTGGGAAGCACACGCGCAGGCGCGACGGACAGTACATGGATCGATTCAGTCCACCGGCGAGGTCGCCGCTGGGTGACAAGCCACCTCGGGTGGAGACGCTCGACCAGTCGCGATTGCTGACCCTGATGCGAGACGAGGGTCCGATGTCGCGGGTCGAACTGGGCGAGCGTCTCGGCCTGCCGAGGGCGCGGTTGGCCGCCGAGGTCAACCGTCTGGTCGAGCTCGGCCTCGTCGAGTCGGGTGGTCCGGCCGCCAGCCGTGGCGGTCGACGATCCACCTTGGTGGGCCTGTCGAGTTCGCTTCGGCTGTTGGCCGTCGACATCGGCGCGACCTCGGTCGGTGTGGCCGTCACCGACGCCTACTGCGAGGTGATCGAGCACCTCGTCGAGGAATGCGAGGTCCGGGCGGGCCCGGCTGCGGTCCTGGACCGGGTGGTCGCCTTGGCGACGCTGGTGCTGGCCAAGGCGCCGGGACGACTGCTGGCCGCCGGGGTCGGCCTGCCGGGACCGGTGAGCTTCCGGGAGGGCATGCCGGTGGCACCGCCGATCATGCCCGGCTGGGACCGCTTCCCGGTGCGGGATCGCTTGGCGGGCCAGTGGGGTTGCCCGGTCACCGTCGACAACGACGTGAACGCGATGGCCCTCGGCGAGCGGCATGCCGGGGTGGCGCGTTCGCTGGACGACCTGATCTTCGTCAAGGTCGGCACCGGCATCGGTTGCGGAATCCTGTTGGGCGGCCGGGTGTATCGCGGTGTCGCGGGCACGGCGGGCGACATCGGACACATCCGGCTCGACGACTACGGCCCGGCCTGCGCCTGCGGCGAGGTCGGTTGCCTGGAGGCCTATTTCGGTGGCGCCGCGCTGGCCAGAGACGCGGTCACGCTTGCTCGGAGCGCCCGATCGGAGTTCCTCGCCGAGGCCCTGACCCAGCGCGGCGAGTTGTCGGCGCGGGATGTGGCACTGGCGGCGGGCGCGGGCGATGTCGCGGCGGTCAACCTGGTGCGCGAGGGCGGCCGCCGACTCGGCCAGGTCGTGGCCTCGCTGGTCAGCTTCATCAATCCCGGCATGGTGGTGATCGGTGGCGGCGTCGCGCGGCTCGGACATCAACTCCTCGCCGAGGTACGCAGCTCCGTGTATCGCCGCTCGATGCCCCTGGCGACCGGCAATCTGCCGATCGTGTTGTCCGAATTGGGCGACCTGGCCGGAGTCATCGGTGCCGCCTGGACCTCCAGCGAACGCGCCTTCGCCGTCACGACCTGAGTACCGGGCGGCGGCCCGCAGCCGAATGCTGCGGGCCGCTGAACACATGCCGCTATTCCCAGCGGAAGAGCGCGGCGGCGACGCCGACGCCGAGCACGGTCGTCACACCGAGCGAGATCAGGGATTGCACCGCGACCGGCTCGCCTCCCCACGCTGCGGCCAGGGCATCGACCGAGGCGCCGAAGGGAAGCCAGTCGCCAATGGTCGCCAGCGCATCGGGGAGTGCGTCCGGTCCGCCGAACATCCCGCCGAGCGCGCCGAGGGCGAAGAACATGACCAGACCGATCGCGACCGCCGAATTCGGCGTCGGGGCGACCGCCGCGACCAGCATGCCCAGGGCATACATCGCCGCCATGACCAGGACATAGACGCCCAACGCCGTGCCGAGGTGCACCGGCGGATTGGCCCCGAAACCGAGGAATGCGACGGCGATGGCTGCGCCGAGTCCGATCGTGGTCTGGATGACGCTCACGACGACCTGGGCGACGAGCACCATGGTCGGCGATGCGGGCGTGACCGAGAGTCTGCGCAGAATCCCCGTTCGGCGGTAATACGACAGGAAACTGGGCATGTTGATGATCCCGACCGTGGCCACCACCATGGTCAGCGCGAGCGGGAGGACGAACAGATCCAGGGCGGTGCGTCCGTTGGCCACGATCTCATCGCTGGCCGAGGACGCGCTCATCACCAGGATCAACAGCGGAAGCCCGATCGGGACGATCAGGCCTGCGGTGTCACGGATGACCATCTTGGCCTCGCAGCGGATCAGCGTGACCCACGCCGCCACACCGGGCCGATGGTTCTCGATCGCAGTGCTCATTCCGCGTCCTCCAGTTCCTTCCCGGTGAGCGCGACGAAGGCCTCATCCAGGTTCTTGGCCCCGGATCGGGCGACGAGCCCGGCCGGGGTGTCGAGTGCGATGACGCGGCCCGCGTCGATGAGCGCGATGCGATCGCAGAGGCGTTCGACCTCCTCCATGGCGTGGCTGACCAGCAGGATGGTGACGTTCTCCTCCACCAGCCGCTCGATGGTCTTCCACATCTGCCGCCTGGCGCGAGGGTCGAGACCGGTGGTGAGTTCGTCGAGGATCACCACGCGGGGTCGGCCCGCCAGCGCCAGCGCGATGGACAGCCGCTGTTGTTGGCCGCCCGAGAGCTTCTCGAAGCGAACGCGGCGCTGTTCACGCAGGCCGACGAGTTCCAGCAGTTCCTCGGCGGGCCGGGGGCTCGGGTAGAAGGTGCGGTACAGGCCGATGAGTTCGTCGACTGTCAACGCACTGTGCAGTACGGCCTGCTGTAGCTGGACGCCGAGCAGCTGACGCACCTTCGTGCGGTCCTGCTGCGGGTCCAAACCCAGGATCTTGACGCTGCCGCGATCCGGCCTGCGTAATCCGGCGATCATCTCGACCGTGGTGGTCTTGCCCGCGCCGTTGGTGCCCAGGACGCCGAGTACCTCGCCGGGGTGGACCGCCAGGCTCACGTCTTCCACGGCAGTCTTGGCGCCGTAGCGTTTGTGCAGGGACTTGGCGTCGATCGCCAGCGTCGGAGCTGTCATGCCGTAGGACGCTAGGCGCGTGGGACCCCGCCGCACCTGTGCCGATGGTCAGCAGATGCACCCATGACTTTCGGCACGGGTGAGGATCCGGCCCGCCTTCTACAGTGACGTGATGCGGCGGGTGAGCACGGACCAGTGGGCTGGGCTGGCGATGATCGTCGTGGCGGTGGCCGTGGGCGGACCGGTGTTGCTGGGCATGACGCAGCCCGACATCGGCCGAGGTTGGTGGTCGGTGCTGTTCGTGGTGTTCGTCGGGAGTCTGCTGTTCTCCGTCGGCGAGGGCGCGCCGAGATTCCGCAAGGCGATGCTGGCCGTGTCGGTCCTGTCCTCGTGGGCGGTCGTGTTGAGCACGCCCGACATGGGCCTGATGCCGATCCTGTTGGTGGTCAACTCGGCGGTGAGCGTCTATGTCGTTGCATTGCGCACCGGCTTGATCCTCGTCGGGCTCAACACCGGGGTGCTCACGCTGTTGCTGACCAGGGTGGAGCACAACGACCTGACCGAGACGGTGATCGTTCTCGGGTTCTACCTGCTCATCCAGCTGGCGACCTTGTTGAGCTCGGTGACGCTCGTTCGCGAGCAGCGGATGCGTCAGGAGCTGACGCAGGTGCACATCGATCTGCGGGCCGCCTCCGCCCTCCTGTCGGAATCGGCCCGCACCGCCGAGCGACTTCGGATCTCCCGCGAACTGCACGACCTCATCGGCCACCAGCTGACCGTCCTCACCTTGGAGTTGGAGGCGGCCCGACACCGCGAGGGCGAGCGAGTCCGTGAACACGTCACCAGGGCGGACCGGGTGGCCCGCGACCTGTTGGCCGATGTCCGAGCCACGGTGGGCGGGATGCGGACCGAACCGGCGGATCTCACCGAGATCCTGCGCGCGATCGGACGCGACCTGCCGGGCCTGGAGGTGTCGATCGACGTCGATCCCGGGATTCGGCTCGATGAGGCGCAGACGACCGCGTTGGTGCGGGCGGTGCAGGAGATCATCACCAACACCATCCGGCACGCCGACGCCCGGGAGCTGTGGATCGAGGTCTCCGTCGATGCGGGCAGGGCGGTGCTGACCGCGGTGGACGACGGCCGGGGCAACCGCGATCCGGTCGCGGGCAACGGGCTGCGCGGGCTCACCGAACGCTTCCGTGCCTTCGGCGGGGACGTGGTCTACGACGGCGACGACGGCTTCAAGGTGACGGGATGGTTGCCGACATGACCCGCGTCGTGGTGGTCGACGACCAGACGCTCGTGCGGCACGGCATCCGCACCCTGCTGGACATCGCCGACATCGACGTGGTCGGGGAGGCCGACGACGGTCGGGCCGCGCTGGAGATCGTCGCCGCGACGGACCCGGAGGTGATCCTGCTCGACCTGCGGATGCCCCGCTACGACGGCATCTGGACGTTGCGGGCGCTGGCGGAGCGCGGGGTCGAGATCCCGGTGCTCGTGCTCACCACCTTCGATGACGACACCCTCGTGCTGGACGCTCTGCGGGCAGGCGCACGCGGCTACCTGCTCAAAGATGTGACGGTCGAACAGCTCACCAGGGCCGTGCGCACCCTGGCCGACGGCGGCACGCTCATCGCGCCGTCCATCACCGATCGGATGCTCCGAGCGATCCGATCCGGCCCGCCGCCACCGGGTTTCGATGCCCGGCCGATGCAGGAACTCACCGAACGCGAGCGCGAGGTGCTGCGGTTGGTCGCCGAGGGTTACAGCAATCGGGAGATCGCCGAGGCCCTGTATCTCGCTGGCGGCACCGTGAAGAACCATGTGTCGACCATCCTGGTCAAACTCGGTGCCCGCGATCGGACCAACGCCGTCCTTCGCGCGCTGCATCAGGGTTTCCTGCGTTAGCGCCTTCGCCGGTCGCCCCCGGTCGGTGCGGCCGGACGTCGTCACGCACACGTCGGTTCGCTCGGAGCTGGTCGGGCCGAGTCCGATAAGGACCGGAGCAGGCAGGCGGTGCAGAGTGCGCCATGGCCGATCGAGACACGGTCGACCGGCGTATGGCTGGGATGTCGGGTAGTACCTCGGTGGGGCGCGGGCCGTAAACCACCGCTAGGACGCACAGCCGACCCGCCGGTCCAATTTCGCACCGTGATCGATGAGTGGGAAGGCTTACTGCGGCGCACCCAGCGGCGACGGCGTTTAGATTAGGCGGCTGGTGTAGCCGACATCGACCAGCCGGTCGTATGCGGCCTGCACATCGGCGGGCATCTCCTGTTCGATGGCGAAGCCGCGTTTGGCGTACTCGGTGATCCGTTGGGTGTCGCCCACCAGCATGTTGATCACGCGGTTGACGTCGCCGATGCTGTCGACATACTCGTCCAGCGGCAACGGCTGGGAACTGCACAGCACGTTGACCTCCGGCCAGACTTTCCGACACGTCGCATACGCCCGTCGCTGCTGGTAGGGCCGCGAGATCAGCAGGATCGATGTCGGCGCGATCCCAGCGGCGGTCAAGACCGCGCGGCTGTAGGCAAGGTTCTGGTGGGTGTTGGTTGCCTCGGTCTCCACTGTGATCGACTCGGTCGGCACACCGAGGCTGTTCGCGTGCTCGCGGTAATGCACGGCCTCCCCGCGCGGGAACCTCTCGATCGTGGTGGGCGCGTTCGCACCGGTGAACACGATCCGACCGAACAGGCCCTGGTGGTACAGCTCAGCGGCGTAGGTGGCCACACCGAGATCGTGGCTGCCCAAGCCGATGCAGACATCGACCCGGCGCAGTTCGTGGTGCATGTCGTGGTAGGCCCACAGAGTCTCGACATCGGCGCGAACGGCGTGCGGAACAGCGGTCGTCGACATGCCGGGAGGTTACGGTTGCTGTGGGTCGGTGCCGTGCACGCCCATCCGGTAGGCGAGTTGGACGGCGTGGGGCGTCGGGCGGGGAAGCCGAATCACCTCATGAACCAGGATGCGCGACAACCGGTGGTAGCGGACCTGTTCGGGAGCGTACTGTTCGGCGCTGAGCAGCAGTGCTAGCGCATCGTCGATCTTGTTCCACCGGACATAGGCGCGCGCTGTTTCGATGGCGTGGCGGACACGGCGTTCGGTGGGCAGGGCATCGGTGTCCAGGCGGGAGCCAAGGTCGACGGCGACTTGGATGTCGCCAAGTTCCATCGCGGCCGCGACCCGGTGGATGGCGACGTTGGTGGGGCCGAACGCGGTCCAGAGGTAGTTCGCGTCCTGGCCGAGCCGGGTGGCTGTGTGGTCGGCTTCGGCGAGGAATGTGTTCGTGTCGGTGCGGTCCTCCATTCGGGATGAGGCGACCGCGCCAACCAAATGCAGCATCCCATACACGGAGAGGTATTCCGGTGATGCGGTGCCCAGGTCGGATTGCAGGTAGTCGGCTGCAGCGCGGGTGAGCGCAGCGGACTGTTTGAAGTCGCCGATGGACAGCAGGGCGTGGGCAACCGACCGGTACAGCGAACCGATCATCAGCGGGCTGCCGCTGGTGTTGGCTGCGGTCAGCCCCTTGGCGGCAGCGATCGCCGCGAGCTCTGCCTCGCCGAGTTTGGTGAGCAACGCGGTGGCCAAGTGGTGCGCGCTGGCCGCCAACTCGTGCGCCCGCAGACCGTCGTCGCTGCCGGCTCCGTACTGCTGACAGGCGGCTTGGGCATCGGTGATGAGCAGGGGGAGACGCTGGGTGAGCCGGGTATAGCGGGAATTCTGGTAGTCGCTCCACTGCTCGGCGATGTCGCGGGCCAGGGAAGCCAGCCGGACCGGCTCGTCGGTGCAGGGCTGTGAGAGAAACTGCCGGTGGTCCATGAGCGCCACCCGAAGAGCGGGGAGGGTGCGGCGGCCCGGCTCTTCCGACCAGTCCATCAGGACGGGCTCGCTGATCAGATCGCCAAGATTAATGTCCAGTGCGAACGCCAAGCGGCGCAACACCGACAGCCGGTCGAGCGGCAGCACGTCGCGCTCGACTTTGCGCAGCCAGTCCTCGGTGCGCCCCACTAGACCGCTGAGAATCGATTGGGTCAGGCCCCGCCGTCGCCGGTAGAACGCGATCCGTTCCCCGATCGTCATGCCGTCGATCATTCCTCGCATGGGCCGCACCTTCCCATCGCTGGCCGCGACAGCCCCAGAGAAACTCTCCCGGTTCATCGCTTTGGGTGCACCTAACGTCGAACGCAGTGTGATGCCTGCACGGATAGCTTGGCCCACTCGCCAGCGAGCACACCAGGGGAGCGACCGTAATCGTGATCGCGGAAACGCACGCAATACGGAACAAAGCACCATCGTTCGCGCCGTCTTCGCTGGTTTTTCCCGCACGAATGGCGATGCTGATCACGCCTAGGCGGCTTCACCGACCAGGCATTCCCTCTTCCTCCAGCGTGCTGAGGAGTCTGTCTATCGCGCCACGCTTTCCCTGTGAGCCGTAGAACTGCGGAAACGCTGTAGATGGCGCCGTGCACGGTGCTTCCGGTGCGCACACCTAATGACGTTGGGGAACTCGCGGCAAGCCGACACAGGCCCCAGCCCTGATCGGCTCGGGACGCGATCGAACCAATCCTCCCGTTCCGCCGTGCACGATAACTCGGCGCAAGCGAACGGGACCCAACTTGCCGGCCACAACCAGTGTTCGGTATGAGGAAAGGAACCCGAATGACAGCGACCATTGCGCCAGTCGAGTTCGCCGAGGACCCGATAGCCTCGCACTCCGCGCAGTTCCCTTTGGCGCGTTCGTTTAGCCAGCCCTCGGTCGACGGTGTGCCGTCGTCCGCAGAGCTGCGACCATGGAATCTGCGCGCGATGCAGGTGCCCAGGGCAGCGGTGCACCCGCTGCCCGAGTACAGGTACGACCATGAGCAGCAGGCCGCGGTCACCCCGGACGGCCACACGCTGATCGACATCGTCGATGCGACCGCAAACTCGGTGACGGACAACGACGGCGACGAGGGAAGGTCAGAGGACTGGACCTATGATTTCGCCCCCGACCAGCCGTTCCCTGCCCGATGACGGTTCTGATCCTGACGCGTGAGTTCGACATGAGCGCTGACCACTTGGTGCGTGCACTGCGAGAACGTGAAATTGATGTGTGTCGGATAAACACGGCCTGGTTCCCTTCGCAGCTCAGCCTCTCGGCTGAGCTGCGAAGCGGGCGCTGGTCCGGAACGCTGAACACGGAACACCGCACGCTCGACCTCGACGAGGTGCGGGCCGTCTGGTACCGCAGCCCGGAGGCGTACCAGCTTCCCGCCGAACTCAGCGCGGCCGAGCGACACCACGCATTCATGGAAGCGAAATACGGACTCGGCGGAGTGCTCACCTCGCTTCCGGCGTTGTGGGTGAACCATCCTGCCCGTGCCGCAGGCGCGGCGTACAAGCCGGTTCAGCTCGTGACCGCGTCCCGGTCGGGGCTCCGCGTGCCCGACACCGTGATTACGAACGAGCCGTCGACCGTACGGTCGTTCACCGACCGCGGCAAGACGATTACCAAGCTGCTTGGGGCATCGTCGATCTACGAAGAAGGGAAACGCAAGGTCGGGTTCACTCGGCTTGTCGACGAAAAGGACCTCGCCGACCTACGAGGTATCGAGGTCACTACCCACTGTTTCCAAAGCTGGGTGTCGAAGTCCTTTGAGACTCGCGTGACAGTGGTCGGTGACAGGATGACTGCGGTAGCCATCCGTGCGGGAAGCGCGAGCAGCTATGTCGACTGGCGCACGGATTACGACGCGTTGTCGTACGAGCTGACCGAGATGCCCGACGAGGTCGCCAGCGGTGTTCGCCGGCTGATGGACAACCTTGGGCTGAAGTACGGAGCGCTCGACTTCGTGGTCACTCCTGACGGCGAATGGATATTTCTTGAGGTCAACCCCACTGGTCAGTACGGGTGGATTGAAGCCAAGACAGGGGCGGCACTGACTGACCAACTCGCCGAACTACTCGGGGAAGGGACACCGTGATAGCGACAGATGTCGATTGGGCCACCCGAGCCCACCGGCTCGCCAACGCGCTCAAGGAGCGTGGTGACCTCCGGACCGAAGCTTGGCACGGTGCCGTCGCTTCGGTTCCCCGGCATGTGCTCGTGCCGAAGGCGTACCAGCAGGACAGCCAGACCGGACAGTGGCGCGGAATCGACATGGCCTCGCCGGAAGGTCTCGACCTGGTGTACTCGCTGGAAACCCTGGTCACCGCGCTTGATGAACGGAACGGGAGTCAGTACGCGGTGTCGTCGAGTACGAAACCGGATCTCATGGTGCGGATGCTCGAACTACTCGACGTCGACGACACGCACCGCGTATTGGAGATTGGGACTGGTACGGGCTATAACGCCGCGTTGCTGACGCAACGCCTCGGTGACGACCAGGTGTTCAGCGTCGATGTTGACGCCGGTCTCGTGAACGGGGCCCGCGAGCGGCTCGCCGAGTTCGGTTGCCATCCGACGATCGCCGCAGCGGACGGTGAACAGGGCCTACCCGACCACGCGCCATATGACCGGATCATCGCGACGTGCTCGGTTCCGGCCGTTCCTTGGCTGTGGGCCGAACAGCTCGTCGAGGACGGCCGAGTGTTGGTCGACCTCAAGCTCGCTATCGGCGCAGGCAATCTGGTGTACCTGAACCGGAAACCGGGGCGGCTCGAAGGTCGGTTCACCGAAAGGTGGGCGGCGTTCATGGCGATGCGGCACGAGCGAGACGTCGTTACGGAGAACCGGCCGCGGTGCACCGATCGCGCCGAGCGCACCACCAACACGCCGGCGCAACCGTGGTGGTCGCACCGTGTTGTCTGGTTTCTGGCGCAGTTCGCTCTACCACGTGGCGTCACCTACGGGATGCGTCTCGATCCGGACACCAGACAACCCACTGCGGCGACGCTGTCCAGTCCGGATGGTTCCTGGGCCGAAGTGACCCTCGACGAGGTCGACGGTGCCCACCGGGTCGCCGAGGCGGGGATCACGGCACTGTGGGCCGCTGTGGAACAGGCATACGAGCAGTGGCGCGAACTAGGTGAACCAGACTGGCCTCGCCTGGGGCTGACCGTCACTCCGGGTGGACAGCAAGTGTGGCTCGACGAACCCGACGGCGAACACCTGTGGACGCTGCCAACGGTGTGACTGGCGACGCCTTCATACCGGTGTACCCCTGGATAACGAACAGCGCCCCTCGTGCCAACGCAGGCATGAGGGGCGCTGTCGGTTGACCACGCGAGCGGGACGACGGTGCGTAGCCACGAGATGAAGCGATCAGAAGTTGTAGCCAGTGGTTCGGGGCCCGCCTCAGTACTGGCCTCCAGGTCTCGAAGCTGTCTCTGCTTCGGATTCGATCGATCGTCGAGCGCTGGGGCGAATCGATTCGATCGGTTTCTTCGGCCGTGCTGCGCGGGACGTCGTCGGTCACGGACCGTCGCCGCAGTCTCGTGGCGGGGTGGGTAAATCGGCGATCGCCAGGCGGGTGGCTGTGTCGAGACGGTCACCGGGCGTGGCGTGAACACGGTTTCGTGCTCACAGAACGTTAGCCGAGTTAAGGTTTCAAATGAGCATACTTTTGCTGAGATGGTTCACAAGTGTGCCTGGATGTGTTGCTCTGATCGGGTGTTCGGGCCGAAAGGTCCTGGTATTTCACCTTGACGAGTGAGCTGCACCACCTTAGTTTGATGAACCACCCAACGAAGCGAGGTTCTCGGTGCGAGGCAAGCAGGATCGCCCGGTCGATCAGGCCGGGCTGCGCAAGGCGAACCTTGCGTTGATCCTCGACCTCTTGCGCACCCGAGGCAGACAGTCCCGCGCGCAGCTCGCCGGACTCAGCAATCTGAGCAAGGCCACCGTGTCGAATCTCGTCGCCGAACTCGAGATTCGCGACCTCGTCCGGCCCGCGGGCATCGTCGCGGGACGCCAGGGCCGACCCGGGATGCTCGTCGAGGTACAGCCCCGGACGGTGTGCGGCATCGGCCTGGAGGTCAACGTCGACTACCTGGCTGCCACCGCCATCGACCTGACCGGCGAGGTGATCCACGAGTCCCGCGTCCCGCTGGACGTGATCGCCCTCGGCCCGGAACGCTGCCTCGACGAACTCGCCAAGCTGGCCACCGACGTGCTGTCCACAGTCGAGAAACAGGGCGCCTGGACCGCCGGGATCACCATCGCGGTACCCGGCTTGATCGACCCGGTCACCGGTGTCGTGCAGCTCGCTCCGAACCTGCGCTGGCGCCAGGTCCCGATGGCCGACGGGCTGGCCGGTCGGATCGGCTACTCGCTGGCCGGGATCGTCGTCGACAACGACGCGAACCTCGCCGCACTGGCCGAGCAGACCACCGGCAGCGTGGTCGGCGTGACGGACCTGCTCTACATCACCGGTGCTGCGGGCATCGGCGGCGGGATCATCGCCGACGGGGTGCCGCTGCGCGGCGCCTTCGGCTCGGCGGGCGAGGTCGGCCACATCGCGATGGATCCGGGCGGCCTGTACTGCCCCTGCGGTTCGCGGGGCTGCTGGGAGACCCAGGTCGGATTGATCGCGCTGCTGCGCGCGGTCTCCACCCACGAGGACCCGGTCCGCGATCCCTCGCTCGATCTCGAACAACGACTCACGATCATCCGGACGCGTGCCGAGCGCGGCGACCGCCGCACCCTCGACGCGCTCCAGCAGATCGGCTCGGCACTGGGCATCGGCCTGTCGATCCTGGTCAACGTCCTCAATCCGGCGGTCGTCGTCCTCGGCGGCTACTTCGCGACCCTCCAGGAATGGCTCATCGAGCCCGCCCGACGCGAGGTCGCCGCCCGGGTGCTCGGCCCGGAGGCCGCGGGCGCCCGATTGGTGCCCTCGCAACTCGGCTTCAGCGCCGGTAGCCGAGGCGGAGCCCACGCGGCGATGCGGCGGGTGCTCGACGACCCCACTCTTGCCCCGGTTCAGAAAGCGGAAGCGACGGAGGCTCCGGCATGACAGACCAGGACTCCTTGCGGGAGTCGACCCCGACGGCAGGCCAGGCCGGGGAGGCCGAGGTCCTGCTGGAGATGACCGACATCGTCAAGATCTTCCCCGGTGTCCGGGCGTTGGACGGTGTGCAGCTGAGCGTCAAGGCGGGCGAGGTGCACTGCCTGCTCGGCCAGAACGGCGCAGGCAAGTCGACGCTGATCAAGGTGCTCGCGGGCGCCCACCAACCGGATGAGGGCGAGATCCGGTGGCGTGGCGAACCCGCGAAGCTCAGCTCGCCGGTCGCGGCCCTGCGGCTCGGCGTGGCCACCATGTACCAGGAGTTAGACCTGGTGCCCGGCCTCTCGGTCGCGGAGAACATCTTCCTCGGGCACGAGCTCGCCAAGGTCGGGTTCACCCGCCGCCGCGCCGCCGCCACGGCGGCCGCCGACCTGATGCGCAGGCTCGGACACCCCGAGATCCGGCCGAGTGCCGAGGTCGGCGGACTCTCCGCAGCGGGCCAGCAGCTCGTCTCGATGGCCAGGGCACTCGCACACAACGCCCGGCTGATCGTGATGGATGAACCCACCGCCGCCCTGGCTGCCGACGAGGTGGACAACCTGTTCCGCATCGTCGAGGAGCTCACCGCAGACGGGGTCGCCGTCGTCTACATCTCGCACCGGATGGAGGAGATCCGCCGGATCGGCCATCGGGTCACGGTGCTCAAGGACGGCCGGACGGTGGCCACCGATCTCGAGGCGAGCACTCCGACCTCCGACCTGGTCGCGTTGATGACCGGCAAGGCATGGGACGCGGCCTTCCCGCAGCGGACCATGCAGATCGCCGCCGACGCCGCCGAGGTGCTGCGGGTGGAGAACCTCAGCCGCAGCGGCGAGTTCGAGAGCATCGACTTCACCGTCCGTGAGGGCGAGGTGCTGGGCCTGGCCGGACTCGTCGGCGCTGGCCGCAGCGAGATCCTCGAGACCATCGCGGGCGCCAGGAAGCCGACGACCGGACAGGTCAGCGTGGACGGCAAGAAGCTGCGACCGGGCAGCGTCGGTTCGGCCGTAGCGGCAGGCGTCGGGCTGGCGCCGGAGGAACGTAAGAGTCAGGCCCTGCTGCTGGACATGTCGGTGGCGCACAACGTGACGCTGGCCAGCCTGCCCCGGTACAGCAAGCTCGGCTTCTCCGAGCGCCGCCGGGAATTGGCGGACTCCGAGGAGAAGCTCAAGGAACTCGACCTCCGCCCCGCCGATCCTCGGCGGATGATCCGCACGCTGTCCGGTGGCAACCAGCAGAAGGCCGTGGTCGCACGGTGGCTGGTGCACGGCACCCGCGTGCTGTTGCTGGACGAACCGACTCGCGGCGTCGATGTGGGCGCGCGGACCGAGCTGTATCGACTCATTCACGAATTGGCCGCCAGCGGTGTCGCTGTGGTCCTGGTCTCCAGTGAGGTACCGGAGGTTCTCGGGCTCGCCGATCGAGTGCTGGTGCTCAGAGAAGGGCACGTGGTGCGCGAGGCAAGCGCAGGAGAACTGACCGAGGCAGATGTTCTGGACATGGTGATGGAAGGGAGTGCAGCGTGACCGACAAGCCAACATCCTCGGTCGTCGGCTCCGGTGAAGAGAAGACTACGGGCGACTCCACGGAGAATCATTCGGGGCAGAGTGCTTCGCCGGAATCGTCCGTACCGCAGTCCACCGCCCGTTTCGCCGCCACGGGCGGTGGACTGCGACTGGACATCCGCATCCTGGGCTTACTCGGGGTGCTGGTCCTGCTGTGCATCGTCGGTGTCGCCACCTCGGAACAGTTCCTGAGCGAGGGCAACATCTCGACGGTGCTGCGACTGTCCGCCGCGATCGGCGTGGTCAGCATCGGTATGACCTTCGTGATCGCCACCGGCGGCATCGACCTGTCCGTCGGCTCGATGGTGGCGTTGTCCAGTGTCTGGATGACCACGGTGGCCACCCAGTCCTTCGGTATCGGCGCCATGATCTTCTGCGGTCTGGTCGTCGGACTCGGCGCCGGACTGGTCAACGGAATCCTGGTCTCCTACGGCAAGGTCGTGCCGTTCATCGCGACGCTGGCCATGATGGCCTCCGCACGAGGACTCGCCGAGCGCATCAGCGGCAGGCAGACCCAGGTCGTGTCGCAACAGGACTTCCTGAGCTTCTTCCGAGGCGACTTCCTCGGTATCCCGGTCCTGATCTGGATCTTCGCCGCGGTCTTCGCCATCGGCTGGGTGCTGCTCAACCGCACCACCTTCGGTAGGCGGACCCTGGCGGTCGGCGGTAACCCGGAGGCCTCCCGCCTGGCAGGCATCAACGTCAAGCGGCACCTCGCCATGGTCTACGGAATCGCGGGACTGTGCTGTGGTATCGCCGCGATCATGGTCGTCGCCCGAACGACGTCCGGCGCGGCGAGTAACGGTCTGCTCTACGAGCTGGACGCGATCGCCGCCGTGGTGATCGGCGGAACGCTGCTCAGCGGTGGCCGTGCCTCGATGTTCGGCACCCTGATCGGCGTTCTGATCTTCACGGTGCTCGGCAACATCTTCACGTTGAACAACCTCGAGACCGACATCCAGAACATCGCCAAGGGCGTGATCATCGTGGTCGCCGTCCTACTTCAGTACCGCACGCTGAACAACCGCACCACCTAACCGCGCGTCCTGCGCCGGGCGCGGCGCCACACCCGCAGCCCCGTCGACACCGTTCAATGGAGAACACATGTCTGAGAACCCGCTGTTCGCCCGCCGTCGGTTCCTGCTGGGCGGCTCTGCCATCGGCGCAGGTGTCCTGCTCAGCGCCTGCACCTCCAACGCCACCCCCGGCGAGGAGAACAACCAGGCCATCGCCCAGGGCGGTGGTGACAACGCCGCGCCCGGCGAAGAGGTCAACATCGGCTTCTCCGCCCCGTCCGCCGACCACGGCTGGATGGCCGCGATGACGCGGAACGCCCAGGCACAGGCCGACGCGTACTCCGACGTCGTCTTCAACGCCACCGAGGGCACCAACGACGTCAACCAGCAGATCGCCCAGGTCGAGACGCTGATCAACTCCGGCGTCGACGTCCTGATCATCCTGCCGCACGACGGCGCAGCCCTGACCTCCGTCGGTCAGCAGGCGATGGACGCGGGCATCCCGGTCATCAACGTCGACCGGGTCTTCGACAGCCCGTTGGCCTACCGGATGTGGATCGGCGGCGACAACTACCGGATGGGCGTCAACGCCGGTAACTACATCGGCGAGCGACTGAAGGAAGAAGGCGTCGACGACCCGGTGATCGCCGAGGTCGCGGGCATCGACTCGCTGCCGCTGACCCAGGAACGCAGCCAGGGCTTCGCCGACGCGCTGGAGCGGCACGGCTTCAGCGTCACCAACCGCGTCGCCGCCGAGTTCACCGTCGAATCCGGCGAATCCGAGACGTCCAACCTGCTCCAGGCTGCGCCGAGGATCCACGCGCTGTGGAACCACGACGACGACCAGGGCATCGGCGTGCTTGCCGCGATCGACAACGCGGGCCGCAACAACCCCGACGAGCTATTCGTCGTCGGCGGTGCGGGATCGTCGAACATGATGACCTACATCGAGGACCCGGAGAGCGTGGTCGCCGCGACCGTTCTCTACAGCCCCTCGATGTGCTCCTCGGCGGTGTCGATGGCCAGGCTGCTGGGCCAGGCCAAGGGCCTGGCAGACCTCGCCGAGCACGAGATCCCCGCTTCGCTGACCACCTACTCGGCGGTCGTCACCGCGGACAACGTGGCCGACTACCGCGACGTGGGCTTCGAGTCCTGATCAACCGTGCGGCGGGGGAGCCGAGGGTGCGGGCCTGCCTGCTCGCCGTCCCCCGCCGCGCTTGACGCACAAGAAGGTGAGGAACGCGCATGGCAGGCAGCGACGGCATCGGCGTGGGAATGGTGGGCTACTCCTTCATGGGGGCAGTCCATTCCCAGGCCTGGCGTAGCGTGCACCGTTTCTTCGACGTCCCGCTGATCCCGAGAACCACGGTTCTCGCCGGTCGGGACGTGACCAAGACGACGGCCGCGGCCGAGCGGATGGGCTGGGATTCGGTCGAGACCGATTGGCGCGCGTTGATCGCCAGGGACGACGTCGGCATCGTCGACATCTGCACCCCCGGCGACACCCACGCCGAGATCGCCCTTGCCGCCCTGGCAGCGGGCAAGCACGTGATCTGCGAGAAGCCGCTGGCCAACACGGTGCCCGAGGCCGAGGAGATGGCCAGGGCAGCGGCCGAGGCCGCCACCAAGGGCGTGCGTTCCATGGTGGCGTTCAACTACCGGCGGGTGCCCGCGTTGGCGCTGGCCAAGAAGATGATCGCCGAGGGCAGGCTGGGCAAGATCCGGCACGTGCGCGCGGTGTACCTGCAGGACTGGCTGTCGGACGAGAACGCGCCGCTGGCCTGGCGACTCCGCAAGGAGAAGGCCGGTTCCGGTGCGCTGGGCGACATCGGCGCGCACATCATCGACGCCACCCAGTTCATCACCGGCCAGACGATCTCCGGGGTCTCGGCTCTGACCGAGACCTTCGTGCCGCGTCGGCCGCTGCCGGTCGAGGCCGCAGGCGGGCTCACGGCGGGCACCGTCGACGGATCCAAGCCGGTGGAGTACGGCGATGTCACCGTCGACGACGCGGCGTTGTTCCTCGCACGCTTCTCCGGCGGGGCCGTCGCGACCTTCGAGGCGACCCGCTTCGCCACCGGCCGCAAGAACGCCATGCGCCTGGAGGTCAACGGTTCGGCAGGCAGCCTGTCCTTCGACTTCGAGTCGATGAACGAACTGTGGTTCCACGACGAGACGCTGGACCCGGCCGAGGGCGGATTCCGCCGCATCGTGGTCACCGAACCGACCCATCCGTACCTCGGGGCCTGGTGGCCGCCGGGACACGGACTCGGTTACGAACACACCTTCACGCACGAGGTCGCCGACTTTTTGACCGACATCGGCACCGGAGTGGACCCGAGCCCGAGTTTTGCCGATGGTGCTCAGGTACAGCGTGTGCTGCATGCGGTCGAGCGCAGCGCCGCCGATTCCGCACGCTGGACCCCGATCACCGAACCGGAGGGTGACGCATGACCACGCCTGCATCGACCAACGCGACAGACCCGTTCCAGCCTCGGCCGGAACACAAGTTCAGCTTCGGACTGTGGACCATCGGCTGGCAGGGTGTCGATCCCTTCGGCGTCGCGGTGCGTCCGCCGTTGGACCCGGTACGAGCGGTGGAGAAGCTGGCCGAGATCGGCGCGTGGGGCATCACCTTCCACGACGACGATCTGATCCCGTTCGGCTCCAGCGAAAGCGAGCGCGACCGGATCATCGCCTCCTTCAAGGACGCGTTGGCCGCCACCGGCATCGTGGTGCCGATGGCGACGACGAACCTGTTCGGCCAGCCGGTGTTCAAGGACGGCGCGCTCACCGCCAACGACCGGGACATCCGCCGGTACGCCCTGCGCAAGATGCTGCGCAACATCGACCTCGCCGCCGAGCTGGGTGCCGAGACCTACGTGGTCTGGGGTGGCCGTGAGGGCGCCGAGTCGGCTGCGGCCAAGGACATCCGGGTGGCGTTGGACCGCTACAAGGAGTCGCTCGACCTGGTGTGCGCCTACATCCGGGAGCGCGGCTACTCGATGCGGCTGGCCTTGGAGCCCAAGCCCAACGAGCCGCGCGGCGATCTGCTGCTGCCCACCATCGGGCATGCGATCGCCTTCATCAGCACCCTGGAGCACCCCGAGATGGTCGGGGTGAATCCGGAGGTGGGCCACGAGCAGATGGCCGGAATGTCCATGGTGCACGGTGTCGCACAGGCACTGTGGCAGGACAAGCTCTTCCACATCGACCTGAATGGCCAGAATGGTCCGCGCTACGACCAGGACCTGCGATTCGGTAACGGTGATGTCAAGAGCGCGTTCTTCCTGGTCGATCTGTTGGAACACGGTGGATACACCGGACCCCGGCATTTCGACTTCAAACCGCCGCGTACCGAGGACGACGAAGGCGTCTGGGTGTCTGCGGCTGGTTGTATGCGCAATTACCTGATCCTTGCCGAGCGGGCCAGGGCTTTCCGCGCCGACCCCGAGGTCGCCGAGGCATTGAGTGCCTCGCGTATCGGATCGCTCGCGGTGCCGACGCTCGCCCCCGGCGAGACGTTGTCCGACCTGCGTGACGAGGAGTTCGACCCGGTCGAGGCAGGCCAGCGCGGCCTGCACTACGAGCGGCTCGACCAACTGGCATTGGAACATCTGTTCGGCGCTCGCGGATAACCGAATGGTGTTCTGATACTAAAAAAGCCTGCCTCGGTGGCGGCCGAGGCAGGCTTTGTCGCACCGAATTCAATTGAAGGAGGCACTAGCCGCTTCGCGACAGCCCCAACTCGTCGAACGACTGATTTAGGCCGGCCGTCGACGAGTCCCGGTGACAACAAGGAGAAAAATACCAGTGCAACGGAGCAGACTGGAAAGCAACTCCGATAAGGATGTGTTAAGCCAGAGACCGCGCGCGCTCGCCGGGCGACGCGGCAGGCTGGCGAAGCAGGCGGGCGTGGTGACGCTTTCCCTGCTGACTGCATTAAGCATCAGCGGGACCGCGGCGGCATTGCCCACCTCCGGATTGGGCTCACGCCCGAACACCACGGGCACTCAGGACCGGCTCGACCCGATCGGACAGGCCCCCGAGGTCGCCCACCCGGGACATCCCGGACACGAGGACGACCCGCCGGACCACGGATCGCCGCAGGAATTCGACGCGCTGGTCTTCTCCAAGACCGCCGGATTCCGGCACGACTCGATCCCCGCAGGCATCGAGGCCATCGAAGCCCTGGGTGCCGAGCACGGATTCAACGTCACCGCCACCGAGGACGCCGAGGACTTCAACGACGACACCCTCGCGCAGTACGAGGTGGTCATCTGGCTCTCGACCACCGGTGACGTGCTGAACGACGAACAGCAGGGCGCCTTCGAGCGCTACATCCAGGGCGGTGGCGGCTACGCGGGCGTGCACGCGGCCTCCGACACCGAATACGACTGGCCCTGGTACGGCGACCTGGTGGGTGGCTACTTCGACTCCCACCCGCACATCCAGGAAGCAACCGTCCACGTCGAGGACCACGACCACCCGTCGAGTGCCCACCTTCCGGAGGAATGGGTCCGCACCGACGAGTGGTACAACTACCAGGAGAACCCCCGCGAGGACGTCCACGTCCTGGCCTCACTCGACGAGTCGACCTATGACCCGGGCGCGGGTGCGATGGGCGACCACCCCATCGCCTGGTGTCAGGACTTCGACGGCGGCCGATCCTGGTACACCGGCGGTGGCCACACCGTCGAGTCCTTCGAGGAGCCGGAGTTCGTCCAGCACCTCCTGGGCGGCATCCAGACCGCTGCGGGCGTGGTCGGCGCGAACTGCGGCGGCGGCGAAGAGGAGCCGGGTAACCCCGACGCTCCCGCCGACGAGGACTTCGACCAGATCACCCTGGCCAAGGGCGACGGCGTGACCGGCGAGCCGATCGGCATCGCCGTGCTGCCGGACCGTCGGGTGCTGCACACCTCCCGCTACGGCGAGGTCTTCGTCACCACGCCGGACGCCACCACCACGTTGGCGGGTCGGATTCCGGTCTACAACCACGATGAAGACGGTCTTCAGGGCGTCGCGATCGACCCGAATTTCGAAGAGAACCAGTGGGTCTACCTTTACTACGCCCCGGTGCTGGACACCCCGGCGGGCGATGCGCCGCTGACCGGCACGCCGGAGGAGTTCGCCGAGTTCGAGGGCCACAACCAGCTCTCCCGCTTCAAGCTCCTCGACGACGGCATGCTGGACATCGATAGCGAACAGCAGATCCTGCAGGTCCCGGCGGACCGGGGAATCTGCTGCCACGCGGGTGGTGAGATCGACTTCGACAGCCAGGGCAACCTGCTGCTGTCCACCGGTGACGACTCGAACCCCTTCGAGTCCTCCGGCTACACGCCGATCGACGAGCGCGAGGACCGCAACCCGGCGTTCGACGCGCAGCGCACCTCGTCCAACACCAACGACCTGCGCGGCAAGGTCCTGCGGATCAACGTCTCCGAGGACGGCTCGTACACCATCCCGGAGGGCAACCTCTTCGAGGAGGGCACCGAGCTCACCAAGCCGGAGATCTACGCGATGGGTCTGCGTAACCCGTTCCGGTTCGCCGTCGACCCGGTGACCGACTGGATCTACCTGGGCGAGTACGGACCGGATGCCGGTTCGGCCGACCCCAACCGTGGCCCCGGCGGCACGGTCGAGTTCAACCTGATCAAGGAGCCGTCGAACCTCGGCTGGCCCTACTGCATCGGTGACAACGAACCGTTCATCGACTACGACTTCGCCACCAGCACCTCCGGCGAGGCCTTCGACTGCGCGGCGCCGAAGAACGAGAGCCCGAACAACACCGGTCTGACCGACCTGCCGCCCGCGGAAGCCGCCTGGATTCCCTACGACGGCGGTTCGGTGCCCGAGTTCGGCACCGGCGGCGAGTCCCCGATGGGCGGACCGGTCTACCGGTACGACTCGGAGCTCGACGTCGACACCAAGTTCCCGGAGTTCTTCGACGGCAAGAACTTCGCCTACGAGTGGGACCGGGGCTGGATCAAGACCATCGAGGTCGGTGAAGAGGGCGAGCCCGGTGCCATCGAGCCGTTCTTCGACTCCATGGAACTGACCAGGCCGATGAACATCGAGTTCGGCCCGGACGGTTCGCTCTACGTCCTGGACTACGGCAGCGGCTACTTCGGCGGTGCCGAGGACTCGGCCGTCTACCGGATCGACTACACCCAGGGTGGCCAGACGCCGAGGGCGACCGTGTCGGCCGACGTCACCAACGGCCCCGCGCCGTTGACGGTGCAGTTCGACCCGACCGGCACCGAGGACCCGGACGACCAAGAGCTCACCTACGAGTGGGACTTCGACGGTGACGGCACGGTGGACTCCACCGAGGCCGGTCCGGTCAGCCACACCTACGAGGAGGCAGGCGAGTACCAGGCCCGTCTCGCGGTGACCGACACCGACGGACTGACCGGTGCGGCGACGGTGACCATCACGGCGGGCAACACCGCGCCCACCGTGGACCTGGAGTTCCCGGTCGACGGCGGCGTCTTCGAGTTCGGCGACCAGGTTCCCTTCAAGGTGAACGTGACCGACCCGGAAGACGGCGAGATCGACTGCTCCAAGGTCGTCGTCGAGTACGTCCTCGGCCACGACAACCACGGCCACCCGTTGAGCCGGGAGACCGGCTGTGAAGGCACCATCACCACGGTCGCCGACGACGGCCACGGCGCCGACGCCAACATCTTCGGTGTCATCGACGCCAACTACGTCGACAACGGTGCCGAGGGTGCCCCGCCGCTGGAGGGTGCCGACCAGCACGTGCTGCAGACCAAGGCCAAGCAGGCCGAGTTCTTCAGCAACAGCGAGGGCGTCACGGTCATCGAGGAGCACGACGGTGCGCATGGCGGTCGCCAGGTCGGCAACATCCACAACGGCGACTGGATCTCGGTCGACCCGCTGAACCTGCACGGGGTCGACGGCATCGGCTACCGGGTCGCCTCCGGCGGCACGGGCGGCACCATCGAGGTCCGCAACGGAGCCCCGGACGGCGAACTGCTGCAGACCGTCGAGGTCGCCAACACCGGTGACTGGAACACCCACGTCGACATCGAGCCCACCCCGGTCACCGATCCCGGTGGTACCAACGAGGTGTTCTTCGTCTTCGTCGGCGACGGCGAGGAAGCGCTGTTCGACCTGGACGTCATCAACTTCGACGGTCCCGGCGTCACCGAGCCCGGTGGCAACGAGCCCGGGCCCGACCCGGGTTGTGAGTCCGGTGCCCCCGAGGAGGGCTACCGCAGCCTCTTCGACGGCACCCAGGACAGCCTCGACGCCTGGAACCAGGCCGGTCCCGGCGAGTTCGTTCTCCAGGACGACTGCACCATCCTGTCCACCGGCGGTATGGGCCTGCTCTGGCACGGCGAGGAGCTGGGTTCCTACAGCCTGAAGGCCGACTGGAAGATGGAGGGCGACGACAACTCCGGCATCTTCGTCGGCTTCCCCGACCCGGGCGACGACCCGTGGGTGGCCGTGGACCAGGGCTACGAGATCCAGATCGACGCAACCGACGAGGACGACCGCACCACCGGTGCGATCTACACCTTCCAGGGCGCCGATCTCGAGGCCCGCGACGCCGCGCTGAACCCGCCCGGCGAGTGGAACTCCTACGAGCTCGTGGTCGAAGGTCAGACCATCAAGGTCTACCTGAACGACGTGCTGATCAACGACTTCGTCAGCACCGATGAGAACCGCGACCTCACCAGCGGATACGTCGGAATTCAGAACCACGGTGATGAGGACGACGTCTACTTCCGCAACATCTCGGTCAAGGACATCGTCGACGAGACCGCGCCGGTCACCACCGCGACCACCGATCCGGCCGAGGCCGACGGTGCCGACGGTTGGTACACCTCCTCCGCGGTGTCGGTGAGCCTGGAGGCCACCGACGAGGGCAGCGGCGTGGCAGGCACCGAGTACCGCATCGGCGACGGCGAGTGGACCGAGTACACGGAGGCCTTCCAGGTCTCCGGGGACGGCACCCACACGGTGGAGTACCGCTCCACCGACGCCGCTGGCAACGTCGAGGAGACGCAGTCCACCGAACTGCGGATCGACGCGACCGAGCCGCTCACCGAGGCGGTCCTGGCCGCGCCGAACGACAACGGCTGGCACAACGGCGACGTCGCCGTCGAGTTGACCTCGACCGACGAGACCTCCGGTGTCGGCAGCGTGGAGTGGAGCCTGGACGGCGGCGAGTGGACCGCCTACGAGGCTCCGGTGGAGATCAGCGGCGACGGTGAGCACACGCTGCTCTACCGCTCGACCGACGCAGCGGGCAACGTCGAGGCGGAGAAGGCGGCCACCGTGCTGCTGGACGCGACCGCACCGACGCTGTTCCTGGCCGGTGTCGCCGATGGTCGGGTCTACGGCAGCGCCACGGACCTGTTCCTCTCCTGGGAGGCAGGCGACTCGACCTCGGGCCTGGAGTCCGTGGTCGGAACGCTCAACGGCGAAACGGTGAAGTCGGGTTCGCTCATCCCGCTCTACCAGCTCCCCTTCGGGACCCACGAGGTCGCGGTGAGCGCGGTGGACCGGGCGGGCAACTCCACCGACCAGACGGTGACCTTCGCGACGACCACCTCGTTGCGTGACGTCGGTCAGCTCGTCGACCGGTTCCGGGCCACCAACCGGTTGTCGCTCTACGCACACCGCGACCTGGTCGAGCAGCTCACCGTTGCTCGACTGGCCGAGGCCGTCGGCGACGACCTCGGAGCCATCGACGGACTGCGTGCCTTCGCCGAACTGGCAGGCGACGCGGAGCTGGTGTCCGATGCGGACGTCCGCAACGTGCTGGTTCGCGACGCCGAGGCCGTGATCGCGTCGATCGAAGGCGTCGAGGTGCTGGCCACGGCCGTCAACGCCGAATGATCCACACCGGTTCGCCGTGGGTCACCGCCGACTGTGAACCGGAGCACAGATAGCTGTCGGGTTGGGCACGTTCCGAGGTCCCCTCTTCGGGACGTGCCCGCTCGGCGGCCTGATGCCAGGCCCGAACCGGGGCGCGCGAGGGGAGGAAAGGTGGCACACGACATGAATACTTCCGAGGGTGTCGGACGAACCGGTATCTGGCTGATCGGAGCCCGAGGATCGGTATCCGCCACGGTGATCAGCGGACTGCTGGCGCTGCGCGCAGGCCTGGTCGAATCGACCGGACTCGTCACCGAACGCGCACCCTTCGACGCCGCCCCGCTGCCCACCTGGGATGAACTGGTGATCGGCGGTCACGACATCGTCGACACCGCGCTGGAGAAGCGAGTCGAGCAGCTCAGCGAGGCGGGTCTGGTGCCTGCCAGCGTGCTGCGCAGCATCACCGAGGGCCTGCGCGAGGTCGAGACCGACATCCGCTGCGGCTACCACCCCACCCTGCACACCGGCTCGCAGGCCGAGGCCGCCGAGACGCTCATCGGTGACCTCGTCGACTTCCGAGGGCGACACGACCTGCGCCGCGTCGTCGTGATCAACCTGGCCTCGACCGAGCCGCCCGTACCGCTGGTCGACGCGCACCAAGACCTCTCCGCACTGGAACAGGCGCTGGCCGACCCGACGCGCGCGGTGTTGCCCGCCAGCTCGCTGGCCGCCTACGCCGCCCTGCGCGCGGGCTGCCCGTTCGTCGACTTCACCCCGTCCACCGGCATCACGCTGCCCGCACTGCGCGAACTGGCCGCTCTCAAGGGGCTGCCCTACGCCGGAAGCGACGGCAAGACCGGCGAGACCCTGCTACGCACCGTCCTCGCCCCCATGTTCACCGCCAGGGCCCTGAAGGTCCGGTCCTGGGCGGGCACCAACCTGCTCGGCGGCGGCGACGGCGCCACCCTCGCCGACCCCGAGTTCGCCGCCAGCAAACTGGAATCCAAGGCACGCGGACTCGCCGCGCTGCTCGGCGACGACGTCACCGCGCCGCTGCACATCGACAACGTCCCACACATGGGCGACGTCAAGACCGCCTGGGACCACGTCGCCTTCGACGGCTTCCTCGGCGCCAAGATGACCCTGCAACTCACCTGGACCGGCTACGACTCCTCGCTGGCCGCCCCGCTGGTGCTGGACCTGGCGCGACTCACCGCCGCCGCGCACGCCACCGGCCGGTCGGGCCCGCTGGGCGAACTGGCGTTCTTCTTCAAGAGCCCGCTGGGCAACGAGGAACACCGCTTCGCCGAGCAGGCCAGGGAACTGGCCGACTGGATCCAGACGCTGCGCACCGACCTGGGCGGCACGGCGGACACCGACGCAGTGGTGTCGGAATGACCGCGTCGGAACGCGCCAAGACCCTCATCGAGCTGGTGCGGGCGCCCGCCGGACTGTCCGTGCTCGGCGACAGCATCGCGGGCGCCGCCGCCTCCGGAACCCCTCTGCAGGGACGGCGGCTGCTGCTGCCGTTGGCCTCGGTCGCGTTGTACTGGTCGGGAATGGCCCTCAACGACTGGGCCGACCGCGAGCTGGACGCCGTCGAACGCCCGGAGCGCCCCATCCCCTCCGGCCGGATCTCCCCGAACGGCGCACTCGCCGTCGCAGGGGGACTGGCAGGCGTCGGGATCGGTCTGTCCGCATTGGCCGGTGGCCGCGACAGCGCGCGCATCGCCGTCGCCCTGTCCGCCGCGATCGCCTCCTACGACACCCTGCTCAAGCCCACGGCCGCAGGCCCGGTGGGCATGGCGGTGTGCCGAGGGCTGGACGTGCTGCTCGGCGCCGCGCCCGGCAAACTCCGGCAGGCGCTGCCTGCAGCAAGTGCGGTGGCCTGCCACACGGTCGGCATCACCGCGCTGTCCCGAGGCGAGGTGCACGGCGGTTCGACCGCCACCGCACAGGCCGCGCTGGCCGCGAGCAGCGTCGCCGCGTCGGCGACGGTGCTCGGACCGGCGCGCTCGCCCTTGCATCGACTGCTGGGTGCCGCTGCGGGAGTCGGCTACGGCAGGCTCGTCGGTCGGGCCCAGCTGGCCGCGGCCAAGGCGCCCTCCGCCGAGAAGGTCCGGGCCGCGACCGTGGCGGGAATCCACGGCACAGTCCCGCTGCAAGCCGGGATCGCCGCCCGACGCGGCGCGGTCAAGGCCGCAGCACTGTTGGTCGGCGTGCTGCCGGCCGCGCGCGCCTTGGCGCGTCGGGTGAGCCCGACATGAGCGCGCCAACCGACGCCACCACCGCCGAGTTCGCGCTCGGCTACGGCACCAACGGCTTCGCCAATCACCGGCTGGACGAGGCGCTGGCCGTGATCGCCGATCTCGGCTACACCGGCGTCGCACTCACCCTCGACCACGCCCACCTCGACCCCTTCGCCACCGACGTCCGGGCGCAGACCGACCGGGTGGCCGCGCGGCTGGCCGAACTCGGCCTGCGGGTGGTCGTCGAGACCGGCGCCCGATACCTGCTCGACCCGTGGCGCAAACACCACCCGACGCTGGTCTGCGACACGCAGCAACCCAGGATCGATTTCCTGGTCAGGGCCTTGCAAATCGCCGCCGACCTCGACGCGGACTGCGTCTCCTGGTGGTCGGGCGTCGACCACGACGACAGCGGACCCGAGGTGACCTGGGCTCGACTGCGTTCGGGACTGGAACCGGTGCTTGCCGAGGCCGACCGCCTCGGGGTGCCACTGGGGCTGGAACCCGAGCCCGGACACGTCATCGAACGGCTCGACCAGGCATTGGAACTACGTGCCCAGCTCGGCGAACCGGAGTTGCTACGGCTGACCCTGGACGTCGGCCACTGTGTCGCCGTCGAACCGGTCGACGCGGCCGAGTGCATCCGTCGGGCGGGCGGGTTGCTGGTCAACGTGCAGCTCGACGACATGCTCCCCGGCGTGCACGAACACCTGGAGTTCGGCGAGGGCGACCTCGACCTGCCCGCAACACTGGCCGCGCTGCACGGGATCGGGTATCGCGGGCTGGCTGCCGTCGAGCTGCCCCGGCACAGCCACGCGGCGCCCACCGTGGCGCGTCGCTCGCTGGCGGCCCTGCGGGCGGCGCTGCCCGCCGACCGACAGCAGGCGACCACGGCGTCGGCGGACAACGCGGTCCGCCAGACTGTGCACCCTCGAAACTCGGGAGGCAGCAGGTGAACGAGCCGAAGACACCCAGCCCGAGGCAGTGGGAGGACGAGGCCGCCCAGCGGATCTCGGACGACCCCACCGCCATTCGAACCCTGTTCCCGGCCGTCGGCCGCAAGGTCGGTCGGGCACCGTTGGACCCGGACAACGACCCGCAGGGCCTAATACTGGGCACCGAGGACGACCGGGTACGGGTCATGCTGCTCGGGGTGTTCGCCTCGGTCTGCCTGCCTGCGCGGATCGCCGCCGAGATCGCCGATCTCTACCGCTACGGCGACGACGCGGAGCGACGCGGCGTGCTGCGCGGCCTGGACGTCGTCACCGCGACGCAGGAACCGGGCGCGGAGGCGGAGCGACTCGTCGACGCAGCCCTGACCCTGGTGCGGGACGCGTTGCGCGCCAACGACGTCCGCCTGGTCGCCGCCGCGATGGGCCCGTTCGCCGCGCACAACCTCGAAGCACACGGCTGGCGTCACGGCGTGCTGAAGTGCCTGTTCACCGGGGTTCCCCTGGCTGCGGTGGTCGATCTGGACGAACGGGTCGACGACGAGTTGCTGCGCATGATCGAGGACTACGCGACCGAGCGTCGGGCCGCGGGCCGCGAGGTTCCCCCCGACGCGCTGGCGCTGTTGGACCGACATGCGGGCGAGGGCTCGCAGCAGTCGGCGCAGGCCACATCAGAACAAGCGGCGCAGGACCAGGGGAGGCAGCACTGATGCGCATCTTCGACCCGCACATCCACATGACCTCGCGCACCACCGACGACTACGAGGCGATGTACGCCGTCGGAGTCCGCGCACTGGTCGAACCCGCATTCTGGTTGGGCCAGCCCAGGACCAGCGTCGCCTCGTTCACCGACTACTTCGACGCACTGATCGGCTGGGAGCGGTTCCGCGCCGCGCAGTTCGGCATCCGGCACCACTGCACCATCGCGCTCAACCCGAAGGAGGCCAACGATCCCCGGTGCGTCGAGGTGCTCGACGTGTTGCCGAGGTACCTGGCCAAGGACGGCGTGGTCGCGGTCGGCGAGGTCGGCTACGACTCGATGACCCCCGAGGAGGACCGGGTATTCGCCCGCCAGCTGGAGCTGGCCAAGGAACACGAACTCCCGGTGATGGTGCACACCCCGCACCGGGACAAGCTGATGGGCACCAAGCGGACCCTGGACGTCGTCGCCGAGTCCGGCGTGCCGAGCGAACACGTGCTGGTGGACCACCTGAACGAGGTCACCATCCGCCAGGTCGCCGATGCAGGCTGCTGGATGGGCTTCTCGATCTACCCGGACACCAAGATGGACGAACGGCGCATGGTGGCGCTGCTTCAGGAGTACGGCACCGAGCGCGTGCTGGTGAACTCGGCGGCCGACTGGGGCCGCTCAGACCCGCTCAAGACGTACAAGACCGGCTTGGCGATGTTGGAAGCGGGCTTCACACAGGGGCAGGTCGACACCGTCCTGTGGGACAACCCGGTGGAGTTCTACGGCCAGAGCGGTCGCCTGGAACTGGCCGAACTCCCCGGCTTCGGCACCGAGGCCAATCCCGCCGCGGGCACCTTCGAGGGCAACTCGGTGCTGCGCGGCGCTCGACCCGACCCGGCGGCCGAGCCGGGAGCCGCCGGATGACGATCTCCTACTGCACCAACGTGCACCCGGCGGAGGACCTGCCCGGCATCCTGGCCCAACTCGATCGATTCGCCGAGCCGGTGCGCCGCACCATGCAGGCCGATCGGCTCGGCGTCGGCCTATGGTTGGCCGCCGACGTCGCGGCCGGACTCGCCGAGGACGCGAGCGCCCGTGCCAAACTCGCCGCCGAGCTGCGCGCCAGGCAGCTGGAGGTGCACACCCTCAACGCCTTCCCGTATGGCGGTTTCCATCAGGAGGTCGTCAAACACGCCGTCTACCGGCCACGGTGGACGGAGCGATCCCGGCTCGACTACACGCTGGACTGCGCAACGGTGCTGGCCGACCTGCTGCCGGAACAGGCCGACCACGGCAGCATCTCCACGCTGCCGCTGGGCTGGCGCGAACCGTGGAGCGTCGCGGACGAGATGTTGGCACAGGCCGCCTTCGAGCAGCTCACGGCGCGGCTGCGCGAACTCCATCACTCGCTCGGCAAGCCGATCAGGCTCGCCGTCGAACCGGAACCGGGCTGTGTGCTGGACACGGTGGCCGACGCCGTCTCCTGGTTGTCCGGCCGCGTCGACCCGGCCTACATCGGACTCTGCCTGGACACCTGCCACCTCGCGGTGTCCTTCGCCGATCCCGCCGAGACCGTCGCGTCGATCAACGCCGCCGGACTGGAGGTGGTGAAGGTGCAGGCCTCCGCCGCCGTGCAGGTCGACCGCCCACAGAGCCGATCCGCCGAGACCGCGCTGGCCCACTTCGACGAGTCGCGCTACCTGCACCAGGTACGGGAACTGACCGCCGACGGCGAGGTCCTCGCGGCCGACGACCTGCCGCAGGCGGCGACCGAACTGCCCGGCGAGGGTCCGTGGCGGGTGCATTTCCACGTTCCGCTGCACGCCCAACCCGCCGCTCCGCTGCGCTCGACGACCTGGGTGCTGCGGGATGCGGTCACGGCGTTGCGGACCAAGCAGCAATTCCGCCCGCACATCGAGGTCGAGACCTACACCTGGAATGTGCTGCCCAGAGCCGCCGACTGGCAGGACGCGACCGAACGGGCGGAGCCCACGGCGGCCACCCCGCGTTCGGACGCCGAACTCGTGGCGGGCATCGCGGCCGAGCTGAACTGGGCGACGCACAACCTGATGGCCGATGTGGAGGAGGTTCGAGGATGAAACCGCTGGTACTGCTCGACGTGGTCGGGATGACTCCGAGACTGCTCGAACACATGCCCAACCTGAGCGCCCTCGGTGCCCAGGGTTGGCAGGCCGAGCTCGGCACCGTGCTGCCCGCCGTCACCTGTAGCGCCCAGTCGACCTTCCTCACCGGCCTGATGCCCAACCAGCACGGCATCGTCGGCAACGGCTGGTACTTCCGGGACCTCGGCGAGGTCCACCTGTGGCGGCAGCACAACCGCCTGGTGCAGGGCGAGAAGGTGTGGGAGACCGCGCGCGCGGCGCACCCGGGCTACCGGGCCGCGAACATCTGCTGGTGGTACGCGATGGGCGCCTCCACCGACATGCTGGTCACGCCCCGGCCGATCTACCACGCCGATGGCCGGAAATCGCCGGACTGCTACACGCGGCCGGTGGCACTGCACGACGAGCTGACCACCGAACTCGGGTCCTTCCCCCTGTTCCAGTATTGGGGCCCGACGGCCTCGATCGCCTCCAGCCGCTGGATCGCGCAGGCCGCAACGCGCGTGTTGGAACGGCATCGCCCCGAGATGCTGCTGGTCTACCTGCCGCACCTGGACTACGACCTCCAGCGCTACGGACCGGACGCCCCGCAGGCCGTGGCCGCCGCGCGGGCGGTGGACGCCGAGCTGGCGCCGCTGCTCGCGGAGGCCCGCAGGCAGCAGGCCTCCGTGGTGGCGTTGAGCGAATACGGCATCACCGAGGCGAATCAGCCGGTGGACATCAACCGGGCGCTGCGCCGCGAGGGTCTGCTGGAGGTCTACCGGCAGGCTGGCATGGAGTACCTCGACCCGTGGGCGTCCCGGGCGTTCGCCGTCGCCGACCACCAGGTGGCGCACGTCTACGTCGACGACCCCGCCGATCTGCCGAGGGTCCGCGACATCGTCGCAGGCCTGCCCGGTGTCGACGAGGTGCTCGACCGCGAACAGCAGGCCAGGTACGGCATCGACCACGAGCGGGCCGGGGAACTGGTCGCGGTGGCCGAACCCCGCGCCTGGTTCACCTACTACTACTGGCTCGACGACGCGGACGCCCCGGACTTCGCCAAGGGCGTGGAGATCCACCGCAAGCCGGGATACGACCCGGCCGAGCTCTTCCTCGACCCCAAGGATCCGCTGGTCAAGGCCAAGGCGGCGAGCAACCTGGTGCGTAAGAAGGTCGGGTTGCGTTATGCGATGAACGTCGTCCCCCTCGATCCGGCACCGGTTCGCGGCTCGCACGGCAGGCTGCCGGACTCCCCGGCCGACGGCCCGGTCCTGCTGTGTTCGGACTCGTTCGTCCCGGCGGGCGTCGAGAAGAACGGCAAGCTGGCCGCGACCGAGGTTCGCGACCTGTTGCTGCAGTTGCAAGGACTCGAACCGAAGGCGGGCTGACCATTCGTCGACCGTCGGAAGATCGACCATGAAGGCGGGTGACCACAGGCCACGCGGCAGGCAGACTCGACACCGTTGGATCTCTTTCGGTGTGTCGAGATGTCCTTGCAGCAGAAGAAGAACGGGAGGATGCGATGCGCACAGCGCTTCGATCCGTGCTTGCCGCCGCCCTGTGGCTGTTGTTCATGTCGATTCCGGCGACGGCCGCCTCGGTTGTCGATGCGGTGCCCGACCCATCGCGGCAGGTCATGGCCGAGGCCGTGACCACCGCACACCTGGCGGCGACGGGGGAGACCGCGCCGGAGAGCGAGACCTCGTCCGGCGAGGGCACCGGCGGCGAGGGCTCGTCGATCTTCAGCGGCGAGTCCGGACGGCAGGTCCTCGCGCTGCTCGTCGCGGGTGCCCTGTTCGCCCTGGTCTTCTACGGCCGTCGATTCCGGAAGAAGAGGCAAGGCTGACCCACGACCCACGGGTCGACCCAGCGCGCATCGCGCCGCACACCACAGCCGACACATCCGACACCTGGTGACGACACACCGAAGGGATTCCGCGATGACCCGACCCATCACGCTGTTCACCGGCCAGTGGGCCGATCTCCCGTTCGAGGAGGTCTGCAGGCTCGCCTCCGAATGGGGCTACGACGGTTTGGAGATCGCCTGCTCCGGCGATCACTTCGAGGTGGACCGTGCACTCGCCGAGGACGGCTATGTCCAGGGCAGGCTCGACATCCTGGCGAAGTACGGCCTCAAGGTGTGGACCATCTCCAACCACCTCGTCGGCCAGGCCGTGTGCGACGACCCGATCGACCACCGACACCAGAACATCCTGCCCGCCAGGATCTGGGGCGACGGCGAACCGGAGGGCGTCCGACAGCGGGCCGCCGCCGAGATGGCCGACACCGCTCGGGCCGCCGCCAAGCTCGGCGTCGACACGGTCGTCGGCTTCACCGGCTCCAAGATCTGGAAGTACGTCGCGATGTTCCCGCCGGTGTCGCAGGAGGTCATCGACGACGGCTATAAGGACTTCGCCGACCGGTGGAACCCCATCCTGGACGTCTTCGACGAGGTGGGCGTCCGCTTCGCCCACGAGGTGCACCCCTCGGAGATCGCCTACGACTACTGGACCACCCAGCGTGCGCTCGACGCGGTCGGCCGCAGGCCCGCCTTCGGTCTCAACTGGGACCCGTCGCACTTCGTGTGGCAGGACCTCGACCCGGTGGGCTTCATCCTCGACTTCGCCGACCGGATCTACCACGTCGACTGCAAGGACACCAAGAAGCGGTTCGACGGGCGCAACGGGCGGCTCGGCTCCCACCTGGCGTGGGCCAACGCCCGACGCGGCTGGGACTTCGTCTCCACCGGTCACGGCGACGTGGACTGGGAGGAGTCCTTCCGCGCGCTCAACAGCATCGGCTACAGCGGGCCGATCTCGGTGGAGTGGGAGGACGCCGGGATGGATCGGCTGCGCGGTGCGGCGGAGGCCGTCGGCTTCATCAGGGGATTGATCTTCGAGAAGCCCACCGCCGCATTCGACGCCGCGTTCAGCTCCAAGAGCTGAACCAGCACAGACGTGGGGGGATCTGGTCAGGAACAGGAAGGTCGGTCAACGATGACACACGAAGGTTCGTTCTCCAGACGGTCGATGATGCGAGGTGCGGCCGGTGCCGCCCTCGGACTCGGCGCGGCGGTCGCGCTCGGCGGTACGGCACAGGCGAGCACCGCGGTCCAGGCGGGCGAAGCGGCATCCGCCGCGACTTCATGGGGCAAGCTGCGCGTTCCCAAGAACGCGATCAGCATCCAGCTCTACACCCTGCGCTCCCTGTTGGAGCAGGACACCGAGGGCACGCTGCGCGAGCTGGCCGCCATCGGCTATCGCAAGGTGGAGCTGGCGGGCACCTACGACTACACGGCGGCGGAGTTCCGAGGTCTGCTGGACAAGTACGGGCTGTCGGCGACCTCCAGCCACTCCGGGATCGACGGTGACTTCACCAAGACCCTCGAGGACGCCAAGACGCTCGGCCAGCAGTACCTGTCGGTGCCCTACGCCGAGTTCGAGACCGCGCGGGAATGGCGGGACTTCGCCCGGCAGCTCGACGACGCAGGCGAGCAGGCCCGGCGGGTGGGCATCCAGTTCGGCTATCACAACCACGCACACGAGTTCCAGCCCGTGCAGGGCAGGCAGCGGCCGATCGACATCATCACCAGGATGGCCCGCTCCTGGAACGTGCACCTGGAGCTCGACCTGTTCTGGGTGATCGACGCCGAGGTCGACCCGGTTCCGTTCGTGTGGAAGCACTTCGGTCGGGTCAAGCAGTTCCACGTCAAGGACCGGGCCGAGGACGGGACCTGGGCCAACCTGGGCACCGGCACCGTGGACTTCGGTGCGCTGTTCCGCAAGACCTGGCACACCGGGGTGCGGGAGTACGTGGTCGAGCACGACGACCCGAGCGACCCCCTGGAGACGGCACTGGTCGGCTACCGCTACCTGACCGACCTCCGGTTCTGATCTCGTAAGCATCAGCCGTAGGGTCTGCCCGCGCCGACCGCTCGCCTCGTCGAGCGGTCGGCGCGGTCGTCTGTGGGTTCGGCGGTGTTAGCCCACGATCGGTGCGCTGCGTTCGGCGGCGAAATTTTCACCGCACTGTCGGGTTGCGCAATTCACCCCAGCGGTCAAACCGGTCCCGATAGCCGATGAAAACCACCGCCCGTCGGGTTGGATACCCCCGTTCGGGCGATATCGGCGCCGAGTGGGGCAAGATGATCTGACATGACATCTGATCGCGAGCGGTTCCTGCAGGACCGCTGCGCCCAGGCGGTCGCCCAGCACACCGAGAAACTCCTCGAACTCTCGCATCGGATCCACGCCGAACCGGAACTGGCCTTCGCGGAGCATCGGAGCATGGCCGCCGTTGCTGCTGCGGTCGGCGCACACGGCTTCGAGGTGACGACCGGTGTGGGCGGGCTGGACACCGCGATGACGGCGAGCTCGGGCGGCGGGGAGCTGGTCGTCGCCCTCTGCGCGGAGTACGACGCGCTCCCGGAGATCGGCCACGCCTGCGGGCACAACATCATCGCCGCCGCCTCGGTGGGCGCCGCCCTGGCCCTGCAACCGGTCGCCGACGAACTGGGCATCACCATCCGGTTGATCGGTACACCGGCCGAGGAGATCGGCGGCGGGAAGGTCCTCCTGCTGGAGCGCGGCGTCTTCGACGGCGTGGCGATGGCCATGATGGTGCACCCCTCGCCGTACGAGATCTGCGAGCCCCGGTCGCGAGCGATCGCCGATCTCGAGGTCCATTATCGAGGCCGGGAATCACACGCGGCAGCCGCTCCGGAGCTGGGTGTGAACGCCGCCGATGCGCTGACGGTCGCGCAGGTGGCGATCGGTCTGGCCCGTCAGCACCTCGAACCCGGCCAGCAGGTGCACGGTATCGTGACCCACGGTGGGGCTGCGCCCAACATCGTGCCCGCGCACACCTCGGCGATGTTCAACCTGAGGGCCGCCGAGATGGAATCGCTTCGCCGATTGGAACATCGGATCCGATGTTGCCTGGAGGCTGGAGCAGTGGCCACCGGAGCCACGATGGAGACATCGACGGTCTCTCCGGACTATGCAGAGCTGCGCGCCGATTCCCGACTGGTGGCGGCGTATCGCGAGGCTATTGTGAGGCTTGGTCGCGTTCCCGCAGGTCGGGACGAGGAGACAAGCCGGATCATCGGCAGCACCGACATGGGTAACGTCACCCAGTCGATCCCGGGAATCCATCCCGCGATCGCGATCGAGTGTGGCGACGCGGTGCCGCATCAGCCGGATTTCGCGGCGGCGTGCAACACAGATTCGGCCGACCGCGCCGTCCTCGACGGTGCGACGGCTATGGCGTGGACGGTGGTTTCCGCCGTCACGAACGAGGGATTGCGGGCCGAACTACTTGCGGGCGCGACCCGCAGGCTCGCCACTAGTGGAAAGCCCGCCGCGACAGGAGGTGCGGCATGACCGTGTTGGACTCGCACTACGACACAAAGTTCACGACCGACCTGGACTCGGATACCGAGCTCCCCGACCCCACCCGGCCCACAAGAGTGGGCGACTCCGGGAAGCTACTCGCGAAACCTTCCACCACTATGGCCAGCGTGGAGGACATCGGAGCGGGTCGAGGGCCGTCCTGGCTGGACGCCTGGCTCGCCGAGCACGGCTCCGATGTGGTGCGGTGGCGAAGACATCTACACGCCAACCCGGAGCTTTCCCTTCAGGAATACGGCACGACGGCGTACATCTCCGAGCAGCTCACCGCCGTCGGCCTCAAGCCCAGGGTCCTACCCGGCGGGACGGGCCTGATCTGCGACGTCGGTTCCGGACCGGCCTGCGTCGCACTGCGGGGGGACATCGACGCCCTGCCGATGACCGAGACCACCGGCGCGAGCTACGCCTCGAACACCCCCGGCGTCACCCACGCCTGCGGCCACGACGCGCACGGCACGGTGCTGCTGGGCACCGCGCTGGCGTTGGCCTCGGCCCCCGCGCTGCCCGGTCGGGTCCGGTTCCTCTTCCAACCGGCCGAGGAGGTGATGCGGGGCGCGCTCGACATCATCGCGGCCGGTGGGCTCGACGGCGTCGACCGTGTTTTCGGGTTGCACTGCGACCCGCGACTGGAGGTGGGTCGAGTCGGGACCAGGGTCGGCGCGATCACCTCGGCCAGCGACCTGATGGAGATCAGGTTCACCTCGCCGGGCGGGCACACCTCCCGGCCACATCTGACCGGCGACCTGGTGCACGCGATGGGCACCGTGATCACCGGCCTGCCCACCCTGTTGTCCCGCCGGGTCGACCCCCGATCGTCCACGGTGCTGGTCTGGGGTGCGGTCCACGCCGGAGAGGCGCCGAACGCGATCCCGCAGGACGGGGTGCTGCGCGGCACGCTGCGGACCGGCGACCGGGAGACCTGGGCCAAGCTCGAACCGCTGATCAAGGAACTGGTCGCCGCGCTGCTGGCGCCGACCGGGGTGTCCTACGAGCTGTGGCACCAGCGGGGCGTCCCGCCACTGGTCAACGAGCGCGAGAGCACCGGGCTGATCCGGAAGGGCATCAAGGCCGCGTTGGGCGACGACGCGCTGGCGGGAACCGAGCAGTCCTCCGGCGGCGAGGACTTCGGTTGGTACCTCGAACAGGTGCCCGGCGCCTTCGCGCGCCTCGGAGTGTGGTCCGGCACCGGCCGACAACGTGATCTGCACCAGGCCTCGTTCGATCTCGACGAGCGGGCGTTGTTGACTGGGGTCCGGGTGTTCACCCACACCGCACTCGCGGCCTTGTCCGCCGTGCCCAGTGGGGTCGAGGTGGGTACCGCCCCTGCCTGACGGGTCGGGGTCACGACAGACAGGGGCGGCGCTTGGGTGGGATGCCTCGGCATCCCCGGGTGTGCCTGCAGCGAGCCCGGGGCTCACGGGGACCGGAGCAGGCACCAGGTGCAGGGCATCCCACTCATGCCCTCGAGCAGCTCGACGTCGCCTCGCTCGAACCGCTCCGAGCAGTAGGCGGTGAGCACCTCGGGGATGCCCTCGGCCTCGTGCGGCGCCGGGCAGACGTGCACCAGTCGTGCGGTCTCACCGACGAGGCCCGGCAGATATCGGACGAGCAGAAGTCGAGGTCCGGTGTGCCGATGGTCGAGGGCGCCGATGCCGTTCATTCCTGCTCCTGCTCGCGGTGGGCGATCGTCGTGGAGTGGAGAACGCCGAATACCCGAGGCTGACGGGTCGCGATGGTGCACAGGCAGGTCGACTGGCCACGTCGGCCTGCCTATCCGCCCGGTAGGCCTCGGTGCGGCGAGCGTGACTGCTCAGGATCACTAGCGGGCCGCCAACCATCAGCAGCGCCGCGCCCAGTGAAACCAGGGTCGATGACAGGCTCAGCATGGCCGGTTCCCTCGATCGCGCCACCTTCTTCGGTGAGGTCAGTTTCCCCAATCAGGTGAGAATATGGCAAGAAAATTCGAGAACATGCTTGGCTCTGTCACCTGATCGGACGAACATGTGCTGGAGAATGATGATCACGGGCGGGAAAGCTGCGAGAATGTGGGGTAGTTCAACCCAAACTTGGAGGATGTCATCGTGGAGTTGACGTTCCTGGGCTCTACGTCCACGACCGGAAACTGTCCCAACCTGTACCTGACCGACCGCGGGACCTACATCGTCCAGGGCACCCGGGTCGTCGACCCGGATGCGCTGCGTGTCCTGCGCGAACGCGGTCTCCCGATCAACGAGGGTGCGGTCGAGATCCCTGCGGCGTTGCTCGGCTTCGCCCCGGAGGAAGTACCGTGCACCGCTTCCTAGACGGTGCTGAACTCGCCAGGCTGTTCGCGCGTTTCCGGCGATCCGCCTGGCGGTTCGAAACGCAATCCGAGTACCGGGAGGTCTCGGAGGCGGAGCCGTACCGTCGTTTCCTCGCAGGCGAGCTCGGCGAGGACCGCGCCTGGATGACGGAGTGGCTGCGCTCGGTGAGCTCGGCCACCAGGCAGGGCCGAAGTTTCGCCAGAGTCCGAGTGGTCGCCTTCCCCCCTACCGACTACCAACGCTTCGAGATGGCGGTCGCGCCGGACAACGAAGCAGCAGGTGAGGACATCCGCGTCCTCTCCTCGGAGCGGGCCAGGCGGTTGTTGTTGCCCGCGCAGGATTTCTGGCTTTTCGACGACACGATCTTGGCGCTCATGCACTTCGGCTCCGGGCGACTGACCGGCATCGAGGTGACGACCGACGTCACCAGGATCGAGCAGTACCGTGCGCACCGACGGCGCGCATGGAGCCAGGCCGTCCCGCTCAACGAGCACATGACGATCAGTTGACCAGAGGCGATGAGAAGTGTGGGCAGCAGCTTCGAGGAACGTCGTGAGGAACTCGGAGAACGCCTGCGACTGCTGAGGGAGCAGGCGGGCCTGACCGGAAAGGAACTGGCGTTGGCCTGCGGCTGGTCCGCGGTGTCCAAGGTCAGCAAGATCGAGCGCGGGCGTCAGACGGCCACCCAGGAGGATCTGGCCGCCTGGCTGGAGGCCGTCTCGCTCGATGAGGCGAGCCGGGCGGGTTTCGTCGAGGACCTGGCCGCGCTTCAGGAGGAGTACCTGAGCTGGCGGAACCAGGTGCGCAGCGGTCACCTGATCCGGCAGGAGGAGCCGATCGACCGCGATCGGCGGGCCCATCGCATCCTCGCGATGGAACTGAACGTAATCCCCGGTCTCGTGCAGACCGCCGACTACGCCAGGCAGGTTTTACAGACCAGCCTCGAACTGCACGGCGGTCCCGACGACATCGAGGAGGCCGTCCGAGCCAGGATGCGCAGGCAGCAGGTCCTCTACGAGCCCGGTAAGCGGATCGAGATCCTCATCGCCGAATCGGCGCTCGTGCACCCGGTCGCCTCGCGAGACGTCATGGCGGGGCAGCTGCATCGGTTGGTCGCCGCGATCGGCACGCCTGACCTGCGGTTGGGTCTGCTGCCGCTGAACCGACGCCTTCCGTTGGTCCCTTTACACGGTTTCTGGATCGTCGATGAGACGGCGATGGTCGAGACCGTCACCGGCGAACTCAAGATCACCGATCCCGACGAACTCGCGCTGTACGTGCGGGTGTGGGAACGGCTGTGGCTGATCGCGGTGGAGGGCGAGCACGCCCGACAGATCCTGAACCGCCACGTCGAGGACCTATTCGTCCTCGCGGCCGCGGAGAGCGCGGAACTCTAGCGGCTCCGAACCGGGGCGCGGGCCGCACAACGCCCGCGCCCTCGGTTCGGCCTACTCCTTCGAGTCGTTCTCCTGCAGGTCCGGCCGTGCCTCGGGCGCTGTGGACCGGCGGGCATCGGCCGCCTGGTCGTCCGACTGGTCCTGGGAGTCCCGTTCGGCGTTGACCCTGGCGATGTAGATCCGGACCTCCTCGGCCCGGCGCTCCTCGTCCCAGCCGAGGATCTCGCCCATCAACCGGGCCACCGGCTCGGCGCAGTCGACACCTCGGTGCGGGTACTCGATCGAGATTCGTGTCCGTCGAGTGAGAACGTCCTCAAGGTGCAGCGCACCCTCGTGTCCCGCCGCGTAGACCACCTCCACCTGGAGGTAATCCGGGGCGGCCGGAATCGGGCGCAACAACTCGGGGCGGCCGGTGGCCTGCGCCAACACCTGGTGGATCAGCGAGCCGTAGCGGTCGAGCAGGTGCCGCACCCGGTAGGGATGCAGGCCGTGCTTCGCGGCCAGCTGATCGGCCTGGTTCACCAGGGCGTGGTAACCGTCGGCACCCAACAGCGGGACCTTGTCGGTGATCGACGGCGCTATCCGACCGGGCAGGTCGACCGCTGCGGCGTCGATCGCGTCGGCCGCCATCACGCGATAGGTGGTGTACTTGCCGCCCGCGATCGCGACCAGTCCTGGCGCGACCCTGGCCACGGCGTGTTCCCTGGAGAGCTTCGAGGTGTCCTCGCTCTCGCCGGTCAGCAGCGGACGCAGACCCGCGTAGACACCCTCGATGTCCTCGTGGACCAGCGGGGTGGCGAGCACCTTGTTGACGTGCGTCAGGATGTAGTCGATGTCGCTCTTGGTCGCCGCGGGGTGGGCCAGATCGAGTTCCCACTCGGTGTCGGTGGTGCCGATGATCCAGTGATTGCGCCACGGAATGACGAACAGCACCGACTTCTCGGTCCGCAGGATCAGGCCCGCCTCGGCGACGATGCGGTCCCGGGGCACGACGATGTGGACGCCCTTGCTGGCCTTGACCCGGAAGCGGCCTCGACTGCCCGAGAGCTGTTGCAGCTCATCGGTCCACACCCCGGTGGCGTTGATGACCACCTGGGCGGTCACGTCGGTCTCCTCGCCGGTCTCCACATCGCGAACCCGGACGCCGGAGACCCGGTCCGACTCGCGGAGGAAGTCCACCACTCGCGTGGAGGTTCGCACCACCGCGCCGTAGTGCGCGGCAGTCCTGGCCACCGTCATCGTGTGCCGGGCATCGTCGGCCTGGCTGTCGAAGTATCGGATCCCGCCGACCAGCGCGGTGCGCTTGAGCGCGGGGAACAGCCGCAGGGCTCCTGCCCTGGTCAGGTGCTTCTGACCGGGCACCGACCGCGCGCCGCCCATCGTGTCGTACAGCAGCAGGCCTGCGGCGGTATAGGGCCGTTCCCACAGCCGGTGGCTCAGCGGGTACAGGAAGGGCACCGGCTTGACCAGGTGCGGAGCGATCTTGGTCAACATCAGTTCGCGTTCCCGCAGCGCTTCCCGCACCAGACCGAACTCGAGCTGTTCCAGGTAGCGCAGGCCGCCGTGGAAGAGCTTGCTCGATCGGCTGGAGGTGCCTGCGGCGAGGTCGCGCGCCTCGACGAGGGCCACCCGCATCCCTCGGGTGGCCGCGTCCAGGGCGGCGCCCGCGCCCGTGACGCCGCCGCCGATGACCACGACGTCGAAGGACTCCGATCCCAGTCTGGTCCAGTTGCGCCGCCGCTCGGCCGGGGTCAGCGCCCCGGCTTCCACTGCGGCCTGTGCCGCTGCGGCTGCGAGTCTGCTGCTCTCGGCCGCAGGTTTGGCGTCGAACTGCTCTGTCACCGGGCTAGCCTCCCTGATTACGGGCCGTGCCTCTTCTCGTACCAACGCCGACCTGTTCCGAGTTGATCGTCGCCGGGCGGCGGGCACCACGCTACCCGCCGGTAGGCCCAGATGGTGGATGGCAGACGAAGCGCTGTTCCAGCACACCACGTACGGGAAATCTATGCACAACGTGATCGCTCGACCGTAGACAACATCGTTACGGGCCAGTAGCGTCCGCGATCATTCCAGGTTGTCGCACCGTTGCTCGCCTGGCTCTGCCGCCCGGCGTCCACCGGTGTTCCGACCCATACTTACGGTCAGAGTCGGGGAGGCCAGCGATGGGTTTTGCGGACATCTTCGTGTGGGAGATGCTCGGCACTGCGACCCTCATCTTGTTGGGCGTGGGCGTTGTCGCGAACGTGAATCTGAACAAGGCACTGGGGTTCGGCGGTGGGTGGCTGTTGGTCGCCTTCGGCTGGGGCTTCGCGGTCTTCGTGGGTGCCAGCGTCGCGGATGCCAGTGGAGGACACATCAACCCGGCGGTCACGTTGGGGCAGGCGATCGCGGGAAACACACCGTGGGACGCGGTACCCGCCTATTGGATCGCCCAGTTCGTCGGGGCCTTCATCGGCGCGGTGCTCGCCTGGGTGGTCTACAAACTCCAGTTCGATGCGCATGACAAGCCGCAGGACACGCTGGGGATCTTCTCCACCGGTCCCACCGTCGACAACAAACTGTGGAACACGGCGACCGAGGTCATCGCGACCTACATCCTGCTGATCTGGATTCTGCTCAGCCCCGGAGCATCCGAAGGGCCGGATGGTTCCGTGTTCGGCAACGCAGCGCTGGGTTATGCGGGCGTGGCCTTCCTGGTCGTCGCGATCGGTGCCTCGCTCGGTGGCCCCACCGGATACGCCATCAACCCGGCTCGTGACCTCGGCCCCCGGATCGCTTATGCGGTACTGCCGATCAAGGGCAAGGGCACGCCCAACTGGCAGTACGCCTGGGTGCCGATCGTCGGCCCGCTGATCGGCGCGGCGCTGGCGGCACTGACCTACCTGGCACTGCCCGTCTGAGGCGACGCGTGACATCCGCAACCGACCAACCTCGGACCGTAGGCGCAGCTGCGACGGCCCGATAGATGTAGGTAGAGAGGCGAATAGCGTCATGGCGAAGTATGTTGCCGCGATCGACCAGGGCACCACGTCCTCCCGGTGCATGATCTTCGATCACTCCGGACGAGTGGTCGCGGTGGACCAACGCGAACACAAGCAGATCTTCCCGCAGGCAGGCTGGGTCGAGCATGACCCGGAAGAGGTATGGCGCAACGTCAGACAGGTGTGCGCGGGCGCCCTGGCCAACGGTGATCTCGTCGAGGCCGACCTCGCGGCCGTCGGGATCACCAACCAGCGCGAGACCGCCGTGGTGTGGGACCGCAAGACCGGCAAGCCCGTCTACAACGCCATCGTCTGGCAGGACACCCGCACCGACCGGATCGTCGAACGGCTCGGCGCGCAGGGCGGCGGCCAGGAGCGCTATCGCTCGGTCACCGGTCTGCCGCTGGCCACCTACTTCGCCGGGCCCAAGGTCAAGTGGATCCTGGACAACGTCGAGGGCGTCCGGGCCCGCGCCGAGGCGGGCGACCTGCTGATGGGCACCATGGACACCTGGGTGCTCTGGAACCTCACCGGCGGGGTCGACGGCGGCCTGCACCTCACCGACGTCACCAACGCCTCGCGCACCCTGTTGATGAACCTGGACACCCTCTCCTGGGATCCCGAGATCGCCGCCGAGATGGGCATCCCGATGTCGATGCTGCCGGAGATCCGATCCTCCTCCGAGGTCTACGGCAAGATCCGGCAGCGCGGCGCCCTCGCGGGCCTGCCCATCGCGGGCATCCTCGGCGACCAGCAGGCCGCCACCTTCGGACAGGCCTGCCTGAGCCCCGGCGAGGCCAAGAACACCTACGGCACCGGCAACTTCCTGCTGCTCAACACCGGTACCGAGAAGGTGATGAGCCAGAACGGCCTACTTACCACCGTCTGTTACAAGATCGGCACCGCCGACGCCGTCTACGCCCTCGAAGGCTCCATCGCGGTGACCGGCTCGCTGGTCCAGTGGCTCCGCGACAACCTGGGGATCATCGGTTCAGCAGCCGAGATCGAGCGACTGGCGGCCGGGGTGCCGGACAACGGCGGCACCTACTTCGTGCCGGCCTTCTCCGGACTGTTCGCTCCCTATTGGCGCAGCGACGCCAGGGGCGCGATCGTCGGGCTCACCCGGTTCGTCAACAAGGGACACCTGGCCAGGGCGGTGCTGGAGGCGACCGCATTCCAGTCCCGCGAGGTCATCGACGCGATGAACGCCGACTCCGGGGTGGCTCTGACCTCGCTGAAGGTCGACGGTGGCATGGTCGTCAACGAGCTGCTCATGCAGTTCCAGGCCGACATCCTCGGTGTGCCGGTGATCCGCCCGGTCGTCAACGAGACCACCGCGCTCGGTGCCGCCTACGCCGCCGGGTTGGCGGTCGGCTTCTGGGGCACCGAGGACGACATCCGGAAGAACTGGGCCCAGGACAAGCAGTGGGACCCGGAGCTCGATGTCGACAGCCGGGAGAAGCACTACCGCAGTTGGAAGAAGGCCGTGACCAAGACCTTCGACTGGGTCGAGACCGAGTCCGACGACTCCTGAGTGTGCTGCGACGCCGGGGTCGGCGACAGGTGAGGGGACGACGAGTAGGGATCAGTCCAGATCGTCGTGCCGCATCAGCTGTCGACCGGCCTCGGTGATCGATCCGGTCAGCGAGGGGTACACCGAGAAGGTCTCGGCGAGATGGTCCACCGTGAGCTGGCTCTGCACGGCCAACGCGATCGGCATGATCAACTCGCTGGCGTTGCGGGCGACCACCACGCCGCCGATCACCACACCCGTGGCCGGTCTGCAGTACAGCTTGACGAACCCCCAGCGCAGCCCCTCCATCTTGGCGCGGGGATTGGTCACCAGGGGCAGCATGATCTTGCGGGCGGGTACCTCGCCGGAGTCGATCTTCTGGGCGCTGATGCCGACCGTGGCGATCTCCGGATTGGTGAACACGTTCGAGGCGACCGTCTTGAGCTTGATCGGGTTCACCGCCTCGCCCAGCGCGTGGTACATCGCGACCCGGCCCTGCATCGCGGCCACCGAGGCCAACAGCATGACGCCGGTGCAGTCGCCCGCCGCGTAGACGCCCGGTGCCGAGGTCCGCGAGACCCGGTCGACGGGAATGAACCCGCCTGCGTTCGGCGTGATGCCGATCCGATCCAAACCGAGATCGTCGGTGTTGGGCACCGACCCGACGGTGAGCAGCGCATGGCTGCCCTCCACGGTGCGACCGTCCTGCAGCCGCACGATGATCCCGGTCTCGGTGCGCTCCACCGACTCGGCCCTGGCGTGCTTGACCACGGCGGTGCCTCGGTCGGCGAAGACCTCCTCCAACACCGCGGCGGCGTCGGCGTCCTCGTGGGGCAGCACCCGGTCCCGACTGGAGACCATGGTGACCTTGACACCCATCTCGGTGTAGGCCGAGGCGAACTCCACGCCGGTGACGCCGGAACCGATCACCACCAGGTGCTCGGGCAGCTCGGGCAGGTCGTAGATCTGCCGCCAGTCCAGGATCCGGTCCCCGTCGGGCTCCGCCCCCGGAAGCACGCGCGGGTTCGCCCCGGTGGCGATCAGCACCACGTCGGCTTCCAGGACGATCGTGTTGCCGTCCTGCTGCTCGACGACCACCCGGTGCGCGGCCATCCCGGTGGCCACGTCGTCGAACCGCGCGCGGCCCGAGACGATCCGGATGTTCTCCCGTCGCATCCTGGCCCGGATGTCGGCCGACTGCGCCAACGCGAGGCCCTTCACCCGCCCGTGCACCACCGGCAGGTCGACGCCGACCTCGCCCTGCACCGTGTCGATCCCGAGCTGGTCGGCGCTGCGCGCTGTGCTGCGGGCCGAGGCCGAGGCGATGAAGGTCTTCGACGGGACACAGTCGTACAGCACGCATCCGCCACCGATGTTGTCGATCTCGACAACCGTGACCTCTGCCCCGTGCGGTGCGGCGACCAGCGCGGCCTCATAGCCTGCCGGGCCTCCACCCATGATCACGATGCGCGTCAACGGTCCTCCAGCCGGTGGGATGGTCCAGGTTTCGACCAGAACACCGTAGCCGGACGAACGTCTCGCATGGTGGACCGGCCGGCTTTCGCGTCCGGATGCGACAGGCCCGAGTGGTCGACTCGGCGGTATTGCGGGGTCCGGTCGGGCTAGGCTGTCACCTGTGCCGCTCTACGCCGCGTACGGATCGAATATGGATCCGTGCCAGATGATGGAGCGAGCCCCGCACTCGCCGATGGCGGGCACCGGATGGCTCGCGGGATGGCGACTGACCTTCGGTGGCGAGGACCTCGGTTGGGAGGGAGCGCTCGCCACCATCGTCGAGGACCCGGAATCACAGGTCTTCGTGGTTCTCTACGACGTCAGCGCCGAGGACGAGAAGCAGCTCGACCGCTGGGAGGGCTCCGAGCTGTGGATGCACCGCAAGGTCAGACTGCGGGTCGACACGCTGGAGCGGTCCACGCTGGCCTGGTTCTACGTCCTCGACGCCTATGAGGGCGGCCTGCCGTCTGCGAGGTATCTCGGCGTGATCGCCGACGCCGCCGAGGCCGCCGGTGCGCCCAGCGACTATCCGACCGAGATCCGTACTCGACCGTGTACCGGGATCGGTCCCTGATCGGCCATCGTGCTCCGCTTCGTGCCCCGACACCAATGGCGGGGCGGACCGGCGCTGCGGGCTAGGAGATGAACAGTGCGGAGTCCTCGCTCTGTTCGACCGGATCGGTGAGCAGCTCCTGCACCTGGTGATACAACCGGCGGAAGTCGGCGGGTGCCACCGTGCTCCACTCGGTTCCGTCGGGAGCCTCGCGCCGTGATTGCAGATATCGCCCGGCCGGCGTGTCGAAGTACGCCACCACCCGGGGAGCCCGGAGCCTGCGCCCCCAGTCGTTGCGAGTCGCCGAGCCGAATTGCCCTCGGTCGCCCGCCGCGCTCACCATGTTGCCGAGTAGTTCCGCGTCGGCGGGCCGAATATCCGCACCGGCCAGGCGTTTGGCCAGTGCGTCGGTATCTCGACCCGCTTCGGCGGCCGCCCGATCCAGGTCGACACTGCGCAAGGTGACGGAGTTCCCGGCCCCTGCGGGCCGGGCGGGCAGCACGTCCAACACCGCCCTGGTCAACCCGGTTCGGACGACGGGACTCAGCCGCAGCTCCTCGCCGTCGAGCACCGCCCGGACACCGGTCTCGCCGGAGATGGCGGCCAGTACCCGGACATTGCGACCGGACAACCACAGTCGGCCGTCCAACTCCAGGTCCGGTCTGCCCAACGCGGTGAGCAACGTGACCAGTCCGTCGTCGAGCGCGCCCGGTCTGCCCAGGCCCCGTTCGGCCAGCGTCGACCACACCCGCATCGCCAGCCGAGTGCGTTCCTCGTGCGTCTTGCCGGGGGAGGGCACCTTGACCACCAGCGGCATCCGCCCCGGTCTCAGGTGCTCCCACAGCACGTCGAACTCCAGCGCCGACAGGATGATCGGCGCTGGATCGCTCTCGACGTCGAGATCGGTCACGCGGGTCCTTCGCCGAGGACCGGCGGACTGACCAGGAAGCTCTCGCCGAACATGTCGCCGGTCGACTCCAGGTAGTTCGGCGCTGGGGCGACGGCCCACCGGCCCGGCGTGCCCGCCATGTCGCCCGCCACCCTGGCATGCGGGATCCCGGTGATGGCGGGCCCGAGGCCGCCGATCGGCGCGACCGGTGCGCTCACCGGCGAATGCGCGACGGCGGGCGCGCCCACGGTGTTGGCCGCCGTGGGGGTCACGGCTACCCCGCGCGGGGCGCCATTGCCCGCCTGCGGCGCGGCTTGCCCGTTCTGCGCCGGTGCGGGCGGCTGGGATGCGGACGGCTTCTGTGCCGTGCCAGCGGAAGCGGCGGCGCTGCGCTGCGGCGCCGGGGCCGATCTGGTGGCAGGCGGTTGCGGCGCCGGGATTCTGGCCGGTTGCCGGTTCCCGGGCTGCGGACGGTTCGTCGTCGGCGCGGTGCGGCTCACCGACGGCGGTGCGGACCGAGCCGAGGGGATGTGGGCCCCTGCCTCGCCCCGCAGCGGTTCCGGGGTGGCGACGACGACGTCGGGCGGCCGGGTGAAGGGCGTGATCGACCCGGTGTTGCCCGCAGTGCTGATCTCGTAGTTGGCCATCACCTCGAAGGCCCGCTCCTCGGCGGCCTCGCTGAGGGCCTCGCGGATCTCGAAGTCGACCTGACCGCTGAACAGCGAGAGCAGTCCACCGGCCGGACCCGGCTCACCGGAGGGCACGCTGACCGGGGCGGGCATGTCGGCCCTGGCCTTGCCGATGTTCTCCGCCTGCTGTTCCGCAGCCGCCCGCATCGTCTCCGCGCTGCTGCGCGCCGCCAGGGCCCACTCGCCCAACGGGCCCAGCCCGGCCCTGGTGTTCTCGGCGGCCTGACCGCGCCAGCGCGTGTGCGACTTACTCAGCGCGCGTTGCACATCGCCGCTGATCACGGTCAAGGTGCGTGCCACCTCGAGCCATCGATCCGCCGACGCCTCCGATGCCGCCGGACCCGGCCCCGAATTGATCTTCTCGTACAGCTCTCTGTGCGTGTAGCCGTTCCAGCGGTGTCCGCCGCTCATGCTTTCAGCTCACCCCCGACGTGAGTTGTTCAGCAGCCGTTTGCTTCCAGGAGATTCGTGTTGTCGTCCTCGATGAGGCGGTATTGCTGTTCGGCCTCTTCCAACGATCCGGCTGCCGACTGAAGTTGATCGCGGTAGTCACAGAGAGCGTTGAATGCGGCTTCGCTGCCACCGAAGGACATTTCGTTGAACTGCTCGGCGGCCGCCGCACTGACGGGGTCGCCTGCCCACGGCACGATGCGCAGGTCGTTGAAAGCACCTTCGATCTGCGGGCCGAGTTGATCGAGCGCGACCTGCAGTGAGCGGGTGATCTCCGGAATCGCCTCCGGTTCCACATAGAGCTGGTCGTCGCCGACGGCGCCGCCTGGTTCGGGCAGCGTCGACTCGGAGCCGGAAATGGGAGTGGATGGCATCTGTCCTCCAGCGGCGTCGATCGACTCACCTTAGCCCGAAATCATGACACTGTGGAGTGGTCCGCATTCATAGCGTGGTAGCACACGGTAAACCTTGACGCTGCCAGCGGATATGTCTCATTTCGCGGCAATCAAAGACTCCATCGAGACCTCTGCGATTCGTTGTGCACCCGCGCAGAGTTGATCCTGCGGCAACGGAGGCTCCGAACCATCGTCGCGATAAAGCACATCGAGGAACTGTCCCTCGGCTACATCGACTTCAACGTTGCACACCGTGTCCACCATTGGCGTTCGAACCACCAATGCGGGGAAATCCACCACCTGTACGTGTTCGACGTCGACCTGTGCGGTGTCGTCGGTCCAGACCCCGACGCCCTCGATGGTGACCAGGGCGATGCGGGTGCCGATCCGACTCGCGCTGTTGCGAAGACTGCAGGTGGCGGCATCGCCGAAACCATCCTCCACTCCGGACTGCGGCGGCCGGTCGAACCCCAACTGGATTCGTTGCGCCTCGGTCAGGATCGTGCACGGGTCGACATCGGTCAGATCGACCTCGTGCGGACGCGGCGCCACCGATGGCGTCGTGGTGCTGGGCAACGGCGCGGACAGATGCGGCGGTTCGGTATGGGCCGCATGGCCGTCGACCTCGCTGGTACAGGCGGCCAGCGTGGCCAACACGGCCACACCGACGCCGCACCGGGTCAGGACGGTGAGACGACGTTCCGACATATCCATACGGTAGTCGACCCGACACCGCACGAGATCGGCCTGGTCAGCGCCAACGCAGGATCGCGGTCAGCGCCAAGGGCAACGCCAGGATGAACAGATTCCTGGTCGCGATGGCGATCATGGCCGCGACCACCCACACCACCGTCAGCAGCGCCCGGTCCACCGGATTCCGTTGCGCCCGGCCCCTTCGGGGCACGCCGGGCCTGGCGGGAGCGACGGGCGGTGGCGTCACCGGCCGCACCGGCGTGGTCAGGAACTTCGGGCGTGGGGCGGGCAGATCGGCGAAGACGGCGGCGATATCGCCACGGACCCGCGCCGTCGATGCCCGAGCGCAGCGATCGCCGTACTCGGTGATGTCGATCCGGCCTGCGGACAGATGCGTCCCGAGGACCTCGATCGCCTCTTCGCGCTCGACATCCCCGATCCGCAGCTCCGGCGACGAGAAGTCCTCCACGCTTAAGGATGCTACGTCGCCTGCGGCCGGATCGGGACCACGCGCTCGGCAATGTTTCCGTCGCGGCTGCGGTGATCAGTCCTTGATCTCGCAGAGCACGCTGCCCTGTTTGACCGTGGCACCGATCTCCGAGCTCAGTCCGCTGACGGTGCCCGCCTTGTGCGCCACCACCGGGTTCTCCATCTTCATGGCCTCCAGTACGACGATCAGATCGCCCGCGGCGACCTGGGCGCCGTCGCTCACGGCCAGTTTCACGACGGTGCCCTGCATCGGCGCGGCGACCGCATTGCCGGAGGCCACCACGGCGCTCTTGTTCCGGCCACGCCTGCGGGGTGCGGCCACGCCGTTCGTAGCCGGGGCCGCCGCGGCGAATCCGGCAGGCAGCGAGACCTCCAATCGCCGACCGCCGACCTCCACCACCAGGTTCTGCCTGGCCTCGGCGGAATCGGGGGCCTCGGACGGGTTCTCGAACGCGGCGATGGTGTTCTCGAACTCCGTCTCGATCCACCTGGTGTGCACGGAGAATTTGTCGACTGCGGTGAAGGCGGGATCGTCGACCACCGTGCGGTGGAACGGCAGCACGGTGGCCATGCCCTCGACGACGAACTCGTCCAGGGCGCGGCGGGCCCGGCGCAACGCCTCCTCGCGGGTGCTACCGGTGACGATCAGCTTGGCCAGCAACGAATCGAACTGACCACCGATCACGCTGCCGCTCTCCACACCCGCGTCCACCCGGATACCTGGGCCTGCCGGCGCGATGAAGCGGGTGACGGTTCCGGGGGCGGGCAAGAAGTTGCGGCCCGCGTCCTCGCCGTTGATGCGGAACTCGATCGAATGGCCGCGCGGGGTCGGATCGCCCTCGTGGGTCAGGCGTTCGCCCGCCGCGATGCGGAACTGCTCGGTCACCAGGTCGAGTCCGGAGGTCTCCTCGCTCACCGGGTGTTCCACCTGGAGACGGGTGTTGACCTCCAGGAACGAGATCGTGCCGTCGGTCCCGACCAGGAATTCCACCGTGCCCGCACCGTGATATCCGGCCTCCAGGCAGATGGCCCGTGCCGCCTCGTGGATGGTCTTGCGCTGCTCGTCGGACAGGAACGGCGCCGGGGCCTCCTCGACGAGCTTCTGGTGGCGGCGCTGCAGCGAGCAGTCCCGGGTGCCGACCACGATCACGCTGCCGTGCTGGTCGGCCAGCACCTGGGCCTCCACGTGGCGGGGCCGGTCCAGATAGCGTTCGACGAAGCACTCGCCGCGTCCGAAGGCGCTCACCGCCTCGCGCACGGCGCTGTCGAACAGCTCGGGGATCTCCTCGGTGGTGCGGGCGACCTTCAATCCCCGGCCGCCGCCGCCGAAGGCCGCCTTGATGGCCACCGGCAAGCCGTGGTCGGCGACGAAGTCCAGGATCTCCTCGGGGCCGGACACCGGTTCCTTGGTGCCGGGCACCAGTGGCGCGCCCGCGCGCAGGGCGATGTGTCGGGCGGTCACCTTGTCGCCGAGGTCGCGAATGGCCTGTGGGGTCGGGCCGATCCAGGTGAGGTCCGCGTCGAGAACGGCCTGGGCGAACTCGGCGTTCTCCGACAGGAAGCCGTATCCGGGGTGCACCGCGTCCGCGCCGCTGCGCCGGGCGGCGTCGATGACCTTCGCGATGTCGAGGTAGCTCTCGGCGGCGGTGGTGCCGCCCAACGCGAAGGCCTCGTCGGCGAGCCGGACGAAGGGCGCGTCCCGGTCCGGATCGGCATAGACCGCGACGCTGCCCAATCCGGCGTCGCGACAGGCGCGGACGACCCGGACGGCGATCTCGCCTCTGTTGGCGATCAGCACCTTCTGCAAGGGGCGTACGCGGACCTGCTCGGGCTGGTTTGCCGAATCGGGCACAGTTGCTTCCTCCTCGTCCCGGCGGCCTGCCGCCTGCGGGCTTCACGAGACGTGACTCGACCCCGAGTCTAGGAGGCGCCCCGAGCAGGGCCTACGCCTGAAGGATTGTTTACCTCATTGTTTGTACGATCAGCGACCGTTGGAGGTACCGACCTTGCCCGAATCCGCTGGTGAAGCACCTTCGGGTTCGTTCGATTCCCCATCCGTGTCGGCCTTGTCGGCCACGTCCTGCGCTGCCGAGTCGGTCGACCTCGGGTCGAGCAGGTGCTGCTCGGTGGAGTTCAGGACCTTGTCGTCGAGCAGGCCCTCGCTGCGCGCCACCAGCACCGGGATGGTGATCTGACCGGCGACGTTGGTCGCGGTGCGGATCATGTCCAGGATCGGGTCGATGGCCAGCACCAGGGCGATGCCCTCCAGGGGCAGGCCGACGGTGCTCAGGGTCAGCGTCAACGCGGTGAACCAACCCGCCACTCCCGCGCTCGCGCCGGTGGCCACCACCGGAACCAGGGCGATCAACAGGTAGTCGCCGAAGCTCAGCGTCTCGCCGTAGACCTGGGCGATGAAGATGGTGGCGATGGCCGGGTAGATCGCGGCGCAGCCATCCATCTTGGTGGTGACGCCCAGCGGCACGGCGAAGTCCGCGTAGGTCCGGTCGACACCGAGGTTGATGGCGGTCTGCCTGCTCAGCGGCAGGCTGGCGCCGGAGGAGCGGGACGCGAAGGCGAACTGCAGCACGGGCCAGACCTTGCGGAAGAAGATGCTCGGCCGCACCCCGGCGAACAACCGCAGCAGCAGCGGGTAGACACCCAGCAGCACGATGAAGCAGGCCACGTAGACGCCGATGCCCAACCGCGCCAGCGGGGCGAGCGTCTCGCCGAGCCCGTAGGTCGCCACGGCCCGACCGATCAGGCCGAGCACGCCCAGCGGCGCCAGCAGCACCAGCCACCAGAGGACCTTCTGCACGATCTCCAGCACCGAGCGGTTGACTGCGACGAAGGCCTCCGCCTTGCTACCCAGGCTGTAGGCCGCCGCGCCGACCAGTACGGAGACCACAACGACCTGGAGCACCGCGCCCTCGGCGAAGGCGGCGAAGAGGTTGCTCGGGACCAGCCCGGTGACGAAGTCGAGCCAGGTTCCCGGCTCACGCTCGGCCAGGGACTCGACGGCCGCCGGGTCCGGCTGGATGTCCAGTCCCCGGCCCGGGTTGCTGATCAGACCGGTGGCGATGCCGATGAGCACCGAGATGAACGCGGTGGTGGCGAACCACAGCAGCGTCTTGCCGCCGAGCCTGGCGACCGCGCCGGGCCCCCGTCCCAGGTTCCGCAGGCTGGCGATGCTCACCACGATCGCCGTGAAGACCAGCGGCACCACGGTGGCCTGCAACAGGCTGACGAAGGTGGAACCGAGGGTCTGCAGGGTGACGGTGAGCCACTCCAAGCTGAATGCCCTGGCGGTTAAGCCGAGTACGACACCGAGGGCGAGCGCGATGAGGATCTGAACGGCGAGGGGGATCGAGAAGGGTCTCTTCCGGGTGGCCGAGGTGGCCTGGGCAGGCGTGCTTGACACGGGACGCTCCGAGCGAGATCGCGGGTGACGGGTTGGCCGATCTGTGAAACCGGTCTGGGGTGGGCCGTCAGTCCGGACAGACGGCGCTGGCCTGCCGACAGAGATCCACGTGTCGGCGGCTGGTCAGCAGCGGTCGTCGCATCAAGAAGCGCATAACGCTGGTATCCACGTCTGTTCGGGTGCGGAAATTCCCTCTTATCGCTGACTGTAGGGGTGATCACACTGCTGGGCGAGACCTGTTTGGGCTATCTCACCTTACGAGAATCTAACGGTTACGGTGTGTGAGCGTCTGTGCGACCGGGAGCCACCCGAGTGGTGAACGAGTGCAACACCATCTCCAAGGGTCCGCGACCGAGGAATCGGCGCCAGACGAACGCGCAGACCACGGTCACCGCCATGAGCCCTAGCAAGATCGGCCACTCCAGCTCGTCCGGGATCGGGCCGATCATCGCCAACACCAGCAGGTGGCCGCTGTAGATCGTCAACGGCATCGACCCGGCGGCGGTGAGCGGACTCAGCAGCCGGGCGAGGAGCCCACTGCGGGTCAACAGCAGACACACCGCGACGACGAGCAGCGCGACACCGGTCGAACCCACCACGTCGAAGGGCGTGCCGGAGTGCGGGGCGGCGATGGACAGCCAGGCCGGATCGTCGGTGGGCACCGTGCCCAACATCCCCCAGCGGATCATCTCGTCGAGCGCCTCGGCGGCCTGGGGAGCCAACTGCGGATCGGGACCCAGCAGCCCCGGCGAGCCGCCCGCCAGCAACTCGTACAGCCGGTCGCGGGCGCCGAAGGTCGTCGAGGCCAGCCAGGAGCCCCCGTAGCCGACCGCGACGACGACCGCACCGGTCAGACCCACCCACAGCGTGATCGACAGCCTGCGCAGGTCGAGCCTGCCCAGCACCACGCCCGCGAACACGAATGGCAGCCAGGTGAGGGCCGGATAGGTGCCGGTGAGGAACAGCGCCAGCAGTCCGTCGCCGTCCGCCCCGCCGAAGGTCCCGTACTCGTAGGGCCGGGAGGTGGGGGAGACGGCGCCCCGGATGAAGAAGGACAGCACCGGCCCGCCGACGGCCGTCACGACGGTGACCAGGCCCAACCAGAGCGGCCGCAGCCACAACAACGGCAGCGCCAGCACGAAGTAGATCGCGTAGTAACAGAGGATGATCAGGACGTTGGTGCCCAGCGCGGCCAGGATCAACCCGAGCGGGAACAGCAGCAGGGCGCGCAGCAGGATGCGTTGCCGCGCGGTGCGTGCATCGGCGCCGCCGACCGGGGTCGAACCACCCGTGAGCAGTGCCAACGACACCCCGGCCAGCAGCGCGAACAACGCCGATGGGAAGCCGTGGAAGATCCACAGCGCGGCGCCGGAACCACCCTCTCGGGGATGCGGGCCGACGTGTGCGACGAACATGCCCAGCACGGCCAGACACCGGGCCAGGTCCACGCCCAGTAGGCGGGTGCGGTGCGGATCGACTCCAGGGGCGGCGGCGACCTCCTCGCCGTTCCCGGCTAACGCCACAGCGACACCACGTTGACGTCCACGGCGTCGAGCAGCTTGCGAGTCAGCGGCAGGCTGATGCCGATCACGTTGGACGGGTCGCCCTCGATGCCCTCGACGAACCAACCGCCCATGCCGTCCAGGGTGAAGGCGCCCGCGACCGCCAGCGGCTCGCCGGTCGCCAGATACGCCTCCAGGTCGGCCTCGCTCGGGCTGCCGAACCGCACCGTGGTCCCGGCGATGCCCTCGGCGGTCTTGACGGTCTTGCCCGCTTCGAGCCGGATGATCGAATGGCCGGTGAACAGCTCGCCGCTACGGCCTGCCATCTGCTGCCAGCGCTTGCGGGCCATCTCGACCGTGCCCGGCTTGCCCACGGCCTCGATCCCGTCGGGGCCGTCTAGCGCCAACATCGAGTCGCAGCCGACGATCACCGCGTCCGGGAACTCCTGCGCCACGGCCAGCGCCACCGCCTCGGCCTTCGCCGCGGCCAGCGCCACCACCAGCCGGGCCGGGTCGACCTTGCGGAGGTTCTGGATGATCGCCTCCTCGTCGACGCCGGAGACGCGGACGACGGGTTCGATCCCCGCCGTCTTCAGAACGTTGAGCCGGGCCGGTGAGGCCGAGGCGAGAATGAAACGCACAGTTCCGGGACTCTAGTCCGGGCGTTGTCGGGTCCGGGTGGGCTTGGGTGACAACCGATTCGAGGCGATGACCAGATCGGTCCGGTCGGATCCGAGGAACTCAAGCAGGCGGCAGCTGTGTCGTGGCGGCGCCCGGGTGATCGATCCGGGTGGCCGCGCGGGCGGCCAGGCTCTGCCCGACCTCGACGAACACCCGCTCGGCTGCGGTCTCGGTCGGGGTCGGCCGCCGGGCGGCGAGTCGGGCCAGCAGGATTCGGCGGGTCGGTGCCGAGGTCAGCGGGATGACCGCGATCCCGGAACGCAGGTTGGTCAGCGCCAACCTCGGGGCCAGGGCCATGCCCAGGCCGATCGCCACCATGGCCTGGGCCTCCTGGTAGTCGTGCGCGTGGAAGGCGATCTGTGGCTCGAAGCCCGCCGCGTGCGCGCTGCGGGCGAGCACCTCGGCGACCGGGTGGGCGTCGGCGCGGGTGATCCAGCTCTCGCCTGCCAGTTCGCGCAGGTTGACCGAGGTCCGATCGGCCAGCGGATGATCCTGGGAGACGATCAGCGCGGTGGGATCGGACAGCAGCGGGGTCAGCGCCAGCGAGGGGTCGTCGACCCGCGACCAGTCGTAATCCCAGAGCAGTCCGAGCTCGATCTCCCGGCTCTCCAGCATGTTGCGCAAGCCCGCCAACTGGGCGCTGCGCACCACGATGCTGACGGCCGGATGCGCCCGCCCGAGCCTGCGGACGACCAGCGGCAGCAGCGAGGAGCCCGCCGTCGGGAACGAGCCGATGCGGAGTTCGCCCGACCGCAGCCCGGCGATGTCGTCCAGCTCCGCCCGAGCCGCCCGCAACTGCCGGTCGATGCGCTGGGCATGTTCCACCACGGCCCGCCCGGCCAGCGTCAGCTCCACGCCGCGCGCATGCCGTTCCAACAGTGGCTGACCAGCCTCGACCTCCAGTTTCGCGATCTGCTGGGAGACCGCGGACGCGGTGTAGGCCATCGCCTGCGCGGCGGCGGTGATCGAGCCGTGGCCTGCGACTTCGGCGAGTAACAACATCCGGCGTACGTCGAGCGTCATGACCTCGAGCCTTAAGCAAAACTGAACGGGACCGTACTTCTTCGTGATTGTAGTGAAGCCTCTGTTCGGCGCAGTCTCTACACCCGTAAGTCGGGCGAACTTCAAGAGGAGGCTGCCGGGTGCTGCGCCTACCAGGGACGTTGATGCGAGGGGGGACGAGTAAGTGCTGGATGTTCGACGAACAGACCATCCCCGCCGAGCCGTCGTTGGATCGGATCCTCGCCTCGGCATTCGGCTCCGCTGACCCGCGCCAGATCGACGGCGTCGGCGGCGCGACCTCCACGACGTCCAAGGCAGCCATCGTCCGCCGCTCCGAGGACCCGGGCATCGACGTCGACTACCTCTTCGCGCAGGTCGGCATCGGCGTGGACGGCGTCGAATGGGGCAGCAACTGCGGCAACTGCGCCACCGCCGTCGGCCTGTACGCGCTACAGACCGGCCTGGTCGCGCCGACCGCGCCTGCCAGCGTGGTCACGATGCGCAACCGCAACACCGGCGCCGTGCTGACCACGACCGTCCCCACCCCGGACGGGATCGTTCCCGAACTGGGCGAACAGTCCGTTCCGGGCTCGGCCGCCCTGGGGGTGCCGGTCGCGCTCGGCTTCTTACGACCTGCGGGCACCAGCACCGGCAGGCTGCTGCCCACCGGAAACCCGGTGGACCGGGTCGACTCCGTGGACGCCACCCTGATCGACGCCGGGGCGCCCGCGATGCTCATCGACGCGGCCTCGATGGGCCTGTCCGGCCTCGAATCGATCGCCGATTTCGCCAAGCGGGTGCCGGAGCTGAGCACGCTGCGGCGCGCCGCAGCGCTGCGGATGGGACTGGATGCACCCGGTGACCCCGTCCGACACGCCGTGCCCAAGGTGGGGGTCGTCGGCCCGCCCGGCGACTACCGAACCTCGACCGGGGTCGAGATCTCCGGGGCCGACTACGACCTGGCCGTGCGGATGGTCTCCATGCACGCCCCACACCCCTCCATCGGTCTGACCTCGGCAGTAGCGGTTGCAACGGGTGTGCTGACATCCGGCGCTCTCCCAGCGACACTGGCCGAGAGTCGTCCCTCCCAGACCTCGATCCGACTCGGCACCCCGGTGGGCGTGGTGCAGGTCGACATCGAACTCGACGACGCGAAAGCGGTACACGCGGTGACCCTGCACCGTGCCGCAAGGCGGATCGCGACCGCGGAACTCCTCGTTCCGGTCCTACTACGGGAACGCGTGCGCTGACACAGCGGCCCGACAGCAAGGGAGCTGTCTTGAAGGTTCAGTTGCAGAACATCACCCTCGCCTACGGCAGCGCCGTGGCCGTCGACAACCTCGACATCACCGTGGAGGACGGCGAGTCGGTGGTCCTCCTCGGCAAGTCCGGCTGTGGGAAGACCTCGACCATGCGCTGCGTCGCCGGTCTGGAGACCCCGGTCAAGGGGCGGATCACCATCGGTGACCAGGTCGTATTCGACGCCGAGCGTGGCGTGCAGGTGCCGCCGAACAAGCGCAACGTCGGGATGGTCTTCCAGTCCTACGCGGTCTGGCCGCATCGGACGATCTTCCAGAACGTCGCGTTCCCGTTGAAGCAGCAGAAGCTGCCCAAGTCGGAGATCAAGCAGCGGGTCTACGAGACCCTGGACATCGTCGGCCTCAGCGAGTTCGCCGACCGGGGCGCCAGCCTGCTCAGCGGTGGACAGATGCAGCGGGTCGCGTTGGCCAGGAGCCTGGTCATGCGGCCGAGCGTGCTGCTACTCGACGAACCGCTGTCCAACCTCGATGCGCGACTGCGGGACCGGCTGCGGCTGGAGCTGCGCGAGATCCAGCAGCGACTCAACCTGACCTGCGTCTATGTCACCCACGACCAGTCGGAGGCACTGGCGCTGGCCGACCGGATCGCCCTGATGCAGGGTGGCCGCATCGTGCAGATCGACCGGCCGGAGCGGATCTACGAGAACCCGGTGTCGGCCTCGATCGCCGACTTCCTCGGCGTCTCCAACGTCTTCGACTGCGCCCCGCGTGGGACCAGGGACGGCGGCACCCTCTACGGCCTGACCGGCCACGAGGTCGAGGTGCTGGCCACGAACGCCCAGTCGGACGGCGTCACCAAGCCGAAGGCCTGCATCCGGCCCGAGGACATCCAGCTCAGCGGCGAGGCGTCGCAGCGCGGCAACGACTGGCCCGGCCGGGTCGAGGTCGTCGCCTACCAGGGCGCCTCGGTGCGCTACCGGATCGCGCTCAAGGGCGGCCCGGAGCTGGACGCGGTCGTCGGCAAGGGCTCCGCCCCGCTGCTGTCGGTCGGCGAACAGGTGTGGGCCTCGGCCGACCCGGCGGCGGTGCAGGTGCTGCCCTCGGAGGTGCCGGCGTGAGATCCGTGCTGCGCAGAGTCCGCCACGGCCTGCCGACCGGAGTGCTGCTGATAGTGCTCGGGGTGCTGGTCGTGGTCCCCATGCTGTTCATCGCACTGGCCGCGTTCAGCGACAACGTCCCCCGGCCGGGTTCGGTGGTGGACTCGCTGTCCTTCGACAACTTCGCGATCCTGGGATCCGGCGAGGCGCTGGGCGCCCTCGGCAACTCGGTGCTGATCGCCGCGTTGGCCTCGGTCTTCGCGATGGCGATCGGCTGCGGACTGGCCTTCCTGGCGGCGCGGGCCGACGTGCCGGGCAAGCGGTTCCTCTACTTCGTCGGCATCGCGCCGATGTTCCTGCCCTCGCTGGTCGGAGCGCTGGCCTGGTCGCTGCTCGGCAGCCCGGCCACCGGCTTCCTGAACCTGGTGTTCCAGGGCATCGGGCTGGACATCACGCTGAACGTCTACAGCATGCCGGGCCTGATCATGGTGCTGGCGCTGTACTACGCGCCCTACGCCTTCTTACTCGTCCACGGCGCGCTGTCGCTGATGAACCCCGACCTCGAAGAGGCGGCGTTCGTGCACGGCGGAACGCGGCGGCGCACCCTGAGCTGGGTGACGTTCCCGCTGGCCATGCCCGCGATACTCGGCTCCGGTGTGCTGATCTTCGCGCTGACCATGGAGAACTTCCCGGTCGCGCAGGTGATCGGCAACCCGGGCCAGATCGAGACGTTGCCGAGTTTCATCTACCGACTGATGAACGCCTCGCCCTCGCGCGGTACCGAGGCGGCGGCGGTGGCGATCGCCCTGACCGCGGTGCTGCTGGTGGTCACCGCTCTGCAACAGCGCGCGGTGATGCGGCGGAAGTTCACCACCGTCACCGGTAAGGGCGTCAAGGCGAAGCTGGTGTCGTTGGGGCGCTGGAAGTGGCCGATGTTCGGCCTGGCGATGCTGTACTTCCTGCTCGCGGTGGTGCTGCCGGTGGGCGCGCTGCTGATCGCGGCCTTGCAGAACTCGCCGTACGTCTCCTCGATCGGCCAGTTGGCCGAGCCGGGCGCACTGTCGTTCTGGAACCTCGGGCAACTCGTCATCTCGTCCGACTTCCTGCAATCGGCGGGCAACAGCGCCGTGACCGCGATCCTGGCAGCCGTGATCGGCACCGGAATCAGCTTCGTCGTCGCCTACACCGTCTACCGGACGAACGCCCCGGGCCGCCGAATCCTGGAGTTCGTGGCGATGGCCCCACTGGCCGTCCCGGCGATCGTGCTGGGCCTCGGTCTGCTGTGGACCTGGCTGGTCGTCCCACTGCCGATCTACGGCACGGTGTTCGTGCTGGTCATCGCGTTCATGGCGGTGTTCCTGCCGCAGGGCTATCGCGGGGTGACCTCGTCGATCCTGCAGGTGGATCGGGATCTGGAGGACAGCGCCGTGCTACTCGGTGCCCGCCGCGCCAAGGCGGTGTCCTGGGTGACGCTGCCCTTGATGCGGGTCGGCATGGTCTCGACGGTGTTGCTGCTGCTCATGCTGTGTATGCGTGAGTTGTCGGCGGCCCTGTTCCTGTTCACCTCGGACACCCGACTGCTGTCGATCCTGATCTTCGACAACTACGACAACGGTGCGATGCAGGGCGCCGCCTCCATCAGCCTGCTCTACTGCGTGGTCATCCTGATCATCGCGGTGCTGGCGAAGTCCCTGGGTGCCAAGACCGTGGATGGTGCGCGATGAGAAAGATCCGAATCCTCGCCAGTCTCGCCGTCGCGGGTTCGCTGGTCGCCGCGGGTTGCGCGCCGCCGCAGTTCACCCCGGTGGTCGACTCCAGCGCGGAGGTCGACACCTCCGACGGCCTGGTCATCAACGGCGAACGCATCGCCGACGCCGAGGAGCTGGCCGCCGCGAAGGAGGAGGGCCGCATCTCGCTGTACAGCGGCTACGTGGAGAACAGCGAGAAAGAGGTCATCAAGGTCTTCGAGGAGGACACCGGCATCAAGGTGGACCTCGTGCGCTTGGTGCCCAACCGGCTGTCCGAGCGGGTGCTCAGTGAGCAGGGCGCGGGCAGACTCGGCGCCGACGTGGTGCGAACCTCGGACTTCGACATCGCCAGCCGGATGCGCGAGGCAGGCGTGTTCCAGTCCTACGAGGTCGCCGACTACGACAACATGGACGAGACCGTCCGCTACTTCGACGGCGACTTCTACCGGGTGTTCAACCCGCTCTACACCTTCGCCTACAACACGGCGTTGGTGGACGAGGAAGACGCGCCGAAGTCCTGGCACGACCTCAACGATGAGCAGTGGAAGGACGACCTGGGCATCACCCAGGTCGGCGCGGGCGGCAGCTCGCTGACGCTGAACCGGTTCCAAGAGCAGAACCTCGGCGAGGACTTCCTGCCCACGCTGGCCGACCAGAACCCCAGGATCTTCGACTCCTCCAGTGCCGCGCTGGAAAGCCTGGCGCGCGGCGAGATCCCGGTGGCCACGGCGGTGGTCAGCAGCGTCAACATCGCGGCCAGCAAGAACGCGCCGGTCAACTTCGTCATCCCCGAGGAGGGCATGGCGGCCTACGACTACTTCGTCGGCATGACCGACGCGGCCGTCAACACCGACGCCGCCGAGCTGTTCCTAGAGTGGAACCTGTCCAAGCGCGGGCAGGACGTCTTCCGCCAGATCGGCGAATTCCCCGCCAGGGGCGACGTCGAACCCCCGGAGATCCTGTCCCAACAACTGCCCACGGCAGACAGCGGCAAGATCGTCCGCATCGACCCCGAGGTACTGATCGCCGCCGCCGAGGGCGACCAACAGCGGTGGAACGGGTTGTTCGGGTATCTGGGTTAGGAACTAGTCGCCGGGAGCACGTCGGTTGCGCTGGGTTTCTCGATCAGCGCGCCGACGTGCTTTCGTGGCTTTCAAGGTGGTGGCTTAGCGGGTCGGGATGAAGTGGTTGGTGTCATCGGCTGAGCCGTTTCCGGCTGCGACGCGGGTGAGTTCGTCCAGTGCCGCACGGCGGGCTTGACGGACCTCTTCGCTCTCGACGCTCTCGCTGGGGCGGTTGTCCGGATTCGTGTTCATGGGATGGTCCCTGGTCTTCGTTGGGGTTGCTTGGCGCGGCTGGATCGCAGCGACTCGCCTCCGCTTGCGCGGAGCGAACCTTTGCGACGTGTAGATGGTGAGGCGGGAGCCGCATGGAGAATGCCGCGCCGTCATGCGGGCCGCTCAAGGTGTCAGCTGCGGCCCGCATGACGGCTCATGCGCGGCTTGGGTAATTCTCCCGGCGCAATGCAGTACTCAGCTGCCGGCCAGCGTGCGGTCGAGCAGGGGAAGCAGCCGGTCCCAATGGTGTTGTAGGGCGGCGGGGTTGTAGGCGTCGGTGTCGGACATGGTGAAGCCGTGGATGGTGCCGGGGTAGATCTCGGAGGTGTAGTCGACACCTGCGGCATCCAGGGCTCGGTTGAGTTCGCCGAGATCCTCGGTCGTCAGGTCCGTCTCGGCGTGACCGAAGTGGACCGCGCAGGTGAGGCGGTGCAGGCTGTCGGGTCCGTCGGCGCCCACGGGGCCGTGGAAGCTGGCCAATGCGGCCACCTGACCGGGATGGGCAACGGCGGTGCGCATCGCTAGGAGACCGCCGATGCAGTAGCCGGTCACCGCGACCGGACCGGCGCTGACCTCGGGTTGGCTGGTGAGGAACTTCAGGTAGGCGTCGGCGTCGCTCAGGACGTGTTCGGCGGTGTGCGCCTCGATCAGGGGCATGAACCGATCGACGAGTGCAGGCCGGACGTCTTCGCCGATGTGTTCGGGAAGGTCGATCACCGGTGTGGGGCCTTGCCGGTAGAAGAAGTTGGGAACGAGCACGTAGTACCCGTGCTCGGCCAGTTCGCGGGCCATCTCCCGCAGTGCGGGACGAATTCCGAAGGCATCCGCGTACATCAACACCCCGGGGTGCTGCCCGCCCTTGTCGGGGAAAGCAGCGAAGGCGTCGGCCTGACCGTCTTCGGTGGGAATGTGCAGCATCTTGCTGGGCATGAGTTCTCCTGTCGTGGTTGACGTGTCGTGTGCTTCGGCAACACGACAGGAGGCGGAGCCCGCGCAACGGCGTCGGATCCGCAAATCGATAGCGGGCCGGCCCCGGCCCGTACGGCGCTCAGTGGAGCACCGGGTCACCAATCCGCGTGTGGCGCAAGGCCGTCCCGGTAGTCATCGCCGCATAACGTAGCTCATTGGGCAGGACGCTGCGGGATCGGCAATGGCTATGCCGAACACGGCACGAATTGTCGAACCGCGTCCACCTCGGTGCCGACTCTCGCTTTCTCATTCGGGATAACGACAGCAGCAGGCATAGCGTGCAGGGCATTCCGTCGCCTGCCGTGACCTGGTCTGCGGTGCCGTCGAAGACCTCGCCGCAGCGGGCGATGAGCATGGGGCTCGGGGTGGTCGTCGCCTCGATCTCCACGATATGGACCGGTGTCGCCGAGGTACGGCGCAGAAACAACCGAATGACCTCGTCGACGGTGTCGATTTCCGGTGGTCGGCCTTCGAGAACCACACGGCAATCGGGACAGTCGGCGGCGTGGGTGGCGGGGATGCCCGGTAGTACCTCGGCAGGGCGTGGGCCGATGGTGACGGGCGTTCCACAGAGCGCGGTGACCCGATCGCCGCTGGTGGGAACGGGTTGGCCGGTGTCGACGAAGACGAGGTGTCGGTCGAGGATCAGGCCGACCATCGGACACACGTCCTGCTCGATGAGCATCGGTTCTTCTGCGGGGCCGCTCATCGCCGGGATCGCAGTTCGGCCAGTAGGAACGGACGAACTCGCAGCGCGGGCAGTCGCCGGAGCGTGCCCACCATGGCAAACGTGGTGATGGTCATCGGACCACCGCCGACAGTCGCTGCCGTGCTGGTCGGGCGATGGTCAGACAGGCCGGACACCGTTGCTCGTCGTAATAGGGCAGCGCGATCGGTGTGCGGTTCAGAGCGGTGAAGGTGGTCGACGGGTCGCAGTCTGGGCGGACGTTGATCCGGTCATCACGGGTCCAGTGTTCGCTGGCGGCGCGATGGGTGTCGCACGCCCGAACGCTGCGGACGAACCACGGCCGGTCGGGCATCACGGCGCACCACCGGCGATGGTCGCGGCCAGGTCGGTCGGGACGATTGCGGCGGCGGATTCTGTCCCGCTGACCAGTCCATGGGCGTGTTTCAGCGCCCAACACAACTCCGGCAACCGGTGGGTGTGGACGGACCAGCGGCCCAGGATCGACTGCGTGTTGCGAATGGTGACCAGGGCGCTCTCATCGCCCGGATCGGCGACGAGCAGTTCTCGATCCTCCAGGCCGTTGCCTATGGCGGGCACCGTGATGTCCCGGCGCCGTCGATACCGCAGCGCGTTGATCACCTCCGTCGTAGCGCCTGTGGTGAGGGCGGCCAGGCTCGGCCGCCGCGCCGGATGATGGCCCTCTACGAGGATGTGTCCCTGGGCTCGGTTGCAGCTCACCGCCACCCACATCGATCGAGACGGTGTGCCCAGCAGCACGGCGGGCACCCATTCCGACCACTGGGCCGGATCGCGAAAAGACCTCACGATGAAACCTCCAATTCGACAGCCAGGGAAGACCCGGCCTCGGCGGCACAACGCGCCAGAATCGACAGCACCGACACCGAATGCGGGCGCGAACGCCTTCGGTGGGCTCGGACCGGCCGCGCCTTCGGCGGCCGATAACCCCAGAACGCCAACGCGGAACCGATAACCAGGAGCCCGAGCCCGATCGCCAGTAGCCCGGTCACAAAGCCCCCGGTGAGCGGTGCCGGGGCGGGCAGCCGATTCTCGGTAGAGAGCGGAGATTCGGCCCCGAGATGGTCGAGCGATGCAATGTGCGACCGAAGATCTCAAAGCTGCATGTCATGGAGACCCTTTCGGAGTCCGAGCTGGGTTGCCAGATGTTTCCGATTGTGTCCATGTCACCATCTGGAAACATGTGGAACAAGTCCACGATTGGGCGAATCGGAAGAGATCTAGACGTCGATACGCTGCGTCGCATGACTGTCACGCCCACGCCCAAGGCTGTTGCGCTCGGTGCTGCGCTGCGCCGAGCTCGGGAGGATGTCGGGCTCAGCGCGCGTGCGCTGTCACTCAAGATGCATCTGACCGCCTCCACCGTGAGTCGATGGGAATCGGGCGCCCGCTCGCCGCGACCGGTTGACGTTGCTGCGGTTCTGGCGGTCCTTGGAGTGCCGGAGGAAGAACGCGAAGAGCTGGTCGAGATGGCGCGGAGCACAGCGAACCGACAGTGGATCGCCGCGGGCTTGCCCGAGCAGAGACGGGCACTGACCGCGTTGCTCGAAGCGGAGCGCGACGCCGCTGAGATCGTTTGCCTTTCGCCGCTGCTGATTCCCGGTCTCATGCAAACCAGTGCTTACGCGCGGGCGATCATGAGCGGCGGTGGCGTACCTCAGGACGAGGTGGAGACACGAGTTCGAGTCAGGATCGGGCGACGCGAGGTCTACGCCCGACGGGATCGACCGGTGAAGGTTCTTGCGATCCTCGGTGAAGGCGCGCTACGCAGGATGGTCGGCGGTCGCACGGTGCTGGTCAGTCAACTGCGTGTGCTCATCGACGAGGCTTCTCTCCCTACCGTCGATCTGAGGATCATTCCCCACTCCGCTGGTTGGAGCCCCGATCTCGAAGGTTCGTTCGACCTGCTTACCTTCCCCGACACGCGTGACCCGATCGTCCACATCGAAAACCGGAGAAGCGCGCTCTTCTTTCACGAGTTGGACGACGTAGAGGCGTACCGCGAGTCGCTGGATACGGTCATGAGTGTGGCGATGAGCCCGGAGGCATCGATCGAGTTCATCGCCGATGTCATCAAGGACTTGGAGACGACACCATGACGCGCCTCGTTGAGCACGCTGGCTGGCGGAAGTCGCGCCGCTCGCAGAACACCAGCAACTGTGTGGAAATCAGACATGCCGCTGAGCAGGTGGGCATCAGGGACACGAAGAACCGAGCTGGCGGGGTTCTTATCGTCGACTGCGCTGCGTTCGGTTTCTTCCTCAATGCGATCAAATCCAACAGCCTTGGTGATCGATCATCGGCGGAGCTTGCTGATTGAGCCCTGGCTATGCTGCGAAGAGCGGCCTGGAGACGGAGCAGGAGCATGATGACCGCACACCCCATGACATGGCGTAAAGCCGCCCGCAGCGGCTCGACCTCGAACTGTGTCGAGATCGGGCGCGGGTCCGAACTGGTCGGCATCCGCGACACCAAGAACCGGGCCGGTGGGACTCTCATGGTCAACCCGGCCTCCTTCGGCGCCTTCCTCAACGCGGTGAAGACCGACCGCATGAGTTGACACTCCGGCCACCAGCGGCGTCGGACTGAGTAGCGAAGCCGACGCCGCTCGGCCGACCGAGCGAACGCATTCCTGTCGTTCGCCACACCTCCGCCTGCGCGGAGCGGACCACGGCGTGTCAGACGTCGGACTCAGCGGACGCGGCTCACCTCCGCCTGCGCGGAGCGGACGACGAATCCGCCGACGAGTGCATCAACTGCGGTGGCTCACCTCCGCCTGCGCGGAGCGGACGCCACGAAATCCCGCGCACAACGCGCCAGGGACGGCTCACCTCCGCCTGCGCGGGGCGGACGATCCGGGGTACATCCGGAAAGGAATCGCGAGCGGCTCACCTCCGCCTGCGCGGAGCGGACCGGACCGACCCCACGAAACCGCACTAGCCCCATGGCTCACCTCCGCCTGCGCGGAGCGGACCCTTCGCGACCTGCGGCTTCAGAAGGCCGTTATCTGTTCTTGACCTTCTGATTTCACTGTCTGGGTCGGCGCCATCTCAGCAGCCCCTTGCCACGGATGCCGTTGATTTTGAGTTGTGGTGCGGTGTTCACCGTAGCCTGCCCACCCGCGCACGGAGATCGGCCGTGTCGGCTCGGCACGGGAACAAGCCGCCCCGAACCGACACCGTCGTCTTACACCCGCGCGCCGCCATCGACGCGGAGCACTGCACCGGTCACATAGGAAGCGCGGTTGCTGAGTAGCCAGGCTGCCGCCTCGGCGACCTCGTCCGGCTGGGCGGCGCGGCCCAAGGGGGTCTGGGCGTTGAGCTGGTCGACGATGCCCGGGGTGTTCTCCTCCCAGCCCTTGATCATCTCGGTGAGCGTCGTGCCCGGAGCGACGGCGTTGACCCGGATGCCTTCGGGTCCATAGGTGACGGCGGCCGATTCGGTCAGGCTGTTGACGGCCCGCTTCATCGCGCCGTAGGCGGGAAACACCGAGTTGCTGCCGTGGCTGCCGATGCTGGAGACGTTGACGATCGCCCCTGAGCCGGCCGTCGCGCGGATCGCGGCGACCTGGGCCGACATCGCCAGCCACACGCCCCGCAGGTTGACGGTGTACACGTGGTCGAAATCGGCTTCCGCCATCTGATCCAACGGGCCGGGTGGCAGTCCGATGGCGCCGTTGTTGAAGGCGAGGTCGAGTCTTCCGAAGTGCTCCACGGTCTGACCGACGGCGTGGCGCACACTGTCCGCTTCGGACAGATCGCAGACCACGTAATCGGCTCGGCCGCCCGCCGCCCGGATCTCCTCGGTCACGGCGGCGAGCTGGCTCTCGGTCCGCGCCGCGAGCAGCACCGCCGCGCCTTCTTTGGCGAACAGGCGTGCCGCCGCCGCGCCGATGCCCCGGCCCGCGCCGGAGACGAAGGCGACCTTGTCCGCGAGCAGACCGGCTGAGGGCGTGATGTCGATGTTCGATGTGGTGGTCATGGTTTCGAGCTTGTGCCGGGTGCCGGCGCGTAACCAGACATCGGTGATACCTGGCTGAGCCGCCGAACCCGCACGCACACTGGCCTGGTGGACCGACAAGAGCTGGCCGCCTTCCTCCGCAGCCGACGCGAACGCATCACCGCCGCCGACGTGGGACTTCCCGCCGGAACCCGCCGCCGCACACCGGGACTCCGGCGCGAGGAAGTCGCCCAGCTCGCGTTCATCTCGACCGAGTACTACACGCGGATGGAACAGGCCAACGCGCCGCGCCCCTCCGGCGAGGTGCTGGCCGGTGTCGCCCGCGCGCTGCGCCTGTCGGATTCGGAACGCGACCACCTGCACCGGCTCGCGGGCGCCCCGCTCGGACCACGTACCGGGCCGACGCGGGAGGTTCGGCAGAGCATCCGTGACCTGCTGGATCGGCTGCCCAATGCTGCCGGGATCGTGCTGTCCGCCACCTACGAGGTCCTTGCCTGGAACGCGCTCGCCGCCGCCCTGATGGAGGACTTCTCCGCCCTGGCGCCCCGCGACCGCAACCTGATCCGCTGGGTCTTCCTCCGTCCGGACGCCGGTGCGTATGGCCTGTCGGACGTCCAGGAATTCGCGCTGGCCGCTACCCGACGACTGCGCGCCACCTCGGCCCGCTACCCCGACGACCCGCAGATCCACGAACTCGTCGCCGAACTCCTCGCGGGCAGCGCGGAGTTCGCCCGACTCTGGGAATCCCACGACGTCTGCACCGCACCCGCGCTCAAGAAGACCTTCCACCACCCGCTGGTGGGCGCGATCACCGTGGACTGCGACGGCTTCGACATCACCGACACCGACCAACAGGTCGTGCTCTACACCGCAGCCCCCGGCTCATCCTCGGACGAAGCGCTGCGCCTGCTGTCGGTCATCGGCACCCAGCGGATGGACGTGCCGGGCTGACATCGAGGTGGTGTGCTTCCGGTCTCGCGGACCGGAACTGCGGTGGAAACAACGACAAGGACGGCGGCTCACCTCCGCCTGCGCGGAGCGGACTCGTCCAAGGTCGACCAGATCGAAGCGGGGAACGGCTCACCTCCGCCTGCGCGGAGCGGACGCGCACCGAGTCACCTATATGACCTGGAAGGACGGCTCACCTCCGCCTGCGCGGAGCGGACAGTGGATCTCGCAGGGTGATGGTCGACGGCGAGGGCTCACCTCCGCCTGCGCGGAGCGGACCCCGTGCCGGGGCACCGGCGGCCCCCTGCCCGGGGCTCACCTCCGCCTGCGCGGAGCGGACGGATTAGGTCCCATGGACTTGGGCGCAAGCAACGGCTCACCTCCGCCTGCGCGGAGCGGACCAGGTCGACCCCACGAAGAAGGGCGCGTGGGCGGGCTCACCTCCGCCTGCGCGGAGCGGACCCTTTCGCGACCTGCGGTTTCAGAAGGCCGTTATCTGTTCTTGACCTGGTGATTCCGTTGCTCGGGTCGACGCCATCTCAGCTTTTCCCTGCCATCGATGTCGGTGCGTATTCAGTTCAGCTTGTACGTGATCACCGTAGCCTGCGCCTCGCCAGGCTGGGCACCGAGCAACGAGAAAAGCACGCGAACCGCCGCTGAGAAATCGGCGACGGCCCGCGTGCCCACAACCTCAATCCCTGACTAACGCCGAACCTGGTCGCCGTTCATCAGGATCGTCGGCTCATCGGGGACGCGGTGTTCGCGCACCGTCGGCGGTTCCTCGCGGGCCCGTTCGAAGTGGATCTGGCCGTCCACCAGCGGCACGTCGACGCTGGTCCCGCGCAGGCCGACCGTGAGGGCGGGTGTGCCGCCGGGGTTTCGGAGGTAGCGGGAGTCGCTGCCGCCGATGATCAGCGCGAGCTGATGGCCTTCGGGCACCACGTGGTCGGTGGTGGAGAGCCGGAAGGTGACGTCATAGCTCTGACCGGGCTCCAGCGGCTCGCCCTCGGTGGGGGAGGAGTGATTGGCGATGTCCGCCCAGCCTCGGGCGAAGATCTCCAGATCCACCTCGGCGGTGGTGGTCTCGGTGTCGCGGTAGCAGGCGCTGTCGAAGGATGTGCTCTCGCCCCAGCATGACCTGCTGGTCAGGGTGCGGATGCCTTCGCCGCTGCCCAGATAGTCGCGGGTGGTGTTGGGGCCGTAGTCGACCAGGGTCGCCGTCAGGTGTCCGACCGGCAGCGAGGAGGACACCGACACGGTCACCTCGCCCGTGCCCGCAATCCGGGCATCGTGGCGTAGCGGCGGGGTGTAGAAGAGCAGCCGGTCGTCGGCGGGTTGATCGGGGGACTCGGCCCAGGCGAACTGGTTGCCGCCCGCGCCGCGCTCGATCGACTGTGTCTCATCCGGTGGTTGCGAGTGCCTGCCGAGATGTCCGAGGCCATCGGTGCTGCTGGGGCGCGGGTTCAACTCGACATTCCTGGTGGAGGCGGGCGGCCACACCGGCTCGTCGGCCCAGACATCCGGCGCGCGCTCGATGGTGGCGGCGGGTTCGGTGTCGATGCCGTTGGGCACCTCCAGCAACCAGCGGTCGAACCAGCGGTGCAGGGTGTCGACCCACTCCTCGCGCCTGAAGTCGAAGGGATCGACGTGACCGGCTTGGGTCAGCCAGACCTTGCGCGGCACGTCGTGCTCCGCCAACGCCTCCCACCAGCGCCCGAAGTGGATCATCTTGACGTTCAGATCGCCGAGGCCGTGCACGGCCAGGACGCTGGCCTGCACGTTGGCGGCGTCCTTGGTGTGGTCGCGTTCCTCCCACAACTCGGTCCAGTCACCGTTCGTCGGCGCACCCGCGTCGAGTGCGGCCTTGGCGTGGCCGCAGTCCGCTCGGCCGCCCTGCTCCACCGTCCTGGCCAGCCCGGACGGCGAATTGCGGAACGCCGCGCCGTCCGAGCCGTAGTAGTCGTACCAGGAACTGATCGCGCCGATCGGCACGATCGTCTTCAGGCCGGGGGTGCCGGTGGCGGCGACGCCGTTGGCGATGGTGCCGTCGTAGGACTTGCCGATCATGCCGACCGCGCCGGTCGACCACTCGGCCGAGGCCTGGTCATCGCCGGTCGGCGACGTGTAGCCGGTGGCGGCGCCGTTCAGCCACTCCACGACGGCGGTCGCCGAGGTGACATCGGACGGGCCGCCCACGTCGACACAGCCTTCGCTGCGGTTGGTGCCCGCCAGGTCGACCAGCACGGTCGCATAGCCGCGCGGCACGAAATAGTTGTCGTAGAAGAGGGGGAAGCCTTCCGGACGGCCAGCCTCGTCGTAGGTCTTGAGCTGGCTCTCGTTGCCCCGGCCACAGCAGGAGTAATAGGGGCTGGCATCCATGATCACCGGCACCTGCTCGCCTGCGGCGGCGGGCTCACTGGGCCGGATGATGTCGGCGGCGACCCGGTCTGAGACCCCATCCCGGTCCCCGTCCAAGCCGATATCCACCCACACCGTCTCGCGGATCGCGTCGGCGTAGGAGTGAATCGGGGCGCTCACCCCGTTCTCCAGGCTGAACGCGGCGTCGGCGGACGTCGGTTCCTCGCTCGCCACGGCGGGCAGGGCCGTCCCGGCGAGCAGGACACCGGCCAGCGGTAATGCGAGTAATCGTCTTGTCGGTTCTTTCGTCGGCATGGACGCCCTCCTGGGGACACGGCAAGGTCGTTTGTCACGCTAACTGTCCGAATTGCGGAGCGACAGGTCCATTCGTTGCCGGTACATGACATCTCCATCACCGCTGGTGACGGCGCCCGAGTGATGTCACGGGTGGTGATCGTGGGGCAGGTGGACAGCCTCCGCTGAGGGCGTTCCTGCCTGCTCGCTTTCGCCGCCCACCAGCCTCGACGAATGTCACCCTGGGTGTGCAAGCGACGCGGCTCCGTGCCTGGGGGCGGCTCCTTAATTTTGTCGATCAGGTGCGAGGCGCTCCGAGGTCTGGCCGTTGTGGGCGGCGGTCTGGCGGGGAGTGGTGACGCTGCGTCGAGGTTTTACGCGCCGGTTTGTGCCTGGTGGCGGTGCGGGTCACATCTGGTGGTGGCGTTGGGTGAGCGGCGCTTAGGTTGGCCTTGTACGTCACGCCGGGTCACCCCGAAAGACACGCGAGATGCCCGCCCTCGATTCAAGAGTGGTGGTGGCTGGTTGGTCGTTCCTTCGACCGGCCGATGTGACCGGGCCGTTGATTCTCTCTTCCCCCGAGTCTCATTGGAGTTCTTTTGACGCTGCGTACCCGTAACCCGTTTCTTCGTCGTCGTGCCGGTAAGGCCGTGATCGCCACCGCGTTGGCCGGTGCCTCCCTGCTGGGCGGCCAGCCGCTGCTCGCGGGAGCCTCCGAGGCCCCCGCACCGACGGAGCAGGGTGTCGAGGTCAGCGCCGAGCAGGACGCCGGTGCGGCGATGGCCCCGCTGTACAACGACGTCGCCCCCACGCTGCAGTTCCACACCCTCGCGGGTGAGGCCCAGGCCCATTCCGCCCGGGTCGCCGAGCAGGCGGCTGCGGAGGCGGAGGCCAACCGTCCGGAGTTCGTCAAGCCCGCCGAGGGCACCTTCACCTCCGGCTACGGCGCCCGGTGGGGTACCAACCACTTCGGTATCGACATCGCCGGCCCGATCGGCACCCCCGTGGTCTCGGCCACCGATGGCACGGTGATCAACGCCGGTCCGGCCACCGGCTTCGGCCAGTGGGTCCGCGTCCAGGCCCCCGACGGCACGATCACCACCTACGGCCACGTCGAGACCTTCACCGCGAGTGTGGGTGAGCAGGTCAAGGCCGGGGATCAGATCGCCACGATCGGTAACCGTGGCCAGTCCACCGGCCCGCACCTGCACTTCGAGGTCAACGTCGGCGGCCAGAAGCTCGACCCCCAGCCGTGGCTGGCCGAGCGCGGCATCACCGTCCAGTAAGACACCGAGCAACAGCAACACCCGAGGCGCCCGCCAGGTACTCCCTGGCGGGCGCCTTCCGTGTGTCCGGACCGATCGGTCGCCCAGGGTGCGGCAACGGTCCGTCGCCAATTCGCGTGCCGCCGGATGTCAGGTTGCGACATCATGGAATCAACACGCACGGTGAGGAGCGGCGTATTGTCCGTGACGATTGTGGTCGAACAGCTGCGCCAAGCGCACGCGCTTTTGACCGAGGCGCGAGCGGCCACAGCCAGGGCGGGGCACGAGATCGCGGAAGGCTCGGAGATCTTCGACGAAGGCACCAGGGGATCGATCTGGCCGCAGGTCGAGCAGATCCGCAGGTTCGGCCGGGCTGCGAGCGACGAGGTCCGATTGGCGTATACCGAGTTAGGTCAGGCGCAGGACATCATCGACGACTACTGCATGTCGATCGCGGGACACCGAATCGGCGGCCACGCGGGGATCGAAGGGGGCGCGGATTCCACGGCGATCGGACCCGGCACCGCCCCGGACGACTCCCAGAGCCGGTACCCGGAATGGATCGCCGAACGCGAACGGGCCGGGGCCGTCATCAACCCGGCGAACGTCGACCGGATGAGCCAGCTGCCGGACGGGCGCACGGTGTGGGTAGAGAGGGAGAACGTCAAAGGAGGAGCAGAACACATTCTAGACGACGACCGGGCCGGTCAATTCGCTCGCGCAGGAGTTCCTGCAGAGCAGATCATGAACCTTCTTTTCGCTGCCCTCGAACGTGGGAAGGTGGTTGGGTACAGTGGTAGAGACCGTCCGGTGTACGAAGTGATTTTTGAGGGTGAAAGGCGCCGTTTGGCTATCACGGTTACGCTGGACGGCTTGATCGTCGGAGCGCATCCAATTTCACTCAAGCGAAAATTGCGCACTCGTGTTTGGAGAGATTGAATGACCCGATCCGTTGTGGTTTCGTTGTTGGTGGGTTGGCAGGAAGACCCCTTCTATTACGACTTCGACGATCCTGAGGAGTACGGCCACTCGATCGAGGAGGCCGGTGAGCAGCTGCAGTTGCCCCCCGAGCTCGTGCGTGAGCTCGTCATCTGGGATTCCGAGTATCAAGCGACATATCGACCGAGTGACTACCGGAATTCAGGGTTCGCGTCAGTCGCCGAAGAAGAGTCCTGGCGGGAGCGGGGCAAGGCGCTTGCCCAACGGATCAAGCAGGAGTCTCCCGTGGTGGCGAGCGTGGATTACCGTGCGGAAGGCTTGCATCCCAAAGGATGGTGTGTATTTTAGACCCGTTTCAGTCGAACGTGTTTCGAGGGGGAGCGCGTGGTTGGTGGGCGATGCGAGTCAGTCGCGATTGCGTTATTGGCAGGCTGGCAGGAGCGCCCATTCTATCATGAATTGATGATCCCGAGGAATATGGTCATTCGATAGAAGAAGCTGGCGATCAATTGCAATTTCCAGCCGAGCTGATTTGATTCCTGGCGGCGGATGCGTGCTTTGAATGTGGGTTAACCGGAGACAGGACACCGAACGGCTTAGTCGGGACGATCCCCGCCTGGTGTCGGCCCCTGGGGCTAGCGTGCCCGACATCCCGAGCCGATCACCCTGTCGGAGGAACGCCAGCATGAAACCGACCTACGCGGACTTCGCGTTTCGACCGCCGATTCTGGGCAACGCGGTCGTCCACACCAGCGAAGCCAGCGCCGCCGGCTCGCATCTCGCGGTGGGCGCGGGTGGTTCGGTGACCTTGGATTTCACGCTCTCCAAGGGGGAGGAGATCGCCGAGGCAACCCTGAAGGTGCGGGCCCTGGTGGCGAAATCCAACCGCCGGACGCCGGGTTCCGCACCGGTCGACGTGCTGGTCAACGGCGAACTCGTGACCGAACGGCTCGCCATTCCCGGCGGCGGTGACCTGCCGCAGGACAACGTGCTCGCGGTGCCCGGCGCGCTGTTGGTTCCGGGCGAGAACACCCTGGAGATCCGCACCGCCGCCGACGCCCGCAACCAGCTGTGGCTGTACCGGATCACCCTCGATTCCGTCTACGAACGCGACCATTCCGAGCGCGCATTGGGCGCCGCCCATGCCGCCAACTCGGTCTTCGCCTTCGACACCAAGCGGTGCGCATCGGGCCACAGCTCGTGGGTGGCCGCGCCGCCGCTGCTCTTCCACGTCGAACGCGGCGAGAACTCCGTGCTCGAACACCTCTCGTGGCGTGGAACGGACGGCGCGGAGGCCGCCATCGTCTTCACCGCTGAGATGACCGGCTTCTACGGTCACCACCGCGCCGCCGACGGCACCCAATCGGAGTTCCGAGGCGAGGTCACCGGCAGGTGGGCCTTCCCGGACGGCATCGCGGACGCACGGGTGCACCGCTTCGCCACCGAGGAAGGTTGGGGCGGGGGCTGGCATCGCTCCCCCGACGAGCTGCGTTTCGTGCTCGACGACGGCGGCGCCCCCGTGGAACGAATCGCGTGGCGCGACCAGCGATGCAACTCCGGCTCGATCACTGTGCGCACCGGCTTGAACCCGGATACCGGCGGGCGACCTTACGACTTCCTCGGCATCTATCAGCGGGCCAACGAGGGTGCGATCGGCTACCGAGGCGTCGCCGTGCCCGAGTTGGACAAGACGCTGCACCGCGACTGACCAGCTGCTTCTCTCGCGACCAGCCGTTTCGGTCAACCGCACCCGACCGGCAGGCCTCGCCGCAGCCGAACAGCCCCGAAGCCCTCAACCCCGGAACGCCGACCAGCGCCAGGCGCCCGCGCCCGGCGAGAGCGGGCGGCGCAGCAACGCGGCCCGATCCGCCCAACCGGAGCGTTCCGGGGCAGCCGCCTCGGCTGGCTCCCCGGCTGAGGACGCTGCGAACACCGCCGCCAGCGCCGCCAACTCCGCGTCGTCCGGCTCGCCCCGGACCACGCGCAGCACCGGCCGCCCGGCGCTCGGCTGCTGGTCGGATGGCTGCTGATCGGTCATGCCCGTCCTTTCTCCCCGGCCGAACGGCCAGCTCACACCCGGAATCTCGACCGGCGGATCACAGCGGGATGTTGCCGTGCTTCTTCGGCGGCAGCGTCTCGCGCTTATCGCGCAGCAGCCGCAGCGACCGGGCCAGATAACCCCTGGTGTGCGAGGGGGCGATCACCGAGTCGACGTAGCCGCGTTCGGCCGCCACATACGGATTGCACAGCGTGTCCTCGTACTCCTGTTGGAGCTTCGCGCGCAGCGCGTCGGTGTCCTCGCCGTTGGCGGCGGCCTGCGCGAGGGTCTTGCGGTGCACGATGTTCGCCGCGCCCTGCGCGCCCATCACCGCGATCTGCGCCGTCGGCCAGGCCAGGTTGACGTCCGCTCCCAGATGCTTGGAGCCCATCACGTCGTAGGCACCGCCGTAGGCCTTGCGGGTGATCGTGGTGATCAGCGGCACCGTGGCCTCGGCGTAGGCGTACAGCAGCTTCGCGCCGCGCCGGATGATGCCGTTCCACTCCTGCTCGGTCCCGGGCAGGAAGCCCGGCACGTCCACGAAGGTCAGCACCGGCACGTTGAACGCATCGCAGGTGCGGACGAACCGGGCGGCCTTCTCGCTGGCGTCGATGTCCAGGCAACCGGCGTACTGGGTCGGCTGGTTGGCGACCACGCCGACGCTCTGACCCTCGATCCGGCCGAAGCCCACCAGGATGTTGGGTGCGAACCGCTCGTGCACCTCTAGGAACTCGCCGTCGTCCAGGACCCGGGTGAGCACCTCGTGCATGTCGTAGGGCTGGTTCGCCGAGTCCGGAATCAGCGTGTCGAGTTCGAGATCGGTCTCGGTGAGGGAGTCGACGACCGCGCCCTGATCGGCCACCGCTACCGGATAGAGCGGCGGTTCGCTGAGATTGTTCGACGGCAGATGACTCAGCAGCGACTTGACGTAGGAGATCGCGTCCTCCTCGTCGTTGCCCAGGTAGTGCGCCACCCCGGACCGGGTGTTGTGGGTTTCCGCCCCGCCCAGCTCCTCGAAGGTGACCTCCTCGCCCGTGACGGTCTTGATCACGTCCGGGCCGGTGATGAACATGTGCGAGGTCTTGTCGACCATCACCACGAAGTCGGTCAACGCGGGCGAGTAGACATGGCCGCCCGCCGTAGCGCCCATGATCAACGAGATCTGCGGGATGACCCCGGACGCATGGGTGTTGCGCCGGAAGATCTCGCCGTAGAGCCCGAGGGAGACCACACCCTCCTGAATCCTGGCCCCGCCGCCCTCGTTGATGCCGACGATCGGTCGGCCGGTCTTCAACGCCAGGTCGAGCACCTTGACGATCTTCTCGCCGTAGACCTCGCCGAGGGAACCGCCGAAGACCGTGACGTCCTGGCTGAACACACAGATAGGTCTGCCATCGACCGTGCCGAAACCGATGACCACGCCGTCGCCGTACGGACGGTTGCGCTCCTGGCCGAAGTTGATCGACCGGTGGCGAGCGTGCTCGTCGAGCTCGAGGAAGGAACCCGGATCGAGCAGCATGTCGATCCGCTCCCGGGCCGTGTGCTTGCCCTTGGCGTGCTGCTTCTCCACGGCGCGCGCCGATCCGGCGTGCACGGCCTCGTGATTGCGGCGGGCGAGATCGGCGAGTTTGCCCGCCGTGGTGTGAATGTCGGGTTGGGTGTCCGACAGTTCCCCGACCGGCTCGGTTGCGCTGCTCATGCCCGCGAGCCTAACCAGCGGCCCGCCCGGGGGACATGGTCCGGCGGCGTCACATCGAGGACGGATCCTGGTCCAGCGTCGCGCGGATGGACACAATCTGTGGGAGCAAGACGGGGATCTCTTCAGAGATCACTTTCCACAACACGCTGAAATCGATCTCGAAGTAGCTGTGCACGGTGCGATGACGCATACCGATCACAGCTCGCCATGGTACCTCCGGGTGAGCCAGTTGCAGCTCGTCTCCGACGTGATTGGCGGCTTCCCCGATGATCTCTGTCAGCTTGACCAGACCCAGCTGAAGTATCCGGTCCTCAGAGAGTTGATCTCGCGTTTTCGGACAGTTTTCGATGATCTCGGTAGCTGCTCCGATGATGTCATCGAGGCGCTGTTTGGCGGATCGCTTCACACCGGGACCGCTTCGGCGAGGATCCTGTCTCGCATTTGCCTCTTCAACCCGTTCGGTGTCGCGACCTGGGTGAAGACGTTGAGGAGATCTTCCACGCCGAGCGCAAAGCTGGTCATGGCGATATAACCGCCGTCGATGTCGATCAGAAGATCGAGGTCACTGTCCTCGTCGGCTTCGCCCCTGGCCACCGAGCCGAACACCCGAACGTTGCTGACTCCGTGCCGACGAGCGATGGCATGGATCTCGTCTCGATGAGCGAGGACCTCTTCCATCGTGACCCGGCGATGTGGCGCATCGACGACGGTGCCCGAGCCTGGCTTGTTGTTCATGAAGTCACCTCCCGCTTCCAACGCCATTCTCCTCGGGTGCACCTGACCCCGGCAACACTCGAAGTGATGATCATCGCCCCACCCGGCCCCACCCAGGCGCCGGCGCCCACCGACGTATCCTCCGGACGTGGCCGAAACCTCACAGCGCGCCCCGCTTGACCAGCGGTTCCTTCGGTCTGCCCTGGTGCGGCCCGCAGGTCCCTACGCGGCAGTCGACGTCCGGGCGAGCACCGGATCGACCAACGCCGACCTCGTCGCCCGGGCCGTCGAGGGCGCCCCGGACCGGACCGTGTTACTGGCCGAGGAGCAGACCGCCGCGCGGGGCAGGCAGCGTCGGTCCTGGACCTCGCCTGCGGGGGCGGGGCTGTATCTCAGCGTGTTGTTGCGGCCGGAGGTGCCGCCCGCCCAGCTCGGCTGGCTGCCGCTGTTGGCAGGGCTGGCCCTGGTCCGGGCGGTCCGGGCGGTGAGCGGCGTCGAAGCCGCGATGAAATGGCCGAACGATCTGTTGGTCGGGCCACACCAGCGCAAATGCGCTGGCATTCTTGCCGAGGCGGTACATCTCGGGCAGGCGGCGGATGCCGGCCAACCCGGCCAGGCCATCGTGCTGGGCATCGGACTCAACGTCGACCACCGGCTCGACGAGCTACCGCCGCGCCCGCATGGCCCCGAGGCGACCTCGCTGCATCTCGAAGGGGCCATCAGCCTGGATCGGACCGAGTTGGCGATCCGATTGCTCGAAGAGCTGGACGGGACGGAACGCACCTGGCGTAGCCACGACGGCGACGTGGCCCGCTCCGGGCAGCTCGCCGCCTACCAGGACGCCAGCGCCACCCTGGGGCGCCGGATCCGCGTCGAACTGGCGGGTGACCGGGCGGTGCTGGGCACCGCGGTCGATGTCGATGCGGGCGGCCGGATCGTCGTGGACACCGACGCGGGTCCGACCGAGAGCTTCTCGGCCGGTGACGTCGTCCACCTTCGAGCAGGCTGATCGACCCGGCCCGGACGGATTGCCCGAAAGACTCCGCAGCCGCCGCGAGGGCAACGGAGTAATGGGAAGCGTTATGACCGCGATGGTCCCGACGGGCCCTCCTCGCCGGTACGGTGATCGCGTCGTAAACGACGACACGCCCTGATCTGGAGGAAACACCGTGGGTTACCCGGAGAACATGCTCACCAACGACGAGCATGTCGTGGTCCACAAACACTCGCACTGGAAGATGATCTTCTGGCCCACGGTGGCACTGGTGCTCATCGTCGCAGCGGGGATCTTCGGCGCGATGATGGTGGCAGAAGAGGACTGGGCAACGATCGGCTGGATCGCCATCGGGGCGCTCGGGCTCATCCTGATCGTCTGGCTGTTCCTGATCCCCTTCATCAAGTGGCAGAGCACCCACTTCGTGGTGACCAACGAGCGAGTGATGTACCGGGCAGGCGTGTTGCATCGCACCGGCGTCGACATCCCGTTGAGCCGGATCAACAGCGTTCGCTTCGAGCACAGCCTCATGGACCGGGTGCTGGGCTGCGGCACGCTGATCATCGAATCCGCCTCCGACGAGGCGCTCACCTTCGACGACGTGCCCAACGTCGAGCGGGTGCACGGAATGCTCTACCAGCAGATCGACGAGGGCGGCCAAGCCGACTTCTACTACCCGCAGCGCAGCCAACAGCCCCGGCCCACCGAATGACCGACTTTCGTGCGCTCGGCCTGCCCCAGCGTGTCCCGGCCCCCGAACCAGGCGCGTTGCCCTCTCGGGTGACGATCTGGGAGGTGGGGCCGAGGGACGGGCTGCAGAACGAATCGACCACGCTGACTCTGGACGTCAAACTGGAGTTTCTGCGCAGGTTGGCGGCGGCGGGCCTGAGCGTGCTCGAGGCGACGAGCTTTGTGAGCCCGCGCTGGGTTCCCCAACTCGCCGACGCCGCAGAGCTGATCGCGGCGTTGCCCCAGGTGCCCGGGGTGCGTTATCCGGTCTTGGTGCCCAACGAGCGCGGACTGGACCGGGCGCTGGAAGCGGGCATCGCCGAGATCGCGATCTTCGGCAGCGCGACCGAGTCCTTCGCCCGCCGCAACCTGAACTGCGGAATGGCCGAGCAGTTCGCGATGTTCGAACCCGTGGTGTCCCGCGCGACCTCGGCGGGACTGCGAGTCCGCGGCTACCTGTCGATGTGTTTCGGCGACCCGTGGGAAGGCACCCCGGATCCCGCTTCGGTGGCCGAGACGGGACGCAGGCTGCTGGACCTCGGCTGTGACCAGCTCTCGCTCGGCGACACCATCGGCGTCGCGACGCCGGGCCAGGTCGAGACGCTGCTCAAGGCGTTCGACGAGGTCGGGGTCGGCGTGGACCGGTTGGCCGTGCACTTCCACGACACCTTCGGTCAAGCCCTGTCCAACACCCTCGCCGCCCTGCGCGCAGGCGTGTCCACCGTGGACTCCTCGGCAGGCGGCCTCGGCGGATGCCCGTATGCCGAATCGGCGACGGGGAACCTGGCCACCGAGGATCTGGTGTGGATGCTGGACGGACTCGGCATCGAGCATGGCGTCGACCTCGACGAATTGGTGCGGACCAGCGTCTGGATGGCCAGACAACTGGGCAGGCCCAGTGCATCCCGCGTGGTCACCGCGCTCGGCGGTAGTTGACCCACGATGCCGGATAACCCGCTGTACCAGGCCGTATCGGGGCAGCAGCCTGCCGCCGAACTCGGCCTGGTGGCGGGCTTACCGGTACTGACCTGGCGGTTGTCCAAGCCGTGGCTGGCGATCTCTTCGGCCGTGCTCGGCGGCGGTATCGGCGAACGTCACTGGGTGTGCAACGCGACCGTGCACCGCGACTACGACCGTCCCGACCCGGCCGCGCACCTCCGGGAGATCGCCGGGGAACTCGACCTGCTGGGGCCGGGGGTCGGCCTGCTCACCGCGATGGACGTCGGCGACGCCATCACCCGTGTTGATCACGAGGTGACGGCCTGCGTGACGACCGGGGTCGGCGAGCATCCGACCTGGGCCGCCGCCGAGGAATCGCCGCTCCTCTCCGCGCAACCGGGCACCGTCAACGCGGTCTGTGTGCTGCCCGTCCGACTCACCGAGGGCGCCCTGGTCAATGCCGTGGCCACGGTGGCCGAGGCCAAGGCGCAGGCTTTCGGCGATCTGGGTGTGCCGGGAACCGGAACCTGCACCGATGCCACCGTGTTGCTATGTCCGGTCGATGGTCCGGTGGAGAGTTATGGCGGACCGCGATCCCGCATCGGCGGTGCCCTCGCGCGGGCTGTGCACGCCGCCGTCCACGCCGGACTGACCGCCGCGCCTCCGGGCACATCCTGGAGCTATCGACGTACGCGACCGCCGTCGTTGCCCCCGACATCCAACTGAGACGGCCGGGATCGCGAACGCTCTCCGGGTCCCGATTCGCCCATGGCCAGCGGTGTCGAGCGGCCAGGAACCCTAGCGATCGGGCCCGACCGTTTCCTGCCGCCCGAGGCTGTCGCCGGTGCACGATCGACACCGGATCGGTATCGGAGCCAAGGATTTCCGCGTGGGAATGCTGCCGAACCCAAGCGAGTCCTATCGGTGTTCGACACGTGCTGACCAGCGAATATGCCCATAATTACCGGATGGATCCGGCCTTTCGGGCAGTTCGTGGGGGCGAGTGAACCGTTTGATCGAATTTGTTGCAAGATCGTGGGAACCGGATCTGGATCGGCTCCGTCCAACACCGGTACATCCATCGGGGGGCGGACCACCGGAGGCGTTATGGTGACCGACCACCAAGCCAACGTCGAACGATTGCTCGGCGAGTATCGGCGCAGCCGAGAGCAGCTTGGTGAGGTACACAGGCGTCTTGCTGAGATCAGCGAGACCGTGACCAGTCCTGACTCGTCGGTCGCGGTCACCGTGGGCCATCGTGGGATCGTCCAGCGGGTATGGATCGCCGACCACGCGTACCGCCGGTACCGGCCCGCCGACCTCGCCGTGCTGGTGACACACACCATTCAGGTCGCCTCGGCCTCGGTGGCGGCCGTCTCCGCCAGGGTGGCCTCCGAGGTGCTCGCACCGGGCGAGGCCGCAGGCAGGCAGGCGCCGAACAACGGGCGGTCCGAGGACTTCGGGCAGCAGAGCGTGCGGCAGGCGCCGAGCTGGTAGGGCTCGGGCACCACCGGTCGTTAACAAGGGAGGCGCAGGCATGTATCTCGTTGATCCGGATCAGTTGGAGACCCGCGCGGGCCGGTTCACCGGCCTGTCCGGTCAGGTCGAGGATGCCGCGGCGGCGCTGCGGGACGCGCTGGCCGAGACCGAGGGCTGTTGGGGCTCCGACGAGATCGGCCGCAACTTCGCCGCCCGACACGTCGGTCCTTCGGCGGAGGTGGTCGAGCTGCTCGACGCTCTCCCGGGCGAACTGCTCGACATGCGCGATCGCCTACAGGCGACCGCACGGGACTACTCGTCGGTGGACGAGCACAACGCGGGCCTGGTCGGGTCCAACGATGCCGGGTCGCACTGACCGCAGGCGCTGTAGATGAGGGGCGAGTAGATGGGTATCGAGCTTCCCCCGGAGCTAGCAGACGTCGCGCAACGTGCGGGCGTCTACTGGCCCTCCGCGGATGAGGAGAAAATGCGGACCGCCGCCGCTGCGTGGCGCGCCGCGGGTACGGCGGTCGACACCGCGGGCACGGACGCCGACAGCGCGGCGACCTCGGTATTCGACGGCTTCGAGGGCGAGGCCTCGGACGCGGCCCGCGAACGCTGGGAGACCTTCAGCTCCGACGAGGGACGCTTCCGCAGCATCGTGCGCGGCTGCGAGGAGGCCGCCGCCCGCCTGGAGTTCGCGGCCGACCAGATCGCCGCGACCAAGGTCGAGATCATCCGCCGGTTGGTGCTGCTCGCCGTCAAGGTCGACGCCGCAGAGCAGTCGGGCATCGATGGCGATGCCAGCGCGGAAGCGGAACTCGAAACGCTGTTCGCCGGTGCCCAGGCGGAGTTCGAGGAGGTCAACGGGACGCTGGCCTCCGCTGTGGAGGTCGAGAGCGGCGACGCGCTGCCCGAGTTCTCCAGCGCGAGCGGCGATCTGTCGGCCTTCCGGCCGGAGGGCGGGACGGCGGGACAGCTGCTCGATCCGCAGCTCGCCGAGCTACTCGGTCTCGATCCCGATTCGCTCGTGCCCGGTCTGGGTCCCGACGGCCTCGGCGGCGAGGGTCTCTTCCCCGGCGGCCCCGGATCCGATCGGGATGGATCGCCGATCCTCGGTGGGGACGGCTTCGGCAACAACGGTTTCGGTTCGGACGACGAGGACTCGCTGGGGCTGTCCGGACTGGTCGACTCGATGGTCGATTCCGGTGAGCTGTCGGAGAACGAAGCCGACCAGCTCGCGGAGAACCGGGGCTTCACCTGGGGCGAGGACCTGGTCGAGGAACAGGAGAACCTGGGCGCGTCGAATCCGTCGCCGAGCGATCTGCGGGACCTGGATCCGGAGAGCACCGGGCCGATTCCGATGGGAGTCATCGACGACGTCGCGAACACGGCCCTCCACGCAGGCGACCCCGGACCCGGCACCCCGCCGGGCGGACAGGCGGGCTTCACCCACCCGAGCGCGGGCGCGGGTGTCGGACCGGCAGCGCCCGGCCCCTCCAACGGCTCCGGTTACAGCGGACCCTCGATTCCCGACCCGCCGTCGAGCGGTTCCGGCGAACGTCCCGCCCCGCCGTCGTTGACGCCGTCCTTCGCCGGGCCACCACCCGAGGCCGCCCCGGCGCCCGCGCCGACTCCGCGTCCCGATTTCGCTCCGCCGGGGCAGCAAGCGAACCCGGCGCCGCCCGCTCCGTCGGCCCCCGCTCCCTCGGCCCCCGGCGGTTCCGCACCGCCGTCCGGCGGCGCCCAGCCCTCCGCGCCCGCACCGGCCCCGGGCAGGCCGATGCCCACCATCCCGGCGCCGGGTGGCGGTTTCGGTATCCCCGGCGGCACGCCCGCGCCGAGCATGCCCGGCGCACCGGTACCGCCCAGCGCGCCGATCGCGGGCGGCGGGCCCGGCCCGGTGGCGCCAGCTCCCGGCGGCGCACCGGTCGCCCCCGGTGCGCCAGGCGCCCCCGGTGGTCCGGTCGGCGGCCCGCCCGCCGGATCGAAACTCGGTGGGATGCCCGGCTTCGGTGGTCCCGTCGGCGGACCGATCGGCGCGGGCGGACCGGCACTCGGGGGCACTCCAGGCGTGGGACCCGCGCCCGGCATGGGCGGCGCCCCGGCCGGCGGGATGGTCGTCGGTGGTGGACCGGTCGTCGGGCACATGGCGGGCAACGCCATGCCCGGCAAGGCCGCACCGATGGCACCGGCAGGCGACATGTTCGGTGGCCCGGCGATGGGCGCCGACCACGGTGCCGCAGGCAGGCCCGTCCGACCACAGCAGGTCGATGCGGAGCTGCTGGCCTTCACCATGAGCCTCTTCCCACTCGGGCACATGCCGGTGCCCAGCGCGCGGCCCGCGCGTCAGCTGCCGGTTCCGCCCCGGGAGACCGATTTCGCGCCCGGCATCCGGTTCCCACCGCAGGATCACCCGCAGTCGGATCTGGTCGACCTCCGGCAGTCCTCGGGCCGCGACAACGAACCCACGGGTGTCGAGGAGAACGGCTGCCCGGCCCGACTGCGCGAGGGCCACGATTCGCTCGGGGATCTCAACGAGCGGGTCTGGGATCGCCGATTCCTGGTGCGAGCGGCCCCATCGGATCACTCCGGCCCCGCCGAGTACGCCTGGCCGCCCGGTGAACTGTTCCGGGAGGGCGCCGCCGACCCGGCGGGCAGCGAGGCCGCCATACTCCCCGTCGGCACGCGACTCGACCGGCTCGGCACCCCGCACGGTCGGGTCTTCGCCGAGGCCGACACGAAGTTCGCCGCCCGCTCCCTGCCACCGGAGTACGCGGACCGGCCGTACACGCAGTACGTGGTGCAGAAGCCGTTGCCCGCGTGGCGTGCGGTCTCGGCACCGTGGTTCGCCCAACCCGGTGGCGGATTGCGCTTCCGACTGACTCAGTCGGCGGTGGAGCTGGTTCAGGCGGGCTACCTGGCCGTCGATGAGACGGCGTCCACCGCGCGGGTATCGGCTACGGTGTCCGACCTCGTGCAAACCGTGCCGCAGGCGTGAGGAGACCGACCCGGTGAACATGGACTCGCTGCTGGAATGGCTGCTGCGCATCGGCGTGCCCGCCCAAGTGGTCTCGATCGGCGCCGAAGCCGATGACACCTGGTGCGTGGTACGCGAGGACGGGCAGGGTGGCGAACCCGCCTGGGAGGTGTTCTGGCGAGAGCAGGGCAACCGCTACGACTGGGCGCGGTTCACCAACGAGAACGTCGCCTGTCTCTACCTGTTCGGCAGGTTGTCCTGGACCCAGGCGGTGCGCGGTGTGATCGGGTTGCCCGCCGATGCGGTGTCGGTACCGGCCAAGCCGCAGACGGCCGTCCCGCAGGCGCCGTTGGCCGCCGGGACACCGGGCGTCGCTCCCGTCGCAGGTCAGCCTGTGCCCGCGGGACAACCGGATTCTACAGGCCAACCGGCGCCCGCAGGACAGCCGGGCGCGGCCCAGCCGGACAACGACGCCACGCCGCCCACCGGGATTCCGACCTTCACCGTCGCCAAGGACGCGAAGACCGCGTCTCGTCTGGACGGCTGAGTAGCCGCACTCCCCGCCCGCGCCGTGGATCGGTCCCGGCGGGGAGTGCGGACTCGTCGATTCAGCCGCTGCGCAACTGATCCAGCGCGGACTCGTGCAGCAGTCCGTTCGACGACAACGCGCTGCCGAGAGTGTGATCGCCGGCGCCGGTCAGGTCGCTGAAACGCCCACCGGCCTCCTCCACGATCACCTGTACGGCGGCGACGTCCCAGGCATTCACCACTGCTTCGGCGGCCAGGTCGATGGCGCCCTCGGCGACCAACACGTGCTGCCAGAAGTCGCCGAACGCCCGGTTCTCCCAGCAGGCATCCACCAGCCGCAGATACGCGGACCTGGAGTGGTGCTCGGTCCAGCTGCCCAGGTGCGTGGTCGAGAGATACGCATTGCCCAGCTCGTCGACGCCGGAGACCGAGATCGGTCGCTGCGTGCCGTCGGCCTCGCTGGTCCAAGCGCCATGCCCGGTGGCGGCCCACCAACGACGGCCGAGCGCGGCCGCGCTGATCACGCCCACCTGTGGCGTGCCATCGACGACCAGTGCGATCAACGTCGCCCAGATCGGCAGTCCGCGCAGGAAGTTCTTGGTCCCGTCGATCGGGTCGATCACCCAGGTGCGGGCATTCGTCGCCTCGGTACCGCCGCGTTCCTCGCCGAGGATCGCGTCGTCCGGTCGTTCCTGAGCCAGCAGGGTGCGAATCGCGTCCTCGACGGCCGTGTCGGCGTCGGTGACGGGGGTGCGATCGGGCTTGCTCGTGACATGCAGGTCATGCGCGCGGAATCTCGCACGGGTGACGGCGTCGGCGAGATCGGCCAATCGGCGGGCGAGATCGAGATCAGCGGCAGACGACACCCGGCGAGCCTAGCGGTCCGCTCTCGATCGATGATGACCAGCGGTGGGCCCGCCACCGCCGCGATCGACGACGGACCAACCCCGTGGGCAACCCCGCTGCCTCGGGGGAGACCCCCGGTCGGCTAGTTGCGATAACCGGAGAGTTCGAGCTCCGCGACGCTCTAGGGTGACAGGGTGAGTGTGGTGCTGTTGGCCGAGGACGACGTGGCGATCGCGGAGCCGCTGTGCCGAGCGCTGCAACGCGAGGGCTACTCGGTACACGTGGTATCCGATGGCCCCAGCGCGCTGGAGGCGGCCGTCACCGGTCAGAACGACCTGTTGGTGCTGGATCTCGGGCTACCGGGCATGGACGGGCTGGAGGTCTGTCGACGCCTGCGCGCGGTGGGCCGCGACATCCCGGTCCTGATGTTGACGGCCAGAACGGACGAGGTCGATTTCGTCGTGGGCCTCGACGCGGGCGCCGACGATTACGTGGCGAAGCCCTTCCGGCTGGCCGAGTTGATGGCCAGGATCAGGGCCCTGCTGCGCCGCCGGTCCGTCGAGTCGGTGGAGGCCAACGGGGTGCGGATCGATCTCTCGGCCCGTCGGGTGCAGGTCGACGGCCAGGAGATCCAACTCGCGAACAAGGAGTTCGAACTGCTTCGCGTGTTGATGCAGCACGCCGGGCAGGTCGTCACCAGGGACGAGATCCTCGACGAGGTGTGGAACGCCCCGGAGAACCGGACCAGTAAGACCCTGGACATGCACGTCTCCTGGCTGCGGCGCAAGGTGGGCGATGTGCAGGGGCGGGGCGGCGAACAGCGGATCGCGACGGTGCGCGGCGTCGGCTTCCGCTTCAACGTGGACTAGCCGCCGATGCGCACCCGCATCCTGCAATCGATCCTGCTCGCGGTCTCGGTCACCGTGATCGTGCTCGGTCTACCACTGGGCATCGTCTCGATGCGACTGGTGGAGGACCTGACCCGCCGGGAACTGACCGGCCGGGTCCAGCAGATCGCCACCAGCCTCGACGACCAACTCGCCGCAGGCGAGGAACTGGACCTGGGCCGCATCCGAGTCGCGGTCCCGGTCGACGGTCGGATCATGGTGCGGCTGCCCAACCAGGGCATGGTGCAGGACGGGCCCGATCCCGGCCCGGATCCGGTCACCGAGACCGCCTCGATCGTGCGACAGGGCAGTGTGACGCTGGCCGTTCCCTCCGGCCCGCTGCATACCTCGCAGGCGCAGATGGCGGCAGGCGTGGTGCTGTTGGTGCTGCTCACCGTCATGGTCGGCGTGGTGATGGCCAAGGTGACCGCCCGGCGGCTGTCGGAACCGCTGCGTCATGTGGCGGCCAGGGCGGCGCGACTCGGCGCCGGTGACTTCCGACCGGATCCCCGGCGACACGGCGCGGTGGAACTGGACCGGGTGGCCGACGCTCTGGATTCCTCCGCGACGGCGCTGGCCCGTTTGATGGAGCGCGAGCGGGAACTGGTCGGCGATGTCTCCCACCAGCTGCGCAGCCATCTCACCGCGCTGCAACTGCGCCTGGAGGAGCTGGTCGACCCGCGCCAACCGGTGAACCGCGACGAGGCCAGGGCCGCGCTGGTACAGGCCGAGAAGCTGTCCCGAGTGTTGGAGGACCTGCTGGCCACGGCCACCGCCGCCCGCTCCCGGACCGCAGAGCCCTTGGACCTGGCCGAGGAACTGCCCGAGGTCGTCGGGGAGTGGCGGGAGCGGCTTCGCGCGGAGGGGCGTTCGCTGCGGCTGCGCATCACCGACAGCCTCCCGGCCAGGGTCACGCCCGCCCGGTTGCGGGAAGCGCTCGGCGTTTTGTTGGAGAACGCGCTGATCCACGGCGCCGGAACCGTCACCGTGGTCGCCAGGCTGTCCGGCGCGATGGTGATGATCGAGGTCGGCGACAACGGGGCCGGGGTCCCCGACGAGCTCTCCCGGCATGTCTTCGACCGTGGCGTCTCCGGCGGTGGTTCGACCGGCGTCGGCCTATCTCTGGCCAGAGCCCTGGTCGAGGCGGACGGCGGTCGACTGGAGCTGTACACCGCCCGCCCCGCCACGTTCGTGATCTTCCTACTGGTCCCGAGGGCCGAGGACGTCCTCGGTGTCCCGTGGCCGGTCGAGACGACCCCTCGCTGAAGCGGGGAAGGTGTCCGCAGTCAGCTCGGCACGCCGTCAGTCCAGGGCGGCGGCGGGTTCGGTCACCGGCTTCGTGGTCGCCTCGGGCTCGGCCTGTTCGGCGTTCTCGGCGAGTTCCTTGGCGGCCTCACGGATGTCCTTGGCCGTGTCGATCGCCCGCCAGTAGCCGGTGATCTCGTGGCCGACGAGCTTGCCCCGCGCCGCCAGCTGCGGGAACGTGGTGCGCTCGTGGTCGCCGATCTCGGGCAGCTCCGCCAGGATCTCGCCGGAGAAGGCATAGACGCCCGCGTTGATCGGGTACGGCGACAGCGGCGCCTCCACGAAGTCGCTGATCCGACCGGCCTCGTCCAGGTCGACGACGCCCCACGGCAGGCGAGGGCGGGCGAGCGCGACGGTGGCGATCGCATCCTGGTCGAAGTGACGCTGGGTCAACGCGGCCAGTGAGAAGCGGGTCCAGATGTCGCCGTTGAGCGCGAACCACGGGTCGTTGGGGGCGGGCAGGTGCCTGCCCGCGTAACGCAGACCGCCACCCCGGCCCAGCGGCTCGTCCTCGACGACGGTGCGAACCCGGATGTTGCGCGTGTCCTGGGTCGATTCCAGGTGCGCGATGAGCACATCGGCGAGGTAACCGGCCGAGACGACAACGTCGGTCACGCCCGCCTCGGCCAGCCAGTCGAGCTGATGGTCGATGATGCACCGGCCGGAGATCTCGATCATCGGCTTCGGCCGGGTGTCGGTGTACGGCCGCAGCCGGGTGCCCTGCCCACCGGCCAGGATCACCGCCTGCCGCACCGTTGTCGCCTGCGTCATGGTTTGGGACGGTAGCAACCTGCCGCCCGCTCAGGAGGAGGGTGTGCGGGATTCGTGTGGGCAATCACGGCGCCGCCGGGTCGCAATACTGGACATTTCGAGAATTGCCCTTGCCGTGCACCTCGGTGTGATGTGGCTGTGATGTGGTGGCGGCGCCATCGGACGGCGAAAAAGAGCGCGGCGAAAGCGACTTGATTCGCGGCGCTGATTTTGTTAGTCGTGCACGCCGGGCTTGAGTTGGGTGTCCGACTGCTTCGAATCGCGGTCGGGGAAGACGAATTTCCGGAACGCCCACCAACGGAAGGCCATTCCCAACAGGGTGCCGATCACGCTGCTGCTCACGAAGTCGGCGATCTCCTCGGTGAGGCGACTCACCGCAGGCTCGTCGAAGCCCAGTACATAGCGCGATACCCACAGCGGAGCGGCATAGAGGATCACGCCGATACCGCTGACCAGGAAGAACAATGCTGCTTCGTGTGGTCGCTCCCGGCCTCCTCTGGTGCGGAAGGACCACTCCCGATTCAAGACGTAGGAGACGATGGTCGCGATGAGGACCGAGACGATCTTGGCCGTCACCGGGTGCGGTTCCAAGATCGTCAGCTTCAGGACATAGAAGATGATGGTGTCCACGAGGAACGTCATGCCACCGACGGCCGCGAACTTGAGGAATTCCTGGTGCTTCAATGCCAGTCCCCGAAGGGACTTCGGTACCAGATTCACAACGGTCTCGACCAACGCCACCCGGGCAGTCTACGGAACCGTTATACGTGAGCCGCCCTGACAGTCCGATCGGACTTGTCGTCGCACGTCACAAGAGTGTTGTCGGCTCGGAGTGCACTCCCAATTCAGGGCAGTTCCCGCTCCGGTCTCGGTGCCTCGGTGAGCGCGTCCTCGCCGAGAGTGGTCTCCGGGAGGGTGCCGCTGGGCAGCGCCGGGTCGGGCAGCGCGGCGCCGACCGGATCCTGATCGTAGGAGGGGACCTCGCTCCTGGCCCGCACGTTCTCCTGCGGGAAGACGAATCGACGGAACGCCCACCAGCGGAAGAGCATCCCGATCAACGTTCCGACGATCTGGCCGCTGACGAAGTCCGCGGTCTCCTGGCCGAATCGACTGATCTCGGGCATCTGGAGATCGAATACATAGCGCGAGACATAGAGCGGCGCCGTGTTGATGATGACGCCGATGCCGCTGACCAGGAAGAACAGTGCGGCTTCATGCGGGGTGTCCCGCCCGCCTCTGGTGCGGAACGACCATTCCCGGTTAAGCACGTAGGAGAAGATCGTCGCCACCAGCACCGCGATGACCTTCGCAGTGACCGGCTTGGCCGACAGCACACTGAGTTTCAGCGTGTAGAAGACCAGATTGTCGATCACGAACGCCGAGCCGCCGACGAAGCCGAACTTCACGAGTTCTCTATGCCGCAACGCCAAGGATCGCAGCGGCTCCGGAACCCGATTCAGCACACTTTCGACGACGGACACGGCCGCAGTCTACGAAAGTGCGGCGTGGTGAGGGGTTTTCCCCCGGCCCGGGTGTCGATGAACTCACATTGTGTCGCCTTGGCAAGACGGTCGTCGGCGGCGGCTGATCACTCGTGATTCCCGGCTTTCGACAGAGTGTGTTGGATAGTCGATTGGATCAGAAAATCACCGAATCGGGTGGTCATGGGCAGGTTGATCTAGCGGTTGGTCGTCGCGATCGGACGGGGTGTCGGCCGATTTCGGAGTCGAGGTGGAAGCGGTCGCGGCAGGCAAATGAGGCAATTCCGGCAGGTCAGACATGTTGGGCGGCGGGGCCGGTGTCGGCTCGGTCGAGGTGGGAGCCTGCGGCTCGCTCGACTCGCCAGGTGTCGGCTCTGCGGGCGGGGGCGGCTCCGCAGGGGTGGTGTCCTCGGCTGGCGGCTCCGGGGCGGGTCGGGTCTCGTCGACGGGCGGCTCCGGGGCGGACTCGGCTTCGGGCGTCGACTCGGGCCGTGGCTCGGCGTCCGTCGGCTGTGCCGGATCCTGATGTCCCGCGAACCAATGTCGATCCCAGCGCACCTCGACGCCGGCGTGCTGGGTCGCCCCGCCCAGTGTGGCGGTCAGCGCGAGATCGGCCGGAGCGGGCGGCCTGGCTCCTCCCGTGGTGCACAGCGGAATGTAGAACTCGTGCGACTGACCTGGCTGCAGCGTCGGCGTGGTCCGCACCAGGGGCTGCCCCGTCGCACCGCAGCGCAACAGGTTCCCGATCCTGCTGCCCGTGGCCGGAAGGGTCGTCAGCGGTGCCCCGAGGAAGGAGTGGGTGCCGACCCCATCGGGCGGCAACACGGTGATCTCGCCGGGTCTCGTCGTCTGTCCGGTGTTGACCACGGTGAGTCGCAGCAGCGAGTAGTAGGACCAACCCGCGCCATGGTGGGCGATGGGCAGCGCCCACGACTTCTTCACCTCTGCCGTCAGCTGCACGGCGTCGATCTCGGGCGGCTCGACCACGGTGATCCGTCCAGTCGGCAGCGGGCGTTCGGTGCCCGGCCCGGCCCGGAGATCGCCCGCCACCGAGCCGGTCGCCGCGTGTTTCATGGCGCGCAGCGTGAAATCGAACGACACCTCGCCGCCCGGCGCCAAGCCGGCCGCGCTGCGACAGGTGATCGTGTCCGCCTCGGACCGACAGCCATGGCCCGCCGCGTCCTCGGCCGCCACCCCCGGCGGTAGGCGCAGGGTCAACTCGACGGCCTCGGATTCGGCGGCGCCCTGGTTGCGCACCCGATAGCTCAGCGGCTCCGGTGCGGCGCCGATGACCAGTTCGGTGGGGACGGTGTCGAGGACGGCCACCAGATCCGGCGCGTTGATCGGCGCGGTCACTCGGCCGCTCGCGGTGCCGAGCTCGCCCGTCACCTCGACCGAACCATCGACGAGCAGGGCCCTGGTCACGGGAATCTCCACGGTCAGGCTGTCGCCGGGCGCCAGCGGTCGCTCGGCGGCACAGTCGAGCTCGTGGCCGCCGATGCCTGCCGGGCCGCGCGAGTGCGACCAGTGGCGATCGTGGTCGCACTCGGCGGGCAGCCTGCCGGGCAGCAGCCACCACGGGGTGCGGACTCGGACCTCGGCACGGTCGGTGCTGCTACCGGTGTTGGTGAGGGTGACGACGATCCGGCCGAGCCAGGGCGCCCCGTACTCGCCTCGGCCGTTCACCTCGGCGGTCAGCGCGAGATCGTCGACCGGTTTGCGGACCTCGATCTCGATGGCGCCGAGCTCGACGAGCGCTGTGCCCCCTGCGCCCACCGTCCCGGTCACCCGGCCGCCCTCCGCGTCGACGGCGGCCTGGAACTCGAGATCGAAGACGAGGCTCGCGCCCGGGGCCAGACCGGCCGCGCTGGCGCAGCGCAGCGAACCGGTGTCGGTGCTGCAGTCGATCGACGCTGCGTCGGCCAAGACGGTGTCCGCCGCCGAGGGGCGCGCGGTCGGAGCAGCGGGATCGCGATCCACCGACGACGGCGAAGCGGGTGCCGGAGCGACTTGGGCATCGAGCAGGCCGGCGGGTTCGGCTCTGGCGAGGATCGAATCCGAGGACGACCGGTCCACCGAGGACCGAGCGGGTTCCACCGAAGCGGAGTTCGCGGCCGCCAGCCGGGCGGAGATTCCCGGCGGCAGCCGCAGATCCGCCACCACGATCTCGGAGTCCGCCGAGCCGACGTTGGCCACCGAGATCGGCAACGCGCCCGGTGGCCCGCCCGCCGACAAGACCAGCGACTCGGGCGGGGTGGTCACCTCGAGCACCGCCTCCGTCGGCGCGGGCTGCTCCGGTGGCGCCGGTGGAGCGGGCAGGGGTGGGCTGGGTGCGGGAGCGCCGGGTTCCGCTGGCGCGGCAGGGGATTCGGGCACCGGTTGCTCCGGCGCCGGGGGGACGACGGGTCGGGCGGGCTGTTCGACGGCCGGAGCCGGTAGCGCGGCAGGCACCGGTGGAGCATCGGCCAACAGCGTCACGGCGATCGTGGCGACCAGCGCGACGGTCGAGGCGGCCGCCGTCAGCCACTGGCGGGGCAGCGAGCTCGTCGCGCCGACCACCGAACCGCCGGTGGTGGCGGCGATCCCCGCCGTGATGGCCGGTTCGTGCAACGCTTTTGCGAGCAGCACGGTGAGATAGCCGCTCGCGCCCGCTCCCAGGACCACACCGCCGATCTCGCGGAACATGCCGTTGAGATCGGTGAGCTCGGCGGCCAGCGCGCGGCAGTCGAGACAGCCGTCGAGATGGGCGTCCACCTGGGCGGTCTCGCGTTTGGACAACCCGGATCGGGTCCAGGCGCCCAATCGTTCGGTCGCCGCCCGGCAGTTCTCCGCCTGCGTCTCGGCCAGATGAACCTGGAGGTAGGCCTGACGTAAGCCCTCTCGGGCCCGATAGGCCAGCGCCGAGACCCCGTTGGGCGTCAGTCCGAGTAGCGGCGCGACCTCGGCGACGGACTCACCCTCGACCTCGGTGTGCCACAGCACGGTCCGCCAGCGCTCGGGAAGACGAGCGAATGCCCTGGCCGCCAACGATCGCTCCAACTCCGCGATCGGAGCGTCGTGAAAGGGAATGCCGACGTCGGCCCCGGGTATCGCGCCCACGTCGTCGGACACCGAGACGCGCCGTTCCTTCCTGGTCCGGTCGTACGCCCCATTGCGTAAGGCGGTGAGCAGGTAGGCGCGGAAGGCGACATCGGGCCCGTTGCCCATGCGCAGCTGATCCAAGACCTTGGTGAAGGCGTTCGCGACGAGATCGTCCTGCTCGGCCCGAGACTGGGCGAGCTGCCGTGCCAGGTTGTACGCCGCAGTGACATGCCGTTCGTAGAGCGTCCCGTATGCCTCTACCGAGCCGTCCCGAACCGCGTCGATCAGCTCCGTGTCGGGTGGTTCGGGTAATTCATCGGGAACGATCGCCACGCCGGGGACCTCCATGCCTTGCGTCCGTCGGAGAACCCAGTGTGACCAATCGGCTGCGCATTGTGTGAATCGGCCCTAGGTCTCGTGATGGCAACACCCCGTCATGGCATGCCCGCCGCGACGTCACCCGAGGGAGAAGGAACCGATGTGGCGAAAGGGGCAGCCGGGATATGACCACACCGCCACCTGCATGGTCGGGGCCATCGAGCCCGCAACCGCTTCCCTGGGACGGCTCCACCCGGATGCCTGCGGGCGTGTTCGAATACTCGGCCTGGATGTTGTACGCCCGGTGGCGGGCCGCCAGCATCGCCTCGGGTTGGGCGTTCCCGGCGGACTGGGCGAGGACGCCCGCGCGGGCCGTGTGTCGGGCGCTGGTGGTCGGGACGGACCCGACGCGCCAGTTGACCGCACTGGGCGCGGTACGAGCCCGCGACGGGGTCGACCTGGCCGCCACGCTGCGAGACATCGTCGCGCTGTACTCGGTGCTCCCCGGAGCCGAGCCTGCCCCGGCCTCGCCGCAGTGCCCACCGGCATCGAACCCGGCCGAATCGACGTCCTGGTTCGGCGGCGCCGACCTCGACGGCCTTGGGCCCGCCCCGGCGGAACTCGCCAGTCTGGGTGCGCCTGCCGCAGCGATGGGCGCGGTGGCACTCGGTTGGGCCGACGCCTCGGTCGGGAGTCTGCTCGAACAGCAGGTGTGCGACGCGCTCACCGGATTGGCCACCGAGGGCTACCTGCGCAGGCGGATCGACGAGCTGTATCGGGAGGCGGCCGTGACCGGCCGGGCGGTGGCCGAGGACTTCGCCCTGGTGGTGGTCGCGGTGAATCTGCGCCGGGTCAGACGGTGGCCGAGGAGCCTGGCGATGGTGGTGGTCGGCGACGCACTCGGCCGGGCCTTCGAAGGCGGCCAGACCCGTGCGCTCGCAGCCCCCACGGTGGCCCTCGTGCTGGCGAAGGCGGATCGAAGGCTGCCATTGCGGCTGGTCACAGCCCGGTGGCTTGTCGAACGCGGCCTGCATGTGTCGGTGCCCGACCGGGAGACCGGCCCGGTTCGGGTCTGGCGCGAGCCGCTGCCCGCGCGATGCGAGGAGGTGCCGGAGCTGCTGCGTCGACTGGCCGGACAACCCGGGCAGGCGGGCTGATATCGGAGGAATAGGCCGCCGAGGACGACGAGGCTCGGCGCGGCTGCGCGAGTGACCTGGACTCGACAGCACACCGGGCGCCGACCAAGCGAGGCGGAGCGCCGCGACCAGCCCGGACGTCACCCGGTAGGCTTCCGCGCCCGTGGGCACCAACAGCATGGACAAGGGGTCGATGCCCGTCGTCGGCATGATCGGCGGCGGCCAGCTCGCCCGGATGACACACCAGGCAGCGATCCCGCTCGGCCAGTCGCTCCGGGTTCTGGCGGTCAGCCCCGACGACCCGGCGGCCCTGGTCGCGCCGGGGGTGTCCTACGGCTCGCACACCGATCCCGAGGCGCTACGCGGTTTCGCTTCCGAGTGCGACGTCGTGACCTTCGACCACGAGCAGGTGCCCGGCGAGTACCTGCGCGCCCTGGAGGCCGAGGGCTTCACCGTCCGACCGGGTTCGGCCGCGCTGATCCACGCACAGGACAAGCTCGTGATGCGCACCAGGCTGCGGGAACTGGGGCTGCCCGCGCCCGCGTTCTCCGAGGTGCAGACCCCCGATGACCTGATTCGATTCGGCGAGGAACACGGATTTCCCTGCGTGGTCAAGGCCACCAGGGGCGGCTATGACGGCCGAGGGGTCTGGATGCCCGCCGACGCCGACGAGGCTCGCAAGCTGGCCGAGGAGCTGCTTGCCGCGGGCACGCCGTTGATGGTGGAGCAGAAGGTCCGGATGCGCCGCGAGCTGGCGGCCGTCGTCGCCCGGTCGCCGTTCGGCCAGGGCGCCGCCTGGCCGGTGGTGGAGACGGTGCAGCAGGACGGGATCTGCGTCGAGGTGCACGCGCCCGCGCCGGGACTGGACTCCGCGACGGCCGCGCACGCCCAACAGATCGCGTTCCGGATCGCCGAGGAGCTCGGCGTGGTTGGGGTGCTGGCGGTGGAGCTGTTCGAGCTCGCGTCCGACGGGGAGACCGACACCGCGCCGCGATTGGCCATCAACGAGCTCGCGATGCGGCCGCACAACTCCGGTCACTGGACCATCGAGGGCGCCAGGACCTCGCAGTTCGAGCAGCATCTGCGTGCCGTGCTGGACTATCCGCTCGGCAACACCGATCTGGTGGCGCCCGCTGCGGTGATGGCGAACGTGTTGGGCGCGCCCGAGCAGCCCACGATGTCGGTCGACGAACGACTGCATCACCTCTACGCGCGGTTCCCGGACGTCCGAGTGCATCTGTACGGCAAGTCGGAGCGGCCGGGCCGCAAGGTCGGGCATGTCACGATGCTGGGCGAGGACGTGGAACTCATCGCGCCCCGCGCGCGACTGGCCGCTCACTGGCTGTCGCACGCGGTATGGACCGACGGCTACGACATCCATGGAGGACAACAGCGGTGACCGCCAATCCCACCCCACTGGTCGGCGTGATCATGGGCAGCGACTCGGACTGGCCGGTGATGTCGGCTGCGGCTACCGCGTTGGCCGAGTTCGACGTCGCCCACGAGGTCGCGGTGATCTCCGCCCATCGGACTCCGCAGCGGATGCTGGATTACGCCCAGACCGCCGTGGATCGGGGAATCCGGGTGATCATCGCGGGTGCGGGCGGCGCGGCACACCTGCCCGGCATGGTCGCCTCGGCGACCGTGCTGCCGGTCATCGGTGTCCCGGTCCCGCTGAAATACCTCGACGGAATGGACTCGCTGCTGTCGATCGTGCAGATGCCCGCCGGGGTTCCGGTGGCGACGGTGTCGGTCGGCGGCGCACGCAACGCGGGACTGCTGGCGGTGCGCACCCTCGCCGCCGGTAGCGACGAGTCGGCACTGCGGTTGCGCAAGGCCATGGCGGATTTCCAGGCCGATCTGGAACGCCTGGTGTTGGACAAGGACGCCGCGCTGCAGGAGCGCCACGCCGCAGGTTGAGCGGGTGGCGGCGGGTCCGTCGCGCTGGGCCGGACCCGCTGCCCCACCCTGCGAACCGGGGTAATTCGGTTGCCTGGGCGACAGGCGATGGGGCATTGTGGATCACGTAGGAGCGAGTGCGACAACGCAGCAGGAGGTGGGGACGTCATGCCGGGGAAGACCTCGCGACGGCAACTCCTGAGGCGTCGCCGATATCTGCTCGAGACGGAACGCAGCCGAGGCTGCTGACCCGTCCGTAGGAGCACCACCCGGCTTCGAGGCCATGGCCTGGCCGTTTCGGCGTCTGCTCCTCGTATCGCGTATCCGGTGCGCCCGCTTGGTCGGCCGCCGGGCTGCGCTATGCCTGCGCGTTCTCCCGCGCAGTTCTGACGATCCCGTCTGTTCTTTCCTTCTGGACCGCTTGATGCCGCGGTTCAGCGACCCCGTGAGGCGATCATGCACACCGAGATTCTCGGCGAGCGCGTACCCATCCGGGTCTGGGCGGATCCTGCCCAGATCGAAGATCAAGCCCTTCAGCAGCTGCGCAATGTCGCCAATCTGCCCTGGTTGCACGGCCTGGCCGTGATGCCGGATGTGCACTTCGGCAAGGGCGCCACCGTGGGAAGCGTCATCGCGATGCGCGACGCCGTCTCACCTGCGGCGGTCGGCGTCGACATCGGTTGCGGCATGTCCGCCGTCCGGACCTCGCTGTTCGACCGCGACCTTCCCGATGACCTGGCCGTACTGCGGTCCCGGATCGAGGCAGCCGTCCCGGTGGGGTTCGGGCTGCACAAGAACCCGGTGGACCCGGCCAGGGTGCCCGGTACCGGCGGCTGGGATCGCTTCTGGTCCGGTTTCGACCAGCTACACGAGGGCGTGCAGGATCGGCGGAGCCGGGCGGCGAAGCAGATCGGCACCCTCGGCGGCGGAAACCACTTCATCGAGGTCTGCCTGGAGCAGGGCGGCCTCGACGCCGGACGGGTGTGGCTGATGCTGCATTCCGGCTCCCGCAACATCGGCAAGGAACTGGCCGAGCGGCACGTGCGGATCGCACAGTCCCTCTCGCACAACAAGAACCTTGTCGACCGCGACCTGGCGGTGTTCTTGACGGGCACCTCGGAGATGGACGCCTACCGGCGGGATCTCTACTGGGCGCAGGAGTACGCGCTGCGTAACCGGGCCACGATGATGGCGCTGGTCAAGAAGGCGTTGTCGGACACGGTGCCGGGTACCCGCTTCGATCCGGAGATCTCCTGTCACCACAACTACGTGGCCGAGGAGCGGTACGACGGCGTCGACGTCCTGGTGACCAGGAAGGGCGCGATCCGCGCCGGCTCCGGCGACCTGGGGATCATCCCGGGCAGCATGGGAACCGGTTCCTACATCGTGCGTGGTCTGGGCAACGACGCGTCGTTCCAGTCGGCTTCGCACGGCGCGGGGCGGCGGATGTCGCGGAACAAGGCCAAGCAGCTCTACACGGCGGCCGACCTCGCGGCGCAGACCCAGGGTGTGGAGTGCCGGAAGGACCGGGGCGTGGTCGACGAGATCCCTGCGGCGTACAAGGACATCAACGAGGTCATCAAGGCGCAGCAGGATCTGGTGAAGGTGGTCGCTCACCTGAAGCAGGTGGTCTGCGTCAAGGGCTGAGCTCGGCACGACCGGCGGGCTGGTGGGTTAACGAACCTTCACTTCGGGGCTACTATCGCGGACGACAGTGTTGTTACTCGGCGGTAACAGGAGGCGCGCGGTGAACTCAGGCTTCGGTACCTACCAGCTCGCGGACGAGCACGAAGCACTACGTGAGGCGGTCCGGGCGCTCGCCGAGAAGGAGATCGCCCCGCACGCCGCCGAGGTCGACGAGCAGTCCCGTTTCCCGAAGGAGGCGCTGGACGCGCTGACCAAGGCAGACCTGCACGCGGTCCACCTGCCGGAGGAGTACGACGGCCAGGGCGCCGATTCGGTCGCGACCTGCATCGTCATCGAGGAGGTCGCCCGAGTCTGTGCCTCCTCCTCGCTGATCCCCGCCGTGAACAAGCTGGGCTCGATGCCCATCCTGCTGTCGGGCTCGGCGGAGCTGAAACAGCAGGTGCTGCCCTCGATCGCCTCGGGCGAGGCGATGATCTCCTACGCCCTGTCCGAACGCGAGGCCGGTTCCGACACGGCGTCCATGCGGACCAGGGCCCGGCTCGACGGCGATCACTGGGTCCTCAACGGCACCAAGTGCTGGATCACCAACGCGGGCGAGTCCTCCTGGTACACGGTGATGGCGGTCACCGACCCCGACGCCGCCAAGAAGTCCGACGGGATCTCCGCCTTCGTCGTTCACGCCGACGACCCGGGTTTCGAGGTCGGTTCCAAGGAGCGCAAGCTCGGCATCAAGGGCTCGCCCACCCGTGAGATCCACTTCGCCGACTGCACCATCCCGGCCGACCGCATCATCGGCGAACCCGGCACCGGGCTGAAGACCGCGCTGCGAACACTGGACCACACCCGGCCCACCATCGGCGCGCAGGCACTCGGCATCGCCCAGGGCGCCCTCGACGCGTCGATCGCCTACGTCAAGGACCGCAAGCAGTTCGGTAAGTCCATCGGCGACTTCCAGGGCGTGCAGTTCATGCTCGCCGACATGGCGATGAAGATCGAGGCCGCCCGTCACCTGGTCTACGTCTCGGCGGCCCGCGCCGAACGCGGCGAGGCCAACCTCGGCTTCGTCTCGGCCGCCGCGAAGTGCTTCGCCTCCGACGTCGCGATGGAGGTCACCACCGACGCCGTCCAGCTCTTCGGCGGCGCGGGCTACACCACGGACTTCCCAGTCGAACGCATGATGCGTGACGCGAAGATCACCCAGATCTACGAGGGCACCAACCAGATCCAGCGCATGGTGATGGCCCGCAACCTGCTCAAGGGCTGAGAGGCGGCTGCCTGCGGCGGCCTTGACGACGGTGTGACCACCGCGTTCAGGGCCGCCGTCCTCGCTGTGGGGCTCTCATTCCGGTTCGGTCTGCTTGCGTCGCTGGCTTTTCTTTCTTGGGAATTCCGAACCGGGGGAATATTTGACGGCGACTCCTCGTCGCTGTGTCGAGCTGCGCTCGATCACCTTTCGCTCTACCAGGCTGCGTAGAATGTCTCGTGCTTGGTAGACGTCAACGTCGAAAAGTCGTTGAATAGTCCGGTTGTTGACCTCGCCGTAATCTTTAAGGTGCTCGATAATCTTCTTGTCGATGTCGTCGACGGCGCGCTGGTGATAAGATATTGCACTGCCGAGTAGGGTGATCGCATCGGCGCGGAGTCGATAACTCGGATGCTTTCGATTCATTGTGGCACGCGTTGGCTCCAAGATTGCAATGGGCTCACTAGCTAGCCTCCGCAGCGAATCTTGCGCTTCTTCTGGAGTGCGCTGGATATATTCTGCCACCAAGCTGGCTTTGACGTTTTTCTTCTCGCAAAGTAGGTGGATGATGAGCAGAGTGTCCGTGTCCTGTTGTTCATCGGGGGATAGTGTCGCCAGAAATTTCGTCACTCGTGTCTTCGGTGTTTTTCCTTGAAAGAGTACGGTGACCTCCTCGCGATCGTCGATGATCTGAGGTACATCACGCCCGGAGCGGATCATCTCCCGGTACATCCGGTCAACGCCCTGACCAGCGTCTTCAGCTAGGCCGAGCAAGCGGAACGCCGCTGCAAGGCTCGGGAAACGGGCTCGGGACCCGCGCGTGAGGATGTTCCGGACAGTAACGCCCGAAACCAGTGGTCCGGGGGAACTGATGCGAATATGTTGCGGCGAATGTTCGATCCGAACGGGCACCCGGGTCCGCCAATCTCCGTGTACCAGGGCGTTGACCAACGCCTCACGGATCGCGGCGGAGGGGTAATCTTCAATCTGGAGTTGTTGCCCATTGGCCAGAGTGACCGGGGTGATGCCCTGCCTGGCCCGGATCGCTTGCATTACTTCATCAAAGGCAAACAAGAGTGGAGTTTCCAGCCGAAGAATAGCGTCTGCTTCGCCGCCTCGGGACCTCTTGTGCTGGTAGATGATGACCTCTTGGGGTGCCCTCGGTATCGGGCTGCATAGCAAGATTTCGCCAGCGTGAGTCAAGTGGTCATCGGGGCCGATCAGCTTCATTGCATTGAGTAGGTCGATAGCGTTGAACTTGGCGTATCGCTGCCTTGCGCTATCGCTGGAAGCTGCGAGAAGGCGGCGGCAGAGCCGCATCGCCAGCGGGTCGATGTCCTCAATAGAGCGTCTGCTCGAAGTCGCCGACCAGTCGAAACCTTGCCGTTCTTCCATGAGTCTGGTGATATCCGCTGGTCGCATGGGAACACAGTCGGTATTGATCCGCTGATAACTGTATCCCTTGGTTGTTGAATACACCTCCAGTCCAGCGGGCACCTGGATGCGCAACAGCCTCGTCTCCGCGTACCACAGCTCCTCGATCTCGACTAGGAGCGAAGGCACGGTGAGTTGATGTATCCGGGACCTCAAGATCGACGCGTCCAACGTGCACCCGGTGAAGGCGGCGCTACCCGACAGTGAGTCGGCCACCCCGACGATGATGGTGCCGCCGCGAGCATTGGCGAAGCACACGGCCGCATCGGCCAAGTCTGCGCAGGCTTCTTTGAAGTTGGACTTCTCTTCCTTGAAATCGAGTACGTCGGTTTCGCATTTGGCCGCCGACCTACCAGCGAGGATGGCATCGAGGGTGGCTTTCAGTGAGGTCACCTTTGAGAGCTCCTTTGAGGTTGCTGTCATTTTGTAGGCTATCCCCAAAGGAGAGGGCGGGCCAGGATCAACGCCCGCATGTCGCCCGGCCCGGTGACCGCAAGCGGTCACCACGGCAGATCCGCCCTTGACGTGGTGACGGTCACAGCCATACGGTCCGCGCACAAGCCGATGAAACGTTTCAGGGGGCGACATGGCTGAGCCCGACGATGTCGCCGTGGGGCCGCCCCCGCCGCTGTCTCTTCGCGGCGTCGGCAAGTCCTATGGCGCGGTCACGGCGCTGGACGGCGTCGAGCTCGATCTGCTCGCGGGCGAGGTGCACGCCTTGATGGGCGAGAACGGCGCGGGCAAGTCGACGCTGGTCAAGATGCTTGCGGGCGTGCACGAGCCCGACAGCGGCGAGCTGTTACTCGACGGCGTCGCCCATCCGCTCACCGGCACGGCCGAGGCGCGTGCGACGGGAATCGCGGTCATCTACCAGGAGCCGACGCTCTTCCCCGATCTGTCGGTCGCCGAGAACATCTTCATGGGCCGCCAGCCCACCACCCGTTTCGGGCGGATCGACCACCGCGCGATGCGCGCGGCCTGCGCCGCACTGTTCGACCGCCTCGGCGTGCGACTCGACCCGGACCGGCCCGCGCGCGGCCTGTCGATCGCCGATCAGCAGATGGTGGAGATCGCCAAGGCGCTCTCCTTCGACGTTCGAGTGCTGGTGATGGACGAGCCGACCTCGGCGCTGTCCGGGGTCGAGGTGGAACGGCTGTTCGGCGTGGTCCGGGCGCTGCGGGATGCGGGCGCTGCCGTGCTGTTCATCTCGCACCGCTTCGACGAGGTCTTCGACCTGTGCGACCGGATCACCGTGCTCCGCGACGGCCGATGGGTCTCCTGCGACGCCATCGGCGATCTCACCGTCGACACGGTCATCCGTCGGATGGTCGGCCGCGAGGTCTCCAGCCTCTTCCCCAAGACGGAGGCGCCGCTGCGTGAGATCGCCCTGGAGGTCGAGGGCCTGAGCCGCGCCGGTGTCTTCCATGACGTCGACTTCCACGTCCGGGGCGGCGAGATCGTCGCGCTGGCCGGGCTGGTCGGCGCAGGCCGCAGCGAGGTGGTGCGGGCCGTGTTCGGCATCGACCGCTACGACTCCGGATCGGTCCGGGTGGCGGGCAAGCCCCTGCGACCGGGGAACCCGGCGGCGGCGATGGCGGCAGGCATCGCGCTGGTGCCGGAGGACCGACGCCAGCAGGGGCTGGTGATGGAGCTGTCGGTGCAGCGCAACGCCACCCTGACCCGGTTATGGAACCTGGCCCGCTTCGGCTGGTTGTCCGGCCGCAGCGAACGGGAACACGCCACCGAGTGGTCCCGCAGGCTCCAGGTCAAGGCCGAGCACATCACCGACGCCGTCTCGACGCTGTCCGGCGGCAACCAGCAGAAGGTGGTGCTGGCCAAATGGTTGGCCACCGACCCGGCCGTGCTGATCGTCGACGAGCCGACCAGGGGAATCGACGTCGGCACGAAATCCGAGGTACACCGCCTGCTGTCCGAGTTGGCCGGAGAGGGAATGGCCGTGATCATGGTGTCCAGCGAACTCCCGGAGGTGCTCGGCATGGCCGATCGGGTGCTGGTGATGCACGAGGGGCGGCTGGTCGCCGATATCCCCCGTGCCCGCGCCGATGAGAACAGCGTGATGGCGGCGGCGACCGGCGGGCAGGACCGGCGGTGAGCACCTCGGTGTCCACACCGGACTCGACGGCCTCCGGCGATCGGGGCGTCGGTGCCCTGCTGCGCAGACTATTGGTGGCCAGGGAGATGGGCGTACTCCTCGCCCTGGCGCTGTTGTTGGCGGCCACCCTCACCGTCAACCCGAGGTTCCTGACCGGACAGAGCCTGCGTGACCTGCTGCTGGGCGCGTCGATCCTGGTGGTCCTGGCCGCCGGGCAGGCCATGGTGATCATCACCAGGAACGTCGATCTCTCGGTCGGCTCGGTGCTGGGCTTATCGGCCTACGCCACCGGCACACTCTTGGTGGTGGCACCGGGGATCCCGTTGCCGCTGGTGGTGCTGTTCGGGATGCTCGTCGGTGCCGCCTGTGGGCTGTTCAACGGTGCGGTCGTCGCCGTGGCCAGGGTGCCGTCGCTGGTGGTCACCCTCGGCACCATGTACATGTTCCGGGGGCTCGACTCGATCTGGGCCGCCTCCTCCGGACGCCTGCAGATCAACGCCGCCGACCTGCCCGCAGGCTTCGCCTCGGCCGGGACCACGGCATTTCTGGGCATCCCGATCCTCGCGATCGGCGCCATCCTCGTGGTACTCGCGGTCGGCGATTTCCTGCGCTCCTACCGCAGCGGCCGGGAGCTGTATGCGATCGGCTCCGACGGCGTCGCGGCCGGGCTGTCCGGCATCCCGGTCGGCCGCCGCACCCTGACCGCCTTCGTGGTCAACGGGATGCTCGCCGGATTGGGCGGAGTCATGTACGCCGCCAGATTCGGCACCCTCGACGCGACCGCCGGGACCGGGCTGGAACTCCAGGTGGTCGCGGCCGTGGTCATCGGTGGCGTCGCCATCACCGGCGGCAGCGGCAGTGTGTGGGGCGCCGCGATCGGTGCTGTCCTGCTCACCGTCATCGGCGCCGCCCTGCCGCAGCTGGGTGTGAGCGCGTTCTGGCAACAGGCGTCGATCGGCGCCCTGATCCTGCTGGCCATCGGCTTGGACCGTGCGCTGGCGCTGCGCACCGCACGCAGATTGAGGAGGTGGGACACGCATGCCTCCTGAGACGAGACAGCCTGCCCGCAGGCGCACGTTGCCGACCTGGGACTTCGCCATCGTCGGCGTGCTGCTGGCGGTGCTGGTGACAGCAGGCTTGAGCGTCGAGGGCTTCGCCGCCAGCCGCAACATCGGTTTCCTACTGCTCGACGTGCTGGTGATCGCCCTGATCGCCCTACCACTGACCCTGGTGGTGGTGACCGGGGAGATCGACCTCTCGGTGGCCAGCACCGTCGGCCTGACCAGCGCGGTGATGGGTTCGCTGTGGGTGTCGGGGCTGTCGCTGGAATTGATCGTGGTGCTGTGCATCCTGCTCGGCGGGGTACTCGGTGCGGTCAACGGACTACTGGTCACCGGGTTCGGCCTGCCGTCGCTGGCCGTCACCATCGGCACCCTGGCCCTCTATCGCGGACTGGCCTTCGTGGTGCTGGGCGATCAGGCCGTCGCCGACTTCCCCGCCGACTGGACCGGCTGGGCGATCGGCAGCCTGGGCGACACCGGAATCCCCAACGCCGTGCTGCCCCTGGTGCTGCTGGCGGCCGTCTTCATCGTGGTCCTGCATGCCACCCCGATCGGCCGCGGCCTCTATGCGATGGGCAACAACACCGAGGCGGCGGTCTTCGCGGGTATCGCGGTGCGACGCACCAAGTTCTGGCTGTTCGTCGCCACCGGTGCGGTGTCCGGGCTCGGCGGCGTGTTCTGGACCCTGCGGTTCGCCAGCGCCAGGGCGGACAACGCCACCGGCCTGGAACTACTGGTCGTGGCAGCGGTCCTGCTGGGCGGGGTGTCGATCTTCGGCGGCAGCGGTGGGCTGTTCGGCGTGCTCGCCGCGGTACTGCTGCTGGGTTCGCTCCGCAACGCCCTGCAACTGGTCAACGTCTCCTCGGACGCCCTGAACGTCCTCACCGGCCTGCTCCTGATCATCTCGGTGGTGGTGCCCGCCGTCCTCGCCCGACGCCGAAGTCGCCGACGACCCCGTGGCCGGCCTGCTGTCGCCGGTAGCGCGACGAGTACCAACGGGCCCTCTCCCGAAGCCGAGTCCGCCGACCGAACGAAAGGCACGACATGAGTCACCTGCCCAGTTCCCGCGTCCTAACCGCGACAGCGGTGGTCGGAGCCGCAGTGCTGTTCGTCTCGGCCTGCGGCGGCGGCACCACCCGAGGCTCCGAGACCGCCGATGGCGGCAGCGGGCCGACCGCGACCGGCGAGGCCGACCCCGACGCGGAGATCCCCGCCGGGCTGTCGGTGACCTTCCTGCCCAAACAGCTCAACAACCCCTACTTCGGCGTGGCCGACGCGGGCGGCGAAGAGGCGGTCACGGAGTTCGAGGGTGAGTACAGCGAGGTGGGCCCGTCCGAGGCCAGCGCGTCCTCCCAGGTCAGCTACATCAACACCCTCACCCAGCAGGGCGTCGACGTCATCGCCACCTCGGCGAACGACCCGAACGCGATCTGCGGGGCGCTCAACCAGGCACGGGAGGGCGGCGCGAAGGTCGTCACCTTCGACTCCGACACCGACCCCGGTTGCCGGGACGTCTTCATCAACCAGGCATCCGCCGAAGGCATCTCTTCGGCGCAGATCGACATGCTCGTCGAGGAGATCGGCGAATCCGGCGAGGTCGCCTTCCTCTCGGCGACGGCGAACGCCACCAACCAGAACCTGTGGATCGAGCTGATGGAGGAACAGCTCGCCGAGGAGTACCCGGACATCGAGGTGGTCGCTACCGTCTACGGCGATGACGAGGACGAGAAGTCCTTCCAGGAGACCCAGGGTCTACTCCAGACCCACGGCGACCTCGACGCCATCATCTCGCCCACCACCGTCGGCCTGGCCGCGGCCGCCCGCTACCTGTCCGGCTCGGAATTCCAGGGTGAGGTGACCCTGACCGGCCTCGGCACCCCCAACCAGATGCGTGCCTTCATCGAGGACGGCACCGTCAACCGCTTCGCCCTCTGGAACCCCGCCGACCTCGGCTACCTTGCCGCCTACGCGGGCGCGGCCCTGTCCGCAGGCCAGATCGTCGGCGCCGAGGGCGACACCTTCACCGCAGGTCGCCTAGGCGACTACACCGTCGGCGCCGACGGCGAGATCGTCCTCGGCGACCCGACGGTGTTCACCAGCGAGAACATCGAGGAGTTCGATTTCTAGGGATCTCTCCGGCTGCTTTGGCTTTGAGGCAGCCGGTTCGGGCCGAGATTGGGAGCGGGCGCCGATCCAGGGTGGATCGGCGCCCGCCGCATAGTCAGCCGGTGCCTGCCGGTCAGCCCGTCTCGGTGAGCGTCACCGCGTGGCCGTCGAACTCGGCCAATGGATCGGTGTTTGGTTCATCGCCTTCCGACAGCGATTGCGACTGCGCCAAGGGACCCGTGTCGGGATAAGCCGAGCGGTACACGTACAACTCATCGGCGAAACCCACGAAGTTGATCAGCAGGTATCCGTCCGAGTTGCGCAGGACAGCCGCATCGGTCGAGGTGGGGTAGGCAGTCCCGGTCCGGCTATCGACAAGCTGAGTCCATTCGCCGTACTTCGTGTTGTCGAAGAGGTCCTGGACCGCGACCCAGAGGTAGTCATCGGAGCCGCGTGCGACGACGGTTACTCGGTCGCCATTGCGGATGACCGTTGCTGGGCTGCCGGTGAACTCTCGGCCCTCTCCGACCGCCGACCAACCCGCGTCGAGGGTCTCCTCCCGAAGCTCGTGGATACGGGCATCAGGACCACGTGCGAAGACGCGCAGCTTGCCGGCCGAGTCGACCACCAGACTGGGCTTGCCGCCGAAACCGGTGCCGGGCAACGTGATCCATGCCGTCGCCACACCATCCTCGATGGTGGTGAACTGCAACGTGCCCTGGGAATCGCGGGCGACGACGTAGATCCGCTGGTCCGCGGCGACTACTCCGAAATCGGAGGTCAGATCGGAGCCGCCGATCAGTCGCCAACCGGTGCTGCCCAATTCGCGATACAGCAGTCCGCCGTCCTCGCTCACCGCGATGGCAGCCACCGTCTGATCCGCCGTCTCGACCAGCTGCGCGGGGCCCGGTGTCCAGCCGCCGAGTGAGGTGAAGCCCCATTCGTCGTCGCGGGTCACCTGCCAGGTTGTGGAGTCCGTTCCGTGCGCCAGCCGATGGATCTCACCGTCCGCGCTGCGGAGGGCGGAAGGCTGGCCGGCGAAGCGACGATCCCGATCCGGGATGGTGTAGATAAACCTGGTCGGGTCATCCGGATAGCTCTGCAACGCCTCGAGCAATCTGCCGGAGGACTCATTGAAGTAGATCCGAATAAGACCGTCGGAGCCCTCGATCATGCTGGTTGCATGGGAACGGTCGTTCTCCGGCGTCGGCGCACTGGGTACCGCAGTCGAATCATAGGTGCAGGTTGCGCCGTCGGCGGTGATGTCCCGATACCCGGACCAGCCGGTGCCGATCAGCTTCTCGAAATTCGCGCCGGTCTCCCAACCATCGGTGTTCCGGTCCCACCGATAGCCGACCAGGTTCCCGGTCGATTCATCAACCCCATAGACCAGATCCGCGCCGATGGAGAACAGATGTGAGTGATCCCAGCTGCCGCCGGCAGGCTGGGCGTATTCCAGCCAGCGTTGTGACCCGTGGTGGTACTGGAAACGGAGAAGAGTGTCGTCGGGTTTGCGGGCATACAGCACGCCGTCTCCGGCCGCGAAGATCAGGTCATACTGTTCCCAACCGGTGTCGATCACCTCGCGGTACACCGGCCAGCTGTCATCACGTCGATCGGGTTGCGAGACCGTCAGGGCGCCGTCCGCGTCGACGGCGAACACCATGCCCTGGCTGTCGGCAGTGATCAGGTCGCGGTTCGCTGACTGGGTCCAGCGGGCCCAGCCGTCCTCGTCGATGATGCGGTACCGCCTGCCGTTGGGATTCGGCTTCCAGGCCCGGTCCTCGAGTTCCAGGTACCACAGTTGGCCGTTCGGGTAGGCCTGGAGGACACCGCCGTCCGGCAGCCCGATGGGCGGTCCCGACCAGTTCGGAGTCAGCCGCGTGTCCGGCCCCCAGGACGGTGTATCCGAGAGAACGTCCTGCTGCTCCGCCAGCCACAGCGAACGATCGAACCCGTGGGTGAAGATGTTCGCGGTGGACAGACAGGTCCGCGCATCGAGGTCGGTCTCCGCAGCGGGTTGCTGCGCACCGGCCGGTACCGAGGTTAGGGTTGTACCAGCGAGAACAAATAATAGGGTGAGTGCCGAGCCTGTTCTCCTCGGCATTCGAGATGAGTGCACTTGCGCTACCCCTCTTGGGCTGTACGGCAAACCGGCGTTCGCCATCGAAGAGTGTCGCAGAGCATGGCGGGTGTTTTAGAAAAACTTTAAATAGGTGGCGGATGGTTATTTACTTTCTGCAGGTTCGGCTAGCGTATGGTTGACAACTCGAACAACTATTGAAGAGCAGGCTCGGCCGTCAGAAGGGATCGAGAGCCCGGCAACAGGGCGATGGTGTGGTCGAGCGTGATCGTGCCTTCGTTAGTCCGCAGTCGTGCGGCGTCGAACTGATTGAATCGGAGCGGGTCAGATGAGTGCCGCTGTGGAATTCCAGATGCACCGCATTGGCGGAGAAATAGTCAACCTCGCCAGCTTGCTCGACATGGTCCCGGACAATGATTGGGTGTGGTCCGTACTGGAGTTCGACGGACTTGGGCAGGTGCCTGCCGACCTCGGGTACGAGGAGTTCCGCGAGACAGTGCTCTCCTCGCCGCAGGGGTATGTCATGTCGTGGCGCGAGCTTCGAGCATTCGCGGCTGGTGTCCGGCAGTGTTTCGATCTCACCCTGGTGGCGGTGCGAGACCGTCGCGTGCTCGACTCAGATCGGTTCGCTGCCAACGACTTTCGGGCTTGCGCTGCGGTCCTCACCGCAAGCGATAGCACGTATTGGTCTGTAGAGGCCGACGCCGAATTCGAGAGAACATGCCAGCTGGTGGCACGGGTGCGATCCCGCTACGGATCTGCGCTCCGGTGAGGCACCTGTTGTAGTGATCCAAACATGGATCGGCGGCGGGCTCCTCGGCTAGTACGGGATGCGAGATAGACGGGCCACCGTGACCCCGGTCATCCGCCCGCCCGGTTTGTCAGCGGTTGCGGACTTTCCAGCCCGCGTAGCCCGCTATCGTGATCAGGTGCTGACGGTGCGTGGACTGACGAAGACCTACGGGGGCCGTCGGGTCGTCGACCAGGTCAGCTTCGAACTACAGCCCGGGACGGTGACCGCGTTCCTCGGGCCCAACGGTGCGGGCAAGTCCACGACCCTGCGGATGATCAGTGGCCTGACGATTCCCGATGCGGGCGAGACCTTCGTGGCGGGCAGGCCGTTTCGGAGGTGGCCGAACCCTGCGCATGTCGCGGGGGTGCTGCTCGACGCGGCCGCCGTGCATCCGGGGCGGACCGGGCGTTCTCATCTGCGGAACGCCGCGTTGCTCGCCGGGCTGTCGAAGAACCGTGTTGACGAGGTGTTATCCGTCGTCGGCCTAGGAGATGCCGGGGGTCGGCGGATCGGCGGGTACAGCCTCGGGATGCGGCAGCGGCTCGGGCTGGCGCAGGCGCTGCTGACCAATCCGCCGATGCTGATCCTCGACGAGCCGATCAACGGGCTCGATCCCGAGGGGATTCGATCGGTCCGACTACTGCTGCGCGACTATGCGCGGCGCGGCGGCACGGCATTGCTGTCCAGCCATGTGCTGTCCGAGGTGGACCAGACCGCCGACCGGGTGTTGGTGATCGGGTCCGGTCGGATCGTGGCCGACGGGCCTTTGAGCGAGCTGACCACCTCGCATCGCAGCGTGGTGCGCGCACCCGACATGAACCGCCTCGCCTCGGTGTTGACCTCGGCAGGCATCGCCGTACAGCCTGCCGCCGACGGACATCTCGCCGCGGATGCCACCGTCGACCGCGTGTCCGAGGTGACCTTCTCCGCCGGGGTCCGGCTGCTCGGGCTCGCGCAGGAGAGCGTGAACCTGGAAGACCTCTTCTTCCGACTGACCGGGGAGAACACCCGATGACGGGTCCTTACGCCCAGCCGCCCGCGCCGATGAACGGGCCGGGCCCGATGGGACCGCCCCCGCACGCACCACCCGGCGGGTACGCACCGCCGATGCCGGGGTCACCGCCGCCGCAGACGGGTCCGCAGCCCTTCCCCGGTCAGCCGCATCCCTCACAGCCGTTCCCGGCCGTTCAACCGCAGCTCGCCCAACAGCAGCCACCCCAACAGCAGCTCGCCCAACAGCAGCCGGCCCAACCGTTTCCCAGCCAGCAGCCGCCACCGAATCCCGCCGCGCAGCCCGGTTCGACCCCGGAATGGGGCGTTCGCGCGGGCCGTCGAATCGGCTTCGGAACCATGGTGCTCGTCGAGCTGCGCAAACTCACGGGCACCCGCTCCGACCGACTGGTGTTGGCACTGGCCCCGGTGCTGTTCTTCGGGCTGGTCGTGGCAGGCGCGCTGCTCAGCGAACGAATGGCCAGCGCCTACGACCAGATGTACCCGTTCTACCTGTCCGCGCAGATCGGCGTGCTGCTCTTCCACGCCGCGCTGATCAAGCTGGTCGCGGGCGAGTGGCAGTACAAGAGCGTGCAGACCACGCTGCTGGTCCAGCCATCCCGACTGCGTTATCTGCTGGCGCAGGGCTCGGTGTTGGGCCTGGTGTGGTTGATCGCCAGCCTGGTGACCATCGTCGGGTATCCGCCGATCATCGACGCGTCCACCGAGGCCAACCACTATTCATACCTGTTGGGCCACCGGCTCGGCTGGGTCGTGCTCGTCGTGGTCGTCGCGCTTGCGCTGGGCATGCTTGCCTCGCTGTCCATCGCGCTGCTCATCCCGAACACGGTCGGCGCCTTGGTCGTCTACTTCCTGCTGATGCCCGCCTTGGCCATGGCTCATGGCATCTTCCCCGACCTCATCGGGTTCATAGCGCCGCTGGAGCTGGCCCGCTACCTGATCAGCCCGGACGCGGACCTCGTACCGGGCATCGCCTCCGGATTGCTGTGGACGACGTTGTTCGTGGTCGGGGTGATGAAGCTGACCAAGCGCGACGCCGGGTAGCGCTCGAAGCGGAGCTCAAGGATCAACCGGCGGCCAGCCTGCTGCCGCCCTCCGGGTCGATGGCTGCCACCAGCACCTCCGCCATCTGCTCCGACCGCGAGCAGTAGTCCGCGATCAGTGTCTCGATGTCGAAATCCTGGTCCTGGACGTACAGCAGCTCCCGTTCGTCAGTGGGAATCGAGGCCGACACCGTCAACGGGCCGAGATAGCCGGTGTGGATCGCAGTGGTGCAGGTATCGCCCACGCTGCCACCCTGGTAGGTCAGGGCGTAGTAGCGATCATCGAGGATCCACCGGCGGAAATGGTCGGAGTACGAGCCCTCGCCGTTCCAGGTGTCGCCGAAGTACCGACGTTGCGACTCGCGGCCCCGGGGCGCGGTCTGCTCGATGACGACCCGGCCCCATTCCTCTTCGGCCGCGCACCCCGGAGACATGGCGTCGAGGGTGTAGGGCTCGGTGGTCAGGCCCAGCTCGGCGAAAAGCTCCGGGGGCAGTTCCTCGCAGGTGTTCTCGAAGACCGCCCGGCGGCCGGTGGCGAATTCGAGGTTGTCGTAGGCCACGAGCTCTTCCGACAACACCGGTGATGTCCCGGAACTGAGCGGCGGTTCCGGCGGTGCCACGCAGCCTGCGGTGAGTAGCCCACCGATCAGCGCCACTGCCGCGATCCTGCGCATCCGGGCCGGTGCGGTCATCACTGTTGTCGAACCCCCATGCAGTCGGGCCACGCCGGGCCGGCGGGCTGCGGCCGTACGCCGTCGAGCGCGGACTCGCCTGGTAATGATCTACCACGGCGGCCGAGCAGACCGAAGGTTCGATCGATTCGCCGCTATCGGCGCAACCGTCAGTCCCGACCTGCCGGTCGGTTACCTCGCTAGTTTCGTGAGCGAATCAGGTTGAGCTGAGCACTGGTTCAGTAGCTGCGTACCCAGCTCGGGGGTTGATATGGAACTTGAGATCAGCAGGCATCAGTGGATATCGCTGCAGGGTGTAGCCGGGGATGTTCGCATGCTGGCGGAAGTCATCCGCGAGCTTGCGGATGCCCCGAGGCGGGAAGATGCGGTAGACGCTGTTCAGCGACTCCATCGGCAGGTGTTCGCGAACGGGTTGTTATGCGAGGCGTCGGTCGCCGTCGCATCATGTCTTGTGGGCCTGCTCTGGCGTTGCCCTGAGCACGTCGAGGATCTGCTGCTCGATCTTCTATCGGATATCTCGGCAGCTACGCCGTGTGTTAGCGACCCCGGCGTCTACGGGGATGTTTCCAGAGCGGACTGCCAGTACGAGATCTCCCTGGGCTTCCAGGCTTATGTCGAAATCCTGGATTCTAGCCCTAACCTAGTATCTCGGACGGCATGTATAGACCTCATTATGAGCTGTGGGTTATTCGAACCGAGGCTGCGGGATCGCGCTATCTATTTTCTGGACCGCGCGAAGGATCTCGCCGGTTTGGAAGCCTGCGGGAAGCTGATCTCGGCATCGCTTGACGAACTGCGGCAGCGCCCGCCGTCAGCATGACAGGCCCCCGCGCTGCCTCGGCGGGGATACCCAAGCCACTGAACCACCGAGTAGCCCGCGATCGCCGGACCACGGGCTACTCATTCACACGCTATTCGCCGAGGGCCTTGGTGACCCGCTCCGTCTCGCGGCGGTCGGCGAGCTTGGCCGGGTCGGCGTGTTGGACCTGGACCAGGGACGCACCAACCGCCAGCACCGGCAGCAGATTCGCCGCCACACCCTCGGGAACGGTCCAGTCCAGGGTGGACAGCACACGGTCATTCGATCCGATGCCGAATTCGGCGGCCTTGGTGGTGGCGGCTGCGAGGACTGTGTCCACGGTCGCACCGGACAGGGCCGGGCTGTCGCCTTCGACCGGGTCCATCGGGATGAAGTCGTCGCCGTAGACGCGGATCTCCGAGGTGTAGTCGACCAGCGCGCTACCCGCAGGCAGCCGAACCGGAGCGCCGAGCGCGTCCAGACCGACGACGGCGACCGTCCGCGCGCCGAGGTCGCCTGCGGACTCCGACTCCGAGGCGGGCACCAGTGCGACCTCCGCGCCCTCGGTATCCGCGCGCACCTCGGCGCCGCACCACCAGGCACCCAGCAGCACCCCGAGAGTCTGCCAATGCGCGGGCAGCCGCACCGCCACCGGCATTCCCGGTTCCACATCGAGTTCGTCGCGCAGCCAGTTCGCGGTCTTGGCGGCCCAGTTCGCGACCGTCACGGCGGACAGCTCGATCCGGTAGCCCGCCGCGTCATCGTAGAAGGTGATCAACGGCTTGCCGCCGCCGGTCGCAAGGTAGCCGCGCAACAACGTCTCGGTGACACTCATGGGGGTCCCTCTCGGCGGCGGGCGGCGGGGCCGCGTGTTGCGGCTCGGACGTCAGTTGACGCAGGGCACCCCGTCGGCGGTGATCGGCTCCTCGCCGTCCGGGGTCTGCGTGCGCACCTTACTTCCGAGGCCGACCGGCGCCGCGGACACCGGGGAGACCACCGCCGGGTCGATGGCGGGCGGCGCGCCGGCCCCGGACATGCCGACCGGCTGGCCTTCCGCGTCGGACTCGGTCAGGTCCGTGACGTAGTCACGCACCTCGCCTCGATCCACCAGCACCACGCTCTGGCCCTTGTCGTTGATGACGCCGACCTCGCGCACCGGGATCGTCACGAAGGTGACATCGCCGCCCGCGACGCCCTGCAACTGCCGGGCGAACACCAGCGGGTCCAGTTCCTCGTCCAACACCAGGGACGCCTGCATCGCATCAAGCAGATTCTGCAGCCTGCCGGGGTCGGTGAGCGTCCCGGTGGACAACACCTTGTCCACCAGCGCGGCCAGGAACACCTGCTGGCGGACGATGCGATCGAGATCGCCGCCGGGCAGGTTGCGTTGCCGGACGAAGGACAGCGCGTCGCCACCGGAGATCGTCTGCGGGCCTGCGGCGAAGTTCGCGCCAGAGTCGCTGTCGCTGGTCGCGTAGTTCAGGCAGACGTCGATGCCGCCGATCGCCTCGGTGAAGAGGTAGAAGCCGTAGAGATTGACCTCGGCGTAGTGGTCGATGCGCGCACCCGTCAGGTCGCCGACCGCGCCGATCAGCGCGCGTCGGCCCGCGTCGGTGGACTCGCGTTCCACCTGCGCCCGGTCGGTCACGCCCTCGGCCCGAAGCTGCCTGGCGGATTGCGTCTTCACCAGCCCCAAGGCGCCGTTGATCTTCTCGTCGCCGAGACCGGGCACCGGAACGTAGGTGTCGCGCGGGATGGACACCGCGTATGCGGCGCTGCCGTCGTCCGGGATCCGCAGCACGATGATCGTGTCCGTGTTGAGTCCGACCTCGGCCTCGGTGCGCAGCTGCCGCAGGATGTGTTCGGGCAGCGGGCGGCCCTGGGCGTCGGTCCGGCTGTCGGTGCCGACCAGCAGGATGTCGGTGGCCGTGTCCTCCACCGGCGGGGGCGGTGGGGCGGACGACGACTCCGGCGCCGGTTCGACCGGGTACGGGTCGATGTCGATCCGATCCAGGTCGCTGAGCGCGGAGGTCGTGTTGATGCTGTCCTGCACCCGGTCCATGCCGGCCCAGGCATAGCCGGTCAGGCCGAGGACCGCCACCGACACCAGGGCCACCAGGGAGCGGCCGCCCGCTAACAACACCGTGGCTCCGGTGCTCCGGCGACGCCGCTTCGTCAGCGCCGGGCTCGCTACTGCCTCGGCAGAATCCTCGCTCGTCTCCTCGGCCCGATCGCGCTGGTCCGACTCGGCCTCGGCCGCAGCAGCAGGCCCGTCCGCCTCGACCTCGCCTGTCGCGCTGGAACCGTCCGAATCGGGCCGTCCGAGTTCATCGGGTTGTTCGGTGTGGTGGTTCTCGTCGTGTGCGGACGGACCGCCGGACTCGTTGTCCGGTTCGTCGACGTCCTCCTGTTTGCGTGGCATTCACACCCCCGACGTGCTCAAGCTGCCCTTTCTCAGGCTAACGGGCCGGTCCGTCACAGGTGTCCGGGTTGGCCGAGCCGAGATCCACGCCTCAACGATTCTCGGTTCCCAGCCGCCATGTGAAAGGCATCCCGCCGGGCATGCCCCGAGCACAGAACCGCCCGCCGACCTCGAAGGTCGACGGGCGGTTCATCAGCGATGCGGGTCCGTTGCACGGATCAGTGCACGCAGACGGTCCCGTCTGCCGTGATCTCCTGTTCCTTCTCGGCCTCGCCTTCGGTGCCGGTGCCGGTCTCCTGACCGGGCAGCGGCGCGAAGTTGCTGACCGACGTGGTGTAGTCCTCGCCGAGGATCACGTCGACCGTTCCCGGCGCGAGCGCGGCGTCCTCCTCGACGATCAGACCGCCGAGCGCGTCCGCCACGGACTGGCCGTTGGCCTCCTCGCCGGTGGCGTACCGGACCACCGAGGCCACCCGAGGATTGGCGTTGTCGGTGACGCCCTGGAGGTAACCGGAGCTGGTCAGCTGGGCCATGACCTCGGCGGCCAGCCCAGGGATGCCGCCCGCGTTGTACACCTCGACGGTGATCGAGGCCGGGTCCACGATGGAGGCTTCCTCACTCGCATTGTCGGCCGGTTCCGGCTCTTCGGCGGGTGGTCCTCCCAGCTCCTTCATGAACTGCTGCACCTGTGCGGGGTCCATCTGGATGACGTCCTGACCGACATCGTCCTTGATGAAAGCCCCGACCGGGATCGTCTGGAAGTCCATGTTGCCGCCCGCGATGTTCTGCGCGTGCTCCAGGAAGGTCTGGATGTTGAAGTTGCTGTCGAGTACGACGCTGCTCTGCACCGCGTTGATCAGCTCGCTGAGCTTGCCGGGGTTGGCCAGTGTGTCCGCGGACAACACCTTGTTTGCCAGGCCGGCCATGAACACCTGCTGGCGGACCACGCGATCGAGGTCGCTGTTGGGCAGTCCGTAGCGCTGCCGGACGAAACGCAAGGCGTCGACACCGGAGATGGTCTGCTTACCCGCGTCGAATTTCGCTCCGGAGCGGTACTCGTCGACCGGCTCCAGTAGACAGACCTCGACCCCGCCGACGGCCTCGGTGATCTCGGAGAATCCGAGCAGGTTGACCTCGGCGTAGTGGTCGATGGTGACGCCGGTGAGCTCCTCCAGGGTCTGCACCAACAGCTGACGGCCCTCGTCGGAGGACTCCTGGTGCAACTGCTTCTCATCGGTGACGCCCTGCGCGACGAGGGAATCGTGGGCGGCGCGCTTGCCGTAACCGAATGCAGAATTGATCTTGTTCATGCCGTAGCCCGGCACATTGACGTAGCTGTCGCGCGGAAAGGACACGGCCGAGACCTGTTCGCCACCCGGCGGGATACGCACCATGATCAGGGTGTCGGTGAGGTCGCCGCCCTCGTCGTCGCTGGCGCCCAGGGAAGCGAGGACGTCCGCGTCCAGCGGATTGCCCTGGTTGTCGGTTCGGCTGTCGTTGCCGACCAGCAGCAGGTCCATGCCGTCTTCCAACGGATTGGGGCCCTGCGTCCGGCCGTTCTCGCGATTGCCGAACACGTCACTGGTCACCAGCCCGCTGTCGAACGCGGTGTAGGTGGCCCAGGAATAGCCCGTGACGGACACGACGGCGACGGAGACCAGGGCCACCGCGGTCTTGGCCGCCCGCATCGCGAACTTCGCGCCTGCACTGCGTCGAGGAGGCTCCTCTGCGGCGGTGACCGCGGCGGCCGCGCTCGGTGTGCGGGCGATGGGTTGGGTCGGCTCCATCGAGACGGGTCGCCTCGGTGGCCGACGTGCGCTGGGATCCCCGACGCCTCCTGCCCCGTCTCCGCGACTTCGACGACCAGACCCGCTGTCGTCGCTTGGCCGTCGCGCTCCAGGCGGCCGGTCGTGCACGGGCGGCTCCTCCCTACATGCGCGCCGAAAACGGACGCGCTCCCCGACTGATCAGGTAGTGCCGGTCATCCGTCATCACGTTAATCCGATGTCGTGAATGCTGTAGGACGTCCCGCTACCGAGTAAGACGCACATTGTGCCCCCGAGGTTCGCCGTAGGCACGGGTTTCCTCGGTCTCGTTCGTGACACACTGCCACTGCGAACCGGTGGCGGGCGACTCACGATCACACCGGCAGTGCTGACGATGATGGGGTGGGCTCGATGCGAGTTCTGGTGACCGGAGGGGCCGGCTTCATCGGCTCCCACTATGTGCGGCAACTGGTCGGCGGCGCGTACCCGGCATTCGCCGACGCCGAGGTGGTGGTGCTCGACAAGCTGACCTACGCGGGTAATCGCGCGAACCTCTCCAGTGTCGCCGACAACCCCCGGTTGCGCTTCGTCCACGGGGATATCTGCGATGCCGCGCTCGTCGCCGAAGTGATGACGAACACCGAGGTAGTGGTGCATTTCGCCGCAGAATCGCATGTGGACCGCTCGATCGCGGGCGGCGCCGACTTCGTGCTGACCAACGTGTTGGGCACCCAGATCCTGCTCCAGGCCGCTGTGAACGCGGGCGTCGGCCGCTTCGTGCACGTCTCCACCGACGAGGTGTACGGGTCCATCGACGAGGGTTCATGGGACGAGACCCATATCCTGGAACCGAACTCGCCGTACTCCGCGGCCAAGGCGAGTTCGGACCTACTCGCGCGCGCTTACCATCGCACGCACGGGTTGCCCGTCAGTGTGACTCGCTGCTCGAATAACTACGGACCGTTCCAATTTCCGGAGAAGGTCATTCCCCTGTTTGTGACCAATCTCATGGATAACCGCCCCGTTCCTCTTTACGGTGACGGCGGCAATATTCGTGACTGGTTGCATGTGGACGATCACTGTCGCGGTATCCAACTCGTCGCCGAGGCGGGTCGGCCCGGCGAGATCTACAACATCGGTGGCGGTACCGAATTGACCAATCTCGAATTGACCGAGCTCCTCTTGTCCGCAATGGACTGCGACTTCTCGATGGTGGAACGCGTCGAGGATCGCAAGGGTCACGACCGCCGCTACTCGGTCGCCATCGACAAGATCTCCACCGAACTCGGCTACGCGCCCGCCGTGCCCTTCCAGCGGGGCCTCGCCGAGACCGTGCAGTGGTATCGGGACAATCGTGCCTGGTGGGAGCCCCTGAAGAACGCGACGGCGGACACCTCGGGCGGCGTTGGATGACCGACCTCGCACTCTTGGTCGCAGGCGGTGGCGGCCAACTCGGCATGGACCTCTACCACCGGGTCCGCGAGACCCTCGGCGACGGGAGCACGCTGTACGCCCCGACCTCGGCCGAACTGGACATCACCGACCAGGCTGCCGTCGGTGCCGCCGTGACGCGGCTGGCCGAGGAGGCTGCCGAGCACGGCAGGCGCCCGGTCGTGATCAACGCGGCGGCCTACACGGCGGTCGACGCCGCCGAGGCCGATGAATCGACGGCGATGCGGGTGAACCGGGACGGCCCCGCGCGGCTGGCCGCCGCCTGCACGGCCCTCGACGTCCCACTGATCCACGTCTCCACCGACTACGTCTTCCCCGGGGACGCCGAGCGGCCCTACGAGCCGAGCGATCCGACCGGCCCCAGATCGGCCTACGGCCGGACGAAGCTCGCGGGCGAGCGCGCCGTGCTCGACATCTGTCCCCGAGCCTGGGTGGTCCGCACTGCGGGCGTCTACGGCGCCTGGGGCGGCAACTTCGTCAAGACCATGGCCAAGTTGGAGGCCAACCGAGAGACGCTCTCGGTGGTGTCCGACCAGGCCATGTCCCCGACCTGGGCGGGTGACCTGGCGATCGGACTCCTGGAGCTGGCGATGCGGATCGCCGACGGCTCCGAACCAGCTCGTCGAGTGCTGCACGCCACCAACGACGGGCAGACGACCTGGTTCGAGTTCGCCCGCGCGATCTTCGTCGAGTTGGGTGCCGACCCGGAACGGGTGCGGCCCTGCGGTACCGAGGAGTTTCCTCGGCCCGCACCGCGACCCGCCTTCTCCGTGCTCTCCGCGAATTCGTGGATCAGCGAGGGGCTCACTCCGCTGCAGCCCTGGCGAGCGGGCCTCGCGGAGGCATTCGCCCAACACGAGGACGCATTCCGGCCGGCCTGAGGCCGGACACGAACGGCGGGCCCGCCGACAGCTCGCGGGCCCGCCCTTCTCAGCTCAGTGCCTTGCGGTAGGCCTCGATGGTCGTCTCGGCGCAGTGATGCCAGCTGAAACCGGAGGCGTACTGCCGCCGCGCCGCCAGCGTCTCGGTGCGACCGCCGCCCGACAACGCCTCGGCCAGAGCGACCCCCAGGGCTTCGCTGTCCCCGACCGGGACGAGCCGGGCATGCCCACCCGCCACCTCGCGCAGCGCGGGGACATCCGAGCACACCACGGGTACGCCGCAGGCCAACGCCTCCAGCACCGGCAGGCCGAAGCCCTCGTCTCGCGAGGGCATCACCAGGGCGGAGGCACCCGCGACGACACTGCGCAGGTCGACGTCGGACAGATACCCGGTCCGGGTGATCCGGTCGTGCTCGGAACGCGGACCGGGACCGGCCAACACCAACGGCGGTAGATCCGGGCGGGCGCCGTGCGCCTCCAACAGCGTCGGCAGCCCCTTGCGTGGACCGTCGGCACCCACGAACAGCAGGTACTGACTGGGCAGGCCCAGCCGTTGCCGAAGAGCATCGTTGGGCGGTCGGGCGGCGAACCACGCCGCGTCGACCCCCAGCGGGGTGACCGCCACCCGTTCCATCGGGACGTCGAGACGTTCGACCACCTGCTTGGCCACCGCCTTGGTCGGCGTGCACACCATCGCGGCGCGCTTGGCCGAGCGGCGCACCAGATCGGGAAGCCTTCGATCGCTGGGCGGCAGGTCATCCGGCGAGTCCAGGAACGCCAGGTCGTGGATCGTGACCACCCCGGCGGCGCGCAGCGAGGGCGGCAACACGAAGTTGGTGCCGTGCACGATGTTGCTCATCCCGGCGAACAGCTCCACCGGGGGCAACGGCGACCGAAGCCAGCAGGCCCGCAGCAGCCGGGCGGGCACCGGTAGTCCTCGGGCGCCCACGCCGTGCGGCAGGGCGGCCCGCAGCGCCTTCCAGCCGCGCAGGGTGAACGCGACGGCCTTCACACTCACGGTCTCGACGGAGGCCAGTTCCTCGGCCAGCGCCGCCGTGTAGCGACCGATCCCGGTGCGGTGGCCCAACAGCGGGGTGCCGTCCAGCAACAGCCGCAGCCGTGGTCCTCGTTTTCGATCAGCCACGTCGTCGCTCCTTCGCCAGCCGCCGCAACCGGCCCGCCGCCCGCTTGGCCAACTCGGTGGGGCCGCCCAGATCGAGGTACTCACGCACCAGCGCGAGGTCCTTGCGCACCTTCTCCGAGGCCCGCAACGGTGGGGTTCGGACCAGTGGCTCGGCAGCAGGCATCCGGTCGACCGCCTGGCTGGGGTGGCGGCAGAACTCCACCAGCGGCGCCAACGCCTGCGTCCAGGTGTATCGCTCGCGCACCACCGCGATGCGCTCTCGACAACCGGTGGCGAAGGCCTTGTCGTAGAGCACCCGGCCCAGCGCGGCGGCCAGCGCGTCGGGGTCCTCGGCCGGAACCACCACGCCCAGCCCCTCGGCGCGCACCAGCTCGGCGAAGGAATCGCCGTCGGTGGTGACGATCGGCAGCCCCGCCCACAGGTAGTCCAGTACCCGGGTGCGGAAGGCGAAGGTCGTCTCGACGTGGTCGAAGTGCGTGGTCACCCCGCAGTCCGAGTCCAGCAGGTAGTTCTGTCGGTCCTGGTAGGGCACCCAGCTCTCGTTGAAGAAGACGTGCGAGCCGACCAGATCCAGCTTGCGAGCGAGTTCCCGCGTCCGACCGGTGATGCCCATCTCGGGGACGTCCGGGTTCGGATGCTTCATCCCGAGGAAGAACAGTCGAACGTCGTCGTGCTCACCGCGCAGCTTGTCGATGGCTCTGATCAGCGTCAACGGGTCGAACCAGTTGTAGACCCCGCCCGCCCAGAGCACGACCTTGTCGTTCTCGTCGATGCCGGGAACGGAACCCTTGATCCCCGGGCCGGTGCGCGCCGGAGCCGCGTCGGGGAAGCCGAAGGGCACCACCGACAGCAATGATCGCGAGGTCGGGTCGGCGTCGTACATGTCCGGGCTCATCCGGCCGAGCGCGGCGAGGTGACCCAGCCAGAAGTGCCGCTGGCGTTCGGAGGCGCACAGGAAGAAGTCGCCGCGCTCCAACTGGGTGTTGAGGACCTTGGTCACTCCGGCGAGGTCGCGGGAACGTCGTTCGTCGTCGACGTCCTTGCCCTGCTCCAGGTACTCCAGGTGCATCGGGTCGTAGATGTCGCAGACCACGATCTTGGTCGAGTCGACCCGCTTGAGCTCCGGTGCCATTTCGAGCATGTGACCCTGTAAGACCACGATGTCGGCCCACTCGACGTGTCCGGGCAGCTGCTTGGGCAGGGCCGAGAGGACGGGGAATCGGGCGCGGGGCGGTGCGTGGTGGTCGTTGACGCTGACCAGCCGGACCTCGTGTTCCATCGACAGCGCCTCGGCCATGTGCCAGGCCCGGATGGCGGGTCCGGCCATCCGTTCCGCGATGGCGTCGCCGGTCAGGATCAGTACTCGGCGGGGGCGGCCGTAGACGTCGGCCAGATTGAAGGCCGTCACCAGCGACTCGTGGGCGGCCAGGTAGCGGGGCAGCGGATAGGCGGGTTCCATCGCCTTGCGCATCAGCGGCAGCAGATCGGCGTCGGTGCGGACCCGGGCCGCCTGCTCGATGGCCCGTGATTCGGCGAGGCTGGGCAGCAACTCGACGAACTGGTCGATGGCCAGGATGCCCGCGAGCGTCATTCGGGAGATCTCCACCGGGGCGTCGTCCTCGGCACGATCGGCGGGCCTGCGGGTGATCTCCAACTGTGTCGGGTCCAGCTCGCCTCGGGCGGTGGCCCGGCGCACCGACAGGGCCAGCGCGGCGGGCAGCACCTTGGCCAGCGTCTCGTCCTGGACGTTCTTGTACAGCGCCGCGAGGGCGTTGCGCTCCAGCAGGAAGTGCTCCCTGGAGTCGTGCACGGTCGACATCGAGGCGTGGTGTCGGTGGTAGGTCAGCGAGGCCGGTTCGTAGCGGACCCGCCAGCCCCGCAGATTCAGCCGCCAGCCGAGGTCGACGTCTTCGTAGAACATGAAGAACCGGTCGTCGAAACCGTCGAGTTCCTGGAACAGGCCTGCCCGCACGAACAGCGCCGAGCCGGTGCCGAACAGCACATCGCGCGGTACGTCGTGGCTGCCGTCGTCGGGCTCGCCCGCCTGCCGCTTGTAGCCCATGCCGAACCAGGTCAGGCCGCCGTCGACGAAGTCGATGTTCTCGCCGGACCAGTCCAGCACCTTGCTCGCCACCGAACCCACTCGCGGGTCGGCGCGCAGCACCCGCACCGCGGCGGAGATCCACGCGGAGTCGGGGCGGGCATCGTTGTTCAGGAAGGCGAGGACCTCGCCGCGTGCCTGGGCGGCGCCGAGGTTGCAGCCGCCCGCGAAGCCCAGGTTCTCCGGCGATTCGATCACCTGGACGCCGGGTGCCGCCGCGCGGATCCGCTCGACGTCGTCGCCCCCGGAGGCGTTGTCCACACAGATGAGTTCGAGCCGATCCGAGGGGTAGTCCACCTCGTCACGCAGGGCCCGCAGGCAGGTGATCGTGTCCTCGGCCCCGCGATAGTTGACGACAACCACGGAAACCGTCGGCAGGATGTCGGACTCCGACACCTCGTCCCCTCTCTGTGTGTTCGTGCGACGTTAAGCGTGCACCATCCCTCTGATCATCGGTCAACCCCGTCTGGTCCGGGTGAGATCGGGCGGATTGGCCCGGTTTGCTCGTGGGACTTCTCGGGGGTGCTCGTGGGCGTGCCTGCTCGCTCGCCGCTACCGGCCTGCCCAGCGTTGCCAGACGACCTGCCGGGGGACCCGGGACCGACCGCCGATCCGACGCCGTTCCACCAACACGGCCGGGAGCCTGCCGAGTACCTCGACGAGAACTCCGAGGCGTAGGCCCACTCGGAAGTTGGCCGCGCTGGGCACCACCCGACCTCGGAGCCTGCGCAGCGGCAGCAGTGCGGTGATCGCCGCGAAGCGCAGCAACTCGCGGACGGCGGGCTCGGCAGGCGCGCAGCGCAGCAGCATCAGGAGTCGGTTGCGTTCGTTCCACCGATGGAATCTCGGCGAACCCGGTTTGGTGCTCACCCCGTGCTGGTGCAGGGCGCGGGCCCGAGGCGCCCACACCACGTCGTGGCCGGCCAGCCGCAGCCGCCAGCTGGTGTCGGTGTCCTCGTAGTAGCAGAAGAAGCCGGCGGGAACGCCGCCGATCGCCCGCAGTACCGAGGTGCGCAACAGCGTCGCTCCGCCGCAGAGCCCGAACACCTCGGGCACGTCCGAACTCGGCGTTGCGGTCCCGCTGCCCTCGACGGGCGGGTCGGTTCCCTCTTGGGAGCGGTCGGCCCCGTAGCCCTGTGCGGTGAGCCGCACCCCGCTGGACTGCACCGACCCGGTCGGCGTGATCAGGGTGGCGGTGGCCGCCGCTGTGCTGGGCTGCTCGTCGAGTGTGCGCTCCAGCTCTTCGAGCCAGTCGGGCTCCGGAGCTGCGTCATCGTTCAGCCAGGCCATGAAGGGCGTGTGCACCTGGGGCAGGGCCACCGCGAGACCACCGGCGTAGCCGAGGTTCGTCGCGGTGCGCAGTACCACCGGCCGGGTCGGATGTTCCAGGAGCAGCTCCCGGGTTCCGTCCGTCGAGGCGTTGTCGACGACGAGTACCCGATGCGGTCTGGTCTGTCTGCCGAGCGCGTCCAGACAGGCACCGAGGTGTTCTCGGCCCTGCCAGGTGATCACCACCACTGTGGAGCGGGGCGTGCCTGCGGGATGCATCCGCCGACGCTAGCGGGTGGCGTACTTCGCCCGATCGGGAGTGGGTACCTCTATTTCCATGATCATTTCAGTTCTCAACGAAGTTAATGCTCGGCCTGCACCGAAGACCGCCGCATTCTCGCCCACGCCACCGGAGTTCGGCACCCGAACGAGGCCGGGCCTTACTCGGGCACCACCACCCCGCATGGCACGGTGAGTCGGTGCCCGCCCTCGTCGTACTCACCGAGCAACTGTTGGCGCCCGTTCCCGGCGGAACCGGCCGCTACACCCGGGAGCTGACCGCCGCCCTCGCCGCCACCGCGCCTGCGGGCTGGACGGTCGAGGGCGTCACCGCGCGGCACCCCGACCTCACCCCCGCCGTCATCCCCGGCGTCGAGGGTCCCCGCGCGCTGCCGTTGTCCCGACGGGCCCTGTCGCTGGCCTGGCAGCGCGGCGTCGGACTGTGGCCCGGCGGCGACGCCGTCCATGCGCCGACCCCGCTGGCGCCCCCGCGAGTTCGGCGGGATCGCAGCCTGATCGTCACGGTGCACGACACCGTGCCGTGGACCCATCCGGAGACGCTCACGCCGCGCGGGGTCAGCTGGCATCGAGAGATGATCTCCAGGGCCGCTCGGGCCGCTGCCGCGCTCGTGGTGCCGACCGAGGCGGTCGCCGCCGAACTCGCCCAGCGGCTCGGCCCCGGCATTCGGAGCCAGGTGGTGGGCGAGGGCATCGCACCGGCACTGTCGAAACGCGCCGATCCGGATCAGCTGGCCGAGAGCATCCGCCTGCTGCGGTTGCCCAAGCGGTATGTGCTGGCCGTCGGCACCATCGAGCCCCGCAAGGGCATCGACGTGTTGATCGAGGCGATGGCCGACCCGGCCGCCCCGCCGGTGCCGCTACTCATCGCAGGCGCTTCGGGCTGGGGCGATGTCGATCCCGCCGCATTGGCCAGGAGACACGGCCTCGAACCGGAACGGCTGCGGCTGCTCGGGCGAATCTCCGACCGGGATCTCGCCGTGGTGTTGGACCGCGCCGGGGCACTGGCCGTGCCCAGCCGGGCGGAGGGCTTCGGGCTTCCCCTGCTGGAGGCGATGGCCGCCGGGACTCCGGTGGTGCACACCGACGTGCCCGCGTTGGTGGAGGTCGCGGGCGGGGCGGGTCGGATCGTGCCGCGAGACGACCCGGCAGCGCTGGCCCGCGAGCTGCACGCCGTGGTGACCGACCGGCTGACCACCTCGAACCTGGCCACCGCAGGCCGACGCCGGGCCGCCGACTTCACCTGGCAGCGCGCCGCCGAAGCTGTCTGGGCTCTCCACCTGGACGCCTGGTCCGCCGCCCGCTCGCGTTGACCCGAGACCTTCCAGCCCCGGTGGGCCGGACCACCGCGACGCGTCCTGGCCGAGCAGCCGATCACCCGCCTCGGTAAGGCCGGTCTCGTTTTGGCCGAACCGGCCGATTCGGCCTCGGCGAGGCCGTAGGCTGCTCCGGTGCGCGTAGCCGAACCCAGCGTGCTGATCGACGCCACCGCCGTCCCTACCGACCGAGGCGGGGTCGGCCGCTACGTCGATTCGCTCGTTGCCGCATTGGACCAGGACGGCGCCAGGATGAGTCTGGTCTGCCAACCTCGGGACGCCGAGTTGTACACCCGACTCGCCCCGAACTCCCGTATCGTCCCGGCATCGGAGGCCGTCGCCACCAGGACCGCGCGCTTGAGCTGGGAGCAGACCACGCTGCCCAGGCTGGTCCGCAGGCTCAACGTCGACCTGCTGCATTCGCCGCACTACACCACGCCGTTGGCCAATCGAGCCGCAGGCGTGGTCACCCTGCACGACGCCACCTTCTTCACCGACCCGGCCCTGCACTCCTCGGTCAAAGCCCGGTTCTTCCGCGCCTGGACCAGGGCGGCGCTGTCCAAGGCCGCGCTGTGCATCGCGCCGAGCCATGCGACCGCCGACGAGTTGACCCGAGTGGTCGGTGCAGGCCGCAGCAGCGTCCAGGTGGTCGCGCACGGCGTGGACACCGAACGGTTCCACCCGCCGACCCCGCCCGAGGTCGACGAGGTCCGCAAACTGCTCGATCTCGAGGACACCCCCTATGTGGCCTTCCTCGGCGCCCTGGAACCGAGGAAGAACGTGCCCGCGTTGATCAAGGGCTTCGCCAGGGCCTGCGAGGGGCGGTCGGACATTCCCGCTCTCGTACTGGCCGGTCAGCCGGGTTGGGACGGTCAGATCGAGCGGGCTCTGAGCGCGGTGCCGCATCGGGTGCGGGTGATTCGCGCCGGTTACCTGCCGTTCAAGAACCTCGCGGGCTTCCTCGGCGGCGCCGAGATCGTGGCCTATCCAAGCCTCGGCGAGGGCTTCGGCCTGCCCGTGTTGGAGGCGATGGCCTGCGGCACTGCGGTGATGACCACCCGCCGACTCAGCCTGCCCGAGGTCGGCGGGGACGCCGTCGCGTACTGCGGCGTCGGTTCGGGTGACATCGCGGCGACCCTGCGCGAGTTGCTGGACGCACCCGACCGCCGGAAGAAGCTCGGCATCGCGGCGCGCGCCAGATCGCAGGAGTTCTCCTGGGCGGCGAGCGCCACGCGCCACCGTGCGGCGTACACCAGGGCGTGGGCGGTGCACCGCAGAGGACGTTGATCGATACGGCCGCAGCCGCGATCGCTTCGGCTCACTGAGCACCGAGCGCCGTGGTCGCCTGCACCGAGTAACGACGAGAAGCGCCGACGAACACGCGAGGTCACCGACACCGAACCCAAGATCATCTTCGGTCGCCGGTTGATCGAATCGACCCACCCGCCTCGTTCTCAGAATCCAGTCGACCGTGCAGAATGCTCGTCGTGGTCACCCCGCGATCCGCAGCCTCGGCAGAGCCCGTCTCCTACGGCGAGGAGCTCGCCGTCGTCACCGTCACGTACTCACCGGGTGAAACGCTGACCCGGTTCCTCGACACGCTCGCGAAAGCCACGACGCGGTCGGTCCAGGTCGTGTTGGCCGACAACGGCTCGGTCGACGGGGCGCCGGAGAAGGGCGCCGAGCGCGATGGCGTGACGCTGCTGCCCATGGGGGAGAACCTCGGCTACGGCGGTGCGGCGAACCGAGGTGTCGCCGAGCTCGGCCCCGAGGTCGGCTGGGTGATCGTGGCCAATCCCGATCTCGAATGGGGAGTGGGCAGCATCGACAAGCTGCTCGCCGCCGCGACGAAATGGCCGCGTGGCGGAGTGTTCGGGCCCCTGATCCGGGAGCCCGACGGCCGGGTCTACCCATCGGCTCGGATGTTGCCGTCGCTCTCCAAGGGCGTCGGCCATGGCCTGTTGGGCAAGGTGTGGCCCGCGAATCCGTGGAGTCGTGCCTACCGGCAGGCCGACACCGTGCTCAGCGAGCGCACCGCAGGCTGGTTGTCCGGTTCGTGCCTGTTGATCCGGCGGGCCGCCTTCGACTCGGTGGCGGGCTTCGACTCGCGGTACTTCATGTACTTCGAGGACGTGGACCTCGGCGATCGCATCGGCAAGGCGGGCTGGCTCAACGTCTACGTACCCAGCGCCGAGGTCGTCCACCTGGGTGGCCACTCGACGTCGAGATCATCCGATCGGATGCTCACCGAACATCACCGCAGTGCCTACCGATATCTCGCCGACCGCCATCAGGGCCCGGAGTGGGCGCCGGTCCGGCTGGCCTTGAAGGTCGGCCTGGAGGCGCGCAGGCGGCTCGAACTGCGTGACCCGGGCGGCAGCAAGCAGTGAGGTGCCCCCTGTGGGCGATCCGATCGGGATGCCCGCAGGCTGGTTCGGTCCCACCGCCGGATCGGCGGCGGAACCGCTGGTTCTGCTAGTAGCCCTCGGAATGCCAGGGCGGGATGGTCGACTCGTTCTGTGGATGACCGGGCGCCGGGTTCGATACCTGCTGGCCGGGCCCTTGGCCGGGTCCCTGGCTGGGAACCGACGGACCCTGGCCCTGTTGCCCTGGGGCGGCAGGCGGTCGTTGACCCGGCCGACCACCGGGATGATGTTGCTGCTGACCCGGCGCCGACTGCCCGGGGATCTGCTGGTTTCCAGGACCTGATTGCCCGGGTCCCTGCTGGCCATGGCCCTGCGGCCCGGCGGGTTGCCCGCCGCCCGGCTGGGACGGGTACGGCCCTCGGGAGACCCGGCCGCGCAGCACCACGGTGGGATCGTGGTCCGGCGCCGGATTGACCGGGTCGTTGGCGTTCACCACCGAGCGCGGGATCTGCACGGTGCTGGCCGCGTCCATCGGTGAGGTGGCGTTCTCCGGTGTGATGACGAAGGTGCCTCGCGCTCGTGCTCGTGCGAGGGTTTCGTCGGCCCGATCGCGGGGGTCCATCGTGACGACCTCTCCTGACGTTGCCTCGGCGACATCGGGTCTGGCTTCGGTGCCACCACCGCGATCGACGTCGCCTGCCGCGCTCGTCGGGGTGGACCCGGTGCTATCTCCACAGTATTCCCTGCGCGTGCGTGCAGGCTACGGCTCGTGTGAGTGTCCGGTACCAAGTGCGAGCTTGATCATGTGGGGTATCGAGTCCACATCGGACGGAAGTCCGTCCACCGGCCACCACTGTAGGTCAAGGGATTCGGCACTGCGGAGCGGCTGCGCGTCGGCCGGGGCGTGCACGAGGTACCGCACATCGAGGTGCCGGGTGGGCACTCCGCCGGAGCAGGTCACCGGGTGCGCGTCCAGATGCAACGGTTGCGGATCGATCCGCAGGCCCGTCATTCCGGACTCCTCCTCGGCCTCCCGCAACGCCGCTTCCCGCAACCCGGCGTCGGTCGCCTCGCAGTGCCCGCCGAGTTGCAGCCATCGACCGACCCTCGGATGCAGGGTGAGCAGCGTTCGCCGTCTCGATGCGTCCAGTACCAGCGCGGATGCGGTGATGTGGCCGGGCGCGTACTCGCGACGGCAGGCATCCGGCGAGGAGGCGAGGAACGCCAGGAACGCCTGACGCAGCGCCTCCTGTTGCGAGTCGGGTGCCTGCCAGGCGGTCAAGACTGCCACGCTGTCCGCGTGCAGGTTCACAGCTCCACCAGGCCCGACTCCGGTGCCCTCGGGTCGCGGGGCGGCTGCGGGCCGTCCGCCGGATAGCCGACGGCCACCGCGCCCAGCGGATTCCAGTCGTCGGGCAGTTCCAGTTCCCGACGCACCAGTTCCGGGCAGAACATGGTGGAGGAGACCCAGCAGGAACCGACCTCCTCGGCCGCCAACGCCACGAGTAGGCCCTGCACCGCGGCACCGCCCGCGACGGTGAACATGGTGCGTTCGGAGGCGCTGCGCCGGTCGTCGGGATAGTCGTGGGCGCCGTCGGGAACCATGAACGGCAGCACGACCTCGGGCGCCTTGAAGAGCAGGTCGCCTCTGGTGGTGCGGCGCGCGGCCCATTCCGCGCTGCGTCCGTCGGCGATCAGGTCGCGCTGCCATTGCTCGCGCATCGCCGTCAGCAGCCGCAGCCTTCGCTCGTCGTCGCGAAGCCAGACGAACCGGACCGGGTGGGTGTGGTGCGGTGCGGGCGCGGTCAACGCGATTCCGACCGCCCGCCGGACGATCTCGGGGTCCACCGGCCGCGAATCGAACTCCCGCACCGAGCGGCGGAGCAGCACGGCTTCTCGGCGGCCCTGAGCGATGGCCTCGTCGGCTCCGAGCCGGAACAGATCGTCTTCGACCGGCCGCACCAGGTCCGATGCGGCGGAACCGTCATCGTGCACCGACAGCCCACGCACCACCGCGACCGGCTGCCCGCCGAGTTTGCCCTTCACCAGGTCGGCGGCGGCCGCGATCTCATCGGCCACCGCTACCTGGGTCACCGACAGCTCGTTGCCGTGCGAGTCGACCCCGCCCCGATAGCCGTGCAGCACGCCGATCCCGGCCGCCCCGATCGCGGCGTCGGTCTGACCGACCCGCCAGGCTCGTCCCATGGTGTCGGTGATCACGATGCCGACCGTCACGCCCAACGCCTCGTGCAGCGCGGCCCGCAACCGAGCGGCCGAGCCGTCCGGATCCACCGGCAGCAGGGCGATCTGATTCAACGCGATGTTGGAGTTGTCCACTCCGGACGCGGCCTGCACGATGCCGAGGCGGTTCTCGGTGATCAGGGTGCTGCGGAAGCTGGCGACGACCCGCTGGGCCTCGGACAGCACCAACGCCCGCCGCGCTTCCTCGCGGCCCTCGGGATCGGCGGGCACCTGCACCAACCGGCCCTCGACCTTGGACAGCACCTTGCTGGTGACGACCACCACGTCGCCGTCGCGCAGCCAATCCGCCGCCGCCGCGATCGCCGCCGCGAGGTCATCGCCCTCGGCGAACTCGGGCAGTCCGGCGACCGGGAACAGCTGCACGCTGCTCGGCGCGGCATGGTCGGCGACCTCGGCGACTCCGGCGACCTCGTCCCGGGCGGCCTGCGCCTCGGCGGTCGGTTCGCCCGGTCGCCCGTCGGAGGCGTCGACGAGCTGGACCGTCGCCGTTGCGGCGTCCTCGATCATGCCTGTACTCCTGCCAGGTCGAATGCGGCGTGCACCATCGCGGAGGTCGCTTCCGGGGAGGTCATCAACAGGGGCACCGCGCGCACGGCGACCCCCGGCACCTGGGCGTCGTCGCCGGTGTGCACCAGCCAGCCGTCCAGCAGACCGTCCTCGGAGGCGCTCCGGGAGCCGTAGTGCCGCCCGACCGCCTCCGCCGTGCTCTCGACGTCGATCGCGGCCAGGCAGGCGTCGGCCATTCCGCGCAGCGGGCGTCCACCGATGATGGGCGAGACACCGATCACCGGGGCCTTGGTCTCGCGCAGCGCATCGCGGACCCCCGGCACCGCGAGGATGGTGCCGACGCTGACCACGGGATTGGACGGGGCGAGCAGCACCACATCGGCTTCCTTGACCGCCTCCAGCAATCCCGGAGCGGGAGCGGCGTTCTCGATACCGACCGGACCGATGGCGTGGGCGGCCGGCTCGGCGCGATACCGGACCCACCATTCCTGGAAGTGCACGGCGCGGCGGGCGCCGTCCCCGCTGTTCGGGTCGTCGATCACCACGTGTGTCTCGACTCGGTCGTCCGACATCGGCAGCAGGTGCACACCGGGGCGCCAACGGTCGCTCAATGCCTCGGTCACCGAGGACAGCGGATAGCCCGCACGCAGCATCCGGGTGCGCACCAGGTGGGTGGCGATGTCCCGGTCACCGAGCCCGAACCAGTCCGGTTCGACGCCGTAGGCCGCGAGTTCCTCTTGGACGGTCCACGTCTCCTCAGACCGACCCCACCCCTTCACGTCGTCGATGGCTCCGGAGAGGGTGTACATGCAGGTGTCCAGATCGGGACATATCTGCAGGTCGTGCATCCGCACGTCGTCGCCGGTATTGACGATGGCGGTGATCTGATGCGGGCTGGATTCCGGCGCCTCACCGTGGATCGGCAGGCCCAGCGCGGACTTCACACCCAACAGGAAGCGGGCGCCACCGACCCCGCCGACGAGTACGACAACCTTCACTCGAACGATCCTAATGCGGCCTGCGGGGTGCTCCTCGGGCGCGAGCCCGCGCCCGGGCCCCGGCGCGGGTCCGCATGCGGGGCCGCCGTCGTCGACTCGCCCCGGCGGCTAGTTCCAGAAGCGGAACTCCAGCTGTCCCAGTTGAGCCAGCAGCGGATCGCCGCCGATCACATCGAAGATCGAACCCGTCAGGCCGAACAGCGTGTCACTCAGAATGGTGATTCCCAGCTCAGGCAGCCCGAGCAGCAGCGCGAACAACACCAGGGGCGCCCACGGGCGCGCGATCTGGCCGTAACGGCGGGCCTGATACGGCAGATAAGGCTCCAGCGCCCCGTAACCATCGAGGCCGGGAACCGGCAGGATGTTGAGCACGAAAGCGATGATCTGTACGTACGCCAGGTACGACAGTCCGATGGCCAGCCCCAGCGGCGGCTGGAAGAGCGAGACCGACATCACCAACAACGCCCCGAGCACCAGGTTGGTCAGCGGGCCCGCCAGGGACACGGCGGATTCGATGCCCTTGGAGCGCAGTGCGTGCCGGTTGATCCACACGGCACCGCCCGGCAGCGGGATACCGCCCGCGAGCAGGAGCAGCATCGGCAACAGCAGACTGAGCACCGGGTCGGTGTATCGGCGGGGGTCCAGGGTCAGATAGCCCTTGGCGCGGACGGAGTGATCGCCGCCCTTGAGCGCGACGGCCGCGTGGCCGAACTCGTGCAGGCAGAGGGAGACCGCCCAGCCGCCGATGACCAGCAGCACGATGCCGGTCGTCACCGCGATCTGCTGCTCGATGAGGGTCAGCAGCGCACCGGCGATGGTCACGCCGACGATGGCGAGGAACAGCGGGCTCGGCCGGACTCCGGATCGCATCACCAGGCCAGTGTGTCCCATCGATTGACCCGTGTGGGCGACACTGCCCGGCGTATCGACGCCGATGGCCCCCGAATGGTCCAGTGCCGGCGGCCGACACCGCCGTCCGGACGCTGCCGGACAGCCGAACAATCCCCCATTCGGATGAGTTCGGCTTGACCCCCTGCGGTTACACAGGTGTAATCACATCGGTGTCATTCGGCGTCCTGGAGAGGGGCGACGGGTGGCGTCCGCCAACCGGGGAGTGCGGAAGGCGAGGAGGCGGACGTGCACGAATTCGAAGAGAACCGTGCGGCGGATCGGAGAGACCTTCAACTTGGGGAGTTGGAAGGCATCACCGATCTGTTCGACACGGGGGATGAGGAACAGGATTGGCAAGAGCGTGCACTATGTGCGCAAACCGATCCGGAGGCGTTCTTTCCCGAGAAGGGAGGATCGACCCGGGAGGCCAAGCGCATCTGCGCTGGCTGTGAGGTGCGTGCCGAGTGTCTGGAATATGCACTGGCACACGATGAGCGCTTCGGAATCTGGGGCGGCCTCTCCGAACGCGAGAGACGCAAATTGAAGAAGCGGGCCTCCTGAGGGGTCCGTCACGCTCGTCATCTCGGCCGGGTGGGCCTGCCCGAGATGATGAGCTCGCCTTCGTGGCAGTGGCCCCGGATCGTCCCTGGGAAGATGGTCCGGGGCTAATTCTCCTCGGCATCGAGGTTAAATCGGCTTCAAATTCTCAATCGTTGAACCGGGCGCTTCGCCTGGGGCGAGTAGCGATTCCCAAGATGTGAATCGTTGCTGATTTCGAGCGGCAATTCGCGAATGCTATTCGTGAACCGGCTGTCGTCCGATGGCAAAGACGGATGGTGGTTGGCATCCGAGTCGGCGGGTGGGTGGCCCAGTCTCCCGGCGAGGTAACCCGCGTGGTGGTCAGTCCTCGGGTGGGGTGGGGATGACCCGGAGGTGTGGGTGAGGCCGGGGGCCCCGCGAGATGGTGCCCTCGACGGCCTCCGGTGTTCGCTCGGCCCGCCCGGCCTCGCGGACGGCCTCGGCCAAGGCCGTCAGGTCGTCGACCGTGGGTTGTGGGATCGCGAACTCGCCCTCGTAGCGGACGACCTCCCACCCCTTCGGGGCGGTCAGGCGCATCGCATGCGCCTCGCACAGGTCGTAGCTGTGGGGTTCGGCGAACGTGGCCAGCGGTCCGACGACGGCCGTCGAGTCCGCGTACGCGTAGGTGAGCGTGGCGACAGCCGGGTTCGTACACCCGGTTCGCGAGCACCGTCTCACGCTCCGCACAGCGGCGACCATAGCGCCCTTCTTCCTCACCGCGTAGCAGCCACGCGGATGACACTTGTTCATGACATCTTCCAGGTCGCCGCAACCTGGTCTCTTCTCGCCCCGCCGCGCACCGACACACGTCGGTTCGCCGAGGTGTCCGCCGAATACGGCGTACCCTCGGCGCCGTGGTGGCAGCGCACGGTTATCAGCGACGGACGCGGTCGCGTCGAGATCGCCGCGGACGAGGGCTTCGGGGCGCACTGTATCCGCCGTCGACCCCCGCCGCACGAAGTCGATCGGAGAAGTTCGATGCGTTGGTCCTCGAGACCCTCGAACCGCTCGAACAACGGTGGCGTACCGAGCTGACCCAGCTCGACGTGGCGGTCGACGACGTCCCGGAGTTGACGGCGGAACCGCACAGCGAGGCGGAGCAGGGCGTCGACGTGGTCGAGGACGGCCGGGTGCCGCTGGCCAGGCTGATCCCGGCCGGGGTCGATCGACGGGGCGTGCCGACCAGGGCCCGCATCGTGCTCTACCGCAGACCCCTGGAGGCCAGGGCCCAGGACGGGATCGATCTCTCCGACCTGGTGCACGACGTGCTGGTGGAACAGGTGGCCAGCTACCTCGGACTCGACCCCGACGTGGTCGACGGGGAGTCCTGAGCCGAGCGCGACCGGACATCGTATGCGTCATCTGTCGATCACAGACCGCACCGACCCACGCGGCGACATCGGCGACGCCGGTAGGCTGCTCCTAGGCAGGGTCGGTGGCCACTTCAGGCGGGCCCGCAGACGAGGGAGAGTGGCGTGCACGACCTGTCCGGCATCGTCAAGGCGTACGACATCCGCGGCGTGGTCGACGAGCAGCTCGATGCAGCCGTCGTCCGAGAGATCGGAGCAGCGTTCGCCCGGTTGGTGAGTGCGCCCGAGATCGCCATCGGCCACGACATGCGGGACTCCTCGCCCGGACTCGCGGCGGCCTTCGCCGAGGGCGTGACCGATCAAGGCGTCGACGTCGTCGAGATCGGCCTGGCCAGCACCGACATGCTGTACTTCGCCTCGGGTCACCTGGACATCCCCGGCGCGATGTTCACCGCCAGCCACAACCCGGCCCGGTACAACGGGATCAAGCTCTGCCGAGCGGGCGCGGCGCCGGTCGGACAGGACAGCGGTCTGGCCGAGATCCGCGAGATGGTCGAGAACGGCGTGCCCGGTTTCGTCGGTCGCCGAGGCACCGTCAGCTCCCGTGACCTGCTTGCCGAGTACTCGGCCTACCTGCACGAACTGGTGGATCTCTCGAATTCACGGCCGCTGACGATCGTGGTCGACGCCGGAAACGGCATGGGCGGACACACCGTCCCCGAGGTCTTCAAGAACCTGCCGCTGACCGTCGTGCCGCTGTACTTCGAGCTGGACGGCAGCTTCCCCAACCACGAGGCCAACCCGCTGGACCCGGCCAACATCGTCGATCTGCAGGCGAAGGTCCGCGAGATCGGCGCCGACGCCGGTCTGGCCTTCGACGGCGACGCCGACCGCTGCTTCGTGGTGGACGAGAACGGCGACCCGGTCTCGCCCAGCGCCGTCACCGCCCTGGTGGCCGTGCGCGAACTGGCCAAGGACCCGGGCGGCACGATCATCCACAACCTGATCACGTCCAAGGCCGTGCCCGAGATCGTCACCGAGCACGGCGGCAAGCCGGTCCGCACCAGGGTCGGCCACTCCTTCATCAAGCAGAGCATGGCCGAGACCGGCGCCATCTTCGGCGGCGAGCACTCCGCCCACTACTACTTCCGCGATTTCTGGCGGGCCGACACCGGCATGCTCGCCGCGATGCACGTACTGGCCGCGCTCGGTGAGCAGGCGTCGCCGCTGTCCGAGCTGACCAGCGAGTACAGCCGATACGTCGCCTCCGGTGAGGTCAACTCCACGGTGGCGGAGCCCACGCAGCGACTCGCCCAGGTCCGCGCCGCCTTCATCGACCGGGCAGGCGCCACGGTCGACGAGCTCGACGGTCTCACCGTCCAGCTCACCGACGGTTCCTGGTTCAATGTGCGTCCCTCGAACACCGAGCCGCTGTTGCGGCTGAACGTGGAGGGCCCGGGGGAGACCGAGATGGTCCGACTGCGAGACGAGGTCCTCTCGATCGTCCGAGGCTGATGCGGCGACGGACGAAGAGCGTGGCCCGCTGACCCGAACCGGCTAGGAGGAACCGTGTCCCTCACCCTCGATTCCCGACTTCTGGAAGTGCTCGCCTGCCCCTGCCCGGAGCACGGCAAGCTGCTGGTCGGCACCCCGCAGGACTCCGAGGCCGAGTTCTTGACCTGCACCAGCTGTGACCGCCGGTTCCCGGTTCAGGACGGGATCCCGGTGTTGTTGCTCGACGAGGCGATCCCCGGGCCGGGTACGCCACCACCGGCTTCGAGCCCCGAGGTTTCGACGAGCAGGTGATCGAGATGCTCGACCGCGATATCGGCGAGGTGCTCGACGACGCGGCACTGCTACAGCGGGCCGATGGCGTCGGGCTGCTGCGTGGCGGCGCCACGGCGGGCGCACAGATTCGTTCGACCCAGGAGAGCGCACTAGAGGCGAACCTCGCTGCCCATATCGAGGACCGGCCTAGGGCGCTGGTGCTGTTGTGCCGCTCCGCGATCGGTGGAGCGGCGGCGCGAATCCTGACCGCGTTGCTCGGCCCGAGCTGCCCGGTTCCCGTCGTGTGCTCCGAGGTCGTACCCGCCTGGGTGGGCCCGTTGGACGTCGTGGTCGGGCACATCGAGGACGGCCACGATCCAGTGCTGGCCGAGTCGGTGTACCGCGCGGCTCGACGTGGCACCCGGCTGCTGTTGACCCTGCCGGAGGACGGGCCGGTCGCGGCGGCCGCCTCGGGTAGCGCGGTCCTGCTGTTCCCCCGGGTGACGACTCCGGACGGGCTGAGCCTGCCGAGGGCGCTGGCCGCAGGCCTGCTCGCCGCACGGGCCCTGGGCCTCGTCGATGTCGACCTCGACCGCATCGCCGACGGCCTCGACCGGGAGGCGGAGCGGGACCACCCCGTACACGAGACCTTCGTCAATCCAGCGAAGTTGTTGGCTCTTCGACTGTCCGACCGGATTCCGCTGCTCTGGGGTCTGGATCCGGTGGCGACCGCCGTGGCGGAGCACGCCGCTCATTCGCTGGCGTCCTTCGGCGGTGTGGTCGCCGATACCGGGGATTTCCGCAATGCCGTGCGGCGGCCCGCGCTGTATCAGGCGGTGGCCGGTCAGGCGCAGAGCATGGACATCTTCGCCGACCCGGACGATCAGGTGGCGCCCCGGCCGCGAGCATTGCTGTTGTCGGTGCAGCGTGGCGACGAGGCGATGGCCTTGGCCCGACATGCGACCGATGCGGTACCCGGCGGCGAGATCGTGTCGCCCGAGGCCGATGACAGCAGACCGGGCGGTGACGGTGATGTGCTGGGCGCGCTGTCACTGGCCACCAGATTCGACCTATGCGCCGTGTATCTCGGCTTGGCCACCGGAGCCCTGGGCGGTTCCGGTGAGCCCGCACTGGCAGGCCGCTGAACCGCCTGCACTGCGCATCGTGCATGCAATCGCGTCAACCGCGGACTAGGGAACGAGTGACCGAAGTGGACCTGCTGCGCAACCCCGTGCGTCCCTACGCCTGGGGATCTCGGACCGCCATCTCCACCCTGCTCGGGTTGCCGGTGCCCGCGCCGCATCCCGAGGCCGAGCTGTGGCTCGGTGCGCATCCCTCCGATTCCTCGACCCTGGTGCGAGCCGATGGTTCCGAAGCGGCGCTCGTCGAGGTGCTGCACGCCGATCCGCATCGCCAGCTCGGGCAGGCCTGCGCGCAGCGGTGGGGCGGCAGGCTGCCGTTCTTGATGAAGGTGTTGGCGGCCGATGAGCCGCTGAGCCTGCAGGCGCATCCCTCCGCAGAACAGGCGGCTGAGGGCTTCGAGCGGGAAGAGCGGGCAGGCGTGCCGCTGGACGCCTCGGAGCGCAATTATCGGGATCGCAGCCATAAGCCCGAGCTGATCTGCGCGTTGACCGAATTCCATGCCCTGGCGGGTTTCCGGGATGCGGACCGGACCGTCGAGCTGTTGAACGAACTCGATGTCCCCGAGTTGGCGCACTATGTGGATCTGTTGGCGGCCGTGCCGGGGCCGGAGGGTCTCCGGGCTCTGTTCACCACGTTGATCACGCTGCCGCAGGCCGCCGTCGACGCGCTGTTGCCGCCGGTGCTGGACGGCTGTGTCCGGCATCTCCAGGCGCACGGGCCCTACGACCGGGAATGCCGCACGGTGCTGGAGTTGGGCGAGGCCTATCCGGGTGATGCCGGGGTGCTGGCGGCGTTGCTGCTCAACCGGATCGTACTGGCGCCGGGCGAGGCGATGTACCTGCCTGCGGGGAACCTGCACAGCTATCTGCGCGGCACCGGTGTGGAGATCATGGCCAACTCCGACAACGTGTTGCGTGGCGGCTTGACCCCCAAGCACGTCGATGTGCCGGAGTTGATGCGGGTGCTGGATTTCCGGGGCGGCGACATGCCGTTGCTCACCGGGGAACGACAGCGGGACTGCGTCACCGTGTACCCCACCGAGGCCGTGGAGTTCGAGCTGTCCCGGCTGGACTGGGCCGAGCGTGCGATCAATCCGCTGGGGATCGTCGACGGCGATGGTCTGGCCGGTACCGATGTCGGGGATTCGACGGTGCGACTGGAACCGGTCGGCCCGCAGGTGTTGTTGTGCACGGCGGGCCGGGTTCGGCTGCTGGCCGAGGACGGCGGCACGCTGACGATCTCGCGCGGTCAGGCGGTGTGGCTCGCGGCCGCGGATCCGGCGGTCGAGGTCGTGCCGGTGGAATGCGACGAATCGGGACGAACTCAGGTCTTCCACGCCACCGCGCCGTCCTGACGTCAGGTCGTTGTGCCATTGACCACCTGATTCGGCGGCGCGTTGGCCTGCATTGGGCCTGCGTAACGACCAGACTCTTGTACTGTTCGTGAATTTCCCTCCATGGGGACGAACGGTGAAGGAGGCTGGAATGCGAAGCGACCTGCGACGAACGAAATCCATCGAGCAGTCGATCGCGGACACCGATGAACCCGGTAGCAGGCTTCGCAAGGAGCTGACCGCGTGGGATCTGATCGTCTTCGGCGTCGCGGTGGTGGTCGGTGCGGGTATCTTCACCCTCGCCGCCCGGACAGCGGGCAACATCGCGGGTCCATCGGTGTCGTTGTCGTTCGTGCTAGCGGCGGCGACCTGTGGGTTGGCCGCGTTGTGTTACGCGGAGTTCGCCTCCACGCTGCCGGTCGCGGGTTCCGCTTACACGTTCTCCTACGCCACGTTCGGCGAATTCCTGGCCTGGATCATCGGCTGGGACCTCATCCTGGAGTTCGCGCTGGCGGCGGCGGTGGTCAGCAAGGGCTGGTCCGACTATCTCCGCGAGATCTTCACACTGGTCGGCCTGGACGTTCCGACACAGATCTCGCTGGGCGGCCTGCAGTTCGACTGGGGCGCGGTGCTGTTGGTCGTCGTGCTGATCACCCTGCTCGTCCTGGGCACCAAGCTCTCCTCGCGGGTCAGCCAGGTGATCACCGCGATCAAGGTCGCCGTGGTCCTGCTGGTGATCGTCGTCGGCTTCGCCTACGTGCGTGCCGAGAACTACACCCCGTTCATCCCGCCTGCGGCGGGCAGCGCCGAGGGCGGTGGATCGGGCCTGGATCAGTCGCTGCTGTCGCTGTTCTTCGGGATGGAGACCAGCACCTACGGGGTGTTCGGTCTACTGGCGGGGGCGTCGATCGTCTTCTTCGCGTTCATCGGTTTCGACGTGGTGGCCACGACGGCCGAGGAGACCCGCAATCCGCAGCGCGACGTGCCTCGGGGCATTCTCGGCTCGTTGGCCATCGTGACAGTGCTCTACGTGCTGGTCGCCTTGGTGCTCACCGGAATGCAGCCCTACACCGAACTGGCCACCCCACCCGGCGGTGACGACGCGACTCTGGCGACGGCCTTCGCCGCCAACGGCGTCGATTGGGCGGCCGCGGTGATCTCGGTCGGTGCGTTGGCCGGTCTGACCACCGTGGTGATGGTCATGATGATCGGCCAGGTCCGGGTGCTGTTCGCGATGTCGCGCGACGGGTTGGTGCCCAAGTCGCTGTCGCCGACCGGAACCCGGGGTACTCCGGTGCGCGCCACTCTGCTGGTCGGCGGGGTGGTCGCGGTGATCGCGGGCTTCTTCCCGGCTGGCGCGCTGGAGGAGATGGTCAACGTCGGCACGCTGTTCGCCTTCATCCTGGTGTCGGCGGGAGTCATAGTGCTGCGCAAGACCCGGCCGGACATCAAGCGCGGCTTCCGTGCCCCGTTGGTGCCGTTGGTGCCGATCCTGGCGATCCTGGCGTGCATCTGGCTCATGTTGAACCTCACCGCGTTGACCTGGGTTCGGTTCATGATCTGGATGGGGCTCGGCGTGTTGGTCTACTTCGCCTACGGCCGAAGCCATTCCGTGCTCGGTATCCGAGAGCGGGAACGGGAGCGAGCGGCAGGCCCGGAGGGGCTCGGGGGTGGAGTCGACAAGTAGTACGCAGGGCGTCGTCCACCTCGGGTCGGAGGTGGACGGCGCCCTGTCGATCCCGCTGGGTTCAGCGCAGGAACGTGTTCTCGCTGAAGTCGTCGTCTTCGTCGTCATCGCGCCTGCGACTCGGGCGGCGAAGCGGCGGGGCGCCCGGCGGAGTGCTCGGGTGGGGAACCGGCGGTCCGGACATCGCGGCGCGCTTCTCCTCGTCGATCTCCCGCTGGATCTCGTCCTCCTGCCGCCTGCCCTCCTCCTCGGCTGCGGCGCGTTCCTCGTCGCTGAGGTTCTGATAGATCTCGGCGAACCGGTTGATCGCCGGCGCCGCAGCCCTGCCGAACGCCTCGGTGCCCGCGATCTCGCGGAGCCCCTTCTTCCCGGCGACCACATCCTCGAGCAGAGCCCGCAGGGCCGGATCGGCCGCGCTGTCGCGTGCCGCCTTGACGGTCCGCATGAGCCGTCGCGATCGCGCTTCGTCGCCGCCCGCGATGTCGAGCATCGGTTCGCGTGCTTCTCCCGGTTGCGTCATCGTCAGTCCACTCCTGGATGGTCGTAGGCCGCGCCCGGCATCGGAATCGTCGAGCTCACCTCGAGCGAGGTGGTCATCGCCTGCACGACGCCGGTGAGTCCGTACACCGCGGTCATCATCCAGCCGATGGCCTCGACGACCTGCGCCCACTTGCCCAGGGCCTTGATGACGGTCAGTGCCATGGCGGCCAGTCCGGGGATGGCGCCGACGCCTGCGGTGGGCGCTCCCGCAGCCGCCGCGACGATCGCCTCCAAGGCAAGCTCGATGACCAGATCCAGCGTCGCCGAGATCAGGCCTTCAAGGGTTTTGATCGAGAAGTAGATGCTGTTCTTGAGTTCGGCCAGGCCCGCGGCGGCCTCGGCGATCGCGGTCTGCTGATCACGCAGGACCTCCGCCACCCGACCGAAATACTCGCCTGCGGCGGAGGCAGCGTTGCCCTCCCAGGCCAGTCCGGGGATCAACGCGTCCATGTTGGCGGCGAAGTCGGCGTGGAACTTCTCGGCGTTGAGCACTGCGGACTCGGCGAGGCCGACCTGTTTCCAATCGCCTATCACCCATTCCGAGAACCAGGTGACCGGGTCGACGTCGATGAACGTCTTGCAGGCCTCACGCACCCACGCGGTGACCGAGAACAGGTCGGTGAAACCGAGCACCTGTTCGGTCCAGGTGGGCATCGGAGCGGTTTCCTCCGGCGCCGTTAATCGATCGGCGGGATTGAGATCCGACATCGGCTAGTCCTCCTTTCCTGGCTCGCGGGTCATTCGGAATCGAAGCGGTATTGGCCGGAATAGGATTCGTCGAGTCGGCGGGCCTCGGTCGTCTCGGTCTCCGCGTACTGCTCGCCCGCGCTGCGCAGTTCCGCCGCCGATTCGGTCATGAGGGTGCTCAGCCAGAGGTAGTTGCCGGACAGGTTGGTGGCCAGCTGTGTGCATGCCTCGGTAAATGCGCCGAAGACCAGGCCCAACTCGCCCGAGGACACCATGACGTGCTCCATGATGTATTCGGAGGCGGCAGTTGCATGCTCAGCATGATCAGCGAGTATGTCGTGTCCCGTGTTGATCAGCGTGTTCGGATCATCCAACTGATAATCGGACTCGCTCATAACCGGCCTCCCGATTCGATCTCAATGCCGGGGTTGCCGCCTGCTCGTCGGCTGAGCAGGTCGGTTTATCGGCTGTCGTGAGAAAATCGAATTGTTTCACCGGTGATACGGACTGCTTCTGTGTCGGCCGATCGTCCGTCAATTCGATCGGGCCGGAGGCGAAAGTCGATAATCGGTGGCGGTCGAGCAACCGTCATCGTGAGCACGCGGCCGTTGGGTGACGGCGGTTCGGCGCGGCGGAACCGGGAACCCCCGAGGCGCTGGGTCACCGCGCGGCTCATCGCGACCGGGTCGGTGGCACCGAGAAGCACGAGGGCCGCCCCGGTCACCCGGAGCGGCCCTCGGTCTCGTTGGTACCGATCAGGTCTTGCGGCGCCCCGGCAGGTCGCCGCCGCGCTCCCACGGGGTGCTCTTGCCCCGGGGTGCGTCCGGAACGATCGGCTGACCGTTCTCGTCCGTGGCGGGTGCGCCCGAGCGTTTCGCGGCCTTGCGACCCGCCTTGGTGTTCGGGGCCTCCGTGGCGGTCGGCTGGGTGGGCACCGGGGCTTCGCCGTTTCCGGCGGGCAGAGCGGGCGCCACCGTCGTCTCCGCGTCGGCGGGCGCGGGCGCCGGGTCGACCCTGGTCACCAGAATCGTCGGCGTCTGGGCCTCGTCGTCGGCTTCGCCTGCCAGCTGGTCGTCGAACTCGTCGACGGTCTCGGTGTGCTGGCGGACGCCCGCCAGCAGACTCGAGTACTCGCCGGCCTGGCCACGCGGCGGTAGTTCCAGCCCGGCGGCGATCGCCACGGCCCGATCCCACTCCGGATCGGAGTTGAAGTCGTTGTGGCCGGACACCCCCGGATTCCACCGCCTGCCGGTGAACGGTCCGCGCGCCGGATCCGGCAGCCAGTGGTCGCCGCCCAGCACCAGGGCGCCGCTGGGGCTCCTGGTGGCCGAGGGCAACGGGCCCTCCGTGCCATCGCCCCGGAAGCCGACGCCGATGAGCGTGCCCTCATACACCTGGCGGTTCCAGGTGGTGACCCCACCGCCGAGCGGGTCGGTGCCACGACACAGCGCCCGCCAACGGCCGGACAAGGATCCGGACAGCTCGCGAAGCGACTCATGCGGCACCACGGCGGGAAATGCGCGGGGGAAGGCCCAGTGGAGTTGCGAACCGGCGGTCACCAGGCCGATGCGGCTTCGATCGGACTCGGGCAGGTTTCGCAGCAACCTGCCCGCCGCCACCGCCGCGAGCAGACTGCCCTGGCTGTGACCGACCAGCACCACCCTGGTGGCCGGGTCCCGAAGGTGTTCGGTCGCCCGGTGCACCAATTCAGGGACCACCTTCAGCGCGTAACACGGCGGCACCGTCGGGTGAGCCTCCCGAGGCCAGAAGCAGGTCAAATCGGCCAGGACGCCCAGCATCCTGGCGGTGTTCGGCCTGCTCTTGGCGAGATACACCGTCCGCAGCAAGGCCAGAGCCAACACCGCCAGTGCGATGACGCCCACGGTGGCCAGCGGTTCCAGCCAACCGGGGACATCGACCCCCGCCGCCCGTTGGATGATCGAGACGGCGGTGCCCAGGGTCAGCACGGCGGCCACCGCCAACAGTGCGTGATGCAGGTGCTGTCGTTCCAGATTCGCCCACCACCAGGCGCGGGCGGCGGTTCGCCGATCCTCCGGCCGCCCGGCGTGCAGCAGGGTGGCCTCGGCCGGGGCAAGCCGGTCGTGGTGCTCGGCCAGCCAACGCCGGGTCAGCACCACCGGGACGAGAACCGCCAGGGTGGCCAGACTCAGCACGGCCGCGGCGCCCCAGAGCACCGTGATCGTCTCGTAGGCGGCAGGCGGCGTCAGATGGTCCGAGCCGAGGATCGTGACGATCGTGAGGGCGACTCCGGCACCGAACCCGGCGCCGAGCATTCCGGACATGGCCAGCACCGGGGCGGCAGTCCAGCCGCCCGCCCACGGCCGCAGATTCCTCGGGCGGCTCGCCCAGATCGGTCGGGCGGACCACGCTGCGGGAGCGAGCAGGATGGCGAAGATCAGGGCGCAGCCGACGAACACCGCCGAGATCACATCGATCGTCCCGCCGGTGGCCAAGGTGGGCGGTAGCGGTGCGATGACCACCGCCGAGGCCAGCAGCACCGCGCCGCCCAGCGTCACGAGGATCTTGCGCGGGATCGCACCCAGCACCATGCGCAGCCGTCGTGACGGTGCGGCGCCCGGGTGCACCGGGTCGTCCAACAGCAGCACGCCGATCAGGCAGAGGACGAACAGGCCGATGGCGGTCAGCCAGATCTGGGACGCGGCCGCCGTCAACGGACCGTTGACTCCGCCGGTCGCCATCGCGGCGGCCGTGGCCAGTGCGCCAGTGGTGTGCAGCGAGCGCAGCGCCGGGGTGTCCGGGTCGGCCTCCACCGCGTCACCCGGCAGCACGGTGCTCTGTGCGGGCGGCGGCGGGGCGTCCGCGCGGAGACCGCTGAGCCCGGCGACCGGGTTCGCTCCTGCGCCTGCGTCCGCCTTGTTGACCTCCCAGTCGACCTTGCCCACCTGATGCAACAGCACCACCAGTAGCGCGGGCGGGACGAGGCCGATCGCGATCCGGACCTGTTCGCCGCGCAGCCATTCCGGTGCCACCCCGGCCAGGCAGGCGCCGCCCGGTTGCAGGCATTGCGCCGCGATCAGGTCGAGGCTGATGACGGTCACCTGCGCAACCAGCAACGCCGTCAGCAGCAGCGCGGCGACCCGCAGCAGCGCCCGCAGCGCATGGCCGAGCAGGAACCCGAGTTTGCTGCCCGCTCGGGCAGGCGGCAGCATCCAGTGCGCGACATTGGCCATGGCGAAGGGAAAGAGCAAGGCCCAGGCGGCTTTGGCGAGTCCGCCGGAGGTCATCCGACCCCACAGATAACCCTCCACGATGCGGGGCACCGGCCGGGTGGTCGTCTGCAGGACCGGGCCCGGAGCCGGTCTGCGCAACCGGTCCGCGGGTCGCACGACTCGACCGAGGCCGTCGCCCGCGACCTCCACTGCGGCCACCGAGTCGGTGAGGCGTTCCGGGGTGGTGCCGAGAATTCCGTGTACCCGCAACTCGATGACGCGGGTATCGGGGCCGGGAATCGCCACGACTGCTCGCCCTCCTGCCACGTCTTGATCGCCGGAGTCGATTATCGACGCTTCCAGCGCACTTCGGGGTAATCCTCCGTGATCTCTTGACTCCTAGCGAGCACATGGGGTTATCGGCGTGGCGAGCGGTACTGTGCCGAGGCAGAACCGACTGGGGTTGAGGAGCCGTGGGATGAGTGCCGAGAGGTTGCAGAAGCGCGCCGGGATCGACTTCGCGGTAGCGGACCTGTCACTTGCCGATTTCGGTCGTCGGGAGATCCGACTCGCCGAACATGAGATGCCTGGTCTGATGGCGTTGCGCCGCGAGTACGCCGAGGTTTATCCGTTGAAGGGGGCCCGGATCTCGGGCTCACTGCACATGACCGTTCAGACCGCCGTGTTGATCGAGACCCTCGTTTCGCTGGGGGCGGAGGTCCGTTGGGCTTCCTGCAACATCTTCTCCACGCAGGATCACGCCGCCGCCGCGATCGTCGTCGGGCCGCACGGCACGGAGGAGGAGCCCGCCGGGGTGCCGGTCTTCGCCTGGAAGGGCGAGTCGCTGGCCGAGTACTGGTGGTGCACCGAGCAGATGCTCACCTGGCCGGACGGCAAGCACGCCAACATGGTTCTCGACGACGGCGGCGACGCCACCATGTTGCTGCACAAGGGAACGCAGTACGAGCGGGCCGGTGTCGTGCCGCCCGCCGATGAGTCCGACAGCGACGAGTTCAAGGTGTTCCTCGATCTGCTGCGTGCCTCGCTGGCCGCGGACTCGGGGAAGTGGACCAAGGCGGGCGAGGCCGTTCTCGGCGTCACCGAGGAGACCACGACCGGTGTGCTGCGGCTGTACCAGTTGGCCGCGCAGGGCGAACTGCTCTTCCCCGCGATCAACGTCAACGACGCCGTCACCAAGTCGAAGTTCGACAACCGCTACGGCATCCGCCACTCGCTGATCGACGGCATCAACCGGGGCACCGACGTGCTCATCGGTGGCAAGGTCGCCGTGATCTGTGGTTACGGCGATGTCGGCAAGGGTGCCGCCGAGTCGTTGCGGGGCCAGGGCGCCCGCGTCGTGGTCACCGAGATCGACCCGATCTGCGCGCTGCAGGCCGCCATGGACGGCTACCAGGTGAGCACGCTGGCCAACATCATCGACCAGGCCGACATCGTCATCACCACGACCGGCAACAAGGACGTGGTGACGGTCGAGGACATGGCCCGAATGAAGCACCAGGCGATCCTGGGCAACATCGGCCACTTCGACAACGAGCTCGACATGGCCGGGCTGGCCCGTTACCCCGGTGTGCACCGCATCGAGATCAAGCCGCAGGTGGACGAGTGGGTGTTCCCGGACGGGCACTCGATCATCGTGCTGTCCGAGGGCAGGCTGCTGAACCTGGGTAACGCCACGGGACATCCCTCCTTCGTCATGTCGAACTCCTTCTCCAACCAGGTGATCGCCCAAATCGAGCTGTTCACCAAGAACAAGGAGTACGACCGCGAGGTCTTCCGGCTGCCCAAGAAGCTCGACGAGAAGGTGGCGCTCATCCACCTGGAGGCGCTCGGCGGTGAGCTGACCCGGCTGACCAAGGAACAGGCCGAGTACATCGACGTGGACGTCGACGGTCCGTTCAAGGCCGATCACTACCGTTACTGATTCCGCGCTGGTGGCATGCGGTGGGTGTCACGCTCCAACAGGGGCGTGCGCCGGCCGATGAGGCCCGCCGGCTACGGTGACCGCCGTGAGTCGCTTGATCGTGATCGAGGGCATCGACGGCGCCGGGAAACGGACCCTGGCCGACCGATTGCGCACCGGGCTTGCCGCTCGGGGCGCATCGGTCGGCATGGGCGCATTCCCGCGCTATGACCAGGACGTACACGCTGATCTCGTCCGGGACGGGTTGCACGGCAAACTGGGCCCACTGGGCGACTCGGTCTACGGAATGGCGGTCCTCTACGCCCTGGATCGCCGGGCGGGGGCCGTGGAGTTGCGTGCGGCGCTGCGGGCCAACGACGTGGTCCTCATCGACCGGTATATCGCCTCGAACGCCGCCTATGGCTCGGCGCGACTGCACGAGCCGGTCGACGGCGAGTTCGTGACCTGGGTGCACGATCTGGAGGTCGATCGATTCGGCCTGCCAAGACCCGACCTACAGGTACTGCTCTCGGTACCGACCGAGACGGCCGCAGCCCGTGCCGTCCATCGTGAGAACACCGAGGCCGACCGGCAGCGGGATCTCTTCGAATCCGATGGCGGTCTCCAGGACCGCTGCGCCGCGCGCTATGCGGAGTTGGCCGCCGCATCGTGGCTGTCGCCCTGGGTTTCGCTCGACGGCGCGCTGCCGGTGGACGTGGACGGGCTGGTGGATGTCGTACTCAGCTGAGCAGGACCCGATCGAACTGGTGCGCGGACTGCTGGCCGAGGTGGCCGAGCAGACCGGCTTCCCGTTGGCCTCGTGGGCCCACGAGGAGCACGGGGTCCATGTCATGATCGACGTCGAGGCCCCGAACGAGGAGGCGACGAGCCTCGGGATGTGGGTGCTCGGTGCGATCGTCCTCGTCTTCCTCGACATCGAGCAGCCGGTGGAGTTCGACCTGCGCTCGACGGAGGAACAGGCGCGCTTCGTCGGGCTGCTGACCGCGGTGGTGCTGGGCACCGTCGAGCTGGAGGAGACCGTCGAACGTTCGGCGGTCCGGCCGAACTCGATTCGCTGGCCCGGTGGCTCGGCGGAGTTGGTGGGCGACCGACCGGTCATCTCCCGGCAACTGTTGCCGCGATTCCTGTTGCGCCGGGCGGAACCCGAGCAGCGGGTCCGGAAGCTGGCCCCCTGGTCACCCGCCTGATCTGTCCGGATTCGGCCGGTTCGCCCGTCCTCCGACCAGCGGTGTACTCCGGGTAGGTAGATCAAGTCGAGACATGTGAGTCGGTAACATTCTGGTGCCCGCTTGCGGTGTAGATCATGGTGACACCGATGGGTGACCAAGGTCACCTCAAGTGAGTGTGGGGGGCACGCGTGGATAAAGATCAACGGGTCGGGGGACGACGATTCGGAAACGCTGAGGCCGCTGCGCAGCGGGTGCTGCGGGGCAGGTCAGGCTCCAGTGCGACGATATGGGGCATGAAGTCGCGTGTATTGGTGGTGGACGACGACCCGGCGTTGGCGGAGATGCTCACCATCGTCCTTCGGGGTGAGGGCTTCGAGACCGCGGTCGTGGGGGACGGGGCACGCGCAATGCCCGCCATGCGCGAGTTGAAGCCCGACCTCGTTCTGCTGGACTTGATGCTGCCGGGGATGAACGGCATCGATGTCTGCAAGGCGATCCGCTCGGAGTCGGGTGTCCCGATCGTGATGCTCACCGCGAAGACCGACACGGTCGACGTGGTGCTGGGCCTCGAATCGGGTGCCGACGACTACGTCGTCAAACCGTTCAAACCGAAAGAGCTGGTGGCACGGATCCGGGCGCGCCTGCGCCGGACCGAGGCCGAGCCTGCCGAGACACTGGGCATCGGCGATCTGACCATCGACGTGCCAGGGCACGAGGTGACCAGGGAGGGCAGGCCGATCCAGCTGACTCCGCTGGAGTTCGATCTGCTGGTCGCGCTGGCCCGCAAGCCCCGACAGGTGTTCACCAGAGAGGTACTGCTCGAGCAGGTGTGGGGTTATCGCCACGCCGCCGACACCCGGCTGGTGAACGTCCACGTGCAGCGGTTGCGTTCGAAGGTCGAGCGGGACCCGGAGCACCCGGAGGTCGTGCTCACGGTGCGTGGCGTCGGGTACAAGGCCGGTCCGCCGTGACCTGAGCCAACTCGTCGGGGCCTGCTCGACGTGATCGCGTGCGGGTTCGCCGGATCCGCGACGAGGGGTTCGCGCCCGTCGTCGATCCGGTCCGTGCGCGGTGACTCCGGCCTCGACTCGGCCACCGGCAGCGCCTCTCTTCGGTGAGCGCTGTCGGCGCATCGTGCCGTCCGGTGGGCCGCTGCTGCGGTGATTTTCCACTCGATCGAGTGGAAAACAGGCGTGGACGGGCTGCTGAGGACGGCACGGTCTGATTACAGGCTTCCGCCTGCGCTGGGCACTCTGGTAAAGCCTGCGGTGGCAGTGGGCCAGGGATGAGAAGAGCAGAGGCGGGCTAGCGGTGGGCGTCGGTACTGCGCGAGGGACTGCGGCGGGCCGCGCCATGGTTCGGTGGTTCCTGCGGACCCGACGGCTGGCTAGAAGACGGTTCGCCGCCTTCGCCACGCTGTGGCGGCGCTCCTTGCAACTACGCGTGGTGATCAGCACCCTGGCGTTGTCCTCGGCGGTGGTGTTCGTCCTCGGGATGGTCCTGCAGGCCGAGATCACCAACCGGCTGTTGGAGGGCAAGCGCACCGCAGTACAGACCCAGGCGTACTCGAGCCGGGACACCGTCGAGCGGTTGCTGGTCAACGTCAACCCCAACCGCGATGACTTCGAGGTCTCGCTCAGCAGCACGCTCAACGACCTGAGCAGCAGCGACTCCACCGAGGACTCCACCCGGCCGCGAGCGGGTGTGTTCGAACCCGTCATCATCGACGGCCACGGCCCCGCCCGCTGGGAGGACGACCAGATCGCGGTCGGCCGATACGAGGATGTCCCCCAGGAACTGCGCACCCAGGTCGAGGACGGCGCACTCAGCTACCAGATCACCACCGTGGTGCGGGAGCACCAGGCGGTCCGGATGCTGGTCATCGGCATCCCGGTGCAGACCACGAACCGCTACGTCCAGCTCTATCAGCTCTATCCGCTGACCAACGAGGAGCAGACGATCGGGGTGGTGCAGAGCACCCTCATCCTCGGCGGACTCGCCATCGTGTTGCTGCTGGCCGGGGTGACGAACCTCGTCACCAGACAGGTGGTCCGGCCGGTGCGGCAGGCCGCCGTGGTCGCGGAGCGCTTCGCCGAGGGCGATCTGGACGACCGGATGCGGGTGGTCGGCGAGGACGAGGTTGCCAGGCTCGCCGAGTCCTTCAACGAGATGGCCGCGAGTCTGCAGGACCAGATCCACCGGCTGGAGGAGTTCGGCACCCTGCAACGCCGATTCACCTCCGACGTCTCCCACGAGCTGCGGACGCCGCTGACCACGGTGCGGATGGCGGCCGACGTGCTGCACGCCTCACGGGACCAGTTCCCGATGGGCTTGGCCCGCTCGACCGAATTGCTGGTCAACGAGCTGGACCGGTTCGAATCGCTGCTCGGCGATCTGCTGGAGATCAGCAGACACGATGCGGGCGTGGTGGACATCAGCGCCGAGACGGTCGACCTTCGATCCTCGGTCGAGAACGCGCTGGAAGCCGTTCGCGGCCTGTCGACCAATGTCGGCGCCTCCATCGAGGTCAACCTGCCCCCGCATCCGGTGCTGACCGAGATCGACTCACGTCGCATCGAACGGGTACTGCGGAACCTGCTGGCCAACGCCGTGGATCACTGCGAGGGCAACCCGGTCGTGGTGACGCTGGCCGCGGACCGCAATGCCGCCGCGATCACCGTGCTGGACCGGGGCGTCGGACTGCGGCCCGGCGAGGAGGAATTGGTGTTCAACCGCTTCTGGCGGGCCGATCCCTCCCGGAACCGACGTACCGGCGGCACCGGCCTCGGGCTGGCCATCAGCCTGGAGGACGCCAGGCTGCACGGCGGGATGTTGGATGCCTGGGGCGAGGTCGGGGTCGGTGCCTGCTTCCGGTTGACCCTGCCGCGCCGCATCGGCGAAGAGGTCAACGGCAGTCCGCTGCCGCTGCCACCGATCGTCGAGGGGCGTTCTATCGCCACCGAGGTCGAGCAGACGCCGCCGGAAAGCACCGTTGGGGACTCGGTCGCGGACGCCCTACGCTGGCAGGCGGCCGATGAGGAGACCGAATCGTCCGCGCAGCCCCCGGCCGATCCACTGCATTCGGCGCCGACACCTCCGGACGAGCCCGATCGACAACGGGAGGCCGACGGATGGGACGACGGCCGCACCACGGCACTCGGCGAGGGGGATTCGAGATCATGAAGCGGATGACCGGCGGGAACCGACTCGTCGTGCTGCTGATCGCTGCGTCGATGTTCGCCGTCGCAGGCTGCGCGGCCATCCCGGACTCCTCGACGCCGATCAAGCTCGAACAGGTCGTCGAGGGCGGCCGTGCCTCCACTCCCGAGCCGCCCGACAGCCAACTCAGCGCCGTCGAACTGGCCAGGAGCTTCCTCGCCGACAGCGTCGACCCCGACGACGACCACCGGGCCGCGCGCATGCACCTCACCGCCGAGGCCGCCGATTCCTGGAACGACGACGTGAGCGTCAGTCTCTTGGCGAGCAACTACAACGCGATCGATGCCCCAGACCAGGCAGTAGCACCGGAGGAGGGGACGGCGGTCGTCGAGGTGTCCGGCTGGGAGGTCGGAATCCTCAACGAGTTCAGCGCCTTCGAGCCGCGCCGCGAACGCAAGGAGTTCCTGCTGCCGATGCGGTGGACCGACGACGGCTGGCGGATCACCGATCCCCCGCCCGGCGTGGTGATCCCCTTGACTGATTTCCGTGATCACTACCAGCCGGTCCAGCTCTACTTCTTCGCCTTCGACCGGCCGGGGCTGGTGCCGGAACGCCGCTATCTCCCGCCCGCGACGAACAGCAGCCAGCCGGGGCAGATCGTCGAGTTGCTCAAGAAGGGACCGTCGCCCGCCTTGCAGGGCGCGGTACACGAGGTGCTGCCTGCGGGCGTCAATATCCGGCATGCGGTGGCGGAGAACGAGGAAGGTGCGATCGAGATCGATCTCACGAGCCTCGGCGAGTCGCCCTATGAGGAACGACGACAGATGGTGGCGGGGTTGGTGTTCTCCCTCCAGTCGTTGCGGCCCACCCCGGTTCGGGTCCTTGTCGAGGGCGTGGACGTGCTGCCGGAGCGGTCGGAGTGGCATCGCGAGGACTTCAACGATCTGCGCAGAGCGACCGTGCCGGATCACGATCTGCCCGGGCTGGTCGTTCGGGACGGCCAGGTGCAGACCTTGGTGGCGGTGGGCGAGGAGCCGGTCCCCGGTCCGGCGGGCGATGGTGCCTATCTGGCCCGCAGCGCCAGCCAGTCGGTGACCGGGTCCAACCTCGCCGTGGTCGGCGACGACGGCATGGGTGGTCGCAAGCTGTGGGCGGGCGAGTACGGCGCCGAGCTGAACCCGGTGCCGATCGAGGCGAGTTCGCTGACCAGGCCGACGTGGCGGGCCGGTGATTCCGAACTATGGACCGTGGCCGACGGCCGGACGGTGTTGCAGGTCGTGGGCACCGGCGAGGGCGGCTGGCAGGCCCATGAGGTCGCGGCAGGCGAACTTCGGGAATACGGCGAGATCAGCGCGCTGCGCTTCGCCTTCGACGGCATGCGGGTGGTCGCCGTGGCAGGCGGGAAGCTTCTGGTCGGCGCGATCGTCAATTCGGGCGGCAAGCCGAGGATCGGCAATCTGCGAGAACTCCTGCTGCCGGGCAATCCACAGGCTCAGGGCCCGTCGGTCACGGCGGTGAGCTGGAACAGCCCGTCGACCGAGTCGTTGGAGGGCGATCTGCTGGTGGTCGCCACCGAGAACCCGGAGGCCCCGGTGGTGCGCTTGCAGGAGGACGGGCTGGACGGCCGGACCTATCAGGCGACGAACCTGAACCCGCCGATCACCGAGATCACCGCGTTCCCCGGGCGGGACGTCATCGTGGCCGACGAGAACGGCCTGTGGACCACCTCCGACCTGAACGGATATTGGAAGCAGCTGCTTCGGGTCTCCGGCGCCAGCGTGGTGCCCTCGTATCCGGGCTGAGGCCGAGTCGCCGTTCGCTCTCCCCGCGCCCGCCGGGCCGAGTATCGGCGCAGGCTGCACGTGATCAAGGCGCCCCGGTGGGGTGCTCAAGGCCCCTCGGTCGGGTGATTGGCGGGCGGATCGGTATCGCGTTGGACCCCGCATCGGTAGGAACGGACGCCGTGCGGCAGGCGAAGGCTGCCGCGAGACGTGTTGTGAACTTCTGAGGATGGGCGATGTCTGCGCCGACACTGAATCATCAGATCACCGGATACGACGCCAGGCAGGCGTACGGCATGGCCAAAGCGGCCGAACTGGCCTACGAGGACCCGAGTCGGATCGAGAGCACCGCCGCCGAGTGGGGCTTCGACCGAATTAGGCATCACCACTCGACGTTTGCACCGCCGTTCGCGCTCAGCGACACCCAGGCCTACACCATGGCGAACTCGACGATGATCGTGACGACGTTCCGGGGCACCGAGCCGGTCGAGTTGCGCGATTGGCTGTCGGATGCGACCACTCCGCCCTGGCGGGGACCGGGCAACACCGGTTTCGTCCACTATGGCTTCGCGGAGGCATTGCGCGCGGTGTTCCCGGCAGTGCGTTCGGCCATCGACGAACTGCGCGACGCCGAGCAGACGGTGTGGTTCACCGGGCACAGCCTCGGCGGCGCACTGGCCATGTTGGCCGCGGCCTGGCTGGAGTTCGAGAACCCACGGCTCGCGGCGGACGGCGTGTACACCTTCGGTCAGCCCCGTACCTGTGACCGCACGCTGGCCGATGCCTACGACCGGGCGTTGGCCGGACGTACCTTCCGGGTGGTCAACAACAACGACATCGTCGCCCGGGTTCCACCGGAGCCGGTGTTCCATCACGTTGCGGCCCCGAGGTACCTCGACTCTGCGGGACGCGTCCACGAGTCCATGCCCTTGGTGCCGGGCCTACTCGATCGGGGCCGCGGACTGACCTCGGACCTCTTCGCCCCGGCCAGCGATGGAATACGGGATCACCTGATCAAGGCGTACGTGGCCGCCTTGGAGAAGAACCGCCCGTGACGGCGGCTCCTCCCGCACCCGGCGCCGGACTCCGAGGTTCAGCTGTGGTGGTCGCCGAAGGCCCCGCCCTCGGCGAAGGCCAGCCGGGCGAAGCGTTCGCCGATCCGGCGATGACTTTCGGTGTCCGGGTGCAGATCGTCGGGCAGCGGCAACTCCTCGACGTCGGCCGGGCCGTAGAGCTCCCGGCCGTCGAGATAGTGCAGCCTCGCGTCATCGACTTGCCGCTGGGCGACGATCCGGGCCAGCTCCGCGCGAATGGTCGTGAGGGTGAGTCTTCCGGCGGCGACCTCGGCGGGATCGCCGGTGGCCACGAAGCGCGACTGTCCCGAGGTGAACGCCTCGATATCGAAGGCGCCGGGACCGGGGGTGTCCTCGTGGATGGGACAGGACACCGGTGAGACGACCAGCAAGGGCGTGTCGGGATGTCCGTCGCGGATGGTGTCGAGGAAGCCGTGCACGGCAGGCGGGAAGGCACGCATCCGCATCAGATCGGCGTTGACCAGGTTGATGCCGATCTTGACGCTGATCAGGTCGGCCGGGGTGTCCCGCATGACCCTGGCGGTGAAAGGGTCGAGCAGCGCGTTGCCACTGAACCCCAGATTGATCAGGTCCACCTCGGCGTTCGTGGCGGCGACTGCGGGCCAGCTGCTGCTGGGGGTGGCGGCATTGGCACCCTGGCTGATCGAGCTGCCGTGGTGCAGCCATACCCGGCGCTCGCCGGTTGGTACCGGTTCGACGGGAGCATCGGCACGCAGGGCGACGAGCTCGGTGGTCTCGCGGTGCGGCAACCAGATCTCGACCCTCTTCATCCGCGCGGGTAGCTCGACGAAGCGCAGCGTTCCCGGCCCGCCCGGCTTGGTCTCCGTGGTGCCCGTCGCCAGGTCGATGGCCACGACGTTGCCGCCGTCCACACTGGCCTGGGCGGTGAGCTCGCCGTCGATGCACAGGTCGTACACGCCTGCAGGCCAGGACGGCCCGCCCACATAGAGCTGGGTGGTGCGCAGCGTGGTCAACTCGATGGTGGTGGCCTCGGTGCGAAAGACCAGCCGCACGCCGGACGGCTGCGTCACCGCGTCGGCGAGTAACCCACCCGGACTCTGGGCGACGGCCCACGCGGGTAGTCGTCGCAGTAGGACCCCGGTCGCGGTCTGCTCTAGTTCCAGAGCGCCGTACACGAGCTCCTGGGTGATCGGCACGTTGATCGATGGGTGCATGACTCCGCCCGTTGTGTTCGAGTCCCGATGGGCACGACAGGACCGACGTACCGGACACCGGGGTGCTGGGGAACTGCGGCGGTGCCCAACGGCGTGATCGAAATCCGTGCCTCCGCCTGCGAGGCTACGGAAGATCGCCCGGCCGCCGCGCGGGTCGAGCACGGTCGGATGGCAGCGTGCGACAGGGTGTGCGCTATGCGTGTTCTGTCCAATGCTCTGCGTGATCTCTCGGATCTGGTGTTCCCATCGACCTGCGTGGGTTGTTCGGCAGCGGGCGATTCGCTGTGTCCGGACTGTGTCGCGGAGTTCGGCCCGCCGATGCCGGTGCCGGGCCTGCCGCGATCGGTGTCGGCGCCCTGCTTCGCGTTGGCCCGGTACTCGGGGGCGGCTCGGCAGGCGGTGGTCGCGTACAAGGAGCGCGGCGAGCGGTCGCTCGCCCGACCGCTGGGCCTGCTCGTCGCGGCGGCCCTGCCGTTGTTGTCGTCGGGGTCGTCCGCGCAGGCGGCGTCGGAACCGTGGCTGGTGCCCGCGCCCTCCCGGCCCGCCGTCGCGCGGCGCCGGGGCGGCAACCACGTCGAGCGGCTACTGCGGATCGCGGCGAGGACGGTGGCGGAGAACGGAACGCCCTGCGCGCTGGCGCCGTGTCTGGTGTTGGCCGCCGGGGCGGCGGAGTCGGTCGGGCTCGACGACCGGGAGCGGGCGGCCAATCTGGCGGGGCGGGTGCGTGTCCGACCGGCCGCGTTGCCACCGTCGGGCACCCCGGTGATCCTGGTCGACGACGTGCTGACCACGGGCGCGACCGCAGGCGCCGCGATCACGGCACTCGCCGAGGCGGGCGTGCCGGTCGCCTCGGTCCTGGCATTGACCTCCGCACACCGGGATCGGCGGTAGCACGTCGTCGCCCCTCGCGGGTCGGTGCGTCATTCGATCTTCAACCGAATGGCTGTATCGAGCAAGCGACATTCGGGGGAACTCGAACGGCTTCCGGCTCGTTATCCAGATATGACACGGCCGGACGCGCGCAACTCAGCTCGGATTTCCGAGCCGGGTTTTGTCGCGTTGGGTACCACCCAATCGGGTGATATGAAGATCTTTCGGGGCCGTGTGGCGGGGGTAAAAAGCCCCTGTCAAGCATGGCAATCACGTTCCGTAGCTGCGGTTCGTCCCCCAAGTCGGGTCTGTCATCCAGGTAACAAGCGGGCTAACGTCCAGCGCTACCAGCGTCCGTTCGTTGCCGAACGGCACGGTTGAACAGCGCAGAAGGAGGGGATAAGTACAGCCATCGAGTGATTGATGCCGAGCCCGTCCGGGTGAAGCCAACGCTCGAGCCCAGTGAAGTGTCACTCGCACGACTGCGAGGAGGTCGCGAATGGACATCGTCGTCAAGGGTCGCAACGTAGAGGTGCCCGAGCACTACCGGGCACACGTGGCGGACAAGTTGGATCGCCTCGAACGTTACGACCGCAAGGTCATCAGCTTCGACGTGGAACTCTTCCACGAGCCCAACCCCAGGCAGACGAAGAACTGCCAGCGAGTGGAGATCACCGGCAAGGGCAAGGGGCCGGTCATCCGGGCCGAGGCCACCGCCGCCGACTTCTACGCCGCGTTGGACGGCGCCGTCGCCAAATTGGAGAGCAGACTCCGCCGCGCACACGATCGGCGCAGGGTCCACTACGGGCGACGTAATCCCACATCGGTGGCCGAGGCCACCGCAATCGTTCCCGACGTGCTGCCGGACGCGACCACCGGCCACATCAATGGCAAGCGAGGGAGCACAGCCGTGTTGAAGGCGACCGAAGTCGAGACAGCCGAGCCTCAGCAGGACGACGCCATGCCTGCGCAGCGCTGGCAGGACCTGCCCGCCGCGCACGAGCCCGGCCAGATCGTCCGCGAGAAGGTACATCCCTCCACGCCGATGACCGTCGACCAAGCCCTCTATGAGATGGAGCTGGTCGGCCACGACTTCTACCTCTTCTCCGACGCGGAGAGTGGTCGGCCCAGCGTGGTGTACCGCAGGCGTGGCTTCGACTACGGAGTGATCCAGCTCGCCGCGTGAGCTGCCCGCCTCGGCAGGCGCACCGACCCGCTCCCCGAGGCGATGACGATGCCCCCGATCGACAGGACGCGATGACAAGCGTGTCCGATCGCACCGCCTCCGCCCCGCCGCGCCCGTTCGCGCGGCGGGGCGGAGTGCTGCGGGCGCAGCGATGCCACGCGCCGTACCGGGCGGGTCACCCGTCGGTACCTGGGCGGACGTCGCGAGCGGCTGCCCGACGCGGCTGCACCGACGGCTGTGCGTTCGAGAACGTGTCCGACCACCTTGCATCCCCCGATGGGTGATCGGGCATTCTTAAGGAGGGCATCCGTGTCGAGCGGCCCCGCCGCGAGCTGCATGTATGCCGTCTGCACCCTGTCCATGCCTACGATGGCGGCAAAGCGTCCTGACCGGGCGCATGACGATCAGCTAGTGAGGTCGACCGCATGGTCCTGTCTCGACTGCTCCGCGCCGGCGAGGGCAAGACGCTCAAGCGCCTGCGGGTGATCGCGGCGCACGTCAACTCCCTGGAAGACGACTTCGTCGATCTCACGGACGCCGATCTCCGGGCGAAGACCGACGCGTTCCGCGAACGCCACGCCAAGGGGGAGTCGCTGAACGAGCTGCTTCCCGAAGCATTCGCGGTGGCCAGGGAGGCCGCCAAGCGCACCCTGGGGCAACGCCCCTTCGATGTGCAGATCATGGGTGGTGCCGCACTCCACCTCGGCCAGGTCGCCGAGATGCGCACCGGTGAGGGCAAGACGCTGACCTCGGCGTTGGCCATCTACCTCAACGCCATCCCCGGCGAGGGCGTCCACGTGGTCACCACGAACGACTACCTGGCCAAACGTGACTCCCAGTGGATGGGCCGGGTACACCGCTTCCTGGGACTGAAGGTCGACGTCATCGTCGCGCAGATGACCCCCGCGCAGCGCCGAGAGGCGTATGGCGCGGACATCACCTACGGCACGAACAACGAGTTCGGCTTCGACTACCTGCGTGACAACATGGCCTGGAGCACCAAGGATCTGGTGCAGCGCGGGCACCATTTCGCCGTGGTCGACGAGGTCGACTCGATCCTCATCGACGAGGCCAGGACGCCGCTGATCATCTCCGGTCCCACCGACCAGTCCTCGCGCTGGTACCAGGAGTTCGCCCGGCTCGCGCCGCTGCTCAAGCGCGACGAGCACTACGAGGTGGACGAGCGCAAGCGCACCGTCGGTGTGTCCGAGAAGGGCGTGGAGCTGATCGAGGATCAGCTCGGCATCGACAACCTCTACGAGGCCGCCAACACGCCGCTGGTCGGCTACCTGAACAACGCTCTGAAGGCCAAGGAGCTGTTCAACAAGGACAAGGACTACATCGTCCGAGGCGACGAGGTCGTCATCGTCGACGAGTTCACCGGCCGTGTGCTGTCCGGTCGGCGATACAACGAGGGCATGCACCAGGCCATCGAGGCCAAGGAGCGGGTGCCGATCAAGGCCGAGAACCAGACGCTGGCCACCATCACGCTGCAGAACTACTTCCGGCTGTACGAGAAGCTCGCGGGCATGACCGGTACGGCCCAGACCGAGGCCACCGAGCTGAACCAGATCTACAAGCTGGGTGTGGTCAGCATTCCGACGAACCGGACCGCGGTTCGTAAGGACCAGCCGGACCTCGTCTACAAGACCGAGCAGGCCAAGTTCGACGCGCTCGCCGAGGACATCGAGGAGCGCCACCGCAAGGGCCAGCCGGTCTTGGTCGGTACCACCAGCGTCGAGCGCTCCGAGTACCTGTCGAAGGTGCTCACCAAGATGAGCGTTCCGCACGAGGTGCTCAACGCCAAGCACCACGAGCGGGAGGCGTCGATCATCGCCCGCGCAGGGCTCAAGGGCGCGGTCACGGTGGCCACCAACATGGCCGGTCGTGGTACCGACATCGTGCTCGGCGGCAACCCGGACATCATCGCGGACGAGGAGCTGCGGGCCAGGGGCCTCGACCCGGTGAAGACCCCGGAGGAGTACGAGGCCGCCTGGGACGAGGTCTTGGCCGAGACCAAGTCCACCGTCGAGGCGGAGGCAGCCGAGGTCCGCGACTCCGGCGGCCTCTACGTGCTCGGCACCGAGCGCCATGAGTCCCGCCGTATCGACAACCAGCTTCGTGGTCGTGCCGGTCGACAGGGCGACCCCGGCGAGTCGCGGTTCTACCTCTCCCTCGGCGACGAACTGATGCGGCGCTTCAACGCGTCGATGGTCGAGGCCGTGATGAACCGGCTACGGGTGCCGGAGAACGTGCCGATCGAGCACAAGATGGTCACCAGAGCGATCCTGTCGGCACAGACCCAGGTCGAGCAGCAGAACTTCGAGATTCGTAAGAACGTCTTGAAGTACGACGAGGTGATGAACAAGCAGCGTCAGGTCATCTACGCGGAGCGCCATCGGATCATGGAGGGCGAGGATCTGCGCGAGCAGATCGAGCACATGATGACCGATGTGCTGACCGCCTACGTGACCTCCGCGACCTCCGACGGCGACGTGGAGGACTGGGACCTCGAACAGCTGTGGACAGCGTTGAAGACGCTGTATCCGGTGAGCATCGATCACAAGAAGCTCGTCGACGAGTCGGAGAAGGGACTCACCAAAGACGAGCTGTTGACGGCCGTGCTCGCCGACGCCAGGGAGGCGTACGGCATCCGCGAGGCCGAGATCAACGAGAAGATCGGCCAGGAGAACGGTATGCGCCAGCTGGAGCGGCGGGTGCTGCTCTCGGTGCTGGACCGCAAGTGGCGCGAACACCTCTACGAGATGGACTACCTCAAGGAGGGCATCGGCCTGCGGGCGATGGCCCAGCGCGACCCCGCGATCGAGTACCAGCGCGAGGGTTTCGAGATGTTCTCCGCGATGCTGGAGGCGCTCAAGGAGGAATCCGTCGGCTTCGTGTTCAACATCCCGGTGGAGCCTGCGGGCGGTGCCGCGCAAGCCGCAGGCGCGCCGGACCCCTCGGTGGCCGTCACGGTGGGTGGCTCGGACAACGCCGATCCGGCCTCGGCACCTGCTGGTGGTGCTGCCAGCGCGAACGGCCGGGCCAACACCAACGGTGGCGCCCGCCCGGCGGCCAACCAGAACGGCAACGCTCGCAACGGCAACGGGCGACGTCCGGTTCCGCCGAGGCAGCCCGTTGCGCCTCGTGCGGAGGAGGCCGTGCCGCCCGCCCTGCGTGGCAAGGGCCTCGGCGGCCCCGGCCAGCAGCGCCTCACCTACTCCGGACCGGACGAGGGTGGCGGCGTGGAGACCAGGGGTGGCGGTTCCTCGGGCACGCCCCGGCAGGGCGGCAGCCGTAAGGACCGGCGTGCTGCGGAACGTGCGCAGGCCAAGCGGGACAAGCGGAACTGATCGGCTAGTTCTCAGGCGGCGGGGCAGGCGGTAGCGCCTGCCCCGCCGATCTGTCGGTGGCACCGATCCGAATCGATGGGTGATCCGCAGGTTGGGCTCGCTCGGGGCGGTACCGTGCGGCGCCCTACCGAGGCCGCCGACCGTCTTGCGCGACGGGCCGCCCTCTTCCGAGCCCGGTCAGTGGGGGTAGTTGGAGTTCGGTGCCCAGCCAGCGTGCACCGCGTAGTTCGAGCCGCAGTGCGATCGCTGCGACGCGATCCCGGATTCGAACGGGCGCGGTCGCCTCGATCGCCCGCTCGCCGACCTGTTGGGCATGAACCCGAAGCAGCCTGCTCGGCGGGATACGGCCCGGTGCGTGCCCGACCCGTGGCGTGATCCGACCGTGTAGCTCGGGGATCAGCAGCCTGCCGAGCTGTGCCCGGGACCGCCTGCCGTCGAGGATCTCCACCAGCGCATGCAGGGTCTGTCTGGCGATGCGATGCGCCGACGGGCGGTGTCGATCGGACGGGTCCGGCGCCGCACTCCGGGAAACGGAACGCGGCGTGACCTCGATGGGCGGCGCCGACCCACCCGTCACCTCGGCAAGCCTGCGCAGCATCGGGCGTGGGACCGACTCGGGCCTCGCCCCGTCGACATCGAGCCCGGCGGTCTCGAAGGCCACCGCCGAGCGCGCCGCGGCCGTTCTCGCCGCGACCTCCGGACCGGGCGGTGGGTCCGGACACCCGGCCGTGGACACCGGATCCTGCAGCACGAGCCCGGCGAACACCGGCCGCCACAGCTCGGCGGTGTCCTCGGAACAGAGCAGCGCGGTCATCGTCTTCCTCCCGGCGGGGACAGCGGTCGGGGAGTAGAGCGACCAAGCCGGTGGATCCGTACCGATTCCGCCGAATATCACCTGGATGTGTCGCCGCCGAGTAATTCCTAGACTGGCGGGCGTGACCCTTTCAGGACTGGTCGTCGACTTCTTCGGGGTGCTCACCGACGTCGACGGGATCCCCGATCGCGAACCACCGCTGATATCGGTCGTGCGTGCCGCCCGCGCCAGTGGGCTGCGTACCGCTCTGTTGTCCAACGCCGAGGGCGCGCCGGACGACGAGATGTTGGCAGGCTTGTTCGACGCGATGGTCGTCTCCGGCGAGGTCGGCCTGTTCAAGCCGGACCCGGAGATCTACCGGTTCGCCGCCAAACGCCTGGACCTGCCGACCGGCGCCTGCGTCTTCGTCGACGACCTGCCGACCAACGTCGAGGGCGCCGTCCGGGCGGGCATGGTCGGCGTGCACCACCGGACGGTCCAGGCCACCGTCGAGGAACTCGCCGTGTTGTTCGACCGGGACTTCTCCGCCGAACCGACCGGGTGAGCCCGGCTCCCGCAGGCCGGCGTCCGACCCGCGCGGCCGTTCTCAGGCGCCCGCCGCCAGCCGCCTGCGCGTCAGCTCGAAGGTGAGTACCGCCGCCGCGCTGGCGACGTTCAGCGATTCGACGCCGCCTGCCAGCGGGATCGAGACCCGGCCCATCACCGATTCGGCGACCTCGTCGGAGACACCATCGGTCTCGCCGCCCAACACGAACGCCACCCGCCGAGGCAACTCGACGTCGAAGAGTGTCGTCTCGCCGTCGGCTGCCATCGCGAAGAGCGAGAAACCGGCCTCGATCAGTTCCTCCGCCGCGCTCGCCGCCGTCGCCGCCCGCAGAATCGGCGCCCGGAACGCCACGCCCGCCGAGGCCTTCACCACCAGCGGGTCGATGGAGGCCACGCCGCGTCGGGGCACCACGACCCCGCCGATCCCCGCTGCGGTGGCGGTGCGCAGAATCATGCCGACGTTGGCCGGGGTGGTGATGCCGTCCAGCAGCAGCAGCGTCTCGGGCATATCCCGAGGTGAGGACAGTGCGGCGGTCAGCGTGCGCATCCTCGGCGCGACCACATCGGCCAACACACCCTGATCGTGTCTGCCGTTGCCTGCCAGCACCTTCACCCGCTGAGCGGTGGCCCGCTGCACGGCGACCCCTCGACTCCTCGCGGCCTGGATGATCTCCCTGGCGACCGCCCCGACGGCGTTCTCGGCCAGAATCACCTTGTCCACGGCCAGATCGGGGTCCTGCAGGGCTTCGAGCACGGGCTTTCGTCCGTAGACCGTGACGAACCGGTCCTTCGGAGAGACATCGTTGGGCACGACGAGCAGGATCGCACGACCGTAGGTGTGTCAGGATTCGTCCATGCCGGATCGACTCTCCGCCCTGGATGCGTCCTTCCTCTATCTGGAGGATCCGACTACTCCCATGCACGTCGGCACGGTGTTGCTCTTCCAGCAGCCCCGGTCGACGAACCGCAGGCCCCCGGGTCGGGCGCGTGCCGCCGAGGACGTCGGGCGGATCGGCGGTCTGGAGTACGGGCGGATCGCCGCGTTGATCGAGCAGCGGCTGCCGCTGGCCCCCCGGTATCGGCAGAAGGTCGTCCAGGTTCCCGGAATGCTGGCGCGGCCGGTGTGGGTCGACGATCCCGACTTCGATCTGGACTACCACCTGCGCCGTTCCGCACTGCCTCGGCCGGGCAACGACGCCCAGCTCGCGGACCTGGTCGCCCGCCTGATGTCCCGGCCACTGGATCATTCCCGTCCGTTGTGGGAGGCGTATGTCGTCGAGGGGCTGAGCCGGAACCGCGTCGCGCTCATCACCAAGACGCACAACGCGATGGTCGACGGCATCGGCGGCTTCGACATCGGCCAGGTGATCCTGGACGACGAGCCGACCGCGCCCCGCGTCGGCGACGACCTGTGGATGCCGGAACCGGGACCCAACCCACTGCAACTCGTGCTCGACGCGGCGAGCGAGGCCGTGCGCAGACCGGGCGAGATCGTGGAGAACGCGCGAGTCGCCGCGATGGACGTGGCGGCCACGGTCCGCAACGTCGCGGAGGCCCTTGGCGGAGTCGCCTCGGCGGTCCGCACCGCCGCGCGGCCGACCACGCGGGGCCCGCTCAACGTGAGCATCTCCGTGCAACGTCGGTTCGCGGTGACCAGGACGCGGTTGGCGGACTATCGGAAGGTGCGACGAGCCCATGGCGGGACGGTGAACGACGTCATCCTGGCGGTGATCGCGGGCGCCTTGCGTAATTGGCTGCTGTCGCGGGGCGAGGTGGTCACGGCGGCGAGCACCATCCGGGCGATGGTGCCGGTGTCGGTTCGCGGTTCCGGTGCGGGGGAGCCACCCGAGGCGGAGGAGCTCGCCGGGCCGGTGGCGGGGAACAAGGTGTCCGCCTATCTCGTTGAACTGCCGGTGGGGGAGCCGAGCGCGACACTGCGATTGCATCACGTCGGTCATGCGATGCGTGCGCATCAGGAATCGGGCCAGTCGGTGGCCGCCAGTGCGCTGGTCCGCCTCTCCGGGTTCGCCCCGCCGACGCTGCATGCCCTCGGGGCGCGCGCCGCGAACTCATTCTCGCGCAGACTGTTCAATGTGGTGGTCAGCAACGTTCCCGGACCACAGGTGCCGTTGTACGCGGCAGGGACGAAGATGGTGGGGATGTTCCCGGTGGTGCCGCTGGCCAAGCACCAGGCCCTGTCCATCGGGGTGGGTTCCTACGACGGCGGCGTTTACTTCGGGCTCAACGGCGATCGGAATGCGATGTTCGACGTGGACGTGTTGGCGGGGATGATCGACGAATCCCTCGATGAGCTGTTGGGGACGGTGTGATGCGGATCTACGTTCCGGCGACGGTGGCGATGCTGCGGTCGCTGTTGGCCACCGATGAGCTGGTGCCGGTGAGCGGCACGGCCTTCGCGCTGACGCCGATGTTGCGTGAGTCCTATGCGACCGGCAGTACCGAGGAACTCGAGTACGCCGCATTGATGGAGGCCACCAGGGGCTCGGTCCGGCTGCTGGCCGCCGAGTTCGCCGAGGACCCGAAGGTGCCCGCGCGCCGGGTGGTGGTCGCAGCCGACGTGGACGAGGTGACGCTGCGGCCGGATCTCGATGCCGCGGTGGTGCGGGTCGGCGGGCCGGTGCCGTTGCGTGCCATCGCCGCGGTGCACGTCGACGATCCGGATGCCGAGGACGCCGTCCGCGCCGCCGCCGAGGTGATCGACGCGGCCGATCTGGGCGACGACGATGCCGAGTTCGCCCTCGGCGAGGCCGAGGATCACGAGCTGGCCTGGTACGCGGTGCAAGAGGTGCCGTTCCTCCTCGAACTGATGTGATGCGCTGGTCGGTCACCTTGGGTAGGTGCGGACATCCGGGCGGTGACCGACGAGCGAGTGGGTCCTGCGCTGCAACGATGCAGTGCGCGGACGCGGGGCCGACGCAGGCGGAGACCTGGCTGAGCTCGTGCCAGGATGGGGCGGGCGTTCGTGGCCGTACCCCGGTCGGACGCCCGCCGACCCTGTACGCCGCCGTACCGACGCCCGAGGAGACGACCCCGCTCATGGACGCCGTGACATCCCCGCCCAGCCCGCGAAACGAGCCGGTGCAGTCCTACGCTCCCGGTTCCGCAGAGCGCGAGTCGCTGCTGCGCCGAATCGCCGAGTTGGAGAGCACCAACCACGACCTCACCCAGACCATCGGTGGTCGCCGGGTGATGGCGGGCGGTGCGAGTTTCGACGTCGTCCAGCCGCACGACCACGGTCATGTGCTCGGCGTGAGTGCGCAGTCGACCCCGGAGGACGTCGGGGCGGCCGTGCAGTCCGCCAAGGACGCGAGCGCGGACTGGGCTGCGTTGCCCTTCGACGAGCGGGCCGCCGTGTTGTTGCGGGCCGCCGACCTGATCGCAGGCCCGTGGCGGGACACGATCAACGCCGCCACCATGCTCGGTCAGTCGAAGTCGGTCCAGCAGTCCGAGATCGACGCCGCCTGTGAGCTGATCGACTTCCTGCGATTCAACGTCGACTACGCCCGGCGGATCATCGCCGAGCAGCCCTCGTCGGTGCCCGGCGCGTGGAACCGCATGGAGTACCGGCCGTTGGACGGCTTCGTCACCGCCATCACGCCCTTCAACTTCACCGCGATCGCGGGCAACCTGCCCACGGCGCCCGCGCTGATGGGCAACACCGTGGTGTGGAAGCCGACCCCGACGCAGCAGCTCGCCGCGCACTTCACCATGCAGGCCTTCGAGGCCGCGGGTCTGCCGCCCGGCGTGATCAACATGGTCACCGGCGACGGCAAGGCCGTCAGCGAGGTCGCGCTGACCGATCCCGACTTCGCGGGACTGCACTTCACCGGGTCGACCGCCACCTTCAAGCTGCTGTGGCGCACGATCGGCGAGAACCTGGACCGCTACCGGAGCTACCCCAGGATCGTCGGCGAGACCGGCGGCAAGGACTTCGTCGTCGTACACCCGTCGGCGGACCCGGCGCCGATCGTCACTGCGCTGGTGCGGGCCGCCTTCGAGTACCAGGGGCAGAAGTGCTCGGCGGCCTCGCGGGCCTACCTGCCTCGTTCGCTGTGGGAGGGCGGCCTGCGCGAGGAGCTGGCCGATGTCACCAAGACCATCTCCTACGGCGACGTCACCGACCTCAAGCACTTCGGTGGTGCGGTCATCGACGCCAGGGCGTTCGCCAAGCACAAGGCGGCCCTGGACCGCGCTGCGGCCTCATCGACGCTGGAGGTGTTGGCAGGCGGCGGTTACGACGATTCCACGGGTTACTTCGTCGAGCCGACCGTGCTGGTCGGGACCGACCCGACCGACGAGGTGTTCACCACCGAGTACTTCGGGCCGATCCTGGCGATCTCGGTCTACGAGGACGCCGACTACTCGCAGGTGTTGGCCCAGGTCGACGCGGCGAGCCCGTACGCCCTGACCGGCGCGGTGTTCGCCACCGACCGCGCGGCGATCGAGGAGGCACACCGGGCGCTGCGGTTCGCGGCGGGCAACTTCTACGTCAATGACCGGCCGACCGGTTCGGTCGTCGGCCAGCAGCCGTTCGGCGGTTCGCGGGCGTCGGGCACCAACGACAAGGCCGGTTCGATGTTCAACCTGTTGCGTTGGACCAGCCCGAGGTCGATCAAGGAGACCTTCGTGGCGCCGACCGACCACCGTTACCCGCACATGGGCTGACGCACAGCGCGCAATGGCGGGGCGGTCGCCGGGAACCTCACGGGTTGTCCGGAGTCCGCCCCGCACCCGTCGGTGCTGGTCTAGGCTCACCGGCGATGTCGGAGTCGACGTGGTGGACGCAGGGTGGGAGTTCGGTGAGACGACGCAGCACGACGATCCTGTCCGTTCTGGCGGTCGCGACCACTCTGACGGCCTGCTCCGATGCCGAACCCAGCGCGCACGACGACGTCGCCTCGTTGTCGTCGGCGACCAGGGAGGCGATGGCGGATGCGGGTTCGGCCCGACTGGAGTTCGCGTTCTCCACGGGCGATGAGCCCACGAGCACGGGTCGGTGTCTGACCACGGTGCCGGACTCGGCCGACGAGTCGGCCGGTACCGATTTCGACTTCGACTGTGTCTTCGCCGGGCACGGCCGGGAATCCCGATTCATCGCCGCGAACGACTTCCTCTATGTCGAGGTGCCGCCCGACCAGCTCGAAGCCGATCAACGTCCCTGGTTACGAGTGGACCCGACCACCGCCGACCCGCTGGGAGCACAGTTCGGCGGGCTGCATCAACAGGCGGCCCGCTCGGCCTCGCTGGCCGATGCGCTGCCTGCCGCCGCCGAGATCACCGCCGCCGAGCCGGACACCGTGGGCGATGTGGCCGTCTACCGGTACGAACTGAGCATCGACGTGGCCGAGGCACTGGAGGCCGACACGGACGAGGTCGGCGCGGCGGCGTACGAGGCGTTGTCCGCCGCCGGGGTGACCACGGTGCAGGCCGAGGTGTGGGTCGATGCCGACGATCTGCCGCTACGGCAGGCCGTGGAGTTCGAGATGCCCGAGGCAGGCCTGGTGCGGACCGAGACCGATTTCAGTCTCTGGGGCGAGGCACACGAGGTCGAGGTGCCACCCTCGGATCAACTGTCCGAGCGGGTGCCCACCGGCTGAGCGCCATCCGGTGACGGCAGGTCGGGTTCGGCCGCCGGTTCTGCCGTCCGGGGCGAGATCCGCCGCCCCTCGAAAGCGAGACCGTTATCGGTGCGTCGAATGGACTCTGACTCCATAGCGGCGATGAATTCCAGCGAATAGCCGAGGGAATGCGACACGGCGGTGTCTCGGTCCCAGCGAAGCGGTGAATTCACGCGGCACGCTTTTACCCTCCGGAGTTGGGCGTTCATCAAATCAGGCGACGCGGCGGAACGCTAATGCGAGCGCCGGGCAATCGCCGTTTCTCACGCGAACGGGCGCCCATGGCATAGGCCACGGACGCCCGTTCGGTCGCGGAGATCTGAGTATTCTTCTGGCCCGGATCAGCCGGCAGGCAGCTCGCCGACCTCGTCCTCCGGCGGTGCGTCGATTTCCACCGACTCGCCCCAACCGGTGTAGTCGATGGTGATGACCGCCGCGTCGAAGTTCCCGGTGATACCGGGCTGGTTGATCACGAACCGCACCGGCACGTTGTCGGACTTGTCGAGCCAGATCTGATAATCGATCGACTCCAGTCCGTTGTCCACCGCGGTCTGCAGTCGCTGCTTCTCCAGCTCGTGCTGGGTGGTCTGGGCCATCTTCGCGATGTCCAGGTGCAGGTCGTATCGGGTGGTCTCGACCCCGTCGAGGTCCTCGTCACCGGTGTCGGTGATCTCGGCGGCCTCGGCCTGCTCGTTGAGCTGGCTCGTGGGGTCGGCGGCGTCGACCAGCTGCTGCGCGACCATCGCGAAGGCCTGGTTGACCTCGCCTTCCTGCTCCTGGGAGGGGTCGATCCGCACCCATGGCTTGTCGCCGGGGGTGACGTCGCCCAGGTTCAGATAGACGACCTTGTCGATGGCGGCCAACGAGATCTGCTGGTGCTCCTCGGCCTCTCCGATGGCCAGCTCGACGGTGAGCGAGATGTCCGCGCCGTCGTCGGTGTAGCGAATCTGCCCGTCGCCGGAGCCGAAGCCCTCCTCCGAGGAGGAGATAGTGAAGTGCGCGGACCCCTTCTGACGTGCGCTGTCGTTCATCGAGCTGAAGAGTTGCTGCGGGGACACCTCGCCAGGAGCGGTGCTGCTCTCCGGTGCACCCGATTCGGAACCGGTTTCCTCAGTCTGCTCGGCACCCCCCGTGCCCATATTCGTGTCGGGACCCTCGGGCGTGTAGTCCGAGCCGTCGCCCCCGCACGCGCCTGCGACTGTCACCAGCCCCAGGGTGATTGCCGCGATCGTCGTTCTCCGCACCCTCATCTCTCCATTCGACTAGGGGATGATCGAGATCGATCCGTCCCGTCGCCACGCAACGACGCGGGTCAGTAGACGTATCGCCCGGTTTCCCGGCCTCAATATCGAAAGGGTAAGGAGGAAAGTGGGATTCGGCTCATTCAAACTTCTCGTCTGGGCGAACGCGGGACTGAAGAAGCCTGCGCAGCGAGTCGAGTCTTCCTTGCGATGAACCGCCTTCGGCGAGAAACCGGTCCAGGTAACAGTCCGGGTCTTCCGGCGGGCCGAGATGCCCACAGTTGGAAGGACACTCCTCCGCCGCCGCATGCAGGTCGGGAAATGCCGCCACCACATCGTCGGGCTTGATGTGTGCCAGCCCGAAGGACCGAATCCCGGGGGTGTCCACGACCCAGCCGCCGCCCGCCAAGGGCAGCGCCACCGCGGAGGTCGAGGTGTGCCGTCCCTTGCCGACTCCGCTCACCTCGGCGGTGGCCCGGCCTGCATCGGGCACCAGACGGTTCACCAGGGTCGACTTGCCGACACCGGAATGCCCGATCATCGCCGAGACGTCGTCGATCAACAGCTCGCGGAGTTCGGCGGGCTCGGTATCGGATCTGGTCACCACCACCGGGACCTGCAACTCCGAGTACAGCGCCGCCAGTTCGTCCGGCGCGGCCAGATCCGACTTGGTCAGACACAGCACCGGGGACAGCCCGCCTGCGAACGCGGCCACCAGCGCGCGGTCGATGAAACCGGTGCGGGGCATCGGATCCGCCAGCGCGGTCACGATGATCAGTTTCCCGGCGTTGGCGACGACGACCCGCTCGAACGGGTCGGTGTCGTCGGCGGTCCGGCGCAGCACACTGGTGCGCTCGGCCACCCGGACGATCCTGGCCAGCGAACCGGGCGTTCCCGAGGTGTCGCCGACCAGATCGACGAGGTCGCCGACCACGACCGGCGTCCGACCCAGTTCCCTGGCGCGCATCGCGGTGACCAGCCGCTTCGGATCGCGGTTGAGCGCGCAGGTCCACCGGCCCTTGGCAACGCCGACGACCATGGCCGGGCTGGCCTGCGAGTGCTCGGGTCGAATCTTGCTCCTGGGGCGGGTGCCCTTGCGATTCGGGCGAATCCGAACGTCGGACTCGTCCATCGAGTGCCAGTCCTTGCGACTCACACTCCCTGCACGTCCTTCCGGGGCCGCTGGGCGCAATCCTCGTCGTCGAGCATCGCCGCCCACATGCCCGGGAAATCCGGGATGGTCTTGTTCGTCGTCTCGATGTCCTCGACCGTCACCCCGGGAACGACCAGCCCGAGCACCGCGCCCGCCGTCGCCATCCGGTGATCGGCGTAGGACTGCCATTGGCCGCCGTGCAGCGGTCGAGGTTCGATCAGCAGGCCGTCCTCGGTCTCGGTCGCCGCACCGCCGAGCCGGTTGATCTCGGTCGACAGCGCGGCCAACCGATCGGTCTCGTGCCCACGCAGATGTGCGATGCCGCGCAGCCGGGACGGCCCGTTCGCCAGGGCAGCCAGAGCTGCGATGGTGGGGGACAGCTCCCCGACGTCGTGCAGATCGATGTCGATGCCGGTGAGTCGTTCGGGCGCCGACACCGTCAGTCGGTCGGCCGCGACCTCGACGGTGCAGCCCATCTCGGCGAGGATGTCTCGGATGGCGTCGCCCGCCTGGTCGGTGTGCGCGGGCCAGCCCGGGATGACCGTCGATCCGCCGGTGGCCGCTGCAGCGGCGAGGAAGGGCGTGGCGTTGGACAGGTCGGGCTCGATGGCCCAGTCCGTGCCCGCGATCGGGCCGGGCAGCACCCGCCAGACGTCCGGCTCCGTGTCGTCGACCGTCACTCCTGCGGCACGCAGCATCGTCACGGTCATCGTGATGTGCGGCAGCGAGGGCACCGGGGCCCCTCGGTGGCGCACCGTGACGCCCTCGGCGTAACGCGCTCCGGACAACAACAGCCCCGAGACGAACTGCGAGGAGGCGGACGCGTCGACGACGACCTCACCGCCGCGCAGGGCGCCCTCGCCGAACACGGTCAGCGGCAGCCGGTCGCCGGTGATCCTGGCCCCGAGGTCCCGCAGCGCCGTCAACACCGTCGACATCGGTCGTGTCCTGGCGTGCGGGTCGCCGTCGAAACGGACCTCGCCCTCGGCCAGCACCGAGGCGGGCGGCAGGAAGCGCATGACGGTGCCCGCCAGCCCGCAGTCGACGTCGATCGGTCCGCGCCAGTCGGCGGGGCGTACCCGCCAGCCCGCGACGGACTCGGCCGAATCGGCTGCGATGTCCTGGATGTCGGTGCCCAGCGACCGCAATGCCTGGGCCATCAACAGTGTGTCCCGGCTACGCAGCGGTGCTTGCAGGGTCGACTCGGTCTCGGCGAGCGCGGCGAGCAACAGGGCGCGATTGGTCATCGACTTCGAACCGGGCACCGCGATGGTGGCGTGCACGGGATGTTCGACGACGGGAGCAGGCCAAGCCAGAGTCATGGCCTCATGATTGCGCACTCCAGCTGCCTTTTCGGCTGCGACCCCGTGCCGCCGCGTCGATCCGAGGCCTCGGGCGGCGGGCCGATCCGGGCCCGTTCGACGTCGATCGAGGGAACCGGGGGACGAACCGCCGATGATCACACGAAGGAGCGACCCCGGCTCCAGCGAGTGGATCTTGTCGTCGCTGGGCGGTCGGGTGAGTGGTCGTGATGCGGCCGATCGGGTTGCGGCGGGGCGACGATGGCGGTCGCCCGGTCGTCGGTCGCCCGGCCGGCCGTCGCGCGGTGGCCGAGTCGAGGCCTCGCCGGCGAGAGGCTTCCCGACGTGCGTTGTTCGCCTCGGCAGCCGCGTGCCGTGCCCGAGCCGTGAGTCCGCGTCGAGGCCGAGGCGGCCGCCCTGGCGGACCTTGATCGGGCCCGAGGATAAACGATCAACTAATAGGGCAATAAAGCTCACTTAGGGTAGTCAATTCGCTTCCCAGGGTGTAAAGGGCGATCGCCGTAGGAAATGCGAAGTGTTCGCCGATGCGTACCGTTGCGGCCGGAGGGGCACTACTTCAACGGCGGTCGGGCAAGCACTGCCCTCCTTGCCGCGGAGGTGAACGAAATGTGCGGAAGATTCGCCTCGATCAAGAGCTCGACGCAGTTGGCGAACGAGTACGAGGCAGTAGACGGAACACGGGGTCGGGTCGTCGAACCCGACTACAACATCCCACCGACGCATGCGGTGTTAACGGTCGTCGCGAGGCATCCCAGGGATGCGAACGGGACCCCGGACCCGGCCAGCATCGTCCGGTCGATCCGCGTGATGCGCTGGGGGTTGGTGCCGCACTGGGCCAAGGACCCGGCGATCGGATCACGACTGTTCAACGCCAGGATGGAGACGGTCGCCGACAAACTGGCGTTCCGGGCTCCCGCAGCACAACGACGCTGCCTCATCCCGGCCGACGGTTGGTACGAATGGAGACGCGAGGAAGGGCGTAAACGACCCTTCTATCTGACCAGCAACGACCGCGAGAGCCTGGCGCTGGCGGGCATCTGGTCGGTGTGGCGGGACCCGGCGGGCGACGCCGATGGTCCGCCGTTGGCGACCTGCACGATCGTCACCACCCCCTCGGCGGGCGAACCGGCCGAGGTGCACGACCGAATGCCGCTCGTGCTGCCCCGTAAGGACTGGGGAACCTGGCTCGACCCGGATGCCGATCTCGGTGTCGACGGCGTTGCCGCCCTGCTTCGGCCGCCGGGCAGCGATGTACTGGGCCGAATCGAGGTGCGGCCGATCTCGCCTGCGGTCAATCACGTGCGCAACAACGGTCCGGGCCTGCTCGAACGCTTCGAGCCCGTCTCGCTGCCTGCTTCGCTCGACATCTCCCGACTCGTGAGTAAGAGTTGACGGTCCGGCACGTGGGATCGGCGGGGTTCTCCGACGTGCGGCGTCGAACCAGGGAGTGAAGCAGCGATGTGCGGGCGGTACGCGATAACGAAGGATCCGGCGAGGTTGGCTGCCGAGTTCGGCGCGTTCGACGGCACGGAGGGCGCGTATCAAGGGCCGGACCATAACGTCACCCCCACCAGGATGGTGCCGATCATCGTGGAACGGGCTCCCGCAGCCGGGGGCCCGCCGCGTCGCACGGTTCGGCTGGTGCGGTGGGGACTGATCCCGCACTGGGCGACCGACCCGAGCAGCGGACCGCCGATGATCAACGCGCGAGCCGAGACCATCACCGAGAAGCCCGCCTACCGCGATGCCGCCGCGCGCCGTCGTGGCCTGGTGCCCGCCGACGGTTGGTACGAGTGGAAGCCCACGGCCGAGCGGAAGCCTGCCTCGGAGCGGAAACAGCCGTACTTCGCGGCCCACGAGGATGGCCGGACCCTGGCGATGGCCGCGGTCTTCTCGGTCTGGTGGCAACCGCCCACCGAGGCGGGCGCCGAGCCGACGCCGCTGGTGACGGCCGCGGTGGTCACCACCGACGCGGTGGGCGAGTCCGCCGATATCCACCACCGCATGCCGCTGCTGCTGCCGCAGGACAGCTGGGGTGACTGGCTGGATCCGGCGAGTCCGGCCAGCCCCGATCTGTTGGCCGCGCCCGACCCGGAGCTCATCGCCGGAATCCGGGTGTATCCGGTGTCGCCTGCGGTGAACAACATGCGCAACAACGGTCCCGAACTGATGGAGCGAATCGAGATCGTGCCCGAGCAGACCGCCACCCCGACCCTCTTCGATGCGTTGTGACCAACCTCGAGATCGAGACCCCGCACGGGACGGCCAGGGTGGAGCTGCACTCCGCCCCCGAGGGCGCGGCGGTGCTGCTGCTCGGACACGGCGCCGGGGGCGGCATCGACGCGCCGGATCTGGTGGCGACGGTCCGAGGTGCGACCGAGGCGCAGGTGCACGTCGCCCTCGTCGAGCAGCCCTACCGGGTCGCGGGCCGGCGGGCCCCGGTTCCGGCGAAGCAGCTGGACGCCGCCTGGCTGGCCACCGCCCAATGGCTCGGCGCGAACTGGTTCCCGGACCTTCCGCTGGTGTTCGGTGGTCGATCCTCCGGCGCGCGGGTCGCCTGTCGCACGGCGGCGGCCGGGGGTGCGGTGGCCGTGTTGTGCCTGGCCTTCCCGCTCGCCCCACCGAAGACACCGGAGAAGAGCAGACTCGCGGAACTGGCCTCGGTGCAGGTGCCCACGCTCGTCGTGCAGGGCGAACGCGACCCCTTCGGTCGACCGGAGCCCTCGGTTCATCGTGACGTGGTGATCCTCGACGGGGACCACGCCCTCAAGGCCGATCCGGCCGGGGTGACCAGGGCCGTCGACGAATGGCTGTCCAAGGTGCTGCGCCCGATAGCGACCTCGGACTGACACCGGCGGACATCGTGGGCGACCGCCCGCGCCGGATCTGCGCGGCCCGCCCGCGTGGGCGCCGCACCGGGCGAATCTAGACTCGGCCGATGGCAGGACGGGGAACGCAGGCGACCGCGCTGTTGGTCAAGAAGGCGATCGCCCACCGGGTGCACACCTATCAACACGACCCCAACCACGCCTCCTATGGGACCGAGGCGGCCGAGCTGTTGGGCCAGGACACCGCCCGGGTGTTCAAGACCCTCGTCGCCGAGCTGGACGGCAGACTGGTGGTCGGAGTCGTACCCGTCTCCAGCCAGCTCGACCTCAAAGCACTGGCCTCGGCGCTGGGCGGTAAGAAGGCCAGAATGGCCGCCGTGGCCGACGCGGAGCGCGCCACCGGATACGTGGCGGGCGGGATCTCACCCGTGGGCCAGAAGAAGGCACTGCCATTGGCCCTGGACAGCTCGGCGCAGGACTTCGACACCGTGCTGTGCAGCGGCGGAAGGCGCGGACTGGAGATCGAACTCGCCCCCGCCGACCTGATCGCGCTCACCGGCGCGGTGGTGGCGCCCATCGCCACGTGAGTTGCGCCTCAACCCGCCCGGAAGGCAACGGCGATGCCCGGCAGGCGCCGTTGGCGGCGCCCCGGCCCGCGAGCGGCATCGATACGCTGCGAACACCGAGATCGAGTGGCGGTCGGGAATGAAATATGGCTCCCGCAGCGTTGCGCAGGACGTGGTGACTGAGGTGCTGGAAGTCGGGCGGGATGCCCGCGAAGACGTAGGCTTGAGGACGGCCCGCGGTCGTCCGGTCTCGGGCTTGTCGACTCGTTCCGTCGCAGGCAGGCGACGGCGGGAAGGGAGTTCCGTGCCCGGCAGATCGGGAGCCACGGGAGCCGGCAAGCAGGCGGCGCCGGTGGACGGGGGCGAGCTCGCGCGCCGCTTCGAGCAGGACGCGATGCCGCTGCTCGACCAGCTCTACGGCGCCGCGCTGCGGATGACCCGCAACCCCGCGGACGCCGAGGACCTGGTGCAGGAGACGTATCTGAAGGCGTACGCCGCCTTCGCCTCCTTCTCGCAGGGGACCAATCTCAAGGCCTGGCTGTACCGGATCCTCACCAACACCTACATCAACGGCTACCGTAAGCGGCAACGCCAGCCACAACAGCAGCCGACCGAGGAGATCTCGGACTGGCAGCTCGCGCAGGCGGAGAGCCACACCTCGTCGGGTCTTCGGTCCGCCGAGGTGGAGGCGCTCGACAACTTGCCGGACACCGCGGTCAAAGAGGCTCTGCAGCAGTTGCCGGAGGACTTCCGGATGGCGGTGTACCTGGCGGACGTGGAGGGCTTCGCCTACAAGGAGATCGCCGAGATCATGGGAACGCCGATCGGTACGGTCATGTCCCGACTGCACCGGGGACGCACTCAACTACGGGAACTGTTGACCGATGTCGCCAGGGACCGAGGCTTCTTCCGGGCGAGCGAGCGGGAGGTGACGAAATCGTGAGCGAGGAACGTCCTCACGAGACACCCTGTACCGAGGTGCTCGGTGAGCTGTGGCTGCTGTTGGATCACGAGTGTGGGCAGGGACGCGGCGAGGCGCTGCGCCAGCACCTGGACGAGTGCGGGCCCTGCCTGGAGCATTTCGGGATCGAGGAGCACCTGAAGGAGCTGCTCGCCCGCAAGTGCGGAAACGAACAGGCGCCGGACGCGCTCAAGGAGCGGCTCCGTTCCTCGATTCGTCAGACTGTCCTCGAACAGGCGCAGGTGACCGTCGAGCACGGGCCGTGCGGTCGAACCGTCGAGGTCGAACTGCGGGCGAGGAGTTCCGAGTCCGCCCCGCCGCAGCGGGTGCAGGTACGCGAGGACTGACGCGCGGCGTCAGGCGTAGGGCGAGCCCTCTCGGCTCGACAGCACCATGACGCGAAGCGACCCCGGACGCGGGTGGTGACTGCGTACGGGGCCGTCTCACTGCTGCGGCGCAGGCTCCAGAGTGCGGCTGCACCCGAGCCTTCGCTCAGCTGTTGGGGCGCTTGCCGTGGTTCGCGCCCTTCTTCTTCCGGTCACGCTTCTTGCGAGCACGCTTGGACATCGTGGCTCCCTCTCGTCAGTTGCCTGGAGAGTCTGACACGCTGGCATCGGCGGCGAGGAGTCGGCCCAAGCAGTGGTTGGATGGCAGGCAACATGCAGCGGCTGGAGGACGTGTCTCTCACATGATCGAGCAAACCCGTGCGGAGCCGGTGGTGAACGTGCTGCGACCGGTCGACACCGATCGCGGTGTGATCGTGTCGTCGGTGAGCCGCTGAGATGTCCACGCTCTCTGATCTACTCGCCGAGCACACGGGCCTGTCCGACGCCGTCATCGAGCATCTGCAACGCGTGGTCGTGGAATGGCAGCTCCTCGCGGACCTCTCCTTCGCCGACTTCCTGCTCTGGGTCCCGTTGGACGAGGAGGACGAGCCGGGGGATCGCTTCCTCTGTGTCGCGCAGGCGCGTCCGACGACGGCACCCACCGCGCATCCGGAGGACCTGGTCGGCGGCAAGGTCGCGGTCGAGGAGCATCCGCAGCTGCGTCGCGCGGTGGTGGAGGGCCGGATCTGCCGGGAGGAGGATCCGCGCTGGCACCTGGGCGTTCCCGTCCGGCGCGAGACGATCCCGGTTCGGTTCGAGCGCAAGGTGGTCGCGGTGCTCAGCCGAGACACCAACCTGGCGGTCCCGAGGGTGCCCAGTCCGTTGGAGATCTCCTACCTGGGTAGCGCCTCCGATCTGTGTCAGATGGTCGCCGACGGGACCTTCCCGGCGTCGGAGCCATCGCCGGACGTCCACACCAGCCCTCGGATCGGCGACGGCATGATCCGCCTCGACTCGGCGGGCGGGGTGGTCTTCGCCAGTCCCAACGCGCTGTCGGCCTATCACCGGATGGGTCACGCCGCCGACCTGGTGGGGACGCAGCTCGCCGCGTTGACCCGTTCCCTGCTCACCGACCCGTTCGACGCCACCGAGGTCGCGCAGCGGATTCGCTCCGCGGTCGGTGGCGAGCCGAGCATGCGGATGGAGGCCGAGGCGCGGGGTGCCACCGTGTTGTTCCGGGCCCTGCCGCTGCGGCCCCGAAGCCAACCGGCAGGCGCCTTGGTGCTCGTGCGGGACGTGACCGATGTGAAACGGCGCGATCGGGCGTTGATGTCCAAGGACGCCACCATCCGCGAGATTCACCATCGGGTCAAGAACAACCTGCAAACGGTGGCTGCGCTGCTGCGACTGCAATCCCGTCGAATGTCGACGGCGGAGGCCAGGCAGGCATTGGAGGAGTCGATGCGCCGGGTGACCTCTATCGCCCTGGTGCACGAGAACCTGTCGATGTCGGTGGATGAGCGGGTCGATCTCGACGATCTCGTCGATCGGGTCATTCCGATGATGAGTGATGTGGGTGCGGCGGAAAGTCGGGTGGTGGTTCGTCGCGAAGGCCGGTTCGGTGTGGTGAACGCCGAGTTGGCGACGCCGTTGGTCATGGTGCTCACCGAACTCGTGCAGAACGCGATGGAACACGCTTTCTCCAGCGAGGTACGGGGATTGGTCGTGGTTTCGGCCCAACGGTCGGCCAAGTGGTTGGACGTGGTGGTGGCCGATGACGGTCGTGGACTACCGCCGGGGTTCTCGTTGGAACGCGCGGAAGGCTTGGGTCTTCAGATTGTGCGGACCTTGGTCGACTCGGAACTGCGTGCCTCATTGAGTCTTCGGCGCGCCGATCCGGTGGGAACTCAGGCCGTGTTGCGGGTGCCGTTGACCCGCCGTCGATGACCTAGCCGCCTGGGTCGGCATCGCCTAGGGGTGTTGACTCTCGGTATCCGCCCGGTTGACGGCCGTGTGACCCGCTGAGTGGGTGGTCGATCGGCTAATTGAATACGTGAATTAGGTATGCGAACGCAGTGAAGGCCCGATCCGAAGTCGACTCGGATCGGGCCTTCCCAGCGTGAGAATGGTGTTTCGCGCGGCTCAGACGTTGCTGCGGGCGCGAGTGCGAGCGTTACGCCGCTTAAGAGCGCGTCGCTCATCTTCACTCATCGCGCCCCAGACGCCCGCGTCCTGCCCGCTCTCCAAAGCCCAGCTCAGGCACTCGGAGGACACCGGGCAGCGGCGGCAGACGGCCTTCGCCTCGGCGATCTGCAGAAGGGCGGGACCGCTGTTTCCCACGGGGAAGAACAGCTCGGGGTCCTCGTCACGGCAGGCCGCATCGTGGCGCCAGTCCATTGTTCCTAGCTCCTCGCTAGGCGCGTTCAGTACGCGCCGGTAGTCGGTGGGGGGATGTGCTGGGTGCTTGTGAATGGTTTCACGAACTGGCGTGATGTCAAGGGGTTCGATCCATTCCGGTGAGGAGACTCACCCGAACGATCGACTGATGATCACGTTTGGTGCTGGTTTTGCGGGGCATGTCCGGCGCAAAAAACCACCCGACAGCGGTTGACAGCGAGCCAGTCGCCGATGTGCAGCGTTCAGGCTACAACCTCGAGAGCGTTTGGCGCTGCATTAAAGCGAACTTCTTCGTGGCGACCAAGGAAGTCACCGTCGACCTGAAGACCCATCGGACGGTCACAACGCACCACAACACTCGGGACGTCGTCCTCGCGTAGTAGTCGGGCGCCGCGCGGACCGTACTTCGTACCCGCGAAAACCTGTGTGAGATGCCGGATCACCGTGGGCGCGCGCATCGTGTTCAGTGCGAACACTCCCAGTCCCCCATCGAAGGAGCAGTCGGGATTGGTGTGCATCGGCCACGGACCGAGATAGGTCCAGGGGTCGGTGTTGCAGACGAATGCGAGATGACAACCGGAAATCGGCTCTCGACCGGGCAACTCCACGGTGAGACTCGGCTTTCGTATCGCGGAACGCAGATAACGACCGAACGCGATCCTCGCGTAGCGAAGCGGAGTCGCCACTCGGCCCGACTCGCGTTGCCGTTCCACCGCTTCTACGACATCGGCATCCCAGCCGAGTCCCGCATTGAAGGTGAACCAGCGATCGTCCACCCGCCCCAATCCGACCCGACGAGAGCGGCGCGACTCCACCGCCTGGAGGAGTTGGTGGGTGGCCTCGACCGGATCGCGCGACATCCCCAGGGCGCGAGCGAACACATTCGCCGAGCCACCCGGCACCACGGCCAGCTTCGGGACGTCGTCGCCGAGGCCCTCGCGAAGCAGGCCGTTGACCACCTCGTTGACCGTGCCGTCGCCGCCGAGCGCGACGACGAGGTCCAGCCCGTCCTGCCTGGCCTGCGCGGCGGCATCGGCGGCGTGACCGCGATACCTCGTCTCCACCAACTCCAACTTGACGGTGCTCGCCAAGGCGTGGGCCAGGACGTCCCGCGTTGCGGTCGTCGTGGTGGTGGCCTGCGGATTGGTGACGAGGAGGGCGCGCACCCCGAAAGGGTAGGCCAGGAACAGCGCGGTCGTGGGTGGTCGACGAGGGCGAGCGTGACGAGCGCCGCATCCCCTTGCCCAGCCGGGACCCGAGCCACTCGGGGATACCATCGGTTCGGACAGCCGTTGCCAGAGACAAGGCTGATAGGGAGTGACTCGTGCGTCTCGACAGTGCGCCGAGGTCGGTACTGATCGCTGGGCTGCTGGTCGGCCTACAGGGCGTCGCAGGACTGGTCTTCACGGCGATGTTGCTCTTCCGGGAGGTCGGCGGTGTCGCAGCGGAGACCGGCGGTAGCGGCTACGGACATGCCGCCTACTTCTCCCTGCTGAGCTGCGGTGTGCTGGCCTTCGCGGTCGGCCTGCTGCGCGGTAAGCCCTGGTCCAGGACACCCGCGCTCTTCATCCAGCTGCTGCTGCTGGGCGTCGCCTGGTACGCCTTCGGACCGTCGGGCAGGCCGGTCGAGGGGATCGCCCTGGCGATCTACTGCGCCGCGACGGTGCTGCTGCTGCACACCCCGCCCGCTCGGCTCTGGGGAATGGGCTTCACCCCGGAGGAGGCCGGTCGCGAACTCGAACGGGCCGCCGAGGAGCGGACCGCGTGACCGAGCGGTCCGCAGCGTGCGATCCCACGCTGCGCTCGGCCCGGCCGAGAGACTGGCCTGCGATCTGGCCGATCTGGCATCGCGTCGTCGCCGAGGGCCGGACCTACACCTGGGACCCGGAGACCGAGGAATCCACCGCCGTCGGACTGTGGATGCTGCCGGCGCCCGCACGGGTGTACGTCGCCGAGCTCGACGAGGGCGCCGGGCCCGTGGTGGTGGGAACCGCGCTGCTCAAACCGGTGCAGGCCGGGTTGGGCGACCACATCGCCAATGCCTCGTTCATGATCGACCCGGATTACGCGGGGCGCGGCCTCGGGCGGACGCTGGGGCGACATGTCATCGCCGAGGCCGAGGCGGCCGGGTACCGCGCGATGCAGTTCAACGCCGTGGTGGAGACCAACAGCGCCGCCGTTCGGCTGTGGAAGTCCCTGGGATTCGAGGTGCTCACCACGGTTCCCGAGGCCTTTCGACACCCGGAGCACGGCCTGGTCGGTCTGCACGTGATGCATCGGCGGCTGGCCGAACCGAGCTGATCCGAGCGGTTCGTCCGGCCTGGCCCGGTTAGTCCGGCTCGATCTCGGCGGGTCGCTGCCGGCCCGTTTCGGCCGCCACCCCCAGTTGATCGAGCACCGCGCAGCCCAGCTCGCTGTTCGGATCGGCCAGATCGAACGGCAGATCGAAGTGGTTGCGATGCGGGACGACCAGATCGGTGACCTGACCCCCGGCCGTGCGGGCCGAGTGGACGAGATCCTCGTGTTGCCGGGCGAACTCCGAGGTCTCGGCGCCCCCTCGGGCCACGATCAGCGGGGGCAGCCCGCGCGGAAGCCGATGGATCGGGCTGTTCCGCCGCGCCGATTCCCTGGTCAGCCCTAACGGCTCGTTGACATAGGTCAGCCGGATCGGCTCCAGGTCGTACACCCCGCTGAGCAGGGTGGCGCCCGCGACGACATCCGAGGCGGCGCGCCCGTCCGGCAGCAGGCCATCGCAGAGCGCCATCGCCATCAGATGGGCGCCCGCCGAACTGCCCGCCAGGTGAATGCGCCGAGGGTCCACGCCCCACCGCTGGGCGTTCTCGATCAGCCACCACACCGCACGCTGCACCGAGGCCACCATCTCGTCCAGCGAGCGCGCGGGCGCCAATCCATAGCCGATCGAGGCGAAGGCGACCCCGGCGGGAATCAGATCCAAGGCGGGGAAGGAGGCATCGCTCTTACTCAACTCCTGCCAATAGCCGCCGTGCACGAACACCTGCAACGGGGCCGAGGTCCGAGCCGAGGGGAAGAGATCGAGCCGATGATCGGGTTCGGGGCCGTAGGCGACATCGAGATGGACCCGCCGCTGCGATCTGGCCCGTGCGCTGGCCTCCGAATAGGCGGCGAGGAGGCCTTGGAGATCGTCCACACACGAGCTCGGGGAGTATTCGCGATCCAGCTCGGCCTGGTCGAACTCGGCGTAGACCCGGTTGCCTGCCTGGTGCGGCGGGTCGATCATCGGCGGGGTCCTCTCGGCGTGGACGACGGCTTCCCGCCGACATGATCGACCCTCGGCGTGCTGCTGCGCGATGGTCAGCGCAGGTTCAGGCCCAGCAATTGGGTGACACTGCGTTCCTCGCCGAGGATGGAGACGGCGGCGGTACGCAGGTAGAACCGGACTCCCTCGGTGGGCGGTAGCCCGAGGGCTCTGGCGAGGAAGACTCGGAGCAGATGTCCGTGAGCCACCAGAACGATGTCGCGACCGCCAGCCTGCCGACGGGCCAGCGCCGCCACCCCGTCGGCGCGGTCCCCGACCTGGTCGGCACTCTCGCCACCGGGTATCGGGTGGGTCCACACGGTCCAATCCGGCACCCGGGTGCGGATCTCGGGGGTGGTCAGACCCTCGTAATCCCCGTAGTCCCACTCGGCCAGCTCGGGCAGGACCGTGCCTCTCAGCCCGGCCAGCTCCGCGGTCTGCGTCGCCCGGCTCCTCGGGCTGATCAGGACCAGCGGTTCCTCGGCGTCGCCGCGCAGCTCACCGAGGAGTTCGCCTGCCCGGCGAGCCTGATTCCGGCCGCGATCGGTGAGTTCGACATCGGTGATGCCGGTGTGTCTGCCCGCTGCCGACCACTCCGTCTCGCCGTGCCGCAGCAGGTAGATCGTGCTGTTCGCCTGCGGCCGACTGTCGGCGGTCACGACTGGTTCGCCTCGGCGCGCAGGCTCGCATAGCGCGCCAGGCATTCCTGGTAGTCGGGCAGCAGGCCGGTCGACTTGGCCTCGCTCAACGACGGGGCCTGCTCGTCCTTCTCGGAGAGCACCGGCGGGACGTCGGCGGGCCAGGGCAGACCCAACTCCGGATCCAGCGGATTGACCCCGTGCTCGTGCCCTGGCCGGTAGCCGGTCGAGCACAGGTAGGAGACCACCGTGTCGTCCTCCAACGCGAGGAAGGCGTGTCCCAGACCCTCCGGGATGAAGACGGCGCGCGGCGACTCGGTGTCCAGGCGGACCGTGTCGAATTTCCCGAAGGTGGGCGAGCCGACTCGCAGGTCCACCACGACGTCGAGCGCCGAACCCTGGGCGCAGTAGACGTACTTGGACTGCCCCGGCGGGACATCGGCGAAGTGCAGTCCCCGGATCACGCCACGACGGGAGACGCTGTTGTTGGCCTGCGCGAGCCGCAGCGGGTATCCGACGGCCTCGGCGAAGACGTCCTCCTGGTACGGGGCGGTGAACGATCCTCTCTGGTCGGGGAACTTGGTGGGGATGAATTCGAAGGCGCCGTCGATGCTCAGCTCTTGTACTCGCACGGGGCACGAGCCTAGTCCGCTCCGATGGCGGGGCGGCGTGGCTCGCCGGGGGCCTGTGTCGCCGGATCGGCGCCGGGATCGCGGTCGGCGACCCGGCCTCGGCGAGCGCCTGTCCGAGGGGACACCGAGTCGATTGCGAGGGCAGGCGGGCAGGCTCGAATTGCGCTGCGGTGCCCTCGGGAACTCGGGGGCATTCGCGGTCGGCGATGCGGGCCGTGCCGTCCAACATCGGCGGAATCGATACGGAGAGTGTCCGGGTTCGGTCGGCGGCAGGAGTCGAGTGGCGATCGCTGGGAATATGCGCATAGCGCGATGAAAAAGGGATCAAATCCTGAGCAAGAGAAGAAATCTCAACAATAAGAACGGACGTCTTGCTAGCGAAAGTGCCGGTGAGATGAAATATTGCTCACTTTTCGCTGGATACCCTGTGGGGCGATTCCGGCGTGGTGCCAGACTGATCGGCACCGCTGTTTCGACTGGTGCCCCTCGTTCATAATCAACGCAGGGTCACCGCTCGGGCGGATGGATCCGACTCCAGGCCGGTGCAAACCCGCCGGTTTCCGTATAGCCGGAGTCCGCCGCCGCGAGTATCAAACCCGTCTTCCACCGTGAGGGATGTCGTGACCGCACTGAACGATCAGGCGACCGGCCAGTTGACCGACGAGGAGATCTTCTCAGCCCACGAAGGCGGCAAACTCGGGGTGAGCGTGCGCACCTCGCTGGCCGACTCCCGGGCGTTGTCCATCGCCTACACCCCGGGAGTGGCGCAGGTCAGCAGCGCCATCGCCCGAGACGCCGCCTTGGTCAAGGACTACACCTGGACGAACAGGCTCGTCGCCGTGGTCAGCGACGGCACCGCCGTCCTCGGACTCGGCGACATCGGCCCCCGAGCGTCGCTGCCGGTGATGGAGGGCAAGGCCGCCCTGTTCAAGGCGTTCGGCGATCTGGACGCCATCCCGCTCGTCCTCGACACCACCGACGTCGATGAGATCGTCGAGACGCTGGTCCGGCTGCGGCCGTCCTTCGGCGCGGTCAACCTGGAGGACGTGGCCGCCCCGCGCTGCTTCGAACTCGAGGAGCGGCTGATCGAGGCCCTGGACTGCCCGGTCATGCACGACGACCAGCACGGCACCGCGATCGTGGTGCTCGCCGCCCTGCGTGGGGCGGCGAATGTCCTGGCCCGGGAACTCACGGGTCTGCGCGTCGTGGTCTCCGGGGCGGGGGCGGCAGGCGTGGCCTGCGCCGACATCCTCGTCGCGGCGGGGATCGCCGATGTCACGGTGTTGGACTCGAAGGGCATCGTCGGTTCCGGACGAACCGACCTGAACCCGGTCAAGACCAGGCTCGCGGCCACGACGAACCCCACCGGACGCACCGGCGGACTCGACGAGGCCTTGACCGGCGCCGATGTCTTCGTCGGGGTCTCCTCCGCCAAGGTCGAGGAGGCATCCCTGGCGCTGATGGCCCCGGACGGCATCGTCTTCGCGCTGTCCAACCCGGACCCGGAGGTGCACCCGGATATCGCACGCAGGCATGCGGCGGTGGTCGCCACCGGCCGTAGTGACTTCCCCAACCAGATCAACAACGTGCTCGCTTTCCCCGGTATTTTCGCCGGGGCACTGAACGCGGGTGCCCGACGGATCACCCAGCGGATGAAGTTGGCGGCGGCGGATGCGATCGCTTCGGTGGCCGCCGACGAACTCGCCGCCGAGCGCATCGTCCCCAGCGCGCTGGACCCCCGCGTCGCACCGGCGGTGGCCGACGCGGTCGCCAGGGCCGCAGAGCGGGAACCGGCCGCTGGATGAAAAAACATCGGTGAAACGGCGTCATCGGGTGCACATCCGGGAGTCACCTGAAAGGCTGTCACTTGATTGGCGAAGCTTCAGCACGCCGAACACGTCTGATCGGCCGGGACCGACGAGGTCCCGGCCGACTCGGGCGCCAGTGACTGCAGAAGGCAGACGTCGGGTATGGGCACGAACAGGTGGCCCTTGGCGACGTCGTCGGTCGAGCCTGAGATGCGGGCGGATCGTCCGCGCCGACGACAGCGTGCCAAGCGCACGAGCGGGGGGATGAAGCCGTGACCGATCAGGTCGAGCAGCTGGGAAGCCTCGGCGATGCGGATGTTCTCGATCGGAACACCGCACTCTCGGCCTTCGACGTCCCGGCGGTGTACTGCGATCCTCTCGGTTTGATCCAGGCGGTCAACGAGGACTTCGTTCGACTCGTCCGGGCCACCTCGGCGACCACGTTGATCGGCGGCAAGCTCGACATCGTCGGCGACTCCGATGGCGGCCCGGACCGCTTGGTGTGCACGGACGGTGGCAACCTCCCCGTCCGGGTAGTGCCGTTGCCGGCCGAATCGGGTGAAAATCAGGGCCGGACCGTCTTGCTGATCGCGCTGAACCCGACCGCTCCGGTGCCGGAGTCCTCGGTGCAGGACGAACTGCGCAGGCTCCGCGATGTCCAGATCGACGCCGGGATCGGCTCCTTCGAATACCGGCTCTCCGACGGAGTGGGGCGCTGGTCGCCCGGCCTGTTCGTCCTGCACGGCCTCGACCCCGACGGCGCCCCGCTGGACTTCGCGGGCATCGTCGACATGCTGCACCCCGACGATCGGGAGCGACTGATCCACCTGGCCGCCGAACAGGCGGAGCGACTGGAGGACTTCGTCTTCGAGTACCGGGTCCAGCATCTCGACGGCAGGCAGCGCAGGCTGTTGGCCAAGGCCGCCATCACCAAGGACGCCGACGGCGTTCCCGACATGCTCGTCGGCTTCGCCGCCGACGTCACCGAACAACGCACCGCGGCCGAGGCCTTGGCGGAGGAACGCGCCTGGCTGCTGGAGGCGCAGCGCATCGCCAGACTGGGCAGCTTCACCCTGGACGAGTCCGCCACCGCGCGCCGCTCCAGCGAGGTGCTGCGCGAGAAGCTGCTCGAACTCACCGGTCAGGACGAGAAGCTCCTCACCGCGGTGCACCCCGAGGACCGGGACCTGGCCGTCAGCCTGTTGGACAAGGTCGACGGTCTGGCAGGCGAGGTCGAACTGCGCGACCGAAGCGGTACGCGGCGCTATGCCTGCCGGATCCGGGCCGAACTGGACGCCGACGGCAAGGTGATCCGCAGACACGGCACCGTGCAGGACGTGACCGCGCAACGCGAGTTGGAGGCCGAACTCCGAGCGGAACGCCGCAGGCTCTTCGATGCCGAGCGCGGCGCAGGCCTGGGATTCTGGTCCTGGGATCCGGGTTCGGACCGGGTGTCCTGGTCGCCGGTGCTCCGCGAGATCTTCGGCGTCGACGAGGACTTGGAGATCACCTACCAGCGATACCTGGAGGGGGTGCATCCCGAGGACCGGACGACCGTCGAGGCGCTCTGGCACACGCTGCTCATCGACAAACAACCCTCGGAATGCGAACACCGGGTGGTCCGTGGCGATGGCACGATCCGCGTGGTCCGCTGCACCGGGGCGATCACGTTGGAGGCGGACGGCTCGCCCCGGGTCGTCGGCATCACCCAGGACCTCACCGGTCAGCGGGCCGTGGAGGCCAAGGTCCGGACGTCCACGCAGCGGTTCGCCGACCTGGTGTCGATCGCGCCGATCGGCATCGGCATCTTCGACGACCAAGAGCGGATGATCGACGCCAACGAGGCGCTGTGCGACCTGCTGGGTTACGAGCTGGACCAGCTGCGGGGCATGAGCGGCGAACAGCTGACCCACCCGCAGGACCGGCAGGCACGCGAGCGATCGGTGGCCAGGGTCGCGCAGTCCGAGGCCAAGATGACGAAGGTGCCGCAACGGCTGTTGGTCCGCGCCGACGGCGAGCCGGTGTACTGCGAATTACACGTCTCGCGATCCGAGCAGGACGACGGACGGTTGTTCTGGTTGATCATCTTCCAGGACATCACCGAGCGCCGCCGGGCCGCCGAGGCCCTGCGGCATCAGGCGACCCACGACGACCTGACCGGCCTGCCCAACCGGGCCGCCGTGAAGGAACAGCTGGCCGGGCTGCTCAGCGGCCCCGACGGCAGCCGGGTCGCCGTGTTGTTCTGCGACATCGACAACTTCAAGCGGGTCAACGACTCTCTCGGCCACGACGCGGGTGACGAACTGCTGGTCGCGCTCGCCAGACGGCTGGAGGGCGGCCTGCCGCCGAGCTGCACGGCTTCCCGGCTCTCCGGCGATGAGTACGTGGTGATCTGTTCGGACATCGACGCCGTCGGCGGCGTCGACGCGTTGGCCACCCGGGTGGCCGGACTGCTGCGGACGGCCGTCCCGGTGCACGGTCAGCTGGTGCGAGTCTCCGCCTCGATCGGTGCGGCGGTGCCGAACGGCTCCCGGGCCAGCGGCGCCGACCTGTTGCGCTTCGCGGATGCGGCGATGTTCGAGGCCAAACGCGAGGGCGCGGGGCGGGTGGCGTTGGCCAGCGCGGCGTTGATGGCCTCCGCCGATCGCCAGGTGCACCTGGAGGGTCAGCTGCGGGAGGCGCTGAGCCGGGACGAACTCATCCTGCACTACCAACCGGTCGTCGGGCCGGATGGCGCGGTGCAGACCGCGGAGGCGCTGGTCCGCTGGCCGCATCCGGAACGCGGGCTGCTCGCGCCGGACGTGTTCCTGCCGGTGGCCGAACAGGGCGACCTACTGCGTGACCTCGACCGCTGGGTGCTGCGGACCGCGTTGCGCGAGGCGTCGACCTGGCCGACGGTCGACGGCAGACAGGTGGCGGTGGCGGTGAACCTGGCAGGCCTGGTCCCCGGCGTTCCCGACTTCGTCGACTCGGTCACCAACGCGGTGGAGGAGAGCGGGATCGACTGGAACCAGGTGATCCTGGAACTGGTGGAGACCAGCCTGGTGGATCTGCCGTCACGGACCAGACAGACCATGGGTGAGCTGGTGGAACGCGGTGTCCGCTTCGCTGTCGACGACTTCGGCACCGGCTATTCCTCGCTGGCCAGGTTGAAGGATCTACCCGCGCAGATCATCAAGGTCGACCGACGATTCGTGGCCGGGGTCGGCAACGATCCCTCCGACTTCGCCGTGGCGCGGGCGGTCGTGGACATGGCCAGGGCGATGGATCGCAGTTGTGTCGCCGAGGGCGTCGAGACCGCCACCCAGTTCCACGTGCTGCGCGGCGTCGGCGTGGACGCCTATCAGGGTTGGTTGTTCTCGCGTCCGGTGCCTGCCAAGGAGTTTCGCTCCGTCTTGGCGCTCGGACCGCTGCACGTGCCTCGCGCGGGCTGAGTACCCGCACCGGCCGGATCGACGGCGCAACCCCAGACCCGGTGCGGACAGCGGGACGGGCGGCATGAACAGCGTGTCGCTGGAGTTCATGCCGCCCGTGTCCTCGGGGTATCGCGAGACCGATCAGGCGGTCCGGGCGCCGGCCTCGGCCAAACCCGTCGCCAGTCCGCGTGCGGGCTGGGCGGCCGTGCTGGCGAGCACGTTGCGGCTCATCTCGGCTTGGATCTTGGCCAGCAGCGGGACCACCAGCAAGCCGAGCGCCCCGATGCCGATGGCCTGCGCGGGCAGCAGGGTCGCGGCCACCAGCCAGTTGTTGATCTCGATGCCTGCGAACACGCTGATCGGCTCGGGGAACAGCTGCCAGGTCCCGAGCAGGGCGATCGAGAGGAACGGCACCGCGGCCATGGCCAGCGCCAGCACTCCGGCCAGCGTCACGGCGGTGAACTGCACCAGGGTCCAGCCGGCGTCCCGGAGGCTCGACGGATCGGCGATCGCCTGCCGAAGTCCGGTGATGCCGCCACCGAGCGACAGCGGGCGGGCCTCGACCGGCGTACCGAGGTACCGACCCGCCCGACGGCGCTCCAGGTTGCTCAACCAACGCAGCGCCACCAGGACCGCCGGGGTCGCGACGATCCCTACACCTACCGGGATCAACGCCACGCTGACCAGCAGCAGACAGAACCCGAGCACGGCAGCCGGAAACGTGCACAGGGTCGTCAGCGAGTAACTGGTGGCGCGCAGTACCTGGGTAAGCCGCTTCCGCACGACGGTCATCTCCTCTTGGCTCGTGGTGATGCCGAGAAGTCTGCTCGGGCGCGGCGCCGTGCACAGTGGAGCGGACTACACCCTTTGCCGGGTGCCTGCTCCCCGCCGGTAGGCCGCGCCGACGGGTCGGCTCACTCGACGTCGCCCGGCCCGGTCGGGGTGGCGTCGGCGGCGGCGAGTACTGCGGCGATGCGGTGTCGAGGCAGGTCGATCAACCGCAGATCCAACTCCTCGGCCCGGGGCGCCGTGGCCCGCACCAGGTCTCGGGCCTGGTTCTTGGTCAAGGTCCGTCCCAGGGCCGACTCCCGCTGGACCAGCGCCTCCCGCCACACGTTGGCGATGCGGCCGTGCGCCTTGCGCAACAGCGCACCGGCAGGCGAGGCGGTCTCGCCGGTCGCCGAGGTGGCCACCACGACGGCGTGCTTGCCGTCCGGTGTGCTTCGGTGGAATCGCAGTGAGTACTTCGCGGCGACGAGTTCGCGTAGCGCCTGCTGGGCGGCCGCATCGACGAGGTCCGGATGGTTGTTGCGCACCAACACGGCGAGCCGCTGGGCATTGGTCGCGGCCAGCACCCGCGACAACCACGGTCCCGGATCGCCCTGTGCGTCGATCACGGCGGCGGCCGTGGTGCTGGGAGCGGACCAATCTGCCGTTGACACCGGAAGCGGGCATTGCGGACCGGCGTCATCCGACGTCGATCCGCCTGCGGGCGCCACCAGACGCTGTAGTGCGTCCAGCGCCGCCTCGGAGAGCGTGCCGCCCGACTCGCTGGACTGCGGGCCGTGCGTGTAGATCCGGTTGTCGCCTCGCCGGGCGCTCTTCCCGGAGCCGACCGGCCGACAGACATACAGATCGCTGGCGCTGCCGACCGCCTGCGCACCCTCGTACCGGTCGAAGTCGGGGACGATCGCCTCGAAGAGCATGCCGAGCCGCTGAAGGCGTTGCTGCACCGCGAACCCGAGTGCGGGCGTCCGATCGCTGTAGCCGTAGGCGATGAGCACGCGCCCACCGGAATCCCGCAGACACTCGACTGCCCTGGCCGCGAAGAGTCCGATGCCCTCCGGTGTGTAAGGCGGGTCGGTGAAGACCAGATCGCTGCCCGCGAGCACCGACGGTGGCAGACCGAACCGCAGGTCGGCATGCAGACAGCGCACCCGCAGACCCCGTGCCTCGGCGATACGGTCGATGTGGGCCAGCACCCGGTCGTCGACGTCGACGACGGTGATGGACAGCTCCGGACGCAGTCCCGCCAGGGCGAGCGACGTCAGATCGTGGTCGCCGAGGAACAGCACCTCGGCCCCGTCCAGTTCGTACTGTGATGTCAGCCATGCCGCGCGGCGCAACACACTGTCCGGGGTGGCCTGGACGTGATCCAGTGCGGCCAGCGGCGGGGGCACCTCGGCGATGTCCGCCCGGACCGCCGAGCGCACCGAATCCGGCAATTCCACCGAGGCCGAGACCGGCTCGACCGGGGCGGGCAGCTCGGCGAGCGCGAACCGCCGTCGGTACTCGTCGGCGAGCGGGGCGGGGATGCGGAACAGCTCGCGACCATCGACCGAGCGGCGCGCCAGGTCGTCGCCCACCGCGCTGAGCAGCTCTTCCACGGTACGGCGGGGCATCGCGGGGCCTCGGATCACATCGTCGAGCGACTGCCAATCCGTCAGCAGCATGGCCAACACGCGGCGGAATCGCAGGCCGTGCACCCCGGCGGCGCGGATCAGCTCCGCCACCGCCGCCGAGGGATCCGAGGTGCTGTGGTCGATGCCGTCCTCGGCGATCTGGTGGTTCATGCCCCCGATCGTTCCACCATGCGGACAACCGATCGGATTCACGCCCGCTGTGGCGCTTGGTGGTCGCAGATGTCGCGGTGCGCGTCTAGGGTCGTTCGTCGGCGCAGCGGTCGGAGATCGGCCGCGTGACACGAGGGGGCTCGGTGATCGAGTTCCAATCCGCGACCAAACGCTTCCCGGACGGAACGGTGGCCGTTCGGGAGCTCGACCTCACCGTGGAGGCAGGCACCATCACGGTCTTCGTGGGACCGTCCGGCTGCGGTAAGACCACCTCGCTGCGGATGGTCAATCGGATGGTCGAACCGACCTCCGGCACGGTGCTGGTCGACGGGGTCGACGTACTGAGCTCGGATCCGGCGCGACTGCGCCGGGGGATCGGCTACGTCATCCAACACGCGGGGCTGTTCCCGCACCGGACCGTTCTGGACAACATCGCCACGGTCCCGTTGCTCTCCGGGTGGACCCGCCGCAAGGCCAGGAGCCGCGCCGCCGAGCTACTCGAACTGGTCGGTTTGGCTGGCGAACTCGGATCGCGTTACCCCGCGCAGCTCTCCGGCGGCCAGCAGCAGCGGGTCGGCGTGGCGAGGGCATTGGCCGCCGATCCGCCCGTGCTGTTGATGGACGAACCCTTCTCGGCCGTGGACCCGGTGGTCCGCGAGGGTCTCCAGGACGAGCTGCTGCGGTTGCAGAACGACCTGGACAAGACGGTCGTCTTCGTGACCCACGACATCGACGAGGCGGTCCGCATCGGCGAGCGGGTCGCGGTCTTCGCCGAGGGCGGTCGGTTGGCGCAGTATGTGGCGCCTGCCGAACTGCTGGCCTCGCCCGCCGACGATTTCGTCGCCGACTTCGTCGGCCGGGATCGCGGCTACCGAGGGCTGTCCTTCCTGCCCGCCTCGGACCTGGCCTTGGGCGAGGTCGCCACGACGGAGGTCGGCGCGACTCGGGGCGGGTTGTCCGCCGAGGCCAGTGCGGAGGACTGGGTGCTGGTGTTGGACGGCGATCGAAGACCCAGAGGTTGGCTGGCGCCGGATTCCCCATGGCGCCGGGACCGCGACGCCGGTGAGCTCGCCGAATCGGACCTGGTGGCGGGTGGCTCGCTGCACACCGACGGCGGTGCCCTGCGTGGTGCGCTGGACGCGGCCCTGTCGGCACCCTCCGGTCTCGGAGTGGTGGTGGACGACTCGGGCCGCTACCGGGGTGTGATCACCCCGAGTCGGGTGCTGGATCTGGTGGAACGTCGTCGCTCGAAGCGCGGCGGACCGTCGGCGGGAGCCACCACCTGATGTGGGAGGACCTGGTCCGGTACCTGAGTAGCGCCAACAATCGAGAGCTTCTCGGTTCGCAGCTACTCGAACACATCTACCTGTCGTTGACCCCGCTGCTGCTCGGTGTGGTGGTGGCGGTCCCGATCGGCTGGTTGGCGCACCGGTTCCCTCGGGTCCGCGCGGTGTTGTTGCCCGCGGCGAGCATTCTCTACACGGTGCCCTCGCTGGCCCTGTTCGTGGTGATCCCCGGAATCATCGGGACGCTGGTCCTGGACAGCATCAACGTGGTCGTCGCCCTGACCCTGTACACCAGCGCGCTGCTGTTGCGTCCGGTGATCGACGCGCTGACCGCGGTGCCGGACCACATCACCGCCGCCGCCACCGCGATGGGTTACCAACCGGCCCGCCGTTTCCTGGCCGTCGAGCTGCCGCTGGCGGTTCCGGTGCTCGCTGCGGGACTGCGGGTCGGCGCGGTGAGCAATATCAGCCTGGTCAGCGTCGGCGCGTTGATCGGCACCGGTGGTCTCGGGGTGTTGTTCACCGAGGGCTTCCGCACCAGGTACCTCGCACCGATCGTGGTGGGCATCGTGCTCACGCTGGCCTTGGCGCTGGTGGTGGACCTGCTGCTGGTCGCATTGCGTCGTTGGCTCACCCCGTGGGAGCGGGTCGAAGTGGGGGCGCGCACATGATCCAGGGACTGTTCGACTGGTTGGGCGACCCGGCGAACTGGCAGGGCACGACCGGCGTTCCCATCCGGCTGGTGGAGCATCTGGTCTACTGCGCCATCGCCATCGGGCTGGCGGCCGCGATCGCCGTGCCGCTGGGGCTCTACATCGGCCACACCGGCCGGGGCGGTGTGTTCCTCGTCGGAATCGGCAACGCGATGCGGGCGCTACCCACCCTGGGACTGGTGACCTTCCTGTATCTGGTGCTCGGCGGCACGCAGACCGCCACCGTGGTGGGCCTGGTCGTGTTGGCGGTGCCACCGATCCTGGCCGGCACCTACGCGGGGGTGCAGGACGTCGATCGACGGGTGGTCGATGCGGCCAGCGGCGTGGGCATGACCGGCTGGCAACGGCTATGGCAGGTCGAGTTCCCCAATGCGCTGCCGCTGTTGTTCGGTGGACTGCGCAACGCCGTCCTCCAGGTGGTCGCCACCGCGACCGTCGCCGCCTATGTCGGGCTCGGTGGTCTGGGCAGGCTGCTGCTCGACGGAATCCGGGAACCGGACTACTCGCAGGTGTTGGCGAGCGCGCTGCTCGTGGCACTGCTCGCATTGATCCTGGACGCGGTGCTGGCCACGGTGCAGTGGTTGGTCGTGCCGCGCGGCTTGCGGCCCGCAGCGAAACCGCACCGCCGTAGGCGGCAGGCGACTCCGACCGACGGCGAACCGGCGAACGCGGCGGTAGCCGGAACCCGCCCCTGACATCCCCGGGGCGAACCCCGACTCCTCGGCATCGCAGCGCGCGCCACGAGCACCGCATCCGAGGTGTCGCCGCGCCGAGCGGCGTTGTCGAGCACAGCAGTGCAAGTGATGAGGATACGAGGGAGATCACGAGGCGATGAGACAGCCAGGAAGATCGCGAGTCGTCCGACGGGGACTGGCCGTGCTGGCGGCGGGCACGGTATTGGTGACCGGCGCCTGCGGCGGTGGCGATCCGCTCGACCCGCAGCGTGAGGCCGCCGAGGGCGGGGAGATCATCGTCGGCTCGGCCGACTTCGCCGAGAATCAACTCCTGATGGAGATGTACGCCGAGGTGCTGCGCGAGGGCGGCGCCGAGGTGAGCACCCGTCCGGGCGTGGGCAACCGGGAATTCATCGTCGACGGACTCCAGGACGGGTCGCTGACCGTTGTTCCGGAGTACACCGGCAACCTGTTGCACCATTTCGCCGAGGTCGCGCCGGGTACCTCGGCCGAGGAGATCGTCACCGAGCTGGACGCCTCGCTGCCGGAGGGCTTGGAGATCCTCGCACCGGCCGAGGCCGAGAACAGCGACGTGCTGGTGGTGACGCAGGAGACGTCCGAACGGCTGGACCTGACCTCGTTGGCCGACATCGGCGAGCAGTGCGACGAGCTGGTTCTCGGCGCGGCGGGGGAGTGGGCTGGCCGGTGGGTGGAGCCCATCGCCGAGATCTACGACTGCACCTTCAGCGAGATCAGGACCACCGACGCGGGCGGCCCGATCACGGTCGACGAGCTCGCGGCGGGCAACGTCGACGTGGCGAACCTGTTCACCACGATGTCGGCGATCGAGGAGAACGGGTTCGTGGAGTTGGAGGACCCGGAGCAGCTCTACCCCGCCCAGCAGGTGATTCCGCTGGCCAGGGCCGACGCCCTCGACGACGAGCAGCGGGCCGCGCTCGACGAGCTGGCCGCCGCCCTGAACACCGAGAACCTCAAGGAGATGGTCCGCCGGATCGAGGTCGATCGGGAGAACTACGCCGACGTTGCGCAGGAGTTCGTCGCCGGACTCTGATCTATTCGGCGAGCCCGGCCCGGCCGGGCCGACGGCTGCTGTATCGAGCAGCTCGACGACCCGGCCGGGATCGGTGCTGGTTCGGGCGGATCCGCCTGAACCGGAATCGGGAACCGGACCGATCGGCTCAGCCGGTCACGGGGTGATGGCCTCGGATCGGCGTCGGCCGAGGCGCGGGCGGCGGCTGCTCCTCGTCACCGGGCTCCTCGTCGCCGGGCTCGGACGGCTCGGGCTCGGCGGGCTTGCTGGGCTCCGGCTCAGGCTCCGGCTCCGGTTCGGGCGCGGGAGTCTCGGCGCCCGCCGCGCAGGTGGCGGACGCGATGTCGATGCTCTGCAGGCCCGCGAGCTCGATGGACAGCGCGGTGACGGTCAACGACCCGTCGTCGCCTGTGACCTGGCGGTTCAGCAGCACAGTGGCCAGTCCGGGAACGTCCACTCCGGTGTTCGGGGGAGCCGCGGCGTCCAGTGCGATGCCGCCAAGGCTCGCTCCGACCAACCTGCTGTCGCCCTGACCCTGCTCACAGGTGGCCTCCACCGCGGTCGCGGCGAGGTCGCCGAGGCCGAGATCCACCAGGGTTGCCGCGCCGAGACCGACCCGCAGGTCGGTGACGCTCGCGGCGGCGCGGTAGGTGTCGACCTCGGTGTTGAGCACCCCGGCCTCGACCAGTCCGCCTGCCACGTTCAAGTCCAACACCGAGCGTTGCTGAAAACCGTGCTCGCCGGTCAGGTGCGGCGTCGGCTGGATGGCGATCAGCCCCTCGGCGCCGAGTGCGAACGCCGAGCTGGTGGCCGTTCCGGTCGTCTCCTGTGCCGCTGCGGGCAGGACCGAGCTGAATGCGAGGCCGATAACAACGGCCAGGCCGGCCGATGCATGTGCAGTCTTGGACACGATTGCCTTTCGTATATCGGGGGAATCGAGCGGGTATCGATCAGCGAATGACTCAGCTGACCTCGACGACGGTGCCCAATGGCAGGGTCAGCAGTAGTTCCAGTGCGTCGTCGGGAACTCGAATACATCCGTCGCTGGTCTCCGTGCCGAACGGAGTCTCATCCGGCCAGCCGTGAATGGCGACGGTGGCGGGGCCGTCCGAATATGTCTCGAACGAATCGGAGTGTGCGCCGAGTGGAAGAGTGAAGGGACTGAAGTCGCTGATGGTCTCCTCGATGGAGGCCAATAGGAATGTCCGGCCCACCGGAGTGGGTGCCTCGCTGCTTCCGACACCGACGGTCCAATTGCCGATCTCGGTGTCCGCCTCGAAGACGGCGAGTGCGAAGTTCTCCAGATCGACCTCGATCCGGAAATCGTTGCTCGCCTCGGCGATCTCGCCATCGGCGGCGCTGATCCAGCCGGTGGAGTTGTTCGGCCGAGAGGGCAGCAGGACGTGATACCAGTCCGCGTCCTGCTCGATGACCGGCAGCCAGGTCGGCGACCCGAGCTGGGTGGCGGGCAGTGTGGCGATCGCGGTGCCGCCCTTGGCGTCGTACACCGGTAGTTCGTCCTCGGGGTGGACGACGAGTTCGCCGGTCCGCTCCTCGGGGGCCGGGTCGGTCGGCGCCCCTTCGACCGTGCCGAAGGTGGTGGCCTCCGGGAGCGCGGCGAGTGCGACCGGGTCGATCTCCTGCGGCGTCGGTTGGCTGGTCGCCGCCGACTCCTCGTCGGCGGCCGGTCCACAACCGGCGAGGAAAACCAATGCGCTCAATGCGCAGATCGCGACCAGTCGATTGGGTCGACGATTTCGGGCGCTTTTTTCGCATGCGACAGACAGCATCGTGGTGCCTGGTTCCTTTCTGCATACCCGGCGGGTGCGGCCTGGATTCCGGCGCACTCCGCCCGATCGAGGGTGACCCGGCTCGCCCGTGGGTTTCGGTGCGAGGTGCATTACTTGGTCGGGAAACGGGTCGGTACTCGATGCGATGTCGCTGCCTGAGCACCACGTTTCGGTGGTGGCTTTCGACAACGTTGGGGAGCGAAACATCCGCCGCCGTGGAGATCAACCATGCCCGTCGGCGGGAGCCGAGGCCCTGACCTGGGCTGATTCGTCATCGTCCCAGGTGACGGAAGGAAGGCCTTTTCACTCTTTGGAGCGATTATGCTCAAGTCCGGCTGGCGAATGTCGGTGCTCTTTGGCGGGTTTGCTTCGACGGTCGGTGATTTTGTTACCGGATAATGGCCACTATCGTGGTGATCTCCGTCACTGAGACGTGGCGTTGTGATGCGTGAATCGATCTTGACTGCGGTGTCCATTGTCGACTGAATGATCAACAATCGTGAACCGAGTCGACAATGGCCGGAGGAATCAATCGGATTCGGGAGCCGTCCCGCCCAATCGCACCGTCAGATCCGCTGCGGTCCGCCGTACCTCCGCCGCCGTCTCGGGCCAGATCTGGCCGCAATCCGACTCCCGATCGCAGACGTGTCGGAAGGTCACGCTCACCGAGGCCACCGGCCTGCCGCCGTGGTCGAAGACCGCCGAGGCGACCGAGGCCCAGGACTCGGTGATGTAGCCGTCCTCCACCGCCCAGCCGCGACGCCGTTCCGAGGCCAGCAGCCGCCGAAGACTCGGCAGGTCCCTCGGACCCCGGCCGGTTCGCTGCACGAAACTCGACGAACCGGGGAACAACGCCCGGACCTGCGGTGCGGGCAGATGGGCCAACATCGCTCGTCCAGAGGCCGTCAGCTCGGCGGGCAGGCGCACCCCTACATCGGTGACCAGGGTCTGCGGCCGCGCGGGCTGTTCCTTGGACAGGTAGACGGCCTGCGCGCCGTGCAGCACCCCGAGCTGGGCATTGTGCTCGACGCGTTGCGCGAGCCTGGCCAAGAGCGGGCGCGCGAGCCGTTCCAGGGGATCGTGTCGTAGGTAGGCGGAACCGAGTTCGAATGCCGCCATTCCCAGGCCGTAGCGGCGCTCCTCGGGAAGATGACTGACGTAGCCGGTTCGGACCAGCTCGCCGAGCAGGTGATACGTCGTCGAACGGGGTAGTTCCAGCTCGCGGGAGATCACCGCGGCCGAGGTCGGGGTCGCGCGTCGGGCCAGCAGACCCAGCACCGCCAATCCACGCCGAAGCGCGGGGACGTCACTGCTATCGCCCATCCATGTCCTCGCCCGCCACCGTCCACGTCCACGAGCCGGATCGGTCGCCCGGCATGAGGCGAGTCTGGCATCTCAGACGGACTCCGGCTCTGTCATCTTGGTCATGCGTCGTCCACGCGTTGTGATGGGCAGATGTCGCAACCGATTGCGGTGGGTGTCGAACCGCTCACCCGAGATCAGGTCGTCGCGGTCGCCAGGACCGGCGCGGGCGTCCGCATCACCGAGGAGGCCCGGACGGCGGTCACCACCGCCAGGGCGCACATCGAGGCCCTCGCCGAGGCACCGACGCCGACCTACGGCGTCTCCACCGGCTTCGGCGCGTTGGCCACCCGACACATCCCGCAGGAGAGTCGGGCCGACCTGCAACGATCGTTGGTCCGCTCGCACGCGGCCGGTGCGGGTGAGCCGGTGGAGCCCGAGGTGGTGCGGGCGATGATGGTGCTGCGGCTGAGCACCCTGACCGCCGGACACAGCGGAGTGCGGCCCGAGACCGTGGCCGCGTTGGCCGCGTTGATCGGCTCCGGGTTGACCCCGGTGGTGCACGAACACGGCTCGCTGGGCTGCTCGGGTGATCTCGCTCCGTTGTCGGCCGTCGCGCTGACCCTGATGGGCGAGGGCGAGGTCCTCGACGCCGCAGGCACTCGGATTCCCACCGCCGAGGCGTTCGCCGCCCACGGGTTGCGGCCGATCGTGCTGGCGGAGAAGGAGGGTCTGGCGCTGACCAACGGCACCGACGGCATGCTCGGCATGCTGGTGCTCGCGGCCGCCGACCTGGCGGACCTGCTTGATATCGCCGATCTGACCGCCGCGATGAGCGTCGAGGCGCTGCTGGCCACCGACCGCGTCTTCGCCCCCGAGCTGCAGGCCCTGCGCCCGCACCCCGGCCAGGCGCGTTCCGCCGCCCGGTTGACCGCGTTGCTGGCGGGTTCCGAGATCGTCGCCAGCCATCGCGGTGCGGACTGCAATCGGGTGCAGGACGCCTATTCGCTGCGGTGCGCGCCCCAGGTCCACGGCGCCGCCCGCGACACGCTGACGCACGCCGAACTGGTCGCCGACCGGGAACTCGCCTCGGTCATCGACAACCCGGTGGTGCTCGCCGATGGCCGGGTCGAGTCCAACGGCAACTTCCATGGCGCGCCCGTGGGCTATGTGTTGGACTTCCTGGCCGTGCCCGTCGCCGATGTCGCCAGCATGGCCGAGCGCCGCACCGACCGGCTTCTCGACGTGCACCGCTCGCACGGCCTCCCGCCGTTCCTGGCCGCCGACCCCGGGGTCGACTCCGGTTACATGATCGCGCAGTACACCCAGGCCGCCGTGGTCTCGGAGCTGAAGCGATTGGCCTCACCCGCTTCGGTGGACTCCATTCCGAGTTCGGCGATGCAGGAGGATCATGTGTCCATGGGCTGGTCGGCCGCACGAAAGCTGCGTCGTGGCCTGGACGGGTTGCGCACGGTGCTGGCCGTCGAGCTGCTCACCGCCGCGCGAGCCATCGACCTGCGCGCCCCGCTGCGACCCGCGCCCGCCACCGCCGCCGCCCTCGCGTTGCTCCGCACCCGTGTGCCCGGTCCCGGCCCGGACCGGCATCTCGCCCCCGACATCGCCGAGGCGCGTCACCTCGTGACCTCCGGCGAGCTGCTCGACGTCGTCGCGGCACAGCTGGCCTGACGACTCGCCGCACCAAACGGATCCAGTGACCCCGCTGGATCGATCGTTTCCGTCGATGGGAGTTCTCTTCGTGACCACCGGACCTCGCACCGTTCGCGCCGCCCGAGGCACCACGCTGACCGCCAAGAGCTGGAGCACCGAGGCACCGCTGCGAATGCTGCACAACAACCTCGACCCCGAGGTCGCCGAACGACCCGACGATCTCGTGGTCTACGGCGGCACCGGAAAGGCCGCCAGGAACTGGGCGAGCTTCGACGCCATCACCGCCGAGCTGACCAACCTGGCCGAGGACGAGACGCTGCTCGTCCAGTCCGGCAAGCCGGTCGGCGTGCTGCGCACCCATGAGTGGGCGCCGCGCGTGCTGATCGCGAACTCCAATCTCGTGGGCGATTGGACGAGCTGGCCGGAGTTCCGGAAGCTGGAGCACCTCGGTCTGACCATGTACGGGCAGATGACCGCCGGTTCGTGGATCTACATCGGCACCCAGGGCATCCTGCAGGGCACCTACGAGACCTTCGCCGCCGTTGCGGCCAAGCGATTCGGCGGCAGCCTCGCGGGCACCCTGACTCTCACCGCCGGACTGGGCGGCATGGGCGGCGCCCAGCCGCTGGCGGTCACCATGAACGACGGCGTCGCCCTGGTGGTGGAGGTCGACCCGGAGCGCGCTCGCCGCCGGGTGGAGACCCGCTACCTCGACGAGATCGCCGAGGACATCGACGACGCGGTGGCCAAGGCGTTGGCCGCCAAGCAGGAGCGGCGGGCCCGGTCGATCGGCCTGATCGGCAACGCCGCCGAGGTCTTCCCGGAGCTGCTGCGTCGTGGCGTGGCCATCGACATCGTCACCGACCAGACCTCGGCGCACGACCCGCTCTCGTACCTGCCCAAGGGCGTCGAGCTGGCGGACTGGACGGATTACGCCGAGCGCAAGCCGGACGAGTTCACCGACCGGGCTCGGGAATCGATGGTCGAGCACGTCGCCGCGATGGTGGGCTTCAAGGACGCGGGCGCCGAGGTCTTCGACTACGGCAACTCGATCCGGGGCGAGGCCCAGCTCGGCGGCTACGAGCGGGCCTTCGAGTTCCCCGGTTTCGTACCCGCCTACATCCGGCCGTTGTTCGCGGAGGGACGCGGCCCGTTCCGTTGGGCGGCGTTGTCCGGCGACCCGGCCGACATCCGGCGCACCGACGAGGCCATCCTGGAGCTGTTCCCGGACAACAAGCCGTTGGCCCGATGGATTCGGATGGCGCAGGAGCGGGTGGAGTTCCAGGGCCTGCCCGCCCGGATCTGCTGGCTCGGCTACGGCGAACGCCACCTGGCAGGCCTGCGATTCAACGAGCTCGTGGCCTCCGGTGAGATCAGCGCGCCCCTGGTGTTGGGTCGCGACCACCTGGACTCCGGCTCGGTGGCCTCGCCCTACCGGGAGACCGAGGGCATGGCCGACGGTTCCGACGCGATCGCCGACTGGCCGCTGCTCAATGCGCTGATCAACACGGCTTCGGGCGCCACCTGGGTATCGATCCACCAGGGCGGCGGAGTCGGGATGGGCCGGTCCATCCACGCCGGCCAGGTGACGCTGGCCGACGGCACCGAGTTGGCCGCCCAGAAGATCGAGCGGGTGTTGACCAACGACCCGGGGATGGGCGTGCTGCGGCATGTCGACGCCGGTTACGACCGGGCCGAGGAGGTCGCTGCGGAGCGTGGGTTGCACGTTCCGCTGTCCTCGCGCTGAGCCGCAAGCCGTGGTGGCCGTCGACGTGCTTCGGCAGCCACCACGGCTCGCGGTTTCGGTGAGTGAATGGCGACGCATTGTGATCATGTTTTCGTTGCGTGCCCCAGCGGTGTTGATCTAGGAATGGTTTCAGCGATCGGCAATGCCGGTCTTCTCAGCGCCCGGTGATATTGATCTTTGTTTTTCGACGCGGTGGGGGACCGGCTTTCGTGGCGCCCAAAATTCGTTGACTCTGAATGACCCACGCAATACTGTGAGTGGCGGTCCATTGCGCGGGGGTGGGGAGATGGGCGGCGCAGGCGAGGTGCGGGCGGAAATTCTCGATATTGCGGGAATGTTGCCGATCCAACGATTGATTCGACAACAGGAGAATTCTTCGGCGATCGTCGCTGAATTGGTGGAATCCTGGCGCGGCAGCGAGTATCCCGATGCTCCGCAGGCCGTGGCCGATCTCCGGCATGTCGGTGCTGATCTCACTGCGGCGATCGGCGCGCTCGGCAGGGGCGCCGAGCTGCTCCGCGACTACTCGGCGCGGTTGTGAGCAGCATGACCGGGTTCGACAGAGTGGCAACGAGTCTGCGACATGTCAAGAGCGAGACCGAATCGGCCGCCGCGGAACTAAGCGGTATCGATCGTGAGCTCGGTGAGCTGCTTACTAGGCTGGACGGTGTCGCACGGGGTTCGACCGCCGCCGAGATGGCCGACGTCCCGAAGCTGATCGAACAGGCCCGCGTCGAGATCGATAACGCGAGAACGCGATATCGGAATACCGCAGGCCGAATTCATGCTTATCTCGCCGAGCATGGGCACAGCCCGACGTCGGGCACGACGGCGTTGGTGGGTGCCCGCGAACCGACGCCTCGATCGGCCGAGTCGGCGCGACACAACGAGACGATTCCGCTGCCGAACATCACCCCGCCACATCAACCGGCGGGCACGGTGACCGACGATCCAGCCACCTGGCCGGGGCGGATCCGAGAGCCGACCGGCGACGAGGCCTTCAGCCCGGAGGAACAATCCGTCGCCGAGCGTCTGGCCCGCCTCGATGAGGTGGAGATCGTCATTCAACCGCCGGGCTCGCATCGGACTCCGGACGCGGTGATCGATGGCGTCGGTGTCGAGTTCAAGACACTCACCGATCCCAACCCGGACGCCGAGCGGGTGAAGAACACCTTGAACCGTTCGGTGCGCAAGGGCGGTCAGGGCACGGAGATCATCATCGATGGCCGCCGGACGACCCTGACCGAGGCGGACGCAATCCGAGGTACCTTCCGGTTCCTCCGGGCGCCGGGAAATGCGCGAAAACTGGCAAGAATCCGGATCTGGGGTGCAGATTTCGACTTCGAATGGAAGCGGGGAAGTTAGATGGGCGACACCTATGAGATCTACTTCGGTTCGGCCGGTTCGGGGAACCCGAAAGAGCGGTTCGCCGAGCTGGTGTCGGCGGCCATCGATGCACCGTTGCAACCTGACGACGACCCCTACCGAAACTATTGGGCGGAGCGCGACGGCGTGTACTTCGATCTCTATTCCGAGCATGGAATGGACAACGACGCCGGAATACCGTTCGAGCAGATGCCCTATTCGGTGACGTTGCGCAGTGACATCGCTCGCGAGGAGCAGCTCAGGATTGCCGAGGCCGTCTTCGAACGGCTGCGGGAGGCGGGGCTGCGGCCGATCTACCTGGTCTGGGGGATCGAGCGAACCATCCGGCATGCCGACTGACCCCGGCGGGATACCGCGTCCACCTACGATCGGCTGGTTGCCGACGGCTGATCGAAGCGCCCCGATCCGCCGACCGAACACTGCCGGCGCCGGTTGAGATCGACGGCATCGTGAGCGATCTGGTGCGTGCACAGCGAACATGGCGCCCTGTCGTTGCGGCTCTTCACGGCGCGATCCGGGCCCGCGCCCCGAGTCCGACATGGTCCTGCGAACCGACCTGCCGCCCCCGCCAGCGGGTCGCCGCCCGGGTCGCAGAATCTTTTCCGGCCGATCTTCGTCATAACGGGCGAAGACGTTCGTCTCTTCAGTGGAACCTGCAGGATCTACGGCCTCCGCCGGGCGCCGTGGAGACCTGTTCGCCGCGAGACGAACGGAGAACCCGCCGATGACCCAGCACGACCACGCGTTCCTCGCCGGCAGGAGAAGCTCCACCTCGTTCGACCACTCCGCCACCACACCGCGTGCCGTGCCCGCTGCTCCCGGCGGCGCCCGAGGGGATCGCCCGCGTGCCGCCGCCGGTCTCCTGTCGGCCTCGCCGCGCCCGACCCCGCCGAGGCCGGCGCCACCGCGTCCGACGCCACCCCGTCCCTCGGCGCCGTGGCCCGGAGCGGCCCGGTCCGACCGCGAGCCCACCGCACCGCGCACCGTGGACGAGGCACTCGACGTCCTCGCGCGCAGCAGATTCACCACCTCCCGCGCGCCCGGCGACGCCCAGGTGCCCTTCACTCTGCTCTACACCTACGGCTGGCCCTGTCACGTGGATGCCGTGCACCTGCGGGCCGAGGACGATGCCACCGCGATGCGGCTGCGCTCGGGCGGCGCGAGTTCGCCGCTCTTCGACGAGGGCGATCTCGTGTGGCGGTGTGAGGGCACCTTCCTCACCGTGGTCGGCGAGCTGCTGCGGCTGCCGATGCCGGGTCATCGTGGCGCTCCGGAGCGCACCGTGCGGGTTCCCAGCGGCCTCTGGATCCCGGGGCAGGCCGCGTCTCCTGTTGCGGAGGCAGCGCCCGTCGCCGATCACCGCTTCGCCTGCGCGCTCTAGGACGGGGCCCGCCAGCCACCCGAATGCGGGCCGGACCTGCCCCCGGTCCGGCCCGCCCCCGGGTTGTCATCCGCCAGCCGCGAGGTGTGTTCCTTGTCGTGTATCGGCCGCTCACCGCGAGTCATGTGGTGTCGTAACGGGGAAGTACGCCGTTGTCACCCACGCCGACCAGGAGGCCGCCCACCATGTCCGGCTCGCAGCACGCCACGCCGCCGACCCCGGCCACCGCCACCGGTCTGCTGGCGGCCATCGCCGATGTCGGTGCCGACCGGCGCCGAGGCGGCTTCTCCCGACACGGTTACGACACCGCCGAACTCGACCTGCGGGCCTGGTTCGTCGAGCAGGCCACCCGCCGCGACCTCGACGTGCGGACCGACCGCAACGGCAACATCTGGGCCTGGTGGGGTAAGCCAGGGCCGGACGCGGTGATCACCGGCAGCCACCTGGACTCGGTGCCCGGCGGCGGTGCCTTCGACGGGCCGTTGGGGGTGGTCAGCTCGCTGGCCGCCGTCGACGAACTTCGTGCGAAGGGTTTCACCCCGACCAAGCCCTTGGCGATCGTGGTGTTCGCCGAGGAGGAGGGCGGCCGGTTCGGCATCGCCTGCCTGGGCTCACGATTGATGGCGGGCACCATCGACCCGGCGAAGGCCGCCGCCCTGCGTGATCCCGATGGTGTGAGCCTCGGCGAGGCGATGACCGCCGCCGGACTCGACCCGAGCCGACTCGGCCGGGATGACGAGGCCCTGGCGCAGATCGGCTGCTTCGTCGAACTCCACGTGGAACAGGGCCGAGGACTGATCGATCAGGCCGCGCCCGTCGGGGTGGCCTCCTCGATCCTGGCGCACGGCCGCTGGCGCTTCACCTTCACCGGCGAGGGCAACCACGCCGGAGCGACTCCGATCGCCGACCGTCGTGACCCGATGCTGCCCGCGGCCGGGTTGGTGTTGGCGGCCCGTCGGATCGCCGCCGAGGTCGAGGGCGCCCGAGCCACCGTCGGCAGGTTGGTGCCGACGCCCGGCGGCACCAATGTGATCGCGTCCTCGGTGGATCTGTGGCTGGATGCGCGTGCCGAGGACGACGCGCGCACGAAGTCCGTCGTAGAACGCATTCGCGAGGCGGCAGGCGAGGTCGCCGAGGCCGAGGGCTGCGCGGTGCGGATCACCGAGGAGTCCTATGGCGACACGGTCGTCTTCGACAGCGCCCTGCGGGACGATCTCGCGGCCGCGCTGGGCGGTGTCCCCGCCCTACCCACCGGGGCCGGGCACGACGCCGGAGTCCTGGCGTCGCAGGTGCCCACCGCTATGCTCTTCGTGCGCAACCCGACGGGGGTGAGTCATGCCCCCGCCGAACATGCTGAACCCGAGGACTGCGAGGACGGCGTGCAGGCACTGACCACTGTCCTGGAGAAGCTCGCGTGATGCGTTATTGGGCGCCTTACGCACTGGTCGGCGGCGAATCCCCGCGCGTGGAGTGGGGAGTCCTGCTGGAGGTCGCCGACGGCCGATTCCACACGGTCCGCCCCGGGGTCGCGGCCCCGCCGGACGCGGTCCGACTCAGCGGTCTGGCGATCCCCGGACTGGCCAACGCCCATTCACACGCCTTCCATCGTGCGTTGCGCGGACGGACCCACGTGGGCGGCGGAACGTTCTGGACCTGGCGCAAACAGATGTACGCGCTGGCGGAACGGCTCAACCCGGACAGTTACTACCGGTTGGCGCGCGCCGTCTACGGCGAGATGGTGCTCGCGGGCATCACCAGCGTCGGCGAGTTCCACTACCTGCACCACGAGATCGGCGGCATCCGCTACGACGACCCCAACGAGATGGGGCTGGCATTGGTCGCCGCCGCCAGGGACGCGGGACTGCGGATCACCCTGCTCGACACCTGCTATCTGGCCGGTGGTTTCGGGAAACCGCTGGAGGGCGTGCAGCTGCGCTTCGGCGATGTCGACGCCGACGGCTGGGCGGTGCGGGCCGAGGCACTGCTGGCTCAGCTGACCGATCGGCCCGGCGTCGACCCGTATCGGGTGCGGGTCGGTGCGGCCGTGCATTCGGTGCGGGGCGTGCCCGCCGAGGCCCTGGGCGTGGTGGCGGGTTGGTCGCAGCGCTTCCGCGCCCCGTTACACGTCCACCTGTCCGAGCAGCGGGCCGAGAACGAGGCCTGCCAGGCCGCACACGGCGTGACCCCAACCCAGTTGCTGGCCGATCACGGCGTGCTCGGCGAGCTGACGACCGCCGTCCACGCCACGCACCTCAACGTTCCCGATATCGGCCTGCTGGGCGCGAGCCACACCGGGGTCTGTCTGTGCCCCACGACCGAGCAGGACTTGGCCGACGGCATCGGCTTGGGCCGCAATCTGCTCGACGCCGGTTCGCCGCTGTCCCTGGGCACCGACGGCCACTCGATGATCGACATCTTCGCCGAGGCCAAGGCGATGGAGATGCACGAGCGGCTGCGCACCGAGACCCGAGGACATTTCAGCGCCGAGGAACTGTGGACGGCCGCCACCTCGACCGGACACGCCTCTCTCGGCTGGGGTTCCACCGGCGTGATCGAGTCGGGCGCGCGCGCCGACCTGGTGACCCTGGACCTCGACGGCGTCCATCTGGCCGGTATCGAACCGACGGCGGCGATCTTCGCGGCGACGGCGGCCGATGTCCGAGACGTGATCATCGAGGGAACGTCGGTCGTGCAGAACCGCGTTCATGGCACCTTGGGCGATCCGGGCGCGCTGCTGCGCGACGCCATCGAGGAGTTGCGCCGATGACCAGCACCCTGATCACCGGTATCGGTGAGTTGACCACCAATGACGAGGAACTCGGCAGGCCTGCCGATGCGGCGCTGGTGCTCGACGGCGACCGCATTGCCTGGATCGGCGCGGCCTCGGCCGCTCCCGCCGCAGACGAGATCCTCGATGTCGAGGGCCGAGCGGTGCTGCCCGGCTGGGTGGACAGCCACACCCACCTGGTCTTCGCGGGCGATCGCACGGCGGAGTTCGAGGCCAGGATGGCGGGCGCGGCGTACGCGGCGGGCGGTATCGCCGTCACGGTCGAGGCGACCCGAGGCGCCACCGACGCGGAACTCGCCGCCGGACTACGCAAACACGTCGATGAGGCCGCCGCGCAGGGCACCACCTGCGTGGAGACCAAGACCGGCTACGGATTGACCGTGGCCGACGAGGTCCGGGCCGCCCGAATCGCAGCCGAGGTGGCCGACGAGGTCACCTTCCTCGGCGCGCACTTGGTGCCGCCGGGCGCCGATGCCGAGGATTATCTCGACGAGGTCTGCGGCCCGATGCTCGACGCGGTGGCGCCGTATGCCCGCTGGGCCGACGTGTTCTGCGAGACCGGGGCCTTCGACGAGACGCAGTCCCGCCGGGTGCTGACGGCGGCCGCCGCGAAGGGACTCGGCCTACGGGTGCACGGCAACCAACTCGGCCAGGGCCCGGGCGTGCGGCTCGCGGTGGAGTTGGGCGCGGCCAGCGTCGACCACTGCACTCATCTGTCCGACGCCGACATCGAGGCGCTGGCGGGTTCGGCGACGGTGGCGACCCTGCTGCCCGCCTGCGATCTGTCCACTCGGCAGCCGCTGCCGCCCGGCCGCCGACTGCTCGACGCGGGCGCCACGGTGGCCCTGGCCTCGAACTGCAACCCAGGCTCGTCGTATACCTCCTCGATGGCGTTCTGCGTGACCACGGCGGTGTTGCAGATGGGTCTGAGCGTTGAGGAGGCCGTGCGGGCGGCCACCTGGGGCGGCGCCCGAGCGTTGCGTCGGGAGACCGGCGACGGCGCGGTGGGTGTGCTGCGACCGGGCGCACGGGCCGACGTCCATGTGCTGGATGCGCCCTCGGCGACGCATTTGGCTTACCGGCCGGGGGTTCCGCTGACGCATGCGGTGTGGCGGAAGGGTTCGCGGGTGCGGTGACGGGCTGCGGACCCACTATTCGAGCTTGGCGAATCGCTCCGGTGGCGAGGCGTCGAACTTAGGCGAAGCGGTCCAGCGCCGTTCTGCGCATCAAGGATTTACCGTGACGGTCTGGTGCTGAGCTGAAGGGCAGCGAAGTCACCTGTCGCTCCTGTGGCGTGGATCACGTGGTAATTTCATGGGGTGGCGGCAGGTAAACCTGCAGGTCAACAAGTATCGGCCCCGCGCATGCGGGGATGGCTCCCCTGGAGGACTTCGCCGGGGCTACTACGGAGGATCGGCCCCGCGCATGCGGGGATGGCTCGCAGACGTGCACGATCCACTACCGACGCTGTCCATCGGCCCCGCGCATGCGGGGATGGCTCTGCGACGTGCGAAGCGATCTGCAAACCGAGGACATCGGCCCCGCGCATGCGGGGATGGCTCGCTGCGTCTCGCGGCCTGACCGACCACACACACATCGGCCCCGCGTATGCGGGGATGGCTCCGAACACGGGCAACGCTTTATCAACGCCGAAGCATCGGCCCCGCGCATGCGGGGATGGCTCGCGCACGTCGACAACTACACGGAAGCGCTTACCATCGGCCCCGCGCATGCGGGGAAGGCTCCCCACCGTTGTGGGATCAGAGCTGTGTCGGTGGATCGGCCCCGCGCATGCGGGGATGGCACTGGAAAAGGTGGACCAGAAAAACGACGATGTCATCGCGAGCCCGTGCGGTGAGGCCAAGATTCGCGCCACGTCGGAGCGGAGTGAGCAGCCATTGAATCGGACGTCATAAGAATCGGCCTCGGTCCGAACGCCGCCAGCCCGACAGCAACCGCGCCATCGCCTGGAAGGGGATGGCCTGCCCCTTGGCTTGATCGACGGTACCGACCAGGTGTAGGTCGAGTTCCGGACAGTGGAAGAGCCAGGTCCCGGTCGCTCCCGAGTGCCCGACGAGTGTGAGAGGTCGGCGCGTCGGCGACACGAGGCGGCTGACCTGGAAGAACATGGTGCCCATTCCGTACCGGAGGATGGGGATGTTGCGGAGCCGGTTGCGTCGCTCGGTGAGCACCTCCGACGTGCGGGCGTCCTGGAAGAGCGCACCGCCGAGTAGCGCTCGCTGAAAGGTGAGTAGATCGGCGGTGGTGCTGAACAGGTCGTTGGAGGACTCGATCAGCGAGGTCAGCGTCAGGCGGCGCTGTTTCGCATAGAGCGGTGTGGGTGCGGCGGTCGCCGGATCCGCCGGGTGATGCCGGGGATGCCAGGTGTGCCGCAGGCCCAGCGGGTCGAGGATTCGTTCGGTCAGCAGGTCGGCGAAGGACCGATCGGTCACCGTCTCCAGAATGCGGATCAGCAACTGGAAGCCGGTGTCGGAGTAGCGAGCCTTCTGTCGAGGTGCGGTGAGGTCCTGCGGCTCGAAGTAGGGGCGTTGCTGCTCGCGAGTCACGCGCATCGTGTCCTCGAAGGTCCACGCCGAATCCCGACCGGCGGCGAGGGACTCGTACCGGCTCGGCCCGTCCCGGCGTTTCTCGAAGTGGTCGGGCAGCCCCGAGGTGTGAGTCGCCAGGTGGCGCACCGTGATCTCGGACGTTCGGTCGATCCCGCGCAGGACATGGATTCCGGTGATCACGTCCGTGGACAGGTAGTCGTTGATCGGCGCGGCCAGGTCGAGTTCGCCGCGCTCGTAGGCTTGCAACACCAGCGTGATGACGAACCGTTTGGTGATGCTCGCGATGAAGAACGGGGTCTCGGGTCGAAGGCGCTGATCGTCGGAACGACTGGCGGCGGCGGACCAGCGTTGCTCACCGTCACCGCTGGTGATGGCGATATTGGCGTGGTGCACGCCGCGTTGCGCGACGAGGCCTTGCAGCACCCTCGCCAATCGGGCGTCGACGTCGTCGGGAACGTTGTTGCCGCCGGCACGGTTCACGGCGGTCGGTGCTGTCACGTGGCTGTCCGCTTCCTCGAAAGGGCCGTCGCTGTGCGTTCCAAGGACAGCGACGCGCCGACCTACGTACCTCATAGACATGACTACTAGACATGTCTATGAGAGTCAAAGGTCTAAGCTCGTCCGATGGCCCATGTGATCCTCGGTCTGCTTCTGATCGCGCCGCAGAGCTACTACGACCTCATCAAGGGGTTCGAGTCCGGCGTCGCGCTCTTCTACAGCGCCAGTTCCGGCAGCATCAAACGCGCGCTGGACGCCCTGCTCGCGCAGGAACGCATCGAGGTCGCGAGCGTCGAAGCAGGCGGCCGAGGTCGGAAGGTGTACCGGGTGACCGACGCAGGCAGTGCGGAGTTCCGCGCCTGGATGACAGCGGACCTGGCGAAAGCCGATCTGGAGACGGCAGCACTGTCCAGACTCTATTTCCTCGGCCTGCTGGAACCCGCCGACCGTCTGCCGGTGCTCCGACGCATCACCGCGCGTATCGAGACCGACCTCGCCGTGCTCTCGGACCTCGACAAGCAACTCGATGCGCTGGACCTGCCTGCCGAGCGCCGCGACCTCGTCACCCACCAGCGTGCGACGCTCGACTACGGCATCGCCTCACACCGCTTCATGCTCGATTGGTTCCGCGATCACATCGACCGGCAGGAACCGCCGATCCGCTGACCGCAGCACTTCGAGGTCGACCCTGACGTCGATCTCGACGAAGATGAAATTCCCCACATATTGATAGGGAGAGTCGAGATGGACGTGCTGGTTTATCAATCGCCGGACGAGCGTTTAGCAGTCCGCCATGTACGTATCCGTGGACGCAACGAGGAAATCGGGGAATCACTTGCCTGTATTGCTCGGTCCCGGCATCGGGTAGCGGCACAAGACCTGCTGTTACCCGACGGCGTGGCTGAAGGCCGTCGAGAGTGGGCTGTTCGGCACTACCCGGAGCTGGTGGCACGCGGCATCGGGATCGCGCGCGGATTCGGGTTGGACCCGGCAGACCCGACGGTGGATGCGCTCGGCATCGGATACAACATCCAATTGCCTATGCCGCCTCAGATGGTGGGTTGCTCGGTGCTCACCGCGCCGACCGTGGATGCCGGCATGGTGGTGCAGCGAAACTTCGACTTCGGCTTCCTCTCGTTGCCGGACGCAGTCTTCGGACCCGGTTCTCATCCCGAGGCGCCCGCAATGCTGAGCGAGCCGTATCTGATGGAGATCCATCCCACCGATGGAGGGATGCGGACGCTGTTCATGTGCGCCTTCGACCTCTGCAACGGAGTGATCGATGGCATGAACGAGGCCGGTCTCGTTGTATCGCTGATGCAGCTCATCGATCGTAGTGCCGCGACTTTCAGCCCGCCGGAGACCGCACCGGGGTTGAACGAATTGGAGGTGCTCCGGTTCATTCTGGACCGCTGCCGCACCGTCGAGGACGCCCAACGTGTCTTCAACGAGCAGAAGATATATCAGTCCTGGATGCCCTGTCATTACATCATCGCCGATGCCAATGGCATCGTGATGATGGCTGAGCCCGGAGACGACAACACGATGCGCACCGTGGTGAAGCGCGACGGATCGATGCGATCCACCAACCACAGCCTGCTCCGACCGGTCCCGGAATCATGGGAGAACGACCCAGAAATGCGGGGGTCCATCGAACGCCTACAGCGAATGGACGCTCACGTCATAGGTGAGCCTGGACAGCCATTCACCACCGTCCGCCTCGCACACATCGCCGACCAGGTCGCCGTCAACACCCGATGGCCAGAATCCGGTACGGTACTCGGCGGAACTCTTTGGTCGGCTTCGTATCGACCACGAGATCGTGCGCTCGCGATCCGATTCTGGTCGGGACCCGAGACCGGCGGAAGCGGACCAAACCTGTCACCCGAGATGCAATTCCAGCTTGACCCGACTGCATGACCTCGCCTAGGGCGAATCTCCCAGACGGATCCGCTGCCATCCCGGGCCGTCAGAAAATACAGGTACCCTTTTCGATGATTCCGTCGGCTTGGTAGTCGACGCTGGCAACGAGCGGTGACTCGGCTTTGATCCGCGCTGCCAGTACCTTTCCTCGCTCTATCCAATCTTGTTCGATTTTCTCGCTGGAGAACCCCGAATTCCGGTGGTCGTGGGGTTTGTAGGTGGCTTGGTATTCGTCGTCCCAGGCGGTGAGATCAGCGGTGAGTTCGTCGGATAGGTGAAGGTCTTCCTGGGTTTCTTCGATGGAGTGGGTGTACCAGCGCTCCCGCTCCGGGTAATAATAAAAAGGGGTCCTCTCGCCATCCGGCTAGCAGGGATACCGCAATAGAACGAGACATGTCAACTCCTGCGCAGTCTGGGGCGTAGCTTTTTTTCAACGGGTAGCGCCATCGAAGATCTCCGTCCCCGCGTCGATCAACGCTTCGGCTCGTAAGGCCGCCGACCGGGCCGCCCTGGCCGACTCGTGGGCACGCCGCAGCTGCTCCGCGATATCGGTCACGGAAACCATGCGACTCCTCACTCTGAGTGCTCAGGTCAGGATGTCGCACGGCCGCAACCGGATCGAGGCGAATTACGACGAATGCCAACGGCGTCGGCAACAGGGCCGACACCGGGCGCAGGTTTCAGTCCTCGTCGTCGGAGTCGTCGCGGGCCAGGAAGGTGGCAAGGCGCTCGACGGCGTCCTCGAACTCCGGATTGTTGTCCACGAAGGCGCGCATCCGATCGGCGAGCCAGGACAGGGTGACCGACTCGTCACCACGACGTTCCTCTAGCTCTTCGAGACCTCGGTCGGTGAAGTACATCGCTGCCTCCGGCAACGGCTGGGCGGACAAAAGAAAACCGGGCCGCGCCGGAGTAAGAACTCCCGCGCGACCCGGTCAGCCTAGACCGGCCGCTGATCAGCTCAGCGCGGTGTCCAGGATCTCCTTCTGCTCGACCTCGTGCACCTTGTTCGACCCGGCCGACGGCGCGGCCATGGCCCGCCGCGACACCCGCTTGAGGCCCGACAGCCGCTCAGGCAGCAGATCCGGCAGGTTCAGGCCGAGGAACGGCCACGCACCCTGGTTGGCGGGCTCCTCCTGGACCCAGCGGATGTCCTGCGCGTTGGGGTAGCGCTCCAGCGCCGCGGCCAGCTTGCGCCGGGGCACCGGGTAGAGCTGCTCCATCCGCAGGATCGCCGTGTCGGTGATGCCCCGCTTGAGCCGCTCGGCGTTGAGCTCGTAGGAGATCTTGCCGCTGCACAGCAGGACCTTCGTCACCGCGCTCGGGTCCTTCACCGTCGGGTCGTCCAACACCGACTGGAACTTGCTGCCGGGGGTGAAGTCCGCGACCTCGCTGACCGCGGCCTTCAACCGCAGCAGCTGCTTGGGCGTGAAGACCACCAACGGCCGGTTGACGCCGTCCAGGGCGTGCCGACGCAGCAGGTGGAAGTAGTTCGCGGGCGTCGAGGGCATCGACACCGTCATCGAACCCTCGGCGCAGAGCTGCAGGAACCGCTCGATCCGACCCGAGGTGTGGTCGGGGCCCTGACCCTCGTGGCCGTGCGGCAGCAGCAGCACCACGTCGGAACGCTGCCCCCACTTGGCCTCACCGGAGGAGATGAACTCGTCGATGATCGGCTGCGCACCGTTGACGAAGTCGCCGAACTGCGCCTCCCAGAGGACCAGCGCCTCCGGGTTGGCCACCGAGTAGCCGTACTCGAAGCCCAGGGCCGCGAACTCCGACAGCGCGGAGTCGTAGGTCATGAACCGGGCCTGGTCATCGCCCAGGTTCTGCAACGGCGTGTACTCGGCGCCGCTCTTCTTGTCGATGACCACGGCGTGCCGCTGCACGAAGGTGCCCCGGCGGGAGTCCTGACCGGAGAGCCGAACCAGCCTGCCCTCCATGGTCAGCGAGCCCAAGGCCAGCAACTCGGCGAAGGCCCAGTCGATCGAACCCTCCCGCGCCATCTTCGCGCGCCGCTCCAGCACCGGCTTCACCCTCGGGTGCGGGGTGAAGCCCTCCGGCAGCTCGGTGTGCGCGTCGGCGATCCGGATGATCGTCTCCGCAGGCACCGCGGTGTCCAACTTGGTGGGCACCAGCTGCTCGGACTCCACCGAGGGGCTCGGCGCCGGTGGGTGCTTCTCGAGTTCGCGAACCTCGTTGAAGACGTATTCGAGCTGGCTGGCGTAATCGCGCAGCGCCTTCTCCGCGTCCTCGACCGAGATGTCGCCACGACCGATCAGCGACTCCGTGTACGTCTTACGCACGCTGCGCATGGTGTCGATGACGCTGTACATCTTCGGCTGGGTCATCGACGGGTCGTCGCCCTCGTTGTGACCACGGCGCCGGTAGCAGACCATGTCGATCACGACGTCCTTGCCGAACGCCTGGCGGTACTCCACGGCCAGCTTCGCGGCCCACACACACGCCTCGGGGTCGTCGCCGTTGACGTGGAACACGGGTGCACCGATCATCTTCGCGACGTCGGTGGAGTACTGGCTGGACCGGGAGTGCTCCGGTGCGGTGGTGAAGCCGACCTGGTTGTTGATGATCACGTGCAGCGTGCCGCCGGTGCGGTAGCCGCGCAGCAGCGACAGGTTCAGGGTCTCGGCCACCACGCCTTGACCCGCGAAGGCGGCGTCGCCGTGCAGCAGGACGGGGAGCACGGTGAAGCCGTTCTCGCCCTTGTCGATCATGTCCTGCTTGGCGCGCACGATGCCTTCCAGCACCGGGTTCACCGCTTCGAGGTGCGAGGGGTTCGAGGTCAGCGACACCGTGGTCTCGCCGTCGCCGAACATCCGGAAGTACTTGCCCTCGGCGCCCAGGTGGTACTTCACGTCGCCCGAGCCGTGCGCCTGTCCCGGGTCGAGGTTGCCCTCGAACTCGCGGAAGATCTGCGCGATGGGCTTGCCGACCACGTTGGCCAGGACGTTCAGCCTGCCTCGGTGCGGCATGCCGATGACGACCTCGTCCAACTCGTGCTCGGAGGCCTTGTCCAACACCGCGTCCAGCAGCGGGATGACCGTCTCGCTGCCTTCCAGCGAGAACCGCTTCTGACCGACGTACTTGGTCTGCAGGAAGGTCTCGAAGGCCTCGGCGGCGTTGAGCTTGGACAGGATGTACTTCTGCTCTGCCGCGTCGGGATGCCGGTGCGGCACCTCGACGAGCTTCTGCAGCCACTCCCGCTCGTCGGGCTCAAGGATGTGCATGTACTCCACGCCGAGCGTGCGGCAGTAGGAGTCTCGCAGCACACCGAGCACGTCCCGCAGCTTCATCCGCTCGCTGCCCGCGAAACCGCCGACCGGGAACTCCCGATCCAGGTCCCACAAGGTCAGACCGTGCGACAGGATGTCCAGGTCCGGGTGCCTGCGCTGCCGGTAGTTCAGCGGGTCGGTGTTGGCCATCAGGTGGCCACGGGTCCGGTAGGCGTCGATCAGCTCCAACACCCTGGCCGTCTTGTCGACCGCGCCCTCGGGGATGTCGCTGACCCAGCGGACCGGCTCGTAGGGCAGCCGCAACGACGTGAAGATGTCGTCGTAGAAGCCGTCCTCACCGAGCAGGAGCTGGTGGACCCGGCGCAGGAAGTCACCGGACTCGGCGCCCTGGATGACCCGGTGGTCGTAGGTGGAGGTCAGCGTCATGATCTTGCTGATGCCCAGCTTGACCAGGGCCTTCTCGCTGCTGCCCTGGAACTCGGCCGGGTACTCCATGGCCCCGACGCCCACGATCGTGCCCTGACCGGCCGTCAACCTGGGCACCGAGTGGTTGGTGCCGATGGTGCCGGGGTTGGTCAGCGAGATGGTGGTGCCCGAGAAGTCGTCCGCCGTGAGCTTGCCGGTCCTGGCCTTGCGGATGATGTCCTCGTAGGCCTGCCAGAACTGCAGGAAGCTGGTCCCCTCGCACTTCTTGATGGAGGCGACCACCAGCGAACGCGAGCCGTCCTTGCCGGGAAGGTCGATCGCCAGGCCCAGGTTGACGTGCTCCGGCGTCACCATCGTCGGCTTGCCGTTGGTCTCGGCGTAGAAGCGGTTCATCCCCGGGAAGCTCTCCAGCGCCCGGACGATCGCGTAGCCGATGAGGTGCGTGAAGGAGACCTTCCCGCCGCGCGTCCGCTTCAGGTGATTGTTGATCACGATGCGGTTGTCGAACAGCAACTTGGCGGGCACGGCCCGCACACTCGTCGCCGTCGGCACCGTGAGCGACTGCTCCATGTTCTTGGCGATCGCGGCAGCGGCGCCCCGCAGCGGCTTGCGCTGCTCGCCCTCCGGCTTGTCCGCCGTGTCGGTGTGCCGGACCGGTGTCTTGGTCGCGGCCTTCTGCGGCGAGGGCTTGCTGGTGGCCGGCTGCGGCGTCGCTGCCGAGGGGGTCGCCGTCGGGGAGGTCACGGTGCTCGTCTTCTGTGAGTCGGTGGTCGAGGTGCTCTTCTTCGGCGCGGACGCAGCGGGCGCGGTCGTCGCGCCCTGTTCTCGCTGTCCGTTCCGCTGGGGGGACGTGGCCTGCTGATCGGCCTTCGTCTGGGTGGTCGTACCCGTCGATGAGGAGGTCCCGCCGACCTGCTGCCCGACTGATTCCTTGCCGTCTCGACCCGAACGGTGCGTGGGCTTGTAGTCGGCGAAGAAGTCGTGCCATGCGGGGTCTACTGATGACGGGTTGGTGAGGAACTGTTCGTACATCTCCTCGACCAGCCACTCGTTAGGGCCGAACTGTGACGCAGGGGTGCTGCTGGACACGGCTCCCGTTCGCCTCGCTCCGTCTGCTAGGGGTTATTGAGACACTTCTCCTAGGCTAATCCTCCCAAAGATGTGGTTGTTACAAGACTGGTGCCTGCACCCGACGACTCCGTCACAGGATCGATCACTGTATCGATTCTGTCGTTCCGTTGCCGCTCGTCGCCGTTGGGCCCGGCGTGTCGGCGGCGCGATCGGCCGCCCACAGGCCCGCATATCGGCCGCCCTGGGCGAGCAGCTCTCGGTGCGTGCCGCTCTCGACGATGCGGCCCTGATCGAAGACGAAGATCCGATCCGCCTTGGCTGCGGTGGCCAGTCGATGTGCCACGACGAAGGTGGTCCTGCTCGCCGCCAGCCGATCATCGGCCGCATGCACGATCGCCTCGGTCGCCGGGTCCAGCGCCGCCGTCGCCTCGTCCAGAAGCAACAGATCCGGCTCGACGAGTTCGGTCCTGGCCAGTGAGACCAGCTGCCGCTGACCTGCGGAGAGGTTGTTCCCTCGCTCTCCCACCTGTTGACGGAAACCCTGCGGAAGACCGCCGATCATCGGCAACGCGCCCACCGCACGCGCAGCGGACTCGATCTCGGCCGGACCCGCATCGGGCCTGCCGTAACCGATGTTGTCGGCGACCGTCCCGCTGAACAGATGCGGCTCCTGCGGAACGACGCCGAGGTGCCTGCGGTAATCGACGACGCCGTGCTCGCGGATGTCCACGCCGTCGACCCGGATCACGCCCTCCTCGGTCTGATAGAAGCGCCCGAGCAGCTTGACCAGCGTCGACTTCCCCGCGCCGGTGGCACCGACCAGGGCCACCCGCTCGCCTGCACCCACCCGCAGGGACACATCCGCCAGGGCCTTGCGCTGGGCGCCGGGATAGCTGAAGCCCACCTCGACGAACTCCACCTCGCCGCGCAGCCGGGACGGCACCGGCAGCGGCACGGCTGGTTCCGGGACCGAGGGCGGCGTCCGCAGCAGGTCACGGATCCGTCGGAGGCCGACCTTGGCCTGCTGATAGTTGTCGAAGACGGTGGAGAGCTGCTGCACCGGGCCGAACAGCAACCGCAGGTAGAGCAGGAAGGCCAACAGCACGCCGGGGCTGGTCGAGCCCGACGCCAGGGCGAACGCGCCCACCCCCAGCACGGCGATCTGCGCGACGTCCGAGAGCAGTGCGACGAACGGGAAGAAGATCGAGATATAACGCTGAGCCCGCAGTCGGATGCGCCGATAGTTCTCGCTGCGTGCGGCGAAATTCGCCGCCGAACGTGCCTCCCGGCTGAACGCCTGGGCGACCCGGACCCCGGACACATTCTCCTGCAGATCCGCGTTGACCAGGCTCACCTGCTCTCTGGCCTGCGTATATGCCGCCGAGGACAACCGCTGGAAGATCATCGTCGCGATCACCAACACCGGCAGCGGCGCCAATGCCACCAAGGCCAACGGCACATCGGTGATCAACAGGGCCCCGACGATGCCGAATAGTGTGAGCAGACTCACCACGGCATTGGCCAGTCCGGTCTGCAGGAAGTGCGACAGCGCATCGACGTCCGTCGTCATCCGGGTCATGATCCGACCGGCCTGCTCGCGCTCGTAGTAGTCCAGCCCGAGCCGTTGGAGATGGGAGAACGTGCGTACCCGCAGTAGGTAGAGCAGCGTCTCGCCCGCCTTGGCGGCCACCACGGTCTGCCAGGCCACCGTCAGCCAGGAGACGACGACGATCAGCACCCCGCCGACCGTCGCCCACTGCAGGGCCGTCGCGGCCCCGCCGGAGACTCCTGCGTCGATCCCGTAACGGAACAGGCTGGGCAACGCCACCGAGGCGATCGCATCGAGGCTCACCAGCAGAATCGCCAAGGCCAGCGGCCAACGCACCAGCCGGAGCAACTTGCGCAGCCGGAAATTCGGGTCCGGTGCCGTCGGGTCCTCGTCGTGCAGTCGAGGCCGGTCCAGCGCGGGTGGCAGCCGGTCCACCTGGGCGAGCAACTCCGGCGTGGGCACCATCCCGCCGAACAGCGAGGAGGAACCACCGGCGGCGCGCATCCCGGCACCGCCCGAGGACACGCCACGTCGGTCGTTGCCCATCCCCGCCGATGCGGAGACGCGCTGTCGGTCATCGAAAGCCAGCCCGTTGTCTGCGACCTCCGGCCACAGTGCAGCCGTGACGGCGGGCTCGGCGCCGTTCTCGCCGGGCGCGCTGCTGCCCGGGGAATCGATCGCATCCCCATGTGCCAACAACGCCCGGAACAGCGGGCAGCGGTCGAGCAACTCCGCCTCGGTGCCCACATCGATCACCCGACCGCGATCCAACACGGCGATCCGATCGGCCAGCGCGAGAGTCGATCGGCGGTGTGCGATCAACAGCGTCGTGCGGTCCTGGGTCACCGATTGCAGCGTGTCGTGGATCGCGGCCTCGGTCACCGCATCGACCGCCGAGGTCGCATCGTCGAGCAACAACACCCGAGGGTCGGTCAACAGCGCTCTGGCCAGTGCGATGCGCTGTCGCTGGCCGCCCGAGAGCGACAGGCCGCGTTCGCCGACCCGGGTGTCGTAGCCGTCGGGGAGCCGCTCGATGAAGTCCGCGGCCTCCGCAGCGACTGCGGCGGCCCGAATCTCCGCATCGGTGGCATCGGGACGGCCATAGGCCAGGTTGGCCCGCACGGTGTCGGAGAACAGGAACGCCTCCTCGAACACCACCCCGATCGCCCCGCGCAGCGAGGTCGTCCGGAGCTCGCGCACGTCCTGCTCGGCGCCCGGCGGCCCCAATCGGACCGCGCCGCCATGGACGTCGTAGAACCGGGGCAACAACAGCGAGATCGTCGACTTGCCGGAGCCTGCCGGTCCGACCACCGCCAGCGTCTCACCGGGCTCGATGCGTAGGGAGACGCCATCCAACACCGGATCGTCGCGGGTATAGCCGAATCGGACGTCCACCAGCTCCACGGCCACCGGGCCCTCGGGCAGCTCGACGGCATCCTCGGCCTCGGCGACCTCGGGTTGCGAGTCGATCAACTCGTACACCCGCTCCACCCCGGCCCTGGCCAGCTGCGCGCTGACCAACAGGCTGGACAGCATTCGGGCGGGCCCGACCAGGCCGACCATGTAGGTGGTGAACGCCAGGAAGGTGCCCAGACTGATGCTGCCGTTCATCGCCAACCAACCGCCGACCCCGAGGACGCCCACCTGACCGAGTGAGGGAAGCGCGGCGAGGGTGGCGGCCGGACGCGAGGTCAGGCGGGCCGCGCGGAGCCGGTCACCGAACAGTTTGCGGGCGGTGTTCTCCAGGGTGGCGACCTCGCGGTGCTCCTGCCCGAAGCTCTTCACCACCCGGACCCCGGTGACGGTCTCCTCGACCTGCTGGGCCACCTCGGATGCCCGCTGCTGCGCCACCCAGGTGGCCGGATAGAGCACCCGCTTGGTGCGCAGCGACTCGATGAACACCAACGGAAGGACCACCAGCGCCAACACCGTCAGCAGTGGGGAGAGCCAGAGCATCACACCGAGGGAGACGACGGCGAAGACCAGCGAGCCGGTCGCCAACGGGACCATCGACAGCAGGGAGTTGACCAGCTGGAGGTCGGAGATCGCTCGGGAGGCGATCTGTCCGGTGCGGACGCTGTCCTGCTTGCCCCCGTCGAAGCGGGTGACCGAGGCGAACACCGCCTGCCGGAGATCGTGCTGCACGTTCAGCGCCAGCCGACCGGCCTCGTAGCGCCGGACGAAGGCCGTCCCGAAGCGCAGCAGACCGAGCGCGGCCATCACACCGAGGATCAGCCACAGGCCGTCCGTTCGGCCCGCCACCGCCCCATCGACGGCCTCCCTGGTCAACAGGGGGATGAGGGCTTCCAGTCCTACGCCGACGACCGAGGCGATGAAGGACAACAGGACGGTGCGGCGATGCACCCAGCAGGCGGCCGACAACCTGTGGAGCCAGCCTTGCTGCGACTTTTCCGATTCGGCTGTTGCTTCGGTGTGGTGGGGGGAGCGAAGGGGCACCGAGCCAGGCTATGTCCGGGCGAGTCGGTGCCCCGCCACCCACTCAGGTGATGTCGCGCTTGTTGTTGGCCAACCAGCCTGCCGCGACGAAGATCGCGGTCCACAACAAGAAGACCAGCGCGGAGATCAACCACTGATCCGACATGTCCGTGAACATCGACATCTCCGGAGCTTCTGCGGAGAGCTGGTCGATGGTCACGCCGACCGAGTCCAGGAACGGCTGTAGCCCCAGGGTGACCGCCAAACCGAGCAGCGCGGCCGAGGCCGAACCACCGGGCAGATAGTCGGCCGCGTTCTCGACACCCATCTCGGCGAACAGCTGGGCGATCAGACCCTCACCGATCAGGACGAGCAATACCAGGGTGAGCACCACACCCGCCTGGTTGCTGATCAAGGCCCCGAGTCCCAACCCGAGAATGGTCCACAAGCTCATCACGACCACGGCGACCAGGCTGAGCAACAGCCAGCTACCGATGTCGGGGAAGCTGGTGAAACTCGCGCCGATACCCGCGCCGAGCGAGCCGAGGATCACCGAGACGAGCCCGTAGAGGGCGCCGATCGCGGCGTAGGAGACGACCTTCGCGCCGAGGACGCTGCTACGCGAGTCCGAGACCAGGAACGTGGTGGTGATCGTCTTGTGCCGGGCCTCGCCCGCCATCCCGAGCGCGCCGAAGATCCCCGCGAAGATCCCGGCCGCGACCAGGCCTGCGGCGAAGGTCAGTGTCGTCAGCAGGCTGGTGAAACTGCCGATCGACTCCATCTCGGACTCGGGGATCTCGGTGTTGACCGCAGTTCCGAACATGTTCCCGACCGTGCCGCCGAGCAACGCGAGCAGGAAGCAGAACAGCCCGGCCGGGATCAGCAGCGCCCACCACAGGTTGGTGCTGAAGATCTTGCGGAATTCGGACTTGATGAGCCTGTTCATCAGTGGTTCCCCCCGGTCCCGGGCTGTCCCTGGTTGCCGGGCGGTTGGTTGTACGGGTTGGACGGCGGCGCTCCGCCCTGCGGGTAGCCAACCTGCGGGTAGCCACCCTGTGGCGGGCCCTGTGGTGGGTAGCCACCCTGCTGCGGGCCACCCTGCTGCTGGTACGGGTTCTGCGCGGGGAAACCACCGGATCCCGGCGGCGGACCCCAGCCCGGCGGCGGTTGCTGCTGGTGTTGCTGCTGGCCGAAGCCCGGTGCGCCGACGTACTGGCCGCTGGTCATCTCGAGGAAGAGCGACTCGAGGTCGACGTGCTCCTCCTGGATCCCGTACACCGGGGCGCCCGCCTTCGCGGCGATCTCGGCGACCTGCTTGGTGGTGACGGCGCCGATCGCCAGTCGCCCGTCCGGAGTGCTCTCGATGTTCTGGTGGCCCGCTTCGCGCAACGCACCCACGAGCTTGTTCGCCTCGTCGGTCTGCACCAGGACCCGGCTGGGTCGCTGGGCACGCAGCTGGTCGAGCGAACCGTGGTACATCGACTGACCCCGGCTGATGATCACGACCTGGTCGACGGTCTGCTCGACCTCACGCAGCAGGTGACTCGAGATCAGCACCGTCCGGCCGCGCGAGGCGAAGTCCCGGAGGAAGCCACGCAACCACGCGATGCCCTCGGGGTCGAGGCCGTTCGACGGCTCGTCGAGGACCAGCACCTGCGGGTCGCCCAGCAGTGCCGTGGCCAAGGCGAGGCGTTGCCGCATACCGAGCGAGAAGCCCTTGGGCTTGCGTCTGCCCGCCTCGTAGAGACCGACCAGGCCGAGCACCTCGTTGACGACGCGGTCGGGCGCCCCGATCGCGGCGGCGAAGCTGCGCAGGTGGTTGTAGGCGGACCGCGTCGGATGGAAACTCTGCGCCTCCAATACGGCGCCGACCACCCTGGCTGGATTGCCGAGCTGATCGAAGCGGCGGCCGTTGATGGTCGCCTGGCCCGTAGTGGGATGCACCAATCCGAGCAGCATGCGAAGCGTGGTGGTCTTCCCGGACCCATTCGGGCCGAGGAAGCCGGTGACGGTGCCTGGCTCCACGGTGAAGCCCAGGTTCTGTACCGCTGTGACCGGCCCGAACTGTTTGGTCAGGCCTTGCACAACGATTCGGCCGGTGCCGTCGTGCACATGTCCTCCCCTGACGTAGGGATGTCAAGGGGCCATCCTGCCTCATCGATGAGACGGGCATCGCACGCTTGGTGGTAAAGGCGGATCGCCGTTCCTCGATGTTCGGGTGTCATCGACGCACGATTCATCGATGCGACGCTCGCCGCCGGTCAGGGCCTACTCGGCGGTGTCCTGCGGTTGAACTGGGCCTGTTGTTCCACGACCGTTCGCCGCTGGCCTGCATCCGAGGCAGGTCCGTCGCCCGGCGCTGCCGGTCGAACGACCTTGCCCGTCGGCTTGCGGACGACCGGCGCTGCCGCGTGTGGTGCCTTCGACGCGGGCCGAGGCCGGTCGGCGACCGGGGTCTCACCGTCGAACGAGGTCTCGTCGACCGGGAGAGGCGGGACCACGGTGCCCGTGACCTCGGTGACGCCTGGAGCGGGTGGTCCGCCGGCCGCAGTCCCGGCCCGGCGCCTGCCACTCCGCGAGCCTGCCTCGACGGTGGCCGAGCCTCGGGTCCAGGGGAAGACGAATCGGCCTGCGGCCCGACGCCGGTTGCGAGGCGCCTCGCCATCGCCGATCAGATGCCGGTGCGCCAGCATCCAGACGTTGCACGGCCAGCGTCGGCGCCGCCAACCGGACGGGCACGCCCGGCACCGGCCGTCCCCATCGGGTTGGTGCACGGTGAGCAGCAGCCGCCAGCCGTCGGCCAACCGTTGTAGCTCGGCGCGGGCCAACGGCAGCAGGGCGTCGGAATCCTCGCGGTTCGCGGCCTGATCGAGGTGGGTGAGCCGCGCGAGCACCGCGTGTCGCAGGGCCTTGTCGGCTGCGGTCATGGGCGTCGGTTCCCCGCCGTCCGGGCCGCCCGGTCCAGGGTGCTGCGCAGGCGTCGGGTCTGCCTGGCGGAGAGCACCGCGCCCGCTCCCGGCGGCGGCACGACGGCCACCTCGCCGTCGTCGACGAGCACGGTGACGGAGCGGTCGCGGCCGAAGGGATCGTGACAGGCGACCCACCAGGCCCGATCGTCGTCCGCCCGAACGTCGGCGGGTTCGAGGGCGCTCGCGGTCGCGATGCCGGTCGCCACCTCGTCGGTGGTCGTCGACTCCTGCGGCGTCGCAGGAGTCGGAATCGATGGTGAGGAAGCGTGTCGCTCAGTTGAGTTGTCCACCACATCCATCGTCGGGACATCGGCTGCGACACGCAGCGACTTCACCCCTACGCGGGAAAGTTCACCCATTTGACGTAGTCGTTCTGGGCTGAACGGGGCTTTCTAGACCGAGATCACAAATTCGATCGCCACCAGCTCGGTTTTCGGCCGTACATAGGCTTAGACTGATGGCGGCGGCTCGCTCCCGGTGACCCCCAGGCTGGTTGAGCGAGCCGCCCCTAGCGTCTGACGCCGACGCTGATCTCGTCAGTCTCCGACGACCTCGCCGACATCGACGTAGTCCATCGAATGTGCCTGGCCCACCGCCGCATTGACCAGCGTCCCCTGGTGCACGTTGAGCCCGCCCGCCAGTGAGCGATCCGAGGCACAGGCCGCCCGCCAGCCCCGGTCGGCCAGTTTCGTCACATAGGGCAGTGTCACGTTCGTGAGCGCGTGTGTGGAGGTGTGTGGAACCGCGCCCGGCATGTTCGTCACGCAGTAGAAGAGCGAGTCATGTACCCGGAACGTCGGGTCATCGTGGCTGGTGGGGCGCGAGTCGGCGAAACAGCCGCCCTGGTCGATGGAGATGTCCACCAGGACCGAGCCCGGACGCATCCTGGCCACCAGTTCGTTGTCGATGAGCTTCGGGGCCCGGGCGCCCGGCACCAACACCGCGCCGATGACGAGATCGGCCTCCACGACGGCCTGTTCGATCGTGTAGCTGTTGGCCGTGATGGTGCGCATCGTGCCGCCGTGGATCCCGTCGATCTCTCTGAGCCGGGCGACGTTGGTGTCCAGCAGCTCGACGTCGGCGCGGAGACCGACCGCGATGGTTGCGGCATTGAGCCCCGCGACACCACCGCCGATGACGACCACCCGCGCGGGTGCCACCCCCGGCACGCCGCTGGGCAGGATGCCCCGCCCGCCTGCCGGGCGCAGCAGCGAGTTGATGCCCACCATGGGCGCCAGCCTGCCCGCGACCTCCGACATGGGCGCCAGCAACGGCAGCGTCCGATCCTCGGTCTGCACCGTCTCGTAGGCGATGCCGGTGACACCGGAGGCCAGTACCGCCTCGGTCAGCGCTCGGTCACCCGCGAGATGGAGATAGGTGAACAACACCTGTTCGGAGCGCAACCTCGGATACTCCTCGGGAAGCGGCTCCTTCACCTTCAGTACCAGGTCGCCCTCGGCCCACACGGCCTCCGGCGAGTCGACGATCTTGGCGCCTGCGGTGGCGTAGTCGGCGTCGGAGATCCCCGAACCGACGCCTGCCCCGCTCTCCACCAGCACCTCGTGGCCTCGACCGGTGAGTTCGTTGACGCCTGCGGGTGTGAGGGCGACCCGGTATTCGTGATTCTTGATCTCGCGGGGTACGGCGATCCGCATAGCTGGTTCCCTCCACTGGTGAGCAGGCGAACTGATCGGCGGGTCCGCCCTCGTGGGAGTCACGATGCTGTCTGGCGCGCGTGCCTGTCATCGTTCCCGTGGCACGTCGGATCGGTGATCCGTTAGTCCTGCGCGGACAACGGACCGATCCCGGGGCGGGCCCAACGCCGGATCGTGAGCTGCATCAGCAGGGCTAATCGCACATCCGGGTCAGTCAGATCGAGATCGATCACCGCCTGGAGTCGTTTGAGTCGATAGCGCAGGGTGTTGGGATGAATCCCGAGCTCCGACCCGGCCGTCCTCGGGTCACCGGGGTGCCGCAACCAGGCGAACAGGGTGGGCACGTGCTGGGTGCCGTGTCGGGTGTCGTGGGCCGCCAACACGGCCAACGGGCCGAGATCGGTGAGATCTGCCCGAGCCGCTGTCGAGGCGAGTCGATGCAGGGACACCGCAGGCCACACCTCCTCCCACACCGCGACGACACCGGGCAACAACTCGGACCGCAACAGACCCAGCAGCTCGGCGGCCTGTTCCCTGGACCGAGGCAGCTCGCCCGGCTCTACCGGGGTGCCCACCGTGAAGGCGATCGAGTCCGAGTCGGCGGTATTCACCGGGAGAGCGCGTAACGCGGCCCGCCCGTCGGCGCCCGCCTGCACCACGGCGTAGAGCACCCCGCTCGATTCGGCGACCACGGGCGAGCGTCCGATCCCCCTGGCCACCTGCTCCTTCAGCGCCAGCCAGCTGCCCTCCGACTCCGGCGTGGTCGCCGGGAACCGGGGAGCGATCGCCACGACCCGATACCGACCCGAATCGCAACCCAACTCAGCGGCGGCCGCCTGCCAGCCCTCGCCGCCGTGTAACAACAGTCGCACCCGTTCCTGATGTCGGGCCGCCTCGGCATCCACGGTGGCCCGCCAGCGCAACAGACGCAGCGCCACCACCGGCCCGGCGTCGGCGAAGGCCAGGGCCCGTTCCGGGATGACCGGGTCCGGAACCACGGCCCACATCGACCCGAGCAGCTCGCCGCCCATCCGGATCGGCACGATCAGCCGAGGAAGGGTGCCATCCGGCTGCGCGGGCTCGAAGATCGCACTCTGCCCACGACTGAGCTTGCGGAACACTCCGCGCGACCGGAATCGCGCCAGCACATCGTGGGGTACGCGGCGACCCATGATGGTGTCGACCCTGGCCTGGTCCGTCCGGTCCTGCCGCGCCGAATACGCCACGACCCGCGACTGGGCGTCCTCGATGGTCACCGGCGCATCCACCACCGCCGCCACCGCATCGGCCAGCGTGAACAGATCGCCCGTCGCCGCCCCATGATCACCCCGACCATCGGCCGCCTCGGAGTCCGCCAGCATCGCCGCGTCCAGAACGGTGCGGAGCAGCCAGGTGATCTGCGCCCAGCCCGCCTCCGGTGACACCTCCACCAACGCGGTGCCCAACCGTTCGGCCAGCTCGCGCAGCTCCGGCTCCCGCGTGAAGGGCGGTTTGAGCAGCACCCCGGCGCCCTGTTGCTGGGCGCAGAGCTTGATCAGGTCGGCCGCATGCTCGGTCCTCGTCACCGCCACCCCCAGGACCAACTCGCCCGGGGCGGGCAGGTGCAGACTCGTCCCCTCCGCGATGGCGATGTCCACGACCTGACTGCCCAGCCCCGTGGCGGAGCGCACCCGCAGCAGGGTGGAGCTCATCCGATCCACCACCCCCGACACCGTGACCATCCGGCCTCCCGCGTTGCCGCCCGTGCCGCGTCCGCCCCGTTGCGGACCGGTCATCGGGTTGTTCCTCGGTGGTCGGGCGCATACCCGTCGACCCTCGTGCTGTGCGTGGTGACTGCGGAGGATAAATGCTTCGCCGCCGACCCCGTGGCGGGTTTCCCCCACCGGGTGTCGCCGACCGGTTCGTGGATGGGCCTCGCGGCTACGTCAGCAGGATCCAGCCGAGCCCGAGCAGTCCCAGCAACACGGTGGCGGCGGTGAAGAGCATCGGCAGGCGTCCGCTGGGCAGCGGCTCCGCCCGATGCAGCCGCTCGGCCGTCCGGCGATAGCGACGCAGCGTCAGCAACAGCAGGCCACCGGTCCCGGCCGCAGCAGAGACGGCCAGCACCGTGGCCACCACCGCGTTGATCTCCGCCGCCAGCCGGACCAACGCCAGCGACAGAACGACGAAGGCCAGCGCGGTGCGTCGCCACGACAGGGCGGTCCGTTCGGCCTGCGCCAAATCCCAGACCTCGACCGGCGGCGGGCCAGGTGTCATCGCTCCACCACGAGAACGACGAGGATGAACACTCCGAAGGCAAGCGACACGCTCACCAGCAGCACCCCGGCCGACAACGCGGGCAACGGCGAGCCGGTGCGCAACGCCCGCTCCGCCGCGATCCACCGCAGCAGCCCGAACACGCCGGTGGCCATCCCCGCGACCACCAGGGCGAGCGCGAGCAGCAGGTACGACGTGCGATCGGGGGCCAGTACATCCAGCCCCACACCGCCTGCGGTCAAGGCCATCGCGGTCCGCAGCCAGGCCAGGAACGTTCGCTCATTGGCCAGACTGAACCTCGGATCGGGCTCCGCGCCGACGCCGTATACCCGCCGTGGCCTGCGGAGCCGTTCCCGTCCCATGCCGGTCACCGTAACGCCGTCGGACACCGGCATGGGCGCGTCCGTGCCTCGACCAGCGGTAGGGGCACAGACGTGATCCACCCACCGTCGGGTTAGCGTGGCTCTCGTGCAGCATGAGGTGAACGGCCCAGAACGCGCCGTCAGCGTATGGAGTCCGTCACTGGTGTGGTTGCTGGTCGGCACCCTGGCGGTGTTCCCCGGCTTCTTCCTGTTGTTGTCCGTTGTCCCGCAATACGCGGCGGCGGGCGGCGCGGGCCCCTTCGGCGCGGGTGCGGGCACCGGCGTGTTCATGGCCACTACGGTCGGCATCCAGCTGTTCATGCCCAAGCTGTTGGTCAGGTTCGGCTATCGACCGATGCTGGCGGCGGGCGTGGTGCTCCTCGGCGCGCCGACGGCGCTGCTCGTGCCCTACGACGCGCTCTGGATCATCCTGCTGACCAACGCGGTTCGCGGTCTGGGATTCGGGATCGTCACCGTGGCCTTCTCCGCGCTGGTGGCCGAGCTGGTGCCGCCGCAACGGCGCGGCCAGGGCGCAGGCCTGTACGGCGGAGTGGTGGGCGTGGCCGGAGTCGCCGGGCTGCCCCTCGGGGTGTGGCTGGCGGGCGAGGTCGGCTATGCCTCCGTGTTCCTGCTCGCCACGGTGCTGCCCTTGCTCGCGCTGTTCACCCTGCCCGCGATGCGCGCGCCCGCCGCCGCGGTCGACACCAAGCGTCGCGGGGTGCTCCGGGGCCTGCTCGACGGCGGACTGCGTCGGCCCTTCCTGTTGTTGCTCGCCTTCTCGCTGTCCTCCGGCGCGGTGGTCACCTTCGTTCCGCTCTCCGCAGCCGACACCGCAGGCCTGGCCTCGTTGGCACTGCTCGTCCAGCAGGTCTGCGCCGCAGGTTCCCGCTGGGGTGCGGGCCTGCTGGGCGACCGCTTCGGCAACGGGAGATTGCTGGCTCCCGCCGTGCTGGCCGGGGTGACGGGCCTGGCGCTGACGGCCTGGACCTCGGGTCCGTTGCTGTTGGTGGGCATGGTGCTGTTCGGCCTGGGCTTCGGCGCGGCGCAGAACGCGACGATGGTGGTCATGCTGCATCGGGTCGACCGGGAGGGCTTCGGTGCGGTCAGCACGCAGTGGAACATCGCCTTCGACGCGGGCACCGGCCTCGGCGCCTCGGCGATCGGGCTGATCGTGCAGCTTGCGGGCTTCGAGATGGGCTTCGCCGCGGCCGCTGCGCTGTTGGCCGTCACCCTCGGCGGCGCCGTGGTGGACCGCACCGCCCGTTGAGACAGCCGGTGGATGAACCGATCGGGCGGCCTCCGTTGCGGAGACCGCCCGATCGCGGGTGCTGCATGGCCGTTCGATCAGAACGCGAAGATCGACCCGGTCGCGGCTTCGAGGATGCACTTGTTCGAATAGGTCTTCTCGTGGGCGACCGGGGTGCCATCGATGGTTCCCGTCGCCGTCGCCGTGTACGGCTGGTAGATCATCGTGCACAGCGCCTGGTCGTCGATGGCCTCGAAGCGATCGCCGACGGCCTTGAGATCCGTACAGGCCAGGGCGGGGTCGGGGTGATTACCGCCTGCGGGGTCGCAGGTCAGTACCGCAGTCCGCGTCGACGGCGAGTTCTGATGCGCCGAATAGCCCTCGCCTTCGCTGATGGTGAGGGTCAAATTGGTGGGAATCTGCCCCTCGGTGGTGGGTGCCGCAGTGCTGTCGCCGCTGACGTCGTTGACGCCGGTCACTACGGAAGCGGCAAGCATCGCGGTCGCGACGAGGTGATTCCAATACATGGTGGGTCCTCCTGGGAGCACTACATGCGAACTGGGGTAGGAAGGGTCTATCCGTTGAGTAGGCCGCAGTGCCAGGGGAGCGGGATTTCTTCCCTCATCGGGTATCACTCGATAGTGGACGGATACTGAGGGTTCGCTAAGGCGCGAGAGAGCACTGGAAGCATCGACGGTCAGATCACTCGAATGGGTAATGGGTGGTCGAAAAGTTGTTCCGAACCCAACGATTCGACGAATTCCGACTTGCTCGCATGGCTCGGAGCAGGGATATCTCGCTTCGGTTGACCGGTGACTATCCGATCAGGGCGAGGGTAACGACCCGGACACCCTCAGGACGCGGTCGTCTCCGCACTGAGCCAGTCGAGGTAGTCCTCGTTGCCGCCGAAGATCGGCGTGGCGATGATCTCGGGAACCTCGTAATCGTGCTGCGCTCGAATATGCGCGGTCAGTGTGTTCAACCGAGCGGTGGTCGTCTTGATGACGCACTGCCATTCCTCGTCGAACGTGACCTGGTTGTTCCACCGATACACACTGCGCACCGGGCCGAGAATCTGGACGCAGCCCGCGAGCCGCGCCTCGATGATCCCCGCCGCGAGCCGGTCGGCCTGCTCCTGGCTTGCCATGGTGGTGACCACCTGGCAGTAGACCGAGGGATCCGCCTCATCCGGCGTCGGGGACCCGAGGGCCGGTGCGGTTGCCGTCGGCGCGACCGTGGCGGCGGGGGCGGCAGGATCGGGTATCGACATCGGGCTCAACTCGCTTCCGAGTTCGCGGTTCGCCTGGCCCCTCTTCCTACCAAGCCACTGTGGAACCCGACAGTGCGAGACGGCGGAAGGGCGCCGGATCGAGTGTCGATCCGCCGCCCTTCCGAGTGGTGCGCTGTGACTCAGCGGCCCGCGTGCGGGGCGCCCTTGCCCTGGTGGCCGTGGTGCTCGTGGTGGCCACCCTTGCCGCCATCGGTGATGATCGTCGTGTTCGCGACGTCGTCGGTGATGGGGGCGTTGGTGCAGTCGTTGATCTGGGGCGACAGCACCGGGATGATGACGCCGATCACGGCGGCGACGTTGTTGCCGCAGAGCTGCACCGGGACGGCGCTGATGTTGTTGTCGTTGACCGCGTTGACGCCGTCGTTGTCGATCGAGTCGGCGAACGCGGGGCCGCCGAGCGTCAGGACACCGAGAGCGGCACCGGCTGCAGCGCCGGCAATCCGTGCGGAAGTACGCATGGTGTGCACCTTTCTCATACTTGATGAAGGGCGCCCGGCGAATCACCGCTGCGAATGGCAGGCGGGGGCCGGTTGCCGGTCTAGCTGATGGTGGAGATGGTCAGAACAACCGACCGGGCGACACTCAGTCCTGGAAGACGAGCTTGTTGCCGATGTCGTCGGTGACGGGCGCGTTGGTGCAGTCGCTGATCTGGGGCGACAGCACCGGCACGATGACGCCGATCACGGCGGCGATGTTGTTGCCGCAGGCCTGGATCGGCACGGCGCTGATGTTGTTGTCGTTGACCGCGTTGACGCCGTCGTTGTCGACCGAGTCGGCGAACGCGGGCGCACCGAGCATCATCACGCCGAGGGTGGCAGCTGCGGTGGCGCTGAGGACGCGTGCAGAGGTACGCATGGAAACACCTTTCTCAAAACAGACAAGATCGGACCTAGGAGCGATCGGATTGATGCTTGACCGCTCATAGGGGGTGGTACTGGCGGAGCAGGTGAGCATTCGGATTCCCTGCCCGCTGGGAGCAGTTATGTCGGAACCCGACTACCGGAACGGTGTTCGAATATCAGTCGAGACCTGCGAATCGCTCGCCTGTCGCGTGGGGTACGGCACCATGACTCGGTTGTCGATAGCACTCACGAGTCGCCGTCGCGATCAGGACTTCGAGCACCGCCTGAACTCCACTGATTTCCGACGAACCGGTATGGACGACGACGCCGATCGCGGCCCCACGTATTGCCGTTGCGGAGGTGGATGGACCACGGTGCTCATGGTGGTGTCCCTTGAGTGCGTGGATACGCCGTCGCTATCGACGGAGTGGGCAGGATGGGAACCGCCGACCGTCACTGCGCCAACCGAGGTTTCGGCTATGGCGCTCGCGCGACGAGTGGAGGTATCCACGTGCTGCCTTCCGTCATTTCATCTTTGACCGAGAAGCCCATCCCGCAGTGCTGCCCGGCGGGAAGTGCCGTCAGCATTCTGCACCATGAACCTCCCGATATTGACCGTCTACGCGTCATATCGGCCATTTACACCTTATAGAGTGAATCATCTTTGAAGCGGTTCGCTGGTCGTCGACGTGAAACGAGTCGGAGGGTATATGGCGCAATGGAGGGCTAATCAAGAAAACCGTGACAGGGGTGCACCGAATGGTGTACCCCTGTCACGGTCGATATTGCGGAAGCGGGCTCGTGAACTCAGCCCGAGTGCCGACTTCTATGCCTGTTGGAACCTCGGCTGTTGCTCCGGTCGATCAGCCGATCAGATCGGCAGCTTGCCGATGAGGGGCTGGGTCAGGCTGCCTGCGGCCGCGGGAACCTCGGTCAGCGAGGGAGTCGAGAGCGGCGACTGCGTCTTGGGCGCCTCCAGCGAGCTCGGCACCGTGAGGCCGCCACCGACCAGCTCGCCGAGTCCGCTGCCGTGCAGGGCGTTGAGCTCGGGGGCCTTGTTCGGCTGACGGACGTGGTGCTCGACCGTCGGCTCCGGGGCCGGAGCCGGTGCCGCCGCACCCGGCTTCGGGGCGTTGACGTTGCCCAGCAGGTTGCCGACCGGGTTCGTGCTGATCATGGAGCCCGCCTCGCCGATGGCGTCGGTGAGGGGCAGCTGACGGGCCGAGTCGGCGACGCCGCCGACCGCGTCTGCCGGGGCGGGCAGCGTCGAGGGCGCGCTTGCCGCCGGGTCGATCAGGCTGGAGACCTCGGCGGGCAGCAGGCCGGTGACCGGGCGCAGCACGCCGCCGAGATCACCGAGCTGTTCGGTGCCCTGCCGGGCCGTGCTGGTGGTCTCCCGTGCCAGGTCGGTCACCGGGTTCTGCCTACCGAGACCGTCGACGACGCCGGACACGGTGCCGGTGACCTCGCCGAGCGGCGCGGCCTCGCGAACCCCGTCGATGTCCGAGCTGATCCGGGTGAGGGCCTGGTCTGCGGCGGGGCCGACGACCGGGACGTCGGCGGTCTCCGGCAGCGTCGGCGTCGAACCGAGCGGTCCGCCGCTGACCGCGCCGGTGACCGGGCGGGTGATCGTGTTGGGGTCAAGCGGCTGCCCTAGCGTGTAGCCCTCGACCGCGTTGATCTCCACCGCCGTGTCCACCGCGGAGAATCCGGAGTAGTTCTCCGGCCGCTCCCGAAGCCTGGTCGACAGCAGGGTGTCCGAGGTGCTCTGGTCGAGCACGCCGGTGTTGCCCGGTGCCACGTCCAGTGCGATGTCGGGACGGGTCCGCTGCAGGGCGGTGACCTCGGCCACCTCGGTGCCGAGCGCGCCGCCGAGGCGGTTGACCCGGTTGACGTCCAGCAGCGGCCCGGGGGTGGTGAACTGGTCGGCGAGCGCCAGCGCGGTGCCCTCCAGGGTGTAGGCGGGCTGCACGAACACGTTCGGGATGCTGGCCTTGGCGGTGACGTCGGCGCAAGGCACGATCTCGCTGCCGGTGACGGCGTAGGCAGGTGACTGGCAGGAGTGCAGCGGCAGCTCGGCGCCGATGTCGGTCGGCACGTCCGCCTTGGAGGGCAGCCGATCGGTGGCGTCGGTGGCCATGGCGGTGCCGGCCCCCATCGCGGCGAAGCCCGCGGCCATCACCGCGGCCTGGAGCGTGCGCGAGGTCTTGGAAGGCAAGGTGACTGTCTCCTTGATGTCGTGCGGGAGTCGTTCGGTCTGCCGGATCGTGTGGACCGACGACTCAGGCGGGGGTGCGAACCGGACGGTCCGCGGTCGCGTTGTCGGTCGCAGTGCCGGGCGAGAGAAGCAGTCTTGGCCGTGAGGGCAGCCGCTGCCCGCCACCGGGCACGCACGTTCTCCAGGCATGATCGACCCGAAGACGATCAATTCGGCAGTACTTCGCGGTACAACCACTCGGAAGTGCCGCGAATTTAGCTCGATATGGGGATCTTCTTCGAGTGATCGACGGCGTGGGGAATCCTGCGCCCTCTCGCGAGGTCGCTGCGCATCTGTGCGCCGAGACGGGTCGTCGGCGTCGTCGCCTCGGCCGGTGAACGCCGACTCCTACGGGCGCGTCCCGCCGTTGTTGGGCTCCCAGGCCGAGGACAGGGCGGCGTGGGCCATGGTCGCCAACAGGGTGCGCATCGTGGCCAGATCGGTGTTGGTCGCGCTGTGCGGGGTGGAGTTGAGCAGTCCGAAGGCGGCATGGGTGGCGGCGAGCAGCCTGCCCCGCGCGGTGTGCGGAGCGATCCGCGCCGCCACGGCCACCCATTCCTCGACATAGCGACGTTGCAGGCGGCGTACGGTTCGCCGTTCGGCCTCAGGAACGTTGTCGAGTTCCCGGTCGTGCACCGTGATCAGCGCGGGCTTGCTCAGGGCGAACTCGACATGCCATTCGATCAGTGCGTCCAGCGCCGCCGCCGGCCCCTCGGCGGCCGCGACTCGGGCGGTGCCCTCGGTCAGCAGGCGTTCGCTGACCGCCAACAGCATCTCGGCCAGCACCGCCTCCTTGTTGCGGAAGTGCCGGTAGAGCGCCGGGCCGGAGACGCCGACCGCGCGCCCGAGGTCCTCGATGGACACGCCGTGATATCCACGTGCGGCGAACAGCTCGGCGGCGGCGTCCAGGATCTCCTGTCGCCGCTCGGCGGAGCGTCGCCGCGTTCCGGTCGACTCCTCCTGATGGTTCTGCCGCATCGGCTCAGAGTAGACGGCGAAGGTTAGCGGGCGTTAACATGCGGCTGGAGTTAATGGCCATTAACATCCCGCCCGGTGCCGTGCGCCCTGGTGGGTGCGAACGAGAGGCGGAAGCCATGGACGCACCCGTGCTGTCCAGCGCTGGCGATCCCCACGGCGCGGCCTTTCGCCGCAACGTCGACGCGCACACGGCGCTGGTCCAGGACCTGCGGCAACGGCTGTCGGTGGCGGCCAAGGGCGGCCCGGAACGTGCCCGGACCCGACACCTCGAACGCGGCAAGCTTCTGCCGAGGGACCGGGTGGACACGCTGCTCGATCCCGGTTCCCGTTTCCTGGAGCTCTCCCCGCTGGCCGCGAACGGCCTGTACTCGGACGACGCGCCGGGCGCGGGACTGATCGCGGGCGTCGGCCGGATCGCGGGCCGGGAATGCGTGGTGGTCGCCAACGACGCCACCGTCAAGGGCGGCACCTACTACCCGATGACGGTCAAGAAGCATCTGCGCGCTCAGGAAGTGGCGCTGCACAACCGGTTGCCCTGTCTGTACCTGGTCGACTCCGGCGGCGCCTTCCTGCCCAGACAGGACGAGGTCTTCCCGGACCGAGAACACTTCGGTCGCATCTTCTACAACCAGGCGACGATGTCCGCCCAGGGCATCCCGCAGCTCTCGGCGGTGCTCGGTTCCTGCACCGCGGGCGGCGCCTACGTACCCGCGATGAGCGATGAGAACGTGATCGTCCGAGGTCAGGGCACCATCTTCCTGGGTGGCCCTCCCTTGGTGAAGGCCGCGACCGGCGAGGTGGTCACCTCGGAGGAACTCGGCGGCGGCGACCTGCACTCCAGGGTCTCGGGCGTGACCGACCACCTGGCGAACGACGACGCGGACGCGCTGCGCATCCTGCGCTCCATCGTGTCGACTCTTCCGCCGCGCACCCCGGCGGCCTGGGAGATCGCACCCACCGAGGAACCCGTGGTCGACCCGGCCGAGCTCTACGGCGTGGTCCCGGTGGACTCGCGGACGCCCTACGACGTCCGCGAGGTGATCGCGCGGGTCGTCGATGGCAGCCGGTTCAACGAGTTCAAGCCGGATTACGGCCCGACCCTGGTCACGGGCTTCGCGCGCGTCCACGGTCATCCGGTCGGCATCGTGGCCAACAACGGCATCCTCTTCGGGGAGTCCGCGCTCAAGGGCGCGCACTTCATCCAGCTCTGCGATCAACGCTCGATTCCGCTGGTCTTCCTGCAGAACATCAGCGGGTTCATGGTCGGTCGGGAGTACGAGGCCGGTGGTATCGCCAAACACGGCGCGAAGATGGTCACCGCCGTGGCCTGCGCCCGCGTCCCGAAGTTCACCGTGGTCATCGGTGGTTCCTTCGGCGCGGGCAACTACAGCATGTGCGGGCGGGCCTTCGCGCCCCGTTTCCTGTGGATGTGGCCCAACGCGCGGATCTCGGTGATGGGCGGTGAGCAGGCCGCCTCGGTGTTGGCCACCGTCCGAAGGGACCAGCTCGAAGCCAAGGGCGAGGAGTGGTCGGCGGCCGACGAGGACGCGTTCACCGCACCGATTCGAGCGCAGTACGAAGAACAGGGCGACCCCTACTACGCGACCGCTCGGCTGTGGGACGACGGCGTGATCGACCCGGCGGACACCCGCACGGTGCTCGGACTGGCGCTGTCGACCTCGGCGAACGCACCGCTGGCGCCGGTGAACTACGGCGTCTTCCGCATGTGAGCGACGGAAACCATCGCCCGCCCGGGGCGGGCGGGCAGATCAGGACTGGAGGTAGCCGGTGTTCGAGTCCGTGTTGATCGCCAACCGGGGCGAGATCGCGGTGCGGATCGCCCGCACCCTTACCGACCTCGGCATCCACTCGATCGGCGTCTACAGCGATGCGGACCAGGATGCCCGGCACGTCGGCGCGGTGGACCGAGCGGTCCGAATCGGCCCGGCCTCGGCGACCGAGAGCTACCTGAACATCGACGCGGTCGTGGCCGCCGCCGTGCGCACCGGGGCGCAGGCGGTGCACCCCGGCTATGGCTTCCTCGCCGAGAACGCCGACTTCGCCAGAGCCTGCGCGGCGGCGGGACTGGTCTTCATCGGGCCCTCACCGGCGGCGATCGAGCTGATGGGCGACAAGATCCGGGCCAAACACGCCGTCGTCGCGGCCGGGGTGGGCGTCGTTCCCGGTCGGTCCGAGGCGGGATTGTCCGATCAGGACCTCATCGACGCCGTCCGGGAGATCGGCCTGCCGGTGCTGCTCAAGCCCTCGGCGGGTGGCGGCGGCAAGGGTATGCGGCGGGTGACGACGATCGAGGGGATCGCGGACACCGTGCGGGCCGCTCGTCGGGAGGCACGTGCCGCGTTCGGCGACGACACCCTGCTGGTGGAGCGCTACATCGAGCGGCCCCGGCATCTCGAAGTCCAGGTGCTCGCCGACCAACACGGCACGGTGCTGGCCTTGGGGGAGCGGGAGTGCAGTCTGCAACGCCGCCACCAGAAGATCATCGAGGAGGCGCCGTCGCCGCTGTTGGACTCCGATGCGCGTGCGGACTTCCTGGCCGATGCCGTGGCGGTGGCCAAGGCCTGCGCCTATGTCGGTGCGGGCACCGTGGAGTTCATCACCGACATCGAGGGCCGGGGACGCAGCTTCCTGGAGATGAACACCCGACTCCAGGTGGAGCATCCGGTGACCGAGCTGGTCAGCGGCGTGGACCTCGTCGAGTGGCAACTGCGGGTGGCCGCCGGGCAGCGGTTGCCCGCCGACCTCGGATCGACGGGACCAGGCGGGCACGCCGTCGAGGCTCGGGTCTACGCCGAGGACCCGGACCGGGGATTCCTGCCGACCGGCGGACGAATCCTCGATCTCGTCGAACCCGCCGGTCCCGGCGTCCGGGTGGATTCCGGCTTGCAGAGCGGGGCCGAGATCGGCGGTGACTACGACCCGATGTTGGCGAAGGTGATCGCCTGGGGGCCGGACCGTGCCACCGCGCTGCGCCGACTCGACGGTGCGCTGAGCCGGACCGCCCTGCTCGGCGTCACCACGAACGTGGCCTTCCTTCGCGCCCTGCTGAGCAGGGACGAGGTGCGCACGGGCCTGCTGGACACCGGACTGGTGGAGCGGGTCGTCGACGAGCTGGTCGAACCCCGGCCGCCCGAGGCGGTGCTGGTCGCCGCAGCGCTGGAGCGACAACTGGCGGCGGAACCCTCGGGCAACGTCGTCGACCCCTGGGACATCCCCGATGGCTGGCGGATGGGCGAGTCCTCGGCGCGACGCCGGTGGATCGGCCCGATCGGCGGCGACCAGGTGGAGGTCACCGTGCAGGGCCTGGCGAGCGCGGCCCGCATTCGGATCGACGGGGGGCCGTCGATCCCGGCCGCCGCCCGTTTCGAGCACGGCGAGCTGGTCGTCGCCTACGACGGGACCGTGCAGCGCTACCGACACGCCCGAACCGGCGAGGTCTGCTGGTTGGGCAGCGCCGGTCGGACCTGGGCATTGGTCGAGCGGACTCCGCTGGCCGAAGCCGGGCAGGACACCTCGGTAGCGGACCCGATCGTGCGCAGTCCGATGCCCGGCACGGTGCTCTCAGTCGCCGTGGCCGAAGGCGAGGAGGTTCGGCCGAATCAGCCGTTGCTGATCGTCGAGGCGATGAAGATGGAGCACACGGTGCTGGCCCCCGTGGCGGGGCAGGTGCGCGATCTGCGAGCCCGACCGGGCGCCCAGGTCGCCGTCGACGAGGCGCTCGCCGTCGTGGTCACGGCGGCCGAGCCCACCGATCCCGTTTCCACCTCGGCCGCTGGCTGAGGCCGACGGCCACCCGGCCGAGCCCGACTCGACCGACTCCGACCACCACGACTCGGCCACCGCCGAGGACGTGGGCGAATCGACCCGGCCGTTGCGACCGACCCGGCCGTCAACGAGAAGGAGTGTTCCCAGATGCTCGATCATCGGCTCGACGAGGAGTACGAGGCACTGCGGTCCACGGTGGCCGAGTTCGCTCGGGCAGAGGTGGCGCCGGTGATCGGCGACTACTACGAACGCGAGGAATTCCCTTATCCGATCGTGGCCGGGATGGCCGAGATGGGCCTGTTCGGGCTCCCGTTCCCCGAGTCCTACGGCGGGATGGGCGGCGACTACTTCGCCCTGTGCCTGGCCCTGGAGGAACTGGCCAGGGTGGACTCCTCGGTGGCGATCACCCTCGAAGCAGGCGTCTCCCTCGGGGCGATGCCGATCTACCGCTTCGGTACCGAACAACAGCGGCAACGCTGGCTGCCCGAACTATGTGCGGGCCGCAAGCTCGCGGCCTTCGGCCTCACCGAGGCCGACGGCGGTTCCGATGCCTCTGCCACCAGGACCACGGCCCGTGCCCAGGACGACCACTGGGTGATCAACGGCAGCAAGTCGTTCATCACCAACTCGGGCACCGACATCACCTCGCTGGTCACCGTCACCGCGGTGACGGGCACCAGGGAGGACGGGCGCAAGGAGATCTCGGCGATCGCGGTGCCCTCGGGCACCCCGGGCTTCACGGTGGCGGGCAAGTACTCGAAGGTCGGGTGGAATGCATCGGATACCCACGAGCTGGCCTTCGCCGATGTCAGAGTCCCCGCTGAGAACCTCATCGGCGAGCGGGGACGCGGCTACGCGCAATTCCTCCGCATTCTCGACGAGGGACGCATCGCCATCGCGGCACTCGGCGTCGGACTCGCCCAGGGCTGCGTGGACGAAAGCCTGCGTTATGCCTCCGAACGAGAGGCCTTCGGGCGCAACATCGGCGCCTATCAGGCCATCCAGTTCAAGATCGCCGACATGGAACTACGGGCCCACACCGCTCGGCTGGCCTACTACCACGCCGCCTCCCGAATGCTGCGCGGTGAGCCGTTCAAGAAGGAGGCCGCGATCGCGAAGCTGGTCAGCTCCAACGCGGCGATGGACAACGCCAGGGAGGCGACTCAGATCTTCGGCGGCTACGGCTTCATGAACGAGACCCCGGTCGGCCGGTTCTATCGGGACGCCAAGATCCTGGAGATCGGCGAGGGAACCTCCGAGGTGCAGCGGATGCTCATCGCGCGTGAGTTGGGTATGTCGGCCTGACCTCGATGCGCGGCGGCGGGGCGGCCTTCGCACCCGGCCCGCCGACCTCGGTTATTCGAATGCCTCGGCAGGTAGTGCGGGGATGACATGGCCTGCGGCCTGCGCCGCCGTCTCGCAGGCCGCGTCGAGATCGGGGTTGGTCGCCAGCACGCGGACACTGGAGGTGTCGGTCGCGGCGACGTCGATGGCACACATGTTGCCCTGGGTGCGGACCTCCCTGGCGGCACGGCCGCCCACCTCGGTGCTGGATGCCTCGGTGAGACCGTCGAGGTTCCAGTCGTCCAAGCCGCCGTAGGGATTGAGCGAGACCCCGACGCCGAGGTCGCCGTTGGTCTCCATGTCGACGATGATGCAGTTCCCGCGTCCCCGGTCGCCCTCTCGGTAGCTGGACGGCCCGGAGATTCCGATGTCGTCGAGCATCTCATCGGTGAGGTAATCGCAGGTCGTCGTCGCGTCCAGGTGCGGATTCGGCTCGACGTCGTCCGGTGGTGGCTCCAGGGATTCCGACTCGCTCGGCTCTTCGGAACCCTCGTCGCCCTCGGCTTCGTCGGTGGGTTCCTGTGACTGTTCGAGGAGATCGCCCATCTCCGGCGGGGGCGGAGCCGAACCCTCGGCCGGTGCCGCGCGACCGGCTTCCTGGGTGGTACACGCAGCGAGCAGGAGCGCGCCCGCAGCCACCAGACCACCGACTCGCCACCGGATTCCGACAGTTCTCACATCCGCATCCCTGAACGCCACGCCGGTATTGTGCCCGACACCTCCGGCGCCAACCCGTGGATTCGTCGTGTTCAGCCGGTTCCTAGCGGGATTGAGACCTTCGTTCGCGTCGCCACCCCGCCCTGCGGTCCGCAGGCTCGCGTCGCGTCGGCGACCGTCCATCGGTCGAGTGAGACGGACAGCGGCCCGTGCCTGGCAGGCGGGTTTCTCGCCAGCGGACGCCTGTCTCGGATCTGCTCGTGCCGTCTTGACACCATCCGCACCCAGTAGCACTGTTGGTTCATATAGTGCGTACTCTCCGCACTATATGAACGGAGGTTCGGGTGGCTCGGGTAGCGGGGTGTCTGGACGACCAACACGCCACGGCGATGGTCGGTGGCAGACCCCTGGCCGTCCTGGCCACGACGGACGCCACCGGCGCGCCGCACAGCGCTTTGATCTCGTGGTTCGTTCCGCTGGACGAGTGCACGCTGGTCGCCGCGTTGGACACCCGCAGTCGGCACGTGCGAAATCTCCGGCACAACCCGAGATTCGCGCTGCAGATCCTGGCCGACGACCTGGTGCTCGCGGTGAGCGGCCGGGCCGAGTTCGTCGTGGGCGAGCTGGCCTCAGCGCCGTTTCCCGCGTCGGCCGTTCGGCTCTCCCTGGAGACCGTGGTGGACCAGCAGCTGCCTCAGATGCAGTTCCGGGGGCCGAGTTACACCTTCGACATCACCAAGGGGCATCGCGACGCGGTGGAACGTCGGGTGCTCGCGGAGCTTGCCGCCACAGATCCCCGACCACCGTGGTCGACCGACCGACAGGAAGAACCCGCCTGATCGATCACCGGTCGCCGTCGCGGGCCCGCTCTGGGTGGGCCGCGGCGAACTCGGGAAAGGACTCCCAGCAATGAAGCTGAGCATCTTCTCGGTCACCGACCACTACCCGGCGCGTGACCGCAGCATCGCTTCCTTCTACGACCAGCTGCTCGGTGAGATCTCCTATGCCGAGGAGCTGGGTTTCGCCAACTATTTCATTGCCGAGCACCACTTTCATGATTACGGAATCGTGCCCTCGCCTGCGGTCTTGCTCGCGGCGGCCGCCCGGCAGACCAGCCGAATCGGCCTGGGGGTCGCCGTCGCGGTCCTGCCCTTCCACCAGCCGATGGTGCTGGCCGAGGAATACGCCATGCTCGACCAGCTCTCCGGCGGACGCCTCGCCCTCGGCGTGGGGTCCGGCTACCTGCCGCACGAGTACGCGGGTTTCGGCGTCGACCCGGCCGAGAAACGCACTCGTTTCGATGAGTCGTTGGAGATCATGACCAAGGCGTGGACGGGTGCGCCGGTCCACTTCGAGGGACGGCATCATCGGCTGTCCGGGGTCCGGTCGGCGATCACCCCGGTGAGCTCGCCGCCGCTGTGGGTCGCGGTGATCCGACCGGAGGCCGCCTACCACGTAGGCAGGCAGGGCCGGAACATCATGCTGATCCCCTACGCCTCCGCAACGGACATCGGGCATCTCGGCGAGGTCGTCACGGCCTATCGCCGGGGCTTCGCCGAATCCGGCGCCCCCGGACAGGGCGATGTCGCGGTCGCCCTGCACACCTATGTCGGCGAACAGCCCGACGTCTCCGACGAGGTCGGCCCCGCACTCGCCCAGTACACCGACACCAGGCTCTACCACAAGAGCCACCGCAGTTATGCGGAGCTGGTGGCGGCCGAGTTGGTGTTGTTCGGCGATGCGGACCTGGTGTCTCGTCGGATGCGTCGGTTGGCCGAACTGGGCGTCACCCAGTTGTTGGCCTTGTGCAATTTCGGTGCCCTGGCGCCGGAGCTGGTGAACGCCTCGATGAAGAGGCTGGCAGGCATCGACGCAGACTGACCTCACCGCGGGCCGTCGATCGAGCTGCGGAGGGGATGGCTCGACCCGGCCGACGAGTGGCGCCTGCGGATCATCATCCGCAGGCGCCACCGTCAATTCGTGGTCAGGAAGGATTCCACGGCGGACACGAGCGCCAGTGGTGTCTCGTCGGCGGCGTAGTGACCGGCGTTGGAGAACACCTCGAGGCGGGCGTTGGGATGCCACTGCAGCCAGGTGTTGCGCAGGGCATCGCCGTTGAGCGCCGGGTCGTGCTCGCCTGCGATCGCCAGTACCGGGGTCGCGTCGCCGACGATCGACTCGTGGAAGTCGTGCCGCGCCCAGTCCTGGAGGTAGGCGGCGAAGGCGGGCACCGTCGAGCAGTCCAGTGAATGACGCACCATCGCGTCCAACCAGAAGCCGCTGTGGCGGTTGCCGGTGGTCAGGTCGATGATCGCGCGTCGATTGGCGGGGTTCTCGGCGGCGCCCTCGAAGAGCTGCCAGGACTGATCGTCGAAGGGGACGCCGGATGCGGGAACCGGGGAGATGCCTGCCACCGAGGTCACCCGGCTCGTGTCCGCAGCCAGTACGGCGGCCGCGACCTTGCCGCCCATCGAGTGTCCTAAGAGTGCGAACTCGGACCAACCCAGGTGGCCGGCCAGCGTGAGGACGTCGGCGGCGGCTTCGGCCATGGTGAACTCGCCGTCGAGGTCCCGGGCCGCTCCATAGCCTCGGAAATCGACGAAGGCGTAGCTGAATCGGGTGGTGTCGAGGTAGGGCCGGATCGAGCGGAAAGCGGACCGATCGGAGAACCAACCGTGTAGCGCGATCACCCGTTGCGGTCCTTCGCCATGGATTTCGTGCGGTAGGACTGTCACCATCAGCTCCTCGTCGACGCGGCTGGCCAGTCATGTTGATCTCTGGTGTCGGACCAGCTTCGAGGTCGATGACTCGACTGTCAACGGTTCGAGATGGGTTGCTACCGCGCGGAGGTCACCGCACCGGGCGACCCTCGTTCGAGGGTGGCCGCCGGTGTCGGGTCACCTTGCGCCCCGGCGGCGGGGACCTCGGCTGCTCAGAATTGTTCGCCCGCGCTCATCACGTCGGCGATCCGCAGTACCACGGGAGCGATGGCCGACTCGTCGCCCTGGCCGATGGCCACGATGCCGACGCTGGCCACCGGGTGGCCGTGCGGCGGTCGGATCGGGGCCGCGATACCCCACGCGCCGGTCTGGAGTTCGCCGCTGGTCACCGAGTAGCCCCGCTGTCGTGCCTCGGTGATGGCCGCTCGTTCGCCCAGCACCGGCGGCCTGCCCGCCAGAATGGCGATGCCCGATGCGCCCCGGTCGGCCTCGTGCCGGGTGCCGACCCGGTAGGCGACGTGGGTGATCGTGGTGGACGGCTCGGTCACCGCGACGACGACGCAGGTATTGGCCCCATCGAGCGCCGTGACGAACGCCGTGGCCTGGGAGATCTCCGCCAGCTCACGCAATTGCTGCGCGAAACTCCGGCGAAGTTGCGGCAACACCGAGGACGCCAGCTCCAACACGCCGAGGGCGAGTTGGTATCGACCGTCGTCGGACTTGGTCACGAGCCGGTTGGCCTGCAAGGTGCCGATGAGTCGATAGACGGCGGTGCGCTCGATGCCCAGGCGTCGGGACAGCTCGCCGTGTAGTAGTCCGTCGGGATTCTCGCGGAGTTCCCAGAGGATCCGAAGCCCGCTGTCGAGCGTCTTGGCTCCGCGCGGCGGGTCGGCCTGCTGCGTGCCGTCGGAAACGGTAGTGGGCCGGGAGGTCCTGCTCATCGGCCGTGACCTCCCACCTTTGGATGATCTTCGCTCGCGATCCGGACGGGCCAATTGTGCACTATCTACGCACCTTTGCCAGCTCGGACGCGATTGTCGGGCAGGTCTGTGCAGTTCACGGCGGGAAATCGGCTAAGTCAATTTTCAACCTACTACCTTTCGGTCTATGTGTACTATATGAACAATTTGAGTAGAGTGTGCACTCTGTGGCATCCTTTTGCCAGGTTCCACCGGCGTCCGACGAAAGTCGGACGCGGCCCGGTGCCGCATCGCTGGAAGGTGGTGGAGTGGCTTGTCGATCACCAGGGCTCAGGCGATCCGACGGTATCCAGAACTGTCGTCGCTGGCGAAGATCAAGGACGAGGGCTGGGATTTCCACGTTCTCGTCGATGAGGCTGGCGAACCCTCCTGCCTCGTGGGCTACCGCAGTAGGCGGCAATTCATCGACGCGATATACGTCTACGACACGAATGAGACGACCGCGATCCGGATGAACGTGGAGCGGCCCGGAGTCGCGGGCGGCATCGTCTGGCAGTCCACAGGACCACTCGAGAACACCCTCGAAGAACTACTCGCGCTGCCTGCTCCCGGCGAGCGTTTCGCACCGGTGCTCACCCGCAAGATGGGGCTACTGCTCGGACTCGGTTGATCTACGCGCCGCGCGCTGACCATGCCTGCGCGTCGCGGCCGTCTGGCGGGCCTGCGGGTCCGACATCGCGCTTGTGCGGGCCTTTCCCTTCGCCGCCGACCACGGCGAAGACTCGCACAACAGGTCCGGTCCGACGACGGCGTGCTTGCCCCCACCCGTCGCCGGACCGGATGCGGTCCGAGATACCTCAGCGTTGGATGCCCGACGGGCTCACGCCGCGGTGCCTCCCTTGCCCCGCAGGTGGCTTCGAATCGCCAGCGGCGCCCCGGCCAGATCCTCGTCGTTGCACAACAACTTCACGTCGTAATACGGCGAACCGTCTCGATCGTCGTAATCCAGGTGAATTGCGATCACATCGACCGGTTCACCAAGCCATTCCTGCGCCCGACGCAACCAGGCTGCTGTTCGCTCCAGAGCGGTGGGCAGGTCGTCGTCCCGGAATTCCACCGGACGGTAGGGCACTCCTTGAACCTGGTCTCGCTCATGCTCTGGCCTTGGCAACGCGATCGCCAAGCCGGACTCGTCGAGTTCGAGTTGGATAGTTTCCTCACTCACTCCTGAAGCCTGTCCTAGTGTGTGCCACCAGGCAACTCCCACGGGTGTGACAACGCGCTCGCTTTCGGCGTCATCGCAGCTAGACAGGGGGGAGATCCCCAGGTGCGATCTGCGGTCGACGTGGGTATCCAAGAGTCATGCGGTCGATGTGGCGCGGCGCGATCTCCTTCGGACTGGTCAATGTCACCGTCCGGCTCTACGCCGCTACCGAGGACCACGATTATCATTTCTTCCAGTTGCATCGGAAAGATCATGGCCGGATTCGCTACAAGCGGGTATGCAGTGCCTGCGGCGAAGAGGTCGCCTACGAGGAGATCGCCAAAGGCTACGAGATGGACGACGGCAGGCTCGTGGTCTTGGAACCCGAGGACTTCGCCAAGCTGCCGATCACGACCGAACGGGCGATCGAGGTCCTGGAGTTCGTGCCGATCGAGAGCGTCGATCCGATCTACTTCCAACGCAGCTACCTGCTGGAACCCGAGAACCAATCCGTTCGCCCCTATGTACTGCTGCGGGAGGCGCTGGAACGGGTCGGCAGGCTGGCCGTCGTCAAGATCACCCTGCGGCAGCGGGAGACGCTGGCCATGCTGCGCGCCCGCGACGACGTGATCGTCCTGCACACGATGCTCTGGCCCGATGAGATCCGCCCCGCGAAGTTCGAGTTCCTCGGGCAGGAGGTGCCGGTCCGGCCGCAGGAACTGGAGATGGCCACCTCGCTGATCCAGAACATGACCGGCGAGTTCGAACCGGAGGAGTTCGTCGACGACTACCAACGGCTGCTCGGCCAGCTGATCGAGGCCAAGGCCAGCGGCGCGGAGATTCCCGAGGGCCCGCCGGAGGCCCCATCGGGTGGCGATGTCATCGACTTGATGGACGCCTTGGAACGCAGCGTCGCCCAGGCACGCGGGCGCGGCGAGGCAGCGGACTCGGCGGAGAGCGCCGAGAAGAAACCGGCATCGCGGCGCCGGGCAGGCCAGGGCGGCGAGACCACCCGGCAGGGCGCACGCGGCGGCGCAGGCACCCGGGCGAAGGCGGGATCGAGCCGGTCCAAATCCGCGAATCCCGCCGCCTCCACCGGCGGGAGGTCGGGCAAGACCGCCGACACCGGGTCGGCCAAGGGCGCGGGCAGCGGCGCGGCCAAGGGCGCCAGCGGCGCGGACAAGCAGACCAAGGGCGCCAAGGGCCAGCCGACCACCAGGCGCAAGACCACCGGACGCAAGCGCAGCGCCTGAGCAGCGGCCCGTACCGGGAAGCGAGCAGCCGGTACGGGCTTCGACGCGCCTCGCCTCAGGCAGGCAGCCAGTCGGTGTTCGCGCCACACAGCACGATCGCTGGGTGGCTCCCGGGCACCAGGCCTGCCTCCCAGGCGGCGAAGGGCGTCGCGGCCGCGGGTTCCACCGCGATCCGGAACTCCTCCCACAGCCGATCCCTGGCGGCGAGGATCTGCGCATCGCTGACCAGGACGGAACGCAGGCTGCCCGCCCGGGCGGCCTCGGACAGGATCGCGAAGGGCAGCTCCCCGGCCCGCGAGGCACCCAGCCCGGAAGCGGCGACCGAGTTCACCTCGGCGTCCACGGGCTCGCCCGCTTCGAGGGCGCGGTGCATCGAACAGCAGTGCTGCGGCTCGACCGAGATCGTCGTCAGGTTCGGGGCCACCGCCAGAGCGGTGCCCGCCGCGAGTCCGCCGCCGCCGGTCGCGACGGCGATGACATCGACCTCGGGCGCGTCCTGGACTAGCTCCCAGGCCACGGTGCCCTGCCCCGCCACAACCTCGGAATCGTCGAAGGCGGGCACATAGCGGGCGCCGGATTCGGCTGCGGCGGCCTGCGCGGCGCGGGCGGCATCGGCATAGACCCCGTCGACCCTGACCAGCTGCGCACCCAGCGCCTCGATACGGCGAGCCTTGCCCTCGGGGACCGTCGCGGGCACGTAGACCGCCACCGGCAACTCGGACAGCCGGGCACCCATCGCGACGCCGAGGCCGTGATTGCCACCGGAGGCGGTGATCACCTGGCTCGGGCGATCGCCGCTGAGTACCGCATTCAGCGCGCCGCGCAGCTTGAACGAGCCGGTCAGCTGAAGATATTCCAGTTTGAGCACCAGCGGTTTCCCGTCGACGACGACCCGCATGATCGGGGTGCGACGGGCATACGGCCGGATTCGCTCGGCGGCCTCGCGGACGGCCGAGGAATCGAGCGGTTGGACTGGTGTCGAGGACGGGACGCTGAGAGTCACCCGTACCACTGTGCCACCCGCCCGTCGATAGCTCGATCGATCGCCGATGCCACACGGTCGAATCCCACACCGGGTGCTGTCGCGGTGCCGCCCTCGATCACCTGCCAGGATGACTGTCGGAGGCTGATACCTGCACACCGTCAAGAAGCGACGAGCTGAATCGATGATCTTCGCGAGATCGAGTGGCATGACGGGCCCGCCGCGAGCGACCTGCCCCTACAGTGCCCATGAGGGGCCGGGTAAGTCGAAGGGCCCGGCTACAGCCGCAGCACCCGAGGTGGTAGGCAGTGATCGTGAGCAACCCACCATGGCCTGCGGGCACCGCGACCGCGATCGGCTCGATGCCGGGGACCGACGCCGTCGAGGCGGCCAGGATCGTCTTCGGCGAGCTGCCGGACCTCCCGCACCTGCCGGAGTTGCCCGCCAGGGGTGTCGGCGCCGATCTGCTCGGGCGCACCGCTGCCCTGCTGGAGGCGCTCCAGGTCGAGGTGGTGCCATCCGGTTACCGGCTGACCGCGAGGCCCGGCCGTGACCAGCGGCGCGCGCAGGACCTACTGCGCGCCGATCTCGACGCCGTGGACCAGGTCCTGCAGGAGACGAGACTCCGGCCGGAGCGGATCAAGATCCAGCTGGCGGGACCGTGGACCTTCGCCGCGAACGTCGAGCTGCCCAAGGGGCATCGGATGCTGACCGATGCCGGCGCGTTGCGCGATCTGGCGGAATCACAGGCCGAGGGACTGGCCCAGCACGTCGGCGAGCTGGCGACCAGGACCGGAGCCCGGATCATCGTGCAGCTGGACGAGCCGAGCCTGCCCGCAGTGATCGCGGGGCGGTTGCGTACCCCCTCCGGTCTGGACATGGTGCCCGCGGTCGCCGCGCCGGAAGCACAGGCCGTGCTCACCGATCTGGTCGAGGCGGCCAAGAAGGCGACGGGTTCGCCGGTCATCGTGCACTGCTGTGCGCCCGATGCGCCGCTCTCGGTGCTCGCCGGGTCCGGTGCCGACGCGATCGCACTCGATCTGACCGAGGCCGCCACCGGTTCGTCGCGGGAACTGGATGCCCTCGGCGAGCTCTGGGACTCCGGCACGACGCTGCTGATGGGGCTCGTCCCGGGCGCCGAGCCGACGACTCGACCGAGCCTGCGCGAGGCGGGCGCACCCGCGATGCGGCTGGTGGAACGCCTCGGCTTCCCCCGGTCGTTGCTGGCGGAGCGGGCCGTGCCGACACCGTCCTGCGGATTCGCCTCGGCGAGTGCGGATTGGACGCGACAGGCGATGAAGACCGTGGTGGATCTGGGGCGAGCATTCGTCGACCCACCGGAAGACTGGTGATCGCGTGAGCGATCGGGAACGGACCGCACAATGGGGACTGTGAAGAGATTCCTTCGTCGGCTCTGGCCTGCGGGAAGCGAGTCGGTGGATCCCGACGCAGGCGCGTCGCCCACCGAAGCCGACGCCGGGCGCGCCGCGGCGGAGTTCTGGGCCCGGTGGGAGCAACTGCTACCCGATATCAGTGCGGCCCTCGGCGACGGCGACCCCGATCGAATCGAGAACCGGCTCTGCACAGCGGTCAGCGAGGTGCATCCCAACCTGCACTTCTCGCTGGAACGGGGACACCGGGCGATCTACGCGCTGGTTATCAGCGCGCAGGGCGACACAAACCTGCGGGCCTACACCGATGCCTGGAAGGCCGCCGCGCCGCCGGACGACACCATCTGGGAGTACCACGACTCGGTGCCGCCGGTTCCGGATCCCAACGGGGTCACCGTGAGCCTCGGCGAGCACCGGATCCCGCTGGCGCAGGTGCGCGTCGCGGCGCTCATCGACGAGAAGGCGGGGCTGGTCGACGTCGCGGTGTTCCACCCGCTGATGTCCGAACTGGCCGATGCGGCGAAGGCGGCGATGACGTTCCTGCCGCTGGATGCCACGCTCGGCGAGCGACTGGCAGGCGATCGGCTGGGACGGGTGGAGACGGCGGAGCAGGAGCCCAGCGGGGCCATCGGGCTGCTCGAACTCCGCACGCTCGTCGAGGATCTCGATGAATCATTGCGGCCCGCGCCGCAGCAGCCGTCCGACAGCACCGCCGCCGGGCCCGTCGCCGAGGACGCCGCCTCGACCACGGAGCAGACCGAGGCCGACGCGATCGATCAGGAACTCGATCGACTGGCGGCAGGCATCGATCCGGGGGCGCAGGACAGTCCGGCCTCCGGGCCGGCGCCTGGCGCAGACGAGGAACAGCGGCGTGGCGGCGAGAACGAGGACGAGGACCGCCGCCACCGAGGGCACTGATCAGCTGTTCTCCGGCTTGTCTTTCGGTGCCCTGGCTGCGGGTCCCCCGGAGTCCGTGCGCGGGGCCTCGGCTGCGGAGCGGCCCTTGGGCTGCTCGGCGGGCCCACCCGCGTCGGCGCCGTCCTTCGGTTCGGGCATCGTCTCGATGCGGATCCGGGTGATACGGCGGCCGTCCATCTCGGTCACGGTGAAGCGGCGTTCCAGAGCCTGGGTGGATGCGCCCGGCTCCGGAATCCGGCCCAATCGGTGCAGCAGGAAGCCCGCAAGGGTGGAGTACGGCCCCTCCGGGAGCTCGAAACCGGCGGCCTCGGCTACCTCGTCCTGACGCAGTGCGCCGTCGACCTCGAGGATGCCGGGGCGGGAGGCTCTCTCCGGACGCAGGTCCGGGTCGTACTCGTCCTGGATCTCGCCGACCAGCTCTTCGACCAGGTCCTCGAGAGTGACGATGCCGTCGGTACCGCCGTACTCGTCGACGACCACCGCAAGATGCGAACCCGAGCTACGCAGCTGAGACAACGCGGGCAGCAGCTCCTTGCTGCCGGGAAGCAGCGCGATCTCGCGGACCAGGTCACCGACTCGCAGCCCTTGGGCGCCACGCTGAACGGCGGTCAGGACGTCGCGGACGTGCACGAAACCGATGACGTCGTCGGCCGAATCACCGATCACCGGGTAGCGCGAGTGCGGCCGGTCGATGATCTCCCTGGCGGCCTCGGCGAGCGGGACGGTCGACTCCAGGAAGGCGACCTCGGTGCGGGGCACCATGACCTCGTTGACCGTGCGGTCGGTCGCCTCGAACACGTCGACCAGCACCCGGCGTTCCTCGGCGGTGAGCTGGCGGTGCGTGCTGACCATCTCGCGCAGCTCTTCCTCGGAGACCTCCTCGTTCTGCTGGCGCGGGTCGAGGCCGAACAGCCGGACCACCAGGTTCGTCGAGTGCGACAGCAACCAGATGATCGGACGGGTCACCCCGGCGATCCGGTCGAGCACCGGGGCCACGAAGAGCGAGACGGATTCGGACTTCTGCAGTGCGAGCCGCTTGGGCACCAACTCGCCGAGGACCAGCGAGAAGTACGAGATGACGATGGTGATCAGGACCAGCGCCAATGTGCTGGCCAGCCCCTCCGGCACACCCCATTCGACCAGGACGGGCTGCAACTGCACGGCAAGCGTCGCGCCACCGAACGCGGACGCGAAGAAGCCGGCGACCGTGACGCCGATCTGCACCGAGGAGAGGAAACGGTTGGAATCGCCGTGCAGCTTGGCGACCTTCTCCCCGCGCTTGCCCTTTCCGCTCATCGCTCGTACCTGGCTGCCGCGCAGCGAGACCAGCGCGATCTCCGAGGCCGCGAAGAAGCCGCCGATGAGGATGAACAACAGGATGAGAAAACTGTTGAGTAACGTTCCGTCCATGTGATCAGGATGCCTCCTCGACCTCACCTCCGCTTCACGGTGGGTGCCTGCTCCGATACACCGCACACTTCCGGGTGGGTGGTCGGCAGGCTGCGACGCTAGGCGTCGGTGCTCGCCGCTAGCCTGCCCCGGTGACCAGCGAATCAGCGCAGGAGACGGACGTCCCGGACCTCGACCAGGGCAACCCCCGACCTGCGGAGGGCGTCGAGGATGTGCCCGCCGCGGAGCGGGAGCGCCACGCGGCCCTCGCCGAGGAGATCACCGGACACCAGTTCCGCTACTACGTGCGGGATGCGCCCACGATCTCCGACGGCGAGTTCGATCGACTCCTCGGCGAACTGGCCGAGTTGGAGCGACGGCATCCCGGGCTGGCCACCCCCGACTCGCCGACCCAGCGGGTCGGCGGCACCTTCTCCACCGAGTTCACCACCGTCGATCACCTGGAGCGGATGCTCAGCCTGGACAACGCCTTCGACGACGAGGAACTGACCTCCTGGGTCGATCGGGTCGAGCGCGAGGTCGGCGGCGACGCGCACTACCTCGCCGAGCTCAAGATCGACGGACTCGCGATCAATCTGCTGTACGAGAACGGTCGACTGGTCAGGGCGCTGACCAGGGGAGACGGTCGCACCGGCGAGGACGTCACGCTCAATATCCGCACCATGGACGACGTGCCGGAACGACTGCACGACAACTCCGAGTTCCCGGTGCCGGAGCTGGTCGAGGTGCGCGGTGAGGTCTTCTTCGTGCTGGAGGAGTTCACCGAGCTCAACGCGGGTCTGGTCGCGGGCGGCCGCGCGCCGTTCGCCAACCCGCGCAACGCGGCCGCAGGCTCGCTGCGGCAGAAGGACCCCCGCGTGACGGCATCCCGCCCGTTGCGCCTGATCTGTCACGGACTCGGCAGGCGAACCGGCTTCCAACCTGAGCGGCAGTCCGACGCCTATGCCGCGCTGCGCGCCTGGGGCCTGCCGGTCTCCGCGCACACGGTGGTGCTCGGCTCCAAGACCGAACTGGCCCAGCACATCGCCTACTGGGGCGAGCACCGGCACGACGCCGAACACGAGATCGACGGCGTGGTGTTCAAGGTCGACGAGGTGTCCCTGCAACGCAGGCTGGGCACCACCTCCCGCGCGCCGCGCTGGGCGATCGCCTTCAAGTACCCGCCGGAGGAGGCGACCACCGAGCTGCGCGACATCCAGGTCAACGTGGGTCGCACCGGCCGCGTGACGCCGTTCGCGGTGATGGAGCCGGTGAAGGTCGCGGGTTCGACCGTGGCGATGGCGACGTTGCACAACGGCGACGAGGTGCGGCGCAAGGGGGTGCTGATCGGCGACCGGGTGGTGATCCGCAAGGCGGGTGACGTCATTCCAGAGGTGCTCGGCCCGGTCGTGGACGCCCGCGACGGTTCCGAACGCGAGTTCGTCATGCCGACGCACTGCCCGGAGTGTGCGACGGAGCTGCGCTACGAGAAGGAGGGCGATGTCGACATCCGTTGCCCCAACGCGCGGTCCTGCCCGGCGCAGCTGCGGGAACGACTGTTCCACCTGGCGGGCCGGGGGGCCTTCGACATCGAGGTGCTCGGGTACGAGGCCGCCTCGGCCTTGCTGAGCTCGAAGGCACTGACCGACGAGGGCGATGTCTTCGACCTGGACGAGGACGCCCTGCATCAGGTCGACCTGTTCCGAACCAAGGGCGGCGAGCTGTCGGCCAACGGTCGCAAGCTGGTCCGCAATCTGGCTGCGGCCAAGGAACAACCGCTGTGGCGGGTGTTGGTCGGGCTGTCGATCCGGCACGTCGGTCCCACGGCGGCTCGGGCCCTGGCCAGGGAGTTCGGTTCGCTGGAGCGCATCGACAACGCCGACGAGGCCGAGCTGGCCGCCGCCGAGGGCGTCGGGCCGACCATCGCGAACGCGGTACGCGAGTGGTTCGCCGTGGACTGGCACCGGGACGTCGTCGACAAGTGGCGGCGGGCCGGGGTGCGCATGGAGGACGAGCAGTACGACTCGGTCCCACGCACATTGGAGGGACTGTCGATCGTGGTCACCGGTTCGCTGGAGACCTATTCGCGCGACGAGGCCAAGGAAGCCGTGATGGTGCGCGGCGGTAGACCGGCGAGCTCGGTGTCCAAGAAGACGGCGTTCGTCGTCGTCGGCGACGCACCCGGCTCGAAGTACGACAAGGCCATGCAGTTGGGCGTCCCGGTGCTCGACGAGGCCGGTTTCCGGGTGTTGTTGACCGAGGGGCCCGAGGCCGCCGCGCCGTTGGCCGAGCGGCCCGCTGACGCCGAGATAGACACGCCTGCCGGAGCCGACGGCGAGCCCACGACAGACGAGGGCGGTGCGGCATGACGCAGCGGGCCGACGCCGATGTCGAGTTACGCCGAGCCGTCGCCGCCGATTACCCGGCCGTCGGCGAATTGACGGTCGCCGCCTACCGCACGGACGGCTTCCTCGACGGCGATGAGGACTACGCGGCCACCCTGCTCGACGTGGCCCGCCGCGACCGCGAGGCCGAGGTCTACGTCGCCGCCGATGACTCGGGAACGGTGTTGGGCGCGGTCACCGTCTGCTCGGCGGACAGCAGCTATGCCGAGTTGGCCCGGGATGGCGAGCTGGAGGTCCGAATGCTGGCGGTGGCGCCCGCCGCCCGTGGCCGGGGTGTGGGCCGCCGCCTGATGGACGAGGTGCACTCGCTTGCCCGGCGTCGGGGCATGACACGCATCGTGCTGTGCAGCCAGGACAGGATGCTGGCCGCACACCGCCTCTACGAGCGTTTCGGTTTCGCTCGGTCACCCGAGCGGGATTGGAGCATCGGCGAGATCCGTCTGGTGTCCTTCGCCTTGGAACTGGCGGCGGACGCGAGGACCTCGCCTGCGTCCTGAGAGCGGTGTGAGCCATCACGGTGGGTTACAGCAATCATTGGCGTATGAGCCACCCCGACATCGGTCTGGACGCGCAATCAGTCGGCGAGGACACGCGCCGACACAGCCGTTCCACGAAACGCGAAGCTGTGGATCCGACGCTGCGGGCAACGGTGGGTCCCAACCGCACCGAGGAGCTACTCGCGCTGCGGGGCGTCGGCTGGGACGGTGATCTCGGTGAGATGCGCGCCGACCTGCGGCCGGGATGATCGCGGCCTTACCGATCGGCAGCCCGGGCTGCATCGATGCCCTGCCGGAATGCCGCGGCGAAGCCCGAGACCGATTCGTCGGGCGCGCCGCCGACCCCCACCGGATCGCCAGCCTGCTACTTCGGCAGCAGGCTCGCCACGATCCCGGTCAGATGGGCGAGTCTGGCCACCTCGGAGGCGCGGAACATCGGGCCGCCCGGCCTGCCCACCAGCAGCGCCCGGTCGGGCCTGCCCAGTGGCGTCGCGGCGAGTTCGGTGCCCAGTTCACGCCAGGTCTCGGGCACCCAGTCCTCCTCGCCGTCGAGGACGACCGCCTTGGCCAGCGGCATCCACGGGAGGTTCATGGACCGGGTCTCCGGCGCGGCCGAGCTGGCCGCGAGTCGGAAGGCGCCGTCGCCGTTCTCGGCGAACACCACGGCCCAGCCGGACCGGATGATCCTCGGCACGCCCTCGGCGAAAGCCTCCAGCCCGTGGCGGGGGTTGGCGGCCACCTCTTCGATCAGTTCGAGTTCGCGATAGGTGTCGAGCACGCCCGCGTAGGGGCGTACCGCGTCGACCTCGACGCCTTCCACCGATTCCGCAGCGGTGATCAGCACATCGGGAAGCCTGCCGGAGGGCAGCTCCACCACCAGGTCGTCGATGGCCACACCGACACCGCGTTCCACGATGTCGACGCTCAGAATGTCGGCACCCACCGTGCCCAGCGCGCTCGCGACCTCGCCCAGCTTTCCCGGCTGGTCGGGTAGTTGCACGCGGATCAGGAAGGACACGGGCTCCAACGCCTCCAGTTGCCTACGCGGAACCTTGCCGCCCGCGTCACGACCGGCGGATCGAAAACCCATCGCCGTGATTCGAATCGGAGACGATGATCTTCCTCATCCTCACCGCGCGCCGCAACCGCCTTCTGTGGAAGTCGGTCGCGAACACCACCGCCGTCGGCCGAAATCATGGCAGACCACACCGTCGGATAGATCGCCCAACCGAGTTCGATCAGAGTTTGGAACGAAATTTTCATCTCAACGCAGGTAAGCGGCTGGCTCCGGTTGGGATACGACCCGTGACGACCTGCATAGCGCTGCCCCATAGACTCGCGAGGTCTCGCACATCTCACCGCGACCAGGGGGGCTTCCACAGTGCCCAGCATCTCCCGTGACGAGGTCGCGCACCTCGCTCGGCTGGCCAGGCTCGGCGTGACCGACGACGAGTTGGACACCTTCGCTGGCCAACTCGACGTCATTCTGAGTTCGGTAGCTCAGATCGGCGAAGTCGCCGCCGAGGATATTCCGCCGACCTCGCACGCCGTGCCGCTCACCAACGTCTTTCGCGACGACGTGATCCGGCCAGGTCTCACCCGCCAGGAGGCGCTCGACGGCGCACCAGCCGTCGAGGAGAACCGCTTCCGGGTCCCGCGCATCCTCGGGGAGGAGCAGTGAACAGCCCGTTGATTCGGCTCACCGCGGCCGAACTGGCCGCCAGGATCCACGCCAGGGAGGTCACCTCCGTCGAGGTGACTCAGGCTCACCTGGACCGCATCCAGGCCGTCGATCCTCGGATCAACGCCTTCCTGCACGTCGACACCGAGGGTGCGCTCGACGCCGCCCGTCGGGTCGACGCCGATCTGGACGCGGGCAAGGCGCCGGTCTCGCCGTTGGCGGGTGTTCCGCTGGCGCTCAAGGATGTGCTGACCACCAAGGGCATCCCCACCACCTGTGGTTCGAAGATGCTCGAGGGCTGGCGCCCGCCGTACGACGCGACGGTGACGGCCCGGCTGCACGCCGCAGGCGTGATCGTGCTGGGCAAGACGAACATGGACGAGTTCGCCATGGGATCGTCCACCGAGAACTCGGCCTACGGCGTCACCCGCAACCCGTGGGACACCGACCGCATCCCCGGCGGTTCCGGCGGCGGCTCCTCGGCATCGCTGGCGGCCTTCGAGGCCCCGCTGGCGATCGGAACCGACACCGGCGGCTCCATTCGGCAGCCCGGCTCGGTGACCGGCACCGTCGGTGTGAAGCCCACCTACGGCGGTGTCTCGCGACACGGACTCGTCGCGTTCTCCTCCTCGCTGGACCAGGCGGGTCCCTGCGCGCGGACCGTGCTCGACGCCGCGCTGCTGCACGAGGTCATCGCGGGCCACGACCCGCTGGACTCCACCTCGATCGACGCCCCGGTGCCGCCGGTCGTCGAGGCCGCCAGGCAGGGCGCCTCGGGTGATCTGCGCGGAGTGCGGGTCGGGGTGGTCCGCGAGTTCTCCGGCGATGGCTACCAGCCGGGTGTGCTGCGGTCCTTCGAGGCCGCGGTGAAGCAGCTGACCGCGCTGGGTGCCGAGGTCGTCGAGGTCTCCTGCCCGCACTTCGACTACGCCCTGGGCGCCTATTACCTGATCGCGCCGAGTGAGTGCTCCTCGAACCTGGCACGCTTCGACGCCATGCGCTTCGGCCTGCGAGTGGGCGGCGACGATTCCCGCCTCGGCGCCGAGGAGGTCATGACCCTGACGCGCGAGACGGGCTTCGGTCCGGAGGTCAAGCGGCGGATCATGCTCGGTACCTACGCGCTGTCCTCCGGCTACTACGACGCCTACTACGGGCAGGCGCAGAAGGTCCGCACGCTGATCTCCCGCGACTTCGCCAGCGCCTTCGAGCGCGTCGACGTGCTGGTCTCGCCCACCACGCCCACCACGGCCTTCCGGATCGGTGAGCGGGCCGACGACCCGATGGCGATGTACCTGGCGGACCTCTGCACCATTCCGTCGAACCTGGCGGGCAACGCCGCGATGAGCGTGCCGAGCGGACTGTCCGACGAGGACGGCCTGCCGGTCGGCCTGCAGATCATGGCCCCGGCGATGGCCGACGACCGGATGTACCGGGTCGCGGCCGCCTACGAGGTCGCCCGCAACGCAAGCCAGGACGGCGCCCTGATCAACGGCGTTCCAGACATCACGGTCTGATTCGCATGATCGTCGAGGGAGGAGGTGCACGGTGCTGACCCGGATGGAGATCGACGGGTTCAAGTCCTTCGCGAACTTCGCCGTGGACCTCCCACCCTTCCTGGTCGTGTTGGGCCAGAACGCGAGCGGTAAGTCGAACCTGTTCGACGCGGTGCAGCTGTTGCGGCGGCTGGCGAGCGCGCCCTCGTTGTTCGATGCCTTCGCCGACACACGGGGTGAACTGGCGGAGCTGTTCCGCCGCTTCGAGGGGGGCGCACGAGCCGAGCAGATGAAATTCGCCGTCGAGGTGCTTGTGGAACCGGAGGTGGTCGATCCCTTCGGTGAACGAGTCACGGTGGCGCACACCAGGCTGCGCTACGAGCTGACCATCGGGCTGGCTTCCGATTCCGATGGCTTCCGCAGGCCTCGGGTGCTCCGTGAGTTCGTCAGACCGATCCCGGAGAAGGACGATGCGTGGCCGAAACGGGCACGCGCGTCCAGGGAGTTCTCATCGGCCAAGATCCGATACAACCGGGAGTCAGTGCTCCTGAGCACCGAGACCGATGCGCAGGGCAATCGGTTCTTCGAGATCGCGCAAGAGGGCGATCAGGGACGTACGCGGCAGCTGCCCGCGCATGCGGCCGAGGCCACGGTGCTGTCCAGCATCACCTCGGCTGCCGAGTTCCCACTGTTGTTCGCGCTCCGCCGTGAGTTGGAGTCCTGGCGCTTCCTGCAATTGGATCCGGCCGCGCTGCGCAAGCCGAGCAGTCACGAACAACGCGGGGACGTGCTCAGCGCTGACGGGGCGAACCTCGCGAAGGTTCTCCGCCGGATCGAACGGGCCACCGCAGGCGACTACGGCAGCGGTCTGGACGACATCGCGGCAGCCCTGGCGAAGATCATCCGTGGCTTCTCGGGGGTCGAGGTCGAGGAGAACACGGCTCGCGGCCAATGGGAGACCTACCTCACGACGCGCGACGAGGGTCGGGTCAGCGCCAGGGTGGCCTCGGACGGGACCCTACGGGTGCTGGCGTTGCTGGCCGCGCTGCACGACCCGGACCAGCGGGGCGCGATCTGTTTCGAAGAGCCGGAGAACGGCATCTATCCTCAGCGGCTTCGTGGGCTACTCGGCCTGCTCCGGGGATTGGTCACTGATCCATCCGCCGAAATCGATCAGTATCAACCGCTTACCCAACTGATTCTCTCCAGTCATTCGCCGGTGGCACTCACGGCGTTGGATCGCGCCGATATGGTGATCATGGACTGGTTTTCCAAGGTGGCGGATGACGGGGCCGGTCGGGTCTCGCGGGTGCGAAGGGTCCCTCCCGCCCAGCAGGAGTTCGAATTCAATGATCTTCCGGCACTGACTCCTGCGGAACGACGTGAGCTGCCGGGCATCGACCTCGATGAGGCTAAGCGGGTGCTGGAAGGTTGAGTAGACCGCTTGCGTCGGTATTGCTCGTCGAGGGAACGAGTGACGCCGACTTCCTCCGAGCTCTCGTCGATCGAGTCCTGCAGGACTCGGGTCGCTCCCACCCAGGGTCCGACTTCGAGGTGGCGGAGCCGATTGTGTTGCACCGTCGCGGAGATCGTCCGTTCCACGCATTCGCGGACGAGGTGCTGGCGATGCAGCCCTTACCCGCGTTGGCCTTCTGCCATTACGACGAAGCGCGCAACCTGGAACGGGGAGAATCGCAGGCATGGGCCTTGATGGTCGCGGCCTGGGCGGCGAACAACCCCTCCGACGACAGGATTCGACTTGTCCCGCTCGCCCCGGTTCGGGAGATGGAAAGCTGGGCCTTGGCCGATCTCGACGTGATCTGCACATTGGCTCGCTGCGACATTCGTCGGCCGGATGTGTTCGAGAGCGGGCTGCTTGATCAGGTGGAGAGCCTTACCTACCCGAAGAAGACCCTGAAGGCCGCGCTCCGCGTCGGTACGAAGGGTCGACGGACCTCGATGTCGTCGGAGGACACCTTCTCGCTGCTTGCGGAGCGGATCAGCCTCGACCGGTTGGGTCGGGTTCCGTCGTTCCGCACCTGGCGGGGTAGGACCGAGGACGCGTTGCGCGAGTTGAAATTCATCCGGGGACCGGGTGGCAGTGCGAGATAGCGACCGGTGATGTCGACGGCGGATCGGAATCGAGAGGTGCCGAAGATGGACGACTCGGAGATTGACATGACGAAGCTGAACAAGCTGTTCGGACTGATCGGAATCGTCGGTGGCGCTGCCGCCGCGTTCGGTCAGTTCCGCAAAGCCCGCAAGAGTTCGGATCGGCTGGAACTGGCCCACGCTCTGACCAACCTGGCCGTGACCGTCACCGGTGCCGCACTGTTCGCGCGCAGCCTCAGGAAGGACGACCAGGAGTGACCGCAGTGGCCGAGCTGATGGACTACGACGAGGTGCTCGCCACCTTCGATCCGGTGTTGGGGTTGGAGGTGCACGTCGAGCTCTCCACCGTCACCAAGATGTTCTGTGGCTGCCCCACCGAGTTCGGTGCCGAGCCCAACACCCAGGTGTGCCAGACCTGCCTGGGGATGCCGGGCGCGCTTCCCGTCGTCAACGGCAAAGCGGTGGAGTCGGCGATCCGGATCGGGTTGGCGCTGAACTGCGAGATCGCGCCCTGGTGCCGGTTCGCCAGGAAGAACTACTTCTACCCCGACATGCCGAAGAACTTCCAGACCTCGCAGTACGACGAGCCGATCGCCTTCAACGGCTACCTCGACGTGGTGCTGGAGGACGGCGAGACGGTCCGGGTCGAGATCGAGCGGGCGCACATGGAGGAGGACACCGGTAAGTCGCTGCACGTCGGCGGGGCCACCGGTCGAATCCACGGCGCCGAGCACTCCCTGCTCGACTACAACCGGGCCGGGGTGCCGCTCGTCGAGATCGTGACGAAGCCGATCGTCGGCGCCGGTGCCAGGGCACCCGAGGTGGCCAAGGCCTATGTCGGGGCGCTGCGGGATCTGCTGAAGTCGCTGGGCGTCTCGGACGTGCGGATGGACCAGGGCTCGCTGCGGTGCGACGCGAACGTCTCGTTGATGCCGAAGGGCACGACGGTGTTCGGTACCCGCACCGAGACCAAGAACGTGAACTCGCTGCGCAGCGTCGAGCGGGCGGTGCGCTTCGAGATGCGCAGGCAGGCCGTGCTGCTGACCCAGGGCGATTCGATCCGCCAGGAGACCAGGCACTTCGAGGAGGCATCCGGCTCGACGCGGGCGGGGCGACCGAAGGAGACCTCGGAGGACTACCGCTACTTCCCCGAGCCCGACCTGGTGCCGATCGCGCCGTCGGCCGAGTGGGTCGAGCAGCTGCGGTCCACCCTGGGCGAACCGCCCGCCGAGCGGCGCAAGCGGATCCAGGCAGAGTGGTCGCTCTCCGACGCCGAGCTGCGCGACCTGGAGAACGCGGGTGCGGTCGATCTGGTCGCCGCGACGGTGGCCGAGGGCGCGTCCTCGGACGAGGCTCGGTCCTGGTGGGTGTCCTACCTGCTGGCGCAGGCCAACCAGCGTGAGGTGGAGCTCGCCGCGCTGCCGATCACCCCTGCGCAGGTCGCCAGGGTGGTGGCCCTGGTCTCCGAGGGCGCGTTGACCAACAAGCTGGCCCGACAGGTCGTCGACGGGGTGCTCGCAGGCGAGGGCGAGCCGGACGAGGTCGTCGCGGCCCGAGGGCTCAAGGTCGTCTCCGACGAGTCGGCGTTGCAGACCGCGGTGGCCGAGGCGCTGGCGGCGAACCCGGACGTGGCCGAGAAGATCCGTGGCGGCAAGGTCGCGGCGGCAGGCGCCATCGTGGGTGCCGTGATGAAGGCGACCAAGGGCCAGGCCGACGCGAAGCGGGTGCGTGAACTCGTGCTGGCGGCCGCAGGCGTCGAGGGCTGAGTACCCATCGGATCCGGCGAGGCCACGGGCGGTTCGCACGCCCCGGCCTCGTCGGATCCCGCCCGCCGGTCGGCGGTGCTAGTCCTTGCCGCCCTCGCTGCCGGTGGGCACCCGGTCGATGAGGATCACGCGGTCGTCGCTGCTGGTCGGCTCGGCACCGTCCTTGTTCTCGGTGCCCACCCAGACGTAGTCCTCGACCCCGGCTGCGGCAGCGGAGAACCGGCCGAACTCGCCTTCGACAGTGGTCCTCGGCGGGTTGATGAAGGTCGACTCCGGGCCCAGGTCGAAGTTGATCAGCGATTCGTGGTCGCTCGTGAACACCAGCAGCATGTCGGCCCACGCCGCGCAGCCTGCGACGCCGGGTCGCTCCGGCCAGTTCCAGGCGGGCTCGCCGAGTGGGCTGCCCGGGTCCACCTGGTAGAGCAGATCGCGTTCCTCGGCTCGGTCGGTCACCCAGATCGTCTCGCCCGTCATCGGCTGGCACAGGCCTGCGGGCCCGACGAGTCCGCTGGTGATCACGGGCGTTTCCGGGTCCGGGTTGTCGGCGGCAGGCGCGCCGTAACCGTCGATGCGCAGCAGTTTGCCCGCCAGGGATTCCGGATCGGTCGCGGCCGCCGGGTCGGCGGTGGAGCCCGTGGCCACCAGTAGCGCACCGCGAAGATCGCGCCCGAGCGCTCCCATGGGATCGCGGGGTAGTCCGGTCAGCACCGGTTTGGGTTCGTCGCCCGCCGCGATCCGCACGACCCGGTTGTCCTCCGGCGTGCTCAGGTAGGCGTAGAGCAGGCTGTCCTCGGCGTAGTTGGGCGACAGTGCGATGCCGAGCAGGCCGCCTCCTCCCTCGGAGGCGTCGACGTCGAGGGTGGCGAACTCCGCCTCGGGCTCCGACTTGTCCTCGGGCTCCAAGCCCCACCGCACCCTGATGATCCGGCCGGTGGCTCGTTCCGCCACCAGGGCCTGTTCGCCGTCGGGGAGGACCGCGACCCCGGAGACCGGCTCCAGACAGGTCGCAACGACAGCAGGGTCGTAGTCGACACAGCCGTCCGGTGGCGGGATCTCCGTGGCGGAGGTCTCGGGAGCCGGAACGCCGGGCTGTTCGTCGGGGAACCTCGGGGCGTTGTCCGGCACCGCAGGAGGCGGCGGTTCGGGCTCCCATTCGGCACGGCTGAACTGTTCGTGTTCGGAGACGTCGGCGCAGCCCGCCGCGACCAATCCGAGCACGAGGAACACCGCGAGGACGGCCGGGCGGCTGACGAGGCCGCGTCTCGCTCTGCTCGGCATGTCCGCGAGCCTAGGCGGCGGCCGGTGAGCGGTGGGTGAGTGGTGTGCGATGCCGCCCTGCTGCGCGGCGTCGGGAGCCGTCGTGCCGTTGTCTGTGGTCCGGCGGCGCTCAGGGGGCCGCATGCTCGATCTCCGCACGGTGCAGCGCACGTTGCACCCCGGCGGCCCGTTCCACCAGCAGCGAGGCCTCGGCCAGGATCTCCTCGGGGGCCTCCAACGGGATGAAATGCGAGGCATCCAGGATGCGCAGCCGGGCCTGCGGCAGCGGCCCCACCGATTGGATGAGTGCCCGCCGGTCGGAGACCAGGTCATGACGCCCCACCATCGCGGTCACCGGGCACCGCAGATCGGCGATGGCCAACGGCGGCACCGAACCGATGGCCTGCAACAGGGTGGGGTACCAGTCCCAGTCCAGCCGCAGGAACGGCCGCAACACCTCGGCGACCAACTCCGGGTCGCTGGTCGGCAGCAACACGCCGCTACGGCGCAACACCGCCGCGAGTTGTTCGGCGGGCAGCCTCGGAAGCGTGGCCCCCAACATCGGGGCACTCAGTCGCAGGGCGTCCAGGCCACCGGAGGCGACCCGACCGACCAGACCGCCCGCCCGGAGCGGACCCTGCCCGGCGGAGCCTCGGAACAGGCCGGTGACGAGGTCCGCCGCCGCGCCCCACGGGCCCCGGACGGTGGCCAGCAGGTCACCGGGCGGCCCCGCGATCATCATGAGGCCGGTGATCCGATCGGGGAGCGTGCGAGCCAGCTCGGCCGCGATGGTCGCGCCGGAGGACCAGCCGATCACCGGCGTGCGCTCGATGCCCGCCTCGTCGAGGACCGCCACCGCGTCCGCGACGTGGTCGTCCAGCGTGATGTCGGTCGGGTCGGCCGGCTTGGCTGAGCCGTAGGTGCCCCGGTAGTGCCAGCCGAGGGCGTGGAGTCGGGCATCGGCGGCGGTGAGGCTCGGCCATGCCTGCGCGGGTGCTCCGATGGCGCCACACACCAACACTGGTGGGCCCGACGCCGCGCCGCGCCAACTCACCAGTGCGGTTCCGTCGCCCGAGATCGTGCTGCCTTCCCGCATCACGGAGAAGTCTGCCCCATCGGGCACGGATCCGACCGTTGGACAGGCTGGATCGGCGCTCGACCCGGCCGCGCCTGCCGAGACGAGAGTCCACAGTCCGTGCGGTCCAGCTTCGGAGGTAGCCCGCCGGTCGGGTTACGGTGGCTGCCGTGACGACAATCGTTCTTGTCCCTAACGAACGAGGGCTGCAGGCGCTGGCGGAGACCCCCGGGGTACGCGCGGTGCAATACGCGCCGGGCGAGAGGTTCCCGGCCGAGGCCGCCGATGCCGAGGTGTTGGTGCCAGGTTTCCTCTCGGCGGGCGCCGTGGAGGCGTTGGGCGAGACCATGCCGAGGCTTCGCCTGATCCAGCTGCTGTCGGCCGGCGCGGAGGTCTGGCTGCCGCGAACCCCACCGGGGGTGTGGCTCAGCACCGCGCGCGGGGCACACGGAGGCAGCACCGCCGAGTGGGCTCTGGCCGCGATCCTGGCGATCTATCGAGAGCTGCCCACCTTCGAGATCCGCAGGCAGCAACGCAACTGGGATCAACACGGCACCGACACACTGCAGGGCAAGCGGGTGCTGGTGCTGGGCGCGGGCGATCTGGGCCGGGAGATGCGTCGCAGGCTCGATGCCTCGGACGCACACACCACCTTCGTCGCGCGCACCCCGCGCGACGGCGTCCACGGACTGGCCGACCTGCCGGAACTGCTGCCCCAACACGATGTCGTCGTCGTGATGGTGCCGCTCACCGCCGAGACCACGGGTCTGGTCGATCGCGAATTCCTCGCCGCCATGCCCGATCAGGCGATCCTGGTCAACGCCGCACGCGGTCTGGTCGTAGACACCGACGCGCTGGTGGCCGAGCTGACCGCCGGGCGTCTGCGGGCGGCGTTGGACGTCACCGATCCCGAACCACTGCCTGCGGACCATCCGCTGTGGACGGTGGACGGCCTGTTGCTCACGCCGCATGTCGGCGGCAGCACCCAGGGCGGCCAGGATCGCGCGTGGGCGATCGCCGCGCATCAGATCGGCCTGTTCGCCGCGGGCGAGGAACCGACGAATCTGGTGGCGGGCGAATACTGATTCGGCATCATCTGTCCGAACAGATCGGTGAGTGCCCGTTCGCAGCATTACCCTCGTCGGGGTGACGACGAATATGGACGCCTCCGAAACTCGGCCGCTTCCCGGATCGGCCGGGCACGAGGGCACCGACCCCGGCCCGGCGATCGGGCTGCTGCTGCTCCGGCTGGTCGTCGGCGGCCTGTTCATCGCCTCGGGGACCGAGAAGTTCTTCGGCTGGGCAGGCACTCCCGGCCGGGAGGGCTTCGCCGACAGCCTCGCGGGCTTCGGGTTCACTCAGCCCGGGCTGTTGGCGACCATCACGGCGGTCGTCGAGATCGTCGCCGGATTGCTGCTGATCATCGGCCTGTTGAGTGCGTTGGCTGCGGTTCCGCTGCTCGGGATCTCGGTGGCGGGAGTGGTGTTCCGCTTCGAGGAGGGGCTGTTCCTCACCGACACGGGCGGCTTCGCCTTCGAACTGTTGCTCGCCGCAGCGACGGCGGCACTGGTCTTCTCCGGGCCGGGTCGTTTCGCGCTGGACAACGGCAGGCCGTACTTCAAGTTCCCGCTGCGCAGTGCCATCGTCTTCCTGGCGCTGGGCGGGATCATCACGGCAGTGGTGCTATTCCTGTTCCGCTGATTGGATAGGCGCACGGAGCATCGTCGATATTCGTAGGTCGTTCTCGGTGCGCCGTCTCGGCTGGTGATGCCGGTTCGAGTTCGCTTCACGGCGATGAATTCCGGTGTCCGGCTCTCGCCTCGACGGTGGTCCTGGCTCTACGCTGCCGGCCGTGACTAACTCCGACGACGGATTAGGCCGAGCCGCAGGCCCATACGGCAGGCGGCAGGTCGATGATCACGATTATTTCGGGCTCGATGCAGCCGCCGCCAGGGTCGCCTCCCGGCCCGGCTACACGGGCCCGGAGCTGAACCTTGCGCCGGAACGCACCGGCAGACACGCGATGGTGGAATCGCACGACGATGTCGATCGTGTCCGCCGCCGGGAACCGGCGCCCGAACCCGAGTTCCAACGGGACGACGATCCCTATCTCGTGGATGTGGCGGACCACGACGTCCTCTATACCCATGGCGACGACGATGACGATCGATACGCCGCCTCGACACCCGACCACGAGCCGGCGCGCACCACCGGATCGGAGCGGGCACGCAGACCCGAGGCCTCGGTGCGGGCGGAGCGGGACGACGACGAGTACGACGAGTACGACGAGTACGAGGACTCCGACGACGCATCGGACCAGCGACGCTCCTCGTTGACCGAGCCCGAACGGCTCGACGACTGGGATCCCCGGCCGAAGCTGCCCTCCAACGGGGGCGCCGACCTAGGTCTGCTGATCTTGCGTCTGGTGCTCGCCGGTGTCTTCATCACTCATGGCCTGCAGAAGGTGGCCGGGCTCTTCGGCGGCCCGGGCATCGATGGGTTCGCCGACTATCTGACCGGTGTCGGTTTCCAACAGGCCGAGATCCTGGCGTGGGTCACCGGCGTGACCGAGGTGGCCGGTGGCGCACTCCTCGTGCTGGGACTGGCCACGCCGCTCGCGGCTGCGGGTCTGCTCGCCGTGATGGCCAACGCCGTGTTGATCAAGTTCGCCGAGGGTTTCCTCCTCACCGCTGACGGCGGATTCGAGTACGAGGTGGTGCTGGCAGGCATGGCCGCCGCACTGCTGTTCGCCGGTCCCGGTCGCGTGGCACTGGACAACGGCCGCGGCTGGTTCCGGCATCCGCTCATCACCGGGTTCAGCTGCCTCGCCGTGGCGACCGGTGCCGGTGCCGCCGTCTACTTCCTCCTGCGCTGATCGCCTGCCTGCCGTCTCGTCTTCGAACCGGCGTCCGTCGGGGTATGTCCGACGCCGGTTCGAAGACGGACTCGAAACACTCGGTCTCGGCGCTGTGCGTGGGTGCAGCATTGCCGCGCATCGAATGGGCATCGGCATTCGCGGGCGGCGGTCGACATTGCTTTCCGTCGCGAGGATCAACGGATTTCACCCGGGTAGTCGAGCCGGCGAATCGGGGATTCTCACGGTGGGTGTTCCTCTGATCTCGGCGGTGATCTCGAGTTCCGATCGGCCGTCGACGAATAGTCTTCTGGCTCCGCCCGACCTCCGTTGCAGGTAGTCCGGCCGCGCGGTCGAATTCCGGTCGGGAGATCGTCGGCGGCTGCGGGTTCAACCGGCCGGTGGGTCGCGACCGAACCCCGCTGCCCGTCACCGGATGCGTCGCCGATCGGGTGAGGCGATCGCTTCGGTAGCGTCATGACGACGTCGACGGACAAGCCAGGGGAGCCCATGGAGCCGTTAGAACCCGACGACCCGCAGATCATCGGTCGGTACCGACTGGTCGGGCGGCTCGGGGCCGGGGGAATGGGCCGGGTCTATCTCGCGCTCTCCTCGGACGGCAGAGTCGTCGCCATCAAATTGATTCATCAACAACATGTGGCCGAACCGATGTTCCGCAGCCGGTTCCGTCGAGAGGTCGAGGCCGCACGTCTGGTCAGTGGCGCCTACACGGCAGCGGTGATGGACGCCGACGCCGAGGCCGAACAGCCCTGGTTGGCCACGGTGTACGTGCCGGGTCCCTCGTTGCGGGAGGTGATCCGCAGCCACGGCCCGCTGTCGGTCTCCTCGGTGCGCACCCTGGCGGCAGGCTTGGCCGCGGCCCTGCGCGAGGTACACCGAGTCGGGCTGATCCACCGGGATCTCACCCCGGCCAACGTGCTGCTCACCGACGATGGGCCTCGGGTCATCGACTTCGGGATCACCAGGGCGGTCGATTCCGGTACCGAGCTGACCGCAACCGGCCTGATCATCGGCTCACCGGGTTTCATGTCGCCGGAACAGGTCGAGGGCAAGGATCTGACCCCGGCCTCCGACGTCTTCTCCTTCGGCGCGGGGCTCTTCTTCGCCGCTGTGGGCAGCGGCCCCTTCGGCAAGGTCTCGTCGGCGGCGCTGCTGTACCGCGTCGTGCACACCGATCCGCTCTTCGACCAACTGCCTGCCGAGCTGCGGCCGCTCGTCGAGCCGTGCCTGTCCAGGAACCCGGCGCAGCGGCCCACCCCGGAACAGTTGTTGGACCTGCTCGGCCCGGTGCGCGGTGGGGCATCCTGGTTGCCCGGCCCAGTACGAGATCTCATCGAGAACCAGAATCACCAACTCCGGGTACTGCGGGATGGCACGGCCGCCTATGCGGACGCGGGCGACCCCGACATGACGGCCCGCGTCGGCAGGCAGATCGTGCAGAACCACGCCAGGAACGCGGCGCAGTCCTCGGTGCGGGCTGGGAACAGCGCAGGGGTTGGCGCACCGAACCCCGGGCCCGCATCGGCCGCACCGGGCACCCCGCCGGGTTCCTGGACGGGATGGGCCCCTATGCCGCAGCAGAATCGGGCCAACCATCCGCCTACCGGTCCGTCAGCGCCATCGATGGTCATGAAGGCGCCGAGGCAGCGCCTCTCGCCGACCTCGGCCAAGTACGCGGCGATCACCGTCTCGTTGGTCGTCGTGGTCGTGGTCATCGTGTCGATCCTCATCGCGTTGACGCGCACCTCCAACCAGGCGGCCGACCCGAATGCAGGCGGGCAGGACCCGAACCAGGCCGACTTCGACGACGGGACCACGGGGTCCGATCACGGTGAAACCGGCTACGACGATGCACCGCTGCCCTCGGAGTTCATCGGCCAGTGGACCGCGACCGTCACCCCGGTCGACGGCGAGGGCGCCCATTCCTATGCGGTGCTCGTGCTGGGCGAGGGCGAGGTGGGTGACCAGGTCGGTACCTTCCTCCGGTTCGTCTCGGGTTGCAGTGCCGCGATGGAACTGGTCTCGGTCACGGACGACACCGCCGTGTTCACCGAGGTCGATCAGTACAGCCAGGCCGATGGCCACACCTGCTCGCAGCCCGAGAGCACGACGCTGACCCTCGACGAGGCGGGCACCCTGCACTACGAGACGAGTGACCCCGCCCGAAGCGCGACCTTCGAGCCCGGGATGGAGGAGGTCCCCGAAGGGTTGTACGGAACCTGGTCGGGCACCGTGGACGGCGTCGAGTACCCGGACTCCGCAGAGACCTCCTCGGTCGCGGCGGAGATCGAGGTGGTCGCGGGCGCCCTCGGATCGGCCGAGGTATACGTCAAACTCGGCGAGGGATGCCATCACGCCTCGACCATCGCCTTCGCGGCGCAGGGCTGGGTCGCGGCCAGACAGACCCGGGTCGCCGGCGGTGGTTGCCCCCTGGTGCCGGTCAACGAGGTCCTGCTGATCGACGATTCCGGCCAGTTGCAGTACCGGGGAACCAATCCGAAGCTGTCCGGGACCTTCGGTCTGTCCTGATGCGGTTGGAGGACTTATCGAATTCGACGTCGATTCGATATGGCCTTCGCTCGACGTGCAGGGCGAAGGTCACCGCCGAACCGCTGGCAAGAGTGATACCGATCGAGCGGCCTAGGATGCAAGGCAACCGAAAGGCGTGAGGCGAGGCGACTTCGTTCTGTTGCGCGGGCGTGTTATTCCGCCGGAATCGGGGGCCGGTGTGACGGTGTGTGTGGGGAGGACGAGGGGATCGCCAGCGTCAGAGGTCGACGTCGGAGAACGACGCAGGGGAGATCATGGAGCCGCTAGCGCTCGGCGATCCACAGAACATCGGTCGATACAGGCTGGTCGGGAGACTCGGAGCCGGCGGGATGGGGCGCGTCTACCTGGCGTTGTCCCCGGATGGTCGGGTCGTCGCGATCAAGGTGATCCATCAACAGCATGTGGCCGACCCGATGTTCCGCAACCGGTTCCGGCGTGAGGTCGAGGCTGCCCGCCGGGTGAGCGGTGCCTATACCGCAGCGGTGATGGATGCCGACGCCGAGGCGGAACTGCCTTGGCTGGCCACCGTGTATGTCCCCGGTCCTTCGCTGCGGGCGGCCGTCCGAACGCATGGGCCGCTTCCGATCCTCTCGGTGCACGCACTGGCCGTCGGGTTGGCGGCCGCGCTGCGCGAGGTGCACCGCGCCGGACTCATCCACCGGGATCTCACCCCGGCCAACGTGCTGCTGACCGACGACGGGCCTCGGGTCATCGACTTCGGGATCACCAGGGCGGTCGAGACCGGTGCGGAGCTGACCGGCACCGGTCTGCTGATCGGATCGCCGGGTTTCATGTCACCGGAACAGGTCGAGGGACGCGACTTGAGCCCCGCGTCCGACGTCTTCTCTCTCGGCGCCACGCTGTACTTCGCCGCCGTCGGGACCGGCCCGTTCGGCAAGGTGTCCTCGGCCTCGCTGCTCTACCGGGTCGTGCACACCGATCCGCTGCTCGGCGAACTGCCATCGGAGCTGTTGCCCATCATCGAGCCCTGCCTCGCGAGGAAGCCCGAAGCGCGCCCCTCGTCGGAGCAACTGCTGGACCGGCTCGGCTCGGTGCGGGGTGGACTGGCCTGGTTACCCGGAACGGTCCGCGACCTCATCGAACGGCAGAACGAGCAGCTCCGCATCCTGCGGGACGGGGCAGAACCCGTCGATGACGACGATGCCGATGTCACGGCCCGAGTCGACCGACCGAGTAGGCATGCGCCGGTCACCCGGCCTCAGACGCAGCCGGCCCATCCCGGCCAGTCGCACCCGAATCCGCCCCGCTGGGTACCCGGTCCGGGACACCCGGCGGATCCGGGCGGCAGCGCAGCTGGAGCGAGGTCGGGCAGTATGCCGGAGCGATCCGGGGCGGGTACCCAGCTGTCGCCGCTCTTCGGCCCGCCTGGAGCGGACCGGGCTCGGAACTCGAATACCGTAGCGAGATACGTCGCCATCGCCCTCTCGCTGATCACCGTGGTGACCGTCGCCGTGGTGAGTCTCATCGCTGCCACGAATCGTGGGCGACAGGATGCGGGTGGCTCGCCTGGTGATTCGAGTGCGGAAGGTTCCGAGCAGACAGCGGACCCGCCCGAGGATCAGCCGATGCCGACGGACGCATCGGCAGGCGAACAACTGCCGGATACCTTCCACGGAGAATGGACCGGCTGGGTGATGCCCATCGACGAGGACCCCGACGACTACTTTCACGCGGTGCTCGACCTAGGCGAGAGTGCGTTCGGCGACGCGGCAGGCTCCGTACTGGACTTCATGGCCGACTGCACGACCGACCTCGAGTTGACCGGTCTGACGGAAGACACGGCGACGTTCTCGACCGTCGAACCGGAGAACCAGGACGAGGTCTGCCCTCGTCAACCCGAGACGACGACGTTGACGCTCGACGACGACGTGATCTATTACCAGACCACCGAGCCTGCCTCCACCTCGATCCTCACCCGGCCACTCGCCGAGATCCCCGAAGAGCTGCGCGGCGTCTGGGTCGGCACCGTCGAGGGGGCACGATATGGGGATTCCGAGGCCACGACGGAGGTCGACACGGTGGTGGAGATCACCGGTGGGGCGGTCGACGAGGCGGAGCTGCGTGTCCACTTCGACGGAGACTGCCACCATGTCTCGGAGATCGTCTTCGCGGACCCGAACTGGATCGTCGCCCGACACGAGGGCGCCCAGCCGCAGGGATGTCCGAGCGTGCCCGCCCGCGAGAACATGCACCTACTCGATCCGGATGGCGCTGGCTATAACGGCACCGCTCCCACGATGGAAGGCCAATTGGACAACAGTGCCGATGGCGACCTCGGAGGTTGAGATCCGATCTCGATTCGGCCTCGCCTGGGTCGTAACGTGCCGATCGAGATCGGCACATCGGCGGTCTTGGCGAGGGTGACGCCATCGAGAAGGCATGATCGGAGTCTGATGGGGTGACCACGGACGCAACGCCCCTCTCGGACCTCGTATTCGGGAACGATTAACGGAATCCGGGCGTCAGAGGGGATGCTCGTCGGCGTCGGGGGACAGCTGGACGAAACGGCCGGTCGCCAACGCTCGTTGGCCCTGCGTGGCGATCGGGCTGCGGCCGTGGCGAGATGAGCAGGGACGAGGGTTGGAGAGACATGGAGTCCTTGGCAGCCGACGATCCGAGGACGATCGAGCGATATCGGCTGTTCGGCAGGCTGGGCGCAGGCGGGATGGGGCGGGTCTTCCTGGCGTTATCCTCGGACGGCCGCACGGTCGCGCTCAAGTTGATCCACCAACAGCTCACCACCGACCCGCTCTTCCGCAGCCGCTTCCGACAGGAGGTGGAGGCCGCCCGACTGGTGAGTGGCGCATACACCGCACCGGTGATGGACGCCGACGCCGAGGCGACGGTCCCCTGGCTGGCCACCGTCTACGTGCCGGGTCCCTCGCTGCGCCATGCCGTCGCCGAGGACGGCCCGCTTCCGGTGTCCACCGTGCGCACCCTGGCGGCCGGATTGGCGGCCGCGCTACGTGAAGTGCACCGGGTCAACCTGATCCACCGGGACCTCACCCCGGCCAACGTGCTGCTCACCGAGGACGGGCCGCGCGTCATCGACTTCGGGATCACCCGCGCCGCCGACTCGACCGGCGGCCTGACCGCCACCGGAATGTTGGTCGGTTCGCCCGGATTCCTGTCCCCGGAGCAGGTCGAGGGCCACGAACTCACGCCTGCTTCGGACGTCTTCGCGCTGGGCGCCACCCTCTGCTTCGCGGCCTCGGGGACCGGCCCGTTCGGCACCGCGTCCTCCGCCGCGTTGCTCTACCGCGTGGTGCATTCCGAGCCGGAGTTGGACACACTGGAACCCGAGGTACGGGCGATCGTCGAACCCTGCCTGGCCAAGGACCCGACCGAACGGCCCAGCCCGGACGACCTGCTGCGACAGATCGGGGCCGTCGATACCGGGGACACCTGGTTACCGCAGTCCATCGTCGAGCTGATCGACAGCCAACGCGATCAGGTGCGCACGCTGCGGGCGGGCGCCGAACTCATCGCAGGCACTCCGGGCCAAGGCAGTGCGGCGCCCACTCCCGGCGACGCCGATGCCACCGACGCGGTGCCGGAGTCGGTACAGCCCGAGGTCGACGAGATGGACGCCCCGACGACGCGATCGAGGCCGTCCGGGGGAGCGAAGCCGTTCTCCCACACCCTGGTGTCGAGCTTGGAACCATCGGTGTCGCGTTCCATCGCCGAACATCCCGTTCGTGCGGGCAACGGTGGGCAGCCCCCAGCGCACACCAGGTTGCAGCCCCATCCGGCGGATGCCAATTCGCAATCCGGGTATCACCAGGTACCCCAGCCAACCCACGCCACCAACACTGCGGCGGCCGGGCCCGCCACCGCAACGCAGGCCACACCGCCCCCGCCGCGATCTCGCCGAGGGCGGGTGGCGGCACTGGGAATCACGGTGGTCGTGGTGATCGCCATCGTTGTGTTGGCGTTCAACCTGATTCCGCGTGGGGGCCTACCGGTGTCGGGTACCGGCTCTCCGGAGACCGGAGCTGACGACGTACGGAACGATCCACCGCCGGTGGGCGAGGTCGCCGGTGCCTTCGTCGATGAATGGGCGGGGCTCATCGAGTCGCCCGAGGACGAGTCGGAGACGGTCTACGTCAACATCCGGATCACCGGCGGCAACCTCGGGGCGAGCGTGGGCACGGTGACCGGCACGGTGACCGGCTGTTCGGCCGCGCTGATCTTGGACGATGCCAGCGATACCCGACTGCAGTTCCACGAGCGCGATCTCGAGACGGGGAATGAGGACGCGGACTGCCCGGACGAGTCCGAGAACGCGACGCTGGACCTGCTGGGCGACGGGACGCTGCGCTACACCAGCGATGACCCGGAGCGGTCCGGCACCTTCTCGGAAGCACTGGCCGAGTTGCCTGCCGAGCTCGAAGGCGAATGGAGCGGGTCGGTACTGCCCGCAGGCGAGGACGAGGACGAGGACGCCGAACCCGTGGAGGTCGAACTCGCCCTCGACGGCGGCGCGACGGGCGAGGAGATCGGCGTCTTCACCCGTCCGCTCGGCGGTTGTTCTGCGGTGCTGACGCTTCGGTCTGCTACCCCCGGCGAAGCCAACATCGTGGAGACGGACCAGGGCATCGTCAACGAGGGCTACGAATGCGTCGAGCCCGCGAGCACCGTGCTCCGGCTGACCGAGGACGGCGGACTGCACTACCGCAGCTACGAGCCCAGCCGGGAGGGCGTGCTGGAACTCGACTGAACTCGGCTCAGCGGTTCTTCACTGCGGAGAGGAAGGCGGTGAAGGCGGTGGTGGGGAACCGCAGGTGGGCTCCGTGGGGGTTCTTGGAGTCGCGGACGGCGATGGTCTCGCGGCTTAAGCGCAGCTCGACGCAGTGGCCGTTGTTAGTACTGCGGGTGGATTTGACCCACTGCGTGTCGGGGTGGTTGTTGGAGGAGGGGCTTCTCACGACAACTCCTTGGCAGTGTCCCGAATCAGGCGAAGCGACTCCTCGCGATCGAGCGCGCGTTCCTCTGCCTGGTGATAGGCCAGAGTGTACTCCCGGACGGTCATCGTGTGATCGATCAGCGAGGTAGAGGTGATCGTTTCCTGCCAGGCCAGCGTCGGTAGTCGAGGGCTGGTGAAGCCGACGAGATGGAAGCTGGAGCCATCGAGCGCGTCGAAACCTCCGGCGCTGAAGGGGATCACTCGCACGGTCAGGTTCTCCGGTTGCTCCGCCACGAGCCTGGCCAGGTGTTCGAGCTGTCCGCGAAGTACCGCGACCCCGCCTACGCATTGGCGTAGGGTCGCCTCGCTGATCACTGCGGTCAAATGCAGCGGATCGTCCTCGACGAGTCGTCGCTGCCGGGTCTTGCGTGCCGTGACGCGAAGCTCCTCCTCGGACAGCCGTAGGTTCGGCGCCGCTCCTCGAATGACGGCACGTATGTAGTCCTCGGTCTGCACCAACCCGGGAATCAGCCCGCCGCTGTAAGTACGCACGCTCTCGGCGCCGTATTCATAACCGAAGAACCGCAGTAGCTCGTTGCTGAAGATGCCGGTGTACCGATTCCACCAGCCGCGTTGCGCGCCGTGGTCGTGCAGATTCCACAGTTCGGCGGACTCGTCGGAATCGAATTCGTAAGACTTGATCAGCCGAGTCAGCTTGTCCTTGGTGGCGCGGGTGCGACCGCGTTCGATCTCGGAGACATGGGCTTGAGTGCACCGGGCCAGCCTGCCCGCCTCGGTGGCGGTAAGCCCGAGAAGATAGCGCCGTTCCCGGAGCCGAAGGCCGAGTTCCCAGATCGCGATGGTCGGTGACTGCGGTGCCATTCGAGTGCTCCAGCGCGGTGTCGACAGTGGTACCAGGAAGCGAACCACTCCGACGCGAACTAGATCAATTACACGTTTGAGTGACCAAATACTTATATAAATACGAGTACTGTGAGCCACATCGCAAACCAAACCGAGAGGAGGGTGTTCGATGACGCCGGATGGCGATGTGGTCCAACAGCCGGGTCACGATGATGAAGTGATCACGACCGTGTCCGAACCGAGGATGTGCGCCTTGCGGGAGCTGCGCGAGGACATCGAGGATCGTGTGGTGTTCGCCTGGGGGATGTCCATGGGCACCAGGTCCGTGCTCTGCTATCCCGACGGGAGCCTGTTCGCCACCTCGGGGCGGGCCGAGGAATCGGTGGCCCTCGGGGTGCGCGCGGGTCGCCGGATCGAACTCGTCTGGCTGGGATGAGCGCGTTAACCGGCGTCGAGCCGGCACAGACGGGCGGCCCCGACGAACCGGAGTCCGTCGAGGCCGCCCGTTGGGTGAGTAGGTCAGTGTGATCGGGTCAGGACATGCTCACCGGTTGACGTCGCGCACCGCGCCCATCGAGGCCGAGGTGGCCAGCTTGGCGTAGGCGCGCAGCGCCGTGGAGACGTGCCGTTGCCGGTCCACCGGCTGCCACGGCCGCTCGCCGGCCTCCATCTTGGCGCGTCGCTCGGCCAGGACAGCCGGTTCGACGAGCAGTTCGAGACGTCGTTCGCGGACGTCGATGAGGATCTGGTCCCCGTCCTGCACCAAGCCGATGTCACCGCCGTCGGCTGCCTCCGGGGAGATGTGGCCCACCGAGATACCCGAGGAACCGCCGGAGAATCGGCCGTCGGTGATCAGCGCGCACTTCTTGCCCATGCCGGTGCCCTTGAGGAACGCGGTGGGGTGCAGCATCTCCTGCATCCCCGGCCCGCCGGACGGACCCTCGTAGCGCACCACCAGCACCTCGCCTGCCTGGATGGTCTTGCTGAGGATCGCCTCGACCGCCTGTTCCTGGCTCTCCACCACCCGGGCCGGGCCCTGGAAATGCCACAGTTCCTCTTCGATACCCGCCGTCTTGATCACCGCGCCGTCGACCGCGAGATTGCCGCGCAGCACGGCGAGCCCGCCATCAGCCGTGTAGGCATGGGCGGCATCGCGAATACAACCGCCCTCGGCGTCGGTGTCCAGCGAGGACCAGCGGTTCTCCGTCGAGAACGCCTCGGTGGTGCGCACCCCGCCCGGCGCCGCGTGGAACAGCTCGATCGCCTGCTCGGAAGCCGATCCGGAGCGGATGTCCCACTCGGCCAACCACTCGCGAAGCGAGGGGCTGTGCACGGCACGGACGTCCTCGCGGAGCATTCCGCCTCGATACAGCTCACCGAGGATCGCCGGGATTCCACCGGCCCGGTGCACGTCCTCCATGTGGTAGTCCGAGTTGGGCGACACCTTCGACAGGCACGGCACCCGGCGGCTGATCGCCTCGATGTCGGCCAGCGTGAAATCGATCTCGCCCTCTTGGGCGGCCGCCAACACGTGCAGCACCGTGTTCGTGGATCCACCCATCGCCATGTCCAAGGCCATTGCGTTCTCGAAGGCCTGCTTGTTCGCCAGCGACCGGGGCAGCACCGAATCGTCGTCGGACTCGTACCACCGCTTCGAGATCTCCACCACGGTGCGGCCTGCGGCCAGGAACAGCTCCCGCCGGGCGGCGTGGGTGGCCAACGTCGATCCGTTGCCGGGCAGTGCGAGACCGAGCGCCTCGGTCAGACAGTTCATCGAGTTGGCGGTGAACATTCCCGAGCACGAACCGCAGGTGGGGCAGGCCGACAGCTCGACCTTGGCCAGTCCCTCCTCGTCGACCTGGGAGTTCGCCGAAGCGGAGATGGCGGTGATCAGGTCGGTCGGGGCCTGCGCCACACCGTCGACGACCACGGCCTTGCCTGCCTCCATCGGACCGCCGGAGACGAAGACGGTCGGGATGTTCAGCCGCATCGCGGCGTTGAGCATGCCCGGCGTGATCTTGTCGCAGTTGGAGATGCAGACCAGCGCGTCGGCCTGATGGCCTTCGACCATGTACTCGACGGCGTCCGCGATCACCTCGCGCGAGGGCAGCGAGTAGAGCATGCCGCTGTGGCCCATCGCGATGCCGTCGTCCACCGCGATCGTGTGGAACTCCCTCGGCACCCCGCCCGCCTCGCGCACCGCGCCCGCGACGACGTCGCCGAGGTCGCGAAGGTGCACGTGTCCTGGCACGAACTGCGTGTACGAGTTGGCGATCGCCACGATCGGCTTGCCGAAATCGCCGTCGGTCATGCCGGTGGCACGCCAGAGGGCTCGGGCGCCGGTCGCGTTACGGCCGTGAGTCGTGATGCGGGAACGAAGCTGAGGCACGGTTTCTCCGAGGAGATGTGGTGGTGACGTGATCTTGTCGAATCGCCACGGGTCCGGCGAAGGCGCCTTGCTGCCCTGGTGAGGGCGGTCAGGCGACGATGAACCCGAGACTACCCCTGTGTTCGGGCCGCGTTGCCCGGCCAGCGGATGGCGCTGCAGGGTGCCCGCTGACCTGGCCTGATGTCGCCGTCGGCGCGAACTAGGCGTTTTTCGCTGTGGCGTCCTGAGCTGCGGCCGGTGGTTCCGGTGCGGGCGTCGTCTCCTCGCCTGCGGCGGCCGTGACCTGTTCGGCCTCGAGCTGCTCCTCCCGGATAGCCGGTGCGGACGACTCCTCGGGATCGGAGTCAGCGGTCGGATCGGGCGAGGTCGGGTCCGGCGCCGTCGGATCGGGCCCCGTCAAATCGGCCGCTGTCGGATCGGGCAGTCTGCCGCCGCTCAGCGCGGCCAGCAGTGGCAGATCCCTCGTGCGCATCAGGGGAAGCGCGAGTTCGGCGTCGTTCTCGTGCACCAGATGCACCGAGGAATTGCGGCCGAGACGCAGTCCACGGACCTGGGGCCAGTCGACCCTGGTGCTGCTGAACAACTCGCGGACCTGGATGCCCGTGCTGTCGACCATGGTGCGGCGGCGAAGCACCCACCACAGGATGGCGAGCGGAATCAGATACAGCAGTTGGAGGCCGGGCGCTCCGAAGGCAGCAGGCGTCACACACACTGCGAGGGCCACCACCGCGAGCACCGAGATCGGAGGCACTCGGAAGAGTTCCCTCGTTTGCCGGTCGGTGGCCTGCCGTGCTGACGCATCGCTCATACCGTGATTTTCGCATCGACGGCTTCGCCGTCGGTCCAGCTGGTGAAACCCGAGCTCACAAGGCGTTGACCTGCATGGATCGCGAAAGGCGAAATAGTAGGGCGTCCAACATTCGAGAAAGTCATCCCGCAGAGTTGACGCCCTTGCGCACAGCCGGTTACCGTACTCAGCGTGCTGCGACTGACCGACATTCTCGTACTTCCCTGGCGCGCCGACGTCTAACGGGATCTTCCAGCGTCGACGCGCCTTACCCCTGAGTGGCTCCATGCCGCCGGGGGTTTTTTGTTGCCCGCCCTGCAACCGATACCCACGAGGCAGATCGAATGACCAGCGCAACCTCCAAACCAGTCCCGGGTCCCTCACCTGCCGACTACGCCAGGCCGAAGCCCGCCCCACCGCACGGCGCGCCCGTGCAGGTCACCGGCGCCCAGTCTTTGGTCCGCGCCCTCGAATCGGTGGGCTGCGAGGTCGTCTTCGGTATTCCGGGCGGCACCATCCTCCCGGCCTACGACCCACTGCTGGACTCGGAGAAGGTGCGCCACGTCCTGGTGCGACACGAGCAGGGCGCGGGACACGCAGCCACCGGATACGCGCAGGCCACCGGCAAGGTCGGCGTCTGCATGGCGACCTCAGGCCCCGGCGCGACCAACCTGGTGACCCCGCTGGCCGACGCCAACATGGACTCGGTCCCGGTCGTGGCCATCACCGGTCAGCAGTCCCGAGGGCTCATCGGCACCGATGCCTTCCAGGAAGCCGACATCTGCGGTATCACGCAGCCGGTCACCAAGCACAACTTCCTGGTCACCGACCCCGCCGACATCCCGAGGACGATCGCGGAGGCCTTCCACCTGGCGTCCACCGGCAGACCCGGACCGGTCCTGGTGGACATTCCCAAGGACGTGTTGCAGGAGACCACCTCGTTCTCCTGGCCGCCGGAACTGCGACTGCCGGGCTACCGCCCCACCGCGCGCCCGCACGGCAAGCAGATCCGCGAGGCCGCCAAGATGATCGCGGCCGCCCGCAAGCCCGTGCTCTACGTCGGCGGCGGTGTGCTCAAGGCCGGGGCGGTCGCCGAACTGCGTGAACTCGCCGAGGCCGCCGGGATCCCCGTGGTCACCACCCTGATGGCCAGGGGAGCGTTCCCGGACTCGCACCCGCTGCACCTGGGAATGCCCGGCATGCACGGCACCGTTGCCGCCGTCACGGCCATGCAGCGGTCCGACCTGCTGATCGCCCTCGGCGCCCGCTTCGACGACCGGGTCACCGGCCAGCTCTCCTCCTTCGCCCCCGAGGCGCAGGTCATCCACGCCGACATCGATCCGGCGGAGATCTCCAAGAACCGTCGGGCCGACGTGCCGATCGTGGGCGACTGCAAGGACGTGATCGCCGAACTGACCTCGGCGTTGCGCCTGGAACTGGAACGCGGCGACCGTGCGGACTCCGCACCGTGGGTGACGCAGGTCCAAGGCTGGCGCGAGTCCTTCCCGCTCGGCTACGAGCCGCCCGTCGACGGTTCGCTGGCCCCGCAGTACGTCATCGAGCGAATCGGTGAGCTGGTGGGACCCGATGCCGTCTACACCGCCGGTGTCGGGCAGCATCAGATGTGGGCCGCGCAGTACGTGAAGTACGAGAAGCCGGGCAGCTGGATCAACTCCGGCGGCCTCGGCACCATGGGTTTCGCGGTTCCCGCCGCGATGGGCGCGAAGATGGGCCGACCGGACACCCCGGTCTGGGCCATCGACGGCGACGGCTGTTTCCAGATGACCAATCAGGAACTGGCCACCTGCGCCATCGAGGGAATCCCGATCAAGGTCGCCGTCATCAACAACGGCAACCTCGGCATGGTCCGGCAATGGCAGAACCTCTTCTACTCGGGGAGGTACTCCAACACCGACCTCGGCACACACAAGCGCATCCCCGACTTCGTGCTGCTCGCCGAGGCATTGGGCTGCGTCGGACTCCGCTGTGAGTCCGCCGAGGAGGTCGACGAGGTCATCGGCAAGGCGATGGCGATCGACGACCGTCCCGTAGTGATCGACTTCGTCGTCGGCAAGGACGCCCAGGTCTGGCCGATGGTCGCCTCGGGCACCAGCAATGACGAGATCATGGCGGCTCGCGGTATCCGCCCGGTCTTCGACGACGCCGACTAGAACCGGTGCCCTTCGCGCGTCACCGCAGCCGATCCGGCGGCGGAGCGCTTCCAACGGCGCGGTTGCCGAGACGGGCACCCCGCCCGCTGGGGTCAGCACCGCAGACGTCGATCCGGTGGGGCCACCCGGCACCAGACGAGGGTGCCCGCCAGCTCACATCGGCGACGCGAAAGACTCGGCCACTGCGGCCGAGAAGATCCGATCAGGACAGGAGCAGGAGCGCATGAGTCGGCACACGCTCAGCGTGCTGGTGGAGAACAAACCGGGCGTGCTGGCTCGGATCTCAGGACTGTTCTCTCGCCGCAACTTCAACATCGAGTCGCTCGCCGTCGGCGAGACCGAGCACGCCGACGTCTCCAGGATGACCATCGTGGTGGCCGTGGACGAGCTGCCGTTGGAACAGGTGACCAAGCAGCTCAACAAGCTCGTGAACGTCATAAAGATCGTTGAGCTCGACCCGGCTGCCTCCGTCCAGCGGGAACTCCTGCTGGTCAAGGTTCGGGCGGATGCCACCGTGCGCAGCCAAGTCCTGGAAACGGTGCAGATGTTCCGGGCCAAGGTCGTCGACGTCTCGCCCGAGGCGGTCGCGGTCGAGGCCACCGGAACAGCCGACAAGCTCGACGCCCTGTTGCGCATGCTGGAGCCCTATGGGATCAGGGAGATGGTGCGCTCCGGGATGGTCGCCGTTGGCCGAGGTGCTCGATCCATCTCGGTCTCCGCGGCCCGCTGATCAGTGTCTACCCGCTTGCCGGGTAGGCACCCGAGTAGAGCTTCACTCCAAGAACAGATGAGGAATGACGATGAGTGCCGAGATCTTCTATGACGACGACGCCGACCTGAGCATCCTGCAGGCCAAGAAGGTCGCCGTCATCGGCTACGGCAGCCAGGGCCACGCCCATGCGCTCAGCCTGCGTGACTCCGGTGTCGACGTGCGCATCGGCCTCGCCGAGGGCTCGAAGTCGAAGGCGAAGGCGGAGGAAGAGGGCCTGCGGGTGCTCACCACCTCCGAGGCCGCGGCCGAAGCCGACGTGATCATGATCCTGGCGCCGGACACCGCCCAGCGCACGATCTACACCGAGAACATCGCGCCCAACCTCAAGAAGGGCGACGCGCTGTTCTTCGGCCACGGCCTCAACATCCGTTACGGCCTGATCACCCCGCCCGCCGACGTCGACGTCGCGATGGTGGCGCCCAAGGGCCCGGGCCACCTGGTGCGCAGGCAGTTCGTCGACGGCAAGGGCGTCCCGGCGTTGATCGCCGTGGAGCAGGACGCCACCGGGAACGCACAGGCGTTGGCGCTGTCCTGGGCCAAGGCGATCGGTGGTACCCGCGCGGGCGTCATCAAGACCACCTTCGCCGAGGAGACCGAGACCGACCTCTTCGGTGAGCAGGTCGTGCTGTGTGGCGGCACCACCGCGTTGATCCAGAACGGTTTCGAGACCCTGACCGAAGCCGGTTATCAGCCCGAGGTCGCCTACTTCGAGGTGCTGCACGAGCTGAAGCTCATCGTGGACCTGCTGTACGAGGGTGGACTCGCGCGGATGCGCTACTCCATCTCCGACACCGCCGAGTTCGGTGACCTGACCAGGGGACCGCGCATCATCTCGCCTGCGGTCAAGGACGAGATGCGCAAGATCCTCGGGGAGATCCAGGACGGCACCTTCGCCCGGGAACTCATCGCCGAGGAGGACGCGGGCAGGCCCACGTTCTCCAAGCTGCGCAAGGAAGGCGAGGAGCACCCGGTGGAAGAGGTCGGCAAGAAGCTGCGTGGCCTGATGTCCTGGGTCGACCGGCCGATCACCGAGACCGCCTGACCAACGGAACCGACCGTTCCACCGGACCGAGTCCCCGGCTGCGCGCATGCCGAGCGGCACGGTGTCCGCCCTGCTGGTGCAGGACACCGTGTCCGGCATGTCGCTCGGCCTGCCTCGGCCATCGACGATGGTTCCCCTTCGCCGTCGGCGTTTATCGAGGGACCCGAGTCTCGGATCGGCTGTCTCGATCGGCTGTCTCGATCGACGGTGCGTCGACCCGACGGGGTGTGTGCCTTGTGCGTCGTCCTTCGGTGCGGCGGTGTCTCACGGGGCGCCGGTGTTACGCGGCATCGGCGTCGTGTGCGTCGGTGTCGCATGCGTCGCTGTTCGGTGGATGGGGCCCTCGGCGCGTCGGCTGGTTGATCAACCGTCCGACGCGCTCCTCCAACGTCGCGAGGAGTCAGGGCGGGCGTCGGGGGCCCGCTCTGACCTTGCTGCGGGCCTGTCCTGCTCGGGTCATCGATACCTGAGCAGGACAGGCGATCAGCATCCAAGGCCCCTCCCGGTGGCGAGATCGCCCCGGCTGTCCGCGCCATCCACACACTCGGTTTGCCCGTGCCACGCGACCCTTCGGCTGCTAGGCCGAACCGCTGCTAGACCACGCGGGCTGCTAGACCACGCGGACTGCTAGACCACGCGGACTGCTCGATCGAACCCCACGCGATTGACCAGGTGTCCCCGAGCATTGCCGTGCCGAGTGTTCGCGATCCCGCGATCCCCGCGTTCGTTCGGCTGATCGGCCCCTTCGGTTTCGAGATCGATTCCGTAGCCGAGCTTCGGTCGCACCGATCCACGGTCGACTCGCGCCGAACCCGCAGAGCAGCATCAGCCGCGCACTATGCGGCGCCCTCCTTTCTTTCGGAACCGACTCGATTGCGTCCGGACCCCACCACCGACAGCGATCACAGAGGTATACGGTTCGTCGCGCAAGGTGACGGATTCTCGCGCAGCTGCGTGTCCTGGCGGATGGGGAAGAGAGATTGAGCGACGAGGCATCGACAACCGCACACGAGGTACCGATCTATGACGACAAGGCCCACATCCGCGGCACCCTCGATATCTCCGGTGCCGAATGGATAACCAGCACCGAGGATGAAGATCAGAAGGGCGTCGAGATCGCGTTCGTCGAGGAGTACATCTTGATGCGCAACGGCGCCGAGCCGGAAGGACCGGTGCTCGTATTCACCCAGGCGGAGTGGGACGCATTCGTGGAGGGTGCGAAGGACGGCGAGTTCGACGAGCCGTGGTGAGCCATCAAGCGCCGCCCAGGCGTCCAGGTGGGCCCGGGCGGCGCGGCCGGTCGGCGATGTCACGCTGACCGAGGTTGCTGCCTGCAGCCGCTAACCGAACAGGTTGCCCGCCGCCGGGTGGACGAGCGATCAGCAGGCGCTCGCCGACCGCTGACCTATCGCCCCTCGTTATGGCGGGCCATCCGGTTCCACTGTGCTTCCCTCGGGCAGTGCGTGTGCCCCACGCTGTCGCCTTCCAACGGTGTCACCGCTGATGGCGTTGCTCCGCACACTCCGGCGAGATCGTCGATTCCCGTCCGACGACGTCGTCCTCTCCTGCCAATAGACCTCCTCACACCGTACTGACGTGGACCGCAGAACCCGTGCCGGCCGAGAACGCCGTTTCACGCCGGTCGATACGTTCGGGCCGAGCCCGGTCGAGTCGACGCGGAACGGGGAGACGCACCCAGACGTGCCCAACCGCCCGTGGCCGTCGACTCGGATGCAGACGGCGAAGCCCGCCCCTCGGATCGGCAGTAGACATGGCAGCACTGCGGACCTGCCGGCTCTCGGCTGTCGGATCGGCTCTCGCCGGCCGAGCCGTCTACCGATGACGTCTCTCCATCGAAGTCGTGGTGTCCGTTTTCTGCTGGAATTCCCTACCGCGACCGAGCAGTCCTTTCTCGCGGTGGCATTCGATCGCGGTATTCCTCATCACTTCTGCTGAACTCACCCCGAGCACCGCCGGGGAGTGGCCGTTGCAGGCGCGGCCGCCTACGCGGGTGGTGACGGCTGTATTGCAGGCCGCCGATGTTCACTTCGTGAGCCGATCACCCCGGGGCCTGCGCGCAATGCATCCCGCACTATGAGAAACGTTTCACAAGCCGGGGACTAGACTGCTCGCTGGCGCTGGCCGTAAGGCAGCCGAGGACCGCAACGACCCTCCCTGGAGCAGCTCGTGACCAACACCAGTCGTCCCGTCGCCCTGATCGCCGAGAAGCTCGCACCCTCTGCGGTCGAGGTCTTCGGCGACGAGGTCGAGATCCGCCATGTCGACGGCACCGACCGGCCCGCTCTGCTGGCCGCCGTCGCCGAGGCCGACGCACTGCTCGTACGTTCTGCGACCAAGGTCGACGCCGAGGTGCTCGGTGCGGGTAACCGGCTGAAGGTGGTGGCCCGGGCCGGCGTCGGCCTGGACAACGTCGACGTGCCCGCCGCCACCGAGCGCGGCGTCATGGTGGTCAACGCGCCGACCTCCAACATCGTCTCGGCTGCCGAGCACGCCGTCGCCCTCCTCCTCTCGGTTGCGCGGCACATTCCCGCTGCGGACGCCAGCCTGCGGGCGGGTGCCTGGAAGCGCAGCTCCTTCAGCGGCGTCGAGCTGCGTGGCAAGACCGTGGGTGTGGTCGGTCTCGGCAAGATCGGGCAGCTCTTCGCGCAGCGGATCGGCGCGTTCGAGACCAAGCTCATCGCCTACGACCCCTATGTCTCGCCCGCGCTGGCTGCCCAGCTCGGTATCGAGCTGGTGGACCTGGACGAGCTGCTGTCCAGGGCGGACGCGATCTCGATCCATCTGCCGAAGACCCCGGAGACCAAGGGCCTGATCGGCGCCGAGCAGCTCGCGAAGACCAAGCGGGGCGTCCTGCTGGTCAACGCGGCCCGGGGCGGCCTGGTGGACGAGGCCGCGCTCGCCGAGGCCGTGGCCTCCGGGCAGGTCGGCGGTGCGGGTGTGGACGTGTACGCGACCGAGCCCACCACCGAGAGCCCGTTGTTCGAGCAGCCGCGCGTGGTGGCGACCCCGCACCTGGGCGCCTCCACCGCCGAGGCCCAGGACCGTGCAGGCACCGACGTGGCCCGTTCGGTGCTGCTCGCACTGCGCGGCGATTTCGTCCCCGACGCGGTGAACGTGCAGACGGCAGGCGTCGTGGGCGAGCAGGTGCGTCCGTACCTGCCGCTGACCCAGAAGCTCGGCCTGGTGCTCGCGGCGCTGCTCTCGGCCCCGCCCGCCTCCGTCACGGTGGAGGTGCGCGGCGAGCTCTCGACCGAGGACGTCAGTGTGCTGCCGCTGGCCGCACTGCGTGGCGTGTTCTCCAAGGTGGTCGAGAGCCAGGTGACCTTCGTCAACGCTCCCCGGCTCGCCAATGACCTCGGCGTGGCCGTGGAGGTCAAGACCGAGAGCGAGAGCGCGAACCACCGCAGCCTGGTGACGGTGCGCGTGGTGCTGCCCTCCGGCGAGACCGCCAGCGTCTCGGGCACCCTGACCGGGCCGCAGCAGGTCGAGAAGCTCGTCGAGATCAACGGCAGGCACTTCGATCTGCGCGCCGAGGGCAACGTGCTGTTGCTGGAGTACCCGGACCGCCCGGGCGTGATGGGCACCGTAGGCACCCTGCTCGGCGAGGTCGGCATCAACATCGAGGCCGCCCAGATCAGCCAGACCACCGACGGCGGTGACGCGACGATGCTGCTGCGGGTGGACCGGCAGTTGACCGGGGGCGTGCTCGAGCCGATCGGTGCGGCCGTCGGCGCCAGCACCGCCTACTCGGTCTCCTTCGACTGAGAAAGCCGACGAACCGACCCGCAGCGGTGCCCCGGGGCATGGAGTCCGAAATGGACTCCGGACCCCGGGGCATCGTGCTGTGTGGGCCGGATCCGCCGCAGGAGACGGAGCGGCCCGAGACCGTTCCACAGCCGAAGACGGGAATCCGCGCTTCGGATGGGGCCACCGTTGTCGGTGCTCCGGTGGCGAGCCTCTTCGGGATCGCATCGAGGCGGGGTGCCGGGGGCGGGCGGACTCGGTGAGCCGGACTCGCACCCGCGCCCACGCGACGGTCGGCAAGGAGCGGGAAACCGACCGCTTCGACTCCTTCGGTGGGAGAAAGCGGTATAGAACAACGGCTCCGGACATCTCATTCGAACGCATGTTCGCATGATTTCCCGAGTTCTCTTGTCATCGCAAGGAAATCGGCGTTGATCCATTCCATGGTGTGACGTGCGGTCCGCTTCGGCGCAGTCGTCGGCGTTCGGCAACGGTTGACGCTGCTGACCACCGACTTGGGGGTATATCGGTGAAAAACCAACACCCTGAGTCATGAACCTGGTAAATATCCCCGATAAATCTGTCCGCAGTGGCCCGGTGTTCATCCAAAAGGAGTAACCGGTTCGGTGTGGTGTCGCGTTAAATTCCCAGGAAGAAGGCGGACCAGGCGCAGCGATGTTCGTAGCGCCGAGCCGAGTCGAACCCACCGTGCCTCGCTTTCGAACGGGTCGGCCGAAGCGCGCGGTGAGAGACGCAGAATGCGATGGGGGACGTACTCACGTGGATGCGCTCGCCGGAAGCACTCGGCATGGTCGGAGACAGGTCTTCCGAGTGAGGGCACAGCAGTGACGCGAAGTCGAAGAATGACCACCAGATCCGCTGCGGCGGCACTGGCCGTGGTCCTGACCACCGGAGTGGTGGGCAGCGCGACGGCACAGGATCAACCACTGGCGCCCCCGGTGCCGACGGCCGACGGACTGTCGACGGAGAACCGGCTTTCCGGTCTCGCGCCGAGCCTCGCGGAGGCCCAGGGGCGGATCGGCGCCTTCATCGAGCTGGAGAACGCTCCCGCCGTCGATGTCTTCATGGAGGAGCAGGCAGCCGGAGCCAGCGCCAGTGCGGCGGGCGAGGCGGCAGAGGAGGCCAAGGCCGCGACGCTGGCCACGGCCGAGGTCGTGGTCTCGGATCTGTCTGGTTCGGACCGGGCGACCGAGGTGCTCTACGAGACCGTCAACGCCGTTCCCGGTGTCGCCGTCCGCGCCGACGCCGACTCGATTCGCGAGCTGGCTCAGCGTTCCGACGTCCGCTCGATCCGCCCGCTGGTTCGACACGAACCGGCCAACGCCAGCGCGATCCAGCTCACGAACACGCTGCCGACCTGGGAACAGACCGGTCGTTACGGCGAGGACATGCGGATCGGGATCATCGATGATGGCGTCGACTACACGCACGCCACCTTCGGTGGCCCCGGCACCGCCGAGGCCTACGAGGCGATCGACCGGACGACGATCGACGCCGAGTACTTCCCGACCGACAAGGTCGTCGGCGGTACCGACCTGGTCGGCGACGACTACGACGCCTCCAGCGACGACCCGGACCTGGCTACGCCGAAGCCGGACGACAACCCGATCTCCTGCGGCACCCACGGCACGCACGTCGCAGGCACGGCGGCGGGCTTCGGGGTGAACGGCGACGGGAGCACCTTCACCGGCGACTACACCGAACTCGACGACGAGACCGTCGGCGAGATGCGGATCGGTCCCGGAACCGCTCCCGGCGCCCAGATCTACGCGATCAAGGTCTTCGGCTGCGAAGGATCCACCGACGTCACCTCCGCGGGCCTGGACTGGACCCTGGACCCGGACCGCGACGGCGACTTCACCGACCGCCTCGACGTGGTCAACCTCTCGCTCGGCAGCAACTTCGGCGCGCCGGACGACCCGGCCAGCCTCTTCGTCCGCAAGCTCAACCAGCACGGCGTGGTCACGGTCTTCTCCGGCGGTAACGGCGGCGACCTGTTCGACGTCGGCGGTTCGCCGGGCAACACCCCCGAGGCGTTGACCGTGGCCAGCAGCCGCGACGCCTCGGTGGTCCGCGACGGTGCCGAGGTGATCGCACCCGAGTCCGTGGCGGGTACGGAACCCGGCCAGTACAGCCAGAGCTACCCCGACTACGCCGGGCTCGACCTCACCGCCCCGGTGGTCGCGCTGTCCGAGGAGTCCAACCTCGACGGTTGCGATCCGTTCTCGGAGGCGGACGCGGCGCTGGTCGAGGGCAAGATCGCGTGGCTGGAATGGGACGACGACGACGTCACGCGGCGGTGTGGCTCCGGCGGACGCACCGACAATGCCTCGAACGCGGGCGCGGTCGGCGCGATCTTCTCCTCCAGCCTCGACCAGTTCAGCGCAGGCATCGCGGGTAACGCGGTCATCCCGGTCGTGCAGCTCACCGGCACGGCGACCGAGAAGGTCCGCCCCGCAGTCGAGGACGGCACCCTTGAGATCCGACTCGCAGGCGAGCTGCGGACCTCGGTGCCGACCGTCGACGAGACCCTCGCCGACACCCCGAGCTCCTTCACCTCGCGCGGTGGCCGAGGCCCGAGCGTGAAGCCGGATATCAGTGCTCCCGGCGACACGATCGCCTCGGCGCTGTCCGGTAGTGGCGACGGGACGCTGGTGATCAGCGGAACCTCCATGGCCGCACCGCACACCACGGGAATCGCCGCGCTGCTCCGCGAGGAGCATCCGGACTGGACTCCCGAGGAGATCAAGGCCGCGCTGATGAACACGGCGGGTGCGGACATCACCACCGGTCCCGACGGCATCGTGCACGCGCCCAACCGGGTCGGTTCCGGTCGCATCGACGCGTTGGCGGCGCTGGACAACCAGGTGTTGGCCATGGTCGAGGACGACCCGGGACAGGTCAGCGTCTCCTACGGCACCGTCGAGGTCGACGGGCCGCTCGCGCAGACCAAGACGATCAAGCTGATCAACAAGGGCACCCGCCGAACCACGATGGCGGTCTCCTACCAGCCCGCCACCGAGATCCCCGGCGTCAGCTACGTGCTGGACCGCGAGTCGGTGACGCTCAGCCCGCGTGGCATCGCCCGGATCACCGTGACCCTGTCCATCGACGACCCGGCCGCGCTGCGCAAGACGGCCGACGAGACGCTGGAGAAGGAGCAGGGTGGCGAGGCGCGGCAGTTCCTCGCGGACGCCTCGGGGCGGATCGTGTTCACCCCGGAGAGCGGGTCCTCGGTGCCGCTGCGGGTTCCGGTGCACTCCGCGCCGAAGCCCGTCTCCGACATCGAGGCGTCGGCATGGCTGCGGCTGCCGGAGGGCTCCGAACAGGCGGTGCTGAACCTGCGGGGACGCGGTGTGTCCCAGGGCGAGGGCGACGAGGCGTACCGCTCGCTGATCAGTGTCCTGGAACTCCACGGGGAGAGCGACCGGCTTCCGGAGTGCGTGGGTGATCAGTCCTTGGGCTGCACGATCAACGAGACTGCCAAGGGCGGTGACCTGCGTCAGGTCGGTGCCACCTCCACCGCGCCGTTGGCGGTGCTGCAGGGTGACCCGGAGTCGGCGCTGCTCGCCTTCGGGATCTCGACCTGGAGCAACTGGTACAACATCGGCAGCAACACCGTTCCGTTCGTCGACATCGATGTGGACGGCGACGGGGTGCCGGACTTCGAGACCTATGTCACGAAGTACACCGACAGTGATGTGCTGGTGGCCGCGACCGTCGACCTCAACACCGAGGGCAACCCGGTGGTCGACGTGCAGCCGATCAACGGGCAGCTCGGCGACGTGGACACCAACGTCTTCGACACCAACGTGCTGGTCCTGCCGGTGGCGTTGACGGCGTTGGGCATCGACCCGGCGGCCGAGTCGGCGCCGATCTCCTACACCGTGGGCGTCAGCGGCTACTACGCGGCGCCGGGCGATCCGGAGGGCCTCGTCGATCACATCGACGAGCCGATGACCTTCGATGCCGTCCAGCCCGGTCTCTGGACTCAGGGCGGCGGGGACGCCGCGCTCTCCTACGAGTCCCGGCCCGGTACCGCGCTGGTGGTCAACCGCAACCTGGAGACGGCCGCCGAGGACGCGCGACTGCTCGTCCTGCACCACCACAACATCAGTGGGGATCGCTCGCAGGTGGTGCCGACCGGCAGCACCCCGCCCGTGTTCACCAACTGATCGATCGATTCGCGGATCGGCGCCCAGACCGGCGCCGCAGTGCGGAAGCGATGCCCCGGCCCACCAGGTCGGGGCATCGCCCTTCTCCAGCACTTTTAGGCCGTTCGAGTGGTGTTCACCTGAATGGGCGTCCCGCAGTACGGGAAAGATCATTGTCGAGAGCCTGCCGCCATGTGGAGTATCGATCCGAGAGCGGTAGCCTGCTCGAACGAACTGGTCCCGTTCAGTGGGATCTTTACCAGGGAGGTGCACGGATGCGGCTCGCTGTGATCCCAGGCGACGGGATCGGGCCCGAGGTTATCGCCGAGGCATTGAAGGTGCTCGGTGAAGTTGTCCCAGACGCGGAGATCGTGCGTTACGACCTCGGCGCCGCCCGGTGGCACGCCACCGGCGAACTACTGCCGGAGTCGGTGTTGGGCGAGCTGCGCCAACACGACGCGATCCTGCTCGGGGCGGTCGGAGACCCGTCGGTGCCCAGCGGCATCCTCGAACGAGGTCTGCTGCTTCGGTTGCGTTTCGAGCTCGATCACCATGTGAACCTGCGCCCCGCCCGGTTGTACCCCGGGGTGCGAAGCCCGCTGGCCGACCCCAGCGAGGTCGACATGCTCGTGGTGCGGGAGGGGACCGAGGGCCTGTACGCGGGCAACGGCGGCCTGCTGCGCAAGGACACCCCGCACGAGGTGGCCACCGAGGTCTCGATCAACACGTCGTTCGGCGTGGAACGGGTGGTGCGCGACGCCTTCGCCAGGGCGGCAGCACGACCGCGCAGGCACCTCACGCTGGTCCACAAGACCAATGTGCTCACCCATGCGGGTTCGTTGTGGTCGCGGATCGTGGAAGAGGTCTCTCTTCAGCACCCAGAGGTGACGGTCAGCTATCAGCACGTCGATTCAGTGACGATCCATATGGTGACGGACCCGTCTCGGTACGACGTCATCGTCACGGACAACCTGTTCGGCGACATCCTCACCGACCTGGCTGCCGCGATCACCGGCGGCATCGGCCTCGCGGCCAGCGGCAACCTCGATGTGACTCGCCGCAATCCGAGCATGTTCGAGCCGGTGCACGGCAGCGCGCCGGACATCGCGGGTCAGGGCATCGCCGACCCGACGGCGGCAGTGCTGTCGGTCGCGTTGCTGCTCGACCACCTGGGCATGTCGGAGGCCGCGAAGCGCATCGAGGCCTCGGTGGCGTTCGACCTGGCCACCAGGGACCACGCCTCGCCAGGCGCGACCTACGCGATCGGCGATCGGCTGGCCGCATTGGTCTCGTCGAACATCCGTCCGGAGCGACCGGTCTCGTTGCCGCCCTCGGTCTGATCCCAAGCCGTTGTCGTGGGGCCGTCCGCCAGTCGGTGGGCGGCCCCACGGTCGTCTCCGGGCGGGCTTCGTCAGTCCAGGACGCCCGCCGTCGCCGGTGCGACGGCGAACTCCAGGGCCGTGCGCCCGTCGGCGACCGGGATGCTGCGGAGCAGAGTGAGCCCGCGCCTGCGGCGACCGCGCTCAACTCGTCGACCGTTCGTTCGCGACCGCCGAAGCACATCAGCATGAACAGGTTGATCGCGGTGTCGACCCCGCGCCCCAGGATGGGTTCGATGACCACCACGGTCCCGCCCGGCGCGGCGGCGCGGCCACAGGCGGCCAGGATTCGGCGGGCGTGTTCGTCGTCCCAGTCATGCAGGATGTCGCAGAGCAGATAGGCGTCGGCGCCCGTCGGCAGCGGATCGAAGAAGCTTCCGGAGACCGCGCGGGCCCGGTCGTCGAGCCCGGACTCGGTGAATCGTTGCGTGGCTGCGGCCGCCGTCGGTGCGAGATCCAGAACCTGCCCACGTAGTTCGGGATGTGCGTGCAGGATCGCGGCGAGCACATTGCCATCGCCGCCACCGACGTCGAGGATCGTCGTGAATCGGCTCCAGTCGTAGCGTTGCGCGATCTGCGGCGCCATGGTTTGGAAACGCCAGCTCATCTGGGCGTCGAACGAGCGCCGCAACGTCGGTTCGGTGTCCAGGTCGGCCCAGAAGTCGCGTCCGTAGCGGTGCGGATAGGCGGCGGATCCGGTGGTGATCGTCGTGAGCAGCTCGACGAAGGCCAGTTCGGCGCGCCCGCCCGCGCTGTTGATGTCGAATAAGGGCCGCAGGCCCTCCGGCGAGTCCCGGGCGAGTTGGGCGCCCAACGCGGTGGGCCGATAGCGGTTCGAGACGGGGTCGAGCTCGAAGACGCCGATCGTCACCAGATGTCCTAGCAGCGTTGTGATGGCCGCCTGCTCGGCACCGCTGGCGGCGGCGAGTTGCTCGGCTGTTGCACCCGAGCTTCCGGCGTGATCGGCCCATCCGAGTGTCGCGGCCACTCGGATGCCATGGGGGTGGCCAGATCGGCCAGGTCGCGAATCGAGGGTGCCGATGCTGAGGAGTCCATGGCCCGACGGTAGCCGGCGCGGCACTCGGCAGAAGCGACCTCGTCCTTCGCGTCGCCGCTGGATACTTCATTCGAACGGGTGGGTTCTTCCCAGCATGCGGACGAATCAGTCCTAGGGCTTGGACCGGACCCGTCGCCGTGGCATCATCGCGTCGTGACTCATCGCGGCATGATCATTATCGCCTAGCGCGTCGGGGAGTGCTCCCACCAGCACCCGACGCGCAGACCTCTCGCATTCGCGGGGGGTCTTTTTGTTTGTCCCAGTACTCGTCCCACGCCAGTTTCCCGCGCCAGAGGAGTCTTCTCCGTGTTCCGCACCGTTCCGGCAGCCACCCCGCTCGGCGATGCCTTCCACCTCTACGACACGACGCTGCGCGACGGCGCACAGCGCGAGGGCATCTCGTACTCGGTGACCGACAAACTCACCGTCGCCAGACTGCTGGACTCCCTCGGCGTCGGATTCATCGAGGGTGGTTGGCCCGGTGCGCTGCCCAAGGACACCGAGTTCTTCGCCAGGGCGGCCGAGGGAGAGCTGGAACTGCGCCACGCCGCGCTGGTCGCCTTCGGCTCCACCCGGCGAGCAGGCTCGACTGCTGCCGAGGACCCGCAGGTCCGGGCGCTGCTGGATTCGAAGGCGCCGGTGATCACCCTGGTGGCCAAGTCCGACCGCAGACACATCGAGCGGGCGTTGCGCACCGACGTCGAGGAGAACTGCGCTATGGTCCGCGACACGGTCTCCCTGCTGGTCGCCGAGGGACGCCGGGTGTTCGTCGACGCCGAACACTTCTTCGACGGCTACGCCTTCGACCCGGACTGCGCGCTGCGCGTCCTGGAGGCCGCCGTGCTCGGTGGCGCCGATGTGGCCGTGTTGTGCGACACCAACGGCGGCAGCCTGCCGACCGGCCTGGCCGAGACGGTGACCGAGGTGAGCGCCCGCACCGGTTTCCGGTTGGGAATCCATTGCCAGGACGACACGGCTTGCGCGGTGGCCAACACCATCGCCGCAGTACAGGCCGGGGTCACCCACGTGCAGTGCACCGCGAACGGCTATGGGGAGCGGGCGGGCAACGCCGATCTGTTCCCGGTGATCGGCAACCTCGTGACCAAGCTCGGTATGCCGGTTCTCCCGGAGGGGAAGCTGGCGGAGTTGACCCCGGTCTCGCACGCGCTCGCCGAAATCGCCAACCTCGCTCCCGACGCCCATCAGGCGTATGTCGGGTCGTCGGCCTTCGCCCACAAGGCGGGCCTGCACGCGAGTGCGATCAAGGTGGATCCGGAGCTCTACAACCACATGGAGCCCTCCGAGGTCGGCAACGGCATGCGGGTGTTGGTGACCGAGATGGCCGGCCGAGCCAGCCTCGAACTCAAGGGCCGCGAGTTCGGCCTGGACCTGACCGACAATCCGGAGGCGGTGGGCCGGGTCGTGCGGCGGGTCAAGGAGTTGGAGGCAGGCGGCTGGTCGTTCGAGGCGGCGGACGCATCGTTGGAATTGCTCCTCCGGGAGGAACTCGACGGTGCGTCCGCAGGCTCGGCCGAGGATGCGGCGACCACAACGGGCCGGGTTCAGCCGTTCACCCTGGAGTCGTACCGGGTGGTGCTCGATCACGCCGCCGACGGCACGGTCGTCGCCGAGGCCACGGTCCGACTGCACGTCGACGGCGAGCGGGTGATCGCCACCGCCGAGGGCACCGGACCCGTCAACGCCCTGGATGCGGCCTTGCGGGCGGCTCTGACGCCGTACCTGCCCTGGCTGAGCGAGGTGCGGCTGCTGGACTACAAGGTGCGCATCCTCTCCGGCGAGCACGGCACCGACGCGGTCACCCGCGTACTGGTCGATTCCGGCGACGGCGCGGGGAAATGGACCACGGTCGGCGTGCACGGCAACATCGTCGAGGCGAGCTGGCTGGCCCTGTGCGACGCCCTGGTGCATCGGGCATCCCGGCAGGAGGCCAAGGTCCGCTGACCTGCCCGTCTAGAGTGGGGACGTCCCAAACAGCAGCAGCAGGAGGTTGTCCGTGCGTATCGGCCGTATCGCCCATCCCCAGGGAGTGGCCTTCGTCTCGATCGAGGGCGAGCCGGACACGGACCAGGTCGCGGCGGAGATCGCGGAGCACCCGTTCGGCGACCCGACCTACACCGGCCGCAAATGGCCGCTGGCGGATGTCCGGGTATTGGCCCCGATCCTGCCGAGCAAGGTGATCTGTGTCGGGAAGAACTATGCGGACCACGCCAAGGAGATGGGCGGCGAGGCACCGGCCAGCCCGGTGATCTTCCTCAAGCCCTCGACCTCGGTGGTCGGGCCGGGCGCGAGCATCAGGCTGCCCGCCGACTCGGAGCAGGTGGACTTCGAGGGCGAGTTGGCCGCGGTCATCGGCATGCCCTGCCGGGATGTGTCGCCCGCCAAGGCCAAGGACGTCATCCTCGGTTACACGATCGCCAACGACGTCACGGCGCGAGACCAGCAGCGTGCGGACGGCCAGTGGACCCGAGGCAAGGGACACGACACGTTCTGTCCGCTCGGCCCCTGGATCGACACCACCGTCGACCCGTCGGACCTGCGCATTCGCACCGAGCTCGATGGTGCGGTGCAGCAGGATTCCACCACGGCGAACCTCGTGCACGACCTGCCGACGCTCGTCGCCTGGATCTCGCGGGTGATGACTTTGCTGCCCGGCGACGTCATCCTCACCGGCACGCCTGCGGGCGTGGGCCCGATGAAGCCCGGTCAGACGGTCTCGATCTCCATCGCGGGCCTGGGGACGCTGCGAAACCCGGTGGTCGCGCGCTGATTCGTCCGGCGCCGCCGAGCGAGCAGGACCGTGTTGCACGGTTGTGCTCGCCTCGGCGGTGGCTGGGTCTAGTCGGCGGTGCGGGACGGCTCCTGGTCCTGCTCGGCATCGCGGGGTCGGGGCGCGGGATCTCCGGCGTGGCCTCGATGCGGCTGCCTGCGGGCGAAGCGCGGCGCATGCTCCGGCCTCGGACCGATCCCGACCAGGTATGCGGGGATGGCCTGTAGAAATGGGAATCGAAGCATCAATCGGAATGGGGCGGGCATTCGCCCGTCTGTGCGTTGAGCGCGAGCCTTCGAGCTTGGCGAGGGCAGCATGTTGCGATGGATTCGCCGTTGGATGCCCTGCACGATCCGGGCAGGCATGACTCGCCGTCTGCGGACCTTGGCCAGATCGCGCACGGTCGGTTTGCGCAGTCGCAGTGCGGGCGCCAGCAGGCGCGCAGTCGCCACGGCATCCTGTATCGCCAGGTTGATGCCGACGCCGCCGACGGGAGACATGGCATGCGCCGCATCACCGATGCAGAGCACTCCCGGCGCGTGCCAGCGTCGTAGCCGATTGAGCCGCACCACCAGTGTTGCGAGGTCGTCGAACGACGAGACCTCATCGGCCCGATCGGCAAGCCAAGGGATCAGCCTGCCGATTCGAGATCGGAAATCCTCGATGTCGGAAGCGCGCAGCTCGGCCTCACTGCCCTTCGGAATCAGATAGCCGCACTGCCAATAGTCGCCTCGGTCGATCATCGCGATGCCCTCGCCGATACTGAACCGGCCGAGCACGCCGGTCGGATCGGATTCGGTGCGGGGAAGGCGGAACCACAACACGTCGATCGGCACGCCGAACTCCCTCGGCACGAGTCCGACGGCCTTGCGGACCGACGATGAACGGCCGTCACAGGCCACCACGAGGTCGGCCCGTATCTCGCCCTCTCCGGTCGCATCTCGATAGCGCACACCGTGGACCTGGCCTGCCTCGCGCAGTACGTCGACGAACTCGGTGTTCATCCGGAGATCGAAGCCGGGTTCCTCGGCCGCGACGTCGGCGAGTAGATCCAGAAAGTCCCATTGGGGCACCAGGGCGATGTACTTGTATTTGCCGGGAATCTGATTGAGGTCGCCGATCGGCCCCACCCCTTGGTCCAGCACCACCTTCGCGGTGTTCACCCGGCGCTGCGGCAGCGTTTTGAATCGATCGATCAGGCCGAGCTCGTCCAGCACGGTCAACGTCGACGGGTGCACGGTGTCGCCCCGGAAGTCACGAAGGAAGTCGCCGTGCTTCTCCAACACGGTCACGGCGATCCCCGCTCTGGCCAGCAGCAGGCCCAGCATCATGCCCGCCGGTCCGCCACCGACCACGACGCAGGTGGTCGTCTCGGTTCGGGGTGCGGTGGATTTCGACGCCATCGTCTCCTCCTCGATCATGGGTCCGGGACCGTGGCGGGACCGACGACGGGCTATCGCCAGGCCGGTCGAGTGGTTCCGCAACCGCTCTCGTTCTTATTTCAACGACTGTTGAATAACTTCAGATTCCTCCCGCCTAGCGGTGCTGTCAACCTCGACCGAGGTGGATAGGCTGATCGGGTTATGACTGAGCCTCAGACCAGCCCCGCAGCTGTCCGCGTCCGCTTCTGCCCGTCGCCGACCGGCACCCCACACGTCGGCCTGATCCGGACCGCCCTGTTCAACTGGGCGTTCGCCAGGCACAACCAGGGCTCGCTGGTGTTCCGCATCGAGGACACCGACGCGGCACGAGACTCCGAGGAGTCCTACCTGGCGTTGTTGGATGCCATGCGTTGGCTGGGCCTGGACTGGGACGAGGGCCCCGAGGTCGGCGGCGAGCACGGCCCGTACCGACAGAGTCAGCGGCGCGAGCTGCACCTGGACGTGGTCGAGAAGCTGCGCGCCGCCGGGGAGATCTACGAGTCCTTCTCCACCGCCGAGGAGATCGAGGCCCGGCATCGTGCCGCGGGGCGGGACCCCAAGCTCGGTTACGACGGAGCGGATCGCGACCTCACCGAGGAGCGTCGCGCCGAACTGCGCGCCGAGGGGCGTTCGCCGGTGCTGCGGCTTCGGATGCCCGACACCGACATCACCTTCGACGACCTGGTTCGCGGCGAGGTGACCTTCGCGGCGGGCTCGGTGCCCGACCCGGTTCTGGTGCGTGGCAACGGCGAACCGCTGTACACGCTGGTGAACCCCGTCGACGACGCGTTGATGAAGATCACCCACGTGCTGCGTGGTGAGGACCTGCTGTCCTCCACGCCCCGGCAGATCGCGTTGTACGAGGCACTGCGTCGGATCGGTGTCGCCGACGTCGTCCCGAGGTTCGGCCACCTGCCGTTGGTGCAGGGCGAGGGCAACCGCAAGCTCTCCAAGCGCGACCCGCAGTCGAACCTGTTCAACTACCGGGACCGGGGCTTCCTGCCGGAGGGCCTGCTCAACTACCTGGCGTTGTTGGGCTGGTCCATCGCCGAGGACCGGGACGTCTTCTCCCGCGAGGAGATGGTCGAGGCCTTCGACATCACCCGGGTCAGCTCCAACCCGGCCCGCTTCGATGTGAAGAAGGCGGAGGCGATCAACGCCACGCACCTGCGTGCGCTGCCCGCCGACGAGTTCGTGCGACGGGTGACCCCGTACCTCGTCACGGGTGGTCTGCTGCCCTCGGAGCCCTCGGCGGAGCAGGTCGAGGTCCTGACCGCCGCCGCGCCGCTGATCCAGGAGCGCCTGGTGGTGCTCTCCGACGCGGTCGGCATGCTGCGATTCCTCTTCGTCGACGACGCGGAGTTCGCGCCGGAACCCGAGTCCGCTGCCAAGGCGCTCGACGCGGCCGCCGCTCCGGTGCTCACCGAGTCCATCGCCGCGTTGGACGCGCTGCCGGAGTGGAAGACCGAGGCGATCGAGCAGGCGCTCAAGGCCGCTCTGGTCGACGGGCTCGGTCTCAAGCCGAGGAAGGCCTTCGCGCCCGTGCGGGTCGCGGTGACCGGCCGGACCGTGTCGCCGCCGCTGTACGAGTCCATGGAGCTGCTCGGGAAGCAGCGCACGCTGGGCAGGCTGCGTTCGGCGCTCGAGAAGACGGCGTGAATCCCGACCGGCCGTGACCATTTCGGTCACGGCCGGTGTTCATCTACGTCCGGTCACGGGCTGTATCGAGGAAGCTGCCCCGGAATCACCTTGTCAGCCGTGCTCATCGCACGGTGTGCGCGCCTAACCTCACGGGGTGACATCTGCCCTTGCCTCGCCTGTGACCCTGCCCACTGGACGCATTCGAGCGGTCTGCCTCGATATCGACGACACCCTGGTCGACTACGAGACCTCGGCTAGATCGGGACTCACCGCGCTCCTCGGCCATGACGATGCCTGGCCGGCTTGGCGCAGGACCACGGACATCTATCACCTCCGTTATCACGCTGGCGAGGTCGACTTCGACACCATGCGGCGCGAACGCACCAAGGCATTCTTCGCCGATCTCGGCGAGGAACTCGATGACAGCGAGGCCGCCGAGCGCGAGGAACGCAGGCTGTCGTGTATCACCCGTACCTGGCGACTTTTCGATGATGTCTGGCCCTGCCTGGAAGCATTGCGGGCGAGTGGAATGCAGCTGGCCGTCATTACCAATGCCGCCTCGCTTTACCAACGTAAGAAGTTGCGTGCGGTGGGTCTCATCGACGCCTTCGATCACCTGGTGATTTCCGAGGAGCTGGGCATCGGAAAGCCGGATCCCATGATCTTCCACACAGCGTGCGAGGCCTTGGGGGTGGCTCCAGAGGAGACCGTCCACGTCGGCGACCGATTGGACCTCGATGCATCGGGCGCGGTGGGCGCCGGGCTGCACGGCGTGTGGCTGGATCGTCGGGGCGAAGCGCGACGCGTACCGGTGGGCGTGTCGGTCATCTCCAGCCTTGAGGAGCTCCCTGACCTGGTCGTTCCCCGATTGCCGAGCCCGCGATGACCGCGTCGGGCGACCTTGGGGTGGCCCGATTTCACTTCTTGGGTGTTGGTGGTCTAATATCTGTCACCGGAACGGGGTGCAGGTCGCCGGAGACGGAGATCAGCCGCCGGGACAGTGGGGTATGGTGTAATTGGCAGCACGGCAGATTCTGGCTCTGTTGGTCTAGGTTCGAGTCCTGGTACCCCAGCTGAAAGACACAAACCGATTTGGGAAGCAAAAACCAAGTGTGGTAGGGTCTTTCACAGCAACACAAGAGAATAACTAGGGCCCCGTCGTCTAGCGGCCTAGGACGCCGCCCTCTCAAGGCGGTAGCGCGGGTTCAAATCCCGTCGGGGCTACAGTAAAGAAAAGGGACCGATCAGCATTTAATTGCTGATCGGTCCCTTTTCTTTTTGTCTCCGAGATCGGCGCAAGTCGGTATTTGTGAGCAGCGTCTCTACATTGATTCTCGGGCGGCCGCGCGCCCAAGGCGGCGGCCGACCATCGCCACACCGAATCCGACGGCCACGCCTGCACAGGACGACGCGGCCGTCGGGTCGAGATCAGAGTCGGGTCTGGAGCGCCTCGGCCGCCGCCAGCAGATCAGCCGCCCAGCGGGCCCCCGGCTTGCGACCGATGCGATCGACCGGTCCGGAGACCGAGATGGCCGCGATCACCGCGCTGGCGCTGTCGCGCACCGGAGCCGACACGCTCGCGACGCCTGGTTCGCGTTCTGCGACGCTTTGCGCCCAACCCCGCCGTCGTACCTCGACAAGGGTGCGTTCGCCGTACACCGCGTCCGCCAGGACGGCCCGCTGGGTGCCGGGATCGGCCCAGGCGGCCAACACCTTCGCTCCGCTGCCCGCCGTCATCGACAATCGGCTGCCGATCGGCACGGTGTCGCGTAGACCGCTGGGCGGTTCCGCAGTGGCGATACACACCCGCTGCATCCCGTCGCGCCGATAGAGCTGAACGCTCTCACCGGTGATATCCCGCAGTCTGGGAAGTACGGAAGCCGAGGCCTCAAGGAGCGGATCGCTCGCCGTGCCCGCCAGCTCGCTCAACGCGGCTCCGGGGCGCCACCGGCCGTCGGCACCTCTGCGTAGCAGCCGATGTACCTCCAACCCCACCGCCAATCGATGCGCGGTCGCGCGAGGTAGTCCTGTCCGCGCGCAGAGTTCCGCGAGCCCACAGGGGTCGTCCGCCACGGCGGTGAGGACGGCCACCGCCTTGTCCAGTACACCGATGCCGCTATGCTGTCCCACGAACCGATACTAACTTCTCGCGATCTGGGATGTCCAGATGGTGGGACACAACGACCTCTTGAGGGAGGAGCGATGGCTCGCACACTCGCCGAGAAAGTGTGGGACGCGCACATCGTGCGACAGGGCAGCGGCGACGAACCGGATCTGCTCTACATCGACCTGCATCTCGTGCACGAGGTGACCAGCCCGCAGGCATTCGACGGGTTGCGACTCGCGGGCCGTCCGGTTCGTAGGCCGGATCTGACGATCGCCACCGAGGACCACAACGTCCCCACCACGGACATCGACAAGCCGATCGTCGACCTCGTCTCCCGGACCCAGGTCGATACGCTGCGCGCCAACTGTGCGGAGTTCGGTATCCGACTGCACTCGATGGGTGATGCGGAGCAGGGCATCGTCCACGTAGTCGGTCCGCAGTTGGGGCTGACCCAGCCCGGCATGACCGTGGTGTGCGGCGACAGTCACACCTCGACGCATGGCGCCTTCGGCTCTATCGCACTGGGTATCGGGACCTCCGAGGTGGAACACGTCCTGGCCACCCAGACTCTGCCGCTGCGGCCGTTCAAGACGATGGCCGTGACCGTCAACGGAACCCTGCGTCCCGGCGTCACCAGCAAGGACATCATCCTCGCCGTCATCGCGGAACTCGGCACCGGCGGCGGACAGGGCTACGTGCTGGAGTACCGGGGCACCGCCATCGAGGCATTGTCGATGGAAGCCAGGATGACGGTGTGCAACATGTCCATCGAGGCGGGCGCGCGGGCAGGTCTGATCGCGCCGGACGACACGACCTTCGCCTACCTCCAGGGCAGGCCGCACGCTCCGGCGGGCGCCGAGTGGGATGAGGCCGTCGAGTACTGGCGCACCTTGCGAACCGACGAGGACGCCGAGTTCGACGCCGAGATCGTCATCGACGCCGACCAGCTGACCCCGTTCGTCACCTGGGGCACCAACCCCGGACAGGGGCTTCCGCTGTCCGCCTCGATTCCCGATCCCGAGGCCATCGCCGACGAGAACGAGCGCTTCGCCGCCGAGAAGGCCCTGACGTACATGGGTCTCGAACCGGGCACCCCGCTGCGGGAGATCCCGGTGGACACCGTGTTCCTCGGCTCCTGCACCAACGGCCGCATCGAGGATCTGCGGGCCGCCGCGGAGGTTATCCGCGGCCGGACCGTCGCGGGCGGCGTACGGATGCTGGTGGTGCCCGGCTCGATGAAGGTGCGCAGCCAGGCCGAGGCCGAGGGGCTGCACGACGTCTTCTCCTCTGCGGGAGCGGAATGGCGGGCTGCGGGCTGCTCGATGTGTCTGGGGATGAATCCCGACCAACTGAAGCCGGGCGAGCGCAGCGCGTCGACGTCGAACCGGAACTTCGAGGGCAGGCAGGGCAGGGGAGGTCGAACGCACCTGGTCTCGCCGCTGGTAGCGGCCGCGACCGCAGTACGCGGCACCCTCTCCTCGCCGGAGGACCTGAACTAGCGGGGCCTTGGCGGGTTCTCGAGAAGCGGGCGCGGACGGCTGTCCGTCCCGCTCGCGGCCGCACCGGTGTCCATCCACCGCCAGGCGCGGCGACCATGCACGTACAACGAGGAACAGGGTCTTCACGATGCAGGCGTTCACCACACACACCGGTGTCGGCGTCCCGCTACGGCGTTCGAACGTCGACACAGACCAGATCATCCCGGCTGTCTATCTCAAGCGGGTCAGCCGAACCGGTTTCGGCGACGGGCTCTTCGCGGCCTGGCGGTCCGACGAACACTTCGTGCTCAACCAGGAGCCATACCGCGCAGGCAGCGTCTTGGTGGCGGGGCCGGACTTCGGTACCGGTTCCTCACGGGAGCACGCCGTCTGGGCGCTGGGCGACTACGGGTTCCGCGTGGTGGTCTCCTCGCGCTTCGCCGACATCTTCCGGGGCAACTCGGGTAAGGCGGGGCTGTTGGCGGCGCAGTGCGAGCAGTCCGATGTCGAGCAGCTGTGGAAGCTGCTGGAGAACGAGCCCGGTACCGAACTGACGGTCGACCTCCAGGAGAAGACGATCGTCGCCAAGGACCTGACGGTCCGCTTCCACGTCGACGACTACACCCGCTGGCGGCTGCTCGAGGGCCTGGACGACATCGCACTCACCTTGCGGTCGGCAGCGGATATCGACACTTTCGAGCGGGATCGCCCTTCCCGGCTTCCCACCACGCTTCCCATCGTGTCGGGTTGATGCTGGTTCGTCGGATTCCCTTTCTTGGCAAGGGAATCCGACGATATTCACTTCCGACCTCCCGGTCCCATGGCCCGCTCTGAACCGCCCTCGGCCCGTCGTTCTTGCGTCGGGTACACGGAAATCCGAGGTCACACGCGTGGCGAAGGTCGGAAACCGGGCTTACGGTGACGCCAGAGCCGGCCGGAATGAGCAGGCTCCCCTCGCGCTACCAGGGCTGCGAGCGCACTGTTCGTCTCGGGAGGGACCGAAAGTGAACAAAGCCGAACTCGTCGACGCGCTTTCGCAGCGTCTCGGCGACAAGAAGACCGCGGGTGCTGCGGTCGACGAACTCGTCGACGTCATCGTTCGTAGTGTCAACAAGGGCGACAAGGTGAACATCTCGGGGTTCGGAGTCTTCGAGAAGCGCGCCAGAGCCGCTCGTACGGCACGTAACCCAAGGACCGGCGAGGCCGTCAAGGTCAAGAAGACCACGGTGCCCGCCTTCCGTCCGGGGACGAACTTCAAGGAGGTCATCGGCGGGAGCCGAAAGCTGCCGAGGGTGCCCGCTCAGCGTGGCTCCACCGGTGGCACGACCAAGTCCTCGACCACGACGCAGGCCAAGCCCTCGTCGCGGTCGGGATCCGCTTCCAAGACGACGTCGAGGTCGACCACCAGCCGGTCCGCCACGACCAGGGGCACCGGCAGCAGGACCACCGGCAGCTCCAGCAAGAGCAGGCCGTCGGCAGGCGGGCGTTCGACCTCGTCGCGGTCCTCGGCCGCCAGGACGACGACGCGCAGCACCACCAAGTCCACCAACCCGAAGTCGACGAGTTCGAGCTCGACAGGACGAAGCCGGTCCACCGGTTCCTCTCGTCCGAGCAGCACCAGCCGGACGACGGCCGGGAAGTCGACGACCAAGTCCTCCGGCGCCTCGAAGAGCACGGGCCGGAGTTCCACGACGAAGTCGTCGAGCACCCGGTCGAGCGCGGCCAAGCCATCGAGCCGGTCGACGAGCCGGTCGACGAGCAGCAGCCGCAAGAAGTAGCGGGCCAGCGGTGGGTCGCTCGAAGGGCGGCCCACCGCCCGCATCCGACAGCAGAGTGCTACCGCAGCCGGTGTCAAGCGGTTCTCATCACCAGTCCTCGGCGCTCGAGATGTGTTCGACGCCCATCAGCTCCGGCCGGGTCGGGTGGAAGGACAACACCCAGAGGCTGCCCTTCTTGTTCGGCGGGTCCTCGGGCACCGGGTTGACACCATCGGCCGTCTGTTCCCCCAGCCAGCGCACGACCCCCGGGATCACGGCTCCCTGGCTGCACAGCAGCGTCGTCGGTGAGCTGGAGAGCAATTCCAGCAGGCGATGGTGGGTCCGGTCCGGGTCGCTCGGGTATTCCTCCTCGGACAACAGCGGCTCGTCGTGCACCGTGAGCCCCAGCACGGCCGCCGTCTGTTCCACGGTCTGCCTGCATCGTGTCCTCGGCGCGGAGAAGACCTGGTCGGGGCCGAACAACGGCAATACCTGACTCAGTGCGCTCGCCTGTCGACGACCGGCCTCGCTCAGCGGGCGCAGCCCGTCCGGCCCCGCCCAATCCGAGCGACGTCCGGCCTTGGCGTGCCGGACGAGCAGGAGGGTACGGGTATCCGCGGGCAGTTCGGCGAAACGTCGCAGAATGACCCGGTCATGTGGATAGCTGAGTCGGTCGGCTGCTTCCGAAAGCGGAAACCAGCTCACCTGGTCGACCTCGTCGTCGGCCGGACGCTCGGCGGCCTCCGTGACCTCTTTCGCCGCGTAGTAGCGGACCGTCTTGCGCAGCGGGCCGCCCGGTACGGAAGCGGGCAGTGTGTACGCGACCTCGCCGAGCAGCCGATTCAGCACCGGGCGTACGCCCGTCTCCTCGGCCACCTCGCGCACCGCGGCGGCATGACGGGTCTCACCGGGCCTGGCCTTGCCCTTGGGCAGCGACCAGTCGTCGTAGCGCGGCCGATGCACCAGAGCCACCTCGGGCTCCGCCTGCGTGGCGCCCGTGCGCCAGAGGACGGCACCGGATGCCTGGATGCGCTTGGGACGCTCCGGATCCGACGTCGTGTCATCCGTCGCTTCAGACATGCTTTCCCCCCGACGATCCCGGTCGACCGACCTCGTTGCCGTCAGTCATTGGCGCCGTGCGTGCGAAGCAGTTCTGCCTGGTGGTCGCGGACCTCGTCCCCCGACTTGGGCGACGGAGACCACGCTCCGTCCCGTCCGAGTACCCAGCAGCGGGTGGCGGGATTCAACGCCGAGTCGAACATCGCGTCGATCTGGGCGACCAGGCGTGGCGAGGCGACCCTGACCTGGGCTTCGATCCGTCGGTCCAGATTTCGGTGCATCATGTCCGCGCTGCCGATCCAGTGCTCGGCCGCACCGACGAAATGGAAGATGCGGGAGTGTTCGAGGAAGCGGCCCAGGATGGACCGGACTCGGATGTTCTCCGAGAGTCCCGGCACTCCTGGTTTGAGCGCGCAGATGCCCCTGACCACGACATCCACCGGCACGCCTGCCCGAGATGCGCGATAGAGGGCATCGATGACCTGCTCGTCGACCAGCGAGTTCACCTTGAACCGGATGCCGCAGACCTCGCCCCGACCGGCCTTGACGATCTCGTCCTCGATCCGGCGGACGATGCCTCGGCGAATTCCATAGGGAGCGACGAGGATGCTGCGGTAGGAGTTCTGCCGGGCGTAGCCCGTCAGGGTGTTGAAGAGGTCGGTGAGGTCGGCGCCGATGGCGGGGTCCGCGGTGAAAAGGCCGATGTCCTCGTAGATCCTGGCGGTCTTCGGGTGGTAGTTGCCGGTGCCGATGTGGCAGTACCGGCGGATGGTGGAGCCCTCCTGCCGGACCACCAGCGCGGTCTTGCAGTGCGTCTTCAAACCGACCAGGCCGTAGACGACGTGGACGCCCGCGCGTTCCAGCGCCCTGGCCCACTTGATGTTGGCCTGCTCGTCGAAACGGGCCTTGAGCTCGACCAGCGCGACCACCTGTTTGCCCGCCTCGGCGGCGTCGATGAGTGCGTCGACGATCGGTGAGTCACCGGAGGTGCGGTACAGCGTCTGCTTGATCGCGAGCACCTTCGGATCGGCTGCGGCCTGTTCCACGAAGCGCTGCACGCTGGTCGAGAAGGAGTCGTAGGGATGGTGCACCAGGATGTCGCCGTCGCGCAGCGTGGCGAACACGCTCTTCGGCGTCTCGCCCTCGCCGAAGGCCGGGTGCGTCGCCGGAACGAACGGCGCGTCCTTGAGTTGTGGGCGGTCCACCGCGTACAGCTGGCTCAGACAGGACAGATCGAGCAGCCCGGGCAGTTCCACCACGTCGCCGGGATCGACGTCGAGTTCGCGCAACAGCAGTTCGAGCATGTGCTCGCTCATGGTGTCGGCGACCTCGAGGCGAACCGGCGGGCCGAATCGACGGCGGGCCAGTTCGCGTTCCATCGCCTGGAGCAGGTCCTCGTCCCGGTCCTCCTCGACCTCCAGGTCGGCGTTGCGGGTCACCCGGAAGACATGGTGCTCGATGATCTCCATGCCCGCGAACAGCTTGTCGAGGTGGGCGGCGATCAACTCCTCCAACGGGAGGAAGGTGGCCGATTCGGTGGGCCGATTCGGTCCGGTCCGCACCAGCCGGGGCACGTTGTCCGGGACCTTGACCCGCGCGAATCGCGGCGTGCCGCCCTGCGGATCGCGGACGGTCACCGCCAGGTTCAGCGACAGACCCGAGATATAGGGGAACGGGTGCGCCGGGTCGACCGCCAGTGGCGTCAGCACCGGGAAGACCTGCTCCGCGAAGTACTCCGAGAGCCGCTCCTGGTCCTCGGTGGCCAGCTCGTCCCAGGTGAGGACCTGCACGTCCATCTTGGCCAACGCGGGCCGGACGTCGTCGAGGAACGCCCTGGCGTGCTGTTCGGCCAACTCCTGGGTGCGCATGGCGATGCGGGCGAGCTGTTCCCTGGGGGACAGTCCGTCGGCGCTGCGCACCGACAGCCCCGTCTCGTCCCGCCGCTTCAAACCCGCCACCCGGACCATGTAGAACTCGTCAAGGTTCGAGGCGAAGATCGACAGGAACTTCGCCCGCTCCAACAGCGGTTGCGAGGCGTCCTCGGCCAGCGCGAGCACCCTGGCGTTGAAATCCAGCCAGGACAGTTCCCGGTTCAGATAACGGTCCTCGGGCAGGTCGTCGAGCGGGCCCACGGCTGCGGTCGCGGCGGGCGGAGCCTGGGGATAGCCGCGCAGGCCCTCGGGAAGCTTGATGCTTCCCGAGGCGGTGGCGTTCGCCGTGGGCCTGCTACGCCGGGCAGGCCTCGGATTACGGGGGCGAGGCTGCCGTTCGCCGCTCGGTGGGGTGCTCACAACACCCCATTGTCGCCCAGATCAGGTGTCTTCGGTGTGTCCTCGAGTACCAACGGCAAGTGAAGATCGGACCAGTTTCACTGGTCCAACCGGTGACGGTCCCTACGTCGGTGGGTGACCGCCCTCAGCAGGCATGTCGGTCGCAGCGGCGGTACTGGGCCAGCACCGCCCTGGTGTTCTCACCGAGTCCGAGGCCCGCCGCCGCGCGTAGATCGTCCTCGGTGTCGACGTCGCAGCGCAGCGTCGGTCGATCCGTGCCGACCTGGACCGCGCCGGAAGCCGCATGCCGCTCGGCGGAGCCGACACCGAATCCGGGTAGCAGTGGGGAACCCGGTGCCGCGATCAGCATCGTCGTTCCGGTGCCCTGCCGATCGGCGCAGAAGGCCCGCCGGTCGCCTGCCTGTGCCAACGCCTCGGCGAGGTCCTCGCTGCGCAGCGCGGGCAGGTCGGCCTGTAGCGCACCCACCCGCACGGTGGGGTCACCGCTCAACAGCTGGGTGCTCCCATGCTGCAGCGCCGCGTTCAGCCCGCCCGAGGGTGGTTCGGCGAGCACCGTGAGGCCCTCGGCTCGCACGGCCGCCGAGACGGTCAGATCCGAGGTCACCGCGATCACCCTGCGCACGCCCTCGGCCGCGCGGGCGGCGGTCAGGGTGTCGAGCAACAACGCGACCACCAATTGTGCGTGTCGTTCCGGGTTGCCGACGCCGTCATCGGCGGCCCCGAGAAGCCGGGACTTCGCCGCGTGCAGCATCTTGACCGGAACCAGCAGGTCCACTCCGGTGCACACACCCCCTATCCTGCTGGATGCGGCGATCGGCCGGATCTTCGGACCCCACTCGATGGACCCCGGTGCCGACGCGTTGTGGGATCGGGGTAAGACTCTCGAGACTCGGATCCCCGTCGATCGAGCCAGGAGGACTGCGGTGACCAGCAATGACGCAGAACGGACGGCCAGTGTGCCGCGCCGCCGTGAGCGCGGCGGATTCTGGGTCGGTTTCGCCGCATCGGTATTCCACCCGTTCAGCATGATGGCGGGCAGGCGCAGCCTCGAGAACCGCGAACGGATCCCGGCCACGGGCGGAGCGCTGTTGGTGTTCAACCACATCTCCGAGATCGACCCGGTGTACGACGCGGTCGTCGTGCACAGCGCCAAGCGGGTGCCGCGTTTCATGGCCAAGCACAGCCTGTGGAAGATCCCGGTGGTGGGCACCCTGCTGCGCAGCTCGGGGCAGATCCCGGTGTATCGGGGCAGTGGCGAGGCACAGCAGAGTCTCGACGCGGCGCTGCAGGCGCTTCGCAGCGGCAAGATCGTCGTGATCTTCCCGGAGGGCACGGTCACCAGGGATCCGGAGCTGTGGCCGATGCAGTCCAGGACCGGTGTCGCCCGGCTGGCGCTCGATGCGGAGGTCCCGGTCATCCCGGCGGTCAACTGGGGGACCCAGCACGTCTTCGACTACCACAAACGCAAGTTCCGGCCCTTCGGTCGCAAGCAGATCCGGGTGCGGCTTGGCGAGCCGCTCGACCTGACCGCGTATGCGGATCGCCGTCGCGATGCCCCGTTGCTGCGGGAGGTGACCGACGTCGTGATGGGGTCGGTGCGGGACTTACTGGCCGAGGTCAGGCAGGAGCCTGCGCCCACGAGCTTCTACGTGAACCGTGGTCGGGTCCGGCCGGAGCACGGCGACCTCGACCGTTCGGAGTCCGAGCGAGACACCAACCCGGGCTCATCCTGATCCTCGGCTCGCTGCTGATCTGCTAGGAGTGGTACGCGTGGTGCAGTCGATCGGTCGAGTCGCGGTCATGGGATCCGGTTCCTGGGGTACCGCTTTCGCCAAGGTGATGGCGGATGCGGGTCGTGACGTGGTGCTGTGGTCCCGACGGGCGGCCGTCGCCGAGGAGATCACCCGGCAGCATCGCAATGGCGGCTACCTGCCCGACGTCATCCTGCCCGACAACCTCACCGCGACCAGCGATGCCGCAGCGGCCTTGACCGGCGCCGACGCCGTGGTGCTCGCGGTGCCGAGCCAGACGCTGCGGGAGAACCTCGCCGCGTGGCGATCGCTGCTGCCCACCGGAGCGACCCTGGTCTCCACGGCCAAGGGCGTCGAACTGGGCAGTCTCAATCGGATGAGCGAGGTCATCGCCGATGCCTTGGCGGTGCCCGCCGACCAGGTCGCCGTCCTGTCCGGCCCGAACCTGGCCAAGGAGGTCGGCGCCGAGCAGCCCACCGCGACCGTGATCGCCTGCAGCGATGTGGATCGGGCCGAGGCACTGCAACACGCCTGCTCGACCAACTACTTCCGCCCGTACACCAACACCGACGTGATCGGCTGCGAGCTGGGCGGCGCCTGTAAGAACGTCATCGCCCTGGCCTGCGGCATGGCCGACGGCCTCGGCTTCGGCGACAACACCACGGCGACGCTGATCACCAGAGGGCTGGCCGAGACCGCGCGCCTCGGCGCCACCCTCGGTGCCGACCCGCTGACCTTCGCGGGCCTGGCCGGACTCGGCGACCTGGTCGCGACCTGCTCCTCTCCGCTGTCCCGAAACCGGACCTTCGGGGCCAGGATGGGACGCGGGGACAGCCTCACCGATGCGCAGGCGGCGACCAACGGCCAGGTGGCCGAGGGAGTGAAGTCCTGCGCGTCCATTCGGGAGTTGGCGGCGCGCAACGGTGTCGAGATGCCCATCACCGACAGCGTCTACCGGGTCTGCCACCAAGGGCTGTCGCCCCGGGTGATGGCGGCCCAGCTACTGGGCAGAGCTAGGAAGGCGGAGTGGTCGTGAGCGAGCTGGATCCGGACTGGGGCGACGGAACCCGTTGTGTGCACGCGGGTGAGTCGGCGCCGTCGCGGGGAGCCCCGCTGACCCCGGGCCCGGTCTTCGCCGCCCCGTACCACCTCGGGCCGGAGCCCGCCGCCGATTCGAGCCCGGATCCGGCGACGGGCGCGGACTTCTATGGCAGGGCGGGCAATCCGACCTGGCGGGTGCTGGAGTCGGCCATCGGGGATCTCGACGGCGGCGAATGCGTGCTGTTCCCCTCGGGGATGGCCGCGATCTCGGCGCTGCTGCGGGATGCGGCGGCCCGGGGCGGTCTGGTGATTCCGTCCGACGGCTACTACGCGACCCGTTCGTTCGCCGCCGCCGAGTTGTCCTCGCGCGGGGTGTCGGTCCGTGAGGTCGCGACCACCGGGCCCTGGACCGAGGAGGTGTTCCGGGGCGCGGCGCTCGTGCTGTTGGAGACGCCGTCGAATCCGGGTCTGGAGGTGTGCGACATCGCCGAACTCAGTGCCTCGGCCCACGCGGCCGGTGCCATGGTCGCGGTGGACAACACCACGGCGAGCCCGCTGGGACAGCGTCCGTTGGAACTGGGCGCCGACATCGTGGTGGCCAGCGACGCCAAGGCCCTCACGGGACACAGCGATCTGGTGTTGGGTCACATCTCCACCCGCGATGCTGGCCTGGCGCAGCGGTTGCGCGATGCCCGCACCCTGAGCGGCGCGATCGCGGGCCCGTTCGAATCGTGGTTGGCCCACCGCAGTCTCAGCACCTTGGATCTCCGGCTGGCCAGGCAGGCGGAGAACGCCGCCGCGCTGGCCACGGCCCTGCTCGACCACCCCTCGGTGCGCAATCTCCGTTGGCCGGGACTGGCCTCGGACCCGGCGCATGCCTTGGCTCGCCGACAGATGCGCCGCTTCGGCGGGGTGCTGCGTTTCGAGTTGGCCGATGCGGCCGCCTTCGATCGATTCGTCGCCGCGAGCAGGCTCGTGGTGGAGGCGACCAGTTTCGGCGGGGTGCATTCGACCGTGGATCGGCGGGCACGCTGGGGAGATCAGGTTCCGCCGGGCTTCGTCCGGTTCTCCGCAGGCTGTGAGGACCCCGCCGACCTGGTGGCCGACGTGTTGGCGGCGCTGGCCGCCTGAGTCGAATCCGCCGGTGGGTGGGCGCGTTCAAGGTCTCGTCGAGGGCATTTCACCCGGTCGGGTGGGTTTGGTTCCCACCCGCTGGTTCCTCGGTTGACCCGTGTCCGACCACGTCATACGGTCGGGTCATGTCCGCGCATTCTGATCACGCCGCGAGAGGTCTCATCCTCCGTCGAGCCGTGGGCGCGCACTGTTGTCCGTGCTGAGCGTCTCGCCCTGACCTGCCGCGCTCCGTCATCCCCTCCCGGCTTGCCGCCGGCTCCGGTGGCTGCTGTGCGCGGCCCATCGCACTCGACACCCTCCCGAGGATCGACCATGTTCGCCGTTCCGCCCAACACCGTCGTCCTGCCCTCGCAACAGGCTGCTGCGCACCCGGTCCGGGTCGCCATGGCCACCGCTGCGGACCGGGCAAGCTGGGCCCCACTGCTGCGCTACGACCCCGATCAGCGCTGGGCAGGCCTGCTGGCACGCACCGAGCACCACGAGGTCTGGTTGCTGAGCTGGCTGCCGGGTCAGCGCACCGCGTTGCACGATCACGGCGGGGCGATCGGCGCCTTCACCGTGGTCAACGGCATCCTGACCGAGCGAGTCGCTCGGCGTGACGGGCACGCCGAGCGGATCGAGGTGATCCAGCCGTTGAGCGCGGGGGCCTCCCGGGTCTTCGGGCCCGACTACGTGCACGAGGTCAGCAACGAGGGGCCCGACCCGGCGGTGAGCGTTCACGTCTACCGGCGGGAGCGGCGGGAGATGAACGAGTACGTCCACGAGGCCACCGGATTGCGACGTACCGGACGTCGTCGCTGGTAGTCCGGCTTACGCGGCAGGCTCAGCGTTGGCTGACGCGTTCCGGGACCACGGTGTCGGACGGCAGCAGCGGGCACGGCTGCGGGGCGCCCCAGACCTGGCTCAACGGCAGCACCCCGGCCCAGTGCTCGCCTGCCGCCACGTCCTCGTCGTCGTCCACCGGTGGGCCGGTCCGTACCTTCACCGACGCCTCGTGCAGGTCCATGGCCAACACGATGGTGGCGGCGAGTTCCCGCGCGGTGGGTGGGCGGCTCTCCTCCCAGGAACCGGGGGCGAGGTTCTCCGTCATCACCCGCAATCCATGCAGACGCTCGGTGTCGTCGGTCAACACCACGGCCGAGCCCTGGATAACCGCCGAGCGGTAGTTCGCGCTGTGGTGGAAGACGGAGCGGGCATAGACGACGCCGTCGAGATGGGTGACGGTCACGCAGGCGGGCCCACCCGCCGCCAGGCTGCGCAGGCTGGCGGCTCCCGTCGAGCCGTGCAGGTAGAGGGTGTCGCCGTCGCGGCCGTAACAGGTGGGTAGGACCAGCGGGCCGGAGTCGGTGGACACGCCGAGATGACACAGCAGCCCGGCGTCGAGAACCTCGTACAGTGCGCCGCGCTCTGTTGCGGCCCGCTGCTTACCGCGTCGTATGGTGCTGCGATCAGTGGGGGACAACGGTGCGCCCGGGTACTCCACATCAGTCATGTTCCTAGCTTCCGGGGCAGAATGGCATTCTTCGAGAGCCATTTGTCAGGGAAATCGAAGGGCCACTTGATGATCTCCTCGCGAGCCAGGGGCGGTCCGGTCGCCGAGATCCCGGTCGACCTGGACCGGACTTCGGCGATCCCGCTGGCGGTTCAGCTGGCCGATGCCTTCCGCGCGGCGGCAGGCTCGGGGGTGCTGCGGGCGGGCGATCGGCTGCCCTCCACCCGAAGTCTGGCGAGTTCGCTGCGGGTCAGTAGGACGGTGACGGCGGCGGCGTACGAGCAGCTGCACGCCGAGGGCTGGATCGTGGGACGTCATGGCTCCGGCACCTTCGTGACCACGAGTCCTCCCGGCGCGGCGCAGCGGGGGGAGCCGTCGGCGCGGCCGCCGGAGCGCGATCGTCCGCAACTGGACATGACCCCGGGGGCGCCCTGGGTGCACGGCCTGGATCGGGCGGCCTGGCGTCGGGCGTGGCGGGTCGCCGCGGACGCGCCGCCACTGGTGCGACCGCAGCGGGCCGGTCTGCCCGACTATCGGGCGGCCATCGTCGAGCATCTGCTTCGTCATCGAGGACTGTCCGTCCGGCGGTCCGATGAGCATTCCTCGCCGGTGGAGGCGGTCCTGGCCACGGCGGGCTCCACTGCGGCGGTGGCGGAACTGGCCTCCTCGGTCTTCCGTCCCGGTGACCGGGTGGCGGTGGAGGATCCCGGTTATCAGCGGGCGGTCGGCGCGTTCCGCGCGGCGGGGATCGAGGTGGTGCCCGCCCCGGTGGACACCGAGGGCCTGCTGGTCGAGGAGATTCCCGACGGGGTTCGCGCGGTCTACTGCTCGCCCGCCCACCAGTACCCCCTGGGCGGCAGACTGCCCGCCGAGCGTCGGGTGGCGTTGATCCGCCTGGCCCGGCAACGGGATTTCCTGGTCATCGAGGACGACTACGACGGCGAACTGCGGTTCGATGTGGCGCCGCTGCCCCTGCTCGCGGTGCTCGGACCGGACGTCGTGGTGCATCTGGGCACCACGAGCAAGATCCTCACCCCCACGCTCGGCACCGGTTGGATGGTGGCGCCGCGCCGGGTCCTCGACGCGGTCCAGAACTATCGGGACCTCGGTGGCTCCGGGCCGCCCGCCGCCGGGCAGCGGGTGTTCGTCGAGTTGGCCAGGCACGGCGATCTCGGCAGACATCTCAGGCGGATGCGACGTGAACTGGCGTCGCGGCGGCTCCGGGTGGTGCGCGCACTGGGTGAACGCGGCATCGAGGTACTCGGCGACGAGGCGGGTGCCCATGTGGTCATCCCGCTCACCTCGGTGGAAGCAGAGCAGCGGGTCGCCGCCGAGGCCGCGGAGGCAGGCCTGCTGATCGACGGTCTCGCCCGGCACTACCAACAGACACCGTTGCGATTCGGCGTGCCGTTGGGCTATGCGGCGTGCTCCACATCGGAACTCGACCGGGCGCTGCCGATGATCGTCGACCTCTTCGTCCGGGAACAAGCGCGGACCGGCGGCTAAGAGCGGCATCGCGGCCTCGGCGGGACCTGGCCTGGTCGGTCGGGGGCACGGCGGTCGGCAACCGGAATGGCTGATCAGCGGTCATTCGGGTGCGTGTTGATCACCTTCGGTAGTGCGGCCGTCCGGGAGTGAATCGGAGTCAGGACACCGGTCCAGCCACGCGGCGTTCACCAGATCGAGGGGGTCCTCGGGCGAGGCCTGTCCGCAGGCACTGCTGCGCCGATCGAGGGAGCGGCTGGGCCGGTAGGGTCACGGACCATGACGGAGCGGAGAACACGAGTGGCGGTCGTCTTCGGCGGTCGGAGCACGGAACACGCCATTTCGTGTTCCTCGGCCGCGAGTGTGCTGGCGAATCTGGATCCCGAGCGCTACGAGGTGGTGCCGGTGGGCATCAGCCAGGACGGGAAATGGGTGGTCGGTGCTTCCGACGTCGCCGAGTTGGAGATTCGTGGCCGCGAACTGCCCTCGGTGGACGCCTCGGCCGCAGCGCTGGTCCTGCCCGCCGACCCGACGCGGCAGACCCTGATCTCGTTGGAGCAGGGCAGCGAGGGCGAGGTGCTGAACTCCGTCGACGTCGTCTTCCCCGTCCTGCACGGGGCCTACGGCGAGGACGGCACCTTGCAGGGCATGCTGGAGATGGCCGGGTTGCCCTACGTCGGGGCGGGCGTGTTGGCCAGCGCCGCCGCCATCGACAAGGAGTTCACCAAGAAGCTGCTCGGCGCGGCCGGTCTCTCGGTGGGCACCTACGAGATCCTGCGCCGAGGACAGGAGACCTTGGATGCGGCGCAGCGGGATCGACTGGGCCTGCCCGTCTTCGTCAAGCCGGCCAGGGCCGGTTCGTCCATCGGTATCACCAAGGTCACCGAGTGGGCCGCGCTGCCCGCCGCCATCGAGCTGGCCAGGCAGAGCGACCCGAAGGTCATCATCGAGAGCGCGGTGGTGGGGCGCGAGGTCGAGTGCGGCGTGCTGGAGTTCCCGGACGGTCGCGTCGAGGCATCGTTGCCCTCGGAGATCCGCATCGTCGACGGCGCCGCCGACTGGTACGACTTCGACGCCAAGTACCTCGACGAGTTCTGCGAGTTCGACATCCCGGCCAAGCTCGACGACGAGGTCACCGAGCGGCTGCGCGCCGCCGCGATCACGGCCTTCGAGGGCTTGGACTGTCAGGGACTGGCCAGGGTGGACTTCTTCGTGACCGAGGCGGGCGAGGTGATCGTCAACGAGGTCAACACCATGCCGGGCTTCACCCCGATCTCGATGTTCCCCAAGATGTGGGCCGTCACCGGCCTGGACTACCCGACCCTGTTGCAGACCATGGTCGAGACGGCGGTGGCCAGGGGTACGGGGCTGCGCTGAGTCGATGAGAAGGGTCGGCGCGGATCGCCCCCGACGGGCGTAACTCGATCCGCGCCGACCGTGGCTGTCGGCTCAGCCGGTCCTGCGATTCACCACCCAGAAGGCCGCGCCGAGACAGAGCGCGGTGAGCCCGAGTAGAATTCCCGTCTCGATGAACTGGAATGACCAGTATCTATCGTAGGGGTGATAGTGGTAGACCCACTCTAGGCCCTGATCGCTAGGCACGAATTCGGCTGACGTACCGTTTTCGGCATAGAATTCACCGTACCGCTGCGACATTTCGGCATTGGATAACACCTCTTTGCTCTCGATATCTCGCAGCTCCTGGTCGACTAGCCAAACCGACGTGTCGATCGTTTCGCGAAATCCATCGTTATCACTGTCCACTCGAATGGGATGGTCCGTAGTGCTCAATGGAGTCGCGTAGGTGGGCCGCAAGATGTTGTTGAAGAGCAACCAAGTGCCCCATCCGATGACCGGTCCGCTGACCACGCCGACGATCTCTCGTTTCGTGGCCGCGCCGATCAACATGGCGAAGCTTGTGACGAATACTGCCGTCGCGGGCATCGCCAGGATGTCCTGACTGAAGTAGCCGAAGCCCCGATCGACTGAGATCTGATCCGTAACGGACGTCAGAGCCAGGGATAACGGCACGGACATCACCGCGACGGCGATCAACACAGTGGCGGTTCCGGTGATGAACCAACGGTTTCGAGAGTTCTGCTGAGTGAAGAGGAAGCGATGTGTGCCGCTGTTCAGCTCCTTGGCCAACAGCGTTCCGCCAACCAGGGCTGCCATGAACCCGGGTAACATGGGTGTCAATCCGCTGATACCCCGTACGAACGAGCCCAGAATGCCAACCAGATCGTGCGAAGGGGGCGAAGGTACAGAGGATGGGCGCGTCGCCACGATGAAGTGGGCGAGTGCGATTAATCCACTCAATACCACCAGGGAGATCAGGGCGACACGATTTCGTCGCCAAACGAGCCAAAACATCGTCGGGTTCTCCCAACTGCTGTTGTCTATTCGATCGGAAAGAGAGTCCCGACTCGGCTCTGCCGGGAACGTGCCGGTGCTGATAGGTCGATAGCGTTAGGAAGTAACCCGAGTCTCGAACGGGCGCGGTCATACTGTCCGGCGAGCAACCAATCCGCGGACTCCGAGAAAAACCAACACGGACAGCGCGGTCAGCACGCCGATCTGGACGATGAATACCGATCGGTAGGGCCCGAGTTGTTCGATGAGGGTCATCGCCGCGATCCACGCGGTGGAGGACAGCGCGACCGCAGGAGCGGGGCTGCGCACGGCCGTGCCCATCAGTAGACCGATTCCGATCGCGAGCAGGACCTTCGCCCCCATCTCGACAGGGCCGAGTCCGAAGGTCATCGGTCCGATGGGTCCTGCGACATCCAAACCCAATACGGACCGCCAGAGCAGGTAGCCGGTTTCGAACACCACGAGACCTGCTGCGGCGAAGGCCAACACCGTCGACACCAACCCGACCAGCCATCGATCTCGGCTGATGCCCTGGGTGATGGCCCACCGCGCGGTACCGCTTCGGAACTCCTGTGCGGTGATCGACGCGGCGAGGAAACTCCCGATGACCAGGGGAATGATCGGCCCGAGCAGTTCCGAGGCGGAGAAGACATCGGCGGCAGTGGAGTTCACCAGTTGCGCGAAGCCGCTCCCGCTGCACTGGGACGGGGCGTCGTGCGCGGGCACGAGCGCGCAGACGCCGATGTCGCCGTCGGGATACAGGATGCGCAGCACGGCCGCGAGGCCGCCATACATCATGCCGAGCCCCACCAGGAAAGCCGTTCCGATAAGCAGCGTGCCCCGATGGGCCCGCCACGTGAGCCAGCTCATTCGCTCCCCCGCCCGGTGGCGACGGCCGTGTCCTTGCCACGGAGGTAGCCGATGACCAGTTCTTCCAAGCTCGGTCGAGCCTGCTGAGCCGGACCTGACTGCTCGTCCGATCCGACGGACAGCTCACCGGATGTGCCGACCCGGAGCAGCGCCGTGGTGTGTTGCTCGTCGTCTGTGCGGTCGATCAATTGATGGATGTCACCCAGTCGGTCGGCTTCGTTCCGGCTGCAGGTGATCAGCACGTGCTCGGCCAGCAATTCCTCCACCGAGGCCGCGACCCGGATACTTCCGCCGGTGAGGACGGCGATGTGATCGCAGGCCCGTTCCAGTTCGGAGACGACATGGGAGGAGAGGATCACCGTGGTCTCCCGTTCGGCGACCTCCTCCATGAGCACGCCCATGAACTCGCGGCGGGCCAGCGGGTCCATCGCCGCGACGGGCTCGTCGAGCACCAACAAATCGGGTTTCGCCGCTAGGGCAACGGTCAAGGCGATCTGAGCCTGCTGGCCGCCGGACAGAGCCCGGATTCGTTTGCGCTGCGGCAGTCCCAGCGTATCGACCCGGGACTGAGCCCATTCCTGATCCCACCGCTTGTTCAGGGTGCGGCCCGCTCGCAACATCTCGGCGATGGTGAAGTCGCGGTACAGCGGGTGATCCTGGGCCAGATATCCGACGCGTTCCCGCAGCTCGGGATGCTTGACCGGCTGGCCGAACAACGACAGTTCGCCGCTGGTGGGCTCCAGTAGATCGACGATCAGGTTCATCAGGGTGGTCTTGCCCGCGCCGTTCGGCCCGACCAGCCCGAGCACGGCGCCCTTGGGCACGGTGAGATCGACATCGCGTAGTGCCCAGGTACCTCGGAACTTCTTGCTCAGCCCGGTGGCCTCGACGACGGTGGTCATTCTGCTTTCTCCTTCGGGTCACTCTCGTGCAGCACCGTGTTGAACAGCCCGGTCATTCGATCGGCGTCCAGACCTGCCGCGCGGGCACTGCGGATCCACTCTGCGAGCGTCCGGCGGAGTTCGTCGTGGCTGCCCTCCGGCAACGGGTTCTCGGCTTCGGCGGAGACGAAGGTCCCGCGACCGGGCCTGCCCTGGACGAGACCTTTGTTCTCCAGCTCGCGGTAGGCCTTGAGCACCGTGTTCGGATTGATCGCCAACATGCGCGCCACCCCCTTGACAGTCGGAAGTTGGTCTCCCCGGTTCAGGTAGCCGAGAGCGATCCCCTGCTCGACCTGGTGGACGAGTTGGAGATAGGGCGGCACCCCCGAACTGGGGCTGACTCTGAAATGGATCATTGCGAATCCCATTGGCCTGGCGGCCGGATCTGTTGTGGCCGGTGGTCACGGAAACCTCGGGCGATGGCTGACGGGTCCACCGCACGCCCGAGGTGACGCTGGTACCGCGTGTCGGTGGAGCCATCCGAGCTAGGCGCCCCGGGATACCCCCGAGGATCCCGGGACACAGGTTGTCTCAGGTCGGGTACGGCGGCTGCCAGTAGCCAGCTGCCTGCGAGGCAGACCACCGCCAGCCCGATCGCCGTGCGCCGGGTCTGTTCGACCCGGCTCGCGCGGCCTGCTGACCGTGACCGGTCCGGCAGTGAGCTGCCACCTATCTCGAAGCGGACCACGATCTCCCCGATCAACCTATTTACCTAGCATCGTAGGTAAATAGTACTTACGGCCCGACGTGCTTGGGAAGGGGGTGCGCAACGGGGGAGTGAGGGCGAGAGCCGAGAAGGCGAGATGCCCAGGTCATCGGATGGATGGCGACATGGAAATCGCTGGATCCGGCGGGTGGGGTCACCGTCGGATGGTTCGGTGGCCGAGGTGGCCGAGGTGGCCGAGGTGGCCGAGGTGGCCGGGCGGCAGGCCATGCCGCGAGAAGGCTGAGGGGAGTCCGGCCGGCGATGTGCGGCACCTGGCACGCAGGCCGGAGAAACGCGCGGACTCTACCGATGGCTGCCCTGACCGTGCGGCGTCAGCGTGGATGCACTCGATCGCGTCTCGAATGCGGCGGCTACCTCAGTTGATCTCGATCTCCACGGCGGGCAGTGCCTCGCCGATCGCGGCGGAGGCGCCCTGCAAGGCGCCGCTGCCCGTGCCGTCGGGTGTGGTCAACGCAACGCTGACCGGCCGGTCCACGGCGGTCCAGGTCGTCGAACCCTCACCTCGGATCTCCAGCCACTGCACGCCGGACACGTCCACCAATGCCGAGGTCGACGTCAGCTCGGCGGGGGTCCCGAGGCCGCAACGCAGCACCACCGGATCGTGCTCCGCGTTGCCCCACGCGGCCGCCCCGACCGGTGCCGGGTCCATCAGCTCGCGTCGGTTCAGCGTCTGGTCTCCGGAGGACAGCTCCTCGGGAAGTGCGGCCGTGAGCGACTCACACTCGGCCGACTCGGCGTCTTCGGCCGGTACCTCGACCAACGGCAGCGGACCGGTGCGGTCGACCGCTGGTGTCGCAGCGTCGATCGAACTCTCCTCCGGTGCATTGAGCGCCAGCACCCCGACGGCCACCGCCAATGCGAGAGGGAGTCCGATCGCCGCCACGACCAGCGGCCGTGGGGCCTTCCCCGGATCTGCTTCGGTCATTTCCTCATGACATCACGACCGGATTAGTCGCTGTCCTTGGAGGCAAGCCGAACCACCGGGCAGGTCAGCGTGCGAGTGATGCCCGCCACGTTCTGAACCCTGGTGACGACAAGTCGGCCCAACTCATCGACAGAGGACGACTCAGCGCGCACGATGACGTCGTAGGGACCGGTGACGTCCTCTGCGGTGGTGACACCGGGAATGCTGCTGATCTCGGCAGCCACCGCAGCTGCCTTGCCGACCTCTGTTTGGATCAGGATGTATGCCTGGACCACGGCGTGCCCCTTCGTCTGGACGGGTCTGCTCGGGGTAGGAACGTGAGCAGCAAAGTACCCCAGTTGGTGAAGTATTAGGGACTCAGACCATTGGAGGTCCATTTGCACCCGGAGCCGGCGGAGCGGGACACGGTCGCCGGACTCGGCGAGTTCGGACTCATCGAACGCATCACGGCAGGGCGACCACAATCCGATGCGACGCTGCTCGGGCCCGGCGATGACGCCGCCGTCGTGGCCGCCTCGGACGGCCGGGTGGTGGCGAGCACCGACATCCTCGTCGAGGGAGTGCACTTCCGACTGGACTGGTCCAACCCACACCAGATCGGCCGCAAATCGATCGCGGTCAACCTCGCCGACATCGCGGCGATGGGCGCCACGCCCACCGGCCTGCTGGTCGGGATGGCCTGCCCCTCGGACACACCGACCGAGGTGGTCGACGGCCTGAGCGCGGGGATGTGGGAGGAGGCGGGCTCGGTCGGAGTCGGCCTGGTCGGCGGTGACATGGCGACCGCGCACCAGATCATGATCTCGGTGACCGCCCTCGGCGACCTGATGGGCAGGCCTGCCGTGACGCGGTCGGGCGCCAGACCCGGTGACGTCGTCGCCGTCTGCGGCAGACTGGGCTGGGCGGCAGCGGGACTGGCCGTGCTGGGCCGGGGATTCCGGTCCCCGGGAGCGGTCGTCGCCGCCCAACGGGTGCCCACCCCGCCCTATGCGGCCGGACCGGAGGCGGCCGATGCCGGCGCCACCGCGATGATCGACGTGTCGGACGGATTACTGGCCGACCTCGGTCATATCGCGGAGGCCTCTGCGGTGTCCATCGATGTGTGGAGTGACCGCCTGGAGGTGCACCAGCGGTTGGTGGACGTCGCCTCGGCTCTGGGCGCGGACCCCCTGCACTGGGTGTTGACCGGTGGCGAGGATCACGCTCTGGCCGCGACCTTTCCGGCCGAGGCGGTGCTGCCCGCCGAGTGGCGGGCGATCGGCACGGTCAACACCGGCAGCCTGATCACCGTCGACGGCCGCATCTACGACGGGCCCACCGGCTGGGAACACTGGCGGCATCCGGGCTGAGCGCACCGTATCGTCCGGAAGGTCCGAATCCGCCTGTTGCGGCCGCGGCGGCCGAGGCCGTGCCGCGTCGAAATCGAGCTGAGCGACTGCCCACAACCGCTGGCTCGGCGCCGCACCTGGTCAGTAGCCTGCCCAGCATGGATCTGCGCATCACTCCCTTCGACCACCCGGACTCGGAGCGGTTGATCGCCGAGGTGCAGCAGGAGTACGTGCAGCGCTATGGCGACGAGGACGCCACGCCGGTAGCCCCCGAGCAGTTCGCACCGCCGCACGGGCTCTTCGTGATCGGCTATCTCGACGGCAGGCCGGTGGCCACCGGCGGCTGGCGTCGAGTGGTCGTCGGCGAGGACGGGATGGACGACGGCCATCTGCGGACCGGGGACGTCGAGTTGAAGCGGATGTATGTGGCCGAGGGCTTTCGCGGCCGTGGGCTGGCCCGCCGCACCCTGGCCTTCCTGGAACAGGCGGCCGCAGACGCCGGTTATCGACGCATCATCCTGGAGACGGGCGACGCGCAGCCGGAGGCGGTCGCGCTGTACGGCTCGTCGGGCTACCACCCGCTGCCGAAGTACGGCCACTACCGCGATGACGTGCGGAGTCTGTGCTTCGGCAAGGTCCTCGACGCTGTGGCGACACCGGGTCCGGCGGCCGGCGAGACCGCCATCGCGGAGGCCGTTCGAAATTAGTTGATCGGCGGCTTCGGGCGTCGATCGACTCCGAAGGCCGTGTGCGACTCGACCGGCTGCGGCCGGTGTGCCCCCACGATGAGGAGGAACCGCCGATGGCGATCTACGCGCTGGACGAGTGGGAGCCACGTATCCATCCGGATGCCTACGTCCATCCGGATGCGACGGTGATCGGTCGGGTCGTCATCGGGGCGAACTCCACGGTCTGGCCGCAGGCCGTGTTGCGTGGGGACTACGGATTCATCGAGGTCGGCGAGCGAACCAGCGTGCAGGATGGCTCGATCATTCATTGCACCGAACAGCACGCCACCGTGATCGGCTCGGACTGCGTGCTCGGCCACGCCGTCCACGTCGAGGGCGCGACGGTGGCCGACCACTGCCTGATCGGTTCGGGGTCCGTAGTGCTCAACGGCGTCGTGGTCGAGGAGGGGGCGGTGGTCGGTGCGGGCGCGGTCGTTGCCTTCGGCACGAGGATCCCGGCCCGTGCGATGGCGCTGGGCGTGCCCGCCCGGATCCGGGAGGGCTACCAGGTTCCCGAGGGCGCGTGGCAGGGCAACGTGGACCGCTATGTCGCCAACGGCCTGCGGTACAAGACGGGACTGCGCAGGCTCGACGGCTGACATCTCGCCGAGTCGGGTAGGCCGCCTGCGCCTGCTTGTGCCCCTGAACGGCTCACTCGTTGCCCGAGTTGATCGCGCTGGGGGAATGGGTGGTGAGCATTCTCGCCCGCAGCGCAGCGGCGGCAGGGGATGCGATCGTCGCCAGTCCTGGCCGAATACCGTGCGGCGCGTGTGTGACCGGGTCGCGCCCGCACTCGCACTCGCTGTTCGAGTCCGCTCGCGGTACGGCGCGCCTGGGAAATGGCCTTCGAGTGGTTTCCGATCACTGGGTGGGATCCTTTTCCGCAATTGATAGTGATTACTCACTTCAAAGATGAGGATTTCTAATGAACGCCGTGCCGAAGACCATCCGCCGCCGGACCTGGTGGGTCCTCTGGAGCCTGCTGGCCGCCACCGCCATCGCCACCTCCGGTCTCGCCGTGCCGCCTTATCTGACCGGCGACCCCACCGACAGCACGATGTCGTTGAATCCGGATGTCGCGGCGCACTATCTCTCGATCATCGTGCATGCGGTCCCGGGTGGCCTGGCGCTGATCATCGGCCCGTTCCAGTTCGTCGGAGGACTGCGAGCCCGTTATCCGAAGCTGCATCGAATCGCGGGCCGCGTCTACCTGGTCTGTGTTGTCTGGGCGGCGCTCGCCAGCCTGGTCGCAGCGGTCTTCTCGATCAGCGGCCTTGCCGCGCAGATGGCGTTCGTCATCCTGGCCGCCGCGTGGACCTACACCGGGGTACAGGCGTACCGGGCGATCCGCCGGGGCGAGGTGGCACTGCATCGCACCTGGATGATCCGCAACTACGCGCTCACCTTCGCCGCCGTGACGCTGCGGGTCTACCTCGGCGTCGGTCTCCTGCTGCAGGGGGCATTCCCGTCCCTGACCTTCTCCGAGGTCTACACCGCGAGCGCCTGGACCTCGTTCGTGCTCAATGCGTTGGTGGCCGAGTACTTCATCGTGCAGCGGACGCTGCGCCCGCGAGCTCGGCATGGGCGTGCCGACGCCGAGGACAGCGGACCGACCGCCGTGGCGGTCGTGGGCGCGACGGCGGGACAGCGGGCCTGAGCGAACCGGCCGAGGTGTGCGCCGGGCGCGTCCAACAGCCGGGGAGACCCGAGCAGGGGGGGCTCACCCTGGTTCGGGCCGGTTCGGCCAGCGATGCCTACGAAGCGCCACCGACTGTCGCGGCGCACTGCGATGGGGTTACTCGATCACCTGTCGGTAGGGATCGCTATTGTCGCTTTCCGTGACCGCACGTCCTTTGACGGAAATCATGGAACCCGGCTGGGCCAAGGCAATGGAGCCGGTGGCCGAGCAGATCGCGAGCATGGGCGACTTCCTGCGCGCCGAGATCGCGGCGGGCCGCACCTATCTGCCTGCGGGAGAACACGTACTCCGGGCCTTCACCCAGCCGTTCGACGACGTGCGGGTGTTGATCGTCGGGCAGGACCCGTATCCCCGGCCCGGCCATGCCGTCGGCTTCAGCTTCTCGGTGGCGCCCGATGTCCGGCCGCTGCCGCCGAGCCTGGTCAACATCTTCAAGGAGTACTCGGAGGATCTGGGGCATCCGATACCCGCGACGGGGGACCTCACTCCGTGGGCCGACCATGGCGTGCTGCTGCTCAACCGCGTGCTCACCCTGCAGACCGGGAAGTCCGACTCGCACAAGGGCAAGGGCTGGGAGGCCGTCACCGAGCAGGCGATCAAGGCCCTCGCCGCCCGAGGCGGCCCGTTGGTCTCCATCCTGTGGGGGCGCAATGCCCGCAATCTGGCGCCGTTGATGCCGGGCGTGCCCTGTATCGAGTCGGCGCACCCCAGCCCGATGGCCGCGCGCGGCGGATTCTTCGGTTCTCGTCCGTTCAGCCGTGCCAACGCGCTGCTGGCTGAGCAGGGCGGTCAGCCGGTCGACTGGAAGCTGCCCTGACCACTCCTTGCGTGCCGAACCCCCGTTCCCGAGTCGGAGCGGGGGTTCCTCGCTTCGAGGGGCGTCGCCAACACAGCAGAAAGCCCGAGGAGAGATTCTCCCCGGGCTTCGCTCGGTGCTTGTGCCCCGAAGGCGCCTACGGCGTGGTGTCAGCCTCGGACGACCTTGCCTGCCTTGAGGCAGGAGGTGCACACGTTCATGCGCTTGCGCTGGGACAGACCGATCTTGGCGTGCACGGTCTGAATGTTCGGGTTCCACCGCCGGTTGGTACGGCGGTGCGAGTGCGAGACAGACTTGCCGAAGCCCGGCCCCTTTGCGCAGACGTCGCAGACGGCAGCCACGTCAGTCACCCCTTACGTTTGTGATCAATCACGGGCATCCAGTGCCACGGACGGGCACCAAGACGCCGACATGAGAGCCCGGGCCGGCCGGGCGACTTCGAAAGGGTAGCCGCTTGTGCATCCCGGTTCCAAACCGGGTGCCGGCGGTAGTGTTATCCGAGCACCCGGCCTGCTGGCACAGGCGGGTCCGCACTATGACGAGCTAGCGGACATCGAGACGTTGATCCGGCCTCGCGAGCGGACCGCGACGACCCCGAGGCGACAGGAGACGGTTGGTGTTGCAGGCATTGGACGCCGATGCGGTCAGCCGATGGGCCGATACCTGCGTGGCCGATCTGGAGGCCAACCGCGAGGAGATCGACCGGATCAACGTCTACCCGGTCGCGGATGCCGATACCGGCAGCAACCTGCTGCACACCATGCGATCGGCCTTGGACTCGCTGCGACGTGCGCCCGCCGAGGTCACCTCTGCGGTGGGCGGTGCGATCAGTGCCCTGGCCAAGGGCGCGCTGACCGGGGCCAGGGGCAACTCGGGGGTCATCCTCTCCCAGGTGTTGCGGGGCCTCGCCGAGACGGTGCAGGGCGCGTCCTCGTTCACCGGCGTGGCGTTGCGGGCCGCACTGTCCCGCGCGGACGAACTGGCCACGGCCGCCGTCGCGCGACCGGTTCCCGGCACGGTGCTGTCCGTGCTGCACGCCGCCGCGCAGGCGGCCGGGGAGACCGAGTCCGACTCGCTGCCCGTGGTGGCCGCCGCCGCCCTCGATGCTGCGGAGCGAGCCCTCGACCGGACCCCGGACCAGCTGGCGGTGCTGGCCAGGGCCGGGGTCGTGGACGCGGGCGGTCGGGGCCTGGTCGTGCTGTTGGAGGCGCTGTCCTCGGTGGTGGGCGGCGGATCGGATCGCGACACGGGCACCAGGGCCGCGACCGGTGGCACCGCAGGCGGACCGGCGGCCGAGCCGCCTTCTGCAACGGCCGCGGGCGAGGTGGCCGGCGCGTCCGGTCCCGCCTACGAGGTGATGTACCTGCTGTCCGACACGGATGCCGACCGGGCCGACGAGCTGCGCGGCATCCTCGACGAGCTCGGCGACTCGGTATCGGTGGCAGGCGACGGCGCCGGTCTGTGGTCGGTCCATGTGCACTGCGACGACATCGGTTTCGCCATCGAGGCCGGCGTCCAACGCGGCAGGCCGCACGACATCAGGGTGCTGCGGTTCGCCGACGCCGCCTCGCCCTCGGAGGGACCGAGCCCGACCGGTCCCCGTCAGGCCGATCCCACGCAGGCCGATCCCACCGCCGTGGGAGCACCGGCCGACCAGCTCAGATCCTGCTCGCCACCGATCAAGAGCCCTGCCGCGCCGAGCAACCTGCGGGCCGTGGTGGCGATGGCGGGCAGCGCGCCACTGGCCGAGCTTCTCTCCGAGGAGGGCGCCTCGGTGCTGCAACCGGATCCCGAACCGGGCACCGACCGAATGGCCGAGCTGTTGGCCGTCATCCGAGACACCCGGGCGCGACACGTCTGCCTGCTGCCCGACGGGCCCGCGTCGCTCGACATCGCCGAACAGGCCGCGGGCCTGGCCCGCGATGGCGGCCAGGACGTGGTGGTCGTCCCCGTCCTGTCCCCGGTGCAGGGTCTGGCCGCCCTGGCCGTGCACGATCCGCGCCGCCGACCGGCGGCGGACTGCGTCGCGATGGCCGAGGCTGCCGCCGCCACCCGCAGAGGCGAGGTGGTGATAGCGGACAACACCGCCCTGACCTGGGTCGGGAGGTGCGAACCCGGCGATGCGCTCGGTCTGATCGACGGCGAGGTGGTGATCATCGGTGCGGACCCGATCCGGACAGCGTCAGACCTTCTTGATCGGATGCTGTCTGTCGGCGGCGAGCTGGTCACCATCCTGCTGGGCGCGGACGCACCAGACGGGCTGCTCACGGCCCTGTCCGAGCGGCTCCGCCGTGCTCACCCGGAGGTGGACCTGACCTCCTTCGACGGCGAGCTGCCCGCCACCGTGTTGTTGCTGGGAGTGGAGTGAATGGAACCGATCCCGACCCGAGCGGGGGCCCATCAGCATGACTGACTGGACGGACCCGCTGACCCCGGTCCTCGGTGGCAAGACCGCCGACGCCTTGGAGAACGCGCTGAACCTGCACACGGTCGGCGAGTTGCTACGGCACTATCCACGCCGGTACGCCGAGCGCGGTGAGCTGACCGAGATCGCCGGTCTGGAGATCGGCGAGCACGCCACGGTGCTGGCCGAGGTGCAGCGGGTCGCCAAACGCAGCATGCGATCGCGCCGGGGCAGCATCCTCGAAGTGCGCATCACCGACGGTAGACGTGGACTGAACTGCACCTTCTTCAACCAGGCTTGGCGTGAACGCGAACTGATCCCGGGTAAGAAGGGACTGTTCGCAGGCAAGATCACCGCCTATCGCGGACAGCTGCAACTCGCCAATCCCGAGTACCAGCTCATCGAACCGGAGATGGAGCAGAACCAGGGTGACGCGGCGGGCGGCAGCTCGGTGGTCACCGAGTTCACCTCGGCCCTCATCCCGGTGTATCCGGCTGCCCAGGGCCTGCCGTCCTGGTCGATCGCCCGCTGCGTGCGTCAGGTGCTCGACACCTGGGACGGCGCGGAGGATCCGCTGTCCGGGGAGCTACGCGATCAACTCGGCGTCGCCGATCTGACCCAGGCCCTGCGCGACATCCATCTCCCGGTCGACTGGGCCGCCGTCGACGCCGCCCGGGAACGCTTGAAGTGGGACGAGGCGCTGTCGGTGCAACTAGCGCTCGCCCAGCGTAGGCAGGCGGCGGACGCCCGGCCCGCCCCGGCGTGCCCGCCTCGCTCCGGCGGCATCCTGGACGACTTCGACCAGCGCATCCCGTTCGCCCTGACCGAGGGACAGCAGACGATCGGCGCCGTGGTGAGCCGCGATGTCTCCCGCGAGCACCCGATGAACCGGTTGGTGCAGGGCGAGGTGGGTTCCGGGAAGACCGTGGTGGCGCTGCGCGCGATGCTGCAGGTCGTCGACGCGGGCAGACAGGCGGCGATGTTGGCGCCCACCGAGGTGCTGGCCGCGCAGCACGCCCGGTCCCTGGCCGAACTGCTCGGCGAACTCGCGACGGCGGGCGAGTTCGGCGCGCCCGATCACGCCACGCGAATCACCCTGCTGACGGGTTCGATGGGGGCGGCCCAGCGACGCAAGGCGATGCTGGAGGTCGTCTCCGGCGAGGCGGGGATCGTCGTCGGAACCCATGCCCTCATCCAGGACAAGGTGGAGTTCGCCGACCTCGGCATGGTTGTCGTCGATGAGCAGCACCGCTTCGGTGTCGAGCAGCGGGATGCCCTGCGAGCCAGGGCGGGCTCGCAGATCAGCCCACACGTCCTGGTGATGACGGCGACGCCGATTCCCCGGACGGTCGCGATGACGGTGTACGGCGACCTGGAGGTCTCCGCGCTACGCGAACTGCCCAGGGGCCGGTCGCCCATCAAGAGCACCGTGGTCCCGGTCGCGGAGAAACCCGCGTGGCTGGATCGGGTCTGGCAGCGGATCAAGGAAGAGGTCGCCGCAGGTCACCAGGCATATGTGGTGTGCCCGAGGATCGGTGATCAGAGCTCCTCCGGGGAGGACGTCGAGCCGCCGCCCACCGGCAACGAAAGCTCGGATCGTCGCCCACCGCTGGCCGTCTTCGATGTGGCGCCGGAACTGGCCGAGGGGCCGTTGCGGGGACTGCGGGTGGCGATGTTGCACGGGAAGCTGCCCTCGGACGAGAAGGACACCGTGATGCGGGCCTTCGGCGCAGGCGAGGTGGATGTGCTGGTCGCCACCACCGTCGTCGAGGTGGGCGTGAACGTGCCGAACGCGACCGCGATGGTGATCATGGATGCGGATCGGTTCGGGGTCAGCCAGTTGCACCAGTTGCGGGGCCGGGTCGGTCGAGGCAGCGCGCCGGGGCTGTGTCTGCTGGTCACCGACGCGCCAGCGGGCACGACGACCATGCAGCGGCTCGATGCGGTGGCCGGCACCACCGACGGTTTCGAACTGGCCAGGCTCGACCTCGAACTACGCCGGGAGGGCGACATCCTCGGCGCGGCCCAGTCCGGCAAACGGTCTGGGCTGCGGCTGCTCTCGCTGCTCGACGACGAGGACGTCATCGCCCAGGCCAGGGAGCGCGCCGACAAACTCGTCGCGGCCGATCCGTCGCTGAGCGAACACCCCGGCCTGGCGGGGATGGTGGCGGATCTGGTCGACGAGGACCGCGCGGAGTATCTGCAGAAGACGTGAGCGGGGTCGGGCACCGGTCACCGAGGCCGATTCGGATCGGCCCACCGTCGAGAAGATTGCGCGGTGTCCCGTCGGCGGTCGTCGAGACCACCGACGGGACACCGGCCGCTCAGCCGTTGTGCACGGCGTCGCGGGCGACGCGTCGCCGTCGCAGCAGCGGCGCTGCGATCGAGGTGACCAGGGCCAACGCCACCACGGCCCACAGGGTGACGGTGATCGGACCGGACACCAGGATCGACGGGTCGCCCTCGGACAGGGTCAACGCTCTTCGCAGCTGTTGTTCGGCCAGCGGTCCCAGGATCAGCCCGACCACGGCGGGTGCCACCGGGATATCGGCCTGCCGCATCAACAATCCGAGCAGACCCAACCCGCACAGCACCAGCAGATCGGTCGTGGTGCCGCCCGCCGCGAAGGCGCCGAGGGTGGCGAACACCAGCACGCCCGCGTAGATGCCGTACGCCGGGATGGTGAGCAGTCGCGCCCACAGCCGCACCAACGGCAGGTTCAGCACGAGCAGCATCACGTTGCCGATGTAGAGACTGGCGATGAGCGTCCACACCAGCGGACCCGACTCGCTGAACAGCTGCGGGCCCGGTTGGAGTCCGTAGGACTGGAAGGCCGTGAGGATCACTGCGGCGGTCGCCGAGGTGGGCAGCCCGATGGTCAACAGCGGCACCAGCACGCCTGCGGCCGCGGCATTGTTGGCGGCCTCCGGACCTGCCACGCCCTCGATCGCGCCGTGGCCGAACTCCTTGGGATGTTTGGTGAGCCGCTTCTCCATGCTGTAGCTGAGGAAGGTCGGTACCTCCGCGCCGCCTGCGGGCAGACTGCCGATCGGGAAGCCGAGCGCCGTGCCGCGTAACCAGGCTGGCCAGGACCGGCGGAAATCCGATCGGGTGAGCACCGCACGGTCGCGCAGCGGTTGCACGGTGGTGTGGCCGCTGCCGGTCAGCAGATGCCCGAATGCCTCGCTGAGGGCGAACAACGCCACGACGACGATCACGACGTCGATGCCGTCCAACAGGGCGTCGACGCCGAAGGTGAGCCGTGGTTGACCGGTCTGCGAATCGATGCCGATCAATCCGATGGTCAGGCCGACGAGCAGGGCCGCGAGTCCTTTGAGGAGGTTGGGTCCCAGCAGGGCGCTGACGGTGATGAACGCGACAGCCATCAGGGCCACGTACTCCGGCGGGCCGAAGGTCGTCGCGAAGTCGGCGACCACCGGGGCCAGGAAGGTCAGTGCGAGGGTGCCGATGGTGCCCGCGACGAAGCTGCCGAGGGCGGCCGTGGCCAGCGCGGCGGCGGCGCGGCCTGCGCGGGCCATCTTGTTGCCCTCCAGCGCCGAGACGATCGACGCACTCTCGCCGGGGGTGTTGAGCAGGATCGAGGTCGTCGATCCGCCGTACATGCCGCCGTAGTAGATGCCCGCGAAGAGGATCAGCGCGCTGGCGGGTTCCAGACGGAAGGTGATGGGGAGCAACAGCGCGACGGTCAGCGCGGGCCCGATACCGGGCAGGACGCCGACGGCCGTGCCGATGGTGACGCCCAGCAACGCCCACAGCAGGTGGCCGGGGGTCATCGCCGAGGCGAAGCCATCGAGGAGCAGTCCGAGCTGGTCCATATCCTCAGAACCCCCAGGGGCCGGTCGGCAGGGTGAGCCCGATCAGCCGGTCGAAGACAAGGAAGACGATCGCGGCGAGCGCCCAGCCGTAGGCGATCATCCGGCCGAGGTGGGTGGCGCCGAGCAACATCGCGGCGGCCACGAACAGGCCCGCCGAGGTCACGACGTAGCCGAGGAACGGCAGCAGCACCGCGAAGGCCACCAGCGCGGTGACCATGCCCGCCAGCCGCAGCAGGGCCTTCGGCTGCCATTGGACTCCGGCGGGCGCGGTGCGCAGCCGCAGGACGGACTGTCCGAGCAGGATCGCGCCCACCAGGCCGAGCAGGATGCCGATCGGTAGTGGCACGACGGCAGGCCCGACGACCGCGTTGGTCTCGGGGAGCCGGATCGCGTCGATGATCACCAGGGCTGCGGCCAGCACCATCAGGGCACCGAACGCGCCGGTGGCCAGCACGGTGCGCCGGTCGGAGCCGCTCGGAGCCGGGCGTTCGGCGGGCGGGCCCGCCTGCGGTTCGGGGTCGGTCATCCGGCTCACCCCAGCCCGATCTCGTCGAGCACCACGGCCACGCGTTCCCGTTCGGTGCGGACGAACTCGTCGAACTCCGGGCCCGCGAGGGTGGCGTCGCCCCAGCCTCGGCGTTCCAGGGCGTCCTGCCAGGCCTCGGTCTGTGTCATGTCCACCAGCAGTTCCTCCAGGGCGCGTTCCTCGTCCTCGGAGATGCCCGCAGGCGCGACCACGCCGCGCCAGTTCTCCAATTCGATGTCCAGGCCCTCGTCGCGCAGCGTCGGCACCTCGGGCAGCGACGGCAGACGTTCCGGGCTGGACACGGCCAGCGCCCGGACGGTGCCCGCCTCGATCTGCGGCATGATCTCGGACAGTCCGGAGATGCCTGCCGTTGCGCGCCCCGAGAGCAGCGTGGTGAGTGCTTCGCCGCCGCCGGAGTGTGCGACGTAGGAGACCTCGGCCGGGTCGGCGCCCACCTCACCGGCGATCATCCCGGCGAGGATCTGTTCGACGCCGCCCGCCGAACCGCCGGAGATCGACACGCTGGGCAGGTCCTCCTGCATCGCGGTGACGAGGTCGGCCGTGTCGGCGATGGGGGAGTCGGCGGGCACGACGACCACCTGGTAGTCGGTGGTGAGCCGGACCAGCGGGGTCGTGTCGGCCAGCGAGTTCGGGGAGTCGTTGGTCTCGATCGCGCCGATCATGATCAGTCCGGTGGTCATGAGCTGCGTCGGGTCGGCGCCGAGTCGCACGAACTGGCTGAGTCCGATGGTGCCGCCCGCGCCGCCCACGTTGTAGACCTCGGCGCGGCCGACCAGGTCCCGCAGGGCGCCCTGCATCTCGCGGGAGGTCTGGTCCCAGCCGCCGCCGGGTTCGGCAGGGGCCATCAGTCGTAGTTGTCGATCGCCGAGCACTTCGCGGGCCGTGCCGACGGCGCCGCCTTCCTCGGCGGGTGCGGTGGCGACCACCGTCACCGTCGCCACGACCGCCACCACGGCGGGCAGCCACCTGGTCCAACGCCGCCGGGCCTGCGGTGTTGTCGTCGTCGAGCCTCGTTGCTCCATGCCAACGCCCTCGCTCCTACGTCGAGTCGCCTCACGGGCGGCACAACCGCATCGTCGCGATTGTCGACACTTGTATACATTGATGTGCAGTGAGGGAACAAGCACCGGGAGGACCAATGCCGCAGGGATCATCGGCCGCTGCCCACGACGCCGCGCCGACCGAGGAGTTCGACGTCATCGTGGTCGGCGGGGGCAACGCGGGCTTCAGCGCCGCCCACGCCGCCGCCGAGCGAGGCCGCCGCGTGGTCCTGCTGGAGAAGGGCCTACCCGACCAGGCGGGCGGCAACAGCTACTACACGGCGGGCGCCGTGCGCATCGCCCACCACGGGCTGGCCGACGTCGCCGACCTGCTGGAACCCGATGAGCGCCACGCGATCTCGGTCCTGCCGCCCTATTCGGCCGAGGAGTTCGCCGCCGACATGGCCACGGTGACCTCGGGCCGCAACGATCCCGCCCTCACCGAGGTGCTCTGCCGAGACAGCCTCGACACGCTGCGTTGGCTGCACGGCAAAGGCCTGCGCTACCGCCTGATGTACGAGAGGCAGGCCTACTCCGATCCGCAGGGCAGGCAGGTGTTCTGGGGCGGGCTCGCCGTCGGCAGCGTCGGCGGCGGCAAGGGATTGATCGAACAGCACACCCGCGCGGCCGAGCAGGCGGGCATCGAGATCCGCTACGGCATCCGAGTCCGCGAGCTCGTCAGCTCCCACGGCGCCATCACCGGCGTGACCTGGACCGACGCGGCGGGACGAGAAGGCACGACCCACGCCGAATCGGTGGTACTCGCCGCAGGCGGCTTCCAGGCCGACCCGGAACTGCGCCGGAAGCACCTCGGCGCGGGCTGGCAGGCGGCGAAGGTGCGGGGCACCCCGCTGAACACCGGTGACCTGCTCACCGCCGCGATCGCCGTCGGCGCGGCCACCCACGGCGACTTCGCCACCTGCCACAGCGTCGCCTGGGACGCCTGGTTCCCGGAGAACGAGGGCAATCGCGAGTTCACCAACCAGCTGACCAGGGGCGGTTATCCACTGGGCATCGTGGTCAACAAGTTGGGCGCGCGGTTCATCGACGAGGGCGCCGACTTCCGCAACTACACCTACGCCAAGTACGGCGCCGACATTCTCGCCCAGCCCGAGGGCCTCGCCTTCCAACTCTTCGACGCCACCACGCGGCCCCGGCTGCGCGCCGAGGAATACGACATGCCGGGCGCCTCGGTGGTCACGGCGAACACCATCGAGGAACTCGCCGGACTGATGGGCGTCGACCCGGCGCAGCTGGCGCGCACGGTCGCCGACTTCAACGCGAGCATCGACCGCAGCGTCCCCCTCGACCTGGCGGTCAAGGACGGGCGGGCCGCCAGGATCGAACCGCCGAAATCGCACTGGGCCATCCCGCTGGAGAATGCCCCGTACTACGCCTTCCCAGTGACCTGCGGAATCACCTTCACCTTCGGTGGGCTGCACGCCGACGTCCACGGTCGGGTGCTCGATCAGGACGGCGTGCCGCTGCCCGGTCTGCTGGTCTGCGGCGAGATGCTGGGCGGATTGTTCAGCGGCAACTATCCGGGCGGGTCGGGACTCACCGCCGGAGCGGTCTTCGGCCGACGTGCTGGGACACTGGCCTGAGCACCGACGGTGGCGGACGCGCGGCCTGCGCGAAGAGATGAGAGTGGACAGCGTTGATGACGACCACCGGTGGAACGGGGCGAACCGATGCGCAGACGGTGTACACCGGGCTGCGCGACGAGATCCTCGCGGGCGTCCTGCCACCGGGAACCCCGCTACGCGAGGTGAATCTCGCTACCCGGTTCAGCGTTTCCCGCACCCCGGTCCGGGAGGCGTTGCGCAGGCTGGAGCAGGATCGACTCGTCATCTCGCAGGGCCGAGGCATCCAGGTGCGGGCCGTCGACCCCCAGGAGGTCGTGCAGGTCTACGACATGCGCATCCTGTTGGAGGCGGAGGCAGCCGGGCAGGCGGCGCAGGCCCGCACCGTGGCCGATCTGCTGAGCCTGGAAGGCCTGTTGGCGCGGGATCGTGCGCTGGTCGACCCGGACGACGGCACCAGGATCCGGACCAACCTCGAATTCCACGCCGCGCTCTGGCAAGCCGCACACAACCCGGTGCTCTCGGACCTACTCGGCCGACTCAACATCCACCTCGTGCACGTGCCGAGGTCGACCCTGTCGGTCGGCGATCGTTGGTCGGCAGCGCTGGACGAGCACGAACGGCTCATCGAGGCGATCCGAGACCGGGATACCGCGCTCGCCCGCCAGATCGGCGCCGCGCACATGAGTACCGCGCGGGAGATCAGGATGGCGTTGCTACGGGACGCCGCCGGTCATCGCTGACGGCGTCGGAATCGAAAGCGGGGGGCGCGGGCGGCGAGCTCGCCCGCGCCCTTGCTCACCGCGCGGGCAGCGCCGCCCTGGCGTGGCAGGCCAGTGGATTGGTCAGTTCGCCCACCAGCCGCAACGACCCGGCGGGATCGGTGAGATCGACCATCTGCTTGCTGTTGCGCAGTTGCAGTCGGTTCAGACACGACAGGGCGAAGCGGTCCACGAACAGGTCATACCGGGCGAAGCGGTCCGCCAGGGCTGGCGTGGATTTCTGATAGTCGAGCACACAATCGGCCACCACGGCCCAGAACTCTTCCTCGGACACCAGGTCCTCGCTCACCAGGATGGGTACCAGGAACCGAAAGAAACAGTCGAAGACGTCGGTGAACAGCGACAGCGCGCGCAGCTGTTCGGGCACCTCGGCGCGAATGCGTTCCGCGTCGGCGGGAAGGGGCGTGTCGTTGCTCATGACCACGACCTCTTCGGCGAGGTCCTTCAGCAGCACTCGGCGGACGATGCCGCGCTCGTCGAGCACCAGGATGATGTTCTCGCCGTGCGGCATGAACACCAGGTCGTAGGCGTAGAAGCAGTGCAGCAGCGGCACCAGGTAGGCGTCCAGATAAGACCGCAGCCAGGACGGGCCCTCCTGGCCCGACCCGGCGATCAACGCGCCGACCAGCGAACGGCCGTCGCGGTCGACATGCAGTAGCGAGGCCATCGTCGCGGTCCGCTCGCCCGGTGCCAGGGTGGCGGCCGGGCTCTCCCGCCAGAGCGCGGCGAGCATCTTCCGATAGATCGACCCCTTCGGCGATCCCGCCTCGTACTGCCGGTGGTGATAGCCGATGGCGGCCCGCTCGCGAAGCAGCCCGACCCCGTTGGCCCGCAGCGTGTCATCGCCCGCGAACAGCTCACTCAGCCAGTCGTTGATCGCGGGTGTCACCCGCATGTACTCGGCGGACAGCCCCCGGACGAAACCCATGTTGACCACCGAGAGCGCGGTCTTGACGTAGTGCCGAGTCGGTTCGCTGATGTTGAAGAAGGTGCGGATCGACTGCTGCGCCAGGTAGGAGTCCTCTCCTTCGCCCAGGCAGATCAGGTCTTGTCTGGCGATCTCGCCCGCGAAGGTCACCGAGAGCCGGTTCCACCACTGCCACGGGTGCACCGGGATGAGACGGACGTCGTCGAGGGTCAGGCCCACCACGGCGAGCGTGCCCGCGAAGCGATCGCGAAGCGCCTGCGACAGCTCGCCGCGCATCAGCGTGTCGTAGTCGAGATCGACGGCGCTGGTGAAGGTGGATCTATCTCGGCGTGCGGCGACCCAGATCAGCCGCACCGGCACGCCGGATTCCGGTGCGTGGCGACGTTGTTCCACGACATCGAAACCGATTCGGCCGCCGTTGGCGACGAAGCACGGGTGTCCCTCGCTCATCCCGGTCTCGATCGTCTGGAAGTCGGCGACGGCCAATTCGGCCGCCGTGGGCGCGGGCCGGGACAGCGCCAGTGCGCGGGCGGCCAGGGTGGCGTTGATCTCCTCCAGATAGACGGGCAGCGTCTGCTCGTCGAGTTCCAGCGACGCGCGTAGATCCAGCACGAACTCGATCGCATCCACCGGAAGCTCGACGTCGTCGCGCCGCCGGGTGATGCTCGCCGCGTCGAGCTGCCAGTGGTCCAAGCCGAAGCGACGGGCCGTGAAGGTATAGGCGGTGCGCGAATCGTCGGCGAGGACCTGCCAGCTGCCGTCGGAGAGCGCCTGCGGGTTCAGCAGCCGTTCGTGGGCGAACTCGGCGAGCGCCTTGCGCACCAGATGGCGATTGGCCTGCGCCCACAGCTGCGGGGTGAGGTGGCCGACCATGTCCTGGGGATTCATCGACGTCCTCCGCGGGCTGCCTGATAGCCGGCGCGGGTGCAGATGCTCAGCGCGGCTTGCTTGGTCGGCAGCGTGATGGTCTTCAACACGCCGAAACCCACGGCCGCGTTGAGCACCTGGACCTGGGTGTTACGGACATCCGGTTCGACGACGATGCGGCGAACGCTCGGATCGGCGAACAAGGAATCCATGATCGTGGTCAGTACCGAGGTGGTGAGGCCGTGGATCGGCGGGCCCTCGGCGGGGGCGACGAGGAAGTGCATGCCGATGTCCCCGGCCTGCGCCGGGTAGTGGTCGCCGAGTTCGGTCCGAGGGTCGTAACGCTCCATGAGGAAGAGCGGGCGGCCCTCGTATAGGCCGAGTAGCGCCTCGCGGTCCGTCGCATCGGCGATGGCGCTGAACTCGGCGCGGATCTGCTCGACGGTGGCGTGGCCGAGCTGCCAGAACACCGATTTCGGATGCGTGAGCCAACCGTGCAGCAGGGGTGCGTCGGCGACCGCATCGACCGGGCGTAAGGCGAACGTGCCGAGTCGATCGTCGACTCTCTTCGGTTGCGGTGCTTCCGGGCGGCGCGGGTCTGGCGCCGCCCGGAGTACGTCGTCGAGGTCGGTGGTCTGCGCGTCCAGTGGTTCGGCGCTGCGCGACGGCATGCGGCTCTCGTCCTCTCCTCGCGTCGATTCGGTCACGATCGGGTGACCGACACGAGGTAGGCTAGCCTTGCCTAAATGACTACTGTCAAGACCGCGCTTCGTCACAGCAGGTGGCGCCCGCCGCCACCGGCTACGACGCCGGACTGATCAATCTCAAGTAGAGGAACCGAGGGCCGCCGGTGAGCATCGCGAAGGCTCCCGGGTCCGTCGTCTCGCATTCCGGCAGCGGTTGTGGCTCGGCGAGTTCGTCGACGGTGAAACCCGCCGCCCGCACCGCCGCGAAGGTCGCGCTCAGCGGTCGCCGATAGAACTGGACCCGTTGCGGCGTACCAGCATCGCCCATCGACCATTCGTCGGTCAGGAGTTCGGTCTCGAAATACCGCGTGCCCTCGAACCAATGCCAGTCCTCGGGATGGTGCACCGAGAGCACGACGGCGCCGCCGGGTCGCAGCACCCGCCGGAACTCGGCCAGCGTCGGCGCCCAATCGCGCAGGTAGTGCAGGACCAGCGACGCGGTGATCAGGTCGACGGAGTCGTCGGCGAGGAACTCGAGGGGCTCGGCGAGATCGGCATGCCGGTAGACCACCGAGTCGTCGACCGAGTTTCGCTCGCGTGCGATCGCCAACAACTGCTCGCTCGCGTCGATCCCGGTGACCCGCGCGCCGCGCCGGGCCAGCTCGGCGGCGAGATACCCGGCCGCGCATCCGGCGTCGAGCACCCGCAGTCCGGCGACCTCCCCCGCCAGGTTCAGGATCGCGGGCCGATCGTAGAGCTTCTGGAACGGGTTGGTCGCCGAATGATCGGCGTAGCGTTCGGCGAACTCGTCATAGGCCACGGGTGTTGCGCTCGCTTCGGCCGCCTCGGCGCGCGCCATGATCTCGTCGACGATCTCGTTCTTGGCATCGGCGTAGTGCTGGATGTACTTCCACGTTCTGGCCGCCAACTCCCGCTTGACCGCCGCATAGCGGTCCCGCTCGGAATCATGGTCGCGCAGCCGGTCGCGAAACCGGAGATAGTGCTCGATCTCGACGGAGCCGGGCGAGTAGACGTGCAGATTGATGTTGGTGTCCGGGCCCTTCAACGCGCGGTGCTCGTCCTGTTCAGGCTCCCGGATGACCAGCCGATAACCCGCCGCCTCCAATGCGGCGAGATAACCGGGCTCGTCCGAGGAATCGGGCACCACCAACAGAATGTCGATGATGGGCTTGGCACACAGACCGGGCACGGAGGTCGACCCGACGTGTTCGAGCTGACGGACCTGCTCGCCGAGCACGGTGCGGATCCGCTCGGCCTCCCGCTGGAACAGTTCGGGCCAGGCCGGATCGTAGTCGGCGAGAGTGACGGTGGAATTCAGCTGCGGCGGCTCGTCGACCCAGGCCGAGCGGATGTCGTCGTCGGAGTAGTGGGCGCGTTCTTGCGGTGGCATGACCCCTTGGTCCTTCCTCAAGGCAGTCCTACAACGTAACAAGCGCGCCCGGGTGCGGGCGACGGGTTTTGTGGCCATGGGACGACGATGGGGACGGTCAACCGGACGGACGGGCTTGTCGCCGAGACACGGCGACTCCGAACAGGATCACGACGACGCCGATGAGCGTCGCGGTCAAAGGTTCGCCGAGGAACAACGCGCCGAGTACGACGGCTATGGCGGGAAGCAGGTAGGAGACCAGGGAGGCCTGTGGCGCTCCGTCGGTCCGGATGAGGGCGTAGTTGACGATGTAGGCGAGTCCGGTGCCGAGAACGCCGAGTACGAGCAGGGCCGTGATGGCGGGGGCCGTGAAGGTGGTGGTCTCGGGATCACCGAAAGGCAGCGCCAGGGCCAGCAAGGCGGCTGCGGCGAGGAGTTGACCGGCCGACAACGCGACCGGCGAGAGCTCGCGGGGTGCGAGGTGACGGCCGATGTAGAGGTAGCTCAACGCATAGGAGAACGCGGCGGCCAGGCAGATCAGCGCGCCTACGAGGTCGATACCGTTGGTCGTCCACGGCTGGAAGACGAGCAGACAACCGAGGAAGCCGAGAAGGAAGCCGGCGGCTTGGGCCGTGGTCGGCCGGTTCTGCGTACGCAGCGCCGACGCCAATAACAAGGTCCAGAGCGGGGTGGTGGCGTTGAGCGCTCCGGCGATGCCGGAGTCCACTCGGGTCTCCCCGACCGCGAACAGTAGATAGGGCGCGGCGTTGGCCAGCAGGGCGGCGACGGCGAGATGCCCCCAGGTCGCGGCATCGCGGGGTAGCCGCTCCCGTCGCACACCGACGATGGCGAACAGGACGAGCGCGCCCAAGACGAGTCGACCGAAGGTCAACGTGATGGGGTCGAATCCTTCCAGAGCGATCTTGATCCAGAGGAAGTTCGAACCCCAGGCCAGTGCGAGGACGGCCAACAGGACTGTCCCGCGCGTTCGTCCGGTCACGGGTTAATCGTCCACGGCGAAGGTGTAGTGGAGTCCGGTGCGGTCGCCGCGATGGACGAATCGCGAAACCTCGAAGGGCTCGCCATTTTGGTCGTAGCTCGTATGCAGGACTTCTAGGACCGGAGTGCTAGGAGGAAGTTGAAGGAAGGAAGCTTCGTCGTGACTGGGCATCCTGGCCACGATTTGATCCTGACCGCTAGCCATGTAATAGCCCGCGTCTTCCAACCTTCCATAGATACCACCGGGTCCGGTCTTAGGTTCGAGTAGCAAGGTGCCCGCTGCGTCCTCCCACCGAATGTAGGTGATCACAACCTGGACTGGCTCGTCGTCGGCGTAGTAGAGGTTCTTCCTGCGGATAACCGACTGGTCGCTGATGTCGGCCTTGAGATGTTCAGCCACGTCAGCCGGTGGAGTGATGCGATCGATGGCCACGCAATCGATGCGGGCGCTCTTGCCTTGGCGATGCATTTCCAAACGGAATGGAGTGAGCCCGGTCTCTCGATAGACCTTCTTCGAATATCGCTCATGGCCCCATCGGAACAGTCGTTGCTGTTCGCGTACAAAAACGCCTTTGCCGTGCCTTGCTGAGACCAGTCCCTCGTCGGCCAGTAGGCGAACAGCTTCGCGAGCGGTGTTACGGGCAGTGCCGAACCGCGCGGCCAATTCGCGTTCCGAAGGAAGTTTGTCGCCGGGGTTCAGTTCGCCGTCGACGATCGAGGCCCGGACCGCGTCGGCGATGCGGCGGCTCGGGAGTTGCTTGCTCGCCGTGCGTGCATCGGCCTGCCCGTCATCCATACCGGTGAGCCTACAACTGGTTCAAGCCAGTTCTTTGACCCAGAGCGGGAGACCTGCTTCACTGGCTTAAGCCAGAAGTGGCTCAAGCCAGTTGGAGTTAATATGCACCTGACGTGGACTGTTCTAGGCCTGCTTACGGCAGCCCCCCGCAGTGATCGGCGCTGCTGGCCTGCTGAACATGGGCCTGCTCTCCGTGGTGGTGAGCTGCCGATTCATGCTCGCCGGATGTGTCGGCGACCGTCGTGCACCCGTTGATCTCCGCCGCAGTTGCGCTGTTCGCCGCTGGCCTGCCGATGACGGTCCGGGGTTATCGGACCCCGCGTCCTCGTCGGGTCAAGGCCCATCGCACCCGCGCCCACGCCGGTTCGGTGTCGGTCGCGTCGATCCTTGCGCGCTGCGCCGCCGAGGCCCGGTCCTCCGGCGGCGCACCTCTACTCGTCAACAGCTGGAAGGTTTCTTCATGAGGTCTTTTCGTGATCCGTCGAACTGGGCGGAATGGGTTCCCGCCCTCGCCTCGGGTCAGCCCGCCCGGTCGACGTGGGTGGAGATCGGGTGCAACCGGTCTCGTGGCCACGTGCTGATCGAGGGCCACCGCCCCGGACACAAATCTGTCTTCGCCGCCATCACCGCAGGTGCGGCCCTCGAAGTGATCGGCGGTCTGCGGTACCGCCTGCGCCACGCGGTGACCGTCCCCGCCTTCGGCACCGGGCTCGAAGAACGCGAGTTCACCGTCGTCGATCCCGGCGACGACAGCGCCGTTCTCACCATCGTCAACCGCTTCGGGTCGCTGGGCAGCTGGTCGATCCATGCCGACCGGATCCCCGAACTCAGTTGGGCACTCAAACACGCCCACACCCTGGCTGCCGAACAACCGTGGAACGCCGAAGCTGCCACCCCGGCTGCGGCTAGCGCCCTCGGCGGTGCCTGATGAACGGACCCTGGTTCGTTCGTGCCGTCGGCGATGGCGACACCCATCGCGCCGAGACCGAACACTGGACCACCGACGGCCGCGCGCATATCCGCCCGATCTGCGACGCGACCACGCTGTTCACCGCCCTTAATCGACGCCCGGTCGCGGTGCCCTACTACGACGACCATCGTTGCCCCGACTGCCTCGCCGCAACGCGGAAACCGACCGCGTCTCGTCGGCGCCGCTTGGCGGTCGTCCGATGAGGACCCTCACGACGTTCAAGGTCGTTCCGATCGTGCATCGGATGCGGGCCGCTCGGATCCGGCCGTATATCCGGGCGCTCATCGGAAACCGGCGATGAGCGGCGAGCGGGAGACCGCCACCGAGTCGTTGTTGGTGGAGCAGTTGGCGCGTCCGGTGGCGGGTTTGTTCCTGGACCGCCATCAGATCGCGGTCTTCACCGCTGATCCGATACCCGTCGACGGCGACCAGGTCACCGCCCTCTGCGGCGCTGCGCTGATCCTCGGCCCGCCGCCTGCCGAGGTGCTGCCCGGTATCCCGGCCACCCAGGTCGCCGACTGCGCGGACTGTCAGGCGGTGCTGTGGACGCCACCGGAAGGGGTGAACCTCGGCGCGGAGCAGGTTCCTCGGATCCTCCTTCGGCGCACGGGCGCTGTGCCGGTGCACATCGTGGAGATCGGGGCCGCGACTGCTGCGCCGACACCGCTGGTCGCCCTCTGCGGCGCGGTGTTCGGCATGGAAGAACCCGTTTACAGAGTCAACGCAGGCGACGGCGTCCCCTGCACGCTGTGCCTGTTGCGCTCGTTATCCGACCATGCCCGGCACTGCCATCGCGGCCGAGCGCCCTGCACCACACCACGCGCTCGTCCTGCGCTCCGCCACGATGCGCCCGGCGCCCTCCAAGCGAAAAGGGCTTGCCCGCATCCGGCATCCTGAAGTCACTAACAGTGAGGGGATGTGTCGTGTCGGTTACCGATGTGGTCGCCCAGCTGCGCCGGGCCCATGCCCTGCTGACGGAAGCTCGGCGAGCGGCGGCCCAGGCCGAGGCGGCGATCACCGACGGCGCAACCGTGTTCGCCACCGCCACCACCGGATCGACTCAGCCGGAGGTTTCGCAGATCAACCGGCTAGCTGCACGGTCTGGACAGGACGTCCGTGCAGCCCGCGACTTATTCACCCAAACCCAAGACCTCATTAACGGCTACTGCCACGAGATCGCGGGGCACGGCATCGGCAGCGAACCTGCCCCGCTCGTGGCGTTGACCGCCACCGACACAGTTTCCGGGCCGACACCAGCCACAACCCTGGCCCGCCACACCGACCAGCACCCCGATCCAGCGATCCGTTACGCCGAGCAAATCGCGGAACTACGCCGCAACGGAACGAAAGTCAGCCCGGAACGAATCGTCTTCATGCAACGCCTCCGGACCGGCCGCATCGTATGGCTTGAACACGGCGGCCGGTGGGCAGGACTCGCGCACATTCTCGCTGGCACTAAACGGGAAGAGTTCGAATCCTGTGGGACAGCTGGCGAGCGTGTGCCGGACCTGATCTCGGCCGCGCTCGACCGTGGACGTCTGGTCGGCTATATCGGCGAGGATCGGCCTGTGTACGAAGTGGAGATCGACGGCGATACCCGTCGGGTCGCCATCACGGTCTCGGACAACGGTTACATCGTCGGTGCTCATCCGATGTCGCTGGACAAGGTACTTCGACCACACAAGGAGAGGAACGAGCGATGACCGGATATCACGTCATCCTGCATGCCAACTGGGATGCAGAGGCAGTCTGGTTCTCCACTTCCACGAGCCCGATGCTTCAGCACTCGATCGACGAGACGGCTGAGCTGCTGGCTCTCAGCGCCGACCTGACTCGTGAACTAGCCGCCTGGAAAGCCGAGTTCCAGGGAATCCTCAACCGTGCCGATGCGCGCGAGTCCCGGTTTCCGACCCCGCAAGCGGAGCAAGCCTGGCTGGCGAACGGGAAGGAACTCGCCGCACGGATCAAACAGGAATCCCCGGCAGTCGCCCGTGTCGAGTACCTCGGCGACGGGACCATACCTCGTGGGACCTGCGTGTTCTGACCCGACCGCTGTGTCTGCTGGGCTCGTCTAGCACTCCGACACGATGCGCCCGGCGCCCTCCACACGAAAAGGACTTGCCCGCGCCCGGCTCCTAAAGTCACTGACAGAGAGGGGGAGGAAGCGCAACGGATGTACAACGTGACCTTGCACGCTGGGTGGTCTGGCTATCCCGTGTGGTTCAAAACCCCGGACGACCCCATGCACCAGCACCCCGTCGATGAGGCCGCCGAGCTTCTGATGCTCGGTGACGACCTCGCCCGCGATCTTGCTGCCTGGGACGATGAATACCAAGACATCTTGGACCCGATCGACGCGCGCGAATCGGCATTCCCCACGCCGGAAGCGAAAAAGGCCTGGATTCAGCGGGGTAAAGAACTGGCCGCCCGACTCAAGCAGGAGTCGACCATGGTCAAAAGCGTCGTCTACCGTGCCGACGGCACCATCCCCGAGGGCACCTGTGTGTTCTGACGAGCTGAAAAGGACGGTGGTCATGCCACGGTGGTCGGCGGGCAACAGCGTTGATCGAGCCACTCGGTGAGCTTGTCGTCGATGGGAAGCGATCGGAGATCCCGTCCGGCTAAGTCTTCGGAGAACTCGACCACCACGGTGTTCGGCTCCTGCGCGGCCAAGGAACATGCTGTGTTCGATCGTCCGTCCTCGGCGAGTGGGGCCAGCAGGACGCGATCGTGGTCATAACGCGCCCAGACCCCCGCTTCCTGATAGCAGGCAATCGTCGGGAGATAGCGGATCACGGCGCTACGGCCGTCGTCGCCGATTGCGATCAGCTCCCAGGGCATGGCCGCGACGCCCTCGGGAGGATCGTCGCTCCGGGCCGACACGCTGGGCAGCTCCTCGGCCGAGGCGGATGGAAGGTTCGGATCCTCCGGCCGCAGAACGGTGGATCCATCGAAGTCAAGACCGTCGATAGGCGCTGGACCCCAGGTCTGTTCTCCCTGGCCGGCGCAACTCGTCAGGACGACTGCGAGTAGCGCAATCCCGAGACCGCGCCATGATCGGTTCGTGGTCTTCATCGACTCCGGAACCTCCTGGGCGCGGGCAGGCGGCAACTAAGAACAATCTTGCCGGGTCGCCCGTCCGCGCCGCCACGCGCGCAGACCCTGCCCCATAGCACGCCCCCGGGCAGACGAGAACCACTCAGTATGACCAAGGCGGAGATGTCGATCACATCAACGAGAGAAGAACAGCGCGTTTTCTTCCGATAGGCGAAAAGTAGACCGTTCGAGTGCTCGGAGAGTCCTCCCGATCGGCGAGATGATGCCGGTACGGTCCCCGACAGCGAGAATTCGCTGGTCGGAAGGGAGTCACCATGTTCCGAAAGGTCCTTGTCGCCAACCGAGGCGAGATCGCCATTCGCGCATTCCGTGCCGCCTACGAACTGGGCGCGGGCACGGTCGCGGTCTTCCCCCACGAAGATCGGAACTCGGTGCATCGGCTCAAAGCCGACGAGGCATACGAGATCGGCGAACCCGGACATCCGGTGCGCGCCTACCTGTCGGTCACCGAGATCGTCGCCGCCGCGCGCCGGGCGGGTGCCGACGCCGTGTATCCTGGTTACGGCTTCCTCTCCGAGAATCCCGAACTCGCCAAGGCCTGCGCCGAGGCGGGCATCACCTTCGTCGGCCCCAGGCACGACATCCTCGAACTCGCTGGTAACAAGGCCCGCGCCGTGGCTGCGGCCCGGGAGGCCGGACTGCCCGTGCTGGCCTCGGTTCCGCCCACCGCCGACATCGACGAGCTGGTGGCGGCCTCCGAAGGCATCACCTTCCCCGTGTTCGTCAAGGCCGTCGCGGGCGGCGGCGGGCGCGGGATGCGCCGGGTGGAGCACGCCGCCGACCTGCGAGATGCTGCGGAAGCCGCGATGCGCGAGGCCGAATCCGCCTTCGGCGACCCCACGGTCTTCCTGGAACAGGCCGTGATCAACCCCCGGCACATCGAGGTCCAGATCCTCGCGGACGGCACCGGGCACGCCATTCACCTCTTCGAGCGCGACTGCTCCGTGCAGCGACGGCACCAGAAGGTCATCGAGATCGCGCCCGCCCCCAACCTGGCCCCCGAACTGCGGGAACGCATCTGCGCCGACGCCGTGGCCTTCGCCAGGCAGATCGGCTATGTCAACGCGGGCACCGTGGAGTTCCTGGTCGACGAACGCGGCAACCACGTCTTCATCGAGATGAACCCCCGCATTCAGGTCGAGCACACCGTGACCGAGGAGGTCACCGACGTCGACCTGGTGCAATCGCAGCTGCGGATCGCCTCGGGCGAATCGTTGGCCGACCTCGGACTCTCCCAGGACGGCATCACCTTGCGTGGCGCAGCACTCCAATGCCGCATCACCACCGAGGACCCGAGCAACGGCTTCCGCCCCGACACCGGCACCATCAGCGCCTACCGCTCGCCCGGCGGCGCGGGCATCCGGCTCGACGGTGGTACGACCTTCGCGGGCACCGGGATCAGCGCGCACTTCGATTCGATGCTGGTCAAGCTGTCCTGTCGGGGCCGCGACTTCGCCACCGCCACCGCGCGGGCCCGGCGGGCGCTGGCCGAGTTCCGGATCCGGGGCGTGGCCACCAACATCCCGTTCCTCCAGGCGGTACTCGACGACCCGCAGTTCGCCGCCGGACACATCACCACGTCGTTCATCGAGGAACGGCCCCAGCTGCTCACCGCCCGCCAATCCGCCGACCGGGGTACCCGGCTGCTGACCTACCTGGCCGACGTCACGGTGAACCGCCCGCACGGCGACCGACCCAGCACCCTCGACCCGATCTACAAGCTGCCCGACATCGACCTGGAGACCGCGCCGCCCGCCGGTTCCCGGCAGCGTCTCCTCGAACTCGGCCCGGTCGGCTTCGCCTCGTGGCTGCGCAACGAGAAGGCACTCGGCGTCACCGACACGACCTTCCGCGACGCCCACCAGTCCTTGTTGGCGACCCGGGTCCGCACCAAGGACCTGCTGGCGGTCGCGCCGCATGTGGCACGGATGACGCCGGAACTGCTCTCGCTGGAGTGCTGGGGCGGCGCCACCTACGACGTCGCGCTGCGCTTCCTCACCGAGGACCCGTGGGAACGGCTGGCCGCGTTGCGCGAGGCCGTGCCGAACATCTGCCTCCAGATGTTGCTGCGCGGCAGGAACACCGTCGGCTACACGCCCTACCCGGCCGAGGTGACCAGCGCCTTCGTCACCGAGGCCACCAAGACCGGCATCGACATCTTCCGGATCTTCGACGCGCTCAACGACGTCGAGCAGATGCGCCCGGCGATCGAGGCCGTCCGCGAGACCGGCCAGGCCGTCGCCGAGGTGGCGCTGTGCTACACGGCCGACCTGTCCGATCCCGGCGAGAAGCTCTACACCCTGGACTACTACCTGCGGCTCGCCGAACAGATCGTGGCCGCAGGCGCGAACGTGCTCGCGGTCAAGGACATGGCGGGTCTGCTGCGTCCACCGGCCGCCGCCGCGCTGATCACCGCCCTGCGCCGGGAGTTCGACCTGCCCGTGCACCTGCACACCCACGACACGCCCGGCGGCCAGCTCGCGACCTATTTGAGCGCCGTGCACGCCGGGGTGGATGCGGTCGACGGTGCCGCCGCGTCCATGGCGGGCACCACCTCGCAACCGCCGCTGTCGGCGGTGGTCGCCGCCACCGACCACACCCCGCAGGCCACCGGGCTGAACCTGGCCTCGGTCTGCGACCTGGAGCCGTACTGGGAGGCGGTCCGCCGGATCTACCAGCCCTTCGAATCGGCGCTGCCCTCACCGACCGGCCGGGTATACCGCCACGAGATCCCCGGCGGTCAGCTGTCCAACCTGCGGCAACAGGCGATCGCTCTCGGCCTCGGTGACCGATTCGAGCAGATCGAGTCGACCTACGCCGCCGCGGACACCATCCTCGGTAGGCTCGTCAAGGTCACGCCGTCCTCGAAGGTCGTCGGCGATCTGGCACTGCACCTGGTCGGAGCGGGTGCCGATCCCGGCGAGTTCGAGGCGGACCCCGGACGGTTCGACATCCCCGACTCGGTGATCGGGTTCCTCCACGGCGAACTCGGCGACCCGCCCGGCGGCTGGCCGGAGCCGTTCCGGGCCAAGGCGCTGTCCGGGCGATCCGGCCCCCGAGAGGTCGTGGCCCTCACCGAAGCCGACCACACCGGACTCGCCGAGGACACCCGCGCCACCCTCAACCGGCTGCTGTTCCCCGGTCCGGCCAAGGAATTCCTCGCGCACCACGAGGAGTTCGGCGACACCAGCCTGCTGCGCAGCAAGGACTTCTTCTACGGCCTGCGTCCGGGGGAGGAGTACTCCGTCGACTTGGAGCGCGGCGTCCGGCTGTACATCACGGTCGAGGCGATCGGCGAGGCCGACGAGCGCGGCATGCGCACCGTGATGGCCACCCTCAACGGACAGCTGCGTCCCATTCAGGTGCGGGACCGGTCGATCGCCTCGGCGGTGCCTGCTGCGGAGAAGGCCGATCGGGGCAATCCCGGCCACGTCGCGGCGCCCTTCGCCGGGGTGGTCACCGTGCAGGTCGCCGAGGGGGACACCGTCGAGACCGGGCAGACCGTCGCCACCATCGAGGCCATGAAGATGGAGGCCGGGATCACCGCACCCAAGGGCGGCACGGTGCGGCGGTTGGCGATCGGCTCGGTCGCCCAGGTCGAGGGTGGCGACCTACTGATCGAAGTGGGCTGAGTAGTCACCGCCGAACGGGTCGGGGGACCGGGCGCGGTCCGTCCCCCGGCTCGCGGCAGCCGCCCGACGGCTCAGCCCGCGTCGGTGGTGGCGCCCTCCTCGGCCACACCGAGCTTGTCGTGCAGCCCCGCCAGCAGGATCCGCAGCAGCTCGGCCAACTGCGCCCGCTGCTCGACGTCCAGGTGATCGATGAGCGACTCCTCGTGCCGCAGCAGGTCGTCGACGCTGCGCTCGATGAGCGCATGGCCCTGCGAGGTCGGCTCGACGGTGATCGTGCGTCGACCTGACTCGGTCCGCTCGACCAGCACCAGCCCCTGTTCCTCGGCCTTGGCGACCCGCTGGGTGATCGCACCCGCGCTGATCAGGCTCCGCTTGGCCAGTTCGCTCGGCGCGAGCCGGTAGGGCGGCCCCGCCCTGCGCAGCGTGCTGAGCAGATCGAGGGTCGCCCGGTCGATGTCGATGCGGTGCAGCGTGCGGCGCCGTTCGTCGCCGAGCAACTTGCCCACCCGCCAGAGCCGCGTGATGACCCCGATGGATTCCACCGGGGTGCCCGGCCGTTCCCTGGCCCAGGCGAGCTGGATTCGATCCGTCGAGTCGGTACCGGTCATGGTGTTAGGCTAATCGAGATCTTTAGGCCTAAAGAACTGAGGTTCGCATGCAACGCACAGCCGTCGTCACCGGTGGCGGAACCGGAATCGGCAAGGCCGTCGCCCGAGAACTGGTCGAGGCGGATTTCCAGGTCCTGATCGTGGGCAGGCGGCCTGCGCCTCTCGCCGAGGTCGCCGCCGAGCTGGGATCATCGGTGGACACCCTTGCCCTGGACGTCGCCGACCCGATCGCCCTGGCCGCCGCCGAATTCCCCGAACGGGTCGATGTGCTGGTGAACAGCGCGGGCGGCAACACCGACATCGGGCGAGAGCGTGCCCCCGACGGCGATCTCATCGGGCTGCGGGATTCCTGGCTGGCCAACCTGACCGCCAACCTCCTCAGCGCGATGCTGACCACCGAGCGGTTACGGCCGAGCCTGGCCGAGGACGGACGAGTGATCACCATCGGCTCCATCGCGGCCCAGTACGGCGCGGCAGGCTACGGCGCCGCCAAGGCCGGGGTCGAGGCGTGGAACGCCGAGTTGGCCTTCACGCTGGGCGCCGCGGGCATCACCGCGAACGTGGTGTCACCCGGCCTCACCGAGGACACCGAGTTCTTCCGAGGTCGACTCTCGGAGCAGCGCCGCGCCACGCTGATCGGCAGGACGGCCAACAAACGGGCGGGGCTGTCCGTCGATGTCGCCGCAGTCGTCGGTTTCCTGGCCTCGCCCGCGTCGCGACACGTCACCGGACAGGTGCTGCACGTCAACGGCGGTGCGCACCTGGGCGGCTGACCCAGGGCCCGGCCGACGCCGTGAGCCTGCGAGCGGAGCCGTCCGCCGGATGAGCGAGGATGGCCGGGTGACTCGGATCGTGGCGGGCAGCATGGGCGGCAGACGGATCACGGTGCCCCCTCGTGGCACCCGGCCGACCTCGGAGCGGGTGCGCGAGGCGCTGTTCAACGCCCTGGAGTCGCTGGTGGAGCTGGACGGGCTCCGGGTTCTCGATCTCTACGCGGGCTCCGGGGCCCTGGGGCTGGAGGCGCTGTCGAGAGGCGCCGCGACCGCGATGTTCGTCGAGTCCGACCGCAAGGCGGGACTGGTGCTGCGCCGCAACATCGAGGAGCTGCGCCCCACCGGCGCGATCCTGCGCGCGGGCACCGTCGAATCCGTGCTCGACGACCCGGCCGAGGAACCGTTCGACCTGGTCATCGCGGACCCGCCGTACGACGTGGCCACTGATCGACTCGAAGCGGTCCTCGACCGGCTCGCGGGCAACGGCTGGACCGAGCCCGGCAGTCTGGTGGTGGTGGAGCGAGCCCGCCGGGACCGCGCCATCAGCTGGCGGGCGCCGCTGGCCGCGCTGCGCGAGAAGCGCTACGGCGACACCGTCCTGTTCTGGGGCGAGCACGTCGACTAGCCCGCTCGACCCGCGAGATCAGAAAGGCGCCGTGACTCCGATCACGGCCGACGCGTTGATCGAGGGCGGATCGAGGCGGTACTGCTAGCGTCCCGGCTCATGAGACGCGCCGTCTATCCAGGCTCGTACGACCCGGTCACCAACGGGCACCTCGACATCATCGAGCGGGCGGCAGGCCAGTTCGACGAGGTCGTCGTCGCCGTCCTGATCAACAAGAGCAAGAAGAGCCTCTTCACGGTCGAGGAACGCTTGGAGACGTTGCGCGAGGTCGTGACGGCCTGGCCGAACGTGCGGGTGGATTCCTGGCACGGGCTGCTGGTCGACTACTGCCGGACCCACGAGATCCAGGCGATCGTCAAGGGGCTGCGCGCCGTCAGCGACTTCGACTACGAGTTGCAGATGGCGCAGATGAACCAGCGGCTCTCCGGCGTCGAGACGTTGTTCATGGCGGCCAACCCCGTCTACAGCTTCCTCGCCAGCTCCCTGGTCAAGGAGATCGCGACCTACGGCGGCGATGTGTCGGCGCTGGTGCCCGCTGCCGTGGAGCACCGCATTGTGGCTCGGATGGCGGAACTGAACTCGGCCTGATTACCGAAGATCGCGGCGGACTCGCGGTTCCATCACGCTCTGCCGCGATCGATTCACCGCAGAGTCACCCCGTTGATCATTGGATCACGCTATGGTCACGATCATGGCGACCACCACTCGGCGAGCGATCGCCGCCCTCTTATTCTCCGTTCTCGCGCTGCTGCCGCTGAACGCCGCCGGATTGGCGGCCGCGGAGGCGGGCGCCACGGCGCTGGCCCAGCCCGCCTGCGGTGATCTCTCCGGCTATACCGAGGTCGATCTCTCCGCACTGCCGAACGAGGCCGCCGACACGGTGGACCTGATCGAGGCGGGCGGCCCGTTCCCGTATCCGCAGGACGGCACCGTGTTCCAGAACCGGGAGGACCTGCTGCCGGACTGCTCGACCGGCTACTACCACGAGTACACCGTGGAGACTCCGGGCCTCGATCACCGGGGCGCGCGGCGCATCGTCACCGGAAGCGACGGTGAGTTCTTTTACACCAGTGACCACTACGCGAGCTTCCGGCTGGTGGACGTGCGATCCTGATCGCAGGGACTCCAGGCGTGGGACACGCGCACTGGCGACCACATCCCTGACGGTATCCGGCGGGCAGGGCAGACTTGACGCCGTAGCCGAACGGCGCGCTGCTGCGAGGAGTCGAAATCGTGTACCGGGTGTTCGAGTCGCTCGACGAGTTGGTGACGATCGTCGAGGACGCACGGGGTGTTCCGATGACCTCCGGGTGCGTCGTTCCTCGCGGCGACGTACTCGAACTGCTCGACGACATCAGGGATGCCCTCCCTGGTGAGCTGGACGACGCGCAGGACGTCCTGGACCACCGGGACGAGGTCGTCGGCAAGGCCACCGAACAGGCCGAGCAGACCGTCGGACAGGCCAGGGCCGAGGCCGAGCAGCTGATGGCGCAGGCCAGGGCCGAGGCCGAGCGGATGGTCGCCGACGCCAGGATGCACGCCGATCGGATGCTCGCCGAGGCGCACTCCGAGGCCGACCGGGTCGTGACGACCGGCAACCACGAGTACGAGGAGTTCGTCGCGCGGGCGCGGGCCGAGGCGGAGCGCATGGTCCAGGCGGGCCGGGCCTCCTACGACCAGTCCGTCGAGGAGGGCCAGGCCGAGCAGGCCCGACTGGTCTCGCAGGCCGAGCTGGTCCAGGCTGCGCACGGTGAATCGACCAGGATCGTCGACGCGGCCGGTGTCGAGGCCGAGCGGCTTCGTTCGGAGTGCGACGCCTACGTGGACGCCAAGCTGGCCGATTTCGAAGAACTGCTGGACCGCACCCTGCGGACGGTCGGCAAGGGCCGCCAGCAGCTGCGGGCGCCCTCACGCACCGCCTTCGACTACAGCGAGTGGGACCAGCGCTCCAGCATGCCTGGCTGAGCGGCCCCACATCGCCTAGGACCGAGCATCGGGCGAGGTCGGACGGATTTCCTCTGGCGGCCCTTCGTCGCGTAGCCTGTTTCGGTTGGACCTTTTCCACTTCACCCTGACAGATCGTTGATGTCCTATGCCCCCCAAAACGTCTTCCGACGCGCGCCCCGTTCCGTCCGGGCCGTGGGTGATCGATACCCGCGAGCTCGGCCGACGTGCGGGCGCCAGCCGTCGTTATCACCGCAACCTGCCGCCGACCACGCGGCTCGGGCTCGACCTGGTCAAGGTCCCGGATCAGGGCGAGGTCGTCCTGGACATCCGGCTCGACTCCGTGGTCGAGGGAGTGTTGGTGGCGGGAACCGCCACGGCACCACTCGAGGGCGAGTGCTCGCGTTGTCTCGAACCGATCCTCGACGAGGTCGAGGTCGAGATCACCGAGCTGTTCGCCTATCCGGAGAGCGCAACGGACGAGACCACCGAGGAGGACGAGATGCCTCGGGTGGTCGAGGAGCTGATCGATCTCGAACCGGTGGTTCGGGATGCCGTGCTGCTGGCACTGCCCTCCTCGCCACTGTGCGCACCGGATTGCGCCGGCCTGTGCGTGGAGTGCGGTGGGAAGTGGGCCGAACTCGGCCCCGGTCATAGCCATGAGACCATGGATCCCCGTTGGGCTGCCCTCCGCGAGCGGTTCGGTGACCCCAGTGACCCCAGTAACACCCCTGACAAATCTGAGGAGAACTAGCCGTGGCAGTCCCGAAGCGCAAGATGTCGCGCTCCAACACGCGCTCCCGTCGCTCGCAGTGGAAGGCCTCGGCGCCGAGCCTGGTGGCCTGCCCGAACCGCAACTGCCGTGAGCCCAAGCTGTCCCACGTCATCTGCCCGAGCTGCGGCACCTACGACGGCCGCCAGGTCGCTCGACCGGCCTGATCTCGAAGCACGGCTTCGTGGGAGCACACGGTTCCAAGGGACGATCTAGAGATCATTCCGCATTGCTGACCGCGCTCGGCGTCGAAATCGGCGCCGAGCTGCTGGACCTTGCGTTGACGCACCGGTCCTATGCGTATGAGAACGGCGGTCTGCCGCCCAACGAGCGGCTGGAGTTCCTCGGCGACGCGGTGCTCGGTCTGGTGGTCACCGATCACCTCTACCAACAGCACCCCGACCTGCCGGAGGGCCAGCTCGCGAAGCTCCGAGCCAGCGTGGTCAACATGCACGCCCTGGCCGGGGTCGCCCGAGACCTCGGCGAAGGCGGGCTCGGCGCCCACCTGCTGCTGGGCAAGGGCGAGGAGCTGACCGGCGGGCGTGACAAGGAGAGCATCCTCGCGGACGGACTCGAGGCCGTCATCGGCGCCGTCTACCTCCAACACGGGGTGGAGACGGCTCGTCGGACCGTGCACCGGATGTTCGACGGGCTGCTCGCCGAGGCGCCGCTGCGTGGCGCCGGGCTCGACTGGAAGACCAGTCTCCAGGAACTCACCGCAGCCGCTGGTCTCGGCGTTCCCGAGTACCGTGTGTCCGAGGAAGGCCCGGATCACCGTAAGGAGTTCACCGCCACGGTGTTGGTCGGTGGGCAGGGCATGGGCACCGGAGTCGGCCGCACCAAGAAGGAGGCCGAGCAGCGCTCGGCCGAGACGGCTTGGCGGCAGTTGTCCGAGCAACTGCGGACGGCAACCGAGGAGATCGGCGAGGCCGAGGGTTCCACCACCCAGGACAAGGGCTGAGGACGAGGCACAGTCGGCGGGCAGGCCCGATCTGAGCCCGCCCGCAGGTGAAGGCGAGAGACCAAGTCGTGCCAGAGCTTCCCGAGGTCGAGGTCGTCCGTCGCGGTCTACTCGATCACGCTATCGGTCGAACGATCTCCGAGGTGGAGGTCCTGCATCCCCGGGCGGTGCGTAGGCACGAACCGGGGCCGCAGGACTTCGCGGATCGGTTGCGCGGCGCCACCCTGACCGCCGCCCGCCGCCGAGGGAAGTACCTCTGGCTGGAACTGACGACCACGTCGACGGTGGGCTCGGAGCTGGTCGGTGCCGCCTCGTCGACGGCGTCGCAGCCGCCGGACTCGGGTGCCGTGGCCTCGGCGGACGCCACCGAGGAGGCGGTCGCCGACAGCGCCGCGCTACTCGTGCACCTCGGGATGAGCGGCCAACTGCTGGTCAAGGAGACCGGTTCCCCGGACGAGAAGCACCTGCGGGTCCGCTTCCGCTTCGACGACGCCGCCGGAGAATTGCGGTTCGTCGATCAACGCACCTTCGGCGGCCTGACCCTGACCGACCTGGTGATCGTCGACGGCGTTGCGCTGCCGACACCGGTCGCGCACATCGGCAGGGACCCGCTGGATCCGAAGTTCGACGCCAAGGCCGTCATCAAGGCGATGGGCAGGCGGCGCACGGGCGTCAAACGGGCGTTACTCGATCAATCCCTGCTCTCCGGCGTCGGCAACATCTACGCGGACGAGGCCCTGTGGCGGGCCCGGCTGCACTGGGCGGCCCCGACGGCCACCCTGCCCCCGGCGAAGGCGGCCGAACTGCTGGACGCGGCGACCGACGTGATGCGGGAGGCTCTGAAAGAGGGCGGCACCTCCTTCGACGCCCTGTATGTGAACGTCAACGGGCAGTCCGGGTACTTCGATCGCTCGCTGGCGGTGTATGGCCAAGAGGGCCTGCCCTGCCCGAGGTGTGGCAGCCCGGTGCGGCGCGACGCCTTCATGAACCGTTCTGCATTCTCCTGTCCCGGCTGCCAGCCGGAACCCGTCGACGCGCATCACTGACGGCGCGCCGGGTTCCCGGACTGCGGCGCGGTCGCTTTTCGGCGGCTATGCGCGCTTCGATGCTTCAGCCGGTGGCCCACGCGCTTCGGTCTGTAGGTTCGGTTGATCCGGGTGAATCCACTACTCATCGGGCCCGTCGCCTGGTTGAGCGGTCTTATTCCGTCCGCACGCCTATGGCGACCAAGATCCTTGCCCGCGAGCCGATCTCGTTCGTAAGATCAACCCACTCGACATCGTCAGGTGCGGGATTCTAATTGACCGCAGCTTCGCTCGCCAGAACCATGGCAAGATTGTGAAGACTAGAGTTCGCCTCCAGTGAAGAAATCTGTCTGGCAGATATAAAAAGCGAGACTGACTATGATTGAAGAGTAGTGCGGGTACATCAATTCGAGGCGGCCTGATATGATCAAAGCCGCACAAGAATGGTGTATCGCGAAAATTTAGCCCTCTAAGAGGAGAATCAAGACGCATGGCAGTGAAATTTAATCCCTTGTCGTTAGCGTCCGTCAGCTTGGCAACAGTCCTCACTATCAGTGCGTGCTCTGCAATAGACGATGGATCCTCTGGTGGAAACACTGATGAAACTAGTGCATCGGCTAGTGAGTTGCCTTCTGCCGATCCGCAGATATCGGACTCGTTGGCGCCGCCGGTGTCATCCCGTAAAGACAGTACCGGCGTAGAAAGCTGCGCTCTTCTCACAGCAGATGATGCTTCCGGTTTCGGGCTGGAGCCCGAAGGAAGTCCCGAGGAAGCGGCGGCTGGCACAGACTACGAGCCATGCCGATGGCTGCCAGCAGGGGAGAACACCGGAGGGGTAGTGCTCTACACGGACACGGAGCGAGATGGCTTAGAGGAAATCTACCGTCTGGAATCTGAGTACCCAGATTTTCGCCCACTCGAAATAGCAGGACATCCAGCCGTTCAAGCAACTGCGGGCGGCGCTGACGAGTTCTCCTGCGGGATCTATGTCGGCCTTTCCGATAGTCAATACTTGAACATACTCGCGCAGCGCGCCGCGGGCGTCGAAGAGGATCTTTGTATGAAGGCCGAGAAAGTGGCAGAGCTGGCCCTGTCAAATATTCCCGGCGAGGCATAAGGGGGAATCGTGACGGACCTGAATTCAATGGGAAGCAGCCTTTGGTCTGGTTGACATCCCATCCTTTGAATGGTTCGCATTTCGACCCCTTTCGATGCCGGGTCCGGCAACGTGCTTGGTCATAGAAATCGAGGGTATCCTCGGCGGAGGCTATTCCCTGGTTTTCTCGTTGCTAAGTTCATTCTAGTGTGTTTCGTGAAAATGAAGGTGAGGGTGGTTGCTTCGGACTTGTGGATTGGACTGGGAACTCGGTCGAGTCTTTGATGGTTCCCTACAGTTGGCTGTCTGTGCCGATCGGCGCGCTGGTCTGTCTCCATTCCGACTAGTATTCAGGCCTGGCCTCGGGAACAGCCTCTCTTCAGTGTTCTGCGACCGGTAGTCGGCAGCTCGGATAACCTTGCTGAGCTTTCCGGCCAAAGCATCGAGTGGCTGCGGTGGTGTGGACACGGGTCCTCCCAGGGCGCACAGAGAAGGTGACCGACCGTGACGAACGCCCAGCCATCAAATCCCTTAGCTGAGTCGCTGACCTGGGCCATGCGTTCGGATGGGCTGACCAACACCGCCGCCGCCCAGGCCGACCTGCCTGCGGGGCGCTCGCTTCGCTCTGCGGGTTCGGTTGATCCGGTGTATTCCTACTGATCGGGTCCGTTGCCTGGTGAGCGGGCTCACGCCCGTCCGAATCGCCGAGCGGGCGTCCCCCGTCACACGGCGCGTCAAGAGTCCGTCAATGTCCGGGGCATCGGCATCAAGAAGCCGTCAAAGCCCTCGCGATCGGTTGGGCCCCGGGCGCAGGCTCCGACGGTGTTCGTCCATCAGGGGACGGCAGCCGACGAAGGACTTTTCCACCATGGCTGACCTCGCTTATCTCACGCTGCTTCTCGGCGTGTTCGTGCTGCTCGCACTGACCGTGCGCGGTCTGGAGCGGTTGTGACGGGCCCCGCGACCAGCCTGGCCGCCGACGTGGTCGCCGGTGTGCTGGCGTTGTCGCTGATCGGGTATCTGGTGTTCGCACTGCTTCGCCCGGACCGGTTCTGATGAGCGCGCTGACGGCAGGCCTGATCCAGCTCGCGGTGCTGGTCTTCGCCCTAGCCCTCGTCTACCGCCCGGCCGGTGCCTATCTGGCCTCGGTGTACACCGGCACCACCCACAACCGGATCGAACGGCTGGTCTACCGACTGGTTCGCGTGGACCCGGACTCCGACCAACGGTGGAGCGGCTACGCGATCGGGGTGCTCGGCTTCTCACTGGTGTCGATCCTGTTGCTGTATCTGCTCCAGCGCCTCCAGGCGTTGCTGCCGCTGGACCTCGGCCGGGGTGCGGTCGAGCCCGGCACGGCGTTCAACACCGCGGTCAGCTTCGCGACCAACACCAACTGGCAGTCCTATGTGCCGGAGCAGACGCTCGGCCACCTGGTGCAGACGGTCGGGTTGACAGTGCAGAACTTCGTCTCCGCCGCCGTCGGGATGGCGGTCGCCGTCGCGCTGGTGCGCGGTTTCGTCCGGGCGGGCACCGACCGGATCGGCAATGTCTGGGTGGACATCACCCGGGGCGTGGTGCGGGTGCTGCTACCGGTCGCCCTGTTCGCGGCGGTCCTGTTCGTCGCGGCCGGGGTGGTGATGAGTTTCGCGGAGAGTGTGCGCATCACCGGTCTCGACGGGGTCGTCCACGACCTCCCGCTGGCGCCCGCCGCCAGCCAGGAGGCGATCAAAATCCTGGGCACCAACGGCGGTGGCATCTACAACGCCAACTCCGCGCATCCCTTCGAGAATCCGGCAGCCTGGACCAACGTGCTCCAGATCTTCCTGCTGCTGGTCATTCCGGTCTGCCTGACCAGGGCTTTCGGCATCATGGTCGGGAATCGACGGCAGGGCAACGTGTTGATCGCGGTGGTCGGCCTGCTGTGGAGCGTCCTGCTGGCCGTCACCTGGTGGGCGGAGACCCACGCGCACGGCCCGGCGACACTGGCGGCCGGCGCCGCATTGGAGGGTAAGGAGACCCGCTTCGACATCACCGCCTCGGTGCTGTTCGCGGTGAGCACCACCGGGACCTCCACGGGTGCGGTGAACGCCATGCACGACAGCTTCAGTGGTCTGGGCGGCGGCGCCGTCCTGTTGAACATCCTGCTCGGCGAGATAGCGCCCGGCGGGGTCGGGAGCGGCCTGTACGGGCTGCTGGTGATCGCGGTACTCGCGGTGTTCCTCGCCGGTCTGATGGTGGGGCGTAGCCCCGAATACCTCGGCAAACGCATCGGACGGGTCGAGATCTCCTGCGCGGCGATCTCGATGCTGGCGATGCCGGCCATCGTGCTGTTGGGCACCGGTACGGCCCTGCTGCGCGGCGCGACCCGTGAGGCGATGACCAACGGCGGCGCACACGGACTGTCCGAAGTGCTCTACGCCTACGCCTCGGCAGGCAACAACAACGGCAGCGCCTTCGCCGGGCTCACCGTCACCGACCCGTTCTTCCAGGCCACGCTCGGTGTGGCGATGTTGCTCGGCCGGCTGCTGCCGATCATCGCGGTACTGGCCCTGGCCGGTGCCCTGGCCAGACAACGTGCCGTCAGCCCGAGCGAGGGCACCCTGCCCACTGACGGACCACTGTTCGCGGGGCTACTCACCGGCACCGCCGTGCTCTTCGCCGCGCTGACCTTCCTACCCGCTCTGGCCCTCGGCCCCATCGCGGAGGCATTGGCATGACCCCCACCGACAACCCCACCCGACTCCGGGACTCCACCACCGAGCAGGACACCCGATTCGCCGACCCGGCCGACCAGGCCGGCGGCCGACCGGTGCGGGCCGGGTCGTTCTCGCCTCGCCTGCTGTGGACCTCGTTGCCCGCCGCACTCCGCAAGTTCTCCCCACGGCACCAGGCACGCAACCCCGTGATGCTCGTCGTCGCGGTCGGAGCGCTGCTGGTCACCGTGCTGGCTGTGCTGGACCCCGCGCCCTTCGCCTTCGCGGTGTCGGGCTGGCTGTGGTTCACCGTGCTGTTCGCCAACCTCGCCGAGGCGGTGGCCGAGGGACGCGGACGCGCTCAAGCGGACACCCTGCGCCGCAGCCGGGTCGACAGCGTCACCAACCGGATCACCGCATCCGATGCCGCCGACCGGATCGGACGTCTGCTCGCCGAGGACGACCTCGCCGTCGAACAGGTCTCGGCGGCCACGCTCCAGGTCGGCGACCTGGTGCTCCTCTCGGCGGGCGACCCGATCCCGGGCGACGGTGACATCGTCGAAGGGCTGGCCACCGTGGACGAGTCCGCCGTCACCGGGGAATCCGCCCCGGTGATCCGCGAGGCGGGCGGCGATCGTTCCTCGGTGACCGGCGGCACCTCGGTGCTGTCCGACCGGATCGTCGTCCGCATCACGGCCAAGCCCGGCGAGTCCTTCGTCGATCGGATGATCGGTCTCGTCGAGGGCGCGCAACGGCAGAAGACGCCGAACGAGATCGCGCTGACCATCCTGTTGTCGACGCTGACCATCATCTTCCTGCTCGCGATCCTGGCGTTGCAGCCGATGGCCGCCTATTCCGGCGGTAGACAGTCGGTGATCGTGTTGACCGCGTTGCTGGTCTGCCTGATCCCCACCACGATCGGCGCGCTGCTCTCCGCGATCGGCATCGCAGGCATGGACCGATTGGTACAGCGCAACGTGCTGGCCACCTCCGGTCGTGCGGTCGAGGCGGCGGGCGACGTCAACACGCTGCTGCTGGACAAGACCGGCACCATCACCTTCGGCAACCGACAGGCCGTGGAGCTCGTGCCGGTCGGCGATGTCGACCTCGCCGAACTGGCCGAGGCAGCCCGCCTGGCCAGCCTCTCCGACGACACCCCGGAAGGCCGCAGCGTCATCGACCTGTGTGCCAGGGAACACGGGCTGGATCGCGAGCCCGACGCGGCCGAGAGCACGGCCGAGTTCATCGCCTTCACCGCCCAGACCCGGATGAGCGGCATCGACCTACCGGGTAAGGACGACGCCACCGGATCCGCGGCTACGACGCGCTCGGTGCGCAAGGGCGCGGCCACCGAGGTGGCGAACTGGGTCCGGGACAGCGGCGGCACCGTCCCCAGTGAACTCGGCGACGTGGTCGAGCGGATCAGCGCGGCGGGCGGTACGCCGTTGGTCTGTGGCGAGGTGGGCGGCGCCGGAGCCCGGGTGCTCGGGGTCATCCGACTGTCCGACGTGGTCAAGCCGGGGATGCGGGAGCGGTTCGTGCGGTTGCGGGCCATGGGTATCCGCACCGTCATGGTCACCGGCGACAACCCGCTCACCGCCAAGGCCATCGCGGAGCAGGCGGGCGTGGACGACCATCTCGCCCAAGCCCGACCCGAGGACAAGATCGCGCTGATCAAGAAGGAGCAGGCAGGCGGCAGGCTCGTCGCGATGACCGGCGACGGCACCAACGACGCCCCCGCCCTGGCCCAGGCCGACGTCGGCGTGGCCATGAACAGCGGGACCTCGGCCGCCAAAGAGGCGGGGAACATGGTCGACCTCGACTCCAACCCGACCAAGCTCATCGAGATCGTGGAAGTCGGCAAGCAGCTGTTGATCACGCGCGGCGCGCTGACGACGTTCAGCATCGCCAACGATCTGGCGAAGTACTTCGCGATCCTGCCCGCCATGTTCGTGGGCCTCTATCCGCAGTTGGAGGCGCTGAACATCATGCGACTGGCCACCCCGTCCTCGGCGATCCTCTCGGCGGTGATCTTCAACGCGCTGATCATCGTGGCGCTCATCCCCTTGGCGTTGCGCGGAGTGCGTTATCGGGCCGCCGGGGCGGGCAGGTTGTTGCGTCGCAATCTGTTGGTCTTCGGCCTCGGCGGACTCGTCACGCCGTTTCTCGGGATCTGGCTCATCGACCTCCTCGTCCGTCACCTTCCCGGAATCGGGTGATCACCGTGTCCACCGCTGTTCTGCGCCAAACCATGGCGGGTCTGCGTCTGCTGCTGGTCATGACGCTGCTGACCGGCGTCCTGTATCCCCTGGCGGTGTGGTCGGTGGCCAGACTGCCCGGCCTGTCCCACCAGGCGGAGGGATCGGTGATCGTGGTGGACGGCCAGCCGGTCGGGTCACAGCACCTCGGCATCGACCTGGTCGATCCGGCCTCGGCTCAGGATCCCACCGCCGACCGCTATTTCCACCACCGTCCATCGGCCGGCGCCGACGGCCCGTTGGGCGCGGGCGATCCGAATCAATCGGGTGGTTCGAACCTGGCCGCCGACAACGACGAGCTGACCCAGCTCGTGCACCAGCGGGCGGCGGCGATCGCCGCCCGCGAGGGTGTGTCGGTGGACGCGGTGCCCGCCGACGCGGTGACAGCCTCGGGCTCCGGACTGGATCCGGATATCTCCCCGGCCTACGCCGAACTGCAGGTCGGCCGGGTTGCCCGCGTCGCCGGCCTCGACGAGCAACGCGTTCGAGACCTGGTGACCGCGCACACCGCCGGTCGCGAGCTGGGTGTTCTCGGTGCGCCGACGGTGAACGTGCTCGCACTGAACCTCGCGGTCCGCGACGCCGTGCACGAGCAGCCCTGACATGGATCCATCGATCACCCCGACGGGAAGGGGATAGGACGGTGCCGCGCGCAGGAGCGAGAGAGACTTCTCGGGTGGACGAGGCGTCGAAGCAGGCCGATGCCGCCGACTCAGCCGATCGGCGGGCCGCCGAGCGTGCCGATGGCCCGCCGCGCCGGGGTGAACTGCGGGTCTATCTCGGCGCGGCGGCCGGGGTCGGCAAGACCTACGCCATGCTCGGGGAGGCGGCCCGGCGGCGGGATCGCGGCGCGGACGTGGTGATCGGCTTCGTCGAGAGCCATGGCCGGGCGCTCACCGAGGCCCTGACCGAGGGCATCGAGGCGGTGCCGCGCCGGATGCTGCACTACCGGGGCCGCGAGCTGCCGGAGCTGGATCTCGACGCGGTCCTCGCCAGGGCACCCGAGATCGCGCTGGTGGACGAACTGGCGCACACCAACGTGCCCGGCTCCCGCCACGCGCAACGCTGGGAGGACATCGAGGCGCTGTTGGCGGCGGGCATCGATGTGTTGACCACGCTCAACATCCAGCACATGGAGAGCCTCAACGATGTGGTCGAGACGATCACCGGCACCCGCCAGCGGGAGACCGTGCCCGACGAGGTGGTGCGGGCTGCGGAACAGGTCGAGCTGGTGGACATCACCCCGGAGGCACTGCGTCGGCGGATGGCGCACGGCAACGTCTATCCGGCGCACCGGGTCGACGCCGCCCTGGCGAACTTCTTCCGCCCGGGAAATCTGGGCGCCCTGCGGGAACTGGCGCTGTTGTGGGTCGCCGATCAGGTCGATGTGGCGTTGCGCCGGTACCGCGCCGATCAACACATCACCCAGACCTGGGAGACCCGGGAACGGGTCGTGGTGTCCATCACGGGCGGCGCGGAGAGCGAGACACTGATCCGGCGGGCGCGTCGGATCGCCAACCGTGCCGGGGCCGAGCTGTTCGTGGTCCATGCGCTGCGCGGCGACGGGCTCGCGGGCAGCCAACCGGCCGAGGTGGCCCGGTGTCGGCGGCTGGCCGTCGACCTGGGCGCCAGTTTCCACCTGGTGCTCGGCGACGACGTACCCAGCGCGTTGCTCGATTTCGCCAGGGGCGTCGACGCCACCCAGCTCGTGCTGGGCAGTTCCCGGCGTTCACGGGCCGCCCGGTTGTGGGACGAGGGCATCGGCGCCGCGTTGGTGCGTGAGTCGGGTTCGATCGACGTCCACATCGTCACCCATGCGCACGCCGGTCGGGGACATCGCAAACGGATGGACCCGATACCCGTCGGCCGCAAGGCGCTCGGCTGGGTGCTGGCCGTCCTGCTGCCTGCCGCGATCGCCGTCTTCGGCCTGCTACTGCACTCCAAGCTCGACCTGTCCACCGAGGTCGTCGGTTTCCTGCTGGTCATCGTGGTGGTGGCCCTGGTCGGCGGCCTCGGGCCCGCGTTGTGCGCGGCTGCGGTCTCCGGCGCGCTGCTGACCTATTTCTTCACCACCCCGATGTTCTCGCTGGTGGTCTCGGCTCGTCAGCAGATCGTCACGCTGGTGGTGATGGTGGCGGTCGCGGTGATGGTGGCGCTGGTGGTGGACCGCGCCGCGCGATCCGCCGATCAAGCCGGTCGATCGCGTGCCGAGGCGATGCTGCTCGCGTCCTATTCGCGGACCGTGCTCACCCATTCGGAGCCGTTGCAGCGGCTACTGGACAAGATCAGGGAGAACTTCGGGGTGAGTTCGGTGGTGTTGCAGGAGAACCGGGGCGGAGGTTGGGAACGGGTCGCCGTCAGCGGCGATTCCGACACGCCGACCGAGCGGTCCGACACGCCCGAGGCCGATACCGAGGTCGCGGTCAACCCGGAGGTGCGGCTCGTGCTGCGGGGACGGGTGCTCCCGGCGTCGGACCAGCTCGTGCTGGAGGCCGCGGCCGGGCAGGCGCTGCTGGCCCTGCGTCAGCAGCGGATGGTCGTCGAGACCCAGGACGCGCAACGTCGGGCCGACGCGACCGGCCTGCGCACCGCGCTGCTCGCTTCGCTCGGTCATGATCTGCGCACCCCGCTGACCACCGCGAAGACCGCGTTGGCCAGTCTGCGCGATCCCACGCTGCGGTTGTCCGATGTCGACACCGCCGAGTTGCTGGCCTCGGTCGACGAGGCGACCGATCGGCTCACCGGATTGGTGGCGAATCTGTTGGACTCCTCGCGGCTGGCCACCGGAGCGGTGACCCCGTTGATCGAGCCGGTCGGGCTCGACGAGGTGGTGTACACCGCGCTCTCCGGAATGGAGGGCCGCGAATCGGTGCGGGTCGAGATCGACGAGCGGTCGCCGTCGGTCTCCGCCGATACCGGGCTTCTCGAACGGGTGGTGGCCAACGTCATCGACAACGCCCTGCGCTACGGCCGAACCGAACCCGAATCGGTGGTCTACGTCCGGGCCAGTGTGCACGGCGCCCAGGCCGAACTGCGGGTGGTCGACTCCGGACCCGGGGTGCCCAGCGGGGCGGCGGAGGACGTCTTCGCCCCGTTCCAACGGCTCGGCGACCGGGAGCCACGCACCGGCCTCGGGCTCGGATTGAGCGTGGCCAGAGGCTTCATGACCGCGATGCATGGCACGATCCGCGCCGAGGACACCCCGGGCGGCGGGCTCACCGTGGTGCTCGCCCTGCCGGTGGCAGGCGAGGCGGCGAGCGATCCAACGGACGAGTCGGCGGCGCGATGACCACCGTGCTGGTGGTGGACGACGAGAAGGCCTTGGTTCGCGCCCTGCGGATCAACCTCGCCGCCCACGGCTACGACGTTCTCGCCGCGCACGACGGTGCGAGCGCGCTGCGCGTCGCCGCCACCGGGAAACCCGACGTCGTCCTGCTCGATCTCGGCCTGCCCGATCTGGACGGCACCACGGTGATCGAGGGGCTGCGCGGCTGGAACCGCGTCCCGATCATCGTGTTGTCCGCCCGTACCGACTCCTCGGACAAGGTGCGCGCCCTGGACGCGGGTGCCGACGACTACGTCACCAAACCCTTCGGGATGGATGAGTTGCTGGCCCGGCTGCGGGCCGCCATCCGCCGCTCGGGCGTGGCCGAGTCCGACGAACCTCGGGTGCAGACCGCGTCGTTCAGCGTGGACCTGGCGGCCAAACAGGTGTATCGCGGTGAGGAAGCCGTTCATCTGACGCCCACCGAGTGGGGCATCCTCGAAGTGCTGGTTCGGAATCGAGGCAGGCTGGTGCCTCGGCAACAGTTGTTGCGCGAGGTCTGGGGCCCGGGTTATCCGGCGGAGAACCACTACCTGCGGGTGTACCTGGCGCAGCTGCGCCGCAAGCTGGAGCCCGATCCGCGTAACCCGCGTCATCTGCGCACCGAGGCGGGGATGGGGTACCGGTTCGACGTCTGAGGATGCCGCTCGCTCAGCGGCGATGCACCCGAGACGAGGCAGGCCGCGCCCCCTGTCCAGGGACACGGCCTGCCTCGTGGCGTGGCAATCGGCGACTCAGGCCGAGGCACCGCGCAGTGGGTCACCGGTCGTCGACGTCGGGTCGGTGCTCGACGACGGCGGCGGCGGTGGCGGCGAGGACAACGACGGCGGGTCGTCGCCCTCCGGCGGGTCCGTCGGTTCCGGGTCCTCCTCCGGCGGATCCGAGGGCACCTCGGGATCGCTGGTCGGCGGCTCGGTGGTGTCCGGCGGCGGCGTGTCCGAGGTGGGCGGCGGCGTGTCCGACGTGGGTGGCTTGGTCGGCGAGTCGGGCGTCGAGCTGCCGCCGTCGTCGCTGCCTCCCCCGCCGTTGCCGTTGCCGCCGTTGCTACCGCCACCATCGCCGGTCGGATTCGTCGTCCGGTTCGGCGTGTCCTCGGGCGTGTTGCCCGCCTCGGTCTCGTCCTCGACGGTGGTCTCGTCGCCGACGGTGTCGAGGTCCTCGGTCGTCTCCGAGGTCTCGTCGGTGGTTGTCGACTCCTCCGACGAGTCCGAGGAGCTACCGGGAGTGATCCCGTCCTGCCGGTTGACGACGTCCTGTCGAGTGGGGAGCGGTCCGGTGCCGTCTCCCTGCGGCGGGGCCGAACCCACACCCAGGGTCGCGATGGTCGCGAACGCGGTGGCGGTCACCACGCCCGCAGCGGCGAGTAGTACCGCTGGTGGCGCTTTCTTTCGATCATTGTCGTCGCGGCGGTCATCCCGCACGTTTTTCACCGTCCGAATACTTGTGTCCAGTACCAGCCGTTAGTGTCCAACCCCACTCCGATCGTGGTCAGATCGCAGTTGAGGATGTTCCCCCGGTGGCCAGGGGATTCGAGCCACATCTGCATCACCTGGTCGGCGCTGCGAGCGCCCATCGCGATGTTCTCCGCGGCGGGGCTGGGATGTCCGGCCGCGTTCGCGCGATCCACGAAACTCGTGCCTTCCGGCGATTCGTGGGAGAAGTAATCACGATTCGCCATATCGCTGCTGTGTGCCTGCGCCGCGTTGACGAGTCGCTCGTCGAACTGTAGCTGCCCACAGCCCGCGTCACTCCTGGCTTGATTCACCAGGTCCACCACTGCGGCGGCCTCCGGGGAGTGCCCTGGCGCCGATTCCGGCTCGGGCTGCGGTTCTGGTTCTGGCTCCGGCTCCGGCGGCGGTGGCGGCGGTGGTTCCTCGGTTGTCTCCGAGTCGGTTTCCTCGGTCGTGGTGACCGGTGGCGGCTCCGTCATGCTCGGTTCGGACGGAGCGGACTCGGTGGTGCTCGGTGCGGGCGGCTCGGATTGCGATGTGGGAGCCGACGCACCGTCGGATAAGTGTGGCGGGCCGGTGGAATGCGTCGATTCGACCACCGAATCGGTGGCGGCGAAGAACGAGGAATCCTCCGACGTCACAGTGAGAACCCCGGCCGCGAATGCTCCGCCGACCATGGCCAGCAGGCCGACGGTCGAGCCGAGGCGTCTGCTCCGGTGGTGGACCACGGGCGGAGACGGTACCAGGGCGGGGGGACCGCGAACAGGCCAAGCCAAGATCGTTTCGGAGCGGGACGCGCCGTCGTGACGTGCGGATCTCGGTACGGCACCATGACTCGAATGGATAAGGATCTCGGTGTGGAACCGGGTCGCGAACCGGCTGCGGACCGCGTTGGCGAACAGTCAGAGACCGGCGGTGCCGTCCGACTCACGGCCTGGGTCGCCGGCCGGGTGCAGGGCGTCGGATTCCGCTGGTGGACCCGATGCCGCGCGTTGGAGTTGGGCCTTTCGGGCTATGCGGAGAATCTGCCGGATGGCCGAGTGGCGGTGGTGGCGCAGGGGTCCGTCGAGGTGGCCGAACGGCTGTTGGCCTTGCTGCGTTCGGGCCAGACGCCGGGTGCGGTCGACACCGTCGTGCCGCTGTGGACCGAGCCGCAACCGGGCCTCGTGGGATTCGAGGAACGGTGATCGCAACAGGAACTTGATCGGTCAATCAGCCGGTATGAATGCGACCCGAATCACGCAGGAAACGACGATTGGTCTCGTCGTAGGCCACGCTTTCGTCAAGCCGTTAACGCTCGCTCGGGCGAACCCATAGGGTGAGGCCGTCCCAACCGTCGAATCGGCGGGCGCGGGCAGCGATGTGGGTGGCAACGAAGGGTCGAGGAATGGTCTTCATCGGAATCGGTCTACTGATCGCCTCAGTGATCGCCTTCTTCTTGATGTCGCACACCCGTAGTGAGTTGCACGCGATGATCGCGGCCGAGACGCTTCCGGTCGCGGAGTTGCGCATGCTGCGTCAGGCGTCCGACGACATCGGCGCGAAGGGCTCCTTCCGCAAGGAGTGCGAGGTCGTGGGCGGGGCCACAGCCGGCCCGTCGGGAATGCTGCGTTCCGAGCTGACCGGGACCGAATGCGTCTGGTTCCGCTACCGCATCGAGCGGGAGTACGAGCACGTCACCTACCGGGACAACCAGCGGCATGTCTCCAAGCGCACCGAACAGCTCGCCGACCACAGCTCCTCGCAGAGCTACGCGATCCAGGACGACGCGGGCGACACGATCACCATCGAGCCGGGCAATCTGCGACCGGACAAGCCGGAGCAGGTGCTCAACAGCTACGAGACGGCGCACGGCCCCGGCGGCAGCGGTCTCGGCAACACTCTGATGCGGTTGGTCGGCAATCGGATGGGCGGCGGTGGCACGCTCGGACATCGTTACACCGAGTGGGTGGTCCGCCCCGGCCAGCGGCTTTACATCCTGGGTGAAGTGAACGACCGGCGCGGCGACTTGACGGTGTCTCGGCCGGAGAAGGGCCACTTCATCATCTCCACCCGCAGCGAGGAGGAACTCCGCGCTTCCCGCACTACGACACACAAGTTCATCCGCATCGGCATCTTCGTCGCCGTGCCGCTGGGCATCATCCTCACCATTGCGGGCGCGCTCTCCTGAGCAGGTCGACGACCCGCGCACCCGACACACACAGTCACCTCCCCCCTGGCGAGCCCGCTCCTCCAACGAGTGAGAGCTAGATCGCAGTGGTGGCGCTGCCGTGCCGCGACGGACGCGCGCGAGCACCCACCTGTCCGCCAGCACGCCGGTTGACCTGTGGCGATGAGTACGCTCGTCGGTCTGACCCGCGTCTTGTGGCCGGGAACGAGGAACGTGGAGGGATGGCCGAGCCGTGCACCTGAAGAGCCTGACGCTCAAGGGATTCAAGTCCTTCGCCTCGGCCACCACGCTGCGTTTCGAACCGGGGATCACCTGTGTGGTCGGCCCGAACGGCTCCGGCAAGTCCAATGTGCTCGACGCGCTGACCTGGGTGATGGGTGAGAAGGGTGCCAAGGCGCTGCGCGGCGCCAAGATGGAGGACGTCATCTTCGCCGGGACCTCCGGCCGCGCCCCCCTCGGCCGCGCCGAGGTCACCCTGACCATCGACAACTCCGACGGCGCCCTGCCCATCGAGTACACCGAGGTCTCGATCACCCGCCGGATGTTCCGCGAGGGCGCCACCGAGTACGAGATCAACGGTGACGCCTGTCGCCTGCTCGATATCCAGGAACTCCTCTCGGACTCCGGTATCGGCCGGGAGATGCACGTCATCGTCGGGCAGGGCCAACTCGCCTCGATCCTGGAGTCCAAGCCGGAGGAGCGCCGCGCCTTCATCGAGGAGGCGGCCGGCGTCCTCAAACACCGCAAGCGCAAAGAGAAGGCGCTGCGCAAGCTCGACGCGATGCAGGCCAATCTGACCCGACTCACCGACCTCACCGCCGAACTACGCCGCCAGCTCAAACCGTTGGGCAAACAGGCCGAGATCGCCCGCCGCGCCCAGGCCGTGCAGATGGAGTTGCGGGACGCGCGGCTGCGGATCGTGGCCGACGACCTCGTCACCGCCAGGGCCGATCTGGCGAGGGACGAGGCCGACGAGGTCTCGGTGCGCACCCGCCGCGCCGAGGTCGAGCGCGCGCTGCAGACGGCGCAGGCCGAGCAGACCGCGCTGGAGGAACAGCTCGCGCAGGACGCGCCGAGGCTCAACGCCGCCCAGGACACCTGGTATCGGTTGTCGGCCTTGGAGGAACGGTTGCGCGGCACCGTCCGGCTCGCCGCCGAGCGACACCGCCACCTGGCCGCCCCGTTGGACGGCCCGCGCGGCGGCCGCGACCCGGAGGAGTTGGAGGCCGAGGCGGAGGAGGCCGCCGAGACCGAGGTCGAGCTGGCGGAGGTCCTGGAACAGGCCAGATTCGACCTGTCCGATGCGGTCGAGGCACGCGGCAAGGCCGAGCAGGACTTGGCCGCCGTCGAACGGGCCCACGTCGCGGCCGTGCGCGCCGTCGCGGACCGTCGGGAGGGCCTGGCGAAACTGGCCGGACAGGTCGAGCTCCTGCGAAGCAAGGCGGACTCGACGGCAGAGGAGATCGAACGGCTGTCGGTCGGCCTGGCCGAGGTCTCGGAGCGTGCGGTCGCCGCAGCCGAGGAACTGGCCGAACAGCAGGCGGTCGACGACGGCCAGGACACCGACGACGCGGATCTGGGCGACCGACACCGCACGGCGACGGCCGAACGGGAGCAGGCCAGGGAACGGGTCAACGAACTGGTCGCCGCCGAGCGCGCCGCCGAACGGGAGATCGCGGCCTGGACCGCCAGGGTGGACGCCCTGTCGCTCGGCCTGACCCGCAAGGACGGCGCGGGCGCGCTGCTGGCGGCGGGGGAACGACTGCCCGGTCTGCTCGGCTCGGTCGCGGCCCTGCTCACCGTCGAGCCCGGCGCGGAGGTGGCGATGGCCGCCGCGTTGGGACCGATCGCCGACGCGGTGGCGTTGACCGGATTCGACGACGCACTGGTGGCGCTGGAACTGCTCAAGTCCCAGGACGCCGGCCGGGCGAACCTGCTGCTCGGCGGTGCGCCGCCGATCCCGACCGGCGACCGACCGGCCCTGCCCGCCACGGCCCGCTGGGCGGTCGATCTGGTCGGCGCACCGCAGGGTCTGCGGCCCGCGCTGTTGCGCGCCTTGGACGGTGTCGTCGTGGTCGAGGACCTGGCGGCCGCCAAGACGCTGGTCGCCGACCAACCCGAGTTGCGGGCGGTGACGCCGCAGGGCGACGTACTCGGTGCGGGCTTCGCCTCCGGCGGATCCGGGCGCGACCAGAGCGTCATCGAGGTCCAGGCGGCCGTGGACGACGCCGGTCGGGAGCTCACCGCCGCGCAGCGCAGATTGGAGGGGCTCTCGGCCGCGTTGGAGGGCGCCAGAGCCGACGAGCGGGACCGGCGCGAGCAGATGCGCACCGTCGGCGAGGCCGTCAACGAGGCCAAGGTCCGCAAGGCCCGCAGCACCGAGCGGCTGAGCAGACTCGGCCAGGCCGCACGCGCCGCGAGTGCCGAGGCCGAGCAGCTGCTCAATCGACGGACCAAGATCGAGGCGACCCACGAACGGATCCTGCGTGAGCTGGACGAGTCGAGGGACCGGCTCGCGGCGGTGGAATCGGAACCCCTGGAGCACGAACCGGACTCGGACGAACGCGAACAGGCCGCAGCGGCCGTCGACACCTGCCGACAACGGGAGATGGACGCCCGGCTGGTGCAGCGGACGGCGGAGGAACGGGCGCGGTCGGTGCAGGGCCGGGCCGAGCAGTTGCGCCGGGCCGCCCGCATCGAGCGGGAGAACCGAGCCAGGATCGCCGCCGCACGCCAATCGCGGAATCGTGGTGCCGCCGTGGCCAAGGCGGTGGTCGACGCGGGTGAGTTCGCGGCGGGCCGCATCGCGGTGTCGTTGAGCCGGGCCGTCCATGAGCGCGATGCCGCCCAGGCCGCACGTGCCGACCGGGAACAGGCCTTGACCACGGTGCGCAATCGGGCCCGGGAACTCGGCGTCACCCTGGAGAAGCTCACCGATGCCGTGCACCGCGACGAGGTGCTGCGGGCCGAACGGCGATTGCGGCTGGAACAGCTCGAAACCAAGATCTCCGAGGATTTCGGTATCGGGCTGGACGATCTGGCCGCCGAGTACGGCCCGGATATCGGGGTGCCGCCCAGCGCGGCCGAGATGGCGGAGTACGAGGCGGCCCGGGACCGCGGCGAGGAGGTCACCGCACCCGCTCCGGTGCCCTACGACCGCGATACCCAGCTGCGCCGGGCCAAGCGAGCCGAACGGGACCTCTCGCTGCTGGGCAAGGTCAATCCGCTCGCGCTGGAGGAGTTCGCGGCGCTGGAGGAGCGCTACCGCTTCCTCGCCACCCAGCTGGAGGACCTCAAGGCCACCCGGCGGGATCTGCTCACGGTGATCAAGGACGTCGACGAGCGGATCCTGGAGGTCTTCTCCACCGCGTATGTCGATGTGGCCAGGGAGTTCGAGATCGTCTTCGCCACGCTGTTCCCCGGTGGCGAGGGCAGGCTCGTGTTGACCGAGCCCGAGGACATGCTGACCACCGGGGTGGACGTCGAGGCGCGGCCACCCGGCAAGAAGGTCAAGCGGCTCTCGCTGCTCTCCGGTGGCGAGAAGTCACTGACGGCGGTGGCGATGTTGGTGGCGATCTTCCGGGCCAGGCCGTCACCGTTCTACGTGATGGACGAGGTCGAGGCGGCATTGGACGACACCAACCTCCGCCGCCTGATCGGCCTGCTCGAACAGCTCAGGGAGACCTCGCAGCTGCTCATCATCACCCACCAGAAGCCGACGATGGAGATCGCGGACGCGTTGTACGGGGTAAGCATGCGGGGCGATGGCATCAGCACGGTGATCTCGCAGCGGCTGCGGGGTCGCGAGCGATCTCAGCCGGTGCCAGCGGCGGTCGAGGGCTCCGGCACCGCCGATCCCGGACCGGCGGAGGCGGACGCCGAGTCCACCGCGACCACGGCGTCGGAGGAACCCGAGGGGAACTGAGCCCGGATGGATGCCCGTGGCCGGGCAGACCCCGGGCATCGCGTTCCTCGGTGGGTTACGGGGCGGGTGATCTCCGATGTCACCGGCTCGATCGTGGACCCTTCTCCACCTGATCGAGGAATTCCATCCAGTGGATGATCGGGAACCACAGAACCGGGCCGTTCGGATTCTTGGAGTCGCGGACCCCGATCAGCTCCCGGATCGTGGCTACCTCGACGCAGTTTCCGGCGCCGTTGCTGCGGATGCTCTTCCGCCACGTTCCTGCGGTAAAGAGCTGCCCCATTTTCGGATCCTCCTCGTGGTGCCAGCCGCGACGAGAAGTCTCGGTGGTCGGTGGCGGCGAATCGCCGGATATCGCCTGCCGCGCCTGCCCCGCGAAGCGACTTGGGGTGATGTCAGGAGTGTCGCGTCAGGTCGGCGGCCAACTTTGTCATCAGTTCGGTGGATTCCGCAGGCGAAAGCGCTGCGTCGCACAGATCGCTGAAACTCGCGTTGTAGCGCGCGACGTCGTCGTGGGACTCGACGTATAGACCCCGGCACAGGGTCTCCAGGTAGACCACGTCGTCCTCGCCATCGGGGAAGTGCAGGATGGAGTAGGCGGTCCCGAGCGAGCTGTGTGCGCCTGCGGAGAACGGCACGACCTGGACGGTGACATTGCCGAGCCGGGCGATCGAGATCAGGCTTTCCAGTTGGGACAGCATCACCGATGGGCCGCCGATGAGCTGTTGCAACGCGGCTTGTCCGATCACCGCGTGGAACTCCAGCGGATCCTCCTCGGTGAGTCGGGTCTGCCGGGCGGTGCGTAGTTTCGCCCGCCGATTCACCACGTCGTCTTCGCCTGCGGCACTGGGTTGTTCCCATACCTCGATCACCGACCGGGCGTAATCATGGGTCTGTAGGAGCCCGGGGATGAGATCGATCTCAAAGGCATGAATGGCGGTGGCATCGGACTCCAGACCGATATACGCCTCGAACCAGTCGATTACCGCGTCGCCATAGATCTCCCACCAACCCTTCTGCCTTCCCTCCTTGGCCAGCGCGATCAACGAGTCGGCGCGTTCACCGCTGACGTTGTACGCCTGAAGCATCACCGTTACGTCGTTGGGATGAGCCGCATGTTGCGCACGTTCCAACTTGGACAGTTTCGCCGGTGAGAAGTTGAGCAGCGGTGAGGCTGCTTCGAGAGTGAGTTGGGCCTGTTCTCGCAGCCTGCGTAGTTCGCGGGCGAGTTGGCGCCTTCGCGCCGTCGGGTTGCCGCGTGTTGGTGCTGGCACCCGTACCTCCTTGTCGACGGGACGCGGCGAACATCGCCGACGGGAAAAACTTTCCGAGATCGGGGTCCGCCTTCGGGTCACCCGCCCATGCGCGATGCCCCGGGGAACGACTGCCCTTCGGGAATGACACCGCGCTACCACTCCGGCGGGTGACGGCGAGCCACCGATGAGACCTTACGTACTGAACCGGGTTGCGTGCTGCCACTCGATCGGGTGAATCACATGAAAACTTCAGTCGTGCTCTTGTCTGGCTGAAATTTTCAGACAAGCTGGTTAGCGTAGCCACCGCTGCCCATGATTTCATCCCGACGCATCGCCCCTCGGTATGGGTGGCGTGCGCCCGTAGGCTCTTCGCTGGGGCCTGGCCAGCCTGCCGGTCGGCACGAACCCGCGAAACCAGATCGAACCATCGGACCGCCACAGGGTTTGCGGCGGAGAAGTGAGGATGGCGATGTCAGCGCATTCCCGGCGATCGTTCACCTATTACCGACGAGTGACCGGTGAGGATCTGACCACGGGACACTGCACCAGCCAGATCGAGCTGACCGAGGACCGCAGGCAGGTCTACTTGCGACTGGCATCGACCGCGATGTTCGCCGTGTTATTGGACGCCGACGCGATCGGCGAGGTGATCGAGGGCCTACAGGCCAACGACACCCGCGACGTCGAGGTACCCCACGTCGAGCGCGGGATCGTGACGTTACGCATCGCGCCGCATCGCAGCAGGATCTCGCTGGGACTGTTCCTCAGCGAGGACGAGAACATCCAGGTCGCATTCAGTGCCGAACAACGCAAGGAGCTCGTCGAGCACCTACTGGGCGGACTCGCATGGCTGAACGGCTCCAGCTCCAGCACCGACTCCTGACCGAGGGCTCGCCGGGTGCGGGGCCGACCGAGGACGGACCGACCCCGCTGCTCGCTACTCCGGTGCCGGTCGGTCGCCTGCCTGCGGCGCCACGAGGTCGGCGTACTCGGGGTGCTTGTCGACCCAGCTCGCCACGAACGAACAGGCGGGCTGCATCAGCAGACCACGCGCCCGGACGTCGTCCAGGGCCTGCCGAACCAGCGCGCCGCCGACGCCCCGGCCGCCGAACTCCGGCAGAACCCTCGCGTACTTCAGCACGAGAACCGGACCGGCCCAGCCGTAGTCGATGAAACCGGCGAGCTGCTCGGCGATCCGGCCCTCGTACCGGGTTGCCTCGACGGCGTCGGTCACGGCGAGTTCCGCGTTGCTTGGCTGTTCCATGGTCGCCATCCTGCCCCGCGTTCCAGGCGCGGGCACCGTCGTTCGCGTCACCGTTCGCTCACCGGGTCGGGCCGACCGCTGGGATCGGTGTCCGTCGGTCCCGATTTCTCGATGCCCGCCCCGCTCGGGCCTGCGCCCGCCGGTTTCGACTCCGGCGGCGTGGCGTCGCGAGGCCCGGCATCGCGCGGAATGAAGTCCTCGGTGATGACTCCGGGTCGCGGCCTGCGCAGCGACATCAGCCAGCCGACCAGCATGGTGACCGCCACACCCAGCGGCGCGAACCAGGGGAAGGCCAACACCGTCGGTTCGCCGTCGGCGCCCGGGAATCGGACGAAGGTCATCACCAGCAGCACCACCACGATGGTCGAGGCGAAGGCGACGATGGCATCCACCTGGTTGGCCCGCCGGACGAGCAGACCCAGGGCGAAGGCACCCAGCAACGCGCCGTAGGTGTAGCTGGCGATGCTGAGCCCCACCTCCACCACCGGGTTCGACGTCGTGGTGAACAGCGAGGCGAAACCGACGAACACCAGGGCCCAGACGACCGTCCAGATCCGGCCGTACCGCAGGACCGCCTCATCGGACAGGGTTCGTCGGGTGAAGCGTTGGTAGAGGTCGCTGACGGTGGAGGTCGACAGCGAGTTCAGCGAGGAGGACAGCGTGCTCATCGCGGCGGCGAGGATGCCGGCGATCATCAGGCCCGCCAGTCCGGGCGGGAACTCCTCGATGATGAAGGTCGGGAACAGCTCGTCATTGTTGCCCAGGCCGAGGGCGGCCGGATCCATGCCGCCGTAGAAGCTCCACAGCATCGCGCCGACCACCAGGAACACGGCGAACTGCAGGAACACCACGAAACCGCTGGCGATCAGCGCCTTCTGGCTGTCCCTGACGTTCCGACAGGCCAACAGCCGCTGCACCATGAGCTGGTCGGCGCCGTGCGAGGCCATCGCGAAGATCGCGCCGCCGATCACTGCGGTGATGAAGGAGTACTGGTTGGTGAGGATGCTCGAACCGAAGTCGAGTAGCTGGAACTTGCCTGCCTCGGCGGCGCTGCCCACCCAGCCGTCGGGCAGCCGGTTCGCCAACAGCCACACCGCCGCGACGCCACCGCCGACATAGATCGCCATCTGGACCACGTCGACCCAGACCACCGCCTTGATTCCACCGACATAGGTGTAGATCACGGTGAACAGCGAGAGCCCGAGGATGATCTGCCAGTAGGCGACGTTCAGGCCGAAGGCGTCCAATAGCAGCTTCACGGGGATTGCGGTGGCGAACAGCCGGACACCGTCCGCGAGCAGCCTGGTGACCAGGAACGTCACCGACGCGGTGCCCTGCAGCCCGCGGCCGAAGCGCTTCCCGAGGAAGGCGTAGGCGCTGACCAGGTTGCCTGCGTAGTAGCGCGGCAGCAGGACGAAGGCCACGACCACCCGGCCGATCAGATAACCGATGGCCAGCTGGAGGTAGGTGAAGGAGCCCAGATAGGCGACGGTGGGGACGCTGATCACCGTGAGCGTGGAGGTCTCGGTGGCCACCACCGAGAAGCACACCGCCCACCAGGGCAGGTTCCGCCCGCCGACGAAGTAGTCCTCGGCGGACTTCTGTCTGCCCGCCAGCAGCACGCCGAGCACCGGCATGAGTACCAGATAACCCACGATGACGATGAGATCCAGTGTGTGCATGACGCCTCCTGGTCAGTGCGCGTCGCCGGCCGGACCGGAATCGGTGCGGGTGTTGTCGTGATCGATGCGTAGGGCGTGCACCGAGGTGTCGTGGGGAACGGGTTGTCGAAGTGGTTCCCTGCCGGGCGTGATCGAACCGAGAACCCTCGACCCGGCTGCTCCGGTCGCGGCGGGCAGGTTCCCCGGTAGTCCGTGCCAGCTCAGGAAACCGATCGTCGCGGCGAGATACGCCTCTTTGTCGTCGCCGGGCAGCCCGAGCGAGTCGCTGGTCGTCACCTGCGCCGGTGCCAGCCGAGCACGCAGCGATCGAAGCAGCGTCGGATTGTGCGCACCGCCACCCGAGACGACCACCCGGCCCACTCCGTGACGGTGGACGGCCGCGCCGATGGTCTCGGCGGTGAGTTCGACCAGCGTCGCCAGCACATCGGCGGGCGAGAGGTCGGGACGATTCGCCAACTGCGCACGGAGATACTCCCGACCGAAGTGCTCCTTGCCGGTCGACTTGGGCGGCGCTGCGACGTAGTACGGGTCGGCCAGCAGCACGCCGAGGAACTCCGGATCGGGGCTGCCCTGTGCGGCGAGCCGACCGTCGACATCGTGGCCGGGGCCCGCCGGATCGAACTCGGTGGCCGCCGCGTCCAACAGGGCGTTGGCCGGGCCGATGTCGTAGGCGATGGACCGACCGGCGTCCACCACCGTGAGGTTCGCGATGCCCCCGAGATTGAGCACCCCGATCGCACCCTCGCGGGGCTCCTCGCCCCGGCGTGCGGACAGCCCGGCGATCCAGTACTGGTCGAACAGGCCCGCCAGCGGAGCCCCGTGTCCGCCTGCGGCGACGTCCCTGGTGCGCAGGTCGGCCACGACCGGCAGCCCGGTGGCCTCCGCGATCCAGGATGGACAGCCGAGTTGCAGGGTGCCAAGGCATCGACCGGCCCGCCTCGGCGAATCGGCGGCGGGCTCCTCGGCGGTGTCGATCCAGTGATAGACGGTCTGGCCAAGGGAGGCGATCAGGTCCGCCCGGCCGCCCGCCCGGGTCTCGATCACCCGGGTGGCGGCCTCGGCGAAACACTGCCCGATCCGGGTGTCGAGTTCGCAGAGCAGCCTGGCCGAACAGTCGCCCGCTGCGACGACGGCGGACAGCTTGCGCCGCAGATCCGGCGGGTAGGGCATCGCATCGGAACCCAGCGGGCGTAGCGAGACCGTGTCCCGATTCAGCGCGAGTTCGGCCACGGCAACGTCGATGGCGTCCATCGAGGTGCCCGAGCTGATCCCAACGACCCGAAAACCGTTCACTTGCTGTGGTCTAAAGCACAGCGCGAGTTTGCGCAATAGGTAACGCTCCTGCGCCGAGCTCGACATCACCTCCGGCCGGTTCCCGACACAGCCCACGTCGGGTGGGAGGATGACCCCGTGTCGACCACGTTGATCTGGGTTCTCGTCATCGCTCTCGTCGTGCTCGCCGCAGCGCTGATCACCGGTGTGGCGCTGGTGCGACGACGACGCATTCGCCTGAGCGATGCCGAAGCCGAGAAGCCGACCGAGCAACTGCGTCCCGCCCAACGCGGGGGTGGTTACCAGGCTGGTGGCGGCTTCAACCTGTCGGCGACCACTGCGGCACCCCCGGTCGAACGCACCGAGGTCGACGGGCAGCCCGGCGTCGGTGACGACGCCTCGGTGCCCAGGGATTCGCATCGGCAGGGCATCGTCGACGTGACCCTGCCCGCAGGGGATGTCGCCGCGCCGACGGAGCAGGCCGCGCCCGAGCAGGCCGCGCCCGAGCAGGCCGCGCCCGAGCAGGCCGCGCCCGAGCAGGCCGCGCCCGAGCAGGCCGCGCCCGCTCCGGCGGAGACCGAGCAGCAGACCCCCGGCACGACCGACACCGGCGCGACCACCACGGAGCCGCCGACCACCCCGGTGCCCGTCCAGCCCGCCGAGCCGCCCACGACGCCGGTGCCCGCCCAACCGCAGGCCGCGCCGCAGGCGCCCCCGGCCGTGACCACCGATGCAGCTTCCACCGAGACCGTGGTCCCGACCGAGGTCGAGGAGATCGCCCCGACCGAGGGACGGCTGGAGCGACTCCGGGGACGCCTCTCGCGCAGCCGGTCGGCCTTCGGTCAGGGCCTGCTGGGTCTGTTGGGCGCGGGCGATCTCGACGAGGACTCCTGGACCGACGTCGAGGACACGCTGCTGCTCGCGGACCTGGGTGCCTTGACCACCAGCGAGGTGGTGGGCAAGCTCCGGGAACGCATCGCCTCGCGTGGCGTGCGGACCGCCGGGCAGGTGCGTGAGCTGCTGACCGAGGTGTTGGTCGAGGCCCTGCACCCGGAGATGGAGCGCTCGGTGCGGGCACTCCCACACAGCGGTAGGCCCGCCGTCGTCCTCGTGGTCGGCGTCAACGGCACCGGCAAGACCACCACGACCGGCAAGTTGGCCAGAGTGCTGGTCGCCGACGGTCGGCATGTGCTGCTCGGTGCGGCCGACACCTTCCGTGCGGCGGCTGCGGAACAGCTGGTGACCTGGGGAACCCGAGTCGGTGCGGAGGTCGTTCGGGGTCGCGAGGGCGCCGACCCGGCCAGCGTCGCCTTCGACGCCGTCAAGCAGGGCACCACCCTGGGCGCGGACGCCGTTCTCGTCGACACCGCGGGCCGCCTGCACACCAAGGCGGGCCTGATGGACGAGCTGGGCAAGGTCAAGCGTGTGGTCGAGAAGCAGGCCGAGGTGGACGAGGTGCTGCTCGTCCTCGACGCCACCACCGGCCAGAACGGGCTCACCCAGGCCAGGGTGTTCTCCGAGGTCGTCGATGTGACCGGCATCGTGTTGACCAAGCTGGACGGCACGGCCAAGGGCGGCATCGTCTTCCAGGTGCAGCGTGAGCTCGGCGTCCCGGTCAAGCTGGTCGGCCTCGGTGAGGGACCGGACGACCTCGCACCCTTCGAACCCGCCGCCTTCGTCAACGCCCTGCTCTACTGACCCGGCGGCCGGTCGGCCGTGGTGTGTTGGCCTGACGGTCGTACAACCGTCGACCGATCGTTTCAACGCCGGTACGCCACCACGCTGACCTCGCTGGTCCGATCAGTCGAATCTCCCTCGCCAACACATGAATTCTTCACATCTCCTCTGTCCAAGTCGGTGAAAGCTCGGCACGGTGGGCTGATGACGGCTCCTGACCAGGGGCCGTCGTACTGGGCGGAAGGAAAGACATGTTGAGAATGCTCGGACGCATGGGCGTCTTACTCGCCGCGTTGGTGATGGCGATGGGCACGGTGAGCGTGGTGAGCGCGCCGGAGGCGCACGCCTACAACTGGACCCGCACCCTGCGTCAGGGGGACAGCGGTGCCGACGTGCGGGAATTGCAGATCCGCGTGGCGGGCTACGCGGCGGCGGGCGCGTCTCGCACCGCGTTGACCATCGATGGTGACTTCGGTCCGGCCACCGAGGGCGCCGTCCGGCGGTTCCAGGGCGCCTACGGCCTCGGAATCGACGGTGTCGTCGGTCCGAACACGCAGTCCCGGCTCAACTGGTTGGAGTCCTCCGACGGCTCGACCAGGCACTTCAACTTCTCGGAGTTTCACTCCAAGGATGGGGCGGGATTCAACAACGGCCGGGTCGGTGCGTCCACCGTGCGGGAGAACATCCGTCGGCTGATGTACAAGCTGGAGGCCATCCGCAAGAAGTCCGGTGACCGGCCGATCACCATCAACTCCGGTTTCCGCAGTGTCTCGCACAACAGCGCCGTCGGCGGCGCGTCCAACAGTCAGCACATGTACGGCATCGCCGCCGACATCGTGGTCAGCGGCCGGTCGGTCAGCCAGACGATCGGCTATGCGCAGAGCTCCGGTTTCTCCGGCATCATCCGCTACTCCACGTTCACCCACGTCGATAGCCGCGCCGAGTACTCCTACGGCTCGCGGGCCTGGTACTGGGCCATCTGATTCCGATCGACCGTTCGACCGGGCGCGGCGTTCCCCACCGGGGCGCCGCGCCCGTTCTTTTCGGCGAGGTGGGATGCTCGGTACCCGCCTTTGCGGTGTTCGCGCGGATCCGCCCGATATTCTCCCGCATGCGCCGTGAGCGTTTCGTAACCTCGCGGCCGGAGTCGACGATCTTGGATCTGCGCTCACGTCGATGTTTACCGCTCGGGTGACATCCGTCCGTAACGACTCCTGAAGGTATTTCACGTCCGCGCAACATCGGGTGACACATATCGAAACGCCCCGGATCGAACCTTGGCCCGTGCGTCGGCACGAGTGGAGGCGAGATGGATAGCGGCAATACTGCGTGGGTGCTCACCAGCGCGGCCCTGGTGATGCTCATGACCCCGGGATTGGCATTCTTCTACGGCGGCATGGTCCGCTCGAAGAGCGTCCTGAACATGATCATGATGAGTCTCGGCAGCATGGGCGTGGTCGGCCTGTTGTGGGTGCTGTTCGGGTATTCGATGGCCTTCGGAAACGATGTGGGTCTCGGCCTGCTGGGCAACCCGATCGAATACTTCGGCCTCAACGGTCTATGGGATCCGGAATCGCTGTCCGGCTCGATTCCCACGCTGGCATTCGTGGGTTTCCAGGCGATGTTCGCCATCATCACGGTGGCGTTGATCTCGGGTGCGGTCGCGGATCGGATCAGATTCGGCCCCTGGTTGTTGTTCGCCGGTCTCTGGGCCGTGGTGGTGTATTTCCCGGTCGCCCACTGGGTCTTCGCCTTCAGCGACGAGGAAGCGGGTGTGGTCGGCGGCTGGATCGCCAACACGCTCGGTGCGATCGACTTCGCGGGCGGCACCGCGGTGCACATCAACGCGGGCGCCGCCGCGCTCGCCCTGGCGTTGGTGCTCGGTAAGCGTCGGGGCTGGCCACAGGAGCCGATGCGCCCGCACAACCTGCCCATGGTGGTCCTCGGCGCGGCGCTGCTGTGGTTCGGCTGGTTCGGTTTCAACGCCGGGTCGGCATTGGCCGCGGACGGCACCGCAGCGCTGGTCCTGGTCAACACGTTGGTGGCCACGGGCGCGGCCATGCTCTCGTGGCTCCTGGTGGAACGCATCAGGGACTCCCACGCCACGACACTCGGTGCCGCCTCCGGCATCGTGGCGGGGCTGGTGGCCATCACCCCGGCCGGTTCCTCGGTCTCGCCGCTCGGAGCCATCGCGATCGGACTCGTCTCGGGTGCGCTCTGCGCCCTGGCGGTCGGCTTGAAGTACCGCTTCGGCTACGACGACTCGCTCGACGTCGTCGGCGTCCACCTGGTCGGTGGCCTGGTAGGCACGCTGCTCATCGGACTGTTCGGCGACAGCAGCACCCCGGCAGGCGTGGACGGACTGTTCTTCGGCGGCGGCCTCGAACTACTGGGCATCCAGGCCGTCGGTGCCATCGCGGTGCTGGCCTACTCCTTCGTGGTGAGCCTGCTGCTGGCCCTGCTGGTCAAGGCCGTCATCGGGCTGCGGGTCCCGGCCGAGGCCGAGGATGCGGGCGTCGACGAGTCGGAACACGCTGAAGGCGGCTACGAGCTGGCCGGATTCGCCGTCAGCCGCGTGGCGGCGCAGCAACCCGGCGGTGCGGAGCCCGCCCCGGTCTCGACGAGGCAGGACCCGACACAGCCGCAGCAGGCGTTCGAGGGGAGTAAGCAGTGAAGTTGGTGACCGCGATCGTCAAGCCCGCCACCCTGGGCGCGATCCGCGCAGGCCTGGACCGGCTCGGCGTGCTGGGCATGACCGTGGGCGAGGTCCGGGGCTATGGCAGGCAGAAGGGGCACACCGAGGTCTACCGGGGCGCCGGGGTGTCGATCGACTACGTGCCCAAGGTCCGCATCGACGTGCTGACCGAGACGTCGATCGTCGACGCCGTGGTCGACACCATCGTGGAGACCGCGCGTAGCGGCGCGATCGGCGACGGCAAGGTCTGGGTGACCCCGGTCGAGTCCGTCGTCCGGGTGCGGACCGGGGAACGCGACAGCGACGCCCTCTAGAGACCCCGGACAGGCTGGTAGGCCTCGGACGGACCGATCCCGGCCGACGCACAGCGAAGGAGCCCTCCCCGATGGGGAAGGGCTCCTTCGTGCGTTGGTGACTGGAGGTCCAGCGGCGTTCGATCGGGCGCGATCCGCACGGTCGATGAGTAGATTCCCTCAGCACGGTTAGCCGGATTCACGCTCCCGCGATCACCCGACGACGGGCAGGCTTGGTTCTAGTGCCGCTTGGAGACGAGCGCCCACCGGTCCCGATCGGTCCTCTCCCGGCGCTCGTCACCGGCGGCACCCGAGCAACGCCGCCCGATTGGCCTGGTGAGGGGTGAGGCCAATCGGGCGACGCCTTGCCGCTGTCCACGGGTGCGACCCGATACTCATCAGGCGGGCCGGTTACCGTGGTCTTGGCCATCGTTGAACTCGAAACGCTCCTTGCGCACCCGGTCGGTGATCGTCTGCTCCTCGGTCGTCGTCTCGGTCGTCAGCCGGACCCGTTCGACGGGCACCGTCCGACGCTCCACGACCGCGCGTTCCTCATGCAGGACCACCTCGCGCTGTTCCTCGTGAATCCGCAGGTCGGCACCGGCGGCGGCATCGCGATCGGCGGCGGTGATGGGTTCGGTCTCCATCCGGACCCGCTCGCGCTTGAGCGGCACCTTGATCTGCACCTCCTCGGTGACCACGTACTTGCGTAGCCACGCGCGGCCGGTCTCGACCTGTTCGGCGTGCACGCTGAGCTGCTCCTCGCAGCGGGTGATCGCCTCGCCTCGATCCGCCTGCCGGGTGCCCGGTGTCCCGCCCGACTGCGCGGAGCGTCGGGGTGGGCCGGGGGCGCCCGGGATCTCGTCGGTGGACGAGGTCGGCGTCGGGACCGACGACGCGTCCGCCGCCCGCTTCTCGGCCTCCAACATCTCGGGATAGGTGCTCGCCGCCCGTTGCTGACCTGCTCGTGCCTCGGCCGAGGTGTCCGGCCGCCGGGCGGTTCCCGCTAGCCCGGCCAGTCCGGCGGCCCCCGCCGCACCTTCCGCCGATCGGTTCTGCCCGAACCCGTCGGTCGACTCCACGTCGCCGCCGGACAGCGTCGAGGACCGGTCGGTGCTCAGGCTCTCGGTGCTCTGCCGCTGGCTGGGCAGGCCGTAGTAGTCGTAGAGCCTGCTCTCGTCCTCGATGGGCAGCTCGCCCTGATCCGGCGCCACCTGCGGGGCCTCGTGGACCTGCTCGCGGTTGTACCGGACCTCGACGTCGCCCTCATCGGTACGGCGCATGCCCGCCACGGGAACGAAGCTCTCGCGCATCCCGAACAGTCCGGTGTGCACGGAGATCCAGGATGGTTCTCCCGACGGCCCGTCCAGCCAGACCTGAGCGATCTTGCCGATCTTGATTCCGTCCGCACCGTAGACGGTGCGGCCGGGCAATCTCTTGATGTCCTGTATGCCACTGGTCATGTTCGCCACCTCCAGACGACTCCACTGATAGGAGTACCCATCCGGCCCAACGCGTCCGGAGAATCACCCGAACGGGTGGCTCGGAGACGGCGAGTCTGATCGGCTAGTCGGGCCGAGGTGAGGTATGGCGATTGCCTAGTGGGCGAAGTGCGGGGTCGGGACGCTGCTCCGCGTCGCGGCGGCGTTCCAACGGGCGGGCAGCTCGCCGTCCAGGCATTCCCGGTCGGTCTGCCTCGGCACCGACGGGGTCACCCGTACCGCGATGGAGCTCAGCGCATCCGAGAGTGCCTGGGCGAACTCGGGGGAGAACACCTGGCCTCGGCGGACGGCGACCACCGGTCGGCCTGCCGCGGTGTAGTTGATACACACCGGGGCGGAAAGATCGTCTTTGACTACGAAGAGTGGTGAGCTCATCTGCGACCCTCTTTCGTGCAGCTATGGTCCTCGATCGTGGTCGTCTTCGCCGCCTGGTTCTCGGGCGCCGTCGCGCCGAGCGCCGCTCGACACCCCGACGCGCATCGGCTCGACCGGCCGCCCGCGTCGGTGGGCGACGAGTGGTCGGAATCGGCGATGTCGCTGGCGGGACGTGGTTCGGCCCCCGGCGATGTCGAAGCGTCGCCAGCGCGGCCCGCCCGACGCTACGCGGGCCGTTGAAGCGAACTGCGCCTTTCACCCGAAGGTGGAAAACCGGCGCGTCGCAACCCGCGCAGGTCCACACTTCTTCGTCCTAAGGGATGAGTTGCGCTGCCGCCTGGGCCGCGATCAGCTACGCTGCGTGCCGAATTCCGCCCGGTATGCCGCCGTCGGTGGCACAGGTCTTCCGGCGCGATCGGAAAGCCGGGACCATCTGAAACGTGTCCACTTCGCGGCTCTCGGTGGCGACGGATCTGCTGCCTCGGTGGCGGGATCTGACGCTGCTGATCCAGCGTGCCGCCGATCGTCCTCGGTGGCAACGGGTCCTCGCGGTGATCATGTCGTTGTGGACTGCAGGCTGGATTCTCGGACAGATCGGCCCGCCGGAGACTCGACTCTCGCCGCTGGGCGTCCCCGGCGAGGTGCTGGCCTTCTTCGGGCTCGACGTCGCGCAGGCGGTGCAGACCGCAGGCGACTTCCTCGCCGAACCCGAGCGCCGAACCGTGTTGCTGCTCTGCGCCTGGGGCGCCGGGGTGCTCTGGGCGGCGACCACCGAACGCTCCCAGTTCCCGGCTCTGCTCGGCTGGTCCTCGGTGATGATCGCGGCGGAGGGACTCGGGTACCACGAGGCCGTCTACCGGGCGATTCTCGGCATGGTCGGCCTGATCGCGCTGCTCTTCCTCTGCTCCTTACCGCTGCGGCGGGTCCCGGTGTGCCGCCGGGCCAGGCTGCTGCCCCGCGACGTGCTCAGTACGGGATTCACCGCAGCTGCACTGTCGGCGGTGGTACCGCTGTTGGCAGTCGGGCTGCTCGTGACCCGGGTCTGCAGCCCCTACCTGACCCGGCCGCCGCAGATCCTCGGCCCGGTGCGGACGCCCATCCGCCCGGAGGAGTCGACGGTCGCGGCCCCATCCGCCGACCCGGAACCCACACCGGGCGGCGAACCCGATGCGCCCGGCGCCGCCGTCCGCGCCGACAGGCCCGCCCCCGAAGACGCATCCATCCCCGAAATCGCCATTCCGGACCAGCCGGGCGCCGATCACGATCGGCCGGCGGCGGCCCGGCCGCTGCGCCCAGCGGAATAGGCCGTGGCCCTCGGCGATGGATCGGTGTACCGGCGCACCGATTCGGGTACCCCCGACCCATGTCTGATTCGGCCCGAGAATCGGCCCGAGGAGCCCGACACCGGCGCACCAGGGCCGATTACGAACGTGGCCTGTACGACTACCACGATCCGACGGCGGGTGTCGGCGGCGCGGCACCGACCAGAAGCGCGCTGACCCTCCGGCTGTGGCTTGCGGGCTTCGGACTGGTGTTCTGCACCGTGGCCGCTGTGGTGTGCTTCCGGGCCGAACTGGTGGCCTTCGGCGTGGTACTCGTGGTGCTGGCCGTCATCGCCGCCGTGGATCTGATGTGGGTGGCACATCGCAAGCGACGCGGCGAGCCCGGCTGAGCCGCGTGCGAGAGCCGGATTGACCGAGCGCATCGAGACACATCGAGACCCTTCGCTCCGGTTCACCCCCGTGGTTCGCCAGGCGGAGGTCACGGAACGGTGACGGCTGAGTTGCCGCAGCAGGCGCACTGGGGTGCGCTGTTCGGCGTGGATCACAAGAAGATCGAAGACCAGACCGAATTCGACGTCATCGTGATCGGTGGCGGACCAGTCGGCGAGAACGTCGCCTCCCGCGCCGTCCAGGGTGGACTGCGGGCGGTGATCGTCGAGGCCGACCTGCTGGGCGGCGAATGCTCCTACTGGGCCTGCATGCCGAGCAAGGCACTGCTGCGGCCCGGCACCGCGCTCGCCGCCGCCCGGCGCGTCGCCGGGGCCAAGGAGGCGGTGACCGGCGAACTGGCTGCCGCCGAGGTGCTGGCCAGCCGGGACGCCATCGCCTCCGATTGGAAGGACGACGGGCAGGTGAGCTGGGCCGAGGGCGCCGGAATCACCGTGGTGCGCGGCACCGGCCGCATCGTCGGACCGCGCCTGGTGCAGGTGCGGGATGCCGACGGCGAACGGGAGATCCAGGCGACGCACGCGGTGGTGGTCTGTACCGGCAGCGCACCCAAGACCCCGCCGGTCGCCGGGATCGACCAGGTGCGGACCTGGACCTCGCGGGATGCGACCTCCGCCCGGTCGGTTCCCCGCAGGCTCGCCGTGCTCGGCGGCGGCCCGGTCGGCGTCGAGCTGGCCCAAGCCTGGGCGCGCCTCGGTTCCAAGGTCACCCTGATCAACAACGCGCCGCGACTGCTCGCCAACTTCGAGGGCTTCGCGGGTGATCTGGTGGCCGACGGCCTCCGGGAGGACGGCGTCGACGTCCTGCTGGACACCACCCTGGAACGGGTCTCGGCCGAGGGCGGCGGCATCGCGTTGCGGACTGCGGAGGGCGGTCGCATCAAGGTCGACGAACTGCTCGTGGCCACCGGCCGCAGCCCGGCCACCAACGAGATCGGCGTCGAGACCGTCGGACTGACCCCCGGGCAGCCGTTGCAGGTCGACGATTCCGGGCAGGTCACCGGCGTCGACGGCGGCTGGTTGTACGCGGCGGGCGACGTGACCGGCCGGGCACCACTCACCCACCAGGGCAAGTACGCCGCTCGGGTGGTCGGCGACGTCATCGCCGGCCGGGCGGCCGGTTCTGCGGAGGCCCGCGAGGCGTCGCCGTGGAGCCGCTTCGCCGCGACCGCGGACCACACCGCCGTTCCGCAGGTGGTCTTCACCGACCCGGAGGTCGCCGCGGTCGGCTACACCTCGGCATCGGCCCGCAAGGCGGGATTGAACGTCCGGGTCGTCGAGTTGGACATCGCCGTCGCGGGTTCGACGCTGCACGCAGGCGGATACCGAGGCCGAACCACGATGATCGTCGACGAGGACCGTCGCGTCCTGGTGGGCGTCACCTTCGCCGGTTACGACGTGGCGGAGTTGTTGCACGCCGCGACCATCGCCATCGTCGGCGAGGTGCCGATCGATCGGCTGTGGCACGCGGTGCCCGCATACCCCACGATCAGCGAGATCTGGCTGCGGTTGCTGGAGGAATACGGGCTCTGAGAACGTCAGCCCTCGGTGAGGATGAGGCCGGTCTCGGCGAGTTCGACCAGTTCCGTGTCGTCCGGCGCCGACGGTTCGTCGAGCCAGACCGCCTGCGCGATCCGCAGCCGGGCACCATCCCTGGCGGTGACGAACGCGGCGTTGTCGAACGACTCGGGTCCGCCCTGCCAGCCCTGCCCGTCCCGCACGAGGTCGCTGACGGCTCCACGTCCCGCGCCGTTGACGAGTTCGTCGAAGTCCGCAGCGGCGGACTCGTCGGGGAACACGAGCACCGAGGCTGCGATCGCCGCCTCGGGCGTCTCAGCCTGATAGAGCCCCCGAGTCAGCTCCGTGCACGGATTCTCGGCCAGCCAGACCGCAGCGTCCCCATAGGAGTGTTCGGCACAGTCCTCGGTGGTGTCCGAGCCTCGGACGATGAAATCGATGCCGTCCGCGCTGACGACCTCGGTGTGCTCCGGCTCGGTATCAGAGCTCGCGCCCCGACTGGAGTCCACCACCAGCACGGTCATCACACCGAGGACGACGGCGGCGATGACCGCGGCTAGCACGAGTTGGCCGCGCACCCCGCGAGAACCCGTCGGCGCCGGGCGGACGGTGTTCGGTCGGCCCGCCGGAGCGACCGGGCCTGCCTGCGCCGCCGGAGCGGCCTGCGGCGTGACACCGGGACCGCCCGCGCCACGGTGTTCCAGCGCAGCCACCGGTGCCGCCTCCGTCACGACCACGCCCGATGCGGTGGGCGCGGCGCCGAGCCCGATGTGTTGGGGCAACGCCACGGTGGGGGCGTCGCCTGCCTCCGCGACGAACCCCTCGGCCAACAGTTCCGTCTCGCCGAGAGCCTCCGGCGCCAGCTTCTCCTGACCGGGGAACAGCGCCGTCAACAACTGCCGAACCTGGTCGATCCGCAACGGTGTCGGAGCCTGGGTGGACGCGCGCAACGCGCCCAGCATCGACGGCGGCGACGGATGCAGGGCACGGAAACCTCGGGCGACGTCCTCCTCGGGCTGCAGCACCTGCTCCACATAGGGACCGATCGCGATCACCGTGGTCAGCGGGGCGTTCTGCGCGCCGACGATGTAGGAGCGTTCGCGAACCGCCTTGGCCAACTCGACCGCGTCGGCGGCGGGATTGGGGCTCTCGTCGTTGCGGGTCAGCAACCAGCCGTCCACCCGCCACCGCCTGCCCAGCGGCGCGTCCAGTTTCAGTGCGGGATCGGGGAGATCGACGCCGACCACCAGGGTCAACCCCGATGGCCGAATGATCACCGCGTCCACCGATCGGTGCGCCCCGGTCGGGGTACCGCCGAGAACCGCCACTCCGCCGACGAGCGCATTGCCCTTACCCCAGGAGGAAAGGGTTGCCCGGATGTCGACACTGATCACCGATGGGTCTGCACCGAGCCGAATCAGCCGCACTGGCCACCTCCCACGATGTACATGACCTGGCCCCGACCGATCTGCTTGGGGGTGTGAGGTATCACGGTAGCCCCAGTCCCGACGGCCCTCACTCTACTCACCGGTAAACACCGGTTCGTGCGTAATAGAACACGTTTGGATCATGGAACTCGTCGTGGTGATCGCGTCTTCGGCTGGCGAAGATCGGCACGATCGGTGCAGAATGACGCTATTGATTGATCGGGCAACCGATCCATTCGGGTTGATCAATGGAGACGGTCCGCGTTGTCGCCGTTGCTTGCGAGGTCGTAGGGGAAGACGCCCATCGTCGAGTAACGGAGGTCAGCAGTGAGCACCGATGGCAGCACCAGCGGCGTCGTCTACGTCCACTCGTCGCCTTCCGCAGTCTGCCCGCACGTCGAATGGGCGATCTCGGCGGCGGTGGGTACCAGGGTCGGTCTCCAATGGACGGCCCAGCCGATTGCGGCCGGTCAACTGCGCGCCGAATGCAACTGGTCGGGCGAGGCGGGTACCGCGATCCGGCTGGTCTCCGAGCTGCGTGCCTGGCCGATGATCCGCTTCGAGGTCACCGAGGCTCCAAGCCACGGCGTGGATGGCGAACGGTTCTGTCACGTTCCGGGCCTCGGTCTCTGGCGGGCCAGGACCAGCGCCAACGGCGACATCGTCGTCAACGAGAACCAGCTCCGGTCACTGCTCGCCGCCGATATCGGCCGCGAGACGGTGGCGCATCGGCTCGGCGAGTTGTTGGGCGAGGCTTGGGACGAGGCACTCGAACCCTTTCGCCTCGCAGGCGACGGCGCTCCGGTCACCTGGCTGCATCAGGTCGGCTGATCCGCACCGTTTCGGCGCAAGATCGAAAGGAGCCCCGGATTGTCGGCAGGCGTCGGCTGCGGGAAAGCGATCATTCGTCACGGATGCAGTGCCCGCGATTCTGCCCGAAATTACCTTCCGGGCCGGAGAAATCCGAAAGGGTCGACATAGTCGACCCAACGCGGTCGGACTGTGATGAGAAGGCCCGAGGCGCACCGCACGATCGGGCGAAGACCGGCAAGCGAGTGTGCCATTCTTGGTGAGTGCGGACCGACAGTGCAGATTCCGGGCAGGACCGGGAACCGAACTGGCTACCGAAGGCCTGGTTCGCGCTCGGCGTCATCGGCGTCCTGGGTCTCGCCGTGATCGCCGGGCTGTTGATGGCTCGCAGCAATACCGGGATGGACGTGGTGGCTGGTCAGCGGGTCGAGCTCCCGGAACCGGCGAACCGACCTCGCCAGGGCGACCCGGTGGAACCGACTCTGTCGCCAGATGTGCTCGCCCACCCCGATCAGGACGCCATCCGGGTGCTGGTCGACACCCATTTCGAGTCGATCAACCAGCTCAACTACGAGCTGTGGGGGACCACGGTGGCGGCGCACCGCGTGGAGGCGCTGCCCGAACAGGACTGGTTGGAGAGCTACCGCTCGACGACCGACGGCAACGTGATCATCCACCGCATCGACCCGGGTCCGGAGGACTCGCTGCGGATGGTGCTGAGTTTCGTCAGCCTTCAGGACCCACAGGACGCGCCGCCCGAGGTTCCCTCGGACTGTGTGTACTGGCGAGTGGTCTATCCGCTGACGATGGAGGACGGCAAACTCAAGATCGATAGCGGTTTGCCGAACAGCTCCATTCCCAGCCCCTGCGAACAGGACTGAGGGCCGCAGGCCGGACCGCCCCGACCTGGACTTGAGTTACCAGGCAGCACGCCTCGATCAGACTGCGAGGATCAGGCGGGCACCAGAGGTGCCACCGCCCGATCACCGCAGCACAGGCCTGCACCTGATCGGTGGATATCCGCCCACCGCGAGGCCGCCGCAGGGCGCAGGCAGCACGCGCTGCGGCGCGCGTCCCGACGTCGAAGAGCAGCGTCCGTCGGGTACGGGCCCAGGTGTTACAGGCTGGGGCTCTCGCTGGTGAAGGCGAGCGCGACGTTGTGACCGCCGAATCCGAAGGCGTCGTTCAACGCCACCGAGAAGTTGCCCTTGCGAGGCGCGTCGGCGACGACGTCCAACTCCACCGCCGGATCCAGCTTCTCGAGGTTCTGCGTGTGCGGCACCACTCCGTGGTACAGCGACAGCAGCGCGATGATCGATTCGACCGCGCCCGCAGCCCCGAGCAGATGGCCCATGGCCGACTTGGGAGCGTTGACGACCGGGTGGTCCCCGATGGACAACCGAATCGAGGCCGCCTCCGCCACGTCACCGACCGGGGTCGAGGTCGCGTGTGCGTTGACGTGATCGACGTCGGATGCCGACAGCCCCGCCGACCGGAGCGCCTTGCGGATCGCCGTGGCCTGACCTCGGCCACTGGGTTCCGGGGCGGTGATGTGGTGTGCGTCGGCACTGGTGCCCACGCCGGCGAGCCTGCCGTAGATCCGTGCCCCTCGAGCCGCCGCGTACTCGGCCCGCTCCAGCACCATGATCCCGGCGCCCTCACCGAGGACGAATCCGTCCCGATCGGTGTCGAACGGCCGCGAGGCGCGTTCCGGCTCGTCGTTGCGGGTGGACAACGCACGCATCTGTGCGAAGCCTGCGACCGGCAGCGAGTGGATCACCGCTTCGGCGCCACCCGCCACCACCACGTCGACCTCGCCCGCCTTGAGCATCCGCCAGCCCCAGGCGAGTGCCTCGGCGCCGGAGGCACAGGCCGAGACCGGCGCGTGCACGCCGCCCTGCGAACCGAGCTCCAGACCGACGACGGCCGCCGGGCCGTTGGGCATCAGCATGGGGATGGTCAGTGGTGAGACCTTGCGGAGGCCCTTCTGCTCGAGCAGGTCGTCCTGATCGAGCAGCGTGATCGCACCGCCGATACCGGTACCGACGACGACGGCCAGCCGTTCCGGGTCGACCTCGGGGGTTCCGGCATCCGCCCAGGCTTCCCTGGCCGCGATGATCGAGACCTGTTCGCAGCGATCCAGCCTGCGGGCCTGGACCCGGGGGAGCACCTCGGTGGGCTCCACCGCGAGAGAGGCGGCGATGCGGGCGGGCAGCTCGTACTTCTCCGGCCAGTCCGCGTCGATGGACCGGACACCGTTGCGTCCGGCGAGCATTGCGTCCCAGGTGGACGCGACGTCACCGCCGAGCGGTGTCGTCGCGCCGAGCCCGGTGACGACTACGTCGTGTTCGGTCACTTGTTGTCGTCGATGTACTTCACCGCGTCGCCCACGGTCTTGAGGTTGGCCAGCTCGTCGTCAGGGATCTTGACGCCGAACTTGTCCTCGGCCTGGACGGCGATCTCCACCATCGACAGCGAGTCGATGTCGAGGTCGTCGATGAAGGACTTGTCCGGGGTGACCTCGGCTGCCTCGACACCCGCGACCTCTTCGACGATCGCGGCGAGACCCTCGGCGACATCGACTGTTTCGTTGTTCGAGGCGGTCTTCTCGTTGTTCGACACAGCTTTCCCTTTCCTCTGCACTTAATCCGGTCGACCTGGTCGGTCGGCCCGGAAGACGACGAATGCAGCCCAACGCGCGAGAAGCGCGCCGGAGGTGCACACCACGGGTCCTCACCTCTCGGTGAGAACCGAGCTCCTGACGTGCGGTAACCCGATCAAGGGCACACCACCACCTGTCCCGCGTACGACAGTCCTGCACCGAAACCGATCAGCAGGAGCACGTCGCCGTGCGAGATCTCCCCGGCGGAGCGCATGTGATCAAGCGCGATCGGGATGGATCCGGCCGAGGTGTTGCCGGTGTGCACGATGTCCCTGGCGACCACCATGTCCTCGCGCGCGCCCTTGGAGCGGAGCCGCTTGGCGATCGACTCGACGATGCGCAGGTTCGCCTGATGCGGGATCAGCGCATCGATATCGGACAGCTGTAGGCCCGCAGCCTGCACCGCCTGTTCGGCGACCGGCGCGATCTGGGTGGTTGCCCAGCGGAAGACGGACTGGCCCTCCTGGTAGATGTAGCGGTTGTCGCGGAGGTGGATGGTCTGCGCGAGATCGCCCGCGCTGCCCCAGGCCACCGGCCCGATGCCGGGCTCGTCGGCCGGTCCCACCACGGCCGCGCCCGCACCGTCGGCGAAGATGATCGCGTTCGCCCGGTCGGTCCAGTCGACCCAGTCGGTGAAGCGTTCCCCGCCGACCACCAGCACCCGCTTGGCCGAACCGCCTCGGATCAGGTCGGACGCGGTCCCCAGGGCGTAACTGAATCCGGCGCAGGCCGCGTTGAGGTCGAAGGCAGCGCCCGCGTTGATCCCGATCGCGGCGGCGGTCTGTGCCGCGGCGTTGGGGATCGGACCGGGCATCGTGCAGGTCGCGAAGACCAGAGCGTCGATCTCGGCGGCTGCTAACCCCGAATCGGCGACCGCCTTGGCGCCTGCCTCGATGCCCATGCTCACCAACGACTGCTCCGGATCGGCCAGCCGCCGACTCACGATGCCGACCCGCTCCCGGATCCACTCGTCGCTGGTGTCGATCGTCTCGGCGAGATCGTGGTTGGTGACCACCCGATTTCCCAGCGCGCTCCCGAGGCCGAGGATTCTGGTGTTCTCCGGGCCGGTGCGCAGCGTGAGACGGGGCCGTTGGGCGCTCATCGAGTGGTCTCCGAGGTGTCGGCGGGGGTGGTGCGGGCCGCGTCGGAGGTTACCGACTCCGCGCTGCCGGGATTACCGTCGGTTGCCGCGCCATCCTGCGCCGCGACCAACGTGAGCACCTTGCCGAAACTGGCAGGCGTCTTCAACGGGACGGCGGTCACACCGGTCATCCCGCGCTTGACCAGACCGGCCAGCGCACCGGCGGGCGGCAGTTCGATGGCGCCGGTGATGCCCCGATCGGCGAGCGTGGTCATACAGACATCCCAGCGAACCGGGAGGGTGACCTGCGCGACGAGCCTGCGCAGCACCTCGGCGCCCGAGGTCACCACCGCGCCGTCGAGATTGGACAGCAGCGGGCGTACCGGGTCGGATACCGACACGCTCTCGGCGTGCTTGCGCAGTGCTTCCTCGGCGGTGGCCATGAAGCGGGTGTGGAAGGCGCCTGCGACCGACAGCGGGCGAATCCTGGCTTCGGCGGGCGGGTTCGCGTCGAGCTCGGCCAGCGCCGCGATCGGGCCTGCGGCGACGATCTGACCGGCGCCGTTGCGGTTCGCGGCGTCGAGACCGAGCTCGTCGAGCCTGGCCAGTACCTCCTCGGAATCGCCGCCGAGCACGGCGGTCATCCCGGTCTCCTCGAAGGCGCAGGCGGCGGCCATCTCCCGCCCTCGGACGGCCGCGAGCCGGACCGCGTCGAGCGGACTGAACACCCCGGCCAGGGCGGCGGCGGCGAGTTCGCCGACGGAGTGCCCTGCGACGGGGGTATCGGCGGGGAGGTCGACCTGGCGGCGCAGCTCCTCGGCGGCCAACAGGGTCAGGGCGACGACCAGCGGCTGGGTGACCGAGGTGTCCTTGATCTCGTCTGCGTCGGCCTCGGTGCCGAGCCGCACGAGGTCCAGGCCCGTCGCCTCGGACCACTCGGCGAGCCGTTCACCGGCTCCCTCGGTCTCCAACCACGGGGCGAGCATGCCTGGTGCCTGGGAGCCCTGTCCGGGTGCGAGCAGTGCGATCACTCGTTCACTGAACACGTCCAGCGGGACGGTCTGTGATGCTGTGGCTGACGAAGTCCCAGCCGCTTCGTTGTGGGTTTCCTACAAGCGCGTTCGGTTCACTTCGAGATGCAGGCACGGATCCTTGTCGCTGATCACGAGGGTGTGTCCTCGGGAACCCGCCGGGTTCGTCGCCCATCGATGACGGCGTGTGCCCGCCGATCGGTGCGGACGCCCTGCTACCAGAGGCCCCTGGCCTGGGCGAGCCTGCCGACTTTGAGCGCCACCTGTAGGACGAGCGCATCGCGTGGCTGCGTGGGGTTGTAGCCGGTCAACTCGGCCACCCTGCGCAGTCGATACCGGACGGTGTTGGGGTGGACGAACAGCGTCTTCGCACAGGTCTCCAGTACGCCGCCCACCTCGAGGTAGGCCTGGACCGTCTCCAGGAGCCCGCCACTGGAGTCGGCCAGTGGCAGCATCACCTGTTCGACGAGCAGCCGTTCGGTGCCCGGATCGCCCGCCAGCGCCCGCTCCGGCAGCAGTTCGGCCGAGCGCACCGGCCGGGGCGCCGCAGGCCAGGCCACCACGGCACGCAGGCCGGAGAGGGCGTCCTCGGCGGAGCGGTGCGCATCGGCGAGGCTCTCCACGGTGGCGCCTGCCACGACGGGACCGTCACCGAAGCCCTCGGAGATCTTCGACAGCACGTCGCGTTCCTCCGCCGGGTCGACGGCGCCGCCGAGCACCACCACGAGCCGCGATCCGTGGACTCCGAGCAGAACGGGTCGGGAGACCCGGGCCGCGCGGCTGCGCACCTCGTACAGCACCGCGGGCGGGTCGGTGGAGGGCGGATTGCCGACCAACACGGTCGCGGGGACCGGTTGATCCCAACCGAGGGCCGATGCCCGGGACAACAGGGATTCCTCGGCATCACCGCGCACCACGCCGTCGACGATCAGTGATTCCAACCGGGCATCCCAGGCGCCTCTGGCCTCGGCGGCCGCCGCATAGGAGGTGGCGGCGGCGAAGGCGATCTCCCGACCGAAGCGCAGGATGCCGTCGGTGAGGGCGGCGCGTTCCTTCTCATCGGCGGCGAGTTCGGGGAGCCGCTGCTCGAAGACGTCGATGGCGATGCGGACCAGCTCGACGGTCTGTCGCAGGCTCATCCAGCGGGACAGATCCCGAGGCGCCGCACGCAGGAAACCCTCGGCGGTCAACCGAGGACCGGTCTGTGAGTCGCTCAACCAGACGATGAAGTTCGCGACGCCCGCTTGGACGATCAGCAGGATGCTGGCGCGTTGATCGGCGGGCAACCTGCGGAACCAGGGCAGCAGGTCCTGCATGGACGTGATGCTCGCGGTCGCCAGTCCACCGGAGGCGTATTCGAGCCTGCGCAGGGTCTGTACGGACAGCCGATCCCCGGCCTGTCCTGCTTCGATGGCCTCGCCCATGACCGCCAGAATCGCATGGGGGCCGATGCCCGACCGTGGCGGGCATACTCTGACCGTGGCCGAATACCGGGATGCGACACCGCTGGCCGTCGTGGGCGATCCGGTCGGTCTGCGTGACTGGGAGCCTGCCGACATCGCACCGCTGCGCGACTACCTCCGGCCGGATCGGCCCTGGTACGACACGAACGGGCCGTACTTCGGGCGGCCGACTGCGGCGGAGATCGCGGCCAGGATCGGGCGTATCGAGTCGATCGCAGGCCTGTCTGCCGAAGAGCGGGAGGTGCCCCGACGCTCGGTCGCGGTGGTCGAGACCGGCTCGGACCGGCTGGTGGGCGAGGTCAGTTGGTACTGGGAGTCGGAGCCGACCGACTGGCGTCGAATGGGCGTGGTGATCTACGACGAGAGCGTGTGGGGCCGTGGTTATGGCACCGAGGCGCTCCGGTTGTGGACCGATCTGCTGTTCTCGATCACCGATGCGCTGCGACTGGATTTCGCCACTTATTCGGGTAATCCGGGAATGCTGGCGGTCGGAACTCGGCTCGGCTTCACCGAAGAGGCCCGATTTCGTCGGGCGCGACGTTGGTCGGGCGGAGTGCACGATTCTGTGGTATTCGGCATCCTCCGCGAGGAATGGGAGTCGGTGAACTCGAACAACAAGATCGGCTAGGAGTTCTGCCCGGGTATAAGTCCGCTCTGGACCCCGTTTCTGAGCGCATCGCGATGTGATGTCTGGTCGTTGGTGGCCGGCTGATCTGCTGGTCTACGCGCTGGCAGGGCGTCTGTAGGCAGGACAGTGAAGGACTTTCACAAGCATTTCCCCCGTTCGTGCTGCGTGGCGTTGGCGACTAATGGTGGTCCGCCGGGAAACGATCCTCCGAGACGGAAGAACACAAATCGCTCGACGAGGAGGAAGCGGTGGGCCAGAACATACGTAACGGGCTCGGGGAAGCCTGGTCCATGATCGCCACGTTCGTGCCAAAACTCATCGGTTTCCTCATCATCCTGCTGATCGGCTGGTTGATCGCCAAGGGGGTGTCCAAGGCGCTCGGCCTGCTGTTGCATCGCAGGGGATTCCACCGCTTCGTCGAGAAGACCGGCCTCTCCGACATGCTCAACAGATCGAAGGTCGATCTCGGCGAGATCCTGCTGAAGATCATCTACTACTTCATCCTGCTGATCACCTTGCAGATCGCCTTCAGCATGTTCGGCTCCGGCAACGCCATCAGCCAGCTGCTGCACTCGGTCATCGTCTACATCCCGCGTGTCGTGGTGGCACTCATCCTGGTGCTGATCGCGGCCTCCATCGGTCGGGTCGTGCGGGACCTGATCCGCTCGGCACTGGCGGGCCGGTCCTACGGACACCTGCTCGGCACCCTGGCCTTCGCCTTCCTGATCGGTCTCGGTGTCATCGCCGCCCTGAACCAGCTGGGCATCGCGATCACCGTCACGCTGCCGGTACTGATCACGGTCCTCGCGACCATCGGCGGCATCCTGGTGGTCGGGCTCGGCGGCGGCCTGATCCGGCCCGCTCAGCAGCGCTGGTCCACCTGGCTGGAGCACTTCGAGAGCGAGCGTTCCACCGGTAGCCGAGGCTCCGGCGCCGGACAGCACACCGGTGGTTCCTCGGCGGCGGGCGGTGCCGGCGGTCGGACCCGTCGCACGCCCGGTGAGTCCGACCCGTTCGACCCGCCGCAGCCCACCTGACCTGGCCCGATCCCGTATCTCCTCACGCGCGTCGGCGACCCGGCGACGTTCCGACCTCTGCTCATCCGAGATGGGAGAGTGTCTCAGCTCACAGGCGATGAGCTGGGCGGTTGGAATGTCGCCGGGCCGTCGGCGGTTCTGGCCCTATGAAGACGACGTGCGCTGGCGGGGTCGGTGTAATTCCGAACCGGCGGTGACAGTCCGCGACCCGCCGAGGGAGAACACAGCTCGGCGGTTGACCCGGTGAAACTCCGGGACCGACGGTGAAAGTCCGGATGGTAGGCGGCGCACGCGGGTCGGCGGGTGCCGTGTGTCCTCGTCCGTCCTCGCGTTCGCGACCCTGCGGCAACCGAAGGTTGGCGAGGAGGACGCGATGAACCTGCTGTTGGAACACCACCTGGTGCTACTCGGTCAACAGGTCTCCTGGGCCGAGTTCATCGGCCAGCTCTGCGCGCTGGCTGTCGTGTTCCTCGCGCAACGCCGAACCCTGTGGACCTGGCCCGTGCAGGTCGCCGCCACCGTGCTGCTGTTCAGCGTGTACCTCTCCGCCCAGCTGGGCGGGCTGGCCACCCGACAACTGGTGATCCTGGCCATCTCGATCTACGGCTGGTGGGCGTGGAACCGGCGACGAGACCCGGTCTACGGTGTGGCGATCCGCGCGTCCACCGGGATGGAACGGCTGGTGCTGCTCGGCCTGATGGTCGTCGGAACCACGGCCTTCGCGCTGCTCCTGTCCGCGCTCGACGCCTCCTGGGCCCCGTGGCCGGATGCCTGGATCTTCGTCGGGACGGTCGTCGCCTTCCTCGCGCAGAGCCGGGGCCTCGTGGAGTTCTGGCTGGTCTGGCTCGCGGTCGACGCCGTCGGCGTTCCGCTGCAGCTCGCCTCGGGACTGTGGTTCAGCGCGGCGGTGTACATCGTGTTCGCCGTCCTGGTGATCCAGGGCTGGCGCCAGTGGTCGCGCACCGCGCGGACCCAGCGAGTCGCCGAGCAGGAATCGATCGCCTGACCCCGGGCGGCTGCCGCACCCAGGCGGCCCGACGACGGCAAACGATCCCCGGTCATCACACCGGGGATCGCTGCCGTGCCGAGGACCTTGAAGGGGCCGATCAGTCGGGCCACCGGCGAGGGTGTTCATCGCGGGCGCCGACGCCGACCGGCCGAGATGCGCTTCGGACTTAGAAGAGCACGCCGTTGGCGCTGGGCTGGAGGGTGCCGACCCGGAGACCGGTCAGCGGGATTTGGACCAGCTCGCCGTCGGTGCCGACGACCTCCGCCTGGATCTCGCCGTCCACCTCGGGCAGCGTGGCGGTGAAGCCGCTGGCGACGTAGGTGTCGGAGTCGGCCTTGTCGCCGAGGTCGAACTGCACACCCGCGAAGGCCGTGCGGTCGGGCGCCAGGGTGATCGGTGCGGGGGCGCCGGGGTGGTCCACGGCGTCATGGGGAACCTGGTCGATGGGCTCGCCTGCCATGTTCTGCGGCGTCAGCCCGAACGTGCCGCTGAACTCGCACGTCGCGTCGGAGGTGTTGGTCAGCGCGAGCAGATAGTCGGCGGGGCGCCCGGGCTGCGGGTTGAGGTCGACCTCGATGTCCTCCGCAGTGCAGGCCGCATTGCCCTTCGGCGCCTCTGGCTCGGTCGTCGTACCCGCGATCGCCTGCCCGCCGACCAGCAGCAGCGCGCCCCCGATGACGCCGGCCATGGTGGTCGTCGTCCGCATCGTGTTCCGCATGTGGAGTCCTTCCGTGTACTTCGTTCGGCCCGGTCCTCTCGTTCGTCAGACCTGTCCGTAGGACGTCTCGTCGAAGGACGGGGTTGCCCGCCGCCCTTGATCGGGAGGTTCCCCCGACGGAGTGCGAGGCTGCGGGCGAGAGCTATCGGATCGGCATCCGAGCAGGTCACGCGCGCGGTGTCGGTCTGCGGCCGCGAGGCTCGGGCCTTGTCGAATCGGGCGGTGCGCAATTCGACGAGCCCGGACCGCTTATCTCACGGCGTCGGGTGCCAGAAGTCACATCGGAGCAGATCGCCGCTGCGTGCCGCCGCCAATCGGTCCGGTCGGTAGCACCTCGCCGCCATAGGCGGGCGTGATGAAGCCGTGGTGTTCGGCCGGTAGCGCCTCGACGGGCAGTGCCCGTAGGCAGTCCAGCGCGGTGGTCGGATCGGGGCGCGGGCACCGCGACCTGCGGGTGGCGCTCGCCTTCACCGCACGGGCGCTCGTCGACCCGGAACTGGGCGACCGGCTGCGCGAGGACTACCTCGGCTTCCAAACGCTGATCTCGCAGCTGCTGCGCTCCGCCCAAGCTGCGGGCGAGCTCACCCCGGGCGTCGACCCCTCGGCCGCCGCAGCCAGATTCTTCGCGCTCCTCGACGGGCTCGGCACCCAGGTACTGATCGGAAACCACTCCGCCATGGCCGCGCGAGAGCTGGCCTCGGGTGCCATCGCCGCCCTGTTTCGGGACAGCCGGGCGCGCTCGGACTGACGAAGGGCTCGCCCCGCCACACCGGCCGAGCCGGAACAGTCGATCCGCGCTGCCGATCGAGGATCACCATGTCCGGCAGCGCGTCCGGGGCTGTTCGGCGCCCGCACCGGCATAGGTTGTGCTCGAACACCGGTGGCGGGCGGGGAGGCGGACACGGTGGACGAGGACGGACTCCGGGAGCATGTCGAGGCCGAGGACCTCGTCGGGCTACGTCGATGGCTCGACGGGCGCCCACCACACGAGGTGGCCGCCGAACTCGCCCGGTTGGACGCCCCATCGATGGCCCTGCCGTTCCGACTGCTGGACAAGGACAGGGCGCTGGAGGTCTTCGAGGAACTCGACCCCGTCCACCAGCAGTGCGTGCTCACCGGGCTACGCGAGAAGGCCTACCAGGAGCTCGTCGAGGGCATGGACCCCGACGACCGGGCCCGAATGCTCGCCGAGGCGCCCGCCACGGTGGTGCGGCGGGTGCTGGCCGGCCTGAGCCCGCGCGAACGACGGTCCACGGCGGCGCTGCTGGGTTATCCCGACGACTCCGCAGGCCGGGTGATGACGCCCGAGGTCGTCTGGCTGCATCCGCAGCAGACGGTCGCCGAGGCGCTGGTCGAGGTCCGCACCCGGGGAGCCGAGGCCGAGACGATCTACACCCTGCCCGTCATCGACACCGGACGACGGCTGCTCGGGGTCGTCTCGCTGCGCACGCTGGTGCTCAGCGGAACCGAGGAACGTGTCGAGCAGGTGGCGATCAGCTCGCCCAGCGTCGCGGCCACCGACCAGGCCGAGGCCGCCGCCCGGCTCATGCAGGAGGCCGACCTGCTCGGTCTTCCGGTGGTCGACAGCGAGGGCAGGCTCGTCGGGATGCTCACCGTGGACGACGCCATCGAGGTGATCGAGGCGGCCGACACCGAGGACGCCGAACGACAGTCGGCGGCCAGTCCGCTGGGCAAGCCCTATCTCGCGGCGAGCGTGTTCACCCTGGCGCGCTCCCGGCTGCCCTGGCTGTTGCTGCTCATCGTGGCCGCCACCATGACCGTCAACGTCCTGCAGTTCTTCGAGGCCAGCCTCGCGGAGGTGACCGCGCTGGCGCTGTTCATCCCGCTGATCACCGGTAGCGGGGGCAATGCCGGATCGCAGTCGGCGACCTCGATCGTGCGGGCGTTGGCCGTCGGCGATGTGCGCCTCGGCGATCTGCCGAGGGTGATCTGGCGGGAGAGCAGGGTCGGGTTGTTGCTGGGGCTGGCGTTGGCGTTGATCGGTCTACTGGTCTGTTCCCTGTTCGCGGGCTGGCAGCTGGGGCTCGTCGTCGGAATCTCGCTGATCGTGGTCTGTACCTGGGCGGCCATCGTTGGCGGGGGCATGCCGCTGCTGGCCAGGAAGATCGGCGTCGACCCCGCCGTGGTGTCGGCACCCATGGTCACCACCCTGGTCGACGCCACGGCATTGATCATCTACTTCCTGACAGCTCACCTGATCCTGAACGTCTGACCGCCGAGCACGGGCGGTGCCGCAGGCTGCGGGCGGCGGCGGGGTTCGGTGGGCCGCCATCGCCGGTGGGCCGGACCACCTGAGAACATCGAGTCGTCGATGAGAGGGTCGGCCGCGCGAACGAACGGCAGGCCCCGTGCGTCCGAAGTGAATGAGACGAGAACCGAGCGTCCCCATGTCGAGAACGTTCTGCCGACCACCTGGAGTGGTGTGCCGATGACCACCCCTGCCTCCGCGCCTCGTCTCGACTGGACCACCTGGTGGCGGGCCTGCGCCTGGCTGGCGGTCAGTGCCACCGGCAGCATCGCGATCGGACAGCTGTTCGACGCGGCATCGGTCCTGCGCGGCTGCGGCGATGCTTTCGGCCACCCGCTGACCGGCAGGCTGGACTCGACCGAGTGTCTGCTGGTCGAGAACGGCATCCCGGTGTTCCAGCTGCCCTGGCTGGATCTCGCGGTGATGGGCGGCTTAGCACTCATCGCGCTGGTCGGTGTCCTGCTCACCATGCGTGCCGTGCGGGTAGGAGGCGGACTGCGGGCCGCCGCACTGCCCGTTCCCGCGCTGTTGCTGATCTGCGGCATCTCGGCCTGGCGCGAGGCGCGATTGATCGCTCCGAACTCGTGGTTCGTGCATCCCGCCGTCATCACGCAGGACCCGGCCGCTTCCTACTCTTACAGCTTCAACACCGACCCGGTATACGAGATGCGTACCCCCGGTGGCCTCTTCGAGTTGCCCACCCCGCAGCCCTGGTGGGTGCTCGCGTTGTTGGCGGCGCTGGTGAGCCTGGTCGTCGTGTTGAACGCCCGGACCGCCCGCGCGGCGGTCTCCCGAACTTGATCCGCCGATGTCCTGGCGTGCCGAAGGGGCTTCTCGGATCGCGCAGGCGATCAACCCAAAGCGCCCATAGACGTCATTCGGGTATGAGTAAACGCAGATTTGACGGGTCCGTCCCATTGTGGTGGTGGATCCTCGTCGGACTGCTGTTCGTCACGAGCCTGTTGCCCGCCGCCGCGTGGCTCTGGTACGGGGTCCGGGTGATGTCCGACTGCGTGGGCGGCTACGACAATCCTGGCCTGTCCGGGCGGTTGGAGGGCTGGTGGTGCGTGTTGTCGCTGGACGGCGCCGTCTTCTTCCGGCTACCCGCGGCCGAGGTGATAGCCAGTGGACTGACCGCCAGCGCGGTGGCCGTGATGACGTTGTTGGTGATGGGCGCCGCCGGGCGCCGGGCGGCGCGTTGGCTGGCGCTGCCCGCCATTCCCGCGATGTTGGCCATCGGCATGGTGATGAGCCGCCGCTCCCTCGATATCGCCACCGGCTATGTCGGGGACTGGTTCCTGTTGACCCCGGACATGCCGGCCCTGGAGAGCTACGCGCTGCGAATGCAAGCCGACGAGCTCCTGGTCCGGACTCCGACCGTCGACGTGCTGTTACCGGAGCCGCCGGGGTTCTGGCGGGATTCGGCCCTGATCGCCCTGGCGCTGTCCGTGGCGGTCGCGATCGCCACCGCGCGGCTGATGGTCGGCGATCAACAATGAAGCGGCGCCCCGTCCGTTCGCCGGACGAGACGCCGCTTCGTGAATCCGTGGTCGAGATCGATGCTCAGGAGACGCCGGGATCGGAGGTCTGCGGCCCCGCCGCCTGGACGTCCTCGATCCGATAGCGCCGGGCGGCCTGCTCGGCCACCGAGTGCTCGATGTCGCCGCGCCGCGCCAACGCCAACAGGGTGCCGACCGTGATCGACTCGGCGTCGACGAGGAACTTCCGCCGCGCCGCCGGTCTGGTGTCGGAGAAGCCGAACCCGTCGGTGCCCAGGGTGAGCATGTCGGTGGGTACCCACGGCCGGATCAGGTCCGGAACCGCACGCATCCAGTCCGACACCGCGACCACCGGACCGCCGGTGCCCTCCAACGCGCTGGTCACGTGGGGCACCGCCCGCTTGGCGCCCGGCCGGATCAGGTTGTCCTGCTCGGCCCGCACGGCCTCCCTACGCAACTCCGCCCACGAGGTCGCCGACCAGACCGCCGCCTGCACGCCGTGGTTCTCCGTGAGGAGTTGCTGGGCCTTGAGCGCCCAGGGCAGTGCGACGCCCGAGGCGAGGATCTGTGCCGTGGGCCCATCGCCCGCAGGTGCCTTCGCGTACTGGTACAACCCGCGCAGCAGACCGTCGACGTCGAGGTTCTCCGGCTCGGCGGGCTGCTGGTACGGGTCGTTGTAGACGGTGAGGTAGAACATGATGTCCTCGCCGTGCGGGAACTCCTCGGACTCCCCGTACATCCGACGCAGACCGTCCTTGACGATGTGCGCGACCTCGAACGACCACGCCGGGTCGTAGGAGACCACCGCGGGGTTCGTCGCGGCCAGCAACAGCGAGTGTCCGTCGTTGTGCTGGAGACCCTCGCCGGTCAGCGTCGTCCTACCCGCGGTGGCGCCGAGCACGAAGCCCCTGGCCATCTGGTCCGCGGCCGCCCAGATTCCGTCGCCGGTGCGCTGGAACCCGAACATCGAGTAGAAGATGTAGACCGGGATCATGTGCTCGCCGTGGGTGGCGTACGAGGTGGCGGCCGCCGTGAACGAGGCCGTCGAACCGCCCTCGTTGATGCCCTCGTGCAGGATCTGACCCTGTTCGCTCTCCTTGTAGGCGAGCATCAGCTGTGCGTCCACCGAGGTGTACAGCTGGCCGTTGGGGTTGTAGATCTTCTGCGTCGGGAACATCGAGTCCATCCCGAACGTGCGTGCCTCATCCGGGATGATCGGCACCAGCCTCGGCCCGATCTCGGCGTCCTTGGCCAGGTCGCGGATCAGCCGCACGAAGGCCATCGTCGTGGCGACCTCCTGCTTGCCGGAGCCGCGCTTGACGACGTCGTAGATCTTGTCGCCCGGCAGCACCAACGGCTTGGCCTTGACGCGGCGCTCCGGCAGGAAACCGCCGAGCTTGCGGCGCCGGTCCAGCAGGTACTGGATCTCGGGCGCGTCCTCGCCGGGGTGGTAGTACGGCGGGAGGTAGGGATCGGCCTCCAGCTGCGCGTCGCTGATCGGGACCCGGGTGCTGTCGCGGAACAGCTTGAGGTCGTTGAGGGTCATCTTCTTCATCTGGTGCGTGGCGTTGCGACCCGCGAAGGTCGGCCCCAGACCGTAACCCTTGATCGTCTTGGCCAGGATCACCGTGGGCTGGCCGTGGTGGCTCATCGCGGCCTGGTAGGCGGCGTGCACCTTGCGGTAGTCGTGGCCGCCGCGTTTGAGGTTCCAGATCTGCTGGTCGGTGTAGTCGTTGACCAGTTCCTTGGCCCGGGGGTCGCGCCCGAAGAAGTGCTCCCGGACGTAGGCGCCGTCATTGGCCTTGTACGTCTGGTAGTCGCCGTCCGGCGTGGTGTTCATCAGGTTGACCAGCGCGCCGTCCCGGTCGCCGTGCAGCAGCGAGTCCCACTCGCGGCCCCAGATCACCTTGATGACGTTCCAGCCCGCGCCCCGGAAGTAGGACTCCAGCTCCTGGATGATCTTGCCGTTGCCGCGAACCGGGCCATCCAGCCGCTGCAGGTTGCAGTTGATCACGAACGTGAGGTTGTCCAAGCCCTCGTTCGCGGCGACGTGGATCAGTCCGCGCGACTCCGGCTCGTCCATCTCGCCGTCGCCGAGGAACGCCCAGACATGCTGGTCGGAGGTGTCCTTGATGCCCCGGTTGTGCAGGTACCGGTTGAATCGCGCCTGGTAGATCGCGTTCATCGGGCCGAGGCCCATCGATACCGTCGGGAACTCCCAGAAGTGCGGCATCAGCCGGGGATGCGGGTAGGACGGGAGTCCGCCGCCCGGGCCCGCGTGGGAGTACTCCTGACGGAAGCCGTCGAGCTGCGACTCGGTGAGCCTGCCTTCGAGGAACGCCCTGGCGTAGATGCCGGGGGAGGCGTGGCCCTGGATGAAGATGTGGTCGCCGCCGCCCGGGTGATCCTTGCCTCGGAAGAACCAGTTGAAGCCGACCTCGTAGAGCGTCGCGGAGGACGCGTAGGTCGAGATGTGTCCGCCGACCCCGATGCCCGGCCGCTGGGCCCGGTGCACGGTCATCGCGGCGTTCCAGCGGATCCACGCGCGGTAGCGGCGTTCGGTCTCCTCGTCCCCGGGGAACCAGGGCTCCACCTCGGTGGGGATCGAGTTCACGTAGTCGGTGGAGGTCAGCGACGGCAGGCCGACGCCGCTCTCTCTAGCTCGCTCCAGGAGCCGCAGCATCACGTACCTGGCGCGCTGTCTGCCGGTGGTGGACAGGACCGAGTCGAAGCTTTCCAGCCACTCGGCTGTCTCCTCCGGGTCGATGTCCGGAAGGTGCGCGGCAAGGCCGTCACGGATCACACGTACCCGAGGGGGCGCGTTGTCGGCGGCGTTGCCGTTGTTCTGCGGGGCCAAGGGATCTCCTCGCCAACGTTCGACAGTCGTCAAGCTGGGCTTCGCCCAACGTCGTCATCCTTCACCATGGTCGTCGCAGACCGCTGGTGCCGTCATCTGTACCCGTCGGTAACTTTTTGGCGACGCGGGTACCCTGACCGGTGGTGATTCGATCTCCTGCGGCGTGTCCACCTGGCAGCGGTTGCGCTCAAGGGCCCGATCGGTGTTCGCTAGCCGGAATCGGTCGTAGGAGACTGGACAGAACAAACGTGTGTGAGGGTCGTTTCGAGGCCCTGGCACCTCCACCGTAGGAGGAGTGGTAAGCCGTGGTCGCCGCGGGAGACGCCGGAAAGGTCGGCGTCGCCGACAGGCTCGGGATCGAGCCGGAGATGGTGGTCCAGGAGATCGGCTGGGACGAGGACGTCGATGACGAACTCCGCTCAGCGGTCCAGGAACGTTGCGGCAGTGAGCTGCTCGACGAGGATGTGGACGAGGTCGTGGATGTCGTCCTGCTGTGGTGGCGGGATGACGACGGCGACCTGGTGGACACACTCGTCGACGCGATATCTCCGCTGGCCGACAACGGCGTGATCTGGGTCCTCACGCCGAAAACGGGCAGAGACGGCTATGTCGAGCCCAGTGAGATCGCTGAGGCCGCGCCGACGGCGGGACTGTCTCAGACGTCCAGCGTGAACGTCGCGGAGGACTGGTCTGCAACACGACTGGTCTCACCGAGGAAACGCTGAACCCACCATCTCCCGTACACCGCTGTCCCGGTCTGCCCCGAAGCGGTCCGGACAGCTCCCACCAGAGCTCATGCACCAGAGAAGGGGTCGCGTCAATGACGGTCGAGGTCGGTACCCAGGCCCCAGACTTCACGCTCAACGACTACAACAAGCAGCCTGTCACGCTGTCGTCGTTCCGGGGCGACAGCAACGTGCTACTGGTTTTCTACCCCTTCGCGTTCAGCGGAATCTGCACCGGTGAGCTGTGCCAGATCCGTGACGAGTTCGCGGAGTACCAGGGCGCGGACGTCACGGTGCTCGGTGTCTCGACCGACACGTCGTTCGCCCTCAAGACGTGGGCGGACCAACAGGGCTACACCTTCCCGCTGCTGTCGGACTTCTGGCCGCACGGGGCCGTGGCGCAGTCCTACGGCGTGTTCAACGAGGACGCCGGATTCGCCAACCGGGGCACCTTCCTGATCGACAAGGAGGGTGTCGTCCGGTTCGCCGAGCGCAATGGGGCGGGCGAGAAGCGCGACCAGGCGGGTTGGAAGAAGGCGGTCGCCGGACTGACGGCCTGACTCGAACGTGTCGGGAGGCAAGGTAGGCTTCCCGACACGATCGGGCGCATAGCTCAGCGGGAGAGCACTCGGTTTACACCCGAGCGGTCGCAGGTTCGAATCCTGCTGCGCCCACTTGCGGGTCCCTCGTCGAGGACCCAATCCAGCTCGTCTCCACTCTTGCGCTTCCTCGGGTGATCCGATCGTGTTCTCATTTGCGCAGGTTCAGCGGGCAGGCTCGCGCCGCGCCCTGTCCGGGGGAGCGTTGCGCTCTCCGAGACACCGGCGCCGACGTCGTGCATCGATCGGACACGGCCAAGCCATCCGGGGTATCGCCCACATCGCAGGGGAAGGCCTCAGCCAAGGCTGTCGGCCAGGTTCGACATCGCCGTGACCCGGCAGGTGCACGCACCATCCAGAGCGGAAGGACGATATGAGCGACACCGTCGACACCGGACCCGGTTGGATCGTCGATTTCTGGCTCGACCCGTCCTGCCCGCTGACTCGCAACACCGCAGGCTGGATCAAACTCGTCGCCGAAGAGGTCCCGTTAACGATCCGCTGGCGCGTGATGAGTCTGTCGGTGCTCAACGAGCATCGCGACGACGATCCCGAGGACGATCCCCACGGCTACCTCTGGTTTCCGGCCCGAGTCGCCGCAGCCGTCCAGACCGAACACGGGCACGACGCACTCGGCGCCTTCTACGACTCCCTCTGGGCTGATTCCGATGACACGGAACAGCAATGGATGGCTGGCATCCAGGAAGCGCTGCGGCGTGCCGGTCTGCCCGTCGAACTCGCGGAAGCCGGTATGTCCACCGAGTACGACACCGAACTGCGAGCCTCTCATCACGATGGTGTGAACCGCATCGAGGCCGAGATCGGTACCCCCGTGCTGGCGATCACCACATCCGGTGGCGAGCAGACAGCGCTCTTCGGCCCCGTCCTGACGGCCATCCCGAGCCGAGAGGACGCGATACGCCTATGGGAGGCCACGCTCCTACTCGGCAGCATCCCGGACTTCCGTGAGATCAAGCGCTGAATCCCTGCGTCGGCGAGGACGACGCGATGCCGCGAGTTGTCTCGTCAACGCGGGTCGGGCAGAGCCGTAGTCACCGGTAAGCGCTGGACGCCCGCGAGACGCCCCGCTGATCCGTGCCCGGTCCATCTCCATCGAGACGGCCACGATCAGGGGAAGGGCCAGCCGTTGGGTCTGCACCCCTGCAGCCCGTAGGTCTGCTGCTGCATGACCGGGGCGACGCCGTCGGGTTCCGGGCAGTTGACATGGCCGTGGCCGAGCGCGTGCCCGACCTCGTGGTTGATCACATAGATCCGGTACAGATCCACGTCGCCCTCGAAGTGCGGGACGCCGCTGACCCAGCGGTTCTGGTTGATCACCGACTGCCTGCCGTTGAAGCACGACACCTCGCCCTGGGTCTGCAGCGGTGCGCACAGCTCGTCGGTGAACTCGGGCGAGGCCAGGGTGACATGGAAGTCGACCGGACCGGAGTCCACTCGCTGGAAGGACATCGCCCCGTCGGCGCCCCAGCTGCGCGGGTCGCCGAGCGTGAGTTCGACGGCCTCGGCGAAGGCCAGCGGATAACCGGGCAGCCCGTCCTCGACCTCGACGAGGTATCGAACGAGCGGACCCTCGCCGTAGACCCGGCCCTCTCCGGGGACCACGGTCAAGGTCTTCTCGGCGCGCCACACCTCGGGCTCGTCGAAGTCCACGTCCGGTGGGCGGATGCCCTCGTCGTCATCGTCCGGGCCGTGCCCGGGACCCCGACGGTCGTCATCCGGCCCTCGGTCGTCATCCGGTCCTCGGTCGTCGTCGTCCGGTCCTCGGTCGTCCGGCCGGCCGCGTTCGTCGTCGGGCCCGCGTTCATCGCCCGGATTCGGGTCGGGGCCGGGCGTCGGCACCGCCTCCTCCTGCGCGGCCTCCGACGGGATCGGCTCCTGACGCAGGCCGCCCGCGGTATCGAACGCCCAGAGCAGCGCCACCGGGATGGTGATCAACAACAGCAGCCTGCGCACCCGGCGAAACGTCGATCCCTTGGCGGCCGGGGCATCGGTTCTCCCAGGTGAGGAGCCATCCGAGTCGTGCTCGGATGGTCCGTCGCTTCTCTTGCTCTCGCCGTTGCTCATCGCTGCGGAAGAGTAGTCGGCACCGCCGAGGGCGGCTCGGTATCGGTCCACGGGTGGGCTACCCCCGGCCGACGGACCCGACCAAGAACCAACATCGACAGAACCGGGCGCGCGGCCGAGCGACGTCCCGGCGGTGACCTCGTGATACGTCGACTGCCATCCGCGGGAGCGGGCGGCGGCGACGCGACGGGGATCGCGAAACGGGCCCCGTGCTCGGCCAGCCTGCCCCGCTCCCCCGGGCGGTAGACCCGACGACGTTCTCGTCACCCACCGGGTCCGGCGACGCGGCGGAGACCCCCATCACCACCGTGCCGGGAGACACCTTGCCGTATGCCGCTAAACGTTTCCTACATTCGCGTGATATTCGTGCGGAGCGTTTGACAGACCTACCCGTCGTCGATACCGATCAACGGTTCTGATCGGCCAGGTCGCGGCCATCCCAGGTGGTGTGGGTACAGGCCAGCCCGCCGCCGCTCTTGGGTCGGAGCACGTCGTAGATGTGCATCCGGGGAATCTTCGGCGAGACCCCCCAACCGCTGGGCCAGGTGATCAACCAGTCCATGTCCACATCGACCAGCAGCCCCAGCATCCGGGCGATCGTCGGATCGTCCAGCCGCTCGAACGCCTCATCCAGCAGCACCAGCCGCAACGGTTCGACGGCCGATTCCTCGGTCCCGGCCGCGCCCACCGCGTCGTAGAACGAGGCGGCGGCGGCGAACAAGGTCACATAGGACACCAACCGGGTCTCCCCGGACGACAGCTGCCGCAATCGGCGCACCCTGGGCTTGCCGTCCGGGCCGTCGTCCCGGACTCGGACCGTGAAGGCGTGCCAGCTCCGGTAGTCCAGCGCTCGGGTCAGGATCTCGGCATAACCGCCGGTCCGGGTATCGCGCTCGGCCTCGATGCGTTCGGTCAACGCCCGCCGCAGTGCCTCGTCCTGATCGCCGTCGCGGTCCGCGAAGGGCGTGCGCACCAACTCCAGGGCCTCCCGGGTCGGCTCGTCCAACGCCGCCGACGGACGCCACTCCAACTGGACGTGCACGCCCTGGCTGGACCTGGCCCGATCCAACACCTCGTTCATCCGCCTACACAGATCCTCGGCCACCGCGATCTGCCCACGCAGCCGCTCCGCGAGATCGCGGATCAGGTAGTCCGAGAAGATCGTCTGATAGCGCTCACCGAGAAAGCCACGCTGTTGCAGCAGCTGATCGGCCACCCGGCTGGCGGCCTCGGCCACCGGCCTCGGACCGTCCTCACCGCTGACCGTCACACACAGCACGCCCGCCTGCTCGCTCGCCTGGATGTCGTGCGTACCGGACAACGCGGCCTGCAGGGCCTGCAGCCTGCCGATCACCGACGCCTCCGAGACGGCGGGCCCCGACCGGCCCTCCTCCAGCACCCGCAGTGCCTCGTCGAGGTCCGTGGGCGGGGTCCGAGGAACCTCGGCGGGCGCCTCGGCCACCGCCGCCGCCCACAACCCGGGGGTCCGCAGCGATTCGGCGAAGGCCTGCGCCGCCCGCGTCTCCTGGCTGCTGCGGCCGTCCAATTGGGCCTGTCGGGTCTCGATCAGCGTGGCCACCTTCGCGGCCCGCTCCCGAGACGCGGCGACGCGCTCGCGGGCGGCGGGCAGCTCCGCGCGGCAGTCGACGCGGCGTCCCTCCAAGGTGGACAACAGCTCGGCGACCTCGCCCGCCTCCCGGCCGACCGCATCGGTCAGCTCGGTCAACGCCGTCGCCTGCTCCAGGTAGGAACCGCAGGACCGATCGGCCTGCCGCTCCGAGTCGACGCGGTCCTCGGTCGCGGAGTGCAGGTGCCGCAGGCTCTCGGCCAGGTCGGCGACCGTGCGGATCGCGCGTTGGGTGAGCGACTCGCTGAGCCGCTCGATGGTCTGGCCCGCCTGATCGGCGGCCTGTCGGGCGGCGGCCAACTCGACGCTGTCCGAGGACAGTCCCGAGGCCGCGCCCGCCCTGGCCAGCTCCGCCGCCACCGCCTGTTCCCGCTGTTCGGTCAGCCGGTGTCGGGACCGCAGCGACTCGGCGCGTTGCGCGGCCTCCTCGGCGACATCGCGGGCGCTACTGGCCGAGGCGTGCGCCGCGATCAGCTCGCCGTCATCGGGGAAGGACTCCAACCACCCGGTCAGCTCCGCTTCCGCCTCGACTGCCTCGGCCAGCGCCCGCTCGGCGGCCGCCTGCTCGCCGCGAAGCCCGCTCAGTTCGTCCTCCAGCTCGACGACCCGACGCATCCGGGCCGCCTTGCGGGCACCCTCGCCCACGTACTCGGCGGCCTCCTTGTGCCACGCCCCGCGCAGCACGCCCGCCGACCACGCCCCGGTGGTCGACACGGTCACACCGTTGCCTGCCGTCGCGCCGGGTCGCTCGTCCACCGCGACCTGCCGCAGCAGCGCCTCGACCACCTCGGCGGGCACCGGCGAATCGACCTCGGCCGTCGGAACCAACAGTTCCGCCAGCGTCCGGGACAGCGGCTCGGCGGGCGAGGTGCTCCGGGCCGAGGCCAACAGTTCCTCGGCGTGGGGCAGCCGAGTGGTGCCCGCAGCCTCCACCCAGGCGGTGAGCAGGCCCGACGCCGTCAACGCCGCCTCGATGCCTGCCCGCTCGGCCGGACCCACCTCGGGCCGGAAATCGACCAGCCGATAGAACGGCGCGCCCTGCGTGGACTCGTGATCACCGCTCACCCAGCCGGGCTGCGGCGGCCGGTGCCCATCGCCCGCGCGAGTCGCCGTCAGCTCCCGATCCCGCTGCTCGATCGCCTCGCGGACCCGGGAGAGTTCCGTACGGACCGACGCGGTCCGGTTCGCCGCCGCACTCAAATCCGGCGCCGACCATGCTCGGGCCGCGTCCCGCAGCGCTCGTGGCGCGGCCAGGTCCCCCCGGACCTCGGACGCGGCGGGCAGCTCGGGCGCCGCCGAACGCGTCGACTGCGCACCGGGGATGTCCTCGAACCAGGACCGGGTGCGCTCCCGCCAACGCTCGACGGCATCGCCCAGCCGTTGGTCGGCCTCGTGTCGGCGACCCGCCGCCTCGGTCGCGGCCACCTGCGCGGCCCGTACATCCCGGTGGGACTGGGCCAGCGCGGCCGCCGCCCGATCCGCCTCGGCGGCCTGCTGGTGCAGGCTGGAGATGAGAGCCACCCGCTTGCGGACCTCGGCGGTCGCCCGCTGGGCCCCCGAGGCGGCCGCACGGAGCTGGTCGGCCAGCATCTCGGGCGACAACGCGGGCAGCCGCCTGCGTTGCACCGGCAGCGGATCCACCCCCGGATCCGGCTTGGCGAGCACCGTCTCCTGCCACACCGCGACGTCGACACTGGGCGCGGGCGGCACCGAGGGACACAGCGCCGGGTCGAGTCCGGCCGAGGCGAGCCGGGCGGCCGCCGTCTCGGCGAGATCCTGCGCGGCGGAGGCGTCCTGTTGCAAGCGGCGCAGGACCGCGAGGACGGCCTCGACGGCGCGATCCTCCTGCCCACGCTGCCGGGCCGCGGTCTCCAACGCGGTCTGCGCGGACGCCTTGCCCGCCGCCACCAGTGCCTCCCGGTCCTGGAGATCCCGAAGTCCCTGATAGGCGGGCATCGACTTCAATCCGTCGATGCGCACCTCCAGCTCGCTCTCCTCGGTCTCCAGGCGCTGCACGGACTCGGCCGAGGCCTCCCGCTCGCGGTACGCCTCATCGCCGCGACGTTCCAGGTCCACCAGCTCGGTGCGCAGCGCGGCGAGTTCGGCGGTCGCGGTGTTCAGTTGTCTGCCCAGCTTGCGCAAGGAACCGGCCGCGTAGCCGGAGTAACCGGCCACGAAGGTGCTCAAGGCGCGATCGGCGGTGCTCAACCCGATGATGTTCGTCCGGATCGACTCCAGATCATCGAAGGAACCGGCCAGCGACTCGACCAGGGTCGTCTCCAGCGGCGGCAGCGCGTCGGAGAGGATCTGTTCGAGCTGGCCTTCCAGCACTTTCAGCCCGACATCGGGATTGCGCAGCGTGCGTTGCAGGTGCAGCAGATCGCCGTACCGCGCGGCGGGCAGCCGGTAGACCAGCTCGGCGATCCTGGCGCGGAAGCTCGTCTCGTCCAGGACGCAGTCCGGTCCGAGCAGATCCCGCAGCGCGGTCATGCCCAGCGGTACCTCGTCGGCGCCGACCAGCCGCAGCTCCTCGCCGATCCGGCGTGCGGTGATGAATCGCCACGAGTCGGTGATCTGCTGGGAGGTCTTCGACGCCTTGACGCCGATTCCACAGGTCAGGTACTCGGTGTCGACCCGGCCGCTCTCCTCGTCGATGCGGGGTCTGGCCAGCTCCACCCAGGCGTAGCCGATGCGGTTCGGACCGCCGGAGTAGTCGTCGAGCATCAAGCGGCGGATGCTCACCGTGTCGAAGCCCTTGGAGCCGAGTTGCCGCAGATCACCGTCGAGGCAGAGCGGCAGCAGCAGTTCGAGGGTTCGGGACTTGCCGGAGCCGTTGGTGCCCTGGAAGATCGCCCGTCCGCCGGACAGATCGAAGGTCTGCTCGGCGTACTGCCAGATGTTGACGATGCCGCCGCGATGCAGCCGCCATCGACCCGACTCGCTCACAGCAGACCTCCAGTTTCGTCGAACAGCGACCAGTCGGCCTGCGGGGCCGGGCGCGGGGCGGGCGCCTCGGTGGGGCGTCCCGGGGTGTCATCGGGTTGCGGCAGCCAGCGATGCGCGGCAGGGGAGAGCAACCACCTCGGCGATGCGCCCGCCACGGCGTCCACACTCGTTTCCTGCCGCTCCTCGGGTTCTCGGCGCAGCAGTCGCAGTCGCACCAGCAGGGCGATCACGTCGGCGGTCAGGCCGTCCAGATCCTCGGTGGCGGCCCGCGACCATGCTGCCGGGAACGCCGTGACCAGCTCGGCGCAGGCATCCCGGATCTCGACGGTCGACACCCGGGTGGTGCCGTCGGCCAGCGGCTCGCGCAGATCGGTGAGCACCGGCAGGGCCAGCAGCGTGATGCGGGAGACGGTGCTGGCGCCGGGGAAGACGACGTCGGTGAGGTACTCCTCGGGGTCGGTGACCGCGATCCCCTCCACGCGGGTCTCGCTGATCAGCCCGAACACCCGATCCAGCAGCAGCGATTCACGTCGCTGATTGCGGCGCAGCCAGTCGGACTCCTCGGCGGACAACTCGCTGTGCAGGACGATCGGGTCCTCGACGAGCTTGCGGCGCACCGTGTGCTCCACACCGCGAGCGCCGGGTCGGGCCGCCAGTCGGATCAGCTCCTCGGGAGAGTCCGCCTCGCCCAACGGCCCGCTGATCAGCAGGCCGAGGAGATCGGTGTCCACGGTGAGCAGTGCCTCGGCGGGGCCGTCGCTCTGCCACGGGGCGACCGTGCCCTCGGTCTCGCTGATCACACCGAGGGTCAGCAGGAAGCGAAGCGCCGAGGTCAGCGCGCGTCGATCGGCGACATCGTCGACCACGCCGATGCCCGCCTCGGCCGCTGCGGCCCGCAGATCGTCGACCAGCCGGGACAGCAACAGTTGACGGCCGGCGCCGGTCAGACAGGCCAGCGTCAACGCGACGTAGGCATGGCCCCTCGGCGAGAGCGTCGGCTCGTCCCGGGTCGCGTCGCGGCCGGGGCCGGTCTTGTACAACCGGGCGAAGCGGCGCTCGATCACCAGGCGATAGCCGAGCAGCATGGTGAACAGCTCGACGAGCAGCCCCCGATGCCGGTGGATCAACGGCAGCAGATCGCCATCCGGGCCGTCGGCCCGCAACAGCGGTCGACGCAGCAGCACCCTGGCGCACCGCGCGACATCGGCGGCGTCGATATCGGGCAGACCGTCCAACAGCGCGAGACCGGCGGCGCCGCTGCCCCGGCCCCGAGGGGTGCGCGTGCTCATCGGGCAGCCTCGCTCGTGCTGGGAACCAACTCGGCCCGGGTGGACTCCACGAAGGTCGGTTCGACGGCCGTTGCGGTGCGAGCCGACTGGCCCCGGCTCGGTGCGGGGCCGCCCGCCGACAGCGTGACCACCGTGTCGTGCAGGGTGAGTCGACCGCTGCTGCCGTGCAGCGTGGTGTGTCGACCCGCCTCCGGGGTCAGGGTCAGCCGCAGGCCGTGCACCGGATCGCTCACCGAACTCGCATCCCGGGTGCTGTCCCGACCAGCCATGGCCAGGGTCAGCAGCCCGCACACCAGGTGCAGCGCTGCCGGGGACAGGCTGGTGGCGGTCAGATCCGAGGCGGCGGCCGTGAGTTCGTCCACGGCGGCGCGGTGTGCGCGAGCGTCCTGCCGGGCCTGCGCCAACAGGGTCTGTTCGGTGATGGGGTCGAACACCACCCGAGACGTCCGGCCGCGCGCCCCCCGATCCGCCCGAGAACGGACGCTCACCGACACATCGAGCACCGGGCCGTCCCGCCACGCGGTGTGCTCGTCGTCGCCATCGTGCTCCGGCGGCGGCAGCAGATTGCGGGACGAGTAGAGCCCGAACGCCGCCGCCGAGAGCATCGCGGCCTGTTCACGATCCGAGGCGTCGAACCAGCTCGCCAATCGAAGGAGATCGGCCCGCCGACCGGGCAGCGCTCCCGCCCCGGCGGTGGCGCGTTTCACGCCCGCCAGCAGGGTGCCGATGGCGCGGGCCGTGGCCTCACGCAGCGCGGTGACCTGACTGGGCCGTCCGGCGCGGTCGACGAACCAGTCGGTGAGCTGCCGCCAGTCGGAGGCCGACCGGCCCCTGGCGCGCTCCAGACCGGCATCCCAACCCTCGGCGGGGCCCAGCAGTCGGAGCAGTTCGCCGCGCGAGCGGGCGAGCCTGGCCAACAGCCCACCGATGTCGGGGGTGTAGCGCAGGACGTCCTCCACGACCATCTGGATGTAGTCGACCAGCAGGTCCCGAAACCCGGACAGCTCCGCCGAGTCGAGTTGATGCCGGGTGACCACCTGACCGAGATAGGCGTAGAAGTCGCGGACGGTCGCGGCGAGTTCGCCGTGCTGGAGGAACAGCGTCGTGACCTGCTCGGCGAGCAGTTCCCGATTGCTCTGGAACAACCGCGACCGGGGATCCTCGTGTTCGGCGGCCAGCGTCTCGGCCAGGGTGACGCCCAACGCGCGCAGCCCACGCTCCACCGCGGGTAGCAGTTCTCGGGACACCTCGCGTGCGCCCTCCGGCACGGCGAGCAGCTCGTCGACGTCCCGCTGCACCCGGACGGCGAGTTTCCCGACCTGGTAGCGCACGCTCCCGTGTTGGAACTCCGCGATGCTGGCGGCGACCGTCTCCCGCCTGCCGTGCACCAGATTTCCCCACTCGACGAGCTGCCGAAGCCGCGAGATCACCGTGTCGACGTGGTGCTCACCGGGATCGATCAGCCCGGCCCGCTCCGCGCCTGCCAGTGCCCCGGCGACCTCGCCCGCCGAGAGATCGGCCAACAGGGTGCCCGCGAACAGCCGCATGATCGCGAGATAGGTGCGTCGGTAGTCCCGGGCGCCGAGGTAGGCGAAGAGCTGGAGCCTGCCCGTCGGGTCGATGTCGGCGGCCTCCTGCGCCGGGGTGGAGGCGAGGGCGGGTTGTTCCGGGCGCCGCGATGCTCGGTGTGGCGAAGCCGTCCCCTCGGCGTCGGTGCGCGTCGTGGTCCGGGGAGTCCGCGCAGGATCGTGCGGGTCGGCGGCACCGGCCGAGACGCTCGGTCGCGCGCCGGGATCCCCTGGGAGATCGGGGGATCGGCCCCACGACGACGGCTCTTCGGCTTCGGTCACGGCAGGTCACGATAGAGGCAACCGGCCCTGCACAATCGGGTCGGGTGGGCCGCTTCGCGATCCCTACCGCGCGTGAACCTCCTAACGCCTGCGCGCTACTCTCGCCCGCATCGGAGATCGCGATGATCACTCTGATGGACCAGTCGTCGGCGTTGCGTCGCGAAGGCCGGACGGCTTGGCGGAATGATCATGGCCGCCGGTGTTGTCGTGCCGATCGACGCGGGGCCGCGATCAGGCGGTCCACTGCGGCGTGGACCTGCCCGGCGATCCCCGATGGGCCGACGGTGCGGTCGGTCCTGCCAGCCGCCCACCGGGCCGGTTGAGATCACGTGTTGACCAACGAGCCCGGGTGCGCCGGGACAGGGTCATACGATCCTCGGATGGATGTCAGCCGGAATGCCCGGTCGGCGAAGCAAACCGAGACCAGAGCGTGGTCGTCGATCGGGCGGGGGCCGTCGACGACAGCGCGGAAGAGGACTAGGGGGCATCAGTGAGTGCGGGGCGTGCGGTAGGTCTGCTGCTGGGGGTGGCCGCGGATGCGGCGTTCGGCGACCCACGACGAGGGCACCCGGTCGCGGGTTTCGGGCGGGTGGCCACGGCGGTCGAACACCGGATCTATCGGGACCATCGCGCGGCGGGAGCGGCCTTCACCGGACTCCTCGTCGGCGGCGGGGTGGCGGTGGGTCTGGCCGCCCAGCGCCTCGCCCGGGTGAGCCCGATCGCCGAGGCGGCCACCACCGCGTTGGCGACCTGGATGGTCCTCGGCGGCGCGTCGCTGGCCGAGGAGGGCACCACGATGGCCAGGGCACTGGACTCCGGCGAGATCGACGAGGCCCGTGAGTCGCTGCCCCGGCTCTGTGGGCGCAATCCGGGTTCGCTGGACGGACCCGGTCTGGCCCGCGCCTCCGTGGAGTCCATCGCCGAGAACACCTCGGACGCGGTCGTCGCGCCGCTGCTGTGGGGCGCCGTCGCCGGGGTACCCGGCCTGCTGGGCTACCGCGCCGTGAACACCCTCGACGCGATGGTCGGCCACCGCTCGCCGCGCTACCGCCAGTTCGGCTGGGCGTCGGCTCGACTAGACGACCTGGCCAACCTGGTGCCCTCGCGGGCCACCGCGATGTTGACCAGCCTGTGTGCCCCGGTCGTCGGCGGTTCCGCCCAGGGTGCCTGGCGGACGTGGCGCCGAGACGCCGCAGCGCATCCCAGCCCGAACGCCGGCCAGGTCGAGGCGGCCTTCGCGGGTGCGCTGGAGGTGCGACTGGGCGGTCGGACCGTCTATCACCACGGCACCGAGGAACGGCCGATGCTCGGCGACGGGCGTACCCCCGACGCGGGAGACGTCACCAGGGGAGTCGAGCTCTCCAGGGTGATCGGCGCCGTCGCGGGCGTCGTCTCAGCGGCGGCCGCCGTAGCGATCGGCCAGCGTGTCGGTCGAGGATCGCGTCGTCGTCGGCTGCTCCGCAACGGCGGCACGCAAGGCTGACCTGGTCGATTGGCGCGGGGGCCTCGGCTCGGCGACAGCGTCGTCGGTGGGCGTCGGAGCCCCGTCCTCCCCGGTGGCAGGCTTCGGGTGCGCCTCCCGCCAGATGTAGAAGATCAGCGCACCCACCGCCATCACCGCGAAGGCGACCCACTGGAGTCCGTAGGCGAGGTTCTGCCCGGACTGCACTCGCGGCAGCGGCAGCGCCTCCAGCCCGCCCGGTTGATCAGCGGCCAGCTGCAGATAGCCGGGCCGGATGGTGAGGCCCACTGCCTCGCCGACGGTGCCGGAGTTGATCGCATACACCTGTTGGACGCCGTCCTGCTCGAATGCCGACCGCTGTTGCGTGTCGTTCTCGTCGCGGCGGACGCGGGCGACGAGGTCGGTCTGCTCCGAGGGCGCGGCCGCGTAGTCCGGTACCGCACCGTCCTCGTCCGGCCGGACGAATCCGCGGTTCACCAGGACCGTCGTGCCATCGGTCAGTTCGAACGGGGTCAGCACCTCGTAGGCGGGCTCGCCCTGCACTGAGCGCAGCCGCGCGACGGTCTCGCTCGCGGGCAGATAGCGGCCATCGAGCGTGACCTGCTGCCAGACTGCGTCATCGGCGGGAGCCTCGTCCGGGGACAGCACGGTGTCCAGGGCCACCGGGTCGCTGTGCTGCGAACGCTCCACCGCCTCGTTCTGGGCGAGTTTGTCGGTGTGGCGGCCGAGTTGCCACGGGGAGAGCAGGAACACGGAGATGGCTGCGAACACCAGGACGGCGACGGTCATGGTGATCCATCCCGGCCGCAGCAGGAACCGGTAGCGCACCCACTTACCGTACGTCACGGTGTTCGGCCACCTGCGAGGCTCCCGACCTGGGAGGACGACGGAAGCCGGCTCCGCCTGCGGGCGTGCCGCGAAGCGGAGCCCCTGCGGCCCCGCCTCAAGGCCGCCGCTGCGTGGAAAATCGATCGCCACCGGCCATCCGGGCTACCTACCGTGTCGGCATGAGCGAGCCCGACAACGTCGACCCCCGGCAGCGGGTCGCCGACCTGTGCCGCCAGGAGGCCGCCGGACGCAGGCTCCGATTCGTCTTCTTCTGGGGCGAGCGAGGGCGTGGGGACGGCAGCGTCGGCGCGGAGTGCCTCAGCCAGTGGTGGTGCGCCCGGTTCGAGGTGGCCGGGCGTGCCTATCGCAGCGCCGAGCACTACATGATGGAGCGCAAGGCCCGGCTCTTCGGCGACGACGACACCGCCGAGCGCATCCTTGCCTCGGGCCATCCCGGCGCGGCCAAACAACTCGGCCGCCAGGTGCGCGGCTTCGATCCCGACCGGTGGGCGGCGCATCGCGAGCAGATCGTCGTCGAGGGCAATCTCGCGAAGTTCACCGCGCATCCGAAGGCTGCCGATTTCCTGCTCGGCACCGGCAGCCGGATCCTGGTCGAGGCCAGCCCGCTGGACCGGATCTGGGGCGTCGGCCTGTCCGTCCGCGAGGACGGGGTCTCGCGTCCATCGCGGTGGCGTGGCCTCAACCTGCTGGGGTTCGCGCTCATGGAGGTGCGGTCCCGGCTCGCCGCCCGATGAGTAGGCGCCCGCCGGGGCGCGCGAGGCGAAGTCGCTGCGGGAATCGCCTCGGCCGATGCCTAGACTCGCGCCGGTGAGCAGCGAAGATCCCGAAACCGACCATGCGTCCGGCGTCGTCTCGACGTCGCAGGCCGGGTCCGGCGCCGGGGAACTCGCCGCGCTGCGACATCACGGCGACGTCGAGGCGACTGCGGGACTGCTCGACTTCGCCGTCAACGTCCGGCTCGACCGACCCCCGGCGTGGCTGCGTACGCGGCTGGCCGAGGCACTGACCGACCTCGGGCGGTATCCCTCGGCGGCCGACGACCACGCCACTCGCAGCGCCGTCGCCGCTCGGCACGGCAGGCACCCCTCGCAGGTCCTGGTGCTGAACGGCGCCGCTGAGTGCTTCGCGTTGCTGCCTGATCTGCGGCCTCGGCATGCCGCGCTGGTGCATCCGTCCTTCACCGAGCCGGAGCTGGCCCTGGTCCAAGCGGGGGTGCCGGTCACCAGGGTCGTGCTCGATGCCGCCGATGGCTTTCGGTTACGGCAGGCGGCCGTGCCCTCGGACGCCGATCTCGTGGTGCTGGGCAACCCGACCAATCCGACCTCCGTGCTGCATCCGGCCGCCACGATCCGATCCCTGGCGCGCCCGGGGCGCACGCTGGTGGTCGACGAGGCATTCATCGATGCGGTGCCGGGCGAAGCCGAGTCGCTGGCATCCGAACGAGGTATCCCCGGGCTGTTGGTGGTCCGCAGCCTCACCAAGACCTGGGCGCTGCCCGGCCTGCGCGCGGGGTACGTATTGGGCGATGCCGAGTTGTTGGCTCGACTGGCGGTTCGGCGGCCGCACTGGCCGGTGAGCAGCCTGGTGCAGGTCGCGGTCCGGGCCTGCTGCGAGCCCGACGCGCTGGCCGAGGCCGACGCGGCGGCCAGCGCCCTGGTCGGCAGGCGGCGGGCGATGATCGAGGAATTGACGACCGCCGCTCCGACGCTGCGGGTTCATGGACCGGCTTCGGCGCCGTTCCTGCTTCTGGAGGCGGCTGCGGGCACCGGTTCCCGCTTGCGACAGGGCCTGCGCGACCGGGGAATCGCGGTCCGTCGGTGCGATACCTTTCCCGGATTGACCGACGATCATCTTCGTGTTGCGGTGCGGTCCGCCGAATACACGCGCCCGTTGTGCGCGGCGCTGGCCGAGCTGTGCCGCGAGGCAGAGTGTGAGAGAAGGGCCCAGTCGTGAGTCACACCGTGGCCGATGTCATCAAGGCCTTGGAATTGGCCTACCCGCCGGAGTACGCCGAGGACTGGGATGCCATCGGTCTGGTCTGCGGCGACCCGGCCGCCACCGTCGAGCGGGTGCTGATCTGCGTCGATCCGACCGAGGAAACGGTGTCGGAGGCACTGGAGCGCGGGGTTCAGTTGATCATCGCGCACCATCCGCTGATGTTGCGTGGGGTGCACGGGGTGCCCGCCGATCAACCCAAGGGCAGGCTGATCCATCGGCTGTTGCTCGGCGGATGCGCGTTGTACTGCGCCCACACCAACGCCGATATCGCGGTACCCGGGGTCTCCGATGCGCTGGCCGAGACGATCGGGCTGCGGGTGCGCTCTGCGTTGCGTCCGCATCCGACCGCGACCGACGCGACCCCGCTGCTGGGCTCCGGTCGAGTCGGTGAGCTGCCGGAGACCGAGCCCTTCTCGCGTTTCGTTCGGCGGGTCGCCGACGCGCTGCCCGCCACGAGCTGGGGCGTTCGCGGCTCGGGAGATCCGGACCGGCCGATCCGGACCGTCGCGGTCTGCGGGGGTGCGGGCGACAGCTACCTGGGTGCGGCCGTCGCACTCGGCGTGGACGCCTATGTCACCGGCGATCTGCGGCATCACCCGGCCGCCGAGCACGGCGCACTGGCGACCGTTCCCGGTGGGCGGGCGCCAGCGTTGGTCGACATCGCGCACTGGGCAGGCGAGTGGCCGTGGTGTGCGCAGGCGGCCCGGGTCGTCCGCGCGGCGACGCAGAGTACCGTCGAAGCTCACGTCTCGCAGCGTCGGACCGACCCGTGGAACCTGCACGAGTCGAGCACCAGCCCGCGACCCTGACCGTTCACCGCGCCCAACACCTGGAGGACGCCCGCGTGAAAGCCGATCCCGCCACCCAGCGCAGGCTGCTCGATCTTGCCGATGTCGACACCGAGTTGAACCGGGTCGCCTATAGCCGCACCAACCTGCCTGAACACGCCGAGATCGACGAATCCGAGACCACGATGCGTGCCAAGCAGGACGCCCAGGTGGTCGCCGAGACCGCCCTGAGCGACCTTCGTCGTGAGCTCGGCCGCCAGGAGAAGGAGATCGACCAGGTCCGCGCCAGAGGCAAGCGGGACCGCGAGCTGTTGGACGCCGGAACCGTGGGCGCCCGGCAGGTCACCGATCTACAGCACGAGCTCGAATCGCTGATCCGGCGGCAGACGACGTTGGAGGACGAGCTGCTGGAGGTGATGGAGCGCACCGAGGCCGCCGAGGCCGATGTGCGGTTCGCCGAGGCAGACCTGGCGGGCACCCGCGAGCAGCTGGAGCAGATCGTCCGTCGCCGCGACGAGGCGCTGGCGGACCTGGGCACCCAGGAGACCCGGCACGCCGAGCGCCGCGCGAAGCTGGTCGAGGGTCTGCCCGCCGACCTCCTCGCGCTCTACGAGCGGGTTCGCGCGCAGCGGGGCAATGGCGCCGCGTTGCTGCGGGCCCGCCGCTGCGGGGCCTGTCGTCTGGAGCTGGACCGGGTCACCGTCAGCAAGCTCAAGGCCGCCGATCCCAGCGAGGTCGCGCGCTGCGACGAGTGCGGCGTGATCCTGGTACGAACCTCGGAGTCGGGTCTGTGACCTACGCCGGTCTGCTCGTCGAGGCCGACGGTGGTTCCCGTGGGAATCCCGGGCCCGCCGGTTTCGGCGCGGTGGTCAAGGACGCGGCCACCGGCGCGGTGCTGGCCGAACGGTCTGGCGGTCTCGGCGTCGCCACCAACAACGTCGCCGAGTACCGGGGGTTGATCGCGGGCCTGCGGGCGGCCTCGGAGCTCGGTGCGCGATCGGTCGAGGTGCGGTTGGACTCGAAGCTGGTCGTGGAGCAGATGTCCGGCCGCTGGAAGATCCGGCACCCCGAGCTCCGACCGCTCGCCGAGGAGGCCGGGACGCTGGCCAGGGCCTTCGATTCCGTTCGGTACGAGTGGATGTCCAGGGCGGACAACGCACACGCGGATCGGTTGGCCAACCAGGCGATGGACGAGCAGCAGGCCGGTGCGGGGCTCGATGCGCCCACGGGCGGGGTCGTCGACGAGGTGCCCGCCGAGGCCTCGGCGGCGAACCGGATCCGGCCCACCGGTTGGAGCGGTGCCAGCGGCATCCCCACCAAGCTGTTGTTGGTCCGGCATGGTCAGACCGCGTTGTCGGTGGAGCGGCGCTACTCCGGTCGGGGCGATGTCGAGCTCACCGAGTTCGGGGCCGCGCAGGCTGCGGCGGTGGCGCGTCGGATCGCGACGATGGACGGGGTGGACGCGAGCACCCCGGTGGTGACCTCGCCGCTGACCAGGACCCGACAGACCGCCGCCGCGATCACCGGGGCCCTGTCGGCACCGGAGCCCGTGGTGCATTCAGGACTCATCGAGACCGACTTCGGCGAGTGGGAGCGATTGACCTTCGCCGAGGCCGCCGAGCGGGATCCCGAGACACACGGCAGGTGGCTGAGCGACACCTCGGTGCCGCCGCCCGGCGGCGAGAGCTTCGACGAGGTGCACGAGCGGGTGCGGCGGACCCGCGACGACTTGATCGACACCTATGGCACCAGCACGGTGATCGTGGTCAGCCATGTGACGCCGATCAAGGAGTTGCTGCGGTCGGCGCTGGACGTCGGGCCGTCGCTGCTCTTCCGGCTGCATCTCGACCTGGCCTCGCTCTCGATCGCCGAGTTCTATCCGGACGGCAACGCGTCGGTTCGGCTGGTCAACGACATCTCGCACCTCGGTTGAGCCCGCGCCGGTCGGCCGCCGGTGCGGTGACCGGGGTGGCCAGCCGGAAGAGCGCCGAGTCCGACGACTAGGATGGTTGGCTGGACGAGCCGGCCGGGCGGCCGCGTCGGGGGGAGACCCCCGCCGAGGAAAGTCCGGACTCCGCAGGGCAGGGTGGTTGCTAACGGCAACCCGGGGTGACCCGCGGGACAGTGCCACAGAAAACAGACCGCCTGGTCGCGCTTTGTGTGGCCAGGTAAGGGTGAAACGGTGGTGTAAGAGACCACCAGCGCCCCGGGTGACCGGGGCGGCTCGGTAAACCCCACCCGGAGCAAGGCCAAGAGGACATCGGAGACGGTGTCTGCGCGAGCGTTCGAGGGCTGCCCGCCCGATGCTCGCGGGTAGGCTGCTGGAGCCCGTCGGCAACGGCGGGTCTAGATGGATGGTCGCCGGTCGAGCCCGCTGCAAGGCGGTACTCGACGACAGAATCCGGCTTAGAGGCCGGCTCGTCCCCACTTCGCTCGCGGTGTCCGCGGCCCGCAGGAGCCCGGTCGGCCCGATATCACCCGTTCGAGTGATGCATGCAGGTCTGGCTATATGACCGCGTCGAGCCGGGTACGTCGAGGAGGCGAGCGCGGGCGCCTGGCCGCGCCCGATTCGGCTCATCGACCGGAAAACAGCGAGGTGTTGATCATGACTGCGGCGCATGTCGAGCATTCCAGCCACCAGCACGAGCACGGCGAAGGCTGCGGTCACGTCGCCGTCCCACACGGCGACCACACCGATTACGCCCACGACGGCCACCTGCACCGGGCGCACGACGGTCACTTCGACGAATGCGAGTCGGCGATGCACATCGAGCATGCCGCCCACCAGCATGAGCACGGCGAGAACTGCGGCCACGTCACGGTCCCGCACGGCGACCACGTCGACTACGTGCACGACGGTCACCGCCATGCCCTGCACGACGGACACGTCGACGAGCACTGACCCTCGGAGCGACGGCATCCGGCCGGTCGGCATCCCTCGATGCCGACCGGCCGGACTCGTCGCCGGGCCTGCCGCAGGCGAACGGGTGACAGGTGTCCGCCCGGAGCCGGCGCGTTGACGGCTCGACCTCGCCCCGACGAGAGCCGACGGGCCGGAATCCCGCGGCGGCTCGATACGCCGAGCGGGTGTTGCGCCGTTCGCCGAGAAAGATCGTCCGAAGAGACCAGCCCCGATTCCTCCCGGCCAATTCGGATGGCTCGGACGTTGCCGGGGAGCGGAATCCGCCTCGGCCCCGGCGAACGGCGGCCTCCGGGACGGAATCGATTCAACGGTCCGAGGAAAGAAGACCGACCGCGTACCGTTGCGGACCACTTCGCCCGGCCTGCGTGGGTCCTTCGTCGAGGCGGCACAGGGGCAACCGTTGTGAGGCCTGTGCCTGTCGGGCAATCGACGGACAGAAGGCTCGATGCGCGCACGCGATCGCGGCGCCCTCGGCGTCGTCATGGCGACGAGCTGGCCCGTTGATGGGCGCAAGCCGCTATCGACGTCGATGGTGGGAATCGCGATGGAGCGGGCACGGGAATGCTCGAGGTCCGACTTGCGAGTCGCCCGGCACGGTGTTGCAGTGCTGATCGACGTCGCTTCCTATTCGGCGACGGCTCGGACAACAGAGGGAGTCGGCCATGCGGGAAACCGAGATTCTCGAACGAATCCGTGAATTGGTCGATGAGGAGCATGCACTTCGACACGAACGCGAATCGGGCCGGGTCGATAGGCAGGCCGAGACCGAACGACTTAATCAGGTGGAATCGGCATTGGATCAATGCTGGGATCTGTTGCGTCGGCGGCGGGTGCAGGCCGATGCCGGGGCGGACCCGGACGACGTCGTGCCGCGCGACCCGGCGGAAGTACAGCGGTACCAACAGTGACCGAAGGCTGACCGGTGGCGGCGAGATCGCTCTCGGTAGCCTTAGGCGCCTGCGTCGGAGATGATCCGCTTGGTCGCCGAGGCGCCGTCACCGACATCCGCAGAGGTTCATTCTGTTCCCGCCGATCAGGTTCGCGCAGTTCAGCGCAATGCTCCCCGCCCCCACTCGTCGTCGAGTCGACTCCGACGAGTCGGCACCCCCCGGTGTGCTGTCACAGTGTGAGATGCGCTGGCGGCAATGCCTCGTTGTGGAACCGAAGGCAAACCCACAACGGTTGACGATCACTCGGAGTAGTTGCAGCGGGCGCAAGCGGGTGAACCTGCTCGGCAGTTGGGAGAAACAGGGTGCGGCTATTCACGGCTCCGGAGTTCGCCATGATGATGGTGGGCGCCGGAGAAGACGAAGAAGAGTGCGAAGGGACCGTTCTTGCATCGAGACCTGGCACTCTGGTCAGTGCACCTTGCCCGCGAGGCATGCTGTACTCGAAGGTGCCCCAAGGGGCCGAAGCATCCCGCTCCGGCCCGATGACCACGCTCCTCATCCCCGGGAGTAAGCGATGACCGCGACGGCTCTGAACATCTTGGCGGAGGACGCCCTCGGCACCTCGGGCATCCAGGACTGGATGATCGACAACGTCCTACCCCTTCTGCTGCTGACCGTGGCGATCCTGCTGCTGTGGCTCGGTGCGGGCCGAGGTGACAACGCAGGCGTGATGCGCCGTGTCGGCGGGATCTTCATCGCGCTGGCGGTGATCGGTCTCGCGGTGACGGGCGGCGGCGTCAACATCGGTACCTGGCTGGCCAGTTTGTTCGGCGGCGGGTGAGCCGACGTGCGCATCCGTACCGATGACGAGGTCTATCGGGTCGATGCCGTCTGGCTCGGTCCGCCCAAGGCCACCTTCCCGTGGCGGGCTCGGTACGTCGCCTGGGGCATCGGGGTCCTGGTCTTCCTCGTCGTGCTCACCGCCGAACGGCAGATGAACATCGGCTTCAACTTCTTCTCCACCGCGTGGGCCGTGGTCATCACGGTGGCGCTCACCACGTTCATCTGCTCCCGGATCAGCCACGAGCGTCCCTTCGCCGCCGTGCTGTCGATGTGGGCGCGTGAACTGAACACCCCCCGACAGAACAACTCTGCCCGGGGCGGCGCCGCCAGCGCCGACCGGATTCGGATCCACAGTCAGCGTCCCCGGCCGGCGCGGTCCGCACGCGGCTCCGCCTCCCGCCGGCCGTCCCGTGGGTCCGATCGCAAGAGGAACAAGAACAAGGAGGTTCGCCGTGGCCGGGCGCCGAGGCGATAGGGAGCCGGAGTCGCGCAAGCGCTCCAAGGGCAACAAGTCAGGACGAGGCTCCTCGGCCGCCTCCCGGCGTTATACCGAGCCCTACGCCGCGGAACCCCGTGGTGGCAAGGCCGCCAAGAAGAAGCGGGATCGCAGGCTCCCCGGCGAGCAGTCGATCCCGAGCTACACGCCGTCGATCCTGGCTCGCAGCATCGACGGGCACCTGCTGCGCACCAGCCACGACGTGTACGCCTGGTACCGCCTGGCCCCGCAGCGCTGGTCCTTCCGCTCGGATGCCCAGCGTCAGGACCTGATCCACGCGATCGGCGGCCAGTACGCCGAACTCCAGGGCCGCTGGCTGCACCTGCGCGCCACCACCCGGCCCTATCCGATCCGGATGTGGGCCGAGGCGCACGTCCACAATGCCGTTCGCAGGCTGCCCGACAGCAAGGGCGCCATGACCTTCGACGACTACATGGTCGGCGAGCAGCAGCAGTTGATGGGCCGGTCGATGGCCGAGAAGGAGGTCTATCTCGGCGTCCAGGTCCAGACCCGCAACGTGATGGACCGGGCCGTGGAGCGCGCCGCGCCGCTGCTGCGCCGCATCCTGCCCGAGGCCGTCGACGCCGAACTCCTCGCGCTGGACAGCGAGATCGAGCACCTCGACCAGGTGATGGGCTCCTCCGGGCTGGAGGGACGGCCGGTCACCGCGGACGAGATGTCCTGGCTGATGCACCGGTCGTGTTCGCTGGGCCTGCCTTCGCCGCGCAACATGCCCGCGGTGCCCTCCGACACCTGGGAGCCGGAGGACCTCGCGTCGTTCACCGACGCCGCCGACCTCCACCAGGACCCCTACGCGCCGACCGTGACCGTCCGGGGCCGCACCGGTTCCAACGCGGGCATGACCCGCCACGTCGCCGTGCTGACCGTCGGCATGATGCACGGACTGCGCATCCCCGAGGTCGACGATCCCTGGATGCAGCGAGCCGACCGGCTGCCCGCCCCGGTGGAGTGGTCGGCCCGGATCTACGTGCGGCGCCCGGAGGAGGTCGCGGGCGAGCTGCAACGGCAGATGAACAAGGTGCGTTCCCAGGTGCGGCACTACACCGACGAGCACGAGCTGGAGCCACCCCAGTCGTTGTCCCGGCAGGCGGGCCGAGTGCTGGAGATCGACGACGAGATGACCACCGGCTTCACCGCACTGGCCACCAGGGTGCGCTCGTGGTGGCGGCTGGCGGTGGCGGGCTCCACCGAGCGCGAGGCCCTCCGATTGGCCCAGCAGATGTTGGAGCTGTACAAGCCGAAGGTCGCGATCGAGCATCCCGAGGCGCAGTACGCGATGGCGCGGGAGTTCATTCCCGGCGAGCCGCTGACCTCCGGGGCCTATCAACGACGCGGCTCGGTCGTCTGGGCCGCCTCGGCCGTGCCCGCGGCGACCGCCGACGTCGGCGACCGGCGCGGCATCCTGCTCGGCGAGACCTGCACCGCGACCCGCAGGCCGGTGGCCTGGGACCCGTGGATGGCGCAGGAGGTGCGCGACGCCTCCGGACTGACGGCCATGGTCGCGGGCCTGGGCGGCGGAAAGTCGTTCCTCGGCGGCGGCGTCGTCTACAAGACGCTGCGCTCGGGGGCGAACTGGACCCTGCTGGACCCGTCCGGCCCGCTGGCCGCGCTGTGCGAGCTGCCGGAGCTGCGGCCGTATGCCCGGCCGATCAACCTGCTCAATGCCGAACCGGGAATCCTCAACCCGTATCGGGTGGTCGCCGAACCACAGATCGAGCACTTCATGGACGAGGAGGACCCCGAGCGGGCCTGGCGCCGCGAGCGGGCCCTGTCGGCGGCGACCCGGCGACGCCTGGTGCTCGACGTCCTGACCGGTCTGTTGCCCTACGAGGTCTCGCGACTGGCCCAGACCAGGATCGTGTTGTTGCGTGCGGTACGCACCATCGGCGGCAGGCCCGATGCCCACCCCGGCATGGTGTTCGAGGCCCTGCGCCGCGATGCCAGCGAACATCACGAACACGCCGTGGTGGTCGCCGACTTCCTCGACGAGCTACGCGAACGGATGTCGCTGCTCATCCCGGAGCAGGACGCCGACCCGTACTCGCACCAACGCGACGACCGACTGACCGTGCTCACCATGGCAGGCCTGACGATGCCCAAGGACGGCATCGGCCGGGAGCACTGGACCGACGCCGAATCGCTCGGTGTCGAGCTGCTGAACCTGGCCGCCTGGCTGACCCAGCGGTCGATCTACGAACGGCCCAAGGACGAGCGCAAGGGCGTCTGGATCGACGAGGCGTTCTTCCTCTCCGAGGTGCCGACCGGTCGGGTGCTGATGAACCGGTTCGCTCGCGACTCCCGGAAGTGGAACGTCCGGGTACTGCTCTCCAGCCAGGTGCCCGGCGACTTCCTCAAGATGCAGGGCTTCGTGTCCCTGCTCGACTCGGTGTTCATCGGCCGGATCGACGACGAGGACGCTCAGGCCGATGCCCTGCGGCTGCTCAAGGTCCCGGTCGGGGCCGGTTACGAGCAGGTGGTCGCCAGCCTGGGACGCAGGCCGACCGGTCATCGGGCCTCCACCGAGCGCGACATGGCGCCGAGGCAGTTCATCTTCGGCGATGGCGCGGGCGGTGTGGAACGCATCCGCATCGACTTCTCCGGACCGCACCTGGCGCATCTGCGGTCCGCTTTGGACACCACGCCGACCGGTGCCGCCGATCCTCGTCAGAGCATGGCCAGAGGCGGCATCCCCAGGGAACTGCCCACCCCGTCGGCCGCGACCGCCGGGGTCTACGAGGAGATCGGGCTGGACCCGATCCTCGACGCCGACCTCGAACCCAGGGAACTGGACGAGGTGGGTGCCAACGGCCGAGCCAAGGGCAGCGACGGCGGCCTTGGCGGGGGCAGGGACGACACGGCATGATCACGCTGCTGCTGGTTCTCGGGATCTCGCTGCTGACGGTGGCGGGATTCCGAGCGCTGCGGCGTCGCTCGGCCCGAGCGGCAGCAGGCGGCCTCGGGTCGGTTCCGCCCGGCAGGCGCAACCGTCGCCGAGCGTTGGTCCTGGTGGTCGCGGTGCTCGGCGCGCAGGTCATCCTGGGCTCACCGGCGACGGGGCAGGCCGAGGACGGCTGTCGGGTGGCTCCCAACCCGGAGCGACCCGGTTCGGGGATGGTCGGCGTGCTGGACCCGGCCCGGATCGGCACCGGCCAGCCGGGCACCGTGTACGACGAGGTCGGCTACGCCGGACTCGTCTGGCACACCTACGACCTGGGTTGCGGGCCGGAGGGCATGCGCAACCCGAACGCCCTGATCGACACCTGGGCGGGCAACCAGCTCTTCAACGTCGGCAAGACCCTGGTCGGCGCGACCAACGGACTGCACTACGCCCTGTTGGGCGGCGAGCTGATGGGCCCGCTGGACGGGCTGATCACCACCGGGACCACCGCCCTCTACGACACCGTCTACACACCGCTGTTCGGCGTTCTGGCGATCATCCTGGGCATCCTGATGTTCCGGCAGATCTGGCGGGGCGACCTGGCCGGGATCAGTAAACGCGGCATGTGGGCGCTGGCGGCCATCTGGTTGGCGGCGGCGACCTATCTCACACCGCTGATCTATACCAACCTGCTCGACGACATCCTCATCACCGGAACCTCCGCCGTGCAGGCGGGCTTCCTGGACGAGGTGGACGTCGACGAGCGGAACGCGTTGCCCGAGCTGTTGCACCAGCGGGTCGTCTACGACAACTGGTTGCGTGGCGAGGTCGGGTCGCTGGAATCCCCGCAGGCCGACCTCGGCCGTGATCTGGTGCTCGCGCAGGCCTGGACCAAGGAAGAGGTCGACCAGGGGCTCGACGCGGAGTCACCGGAGGAGAAGCAGGCCGCGTTCCACGCGATCGCCGACCAGATGGGCGGCTCCTACGGTTACTTCCAGGGCGTCGACGGCAGCCGGATGGGCGCGGGGCTGTTGGCGACGGTGCAGGGCTTCGCCTATGCGTTGTTCCAGCTGTTGGCCAAGGCCGCGATCCTGCTCGCACAGGTGTTGCTGCGGGTCCTGATCCTCGCCGGACCGATCATCGGTCTGATCGCGATGATCCAACACGAGTTGCTGCGCCGGGTCGGTCGTGCCGTGGGCGCGGCCCTGCTCAACGTGGTGGTCGTCTCCGCGTTGGCAGGCGTGCACACCCTGATCCTGACCTGGTTGTTCAACCCGGCCAACGGACTGGAACTGCTGCCGCAGATGCTGTTGGCGATCCTGATCACCGTCGTGCTGTTCATGATCGTCAAACCGTTCCGACGAATGTGGCAGATGGTGGAGCTGTCGGCGGGGGCGGTCGGCGGCAGCCTGCCCAAGGGACCGCCGGGACTGTTCCGCAAGCGCCGCGAGAAGCAGCGCACGCCGCAGGACGACTTCTGGGATCAGGTCCGCGAATCCGAGGCCGACGACTCCGCCACCCCGACCCGCGGCAGGCAGCGGGTCCGGCCGGAGGCGGCCAACCCCGTCACGGCCGCCGCCGAACGGATGGATCGCGCAGGCGTGGCCAACTCGACCGCCATCGGCTCGGGCGAGAATCCGGAGGTCGCGTCCTCCTGGTCCGGTACCGCCGCCGCGTTGCCACCCGGCAGCTCGGCCGGTCGAGCCCGCGAGTCCACCACCGAGCGGGCCAGCACGATGGCAGGCGGCATGCCGCGCGGCAGTCGAGTGGTGGACACCTCGCCGGTGACCGGCGGAATGGACCGACGGGACGACGACGTGGTCGTCCTGCCGTCCCGGATCTCCCGGGAACGGGGACAGGCGGACCCGGCGAATCGGGTCGGGCCTGTGGCCGCGCCGCGCCGCGCGGAGATGGAGGTCGTGGCGGGTAGGCCCGTGTTCGTGGTGTACCGACCCTCTCGCGGGCTGGAAGTCCGGGAGAGCGGCGGCGATGTCCGATGAGTCAGTGAGGAGCGACCGTGCCGATTCGCACCAACCGAGGCAGGGCCGCGGTGTATCGCAGGCTCTGGGGCTGGCCGATGCGGTCGCCCAGACATCTCGTCGTCACCCTCGTGCTGTTCGTCCTGTTGGTCACCGGACTGGGCTACATCCTGCCGGAGCAGGAGGAATCGGCCGCGAGCCCGACGGACGAGACGTCGACGGTCGAGACCGACGCGTCGGCGGCCACGACGGGCCCGTCGGTGGAGGGTTCTGCGGAGTCCGGTGAACCGCAGCCGCCGACGTCCGACGAATGGGAGGACGCGGCGCCGCCGGACATCGAACTCACCGAGACCGATCTGCCCACGCCTCCCGAGGAGGACGGCATCGAGGTGGCCCGCGAGTGGGGTGCCGCCTGGCTGAGCTTCGATGAGACCGCCGACAGCGAGGAATGGCTGGCCCGACTCGAGCCCTTCACCACCGAGGAACGACTGGCCGTGATGAGTTCCGTCGACCCACAGAACATCCCGTTCGACGAGATCACCTCGGACCCCGAACTGGTGGACTCCGGCGACTCGACGATGACGGTTCTGCTGCCCACCGATGTCGAGCCACTCGAACTGATCCTCATCGTTCGCGAGGGCCAGTGGCGGGTGTCGGCCTACAACCAGGTGAGTGCCTGATGAGAAAGCTGCTTTTACTCGGGATCGTCGCGGTCCTCGGATTCGCGGGCTTCCTGGTCTACGGCGGTATCAACACCGTCGTCACCGGGTCGGTGGCCCACGCCGAGACCTACAGCTACTGCGTGCCGCAACACGGACTCTGGGGCGGTGCGGACGCCGACCTCGGGGAACGCGACGCCGCCACCCTCGACGACGAATCGCTGGACATCACCGGGCAGATCATCAGCATCGGCCAGCAGCGCGAGGAGTCGCCGAGGGCGTGGCAGATCGCCATCCAGGCAGGCAAGACGGAGTCGAATCTGCACAACCTGGACTACGGCGACCGCGACTCGCTCGGGATCTTCCAGATGCGGCCCTCGATGGGCTGGGGAACCCCGGAGCAGTTGCAGGACGTCGACTACCAGGTCAACAAGTTCTACGACGTGCTGTTGACGGTGCCCGGCTGGGAGGACATGCGGCCCGGCGACGCAGCGCAGGCCGTGGAACGGTCCGCCTTCCCGGATCGGTATCACCGCTGGGAGGCGATGGCGGTCTTCCTGATCGGCGAGCTTGGCGGAGTCACCGATATCAACGACTGCCAGGACCTGCCGCCCGCCGACGAGCGGGCCGCGTTGGCGATCGACTTCGCACTGGACCAGGTCGGCAAGCCCTATGTCTGGGGCGCCACCGGACCGGGCACCTTCGACTGCTCCGGTCTGACCCTGCGCGCCTGGGAGGCGGCGGGCGTCACGATCCCCCGAGTGTCTCAGGACCAGTTTCTCGGCGCGGGTGTGCCCGTTCCTCTTGACGAGGCTCGGCCAGGTGATTTGATCTTCTGGGGAGCCGGACGCAGTCCGCGATCGGTCGATCACGTCGCGTTGTACCTGGGCGACAACGAGGTGGTGCACGCCCCTCAGCCGGGAGACGTGGTCAAGCGGGCGCCGCTGTGGGACGGGGGCAAGTTGATCCCGACTGCGATCCGTCCGGGTCCGGCCACCCAGCTGACCTGACTTCACAGCACGACCCGAGGAGGGGCATGTTCTCGCCAGAGCCGATTCCCAGACACTCCGGTCCTCCGGCGTCGAGTTCTCCGCTGCGTGACTACCTGTCGGGTGCGCACGCCCATGGCCGGACGGGGGTGGACTCGGCGTATGCGGTGTTGCCGCGATCTCTGGTCGAGTCGATGCCGCTGCCCTGGCAGCAGCAACTCGTCCACCTGCTCGCGGAGTTCCACCAGGCGCACGGGCACCTGCCGTGGCCGGTGTACCGGGTGGTGCCCTCGCGAAGCGAGCGATTGATCGATCTCGACGAGGAGCAGCTCGCCGAGGTCGGGTGTCTGGTGGAGATCGACGCGGTCGGCGAACTGGTCTACCGGGAGCGCAACGGACGACGGATCGAGGATCCGGAGGATCGGACCGTCCTGGTGTCCTGTCTGGACCCGGTGATCCGCCAGCCCTCCAAGACGACGGGTTCGGCCTGAGGAATCGGATACCACGGAGATGGCGCCGTTCGTCGCTCCTGCGGGCAGGACGACGAACGGGTGGCCAAGCCCTCGCCTGAGCGCGTCGGCGGATGACATCGGCGGGCAGGCGTGCCAGGCTTTGCGCTGTGGTCGATCCCGCTGGTTGGTACTACTGCGTCAAGCACGGCAAGGTCGAACACGGTTCGGGGTGTCGATCCCTGGACCGGTTGGGCCCCTATCCCGATGCCGAGACGGCGTCGAACGCCTTGGCCATCGCCAAGGCCCGCACCGAACAGGCCGACGCCCAGGACCAGGCCTGGAAGGACGAGGACGAGGACGAGGACCGCTGATCCGTTCGGGAAGATCGACTGCTCAGCGTGATCCGCGTGACATCCCGCTCCCGGCGAGATACTCCTCCACCTTGCGGATGCGCACCGCGTGGCTGGGGTGGGAGGCGAAGAGCCGGGTCCGCAGGCTCGGCGGTGGGCGGTGCGCGGCCTGACTGTCGCGCATCCACTGGCCGAGGACCTCGATCAACGCGGGCCCGTAGCCGAGCTGTGCGGCCATCCGATCGGCGCGGATCTCGCCCATCCGGCTGGTGGCCGCCAAGAACACCGAGGCCACCGGGACCAACAGCAGCAGCGGACTGAGGTACACCACCAGCACGATCCCGCCGACCAGAGCCGCCAGGCTGAGCACGATGCCGAACACGTTGCCCGTCCGAGCGATCGCCCGCCCGATCGAACCGATCACGCCGATCGCCGCGATGACCAGCGCGAGGAAGATCCTGGTCGGAATCGAGTACCAGCCATGCAGGCGCAGCACCACCGAGTGCCCGCCGAGATGGTGGCCGAGTTCGTGGGCCAGTACCGCGGCCAGTGCACGCGGCGGTAGCCGCAACGCCCCCTTGGTGACGATGACGATCCGGCCGCCCGCCGCCCCGGCGTTCAACTCCTGGGTGTCCTGAACCCACAGTTGGAAGCGGCGGGGATCGACCACCACGTCGTCCAGCACCGTCTCCCACACCGGTTCGACGATGCGCCGCTCACCCTCGCTCGGCGGCCGGGAGTTCAGCGAGACCCGCGCCAACAGCCGTTCGCAGCCCGCGAGGAAGATCACCGCCCCGGACGCCAGCCAGCCGAGCGGGATCAGCCAGAGCAACGGCGCCCACAGCCGGTCGCCCAGCATCGTCGACACCATGACGACCAGTCCCAGGCTGCTCAGCGTCCACGGCAGGCTGAGCAGCAGCCCGAGCCAGGCGGTCATGTCGATGCGGTGCTTGGCGATGGGCGCCGCGCCGGTCGGCAACGGTGGCGGTGTCGGAGGGCCGCTCGCCCGCCGTGGGGCGGCCCGGCCGGGTCGCGGTGGCGGTTCGGGTCGGGTCGGCAGGCCTGCGGAGCCCTGCGGGGTGGGGAACTCGGGCAGGGTCGGTCGCGGCGTCGATGCGGTTCGCGTCGACTCGGTTCGGGGGATCGGCCTCGGGGCCGGGGGGAGCGGGGTCTCCTCGGCGGCGGACGGGAACCGGGGGCGCACCCGGAACGGCGGTGTCTCGAGTGCGGCGGTCGTCGAACCCGTCCGGTCGGGGGCGGTCGGGGCGGGGATCGTGTCCGCGGGGTTCTCGTCCGCGCGCACGTCGTCGTCGGGGGACCTGCCGATTGGGGTGTTCACCGAAGGCTCCTCGTGGCAGAAGAAGTTCCAGGACGTGATCAACGGTGACTCGGGGTGACTGACTCCGATGATTCCATCACGATGAGAAGTCGGGGAAGAACCTGGTGTGTTCGACACGGATTTCCCAGTAGGGTCGAAAACCGTGTCCGCCAGGACGAGCCGCAGTGCAGACGTCAGCCTGGACTTCACCCGGGTGCGTGCCGAATTCGGACTGCCGTCCGAGTTCCCACCCGGCGTGCTCGCGGAGGCGCAACAGGCGGTCGGACGCGATCTCGCCCCCGGTCCGAGGCGGGACGCCACCGCATTGCCCTTGGTCTCCATCGATCCCCCGGGAGCCAAGGACCTGGACCAGATCATGTATCTCCAACGGCGAGCGCGCGGCTACCGGGTGCACTACGCGATCGCCGACCTCGGCGCCTTCGTCGTTCCCGGCGGACTACTCGACCGCGAGGTCCGCAGCCGAGGCCAGACGCTCTATCTCCCGGACGGCATCGTTCCGATGCATCCGCCGGTCCTGTCCGAGGACGCGGCCAGTCTGCTGCCCGACCGCATCCGGCCCGCCGTGCTGTGGACGATGGATCTCGACGCCGACGGCGAACTCGAGAGCACCTCGGTGTGCCGGGCCGTGGTGCGTTCCACCGCCTGCCTGGACTTCGACATGGTCGCCGCCTCGCTGCGGGCGGGCAGCCCGCACCCCTCCATCGCGCTGCTCCCGGAGATCGGCCGGTTGCGCCGGGCCCTGGCGTTGCGACGCGGCGCGATCGAACTGGGACTACCCGACCAACAGGTGGTGCCCGACGGCGCAGGCGGGTGGCGGCCCGCGTTGCGGCGCCGCGTCGAGATCGACGACTGGAACGCCGAGATCTCCCTGCTCACCGGCATGGCCGCCGCCCAGATCATGTTGACCGCAGGCGTCGGGGTGCTGCGCACGCTGCCCGATCCCGACGAACAGGTCATCGCCCGCCTTCGCGACCACGCCGAGGCCCTCGGGGTCGAGTGGCCCGCAGGTGCGGGGCCGGCCCAACTGTTGGCAGGCCTGGACTCGACGCGGCCGGAGGCCATGGCCCTGTATCTGGATGCCACCCGCCTGTTGCGTGGTGCGGGATACACCGCCTTCGACTCCGGCGCACCATCGCACAGCGGCCACGCCGGAATCGGGGCGCCGTATGCGCACGTCACGGCGCCGCTGCGTCGGCTGGTCGATCGATTCGGCACCGAGATCTGTCTCGCGGTCACCGAGGGCAGCAGGCCTGCCGAGTGGGCGTTGGCGGCGCTGCCGAAGCTGCCGTCGCTGATGGGTTCCTCCGATCAGATCGCGGGCCGGGTGGAGCGGGCGTGTGTGAGTCAGAGCGAGGCCTGGGTGCTGGCCAGTCGGGTCGGCCACGAGTTCGAGGCGACGGTGCTGCGCATCGCAGGCACCACCGGTGAGATCTTCATCACAGATCCGCCGGTCGCGACCCGCTGCGAGGTCGGTGCGGTGCCGCCCGGCGGGCGACTGCGGGTCCGGTTGACCTCGGTCGACCCGGAGACCAGGAAGGTGCGTTTCGAGGCCGTGCCACCCGAACCCATCGCGGACGAGGCCATCGCCGATGCCGCCGCCTGGAACGCCGCGACCATCGCGGGCGGCGACCCGGTACCCGAGGCGTCGATCCTCGGTGCGCGCCTGACCAACCCGGCAGCGGGCTCGCCCAGGGCACCGGCCGCCGAGGCCGACCGATGATCCGGCGTGACGACCTCGGCGCTCCGGTGCCGTTGGTGGGCCCGCCGCGTCGAGTGGTGTCCTTGGTGCCGTCGCTGACCGAGACCATCGCCTCGGTCGCGCCCGGGCGGCTCGTCGGCGCCACCGACTACTGCGTGCACCCCGAAGAGCTGGCCGTGCGGCGGATCGGCGGTTCGAAGTACCCGATGGTGGACGAGGTGCTCGACCTGTCGCCGGACCTGGTGGTGGCCAACGGCGAGGAGAGCCGACCCCAGGACGTCGAGCGGCTACGGGAACACGGCATCCCGGTGTGGGTCACCGCCGCACCCGCCACCGTGCCCGAGGCCCTCGAATCGCTGCGCAGACTCCTCGACGAGGTCTTCGACACCCCGCCGCCCGCCTGGTGGCAGCACGCCTCGACACAGTGGCAGGACATCCCGCCGATCCGCGCCAGGGTCGTCGTCCCGGTCTGGCGCAAGCCCTGGATCGTCCTGGGCCCGGACACGTTCGCGGGCGATGTGCTGCGCAGGATGGGACTGGCGAATGCCTGCGTCGACCTCGTCGACGAGGCGACCTCCACCGACGAACGACGCTATCCGAGACCCAGCCTGGAGCGGCTGCGTGGCCTGTTCACCGACACCGCCGCAGACCTGCTGGTCCTGCCCGACGAGCCGTACGCGTTCCATGCCGCCGACGGCCCGGAGGCGTTCCCCGATGTTGCGTACGCCCTGATCTCCGGCAGGCATCTCACCTGGCACGGGCCCAGCCTCGCCACCGCCCGCAGCGTGCTCGCGGCGCCGATCGACGACGCCCTGGCCGCAGCCGGGCTCACCGACCCGGCCTAACCCACCCGGGTCGACCTCGAAGCACCAGCCGGCCTCGGCGGGTATCGCCGCCACATGGCTGCTGCCCAGTTCGGCGCGGAGACCTCGTCCGCAGGCGAGTTCGTCCGGCAGGCGAACCGCTTCACCGACCGCATCACCGCCGACGGCTCCGACGGTGTGCCCGTGGAACCGGGCCGCTACCGACTGGTGGTGTCCAAGGCCTGCCCCTGGGCGCACCGCTCGCTCATCGTGCGCGGACTGCTCGGACTCCAGGACGCGCTGTCCTTGGCCGTCGTCGACCCGATCCGGGACGAACGGGGCTGGCGGTTCAGCCTCGACCCGGCGGGCCGCGACCCGGTCCTGGGCATCGAGTTCCTGTCGCAGGCCTACCTCGCCCGCGACCCGGAGTTCACCGGCCGGGTCACGGTGCCCGCCGTGGTGGACACCACGACGGGGCAGGTCGTGACCAACGACTATCCGACGATCTCGCTGGATCTGTCGACCCAGTGGCGGGCTTACCACCGGTCGGGCGCCCCGGACCTGTATCCGGCGGCGCACCGCGCGGAGATCGACGCGGTCATGGAACCGATCTTCCGCAACATCAACAACGGCGTCTACCGGGCGGGCTTCGCCGTCTCACAGGAGGCCTACCAGCACGCCTTCGACGACCTCTTCGGCGAACTCGACCGGGTGGCCGACCGGCTCGCCACCCGGCGTTACCTGGTCGGCGACTCGATCACCGAGGCCGACATCCGGCTGTTCACCACCCTGGTCCGCTTCGACGCCGTCTACCACGGCCACTTCAAGTGCAACCGGCACAAACTCACCGAGCTGCCCGTGTTGTGGGCCTACGCCCGGGACCTCTTCCAGACGCCCGGTTTCGGCGACACGGTGGACTTCGACCACATCAAGCGGCACTACTACCGGACCCACCACGAGATCAACCCCAGCGGCATCGTGCCTGCGGGCCCCGACCTCGCCGGTTGGCACGCGCCGTCCGGCAGGCAGGTGCTCGGCGGTAGCCCCTTCGGCGCCGGGACAGCCCCCGAATCGAGCTGAGCCCGCTCGGACGGGAGTCCGACCGAGCGCGCTCTCGGCCGCCGTCGGGCGTCGACCGACCTCAGCGGAAGGAATGCTCCTCGGCGGGGAAACTGCCGCCGCGCACATCGGCGGCGAACGCGCCCGCCGCCTCGGACAGCACGCTCGCCAGGTCGGCATAACGCTTGACGAACCGGGGACTCCTGCCCTGGTTGAGCCCGGCCATGTCCTGCCACACCAGGACCTGCGCATCGCAGCCCGGACCCGCGCCGATCCCGACCGTGGGGATGCGCAGTTCCGAGGTCACCCGCTTCGCGGCCTCGGCGGGCACCATCTCCAGCACCACGGCGAACGCCCCGGCCTCCTGGAGGGCCAGCGCGTCGGCGATCAGCGCCTCGACTCCGTCGCCCCGGCCCTGCACGCGATAGCCGCCCAGCCCGTGCTCGCTCTGCGGCGTGAAGCCGATATGACCCATCACCGGAATGCCTGCGGCGGTCAACGCCTCGACCTGCGGGGCGAACCGACGGCCGCCCTCCAGCTTCACCGCGTGCGCGCGCCCTTCCTTCATCATCCGCGCCGCCGTGCCGAAGGCCTGTTCGGGGGATGCCTGGTAGCTGCCGAACGGCAGGTCCGCCACCACCAGCGCGCGGCTGACCGAGCGGGTCACCGCTCGCACCAACGGCAGCATCTCCTCGACGCTGACCGGCAGCGAGCTCTCGTAGCCGTACACGGTGTTGGCCGCCGAGTCGCCGACGAGCAGCACCGGGATACCGGCGTCGTCGAAGATCTTCGCGGTGTACGTGTCGTAAGCGGTGAGCATCGGCCAGGCCTCGCCGCGCTCCTTCATCTCCCGCAGGTGGTGCACCCGCACCCGGCGGCCGGGCTTGGGCTGCGCCGCTGGGGGCTGTCCCGCTCCGGTGCCGTAGGGCGCGGGCTGTTCGGACTGCGATGCGTCCTCACGAACAGTGGTCATCGTCGACCGTCCTCCCTCGAGGCCCGACAAGCGGGTCCCCGGGTCGTCGTGAATCGTCTCGCCTTCGAGCGTGTCACGAACGGGAAGGCCAGACCGGTGGTTGCGATCCGCCTCACAACCGTGCCCTCGCGGCCTTGTGCCAGGTCAACGCGGGTGCGTCCCCTCCCGCTGTGGGATGTTGCACAGCAGGGCGCCTGCGGATATTCGGCTGCGGCGCCCGTGGGCGACCGGGCACCATGTGCCCACCGACGAGCGAGGGAGCCCCGACACCGTGATCGACGACCGGATCGACCCGCCCAACGAGGGCACCGAACGCGAGGTTCTGCTCGGGTTCCTGCGTTATCACCGCGACACCCTGGTGATGAAGTGCGCCGAGTTGTCACCGGCACAGTTGGCCACCCGAGCCGTCGGGCCGTCCAAGCTGTCCTTACTGGGGTTGGTGCGACACCTCGCCGACGTGGAACGCCACTGGTTCCGACGGGTGCTGGCAGGCGAGGACGCGCCACCGTTGTTCTACAGCGACACCAGTCCCGACGGTGAGTTCGACGACATCGACCCCGAGACCATCACCCAGGCCGAGGTCGATCGGGCCTTCGCCGGTTGGCGTGCCGAGGTCGCCGCCGCCGATGCCGCCGTCGCCGCCGCCGAATCGCTGGATCTGCGCAGCGTGGGCGGCCGGGAGACCTACTCGCTGCGGTGGATCCTCGCCCATCTGATCGAGGAGTACTGCAGGCACAACGGCCACGCCGATCTGCTGCGGGAGAGGCTGGACGGTCGGACGGGGGAGTGACCGCGCGCCGCCGGGTCCGATACCCCGGCGGCGCGGCATCGACTCAGCCCTGCGGCTTGCGCTCCCGCCACCGGCTGGTGATCGGCAGCCGCCGGTCGCGCCCGAAGGCCCGCAGCGTGATCTTGGTGCCCGGCGGGTACTGCCGACGCTTGTACTCGGCGCCGTCGACCATCCGCACCACCCGCTCGACCAGCTCCGCGTCGAAGCCTGCCGCCACCAGATCCGCGTAGCCCTGGTCGCCTTCGACGTAGGCGTCGAGCACCGCGTCCAACATGGGGTAGTCGGGCAGGCTGTCCGAGTCCATCTGATCGGGACGCAACTCGGCCGACGGCGGCTTGGTGATCGAGTTGGGCGGGATCGGCAAGGTCTCGCCGCGCCGCTGCGCCTCCTCGTTGCGCCACTCGGCCAGCCGCCAGACGAAGGTCTTGGGCACGTCCTTGATCGGGGCGAAGCCGCCGACCGCATCGCCGTAGATGGTCGAGTAGCCCACCGCGAGCTCGGTCTTGTTGCCGGTGGCCAACACCAGGTGTCCGTACTGGTTGGACAACCCCATCAGGGTCACGGCTCGACAGCGGGCCTGCACGTTCTCCTCGGCCAGCCCGGTCAGCCCCAGCTGGTCGACGAACACCCGCACCATGTCGACGATCGGCTGGACCTGGTAGTGCAGCCCGGTGCGCACCGCGAGATCGGCGGCATCGGAGCGCGAGTGCTCCGAGGAGTACACCGAGGGCATCGACACGCCGTGCACCCGGTCGGCGCCCACCGCGTCCACGCACAGCGCGGCCACCACGGCCGAGTCGATGCCGCCGGAGAGCCCCAGCAGGACCGTCTTGAAGTTGTTCTTGGCCACATAGTCGCGCAGGCCGGTGACCAGCGCCGACCACACCTCGGCCTCCTCCGACAGCGGCGGCGGCACGGTGGGCGGTGCCAACGGCTGCTCGGGCACGGGAAGCGGATCCGCCGAGATCGTGGTGCGCACGATCTGCGCGGCATCCGGTCCCGTCGTCTCCTCGGCGCGCTGCGGCAGGTCGAGATCCAGCAGCAGCAGGTCCTCGACGAACTGCGGCGATCGGGCCAGCAGCTCGCCCTGTGCGTCGACCACCATCGAGTCGCCGTCGAAGACCAGTTCGTCCTGCGCGCCGACCAGATTCACATAGGCCAGCGGCGCCCCCAGCTCCCTGGCCCGTCTGGCGACCAGCGCGCCCCGCGTGTCGTCCTTGGCCCGCTCGTAGGGCGAGCCGTTCAGCACGATCGCCAGGTCGACTCCGGCTGCGGCCAACTCGGCCGTCGGTCCTTCCTCCCGCCAGATGTCCTCGCAGATCAGCACGCCGATGTCCACCCCGCCGAAGCGCACGATGGGCAGCCTGCTGCCGGGCACGAAGTAGCGGAACTCGTCGAAGACGCCGTAGTTGGGCAGATGATGCTTGGCGTACCGCTCGATCACCCGTCCGTCATGGATCAGGGCCGCGGCATTACGCGGCCCCTCGTCGTCGTGATCGAGGTAGCCGACCGCGATCAGCGCCGCACCACACCCCGACTCCGCCAGTCGACCGGCGAGCACATCGATCTCGTCCCGCGCCGCCGTCGCGAAAGACCGCCGCAACGCCAGATCCTCGATGGGATACCCGGTCAACACCATCTCCGGGAACACCACCAATTGAGCACCCGCCTGCACCGCCTGCCGCGCGCGGTCGACGATCACCTTCCCGTTCTCCACGAGATCGCCGACTGTCGCGTCGACCTGAGCCAAAGCCATCCGGAGTCGCCCCATAGCCGACATCTTCGTACCTCGGATCTCGGAGACGACAGCAGGTACGGCCGGTGTCACCGCGCACTGGCAGGATCTACCCGTGCGACATCTGAGTCGAACCCCCGTGTTCGCGATCTCTCTGCTGGCCATCTCCGGACTCGTTGCGGGCTGCACCACCTCGGTGGACGGCGCTCCGGAACCCGAAATCGCGGTGGAACAACGCGGACCGGCGGGCGTGGTGCCCGAGGGCCTGTCGGAGTTCTACGGCCAAGCGATCGAATGGGGTTCCTGCGAGGACTTCGCCCTGGCGCCCGAGGAATCGGCGCTACTCAATCAGGACGGCCTCGAATGCGGCCGTGCCGAGGCACCCCTGGACTACGCGGACCCCGAGGGCGACACGATCAGCCTGGGCCTGGTCCGGCGCCCTGCGGACAACGAGACGGACCGCATCGGATCGCTGCTGGTCAACCCCGGTGGTCCCGGCGGATCCGGTGTCGTCGCCGGTGCAGGCCTCGCCTCGGCCGTCGCGGGCACCGAGCTCGGCGAGCGCTTCGACCTGATCGGCTTCGACCCGCGCGGCGTCGGGACCAGCGAGCCCGCCGTCCGCTGCCTGACCGACGAGGAGGCCGACGAGGACCGCCTGATCACCAGCGTCGACACCTCGCCGGAAGGAGTGGCGGCCGCGGAGGAGCGCCTGGAGCTGTACGTGTCGCGATGCGTCGAGCGCTCCGGCACCGACCTGCTGGCCAAGGTCGGCACCGTCGACGCGGTCAAGGACATCGACCTGCTGCGCTCGGTGCTCGGCGACGAGAAGCTCTCCTTCCTCGGCTTCTCCTACGGAACCTCGCTCGGCAGCGCCTACGCCGATGCCTTCCCGGAGAACGTGCGGGCCCTGGTCCTGGACGGCGCCGTCGACCCCGACCAGGACGCCGTCGACGAACTGGTCGCCCAGGGCGCCGGATTCCAACAGGCGTTCGACGCCTTCGCCGCCTGGTGCGCCGGGATGGAGACCTGCGCGCTCGGCGGCGACCCCGCGCAGGCCGCGCAGGTGTTCCGAGGACTGGTCGAACCTCTGATCGACAATCCGCTGCCCACCCAGGACGGCAGGCAGCTGTCCTACGACGATGCCGAGACGGCCGTCGTCCAGGCCCTCTACACCCAGGACCTGTGGGACCCGCTGGAGATGGGCCTGACCGAACTCGCGCTCGGGCAGGGCGACATGCTGATCCTGGTCGCCGACCTCTACCACGGTCGGGACGGCGCCGGTAAGTACTCGAACATGACCGACGCGTTCAATGCGATCCGCTGTGTCGACGAGACCGAACGGATGGACGTCGAGACCGCGCAGGAGGCCGAGCGCCGCTACCGGGAGGCCGCCCCCTTCCTCGACGACGGTCGGGAACCGGGCGGAATCCGCGATGTCTGCTCGTTCTGGCCCGTGGAGGCCACCGCCGAGCCGCTGGAGTTCGACGTCGACACGCTGCCGGAAACCCTGGTGATCTCCACCACAGGTGACCCGGCCACGCCCTACCAGGCGGGCGTCGACCTCGCGGCCGCGCTCGACGCGAGCCTGCTGACCTTCGAGGGCACCCAGCACGGCGTCTTCCTGCAGGGCGTGTCCTGTGTGGACGAGATCGGCATCCGGTATCTGATCGACCTCGAGGTGCCTGCGGAGGACGCCACCTGCTGAGACCGTGGGGTTCGATGCCGATGAACGGCGAGGCGTAGCACGCCGTTCATCGGCGTTGCCTACGCTGCCGCTCATGGATCGCCAGCAGGAGTTCGTCCTTCGCACGCTCGAGGAGCGGGACATCCGATTCGTTCGGTTGTGGTTCACCGACGTGCTCGGCTTCCTCAAATCGGTGGCGGTGCCCCCGGCCGAACTGGAGGGCGCCTTCGCCGAGGGCATCGGTTTCGACGGTTCCGCGATCGAGGGTTTCGCGCGGGCCTACGAGTCGGACATGGTGGCCCGGCCGGACCCGGCCACCTTCCAGGTGCTGCCCTGGGAGACCCCGGACGGCGAGCACTACTCGGCCAGAATGTATTGCGACATCACGATGCCGGACGGCTCGCCCTGCTGGGCCGATCCACGTCACGTGCTGCGTCGCACCCTGTCCAAGGCGACCGAGGCGGGCTTCACCTGCTACGTCCACCCCGAGATCGAGTTCTACCTGCTGCGCAACCTGCCCGACGACGGCACCGAGCCCATCCCGGCCGACTCCGGCGGCTACTTCGATCAGGCCAGCCACAACACCGCCCCGCACTTTCGGCGGCGGGCCATCGAGACCCTGGAGGCGATGGGGATCTCGGTGGAGTTCAGCCACCACGAGGCCGCGCCGGGCCAGCAGGAGATCGACCTGCGTTATGCCGACGCGCTCACGATGGCCGACAACGTGATGACCTTCCGCTATGTGGTGAAGGAGGTCGCGATCCAGCAGGGCGTCAACGCCTCGTTCATGCCCAAGCCCTTCACCGGGCAGGCAGGCTCGGGCATGCACACCCACGTCAGCCTGTTCGAGGGCGATCGCAACGCCTTCTACGACGGCGAGGACCCGCACGAGCTGTCCGACATCGGTAAGGCGTTCGTCGCGGGTCTGCTCCGACATGCCAGAGAGATCTCCGCCGTGACCAACCAGTGGGTGAACTCCTACAAGCGGCTGATCACCGGCGGCGAGGCCCCCAGCGCGGTGTGCTGGGGCCGCTCCAACCGTTCCGCCCTGGTGCGGGTGCCGATGTACTCGCCGGGCAAGGCGTCGTCCCGCCGGGTGGAGATCCGCAGTCTCGACTCCGCCTGCAACCCGTACCTGGCCTACGCCCTGATCATCGCCGCAGGTCTCAAGGGCATCGCCGAGGGCTACGAGCTACCGCCCGCCGCCGAGGACGACGTCTGGTCGCTCAGCGACCGGGAACGGCGCGCGGCCGGGTACGCGAGCCTGCCGCACAACCTGATCGAGGCCCTCGAGGTGATGGAGTCCTCCGAACTGGTCGCCGAGACGCTCGGCGAGCACGTCTTCGACTTCTTCCTGCGCAACAAGCGCGCCGAGTGGGATGCCTACCGCAGCCACGTCACGCCGTACGAGTTGCGCACCATGATGCCGATGCTGTGAACCCGTTTCCGCCCCACCGGCCGGACGGATTCCTCCGCCAGGGCAACCGGTGTAAGCGGGCTGTCCACCGCGTCCACCTCGGACTTCATGCCCGATCGCCGCCCACCACCGACGGTGGGCGGTGATCACTCGCGGCCCGCGAGCCGTCGGCCGGATGGGATCGAGGCGGCAGGCCGAACCACGGAGGCGATAGGTTCGCCTCCGTGACGGATGTGCCAGTAGACGGCGAGCGCATCGCCTACCTCGCCGCTGGAGACCAGCCTGCCGTTTCAGACGCCGCCGCCGAGACCGAAGCCGGTCCTCCCGAGGACGAGCTGGAGGCGCAGTGGCCTGAGGAGAACGTGGAGCTCGACGGCGAACCGTCGACCACCTCGGAGATCATCGGTGATACCGCCGAGGTACCGGTGGCCTGGGCGATCTCGGTCTGCTCGATCGCGCTCGCGGGCGAGACGCCGGCCGCGAGAGTGCTGCGTCGATCGCTGACCAATCAGCATCCGGACACCCGGTTCATCCTCCTGAGCCTGGATCCGGCGGTGTCCGACGAGGACGCGGCGGACCCGGCGGGCGAGGTACTTCGACCCGCCGACATCGGGATCTCCGACGGCGAGTTGAACCGGCTCGCGACGGCCTGCACCGCCGAGGAGCTGCGGGCCGTGCTGCGCCCTCGGCTGCTGGCCCACCTGTTGCGCGCCGGTTACCCGGTCCTCTACCTGGATCCCTGGGTCTACGTGGTGGGTCCGTTGCTGGACCGGGTCGTTCCGGCGGTGCACGAACGCCCGCTGGTGCTGGCCCCCCGGGTGCTCGAACCACTGCCCAGGGACGGTCTTCGGCCCGCCGCCGAGGAACTGGCCTCGGACGGCACCTTCGACACCGGTCTGGTCGCGGTGGCGCCGGGAGCCGAGGACTTCCTGCACTCCTGGGCGCAGCAGGCCCGATTGGCACCGTACGGCGCGGGATTCCTGGACGGGGCCCCCGCGCTCGTCGATCACCGGGTGCTCCGCGACGCGGGCGTCGGACTGTCCAGTTGGAACGCCGCGCAGCGTGCGCTGTGGCGTGCCGAGGACGGGCTGTTGATGATCGCCGAGGGCATCCCGCTGCGCACCGTGCACTTCGACGGTTTCGACCCGCAACGCCCCTGGCTGTTCTCCACCAGGGTCAGCGACCGGCCTCGCGTGCTGCTCTCGGAGCACCCCGAGCTGGCGGGCCTCTGCGCCGCCTATCTGAAGGAACTCGGCAAATCGACCGCCGCCGCACCGGCTCCGGGCTCACCCGCGAGCAGCGGGTCCCGACTGGACGTCCTGCCCGACGGCGTGGTGCTGCCGCTGGAATTGCGCCGCGACTTCCACGGCGGCTGGATGGCCTCGGAACGGGCCGACGTCGACCCGCCGCCCGCCGCGTTCGCCGTATTCGGCGATGACCAGATCACCCAGGCCAGGAGTTTCCTGACCTGGGCGGGCGAACCGGGGGACCCGGCCCAGCAACGCGCGGGCGGCAATCGATGGGTCGCGGCCGTGTGGCGGGGCGATTCCGCGCTGCATCAGGAGTTCCCCGATCCCTTCGGCGCCGATGCCGAGGGCTTCCGCGCCTGGTGCGCGGGCCCCGGTTTGTCCTCCGGCCGGGTGCATCCCGAGGTGGTGCCCTCGGTGCCGGAGTTCGCCGGGGTGGAACTGCTGGATCAGCTCGGCGTCTCGGTTCTGGGCGATCACCCGGTGGCCGACCTGTTGCGGTCGGCCGTGGAGGCCTCCGGGCTGCCCTCGGCCGCGGAACCGATCTACCCGGTGGTGCTGGACTGCACCGGACACACCCTGTCGATGCCCGATCGCCAGTTGGTCCAGGTGTGTGTGGACGGTGCGGCCGTCTCGACGTCGGCGGCGGAACTGTGGGTGCTGTCCGAGACCACCCGATCCCGGATGCCGCACGCGGGCAGGCCGGTGCGGGTACTGCCGCTGCCGGTCCCCGAGGTCGGCCAGATCGACCTGCCCGCCCGCAAGGCGGCCAGGGCGCGGTTGGGCCTGGACGACGGCATGGTGTTCGCCGCGCTGGTCGACCACGCCGACGAGCGGCGGGACAACGCGCTCGGTCTGGTCGGCACCTTCCTCGCGGCCTTCCCCGACCGTCCCGAGGTCCGACTGGTCCTGCGGGTCTCCGGTGCCAGGGAGCATCAGGAGGGCGCGGAGCGCCTGCGGTTGGCGACGGCCGCCGACCGTCGAGTGGTGCTGCTGGATGCGTCGAAGGTCGACCGCGACGGGCTGATCGACGCGGCCGACTGCATCGTGTCGCTGCACCGGGAGGCCGAATCGGTGACCGGGGGCGACGACGTCGCCCTCTGGCTGCTGCGGGCCGTCGCGCGCGGTGTGCCCGTGTTGGCCAGCGATCACGGTTCGGCGGCCGACCTGCTCGGTGACGACCTCGCGGCGTTGGTGCCGTGTTTCGAGGGGCGCAGCGAACCCGACATGCGCTCGGCCGCCGAGATACTGCGTCGGTTCGCCGACGCGCCCGAATCGGTCGCAGACCTGGGCTCCGCCGCCAGGGAACATGCCTTGGCGGCCCGGAACGCGAACTGGGCGGCCCAACAGGTACGCGGGCTGGTCGAGGTCGCCTACCGGGGTTGGCGGCAGGCTCGCGCCCAGCTGCGGCCCGCCGAGGACGATCCGCTCAAGCCGTTGGTCGCGGCCCGGCACGCCCTGCATCGGGCGCCGGAGGTCGGTTCCCAGGGCGGTCGGATGCCGCTGGCCCCGGCGCTGCAACGGGCGATGCTCAAGGCGTTGAGCCATTACGACGGACATCTCCGCGAGGTGATGCGCTCGCTGATCGACGGCGTCGAGCGCACCGCCGCCGAACTGCTGCGCAGGCAGGAGGAGTCGGCCGGTGGGATCGAGCCGATGGAGTTGGACGCGCTGCGGGCGGAGATCGCGAGGATCGATCGACAGCGCGGGCAGCTCGCCGAGCACCTCGTCGGCACCGATGACGCGGTGGTCCGCGCCCGATCCGACCTCGGCGGCCAGCAACGTCGCCTGCGTGCCGTCGAGGAGGCCGCGACCGCGGAATCGGCCACCCGGGTCCGCCAAGTCGATCTGGTGGCGGAACGACTGGACCGGCTGACGGCGGCGTTGGACAAGACGCTGGACCGGATCGACTCATTGGAATCGCGGGTCGCCGACGCGCTGCGGGAGCGGGACGGGGCCCTGGCCTCGCGGCTGCACGACGTCGAGCGGACGGCTCGGACCGCGGACGCGCTGCGGCGGGTCGTGGTCCGCGAACACGAGCGGCAGGTCGGCGTGCCGGACGGCCCGCCAAGTTCGCTGGTCCTCTCGGATGCCGGTCTGATCCGGCTGCCCGCCGAGGACGGCGTGATGCTGCCCTGGCTGTCGACGCACGGGGTCTGGGAGCCGGAGTTCTCCACCCTGATCGATTCGCTGCTGGAACCGGACGGGGTGTTCCTCGATATCGGGGCCCATGTCGGGTACCAGACCGTTCGGGTGCTGAGCAGGCTCGGTTCGCGCGGCGCGGTGGTGGCCGTCGAGCCCTGTGAGAAGACGGCGGCCCTGTTGCGTCGCAATGTGGCGGTCAACGTGAGTCCCGCCGCCGCCGGGCGTCTCACCGTGGTCGCGGCGGCGGCCTGGGACGAGCCGGGCAGTGTCCCGGCCGAACCCGCCGCCGGTGGCGGATTGCGGATCAATCCACAACCGAACGTGGATCTGTTCTCCGATGCGAACACCGCGGAGGTCCAACAGCCGCCCGGAGGCGGCCCGGAGGCCCCTGCCGAGCAGTCGACGGTCGAGGCGGTGCGACTGGATCGACACCTCGATGGGTTGACCGAGTTGCAGGGGTTGCGAATCTCGGTGGTGCGCGTCGACACCCCTGGCTGCACACAGCGGGCGCTCGGCGGGCTGATCCGATTGCTGCGCCGGGACCGGCCGCACATCGTCTGCACGTTCTCGCCCGCGATGACCCGGCGCGCGGGTACCGAACCCTCCGCCGTGCTCAACGAGTTCCAGTCTTGGGGTTACGAGATCGCCCTGGCGGATACCGGCGAGGTGGTCTCGGTAGCGGATGTCGTGCGGACGGCGCCGGACGGAGGTGCCCGGCTGTGGCTCCGCCCCAGCGTCGAGCGGGAGGCCTAGCACAGCCACGGCCCCGATGACCAGCTGATTTGACTCCGTGCGGCGCGGTCCGTACTTTTCCCCGTGCCGCACGGAGCGCGGATCTTCAATCGGGTCGAACATGAGCCTGGTGGGGGTCGGTGTCAAGGCGGTTTTGCTCGGTGGTAACGTTCTCCGAGCAACACCGAGTTCCACCGGGTCGAGCAATTTGACGTTGCGAAACGAACCGGGTACGATCTTGCGGCATCCCAAACTTGTTTCGCGTGGTCCGTTCGATATCTCGGCGGTCCATTCGATCTTCGCTGCATTCAGGTGCCTACGCTGGACTCACGCAGAGTCGCAGTACGGTGGCCTGATTGTCTGCGTACTTGGTTGGGCGTTGAAAAAAACATACCGTCGACAATCGTCGAATGAATGTCGAAAACGCTCGATTCGTTTCGAATGAGCCGATTTGACACGGTGATCAACGACGGTCTACGGTTTTGACAAATGCATAGCCGAGTTTGTTTCGGCGCTCCTGGTTCAAGTAATTCGCCTAGCGCGAAGAACGCGGACCCCGGATACGCCGCCAAATTCGACTTTGATAACCTAATACCGCAGTCGTCACCGGCTGGAGAAATCCAGATCGAGTCGATTTGACAATGTGATCGGCGGCGGGATACGGTTTTGAAATATAAATACGGTTCGGTCGTGGCCAGTGCCTTTCGGGTGTCGGTTTCGGGTGGGATCGGGTTGTGACTGCGAGGTTGCCCCCCGATTTGACAGCGAAAATCGGAACTTGCTAAGGTATCACCACAGCGAGCCGAGAGAAACACCGAAAACCCCGGATTTGGGGTTACGGAGTGGCTCTGATAAGCTTCACCAGTACGACGAAGCCCACTCCGGTGGGTGGAACACAATAAATATGAATCAACACGAGGCGTTCACCGCTGAAACCACGACAGTGTGGTGTGGGTGGTGGTGCGCGTGTTCTTTGAGAACTCAACAGTGTGTCGAGATAATAGCCAGCAGAGCTTGTTTGGTTGTTTCAAAATCCTCCGTTGTAGAGGATTCCTTTGAGAAGATATAGATCAGTCATGGTCTGATTCTCATCATTCATTGATGGAGAGTTTGATCCTGGCTCAGGACGAACGCTGGCGGCGTGCTTAACACATGCAAGTCGAGCGGTAAGGCCCTTCGGGGTACACGAGCGGCGAACGGGTGAGTAACACGTGGGTAACCTGCCCTGCACTTTGGGATAACCTCGGGAAACCGGGGCTAATACCGGATATGACATGCCATCGCATGGTGGTGTGTGGAAAGTTCCGGCGGTGTGGGATGGGCCCGCGGCCTATCAGCTTGTTGGTGGGGTGATGGCCTACCAAGGCGACGACGGGTAGCCGGCCTGAGAGGGCGACCGGCCACACTGGGACTGAGACACGGCCCAGACTCCTACGGGAGGCAGCAGTGGGGAATATTGCGCAATGGGCGAAAGCCTGACGCAGCGACGCCGCGTGAGGGATGACGGCCTTCGGGTTGTAAACCTCTTTCAGCGCCGAAGAAGCGAAAGTGACGGTAGGCGCAGAAGAAGCACCGGCTAACTACGTGCCAGCAGCCGCGGTAATACGTAGGGTGCGAGCGTTGTCCGGAATTATTGGGCGTAAAGAGCTCGTAGGCGGTTTGTCGCGTCGGCTGTGAAAACCTGGGGCTTAACCCTGGGCGTGCAGTCGATACGGGCAGACTTGAGTTCGGCAGGGGAGACTGGAATTCCTGGTGTAGCGGTGAAATGCGCAGATATCAGGAGGAACACCGGTGGCGAAGGCGGGTCTCTGGGCCGATACTGACGCTGAGGAGCGAAAGCGTGGGGAGCGAACAGGATTAGATACCCTGGTAGTCCACGCCGTAAACGGTGGGCGCTAGGTGTGGGGGATTTCCACGTCCTCCGTGCCGTAGCTAACGCATTAAGCGCCCCGCCTGGGGAGTACGGCCGCAAGGCTAAAACTCAAAGGAATTGACGGGGGCCCGCACAAGCGGCGGAGCATGTGGATTAATTCGATGCAACGCGAAGAACCTTACCTGGGTTTGACATGCACCGGACAGCCTCGGAGACGGGGTTTCCGCAAGGTCGGTGTACAGGTGGTGCATGGCTGTCGTCAGCTCGTGTCGTGAGATGTTGGGTTAAGTCCCGCAACGAGCGCAACCCTTATTCCATGTTGCCAGCACGTAATGGTGGGGACTCATGGGAGACTGCCGGGGTCAACTCGGAGGAAGGTGGGGACGACGTCAAGTCATCATGCCCCTTATGTCCAGGGCTTCACACATGCTACAATGGCCGGTACAAAGGGCTGCTAAACCGTGAGGTGGAGCGAATCCCATAAAGCCGGTCTCAGTTCGGATCGGGGTCTGCAACTCGACCCCGTGAAGTCGGAGTCGCTAGTAATCGCAGATCAGCAACGCTGCGGTGAATACGTTCCCGGGCCTTGTACACACCGCCCGTCACGTCACGAAAGTCGGTAACACCCGAAGCCCATGGCCCAACCCGCAAGGGGGGGAGTGGTCGAAGGTGGGACTGGCGATTGGGACGAAGTCGTAACAAGGTAGCCGTACCGGAAGGTGCGGCTGGATCACCTCCTTTCTAAGGAGCACTTCTCACTCACAGCTTTGGTTGTGGTGGGGTTGTCGTCTGGTCTGCCCGAGTGTGGTGGACGGCGGCTGCTCAGTGGATGTGGACTGCTGGTTACCCCCGATGGGGTGTGGTTGTCGGTGGTGTGAGTACTGCTTGCTTCGGTGGGCGTGGAAAGCATTCTGGTGGTCATGTCTGGTTGGGGTCGACACACTGTTGGGTCCTGAGAGAACACGGGGCCCCCTTGAAGGGGGTTGGGTGTCTCTTGGTTGTGAACAGATGGGTCTGTCCGTGGTGTCTATACCGCTTCCGTTGGTGGGGGTGGGTGGGTACTGGGTGCGGGTGGGTTCGTTGTTCTTTGAGAACTACACAGTGGACGCGAGCATCTTTGTGGTCAAGTTATTAAGGGCATACGGTGGATGTCTAGGCATCAGGAGCCGATGAAGGACGTAGGAGACTGCGATAATCCTCGGGGAGCTGTCAACCGAGCTATGAGCCGAGGGTGTCCGAATGGGGAAACCCGGCACCCGTCATGGGGTGTCACCCGCATCTGAATATATAGGGTGTGTGGAGGGAACGCGGGGAAGTGAAACATCTCAGTACCCGTAGGAAGAGAAAACAACCGTGATTCCGTGAGTAGTGGCGAGCGAAAGCGGAAGAGGCTAAACCGTGCACGTGTGATACCTGGCAGGGGTTGCGTGTGCGGGGTCGTGGGACCGATCGGCCGGCGCTGCTGAGCTGGCAAGGAGTGAGAAAACGTTGTGGTTAGCGGAAGGTGTCTGGAAAGCACCGGCGTAGAGGGTGATACTCCCGTACGCGAAAACCTGGCGTCTCCTGGTCGTGTTCCCAAGTAGCAGCGAGCTCGTGAAATTTGCTGTGAATCTGGCGGGACCACCCGCTAAGCCTAAATACTTCCTGATGACCGATAGCGGACTAGTACCGTGAGGGAAAGATGAAAAGTACCCCGGGAGGGGAGTGAAATAGTACCTGAACCCGTATGCCTACAAGCCGTCAGAGCCTTTCGGGGTGATGGCGTGCCTTTTGAAGAATGAGCCTGCGAGTTAGTGATATGTGGCGAGGTTAACCCGGGTGGGGTAGCCGTAGCGAAAGCGAGTCCTAATAGGGCGGTTGAGTCGCGTGTCCTAGACCCGAAGCGGAGTGATCTACCCATGGCCAGGGTGAAGCGCGGGTAAGACCGTGTGGAGGCCCGAACCCACCAGGGTTGAAAACCTGGGGGATGAGCTGTGGGTAGGGGTGAAAGGCCAGTCAAACTCCGTGATAGCTGGTTCTCCCCGAAATGCATTTAGGTGCAGCGTCACGTGTTTCTCATCTGAGGTAGAGCACTGGATGGCTAATGGGCCCTACAAGGTTACTGACGTCAGCCAAACTCCGAATGCGGGTGAGTGAGAGCGTGGCAGTGAGACTGCGGGGGATAAGCTTCGTAGTCGAGAGGGAAACAGCCCAGAACACCAGCTAAGGCCCCTAAGTGTGCGCTAAGTGGGAAAGGATGTGGGGTCGCCCAGACAACCAGGAGGTTGGCTTAGAAGCAGCCATCCTTTAAAGAGTGCGTAATAGCTCACTGGTCAAGTGGTCCTGCGCCGATAATGTAGCGGGGCTCAAGCGCACCGCCGAAGCTGTGTCATTCACACGTGTGCTCGGCCTGGTTTTCGGATCAGGTCTAGGTGTGTGGATGGGTAGGGGAGCGTCGTGCATCGGGTGAAGCGGCCGTGGAAACGAGTCGTGGATGGTGTGCGAGTGAGAATGCAGGCATGAGTAGCGAAAGCAGAGTGAGAAACTCTGCCGCCGTATGACCAAGGGTTCCTGGGCCAGGTTATTCCGCCCAGGGTAAGTCGGGACCTAAGGCGAGGCCGACAGGCGTAGTCGATGGACAACGGGTTGATATTCCCGTACCCGTGTGGATGCGCCCATGGCGAGGCTGGTGATACTAACCGCCCGGATTATTGTTGCCCTTTCGGGGGTGGTGGTGGTCTGCGCGGGATCTGAGCTGGTAGTAGTCAAGTGATGGGGTGACGCAGGAGGGTAGCTCCGCCAGTGAGTGGTAGTACTGGTGTAAGCGTGTAGCCTGCTCTGATAGGTAAATCCGTTGGAGCGTGATGGGTGAGACGTGATGCGTAGCCGATTGAGGCGAAGTAGAGTGAGCCCATGCTGCCGAGAAAAGCCTCTAGCGAGTATCCAGGCGGCCCGTACCCCAAACCGACACAGGTGGTCAGGTAGAGTATACCGAGGCGATCGGGTGAACTGTGGTTAAGGAACTCGGCAAAATGCCCCCGTAACTTCGGGAGAAGGGGGGCCGTGTGGCGTGAAGCCTTTTTCGGGCTAGCGTTGTGTGGCCGCAGAGACCAGGGAGAAGCGACTGTTTATTAAAAACACAGGTCCGTGCGAAGTCGTAAGACGATGTATACGGACTGACGCCTGCCCGGTGCTGGAACGTTAAGGGGACCGCTTAGCTCCTTTGGGGGCGAAGGTGAGAACTTAAGCGCCAGTAAACGGCGGTGGTAACTATAACCATCCTAAGGTAGCGAAATTCCTTGTCGGGTAAGTTCCGACCTGCACGAATGGCGTAACGACTTCTCCGCTGTCTCAACCACAGGCCCGGCGAAATTGCACTACGAGTAAAGATGCTCGTTACGCGCGGCAGGACGGAAAGACCCCGGGACCTTTACTATAGCTTGGTATTGGTGTTCGGTTCGGCTTGTGTAGGATAGGTGGGAGACTGTGAAGCGATCACGCCAGTGGTTGTGGAGTCATCGTTGAAATACCACTCTGGTCGTACTGGATGTCTAACCTCGGACCCTGATCGGGTTCAGGGACAGTGCCTGGTGGGTAGTTTAACTGGGGCGGTTGCCTCCCAAAGGGTAACGGAGGCGCCCAAAGGTTCCCTCAGCCTGGTTGGCAATCAGGTGTTGAGTGTAAGTGCACAAGGGAGCTTGACTGTGAGACTGACGGGTCGAGCAGGGACGAAAGTCGGGACTAGTGATCCGGCACTGGCTGGTGGAAGCGGTGTCGCTCAACGGATAAAAGGTACCCCGGGGATAACAGGCTGATCTTGCCCAAGAGTCCATATCGACGGCATGGTTTGGCACCTCGATGTCGGCTCGTCGCATCCTGGGGCTGGAGTAGGTCCCAAGGGTTGGGCTGTTCGCCCATTAAAGCGGCACGCGAGCTGGGTTTAGAACGTCGTGAGACAGTTCGGTCCCTATCCGCCGCGCGCGTAGGATACTTGCGGAAGGCTGTCCCTAGTACGAGAGGACCGGGATGGACGAACCTCTGGTGTGCCAGTTGTACCGCCAGGTGCATGGCTGGTTGGCTACGTTCGGGAGGGATAACCGCTGAAAGCATCTAAGCGGGAAGCCTGTTCCTAGATGAGGTGTCCCACCCTTTGTGGGTTAAGGCCCCCAGTAGACCACTGGGTTGATAGGCTCGAGATGGAAGCTCGGTAACGGGTGGAGTTGACGGGTACTAATAGGCCGAGGACTTGCTCACGAAGGTGCTACGCGTCCACTGTGTGGTTCTGAAGGAACAACCCTGACCGGGGTTGTGTCTCTTCGGGGTCTGGAGCATTCAGGTTTTTCCTGTGTGTTTCGGGTTCGGGGGAGGGACAGCGGGTGGTTGGGTTGTTTGTTCGCAGGTGTGTCGGTGGTCATAGCGGTGGGGAAACGCCCGGTCCCATTCCGAACCCGGAAGCTAAGCCCTCCAGCGCCGATGGTACTGCACCCGTGGGGGTGTGGGAGAGTAGGACGCCGCCGACCTTTAACTGAAAATATGGTGGTGTGGGTGTGGTTGGTTGAGCATGTGTGTGCTCCCGCCGCATCTGCACCACCATTTTTTTTGTGTGTCGAGTTAGGTTTTTGTGACGGTGTGTCCACCGGGTAGCTGATACTGGATCAGCACCGGGGTGGGTACACCGTTTTTTTGTTTGCCCAGAACCGAACCTGGACGAGCGGCTTCGATCGAATTCTCGTTCGGTCGACGATCTCGTCCAGCTCTGCCAAGCGACCCTCGACGGGGATGCGGCGGTTGGCCTAGCGGCCACGCTCTAGCATCAGGGGGTGGCGAAGGCACGGATACTCATCCTCCAACCCGCGCAGAGCGATCCCCCTGGCCCGTTGGCCGACTGGTTGATCGCGGCGGGGGTCGACATCCAGCTGGTGCTGGCCGACCGCGAGCCGATCCCGGCTCTCGACGACTTCCATGCGTTGGTCGTGCTCGGTGGGCCGATGGGCGCGGAGGATCTCGGCGCCCATCCGTGGTTGGTCGAGGTGCGGGCGCGGCTGACCGAGTCGATTCGGCGCAGGATCCCGGTGCTGAGCATCTGTCTCGGTGCCCAACTGCTGGCCTCGGTGTCCGGCGGCATGGTGGAACCGGGCGAGGACGGTCCCGAGGTGGGGGCCAGGCTGGTGGCCAAGCGGGACGCGGCCGAGCAGGACGCCCTGCTGGAGGACCTCCCGCTGACGCCGTTGGTCATGCAGGCCCACCGCGACGTGATCACCGAGCTGCCCCCCGGCGCGCAGCGGTTGGCCGCCTCGCCGAAGTACGAGAATCAGGCATTCCGGGTCGGCGATCTCGCCTACGGCTTCCAGTTCCACATCGAGGCGACGGCAGAGGTCGTCCGGGGCTGGTTGGCGAACTCGCCGGATTTGGCCGAGGCCTTCCCCGCCGTGCAGATCGCTCCCGGCAAGATCGAGGACGCGGTCGAGGAGATCACCGAGACCTGGCGGCCGATCGTGGAGCGGTTCGCGACCATGGCGGGCCAGCAGGCCGGTCTGGTGCCCGGTAGTCCGGGGCGGCGCAGATTGCCGCTGCTCTGATTCGATCCGGCGTGGCCGGTGTGGCGGGCCGCGTTACTCATCGGCTCCGCGTGAGGCGTCATCGGACGATGCTGCGGAGCCTCCTGCTAGAAGGAGTTCGATGGCCGACGGCGCCCGATCAAGTTCGTCACCGGGGAGATTCGGTCTCACCGACCCCCGGGCCGCCGAGACCCTGCGCGAGTTGGGCTGGCGGATGGACGCGGACACCTCGTCGGAGGTTTCGCGCGCCTTGCGGACGCTGTCGACCAGTGCCGACCCCGACCTGGCACTGCGTGGGCTGGAACGGCTCAGCGAGGCACTCGGTGCGGACTGGTCCGAGCTGGACAGCGTCCTGCGTTCCGATGCGCGCGCGGCGCAGCGGCTCTTCGGGCTGCTCGGGGCGAGCACCGCCCTGTCGGACCATCTGGTGCTGAATCCGCAGCGGTGGCGAACGCTGGTCGGGGTGCCCGACCGGCCCAAGGACATCGACACGATGACGGCCGAGTTGATGACGGCCGTGGCGGCGACTCCCGACGAGGTCCCCGGCGGCTTTCGAGCCGCGCTGGAGGGCGCGCAGGCCATCGGTGCGCTGCGCAGGGCCTACCGGGACCTGCTGAGTGAGATCGCGGTCGTCGACCTGAGCCCCGGCACGGTGCCGTCGCCTGCGGAGCGTTACGAGGAGGTCGCCGCCGCGCTGTCCGACCTGGCGGTGGCGGCATTGCGAGCCGCCCTGGCGGTCGCGGTGGCCGAGGTGCTGCCGCCGAGCCTGCCGGGTGCGCCGCGCGGCCGGTTCGCGGTGGTGGCCATGGGCAAGTGCGGCGCCGAGGAGCTCAACTACGTCAGCGACGTCGATGTCCTCTTCGTCGCCTCGGTACCCGAACCGGCCGAGGAACACGCCGCGTCACAGTCGTCGAGTACCCCGGCGCAGGCCTCGTCCGAGGAACTGGACGAGGTTGGTTACCTGCGACAGAGCACCTCGCTGGCCGCCGGGTTGATGCGGATCGCGGGTGAGGCGTGCTTCCAGGTGGATGCCGCGTTGCGCCCGGAGGGCCGCGCGGGCGCCCTGGTCCGCACGCTGGACGGCTATCTCGCCTATTACCGACGGTGGGCGCGGACCTGGGAGTTCCAGGCCTTGTTGAAGGCCAGGGCGGTGGCCGGGGACGGCGAGCTCGGCGCGGAGTACGTGGCGGCGGTGAAGCCTTTCGTGTGGTCGGCCGCCGAGCGGGAGGGCTTCGTGACCGACGTTCAGGCGATGCGGCGCAGGGTCGAGGACCACGTGCCGCAGGAGTTGGCCGAGCGAGAGTTGAAGCTGGGCAGAGGCGGCCTGCGTGACGTCGAGTTCGCGGTGCAGCTTCTGCAACTGGTGCACGGCAGGTCCGACGAGCTGCTTCGGTCGGTCGGGACGATCGCCGCGCTCGACGAGTTGGGCGGTGGTGGCTACGTCGGCCGTACGGATGCCGCGGAGCTGAGCGAGTCCTACCGCTTCCTCCGGGTGTTGGAACACCGTCTTCAGTTGCATCGGATGCTGCGGACCCATGTCTTCCCCGCGCCCGACGACACCGCGGGTCTGCGACGGCTGGCCAGGGCCGCCGGTCTGGTGCCGGATGGGCGGCGTGATCCCGGGCGGATCCTGCTCGACGAGTTCCGCAGGCACGGCGGCCGGGTGCGCAGGCTGCACGAGAAGCTGTTCTACCGGCCGTTGTTGGAGGCCGTCGCCGGTGTCCCGGTGGAGGCGCTGCGGCTCACGGCCCGCTCGGCCACCGACCGGCTTGCGGCCCTGGGATTCACCTCGCCACAGGGTGCGTTGCGCCATATCGGCGCGTTGACCTCGGGTGTCTCGCGCCGCGCGCATATCCAGCAGGCCCTGTTGCCGATGCTGCTCGATCTCTTCGCCGACACCCCCGATCCAGATCACGCGCTGCTGGCCTACCGGCAGGTGTCGGAGGCCTTGACCGACACGCCCTGGTACCTGCGGGTCCTGCGTGATCAGGCGCCGGTTGCCGAGCGCCTCGCGCTGTTGCTCGGTTCGTCCCGGATGGTGCCCGACCTACTGGTCCGGGCGCCCGAGGTGTTGCGGATGCTCGGCGACCAGTCGGGCCTGGTGGACCGCGATCCCGAGCAGGTCGCCGTCTCCCTCGGCCGGGCCGTGGCTCGGCACGAGGATCCGACGCAGGCGGTGATCGCCGCGCGGTCCCTACGCAGGCATGAGCTGCTGCGGGTGGCCTGTGCCGATCTGCTCGGCCTGATGGAGCTGCCGGAGGTGTGCCGGGCGCTGTCCCGGGTGTGGGCGGCGGTGCTGGAGGCCGCGCTCGGTGCCGCGACCCGTTCGGTGCTGCGTTCCGTCGAGGGCGGGCGGGCGCCCGCGACCATCGCGTTGATCGGGATGGGCCGTCTCGGCGGCGAGGAACTGGGCTACGGGTCGGATGCCGATGTCCTGATCGTCTGCGAACCCGCCGCCGAGGTCCCCGATGCCGTCGCGACTCGGTATGCGACCTCGGTCGCCGAGCTGTTGTCCAGGTTGCTGAACAAGCCGAGTGTCGACCCGCCGTTGCAGGTGGACACCGAGCTGCGCCCGGAGGGCCGAAGTGGGCCGCTGGTGCGCACACTGGAGTCATACCGGACCTACTACCGTCAGTGGGTCCAGCCGTGGGAGGCGCAGGCCCTGTTGCGGGCCAGGCCGATCGCGGGTGACGCGGAGCTGGGCCGTCGGTTCATCGAGATGATCGATCCGATCCGCTATCCGGCGGGCGGACTCGGCGAGAACGACCAGCGGGAGATCCGCCGCATCAAGGCCAGGGTGGAGACAGAACGGCTGCCCAGGGGCGCGGATGCGACGACCAACACGAAGCTCGGCCGAGGCGGATTGGCCGACGTCGAGTGGACCGTCCAGTTGCTCCAACTCGTGCACGCGCACGAGGTCGCCGGGTTGCGCACCACCGCCACGCTGAGTGCGTTGGATGCCGCCGTCGCCGCAGGCCTGCTGGCCGAGGCGGACGCCGAGTTGCTGCGGGCCGGTTGGCGGATGGCCGCCCGGGCCCGCAACGCCACGACCCTGGTCCGGGGCAAGCCCTCCGATCAGATCCCCGGCTCGGGCCACGAACTGGCCTCGGTGGCCCGGGTGATGGGCCTGGACGCCGCAGGCGAGCCGGGTGAGTTCGTCGACGAGTACCGCCGCATCACCCGGCGGGCCAGGGCCGTGGTGGATCGGATCTTCTACGAGGAATGAGGTCGGGCCTAGGACCTGCGTCGAGTGGCCCGGCGGCGCTTGCGGTTCCTCGCGGGTAGCGGGGGTTGGCGCAACTCGGCGGCAGGCGGCTCGGCCGCCGTTCCATTCGTCGCCGATCCGTTGGTGGGGCTCGCCGGATCCGCACCATTGGCTGCGCCCGGCGTCGCCGCGCGGAGTTCGGCTAACTCGCTGCGCACCGCGCGGAGCTCGGCCATCACCAGGTTGTGCTGGGCGGCTTCGAGGTCCTGGTCCTCCTTCCACCGCTCGGCGGAGAGCTGAACCTCCATGGTGCTGACCAACACGGCCAACAACAGGTTCAGCACGATGTAGGCGGTCACCACGATGTAGCCGACGAAGAAGATCCACGAGGCGGGGTAGACGTCCATGACCGGGTCGGCGATGTCCTGCCAACCCTCCAGGGTCATGACCTCGAAGAGGGTGAACAGCGAGCTGCTGAGGTTGCCGAAGTCCTCCGGTGCGCCCTCGCGGAAGAGCTGCACGCCGACGACGGCGCTGGAGTAGAGCACCAACAGCAGCAACGCGAGGATCGACAGCAACCCGGGGATCGCGCCGAGCAGGGCGCCGACGACCCGGCGCATGCTGGGGACCTGCGAGATCAGCCGCAGGGCCCGCATGATGCGCAAGGCCCGCAGCACGGCGAAGCTCTCGGTGGAGGGCACCAGGGCGAAACCGACCACGATGAGGTCGAACCAGTTCCACGGGTCTCGGAAGAAGTCGAGTCGATAGGCGAAGAGCCGGGCGCTGATCTCGACGACGAAGAAGACGACGGCCGCGACATCGATGCCGTGGATCAGCGTCCCGTAGTCGGACATGAGGCTGGGGGAGGTCTCTAAGCCGAGACAGATCGCGTTGATCACGATCACCCCGACGACGACTCTGGTGAACCAGGCGGAGTCGACGACGGCACGGACGCGGTCTCGGTTAGTCACGAGTTCTCCACCCTTGGTGACGAGTTGGCGCGCCCAGACTAACCAGCATCACCCACAGGGTGGTCGGTTCTCACCGAACGAGTCCACCCGATTCCGCGGCCGTTCGCCGCAGTTCCGATCGGCGGACCGCGCGCGCCCACCTGGCACGAGCGGCCCGCTCGGGATGGCCGGTTCAGGCCGCGGGTTCGGGCTGGCGATCCGAGTCCGCCCGGTCCTCGCGCGTCGGTTGCGGCTCGTCCGGCGATGCCGGGGCTGCGCCTGCTGTTTCGCCGGTTCGGTCCGGTTCGGACAGTTGGGGCAACGCGGCCTGCACCTCGGCCAGCTTGTGGTTGAGCAGACGCAGCTCCTCCATCACGCGTTCGTGCTGCACGGCCTCAAGGCTCTGGTCCTCCTCCCACCGTTCGGCGGATAGCTGGTTCTCCATCGTGGAGACCAGCACCGCGATCAGCAGGTTGAGCACGATGAACGAGGTCACCACGATGAAGCCGATGAAGAAGACCCAGGCGGCCGGGTAGACGACCATCACCTGCTCGGCGATGCTCTGCCAGCCCTCCATGGTCATCACGGCGAAGAGGGTGAACAGCGAGCTGCTGAGGTCGCCGAACAGCTCCGGTGCCGCATTGCGGAACAACTGAACGCCCACCACGGCGCTGGTGTAGAGCACGAGGAGCAGGAGACCGAGGATCGACAACAGGCCGGGGATCGCGCTGAGCAGCGCCGTCACCACCCGGCGCATGCTGGGGACCTGCGAGATCAGCCGGAGTGCCCGCATGATCCGCAACGCGCGTAGAACGGCGAAGGTCTCCGTGGCGGGCACCAGGGCGACGCCGACGACGACCATGTCGAACCAGTTCCACGGGTCGAGGAAGAACTTGAAGCCGTAGGCATAGAACTTGGCGGTCAGCTCCACGACGAAGATGACGATCGCGGCGACGTCCACGCCGTGGATCAGCGTGCCGTGCGTGGCCATCAGCTCCGGCGAGGTCTCCAGACCGAGCCCGATCGTGTTGACGACGATGACAACAATGATGAATCTGTTGAACCAGGGTGCGTCGACGACGTCTCGGACCCGGTCTCGGTTGGTCACGAACTCTCCACAGGATGGTGACGATCAGGTGCCCATTAGCCTATAGAGAGTGAGCAGTTGCCCGATCTTTCTCATTCGGGCGAGTCGGCTGATGACACAGCGTTGACGGTCCCCGCGAAGATCATCCAGATGTACGCAAGGCCCGTCACCTGCGTACACAGTGGACATCCCCGCGCGAGTGATGCCGGCCACAGCGGGTGGTTGAGAAGTCGGGCGGGCATGGGCAGTCCATGCCCGCCCACGGACGGCTGATTCTGCTCAGCCGGTCAGCCCAGCGAGATCGTCAGGGCCCATCCGCGCTGGTCACCGGAAGGCGGCGACGTTGTCGGCCGCCCAGTCCGCGAAGGTTCGGGGGGCGCGGCCGAGAACCTTCTCGACGTCCGGGCTGATGCGCTGCTCGGCCGGGCTCGGCGAACCGAGGATGTCGAGGGTGTCCTCGGCGAGCTCTGCGGGCATGTTCGCCGTCATGCCCTCCTTCGCTTCCTGTCGGGTCTGCTCATGGAACTGCACCGGCGTGCCCAGCGCGGCGGCGATGGCCGCCGTCTGCTGCCTCGGGGTGATCACCGCCGGTCCGGTCAGCTCGTACACGCCGCCGTTGTGTTGGTCCTGAAGCAGGCAGGCCGCCGCGACCTCGCCGATATCCGTCGGGTCGATGATCGGTACCCCGGTGTCGCCGAATGGCGCGGCGACAACGTTCTGAGAGCGAACCGACTCGGCCCACCACAGGGCGTTGGACGCGAAACCGCCCGGCCGGAGGATGGACCAGTCCAGGCCCGACTCCCGCACGACGTCCTCCAGTCCGCGCATCGCGATCCGGGTCGGTCCGTGCGGCCTGGTGACCACGCCCAGTGTGGACAGCAGAACGACGCGGCGGACGCCGCCGGCCGCGGCCTGCCCGATGATGTCGGCCGGGTTCGCGCCGAGGGCGTGCAGGTCACCGGACAGCAGCAGGAACAGCGACTTCGCCCCTGCCAAGGCGGTGTCGAGTTCGGCGGGCTTGGCCAGATCGGCCACGACGTGCTTGCCGCCCTCCGGCGGCGTCGCCGCGTGCCGCGACACCGATGTCACCGGTGCACCCGCCGCCGTCAGCGCCCGAACCAACGGCCTGCCCACATTCCCGGTAGCTCCGGTTACCACGATCATGTTTCATCTCCTCGTTCGATGTCCGCTGTGGCGCCGAGACTAGGAACGGGGCTTACCTTTGGTAAGTACGTACCTATGGGTAAGCTCATGACATGACGGAAGGCCTGCAGTTGGTACCGGCCGAGACAACCCGACGTTATGACGTGTTTCACACCGACTGTCCCGCGCGCAACGTGGTCGACCATGTGACCAGCCGGTGGGGGATCTGGGTGTTGATCGCCTTGCGGAACACCGACCTGCGCTTCCACGAACTACGCAACAGCATTCACGGCATCAGCGAGAAGATGCTGGCCCAGACCTTGCGTACCTTGATTCAGGACGAGCTGATCTGGCGAGAGGTAGAGCCGACGACCCCGCCGCAGGTGACCTACGGGTTGACCGAGTTCGGCAAGGAACTGGGCGTGCCGCTGACGAGCCTGTTCGACCGCATCACGGACCGACTGGGCTCCCGCGCCGCCGAGGACATCGCCTAGTCGGACGAGCGCCGCTGCGGCCGTGCCGAGCCGTTTCCGGGCGGCGGATTAGGCGCCTGCGGCCTCGACACCGAACGGTCGGCGACTCCGAGCGCGCGGCGGGCCGGGCCCCATCCCGAGGGCGCTCAGCCCCTGAACTTGGGCGTGCGGTTGTATCCCACCGCCGGATTGTTCGACCCGATCCGCAGGATGGTCTCCTTCTCCACGGCACGCACCTCGGAGTCCGTGGCGTCCTCGGATTCCCACAGGATCTCCTTGCGCACGACGAGATCGCGTCGTTGCTCCGGGCTCAGCTCCGCCGCCACGAGGGCCGCGTTCACACTGCCCATGTAGGTCACGGTGTCGGTGAGGTCCATGCCCACATACACCTTGCCGTTCGGATACGTGATCTTGTAAACGACCTTCATGCGCCCAGGATGCCAACGATCATCCACCGGACGCAGCGATTCTCGCGGCAAGACAAGCGGGCGAAACGAGGAACGGCGGCCGAGCCCGCTCGACACCGAGAGGTGTCTTCGCAGGTCGGCCGCCGTTCCTCGGCGAACGAATCGTGCGGGTCGGCAGGACCCGCCGAATCACACGTCGTAGTACAGCTCGAACTCGTGGGGGTGCGGACGCAGCCTGATCGGGTCGATCTCGTTCTCGCGCTTGAGCGAGATCCAGGTGTCGATCAGGTCGGGGGTGAAGACACCGCCCTCGAGCAGGTACTCGTGGTCCTGCTCCAGCCGGTCGATGACCGCAGGCAGCGTGCTGGGCACCTGCGGGACGCCCTTGGCCTCCTCGGGCGGCAGCTCGTAGAGGTCCTTGTCCATCGGCGCGGCGGGCTCGATCTTGTTCTTGATGCCGTCCAGACCGGCCATCATCTGCGCCGCGAAGGACAGGTACGGGTTGCCCGACGCGTCGGGACAACGGAACTCGACCCGCTTGGCCTTCGGGTTGCTGCCGGTGATCGGGATCCGGATGCAGGCCGATCTGTTGCGCTGCGAGTACACCAGGTTGACCGGCGCCTCGTAGCCGGGCACCAGGCGGTGGTAGGAGTTCACCGTGGGGTTGGTGAAGGCCAACAGGCTCGGCGCGTGGTGCAGCAGGCCGCCGATGTAGTAGCGCGCGGTGTCGGACAGCCCGCCGTAGCCGGACTCGTCGTAGAACAGCGGCTTGCCGTCGTTCCACAGCGACTGGTGGGTGTGCATACCCGAACCGTTGTCGCCGAACAGCGGCTTGGGCATGAAGGTCGCGGAACGACCGGCCTGCCAGGCGGTGTTCTTGACGATGTACTTGAACAACTGCAGGTCGTCCGCCGAGTGCAGCAGCGTGTTGAACTTGTAGTTGATCTCGGACTGTCCGGCGGTGCCGACCTCGTGGTGGGCGCGCTCGACGGTGAAACCGGCCTCGATGAGGTTCAGGGTGATCCGGTCGCGCAGGTCGCCGAAGTGGTCGGTCGGGGCGACGGGGAAGTAGCCGCCCTTGTAGCGGACCTTGTAGCCCTTGTTGCCGCCGGGCTCGTCCTCACCGCTGTTCCACCAGCCCGCCTCGGAGTCGATCTCGTAGAACGACGAGTTCGGGGTGGTCTCGAAGCGGACGGAGTCGAACAGGTAGAACTCCGCCTCCGCGCCGAAGAACGCCTTGTCGGCGATGCCGGAGGACGCCAGGTACTGCTCCGCCTTGCGTGCGACGTTGCGCGGGTCGCGGCTGTAGGGCTCGCGAGTCAGCGGGTCGTGCACGAAGAAGTTCATGTTCAGCGTCTTCTCGGCGCGGAACTGGTCGATTCGTGCGGTGTACGGGTCGGGGAGCAGCAGCATGTCCGACTCGTGGATCGACTGGAAACCGCGAACCGAGGAACCGTCGAAGGCGAAACCCTCCTCGAACGCGTCCGCGTCGAGCGTGGCTGCCGGGACGGTGAAGTGCTGCATGATCCCCGGGAGATCGCAGAATCGGATATCGACGAACTTGACGTCCTCATCGGCGATGAACCGCAGGACCTCATCGGCATTGCTGAACACCCTCAACGGCTCCTTCACAGCTTGTCCGACCATGGGCGGCGGCGGGTGCGGGGCAAAGTAAGATCCCGCGACCGACCTAATGCCACCGGTTCACGGCGAAGTTAGGTGGCCCGTGTTGCCCACTCATCAACCAGATGTTTCGGCCACGTTAACTGGCGGCGGGGTGCGCTTGCGGGTACGACCCGCCGTGATCGTCTTCACCAGGACGTTTACTCTGGGAGGCGTGAACAGGCTGACCGGTTCCTGGTTGTCCGGACCCTCCGCTGCACTGCCGGAGGGCGAGCGTCGGGAACAGGTGCGCCAGGACTGGCGCGGTCAGCGGCTCGGCCTACCGGAACAGGGTCCCGACGCCGTGGCCACCAAGACCAGCCGGGCGGGCGCACTGCTGATCGACCTGCTGCTCGCCGCCCTGATCGCCGGTTTGTTCACCGCCCCGGAGCTGCCGAGGCACTGGAGCCTGCTCGTCTGGGCGCTGTTGACGATTCTGCCGGTCGCCACCGTGGGATTCACCCCCGGGATGGCCCTGCTGGGCATCCGAGTGGCGCGGATCGGCGAGCATCCGTTCGTCGGCCCGGTCCGTGCCCTGGTGCGCACCGCGTTGATCTTCTTGATCGTACCCGCCGTGATCTGGGACGCCGACGCGCGCGGCCTGCACGACAAGGCCGCGGGCACCGTGGTGGTCCGCACCCGCTGAGGCTGTGTGCGGCCACGCTGTGCGGCCGTTGCGTCACCTCGCTGAATCGGGCATCGCCGCCAGGTGTCAGCAGGTAGGCGTCATTGAATGTCAGTAGTTCCTGGCCTTCGATGCGCGCGTCTCCTTGGGGCTGCACGTCTTCGTGGCCGGTCACGAGTGATCGCCGAGGGCAGCAAGGATCATCACCGCGACACTCCAGTGGGCTCGGGCCCGGACGGGATACGCGACACGTAAGGGGCCGTTAGAAGGGATCTTCGGAGTCCTTGCCTCGTTTCTCCCACTGAGTGAGCGCTTTCCCTGGACTGTCCTTGCTGAGGCCGGCCTTGGCGAGCGCGTCCGGATACGCCTCGCCGATGATGGCCAGGTGGTTCTGTATCAAGGCCAACCGCTGCTCGTCGCTCAGGATCCCCTTCATGTCCAGCAGGCCGAAGACGGCATTCTGGTAGTCCTTCTTCTTCATCTCCTCGCGCTTGCGGCCCCGCTTTCCGGTACGCAGCATCGTTCGGTAGGTTCCCTCGCCGCGGCCCTCGGTGGCCGCCACCTCCCGCGTCACGCCCGGGATGATGTTGAGCCGTTCGAGGATCGCACCCACGGCCTGTTGCAGCAGCATCGCCTGGATGCCGATCGGCTTGTCCACCGCGTCGGTCGCCGCTCTCACCAGCCGGTCCATGGTGGCCTGGACGGCCTCGGCTCTCGCGGCAGCCTTCGCACCGGCCGGCTCGGAGATATGCGTGCCCGCCAGGTCTGCGGTGATGTCGCCGGTGCCGTCGTCCTTCGCGAAGGACTCCAGCTGTTGCGCCACCTTGGCCACATGGTCGACCAGCCCGGGCAGCTCGTTGACCGCAGCGGTGACGTCCTTGTTGACCAGCCGGGCGCGGATGAAGTCCACATGCGCGATCCAGGCGGTCGTGTGGGCGCCCATGGTCCCCGAGAACGGTGACGCGGCGCGCCCCGCCGACAGCATCTCGGTGATCCGCCCGCTCTCGTCGATCAACAACTGCGTCGCGATCCGCGACCTGGTCTCCCCATGTGCTCGTGCGGGTCGTCGCTATCGTGCCGCTGGGCTTCGATGACGCGGGTCACGGCGGCATTGCCGACAACGCGTTGCAGATGCAGGATTGCCCGCAGAGTCAGGGGCATGGCGGGATGCAACGGCATCGACGCTGGGGCAGCGGCCCGCATGGGTGCCTTCCCTGGGTGTGACCGGGACGTGCCGGCCGGTTCCTGGTCCTGCGCGCGCATGAGCCCCCGTTCCTGACAGCCAGGCAGACGTGACGGCTGTGCCTGACGCTGCCAGCCGCGACCCTGCGAGAGAAAGGGCCGCGAGGGCATGATCCGCTCCCCGCCGCATAGCCCAGGAGGGCACCATCGAGGTCCGCTTTCATGCCCAGACGGCGGCGAAGGCTTCTGAATCAGGCTCTGCGGTTCACGCTGAGTGCCGCGTCGACGGGCGCGGCGTGCCGCAGCGGCCGGTAGCCGACCAGGTCTCGCATGTCTTCGATAGGGAAGGCGCGAGTCCCGTATGGGTGACGTGTCCCATCGGCGCCGGCGAGAGGTGAGCAAGAACTTCGGGCGGTACTTCAGTGACGCCGAGAACTGCGGGCCGATCATTCGGCACGATCACTGGGAGTGCGGGCAACCCGGGTCAGCTCAGGCGGCAGAACGTTGGCTGCTGCGCGCCCTTGCTGCCGGAACCCCACTGCCTACAGCCGACCACCTCGAACCGTTTCGCGCCGCCCGTGCCGAGCTCGTCGGGGCGGCACGAATTCAGACGAACGATCAGCGGCGACGCACGGTGCGCTGCATGCTCCGCATCTTCGCGCCCTGCGGCATCGGCCCCTTCGGCAGCGCGGTGCCCTTGTTGGCCAGCGCGGAGAGCCTGGTCTCGATGACGTCCATCTGCGCGACGGTGATGTTGCGGGGCAGCTTCGCCATGTGGGTCTGCAGCTTCGACAGCGGGACCTGCTTCTCCTCGTTGCCGACGATCAGGTCGTAGATCGGCGTGTCGCCCACGACGCGCGCGATCCGCTTCTTCTCCTGACCGAGCAGGCCCTTGACCCGGTGCGGGGCGCCCTCGCCGACCAGGATGATGCCCGGCCTGCCGATCACCCGGTGCACGGCGTCGAGGTGCGTGGTGCCCGCGACGGCGTTGGTCACCCGCCACCGGCCACGCAGGTTCTCCAACGCCCAACCCGCCGCACCCGGCTGGCCATCGGCCTTGCGGTACACGTTGCGCTGCACCCGGCGACCGAAGATGATCACCGCTGCGAGCAGACCGAAGGCGATGCCGACCGGCAGGAAGATCCACTGCAGGCCCCAGATGAAACCGAGACCGAAGATCGCCCCCGCGACCACGAGCAGCGCGCCCACCATCCACGGGATGAGTCCGCGGTCCTCGCGGCGCTGCATCTTGAACGCCTCGAAGATCTGACTGCGGCGCTCACGTGAGGCCTGGCGGCGCTGCTTCTTCGCTTCCTTTGCGGCAGCTTTATCGAGCTTAGGGGCCATACCCCCAAGGATACGGCGGACCTCGCCATCGATGGGCGGCCGGTCCGCCCATCGACGCGACCCGAGCGGCAACGATCGCGGAGCGTGAGATTCGCTCGCGCTACGTTGCCGGCTCGGTGCGGTCGATCGGGCGTTGCTCGGCTACTTCCGGCGTCAGCCGCCTGTGACTCCGGACGCCTGTGGTCAACGGGACAGCAGAGCCGAGGCTTCCTGCGCTGCGGGTGCGTCGTTGGCCAGGTGTTGCAGGTTCTCGGGCAGTTCCTCGCCTCGGTGGGCCTTCGTCCTGGCGAACAACCGGCCCGCCCGGTAGGAGGACCGCACCAGCGGTCCCGCCATCACACCGGCGAAACCGATCTCGTCGGCCGCCTTCTGGTGCGAGACGAACTCCTCGGGCTTCACCCAGCGCTCCACCGGGTGGTGCCGGGGGCTCGGACGCAGGTACTGGGTGATGGTGAGGATCTCGCAGCCTGCCTCGTGCAGCTCGCGCATCGCGTCCACCACCTCCTCCGGCTCCTCGCCCATGCCCAGGATCAGGTTCGACTTGGTGACCAGACCGGCCTCGCGAGCCGCCGTGATGACCTCCAGCGACCGCTCGAAGCGGAAGGCGGGGCGGACCCGCCGGAAGATCCGGGGCACGGTCTCGACGTTGTGGGCCAGCACCTCCGGCCGACTGCCGAAGACCTCGGCGAGCTGGTCGGGGTCGGCGTTGAAGTCGGGGATCAACAGCTCGACGCCGGTTCCCGGGTTGAGCCGGTGGATCTCCCGGACCGTCTCCGCGTAGAGCCAGGCACCGCCGTCGTCCAGGTCGTCTCGCGCGACACCGGTGACCGTGGAGTACCGCAGGCCCATCGCCTGAACGGACTCCGCGACCTTGCGCGGCTCCTCGCGGTCCAGCGCATCGGGCTTACCCGTGTCGATCTGACAGAAGTCGCACCGCCGGGTGCACTGCCCACCGCCGATGAGGAAGGTCGCCTCCCGGTCCTCCCAACATTCGTAGATGTTGGGGCAACCGGCCTCCTCACAGACTGTGTGCAGCCCCTCGCGACGCACCAGCCCCTTCAACTCGCGGTACTCGGGGCCCATCCGTGCGCGGGTCTTGATCCAGGATGGCTTCTTCTCTATCGGCGTCTGGCTGTTGCGAACTTCCAGACGCAGCAGCTTTCGTCCCTCCGGTACGACCGTCACGCGGCCCAGCCTACGCCGCCGTTTCCCGTGGTTGCAGCGACGTAGGCGGCCCGATTTGCCTATCCGACAGGCACTTCGGTTAGGCGCAGCGCACAACCGGTGTCAGGCTGGATCCGGCCGGACACCGGTGAGTTCTGCGGTGATCTCCCAGAGCCTGCGTGCATCGGAGATGCTCTGGGCGGCGGCGGAGGGGGCCACCCGCTTGGGCGCACCACGTACCTCGCCGGGGCCGTCCGGACCGAAGTAGTCCCCGCCACGGGCATCGGGCATCGTCGCCGCGTAGAGCTGCGGGAGCACACCCTGCTCCACCGACTGTCCGGTCGCCCTGGTGAGCATCCCCACCGCCTTCTCGAGGAAGTCGGTCTTACTCTCCCGCATCCGCGCCGAGTTGACGCTGAGGTCGGTGTCGGTCCAGCCAGGGTGGGCACCGATGCTGAGGACGTCGGAGCCATCCGCCCGCAGTCTGCGGTCCAACTCGGACATGAAGAGCAGGTTGGCCAGCTTCGTCTGGCTGTAGGACTGTCTCGCGCTGTACCGGCGCTGGTTGAAGTTGAGGTCGTCGAGGTCGAGGCCGGAGCCCTTGTGCGCGATGCTCGCCAGGGTGACGACACGGGCGCCGGGACGCTTGCGCAGTTGCGGCATCAGCAACCAGGTCAGTGCGGCCGGTCCGAGGTGATTGGTGGCCAGCTGGAGCTCGTGGCCCGCCTCGGTGCGACGCAGCGGAGTCCCCATCACGCCCGCGTTGTTCATCAGGACGTCCAGGCCTGCGGGTGCGAGCTCGGCCACCTTCTCGACCGCCCTGCGGACGGAGTCGAGATCGGAGACGTCCACCTCGACCAGATCGGCCTGGCCGCCTACCGACCTGATCTTGTCCACCACCGCCGTGCCGCGCTCGACCGACCGTGCGCCCACCAGCACGTGAGCGTTTCGCGAGGCCAACGCGAGGGCGCTGGCCCGGCCAAGACCGGAGTTCGCGCCGGTGATCAGTACAACCCGCCCCGCTTGATCGGGGATGTCTGTGATCGTCCACTTCGCCATGGGCTAAATGAATACCTTGCGCGTGTCGGCCCCGAGCATGCGACCCGGTGCGATCCACGCCTCGTTCCGCGCGGCGTGGACGGCGGTCGGAAACCCACCGACGTAGCCTCGGTTTCGTGACAGACAGTCTCGCTTTCCGCGTTTTCACCGAACCGCAGCAGGGTGCCTCCTACGACGATCTGTTGCGGCTCGCCCGCCACGCCGAACACCTCGACTACGACGCCTTCTACCGCTCCGACCACTACCTGGTGATGGGCGACGACAACTCCGGGCTGCCGGGTCCGACCGACGCCTGGATCACACTGGCCGGACTCGCGAGGGAGACCGCCAGGATCCGCCTCGGCACCATGGTCAGCGCCGCGACCTTCTACCTGCCCGGACCGTTGGCCATCGCGGTCGCCCAGGTCGACCAGATGTCGGGCGGTCGGGTGGACTTCGGTCTCGGCACCGGCTGGTACGCCGAGGAGCACACCGCCTACGGCATCCCGTTCCCGCCGTTGGGCGAGCGCTTCGATCGATTCGAGGAACAGCTCGCGATCATCACCGGGCTGTGGGCGACCGAGGAGGGCGCGAAGTTCTCCTACGACGGCAGGCACTATCGGCTCGTCGACTCGCCCGCGCTGCCCAAACCGACTCAGCGCCCCGGCCCGCCCGTCCTGATCGGCGGCAGCGGAGCCAAGCGCACCCCGAGGCTGGCCGCCCAGTACGCCGACGAGTTCAACCTGCCCTTCGCCGACATCGAGCAGCTGGCCGCACAGTTCGACCGCGTCAAGGCCGCCGCCGAGGCACGGGACCGGGACCCGGCATCGCTGCGCTGGTCGACGTCGTTGGTGCTCTGCGCGGGCGAGACCGAGGCGGAGATCACCCGACGGGCCGCCGCGATCAAGCGGGAGCCCGCCGAGCTGCGTAAGAACGGGCTCGGTGGCACGCCCGCCGAGATCGTCGACAAACTCGGCCGTTATCGCGAGCGCACCGGCATCGACCGGATCTACCTCCAGGTACTCGACGTCACCGACCTCGAGCATCTGGACCTCATCGCGGAGCAGGTCCGGCCGCAGCTGGGCTGAGCCGCGCGCGCCTGCCTCCGCATCCGGGGGCGGGCGCGGTGGTTCATCGCGAGGGGGCGTGCCCCGTGGGCGAGATCAGCGGCCGGGAAGCAGCGGTGCGTCCAATGCGAAGGTGACGTCCTCGCGCTGCGGCGCGGCCGCGTTCGCGCGCGCATCGCGTTGGCTGAGCGGCAGGACGCCTTCGATCGCGTCGAGGACCGCCCGCTCGGTCACGTCGAGGATCTCGGCCACCGACACCGTCCTGCCGAGTTCCCAACTCAAGGAGGTCACCCCGGCGTCGCGGATGCCGCAGGGGACGATCCGATCGAAGAACGACAGATCGGCGTCGCAGTTGATCTCGAAACCGTGCATCGTGACCCCGCGCTGAACGCGGATACCGATCGCGGCGATCTTGCGTTCGATCCCGCGATCGTCGGCGGGCACCCACACACCACTGCGGCCAGCCACCCGCCCGGTGTGCACGCCGAACTGATCGCAGACGTTGATCAACGCCTCTTCCAGCCTGCGGACGTAGTCGACGACGTCGACCGGGTCGTTCAGCGCCACCAGCGGATAGCCGACCAGCTGTCCTGGGCCGTGCCAGGTGATCTCGCCACCGCGATCGACGTCGACCACCGGCGTGCCGTCGGTCGGCCGGTCCTCGGGCTTGGTCCGCTTGCCCGCCGTGTACACCGAGGGGTGCTCCAGCAGCAGCAGGGTGTCCGGTCCCCGTTCCTCGGCCCGGGCGGCGGCGATCTCCCGCTGCCGTTCCCAGGCCTGCACGTAGTCGATCCGGCCGATCCGCTCGACGAGGATGGGGGCCGAACTCGCGCGACAGGATGCGCGGCGAACCGATGCGTTCATCTGAGCCACGACAGCGACCCTACGCCCGACAGCCTGCTGTCATCCGCCTGCGGTGGCGAGCAGGCTCGACTCGACCGTCGGGTAGGCGAACTCGAAGCCGTGTCGGGTCAGCTCGCGGGGCACGACGCGCTGACCGGTGAGGATCATCTCCTGCGCCGACTCGCCGAGCACGGTGCGCAGGGCGATGCCGGGTACCGCCCAGGGTGCAGGCCTGCCGATCGCGGTGGACATCGCCTTGGTGAACTCCTCGTTGGTCACCGGGGCGGGCGCCGTGAGGTTGACCGGCCCGCTGATCGATTCGTGCTCGATCAGGAAGCACAGCGCGGCGACGTGGTCCTCCAACGAGATCCACGACATGTATTGCCGACCGCTGCCCAGTCGCCCGCCGAGGAAGGCCCCGAAGAGGGGGCGCAGCCTGCCGAGCAGACCACCCGAGCGGGCCAGCACGATGCCGCTGCGCGCCAGCACCAGCCTGCCGCCCGCCGCCGTCGCGCCGCTGGCCGCGTCCTCCCAGTCGGTGCAGAGGTCGGCGATGAAGCCCTCGCCCGCCGGTGCCGACTCGTCGACCGCCCGGTCGCCGGTGTCGCCGTAGTAGCCGACCGCCGAGCCGTTGATCAATACCGGGATGCCCGCCTCCGCCACCGCATTGGCCAGCACCTCGGAGGGGACCACCCTGCTGTCCCGGATGATCTGCTTGCGGCCGTCGGTCCAGCGTCGGTCCAGGATGCCGACGCCGCACAGGTTCACCACCGCATCGCAGCCGTCGAGTGCGCCGGGCGCGATGACGGCCGACGGCGGGTCCCATTCCCACTCGTCGGGAGCAGCCGCGCGGCGGCGGACCAGCCGGACGACCTCGTGCCCTCTGCGTCGCAACAGCGAGACACACGCGGTGCCGATCAGTCCCGACGAGCCTGCGATCACGATGCGCATGCCAGTGATCGTCGTCGATTCGTCTGCCGAACGCGAGTTCTTCCTAGGCCGAGATGTCCGATCTCCGCCAGGGACGGGCACGGTGGGTGCCTACCGAAATGGGCCGGGCCCCGACCGATTCGGTCGGGGCCCGGCCCACACAGGAGTGCAGGATCAGAGGCCGAGATCGGCCTCGAAGGCGCCTTCCTCGAGCCGCTGCTTCATGGTGGACAGGAAGCGAGCCGCGTCCGCACCGTCGACGAGCCGGTGGTCGTAGGACAGCGCGAGGTAGACCATGGAACGGATGGCGATGGTGTCGCCGCCCGCCTCGTCGCTGACCACGACCGGCCGCTTGACGACGCTGCCGACGCCGAGGATGCCGACCTGCGGCTGGAACACGATCGGCGTGTCGAACAGGGCGCCCCGGCTGCCGGTGTTGGTGAGGCTGAAGGTGCCGCCGCTCAACTCGTCGGGGGTGATCTTGTTGGCCCTGGTCCGCTCGGCGAGGTCGGCGATCTTGCGGGCCAGCCCACCGAGGTTGAGGTCACCGGCGTTGTGGATGACCGGCACCAGCAGGCCGCGGTCGGTGTCCACCGCGACGACCAGGTGCTCGGCGCCGTGGTAGGTGATCTCCTTGGCCTGCTCGTTGAGCGAGGCGTTGAGCTTCGGGTGCTGCTTGAGCGCCTCGACGGTGGCCTTGGCGAAGAACGGCAGGAAGGAGAGCTTGACGCCCTCCCGCTCCTGGAACGCCTTCTTCGCGCGGTCCCGCAGCCGGGCGATCTTGGTGACGTCGACCTCGACCACGGTGGTCAGCTGCGCCGAGACCTGCATCGACTCGACCATCCGCTGGGCGATGACCTGGCGGAGCCTGCTCATCTTCTCGGTCTTGCCACGCAGCGCGACTGCCTCGGCGCTCGGCTCGGCGGTCGGGGCCGCGCTCGGTGCCGCCTGCGGGGCGGCCGCCGGGGCCTTGGCCGCCTCCGCTGCCGCGAGGACGTCCTGCTTGCGGATCCGGCCACCGACGCCGGTGCCGGTCAACGTGCCGAGGTCGACGTTGTGCTCGGCCGCCAGCTTGCGCACCAACGGGGTCACGTACGGCGACGCGTCGCCGCCGGTCTCCGCCTGCTTCTGCGGTGCGGGTGCCGGTGTGGGAGTGGGCGCCGGAGTGGGGGCGGGCGGCGCTGCCGGAGCGGCGGCGGGCGCGGACGGTGCCTCCTGGGCGGCCGGTTCCGGGGCGGCGGGCGTCGGTTCCGGCGCGGCGGGTGCGGGAGCGGCCGGAGCCGACGCACCCTCGGCGCCGATCACGGCGAGCTGCGCGCCGACGTCGACGGTCTCGTCCTCGGCAACGCTGATCTCCAGCAGGGTGCCTGCCACCGGCGACGGGATCTCGGTGTCGACCTTGTCGGTGGAGACCTCCAGCAGCGGCTCGTCGACCGCGACGGAGTCGCCGACCTGCTTGAGCCAACGCGTCACGGTGCCCTCGGTGACGCTCTCGCCGAGCGCGGGCATCGGCACGGGCGTGCCCTGGCTGCCGCCACCACCCTGCGCGGGCTGGGCAGGCGCGGCGGCGGGCTCGGCGGGTGCGGCCGCCGCAGGAGTGGGCTCGGGCTCCGCAGCGGGAGCCGCCTGCTCCGGTTCGGCGGCGGGTGCCGGGGCACCGCCGGAGCCGTCGTCGATGACGGCCAGCTCGGCCCCCACGTCGACGGTCTCGTCCTCGGGGGCGATGATGCGCTGCAGGATGCCCGCCGCAGGGGACGGGATCTCGGTGTCGACCTTGTCGGTGGAGACCTCCAGCAGCGGCTCGTCGACCTCGACGCGGTCGCCTTCCTGCTTGAGCCACCGGGTGACGGTGCCCTCGGTGACACTCTCACCGAGTGCGGGCATCTGGACGGAGAAGGCCATGGTTCGCTGACTCCTCGAACTAGTCGCTCGTTGGGGAAGTTCCTCGCGCCGGCATCAGGCGTGCGCGTGCAGGGGCTTGCCGGCCAGGGCGAGGTGCGCCTCGCCGAGGGCTTCGTTCTGGGTGGGGTGTGCGTGGATCAGGGGGGCCACATCCTCGGCGTGCGCCTCCCAGTTGTAGATCAGTTGTGCTTCGCCGATCAGTTCGCCGACCCGGGCACCGACGAGGTGAACGCCGACGACCGGACCGTCCTGGCCCTTGGCTCCCGCCTTGACCAGCTTCACCGCACCCGAGGTCTTCAGGATCTGGCTCTTGCCGTTACCACCGAGGTCGTAGACGAGGGTCTGCACCTCGCCGTACCGCTGTGCCGCCGCCTCCTCGGTGAGACCGACGGAGGCGACCTCCGGCTCGCAGTAGGTGACGCGTGGGATACCGGTCTCGTCGATCGGCGTCGGGTTGAGCCCGGCGATCTGCTCCGCGACCAGGATGCCCTGTTGGAAGCCACGATGGGCGAGTTGCAGTCCGGGGACGATGTCGCCGACGGCGAACACGTTCGGCAGGTTGGTGCGCAGCATCTCGTCGGTGGTGACGAAGCCGCGGTCCATCGCGATGCCCGCCTCCTCGTAGCCGACCCCCGAGGTGCTCGGTCCTCGACCGACGGCCACCAACAGTAGGTCTGCGTCGAGCTGCTCGCCCGATTCCAGGCTTACCGAGACGCCGCTGTCGGACTGCGTGACGCCGCTGAAGCGGACGCCGGTCTTGAAGGCGATGCCGCGCTTGCGGAAGGCCCGCTCCAGCTGCTTGGAGAGGAATTCGTCCTCGGCGGGGACCAGTCGGGGCAGTGCCTCCACGACGGTCACCTCGGCGCCGAACGAACGCCACACACTGGCGAACTCCACCCCGATGACGCCGCCGCCGAGCACCACGACCCGGTCCGGCACGTAGTCGAGCTGCAGGGCCTGATCGCTGGTGATGACGCGCCCGCCGATCTCCAGACCGGGCAGGCTCTTGGCGTAGGAGCCGGTGGCCAGCACGACGTTGGCGCCGGTGTAGCGCGTGCCGTCCACCTCGACGGCGTTCGGGCCGACGAACGTGCCGGTGCCCTCGACGACGGTGATCTTCTTGGCCTTGATCATGCCCTGCAGGCCCTTGTGGAGCCTGTTCACCACGCCGTCGCGGTAGGCGTTGACGCCGGTCATGTCGATGCCCTCGAGCGAGGTCTTGACTCCGAAGGCATCGCCGTTGCGTGCCGAGTCGGCGACCTCGGCCGCGTGCAGCAGCGCCTTGGTCGGAATGCAGCCCCGGTGTAGACAGGTGCCGCCGAGTTTGTCCTTCTCGATCAGTACGACGGACAGGCCCAGCTCTGCGGCGCGTAGCGCGCACGCATATCCGCCGGAGCCGCCACCGAGGATCACGATGTCGGCGGAGGTGTCAGCCACGGGATCTCCTTGCGAGGCATCGACAGGTGGTCGCGTATGAGCGAGTACAGCGCCGGTCGTCGCTGGTACCCATCGCCATCTTGTCACCACGCTGGGCGTGTCGGCGACGCGGCCTCACGACCTCGGATCCGCTCGCGCGCCGAGGGTATCGGTGTGGTGACCGTCCGTCGGCGCCGTCGAGCCCCTCGGATCTCGCGGTCGATCGGCCGGGACGTCACCGAGGTGACACCTGGGGCTGGCAGGATCGTAGGTGCCTAGAAGGAGGTGTCCGTTGTGGGCCTTTTCAGCAGGTTTCGCAAGAACCGTCAGCGTCCTGGAACGACCCGTGTCGCCAACAAGGAGGACACGAGTCATCTGGAGGAGTGGGCGGCCGCGCGACGCGGCGTCGAAGCCTTCGTCGAACCGAAGACCACGGTGACCGAGACCACGATCGTCTTCGTCGCCCACGACGGCGAGTGGACTCGGCGGCGGATCGCCGGACCCGATGCCGCCAAACAACTCGCGAAGAAACTGGCCATGCCGGTGTACGACGTCGGTCTGGTCGGCTATCCGCAACGGATGCGTGATTTCCAGGCCAGGCAGCGCGCGGCCCGTAAGCAGGAGCAGCGCCGCCGGCTGGAGGACTGAAGGCCTCGATCGGACCGGCCGACGGCCTTCGCACCGGCTGGTGGGGTCGCGGCGACGGCGACGTCCTCGGGCGCTCGGCCGCGCGCACCCACGAATCCGATGCGCCCCAGGCGAAGGCGACGCTGAACGCCCCCACCACGACGGGCGCCCGTCGCCTGCGAGGCCGACGCCGTGTGGATCCACCGAAGGAGCCGGGCACCGTGGCGAGTCGATCCAACCCGCCACGGTGGTCCTCGATGACCGAGCTCTATTCGGCGTTACCCCGAGCTGTTCAGCCCTGCTCGGCGATGTCGGCGAGCACGGCGGCGATGGTGCGCACCGGAACGCCGGTCCCGCCCTTGGGCGTGTAGCCCCAGGCGCCCTTGTCGTTGTAGGACGGGCCCGCGATGTCGATGTGCACCCACGGCAGATCGTCGGCGACGAACTCGCGGAGGAAGATCCCGGCGGCGAGCATGCCGCCCCAGCGGTGTCCCGTGACGTTGGCCAGGTCGGCGAGCTTGGAATCCAGGTCGCCTCGGAGCTCCTCTGGCAACGGCATCGCCCAGCCGCCCTCACCGGTGGCCCGAGCCAGCTCCGCCACCCGGTCGCGGAACTCCTCGGAGCCCATCACGCCCGCGGTCCGCTTGCCCAGCGCGACGACCTGTGCGCCGGTCAGCGTCGAGGTCTCGATGAGGTAGTCGGGCTCGTCCTCGGCCGCACGGGTGATCGCGTCGGCCAGGATCAGCCTGCCCTCGGCGTCGGTGTTGAGGATCTCGACGGTCTTGCCGCCGAACATGGTCAGCACGTCGCCGGGCCGGTAGGCGGTGCCCGATGGCAGGTTCTCCACCAACGGCACCGTCGCGGTGATCTCCAGCGGGTAGCCCAGTTCCGCCGCCAGCACCACGGTGGCCACCACTGCGGCGGCGCCTGCCATGTCGCTGGTCATGTGGTGCATGTCGGCGGCGGGCTTGAGGGAGATGCCGCCGCTGTCGAAGGTCACGCCCTTACCGACCAGCGCCACCTTCTTGGCCGCCTTCGCACCCTTGTAGCGCAGGCGAAGCAGCCGGGGCGGGCGGGAGGAGCCTGCGCCGACGCCGAGGATGCCGCCGTAGCCCTCCTTGGCCAGCTCCTTCTCGTCGAGCACCTCGAGTTCGACGTCGGTGCCCCGGATCAGGTCGGCGGTCCGCTGTGCGAACGACTCCGGGAACAGGTCGTTGGGCGGGGTGTTGACCAGGTCGCGGGCCGAGTTCACGGCCTTGGCGATCGCGGTGGCCGCGGTCAGGCTCGCGGACCCGTCGCCCTCCAGGTCGGCGGCCTTGACGAAGGTGACCGAGTCCAGTGCGCGACCCTCCTCGCTCGACTTGTACTGGTCGAAGCGGTAGGCGCCGAGGCCGGTGCCCTGGGCCGCCGCGCCGAGGTCGAGCGTCGACAGGGTGCTCACGACCTGCGCGACGTCGTCGCCCAGCGCCCTGGTCGCAGCACCGGAGGCGCGGCGAACCTGTTCGGCGGTGACGTTGCCACTCGCATCGGTCTTGCCGAGGCCGACGGCGATGAGCAGCGGGGCGGTGGTCCGTCCCTGGGTGGGGATCTTGACGACCTCGTCGGCGCGGCCGGTCGCACCCACCACGGTGAGCAGGGCGGCGAGGCCACCGGGGAACGCCGCGTCGACCGTGGGGGCACCGGGTGCGGGCAGGACGCCGTCAGTGCCCTGCACGGTGCCGATGATCAGGACGTCCGCGACCAGGCCGACAGGATCACTGTCGGTGACGGCAAGCGTGGGGCTGCTCACGAGAGGCTCCTTCGCAACGTGTTCTCGCCCCGACCCGTCGTCGCCGGGCGGGGCCGTGCTCCTGCAGCGCATGGTAGAACCCCGATGAGCTGGTGGTTCCGCCGCCCGAGCCGGGAAATCCGCCACCTGCGATCTGTTACTGTCCGTGCTCGTCCGGCTGCACGATCGGCTGTCTTTCGCGGGAGCGTGCGATCTGGAACGGTGTAGCGGTGACGCGACTGTTGACGTCTGACCGGCGCACGTCGCCACTGTCCCTCATCGGTTCCGCGCTCGCGGCCCTGGTCGGCTCGCTCGGTGTCGGTGTCTTCCTGGTGCCTGCTCTCGGCGTGGCCACGGCGGGTCGGTGGCTGCCGCTCGCGGTGCTCATCGCCTTGGTCGCCGCGATCTGCACGGTGAGTTCGTCGGTGGTGGTGGCCGCAGCCCGCAACAGGTCGGGGAATTCGCATCGGGGCGGGTACGTCGACCTGCGCGATCAGTTGGGCAGGCAGCCGGCGCGGGTGAGCTGGCTGGCCTTCGTGACCGGTCAGGTGGTCCTGGCCTGCGGAGTCGCCGGGGTACTGGTCGACTATCTCTGGCCCGGTCAGCGGTCCTGGGCCGGTCCGCTGGTGATCCTGGTGGCGGTTACCGTCCTGATCGGACGGCTGCCCCGACCACGGGGAACCCGCCTGCTGCCGTTGTCGGTGCTGGCTGTGTCGGTGATCGTGGTGATCGCGGCCTTCGCGCTCGAACCGCCCGCACCCACCGGTGCGGCCGCCGCGCCACCGGTCGACCTGACCGGCTTCGCGGAGGCCGCCGCCGTCGCCTTCCTCGCCTTCTGCGGCTTCGAACGGTTCACCACCGATCCGACCCGGCACCGCGCGTCGGCAGGCCGACCGGGCGTGCTCGCCCCGATGGTCATCGCCCTGTCGGTGTCGGCCGCACTGCTGCTGGTGATCGCGATGGCCGGGGTGTATCAACTCGGTGTCCAGCGGTTCGGCCTGTCGCCGATCCCGCTCGCGGACCTGCTCGTGGTGGCCGATGCGGGCCCGCTGTCCACCCTGGTCGGGATCGCCGCGCTCGCGGGGCTGCTGCCCGCGGTGCTCGGCGCGTTGGCCTCCGCGCGGGACGCGGTGCGGGTGGCCGTCGACGAGGGTGAACTGCGCAATCCGTTCCGGGCCGCTCGGACAGGCACCGCCGCGCCGAGTCGTGCGGCGGAGCTGCTGGTCGGGATACCGGCGGGCCTGGTGGTCCTGACCATGGAGCCTGCCGCAGCGTTGGCGCTGGGCTGCTGCCTGTTGCTCGCGCACTACGCGTTCCTCAACGTCGCCGCACGGCTGCTCGCCGAGACCGGTGCCTCGGAGCGATTGGGCTGCGCAGGCATGTTCGCGACGGTGATCCTGGCGATGAGCCTGCCGGTCTCCGCGTTGCTGGGCACCGTGGTGGTCCTGGGTGTGGGTAGTTGCTTGCTCGCATTGATCGCGCGCCGGGACAGGTAGCCTGCGCGGTCGTGAGCCAGCGTGCAGAGTCAGCGAAGTCCGAATCCCGTCGTGGTCCGCTGCATCGGGCCCATGAATCGCTGGGTGCGGTGTTCGCGCCCTTCGGCGGCTGGGAGATGCCGCTGCAGTACAGCGGCGGCGGCGTGGTCGCCGAGCACACCGCGGTCCGTGAGTCGGTGGGCGTCTTCGACGTCTCCCATCTCGGCAAGGCGACGGTCGCGGGCCCGGGTGCTGCGGCGTTCGTCAACTCCTGCCTGAGCAACGACCTGAACCGGATCTCGGCGGGCAAGGCGCAGTACACCCTGTGCTGCACCGAGGAGGGCGGGGTCGTCGACGACCTCATCGCCTACCTGGTCGACGAGGATCGGGTGTTCTTGGTGCCGAATGCCGCGAACACCACGGAGGTGGTGCGCAGATTGCGTGCGGCCGCCCCCGCCGGGATCAGCGTGACCGACCAGCATGAGGAGTTCGGCGTGCTGGCGGTGCAGGGCCCGCAGTCCGCTGCGGTGCTCGACGCCATCGGGCTGCCCGCCGAACTCGACTACATGGCCTTCACCGATGCACGGTGGCGCGACACCGAGGTCCGGGTCTGCCGCACCGGTTACACCGGGGAGCACGGTTACGAACTGCTGCCGAGGTGGGACGACGCCCCGGCGCTGTGGGAGGCGCTGCTGGCGGCGGCGGCCGAGTTCGGTGGTCGCGCCGGTGGCCTCGGCGCGCGGGACACCCTGCGCACCGAGATGGGCTATGCCCTGCACGGACACGAGCTCTCCACCGAGATCAGCCCGCTGCAGGGGTCGGCAGGCTGGGCGGTCGGCTGGAAGAAAGAGGCGTTCTGGGGTCGGGACGCGCTGCTCGCCGAGAAGCAGGCGGGCGCGACCCGGAAGCTGCGTGGGCTGCGGGCCCTCGGCCGGGGAGTTCCGCGCGCCGAGATGGTCGTGCGGGATACGGCGGGCACCGAGATCGGCCGGACGACCTCCGGCGGGTTCTCGCCGACGCTCAAGACCGGCATCGCCCTGGCCCTGTTGGACACCTCGGCCGAGGTCAAGCCCGGTGCCGAGGTGGTCGTCGACGTGCGCGGCCGGGCGCTTGCCTGCGAGGTCGTCGCGCCGCCCTTCGTCGAATCCCACGTCCGCTGAGGACAACACCCGCGCTTTCGCGTCCGAGCCGTCGTCTGCCCGAGCAGCCCTTCGACGATCGGTTGATCGTTGAACCGCTAGTAGTCGGTCGTCCAACATTCGGGTAGGCGACGCTCGGAGTACGGAAGAAGTATTAGGCTGCGGCCATGACCTCGGTGTTGCCTTTCTCCAGAACCCTGAACCCGAGCCCCGCCACGCCGGAACGCCTCGCCGAGGTACTCGCCAGCCCCGGCTTCGGGCGGTACTTCACCGACCACATGGTCCGCATCGACTGGAACGAACGCGATGGCTGGCACGACGCCAGACTCACGCCGTACGAGCCGTTCCAGCTGGACCCGGCGGCGATGGTGCTGCACTACGGGCAGGCGATCTTCGAGGGTCTCAAGGCATACCGCCAGGCCGACGGCACCGTGGCCTCCTTCCGGCCGGAGGCCAACGCGGCCCGGTTCCGCGCCTCGGCGCGCCGAATGGCGATGCCGGAGCTGCCCGACGAGCTGTTCCTCGGCGCGATCACCGAGCTGATCGACGTCGACCGTCGCTGGGTCCCGGAGCACGCCGAGGAGTCGCTGTACCTGCGGCCCTACCTGATCTCCACCGAGGTCGGGCTCGGGGTGCGGCCCGCCAACGAGTACGCGTTCCTGCTGATCGCCTCGCCTGCGGGCGCTTATTTCGCGGGCGGGATCAACCCGGTGACGGTGTGGCTGAGCACCGAGTTCACCCGGGCGGCACCCGGAGGCACCGGCGCGGCGAAGTTCGCGGGCAATTACGCGGCATCCCTGCTCGCCCAGGCCCAGGCCGCCGAGAAGGGTTGCGACCAGGTGGTGTGGCTCGACGCGGTCGAGCACCGCTGGGTCGAGGAGATGGGCGGCATGAACCTGTGCTTCGTGCGGGGTTCCGGCGCCGATGCCACCGTGGTCACGCCCGAGCTGACCGGCACGCTGTTGCCGGGCATCACGCGGGATTCCCTGCTGCGGTTGGCCGCCGACCTCGGCTACCGCACCGAGGAGGCGCGGATCTCGGTGCAGGACTGGGAATCCGGCGTCGCCGCAGGCGAGATCACCGAGGTGTTCGCGTGCGGTACCGCAGCGGTGATCACCCCGGTCGGCGCGGCCAAGCACGAGGGCGGCGAGTTCGTCATCGGCGAGGGCAAGACCGGTCCGGTCACCCAGCGCCTGCGGGACGCGCTGATCTCGATCCAGCGCGGCAGCGCCCCCGACCAGCACGGCTGGCAGCACAACTTCGGCTGAGCCGAGCAGTCACCCGGCGGCGACGGCCGCGACCAGGACGATCGTGGTCGCGGCCTCGCTCGCCGCGCCGAGCACGTCCCCGGTGACCCCGCCGAAGCGCCGGGTGGTGTGGGCCGAGAGCAGCACAGTCATCCCCAGCGCCGCCACGGCCCCGGCGAGGCCGAACCAACCGCAGGCGGCCGTCGCGGCGAGGGCGAGCACCGCCCACCATCCGACGACGAGTCCGGGTGCCTGGCTGCCCGCGACCATCGCGCCGAGCCCATCGGGCCGAGCGGCGGGCACCCCGCGTCGACAGCACCAACCGAAGGCCGCGCGGCCCGTGGCCAGCGCGACCGGGACGATCCACCATGAACCCGCGGTCGCCAGCGCGGCGTAGCAGGCGGCCTGGATGCCGAGCACCAGGATCAACGCCACCACCGCGAACGGGCCCGCCCCGCCATCGCGCATCACCGCCAGCGCACGTTGTCGATCGCCGTAGCAACCGAGTCCGTCCGCGGTGTCGGCCAGCCCGTCCAGATGCATCGCCCTGGTGGACAGCGTCAGTGCGCCGACGGTGAGCAGTCCCGCGACGGTCGGGTCGATGCCGAGCAGGGTGGCACCGGCCAGCACACCGATGCCCAGTGCACCCAGCAGTCCGCCGACCAGCGGGGCGAGGGCGATGGCCTGTCCGGCAGCCCTGGCATCGACGGTCCTGGTGGGCACCGGCAGCACGGTGAGCCAGCTCAACGCCAGCCGAATCCCATCGCCCATTCCCACCCCGCTCGCGGCGAATCAGTCCGAGGTCGGACCGGTGACGCCGGCTTCCTCGAAGGTCGCCATCTCGGCCAGCACCCGACAGGACAGCGTCAGCAGCGGCAGCGCGGCCAGCGCGCCGGCCCCCTCGCCGAGCCGCATACCCAAATCCAGCAGCGGCGTCAGATCGAGCTGATCGAGGACCAGCGCGTGCGCCGGTTCGGCGGAACGATGTCCGGCCAGCCACCACTTCCGGGCGTTCGGGGCGAGTTCCTCGGCGATCAACGCGGCGGCCCCGACCGCAAGGCCGTCGAGCAACACCGGGGTACGTCGGGCGGCCGCCTGCGCCAGGAAACCGCTGACCGCAGCGATGTCGGCGCCGCCTGCCACCCGCAACAGGGCCAGCGGATCGCCTGCCACCGGCCGGGCCCGACGGAGTGCGTCCCGGATCACCGCCGCCTTGCGCATCCAGCCCGCGTCGTCGATCCCGGTGCCCCGGCCCACCACCGCCACCGGTTCGGTGTCGGTCAACGCGGCGATCAGCACGGCCGAGACCGTGGTGTTGCCGATGCCCATGTCGCCTGCGATCAGCAGGTCCGCGCCGCCGTCGATCTCCTCGTCGGCGATCGCCCGACCCGCCGCGATGGCCGCCGTCGTCTCGGCCTCGCTCAGCGCGTCCTCGCGGTTGATCGCACCGGAGGAACGGCGCACCTTGTGCGCGGCGATCAACGAGGGCGTGTCCGTGGCGACGGCGATATCGACCACCCGGACGGTGGCATCGGCGTTGGTGGCCGCGACGTTGACCGCAGCGCCGCCGGTGAGGAAGTTCGTCACCATCTGCTCGGTGACCTCGCTGGGATACGCCGACACCCCCTCGGCGGCCACCCCGTGATCCCCGGCGAAGAGCACCACGCGGGGCCGGGCAAACGGTCGTGGCGGACAGGTTCCCTGGCAGGCGGAGATCCAGACACCCAGCTCCTCCAGCCTGCCCAGCGAGCCGGCAGGCTTGGTGAGTTGCGCGTGCCGGGCCACCGCCTGCCGGTGTGCCTGCTCGTCCGGCGGGACGATCTTGGGGAACGTGGTCTCCGGGCGATCGGCGTCTACCGTGCTCACGTTCTGCCTTTCCTCGGGTTCGTCGGCCCGGCGCGCAAGGTGCAGCGGTGCCCGGCATCGAGGTCGTCCGCCGAGGCCCCTGGCTCGTGAACGGCAGCAGGGATGCCTGCCGTCGGCGGGCTACCGAAGTCGCAACGGCAGTCCGGCGACCACCAGGAACACCTCGTCGCAGACTTCGGCCAGCCGAGCATTGAGCGCGCCGAGTTCGTCGCGGAAGAGCCTGCCAGAACGTGTCGAGGGAATGACACCCAGCCCGACCTCGGCGGAGACCAACACCAACGGCGAGCCATACGCGGCGACCGCGGACACCAGTAGATCCAGCTGCTCCCGTGCCGAGGGGCCGACCGTCGCCGAGTCGGCCCACACGTCGTGATCGTCGAACAGTCCGGCCAGCCAGGTGGCCAGATCATCGACCAACACCGGCGTGGCAGGCGTCGAAGCGGCCAGTTCCCGCAGGCGGGCGGGCAGCTCGGCGCCCGTCGAGAGCTCCACGGTGCGCCACTCGGGTGGCCTGCGCGCCGTATGGGCGGCGATGCGGGCCGAGAAGTCGGCATCGGCGGGATCCCGGCGGCCGGTGGCCAGATAGACGGCGGGCCGGTCGGTGGCCAGCAGGCCCTCCGCCTGCGCCGACTTTCCAGACCGTGCGCCACCGAGGATCAGGGTGCGACCGGTGGGGGAGCCCTGCGCTGAGCCGAGCATGGTGTCCTTCGTCTGAAAGAGGTGTCCGGTGATTCACTGGTAAGCCGGGCGATCGTTCTGTCAGGCTTGATACGGCGAGGACCGCCGAGCCGAGGACGACGAGGAGTTCCGATGGCCTATCACTGGCGTTACCAGGACGAGGTGGGGCGCGAGGTGCCCGGTCCGGAGATCAGTTTCGCCGAGCAGACCGCGGCCGAGCGGTGGTTCGAGACCCAGTGGTCGGAGTTGACCGACGCCGGGGTGCAGCAGGTGACCCTGGTGCACAACGGGGCCGACGTCTACGGGCCGATGAGCCTGAGCCCGGAGGCCTGACCACGCCCGACCATGCGGGCCCCGATGTGAATCGGGGCCCGCATCGTGCGATCAGGCCGAGGCGGTCAGCATCGGGTCGCGCTTGATCTCGTCGCCGAGGATCTCGTCGATCTTGTCGAGCACGTCCTGCGTAAGGACGACACCGGCGGCCTTGGCGTTCTCGGCGACCTGCTCCGGGCGGGAGGCGCCGACGATCGCCGAGGCGACGTTCTTGTTCTGCAGCACCCAGGCGACGGCGAGCTGCGCGAGCGACAGACCGAGGTCGGCGGCGACCGGCTTGAGCTGCTGCACCCGCTCCAGGACCTCGTCGCGCATGTAACGCGCCATCATCCGGTTGCCGGTCTCGTCGGTGGCCCGCGAACCGGCGGGCGGCTGCTGTCCCGGCAGGTACTTACCGGTCAGCACGCCCTGCGCGATCGGCGACCAGACGATCTGGCTGAGGCCCTCGCGCTCGCTGGCGGGCACGACCTGCGACTCGATCACCCGGTGCAGCGCCGAGTACTCCGGCTGGTTGGAGATGAACGGCACCCGCAGTTCCCTGGCCAGCTGGGCACCCCGGGTGATCTGCTCGGCCGTCCACTCGGACACGCCGATGTAGAGGACCTTGCCCTGGCGGACCAGGTCGGCGAAGGCTAGGAAGGTCTCCTCCAACGGCACGGTCTTGTCGAACCGGTGCGCCTGGTAGAGGTCGACGTAGTCCGTCTGCAACCGGGTCAGCGAGGCGTTGCACGACTCGATGATGTGCTTGCGGCTGAGACCACGGTCGTTGGGTCCGTCCCCGGTCGGCCCGTGGACCTTGGTGAAGATCTCCAGGCTCTGCCTGCGCTTGCCCGCCAGCGCCCGACCCAGGACGGACTCGGCCTTGGTGCGCGCGTAGACGTCGGCGGTGTCGAAGGTGGTGATGCCCGCGTCGAGGGCGGCCTCGACACAGGCCTTGGCCTGATCCTCTTCCACCTGCGAGCCGTGGGTCAGCCAGTTGCCGTACGAGATCTCACTGATATTCAGGCCACTACGGCCAAGACGACGGAACTCCATTCGCCCGATCCTAGGGGTCGTTCGCCATGTGAACGACTAATGTGACCCGTCCCAAATTGGTCACACCCCTCATCGGACACAGCCCTAACCGGTCAGCCCCGACCGGTCGGCGCTCATCCGTCAGCGTCGGGCTGTGACGCCCCAGATCTTCGGGGCATCGACGTAGGTCGCCCTCGGCCGGGGAACGCGGAGCCTGCGGATCTGGGTGGCCCGGGTGAAGCAGTACCAACCGATGCCGAAACCGCGGTCCTTGGCGTCGGGGAACTTCGCGCGGACCCGCTTGGTGACCATCCGACCGAGCATCACACCCTCGAAGATCATGGTGATCAGCATCATCGAGGTCGCCAGGCTGGCGTACTGCTGAATCATCGGCGAGGGGATCAGGATCGCCACGAACACGATGATCGCCATCGGCATGAACAGGCCCATGATGTTGCGCCGCGAATCCACCAGATCGCGGATGTGGGCCCGCACCGGCCCCCGGTCCCGAGGCAGCAGGTAGCGGTCGTCGCCGGACATCATCCGCTCGCGGCGCTCGGCGCCCGCCTTACGACGGTCGTCCTTGGTGCCCCGCATCCGCTGGATGGCCTCGCGCTGGTTGCGCGGTGCGGCCACCGGTCCACGGCGCTTGCCCTCCGCATCGCGGCGGGAGGGTGTCGGACGCCCCTTGGCGGGTGTGTAGCCCTTTGGTCGCGCCTCCGCCGCCGAGTCCTCTGCGGTCGCGACCGACTCGCTGCCCTCGGTCGACTCGGTGTCACTCGTATTACGGCGAAGGAACCTCACGCCCTCAGAGTAAAGGAGACGAATCCCGCCTTGCGGACACGCCCAGGTCATCCGGTTCCGCAGCAGGCGCCGATGATGAATCCGGCCGCGAGAATCGGCGGACGGCATCGACACGTCCACGACCGTCCGCCCGGCGCGAGCGGTACCCGCCCTCCGACACCCGTCGCGGGCCGCCATCCGGCAGGCTGCATCGGAGTTCGGCCTGTTCGGGCCGGCGCGGGCTTCGGCGAGTAGGCCGTTGGGGGTGGCGTGCCTCACTAGGCTCACGGACATGCGGATCCTGGTGGCACCCGATTGTTTCGGCGGCACGTTGACGGCGCGCGAGGCCTCGGAGGCCATCGCAGCAGGCTGGCGGAGTGGCGCACCCGACGATGAGATCGTCATCCGACCGTTGGCCGACGGCGGCCCCGGTTTCGTCGAGGTGCTCTCGGTCGCGTTGGGCGGCACGGTCCACGAGACCACGGTGACCGGGCCGCTGGGTGAGCCCGTGACGGCGAGCTGGCTGGAGGTCCCCGATGCGGCGGGCGGCACCGCCTACATCGAGTCCGCCCAGGCCAACGGCCTACATCTGATCCCGGAACGCGACCCCTCCTCGGCGCTGCGGGCGTCGAGCAGGGGAGTGGGCGAGTTGATCGCCCAGGCACGTGACGCCGGGCTGCGGCGGGCGGTGGTCGGCCTCGGCGGCTCGGCCAGCACCGACGGCGGCGCGGGTATGTTCGCCGCGCTCGGTGCGGTCGGCGTCGACGTGGTCGGCCGGGCCCTTGTCGACGGCGGCGCGGCCCTGCGGGACTGCGTCGGCCTGCTCGGCGAGGTCGAACTGGGCGGATTGCAGCTGGTGGCGGCCTCGGACGTGGAGAACACCCTGCTCGGTGAGCACGGCGCGGCCAGGGTCTTCGGCCCGCAGAAGGGCGCCGACGCGGTCGCGGTCGAGGCCTTGGACGCCGCGCTGACCAGTTGGGCCGAGGTGCTCGCCTCGGCCACCGGTCGTGACGTGCGAGAACTGCCCTCGGCAGGCGCGGCGGGCGGTCTCGGCGCGGGCCTGCTGGCCCTGGGCGCCGAGGTGGAATCGGGAGCGGAACTGGTCCGGCGGCTGACCGGGCTGGACACCGCCCTGGACACGGTGCAGCTGGCGGTGACCGGGGAGGGCAGCTTCGACTGGCAGTCACTGCGCGGGAAGCTCGTCACGGCCGTGGCCAGAGGCGCCGCCGAGCGCGGCCTGCCCTGCCTGGTGCTGGCCGGGCAGGTATCGGTCGGCAAGCGGGAGGCGGGCGCAGCAGGTGTGGAGCACTCCTACGCGGTGGCCGAGCACGCGGGATCGGTGGCGGCCGCCTTCGCGGATCCGGCGGGCACCCTCACGGCCATGGCGGCCGACGTGGCCCGCCAGTGGGGCGGACGCTGAGCCGACGACCTGGGTCGATGCGCCGATTAGTACTGGTCGGGCGGTCGGATGGCTCAGCATGCCTACCGTCTCGAGCCCCTATATGTCGACCAGTCGGGCCTATCGGTTGCCCGCAGGCGCTACCGTCGAGGGGTGCCTTTCGGCGGCACCTGGCGGACCGAGGGTTGTGTCATCCTGGAGTCGCTCGACGCGGACAGCGAAGCCGTGACGTCGGAATACCGGGGAATATCCCGGCGCCTGTGCGCGTTACGCGGGCAGGTACGGCCAGTAGGACCTTGAGGAGAGCCATGACCGCCCAGGACATTGGGATCGATGCGAAGACCGACGCGCCTGCACATGGCGTCAAGCTCAGCGACTCGGCTGCGACGAAGGCCAAGGCACTGCTCGAGCAGGAAGGCCGCGATGACATGCACCTGCGCATCGCGGTGCAGCCCGGTGGTTGCGCGGGCCTGCGCTACCAGCTCTTCTTCGACGAGCGCTCCCTCGACGGCGACGCGCGTGTCGACTTCAACGGGCTGGGCGTCGTGGTCGACCGGATGAGCGCTCCCTACGTTCAGGACGCCGTCATCGACTTCGTCGACACCATCGAGAAGCAGGGCTTCACCATCGACAACCCCAACGCGGGCGGCTCCTGCGCCTGCGGCGACTCCTTCCACTAGAGGACGTCGCGCCCGCCGAGAGCCGGGCGTTGTTCCTTCGACGGTGCGGGCGGCGGCCGAACAGCCGCACCCGCACCGTCGTCATGTCCGCCCGACCCCGGCCAGATCGCTCCCACCTCGGTTGAGCAGGCCCGGTGGCGCGGCTCCCACCAGCGGTTCTTCCTCCTCGCGGCGACCGAGGTCCCGCCCCTCGATCACATGACAGGGTGAATCTCCCCGGTGACGTCCCTCGGGTCCGAGCTGCCGGGGAGTTTCGACCGTGCGGGCCCGCGAACCTGATCGGGGTGTACGGACGTGCCTGTTGCCGTGACGGGAAGTATCGCTACGGACCACCTGATGCGTTTTCCAGGGCGGTTCGCCGAACAGCTGTTGACCGAGCAGCTCGACCGCGTCTCGCTGAGCTTCCTCGTCGACGAGCTGGAGATCCGACGCGGGGGCATCGGCGCGAACGTCGCCTTCGCCATGGGGGTGCTGGGCGCGAGACCGCTGTTGATCGGCGCCGTGGGGCCCGACTTCGTCGAGTACCGCTCCTGGCTCCAGCGACACGGGGTCGACTGCTCCGGAGTCCACGTCTCCGAGCTGGCGCACACCGCCCGGTTCGTGTGCACCACCGATCAGGACATGTGTCAGATCGCCTCCTTCTACGCGGGGGCGATGGCCGAGGCACGCTCGATCGAACTCGGGCCGATCACCGAGTCCGTCGATGGCGTCGAGCTGGTGTTGATCAGCCCGAACGACCCGGAGGCGATGCTTCGCCACACTCGGGAGTGCAGGCACCTCGGTCTGCCCTTCGCCGCCGACCCATCGCAGCAACTGGCCAGGATGGACGGTGCGCAGACGCGGGAGCTGATCGACGGTGCCCGCTACCTGTTCTCCAACGACTACGAGTGGAGTCTGCTGCTGCAGAAGTCCGGCTGGAGCGAGCGGGAGGTCTTATCCAGGCTGGGGATGCGGATCACCACCCTGGGCGAGAAGGGCGTCGAGATCATCGGGCAGGACATCGAACCGCTGCAGATCGCCGCGGTTCCCGAGACCGCGAAGGTCGAACCGACCGGTCTCGGCGATGGCTTCCGAGCCGGTTTCCTGGCCGCCCGGTCCGAGGGGCTCGGCGTGGAACGCGCCGCCCAACTCGGCTCGCTGATCGCCGTGCACGTGTTGGAGACGATCGGCACCCAGGAATGGCGGCTGGACCCGAGCGAGGCCGTGGCACGTATCGACGGGGCCTACGGACCGGAGGCGGCGGCCGAGCTGGCCGAACTGCTGCACCGCTGATCACGGCCGGTTTTCCCCGTACGCCGACGGCCCACCACGATGTCGAACATCGATGGTGGGCCGTCGGTCCTCAGCGCCGCCGGGTCGGACCCGGCCTGCCGCCGATCAGAGCTTCACGGGGTAGTGCGGCTCCGGGATCCTCGGGTTGATCCGGTTCTCGATGAAGATGCCGTGCCACAGCATGAACACCAGCAGCGCCCAGATCCGGCGGCTGTGGTCCAGCGTGCCCGCCTTGTGCTCCTCGAGTAGGACCAGCGCGGCGTTCTTGTCGATCAGCGAGCCGGTGTCGGAGCGCTGGATGATGTCCCTGGCCCAGCCGTACATCTCGTCCTTGAGCCAGAGCCGGATCGGCACCGGGAAGCCGAGCTTGCGCCGGTTGAGCACATGCGCGGGGACGACGTCGCGCAGCGCCTGCCGCAATGCGAACTTGGTCGTCTCCTTGGTGATCTTCTCCGACAGCGGGACCTGTGCGGCGACCTTGAAGACCTCGGTGTCCAGGAAGGGCACCCGCAGTTCCAGGGAGTTCGCCATCGTCATCTTGTCGGCCTTGACCAGGATGTCGCCGCGCAGCCAGGTGAACATGTCCACGTACTGCATCCGGGTCACCGGGTCCCAGCCCTCGGACTCCCGGTAGGCGCGGGCGGTGATGTCGGTGTGCGAGACAGCGGGGTCGAAGGTCTGCAACACGCGGCGCAGCTGGTCGTCCCGGAAGATCCTGGCGTTGCCGTAGTAGCGGTCCTCCAAGGACAGCGCACCACGGCGAAGCAGGTCCTTGCCGCGCACGCCGTCGGGGATCCGCGAGGAGACCTTGCCCATGATGCGGCGGATACCGCCGGGGACCTTGTCGAACGGGGCCAGCGACAGCGGCTCCCGGTAGATCGTGTAGCCGCCGAACAACTCGTCGGCACCCTCACCGGAGAGCACGACCTTGACGTGCTTGCGGGCCTCACGGGCGATGAACCACAGGGGCACCAACGCGGGGTCGGCTACCGGGTCGTCCAGGTACCAGACGATCAGCGGCAGGTGTTCCATCATCTCCTCGGCGGAGACGGTGCGGACCACGTGCTTGACCCCGAGGGCCGCGGCGGTCTCGGCAGCCACGTCGATCTCCGAGTAGCCCTGCCGCTCGAAGCCGGTGGTGAAGGTGATCAGGTCCGGGTTGTGCTCCTTGGCCAGCGCCGCGATGGCCGTCGAGTCGATGCCACCGGACAGGAACGCGCCGACGGTGACGTCGGCCCGCATGTGCTTGGACACCGAATCGCGCATCACGTCGGTGATGCCCTGATACAGCCGCGACTGCTCGGTGGGGCCGGAGACCGGGCGGGGAGCGAATGTCGGGGCGAAGTACCGCTGCATGACGGGCTGGCCGCCCGGCTCCACGGTGAACGAGGTGCCCGACTCGACCCGGCGGATGCCGTGGTGCAGCGTCGCGGGCTCCGGCACGTACTGCAGCGTCAGGTAGTACTGGAGTCCGCTGCGGTTCAGCGCGGGCTGTTGCCCGAGCGTCCCGGCCAGATCGAGCAGGCTCTTCTTCTCACTGGAGAACGCGACGCCGTGCGGGCCGATCGCGTAGAACAGCGGCTTGATGCCGAAGGGGTCGCGACCACCGAAGATCACCTGCTTCTCGGAGTCCCAGATCAGGAACGCGAACATGCCGCGCAGCCTGCCGATCATCGACGGGCCGAGGTAGTGGTAGGCCGCCACGATCGACTCGGTGTCGCCGTCGGTCACGAAGCGCGCGCCGTGCTGTGCGCCCAGCTCGGCGCGCAGCTCCAGATAGTTGTAGATCTCACCGTTGAAGATGATGGTGTACCGGTCCGGCGCCTCCGGCGGACCCCAGGTCAGCGGTTGATGTGAGTGCTCGACGTCGATGATCGACAATCTGTTGAAGCCGAAGACGGCCTCATCGCGTTGCCATGTCTCGGATTCGTCCGGCCCCCGATGCCGTTGGCACCCCAACGCCCTGCCTACGGAGGCGCGAGCCGCCATGGCGTCGTTCTGGGTCGGGCAGACCAGTCCCAATAGGCCACACACGCTTCTCGCGCACCTTCCGTTCCTGCTCGTTTTTCGGCTCCGGATCAGTATGACCCGGTACGGCCGTCGCGCCCCCGACTCACCCCAAAGCGGCCCACTACGAGTTGCTGGGCTACTCTTCCGCTCGGAATGCGGCGGCACGGCTGAAGTGTCGACCTCGGTGGCGCCGACATGGCGCTGGCGGGGCGGTGAGCCTGATCAAGGAGGCGTCGAGCAGTGGGCCAGAAGGCAACGCGGCTGGCGAAGCTGGGTGGATCGTTCGGCCTGGTAGCCCTGGCAACGACCGGCTGCTCCGCTAACGATGTTCTTCGCTTCGGTTGGCCGGAGGGTGTTACCCCCCAAGCCGACCGGATGCGTGAATTGTGGACCTGGTCGGTGATCGCGGCGCTCGCGGTCGGCGTGCTGGTCTGGGGCCTGATCCTGTGGTCGGTGGTGTTCCACCGCAAGCGCGGTGAGGAGATGCCTCGGCAGACGCAGTACAACGTCCCGTTGGAATTGGTCTACACGGTCATTCCACTGGTGATGGTCACCGTGCTGTTCTACTTCACAGCGACCACCCAGAACTATGTCCTGGCGCAGGAGGAGGATCCCGACGTCACCGTCGAAGTGGTCTCCTTCAAGTGGAACTGGGAGTTCCGCTACCAGGACGAGACCACCCCGGACGGCGATCCGGTGACGACGCTGGGCACCAGCGACGAGATCCCGCTGCTGGTACTCCCGACCGATCGGGTCATCCAGTACGAGCTGCGCTCCGAGGACGTCATCCACTCGTTCTTCGTCCCGGAGTTCCTCTTCAAGCGGGACACCTTCCCGCACCCGGAGAAGAACAACCAGGACAACATCTTCCAGAACGTCATCGACGAGCCCGGCGCCTTCGTCGGTCGGTGTGCCGAGCTGTGCGGTACCTACCACTCGATGATGAACTTCGAGGTGCGTGCGCTGCCCGGTGACCAGTACGACCAGTACATGGATCTGCGGGCGCAGGAGAACTCCACGACCGGTGAGCTCTACACGGCGTCCGAGGCACTGACCGAGATGGACTGCGGCGAGCTGTGCGCGCCGAAGGCGGTCACCACCTATCCGTTCGACACGGACCGCACCTCCCGCGAGGCCAACTCGCGCGAGCAGAACTGACTGCCGTAGGCCTGGTAGAGACACTGAGAGTGAGGACTCGATGAAGATCGAGGCGTGGATCTTCGAAGGCACGGCGCTGTTCGCCTTCATCGTCGCGGTCATCTACGGATTCTGGGCGGGCGAGCCGGTCGGTACGGTCGCACTCGCCCTGACCGGTGGGCTCGCCCTACTGGTGGGCACCTACTTCCGGTTCGTGTCCCGGCGGATGAAGGCTCGTCCCGAGGACGACCCGGAGGCCGAGATCAGCGACGGCGCGGGCGAGCTCGGCTTCTTCAGCCCGGGCAGCTACTGGCCCTTCGGGCTGGCGGCGAGCTGCGCGCTGGCCGGTCTGGCACTGGCGATGTTCCACATCTGGATGCTGATCGCCGCAGGCGCCGTCCTGCTGATCACGATCGGCGGGCTGCTGTTCGAGTACCACCGCGCTCCCGCCGGACACTGATCGACCAGCTCGACCACGCGATCTCACCATGAGCCCGTCCCCACTGGGGACGGGCTCATGGTCGTCTATAGGCAGATGTTCCGATCGAGGACGGCTTGGCTGTCGAACCGGAGCGGGATAGGCGCCCGCAGCCGCGGGTCGGAGCGACCGAGATTCCGTTGACGAGACAACACTCGAAGCGCGGTTACCGGGCCTGGGATCGCCGCTGGCGAGCTGGAACGCATCGAGGCCTGGGACAACACCGGAAGTCGGTTCCCGCCCGCAGGCCTCGATCGTCAGGACGTGAGTTGTTCGCGGATCTCCGTCGAACGGGTCACCCAGCGGCCCAGCAGCTCCGCTGCCGCGCCGGAGTCGATGACCTCGGCGGCGCGATCCAGGCCGGCCCGCAGCGTCTCGGTCAGATCACCGGGGAAACCATCGTGCGCGGCCAGTGCGCCTGCGGCGTTGAGCAGTACGGCATCCCGGACCGGGCCGGGCTTGCCCGCCACCAGCTCCTGCACGACCGCCATGTTCTGGTTGACGTCGCCGCCCCGCAGATCCTCGGCGGTCGCGGGCGCCAGTCCCAACGCTGCGGGGTCGATGACGACCTGCCGGACCGTCCCGTCGTGCACCACCCAGGCGGTGGAGGTCGTCGTGGTGGTCAGCTCGTCGAGTCCGTCGTCGCCGCGAACCACCAGCACCGACTGTCCACGGTCGGCGAAGACCTCGGCCAGCACCGGAGCCATCCGCTGGTCGGCACAACCGATCAGGCCCGCGTGCGGGCGGCCGGGATTGGTCAACGGACCGAGCAGGTTGTAGGCGGTGCGGATGCCGATCTCCCGACGAGGACCCGCCGTGACCCGCCACGCCGGGTGGAAGACCGGCGCGAAGCAGAACCCGATGCCCAGGTCCTCGATGCAGGTCCGCACGCCCTCCGGCGGCAGATCGATGACGACGCCGAGCGCCTCCAGCACGTCGGCGGTGCCGCAGCTCGACGAGGAGGCGCGGTTGCCGTGCTTGATCACCGGCACGCCTGCTGCTGCGACGACGATGGTCGTCATCGTGGAGATGTTCACGGTGTTGGCACGGTCGCCACCGGTGCCGACGATGTCGATCGCATCGATGTCGAGGTCGATCCGATGGGCGCGAGCCAGCATCACCTCGGCCATGCCACGGATCTCGTCGGGCGTCTCGCCCTTGGACCGCAGTCCCACGGCGAAACCGGCGATCTGGGCTGCGGTCGCCTGCCCGGTCATCACCTGGTCCATCGCCCAGGTGGCGGCCTCGATGCTGAGATCCTGCCCGGTGACCAGCTGCGTCAGCAGCGAAGCCCAGGTGTACGGAGTCTGTCCAGCGTGCTCGGGCATGCCGGGAATCCTTTTCAGCCGTTCGAGACGGAAATCCTGCTCATCGACCGCAGCACCTCTGCCACGGTCTCTGCGGCGGCCAGCGGGTCGAGCGGGTGCACCAGCACCGCGTCGGCCTGCGACCAGGTGGCGAGCCATCGGTCGTCCTTGCGGCGAACCGCGACGACGATCGGTGGGCAGTCGTCGATCTCGTTCTTGAGCTGGCGGGAGATGCCCATCCCACCGGTCGGCTGTGCCTCGCCGTCCAGGATCAGCAGGTCTGCCTGACCCTCGTCGACGATCGACAGCACCGAGGCGATGCCGTCGGCCTCGAGGTAGCGCACCCGGCCGACATCGGCGGCGGGCCTGCGTCCGACCGCGGTCATGATCGACTCACGGACCTCAGGGCGGTGGCTGAACACCAGGATGGTCGTGATGCTCGTGCTCATCTGCGCAGAACCCTTCGGCGACGTCGGTCGTTCGAGTCTTCAGATGCTAGCCGCCCGCCCTGGTCGATCTGAAGGGCATCCCATCCCAGGGCGTCACCGCCCAGCCGCTGGGCGAGGCCCGCCATCCGCGATCGGGCCTGCGCACAGTGCAGCGCATCCAGTCGTTGGACCCGCACCGCCTCGAAGGAGACCAGGTCCGGGGCCTCGGCCCGTCCGGAGCCGCGAGGTCGTCCGGTGGTGGCGGGTGTCACGCCGGGCGTCGGCCGCTGCGAGGTGGTGATCTCGGCCGCATCCGGGATGGCCTCGCTCGCGGAACCCGCCGGATCGGCTGCATCGGATGCGGGCTCGTCGGATTCCGCGTCGGTCGGCCCCGCCGGGGCATCCGTCGGCGCCGGATCCCGATCCGCCACCGCGTGCAGGGTCCAGTCCTCCTGCGCGAGGATGCGCGCGGCCTCCGCCGTGGCCTCGGCGGGCAGCAGCAGATGGTGGCGCAGTACGCAGGGCAGCTCGGGCGCCCACGCCGTCGACCTGGCCAGCGCCGAGGAATCGGCCTCGGCGGGATCGAAGGCCGTGACCACCACGACGAGCCGGGGATCGGTCGGATCCAGCTCCGGTTCCCGATCTCCACGACCTCGGCCAAGCAGTCGTCGCCACCACGGTGCTCGCTGATCGGACAGCGTCCTCACCACTCTCTTCTCGCCATGCCCGCGCGCGCGTTGGCACTGATCGCCGCGCCGGAGGAGGACCCGGCACGACATCCGGAGTTCTCGCAAGTAATAATGCGTCGCGTGACAACGGCATCGCCTCCCATCGCCCAGCGGGTGCATTCGCTGAACCGACCCAACATGGTCAGCGTCGGCACGATCGTGTGGTTGTCCAGCGAGCTCATGTTCTTCGCTGGACTCTTCGCGATGTTCTTCACGGTGAAGGCGCAGCACGACGGTCCAACGTGGCCGCCGGAACCCTCCGAGCTCAACCTCGGGTATGCGCTGCCCTTCACGATCATCCTCGTGGCGTCCTCGTGGACCTGCCAGCTCGGTGTGTTCGCTGCGGAACGAGGCGATGTCTTCGGCCTGCGGCGCTGGTACACCCTCACCCTGGTTCTCGGCACGATCTTCGTCGCCGGTCAGGCGGGTGAGTACTACACGCTGATCACGGCGCACGACACCACCATCTCGTCCTCGCCATTCGGCACCGTCTTCTACATGACGACCGGGTTCCACGGGTTGCACGTCATCGGCGGTCTCATCGCGTTCGTGTTCCTGCTCATGCGCACCAAGATGAGCAAGTTCACGCCCGCCCAGGCGACCTCGGCGATCGTCGTGTCCTATTACTGGCACTTCGTCGACATCGTGTGGATCGGGCTCTTCGCCGTCATCTACCTGGTCCCTTGACGCCGATCGACTAGAAGCCGGAACTCGACAGCAAGGGTTGTGCAGCACACATGACCACCACTGAAAAGCCGCGGAGCACCTTCCGCTCCAAGCTCCGCAGGCGGATCTCGGGCGTGCTGGCGCTGGGTGTGGCACTGGCGGCAGCAGGCGCGCTCTACACCGCCTTCATGCCCAAGCCGCACGTTGCGCAGGCCGCAGAACAGGCCGAACTGGCTCAGCAGGGCGAGGATCTCTACAACACCGCCTGCATCAGCTGCCATGGTTCGAACCTCGAGGGTGTCCAGGACCGAGGACCGAGCCTGATCGGCGTCGGCGAGGCGTCCGTGCACTTCCAGGTCTCGACGGGCCGGATGCCGATGGTTCGCCAGGAAGCCCAGGCGCTGCGCAAGCCCTCGATGTACAGCTCCGAGGAGATCGAGGCGCTGGGGGCCTACATCCAGGCCAACGGCGGCGGGCCGGAGACTCCCGAGGCACGCGGCGCCGACCTGCGGGGTGACAACCCCGCGCGCGGCGGTGAGCTGTTCCGGCTCAACTGCGCGTCCTGCCACAACTTCACCGGTCGGGGCGGCGCGCTGTCCTCCGGCAAGTTCGCGCCGAACCTCGACGGGGTCAGCGAGGAAGAGATCTACACCGCGATGCAGACCGGCCCGCAGAACATGCCGGTGTTCTCCGATCGGCAGCTGACGCCGACGGAGAAGGAGGACATCATCGCCTACGTCAAGTCCGTCACCGACGGCAACAACAACCCGGGCGGACTGGCGCTCGGCGGGTTCGGTCCCGCCGTCGAGGGTGTCGTCGTCTTCGTGGTCGGGATTGCGGCGCTCATCGGCGTCTCCCTCTGGATCGGAGCCAAGCAATGAGCGACCCGGGCAAGGGCGTCCCCAGCGACGCCGAGCTCGCGGAGATGAGCCGGGACGAACTCGTTCGTCTCGGTACCGAGCTGGACGACGTCGAGCTCGTCAAGTACCGGGACCGGTTCCCCGTCGAGGGCACGCGGGCCGAGAAGCGAGCCGAGCGCCAGGTGGCGATGTGGTTCGTGCTGGCGGGTCTGTCGGGCCTGGCCTTCCTCGGCCTCTACCTGTTCTGGCCGAACGAGTACCGCAGCCCCTTCGCGGACGACCACTTCATCTACGCGCTGTACACGCCGCTGATCGGAGCCAGCCTCGGACTGTCGGTGCTGTCGATCGGTATCGGCGTCATCGCCTACGCCAAGAAGTTCGTCCCCGAGGAGGAGGCCGTCCAGCAGCGACACGAGGGCGGCTCCGCAGCGGTGGACAACAAGACGACCGCCGCTCTGCTGGCCGACGCGGGCAACCGCAGCGGCATCGCTCGTCGGTCCATGATCAAGCGCTCGGCCGGCTTCGGCGCCGGTGTCTTCGGTCTGGGTGTCGGCGTCTTCGCCCTGGGTGGCCTGGTCAAGAACCCATGGGCCGAGGGTGAGACGCCGAACTCGCTGTGGCACACCGGTTGGATGCACCAGGGCGACGAGAAGGTCTACCTGCGCAGGGACACCGGCGACCCCGGCGAGGTCTCGCTGGTCCGCCCGGAGGACATCAAGGCCGGTGGCTTCGAGACCGTCTTCCCGTTCCGCGAGTCCGAGCGCGGTGACCACGACGCGCTGTACTACGCGCTGCGTCGGTCCGACAACCCCGTGATGCTCATCCGGCTTCGCCCGGGTTCGGAGCCGGTCAAGCGCAAGGGGCAGGAGGACTTCAACTACGGCGACTACTACGCCTACTCGAAGATCTGCACCCACCTCGGCTGCCCGACCTCGCTGTTCGAGCAGCAGACGGGGCGCCTGCTCTGCCCGTGCCATCAGTCGCAGTTCGACGTGGTGAACACCTACGCCAAGCCTGTCTTCGGTCCGGCTACGCGGTCGTTGCCGCAGCTGCCGATCGACATCGACGAAGAGGGCTACCTGGTGGCGCGAAGCGACTTCATCGAGGCCGTGGGCCCTGGCTTCTGGGAGCGTAAGTCATGAGCTCGATCACCACGCCGACGAAGCCGAAGAGCTTCGGGGTGCGTGCGGCGGGAGCGGCCGCGACCTGGACCGATGACCGATTCCACATGTCCAGGGGAATCCGCAAGCAGCTCAACAAGGTCTTCCCGACGCACTGGTCCTTCATGCTCGGTGAGATCGCGCTGTACTCCTTCATCGTATTGCTGCTCACCGGCACCTACCTGGCGCTGTTCTTCGACCCGTCGATGGCGCACGTCGAGTACCAGGGCTCGCTGGAGAACATGCGGGGCATCGAGATGTCCCGGGCCTACGCGTCCGCGTTGGACATCTCCTTCGAGGTGCGCGGCGGTCTGTTCGCCCGCCAGGTGCACCACTGGGCGGCACTGCTGTTCATGGCGGCGATCGTCGTCCACATGCTGCGGGTGTTCTTCACCGGTGCGTTCCGCAAGCCCCGTGAGATCAACTGGGTCATCGGCATCCTGCTGTTCATCATGGGCTTCTTCGAGGGCCTGACCGGCTACTCGCTGCCGGACGACCTGCTCTCGGGTACCGGCCTGCGGATCGTCTCCGGCATCACGATGTCGATCCCGGTGATCGGTACCTGGGCGAACTGGGCGATCTTCGGCGGGGAGTACCCCGGTACCGAGATCATCCCGAGGTTCTACACGCTGCACATCCTGTTGCTGCCCGCGTTGATCCTGGGTCTGATCGCGGTGCACCTCGGTCTGGTCTGGTACCAGAAGCACACCCAGTTCCCCGGCGTGGGCCGCAAGGAGAACAACGTCGTCGGCGTCCGGATCATGCCGGTCTTCGCCCTGAAGGCGGGTGGCTTCTTCGCCGTCGTCGCCGGTGTGCTGGCGATCATGGGCGGCATCTTCCAGATCAACGCGATCTGGAACATCGGCCCGTACAACGCCTCGCAGATCAGCGCGGGCTCGCAGCCCGACTGGTATGTGATCTGGCTGGACGGCATGACCCGGATCTGGCCGTCCTGGGAGCTGTATCTGGGTAACTACCTGGTACCGGCCACGTTCTTCCCAGCGGTACTGGGCATGGGGTTGATCTTCACGATCGCGGGTGCCTATCCGTGGATCGAGAAGAAGTTCACCAAGGACGACGCGTACCACAACCTGTTGCAGCGTCCGAGGGACGTCCCGGTGCGGACCAGCCTCGGTGCCATGGCGTTGACGTTCTTCATGATCCTGATGATCACCGGAGCCAACGACATCATCGCGGAGCAGTTCAACATCTCGCTGAACGCGATGACCTGGTTCGGCAGGTTGGGTGTGCTGTTGCTGCCCCCGATCGCCTACTTCATCACCTACCGGATCTGTATCGGCCTGCAACGCGCCGACCGCGAGGTGCTGGAGCACGGCGTGGAGACCGGCGTGATCAAGCGGCTGCCGCACGGCGAGTTCATCGAGGTCCACCAGCCGCTCGGCGGCGTGGACGAGCACGGCCACGCGATCCCGCTGGAGTACCAGGGTGCTGCGGTGCCGAAGCGGATGAACGAGCTCGGCTCGGCGGGCCGTCCGGTGCGGGGCTCGCTGCTCACGCCCGACCCGGCCGACGAGACGGCGGCGATCGTCAAGGCGGAGCACGAGAATCGGAACCTGCTCGACTCGGACGAGGACTCCACCTCGCAGCCCGAGCCGAAGCCGGTCGAGGGCTCGGACGACGCCAAGGGCGACAAGAAGGACTGAACGAACACGCAGGCGGGGCCCGGAACCAGTTGGTTCCGGGCCCCGCCTCGTTGTGTCCTGGTCCGACTCGCCCGGCTCCGGTTCACGTTCGGGCGCAGGCGACGGGCCTACTGCGCCTCGTCGCCGCCGATGGAGAACGCCTCTTCGGTGTCGCGGCGGGAGTACGAGCGGAACGCGATGTGGGTGTCGGTGGTCAGCACTCCGTCGACCTTGGCGATCCGGCCGGGGATCAGGTCGGCGAGGTCGGCGTGATCGGCGACGCGGACGAGGACGACGAGGTCGACCTCGCCTGCACAGGAGTACACCTCGTTGACGCCCTCGATGTCGGCGATCTCCTGGGCTGCCTCCGGAATGCGGTCGGCGACTGCGTTGACGAGCACGAACGCGGTGATCACGAGGGAACCTCCCGATGGCCTGCGGAAACTCTCGCGATGGTATCGAGGCTCGGCCGAGCGGGACCCACCCGGCCACCGGGCCCGCCTGCAGGCTGACCGAGCTCGCCACCGTCGTCGGGCGCCTCAGTCCGCCGCCGCGTAGCCCGCCCGGCCCGCGTCGGCCTTGGCGACCCAGCGTTGCCAGCTGCCCGCGCCGCCCGCGGGTTCGGCCCAGAGCACGTCGGAGTCGACCAGTCGGGTGCCGCCGGTGGTGAGCCAGCGACGGATCACGGTGATCTCGTCCGCGGTCGCCCCGCGCAGCGGCCCCGGTTCGCAGAGCACGGTCTCCGCGCTCGCCCGGAGCATCTCCACCACCGGCATCGGCGGCACCCCGCGTCGGGCGGTGCCCGCCGAGGCCAACCGGCCGTGCCGGATCACCGCCAGGTGCCAGCCGCCCGCACCGTCCGGTCGGGCCGCGACGAGTTCGCCGACGGCCGCCAGCGCCGCGAGCCGCTGGCCTCGGTCCAACGCCCGAACGAGGGTGGCCAGCCGGTCGCGCCTGCGGGCCGCATCCTCGAACCTCTGCCGCTCGGACAACTCGGCGAGCTGATCCCCGAGGCGGTCCAACACCGTGGTGCGGGTACCCGCGAACAGGTCGGCCACGTCGATCACCGCGGGCGCGTACTCCGCGACGCTCTGCCTGCCTGCACACGGCGCCGCGCACCGGCCGATCTCGGCGAGCGTGCACGGCCTGCCCTTGGGGTCCCGGGCGGGAATGCGTTCCACGCAACGACGTACCTCGCTGCCGTCGTGCAGGCTCTCCACCGCTTCCTCGGCGGCCCGTTTGGATCGGAAGGGGCCCATCGCCTCGTCTCGGGGTTTGCGTACCACCGACAGGCGGGGGAAGGCCTCGTCGGTCAGCACGATCCACCAGGCGCGATGTGGCGTGGTGGACCGGCGGTTGTACCGGGGGCGGTGGGCGGCCAGCAAGCGCAGTTCGCGAACCTCGGCCTCCAGGGAGTGCGCGCACTCCACGACGTCGACCCGTTCGGCGATCGCGACCATCTCCCGGACCCGGGCGCGACTCTCGCTCGCGGTGAAGTACTGCCGCACCCGGCGGCGCAGATCGACGGCGGTGCCCACGTAGAGCACCTCCTCGCGGGGTCCCCGGAACAGGTACACGCCGGGGGCATGCGGCAGATCGGCGGCCAGCTCCCGCTTTCGGCGTTGCGCCGAGGTCACCTCGGGCAGGTAGTCCAGCAGCTCCTCCAGGGACTGGACGCCGACGCCGCCGACTCGTTCGAGCAGTCCATGCAGGACGTTCACCGTGGCCCGTGCATCGGCGAGCGCCCGGTGACTGGGGGTCGTGTCGGAGCGGAAGAGCCGCGCGAGGGTGCCGAGTTTGACGTTCGGGGCCTCGTCTCGGCTGAGGATCCGGCGGGCCAGCCGGACGGTGCAGAGCACCGTCGGCCGGGGCCAGGGGCGTTCGAGGGCCTCGGCGGCGGAGCGCAGGAATCCGACGTCGAAGGGCGCGTTGTGCGCCACCAGCACACAACCGGCGGCGAACTCCAGGAAGGCGGGCAGGACCGAGTCGATCCGGGGCGCCTCGGTGACCATCGCATCGGTGATCCCGGTGAGCGACATGATCATCGGCGGGATGCCTCGACCGGGGTTGACCAGCGTGCCGAACTCGCCGATCACCTGGCCGCCGCGCACCTTGACCGCACCGATCTCGGTGATGGCGTCACCCCGGTTGCTGCCGCCGGTGGTCTCCAGGTCGACGACGACGAAGGTGACGTCGCGCAGCGGCGTTCCGAGTTCGTCGAACGTCAGCTGCCGATCCGGGAGTCCTGCCACGTCGGTCATCGGCTGGCAGGCTAATCGGATGGTCGGACATGACATCGACGGCTCCTCGGTAGTGAGGGATTGGGTGCGCAGCGTCGCCACCTCTAACCTGACGGGATGCCGAAGTTGAGTGCACGGGCCGGTTCTGACGAGCCGGTTTCCTCCGCCGAGCAGCCCGCCCCGGGTTCCTCGGCGAGCGACGTCGGCGCGGATCCCCCCGACACCTCCGAGTCGGGTGACACCACGGGCCTACGTGCCCGAGCCGAATCGGCCGACCCGAACGAGTCCTCGGCGGCCGCGGAGACGCCCGGCCAGACCGATCCTCCGTCGCCGGGCGAGCCGGGGCCCCCGCAGCCGCCTGCCGCGCCACCGCCGCCCGCTGCGCCGGAACCCCCGGTGCCACTCGCCGCACCGGAACCGTCTGCGGAATCGGATGCGACTGGCGACTCGTCCGTCGTCGACGAGCAGCAGGCGAGCGAGCGGGCGCAACCGGACTGGGACGGGTTCCCGGATGTCCTTCGTGGACGTCTCGCCGAACTCGCCGCGAGTGCGCTGGGCGAGATGAAGCCGCTGGAGATCCCCCGGCCCCTGCGGCCGGTCGCGAAGTTCACCCCCGCCAAGCGGGCCAGGCTCGGCCGGGCGCCGTTGTTGGCCGAGCTGCGCTCCTCGACGGCGTTCCGGACGGCGGTGTTGCGTTGGGCGGATCGGAATCGGCCCGCAGCGGTGGACGTCGATGCGCAGGACCCGATCGTTCGGGCGGTGGCCTCGGTGTTGGCGGCCGACGAGTCGGCCGCCGAACGCGTCGGTGCGGTGTCGAGGCAGGCGGAGGACAGCCGGTTGCGCGCGGAGCGGGACGCGGCGCTGGCCCAGGTGCAGCGGTTGACCGAGGAACTGGAGCAGCTGCGGTCGGAGAACGGCGCGGTGCGGGCTGCGGTGGAGCAGGCGCGGGCCGAGTCGGAGGAGGACCTGGAGAAGTTGCGTCGCAGGCTGCGCGAACAGGGCGTGCGGGTGCGGGATGCCAAGGACGCCTCGGCTGCGGCGATCGCCGAGCTGGAACAGATCAGGGCCGCGTCCTCGGAGGCGGTACGCGAGTTGACCCTGCAGCGGGATCGGGAGCGCGATCGGGCGGATGCGGAGCGGGCCAGGGCGAAACGGGCGATGGCCGATGCCGAGTCGGCCCGGCAGTCGGCGCGGGAGGCCAGGCAGGCCGACGAGGTGCGGCTCTCCCTGCTGGTGGACACGCTCGACGGCGCGGTGCTCGGCCTACGGCGGGAACTGGCGATCGGCGGCGGAGGCGGTCCTCGGCCCGCCGATCTGGTGGGCGGAGCGAGCACCGGTCAGGTGATGGCGGGTCGGGTGGAGGATCCGGCGGCGCTGGATCGTCTGCTGGCCCTGCCGACCGTGCATCTGGTCGTGGACGGCTACAACGTGACCAAGACCGGTTATCCGGAGCTGACACTGGCCTCGCAACGGGAGCGACTCGCCGCGCAGTTGGGCGCCTTGGCGGCCCGGACCGGAGCCGAGGTCACCGTGGTCTTCGACGGTGCCGACGTGGTGTCGGTACCCGCGGTGGTCAGTCGGGGAACCCGGGTGTTGTTCAGTGATCCAGGCGTGCTGGCCGACGACGTGATCCGTGCGTTGGTGGCTGCGGAACCGGAGGGCAGACCGGTCGTGGTGGCGACCTCGGACCGTGCGGTCGCCGATTCGGTGCGACGCAGAGGCGCCCATCCGGTGCCCTCGGTGATATTGCTGGCCCGATTGTCACGAATCTGATCCAATAGGATCGCTGCCACTCGATGAGGTGATCGATCGCACAGTGTCTGTTTCTGTGCGTCTTCTGCTTACTGTTTGTTGTCCCGCCTGCCGGAACAGCAGGTCGGATGATCGTGAATAGAAGAACACTGCGTAATCGCAACTAACCCTTTCGGGACCTTGTGCACTCGTTCACAACTTTTCCTTCCGGACAGTGGACTCTGTAGCTCACTACTCGTAACCTATCCGAGACCTCGCGGCGGGCAGTCGTCTACAAGGGGCGGCACTGCGGGTCACCGCCGAATCGGCATGTCGGGGAGCCGAACCGGAATCAACACTTTCGGATCCGATCAAGGGATCAGTTCGTCGACAAGATCGGCGAGTTCCCGCTTCGATCAAGGTTCGACGGTAGGCGGTTGGAGAAGTACGAAGGAGTTGCTCGCGACGTGGCGTCGCATCGAATGAGAAGAACGATGCGTGGAGCGATGGCGGCGACCGTGGTGGCAATGGCGGTAAGCCTTGTTCCCGCGCAGGCCATAGCCCAGGAACTTCCCGACAACAAGACGGATGCGGTCGCCCAGCTCGAAGAGCTGGCCCACGAAGCCGTGGTCCTCACCGAGGAATGGCACCGCGCCAACGATGATCTCGAGGCCCGACAGGCGGAGCTGGAGGAGGCCACCACGGTCTTCGAGCAGTCCCGCGAGTCGGCCGAACAGGCGCGAGGTGACGAAGAGCTGTTCCGCGGCAACGTGGACGAGCTCGCCAACGCCTCGTACCAGGGTGCTCGGTTCAACAAGCTCTCCGCGCTGTTGGTCGCCGAGGACCCCCAGGCGTTCCTCGACCAGCTCTCCGCGCTGGACGTGCTCGCCGCCGGGAACGCCGAGTCCCTCGACCGGCTCACCGCTGTCGTCATGCAGGCCGAAGAGGCCGAGGAATCCGCGTTGGAGGCCGAGGAGGCCGCTGCCGAGGCCGCTGCCGAGGCCGAGGAACTGCGCACCGAGATCGACGAGCGCCGGGAAGAGATGGACATCCGGATCGCCGAGGTCGAGGAGCACATCGATGCGCTCACGGCCGAGGAGCGCGAGCAGTACGAGTCGGGCCCCGGCGGTGGCGGCGGCGGCCTCGACGAGGGCGAGTACGAGGTTCCCCCGGGTACCGGTACCGGCTCCGCCGCAGTCCAGTCGGCGCTGTCCCGCGTCGGAATGCCCTACGTCTACGGCGCCCAGGGTCCCGGCACGTTCGACTGCTCCGGCCTGATGCTGTGGGCCTACAACCAGGTCGGCGTCTCGCTGCCCAGGAACAGCGCGGCACAGGCGTCGACGGGAATGGCCGTCTCGCGTAGCCAGCTGGCCCCGGGCGACCTGATCGCCTACGGCAACCCGTCGGTGCACCACATCGGCATGTACGTGGGCAACGGCAACGTCGTCCACGCGCCGACCCCCGGTCAGAACGTGAAGGTCGTCCCGATCGACAACGGCTCCAGCAGCCCGATCGTGGCGATGCGCCGCGTGGCCTGAGCTTCACCGGCGAACCGAACAACGAACACGAGAACGGCCCGACCCGACTGCGACAAGCAGCGTGAGTCGGGCCGTTTCTCGTTGATGCGCCGTAAGATCGGGTTTTGTGTCGGGCATGTCGCGGTCCCGCAGCTGGGCGACAGCGGCGATCACAGCTGCCCTGCTGACGGGCCTGGCGGTGATCGCCCTTCCTGGGCCAGGCCAGACCGTCGACACCGACCGGCACGGTGCGCCCGCCCCGGCGCCGCCCGCCTTCTCCGGATTCCCGACCGCCGCACTGCCCGACGCACGGGCGGGCTCGGGCGAACCCGCAGGAATGTCGGCCGAGGACGAGGCGGTCGCGGAACTGCTGGACCGGCGGGCCGAAGCCGTGTTGAACCGGGACGAACAGGCATTCCTGTCCACCCTGGACCCGGCGGCCGACCCGGCCTTCCGCCGCTCGCAACGCGAGACCTTCGCCAACCTCGCCGAGGTGCCGCTCGCCGAATGGGACTACCGCATCGTGCGACCGGCCGCCTCGATGCCGGAGCCGCCTGCGAACCTCGCGATCGACGCGTTCGCCGCGACCGAGGCGGACGGGCTCGCCGCGCCCGAGGTCGAACTGCGCTACGCCCTGGCAGGCGTGGACGAGGCCAGCACCGGCAAACCGATGGCCTACCTCTTCGTCCGACGAGACGACCGTTGGTTCGTCAACTCCGACACGAGCCTGGAGGCCCAGGGCAGACACACCTGGCGCGGGCCGTGGGCGTTCGGACCGACCGTGGTGCATCGGAGGGCGTCCGGACTGGTGTTGGGGCACCCCGAGAATGCGGAGTTGACCCGTCGGGTGGCGGACGAGCTCGACGCCGCGGTGCGGTCGGTCAGCGAGATCTGGGGTACCGACTGGTCACAGCAGACCGTGGTCCTGCTGCCCGGATCCACCGCCGAGTTCCAAGCCCAGGCGGGCTTGGTCTTCTCCCCGGACGACATCGCCGCGCTGGCCGTCGCCGACAGCGTCGACCTCGACACCCAGACGGCCACCGGACAGCGGATCGTGGTGAATCCCGCCTCGGCGGCCCGACTGTCCGATCCCGCCCTCGGGGTCGTGTTGCGACACGAGGTCACCCATGTCGCGGCCCGGGGCGTCACCGCATCCCGGGCACCGATGTGGCTGCTGGAGGGTTTCGCCGATTACGTCGGCTATCGGGACAGCGGGTTCGCCGCCGCACAGATCGCCCCCGATCTCAGCCAGGCCCTGCGCGATCGACGGCTGGGAGCGCAGATCGATCCCGCTCCCTCCGGGGACCCGACGGGGGTTCCGATTGCACCGCCCGGGTCGGATCGGGTCGGAGACGAGTCCACCGAGGAATCACCGACGCCCTTGGCCTTGCCAGCCGACGGCGAGTTCCACGAGGGCGGCAATCGGCTCGACCTCGCCTATCAGACCTCGTGGTCGTTGATCGACTTCCTCGCCGACGGCTACGGCGAGTCCTCGGTGGTCGACTTCTATCGGCGATTGGCAGCCGCGAACGAGCCCACCGAGGTCGAGGTCGATCGGGCGATGCGGGCGGTCTTCGGCACCGGCCGGACGGTGCTGCTCGATCGATGGCGGCGAGCGGTCGAACGGGAACTCGGCTGAGACTCGACACCATCGATCACCTCGGTGATCGCGGGGCGACCGCCGGCTCGACGGGATCGCGCATTACCCTCGGCCGGGTGCGTCGGACCCTCTTGGTGACCAACGACTTCCCGCCTCGACCGGGAGGTATCCAGGCGTATCTGCATGCCTTCGCCACCCGGCTACCCGGGCAGGAACTCACCGTCTACGCCCCGTCCTGGGAGGGACGCGCGGGCTCGCACACCGAGTTCGACGCCGCCCAGCCGTTCGAGGTCGTCCGGCATCCCACCAGCCTGATGCTGCCGACCGGCGACGTGCTGGCCCGCGCTCGGGAGATCCTGCGTGCCAAGGGCTGCGACACCGTGTGGTTCGGCGCGGCGGCCCCACTGGCCCTGCTGGGGCCCTGGCTGCGGGAGGCGGGCGCCCGCCGGATCCTGGCCAGCACCCACGGCCACGAGGTCGGGTGGTCGATGCTGCCCGGCGCCCGGTCGGCGTTGCGGCGCATCGGCGAGTCGGCCGATGTCGTGACCTTCGTCAGCCGCTACACCCGCTCCCGATTCGCCAGTGCCTTCGGTCCGACGGCGGCCCTGGAGCACCTGCCGTCCGGGGTGGACACCGAGGTCTTCCGTCCCGACCCGGCGGCCAGAGCGGAGATCCGTCGCCGATACGACCTGGGCGACCGGCCCGTGGTGGTCTGTGTGTCCCGGCTGGTGCCCCGCAAGGGACAGGACATGTTGATCCGCGCCCTGCCGCAGATCCGCCGCCAGGTGCCCGACGCGGCGCTGCTCATCGTCGGTGGTGGGCCGTATCGCGAGCGGCTGCACCGCCTGGCCCTCGATCGCGGGGTCGCGGGCCACGTCGTGATCACCGGCTCGGTGCCGTGGGAGGAGCTGCCCGCGCACTACGCGGCCGGGGACGTCTTCTCGATGCCGTGTCGGACCCGGGGCCGGGGGCTGGACGTCGAGGGCTTGGGCATCGTGTTCCTGGAGGCCTCCGCCACCGGACTGCCCGTGGTGGCCGGCCGTTCCGGCGGTGCACCGGAGACCGTGCTGGACGGCATCACCGGATTGGTCGTGGACGGCACGGACGTCGCCGCCATCGCCGAGCGGATCGGTGCGCTGCTGGCCGATCCGGCGCAGGCCGAGAGCATCGGTCGGGCGGGCCGGGACTGGGTGTCCCGGCATTGGCGGTGGTCGGACCTGGCGGGCAGGCTCGCGGGCCTGATCAACGGCTGAGCTCCCTGGCCGCGCCGTTCACGAGCGGTAGATCGCCTCGATCTCCAGGGCCCGGCTACGGGCGATCGCGACGCGCTGCAGTCTCCGATCCGGGGTCAGATCGCCGTTGGCCTCGCTGAAGTCCTCGACGAGCACCCGGAAGCGTTTGATCGACTCCGTGGCCGACACGGCCTCGTTCGCCTGATCGACGGCCCGTTGCAGTTCGCGCAGCAGATCGGGGTCCTTGGCCAGCGCGTCGATCCCGGTGCCCGCCATCCCCCGATTCGCCTGCCAGGCCGTGATCGCCGCCGCGTCCAGCGTGATCAGCGCGCCGACGAAGGGGCGTCGATCGCCGACCACCATGCACCGACTGACCAGCGGATGGAGCCGAACCCGTTCCTCCAGGGTGGCGGGCACGACCTTCCTGCCGCCCGCCGTCACGATGATCTCCTTCTTCCGACCGGTGATCGTGAGGAATCCCGCCGTGTCCAGCGCCCCGAGGTCGCCGGTGTGGAACCAACCGTCCCGCATCGCCGCGTCGCCCGCAGCCGCGTTGTTCCAGTACCCGCGGGCCACGATCTCGCCCTTGATCAGCACTTCATCGTCGTCGGCGATGCGCACCGTGACGCCCGCCATCGGCCTGCCCACGGTGCCGATCCGGGTGTCGTCGAGGCGATTCACGCAGGCGGCCGAGCTGGTCTCGCTCAGGCCGTAGCCCTCGAGGATGGGCACGCCCGCGCCCCGGAAGAAGTGCGTGAGCGCCTCGCTGAGCTGGGCGCCGCCGGAGATCACCGCCAGACAGCGTCCGCCGAGCATCGCCCGCAGCCGTCGGTACACCAGCCGGTCGTACATCGCGTGTCGCAGACGCAGTTGGACCGAGGCCCCGCCGCCGTCCACCGCCCTGCTGTAGGCGATCGCGGTCTCCTCGGCGCCGTCGAACACCGAGCCGCGCCCGCCTGCCACCGCCTGGGAACGCGCCCCCTCGTAGATCTTCTCGAAGATCCGGGGCACCGTCGGTATGAACGTCGGTCGATAGGTGCCGAGGTCGCTGAGCAGCCCGGCGGTGTGGCTGGTGTGGCCGAGCGTGGTGCGCGCGTAGACCGCGCAGATCGCGATGGTCCTGGCGAAGATCTGCGACATCGGCAGGGACATCAACACCGAGTTCCCCGGTTCCAGCAGGGTCGGGTGCGCCGCGATCTCCGCGCGGACCTGCGCGAGCAGGTTCCGGTGGGTCAGCTCACAGCCCTTGGCGTGCCCGGTGGCGTCCGAGGTGTAGATCAGCGTGGCGAGCTGGTCGGCGCGCACCTCGCGGCGCCGAGTGCGCACCGTGCTGTTGGCGATCGCACCGCCCAAGGCGGTCAACTCGTCCACGGCGCCCGCCGCACCGGTCTCGGCACTGGGGCCCTCGATATGCCAGAGGTGCCCGACCTCGGGCAGCCGGGACACCACCGAGTCGACCCGACGGCGGTGCGCGGCGTCCTCCACGATCACCGCCCTGGCGCCCGAATCGGTCAGCACCCATTCGATCTGCTCGATGGACGCAGTCTCGTCGATCGGGACGCTCACCGCGCCCGCCGCCCAGAGGGCGAAGTCGAACAGGCTCCACTCGTATCGGGTGCGCGACATCAGCGCGATACGGTCGCCCGGCTCGATCCCCGCCGCGATCAAGCCCTTGGCCACCGCCATGACCTGCGCGGCGAAGTCGGCTGCGGTGACGTCGATCCAGGTCCCCTCGATCCGACGTCGGAAGCTGACCGTGGTGGCGAAGCGGTCCGCATTGGCCCACACCATGTCGGTGAGGTTCTCCTCGGCGGAGACGGTTGCGGAGGCGGGAACACTGAACTCACGCACCTGTACCTCCCGGTGGCACTGTCACGGACAGCAACCTAACCAAATCGACGGGCCGGGGAACAGGGGCGGTGTCGCCTGGGCCAGGACCGGGCCGGTTTCCACCCGAGGTCGACGAGTCGCTGCGCCGGGTGGTGGCCCGGCCGAGGGCGGGTGCTCGCCGTAGGTGCTCGGCCTGGCAGGCTCGACGGTCATGCACGGCTTGGATCTCGCCGACGACACCTTCCTCGCGGTGCCCGGCGACCTGGTGTCGGCCGCCGTCGCCGAGCCCGCGTTCCTGCGTCGGCACTGGTCGGAGCTGGTCTTGCGGGTGTATGCGGACCGGGGTGTCAAGGGGCGGTGCTGGACGGTGGACGGGCCGCTGCACGGGACGATGGAGGTGTGGCTGGAGCCGGTGCTCGACGGCACGGTGTTGCACTACTACCTCCGCGTCGATCCCGTCGGTCCCGATGGCAGACCGCTCGACCTGACACCGGCTGCCCGAGGCAGACTTGCCCGCCGATGGCGGATCATCGGCCGGGGCGCCGCACTCGAACTCAAACTTCGTCTGGAGGCGGGTCGGGAACCCGGCCTCGCGCCGTGATCCCACTCCGCAGCCACGGCCGAGACGGCGACGCACCCCCCTCCCGGCCGTAGGATCCCGCTGCCCGATGCGGGGAAATCCGCACGTTCGCCTCTCGTCTGGGCACCGGAAGAGCAGGTAGGTTCGTCCGCGTGCGGGTTCATGTGGTGTCCGATGTGCACGGCAACGTCGACGATCTGGCCAGAGCCGGGGAGGGCGCCGACGCACTCATCGTGTTGGGCGACCTGCTGGACTTCGTCGACTACCTCAACCCCGCGAACGGGATCTTCGGCGCGTTGTTCGGTGCCGAGCGGGTCGCCGAGTTCGCCAGACTCCGCCGTGATCCCAACGGCGAGGCGGGTGCCTTCATCCGTTCCTTGTGGTCCGGGCTCGACGATGCCGCCGCCCGGGTGGACGAGGCGGTCCGCGAGCAGTACGCCAAGCTGTTCGCCGCCATGACGGTGCCGACCTACGCCACGCCCGGCAACGTGGACAACCCGGAGCTGTGGCCCGAGTACGCCGGACCGAACGTGACCGTGCTCGACGGGCAGACCGTCGAGATCGGCGGCTTGCGCGTCGGTTTCGTCGGCGGCGCCCTGCTGCTGCCCGGGACGACGATGCGCCCGGAGGCGCCCTGGAAGCCCTACCTGCGCTCGGCGGAGGAGTACGACACCGTCGTCGAAGCCCTGGGCCCGGTCGACCTGCTCTGCACCCACATCCCGCCCGCGGTTCCCGAACTGTGTTACGACGTGGTCGCCCGGCATCGCGAACTGGGCTCGGCGGGCATTCGTCGAGCCCTGCGCGAACACCGGCCGCGCTGGTCGGTATTCGGCCACGTCCACCAGCCGTTGGCGCAGCGCATGCGAGTCGACGGCACCGAGTGCGTCAACGTCGGTCACTTCCGACAGACCGGGGTGCCCTACGTCCTGCAGTGGTAGCGCTGCACACTCCCCGGCCCGACGGGGGTGACACGGTAGCCTGCCTGGCATGGCCGATGAGTCCACCCAGTCCTTGGTGATCGATGCACCCGCCACCCGCATCATGGGGGTCATCGCGGATTTCGCGGCCTACCCCGAATGGGCGGGCAATCTGAAGAGCACCGAGGTGCTCGCGGAGAACGCGGACGGCCAGGCCGAGCAGGTCAGGTTCGCGCTGGACGCCGGAGTCCTCAAGGACAAGTACACCCTGGCCTACGAGTGGGCCGCCGACGGATTGTCGGTGAGTTGGACCCTCGTGGAAGGCCAGATGCAGAAGTCGCAGCGCGGCAGCTACCGGTTGGAACCCGAGGGCACCGACGGGCCGACGACCGTGACCTACACCCTGTCGGTCGATCTCACGATCCCGATGATCGGCCTGTTCAAGCGCAAGGCGGAGAAGGTCGTGATGGACACGGCGCTCAAGGAATTGAAGCGCCGCGTCGAGGAGAGCACCTCCTCGGCCCGACCGGAGTAGGCGACGTCGTGCGCTTGCTGCTGTTCACCGGCAAGGGCGGAGTCGGCAAGACCACCCTCGCCGCGGCGACCGCGGCCCGGTTGGCCAGGGATGCGACCAAGACGCTGGTGGTCTCGACCGATCCGGCGCACTCGCTCGGCGATGCGCTCGGCGTGGCGGTCATCGACCGACCCACCGAGGTGGAGACCGGTCTGTTCGCGGCGCACATCGAGACCAGGGGACTGCTCGATCAGGCATGGCGGACGCTGCGGGAGCACCTCCGCACCATGCTGGCGGGCGCCGGTCTGGACGAGCTCGACGCCGAGGAACTGACGGTGCTCCCCGGCATCGAGGAGCTGCTTGCCCTCACCGAGGTCGCCAGGATCGCGGCCGACGGCCCGTGGGAGACCGTGATCGTGGACTGCGGGCCCACGGCGGAGACTCTGCGACTGTTGGCGCTGCCCGAGGCGCTCGCCGGTTATCTGGAGCGGCTCTTCCCCTCGCATCGGCGGGCGGTGCGCGGTCTGTTGGGCACCCTGGCCGGCGGGAAGCTGGAGCAGTGGGACGCATTGGCAGGCGGGCTCGGTGATCTGGCGGGTCGACTAGAGGGGCTGCGCGCGTTGCTCACCGATCGCGCCACCACCGGGGTGCGGCTGGTGCTGACCCCGGAACGGGTGGTCGCCGCCGAGACCCGTCGGACGATCACGGCCCTGACGCTGCAGGGCATCGCGGTCGACGCCCTGCTGGTGAACCGTCTGGTACCCGATCCCGGCACCGAGCAGGGGGTGGCCGCCGATTGGTTGCGGACCCGACGAGCCGAACAGCAGGACGTGCTCGATCAGGTGCGCCGGGAGTCCACCGTCGGAGTCTGGACGGCGGGCCACCACGCGAGCGAGCCGGTCGGTCCCGCCGCGCTGCGAGCCGTCGCCGACGATCTCTACGGGTCGGACGACCCGCTGCACCAGGCGCCCGATCGTCCGTTGCTGGCCATGCAGCGGCCCAGCACACCCGACGGCGAATACCTGTTGACCATCGCCGTACCGCTGGCGGCGTCGGACCGGCTCGATCTGGCCAGGGTCGGTGACGAACTGGTGGTGACCATCGAGGGCAGGCGAAGACTCGTCGCACTGCCCTCGGTGCTGCGGCGCTGTGTCGTCTCCGGCGCGGGCGCCGACGATGCCGGGCTGACCGTGCGGTTCCGGCCCGATCCCGCGCTGTGGATGCGGTGAGCGGGCGATGACCGAATCGGCGGGTTTCACCGACGCCACCGACACCGCCTCGGGCTCCGGTGCGGGCTCCGACGGCCATCCGATCGGGACACGGCAGATCGTGACCGAGCTGCGGCGCACGCTCGAACTCGTCCACGATCGGGCGCAACCGTTGGTGGAGAGCCTCCGCAACCGGGTCGGCCAGAGCACGACGGAGACCGCCGACTTCTCGCCGGAATCGGCTGCAGACCGGCCGAAGCACTCCGAGGTCGATGACGGACCCCTCGGTTGCGCGCACTGCGGGTTCGATCCGTCGAACGAGGACGAGTCCGCCGCCGAGCGGGCTTCCACTCGGGCCGACTCCGCCGCCGAATCGCGAGAGACGGCGAATGGCTGCGACTGGTGCCCGGTGTGCCTGGTCATCGCGGTGTTGCGTGGCGAACGACCGGAGATCGGCCTGCGCCTCGCGGAGCAGGCGATGAGTCTGCTCGGGGCCCTGCGCACCCTGGTCCACGAACAGGGGCCCGAGAGCGATGCGGCGCGGAGACCAGGCCGGGAGGCCACGGACGCCGACCCCACCGAGTCGGCTGCCGCCGCGCCGGACGCCGCCTCGGAGGCCCCGGCGAGCCGGGTGCAGCGCATCGACGTCACCCGGGCCCACGGATGCTGACCATCGGGATGGACGTCGGCGGCACCAGCATCCGGGCGGGCGTTGTCGACGAGCACGGCGCGGTGCTGCGCCTGGAACGCACCGACACCCCCGGCGAGGAACGAGCGCTGGACGACGCCGTGGTGGCGACGATCGCCGCGCTGGCCGACGTTCATCCGGTCGAGTCGGTGGGGCTGTCGGTTGCGGGTTTCGTGGCGCAGGACCGGAGTTCGGTGCGGTTCGCGCCGCATCTGGCCTGGCGGCAGGCCTCGGTGGCCGACCGGATCGCACAGCGGGTCGGACTGCCGGTGGTGTTGGAACACGATGCCAACGCCGCCGCCGTCGGGGAGTACCGATTCGGCGCGGCACGCGGTGCGGCCATCGCCGTGTTGGTGGCCGTCGGAACCGGTATCGGCGCGGCACTGCTGATCGACGGCAGGCTGTTCCGGGGCGCGTTCGGCGTCGCGCCCGAACTGGGGCATCTCACGGTCGTGCCCGACGGCAGGCCCTGCCCCTGCGGGAAGAAGGGCTGCTGGGAACGCTATTGCAGCGGCACGGCCCTGGCGGCGACGGCCCGGGAACTGCTGGCCGCCCCCACCGCGAGGAGTGAGCTATCGACTGCGACCGCGATCACCGGTCGTTCGGTGGCCGAGGCGGCGCGGCGCGGTGACCCGGTGGCCACTGCGGCGATGGCGGACTTCGCGCACTGGTTGGGCAACGGGCTGTCCCTGGTCGCGGACGCCTACGACCCGGCGGTCATCGTCCTCGGCGGCGGAGTGTCCGAATCGGCCGAGCTGTTCCTCGAACAGGCCGATGCCCGCTACCTCGCCTCGATCACCGGAGCCGGGTTCCGGCCGCGTGCGCAACTGAAGGTCGCCGCCCTCGGCGATCTCGCGGGGATCGTGGGCGCGGCCGTCTTGGCCGCCGAACACGCCGCTGTCACCGTCCCACCCGGCTGAGCGGGGCGGGCGGGTCTCCCGACCGCCCGGCCGCCGTCCTCTCGCGAGATCAGATCTGCGCGCCGTCGTCCCAACCGGAATCCGGCGGCGGGCCCTGCCGCATCCGGTAGACCAGCCAGCCGATGCCTGCACTGATGATCAGCAGTCCCAGCGGCAGACCCACCTGCCTGGTCAAGCCGATGACGCCCGGGATGATCAGCAGGATCAGGCCCACCGCGAACATCACCAGCGCACCGATCGTGCTGCGACGCAGCTTCGGCAGCGGCGGCGGCTCCGGGGGGATGTAGCGGTCCTCGTCGGGGACCTCTTCCTTCGGCGCCGGTGCCACGACCGGATCGACCGGTGCCGGCGGCGCGGCCTCCGGCTCCTGCTCGGTCTGCTGATCCCGGCTGGACCGCTCGTCCCGCTCCGCCCGCCTGCCGCGTTGGCCACGGGGTTCGGCGTCGGCCTGTTCGTCCTTCGGCCAGCTGGGCACCGATTCCGAATCGCGGGTCAAGCCCGCGACGATCTCGGCGAACGCTCTGTCGATGTCCTCCGGACCATCCGCGCTACCCGTGCCCCGTGTCATGACCGACTCCCGGTTCGCTCGTCCTCGAGCCTGCGGACGAATTCGAGACTGCGCTCGAAGATTCGCGGCGCGTCGTAGTCGAGCGTGGCGACGTGCGAACTGTCCGAAAGCGTCATCCGCGTCAGGTCCTCGCTGCGCACCCGGTTCGCGATGATCTCGGAGTTCTCCGGCTCCACCACCGGATCGCTCGGCGAGGTGCAGAGCAACATGGGCTGGGTCACCACCGGAAGATCGGCGTGCACCAGTCGCCAGAGGTCGGCCAGACTCGCCATGGCGCGCAGCGGCAGCCGATCGTAGGCGATCTCCATCACACCGGGCTTGGCGATGCCGCCCGCGATGCCGGGCAGCGACGGCCACACTCTCGACAGCAGCGGAAGCGCACCGATGGCCTTGCGCAGGGTCATCACCGACGGATTGACCAAGGCGAGCCCGGCGATCTGATCGCCGCGTTGCTGGGCGAGTCGCAAGGCGAGCGTGCCGCCCATCGACTGGCCGAAGACGTACACCGAACCGCACCTGGCCCGCAGTTCGTCGAAGGCCTCGGCATCGCAGTCGTACCAGTCCTGCCAGCGGGTTCTGTTCAGCTCACGCCACTGAGTCCCATGTCCGGGCAGCAACGGCAGTCGCACGCTGACACCCGCCTCGGCGAGATGTTCTGCCCAGCCACGCATGCTTTGCGGCGATCCGGTGAAACCGTGGCAGAGAAGGACACCGATCTCGCCGGATGCGTCATGGTTGAACGGCTCGGCACCGGCCATCACGGGCACCGTCGCCTCCCTTGTATCCGTGATCGACACCGCAAGAAAGCGGTAGCGCCATCGTGCCACGCCCGGCCGACCGACGGGAGAAAGCCCGGCTGGCGGACCCCTGCTTCACCGTTACCACAGGCGCTCACGTTGTGCGACCGGTGGTGTGGTCCGTAGTCTTGCCTGGCGATGCCCGCAGGCTGGTCCGCCGGGCGGAGGTCGTTAGGGAGGCGCGCGGGCAGTGGTCTACTGGTTGATGAAGCATATCTTCTTGGGACCCCTAATGCGGTTGTTTTTCCGGCCCCGGATCGAGGGTGCCGAAAACATTCCGCAGGACGGTGGGGCGATCCTGGCAGGCAACCATATTGCCGTCGCGGATTCGTTCTTCATGCCGTTGAAGGTCCAACGGCGAGTGACCTTCCTCGCCAAGAGGGAGTACTTCACCGGCAAGGGGATCAAGGGGCGACTGAAGAAGCTGTTCTTCACCTCGATCGGACAGGTGCCGATCGACCGCTCCGGCGGTTCGGCCGCTCAGGCGACGATGAACACCGCGGTGCGGTTGCTCAACGAGGGCAGGCTGCTCGGGATCTACCCCGAGGGCACCCGATCCCCGGACGGCAGGCTGTACAAGGGCAAGACCGGCGTGGCGCGGATGGCCCTGGAGGCGGGCGTCCCGGTGATCCCCGTGGTGGTCTTCGGCACCGACAAGGCCAACCCGATCGGTTCCAAGATCTGGCGGCCGTATCCGATCCGGATCGTCGTCGGCGAACCATTGAACTTCTCCCGCTACGAGGGATTGGCGGGCGACCGCTTCGTCGAGCGGTCGATCACCGACGAGATCATGTACGCCCTGATGGAGCTGTCCGGCCAGGAGTACGTCGACATGTACGCCACCAAGGCCAAGGCCGAGCTGTCCGGCACCGCCGAGAAGGACGGCAAGGCAAGCGCCAAGCAGGCCCGGCAGACCGGTGATCGGCTTCCGGAGTCCAAGGCGGGCTGAACCGCCTGTCGTGGTGGATGCCTGAACCGGCCGGGACGCCGTCGGCGCGCACCCTAGGCTGACTCGGTGCGTTACTTCTACGACTGCGAGTTCATCGAAGACGGTACGACGGTCGAGCTGATCTCGATCGGTGCAGTCGACGAACAGGGCCGCGAGTTCTACGCGGTGTCCACCGAGTTCGATCCGGAGCGGGCGGGACCCTGGGTGCGGCGCAACGTGCTGCCCAAGCTCCCGCCGCCCGCCGATCGAGCCTGGCAGAGCCGTGATGCGATCCGGCGCAACCTGCTCGAATTCCTGCGGGAGCCCGGCGAGGATATCGAGCTGTGGGCCTGGTTCGCCGCCTACGACCACATCGCCCTCGCCCAGCTCTGGGGCGCGATGCCCGCGCTGCCGCGCTCGCTCCCCAGGTTCACCCGGGAACTGCGCCAGCGCTGGGACGACGTCGGTCGTCCGACCCTGCCGCCCGCGCCGCTCGACGCCCACGATGCCCTCGCCGATGCCCGGCACAACCTCGCGCGGTGGCGCGTCATCCAGCGTCGCTGGGAGGAGCTGGGACTTCCCGCCGGTTCGACAGGCTCACCGACGCGATAACCGGCCCAACCGGAGCGGCCCGACCGAGTCGGCGCGGGCGCCGAGGAACGGCGTTCGCGACCTCGGAACTGAGATCGGATGATCGACCCCCATTGCTGCACCGATCCAGTTCGTGGCAGGCTCACCTCGCCCCTGTTCTTCGATGCGGAAGCTCGCCGCGAGTCCTCCACGTCGGCGGGCGGTCGGGCACGGCGAGGCCGGCCACCACGGCGCCGGCGAGGCTGACACAGGAGGCGAGACGAGAAGATGCGCATCGGTGTGCTCACCGGCGGCGGCGACTGTCCGGGTCTGAACGCGGTCATCCGTGCGGCGGTCCGCAAGGGCGTCGAGGTCTACGGGCACGAATTCGTCGGGTTCCGCAACGGCTGGCGAGGCCCGATCGAGGGGCTGACCAAGCCGCTCGGGCTCGACGACGTCGAGGACATCCTCACCAGAGGCGGGACGATCCTCGGATCCTCCAGGACCAACCCGTACAAGACCGAGGGCGGCGTGGAGGCGATCCGCTCGACGCTGAAGGATCAGGGCGTCGACGCGCTGATCGCCATCGGCGGCGAGGACACCCTCGGCGTGGCGAAGCGGCTGACCGACGACGGCATCGGCGTCGTGGGCGTGCCCAAGACGATCGACAACGACCTCAACGCCACCGACTACACCTTCGGCTTCGACACCGCGGTGCACATCGCCACCGAGGCGATCGACCGGCTGCGGACCACCGCCGAGTCGCACCACCGCGCGCTCGTCGTGGAGGTCATGGGTCGGCACGCGGGCTGGATCGCGCTGCACTCCGGCCTCGCGGGCGGTGCGAACGTGATCCTGACGCCGGAGAACGAGTTCGACATCGACCAGGTCGTCGGCTGGGTCGAGCGTCGTTTCGAGCGCGAGTACGCGCCGATCATCGTGGTCGCCGAGGGCGCGGTGCCCAAGGGCGGCGACGCGGTGCTCAGCCACGGGGAGAAGGACGCGTTCGGTCACGTCCGCCTCGGTGGCATCGGCACCTGGTTGGCCGAGGAGATCGCCACCAGGACCGGCAAGGAGTCCAGGGCCGTGGTGCTCGGACACGTCCAGCGCGGCGGCACCCCGACCGCCTACGACCGGGTGCTGGCCACCCGCTTCGGCCTGCACGCCATCGACGCGGTGCACGACTCGGACTTCGGTGTGATGGTCGCGCTGCGCGGCACCGACATCGTCCGCGTCAAGCTCGCCGAGGCCACCGCCGAACTCAAGACCGTCCCCGCCTCGCGCTACGCCGAGGCCGAGGTCTTCTTCGGCTGAGTTAGCCCAGCGGACCCGAGAGCACCCCGGCGTCTTGCGCGCCGGGGTGCTGCTGCTCTCGTCAGCGGGTCGACACGCCGGTACTCATTCCGGCACCTCGTAGGCATACCTGCTGGGGGTGAGCCGAGCAGGCGCAGGCGACCAATCCTGGAACACCCGGATCGTGCCGCCGTGCGCGACGGGTTGTTCTCCGCTTCGATCCAGTCGGATCTCCCGCACGATGAACAGCACCATGTGCTCGAACGATTGGGCGTGCTCGACCTCGGCGTGGGTCAGCTCGACCCTGGTCCCGTCGGTGCCGGTGCCTTTCACCTCGACGTGCGTTTCGGGGCGGCCCTCTGCGGTGAGCGCGAGGTCCCATGAGAAGGTTCGGGACACGTCCGCCACCTGCCAACCCCGTTCTTCGAAGTACTGCGTTGCCAGGGCCATCGAGTACATCTCCAACGCCAGCCGAGCTGCCGCATCCTGTTGCCGAGGAGTACCCGTCCCCGAGGAGCGCGACTTCGGGCTGTGGTGAACCTCCGGCGCGAGTTCGACGGATGTCGGCGGCAACACGATGTCCACCCGAGGCGGTGGGGCCGCCAGCCGAGACTGCAATCGATCGGCCTCATCGGTCGAATAGCCGGGGACACCCAGCCGTAGTCGTATTCTTCGCCGTCGATTGCTGCCCTTTGAGGGGTTCGCGTTGGAGGCAACGGTGCCCTGCGCGGCGGTGAGCACGTCACGCAACACGGTCAGATCGCGTTCGACACCGAGCCGCACCGGGAACGGTCGGCCCGCGAGCAGCAGCCTGCGTTCCGCTACGGGCAACCGCTCGGTGTTCCTGCTGTCGAGCAGGGCGTCGTCCAAAGACGCTCCGAGTAGCGCCAACCGCGTGAGCAGGAGCAGCAGCGCGGGGGAGTAGTCGCGGTTGCGCGGGACTCCGGAGGCCGTCCTACCACCCGCACTCTCGAAGATGAGATCGAGGCCGTAGGGGGGATCACCTGGTTCGACGAAGAAGGTCGCCACCAGTTCTTGGCCGCTCTCATCGCGGATTCGCACCCGATCAGGATGTCATTCCGAGGCCGGATCGGATACGGCTTTCGGGGGAGTGCACGAAGTTCGGTCAAGTATGGCGGCACGGGCGTCGGGGAAATCGGGAGCGCCCGTTCGGTTCGTCTCGCGATCAGGGTGCTACCACGGGGAAGTACATCTGCGGCACGCCGGTCTTCGGGTCGTAGTAGCCCGCGAACTCCAGGCCCTCGTGCGTGCCACTCCATACTCCGGTCACCTCATCGAAGAGGAAATCGTCCGAGGCCCAAGCCGCGTCTGCTGCAACCTGAACCTGCATGGGCGACCAGGCCTGGGGAAAGTAGGTGTGGTCGATCAGGACCGTTGATCCGTCGTCCCGACCGTGGGTGGTGACCATCCGGGTGGGTTCCGGGAAGTTCGCCGCCCTGGCAAGTCGGGGATCGGCGGCGGAGTCCCGAAGGAAAGCTCGCAAACCCGTGAGGATCGCGACCAGCAGGTCCTCGGAGAACCGGAGCGGTTCCCACCGGTCGTAGAGGCTCTCCAACACGACTTCTCCGTGTTCGAAACGGACGGCGCACCCGTTTCCGTTGATGGTGTGGCCGCCTGCTTTGGCCGTGGTCAGCAGCGTGCCGAAGGATTCGAGACCGGCCAGGTTGGCTTGGACATCGGTGTGGAGCCAGGCCGCGATGGGCAGCAGCCCATCCACCATGGCGATACGCAACCTGCGGGAGTCATCGAAGTCGAAACGAATGGACTCGTCGGTGGTCTCGAACATCACTGCTCGTTCCTACCTTTACCCTCGAACGGGCCAGTAACTACTGGTGGGATTTCCTGCTTCGTCCAGCGGCCCCGTGATCCTGATCGGTTTTGGTGTGGTACCCGGTCCTGCGGGGATCGTCGAACCTCCAGTCCACATGCCGTTGTTGCTTGTGGAGTCCCTGAACGCCTCGTTCGCCATGTTGGTGACCCCGCTGTTGCCGACATGGGATGGGAACATGGTGCTCTCTCCATATTTCTGGACACCGATGTTCCCTGGGAAGTCAAATTTCGGCTGGAGCATTGTAGTGACTCCATTGTCGTAGGTCTGATCCTGCCTCCCGCCGTAGGCGCCGCTCCCGTAGCGGTTGTTCGGCGGTGGTTGATCTATTGCGGTGGAATACATGTGGCCGCCTGTCGCCGTTCCGTAGCGGAACTCGCCATACTGCGCATGATGGTGGATGCGATCCGGAAGCCTGTCCCTTGGCGGTCGTGCCTGCGGACGCCGCCGGCCCCCTACCGTCTGAAAACCGTCGTCGGCGGGGGCGTTGACGGGAGGAGGCGGTGCAGCCGGCCGCGCAGCGGTTACGTCGGGGGTGATGGCGGGGCGGCCTGCGCCCCACGGACCGGGGGCTTTCCATGCCGGGGTGCTGGTGGATTGTGGAGTGACAGCGGGCGCTGCGGGCGGCCTCGGTGTGGCGGTTCCGGCCATCGACGGGGTGACGGCAGGCCTGGTCGCAGGCTGGTTGCCGCCGCCGGACCCGACCAGCTGGGCAAAGGTCAGAGGCTTCGCCGGAGTCGGTTTCGGGCTCGGACTCTGACTCTGGCAGGTCCCGGTGCCCCCGGTGTTCGGCGGCGGATTCGCCGACTGTTGTGGCACCGGAGTGGCCGGCCGGCTTCCCGATTGGCCGACCGATTGACCCCCTGATTGATTCCCCGCCTTATTTTTCTTCTTCTTCTTTCCCTTCAACCCCAACGGATCCGACCAGGTGATCGGGTTGGGCACGTATTCATGATGGTTGAGCTGCGGGCTGAGACCGAGCGGGTCGGGTGTGAGATAGCGACCGGTGGCCGGGTCGTAATAGCGGTTGCGGTTGTAGTGCAGTCCGGTCTCGGCGTCGTGGTATTGGCCGGGGAACCGCAGGGGAATGGCGCCGACCGGGTCGCCGGTCAGATTCTCGCCCCACAGGGTGCTGTGACCGTGCCAGGTCACGGTTCCATCGGGTGCGACGAGCTCCAGCGGGGTGCCGATGAGGTCGGTGATCACATGGTGGAAACTCAGATCCGTCCACTGTCGAGCGGCCGGGGTGCCGATGGCGACTCGCTCGGTCTGGGTGAGCACCCGGAAACCGTCGGGCTCCCATTCCCAGGTCGTCGCGGTCTCGGCGGCCGCGCCGTCCGGGGTGCGGGTGGTGGCGACCTGCTCGATGAGGACATCGCCGTCCCAGCCGAATCGGACCTGCTCCGCGACCTGGCCGGCCGCGTCCAGGCGTTCCTTGGAGATCCGCCTGCCGTGCGGGTCGTAGCGATACCGCCAACGCGTCGCGCTCGGGGTCGTCACCGCGACGAGCCGGTCGAAGCAATCCCATTCGTAGCGCCAGACCTGTTCGCCTGCGTCGTGGCCGAGCCGCCGTGTCACCACCCGGCCCTGCCCATCGTGGTCGTAGCGCACGGACCCCGCGCTCGTCAGCAACGTTCCCTCGTGGCGGCGATCTCCCAGCGTGTCGCGGGCGGGCAGCCGGGTCTCGGTGGGGATGGCGGCGGCATCGCCTGCGGCAGTGATCTCGGCGACGCTGAGATTGCCCGCGTCGTCGTAGCCGTAGCGTTCCCGCCAGCCCGTCGCTTGGACACCGATGGCCCGGCCGAGCACGTCGAGCTCGTACTCGCGGGGCCCGGACAACTGGTCGGTGACGGCGATGACCTCGTTCTCGCCTCGGTACACCCAGGCGCGGCGTTGGGCGACGGTGGAGCCGCGATTCACCCCGTTCACCAGCATGGCGGTGGTGAGTGCCTGCGAACGCAGTCGATCGCCGTGCTCCCAGGTCTGCGCCAGGCTTGCCGAGGCGCCCAGCCCTCGGTGCACCTCGCGTCCCGACGCGTCGTAGGCGAAGGCCACCGTGTGCGCTGCGGTCCGTAGCGCCGAGGGCAGCCCGTCCGCGGCGTGCTGCCAGGTGCTCACGACCCCGGTGGGCGTGGTGCGGCTGACCCGCCGGTCCAGCTCGTCGTATTCGAAACGGGTCGTCGCACCGTTGCACGTCTCGGTGGCGATCCGGCCCGACTCGTCGTAGACATAGGCGAGTTCGACGTCGGGGTTCGCCGCGCGGAGGAGCCGCCCGGCCGGGTCATGGGTGTAGTGGGTCGTGACGCCCCCGGCGGTCTCCTCGACGATCCGGCCCGCCGCGTCGCGGACGAAGTCGATCCGTTCGCCCATTCCGTTGACCCGCGAGACGATCCGGCCCAGCGCGTCATGGGTGTAGGCGACGGTGCTTCCGTTGAAGTCGGTCTCCTGCACCAGATTGCCCGCCGCGTCGTACCGATAGGTCCAGCGCCGCCCGTCCGGCCGGATGACCGAGGTGACCCGGAGCTCCGCGTCGTGCTCGAAGCGGGACGTGGTCCCGTCGGGTCCCGTTCGGGCGGTGAGCACCCCGAACGGCCCGTACTCGCTGCGGGTCACCCTGCCCTGTGCGTCGACGTGTTCGACGCAGTTGCCCTCGCCGTCGTAGCTCCAGGTCTGCGTCCGGCCGTCCGGTCCGGTCTCCCAGGCGGGCAGGCCCTCCACGGTCCAACCGAAGCGGGTCGTCTCGCCGGTCGGTTCGGTGCCTGCGGTCAGTCGTGCGAAGGCGTCGTACTCGAAGGTCGTGGTCGAGCCTGCCGGATCGGTCGTGGCGACGACCAGTCCGCGATTATCGAATCGGGTGCGGGTCACTCCGCCGAGCGCGTCGGTGACGATGATCTGGTCGGCCTCGTAGGCGTAACTCGTCGTCGCGCCGGTCGGTTCGATCTCGGCTCGCAGCGCACCGCTGGAGTCGTACTCCCAACGATGCACCGCGCCGTCGGGCTCGATGCGGCGCAGCGGCCGATGCCGTTGCGTGTAGACGGTCTCGGTGCGGGTCCCGTCCGGGTGCGTGACCGAGACCAGATCGCCTGCGGCGTCCCAGGTCTGTGTGGTCACGCCGCCGTGGGGATCAGTGCGGGTCAGCAGCCGATCGTGGGTGTCCCAGGTGTACGCGGTCGTGTTGCCCAACGAGTCGGTCTCGGACTCCACTCGGCCCGCGTCGTCGAAGCGGAAGGTCTTGGTGGCACCCAGCGCGTTGGCATAGGTGCTGACCCGAGCCCGGCTGTCGTAGGTGAAGACGCCGCTGACGAAGCCACCGGTACCCGAGGTCCGCACGCAGCGTCCCTCGCCGTCGTAGTCGTAGCGGTACTCGACGCCGGTGCGGTCGCGCCAGGAGGTGATCCGCCCGGCCCCGTCATAGTGGAAGACCATCGGGGCGCCGGAGGAGTTGGTGACCTCGGCGAGCCTGCCCACGTCGTCGTAGTCGAATCGGGCCACCTCGGTCTCGCCGTCGTTCTCGTCGACGAGGTGGAAACCGGTGATCCGACCGCCCTGGTTGGACACCCGCACCCGGTATCCGGCGGAATGCCGCACCTCGGTCGGTAGTCCCGCCGCATCCCTGGCCACCTCGATGTGGTGGCCGGAGACATCGACGATCGCCCGCAACGGATGCAGGTGACTCGCGTCGGTCGCCGCCGCGAAGATCAGCTCGCGGTCGGACTCCGGCAGAGCCAGCGAGTAGCCGCCGTCGGCGTGGTGCGAGAGCACGATCCTGGGGCCCTCGATGGGCAGGCCGTCCGCACCGGCGGCGATCACCGGATAGTGCAGGACCATGCCGTCCGCTGCGTGATAGCGGGGACCGGTCGGCGTGATCTCGATGCGTTGATCGAGGGTGGAGCTCCAGGACGGCCCGAACAACCGGCCGGACCGGTACGACGAGAGATGTGTCCGGTCCAATACCAGTGGCAGCCACCCGTCGACGGTCAGATCCGACTGTGCGAGGACCATCTCGCCGGTGACGACGTCCACCGGGTCGGATTCGCAGAACCGGCTGTCGAGCGACCTGGTGTTGCCGCCACCGCCGCCTCGGGCTCCGCTGGGGGACACGCCCGGCCCACCTCGGACGCCGCTGGGCGCGATCTCCGGTCCGCCGCGAGAGGACTCCGGAGTCCCCGCGCCGGGGCTGTTGTTGTTCGTGCCGGGCAGCGCATCGGGGCTCCGGCCGCCGCCGGTGTTGCCGCTGGGCGTGATCGACGGTGGTGCGTCGGTGCTGCGGGTGTCGGCGTTCTTGCTGGTCTTGATCTCCTTGAGGTGCTTGCCCGCGTCGGCGAAGTCGTCGCCGAGCTTCTTCAACAGCGGGGAGAGTTTGGACATCGAGGAGACGAGCTTCTGGATGAGCTGAGCGATCTTCGCTGCGGTCTCGGCGACCTTGGCGACCACCTTGGGAACCACCCAGACCATGCCGATGCCCAGGGTGAACAGAACTTGGAGTGCCCAGGAGACCATGGATCCGACGACGTCGGCGATGATGTCGCGGACGGCGTCGCGCACAGCACTGACGACTTCGCCCGCCATCTGGATGCCCTCGGCGGCTCCACCTGCGGCGGCTCCGGCGGCGAGGATCAGATTGGCGGTGTCGGTGGCGCGTTCGCGGTAGGCATCGGCTGCCGCACCGGTCCAGGTGGAGACGTCGGACTGGATCAGATTTCCCAGCTCCGTGGAGACCGCGTTGACCTCGTTGGCGACATTCGACCAGGTGTCGGCGTGGGATTGGATCTCATCGGGGCTGCCCGCGAGGGAGTCCAAGGCGTCGGATAACGGGCCGACGTGCTCCAACAACCAGCCGACGCCGTTGGAGATGATGGCCGCGAACGGGTCCAATGCGGACATCACCAATCCGGCGGTGCCCAACCCGGCTTCGAGCCAATCGCCGTTCTGGATCGCCTGATTCGTGGAGTTCACCGATTCGACCAGTGACAGACCCGACGTCGCTGTTGTCGAATCAACTACCTCGGCTACCAGTGGATTGCTCATCTACCACCAATCAGCTGGCTTGAGCCCGCGCGACGCAGAGCGATGCCGGGGTCTCCGCACTGGCATTACTTTCGGCCGAATTTCGGTGAAACAGAAAACAGTGCTTGGCAGAGTGATCGTTGCCGATCGTAGCGTTTCGTCGCGCAATGTCCAGCGGTGGGGCGAATGGCAATAGTGCGAGGCAGTGCAAGATTTGATTACTTATTCTCGATATCAACTATCGATAGGCTATTCGTGTCGAGTGTGGCGACGAGAACAGCCGGTTTTATTGTTCTCGGCGGCAACTGCGGGGGCAGCGCAGCCCGGCAGCTGCGGTCCGAGCAGACAGCCTGCGGCCAGCAGGCGCGAACCCGCCGTCAGACGACGAAAGCCGGGCCACCCAAGCGGCCGTCGGTCGGAAGACGGCGCCCGGAAGACCCGGCCCGTGAAGGTGTGTCCTGGGCTACCTCAGACCGCCGGCTGGCGATACACCGACAGCAGGTTCGTGCCCTGGTCGGACCAGCGCTGTTGCAGGGCGGTCGGGCCCTCTGCCGCGATGAAGTCGACCTCGGCGGACAGCAGCGGAATGAGCGTGATCAGTTGCAGGACGGGCCGCTCCGCGTTGTCGGTGAAGACATCGAACTCGTCCGACAGGTAGGGATGCGGGCAGGCCAGGACGCCCTGGACCCGGCTCTCGGGGATGATCAGCTCCGGAAAGCGAATCAGTCGGTCGTACTCCAGCCCTTCACCGCCCTGCACCGATGCCTCGGCGATCATGTGCACCAGCCCTCGGGCGAAACCCTGTTCCTCCGCGATCAGGCTGCAGGCGAACTCCTCGGGCAACAGCGAGGTGATCTGTTGGAAGCGGACTCCGTTGCTGACCACGGTGAACATGTCGTATTCGGGGTGCTCGTACACACCGAGGCCGAAGCCCCGATTCGCTCCGAGTGCATCGGGCCCCTCGGCGTCGCGGAACTGGCCCGCATACCGCTCGATGTGCTGGAGAAGTCCATCGAACTTGCCCTGGTCTGCCATCGGAACTTCCAGTCCTGGCCGCTGGGGCCGTCTTAGCGTCGTCGATCAGTGCACGGTGCGTGGTCGGTTGCCGATCACGGGAACTTGTGGCTGTAGATGCCAGGCATGAAGCCGTATTTCGCATCGCCCTGGCCGAAGGTGGGGTGATTCATCTTCGCCAAGTCGGCGGGGTCGGCCTCCTCGCTGTGGCTCTGGTTGGTCTTCCAGAACTCGAGACGATAGTGGTTCGGATCGTCATAGGTCTTCTCGAACTGGTCCCGGGTCGCGGAGGGGTGATCCATGGCGTACTGCTTGTGCATGTAGTGCTCCATGCCAGGCAGGTGACCCATCTGCATGTCGGAGGCCTGGTTCTTACCGGACGGGTGCGTCGCGGGTTCCATGAAGGTCTTGCCGTCGGGATCGACCCTCGGAGCATCCACCGGTCCGTTGCCCGCCGCGATGCTGTCGGCGTTCTCCTTCTTCCAATCGGTGTACCACTTCGGCGGGTCGACCTCCGTCTGGCCCTTGCCGTTCTTGCCGATCTCGTAGAACTTCGGGTCACCGTTCGCATCGCGCTTGACGTCGACCTTCGGGTTGTCGCCCTTGTCCTTGGTCGCGTCGCAGTGGTAGGTGCCGTCGGCGTACCGCTCGGCGCCGATCTTGACCTTGCGTTTGGTGTCGTTGCTGATGTTCGGCCGGGGCGGTTGCTTGTCCGACTTCTGATACCCGCCCTTGCCATCGGGCACCGCACCGAAGTACTTCGCGAATTTCTCGTCCGCCGCGATGTGCGCGGGCAGTGTGACCGGCTGCGGCGTCTTGGGCGCCTTGGGCGGCTTCGGCGCGGGCTGGCCGCCACTGCCGTTGCCGTTGTTCGAGCTGGCGTTCACGGCGGGCGGGTTGGGCTTCTGTTTCTTGTTCTTGCAGTTGCCCGTGCCGCCGCCACCCGTGGCCGTGGGCGGGTTCTTGCGCTTGGGCATCAAACCCAGCGGGTCCGACCAGGTCACCGGGTTGGCCACATAGCTGTGGTGGTTGGGCGCCGGGTCGAGACCGAGCGGGTCGGGGCTGAGATACCGACCGGTGGTCGGATCGTAGAAGCGGTGCCGGTTGTAGTGCAGCCCGGTCTCGTCATCGTGGTACTGCCCGGGGAACCGCAGCGGCGTGGGCGGGGCGGTGTCGTCGCCACCGAGGTGCCTGCCCCACAGGCTGCTGTGGGCGTGCCAGACGATCCGGCCGTCCTCGTCGACCATCTCGGTGGGCGAGCCGACCAGGTCGGTGACGATGTGGTGGAACCGTTCGTCCACCCAGTCCTGTTCGGCGGCCTGTTCCCCGACCGCGGTGGTGCGTTCCGACTGGGTCAGCACCCGGAAGGTGTCGGGCTCCCAATCCCAGGCGATGATTCGGCTGACCAGTTCGCCGTCCGGCCCCGGGGCGGTGTGGATCTGCTCGATGAGGCGGTCGGACTCCCAGATGAAGTCCACCCGTTCCAACACGGTGCCGGGATTCAGTCCGTCGAGGCCGACGCTGCGTCGTTCCTTGCGGATGCGCCTGCCCTCGGGGTCGTAGCGGTACCGCCAGTGCTCATCGGTCGGGGTGAGCACATCGGTGAGTCGATCGTGGGAGTCCCAGGCGTAGTGCCACTCCTCGACCTGGCCGTCCTCGTGGGTCACCTCGCGAGCCGTGACCCGGCCCTGGGCGTCGTGTTGGTAGCGGACGTTGCCCGCGTTGGTGATCAGCGTTCCGCTGTAGGCGCGCGGGCCCTCCGTGGTCTTGGGCGGCAGCTCGGTCTTGGCGGCGATGTCGGGTTGCTCGCCGGTCTCGGTGATCACCGCGTTGACGATGTTGCCGGTGCCGTCGTAGGCGTAGTCCTCGGTCCAGCCCGACGCCTCGACCGCGATGACCCGACCCTGCCGGTCCAGCGTGAACTCACGCGGTCCGGAGAGCTGATCGGTGACGGCGACGACCTCGCCGTCGGCCCGGTAGAGGTAGGCACGGCGTTGCGAGACCGACGCACCCCGGGTGACACCGTCCAGGATGACCGCGGTGGTCAGGGCCTGGGCCCGGAGTCGCTCGGTGGCGTCCCAGGTCTGGGTGAGAGTCGCGTTCGGCCCGAGGCTGCGTCGGGTCTGCTCGCCGGTGGCGTCGTGGTCGAAGGAGATCTGATGCCCGTCGACGGTCAGCGACAGCGGGCGACCCGCCGCGTCGTGGGTCCACACGCTCTCCATGCCCACCGGGGTGGTGCGCTGGATGCGGCGGCCGAGCCGGTCGTAGCCGTAGGTGCTGGTGGCGCCGTTGCAGCTCTGCGAGATCAGCCTGCCCAGGGCGTCGTACTCGAACGCCGTCTCCACGCCGGGGCTGCTGGTGCCGACGACCCGGCCTGCCGCGTCGTAGCGGTAGGAGGTGGTGATCTCGTCGGCGGTCTCCTCGATGACCCGGCCTGCCGCGTCCCGCAGATAGGTGATGACCTGTCCGACGGCGTTGGCCTTGGCGATCACCCGGCCTGCCGCGTCGTTCTGGTACCACAGGGTCCGGCCGTTGAAGTCGGTCTCCGAGACCATCCTGCCAGCGGCGTCGTATTCGTAACGCCAGGTGAGGCCGTCCGGGTTGGTGACGGCGATCAGGCGCAGTTCGGAGTCGTAGGCGTACTCGGTGCGGCTGCCGTCGGCCGCGATCCGCGCCGTCTCCAGATCGAACGGGCCGTACTCGGTGCGGGTGACATGGCCGAGGACGTCGACGTGCTCGACGCAGTTGCCCTCGCCGTCGTAGGTCCATCGCTCGGTACGTCCGTTGGGCCAGGTCTTCCAGGCGGGCAGGTTCTCCACCGTCCACCCGTGGCGGGTCACGTTGCCCGCCGGGTCGGTCGAGGTGACGACCCGGCCGAGCGCGTCGAGTTCGTAGGTGGTGCGGTTGCCCATCTCGTCGACCCGGCCGATGAGCAGCCCGCGCGCATCGTGGATGGTCTGGGTGACCCCACCGAGCGCGTCCCGGATGGTGGTGCTCCGCGCCATCTCGTCGTAGCCGTAGGTGATCGTCGCGCCGGTCGCATCGGTCTCGGCGAGCAGCTTGCCCCACGGGTCGTATTCCCAGCGGTGCACCGCGTCGCCGGGTTCGATGGTGCGAACCGGCAGCCCCATCTCGTTGAACACCGTCTGGGTGCGGGTGCCGTCGGGGTGCACGACGAGGACGAGATTGCCCTCGGCGTCCCACTCCTGGCGGGTGGTGTTGCCCAGCGCGTCGGTCCTGGTGAGCAGCCGGTCCCACTGATCCCAGCCGAAGGTGGTGGTGTTGCCGAGGGTGTCGGTCTCGGCGAGTACCTGCCCGAGGTCGTTGAGGTGGAAGACCTTCGTGCCGCCGAGCGCGTCGGTGTAGGTGGTGATCAGTCGGTCGCGGTCGTAATGGAAGACCCCGCTGACCCGGCCGTCCACCCCGGTGGTGCGGATGCAGCGGCCGTCGGCGTCGTACTCGTAGCGGTACCAGGTCTCGCCCCGGTCCTGCCAGCCGATGATTCGCCGCGCGTCGTCGTAGGAGAAGCGGTACGGCAGCCCCGAGGAGTTGTAGACCTCGACGAGATTGCCGAGCCGGTCGTAGCCGTAGCGGGTGATCGTCACCGGCTCGGCGTTCTCCGAGGCGAACAGCCGAAGCCGGGTGACCCGATGGTCGGAGATGTCGATCGACACCCGTTGGCCGCTGCTGTGCCAGAGGGTCCTGGGCAGGCCCTGGGGGTCGTGCTCGATCTGGATGCGATGTCCGGTGAGGTGTTCCACCGAGACCAGCGGCAGTCGGTTCCCGCTGCCGGGCAGGGCGGTGAAGTACAGGAGTCGGCCGGTCTCCCGGTCCGCGAGGACGTGGGTGCCGTCCTCCTGCAGCGTCAGCAGCAACTGCGGGCCCGCGAGCGGGGTGGCGGGCATGTCCACTTCCAGCGGCGGGTAGTGCAACACCATGCCGTCCGGTGCGAGGTAGCGCGGACCGTTGAAGCCGAGTTCGATGCGTTGATCGAGGCTGGAGGCCCAGGACTGTCCGAACAGGCCCCCGGTCCGGTAGGAGGAGACGTGGGTGCGGCTGAGTTCCAGCGGCAGCCAGCCGGGCAGGTTCAGATCGGTCTGGGTGAGGATCATCTCGCCGGTGACGATGTCGACCGGGTCGGATTCGCAGAACCGGTTCTCCTCCGGCACCGACCGGTCTCGGGGGTTGTCGCCGGGCAGCCCGCGGTTCCCCGAGGGGTTGACCTCGGGTCCGCCTCGATTGCCGCTGGGGTTGATGTCGGGTGAGCCGCCGGAGTTGCCACTGGGGTTGACGTCCGGACTGTTGTTCGGCCCTCGGTTGTCCGGTGTCGGCAGCGGGTCGGGTCCCCGGCCGCCGCCGGTGTTGCCGCTGGGCGTGATCGATGGCGGCGGGTCGATGCTGCGGGTGTCGGCGTTCTTGCTGGTCTTGATGTCTTTGAGGTGCTTGCCCGCGTCGGCGAAGTCGTCGCCGAGTTTCTTCAACAGCGGGGAGAGTTTGGACATCGAGGAGACGAGCTTCTGGGTGAGCTGGGCGATCTTCGCTGCGGTCTGGGCGACCTTGGCGACGACCTTCGGGACGACCCAGGCGAGTCCGATCCCGAGGGTGAAGAGGACCTGGAGTGCCCAGGAGACCATGGATCCGACGACGTCGGCGATGATGTCGCGGACGGCGTCGCGGACGGCGGTGACGACTTCGCCCGCCATCTGGATGCCCTCGGCTGCACCGCCTGCGGCGGCGCCGGCGGCGAGGATGAGGTTGGCGGTGTCGGTGGCGCGTTCGCGGTAGGCATCGGCTGCCGCGCCGGTCCAGGAGCTGACATCCGACTGGATGAGGTTGCCGAGTTCCGTGGAGACGGCGTTGACCTCGTTGGCGACATTCGACCAGGTGTCGGCGTGCGCCTGGATCTCGTCGGGACTGCCGGCTAACGCGTCCAGTGCGTCGGATAACGGGCCGACGTGTTCCAACAACCAGCCGACGCCGTTGGAGATGATCGCGGCGAACGGGTCCAGCGCGGTCATGACCAGATCGGCGGTACCCAGGCCCGCTTCCAGCCAGTCACCGTTCTGGATCGCCTCGTTGGTCGAGTTCACCGAATCGACCAGGGACAGACCCGACGTCGAGGTGGTCGAGTCGACTACATCGGCAACCAACGGGTTACTCATCGTGCACTCCCAAGCGTGACGATCCGGGCTCGCAGGGGCCGTGCGTGCAGCGGGGAACCGGGCGTGATGACGAGCCCCTGCGTTCGCCTGTGCGCTAGGTGCGTACCGCTCATCACTGGCTCCCTTCGAGTCGGCCCGAGGATCGGTGCGTCCGCGTGTTCGCGTCTGGCCGAGGCCGGTTGCGTCGCCGTGATCACGTCATGATGAACGCGCACGGATCGTAGGCGTTGCGCGGAAACGCGATGGACACCGCCGTTGCTCGCTGCCCGAATGGGCATCCGGCACTGCCTTATCGTTCACCGTTGAACCATGGGACTCGGGTGGGCAGGCCGGGGCGATCGGGTCACGTGACTTCCCGATATCGGCTTACTGCGAGCGCCACCGCAGCGATCTTAGCCGTCGCGGATCGGACGTCGGTGAAGTCGCAGGGACCGACCGGAAGGGGTGACCCGAAGCAGGGTCGAAGTCGTTCGGGCACTGCTGCTGTAGGTCGACACCGTAGATCGAGATTTCTATTTCGAACTTCAAGGCCTTGGCGACTGTGACCGCCATGGCCCGACCCGATCACCCAACGTCGACCTCGATACTTCGACAGTGATGAGAGGCACGGCTCGGGACCGAATGCGGCGAGAGCCGACCGCTAGGCTGGGGCTGTGATATGGACCGTCGACGTTCCGGTCGAGACCCTACCTTCGCTGCCCCCGCTACCCGCAGAACTTCGGGACCGCCTCGACGTGGCGTTGTCCAAGCCCGCGGCGCAACAGCCGGAGTGGCCGGACCCGGAGGCCGCGGCCAACGTGCGCTCCGTGTTGGAGAGCGTGCCTCCCATCACCGTGCCCGCCGAGGTCGACCGACTCCGTACCCAGCTCGGCGAGGTCGCCGAGGGCAAGGCCTTCCTGCTGCAGGGCGGCGACTGTGCCGAGACCTTCGCCAGTAACAACGAGCCGCACATCCGGGCGAACATCCGCACCCTGTTGCAGATGGCAGTGGTGCTGACCTACGGCGCGAGCATGCCGGTGGTCAAGGTCGGGCGTATCGCCGGGCAGTACGCGAAACCGCGTTCCTCCGGCATCGATGCGCTGGGCCTGCCCTCCTACCGGGGCGACATCATCAACTCGCTGGTCGCCTCCCCGGAGGCCAGGGTCGCCGACCCGTCGCGGATGATCCGCGCCTACGCCAATGCGGGCGCCGCGATGAACCTGGTCCGCGCCATCACCAGCGGTGGCATGGCCGGTTTGACCAAGGTGCACGATTGGAACAAGGACTTCGTGCTCAACTCGCCTGCGGGCGAGCGCTACGAGGCCCTGGCCAACGAGATCGACCGAGGCCTCCGCTTCATGGCGGCCTGTCGGGTGCAGGACTCCAACCTGCAGACCGTGGAGCTCTTCGCCAGCCACGAGGCGCTGCTGCTGGACTACGAGCGGGCCCTGTTGCGCTTGGAGGACGGCAAGCTGTACGACCTGTCCTCGCACTTCCTGTGGATCGGCGACCGCACCCGCCAGCTCGATGGCGCGCACATCGCCTTGGCGGAACTGCTGGCCAACCCGATCGGGCTCAAGATCGGCCCCACCACCACCCCGGAGATGGCGGTGGAGTACGTGGAGCGGTTGGACCCCGAGGGTGTGCCGGGCAGGTTGACGCTGATCAGCCGGATGGGCAACTCCAAGGTTCGCGACCTACTGCCCGCGATCGTCGAGAAGGTCACCGCCTCCGGGCACAAGGTGATCTGGCAGTGCGACCCGATGCACGGCAACACCCATGAGTCGAGCACCGGCTACAAGACCCGCCATTTCGACCGGATCGTCGATGAGGTGCAGGGTTTCTTCGAGGTGCACCGAGGGCTGGGCACCCACCCCGGCGGCATCCACATCGAGCTCACCGGCGAGGACGTCACCGAATGCCTCGGCGGTGCGCAGGACATCACCGACACCGATCTAGCGGGCCGCTACGAGACGGCCTGCGACCCCCGGTTGAACACCCAGCAATCGCTGGAGCTGTCCTTCCTCGTCGCGGAGATGCTGCGGGCGTGACCTGCCGATAGCGTCCACCATTCTTCTTCGGCGCCGGGCCCGTGCGCGATCCGCACGCCCGGCGCTCATGCGTCGTGACCAGGCAGGTCGGCGGCTTCGCGTGCTCTTCGCCCGGGCCGCCGCCGATGGTTCTCGGTGGGCGACCGCGCGGAGGCGGCGCGGGCTCATCCGTGTCTCCTCGTCCCCTTTGCCCCTCGCCGATGCTGCTCCATTCGGCGCATTGACCGTTCTCGTGATCTCGTTGTAACTTTCCCCCACCTCGACTGAGAGAGCGCTCTCACACGGAGCTGCGTGACTGGCGAGTCAGATTAGACCGGGTGATCACCAGTGTTTCCCCCTCTACGAGCAACTGGGTGGTCGAACCGGACAAATCGCAAAGACCAGGAGGTCGGACCATGACCAGGGCGAAGTTGCCCAAATGGTTGGCAGCGGTGACCACATCCGCGTTAGCCTGCTCAGCCCTCGTGCTTGTTCAGGGCACAGCCTCAGCCGAGACCGTCGCGGTCGGAGCGGGCAGTTACACCACGGAACTGCCGGCAGGCGCCCTCGGGCCGTCGAGCCAGCAGGGACAGCCCGTCTCACCGAAGGTCACCGACGCCTTCACCGGCGCGGCGCCCACCAACGACTGGTGGTCCTCGCTGATCTTCCAGCGGTATGCGCCGGACAACCCGCACGGCGAGAACATGTTCCCGCACCCGCTCGCGTTCAAGGCCCAGAACAACGGGCTCGCCGTGGGCTACCCGAGTTCGCCGAACATCGTCGGAACCGCGCCGAAGTACGAGTACAGCTTTCAGCAGGACCTGCGCCTGGGGCTGTCGGGACTGTCCTCACCGGACACCAAGGTCGACTCCTACAGCGACTGGACCGTCACGCCCTTCTGGGGCGACGGCACCCGTGAGCTGCGCACCACCATCGGCCACGGCCTGCCCTTCGTCTACGCCGAGGGCAACGGCGGCCCCGCCGAGGTCGAGTTCAGCGCACCGCCGGAGATCTTCCACCAGGAGGGCGGCGTCCTCGGCGCCACCGTCAACGGCAACCACTACGCGTTGTTCGCGCCCTCGTCGTCCAGCTGGACGGCCTCGGGCAACACCTTCACCTCGGACCTGGGTGGCGACGGCTATTTCTCCGTCGCGGTACTGCCGGACCCGGCCGACCTGAGCACCTTCCAGAACTACGCCTACTCCTTCGTCACCGGTACCACGGTCAACTGGGATTACGACGAGGCGGGCGCCTCGGTGACCACCGACTTCCAGGTGCAGACCGAGGCCAAGGAGGGCTCCGAGACCGGAACCCTGCTCGCCCTCTACCCGCACCAATGGAAGAACGTCACCAACGAGCTGACCGACCTGAGCTACGCCTCGCCGCGTGGCGAGATGCGGGTCGTCGAGGGCGGCGGATTCAGCACCGAACTGCCCGCAGGCGGCATCATGCCAAGCCTGCCCACGGTGGACTCCGCAGACCACGATCGGCTGCGGCAGCTCATCGACGAGGAGATCAACCACGAGGACCCGTGGCGCGGCGCGACCGACACCTACTGGGTCGGCAAGGCGCTGGGCAGGCTCTCCCAGCTGGTCCCGATCGCCGACTCTATCGGCTACACCGAGGGTCGCGACGCCCTGCTCGAACTGGTGCGGGGCAAGATGGAGGACTGGTTGACCTTCTCCGGTCCCGGTGACCAGGCGCTGTTCCGGTACGACGAGAACTGGGGCGCGCTGACCGGTTACCCGTCCAGCTTCGGCGCGGACCAGGAACTCAACGACCACGACTTCCACTACGGCTACTTCGTGACCGCCGCGGCCACCCTGGCCCGGTACGACGCTGCTTGGGCATCCGACGAGCAGTGGGGCGGAATGGTCAAGATGGTCATCAAGGACGCCAACAACTGGGACCGCACCGACGACCGCTTCCCGCTGCTGCGGTCCTTCTCCCCGTACGCGGGCCACGGCTGGGCCTCCGGCCACGCGGGCTTCGGATCGGGCAACAACCAGGAATCGTCCTCGGAGGGCATGCACTTCGCCGGTGCCGTGGCCATGTTCGGCTCGATCACCGGTGACGACGACATCCGCGACCTCGGTGTCTACATGCACTCGACCCAGGCCAGCACGGTCGCGCCGTACTGGCAGAACGCCGACGGCGACACCTTCCCCGACTCCTACGACGCCGACGTCGTCGGCATGGTGTGGAGCGACGGCGGCGACTACGGGATCTGGTGGGACGGTTCGGACGAGGAGCACTACGGCATCAACTACCTGCCGATCACCGCTTCCTCGCTGTACCACGGCACCCGCCCGGACCACGTGAACGCGATGCACCAGTCCTTGGTCGACCGGATCGGTGGCCAGCCGCAGGTGTGGCGGGACATCCACTGGGCCTACCAGGCGATGGGCGACCCGGACGCCGCGTTGGCGGCCTTCGACGGGCAGTGGCAGACCTACGAGCCGGAGGCCGGTTCGTCCAAGGCGCACACCTACCAGTGGGTGTCCACCCTGGCCGAGGTCGGCACGGTCGACGCCGAGGTCACCTCGGATGCCGCGCACTACGCCGTGTTCGACGATGCCGGACAGCGGACCTACACCGCCTTCAACCCGGACGACACGGCACGGACCGTCAACTTCTCCGACGGCACCACCCTCGAGGTACCCGCTCGTGGGTTGGCGTCCACTGCGGGCAGTTGACAGTGATCGCACCGACTTCGGTCGCGTGATCACTACGCATAATCGCTGATTGAACGAAACCCCCTGTCCGAGTGGATATTTGCCACTCGGACAGGGGGTTTTTGTGAATATTGATTCACAAAGAATTGTCCTAGTTGATTCGCTCCGGGCCCACCGGTTTCCTGGCACGAAATACCTTCACACGCACCATTGGAAGGAGAATCGTGCTCACTCGTCGCGAGATGCTGACCACCGCCCTGAGTGCCGGAGCCTGGATCGTCGCGGGCGCACCCGGCGCCGCGATCGCCGAAGCCCCGGGTTCCGACACCGATTCCGTCGTCGGCCGGGTGATCAGACCCGAGGCCTTCGATCACGTCGGTGTGCTCTTCCCCGCCGAGGCACGTATCGCCCCCGACGGGGTCGTCGGCTCGCTCCGCTTCGAGATCGCGGGCGAACTCGGGCCGTGGCAGCCGTTGCGACCCTCCGCCGAGGCGCCGGACCACCGACCGGTCGCCGCGACCGACCTGGTGCGCGCCCCGGCGGGCGCGTCGGGCTATCAGGTCGACATCGCCGAGGGGCTCGGTCCGATCCGGCCGGTCGCCGTGCTCGCAGGACCCCCGGCGGCGGGCGCGGCGCCCCGGCTGCTCCCGCTGCCGCAGAGCAGTCTGCGGGCGATCAGCCGGGCGGGTTGGGGAGCCGACGAATCGGTGCGCACCTGGCCCGCCACCTTTCATCAGGTCCAATGCCTCACGGTGCACCATTCCGCCATCGAACTCGAAGCCGACCGTGCCGCCTCCATGCGTGCGATCTACCGATTCCACGCCGTCGATCAGGGCTGGGGCGATATCGGATACCACCTGCTGATCGACCCGGAGGGCCTGGTCTACGAGGGACGATTCTCCGGATCGGACGGAACGCCGGTCTTCGACGGTCCACCGAGCGGCGGCCTGGCGCGTTCGGTGCTGGCCGGCCACGTCGGCGGCCACAACGCGGGCAACATCGGCGTCTGCCTGCTCGGCGACTTCACCCTGGGCGAGCCCGACGAGCCCGCCGTGGCCGCCCTGGTGGAGACGCTGACCTCGCTCTGCCTGCTGACCGGGCTGAACCCGACCGGCACCACCCATTACGTGAGTCCCACCGACGGTGCCTCGCGGACGGTGCCGACCATCTCGGCGCACCGGGACTGGTCGGTGACCCAGTGCCCGGGCGATGCCTTCTTCCCGCAGCTGAGCACGATCCGGACCAGGGTCGCCGCAGCGCTGGGATGAGACGGGCATGCGGGCGGTTCGATTCGGTTCGGTTCGGTTCGGGGACCGTGGGCGACCCAAAACCGTGCCGGGGCCCGCAGGCGACACCGCTACCGGGCCTGCGGCATCGCCGCCTCACCGAGCACGGCCGCCGAACGGACCAGCGCCGCGACAGCCGGGGAACGACTGTTCGGCGGCCACGCGATCACCGTGGTCACCTCCGGTGCGTCGACGACCGGCACCGCGACGTGCTCCGGCCACTGCCAGGCACGACTGGAGGCGGGGATCACCAGCAGCGTCTTGCCGAGCGCCACGAGCTGAGCGAGTTTCGACTGGGTGCGGACCTCCGGGCCGGGACCGTCCGGATAGGACCCGTCGAGTCGGGGCCACCGTGCGATCGGCAGGTCCGGTACGTCGCGGACCTCGGCCAACGTGAGTCGATCGCGCACGGCGAACGGATGCGCGGCGGGCAGGATCGCCACCTGACCCTCGATGTGGAGATCCTCGGTGTCGAAGCCTGCGAGGTCGTCGAACGGCCGATGCATGAGCGCCGCATCGGCGTGTCCGCCGCGCAACAGCCCCGCCTGCTCGCCCACCTCGCACAACAGCACCTCGACCGGCGGGATGTCGGGCTCGGCCGCCACGGTGTCGAGCAGCCGTTGGAGCAGCTCATGGGAGGCACCGGCCTTGGTCGCGAGTACCAGGGGTTGCGCCGGATTCCCGGCGCGCCGGGTCCGGCGGGCGGCGGCCGCGACCGCATCGAGCGCTGTCGTGGCCTCTCGCAGCAACACGCGGCCCGCCTCGGTGAGTGCGACGCCACGGCGGTTCCGATCGAACAGCCGTGCGCCGAGTCGGTGTTCGAGCCGGTGGATCGCCCGGGATAGCGGTGGTTGCGCCATCCCCAGTCGTTCGGCGGCGCGGCCGAAGTGCAGCTCCTCCGCGACGGCGACGAAGTACCGCAGCTCGCGGGTCTCGAGATCCTCCACGCAGGCAGTCTAACCGCTGATACCCGCCGGGTATCACAGTCGACCGAGTCGATATTGGACCGCTGTCGAACCCGAGGGCGATCATGGATCGGGTGAACGACACCAAGACGGCGCTGGTCACCGGCGCGAACAAGGGAATCGGCCTCGCCATCGCCCACGGCCTCGGGGCGATCGGCTTCCGGGTCGCGGTGGGCGCTCGCGATCAGGCCAGACGCGCGAAGGCCGTCGAGCAGCTGCATGCCGCAGGCATCGACGCGTTCGGGGTCGCCCTGGATGTCACCTCGGACGACGGTGTCGCCGCAGCGGCGACCACCATCGAACAGACCTCCGGGCGACTCGACGTGCTCGTCAACAACGCGGGCATCGCCGGCCGGACCGAGGATGCGGCGCAGGACCCGACGGCGCTCGACCTCGACAACCTCCGCACCACACTGGACACCAATGTGTTCGGGGTCGTCCGGGTGATCAACGCGATGCTGCCGTTGCTCTACCGCGCCGAGTCCCCGCGCATCGTCAACCTATCGAGCAACATGGGATCGCTGGCGTTGCAGACCGGCCCGATCATGGCCGCCTATGCGCCGTCGAAAACGATGCTCAACAGCCTGACGACGCAGTACGCCCGTCGACTCGCCGAGACCAAGGTGATCGTCAACGCGACCTGTCCCGGCTATGTGGCCACCGACTTCACCGGCCATAACGCGCCGAGGAGCCCAGAACAGGGTGCCGCGATCGCCATCGCGTTGGCCACGCTGCCGGATGACGGGCCCCGAGGCGGTTTCTTCGACGACGCGGGGGTCGTCCCGTGGTGAGCTAGCCGCGCCGGCGTCCGATCGGCCAACTCGGCTCATCGACGAGGCGAACTCTGCGCGACGACTCATCGCAGGTCAAGGCGCAGGACAGCCGTTCGGTATCGTCCGGCGATCCGCCGCCCGCACCGCCGTTGACCAGCGAGAACGCCTGGTGTTGGGTCCGGTCGGTCGCCGGTTGGGCGCCTGCCGTTCCGACCAGCGGAGATCCACAGAAGGGGTATCGGCGGCGATAACGGATCTGTCAGGGTGCGCGGTGGCGACATTGCGCCACGACAGCTCGTCGAAAGGAACCCTCATGCGTCTCTCCGCCCGGTCGGTGCGGCCGGTCCTTCTGCTGTCCCTGCTCATGGTGGGTGTCACCACGCCGATCGCCGGCGCGGCCGAGACGAATCACCGGGGCGGCCCCGAGGTGATCGCGCATCGGGGCTCCTCCGGCGTCGCGCCCGAGAACACCGTGGCCGCGATCACCACCGCCCGCGAGCACCGCGCCGACTCCGTCGAGGTGGACGTCCAGCGCACCGCCGACGGCGAACTGGTGCTGTTCCACGACTGCACCCTGGAGCGCACCACCAACGTCGAAGAGGTCTTCCCCGACCGCGAGTCCCGAGTGCTGAGCGACTACACCGCCGACGAGCTCGCGCAGCTCGACGCGGGTTCCTGGCTGTCGCCGGAGTTCGCGGGCGAGCCGATCCCCACCCTTCGGGAGGGCATCCGCGCGCTGGGAGTGCGCACCGACCTGCTGCTCGAGGTGAAGGTCTGCGAGGGCGAGGAGGGCCTCGGCGAGGCGGTCGCCGACGGTCTCCGCGAGATCCCCGGCTACCTGCCGCGTGCCCTGGCATTGGACTCGCTGGTCGTGCAGTCCTTCGACCACGAGCAGACTCGCGAGTTCCACGACGAGCTGCCGCGCGTCCCGGTCGGTCTGCTGTTCGGCGCCCGCCCCACCGACGCGGAGCTGGCCGACGCCGCGACCTGGGCGCAGCAGGCCAACCCCCGCTACACCCTCGTCGACCAGGAGTTGGTCGACCAGGTGCACTCGCTGGGGCTGGACATCAACGTCTGGACCGTCAACGAGGAAGCCGACATGACGGCCGCGGTCGACCTGGGTGTCGACGGTGTCATCACCGACTACCCGCAGGTCCTGCGCGAACTGTTGCGCACCAGCTGAGTTCTGCGCCGCGCCTCGACCGCGTCGTCGCCATCGCCCGGTGGCGGCGGCGCGGTCGGCGTCAGTCCAGCTCGGTGGTCGGGTGAACCGACATGTCCTCGGCGGCTCCGGACGGGTCGCCGGACCACGCCGGGAAGTCCTCGATGGGTTCCCCAGTGGGGCCCACCTCGGTCGGCTCCAACTCCATGCCCTCCTCCGGACCCGCGTCGCCGTGGTCCACGACCTCGTCCACCGAGGAGTCGAGATCCTCCAGCTCTCGCTCCACGGCTGGTCGAGCGGTGCCCTCCTCCTCCGGCGGGGTATCGGGGACCTCGGCCGCCACCCGTGCGTCGAGGGTCTCGCCCTCCAACATCTCCCTGGGTGTCACCCCCGAGGAGGTCGTCCGCTGCCAGTTCTCCGGCGGGTCGACGCCGCCCTCCAGCGGATCGACGTCCAGCTCATCCTCGTCGAGCTCCTCGAATACCGAGAGCAGCTCGTTGTCGGTGGCACCGGGCTGCGGCAGTTCGAACTCGGAACGGTCGCTCATCGCTCTACTCCTCCAGTCCGTGGCTAGGCGATGTTCATCGGTTGGGGGTACCCGACCGGCCGCCGGTCCACTCGTCGCCCTGGTCGTCGGTGTCGCCCTCGGTGCGCATGACAGGGCCCGCCACCTCGAATACGTGTCGTCGTAGCCCCGTCGGGGTATGCGATAAGGACGTTGCTTGGGTCGGCCGGGTGAACTGGTCGATCGAGTGGGTTACCCCGACTGAGGGGAGTGTGAAGGAGATGGAGCTGGGCCTGTTGCGAGAGCTCGCCACCAGGTCAGGACCCTGCGCGGTGGCGTACTTCGACGTCACCCGGGACACGGAGGAGGCATTCCGGGCCAACGCCTTGCGGCGTCGGGCGGTCGGGGAGGAACTCGCCGACCGAGGCGTCGACGCCGAGACCCTGGCGGCGATGGACGAGGCGATCGGCTCCGAACCCTGGGTGGTCGGCCGGGCAGGCCGGGCCGTGGTCGGCCGAGACGGCACCGTCCTACTCGACCGGGTGCTGCCCGAACCGCCCGCCAACACGGTGACCGCCTACTCGCGGGTTCCCGACGTCTTCCCGCTGTTGGTGGCGGTGTCCTCCGATGAGCCGGTCGTGGTCGCGGTGGTGGACCGCGTCGGCGCCGACATCGGGGTGCACGTCCGCGACGGCGGCTGGCGGGAACACACCGTTCGCGGCGACGAGCGGCCGGTGCACAAGGTGCGCGGGCTGGGCTGGTCGCAGAACCGGGTGCAGCGCCGAGTGGAGAACACCGCCGCGCACAACGCGGCGGAGATCGCGCACGAGGTCGATCGGGCCGCCGCCGAGATCGGTAGTCGACTGATCGTGATCGCGGGCGAGGTACGGGCCCGAGCCGAGGTCATGGCCGCTCTGCCCAGCCGCAGCCGAACCATCGCGGTGGAAGCCGAACACGGCGGGCGGGCCGCTGGCTCCGACCGGACCGCTCTGGCCGAGGAGGTGCAGCGCATCGCCGCCGAGTTCCTGGCCGACGAGACCGAGCAGGTCCTCGATCGATTTCAATCGGAGCTGGGCGCGGGCCAGGGATTGGCCGTCAGTGGCCCGGAACCGGTGGTCGCCGCCTTGCGTGCGGGCGCCGTCGAGACGGTGCTGCTGCCCTCCGACGGGATGCACCGCGACGTGACGGTCGGAGAGGAGGCGACCGACATCAGCTTCGGCGCCCAGGATGCGAACAGCATGGCGGGGGAGATGACCGCCGATGTCGCGGTGGGCCGGGCCGAATCGGCGGTCGCGCTGGCCGCCGCGGCCACCGACGCGAGCCTGTTCGTCATCGACCCGGTGGACGCGGTCCCCGACGGTGTCGGCGCGATGCTGCGGTTCCCGATGCCTCGGTGAAGAGACGAACCGGATCCGCTCAGACGAGGAGGCGATCGTGGTGCAACGCGGAAGCGATAAACACGGAGCCCGGCTGGACGACGAGCTGAGTCACGAGGTCGAGGGCATGACGCGAGCCAATCGCAGCGTCCGTGCGGAGGAGGCCCTCACCCCGGAGCCGCCCGCCGACGACGACCCCTTGGTCGCCAACCGAGCCCATCCCGAGGAACCGGACGAACACCCGCCGCCCGGCGAGTAAGGGGCCTTCGGCCTCGCGGTCTTGCACCCATCGAGCGAGACCGGCCGGGCACGCCGAAGCGGTCACCGTGACGCCCACTCGCAGGCGATGCGAGGCACGGTGACCGCTTCGGTTTCTCTGAGGAACGCGGTCCTTCAGTTCTTGGAGTGCTCGTCCCGGTCGACCGGGATCGACTGCACGGAGGCGGTCGAGCCCTTCGTCTCGGACTTGTCCGCCGGGGTGTCGCCCTGCACGGACTCCATCAGCGTCTTGGCCAACCCGAGACCGGTGCCGCCCAACGACAGTGCCTTGCCGAACAGATCCGACATCCCGTCGGCGCCGTTGAGCACCACCAGGTTGTCGATGCTGCTGAACGCCTTGGCGCCTGCGTCGACGATCTCCGGCCAGTGCTCGGCCAGCTGCTGGGCCACGACGGCCTCCTGGTTCTCCGCCAGCGCGGCGGAGCGGGCCCGGATGCCCTCGGCCTCGGCGAGACCCTTGGCCTTGGCCGCGTCGGCCTCGGCGAGACCCTTCGCCTTCGCCGCTGCGGCCTCGGCCTCACCGGTGGCCCTGGTCGCGTCGGCCTGCGCCACACCGCGTTGCTTGGTGGCCGAGGCCTCCGCCTCCGCCGCCGTCTTGACCCGGGTCGCGTCGGCAGCCGCCCGAAGCTCGGTCTCCCGTGCCTCGGCCTGTGCCCTGGCGATCCGCGCATCGCGCTCGGCCTCGGCGATGGTCCGCGTCTCGTACGCCTTGGCGTCGGCGGGCTTGCTGATCTCCGAGAGCAGCCGCTGTTCGGAGAGGTTGGCCTCCAGCTCGGCGGCCTTGGTCTCCTGGACGACGACCTCCTGCCGGGCGCTGGCCTCGGCCAGCGGTCCCGACTGGCTGCTCCGTGCGCGGGCCTCGTCCATCTCGGCCTGGTAACCGGCCTGCTGGATCTCGCTCTCCCGCACCGACGCGGCCTTCTTGGCCGCCGCCTGCTGCTCGGCCTCGGTGGCCTCCTGGTCGCGCTGTGCCTCGGCGATCCGGGCCGAGGCGGCGACGGCGGCCGCGTGTGGCTTACCGAGGTTCAGGATGTAACCGGACTCGTCGTCGATCTCCTGGATCTGCAGGGAATCGATGACCAGACCCAGCTTGCTCATCTCGTCGGCGGAGGACTGCCGAACCGCACCGGTGAGCGCATCCCGATTGTGGATCAGATCCTCGATCGTCAAGCCACCGCAGATCGACCGAAGGTGACCGGAGAACAACTCGTGAATGGTGCTGTTCATCCCGTCCTGGCGATCGAGGAATCGACGGGCGGCGTTGGCGATGGACACGAAATCATCGCCGACCTTGTATATGACGACCGCCCGAACAGTCACCGGCAGTCCCTGTTGGGTGACGCATGAGACCTGGAGATTGGCACCATTGGTGTCCAGTGAAAGCCTGCGCGCCACCTGGAAACCGGGCAGCACCAGGCTGCCCTTACCGGTGATGATCTTGAAACCCATGCTGTCCGGCCTGGACTTCGGGGTGGACCCGGTGCCGAAACCGGAGATGATCAATGCCTCGTTCGGCTCGGCGACCTTCCACAAAACGCGCAGCAGAATGACGAAGACGAGGATTCCCGCCGCCACCAGAATGGCGATGAGAAGCGGACCGTCTGGCATGTGGCAACTCCCCAGATGTAGACGTCACAGATGACGGCGAGCAGGGTCGCCGTCGACCGAGACGATCAACCAAGGGGGAGCCAACGTTGTACGTAGACGCTGCGGGGTGGTTGATGATCAACCACGAGGACCTGCTCGCCCGGCTCGATGACCTCGCCTGCCTCGGCGGGATAGGCGTAGAACGCCTCAACGCCGCCGCGAATGCTGATCATCACCTCGCCGACCAATCCGGGGCCGATCTTTCCTGTTACCCGACCCCGGTCGCCGATCATGTGCACTCCATCTTGGCTGTCGTCCAGCCGACCCGAGCATAAGGGCCGCGCGGGAAGGTTTTACCTGGATTGAACATCGTCGTGCTCAAAAAGTGTTGACGGTGAAGACGTCGCCGGGGCGCAGCCGGGTGCCCGAGGGTGGGAACTGCCCCACGATCCTGGCATTGTCGCCACCGAAGAATTGCTGGACCTCCAGTTCCAATCCCAGATCCTCGATCGTCTGGCGGACGTCCCGCAGTCGATCACCGGTGACGTACGGGGCGATGATCGTATTGGACAGCACCACGCCAATCCGGGTTCCCGGCGTTTCGATCAAGGTCTCGGCGGGCGGATCGGTGCGAATCACATCGCCACCGTCGACGCTCTCGGAGAATTCCGCCTCCAGCTCGTAGGGCTCGAATCCGGCCTCTCGAATCGCGGCGAATGCCTCGTCTCGGGACGAACCGGCGACATCGGGCACCGGAACCGGCGGCGGGCCGAGGCTCAGGATCAGCGTCACGGTGCTGTCGATCTCCAGCTCGGTGCCCGCACCCGGCTCGGTCCGGATCACCGCCCCTTCCTCGACCTCGGCGCTGTGCTCGGCCAGTTCCTCGTCGATCGCGACTTCGAGCTCCGCATCCTCGATCTGCGTGGTGGCCTCGTCCGGACTGATACCGGGAGTGATCTCGGGAACGGTGGGCAGACCTGAGGAGACCCGCACCCGCACATCGTCGCCGCGTCGAATCCGACGTCCCTGATCCGGCGCGGAGTCGATGACCACGCCTGCCGCGATGTCGTTGTGCGGCACGTGGACCAGCCGGGCATCCAGCTCGGCGGCGGTCAACGAGTCCTCCGCCTCCTCGACCTCCATACCCGCCAGGGCGGGCACCGACGTCCACTGTGCGCTGTTCCACCACCAGAGCAGCAGGGCCAACACCAGAACGACACCCATGGCGATCAACCGGGTGGACGCCTTGCTGAACAGGCCACCTGCCTTGCCGCCCGGCTTACCGCGTCTGCCTCGGCGGCCCCGATTGCCTCGGTCACCTCGGTCGCCGAGCCCGCCGAGGTGGGCGGCATGCGCGGCGTTGCCTGCCGCCGCGTCGTTCGGACCGCCGGGCAGTTCATTGCGACTCAGCGCCTGGGTGGCCCGGTGGCCGGGCGGCCGCGCGGGGGCGGGCCCGCCCGCAGGCAGCGGGGTGCGCACCGTCGGTCCGTCGATCCCGCTCGCCGGGTTGGGCGACTCGGGCGGCAGCCCGCCTACCGCCTGGGTGACGATCGTCCCGTCGTCGGCGCCCGCAGCCGACCCAGGGGCCGCCGACGTCGGTCCGGCCGGGGGAACGACACCCGGGACGGCGACACTCGACAGTCCCAGCGTCGCCCTGGTCTCGCGGAGCCTGGCCAACAACGCCGCCGCGTCCGCCGGGCGTTCCTCCTGCTCCCGGCGGGTGGCCGCGAGCACCAGGGCGTCCATCGCGGCGGGCACCTCGGCGACTCGTTCGCTCGGCGCAGGCACCCGATCGTTGACATGTCGATATGCGGTGGAGAACGGGGTGTCCCCGGTGAACGGCGGTGCCCCGGTGAGCAGTTCGTAGAGCACCACGCCTGCGGCGTAGACATCGCCGCGCGCATCGGTCTCACCGGTGGTGACCTGCTCGGGAGCCAGATAGTCGACGGTGCCGAGGATGACGCTGTCGCTGGTCGTCTTGGCGTCGGCCAGCGCGCGGACCAGACCGAAATCGGCGACCTTCACGACGCCGTCCCGACTGATCAGGATGTTCTCGGGTTTGACGTCCCGGTGCACCATGCCCGCGCGATGTGCGGAGTCCAAGGCCGACAGCACGGGTTCCAGGACGCTCAGCGCCACCGCAGGCGACAGCGTGCCCTGGCTGCGCAGCAGATCGCGCAGCGTGCCGCCGTCGACCAGTTCCATCACCAGGAAGACCTGCTCGCCACCGGAGGTGTGGTCGACACCCTGGTCGTGCACGGCGACGACCGACGAATGATGGATCCGGGCCGCCGACCTGGCCTCCAGCTCGAACCGGCGGACGAAGTCCGCGTCCCCGGAGAAGCGCTGATCCATGACCTTGACGGCGATCGGTCGATCCAGCCGAAGGTCCACACCTCGATACACGACCGACATCCCGCCCCTGGCCAGGACCGAATCGATCCGGTACCTGCCTTCGAGGGTCGTGCCGATGACGTGCGCCTCCCGTCGGTTCACACCTGCGATCGTACGGAGGCCCACCGACCCGGTGGCAGGGCGGCGTGCGTGGGCAGGCGAGGCGGTGAAACCGGCCGCGACGCGGTTATGGCATCGTTCGGTGCGTGAGTGAGTTCCCCACCGCCCCGGACGTGCTCGATCCCGAGGTGGAGGTCCTGCCGTTGCCGGACGTCGCCGAACGATTGGGTGTCCCCTTCACCCGAGTCCACCAGATGTTGCGGGACGGGCTGCTTCTCGCCGTACGTCGTGACGGCGTAGCGCTGGTCCCCGCCGAGTTCCTCACCGACGAGGAGAACATCGTCAAGGGCCTGCCCGGGACCGTCACGGTGTTGCGTGACGGCGGGTTCTCCCACGGCGAGATCATGCGTTGGCTGTTCACCGAGGACGACACACTGCCCGGTCGGCCGATCACCGCGCTCCGCGAGAACCGGGGCCGCGAGGTTCGCCGCCGCGCGCAGGCGATGGCGTTCTGACCTACAACGGCACCGTCGCGCGTCACCGGTTCTACTGACCGGTCCTCGCCGAGTCGGACGCAGAAGATTCGTGATGAAGTCGTAGTAGCGGCGGGTGCCCATCGGCCCCGCCGCGCAGTCGTCGTCGGGCGGGCCCCGGTCCGGATACTCGGTCAGCCGGGCGGCAGGCTCGCCGTGTCGGCGACCTTGCTACGGCTGGACAGCCGCAGCGGGTCCGGCCGCACCAGCGAGACGGCCGCCAACACCGACACCGCCAGCGCGCCCAGCAGGTAGAACCACGAGTAGAGCGCTGTGTCGCCGCTGGGGAAGGTCACCAGTAGCAGCCACACCGAGCCGCACACGGCGGCCGCGGTGGCGGCACCCGGCCAGTTCAACACCGCACCCAGTGCCAGCGGCCAGCTGAAGTACCAGGGCAGGGTGGCGGGGGAGAGCAGAGCGAGGGCGAAGAGCGTGATCGTCGCGCGGTAGACCGCCGCCTCGAGCCCGCCGTGTCTGGCCTTCCACCACTGCCAGACCGCGACGAAGAAGAACGCCACCATCCCCAACATGCGGGTCAGCGCCAGCAGGCTGGGCAGGCTCAGATCGATGAACCAACCGCCGATCAGTTCCGCGATCTGTGCCACCGCCGTCGGAACCGACAGCCAGTTGACGATGAGCGAGGACGTCTCCAGCGCGCCGATCCAGCCGAGATCCACCCCGGTGACCAGCGTGCAGGTGGCGAAGACACCCAACGAGACCACGAGCGAGGCCGAGGCGGCGCGGATGAACCGCGACTGCGGGGATCCGTGGAGTCGGGCCGCCCACACCCACACCATGAAGGGCAGCGCGATCACCGCCGTCGCCTTCATCGCGGCGGCCATCGTGATCAGGGCGACGCCCCAGACGTGTCTGCCCTGCAGACAGACCAGGACGCCCGCCGCGAGCAGCCCGACCATCAGCAGATCGTTGTGCGGCCCGCCGACCAGATGGACCAGCATCAGCGGATTCGCGGCGGCCAGCCACAACGCGCGCTCCGGTCTGCCGCCGAGCAGCCGGGCCAGCTTGGGCAACGCCCAACACAGCAGGACGAGTCCGAGCACCATCACCAGGCGCATCAACAGGACGCCGAGGATCAGATGCTGGCCGGTGACCATCACCACCAGCATCGACACCAGGATGAAGAGCGGTCCGTACGGCGCGGGGGTGTTCTGCCAGACCCAGCTCACGTTGTCGGCGAGCGGACCGGGCAACGCGGCGGGGCCCATCTGATAGGGATCGATGCCATGCGCGGCAAGGTTTCCCTGCGCGAGATAGCTGTAGGCGTCGCGACTGAACAGCGGTGGAGTGAACAGCAGCGGCAGCAGCCACCCCGCGATGGTGGCCAGCACACCGTGGGTGCCGACTCGTTCGATGCGTACCTCGCGGCCCAACCGCACCCACGCCCAGACCAACAGACCGAGGCCGAGATAGAGCAGCCCGCTGGCCAGATCGCGGCCGTGTCCGAAACGCACCCAGCTGAGGCCCGAATCGGCGAGCAGCGGATCGTGGTTGAGAACCCCGGCCGCACCCACCGCGCCCAATGCGATCAACACCGAGCCCGCAGCGCCGAGCAACACGATCCGTAGCGGAACCAGCCTGCGGAAGACGGCCAGCCGGTGGATCAGACGGCGTTGATCGGGCGAGTTGCTCAAGGCATTTTCTCTCGAGGTGCGGTTCGGCCGGTGGAGGGTGCTGCGTCCTGCTGCCGAGATGGTCGCGGCGGTTGTACTGGGTACGTCAGGGCTGCGCATGGCGGCCCCATGGTCCCACAGGCCGGATGTCAGCCTCGGTCTGCCGCCGTCCTGATTCCATGATCGTGTGTCCATAGGCATGGAATTGATCACCCTGCGTATCGATCTCTCGACTTAACGGGTGAAGAATCCTGGTCCGCCGATCAGTGGTTGCGCCGAGTGGCGACCGCCGACAGCTCGACGAGCCGTTCCTTGGCCACGGCGTCGATTCCAGTGGCCTCCAACACGCTCAACGCCCGCGCGGTCAACCGCTCGATCTCCCGCTCGATCTCGGCGACCGCACCGAGCCGCAGCAGTACGGTGCGCACCGAGGAAACGCCGTCCTCGTCCAGATCCGGATTCCCGATGGCCGCGCGAAGCAGCTTCGTACTCGCGTCGTCCGCTCGCTCCCTCGCCCGGCGCAGGCCGACGGACAACAGCAGGGTGCGCTTGCCCTCCCGCAGATCGTCGCCCGCCGGTTTGCCCGTGACGGCCGGGTCGCCGAAGACGCCGAGCTGGTCGTCGCGGAGTTGGAAGGCCACTCCGAGATCGGTGCCGAAGTGGCGTAATCCCGTCACGATCTCCGAGGAGCCACCCGCGATCGCGGCGCCGAGATGCAGCGGCCGCTCCACCGTGTAGGCGGCGCTCTTGAACCGATCGACCCGCAACGCGGTCTCGGGATCCTCGTCACACCGAACCTGCGACAGCATGTCGAGGTACTGGCCCGCGAGCATCTCGGTGCGCATCGCCTGCCACGGCTGGACCGCCCGCGCCGCTGCCTCGATGTCCAACCCGGACTCGCGCAGCATGTCGTCGGCCCATGCGAGGGAGATATCGCCGAGCAGCACGGCGGCGGCCATTCCGAAGCGGTCGGGGGCGGTCGCCCAACCGGCGCGGCGATGCCGTTCGGCGAAGGCGACATGGATGGTGGGCGCCCCACGCCGTCGCGGCGAGTCGTCCATCAGATCGTCGTGCACCAGAGCACAGCCCTGGATCAACTCCAGCGCGCTCACCGCACGCACCACGGCCTCGGACTCCGGGGACGACGGATCGCCGCCCGCCGCGCGCCAGCCCCACCAGGCGAAGGTGGGACGCAGTCGCTTGCCCCCGCCGAGCACCAGGTCGATCAGCGAGTCCATCGCCTCGGCGAATTCGGGCACCGTCGCACCGATCGTGGCTCTTCGCTGGTGCAGGAACGTCGCCAGCGCGCGGTCGACCCTGCTCCGCAGATCGTCATGTCCTCGGCCTGTCGAGCCGGTGGGGACAGCGGCGGCCGGAGCCGAGATCCGATGAGTAGAGGTAGCCACGTTGGTCATCTTCGCGAAAACTCTCTGGTCCTATTCGTGGTGGGGTCGTGATTCGACTGCGAAGTCGGTATGCATCGGTGCTCCACACCTTGTTCACCATGTGGACCCCCTTAGGGTGGAATTCATGACTCGCGTCGTGGATCGATTGAGGGCACAGCGCCCGGTGTTCTCCGTGGAGTTCTTCCCACCCCGCGACGACGAGAGCGAACGGCAGCTGTGGCGGACGATTCGCGAGCTGGAGCCGCTCGATCCGGCGTTCGTCTCCATCACCTATGGGGCGGGCGGATCGAGCCGGGATCGGACCATCAGGACCACCGGACGGATCGCCCAGGAGACCACCCTGGTGCCGATGGCTCACCTGACCGGGGTCGATCACTCGCTGGCCGAGCTACGCAACGTCATCGGCTGGTACGCCGCCGTCGGAGTGCACAACGTGCTGGCGGTTCGGGGAGACCCGCCCGGCGACCCGATGGGCGAGTGGTTGCCGCACCCCGAGGGCATCACCTACGCCGAGGAACTGGTGCGGTTGGTTCGGGAACTCGGCCCGTTCTGCATCGGCGTCGCCGCGTTTCCCTATGGGCATCCGCGTTCGGCGGATCTGGAGGTCGACGCGGATCATCTGGTGCGCAAGATCGAGGCAGGCGCCGATTTCGCCATCGCCCAGCTCTTCTTCGAACCCGACGATTTCCTTCGGCTGCGGGATCGGCTGGCAGCCAGGGGTTGTGACGTTCCGCTGCTGCCCGGGGTGATGCCGTTGACCACGATGCGCACCCTGCGCAAGACCGTCGAGCTCTCCGGCGCGGACGTGCCGCCGTTCCTCGCCAAGCGTTTGGAGCGATTCGCCGACGACCCGAGGGGTTTCCGGGCCGAGGGCATCGAGGTGGTCACCGAGCTGTGCTCGAAGCTGTTGGCCGAGGGCGTCGACGCGCTGCACTTCTACACACTGAACCGCTCGCCCGCCACCAGGGAGGTCGTCGGCCGACTGGGGCTGCTGCCCGCGAGGTCGTGACACGTACCCTCGGCGCGGGCCGGGAGCGGCTGCCTGCGCCGAGGGCAACCGATGTCGAGGGCAACCGACGTCGAGTCAGGAGTCGCGCTGCACGAGCCTGCGGCTGAAGCGGTGCGAGCGCAGTGCGAGGGCGCCGACCGCGACGGACGCGCCGCCCGTCAGCCCGCCGACGATGAGCGAGCCCAGCAGCCAGGTGTCGCCCGCCCCACCATGCTGCAACGACGCCCGCAGGGTGTTCAGCTCGCCGACCCTCGGCCGCCAGGTGACGGTCTTGCCCTCCACCCGGCCGTTGGTGTTGTGCACCTCGGCCGGGAAGGTGATGGCGATCTTGATGTCGGCGTTCTCCTCGCGGACCTTGCTGAGATCCATCGTGGTGTTGAACGACAGGTTCTCGCCGATCTGACGCAGGCTGACGCGATAGCGGGTCGGGTCCGGGCCGGTGCTGGTCAGCTCCTGAAGCTGCTCGAAGGTCAGGTTCTGGAAGGTCAGCAGGGTGCCGACATAGCCGTCCTCGTCATACGGCTCGACCGCGACGAGTTGGTCCATCCCCGGCGGCACCTGGACCACCGGTCCCATGTCGTCGGGGCGACTGGGCGTGGCGGCGATGACGAACCGCCCGGAGACCCGGTCCTGGTCGTTGATGTCCATGGTCAGGTCCAGTCGCAGGCACCCGCAGAGGGACAGGGCGACGAACGACAGGACCAACGCGAGCGCCGGAACTCTCCGGCGGCTGCGGGGTACCTCCAGCTGCGTGGCCACCCGGCCATCGTGGCAGCAGCATCGGCGATTCCGCCCGAGATGCGCGGGCAGGCGGGCAGGACTAGAAAGCGGGCGGTGCCGCCCGAGCGCGAACGGAAAAAACCCGGGGAGAGGCGGGCTTCTCGACAGGTAGCGTGCCGTCATGTCCTCTTCTTCCTCCCAACCCGACCACGGCGTTCACGCCATCAGTGATCGATACGTGGACGACTCGGTGGCCCTGGCGCCGAACGAGGCGACCTTCATGGGTATCGACGGCTACGACGACAAACTGACCGACTTCTCCCCGGAGGGCTTCCGCGACCGGGGTCGGCTCGTGTCCGACGCGCTGCGTGCGATGGCCGACGTGGAGCCTGCCGACGACGCCGAGCGGGTCGCCAAGGCGGTCTTCCAGGAGCGGGTCGGTCTCAGCGACGAACTGCACCAGGCGGGTCTGGACTCGTCGGCGCTGAACATCATCGCCAGCCCCGTGCAGGAGATCAGGGAGCTTTTCGACCTGATGCCGACCGACACCACGGAGCACTGGGAGAACATCGCCGCCCGGTTGAAGGGCGTTCCCACGGCGCTGGCGGGGCTGCGGGTCTCGCTGGGCGAGTCCGCGGATGCGGGCCGCTGTTCCGCGTTGCGGCAGATCCGGCGGGTCGCCGAGCAGTGCGACACCTGGTCGGGACAGGGCGATGTCACCTCGTTCTTCGTCTCCCTGACCGACGGCGCGCAGCAGCGGACCGACGTCGGCGCGGCCCTGCGCACCGAACTGGCGGCCGGGGCGAAGGCGGCCTCGGAGGCCTACGCGGACTTCGGCCGGTTCCTCCGCGACGACCTCGCACCGAAGGCACCCCGCAAGGACGCCGTCGGCCGCGAGACCTACCAGCTCTTCTCCCGATACTTCCTCGGCGCCCGGTTGGACCTCACCGAGGCCTACGAGTGGGGCTGGGAGGAGTTCTTCCGTATCGAGAAGGAGATGCACGAGCTGGCGGGGCGACTGCTCCGGCCGGGTGCCTCGCTCGCCGAGACCGCCCAGGCGCTGGACCGCGACCCGCGCTACCGGGTGGACGGGCAGGACGCCTTCCAGCGCTGGATGCAGGACCTCTCGGACACCGCGCTGCGCGAACTGCGCGGCACCCACTTCGAGATCGCCGACGAGCTGATGCGGCTCGAGTGCCGTATCGCGCCGCCCGGCGGCGGCAACGGGGCCTACTACACCGGTCCGAGCGAGGACATGACCCGGCCGGGTCGGATGTGGTGGTCGGTCAACACCGACAAGAGTGATTTCTCGACCTGGCGCGAGGTCACCACCGTGTACCACGAGGGGGCGCCCGGTCATCACCTGCAGATCGCCACCGCGGTCAACCAGCAGGATCGACTCAACAAGTTCCAGCGCCTGATGTGCTTCGTGTCCGGCCACGGCGAGGGCTGGGCGCTGTACTCGGAGCGGCTCATGCGCGAGCTGGGCTACCTCTCCGACGACGGCGACCTGATGGGGATGCTCAGCGCGCAACTGCTGCGGGCGGCTCGGGTGATCGTCGACATCGGCATGCACCTCGAACTGGAGATCCCGGCGGGCACCGGCTTCCACGAGGGCGAGCGCTGGACGCCCGAGCTGGGTCTGGAGTTCATGCTCGACCGCACCATCGAGGACCGCGACCTGATCCCCGACGAGGTGGACCGCTACCTCGGCTGGCCCGGTCAGGCCCCGTCCTACAAGCTCGGCGAGCGGTTGTGGCTTGCGGCCCGGGATGACGCCCGTCGTCGCGGCGGCGCCGATTTCGACCTCAAGACCTTCCACCGGCAGGCCCTCGACCTGGGTTGCCTCGGATTGGACGACCTTCGGGCCCAGCTCGCCCTGCTCTGAGTCGGCTCTCCGAGGTCCTCGATCCGGCCGAGGGGCAGGCCCGCGCGGGTTTGAACACCCGGGTGGGCCTGCGTCGCGGCCGGGCCGCTAGTCCAGCGGGAGCGGCCTGCCGAGCACCGCGAACGGGCGTGGGTCGCCCGCGAAGCGGTAGTTGCGCAGGACGTCCTCGAACCCGACTCGGCGGTACAACTGCCACGCCCGGCTCGGACCCTCCGGGGTGGACAACAGCACCTGAGCGCCGATGGCCTCGTCCAGCAGCATCCGCAGCAGGGCCTCGCCGATGCCCCGGCCCTGAGTGCCCGGCAGGACGTGGAGTTCGGTGAGTTCGAAGTAGTCGCGAAGCCAGTACCGCGCTCCATCGGCGTCGCCGGTGTCGAGCAGTCCGTGGTGCACCTGTTCGTACCACCATTGGCCGGGGGCGCCCCGATAGCCGTAGGCCACGCCGACCATGTCGCCCCGGCGATCGACGGCGGCGACGCCGCGCCAGCCCTCTCGGGCGGCGTGTCCCAGCCAGGTCGGCCCGCGATGGTGCATGGCGCTGGGCGGGTACCGCATCGCGGTGACGTAGACGTGCAGCGCCTCACCGAGTCGGGATTGCATCTCTTCGGGTGACAATTCGATGAGACGTTCCCAGTCCGCGGTTGCCGCTGCGCTCACGAGGTGGGACTCCCGGTCGCCGCGACGTCGAGCACGCGGCCGCCGGTCAGCCGGACCAGCTCCTCGAAGGTGGAGGGGTACACGGCCTTGGGGTGACCTGCGGCCGCCCAGATCACCGGGTACTGCTGGAGGGCGGCGTCGATCAGCGTGGTGATCGGCACGGGATGGCCGACCGGGGAGACACCGCCGATCACCTGGCCGGTGTGCAGTCGGACGTAGTCGGGCTTGGCGCGGCCGACCTGCTGCGCTCCGATCGCGGAGGCCAGCAGCGTGGTGTCGGCGCGATGCGCGCCGGAGGTGAGCGCCAACAACGGAGCCGGACCGGCGTCGAAGATCAGGCTGTTGGCGATGGCGCCGACGTCGACGCCTACCGCGTCGGCCGCCTGGGCCGCCGTTTTGACATCGGATTCCAGGATCCGGATGCGCTGTGCCGATTCGTCGAGACCTGCCGCGATCAACGCCGCCGCGACCCGCTGTATACCAGGGTGCTCCATCGGGCTCACCCATTCATCAGATCACGTCTGGCGCGCCGCCGGCACCTCGGGTTACTGTGGAGGCATTCGAACATCAGTTCGAATTCTGTTCTGACTCGTCCTCGCGAGCAAGCTATCTCCGGAGGCCGCCGTGTTCGTCCGATTCGACTCCGTCGTGACCCGTCCCGAGCCCGCCGATCAGGCTCTTGCGCTCGGGACGGTTCCTGCCGCGCGGCGTGTCCCCGTACCTCCCCCCTCGGCGCTCGACCTCCTTCGGCAGGCCCGCCTCGCTCTGGCCGAGGCGAGAGTCGCCGCCGACCATCACGACCGCTTCCTCGCGGCCTACCTGAGCGCGCTGCGGTCCGGCGCGGCCGTGCTCGCCACCAGGGCCCGCCCGGAGCCGGGGCTCGGCAGGCCGCGCAGCGTGTGGGGCCTGCTGGCCGGGGTCGCACCCGGATTGGCCGAGTGGGCGGGGTTCTTCGAGTCCTACGCCGCTCGCCGGGCCGCCGTGCAGGACGGCGAGCGCGACATCGTGTCGGTTCGCGACGCCGATGACCTCGAACGTCAGGTCCACGAGTTCACCCTGCTGGCCGAGGCGGCGGTATACGGGAGGCGGCGATGAGGCGAGTGACGGCCATCGACTACGAACGGTTCCTCGACGTCATGTGCATCGACGGAGAACGACTGGCGTCCTGCGTGGACAGTGCCCCCGGCGACAGCCCGGTTCCCGGCTGCCCCGGCCTGACCCTCGCCGAGACGGTGCAGCATCTCGGCGACGTCTATCGGTCCACCGCCGATCAGACCCGCCTCCCGAACAACCGAGAAGTCACCCCATCGAGTGGAATCAGGTCGTCGATTCCCGGCGATTCGGCCCGATTGGCCGCCTACCTGCGCGCCGGACTCGCCGAGGTCTCCGGGGAGCTGTCCGCCCACCGGCCGGAGGAACGGTGCGCCACCTGGTGGCCCGCCGATGCCAGCTTCGGTTTCTGGGCCCGCCGGTTGACCCACGAGACGATCGTGCACCGGGTCGACGTGCAGGCCGCGGCCGGACTCCGGCGGGACCACGTCGACACCGACATCGCGGTGGACGGCGTCGACGAGGTACTGACCCTGTGGTTCGACCACCAGCTCGGCGAGTTGGCGATCACCGCGTCCCGCGCGGCGACGGTGGCCGTGCGGACCGGCGGCCGGGCCTGGGTGGCCTATGCCGGCCCGACCGGCACCCGAGTGCGGGCGGTCGATCCGAATGCGGTCGGGCCGGTCGACGCGACGGTCTCCGGCGATCCATTCTCGGTCTACCTGTGGTTGTGGGGCAGGCTGCCGGACTGGACCGTCCGCTTCGAGGGCGACGCCGACGCCATCGCCCAGTTCTGGGTGCTGCTCAGCGTGGCCACCAGGTGACGACCGTTCGGGGCGACGCAGCGCCGCGTCGCCCCGAACGGCCACACCGGATTGCCGACGAGTCTCCGGGCCGATCGAAGACCGGTGAGGTCAGCCGCGTAGCCGCAGCCCCTTCGGGGTGCTGCGGAAACCCGCCTCGGTCAGCACGGCGGCCAGCCGCGAGCCCAACGCCTGCTCCCCATCGGTCCTGGTGAGCACCAAGGGCTCGACGCGGCCCGAGCGGACGACCGCCACCAACGCCGACGCCGCCAGCCGCAACTCCCGCTGCTCTTCGGTGAACGACAACAGGGATCGTCCGCCGCGCTCCACGTACAGCACCGCCTCGCCATCGACCGAGACGACCAGCGCGCCCGCCTTCCGACCCGGGCGGTGGGCACCGGCGCCGATCGGGGTCGGCCAGCCCAGGGCGGCGCCATACGGCTGCGCCGGGTCGGCCGCCGCCAGCACCAGTGCCCCCGGCGCACTCCTGTACCGGCCTGCTTCCCTGGACCACTCGCGCAGCCCGTCCACCGCGCCGGGCATTGCGAACTGGGCACCGCTCGGGCCCCGGACCAGCAGACCACGCCTGCACCGACCGGATTCCTCCATCGCCCGCAGCACCCGATACACCCCGGCGAAACCACCCGGCACCCGTTCGCCCTCCACGGAGCCCCTGGTGAGCACGCCGTGCCGAGCCAGCAGCGCCTCGGCCTGGGCATGTGCCCGCCGGGTCGGATCGGTCACCCGGACGGGCGCCAACGACCAGCGACCCGCGACCGTGGGCGGCCCGCCGGTGCCGGACAGCGGCCTGCCATGTCGGGTGGCCCGCAGCCCGGAACGGCGACCTCGGGGCGATACCGGTCGGGCTCGGTGGGTGGCGCCGCCACCGGAGATCAGCGCGCGCAGTCCGGCCAGCGTGTCGTTGGTGACCAACCCCGCCCAGACGAGTTCCCACAGCGCCGTGACGACCTCGCCCTCCGCGTGACGTGGCTCGCCGCGCTCCGCCGTCCACGTGCCGAGCCGGTCTACCAGGGTGCGGAAGAACAGCCCGCCCGGTTCCAACGCCGCGAGCACCGCCCGATGCAGTTCGGTGTCGAGACCCGGGTCCTCGACGGGAGGCGGGAGCACCAGCTCGGCGAGATCGGCGGGCGCCAATGCCAGCCAACCGTCGTTGCCGCCCAGCGCGCCCGCACCGCACCAGATGACCTCCCCGGCCGAGGTCAGCTCGTCGAGGGCGGCCGGTAGATAACCGGGCAACCGGGTGCCCATGATCATCGATTCCAGCGCGCTCGCGGGCAGCGGTGCGCCCGCCAGCTGCTCGATCACGGCCAAGACGTCGTCGGCGGTCGCCACGACCGGCTGTCGAGCAGGCGCCGCCGGAACCGTCTGCCGTTCCTGATCGGCGACATCGAGGACCGGCACGCCATGCCAATCGGGGAGGAACCGGCCGAGCGCGGCGGGCTCCACCGGCTCGACCTCGGCCCGCAGCCGCGCGAGCGAGCCGCGCCGCAGCCTGCGCAGCACCTCGACGTCGCAGTATTCGGTGGGGGCCGCCCCACGCTCGGTCGCGTCCGAGGCGGAGCCGTCGAGGGTCGCGGGTGCGTTCGCCGATTCGGACTCGACCGGTCGCAGCTCGCCCCGCGACAACCGGCCTGCGGCGGCGAGCCGATCCAGCCGGTCGGTCACCGGCCCGACGCCCACGCCGAACCGCGCGGCGGCCTGCGCCGCACGGAACGGCCCGCGACCTCGGGCATAGCGGATCAGCAGCTCGCCGAGGGCATCGGAGGTCGGTGCGAGCAACGCCCGAGGCAGTCCGGCGGGCAGCCGGACGCCGAGTGCGTCTCGATAGCGGGCGGCGTCCTCCACCGCAACCCAGCGGTCGGTCCCCGCCATCGACAACACCACCGCGCGCCCGGCCGTGACGAGTTCCTCGGCCCACTCCGGTAGCCCGCCCCTGGCGATGAGCTCCTCGCGATCCAGATCGCCGAGGAATCGCAGCAGGTCGGCCACGCCCTCGACATCGGACACCCGATGCTCCGGATCGGTCCGTTGCAGGGCCGCCTCGATCTCCGCCAACACCGTGGGATCGAGGAGATCGCGCACGGCGTCGGAACCCAGCAACTCGCCGAGCAACGTGGGATCCAACGTCAGTCCGGCCGCCCGCCGCTCGGCCAACGGGGTGTCCCCGCCGTAGAGGAACATCGCCACGTATCCGACCAGCAGCGCGCGGGCGAACGGCGATGGCGCAGGCGTCTGCACCTCGATGACCTGGATACGACGGGTCGAGGCGTCGCGCTGCACCGCGACGAGCCCTGGCAGGTCGTAGACGTCGCGCAGGCACTCCCGCATCGTCTCCAGCATCACCGGGAACCGCTCGTACTGGGCCGCCACCGTCAACAACTGCGCGGAGCGTTGCCGTTGCCGCCACAGCGGACTCCGCCGTCGGGGATCCCACCGGGGCAGCAGCAACGACCGCGCGGCGCACTCGCGGAAGCGGGCGGCGAACAGCGCGGAGGTGCCCACCTCGGCGCTGACCAGCCGCTCCACCTGGTCGGGGTCGAAGAGGATGTCCTCGGCGCCGACGGTGTGCTCGCCGTGTTCCTCGGCGACCTCGGCGGGTAGCCGAAGCACGATGCCGTCGTCGGCGTGCACGATCTGCGGATCGATCCCGAGTCGATCGCGCAGCCGGGCCGCGATGAGCAATGCCCACGGCGCGTTGACGCGATCGCCGAAGGGGGAGTGCACCACCCACTGCCAGTCGCCGAGCTCGTCGCGAAAGCGTTCGAGGACCACGGTGCGATCGTCGGAGACGCGGCCGGTGGCCGCCCGCTGGTCGGCGAGATAGGCCAGCAGGTTCCCGCACGCCCAGTCGTCCAGTCCCGCCTCCTCGGCGCGCCTGCGGGCCTCGGCGGGTTCGGCGGCGACGACCTCCCGGACGAACCTGCCGAGGGCGATCCCCAATTCCAGCGGCCGTCCCGGCGAATCGCCCTTCCAGAACGGCATCCGCGCCGGTTGTCCGGGGGCGGGCACCACGATGACCCGGTCGTGGGTGATCTCCTGCACCCGCCACGAGCTGGTGCCGAGTAGGAAGGTGTCGCCCACCCGGGACTCGTAGACCATCTCCTCGTCCAGCTCGCCGACCCGCGAGCCGGTCTCGCCCTCGCCGCCGGGCGTCGTGACGAGGAACAGCCCCCGATCGGGGATGGTGCCGCCGGAGGTCACGGCCAGCCGTTGCGCGCCGGGCCGCGCGTGCAGCACATCCGCGCCGCGATCCCAGACGATCCTGGCCCGCAGCTCGCCGAACTCCTCGCTGGGATACCGGCCCGCGAGCATGTCCAGGACCGAGTCCAGCGCGGACCCCGGCAGCTCGGCGAACGGCGCCGCCCGCCGCACCAGCGCGGCGAGCTCATCCACCGACCACTGATCCATCGCCACCATCGCCACGATGTGCTGGGCCAAGACGTCCAGCGGATTGCGGGGAAACCGGATCTCCTCGATGGCCCCACCGCGCATCCGCTCCGCGACGACCGCGCAGGAGACCAGGTCGCTGCGGAATTTCGGCAACATCACCCCGGTCGACACCGCGTCGACGTGGTGACCGGCCCGCCCGACCCGTTGCAGTCCCGCAGCCACGCTCGGCGGTGCCTCCACCTGGATCACCAGGTCGACCGCGCCCATGTCGATGCCCAACTCCAACGAGGAGGTCGCCACGACACACGGCAGCAGCCCCGCCTTGAGCTCCTCCTCGACCTCGGTGCGCTGGAGCCGGGCCATCGAGCCGTGGTGGGCCTTGGCGACGACGGCGGGCGCCCCGGTCGTCACACCGGACTGGCCGACCGCCTCCGCCGGGAACCGGCGCGGATCGGCAGGCGGCCCGGTTCGGGACGACGCCGTGGGCGACCCGGTCGCGGGTGGCGTCGGTGAATCGCCGAGCAGACCGTCCGTGGCGTCGGATCCGCCGGTGTCCAGTTCCTCCGCGGGACCGGGCGCCGCGTCGAGCGATGCCGCCTCGGGCTCCGCAGCGTCCGCCTCCATCGCGACCAACTCGTTGAGCCGGGCGGTGAGCCGCTCGGCGAGCCGCCGCGAATTGACGAAGACGATGGTCGACCGATGGGCGCGAACGAGGTCCAGGACCCGTTGTTCCACGGCGGGCCAGATCGAGGCAGCCGGAATCTGCGGCTCGGAATCGGATGCGTCGTCGGGTGCCTGCGCGGGACGCCGGGTGCGTGCCGACTGCACGTCGGACTCCGGCGCGTGCTCGTCCAACCGGGACATGTCCGGCACCGGCACCTCGACGCGGACCTCGACCTCCTTGGGGTGGTCGGGCCGGACGATCTCCACCGGCCTGCCGCCGGCGAGGAAGGTGGCGATCTCCGCCACCGGTCGAACGGTCGCCGAGAGCCCGATCCGCTGGGCGGGCGCCGCCAGCAGGGCATCCAGTCGTTCCAGGGACAGCGCGAGATGCGCGCCGCGTTTCCCACCAGCCACGGCATGTACCTCGTCGACGATCACCGTCTGCACCCCGCGCAACGACTCGCGGGCCGCCGAGGTCACCAGCAGGAACAGCGACTCGGGTGTGGTGACCAGGACATCGGGGGGTGTCCGGTTGAAGCTGCGCCGAGTGGTGGCATCGGTGTCCCCGGTGCGCATCCCCACGGTGATGTCCGGGGCGGGCAGCCCGAGGCGGACGGCGGACCGACCGATCCCGGCCAGCGGCCCACGCAGGTTGCGTTCCACATCGACCGCCAACGCCTTCATCGGCGACACGTACAGCACTCGGCAGCGTTCGCGCGGCTCGGCGGTCGGCCCGGTCACCGCGAGTCGGTCCAGGGCCCAGAGAAACGCGGCGAGGGTCTTCCCGGCGCCGGTCGGCGCGATGACCAGGGCATGTCCGCCGCTCGCCGCCGCCCGCCAGGCACCGCTCTGCGCCGAGGTCGGCGCGGGGAACGCTTCCGTGAACCAATCCCTGGTGGCGGGCGAGAACAACTCGACGCCGTCGTCCGCCGGAGCGGCGCCGGCCCGGCCGTGTCCTGCGGTCATCGGGTCATCCTCACCCAGGCCACCGACGACTTCGAGTCGGTCGCGTACCGACGGTCACCGCCGCGCTGCGCAGCGCCCGCACCTTCCTCCCCGGTCGTACTCCGCAGCACAGGGAAATACCGACAACCGCAGATATCGGTCCGGGTGGCATGGCACGATTCGGGCTGCTTGCCAGCATCGCGCGATCACCCGTCTGGGGGCGCGAGGTAGTGACGGTGTCGAGGAGAGTGCTGTGCGCGTCCTGTCCGTGGACCTGGGAACGTCGAACACCGTTGCGGTGCTGTCCGCGCACGGGCGGGAGGCCAGGGTCGTCGAGGTCGACGGTGCGGCCACCATGCCGTCATCGGTGTTCGCCGACGAGGACGGACAGTTGGTCGTCGGCCGGGATGCCGACCGGCGGGCCCGATTGGACCCGGCCCGGTACGAGCCGAACCCGAAGCGTCGGGTTGACGAGGGCTCCCTGCTGTTGGGTGCCGAGGTCGTCTCGGTCACCACCGCACTGGCCGCTGTGCTCAGCAGGGTCGCCGGGGAGACCAGCCGACAACTCGACGGTGGGAAACCCGACGAGGTGCGACTGACCCATCCCGCGCAGTGGGGTTCGACCCGCCGGGCGGTGTTACTCGCCGCCGCCCGGGAGGCCGGTCTCGGCAACGACCTCGTGCTCGTCCCGGAACCCGTCGCGGCCGCGGCGCATTTCGCGTCGTTCCCGGATCGCTCGTTGCCACCGGGCAAGAGCCTCGCCGTGTACGACCTCGGCGCCGGCACCTTCGACTGCGCGGTGGTCAGCGCGACGCAGAACGGCTTCGCGGTGCTCGCCGAGAACGGGCTGCCCGATCTGGGCGGGCTCGACGTCGACCAGGTGTTGCTGGAACACGTCGGCAGGCAGGTGTCGCAGAGGGACCCCGCCGCCTGGCAACGGCTGCTCCGCCCGGAGACCATCGGCGACCGGCGTGCCCAGCGTGCCCTGCGCGAGGACGTCAAGGCCGCGAAGGAGACCCTGTCCCGGCACCCGCAGACCGAGGTCCCGCTGCCGGACCCCTTCCAGGACGTCCTGGTGACCAGGACCGAGCTGGAGGCATTGATCCGCCCCAGCCTGCTGCGCAGCGTCGAACTGCTCAAGGCCACGATTCGGGCGGCGGGCACCACCCCGGAGGCATTGGCCGGGATCTACCTGGTGGGTGGTTCGAGCCGGATCCCCCTGGTGGCGACCCTGATCGCCGAGCAGACCAAGGTCGTCGCGACGAGCCTGGATCAGCCGGAGACTGCGGTGGCACTGGGCTCGCACCACGTGCCGAGGGACGGCGTGACCATGCGCACGCACGACCTCGACCCCGAGCAGCTCACGCCCAGCGCGCCTGCCCCGATCGTCACGCCGACCCCGGTGAGCAGCAGGCCTTTCGCGCCGAGCACCCCCGGCGAGGGCCAGCCCGCGTTGCCGGAGAGCTATGCCGCCCCGCAGCCGACCTACCCGCCCACCGCCCAGCAGCACGCCTACCCGACCACGCACGCCCAGCCCACCCTCGGCTACGGCACCGGCCAGCACGGCGCCCCGGACTACCGCTCCGGCTACCCGATGCAGGGCAGCGCGCCGCAGCCCCCGGCCCCTCGGCGACGGACCGGGGTGCTGATCTCGGCGATCGTCGGTGTGGTGGTGCTGGCGGCCGGTGCGGTCGTCGGCGGGATCTACTTGTTCGGCTCGCCCACGCTGCCCACCGCCGAGGACTGCTCCTCGGCAGGGGAACTCGACGAGAACGGTTTCTCCGCGTGTCTGCGCCAGCTCGCGGGCACCGTGCCGGACCGGCATGACTGCGGCCCCGGCGACGTCGAGGCCAGTGGTTCCTCGGGCTCGGAGATCGTCACCTGCCAGTTCAGCGCGGGATCCGAGAGCTACTCGCTCGCCTACACCCACACGGACTCGGTCGAGGCGGCGCAGAGCACCGCGGACTCCTGGATCGCCAACGGCGAAGGCGACCTGGTCGAGGCGCAGTGGGAGGGCAACGGTCTACGCGGTCGCTATCAGGCCACGGCCAGCGCGGGGCGCGGCGTGCTGGTGTTCACGGCCGAGGACCGTCCGTTGGCGGGATTCCTGCTGGCCAACAGCTCGCAGGCGGAGGACTTCACCCCGGACGAGCTGGCCGACTACTTCGAGGAGAGCATCCAGCCGGGTTCCTGATCGGAGGCCAAAGGGCGGCGGTCGAGACCCGGCCGCCGCCGGGGGACCGAAGCTAGGCGGTCAACGTCGTTCGGCGGGGATCTCGAAGGCCTGGCACACGGCTCGCCAGGCCTGCCGGGGCTCCACTCCCGCCTCCAACGCCTCGTCGACCGTTCGTCCACCGAGTTCGGAGAAGACGTGGTCCCTGGCGAGCATCTCGGCGCGGACCCGACCGAATTCCTCGGCCATCGCGCTACGGAAGGCGGTGTGTCGCATCCCGACTACCGTAGTCGGCCGGTGTTCGCCGTCGGTGTCTGGCTCGGTCCGTCCGGGTCGGTCCTGCTCAGCGCTTGCGCTGCCGCCACCACACCGACACGGCGACCAGCACCGTCGCCGCCAGCCCGGCGATCATGATCAACCTGCCCAGCGGGGAGGATAGTCCGGTCGGGTCGTTCTGCATCTCCATCTGCAAGGCGAGCAGCATGATGTCGGGCCTCGTTCCTCGTTGATCCGTTACGGCGGCCCTTCCCAGCATGCCTGCCCGACGCCTGCGTCGCCCGACCCGGCCCGCGCCGGATCACGCTCTGATGGTCGGTGGCCTGCGATGCCGCCCCGGGCCGCCGCGCCGATCCGACCGGCCCGAGCGCTGCTCCCGTGGCGCGGCCTGGCCGGGCTCGTTCTGCTGGGTGGGCACCTCGCCGTCCGCCTGAGTGTCGGACCGGGCGTCGGCCTGCGACCCGCCCTGCTGGGTGGGCACGGCCTCGTCCCGCTGGTCCCGCTCGTAGTTGCGCCACGCCTCCTGCTGGCGCTGCTGCGCCCGTCGCTCGGCGTCGTCGGCCACGAGTCGTTCCTGCTCCGGGGTGGCCTCGCCCTCCGCCACGGCGTGCTCGGCGCGGGCGAGCGGTTCGATCTCGGCGAGACGCCTGCGGTCGGCGGGATGCAGATGGCTGTGATCGTCCCTCGGGTCCTCGTGGTGCCGGGCCCGAACGAAGGGGTTGTCCTCCGGCAGTCCGCCGCTGAGCCTGCCGTAGAGGCCGAGGAAGAGCAGCAGCATGCCCACGACCAGGGAGAACACCACGTTCGGCAGCGTGAAGGCGAACACGTTCAACGGGGTTCTGATCACCGCGAGGTTGGCCATCCCCGAGACCAGGAACAGCACGCCGATGACGATGGCGGTCGTGGAGGCGACCACTCCGCCGATGAGTGCCGAGCCGATGAGGATGGCACCCACGACTAGCGAGATCACCGCGAGCAGACCGTTGCTCGACATCCCCAGGACGGGTTGGCCCTCGGTGGAGAAGAACTGCACACGGGCGATGAGCGCGAGCAGACCGAACAGGATGAGTCCGGCGCCGATCAGGCCGGCTCCGACTCGATAGACGGTGCTCAGCGGGCTTCCAGCGCGTAGGTACTGATTCATTCTCATGTCTGGCGACGCTCCCTCGGGATGGCTGGCGGCGGACCCGGCGGAACGCCAAGTGTGCTCGTCGTCTCGCCCCGCCGCAGACCCGTTCGAGCCGAGGTTGCGACTAGCGTGTCCCGCGTGATGGATGGGTTGCGTGTTCCGGTCATCGCGGCGCCGATGGCGGGTGGGGTCAGTACTCCGGAGCTCGTGGTAGCAGTGGGTGCGGCGGGCGGATTGGGCTTCCTGGCCACCGGCTACCTGTCGCCCGAAAGGGTGAAAGAGCAGATTCGGCGCACCCGGGCGCTGGACCGATGCCCATTCGGGGTCAATCTCTTCGTTCCCGGCTCGCCGTCGGGGGCGGACCTCACGGAGTACTCGCGGGTGATCGAGCGGGAGAGCCGCGCCATCGGGGTCGCTCCCGGCGAGCCGCGCTGGGAGGACGACGACTACCGGGCGAAATTGGACCTGCTGATCGCCGACCCGGTGCCCGTCGTGTCCTTCACCTTCGGGGCACCCACCGCGTCGGACGTCCGGCGACTACAGCGGGCCGGCAGCCGGGTCGTCGTCACCGTCACCTCGCCTGCGGAGGCGCGACTGGCCGAGGCCACCGGGGCGGACGCCCTGTGTCTGCAGGGCATCGAGGCGGGCGGGCATCGAGCGGTCTTCGTCGACGACGGCCACAGCCCCGCGGGCGGGCCCGCCCACGAACTGCTCGAACTGATCCGCTCGGTTCGCGCCGAGATCGACCTGCCGTTGATCGCTGCCGGCGGACTCGCCGACGGGGCCTCGATCGCCGCCGCGCTGGCTGCGGGCGCCACGGCCGCACAACTGGGCACCGCCCTGCTGCGCTGTCCGGAGGCGGGCACCCGTCCCGCGCATCGCAAGGCATTGACCGAGGGGCGCGCAACCGCCTTGACCAGGGCGTTCACCGGACGCCCCGCCCGAGGGCTGGTCAACACGATGCTGAGCAGGCTCAGCGAGACCGCGCCTGCGGCCTATCCGGAGGTGCACCACCTCACCGCGCCGATGCGAGCGGCCTTCGCGGCGGCGGGCGACCCGGAGGGCATCTCGGCCTGGGCGGGCACCGGCTCCGACCGGACTCGCGAACAACCCGCTGCGGGCCTGATCGACGAGCTTGCCGAGGAGATCGCCTCGCGGCGCTGAGCCCGCCCGTCCTCCCACCGGGACGGGTTCGGCCACGGTCTGCTTCTCGACGTGCCCATTCGCGCCCGGATGGGGTGATCCGAACCCCCTGAAAGGGGTTACACATCTGCCTGGATGGCTGCCTATCGTGGTTGGTATGTCAACCGTGAGCTCGGTGAACCTCGCTATGGTCCACACCGCAGACTGGGCAGGAAAACTCGGCAGCACCGGGATCGACAAGCGACCCGCCTCGGGGCGGATTCGGATCGAGAGCACCGGCGTCACAGGTGACACCGTGGTGAACAAGGTCGATCACGGCCGCTGGTTCCAGGCCGTCTACGCCTTCGACAGCGAGGACCTGGCCCATTGGTCCTCGGAGCTGGGCATGGAGCTGACGCCCGGCAAGGCGGGGGAGAACCTGACCACCTCGGAGATCGATATCGACGACGCGGTCATCGGCCAACGACTCCGCTTCGGCGACGCGGTGCTGCGGGTGACCGGGCCGCGCGTGCCCTGCCAGGTGTTCGCCGGATTCTGGGACGTCCGAGGCCTGGCCAAGAAGTTCACCGCACACGGCCGTCCCGGCACCTATCTCGCGGTCGAGGAACCGGGCGAGGTCTGGGCGGGCGCGCCGATCGAGGTGCTGAGCACTCCGGAACACGGGGTCACGGTTGCCGAGGTGTTCGCCGTGTCGCGCGGCCGCAGGTACGAACTCTCTGAGCACGTCGCCCAGGCCTTGGACGATCTGCCGCCGGAATGGGCCGAGGAGGTCCGGACCCGGATCGCGTTGGGCGCGGTCAGCGCCTGACCGCGCCGCCCGCTCTGCGGATCATCGGGTGAAGACGATCTTCCCGGCCGTGTTGCCCTCCTGCATCGCCGCGAAGCCCGCCGCCGCCTCCGGCAACGGCAGCGTCAGCCCGATCTGCGGGCGGATGTCGTGCAGTCGGAGGAACGAGATCAGGTCGATCAACTCCTGCCGGGTGCCCATGGTGGAGCCGAGCACCCGCAGCTGCAGGAAGAACACCCGCTGCAGATCGGCGCTCGGGTCCGCGCCGGTGGTGGTGCCGGAGACCACGAGAGCGCCGCCCGGCCGCAGCGACTTCAACGAGTGCGACCAGGTGGCCTTCCCGACGGTCTCGAATACCGCGTCCACCCGCTCGGGGAGCCGTGTTCCCGCTTCGAAGGTCGCATGGGCGCCCAGCGTCGTCGCCAACGCTCGCTTCTCCTCGGTCCGACCCGTCGACCACACCCGGACGCCCGCCGCGCTGGCGAGCTGGATCAACGCCGTGGCGACCCCACCGGAGGAGCCCTGCACCAACACCGTCTGACCCGGCCGCACCTGGGCCTGGACGAAGAGCATCCGATAGGCGGTCAGCCACGCCGTTCCCAGCGCGGCACTCTCCACGAAGGACAACTCGGTGGGCTTGGCCACGACATTGCCCTCGGGCACCACCACCGAGTCGGCGAACGTGCCCTGATGGCGTTCGGTCAACAGGGTCCGCTTCGGGTCCAGAGTCTCGTCACCACGCCAACCCGGGGCGTTGATCACCGGATGGATGACGACCTCGGTTCCGTCGTCGAGCACGCCCGCCCCATCGCACCCGAGGATCATCGGGAAGGCGTCGGCCTTGATACCCACCCCCCGCAGGGTCCATAGGTCGTGCATGTTCAGGCTGGCCGCCTTGACGTGCACCCGAACCCAGCCGTCGGGGACCGAGGGCTCCGGGCGTTCGCCGATCAAAAGCCCGGCGGTGGGATCGTTCGGATTTGCGGCGCTGGCATATACGGCGAACATCATCCGAACCTACCGCGTAGGCTCCGTACTCGTGTTGGCATCGGTGACCGGGTGGTGGGACGGCGTAGAGCTGTGGCTGGTGCAATCGCCTTTCGTGCTCCAGTTCGTCATGACCTTGGTCATTCTCGCCCCGCTGTGTTGGCTCGCCGCGTATGTGATCGACCGGGGCGTGGACCAGGTGTTCGCCTTCTTCGCCCGGCGTAGCCCTCGCAGATCCGAACCCGACGACGTCCGCGAAGGACTCGACAACGGCACCGGTCGTACCGCGGGAGGTGCGGCGTGAACTCGGGTCGACGCATCACCATCGTCCTAGTCGGACTGATCCTGCTGGTCATCGTGGCCTGGCTCGTGCAGCGATGAGTTGGGCCCCGGTCGTCGAGGCGATCGACGAGGCACATCGGGTCGGTGCCTGGCCGCATGTACTGGACGGCCGCGACTTCGCCGACGCCGAGACGACCATCGCGGCCATCGCCCGGCTGCTGGCCTTCCCCGACACCTTCGGGGGCAATCTCGACGCCCTGTACGACTATCTGCGGGACCTGTCCTGGCTCGATGCGGGCGAGCATCGACTGATCTGGGTTCATCTCGCCGGGCTGGCCGAGGACGATCCGACGCGGTTCCCGGGCATCCGGCGTGCCGTGCTCGACGCTGTGGATCAGGGCGAACAGGACGAGCGCAGCCTGTCGGCCGTGTTCATCGAGGTCTGAGCCCGCCGCTCGACCGTTCGGACAGCACGCCGGTCGACTCCGGACTCCGATGAGCCGATGCGATGTCAGGGGTGTCGGATCCGCAGCAGGTCCTGGGTGCAGTCGATCGTGTAGGAGCCGTCGTCGGCGGCGAAATGCTGTTGGACGTACTCGGTGACCTGGGCCCGGGTGGGATGCAGCTCGGCAGGCGCGATTCCGAGGATGAACTCGGCGACGGTCGTGGCGGTCTCCAGATCGGGGGCGCGCACCCTGGCCGGACTCGTGTCGATCCGCACAACCCACCGGCCCTCGGCATCACCGGTGAGGAACTCCTCGGCGGCCGAGGTGAGGTCGAATCGCAGTCCGGTGAAGTGCGCGACCATCACCATGGCGGCGCTGTCGGGGTTCTCCAACACGACGATCAACTGACCGGTGTCGGAGGTCCAGGAAGCGAGCCTGGCCAGCACCGGCGACCAGTCCTGCCTCGGTATGTAGTAGAGGACATGGGAGTTGAGCACCAGGTCTCCGCGCTCGGCGGGCTCGGTGTCCAGAATCTTTGTCGGCAGCACCGTCGCGGTCGGGCACACGGTCTGCAGGGTGACGCGCAGCTGGGAGTTCGGCTCGATCGCGATGGTGCGGCGGAACGATCCGCTCAACCAGGCGGTCGTGCCGCCCTCGCCCGCGCCCGCGTCGATCAACACGTCCCGACGGGGCAGCGCCTCCAGAATCGACTCCAGGTGATCCCACATTCGGCGTTTCTGGTCGGTGTGGGCGAGGAAGGCCGCGAATGCCTGGCTGTAGTTCTCGTCCTGCGGGTTGGCCGCGCCCGATGGCCCGGGCGGTTGCGATTCGGACGTCCCCGATGGGGTGGTCGCCTCGGATTCCTCGACGGAGCCGGACTTCTCGCTCGGCTGGCTCATCGTCACCCTCGCTGTTCCTCGCTGATCAGACAATCGGCTGGAATCAGGGGTACCCCATCTCGATGCCGAGCAGGCCGTTCACGCGCAGAATTCGTCACATCGATCTAGAGCACCGGCTGATCGACTCGGCTCAACGGGTGTCGTCGGTCGAGCCTGCGTCGGCGACGACCCAGCCGGGCAAGCGCTTCTCGGCGAAGGCCCGGATGCCCTCCTGCCCCTCCTCGCCTGCGAAGTGCCGGGCCGACAGGGCCAGCATCTCGGCGAACTCCTCGGCCAGGCTGCCCGCCCGAGGCGCCCGCAGCATCGCCTTCGTCGCGGCCAGGGCATTCGGCCCGCCTTTGGCCAGCATTCCGGTGAATCGGTCGATCTCGGCATCGAGCCGATCGGCGGGAACGGCCGAGTTGAGCAGTCCGATGTCGACCGCCCGCGCGGCATCGAAGGTCTCGCCGGTAAGGAAGAGCTCGTGTGCGGCCTTCGCTGCCAGTCTCGGCAACACCGTCACCGAGATGACCGCCGGAACCACGCCCAGCCGGACCTCGGAGAACGCGAAGGTGGCCGTATCGACGGCGACGGCGATGTCCGCGGCGGCCACCAGACCCACCCCACCAGCGCGGGCCGGACCGGCGAGCCGGGCGACGACCGGCTTCGGGCTGGTCCAGATCAGCTCCAGGATCTCCGGGAACTCGTTGACGCCCTGGTCGCCCGCCGTCGCATCGCGGGACTCCCGCAGGTCCATCCCGGAACAGAAGACCGGACCGGTGTGATCGAGGACGATGACCCGCACCGATTCGTCGGCGATGTCGGCCAGCAGATGCGCGCGCAGCTCGCGCCGCAGCGTGGCGGACAACGCATTGCGGTTCCTCGGGGAGTCGAGGGTGATCGTCGCCGTACCGTTCGCAACGCGATGCCGCACCAGGGTCTCGGTCATCCGCCGACACTAAGCGACCTCACGCCGGCGATACACCCCTCGCTCAGGGGCTCGCCTCGCCACGGCGTTCCTCGACGGCCGAGGCGAAGCGGCTCAGGACCACCTCGGTCACCTCCGGCGCTGCGCCCATCGGCTCGGCGACCACCGCATCGGGGGCCTCGGCGCGGACCGCGTCGATCACCCGGTTCAGCAACAGGCCGGGCGCCAGGAACCAGGGCGCCACCACGATGCGTCCGGCGCCTGCCGCGCGCAGCTCCTGCACGGCCTCGGCCGCCGACGGGCTCGTCGCCGAGGCGAACGCGGGTACCACCCGTGCCCAGCCGTGCCGTCGGGACCAGTCCAGGGCCACCTGCCGCACCAGACCGTTGGACTTCTCCTGTGAGGAACCCGCACCCGCCAGCACCACGCCCACCTCGGACATCGTGGGGTCGACGCCGACCTCGGCGAGCCTGCGCAGCACCGCCGCCTCCAGCCGGGCATCGGGACCGAGTACCCCGGCGATGCGCAGCCGCAGGCCGGGGCGTTCCCGGACGGCCCGCTCGATGGCGGCCGGGATGTCCACCCCCGCGTGGTAGGCGTGTCCGAGCAGCAAGGGCACCAGCACGGAACCCGGCTCGACCTCGGCGAGCACCTCGTCCAGCGACGGCGTGGACAGTTCGAGGTAGCCTGCCCGCACCACGAGGCCGGGCCGGGCCTCTCGGACCGCGCGCACCAGCCGATCGATCGTCGCGGGCGAACGGCTGTCCCGACTGCCGTGGGCGATGGCCACCAACGTCGACGTCATCGACGTCCCCCGATCTATGCCATTCCGGACAGTCCTCGAGCGAGCAGTATCCGACGCTCCAAGGGCCGGAACACCAGCAGGTCGACGCTCACCCCCACCAGCAGGATGAGCAGGATGGCCGCGAGCACGCCGGGCATGTCGTTGAAGGCCCTGGCCTGTTCGAGGGTCTGCCCCAGTCCGATGCCCAACTGCGGGGACGCCGCGATGAGCTCGGCGGCCATCAGCGACCGCCAGGAGAAGGCCCAGCCCTGTTTGCAGCCCGCCAGATAACCGGGCAGTGCGGCGGGCAACAGGATGTGCCGGGCGTTGGAGAACCGGCTCGCCCCCATGGCCTTGCCCGCCCGGGTCAGGATGGGTGGCACCTGATCTATTCCGGCCACCAGGCCATTGATCACCGACGGGACCGACCCCAGCAGCACGACCGCGAAGATCGTGGTGGGTGTCAGCCCGAACCACAGCACGGCGGCGGGTACCCAGGCCACCGAGGGAAGGCTTTGCAGCCCGGTGATCACCGGGCCGACGGCGGCGCGGACCACCCGGACCCTGGCCACCACCAAGCCCAGCGGGGTGGCCACCGCCACGGCGATCAAGAAGCCCAGGATCGCCCGATGCAGCGAGGTCCACAGCACCGGCAGGATCTCGCCGGTCCGCACCAGATCCCAGATCTCGCCGCCGACCGCCGCAGGCGCGGGCAGCCGGAACTCCGGCCACAACGCCAGGGCCCACAGCAGCTGCCAGACCGCCAGCAGGGCACCGATCGCCACCAGCGGCGGCAACAGACCCGACAGCAACCGGCGCCACACCGGGGTGCGGCGGGTAGCCGGGGTGTCCAATGCGTCCAGGCCCGCCCCGACCTGATCGAGATCGACCGTGGCCCCCGGGCCTGCGGGGCGCTCCCGTTCGGTGTCAGCTGCCTGCATGGCTGGAGATCACCTCCCGCAGCCGATCGGTGATCTCCTCGACCAGTCGTTCACTGCCGTCGGAGGCCCATTCCTGCACGACCCGCCCCGGACGGGAGGACAGCAGCACCACCCGTTGCGCGAGCCGCACCGCCTCCCGGACGTCGTGCGTGACGAACAGCACCGAGGTAGCGGTGGCCTGCCACACCCGGACCAGCTCGGCCTGCAACACGTCGCGGGTGATCGCGTCCAACGCGCCGAAGGGCTCGTCCATCAACAACAGCCGGTGCGCGCCGCCCTCGGGGCCGACCGCGCCGTCGGAGCCCGGCGAATGGCCTGCCGAGGCCAGTGCCCTGGCCAGGGCGACCCGCTGGCGCATCCCGCCGGACAACTCGTGCGGTCGTTTGTCGCCCTGACCACCCAGGCGCACCAGTTCGAGCAGCTCCAAGGCTTGTTCCCGGCGGGCCGCCGCCTTCACCCCGGCCAACCGCAAGGGCAGCTCGACGTTGCGTCGGGCCGTCAACCAGGGCATCAGCGCGGGCTCCTGGAACATCACCGCGGGTCGCGCGGTGTTGACGGTGACCGAACCCGAGGTCGGCTCCTCCAACCTGGCGAGCAGGTTGAGCAGGGTCGTCTTGCCACAGCCGGAGGCGCCCAGCAGGCAGACGAACTCGCCGGGGGCCACCGTCAGGTCCACCCCGTCCAGCGCCAGGACGGCCTCCGGGCCGTGGCCGAACTGTTTGACCAGCTTCGACACCGACACGGCCTGGCCGTCCCGCGCGTCGATGTCGGCCGCGTCGGTGAGTGTCACCGTCATGCCAGCTCCTCGATCTCGTCGGATCAGGACTCGTCGTCGAGGCCCGCGTCGTCGACCGGCTCTTCGCCGAGGTCGGTCAACACCCGGTTCAACGGCCGCAGATCGCTGAACGCGGACAGCTCCGGCGCCTCGTCGGTCAGCCCGGCGTCCACCGAGTTCTCGGCGAGCTGCGGGAAACCACCGGCGTCCGGATCCCAGGTAGGCTCGATGTTCTCCCAGGCCCGGTCGAGCACCTCGTCGTCCAGCGGATTGCCGGTGAGCCGCTCCAACTCCTCATTCGCCGAGGCCTTGGCCACCTCCGGGTTCTCCCGCGCCCACAGCACCGTCTCGACGTGCGCGCGCAGGATCGCCTCGACAGTCTCCGGGTGAGCCTGGAGGAACTCGGTGCGGGCGATGATCACCGTGGTGGGGAACCGGCCGTCCGGCCATTCGTCGCGCTCGTCGACCAACACCTCGGCGTCCGCCTCGATGACCAGCCGCGATGACCACGGCTCCGGCAGCCAACCGCCGTCGAGCTGCCCGTCGCGGAACAGCGCGAGCGTCTCGGCGTTGTCCACGTTGGACACCTCGACCTCGTCGTCCCCGGTGCCCTGCGGGATGTCGTTGTCGAACAGCCACTTCTTGGCGGCGACGTCCTGGGTGTTGGCCAGCTGCGGGGTCGCGATGGTGCTGCCGCCGAGATCGTCCACCGAGGCGATCTCCGGCCGGACCACGAGTTGCGCACCGCCGGAGGTGACGCCCGCGATCAGCCGCGTGTGGGTGCCGTCGGACTGCTCGTAGGCGCTGAGGGTCGGGTTGGAACCGATGAACTGGATGTCCAGCGAGTCGCCGAGCAGACCGTTCACGGCGTCGGGGCCCGCATTGAAGGTATGAGTCTCCAAACGGGTGTCGCCCAGCGCCTCCTCGAACCGGCCGTCGGCGACGCCGATCAGCGCCGACCAGTGGGTGATGTTCGGGAAGTAGCCGAGATTGACGACCTCCGCAGGTCCCTGATCGGCCACCTCGGCGGTCTGATCGGTCGAATCGCGCTCGACGCGGGAGCAACCGGAGAGGATCAGTGCGATCGGGACCACCAGCGCTGCGGCCATCGCGCGCTGTGGGCCGCGACGAGACGCGGGGTTCATGTAGTCAGCCTTCCCTGATCAAGTTGAAGCATTTGGTTGCGAAAGCAAGTGGTTCGAGCCGAGCGGGCGGTTTCGGCGGTGCCCATCCGCCGTGGCGGCCCGCTTCGGCTACCCGGTGCGGCTACGGGTCAGGTCGCCACCGGCGCGGGCTCGGTCGGAGTGATCGGGTCGGTCGTCGCGGTGTCCGCCGCGGCCGGCGAGCCGTCTGACTGCAAGGCCTGTAGCGGAACCCCGACCAGCCCGGCGGCCAGGGTGTTGCCCTCGGCCGGATCGATGACCAGGAACGCGCCGGTCCGTCTGCTGATCGCGTAGTCGTCCACCGGCAGCGGCTCGGCCGTGCGCACCGACACCCGGCCGATCTCGTTGAGTCCCAGCTCGGCGGGATCGGGGATCGTGACCAGCCGCTGTTCGTCGAAGCGAGCGGTCAGCTGGTCGACCACCGCCTGGGTGGTGCGGGCGCCGTGCTTGATCAGGACTCGCGCTCCTGCGCGCAGCGGACGCTCGGAGAGCCAGCACAGCGTCGCGTCGATCTCGGTGACCGGCTTCGGCGCCTCGGCTACCTCGCCGATCACATCGCCCCGACCGATGTCCAACTCGTCGGTCAACAACAGCGTCACCGACTGGCCGGCCACCGCTTCGGCCAGCGGCCCGTCGGCGGTGTCGATGCGGTGCACGGTGCTGCGCAACCCGGCTGGTTGGACCGCCACCTCGTCGCCGGGCCGTACGAGCCCGGCCGCGACCTGACCCGCGTAACCCCGGTAGTCCGGGTACTCCGGAGTCCGGGGGCGGATCACGTACTGCACCGCCATCCGGAAGGGCACCTCATGTGGATCCGGTGCCACGGGCACCGTCTCCAGGTGTTCCAGCAGGGTCGGCCCCGAGTACCAGCCGGTGTTGGCGGATGAGGTGACGACGTTGTCGCCGACCAGCGCCGATACCGGTATCGAGACCACGTCGTCGGCGGCGTAACCGAGCGCGGCGGCGTGGGCGGCGAACTCGGCGCTCACCGCACGGAACACCGTCTCGTCGTAGTCGACCAGGTCGATCTTGTTGACCGCCAGCACCAGCCTCGGCACCCCGAGCAGCGCCACCACCGCGGCATGCCGCCGGGTCTGCTCCACCACGCCGCGCCGGGCATCCACCAGCAGGATCGCCAACTGGGCGGTGGAGGCCCCCGTGACGGTGTTGCGGGTGTACTGCACATGTCCCGGCGTGTCGGCCAGCACGAAGGATCGGCGCGGCGTCGCGAAGTAACGGTAGGCGACATCGATGGTGATGCCCTGTTCCCGCTCCGCGCGCAGCCCGTCGACCAGCAGCGAGAGGTCCGGTTCCGTCAGGCCGCGTTCGGTGCTCACCCGGTGGACGGCCTCCAGCTGATCGGCCAGCACCGACTTGGTGTCGTGCAGCAGCCTGCCGACCAGGGTCGACTTGCCGTCGTCGACGCTGCCCGCCGTGGCCAGCCGAAGAGAGTCGATCTGTTCGCCACCGCTCATCAGAAGTAGCCCTCTCGTTTCCGGTCCTCCATGGCGGCCTCCGACATCCGGTCGTCGGCGCGGGTGGCACCCCGTTCGGTGAGCCTGCTGGCGGCGACCTCGGCGATCACCTCGGCGACGGTGGTCGCGTCGGACTCCACGGCGCCCGTACAGGAGCCGTCTCCGACCGTGCGATACCGAACGAGCCGCTCCTGGACCTGCTCGGTCTCGCGCGGTCCGCCCCACGGGCCCGAGCTGAGCAGCATTCCGTCGCGCAGGTAGACCTCGCGGCGGTGCGCGTAGTAGATCGAGGGCAGCTCGATGTTCTCGCGCTCGATGTAGTTCCACACGTCGAGCTCGGTCCAGTTCGACAGCGGGAACACCCGGACGTGCTCGCCGGGTCGATGCCTGCCGTTGTAGAGATTCCAGAGTTCGGGGCGCTGCCTGCGCGGATCCCACTGGCCGAAGGAGTTGCGCAGACTGAAGATGCGTTCCTTGGCGCGGGCCCGCTCCTCGTCGCGCCTGCCACCGCCGAACACGGCGTCGAAACGGTGTTCGACGATGCTGTCCAACAGCGGCACCGTCTGCAGTGGATTGCGGGTGCCGTCGGCGCGTTCGGTCAACCGGCCGTCGTCGATCCAGCGCTGGACCTCGGCCACCTCCAACCGCAGGCCGTACCGGGCGACCAGCCGATCCCGGAACTCGATGACCTCCGGGAAATTGTGGCCGGTGTCGACGTGCAGCAGCGCGAAGGGGATCGGCGCAGGCCAGAACGCCTTCCTGGCCAGATGCACCAACAGCGTGGAGTCCTTGCCGCCGGAGAACAGCACCACCGGCCGGTCGAACTCACCGGCCACCTCGCGGAACACGTGCACCGCTTCTGATTCCAGGGTGTCCAGGCCGGTGGGCGTCCGCCGCCTCGGCGCGGGCTGCTGGACGACCGCGCCTGCCGATCGGATCGTGGCCTCGGCCGGCTTCGGCCCGACGCTCGTCTTCGTCATCGAAAGGCCCCCGCTATCCATGTAATCCGCATTCGGTCTTGCTGCTGCCCGCCCAACGCCCGCTGCGCGGATCGGCCCCCGGCGCGGGTTTGCTGGTGCAGGGCTGACAACCGATCGAGGGGTAGCCCGCCGAGACCAGCGGGTTCACCAGGACGCCGTGCTGCTCGATGTAGTCGGTCATGTCCTCGTCCGACCACGCGGCCAGCGGATTGACCTTCACCAGCCCATGGCGTTCGTCGAAGGTGACGACAGGGGTGTTCGCCCTGGTCGGAGCCTCGACGCGCCGTACCCCGGTGACCCAGGCGCGATAACCGGCCAGGGTGCGGCGCAGCGGCTCGACCTTGCGCAGGGCACAGCATCGGTCCGGATCAGACGAATACAGCCGGCGTCCCTCGCTCGCGTCCTGCTCGGCGACGGTCTGGCGGGCCTGCGCCTGCACGATCCGCACCGGATAGGTCCCGGCCACCGCATCGCGGGTGCCCAGGGTCTCGGCGAAGTGATAACCGGTCTCCAGGAACAACACGTCCACGCCGGGCTTGGCCTTGGCGGCCAGGTCGACCAACACGGCGTCCTGCATGTTCGAGGCGACGATCCACTCGTCGCCGAAGGTCCGCGCGGTCCAGTCCAGGATCTGCCGCGCATCGGCCGACGCCAGTAGCTCGGCGCCCTCGCGGGCCAGCCGCCTGCCCTGCTCGATTCGTTCCTCGGTCTCGGTATTCATCTAGGACGACCTCGTCTCCCTCAGTCGCAGACCCACCATCCGCACGACGAACACCCGCCGACACCCGGCACACAGCCAGGCGCCCTCGGGTTCCTCCTCTGGCCGCAGGTCCTCCTCAGCGCAGTAGGGACAGTGCAGGGGAACCGCGCGGCCCTGACCGCCTGCGGCCTCGAACGCCGCGCTCACCGGAGTTCGGCCTCCTCGGCGCGCACGACCCACTGGGCGAACCGCTCGCCGTCGGTCCGGCCTGCCAGGTAGCGGCGCACCAGCCGTTCCACATAGTCGGGTAGCTCGGCGGAGGTGACCTTGTGCCCGCGCAGCTTGCGGCCGAAACCGGAATCCAGCCCCAGCCCGCCGCCCAGGTGCACCTGGAAGCCCTCGACCTGCGCCCCGTCGGCGTCGACGACGATCTGTCCCTTGAGGCCGATGTCGGCGACCTGGGTTCGCGCGCAGGCGTTCGGGCAGCCGTTCAGATTCACCGTGACCGGGTCGACGACGCCCTCCTGGACGTCGGCCAGCCGCCGATCCAGCTCCTCGACCAACGCGATCGCCCTGGCCTTGGTCTCGACGATCGCCAACTTGCAGAACTCCAGGCCGGTGCACGCCATCACGCCCTGCCGCCACGGCGACGGGTTGCTGTAAAGACCGAGCCCGGCCAACTCCGATTGCAGCGAGTCCAACTCGGCATCGGGCACATCCAGCACCAACAGGTTCTGCTGCACCGTGGTGCGGACCCGCCCCGAACCGACCCGCTCCGCCGCCTTGGCCACCGCGACCAGCGTCGAACCCGAGACCCGGCCCGCCGTCGCCGCGAAACCGACGTAGTGCGCGCCGTCCCGCTGCCGGTGGACGCCGATGTGATCGCGGGTCGTCGTGGGCGGCTGCGGCGCGGGCCCGTCCAGCAGCCGACGTCCGAGGTACTCCTGTTCCAGCACCTCGCGGAACCGCTCGGCACCCCAATCGGCGACGAGGAACTTCAACCGCGCCCGGTGCCGCAGCCTGCGGTAGCCGTAGTCGCGGAAGATCTGGGCCACGCCGTGCCAGACCTCGGGCACCTCCGCCAGCGGCACCCAGGTGCCCAACCGCACGGCGAGCTTCGGATTGGTCGACAGACCACCGCCCACCCACAGGTCGAAACCGGGCCCGTGCTCGGGATGCTCGACACCGACGAAGGAGACGCAGTTCGTCTCGTGCACGACGTCCTGTCGGGGTGAGCCGGAGATCGCCGTCTTGAACTTGCGCGGCAGGTTCGACAGCGTCGGATCTCCGATGAACCGCCGGGTGATCTCCTCGATCGCGGGCGTGGCATCGATGATCTCGTCCTCGGCGATGCCCGCCACCGGGGAGCCGAGGACCACCCGAGGGCAGTCGCCGCAGGCCTCGGTGGTCGACAGGCCGACCGCCTCCAGCTTCGCCCAGATCGCCGGGACGTCCTCGATCCGCACCCAGTGCAGCTGGATGTTCTGTCGGTCGGTCAGATCGGCGGTGTCGCGCGCGTACATCTGGGAGATCTCGCCGATGGCGCGCAGCTGGGCGGTGGTCAGCAGCCCGCCGTCGACCCGCACCCGAAGCATGAAGTACTCGTCGTCCAGCTCCTCCGGCTTCAGGACCGCCGTCCGGCCGCCGTCGATACCGGGCTTGCGCTGGGTGTACAGCCCCCACCAACGGAACCGGCCGCGCAGATCACCGGGATCGATGGAGTCGAAACCGCCCTGGGCGTAGATCGACTCGATGCGAGCCCGGACGTTGAGCGGATTGTCGTCCTTCTTGGACCGTTCGTTGGGATTGAGCGGCTCGCGGTAGCCCAGCGCCCACTGGCCCTCGCCGCGTTTCCGCTGCACCCCACGCGCCGATCGCGCTGCGCGACCGGGCGGCGTGGAGGTGGTCTGCTGCGGTGGAGTCATCGGCTGCGACCTCCGAGAGGCGGGGCGCTGCGGCGAGTCCGAGGTGACCCGAGATACTTCCCCTGGGTGACCCGACGGCACGCCCGGCGCCGGCGAGTGGTGGGAACGCTGACGGCGGAGCTAGCGGCCCCGTCGGCACAGAGCGCTGGCGACGCGCTTGAGGTCGACGTGGCGCCGGGTGACGAGTCGAGTGCGCCGCGCTGTCATGTTTTCGAGCCTGCCACGCACCGCGATGATCGGTCCAGATCCGACCGGATGCTGAGACTGGCATTGGATGATCATCACAGTTCAGGAGAACGGGCGTCCGCGATCTGGTATGTCGGATCGGTGCCGGTCCCGCTCTGCGGAATGCCCGGCCGAGGGTGTTCCCGAACAGGTGCTCCCTGTGCTTCGGCGCCGCTACGCCCGGGCGCATCCGAGGTGGGGACGACGTCGGAAGCGGGCCGGGCCCCGCCCCGCCCGGTCCGGTGTTGCGCCTGCCAGGCACCCTGGACACCATGCCCAGCTCACTTCCCGATGGCGAGCCGATGCCCGAGGACGGCGCGTTGCCCGCGCACGCCCTCGACGGCCTCGGTCGTCGACCCTTCGGGTTCTACGTGCACGTTCCCTTCTGCGCGACGCGGTGCGGATACTGCGATTTCAACACCTACACCGCCGGTGAACTGGGTTCCGGTGCGGGCCACGACTCCTGGGCGGACGGGGTACGTCGCGAACTGGAGCTGGCCGCGAAGGTGCTGCCCGAGGCGCCCCGGGTCGACACCGTCTTCGTCGGTGGTGGCACGCCCTCGCTGGTGGGCGCCGAGGCCCTCGGGGCGGTACTCGCCGGGATCGACGAGGTGTTCGGCCTGGCCGACGGCGCCGAGGTGACCACCGAGGCCAACCCCGAATCGACCTCGCCGGAGTTCTTCGCGGGCCTGCGCGCCGCCGGCTTCACCAGGGTCTCCCTGGGGATGCAGTCCGCCGCCTCGAACGTGCTGGCCGTGCTGGACCGGACCCACACCCCCGGCCGTGCCGCTGCGGCGGCCGCCGAGGCCGCCTCGGCGGGCTTCGACCACGTCAACCTCGACCTGATCTACGGCACTCCCGGCGAGACCGACGCGGATCTGCGTGCCTCGCTGGAGGCCGTGGTCGCCGCAGGCGTCGACCACGTCTCGGCGTACTCGTTGATCGTCGAGGACGGCACCGCGTTGGCCAGGCGCGTCCGGTCCGGGGAACTGCCCGCGCCCGACGAGGACGTCCTGGCCGCGAGGTACGAGATGATCGACGACGCGCTCTCGGCGGCGGGTTTCGACTGGTACGAGGTGTCGAACTGGGCGGCCAGGTCGGGCGGCGAGGCGTCCTGGTGCAGGCACAACATCGGTTACTGGACCGGCGGGGACTGGTGGGGCCTCGGACCGGGGGCACACAGCCATGTCGGTGGGGTCCGCTGGTGGAACGTGAAGCATCCGGCCCGATACAACGCCGTCCTCGCCGAGGGCCGCAGCCCCGGCGCGGGTCGGGAGATCCTCGACGAATCGGCTCGCCGGGTGGAGCGCGTCCTGTTGGAGATCCGCTTGGTCGGCGGCTTGTCGACCGAGCTGCTCGACGAGGCGGGCCTGCTGGCGGCCGCGCGGGCCGCCGACGATGGGCTGTTGGTGGCCGCGTCATTGGCCGCCGGGCGCTGTGTCCTCACCAGGCGGGGACGACTGCTGGCCGACGGACTCGTTCATCGACTGCTGGGCTGACCTGGTTCGAACCGTCGATGCCCTCGGCGGCGGACGGCCGATCGTGGAGTCGGGCTCCCCACACCCGAGCACTCCCCGGGCCGGATGGGTAGGGAATGCGGCATCCGGAACGTAAACTCGACGGATGGTGGTGCTCGATTCCGTCGAGATCGCCGGACAGGGCCGGAGTCCGGCGCTGCGCACGGGCTTCTCGGACTGCGAACGACGGGCGGAGGTGTCAGACGGTGAGTGCCGATGATCGTCGGTTCGAGGTGTTGCGCGCCATCGTCGCCGACTACGTCTCCACCCACGAACCGGTGGGATCGAAGGCACTCGTCGAGCGGCACAACCTCGGCGTGTCCAGCGCCACGGTGCGCAACGACATGGTGGCGTTGGAGGACGACGGCCTGATCACCCAGCCGCACACCAGTGCGGGGCGGGTGCCGACGGACAAGGGCTACCGCTTGTTCGTCGACCGGCTCAGCGAGGTCAAGCCGTTGTCCGGAGCCGAACGCCGGGCGATACAGAGCTTCCTCGACGGCGCGTTGGACCTGGACGACGTGCTCCGGCGCAGCGTCCGACTGCTCGCGCAGCTCACCAGGCAGGTCGCCGTGGTGCAGTACCCGACCCTGACCAGGGCGACGGTGCGGCACCTGGAGATCGTGAAGATCACCCCGGCGCGGTTGATGCTGGTGTTGATCACCGACACCGGCCGGGTCGATCAGCGGATGGTCGACCTCGGCGACGTGATCGACGACGAGGACGTCGCTCGGCTACGCGCGCTGCTCAACTCGGCCATGATCGAACAGCGGCTTCCGGAGGCCTCCGCCTCGGTGGCCGAACTCCCCGAACGGGCCGCCCCCGACCTGCGGGAGGTCCTCACCCGGGTCTGTAGCGTGCTGATCGAATCGTTGGTCGACCACCCGGAGGAGCGCCTGCTTCTCGGGGGCACCGCGAACCTGACCAGGAATGTCTCCGACTTCCCCGGCTCGCTCCGGCAGGTGTTGGAGGCATTGGAAGAGCAGGTCGTGGTGCTGCGATTGCTGGCCGCGGCCCGGGACCCCGGCACGGTGTTGGTGCGCATCGGCGTCGAGAACGAGGCCATGGAGATGCGCGACACCTCGGTGGTCTCGGTCGGTTATGGATCGCCGGGCAACGTGTTCGGCGGTATCGGTGTGGTCGGTCCGACACGGATGGACTACCCGGGGACGATGGCCGCCGTGCGGGCCGTCGCGGCCTATGTGGGGGAGATTCTCGCCGGTCGCTGAAAGCCGACCGGCGAAGAGAGCATGATGTAAGGCAGACAGGGTCCGATCGGACCCGATGATTCCGATGAGAATGCGTGCCGACGGCGCGCGGGCGAAAAGAACGCCGCGGTTCGGCGGGCGGGCTGCGGCAGGAGGACCGGAGAAAGTGGCCAGGGACTACTACGGCTTGCTCGGCGTGAGCAAGGACGCCAGCGCGGATCAGCTCAAGCGGGCTTATCGGAAGCTGGCAAGGGAGCTACACCCAGACGTCAACCCGGACCCGGCTGCGCAGCAGCGGTTCAGGGAGGTCACCACCGCCTACGAGGTGCTGACGGACCCCAAGAAGCGGCAGGTCGTCGACCTCGGCGGCGATCCGTTGGACAACGGCGGCGGCCGCTCCGGCGGCGGGGACCCCTTCGCGGGCTTCGGTGGTCTCGGCGACATCATGGACGCGTTCTTCGGCGGCAACGCCGGTGGGCAGAGCCGGGGCCCGCGCAGCAGGATGCAGCAGGGTTCGGATGCGCTGATCAAGCTGCGGATGACCCTGGAGGACTGCGCCAGCGGCGTCAGCCGGGAGATCACCGTCGACACGGCTGTGTTGTGCGACACCTGCGCCGGGACCGGCTGCCAGGAGGACACCACCCCCTCGGTGTGTGACACCTGCGCCGGTAAGGGCGAGGTCCAGTCGGTGCAGCGCTCGTTCCTCGGCCAGGTCGTCACCGCTCGGCCCTGCCCCACCTGCCGTGGCTTCGGCGAGGTCATCACCGACCCCTGTGGCCAGTGCAGCGGCGAGGGCCGGGTGCGGTCCCGTCGGACGATCACGGTCAAGATCCCCGCGGGTGTCGCGGACGGCATGCGGGTGCGCCTGTCGGCCCAGGGTGAGGTCGGCGTCGGCGGTGGTCCCGCAGGCGACCTCTACGTCGAGGTCGACGAGGTCGAGCACGACACCTTCACCCGGGACGGCTCGGATCTGCACTGCACCCTGATGCTTCCGATGACCTCGGCGGCGCTGGGCACGGTCCTGCCGCTGGACACGCTGGACGGGACCGAGGAGATCCGGGTCGAACCCGGTACGCAACCCGGCACCCGCCTGCTGCTGACCGGCCAGGGGATGCCCAGGCTGCGCTCCAACGGCCGCGTCAGTGGTCGTGGCGACCTGCACGTGCATCTGGACGTCGTGGTGCCGACCCGGCTCGACGGCAGGCAGACCGACCTGCTGCGGGAACTGGCCGCGTTGCGCGACGAGGAATCCGAACTGGCCGCCAACGGCAACGGCCGGGTCAACGGCGGATTGTTCTCCCGGCTGCGCGACTCCTTCGGTTCCCGCTAGTCACCGACGGCAGGCGCGAGAGCAGCGGGGCGGGGCCGGTCGTGTCCGGACCTCGGCTACGCGCGTGGCGGGTGTGCCGCGTTACCGGCGACAACAGTTGATGGGATGGGAAAGACGATGACCGCTGCGGTGCCGCCGCCCCCGCTGGCCAGGGACGGGCTGCCGCTGTTCCTGACCGAGCTTCCCGAGGGCGACCGGGTGGAGCTCTCGGGCCCGGAGGGGCGGCACGCCGCGACGGTGACCCGACTGCGGGTCGGCGAGCACCTTTTGGTGTCGGACGGGCGGGGCGGCATCGGCCGGGCCGAGGTGACCTCGGTCGCCAAGGACACCCTGTCGGCCCGGATCCTGCAGCGGGCGCAGGAGCCGGAACCGGCGCTGCGGATGACCCTCGTCCAAGCCCTGCTCAAGGGTGACCGCAGCGAACTGGCCGTCGACCAGTCCGTGGAGGTCGGAGTCGACGCGCTGGTTCCGTGGCGGGCCGCGCACAGCGTCGTCCGATGGGACAGCGGGCCGCGTGGCGCGAAGGCCCTGGAGCGTTGGCGTTTCATGGCCCGCGCGGCGACCAAGCAGGCCCGCCGATCCTGGCTGCCGCCGGTGTCCGAGGCGGTGAACCTGACCGAACTCGTCGAGCGGGTACGGGCGGCGACGCTGGCCGTGGTGCTGCACGAGTCCGCCTCGGCGCGGCTGAGCTCGATCGAGCTGCCGACGACGGGCGAACTGCTGCTCGTGGTGGGCCCGGAGGGCGGCATCGAGCCGAGCGAACTGAGCAGGCTCGTCGAGGCGGGCGCCCGCCCTGCCCTGCTCGGTGACACGGTGCTGCGGGCCTCCACGGCGGGCGTGGCCGCGTTGGGCGTGCTCTCGGTCGCAGGCGGGCGCTGGTAGCGGTAGGACGAGGACACCCGGGTCCGCCCTCGCGTGCTCGGCGGGTGCCGACCGGGAACGCCCACCGGGATCGCGGCTCGCCGCACACTGATTGTGCGCGGAACGACTTACTCGCCGGCTAACGCGGTTCGCTTATCGCCCGACGCAACAATTGGTTTGCCGATAAAGGGATTCGGTCCGTGACGGCCTCGCTGCCACGCGTAGTGGCGTTTCCTGTTGCTAATTTCCAGAGTGTTCGGCGTCTCTTGACGCACCGCTTGCTTTTCTCGGTCGAACCACTGTTCTGTTTTGGCTTTTGTCGATCGCTTGGCCGCCAACCAGCGCGAATTCGTCGGCGTGAGTTGCCACTGCGGCTGTGGTCGGTTGCCTGGGCCGCAGATTTCCGCCGCGATTACCGGTCGAGAACGGGCGGCGGACAACCGAAGACCGGACCACCTGCAACCCCTGTTCGTCACCGAGGTTTAGCCTGCACGTCATGAGCGATCCGGAGTCCGACTGTCTTTTCTGCAAGCTGCTCGAAGGTGAACTGCCGTGCAGCGTGATCCGTGAGACAGACACCACTTTCGCGTTCCGGGATATCCATCCCCAGGCGCCCACCCACGTACTTCTCGTCCCGCGCACGCACTATCCGGACGCGGCCACTCTGGCGGCGGAGGACCCGGCCCTGCTGGTCGATCTCTTCCACGTCGCCGCCGACGTCGCCGAGGAGGAAGGCGTCGCGGAGAGCGGCTACCGGCTGCTGTTCAACACCGGTGCGGACGCGGGTCAGACCGTCTTCCACGCGCACCTGCACCTACTGGGCGGCCAGCCGCTCGGCCCGCTGGTCGGCAACCCGCAGGGCGGCGCGCCCAAGGCGTGAGCCTGCACGTCCGGACCCGACCGGACACCCCTGCCCAAAGACGAAGCCCGGCGGAGACCGAGCCACCGCCGGGCCGATGCATCCGACGCTCTCCCCGGCGGCCCACACCGCCCGATACCGACGGCGTCCGCGCCCGGCCGCAGGGCACGCAGGGATTTATCACGCGTGCGTTCGGTCGTGCGTTACAGCTAGCATCGAAGTGTCGTCAAGGCAGGGCCTGCTCAGGTGGGCCGGAGGCAGTCAGCGTGCGTCGCGTCAGCGCAGAAGGTGGGCCGGAACACACCGTGGCAACAACCGCAGCGGGCTCAGCTCGCAGTGCCGATTCAGCAGGACCAGCGGCGGGCAACGGCAAGGCGATCACGCCCGAGGACGCCGCACTCGCCCAGCAGGTCGTCGCCAAGTCCAACCTCACCGTTCCGGATGCCGTCGTACTCAACCTCCTCGGGTCCGGGGACGAGAACCTCCGGGTGATCGAAGAGTTGGTCAGTGCCGACGTCCACGTCCGTGGCAACGAGATCACCCTCACCGGCAAGCCTGCCGAGGTCGCCTTCGCGGAGCGTCTCTTCGCGGAGTTGCTGATCATGGTCGGCAAGGCCCAACCATTGAGCGCCGACTCGGTCCGGCGCACCGTGGGGATGCTGTCGGCCGACGCGGGCGAGTCCCCCGCCGAGGTGCTCAGCCTCGACATCCTCTCCCGACGCGGCCGGTCGATCCGACCGAAGACGCTGAACCAGAAGCGTTATGTCGATGCCATCGACAAGAACACCATCGTCTTCGGTATCGGCCCGGCGGGTACCGGCAAGACCTATCTGGCGATGGCCAAGGCCGTGCAGGCCCTGCAGGCCAAGCAGGTCAACCGGATCATCCTGACCCGGCCTGCGGTGGAGGCCGGGGAGCGGCTCGGGTACCTGCCCGGCACGCTGCACGACAAGATCGACCCGTACCTGCGGCCGCTCTACGACGCGCTGCACGACATGGTCGATCCGGAGTCGGTTCCCCGGCTCACCCAGGCGGGCACCATCGAGGTCGCGCCACTGGCCTACATGCGTGGCCGAACTCTCAACGACGCGTTCATCATCCTGGACGAGGCGCAGAACACCACGCCCGAGCAGATGAAGATGTTCCTCACCCGGCTCGGCTTCGGCTCCAAGATCGTGGTGACCGGCGACATCACCCAGGTCGACCTGCCCGGAAGCACTCGAAGCGGCCTCCGGGTCGTGCGGGACATCCTGGACGGTGTCGAGGACGTGCACTTCTCTATGCTCACCAGCCACGACGTGGTCCGGCATCGACTGGTCAGCGACATCGTGGACGCCTACGAACGGTGGCAGGTGGTGCAGGAGCACCCGCAGGCCCCCGCCTCGGACGAGCGCTCCGATGCGCGAACCGGTCGTGGCCGCCGACAGGGACGGTGAACACGGTGAGTATCGAGATCGCCAACGAATCAGGCGTGGCGGTTGAGGAGACCTCCATCGTCGCCGCCGCTCGCTATGCACTGGATCGGATGGGCGTCAGCGCGCTCGCCGAGTTGTCGGTGCTGCTTGTCGAGCTGGAGGCGATGGCAGATCTGCATGAACGGTGGATGGACCTACCCGGTCCCACCGATGTGATGGCATTCCCCATGGACGAGCTCGACTCGGCACGCAGGCCCGACACCGCCGCCTCCGGGCCCGCGTTGCTCGGGGACATCGTGTTGTGTCCCGAGTTCGCTCGGGAACAGGCGAAGAAGGCCGGGCACAGCCTGCTCGACGAGTTGCACCTGCTGACCGTGCACGGCGTGCTGCACCTGCTGGGCTACGACCATGCCGAGCCCGCCGAGGAACGCGAGATGTTCGGGCTGCAGAACCGGCTGTTGGCCGATTTCCGGGCCACCTCGCGGGATGCGCTGGCCACGGCGGCCCGAGACGACGCCGACTCCCGGGTGCTCGGTGCGGTCGGGCTGGAAGGCGATGGTGCCGAGGACGAGGGTGGCGAGCCCGCCACCTCGCCGGGGGAACCGAATCGGTGATCGACACACCCGGCGGCCCTGAGTCTCTTCGATGGGGAGCCCCTTCATGATGTTGTCGTTGGCCGCGCTGCTGGTCGTCTTCGCGGGAGCCTTCGCCGCAGCCGACGCGGCGTTGAGCACGGTGTCCAGAGCGCGAGTGGACGAACTGGTCCGGTCGGGCCGCTCCGGGGCGAAGGCGTTGGCCGAGGTCGTCACCGAGCGCCCCCGCCACATCAACCTGTTGCTGCTGTTGCGGCTCGCCTGCGAGTTGACGGCGACGGTGCTGGTGACCGTCGTGGTGGTGGCGACCTTCGACTCCGACGGCTTCGCGGTGCTCGTCGCCGTGTTGATCATGCTAGTGGTGAGTTACGTCCTGGTGGGCGTCGGCCCGAGGACGATCGGTCGCCAGCACCCCTACGGCGTCGGCTGCCTGGTGGCCGGGCCGGTGCGGATGCTCGGCAAGCTGCTCAGCCCACTGGCCAGGTTGCTGATCCTGTTGGGTAACGCGATCACTCCGGGACGCGGTTTCCGCGAGGGTCCGTTCTCCTCCGAGGTGGAGCTGCGCGAGCTGGTCGACATCGCCGAGGAGCGCGGTGTCGTCGAGGCGGGCGAGCGCGAGATGATCCACTCGATCTTCGAGCTGGGCGACGCCGTGGTCCGCGAGGTGATGGTGCCTCGGACCGAGGTCATCTGGATCGAACGGGACAAGTCGGTGCGCCAGGCGGTGGCCCTGTGTCTGCGCACCGGTTACTCCCGGATTCCGGTGATCGGCGAGAGCGTCGACGACATCGTCGGAGTGGTCAACATCAAGGACCTCGTCCGTTCGTGGAGCGATGGTCCGCTGGGCGACGGCAGCGACACCCGTGTCGAGACGCTGATGCGCCCGGTGGTGCTGGTGCCGGACTCGAAGCGACTGGTCGAGCTGCTCCGCGAGATGCAGGTGTCGCGTAATCACCTCGCGGTCGCCGTCGACGAGTACGGCGGCACGGCGGGCCTGCTGACCATCGAGGACATCCTCGAGGAGATCGTCGGCGAGATCACCGACGAGTCCGACATCGGTGAGCGTCCGCCGGTGGAGCGCCTTGACGAGGACTCGGCCCGGGTCAGCGCCCGACTGCCGGTGACCGATCTGGCCGAGCTCTTCGACGTGGAGATCGACGACCACGACGTGGACACGGCGGGCGGACTGCTGGCTCAACGCCTGGGCCGGGTGCCGCTGCCGGGCGCCGAGACGGAGGTCAGCGGCCTGCGGATGCGCGCCGAGGGCGGCAAGGACAACCGAGGCAGAATGCGGATCAGCACGTTACTGGTCAGCAGGCTGCCCAGGACCAAGGCCGCCGATCCGGACGCGGAGCCGGAGCAGGTTCGCACTCAGGAGAGGACCACGGCCAATGGCTGAGTCGGGGACGGATCGGATCGACGCGTTGGATCCCGAGGACCGCAAGATCATCACCTTGGCGCAGGCGGGGCGGGCCCGGGTCGGTGCCACCGAGGGCGCCGCCGTCCGCGACACCGATGGGCGGACCTACTCGGCGTGCACCGTCGAGCTGCCCTCCCTGCGGCTGACGGCCTTGCAGGCCGCCGTGGCCGCTGCGGTGGCCAGCGGAGCTACGGCCCTGGAGGCGGCGGCCGTGGTCGGCGATCTGACGGTGGTGGACGAGCCCTCCAGAGCGGTGGTTCGTGACCTGTCGTCGGGGGCGCCGATCCATCTGGCCGACGCGGCGGGCAATCTGGTGGCCACGGAGGTCTAGCCACCCGCTGTGGGTGGTAGCACGAGATCTGCTGACGCGCGAGGATGTCTGTCGAGCATCCTCGCGCGTTCTTCTTGGTACCGGTCGCCTGCAAGCCTGCGGCGAGGACGATGTCGGCTCGTGCTGTCACTCGGGGTTCGAGTGCGTGCCCCGGAGTGTCTCGATGGCTCGGTATGCGCGGCCGCCCGCCCTGTCGGTGGCTGGCGAAACAAGGTGCTTCGGCATCGGTGGAAACCGTGCTCTTCGTGCGATAAATCGTTTACATGGATTGCCGATCTGTCCAGTGGGATTTCTTCCGAATGCTGGCTTATCCTGTCGAATGCCGAAGCGGTGGTAGTCGCATTCCTCGGCCTCGACCACCGGCCGCGTCGGGTCGTCAGCGGGGTCGGAGTCACGGCGGATCCGTGGGCGTCGGCGTGTCGATATCACGATTCGTCGACGAATTCTCCGGACGGAAATGCGGCCTGACCTGCATCGATCCTGCTGTCGTCGGGTTCTCGGTTTTCGGTGACTATCGGCGAGAATCGTCGATGATTTTCCGGTAAGCCTCCCGGTGTTGTGCTGGAGATTTTTCCTTATCGTCCGATCGCCCTACTATATGATCATGGTGACCAGCGAGGTTCGCGCGGCTTCCGCCGTCCGGCCGGTTTCACTCCGTAACGGCATCGTCCTGGTGTTGGCGGTGCTCGGACTCGGCGGTTCCGCCGTAATCGCTTATCAACTGGTGGGTTCCTATACCTGTGCTTCCTCGGAATCGGCTCAGTGCGCTGGTGACACTCTGTTGCTGGATTCCGCGCCCATCACCCTCGGTTTGTTCGCGCTGCTGGTGGTCGTCGGTCTGATCGGCGGTGGCAGGCTCGCCGGGCTCATCCTGCCCGCAGCCTCGATCACTGCAGGCGGGCTGGCCGTGGCGATCTGGCTGTGGTTGCCGATCGGCGAGCAGCATCCCTGGCTCGTCGGACTGGCCGCCGGACTGCTGCTGATCGGCATCGTGCTGATCGGCGGCCGATTGGCTGCCGGGGCACGCGCGCGGCAGCGAACGGCCGACGGCGTCGCGTTGATGCGGATCGGCACCCCGGTGGCGGGGCGGATCTCCTCGGTCCAGGTGACCGACACCGAGATCAGGGGCGCACCACTCGTGTTGATCACTGTGGAGTACGCGGGTCAGGACGGCGCGCTGCGGACGTATGTCAAGGAACGGGCCGTCGACGTGGACCACCTGCCGCGAACCGGCGACCGCACCGTGGTCTGGTACGACCCCGATGCGCCGGAGCGGGTGGAATTCGCGCATTCCTCCGAGCAGGGGCCGCTGGATCAGCTGGTGGAACGGGTGCTGGGTCCGGGTTCGAACGCGCCGTTGCCGGAGGCGCGCGGGCCGCACGGGTCGGCGTAGCGCGGCACCCCGTCGGCCTTACAAGATCGACTGCTGCTCGGACGACGGCTGGACCGAGCCATGCCGGCGGCGCTTGCAACAATGCTGGGATGAGCAGCAGCCTCGCCGAGCACCGTTCCGGCTTCGCTTGTTTCGTCGGCAGGCCTAACGCGGGCAAATCCACCCTGACCAACGCGCTGATCGGGACCAAGGTGGCGATCACCTCGAGCAGGCCGCAGACCACGCGGCATGCCATTCGAGGCATCGTGCACCGACCCGATTCCCAGCTGGTCGTGGTGGACACGCCCGGTCTGCACCGGCCGCGAACGCTGCTCGGCCAGCGGCTCAACGACGTGGTGCGCGAGACCTGGGCCGAGGTCGACGTGGTGGGCTTCTGCGTACCCGCCGATCAGAAGATCGGGCCCGGTGACCGGTTCATCGCCGCCGAGCTGGCCAAGGTCGCCCGGCGTACCCCGGTGTTCGGCGTGGTCACCAAGACCGATCTGGTGCCTGCCGAACGCGTCGCCCAACAGCTGGTGGCCCTCCAGGAGGTGATGGACTTCGCCGAGCTCATCCCGGTCTCGGCCAAGGACGGCTACCAGGTCACGACGCTCACCGACCTGCTGGTCGGCAGGCTGCCGGTGGGCCCGGCGCTGTACCCGGGCGGCGAGCTGACCGACGAGCCGGAGACGACCCTGGTCGCGGAGCTGATCCGAGAGGCCGCGTTGGAGGGCGTGCGCGACGAGCTGCCGCACTCGATCGCGGTCACGGTCGAGGAGATGGTTCCGCGCGAGGGCCGGGACGACATGCTCGATGTGCACGCCGTGATGTACGTCGAGCGCCCCAGCCAGAAATCCATCGTCATCGGCCGTTCCGGCGAGCGCCTCAAGCACGTGGGATCCGAGGCCCGCAGACAGATCGAGGCCCTGCTGGGCACCAAGATCTTCCTGGACCTGCGGGTGAAGGTCGCCAAGGACTGGCAGCGCGACCCCAAGCAGCTGCGCCGGCTGGGCTTCTGATCGCGCCTTCTCCGGTCGGCCCGACCGGAGGCGACCGGCATGATGCGGGCATGTCCGAGCTGTCGTCCGAGCGGGAATCCACCGACGTCCGCTGGCGGGCCGTGCTCGGTAGGCCCGTTCCCGCCCTGCGGTCGCTGGTGTCTACCTACGGCGAGTACCGGGAGAGCGCGCCGCATCCGGTCCTGCGCCGGGAGGTCCCCACTCCGGAGACCCCGCTGATCATCGAACTCGGCGACGGCTTGCTGGTACAGGCGGCCGAGGACGCCGCAGGTCCACGCCGGGCCACCGCGCTGGTCGCCGTCCCCGGGCGCGGCCCGTCGTTGACCAGGAACGAGGGTCGACAGCACAGCGTGCAGATCCGACTGGCGCCGTTGGGTGCCTACCGACTCCTCGGGCCCTTACACGAATCGGCAGGCAGGCTTCGACACCTCGACGAGGTCTGGGGCTCCGCAGGCCGTGATCTCGTCGACCGATTGGCTGCGGCGCAGAGCCCACAACGACGGTTCGCGCTGCTCGACCGGTTGCTTGCCGAGATCGCCGCCGAGGGACCCGAACCGGATCCCGAGGTCGTCCATGCCTTCGAGCGGCTGCGCCGGACTCAGGGCAGGGTGCCGATCAGCGAGCTGGTCGTCGAGACCGGGTGGAGCCGAGGACGCCTTGCGCAGCGCTTCCGTAGCCAACTGGGGCAGACCCCGAAGGCTGTTGCCGCGCTGCTGCGGTTCGACCGGGCGGTGCGGTTGATCAGCGCCCGGCCACCCGCCGCTCTCGCCTCGATAGCTGCCACCTGCGGGTACTACGACCAGGCGCATCTCAACCGGGACTTCGTGGCCTTCGCGGGTTGTTCGCCGACGGCCTGGCGTGATGCGCAATTGCCGGGGCTGCCGGGAATGGGGTCGATGCCTGCGCGGCGGTGACATTCGTCCAAGACGGGTCGTCGAGTCGGTGCCTACCGTCCGTGGGTCGTGATCGAAACCTCGGAGGAGTTCACTGTGGCCGCCAACCGACCCGCCATCCAGCCCGTAGTCGGCGCTGTCGACGACCCCGGTGCGGAGCCCGATGCCAGGGATAGCCCCTCCGAGGGGCCGGGCGGGTGGATCGCGAAACTCGGTGTCGCGTTACGGCGCCGACCATCGCCGCCCTTCGTGCCACAGGATTCGGTGTTCCCCGGCCGGTGGGTCGGCGGTATCGCCTGCATCCTCGGCCCGCTCGCGGTGCTGACGGCCGTGTTGCTGCGGGCACCGTTCCACTTCTTCTTCCCACAGCAACTCGCCGCCTTCGCGGAGCACCGGGGGTTGATGGTCGCCTCGTCGAGTCTCTTCACGGTCGGGATGCTGTTGCTGGTGCCCGCCGTGGTCATGCTGGCGAGCAGCATCGCGGCCACCCATCCCCGCCTTGCGCGGTGGGGCGCGCTGAGCGCGGTGGCCGGTCTGTGTGTCCGACACTTCCACGCCGGTGTCGACCATCTGGCTTTCCGGCTCGTCGACGTGCAGGGACTCGAGGTGGCCCATCAGGCGGTGGCCGACAGTTATGCCGCCGATTACGTGCTCGCCGTCCCGATGCCGCTGATCATGGTCGGCTGGGTGTTGCTGGCGGTCGGTGCCTTCCGGTCCGGCACCTTCGGGCTGACGAGGTCGATCGCTCTCGGTTCGACGGCCGCGCTGATGATCGGTGTGCTCAAGGGCACCAACCTGGTGTCGATCCTCGTGGTCACCGGGCTGTGCGTCGCGCTGGTCCCCTTCGGAATCATGGTGCTGCGCACCGGTTCCCGGCCCACGCCGCGCACCATCGCGGGTTACTCCGGCCTGACGATCCTGGTTCTGCTGGTGCTCTGGTTCCTGGGTACGGCGGGGTAGCGATCCCGAAGCGATCTTCCGGGCGGCCGCATCCGGTACCGCGCCGTGGCGCTGCCGAGGGCGGCGGGATCGGCCGTCGGCGGTGGGTGGCACGATGGCCCGATGGCTCTGTACCGCGATACCGGTGTGGTGCTGCGGGTACAGAAGCTCGGTGAGGCCGACCGGATCATCACCCTGCTGACCCGCAAGCACGGCAAGGTGCGTGCCGTCGGCAAGGGCGTGCGGCGGATGTCCTCCCGGTTCGGTGCTCGGTTGGAGCCCTTCGGCCACGTCGACGTGCAGCTCTACACCGGCCGGACCCTGGACGTGATCACCCAGGTGCAGACGGTGGACGCCTTCGGCGCAGGCCTGGTGTCGGACTATCCGCGGTACACCGCAGGGTGCGCCGTGCTGGAGGCCGCGGATCGGCTCAGCGCCGAGGAAGGCGAGCCGGTCCTTCGGCTCTATCTGCTGTTGGTGGGCGCCTTGCGTGCCTTGGCCGACGGGGTGCGGGATCCGATGCTGGTCATGGATGCCTTCCTGCTGCGGGCGATGACCCAGGCGGGCTGGGCGCCCGCGCTCACCGAGTGCGCCCGCTGCGGGCGCCCCGGGCCGCACCGGGCCTTCAACGTCGCGGCGGGCGGCTCGATATGCGAGACCTGTCGACCCTCGGGATCGGTGCTGCCTGCGCCCGAGACCCTGAGGCTGCTCGACGCGTTGCTGCACGGCGATTGGCCGGTGGCCGAGGCCATCGAGCAGCGGCCGCGCCGCGAGGGCAGCGGGCTGGTGGCCGCGCATCTCCAGTGGCATCTGGAGCGCAGTCTGCGCTCGCTGCCGCTGGTGGATCGGCGTAGCGGCGAGCCCGATGACGCGGCGCAGGCTTCGACGCCTGTCTGACCGGTCTGGCTTGGTCGGGTTCGTTGGTCGACCCCTGAGTTCGTTGGTCGAACTCGGTGAACCAACGAACCACCGGAACCCTCAGCCCGGGTGAAGAACCGACTGAGGCGTTTACGAAAGCAATTTATAACTCGCTGACCTGCGCAGATGTGCCCATCGGGGCCGGGTGTGCGGCGTCGGATGACACTTCCATAGGTTCATGGGTGCTACGGTTCATTACATGAGTAACGAACCAACGGACTAGGGGGCCGCGTTGTTCGACGACCGGAGCCCGATCTATCAGCAGATCGCCGAGCGGATCAAGAACGACATCCTGAGCGGCGAGCTGGCCGAGGACGCGCAGGTCATGTCGACGAACCAGTACGCCGCCTTCTATCGGATCAATCCGGCTACCGCGGCCAAGGGCTTCCACCAACTGATCGAAGAAGGCGTGCTCTACAAGAGGAGGGGAATCGGCATGTTCGTCAGTCAGGGCGCTGCCAAGGCGCTGCGAGGACAGCGGCGGCAGCGGTTCTTCGAGGAGGTCGTCGACGCGATGATCGCCGAGGCGCGAATCATCGGAATCTCCCTGGACGAGGTCGTCCAGCGGATCCAGGACCAGAAGGGCAAGGAGTAACCGATGACGTTGGGTATCGAGGTCACCGGACTGCGCGTCGATTACGGCGACTTCAACGCGCTGCACGACCTGAGCTTCGAGTTGAGCGGCGGGAAGATCCACGGGCTGCTCGGCCGCAACGGATCGGGTAAGAGCACGCTGCTGTCGGTGATCGCGGCGTTCCGCAAGGCCTCCGGCGGGCAGGTCCGGGTCGGCGGCCAGGACCCCTTCGAGAATCCCGAGATCGTGCGGCAGATCTGCTTCATCCGGGAGAGCGGCGACACCGAGGGACACAGCGTCAAGAGCGCCCTGCGATTCGCGGCCGATTTCCGGCCGGAGTGGGATTCGGACTATGCGAGTGCGTTGCTCGACCGCTTCGAGATCCCGCTGAAGAAGTCGGTCGGCGAGCTGTCCAGGGGTAAGAAATCCGCTCTCGGCGTGACGCTGGGACTGGCCTCCCGGGCACCATTGACGATCTTCGACGAGTCCTACCTCGGGATGGACGCGCCCTCCCGGTACGCCTTCTACGAGGAGGTGCTCAACGACTACCTGGAACACCCCAGGACGGTCATCCTCTCGACGCACCTGATCGAGGAGGTCGGTTCGCTCTTCGAGGAGGTCGTCATCATCGACCGAGGCTCGCTCATCCTCCAGGAGGAAAGCGACAACCTGCGGGAACGCGGCGCCACGGTGACCGGACCCGCCGAGGTGGTGGACCGGTTCACGGAGTCGCTCGACGTGCTCAACGAGCAGCGGCTCGGGGGGACGAAGGCGGTCACGGTGTACGGCACGCTCACCTCGGCACAACGCGAGCAGGCGGCGGCAGATCGGCTCGAACTCGGCCCGGTCGGGATCCAGGATCTCTTCGTGCACCTCACCGGGACCACTTCCAAGGCCGAGCAGGGCGGAGGAAAGCGATGAGCACTGCGGTGCGTGACCAGCCGAGACGGGTACTGACCTCCCTGCTGCATGGGACGCGGTGGATGCTCCTGGGCTACTGGCTCATCCTGATCACCGTGACGGTCTTGATCGGCGTCCTGCTGACCGTGACCGGAGCCGAGGACGCGACGACCGCGACCGGCGGGGCCCTCGCCAACCCGCCGAGGTACTTCCTGCTGGCCGTCGGGATCATGCTTCCGACGGTGTTCCTACCCGGCTACATCGTCCACGGTGTGACTCGACGGCACTTCGAGGTCGCCGCAGGGGCCTACGCGGTGATCCTCAGCCTCGGTTTCGGGTTACTGACCTGGGCGGGAGTTCTATTCGGCGGGCTCATCAGGGGAGTGGCCCCGACGGAACTGCTGATATCCGGCGATCACCTGTTCCAGAACCACTATCAGGTGTTGCACGCCCTCGTGGAATTCGGCGCGCTGGGACTGGTGCACCTGTTGGCGGGGGCCGTGATCGGGATGGGCTTCTACCGTTTCGGGGCAATCCGAGGCATGCTGTGGATCCCGCTCGGTCTGCTCCCCGTGGTGATCTGCGAGTACGCCATGGCCACCGGATGGATGAGCACGGTCTTGGAGTCGCTGGACATCGCCCGGCCCGCGATGGTCTTCACGGTGCTCGGCACGGCGGGCTCGATCGCCCTGGCAGCCGCCGGTTGCCACCTGTTGATCCGCGACATTCCGATCCGCACCCCCTGACCCAGACCGCTTGACCGAGACCGCCTGACTCGACCCACGAGATCGACGACCCGACTCCGTCGGGCTCCTCACCAACCCCGGAATCGGGTCTGTGCCGGGTGAACCTGTAGAGAATTCACGCTCCCCGAGAGAGATCAATCATGGTGACCAAGAACAGCTCGATCCTGCCCGCATTGATTCGTTGGCAAGCCCGTACGCAGTTGGTCTGGCAGCTGAATTTCTGGATTCTCGTCGTTGCCTGCATCGTCCTCGTGAGTTTCCTCGTCGGCCTATTCGGCACCCTGGACTCCAGCGTCGCGGACATGGTGATTCCGTATTCCATCAAATATGGTCTTGCCTGTCAGGGAATCGGTCTGATCTACTATTCGTTGCGCTCGGCGGTTGCGACCGGCATCACCCGGCGTGAGTTTCTGACCGTCGCGCAGCTCACCGCCATCGCGCTCTCGCTGTTGCTCGTGATCGGCACGCTGTTGCTGGGCGGGATCGAACAGCTGGTTCACGACGCCATGGGCATCCCGACCGCGCTCAGCGGTGTTCACCTGTACGGATCTCTCGGACAGGTGCACCTGGTGCTGATCGAGTGCCTCGCGATCGGACTGGTGCACATCGCGGCGGGCGCGCTGATCGGCACCATCGCCCTGATCCAGGGCCCGGCCCGCCGTTGGTTCGGCATTCTGCCTGCGATCGGCGTCGTGATCGGTGTCGAATGGGCCCTGGTGCACTTCGGTGGCGGCGGCTCGGCCGAATTCGCCGGGGTCGACCAGTCGGCATTGCTCTGGTTTGTGGGAATCGCCGTAGTCGGTATCGCCTTGCCGTGGCTGGCGGTTCGTCGACTCGTTCGGGATATCGGCATCCCGGGGCCCGAATCGCCGATCGCATAACCGGTTATAGAGAAACTCGAAAATTCCACCTAACATTGATCAATCAACCTGGCTGGGGGTCAGTCGTGTCGGTAATCGAAGTGCGCGACCTACACAAGAGCTATCCGAACCACGTGGCGGTGCAGAACGTCTCCTTCTCGGTGGAACCGGGGGAGATCTTCGGAATCATCGGTCCCAACGGGGCCGGGAAGACCACCACGGTCGAATGCATCGAGGGCCTGCGGACACCCGACGGCGGCAGCATCGAGGTGCTCGGACTGGATCCGCAGCGTGATCGGGTCCGGCTCCGTCACCTGATCGGGGTGCAGCTCCAGGAGAGCGCGCTGCCCGAGAAGGCGACCGCGCGGGAATCGCTCGAGCTGTACAGCTCCTTCTACCGCAATCCGGTCGACTGGCGGCCCATCGCCGAGGACCTCGGACTCACCGACAAACTCAACACGCGGTACGGCAAGTTGTCCGGCGGCCAGAAGCAACGGCTGTCCATCGCGTTATCGCTGGTCGGAAACCCCAAGATCGCCTTCCTCGACGAGCTGACCACCGGGCTCGACCCGCAGGCCCGTCGCGATACCTGGGAGGTCATCGAGAGCGTGCGGCAGCGCGGCGTGACCATCGTGTTGGTCACCCATTTCATGGAGGAGGCCGAACGACTCTGCGACCGACTGGCCCTGATCGACCGAGGACGGGTCGTCGCGGTCGACAGCCCCGGCGGGCTGATCGAGGGGGTGCAGGCCGAACAGCGGATTCGGTTCGAGACCTCCGCGCCGATCGAGGATCGCGTGTTGACCGACCTTCCCGAGGTCACCGGGGTGACACGGCAGGGCTCGCGGCTGCTGGTGACCGGTACCGGAGACCTGCTGCGTGCCCTGACCTCGGCCCTGGCCGCCATCGGTGTGCGACCGGTGGCGCTGCGGGTGGAGCAGGCCAGCCTGGAGGACGCCTTCGTCGCGCTGACCGGACACCGCAGCCAGAACGAGCAGTCCGCGACCGCAGGGAGCAACTGACATGACCGGTTTGACCAGGCTCTTCGTCCATGAGTGGAAGCTCTACGTCCGTGACGCGGGTTCGGCGATCTTCGGCTTCATCTTTCCCCCCGCCCTGCTGGTGATCTTCGGGCTGATCCCGATGTTCGGTGAGCCCGATCCGAACCTGGGCGGGCTGCGATTGTTCGATCTGTACGTCCCGATCATGATCGCCGTCGCCCTGGCCACGGTCGCCATCAACACGCTGCCTGCCGCGATGGCCGCCTATCGGGAGCGCGGCATCCTGCGCAAGCTCTCCACCACCCCGGTCTCGCCGTTGACCCTGTTGGGCGCCCAGCTGCTGGTCAACCTCGCGGTGGGATTGGCATCGATCCTGGTGATGATGCTGTTGGCGCGGCTGGTCTTCGACGTCGCCATGCCCAACCCGGTGGCATTGGCCATCAGCACCGTCGTGCTGGCCCCCGCGCTGTTCGGCATCGGGCTGGTGATCAGTGCGCTCAGCCCGTCCGCCAAGTTCGCCTCGGGCGTGTCCACCATCATCTACTTCCCGATCATGTTCTTCGCCGGGTTGTGGCTGCCCCGCGAGACGATGCCCGACATCCTGCGAACGATCAGCGACCTCACCCCCATCGGCGCCGGGGTGCAGGCATTGCAGAACAGCTTCACGGGTGACTGGCCGAGTCTTGCCTCACTCGGTGTGATGACCGCCTACGCCGTCGTCCTGACCGGCATCGCGGCCAAGACCTTCCGCTGGAACTGACTCCGAAGCGGCGGTGCCCGCTGGGGGTGGTCGCATCGCCGGGCGGAGCCTGCGCAGTGCGTTCGGCCGTGGAGCAGGACTGACGAGGTCGATACCGGGGGACACCCCGCGATCGAGATGGAGCCGCCGACCCGTACTCCGGGTCGGCGGCTACGCGTTTCTCGGCCGTGCGGTCACCGCAGCCGGGCGACCGAGCGGATACCGGTGCCCACCGACCGGCGGCGCCGTGTCGTCGGTCACGCAACGCGACCGACCGGCCGCTGGACGGGCCCGGCGCACCGTCGGGCAGGATGGCCGTGCTTGTCCAGCGTCGCCCGGGGGAGACCATGAGGAGGTCAGTCGTCTGATGCTGCGTCGGTTCCGGAGCGGGAGAGACCAGTACACGCCCCGTCCGCCTGACCCGCACCCGTCCGGGGAACGTCCCCCGGCCATCCCGCCCGCGTTGGTGCCCAACCACGTGGCGCTGGTGATGGATGGCAACGGTCGGTGGGCCAAATCCCGAGGGCTGCCCCGTACCGAGGGCCACAGACGCGGCGAGGAGGTGCTCAGCGATGTGGTGAGCGGCGCCATCGAGCTCGGCGTCAAGTGGCTGTCGGTCTATGTCTTCTCCACGGAGAACTGGAAGCGCAGCCCGGAGGAGGTGCGCTTCCTGATGGGCTACAACCGCGATGTGTTGGCCAAGCGCACCGAGTTCATGGTCGAGCACGGCGTCCGCGTCCGATGGGCGGGCAGGCGTCCCAAGCTGTGGCGCAGCGTCATCGATCAGCTCGAGGACGCAGAGGAGCGCACCAAGGACAACGATCTGCTGACCCTCACGTTGTGCGTCAACTACGGCGGTCGCGCGGAGATCGCCGACGCCACCAAGGAGATCGCACAGCGGGTCGCGGCCGGGGAGATCAACCCGGACAAGATCGACGAGAAGCTGATCGCGAAGTACCTGTACCACCCGGACATGCCCGACGTCGATCTGTTCCTTCGGCCCTCCGGGGAGCTGCGTACCTCGAACTTCCTGGTCTGGCAGTCGGCCTACGCCGAGCTGGTCTTCATGGACACGCTGTTCCCCGACTTCGACCGGTTGGCGTTGTGGCGGGCGTGCGAGGCCTACGCGCAGCGCGATCGCCGCTTCGGCGGCGTGAAGAACCAGCAGGCGGGCCCGACCCCGCCCGCCGATTCCGACGACTACGAGGTGCCGAGCACCGCCGAGTCCGCCGCGCACCCCGCAGGCGAGTCGCCCCAGACCGGTGGCGTGATCGCGACCGATCCCGGACTCGCGGCCGGACTCGAGAAGCAGAACGGAGGCACCAGCTAAGTGAGTGAACCCGAGGCACCGTTGGATGCCAGAGCCAACGAGGCCGCCAACACGGCGGAACTGCTCGCCGCCGCCCGCGAGGCGTTGGAGCGCTACCACGAGGTGCACACCGACGACGACGGAGCACTGACCTTCCGGCATGCCGAGGTGCCCTGCGCGGTGCAGGCCATGCAGCTCGCCGAGGGACTCACCGTGCTGAGCCTGACCTGTGTCGTGGCCTGGGATCTGCCCGACGACGACCAGCTGGCGAAGTCGGCGGCGGAGCGAGCAGGTCAGGGCCTGTTCGGCACCCTCGGCGTGGTGCGCACCGAACGAGGCATGGATGTCACCCTTCGGTACGCCTTTCCCGCTGCGGGGATGGGCCCGACGCCGTTGAGCACCATGCTGATGCTGGTGGTGTCCACCGCATCGCAGTTGCGGACCGAACTGTTGGACGCCGTGGATCCCCGGAGTCGGTGACATCGTCCGTTGGGGCGCCCGACGGGGCGGACGGAGAGGACAGCGGCAATGAGTGGCGGCCAGGAGCCCGCGGCGGCGCCGGAGGCGGGACGCGGGGTCGACTCGGGATCGGCAGGCGGGCCACCGCCCGCGAGCCCCGCGCTCGACGTCGCGGTGGCGGCCGGCCAGGGGGCGGCGGCAGGCGGCGGGCCCGCCACCGCTGCCGGACCAGGCGGCGGTCGGACCTGGCGGGTCACCTCCCTGGAGGTGCTCTGCGTCCTGCTGGTGGCCGCGATGGTCTTCCAGAACCAGCTGGTGAACCTCCTCGACGCGCCCGCCCTGCGTACCGGTGCGACGGTCTTCGTCGCGATCTGTGTGCAGGCGTTGCCGTTCCTGGTGCTCGGCGTGCTGATCAGCGGCTTGATCGCCGCGTTCCTGCCGCCGAGGGTGCTGCGAAGAATGTTGCCGTCCAACGATGCCGCGGCCGTGCCGGTGGCCGGGCTGGCCGGGTTGGCACTGCCCGGCTGCGAGTGTGCGTCGGTGCCGGTGGCCAGGCGGTTGATGCAGCAGGGCGTCGCCCCGGCGGCCGCCCTGGTGTTCCTGCTGGCCGCCCCCGCGATTAACCCGATCGTGTTGGTCTCCACTGCGGTGGCCTTCCCCGGCGAGCCGAGGATGGTGGTGGCCCGGTTCGTGGCGTCCCTGCTGACCGCGATGGTGATGGGCTGGCTGTGGATCGCCTGGGGCCGCACCGAGTGGATCGCCGAACGTGCTTTGCGCAGGCTGCCGGACCGGGCGAACGGTTCGCGGTGGGTGGCCTTCGTCGAGACCGCGCGGCACGACCTCGTGGAGGCGGGCGGCTTCCTCGTCCTGGGCGGGTTGGCCGCCGCCGTGCTCAACGTCGCGGTACCCGCGTCCTGGTTCGAGACCCTCGGCGGTCAGCTCCTGCTCGCCGTGGTGGTGATGGCGGTGGCCGCGGTCGTGCTGGCCCTGTGCAGTGAGGCGGACGCCTTCGTGGTGGCCTCGCTGCCGGGCATTCCGATGCAGGCGCGGTTGGCCTTCCTGGTGGTGGGCCCGGCGGTGGACATCAAGCTGATCGCCATGCAGATGGGCACCTTCGGCCGGGCGTTCGCGCTGCGATTCGCGCCGGTGACCTTCGTGGTGGCGATCCTGGCCGCATCGCTGGTGGGCGCCTTCCTGCTCACCTGACGGCCGGGGCCGGTCTCGTGGGCGAGCCCGGGGTGGACGCTGCCGTGGCCGAGAGCGTCGGGGACACTCGTGCTCGGGAATCGGTGCGGGAGGCGGGACATGCGACGCGAGACTCAGAACGTGCTGCTGGTGTTGCTGGGCGGCGCGCTGGTGAAGATCTCGTGGGACGGGACGTACCTGCGTTACGTGCGGCCCTCGCTGTTGCCGCTGTTGCTTGGCGCCGGGCTGGTGATCGTGGCGATCGGCGTGATCGCGATCGTCTTCGACATCTGGGGCCATCGATCGGAGCCCGCGCAGACCACCGGGTCCAACGATGTCGACGGGGAACCGGATCGAAGGGCTCGGGCCGCCTCCGCCGAGGTGGTGACCCAGGACGCGAGCACCGGGGCGCTGGTCGCCGATTCCGCGACCGGCGTGAGCGCCGCCTCGAGCGGAGCGAGTGCCTCGACCCGACCGGAGCCGACGGCGAGCGGGGGCGCGGCCACGTCGGGCGAGCACGCCGAGGAACACGCCCATCGAGGGCGGTCGTCCTGGATGTTGATGCTGCCCGTGCTCGCCATCCTGATGATCGCGCCGCCCGCGCTGGGTTCCGACTCGGTGCAGCGGGCGGGGGATCGATCGGTGGTGTCGGAACGCCCGCCGTCGAGTGGGTTGTTCGGCCCGCTTCCGGAGGGCGAGATCCCGGAGATGCAGATCACCGACGTGGTGATGCGCACCGTGTGGGACGCGGGCGGCGCGTTGGAGGGGCGGCGGATCTCCGTCACCGGATTCCTCGTCCGCGAGGAGGCGTCCGGAGACAGCGGTGCGGCCGTGCACGTCGCGCGCATCCGCATCATGTGCTGCGCGGCGGACGCGCTACCGGTCAAGCTGCGACTGACCTCGGACGGCGCCCCGGCCGCCGCCTTGGACACCATCGCCGTGGACGGCTGGATGCAGGTCGTCGGCGAGGTGGTGCCGGGTTCGGCCACCGAGGCCAACGGCAACGTCCCGGAGTTCCTCGTCTCCGAGGTCACCCCGATCGAGGCGCCCGCCGACCAGTACGAGTACTGACGTCGGGCGGGCCCGAGGAGAGGTTTCAGGCGCAGTCGGAGCAGTCGCCGAAGATCTCCAGCGTGTGACTGACCCGGTGGAAGCCGTGTTCCTCGGCGATGCGATCGGTCCAGCGTTCGACGGCCGGGCCCTCCACCTCCACCGTCCGGCCGCAATGCCTGCAGACCAGGTGGTGGTGGTGGTGGCTGGAGCAGCGGCGGTAGATGGCCTCGCCGGAGTCGGTACGCAGCATGTCGACCTCGCCGGCCTCGGCGAGCGTCTGCAGGGTGCGATACACGGTGGTCAGGCCGATGCCCTCCCCGCAGCGTCTCAGCTCCTCGTGGATCTCCTGGGCGGAGCGGAACTCGGGCTGCTTGTCCAGCAGCCGCGACACCGCCGTGCGCTGCTTGGTCGTCCGTACGCCCGGGACCGTCGTCGACGGCCGTTCGCTGGTGGTCACGAGTCCTCCGTTCCGCTGGGCTGGGGTTCGTCGACGTGGGTGACCGCGTCGACCACGATGTGCGCCAAGTGCTCATCCACCAGCCGATATACCACCTCACGGCCCTGGCGGGTGCCGATGACCACTCCGGCGGATTTCAACACGCGTAGATGCTGACTGATCAATGGCTGAGTGACGCCGAGGGCCTCGACGAGTTCGTGCACGCAGCGTGGCGCCTGGCGGAGTTGGAGCACGATGGAGATCCGGACCGGCGCGGCCAACGCCCGCAACAGATCACCGGCAGCGATCAGAGTTCTGGCGTCGGGCGTGGGCAGGACGCCCACCGCCGCCCGCTCGTCGCAGCGTGCCAGCGTGGTGTCTCCCGCAGCGTCCTCGCCCGCGTGCACCTGCCTCAGGGTGTGTGCGGTGGACATGTGGACTCTCCAGGGACTCGAGTGGTATGACGACGGGTCGAGAGGGGGCGCGGTGTGAGCCGCCTGCTGCCGCCCATACTAGTTGTGACCCGGCTCGTCCAGGGGAGTCCGATCGGCCCCTTCGGCGTCCGTGGGTGGTCACCGAGGCCGACTCAGCCGGTCAACGCGCCGTAGGCGACGTTCGTGGTGATGGCGACCAACATCAGCAGCGCGACGAGCCGCATGGTGCGGTCCCCGGTGCCCAATGAGCGCCATGTGACCAGCAACAGGCCCATGACCAGCAGGATCAGTGTCCCCAACAGCAGGACGCCGACCCAGCCGCCCAGCCACACGCCCAGCAGGAACAGGGCGATGACCACCAGGAAGGCCAGCGCGGGGGGAACCCGCGACAGCGGTCCGTCACCCGGGATCAATCGTGCTCGCCGATCTGCGCTACTGGGCACCGCACCGGCTCCTTCCTTCGAGGTCGGGTCGATCGATCCGGTTATCCTCGCACCCCACGTTCGAGAAGGAGTCCGCCCGATGCTGCTCATCTGTCGCTTCGCCGTTCCGGAGACGGGCATCGAGGACTTCCTCACCGAGGCCAGGACGGCGACCCGGCTGCTCGCCGAGCAACCGGGCTGCCAGGGCGTCCAGCTGGCCAGGACCGTCGAGGAGGCCGCGGACGGCGCCGAATGGACCCTGCTGGCCAGGTTCGACTCGGTGGTGGCCTACCGGCGGGCGCTCTCGCCCTTCGACGTCCGGGTGCATGTCGTGCCGTTCCTGTCCAAGGCCGAGGTCGGCACCTCCGCGGTGCACGAGATCCTGCTCGACGCCGCCCCCGGCGGGGAGCTGACCGAGCAGCACAGCCTGCTCGCCGACGACCGGGACAGCGTGCGCCTCGGCGAGGTCGCCGGTCCGGACGTCCCCGGACGCAGCTGAGACGCGCGACGCCTGCGGTCCATCGCATGGCCCGAGGCACGCTCGGGCCGCCGCGCGCCCTGCCGGGGCGGAGACTGGGCTGTTCGAGTGAGCTTCGCGTCGATGTCGACGCACTTCATGTCGAACCCGGCTGTCCCTCTGCCATCATCCGAAACCGGCGGATAGTGACGCGCAGTGAGGAGCTGATGACCGGTGGGACCCACCCGTTCGGAGGGCGATTCGCACGACGGCGCCAAGGACCCCACCGTGCGTCGACGATTCTGGACCCGGGGGCGGGCGATCTCCGCGATCGCGGTAACCGCGGCGATCACGGTCGGCATCACCGTGGGCGGCATCATCGGCAATTCCACGGCCGTGCCGGGCTTAGGCAGCGGGCCGGGACCGCAGCCCACCTCGGCCAGCGAGGACGCCCCCGAACCGCTCCCCGCCGAGCCGACGGCCGAACCGGTCGAGCACGCCAGGCAGCCCGGCACCATCTACCTGGCCGACGGCGGGACCGCCCGGCTGGTCCGTGCCGAGGTCGACGCGACCGGCACCCTCCCGGTTCCCGAGAGCCTCGACGAGGCCACCTGGTGGGGCGCCGGACTCGGCGCGGGCGGCGGCGCCGCGGTGATGGCGGGACATGTGAACTGGCAGGGCGCCCTGGGCCCCTTCGACCAGCTGCACCGGGCCGAGGTCGGCGAGCGGATCGAGATCGTCGACGTCGACGGCGGTGAATGGACCTATGAGACCCGCGAGGTCCTGACCCTGCACAAGGACGAACTGCCCGACCGGGCAGCCGAGCTGTTCGGCCAGGAGGGCAACCATCGGCTGGTCCTGGTGACCTGCGGGGGCCGCTACGTCGGTGGTCCCTCCGGATACGAGGACAACCGCATCGTGATCGCCACCCTCGTCGGCACCCCCACCGCAGCCTGATCGACGAGACGACGCCGCGCCGAGGTGCGCCGACCACTCCCACCTGCGAGGAAACTCGGGGCCGACCGGTGATCGAAGGCCGCTACGCTCGACTGCGACCCTTCTCGCCGCGCAGTTCATCAGGTCCTGGAGCGTGTCTGTGCCCGCCGATGCCGATCGGATCGACGCCATCGTCAAACTCTGCCGGGCCCGAGGCCTGGTCTACCCGAGCGGAGAGCTCTACGGGGGGATCAGGGCCGCCTGGGATTACGGTCCGCTGGGCGTGGAGTTGAAGGAGAACATCAAACGGCAATGGTGGAAGTCCGTCGTGCAGGGCCGCCACGACGTGACCGGCCTCGACTCGTCGATCCTGCTGCCCTCGGAGGTGTGGGACGCCTCGGGGCACACCGAGGAGTTCGTCGCGCTGCTCGTGCAGTGCCTGAGCTGTCACCAACGGTTCCCGGCCGCCGAACTCGCCGAGCAGTACCGCTCGCGCACCGGTGAGGAGCTCAACGCCAGGGCCTTGAGCGCGTTGGTCTGTCCGGAGTGCGGCAGCCGAGGGCGGTTCACCGAGCCCGGGCTGTTCAACGGGCTGTTGGAGACCAGGATCGGCCCGGACGAACCGGAGGACCGGCCGTACTACCTGCGGCCGGAGACAGCGCAGGGCGCCTTCGTCAACTTCGGCAATGTGCGGGCCAGCGAACGCCGCCGCCCGCCGTTCGGCATCGCCCAGATCGGCAAGGTGCTGCGCAACGAGGTGCTGCCCGGCGACTTCCTGTTTCGGACCAGGGAGTTCGAACTGATGGAGCTGGTGTACTTCGTCCCACCCGAGGAGACCGAACAGTGGCATCGCTACTGGTTGGAGACCCGCAACGGCTTCTATCGGGAACTGGGCATCGCGCAGGAGAACCTACGGCCCTATGAGCATGACCGCGACCAACTGGCCCACTACGCACGTCGGACGGTCGACATCGAGTACCGGTTCGGCTTCCCCGACCGCGAGTGGGACGAGCTGGAGGGCATCGTCGACCGGGGCGATTCCGGCCTCGCGGCGCACGCCGACCGCACCGGGATCGATCTGTCCTATCTGGACCGGGCCAGCGGCGCCCGCTACCGGCCGTTCGTGATCTCGACCTCGGTCGGGGTGGGCCGTTCGATGCTCGCCTTCCTCGTGGACGCCTACACCGAGGAGTCGACGCCGAACCCGATGGGCGGCAAGGACCGCCGGGTCGTGCTGCGGCTGGACCGTCGGTTGTCGCCGGTGAAGGTCGGAGTACTGCCCGTGTCGCGCAGCGCCGATCTCGCGCCGCAGGCGGTGGCTGTGACCGAGGAACTCCGGCAGAGTTGGAACGTGGAGCTCGATGACGCGGGTGCCATCGGCAGGCGCTATCGGCGACAGGACGAGATCGGCACGCCGTTCTGCGTGACGATCGATTTCGACGGCCTGCTCGATCAGACCGTCGCGGTACGTGATCGCGACACGCTGCTGCAGGAACGGGTGGCCTTGGACAAACTGGGCGACTACCTGACCTCCCGGCTGCGCGGCTGCTGAGAACGCGCGCGGCGATCTCGACTCAGTGCAGCCTGCGGACCGGAATCCGGTGCTCCACGACCCCGTTCGGGGTACCGGCGGCGCGTTCGACGCGGTAGGCGCCCGCGTTCGGCCGTTCCGTCACGGCTTCCACCAACTCCCGGCCCCGGAAGAGCAGACCGGCCCCGTCGTCGGTGCAGTAGGAGAGCGGCAGCTCACCGGCGGCCACCGCCGCCTGCACGGCGGGTCTGCGGGCGGGTTCGGAGTCGTAGTGCACGCCGTTGCCGTAGGGCAGCAGCGCCAGGCCATTGGTGACCACCCGCAGCGCGGGTCCGAAGGAATCGGTCGGCCCGCCGACGAACCAGCACAGCGAACCGGCCGAGATGCCCGCCAGCACCACGCCCGCCGCCCAGGCCCGACGGAACACCTCGGGCAGGCCGTGTACCCGCCACACGGCGAGCAGATTGGCCACCGAGCCGCCGTCGACCCACACGACGTCCTGGCCCAGCACCAGATCGTCGAGGTCGGTGGTGGCAGGCATCGGGAACAGATCCAGCTGGGTCAGATCGATACCCGCTCGCTGCCCGGCATCGGAGATCATCGCGCTGCGCCACCGCTGATCCCCGCCCGCCGTCCCCACCACGGCCAGCCGGGGGCGCCTACCCGTCACGCCCGCCTGCTCTATCGCGAAGTGCAACAGCGGTGCGAACTCGATATCGGTGCTCGCTCCGGGGCGCATTCCGCCCGAGGTGGCGAGGATGGTGGGCGCGTCGGCGGGCATTCTCCCAGCTTAGGTTCGCCGTCCTCGGTCGGGAAGATCTCACGTCGGCGGGCGCGACCGAGCCGAAGCCCTCTCGGCGTCTCGGCGGACCGCGACGCCAACGGGGACCACCGTCCGGCCGCGCGCCCGCTCTCTGCGACGATCAACCCATGACAGCCCCCGCCGATCAGCCTCGGTCTCCGCATTGGGGAAGGTGGGTGTGGCGCGCCGTTCTCGGAACGATATTGATCGGTGTGCTCGTGGTAGGCGGCACCCTGGTGCGCGTGTGGTACGTGGCCAGGCAGGACGACCGCAGCCAGGCCGACGTCGTCGTCGTGCTGGGTGCCGCGCAGTACAACGGCAAGCCGTCGGCGGTCCTGGAGGCCCGGCTGGAACACGCGGTGACGCTGTTCGAGTCCGGGGTGGCCGACCACATCATGACGGTTGGCGGCAGGCAGCTGGGCGACAATTACACCGAGGCCGAGGCCAGCGAACTGTGGCTGGTCGAGCACGGCATCCCCACCGACCGGGTGATCGCGGTCGGGGAGGGTGTGGACACCCTCGGCAGTTTCCGGGCCACCTCGCGTGCCATCTCCGAACAGGGCTGGTCCACCGCCGTGGTGGTCAGCGATCCGTGGCATTCGCTGCGCGCCAGGACGATGGCCAAGGACGCGGGGATCGACGCCTGGGTGTCGCCCACCCGCCGGGGGCCGATCGTGCAGACCAGGGAGACGCAGGCTCGCTACATCCTCCGGGAGACGGCCGCACTGCTGCACTACCGCCTCACCCATGCGCCCGTCGAGGGCGAGGACAACGGACTGCGCTGAGCGAGAGCGCGGCCCGAGGCACATCGGGTTCGACAGCGCGGGCGAGATGCCCGACGCCATCCTCGGCCCCTTAGGGTTGTCCGGTGTCGTCCGACTACCGCGACCACGATGCCGCTCGGCTGCTCCCCGAGTCGGCCAAGTTCGCCGAGCTCGACAGCGGTCGCAACGAGCCGCGCAGTCCCTTCGCCCGCGACCGGGCCAGGGTGCTGCATTCCGCCGCGCTACGCAGGCTCGCGGGCAAGACCCAGGTGGTGGGCCCGGATGAGGGCGACGTGCCGCGTACCCGGCTCACGCATTCCCTGGAGGTCGCCCAGATCGGCCGGGGCATCGGCATGGAACTGGGCTGCGATCCCGACATCGTGGACACCGCAGGGCTGGCACACGACATCGGTCACCCGCCCTTCGGACACAACGGTGAACGGGCCCTGGACGCCGCCGCGAAGGACTGCGGCGGTTTCGAGGGCAACGCCCAGACGCTGCGCATCCTGACCAGGCTCGAACCCAAGGCCTTGACCGGCGATGGCGACTCGCACGGCCTCAACCTGACCAGGGCCTGTCTGGACGCCGCGACGAAGTACCCCTGGCCCCGCACCTCGGGACTGCGCAAATTCGGTGTCTACGACGACGATCTGCCGGTCTTCGACTGGATGCGCGCGGAGGCCCCCGACCGGCATCGCTGTCTGGAAGCCCAGGTCATGGACTGGGCCGACGACGTCGCCTATTCGGTGCACGACGTGGAGGACGGTGTGCTATCCGGCCGGATCTCGCTGCGGATGCTGGCCGACCCGGCGGAACGGGATGCGGTGGCGCGGTTGGCCTCGGAGTACTTCTCCGACGACTCGGTGGCCGCCGTGGCCGCCGCCGCCGAGCGGCTGGTGCGACTCCCGGTGGTCGCCGATGTCTTGGACTACCGGGGCACCCTGTCCGATCAGGTAGCGCTCAAGCGGCTCACCAGTGAATTGGTCGGCCGGTTCGCCACCGCTGCGGTGGCGGGGACCCGAGGCAGGTTCGGCGACGGTCCGCTGCGGCGCTATCAGGCTGATCTGGTGGTGCCCGCCGAGGTCGCGGCCGAGGTGGCCCTGCTCAAAGCCGTCGCGCTGCGCTATGTGATGAGCGATCCCAAGCGGTTGGCCCTGCAGACCCTGCAACGGGAACTGCTCGCCGAGTTGATCGAGGTGCTCGCCGATCGGGCGCCCGTCGAACTGGATTCCGCTCTGCATCCCGCGTGGGAGCGTGCCGAGGACGATGCCGGACGAATGCGCGTGGTGCTGGACCAGACCGCGTCCCTCACCGACGGCCAGGCGGTCCGCTGGCATGCCAGGCTGACCGGCCGGACCACGCCGGGTATCGGCTGAACGGACCCGTTCTAGATCCACTGCGGACTGGCACACTGGGGTGCATGACGAGCGCAGGCGCCGTCTGCAGTCGTCGCCAGAGGTCTGCGACGGGGTTAACGCGCTGATACCAGTACTGCCCGCGTCGAGCAGCGAGGGATCCTCGCCGGATCGCTACGGCCGCTCGTGTTCGCCGACCATGCCGACGACAGACAGGGGTTGTTGATCACCGTGGACGACCGTGCACATCTCGCCTTCGCACTCAACCTGCATCGCGCGCTCTCCCCGTCCGACGGGGGCGACTTCTGTTGGTCACCGCTCTCGGTCGCCAGTGCACTGGGCTTGGCCGCCGCAGGCGCCCGAGGCACCACCCGCGACGAGGTGAGCCGGGTGCTCACCGACGGCTCTCCCGAGGATCTGCACCGGGTCTCGGCGGCGTTGATCGCGGCCGGGGAGCTCAGCACCTCGGGTGAGCGCGAGGATGCGCCGATCCTGTCGGTGGCCAACACGCTGTGGACCAGGGAGGACGTCGAGGTCACTCCGACCTTCCGCCGCGAACTGGCAGGCTGGCCGGGCGGGGCCGTGCAGGGCGCGCCGTTCGAGACGGACGTCGAGGGCGCCAGACGGCTGATCAACGAGGACGTCGCGCAGCTGACCAGGGGCCTCATCCCGGAGCTGCTGCCGAAGGGCACGGTCGGCGACGACACGATCGCCACCCTGGTCAACGCGCTGTATCTCAAGACGGCGTGGATCAACCGGTTCCCGGCGGAGGCCACCCGCCCGAGGCCCTTCCACGCGGTCGGCGGCGCCCGCGACGTGCCGACGATGCAGCTCACCGAACGACTGCCCTACACCGCTCGGGACGGTTGGCAGGTGGTGGGGCTGCCCGCCAAGGGCGGGGTCGAGGCCGTGGTGTTGTTGCCGGACGGGGATCTGGCCGAGGCCGAGGCGAGTCTGACCGCATCGAAGCTCGGCGTGCTGCTGGACGCCGTTCGTGCGACCCGGGTCGAGCTGTTCCTGCCGAAGCTGCGCGTCACCGGCCGTGCGGACCTGGGCGATTCGCTCGGCGGGCTGGGCGTGCGCACCATGTTCACCGACGCGGCCGACTTCCGTGGGGTGAGCGAATCACACCGGATCGCCGTCTCCTCGGTGCTGCACGAGTCGGTGTTGCAGATCGACGAGGACGGTCTGGAGGGCGCTGCGGCCACCGCCGTGGTGTTCCGGCTGGCTGCCGCGGTCCTCCCGCAGCGGCCGATCACCGTGCGGGTGGATCGGCCGTTCCTGCTGCTGGTCCGGCATCGCCGCAGCGGCGCGGTGTACTTCCTGTCCAGGGTCGCCGACCCGAGCTGATCTCGGTAGGCACCGGCGAGCGGGCCGCCCGACGATCGGGTGGCCCATGGCGGTCTCACCGCAGGATGCGGGCCAGCTTGTCGGGGTTGGCCAGGTCGTAGATCGCCTCGATCCGGCCGTCGCGGACGGCCAACCAGGCGACGCGCGGCTCGACCTCCGTGCTGCGTCTCCCGGTTCCTGCCCGCTCGGTGCGCCGCGCCGGGCCGACGGCGGCCGCCTGCTCGGCCCCGGTCGGCGGGGTTCCCACCAGCACTCCGACATCCCCGTTGACCAGGACGCCGACCGCGCCCGCCGTCATCGCCTCGCCGTAGAGGTCCAGCAGCCCGAAGAGGAATCGGATGACCTTGGGCGCCCCGAGGACCACCCGCAGCGTCGTCTTGGCCTTGCCGCCGCCGTCGCCGTGCATCGCGACCTCGGGATGCAGCACGCGGGTCAACGCCTCGGTGTCCCTGGCGGCCAGCGCGGCCAGGAACTCGGTGAGCAGCCGCTGCTGTTCGGCGGGTGCGACGCGTGGCGGCGGATCCGCTGCGACCATCACCCTGCGCGCCCGCGAGGCGTGCTGTCGGGCCGCCGCAGCCGAACACCCGAGGACCTCGGCGATCTCCGGGAACGGCACCGCGAAACCATCGTGCAGCACGAAGGCCACCCGTTGATCCGGGGACAGCCGCTGCAACACCAGCAGCGCCGCCGTGCGCATGCCGTCGGCCTGGACCACCTGGTCCAACGGGTCCGGGGCAGGTGTCGATCCGATCGGGCGGGCGACGAGTGGTTCCGGCAGCCACGGGCCGACGTAGCGTTCCCGGCGGGCGACCGCCGAGCGCATCCGATCCAGGCAGATCCGCCCGACCACCGTCGTCAACCAGGCCCGATGGTCGTCGATGGCCGCGCGGGCGGGCCCGTCCAGCGAGATCAGCCGCAGCCAGCTCTCCTGGACCGCGTCCTCGGCGTCGGTACGCGTGCCATGCAGGCGGTAGGCCACCGAGGTCAGGTGCGCGCGGTGCTGCTCGAAGATCAGCGCCAGCTCGTCGTCGACTCGGCTCACACCGCGCATTGTGTCCCCCCGACGACCATGATCGGTGCGGGTCCGGCGATTCGGCCCACCCGGTGGCGGGGTCATCGCCCTACCCTCGGCGACGGGACGCCCGTCTCCCATAGACTCGCCGACCGTGGCAGGACGCATCCGGGAAAGCGACATCGCCGAGGTACGGGACCGCAGCCGGATCGACGATGTGATCGGCGAGTATCTCGAACTTCGTCGAGCGGGCGCCGGAGCCTTGAAGGGCCTGTGCCCCTTCCACGATGAGAAGAGCCCGTCGTTCAACGTCCGGCCCGCGCACGGCACCTTCCACTGCTTCGGCTGCGGCGAGGGCGGCGACGTGATCGCGTTCCTGATGAAGCGGGAACACCTGAGCTTCGTGGAGGCGGTGGAGCGCCTCGCCGACCGGGTCGGCTTCCGACTGACCTATGTCGGCGGCAGCACCACCGTGCAACGGGACCGGGGTTCGCGGCTGCGGCTGGTCGAGGCGCACAAGGCGGCGGCGGAGTTCTACGCCGAGGCCCTGCGCAGCGCCGAGGCGAGCGAGGCCAGGGAATTCCTGAAGAGCCGGGGCTTCGACGAGGCTGCGGCGGAGCGCTTCGGCTGCGGCTTCGCGCCATCGGGCTGGGATCGGCTGACCAAACACCTGCTCGGCCGGGGGTTCGAGGCCGCCGAGCTGTACAAGGCGGGATTGGCCAAGGAGGGCAGGCTGGGACCGATCGACCGGTTCCACCGCAGGCTGCTGTGGCCGATCAAGGACCTCAGTGGCGACGTCGTGGGGTTCGGCGCGCGCCGCATCTTCGACGAGGACCCCATCCAGGCCAAGTACGTCAACACCGCCGAGAGCCCGATCTACCGCAAGTCCCAGGTGTTGTTCGGACTCGACGTGGCCAAGCGGGAGATCGCCCGACGGCATCAGGTCGTGGTGGTCGAGGGCTACACCGACGTGATGGCGATGCACCTGGCGGGCGTGCCGACCGCCGTCGCGTCCTGTGGAACGGCCTTCGGCGACGAACACATCAAGGTGCTGTCCCGACTGTTGATGGACGCGTCGTTCAACCAGGCCTCGCTCGGCGCCGAGGTGATCTTCACCTTCGACGGCGACGCCGCCGGTCAGAGTGCGGCCCGCAAGGCCTTCGACGGCGACCAGAACTGGTCGGGCAACACCTTCATCGCGGTGGCCCCCGACGGGATGGACCCCTGCGAGCTGCGGCAGGAGAAGGGCGATCCGGCGGTTCGCGACCTGGTGGCGCGACGTCGACCGCTGTACGAGTTCGCCATCCGAGGCGTGGTCAAGAGCCACAACCTGGACACCGCCGAGGGGCAGCTCGCCGCCGTGCGGGCCTCGACCCCCCTGGTCGCGCAGATTCGCGATATCGCGCTGCGCGACGAGTACGCCCGTCGGCTGTCGGGTTGGGTCGGTTGGGACGACACACCCTCGATCGTTCGCGAGGTCCGGGAGCTGGCGGCGGGCGGCGGGCGCGTCGAACCGGTCCGATCCGCCCGGCGCGCCGAGCCGACGACGCCCGCCAAGGTGGAGGACGGCGGCCCACCGAGGCCCGCGCCGGACGATCCTCGACTCTGGGTGCAGCGGGAGGCGTTGAAGGCCGCGTTGCAGTGGCCTGCGTTGGCCGGCCCGTCCTACGACACGATCTCCGAACAGGCCTTCACCGATCCGGCGTATCTGGCCGTGCATCGTGCGTTGATCGCGGCGGGCGGCGCCGCCAGCGGTCTGTCGGGATCCGCCCTGGTCGCGGCGATGAGCGAGCACACCCGACATGCCTCGGTGCGCTCCCTGCTCACCGAGCTGTCGGTGGAATCGCTGCGGTCGCGGGTGGACGAGGACGCGATGTACGTGGCGAACCTGCTGGCCCGACTTCGGGAGGCGGTCGTCGGCAGGCAGATCGGCGAACTGAAGTCCCGGTTGCAACGGATGTCCGCCACGGAGGAGCCTGAGGAGTATCACGCCCTGTTTGGAGACCTGGTCGGGTTGGAGCAGTACCGCAAGGCGCTCCAAGACCAGGCGGTGGGAGGACTGTCGTGAGTGATTTCATCCGTCGGTTGCGGCAGTGGGTAGTCGGCTCGCCCCGGCTACCGGAGAGCTTCACCGGAACCCTGGAAACCGATGAGCGGGTGCTCGCCGTGGCCACCACCCGAAACGGCGGCGCGGTGGTGGCCACCCGATTCGGTCTCTGGCTGCCCGAGGTGTCGGGCTCCCGCCGGGTGGGCTGGCACCTGATCTCGAAGGCGTCCTGGAAGGACAACGGTCTGACGGTGGTTGAGGCGGAATCGGCCGGTTCGGCCGGGGAGGCCGAGCTGCTGACGGATCTGCCGCCTCGGCGGTACCTCCTCTCGCAGCCGGGCCGGGTGCCGGAGGCCGTCCACAAACGGGTCAACAGTTCCATCAGCTCTCGGCACCACCGCGAACTTCCCGGCGGCGGTGCCTGGTTCGTGCAGCGGCGGGTCCCCGGCCGGGACGGCATCCTGCTCCAGGTGCGGCTGGACCCGGGCACCGACCGGGCCGTCGCGATCGACATCGCGACCGAGGTGGCCGCCAAACTCGCCCAGGCCAAGCCCCCGGCCGAATAACAGTCTCGGCCCGTCGTGTCCTCGAGGAGTTCGAGGGCAGGCACTCCCCGGTGCCCGAAGCACGGGATCGTCGGAGCGTTCACCGATACCGGTGCGGCGCGAACTCGCGTGCCCGGTGACCGAGCGCGGTGCCCGGGTGCGAGGAATCGGCCGTGCGCGCCCATCACGTGCCCACGGTCTGCTGTTCTTCCCGGACGCCGGATCGGACGAACCCGGCTCGTCGATCTCCCGGAGCAAATAAAGTACGTGCGTACGGTTTTCACTAGGAGGCGTGATGTCCACAACGAAGTGGAATCCCGAGAGCTACCTGACCTTCGCCGACCAGCGAGGCAGGCCCTTCCACGATCTTGTCGCCCGAATAGGCGCCGCCGAACCTCGGCGCGTCGTCGACCTCGGATGCGGGCCGGGCAATCTCACCGCCACCTTGCCGAAGCAGTGGCCGAACGCCGCGATCGAGGCCATCGACTCCTCGCCCGAGATGGTCGAGGCCGCGTGTGCCGCAGGCGTGGACGCCCGGCTGGGAAACCTGATGGCCTGGCAGCCCGACGTCGACGTCGACGTGGTCATCAGCAACGCCGTACTCCAATGGATTCCCGGACATCGTGAGCTGCTGCGATCCTGGCTGAACAACCTGCGGTCCGGCGCCTGGTTGGCCTTCCAGGTGCCGGGGAACTTCGATGCGCCCTCGCACCGGGAGATCCACTCGCTGGCCGGTTCGGTCACCTGGCGCGATCGACTCAACGGGCTGGCGCTGCGGGGACCGGGCAACGTCCAGAGCGCGCTGGACTACGCCGCCGAACTGGCCAGTCTCGGCGCCGAGATCGACGCCTGGGAGACGACCTACCTGCACCGACTGGTGGGGGAGGACCCGGTCCTCGAATGGGTGAGCAGCACCGCGTTGCGCCCGGTTCGCAGCGTGCTGACCCAGGCGGGTTGGACGGAGTTCCGCGCCGAACTCGGCGACCGCCTGCGGGCGGCCTACCCCAGGCAACCCGATGGAATCACCTGGTATCCGTTCCGCCGGATCTTCGTCGTCGCACGCAAGACCTGCTGAGTCGGACAGATCGGTCGCCGATGGAAGCCGGCCGGGGCCCCGACTCGGCGGCCCCGGCCGGGTGCTCGACACGTTGTGCTCGTCATCTCGGCGGCCGGTCCGGGCTGCGCGCGGCGCCACGCCGAGTGGCGCCGATCAGACCAGCAGGTCTTCCGGGCGGGCATCGCGGTGCTGGGCACGCGGGGCGACCCGCTCGCGCACCTTGGTGGTGATGTCGCGCACAGCGGGGTGGTCGACGGCCCGGTGGTAGGCCTGGACGATCTGCTCGTAGCGTGCTCGGCCCGCCTTCGCCCCCAGCACGTAACCGATGGCCGCGCCCAGCAGCAGCTTGTTCATGACGCCTCCTCGTTTGATCTTCTCCCGACCATGTTCCCGTACCGGCGTCGCTTCAACCGAGGGGTGGTGAAAACGGGGTTGGTAGGATGCGCTAGAGTACTGATCGTCGGACGGAGTCCGGCGCAGAACTGAAGACTTTCCTCCATAGCTCAATTGGCAGAGCATTCGGCTGTTAACCGAAGGGTTACTGGTTCGAGTCCAGTTGGAGGAGCATCGCACAGCCCCGGGTCCATCGACCCGGGGCTGTCTGCGTTCTGTGCTGCTGTCTGGGACCGAGCTGATCAGATCTTCTTGCTGTGTCGTGAGACCGCGTAGTCGTACTGCTCGGGCCACCGGGGCTCCTCGCCCAGTTCGGTGGCGGCGCGGTGTGCCCAGTACGGCTCGCGCAGCAGCTGCCTGCCGAGCATGACCGCGTCGGCCTGACCGGTGGCGATGATCTCCTCGGCCTGGGCGGGCTCCAGGATGAGTCCGACGGCGGAGGTCGGGATGCCGCTGCCATTGCGTGCCTGGGCGGCGAAAGGCACCTGGTAGCCGGGACCGGCCTGGATCCGGGCGTCATGGACCAGCCCACCGCTGGAGACGTCGAGCAGGTCGACGCCGCGAGTCTGCAGTTCCTTGGCGAGCTGGACGGTGTCCTCGCCGGTCCACCCCTGTCGGGGGTCGGCGGGGTTCTCGCTGAGCCAGTCCGTGGCCGAGGTGCGGAAGAACACCGGCAGGTCGGCGGGCCACACCGCCCGAACGGCGTCGACGATCTCCAGCGGGAAGCGCAGCCGGTTCTCGAAGGAACCCCCGTAGGCGTCGGTGCGGTGGTTGGCGACCGGGGAGAGGAAGGAGTTGATCAGGTAGCCATGCGCGCCGTGGATCTCGACGACCTGGAACCCGGCGGCCAGCGCACGCTGCGCCGAGGCGGCGAAATCCCGAACCAGCTGCTGGATCTCGTCGGTGGTCAGTTCGTGCGGGACGGGGTGATCCGCGAAGGGTTCCGTGCTGGGTCCGACGGTCGGCCAGCCGCCGTCGGCCTCGGGCACCGGCCTGCTACCGCGCCACGGCGCTTCGACCGACGCCTTGCGCCCTGCATGGGCGAGTTGGATGGCAGGCACCGAGCCGTGTGAGCGGATCGCCTCGGTGATCCGACCGAACGCCTGCTGCTGTCGGTCGTTCCATAGCCCGAGGTCCCAGGGGCTGATCCGGCCGTCGGGACGTACTCCGGTTGCCTCGACCATCACCAGTCCGGCTCCGCCTGCGGCGCGGGCGGCGAGATGCGTGAGATGGAAATCGGTGGGTGCACCGATGTCCGCACCATCGGGCGCTGCCGAGTACATGCACATCGGTGCCATCCACACCCGATTGGGAATCTCCAGCGACCGCAGCGTGATGGGTGTGAACAGGGCGTTCATCGGGATCTCCTTGTAGTCGAGCGCGGTTCGAGCAGGCCGGCAGTCATCGACTAGTACGATACACATCGTAGTACGACGATTGTCAAACTTAGGGCGGTCCTCGCTTTCTCTCGCGTAAGATCGCAGCTCCGGAGGTGACCATGTCCAGTAGCGAACAAGCCGCCGCGCCCGGCCGTAAGCTGGCGCATCCAGCTCGCGAGGAGATCCGGCTGGAGGCTGTGCTGCACGCGTTGGCCGACAGGGTCCGGCTGCGCATCGTGTGCGAGCTGGCCGACGGACACACCGACATGGCCTGCATGACCTTCGGCCTTCCGGTGAGCAAGTCCACCTCCACACATCATTTCCGCGTGCTGCGGGAGGCAGGCGTCATCCGCCAGCATTACGAGGGGACCTCGCGGATGAACCGCCTACGCTCCGACGATCTTGAAGTCCTGTTCCCGGGCCTGCTCCGTGCCGTGCTGCGAGCCCAACGACAATCGGCTCCGGCGACGCCCTGAGCCGTCGCTCGACCGCATCGGCCGCCGACCGGATGACCGTCAGCACCGGTTTCGCGCGCGCAGCGACCGAGGACCCGATCTGTCCTCGAATCCGGCTAGCTTGCCGCCCATGACGAACTCCGCCGCCGACATCCACCCCTTCCGCATCGATATCCCGCAGGAGCGTCTCGACGATCTTCGGCATCGGCTTGCCTCGGCACGCTGGCCCGACGAACTGCCCGGGGTGGGCTGGGACCACGGAATGCCGGTCTCCTACCTGAGGAAACTCGTCGAGTACTGGCAGACGGGCTACGACTGGCGGGCCCACGAGGCGGCGTTGAACGCGATCCCGCAGTTCCACACCGAGATCGACGGTCAGCGGGTCCACTTCCTGCACGTCCGGTCCCCGGAGCCCGATGCGGTGCCGCTGGTGCTCTCGCACGGTTGGCCGGTGTCCTTCGTCGAGTTCCTCGACGTGATCGGCCCGCTGTCCGACCCGCGTTCCCACGGCGGTGACCCGGCGGACGCCTTCCACCTGGTCATCCCGTCCCCGCCGGGGTTCGCGTTCTCGGGGCCGACCCGCGAGGCCGGTCGGGGCGACAGCTCGCGGCATGCCGAGGTGGTCGCGGCGCTGATGGCCCGACTCGGATACACCTCCTATGGTGCCCAGGGCGGTGATCTGGGTTCCCTCATCGCGCCGGAGCTGGGGCGGATCGACACCGAGCACGTCCTCGGAGTGCACGTCAACGGCCTGCTCACCATCGGCGGCTGGGACCAGGACACCAGCGGATGGGACGCGGCCGATCGGCGCAGGCTCGAGGAGCTCGGTGGCTTCGAGGAGGTCGGGGGCTACGCGGCGATCCAGTCCACCCGGCCACAGACCCTGGCCTTCGGCTTGCACGACTCACCGGTCGGACTGCTGGCCTGGATCGCGGACCTGTTCAAGACCTTCTCCAACCCCGAGAAGGAACTGCCCGATGACGCGGTGGACCGCGATGCGCTGCTCACCAACGTGATGCTCTACTGGCTGACCGAGACGACGGCGGCCTCGATGCGCATCTACAAGGAGTCCGGGCACTGGGGCACGGAACTGGCGAACTCCGGCGTCCCCACCGCCTGCGCGTTGTTCCCCGGCGACGGCACCATTCGGGCCATCGCAGAGCAGCAGAACAACGTGGTGCGTTGGACCGAGTACCACCGGGGCGGTCACTTCGCCGCGATGGAGGCCCCGGATCTGTTGATCGACGACGTTCGGGCGTTCTTCCGCACACTGCGCTGATCGGAGTCGCTCGGAGGGACCGCCGTCGGTCGGACGGCGGTCCCCTCGGAGTACATCGGCGGAGTGGACGCCTCAGCCCAGCACGCTTCGCGCGCCCAGGCCCAGTACGGCGAAGATCACCGCCCACAGGATGACGGCCAGGACCTGCCAGAACACGACGGTGCGCTGCTTGAGGCCCGCGCTGATCATGATGAAGGTGGAGAGTGCGGTGGCCAGGACGAACGGGCCGAGCAGGCTGGCCACGGGCACCCCGAAGCGGTCGACCTTGGCCATCACCTTGCGGAAGCGGTTGCTCCGTTCGGACTTCTGCCGCGATTCGACGCGCCGGGCCACCGCGGCGCCCGCGCGGGTGGCGATCAGGAGAGCGAGCAGGTTGCCCGCGATCGCCGCAGCCGCCGCGAGTACGACCGGCACCCCGGTGACCACCCCGATGAGAGTGCCGATCTGCGATTCCAGAAAGGGCACGATACCCACCAGGAAGAGGGCGAAGAACTGCACGACGGGAGGTAATCCGCCGATGAATTCGGTGAGCTCGCCGGTGAGGTTCTCCATGGCGATCGTCCTTTCTCGCCCTAGTGACCCACGCCACCGGGAGAACGGCGGCGACGGGTCGTCCAGCGCGCTTTCGATTTATCGGATGGGCCGCCGGTACATCGACGTCTTGGCAGGCTTGATCGCATCGCGCCAGTTCAGTGGGTCGATAGACGGCGAGGTCGTCGAACGTGCTGCCGACCGGCTAGCTGTCGCATCGGGTCGGACTCCGCTGTTGACGACAGTGGAAACCGTGCCGCTGCGGCATGGTCAAGCGCAGCGGGCCCGAATCGGAGGACAAGTGCGCTAGCTCACTATTCCGAGGCCTTGTGGCACCGTTCTCGTCCGGTGCCGAATGTGCCGGTGGAAAGTGGCGGAATCCGCCTGATCGATTTGTGGCGCACCGAAATCGTTCATCGATAGCCGGGCGACCGCTGGACTGCGGCGCCGCCGGGGCGATCATCGCGAGCGAGGGAGGCTTGCGGAACCTGATCGCGGCGGACCGAGCTCGCGGCCGAGCGGACCGGGCCGGGGCCTCGGCGTCCGCGTGCCCGGCCGAGACGGACATCAACCGATCGGTGGATGGCGGCGTCCACCGCATCGCATTCGGGCTCGGGCTATGCGGTCGATGTGGCCGAGGGGCCGCCGGCGGCACGCTCCACCCATGGCAATCATCGAGGTGGACCACCTCGTCAAACGCTACGGCGACCACACCACGGTGCAGGGGATCGACTTCACCGTCGACCAGGGGGAGATCTTCGGAATCCTGGGCCCCAACGGGGCAGGCAAGACCACCACCGTCGAGTGCATCGAAGGACTGCGGACCCCGGACGGCGGCTCCACCCGGGTCTGCGGCATCGACTCGCAGGACGACACCGGTGAACTGCGGCAGTTACTCGGCGCGCAGCTCCAGGAGAGCGAGCTGCCCGCGAAACTCAAGGTGGGCGAGGCGATGGAGCTGTACAGCTCCTTCTACCGCAGGCCCGCCGACTGGCGAGAACTACTCGAAGCGCTGCGCCTCACCGACAAGATCGACACCCAGTTCCGGAAGCTCTCCGGCGGACAGAAACAGCGGTTGTCCATCGCGCTCGCCGTGATCGGCAACCCGAGGGTGACGGTGCTCGACGAACTCACCACGGGCCTCGACCCGCAGGCCCGGCGGGATGCCTGGGACCTCATCGAGACCATCCGAGACAGGGGAGTGACCATCCTGCTGGTCACCCACTTCATGGAGGAGGCGGAACGCCTCTGCGACCGGCTGGCCCTGATCGACGCGGGCAGGCTCATCGCGCTGGACTCCCCGGCCGGACTGGTCGCCATGGTCGACGACCGGCAGCGGCTCCGGTTCCGGCCCTCCGCACCGCTGGACCACGCCGAGCTGGCCGCCCTGCCGGAGGTCACCACGGTCGAGCACTCGGGCGACCAGATCGTGGTCTCCGGCACGAGGGATGTGCTGCTCGCCGTGACCACGGTCCTCAACCGGCATCGGATCACCGCCGCCGGGCTGCGGGTCGAACAGGCGTCGTTGGACGACGCGTTCGTCGCACTCACCGGCCACTCCGTCGACGCCTCCGGGAGGCCATGATGTCCGCTCTGTCCCGGCTCACCGGCACCGAGACGAAACTGTTCTTCCGCGAGCCGATCAGTGTGATCTTCGTGCTCGGCTTTCCCCCGATCCTGCTCGTCGTCTTCGGCGTGATCCCGTCGCTGCGGGAACCCTCGGAGACCTTCGGCGGTGCGCGGGCGATCGACGTCTACACGCCCATCGTGGTGGCGATCGCCATCGCGACCCTGGCGCTCACCAGCTTGCCGCAACAGTTGGCCACCTACCGGGAGAAGGGCGTCCTGCGGCGGATGCGGACCACACCGGTCGCACCCCCGATGCTGCTCGGCGCGCATCTGCTGATGAGCGTGCTCATGTCCCTGTCGACGATGTTGGTCGTGCTCACCATCGGCAGGGTGGCGTTCGCGGTGAACCTGCCGCAGCAGCCGATCGCCTATCCGCTGGCCTACGTGCTGGCGGCAGTGGCGATGCTGTCGATCGGTCTGCTGGTCGCGGCGCTGGCGCCCACCGGTACCAGCGCCAGTGCCATCGGACTCCTGCTGTTCTTCCCGATCGTGTTCTTCGCCGGGCTCTGGGTGCCGAGGGACTCGATGAACGATCTGCTGCGCACGATCAGCGACTTCACCCCGCTCGGCGCTGGTGTGCAGGCACTCCAGGACGCCTCGGTCGGCGGCTGGCCGCAGCCCTTGCACATCGCGGTCATGCTGGGATGGACGATCGTGGCAGGCGGACTGGCCGCACGGTATTTCCGTTGGGAGTAGCTTCGTGAGCATCGAGGCCGAGCTGCGCGCGGAACTGGACCGGTTGGAGCACCGGGAGACCGCGATCATCGCCGTCCTGCCGTACGTCTTACTGGCGGTCAGCACCGTCGTCGCCCTGATGCAACCGCTCTGGGGCGGGCAACAGATGCCGGTTCCGGTGGTCCTCGGCCTCACGCTCCTGACCGCGGCCTTGATGACCTGGCACCATTCGCTGCGCATCACACCACAGCGCAAGCGCATGGCGACGGGCCTCTACTACACCGCGCTGATGGTGCTGGCGGCCGGCCTGACGCTACTGGCGCCCTGGTACGGCATCTTCAGCTTCATCGGTTACATCCACGCATTCCTGTTCCTGCGGGGCCGATGGCGGTACGTCGGTGTCGTTGCGACCTCGATGATCTCCGCGGTGTCCTATGTGGGCGGTGCGGGCGAGATCGTGGGCGCGCAGTTCTGGGAGTGGATCGCGCTCGCCCTGATCACCTCCCTGCTGGCCACCTCGTTCTTCCACTTCGCCGACGTGAGCGATCAGCGGGACCACCAGCAGAAGCGGGCCCTGACCGAGTTGCACGAGGCCAACATCCGGCTGGAGGCGGCGCTGGAGGAGAACGCGGGACTGCATGCTCGGCTCCTGGTTCAGGCGCGCGAGGCCGGGATGCTGGACGAACGTCAGCGGATGGCCCGCGAGATCCACGACACCCTGGCCCAGAGCCTGGCGGGCATCCTCACCCAACTCCAGGCCGCCGAGCAGACGATGGGCGAACCGCCGACCGTGCGCCGCCACCTGACCAACGCGACGAACCTGGCCCGCGAGGGCCTGCGCGAGGCCCGTCGAACCGTGCACGCCGTGGGACCGGAGCTGCTCGCCGAGGCTCGGCTGGTGGACGCGATCGGCGATGTGGCCCGCCGCTGGTCCCAGAACCATCACATCGACGCGATACTGACCACCACCGGCGATCCCCGGCCGATGCATGCCGATGTGGAGGTGACCCTGTTGCGCGCGGCGCAGGAGGCGCTGGTGAACGTGGCCAAACACGCGAAGGCGGAACGGGTCGGGCTGACCCTGTCCTACATGGAGGATCTGGTGACCCTCGACGTGCGCGACGACGGGATCGGCTTCGATCCCGACGACCAACGCGCCGCGATCTCGACGAACGGGGGATTCGGGCTCGCGGGCATGCGGCAGCGGGTGCAGCGCCTAGCGGGCCGACTCGACATCGAGTCGGAGCCCGGCGGCGGCACCGCGATCTCCGCCTCGGTCCCGGCGATCCCGGCCGGGAGCGGCGGATGATCTCGCTGTTGATCGTCGACGACCACCCGGTGGTGCGCGACGGACTCCGAGGCATGTTCGGCGCCGACGCGCGATTCGAGGTGCTCGGCGAGGCCTGCGACGGCGCCGAGGCGGTTCGCGCGGGCGAGGAACTGCGACCCGACGTGATCCTGATGGACCTGCGGATGCCGGGGACCGACGGCGTCACCGCCATCAGGGAGCTGGCGAAACGCGGAGTGCCCGCCCGCGTGCTGGTGCTCACCACCTACGACACCGACAGCGACGTCCTGCCCGCCATCGAGGCGGGCGCCACCGGCTACCTGCTCAAGGACGTGCCGAGGGAGGAGCTGTTCCGCGCGGTGGAGGCCGCCGCGCAGGGACAGGCGGTGCTGGCCCCTTCCGTCGCGACCCGGTTGCTCGGTCAACTCCGCCAACCCGCCTCCGAACTGCTGTCGCAGCGCGAACTGGAGGTGCTGGAGCTGATCGCGGACGGCTCGACGAACCGCGAGGCCGCCCGGGCGCTGTTCATCAGCGAGGCGACCGTCAAGACCCACCTACTGCACGTGTACGCCAAGCTCGGCGCCAAGGACCGGGCGGCGGCGGTGGCCATCGCGTTCTCCCGGGGTTACCTCACGCCGCGTCGATGATGGGGCGGCGATCGAGACGTCGCGCAGCAGGTGGGTCCGCCCTCCTCCGCAGGCCCACCAGCTGATCGGCGATCACAGACCTATTCGACCGGCTGCCGCAGGATGGTGCGCAGTCGCTCGGGGGCGGTCTTGCGGAAGTCGCTCAGGTAGATCTCGTGGTGTTTGCCGACCATGCGCAGTCCCTCGTCCGGGATGAACCCGGTGTGCAGCCGCTTCAGCAGCTCGGTCTCCTCGTCGAACGATCCGACATGGAGGGTCTGCACACACCGGCCCTCGGCGAGGGTCTCCAACCGAATCCGGTCCAGCCGATCCGGTGGGTTCTTCGCACCCGCCTGCCGCACGGCGGCGGCGAAAGCGTCCTGATCGAGCCAGTCCGGCACCATGAGCAGCAGCGTCCAGTCCCACTGCGACTTGTCCCGCACCGTCGTGAACGAGTCCATGTCCTCGGCCCACCACAGGCCTTCCAACGGCGGGACGACGTAGTCGCGCCCGAGGTCTCGCTTGCTGGCGAACTTCAGCTTGTAGGCCACCGGATACAGCGCCTCGATCGAGGCGGCGAAGGCGGGTGAGCTGTTCGGATCGCCGTGGCCGTCGATCATGAGGTACTGCCGCTCGGGCAGTTCCAACACTCGGAATCGGCCACGGACGGCCTGGTAGGAGTCGAGCGTCTTCTTGAAATCGATCTTGTCGGTCATCACTGCACCTGGGCTCGACTGACGAGCCACGACCTTTCCGCCTCCAAGAGGCTCAACGAATACGAGAAGACCTCGCGGGCGGGCAACGGAAGCGGGCCCTGTGCCTGCTCGGCCTGCCGGAGAGCGGCGATGCGCGCCTCGACCTGATCCAGCCGCGCCCCCAGCGCTCGCCGGTACTCCGCATCCGCCAGCAGCGGCAGATTCGCCACGCCGACCAGGAAGGGCTGCGGGACCGGCCGCAGCTGCGCGAGGAGATCGACCGACGTGCGTGCCGCGATCTCGCGGCCCGTGTCGGTGGCGTGGAAGACCCGACGCGACCTCGCCGTGGCGGGCGTCTCGGGTGCCTCGATGAATCCTCGGCGTTCCAACTTGGTGAGCAGGTAGTAGATCGACGAGAACCCGATGTCCGTCCACTGCCGGATGCCACGCTGCTCGATGACCTGCTCCAGGTCGTAGCCGTGTGACGGCCGCTCGATGATCAGACCGAGCACGGTCAGCTCGGCGGGAGTCAGTTCCACGAGGCTATTCTAGCGCTAGAATAGCCTCGCCTGCAGAGGTCCCCGGGGTACTGCCAATCCCTTCGCCGGGTCTCGGGCCCCGATTCGGTGCTGGCAGGACCGACCGGCTCGCGAGGGCGCCGCCTATCTCGAGCGGCGCAAGCGCTGAGCCACGGTCGGCGCAGTCCGCCGCGTTCGCGGCGTGGATCATGATCGCGGCGCACCCCCGATCGGCGAATCGCCGCATCGCTGGAGGTGCCGCCCGAATCCAGCACCGCAACCCGCCTCGACGTCGGTCGATCTTCGAGGACCCCTGCCGCGCATCGCCGGAGGACCGTTGCCGACGGTCCTCGTTCACCGAGAAGGAATCCAATGACGACTCACGAACATCCGCCGCTACAACCGGGGCGCGCCATCGCGCCGGACCTCGCACGTGGGCTCATGCTCCTGTTCATCGCCCTGGCCAATGTCCCCTGGTTCCTCTACGGCCCGCCGACCGCACTCACCAGCGCACATCGCGCCACTGCCAGCGGACTCGATGCGGTGTGGCAGACCATTGCCATCGTCGCGATCGACGGGCGGAGCTACCCGCTCTTCGCGTTCCTCTTCGGCTACGGCATCTGGCAGTTCTACCTGCGTCAGGAGAGGTTGGGAGTCGAGGAGAAAACCGCGCGACGCCTTCTCCAACAACGTCATCTCTGGATGATCGGCATCGGAGCGGTGCACGCCGCGCTGCTCTTCCAGGGCGACGTCGTAGGCGCCTACGGTCTCGTGGGCTTCATCGTGGTCTGGTTGTATCTGCGTCGCGCCAATCGGACGCTTCGAAGATGGATCATCGCCCTCGGCTGCATCCTCGCGGTCCTCACGGCATTCATGTGGCTGATCGCCATGCTCCTGACACCCGAGGACGCTGCGTTGGTGGCCGGGTCCGCAATGCCGCAATTAGCCGCGGAATCGTCCTACCTCGCCTCGATCGTGGCCCGATTCGAGTTCTGGTTCACCGTCGGGCTCACGCAGGGCATCAGCCCGACGGTGCCGATCGCCGTTTTCCTGGCGATCATCTGCGCACGCCACCGCGTGCTCGAATCACCCGAGTCGCACCGCCCGCTGTTGGTGCGTACCGCGATCATCGGCATCGCCATCGGCTGGGCGGGCGCCGTGCCGTCCGTCCTCGCGCACCACGGAATCTGGAGCGTGCTCGAATGGGCTCCTGCACTGCTCCACCAGATGACCGGTCTGTTCGCCGGTCTCGGGTATGCGGCGCTCTTCGCCCTTCTCGCCATGCGGTTCTCGTCGAGAAGAAGCCCCGGCCCGCTGGTCACGGGACTGACGGCCATCGGGAAGCGGTCCCTGTCCTGCTATCTCCTGCAATCGGCGATCTTCGCGCCGCTGCTGGCAGCCTGGGGCCTCGGGCTCGGCGGCATCCTCGACGAATGGCAGGCCGCCCTGGTGGCGGTGGCCGCCTGGGTCGTCTCGATGGTGTTCGCCGTCGCTCTGGAAACCGCCGGTAAGCGCGGCCCGGCGGAATGGCTGCTGCGCACCCTCGCCTATCGCGGACAGCCTTCCTCGGCGACACCGGTCGTGAACTGATCGATTCTCGCAGCTAGCGGTGGCTGCCGTCACGGTCGACGACGGGCGCGACGGCAGCCTGTGAACGTGAACCGGGTCACAGCGACGTTGACCATGCCGTAACGGCCGAGTGTCTCCTGCTCTCAACGCGGTCATCGATCACCACCACGACCGTCATGGAGGAGCACTCGTGAAGAAGAGAATCATCTTTCCGCTGGCAGGCACGGCCGCCGCCGCTGCGGTTGCCATCACGGCGGCCACGCTCATCGCGCCCGCCTCGGCGGACGTGGAGAACGCGGCGGTCGCCACATCGGACAAGCCGGTGACCCACGATCAGAACGACCGCGTCCCGGAAGGCGCATCCTGGACCCAGCACTACTTCCCGTCCTCGGACGGCTCCGACGTCGAACTGCACGCCGACGTCCTACTCCCGGCGGACCTGCCCGAGGGCGAGCAGGTGCCGGTCATCCTGTCCGCAGGCGCGTACTTCGGGCACGCGGGCCAACTGGGGGTCGAGGACTGGGCCCACACCGGACCGTCTGATCGGTTCCACGACTTCATCGAGGGCACCGACCTGTTCGACGAGGGCTACGCCTTCGTCATGGTCGACACCCGAGGCTTCGGCGGCTCGACGGGCTGCCTGGACACCAGCGGCCCCGGTGACCAGGCCGACGTCAAGGCGGCGATCGACTGGGCCGCCGAGCAGCCCTGGTCCACCGGCGCCGTGGGCATGTACGGCAAGTCCTGGGACGCCATCACCGGGCTGCTCGGCAACAACCTGAAGCAGGACAACCTCAAGGCCGTCGTCGCCCAAGAGCCGATCTGGGACCTGCAACGCAACATCCGCTCCAACGGCGTGCCCCGCACCACCGTCGTGAACGTCTTCAACACCTACAACGGCATCGCCACGATGCCGCAGATGGAGGATGACGACCCTCGCTACCTGGAGAACGCCAAGTGGGAGGAGTCCAATCCGGAGTGCATCGTGGAGCAGATGTTCGGATACCAGAACGCCGATCCGGAATCGGAGTACTGGAAGGCCAGGGACTACGCCGCGAACGCCAAGGGCACCGACACACCGCTGCTGTTCACCCAGGGCTTCCTCGAATGGAACACCGAGCCCGAGGCGATGCAGGAGTTCCTGACCAACCATGAGGGGCCGCAGCGTGGCTGGCTCGGCCAGTGGGACCACGTGCGGGGCAACGACACCGTCGAGGACGGCAGGCTGGCCATGGGCCGCGAGGGCTGGTTCGACGAGACCATGTCGTTCTACGACCAGTACCTCAAGGACATCGAGCCGTCGGTCGAATACCCGAACTTCGCCGTGCAGGACAGCAACGGCACCTGGCGCGCCGAGGAGACCTGGCCCGCCGTCGACAACTCCGCCACCATCGCACTCGAAGGCGGCTCCTACACCGATGACGGCGCTGAGGCCGGTGTGACGGAGGAGAACGCGTTCACCACCTGGTCCGAGCCGCTCGAACAGGACACCCGCGTGACCGGCACGCCGCGCATCTCCCTCGACGTCGAGGGCCACGGCACCACGCAGATCAAGATGTACGACGTGGCCCCGGACGGCACCGCCGTCATGTTCGACGAACAGGCCGCCCTGCTCAAAGCCGGTTCGAACAGCTTCGAGCTGAAGTCGACCGACTGGACCATCCCCGCAGGGCACTCGCTGGCCGTCGAGGTCGGCACCATCCAACCCGGCGGTGACTGGCTCAAGACGCCCTCACACGAGACGATCACCATCCACGGTGCCGAACTCGAACTGGCCGTGAACGACCCGGCAGGTGACGACGGCCTTCCCGGCGAACCGGCTCCGTACCTGGAGACCTACCTGGCGGCGTACACCAGCGAACGGCCGATCGGCACCCCGTCGTTCACCGTTCCGTCTCCGCAGGGCTGATCTCCCCGACTCGGCCGTGCGCCGGACATGCCGCAGCCCGGCCCCGCGACTTCATCACAGCGGGGTCGGGCTGCGCACTCTTGTTCCCGTCGGCGTCGCCTGCGGGCGACGGTGCACCCGAGGATCGCTTCCAGGCGGTCTGCCTCTTCCCTGCTACGACGGGATTCTCGATGGCAGCAGGCTGACAGCCCATTGGCAGCAGCACTCGGCATGCTCCGGCGTGGAGGTGATCGACGATGCTGTTCGTCGAGTTGTTCGTATCCAAGGGAGCACTCGATCCCGGCCAACTCCGCCGGGTGGCACAGCGGCTCGGCACGATTGACGAGCTGGGGCAAGGCGGGCCCGACGAGGACCGGGAGGAGGTGGCGCCCCGGTCGGCTGCGGTGTTCGCGTCCATGACCCAGGTCGTGGTGCACGAGCCCGAGACGTGGGTGTCCGAGGAGAAGCCACTCACATTGCAGGACCCGCCACGCTGCCTGATCCGGGTACATGTGCCTGGCCCGTGGCGTAAGGACCTGAGCGAGAGCGTGATCGGCTATGCCACGCGGATCGTCGCCGACGAGTTCACGGATGGTGGCCTGCCGTACCGCCAACCGACCGTGCAGGTGCATGTCATCGGGGTCGCCGAGGGGAGCATCGGGATGCTCGGCAAGGTGACCACGTCGAACGACATCGTCACGATGCTCAGTGAGCCGTACCGAGAGGACGCCGCCCAGGGGAGGGCATTGACGGATCCGATGTGCGGGGTCCTCGTTCCGCTGGGCGTGGGCGCCACGACGGTGGAGCTCGACGGCGAGCTGTACGCATTCTGCTGCCGGGGCTGTCGGGCAGGGTTCCTGGCGAAGCAGGGGAGCACTGCCGCCCAGGGTTGAGCCCATCGCATCGGCGGCCTCAAATGCTCTGGATCTTCGTGAGCGCGTTCGCGGAGTCCAGGGCACTGCCGCGCTCATACGCGGCCCGATACGAGCCGAGATCGCGCAGCAGCCGCGCGACATCGGGATTGCCGGAGTTGGGCCCGCCACGCAGTGCGTGGGCGGCGCCGAGAAGCTCTGCCGCGCTATCCGGGTCTCCCCGCCGGTGATGCAGGTCGGCCATGCCGACCGCGATGTGGGCGAGCATCGGCAGATCGGGCATCACGGCGGCCAGGCCTGCCGCTTCGGCGAGATTGTGCGCGGCCGAGTCGAGATCACCGGTCGCCACCGCGAGATAACCCGTTCCGGCGGTGTACAGGGCACGCTCGGCCAGATCACCACCGTCCTCGACAAGACCGAGTTGGCGCTCCGCCTCCGCCAGGTCGCCCTCGAACCGCGCCAGATCGGCGAGCGGAATCCGCGCGAGGGAGACCTGCCGTGCGGAGGAGGACCGCTCCAGCACGTGCAGGAGTTGCGCACGAGCGCCGTCGGTATCTCCACCGTCGATGCGGACCATCGCCAGCCACACCGGCTGCGCGTCATGGGTGCCGAGCTCTCGGGTCGCCGTCACGGCCTCGTCCAGCATGGCCAGTCCCTGCGTTGTATCGCCCGCTGTGATCTTGACGCTCGCCCAGGACATCAACGACAGCGACAAGCCCCACCGTTCGCCGGACTCACGGAATCCCGCCACGGCAGCGCTGACTCCACGCTCGTCCTGATCGCCCCGGCCCCGCGCGCCATCCAGGATCGAGCGGGCCAGCCACAGCATTCCCCGCGTCCACGGGTCGGCATCGGACAGATGCGGCTCCAATACCGCCGACCCGGCGACGAACTCGCCGGTGGCCAGCGACAGTAAAGCCTGAACGAACGCCGCCGCCGGTGTCGCTGTGTCCGCTGGTCGCCCGACGACCGTCGAGGCGTCCGCGAATTCGCCTGCGAACATGGCATTGAGTAGGTATCCGGCGCTCGCGTGCAGCCGGGCGGTCTCGTGCGCAGCCCCCGGCATCCGCAGCACCGTGCCGAGCCGCCGAGTGGATTCGACGTGGTCGCCGCGAAGCGTCCAGAACCAGCTCAGCACCGCGCCCAGTCGGCAGGCGGTGTCCGCGTCATCGCTGTCACAGGAGAATTTCAGCGCGGCGATGATGTTGTCGCGTTCGATGGTGAGCCGGGCGAGCCAGGGGAGTTGCCCCGCACCCCGCAGGTGGGGCTCCGCGCGTTCTGCCAGCTCTAGGAAACACTCGGTATGGGCGGTGCGCGCGGTGTCCAGACGACCGCTCCGGACCAGACATTCCTGGCCGTGTTCCCGGATGCTGTCGAGCATGCGGTATCTGCCGTCGGCGGCTTCGAGTAACGACTTGTCGACAAGGGAGTGCAGCTCTTCCACGGTGATGCCCACGTGTTCGGCGGCCTCCACCGTGAAGCTCGTCGGGAAGACGGCCGCCTGCTCGGCCGCCCTCCTCTCGGCGGCGGTGAGCAGGTCCCAGCTCCACGACACCATGGCTCGTAATGTCCGGTGGTGCGGCAAAGCCGTACGGCTGCCTCCCGTCAACAACCGAAATCGGTCTGTGAGGCGTTCGGCGAGCATCTTCTGAGACATCGACCGCAACCGAGCGGCGGCCAGCTCGATAGCCAAGGGCAGACCGTCCAACCGGCGGCATATCCGGTCGATGTCGGTGGTCGGTTCGAAGCCCGGTTGCACCGCCCGTGCCCGGTCGATGAACAGCGCCGCAGCTGGGCCGGGTTCGAGCGGTGCCACCGGACACAGCGCCTCACCGGTGATCCCGAGCGGTTCTCGGCTGGTGGCCAACACCCGCAATCGGGAACAACGACCGAGCAGCTCCTCGGCAAGTCGCGCCGCCGCCTCGATGACGTGCTCACAACCGTCCAAGACGAGCAGCGTGCCTGCGGCCGAGAGCGCGTCGACCAGACCTGCCATGGTGTCGGCCGAAGCAGGCAGACCGAGTGCCCGCGCGACCGCGTCCGGCACATCGGCAGACTCGGCCACCGAGCCCAACTCCACCAGCCACGCCGTTCCCGCCACCTCGGTGGCGGCCACCGAGGCCAGCCGACTCTTGCCCACTCCGCCTGCGCCGACCAAGGTCACCAGCCTGCTGCCGCGCAGCCGATCGCCGAGGAAGTCCAGTTCCTTCTCTCGACCGACGAAGCTGGTCAACGGGGCGGGCACATTGCCGTGCGCTCGCTCGGGCGCTGCGTCCCGCCGCAGTATCCGCAGATGCAGTTCCCGCAGTGCGGGCTCAGGGTCGGTCCCTAGCTCGTCGGCGAGGACAGCACGGTAATCCGCATAGGCGGCAAGCGCCTCGGACTGCCTGCCGTCCGCATCGAGCGTCTCGATCAGCAGCATGCGCAGCCGCTCACGCAACGGATGTGCCGCGATGAGTTGTTCGAGTTCGACCACCACCGATGCCCGATCCGTGTCGAAACCGGCCGCCTGCGCCTCGATTCGGTCGGCCACCGCACCAAGACGGAGTTCGGCGAGCCGCGCGGCTGTGGCAGCCGCGAAGGGCAGATGCGCCACATCGGCAAGTGCCTCGCCTCGCCACAGGCCGAGCGCCTGGGCGAGGAAGTCCTGCGCAGCGGCACGGTGGCCCGCACGCAGTGCATGCCGTCCTTCCTGCGCGAGCCGTTCGAAGCGGATGGCGTCCACCGCCTCGGCCGGGAGATCGAGCCGGTATCCCGCAGGCTCCGTGCGCAGCACCGCAGGCCCTGGCAGCGCCCTTCGTAGCCGGGACACCAACGAATGAAGCGCGGGTACCGGGTTGCTCGGCACCTCGTCCGGCCACAGCTCCGATGCCAGCGTCCGGAAAGTGACAACGTGACCGGCGTCCAAAGCGAGCCGCGTCAGCACTGCGCGCAGCCGCATCCCGCCGACCTCGATGATCTGACCGTCGACCACGACCTGCAACGGCCCCAGGACATCGATGCGCACACCCGCCATTGTCCAGAACTCGATCCGACGCTGCTGACAGTCGTCTGTGATCGGTCCGACAGGAGTGTCGGGCACCGTCGGGGCATCACCACGTGAGGGGAGAAGAGACATGACCTCCATCGTCAATACGGAGCAGTTCGACATCTGGAATGGCGCCGACGGCCGTCATTGGGCCGAACACCATGCGCGCTATGACGCGATGGCTGACGGATACGACGACCATCTCTTCGCGGCTGTTGCGCTGGGCGAGCAGGTGCTCGATGTCGGTTGCGGTACCGGACACACCACCCGGCTTGCCGCACGGAAGGCCCGACGCGGGCAGGTGACCGGCATCGACCTGTCCGCGCCGATGCTGGCCACCGCACGGCGTATCGCGAGCGCCGAAGGAATCATCAATGTGACCTTCGAACAGGGCGATGCCCAGGTGTACCCGTTCCCTGCCGGTCGATTCGACACCGTCATCAGCCGTGCCGGGGTGATGTTCTTCGCCGACCCCGTAGCGGCATTCACCAACATCGCCACCGCCATCACACCGGGGGGGCCGATTGGGTCTTCTCTGTCACCGGGATTCGGGCGCTGAGATGAGGACGGTCTTCGAGGCGGTCGCCGAGCACCTTCCGATGTCCGCTCTCCTCGCACAGGAACCCGGCGTGGCCGACTTCGCCGACCCAGGGCAGGTCCGCAGTGTGCTCACGAGTGCGGGTTTCGAAGCTGTCACCGCAACCGGATTCGAGACCATGAGCGTGCTCGGCCGTGATCCCGCCGACGCTGGGGATTTTCTGTTCGCCGCGCACTTGCGGTCGGTCGTCACCGGCGCCGACCCGACTGCCGTGCGACGTGCACACCATGCCGTTCAAGAGGTCCTGCGTTCATACGAGTCGGGAGGCGAAATCCGTATCCCGGCCCATGGGTGGCTGTATTCCGCCGTGTGGTTGCCCTGAGGCGAGCATCGGCCAAGTCCGTGGCCGGGTAACCCTTCTGCTGATCACGGCCGATCGATTCGGCGCGACTGTTCCCTGTGCCTGCTCTCGCCTGCGTCGAGTGATCAGGTGCAGAGAGTGCTCTGCGGTCGGCGGCGCTGTAGGGCAGCGAATTCAGTGGTGTGATCGGCCCAATCGGTGTGACCACCACGGACGCCGACGAGACCCGGACAGGAGTACAACCTGGATTGCGGATGTCATCGTCCATGTCGGTTCCGCGACGGCTGTCGTGCTGGCATTCGCCGCTCCCGCAGGCTCTCGTACATCCGCCGAGGGGCCGCATCGACCGACTGCATCGGTGCAGGACGCGCGGCGGTTGGAGAACGATCGAGGTTTTCCAGCCGCGTGGTGTCACCGAGCGGGCGGGACCAGGGGACGGACGCAGAAAAGGAGCCCCTAGGCGAACGACGTGATCCAACGGACCAGGTCGACGACCAGGAGCTCCTCTTCTTGCACAGCCACGCCACGACGCGTTCCAGCCGACGAGCGGAATCGCCAGGCTGAGAAGGGTCAACGGGTTACTACCCGGCGCACTGCGCGCCCTCGGCCGGGGTGGTCAGGTTCACCAGGTAGTCGGCGGCGAACTCGTCGACACAGGCGTTTCCGCCCACTAGGACCACGCCGTGAGTGGTGGCGTCGACCGACAGCAGGCTGCCACCCAGCGACTCGGCCAGGACGACCCCGCCTTCGAACGGCGTTGCCGGATCACCCGTGGCGGCCACGGTCAACGTGGCGGTCAGGTCCTCGATCTCCTGCACGTACGGGATCTCCAGGGTCGGCTCGACGGGCCACTGCTCACAGCTGTCGCGGGTCGGCTCCAGCACACCACCGGGGTCCTGGAAGGGCGCGGTCTCGTATATCTCGCGCACGAGCTCGGTCTCTTCCTCCGGGGTCCGCCGGTCCTCATCGACGCAGTTGATCATCGAGAACGCCTCGAGGTTGTTGCTGTACTGCTTGTCGGCTCCGCGCCCGTGGTAGACATCGCGCAGCGTGAGCAGGATGTCGCCTCGCCCGGCTTGGATCTCGGCGATGCCCGCGATGACTGTCGGGTAGACCTCCTCGCTGTAGAGGGCGGCCAGCACACCCTGGGTGGCGTCGATGAAGTTCAGCTCACGACCGTCCAGGGCCGGGACGGGATTGTCCGCCAACGGCTGCAGGATGTTCTGGTAGTTCTCCAGGGCCTGTTCCGGGTCGGTGCCCAACGGACAGTTCGGATCGGTGGCGCAGAAGGCCGCCATCTTGTCGAAACTGTCCTGGAATCCGACCATCTGGACCAAGGCCCGGTCGGCAAGGCGAGTCGTCGGGTCCATCGGCGCGTCGAGGAGCAGTGTCCGGACGTTCTGCGGGAAGGTCTCGGCGTAGATCGCGCCCAGCCGGGTGCCATAGCTCTGTCCGAAGTAGTTCAACTTCTCGTCGCCGAGAACGTGTCGAATGATGTCCATGTCCCGCGCGGCGTCCCGAGTGCCGACGTTGGCGAGCACGTCCTCACCACCCGACAGCTCGGCGCACTGGGCGAGGAACTGCTGGGTGTCGTCCTCAGTCCAGGGTCCGACACCGGGTTGCAATGAGGAGATGGACGCCCCGGCCTCGCGCTCTTCGTCGGAGAAGCAGTTCAGCGTCGGGGTGGAGGCGCCGACCCCGCGCGGATCGAATCCGATGAAGTCGAAGTTCTCGCCGATCGGGCTCTCGGCCAGCGGGCCCGCCAGCGTCGCCGCGGCGGCGCTCATCCCGGAGCTGCCCGGCCCACCGGGGTTGTAGAGCAGCGACCCGATCGGCTCGCCGTGGGCCGGGATACGCAGCATGGCGATCTGGGCGGTCCGCCCGTCGGGCTGTTCGTAGTCCAAGGGCACCTCGACGCGGGCGCACTCGAAGCCCGGGTTCGCGAACGTCTCTCGGTCGGCCGCCGAGGTGGCGTAATCCTCGCAGGGTTCGAAGGTCGGCGTCTGGTCGTAGAACCGGGCTAGTTCTGCGGGCGGTCCGCTCGACTGTGACTCTGCCGCCTGCAGCTCAAGCTGCTCGGTCGGCTGGGAGCAGCCGGCCGCCACCAGCAGCAGCGGCACGGCCACCACCGCAAGCGACGAGCGGGTTATGCGTGACAACACTGTTAGTTCTCCTCGGTTCGAGACTCGGCTCGGATCCCGGACTTCGCCGGCGGGCACTGATTCATCCGTGCCGCTAGAGCCGCCTCGTAGCTGGAGGGGACTCGGGGCATGTCGTGCACGCTAAGAGGGCCACCCGGAAGAGCACATCGATCTACGGGCTCGGGTCGGCCGACCTAAGTCGGAGTCGGTCTCCTACTTCAGGCGGAGGCGGCGATACGACAGGACGGCTTAGGCTCGCCGCGATGAAGGACACCGCAGGCACCAGTCCGCCGTCGACGATCCGGAACCGGTTCGTCGACGGCGGACTGGTCCTGCTCGCTGTTGTGGCCGGGCTATACCCGATGGCCATGCTGTGGGACACCGTGCTGGCGGTGCCCCTCTGGGTACAGCAGCTGGATCAGACCTTCGGGGTGTTCTGCTGCCTCGCGCTGTGGTGGCGCCGTCGTTTCCCGGTGGCGCTCGCAGTCTTCCTGCTCGTATCGACCGTTCTCTTCGTGTCAATGTCGTTCGCGGCGCTCATCGCGCTGTTCACCGTGGCCGTCCGTCGCTCGCCGAAGGTCACCGCGGTGATCGCCGTCGGTAATGTCCTCGCGTTCGTGGCGTATCTGCTGCTGGGCGCCACTCCGACCTCGTCGTGGTTGGCGTTGATCCTGCTTCAGGTGGCAATCGTCACCAGCGCATCCGCTTGGGGGCTACTCGTGCGGAGTCGACACCAACTCATCGCCTCCCTGCGCGAGCGGGCCGCCGGAGCCGAGGTCGAGGCGCAGCTGCGGGCCGAGCGGTCACAGCACGAGGCGCGGGAGAACCTGGCCCGGGAGATGCACGACGCCCTCGGACATCGGTTGTCTCTGCTCAGCGTCCATGCGGGCGCGCTGACCTATCACCGAAGCGCCTCACCAGAGGAGGTGGCCAGGGCCGCCGAGGTCATCCGGGAGAACGCGCATCGAGCCCTCCAGGACCTACGCGAGGTGATCGGCGTATTGCGCGCCCCCGAGACGGGTCCGCCGCTGCCGGACGTCGTCGATATCGTCGATCTGGTCGACGAGACCGAGCGTTCCGGCACCCCGGTCGACCTACAGGACCTTCCTGGCGTGACGACCGGCGATCGTGCCGTGTCCGCGACGGTGGGTCGCACGCTTTACCGGCTCATCCAGGAAGGATTGACCAACGCCCGCAAGCACGCCCCCGGTGCGCCCGTCCTCGTCCGGATCACCGGTGAACCCGGCGACCACCTGACCGTCGAGATCCTCAACGACCGGCCGTCCACGTCCCCATCGGTCGTCGCGCCGCAGATCGGCTCCGGGGAAGGACTGCGCGGGCTTGTCGAGCGGGCCGCCCTGGTCGGCGGAGAACTCGAGCACGGGCCGTCCGCTGACGGCGGCTGGCGGCTGAGCATGCGGATATCGTGGCCCGCATGATCGAGTCGGGGCAGCCCATCACCGTGCTCGTCGTCGATGACGACCCGGTCGTCCGCTTCGGACTGACCATGATGCTGCGCGGCGCCGCCGACCTGCGGGTGGTCGCCGAGGCAGGCGACGGCGCGGCGGCGATCGAACAGGTCGACCGCCACGCACCGGACGTCGTCCTGATGGACATCCGGATGCCCGGCACCGACGGAATCACCGCGACCGAGACCATCCGAGCCCGGTCCCAGGCACCTCAGGTCATCGTGCTGACCACCTTCGACGCCGACGCCCACGTCCTGCGCGCGCTGCGAGCGGGAGCGGCAGGCTTCCTCCTCAAGGACACCCCGCCCGAGGAACTCGTCGTCGCCATCCGACACGTCGCACAGGGCAGGCCGGTGCTCTCCCCGGAGGTGACCCGCCGCCTCATCGATCGCGTCGCCAGCGGCGAGCAGGACACCCGCCGCGACAAGGCCCGCCGCAAACTGGACGCCCTAGCCGACCGCGAACGCACCGTGGCGATCGAGATCGGCGCAGGCCGCTCCAACGCCGAGATCGCCGCCCGCCACCACATCGGGGTGGCCACCGTCAAAACCCACGTGTCCGCGATCCTGACCAAACTCGACTTCAACAACCGAGTGCAGGTGGCCGTGTTGGTGCACGACGCGGGGTTGGACGCGCAGGGGAGCTGAAACCAGCGGATGGCTGTCCGATTGACCCGCCTGATGCCAGAGTGGCTCAGAACTCGACGACAGCTCGAAAGAGTGCAGGCCCCACGGTGGAGGGACCGAGGAGAGCGGACAATTCAGGTGGGACGCGCGCGTCGTCCTTCGCCGAATGCCATGCGCCGAGACTGGCCCAGCGCGCGATGCTGACCAGCTGGAAGTCGGTGTCCGCATCCACCGCCCGGTGCAGTCGCTCGTCCCGGAAGCCCGACGCCTTGTTCATCGACTCCGCGCGGCCGAGCCAACGCGGCAAGAACTCATCGACCCGATCGACGGGCAGCTCGTAGGCATTGACGACGGTGATTCCCGGCCCTTCGTCTCCGTCCGAAACATTGCCCGCTGCAACGAGTTCCGCCGCCACCTCATACCACCCGCCCCGCACGGTGGCGTAGCTGGCGGAAGTAGCCGCTGAGGCGGTGAAGGCGGGATTCGCCAGAGCGGCGTCCCGAGCCTCGACACTGTCCCAGTGCGCCACGTTGACCAGTCCTAGCCGGAACTCCGGGGGCAGCCTGCGGTGCAGACGCGCATTTCGGAACCCGGGCGCGGTGTGGATGAGCCCAACGCGCTCCCGCCAACGTGCAATGGACTCGTCAATACGTTCCTCGGGTAGATCCCACGTGTCGATCAGGGTGATTCCGTTGTCAGGCACCGCATCATCGTGAAACATCAACCGAACTTCAGGTCAAGATGATCCGTTGACACTGTCCGAGGTCTGTCCTCGGTCCGTGGGATGGCTCGACCGGCATCTACGACGCACGCTAGCGGTTATTGGACGGTCGGTTGGACGGCCAACGGATGCCGCCACGCAAATCAGTGTTCGCACTGGTCAACGCGTTATCGTTTGTGGGGCGGGTGGGGCTCGAACCCACGGCCAAGGGATTATGAGTGGCAGATAATCCCCTGGCCCTACCTGCGGAAACGGGGCCTAAGTCGCCGTCTTGTCCGCGCACTGTCCGTGTCGCCATTGCAGGTTCGCGCATCAGCCCTTTATCGGCGGGCCCACTTCACCTGTTGAGGGCCCCGGTCCGTAAGCGGGGAGTAGGCGAACCACAGACCGGTGCTTCCGGAGGGCAGTGACTTAACGCCGAAACCGCCCCGCTGACCTTCGCAGACGTGCTACCGGTTCAGCAGGGCGGCCGGTTTCAGCGTGCATTCAGCGTGGCTACTCCTCGACGGCCGGGGAGAGATGCGTCCCTGCCCGGTCGACGTGGAGCGGCGATCAACTCGAGATCAGCCACGGGGCAGAGCGCCTGGCAGCTCAAGATGTTGGTGAAGCGCGATGATGGATCGCGATAGTATTCTTCTCTCGAATTCATGAGGGTCGTCGACGTCGGGTTTGTATGTTGCCATCTCTTTGTGAGTGGACTCGTACCAATTGCGAATCTTGGGAGCTGCGTCAGCATCTATGCGGTTTTCGCTGATTGCATGCGCGATAAGAACGTCAAGTTCTTGGCTCATCAGGTCATGTTTCGGGCGCTGCGGATTGACCCAGTCATCAGCTAGGACGGAGCGGAGTGTCTTTGCGTGACGGTTCCAGTGCAACAGAAGCGCGATATCCGCCGTGAAGTCGGCGGGTAGTGATTCAGGCCAAAGGTTTCGGCGAGCCGCGCGCTGTCCAGACCAAGGTGTGGTACCGACTCGCGCGAGCATCTCGGGGAATAGCAAACCAGCGATGGGTGCGAAGAACCCGTGTAGCCACATCTGAGGATAGAGTGGTCGCCAGTACAGGTCGGACACGCATGCGTCTGAAATGCCGCGAAGGATGGGATCGACAAGCAGTGCTACGAGTGGAGGATCACCGAAGTATTTCAAATCTCCGTCTACGAGACAGATTATGTCGCCACGGGCGTGCGCGACTCCGTCTGTAATGGCTGCCCCCTTGCCAATCGGGGCAGTGACGACGGTGGCGCCTGCGTGCTGTGCTGCGACGGCGGTGTCATCGGTGCACCCGCTAGCGCTGACGAGGACTTCGCCCTGGACGTCGAGGATGTCGAGGGATCGGAAGGCCTCGCTCACAACGTGCTCGATCGTCGTCTCCTCGTTGTGCGCAGGAATGACGACACTCACGGTGCTAGAGGTGTCTTGCCCTAAGGTTCGGGCGTTCACCAGGTCCATTCCGAGTGCAGGATTGATTGGCAATCGCTTCATTAATTGTCGCCCATCTGGAACTTGGGAGCAGCGGTTCCCCATCGCTTGAGGGGTTCGCTGAACTCAATTTCAGTTCGGTCGGCTGGGTAAACTGCTTCTGAGTACTCGACTACGCGCCCCTGGATGTCAATGGACTGCGTGGTTATGAGGATCATGGCTACTCCGGTGTCCATTCCCCATTTTTGCCTGTCGCCCGGTGTGGGCTGAATTGCGACCAATTTACGCTTAAACTCGTCGAGCTCTACCCCGACTGTGTAGAGCTGGTGTTGATGGCCGCCTGGCCACGGTTCGTTCTTGTCGTCTAGCAGTTCAGGGTTTGACCGAATTAGATAGAGCGGAATGTAGGACACGCTCCATGAAATCCGGTGTCCGGACTTCCGCTCGACCATCTCGAAACTGCGCTTTTGCACCTCGTCGCCCAGCTCGATGCCGAACACGTCGGCTTGGTGCTCAGTGGCGTGAACGACCTCATACCGTGCTGAAAACTCCGTTTCTGCAATCGGTATCCCTGCGGTGAGTTCGATTGCGCCGCTTTCTTCGCGCTCGTGAGGCGGGCGCAGGACCAAGTCCTTCTGGATCTGACTCCACTTGTGCGACAGCGAGAGTGTCGTTCGCTCTGGTGGGTGTCGGACGGTTGCGCGGGTGCCACGCCCCCCGGTGATCCGCCCTTCATCCTTGAGGACTGCAAGCGCTGCCCGAGCGGACCCGGCCGAGCAGCCCCACTTCGCAGCCAGGTCTACGGCTGCGGGGACCTGATCGCCAGGCGCCAAAGCCCCCGTTTCGATCTGATCGCGTAGGTCATCAGCGATAGCTAGGTGCACGGAAACTGTCCCTCGCGCGCGTTCGTGCTGCATGGGACCAGTCTGCCAGAAGTTCGCCAGTCAACTAGCGAACACCCCTTGCGCTGTTCTAGATCGTCCTGCTAGCGTTCCGATCACGCCAGTTCGCTAGCTAACTAGCGAACTAGCAAAGATCTTGGGATAACGGATTTAGGCGGCAGAGCACGCGAATGCCCATTCGAAGGCTCTGTTTCCGCTTGCTCTTTGATGAATTGAATAGTGGATTCTTCGCGCCCTTTTTCCGGTGCCTTTTCGGCACCGGGTACCGCGTTGACCAGCGAAAACGTCTCACGTTTGGCGTTTTCGCTGGTTTTCGTGGTCCCCGAGAGAAAGGTTTTGTCATGAGTTTGATGGATGACTGGGTTGAGCCGTCGGTTGACGATTTGGCTGCGATCGAGGCGGAGTCGGGTCTGATCTCGGCTGGTGTCGCGGTCGTTGATGCCGAGAGCGCCTATTTGCGGTCTGGCGACGAGATCACCGCCCGCCGGTTGGCGAAGGCTCGCGCTACGGAGCTCTCCGAAGAGCTCTTGGTGCAGCGGCGTCGGACCCTCGCGCACACCGCTTCTGCGGTGTCGCGGGCTGGTCAGGTCATTCCGCTGATACGTCGGAACGCTTCGGCGGTTGCAAGTGGTGCGGCATGACGGCGGCGGAGCGTTGGGATGCGCGGGTCGATGAGGCGTTGGCGGTGTACGACCGGGCGATTGACGAGCAGCGGTGGGAGGAGGCTCGCGTCGCTGCGGCTCGGGTTGTTCGGTGCATGGACATCGCGCGGGGCTTGCGGATGACCGCGGGCGCGCTGTCTTCCCAATGAGTGAGTGAGGAGGTTGGTATGTCCGAGGCAGAGATTGATCCGTGGCTTGCGGGCAAGGCTCGGCTGGCCGAGACGCGTGCTGCGGGACGCGCACAAGCCATCATGGCCCGGGAGGCAGCGCAGGCGAAACAGCGAGCTGCCCGTGAGGAGCGGGCGGAGAAGCGGCGGAAGCGGCGGCGCGCGCTGGTGGCGCGGTGGCTGCCCGAGGTGCCGTGGTTGGTGATCATGGGTGCTCCGATGTTGCTGAGTTGGACGGCGATGGCCGCGTTCGGCGTCAGCATTTTCGGCCCCGTTGGTGTGTTGCTGCCGCTGTTCGCCGATGCCTCGCTGATCGTGTTCGCGATGGCCCGGTCGGCGGCGGTGAAGCGTGGTGAACCGGGCGGGGCGCTGCTGGTCGGTGTGCTGGTGTCGGCGGGTCTTGCCGGTGGGATGGCGTTCGCCCATGGCGTTGAGGACGGCGTCGACGACGGTGGGCTGATTCGTGGTCTGGTGATGGCTGCGGTCGCGGTCGGTGGGGCGGTGGTCCATCAGCTCGTGCACGGCCGGTCCCCGCAGGCCGGGCGGACCCGACGGGACCGGCCCCGGGGGGTCGAGCGGGCGGCTGCTCGTCGGGCTGATCGTGTGCGGCGGGCGGCGGTGCTGGCTGCGGTCCCGGTGGTCCGCTCCGACGGCGCGGTGACGTTGGTGCACCGGTCCGGACCGGTCCGGGTCACTCGAACGCGGTGGGGGCGGACCCGTGTGGTTCCCACCCCGGACCCCGAACCGGGCGACCGTTTGGCCGAAGAGATCGGCGTGTGGCTTGCCGCAGGAGCACCGGACCACCCCGCCCCCCTCCCGGGTCCAGCACCGATCCCGCCGGTTCCCGATTCGGACCCAGACGACCCGGATTCCGGTGACGCCAGGACCCCGGCGGACCCGGCCCCGGACCCGGACGGTTCTGAGGTGGACGACTCCGAGGTGCAGCGGGTGCTCGATGCTCACGCCGATGGCATGCGGATCACCGTCGATGAAGTCCGCAAGCTCCTGCGGGTCCGTAAGGACCGCGCCAGCCAGGTCACCCGTGCCGCGAAGGACCGACGCCGCCGCGACGACGGCGGCACCGGTCCCGTGCCGGTCCGTACCTGACCGCCCGTCCCTGTTCGTCTCTTAGAGAGGGCTCATCATGCGTAACAGCACGCTCGTTCTGACCTGTTTCGACCACGCCGAAGCTGCGGCCGGTATCGCTTCGCGGCGTGGCACGGACCGCGATGCCGCTCGCGTGTGGCTGCGGGTGGCGGGTCTGTGGAGCCGCACCGCTGAGCTGGCCGCACGTACCAGCAATCGCCGAGCCGTGGCGCACCTGCGCACCGCCGTCGGGTTACTCGACGACGTCAGCGAGGTGCAGCAGCTTGATCAGGCCGCTGCCCATCTGGATCTGGCGGCTACCGCCCACCGACTCGGGATCGACCTCGGTATCGAGGCCCCCGAGGACAAGCCCGCCGCCGAGCAGGTCACCGCCGCCTGACGGTCTGACCGTGCCACTCATCCACCGCCCGGTTCGTGGTCGGTGGGTGGGTGGGGCGAACCAGCCCACGAGCGAAAGGAGATCTTCATGGCGGAGAACCGTCTTGGTGAGCCGGAATTCTTCTCGACCAGCTCGATCAAGGAGTACTGCACGAAGGGCCGTGACCTGCTGCGGCCGCTGCACCACGAGTTGGCGGTCTCAGCGGAGGAGATGCAGGTGGTCCTGACCTACGTCCCCGGCGTCGATTCCCGGGTTCGCGCGCGGTTGGTGGCTGCGCATCTGCGGCGGGCGTCGGCGGCGGTGGAGGTGGCGAACCTGGAGATCGTGCGCACCTTCCTGAGCTTTCAGCGGCACTTCACCCAGGAGCTGTCGCAGGCCAAGCGCACGCCCCGTCGCAAGTTCGAGTTCGACGAGTAAGCACCTGCTTGATGGCCCAAGGAGGCGACCGGCGCTGTGCCGGTCGCCTCCTTTCGTTCTGATGGGGAGATGGTGAGTGATGAAGCAGAAGAGAAGCACCGCGTTCCCCGCTGTGGGGTCGAGGGGTGGGTCCACGGCGGGCGGTCACTACGTGCCGCGCACGTTCTGGGGTAGCCGTTTGGCGCCGTATGCGCCGGAGTGGGCTTCGCTGCCGGTCGGGTATCTCGTGCCTCTGATCGCGCATCCGTTGGCTGTTGATCCGGAGGTGCTGCCGTGGGTGGCGGCGGGGATGGCCACATCGGGTGTGGTGCTGACCGGGGTCACCTGGGCTGTCGGCTCGGAACGGTCCCCGGTGGCGCGTGCTCATGCCACGATCACGGTCGGCGGTGTGATGACGTGGTTGACCACGGCGACGATCGCCGGGCCGTGGTCGACGGTGCTCGGGTGGGGTTATGCCCTGGCCGGTGTCGCGGTGGCCGCCTCGTGGTCGATCCGCAAAGCACTGCGTAAGTCCGGCAGCGAAGACGGCGGAGGCGATGGCGGGTTCTTCGCCAAGATCGGACTAGCCGGTTCCCGGTTCGATGGTGACATCCGCGTGGCGCCGAACAAGGTGGAGGCCACGGTGCAACTGCCGCCGGGGTCGACGGCCGCCGATCTGGAAGAGCGCAAGACCACGATCGCCTCGCACGCGCACCTGTCCGATGGTGCGGTGCGGGTCACCCCCGATCCCGACGACGTGTCGCGAGCACAGCTGACGGTGGTGCCAAAGGACATGCTCAAGCACTCGACCAAGTGGCCGGGGTTGTCCTCGCCCGGCGGGTCGATCATGGACCCGATCGTGGTGGGTGCGTACGAGGACACCGAGCCGTTGCAGTTCTGGCTGCCCGGTGACCCGGTTATCAGCCGCAACGCCACTCATTACGCGGTCAACGGGATGAACGGCAGCGGCAAGACCACGAGCGCGAAAGTCGCCTGGGCTGAGATCGTGAGCCGCCGGGACGCGGAATTGGTGGTGCTCGACCCGTCCAAGGGATCGCAGTCGGTGGGCTTCCTCAACAGGACCAAGGCCAAGCTGGTGCTGGGCAGGGCAGCCTGCAAGACCTATGTCAAGGCGTTGCTGTCCGACATCACCGAGCGGGCGGACCGGCTGGGCAAATGGGGCCTTGGGCAGTGGACACCCGAGGCCTTCGAGCGGCACGGCATGGCCTACCGAGTCGTCTGGATCGAGGAAGCGACCAAGGTCCTCGAAGACGCCAAAACGACGACCGAGCTGGTCCAGGAAGCCCGGTCGGCGGGAATCTCGGTGATCATGTCGCAGCAGAAGTCCACCCACCGGCAGATGAACACCGACGTCCGCTCTCAGCTCGGCGGCAGCTGGTGCTTCGGCGTCAAGGACCTGGAGGACGCCGAGTTCATCCTCTCCGACGAGGCCCTTGCTGCGGGTGCCAGGCCGGATCGCTGGAAGAACAGGCAGCCGGGCTGCTCGTACTTGGAGGGACCGGGCATCGACGAGAGCCGGTATGCGATCCCGGCACGGGGGTTCGACGTCGACGACAGCGACCTTGCTGCCGCCCTGGACACCACCGGCCCCGATCAGATCGGAGACGCCACCATGCCCGACTCGGATGAACCGATGGACGACTTCGACATCGACCCCGACGACCTCGACGACGATCTCGACGACGAGATCGAGCTGCCCGCCGAGGACTCCGAGGACGGCGACCTCACCGACGACGGCGACATCGAGCTTCCCGACGTCGCCGAATTGCCGCTGCCCACCCCACGGCCGAGCCTGGCCGAAGCCCGCCGCCAGGTCGCCGCGTGGCTGACCGAGCAACAGGCCACCGGCCGCAGCCTGGTCGGCCCGAAAGACGTGCCCGACGCCATCCACGGCCGGTCCCGCCCCTGGGTCTCCGTCGAACTCGCCCGGCTGGCCGAGGACGGAACCCTGGTCCCGACCGGACGCGACGGCATCTACACCTACCCGTCTGTCGCGCACGCAGCGTAATCGCACGCGGATGTCTGACACCTGACGCACTGTCAGGTGTCAGACATGCCCAAACCCCCGATCAACGCGCGCACGCACCTGCGCGCGCGCGAAATTTCTTGATCAACTAACACCTGACACCCACGACCACAGTCCTCGCATGCCCAAATTCGACTACTAAGAGTAACCAGATTGGTGGTGTGTCCATGTCTCCCGACATGTCTGACCGGATCACGATCGAGATCGCCGATACCCAATCCCAGATCGCTCGTGCCGACACCAAGGCAGCCACGCTCCTCGGGGTGTTCGGCGCCACCTTGGCCGGTGTGATCGCCCTATCGACCCGGTCGGGGATGCCGACGGCGGTGACGGTGCTGCTCAGCCTCGCGCTGGTGCCGATGGTTGCCGCCGTGGCCATCCTGCTCGTGGGTGTGCTCCGGCCGCGACTTCCCGCGACCGGCGGCGGGTTCCTCCGCTGGACACATCCCGGCGGCCACCTGGTGGTCGTCGACGACGACAGCGAGGTCGCGCAATTGGTGTCCCTGGCCCGGATCGCACGGGCGAAGTACGTGCTCATTCGGGCGGCCATCGACGTGCTCATGCCCGGACTACTGCTCATCCTCATCGCCGTTCCGTTCGCCTGACCACAGTGAAAGCCACAGTGAAAGAAGGAGATGCCCATGAACATCGTTGAGACTGCCAATGCCGCCGCGATCGACGCGGATGCATTCGCAAAGACCACGAGGTTCAGCAGTCGACTGGTCACCGCCGAGGAGGCCCACGCCATTGTCTCCAGCCTCGCAGGCATGACCGACTCGATCGAGTCCGTCACCAAATCCCTCCGCCGGATGGCCCGCAGTCACAGTGGCGACCCGGACACGCCCGCAGAGGTCGCCGAGGCGTGGAAGGACCTCGCATTCGCCCTCAGGCTCCCGTCAGCTTCCTACGCCCACCGCATTCAGGAGTCCGCCGTGCCGCGCTCGAACGACCTAGTCGCCGTAGCTAAGGCCGCCCGTCGGCGCCGCTGACCCACAAAAAACACCGACCAGACCGCCGTTCGCTTGCCGGCTAGGCGGTCTGGTCGGCCCCACCTCACAAGGAGGCACAACCATGTTCTCACTACTCATCCGGTCCGGTCGACTCCGCCGCCTGGTCGACGAGCACGCCGCGCTGCGCCGCGAGGTGCGTACCGACCCGCTCACGGGCTTGCCCAACCGCCGGGCGCTCAACGAGGTGGCCGCCGAGCCCCGAGGGCGTCTCGGCGTGCTGCTGCTCGACCTCGACCAGTTCAAAGCGATCAACGACAGCCACGGTCACCGTGTCGGAGATGAGCTGTTGTGCGCGGTCTCCGACCGACTCCGCCACCTCACGCACCACGCTGAGACACCCTTTCGATTGCATGGCGATGAGTTCGCCGTGTACCTCGGGGAAGGCGTCGACGCCGGGTCAGCAGCCGTGCGAGCGCGCGAGATCAGCACCGCACTGGCCGATGCGCCGTTCGACCTCGAATCCGGCCTGCGGGTGTGGGTCGGTGCCTCGGTGGGCGCTGCCGTCGGCGAGTGCGGCGACCTCGGCGGCGTGCTGGCCCAGGCCGACGCGCACATGTACCGGGTCAAGCACGCCCGTAAGGCCGACCGCGCCACGGTCGCGGCACTGCCGATCACCGGGTCGTCCCCGACCGCACGGACTCACCGAGACGGTGCCGCCGACCGCGATGGCGAGGCCGCCTGATGCCCACGCCACGCGCGAACCGCGCCCGCCGCCGACGCCACACCCGACCCGGTCCCTCCCGTTGGGGCTGCCGCGACCACGGCACCCCGTCCGGGCGTCGGTGTGACACCTGCGTTCGCCATGACCTTGATGTCTGGGGTGACCGATGAGCACACCGAACCTCGAACTTCGACCGGACGCGCCGACTCCTGAGGCGTGTAGCGCCTGCACCGTGGACGGCTGGTGTGCCTATCACGTCGGCTACTTCCGAGGCGTGTCCGACGGCTGGGACGCCTTGGCCGAGGTCATCCGGTGGGAGACCGGCGATGACCGGTGACATCCGCTCGGCCCTCCGCTCCGCCGCGACGAGCGCGGCGGAGCGGTTCGGGCCGGTGTTCCCACTGCGGGCGCCGAAAGCGCGCCACGCGAAACGCCCGGCGTGGGGTCTGCACGCGGACCGGGATTGTGACGGCACGGGGTATTGCCGAACAGGCCACCTCGGGTGGGAAGACCTGGCCACGGCCGATACGGAGCGCGTCGCCCGGTGTTGGTCGAACTTCTGCCGCCTGGGCTCCGGTGTGCACAACATCGGGTTGCCGTGCGGGTTGAGCGGTCTGTTGGTGGTTGATTGCGACATGCCCAAAGGTCCCGATGATCGGCCGGAAGGACGCTGGACCCGGGAGGGGGTGGGGTCGGGGCTGGACATGCTCACGGCCCTGGCCCAGGAGGTCGGTGAGCAACCGCCGTTGCCGGGGGACACGTTCACCGTGCGGACGCCCTCGGGTGGAACGCACCTGTACTACCGGATGCCGTCCGGGGTGCGGCTCGGGAACACAGCGAGCGCCCTCGGGTGGCGGATCGACACCCGAGGGTGGGGTGGCTACGTCGCCGCTCCCGGGTCGATGGTCACCGACACCACCGGAACCCGCCGGTACGAAGTCGAGGCCGATGTCCCGATCCTCGACTTGCCCGCATGGATCACCCGGCGGCTGGCTGATCGGCCCCGAGAGACGCTCTCAGCGGCTCCTCAGATGGCCACAGACCGGCTTGACCGGTACGTGGTCGCCGCCGTCCGAGGTGAGTGCGCACGGGTTGCAGAAGCACCACCAGGTGCTCACGCCATGACCCTGTTCACCGCAGCGATGGCACTCGGCCGACTCGCGCCTTCCCTCCCCCCGGGTACAGCTCACTCCGCCCTCACCACGGCCGCCGCCGGGTACCTCGACAGCGGCTGTGACTGCACCACTCGTGAGATCGACCGAAACATCCGCAACGGACTCACCCGAGCGACTGTGAGGACATCCCGATGAGCATCGCTACGTTGACAGCGGACGCTGTCGTTCTGGTCACGGAGCCCGCCACTCACTCGACGAGCGTCCTGCTGATCATGCGCAAGAAGGCCCCGTATCAGCATCGTTGGGCGTTGCCCGGTGGCCACGTCAACGAGGGCGAGGACACCCTGGCGGCGGCATACCGCGAGTTGGCCGAGGAGACCGGTATTGCGCTACCTGCCGGATCGCTGCGCCCGGTGGGCGTCTACGCCGAGCCCGACCGCGACCCACGGGGCCGAGTGGTGTCCTTCGCCGCCGTCACGGTGATTCCCGAGCGGGTCGAACCAGTCGCCGCCGATGACGCCCTGGCTGCGCAATGGGTCCACGTCGACGACGCCCTCGGCCACGGCCTGGCCTTCGACCACGCCCGCATCCTCACCGACGCCATCCACTCGCTTATCTGACATCCACACCGAGGTTCCCGACACGACACCCGGGGCAGAACACACATGTGTTCTGCCCCGGGTGTTTTTCAACGGACCTCGAGACTCCGGAGGAAGCACCGATGACCGAACCCGATCCACGGCCCACCTGGGATGAGCCCATCCCGTTGGGAACTGCCCGGGGTCTGCCGCCGTTCCCCACCTCGGCGTTGCCGCCGTGGGTGGCAGATCAGGTGTTGGCTGTGGCCACCGAGACGCAGACTCCACCGGATGCGGCCGGGTGCATCGCACTGGCCTGTCTGGCCACGGCGGCGGGAGGTCGCGCCGAGGTTGTGGCCCGTGGTGCGTGGCGTGAGCCGGTGAACTTGTTCACCCTCGTGGCATTACCGCCCGGTTGCCGCAAGAGCGCGGTGTTTCGGGCTCTCACGGTGCCGCTACGGGCGGCACAGGCCGAGCTGATCAAACGGTCTCGCGCGACGATCGCCGAGGCTGTGACGGCACGATCCGTGGCAATCCGCGAGGCCGAGGCGCTGACTCGCGCGGCATCCAGCGATGACCCCGGATCGATGGCTGAGGCAGCCCAAGCGGTTGCCGCGGCAGATGCGATCCCCGTACCCGCCGAACCACGGCTGATCGCTGGAGACATCACACCGGAGGTCGCTTCCACCGTGCTGGCGGACCAGGGCGGCCGGTTGGCTGTGCTCTCGGCCGAGGGGCAGATCGTTGCGAACCTCGCTGGCCGCTACAGCGGAAAGCCGAACTTCGATCTGTTCCTGCAAGGCCATGCTGGTGATTCGCTTGAAGTCGATCGGCGCGACCGCAAGGAGTTCGTCGACAAACCCGCACTGACCCTCGGGCTCGCCGTGCAACCAGCGGTGATCCGAGACTTGGCGGCGATCCACGGAGCCGACGACAAGGGACTCACAGCGAGGATCTTGTACTCGATACCGGCGGACAACGTCGGATTCCGCAAGATCCGGCCGCCCACTGCGCCGGCCGAGGTCACCGAGGCCTACGAGCGGCTTCTCGGTCGGCTGGTGGACGACTTGGCCGCGTGGGACGAACCCGCCCTACTCCAGCTCAGCGCCGACGCCGACGACGCCCTCGCCGACCTGGAGGCCGACACCGAAGCCGCCCTAGCCCCGGGCGGAGCGTGGCGCGGGATGCGCGCCTGGGCAGCGAAGTATGTCGGCGCCGTGCTCCGCATCGCCGGACTGCTGCACCTAGCCGAACACACCAACCTCGGCAACGACCCATGGCGCGAACCCATCAGCCTCGACACCCTCACCTCGGCAGCCTGCCTCGGTGAGTATTTCGCCGCTCACGCCAAGGCCGCATTCGATCTCATGGGCGCCGACGAGATCGTCGACCACGCCCGCATCCTGCTCGACTGGATCACCCGCACCAGACCGGTCTCCTTCACCAAACGGCAGGCACACATCGACAACCGGTCGACCTTCCCCCGGGCCGCCGACCTGGACGCACCGTTGGCCCTGCTGGAGGAGTTCGGGCACATCCGCCACGTCCCAGTTACCTCCACCGGCCGAGGTCGACCACCTTCGCCCACCTACTACACCCATCCCAACCACCGAAAAGCCCCCACAGAAAGCACAGAAAACACAGAAAACCCCGACTAGCCGCAAAACAGCAGGTCAACCACCACACAGCCCCACGGCAACGGGCAACACAGAAATCCACAGAAAGAACACACAAAAGCCCTGCCCGTCACCCCGGTATTTCTGTGCAACTTCTGTGGATTTCTGTGCAACCCCACCAAGATCAAAGTTCAAGCCCCTCACCAGCGCAGACACGCCCACAGCTGCTTTCTGTGCTTTCTGTGATTTCTGTGCAGCCATCCCGCCCCACCTCTCGGGAGACAGCCATGCCCGAACACGCCCACGAACCCACGACATGAACCCGCGACCACGAACCCGATGGACTTCCGCCGCCCACTGCTGGGACGAGACCGGCGAACACCACAACGGCACCCCGACCTACCCATGGGGACACGCACCCGCCGGACTCGTCACCCGCCGCCAACTCCGCGCCCTCGGCCTCGCACCCGGCGGACACGATCCCGTTGCCCAGATGCTCCGTCCGCGACGACGACGGCCCGCTGAACCGCTCACCGCCTACCTCTACGACATCACCACCGCCGTGGACAAACGCACACCGACCGAACGACAGCACGTTGCGATTCGCGCAATGAACAGGGCACATCGAATCTGCATCACCTGCCGAACCGATGCCGGATACCGCATCCCCAAAACGCCGCCGTGCGAAGGCGATTGCATTGACTGTGCCGGAGTGGCCGGACGCATCGAGGGATACCAGCCCGAAACCGACGTTGCCTAAGACTGGAGCATTATGCCGAAGCGAACTGGACGGTTCCTGACCGTTGCCGAGTTCTGTGCTGATCTCGGGATCAGCAGATCAACCTTCTACGAATGGAGGGCTAAGCACCGGTGCCCCCCATGTCGGAAGCTTCCGAACGGTGCTCTGAGGATCGAACGTCAGGCATATGAAGCATGGCTGGAATCGCTGCCCGTGGACCAGGTGGCGGCCTGATGAAAACGACCTATGATGTACGAATCTGGACCATCCGCACTCGGTATACGCAAAAGCAGGGAAAGAAAACACCTGTGAGCTACGGGGTCAGATGGGTTGTCTCAGGAAAGCAGTTCTACGAGTCCTTCAAAACAAGTGCGCTGGCCGGGAGCTTCCATGCGGATCTTCTGGCCGCTCAGCGCAAAGGTGAGGCGTTCGCGATCGGCTCAGGCCTTCCCGTTTCCATCGCGCGCGAGGCTAGCCAGATGAGCTGGTACGAGTTCGCTTGCTCATACATCGATATGAAGTGGCCTACTGCGGCGGGACATTCCCGTAAAGGTCTCGCGCAGACGCTCGCTGCGGTCACCATGGTTATGCTCTCGACTGAACGAGGACTCATTTCGAGAGATCAACTTTTCAAGGCACTCCAGCGTTGGTCTTTCAATCTCAACAACAGGGCCGAAAACCCACTGGAAGCGGATAGGTCGGTCTTGCGTTGGGTGGAGCGGAATACGAAAGATGTCGCGTCGCTTGAAGATCCAGAAACCATGCGTGCGGTGCTCACACGAATAGGGCAGAAAAAGGATGGTCAGGCAGCGGCGGCAAGAACGAGGCGCCGTAAGCACGCGAACCTTCACCATATTCTCGACTACGGAGTCGAAAGGGGACTCTTGTCCTCGAACCCCATCACTTCTGTGAAATGGACAGCGCCGAAGGTGTCGCGATCGATCGATCGGCGCTCAGTCATCAACCCAGTTCAGGCGAGAACGCTGTTGCGTTCCATCGAAGAACAGGGGCAGACCGGAGCTCGTTTGGTCGCTTTTTTCGGCGTGATGTACTACGCCGGGCTTCGACCAGCGGAGGCGGTGAACCTGCGGCGGGGGAACTTGGAACTCCCCGAATCGGGGTGGGGGCGCCTGGTGCTGATCGAGTCGAGTACTGAGCCAGGCAAGGAGTGGACCGATACCGGGACTCTCCGCGAGATCCGCGAACTGAAGCACCGTGCAAAGGGCGAGACGAGGAACGTGCCGGTCTCGCCAGAGCTGACTGCGCTTCTCCGGCGGCATCTGCGAGATTTCGGCACGGGTCCCGATGGCTTGCTCTTCCGGGGTGTCCAGGGCCGGCCGCTTGCGTCCGTCACCTATCGGCGGGCTTGGCAACGTGCCCGGACAGAGGTTTTCACTGTGGAGGCCGCAGCCTCGCCACTGGCGAAACGTCCCTACGACCTGCGGCATGCCGCGGTGAGTACCTGGCTTACGAGCGGCGTCCCCGCGACACAGGTAGCGGCATGGGCCGGCCACTCGGTCGGCGTGCTGCTGGAGATCTATGCCTCATGCCTTGACGGGCAGGGCGAGCTGTGGCGCAAGAAGATCGAAGACACGTTCGGTTCGCACTGATCGTGTCCGCGCATTGTCCGTGGCCACTCGTAGCGCGTCGGACTTGACCGGACACATTCGGACCGGATGAAACCGGCCGCTGACCACGTCATACCAGGTCAGCGGCCGGTTTATGCAGTTCTGAAGAGTGGGGCGGGTGGGGCTCGAACCCACGGCCAAGGGATTATGAGTCCCCTGCTCTAACCGACTGAGCTACCGCCCCTCGATGCCCGCGCACATCAAGTTCGCAGGGCACCGCGAGGTGATCCTAGCGAGTTGGACAGAACCCCGGATCGCCGCGTCCATGATCGTCGCGGGCGTGCTCCGATGCCCGGCGTGCGCGCCGAGTGTGGCTTCCCGCCCAAGCAGGGAAACCGCGCTAGGCGTCGACCCTGGCGCCGAGTGCCCGCAGCAGGTGGTCGACGAGTTGTTCCAGGTAGTCCGGTTCGATGGGCGCCTGGCGCACGCTCACCCGCCAGTACAGCGGAGCACCGATTAGGTCGAGTGCGATCTCGATGTTGACGTCGTCCGGTAGTTCGCCTCGGTCGATGGCGCGGCGCAGCATGATGGCGCCGAGTTCCCTCCTGGGATGACACAGCAGATTTTCCACGGCCTCCGACAGCGTCGGGTCGTGGATGGCCTCCGCAGTCAGGTCGGGCAGTAGGCCCGAGTACCGGGGATGCACCAGCCAGGTGTAGGTCTCTCGCAGGCTAGCCAGCAGATCGCCGCGCAGTGACCCGGTGTCCGAGGCGTCCAGGGCGGTGACCTCGGATTCGGCGAGTACGGCGAAAACCATGTCCTGTTTGGACGGCCAGCGGCGGTACAGGGCGCTCTTGCCGACGCCCGCCCGTTTGGCGACCGCCTCCATGGACAGTCGCGCATACCCGTTCGCGGCGAGTTCGTCGAGGACCCCCTCGCTGATCGCCGCCGTGGTCTGCGGCTGCAGGACGGCGGCACCGGTCGGTGCGCGGCGGGCCTTGTCGTTCACGTCGGTCAGCTTACGGCTTGACGAATCGTGATCGACACGGCTAATTTTGGTCGGGACGGAACCGTTCCGTCCTTTTGTAAGGAGTGTCTGATGACTCCCTCGAACACCGAAGCCGGCCAGCGCTACCGGAGCGCCGATCACTCGGACCAAAGCATCCAGGCCTCGGCATCGGCGCTGGTCATCGGCGGCACCGGCACCACGGGGAGTCGAGTGGTCGCACAGCTGCGCGCTGAGGGCGCCGCCTACCGGTTGGCCACGCGGTCGCCTTCGGCGGACGACTCGGCGCACGTTGCCTTCGACTGGTTCGCGCCGGAGACGCATCTCCCGGCCTTGGCAGGCGTGGACCGCGTCTATCTGATCGCGCCGGTCGGCGTCGCAAACCCCATTCCGGTGCTGGAACCCTTTTTGCACGCCGCGCGGGAGGCGGGTGTTCGCCGAGTCGTGCTGTTGAGTTCCTCTGCGGTCACCGAGGACACCCCGGTGCTCGGCCAAGCGCATCGGTTGGTTCGGGAACTGCTGCCGGAGTGGGCGATCCTGCGCCCGTCCTGGTTCATGCAGAACTTCATCGATGCCGGCCACCCGATCGCGGAAGGCCTCCGCACCCGGGGCGAGATCGTCACCGCCGCCGGAACGGGCCGGGTCCCGTTCGTCGACGCGGCCGACATCGCGGCGGTCGCCGTGCGCTCGTTGCTGGACGTGGATCCGCCCAATGTCGAGCGGGTCATCACCGGGCCCGAAGCGCTGAGCTACGACCAGGCTGTGGCGATCATCGCCGAGGTCACCGGCAGGCCGGTCGCGCACCGGTCGGTCGAAGACGACGCCTTCGTCGCCCACCTCGTGGCCAACGGGATACCGGCAGAGTTCGCCGCCGTCCTCGGTCGCCTCGACCAGGGCATCCGGCAGGGCAGCGAGGACCGGACCACCTCGGTCGTCGTCGAGGTCACCGGACGGCAGCCCGGGTCGTTCCGGGAGTTCGTCACGGCCAACCGCGCGGCCTTCCCCGGCTGATCCGGGAGGAGAAGCTCTGTATCAACGGCGGAGTCACTACACCTCGGTCAGGTCCTTCTCAGCGATGATCTTCGTCGGAGTGACCCGCACGGTCATCATCCCCTCGCCCGCGTTGAGCCTGCCGTACTGCTCGGCCTGATCCTCGCCCATGTATCGGGCGGCGTTACGGGTCGACCAGTACAGGACGTCCTCGGGATCATCCTCGGTCGTGGTGGTGCCCTCCACGACCACGAAGGAGAACGGCGGGTCGTCGTCCTCGATACACAACGCCACCTGTGAGGTTCGCAGGAGATCGTGCCCCTTGGCGGAGGCGGCGCTGGTGACGAAGACCAGGTCGTCGCCATCGAGCACGAACCAGACCGGCGTGACGTGCGGGCTCCCATCGGCGCGCACCGTGGCGATCTTCGCGGTCCGGGTTCCGTCCTGGATGAAGTTCTCGTACTGCCGACTGGTCATCGTGGTCATCGCGCGGACACTCCTCGAATCTGGTCGATCCCTACTCCCCGGTCGACCCGCCGCCGTAGGCGCTCGCCATCGGCAGGCGTCGGGCCGCCGCCGGAGCTCGTCACGTCGGGGATGCCCGAACGGCCGCGTCGATGAAACCAGCGTGATCCGCCATTGATGGCGAGCAGTAAGAGACAGCCTCTGAACTGGCAAGACGTCGGATTCTCGGCACCTGCACCTCTCGTAGTGACCCATTTTGCTATTGTGGTCACTACGAGAGGGGGCCCGATGCCCAGACCACTGATCCCGCACCGTTCGGCCGTCATCCTGGACAACGCCGAGCAGTTGATCATCGCTCGTGGTTTCGATCGCACGACCGTCGCCGATATCTCGGAGCGCTCCGGAATCGGCAAGGGCGCGGTATACCGCGAATTCCCGAGCAAGGAGGCGGTCCTCGACGCCCTGCTCGCTCGCAGCATGGGGCGGCTGGTCGACGAGGTGCAGGCGCGCGTCGAGGAGACGACGCAGGCCGTGGGGTTGGCGGCGATCTACCGGATCGCCTTCCACGCCATGCGTGGCGAACCGCTGGTGCTCGCCCTGCTGCACGGCGACACCGACGTGCTCGGCGGTTACGTCCGCGAGCGCAGCGATGACCGTTACGAGCGCAGGCTCGCCTGGGTCATCGAGTACATCGGCGAGCTCCAACAGGCAGGCGTGGTCCGCGCGGAACTGCCCGCCGACGCGGTCGCGATCGCCCTGAGCTCCCTCACCATCGGTCTTCTCTCGATCGGTCCGCTGACGGGCGGATTGGGCGATCGCCAGCTCGAGGCCGCGCTGGACGTGGTCGTCGAGCTGGTCGAACGAGGGCTGGATCAGCAGGCGGACGACGACGGGGCATCGGCCAGGACAGCGCAACTCCGGCTACTCGACCGAGTACGCGGCCAGTTGCCGACCGCGACGGAAGGAACGACATGAGCGACCGAACGGATGCATTCGCGAGTACCGAGATCGAGTGCGCCGAGGGCAACCTCCGCGTCTACCACGCAGGCGAACGGGGCAGCCCGGTGCTGCTGTTGAGCGGTGCCGGGGTGGACAACGCCATGCTCAGCTGGAGCAGGCTGATCCCCGACCTCGCCCGCAATCACCGGGTCTTCGCGCTGGACTGGCCCAAGCAGGGCAAGAGCCGACCGTGGAACGGGGTGGCCGACCACCCTCGGATGCTGCGCTGCATCACCGAGGTACTCGACCACTTCGACCTGGCCGAGGTCAGCCTGGTCGGGATGTCGCAGGGTGGGGCGCTGACCCTCGCTTACGCCATCGAACACCCCGAGCGCGTGAGCAGCCTGGTTGCGCTGTCACCCGGCGGCATCATCTCCTTCCCGCCCGTGGTGCACCAACTGTTGTGGCTGATCGCGAAGGTGCCGTTCATCGGCACCGGCATGATGACGCGGATCTTCCGACACCGCAGCGCCTGTGCCTACCTGGCCAAACACGGACTCTTCGCCGGGCCGGTCGACGACTTCGAAGAGGTGGTCGACCAGATCCAGCAAGAGGTACTGACCGGTGGCGGCGGGTCCTCCGACTGGCAGAACGCGTCGATCGGCTTCTGGCGGATGAACGTCGATCTGCGGCCCCGCCTGCCCGAGATCGTCTGCCCGGCGCTGTTCATCCAGGGCGACAAGGACGTCGGGGTTCGGCCCAAGCACACGATCCGCGCGGCCAAGCTGGTCCCGAATGCACGGCTGGAGATCCTGCCCGGCAACGGGCACTGGTCCAATCGTCAATCGCCGCATCTGGTCAATCCGCTGGTCGCGGACTTCCTGGCCGCCGATCCGGCGTCCCGAGGCTGACCGGGCACGGGCGGCCTCCGCCCGGGTGAGCGCGGCGGACACGTCCGTTCCGTACAAGAACGACGGCGGTTCGCGGCGCACGATGACGAGATGCGTGACCTCACTCGGATCTCCGAATTCATCACCACCCATGCTCGACTGCTCGACCGGCGCCGATTCGCCCTGCTGATCGGCGCCGGACCCGAGGAGATCGCCGGGGCACTGGCCGCCCTGGCCTGCTATCGGAATCCCGACGGCGGCTATGGCTGGGGGCTGGAACCCGACCTTCGCTCGTCGAGCAGCCAACCGGTGAGCGCGCTGCACGCCTTCGAGGTCTTCGAGGGCATCGGCGGCCCCACGTCGGATGCGAGCGCGTTGTGTGACTGGCTGGCATCGATCACGCTGGCCGACGGCGGCCTGCCGTTCGGATTGCCGATCTCGGACTCCACGGGATGCGCACCGTACTTCGTGGACACCGATCCGACGGAATCCTCGCTGCACATGACCAGCATGCTCGCCGCGATCGCCCACCGGATCGGTCGCTTCGACCCCGGGGTCCGCGATCACCCCTGGCTGGCCACCGCCACGTCGTATGCCTTGCAGGGCGCGCGGCGTTCCGACGGTTCCGGGCACGCCTTGGAGTCGCTGTACCTACTGCACTTCCTTGACGCGGTGCATGAGGTGGTGCCCGAGGCCGCCGGTGAGCTGCGGCGATTGGGTGGGCTGCTGCCGTCCTCCGGCGTGCTGCCGGTCGGCGGTGGCCTCGAGGACGAAGCGCTGCACCCATTGGATTTCGCGCCGCTACCCGACCGGCCGATTCGAGCGCTGTTCGCCGACTCGCGCATCGAGTCCGAACTGGATCGGCTCGCCGCGGATCAGCGGGAGGACGGCGGGTGGAGCGTCGACTGGGCCTCGTTCTCCACGGCGGGCGCCCTCGAATGGCGTGGCTGGGCGACCGTGCGGGCGGTGCGGATCCTGGCGGCCAACGGTCGCGACTGACCCGAAGCGGCTAATCCGCGCGTTCTCACTCGGTCGGGCGACGTGTGTCCGAGGCTGGGTCGGTCGGCTGATGCGAGGCTGAATCGAGTCCGTCTCGGACCGAACCCGCTGGTCGGTAGGGGTGTCGACGGCTATCGGGTGTCAAGCAGCCGCAGAGAGAAAGCGAGATGTCGATGGCCATGAAGGTCTTCGTCAACCTGCCCGTTCGCGACCTCGGTGTGTCGACCGGGTTCTACCAGGCGCTCGGATTCGTCGTTAACCCCCAGTTCTCCGATGAGAACGCCACCTGCATCGTGATCTCCGAAGAGATCTACGTGATGCTGCTGGTGCACCCCTTCTTCGCCACCTTCACCACCAAGGACGTCGCCGACGCGACCACTGACACCGAGGTGATCACCGCGTTGTCCGTCGACAGCCGCGCCGAGGTGGACCGACTGGTGGACAAGGCCCTGGCTTCCGGCGGCAGCACCGCCATGTCGCCGATGGAGGACGCGCCGATGTACCTGCGGAGCTTCCAGGACCCCGACGGGCATCAGTGGGAGATCGTCTACATGGAGATGGGCGAGTAACGCGACGGCCCGAGGACGATCGGTCGTCCGGGCAGGCCGCCGCGTTGCACTGCGTTCCCTCAGAGATCGACGATCGCCCCGGCGGAGATGTTGACCGTGGCCGAGGTCATCGCACCCGCCCGATCCGAGGCGACGAACGCGGCGGCATTGCCCACCTCGGCCAGGGTTGCGGCCCGCTTGAGCAGGCTGGACTCGGCGATGCCTGCTTCGATGGCGCCCCGCAGGGCGTCGTCGGCGGCGATTCCCTCCGGTATCCCGCCGCTGACCAGGGTGACGACGCGAATGCCGTGTTCACCGAGTTCGACCGCCCATTGCCTGCGCACGCCCTCCACCGCGTCCAGCGCGATCTTGAAGCCGCCCAGGCCGGGCATCGTCTGTGGTCCCGACCCGCCGAAGGCGAGGATCACCCCGGATCGCTGCGGGATCATGTGCCGCGCTGCGGCCCTGGTGGTGAGGAACTGGGTCCGGGTCGCGGTGACGATCGGCGACAGGAAGTCGTCCACCGAGATCTCGGTCAGCGGTTGTTGGACATCGCCGTAGCCGATGACGTTGAACGAGATGTCCACCCGGCCCATGCGCTCGACGACATCGTCGACGAAGGCGTCCACGGCCTGTTCGTCGAGTGCGTCGAGCTGCGTGGCCTCGGCCCGGCCGCCTGCCGCTCGGATCTCACCGGCGATGTCCGTCGCGCGCGCCTCGGTACGGCTTGCCACGAACACGGCCGCACCTTCCTTCGCGAAGGCGGTGGCCGCAGCGCGGCTGATCGAGCCCGCCCCGTAGAGGACGGCGATCTTGTTCTCCAACAGCATCGAAAGGGCCTACCCTTCTCGGGCCGGAGCGAGGTGGACGGGTGCCCGCCGCGTCGGCTGGCGTCCTCGGGAACCGGCGTGATCTGAACGGGAATGTCGTCGACGCGAGAAATGCCACGCTCGTCATGCTGGGCGATATCGGGAGAATCGCTTTCGACCGTAGCCCCGGGGACCGACAACGCCTGTTGAGAAGACGTGATTTGCCAGCGGGGGTGTCCCGGCAGCATCGTCATGTGGATGACCAGTGTGTCGACACACTCTCGCCCCCGTAAGCAGCGCGCCGCAGACGCGGCGATCGAGGTGATCGCCGATTCCGGGCTTCGGGGATTGACGCATCGCGCGGTGGATGCGCGGGCGGGACTGCCCGAGGGCAGCACCAGCAGTTGTTTCCGGACGCGTTTCGCTCTGCTCTCCGGGGTGGTGGACCGCCTGGTCGAGTTGGAGGAGACGTGGGCGGCGCAGTTCCCGACCTCGGGCTGGGCCATCGTCACCTCGGACGACATCGGTCGGATCGTCGATGTCTACACCGAACTCCTGCTGCATTGGCTCGGGCCGGCCCGGTCGCGCACGGTCGCGCGTCTGGAGCTCTACCTGGAGGGGGCGCGCCGCCCCGAACTGGTCGCTCGGCTGGATACCGCGAGCCGGTACTTCATCGACATGGCGGCGGCCGGAATGCGGGAGGTCGGCATCCCCGATCCGCAGGAGTCGGCGCGGGTGCTGGTCGCCCAGCTGGACGGGCTGATCTTCAGTGCGGTGACGCGCCCCCTCCTCGGCGGCACGGATCGCGAGTCCCTGCGCCAGTCGGTCCTCACCGTGTTGCGGGGCTTCCTGCCCTGACCCGCGTGTGAACCTCGCCGGCGACGCCGGTTTCGCGATTCGTGCTCGGCAGGGCGGACCAAGGGGTCTACCTGCGGCGATCGTGCCTTCGACGTTCGGTCGGTCACTTTCCTCGCCACCGCTGTCTCGACCCGTCTTGCCTCGACTACGCTGATGTTGCTACAAATGTAGCGAACACGGGGTGGGGGAGTACGGACGATGTCGAAGAACTCGATCGGGGAACGGGCGGGCTCGGGCGGAGGCGGGACGGATGCGGTGACCTACCCGCCCGGCGACACGCTGTTGGCGATGCATCGCCGCTTCGGGCCGTTGATGCGGCTCGGCGTGGGCCGGCGCGGCTTCGTGTATCTGATGGGGCCGGAGGCCAATGCCTTCGTCTTCGCCAATGCCTCGCTCTTCCAGACCAGGGAGGCCTTCGAGGTACTGGTGCCCGTCAGCGGCGAGCGCTCTCTGCTGCTCAGCGACGGCGATGTCCACCGCAGACGGCGCAGGCTGGTCGCCCCGGCGCTGCATCACCGACAGATCGACGGCTACCTCGAGATCATGGCCAACCAGGCCGACGCGGCGTTGGACGGTTGGCGACCGGGGAGCCGGGTGGACGTCTACCAGGACTTCCGGGCCGCGATTCGCCGCACCACCATCGAATCGCTGTTCGGCAGTCGACTCGCGGCCGACGCCGACTTCTTCGGGAACCGGCTGCAATCGCTGCTGCGTCTCGTCGACGACCTGCCCACCATGCTGGCGTTGCGCCGCAGCCTCGGCACTCCGAGGTGGCGCGGTGCGATGGCCGACCGGGCCATGGTCGACGAGCGTATTCACGCCGAGATCGCGCGGGTGCGCAGCGGCGCGGTCGACGGCGACGACAACGTGTTGGTGAACCTGGTGACGGCCAGGGACGAAGATGGCGATGCGCTCAGCGATATCGAGATCCGCGATCAGATGGTCTCGCTGATCGTGGCGGGTTACGAGACCACCAGCGGGGTGTTCGGCTGGGCGGTGCACGCGATGCTGAGCAACCCGGGAGTCTGGGAACGCGCGGCCGCCGAGGTGCGCGATGTGTGCGGCGACCGGGCTCCGACCAGGGAGGATCTCCGCCGGTTGCCCTATCTGACCGGGGTCATGAACGAGACGCTCCGGCTGTGGCCGCCCGCGGTGATCTCCGCGCGCAAGATCGTGCAGGACTTCGAATACGCCGGTCGCCGGATTCCCGCCGGGCCCATGATGATCTTCAGCCCCTATGTGACGCACCGGCTCCCGGAATTGTGGACCGACCCGTTGAGTTTCCGCCCGCAACGCTGGGATCCGCAGGACCCCGACTACCGCAAGCCGGGTCCGCACGAGTTCCTGCCGTTCGGTGGGGGAGCGCATCGCTGCCTCGGATCGACGATGGCCACCACGGTGCTGACGGTGATGTTGGCCAGGCTGCTGAGCCGGACGACGCTGCGTGCCCTGCCCGGTAAGCCGAAGGCGGTCAGCTTTGCCGCGATGCGCCCCAAGGACGGGATTCCGGTGGAGGTTCTGACGAGTCGGTGAGCGTTGCGCTCCATCATGGGCGGTCCATCGAACAGGCCATGCACCCTAGCTCCGGCTAGGCGTGGGTAGCAGGCCTGCCTCGGTCGACACGCCCCGGGACGCGCGGGGACAACGGGTCGGTCCGGGGGCGGGCCGATCCCCTCCGAGCGGGGATTCGACATTCGAGGGGTGTTGTCGAATCGTGGGCCCGGGCTCGTCGCGGTGGCGATGAGCCCGGACCCCGCTCCACCGGGCTCGACCCGCAGTTCCGCCACGAACGCGCTGCTAATTGAGTTATTCACCGAATCATCCTCTTCTCCCGATGACCGCGTTCCTCTCTTGCGGCACCGGGGACTCGACTGGTGGTGACTTCTCCGTCGCCGATCTTTCCAGCGGGGGTATTACCCGGTTATTGACCGCGCTGGAGGGCCTTGCCGACCAGCCCGGCGCCCGCCGTGATCGTGCTCGACGCGCGTGGCATCGCCAGTCGGCGCCGCAGGCAGGCAATCGCGCGTGGGTGGGTTGCCTGCATTCCCATTCCGCTTCCCGGCCGGTTTTCCGCGCCGCCGTCACCGGCATCGATGAGTTGAATCTCGCAGGTAAACGGTGAATTGGGTGTTTTTTAGTTCGAAGGTGTAGACCAACCGTTGTGGTATGGGGCATACTCTGTGTTGCTCGTTTCCGGTAAGACCCGTGCGTTCTCTGGTGTCCCCTTCTCGCTTCGTCCCGTGGCGTTGAAGAGCGATCGGAGTCGATGGCGTCCTACAACCGGTGATCGTCTCAGGTGCACTCCTCGGCTTCGATTCGCCGCTTTGTCGGCATCCTGTGGACCCGGACGATCCTGGTTCTCGACTGTCCTCGACCCGGGTCGCTCCCGCCTGCGCTTCGTTGCGTGTTGGGTGCTCCAGTGCTGAGTGCCGCCCATTTTCGCCGGTGAATCCGGCCGACGAGCAGCGTATTCCGGGAGTTCGACGGCGCATCGACGTCCCTGATTTCCTGCAGCCTGGTCATGTCTGTGACCAGCTGTTATGCGGGATGAATGGGACAGTCGATCCGTTGTCGACCCCGAAGTGCGCACCCCTGTCTTGTTTCCGCGCGTGCGTGTGTCGGCACTCGAGAATTGATGAGTCAACGACTTTCCTCGTCGAATCCCAAGACCAAATCGGAGCTTCCAGTGACCTCGGTAGACGATCTTCTCGACAAACTACTCAAACGTGGATTTCAGTTCTCCCGCGCGCCGGGAGACGACGCTGTTCCGTTCACTTTGGTCGCCACCTTCGGCTGGTCCGGCCATATCGATGCGTTGCATGTCCGATCCGAGGACGATGCCACCGCCTGGCGATCAGAGGACGCCGCTACGGGCGGAATCGGACGGGTGGTATGGAGTTTCGACGGAACTTTCGAGGACGCGGTACTGCAACTCCTCGGGCTTCCCGATCCGAGGACCCGAGGCGCCCCGAGGCAACCCGCGCGGGTGTCCGACGGGGTCTACCTCCCCCGGCAGTATCGACCGCCGAGGGGAGGGAGACGATTGCGTTGAGCCAATGAGCCGAAGGAGAGTTCGGATTCTCAGAGCAAACGCCGGATCTCGCCCCTGGCGCGGTAGAAACCGCCGCGCTCGGATGGCAGTACCTCGGTGACCAGATAACGCGCTCCGGGCACCCGAATGTTCTTCGGGAACTGGACTCGCCACGTCGGATCGAATCCGGGGGTGATCACGCGGATTCGAGTGCGCGAACCATCCTGGATACACTCGACCTCGATCCCGCCGGTCTGCTGTGCCTGGGTGACCGTCACGGTCTCGATCTGCGTCGTCGGGGTGACCCGTTCCCACCCGGTGGCCTTGATGTCCGCGGCCATCGGGACGTTGCCGTCCTCGGCGTCGCTGATGGCGCTCTCGGAGGCATCGATGCATGCCAGGGTGCCCCGAGTGGTGACGATGTACAGATGGCCCTCGTGGTACTGCATGGAGAACGCCGAGCCGCAGCCGGTGCCCAGTTTCCACAGCCGGGTGCCGTCGGCGGCGAAGCAGTAGACCGAGGAGGAGCTGTCGCCTGCGAACACGTATCGCCCGTCGGGCGAGGTCGCACACGAGTAGACGGAGGTGTCGCACTTGTAGCGGGCGCGCTCGGACCCGTCCCGCTTGTCGATCGCGTGCACCATGCCCCGCGAGGTGCCCGCGAAGACCTCGGTCCGCTCCTGCCAGCCGAACAGGACCTGGCCGCCGATGTCGGTGTGCCACACCCGCTCGCCGTCCCGCGATCCGTAGCGCGTGACGCCCCGGTCGTGGCCGTGGTAGACGCCGTCGTCGTCGCAGCGGACCATCCAGCCGTAGTTGCCCGTGCTGTTGCGCCGCCACTGGAACTCGTCCTCGTGGTCGACGGTGGTGATGCTGCCTGCCCGGTCGGAGACCCCGAGGACACCGTCGTTGATGTCCAGCCAGTAGATGTCGACGTCCTCGGAGATCTCGTAGGCGACGTGCGGCACCTTGCCACCGAGGTCGTAGACCCGGCCGTCGTCGCAACCCGCGTAGATCCAGAAGTCATCGGAGACGATGCACTTGACGCCGTCGGGCAGGCCGTACCGGCGAGTGACGGTGCCATCGTGGTCGAGGGTGTAGACATCGCCGGACTGGTTGCCTACCCAGACGCTCCGATCGTCCACATAGATCCCGAAGGCCGCAGCGCCGGAGTCGAAACGCCACAGCACCGGGGCCTGCCGTGCTGTCGATCTCGTGCTGACGATCTCCCGCCGGGTGACCGTTCGCCGCTGTCGCACCCCGCGCACCGCCGGGGCATAGCCCTTCCTGGTCTTCTCTCCGATCTTGCGCGCGGCGGCGGCCAGAGCCTTGTCGTGACTGGCGAACGAACTCGTCCGCACCTGACCACGCTCGCCGATGCGGCCGTAGGTGATCATCACCTCGGTGCCGGTGACCCGCACCTCGTAGAACTTGTGCGAGCCTGCGTCCTCGGACAACTCCAGGTAGGTGATCTGGTCGGCCTGGCCGGCGCTGCTGGACATTGCTGACGCTCCCTCATGGGTCCCGGTGCCTGCGAGGCCGGAGGGGCCGCACATGCGCTGTGTGACCGCAGACTAGAACCGATCACCGACATGGGGGATGGTCTTGGCCGGAGTCGCTCGCCAACTGCGGCAAAGGGAATGCCCCCGCACCGCTGAGCGGCACGAGGGCATCCTCGTCGGGCTGGCATAGGGGTACCGGCTGGCTCTTCACGGGTCGCGCGCGAGGGGCTCGGCGCGCCCGTGGCGGAGCACCGGAGGAGGGATCAGGACGGTTCGACCTCCGTGGACACCGAGGATTCCTCGCTGTCCACGATGGAGTCCTCCGGGAGGGACTGGGTGACCGGCGGGGCGATGGTGATCAACGCGTGCGTGCCCTCGGCGGAGGACATCACGCCGGTCTCCAGGTTCTCCACGTAGCTGATCACCGCGTACTCGCCGGGCGGATAGTCGGCGGTGAAGGTCATGATGCGTCCGGGGGAGATCGGTGCGGACCCGTTGCCCGAGCCGATGAACGGCGAATCGACCTGCTCGGCCTGGGCGCCGCCGCCGATGCTCTGGAAGAACCGGTCGAGGTCCTCCGGGGTCGTGCCGGGGCGGACCGGCGCGAGGATCGCCTCGTTGTGCTGCCCCGACCAGTTCATCAGCACGATCGGCCTGCCGGAGGTCGGTTGCCCGGTCACCTGGAACCGGGTTCCCTCCGGGGTGTCGGCGATGGTGATCAGCGCGCTGGACGCGGTCTGCGCATCGGAGGACTGGACCTCGCCGGACTGGACCAGTTCGCCCGCCTCCCACTTCCACTCCCACTGCTGGGAGAAGACGATGCCGTGGTCCCCGGCGATCTCGATGATCTGCTGTCGGCTCGGTCGGGCGTCCGTGCTCGGCTCCTCGGGCCGCTGCTCCCAGGTCGAGGTCGACAGCGGGTCGAGGTCGGTCGTGTCGACGCCCGGTGGCTGCATGGCGGCGTGCCGACCGGAATGCGGCGACCCGACCGCGACCTCGGCCGGACGGCTGTCGGGCCCGATGTTCGCCAGCGCACTCGGCAGGCTTGCGGCGGTCCAGCCCACGTCGACCGGACGCACCCGCTCGGCGAGGTCGGGCTCGGTGGCATCCTGCACATCCACCAGGTAGTGCCTGCCCGGCATCACCACCATGTCCACCGTCACGGGGATGTCCTCGACGATCGCCCCGCCCAACAGCTGGACCGACTCGGCCATGGCGCGACGGGCTTCGAGGCCGGCCTCGTCGTCGTCGCCGTAGGCGGTCCGCAGGTTCGCCAGGTAGTCCTCCAGCGATTCGCCGCGATTCAGCCGGATCAGGTGCAACCAGGTGCCCTCCGGGTCGTCCGTGCTGATGTTCAGGGTCGCGTTGCCGGCTGGCAGCGTGTCGGGCGCGGTGGTGATTCCGGTGGAGCTCACCCGGATATCCACCGAGTCGTCGATGGGCGGTTGCGCGATGGCGGGCGGAGCCTGAAAGCCGGCGACTACCAGCGTGATCAGCGCTCCGACGAACAGGGACCGTCGTCTCATGGGGTTACTGTGGCGCCGGGTAAGTCGAGTCGCGCTCTGAGGTCGGGAGCCGGTCTCATCTTCGGCTTGCACTGCCGCTCGGCGGGTCCGACCGTCCGTCCGTCGGACGACAGACCCGCCGCAGCTCCGGCATCGACGCAGGTAGTCGACCCGAATCAACCGGAGGTCCCTGGTGGATTCCGTACTCGGCTCCCACGGTGTCGAGGGTCGGGGGCGGCCGATGTCGGGATGACCTTTTCCGTCGAAGCGGTGAAACTCGGCCCCGGATGGGGCGACCCCCGGTCGAGCAGCCCGGGGCCGGCCGGCGACGGTGGTCAGTCGGTGGCGCGGTCGGGCACTCGCGGAGGTGTCCACGAGGCGAACCGCCCCATGGACCGCAGGGAGAGCCGATTCGGCACGAGGCTCATCGCCGTGTCTCGCAGCGCCGCGACCGCCGGATTCCGGATTCCCATCCCGAAGCGGCCGAGTGCTCGCGACGCCCGGGCGACGGCCTGGGTCCTCGGCAGGCGGAGCCGGTCGTAGTCGGCCAGGGCCGTGGTCACGGCCTGCGGATCCTCGACATCGGTGACTCGGGACAACACCGAGGCCAGCACGACGGCGTCCTCGATCGCCTGACAGGCCCCCTGCCCCAGATGCGGCGTCATGGCGTGAGCGGCGTCGCCGAGCAGCGCTACCCGACCCCGCACGTAGGAGCTGAGCGGTCGGCCGAGGAAGGCGATGTCGTGGTGGAGCACCTCCCGGGCGGGGGTGGCGGCGATGACCGAGGGGATCGGGGCATGCCAGTCGGCGAACCGGTTCTGCACCGTGCTCTTCTCGTCGGCGAATCGTCGACCCGCCGGGGCGAGCTCGGCGGCATACCAACAGACCCGGCCGTCGCCCAATGGGATCGTGCCGAACTCGGCCCCGCGTCCGATGCTGACGGTCATCTCGACGTCCTCGGCGGGGCTGCTGACGCCGCGCCAGGCCGTCCACCCGCTGTAGGCGGGCTGCGGGTGTTGTGGCCAGAGCTGCCTGCGGACCCGGCTGTTCATGCCGTCGGCGCCGATGAGCACATCGATGTCGCCCAGGTCCTCGTGTCCGGCGATCGCCGGGGCGGTGGCGTTCGAGACATCCTGGACCTGGGCCCCGAATCGGAAGGTCGTGGCGGGCAGCGCATCGGCGAGCAGCTGGTGGAGGTCGCCGCGATGCACTCCGAGTACCGGTCCGCCGAGGGCCTCGGCTCGGCCGGGGCCGTCCCAGCTGCTCAAGCGGCGACCGTTGGCGGCCCGAGCACCGCCCGGGCCCTGCTTCGCGATCGCATCCTCGAAGGGGGCGCCCAGGCCCAGCTCGCGTAGGGCGCGCAGGGCATTGGGCCATAACGTCAGCCCGGCCCCGATCTCGCTGAATCTCGGCGAGCGTTCGAGCACCGTGACCCGCCAACCGATACGTCGAAGGCCGATGGCGGCACTCAGCCCGCCGATGCCGCCGCCGACGACCACCGCGTGTCCTCGTCGTCCCATGACCACTCCTCTACATCCGTAGAGTTTTGACTCTACAGAAGTAGAGTGCCGGTACTGTGTCGCGGGTGGAGACGACAGGATCGAGCCGGATCGAGGTGATCACGGCCGCCGCCGTCCGCCTGCTCGCCCAGCATGGGATGCGCGGGCTGACGCACCGGGCCGTCGACACCGAGGCAGCACTGCCACCCGGGTCGACGTCCTACTACGCCCGAACCCGATCGCGACTGCTCGAGATGACCATGACGCGCTTGGTCGAACGGGAGATCGGCGAACAACAGACCCGGCTCGACACCGTGGACCACGCCGATCTGGACGCCGTGAGCGAGGCCGCCGCGGAGTTCCTCCACGGCTTGATCGTCGCCGATCGGGTGTGGACGCTGGCGCGCTTCGAATTCGCCCTGGAGGCGACCAGAAGCCCCGAACTACGGGAGCTCTACGACCGCAGCAGCGATCGGATCAGGACGGCCGCCCGGCACATCATCGTGGCCGCCGGATCGACCGAGCCCGACCGACACACCGACGTCCTGCTCGCCTGGTGCGACGGCACGCTCTTCTACTTCACCGGCGGCCGAGGTCGCGATCGGACACCGGAGCGCGCGCAGCTGGCGGCGGGACTACGCGACGTCCTGCGCGGCCTGTTGCACCGCTGATCGAGACTTCGCCGAGGGGACCGGACGGCTACCCGGTCCGGCCCGACAGCGGCCCGCCACCGGCAGCACACGGGTGGCGGGCGGTACGCAGACCGGTCAGACCCGATCCGCGTCGATGACCCTGCTGTCCACCACCTGGCCCTCCACCACGCGGGGCGGCTCGCCGATCTCCATCTCCCAGCTGTCCAGATCCTCCGGCGTGCTGGGGTTCGTGCTCGTGGTGGTCCGTCGCTGCCTCGGCCGGCCGGCGGCAGCGCCGGTCCGCGCCGACGCCGTGCCGACACCATCGGTCCGATTCGCCTCGTCCTGATCCGGCGGATCGGTCTCCGGCTGCGGTCCAGACTCGGCTGCGGGCGACGGTTCGGCCGCCCTGGCCTGAGCGGCCTGCGCTGCCTGGGCGGCCTGAGCTGCTTGAGCCGCCTGCGCGGCCCGAGCCGCCTCGGCTGCGGCCTCGGCTTCCTGCACCTCGGCCCACGCCTGGGCGCCGCCCGCTCCCGCTCCCTCGAAGGGCTCGATGCCCAGCTGCTTCAACCGGGCCCACAGCGGACGCAACGCCGCCGCCGGATCACGGTGGTAGTTCGACTCCCGCACCCGCCAGAACCGCCAACCGCAGCGCTTGAGCTCCTGCTCGCGGTGCAGGTCGATCCGGCGTTGTTCCGGCGTCGAGCGGAACGCGTCGCCATCGCACTCCACGGCCAGCCTGCCCGCCAGCCCCGTCACCACCAGGTCGATCCGACGGCCGTTGCTCTCCACCTGCGGCTCGACGTGGAAACCGCGCGCCGCGATATCGAGGAACACCCGCTGCTCGAACAGCGAATCGAAGGCCTGATGCCGGTCGGTCCGATCCACCCCGGTGAGCATCATCGGCACCGGAACGGACCCGGTGGACTCCACATAGGTCAGCAGCGATCGACGCAGGTCGCCCTCGCGCAATCGACCGATGTCCACCGAGTGGAACAGCCACAGCTGGTCCTGCGCCCTGGTCGCGGCCACGTTGAACCGCTGCTGGAACTCGCGGCGGCTCAACGCCTTGAAGCGCTGGTCGGGGGCGACCACCATGGACAGCCACACGACATGCCGCTCGTCGCCCTGGAAGTCCGGCGGCGTTCCCACCCGCAGACTCGACCGTTCGAACTCCTCGGTGCTCACCCGGTCCAGCAGCATCGAGTTGATCAGCTCCGCCTGGGCGTGTCCCTGCAGCGTGATCACACCGAAGGTCCGATCCGCGTAGGCCGGATCCGCCAGGCACGCCACCACCGAGTCCACGATGGCTGAAGCCTCCGGCGGATTGGTCAACCGCAGTCCGGTGCCTTCGACGTAACCGTCCTCGACGTGGGTGGACCGCAGCGGCGGGAGTCGATCCGCGCCGAACTGCCGCACCGGCTCCAGCGGCGCATCCGAGTAGAACTCGTTCGACGACCAGTTGACGATCTCGGGCATGCTCCGGAAATGCTCCCGGAGGCGGATCACCTGGCTGAACCTGGTCCGTAGCAGCGAGAACGCGCTGGACTGCGGGGTGAACTCGGTGCGCAGGTAGTGCGGCAGATCCGGGAGTTCGGCATCGAGCCGGTCGAACACGGCGTCGAGCGCCCCGCCACTGACCTCCGACGGCGTGCACTGCCGATCGTCTCCGACCACGATCACCCTGGGCGCCAACCACAGCAGGAACAGACTGGTGATACTGACCTGACTCGCCTCGTCGATGATCACCACGTCGAAGGCGTCGGGCTGCGGCGGCACCGAGTCGAGCACCTGGCGGATCGGCATCACCCACGCGGGAACGGCGTCCTGTGCGATCCGCATCGCCTCCCGTGCCGACTGGCGATAGCGCGCCGCGTACTTCCCGGTGCCCTTCCCGAGATTGCTCATCGCCGATCGATAGGAGCGAAGTGCCTGGGCCTGTTCCTCGGTCATCCGATCGAGACACGCCTGCCACGCCCGCACGGCCACCAACCGGGTGGTCACCAGCACCAGATCCTGGTCGGCGGCGGTCAGCGCCTCCTCCAGCTCGGCCTCCCGACCCGGCTCGACCTGCCGATCGACCCAACTGTCGGCACAGGCCCGCGCCCAGGCGGCCTCCCAATAGGCCAGCCTGCCGGTCCACGCGTCGTCGCGCGGTGTCTCGCGCAGCCTGGTGAACAACACCGGGGCGGACTCGCGCAACCGCTGCGACAACATGTCGCTCCGAAGCTGGGCGGCCTGCTGCTCACGCGCCATCGACAGGTCTCGGCGGGCCTCGGCGTACCGCTCGGCGTCGACCTCGATCATCGCCAGACCCAGCCGGGTCAACTCCGGCGGTCGATGCTCGGCGGGGACCGCCGCAGCCAACCGCTCGGCGGCCGCCTCCAACTCGCGTCGCGCACCGACACCCCGTCGATGCTCCGCCACCGCCATGACCGTGTCGCAGGTCCGCCGCAGGCCCGCGAGGCTGTCCAACCGGGGCCTACGGGCCACCGGGATGCCTTCGAGCAGCTCGACGAGCGCGTCGCGTGCCGACAACAACGCGCGCAACTTCGCGCACGCCGTCCGCAGATGGATCAGCCGCTGCACGGCGGCCCCCGGTTCGGCCGGGACCACCACGGTGATCCCGGTCGGGGCGAACGCGGCGGCGATGTCCCGCGCGATCGCGACCATCCGCAGGTAGGCGGCTGCGATCCCCGCAGTGCGCGCATCCGACACCGGCTCGCCCTTGACCAGCACCGATTCGGCGTACTGCTCGACGGTCTTCTGCTCGCTGCTGCGCAGCAGCCGCTTGGGCCGGTTCCCCGCCCCGAGGTGCTCCGCCCAGCGTTCGAAAGCGGGTCCCGCGGTGAACGGATCGACGCTCTCGGAGATCTGCACCGGAACGAAGTCCAGCCGCCGCTCGGCCTCCTCGGCCTTCTCCACCAACGACAACCGCTCGACGGCGCGTTCCCAGCCGTGTAGCGACTTCTCACTGAGCAGCGGATCGACCTGCGACAACGCCCATTCCCGGTCGACGGGCAACCGATCCAACTCGGCCCAGGCGTCCATCACCCGCTCGCAGACCGGTCCGAGCCGGTCCAAGCGATCGTCGTCCAGCGTGCCCAGCGTCTCGACCAGGGTGCCCGCCTCGCCGGTCCGGGCGGCGCGGCCGATCGCGACCAGATCCGATAACTCCGCGACCCGCGAATCGGCGAGCAGTAGCTCCGCAGGCGGGAACTGGTGCATGCGACGGGATTCCCGCGCCGGATCGGTGTGGGCGAGCAGATCGATCAGCTCGCGCAGTTCGCCCGCGTTCAGCGGCGGCGGGCCCTCGACCGGTCCCGGGATCCAACGGATCTCCTCGGGGTCGTTGGTCAATCTCCTGGCGATCGCGGCGAGGGTGCCGCGATAACCGGGGGCCACCTCGGGATGCTCGACGAGTTCCGACTCCCGCAGTTCCCGGATTCGTTCGAGCAGGTCGGCGCGATGGCGACGCAGCGCCTCCCGCAGGAAGGTCAGCTCCTCGATCTGCCGCGAGGTCTCCCGAGGATCGTGGTCGCTCTTGCGGCCTGCGATCGTGCTGACACTGCGATCGAACGCCGCGTCGCCCTTGACGTTGTCACCGGTCAGCGCGACGCAGAGATCCTGGATCTCCGGGGGAAGCTTGTCCCGCAGCACCCGCAGGGCCTGGTTCTTCTCACTGGTGACCAGGACCCGCTGGCCCCTGGCCAGCAGCGCGCTCACCAGGTTGGCGATCGTGTGGGTCTTCCCGGTTCCCGGTGGGCCCTCCACGACGACGCCGTCGTCGCTGGACAGCGCATCGATGATCTTGCGTTGTTCGGCGTTGGCGGGGAGCGGGAACAGCGGCTCCTCGACCGGATCGGCGACGGGTTCCGTCGACTCGCCGAACCAGGTCACCCGATCGTCGGTCTCGATCGGCTCGATCAGCTGGGCCAGTCCCAGCGGAATCGGCGTCGACGGCTCCGCGATGGCCTGCGTGATGCGGTGGTAGTACTGCTGCAGGGCGAACGCGCCCCGTCTGCGGGCCAGCAGCGCGGGTGCCAGGGACAACAGCGGTTGGTCGCCCTCGGTCGGCGCCCATTCGGCGTCGACGGCGATATCGATCTGCGCGGCCCGACCGGCCCATGCCCGCAGGAACTCCGGAATCAACGGATCCAGCACCGAACCGACGTCCTCGACGAGGCGGTGACGCAGCACCGGGTCGGCGGTTTGATCGAACCAGCGTTCGCCGTGCAGGACCTCGTCGGCCTCCAACCGCACCCGGGCCTCGACGTCGAGTGTGCAGACCAGATCGCCGCTGTCGGCGTCGCGCTCGATGCGGATCGGCTGGCTCAACAGATGGATGCGCAACGAGGAGTCGTCGTCCGGGTCCGGCAGCTGCAACAGCCCGCCCGCCAGGACCAGTTCGATCGACTCGGGTTGATCGGCGCCCAGCCGGTGCATCTCGAACAGCCGGATGTGGAGTTGACGGACTGCCTCGTTGCTCGCCCAAGGCCGCCAGGTGCGTTCCAACCACCGCACATAGGCGGAGGGGACGTCGGGGGCCTGCGAGATCGGGACGAGTGTCTCGGAGCCGGGCAGCATCGCCTGGGTGTTCAGCGTCGGCTCGGCAGGCAACATTCCCTCGCCTGCCGGTCGGTGAATCCAGCCCTCGAGTTCCTCGGGCGTCGCGGGTTCCGGCTGCTGCGGCGCATTGGGTACGCGCAGGAGTACCTCGCCGGGGGCGACTGGTTGCGCGATCTCGGCGATGTCACGGATCTCCGCGAGCCACAACGACTTCGGATGCCTATCGACATGTCGAGCCGGTCGGGACCGTGCGATGGACAGACGGCGCATGAACGCCATCAGGCGGGACACCTTGTCGCGTAAGGCAGGGTCGTTCCGTCGGTTGAGCAATGAGGTCATCCTCGAAAGCCGTGAGCCGATCGCGATGGGGCGCGGACTGCTCGGTGAGCAGGGCCGGCGGGCGTCGATGAAGACAGGGCCGGGCCTGCCGGTCGGTCTACCACCCGTTCGGCCGAACAATGATCACGCAGGTGCTACAAGCTGGTCAAGGGTCGGCTGCATGGTAGTGCTCTCGGGTGATGTCGTCACGCTGACGGTACCGGTTGTTCGGCTTCGGGCGGTGCGGTAATCGGCCACTGTGGTGTGTGGTCACGGCAGTGGCGCGGAGGATGACGATGATCTTCGCTGCGGATGGCGGGCTTCGGGTCGGTCGGGTCCATCGTGGACCCGACCGGTTCTGTGCTGCTGCCCCGAGGCGTGCTCCGGCTGATGCGGTCGCGTGGTCAGCCGCCGAACGCCGCCGCGTTCTCCCGAACCCACTGGGCGAAGGTCCGGGCGGGCCTGCCGGTGACCTGTTCGACGGTGGGCAGCACGGTGCGACCCGATTCCGGAGTCTCGGTACGCACCGCCAGGAAGAACTCGATGTCGGAGTCGGAGAAGCCGCTCTGCCGCCAGGCGGCGACGATCTCGGGGGTACTCAGCTCGACGAAGCGGACCTCGCGGCCGAGCGCCTCGGCGATCGTGCGGACCTTCTCGGGTGGCGTCAGTACCTCTGGCCCGCTCAGCAGGTACGTCCGCCCGGCGTGTTCGTTGCGCTGCCTGCCGCCTGCGGTCAGCGCCACCGCGGCCACGGCGGCGATGTCGGCGTCGTGGACCATCGCGCTCAACGATTCGGGGAAGCCATCGCGGACGACGCCCTCGGCACGCACCGATTCCGCCCATTCCAGTGCATTGGACATGAACTCACCCGGTGCCAGGTGGGTCCAGTCCAGCCCGCTCGCCTCGACGGCCTTCTCCAGCGGGCCTGCCGCGAGGTCGCCCTTCAATACAGTCACCCGTCGGACGCCCGCCTGTTCGGCCAACGCGACGATCTCGGCACCATTGGTGAGCGGGGAGTAGTCCGCGCCATCGAAGGTGATCAGGTGGATGGCATCGACGCCGTCGAAGGCCGCTGCCAGGCCGGTGCCGTCGGCCAGGTTGCCCGCCATCGCCTCGGCGCCCTCGGGCAGGTCGGCTCGCGCGGGATCGCGGGTGAGGGCGCGGACTCGGTGCCCGTCGGCCAACAGCGCTTCGACCAGGGGACGTCCGACGTTGCCGGTGGCACCGGTGACGAGGACGGTCAGGGTGGTGTGTTCGATCATGGCGGGGACGCTAAGCCGGTTCGCGGTCGGTTTCCGGCCTCGATCCCGGTCAGACTGGCCGCATGTTGGAGACCTCGGCTCGGCTGCTGCGCCTGCTGGACCTGTTGCAGAGCGGTCGGGAATTCGCCGGTTCGGAGTTGTCGCAGCGGCTCGGGGTGAGTCCCAGGACGGTGCGCCGCGACGTCGACAAACTTCGCACGCTGGGCTATTCCGTCAACGCCATCGGCGGCGTCGGCGGTGGCTATCAGCTGGCCTTCGGGGCGACGCTGCCGCCGCTGTTGCTCGGCGAAGACGAGGCGGTGGCCATCGCGGTCGGGCTGCGGATGGCGTCGGTGGGGGCGATCACGGGCATCGCCGAGAGCTCGGCGCAGGCCCTGGCCAAGCTGGACGGGTTGCTGCCGTCCCGATTGCGACGTCAGGTCAACACGCTCAGCGCCGCGCTGGTGACGATGCCGCTGCGCGGCCCCACCGTCGCCTCGTCGACCTTGACGGCGATCGCCTCGGCGGTGCGGGACCGCGAGCGACTCCGACTCGACTACGTCTCCTACGGGGGAACGTCGACGTTCCGCGAGGTCGAGCCCTATCGCCTGGTCCACAACGGACAGCGCTGGTACCTCTTCTCCTGGGACGTCGAGCGATTGGACTGGCGGACGTTCCGAGTGGACCGGTGTTCGCTGCGTGTCCCGAACGGCCCCCGCTTCGACCCGAGACCGCTGCCGCCGGGCGACCTCGCCGACCATGTCGCCCTCGGCACCACCACCCGTGTTCGGCGGTATCAGGCGGTGCTGACCATGCATGCCTGCGCCGAGGCGGTCGGCGACGAGGTGCCGCCCACCCTCGGGGTGGTGGAGGCGATCGACGAACGGACCTGCACGCTGCGTATCGGTTCGGACAGCCTCGATCAACTCGCGGCCTGGGTGGCGGCCTTAGGTTTCGAGTTCGAGGTCCGCGAACCACCGGAGCTTCTGGAACACCTGCGTGTTCTCACCGGCCGACTGAACAGGGCGGCCTGGCCTGGCGGGGACGGTCCCGGCCGGACGAGCGCGGTGCCGGGCGATCAGAGGCCCGACTGAACGGACACGGTGCTGTGCGCCTCGTCGCTTCACCGTGCGTCGATCATTTCCAGGGTTCACCCACCTGATCGAGGGACATAAACTGCACTGGGTCGTTAAACTGTTGCCCAGCGTGAGGGTGGTGGGGGCTGCCCGAGCAAGACAGGGGGCGGGGTGTCGGACACGTACGAGATTGATCCCGAAAAGCTTCCCCAGGCGATCGCGGACCTGGAGGAGGCGTACGCGGCGGCCAGTGCATTGCGCAACCGGGTACTGGACTTGAGCGCGAACAAACCGGGGAACGGTTCGGACGAAGTCAGTATGAACGCGGCCGAACAGTTGAATCGGTTGGCGAGCGACCCGATGATCGACTCGCTCAGCAGCACGCAAGAGGCTCTATTGGCGGCCCTCGGGAAGACGATCGAACAGTTCAAGGAGATGCTGGCCGAGTACCTCGATCTCGAAGAGGTCAACCAGATTCCGGATTACGATCTCCCGGGCACCGACACGCCGCAGAGTTCATCCTGGGCGGTATCGGAGAATCGATCTCCGTAACCCTGCTGAGTGTGCTACCGCGATGAGCGGCACCGATCCTCAGTGCGCCCCGGCGCCCGTCGCCGTGGCCCTAACACACCTCAGATGAGTCGAAACGGCTGTTCGATAGGCAACTGGCCACCGTGACAGCCAGCCGGAGAATGTCAACCGTTCCATTTGATCGGGGGATTCATGCCTGGCTTGACCGAGCGCTTGCGGACCACGGCTGCGAGCTTCGAGAACCGGACAGCTTATGAACTTCGAAATCAGCTGGACGCTGTCGGCTATGGCGGGGATTTCGGTAAGGCTTGGCGCGAATGGGTCGAGGTCGCCTACGATTTCGAGTACATCGGTGAGTACCTGGATGCCGCCATCAAGAAGGCTGCGGCGGCGCATAGCGGACTCGCGGCGGATGCCTCGCAGAATGCGGTCACACCGCTGGCCGAGTTCACCAGGCAGGCTAAAGAACAGGCATTGGCCATCGGCAGCGCCGTCAGCGGTCAGGGGCTGAGCCACAAGGTGGTTCGCCGGGCCGCGCCGTTGAACCCGGCCCCCGGACCGCCCGCGAAGGAGGGCTTCGAGAACGTCCTGCCATCGAGCTGGACCGGGCACGGCGACCGGGTGGAACACTACGAGGACGAGAACCGCGCTGCTCGATCGGCGATGTATGCCTATCAGGACGCCTCCAACGAGCAGCTGCGAAGCTTCCCGGTGTTCGATCCGCCGCCCGCCGTCGAGTATCGGGTGAGCGAGGCCGTCCCCACCCTGCCGAACGCCGACGACGAGCCCAGCGTGCAGCCGTCCTCCGTTGCAGGCGGTGTCCGAAGCCTCCCCGGCGATGCAGGGATTCCGGTGTCGCCGAGCGGGATCCCGGCCGAGCGAGCCGCTGGCGGCGGGCAACCGAGGTTCGTGTCCGGCGGCGCCGGGTCCAGCGCAGGAGCGGGCGCTTTCGGTCGCGGCCGGACCCATTCCGACACCGGCGGCAACCTCGCACCCCGCCGCACGACCGGTTCCGCCAGTCCGACCGAGAGCGGCAGGCCCACCGGCATCACCCCGACGGGCGGCGGACCCGCCCCGACGGGCGGCGGGATGCCGGCCGGTCGTCCCACCGGAAACAGCGGCGACGGCGACGGTGGCGGCGGCATGGAGCTGGAACACGAGCGCGCCAGCTACCTGGTCGAGAGCGAAGACCTCTTCGGCGACGGACGACAGGTGGCTCCGCCGGTCGTCGGAGGCTGACCCGATCGGCACAACGCCGCACCGGTTGACGGCTTTCACCCCGCGAAGACCCGAGGCTGCGCGAGTACCGCTGCGCAGCCTTCGGCATCCACGAGGCGTTCCGCGACGGTGGCCGCCGCGAGTTCTGGCGGCAGCGCCGCGGAGAACTTCAGTCCGGTCAGGGCCTGTTCGTCCATTCGGGCGCCTGCGGCTCGGGTGCCCGCCGAATCAGCTCCCCGATCTCGGCCAAGGACAACTCGGGGCGTAGCCGCAGCCGGAACAGCACGGTTCGGCCGAATCCCAGCAACGTCGCGCCCTGCCGATCTCGCTCTATCCGGCATCGAGCGGGATGAGGTCGTTCGTGGAGCCGGTGACGGTGACGGTGATGGCGTGGTCGTGCAGGCGTCGACGGGTTCGATCTCCGGCGATCGCGCAGGACTGTGGGCTTCCGGTGTGACGAGGCGTCGATGGGTCGATTTCCGCAGGTCCGCACGGTCGCCGCTCCCTTGGGCGGCAGCGCGGCAGAGGACCCCGTACCGAGACGGAGGAGCAGCTTCACCTCGGCGGTCTCCACCGCTGGTACCGGTCGTGTCCCGGTCTCGCGGCCGATGCGCAGCTCACCGTGCCCCGGCAGGATGATCGTCCATGTCGACGTCACCAGGGCAGGGCCGAATCGAGTCGGATCAGGACCGATCGAACCCGCCCGGCCCAACCCCGTCCGCCCGCCGCATCGCCGCCCTGGACGCCCTTCGAGGATTCGCGCTCTGCGGCATCATCTTCATCAACATTCCGCAGACCCTCGACATGCTGCCGGATCTGGCCGCTGCTCCGGACGGCCTGCGGATCTTCGTCCTCGGGCGGTTCTATCCGATCTTCTATCTGCTGTTCGGCGTCGGCTTCGGGTTGTTCCTCCGCTCCGCAGCTCGGCGCACTGATCGACCTCGAATCCTGTTGCTGCGACGATTGGTGGCCTTGGGTGCTGTCGGCGCGTTGCATCACCAACTCCAACCGGGCGAGGTGCTGCTGCCCTTCGCGATCACTGGCTTGCTGGTCCTGCTGCCGTTGAGCTTCGCGTCGACTCGCGTGACGCTCGTCCTCGGTCTGGTCCTCACGGTGGCGGGGTTGGCGGCGGGTGTCGGCGGGCTCGCGCTGCTGCCGGGGTTGTTCGCCATGGGCTTCGCGATGGCGGCATCGGGCACGGCGGAACGCCTGCCCAGCCGCGCCGGGGTACTGGCCAGCGCGGTGGTGGTGTCCGCCTTGGTTGCCTGCCTGTCTTATTGGTTGGTCACCTCGGTGGTGCCCGCAGTGGTGGCGCAACGGTTGGGCCTGGTGTTCTCATTGGCCATGTCGCTGGGATACGCCGCGCTGTTCCTGCTGCTGTTGCACACACCGCTGGGTTCGCTGCTCTCCGGTGTGTTGGCGCCCCTGGGTCGATTGGCCTTGACGAACTACCTGACGGCGACGGTGTTGTTCGTGGTGCTCGGCGAGCTGCTCGGGCTGCGTGGTTCGGCGGACTGGGGCACGGCTGCGCTGCTGGGAGCAGGCATTCTTGCTGTTCAGGCCGTGTGGAGCCCGTTGTGGTTGCGGGCTTTCCGCTATGGTCCGCTGGAGTGGGTGTGGCGGTGCAGCACGTATTGGCGGTGGCTGCCGATCCGAGACGCGGCCGGGGGAGGGCATCGGTGAACAGCCGGTTTGCGGGGCTCGCCGGTTTCGGCGCCGATGAGTCATGGAGGGTTCGATGCCGCTAGGCGAGCCTGGCGCCTCGGCGGCACCATGATCGGCGCGCTGCGCCTGCCGAGGCGATTTGGCGGCCGAACGCCGACTGCCCGCGATGCCTCGGCCGCTTTCCTGCTGATCGGCGTGGTGTTGTTGTCGCGCATCGGCTTCGGGATGGCCAACGGCAGCGGGGAGTTCCCCGGTTCGTGGTCGGTGTTCCTGCTGGCGAATGTGCCGAGCGTGCTGGATCTCGCGACGATCGCCCTCCGGCGGCGTATACCTCGGACGGCGTTGGGCCTGGCGACGGCGGTGGTGATAGCGAGTTCGGCGCTGCCGACGGCCTTCACCGGCACCGGGGTGGGCGTGGTGGTCTGCGCCTACACGGTGGGGACGCTCCTCCCGCGTCGCGGCGTGATCCTCGCCCTGACCGGTTTCGGCGCGGTGCATGCGGTGGGTGGCGCCGTGGCGGTGAGCCTCGGCGTGTCGCTGACGCCGTTGTTGACCTTCCTGGGCAACGACGGCAGCACCCCGGTCCAGATTCTGTTGGCCTCGATGGTCTCCTACGGGATGCCCGGGCTGCTCGGCCTCTATATCCAGGCCCGCCGCTCCTACATCGCGGAGTTGTCTGCGCGGTTGTCGCGGGCCGATATCGAGCGTGAGTTGCGGGCGTCGGAGGCCGTTGCCGAGGAACGGCGGCGGATTGCCCGCGAGCTGCACGACGTCGCCGCGCACGACCTGTCGGCCATCATCGTGCAGGCGGGCGCCACGGACCGATTGATCGACGGCGATCCTGCGGCCGCCAAGGCGGCGTTACGCGCCATCCGCGCGCAGGGCCGCGAGACCTTGACGGCGATGCGCGGGTTGGTGGGGATCATGCGGGCGGGCGGCGAGCATCCGGATGACGAGGTATTCGCTCCGCAGCCGTCGATCGCGCGGCTTGAGGAGTTGGTGGCGGGTTCCCGGCGGCTCGGGATGTCCGTCGAGTCGGTGGTGTGTGGTTCACCGAGAACCTTGCCCGCAGTGATCGATCTGGCCGCTTATCGCTTGCTCCAGGAAGGTCTGACCAATGCGCGACGGCATGCGCCGGGCGCTCCGGTCACCTTGACCGTGCGCTATGAATCTGCGGCCTTGGTCGTGTCGGTGACGAACACGGCGGCCGTGCAGGCATCGGGGGTGGTTTCCGAGGTGGGCTCCGGGCATGGACTCGTGGGTATGCGGGAGCGGGTCCACCACGCGGGCGGCATGCTGTCCGCCGGGCCGATATCGACGGGCGGTTGGTGCGTCGAGGCGCGGTTTCCGCTGTCGGATCGGGATCGTCGATGACCATCGCTGTCGTGGTGGCCGACGACCAGGCCGTGGTGCGCGCGGGATTTCGCACGATCCTGGAGGTCGAGCCGGATATGACGGTGGTCGGTGAGGCCGCCGACGGGGCCCAAGCGGTGGCGGCGGCTCAACGGTTGCGCCCGAATCTGGTGTTGATGGATGTCCGGATGCCCGGTGTCGACGGGATCGCGGCTACCCGGACGCTGGCCGCGTCGAACCCGGACATCCCGGTACTGATCATCACGACCTTCGATCTCGATGAATATGTCTTCTCCGCGTTGCGGGCGGGGGCGGCGGGCTTTCTGTTGAAGGACACCGAGCCCGACGACCTGGTGCTCGCGGTCCGCGCGGTGGCCGCAGGCGATGGTCTGGTGTCGCCCCGCGTGACGCGCAGGTTGATCGCCGAGTTCGCGAGTTCGTCGCCCGCGCCGCCGACGAGTTCGACTTCGGTCGCGTTGACCGCCCGCGAACGCCAGACCCTGCTGTTGGTCGCCGAGGGCTTGTCGAACGCGGAGATCGCCGCATCCCTGGTCGTCAGCCCGTCGACGGTGAAGACGCATGTCGGCAACGTGTTGGCCAAGATCGGCGCTCGCGACCGGGTTCAAGCGGTGATCTGGGCTTATGAGCACGGCATCGTTCGTCCCGGCGCCTGACTGCGGCCAGCTGCCTACGGTGATTTGAGACTTACCGTCGGACGACCTCTCTCGAATCGGAGAAAGTCTCCACAGAGTACTTCAACGATATTATTGAATCTCATGAGTCAGGACATTCGAGACTTCGTGACCCCCGAGACCGGCCTGCTGGCGCTGGGCGAGCCCACCCACCTGGAGCCGGCGTTTCCGCTGGTCCGCAATGAGATCTTCGCCCGCTTGGTCGAGTTCGGCTTCCGATCGATCGCCATCGAGAGTGATCGAGTGGCCGCGCTGGCGGTGAACGATTTCGTGCTGCATGGCACCGGCACGCTGGATGCGGCGATGGCCGAGGGCTTCTCGCACAACTTCGGCCACATCGACGCCAACCGACAGTTGGTCGCGTGGCTGCGCGACTACAACAAGGACCGCCCCGAGGCCGAGCGGCTCGCCTTCCACGGCTTCGACGCGCCGATGGAGACGATGAGCGTGCCCAGCCCCCGGCGTTACCTCGAATATGTGCGGGATTACTTGGACCTGGATCTCGACATCGCGAGCCTGACCGGCGCCGACGAACTCTGGAGCAGGCAGGAAGCCGTGTTGGATGCGGCGTCCTCGCCTGGTGCGACCACCGAAGCGGAGAAGCTGCGCACCATCGCCGACGACATGCTCGTCGCGCTCCTGGGGCGGGCCCCGCAGCTCATCGCGACCACCTCGCGTCCCGAGTGGTTCCGCGCCAAGAACTATCTGACCGCAGGCCTCGGATTGCTGCGGTATCACCGGCAGGCGGCGCGAACCGGTGACCCGTCGACCCGATGGTCCGGCCTGAGCGGCACCCGAGACGCCTCGATGGCGCAGAACCTTCTCGACATCCGGGAGATCGAACAGCGCCGAGGCCCGACGCTGGTATTCGCCCACAATCTCCATCTTCAGAAGGCGGCCAGTTACATGCGGATGGGCCCGATGGAGGTGCACTGGTCCGGCGCGGGCGCGATCGCAAGCTCGTTGTTGGGCGAGCAGTACACCTTCGTGGCGGGCAGCGTGGGTCGCAGCGCGGCAATCGACCTGGGCGAGCCCGCGCCGGAAACCCATGAGGGCGAGCTGCAACGCCGGTTCGCCACCTGGGGTCTGACCGCTGCCGCCGAGCTGACCTCGACGCGGTCCCGCACCGACACCACCGTCGAACAGGGCTATTTCCCGCTCGACGAGGCGAACCTGACCGGCGCGGATTCCGTCTGGCATATCAACACGGGCACCGAGTTGATGCCGGAGAGCAGCGGGCTTCGGCTGCGCGCCCGGGAGGTCTCGTCCTGAGGTAATGGTTGCCCGCCGAGTCGGAGGTGGCTCGATCGCGCTCCGGCTCGGTGGGTGGCAACGGGTCAGCGTTTCCGAATCGGCGGGGTTCGCTCGGTACGCGACCGCTCGTTCTGTGGCTCCCGAGCGGGATTGCCGCGCAGCGCCCAGGCGTGGTCGGCGCAGGTGGGGCAGGTGACCTGCGGGCGAGTCTGGTCGCAGCGGGCGGCGTCGGTGTTGACGGTGAGAATCGCACCGCAGAACGCGGTGATCTCGGTGCCTGCGGCCGGTCGTGGTGGGGCGGCGGCGTGCCGATCGGAGAGCGCGGAGCGCGTCCGGACGACGGGTTCCCAGAAGAGCTGGGGATCGCCGTGCCAGCCTGGAATCACCGGCCGGCTCGCACGATGTGTAGGCCGCGGGTCCGGTTGATCGGCTCCCGACGGCGGAACTCGATGCGGGTGGCAGCAGTCGGATGCGGCGGCGGTGGCTCGACCGGCTTGGGCAGCGGATAGGGATCGACGAGGTCGATGGCGTCGATCAACGCGAGCACCAGTGTCGGCAGTTGGTCGAGCTCGATGCGCCAGCTGCTGCGGGGCGCGCCGTCGCCCAACACCGCGAGATCGACCCCCAGTCCGGGGTGGATGGTCAGCGACAACACACGGGGGACGAGCCCGCGGCCGAGCGCGGGCAGTCGGGTTTCGCCTGCGTGGCGGAGGTCGAGATTGTCGATCAACGAGCGGGTGGCGGTCGGATTGAGCGCGGCAAGTCCGCTGGAACGGAATCCCAGATCGAGCAAGACGCGATGCGCCGACCGGTCGACGGTGATCGCGATCGATTGTGGAACCCGGTGCGGGCCGGATTGTTCGGCGGGAACCAGGATGAACAGACTGGGATCGGGGTAGATCATGCGGCGCTCCTGATCGGAAGACTGAGGCTGCCGGTGAAGGCGGTGACATAGCCGGTGGGGCGCGGTGGCCGCGTCGATGGCGGTTGGGCGGGATCGGTCCGTTGCCCGAGATTCGAGCGGGGCGGTGGTTTCTCGGTGCAGCGCGCGACGATCGCGGCAACGCAGTAGAAGTCGTCGTCGGCAGGCTCGACGCCGTGGGATTCCCGCAGCAGCAGGGCATCGCCCGCCGACGGGTCGAACCGCGCGGCGTCGAAGGCGTGCCTGTCGTGGGGCGAGGGGTCGGACGGATCAAGCTCGTCGGACGCCTCCAGCGGGGCGGTATCCAGCGACGCGATGGTCAGTAACGCGTCGTCGAGGCGCTGCGCGGCGACCCGCGCCGCAGCCCGGCGGGACTCGGCGGGGCGTGAGGCCGGACGCGGGACACGCGGGGTCGAGGTGGTTCTGCGCTCGGTGTTGCGTGGTGCGCTCCGGGGCTTCGGAGCGGCGGATCTGCTGTCCGATGCGGCGCAGCTGGGTCGTTCGGGCGCCGGGCTGCCGAATGAGATCCAGATCAGCACCGCACCGAACACCATGAGCGCCAGCCCGCCCAAGGCAGTACCAACGAAGCCGTCGATCGGCATCACACCTCCTGAGTACAAACTCACTATGCTTGAGTTGGTATTCGGCGGGCAATCGCTCGATGGTGTGGATCTTTTAGGGAAAGGAGGCAGTAGCTTGTTGGCCATGAGCGGACTCAACAAATCGCCACGAGCACTGGCTTTGGGTTCGGATCTGGCAGAAGCGCGCATCAAGAGCGGCCTCAATCAGCGGGAAGCTGCGCAACGGTTCGGGTTTACTCAGGCCGTCATCGCCAGGATCGAAACGGGTAGGCGAGTGCCTACGCCGGACGAGTGCGCGGTGCTGCTGGGCATCTACTCGACCCCGTTGGCCGAACGTGAACACATCTTGGAACTCGCCCGGGATGTCGATCGAGAGACGTGGACGCCCGTCGGGAGTCGTCATGTGCCACGTCAGCTTGGTGCGCTGGTCAAATATGAGGCCGCAGCCACGGCCATCTGTGAAGTCAACCCGTTGGTGATTCCTGGTCTGTTGCAAACGTTCGAGTACGCTCAAGCGGTCATGTCGGCGGATCGACTCTCGCCAAGCGAGATAGACGCACGGGTTATGTTCCGCATGAACAGGCAGAAGGTTTTGCGGGGCGAGGAGCCGTCGAATTATCTGGCGATCATCGACGAGCTGGCCCTCATGCGGTTCGCGGGAGATTCGAGCATCATGAAAAACCAGTATGCCAGACTCCTTGAATGGTTGGACTTCGATCACATCGACATCCGCATAGTTCCGCGCTCTACCGGGTTCTACCCCAGCTTGGCTGGCGGCTACGTCGTATTGGAATTTGACGACGGCCCGCCTGTAGTGCACGTGGAACACATGGGACAGGGAACATGGTTGCACCAAGCTAAATACACGAAACCGCTGCTGTCTGCCCGCTCCTCGACGCTGAAGATCGCGCTTGACTCGGATTCCTCCAGGGATTTGATTGCCGCTTATGAAAAAGGAGAAAGTAATGGAAAAGCTCCGGTGGCGTAAGTCAAGTTGGAGTTCGACTAGTATTTCCTGTGTGGAGATCGGGTGTTCCAGTCAGTCGATTGGCATCCGGGACACCAAGAACAGGTCGGGTGGGATGTTGCAGGTCGACAGATCCGCCTTTGCCGCCTTCGTGGCCTCGGTGAAGGCCGACCGGCTGCGCTAGCGGGTAAGCAATCGGCCCGCCTGTCTCCGCGATGGACAGAGCGGGCCGATGCTTCGGTGAAGAGCGTGTTTCGCCATCACGGCACCAGCCGCAGGCCCGTCCCGCCGGGGTGCCAGTCCGGCGCCGCGCCGTTCATTCGCGAGGTGCCCTCGGTGGACACCGCCGTCACCACCAACCCGAAGACCAGGCTGTTCAGCTCTTCCATGTCGATGGCCAGCGCGGCGGCGATCTCCTGCGGACCGCTCCCGTGCTCCCGCAACGCCCGAAACGCCTTGGCCAACAATTGCGAGCCCTCACGGGGCACGCCCCCGGGCTCGTCCCGGCGGAATCCGCGTCTGCTCAGCTCCCCGCACACCGTGCGGTACTGCCAATCCGACAACAGTTCCAGGTCGTGCAGGCGGTAGGTCAACGCCAATGCCGATACCCGCCAGCGGGACCGATACTCGACGACCTGATCCACCAACGGTCCGCGAGAAACCCGAGCCAGCACGTCCGCGCGTGGCAACAGGAAGGCCGCCGCGAAGGCGTTCGCCTCCGATTCCGCGCTCGGCCCGTCCAACGCGGGCGCGCCCGCATGCAACACCAGGTGCCCCAATTCGTGGGCGGCGTCGAAGCGGCAGCGTTCGGGCGACTTCGCCGTCGACAGGAAGACGAACGGCCGCTCGCCCTGCCAGAACGAGAAGGCGTCGACCTCGGCGCACTCACCTGGAACCGAGAACACCCGCACGCCCCGCGACTCCAACAGATGCACCATGTTCGGTGCGGGCGCGTGCCCCAGACCCCACTCGGCACGGACCATCTCCGCCGCCGTCTCCGGATCCGGCCGATGCAGGCTCGGCAATCCCGTGATGGGCAGCGCGAACCGGATGTCCAACCAGCCCGAGATCTCGGTAGCCAATTGCCCCGCGCCCAACGCCGCACCCCGCAACCGTCCGGGGAGCTTGCTCGGCGCCCGGAACGACACCGCCGCACCCGGCAACTCCGCGACCTCGGGTCGGAAGAAGAACTCCGCCGGGAAGCCCAGCGCATCGGCCAGCCCGTGCACCGTCGCGACCGTCGGCCGTTGCCGGTCGCGTTCGTAGTTGCTGACGCTCTGCGCGCTGACGCCGACCTTGCGTGCCAGCTCGGCAGCGGTGAGCCCACGCCTGCGGCGGGCGAGCGAAATCCGGGATGCGGTCACCATGACCCGGTCATTCTCACCAAACACGGCCGGTGACAACAGTTGCCCTGCCGCAGACGTGGGAGCGGTCACCGCAGGGGGATTTCGAAGTCGAGCTCGTCCGGATCAGCTGGATCACCCGGCCGAATCGAAGGACCGGCGTTCGGCCGGAAGTCCAAAGGCGGCAGTGGGAAGCGCTCCGCCCAGTCGGTGATCTTCCTAGCACCGTCGATGGGCTTGGGCTGCGAGAACTCGGCCCTGACCTGGTGTTCGATGTCGTTCCACCACGTCACGAGAAACCACACCTTCAGCCCCGGGATCGGCGCCGTCGGTGTGGACGAATCACCAGTGGCGGGGTCGAACAGCGCGAATTGGGAGGGTCCGGGGTTGTCGTTCTCCAGCGTCAACTCTGCGGTCCGCGTGCCACTGTCATAGCGACTCGTCAGAGGCGCGTTCCGGTCGCCCGTTCCGGCGTCGCCTTGGAGGACACCGAGCGCCATCGGCACCTTCGGATGGCGGGAGAACGGCGCACCGTGGTGGTCGAGAAGAGACCACCCTCGGCCCAAGAGGGTCTCGCGCAGGGTGCCGTGTCGGTGGGTCCAGTCCGCATAACCCTTCGACGTTTCAACGGCGCTCGGCGGGACGGCCCGCCGAGCGTTGATGCCTGCCCAGATCGCATCCTCGAAATCCTGCGGTGTCAGGTCGAACTCGGCCAGCTTCTTCTCGGTCCGCCGGTACAACTCGTCTGACACAAGACCTCCCGGATTGGCTTATGAAAACGGTACCGCATGTGAGGTAGTGGATTCATAAGCAATGGGAGGGGGTCGGAGGATTAGTGGTTCCGCCGGCGACGAGGCCGGACGGCGCGCTTGCCCTGCGGATATCGACGTGTGGTCCTCGATCCTTTCGTTTCCTCGGGCGTTGGCCGATCGTCGGTTTCCTGCGGTGGCGGCGGATACCCGGGTTCTTCCGGGGCGGCAGCGGCCTCCCGCGCCACCGCCATCCGCATCCGCATGGCTCCATTGCCGAACCGCGGCCGCCGCCCGACCAACCGCAGCGGCCTGTGGACCTGCCGTTCCCTGATCCAGCGTCGCTTCCCGACCGCTTCGGCAAAGGCGTGCGCGACCTCGTAGGCATCGCCCAGCTTTCCGAGGACCAACACGATGAACGCTACGAAGATCGCCTGCGCACCGCGAAAGGAGTCCGGCACGAACAGCTGCGTCGCGACGATCCCGACCAGGTTCGGCAGCACACCAAGGGTGTACTTCGCGGCGAGCTTCCTCAACGCGTGGAACTGCGGTGCCGTCGCCCCGAAGAACGGTGCGGCGACGCATCGCGACCACACCGTCGAGAGCGGGAAGCACACGACGAACAGGCTCACGATGAAGAAGACGTCCTGACCGTTGCGCGCCGGGATCGCCAACAGACCGACCGTGGTCAGCAGCATCATCAGGTCGACCAGCCGGATGAACGGATACGCCCGCCAGGGCCGCTTCCTCGGCGCGCGTAAGCCCGGACCCGCCTCGGGGTGGCGCCGCCGCCTGCGATCCCGCCTGTGGTGCTTGAGTCGGCGGGCGAGTCGAGACAGGACATTCATCGTGTGGTTCGGCTCCGGGCGTGCATGCTCGCCACTGCCGTCGGCCGACGGGCCGACGGCAGTGGCGTAGCCAGGTGGGTCTACAGGTAGGCGGGCGGCGAGTGGTACCACTTGGTGAGCACCCCGACCAGATGTTGCAGGTTCTGAGTCAACATCGACGGCGACGATTGGCCGAGTGAGAAGTCGCTCTTCGTCTCATGACGAAGCCAGAAGCTCTCTCCGGAGATCGGCGCATTCATGTGCGGGCTGAGCCGTGAGAAGAACACCGCGATCTCCTCGGCGGGGACCCCCGACTCGGTCAGCTGGTGATACGTCCCGGCCAAGACACGGAGCATCCCCACCGAACCCAGCAGCGAGTTCCGACGCAGTTCCAACGGGGGCAGCGTGCGCTCGGCAACCGCGTCCAACTCCGGGAACGCCGAACAGATGCAGTCGAGGAAGCCGTGGATCTTCTCCACGAGCACCTCGTCGGCGATCTCGGCCTCGCGCTTGCGGCCCATCCGCCCCGCCACTCCGACGGCGACGCCCCTGGTGAGGTCGGCGACATGCTTGGCCCCCAGCAGATTGGGGTTCCGCGCAGTCATGCGGTCCTGTTCCAGGTCGACGCGGTCCTTCAGCAACGCATGGCTGACGACCCGGTCGAGAATGCGGTTCGCGACCTTGGAGCTGTCGAACCGCGATCGCAGGGCGCTGGAGATGCCCTTCGCATTGTCGGCCACGTCGACGAACATCTGCCGCGCCTGGATGTTGTTCGGCTCGACATAGATGTCCAACCCGATGGATTCACGCTCCAGCCTGGCCAGCTGGTCGGTCAGCGTGGTCCTGGCCGCCTTGAGTACCGGGATCTTCTCCGCGCGAACCGCCTTGGCAAGTTCACGGTCGAGTTTGGTGAGCTGGTCGCCGATGTCCTTGAGCGCCAGGTGGATACCGAGCACACGGTGCTGACCATCGATGATCAGCAGCGGCGAGACCGAACCGATCGCCCACGGAACCGAGAGGTAACCGACCGCATCGGTCTCGCTGCCGGGCACCGCTTCGAAGACGCAGCCGCCGTTGTCCCTCACCAACAGGGTGGGCGCGACCCACGACTGATTCTGTAGGACGTAATCCCCGAATCCCCTCGCGTGCTTCGGAGTGACCTTGCGGTTGTCCGGGTCCGGCTCCTCGACGCTGGGTACCGGTAACACCTGATCGAGGCTGGTCAGCGGAATCCGCAGGCTGTACACGACTCGGCCGCCCTGCGCGGATCGGCTGGCCAGATAGGTGCTGGAGCGCCGAGCACCGCTGAGCCGAGAGGAGTCGATGGAGAGAGACAAGAAGTACCCCCTGGGAAGACACCGTGATCCCGAATTCTTCCGGATCAAGGACTGTGAACGGATAAGAATGCGCGAGCGTCGAGGCCGAAGGCAAGCCGAGTTAGTTTTGCTTGTTCAAGCAATCACATTCCGGGCAGGCATGTGACTCGATCGTGCCGGTCAGAAAATTTCATACCGAGTCGCTTGGTGGGGGTGTGGGTCGCATTTCCCGAGTTGCTTGTCGGGGCGATCTCTCGGCGATCCCGTCGAGCGCGTGATCCCCGTTGGGTTCGTCAGCGCGGATACGGGTAGTTCGGCGGTGGCCCAGGCGGTCCCGGCGGCCCATACGGTCCAGTGTGGCCAGGCTGTCCGTACGGGGCGGGGTACTGGTACGTGGTGGTGACCTCCTTGCGTTTCACCACCGATCGGATGATCGGCAACGGTGCGTAGACCACTGAGAACCAGGCGCCGAGGGTGATGATGGACATGAAGATGTGGAAGCCATGGGCAGTATTCTTGCGGTATCGCGTTACCTGATGGTGATACACGATCGCCCCTTTTCTTCTCCCTATCATCGGCTGCCGGTGCGGCGCGTTACACGGATCGCCCTGCTAAGTCCGACGCTCTCGAAAACTGCGGCGAGCGCGCGATTTTCGGCGCCGGAATCAGCCGCTGCGACCGGGATGGTGTCGTGAGCCGGGCTCTCTTGGGCGAGTCCGGATCAGCGATGGGTGCATTGATGGCCATTTCGATCCGCGTGCAATAGCAATACTGATTGCGTCCGCAACTTGTCGGATCGAGTCTGGCGCAATCAGTGCGTACCCGGCGGGCAGGCTTGGTTGAAAACCCGGCCCGACCGAACCGTCGTGCAGACCAACACAGAGTGAACGCGCACCATCCGCAGACCGAAGGCGCCGTTCACCGCTTGAGCTCTGGATCCCTCCCGGATACCGGTGGTAACAAGATGTGTGATCAACGACTCCGACACCACCGGTCATCCCGTCTGCCCCTACGCCGATCTCGATGCTTATGCGGAGCTTCCCCGGCTCGCCGATCTTCGGTTATCACCCGGTGGGACCAGGCTCGTCGTCGGAGTGGCGATGCTCGATGCCACCAAGACTCGGCACATCAGCACGCTATGGGAAGTGGATCCGAACGGTGTCGAGCCCGCCCGCAGGCTGACCCGTAGCGAGAAGGGCGAATCCGCCGCCGGGTTCACCCCCGACGGCGACCTGCTGTTCGCCTCCAACCGACCCGCACCGGGCGCGACCGAGGATGCCGACGCGGCCGCGTTGTGGGTCCAACCCGCCTCCGGCGATGCGCAGGTGATCGCAGATCCGCCCGGTGGCGTGCACGGCGTCCTCGTCGCTCCCACGGGCACCGTTCTGTTCGGCTCGGGATTGTTGCCCTCGGCGGTCGACCTCGCCGAGGACGCGGCGCTGCGTACCCGGCGAAAGGACACGAAGGTCTCGGCGATCCTGCACGAGGAATACCCGATCCGGCACTGGGATCACGACATCGGTCCAGACCGCACCCGGCTGTTCGTGGCCGAGATCGGAACGGGACCCTCCGATGCGCAGCTGACACCACGCGATCTCACCGGACACGTCGGTCGGGCGCTCGGCGATGGGTCCGACTGGGATCTCGCCCCCGACGGTAAGACCGTGGTCAGTACGTGGATCGTGCCCGAGGTGACCGCCGCTCAACGGTTCACGCTCGTTGCGATCGACGTGGCCACCGGCGCTCGTCGGATTCTGGCCGATGACCCCGGTCACGAGTACGAATCACCGAGGATCTCCCCGGACGGCACCCAGGTCGCGGCCGTTGTCCGTCGACGATCGACACCGAAGGATGCGGGGGACACCTGGCTGGCGGTCTTCCCGGTGGCGGGTGGGCCACAACGCGACCTGACGTCGGAATGGGACCGTAGGCCCAACGCACCTCGCTGGACGCCCGACGGCACCGCGTTGATCCTCGCCGCCGATGACAACGGCCGGGCGCCGCTATGGCGGGTGGACATCGCCACGGGCAAGCCCACCCGGCTCACCGAGGACGATGCCGCTTACAGCGATATCGCGCTGTCGCCCGACGGGGCATGGCTCTACGCGTTGCGGTCGGCCATCGGCGCTCCACCGGCCCCGATCCGACTCGCCATGATTGAGGGCGCCATCCCCGAACCGCTGCCCGGCCCCGCCGAGGCTTTGGGCAGGATCGCTCCGCCCCCCGGTCGGCTCACCGAGATCACCGCGACGGCATCGGACGGCACCGCGCTGCGTGCCTGGCTCGCTTTGCCCGGCGGCGCTGGTCCGGGCGCTCCCGCGCCGCTGCTGCTGTGGATTCACGGCGGTCCGGTGATGTCGATGAATGCCTGGTCTTGGCGGTGGAATCCATGGCTGGCGGTGGCCAAGGGCTACGCCGTCGTGCTGCCGGATCCCGCGCTATCCACCGGTTATGGGCGAGATTTCATCCAACGCGGCTGGGCCGACTGGGGCAACGAGCCCTTCACCGACCTGATGACACTGGCCGATGTCGCGGCGGACCGATCCGACATCGATGCGGACCGCACCGCGGCGATGGGCGCCTCCTTCGGCGGCTACATGGCCAACTGGGTCGCGGGCCATACCGACCGCTTCGCCGCGATCGTCACCCACGCCTCCGACTGGATGTTGGCCGACGCCAACGAGTCCGGCGATGTCGCACACGAATTCACCCGTGAGATGACCTGGGAGGACGGCGATCGCAACTCCCCGCATCACGCCGTCGACCAGATCACCACGCCGATGTTGGTCATCCACGGCGACAAGGACTACCGGGTCCCGATCCACGAGGGCATCCGCCTGTGGCGGGACCTGCTGGTCCGATCCGCCGACGACAACGGCGTGACCCCGCACAAGTTCCTCTACTTCCCCGATGAGAACCACTGGATCCTCGCCCCGCAGCACACCAAGCTCTGGTACGAGACGGTCTTCGCCTTCCTCGATCATCATGTGCACGGCAAGCCGTGGCGTAGGCCGGAGATCCTCGGCTGATCAACGAGGTGAGTGCCCTCGGCCGACGGTGCGGACCGGCGGCCGAGGGCATTCCCGTCGGCATCGCCGGGTTCGGTGGCCGCCTCCGGTGCCCAGGTTGTCAAATGCCGCAATCGTGTCAGTGTTGAATGAATTCAATGCGTTGCCGCATCGAGCTGGGAGACCGCTCCGACCGCGCGGTCCTCCGCTTCGTGTCCTCGGTGGTGCCGATACCGAAGATCGACACCACCTTCCGCTCCGCTCGCGGGCTCGCCCGACATTCCGGCGACAGGCCGCAGCGGTGGGACGAATCAGCGCGACGGGGGACCCTGATGGGCGCCTGCCATTGCCTCTCGGCGGGGTGGTCTGCACGTGCTGAGCAATCTCGGCCTGCCCGACTGCTGCTCGCCTGCCGCGCCCACGTTTAACCCGGATCGACCGGCTCGCTGCCGCGCCCGAATGGTCGCCGCGAGTTCGGCCTCGACCGTGTCGACCCGCATCGAGACCTCGGACCAGGCGCGCACCAGCCGGGCATCCGGGCCGTGGTTCCTGGCTGCGGCCGCGAGCGGGCTCAAGGCGATCCGTCGCTCATCACGCCACCGCCGATCGCGGTCCAACCGTTCCTCGGCGTTTCGCACCATTGCCTCGAAGGCAGGGCAGAGCACGAAGGTGGCTAGTTCCCGGGCGGTGGCGCGCAATCCCGGATCGCCGCCCAACCGGGAGGGGCTGAGCAGGTATCTCGCGATCACGTCGGCGGCTAGCGGGCCTTGGCCGTCGATGCCGGTGGTGAGTCGAATGAGCGTCATCAACTCGAGAGCCACCAATAGATCGAAGTCGGCCAACGCCGACCGCAGCTCGACAGCCTCGGTCGATCGCAGGAGCGCCGGGTCGCAGTCGCCATTGAGCCGGGTCAGCCAGCGCGGCGTGGTGGACCCGAGCGGGGACACGGCCCGATTCGCAGCGTCCGCCTTATCGACACCATCGGGTCGGCCAACGCTGGCGGCTTCCGCTTCGGCGTGCTCCCAGCCGTCGATGGCTGCGAGGACGCGGCTCGCGAGCCGACGAGCCCGATCGATCAGGTCGTCGTCGATCCGAGGCAGCGCACGGGCATCGGGGGACAGCCCGGCCTGGTACCACCAGCGGTCGATATCGGTGTCGACATCCGGCCAGGGTGGCAACGGCAACGACTCGACATTCGGCCGTTCATGTCGTCGATCGACCGACTCGAGTGCGATCCTGGCCTCCATCGAGCACCGCTGGAAGGTCTCCAGTGCGTTCGACACGCGCCGCACGGATGCATCGACGGCGGCTCGTAGCGCCAGTACCGCCGGGCCCAGGATGGTCGGGTCGGCCGGTTCGTCGGCGTTGCCCCACCGGAGCGTGGCGTCCTGGTGGTCGCCGAGCTGCGGACGAAGGAAGTGTTCGTACAGCGGCGGTTCGCTGGAATGACAGCCCGCTCCGGGCGCTGACGGCCGACCTGCGTCGCCCACCGAAACGGCTAGCTCCATACCGGCGGACAGCGAGGTGCCGAGACGCGGAGAAATCGGGAGCGTGGTGCCCGGAAACTGATGAGCCGGGATGGACACGGCGCGGGAGAGCGCGTCCTGGTCGATATCGGATGCAGCGTCGAGAAGCGGCTGTCGGGCGATGGTTGCCAGGTCGGTCGGGGCACCGGTCGCGCCGCGTTCCACCTGCTCGCCGGAACGGCGGATATCGGACTGACCTGCGGTGACGGCGATGCCCACTGACCACAGCAGACAGGGCGTCGATTCGTCGCAGCCAGTGGCCGTGGACGCTGCGGTGGCCGCCAGTCTCGTCGCGATCTCCAGCAACGTGCGCCAACTCGACGGAGTCTCATCGGCGCGACAGTTCATTAACCGGCGGGCAATCGTCTCGCGAATCTCATCGAAGGTGACCGCGTTCGCACCAGAGCCGTCCTTGTCCAGCAGGCGAGCTGTCGAATCCGCTGCTGCGCGATGAGAACCGCCCAGTACCTCGGGCCGGACGTCCTCGGCGGAGACCGATCCGCCGACCGGTGGGTCTACCGTGCCGTCGGCGGTTGCCGACCACTCCTGTGACGGCACCATGACCGCGGTCATCGCCGTTCTTCGGCACCGAGACGAGCCCCGATGCCGATGTCGATTTCACAATGTTCCATCTCTGGTAATTCGTCCACTGAACCAGGAAAGTCAAGTCGCCCGATCTGGTGATCAACAAGGAATCAAGGCCGGTTGTGCGGCCGAGCCCGGGTCTGCCCGCACGACGTTCCATCGGGGACGGGCAGACCGAGGCCCGCATCGGGATGTGCGGCTGGACGGTCGCCACTGCACATCGGTCGAGCAATTCAGGTCGACGGTTCAGCCGCGCCGATCCGCCCGCCCATAGGCCTGGAGTATCCGAGCCATCTGAAGCCCCCGCTGCGGAAAGCGCGTCACATAGGCCCAGCGGAACTTCGTCCGAGGCCACCAGCGTGAATCCGGCAGCACGAGCCGCATCATCCTGCACAACCGAGCCTCGTGTATCTCGTGGCCACCAGCCAACGTGCTGATCTGGCTGATCGCCTCATCGCCGAACACCGATGGGTCGTGCACCAACCTGGTCAGCAGGGTCGCCGTCAACGACTCGGTCTGCTGCGCAGTCCGTGAGGCATCGACGTCCGGCGGTGGCCCGGTCAGCAGGATCCGGTCGTCCTGCGGATTGAAACCCAGCGCCCACAGGAACGTGGCGAACGCGACCTGCTGTTGGCCTGCACGGTTCACGGCGGGATCGGTCCATCGGCTCAACGCCGTGAGCACCGCCGACCGGCTCTTCTCGTCGGCGAGCAGTACCAAGAGGCTGCGCACGACGTTGTTCCGCAGCTGAGGGTTGGGAGCCTGCGCCAATCTCGCCAACCGCTGCAGCGACTTGGGCAGATTCTCCTTGCCATAGGAGGTACTCAGCATCAGCGCGGCGGTAGTCCGCACCATCACCTTGGTGTCGTTGTGGACCCAGTCGTCGACGAGGGTCTCGACCATCTCCGTCAACTGCGGGTTCCTGGCCAGCCGTCGAAGTGCCTGCGCAGCCAACTCACGACTCGACAGGCGTTGGTGAGACGCCAGACTCCGAATGCGATCCAACGGCCGATGCGCCGGGACATCCTTGGTGACCAGGCAGAGGGCGTTGACACAGGCCAAGCGGAACTCGGTCGGGAAGTTCGGTGCCGACATCCAATCGAGCAGGACCGGCCGCACCCGGTCGTAGTGTCGCCAGACGTAGGTCAGGATCGCCGCGCCTCGTTCCGAGGACAGGAATCGCACCGTCTCGTCCTGCAGACCCGGGTGGCGCGGGTGCTCGATGATGTCGCCCCGGGCTTCGATGCGTCGCAACAGACCCGACCGGGAGGTCTCGAAGATCGGTATCGTCGCAGGGGGTACCCCGTCGATGGACTGCTGAGCCTTGTTGATCGCCTCCAGCAGCGACCGCGCCAGGTCGTACACCGGATCCATCGCTCGGTTCTCGAAGAACGCCACGGCGATCGCCATCGAGATCTCCATCGGCGTGCGTTCGACGGAGAACCAGCGTTCGACGGTGGCATTGCGGTGACCTCGGAAGGAATCGAGCGTCTCGCGAATCCGAATCGGGTCCGCGCCCGCCGCCATCAGGGCGTCGGCGACCTGTACCGCACGTCCTGGGGACGTGCCGGGCCGCAGCAGATCCTCCTCGTTCTCCTTGGCCAGGCTGATGATCTCCTCGGCCCGGCAGGCATCCCGGTGGCCGACGATCGCCGAGAAGACATCCATCGCAGCAGGAGGCGACAACCGCACCTGGGTGGAGTCCAATTCGGAGGGAAGGTAGAAGGCGTCATCCGGAATCAGGATGAGCAGGCCGCCCTTCGCCCGTACCGCACTGGCCAACCTGCGGAAGCCCGGCTCGGACAAGGCGCTGTGGCCGTTGACCGCGCACAGCTCCCACAGGTAGGCGTGTCCCTGCTCGAATCGCGGTTCGACGGTGAGGGTCCGGTGCGGGTCGAGTTCGACCACCACCCTGGGCCGGTACTCCGCGAGCAGTCGTTTGGCGGCGAACTCACGGCCGCTGCCCTCCCCGCGCAGCGCCATGACGCCGGTTCTGCTCAGCAACCTCCGGGCGTCCTCGTATCCGCCGGGTTCGATGAACGGTGTGCCGTCGGCCATCTCATCCCGGCTCAACACCCGATCCCAGGGCTTGGCCTCGACGAAAAGCTCGGTGTAGTTCCACGTCTGGTTGCCGTGGATCGTGTCGGCCTGGACCCCGTGCGAATCGCCCTCCACCTGGAACCTCGAATAGCGTTCCGGGAAGAAGACCTTCTCCTTCTGATCGAGTTCCTCGGCCTGCTGGGGCCGATCCTCGGTCATCATCGGCCGCCGAAATTGATGTCGCCGTGGATGTTGTCGGCCTGCACGCCGTTGTTATCCCCCCGAACGGCGAACTTGGCGACCGTGGTGTCACGGCCTGCGGTGTTTCCCGACGCGGTCGCGTTGAACGTGGTGCTGGTGAACTGGTTGTGATCGCCCGAGATTTGATGCCCGTGCACCGCCGCCTGATTAGTGAAGTTGCGACCGCCGGACACGGTGGTGGGCGGTCGCGGGCTGGGCGGTTCCGGAGCCGACGGCGCGTTCGTCGGACCGGGTGCCTCGTCGTTGCGGTCGGCGCTGGGTGCCGCGGCCTGGCGGGCGAACTCGGTGATGCTGAACGCATCGAAACCGGGCACCCGAATCCACGCCCGACCCGGGCTGGCCTTCTCCTCGAGGTGCACGGCGGCGAAGTCGTGGCTGTTCAATCCGGTCAACCAGCCATCACCGAACACTGCGCGATGTACCCGGTCCGAGAGGATCAAACCGCTGTGCGGCGAACCATCGGAGCGCAAGCCCGAGCACCGCGCCAGGATGGCTTTGAACAGATCGGCATTGAGCAGCCGTGCCCGGTCGATGGCCGGTCCGTAGTAGCCGAGGGTGTCGGGCAATGCGCCGAGCTCGACGGCCAGCCGGAGTCGGACCGAGGGGCGGAACCGCGCATTGCGTTGCGCGGCGAGTTCATCCAATCGGGTGGCCAGCAGAACCACAGCGGGTAGATGAGTGGCCGGGAAGGCCAACAACCTGCCGTCGCCGGTGTGCTGATCCTCGGTGCTCATGACGTCGACCAGCGCGGTTCCGGCCATCCCCGCTGTCAACAGGGCCGCCAGAATCCCAGGCAGGTCGCGTCGTTGTTCACCGGGGTATTCCGAGGAATCGATCAGATCGACGCCCAACAATGCCCGCTGTTCCGGCATCGTGCTCACCAGGTACCTCCATCGAAACGCCGGTTGTTCACACCGGATCGCCGGGAAGTCTTGGGCAGGATCGTGTTGCCGTCTCCCGGAAAACCGGGATACGGACCGATGTTCTTCACACGCCGGAGGTCTTTTCCAAGTACCGGGCGAGCGCGATGCGATCGGGGATCAGGAACCACAATCGGGCGGTCGAGACCAGCCCCGCCTCGCGCAAGACGTTGAGGACCTCTTCCACCGATTTCGGTGATGCGGAGATGTATTGCGCGAGTTCCTGCTGGCTGATCCCCCGGATCTCGGTGCCCTTCGAGGTGGTCGTGCCGGGTTCCTCCGCCCAGTCGAGCAGCTGATGGACCACCCGGGCCCGTACCGTCTTCGTGGCGACGGCAAGCTGCCTGCGATCCGCCTGCCGCAGGCGTTCGTAGAGCGTTTGGTTCACCCACTGCACCACGGCCGGATCAAGCTGGTGCAGCCGACGAAAGGCCTCGCGGCCGATACTGACGGCCTGGACACGGTCCCGCGCGATCACCGTCGCACTACGCGGCTCGTCCTGGATGACACCCAGTTCACCGATCAGCGCCCCGGCACCGTAGAAGCCGATCATCAATGCGGCTCCGGTCGGATCGTTGAGCATCACCTTGACCGTGCCCGATTCGATCAGCAGGACCTCGGTACTCACGCTGCCCTCGTGGATCAGAGTTTCGCCCTGTACGTACGACTTGGGTCGACCCACTTCGCGCAGCCGCGCCCGTACGGCCATGGTCGATCCCACTCCACGTCCTTTGTGGTTCACGGTGTGGATTCTTGCGAACGCACTCGGTAAAGAGCACGGCCGTTCGGGTGATGCGAGTGGATCTTGGGGGAGTCAGCGAATCCCCTGATGTCGATGGTGGCGTGCGCGGTTCGCCGCCGGGTCCTCGCGCGGCAGTCGGTCCATGGTGCGCCCGGGGATCGAGCGGGCCGAACGGTGGATGTAGCCTGAGGGTATACACCGCGTGTATAGATCGATGTCTCTTCGGATGCCGGTCGGGGCGCGAGGATGGTGAGGAGAGGGCGAGACCTGGTCATGGATCTGCAATCACGGCACGATTCCGGCGCGTCCGTACTCGCTTCGACCGGGCGAATCGTGTCGGTGTTCGCGGGCGGGCTCGCGGTCGGCGTGGGCACTTTCTTCGGGCAGGGTTCGCTACCCGCGTTGCTGAGTCAGGCGTTGGCGAACTCGGGTGCGAGCTGGTCGGTGGCCACGTTCCTACTGGTGGCCTTCCTGGTGGCTGCCGGACCTTGGTCGTCGGCGATTGCGGGAATCCTGGCCATGGTCGGCATGGTGCTCGGGTACTACGGAACCGCCACGATCGTGCTGGGGACCAGCGGCGGGCGATGGATGATCATCTGGTTGCTGGTCGCCTTGGTGGCGGGCCCGGTGTTCGGGCTGGCCGGTTACTGGTGGCGGGTGCGACGACCGGGATTCGAGATCGCGGGAATCGCATTGCTGGGCGGGGTCTATCTGGAGGAGGCCGGTCGAATCCTGCTGTCCGGTCCGCAGGACTATCCGTTCCAGGGACCCGGATGGCTCGCTTTGGTGATCGGCGTGGGCATTCCGCTGCTACTCGGTCGATCCTGGCGCAATCGAGGTATCGCGCTCGTCGCGGCATTGCCCGTCGCCTTGCTGATCCACTTTGTATTGATGGTGTTGCTTCCGGGCTGATCTGCCGGGTTCGACGAGTGAATGGCCGCGCCTTCGTCGTGGTTCGGGGGCGCAATCGGGCCGCAGGCCCCCAGTTCACACCTTGGAGTGCATCGACCTGGGAGTCCTTGCCTTGATCGGTCGACTCCGTGCATTATTCGAACATGCGTTCGAGAATGATTGACTGTGTCCTGTTGAGCGGCTTCGCGCTCAGTCTGGCGATCTCGTTGCCACTGCTCGTGCGTCGGCTGGCGAGTAGGCGACTGCGGGTCGCCAGTGGTTCGGAGGCCCGCTTCGGTTCGGATCTCGGTCGGAATGTCGAGGATCGTGTCCACTCGCCCGATTCGCAGCACGGCGCTTCCGCTGTGTTGGGCGATATCGCTCATCGGTCGAAGCGCACTGTGGTGTGTCGCTTCCGATTCCTGGTGGCCGGTGGAGATCGGAAGCGTTCGTCGGTACCTCCACGGCGGGCGCTTCCGAGACCGATATCAGGTCCACGGCCCGTCGTAATGCGGCGATGGCGATGCACGCCCGTACGTCGGCTGCATCGGCACCGGAGACCGGATCTTTGGCCCGGTCCTGGCTTAGACAACGCAGTGAGAGGGCGTCCGACATCACGGTCGCCGTCGGTGTGGTGGGTGTCGTCCCGCCGATTACCGCGCGCTGTCGGACGTCGAGGTGCTCCGTCCGCCCGATGTCCGATCGTGAAGCCGAGTTCCGCCGCCCTCGAGTAGCAGTGCGGTCTGTGCGGCGTTGACTTGGTCGGACCCATTGGGATGATCCTTCGAGTGAGCATCGCACTCGTCCACTGTGGGCAAGATCCGAAAAGCGAGAGGAGAATGTTTTGGGAATGGCGTCGACTCGGCCCATTCGCCCGTAGGTAAAGGTCGATCCCGCCACCATAGCCAATCGGTACGACATTTCTCGGCGGCCGCCGGCGGTAGCCCGATCATGTCGTACCCCGGCGTCACCATGGATGGCTGTCCCGATCTATCGGGACCGCCCGGCCAAGGCCGGCGGTGAACGCGCTAACCACACTGCCGATCGATCCATCCGTCGCACCTTACGAGGATGATCACGGATAGGGACGAAACAACAGCGGAGTGGGCGGCGCGACTGATCGAGGCGGGGGAATTGGGATGACGACGGGATACGCGGTACTGGACACCGAGACGACCGGCTTCACCCCGGGATGGCACCGGGTGGTCGAGATCGGCGTCGTATTGCTCGATGTAGACGGTGCGGTGGAGGGGGAGTGGTGCACGCTGATCAACCCGGAACGGGATCTGGGGCCGCAGCACGTCCACGGGATCAGCGCAGCCAACGTCCGTAGCGCGCCGCTGTTCGCCGATATCGCGGGTGATCTGGCGGAATTACTCGCGGGACGGGTCCTCGTGGGACACAACCTGTCCTTCGACGTGGACTTCCTCGCCTTCGAGTATGGGCGGCTCGGTCTCGACGTCCCGCTCGCGGTGATGCCTGGTCTCTGCACCATGCAGTTGGCCGAGCGGTACCTCGACATTCCGGCTCGCTCGTTGGCGGCGTGTTGCGCGGCGGTGGGTGTGCCGCTCATCGAGGCACATTCGGCGCAGCACGATGCCTACGCAACGGCCGGGTTGTTGGCCAGCTACCTCCAGGTTGTGGGGAGCCCCGTGCCCTGGCAGGACCTGTTGGCCTCGGCGTCGCAGTGGCGCTGGCCGGAGCTGCCGATGCCGACCGGCCGTACCGCCCACCGGGGTGCGGTGGTCGGGCCGCGTGAGCATTTCCTCACCCGGCTGCCGGAACACGGTGCGCGGTCGGTCGATCCCGGCGCGCTCGACGCCTATCTGACCTTGCTCGATGCCGCATTGCTCGACCGGCATCTCTCGCTCAGTGAGGAGGACGGTCTGATCGACAACGCCTTGTCGGCGGGCCTCGGTCGCACCGAGGTGCTCGGTGCCCATCGCCGGTACCTCTCGGTGGTGGCGTGTGCTGCGGCCCAGGAAGGTGTGTTGCCCGCTGCCGTCGTTGCGGACCTGGTGACGATCGCGGCCTTGATCGGCTTATCCGTAGTCGATGTCGACCGGGCTCGGTGCCATGCCGTTCGGGAGCTGTCCAGCGCCGGAACAGGTGCGCTCGTTGCGTCGGGGGCACTGGTCGAGCCGGGAGCAGTGGCCGAGGCGGGAGATCTCGCGGAGTCGGGTACAGCGGGTGTCGCGAAGACGCAGGGTGAGTCTGCGCGGTGTGCCGGGGTCGAATTCGAGACGGTGGCCCGGGACGCGGCGGCGACGGTGTGCGAGTCGGTCGTGGGAGCGGATGAGCGGTACGTCGCGACCGGGCTTGGGACGGCCGCGGGAGCCGCAGCCGGCACTAGCCATGGCCTCGGTTCGGGCGCGCTCTCGGCTGCTTGGGGCAGTGGCACCGAGGCTTCTCCGTCCGACGAACGGCGTGCCGAGCCACGGTCGAAGTCGATCGCTGTCTTGGGAAAGCACAGCGAGACTCCTGGCGCATCGGGGGAGGGCTCGGCCGCAGCCGCAGTGATCGAGACGGCCGCATCCGGACCGGCGCCCGCCACCATCCGGGCCCGACGGGTTTCCCGGCGGAGGGCGGGACACCGGAGCCAGCCGACGGCCGAGTCGACATCCGGGCCGACGGCGGACGCCGAGCACGCAGCACCATCGAAACCAGGTCCACAGACCTGGGGTCGGTTCCGGTTATGCACCGGCGATCGAGTCGTCTTCACCGGACAGACCCGTTCGCCTCGCGAGCGGTGGAGCCTGCGGGCGGTATCCGCAGGCCTGGTCGAAGGCAGTCATGTCACGCGTAAGACCAGGTTGGTGGTAGCGGCCGATCCCGATTCTTTGTCCGGGAAGGCGCGTCGTGCACGGAACTACGGCATCCCGATAGTCACGGAGGAGGCGTTCACGAAGCTGTTGGAGAAGATGCTCGACACGGAACGGCCGAACGACTCCGGCTGAACCGGGGTGAGCCGACTACACCACGTGAGTCGTCGTCGTGGTGTCCAGGGGGAGTTTCGTTGTTGTATGCGTTGCCTCGGCCTGCGTGGCGCCCGGCACTGCGGCGTCCTCACGGAGCGAGCAGCTTCTTATTGCGGCAGAGCGTGTTCGGCACCGCTGCGGTCGAGGATCGGGTGGATGCACTTACCGCGCATGGCGTGCGCCCGTAGCCATAGCCGTGGCCGTGGCTATCGCATCCCTTCGAGTTCTCAACACCTCTGAAAACGATCCGGGGGTTGCTGTCTTCCACATCACGGCTTGCCGAACAAGATCACCCCGTGCCACTACCGGGTAATCCTTGGTGCCCCATTGAAGCAGCGGGATTCTCTGCGGTGTTATCGCAGCTCAGCCTTCGTTGCGGACGTCTTTCCCCTGCTCGGCGAACGCCTTGAAATCCTGCATGTGCTGTTGCGACTGCTTGCGGAAGGTACCGGGCATCAGCAGTCCCACCAGCCGCATCAGCAAGCCACTGAACCGGTATTCGTTCTTGCTTACCCAAAGCGTCGTCTCCGGACCGACCTCGGTCAGCCGGTCACGCACCGCGTTCCACATGCCCAGGCCGACGATCTCGCGGTCGAAGTGGACGACGGTCTCTTTCGGGATCCCGCTCAGCTCTACCGGTTCCCGGCGAGTGACCGTCTCGGTGGCTTCCATCTGCTGCTTCCCCGACTGAAACACGACTCGCGACTGGGTTCCGACCGCGCCGTGCACTCCACTCAGTGGCTCGTGCAGTACTAGGCCTCGCAGCCATTTCGGCAGGTGCGCAGGGTCGGCGAGCAGCTGGGCCGTCTGCTCCCTCGGCAGGGCGATCTCAATCGAGACGGTGTACTTCATTGCAGGCATCGTTCTTTCGGCTAGGTGTAGGCGACATGCTGGTGCACTGCTCGTCCTGCTTCTCGACCGAGAAACCTCGACGTTCTGTGTCCGCGGAAAACTCGCGGTTCACTGTCGGGTGGTCGGCGGCCATGCTTAGGCGGGCAGCCGAGGTAGCAACTGATGAGTTCCCACATCGTGCGAACGACTCTTCGCCTGGCGATCGGCATTCGCGGCCTCGGTACGAGCCAAGGACGCCGATCAGCCCACGACGGCAGGAATGGCAGTCAGGCCTGGTCGGGTACGTAGAACTTGGTGGTGGCCTCGACTGCGGCCGCGACCTGCTCCGGTTCGCCACCCCAGGCCAGGTGAGCCTGACCCCAGGCTGCGGCGCTGCCCCTGCTGAACTCGCGCCCCTCGGGCGACTTCTCGAAGTTGTCGTGGTCGAGGGTCGAGCCATCGGCCAGCAGCCGGGCCAGGGAGAGCAGAGCCAGGTCCCAGCCGACGCCGCCTGCGCCGGGGCCGTAGATCGGGAACGACGGCTCCCCGATGACCGCTGCGTGGATCAGCTCGAACTCGGTGTCGCCGTCCGGGCCTTCGGCCAGCCGCACTTCCACCTCACTCGTGCCGGGCCAGTCGTCGGCCTCCGGTCCGTAGAGCCAGGACACCTTCAGCAGCCGGGGCGGCTCGCACCGAAGAACCTCGCCGTGCTCCCCACCGTCCAACTCGAAATCTCCGCCGAGCCGCAGGTCCCCGGTGACCGGCTTCAACCAGCGTTGCAGTCGTTCGGGGCTGGTTATGGCATCCCAGACGTCGCCGATGGGTGCGTCGTACCGACGCCGGAGCTCGACGGTGTAAGCCTCGCCTGCCGGCACGCTGCCCGTGCCCATCGTCCGGCGGACGGCGGCCAGCTCCTCCACTACGTCTTTCATATGTCAGGTTCCGTTCGTTGGTGGGTTGGGCTTGCCCGCGCCTGCCGGGCCCGGTCCGTCGGCTGGGAGCCTGCGGGCCCGCTTGCCTCGGGCCAGCTCGGTTTCCAGGGCGTCGAGGCGTTGTGTCCAAATGCGGCGGAACTGGTCCAGCCACGCGTCGATCTCGCTCAGCGGAGCGGGCTCGATCGCGTAGATGCGGCGAGCGCCCTCCGCCTGTACCGACGCGAAGCCGTTGTCACGCAGCACGCGTAGATGTTGGGAGACAGCAGACTGGGAGATGCCGAACTCGGTCCGGATGACCTCCGTGACCGCGCCGGAGGTCCGCTCGCCATCGGCCAGCAATTCCAGAATGCGCCTGCGCACGGGATCGCCGAGGACGTCGAACGCGTGCACGACGGTGACCGTAACGGCCGCTGCTTATATAAGTCAAGGCTGCTATTTGGTGTGCCGTGCACTGTGTTCGGCCGCTCCCGGCGTTCACGGCTCAGCCCGCGGTACCAGCGCTCGACCTCGGGTGGCAATGGTTTGATCGGCTAATCACGGCTCATCCGGTGCCAAGATCGTTTCCGTGGGCGCGCTTAGGGAGGGCAAGCGTCTGGCAACACGCCGCACCTTCCCGAACCGCATCCCGGGCGTGTTGGTCAACATCCGGTAACCTTGCACGGCGTTGAACACAGTCGTCCCTGCACACGCAGGGTGGCACCGGCCCTTCGGGGCCGGTGAGGATCGCAACACCATCGACCTCTCCGATATGAACGGTGCCAGCCTGTGGCACCGGCCCTCCGGGGCCGGTGAGGATCGCAACCCTGTTGGCCGCCATCGACCAGGCGGCCCCGATCCGCGTGGCACCGGCCCTCCGGGGCCGGTGAGGATCGCAACGCGCTCCCCCGCCACGGATACCGCTCGGCCACCGGCGGGTGGCACCGGCCCTCCGGGGCCGGTGAGGATCGCAACGATTTTACTGCCGTTTGGCGGTCGTCGGATGGCGGTCGTGGCACCGGCCCTCCGGGGCCGGTGAGGATCGCAACACGCACTGCTGCCCCACCGGCTGAGCGCACGACGGACAGTGGCACCGGCCCTTCGGGGCCGGTGAGGATCGCAACATCGGGCACGCTCTGGCCGCCGACGGGGTGACGTCCTGTGTCACCGGCCCTTCAGCGCCGGTGGAGATCGCACCGACGTCCGCGTAACCGTGGTGGAGTCTGCGGTTTTCGGCGACACCGCCCCCACAGGGGCCGGTAAGGACTCGCAACGCATCGGCGCTGCCGATCGAATCATGCAGGCTTAGATGGACGCGCAGTGAAAAGGACACCCGCCCCCTGCCTTGGGCGGGTGTCCTTTCCTCGACCAACACCGTCGGTGGTCGTCTCTGGTGGGTCAGGGCTGTTCCGTGCGGCGCTGGTGCGGCCGCTGGAGGACCGCCGTGGCCTCGTGTCCGCCTCTACTGGTAGGAGATGTCCGATTCCTCGTAGAGGCAGTGCTGCCCGTCGGGGCCCTCACCGGTCTCCTCCGGTTCGTCACCGTTGTCGTTGCCCTCGTAGCGCTGGCAGATGGTGATGTCCTGGCCGTCGTCACCGATGATGGTGATGTTGGACAGGGTTGCCGTGTCGCCGTAGTTCTCGTTGATTCCGACGAGCCGGTCCCCTGGGGTGCGGACAGTGATGTCTTCGAGCACGACGTGCCGTTCGTACATGCTGCTGCAGTTGCCGCACGACCGGTACAGCGCGCCGAAGTCCTCGACCTCGAAGTTCGAGACGGTCAGGGTGCCGGGTCCGTTGTGCTGGAAGACCTTGTCCTCGGCCTGCGCCGCGCTGCCGCCCTCCACACGGAACTGGGCGGAGTCGGAGTCGGCCCGGAACGTTGCGGCGTCCTCGCCCACGTCCTCCCAGGTGATGTTGCGCAGTGTGCAGCTGCCTTGACAGTGGATGCCGTCGGCTGCGGGGCTGCCGAGGATGACGTTGCTGATCGTCACGCCGTCGGCAAGTTCGAACAGCGGGTCGCCACCCTCGTTCTGGCCACCTTCACCGAGATCACCTTCGCCGTAGTAGCGGGTGCCACCGCCGTCGAAGTCCTCGTCGAGTTCGATGGTCTCGGACACCGGTTCGTCCAAGGCCGTCAAGGGGGCCGGTGCGGTGGCGGCGGTGGGTTCGGCCGTTCCGAGGGCCGGGCTGAGCACCAGCGCCGCTGCGGCTAAAGGAAGCGTGACCAGTGCGGCCAATACCGACCGCGGTCGTTTCGAGGACGCTCGAGAAGACCACATCATTGAGGCTCCTTGCTGACTGCGTACAGGAACGGATATCGGAAAGCGCTTTCCTTATGCGGCATGACGTTAGCGAACCGTTATCGGCTTTGTCAACTTCTCGGGCAGGCTGTTGGTGAGTAACCGTCGAGATTCTCGGAATTCGACATGAATCGACGAAGAATGAGTCGAATAGTGGCAGCAAGCGCTGCGTCTTCATGGAGCAGTGGCGACTCGGAAGTCGGACGGGACGCGAGTTTTGGCCCTTCTACCAGCGAAGATAGTTGTGCAGCGCGGCGCGTTCCTCAGGGGGCATCTGTTCCCCTGTAGCGCTGGGAGTGCTCGTTGTTATGTGTGTTCTTCGTTAGATTTTCCCGTAGGAAGGAGGTGTTAGCGCGATGGAAGCGACGTATTCCGGATTGTCGGGCTATTGCCTTGCGGCCTTCGTAATCGTCTCCGCCAGGCAGGCCCGGTGGTGCGGGGGCACGCTTCGTCATTCGCGAATTGCTGTTCCGGGCTTGCGCAATCGTTCAGCCGATGCATCGCGTCGACAGCCGCGTGCGTACCGGGCGGGGGAGACGCCGACGACCCTGGCGAAATCCCTGGTGAGGTGGGCCTGGTCGCTGTATCCGAGATCGGCGGCCAGGCTCGCCCAATCGACCGCGTCCTCGTCTGCCCGGAGGGCGGCCTCGTGGACGCGGGCGCGCAGCAGCACCCATTTCGGGGAGACGCCGACATATTCGGCGAACAGTCGTTGCAGGGTCCGTCGGCCCATGCCGACCCGGTCCGCCAGTGTGTCGACCCGTGCCAGGTCGGGTTCGTCCACGATCTGCCGCACCAGGTCGGCGACCACCGCAACCATCGGGTCCACCGCAGGCAGTCTGGGGCGGAGGAACTCGTCTGCCGAGGCGACCATCGCGGCCGGTTCGACGATGTCCAAGGCTCGACGTGCCTGTTCCTCGGCCTCGGTGTCGAGGAATTCGGCGAGTGGGATGACGCGGTCGGTCAGTTGCGAGACCGGGCCGTCGAGGAACGGGCGGAATCCGCCGGGACGAAAACGAATGCCGAGGACCCGACCCGATCCGGAGAGCAGCCGGGAGAAACGCCCGCGCATCACGCCGTTCACGGTGGAACCAGCCGGGTCGAACACCAGGTGCACCGTGGGGTGCGGGATCACCCATTGCCGATGCGACCGGTCGCCGGGCAGGTTCCAGTGGATCGTCCAGTAGTACTCGACGAAGGGGGCGATCTCCGGCGCGGGCGCATGTTTGCCCAGCTGGAAGTGTTGTCGGGCGGCGGCTTCGTACAGCACCCCGAGGTTGCGTCCTCGCCCGATGGTCGATGCCATCCGCGCACCGTATGTCGCTGCCCTGACGGTGTCGTGTGTCGAGTCACTCCGTGCTGCGACGCCGGTTGTGACGTGTTTCTTCAAGAAGCGTGGGCCGTCCGCTTTCTAACCTCGGCGGGCCGTTTCGCCCACTCGCACGAGGAGACACCGTGACACTGCAAGCCCGGTTGGCCACCGCCGCCGCCACCCTGCGCGATCTCAGCGACGGGATCGACGCGGAGCAGCTCGCCGCACCCACGCCGTGCACGGAGTTCGACGTGCGCAAGCTGCTGGATCACGTCATCTGGGCCACTCGAATCCTCACGGCGGCGGCAGCCAAGCAGCCGTTGCCCGCCGATACGGATTGGACAGCGGATCTGATGGACGATCAATGGCGGAGCCGACTCGCCGACGGCCTCGCAGGCACGGCAGCCGCCTGGGACGATCCCGCCGCCTGGGCGGGAACCACCGTTCTGGGCCCCGGCACGGAGCTACCCGCGACGCTGGTGGGGGAGTTGACCTTCGTGGAATTCGTGTTGCATGGCTGGGATCTCGCCAAGGCCACCGGACGCACCTACGACTGCTCCCCGGAGACGGCGGCCGCAGCGCTCGAGGTTCTGCAGAAGCTGTATGCCCAGACGCAGGGGCTGTCCTCGCTCGCCTTCGGCCCCGAGATCGCCGTGGACTCGGACGCGGACGCGTTCGACCGCGCGCTGGGATTGAGTGGGCGCGACCCCGGATGGACGGCAGGCTGACGCACGGCGGTGCACCCGTGCGAACGCGGTGACACGTCGCCCGCCGGTCCTCGATGACCGGAATGGGTCGCTTCTGCCACCTCGGTCGGCACCTGCTTGCGGGTTCCGGTCGGCGGCCGGTTGAATCCGGCGGGGCCGACCGGGCCTGCCAGGGCAGGAATGATGCCGGGACGCGGCCGGATGGATGAGGAGTGGTGCAGGGTGAGCGAGGATTCCACGCCGGTTCGCTATGCGGTGGTCGGGCTGGGATCGCGGGCGGAGATGTATGTCGACGCGCTGGCCACCCGGTTCCCCGAACACGCCGAACTCGTCGCGCTGTGTGATTCCAATCCGACGCGCATGCAGGTGCACAACGCCCGCCTCGCCGGACAACTCGGTGTCGCGGCGGTGCCGACCTACGCACCCGCCGATTTCTCCGAGATGCTGACCAGGGAACGCGTCGACGCGGTGATGGTGTGCACCACCGACAGCTCGCACGACGACTACCTGGTGGCCACCGTCGAAGCCGGGCTGCGCGCCGTGACCGAGAAGCCGATGACGACCGACGTCGACAAGGCGCGTCGCATCCTGGAGGCGCAGGAGCGCACCGGCGGTCGGATCGAGGTCACCTTCAACTACCGCTACAACCCGGTCCATCAGCGGGTCCGGGAGCTGTTGGCGGACAAGGTGATCGGCGATGTCGGATCGGTGCACTTCGAGTGGCTGCTCGACGTGCAGCACGGCGCCGACTACTTCCGGCGGTGGCACCGTAATCGGGAGCACTCGGGCGGGTTGCTCGTGCACAAGTCCAGCCACCACTTCGACCTGGTCAACTGGTGGTTGGGCGACGCGCCCGACTCGGTGATCGGCCTGGGCAATTTGTTCTTCTACGGCGCGGCGGGTGGTGCGCGCAACGGTTACGCCAAGGACTACGACCGGGCCGCGGGCTCCGAGGCCGCCGCCACCGACCCCTTCGCGCTCGACATGGCCGCCTCGCCCCGGCTCAAGGAGCTGTACCTGGACGCCGAGCACGAGGACGGCTACCAGCGCGACCGCAACGTGTTCGCCGCCGACATCGACATCGAGGACGACATGTCGGTGCTGGCCCGCTACCGGGGTGGCGCCTCGCTGACGTATCAGCTGACGGCCTACGCGCCCTACGAGGGCTACCGGGTGTCGTTCAACGGCACCAAGGGGCGGTTGGAGCTGGACGTGTTGGAGAACGACTACGCGCGTTCGCCTCTGGAACACGGTTCGCGGATGGGCATCTCACCCGGTGCGGTGGAGGAAGCCGTTCCGACGCGTACGGCCATCACGGTGCGCCCGCTGTTCAAGCCCGCCGAGGTCGTGTTGGACGAGCCGATGCGACCCGGGCACGGCGGTGGGGACGAACTGATGCTGGACGCGCTGTTCGGCCCGGCCGCAGCCGACCCGCTGGGCCTGCGTGCCGACCACATCGCCGGGGCCAGGGCGTTGGCGATCGGGCTGGCGGCGACGAAGTCCTTCGGTACCGGTGGCCTGGTGCGGATCTCGGATCTGCTGCCCATCTGAGGCGGGAAGTCGACGGCGCGGGCCTGCCCGGCGGCACCGGCCGACCGGGCAGGCAGGCGCGACCATCCACCCGAGTCGGCCCGCTCCGGCGTCGACCGACTCGGCGCGACGCAAGGAGCATTCGAGCATGGGCAAGGATCTGACCGCGCTGCGGAGCAGGCTCGGCGGCCCCGCCTACGGCTGCGACTACAACCCGGAGCAATGGCCCGAGGAGGTCTGGGCCGAGGACATGCGGTTGATGCGCCAGGCCGGGGTCAACCTGGTCAGCGTCGGCATCTTCTCGTGGGCGAAGATCGAACCCCGTCCCGGCGAGTACGACTTCGGCTGGTTCGACCGGTTGATGGACCTCTTGGCCGCCAACGGCATCGGGGCGTGCCTGGCCACCATGACCGCCTCGCCGCCGCCATGGCTGGCCCGGTTGCATCCCGAGACACTGCCGATCACCGCGACCGGGGTTCGGTTGGCTCCAGGTTCACGGCAGCAGTTCTGTCCGTCGAGCCCGGTGTACCGCGACCACGCGCGCCGGCTGGTGGAGCAGATCGCCACCCGCTACCGGGACCATCCGGCCTTGGCGTTGTGGCACGTCAACAACGAGTACGGCTGCCATATGAACGCCTGTTACTGCGAGGTCTCGGCGGCCGCGTTCCGCGAATGGCTCCGGGACCGTTACGGCGATCTGGCCACGCTGAACGCCGCCTGGTACACCGATTTCTGGTCGCAGCAGTACGGTGAGTGGGACGAGATCGGGGTGCCGAGCCTGGCGCCGTACCACCCGAACCCGACGCAGAGCATTGATTTCTCGCGCTTCACCTCGGATGCCTTCCTCGGCTGCTTCCGCACCGAGAAGGAGGTGCTGTCCCGGCTGACCCCCGAGGTCCCGGTGACCACCAACTTCATCCACGAGGGACCGGCCATCGACCTGTTCGGTTGGGCCGAGGACCAGGACCTCATCGCCTTCGATTCCTACCCCGACCCCTTCGAGGCCGACAGCCACATCGCCGCCGGTTTCCACTATGACCTGATGCGCTCCCTGCGGCACGGTCAGCCGTGGTTTCTGATGGAGCAGGCCACGGCGGCGGTGAACTGGCGGGAGCGCAACGCCATGAAGGCGCCGGGCGCGATGCGGCTGGGCAGCTGGCAGGCCGTCGCGCAGGGCGCCGACGCGGTGATGTTCTTCCAATGGCGGGCTTCCCGGGGCGGCACCGAGAAGTTCCACGCGGCGATGGTTCCGCACACCGGAACCGACACCCGGATCTTCCGCGAGGTGTGCGAACTCGGTGCCGAGCTCGCGGCGGTGCCCGGATTGGTCGACAGCCGGGTGCACGCCGACACGGCGCTGCTGTTGGACTGGTCGAGTTGGTGGGCCCTGGAACGCGATTCGCATCCGAGTGTCGACGTGACCCGCGGCGAGGCGGAGCTGGCGCACTACGCCCCGCTGTTCGAGGCCGGGGTGACCTGCGACGTCGTGCATCCGGAGCGGGATCTGTCCGGCTACCGGCTGGTGGTCGTGCCGAACCTGTATCTGATGACGGAATCGGTTGCTGAGCGCTTGCTTGCATATGTGCGGGGCGGCGGGCACCTGGTGGTGTCCTTCTTCTCCGGCATCGTCGACGAGAACGACCACATCCATCCAGGTGGGATGGCCCCGGCCCTGCGCGAGACCTTGGGAGTCTGGGTCGAGGAGTTCTGGGCCCTGCCCGAGGCGGGAACCGTGGCCGTGACCGGATTGGCGGGCAGCGATTCCACCGGCACCGGGCGGATCTGGTCGGAGGTGATCCGGCTGGAGGGCGCGCAGTCGCTGGCCGAGTTCGCCGAGGGCGAGTTGGTCGGTTCGCCCGCAGTCACCCGCCACCAACTGGATTCGGGTGTCGCCTGGTACCTGGGTACGCGCTTGGATGCCGCCACGATGCGCGGCCTCCTCGATCGGGTGCGCGGCGAGGCCGGGGTCGCCCCCGACCTGGCGGTGCCGCCCGGTGTCCAGGCGGTCACCCGACATGCCGAGGACGGCACTCGTTTCCTGTTGCTGCTCAACCATGGCGACGAACCGGCGGAGATCACCCTCGACCAGCCGATGGTCGACCTACTGGCCGGTGTAACCGAGCCCGACCGCGAATCCTCCACAGCGATCCGGCTGGGTAGCCGCGGGGTAGCGGTGCTGACCGCCGCGACGGATTGAGTCTCGTCACGAGCGGTTCGCGCGAAACATGGGAGGAACGCGTCACGGTGGAGTCCGATCTTGACGACCGTGCAACCAATCCGAGCGTTGCTGACAGAGTTCGGCGAATTCCGAAGCGTTGCCGACCGTGAGCGCTACCGTCCGATGTGCGGCACGTAGGACGAGCACCGGGCCGGGTCTCGCGACGACACCGCGCCCTAGCCGTGCGTCGATCACCGGGTTCTCGGTGGTCGACGTCGACGCGGACTGTAGCTCGCTCAGCGGGAGGTGGCCGCTGGCAACGGTCCGAGCGCCGTGTTGACGAATGACCTGTACGACCCAGCGAACACGGTCGGCTTCAAGGTGGACGTGCGCATCCCGGAAACGTCGGACGCGCAGCCGTGTGGTCAAGGCGAAGCCGCTGCGTCCGGCCAACGCCAACGGTGCTGACAGCAGAAGTCCGACCGCACCACGTGCCGCAGCGAACACCGGGACGGGCACGAGTATCGCGGCGATCAGCAGAACCGAAGCAAGACCTCGGTTGTCTCGAAGATCGGCAGAGCCCAGCAAGGCGATCGCGGCGAGTGCAGCCGTGACAAGCGTGGGGAGCAGTCCTGCGGAGGTCCACTCGGACACCTTCGGAATGACCAGGCCCCGGCGGATCCGGACAAGGATCAGTCCCACGGGAAGGCAGCACAACGCACCGATCACCAGCGCACCGAGGCCGCGTTCGCCCGCACCGAAGGTCAGCAGACCCAGCCCTACCAGTGCGATGACGAGTTGAACCGACGGCAGCACCACCAGCGCTAGCCGTAACCGGGACCGCACCCGTTGCCAGCGCCCTTCGAGGTCCACCCGTACCCGCTCATCGCAGTCCACCGGTAGGTGCTGGGGAATCAACGGGCCACCTGTCCCACTCGTCGACCTGAGTGGCTCCGCTCCGAATGGGGTGCGGGGCACCTGGTCAGAGCCTGCTCGCGATCATTCTCGTGCTTCCGGCAGCGGCGAATCGTCGCCCTGGTTCTGCGGGCGATGTCGGCCCGCCTGGTCGATGACATTCGAGCCGTTGATCCCGACCTGTTCCCGCGTCCCACTGTTGTACGGGTTCTCGAAACCCTCGGGAGCCCGACCACCGACGGGCCAGTTGCGGCCGCTGTCGAGCACTTCCCGTGCATGACTGGGATTGTTGCGCGGCGTCGAGTGCTCCGTCGTCTGATTCGGGAAGGTCGATTCCGCCAATCCCTGGGTTCGATCGGACATGTTGCCCTGAGCGCCGCCGATCGTCCCGGAGATGGTGTTGCTGGTGAGATTGCGGTAATCCCAGCCGCTGCCGTACTCGCCGCCGGTCAGGGAGCTCACGCCGCCCTGAGCAGTGAACTCCGTGACGCCTTGGGCGAACCCGCCCACTGCTCCGGCACCCGCTCCACGTAAGGCAGCCCCGCCCATTCCTCGGGACGCTCCGGTAGGGATGGCGCTCGTGACGGCGCCGCCCACCGTCTGCCCGGCCCCTTGGATGACGCCGTTGACGATGTGATTGCCGAAATTGCCGTGATCGAGCCCGGACCGGTCTCCTCGGGCCATCTGGAAGGCCTGGATTCCGTAGTCGGTCGCCAGGTTCGTGGCGATGTTGAGCAGAATGTTCTGGATCAGCTTCTGCAGGATCTGGCGGACGACGACCTGGGTAGCGGCCTGCGCTACCGGGATGCCTGCGGAAGCGGTACCAAGACTGGCCGCCGCAGCCGCCAGCAATGCGATGATCTGCACCGCCAGTGCGGCCAGCGCGATGTAGATGCTGATCTTCGCGTGTTCGACCTCCAGAGCCATGTCTCCGCAGCCGGTGGAGAGCTGTTGGGACATCTCGGAGAACGCGACGAGGTAGCCTTCGAACTCTTCCCAGTAGGTTTGGAATTGTTCGGCGGTCTCGCCTTGCATCGTGGCGGCTGCCGATTGTGCCGCCGCCTGTGCGGTTTCCTTGACTGCGGTGATGTCGGTACCCGCGGTTTCCCAGGCGTCCCGCATCTCGCGGAGCTTGTCCTCATCGCTCTCGGGCCAATCGGCGCCGAGCGCTATCGATGCGACCCATTGCAGGGACTCGGGCAATTCCATTCCCATGGCGTGCTCCCGGGTTATCAGTAGCCCAAGCCCTGGGCCTGCTGTTGGAAGGCTTGTTCGGCGGCGTGATCATCGGAATCCCACTGCTCGGCCGATGCATCGAGGTTGTCGCGGATGGCGTTGAGCCCTTCTGCGAAGGTGCCGAAGGCGGCGGTTCCCTCTTCGGCGGCGGGTTCGTAGGCGGTGCCGAAATTCGTGCCGGGCTCGTCGTTGCCCCAGGCACCTGCTGCGGCGGACAGACTTGCCGTCAGACGCTCATGGGCATCGAGGAGCTGATCGGCGGCCGAGCTGAACTGCGGTGCCACTCCGCGCAATGCCGTGGTATCCGCGCTGTATCCGTCGCTCACCAGGAACCCCTCCTCATCATGAAGCCGTCGTCATCGTCGGGTTCGTCGCGGCTGTCGCGTCGCTGTGGCGGCGGGTTCCCCGCTGTGCTGCGGTCGGGGCCGTCCATCGGCGCCAACGGGCGGTTCGCCGTTTCGAAAAGCTGTTGGAGGGACGGCGCGCCGTCGAACACCTCGGGTAGGTCGACGACCGGTGGTTGGGTGACCTCGGCGAACGCATCACTGACCTGTGCCTGCGATTGCGCTTTGGCTCTGGCTATTGTTTCGACAATCGAGCCGGCCAGTCGCTCGGTCGTACTGCGGGCGAACACGGTGGGAGCCAGTTGCAATTGGGTGATCGCACCCGTGCCGTCCACAACCACACTGACAAGCCCGTCGGGCGAGGTTGCTTCGCCGTGTGCCTGCTTGGCGCTCTCCTGTGCTTCGGCGAGCTGATCGGTTTGTCGTTCGAGCTGTTCGGTCAATGCGGCGGCGTGCGCCTTCAGGATCGGTAACCTCCGCTCCAGCTCGGCCCTTCTGTCGTCCGAATCCGACATGATCACCCCCGAAGGAAAGCGGATCACTCTAGAGGAAACCATAGGGCGATTTCTGGGTCTGCTCGGATGATCGGTGAAAAAATATGGTCGTTCGGCCGTCATGGGAAACAGCTCGGCATTCGACCGATTCGACGGAGCAGTGCGGTGGATAGAGCGCGCGACTCGACAGCCATCGGGTGCCCGAAGCGTGCGGTGGCGATGTGGAGCGTGGCGCGACGGCTTCGGGCCTGCGCGAGCGCGTCTAGGCCCTCACCCTCGCGATCGGCGCGGATGGCTGGAATCCCGAACCACCAACTCCGGGGTGAACACGGTGTGTTGGTGAGTGTGCTCCTTGGGGACGAGTGTCTCGGAGATCACCAGGTCCGCGGCGGTGCGGCCGATCAGGTAGCGGGGTTGGCGTACGGAGGTGAGGGGCACGGCCGCGGCCGAGGCGAAGTCGATGTCGTCGTAACCGACCAGGGCGACATCCTCCGGAATGCGCACTCCGGCCCGCATCAACACCTGGAGCAGGCCTAGGGCGAGCAGGTCATTGGCGCAGAAGACGCCGTCGGGCAGTGTGGGGGCGGCGAGGAGTTGTTCGGCGGCACGCTGCCCGGAGGCGACGTTCAGCGCGGGCACCTCGACGGTGCGCAGGGCGTCCTCGGGTCGGCCGGTGCGCTCGACGGCCACTCTGGCGCCCGCGAGTCGGTCGGCGCACTGCCGGATCGACTCGGGGCCGGTGACCATCACCAGGTTCTGATGCCCGCCCGCGAGGAGGTGGGTGGTGGCGAGATCACCGCCGACGACGTCGTCGACCGACACCGAGCAGACCTCCTCGGATGCCGTCGGGTGATCGAGCAGCACGACGGAGACGCCGCGTTGCTGGAGGCGACGGACCGGTTCGAGGGAGTCGCCGACCGGGGTGATCAACACGGCATGGGCGCGCTGCTCGATGAGCAGGTCCAGATAGCGGCTCTCCCTGGCACTGGATTCGTCGCTGTTGCAGAGGATCACCACGTGTCCCGCTTCGGTGGCGACGTCCTCCACCCCCCTGGCGACGTCGGTGAAGAAGGGGTTGCCGACGTCGAGGACCACCAGCCCGATCGTGCGCGCCGTGCCCGATCTGAGCTGGCGGGCGGATTCGTTGCGCACGAAACCCAGGCTCTCGATGGCCGCGAGTACGCGGTCTCTGGTCGCCGGTGCGACGACGGCCGGTCGGTTGAGCACGTTGGAGACCGTGCCGACCGAGACCCGCGCCGCCGCGGCGACCTCCCGGATGCTCGCTGTCGGGTTCACCCGCGTCCCCCTTGATCGGACTACATCGTGGCTTGCGGACCTGCACCCCAGCCGTGCTGAATCGTCGTGTGCTGCGCCGGATGGCGTATTGAAACGTGTCAACAGGACGCGTGTGTGCTCGGGCGAGTATGCACCAGATCTTCGTGACCAACCCGAAACATGACCGATTCTCGTCGGAAAAGGTTGACTCTCCTCGGCGCTGTATCGCAAGCTGGGACCAACATTGCGGCTTGAAACGATTCATTAATGCTGCGGAAACCGCCGAGAGGGGTCGAGAGTGGCCGAACGGGTGTGCTTCACGCTCCAGGTACGGGCCGACCGCCTGGAGGAGTACCGCGCGCGGCACGAGGATGTCTGGCCGGAGATGCGGAAAGCGCTATCCGAGGCGGGCTGGCGCAACTACTCCCTCTTCCTGCGGCCCGACGGACTGCTCATCGGCTACCTCGAGTGCGAGGACTTCGCCGCCGCCAAGGCCGCGATGGACGCCACCGAGGTCAACGACCGCTGGCAGACCTACATGGCCGACCTCTTCGTCGGCCTGGATGGCCATGCCGACGCGAGCATGCAGCCATTACCCGAGGTCTTCCACCTCCCGTGACCAGCCAGCCTTCCCGGTCTCGACGAGGAGCCGGGGGAGTCTTTCGAGGAGAAGCACGATGACCGACATCGACCCGTCCCGGCGTGCCGCGCTGTTCGACGTCCTGCGTAGCCAGCGGATCGAGACGCCCTCATGGGCGTACGGCAACTCGGGGACTCGCTTCAAGGTCTTCGAGCAGGCAGGCGTGCCGAGGAACCCGACCGAGAAGATCGAGGACGCCGCGAAGGTCCACGAGTTCACCGGCATCGCGCCCAGCGTCGCCCTGCACATCCCGTGGGACCGGGTCGACGACTACGCCGCGCTGCGCAAGCACGCCGAGGACGCCGGCATCGCGTTGGGCGCCATCAACCCCAACGTCTTCCAAGAGGACGACTACAAGCTCGGCAGCGTGTGCAGCCCCGACGCGGGCGTGCGGCGAAAGGCCACCGACCACCTGCTCGACTGCGTCGAGATCGCCGGACAGACCGGCTCCTCCGTCCTGTCGCTGTGGTTCGCCGACGGCCTCAACTACCCGGGCCAAGACGACCTGCGTGCCCGACAGGACCGGTTGGCCGAGGCTTTGCGCGAGGTCTACGACCAGATGCCCGCCGGGCTGCGGATGCTCCTGGAATACAAGTTCTTCGAACCTGCCTTCTACGCGACCGACGTCCCGGACTGGGGCACGTCCTTCGCGCACTGCCTGGAACTCGGCCCGGCGGCGCAGGTCCTGGTCGACACCGGACACCACGCACCCGGCACCAACATCGAGTTCATCGTCGCGTTCCTGCTGCGGGCCAAGCGGTTGGGCGGATTCCACTTCAACTCGCGCTTCTACGCCGACGACGACCTGATCGCAGGCGCGGCCGACCCGTTCCAGCTGTTCAGGATCATGAGCGAGGTCGCGCGCGGCGGTGGTCTCGACCGGGAGACCGGTGTCGAGTTCATGCTCGACCAGTGCCACAACATCGAGCCGAAGATCCCCGCGATGATCCGCTCGGTCTGCAACATCCAAGAAGCCACCGCCAAGGCACTGCTGATCGACACCGACGCGCTGCGCGCCGCCCAGAACGAGGGCGATGTGCTCGCCGCCAACGCGGTCGTGATGGACGCCTACAACACCGATGTGCGCCCACTGCTCGCCGAACTGCGCCAGGACCAGGGCCTGGACCCCGACCCGATGGCCGCCTACCTGCGCTCCGGCTACCAGGAACGCATCGTGGCCGAGCGGGTCGGCGGCAGCGCAGCAGGCTGGGGCGCCTGAGAAGCAGCACCGCCGAGAACCCGCCCGCCGAGCATTGCGGACACGAGAGACGAGAGATGACTACGCACCCAGAAGTCGAGAAGCTGCTCCAGCGCTGTCACGAGCTCGGCTCGGACCCGCGCAACACCAACTACGCGGGCGGCAACGCATCGGTCAAGGCCGATGACGTCGACCCGGTGACCGGGCAGCCCGTCGAACTCATGTGGGTCAAGGGCTCGGGTGGCGACCTCGGCACCCTGAAGGAGGCGGGGCTGGCGGTGCTGCGCACCGACCGGCTCCGCGCGCTGATCGACGTCTATCCCGGCGTCGAACGAGAAGACGAGATGGTGGCCGCGTTCGACTACTGCCTGCATGGCAAGGGCGGCGCGGCACCCTCCATCGACACGGCGATGCACGGTCTCGTCGACGCGGCGCACGTCGACCACCTGCACCCGGATGCGGGCATCGCGCTCGCCACCGCCGCCGACTCCAAGACACTGACCCAGGAGTGCTTCGGCGACCGGGTCGCCTGGGTGCCGTGGCGGCGCCCCGGCTTCCAGCTCGGCCTGGACATCGCCGAGATCAAGCGCGCCAACCCCTCGGCCATCGGCGTCATCCTCGGCGGGCACGGCATCACGGCGTGGGGTGCCACCGCCGAGGAATGCCAGGCCAACTCGCTGGAGATCATCGACACCGCCGAGCGGTTCATCGAGACCAAGGGCCGTGCCGAACCCTTCGGCGCGGTGCTGTCCGACCGGACGCCGCCAGCCGAACAGCAGCGCCGCGAGCGGGCCGCGGCCCTGTTCCCGGTGCTGCGCGGCCTGGCCTCCACGGACCGACGCCAGATCGGACACTTCACCGACTCCGAGGTCGTCCTGGACTTCGTCTCCCGCGAGCGGATGCCCGAGCTCGCCGCGCTGGGCACCTCCTGCCCGGACCACTTCCTGCGCACCAAGGTGCGGCCGATGGTGTTGGACCTGCCGCCGGACGCGCCGTTGGACACGGCCATCGCGCGACTGCGTGAACTCCACGAGCAGTACCGCGCCGACTACCGCGCCTACTACGAGAAGTTCGCCACCCCCGATTCGCCTGCGATGCGGGGCGCCGACCCGGCGATCGTGCTGGTCCCCGGCATCGGCATGTTCTCCTTCGGCGCCGACAAGCAGACCGCTCGGGTTGCGGGCGAGTTCTATGTCAACGCCATCAACGTGATGCGCGGCGCGGAGGCGATCTCCCGTTACGAGCCCATCGACGAGGGCGAGAAGTTCCGCATCGAGTACTGGGAACTGGAGGAGGCCAAGCTGCGGCGGCGCCCCAAGGCCAAGCCGCTGGCCACCCGGGTCGCCCTGGTCACCGGCGGTGCCTCCGGAATCGGCCTGGCCACCGCCCGCAGGCTCGTCGCCGAGGGCGCCTGCGTGGTGGTCGCCGACCGGGATGCCGAACGCGCCGCCGAGGTCGCGGCAGAACTCGGCGCCAACGCCTATCGGGCCGAGGACGTCGCGATCGCCGTCGGTGCCGATGTCACCGATTCGGCCGCCGTCGAGGCCGCACTGGCCACGGCTGCACTGGCCTTCGGCGGTGTCGACCTGATCGTCAACAACGCGGGACTGTCGATCTCCAAGCCGCTGCTGGAGACCACCGACGCGGACTGGGACATCCAGCACCAGGTGATGTCCCGAGGCTCCTTCGTGGTGTCGCGCGCGGCGGCCCGGGTGCTCGTCGCGCAGGGCATGGGCGGCGACATCGTCTACATCGCCAGCAAGAACGGCGTGTTCGCGGGTCCCAACAACGTCGCCTACGGGGCGGCGAAGGCGGACCAGGCCCACCAGGTCCGGTTGCTGGCCGCCGAACTCGGCGAGCACCGCGTCCGGGTCAACGGCATCAACCCCGACGGGGTGGTGCGCGGCTCCGGCATCTTCTCCGGCGGCTGGGGTGCACAACGCGCCGCGGTCTACGGCGTCGAGGAGTCCGAACTCGGCAGTTTCTACGCGCAGCGCACCCTGCTCAAGCAGGAGGTGCTGCCCGAGCACGTCGCGGCCGCGGTGTTCGCACTGACCGGCGGCGACTTGACGCACACCACCGGACTGCACATCCCGGTGGATGCGGGCGTCGCGGCGGCGTTCCTGCGCTGAACAGGAACGACCGGTAGATCGGCGCAGTACGACCACGGCGAGGGAAGGCCCAGGACAAGGAGGTCCCCATGGTTGCGTTGGCGGTACGACCGGCTACGACCGATTCGGAGCGAGGCCAGAGCAGGCTGAGCAGATCCGAGCGGGTCATCGAGGTCCGACTGACCAGGGAGGAGCGCATGATTCTCGCGCTGCTCGCGGACGGCTATCTGCTCGACGGCATCGCGCGGCGGATGTGCACGTCCAACCGAACCCTGCGTAGGCGGATTCGCGGGGTGTGCGATCGGCTCGGCGTGCAGACGCCGATCCAGGCGGTGGCCTGGGCGGCTCGGCGTGGGCTGATCTAGCCAAGCCCATCCCGACAACGGTGTGCGGGCCGATGCCCGCAGACCCCCTTACCCGACCGTCCTGCCGTGACGTCCGGTCCTGGCCACGCCGGGGTGTCGACCCGAAACCGGAGTCGACATCTCGGTGCGACCGGCCGGTGCAGGGCGTCGTGATCCCGGGCGATCTAGAAGCGCGTGCCCGGTCGTCTCCCGGTGCGGGTCCCGCTGTGTCCTCGGCTGCCCGGCAAACGGGTGGACGCACCGGATTCCCCCGCCGCGCCCATGGCACGACGGGCGGGTTTCATGACGACGAAGGGAACAGGCGCGTGAGTTCATCGGGGCCGAGCGGCGGCGGATCGACGGTGTCGTGCGCGGCGGTGGACCTCGGCGCGTCCAGCGGCCGGGTCATCCTCGGGCGAGTCGGCGGAGGCGAACTGACCACCACCGAGGTCGCCCGATTCGACAACAAGCCGATCCGCGTGCCCCGCGGCGCGGACGACGACCGGCTGCACTGGGACATCCTGCGGCTTTACGCCGATGTGCTCGCCGGTCTGCGCCGGGCCTCGGAGCTGGGGCCGCTGGACGGCATCGGGATCGACTCCTGGGCGGTGGACTACGGGCTGCTCGACGCGGGCGGTGAACTACTCGGCAACCCGATTCACTATCGAGACGCCCGCACCGACGGCGTCCTCGATCAGGTGCGTGCCGAGCTCGGCGCCCGCCGGATCTATGCCACCACCGGCATCCAGTTCATGCAGATCAACACGCTGATCCAGCTGGTGGCGGCGCGGGACAGCCCGGCCCTGGCCTCGGCGCGGCGGCTGTTGCTGATCCCCGACCTGCTCTGTTATTGGCTGACCGGCGAATTCGGCGCCGAGGTCACCAACGCGTCGACCACCCAGCTGCTCGACGTCGGACAGCGGCGGTGGGCGCGGGAGTTGATCCGCGATGCGGGGATCGACGAGGCACTGCTGCCCCGGCTGCGCGAACCGGGCGAGACCATCGGCGTGCTCGCCGGGTCCGCCCGCGATCAGCTTGGCGGCCACGCAACACCGGTGGTGGCCGTCGGTTCCCATGACACGGCCTCGGCGATCGTCGCGGTGCCCGCCACGGGGACCCGGTTCGGCTACATCTCCTGCGGCACCTGGTCGCTCGTCGGGTTGGAACTGGCCGCGCCGGTGTTGTCCGAGGCGAGTCGGGCCGCGAACTTCACCAACGAGCTCGGTGTCGACGGCACCACCCGCTATCTGCGCAACGTGATGGGCCTGTGGTTGCTCCAGGAGTCCCTGCGGACCTGGCAATCGCGGGGACAGCAGCCCGAGGTGGTCGAGCTGTTGAGCGGGGCGGCCGAGGCGGCGCCGTTCCGCTCGCTCATCGACCCGGACGACCCGAGGTTCCTAGCGCCGGGGGACATGCCCGCGCGGATCGCCGAGGTGTGCCGCGAGACCGGGCAACCGGTGCCCGCAGACCGATACCAATTGGTGCGATGCATCCTGGAAAGCCTCGCGCTGGCCTACCGCCGCACCTTGCGCACGGCCTGCGAACTGGCCGATCGCGAGGTCGACGTCCTGCACATCGTCGGTGGCGGCTCTCGCAACGAGCTGTTGTGCCGGTGGACCGCGGATGCCTGTGGCATTCCGGTGGTCGCCGGTCCCGTGGAGGCCACCGCGTTGGGCAACCTGCTGGTGCAGGCCAGGGCGGTGGGAGCGGCCGGGGTCGGTGATCTGACCGCGATGCGTGCCCTGGTCGCCGCGACGCAGGACGTGCACGAATACCGACCCGGTGGCGACATCCCCGCATGGGATGCCGCCGCCCGCCGCTGGTCGGCGATCTTCGAGCGTTAGCCCGAGACCGCCGACCCGCTTGGTCAGCTGAGCAGCTGCTCGGCCTCGTTCATCACCTGCTCGGCGCCTTCCTCGATCGTGAGATCGCCGAAGTTGATCGAGTCGTAGATCCGGGTGAAGGTGCGCTTGAGCGAACCCCAGCCCGGCGGCGGCGAACTCGGCGCGGGGCTCATGACGTCGGCCATGCTCTCCTCGAAGTCGAAGAGGATCTTGTCCACGCCGTCCAGATCGGCGGCCACCGCGGCACGCACCTCGCTGTTGGGCGGCGTTCCCCGGACGGTGCCGAGAATCTCGCCGGCTTCGACGTCGTTCATCAGGAAGTCGATCAGCGCGGCCGATTCGGCGGGATGCTCGGTCTGACTGCCGATGGCGATCTGAATCGAGGTCGAGGCGTAGATGCCCATCTCGCCGTCGGCGTTGCTCGGCCAGGGGCCAGTGCGACGTCATCGCCCATGGTCGGGAACAGCGATGCGGAGCTGCCGAGGTAGTTCAGTTCCGAGGCGGCGTCGCCCAACACCAGCGGGGAGGTGTCCACGGCCCCGGTGTGCTGGCTGGTGATCTCGGCCGGGGTGAACACGCCGGACTCGCTGAGGTCCTGGGTGAAGGTCCAGTAGTCGACGACGTCCTGTTCGTCGAAACCGATGCCCTCCTCGGTGTAGAAATCGCGACCCTGTTGCCGGACGAAGAACTGGAACCAGTCGATGGCCCAGCCCGGGTCGGTCATCCCGTAGACCTCGCCGTCGGTGTTCTCGCTGATCGCCTCCGAGGCCTCGATCAGGTCGTCCCAGGTGAAGTCGCCGATCTCCGGCGGTTCCAGGCCCGCGTCCGCCCAGATGGTGGGGTTGTAGGCCATGGTCTGCGTGCTGCGGCCCAGCGGGACGGCGAACTGGCCGTCGGCGAGCGTGCCGGAACGCAGGCCGTTGGGGTCGACCAACTCGGTGTCGATCTCGGAGCCGATGTACTCGTTGAGATCCAGCAGCATCCCGCGTTCGGCGTATTCGCGCAGGTAGCCGGCGTCCATCTGCACCACGTCGGGGATGTTGCGGCCTGCGACCTGGGTGGAGAGCTTCTCGAAGTAGGCGTCGAACCCGGAGAACGAGGTGTTCACCGTGATGTTCGGGTTGCGCTCCTCGAACAGATCGATGGCCTGTTGGGTCGCCTCGGCCCTGCTGTCGTTGCCGTACCAGGTGAAGTCCAACGAGACTCGACCATCATCGGACCCCGAGCCGCCGCACCCGGCCAGCACTCCGCAGGCCGCCAGCAGCGACACGGCCGCAGCGGCTGGGCCGCGCGGTCCGACTCGGCTCTTCCGGATACTGGTCGGCATCGTTGCCCTCCACGTCGTCGAGGCGAGCCCGACTTCGGGCCCGCCAGGTGAATGGGAAGGCATCGGGCCGGCCGCTGTCGAGGATCTGACCGGATCAGGTCGTGCGCCGACGGCGTCGACGCCATCCCGGCTCGCAAGCAGGCACTATCGGCCTCGTCACGAGGAGGTGCCATCGCCGTGCGAATGCCGGACGAGGATCGAGAGCTGTCCCCGATCACCGGGTGGACCAGGGATCACTGGGCTCAGACCGCCGACCGGATGTTGCTCGGCGTGCGCCGACACGCGTCCTCGACCCATGCGCAGTTCCGGCTGCCCGGCTCCCCGTCGAGATCCGGCGAATGGAGCGATGGCCTGGAGGGATTCGCGCGGACCTTCCTGACCGCGGCCTTCCGCATCGCGGGCAGCGGCGGGGACGACCCGCACGACTTCCTCGGCCGGTATGCCGAGGGCTTGGCGGCGGGAACGGATCCTCGGCACGCGCAACGGTGGCCGACCTTCGCCGAGACCGGCCAGGCCAAGGTCGAGGCGGCATCGGTCGTGATCGGACTCCACGAGACCCGCGAGTGGCTCTGGGACCGGCTCGACGACGACGTCCGACAGCGGGTGGTCGAGTGGCTCGCGCCGCAGGTCGGCGAGCCGGCCATCGATAACAACTGGATCTGGTTCCAGAACGTTACCGAGTCGTTCCTGCGTTCGGTGGGCGGGCCGTGGTCGCAGGCCGATCTGGACCGCAACTGCGAGCTGACCGAGTCCTGGCATCGCGGCGCGGGTTGGTACACCGACGGTGGACTGCGCAAGTACGACTTCTACAACGCCTGGGCCTTCCATCTCTATCCACTGTGGTGGTGTCGGATGTCCCCGGGACTGCCTGCGGCGCAGGAATGGCGCTCGACCTACCTGGATCGCCTGCGGGAGTTCCTGCCCGGGCACGCCGCGTTGTTCGGCGGGGACGGTGCCCCGTTGTTCCAGGGCCGGTCGTTGACCTACCGGTGGGCCGCCCTGGCGCCGGTCTGGGCCTCGGCGGTGTTCGACTCCGGACCGTTCGAGCCCGGTGTGTTGCGGCGTTGGGCCAGCGGAACGCTGCGGTACTTCCTGGACCGGGGTGCCTTGGACGCCGACGACGTGCTCACCACCGGATGGCACGGCTCCTACCCCCCGTTGGCCCAGTGGTATTCCGGGCCTGCCTCGCCGTATTGGGCGAGCAAGGGAATGTTGGGGCTGTTGCTGCCTGCGGACCATCCGGTGTGGACGGCCACCGAGGCGCCGATGCCGGTGGAGGAGTCGGATTTCGAACTCGATCTCCCCGCGCCGGGTTGGTTGGTCTCGGGCACCAAATCGGACGGTGTCGTCCGCGTGGTCAACCACGGCACCGACCGGGCTTCGGACGAGCGGCTCGCCGTCGAGCTGCCGGTCTACACCGCCTACGCGTACTCCACCCACACCGCCGTGCAGCTGGATCCGGCGCTCGAACTGCGGCGGGGCCGGGGGCTGGCCGCCGAGCCGACCGACGCCACGGTGGCCTTGGTGGATGCGGCGGGCTCGCCCTCGATGCGGCCACCGGTGACGCCGCTGGGCGTGGTCGACGGCGTGGGCTTCTCCCGACACCGGGCGCACTGGTCGGTGGACGAGGAGGGCACCGAGTTCCGGATCGGCCCGGTGGTGACGGTCGGGTCGGTCCTGCGAGGCGCGTGGGAGGTTCGGCTGGTCCGGATCACCGAGTCCGACGACGCAGCCGCCGGGTTGCCCGCCGCCCAGCCCGCCACCGGTGATCCGGTCGGCGTCGACGCGGTGTCGTTGCGGGTGACCGGTTGGCCGTTGGCAGGCGCGCAACCGCCGCAGGTCGAGTCGGGGACCGTTGCGCAGGGGGAGTCCCAGATGCGCGAGGAGACGATGGTGGCCGGTGGGCTGCGGGCGCGGTCCAGGGGACTGCGCGGGCTGATCTCGGCGCCTGCGCTGCGGGCCGAGGGCGCCTCGGCGCTGGACCGGTTCTCGGCGACCTCGGTACTGGTCGGTGCGGCGCCGCTCGAGTTGGGCGCGGTGTATGCGGCGGCGTTCGAACTCGCGGGACAGGACAGCGAGTCCACGCTGTCGGTGCTCTCCGTGGCCGTCGTCGAGTCGGACGGTGCCACGCCGGTGATCACGGTGCGTTGGAGCGACGGACGGGATCAGTCCTTCGCCTGGCCGGACTGAGGGCCGCCGCGATTGCGCCCCGGCCGCCGAGGTGGTCGGGGCGTTGTTCTGCGTAAACCGGGCTCGGCGTGCTGCCGTGTCGTCGCGGGGATTGTGCGGGCCGACTGTGGCCGAATTCGCCAGACCTGTGCGCGGATGTCTGCCGCGACACGCCGGGTAGGGACTTTTGTGTAATCGATCACTGGTTCTGGGTTGCCGTAAACCGAATGGAGCACTCGGAGTCACATAACGTCGGAATTAGTGCCGCCGTAGTAACGATGCGTCATGAATCATTGATCCATTCGGCGGAAATATCAGTACCAAATCCGTTAAGGAAATGATACGAGCGGGTCAAGTTTGTGCCCGGTCGCAACGGTCTGATGAGGACTGCTTAGCATCTGTGACCCAGGCAATACGAAGCATTCTCAGCTTAGTGTCGAGAGGGAGGTGCCGGTGTCTCGGTCACGAAGACAACGGGCTGGTGCGATTGTGGCGGTGTTCGCCCTGGGGAGCGCATTGACGGCGTGCGCGGACACCCCGGACGACGGCACGGTGGAACTCTCCTTCCAATGGTGGGGCAACGACGAGCGTGCCCAGGCGACCCAGGCGGCGATCGACCTCTTCATGGCCGAGAACCCCGATATCAGGGTCGAGGTGTCCTACGCCGACTACAACGCCTACGTCGAGCGGCTTTCCACCCAGGTCGCGGGCGGCAACAGCCCCGACGTCATCCAGACGGACACCCCGTTCCTCCGGGAGTTCGCCGATCGGGGAGTGCTTCGCGACCTCGGCGAATACGTCGGTGAGGGAATCGACACCGGCAGCCTGCCCACCGAGCTGATCGATGCGGGCAGCATCAACGGCATTCTGTACGGCCTGCCCGCCGGACAGAACACCCAGGCGATCCTGCTCGACAACGCCATCTGGGAGGAAGCCGGAGTCACGCCGCCCGAGGCAGGCTGGACCTGGGCGCAATTCGAGGCCGCGGGCGCCGAGCTGCACGAGGCCACCGACGGCGAGGTCTACGGCTACACCGACGTCGGCGGATTCTCCGACTGGTTCGACTTCTGGCTGCGTCAGGACGGCAAGGCGCTCTACAACCCGGACGGCACCCTCGGCTTCGAGGAAGCCGACCTGGTCGCCTTCTGGACCTGGACCAAGGGCCTGCAGGACAACGGAACCTTCACCCCTGCCGAGGTGACGACCACCTTCACCGGCGGTACCGACACCTCGCCATTATTGGCGGGCCGTGCGGGCGGCGAGTTCAACTACGACTCCACCGCGCCCGGCTACCACGCGGCCTTCGACGGTGAGATCACGCTGTCGCCGTGGCCCACCGACACCGGCAGCAGCGGGATGACCGCGGGCGCCGCCTCGATGTACAGCATCGGTACCGCCAGCGAGCACCCGGAAGAAGCAGCGCAGCTGATCGACTTCATGGTGAACAACGTCGAGGCGGGTCAGGAATTGGGCGTGGTGCGCAGCATGCCGCCCAACAGCGCGGTCCGCGAGGCCATCGCCTCGGAGTTGGACGGCCCCAATCAACAGGTCTTCGAGTACCAGGAAAGCGTGGCGGGGATGCTGAGCGGTGCGCCGCCCGCGCCGCCTGCTGGCGCCGGATCGGTGAAGCGTTCCTTCACCGTCGTCTACGATTCCTTCAACTTCGGCGGGATGTCCGTCGAGGAGGCCGCCGCACAGTTGATCGGCGAGGCGGAACAATCGATCGGCTGACGAGAACCTCACACGGTTCGATGGCGTGAACGCCGGTTCGTCGAGTGCGAATCCGTATTCGTCCTCGGGGCGATCGATAGCGAGGGCGGGTCGTCGCGACGACGATGATCCAACCGTCCCGATGAACGCCGAAGACGATATGTCGCCCACCGTCGAACCGTGCGAGATGGTGCCGGACGCAGTCGTGGGGATCGTGTCTTCAAGTGGCCGATCTACCACCGCGCCGCACCATCGATGCCCACTCACCTGATCGAGTAGTACACCGGGCGGCCGGGGTCGAGCACCTTCGACCCCGGCCGCCTGACTTTCCTCCGGCCGCAACCGAACGAGAGGTCGCCTTCGTGTCGAACAGCGCAGAACCGACGGTCACCGAGATCGAGGGCGACGAACCGCCGTGGGTGGCCGATCTGGGCGACGGGACGTACCGGAACCCGGTCCTCTTCACCGATCTGTCCGATCCGGACGTCATCCGCGTCGGCGAGGACTTCTACCTCGTCGCCTCGACCTTCGCCTGCGTGCCGGGGCTGGTGCTGGCGACCTCCCGCAACCTCGTCGACTGGCGACTGATCGCCAACGCACTACCCGAGCAGCAGCCCACCGAGGTCTATGCCACGCCGCAACCGGGCAAGGGCGTGTGGGCGCCCGCCCTGCGCCATCACGCCGGGCGGTTCTACATCTTCTACGGCGACCCCGACTTCGGGATCCGGGTGCTGGACGCGGAGCACATCGAGGGCCCGTGGTCGGAACCGAGGTTGATCAAGCCGGGTCTCGGACTGATCGACCCTTGCCCGTTCTGGGACGCCGACGGGACCGCCTACCTGGTGCACGGCTGGGCGGCCAGCCGATCCGGGATCAAGAACCGGTTGACACTGCACCGGATGAACGAGGCCGCCACCGAGTTGCTCGACGACGGACACCTGGTGATCGACGGCGACCAGGTACCGGGCTGTAACACCCTGGAGGGTCCCAAGCTGTATCGCCGCGGGGACTGGTACTACATCTTCGCCCCAGCAGGCGGGGTGGCCACCGGCTGGCAGTCGGTGTTCCGATCCCGCTCCATCGACGGTCCCTACGAGCACCGGATCGTGCTCGCGCAGCGCGACACCGAGGTCAACGGGCCGCACCAGGGCGCCTGGGTGGACACCCCGGCAGGCGAGGACTGGTTCCTACACTTCCAGGACCGGGGGGTCTACGGCCGGATCGTGCATCTGCAGCCGATGCAGTGGCTGCCGTCCGAATGGCCGGTCATCGGTGTCGACCCGGATGAGAACGGCTGCGGACGGCCGGTGTTGGTCCACCCCAAGCCCGCCCTGCCCTCGATCGACCCGGCCGACCGCGTCGTCGAGGAGACCTTCGCTCCCGGCGAACTGGGTCCGCAGTGGTCCTGGCAGGCCAATCCGGACCCGCGTTGGTGGTCGCTGTCCGAGGAGCCGGGCACCCTGCGGTTGGCGGCGCTACCGGAGGAGAACGCGGGCGATCTGCGGTCCCTCGGTCAGGTGCTCACCCGACGGATGCCCGCCGAGGAGTTCGTGGTCACCGTCGACCTGGGCCTGAATTCCGGTGCGACGGAGGCCGACCGGCGGGGCGGGGTGGTCGTGATCGGCTACGACTACGCCTGGGCCGGGATCGTCGCGGGCCCGGATGGTCAGCGCGTGGTGCTGCGACGCAGGCGCGCGGACGAGGACGTGGAGACCGAACTGGACTCCAGGAACCTGGCCACCGAGAATCTCGCGACCAGCGTGCGTATTCGGCTGGTGGTGACCGCAGGCGGTCACTGCCGGTTCGCGGTCGCGGGTGCGGATGGGGAGTTCGTCGGACTCGGTGGCGGCGCCGACGCGATCTTCGCGGCGACCGCCGGTCGTTGGGTGGGCGCCAAGATCGGGCTGTTCGCGGTCGCCGAGCCTGCTGCCGAGCCTGCGGCGACGGAACCCGGTTTCCTTGCTGTCGACAGGGTTCGGGTGACCGCTCTGCCTGCGGATTCGCAGTAGGACGGCGATTCGGCACGACTAGCCTGCGTCAGTCACCCCCCGGCAACGGCCGCGACCCGCAGCGCCCTGACGGCGGCTGCGGGTCGCGGTCATGCAGTCATGGTGTGGCTGGGAGGAATTGCTCGCGTCAGGACACGCCCGCGCCGTTGCCGACGATCGAGGGGATGCTCGACGCGGAGTCCGCGTTGTAGGAGTAGGGCACTCCGACGAAGCTGCCTCGGGTGTTGGGCGAACCGGAGTTCGAGTAGACGTTGTTGCGCTCGACCAGGTCGCCCGGGTCGGAGCTGGCGTAGCCGACCTCGGTGGGGGTGTCGACGCCCTGGAAGTAGTTGCCCTCGACCAGCACCGAGGCGTTCTCGGTCGACGCGATGCCGTACTCGTTGCTGTTGAGGTAGTAGTTGTTGAACACGTGCACGCCCCGGCCGTAGCGGATGCGCGGGTTACGGGTGTTGGTGTTGTCGTAGAAGTTGTGGTGGTACGTCACCCGCAGGTGGTTCGCGTCCGCGCTGTGGTTGTCGCTGTGGCCGAGCAGCGAGGTCTTGTCCGTTCCGTCGAAGTGGTTCCACGAGACGGTGACGAAGTCCGACTCCCGCTTGATGTCGAGCGAGCCGTCATAGCCGGGCAGGAACGTGTTGTGGTCGATCCAGATGTTGGTCGAACCGTCCTGCACGTTGACCGAGTCGTCGTCGGCATTGGCGAAGGTGATGTTGCGGATGATCACATTGTGCGCGCCGTCGACGTCGATGCCGCCGCCGTTGATCCGGGCGTTGTTGATGCCGATCAACGTCTTGTCCGAGGCGATGTCGTTCATCCCGCTCAGGTTGATCGTGCCGCTGACCTGGATGATCCGGGAACCGCTGGCCTGCATGTTGCTGATGAGCTGGGAGGCGGAGGTCACGGTGACGGTGCTCCCGCCCGCGCCGCCGGTGGTGCCGCCGTTGGTGGAGGCCCAACCGATGGGGCCCGCCTGCAGCACGCCGGGGTCGGCGGTGGGCTCGGCCGGATCGGCCTGAGCGGCGGTCACGCTGGTGATGGCGAGCAGGAGGGCACCTGCGGCGGCGAACGCGGCGGTCAACCGTCTGTTCGGGCGCGAGGTACGTACTGAGGAAGACGTCATTGTCAATCCCTTTCCACGTGCAGCCGATGGGGGATAGCGGGGGTCGCTGCGAACCTTCGGTGGCTATTCGGGGGAATGGAAACCATATGCCGAAGGACTTGGAAAACGTTATCCAAGTTCCGTCATTCTTACCATCACTCCGCGCGATCGCTCAATGAGCCGAACGGTCCAAATTGTTGGTCCGCCGAGCGTATTCTCGCTCGTTTCGGTCTAGATGGGGAGCGGTTGGCTACCACCGTAGTCGGGTGTTGACCAGGAGTTCCCCGGCCAATAGGGTGACGGAAAGCGCTTACTCGGCTGAGATTGGGGCATGGGTGGACTCGCTGAACCGAATGCGAGAAAGCGTTTCTCGTGACCCGATTCCCCGGTTTGCACGGCGGGTGTCCCGAATGGCGAGAAATATAGTGCTGCTCCGGTTGAGTTTGCGGTCGTGCATCGTCGATATTCGACGATGCGGGCATTGTTGATAGATCGAATTGATCGAATGAATAAGGAGCACCATGCGAAGAGCGATTGTCATCGCGCTGGCATCGGCCCTGGCCGTGCCCGCAGCGGGACTGGCCGGGTCGATTACCGCCTCGGCGGACGATGCCATCGAACCCGGTCCGGGCCACCACGGCGAACTCGGTAGACAGGTCCTGCCCGCCAACGACGGGTGGGCCTCGGCCGACGGCGGCACCACCGGCGGCGCGGGCGCAGCCGGCGAGGACGTGTACCGCGTGACCGACCATGCCGAACTCACCGAGGCATTGCGTGCGGCGCAGGACAGGCCGAGCATCATCGAGGTCGAGGGGATCATCGACGGCGACATCGATGCCGAGGGCAATCAGCTGACCTGCCAGGATCACGCAGACCCCGGCTACACCCTCGACGCCTATCTCCAGGCCTACGACCCGGAGACCTGGGGCGATGCCGACCCGAGTGGGCCGCTGGAAGAGGCCCGAGCCCGCTCGGCCACCAACCAGGCCGCGCACCTTCGCCTGGATGTACCCGCGGACACCACCATCGTCGGGGTAGGCGACGACGCCGAGATCCGAGGCACCAGTCTGCGGGTGTCCGGTGTGGACAACGTGATCATCCGCAACATCGAGTTCGAGGCACCCGTCGACTGTTTCCCGCAATGGGACCCCACCGACGGCGAGCTGGGCGCCTGGAACTCCGAGTACGACGCGATCTCACTGGTGGAGGCGACCCACGTTTGGATCGACCACAACACCTTCCACGACGGTCGATTCCCCGACAGTGAACTGCCCGACTACTACGGCGTGCCCTACCAGGTTCACGACGGGCTGGCCGACATCACCAACGGATCAGACCTGGTGACGGTGTCCTGGAACGTGTTCCGCGACCATGACAAGACGATGCTGATCGGCTCCTCGAACACCCGCTTCACCGACCGGGGCAAGCTGCGCGTCACGTTGCACCACAACCTCTTCGACGGCATCCTGCAGCGCGCACCGAGGGTTCGCTTCGGACAGGTGCACATCTACAACAACCACTACGTGATCCGCGAGGGCGAGGGATACCTGTACAGCTACGGCGTCGGCGTCGAGTCGGCGATCCGCTCGGATCGGAACTTCTTCCGGATGTCCGGTGTGCCCGCGGGCGACGTGATCTACAACTGGGGCGGGACCACCGTGCACAGCACGGGCGACATGGTCGCCGACGACCGGGGACGGCGTCGAGTCGACCTGCGAGCAGCGCACAACGACGCACACGGCGGTGAACTGTCCGACGCGGTCGGCTGGAACCCCACCCGGCACACCCGGATCTGGCCTGCGGTCGCGGTGCCCGCTCTAGTGAATGCCAAGGCGGGCTCGGGGCAGCTGCGCTGATCCAGCGTGATCGACGGACCGGCGCGTGCGAAGAGCCGGTCTGAGTCGGAGGCTCCGGGTTCGAGCGACCCGTTGCCTCCGACACTCGATCCTGCGGGGCCGCTCGGCGGCCTCAGTCCTGCGGCGGCTGCGCTGTGGCAGGCAGGTCGAACCAGCAGATCTGGCCGGGCATGGGGCTGATGCCGTCGCGGATCATGGCGGCGACCTCGTGTTCGATGCGGTCGGCGGATTCGGTGGGGGAGGTGGGCCAGGGTGTGAAGCCCTCGGTCTCGGTGAGGGTGCCCGGGACGATGGTCTGCTCTCGGACGAACTGCACCGCTGCCTCGCCTGCCTGTTGCAGCAGGTCATCGGATGAGCCGGTGACCTCACGGATCATGCTCAGCATGTCGTCGAAGGAGAACCAGTCCTCCTCGGCTTCCTCGACGACGTAGCGACGAAGCTCAGCCAGCATCATCGATCCACCCTTCAGTATTGACGTGAATCTTCAACCGTCGCTGATCGGGAAGTTTGATGTCGATAGTGGGCTCGACCGTCGTCTTCGACTTCGTTCGGTACCCGATGCGCGTTCCGTCCGGCAACAAGACCGACGATCCAGCGTAGGTCGCATCGTGTAACCGCTCGCCACCACTACTGAGGGCGTCGAATAGGGCATCAAGCTCCTCGACCGACCGCACCTCCCGTATCGCATATTTCTTTCGGCGCGCAGGGTGCCGACCGATGGCACGTCCCGCATCGATCACATGCTCGGCCGCAGTGAGACCGTCCCAGGCGCCGACTCCTAACGCTGCGGTGACCTCACGTTGGGAACGACGAGTGTGAGCGCCCGGTTCCGACGAGGCGCGTGGTCCGGCAGCAGCCTGTGTTTCGTGTGTATAGGTCGCGCCACCCACCCCATCGGTTAACGCAAGGGCGGCATGGAAACCAAGCACGACGCCTTCGGCCTGGGCGAGACGGTGCTGCTCCTCCGTGATGGTCTGTCGAGCGCGCACGAGCAGCGCGAGGCCCTGTGCTGCGCTCGTGGCCCGTGCCCCCTCCAGGGCTCTCGTGGCGATGTCCAGCGCCTCATCGAGGCGTACGGCCGCTACCGATAGCGCCTGACGAGCCTGCTCGGTCCGCTGTGCGGCGGCCAGCGTTCGCGCGGCCACCTGCCGAAGAATGGACATATCGCACCCCCATGATCACGTTAAGCGATCAGAGGTGACGGACCGGCGATCATTTCCCGGGTTCACCCGGTCGGGACCGGTCCGCGCGACCGCGGACCACGGGACCCGCAGCCCGCTAGGACCAGCCGATGCCCAGATCCGAGAACAACGCGACCCGCTCCGCGCTGGCCTGCACCACCGCGTCGACGCCGTCGATGATCGGGCGACGGGTCGGTCCCTCTCCGACCATCCGATAGTGCTCGGCCGCGAGCTCCGTCGCCGGTCCGTCCAGCCGGATCGCCTCCAGCACCGCCATGAACGAATGGCAGCGGGTGGCGGGCGACAGCAGAGCGACCGATGGATCCGCGACGTGCTCGACGAGATTGCCCAGCAGGTTGGTGCGCGGCCACACCCCGCTCTCCTGCTCGATGCCGTCGACCTCCAGCCGCAGTTCGTCGCGGGTGTACCAGAGACGCACGGTGCCCGTGCTGCCATGCAGCAGGAGAACCGGGTCCCGGGTCTGCTCGGCGCACAGGGTGACCGCGATGGTCACCGGCAGGCCCGCAGCGGTCACCACCCGGACGCAGGCGGTGTCGTCGGTCTCGATCGGATGAGCGCGGAAGCGTTCCACCTCGATGGACCGCACGCTGCCCTGCTCCTGGGCATCGGCGATCCGCAACGCCGAGGCGACGGCGTGGGCGAACGGGTTGGTGAGCGCCCCATCGGTGACGGCGACTCCGTCGAGCACCAGCTTGCCCGCCCAGGCCGAACGCCCGTAGTAGGACGCATCCCGGATCCAGGTTCCCGCGCCGCCGATGCCGCGTAGCTCGCCGATCGTGCCGTCGGCGATCAACTCGCGGGCCCGGTCCAGCGCGGTGGAACCCAGACTCTGGAAGCCGATCTGGCAGGCCCGTCCGGTCTCGGCCGACACCGCGAGCAGTTCCTCGAACTCGGCGAGCGTCGCGGTCGGGGGCTTCTCCACCAGGACGTGCGAACCCGCGCGCATGGCCTGCACCGCGAGTGGCACATGGGTGTGGATCGGGGTGGCGATCACAGTGATGTCGGGGACCTGCCGCGCCAGCAGTTCATCGAGCGAGCCCGTCACCCTCGGCCCACCGAGCCGATCGACGAGTTCGGCGTGCGGCGGGGTGGGGTCGGCGATGCCGATCACCTGGATGGCGCCTCGGTCGGTGAGCCCGATCTGATTGTCCAGGTGGACCCGGCCGTAGCCGTGCGCGCCGACCTGGGCCACCGTCACCGTATTGCCGTTCACTTTCGCCCTCGCATCGTCACGGCCACCGCGGCGAGCAGCATGAGGCCGGTCACCAACGGCAGCATCAACCAGGTCTGTCCGATGATGACGACCGACGCCACCAGCGCACCCAACAGCAGTGCGCTGCCACCCGGATCCCGAACGGTGGTCAGCATGGCCTCGCGTACCGCACTGGTCCAGCCGCTCTCGGCCGTCCAGAGCAGCGCGGCGCGGAGACCGATCACGACACCGATCGCGGACAGTCCGATGAGCACCGGCCGATAGAACTCGGCGCCGGGCATCCCCGCCGCCAGCGCGATCGAATTGAGCACGTACACCGCGAGCACGCCGAGCGGGGCCAGCAGCACGGCCTTCTGCGCGCCGATGATCGCGCCGACGCGCCGCAGATACTGGCCGATCGTGAAGGTGCTGTCGTCGCGGACGCGATGCCGCAACAGATCCGCGCCCGCCGTCACCGCGGCGAAGGCGGTGACCACGGGCAGCGCGGCGAAGAACACCAGCACCCCCAGATAGAGGGTGTCGGCGAACAGCACGAACCGGCCGCCGAAGATGTTGCCACGCCCACCCGTGGTCACCGAGGCCATGGTCAGCCCTTCAATCCCGAGGTTGCCAAGCCTTCGACCAGGTATCGCTGGAAGGCGAAGAAGAACAGGCCGATCGGCACCAGCGTCAACACCGACATGGCGAACATCGGGCCGTAGGCCGAGACACTCGTCTGGTCGATGAACAACCGCAGCGCCAACGGCAACGTGTAGTTGTCCGGGGTGCTGAGGTAGATCAACTGGCTGAAGAAGTCGTTCCAGGTCCAGATGAACGTGAAGATCGCCGTGGTGATCAACGCGGGTCGGGCCAGCGGCAGGATGATGTAGTAGAACAGCCGCAGCGGGCCACAGCCGTCGATCGTCGCGGCCTCGTCCAACTCACGCGGTAGACCGCGCATGAACTGGATGATCAGGAAGACGAAGAACGCCTCGGTGGCGAGGAACTTCGGCAGGATCAACGGCCAGAACGTGTCGACCATGTCGAGGTTCTGGAAGATGATGTACTGCGGGATCAGCACGACGTGGTGCGGCAGCATGAGCGTCATCAGCATGAAGCCGAACATCGGCTTGCTCAGCTTGAAGCGAAGCCTGGCGAAGGCGTACGCCGCCAACACACAGGACAACACGTTGCCGATCACCGAACCACCCGCGATGAACAGCGAGTTGAACAGGTAGGTGCCGAAACTGGTGCCACCGATGCCCTGCAGGGCATCGTCGAAGTTCTGCCAGGTCGGGTTCTCGGGAAGCAACGACAGGCTGGTGATGACCTCGTCGGCGGGCTTCAGCGAGGCGCCCAGCAGCCAGGCGATCGGGTAGAGCAGTACGGCGATGATCGCCAGGATCGAGATATGCCAGATGATGCTGCGCACCCGGCCGGGCTTCTTACTGCTCTTCGGGACGACGGGGGAGGGCCCCCGGTTCTCGGGTGCGCTCAGGGTCGCGGTCGTCATCTACTTGTCCTCTCCGGCGTAGAACACCCACCGGCCGGACGTCTTGAAGAGCAGTCCGGTGAACAGTGCGATGGTCAGGAGCAGCAGCCACGCCATCGCCGAGGCGTAGCCCATCTGGAAGTCTTGGAACCCGCGCTGATACAGGTACAGCGTGTAGAACAGCGTCGAGTCGGCGGGGCCGCCCTGCCCGTTGCTGACCACGAACGCGCCGGTGAAGGACTGGAACGAGTTGATGATCTCCATCACGAGGTTGAAGAAGATCACCGGCGACAGCATCGGCAGCGTCACCGAGGTGAAGGTCTTCCAGGTGCTCGCGCCGTCCACGGCCGCGGCGTCGTAGAGGTCCTGCGGGATCTGCTTGAGGCCCGCGAGGAAGATGACCATCGGGGCGCCGAACTGCCAGACCGCCAGGATGACGATGACGTACATGGCGTAGTCGGGCTGATTGATCCAGCCGCCGGTGTTGATGCCGATGAACCCGAGGACATTGTCGACCGCACCGTCGTCGGTGAACAGCGACCGCCACACCAGAGCGATGCTGACGCTGGCACCCAGCAGCGAGGGCGCGTAGAACGCGGACCGGTAGAAGCCCTGGCCCTTCCTCGGTCGGTTGAGCAATAACGCGACACCGAGTGCGGCCGCCAGCTTCAGCGGCGCCGAGAGGAAGACGTACTGGAAAGTCACGCCCACCGAGGACATGAACCGGTCGTCCTGGGTGAACAGTCGGATGTAGTTGTCCAGACCGACCCATTCGGGCGCGGTGAACAGGTTGTAGTCCGTGAAGGACAGGTACAGCGAGGCCACCATCGGACCGATGGTGAGCAGCACCGCTCCGGCGATCCACGGGGAGAGGAACAGATAGGCGATGCCCGTCTGATCCTTCTTCTTCGACCCCTTGCCAGCGGCGCCAGCCTTATTGGGCTCTGGTGATGCCACTTCTTTGACTTGTTGCGCGACCATGACCTTACCTATCCCGGGGGTGCGGCCGCCGATGGCGACCGCACCCGCACAACGGGCTCTCCTCAGAGCTCTTGCTCAGCGCGTTCTAGGAACTGGTCCACCGCGTCGTCGATGGACAGTTGTCCGAAGCCGACCACCGAGTTGAGGCGTTGCCACTCGCGTTTGAGTGCGCTGTTGCCCGGTGGTGGGGCGGACGGGGGTTCTTCGAGTTGGTCGGCCAGGGCCTCCTCGTATTCGTAGACGAGTTGGTCGGGGCCTTGGAGTTCGGCGCCGACGGCCTCGCGGACCTCGGTGTTGACGGGCATGCCTCGGGAGGTGCCCAGGATCTGTCCGGCTTCGACGTCGTTGAGCAGGAAGTCGACCAGGGCGGCCGATTCCTCCGGGTGCTCGCTGTTGGCTGCGATGCTGATCAGCATGCCGGGCTTGGCGAACTGCCCGACCCGGTCACTGCCCTCGATCCGAGGCATCGGCGCCAGATTGATGCCGTCGGGCAACACCGAGAAGAAGCTGACCGCGGTGCTGTCCCAGGTGAAGTCGGCGAAGGCCGTGCCCTGGGCCAGTGGGGAGTTCTCCACCGCGCCATCGATCTCGGAGGTGATGTTGGCCGGGGTCGATGCCTCGGTGCTGCGGAATTCGTCGAGGAGTTCGAGGTAGGCGGTCAGGTCGTCGCGGTCGAAGCCGAGTTGGTTGTCCTCGGTGTAGAGGTCCTTGTCCTGCTGACGCAACCACACCTGGAACGTCTCCCAGGACCACCCGAAGTCCGTGGTCCCGAACGTCTCACCACCCGAGGCCTCGGTCAGCTCCTGACTGCGCTGCAACAACTCGTCCCAGGTCCAGCCCTCGGCCGGTAACTCCACCCCGGTCTCGGCCCACGCCTGCTCGTTATACGCCCACGCATGGGTGTTCTGCGCCATCGGCAACGCGAACATGCTGCCCTCGATCTCACCCGAGGACGCCAGCAACGGGGTGATATCCGCGGTCCGCAACACGTCCTCATCGAACTCGTGCAAATCCGCCAACACCCCCCGATCCCCGTACTCCCGCAGATACGCATAATCCATCTGGATCACATCAGGAGCGTTACCCCCGGCCACCTCCGTGGCCAACCGCTCGAAATACCCCGAGAACGCCGCATACGACGTGTTCACCGTGATATTCGGATGCCGCTGCTCGAACAACGCAACAGCCTCCTCGGTGATCTCCGCACGATCATCACTACCCCACCAGGTGAATCGCAACTCCACCTGACCGTCGGCGCCATCGCCGCCGTTGCCACCGCAAGCCGCTACCAGTCCAGCCACTGCGATCACCGCGAGCGCCGATCTTCCCCGTCGTAACGGTGAGCGTCGCTGCACACCCATCCGGGCCTCCTGTTTAGGACAAGTGCCGGCCAGGGTGACCGAGCACTCTGGAAAGCGTTTACCGAAAACTAGGCGGCCTATCCGGTGGTGTCAATCACACGGCCGAAACAAGACGGACTCGTGATCAGAGCTGGTGTCGGACTACTTGCGCGCTCACCAAGTCGGGGCTTGGCGCGCGGTCGCGCACCGGTTACGGTGGAAAGCGCTTTCCTGCTGAGAGGTAAGGACGTATGGACACTCAAGTGCTGGGTATCGCGATGAACGGGATCACCGGACGGATGGGCTATCGCCAGCATCTGCTCCGCTCGATCCTGGCCATCCGGGAGGCGGGCGGCGTCGCGCTGTCCGATGGGACACGGGTCATGCCCGAGCCGATCCTCGTGGGGCGCAGCGAGCAGAAGCTCCGCGAATTGGCCAGGCGGCACAAGCTGGATCGGTGGACCACCGACCTCGGTGAGGCCCTGGCCGCCGACGACGTGTCGATCTACTTCGACGCGCAGGTGACCAGCGCGCGCGAGGAGGCGGTGCGCCGGGCCGTGGAGGCGGGCAAACACGTCTACACCGAGAAGCCGACCGCCACCTCCCTGGAGGGTGCGATCGCCCTGGCCAAGGTGGCGAAGGCGGCAGGCGTGAAAACCGGTGTCGTGCAGGACAAACTGTTCCTGCCCGGCCTGATGAAGCTCAAGCGGCTCGTCGAGGGCGGCTTCTTCGGTCGCATTCTCTCGGTGCGCGGCGAATTCGGATACTGGGTGTTCGAGGGCGATTGGCAGCCCGCTCAGCGCCCGAGCTGGAACTATCGGGCCGAGGACGGCGGCGGCATCGTCGTCGACATGTTCCCGCACTGGCACTACGTGCTGGAGGACCTGTTCGGCACGGTCGAGGCGGTCACCGCCAAGGCGGTCACGCATATCGACCGCCGCTGGGACGAGCAGAACCAGGAATACCGCGCCACCGCAGACGATTCGGCCTACGGGATCTTCGAGCTCGAAGGCGGGATCATCGCGCAGATCAACTCCTCCTGGTCGGTCCGGGTCAACCGGGACGAGCTGGTGGAGTTCCAGGTCGACGGCACCGAGGGCAGCGCCGTCGCCGGACTGCGTTCCTGCCGCGTGCAGCACCGCTCGGCCACTCCCAAGCCGGTGTGGGACCCGGACGTCGCGCAGCCCGAGCCCTTCCGCGACCAGTGGCAGGCCGTGCCGGACAACGGCGAGCTGGAGAACGGCTTCCGTGTCCAGTGGGAGATGTTCCTCCGGCACGTCTGCGAGGACGCCCCCTTCCCGTACGACTTCCTGGCAGGCGCACGGGGCGTGCAGCTCGCCGAGGCGGGACTGCAGTCCTCGCGCAGTGGCAGCCGGGTGGAGATCCAACCCATCGCACCCTAGGGATGCGTGCCGGTTCGGCGGTTGCCCCTGCGTCCGTCGAACCGGGATCCTGCATTCGGACACCATGGACGGACACAGCCGATGCGTGGTGTCAGGTGTGTGAAGAGCGAGAACACAGGCCAGAACGAGACCAGGAGGTCGACCAGTGCGGGTGCTCGTCACCGGAGGCAGCGGCAGACTCGGGCGAAGCGTGCTGACCGCAGTGGCCGAAGCAGGCCACGAACCCGTGTGCGTCGACCTGGTCCGCCCACCCGCCGGGCAGGTCCCCTACGAGTCCTTCGCGGTGGACCTGCTCGACACCGGCGAGTGCTTCAGCACGGTCGCCCGGTACCGGCCGGACGCGATCGTGCACCTCGCGGCGGTGCCCGTCCCGTTCCTGCGCACCGACGTTGCGACCTTCCGCACCAACACACAGATGGTCTTCAACGTGTGCCAGGCCGCAGCCGACCTGGGTGTCGGCACGGTGCTCGCAGCCAGCAGCCCCACCCTGATGGGCTACGGCAACCCGGCGGGCTGGCAGCCTGACTACCTGCCGCTGGACGAGGAGCATCCGACCAAGCCGTGGAACGCCTACGCGTTGTCCAAGGTCGTCGCGGAGGAGACGATCCAGGCCTTCGCGCGGCGTTGGCCCGATCGCATCGCCTGCCACGCCTTCCGGCCCTGCTTCGTGGTCTCGCCGGAGGAATGGTCGGGGGCGCCGACCCAGACCGGCGACACGATCGAGCAGCGCCTGGATCGGCCGGAACTGGCCTCGGTGTCGCTGTTCAACTACCTCGACGCCCGTGACGCCGGTGATTTCGTCGCCGCGCTGCTGGCCAAGGCACGAGACATCCCGCCGGGACAGGTCTTCTTCGCAGGCGCGCAGGACGCGTTGGCCAGGGAGCCGCTTGCTCGGCTGCTCCCCGAGCACGCCGGGGTGTCGGCGGAGTCGGCCTCGGGGCTGACCGGCACGGCTCCCGCCTTCAGCAGCGCCAAGGCCGAGCGGCTGCTCGGTTGGCGGGCGAAGCGGAGTTGGCGCACCGAACTCCGGTAGGGCCCACAACACCGCCGATTCGTCGAGACCACGACGCCTTGTTCGAGAAGGGGACGCACGACCGCATGCGCATCACCGAGCTGACCAGCCAGGCCTACACCGTGCCGCTGGAGCGATCGTGGGGTCCGGGCGTCGACCAACACCATCTGATCGTCACCACGATTCGCACCGAGGACGGGCAGACCGGCACCGGCTTCAGCTGGACACCGCTGGTCGGCGCGCATTCCGTGCTCGCCATGCTCGAACACGATCTGCCCAGGCTGGTCGTGGGCGCCGAACTCGCGCCTGCCTGCGTGCTGTGGGATCGCTGGTGGGCCGGACTGCACGAGGGCGGCTCGGGCGGCATCACCACGATGGCGATCGCCGCCGTGGACATCGCGTTGTGGGATCTGCGGGCGAAGGCGGCGGGCCTGCCCCTGGTCGATTTCATCGGCAGGCGCCGGGAGAGCGTCGGGGTGTACGGCAGCGGCGTCAACCTCTACTACGAACTCGACGAACTCCTCGATCAGGTGCGCGGGTTCGTCGCGGCAGGCCAGCGTGCGGTGAAGATCAAGGTCGGTTCCCCCGAGCTGGAACGGGATCTCGAACGGGTGGCCGAGGTTCGCGGGATCCTCGGCGAGCATCGGTTGCTGATGATCGACGCCAATCAGCGTTGGGATCACCCCACCGCCGTGCGGGCGATCCGGTCCCTGGCCGCCTACGACCCGTATTGGATCGAGGAACCGCTGCTGGCCGACGAACTGCCCGGACTGGCTCGGTTGCGTGCCGAGGTACCGGTTCCGGTGGCCGTCGGGGAGAACCTTCGCACCGTCTACCAGTTCCGGGACGCGCTCACGGCGGGAGCGGTGGACTTCGTGCAGCCCAACGCCGTGCGCGTCGGTGGGATCACCCCGTTCCTACGGATCGCCGAGTTGGCCGCGACCTTCGGGGTCCCGACCGCCCCACATCTGCTTCCGGAGCTGTCCGGTCAGTTGGCGATGTGCGTCGGTGCGGTGTCCATGGTGGAGGACATCGACAACGCATCGTTCCAGGCGCTCGGCGCGCTCGCCCAGCCCAGCGGGGTGACGGTGCAGGCCCCGGTGGTGCACACGGCGACCGCACCGGGCCACGGCCTGATCTTCGCTACGGAGCGGCTCACTCCGCTGAACTGAGTCGTCGCCGCGCGGTGTTCACCGGGCGGCCAGCGCGGCGCGGAACCGTTCGTCGTGCTCGTCGACGATCGGGTCCGCCTGGTCGCCGACGAAGACCGCGACCGCCGAGCCACCATGCGCCAGCGTCTCGCGGATCTCGCGCCAGGCCGCGAGATTGGGATGGTCGTAGTCCCGACATGCCTCGGCCGGGCTGAGCATCATGATGGCCTCGTCGAGAGTGGCCGCGTCGACCGGATAGACGGCCGTGCCCGCCGAATGGCCGCACACCGTGGCCAGCACCACAGCCGACAGGAAACCCTCGTCGACGTTGACGGCGGGGAACGAGGCGACACCGTCGACCACACCGCCCAATCCGAAAGCGCTGGGGCGAACCCACCCGGGAAGTGCCTGTTCGAGAAGGCCTCGTGCGGTGGCGATCGCATCGACGGTAGACCATTGCTCGGCCATTTCCACGTTCCTCTCTGCAGCTTCGGGGCAAAGCCTAGGCCCGCCCGCCGCGTCCGCTACTCCGGCGCAGCAGAGCATTGACCGGCTCGGATGTCGACCGGCGAACGGGTGAGCCTGCCTGCCCCGATGCGTGATCCGCGGCAACGTCGACCCGGTGGGTTTGCCCCGCGCGAACCGGGATTCGGTCGAGAATGTTCCACCGTCCACCATGGCGCACTTCTGCGGATACCCGCAGGCGCGATAACGTAGGCACATACCACAGGCTGCTCTGTTTGGCTGTGGTAAAGCCGACTATGTCGGTGCAAACCCGTCAATGGTCCGGTGCGTCTTATTGCTAGTCAGATAGATCGTGCTTTCGCTCGGGGGCGATTCACGAAGGCGGCCTGTGTGGTGGCGATCGCCGTCGCGCGGCCTTGGTGATCCGGCTGTCGAGGAGAGGTTTCCAGATGCGCGTTGGTAGACGGTCGGCGGTGATCGCCGGCGTCGCGATTCTGATCGGCGGCGGACTCGCCGCGTGTTCCAGCGGTCGATCCGGTGCGGAGGCCGCCGCCGAGGAGTTCGCCGAGGCCTGGCAGGCGGGCAACCTCGACGGACCCGCCTATCTCGACCACTCCGGCGAAGAGGCCCAGGAGTGGTACAACGAGATCGTCGACAAGGTGAGCGGCGAGGTGAGCCAGATATCCGTCGGCGAGATCACCATCGACGATGCATCGGCCGAGGCTCGACTCGATGTGTCCTGGGATCTGGGCGCGGGCGGGCAATGGGAGTACGAGAGCACCCTCGACCTGCGCCAGCAGGGCGATGACTGGCGGATCGCCCTCGATGTGGGGGCGATCCATCCGGATCTCGTGGACGGCGAACGGCTGCGGACGCAGACCGCCTCGGCGCAACGCGGTGAGATCGTGGACTTGGACGGCGAGCCCATCGTGGCGGCGCGGCCCGTGGTGGTGGTCGGCGTGCAGCCCAGCGCCGTGACCGACGCCGTCGCACTCGCGGACGTCCTCGGCGCGGCGCTGGCCGCCGACGGGGTCGACACCGGTGACCTCCCGGACCGGATCGCCTCGGCGGATCCGGAGAGTTTCGTGGAGGTGGTCACGCTTCGCGAGGAGCGCTATCGGGAGATCCGCGACCAGATCTACGAGCAGCCCGGCACCGTCTTCCGTGAGGAGACCATGGAACTGGCCCCGACCAGGGAGTTCGCCAGGGCGTTCCTCGGCAGCGCGGGCCCGGTGACCGAGGAGATCATGGAGGACAACCCCGGCCGCTATCGGGTGGGTGACATCGTCGGCCTCAGCGGCCTGCAACGGACTCTGGACGAGCGACTGCGGGGCACCGAGGGCGTCACGGTCCTGATCGACGGAACCGAACGCGAGCTGTACAGCTCGGAGCCCGTCGCGGGGGACACGATCACCCTGACCCTGGACGCCGAGGTGCAGAACGCCGCCGACCGGGCCCTGGCCGCCGAGCCGAGGCTCAGCGCACTGGTGGCCGTGCGGATCAGCGACGGCAACGTACTCGCGGTCGCGGGCGGCCCCGACGGCGGCTACGGCGATGTCGCGCTGCACGGCCGCGTGCCGCCCGGCTCCACCTTCAAGATGGTCAGCGCGCTGGCGTTGCTGGAACAGGGCTCCGTCGACATCGATCAGCCCGTCGCCTGCCCGGCCACGATCGAGGTCGAGGGCTACACCATCAAGAACGCCTTCCCGGAGCCCTTGGGTGAGGTGCCCTTCCGGGAGGACTTCGCGCGCTCCTGCAACACGGCCTTCGTCGCGTTGGCCCCGGAACTGGGCACCGACGGACTCACCCGCGCAGCGGCCGATCTGGGCATCGGCGGCGACTGGGGCGTCGGCATCGACGTCTTCACCGGCTCGGTGCCGCACACCGAGACGGCCTCGGCCCAGGCCGCCTCGGCCTTCGGTCAGGGTGAGACCACGGTCAGCCCCATGACGATGGCCGCCGCCACCGCAGGCGTCGCCGCAGGAAAGTGGAAGCAGCCGAGGTTGGTGGTGGAGCCGGATCAGCCCGCCGTCACCGAGGAACTCGGGGAGCCGCTGGACCAGGAGGCGGTCGACGGTCTGCACACGATGATGCGGGAGGTCGTCACCGACGGCACCGCGACTCGGTTGGCGGAGGTGCCCGGCGAGCCGGTGCACGGCAAGACCGGTACCGCCGAATACGGCACCGAGGACCCGCCGCGCAGCCACAGCTGGTTCGTCGGTTGGCAGGGCGATGTGGCCCTGGCCAGTTTCGTCGAGGACGGCGGGGACGCGGGCGGCCCGGCCACCGCCGCCGCCGAACGGTTCCTTCGCGATCTCAACGAGGACGACTAGGCCCACAGCCGACGAACGCCCCGTCCACCCGAGAACATCCGGGTGGACGGGGCGTTCGACGTTCGACCGAAGCCGGTGGCCCGCGAGTCGCGGACGACGTCAGCTACTGGGCGAAGCGACTCCGGGTGCGAGGAACCTGCGCTCGTTGACCTGCTCGGAGATCCCCGCCCGGTCCAGATACGGCGTGATGCCGCCCAGCCAGAACGGCCAACCCGCACCCAGGATCATGCAGAGGTCGAGGTCCTGAGCCTCGGCGACCACACCCTCGTCGAGCATGATCGCGGACTCCTCGGCCAGGGCCGACAGCGCGCGACGACGCACGTCCTCCTCGGTGAGCACCGTGGAACCCTGCTGCCAGAGTTCGGCCACCTCGGGGTCGATGCGCTGGTTGCCCTGCTCGTCCCAGGTCCACACCGCGGGCTTGCCCGCAGCGACCAGCCGCCGCATGTTCTCGCTGACACCGAAGCGCTCCGGGAACGCCTCGTGCAGCGTCTCGGCGACGTGCGTCGCCACGGCGGGACCCACCAGCTGAACCAGTACCAGCGGGCTCATCGGCAGGCCCAGCGGTGCCAGCGCGCGGTCGGCGACGTCGAAGGGGGTGCCTTCGTCGATCGCGCGGATGACCTCGCCGAGGAAGCGTGTGAGCAACCGGTTGACCACGAACGCAGGGGCGTCCTTGACCAGGACACACGACTTCTTGAGGTTCTTGCCGGTGGCGAAGGCGGTGGCCAGGGCGGCGTCGTCGGTGCGCTCGCCGCGCACGATCTCCAACAGCGGCAGCACGGCCACCGGGTTGAAGAAGTGGAAGCCCACCACTCGCTCGGGGTGCTGTAGCTTCGCGGCCATCTCGGTGATGGACAGCGAGGACGTGTTGGTCGCCAGGATCGCCTCGGGGGAGACGTGCTCCTCCAGTTCGGCGAAGATCTGCTGCTTGAGCGACAGCTCCTCGAAGACCGCCTCGATGACGAAGTCGGCGTCGGAGAAGGCGGCCTTGTCCAGCGAACCGGTGACCAGTTCCTTCAGTCGGTTGGCCTCGTCCGGCGAGATCCGGCCCTTGCCCAGCAGCTTGTCGACCTCGGCGTGGACGTATCCGACGCCCTTGTCGATCCTGGCCTGGTCGATGTCGGTGAGGACCACCGGCACCTTCAGCCGTCGGACGAACAGCAGCGCGAGCTGGCTGGCCATCAGGCCCGCGCCCACCACGCCGACCTTGCCGACCGTCCTGGCCAGGCCCTTGTCCGGGGCACCGGCAGGCCGCTTGACCCGACGCTGCACCAGGTCGAAGGAGTACAGGCCCGCTCTGGTCTCGTCGGACATCAGCACGTCGGCCAATGCCTCGGTCTCGGCGGCGAAGCCGACGTCGAGGTTGTTCTCCCTGGCCAGTTCAAGCAGGTCGACGGCGTGCTGCGGGCCGGGGGCCGCACCCTGGGTCTTGCCGGTGACCAACGCCTGGGCCCTGGCCACGGCGGCATCCCAGCCCGCACCCCGATCGATCTCGGGACGCTCGACGGTGATCTCACCACGCACCACGGCCGCGGCCCAGTCCAGCGACCGTTCCAGGTAGTCCGCCGACTCCAACAGCACGTCGACGATGCCCAGCTTCGCCGCCTGGGCGGGCTTGAGCATCCGGTTCTGGTTGAGCGAGTTCTCCACCATCACCGTGACGGCCGCGTCCGGGCCGATCAGGTTGGGCAGCAGCTGGGTGCCACCCCAACCCGGGAACAACCCGAGGAAGGTCTCCGGCAGGGCGATCACGCCCGCGTTGCTGGCGATGGTCCGGTACTGGCACGACAGCGCCAGTTCCAGGCCGCCACCCAGCGCCGCGCCGTTGACGAAGGCGAAGGTGGGGACCGGCGAGTCGATCAGCCTGCGGAACACCCGGTGGCCGGTCGCGGCGATCCAGTCCGCCTGATCCCGGGAGGTGAGCTTGCCGATGCCCGAGAGGTCGGCGCCCGCAGCGAAGACGAAGGGCTTGCCGGTGACCGCGATGGCCGCAGGCTCGGCGGCGAACGCCGTGTCCAGCGCCTCGTCGAGGCTGATCAGGCTCTGCGGCCCGAGGGTGGACGGCCGGGTGTGGTCGTGCCCGTTGTCGATGGTGATGAGCGCGAACGGGCCGTCCAGACCCGGTACCCGGATGATCCGGGTGAACGCGTGGGTGACGACCTCGTCGGGCATTGCCGCCTTGAGGTCCTCGATGGACAGTGTGCTGCTCACTTGTCGCCCCCGTTCCATGCAGGGTTCTCCCAGATCACGGTGCCGCCCATGCCGATGCCGATGCACATCGTCGTGATGCCGTAACGGACGTCGGGACGCTCGGCGAACTGGCGGGCCAGCTGGGTCATCAACCGAACGCCGGAGGAGGCCAGCGGGTGGCCGCAGGCGATCGCGCCGCCCCACTGGTTGACCCTGGGGTCGTCGTCGGCGATGTCGAAGTGGTCGAGGAAGGCCAGCACCTGGACGGCGAAGGCCTCGTTGATCTCGAAGAGACCGATGTCGTCGATGCTCAGGCCTGCCCGGGACAGCGCCTTCTCGGTGGCGGGCACCGGTCCGACGCCCATCACCTCCGGCTCGACGCCCGCGAAGGAGTAGCCGACCAACCGCATCGCGACCGGCAGACCGAGTTCGACGGCGGTCTCCTCGGCGGCCAGCAGTGCGCTGGTCGCGCCGTCGTTGAGGCCTGCGGCGTTACCCGCGGTGATCCGACCGTGCGGGCGGAACGGGGTACGCAGCGACGCGAGGGTCTCCACGGTGGTGCCCGGTCGGGGTGCCTCGTCCTCGGTGGCCAGGCCCCAGCCCAGCGTGCTCGAACGGGTCGCCACCGGCACGAGGTCCTGGCTGATCTTCCCGGCCTTGACCGCGTCGGCGAACCGCTCCTGGCTCGCGGCGGCGTAGGCGTCGGTGCGGGCCTTGGTCAGGTGCGGGAAGCGGTCGTGCAGGTTCTCGGCGGTCTGGCCCATGACCAACGCGGAGGGGTCGACCAGCTTGTCGGCCAGGAAGCGGGGGTTCGGGTCGACGCCCTCGCCCATCGGGTGCCTGCCCATGTGCTCCACGCCACCGGCGATGGTGACGTCGTAGGCGCCGAGCGCGATACCGCCGGCGGTCGCGGTCACGGCGGTCATCGCGCCCGCACACATCCGGTCGATCGAGAAACCGGGGACCGAGCGGGGCAGACCCGCCAGGAGGGCGGCGGTGCGGCCGATGGTCAGACCCTGGTCGCCGATCTGGGTCGTGGCGGCGATGGCGACCTCGTCGATGCGCTCCGCAGGCAGCTGGGGGTTGCGGCGGAGCAGTTCCCGGATGGCCTTGACGACGAGGTCATCGGCTCGGGTCTCCGCATAGATGCCTTTCGGGCCTGCCTTGCCGAACGGCGTGCGCACGCCGTCGACGAAGACCACGTCCCGAAGTGCACGTCCTGCGACGTTTGCGGCCACGGCGTGCTCCTCCTCAAAAGCTCGGGGTCGGCTGTTCGCAGGCGGCGCGGTGGCGTGAGGGGCCAGCCGTGCTACCCGCCGGTAACAATCACTCTAGCCCTTGCTACCGGCTGGTAACCAGTGGTTGGCGACTAGCCGTTCGAGATTTGCAGGCAGGCCGGAGCACGTCGAACCTACCTTGACGTCTGCGCAGGTCAGGGCGCGGTGGGGACGTCGTCGGCCGCGCTGCGCTGCGCAATGCCCGCGAGCGAGACCTTCCGCTGGTGATCAAGGATCAGAAACACCAGCGCACCGAGTACCGGAATGGCGAAGATCACCAGTACCCAGATCAGGGTCTGCCCGAGGTTCCATCTCTCGGTGGTGACCACGATGAGTAGAGCGAGGATGATCACGGCGCCCCCGGCGCTGATCAACCCCGCTATCACGAGTCCGGAAGTGTCCACGCTGATCTCCCGTCGACGAGTGAAGGCGGATCGTCGGCGCGAATCCGATGGCTGCAGCCGGGATGACCCGCCACCTCCAGGGTGCCGTCAGTGCCTCCGGATTACTACCCTGCGTAGATAATCATGAAACTCGCTGTCGGGGCGCCAACGACGCGGCTGCTCGGCCCGCCCGATCGGTCGCAATGCGCTCCAGCGGTGGTTCGGGTGCCCGGCGCAGGCAATAGCGTTTGAGTCTGCCCCGGGGCATGGCTTTCTACTCTGCCTATGAATCAAGAGTCTCTGCCTTCCGCGCCCTTCGCCCCGCCGGGATCCGGGCGGCCCGACCGCCCGGGCTGGCCCGAGATCATCGCAGGCGTGTTGACCGCGCTCGCAGCTCTGGCGGCGACTCCGCTCCTGCTCAGCCTGTTGTCGGAGGCCGATGCCGCCATGCAGGGGCTCGCCCTCGCGGCATGGTCGGTGTTCACTCCGTTCGCGGGCTTCGCGGTCGCGGCACTCGTGCGCATCCGAGGCTGGGCGGCCTTCGGCGTCACACGCACGACGTGGCGGTGGCTGCTGATCGCCGTTGCGGTCGGTGTCGGCACCTTCATTGTCAAGGGCTTCGTCAACATGGGTGCGGCCGCGGTGTTCGGTATCGACGGAGAGGCCCAGCTGCCCTATGTCGAAGCGGCCGGGAGCGGCCTGCTCCCACTTATCCTGACCTTCGCGTTCATCTCCCTTTTCGTGCCGATCGGCGAGGAACTGCTTTTCCGTGGCGTCCTGATGCGAGGATTGCTTCGCTACGGACCGGTTGTCGCGGTCCTGTCCAGCACGATCGTGTTCGCGCTTTTTCATGGTGTGAACCTCGCATTGCCGAGTGCGGTCGTCTTCGGCATTGCGACCGCAGAGATTGCGCGGCGCAGCGGCTCTATCTGGCCTGCCGTCGTCGTGCACGTGATCAATAACCTTGCGCTGCCGGTGTTCGCCATCCTCGCAATGTGACATCGAACTTGAGTCTGCCCTGGGGCAAGCAGTTCTACTGGGTTCATGACCAAGAATAAATCGCGAGCCGGGGATCACCCCGGGCGGCGCCGGTGGAAACGTATCGCTACGGTACTCCCACTTCTCCTCGTCGCCGTCGCCTGCAATTCCGGGGATTCCGAGCCTGCGGCCGCGAATGCCGAATCGAACCCGGCGGAGTTCTACGATCAGCAATTGGAATTCGGCAGCTGTGAGGGTTTCGCCGTCACTCCGCTGGACGAACAGGCCTTCGCCTCGGATCCGACGATCGAGTGCAGCAGACTCAGCGTGCCCATCGATTACGAGGATCCGGCCGGGGGGACGGCACGTATCGCCGTGCTGCGGGTCCCGGCACGCGGCGAGGCGCAGGGGTCGGTGGTCCTCAACCCGGGCGGACCCGGTTACGGGGGCACTCACATGGCTCCGATGCTCGGTGCAGCCTGGGCCGACACCCCGATCGGGGAGGACTTCGATCTCGTCGGCTTCGACCCGAGGGGCACCGGCGCCTCCGAACCGGCCCTGGACTGCTACACCGACGCGATGCGTGATGACGACGCCACGCCGGGGTCCCTGGTCGGGGACGGCAGTGTCGATCCCGTTCCGTTGGCCGAGCGCTGCGCTGACAGCGTCGGCGGACGCGACGCACTCGCTCACTTCGGGACTCGGGATGCCGCCCGAGACATGGACGTGCTGCGGGCGGCGCTGGGCGACGAGCAGCTCACCTACGTCGGGGCGAGTTACGGCACGCGTCTCGGGCCGGTCTACGCCGAGATGTTCCCGCAGAATGTCCGCGCCATGGTCTTGGACGGCGCGATCGATCCGCAGTTGGGCACCGTCGACGGGCGGATACTCCAGTTCTCCGGGTTGCAGCGTTCCTTCGACGGGATGGCCGAGTACTGCGCGGCAGATCCAGCCTGCCCGTTGGGCACCGACCCGTCCAAGGCCGCGACGGTCCTGCATGAGACCGTTCGCCCGCTGTTGGACACGCCGCTTCCCGTGTCCGACGGGCGCGAGCTCTCCTTCATCGCCGCAATCGACGGGATTCTCATCGGCCTGTACAGCGAGGAGATCTGGCCCGTGGCCATCGATGCGCTGGCTCGACTCCAGGAGGGCCACGGCGATGCGCTGCTCGCCCTGCGGGATGGGTACCAGGGGCGCGGCGCCGACGGCTCCTACGACGATTCGTTGGAGGCGTCACTCGCGATCAAGTGCGCCGACGAGGAGCGGCTGGACCCGGCGGCCAACGCCGAGTATCTGACGGCGCTCATCACTGCCGCCCCCTTCCTCGACTCGGGTAAGGACCTCGGCGACGGCATCCCGTCGCACTGCGAGGGCTGGCCCGGCGAACCCGGCCTGCCCGGGCCGTACGCCACCGACATCCCGGATCTACCGACCACGTTGACGATCTCCGTCACCGGTGATGCCACGACACCGCACGAGGGCGGTATCAGCCTCGCCGAGACCCTCGACGGCAGTCTGCTGACGGTGGACGGCAATCAGCACGGGACCGTTCTCGCGGGCAACTCCTGCATCAACGAGGTGATTGCCGACTACCTGATCGACCTGACCGCACCAGCGGCCGGAGCGCGCTGCTCGCTCTGAGCACGCGAAGAACCAAGACGGTGGGGCCCGTGCGGCTCGGCTGATCCGCCGAGTCTCACGGGCCATTGACGTAACATGGTCGCTCGAATGCGCGCCAAACTCACCGTCATCAAGATGAAAGCACGCCGTGTGGAGCACCAAGCAACTCGCCGACCTCGCCGGAACGACCACCAAGGCGATCCGCTACTATCACCGCGCTCAATTATTGGATGAACCGGAGCGCGGTCACAACGGGTACAAGCAGTACCGCGCACAACATCTGCTTCAGCTGCTTCGGATCCGACGGCTTACGGAACTGGGCCTCTCGCCGGCTAGCGCGGCATCGGCCCTGGAGAACGACAATTCGAGCGAGCTCTACGAGGCCCTGACCGCAGCCGAGCGAGAACTCACGGCTGCCATCGATAAATTCAATGCGATGCGGGAAGACGTTCGAGGTGCGCTGGCGGGCCGCAGCTTCGGGGATCTCGCTCTGCAACTTTCCGATAAGCCGCCGGGGCTGTCCGAGAAGGACTTCGCCGTGCTTCTCGTCATGTCGCGTTTGTTCGACGCCGAGACCGTCCTGACATTCCAGGAAATTCTCCATTCCAGTCCGCGGACTCCGGTCGATGAAGCGTTCGATGCGCTGTCGCCCAACGCCGATCGGAAAGAACGAGAAGCCGTTGCCGAGATGCTAGCCGAACAAACCCGCACCCGAACGCCCGAGAATCCGCCGTATAGCACCCGTGGACAAGGACTGGCCGAAGCAGTCGAGATCATGGAGAAGTCGATAGCGCATCTGTACAACGACGCGCAGATCGAGGCGATCCGCCGCTCCTGGGAGCTCCTTCGCGCGCAGAAGACCGCGTCCGACACCTGAGTCCCCGTCCCGCCGCCAGGGCGCGATGCGCGACCACCGAGGACGGTGCGCACGACCGTCCGGCATCGGTGGGTCGACGAATCTGAAGCTCGTCGACCCACGGCGGCACCCCTGTAGCGAGGACTTCGTCCGCTTCCCGTCAGGGCGTCGCGGCGAGCGCTTCACTCACCTTCGCGGCGGTCAACTCGACCTGCCACGGTCGGGCGCCCCCGGCGCGCAGTGCCGCCGAGGTGCCCTCGACGCTGCGGTCGGCAGGCGGCGTCCAGCAGGTCCGGCGTAGTAGATCCGGCTGCAACAGGTTCTCCACGGGAAGCGAGTGGTGCTCGGCCAGTTCCGTGAGCGAGGCCCGGGCCGAGGTCAGCCGCGCGGCGGCCTCCGGGTCGCGGTCCGCCCACCGGTTGGGCGGCGGCGGGCCGTCATTGGCAGGCGAGGAGGAGGGGAGCTCGGAGTTCGGTAGCGCGGCGGCGGTCCGCAGCGCCGTCATCCAGACGTCCGCGCGTCGCCGCTGGGCCCGGCCGCCGAAGATCGGCAGCGCCACCAACGCAGCCTCGTCGGCGGGCTGCGTCTGCGCGGCCTCGATGATCGCCTTGTCCGGGAGCACCCGCCCCGGCGCGATGTCCTTGGTCCTGGCCAGTTCGTCGCGCGCCTGCCACAACGCTCGCACCGTCGCCAGCTTGCGGGGCGCGTGCATCCGATGGATGCCGGAGGTCCGACGCCACGGCTCGGGGCGCGGAGCGGGCGGCGGCGCGGTGCGCACGGCCTCGAACTCCTGAAGCGCCCATTCGAGCTTGCCCTGGGACCGCAGCTCCGCCTTCAGCGACTCCCGGAGCTGCAGCAGCAGCTCCACGTCCAGCGCCGCGTAGTTCAACCAGTCGGCAGGCAGCGGACGGCGGGACCAATCCGCCGCGCCATGCCCCTTCTCCAACCGGAAACCGAGCTGCTGCTCGACCAGCGCGCCCAACGCGACCCGCGGATAGCCCGCCAATCTGCCCGCTAGCTCGGTGTCGAACAACGTGCCGGGTCGCAGTTCGAGCTCGGCGAGACAGGGCAGATCCTGTGACGCGGCATGCAGTACCCAATCCTGACCGCCGATCGCATCGATCAGCGGGGCGAGTCTGCCGCGCAGCGGAATCGGGTCGACCAAGACGGTGCCCGCGCCCTCACGGCGCAGCTGCACCAGGTAGGCCCTGGCGGAGTAGCGGTAGCCGGAGGCCCGCTCGGTATCCACCGCGATCGGACCCGTGCCCGCCGCGAGTGCCGTGGCGGCCACCCGCAGCGCCGCGGCATCCGTCACCACCGGCGGTACGCCTTCGGCGGGTTCGGTCAGCTCGACGACTTCCCGATCCGACTGACCGACGGGTTCGGAGGCGGGCTCGCAACGGTGTGCATCCACGGCCGCTGACCCTACGTCGAAGTCGACGGCGACGACGAGCAAGGTCATGCGACACGGGATGCGAGCACCTTCTGGAGCCGTGTGAAACACCACGGACTCCAGAAGGCGCCGGACTTATCTGATGACACCTGCGCGCATAGCCAGAGCGACCATCTGGGCACGATCTCCCGTGCCCAGCTTTCGGCCGATCCGCGACAGGTGGCTCTTCACTGTGAGTGCGGACAGGTTCAACGCCTCGCCGATCTCCTTGTTCGATCGACCGTCGGCGACTAACTGCAATACCTCGACCTCGCGTGCGGAAAGCTCACGCGGCGTGTTGTCCGTGCCCGGCACACGCGTGCCCGCAGCAAGGACGGGTGCCACGCTCGGATCGGCATACACGCCACCGTCGAGGACCCTGCGAACCCCATCGGTGACCACCATCGGTGAGGCGGACTTCAGCAGGTACGCCTGAGCGCCTGCCTGAAATGCCGCCCTGACCGCGTAGGGGTCGTCAGAGGACGCCAAGACCACGATCCGAGGCCAACCATGGCCACGGAGTTCCGTGACCAGGTCGATGCCACTCCCATCCGGAAGCCCGAGATCGAGGATCGCGAGGTCGCACGGACCTGTCGCCAGGGCTCGCGCCCTGGCCTCGGCCAGCGATGCGGCCTCATGCACGGTGCCTGCGCCCATCTGCTGCAACCGAGCGGCGATCGCCTCTCGGAGCAGCGGGTGATCGTCAACCACCAATACCGAGAACAGCTCTTCCCGCGGGTGCGGGACCATGTTGGCCGGCAAAGCACCGGCTGGCGTGGTACGAACGGCCTGACCTAAGCCGACGGCAGCCACGTCACTACCTCCCTGGAGTCGGTCGTGCCCCCCGACCGGCACCGGGACTCTCGGTCAATCAGCCGCGCCACTGATCGACCGAAAGTGGTGTCGACTGGGGCAGCGTAGCCGCCAAACGGCGCCAGCGGGACGGTCAATGTGCGATCTATCCCGATTGGGTTGTCACCGAGGTGACTTCTGATAACACGATCGGTGTACAGGCTCGTGACTGGCTAACGCCACGGCGTCGAAGAACGACATTAGTGTCCGACATTGGTCCAGACCTGCGCCGCGACTCCCGCTGTGGATGGCATCCGAGCCGTCCGATGGGCTCAGTCGCGTCTCGCCCGACCGGACCAGTGACCTCGGCATCTCACGGCCGTCCCACCTGCCTGCCGCGCCCATGGAAAGCATCGGCAGCCGGACGTGGCTTCGATAGGCCGCGCGGTGGAGTGTGATCCATCCAACGATCTTCGAACCGACAGCCGTTCGCGTACGAAGGGCAGTCGATCGACGGTGCCCTTCAGTGCCCGAGAACGGGCTGACGGATCGATTTACACCCACCCGAGCGGCCTTCAGAAGTCCGACCATGACGAAACAGCCGGGCGAGGCGACGGAGAGGGACCACGGGGAGCCGGCAACCCGGCCCGGTCGGGGGAACGCGCGACGGTCGTCGTCAGCGAGGGCGGAGCTCGACCACGCCGATCGGCGGCAGTCCCGCAGCGCTGGCCAGCACCTCGCACAACGCCTCGCCATGCGGAGCCAGCTCCGAGTCCGATGCGGTCCAGGAGGCCCGCAACTCCAGGTCATGGGTGTGCGCGGGACCCTCGATCTCGCCGAATCGGGCCGAGGACGTCACGGTGACCGTGCCGCCGAGCGTCGTCCAGCGTGCCCCGCAGCCCTCCAGGGCATCGGTCAGCCACGACCAACCGACCTGCGGCAGCAGCGGATCGCTGGCGAACTCCGAATCGAGCTCCGCCTGGAGATAGACCACGACGCGCAGTTCGCCGTTCCAGATGTCGATGTTGTCCGGATCGTGGAGCACCACCAACCTGCCGGAGGCGAACTCATTGGTCGGGCCGGTCACCTCGGCACTGAGTGCATAGGCCCAAGGAGCGAGGCGCTGCGGCGGCCGGACCTCCTCGAAGGTCAGTTCCGACCGAGGCCGAACCGACTTCAAGGTGCTCACGGCGTGCCGGAACACCTCAGGTACTGGCGTCATCCCGGTCACGAATCGCGACTGTAGAGGCAATCGGGGATGATGCGGGGTTCGCCACGCCGAGCGGGGCCCGGTGATCTCATCATGGCTGGAGCGCCGTACCTCACATTCGGCGCAGGTCGCGCCGCAAGGCCGGCACAACTCGTGGGAAAATGGTGGACGACATGACGAACGCTGCGCTGGTGCCCGCTCGTAGGGACCTCTCCGATGCCCCGTTCCTGATCGCCGCTGCGGGCGGTCGTCCCAGCCGTCCGCCGGTGTGGTTCATGCGGCAGGCCGGACGATCTCTGCCCGAGTACCGCAAGGTGCGAGCGGGGATCCCGATGCTCCAGGCGTGCCTCACGCCCGATCTGGCCTGCGAGGTCACGCTGCAACCGGTGCGCCGCCACGGCGTCGACGCCGCGATCCTGTTCAGCGACATCGTGGTGCCGCTGTTCGCCTCCGGCGTCGACCTGGACATCGTGCCGGGGACCGGACCGGTGATCGCCGCCCCGGTGCGCACGGCCGCCGACGTCGCGGCCCTGCCCGTCCTGGATGAGAAGGGCGTCGAGCCCGTCGCCGAGGCGATCCGGCTCATCACCGCAGAACTCCAGGACACGCCGCTGATCGGCTTCTCCGGCGCGCCGTTCACCCTGGCCTCCTATCTGGTGGAGGGCGGGCCGAGCCGCAACCACGAGCGCACCAAGGCGTTGATGCACTCCGAGCCGGCCATCTGGCACGCGTTGCTCGATCGTCTCGCCGACGTCGCCCTCGGATTCCTTCGGGGCCAGATCGCGGCAGGCGTCGACGCCGTCCAGCTCTTCGACTCCTGGGCGGGCGCGCTGAGCGAGCGCGACTACCGCGAGTTCGTCCTGCCGCATTCGGCGAAGGTGCTCCACGGACTGGCCGACGCGGGGGTGCCCCGGATCCATTTCGGAGTCGGTACCGGCGAACTGCTGGTCGCCATGCGCGAGGCGGGCGCCGACGTCGTGGGCGTCGATTGGCGAGTGCCCTTGGACGTGGCCGCGGACCGACTGTCGGCCGCCGCTCCGGACGCACCCGCCCCGGTCGTGCAGGGCAATCTCGACCCGGCCGTGCTCTTCGCGGGCGAGGATGCGATCGAGCGCGAGGTCGACCGCATCCTCGCCGAGGGCAGGCATGCGGGCGGACACATCTTCAATCTCGGTCACGGTGTGCTGCCGGACACCGACCCCGAGATGATCACCCAGGTGGTCCGGTTGGTCCACGAGCGTGGCGCAGGCCTCGTCGCATCCGACGGGGCAGGCCCGGAAGTCGAAACTCGGTGACCAGGACGACTCTGGGCCCGCACGTCGCGGTCGTCGGCGGTGGCGTCTCCGGACTCACCGCCGCCTACGAGCTACGTCGGCTGCTCGGCCGCTCGGCACGGATCACGGTGTTGGAGCAGAGCCGCCGTCTCGGCGGGAAACTCGCCACCGCGCAGTTCGGCGGTGGCGCCTTCGACGTCGGTGCCGAGGCATTCCTGGTGCGCAGGCCCGAGGTCGTCCAGCTACTCACCGAACTCGGCGCCACCGACGATCTGGTCAATCCGACCTCGGCGGGGCCCACGGTACGAGCCGGTGGCCGGACCGTCGCGCTGCCCGCCGCCGGAACTGTGCAGGGAGTGCCCGGCTCCGTCGAGTCGGTGCGTCACGTGTTGTCGCCGCAGGCCTTGGCCCGGGTGGCAGGCGAGCCCGATGCGCCGCCGCTGCGGCTCGACGGCGGGGACGTGTCCCTCGGCGAGATGCTGCGTGCTCGATTCGGCTCCGAGCTGACCGATCGGCTGGTCGACCCGATGCTGGGCGGGGTCTACGCGGGCAGCGCCGACCGGTTGGGGCTGCGGGCCACCATGCCCGCCCTGGCCAAGGCCATCGAGGACGGCGACGGCTCGGTGCTGCACGCTGCGGCGGGCCTCCTGCCGCCCGCGCCACAGCCCGGACAGGTCCGTCCGCCGGTCTTCGGCACCTTGCGCGGCGGTCTGATCCGCTTGATCGACCGGTTGGCCGAGGCCGCCGGTGCGACGGTCCGGCTCGGACTGCCCGTGCACGCCCTCACCAGAGGTGATGTCGGCTGGCGGCTGGCCTTCGGCGCGGTCCCCAGTCCGGAGTTGCTGGAGGTCGACGCGGTACTGCTCGCGGTGCCGCCGCCTGCGGCCCGCCGACTGCTCTCCGTGGCCGCCCCGGCCGCTTCCGCCGCCTATGGGGCGATCGACGTCGCCTCGACTGTCGTGGTCAGCCTGGCACTGCCGCCCGGTTCATCCCTGCCGGATGCCAGCGGGGTGCTGATCGCCAAGGGCGAGCGGCACGACGACGGGACCCCGTTCACGGCCAAGGCGTTCACCTTCTCCAGCCGGAAGTGGGAGCACCTCGGTGCGGGGCGGGAGTCCTCGGCGCCGCTGTTGGTGCGTGGCTCGATCGGCCGCTTCGGCGAGATCGAGACGATGCAGCGTGATGACGAGGAGCTGATCGCCTCGGTACGCGCCGATCTAGCGGAGCTGACGGGGATTCGGGCCGATCCGGTGGAGAGCCTGGTCACCCGGTGGGGCGGTGCGCTGCCGCAGTATGGAGTCGGTCACGTCGAGGTGGTGCGGCGAATCAGAGCCGAGGTCGCCTGTCTGGCGGGTCTGGAGGTGGCGGGTGCGTCCTTCGACGGTATCGGCCTGGCGGCCTGTGTCGGCGGCGCTCGATCGGCCGCCGCGGCGTTGGCCTCGGGGTTGACCTCGGCTCCGAGCCCAGCCGAGGCGGTGCGAGGATGAGGTCATGTCTGGCGTGAACGCGGACGAGATCAACTCGTCCATTCGGTACACCATGTGGTCGGTCTTCCGTATCGAGCAGGGCATGCTGCCCGCCGATCGAGCCGAGGCCGCCCGGGAGGCGGAGGAGTACCTCGCGGGCCTGGCCGATAAGGGTGTCGTCGTCCGGGGCGTCTACGACGTGTCCGGGCTGCGTGCCGACGCGGACTACATGATCTGGTGGCACGCCGAGGACGTCGACGCCGTGCAGGCCGCGTACAACGGCATCCGGCACACGATCCTCGGTGGGGCCTCCGAGCCGGTGTGGAGCAGCGTGGGCGTGCACCGCCCCGCCGAGTTCAACCGGGCGCACATCCCTGCCTTCCTTGCGGGGGAGGAGCCGCAGAAGTACCTCTGCGTGTACCCCTTCGTGCGCTCCTACGACTGGTACCTGCTGCCGGACGACGAACGCCGCACCATGCTCGCCGACCACGGCAAGGCCGCCCGACCGTTCCCCGACGTGCGAGCCAACACGGTGGCCTCGTTCGCGCTGGGCGACTACGAGTGGCTGCTGGCTTTCGAGGCCGCCGAGCTGTACCGGATCGTGGACCTGATGCGGGAGCTGCGGGCCACCGAGGCGCGCAGGCACGTTCGTGAGGAACTGCCCTTCTACACCGGAATCCGCGTTCCGATCGGCGAGTTGGTCTCCCGACTGCCGTGATTGCCGCTGTGCCGTGCCGACCCGCCGGTCGGCACGGTAGGCGCCGGGCGGGTCAGGACGCGACCAGCACACCCTGATCGGTGACGCTGACGGCGGCCGAGACGCCGCGGGCTCCGCAGTCCGGCCCGTTCGGGTAGGTCGCCTCGGCGGCTGCCGTGATGGTCTCGCTGAGGATCTGGGTGTCCCGCCGGTCGGTCAGGGTCACCGTGACCTCCGCCGGGCCCGTGGCCAGTTCGGTGTAGTCGACGAATCCGGTCAGTTCCCCGGTGGGCACCGCCGACGCTCCACAGACATCCGAGGGGTCATCACCCGAGCAGCCGGTGTCCACGGTCTCGGAACCGGGGCGCAGCCCGTTGCTCGTGCAGTCGCCCGCATCGCGGCACACCGGCAGCTCGATATCGACACAGTCGTCCTGACACAGCCGGACCGTGGCTCCGGAGAGCTCCGATGCCACCTGCGCGGCGATCGTCAGCCCGATCCCGGTGCGTCCGGCTATCGCCGTGCATGCCGTTCCCGCACCGCCCTGCGCCCCACAGCCCGTCAGGACGGCCAAGGAGAACGCGACCGCCAACGATCGAGTCGATCTCTTCATGGCCCTCAGACGGAGACGCTCGCAGGGGCGGTTGCAGTCCGGCGGGCGATAGCGAAGCCCGTGGCGTTTTCTACTCGGCGGGCAGCAGCTTCATCGACACCGAGTTGATGCAGTACCGCTGGTCGGTCGGGGTCTGGTAGCCCTCGCCCTCGAAGACGTGTCCGAGATGGCTGTGGCAGCTCGCGCACAGCACCTCGGTCCGGCGCGACCCGAAGCTCAGGTCCTCGCGCAGGATCACGTTGTCGCCGTCGGACGGGGTGTAGAAGGACGGCCAGCCGCAGTTGGACTCGAACTTGGTGTCGCTGTTGAACAACTCCGCGCCACAGGCCCGGCAGATGTAGACACCCCGAGTCTTGGTGTCGGTGTACTCACCCGTCCAGGCCGGTTCGGTGCCCGCCTGCCGCAGGACCGCGTACTCGACCGGGGTGAGTTCTTCCCGCCACTCCTCGTCGGACTTGACGACCTTCGGAGTGCTCCCACGGACTGGTTCCATGCTCATCACGGTAGTCCTCCTCGGCCTACGCGCCCGTTCTTCAGTCGATCTTCGGCTGCGGACGCCTAGAAGAGAACGGTGCTGGCCAGCACGAGAATGTGCCAGACCAACAGCAGGAACGCGGTCAGGATCAGTGTGACCACCACCACGGCGACCAGCCGCCGCCCGCCCCCGGCCCGATTGGCGGAGTCGGTGAACTCCTCCAGCGCGGACAGCGAACCCTCGATCGTCATATCCGGCCGACGGCGTTCCATCCGGTCCAGATGTGCCGCGAACGCCATCGCCTCCGGATCGTCGCGGTCGAGTCCGATCAGGTCCTCGGTGAACCGGTCCGAGGGAGCAGCCGGACTGAACGCGTTCATCTCGTGGCGGCGAGCGTCGTCGGAATCCATCCACCGACTGCTCTCACCCATGCCCCCACGGTAGCGGGTTCGCCGGTGGCCGCCTGTGGACTCCGGCGGCAATCACCTACCCCGGGCCGGGGCGATACCCGGGTCGCCCGATGCCGGGACCGGCGGTGTGTCACCCACCTCGGGGACCGGCTGCTCGGCCGATCCGATCGGGTCGAATCCGGCTCGACGGCGAGGGGCGCGATTGGCATTTACGCTGGTCCGATGGCGGATGCTGTCGAGATTCTCGTCCCAGGACCGCACGGTGACCGACGGGTTCGGGTGACCAATCCAGACAAGATCTACTTCCCCGAACCGGGTATCACCAAGCGGGAGTTGGTGGACTACTACCTCGCCGTCGCCGAACCGTTGCTCGCCGCGTTGCTGCACCGCCCGACGACCCTGAAGCGCTTTCCCGACGGCGTGAGCGGCGACCCCTTCTACGCCAAGCGCGTCCCGAAGGGCGCCCCGAGCTGGGTGGAGGGCGTCCAGATCACCTTCCCCTCCGGGCGCACGGCCGTGGAGGTCTGCCCGACCGAGCCTGCCGTGCTGGCCTGGGCCGCGAACCTCGGCACCTTCGACTTCCATCCCTGGCCGGTCCGCCGGTCCGACGTCGATCGGCCCGACGAACTGCGGATCGATCTCGACCCGCAGCCCGGAACCGACTTCGACGACGCGGTGCGCGTGGCCATGGTGCTGGGCGAGGTGCTCCGTGAGGCGGGCATCATCGGCTACCCCAAGACCTCCGGCGGTCGCGGGGTGCACGTGCTGGCCCGGATCCGCCCCGACCACGACTTCGTCGGGGTACGTCGGGCGGTGATCGCGCTGGCTCGCGAGGTGGTGCGCCGGGCGCCGGACCTCGCCACGGTGTCCTGGTGGAAGGAGCAGCGCGGCGAGCGGGTCTTCCTCGACTTCAACCAGACCGCCAGAGATCGCACGATCGCCTCGTCCTGGTCGGTGCGAGGCACGCCCCGCGCCACGGTGTCCACCCCGGTGCGTTGGGACCAACTGGAGTCGGTGCAACCCGACGACTTCACGCTGCGCACCGTGCCGGACTGGTTCGCCGAGAACGGCGACGCGCACGCGGGCATCGACGAGCGGGCCTATGACCTGGCCACGCTGCTGGACTGGGCGGATCGGGACGCACGGGACCACGGACTCGGCGACATGCCCTATCCGCCGGACCACCCGAAGATGCCGGGCGAACCGCCCAGGGTGCAGCCGAGTCGGGAGCGACGGCCCGAAGGATGAGGCGGTTGGCGGCTGCTACTCGATGGTGCTGAGCTGTGGCTGTCCGAACCGAGCGTGACCAGACACGGACCGTGGGGCGTTGAATCTTCTCGTGTTCACCGTCATCGGCGGACGCGGCCATCGGCCTCACCCGAGCCGTACCGAGGCGAACAGGGGGAATCGATCGTCCGCTGCGCTTGTTTGCATCCCGGCGATCGGGCATCGCCATCAAGTCGGCAATCGCTCTCCTACTCGCGATCATCAAGAGCGTCGGCCGTGCACGACGGTTGCTCGATTCCTGACCTCGTACAGCCCGATGGCACCGTCGGCTCATAGGCGTCGCGGATCGTGGTGAGATCTCGCGTTCGCCAGGTCTACCGATCCCGGTTGTGTACACGTCCATCTGGTCATCCGAGAAAAAGGAGACATTTCAGTCGGGTCCAGTCGTCTGATACGTTCCTTCACAACTTCTACACTTCGCGAGGGGAGGGGCAATGATCGACACCACCGATCTGCGAGCTGACTGCAGTACGCACGGTCCGCAGAGCGCGCCTGGTGTATCCGCTCCTGTCTCCTCGACACTGCGGCGGAGCCGCTTCTCCGAACGTCACAAGCTGCCGGTAGGTAACAGGATGCCGCCGGGCACCAACGGCTACACCACATCGTGGGGAACCAATGCCCACGGCGAGTTGAGCGCGTGCCCGCCGGGATCTCGCTGATCCTGTTCCCGCAGCCATCCCCTTCCTGCTCATCGGGTGACCGCACGGTCTTACCGTTCGCAGGGAGGGGCCACCCTGCGTTCTTTCGTCATCTTTGACGCTCACCGCTAACCCTTTGCCGTCGGTGCTGGTGTTCTCAGCGGTGGGCTGTCGTTCGCTGTAACGCCTCATGGCGAGACGAATCGTGAAGGGACCATGACGTGTTGCTGGTCGTGTTGGTGGTGGCGCTTGTTCTCACCACCCTGAGCACACCCTTGCTCGACCGCCTGCTCGGGCGTGCTGCAGGTTGGCCGATCATGGCTGTCTTCGTGGCCCTGACGGTGGCCGTTGCCATTCAGGGGCGGCACGTCTTGGTCGGTGGCGGAACGCTCGAGTTCTCCCAACCTTGGATGCCCGAGATCGGTGTGAACCTCGACCTGCGGATGGACGGTCTCGGCTGGCTGTTCTGCATGTTGGTGCTCGCGGTGGGTGCGCTGATCATCGCCTATTCGACGCGGTACTTCCCGCCTGGACGTCGGGGCGGTTTCTACTTCCTGATGACGGCCTTCGCTACGGCGATGACCGGTCTGGTTCTTGCCGACGATCTGGTGCTGCTCTTCGTGTTCTGGGAGCTCACCACGATCTGCTCGTTCTATCTGATCGGTCTGTCCGGGCCGTCGGCGAATCGTCCTGCGGTGCGCACCTTCCTCGTCACCGCCTTGGGCGGGCTGGCGCTGTTGACCGCCGTCGTTCTGCTGATCGTGCGGACCGGGACCAGCAGCCTGAGCGCGATCCTGGCCGATACATCCTGGATGCAGGACACCGGCTTCGCGACCGTGGTCGCGTTGCTGGTGATGCTGGCGGTCTTCACCAAGTCGGCTCAGTTCCCCTTCCATTACTGGCTGCCCGACGCGATGGCGGCCAGCACTCCGGTCAGCGCCTATCTCCATGCCGCGACGATGGTCAAGGCCGGGGTGTACGTCGCCATGCGGTTCTCCGCAGCGTTCGGTGACTTCGCTGTGTGGAACCTCGGACTCATCTCGATCGGCTTGCTCACCGCTCTGATAGGGGCCGTCTTCGCGCTTCAGCGACACGACCTCAAGGAGCTCGCGGCGTACTCGACCGTCAGCCAGCTCGGCTTCCTCATCATGGTGATCGGCATCGGTACTCCTGCCGCGTTGATCGCAGCGGCTGTGCACACCGTGGCACATGCGTTGTTCAAATCGGCGCTGTTCATGACGGTCGGAATCATCGATCGTCAAGCCGGTACCCGAGACATCCGAAGGCTCAGCGGGCTGCGTTCCGCGATGCCCGTCACCGCGATCGTGGCCAGTCTGGCGGCGTTGTCGATGGCGGGGATACCGCCGTTCCTCGGCTTCGTGAGCAAGGAGACCCTGTTCGACGCACTGCTCGCGGCACCAGGGCCTGCTTGGGTGGTCCCGGCTGTGGGCGTCGGAGCTGTGATCGCGGCGGCGTTCACCTTCGCCTACGCGTTCCGATTCGTCGTCGGCGTGTTCGGCGGCCCGCCGAACGAGGCATCGCCTCGCGAGGCCGGTGTCTGGTTCCTCGCTGCGCCTGCGGTGGCCGTCGTCGGCGGCCTGCTCCTCGGCCTGGGCGCTCAGTGGCTCAATCCACTCGTCGACCGAGTCGCGGTCGACGCCGCCCCCGGGAGTGGGCACGCCGACCTGAGCCTGTGGCACGGATTCAATGCGGCGCTGTTGATGTCGGCTGCCGCCATCGGGCTGGGCGCGCTTCTCACCTGGCGTTCGGCCTCTGGTGAGGCCTTGGCGGGCCGTCGGTTCTTCCCCGTGTCTGGCACGGCGGTCTTCGAGGTGCTGTATCGAGGGGTGATCGCGTTGGGCGTCCGGGTGGGCGATCTCACCCGCAGCGACTCGCCAGGGCGACACATGGCGGTGCCGATCGTGTTGATCGGCGCTCTCACCGCCGTCGTCGCCACTGCGAACCTCGACTTCGGATCTTTCACGGCACCCACGTCCAGGACGCTGGACTGGATCCTGGTGGTGTTGGTGGTGGCCGCAGTGCTCTCCGCGACTATCACCCGCTCGCGGCTGGCGGGCCTGGTCCTAGTGGGCGTGGCCGGTTTCACCGTTGCGCTGTGGTTCCTGTTCCTCGGGGCGTTCGACGTCGCGCTGACCCAGCTGCTGGTGGAGATCCTCACCGTCGTCGTCGCGGTGCTCGTCCTGCGGCGGCTGCCCCGGAGGTTCCATCGAGCAACCCGGCGAAGGACGGTGCTGACGGCTGGAATCGCCATTGTGGCCGGACTCAGCGCGGGCCTAGCCGCTTATCTGATGACAGGTCGTCGAGAGCTCTCACAGGCTGCGGAGTACTTCCTCTCCCACGTCGAAGACGACACCGGCGGTACCAACGTCGTCAACACGATCCTGGTCGACTACCGGGCGATGGACACGATGGGTGAGCTCACCGTTCTCGGCGTCGCAGGCCTGGTGATCATCTCGGTGTTGAAGTCCAGCGGCCTGATCTCCGGAGGTGGAGAACGGCAACCGAAGGTTCCCCCGAGCAGCGCGGTCTGGAACGCCGACGAGAACACCGTCATCGTGCGGACTGTGGCGCGATGGCTGATGCCGCTGTTGGTGCTCTGGTCGCTCTACTTGCTCCTGCGGGGACATTACGAGCCCGGCGGCGGATTCATCGCCGGGCTGGTCGGGGGCGCGGGATTCGCGCTGGTCTACCTGACGGCGGCGAGCGAATCGGCCGCCCGTATCCGACTGTCGTCGCCTGGGCTCATTGCAACCGGAATCGTCGTAGCGGCAGGCTCCGGGCTGCTGGGCTATTTCGACGGATCCTTCCTGCGCCCACTGCACGCCGACATCTGGATGCCCTGGGGCGACTTCCATTTCACCACTGCGCTGATCTTCGACGTCGGCGTCTATCTCGCGGTCATCGGTGTGCTGCTCACCGCGCTCAACCATCTCGGACTGCGGCAGCCGCAGACGATGGGAGTCCGTCCCCGTCCCCCTCGGGGCCGTAGCAGTTCACGACGAGGACGCGCCGCAACAGGTCGGTCCTCGAAGGGCCGCGCGACTGGAGGTTCCCGATGACGCTCGCCATCACGATCGGCGCTCTGATCGCCGGCGCGGTGTTCCTGATGCTGCAACGCGGCATGGTCCGCATCGTGCTGGGCTTCGTGCTCCTGGGACACGGGGTGAATCTGTTGCTGATGTCGGCAGGGGGCACGTTTCGGCGCGACCAGCCGCTACTGTCCTTCGGCTCCGCCGAGGCCGCCGCCGATCCGCTCCCACAGGCATTCGTGTTGACCGCGATCGTCATCGCCTTCTCGATCACGATCTACATGCTGACCCTCGCCGCCACCGGCACCGACGACGACACCGAGGACGCCTCATGAACGCCGCGCTGCTGCCGCTCGTCGTGATGGTGCCCCTGATCAGCGCCGCCCTGCTCGCCATCGTGTCTCACCGGTGGCCGCGCAGGATCCTGCTGCTTGCGCCCAACCTCGGCGCGCTGGTGGCCGGGGTACTGCTGATCCAGGCCACTGGTGACGGCTCGGTCTACGCACACAACATCGGACTCTGGCAGGACGGGATCGCGATTCCGTTCGTCGTCGACGTGTTCAGCGCCCTGATGGTGACGACCACCGCGTTGCTCACCGTGACCTGCTCCGCGTTCGCCATCGCCACCGGCGAGGAGGAGCGTGGCCGGTTCTTCGGACCACTCGTCCTAGTGCTCTCGGCGGGGGTGTACGGGGCCCTGCTCACCGGCGACCTGTTCAACCTGTTCGTCTTCATCGAGGTCATGCTGCTGCCCTCGTACGGCCTGCTGGCGATGGCGGGTGCGCTGCGCAGTCTGCGGGGCGGACGGATCTACGTCACGGTCAACCTGCTCACCTCCACGATCTTCCTAGCCGGCGTCGCCTTGGTCTACGGCGTGACGGGCACGGTGCACCTCGGTGAACTGGTCGGAGCGGCCAGAGAATCGCCCCTGGTGGCGTCGGCGATGGCGGTGGTCCTGCTTGCCTTGTCGATCAAGGCGGCGGTGGTGCCAGTGCACGGCTGGCTAGCCCGCACCTATCCCGCGACCTCCCCTGCGGTAACCGCCCTGTTCTCCGGTCTGCACACCAAGGTTGCGATCTATGCGATCTACCGTCTGTACGCCCTGCTCTTCGAAGGCGACGCCACTTACCTGTGGATCGGCCTGGTCGCGTTCACCGTGACGATGCTCATCGGAGTGCTGGGCGCGGTTGGCGAGAACACCACCAGGTCCATCCTGGTCTTCCACATGATCAGCCAGATCGGATACATCCTGCTCGGTGTCGCCCTGTTCACCCCGCTGGGGTTGATGGCCGGAATCTTCTACCTGATCCATCACATGATCGTGAAGGCATCGTTGTTCCTGTCCACCGGAGCGATCGAGGACGCCTACGGGACGAGTCGCTTGGAACGTCTCGGTGGCATCGCACGACGCGAGCCGCTGCTGGCGCTGGTGTTCATGGGAGCCGCGCTGTCCTTGGCGGGCCTGCCGCCGTTCTCCGGGTTCGTCGCCAAGCTCACCCTGGTCAGCGCCACTATCGAGGACGGACAGTGGATCGTCGCCGCCGTCGCGGTGGCCGTCAGCTTGATCACGTTGATGTCGATGCTCAAGATCTGGGGTGGGCCATTCTGGGGCTCGGGGCCCGAGCCGGATGGTCAGCCGGATCGAGATCAGAGCAGTCCGTCAACGGGAGGGGTAGCGGCCCCAGCTCGGCCGACGGTCCACCCGAGGGTACGGCCAACCGTTCTGCTCCCGGCGCTGATACTCACCACCGCCACGCTCTGCATCGGGCTGGGCGCCCAAGTCCTGCTTGATCTCAGTGCCCAGGCGGCGTCCGGCTTGCTGGACCCCGCTGCCTACCTCGAAGCGGTGACGAACCGATGACCTCACATCTGCGGTGGCTGATCCGCCTGCTGTGGTTCCCCGTCTACTACGCGCTGGAGGTCATCAAGTCCTCGACCACCGTCGCGCTCGACATCCTCACACCGGGCAGCCGAGCGACGCCCGCCTTCGTCGAAGTCCGGCTGCGGTGTACCACTGATCTGGAGATCACGATGCTGGCCAACATGATCTCCCTGACCCCGGGAACCGTGACGGTCGCCGCCCGCAGGCGTCCCGCGACACTCTGGGTGCACGGGATGTACGTCGACGATCGCGATTCTTTCCAGGAGGAGTTGTATGCGATGGAGGACCGGCTCCTAGCGGTGACCCGCCGCAGCGGTGCGCCCGACCGCCTGCCCGCATCCCGACGGACCACGAGCGGGGGACCGGCATGACCATCATCGACATCGGCCTCGGAGCAGTCGGCCTAGCCATGATCATCGCGACCTACCGCATCCTCCGTGGTCCTTCGAGCGCCGATCGCGCCGCAGGCGCCGACGTCATCTTCTTCGGCTTCGTCGGCCTGGTCGCTCTCCTCGGACTGCGGCTGGAGACCGAGTTGGTGATCGATATCGTACTGGCCTGCACACTCGTCGGGTTCCTTGCTGCTTTGTCGCTGGCGCGTCTGATCGCGGGAGGCAAGCGATGAACTCGATCTTGGACGTTCTCGGTGTCATCTGCATGGTCACCGGCGCGATCGTCTTCGCCGTGGGCGCCTTCGGGCTGCTGCGCCTCCCCGATTTCTACTCTCGATTGAGCGGGGTGAGCATCGCAGCCGGCCTCGGTACAGCCTTGCTTCTGCTGGGACTTCTCCTGCACTTCCCGACGCTGGAGAACACACTGAAACTCGGGCTCGCCCTGCTCATCCAGCTCGCCACCGCAGCCGTGGGTGGCAATGCGATGGCCAGGGCCGGCTATATCGCCGGAACCCCCGCAAGCCCGAGGACCCGATACGACGACCTGGCGATCGGTAAGGCAAATCCGACGTCGGAGGCCGACGACTCCTGAGGGGAATTCACCGCAGAACGGGCCTTCGTCATGGTGGTCGGCGCCAATCGAAATCCAGGTAGGCCGGGCATGGGGAAGGAGGAGATGCGATATGGCGGACCTTACGACGATCCTGCAGCTGGTCACCCTGCTTTGTTGCGCTCCTGCGGTCTATCTGTTCCGCGCAGCCTGGCGGGCGAGGAAGCTCAGTGCGTCACTGGGCAATGCCGAGGCTCTGCCGATCGGGTCGTTGTCCGCATACTGCGGCACCGACGTCGAGGTCAACATCAGTGGGAACGCCCTTTTCGGCTCGGCCGCCGAGCTGACCGCCCCCTACTCCAAGCGGGCCTGCGTCTGGTACCGGTCCGAGGTGTGGTCCCATCAGCCGAGGGACGGCAGGCAGGGAAACCGGCTGAAGCTGGATCTGCTGTTCGTCGAACAGTCCCGTTCCTCGTTCGTACTTCGCGATCGCACGGGGGAGATTCTGTGCCGGCCGGGGGACGCGCAGCCGCACAAGCCCAAGGTGACACATGACTCCTTCGTTCCGGACGACGCCGCCGATTCCGGACAGGCTGAGATCGGGCCCGATCCCAACAATTCGTACCTGCCAGAAGAGGCACTCTTCTCCCCTGGCCACCGCTACCGAGAATGGTCGATCGCCCCTGGACAGCAGTTGTCCGTCAAGGGTGTCGTCAGATGCGATGCGGGACGCGTCGCCATCGAGGGACGAGGTGACGACGAACTCTTCTTCTCCCCGCATACCAGGCTCGGGATAAGGGCAACGAACTTTCTTCGACAATGGGTAGGTTTCACTTTACTGCCGCTGTCTGGAATCACCTTCCTGCTGATTTCATTGGAGTAGACAGGCCGCGCCGCCTACGCTGAGGGAGGACAGCGGCCTTGATCCGCATCACGAGAGTTGTTCCCTGACAGGGTCGGCTCGTCCACGCGGCGCTGCTCCCATGGAGCAGGACCCGATTCCAATAGGAGCAGTGGAGTCACCGGAGCCGACCTCGGGCGGCACCGGTCGCCATCGGACGGGGCATCTAGGATCGCCTCCGACCTCGTTCGTAGCGCAAGGATGATCGGTGAAAACTGACAACACCCCCCCGAGGGGCACCCGTGACCTGCTTCCCGCCGCCGTCGCCGACCGCGATCATGTGCTGGCGGCCATCACGGAGGTCTACCGGCATCACGGCTACCACCGCATCGAGACCCCGGCGCTGGAGGACATCGGCAGGCTGACCGGCGGTCAGGGCGGCGAGAACGAGAAACTCATCTACCGGGTGCTGCGTCGTGGCATCACCGAACCGCTCGCCGAGGGCGTCGGACTCGCCGACCTGGTCGACCTTGGGCTGCGCTTCGACCTCACCGTGCCGTTGACCCGGTTCTACGGGGCGCACCACGCGCAACTTCCGATGCCGTTCCGCTCCTTCCAATTCGGACCGGTGTGGCGGGCCGAGCGTCCGCAGAAGGGCCGATACCGGCAGTTCAACCAGTGCGACATCGACATCATCGGCGAGGAGAGCGTGCTCGCCGAGGTGGAGTTGATCGAGGCGACCATCGGCGCGCTCGACGCCGTCGGGCTGACCGGGACCACGGTGCGGATCTCCGATCGGCGGTTGCTCGCCGCGCTGGCCGAGCACGCGGGGCTGCCCGCCGAGTCCTGGGATGGTCTCTTCATCACCCTCGACAAGTTGGACAAGATCGGCTGGGAGGGCGTCACCAAGGAGCTCGTCGAGTCGCGTGGGCTGCCCGCCGAGTCCGTCGCCGTGGTGCGCACCCAGATCGAACGGCTGCAGGCGGTGTCGATCGACACGCTCGTCGACACCCTGGCCGACGCGCTGCCCACCATGGACGAGCGGGCGCTGACCGACCTGGGCACCACGGTCGCGGCCCTGGCGCCGCTGGCCGAGACCGCGGGCTCGAGCTGGGAGTTCGATCCGACGCTGGTCCGGGGCATGGGCTACTACACCGGCCAGGTCTTCGAGATCGTGCACCCGGATGCCGGTTCCTCGTTGGCCGGTGGCGGGCGGTACGACCGGTTGATCGGCCGTACCCTCGGCCGCGATGTGCCCGCCTGTGGCTTCTCCATCGGTTTCGAGCGCATCGTCGATCTGCTGGGCGGGACGCGGCGCGATCAGCAGGTCGCGGTGCTGCATGAATCCGAGGTGGGCATCGACGAGGTGCTGTCGGTGGCGCGGGCTTTGCGGGCCGAGGGGCGTTCGGTCGCGCCGGTTCGTCGACGCGGCAAGTTCGGTGCCCAGCTGGACCGGCTCACCGAATGGGGCTTCACCTCGTTCGTGCACCTGAGCGCGCGCCGCGACCCGGCCGCCGCCCTGGAGGAACGAACCCTCGGCTGACCGGCCGCGCCGGATGATTCGACGTCGGTGCCCCGCCTGCCATCGCGCCGGTGAGGGGCACCGACGGGTCGATGCGTCGGACATTCACTCATACGCACCCGACGATATGCACGGTGGCGCACCTGCCGAAGTCGCCCCACCGTTCGGAAAGGCCCGGTCGCGGGTGGTGCAACGGCACGAAGGCGCGCCGGGCGGCCCACTCGGCGTCCATCAGGTGAGAAGAATCAGCCGAGGGAATCTCACGTTCGGTGATGTCGTCGACTACTCAGTGGTGGCGAGGTGTTCAGTCGGGCGGTGGTGTCCGGTACTCGGCGTGCGCGGCAGCATCGGGAGACGTCCGTTGGTCGCTGTCCCGGAGGTCATCATGAGCGAAGTTCGAACCCCGCCGCCCGCACTCGATGGCTGCGGCTGTTGTTCGGGGTGCACCGGCCCCGGTTGTGGTTGTTGCCAGGGCTGTTGAGCACGAGGCCTGCCAATGCGGTCGAGGTGGCGAGCCGGACGGGCTCGGAACGGGTCGGCATGGGCGTGGATCGCGGGGGCAGGCCACACCTGCCGGTCACGGCGGGCAGACGACCGTCTCGTCAGGCAGTGCGCCGTCGACGAGGTAGTCCTCGGCGATCTCCGTGGCGCAGGTCGAGGCACCGAGCGCTCCATGCCCGGCGCCCTGCCAGTCCACCAACACACTGCTCGACAGTGCCTCGGCTGCATTGGCGGTGCCCAGACCCGGGGTGACCGGGTCGAGGGCGGTGGCGATCACCGGGATCGGCGGCAGCGCGTCCGTGTCCGCGATCTCGGGTTCCTCGGCGGGAATGGGCCATGAACTGCACAGCATCAGCTGTTGCGCCATGATCCCGCCGAAATGGGCATGCCGACCGCTCCACTCGGTGACCAGCTCGGCCACCCGCGTCGGCGGAATCCGATCGCGTGTGTCGTTGCAACCGTTGATCAGCATGGCCTCGAAGCGTGCCTGGTCACCGTTGACCGAGCCCAACAGCGGGGCGACCAGTTCCAGGAGGCCGTCGCCCGAGCCGTCCCCGGCCTGAGCGATCCGGTCCGCCAATCCGGGCCAGGATGCCCGGTCACCGAGCCCGAGCAGGATGGCATTGATCGCCAATCCCTCGGTGAGCGGCGGCCCGTCGGTGATCAACGGCTGTTCGGCAAGACGGTCGAGTAGCTCGCGCAATGCCGCCGACGGGTCCGTTCCGAGCGGACAGTCCGGACGATTCGCGCACTCGGTCAGGAAGGCGTCCAACACCGCCTCTGCGGAGCGGGCCCGTTCCTCGGCGAGTCCGATCGCGTCGAGATTCGGATCCGGCGCGCCATCGAGGATCAGCCTGCCGACCGTCTCGGGAAACCGCTGGGCGTAGTTGGCCAACACCTGGGAGCCCTCGCCCCGACCGATGGCATGCAGCCGATCCAGGTCGAGTTCGGCCCGGAGCTGTTCGAGATCCCCAGCCGAACGGATTCCATCGAATGCCCTGGTCAGCTCGTCCAGGATGAGCGTGCATTCCTTCGCGGCGGTCTCGGTGGCGTTCTGCAGGCCGGCCAGCTCCTCGGGGGTGGCGGCCCGAGGGCTGTAGGACAGCGCGGTGGTGCGGTCGTCGGGCGGTACGCAGCTGGTGTCGAAGGAGCTTCCGGTGCCTCTTCGGTCCATTCCGATGATCGAGAAGGTCGACAACAGTTCGGGTGACAGTGTCTCGGCCAATCGCGCGGCGAACAGGGTGCCCGGCTCACCGGCCACGTCGTTGACCACCACCAGCGGGGTCGGCCCGTCACCGACCCGCATCAGATTCACCGGAGTCGAACCCATCCCGGGTAGCCCGGGGGCCTCCAGCGGCGCGACGAGTTGAGCGCAGTCATAGGTGGTGTCGGTAGGTCCGGTTCCGCCCATCCGCGCCCTGATCACCTCGGTGCAGTCCGCCCACTGGAGTCGGCTGCTCTGGGGAACCTGCAGATCGGGCACCGGCACCTCGACCTCGACGTCGGTATCGAAGCTCTCCTGCTCGGACTCGTCGAGCAACAGCGGCACGGGCGGCCGTTCGGATCCGCCGACCGTGCAGGAAGCCGAGGTGAGAAGCACGGCCATCGCGGTGCACACCACGGTGACCCACCGATTCGTTCGCGGCACGCGTTGCCTCCTTGCACTCTCGGATGTCGCTGTCGTATCGGTGTGACCGGCGGCGGGCGTCTCGACGGGGCTTGCGTCGGCCATCGTGGACGAGGCGGGCACACCCGCTCCGACGGCCGCTTTCGCGCCCCAGGCTACGCAGTCGGCGCTGTCGGGTTTCCCGGTGATCCAGCTCGATCGCCGTCACGGTCGGCCGTGCGCGTTCGATCCGACGAGGTCATGCCGCGTTCGACCGAGCGGCTACCCGGCGGACGTGTTCCCGACGCGGATCACCCGCCGTGCGCAGCTTGCCCGCTGCGAGGTGAGACGTGCATACGGTGCGCCGCGCTCTAGGTCTAGCGCGCCCGCAGACCGATGCGGTCAGGATCCCGGCTGCTGCCGGACCTCCCCGGCGAGTACGGCGTTCACGTCGTAGCGGACCGGCTCGTCCAACTGGTCGTACCGACACGTTGCCGGCTCGCGATCCGGCCGCCAGCGGCGGAACCGGGTGGTGTGTCGGAATCGGGCGGGCTCGGCCCCCTCGGTGTGGTCGTAGGCGACCTCGACCACGCGCTCCGGCCGCAGCGGCACCCATTGCGCGCTGCCCTTGCGCCACCGACTCTCCCCGCCAGGAACCCGCCGTCCGTCCGAGGCGTGCTCGCCGAGCCAGGGATGCTCCTCGGTGGCCTCGACACCGCCGTCGGAATCGCGGTCGATCCGGAGTCCGTCGAATTCCTCGGCCAGCGCTCGCCGTCTCGCCGCCGTGAAGGCGCCGACCACACCGACGTGGTGCAGCACCCGGTGGTCGTCGTACAACCCGAGCAACAGCGAACCCACCGCCGTACCGGGCGGTGTCTTGGCGTGCCAGCGCAGCCCGGCGACCACACAATCGGCGGTCCGCTCGTGCTTGATCTTGATCATGCTGCGGCGCCCTGGGGTGTAACCACCGTCCAGCAGCTTGCAGACCACGCCGTCCAGACCGGCGCCCTCGAACAGATCGAACCAGACCAGCGCCGTATCGGGATCGGTGGTCGCCGGGGTCAGTCGCAGCGCCGAGCCACCAACTCGGGCGTCGAAATCGACGAGCAGGTCGCGCCGCAGGCTCAAGGGCTCACCACGTAGGTCCCGGCTGCCGAGCGCCAGAATGTCGAAAGCGATGAACTCGGCGGGGGTGGCCTCGGCGAGCATGCGAACCCGGCTCTGAGCCGGATGGATTCGCTCACCGAGGGCGTCGAAATCCAACCGGCCCGCTCGGGCGACCACCAACTCGCCGTCGAGGACGACATCCTCGGGTAGCGCCTCGGCCAAGCGATCGAGGACCTCGGGGAAATACCGATTCAACGAGCGCCCGGTGCGGGACTGCAACAGGATCTCCTCACCCGCGCGGAACACCAGACAGCGGAAGCCGTCCCACTTGGGCTCGAACAGATAGTCGCCCACGGGGAGTTCCGAGGCCGGGCTCGCCAACATCGGCTCGATCGGCGAGGACAGTGGAAGCGCCATTCGGTCATGTTCTCGCGGCCCGCCGATGCCGGCATGTTGGAAACCGGCGTTTCCGCAGGCAGTCCGGCGTCGAGCTCAGCGAACCCGGCTCGCGCGGGCGGTGTCGAGTTCCAGATGCACCACCGAGGCCAGCGTGGTCAGCCCCAGCGAGTCGCGGGCCCGTACGAGGACCCGGTGTTCGAGGTCCGACCAGACGCCACGCACGTCGGTGCCCTCGCGCAGCGCCACCACGAGGCGCAGGGTCGGCCGTCGGCGCTCGCCGACCAACATCGCGCGAACCCGATGGACGCCGGGGATTCGCTCCGCATCCGAACGCACGGCCTCGGCGATGGCGGCCGAGGTGACCACCAGCCGATCGTGGTTGTCGTCGACGAAGGTGAGGTCGGGATGCTGTTGAGGCCGCAAGGCGACCAGCAGGCCGCCGATGCCGAGCGCCAGCAGGAGCACCCCGAGGGCGATGGCGGCCGAGATGGCGGCCGTCGGATGCGTCCGAAGCCACTCCAGCGCCAGCGGATCGGCGATGGGACGCTGCGCACGGAAAGCCCCGAACAGGCCTCGGCCCACGAGCAGCGCCGTGCCGCCCGCCACGAGGCCCATGACGCCCACGGCCGCCACCAGCCCGCGCTCCACCGTGGCCGATCGCACCCCAGAGGTGCTGCGCAGCCGTTGCGAGCGGCGGGCGCGGCTCATCGACGTGACCTGGGCGCCCGCAATGCCACCGAGACCCTCGGATACTCGCGCAGCGGGAGATCGGCCACTACGTCGCGGATGAGGAGCTGGAGCCGGGGCAACAGCTCGCCGTCCTCGTCATCGGAGCCGACGGCGCGCACCCGGATATGCCGATGGTCGGCGTTGACCCAGACATCCGAGACCCCGTCCTCGGCGCGCACCCGGCGCACGATCAGCCTGGCTATCGAGCGACCGGAGGTGGTGACCGAGACATCCGGGCCCGGATCGTGCAGGTGCAGCACCCGACGTCGCGCCATGATCGCCGCCACGCACAGCAACGCACCCACCCCGATCGCCAGCAGCGAGGCCAGGGTCGGCGTTCCAGCCGACCAGGAGAGTTCGCCGCCCAGATCGAGCCAGGCGCGCCACGGGACGATCAGCGGATCGGAGGCAGGGCGCAGCCGGGTCCAGCCGATCTCCAGCAGCAGTAGTGCTCCCATGATGGCGAGGACCAAGCCGATCAGGATGGCGAGCAGTCGGACGAGCAGTCGCATCGGCACACCTCTCGGCTCGGTCGAATGTGGATGCTCGACGGGTGCGGTTCGCTCAGCGGACGCGACGGGTCTCCGGGCGCAGTCCGGACACGACGACCTCGACCGACAGCACCGAGATCCCGGTGATCCGACCGACCTCGGCGACCACCCGCTCGCGCACCTGCCAGGCGGCGGCGCGAATGTCGCAGGGATAGCGCAGGGTCACCTCGAGTCGGACCCGCAGGCCGGCCGCCGTCGCGGGATCGGTCCAGGTTCGAACCAGTACCCGTCGTCCGCCGTGCTGCCGATCGGTCAACACCTCGGGGACCTGTTCGGCGGCGCACCTGGCCACGGTGCGCACGACGCCGGGGGCGATGGTGAGCGTGCCCGCCTCCGAGGTCGTCGACGGTCGTGGGCGCCCGCCTGCCTCGACCAGTGCCGTCGTGCCGACGGGCCGCGACTCCTGCGGCGGGGCGGTCTGCTCCTCGCGGCGGCCTCGATCATCGGGTCGGGACCGGTTTCGTCTGCGGTCCAACCGGGATCGTCGTGCACCGGTGGACTTCGTCGAGTCCGTGCCGGTCTCCGTCGCCGGCGCGGTGGAGGTGATGGTCCCGGCCGCAGGCCGGGGGAGCCTGCCCTCGTGGTCGGCGACGGTGCTCAACGGTCCGCACCCCGATCCCGGCCGAGAAGTCCGGTGAGATCCAGTTCGCCCTCCAGCGCCCGGCCGACTCCCAGTCCGATCACCCCGACGACCAGACAGATCACGAATGCGGAGAACCCGCCGAGGGAACCGGCCAAACCGAGGGCGAGTCCGGTGATCAGACCGGCTTGCGTGGTGGTCATAACGAGCCTCCTGGGGAATCTGGGCCGACTCGGCCCGCTCATCGGACGCGGGAGGGCCTGCCGCCGCCGGTGCCGGGTCCGCGGATCAGCTGCAGCAACCGGGTGAGCAGACCGACGCGACGGCGGAAGACGATCGGGCCGTCGAAACGGTTCGTGGAGTGGGTCTGCCCATTGCCGGACCCGATCGGCCCTGGTCCGAGTTCCGCGTGACGCCGGGCGTCCTGCAGTTCGCGTAGCCCCTCGGCGAATCGTGCGGGATCACCACCGAGGTCGGGATGGTGTCGGCGGACGAAGGCTCGCAGGGCCGCGCGTTCCTCGGCGCCGATCCGCCTGTCGCCGGTCATTCGACTCGGGGAGCGGCGGGCTCGGGCCGGTCCTCTTCCGGCAGCCGGATGTCGTTCACCGCGATGTTGACCTCGATGACCTCCAGCCCGGTCATCCGCTCGACGGCCGTGGTGACGTTACGACGCACCGCTCTGGCCAGCTCCGCGATCGAGACGCCGTATTCGACGATGACGTCCAGGTCCACGGCGGCCTGGCGCTCGCCGACCTCCACCTGGACTCCTGCGGTGGCCGACGTGCCTCCGCCGGGGATGCGTTCCCGAATGGCGCCGAAGGCGCGGGAGACACCGCCGCCCATCGCGGCCACCCCGGTGATCTCCCTGGCCGCGATGCCCGCGACCTTCTGCACCACGGCGGGCGAGATGCTGGTCTTGCCCGGCCCGCGCTCCGAGGTTCCCCAGGCCTGGGCCGAACCGCTCGGCAGGCTCGTGTCGACGGCGCCCGGCTCGCCGGTGTCGGTCGTCGGGATGCCCTGAATGATGGTGGCCCCTCGGATCGTCGTGCCGCCCAGCGCCGCCCGGTCGTTGCCCTGTCCGTTGCCCGCTGCCAGCCCGTTGCTCTGTGTCACGGCGGTGGTCCCTTTCCTCGCGACCATGCCCGCCGTCGAGTGGGCCCGACGTCGGTGAGCGCGAGTCGGCTCTGCCGATGCCGGGGGAGACGGGCCTGTCCGCCCCGTGGTGCCCGCTCGCGGACCGGCCTACCGACTCCCCACACCATCGGGTGGCGCCGGTCTCACCCGTTCTGGTCGTCGCGTGCGACTCGGCCCCGGGCGGCGATCCGCAGGCGTGGCCGAGTGTGGCTTGGGCCCCTTCAGACGCGATCGATCAGTCGAGATCCCTGACATGCCGGAGGAAGAGCTGCCCGTCGGCATGCAGTACCGAGCGCAGCGTCATCGACCTCGGTGGGGCCACCGGGGGAGCCGCCGCCGAGATCCGGGGGGCCGCGCCGCCCTCCAACAGCGGCGCCATGGTGAGGCAGAGTTCATCCACCAGATCGGCCTCGATCAGCGAGCCCAACAACCGGGGCCCGCCTTCGCAGCAGATGCGGCGCAGCTCTCGCCGGTCCAGTTCGGCGCGCAGCTCGGACAGGTCGACGGTGTCGGTCCCGACGACCACGACGTCGGCGCCCGCCTCGGTCAGTGCCGCCCGCCGGGCCCAGGGCGCGGCGGAGGTGGTGAACACGATGGTCTGCGCGGTGGCCTGACCGATCAGCGGGCTCGCGGGGTCGATGTCGCCGCTGGCCGTCACCACCGCGATCGGCGGTAGTGGGCTTAGTCTCAGTCGGGCGCGTCGGTTGGCTCGGACCTCCCGGGGGCGCACCCCCTGATAGCCCTCCGTGATCGCCGTGCCCGCGCCGACCAGGATCACGTCGGACAGGTCGCGCAGCAGGGCCAGTATCCGCCGGTCGGCAGGGCTGGACAGTGCCCGCGACCTGCCGTCACCTGCACTGACAGCGCCATCGAGACTGCTCACGAAGTTGACCCGCAACCAGGGCCGGTCCAGTGGTTCCGGGTAGGCGTAGGCCGCCTCGACCTCGAGTTCGGTCAAGGCCTCCTCGGTACCGGCGGCGGGGGTGCTGGGGAAGAGACGCTGCACGATTCCATCCTGGTGCGAGGTTTAGGCTCAGGGGTATGCCCGCCATCCATCTGACCGACCGTGCTCCCGAGGTCGGCGCGGACGAGCTGGTGGCGGCGATGTGTCCGCCCCCGAGATTCGACGGCGTCCGATTCGATACCTACCTGCCCGACCCGGCGCAGCCGAGCCAGTCGGCGGCGTTGGCCTCGTGCCGGGAGTTCGCCGGTCGGATCGGTACCGCGCCCGCACGACGGTCGTGGTGGCGATCGTTGACCGGTGGTGAACGCAAGCCCGCAGGCAAGCCAGGACTGTATCTCGACGGTGTCTTCGGCGTCGGCAAGACCCACTTGCTCGCCGCGATCTGGCATGCGGTTCCGGCGCCGAAGGCCTTCGGCACCTTCGTTGAACTCACCCACCTGGTCGGTGCGCTGGGCTTCGCCGAGACGGTCCGGCGGCTGTCGGGCTACCGGTTGCTGGCGATCGACGAGTTCGAGCTGGACGATCCGGGGGACACCATGCTGGTCACCCGGTTGATCGCCGAGCTGACCTCGGCGGGCGTGTGCGTCGCGGCGACGTCGAACACCCTGCCGGATCGACTCGGCGAAGGCCGGTTCGCCGCCGGCGACTTCCTTCGCGAGATCCACGCGATGGCCGAGCGCTTCGAGATCGTGCGGGTCGACGGAGCCGATTACCGACATCGCGGGCTGCCCGACGCGCCCGATCCGGTCTCGGACGCCGAACTGCTGGCGCGAGCCTCGGCCGCGCCCGGCGCGAGCTACGACGACTTCGACGCGTTGTGCGCACACCTCGGCACGCTGCATCCCTCGCGTTACGGCAAGTTGGTCGAGGGCGTGAGCATCGTGCACCTGCGTGGGGTCCGACCGGCCACCGGGCAGGACGTCGCCCTGCGGTTGGTGTCCTTCGCCGACCGGCTCTATGACCGCGCGGTGCCGGTGGTGGTCTCCGGAACGCCGGTCTCGAAGCTGTTCACCGAGGAGATGCTGCGCGGTGGTTACCGCAAGAAGTACCTCCGGGCGATCAGCCGGTTGATCTCGCTGTCGCGGGTCTCGACGGACCTCGACGCCGAGGACGTCTCTCCGGCGCCCGCCTCGCCGCTGCGACCGGCCTGACCCCGGTTGGGCAGACCGGTCGCCTGCGACCTCAGCCTGCGAGGACCTCGCCGATCGCGTCGATACCGGAATCCAACTCCGCCTCGGTGATCACCAGCGGCGGAGCGATGCGCAAGGTCGTGTCCTGGGTTTCCTTGCACAGCACGCCTCGATCGAGCAGTGCGGCGGTGGCCTCCCGCCCGGTCGGGCCCTCGGGAGCGATCTCCACCCCCGCCCACAGCCCGCGCCCTCGGACCGAGGTGACACCGTGGCCGATCAGTTCGGCCAGGCGTCGGTGCAGATGGTCGCCCAGTTCCCTGGAGCGCTGTTGGAACTCGCCGGTGGCCAGCAATCGGATGACCGCCCGCCCGACGGCGCAGGCCAACGGGTTGCCGCCGAAGGTCGAACCGTGCTCGCCGGGGCGAAGGACTCCGAGGACCTCTCGACTGCCGACCACGGCCGAGACCGGCACGATTCCGCCGCCCAAGGCCTTGCCGAGGGTGTAGAGATCGGCTCGCACGCCATCGGCGGCGCTGGCCAGCAGCTCACCCGTCCTGGCAAGCCCGGACTGGATCTCATCGGCGATCAGCAACACCTGGTTGGCATCGCAGAGCGCGCGAAGCTCCGCCAGGTAGCCCGCTGGGGGGACCACCACACCGGCCTCGCCCTGGATCGGTTCCACGAGCACGGCGGCGGTGCGGTCGGTGATCGCCTCGCCGACGGCCTGCGCCGAGCCGTAGTCCACCACGACGAAACCCGGGGTGAACGGACCGAAGTCGGCCCGTGCGGTCGGGTCGGTGGAGAAGGAGACGATGGTGGTCGTGCGGCCGTGGAAGTTCGATCCGGCGACGATGATCTCGGCTCGGCCGTCGGGAACCCCCTTGACCTGGTAGGCCCATTTCCTGGCCACCTTGATGGCTGATTCCACGGCCTCGGCGCCGGAATTCATCGGCAGCACCAGTTCCGTCTCGGTGAGCTCGGCCAGTTCCCGGCAGAACAGGCCGAGCTGATCGTGATGGAAGGCCCGGCTCGTCAGCGTCACCCTGCCCAGTTGCTCGACGGCCGCCGCGACGAGATCCGGATGCCGATGGCCGAAGTTCAGTGCCGAGTAGCCCGCGAGCAGATCGAGGTAGCGCCTGCCGTGCACGTCGGTGACCCATGCGCCCGCCGCGTCGGCGATGACCACCGGAAGCGGATGGTAGTTGTGCGTACTCCACTGCTCGTCGAGTGCGATGTACTCGTTCGCCGACAGCGGCCCGACCGTCCCGTCGCTCGCCGATGCCGTGATCGCATTCCTGGTGCTCGCCGTCATGGCCATCAGGCTAGAGGCACTCCACCGTCATTTCAGTGGGCGGATCCGGCTTATCGGCTGCGATTCATTGCGCGTAACAGAGCCGAGGCGGCGGTTTATTGTGATGGACTCTCGTGTTCCGGGAGCCGGCGGACCGCCGTGAATCCGCGCGCGGGTCGATGTCGAGATTCGATCTTCGGCGGCGGTGATCGGTGCAGTCCGGCCCTCTCGCGGTGATCGACACGCGATGAACGCGGCTCGGAATCTCTCAGCCTTTCCGACGAGAGCCTGGTCGGGTAGCGGCCATCCGGGGGTCGAATTATTGCGGTGGAGTTACGCATCGTCGCGGAATCCACTGTGTATCCCCGCTCTGCCGAGTGGATCTTCGGCCAGATGGTCATACCTGGCAACGGAAACTTCCTCCCCGAATGCACGCATGGTACGTAGTGATCTCACGTACTTACTGGGAGGTAACTGTGCGCCCTGCCCGCATAGCCTGCGCATTCGCCGGAACATTGATGGCCCTCACCCTCGGCGCACCGGCCGCCTTGGCCGACTCGGACCCCGTCGACTACGTCGCCCTCGGCGATTCCTATGCCTCCGGCACGGGAATCGGCAACTATCACCCGGATAGTGGGGGCTGCCAACGCAGTCCGGGCGCCTACCCAGAGCTATGGGCGGCCGCCAACGACGTCTCCTCCTTCACGTTCGCGGCCTGCTCCGGCGCGGTCACCGATGACGTGCTCGCCAACCAGCTCGGCGGGCTCAACGCCGACACCGACCTGGTGAGCCTGTCCATCGGCGGCAACGACGCGGGATTCGTCGAGGTCATCAGCACCTGCACGCTCCTGACCACCGAGGCCTGCCAGTCGGCGGTCAACCGGGCGAACACCTTCATCGAGACCGAGCTGCCCACCAAGCTGGACAACACCTACGGGGCCATCGGCGCGGCCGCCCCCAACGCCCAGGTCGTCGTGCTCGGCTACCCGAGGCTCTACGAACTCGGCGGCAACTGCGTCATCTCCGAGACCAAGCGGACGATGCTGAACGAGACCGCCGACCTGCTCTCCGACGTCACCGCCGCCCGGGTCAGCGCGGCCGGATACTCCTATGTCGACGTACGCGACACCTTCGCGGGCCGGGGAGTCTGCTCCGCCAGCCCGTGGATCAACGGCATCTACTGGCCGATCGGTGAGTCCTTCCACCCCAACGCCGCAGGCCACACCAACGCCTACCTGCCCGCGTTCAGCGCGGCGGCGCCGACCTCCTCCACCGCCGTCCTCGCGGCGGGCTGAGTAGCCCGACCGCGAGCAGCGAACCCTGATCACCCTCGCCGAGGACTTCCGCGCTAGACCTCGGCGAGGGTGATCAGTCCATCCTGCAGGGCTCGCGCCAGCAGGTCGGCCTTCGTGGAGGCGGTCCGGCCCGCGTGCTCGTACTTGAACCGGATGCGTTCGAGGTAGGAACTCACCGTCCTGGCGGAGAGCCCGAGTTCCTCGGCCACCGTGGACTTGGACGGGCAACGCAGCCAGGTGCGCAGCACATCGACCTCGCGGGGCGACAGCAGCGGTGGCGGCGGGGATGGCAGCGGCGTCGCATTCGAGCCACGAGCAGCCAGCCGCGTCGCATTCACCAGTTGGCTCCTGGTCACTCGGCGGGGCAGGCACCGCACCGCGCCCGAACCGGCCTCGTTCCACGGCCAGTTACCCGCATGGAGCAGGACCTGCCGACCGGATTGGGTCAGCTTGCGTACCTGCGCGGCCCGCATCACCGGGTCGCCCTGCTGGACGCCGTACAACACCACCTCGGCATCCAAGCCGGGGCGAGTCCACGCGACGGCGGGATCCGCCCCACCGGCGACCACCGAGATCCAGGGACTGGCCAGTTGGTACCAGGCGGCGAAACCCGCGCTCACCGCAGGCTCGTCATGGACGATCACCACGGTGATGACAGCACTCTTGTTGACCACACTCTTGTTGACCACGGCAGTCTCGGACATGCACGCCTCCCAGCCCTAGCACCTCCAGGCCACCGCTTCCATGCGTCTCCCCCGAGGCGGTAGCCGAATCCGGCAGCGCACCGGATATGTCGACGATGCTAGGAAGCGACGGTTAATAAATGGCTGGTGCTGTGTGGTCGCGGGTACAGGACGAGTTCGGCTGCACCGCCGGAAATCGGTTCAGTCCTGCACGGTCACCGAGACCGAATGCCCGTCGAAGCTCAGGTGGCCCGCGACCGCACCGGCCTCGGGCAGCGGCTCCGGAATGCTCCAGGCGATGTCCTCGATGTTGTCGATCCCCTCCGGGGTTCCCTTGAGGTGGTAGTACACCGAGGCGCCCTTGTACGGGCACCGCGACGTGGCATCCGAGGGCGTGAGCAGCTCGACGGCGACGTCGTCGACGGGCAGGTACCAGCGCACCGGCAAGCCGGTCTCGAAGAGCGCCACGGCATTCCGGCTGTCGCCGACCACCGTCCCATCGATCCGGACGATCACCCGCCTGCCGGAACGACGGGTGTCGACGCGGTGGAAGGGGTCACGCGGATGGCCCACCAGCCGCTCGTCCTCCTCGAACCAGGCATCCATCCGTTCCTGATAGAACGCCACCAGCCCCCGGAGATCGGGGGAGCCCGGCAGCGGCTCCGGATACGACCAGGCGGCATCGTGGACCGTCCGACCATTGAGGCTCAGATGCCAGTACCGGGCGTCGCCCTTGTAGGGGCAATGCGTGCGGCTGTCGCTCTCGATGAGAACGCCGGGGCGGACATCGGCCAACGGCAGGTACCACTGCGGGAGCAACCGGGTCTCGTGCACCATCGTGGCGCGCACGGTGTCCACGATGATCTCGCCCGCGAACTCGCCGCGGATTCGGCGATCCAGGCCGTACAGGTAGATCACGCTGGCGGGCGCGGCCGCAGCCAGATCGAAGTTCAAGGTGCCCGCGAGCGGCTTCGCGAATGGCCCGTTGCCCATGGTCAGTGACATGGATCGACGATAGTGTCCGGCCGGGGGTTTCGTCAGGACGAAACCCATCGGGAATGCGCTCAGGTCTCGGTGGCCTCGGTATCGCGGTTGCGAGTCCGCAACGCCTCCAATGCCTTGTCGGCATGCACCGACATCCGAACCTCGCTCTTGATCACGGCGAGCACCCGTCGGTCCGTGTCGATGACGAAGGTATGCCGCTTGATGTCCAACGGACCGAAGCGGCGGCGAACTCCGAAGAGCCGGGCGACCTCCCCGTCGGCATCCGACAGCAGCGGATAGTCGAAGGTGTGTTTGGCGGTGAACTCCTGTTGCCTGCTCACCGAGTCGCCGCTGATGCCGACCCGGACCGCGCCCTGCGCACCGAACTCCGCCGCGAGATCACGGAAGTGACAGGCCTCGGCGGTGCAGCCGACCGACATCGCGGCGGGGTAGAAGAACAGCACCACCGGGCCGGACTCCAGTAACCCCGTCAGACTCCGGGGATTGTCCTGCTCGTCGGGAAGAGTGAAATCGGGGACGACGTCTCCGGTCTGCACCAGCGCACTCGCTTCCGGTCGGTGGTGGCGGGCGGCGGACGTCGTCGGCGCCGATACGTTGCGTACCGACGGCGATCGCCGAGGCCCTCGCGGTGCAGGCTCGCCTGCAAATCACTCGCGCGATCTCATCGCGTTTCCCGCCTGCGGATCGGCGAACCTGCGCCCCGCATCGTAGACCGATCAAGGAACCATCGGTAGGGCACGCCCCAAATCGTCACCCGAATGGGAGTCCGACGCGAAGCGGAATCCGGAATGTCGATCGCGTGCCGTGATGACCGAGACCGTCGGACGTCATCGCCCGACGCCCGACGGTCGTACCCGGTCTTTCAGTGGACATGCTCCAGATAACGCGCCGCGGTCAATTCCGCGATCTCGGCGGGATCGGTGTTCCAGATCGTCTCGTTGAAGATCTCGACCTCGATCGGCCCGGTGTACCCGGCGGCATCGACGGCCCGACGCATCCGACGAAGCTCGATGCAGCCGTCGCCCATCATTCCCCGGCCGAGCAACACGCCCTCGGGCAGCGGCGTGATCCAATCGCACACCTGGAATGCCGAGATCCGACCGGCGGCCCGCTCGATCGCGCGGTAGACATTCGGGTCCCACCAGATGTGATAGGTGTCCACGACGACCCCGACCTGCTCGGCGGGGAAGTGCATCGCAAGGTCGAGCGCCTGATCGAGAGTGGCGACGACGCACCGATCCGAGCAGAACATCGGATGCAGCGGTTCGATCGCCAAGCGGACGCCGCGCTCACCCGCATACGGCGCCAATTCGGCCAGGGAGTCCAGCACCAGCGCGCGAGCGCCGTCGATGTCTTGGCTCCCGGCGGGCAGCCCGCCGGAGACCAGCACCAGCTCCGGGACACCGAGTTCGGCACATTCGTCGATCGCGGCCCGATTGTCGGCGAGATCCTTGATGCGTTGATCGGAATCGGGCGAGGTGAAGAATCCGCCTCGGCACATCGAGGTCGGGACCAGGTCGGTCTCGCGCAGCAACGCGGCCGTCTTGCGTAAACCGTATTCGGCCACCGGTTCGCGCCATAACCCGATACCGGGTATCTCCGCCCGCAGACAGGCCGCCACGGCACCGGGCAGATCCGCGTATTTGACGGTCGCCTGGTTGAGGCTCAATCGGCTCAGATCGCTCACTGCGTCACCCCTGCCATCTCGAGGAACAGCCGCATTCGTTGCTCGGCCAACGCGGCATCGGGCAGCAGCCCCGCCTCATCGGCCAGCCGGTACAGCTGCGCCAGGTGCGCGACCGACCGTGCGCTCTCCAGGCCGCCCACCATCCGGAAGTGCTCCTGATGTCCGGACAGCCAGGCGAGGAAGACGATCCCGGTCTTGTAGTAGTAGGTGGGCGTGCCGAAGATGTGCCGGGCCAACGGCACCGTGGGCGCCAGAATCCGGTCGTAGGCGGCGGTGTCTCCGACGTCCAACGAGCGCACCGCGGCCGAAGCGGCCGGGGCGATCGCATCGAAGATACCCAGCAGCGCGTCGCTGTGGCCCTGCTCGTCGCCCTTGATCAGCTCGGGATAGTGGAAATCGTCCCCGGTGTAGCACCGGACACCGTCGGGAAGTCTGCGGCGCACCCCGATCTCGCGGTCGGCGTCCAACAGGGACATCTTGACGCCGTCGACCTTGTCGGCGTGATTCTTGATCACGTCGAGGAAGACCTCGGTGGCCAGATCCAGGTCCGTCGACCCCCAGTACCCGGTCAACGCCGGGTCGAACATCGGGCCGAGCCAATGCAGGATGGCGGGCGAATCGAGCTGCCCGAGCAGCGTCGAGTAGACCTGGTGATAGTCCTCGGGGCCCTTGGCGATGGCGGCCAGTCGTCGACTCGCCATCAGGATCACCGTGGCGCCCGCGTCCTGCACGACGGCGGCCTGCTCGGTGTAACCGGCGATGACCTCGTCGATGCTCGTGACGTCGTCGGCGAGCTGGTCGGTACCCGCTCCGCAGGCCAACAGCCCGTCGACGGCCTTGGCCTCTGCTCCGCTGCGCCGAATCAGCTCGGCGGCGGTGGCCCAGTCCAGCCCCATGCCTCGCTGCGCGGTGTCCATCGCGTCGGCGACGCCCAGGCCGTGCGCCCACAGATGGCGCCGGAAGGCCATGGTGGCCTCCCAATCGGGTCGGGCGGGTTGGCCGGGTGTGTTGTCGGCGAGCGGGTCGGCCACCACGTGCGCGGCGGCATAGAGCACCCGACTCGTCGGGCTCGGACCCTTGGCATCGAGCGCGCCGCTCTCGCGGGGTCGGTAATCGAGGAACTCGCCGGTCGAGGTGGGCAGCTTCAAAGTCACAGGGTCAGCTCCATGTCCACGTTCGCAAGGCGCCCGCTCGAGACCCTTGCGCAAGAAGGCCCGAGACGAGACAGTAGAAAGCGCTTACTGTAACCGTAAACTAAGCGCGCCAGTACGCGCTGTCAATAGCCGTGCCCCGTGTGACGAGGGCACTGGTTCGTGATCGGAGGTCGAGCGTGGCGCCGACGTTGGTCGATGTCGCAGCCAGAGCCGGGGTGTCCACCGCCACGGTCTCCAGGGTGCTCAATGGCAACTACCCGGTCTCACCGGCAACCAAGGCCAGGGTGCTCAGCGCACTCCAGGAACTCGACTATGTGGTCAACGGGCCTGCCAGAGCACTGGCGGCGGCGTCCTCCGACATGCTCGGCGTGATCGTCAACGACGTCTCCGACCCGTTCTTCGGCATCCTCTCCAGCGGAATCCAATGGGAGGCGGGCGGCGCCGAACTGCTCGCGGTGATCTGCAATACCGCGGGCTCACCCGCCGACGAGCTGAAGTACATGCAGTTGTTGTTGCGGCAGCGGGCCAGGGCCATCGTCCTGACGGGCGGTGGGCGGGAGGACCCGGTGCACGCCGAGCGGGTCGCGCAGCTCATCCGCCAGTGTCACGAACGCGGCGCCCGCGTCGTCTTCTGTGGACGGCAGGCGCCCCCGGACAGCGAGGCCGTCAGCATCCTGTTCGACAACCGGGGCGGTGCGCGTGCTCTGACCCGGCACCTGTTGGCCATGGGACATCGACGGATCGCCTACGTGGCCGGACCCGACGTGAACACGACGACCAGTTCTCGTGCTGCGGGCCACCAGGACGCGTTGTCCGCTGCCGGACTCGATCCGGCGGAGAGCGTGATCCTGCGCGGCGACTTCTCCAGGGCATCCGGATTCGCCGCAGGCATGGAGCTGGCCCGCCGCTCGGTGGACTGCACGGCCGTGGTCGCGGCCAACGACCTCACCGCGTTGGGTGTGATGGCCGCGCTGCGGGAACAGGGCGTTCGGGTCCCCGAGGACGTCTCGGTCGCGGGCTTCGACGATCTGCCCGCCGCGATCGACGCGGCGCCTGCACTGAGCACGGTGCGACTGCCGTTGCGGGAGGCGGCGGCGAGAGCGGGCCGCCTCGCCATCGGAGCGGAGGACATGCCGGGCCCCGATGGCCTGATCTGGTTGTCCTCGGAATTGATCGTCCGTGATTCGGTGGGCACACCGGGACGCGGACTGGTCTGGGCGTTGGCGAAGACGGGACGCTGAGTCCGCGCCGTCGCTCCGATACCCGCCCCGGGACCGGTGGACTGTCCGCGACGCCGCCGCAGCGGCCCTGCGCGCCGTCCACCGTTCTCGGGTCCCATCGCACCGGGATCATCCGGCGAGGCGCTTGTGGGACGAATCAGCCCCGTTTACCCGTCGGGTTGCTTTGTCCGGCGACCGACTGCGTCGATAGTCGCCCGGATGCGGAGATTTCTCCGCTAGCGCGGTGTTGTGGCCGAGACCGCAGATGGCACGCAGGCCACAGTGGAATTGGAGTACGCATCGGCACAGTTGTGACCGACATCCGTTATGCGCCGTCTGTGAGAGACCCAACTCGCTCCGTTGCAGTGCGAGTTCGCATCCGGCGGTACTGCTTCGACGGATCTCCTGTGCATGCTCATGTTCGTTTCAGTCATGAAGGCGGCCGGTTCGGTGGATCGGTTCCGATCAGAAGGACTTGTTCGGCACCGGGCAAACAACCGTCGGCCGGACGATATTCCCGAGGCTCGCACGGCGGGAGATCACGCCAAGCGCGTTGCGGATTTCACAATCACCATCGGCCACTGGCCATCGCGGTGGGTAGGCAATACGTACCCGATAGCGATCTCGCCTTGCCGACGAAACCGGGCTTGTGTGCTGAAGCACAAAGTCTGCCCGAGACAGTGAACCGGTCACGGAGTCCAGTTCTGAACTCGTGGGCGCCCGCCGCAATGAAGATCGGCTTTTCGCGTCTGCTTTGTGTCGCCGCACCCGCCCGCCAATTGGTTACTCGTCTTGGAGTAACGATGCGGGCGGGCGTCAGGTCGCCCATTACCCATGACCAGGTGCATCTAGCCGATGTCGGTTCGCCCGTTTGATCGGTACGCGATCTGTGTGGGGCCTTCGACATGGGTCTTACTCGCCCGCGTCCCGGCACTGGTGCTGGGGTGAGTGTCCTACTGGTGCCGGGACGGGCGATGCTCGAATCTTGGTTCAGCTCTGCTTGTCGTATGCCTCGATGACCTCGGCCGGGATACGGCCGCGGTCGGAAACCTTGAGGCCCTGAGTCCTGGCCCACTCCCGAATGGCCTGGTTGCGCTCCCGGTCGGCCTGCCCGGAAGGGGCGCCTGCGACTCGGCCACGACCCGGACGCTTACGGCCGCCAGTGCGCCGCGCGTTGTCCATGAACGGAGTCAAAGTTTCGCGGAGTTTGTCGGCGTTGGGGGTCGAGAGGTCGATCTCGAACTCCATGCCGTCTAGTCCGAACTTAACCGTCTGCTCTGCGACGGTGCCGTCGATGTCATCGAGTAGTTGGACGGTGACCTTCTGCGCCACGGGGGCTCCTCAATTTCTTCGTCTGACATTCGGATGCCTATGCGTTGACCGTGAGGTCCGCGCGCGTCAAGGTATCCCACTGGACGACAATCATAAACATGGTCGGGTGGCGATGTCGCTTCACCGCTTGTCTAAGCCGCTAACGGGGCCGCTATCGGGCGTGTGGTGCTTGACGCACGTCGTAGGTATAGGTCGTCGAGGTGGGCATAGTTGCGCTCGGCTCAGCGTGGCGACCGCGGTTTCGGTGGCCTCCGTCGATTAGGTTAGAATCAGGGACGTCGCCGCAGGTCGTAAGCGGCGGCTACGCGGTACCACGGGAAAGACTAGGTGATCATGGCCGAGCGTGTCTGCGTCGAACTGGTTGACGACCTCGACGGAGAGCCTGCCCAGCACACGGTGCAGTTCGCCTTGGACGGGGTTAACTATGAAATCGACCTCTCCGATCGCAACGCTACTTCGCTGCGCGAACTGTTGGCTCCTTATATCACGCACGGTCGTCCGGTCTCGAAGGGTATCGAGGAAGCGGACCCCGTTCACGAACGGGTGGAGCGCAAGAAGGCCACCGACCAGATCCGTGCGGTCGCCCAGCGTTCGAAGGAACAGCACCGTGCTCGTCTAGAGGCCGCTGCCGCCGCCAGGGAGGCCGAAGTGCGCCGGGTGGCCGAGGAGCGTGCCGCCGCTCGGGGTGAGATTCCGCTGGACGTCTCCGCATTGAACCTCGAGGCCGCCCCGAAGGCCGACGAGCCGCAGGAGCAGAAGTCGAAGCCCGAGGAGACGGGCAAGCCTTCGGTGTCGCTCCCACACTTCAGCTCCGCCAATCATTAGAAGGCAGCACTCGCGTCGGGGCCGCCTCGTTCGGCCCGACGCCGCCTGTGCGGTGGTTCGCCTATCGGTGGAATCGCCACGTCCGTGAGCGGCCTGCCGCGTGGCCATCGACCGCTCTTCCGTCGCCGCCGTTCTTCACACAGGCGCGCTGGCGGGCCGTCGGTATCCCGAACCGAACAGTTTTCGGTCGCAAGATTTATCGGGGCTCGCCCGCCAGTGGTGAGTTCTATCGTCGAATTCCCATCCTGCGAGATCGATTAATCGTTGATCTTCGGCGAATGGGAGTTCTGCTTGGCCCTCGGCGTGCTGGCGCGGATGACGACCTCGCCACGCACCCTCCGGGTTCGTGGCTCGGCGGGATCCGGGTCGAGTACCAGACCCACCGCCATCGTTCCGAGTTCCTCCAGCGGCACTCGCACCGTGGTCAGGGCGGGCGTCACGTCGCGCAGCGTCGCGATGTCGTCGAATCCCGCCACCGCCATCTCCTGCGGTAGTTCGCGTCCGAGATCGCGCAGCGCCGCCATCGCGCCGACGGCCATGACATCGTTTACCGCGAACACGCATTCGATGTCGTCCCGGCGGGCGAGCAGTTCCCGCAGCGCGTGGTAGCCGCCGTCCCGGGTGAAGTCGCCGTGCACCACCAGTTGTTCCGGTAGTTCGCCGCCCCGGTCGGCCAGCCCGTCGCGGAAGCCCGCGAGGCGATCGCGGGCCGTCATCAGATTCTCCGGTCCCCCGAGTACGCCGAAGCGTCGGTAACCGCCGTCATACAGGGCCAGGGCGAGGGAACGCGCACCCTCACGGTTCTCCAGGGTGATCGTGTCGACCTCGATGTGGCGCTGGCTGATCATCGCGACCCGGCCACCCGCCGCTTGGAAGCGGGCCAACTCGTCGGCCAGCCGATCCGCCAGCGCCTGATCGGTGACCCGGCTGCCCGCCAGCACCACGGCCTGGGCACGCTGCGCTCGCAGCGCGGCGACGTACTCGACCTCGCGCTCCGGCCTGCGCAGCGTGCTGGCCATGGTGACGATCAGCCCGTTGTCCTCGGCATGACGCATCACACCCGCGGAGATCGAGGAGAAATAGGGATCGGCGATGTCGTGCACGACGAGACCGACCACATTGGTGTGACCCCGAGCCATTGCCTGCGCCTGCGCATTGGGCGCGTAGTTCAGCGCAGCAGCCGCAGTCATCACGCGGACCCGCAGATCTTCCCTGACCTTGCGCGGGCTGCCGTTGAGCACCCGCGACGCGGTCGCCAGTGAGACGTCGGCGGCTCGTGCCACGTCGACCAGCGTTGCGATGCCGGTCGATGGCTGATCGAACATCGAGACTCCTGCCGTGGCCGACCCAGCGCCGATCACCAGCCCTGTCCAGGCAGGGGTATGCGCTTTTCATTCGCAAGCCTAGGCATGCGTATCTGGATGGGTCAAGCCACGGCCAGCGCCCCACTCAGTTGGTGGTGATGCGTTGTCCGGTTTCGGGGTGGAAGAGGTGGGTGTGGTGGGGGGTGGTGAGGGTGGCGGTGATGGTTTGGCCGATGGTGGGTGGGTTGTGGGCGTCGGCGCGGACGATGAAGCGTTCGGGGGTGTCGGTGTTGGTGGTGGTGGCGTAGACGTAGGCGTCGGCGCCGAGTTCTTCGACGAGGTCGACGGTGAGTCCGATGCCGGGTTGGTTGTTGGTGGTGAGGGTGAGGTTCTCGGGGCGGATGCCGAGGGTGATGGTGGTGGTGTTGAGGGTTTTCTGGGTTTCGGGGGTGAGGGGGATGGTGAGGCCGTCGAGTTGGGCGCCTTGGGGGGTGAGGGTGGCGGTTTTGAGGTTCATGGCGGGGGAGCCCATGAAGCCGGCGACGAAGGCGTTGGTGGGGGTGTCGTAGAGGGCGCGGGGGGTGTCGCATTGTTGGAGGAGTCCGTCTTTGAGGACGGCGACGCGGTGGCCCATGGTCATGGCCTCGACTTGGTCGTGGGTGACGTAGATGGTGGTGGTGTCGAGGCGTTGTTGGAGGGCGGCGATGTTGGCGCGGGTTTCGACGCGGAGTTTGGCGTCGAGGTTGGAGAGGGGTTCGTCCATGAGGAAGACGGAGGGTTCGCGGACGATGGCGCGGCCCATGGCGACGCGTTGGCGTTGTCCGCCGGAGAGGGCTTTGGGTTTGCGGTCGAGGTAGTTGGTGAGGTCGAGCATGCGGGCGGCTTCGTCGACCTTGGTTTTGATCTGGTCTTTGGGGGTGCGGCGGAGTTTGAGGGCGAAGCCCATGTTCTCGGCGACGGTCATGTGGGGGTAGAGGGCGTAGGACTGGAAGACCATGGCGATGTCGCGGCCCTTGGGTGGGGTGTGGGTGACGTCGCGGCCGCCGATGTGGATGGCGCCTTCGTCGATGTCCTCGAGTCCGGCGAGCATGCGTAGGGCGGTGGATTTCCCGGACCCGGAGGGGCCGACCAGGACGAGGAACTCGCCGTCGGCGACCTCGAGATCGAGTTGGTCCACGGCCTTGACCGGTGGGGTTCCGGTGAACACCCGAGAAGCACCCCTGTAAGCCACATCGGCCATCGCGATTCTCCTTAGTCGGCGAGTTGATCTTCCTGGAGCGCCCTGATCATGACCTCGGGCCAGAAAGCGCTTACGACCGTAGGAGTGCCTTGCATCACTGTCAATGAAGGTTGGCCGAGGCTGGCCATCGGTGTTGGACCCGGCAAATGGGAGGGCTCACCGCCACGGAGTCGGACCGGGCACACTCGCTGGTGATCTTCTGGGTTCGGTCCCCACCGCCGCGAGCTCAAAAACCATGAAAATTACTCACTGTAGCGGAGAAGGGGAACTGTGGCTACCTTGGGTAGTCGACATGGAGGAGTGTGTTGACGACGATGTCCTATCCCCCCGATAACGGTGCGCGATGAAGATCGCCGTACTCGATGTCGGTTCGGTCGCCGCGAAGCTAGAGATGGTGGACTGCCGTCCCGGCGTGCCCCTCACGATGACCAGGGCGATCAGGGTCAGCACCCGCCTGGCTGAACACACCACCCGCAGCGGCGAGATCCTGCCGCCCGGCATCGAACGGGTCGCCGAAGCGGTGCGGCGGTGCGTGCTGGCCGCCGCCGAGGGTCGGGCGACCGCCTTGCTGGCGTACGCGACCTCGGCGGTGCGCGACGCGGTGAACCAAGAGGTCGCGATCGAGTCCATCCGGGCGCAGAGCGGCATCGACCTGGCCTTCCTGCGCCCCGAGGACGAGGCGCGGCTCTCCTACTTCGCGGCCCGGCGTTGGTATGGCTGGTCATACGATCAATTGGCATTGATCGACATCGGCGGCGGCACGATGGAGGTGGCCCTGGGCGTAGGTGAGGAACCGAGCCTCGCCGCCTCGCTGCCCCTGGGGGCGGCGCGACTGACCAGGGAGTTCCTCTCCGGTGCGCCCTCGTCGATACAACTGCAATCGTTGACCGCCCATGTGCGGGAGGCACTCGAGCGGGCACTGCGCGGCCCGCGCCGCAGGCTCGACGGGCGTACCAGGTTCGTCGGCGGCTCCAAGATCCTCACCCAGCTGTACCGACTGGCGTCCGGCGCCGGGGGCGACGACACGCCTCGCCCGCTGCTGCGCTCCGACCTGCAACGCTGGATTCCGCCGCTCGCCCGACTGGAACCCCGACACCGGGCGGTGCTGCCCGGCGTCTCGTCCTCGCGATCGGCGCAGATCCTGGCGGGTGCGGTCGTCGCCGAGGCCGCGATGGAACTGTTGGGCAGCGAGGGCATCGACATCTGTCCGTGGGGCCTGCGAGACGCCATTTTGTTGCGGCTGGCCGATGCCTACCGACTGGTGCCCGACCTGCTGGAACAGTGGGTCGGCGACGACGAGCTGGTCCGGGTGCTCGGCGTGCACCTGCCCGTGGTTGCTCCGGCGGTCATCGGCGCTCCCCGCGAATCACTGGAGTCCGGCGCAACCATCTCGTCGATCTCTGCGCTTCCTGCGCCCGATCGGGACAGCCGTGTCTCGAAAGACCAGCGGTGGTGATCGGGTGAGATCGGGCGACGGCATCGCCGGTCGGCCTACCGAAATCGAATATCGATAAACCGGCGTCCCGGCTATTGCCGGGACGCACCTCATGGTTCTGGCAATGTCCGCCGGAGCGGGCTCCCGCGAACATCGACAATCACCTACTTAGTCGATCCCTCGATAAACAGTGGGCGAGTCAGCTCGCTGGATTTCGTCGTCATCGGTGGGGAAAGGGCTGTTTCCCTCCGAGATCGGCTCGCTGGTCGCCTCACGAACGCCGTTGCCCTCCTTGGCCCCGCGAGGCTGCGGGACTCCCTGTGAAGCATGTCCGAACATCGCTATCCCTTCCTGACACTCGCGACCTGCCTTGTCAGGGTCGTCAAGGTCAGTTGATCGCGATTGTTCGTCGTTGCCCGTCTCGTAGGAGATGGTCAACTACCTGGGGTGGCCAGTGCGCTCTCCACCTCGGCAAGGACCCTGGGCCCCAGAATGGTGGAAGCCCTCGAACCCCGATATCCCAATTCGTGCAACGCCTGGAGAATGTCGGCCGAGCACAGTCCGAGTCGTTCCGCGACGCAGTAGACACGTTCCCCACCGGGTTGATGGGCACACAGGTCTTCCGCGTGCTCTCGGTTCTCCGGCACGCTCTCGCGTGTCGGTTCTCCTGGCCGCCGATCGGTCATTGTGGTTCTCCTGACGCTGGTCTCGGCTCTTTCCAGACTGCAGCGACCGGGCGATCGCTTGCCACTGCCCGCCCGCTTCTCCACCGAACTGATGACGGTGTTCGTCGCTGGCGACACCCCGTGCGCGGGCGCGGGCCCCGGGCTGGCCCGGGTGGCCTAGCGATTCACTCCGTTGTCGTCCGCCGGACGTACCAGTCTCCTCGCGCTTCGCCGATGGCGCGCGTTGTGAATCGCGATCGGGCCGCCACCTGGGCCACTCGACCTGCGATTGCGCCCGACGACGCACGATCGAGGTCCCCGGCGGGGCGCTGCGCGCCGTGGTCGGGCCACCGGTCGTCGTGACACGGTGGTGGATCGGTCCCCTCGCGATCCGGGCGGCCCCCGTGCGGTCTCGCTGGTCGGCAGGGGCGTTGACCTGCATCTATCTTCAGATGGTCCGGTCGTCTACCCGGCCCCGGTTGTCCTCCATTGGTGATTGCGCCCGCCACGACCGGGGTAGCCGAATGGGGAGCCAACGAAAGGCGGCGATCATGAGTCAAGATGCGAAGCCGAATTACGGGACCCGCCACGACGAGCGGTCGACGGCGGAACTGATGGGTGATCTCTCCGGCCAGCTCAAGCGGCTGGTGCGCGACGAGATGCAGTCCGCCGTGATCGAGCTGCGCAGCAAGGGCAAGAAAATGGGCACCGGCGCAGGCCTGTTCGGCGGTGCGGGGCTGCTCGCGTTCTTCGGCGCGGGCGTGCTTATCGCCACGCTGGTGATGTTGCTGGCCTTGGTGATGACGCCCTGGATCGCAGGGCTGGTCGTCGGCGCGGCACTGCTGCTGGCGGCCGGACTGTTCGCGATGGTCGGGCGGGACAAGACGCGCCGAGCGACCCCACCGGTGCCCGAACAGACGATGTCCAGCGTCCGTGACGACATCGGCACGATCAAGGGAGGTGCACATCGATGAGCGATCCACGACGACGTACGGGCGGTACCCCGTTGGATTCGCGGGCGTACGCGGCGCCGGAGCAGACCCCGCGATCCGGCGGTGGTCGACAGGGGATCACCGATCCCGACGAACTTCGACTCGATATCGACCTCACCCGCGACGAGCTGGGTGGCACCGTCGATGCCTTGGCGCAGAAGCTGAACGTCTCCGGACGGGTGTCCGACGAGTTCCACGACCGGACCCAACAGATGCGGGCCTCCGCCGCGCACCTGGGCGAGCATGCCGACGCCTTGGCCGGTCGGGTGTCCGAACGCCTGCCGGATTCGGCCGCACAGCGTTTCGACAAGGCGATCGCGACAATCAAGGCGAACCCCGGTCCCTCGGCGGCGGCTGCGCTGGTCGGCCTGGCGCTGTTGCGTAAGGCGGGGAGGCGACGTCGGTGATCGGCAGGTTGCTCTACCGGCCGCTGGGCACGCTGTTGGGCATGCTCGGCGGCCTTGCCGCCAGCTCGATCTTCCATCGGATCTGGAAGCGATCGACCGGCCGGGACGATACTCCGGACGCGTCGATGGAGGAGTACGGCTGGCGCGAGGTGTTGGCGGGTGCGGCGCTGCACGGAGCGGTGTTCGGCACCGTGAAGGCAGCGGTCGACCGAGCAGGTGCCGCGGGCTACCGCCGGGCCACCGGTGTCTGGCCCAGCAAGCCGCGTTCGCAGCACGCCAAGAACTGATTGCCGAGGAACGCGCGGAAGCGATCAGTCCGCGGGTGACTCCGATTCGTCCTCCGGTGGGATACCGCGTTTTCGCGGTTCGACCGCCGAGGCCCCTGTTCCCGTGGACTCGGTCGAAGGCCGGTCGCTCGACAGAGCGGCCGGCTTCTCCTCGTCCGGCTGCTCTCGCCACGAACTCACCATCGCGCGCAACGAGGTCAGCAGCGGTACCGCGAGCAGACCGCCGACGATGCCTGCCTGCGACAGACCGATGGTCAGGGTCAACGCGATGGCCAGGGGATGCAGCCGCATCGTCCGCCCCATGATCCAGGGATGCAGCACGTTGCCCTCGATCTGTTGCACCAGCAGCACGATCCCCAGCACGAGAAGCGCCGAGACCAGACCCTGCGAGGCCAACGCGACGAGGACGGCCGCGCCACCGGAGACCAGCGCGCCGATCAACGGGATGAACGCCCCGAAGAACACCAGCGCGGTCAGCGGTAGCGCCAACGGCACGCCGAGGATGAGCAGTCCGAGCCCGATGCCCACCGCGTCGATGACGGCCACCAGGGCGGTGGCCCTGATGTAGTCGGTCAGGGATTGGAAGGCGCTCTTACCCGCCCGATCGGCAAGCTCCCGCTGCCCGCGCGGCACGGCCTTGAGGATGAACGACCAGATCAGCGGGCCGTCGCGAAGCAGGAAGACCAGGATGAACACCACCAACACCAGGCCCGTCACCACGCCGCCCACCGTGGTGACGGTCGTGAGTGCCCCCGAGAAGAGCCGTTGTTGGTTGTTCTGCAACGCATTGCCGAGCTGGCCGATGGCGTCGCTGATCTGGGTGCTCTCCAGCCCCAGCGGGCCGTCGGTCAGCCAGACGCGGATCGATTCGAGCCCCTGTACGAGGCTCGTCTGGAGATCGGGAAGACCACCGACGAAGGTGGCCACGATGAGCGCGAGTGCCGATCCCAGCACCAGGATGCTGCCGACGAGGACGATGGCGGTAGCCAGGCCGCGCGACACCCGGCGGCGTAGTAGGACGTCGACAGCGGGGTAGAGCAGCGCACTCACCAGCAGCGCGATCGCCAGCGGGATCACCACGATGCTGATCCGGGTGAAGATCACCCCGAGTACGTAGGCCGCCGCGATCAGAACAAGCAGCCGCCAGCCTGCCGCCGAGCACACCCGAAGCCACCAGGGGAGGGAACGCCGCACGTCTTCAGCGGTGTCCCTGCGTTGGTCAGCGATGATCATCACCCTGCCAGAGGTTTACGCGCGGGCCGCGAATGAAACGTGGTGTCGCGATGCTTCGACTAGCGTTCCACCGGCCCGCCGGAGCGGCACGCTGTCATCCCCATGGTGCCGGTGGTGCGGCGTGTTCGCTCAGGGGCGCGTGAACCTCGGCGGCAGGATGATGTCTATCGGTGCGCTGATCAGATTCCGACGTATTGCGAGTCGCGCTGTGCCTCGGCGAACTGCGAGACCAACATGGAGCAGAAGACGGGCAGGTCACCGGGTTTGCGGCTGGTGGTCAATCCCATGTCCACCACGACCTCTTCGTCCACCCAGTTCGCGCCGGCATTGCGCAGGTCGGTCTGCAGACTCGGCCACGAGGTCAGGGTCCGTCCTCGGACCACGCCTGCCTCGATCAACGTCCAGGGCGCGTGGCAGATCGCCGCGACCGGCTTGGCCTGGTCGAAGAAGGCCCGGGTGAAGGCGACCGCGGCCTCGTCGGTGCGTAGGAAATCGGGATTCGCCACTCCACCGGGCAATACCAGCGCGTCATACCGATCCGCGTGGACCTTTCCGACGACCTCGTCCACCGGGAATCGATCCGCCTTGTCCAGGTGGTTGAAGGCCTGTATCTCGCCCGGACCGGTCGAAACCAGTTCCGGGGTGCCGCCTGCCGCGCGGACGGCGGCCCAGGGCTCGGTGAACTCGACCTGCTCGACGCCTTCCGGTGCGACGAGGAAGGCCACCCGGTAGTTCGTGAGTAGCTCCGCCATTCGGTCCTCCGTTCCGATGCTCGTTCATCGCCACAGCGATGGGTGCCGTCTCTTGGCACTCTTCTCCAGGCGTACCCGACGCGGGCGAATCTCATTCGACGTCGGGATTTCGAGGTGGGCGGTGCCGCACCGAGGGGTTTGTTTGATCATCACGATGGGTACCCGCCGAACGGCCACTGCTATCGGTCCGTTCCGGGAGGCGACGTGTTGACGGAATCGACGACCACAGCGCCGCCCGTAGTCCCCTCGGCCGCTGTGCCTGCGGGACGGTACGCGGAGTCCGGCGCGCCGTGGTGACCGACAACGTGATGGTGTTCGCGCCCGCGCCCCAACTCACGGTCACCATCGAGGATCGGGGCAGCGAGGCGGACCTGCATCTGCACGCGGGCGGCCAGGGCGTCTGGCAGGCCAGGATGATCGCTTCGCTCGGCGTCCCCGTGGTGTTGTGCGCGGCACTGGGCGGCGAGACCGGCGCCGTTCTGCAGCATTTGATCCTGGAGGACGGGCTGGATCTGCACGCGGTGTCGGTCGGCACCCGCAGCGGTGGTTACGTGCACGACCGCCGAGGCGGTGTCCGCCGGTCGATCGTGGAGGCACCGGGCGAACCGCTGGCCCGACACGAACTGGACGACCTCTACGAGTTGACCCTCGTGCACGGCCTCTCGGCACGCTTGTCCATCCTCAGCGGCCCCGCTCGGCTCGGCACCATCCCGGCGGACACGTATCGCAGGCTGGCCGCCGACGTGACCGGCAACGGCGGACTGGTACTCGTCGACCTGGCGGGCGAGCAACTCGACGCCGCACTGGTCGGTGGGGTGTCGATCGTCAAGATCAGCCATGAGGAGCTGATCACGGACGGCCGCGCCACCGATGACGACGAGCGGTCCCTGATCAAGGCCGCCACCGAGCTGCGGGCGGCGGGCCCGGAGGCCGTGCTGATCTCCCGGGCGGCCAAGCCGTCGGTGGTACTGCTCGACGACGTCGTTTACGCGGTGCATCTTCCCGTGTTGCAGCCTGCGGAGAACCGGGGCGCAGGCGACTCGATGGCCGCCGGGGTGGCCGCCGCCCTGGTGCGGGGCGACTCGCTGCACGAGGCCGTTCGGTTGGGCGCGGCGGCTGGCGCGGTGAACGTCATCCGGCGCGGCCTGGGGACCGGCGGCGACGAGAGCATCGAGGCCTTGGCGGAGAAGGTGGAACTGCGGGAGATCGCCACGGTGACTCGCCCGGTCCTGGGCTCGTAGGGGGATGAGACAGGTGCGCGTGCTGATCACCAACGATGACGGGATCGAGTCTCCGGGGCTGCATGCGCTGGCCTCGGCTGCGGTGCGTCAAGGCTGGAACGTGTTGGTCGCGGCACCCGCACACGAATCCAGTGGTAGCTCCGCCGCGATCACCTCGGTCCAGCACGACGACCATGTGGTGGCCGACGAACGGGCCGTGCCGGGACTACTGGGCGCGCAGTGCTTCGCCGTGCAGGCGGCTCCCGCGTTCATCGCCCTCGCTGCCGCGCGGGGTGCATTCGGCGCGGCCCCCGAACTGGTGCTCTCCGGCATCAACCTCGGACAGAACGTGGGGCGATCGGTACTGCACTCGGGGACCTTGGGCGCGGCATTGACCGGCGGCCTGCATGGGGCCCGCGCGATGGCGGTGTCCTTGGACACGGCCAGTCCCAAGGTGTCCACCACCGCGTGGGAGGCGGCGGCCAGCGGCGCCTGGTTGGCGGTGTCGCGGCTGTTGGCCGCCGATGCCGGGACCGTGTTCAACGTCAATCTGCCGGTGGTCGAGGATCCGGTCGATGTGTTGCACAAGGCCTCGCTGGCCAGGTTCGGTGCGGTGCAGGGCCATGTCGACGCCCTGACCGACGGTCGGCTGCGGGTGACCACGACACGGCTGGACGTCGAGCCGGACGAGGGCACGGATGCGGCACTGTTGGCGACCGGGCTGGCCACCATCACCGAGGTCACCTCGGTGTGCGAGTCCAACCGAGCCCGGCTGCCCACCCGCCTGGATGTCGAGGCGGGTGGCGGCACGCCCGTCGGGACGGGCTCCGACGCGGTACGGCGTGGTGCGGGCCGGGGCTGATCGCAGCTGCGTCGATCAGGGAGCCTCAGTTGCCGGGGCGATACCGGGGGTCCGTGAACGGGGGAGTCGGACCCAAGGGGGTGCCGGGTGTTCCCGGCATGGCCTCGGCGGGACTCTCGATCCTCGGCAGCGCGTGCTCCGCAGGCCGCGCGGTGGGCACGTCGTTCTCGGTCGGCCAGACCGGTTCCGGTTCGCCACCGCTGTGCCGGTCGATCGAACCACCCGCCGCCTGCTCGGCGAGTCTGCGGGCGGACTCCGCCAGCGCGGCCTGGGCCCAGTGATCGACGATGCCGAGAAACCTGGTGACGTGCTCGGGCGTCGAACGCGGTCGCCACACCGCGCGGACCCGGAGCACACAGCGCTCCTCATCGATCGGTTCGAAGGTCACGATGCCCGCGTGCTCCGGCTCGCCCGCCACGGACTGCCATCGCAGCTCACGCGCGGGATGCCTGCTGTGCACCCGGATATCCCACGTCGCCTGATCCGCCGCACCGAACGAGACCTGCCAGCGGCTCCGATCGGCGTCGAGGGAGACTGCCTCGTCGACTTCCGGCAGGAGCTTCGCCAGTCGCTCCGGCGCTGCCCACCAGCGATATGCGGTCGCGGCGGGCACCGGGACGTTCACCGACCTGTCGATGATGGCCACTGCTGCTCCTCTCCCTCGATGGGTGAGACTCCTGCGAGGACCGGTCCTGGTTCGGGTGCGGCGGCCCTGGCACGAGTCACCTGCTTGCGCTCGGTGATACCCGAGATCATCTCGTGATAACACCATTGTCCGACCCCGTCCCGGATCACCCAACGCCGGTCGCATGGATCAGGAGCGGGCCCTGGCCGTCTGGCGTCGATTGGCGCGCTCGATGGCGGACACCAGCTCTGGCTTGGTCATGGTCGACCGGCCGGGGATATCGAGCTTGCGGGCGACCTGGTAGAGGTGCTCGCGGCTGGCCTTGGCATCGACGCCCTGCGCGCTGCCCCGGGATCCGCCTCGCTTACCGGGTCGGGGCGAGCGGGCCGCCCGTGCGTCCGATGGCCCCTTGCTCGGCTTGGGCTCCCAGTGGTCGCCGACCTTCTCGTAGGAGTGCTTCACCGCTGCGATGGCGGTCTGCTGGGCTCGTCTGCCCTCGCCGTAGGTCTTCAGGGCGGAATCATGGGCCTTCACCCAGGTGCGCCGAGCCTTGGGCTCCGAGCGGCGCAACGTGCTGGGCAGACTCTTCTCTCCTGGCATCGGTTTCACCTTCCTCGGGTTCATGGGCTACCTGGCAGGGTTTCCGAGCCGGGGATCACTCAAACGTGGCGGCGCGCCGAACTTGATCAAGGATTCGGGATGGCGCTCGCGAGCAGGTACGGGCCGGGTGGACGGCGCCACCACCGGGGTGGGCCGCCGCGCTCAGGTGTACCGCGCCTGCCATCGGGTATTCGGGGATCTCGATCGCAGGAGGCGTAATGCTCGGGATGCCCGGCTCAGTGATCACCACAACCCGACCGGTGCTGCTCGAACAGGCGGCGCGTGAGCATCTGAGAGTCCACAGCCCGATCGACGGTGCGCTGGTCGGGTTGATCCGGATCAGCGATGAGACGGAGATCATCGACGCCGTGCGCACGGCGCGAGCGACGCTGCCTGCATGGTCGGGCACTTCGGCGACGGACCGCGGGCGGCGGATCCGGGCGGCCGCCTCGGCAGTGCGCGGCGTGATCGACGAACTCGCCGCATTGCAGCACGCCGAGACCGGACGTCCGGTGACTTACGCCAGGGCCGGGGTGCTCGCCGGGGTGGAGATCCTGGAGCGCTATGCCGAGCTGGGGCCGGTCCATCGGGGACGCAGCGTGCTGGGGAAGCAGGCTGCGGTGGATCTGACGGTTCCGGAGCCGCTCGGTGTGGTGGCCGTGTTGACCTCGTGGAACGACCCGGTCGCGGTGTCCTGCGGGCTGCTCGGCGCGGCCCTGGCCACCGGCAACACCGTGGTCTTCAAACCGAGTGAGCGCACCGCGCACCTGGGCCTGCGACTGGCTGAGGTGGTGGCCTCGGCACTGCCGACCGGGGTGCTGGGCGTGTTGTCCGGCGATGGACGCACCGGCGCCCGGTTGACCGCCGAGCCCGGTATCGACCTGATCGCCCATGTCGGCTCGGCCGAGACCGGCCGCGACATCGCCGAGGTGGCTGCCAGGGCCGGAACCGCCGTGCTGCTGGAGAACGGCGGCAACGACGCGCTGATCGTCGACGAGGGAGTCGACATCGGCTGGGCCGCCGAGCAGACGGCCCGCGCCGCCTTCGCGGAGACCGGCCAACGCCGAGCCTCCGTGGAACGTGTCTACGTCCACCGTGCGGTGGCGGCGGTCTTCCAACACCGGCTGGCCGCCGAGGCCGACCGGCTGGCCGCCGGTTCGGGCCGATTCGCCGAGACCTGGCCCAGCGATGACGAGCTGGGCCCGCTCGTCGATCGGCACAGTCGCGAACGGGTGCACGACCAGGTCAGCGAGGCGGTCGCACAGGGCGCCTGGGCACTCGCGGGCGGCCGGATTCCCCGCGGCCCCGGCGCCTACTACCCGGCGACGGTGTTGGCGGACTGCACCCCGCAGATGCGGGTGATGCGCGAGGAGACCTGCGGGCCGGTCGCGGCGCTGCGGGTCGTCGAGGACTTCGACCAGGCGTTGACCGAGGCGGCCCAGGATCGACACGGTCGGGCGGCCACGGTGCTCACCGCCTCGATGAGCCGGGCACAGCGGGCCTGGCGGGAGCTTCCGGTGGGGACGGTGCGGGTCAACTCGGTCGCCGGAGCGGGGCCGGGAAGCGACGTCCGACCCCGGCGTGGTTTCGGTACCGGCCTGAGCTTCGCCTTCGGTCCGGAACTACTGGATGAGATGACGGCGATGAAGGTGGTGCATCTAGGGCTGGCAGTGCCAGGAGAGCGTCCGATCAAGCGGGTTGTGACGGCGATGTACGGCGGCGAGGAGGAGCACGATGCATGACTTTGGGAGCGAGACCGTTCGGTCCGGTGGCCCGCTCGTCGTCGAGCACGGCCCGCCCGGAGGTCCTGCGGTGCTGGTGCTCGATCCTGCGGGGGAGGCCAGTCACGGCGGTCTGCCGGGCACCTGGCGGTCCCTGGCCGAGCGGGTGCGGGTGATGTGGTGCAGGCTGCCCGCGACCGAGGCCGGGGTGGAGTCCAATGCCGAACTGCTCGACGAGCTGGCGGAGTTCGGCATGCCCGCCTACCTGGTCGCCAGCGGTACCGCCACCCAGGACGCCCTGCTCCTCGGTGCCGTCAAATGGCAGTTGGTGCGTGCCGTTCTGCTGATCGAACCGGACCAGGAGGCCGCCGACGTCGATTCCCCGGTACCGGAGGGCGCCACCGACCGCCTGGTCCGGGAGCTGTCGGCTCGAGGGGTGCCGACCAGGATCATCCGGCGTGACCCCGCCCTGGCCAAGGAGATGACCGGGGTGCCGTTGCCCCTTGGCCATCCCGAAGTCGTCGATCAGATCATCGCGACCATGGCAGAGCTGGAATCGGCCGCGGGTTCGCTGGGCGGCCCCGGCGACCGGCCCGCACTCACCCCGCAGGACTGGACGCGAATCCGCACCAGCCTCAACGAAGAGCTGCGCCGGGTCCGGCGTCGACGGCGTTGAGCCCGATGAACGAACAGTCGGCGGCCGAGGCATCGCCGGTACCCGAACTCGATCAGGTCGGTCTGATCACGGTCGGACACGGAACGCTCGACCGTGCGGAGTTGGCGAACCTGTTGAAGGGCGCCGACGTGCGCGCGCTGGTCGATGTCCGCACCGTGCCCGGCAGTCGACGCAACCCCGACACGGCTCGAGAGGTGCTCGCGCAGTGGCTGCCCGCCGAGGGGATCTCCTACCGCTGGGACGAACGACTCGGCGGATTTCGCAGGTTGCCGGAGCACTCGCCGGACATCTTCTGGCGCAACAAGAGCTTCCGGGCCTACGCCGGATACACCCGGACCCCGGCGTTCCTCGCCGGGATGGCCGAGCTGCTGGCCGAGATCGACGAGCACAGCGCGAACGGCAAGGCAACGGATGGACGGGTCGCGGTGCTCTGCGGCGAGACGGTGTGGTGGCGGTGCCACCGACGAATCATCGCCGACTACGCGACGCTCGTCGGCGGCATTCCCGCCTGGCACCTGATGCACGATGGTCGACTGGTCGATCACCCGACGACCGCCGGGGTACGCGTGCAGTCCGACGACCTGCTGGTCTACGACGTCGATCCGGCCAAGGCCACGAACTGAAAGACCCGCCGCGCCGGGACGCGGCGGGTGGGACGAGATCCGACTCAGCCGCCCGCCGCGCCCGCCTCGGCGCCGGGCGTGCTGCCTGCCTGTTTCGGCACACCGAACTCCGCCCAGACCCATTTTCCCGCGTCCTCGGTGGCGAACCCCCAGTTCTTGCTGATCGCGGCGACGATCAACAGACCCCGGCTGCGTTCACCCAGCGGGTCCGAGAAGGACAGTTCCGGTGATTCCAGGCTGTGGTCGTGTACCCGCAGCGTGATCCGAGCCGGGGTGTGCTCCAACTCCAGTCGAATCGGCGCCGAGCCGTGTTCGACGGCGTTGGTGACCAACTCGGAGGTCGCCAGCAGCACGTCGTCGACGAACTCGCCGGTCAGACCCCAGTCGCTCAGTGCGGCACCCACCGTGCGCCGCGCCTCGCCCGCCGCCTGGGCGCCGCCCGGCGACTCCATCCGCACCAGTGCACGCGTGTCCATCATCAGTCGCCCGCCTGCTCTCGTGTTCTCACTGCCTCCCCCAGACCGTCGCCGTGAGCGGACCGATTGCGAGCCGGGCGTCGGCCCGAACGCCTCAGGTGCTCCGGTGACGAATACCGCCATCATCCTCTACCCGTCGGACAACAGCGGAGTCCAGCATCCCTGACCAGCGGTGACCGGATGAGGCCGCCCGGCCCGCCTGCCGCGATCGTGTGCTGTCGAGCCGAAGCCCTCGGGTATCGAGCAAGAGCTGCCCGGTCCAGCGCTGTGTCAACCGCGTGGATGCCTTGCGGCGGACCGGGTTCGAACGTAGCCGCGTCGTGGTGACTCACAACGGCTGGTTTACCCATCGGCCGGTGGGATCAACCATCGCCGGATGATCACGCCGTCGCGGGACCGTTCAGCCCGAGCACCTCCGAGAGCCCGGTGATCTCGATGATCTTGCGGAGTTGGGACTGCGGATTCACCACGGTCAGTCGGACTCCGCGCTCGTCTGCGAGTCGCAGCGCGCCGACTAGCACCCGAAGTCCGGCCGAGTCCATGAACGAGACCCCGGCGACATCGGTGACGACCTCTTCGGTGCCTGCTGCCCCGATCGCCTTGCCGAGTTCGGCTTCCAGCTCCCCAGCAGTGCTGAGATCCACCTCGCCCGAGACGCTCAGGGTCGTCGAGGGATGTCCCTCGGAGGTGATGTGCAACATCACGGTCCTCTCCTCATACCTGGCTCGTCATACCCGACGACGAGATCGACGTGTTGCGAGCAAAGCCCGCCGCGAACATACCGGGATTGAAACGGTCGACCTGTTCGCAGCGTGTGTGATGCGCACCGGCGAGCAGGCCAGGTGCCGTGGTGCGCGCCTACCGCGACCTCGCCGATCGCTCGCCGCGCGATCGATCCCTTGCGGCGCCCAGGGATCGCGTCTAGCGACGTGTACTAGATCACTTTCCGAGACCGTTTCGCCTTCGAGGAGACGGGTACCTAGCCCAGCGTCGGCGGTGATCGAACCACGGAGACCTCTAAGCCCTCTCCGGGTTCGCACCGATTCTCGGCATACCGTGCTGGAACTACTTCGGGAGTCTTCATGGCTGAGACGAGGCGCCTGCCCACGCCGGTGACGGAGTACTGGGACTGGCAGCTCCACGGCGCCTGCCGGGGCGCCAACAGCAGACTGTTCTTCCACCCCGAAGCCGAGCGCGGGCATGCCAGAGAGAAGCGAGAGAACCGGGCCAAGGCGATCTGCGACTCGTGTCCGGTGCTGACCCAGTGCCGCGACTACGCCCTGACCAGCCAGGAGACCTATGGAGTCTGGGGTGGCATGGGCGAGGGCGAGCGTCGCGAGCTCCTCAAGAGCAGGCGGCGGGAACTGCGCATGGTGAGCTGAGACCCGACCGGTCCGGCGGACCGCAGGCAGCGATTCGTGGCCGTCAATGGGGATGCTCGCTCCCGATGCTGGTGCGCAGCTTCTCCAGGATCGCGGCGAGCAACCGGGAGACCTGCATCTGCGACACACCGACGCGGCGAGCGATGTCGGCCTGACTCATGCCACCGAAGAAGCGCAGCACGACGATCTTGCGATCGCGCTCGGTGAGTTCGTTCAACAACGGGTGCAACAGCCTGCGGTTGTCGACCTCGGTCATCTCGGGATCCTCCGCACCGAACTCGGTGTTCGGGGAATCCTCCAGCAGGCGGTCCAGCGAGGTGCCCTGCCTGCCTCCGCTGGCGACCAGCGCCTCGAAGACCTCTTCGCGGCTGATGTCCAGGTGATCGGCGATCTCACTGGGCTTCGGGGTTCGACCGAGTCGTTGGGTCAGCTCCGCCCTCGCTCCGATGACCGAGGAACTGAGTTCCTTGAGCCGTCGGGGAACGCGGACCGACCACGCGGAATCGCGGAAGTGCCTGCGCAACTCGCCCATGATGGTCGGCACCGCGAAGGAGAGGAAGTCGAAGCCCTTGGCGGGGTCGAAGCGGTCGACGGCGTTGATCAGCCCGACCGTGGCGACCTGCACCAGGTCCTCCAGCGGCTCGCCGCGTCGGTCGAACTTGCGGGCCAGGTTCGTGGCCAGCTGCAGATGCCTGGCCACCAGGGCGTCTCTGACCGGCTTGCGGCGCTCGTCCTCGGCGTCGTGTTCGGCGAGTTCGAGGAACAGCTCCTCGATGCTCGTCTCGCCTGCGTCGGGGGCGGACACGGCCCGATCCGTCGTCATCGGGTGGCCTGCCCGGCCGCCCGACGACGGACGAGTTCGATCCGGACCACCCGATCCTCGCCCTCGGACTCCACGCGGTCGGTCACGGAGTCGGCCAGCGCTGAGAGGACCTGCCAGCTCAGGGAACTACGGAAGTCGATGTCGTCCTGCCGGGAGCGGACCGTCGCGGTGATGGTGATCCCGTCCTCCGCAGGCAGGAAGGAACACATCAACCGCGCTCCGGGCGCGGCGATCGCCACCAGCAGGGAACCCGCCTCGTCCACGGCCATTCGCAGATCGTCGATCGCATCCAGATCCAGGTCTTCGCGCATCGCGATGTCGGCCGCGACGGTGCGCAGGATCGGCACCTGGGTGGCCACCGCACCGATCTCGATCTCGACCAGAGCGGCGGACACGGTTCCTGCCACGGTCTCGGGCTCTGCCACGGTTCATCTCCTCAGTCGCCTGGCGACGTCGCCGGTCGCCCATCCCTGCGATGGTCTCCTTGCGAGGAACCTAGTCGCAATGGGTTCGCCCTCGCCGTCGGCGCCCACTCCGCACATAGACGCTCGCCGTTCCCGGGGACCACCGCCCGACCAGGCGCCTGCTGTGATCAGATCCGATAGGCGGCGACATAGCGGGCCCGATCGGCGGCGAGGTCGCCCTCCCACCGGTCTAGGGTCTGCTCGGCGAAGGTTCGACCGCTGTCGACGACGGCTTGGATGGGATCGAGATAACCGAGCACCGCCGGGCGTTCCAGGCCGTCCCGCACCCTGGCCGCCAAACCCGTTCTGGCCAACCGAAGCAGCTCGGCGCCCAGTTCGCGGACGGAGTCACCGGCCAACGTCGTGGAGAGACCGTGCTTGGGTAGGTCCTCGGTCGCGTTGCGCAGCTCGGCCAATTTGTACGGCCTCAGCAGTTCCCCGGCGGCCTTCAGCGTGGGGCGGTGGTAGGTCAACCCGGTCCACAACGCCGGGATCGCGGCCGTATCGGGATAGGCGGGGCCGTCGGCCGCGCGCAGTTCGAGCGTCTCGCGCAGCCGGACATCCGTCCAGACCTGGGAGAGGTGTGCGCGCCAATCCGCCGTCGTCGGCAGTGCGCCGGTGGCGAATCCGGTGGCCAGCAGCTCCCGGAAGCTCTGCCCGGACCCCAACCGGTAGTCGTCCCCGGCAACGTGGTGGTACATCATCGGCAGGTCCGCCGCCCACTCGACGAAGTCGTCGATTCGCATCTCCGGATTGGTGGCGGGCGGCAGAACACCGCAACGGGCCGCGTCGGTCTTCTGCCAGCACTGACGGCGGCGGGACAGCACACCGGCGGGTCGGCCGCCTGCCAGCGGTGAGTTCACGAACATCGCCGCGACCACCGGGGAGGCCGCGGTCTGCATTCGGATCTTGTCGCGCAGATCGTCCTCATCGAGATAGTCGAGGGTGACCTGGGTGGACAGCGCCAGACTCATCACCGTCGGCCCCCATCGGCCGGGTTCGCCGAGCGAGTCGAAGAACTGCCGCATCAGATCCCCGCGCACCTTGGGTACCCGTCGGACGTCCTCGACCCGGTCGAAGGGGAGGTTCCCGCCCGGCATGATCGCCATGTCCAGTCCTCGGGCCACGTCGGCGACGCGCTCCAGGGTCTGGCGCATCGCCTCGACGACCGTGACCACGTCGGCGCCGGGGACCGAGGAGTACTCCAGGGCGCCGCCGTGTTCCAGGGTGATGGATAACCCGGAGTCCTGGGTGAAGCCGGTCAGATGTCCTCGATCGTGGATGGGGGCGCCGCCGAACTCGGCGAGGATCGCGTGCATCAGCGTCTCGACACCGTTGTCACCGAGGAAGGGGACGGCCAGTCCGGTCGCCGGATCGACGACGGCGGTCTCGATCTCCACGCCGATGAGCCGGGGAGCCTCGGCGGGCCTCCGGAACAGCGCCTGTAGGTCCGACTCGGTCAGCTGCTCGGACATCGCCAACGCTTAAGCACCTCTCCTCACGTTCGAGTCCGGCCAGCGGAGTCCGCCTACGCCCGGGGTGGATTTCGCCTGCGTCCAGTCGTCGTGTCACTTTCTTGGGCAAGTCGTCGTCCCTCCGCCGAGTGAAGAACGCGGAGGTTTTCCCACTGACAGTAGTCGCTTGACTCCGTGTCGCCTATGTGGAGAGCCCGCCGGCCACACTCGCCCAGTGCGTGAGACCGGCCAGCCCGGCCGGTGCCGCCGGTGGACGCACCGGCGGCACCGATCGATCAGGGAGCGGGAACCGTGTCCACGTGCTCCACGCCGGAGGCCCGGTAACCGGCGATCTCGTCGCCGACCTGGGCCGGCGTCAGGATCTCGTCCTTGGCATGGAACACCCAGTCCACCTGCTGTTCCCAGGTCCGCGACTCCGAGCTGTCGAGGAACCCGGTCTCGATGAACCACTGGTTGAAGTGGATCGCCATCGGGGTGCTCGGGTAGTTCGCGCCACCGTGCTCGGCGACCAGCTCGCCGTCGACGAAGTACCGCAGCGTGCTGCCATCGGCCTGGACGACCAGGTCATGCCAGCCATCGTGGCTGCCCGGCACCGCCGTCGACTCGTTGAGCGACTCGGGCGGGTCGACGCTGTAGGTCTCCCAGGTGGTCAGGAACATCGCGGAGTCCTGCTGACCCCAACCACCGTTGGACAGGTACTCGAAGTCGAGCTCGCCGTACTCGGGGTCGTACCCGAAGCGCAGCGGGGTGATCGTGAAGAACGCCTGCACGAGTTCGTCGCCGTCCGGCCCGCTCACCGGGGTGTCGGAGAACCGGACTCGGGCGGCGTAGGTGCCGTGGTGGAACTTCCGTTGTTGGAGGATCTCCGCCTGCGCGGTGCCCTCGACGGTGCCGTCGGTGGTCGACTCCAGCCGCAGCACCCGGCCGCCCTGTCCGTCGGTGAAGCTGACGTTCTCCGGCTCCCAGGTGTCGCCGCCAAGGCCGGGGCCGCCGCCGTAGGAGCGGACCGTCCACCCTCGGTCGGTCAGGTTGGAGTCGGTGCGCGAGGAGTAGTTGAAGTCGTCGAACAGCACCGGCGTCTGCGCTGCGGTTCCGACGCCGCCGTTGCCGTCCGGGGTGGCGGCCGGACCCGCGTGCGCCACGCCTAAGGGAACGAGTCCGGCGACGGCGACGGCGACGATGCAGCGCTGTGCTCCTCGGCGCCAGGTCACGGGTTTGATCATGATCAGGTCCTCTCCTGGCCTGGCCGCCATCGGGCCTTCTCGCCCTGCGGGGGAGGCCGATCGATAGACGCCGAGAACGGCAGGCGATTCGCTTGTCGTCGAATACTCGAATCGTCGGATGAGTCCACATTCGACGGTTGCGGAAACGATGACCGCGAGGCGACCCTAGAGCATCTGATCTTCACCGAGCAATGGACATCATCACACCACCGGATGCTCGATTCGACGCAATAGATGCGGTACCCGATGCGTCGAACCCGGCCTGCGCTGCGCGAATGATTCCGTGACCATGTCGACCGACACTCTTCGATAGTGCAGGCCAATCCGAGCGGACGAGCCGAGTAGTCGGGAACCGGTTGCGATAGTGCGCCGAATCGGCTGTGATCCGCCGTTCGGCCCAACTTCGGCGGCGATCGGGGAAATCGTCCCTAATGGGTGTGGCCCGCGAATTCGAGGGCGCCGACACGTGATCGACGACGGCATCGACCCGTAACGAGATCAGGCTGTGATCGACCGACTACGGGTGCGACGGGGAATCAATGGAATAGAGCCGGACCGGCAGGAAGTACGAGCACCATTGGCCGATCAGCCATCGCTCGTACCGCCTGCCGGTCGAGGAGCGCTCATTCCGTGCCGTTGGCGGACACGTCGGTACGGACCCGCAGACCCGACAGCTCGTCGGGCAGCTCGTCGGTGTGCACGACCCCGAGCCTGCGGGTCGTCCTGGTCAGAGCCACGTAGAGATCGTTGAGACCCCTCGGCGATTCGGCGACGATCTGCTGCGGCTCCACGACCAACACCGAGTCGAACTCGAGCCCCTTGGCCTGGCCCACGGTGAGCACCGTGGTCTGCGAGTCCAGATCGCCCGTCGGTCCCGGTGCCGAGACGGTCCCGGCGATCTCCTCGGTCGCCTCCTCGGCCTCCGAGGCCAGCGCCTGACCGACCTGTCCGAGCAGGGCACCGGGGACCAGGACCGCGATGCGACCGTCGTCCACCTCGGCGATCTCCTCGGCGACGAGTTTGGCCAGGGTCTCGGTGGTGGCGGCCGGGTCGATCCGTAGCGACCACGGCGGCACGCCGGTCTCGCGAACCGATTGGGGAGCGCGCAGATCGGGGTCGATCGCGGTCGCCACCTGCGCGGCGATCGACATGATCTCGGCGGGCGTCCGGTAGTTCACCGTCAGCTCCTCCAACCGCCAGCGCTCGGCGACGTAGGGCCGCAGGATCTGCGACCAGGAGTCGGCACCGCCCTCGGCGCCGGTCTGCGCGACATCGCCCACCAGGGTCATCGACTTGCTGGGGCAGCGCCGCATCAGGATCCGCCACGCCATAGCCGACAGTTCCTGCGCCTCGTCCACCACGACGTGGCCGTAGGTCCAGGTCCGGTCGCCCGCGGCCCGCTCGGCCGTGGTCTCGTAGCGCCGCTCCTCCTGCCGCGAGGCCAACTGATCGGCGTCGACGATGTCCACCGCGCGCAGCAGCTCTGGATCCAGGTCCTCCTCCAGATCCAGGATGTCCAGCACGCCCTGCGCGTAGATGATCTCGGCGCGGCGCGCCTGCTCCTCGCGTTTGCGGGCGGCCCTGGTGTCCTCGCCGAGCAGCTCGTCGGCCTCGTCGAGCAGCGGGATGTCGGCCGCCGACCAACCGTCGCCCTCGGTGCGCAGCATCGCCGCGCATTCCTCCTGGGTGTAGAGCCTGCGTGCCGCGGTGGCCAGCCGCTTCGGCGAGCTGAACAGTTCCCGCAGCAGCCGTTGCGGGGACAGCGTCGGCCACAGCTCGTCGAGCGTGCTGCGTACCGCGTCATCGGAGGACAGCTCCTCCTTGATGTCGTCGAGATCGGCCCGGTCCAGCAGGTGCCTGCCGAGTCGATCGGCGACCTGCAGGGTCATCGAGGACAGCATCTCGCGGAGGAAGATCTCCTTGGCCTCGTTGTGCGGCTTGCGGGACCGTCGAGCGCGGCCTCGGGCATCGGTGACCATCGAACGATCGATCGTCACGGTCTCCCGGTCGACCTGCAGCTCGATCGGTTGGCGCGGCACCAATTGGCGATCCTTCACCGCCGCCGACATGAGCTTGATCATCTTTGCGTCGCCCTTGAGCGCCGCCACCGACGGCGATTCCTGGCGGGTCGCGGTGACACCCGGGTACAGCTCGGCGATGGTCGACAACACCACCCCCGTCTCGCCCAGTGAGGGCAGCACCTGGCTGATGTAGTGCAGGAAGGTCGGGTTCGGGCCGATGATCAGGGTGCCGCGCTTGGCGAGCTGATCCCGATGGGTGTAGAGCAGGTACGCGGTGCGGTGCAGCGCGACGGCGGTCTTACCGGTGCCGGGTCCGCCCTGCACCACCAGCACGCCGCTGCGTGGCGAACGGATGATGCGGTCCTGCTCCTGCTGGATGGTGGCGACGATGTCGGTCATCCGGCCGGTCCGGCTGCGACTCATCGCCGCCAGCAACGCGGCTTCGCCGGTGAGTGAATCCGAGCCGGCCTCCGAGGCGGTCGACAGATCGAGCACCTCGTCGTCGATCGCCATGACCGTGCGGCCCCGGGTGCGGACGTGGCGTCGCATCCGCACGTCCTCGGGGGAGGCGGCCGTGGCGGTGTAGAAGGGGCGCGCGGCGGGAGCCCGCCAGTCCATCAGCAGCGCCTCGTACTCGTTCTCGTCGTCGAAGAGTCCGAGCCTGCCGATATGGCGCTGTTCGCCGCCTTCCAGGTCCAGCCTGCCGAAGTAGAGCCCTTCCTCGACGTCGCGGAGCCGGGTCAACTCCTCGGCGTACATCGCGGCGGCGATATCGCGTTCCAGCCATGCCTGTGGAGTCCCCGCGTGTTCCTGGCCGAGTACGGCGGCGTGGCGGGCGCTGGTCTCCTTGCGCAGCACATCGAGCCTGGCGTAGAGCATCGAGACGTAGTCCTGTTCAAGGCGGATGTCTTCGCAGTGCGAGTCATCGTGCGGCCGATGCGAAGATTTTGACAACGGGCCCATCCCTTTGCTAGAGTCGAATTACTCTTCGAGTTCATGTGCGCCTCTGCGCCTTGACAAGGAAAAGATTTTAGCAGTCCAACGCATTTTTCGGTGCATGGATCATCGGAGCCGACCGTAATGCGTACCGCAGAGCTGGGCTGATGAGTGTCGATCTCGCCCTGTGCTCGTCTTCTTGTTCTCGACCCGCAAGCGATACCCGTCGGAAAGCGAGCCGACCGAGGTGGAGCGGGCACCTGATCCGGTCCACCCCGGTCGCTCGGCGGTGTCTACGCCTGCTCGGTGTTCCCCTCCCCACCGGCGAAGCGCCGCAGTCGCAGACTGTGGGCTACGACCAGCAGCGAGGACAGCGACATGGCCGCACCCGCGATCAATGGATTGAGCAGGCCGAACGCCGCCAACGGGATGGCAGCGAGGTTGTAGGCGAAAGCCCAGCCGAGGTTGCCGTGGATCGTGCGCAACGTCTGATGTGCGAGCAGGACCGCGTCGGGGACCACCCTGAGGTCGTCGCGCACCAGGATGATGTCGGCGCTACGCAGCGCGATATCGGTGCCGCGTGCCATTGCGAGTCCGAGATCGGCCGTGGCCAGCGCCGGTGCGTCGTTGACGCCGTCGCCCACCATGGCGACCCGGCGGCCCGCAGCCTGCAACTCGGCGATGGCGGCCGCCTTCTCCGCGGGCAGGACTCCGGCCGATACCTCGGTGATCCCGATCCGTGCGGCGACCGCGTTCGCCGTGACCTCGTTGTCCCCGCTCAACAACATGGTGCGCAGCCCGATCCGGTGCAGCTGATCGACGGCCTCGCGCGCTCCGCTCTTGATCACATCCGTGATCACCAACAACCCTGCCACGGCGTTGCCGACGGCCACGACGACGACGGTCGCGCCGGTGTGCTGTGCCTCGACGATCCGCTCGGACGTCGTGGTGTCGATCATGATCCCGTTGTCGGAAAGCAGGGTGGCTCGACCGACCACGACTTCGCGGCCATCGACCTCGCCGCGTGCACCGAGCCCGGGAAGCGCGGTGAAGTGCTCCACCTCGGGCAGCGTGGTGAACTCGGCATCGGCCCGCGCCACCACGGCCGCCGCGATCGGATGTTCCGAAGCGCTCTCCACCGCGGCTGCGAATCGAAGCAGCTGTCCGGAGTCGAAACCGGCGACGGGGATGATCTCGGTGACCGTCATTCGTCCGGTGGTGACCGTCCCGGTCTTGTCCAGCACGACCGTGTCGATCCCTCGGCTGGTCTCCAACGCCTCCGGGCCCTTGATGAGGATGCCGAGTTGAGCGCCTCGACCGACGCCGACCATCAACGCGGTCGGTGTCGCGAGTCCGAGTGCGCAGGGGCAGGCGATGATCAGCACGGCGATCGCGGCTCGGAAGGCCTCGGTCGTGGCATGGCCGGTGACCAGCCAGCTCACGAAGGTGATGGCGGTGATCACCAGCACGACCGGGACGAAGATCGCACAGATCCGGTCGGCCAGCCGTTGGATCCGGGCTTTGCCCGCTTGCGCCCGTTCCGCCAGGGCACTCATCTGCGCCAGTTGCGACCGGGCGCCGACTGCGGTGGCGACAACGACGAGCCTCCCGCTGAGATTGATGGTCCCGCCGACCACCGTCATCTCCGGGCCGACCTCGGCGGGCATCGATTCGCCGGTGATCGCGCTGGTGTCCACCGTGGACAGCCCACGGTCCACCCGGCCGTCTGCCGCGATCTTCTCGCCGGGGCGGACGACGAACAGTTCGCCGGGGGCGAGGCGGCCGATGGGGATGACTGTTTCCACGCCCGCCCGCAGAACTCGGACGTCTTTGGCCGCCAGCCCGTCCAACGCGGTCAGCAGGTCCACCGCGCTATGCCGGGACCGCATCTCGAAGTACCGACCGGCCAGTAGGAAGGTCGTCACACCGGCTGCGACCTCCAGGTACACCGCGTCGGCACCGCCTGCGGTGGCGCCGAAGCCGAGCCAGTAGCCGGGTTCGGCGGACCCACCCAGTAGGAGGGAGAACACCGACCAGCCGTAGGACGCGAGCACCCCGAGAGACACCAGGGTGTCCATCGTCGAGGAGCCGTGTCGCAGTGCCCGGAGTGCGGCGCGGTGGAATGGCGCTGCGGACCAGAAGACGACGGGCGTGGCGAGCACCAGGCACAACAGCTCCCAATAGGGAAACCGCAGCGCGGGAACCAGGGCGAGGGTGATCGAGATGTTGCCCAGCGGCACGGCGAGCAACGCCGCCACCGCGAGCCGCAGGCGGAGCTCTCTGACCTGCGCGAACCGGGACTCTCGTTGTTCGGCATCGCCCGGGGCCCGGCGCACCGTTGCCTGGTAGCCGGCCCGCTGGACCGCATCGAGCAGCTGATCCTGCGTCACCGATGGCTCATGGTGAACGACCGCCCGTTCGGTCGCGAAGTTCACCGAGGCGCGGGCGCCGTCGACCTTGTTCAGCGCACGTTCCACCCGTGCGGCGCATGCTGCACAGGTCATCCCGGTGAGGACCAGCTCGACGCGCTCCTCGGTGGTGTCCGGGGATGTGGTGGGGGACATGGTTCTCCGTCATTCTCGGTGGTAGGGCGCGAACCGATGGGTTTCGCAGTGCCGACTGTCTTGCGCTCGGGGTCCGGGCGGCGCGGGCGAGCGCCCGGCGGGATACGGCGTCGTGCTTCTGATCAATCTCGTCGTTCGGACAGCGCAGCCAACATCGCGTTGTACGAGTCGAGGTCGGGGCTCGCACCGGGTGTTGCGTTCGTCCGGCGATCGTGACGACGGGCGTCTCTGTCGTCCTGCCGGGACCACTGGACGAGCAGTGCGATCAGTACGAACACCATCGGAATCTCACCGGCCACCCAGGCGATCCCGCCGCCCATCTGTTGGTCGGCGAGGAGATCGGGTACCCACCACAGATCGAGCGAGCCGTAATACATCTCCCCGATCAGCGTCGGCCGGGTCATCAACAGCACCCCGAAGAACGCGTGGAAGGGCATGGCGGCGAACAGCATCCCCAGCCTCGCCAGATGTGGCAGCGGCCGAGGCGTTCGGTCGACGCCGATGATCAACCAGTAGAAGAGGTAACCGGACACCAGGAAGTGGATGGTCATCAACTGATGAGCCCAATGTTCCGGCATCGCCTGATCGAAGAGACCGGTGAAATAAAGCCCGTACAGCGAGCCGATGAAGATCACGGAGGCGGTGACGGGGTGCAGGAACAGTCGCGCGGCTCCGGAATGGGACAGCGACACCAGCCATTCCCGTGGCCCCGGCGGCAGCCCGTTCCCCGCAGTGGGCAGCGCGCGTAACGCCAGCGTGATCGGTCCGCCGAGCACCAACAGCAGCGGGGCCAGCATGTTCAACGTCATGTGGGTCGCCATGTGGATGCTGAAGGCACCGGAGGCGAAACGGCCCAGCCCGGATGACGTCGTGACCAGGACGATCAGGCAACCCGCCAACCAAGCCGAGGTGCGTTGGATCGGCCAGCGATCGCCGCGTTGCCGCAACCTGCGCACGCCGAGGAGATAGAGCACCAGACCCGCCAATGCACCGACCCCGACCACGAGATTCAGTCGCCAACCCAGCACCATGCCCGCGAGGTCGGGGGCCGAGGGCAGCTCGTAGCCGATCATCGTCTCCAGGATCGACGCGGGATCGGACAGGAACGATGGCAGCACGAGCCGACCCAACGCCGCCGACACACCGGCTGCCAGCCCGAACACGATGACCTCGACCACCAGCAGGCGCGTCACCGGTCGACGTCCTTCGACGCCGGATCGTGGCAGCGAGTTTCGGCGCAGAGCCACGACGATCGCCACCAACGCGAGCAGAATCAGAACCTTGACGAGGAGCAGCAGTCCATACCCGGTCCCGATGAGACCTGCGGGGCGGGCCGCGACCAATCCGCCGATCACCCCGGAGACGCCCAGCACGGCGAGGCAGCCGAGCGAGAGACGGTGATAACGCCGGAGGGCCTGCTCGTGGTCGGTGCCGCCGCGTCGCAGGTGAAGCAACAACGCGACCAGCGTGCCCAACCAGGACGCCGCCGCCACCGCATGCCACAGCATCGCGTTGGTCGCCACATCGTGCCAAGCGCCGACAGCGGCGTGACCGACGACCACGGGCGCCAGCACCCCGAACACCGCGATCACCAGCAGCAACACGATCGGACGCCAGGACAGCGTCCACCGTGCCCCCACCGCGACGGCGACGGCGCAGCCCAGCACGAACAGCCAGGCCTTCGGCTCTTCGAGTGCGTCGACGAGTCCCCACACCGCGCCGGGGTCGCCGAGCACCGACGCCACCGGCGAACCGGCGGTATCGCCCGCGCTGAAGGGGATCAGTAACACCGCCGTTCCCGCCCAACAGACCGCGGCACGCCCCGCCGTCCGCAGCGCCGCATAGCCATCGGCGGTGACGGTGCCCGTCGGTGCGGACGGGGTGCAGAAGGCGGCGAACAACAACGAGCCCAGGCAGACCGCGCTGGCGATCCGGGCGAACAGTCGAAGCAGCGTTGCCCCCAGGGAGGTGACCGGGCCGGGGTCCGTGTCGCCGAGCGGCGCGTGGACATCACCGGCGAGAGCCACGGTCAGGGCGACGACCACCACGGCGATCGTCACCGAGATCGTCAATCCACCGCGAACCATGCGTTCGATACCGAAATCGGGCTTGCCACGTCTGCGCACTTCCCAGGGGTCGGCTGAACCGACATGTTGGTTCCCGGCCTGCCTGCGGGCCGGCCTCGACGTCTCGTCCTCCCGGTCGGCCGTGCCGGCTCGCCCGCAGGTCAGACGTGCGGGACGGCGGATTTCCGGCTCGGGTATCGCGGCGGGGAGATCCCCGTCACGCCTCGAGTTCTCGGTGTGCCGCAACGCCTTCCGCGCTTTGTCCTAACGGGGCTTCCATAGGAAGGGAGCGCCGCCTTGATCGGGTTTCCGGGAACTTTGCCCCGGGCGGCTCCGACCGATGAGAGGACATCTCGGACCCCGTCGAGATGGCGCGATGACGAGGAGCGATGACTGTGGTGGCTCGGCGACTCCGGATTCCGATCACGGCAGCGGTCCTACTGGCCTCGACGGGCTGCTCGAACGCCACACCAGAGACCGCCTCCGCTGACGGCGACCCGGTGAGTAGCCCGGCGGGGTACCCGGTGGTCATCGAGAATTGCGGGGAGGAGTTCACCTTCCTCGCTCCTCCGGAACGCACCGTCGTGATGAATGGCGGTTCGGTCGCAGAGGTCTCCACGATGCTGGCACTCGGATTGGGCGACCGGATCGTCGCCAATGCCCAGAACTACGGCATATCCGAGGTCGAGGGGAGACAGGCGGAGATCGATGCCCTTCCCACCGGTGATCTCGACCTGAACGATGCGGGAGACATTCCGCGCGAGGCGATGCTCTCGCTGCGACCGGATTTCGTGGTCTCCACCTACGACGGCGGATTCGCCGCCGATCTCGGGCATGCCACCAGGGACGAACTGCGACAACTGGGCGCGAACAGTTACGCCCCGGCGCACAGCTGCGCGGGAGACGTCGCCGAAGGCACCCCTAGCATCGAGGACAGCTATGAATTGATCACCGATCTCGCCACGATCTTCGGCGTCGAGGATCGTGCCGAGGAGATCATCCAGACCTCCCGCGCCGAGATCGACGCCGTCGAAGCCCTCGTGGCGGACGCGGAGGAACCCCAGGTGCTCGTCCTGTTCGTCGGCATGAGCATGGGTTCGGGTGGGCTCGGCGACGTCGGAGCCACCGGTATCTGGAACGACATACTGGCCCGGGCGGGAGCCACGAACGCCTTCGCTAGCGCCTCGGCGGGGATGTTCGCCGATGTGAGCCTCGAACAGGCCGCCGACGCCTCGATCGACGGCGTGGTCATCGTGAGTTATCAGCACCCGGATCCCGAATCGGAAGCGCACCGGCTGTTCGAGGAGTTCCCACAATGGGCGGCGTCGCGCAACGAGGACTTCGTGGTGTTGTCGGACTCGATCTATCTCGGGCCGAGCAATGCGGCGGCCGTCGAGGCGATCGCGCGCATGTCGCATCCCGAGAGGTTCTGAGTCGTGGCCCAACGGCAACGGGCGACGGCGCTGTTCAACCGGGTGCCGTTGATTCCGCTGATGACCGGTCTGTCGGTCCTCCTCGTATTGACGATGCTGCTTGCGGTCGGAGTGGGCTCGGTCCAGATCGGGTTGTCGGACAGTTGGCGGGTGGTCGTCGACCGATTGACCGGGACACCACCCGCCGACGTGGTCCAAGATCAGATCCTGTGGACCTATCGGGTTCCCAGGGTGTTGTTGGCGGCGCTCTGTGGCGCAGGCCTGTCGATCGCGGGCGTCGTGCTGCAGGCCGTCGTCGCCAATCCGCTGGCCGATCCCTACATCCTGGGTATCTCCTCCGGTGCCTCGGTGGGCGCGGTCGTCGTGATGACGGCGGGCTCCGGGGTTCTCGCCGGACTGACCGGACTCGGGGTCACCGGTGCCGCCTTCCTCGGTGCGCTGCTGGCAGTGGTACTGGTCTTCGCGCTGGGCCAACGCAGCGGCAGGCTGGTGCCGACCCGATTGGTGCTCTCCGGGGTGGCGATCGGCTATGTGCTGGCCGCCGTCACCAGCTACCTCCAGTTGCAGGCGAACCCGAACGAGCTGCGCAGGGTGATGTTCTGGATGCTCGGCAGCGTCGCGGGGGCGCAATGGGAGCAGTTGCCTCTCACCGCGACCGTGGTCCTGATCAGTACCGGGCTCCTCGTGCTCTACGGCAGGCGGCTCAACGCACTGGTCACCGGTGACGAATCGGCCACCGCACTGGGCGTGGACGTGTGGCGGCTGCGCATCGGCCTGCTGGTCACCGCCTCGCTGCTCACTGCCTCCCTCATCTCGGTCGCGGGCGGCATCGGTTTCGTCGGACTGATGATCCCGCACCTGGTTCGGCTGACATTCGGCATCGACCATCGGCGGTTGTTGCCGTTGGCGGCGTTGATCGGCGCGTCGTACCTCGTGCTGGTCGATCTGCTCTCCCGACTCGTCGACCCACCCAACGAGCTGCCACTGGGCATCTTCACCGCAGTGTTCGGCGCGCCGTTCTTCATCTGGCTGATCAGGCGCGGCCGAGGATTGGATGCCACATGAGACTCCTGCTATCCGACGTCGACCTATCACTCGGCGATCGGCGGATCGTCCACCGTGCCTCGCTAGAGGTGCCACCGGGTTCCTTCGTGGGACTGGTCGGCCCCAATGGCAGTGGCAAGACCACGCTGCTGCGTTCCGTCTATCGCTCGTTGCGGCCCGATGCCGGTGTCGTCCGCGTCGGTGACCGCGAGGTGTGGCGGATGAGCTCGCGGGACGCGGCGCAGCGCACGGCCGCCGTGTTGCAGAGCGACTCCTCGTCGGCCGGTCTGACGGTCGAGGAGGTCGTCGCACTCGGTCGGACTCCGCACCATGGATTGGTGGGGCGGTGGCGCCAGCGTGATCGAGAGATCGTCGAGGACGCCTTGGCCAGGACCGCGACGGCTGCCTTCGCCGACCGGGCATTCGGGACCTTGTCCGGTGGTGAGCGGCAACGGGTTCTGGTCGCCAGGGCACTCGCCCAGCAACCCCGGCTGTTGATCCTCGATGAGCCGACCAATCATCTGGATATCCGGGCCCGCTTCGAGCTACTGGCCCTGGTACGTGCCACGGGTGTGACCACCCTGGCCGTACTGCACGAACTGGAGATGGCGGCGCGGACCTGCGACGAACTGGTGGTACTCGACGGCGGCCGGATCGTCGCGGCAGGCCCGGTCCTCGAAGTGCTCACGCCAGGCCTGCTTCGCGAGGTCTTCGGCGTCAACGCCGAGGCACAATGCCATTCCGACGGCGTGGTGCGGCTCCATTACGCCGCCGATCCACTGGCGCCCACACACCATGGACTCGACTAGCCGCGTTCCCCTCGCGGGGCCGGTGGGAAGCGGAAGCGACGTCAGCCGGTGTCCTGTGCCCGTTCCCGCGCTCGGAGCAGATCTTCGCGGGCCCGTGCCACCCGGGAGCGAATCGTGCCGATCTCGCATTCGCAGACGTCGGCGGCCTCGGCATAGGACAGCCCGAGGATCTGGGTGAGCACGATCGCGGAACGGCGTGATTCGTCGAGGGCGTCCAAGAGCATGTTGAGCTCCACGATGTCCTCGAAGCCCGCCGCCTTCTGGTGTCGGCGCGCTGCATCGGCTTCGGCCGCCTGCTGCCAGTCGACCTCGCGTGCGAGGCGCGGGCGCGCCGTCTGCGAACGAATCTTGTCCACGACCACTCGACGGGCGATCGAGATGAGCCAGGTCCGAGCCGAGGATCGAGCGGCGAACCTGGGTAACGAGGAGAACGCCCGCAGATACGTCTCCTGCGTCAGGTCGTCGGCACTGCCGGGATCGGCCAGGTGCGCGAGGAACCGCCAGACGTCCCGTTGGGTCGCGCGAACCCAGGCCTCCAGGGCGGCTCGGTCTCCACGACCCGCAGCGAGCGCGAGCGCCGTGACCTGCTCCTCGGTCATCCGATCACTTTCGCGCGCCACGACGATCACAGTAGTGCAGATGCGCGGGAACCCAACCCCCTGCGGCGACGACAATCAGGGGCATGGACTGTGAGCGTTACCGGGAGGCATTGTCGGCACGCATCGACGGAGAAGCCAGTGTCCTGCCCGAGTCGGAGATCAACCGACATGTCCAGGGCTGTTCGGAATGCCACGCCTGGGAGGGCGCGGTCACGGACATGCGACGCTCGATGCACGTCCGGTCCGCCCCAGCGGTACCCGACCTCACCGACCGAATCATGGCGATGCCCGCCCCGGCGAAACCCAGAAGGCAGCGGCGTCGCATCCTCCTCGGCATCGTGGCGGTCACCCAGATCCTTCTCGGGGTCGGTCAGCTCCTCGGCGGCGGACACCATGTGCATGGTGCATCCGGGGGCCTCACCGCAGGACACCTGATCAACGAGAGCGCGGCGTGGAATCTCGCGTTGGGAGTCGGCCTGCTGTGGGCTGCGGTGCGCACGCGCGCGGCGGCCGGTCAACTGCCGATGCTCGGCGGCTTCGCCGTGGTCCTGGGGTTGGTGTCGATCGGTGATCTCGTCGGCGGACTGGTCACCGCAGAACGAGTTCTCTCGCACAGCCTCGTCTTCATCGGGGTGATCCTGTTGATGACCGTGGCGCGCGGACACCGTGAGGAGGGGCTGCCCGGACCAGCCACGACCGGTAACTCGGGGTCGGCCGAGTCACCGGTGATCACGCCGAACGCGCTCGCTCTGATAACCGGTGCCAAGAATCCTCCGGGGGCGCAGGCCCGGGCACAGTCGAGAAGCGATCTGGACCGAGCCGCCTGAATCAGCGTGACCCGCGTCGTCGGGCGAGCCGCTGCGACCGAGGCACGGAACACGTTTGTCCCACGGTGGCGGTGGGCTCGCGATGCTGTCACCGAGCTGACGGAAACTGCGCTGCGGGCCCGCCGCTGCTACTCGGTTCGCGGACGAAGCCGAAGCACCGGCAGGCCGATCGCGGGGCGGGGGAGTCCGCCGCTCTCCTCGGCGCTCCCGCCCGTGGCGGGAACCGGGCGATCGGCGCCCGCGTGCCCGTCCGGGACGATGTCGAGGTCGGCACGTCGGCGTCGTGCGGTATCGGGGAGCGCGCGATCCGGCAGGCCGACCGGGCCTGCGGCGGGCGTGCCAGCTCTCCGGCGTCGAGACGTGCCGGTGCGCCGTGGCAGTGCCCGCACCTCGGCCGCCGGGGGCCCCTGCTGCGGCGGATCCGCGAGCACGACCAGTCCGACGTCCGCAGGCAGCGCGTCGAGCAATGCAGGCAGCGGTTCGCTCGCCGCACCGATGCCGGGCGGATGCAGGAAGAGGAACTCGGGCTGTTCCTGCCATTCGGCCTGTTCGGCCGCCGTCTCGATCGGTCCGGGCTGCCTGCTGGCCGCTGCACCGGCGGGGCCCCGCGCTGTGGCCTTGCCCCCGAGCTCGCGGCGAGGCCGGATCGCGGGCGGTGGCAGTTCCGATTCGGTGCCACGGAGCGAAAGCCAGAGCGTCCGTCCCGTCGTGCGAAGCCCGGCGTAGACGGCGAGCAGGTCGCAATCCGGCGCCGAGCCGGTGAACTCGGCATCCCGGCCCGCGGCGAGTCGGGCCACCGTCCAGTCCGTCTCCAGCGGCAGGGTCGGCTCGGCCAACAGGCCCATGGCCTCCCGTCGGGTGGCGGCCCGCTGTGTTCCCCGGCGCAGCGGCCAGTGCGGGAAGACCGGGCGCGGCCAGAAGTACGGCAGCCCGTCGGGCACCTCGGGGAACACCGGCCGATAGTGCTCGGGGTCCTTGGCGACCAACGCGCAGCGATGTGAATTGTGCAGGTCCGCCAGCCCCAGCCATGGCGGAAGCAAACCCGACTCGTCCAGTTGCTCCTGCGTGTCACGGACGCCGCCGGTGAACATCAACAGCTGTGGCAACACGGTGTCTCGGCCGCCGAGTGCCCGCCAGTCCTCACAGATCGCGACGCCGTAGCAGACCAATGCCCTGGTGAAACCGCGCCACATCGCGACCGCGGGATGGTTCTTCCAGCCGTAGTCCGGCCAGACCAGAGCTCGGAGGATCTGCAGCACCTCGACCCGCTGTTTGCCCAGCCGCCGGGCATCCAGGACGGCGGCGCAGTCGTCGAAGTCGACGCAGGGCAGGAAGGTCTGCACCGGGAGGGAGTGCCCGACGACGTGCTGTTCCACGCGCCCCGGCGTCGGCCTCGGGGACTCCGCCGGCCGGACGTCGGCCTGGGTCTGGTCGACGCCGTGCCTCGCTGTCTCCGATGCCACCACGGCCGCACGCACCCCAGGAGCAACAGGTGGCTCCATTCCTCGACGGACCGGCAGGCATCGGGTGCTGGAACCAGGTTTAGTTACCGCATCGGATGACGATCCTTCGGGGTACACCCGTGGGAGGTGCCCATGCCAGCGGCCAACATCTTCGTCGTAGGGCTCGACGAACCGAACCGAGAAGTCATGCGGTCCATGCCGAACGCCGACCGGTATCGGCTGCATCAGCTGTTGAGCATCGAGGAGCTGCAACACGGCACGATCCCCATCGTCGAGCTGATCGCCGAGGCCGAGCAACGTTTGACCGCCTTCGACGGCCCCATCGATGGGATCGTCGGGTTCTGGGACTTCCCCGTCAGCACGATGGTGCCGATCCTGTGCAGCCGCTTCGGCACCAGAGGGGCGGACCTGACCTCGGTGCTGAAATGCGAGCACAAGTACTGGAGCAGGCTTGAACAGCAGAAGGTCATCGACGAGCACCCCCGCTTCGGCTTGGTCGAGCCGGGGGATCAGCGGCCGCCCGCCGATCTGCGCTATCCGTTGTGGCTCAAGCCCGTGAAGTCGTTCTCCTCCGACCTGGCGTTCAAAGTGGACGACGACACGGAGTTCCGGCAGGCGGTCGAGCGGATCGTCGAGGGCATCGGGCGGATCGGCGAGCCCTTCGACCACATCCTCGGCCATGTGCGACTGCCACCCGAGATCGAGACGGCGGGCGGTCAGGCCATCCTCGCCGAGGAGGCGTTGTCCGGTGTGCAGGTCGCGGTCGAGGGCTACGCACTGGCAGGACAGGTCGAGATCTACGGCACGCTGGATTCGGTCGACTACCCCGACAGCCCGTGCTTCCTGCGCCACCAGTACCCGTCGTTGCTGCCGAGCGCGGTGCGCGACCGCCTGGTGGACATCTCCACCCGGGTCATCGCACACATCGGCCTGACGAACGCGACCTTCAGCATCGAGTACTTCTACGATCCGGAGACCGACGACATCGGACTGTTGGAGATCAACACCCGGCACTCGCAATCGCACGCCGCGCTGTTCCAACAGGTGGATGGCTTTCCCAACCACCACTGCATGCTCGCCCTGGCGACCGGTGAGGATCCGACGCTGCCGCGCGGCGGTGGCGAGCACGGCATCGCGGCCCGCTGCTACCACCGCAGGTTCTCCGACGGCGTGCTGCGTCGCGGACCGACGCAGGCCGAACTGGACCGCATCCACCAGCAGCTTCCCGGCGTCCGGGTGTACCCGGTGGCCAAGGAGGGCGAGCGACTCTCCTCGTTGGAGGCACAGGACAGCTACAGCTTCACGTTGGCCGAGATCGCCGTCGGCGCCGAGGACGAGGCGGATCTGATCGACAAGTACGAGCGCTGCGTCGCCGCGCTCACCTACGAGTTCGTCGACGAGGAAGGATGATCGCCGATGCGGACGGTGGCCTCGCTGCCCTATACGATCACGTCGGAGGAGAACGTCTGGATTCCGATGTCCGACGGTACCCGGCTGTCCGGCCGAATCTGGCGACCGACCTCCGCCGACGCGCAGCCGGTGCCCGCAATCCTGGAGTACATCCCCTATCGACATCGGGACCTGACCTCGCTGCGGGACTCGATCAACCACCCCTATATGGCCGGTCACGGCTACGCCTGTGTTCGCGTCGACATCAGGGGTACCGGCAATTCCGACGGTGTGCTGACCGACGAGTACCTGGAGCAGGAACAACAGGACGCCGAAGAGGTATTGGCCTGGTTGGCCGAACAGCCGTGGTGTGACGGACAGACCGGGATGATGGGCATCTCCTGGGGCGCGTTCGCCGCGCTCCAGGTGGCGGCCCGCCGCCCGCCGAGCCTGCGGGCGATCGTGATCGCGAGTTTCACCGACGACCGATACGGCGACGACATGCATTACATGGGCGGCTGCATGTTGTCCGACAACCTTGCCGAGTCCTCGACGATGTTCGCCTACGCCACCTGTCCGCCCGACCCGGCCGTGGTGGGGGACCGATGGCGGGACATGTGGTTCGAACGGTTGGAGAGCGGCGGGCCCTGGGTCGCGGAATGGCTGCAACACCAACGACGGGACGACTATTGGCGGCACGCCTCGATCAGCGGCGACTACGACGCCGTGCAATGCCCGGTGTTCGCGGTGTGCGGTTGGGCGGATGGCTACTCGAACGCGGTCTTCCGGTTGTTGGAGAACCTCAACGTCCCGCGAAAGGGACTCATCGGCCCGTGGTCCCACAAATATCCGCACGTGGGAGAGCCGGGTCCGGCGATCGGCTTCCTTCAGGAGGTGGTGTGCTGGTGGGACTACTGGATGAAGGACGAATCGGAACGCGAGTTCGACGACTTCATCTGCCTGCCGGGCGAACCGATGCTGCGTACCTGGATGCAGGACAGCGTCCCGCCGTCGACGGCCTACCAGGAACGGCCAGGACGGTGGGTCGGCGAGCCGTCGTGGCCCTCGCCACACATCCGCTCGATGTCGTACCGACTGGCGCCCTATCGAATCGTCGATGAGGACACCGAGGCCGAGGAACGCGAGATGACGGTCCAGTCGCCGTTGTCGGTCGGCCAGTTCGCCGGGAAGTGGTGCTCCTACAACGCCCCGCCGGACCTGCCGTACGACCAGCGGGAGGAGGACGGCGGCTCACTGACCTTCGACAGCGACATTCTTACTGAGCAGCGCGAGATCCTGGGTGCGCCGCGGGTGGAACTGGACGTCACGGTGACACAGCCGGTGGCGATGATCGCGGCCCGACTATCCGATGTGTCCCCCGACGGCCGCGCCACCAGGATCACCTACGGGCTGCTGAATCTCACCCACCGCGACAGCCATGAGGACCCGACACCGATGGAACCGGGGAAACGCTGCCGGGTGTCGTTGTCGCTCAACGGTGTCGCGCAGGCTTTCCCACCCGGACATCGCATCCGCCTCTCGCTGTCGACCTCCTATTGGCCGCTGGCCTGGCCGCCGCCGCATCCGGGCCTGCTCAGCGTGCACACCGGCACGAGTTCGCTGATCCTGCCGGTACGTCCGATCGCGGAACCGGACGGCGTCGCAAGCCAGCCCTTCGGACAACCGGAGGGCGCGCCGCCGATCGAGACCTCGCACCTGCGGCCCCCCGAGGAGGGCTGGACGGTATCCAGGGACCTCATCGGCTACCGCTCCGCGTTGGAGGTGCTCAAGGACATCGGGGTGGTTCGCTTCGAGGACATCGACCTCGAGGTCGGCAGGCGTGCCTTCGAGCGATACGGCTGGGTTGCCGACGACTTCTCCTCGGTTCGGGGCGAGACGGAGTGGACGATGGAGTTCGCCAGGGGAGACTGGCGGGTCTCGATCACCACCAACACGACGCTGACCTGCACACCGGAGAACTTCGTGCTGCACGCCCGGTTGGATGCCTATGAGGGACCGGACCGGGTCTTCTCGCAGAACTGGCACCACGTCGTCCCGCGCGATCTGGTGTGAGGGGTCCGCGTCGATCCTCGGAAGGTGTTCCCGAAGCATCGCGCCGGATGCGCTCGCCGCGGACCGGGATCGGTGGTTCGCCGCCGCATCCGGATACCGGCGAGCACCGGCGCGACCAGTGCGCCCACCGATGCGAACGTCAGGGGGAGGAACCGACGCAACTGAAGATCGGCCGGAATGCCCTCGACGAGACGGTGGATCAGGTCGAGAACCTGTGCCGACACCAGACCGCCGAAGAAGCCGAGGAACAGCCCGATCATGATCGCCAGCGCGGTCCGCACGAGCCGCGGCTCCTCTCGGCTCTCGCGACGGCCATCCTGTCGATCAGCGGACGACATCCACCGTGAACACCTCTCGGTAGGTCGGATCGTCTCGACGCAGCACCGCATCCGAGCCGATCGCCGCGATGCGACCGGCATCGAGCAGCACCACCGTGTCGAACAGCGACAGAGATTCGGCGCGATGCGTGACCACGACGGTGGTTCGTCCCCGCCGACTCGCCAACACCTCGGCGAGAACGGCGTCGGCTGCCTCGGGAGCCAGCCCCTCGGTCGGCTCGTCGAGCAGCAGCACGGCCGGTCGGGCCAGTAATGCCCGGGCCAGCAGTAACCGCTGGCGTTGCCCGCCGGACAGTCGGTGGCCGCCCTCGCCGACGACGGTGTTCACACCCTGCGGCAACAGCTCGATCACCTCGGTCAACCCGGCCATGGCCACCGCCTCGTGCAGCGTCCGCTCATCGGCATCGGGCCTGGCCAACAGGAGGTTGGCGCGCACCGAGGTACCGAAGACATGGGCGTCCTGGGTCATCGATCGGATTTCCGGGACGGCGATGTGTCCCGCGCTCGGCTCGATCAGCCCCGTCATCGCCGCCAGCAAGGTGCTCTTGCCCGCGCCCGAGGCGCCGACCACGGCCACGGCGCTTCCCGGAGGTATCCGCAGATCGACCCCACTCAACGCGGGCGTCGCGGCCTGCGGGTAGCGGATCTCGACCTCGGTCAGAGTGATGCCCGCCTCGGCGGCCACGGGTTCACGCGGGGGCGCTCCGGGCGGAGTGCGGAGCAACGCCGCGATGCGACGTGCGGACGGCCGTAGCTCCACGAACCGGTGCGCCACGTCGACCGACGGCAGGATCCCCTCGAATGCGGCGAGAACGGCCAGGGTCACGACGGCGGTCAGCGTCTCGTCGGCGCCGGAGCGCAGAGCGACCAAGGCCACCGACAGGGTCGTGGCGCCCTGAAGGAACAACCCGACAGCGGTGGCCGTCGAGGTCACCGCCGCTGCCCGCCGGTCGATCGCGGCCAGCCGGGCCAACAGCAGATCGCCCTGCGCCCTGACTCGATCCATGGCACCGAAGGCCAGCAGTTCGCGGTCACCGTCGACCATGTCCAGCGCGTGCTCCGCCAACTCCGCGCGGGCCCGGGCCAGCGCCGCACCGGTCCGACGCAACGCCACCGCCACCCACAGCGGGAGGGCGACACCGACGAGCAGCAGGCCGATGCCGGCCGGGATGGCCGAGGCGGGCAGCAGCGAAACACAGAGCAACAGCACTCCGGAGCCGACCGCCCCGGCCGAGACCATCGGCAACAGCACACGCAACACGAGGTCCTGCACGCTGTCGACGTCGGCGACCATGGTCGACAACGCGTCGCCGTCGCGGTTGCCCGCCCCGCGCACCATCGCCGCGTACACCCGGGACCGCAGTCCGGCGACGGCACGCAACGCCACCTCGTGTCCCGCGAGCCGCTCGACGTAGCGGAGACCACCCCGGAAGACCGCGAAGGCCCGGACAGCCACGATCGCGGTACCCAGGGCGGCCAACGGCGGCTGACCGGCGGCGGTGGTGATCAACCAACCGGCCGTGGCGGTCAACGCCACGGCACACAGTTCGGCGAGGACACCGGCGATGGCGGCGAGCGACAGCCGGTAGAGCCCCGAGGCACGCAACAGGGCGATCATGCGAGCACCCGCGGTCGAGCCGGCCCGGCCGCAGGCGACTCGCCGTCCACCACGCGACCCTCGACCAACCGGACGCTGCGATCAGCCATGGCCACGAACGCGGGACGGTGTGCGACGACCAGCGCGGTGCGGCCCGCCAGGAGGCCGACTGCGGAATCGACCACGGCCGACTCGCTGTGCAGGTCCAGCCGAGCGGTCGGCTCGTCGAGCAACACCACCGGGGTGTCGCGCAGGAACGCCCTGGCCAGGGCGATGCGCTGTCGTTGACCCGCCGAGACGCCTGAGCTTCGTTCGCCGATGGGCGTGGCGTAACCGTGGGGGAGTGCGTCGATGAACTCGGCCGCGTCGGCAGCGGAGGCCGCCGCCCGGACCCGGGACAAATCGGCCTCCGGTCGGCCGAGTCGGATGTTGTCCAGCACGGTGGTCGCGAACAGTCGGGGCTGCTGGGGAATCCACGAGATCGCGGCCGACCACCGTGCCCAGGCGAGTTCGTCCGTGCCCGGCTCGACGCCGTCGATCAACACCCGGCCCTCGTCGGGGGCGACGAAGCCGAGCAGTACATGCAGCAGGGTCGACTTGCCCGCACCGCTGGGTCCGGTGATCGCCACCCGTTCGCCGGGAGCCACCGTCAGCGAGACACGGTCCAGCGCGGGTCTGTCGCGGCCGGGGTAGCGCACCGTGACGTCGACCAGCGTGATCTCGACCGGACGTCCGCGATCGGCGACGTCGAGCGGTTCGGATCCGGACACCGCCCGACCCGGCGGGATGCGCTCGACGACAACTCTCTGCCGGGCTGCGGAATCCGGTCCGCCTGCTGCGGCCTCGGCGGCTGCGGGCCCGTCAGCCGAGGGCTCGGCGAGGATGTCCCGCACCCGGCCCGCCACCGCCAAGCCCTCCGCGCCCGCGTGGAAGCGGGTGCCCATCGCGCGCAGCGGCAGCAACGCCTCCGGTGCCAGCAGCAGGACGACCAGCGCCGGGGCCAGGGCGAGGTCGCCTGCGATGAGCCGCAACCCGATCGGCACGGCGACCAACGCGACGGTGAGCGAGCACACCAACTCCAGGACCAGCGCCGAGAGGAACGCCACCCGAAGGGCGCTCATCGTCGCCCTGCGGTGACTCGTCGCCATCTCGCGCACCACCCGCGCCTGATGCCCGGTGCGGCCGAAGACCCGCAACGTCGACAAACCGGCCAGGACGTCGCGAAAGTGCCCGCCCAACCGTTGCAGTTCCGCCCAGCGATGCTCGGTGACCTCGCGGGTACGCAGCCCGATCAGGATCCCGAAGACCGGGATGAGCGGCAGCGCGGCGAGGATGATCAGCACCGAGATCCAGTCGGCGACCCCCACTCGAATCAGGACCAGCGGCGGCACGATCACCGAGATGACCAACTGCGGCAGGTAGCCGGTGAGGTAGGGATCCAGGGCGGCCAGACCCGGACCGAGCAGGGTGCCGAACTCCCCGCCCCGCCGTCGGGAATCGGCGTGACGCAGCAACCGGGAACCGAGGTCCTGGCGGATCGCGATGCCTGCGCGTCGTGTCGTCCCGGCGAACAGTCGGGCGACGCAGGCCCGCACGACGATGACCGCGGCCAACCAGCCCAACCAGCTCGTCTCGAGTCCGGCGATGGTGCGGGCCAACAACTCCGCCTGCGCGATGATCAGTCCGCCCTGCACCGCCGCGAAGACCGCCCAGGACACGAACATCGGACGGGGCACCAGATCCCCTGGCCGGATGGCGCTCATAGGTAGGACGGCCCCGTCACCCGATGCCGGAACAGCCACCACACCCCGCCCTGGATGGCGGCCAGTATCGGGATCAACAGCAGCAGCACCGGCGCCAGCACCGCGAGCGTCGCGCCGTCGGCCGCAGAATCCGACAGCGGCAGTCGCAGGCCCGCGGTGATGGTGATGGCCGCCAGCACGGCGGAGGTCAGCAGGAACGTGCGGGCCTCACCGGCCTCGCCGGACAACCGCCGGGCCCTGCTGCGCAGGATGCCGGTGCACCGCAACGCGGCGAAGGCCAGCCCGTGTACGGCGAAGACCACGGTGATCCCCAGCGTCACCAACACCGCCCCCGCACCGACGGCGAATCGGTCGAGTGTCCCGGTGAACACACCAGCGAACAGCCACCCCCAGCTCGCGGCGACCGCCCAGCTGCCCAGCACGATCGCGCCGTCGCACAACGCCCACCAGACCCGGTTGTTCTCGCGGCCACGCAGCCACAGACCCATATCGCGGGTGACCCATCCGGCGATCAACAGCACGATCACCGGGAGCATCCCGGTCAGCAGCACGCCATCGAGGATGGGGAAGCCCCCGATCAACACCCCCACCGTCGCGATGAGCCACACCTCGTTGCCGAGGAAGAACGGTGCGATCGACGCGATGACCACCCGACGCTCGGCGTGGTCGCGCCCCAGGAAGGGCAACAGCATTCCCACCCCGATGTCCGCACCGCCGAGCACCAGATAGCCGGTGGCGAAGAAACCGAGGGCGGCGATGACGATCATCTCCATGATCGGCTCCTTAGAAGGTCGCTGGCGGAAGGGGATTGCGGCGGGTCTCCGCCGGGACGCTGCCCAACGTCACCGCGTCCGGGCCCCGGGCCGCTTGGCGGGCCAGCAACCAGTAGTTGACGAGGACCAGCAGTCCGAACAGGACGGAGAAGACGATCAGCGAACCGCGCATCGCCCCGGACGAGATCGGCGATACCGCCTCCTCGACCCGAAGCAGCCCGTACACCACCCACGGCTGCCTGCCCACCTCGCGGAATACCCAGCCCGCGAGCATCGCGACGAAGGGCATCGGAATCGCCGCGATCAGCAGCACGTGCCAGAGCCGGAATCGCAGCACCACCGGGCGGAACCACATCAGCAGTGCACTGCCGAAGGAGAGCATCAGCATCAGACCGAAGCTCGCCAGCATCAAGGTGGCGCTGGTCTGCACCCATTCCTGTGGTGGCAGGTGCTCACCCGGGCCGAACTGTCCGATCAGCTCCCCCTCCAACCGGTCCAACTCCTGCTGATCACCGACGTAGCTCGCGAGTTTCGCAGGCTGAGACTCGCCCATCGGCGCGAACTGCATGCCGCCGAAGGACGCCGTGAAGATCAACGCGGGTAGACCGACGGCGACGCCGATCCGCAGCGAACGCACGAAGAACTCCTGCTCGGTGGTGCGCCGTAACAGGTGGAACGCACTCACCCCGGCCATCACGAACGCCCCGGTGACCAGGGCACCGCACAGGATGTGGAAGAACGGCAGGATTGCCGAATGGTTGGTCAACAGGGCGTTCAGATCGGCCAACACCAGACTTCCGTCCTCCACGCGGTAGCCGACCGGGTTCTGGAGGAATCCGTTGGTGACCAGGATCCAGTAGGCCGATGCGTAGGCGGTGAGCGTGATCCCCCAGATCAACGCCAGGTGCACCCACCGGTTCAGTCGATGCCAGCCGAAGATCCACAGACCGAGGAAGGTGGATTCGAGGAAGAACGCCACCAGCGTCTCCATCGCCAGCCCCGCGCCGAAGACGTTGCCCGCGAAATGGCCGAGGCCGCTCCAGTTCATCCCGAACTGGAACTCCATCACGATCCCGGTGACGATGCCGACGGCGTAGTTGATGACGTAGAGCTGCCCCCAGAACCGGGTCATCCGCCAGTGGATCGGGCTGTGCGTGAGGGTCGCCCTGGTCTGCAGGCAGGCGACGATGGTCACCAGGCCCAGGGTCAGCGCGACGAACAGGAAGTGCGCGCCTGCGGTGATCGCGAACTGCAGCCGCGCGAGATCGAGCGTTTCGGAACTCACCGGACGAGCATCTGCCGACGGTATCGCCCGAGTCGTCATCCGAGAGCGGTCTCTCGGTGTACCCCAGCGGGAGTACGTCCCGGAGAACCCCGACGCCTCGGGAGAGCGGATCACCTAGGGGTCGGCCGCAGCGGTCCCCGAGCACGAACCTATGAGCACGCCGCGATCCACCGGCGTTCGGCGACCACGGCGAGCACCGCCCGCCCTGTCCTCAGCTCAACCAGCGGGGCGTGATCACCCCGGACTCGTAGGCCAGCACCACGAGCTGCGCCCGGTCCCTGGCGTGCAGTTTCGTCATGATGCGGCTGACGTGGGTCTTGGCCGTGGCGGGGCTGAGCACCAGCCGGGTGGCGATCTCGTCGTTGGACAACCCCTCACCGACCAGCACCAGCACCTCGCGTTCCCGCTCGGTGAGCCTGTCCAGCAGTGGCGGCGGGGCAGGCGCTCGACGACGCCCCGCGATCTCGGCGATCAACCGACGGGTCGTCGAGGGCGCGATGAGCGCGTCACCTCGGGCGACCACCCGCACGGCGTGGATCAACTCCATCGGCTCGGTGTCCTTCACCAGGAAACCGGCGGCGCCCGCGCGCAGGGCGTCGTAGACGTAGTCGTCCAGATCGAAGGTGGTGAGGATGACGACCCTGGTGGCGCTCAGCCGTGGATCCTCGGCGAGCCGCCGGGTCGCCGCCAGTCCGTCCAGCTCGGGCATCCGGACATCCATCAACACCACGTCCGGCCGATGCTCGGCCGCCAGCCGCAGCGCCCCGTGCCCGTCGGCGGCCTCGGCCACCACCTCGATATCGGGCTCGCCGTCCAGGATGGAGCGGAAGCCCGCGCGCACCAGGTGTTGGTCGTCCACCAACAGCACTCGGATCATCCGGCTGTCCCGGTGGGCAGGAGCGCCGTCACGCGAAAGCCGCCGTCACGTCGGGCACCGATGGTGAGCTCGCCGCCCAGGGCCCGAGCACGTTCCGCCATCCCACGCAGACCGTTGCCCGGCACCGGATCCCCGCCGCGTCCGTCGTCGTCGATCGTCACCCGGACATCCTCGTCTCCATAGACGACCTCCACGCGTGCGGTGTCGGCGGCCGCATGCCTGCCCACGTTGGTCAGCGCCTCCTGGACGATGCGGTAGGCGGCCAGATCGACCTCGTCGGGCAACGGCCTGCGGGTACCGATCACCACCTCCGTCACCTCCAGCCCGGTGGACCGGGCCTGTTCGATGAGTTCGGGCACCCGATCCACGTTCGGGGCCGTCGGTGCGGCCTCGGCGTCGGCCCGCCGCAGGATGCCCAGGGTGTCGCGCAGTTCCCGCAACGCGGTCCGGCTGGTCTGCTTGACCGCGTCGAGGGCGGCCCTGGCCTGTTCGGGGTCCTCGTCGAAACGGTGCAGTGCCGCGCCCGCCTGCACGTTGATCAGGGAGATGTTGTGCCCGAGCGCGTCATGCAGCTCCCTGGCGATCCGCAGTCGTTCCTCGCTGGCGAGTCTGCGGTTCTCCTCCAGCCTGCCGCGTTCGGCGATGGCCGCTCGCCTGCGCGTCTCGTGCAGCAGCGCGAGCCGGTTGTGCTGGACGGTTCCGATCGCGATGACGGCCACCAGCCACCCGGCGAGCAGGAAGATCGCGGCGTCGTCCAGGTTGCGGTACTGGACGCCCGCCTCCAGGTAACCGACGGTCAGCATCGCGCAGATCGCCAGGATGATCGCCACCGCCAGTCGCCCGGTCGAGGACACCGTGTAGAGCGCCACCGCGAAGGTCAGCAGCAGCGGCCCGTCCACGGTGAACAGCGGGTAGTACACGTTGCACAGTGCGAGGGTGAGCACCGCGACCGACAGCGGGAATCTGCGCCGGACGAGCAGGGCCGCACAGGCCAGCACGACGATCGACCATCCGGGGAGGCCCAGCGCCGACTCGGCATCGACGGATCGGTGCCCCAACAGGGTGCCACCGACGACGATCACGGCCACACCGACCGCGACCAGCACGTCGCCGTGGCGACGGAACAGCCGCAGGAGCCCGCCGCGACCACCGTCCGTCATAACGCGCAGTGTAGGGCGGCTGATCGATTGCCGGGCCGGTTCCGGTGGTGGCCATCGAACGAGGCGGTCGGCTGCCACGCCGGACGAGTGAAAGTGGATCGACGGCTGCGTACGGTGCGCCCGCCCGGGGCACTCGCACCGAGCGGCGCGGCACGCTGGAGGCGGCGGAGTCCTGAGGTGTGGGCGCCTGTCCCGGGATGAGATCGCCCAAGACCCGACTGCGGGGCTTGCGAGGAGGGGAGGGCCGATGTCCGGTCGCCGCGACCACCCACCCAACATCGACCGCCCGGACGCCGGTACGGCGTTGATGGGACGCTGGTACGTCGACAGCCCCGAGCATCAGGCGGGCGCGGCGGACGCGCTGCTCGCGGAGCGATCCGGCTGGGGCTGGTTGCGGGGGCTCATCTCGATCAGCTGCTTCGCCTCGACCGATGGCAAGAGCGTGCTCACCTACTCCCAATGGGTGGATGAGGCCTCGCTGAAGCACTTCATCGCCGTCGAGCGCCCCTCGATGCTGCGGTTCGTCGACGAACGTGTTCCCGGCCGCGTCGAGCGACACGGCACCATCCCTTATCAGGTGTACGCCAGCACCATCCTGCGCGAGACGCGGCCCGCCTTCGACCGGGTCGGCATCACCGTGTACGAGACCGCAGGTCACGATGCGCAGCGTGCGTTCTGCGACATGGTGATCTCGGTGCTGGAGGAGGGCCGTCCGCCCGGTCTGATCGCCGCGCACCTGCATGTCAGCCTGGACGGGAATCGGGTCCTGGAATACCTCGAATGGGTCGACCAGGGTGCCCAGGACGAGTTCACCATGACCAGCGCGAGCCGGGAGAAGCTGCGCATGCTGGCGAGGAGCCCCGGCGTCTGGCTGATCGAGGTAGGCCAGTTCCGCTTCCTGAGCGGAGTGGAGACGGTCAGCTGACCGCGCCGAGAACCTGATCGGCGGCCACCGCAGGCCCGATCGCGGATGCGGATCTTCCCCTTAGGTTCGGTCACTCGAACGTGATCTACTCGCCGCCAGGTGCCGCCCGATCCCGGCGGCCGGGCGGAGGGACCGACGGCGATGACCGACATCAGACTGATCGTGGACACCGATCCCGGAGTCGACGACGCGATGGCCCTGCTCTACCTCGCGGCACAGCGCGAACGGGTGGAGCTCGTCTCGGTCGGCAGCGTGCACGGCAACCTGGGAGCGCGACCGGGCGCCGAGAACGCCCTGCGCATCCTGGAGGTAGCCGGGCTGGGTTCGGTGCCCGTCGCGGTCGGCGCCGATCGGCCGTTGGATTTCTCGTACCTCCCCTCGGGGCAGTTCGTCCACGGTGCGGATGGGCTCTCGGGCGCGGCCGGACCCGCCGCCTCGGCCCGTCCTGTCGCCGAGAACGCCGCAGTCCGGCTGGTCCGGTTATGCCGCGAGAATCCGGGCGAACTGACGGTGCTGGCCCTCGGCCCGCTTACGAACCTTGCCCTGGCGCTGCACCTGGAACCCGAACTGCCGAACCTGGTGCGGTCGGTGGTCTGGATGGGCGGCGCCATCGACGCACCCGGCAACATCACCGCCCACGCGGAGGCCAACGCGGCCCACGACCCGCTGGCCGCAGACCAGGTGCTGGGCGCGGGTTTCCCGCTGACGGTCGTCCCCCTGGACGTGACCCGCCGGGTATGGGCCGACGCCGACTGGTGGGCGTCGATCGCCGCCGCCACGGGCGCACGAGCCAAGGCCATGACGGCCTGGTCCCGCCAGTATCTGCGGGCAAACAGCGAGTTCGAGAAGCATCGCGGCGGGCCGGGAACGCTGTGCCACGACCCGGTGGCCGCGATCCTGTTGCTCGAACCCGAGCTGGCGGAGTACGAGAGGCACCCGGTTCTCGTCGAATTCGCGGGCGGTCAGACCAGGGGGGCCACACTGGTGGACCGACGGGGTTACATCACGCCTGCCGACGCCTCCGCAGGCCGACCCTCGGTGCGCATCGCCACCGATATCGACGTCCGACCCTGCCTGGGCCGGTTGCAGGCAGCATTGTCGGCCGAGGACTAGCGACCACCGCGTCGCAACGAAGCCCGGCCGATCGCCCGGCGCGGCATGCGGTGCTTCGAGGTGCCACGCCTGGTCAGCGTCGTGATGGACGATCGGCGGGACGCGCCGACTGCGGCCAGCGCACCCGCGATGGGGCCGGGACCGGCAGAATGCACGGCGACCGGAAGCTCTGGAGGCGGGCCGAAACTGTGACGACGTCCATTCATCAGAAGATCGCCGACGAGCTGGGTGTGCAGACCACCCAGGTGCGTTCGGCGGTCGAGCTGCTCGACGGTGGGGCGACGGTGCCCTTCATCGCGCGATACCGCAAGGAGGTGACCGGCACCCTCGACGATGCGCAGCTCCGCAGCCTGGAGGAGCGACTTCGCTACCTGCGTGAACTGGAGGAACGCCGGACCGCGATCCTCGAGTCGGTCCGATCTCAGGGCAAGCTCGACGACGCTCTCGAAGCCAGCATCATGGCCGCCGACTCCAAGGCGCGGCTGGAAGACGTCTATCTCCCGTTCAAACCCAAGCGGCGCACCAAGGCACAGATCGCTCGCGAGGCGGGCCTGGAGCCGCTCGCGGAGAAGCTGCTCGGCGATCCCACCCAGGATCCGCAGGCCTCGGCCGCCGAGTTCGTCGACGCGGAGCAGGGCGTGGCCGACAACCAGGCCGCCCTGGACGGCGCGCGTTCCATTCTGGTGGAGCGGTTCGCGGAGGACGCCGACCTGATCGGTGAGCTGCGTGAACACCTGTGGACGCAGGGCCGGCTCGCCGCCAAGGTCCGCGAGGGCAAGGAGGAGGCCGGGGCGAAGTTCTCCGACTACTTCGAGTTCGCCGAGCCGCTGACCCGGTTGCCCTCACACCGGATCCTGGCGATGTTCCGGGGCGAGAAGGAGGAGATCCTGGACCTGGTCATCGATCCGGCCACCGAGAACGCGGCCGCCGACGAGGAGGCCGCCGCAGGCGTGCGGCCCGGCCCGACCGAGTACGAGACGCGCATCGCGGCCCGGTTCGGCATCGCCGATCGCGGCAGGCCCGCCGACCGCTGGCTCGGTGACGCGGTGCGCTGGGCGTGGCGGACGCGGATCCTGACCCACCTGGGCATCGACCTGCGGACCCGGCTGCGGCAGGTCGCCGAGGACGAGGCGGTGCGGGTGTTCGCGGCGAATCTGCGCAACCTGCTGCTCGCGGCGCCTGCGGGCAGCCGCGCGACGATGGGACTGGACCCCGGTTTCCGAACCGGTGTCAAGGTCGCGGTCGTCGACGGCACCGGCAAGGTCGTCGCCACCGACACCATCTATCCGCATGTGCCCGCGCGGAAATGGGACCAGTCGCTGGCCACCCTGGCCAGGCTGGCCAAGGAGCACCGGGTCGATCTGATCGCGATCGGCAACGGCACGGCATCGCGGGAGACCGACAAGCTCGCCGCGGACCTGATCGCGAAGAACCCCGAACTGTCGTTGACCAAGGCGATGGTCTCGGAGGCGGGCGCCTCGGTGTACTCGGCCTCGGCCTACGCCTCGCGGGAACTGCCCGGAATGGACGTCTCGTTGCGCGGCGCGGTCTCCATCGCCCGGCGGCTCCAGGACCCGTTGGCCGAGCTGGTCAAGATCGATCCGAAGTCGATCGGGGTCGGTCAGTACCAGCACGACCTCTCGGAGGTGCGCCTGTCGCGGTCGCTGGACGCGGTGGTCGAGGACTGTGTGAACGCCGTCGGTGTCGACGTCAACACCGCATCGGCGCCGCTGCTGACCAGGGTGTCGGGCATCGGGGAGACGCTCGCGGTGAACATCGTCGCGCACCGCGACGGCAACGGGCCGTTCCGAACCCGTAAGGACCTCAAGGACGTCGCACGTCTCGGGCCGAAGGCCTTCGAGCAGTGCGCGGGCTTCCTGCGTATCCCCGGCGGCGACGACCCGCTGGACACCACCAGCGTCCACCCCGAGTCCTATCCGCTGGTCCGTCGCATCCTCGATGCGGGTCAGACCGAGATCGGCTCGGTACTGGGCAACGAACGCGCGCTGGCGGCGTTCTCGCCGAAGCAGTTCGTCGACGACACCTATGGTCTGCCCACCGTCACCGACGTGTTGAAGGAGTTGGAGAAGCCCGGACGCGACCCGCGACCGGCGTTCGCCACCGCGACCTTCAAGGAGGGCGTCGACAAGATCGGCGACCTCGAACCGGGGATGCTGTTGGAGGGCGTGGTCACCAACGTGGCAGGCTTCGGCGCCTTCATCGACATCGGGGTGCACCAGGACGGACTCGTGCATGTCTCGGCCATGTCGGAGAACTTCGTCAGCGACCCGCACGAGGTGGTCAAGTCCGGCGATGTGGTGCGGGTGAAGGTCCTCTCGGTGGACGTGCCCCGGCAGCGGATCTCGCTGACCCTGCGGTTGCGGGACGAGGCACAGCCGCGCGGCAACCGGGACGCCGGTAATGGTGCGGAGAGCCGTGGCGGCCGTCGCAACGGCGGGCGACAGAACGGCTCCGGCGGCGGGCACGGCGGTGCGCGCGGCGGCAAGGGCGGCTCCGGGTCCAGGGGCGGCAACGGCCGGGATCGGGACCGTGCGGGCTCCGGCGGCGGCGCGATGGCCGACGCCCTGCGGCGGGCAGGCTTGGACAAGGGACTCGGCGGCCGCTGAGTTCGATGCTCTCGGCGGACGGCCTCGGTACCGCGCGGTACCGAGGCCGTCCGTTCGGTGGGCTCGGTATGGCCGGCCGGCCGCGCGGGCTGGATACCCGAGACGGAATCGCAAGCTTGTCCCACTAAAGAGTGAATATCGGTCCATATCGTGGACGTAGTGGATCGGATGCTGAGAGCGACCTAGCCTCGGCCGCATGGCGGCATCGACGCACCCAGACGGCGTCACTCCCACGTCGCCCGATCACGCTCGCCGAACCACAGTCCACCGTGGCCGGTCCCCACTCTCGCAGTAGGAGTCATCGATGACCGTCGAGGCACCCGACACCACTCCCGTTCCCGAGCCGACCGCCCCGGACACGGCAGGCTGGTCCTTCGAGACCAAACAGGTGCACGCGGGCGCGGCACCCGACCCGGCCACGGGCGCCCGGGCCACGCCGATCTACCAGACGACGTCGTTCGTCTTCCGCGACACCCAGCACGGCGCCGATCTGTTCAGCCTGGCCGAACCGGGCAACATCTACTCGCGGATCATGAACCCCACCCAGGACGTCCTGGAACAGCGGATCGCGGCGCTGGAGGGCGGCGTGGCCGCGGTGGCCTTCGCATCGGGTTCGGCGGCGACGACCGCGGCCATCCTCAACCTCGCCAGTGCGGGCGACCACCTGGTGGCCAGCCCCGCCCTCTACGGCGGCACCTACAACCTGCTGCACTACACGCTGCCCAAGCTCGGCATCGAGGTCAGCTTCGTCGACGACCAGGACGACCTGGACTCCTGGCGGGCGGCCGCCAAGCCGAACACCAAGCTGTTCTTCGCCGAGACCCTGGCCAACCCGGGCAGCAACGTGCTCGACATCAGGGCGGTGGCGGACCTCGCGCACGAGGTCGGCGTGCCGCTGGTGGTGGACAACACCGTGCCGACGCCGTATCTCCTGCGCCCCATCGAGCACGGCGCGGACATCGTGGTGCACTCGGCGACCAAGTACCTCGGTGGCCACGGGACCACCATCGCCGGTCTGGTCGTCGACGCGGGCACCTTCGACTTCGGCGCGGGGGACCGCTTCCCCGGCTTCGTCGAGCCGGACCCCAGCTACCACGGCTTGAAGTACTGGGAGGCGCTCGGCCCGGGTGCCTTCGCCGCGAAACTGCGTGTCCAGCTGCTTCGAGACACCGGCGGCGCGATCGCCCCACTCAACGCCTTCCTGATCCTGCAGGGCATCGAGACCCTGTCGCTGCGGCTGGAACGCCACGTCGCGAATGCGCAGGCGCTCGCCGAATGGTTGGAGGCCAGGGACGAGGTCGAGAAGGTCTACTACGCGGGTCTGCCGTCGAGCCCCTTCCATGCCGCAGCGCAGAAGTATCTGCCGCGCGGCGCGGGGGCGGTCGTGTCCTTCGATCTGAAGGGTGGCGTGACTGCGGGCCGCGCGTTCGTCGATGGCACCGAGCTGTTCAGTCAGCTCGTCAACATCGGCGATGTTCGCAGCCTGATCGTCCACCCGGCCAGCACCACGCACAGCCAGCTCGCCGAGGCCGAACAGCTCGCGAGCGGCGTCACCCCCGGTCTGGTGCGGCTGGCCGTCGGACTGGAGGGCATCGAGGACCTCAAAGCGGACCTCGAAGCAGGTTTCCGGGCCGCCAAGGGACACCGATGACGCCTGCCTCCAGTGGGCCGCCCACCGAGGACGGCCGGTTCTGGCGGGACGGCGACGATCCCGGCGACCGGCGGTGGGCGGCCCTCGGCCCCGTCCTGGGCCTGGAGTCGGGCGCGCAGCTGCCCGGCGCCCGGCTCGCCTACGAGACCTGGGGCACGCTTGCGGCCGATCGCTCCAACGCGGTGCTGGTGCTGCATGCGCTCACCGGAGACAGTCACGTCGTCGGGCCAACCGGACCGGGGCACCGCACCGCAGGCTGGTGGGAGGGCCTGATCGGCCCCGGCCTGCCGCTGGACACCGACCGGTTCTACATCGTCGCGCCCAACGTCCTCGGCGGCTGCCAGGGCAGCACCGGTCCCGCCAGCCTCGCCCCGGACGGCCGATTCTGGGGCTCGCGATTCCCGGCGATCACCGTGCGGGATCAGGTCGCCGCCGAGGCTCGATTGGCCGATGCCCTGGGCATCGATGCCTGGGCGGCGGTCATCGGCGGGTCGATGGGTGGGATGCGCGCGCTGGAATGGGCGGTGGGCCTGCCGGATCGGGTGGGCGCGCTGCTGGTGTTGGCCGCCCCGGCCGCGACCTCCGCCCAACAGATCGCCTGGACCTCCGCGCAACTCCACGCCATCCGGTCCGATCCGCATTGGCATGGCGGTGACTATTACCGGTATGGCACCAGCCCGGACGCCGGATTGGGCCTCGCACGCCGCATCGCGCACATCACCTACCGCGCCGAGCTCGAATTGGCCGACCGATTCGGCCGTCAACCGCAGACCGGTGAGGACCTCACCGAGGGCGGCCGGTTCGCGGTCGAGTCCTATCTGGACTATCACGCGGCGAAGCTGGTGGGCCGTTTCGACGCGGGCAGTTACCTGGTGCTGGCGAGGTCGATGAACTCCCACGACGTCGGCCGAGGCCGAGGGGGAGTCGAGGCCGCCCTACGCCGCATCACCGCTAGGGCCCTCATCGCCGGGGTGGACACCGACGAGCTGTATCCCCTGCACCAGCAGCGCACTCTGGCGGCGGGCATCGGAGCGGAGCTGCGGGTGATCCGTTCGCCCTATGGGCACGATGCCTTCCTCATCGAGGTCGAGCAGGTCGGTGCGATGGCACGGGAGCTGCTCGCCGGGTCGCGCTGAGACATTGATCGACGTTGTACTCCCTCGAACGCGCGTCCCGGTGCCCCCGTCCCGGACGGAATTCGGCGGATTCGCGGAATTGATGCGCGAGCAAACAACTCCAGTCGATCTTCGTTCGATTTTCAACGACCTTTGTCCGGTGTCGTATTTCCCCGCGCGCCGGAGTGCACTTCGGCGATGATGATCGATTGCCGTCGGAACCACACGGTGGGACGGCATGATCCGGGCGGGTGATCTGCTTGGCCTATCACCTTGCTCCGAAATGCACATTGCGAACGTGCTTCGGATACGTTGAGCGCGGGGAGCGGGTATAGGGGGGCGGCATGAACACAGCCGGCGACAGTCCGAAGGCACCCGTTGATCCGGCGGTGTGGCGAGAACCGGAGATGCGCGCCGCACTGGCCGTGCGAGATATCGGCGCGGTCTATCGCCAGTTGAAGCGACGTGGTGTCTCGCAGCGCAGGATCGCGGGCCTCACCGGCCAAGCACAGCCGGAGATCTCCGAGATCATGAACGGCCGCCAGGTGATGGCTTATGACGTTCTGTCTCGTATCGCCGATGGTCTCGGCGTGCCGCGCGGATTGATGGGTCTGGCATATGACGGTGCCCCGGTCCTCGATCCTGGTGAACAGACGGAAGGAGACAGCGAGATGGAGCGTCGGGGCTTTCTCGGCCTGGTGGCCAAGGCCGCCGTAGTCGGATTGAGCGCGAGCGAACTGGCCGATATTCGGGTCCTGCCGGAATCCGGACCCAGCCCCCATCGGGTCGGCATGCAGGACGTGGCAAATCTCGAAGCGACGATCACGTTCTTCCGCGCCCAGGACGACCGCTATGGCGGCGGTTCCGTGCGCTCGGCGGTCACCGCGCATCTGGATTGGGCGAGCGGAATGCTCGATGCCACCGCGACCGACGCGGTGCGCACCCGGCTGCAGCAGACACTGGCCGACCTGCACTCGTTGGCTGGCTGGGTGTCCTTCGACCTCGGATCCACCCGGCACGCGGTCCGGCATTTCGCCAATGCCCTGGTGCTCGCCAAGGAGAGTCGGGAACACGCATTGGCCGCGAAAGTCCTGTTCCAGATGGGCCGGGTCTACCTGCACGACGGCGAACCGGACAACGCGCTGAAGGTCTTCCAACTGGGGCAGATGTCGGCGCAGGACGCGAATTCGCCCCGAGCGGTGGCACTGCTACATTTGAACGAGGCATGGGCTTATGCGGAACTGGGCAATGCCGGTCAGACCAGGGTTCAACTCACCAGAGCCGCCGAGGAACTCGCCAGAGACTCCGATCGCGACGTGCCATCCTGGTTGACCTTCATGAGCGAGGCGGAGATCGAGGGCATCGCCGGGATGGCATACACCGCCCTCTCCGCGCGCGATCGTTCGTTTGCCACGATCGGACTGGAACACGCCACCCGATCCTTCGATATGCGCGCCGAGGCCGACGCCCGGTCCCGCACTTCGGATCTGATCGCCATCGCGGTCAACCGTTTACGCGCCGGGGAACTCGCGGGCGGAATCCGAGCGGGCGCCGAAGTCCTGTCCAGGATGGAGGGCGTCAGATCCTCGCGGCTCTTGGATCGCCTGGGCTGGGTCCAACAGGCTGCCGAATTACATGCGGGGCATAGCGATGCCCGCGATCTCGCCGAGCAGGTCTCGATTCTTCGATCCGTCTGAGCGCTCCGCGATCTGCCGCCCTACTCGACAGAACTATTGGGTCGGGACTATCGGCTTCACTCGTCACATGTTCGTCGACTGCCCGGCCATGCTGGCAGGAGTCCCCGAGCAATGGGAGTGATCGTGATGCCCTCGTTCCAGCATCCGCCAATCCCGATCCCTACGACGAACCCGGCGATCCGACCGATACCGATCGCGAGCGATCCGTGGCGGCCGGAGCGGAATTCGCCCGAGGTGTTCCACCGTGCCGAGGTCCGATCCGACCGGCCAGGCGCCGCCGTGCGACCGGCGGGGATCGCGGAGCTCGCTGCGCTCCGGGACAACGGTTGGACCTGGGGTTCGGCGTGAATCCCAGCATGGGCCCCGGAGCGGGACCCACCACCGAGTCCCGCTGGATCGGGCTGTTCCGCAATCTGGAGCACCGCCTCGATGGGACGTACCAATCAGTCACCGTATCGGTGTGTGGCGCGGTGGTCCGACCTGCCGATGCGGCCATCGCCATGCCGTCCTGCCCGCTGTGCTTCCCGATCGTCGTCAGGCGACCGGCCGAGCCGCCCGGACCGCCCGCCCGGCCCGCACCTCACACGATCAAGCGTGATCAGTCGGGGCGATCGCCGGGAGCCGAGGGGGAACGGCCACCCGCCGTCGAGGGGATCGCGTTCCGGACACCCGACTCGCAGACTGCCGTCGGTCGGCGTCCGCCATCCCGGCGGCCGGAACGCATTCGGACCTGCGCCACTGAGTAGAAGGAGACGACGTGTTGTCCATTGGGGGGAATCGTTGGTCGCCGGAACCGATTCGGTCCACCGGACCGGGCCGATTCGGCGTGCCGATGCCGAACGAGTGCTACTACCAGGACGCCGTGCCATCGGCCGGGCTGATCTTGGACCGACATGTGGTGCTCGGACGCAGACCGCCGCCGGGGGGCGAGGCGACTGCGTTATGCGGTCGGGTCCTGGTGATCGGCCCAGGACCATTCGAGGCGGAGCCAGGGGTGCCCGCCCTGGGACACCGGAACTGCTGGGACTGCCAGGACGTGATCCTCGGTGTCACACCGGAACCACCCGAGCGGCAGGCGGAGCCGGTGCGCCTGGTTCGGACGGCCCCACGGGCGGGCAGCGTGGTCGGTGCGACCCGGCGGGTGGTGCACGTCTGTTCAGCCGACACACCGGTCGATGCGCCGTTGCTGACTCGCTGCGGTACCCGGCTGTCGGAAGCCGAGGTGGAGACGGTCGCCCCCGGCGTCGGCATGCCGTGCTCCGCGTGCCTGCTCGCCGGTGACCCGCCGCCGCAGGCCTATCCGCTGCCCGACATCGGCCGGGCGGCCAGCTGAGGCGGGGGAGGCGACCGCCACGCTGGGATCCGCCCGGTCAGAGGCCGTATCGATCGCGCAGATGCCGCCAGAAGTCCTTGAACATCCAGGCGTCGAACTCGGTGACCTCCGAGGCACTGCCCGCCTTCATCAGGAAGCCGCCGACTCCGCTGGGAGTCCAGTCGTAGAAGTCGTCGAGTCCGAAGGTGTGCCCGATCTCGTGCAGCAGGATGTGGATGTTGTCCTGGCCGAGCGAGCCGACCATGTACTCGCTGCCGATCCGTTGACCCCAGTCGCCACCGGCGCCGCCGCCCATGCCCGAGGTCAGCCACAGTGACTGGTCGTAGTGCCGATCGGCGCCGCCGGGACAGCGCGAGTAGTCGCCGTCCTGGTTGAAGAACCGGCCGCACGGCTCGGCGCACTGGGGCGCGTTCTCCCGGATGTCGTTGACGTAGATGTCCACGGAGTCGTCGTTCCATTGCAGCGTCGAGCGATCGCGTACCGCCCAACCGACGACCTTCACCTCGACGTGGTCGTACGGCCAGCCCAGTTCCCCCGGTTGGAAGACGTCCATCCACTTCGATACCTGGCGTTGCAGGGCGACGTGGATCTCGTCGCGTAACTGTGCCGACACCGGTGCGGCCGAATCCCAGCGGACGCAGTAGTTGATCTGACCGTTATTGGCGATCAGCTGATCCCAGCCGTAATTGCGGAACCCGTACAGATCGGGATAGGTGCTCTCCACGTGGTTCCATACCTCGTTGAGCGGGTTGACCAGGTGGCTCGGCGGATTCCAGTCCTGATCGGATCGAATCGCGGCATCCGTGGTGCTCGCGACGACGTCCGTGGTTGTCGCGGCACTCGCACCGACGTCGTCCTGTGCGGCGTACGCGGTGGGGGCAAGCGCGGTGACCAGTGCGAATGTCGTTGCTAGACCGAACATCGTGGTGCGACGGCGCATCAGCGGGCTCCTCACGAAATCATGCTCGCGGTGTCGCACGCGCGGCGTCTCGCGCGCCCGACGCATCGATCGAGGCGGTGTGAATGCCCAGGCTAGAACTCCGAAGAATCAACCGACAGAGGCGAGCTGACTTTCCGGAATCCGCGATACCCGGTCGTCGAATTCGACGACCGCCGTCGTATTAACCGAACGGTGACCCCCACGAATGTGAGGAAGGCTCCGGCTGACGCCTACTGCCCACCGAACCAGGTGGCACCCCCACCTAGGTGAGGAGCGTTGCCGTGGCCGCGCCATGCAGGCTGCGCCCTCTGGCTCACCCCCACCATCGTGAGGAGGATCGTCCCGCCGTGCGAAGCGGAGCGATCGTGTCGGCCGGTGATCTCCCCACTGAAGGTGAGGACGACCTCGGCGTCGCCGAGGACCTGCTCCCGCCGTGCGGTGCACCCCCACGCTGTGAGGACCCGCTGAGTCGACCGGCCCTCGACCGCGTTGTGTACCTCCGTGGCACCTCCACCCCGCCGTACCGGACGACACTGTGGAGACGAACGAGACGGACCGTCATGACGCGACGCCGACGACTGTTCGTCGGCGGTGATCCAACGGGCTCCTCGATGCGTCGGCCGAGGGAAGAGGCGAGCAGACCCCCACGGCTGTGGGGAACGGGTCTCCGAACTGCGACGGATCGCCGATGCGGACTGGGGTGCACCCCCACGACGTGGGGAGGGACCTCGGACGGGAGTCGCCTGCGTCCTCGCCTGCCGAGCCCGACGTCGATAGCCGAGTCACGCTCGTTTCTTCACCGGGACGACACTGAGCAGTCCGCAGCCGTAGGCCCTGGCCCGACCGACCCCGGTGAGGACCGCCTCCCGCAACAGTTCGACATCGGAGACCGTTGCGACACCTTGGAATCGGGTGCGGGCATGGCGGATCGCCGTCCGGTCCTTACTTCGTGGCGTCGTCACCGCGCTGGCCTCGGTGGAGGCCAAGGCGAGACCGTGCTGTGCGCTGCGACGCTGCCACCATTCCAACACCTCCCCGCCCTTCAACGCGACGAGCTGACCTCGGCGATACCGCTCGTTGTCCTTGGCCAGCCGTTTGCTCGTGTTCGCCACCAGCCGGTAGTGCACGGCCATGCCGTTGCTCAGGGCGGCCAGTAAGGCGGTGAGCTCGGTGGTGCGCACCGTCCCGTAATCCGCGGGCAATCGGGTCGCCTCGGGACGCAGGCTGCTCTGCACCAGCAACTGGTCGCCGGCCGGACCGGAATCGACGCGGAACAGCGCGCCCGCCTGCCGTCGAGGTGCCTCCCCGAGCCGTTCCGGGAACAGGGACATGACGGTCCGGTGCAGCCCCACGAAATCGTGGAGGTCCGCCCTGGTCCGCGGATTGCGTAGGTTCGGTTGGATTCGGGTGAGCCAGATGGTCATGGTGACCAGATCCCCAGGTAGACGGCCAGAGTATCGAGATAGTCGGTGCCGATCCCGCCGCACAGGGCAGCAGGCAGTGCTTCGGTACGCACCACGACCCGCCGCGTGTGGTAGGCCCGCCGATGCGGGTGGAAGGAGATCGGGATGTCATCGAGTTCCTCCCCGTGCTCGGTGCCCTGCTGCGCGCCGCACGCCGAGCGGATGAAATCGACCTCGACCAGTTCGGCGTGGTCGTCGGGCTGCCGCCGAGCCAGTGGAACCCGATACAGCTCCGCCTCGGCATCGGCGATCGGATACGGCGTGAGCAACATCGGCTGATCGGCGGGGCAGGAGCGTCTACCCAGATACGGCGCCCATTGGGGAACCCGCAGCGCCAAGGCCACCCGCTCGGTCAGCGGGTCGGGCCCGTGCGCGGCGACGACGAAGGCCGCATCGCTGAGGTAGTGCCGCCGCGAGACCAGCGTCGCGGTGGCCTCGGACCGCCGCCTGCCCTCGGATGTGGGCACCGTGCGGTGCCTCGGATAGCCGCCGCCGACGGTGTGGAAGTCGACCAGCCGCGTCCCTGGGCGGTCGATGCGCACCGTGAACTGCAGATCGGTCCACTCCGGGCCGAGTTCGTCCTCCCGACTGCGCCCCTCGGCGGCCAGGATCAGGCCTAACAGCCCGGAACGGGTCGGGTGGTTTCGAGTGTCCCGCTCGGCGAAGGCCGCAGCCGTGCCCCAAGCCTGCAGCGGCCCCGCGAGTCGGAGCAGTACCCCGCTCACCTCTCGACGCCGTTCACCGCGTCCAGCGCCTCGGCCACCAGACCGGGGTAGCTCGACTGACGGGCTCCCAACGCGGGGAAGACGTCGTCGTCGAGCGTGGCGTGCCCGTGGAAGGCGACCTCGCCCTCGCCGAGCAGCATGGCGATCTTGCCGTTGTAGGAGTCCAGCCGTCGACGGGACGCCTTGGCGAAGCCCGCGCCGTCCCGGAGCGATACCGCGTCCTCGAAGGCCGCCGCCAACGACACCGGCCGATCGGCCCGCGCGGCGACGTAGGCCAGGTCGGGAACGGTGAAGGGAGCGGTGCTGGTCTTCTTGGCGTTGGGCATCGCGCTGAGGAAGGAGGATACGAAGGCCTCGGTCACGGCGGAGACCTTGGCCTGATCACCACCGAGGTTGGTCGACAGATCCGCGAGATTGAGGCTGGCGTATCGGTAGAACACACCCGAGCTGAACTCGGCGGTGTTCAGGTGCCCGCCCCCGGTGGCCTCGATCGGATTGAGGTCGTCGACCGCGGTGAAGAAGTCGATCTCGGGTTCGGTGGCGTGGGTGGTGAACGCGTGCGCCAGTTGGACGGCTCCGTCCACCTTGGACTCCGGTAGCTCGGCGAGCATGCGGCCGAACAACGCGGTGATGCTGTTCCGCCCGCCGATCAGCTCCTTCACGGTCGCCGATGGCAACACGCTCTCGCCCTTCTTCGGTTGAGGGCGAGTCCGACCTCTGAGGGCGACGAGTGCGGTATTCAGATCGTCCCGGTGTGCGACACACAACTCGACCAGGTCGACGACGGCGCGGGCGGGCAGGAACACCAGAACGGTCAGATCGTCCTTGTCCACGCCGAGACCCGCTGCCGCCGCGACATGACGTCCGGCGAATTCGGCGATGTCGACCGGCCAACCGTGCTCGCCGACCAACGCGCCGGCCACCTCGACCGGTAGTCGTCGGGTCCGCACGGCGGACTCGCCTACCCCGGACTCCACGGCCAATCGGACGGCGCGTTTCCAACATTGACTGGAGACCCTGGTACGCGGGGTGCCGCCGAAGAGTAATGACTTGGGTGAGCCGAGATCGTCCCGATTCAGGTTCGAATACGGCAGCGTGTGCAGGATGTGGATATCGAGATGACGGGGAGCGGACGTGGTCATCGCTCTACCTCCTGGATGGCGGGATGGGTGTCACGCGGGAGAGCCCGATAGAAGGACTGGAGCCACCGGCGTGCCACGGAGCGGGGTGCGTCCTCCCAGATCAGCAGGTCCGCGAGCAGCCGGGACCAGTCGATCTGCTGATCGAGCTCGTGCAATCGCCGGACGACCGCGGGAAGGTGCCGGTGGATACCGGTGATCCCCTGTCGGGACAGCAGATGGAGGTGTTTCTCCGCGTTGCTCACCGGCATCGGGCGCTTCTCGCCCCGGTTCGCGATGGTGGCCCTGGCCAGCGACACACCCAGATCAGCGGGCTCGACTGATTCGGCGAGCGGGATCGGGTCGGCCAGTGCGGCCGCACCTCGACGGGCCCCGGCCTGCTGTGTCCACGAGGCGGCGGGCAGCCCGGCGGATGCGCTGTCCGTACCGACCGAGTCCTCGATCGCCGCAGCCGAGGCGGCGAGCTGGACTGCGGTGGTCGGACGTGCTGCGATGAGGGACGCGATCGTGTAGAACGCCTGTTCGGCCGCGGGCGAGGTCCCGGCGGGCAGCCTGCTGGTCACCGCGGCGTGCACCTCGGGCCGAATCCGCTCCGAGGTGCGGCTCGTGGCGCCGCGCAGCGCCGATCGGATCCGTGCCGACTCGCGACACAGCCGCACGATGTGCGCGACGAACTCCTCCTGGACCGCGTGATTCGGTTGGAGGCCGGTCACCGGGTCTCCTTCGTCAGGCGGCGGCTCAGCCGCCGTCGGACCAGGTCCACCGCCCGGGCGATCCGCAGATCCGCTTCGTCGGTCGGGCTCAACGCCATGTCCACGGCGCGATGGGCGATCTGCTGGAACACGATGGGATCGGCGTCGACCTCGCCGGTACGGACCCGTGACCAGAACTCACGTTCGGCCGCAGGCCAGTAGTACTGGGCGGCGCGCACCGGCCAGGGCCCACTGCGGTCCTTCTCGCGAGACGCGGCAGAGGTGACCTCCCGCCAGGCATCGCCGAGGCAGTGCTGCAGCCTGCGGCCGACCGCCTCGGCGCAGCGGCGCAGCTCGGAGATGTGATGTGCGCCGATCGGGTCGTGTTCCTCCAGGTGATGCAGCACCGGAGGCGTGGAGGAGGAGAACCACTGCCGGTCCCGAGTCTGCCCATCCTGGTCGAATCCATAGGCCTGCAACCGGAACCGGTCGCGCATCTCGACGGGGAGGCGGGCGAGGCCGTCGATCACCGAGGGCCTGCGCGGTGTGGCGTCCGAACCGGCCGGGCTCGCCAACAGCAGTGCATCGAGGTCGCGCCAGACCGCGCGATCGCAGGAGGCCGGTCGCGGATAGGCCCGGCCCTCTCGGCTGGTGTCGTACACGAGATAGGGGTCGCGCGCTTCGATGGAGGGCGCCCGCCATGCCCAGGTGAGGTAGGCATCGACGACCTGCTTGCCGGTGGCGTCGGGGATCAGCAGGACCGCGTGGCGGCTGCGGCCGGTGAGCAGTCCGCCGGGCCAGGTCGGTTCGGGGGGAGTGCCCAACGGGTCGGCGAGCGGCCGTTGCCAGCCGCAGCGGTCCGGTCCGCCCGCCTGCCTGCTGGCCGGGCTGGGCACGCCCGCGACCAGCGATTCGAAGAGATTGGCGCCGATCGGGTGAAAGGAGGTGGTGGAGCGCAATACTCCTTTCGTGCTATTGGATTCGGAGCGGCCCGCCACCCGGCGGGCGGTGCACTTTCCGGCCGGGCCGTAATAGAGCTGCACCAAGAGATGCAGGATGGCCTCGCCGGTGGGAATCGGCTGCGGTTCGACGTCGCTGAAGTGACCGAACCAGACCTGATTATTGCCAGCCGGTCGACCCGCTACCAGTTTGTTGACTCCGGACGCAACTAAACATTCTTCGGCGAGCCTCGGCTCCTGCATCCATGGGCGATTCGGGTGAAATAGGTCGAACGATGCGTGATTCTCGTCGAAGTATGCCGAGACGTTCTCAGCGGGTAGCTCGCCGAGCTCGAGCACCGCATTCCGGGCGGTGATCCACGCGTCGATATCGGCATCAGCACTGGTTAACGACCGATCGAGGCCGGTAATCTGAGCGGTGATCGCATAGAGGACTCGCCAGAGAGCCGCAGCTGCAGGTGGGATGGGTACGGCTAGATCGTCGATCTCGTGTGCTTTCCTGAACAACTCTCGTAATCCGATACTGCGAACCGTGCCGCCGGTACGTACCGGAATCCAGGGTTGTTCGGATAGGTGGAAAGTCGACCGGTTGTCGACCATTGCTCGGCTCCTGTTCACTGCGTGCCAGTCGATCAGCACGGTACATTCTGTTCGAGCATCGTCCGTCTGCGCGAGCCCGTTACGGCGTACGGGTGATTCCCGCCGATAATTTCATCCGACTGCTATTCGGGTGGCAGCCGTGAAGAAACAGCTCGGTAATTCACATGCGTGCAGGTATGGGCCCTACGCAACCGCCGCACCTGCTGTTCGGCGGGCACGGCTGCGCTGGCTGATTCGGGTGATCTCCGGGCCGGTAGACGGCCCGGCTAGCGGATGGTCGGGATGGCCGGTTCGACGGCGAGTACGAGGCTCACGGCCGCCGAGCGCCGCCCGGCGCGACCAGCCGGGTCCGAGTCCGCGCACCTAAGGAGTGCGGTAAGGACGCTCGGGTCGTACATCGGATGTCTGCCTGCGCCAGGGCGCTGGCGGCGTGTTCGGTCTCGTCGACGCCGTCTGCCGGGCTCCCGACCGCCCAGCCGTGATCCGCCCAGCCGTGATCCGCCCAGCCGTGATCGGCCGCAACTCGCTCGACCGTGGAGTGGTCGCCCGGAAGTTCGATGCGCACGGCCTCGGCCGAGTGCGGGCCCCCGTACGGCTGACCCGAGGTGTCGGGCGGCGACATCCGAGGTGCGATCAGGTCGTCTCGGGGCATCGGGGTGGCGCCGAGGACCTCGGGTCGCCTACGTCGCCCGCCTGGATGCGGGCGTAGTCGGGGTAGTCGGTCGGAGCAGGCCGCGCTCGGCGCCGATGGCGCGATGATCGTCGCTTCATCGGCGCTGTCGAGGGCGCCGGTCGGTGCCGAACGGCGTGGTTCGGCGGCGACCGCGAGGAGATCGAGGTCGAGTCGAGCACTCGAGAGATCGGTTGACTCGACCATGGTCGGCTGTGCGTAGAGGACGGACTCCGTCCGAACATCCACGATGGTTACACCCCCGTTGATCGGTCTCCCCACACACAGCTTGTTCACTTCTGGGTCGATCTTCAGCTGCTTCGCCGGATATCACCCGATTAGGTGACAGTTTGTGACTGCTTCGCGACGCTGGCGAAGGGTTGTCCGGTGTCGCAGGCGATCAGGGTCGGACGCCGGTCCCGCGACGACGGCTTCGGTGCTCGGGCGCGGGTTTTCGGAATTCACGACCGGCGACTCGTCGTCCGGGGCCGTGGGTGTCCATGTCAGGACCACCGCCGGGATCGTCACGGAACGAGGTCGAAATACCGGGTCGAATGTCACTCGATCGGCGGAGTCAGGAAATCCGGGAGACCGCCGATCCCTTGTATACCTCCTTACCGGCCCCGGCACTGTCCACTCGTGCCGGGGTCGTGGTCTGTCTGTGGCCGGCATGTTCGATGCGCGACGGTCGGCGGCGTGCCATCCGACGTACTCGCCCACCGCCTCATGTCCGAATCCGGCCCACGGCGGCATAGGTGCCCGAACGCTCGGGCTCGGCGGCGAGCAGCTCGTCGGGGCCGTCGGGACGCCATTGCGGTGTCCACACCAAACCGGGCTCGACCAGATCCACCTGCGACAGCAACGCCGCCAACTCGGCGCGCGTGCGATGGGTGACCGGGGACGAGGTCGAGTTGAGCAACCGGCGCATCTCGGCTGCCTGTGCGGGCGGCAGGGCGTCGATGGTGGTGTGCGAGACCGCGAGCAGACTGCCCGGCGCCAGCGGTGCCAGGTACCGCGCCAACAGCTCCGCCGGGTCGTCCTCGGCGCTGACGTAATGCAGCACGGCCACCGCGAGCAGCCCGACCGGTTCGGACAGATCGAGGCGGCCCACCTCGGCCGAATCGAGGACCGAGGCCGGATCGCGGATATCGGCCCCCACGATCTCCACCCCGTCGATGTCACTGAGCAGCCGCCGGGAATGAGCGACCGCCACCGGCTCGTTGTCGACGTAGACCACCCGAGCCGCCGGGTCCACGGCCCGGGCGACCTCGTGGGCATGCCCCTGGGTGGGGATGCCCGAACCGAGATCGAGGAACTGCCGGATGCCCTGCTCGACGAAGTACCGCACGGCGCGACGCAGGAAGGCCCGGTTCGATCGGCCGACGAGCGCGGCATCGGGATCGATGGTGAGCAGGCGGTTGAACGCCTCCCGATCGGCGGCGAAATTGTGGGCACCGCCCAACGCGTAGTCGTACATCCGGGCCGGATTCGGCCAGTCGAGGTCCACGCCGAGCAGCGGCTCTTGCGGATCGGACATCAACGGCCTCCAACAGTGGTGAGTCGAGTTTCGCCGGGCGCGACCACGGGCCCCGATACGGCTGGCAACAGCCGGCTGTAGGGGGATGAATCCGTTCGGTGACGGACCGAGTCTAGGCTGTGGGGGTGCTTTCGGTACCCCCGAGAAGCCCGCCCACCACCCGGCCCACTACGCCGAATGGCGCCGGCGAAACCGCTCATCCAGTGTCAAAGGCGACACCCGGATACAGGGTCCCTCACCGACCCGATGGCGGCGGGGTGCAGGATCGAACGGTGGACGCTCCGAACAATCTCGCTGCCCGGCTCTATCTCCTCGCCTGCGATACCCAGCGTGAACGCCTGGTCAACCGTGATCATCTGGGGTTCGTACTACGTGCTGCACTGCTCACCGACCTGCTCGCCGAAGGCGCGTTGACCGAACAGGATCGCAAACCGACGGTGGCGCGGTCCCGCTCGACCGGCGACCCCGTGCAGGCCGACCTGCTCAACGCCATCGCGGAAGAACGCCCCAGGTCGTGGACCTGGTGGATGCAGCGGGAAGCGAAGGCAACCGTGGAGGCCGTCGGGCAACAACTGGCCGACATCGATCTGATCCACCGCTCCGCCGGGCGCACCCTGGCGATCTTCCCGACCCGCATCGTCCAGGTGCTCCGTCCGGAGATCCGTGAGGACCTGCGGATGCGCTGCCACGACCTGCTCGGGGACGAGACACCGGTCGACCAGCTCAACCAACGGGATGCGGCGATGGTGTCCCTGGCGGCCGAGGGCCAGCTGCGGTCGGTGTTCTCCGGATCGGACCGCATTAGGCGGCGGGCCAGGCTTCGGGACCTGCGCGAACACCTGGGACCGGTGCCCAAGGCCCTTCGCAAGGTCATCAGTCAACGCGCGGCGGCCGCGAGTTCGGCGAGCTCCGGGGGCTGAGTCGCCACGCCGCTGACATCGCCGTTAGCCGGGCCCCAGACGTGATGCCTGGGGCGGCTGTCGGCCTCCTGACCTGCGCGTTCGTTTATTGCTGGGTTTCCGGTGATTGGGTTCGGCGGTGGTTGGCCCGGCGTGGGGCAGGGGTCGACGCCGAGTCCAGCTCTACCGGATGCTCATCTCATCACCGGCCGATAGGACCTCAGTTCGGGTTGGGAACCACACCCGGTGGTTCGACGGCGGCGGTGAAGGCCGCCACCCGGACCCCGACCGCGGCCTCGATGCGCACGGTTCCCGGCGTGGGACCCGCCGTCAACTCTGCTGCGGCCTCACCGGCCATGTTCGTACGCGCCACCCAGCGCGTGCGCGGCGCGTGGTTGAACCGTGCGCCCGAGGTGGTGTCCCCGGTGATCGTGAAGGTCACTGGCACGGCGATCACCGGCCTGCCCTCCCGGGTGATCCGGACGATGATCGGCCGGGGGAACAGTCCGCCCGGCGCCGGGCGCTGTCCGTCACCGCCCACCGCCGTGAGGTCGTCGACCAGGGTGATCTTGCGAACCCGATGGCTGCCCGCATCGGCGACGAACACGTTGCCGTACTCGTCGACGGCCACCCCGCGAGGCGTGTCGAGGGGAGAGACGACGGCACGGGCCCCGATCTCGCCACGGCCCGGCGAACCGATGCCCGCGATGGTGCTGATGGTGCCCGCGGAGAACTTGCGGATCCGATGGCTGCCGGAATCCGCGATGTAGACGTCACCGTGTTCGTCCACGGCGACCCCGCTCGGTTCGCTCAGCCGAACCCCGGCCTGCGCACCGGGCGCACCCGGTCCGGCGAGCACGCCGATCGTGCCACCGTCGTCGATGCGGATGATCCTGGCCGCACCACGTTCGGCGACGTAGACCGCGCCCTTTCGATCCAGTGCGACGGCGACCGGGAAGTTCAGCACCGAGGCACCGGACTGCTCGATACCTGCGATGGTGCCGATGTGACCCGACAGATCGACCTTGCGGATGCGGTGGTTGGCGGAGTCGGCGATGTAGAGGTTTCCGTCGGGGTCGATGGCGATCCCGGTGGGGGTGGTGAGCCGGGCCCGGTCCGCTCGGCCGCCGTCGCCGCCGAACCCCGGTTCCCCCGTCCCCGCGATGGTGCTGATGTGGCCCGAGGGGTCGACCTTGCGGATGCGGTGATTGGCGGAATCGGCGATGTAGAGGTTCCCGTCGGGGTCGATGGCGATCCCGGTGGGGGTGGTGAGTCGGGCCTGATCGGCTGGACCGCCGTCGCCGCCGAACCCGGGCTCCCCGATACCCGCGATGGTGCAGATCCGTCCATGTTGGATGCGGCGAATTCGGTGGTTGCCCGCATCGGCGATATAGACGGTCTTGTTGGCGGTGTCGACGGCGATCCCGGTGGGACAGCGAAGCTGAGTGCGGATCGCGTGTCCGTCCTCGTCCTCGCCTGCCCCGCCCTCGCCTGCCCCGGCCACGGTGGTGACCACCGCATCCGCGACTGTCGACTCCAGACTGGTCGTTGTCGAGCCTGTCATGACTGACACTCCTGGTTGCCTCGGCGCGTCCCGCCCATCGTGACGCGCGATGAACGGACCCGGCGAGATCACTCAGCGGGTCCGGGCGAGGAGTGGGGCTTGGCAGCTACGAAGCTGGTGCCCCCGCTTCTCCTGCCACCCAGATCGTGGAGGGCGGGAACCGCCGTGAGGAGCCTCTTCGGCCAAGATCACTACAACGAGTGGTCGAGGAACCACGAACCGGTGGGACCACTCAGGACCGTGGTGTCATCTGCCGTAATTCCTGTCTGATCACAATGCTGTTCGTAGTCGGCCGATTCGGTGAACAACGGACGGTCTGCCACCGGTGCCCCTAGGCCGTTCAGCTGCCGCCGAATGCGTGATTCCGCCGGGATGAACTGCGGTTTCCGTTGCCGGACAGGCGCTTCATGGCAACCTGTTGAGGTGAGACCGGGGGAGCGACCATGGGAAACGGCCCCACCGACGACATGGGCCCGGCATCGTCGGCCGACACGGCGCGAGTTGAGCACCGTTTCCCTGGCAGTGGCAGCCGTTCTGCTGCTCGCGCTCACTGTCTCCTCGATCGAGCTCCTCGTGTGGTTACTGGCATTGATCGGGCTTTTCACGGTGGCCGGTCCGCTGCGACCGGCACCGGGTCGACAGGCCGTCGAGTCTGCCGAGGTCGACCTCCTCGATCGTGCGGGTCCGGACGCCGAGGACCATCATCGGAAGCGAATCGCCCTGCACACCCTCGTGCTCGGCGCCGATCATCCGGAGACCATCGCGGCGTGCAACGACCTCGGTGCTGCGCTCGGCGAGTACGGCCGGTGGAAAGAGGCGACCACCATCCTGCGGGCGACGCTGAAGTCGGCGGTTCGTGCCCTGGGCGAGGAGCATGAGGACACCCTGAGCACTCGCAACGGACTGGCCGTCGCCTTGCACAGCTGCGGGCGAACCGCCGAGGCCGAACGCCTGCTGCGGACCGTGTTGACGGCGCGGACGACGATTCTCGGCGCTCAGCATCCGCATACGCTCAGCACCCGAGGCAACCTCGCGACGGTGTTGGCCGATCAGCAACGCTGGGCCGAGGCCGAGGAACATCTCCGCGTCGTGCTCGACATCAGGCTCGGTCGGCCCGAGTCGGATGGGTCGCTTCTCGCGAATACGCGACACAATCTCGCAGGCGTCCTGGCGAGGCGGGCACCGAACGCCGAGTCGCAACTGCTGTATGCGCAGGCACTGCGCTGGCGCCGGGACCATCTCGGCGCCGACCACCCGCTGACCACCGCGACGAACCGAGCCTTGGTCGAACTGTTGCGGTCGGGAACCGCCGGTTCGACCACGCCCCCCTTCAGTCCTGGACCAGCTTCATCGACACGTAGTGGTTGATCCCGGTGAACCTCGTGTGTTTCACCGGCCGCCGTCGGTACTCGGTGAAACCGAGTCTGGTGTACAGGCCGAGGGCGGGCGCGTTGGTGTCGGCAATCTCCTCCAACACATAGACCTTGTACTGCGGCAGGGCCAGTAGGTGGCTCAGCAGTGCTTTCGCCACGCCCTTGCCCTGGTGGGCGCGGGCTGTGCCGACGAATTCCAGCGAGGCGGCCCCCGGCGCGACGGGCTCCGCCTTCGCGAACTCCCGGCGGAACATGGTGCCGACGACCGTTCCCCGGAGAAGACCGAAGTGCTTGCGCAGGACCGTGCTGTCCGCCCGGAAGCTCTCCTGCCTGCCATCGGTCAGTGCGGTGATCGAGGCGGGTGTTCCATCGAGCAGCGCCACATAGAAGAGGTCCAGTGTCAGGAGCTGTTCGAAGCCGTCGGCGAGTCGCTTCCGATCCTTGGACAGTGCCACGAAATCGTCGCCGAAGGCATCGACGAAGACCTCGACGGCCTGTCTGCGTCCCGGCCCGTCCAATTCGAGGGCGGGCTTGATCTCGATCATCGTGCAGGCTCCTTGCGTAGCGATGCGGTCAGTGCCGAAGAACTCGGCACCACGAGGCGGTTCCCGAGGGAGAAGCGCAGCATTGCCAGTCCGCTGATCGTGGCGAAGTAGCAGGTCGCAAGCTCGACGGGTTCGCCTGCGCGGAATTCGCCGAGTTCCTGTCCTCGGCGTACCAGTCCAACGAAGGCGTCGACCATCGCGGAATGCTGTTCGACGAGTAGCTGAACCTGCGCGGGCGCCTCTGGCATCACGAAGGCGTGATTCATGATCATGAAGAAGTCGGCGAATCCGCCGTCGCCCCCGAGCTCGGCCAGGACTATTCGGGTGTACTCGTCCACGAGCGCGCCGGGGCTCTCGTCGCCGCGCAGCAAGGTGCCGATACGACGAAGACCCTCTGCGGCGAACGCGACCAGCCCACCGAACAGCTCGTCCTTGGTCGTGAAGTGCCGGTAGATCGACCCGGTGCTGATACCGGCCTCGCGGGCGATGTCTCGCATGTTCGTCGCGGCGAAACCCTGCCGCGCGAAGAGCCTGATGGCGGCGGCCTCCACCTTCTCCAAGGTGGCCAGCCGCATGGCCTCGTTCTGCTCGCTGGTCCGGGGCATCTGCGCACACCTCCGATCGGGAATAAAATGAACAGATGTTCATTCTATAGCTCCGGTGCGGGCCTTTCCGATCGGGTGCGGGAAGCGGCGGTGCGGACGCCCGACATCGGCGGAGCGGCCTGCTGGCTCGCTCCGCCGACGTCCTAGATCAAGGGGTGTAGACGTTCGGGCGCGGTGCGGCGCTCATGCCGTCGCCGATGTAGAAGCTCGGGTGCGGCGGTTGGTTGTAGGCCGTATTTTGCCAAGCCAGCGCGACCCGGTACTGGGTGTCGTGCACCAGGGTGGTGATGCGCCGATCGGTCTGGTGCGGCGTGCTGTAGATCCGCAGGGCGCTGCTGTCGGTGGTCGGCCAGATGACTTCCTCTCGCCAGTCGCCGAGAATGTCCCCGGACAGCGACGGTGTGGCCTTGGTGCCGTTGTTCGAGGTGACACCGCTGCCGGTCAGCAACCTGGTGTCCCCGGAGGGGCCGTACTTGTCGATCCGGGTGTCATCGAGCAACTCGCGCACCGGATCGCCATCCCACCAGGCCAGGAAGTTGATCGATGATGGCTTGCGGCCGACGCCCTGACCCTGCGGGTTACGCAGTTCCCCGTCCCGTGCCGACCACGATTCGGCCCCGGGACTGCCCGCCCAGATGTCACCTGAGACGCCCCGGCCGTTGTCGCCGCCCGACGCGGTTCGCCAGAGAATCTCGCCCGTTCGGGCGTCCGCGAGCCAGGAACCCGGTTGGTTGCCGCCCTCGTTGACCTTGAAGTACTCCAGGCCGGGCCTGGATGGGTCGAGGTCTCCCACGTGTCCGGCGTCGCCGTGGCCCGTGCCGTTCACCCATAGGCCCCAACCGTTGTCGTCGATGGCCATCGCGCCGTAGAGGATCTCGTCGCGACCGTCGCCGTCGACATCGGCGATGGACAGGCTGTGGTTGCCCTGACCCTCCCAGGCGGGACCATTGGTCGAGCTGTTGCTGTCGAAGGTCCACCGCCTGGTCAGCGAGCCATTGCGGAAGTCCCAGGCGGCGACGACGGAACGGGTGTAGTAACCGCGCGCCATGATCAGGCTGGGTCGCGTGCCGTCCAGATATGCGGTGCCTGCCAGGAAGCGGTCCACCCGGTTCCCATAGTTGTCACCCCAGCTGGAGACGTTGCCGCGCGGAGGCACATAGTCCACGGTGGACAGTGCGCGACCGGTGGTCCCCTCGAACATGGTGAGGAACTCCGGGCCCGCCAGTACGTAGCCCGAGGAGTTGCGGTGGTCGGCGTTGCCGTTGCCGATCACCGTTCCGGCGCCGTCCCTGGTGCCGTCCGCCGTCTTGGCCGCGACCTCGGCTCGGCCGTCGCCGTCGTAGTCGTACACCTGGAACTGCGTGTAATGCGCACCCGCCCGGATATTGCGTCCGAGGTCGATCCGCCAGAGCTGCTCGCCGGACAGCTTGTAGGCGTCCAGGTACACGTTTCCGGTGTGTCCGGAGTGGGCGTTGTCCTTGGCGTTGCTCGGATCCCACTTCAACACGATCTCGTACTGGCCGTCGCCGTCCAGGTCGCCGATGCTCGCATCATTGGCGGAGTAGCTGTAGTCGCCGCCGCCCGGCGGACGCTGAATCGGGACGTCCAGGTAACCGTTGGCAAACTGCAGCGCTGGTTCCGATGCGGGCTGCTCGGACCCGTTCACCACCGCGCGGACGGTGTAGGTGCTGTTGGCGGCGGCGCCGGAGTCCAGGTAGTTCGTCGAGTTCGTGATCGGCGAGGAGTTGACCAACGTGGAACCCCGGTAGACGTTGAAGCCCACCGAGTCCGGGTCGGTGGCCAGCCAACGCCAGCTCACCAGGTTGTCGTTGTCGGTGCGGACACTGACCACTCCACGATCCAGTGCCTCGACCTGCCTGCCCGTCTGCAGGGGCTGCGGGTCCGGGACCTGCGTGGCGCCGGGCTGTGCTGCGGTTGCGGGGGAGAGTGCGAGGGCGGTCGCGGTCAGCGCGGCCAACGCGGGGAGCACGGTACGACGTAATCGTCGTGGCTGCATGAAAGATCTCCTTTGATCTCGGCGGCCATGGTGCTGGCTGCCCCGGCGGGGTCGGGCGAGAACACACACCGAGAAGACAGCGGTGCGGTTAGGCTCGGGCCTACCGCGGTGCGGGATTCTTCGAGCGGATGTCTAGCGGCGGATTTTCCGCATAATCGGCCAGCTGAATGATTAGCATGCGAACGGCGTGGTTTCGGCCTTTCGGCGGCGATATTGGCCGGAATCGGCGACCGCAGGCGGGCGTGATCCGCTATTCGATTGCGGGATCGACGAGGCGTTCTAGAGCTGAAACCGCAGGTAGAGGCGATGATATTCCGTCGTGTGTGCCGTCGAGCGGACGGTAGAAAAGCGTACTTCTTGTTCGACGATGGCGCGCGGAATCGATTGTTCTAGTCGAATTGTGTCGCGAATCCTCGGCGGCGTTTGCGGGTCGCCCCGGTGTCGTGTTCTACCCGTCCCGTTGTGAACCCGACTGTTCGATTTCGGTGTCGTTCGAGTCGCTCTCCGGGTTGGACTCTCCTCGATGCCGTTCGTCGCCGCCGCGTCGCCGGAAGAAGCCGAAACCGGGGATGCCGAGCACGGCTTTACGAACCTCGTCGGCGACGCTGAGCAACTGGTGGATGTCGGGACCGACCCGGTCGAGGGTGCCCAGGATCGGCAGGATGTCGTCGAGCAGGTGCTCGGTCAAAATCGGCAGCTTGTCGACCAGCCGATTCGCCGCCTCGACCTCCTTGGGTGACAGGTGGTCGACGAACTGGGTCGCCATCGGCGCCAACCGCCGGGCCAGTGGTTCGTACTCGGCCAGCAGCGCCCGAGCCCGCGAGGTCGCGTCCTCGGCCCGGGCGACCACCCCGCTCGCGGTGTCGGTGATGCGGCCTGCGTCGTCGACGGTGCCCGCCGCCACCGTGACGATGTCCGCGGTCCTGTCGAGAGTCGACTCCGCCTCGTCGACGACCAGTCGGGCGCGGGCGAGCAGCACCTCGGTGGCATCGAGCACCAGGCTCACCCGGGACACGAGCATCTCGATGGTCTCCAGCAGGACCACCACCCGCAGCGGCAGCGAGATCAGGGCCGTGACCGACTCGACCGCGTAACCCGTCGCCCGCCCGATGCTCGTGCCGATCCGCTCCGCCACCGCGATCGGAGCAACCCCCCACAGCGCCATCCCGCCACTGTGCACCCGAGCAGGCCCGACGGCGAGCCGGCTCCGGCTGGCCGGTGCAGCGCGGGACTTGCCTGGGCTTGGGCGGGGTGTCCCAGGCAGAATGCGGGTCATGCGCGACGTGGAGATCCAGGACGACAGCATCCGGTTGGGCCAGTTCCTCAAGCTGGCCGACCTCGCCGAGGACGGCGGCGACGCGCGCGAACTGCTGTCGGCGGGCGAGGTGACCGTCAACGGCGAGTCGGAGTCACGGCGTGGGCGCCAGCTCGTCCCCGGCGACGTCGTGGTGGTCGGCGAGGACGGCGCCCGGGTGTACGCGCCGTCGGCGTGAACTGTTTTCGGGAAATGCCCTGATTCAGGTGAGGGGATTTCCTTCGAAAAGTGCGTGCACAATCAACTAAATAGCGCCACCGATCACTCGATCGGGTGATCTTCGCGTTTTCGGGTCGCTATCCCGCAAAACCGGTACGAAGTGTCGGTCGGGGGCTTTAGCTTCCATCCCGTGACAGAGCAACCACCCGATTTCCCGCCGAAGGGGCGAACAGCCGCCGACGGCGATCGCGAGCAGTTGTGGTTGTGGGCCAAAGCCGGCAAGGGCAGCGTCCCGCATCCGCTGATCTGCCATGCGCTGGACACTGCGGCGGTGGCCTACCAGCTGTATCCGGTGCTTCTGGGATCGGCGATCCGTATGGAACTCACCGTGGCCTTCGGTGAGTTCGAAGGCATCGGCGACGCTGAGGAGAACGCTCGCCGATGGGTGGCGGTTCTGTGCGGACTGCACGACCTGGGCAAAGCCTCACCTGCATTTCAAGCACTCCGATACGACTTGATCGAGAAGCTGTATAAGACGGAGCAGAGCAGGCTCCAGACTCTGAAGCGGGTGCGACCCACGGATGGGCCTCGAGTGGACGCTCCACACGGTTGGATCACACACCTCCATCTCGATCGGCTGCTCCGGCTCGCGAAGGCCAGCCCGTCCATCCTCGCGACCGTGGCCCCCGGATTGGCCGGACATCATGGCGTTATCCCCGATGCTGCGCGTCGGAGTGAGACCGCTGGTTATCCCCGCGATCACGGTGGCAAGGTATGGGAACAGATCGCTGATCAGTTGGTCGACCGACTGGTAGAGCTGTGCGGGCTCTCCCATTGGCAGCTGCGGCCTTGGTCTCAGGCCTACCTTGGGTTAGCTGGTGCGATCGGCCTGACCGGCCTTGCCTCGGTCAGCGACTGGATCGCGTCGAACTCGCGCAACTTCCCTTGGGCTGGCGTGGATTTCGAGCTGGTGGAGTACGCGCCGAAAACGGCAGCGCTGGCGCACCAAGCCATCCACGCCATGCGCTGGACGAAGTGGACTCCGCCCGAGGACACCCGTTTCAGTACGTTGTTTCCAGGTACCGAGGATGCCCCGACACCGCCGCGACCGGTGCAGGTTGCGGCGGAACGAATGCTGGCCGATGTCACCGAACCGGGGCTGCTCATCGTCGAGGCCCCTACGGGAGAAGGCAAGACCAAGCTGGGATTCCAGGCGGCTGCCCGGCTGGTGAGCGCGCTCGGGTTGGCCGGCCTGTACCAGGGCATGCCGACGCGGGCCACCGGAGATCAGGCCTTCGAGGAATTCGACGATTTCGCCGCTGGTTATCAAGCCGATCTGCGCGTCCGGCTCCTCCACGGTGCTGCCGATCAGCATCCGAGAATCAAGGAACGGAACCCGCCCACCAAGAAGGGTGAGGCGAAACGTCTCGATCCGGAGGCGATCGTCGATGTGGGACCCGACCACCCCGAAGAGGACATCACCGAGGTGCGGGAATGGTTCGCGGGTAAACGCGGAATCATCGTGCCGGTCGGCATCGGCACGGTCGATCAGATGCTGATGGGCATGATCCGGGCCCGGCATTCGTTCGTTCGGCTCACCGGACTATCGAACAAGGTGCTGATCCTCGATGAGGTACACGGCTACGACATCTACATGTCCACGTTGATCGACTGCCTCATCGAATGGGCGGGCAGGCTCGGCATTCCGATGATCCTGATGTCGGCCACCCTGCCATCCGGCCGCAAAAGCGAGCTGATCCGCGCGTGGCGCGCGGGACGGCTTGGCAGGCCCGTCACCGAGGTGCCCCTGGTATCGACCGCCCAGGTCTACCCCGAATTGACGTGGGCCGATGCGGCGGGAGTTCGGACCTGGAGCGATCTGCCCACCGATCCGGGCGCCAGCCGGGTCTCGCAACGCAACGGCAATCGGATCATCGAGGTGGACCTCAATCCGCTGGCCGGTGATGACGCGGATCAGCGCGCGGAGTGGCTGCTGGACCAGGTCGACCTCGCCCCCTCCGCTCGGCCCATCGGTATCGCCGTGGTGCACAACCTGGTACGCCGAGTCGGCACGACCGCCGCAGCGTTGCGGCGTGCGATCAAGAGGCGAGGCGGCAAACGCCGCTACGACATCGACCTGATCACCATCACCGGCCGGATGTCGGTTGCCGAGCGTGGTAGGGCCAACCAAGCGGTGAAGGACAGCTTCGGTCGAGGCGTGAGCCGATCACGCCCGACCATCGTGATCGGAACCCAGGTTCTCGAGCAGGGGCTCGATGTGAGTTTCGATCTGATGGTCAGTGATCTGGCCCCCATCGACTGCCTGGTGCAACGTGCTGGACGGGTCCTGCGGCACGAGGACCGAGGGGCGGCCCCACTCACGGTACGGCTGGTGATCACGGGTCCGACCTGGAAGGGCGAGCGGCTGGAGTTCCCGCGCTACACGGTGGGGATCTACCCCGCGTTGTTGCTGCTGCGGACGTGGCTGTTGTTGAGGGCATTGCCCACTACCGACTCGGGCCCGGAAGCGGCGACGGGTGATGGTGTGCGGCTCATCCGCTGTCCCGAGGATCTCCGTGGACTTGTCGATCGACTCTATGCCGAGGATTTCGATTTACCGGTCCCGGCGGGCTGGGCGAAGGACTGGGCCAAGGCGAAGGTCGCACTCGACAAGCGGTTCGACGATGACTACCGCGCCCGATCGTTCCGGATCCCCACACCGTCCGATGGAAAAGTCTTCCAGCGCTTGACCAACGATCCGACACGAGCGAACCGAACCCGCAAAGAGGGGCGTCCCGATGACCACCGATGACTCCACCGACGATGCAGGGTACCGAGGTCCTGCCGAACTCCGGCTCATCATCTGCATCGCGTCGGAACCGGCGTCCGATGGCGGCTGGTGGGTGACGCCGTTGGAGGGTGACCTGCCCCTGGCGCTGGATCGCACCGTCGACCTGTCCGAGGAGATGAAGACGGCGCTGCTGAACTCCGAGATCCGTCTGGCGCCGCCGTACGAGTTCCCTGACGTGGTGATCGAGGCTCTGGAGGAACTTCCGCTGCCCGCCGCGTTCGAGGGGGTGGGCTGGCTGGCTTCGCACCGTGCGCTGGTCTTGCACCCCGGCGGCGTCGAGATCGGGGGCGCCCTGTTGCGCTATGAGAAGGGGTTGGGATTGGTCGCCGAAGAGGAGATCGCCGACGGCTACGGCACCGACTGAGGCTGTGTTCTCGTCTGAGTATCGAGGTAAGAAAAGAAGGAACCACAGTTGACCTTTGATCTGATCAGTGAGATATGGTTGCCTGTCGTCACTGAGAATGGCACTACCCGAGAGGTCGGTCTGGCGGAGCTACTCGGCTCTGCGCAAGATTTCCGCAGGCTCGTCGGTTCATCACCGACGATGACCGCCGCGTTGCACCGATTGGTTTTCGCGGTGATGCATCATGTGTTCCGGCCTACCAGCGACGAGGAATGGGCACAACTGTGGCAGCGCCCCGACCTGCGCACCGATGCGGTGACGAAATTCTTCCATGAGGAACGGGACTCCTTCGACCTGTTCCATCCCGACCGGCCGTTTATGCAGAGTAAGAGTCTGGCCGAGGTCGAACCGGCTGGCATCGCACGGCTCGTTCCCTTTCGTGCCAGCGGAAACAACGTCACCCTCTTCGATCACACCACGGCGGCGGACCGGCTTACCTTGACTCCGGCCGAGGCAGCTCGCTGGTTGGTGACCTTGCAGTGCTATGACCCAGGCGGCATGAAATCCGGGGCTTATCGAAATGCGCCGAGGTCCTCGAAACGTGCGCCCATCAACGACTTTGGCTGCGTTGTGGTGGAGGGCGGAACCCTGAAGGAGACTCTGCTGCTCAACCTTCTGCGCTACGACCCGGCGCGCGACGAACCCTCGATGACCGGCGTCGACGATCGACCGAATTGGCAGGACCCCGGATCGACGGCAGCAACTCCCAACGCGCGCACGCCTCGTGGTTGGCTGGACCTGTTGACGTGGCCATCGCGGCGGGTGTTGTTGCGTGCCAGCACCGAGCAGTCGGATGCCGAGTCGGGGCATCCGTTGGTCGACGGCGTGGTGATCACGCCGGGCACGGAGTTGCGCCCGGTCGCCGAGGACCACGAGCACGACTGGATGGCAGCCCTGCGTATCCCGATCACCAAGGGACCTAGGAAGACCGGCAAGAAGAAGCCGATCATGCCACCTCGGGTCCCGGTGCGGTTGGAAGAGCAGCGCGGTGTCTGGCGGCACGCCGAAGAATTGCTGTTGGGCGCCCAACAGCACAACGATCAGAGCAGACGACGTCGTCCCGCCGCATTGGACCAGATCGCCGAGCGAGCAGAGCACAACCTGATTCCCGCTGATGCTGTTTTCACACTTCGCGTCTATGGCCAGCAACTCGACGACAAGCAGGCCATCGTGCACAACTGGCAGGAGGAGTCGGTCCCCGCTCCGGTGGCCCTCCTGCGGGAGAAGTCCGCGCGATTGCGACTCAGTCGGGTGGTAGGGCTCTCATGCAGGTTGGCGGATGATGTGGGCTTCCTGGTGCGTCAGCTGGACCGGGGGTACCGGGCGGATTTCAACGCTTCGCCGCCGCCAACGCTGGAAGTGTCCTACTGGCCGCACCTGACCGCGCCATTCCACACCTTCGTCCGTGACTTGGGCAAGGCGATGGAGATGGAGAACAACGGGGCGGGCGAGAAGGCGGCGGTTGACAAATGGGGCCGTGCGGTACGTGGTATCGCCGCTGACGCTGCGGACCGCTGGGTGTTCGGCGCAGCGCGATCCAGTGCTCGGGCGCTGTCGATGGCCGGGAAACACGACATCGTGTTCCGTGCGGAGCTCAGCCGAGTGCTCAAGCTGTTTAGTGACGAAGTCGATCGGTCGTTGTAGCCGTTTGATCCGCCACCCGATCCGCCCAAACCACCCTGACGAGGAAGATGACCAGTGAGTACGGATTCGATCGGTATCCGGCCATCCAGCAGTCGGAAAGAATTCACCAATTCTCTCTATTTGTTGTATTTCAAGCTGAACAGCGGAAACGACCATCTGGTGTCGGATGCACGGCGGGTGCTCGCGGCGTTGCGGCGAAGCTTGACCGGCCCCGAGCAGGCATCTGCTGCGTACCAGTTGGTCTTCGATGCGAAACCCGCCGAAAAGGACGAGGAGGCATTCCTTCTTGTCGGCGGACTGTTCGGTATCCATCCGCAGCCGCGAATGTCCAGTGCCTATAAGGCTCGGCGCACGCTGGGTGCTGCCATGCGCAGCCTCAATGCCGAGAAATATGGCACGGCAGATCGACGCTTCGAGCAACTGTTGGGAATGAACCGGCGCAACCTTCCGCACTATCTTCGCCAGACGGTGCGATTGTTGAGTACCAAGAAGGTTTCGCTCGACTATGGACTGCTCTTGGACGACGTGATCGTCCTGCTGGGTGAGCGCACCGATGAGGCGGAGCGACGCCGAGTTCGCCTCGCCTGGGCCCGTGACTATCACCGACGCCCGAGCAACACGGCCGACGGAGAGTCGGACGAGTCCCCCGCTGGCGAGCCCACCACTGACTCTAGCGACACGGAGAACTGATGATCATCGAACTGCACCTGCTTCAGTCCTTCCCGGTGAGCAATCTCAATCGGGACGACATGGGCCAACCCAAGACGGCCACCTTCGGGGGTGTCCCGAGGGGGCGGATCTCCAGCCAGTGCTTGAAGCGTTCCGCGCGGCAGCTTTTCGGAAAGAACGGGCTGCGGGAGGACGAGACCGGGGTTCGAACCAAGAGGCTGTTGCACCAGGCGGCGGTGACGTTCGTGGAGAAGGGTTATACGGAAGAGGATGCCAGGCTGATCGTGGAGGAGGGTTTGGCGACGTTGGGCTTCGGCATCGACCGCAGCACCCAGCTCACCGAGTATCTGCTTTTCGTCGGGCGCGAGGCGTCGAGTTTCTTGGCGCAGTACTGCATCGACAGGCAATCGGAACTGGAGGTGAAGGTCACGGAGCGAAAAGACGCCGCCGCGAAAGCAACGCAGAAGAAGACCACAGCCAAGGACGGCGCGAAACCGGCTGTCAAGGCCGCGAAGACCAAACCGTCCAAGGAGCAGGTCGCCGCAGCATCCCACATCCTCGACGCCCGCAAGGTTGCCGACATCGCCCTGTTCGGCCGGATGATCGCCGACAACAAGGGGTTCAACGTCGACGCGGCATCCCAGGTCGCCCATGCCATCTCGACCCACGCCGTGGCCACCGAGTTCGACTACTACACCGCCGTCGACGACGAGAAGCCCGAGGACTCCGCAGGCGCGGACATGATCGGCACCGTCGACTTCAACTCGGCCTGCTATTACCGCTACGCCAACGTGGACCTCGGCCAGCTGCTCAAGAATCTGGACGGCGACGCCGACCTGCTGGCCCGTACCGCGAGCGCCTGGCTGCATGCCTTCGTGCAGGCCCGGCCCAGCGGCAAGCAGAACTCGATGGCCGCATTGACCATGCCGCACACCATGCTCGGCGTGGTCCGAGACGCCGGAAGTTGGAATCTGGCCAACGCGTTCCTCAAGCCAGTGGACAGCCTCGACGTGATGACCGATTCCACCGAACTGCTGCTGCGGCACTTCGACTCGCTGCGCAGCTTCTACGGCGATGCGGGCATCCAGTCGGTCACCGCCGCGACGGTATCCGGCGACCTCCCGCACATCGATCCCGCCGAGGCCGTCCCGAGCATGGCCGAGTTCGCGAACCGGGTGCTGACGACGGCGGGCGTCGCGAGCCGAGAGCAGGACCCGACGGCGGTTCCGGCGCCGTGACCCTCTCATTGGCGCTGTGTTTCGACGCCCCCATGCAGTCGTGGGGCACCCGGTCCGCACACATTAAACGGGACACCGCCAGGGAACCGACGAAGTCCGGGGTGGTCGGCCTGCTGGCCAGCGCGTTGGGGGTGAGCCGCGACGACGACGAGAAGGTCGCCGCGCTCGCCGAGCTGAAGCTTGGGGTTCGTGTGGATCGGGAAGGCCTGGTGGAGGTCGACTACCAGACCGCGCAGAACGTCCCGAATACGGCAGGTGGTGGGCATCGGACGGTGGTTAGCCATCGGTACTACCTGTCGGATGCGCTGTTCCTCGTCGTCCTGGGCGCGTCGACATTGCGGCAGGAAGCATTGTTGCGGCGGGTGGAGATCGCGCTGCGGGTGCCAGAGTGGCCGCTCTACTTCGGACGCAAGGCGTTCGTACCTGCTCGGCCGCTGTTGCGGGATGCGAGTTCGGACGCGTTGTCGGGTTGGGGGCTGTCGGATCGGCCGGTCTGCGAGGTGCTGCACGCCCATCCCTGGCTGGAGACCGGACCGAGTCGTGAGGCCGTCGCCCGACGCTTCCGGGGCAGCCGTGAACCCATCCCACCGCCGCCGTTGAGAGCGGTGCAGGACTGCGCGACCACCGACCAGCGGGCGGAGATCCGCCCCGACCACCCGCTGTCGTTCCGGCGGGGAAACCGGCGCTTCGCCAGCCGTAGCTTCAAGACCATCGACATCGAGTTCACCGAGGAACTGCTCATGGCGGGAGGCGCTCGTGTTCCTGAGCAGATTGACTGTTGACGTGACCTCGCGGAGCTTCCGCCGGGACTTGGCCAACGTCCACGAGATGCATCGCACCGTGATGTCGGCCTACCCGGACATCACGGCGGACACCCCTGCCCGCGCGCACTGCGGGGTGCTGTGGCGGCTCGACGAGCGGGAACGCGGTTTCGTGATCTTCGTGCAGAGCCGAGTGGAACCGAAATGGGCGGGCCTGCCGGATGGCTACGTCATCAAAGAACCGGAGGTCGGACCCTTGGAGCCGTACCTCCCGACGATCGAGCCCGGCCGCAAACTCGGATTTCGATTGGTGGCCAATCCGACCCGTGCGGTCTTCCCGGAAGGATCGGTGCCGGGCAATCGGGGCCGGGGCAAGCCGGTGCCGGTCAGGATGCCCGCTGAACAGCTGGACTGGTTGGCGCGCAAGGGCGAGCAGCACGGTTTCGTGCTGCCGCTAGGCAGGAATGGGGAGGCCGATATCGCACCCGCACCTCGTCCGAAGCTGACCGGCCGATCGGACAAGAACACGATCACGGTCGAGCCGGTCCGCTTCGACGGTCATCTCGTCGTGACCGACGCCGATTCGATGCGGGCAGCGGTGTTCGAGGGGATCGGCCGCGCCAAGTCCTATGGCTGCGGTCTGCTCAGCCTCCGGCCGGTCCGCGCGACGACGTGAAGAACGCGGGCCGTCCGAATCGCAAGCCCCGGTCGGACGGCCCGCGCTGCGCATCCTCAGGTCTCCAGGCTTCGATCGAAGTGGATGTAAAACCGGTTACCCGTCGGTAGAACACCAGGTCAGGAAGTGTCTTCCCCGCGCCCCCGAATCGTCCCGTCACCGACGCCCCTGTCCACCAGAAAACGGAGCACCCGATGAACCCAATGGCCGATAATTCAGCCTGCGGCGGAGGTTTGAATCGGACGAAGGAGCGAGGAGATGGCAACTCCGAACTATCCGACGTGGCGAAAGACGAGTCGGAGCAACGGCCAGGGCGGCGAATGCATCGAGATCGGTTCGGCCCCGGGCTGGGTCGGCATCCGCGATACCAAGAACCGTGACGGTGGGACCTTAGTGGTCGATCGTGCCGTGTTCGGTGCCTTCCTTGCTGCGGTGAAGAGACACTGAGTCATCGGGCCGCCGCCCCGTTCCGGTTCGCTGAGTCTGGGGCGCTGGCCTGGTGCTCGACGACCGGTGCCCGCGGTTGTGAGCTTTGGTGGTCAGTGCACTCGACCCCACAGGCTCGCCCTGGTCGCATCGCTACCGCCTCGGAGGCGCGTAGTTCCCAAGCGGTCGCGAACTGGCTGCTGGCCAATCCGCCGCACGCGACGCGACCGCCGGGTTCGGTACTGGGGGGCGGGGGGAGCGCAGTGGCGGAAAAACCGGTGCCGCTTCGGCAGCCCGCCGAACCGACCGAATCGCTCGCTTGGCGGCGCGAGCGACATGGCATCGTGGGCATGCACCGGCTTCTTACGTCGAAACAGATGTCGAACTGCATCGGAACGAGTGGGATCGAGGCAACAAGCCCCCGGAAACGGAGAAGCTGCGGCAAGGTGGGCGTCACGGCGTTGCGCCGTGGCGGGGGTGGTGGGACATGGAGGAGGATCACAACGGGGCCGCTTCGGGGTGCGGCAACATGGTCGCTGGTGCGCTCACGGGGCAAGCGGTACAGGCGGGGCTGATCCGCGGCGACATCCACTTTCATTCGAGCGTTGGCGCCGCACCGTACCCGCCTCCCCGGCAGGTTCCGCATTCGTCCGGCCATTTCACTGGGCGAGTGGCCGAAATCGACCTATTGAATGCTCTACGAACAGATCACCAGACGCGCAGGCTGGTCCTCGCGATGTCAGGGCTCGGTGGGGTGGGAAAGTCGACGTTGGCGAGACGCTGGCTGCACCAGATCTGGCCGCATACTGGAGATGGGCAGTTCTATGCAGAGCTCGGTGGATTCAGCGGCGGCAGCCCGGCATCCCCGACCAAAGTCCTCGCGGGCTTCCTACGTTCGATGGGCGTGGGCGAGGAGCAGATCCCCGCAGACCTAGCGGATCGAGCCGCGCTGTTCCGGACGTTGACGGCCGATAAGGCCGTTGCAGTGTTGTTGGACGACGCGGCCACAGCCGCCCAGGTCCGCCCGCTGCTTCCGTCGTCTTCCCGCAGCGTGGTCGTTGTGACCAGCAGGATGAGGCTCGTCGGGTTGAGCCTGGAAGGCTGCAGATTCGTCGAGCTGAGACCCTTGGACGAGTCGAGTTCGGTGGAGTTGCTCACCAACATCGTCGGCGCGCAGCGAACCGACGCCGAGCCGGCTGTCACCACTGCGTTGGCGCGACAGTGTGCCGGTCTTCCCGTTGCATTGTCGGTGGCGGGCGCCCGATTGGCGGCACGTCCTCGACAACCGATTAGAAGATTGGTAGCGGAGCTGTCTTCGAGTGATAAGCGGCTGTCCCGCCTAGCAGTGGATGCGATGTCGGTCGACGCGGTCTTCGATCTGTCGTATCGGAACCTCGAACCCGAGGTAGCCGAGGTATACCGATTGGTGGGCTGGCATCCGGGGCGGGAGTATGGCGCCGCCGTGATAGCCGCTGTGGCAGGTCTACCGGTGGACGTGGTCGAGGAGTTGCTCGCTGGCCTCGCCGAAGCATCGATGCTCGAGGAGCCGGCCGAAGGTCGATTTCGACAGCATGACCTCCTTCGGCTGCACGCGGCAGCACAATGCGACCATGCCAGGGGTGTGCAATGGGTACGCGCTATGGCGGAGTACTACCTACGGCGGGCAGTAGGCGCTGACCTAGTGGTTGTGCCGCTTCGGCCGAGGGTGGGTCCGGTCTACGCCACTGCGCGATCGGCGCCGCCCGCATTCGACTCCGCTGCCGCAGCGCTGGGTTGGCTCAGGCTCGAACGAGAGAATCTGTCCGTCGTATTGGAACAAGCCGTCCAACATGAGTGGTTCGAGTTGGCCTGGCAATTGAGCGAGTCTTTGTGGGGGCTGTTCCTGCACTCGCGTCGTGCCGAGGAATCACTGGCGGCGATCAGGCTGGGGATCGACGCTGCACGCAGATGTGGCCATGTCTTGGGCGAGGCCACCTTGATGGGGCAGGAAGTGTTCGTCCTTCTTGAGATCGGCTCGACGGACGCAGCCCTCCAGTCCGGTACCGAGGCGTTGACGCTCGCCCATCGGGTGGGCGATCGGCAGCTCGAAGCCAGCGCCCTCGCCCATCTCGGCGAAGCTGCTCGGAAGCGTTGCCATTTCACCGACGCGCTGGATTATCTACGTCGTTCTCTGGACTTGGAGGAAGGCCCCGGTGCTACCCGAGGCGCAGCATTTCGTCACCGTTCGATCGCGCGAGTCCTGCTCGACCTGGACCGCGTCGACGAGGCGATCGAGGAGTTCGAATGTGCCCGTCGGTTGCTGACAGCGATCCCTGATCAGGTAGGCGCGGCTCGGATAGCGATGTTTCTCGGCGGTGCCCGCTTGCGTGCAGGTCGCCCAACCGAGGCCGAGTCAGCGTTGGCCGAGGCATTGACGGTGATGGAGTCGGGCGGTTCACCGTTCTATCAAGCCGAGGCACACCGGGGCCTTGGCGAGGTCGCCGAGTACCGAGGTGACCAAGCCAAGGCCGAGCACCACTACCGGCGCGCCCTTGATCTGTATGGCGGGGCTCGGATGTCACCGAAGTCGGAGATCGTGCAGGCCGCTCTGGAACGACTTCGGGTCGCCGATATCGACGCAGTGGGCGAGTCTCCCGGCCCGGACACACCGGGTAGCAGTCCTACCGACATCCTGTGATCCTGTGGCCATCGGTATGGCAGAGGCCAACCGCGCCAACGGATGCCCTTGCACCACCCAGGTGAACGCGGCCGCCGCCCACCACCGGACCGGGCATTCGTCGATCCCGTCCCCTTCGAACGGGATGTCGACGTGGATCGGCTCGCCGACCGCTGCACCGATGCTCAAATGCCGGTCGATTCCAGCAACGACCGCCATGCCTGCCCCGACATGGACAGCCAACATTTCGTCTACTCGCTGAGCGGGTGCTTCCTGCGGTCTGGTGTCGATCAGAACGTCAACAGATTCCACGTCGGAGTTCGATAACCGTCCGACATCGCCCAGTAAGAAGGTGGCGGGAGGCAGCTGCTCGCCGAGCTGAGGAATCTCGGGATCCTCGATGGCGAACGTCCAGGTCCCCGGGAGCGAACCGGGGTTCTTCGGGAGCTGGCGGATCGACATCGGAAGCAGAAGGCGAAGCACTTCTGCGGTGGGACCGGCGACATTGCCTCTCATAGGGTTCTCCCATCGAACGACAGGGTGGCAGGCAGCGGAACTGGTGATACGGGCAGTCGCCGGGAGGGCTCTGGTAACCCGAGGATCCGATACATGAGTTGCCGCAGGATGCCACTCGCCTGGCCCTGTCGCGATGTCAGTGCACCCGCCAGCACCTCGCCGATATGCGAAGGCCAGCTCGCCATGGCGGCGTCGACCTGCGCGCGGATCGGGCATCGCAGGTTCAGCAGCTCAGCGTGCTCGGCGACCTTCGCCGCGAGGCTTTCCGCCCTGAGTTGGAATCGAGGGTGTGCCGCCAGCAAGACGGGCCGACCGAGGCCTGCTGCGTACTGCGTCACCGAGCCGTGATCGCCGATGACGCAGTCTGCCGCGACGAGCGCAGCCCGCCAACCCTCTTCGGGCGGCACCATACGAAGTCCTGCCTGCATGGCCTCGCTGAGCCAGGCGGTGATCTGGCGCCTACCGTGCACCGTCCAGGCATTGGGGTGCAGGATGCCGACCACCTGGAAGTCCTCGCGCGGGAGGCCTTCCACGATTCGGCTGAAAAGGTCGTGGTGCTCACCGAAACCCGACTGCGGAGTCCAGGTGGATGTGACGACCACCAACCGCCTGCCATCGTCGACACCCAGGGCACGTCGATACAGATCTCGATAAGGCAGCGAGGCCAACAGCCGGTCGAAACAGACATCGCCTGCGACGACGGCCGTCGATACCGCCTCGGGACAGGATTGTCGGAGCACAGCCAATTCGTCATCGTGTGTCAATGCCAAGGCTGCCGACACAAGCCGCCCGTCTCGCACGAGATGTTGTCTGCCGAGACCGTGTTCTGGTCGGAAGCCCGAGGCAGGGTCGGCAGGGCGCAGTCGAGACTTGAGGAGGCTTGCGCCGTGCGGCAGAGTCAGGACCGGCCCGTGCACACGATCGACGTCGGTGCGGGCTGCTGCCAGCACCAGATCGAATCGAGTGCGCTGGGCCTGATGCCACGGCATCACGATGCCGCCGTGCTCCCGGGCGAATTCGGCGGCGCCAGGCCAATTCTCCTCGGAACCCGACACCGTTGTGACCACCTGGATTCGGTGGTCGGTCTCCAGCAACGGCAGCACGTCTAAGAGCCGGACGCCCGCGACAAGGTGCGGCACGAGCATAAGGACGTCCTTGCAGCCGCGCCGAGTGATTCGGCCCGCCGCATCCGGACCTACCGGTCCGCGAATCCACGCTTCCCCCGACATGGCGATCCCCTCTCTTCCCCTCCGGCCGTGGTGACGCCCGGGGTTCTTCTGGACGACGGTCGAACGACCGGGCCCGTCCCAGGCTGACGGCCGATGTGGACAGAACAGGGACAACGAGCGAGACAGCACCGGGGACACCAGGGGGGACAGAGTGCGGACGCGGCTGGTTCTCGCTGCGGCGAAGATCTTGAAACTCTTCGCCTCCGTGCTTGACTGGGTTTCGCGGTGGCACGATCTGCTGCTCATAGGCTGGCGCCGGTCCAGCCTCCCGGTGGGATTCGGCTTCTGCGCTGTTGAATCGGAATGCTTCGGCGGCGGTGCGCTCCACCACTTGGGGTAATTCCGGGTCTCGCGTCGAATCGCTCTACGGAAACCACTCGAATGTGATCCAGCTCTCGGCGACACTATGGGTGAAGCCGGTGCCAGCGGAGGGTGGGACTGGGTGACGGTCGAGTTCAAAATTCTTGGAGAGACCAGGATTCTCGTCGGTGGCACACCGGTCGAGTTGAAGAGAAACAGAGTCCGATGTCTTCTCGCTCTGCTGTTGTTGCATGCAAATACAACGGTGAGCCGGGATCGGTTGCTGCACTTGGTGTGGTCCTCTTCCACCGCTGTGGATTCCAGTCAAGTCGATCGATCTTCGCTTCAAGATCATATTAAGTTGGTGCGGCGATCGATCAAGAACCTGCCTGCGAGTCTCAGTTCGGTGGGAGCGGGTTATCGGTTGGATGTCGAGAAAAAGTTGATCGACTATCACCGCTTCGGTGACGTGTTGGCTGCGGCGCGTAGTGTCGGTGTTGGAAGGGATCCCGCGCGGGTACGCGATCTACTCGCACCTGTCGTCGATCTCTGGGACGCGCAGCCGCTGCTCGATCTGAAGAGTCAGCGGGCAGAATCCCTGCGCGAGGAGATGATCAAGGATCGATTTCTTCCTGCCTGCCTGCTGTTGGCGGAAAGCCATCTCGCCTTGGGCCACCCTGGCGATGTCCTGGCGCTATTCGACCGGGTCGAAGCTGCCCACGACGTCGACCAGCGTTTCGCGGTGGCCCGGATTGACGCTCTCATCGGCCTCGGCAGACACGAGGATGCCGCGAGCCTGTGCGAGCGGACCCTAGAGGATCTCTCGAAACGAGGGCGATTCATCGGGCCGGAGATTCAGGCCCGGCAGGAACTGCTTCGTCCATCTCCGCAATCGAGTGTGCGCCCCGCGCCCATCCCCGTCGCAGTCGAGATGCCGCGACCGCAGCAACTGCCCCAGGCGAGCAACCTCGTCGGGCGTGCCGATCTGCTGGCCAAGCTTGACGACGCGATGCCAGCGGAGCATGAGCCGATCTCCGGCGTGATCGTCCTGCATTCCGCAGGAGGGTGTGGCAAGACGGCTCTTGCGGTGACCTGGGCCCACCGCCCGCCTCAGCTGGCCCGCTTTCCGGACGGACGGCTCTTCGTCGATCTCGAGGGCTACGGTCCGGGTCGCCCGGCGGACTCCGGTCAGGTATTGGCTGACTTCCTGGTGAGTTTCGGTGTCGATCCCGACGCCATTCCCGCCAGGCTTGATCAGCGTGTGGACCGCCTCCGCGAGCTCCTTGCGGGGAAGCGGGTCTTGGCGATCCTGGACAACGCCCGCGACGAGGCCCACATCCGTCCTCTCCTGGATGCTCTGTCGGGATGCCACATCCTTGTGACGAGTCGCAACCGCTTCGAAGATCTCACCGTCCACTACGGCGCCGAGGAGATCGAGGTGGGTCCACTCACGGTTGAGTCCAGCCGCCGGTACCTCACAAGGGGAATCGGGTCGCCGCGTGCGGTCGGCGACCCGATGGCCTTCAACGCTCTGATCGATCTCTGCGGCGGGATCCCGCTTGCGCTGCGCATCCTCAGGGCGCGCGCATCGAAGCAGCGCTCGACGCCGTTGGCGGCGTTACTCGAAGAGGAGCCGAGGCATTTGCTGGAATACGGCTCAAACAGGCCGTTGTCTGTGGTCTTCTCGGGGTCCTACGAGGTGCTCGGTCCTGAGACGCGGTGGTTGTTCCGCAGCCTTGGCGGCCATCCGGGCGCCATCTTCGGGGTGGAGGCGGCGGCGGCCGTCGCCGATCTGAGTGCCGAAGCCACCCGACGTAACTTGGAGCTGTTGGTAGAGGCGCATCTCATCGAGCCGGAGGTGCGCGGGAGGTACCGTTTTCACGACCTCTTGCGGGAGTACGCGGTTGGGCTGCTGGATCTCGATCCCACGGGCCAGGAGCGAACCGCGGTGGTGCGGCGGATCCTCGATTGGTATCTGCTCGTGGCGCGCAACGCCGAGTCGGTGATCAACCCGACCAGAGAGCTGGATCCGTTGCCCGGCGAGGTCTCCACCCTCCAGCTACTCACCTTCTCCGGGGTCGATGACGCGATGGGATGGTTCGAGCGGGAAGGCCCCAACCTGTTCGCCGCCGTCGAAGCAGGGCATACCTGCGGTATGGACGCGCAGACGTGGCGAATAGCGAACACCTTCGGCGATGTCTTTTATCGATTGGGACAGGCAGACCGGGCTACCCGCGCACTGGAGACGGCCCTGGCCTCGGCCCGGCGGATTCGAGAAAACGAGCCTGCCGCCGAGTTCAAGGTGCTGAACAATCTGGGATTCTCCTACATGAACCAGCGGCGAAATAGCGACGCATTTCGGGTGTTCCGGCTGGCATATTCGGGTTTCGAGCGAATGGATCATGCTGAAGGGATGGCCAGCATCCTAGCTAATCTGGCATTCCTGGAGACCAGAATCGGGGATCCGCAGCAAGCGGTGGTGTTAGCTGAGAAATCTTTGGACATCTATACCCGACTGAATAAAATTTTGGAGGTTGGTCAGCTGCGCGTCGTGCTCGGTATTGTCTATCGGATGGTCGGGGATAGATCCAACGCGATCGGATCATTGTGGCTCGCCGTGGGTATCGGACGTGAAATCGACGCCCTTCAGGTGACGGGAGACGGGCTCCTCGAGTTGAGCGTCGTCTATCTGGAAATGAAGGAAATCGACCTTTCCGTTAGCTGCGCTTCTGACGCACTCGCGCTGCTGACACAGGTCAAGAGCGGTCCTCGCATCGCGGCGGCGCACCTGGCGCTGGCAAAGGCGCTGTACGGGCAGTCCGATCTCGTGGCGGCCGAACGGCATGCGGGTGCGGCGGTGCATCTGCTCCGACTTCGCCCCGATGCGGAGGCTGCCGTCCGCGCGCTGGAAATCCTGTCCGACGTGCTCATCGCACAGGATCGATTAGCGGAGGCACGCGAGGCGACCGGGCTTGCCATCGAACTGCTGGCGGCGGGGCACCCGCTTCAGGCGGACCTGCGCTCCAAGCTGGCGGCTCTCGGGACGACTTCCCCTCGATAGGTGCCTCGGCGACCTATCGCACTCCGCTCGGTGACCAGAATAATCACTCTCAGTATTCCTTGAATTTTTGACTACCCCTTGGGTCGCCTGTTCGAGGCGGTTCGCTGCCGAGTTTCTTTACGTTGGGCCCGACCATTCCCTATCGGTGTGGCGCGGTAGTGTCTCGGAGACCGAAAAGGATGACGGGAAGGAGGTATCGCGAGAGGAGGTGAGTAACACCTGTGTTAGGAACCATCGCAATCTGGGCCACCGGTCTTCAGATCGGCGTGATGAGGATCTTTGAGGTGTGGCCTTTTATGTGACCGGCCCCCGACGCTGACACCGTCGGGGGGACGGCCCCTCTCCCGCCTTCGCAAGGCATGGCCTTGAGGCTGGCGGGCGGTCACTGGGATTCACAGTTGTAATACTGTATCTCTTGGTCCGGGCGGCGCATCGAGCATTCTCCATTGGTGCGCCGCCTCACCAGGCTCTGAACGGGTGGGATTGCTGGCTCTTGACTGCGCTGGGTGACCTGCATGAATGCCGCAATGGTGGATTGCTAACCTTGATTTCAAGATTTACGATCCGGCTCCCCGTTCGGGACATTCTCCTCTGGCTGGCGAGTGCTCGGGTATCCGAGCCTTGGCTGAGCCACCTGAACCGAACTGAGGTGGTAGCCACTCTGCGGGGCCGTGGGTCGGCTCGTTGATCGTCCGAACGGCCGAGTGCACGCCGAACTCCAGGTCAGGTTCTGTTCTGGGCCACGAGATGCCGCCTGCCTGTTTCACCGTCCGCTGCGTTGCCGGCGTCGGGGAGGGCCGATCACGTGTGGTCGATCCCGCTCATCCCCGACGCCCCTGGACTTGGGACGGACTTCCGTTACTCTGATCGATCCGGTGGTGCGTCGGTTGCAGAGCGATTGTTGTATCCACCGGATCCACACCACCCCCTCAGTCTCAGCCGCTCGGTTTCTCGGTCGGCGGCGGCAACGACACCTCAGCGGGTTTTGACCCGACCGCCAGCACGACCACCGCGCCGAGCAGCAGCAACCCACCCGCAATCGCGGTGGGGCTCAGCCGCTCGTGCAGCAGCGCTACCCCGATCACCGCCGCAGCCAACGGCTCCACCAGCGCGATGACCGCAGCCGTGTTCGCCTTCACCGAGGTCAACCCGAGGAAGAACAACGCGTAAGCCAGGGCGCTCGGGCCCACACCCAAGTAGACGAGCAGGACCACCGTCAGCCCGAGATCTTCCGGGCCGGGCAGAATGCCTGCCGCCAGCGCCAACGGCAGCAGACACAACGAGCCCACCACGAAGCCGATGACCGCGTTACCGATCGGATTGGCGTCCTGGGCACTGCTCATCGCCCGATTGAGCAGGGTCGTTCCCGCGTAGCCAAACGCCGAGAGCAGCGCCATCCCGATGCCCAACACCGAGTCGGCCCCGCTGGTTGCCTCACCACCGAACACCAACAGCACCAGCCCGGTCAGCGAGGTGGCCATGATCACCGCCCCGGCGCGGCCCAGCCTCTCGCCCATCCAGATCCTTGATCCGATGGCGATCAGTACCGGCCCCGACCCCAAGGTCACCACCGTGGCCACCGCCACGCCCGCCGCACCGACTGCGGCGAAGTACGCCGTCTGGTAGACCGCCAGACCGACACCGGTCACCACCAACCGGACCGGCGCGGCGGTGAACTGCTTCCACAGGCCCGCACCGCGACGCAGAAACGGCCAAGCCAAACCCAACAGGACGGCTCCGCCCAGGAAACGCCAGAACGACACCGATACCGCGCCCAGCCCACTGATCGGATAGAGCATGGCCGCAGCCGCCCCGCCGGTGCCCCAGGCGGTGGCCGTGATCGCGATGTAGACCAGCCCGCGACGGTGGGAGACCACCGGAGATGAGGCCATGGATTGATAACTCTTGCCACTCACTCGGTCACCCGTCGTCACACCTATGAAAGCAGGCACCATCAACCTCGTTTCGTTCGTCGGCGCAGCCCGTGGTGTGAGCAGTACTCGACGCCCCTGGTCTAAGAACCAACTTCCGCTACTCTGACTACGTAGAGTGTCAACATATGTTCAATATGTGACTACCGGTGGCGGCCGAGGGATCGCCCCGACTCGAAGGAGCGTTTCGTGACGGGTTCTGTGCAGCTCTCACTTGAGCAGTCGCGTCCACTGCATATCGATCCGGTGGTGCGTCGATTGCAGGGCGAGCGTTGTATCCACCGGATCCGCACCGCGCTCGGCGCCGAGGGGTGGCTGGTCACCGGGTACCGCGAGGTGCGCCAATTACTGGAGGATCCTCGGCTCGGTCGATCGCATCCCGATCCGGAGAACGCGGCTCGGTCCGGCGAATCGGCGATGTTGGGCAACCTGCTGGGCAACTACGAGACCGAACGGGCCGACAGCAAGCGGATGCGTGGCCTGTTGCTGCCGCAGATGTCGCCTCGGCGGATGCGGGAGCTACGGCCGAGGATCGAGGAGATCACCACCGAATTGATCGACGGGATCCTCGATGGTGACCTATCGGCCAGCGATACCGAACCCGTCCGCAAGGCCGATCTGCAACAGGCCTTGGCCTTTCCCCTGCCCGTCTCGGTGATCTGTGAGTTGCTCGGCGTCCCGCTCTCCGACCGCCAGCGGTATCTCGAATGGACCTATGCCGCCGCGTTGCAATCGGATCGGGTCCGGTCCGAACAGGGGCTGGCCGACCTCCACACCTACGGCCGGGAACTGGCGGCCGCCAAACGTCGTGCACCTGCCGACGACGTCATCTCCCGGCTTTGTGCCATCGAGGGTGTCGACGACGCCGAGGTCGCCACGCTGTCGATGACCCTGCTGTTCGCGGGCGAGGCCGCCATCATGGCCCTGGGCATCGGCACGGTGATCCTGCTGCAGAACCCGGATCAGGCCGAGGCGCTGCGGCAGGATCCGCAGTTGATCCCCGGTGCGGTCGAGGAGATTTTGCGCTCTCTGGACAAGGGCGGCGACGGCATCATCCGCTATGCCCGCGCCGATGTGGAGGTCGACGGTCTGACGATCCGGGCAGGTGATCTGGTCCTGCTCGACACCGGGGCGGCCAATCACGATTCGACGATCTTCGCCGAACCCGATGCGTTCGACATCCAGCGCGCCGCCAACAGCCATCTTGCGTTCGGGCACGGCACCTACTACTGCGTCGGCACGGCGTTGGCCCGGATCGAACTCCAGGTTGCCTTCGAACAGATCATCACGCGCTTCCCGAAGCTGAGATTGGCCGTGCCTGCCGAGGAACTACGGCTGGATCGGGAGATCGTGGCGGGCGGCCTCGTGGAGCTTCCCGTGACCTGGTGAGCGCGCAGGCGCTCTGATCCTCGAACCGTGCGACGGCGAATCGTCGCACGTCTACGCCACCGTGAGTCGATCGGTTGGCACACCCACCCCTGAGCTCTCGCCGTTTTTCGGCTGCTCGACGTTCGAAGTTCCCCCATGCCCACGTCCGGTATGTCCGCACCATCGAAGGAGCGTGTCGTGACGACCCCAGTCCAACTGACCCTCGATCAGAGCTATCCGTTCCGCCTCGACGACGCGGTACGTCGACTGCAGCGCGAAGCGTGCATCCACCGCGTTCGAACGGCTCCAGGTGATGAGGCATGGCTGGTCACCGGGCACCGTCAGGTGCGGCGACTACTCGATGATCCTCGGCTGGGCCGCTCGCATCCGGCCCCCGACGAAGCCGAGCAGCTGGGCGAACCACCGGTCCTGGCCAGCCTGCTCGGCGGCGGTGAGAGCGAACAGGCGGATAGCATCCGATTCCGAAAACTGCTGCAACCCTTGCTGTCTCCGCGCCGGGTGCACGAGATGCGTTCGCGCATCGAGGCGATCACCGCCGAGACGCTCGATCGCATCGTCGCAGCCGGTTCCCGACACGTGGACCTGCAACGGGAGCTGGCGGCACCGTTGCCGGCCACCGTGCTCGCCGATCTGCTCGGGGTTCCGGAGAACGATCGAGCTCAGCTGCTCGAATGGAATGACGATCTCGCCTGCTGGCAAAACCGGGCCCAATCGGAACAGGGCCTGGGGAATCTGATCGTCTACGGCAGGCAACTGGCTGCCGAGAAGCGTCGGTGCCCGACGGACGACGTCATCTCGCAGCTCGTCTCCGCCGAGGGTGTGGACGACGACGAGGCCTCGCGGCTCGCGCTGGCGCTGCTGGTCGCGGGCGCCGCGACCACCATGGCGTTGGGCTTGGGCATAGTCCTGCTGCTGGAGAACCCGGAACAGCTGGCGAGGCTACGACACGATCCGCAGCTGATTCCGGGCGCGGTCGAGGAGATCCTGCGCGCCCTGGACAAGGGCGGGGACGGCATCGTCCGATACGCCCGCACCGACCTGGAGGTCGACGGTCTGACGATCCGGGCAGGCGAGCTGTTGTTGCTGGATGCGGGTTCGGCCAATCACGACCCGAATGTCTTCCGCGAGCCTCAGCGCTTCGATGTCGGCAGGCGGGAGAACTGCCATCTGACCTTTGGACATGGCAGCTACTACTGCCTGGGCTCTGCGCTGGCTCGGGTCGAACTCCAGATCGCCTTCGAGCAGTTGCTCGCTCGTTTCCCCGACCTGCGGCTGGCCGTCGAGCTGGAGGAACTCCGGTTGAACCGGGAGGTTCTGGCGGGCGGTTTGATGGAGCTGCCCGTGACCTGGTGATCCGATGATCGCGTCGTCCGCAGCGTGTTCGCCCCTCGGCCTCGGCGCGACGGATCTGCCGAGGCCGAGGAGCTCACCCTGTCCGGGTCAGCGGGCCGCGATGGTCCGCTTGGCGGTCTCGACGACGTGCTCCATCAGCGTGGTGAGCACCTTCTTGCCGGATTCACGGCTGCGCGCATCGCACATCTCGATGGGGATACCCGCATCGAGGTCCAGCGCGTCGCGTACCTCGTCGTGGGTGTAGCCGTCGGCGCCGTCGAAGCAATTGACGCCGACGACGAACGGGATCCGGTTGCGTTCGAAGAAGTCCACCGCCGGGAAGCAGCTGTCCAGCCGTCGGGTGTCGGCGAGCACCACGGCGCCCAGTGCGCCCATGGCCAGTTCCTTCCACATGAACCAGAACCGGTTCTGGCCGGGTGTTCCGAACAGGTACAGGATCAGGGACGGGTTGATCGTGATGCGTCCGAAATCCAGGGCCACCGTCGTGGTGGTCTTGTTCTCCACACCGACGAGGTCGTCGGTGCCGACGCTCATCTCGGTGAGGTTCTCCTCGGTGCGCAACGGGGAGATCTCGCTGACCGAGCCGACCAACGTCGTCTTGCCGACCCCGAAGCCACCGGCGACCAGTAACTTCGCCGATGTCACGCCGAGGGTCGACCCTGGAGGTCTGTCAGAGATCACGGAGGCCATTCAGTACCGCCTGCAGTAGGTCCATATCCGGGGTCTCCACCGGAGGTGGCGGAGCCTGGAAGATCAGGTATTCCTGTTCGATCAGATCGCCGATCAGCACCTTCGACACCGCCAACAAGAGATTCAACCTGGCGGAGATCTCGGCGACCGACAGCGGTCGCTGCTGACACATGCGCACGATCTCCGCCGACTCCCGGTCCAGGGTGACGGCATCGGCATCCGATCGGACGGCGACCACCAAAGTGATCATATTAAGTTCGTAGCGGGTGCTCGGAGCGCGGCCACGGGTCATCGCGAAGGGCCGGACCAACGGTCCGGCGTCCTCATCGAACCAGGACTCACTCCCGTCCATGATCACGGGATCGGGTCAGGCCGTAGGTCTTCCAGGACATCTTGGCGTGGACCTGCCGCGAGGTTCGCGCCGACCTGCTGCACCATCACGTTCATCTCGTAGGCCACCATGCCCATGTCGGCCGTGTCAGCGGCCAACAGGGCGAGGCAGGCGCCGTCGCCCGCCGCGGTCACGACGAGGAACGCTCGATCGAGTTCGACGACGGTCTGGCGGACCTGGCCCTTGTCGAAGTGGCTGCCCACCCCACGAGCCAGGCTCTGGAACGCCGACGCCATCGCCGACAGGTGCTCGCCGTCCTCGCGCGACAGGTTCTGCGAGCGGCCGATGAGCAGGCCGTCCGCCGACAACACCACCGCCTGCTCAGCCCCGACCAACCGCTTGACCAGGTCGTCGAGCAGCCAGTCCAGATCGTTCGTCTCGGGTTTGACCATCGTGTTCTCGTCCGCTTTCTTCATCGTCTTCGTTATAGGTCTGGATTGGTTTGAGTGTCACGGCCCTCTTTACTGCCTCGGACGAACGCCGACATCGCGGCGCGCGCCTCCTCCGGCGACCGAGCGGGGCGGATATCGGTCGGAGCGGGACCAGGCGTCCGGATCTCACCGGTCAGCTGCGGCGCGAGGTTGCGCTGCTTGCGTCGTCTCGGCAAGGGCGCCCGGGTGTCCTTCGGCGCGGTGCCCGCAGCGGCGGGACCGGCGGGCGCGGGTCCGGAGGCCGAGGCGCCCCCGGGCGTGCTCTCCGCCGTCGGGGGACGCGGGGTGGCGGGCCGGGTCGCCGTCTCCTTCGACGGGGACGGCGTCGATGCCGAAGGGGTACGGATCGGCAGTCCGGCGCTGGATTGCCTACGCGGCAACGAGGTGGAGCTCTGCGTGGTCGGCTTCTCGGACGACATGTCCTCCTCAGGCCAGTGCACGGCCGCTGTCGGGACCTCGCGTTGCGTGGCCGTGGACGCTACTGAAACAGGGTTCTCCATCGGGTCGGGTTCGGTGGTCTTGCCGGTCTCGCTGCCGGAATCCGCCGCCACGGCGGGAATGACCCGGGTGTCGGGATCGGCCGTGGGCGCATCGCGGTCGACGGTGCTGCCGTTGGTCGAGCCCGACGATGCACCGGCATCGGAGGTCGTGACAGCCGGTTGCGATGCGGACTGCTTGTTCTTCGGCGCGTCGTCGGCCGGTTCGTAGCGGGACCGTCGTTCGGCCCGCTGTTCGGGAAGCAGCGTCTGGGCGGCCTGGCGACGAGGCAGCTCGGTGCGCTGGTCGTCCTCGGACTTGGTTGCCATCAGCGAGGCCGGGATCAGCACGATCGCGTGGATACCGCCGTAGGCGGATTCGGCCAGTGTCACCGTGACGCCGTGCCGGTGAGCCAGCTGGGCCACCACGAAGAGGCCGAGGCGCATCCGCTCCGAGAGCGTCATGACCTCGAAGTTCGGCGGGTCGTGCAGCGTGTGGTTGATCCGCTCCCGCTCCTTCTCTGGAATGCCGAGTCCCTGATCTTCAACCTCTACCACAACGCCCTTGCCGACGAGGTTGCCGCGAACCTCGACCCGGGAGTCCGGCGGAGAGAAGGAGGTCGCGTTGTCCACCAGCTCGGCGAGAAGGTGGATGAGGTCGGCGACCACACCGCCCTCCATCGACACATCGGGTAACCGCAGTGCCTGCACCCGCGCGTAGCCCTCGGTCTCGGAGACGGCACTGCGGACGATCTCGTCGAGCGGAACCGGGTTGCGCCACCGCCGACCGGGACGCTCGCCACCGAGGATGACCAGGTTCTCCGCATTACGGCGGGCACGGGTCGCCAGGTGGTCCAGTTTGAACAGCAACTCCAGGTGCTTGGGGTCCTCCTGCTTGCTCTCGGCCTCGTCGAGCACCTCGAGCTGCCGTCGCACCACGACCTGGCTTCGGTGGGCGATGTTGAGGAACACCGCGTTCATGCCCGCCCGGGTCTTGGCCTCCTGCGCGGCGGCCGAGACCGCGGCCTGCTGGGCCTTGTCGAAGGCCGCCGCGACCTCGCCGAGTTCGTCGTCACCGGCGCTGAGTCGGGGGATGTCGGTCTCGGGCGTGATCTCCTCGCCCTTGCTCAGCCGCTCGATCAACGCGGGCAGCTTGACCTCGGCGGAGTCCAGGGTCTCGTTGCGGAGGTTCTTGAGCCTGCGGATCAATCGGTTGGACAGTCGGGCGGCGATCACCATCGCGGCGACGGCGATGATCAGGACCAGCGCGCCCGCCAGCAGCGAGTTGGTGAAGGTGCCCTGGCCGCTGGTGGCCGCCAGCTGTTGGGCGTAGCGGTGGTGCTGACTCCACAGACCGAGCAGGTCCTCGGTGACCTCGCTCGCCGACTCCTGCCAGGCCTGCACGTTCAGCGGGAGTTCGCCGCCTGCCGAGGTCGACAGTCCTCGGTCGATGATGGCGTTCTCCATCGACGTCAGCCGCTGCCAGGCCTCACCCTGGGTCATCTCGGCGTAGCTTGCGCGGCCCTCGGAGGTGAGGCGGGGCAGCAGTTGCTCCAGACCGACGTGATAGGTGTCCACCTGGCGTCGGTATTCGTGCATATCCTCGACCGAGATGACTCCGGATGCGATGGAGCCCGCACCCAGCGCATTGGCGCGCGCCATACCTTCGACGAGGTGGAAGAGCTCGGTGGCGGTCGCCTCGGCGCCCGCTGCGGCCGGATCCGGCGCGGTCTGGGCGACACCCTGCAGTGTCAGGCCGATGACGTCGACGAGCTGGTTGTAGAAGTTGTAGGCGTCCCTGATCGGGAGCTGTCCGGTGTCGACGCCTTGGCGGATCGTCGGGAGCTGATCGAGGGAGTCGGCGTAGACATCGCTGGCCGAGCGCATCGCGTCCGGGTTCAGCTCGCGGAGCGCGGCATCGACCTCACCAGTCTCGACGAGGACCGAGTCCACCTGGGTGCGTTGCTGTTCGAGATCCCCCGAATCCTGGGTGTCCCCGGCCAACCGCAGCAGGCTGAGCCTGCGCTCCTCCTCCAGTTCCGTGATGAATCGGACCTGTGGGTCGATGGCCGCCTCGACGACGTTCGACCATTCCCGCGCGGTGTTGCCCTGGTTGAGCAGGTAACCGGCTGCGCCGATTCCGAGGACGAGCAGCGCGATGCTCGGAATGAGCGCGATCGCCAGTACTCGCGACCGGATCGTCTGTCGCCTGCCAAGCCAGGTCGGAATTCGCTTCATTGATCAACTCCGGCTGTGCGCATCGACGGTCGGTTACGGGGCGAGGTGAGTGAGCACTTGCGTGATCGGCTCACCCGGCCGCACCATTCTGCATTACTCCGCAAGGGTGAACCACTGTAACCATGCGAAGTAGTTCGTTTTGTCCCGATGAACGCCTGAGGTCGTGAGGACCAAACACATTCCCGGCTAGAAGTCCATAGTGGAGCTTATCGTCCACAGTGGACCGCGCGGTAGTTTTCCGCATGCGAGTGGACATGATGCCACGGGGGTCGGTCGTGATCCGGCCGGGATCGACCGTCGATGAGAGTGTTCGTATTACTCGCACTGCGATGCAGGTCAGCTCTGGTGCCATCGGTGCGTGACGGGTCCGGGCAAGAGTGCGACCGATGCGGTGGGCCGGTCGAGCGGCATGTGTCAATACGTTCGGGTAAAGCAGCGGGATATTCTCCGAGTTGCTGTGGACGACCTAAAGCGCACTGCGAAGATCACGGTATGCGCCTGCGTGGTCGACCGTCCGCAACGAACCTCTTGGCTCTCACCATCGAATGAGGGTGCCCTCACTCGTAGGTGGAACTCGGCGGGGCCGCCGAACACCATTCCTCAGGGCCGGCGCGCCGCCGTATCGAGCCGCTCGATCTCCGCGCAGCTGAGCGTCACCCCGACAGAGGCGAGCAACACCTCCAGCTGCTCGACGGTTCGGACACTGTTGACGGGCGCGAGGACCGCGTCCCGCGTGCGGACCCACGCCAGCGCGATCGCCCCGAGATGGACGCCGCGTTCCTGCGCGATCGCCTGCAGTTCGTCCACCACGGCGGTTCCCCGGACATACCCGGCCCGCCGGTAGCTCCGCGCAATGGCGGCAGAAAGGCCCACCGAAGCAGGCACCGCGCTGTTGGCCGTGCTGAAGACCGGAGTGTGCAGCGGTTCACGCGCGAGTACACCGATCCGGCGTCGAGACACGACTTCACGTAGTCCTGCGTCGAAATACTGTTGTCTGACGAGGCTGAACGGCGGCTGCACCACCACATACGGCGCCAAGCCCCCGTGCTCGGCGGTGGCGAGTGATTCCTCCAGCCGGGCACCGGTGATGTCGGCGGCGCCGAGATGGCCCACCAGCCCGTCCCGCAGCAGGGAATCCACTGCCACGAGGAATTCCGCAACCGGTATCTCCGGTTCATCGACGTGGAGATAGAGCAGGTCTATCCGATCGGTCCGCAATCGGCGCAGGGACGCCTCCACCGAGGCCCGAACGGTCGCGGCGGGCAGACCGTCATGGCCGGGCCGGATACCGACTTTCGTTGCCAGGACGACGTCGTTGCGACAGCGCCGGGCGGCCAGCCATCGGCCGATGACCGTCTCCGATTCGCCCCCGACATAGCCCGCCAGCGGTGCGGCGAACAGATCGGCGGTGTCGAGGTGGCGCCCGCCCGCCGCGCGAAAGGCATCCAGGATGGCGAACGACTCGCGGGTGTCCGCAGCCGAACCGAAGGCCACCCCGCCGAGGACCAGGGGAAACGCCCGGAGTTCATCGAGAACGGGCACCTCGGTCCGGTCGTCGGTCGGGATGGCTCGCTCCTCGCTTCAATCGGAGACGGCGTGCGGAAGGTCAGCTCGACGCCGAGGTGAGCGCCGCGACCTCCGCGTCGTCGAGCGTCACCTCGGTCGAGGAGAGCAGCACTTCCAGCTGCTCCGTGGTGCGGGCGCTGACCACCGGGGCGACGACCGTGGGCTGAGCGCGTAGCCAGGCCAGCGCGACGGCCGTCACCGAGACGCCACGGGCCTCGGCTACCGCGTCCAAGGCGGCCAACACCGCGAGCCCGCGCGGCGAATCGAGGTAGACGCCCGCGCCTGCGGCCCGCGCGCTCTCGACGGTCGACCCGGGACGGTACTTTCCGGTGAGGAAGCCGGACGCCAACGAGTAGTACGGCAGCGCGCCGAGCCCGCCTTGCTCGGCGGCTGCGGCGAGCGGGCCCTCATAGGTGTCCCGCGAGACCAGGTTGTAGTGCGGTTGGATCGCCACGTAGCGAGCGAGTCCGTCCCGCTCCGAGACCTGCAACGCCTCCGTCAGCCGCTCGGCGTCGATGTTGGACGCGGCGATGTGGCGGACCTTGCCCTCGCCGACCAACTCGGTCAGCGCGCCGAGGAACTCCGCCACGGGCACGGTCGGGTCGTCGTAGTGGGTGTAGAGCAGGTCGATGTGCTCGGTCTGCAACCGCTGCAGGGAGGCCTCGGTGGCCTTGCGGACGTTGGCTGCGCTCAAGCCCTTGGCGTCCTCCCGAGCCCCGATCTTGGTCGCCAACACGATCTCGTCCCGGTTCTTCCTGGCCGCGACCCAGCGCCCGATGATCTGCTCCGACACACCGCCCGGGTTGCCGGGTACCCAGGCCGAGTACACGTCGGCGGTGTCGACGAAGTTGCCGCCCGCCGCCGAATAGGCATCCAGCAGTGCGAAGGACTGCTGCTCGTCGGCGGTCCAGCCGAAGACGTTGCCGCCCAGATTGAGTGGGAAGACCCGCAGGTCGGAGGAGCCCAGCGGTATACGTGCCTGCGTCGTATCGGTCATACCCCAGCCAACGGGCCCGGCTCGGCGACTATTCCCCTCCCGCGCGTGAAACCATCGGCCCGACCAGCGATGATTCCGCCGATCAGGCGATGGGTCTCGCGGCCCATCGGGATGGACGACCATGATCGACGAGTGGGCGGCCTGCCCGGCACCTCGAGGTGAGCTGCGCCGTGGGTACGGACATGGACGAGGGGGACGCTGGTGGACCGGGGCGACTGGCCGGTGGTGGTGACCGACCGTTGCGCACGTAGCTGCGCCGAGGCATTGGGTTTCGCCGATCAGGACTCGGCGCGGGCCTGGTTGACCGAGCAGATCCGCGTCAACGGCACGATCACCGACCGGCTGCCCGCCTCGGTCGTCGGCCGTCGAAGCAGGTCGGGCTACTTCCTGGTCATCAAGGACGAGGTGCTGCTGCCCTTGGCCGAGGATCGCGACGGTGCTCCGCAGTGGATCGGCACCAACTGCGTGATCTTCCCGGAACGCCGCAGACCCTCGGCCGCCCCGCTGACCCTCTCCGGCGCAGGACTGTTGGACCAGATCGAATTACTCCCACACGCGGTCGAGCGGTTTCAGCAGTACTGCGGCGGTTCCACCGACATCGACGTCGCCCGCCGAGAACTACGGGCCAGGCTGGCCCCGACGGCCAGGGCGGCCAGCAGGGCGCCGCGCTGGTCCGGTACTCGACCGGCCGAGTTCTACCTGGTGGCGGGGCAGGACGACGAGTACGTCCTGCCGTGCCGGACCGGTGGCGGTGGCAGGCCGTTCGACGCCACGACCTGCATCCACCGCTCCCGGGACCTCTTCGAACTGGCCGGGCGACGTCTGATCGCCCGCTGCCGCGTCGATGCGGTGCCCGCGCGACGGCGAGCCCGGCTCACCTCGGGCCTCGGAGTCGTGCAGGCGCGGCTGGAATGGAACCGACCGTCGTGGGCGCCGGTGCGACGGGATGCGCGCTGGTGGGTGGTGTTGGCACCGAAGTTGGCCATCCCGGTGGCGTGGGAACCCGAGAATCGCAGGAGACCGCTGGTCGCGCTGGGCGTGGTCGACCGGCGTTCGATGGTGATCCGCGTGTGGGAGTGGCTGCGAGACCGGCTCACGCCCAACCCTCCGACCGCCCGGCAGGAGCCCCGAAAGCACCCGGGTGCTCGATCCGCCGCGAGCCGCGCGCGAACAGGAGGGCGCGCGGGCAGGCGAACCGGTAGAGCGGCGGGGAAGCGCGCAGGCCGAAGGCGTGCGTGACGCGGAATCCGGAAGCCGCCGATGGCGGGTTCGGCGGGCGCGAAGCGGAAGATGGGGGAGTAGATGAGAATTGGCCGAGGTCGGACGCGTGAAGGTATAGACCAATGATCGGACAGTAATTCGCTGGATGCCGACCGGATTGAAGTCGATCATCGAATGGTTTGCCCAGGGCCCCGATTGCGTCGACTACCTCCGCGAACGGCCTGATTGATGTGTCGTCGCCCCGCCCTCCGTGCCGGGGTTCGGCCTGCCTCGGGTGGCGGCTGTATCGCGGGTCCGGGCCGATGCGCGATCCGACCGTGTGCCGCACGTCGACTTCGGTCGGGCCATCGGTGTGTCGGTTGGGTTCGCCCCGTTGCAGGCTGGTGGCGGTGTGAGGCGACGGCTGGCGATCCTCCGATGAGGGGCGGTCGGATCGGCTTGCGTCAGGCCAGGGGCTGATCGCCCAGGCCGCCCTTGTCTGCGCACCCGCGATCACGCTCGTCGAGTATTCCGTCGACTCGACTCGCGTACACCGGGATTCCGGCGGGATCGATCGGTTCCTCGAGCGCCGGAGCCGGTATTCGTGGTCGTTCCCATGGATTCCCGCGTTCGAGCCGGACCACCGATTGGAGGTGTGGGTACCCATGGGGACAATGCGAATTCGAATCGTTTCGACCTCGTAGCGAGAACAGAGATACGCAACCGGTTCCCGGGAAATACTCACCTATCCCATAGGTGTACGCAGAATTTCCGGTCGCTGTTGTGCGATCGGAACTCTCGAGTCGCGGCCGGGACCTCGCGAATAGTGTTTGCCGTGTCAACGAAAAGGGGTGATCGGTGCAGGCCGACGCACGGCTTGCGGCGTGTCGCTCCGGCGGGACCGTGCCGGGGATCGCCGCTCGTGCTGCTCCGGTCACCGAGATCGCGTCGCTCGTCCACTGTGGACTACGCCCCCGAGTTTCACCAGATCACCCGAGACCTGGTGGTTTCCGCTTCGATCATCCCGGGTACTCGCGGACCGACGATGTGCAGCCGGTGGGAGAGGAACCCGCATGACGGATCGCATCACGGATATCTGGGGCACCCGTACCCCGTACGACCGCGACCTGCCGTGGCCGGTACGGGTCGACTCACACCTGGACGACGGGGTCGAGGAGGCCGACGTCGATCGGTGGGTCGGCTCGGCATGTGTGCTGTGCAGCAACGGTTGCGGCTGCGAGATAGCGGTCAAGGACGGTCGGATGGTGGGCATCCGGGGCCGCGCCACCGACACGATCAACCACGGCAGACTCGGCCCCAAAGGGCTGTACGGATCATGGCCGGACTCCACCCGCGACCGTCTCACCCGACCGTTGATCCGCGTGGACGGCGAACTGACCGAGACCGATTGGGACACCGCGATGACGCACATCGTGGACCGCTCCCGCAGCCTGCTCGCCGACCACGGTCCGCTGTCCCACGCCTTCTACACCAGCGGCCAGCTGTTCCTGGAGGAGTACTACACCCTCGCCGTCATCAGCGCGGCAGGTCTGGGCACGCCGCATCTCGACGGCAACACCCGCCTGTGCACGGCAACCTCGGCCGCCGCCATGAAGGAGTCCTTCGGTTCGGACGGCCAACCCGGCAGCTACACCGACTTCGACTTCTGCGACGCGGTGTTCCTGTTCGGCCACAACATGGCGGAGACCCAAACGGTGTTGTGGAGCCGACTGCTCGATCGGCTCGCGGGCGCCTCGCCGCCGAAGGTGGTGGCCGTAGACCCCCGGCGGACCCGCGTCGCCGAGGCGGCCCTGGCCTCCGGCGGCGTGCACCTCGCCCCGATGCCCGGCACCAATCAGGCCCTGCTCAACGGGCTCATCCGGGAGATCATCGTCAACGAGTGGATCGACCGCGACTACCTCGCCGCGCACACCATCGGCTTCGACGAGCTGGCCTCGGTGGTCGACTCCTACACCCCCGAGCGGGTCGCGTCGATCTGCGAGGTGCCCGCCGAGGACATCAGGCGGGCCGCCGAGATCTTCGGCACCGCCGACCGGGTGCTCTCCACCGTCCTGCAGGGCTTCTATCAGTCGCATCAGGCCACGGCGGCCTCCTGCCAGGTCAACAATCTGCATCTGCTGCGCGGGATGCTCGGGCGGCCGGGCTGCGGACTGTTGCAGATGAACGGCCAACCGACGGCGCAGAACACCAGGGAGACCGGCGCCAACGGGGATCTGCCGGGCTTCCGCAATTGGGCGAACCCGCAGCACATCGCGGAGCTGGCCGACCTGTGGAACGTCGACGAGCTCCAGATTCCGCACTGGGGTCCGCCCACCCACGCCATGCAGATCTGGCGCTACGCCGAGCAGGGTTCGGTTCGACTGCTGTGGATCTCGGCCACCAACCCCGCGGTATCGCTGCCGGATCTGGCGCGGGTGCGCGAGATCCTGCGTCGTGCGGACCTCTTCGTCATCGTCCAGGACGGGTTCCGCACCGAGACCGCGGAGTTCGCGGACGTGGTGCTGCCCGCCGCGCTGTGGGGTGAGAAGCAGGGCACCTTCACCAACGCCAGCCGAACCGTGCACCTGTCCGACCGGGCCGTCGAGCCGCCGGGCGAGGCGCGCGCGGACCTCGACATCTTCCTGGACTATGCGCGTCGGATGGACCTGCGGGACCGGGACGACAATCCGCTGCCGCCGTGGTCGGACGCCGAAGGCGCGTTCCGAGGCTGGCAGGAGTGCTCGCGCGGCAGGCTGTGCGACTACACGGGACTGTCCTATCAGCGCTTGCGGGAGAACGGCTCGGGGATCCCTTGGCCCTGCACGCCGGAGCATCCCGACGGCTCGGATCGGCTCTATGCCGACGGTGTGTTCCCCACCGATCCGCAGGTCTGTGAGACCTACGGCCACGATCTGCTCACTGGCGGCGCCGTGTCCGCCGAGCAGTACCGGGCCATCCGACCGGACGGGCGTGCCTTCCTCAAGGCCGCCGAGTACACCCCGCCCGAGGAGGTCCCCGACGAGGACTATCCGTTGGCGTGCACCACCGGCCGCACCGTCTACCACTTCCACACCCGGACCAAGACCGGCCGTTCGGCGGCCCTGCGGCGGGCGGCGCCCCGGCCGTGGGTGGAGCTCGCGGCCGCCGACGCGGAACGGGCGGGCATCAGCGAGGGAGACCTGGTGCGAGTGGAGTCCCGCCGGGGTTATGTGTGCGTGCCCGCGCGCATCGGCCGGGGCCGGGAGGGCACGGTGTTCCTGCCGTTCCACTACGGCTACTGGGATGTCGACGGCGCGGCGGGCGGGCCGCCGACCGGGGCGCGTGACGGCGAATCCGCTCCGAGGGCGGCGAACGAGCTGACCCGGACGATGTGGGATCCGGTGTCCAAGCAACCGCTGTTCGTCATCTCCGCGGTGCGCTTGATCCGCGTCGCGCCCGGTAGGGAACCGGCGCCTGCGCCGACCACCGGGGCCTCCGCACCATGTGATCCGGGGATACCGGCCACCCGGGCGGCCGGTGACACCGAGGTCCGGGAGTCACTCGGCAGCGCTCGGCCACCTGCCGCGCCGTCCACGCCGACCCACACGCACGGCGTGCCCGCGCCCGGCACCTCCACTTCCCCGACGACTCCGAGGACGTGACCGGCATGGCACTGGCGGCTTATCTCGGCATGGTGTCCGATGCGCAACGCAGCCTCGCGACGGCCTTGCGCAAGCTCGGGTCCGCCCATCCGAGCGAACCCGATTTCGCGCATCTCGGGGCGGTGCTGGCGGGCCGCATCGACACGGTGTTGGAGCGGCTCGACCCGCTGATCGAGCACTACGGGGCTCGACCGCAGTCCGAACCGGAACTGTTGCGTATCGCGGGCAGCGAATCCGGCGAGCGCTCCGGCGGCGTCGGGCTGCTGCGTGATCTCCAGGATGCGCACCTGTTGGCGTCGTTCGTGGCGACCAGTTGGACCGTGGTGGACCAGGCGGGGCAGGCGCTACGCGATCGCCGGTTGTTGGCCGTGGTGGCGGCGGGCGCTGCGGAGACGGAACGCCAACTCACCTGGTTGCGGACGCGGATCGCCCAGAGCGCCCCGCAGGCCCTGCTCGCCTGACCGCGTGGGCTCGCGCCGGGTGGGTGGGCTCGCATCCCCCGCCGCTCGGCGCGAGCATCGGGCGTGACGGATCAGGAGACCGTGAGTACCGTCTTGAGCCAGTTCTCCTGCCTGCGGTCGAAGGTCTGGTACGCCTCGATCGCGGAGGCGGGCGCCACCTGCTGGGTGATGAACGCCGAGGGCGTGACGGTGCCTGCGGCGACGAGGTCCAGCAGTTGGGGCACATAGCGACGGTGGTTGCAGTTACCCATCGAGATGGTGAGGTTCTTGTTCATCGCCTCGCCGAACGGGAACGTGGTGAAGCCGGGCGGGTAGACCCCGATGACGCCGATCGTCCCGGCCTTGGCCACCGCGCTGACCGCCCAGCGGGCCGCGAGGCTCGGTGCGTCGCCGGGCACCCATTGACCTTCCTGCGGATGGGCGTGTGGGGCGGCCTGGTGTCGCTCGCGCTCGAATTCCTCGGCCAGCTGGTCCAACTCGGCGGCCGCCGGGCCGCTCGTCGGGCGCTGAGCATCGACTCCCACCGCCTCGATGACCCGGTCGACGCCGATGCCCCTGGTCAACTCCCGCACGGTCGCCACCGGGTCCTCGCTGTTGAAGTCGATCGTCTCGGCGTTCTGCCGCCGCGCCATCGCCAGTCGGGTGTCCTCGCCGTCGACCACCAGTACCCGGCCCGCGCCCTGTAGTTTCGCGGCCACGATGGCGAACTGGCCGACCACCCCGGCCCCGAGGACCAACACCGTGTCCCCGCTGCCGATCTCGGCGAGCCGACCCCCGAACCAGGCGGTGGGGAAGATATCGGAGACCAGGATCGCCTCGTCGTCGGTGACCGAGTCGGGCACCCGCACCAGGGTGGTGGCGGCGTAGGGGACGCGGGCGTAGTCGGCCTGCAGACCGTGCACCGGCCCGGTGCCCTTGGGGCCGCCGAAGAACGAGGTGCCCGCCCCCGGGCCATTCGGATTCGCCACGTCGCACTGCGCGTAGTAACCGGCGCGGCAGTACGAACAGGCACCACACCCGATCGTGGAGCACACCACGACCCGGTCGCCCTTGGTGAAGCCGCGCACGGCGGAGCCGGTGGCCTCCACGACGCCGACGGCCTCATGGCCGAGCACCGTGCCGGGAACCATGCCGGGCAGCGTTCCGCGCACCATGTGTAGGTCGGTGCCGCAGATCGCACTGCGGGTCACGCGGACGATCGCGTCGGTGGGCTCCTCGATCTTGGGTTCGGGTACCTCGTCGAGCCTGATGTCCCCGGTCCCATGCCAAACGACGGCCTTCATCCTCGGGCTCCCCTTCCGACATGCGTGTTCTCCGCGACCAGAACTCGTCGGTTGCCCGGATCGGGTGACGCCCAAACGGGCCGGGACATGCTGGTGGGACCGGTCGAGGGCAAGGTCGACGCAATCCGGCGGTGCAATACAGAACGGTGACGCACGCCACTGACTGACCATCTGACTATTCTGGTCAGTAGTATCCAGATCATGGACGAGCGGAACACAGGACGAGTTCTCGTGGTCGGAATGGGCATCAGCGGCATCGCCACGGCCACCCGGTTGCATCGGGCGGGCTGGACTCCGGTGCTCATCGAGCGGGCGCCTGCGCGGCGATCCGGCGGACACTTCATCGCGCTCTTCGGCGCTGGTCAGGCCGCAGCCCGACGGCTCGGGGTGCTCGATGCGATCCACGATCGCAATCCCTGGAAGCCCAACATCGAACTGGATCGGGATTCCACCCGGTATCCGGGGCTGTCCTTCGCCGACTTCCCCGGGCGGCCGTGGATGTTGTTGCGCGGCGACGTCGAGAAGGGCGTGTTCTCCGCCCTGCCCGAGGACGTCGAGGTGCGGTACTCCACCGTGCCGACCGCCATCGAGCAGGACGCAGCGGGCGTCGACGTGACACTGCTGGACACGGCAGCCGGGACCTCGGTGACGGAGCGGTTCGACCTGGTCGTCGGTGCCGACGGTCTCCGATCCACCGTCCGGTCGCTGGTCTTCGGCCCGCACGACGAGTACCTGCACCGACTCGGCTACATCGTCGCCGCCTTCCACTACCCCGGCACGCCTGCGGGACTGGCCCCCGGCGAGGGCGCCAACATGCTCGAACCCGGTCGCTGTATGTCGGTCTTCGCGTTCGCCGACCACGATCCGACGATCCTGCTGTCCTATCGGACCGAGGATGTCGACGCGGAGTTCGCCGAGCCACCCGTCGACCGAATCCGGGCCGTGTTCGGCGACAAACCATTCGGGCGAACCCTCGGCGATGTCCTCGACGTCATGGCGAACACCGAGGAACTGCTCTTCGACTCCGTCGAACAGGTGCGAATGGACAGCTGGCATCGCGGCCGGGTCGTGCTGATCGGTGATGCAGCCTGGTGCGTCACGCTGTATGCGGGGATGGGCGCCTCCACCGGCTTGGCCGCCGCCGATCTACTCGGCGTCCTGCTCGAACGGCACCCCGGCGACCTCGCCACCGCCCTGCGCGAATGGGAAGGCGCCCTGCGCCCGTATCTCGACCGCTATCAGCGCAGCGCCACCGAGGACCGACAGATCTTCCTGGTCGACAAGCAGTGGCAGATCAACCTGCGGCGACTCGTCTTCCGCTTCGGGGCCTCCAGGTTCGGGCGCTCCCGGCTCGGCAGGTTGCTCCGCGACAAGGTGACTCCGAATACCGCCGCGAAGGATGTCGATATCGTCGGGGTCATCCTGGGCGAGACTCGTGCGCCCGGCCCGGCCGAGGGGGACATCGTTGCCAGATCTGCCTGACCGAACCTCGCCGAAAGCGGCCCGCATCCTCGCCGCCGCCGGTGAGATGTTGCGGGCCAGAGGGAATCGAGGCATCACCATCGCCGAAGTCGCCAGGAAAGCGCACGTCGGCAAGGGCACCGTCTATCTCTACTGGGCGACCAAGGAAGACCTGTTGGTGGAGTTGATCGGCCGCGACTTCCTCGCGGTCGCCGACGAACACATCGCCATCCTCACCGCAGACCCCGAACTGGCCCGGCCCTCCCGAATGCTGCCGCACCTGCTGGGCACCGCCGCCGACCACTACTTCGTGAGCGCCTTGGACGGCGAGGACGACGAGTTGCTCGGCGTGTTGGTCGCCGACCCCCGAGCGAAACGGCTGGTCGACACGTTGGGACCGCGCGCGGTGATGCACCGGGTGCTGCCGCTCTGGCGTCGCGACGGACTGGCCAGGACGGATTGGGCACTCACCGATCAGGCCTTCGCCCTGCATGCGCTCATCACCGGCTTCGTCGTGGCACAGCAGAAGCACAACCCACCACTGGAGATCGTCGACTCGGGAAAGGTGCTCGGCGCGGCGGTGACCGCCTTGCTCGGGCCGGAGCGAGCCGACGCCGAGCAGCTTCGCAACACCGCCGCCGACGGACTACGGATGCTCACCGAGATCCGGGACACCGTGCTGGAGATCATCAAGGACGCAACGGTCTCGGGCTGAGCCCGAGCCGAATGGCGGGCACCGGCACCCGCGATCCGTGCCCACCCATGCGAAAGGCCCGGCGCCGCCCACAGCGCCGGGCCTTCTCGCGTCGGAGTCGAGTCGGCTTTCTCGGGGATGCTCGAGAAAGCCGATCCCGAACCGATCGGGCTTACTTCACCGCGCCCATCGACAGGCCGCGCACCAGCTGCTTCTGCGCGATCCAGCCCGCGAGCACCACCGGCAGCGAGGCCAGCGTGGCGGCCGCCGAGAGCTGCGCCCAGTACAGACCCTCACTGGTCATGAAGCCCACCAGGAAGACCGGCACGGTCGCCGCATTGGCCGCCGTCAGGTTCACCGCGAAGAAGAACTCGTTCCAGGAGAAGATCACGCAGATCAACGCCGTCGCCGCGATTCCCGGCGCCACCACGGGCAACAGCACCCTTCGCAGCGTCTGAGGCAGGGTCGCCCCGTCGACGTGGGCTGCCTCCAGGATCTCCGGCGGGACCTCCATCAGGAACGAGCGCATCATCCACACCGCGATCGGCAGATTCATCGCGGTGTAGAGGACGGTCAGCGTCCAGATGTTGTCGGCGATACCGAAGGTCTGCGTGGTGACGTACAGCGGCACGATCACCGCCGCCGCGGGCAGCATCTTGGTCGAGATGAAGAAGAACAGCACGTCGCTGGTCTTCTTCACCGGCCGGATCGACAGTGCGTACGCCGCCGGAACGGCCAGCACGATCACCAGCAGGGTCGACGCAGTGGTCGCCCACAGCGAGTTCAGCAGGTACGGCCCGACACCGCGTTCGAAGACCCCGGCGTACTGCTCCAGGGTCGGCACGAAGAACAGCGTCGGCGGCGACTGGAAGGCCTCGGCCTCGGTCTTGAAACCGGTCAGCACCATCCACAGCACGGGGAAGAAGAACGCCAACCCGAGAATCCAGGCCAGCGCGCTCAGTAAAACGCCCCGCACGGCCCGACCGGTCCGCTTCGGCGGCCCGGCAGGCTCGGTCTCGACTCGCCTGGCGTCGTCGACTGTGACGGTCATGCTTCCTCCCTGCCGAAGCTGCGGAAGATCACGCGCAGCGCCACGGTCGCCACGATGATCGTCCCGGCGACCACCACCACGCCCAGCGCGGCGGCCTGACCGACGTCGAAGCCGAGGAACGCCCGCTGGTACAGGTAGAACGGCAGGTTGGTGGTGTCGGTGCCCGGCCCGCCCTGCGTCATCAGGTAGATCGTGTCGAAGGTGTTGACCACATAGATCGAGCCGAGCAGCAGACCCAGCTCGATGTAGCGGCGCAGGTGCGGCAACGTGATCAGGGTGAAGGTCTGCCAGGCGCTCGCGCCGTCGGTGGCCGAGGCCTCCAACTGGTCCTTGGCCTGGCTCTGCAACCCGGCCAGCACCAGCAGCATCATGAACGGCGTCCACTGCCAGACCAGCGCCACGATGACCGAGGCCATCGGATACTGGCTGACCCACGCGACGCTGTCCACGCCGAACGGGCTCAGCACGAAGTTCAACAGCCCGAACAGCGGGTGGAAGATGGTGGTCTCCCACAGCAGTGCACCGGCCACCGGCATGATCAGAAACGGCGTGATCAGCAGGGTCCGCACGATGCCCCGGCCCTTGAACGGCCGGTCGAGCAGCATGGCCAGGCCGATGCCGATCACCATCGCGATGATCACGCAGCCTGCCGTGATCAGGATCGTGTTCAGCGCGGCGGTGCGGAAGGTGCTGTCGGTGAACACCGCCACGTAGTTCGCCAGACCGACGAACTCCTGCGAACCCGGGCGAACCAGGTTCCAGGACTGCAGCGAGTAGAAGATGGTCAGTAGGAAGGGCAGCTGCGTGACGATGATCGCGAAGATCAACGCAGGCAGCAGCGGCGCGCGTCGGATCCAGCCGCCCTTGCGCTTGGCGGCGGTCGCGGTGCGGGTGGACGGGGGAGTCGGTGGTCTGGCCTCGCTCGCTGGCGCGGCGTCGAGAGTGGTCATCTCGAAACGGCCCTCACTTCCGGTAGGTCTGGCCGACGGTCTCGGCGTAGCGCTGCGATTGCTCGAGCGCTTCGTCGACGGTCACCGATCCCGCGATGGCGGCCGAGATCTGCTGCCCCACCCGGGTGCCCAGGTCCTGGAACTCGGGGATGCGGAGGAACTGGATGCCCTCGTAGGGCACCGGGGCGACGCTGGGGTCGAGTTCGTTCGCACTGGCCAGCGCATCGAGCGTGGGTTCGGCGTAGGCCTGCGCCTCGGCCGCGTACTCGGGAATCTCGTAGGTCGACTCGCGGGCGCCCGGGGGGACCCTCGGCCAACCGAACTCCTCGCCGACCATCCGCTGGTAGTCCTTGTCGGTCATCCAGGACACGAACTCCCAGGCCAGGTCCTTGTTCTCCGAGGTCTCCGGAATGGCCAACGCCCAGGTGAACAGCCAACCCGAGGTGTCGGTGTCCACGACCGGCGCCGGGGCGTAACCGCTCTCACCGACGACGACGCTGTCATCGGGGTTCTCCACCGAGGCCACCATCGCCGAGGCGTCGTACCACATCGCCGCCTGGCCCTGGCTGTACCTGGTGATGCAGTCGGAGTAACCGCTGGTCGCCGCGCCCGGTTGGCCGTGCTCCCGGACCAGGTCCACATAGAACTGGACCGCTTCGCGCACCTCGGGGGAGGTCAGCTGCGCGTTCCAGTTCTCGTCGAACCAGCGGCCGCCGAAGGTGTTGATCACCGAGTTGAGCGGGGCGAGGTTCTCGCCCCAACCGGCCAGCCCGCGTAAGCAGATGCCCACGCGGCCCTCTTCCGGGTCCTTGAGCTGCTCGGCGAACTCCGCGATCTCCGGCCAGGTCGGATTGGCGGGCATCTCCAGCCCGGCCTCCTCGAACAGGTCCTCCCGGTAGGCTAGGAAGGAGGACTCGCCGTAGAACGGCACCGAGTACATGTCGTCCTGATAGGACAGCGACTCGCGGACCGTGGGGATGAAGTCCTCGTGGTCGTAGTCCGGGGAGGCGTCGATCGAGGGTTGGAGATTGGCCAGCCAGCCGTTCTCCGCCCACATCTTGGTCTCGTAGTTGCTGACCATCACGACGTCGTACTCGCCGCCGCCGGTGGCCACCGATGCGGTGATCTTGGCCCGAGCCTCGTTCTCGGCCAGGCTGACGAACTCCAGGTCGACATCCGGGAACTCCTCCTCGAATCGAGGAGACAGCGCGATGGCGTCCTGCATCTGAGGGTTGGACACGATCGCCACGGTGAGTCTGGTGCGGCCGTCGCCGCCGCCCAGGTCACCCGCGCCCGTGCAACCGGCCAACAAAGCCGTCGTGGTGACCAGAGCCAGGGGGATGGTGGTGGCTCTGTGTCGGCGACGGTGGGGATATCGCGGTGAACCGGCGGTGGACACCGATGTCCTCCTTCGAAGGTGGTCTCTCGCGGATGCCTGCCTGTACGTCCACGCAAGTGGTGCGAGCCCAGCCCTCCCGGTGATCAGGGAGCGATCTGGACCTTTACTCCCGTGCCCGCGCGCACCATCGCCACGGCTTCGGGAAACTCCTCGAGCGGCAGGGTGTGGCTAATCAACCCCGTGGTGTCGACCTGCCCGGTCTCCAACAAGCGCAGCGCGGGCTCGAAGCTGTCCAGGACGGCCATCGAACCGACGATGCGGATCTCGTCGTTGTAGATACGGAAGGGCGAGAGACTGATGCGAGCGGTGTCCGCCGCGACGCCGAAGATCTGCAGCCTGCCCCCACGCCGCAGACTGTCGAAGGCGTCCTCGATGGCCTTGGGCGCGCCGGTCACGTCCACTGCGGCATCGAACGGGGCGGCGTCCAACTCGGCGACACTGGTCGCGACGTGTTCGGCGCCGAACTGCGTCGCCAACGGCAGTCGCGCCGCGTTGCGGTCCACCACCGAGACCCGTGCGCCGCTGCCGACCAACAGCTGGGTGAGCAGCAGACCCATGGTCCCCGCGCCGACGACCAGGATGCGCTCGCCGATCGAGGCGCCGAAGACGTCGAGGCCGTGCACGGCGCAGGACAGCGGCTCGACCAGCGCGCCCTGACCCATGCTCAGCGAATCGGGCAGCCGGTAGGCGGTGACGGCGGGCACGGCGACGTACTCGGCGAAGGCACCGTCGACGGTGTCCCCGGTGGCGCCCCAGTTCGCGCACAGGTTCCCGCGTCCGGTGCGGCAGGGCGTGCAGTAACCACAGAACAGCGAGGGATCCACCGCCACCCGGTCGCCGACGCTGATCCCGGTGCGGACGTCGGAGCCGACCTCCACCACCTCGCCTGCGAACTCGTGGCCGGGGACCAGCGGGAACGGGGCGGGCGGGAACTCGCCGTCGGCGATGTGCAGATCGGTGCCGCAGATCCCGCAGGCGCCCACCTTGACCACCACGTCCGTCGCGCCGGGGGTCGGGTCGGCGACCTCACCCACCCGGATTGCGCCCGGCTCGTCGATGATCGCTGCTCGCATGTCCACATCCTTGTATCGCTCATCTGAGCATTGCCCTGCTCGTTTGTTGGAAGAGTGAATACCCTGACGTATGTGCATGTCAACAGCGCGAGGAGGACAGTCGATGAACCGAGTCTCAATCGTGGTCCGCGTAGGATGGCCGCGATGACCGAGCGCCCCGTGACCGTGGAGCCGGGCGACATCGGTCCGGTGGAACTCCTGCTGACGACCGCTGTCGCGCGGCGTTTCTACCTGGACTCGCACTCGAAGGTGCAGATCGCGCAGGAGTTCGGCATCAGTCGTTTCAAGGTGGCCCGGCTACTCGATTCGGCCAAGGCCGCCGGGCTGGTCCGCATCGAGATCGGCAGGCCTCCGGGAGTGGACGTCGAGCTCTCGGACCGACTTCGCGCCGTCTTCGGATTGCGCGCGGCGGTGGTCGCCGACGTCTCCGGCGAACCCGATCACGATCTGCGGGACCACGTCGGCGGGCTCGCGGCACGGCTGCTCGGTGAGATCGTCGGCGAGGGCGACGTCCTAGGCGTGGCCTGGGGACGTTCGCTGCAACGGATGAGCGCGCGGCTCACCGTGCTGCCCCGCTGCACCGTCGTGCAGCTCTGCGGTGCCGTGCCACAACCCGACGTCGAGGACCATTCCCTGGAGCTGACCCGGCGAGCCGCCCAGGCGGGTGGCGGCACGGCAGTCACCTTCTATGCGCCGCTGGTCATGCCGGACGCCTCCAGCGCCGCCGCCCTGCGCGGCCACTCCGACGTGGCCAAGGCCATGCAACGCTGCGGGGAGCTGACCGCCGCGGTCGTCTCCATCGGCGGCTGGTCGACGGGCACCTCCACCGTGCACGGTGTTCTGGAACCCAGGGAGCGGGCCGCGTTCGCCGCCAAGGGCGCGGTGGCCGAACTCTGCGGAATCCTGCTGGACGCCCAGGGACGTCCCTTGGCCGACGGCCTGCAATCCCGGGCCATCGGCATCACCTTCGAGCAGTTGCACGCAACCAACGAGGTCGTCGCACTGGCCTACGGCTCCGGCAAGGCCACCGCTGTTCGAGCCGCCCTGCGCGGTGGGCTGATCACGACCTTGGTGACCGACGCCGCCTTGGCGAAGGAACTATTGGCGCAGGAGTAGGGCGCCGGGGGCCGGCCGCGTGCTGTGAACAACGTGTTGCCGTCTGTCGTCGGAAGTTTTCCATGGTTTTGCTATGGCCGGATTAACCGTGTCCAGGCTTACCGCCTGACGATCACTCGTCCTTCGTGTCGCCTGAGCAGGACTGGCCGAACCGAATTTCGATCGCGGGAGCGGAAGGAGCTGTGCCAGGGTGCGGGCATGACGAGCCGGATCGCGAACACCGCCATCGACGCGCACGATGCCTTCGCGCAGGCCTGCTGGTGGGCGGAGGTGCTGGGCATGACCGGCGACCCCGACGAACCGGGTGCGCCGGGCGACGAGGAGTGCCTGATCATGTCGCCCGATCGATCGGTGCGGGTCCTCTTCATCGAGGTGCCCGAACGAAAGTCGATCAAGAACCGGATTCACTTCGACCTTCGCCCGACCGATCGGACTCAGGCCGAGGAGATCGAGCGGGTGCTGGCCCTGGGGGCTCGCGAGGTCGAGGACCTGCGCACGCCGGAGGGCGGCGGATGGATGGTGCTCGCCGACCCGGAGGGCAACGAGTTCTGCATCCTGCTCAGCGAGGCCGAGCGGGAGGCATTCCTGGCCCGCTGCGACTCCTGAACACCGAGCACGGCGGTCGGGGGTCGCCGTACGACGATCCGACCTCGGCTACTTCTGCTCCTTCGCCGCCTTCTTCGCTGCCTGCTTGGTGGCGCGGACCGCCGCGCCGACGGCGGTTGTGCTTCGCTTGTAGCCCAACCTATGGTGGATTGACCCTGCTCATTCATTCGCGCGTCTGAAGCTCTCATTTCGAACTGCAGCGTAGATGTCGAGCATTAGAACTTCGCAAAGCTCGAAGACGTCGTTTTCGAGATGGCTTAGATCGTCGTGCTCGGCAACGCGCATTTGCTCTCCGTGGGCGATAGCGTTTCTTTTTTTGAGTAGTCCGTCAAGCTTGTCTACGAACCGGCGAAATCTGTGGTCATCGAGTGCTAGTAGTTGAAGATTTCTGCGAAGTATGCTTGGGGTAAGATTTGAGTCGGTAGAGCAGATTTTCTGCACGTCCAGCGAAACTAATTGATCGCGTACGTCCAGGACTGACTCCACAAGTTCTGCATCGCGCATGACTTGGCGTGCCTTTGAGGCGGACATGTCATTTCGATCGACGTTCTCGGGAGTTCGATACCGTTTGAAGGCATCGCTTAGGCAGGCCGCAGTTAGTTGCTTCTTCGCTTCCCCTAGTGTTATCTGAGATTTGTTTATAGTCGTGGCGTACTCTTCAAGTGCAGACCGGACGAATCCTTCTAGGTGTGCGTAAAGCATTACTATTATCGCACGTTTATGGCTATTCTTGACGCGTGCCGATGAACTGTCGGAGAGCATGTTCCGCAGATCCTTGATTTCGACTCGCCTCCATGTGAGCTCCCCTTCAAGGGCGGCTCTGAGTGACACTAGTGGAGAGGCGGACACAGTGTTAGATGTCCTTTTCTATTTCGTTGGCAAAAAACTGCACCCGCGCACGGTATGCGGGAGCCGTGTTCTTTCCTCCGCCGGTAAACTCGCGAAGTGTCCTATCTCCCTTAATTCTTTCGATGGCACTGCCAAGTTTTTTCATTTGTTCTGTATTGCTTGGATCGAGGCGCTCTAGGATTCCTTGCAAGCCGAAAGCGAAACCCTCGAAATGATATACTGCAAATTGTCCGCGGATTTTTCCTGATGCGTTGACGGAGCCGAAGACTTTCGGTCCTACTGCTTCATTGGATTCTGCTGCTAGGCGTAGAATCTTGAAGGTCTTTTCAAAAGTTGCTGGATCGGCTACCGGATCCCATGTCTTAATGCTCGGACCATCGGGGTCGGACGCATCCTCCATGTACTCTGTTAGGAATTCGCCAAGCTCGTGCCGGTACTCGTCACCGCGTTTGAGGAAGGCGAGAAACCTCAGCACCAATTCTTCATCGTATCTTTTTTCTTTTTGAGCTTCAGCGACTGTGCTGATGCAGTATTTAAAATCATCGTTACGGGAAAGTTTGATAACGGTATCGTTAAAATCGGGATTAAGAAGCCTGATTGTGCAGTTGCGAATTTCCTGCTGCTCGAGTGGTTCTCCGCCCGAATTTAGGCGCTTAAACATGTAGTAACGAAGGCGAGCGTCGCTCTCTTTTCGCAGGATCTCTGCGCGTATGAAATTGCGCTTCAGGCGACGCACAAGGGCAGGTGGCAAGGATTCATAAGTGTGTCCGTTTAGTTCTTCAACTATATCGCAGTCTTCAAGTTTCAGCGGTTGCTGCGCATCGCCTTCTCCAACTTTGAGGAGGCCTCGGAAATTCAGATATGACGAGACGCGCTGCAGGCCGTCGATGAGTTCATAAACGTTCTCTTCTGTCTCCATCAAAAATATTGGAGGAACCGGGAGCTCCAGGATTAGTGTTTCAATGAAGCGTGATTGCGCGCCTTCAGTCCAGCGAAATAGCCTTTGATACTCGGGCTGTACAACAAGTTCGCCCGTCGTGTACATATCGGCAAGCTCGTTGAAAGATAGATCCAACTGACGTGTCCGTACAGAGGAAACTGCATCGTCTACCGAATCGATCAGTTGTACCGTCTCGTCGGCGTTCGCTGCTGTCATTGGCGACTCTCTCTTTGAAATTTCAAACCCCGGTCTTGCGTACTCTGTCTATCGTAGACCATGATCTTACGCGGTGATGTTGGGACTTCCCGATGGGGAGCCGCAAGTTTCGCTAGCTGCCCATAGGAATGACCTGGTCTTAGTGGTTGCCCTGCTAGTCAGGATTGATCAGTCTGTAGTGTGCAATTTTTACTGATGACCAGCTGCGGCATCGACGTAAGTCGAGTAAGGCTACTTCTGTTCCTTCGCCGCCTTCTTCGCGGCCTGCTTGGTGGCGCGGACCGCCGCGAGGGTCTGCGAGTCGACGACGTCGGCGACGCTACGTCGGGCGCCTTCCCCGCCGTAGGCCCCCGCCGCCTCGCGCCAACCTGCGGGTTGGATGCCGCGTTGCTTGCCCAGCAGCGCCAGGAAGATTCGGGCCTTCTGCTCGCCGAAACCGGGCAGTGCCTGCAACCGAGTCCGCACCTGCTCACCGGTCGGCTCGTCGCGTGTCCAGATCGCCTCGGGCTCGCCGTCGTAGTGCTCGATCAGATACTGCGCCAGGGCTTGCAGCCTTTTGGCCATCGAGCCGGGGAAGCGGTGGATCGCGGGTGTCCTGGCGGCGATCTCGGCGAACTCGGTCGGTTCGGCCTCGGCGATCCGCCGAAGATCGAAGCCGTCCATGCGCGCCGCGAGATCTCTCGGCCCCTTGAATGCCTTCTCCATCGGAATCTGTTGATCGAGCAACATTCCGCAGAGCAAGGCGAACGGGTCGCGGGCCAGCAGGGCGTCGGCTTCGGAGTCCTGCGCCAGGCAGAGCGGGCGGGTCATGTCGGACAGCGTCGCATGTCCGTCGGGCTACGCCGGACCACACCGGTTCCGTGTCGCTTTGCTCAGTCTGATGGCATCAGCATTCGGATGCCTGCGACCACGTCCTGAGCGTCGGGCATCGAGTCTGGGTCGATCATTGCCTGCACGATGTAGCCGGTGACCATGGCGTAGATCGCCGAGCCGAGGCCTCGGACGGCGGCATCGTCAACGGAATCGGGCGTCTGACCGAGCAACATCGACGCGAACGCGGTTCGTGCCTCCCCGTATCCGGCTGCCAACTTCTCGCGCATCGCCGGGTCGAACTGGGCTTGGGCGAACGCCTGGATGCTGGCGATGAGCAACGGTCGGTCCTCGGGGATTGCGGCTAGCAACGCTGTGATGAGGGTTTCGAAGCGTTGGTCCGCGGTTTCATCGTCGGTGGCGGAGCGGACCGCCGCCTCTACGGTGTCGCCCCATTCGCTGGCCGCATCCATCACGGCGGTGTTCATCAACGCGTCCTTGGATCCGAAGTGGTATCCGATCGATCCGAGGTGGGCGCCGCCAGAGGCCGCCACGATGTCGCGGGCGGTCGTCGCGCTGTAGCCCTTCTCGATCAGGCACTTCCGTGCCCCGGCGAGTAGGTCGTCCCGTTGGCTCATAGCACCCAGCGTAGAGCATTTGAACGGACGTACGTATTGACACGAATTTGTACGTACGTACGATCGAACCATGACGACTTCGACCCAGCGCGCCACCGCGAGGACGTGGTGGGCGCTGCCCTTCTTATTGCTGCCCGCCCTGCTGACCTCGATGGACATCTCGGTGCTCTTCGTGGCCTCGCCAGCGATCTCCGAGGCGCTCGCCCCGACGGCGACGCAGTGGCTGTGGATGATGGACGTCTACGGCTTCGTGATGGCGGGCCTGATGATCACCATGGGCAGCCTCGGTGACCGCATCGGTCGCAGGCGATTGCTGCTCATCGGCGCGGTGCTGTTCGGGACCGCCTCCACGGTGATCGCCTTCGCCACGACTCCGGAGATGCTCATCGCCGCTCGCGCCCTGCTCGGGGTCGGCGCGGCGACCCTGGCGCCCTCGACGTTGTCCCTGATCAGGGGGATGTTCCTTGATGCGGGCCAGCGGCGGGCGGCGGTGGGCGCCTGGACGGTCGCCTTCACCGGCGGCGCCGTGGCGGGTCCGATCGTGGGCGGGGTACTGCTGGAGCACTTCTGGTGGGGATCGGTCTTCCTCATCAACATCCCGGTGATGGTCCTGCTGTTGGCTACGGTCCCCTTCCTGATCGAGGAATCGCGCGACCCGAATCCGGGTTCCTTCGACCTGATCAGCGCGGTGCTCAGCCTGATCGCGATCCTGGCCCTGGTCTTCGCCGTCAAACACTTCGTCGAGTACGGCGTGGATGCGATGTCGATCAGTGCGCTGGTGATCGGAGCGTTGTTCCTCGCTCTTTTCGCGCGACGGCAGAACCGACTCGAGCACCCGCTGATCGATCTGGCGCTGTTGCGTAACACCGCGTTCAGCGCCGCGGCCGGGTCGAACGCCGCCGTCTCCTTCGCTGCGGCCGGGCTGGGGCTGCTGACCTTCACCTTCCTGCAGACGGTGCACGGACTCGGCCCGCTGGCGGCTGCACTCTGGGCCCTGCCGACCTTCGTCGGCACGCTTCTCGGCGCTACCGCAGGTGCCCTGCTGGCGGCACGGATTCGTCCGTCCGTGCTGTTGGCGATCGGTCTGTTCGTGGGAGCGGCGGGCTTCCTAGTCGTCGCGATGACCCAGCCCAGCTCGCCGCTCCTGATGTTCGTCGGCGGCTACACCGTGTTGACCTTCGGCATCGGTGTCGTCGGAACACTGGCGAACTCACTCATCCTGGCCACCGCGCCCCCCGGACGCGCCGGGGCGGCGGCGGGTATCTCCGAGACGGGCAGCGAACTGGGCGCCGCACTCGGCATCGCCACCCTCGGCACGGTGGCCACCGCGGTCTATCGGTCCGGGATGGACTCGACCGCCGCCGCCGGTACGCCTGCCGCGGAGACGGTCACGAGTGCCGTCGCCCTCGCACAGGAGGGCAGCGACTTCCGTGAGCTCGCCTTCATCGCATATACCGACAGCATCGGTGCCGCGAGCACGGTCGGTGCGGCGATCCTCATCGGCTTGGGGATCTTCGCGGCGATCGCGCTTCGCTCGGTCACCACCGATCAGCTCGACGGAGTGGAGCACGAGGACTGATCGGCTTCACCGAGGCGGGGGAGTGAGCATGGGGCGTGGCCGGCCTCATGCTCACTCGGTCTGCCCGGTCGGCCGCTGACCCCGCAGCAGCAGCGACACCAGCACCGCCAGTACACCCAGCACCACCCCGCCCGCCAAGGTCGCGGCGGCGAGCCCTTCGACGAAGGCCTCCCGAACCAGTTCCATCAGCGGCGCGGCCATCTCCGTGGGCATCGTGTTCAGGACGCCCAGGGCGGCGCCGAGACTGGAACCGAGGATCTGTTCGAGCTCACCGCCAAGGCCGGCCGGAAGCTCGGCCACCACCTCCGCCCGATAGACCAACGATCCCAACGAACCCAGCACGGCGATGCCGAACGCGGCCCCGAGTTCGTTGGCCGTCTCCGCCAACGCCGAGGCCGACCCCGACTGGCTGGGTGGGGCCGTGGCGACGACGACGTCGGTGGCCAGCGTGGTGATGGGACTGATGCCGGTCGCGGCGAGCACGGCACCGACGATGATCTGCGCCAATCCGCCGTCGGCGGGCGTCAGGCTTACCACGATCATCCCGGTGGCGGCCAATCCGGCCGCGACACCGAAGATCGGGCCCGGTCCGACGCGGGCGGCCAACGCCGACGTGGTGATGGCGGCAGCGGCTATCCCGGCGGTGATGGGCAGCATCCACAGCGCGGCCGTCAGCGGCGAGAAATCCAGGACGAGCTGCAGATGTTGGCTGAGATACAGCGTCAGGCCGACCAGCGAGAACATCGCCAGCGCCCCGGCGAGCACCGAACCGGTGAAGCGACGGTTGGCGAAGAGCGAGACATCGACCAACGGGGTGGTGAGCCTGCCTTGCCGCCGCAGGAAGACGATGCCCGCCAGAATGCCGACCGCGATCGCGATCAGCATCCCAGCGGTGACGGCCAGCTCCTCGGCGCCGGTCTTGACCGCCCAGACGATCGGCAGGATGGCGAGGAAGGACAACGCGACGCTGAGCGGGTCGAGCGGGCTCGGGGTGGCGTGTCGGTACTCGGGGATCAGCAGCGGCGCCGCGGCCAACAGCAGCAGGATCACCGGCACGTTGATCAGGAACACCGAGCCCCAGGGGAAGTACTGAAGCAGTACCCCGCCGATGATCGGGCCCAGCGCCACCCCGCCCGCCAGCGCGGCCGTCCACACCGCGATCGCCCGGCTGCGTTCGGTCGGATCGTCGAACATGGTTCTGATCAGCGACAGGGTCGACGGCATCAGGGTCGCCCCGCCGATGCCCATCAAGGCGCGGGCGGCGATCAGCCATTCCGGGCTGTCGGCGAAGGCGGCCAGTACCGAGGCGGCGCCGAACACCACGGCGCCGATCAGCAGCAGACGTCGACGTCCCACTCGGTCGCCGAGGCCGCCCATCAGGATCAGCAGACCGGCCAATAAGAAGCCGTAGACGTCCAGGATCCACAGCATCTGGCCGGTGCTCGGCGCCAGATCCTCGGTGATGGCGGGGATCGCCAGGTGCAGGATCGAGATGTCCATCGAGGTCAACAGGACGGGCAGGGTCAGTACGGCCAGCCCGAGCCAGCGCTTCGGCACCGCTTTCGTCGAGTTCGATTTCATCGTTCCCCTCATTATGCGTACGGCGTACTCGTCGGAATGGGTACACCGTACGCCGGCGTTACGATGGACGGCAACCAGGAGGGTGGTGCCCGGTCGATGAGCAAGGGATCACGAGACGGCCGAGGGCTCAGCAGAGCGCGAATCGTGGCGGTGGCCATCGAGATCGCCGATGCCGATGGGCTCGACGCGGTGTCGATGCGGCGCATCGCCGAGCAACTGGGCTCGGGCACCATGTCGCTCTACCGGCACGTCTCCGGCAAGGACGACCTGACCGTGGCGATGGTCGACACCGTCACCGAGGCCTACGCCTATCCGGATGCCGACGGCCTCGACTGGCGAGCCCGGATGCATCTGCTGGCCAAGCACGACTGGGACATGTACGAAGCCCATCCCTGGCTGCTCTTCGCCGACCTGACCGCGACGCCGCCGTTCGGCACCGAGGGCCTCAAATCGATGGACTGGGCCCTCGCGGCGCTGGAACCGCTGGGCATGCCACTGGCCGAATCCGCCCGCGCGATCATGACCATCAACAAGTACCTGCAGGGCAGCGCCCGCTCGGAGCTCGGCGAGCGGCGCGGGCAGCGATCGGACCACGGCCCGGAGACCCGTTGGCGCGACCGACTCGCGGAGGTCGACCTGAGCGAGTACCCACGGCTCCAACTGCTCGTCACGCTCGGCGAACCCGGAACCGGGCGCCCATGGTTCGACTCGGGACTCGATCTCATCCTCGACGGCATCGCCGCGCGCAGCGCCGCTTTCGCCACCGACTAACGGGCCACCGCCACCCGAATGTCGGGCACTCGGCCAGCGCAACACCGGCCACCATGCCGGTCACCGCGTTCGTCTCATCGGATTGCTGTCGTGCGCAAACAGGTCAATGACCTTGTCTTTCCTCGGATTCGGTGCGTTGACTTGATCTAGCGCAGCACCACCGAGAGGAGTGCCGATGTCTGATCGAGTCGCCTCGCTGATCCGAACCGTGATCCCGGTGTGGTGGGGGTCGCTACTGGCCTGGCTGGTGAGCCTCGGCCTGCCAACCGGAGTAATCACCGTCGCCGAGGAGATCGGCCCATTACTGGTCGGCCTCGCCATCGCGATCTGGTACGCCATCGCGCGCTGGCTGGAGTCGCGACTGCCTCCGTGGCTGGTCCGGGTGCTCTTCGGCACGACCGTGGTCCCCGAGTACCACTCGGTGGCCCGACCGCCCAAGGACCTTCCCGCGCCTGAGCAGGGCGCCGCAGGTCAGGGCACCGCAGCATGACCGACCTCGAGGAAAGACCCGGCTCCGCCGCGACCGGCATCCTGTCCACCGGGCTGTGGGAGTGGCGGCGGCGTCGCATGTTGGCCGAGACCGAGCCGGTCCGGATCGTGTGGGTCGGCTCGTCCACGGTCGGCGGTTCCGGAGCATCGACCCAGGAGGGCACCGCGACGGCCATCGTCGGTCGGGCGCTCGGTGAGACAGGCACCCACTACCCGGTGACGGGCATCGGCGGCTGGACGATGCTGGGCAACCCCGAGGTGGTCTACGCCGACCTGGCCTTGCGGTCGGTGAAACTCATCCGGGGCGACGAGATCCGCCGCACGCTGCCCGACTCCGACCGCGTCACCGTGCACTACATGCAGGGCGTCGGGGCCACCGAGTTCACCGTCTGGATCGACGACACCGCCTATCGGATCGTGCCGAGCACCGAGGGCTCGTCACGCCGCGCCGACGGCGAATGGCTCTCACCGCTGCTGCCGCGCGCCGACCATCTCGTTCGGATCGTCACCGAGGGCGCGATCATCGTCAACGGGGCCTACGCCCATCGCGGCGACCACGGTCGGGGCATCGAGTCCTACAACGCGGGCCGGGGCGGCACCCGGGCGGGCTCGTACGTCGAATCCGCCGAGCTGGGCCAGATGTGCAGGCGCCTCGGTCGACTCGATCCCGCGCTGATCGTGGTGATCGTCGGCAGCAACGACTATTCGGTGGGTATCTCACCCGAGGACTACCGCGCCCAGGTCGGTGACCTCATGGAGCGGTTCCGCACCTCGTGTCCGCGTCGTCCCTCGTTCCTGCTGGTTCAGGCCGCGCGACGTTCCGATGTCCCCATCCCGGAACATCCATGGCCCGCCTACGGCGACCAGCTCCGGCAACTTGCCGAGCTGACCGACGACACCGCCTACCTCGACGCCTCGCCACACTGGCCATCCGGGTTGGACGCCGACTCCCTCGGTCTACTGCTGCCCGATCGCATCCACATCAGTGCCGTCGGCCATCGCTGGCTCGCCGAGCTGATCACCACCGAGGTCACCGCTCCGATCGCCGCACCCTCCGCGCCCGACAGTGGGAACGAGCCGGTGCCGGGCGGCGATCCGGCTCGACTGTCCGGGGTGATCTCCGCGTGGCGAGCGGGCACCGTGACCGGCGGATCGGGCACCCCGATCGCGCGATGGGACCCGCATGCGGGCAGCCAGTCGGTGCCACTGACCCAGGAAGCGCCCGCGTCGCGACCACTGCTGCGCCCGGCGGGGCCCGGCGGTCAGCCCTACGTCGAGTGCAGTCGGGAAGCCGGTCGTTGGTTGCGCACCGCCGATTGGTCGGTGGCCTACAACCTGCCGATCACCGTGTTGAGCGTGGTCCGACAACCACGGGACACGCTCGGCAACGTCTACAGCGGGCGATCCGGTCGGTATGTCTGGCTCGGCCACATCACCGGGCAGGACGCCGACGGATACCAGACCACCGGCGCGGGCGGGACTAGTCCGCCGAACTCGGCGCCGGTCTGGGTGGGTGGCTCGCCGGGCTGGCAGGTGATGGCGCAGGTCCATGCGGGTGCGGCGTCGCGACATCAGCTCTATGGACTGCCGCCGGTGCCGTTCGTCGGCGGCACGGTCGCCGGACTGCCCGGACTGACGTTGGCCAATAGCTCCACCGGTGGGGCGGGCAGCTGCCACGACCTCGACGTCGCGGAGATCATCGTCATCGCGAGGGCCCTCTCGGCGGCCGAGGTGACCCAGGCATTGAACTGGTTGGCGCGCTGGTATCGCCTCGACGGTTCGGGGCGCACCGTCGCCTGATCGGGCGACTGCTCGTCGTCTCTGGCGAACCTCTCCTGCGGCAGAAGCGCCCGGGCCATCGCTGGCACCAGCGAGCGATATCGGCTCGGGCGCTCGGCTGCGGGTAGTGGGCCACCCCCACGCGTTCCCGCTCGGCCGGTGCCATCGGGCGGATACGGGTGCTGCGTGCCTCCCGGCGTCCGGGCTTTGGTGGCCCCGGCGGTCGGTCCACACCGTAGTCACCCCATCGGGATCGCTATTGCACCCATTCCGGGGAATCGCGGTGGTGTCGCGCCTCGGATCGCGGTCCGCGACGCCGGGATCAGCTGCGATGGGCGGAATCGGTGTCCGCCGCGTTCTTGTTGCCGCACCTGGGGTGCTCGATGAGGATTGACGACGCACCGTTGCTCGGAGCTGCGTCAGGCGCGGTTGCTCCGGGAACCGATATCGCGCCGGTCGACACAGGAGTCGCGAGATGGCACAAGCTTCCGCCGGGGAGCCGGGCAACGAGGCATCGCTTGCCGGAGCTTCGGCCGAGGGCCGTAGACGGGTCTGGCGCTGGGGTTTCGTGATCGCGATCGGCGGTTTCCTCTTCGGCTACGACACCGGGGTCGTCTCGGGCGCGCTGTTGTTCCTGCGGCAGGAGTTCGATCTCAGTTCCTTCCAACAGGGCAGCGTGGTGAGCGTGCTGCTCATCGGCGCGATCTTCGGCGCGATCGGTGCGGGGCGGACCGCCGACAAGTTGGGCCGTCGACTCACCCTCGGGTTGGAAGGCGTCATCTTCGTGATCGGCACGTTGATGGCCATGTTCGCGGTCAACTACGAGATGCTGTTGGGCGCCCGGCTGATCCTGGGCCTGGCGGTGGGTGCCGCCTCGGCGACCGTGCCGATCTATCTCTCGGAGGTGTCCCCGGCGGAGGTTCGAGGCCGGATCCTGAGCCTCAACCAGCTGATGATCACGACCGGCATCCTCAGTTCGTACCTGGTCGACCTGGCCTTCTCCAGCACGGAGAACTGGCGCGCCATGTTCGGGACCGGCCTGGTGCCCGCGATCGCGATGGTGTTGGGCGCGATGTGGTTGCCGGAGTCGCCGCAGTGGTTGATCCGGCGCGGCCGTGTCGACAAGGCGCGCAAAGTGCTCGCCAAGGTGGCCGACAGGGAGAGCGCGGATCAACTGATCGAGCGGGTCGAGCACCAGGACAAGACCGAGGACGACCAGCAGCGGGGCAAGCCCGCCCGCCACGGCTGGCGGTTGCTGTTGGCGGCCTCGGCCCGGCCAGCTCTGATCGTGGGGCTCACCATCGCCGCGGTCCAGCAGCTCGGCGGCATCAACACGATCATCTACTACGCACCGACCATCATCGAGGAGACCGGCCTCACCGCCTCGAACTCGATCCTCTACTCGGTGTTCATCGGCATCATCAACCTGGTGATGACGGTGGTCGCGTTGCGGCTGATGGACCGTACCGGCCGTCGAGTCCTGTTGTTGGTCTCGCTGTCGGTGATGATGGTCTCGCTGGTACTGCTGGGCCTCACCTTCGTGCTGGAGATGCCGCCGCTGCTGTCCCTGGTCTTCATGGTGGTCTACATCGCCGCCTTCGCCTGCGGACTCGGCCCGGTGTTCTGGGTGCTGATCGGCGAGGTGTTCCCGCCCTCGGTGCGCGCGGTCGGGTCGAGCGCGTCGACCATGGTGAACTGGCTGGCGAACTTCATCGTGGGCCTGGCCTTCCTGCCGGTGGTGGACCTGATCGGCCAGGGCGAGACGTTCTGGATCTTCGCCGCGATCTGCGCTTTCGGTATCTGGTTCGTCGCCCGCCACGTCCCGGAAACCTCGGGTCGGGAGTTCGACGAGGTCGACGCGGCGCTGCACGAACGATTCGGCCGTGGGGCGCGCGACCACTGAGGCAGGTGCGCATCCGTGGGCGGCGGGGAGGCGTCGAGGCGCCGACACCTCCCCGATCCCGGCTCAGCTGTACTTGAACAGGTCTTGGTCGAAACCGGCCGCTTCGAACAGGAAATCGCGCGATGTCTCGAGTTCCTGGCGCAGCGTCGTCAGGTTCGCGTCGAGCATGCGGCCCTGCCATTTGCGGATCTCGCCCGCGACGATCACCGTCTCGACGTTGCTGCGGTCCATCAGCGTGACGACCGCTCCGGGCACACTGTTCAGTGGCGCCACGTTGAGCGCGGTGGCGTCGAGCAGGACGATGTCGGCGTCCTTACCCGGCGTGAGCGTGCCGGTCCTGCCATCGAGGCCGAGGTGCTGGGCGCCGTTGACGGTCGCGTAACGCAGTACGTCCCGGACGGTGAGGAGTTCCGGCGTGCCCTCGGCGGGGGTCGGGTAGTTGGTGGGCGGTACGTAATCGCCCTGATCCAGCACCATCTGGTTGACGGCCATGCGCTGCATGCTCATCGCCGAGCGCATGAGCGTGAACGGGTCCGCCGTCATCGTCGTCTCGACATCGGAGCTGAGAGAGGGCTCCATCCCGAGTTCCTGCATCTTGAGGATCGGCGGCGTGCCGTGCCGCATGACCATCTCGATCGGGAACGAGATCGAGACCTGCGCTCCGGCGTCGCGGAATCGACGCCAGGTGTCATCGGACATGCCGGTCATGTGGATGAACAGATTGTCCGGTCCGACCCGGACCTTGCCGCTTCCCTGGGCGATCTCATCGTAGAGCGGCCGCATTCCCCAGGAGCCGACGGCGTGTGCGGCGATCTTGACGCCCAGCTCCCGGGCGATCTCCCAGGAACGGACGTACGACTCCTCGCCGATGTAGAGCTCGCCGCCCATCACCAGGCTGACCAGCTGATCGTCGGAGGAGAACCACTGGTTCTTGAGGCGGTAGGCGTCCTCGGGATACCGGACCGACGCCCGGTCGTCGCCCTCGAAGAACCCGAACGCCGACCGGCCGCCCGCGTCCACCAGGGCCTGGATCGCCGCATCGGTGTGTTCGGGGGAGTGATGGATCTGTGAGACGTCCAGGACTGTCGTGACACCCGCATCGAGCTGGGCGATCCGGCCGAACAGTGCGTTGATGTAGACGTCCTGCGGTCGGTAGGCCTTGGCGAAGCCGCCCAGGATGTGCTGCGCATAGGCCGGGAAGGAACTGGGCGAGCCGGAGCCATCGTCCAGGAGTAAGCCGTTGGCCAGCAGTGCGCGCTCCGCCGTCTCGAAAAGATGATGGTGGGTGTCGACGAAGCCCGGCATCACGATGCGGCCGCGGGCATCGATCACCTCGGCGTCGGATGCGTCGATGCCGGGGCCCACTGCCACGATCCGCTTGCCCTCGATGAGGACATCGGCATTCTCGAAGTTGCCGACGGTCGGATCCATCGACATGACGGCGCCGCCCTTGATGACGTACCGGCTCCCCGGCCGTCCGGCTGCCTGCGGTATAGACGTCGAGCCTGCCTGCCGGTGCGCGGTAGGAGCGGACTGTCCATCGTGGTCTTCGGTCACATCAACCTCGTCTCGGCCGGCATGGTCGTTACTCCCCAAGGGTGTCGGACGCCTACCGGGTCCACGACTATCGGGTACCGGCGGACCGAGGTACTGCGTCGTCCTCGAACGCCGCTGTTGCCGAACCTCGAACGTGCACAGCGGCGGCACGGGCGGGCGTCATTCGAACGCGCCGACCAGTCTCGGCGGCCGAATCAACCCAGCGAGAGGTTGGATCGTTCTGGATGGCGGCGGTCGTAGTGGCGCGCGGCTCGGGCCCTATTGCTGCAGGCGGGTTTGCAGAACTCCTGACGACCGTGACCTTGCAGGAAATACCGGACGCATCGCGGGGCGGTGCAGGCGCGCAGTCGATCGCGATCTGGACCGGTGAGGAAGTCGAACGCGGCTCTGGCCAACGTGGCGAGCAGCCGAGTCAGCGGATCGTTGCTCGCCGAGTGCAGCTCGACGGCCGGAGCCGAACCCGAAGACCAGTTCAGGGCGGGTGCCACCGGATCGGCAGCCGAGGCCGCATTGAGGATGGCCACCGCATCGGCGATGGGCGGGAGGCGATGCTCGTCGGCGCGACTGGGTCGGCCCGGGACCGTGCGGGCGAACAGCGCGCGGGTCGCGGAGCGCACGGCGACGACAGCAGACCTGGTCTGCTCATCGGCTGGGATTCGTCCCGGGCCTGCGACTTCCGGCAGGAGTTCGGCGTGGTCGGCGAGCCACGCGGTCAGCCCGGCCGGATCGGCCAGGTCGTCTGCGACTCCCCCCGCGCCATCGTGCCGGATGGTGCCCGCGAGTTGCATCGCCAACTGTCGGCCTGTCATCGATCGCCGTCCCCTCTGGTGTGGCGGGTTTGCGGGCTTCGCATCGGGTCGGCGTTGTCGGCCGCGACCAGTGATTCTCGCGGATACCACTCGACCAGCATCACTAACGCAATACTCGTAGTTTACCGTTAGCCTCTGGGTTCGGTGTGGTGCCCTTCTCGACAACCCGGCCCGGGTCTGTCGCAGGTCGACTGGAACAGAGAGGACGGCACACATGGTGCTGTTGGCCCAGATCAGCGATTTACATCTCGATGGGACGGCTCGTGCGATCGAGCGGGCGGATCGGGTGATGGACCATCTGCGCGCCCTGCCCCGGGCCGTCGACGCGGTACTGGTCACCGGCGACATCGCCGACCGAGGTGATCCCGCCGAATACCGACAGGCCGCAGAGATCCTGACCTGCGAGAGCCCGGTCCTGGTATGTCCGGGCAACCACGATGAGCGACGGGCGTTCCGCAGCGGCCTGCTCGGGAAGCTCGGCGCTCCACTCGGCGCCGCAGCCGAATCCGCAGCGCGCGACACCGAATCCGCGCCGATCAACCAACTCCACCGGATCGGCGACGCGGCGATCGTGCTGCTGGACTCGACCATCCCCGGTAGTCCCGACGGCCTGCTGACTCCCGACACGCTCGACTGGTTGACCTCCACCCTGGACGACCTCGGCGGCACGGTTCCCGTGCTGCTGGCGCTGCATCATCCGCCCGTCGATCTACACCATCCGCTGCCGGACAGGTACCCGCTGCGCAGGCGAGAGGATCTCGCCGAGGTCCTGGCTGGCCGACCCGAGGTGGTGGCCATCCTCGGCGGTCACGCACACACCGCAGCCACCTCGATGTTCGCAGCTAGGCCGGTGATCCTGGCTCCTGCGGTGACCTGGACGCTGCGGATGCCGTGGGAAGGGGATTCGCCGGTGGACCTGGCTGCACCGCCCGCCCTCGCCTTCCACGTGCTCGAGGACTGGCGCCTCACCACCCACTTCCGAATCCTCGCCTCGCCCGCCTCCGAGCGCGGCCGGGTCGGTAGCGCCGGCCGACGAGACCAGGCGCCGTGATCTCGCCCGCCGCCATCATGGGTTTCGCGCTGGCCGTCCTGCCGCTGATCGTGACGCCGGGCGCGAGCCTGACCCTGCTGGCTCAACGCGTCGCAACCGGCGGACTGCGCAAAGGCCTGCCGGTGATCCTGGGAACCGCGACCGGGCTGTACCTGCATGCGTCCTTGGCGATACTCGGCCTCTCCGCGCTGATCATCGGCTCCAGTCGCTTATTCCTCGTGGTGCGATTCCTCGGCGCGATCTACCTGATCGGGCTGGGCGTCTGGACCTGGCGACAGGCAACCCGACCACCCAATGTCTCGACGTCGATGCCTGCGACACCGTCCGACAGGGCGCCAAGCACCTACGTTCCGGCCGTGTTGGCCAATGTGCTGAACCCCAAAGCGGCCTCGATCCCGCTGAGCATCACGCCGCAGTTCCTCGACCCCGACGCCTCGGTCGGCGGGCAGATCCTGCTGTTCACCACCATGCACGCCCTGTTGTCGGCCTGCTGGTTGTTGTTGTGGACTCTCATCCTCGGCCGGGGCGCGGGCCTGCTCCATTCGGCTCGTGCGAAGGCGATGTTCAATCGGGCAGCGGGCGCGATGTTGCTGGCGTTGGGACTACGTGCAGCGGTTGGTGAGTAGCGGACCCTGAGGACGTTTCCTCGACGCGTCCACTGCTCGCCGTGGCAGTCGGTGCGTCGAGCACGCGACCGCCACGGCACCACGGCATCGACGTAGGCTGCGTCCGCCATTCGGCGCAGTCGACTACGTCGAGCGGGCTATGCCGCGAATGCATCACGACCGACCGAATCTGGCACTGTTGTCGGTATCGGATCGCCGGGCATGATGAGTCGTAACGGGCAACGAAGCCCGGTGGGCATCGATCGTGCGGCAGGGGCGGATCACGATCGGGCCTACACATTTCGACGGATCGGGCTGCCATAACCGATGGTGGCCGTGCGCGAGGACGCGGCGGCCTCCCGATCCGACTGGGGTGCGGTCTTCGAGGTACGCGAGTAATCCGCGTCATCGAGGACTGCTGATCGACGGACCGACTACGTCCGAGCTATGCCGCGAATCCACCGCTGGATCGTCGGTGCGCCCTGCGGTTCACCGGTTCTCGTGTTCAGCCGTGCGCGAGACGGCTTATCACCGGTTCACGTCCACATTGTGAACCGGCGATGTGACGTGCCAAGGAGTAGAAGACAATGGCGGAATCCACACCGGAGATGACCCGAGATTCCCATCTCGTCGCCGAGGGAATGTCGGATAGACGAGCAGCCTGCGTTGTCGGCGACAGATTCATCGCACTCACCGAGATCGAGGAAGTCCAGACGGTCAGCCAGTTCGTCGCTGCCCTGCGGCGCGGCGAACCCGTGCCGGAGCGCGTCCTAGCCGTCCAGGGCGTCTCGCAGTTCGAGCTGGACTACCTGCGCGAAGAGTTGAACAAACGGCAGGCGGCGGGCACCGAGATCGTGCCGCCGGTCTCGCCTCGCCTGGGCCGGGGCATCGTGCACAAGCAGCGCGAACCCAACGTCCTGCTCGCCGATCTGACCGCGACCGGGCCCGCCTCCTACACCGCGGGCCTGTGGTTGCACGTGGACAACGAGTTGTTCGGCGATCACCAGACCGGACAACACGTTCAAGGCATCGTCATCATCGAGGCATTACGACAGATGTTCATCGCCGTCTTCGAGATGGAATACGGACGACGGCATCAGGACCGCGATTTCTACGTGGTCTGGGATTCGATCGACATCACCTTCCTGTCATTTCTGTTCCCACTCCCCGCCACGATTCACTGCGACATCGTCGAAGCCGACCTCTCCGACGAATCCAGGGCCGGCTATCGGATGCGGATGCGGGTGCTGCAGAGCGAGGTATGCGCGGCCGAGGCCACCGTGCGGTTCGGCGGCTACGACCACGACCGGATCGAGGCGGCCGAAGCCAAGCGGGCTCGCCGTGCCGTGCACGACTTCCTGCGCAGTCGGATCGCCCCGGCCCAACCGGTCGCCCCCGCGCAGCCGGTCGCCCCCGCGCAGCCGGTGGGGGTGACCTCATGAGCGGATCCGCCCGAGTGGCCGCGGTGTTCGACGTCGATGAGACCGTGCTGTCGGTCAAGAGCATGGTGGACTTCCTGCGGTTCTACCTCGACGAGACCGAGATCCCCGCGGGTTCGAAGCAGGCGGGTCTGCTCGCGGAGTTCCAGGCGGCGCTGACGGACGACCGCGAGCCACGGGAGCAGCTGAACCGGCGCTACTACCGGGTGTACACCGGCGAACGAGCCGATCGACTGCGCGAGCTCGGCGCCAGATGGTTCGCGCAACGCCGGGCCGCACCCGGCTTCGTCAACGCCCGGATCGTGGCCACCCTGCTGCGCCATCGACTCGCCGGACACCTGGTGGTGGCCGTATCGGGATCGTTCGGGGCCTGCCTCGAACCGCTTCGGGCCGCCCTGGGCATCGACCACGTGCTCTGCACCGAACCGATCGTCGACGTCGACGGCCGCCACACCGGGGAGATCGTCAGAAGCCTCATCGGCGACGGTAAACCCGCCGCACTGCGCAGGCTGGCGGCGGCGGAGAACATCGCGCTGCCGTTGAGCTTCGGCTATGCCGATCACATCAGCGACGTGCCGTTGCTCGAACTCGTCGGACATCCCGTCGCGGTCCACCCGGACGCCCGCCTCGCCGCACATGCTCAGCGGCTCGGCTGGGCCCGGATCTCACCAGCACCGCGGTGATGGCGGCCGGGTACTGCACCTGCGGTTGTGCCGTCGCCGCGTGGTCGCTGGGCGCGCCATCGGTGCCCACTGCGCGCGAGGTCGGCCTCACCGTCGCCGACCTGAGCGGGCGGCCGCCTTCGCCTCGCATCCACAACCCCGGGCTCGATCCAAGCGCCTTCGATGAACTCGATGAGCTGGAGGACCACCGATGACCATGACGTTGCCGACCAACACCCTGCCGGACCGGCTCACCACCGAGGTCGGCACGCTGGGCTGGGGCTGCTATCTGCCCGACCGACTCGTGACCAACGACGAGGTCGCCCGCCCCGCAGGCGTGGACGCGAGCTGGATCGAGCGCAAGACCGGCATTCGGCTACGCAGACGGGCCGCCTCGCACGAGGCCGCGTCCGACCTGGCCACCGACGCGGCCCGGCACGCACTGGCGCAAGCGGGCGTGCGGGCGGAGGACCTCACGGCGATCGTCCTGGCCACCTCCACCCCGGACCATCCACAGCCGCCCACCGCCTGCCTGGTTCAGGAGAGACTCGGCGCCACCTCGGCGGCCGCCTTCGACCTCAACGCCGTGTGCAGCGGATTCGTCTTCGCCCTCGGGGTGGCGCGGGACATGCTCGCGGCCACCGGCGGTCTGGCGTTGGTCATCGGTGTCGACGTCTACTCGCGCATCCTGGACCCCGCCGACCGCAAGACCGCGATCCTCTTCGGCGACGGGGCCGGTGCCGCGATCCTCGGACCGGTTCCCGGTGGTCGAGGCGTGCAGGCGATCCGCCTGCTCAGCACCGGCAGCGAGAACCAACTGATCCGGGTGCCCGCGGGCGGCAGTCGGATTCCGGCGACCGAGGAATCCGTTCGCGCCGGTCAACACTGGTTCACCATGGACGGTCGAGGCGTGCGCGACTTCGTCGAGGAACGGGTGCCCGCCGCGTTGACCTCCTTCCTGACCGACTCGGGAGTGGCACCCGGCGAGGTGCGACACCTGGTGACCCACCAGGCCAACGGTCGGATGATCGACGAGCTCGTTCCCCGCCTCGGCCTGCCCGCAGCCGAGGTCCACCAGAGTGTGCAGCGCTACGGCAATACCGGAGCCGCCTCCATTCCGATCACCCTCGCCGAGGCCGCCGATTCCATCGAACCGGGCGACGTGGTGCTGCTCGCCGGGTTCGGCGGCGGGATGGCGATGGGATTCGCGCTGTTGCGCTGGTGATCGAGCCGGTGCGGCCGAGACTCGCACGTCGTCGAACCGGGCGCCTGCGCGTTCGAACAGCGTGGTTCGAACGCCCCGGCGCCTTCGAGTGCCGCCGGTTTCCCGTTCCGGCGGACGAATGAGGACACCCCGATCGGGTCGACCGATGTCGGGCATCGAACAAGCTCCACTGGCGAGGGAGAGAAAGCCATGGACGTCAACGCACACCCCGAGGTGTTGGTGATCGGAGCGGGCCCCAGCGGCCTGCTCGCCGCCTGTGAGCTGCTGCGCCGGGGCATCGGTGTGCGGCTCGTCGACGCGGCCACCGCCCCGGTGAGCTATTCCAAGGCATTGTTGTTGTGGCCACGCACCGTCGACGTCCTCGAGAACCTCGGTGCGGGCCCGGCCGTGGAGAAACACAGCGTCCGGATCAACTCGTTCCGCTACTACTCCGCGAAACGACAACTCGCCGACGTGCGGTTTCCCCCGGAACTGGCCGCGCGAGCGCTGCCGCAGCGCTACACCGAGGACATCCTGCGCGAGAGGCTGACCGCGCTCGGCGGCACCATCGAATACGGCGTCCGATTACTGGCCCTGGACCGGATGGACTTCTCCGGCGATCCCGCCGCCACCGACGGCGTCACCGCCGTGTTGGAACACGCCGACGGCCGGGTCGAACGCTGCACGGCCGACTGGCTGATCGGCGCGGACGGAGCGGGCAGTGCGGTGCGAGCCCAGCTCGGTCTGGCCTTCACCGGTTCCACCTATGCCAGCCGGTTCGTCCTCGGCGACGCTCACATCGAGGGCGGCCTTGCCGACGACGAGGCGCACTACTTCCAGTCGCCCGCAGGCGTGTTGGTGGTGGTGGCCCTGCCCGACGGGCTGTTCCGTTTCTTCGCCAGTGCACCGCCGGAGCAGCAGAACGGCCGGGTGGACCTGCCCCTGATCCAACGCATCGTCGACGAACGCGGGCCCGGCGGCATCCGACTCGTCGACCCGCAGTGGCTCAGCGGCTTTCGGGTGCACCGCAGGCAGGCCGACCGGTTCCAGCTGGGCCGGGTCTTCCTGGTGGGCGATGCCGCCCACGTGCACAGTCCGGCGGGCGGCCAGGGACTCAACACCGGTCTGCAGGACGGCCACAACCTCGCGTGGAAACTCGCCTCGGTGATCCACGACGAGGCCCCGATGTCGCTGTTGACCAGCTACGGCCCCGAACGGCACACGGTTGCGGCGCAGGTGGTGCGGGATACCGACATCCAGACCCAGGCGTGGATGGCCCGAAACCCAGCGATCGTGGCGGGCCGGGACCTGCTGTTCCGGGCCGCGGACCGAGTGGGCCTCATCGAACGCGGCTATCTACCGATCATGGCGGGCAGGCGGTGGCGCTACCGGCCTGCGGATTCGGTCGCATTGCTGGCGCCGCAGCCCAACGAGGACCGGGGCGCACTACGGGTAGGAACCGCAGCCGGTCCGATCCTGCTGTCGCCCAAGGACGGACAACGGGACCTGCGGTGGACCCTGCTGACCGAGGGCGTGTCCTGCCCGCCGCCTGCCCCCTCGGTCCGGGTGCTGCCCGCTCAAGGTAGGTGGGCGAACCTGTCGGGCTGCGCGCGGACCGCCTTCGTGCTGGTGCGCCCGGACGGCGTGATCGCCGCACGAGGCCGGTCCGCCGAACTGACGAGGGCGTGTCGGTGGGTGGCGGATTTGTTGGAGGTCCCACAGACGCCGATGTAGGCCAGCGAGATTCGGATGGGAGAGCTCATTCTCGGTAATGGTGTGAGAACTCCCAGGGCAGAAAGTCCTCGTCGGAGAAGAGCGCGTGGTAGACGCGGACATTCTCGGGGTCGGTGTAGTCGAGGGACATGGCCAGCGGTTGTTCAAGGGTCTCGCGATGCGGCAACGAGAATCCGTGGCTGGTGAGGAGAGCGATGACCTGCTGCTCCGTCGTATCGAGGTCGGTGGTCGACGGATGCAGCAGTCGTTCCCAGACGTCGCTGGTCCTGGCGAAGATCGCAAAAGGTGCGATCAACGACAGCTCCAGCGCCCATTCCTGGCCGCCGTGGGCGAGGAGATAGCCGAGACACACCATGTGATTGGAGTCGGTGTAGTCGGTCAACAGAACGCCATCGAGGTGCGACACCTCGTCGATCAGGTCGGCATAGGGATTCGCACGCAGGCGCCTGCGTGGACGCGCGAGATCGGGACGGGTGAGGTCCCCGCCGTAGGCTCTGCTGATCAACTCGGTCAGGGTGGCATCGGTCATACTTCTGGCTCGCTGTCTCGGGAGATCTCGGGGCCGCTGGGATGTCCGTGTAGGCGACCCTTGCGGTCGAGATGGACACGGACACGTGTTTGGTACCTGCCCGAACTGCTGACTCCGACCGGCACACCGAAATCACGGTCTCGGACGTAGGGGCGCTTGGAAGGTGTTCCCGAGAACCACGTCTGCATGGTCAGTCGATGTGCCGACTCGGCGTCAAAGAACGCCGACCCGCCATCCTCGCTCCGTATCCGCTCGGCGTACTCGCGTGTCCCGAGAACATGGCGCGCCTGCTTCTGCTTACTGACTCCCCTCGGTTGCTGCCGCTCCTCGAGGGAGGAAAGCGCCTCGGGATCGGAGTAGCCCGATGTAGGCACAGCCGTGGTCATCGAACCTTCGACTCCGAGTGAGGCGATTAGGTACTCGGTTACTCCTGCATCGACTGCGCCCCAGTGGCCTGCGGCTCGGCGAAGAGCATCGCGGGCGCTCACGAAGTGGATGACAGCTTCTTTCAGAGCGGAGTTGGTTGATTCAACTGCCAGATTCTGGGCGCGACGTACTGCCTCGTCGACCGTGTGCGCTAGATCCAACGCGGGCGCAACAGGCAGTTCTTGTCGAACCCTGATGAGGGTTTGGGCGACATCCTCGGTCGATGCCCCCATCACAGCATCTCCACGTAGGCAAGCAAGGCGCGTTGACCATTCTGAAGTGCCTCGGTACACACCAGGATCTCCTGGTCTGCCAACGTTGCCCGAGTCTGCGCTGCAAGCGCCGTTTCGGACGCAGTACCCGTGAACGTCTGCCCGAGGACGCCGGGAACATGCGCACTGTGATTGCGTAAATCAAGCGCTGTCATGGGGTCGGCCAGCTCCAAGATTCCCGCCAGCTCTGTTTGTAGTGCGGCGACCGACACGGCACCCCCTGTGATCATCTGGATACTACGAGTGGAGATTCTAGTCGGGAAGTTCTCCGACCGAGCTGGGCTTTCTCGCAGGCGCTGAGGAATGCAGGCCGCTCAGGTCTCGGGTGGAGCTGAGCGGCCAGCTCGGGCGCACTCCGCGATTCGCACACTTCTGCCAGTAGGTCAGCCGGATTCTTGGCTGCTCTCATCGTCGTCGTTCAGGGCCGTGGCCATCGTTGGGTCGTGCCAGATGATGCGGGCGCTGATGTGGTCGGCGTGGTTGCGGAAGCCGCGTAGGGCGTTCTCTGGTTTGTCGAGCACCATGCGGCAGGTCCGGTCGGTGGAGACGAGTTCGGTGTGGTCTGGGAAGGCGAATCCCCAGGCTGCGATACGTGCGTCGACGCGTTCGCCGTACTCCTGGACGACGGCGAAGAGTCGGGGTGCTTCGTCGGCGACGGTCTCGGCGAGGATCCGGACGAAGGTGGGCTCGTCGCACATGGGTTGGCGTGATGCGGCGTTTGCTGTGATCGATTCGGATTTGGTGGAAATTTCATTCTTCGACGGCTGCGCGGTCATTCGCACTCCTTGTCATGCGACTCGATCGTGTCAACGATCTCCCCGTTACGGTCCCGGTAGCGGTAGCTTGAATTGGGAAACCCAATCATCTCAACGGGAAACCCACTTTTTCACTCCGACGGATGTAAACCTTGATCAAATTGGGGAGCGTGGTCGCGTTGACCTCGGGTGTCAGTCCAACCTTGCGGCTCTGGCAGGTCGCCGAGTCGTGCAAGAACTACCGCGACGCGGCGGGCCTGACGATCGAGGAGGCCGCCGAACGACTGCGGTCACGCTCGGCGCGTTGGTCGCGATCCAAGATCCAACGGCTGGAGACCCGGCTCTACGCGCCGCAACCTACCGAGATCGAGCAGCTGACCGCTGGTTATGGCGTGCCGGCGGACGAAGCAGCGGCGCTGGTACAGATGGCGCGTGAGGCTCGCCAGAAGGGTTGGTGGCAGACAAGCGCCATTCCGAAACATTTCCAGACCTTTGTAGGGCTGGAGGCGGCAGCGACCGAGATTCGGCAGTTCGACCTAGCCTTGATCCCCGGATTGCTCCAGACATCCGACTACGCGCGAGCGCTCATGGCAGCGATTGAACCAGCGACACCACCCGATGTTCTGGAACACCTGGTGGCGGGACGAATGTCCAGGCAACAAGTCCTGACGCGTGCTGATCCTCCGCACCTGTCGGTGATCATGAGCGAAGCAGTCCTGCATTGCCAGGTAGGTTCCCGGCGGGTATGGCGCGGCCAGCTGGAACGCCTGCTCGAAGCGATCGATTCGCAGAACATCGTCATACAGATTCTTCCGTTCACCGCAGGTCCGCATCCCGGTCTGGAGGGCTCCTTCGAGGTCCTGTCCTTGCCGGATCTCGCCTGTGATGTCGGCTTCGCCGAAGGCACGATCGGAAGCCTGTACATGGAGAGTCCAGAAGACGTCCGCCGCTGTGTGATGCGGTTCGCGACGTTGAGCACAGTCGCATTGCTGCCGGACGCCTCTGCGGCCCTTGTGTCCTCCGTGCTCAAGGAATATCAATAGGACTGTAGGCGGAAGGCCGATCGAACAGGTGGAATCCATGTATTACTGGCGGAAGTCCAGCAGAAGTGGCGCAGGCAACGGCGGTGGACAGTGTGTCGAGATCGGGTGCACCTCAGATGGTCGGTTTGCCATCCGTGACAGCAAAGCACCAGCAACCGGGCTGCTGTCACTCACCAGCGTGCAGTCTTCCGAATTCTTGGCCAGCGCGAAAGCGGGAAGGTTCGATCTCCCTCGCTGAGTTGCTGGGAAAGACCAGCTGTCCTGGTATCTGAGATCGCCCACCCACCACCGCACGCCGGCCGCCCGAGGCTGGGGGATGGGACGGGCGACCGGCGCGGTGGGGGAGATGCGGGTCAACGCCCCGCGCTCACCCCGCTGGTGTGCCACGCCTCGGCGGCGGCGCGCACGGTCTGACCGGCGGTGAGTCCGCCTGCGGCCGCGGCCCGGTTGACCGCCGACACCACGCCGTGGCGCCAGGTGTCGTCGGCGTCGCCGATGCGGCCGGTGTTGTGGTCGACGACGGCACAGGCGATCGCGCCTGCGTCGAGTAGGTCGAGGGCCGCCGCCCCCGCCCGGTCCTTACCCATGCCCGCGTCGTTGAAGAAGATCAGTCCGGGGAGGAATCGGGTTCCCCATTCCGCCGAGCTGCTGCCGCCGTGCGAACCGGTGACGGCCACCGCGCCTCGGTCGTCGACGTCGAGCGAGCTGACGGAGTCCACCAGTACCACGGGCGCGCCCGTCGCGTCCTGCACTGTCGTCCGAAGCATATCTGTCCTTCCGATCGAATTCGGTCGCGGGCGATGGGTGTCAGAACCGGGTGCCCACCGGGGCGGGCAGCCCGTCGAGTTCGGCGAGATCACCGGGGGAGAGCTCGATGCGCAACGCGCCGAGGTTCTCGGTGAGGTGATCGACCCGGGTACAGCCGGGGATCGCGACCAGGTTCGGGTCCTGGGCGAGCACCCAGGCCAGCGCCACCTGCGACGGCGCCGCGTCGTGCCTGCGGGCCACCGCTTCCACCCCTTCGAGGATGCGCATGTTCTGTTGCAGCGCACCGTCCTGGAATCGGGGCATGGCGGCGCGGAAGTCCGTGTCGGACAGTGCCGAGGTCTCGCGGACCGCGCCCGCGAGGAAACCCCGGCCCAACGGGGAGAAGGCGATGAAGCCGACCCCGTGCGACACACACCACGGCAGCACCTCGGTCAGCGTGTCGCGGGACCATAGCGAGAGTTCCGATTGCAGGCTGGCGATCGGCGCGACGGCCGCCGCGCGCTCCAGGTCGCTCACGCCGGCCTCGGAGAGCCCGATGTGGAGTGCCTTGCCCGCCGCCTGGAGCTCGGCCATCGCGCCCCAGCTCTCCTCGATCGGCACCTGCGGGTCGACGCGATGCAGCTGGTACAGGTCGACGTGGTCCACGCCGAGCCTGCTGAGACTGCCGTCGATCGAGGCGCGGATGTGCTCGGGGGTGCCGTTGGGGGTGACCTTCACCTTCTTGGGATACAGCGTCATATCGGGCACCAGCCCACACTTGGTGGCCAGCGTGATCTCGTCCCGGCGGCCGCGCAGGGCCTTGCCGACCAGTACCTCGTTGGTGAACGGTCCATACAGATCGGCGGTGTCGATGAGGGTGACCCCGTTGTCGACGGCGGCCTGGATGACGCGCACGGACTCCGCGTCGTCGCGGGAACTCTCGTCGTAGACCCAGCTCATCCCCATGCAGCCGAGGCCGAGCGGGGTGACCTCCAGTCCACTGCGGCCCAGGGTGCGGCGGCGGGCGGTGCGGGTGCTGTCCACGTTCACTGTTGTCCTCTCGCTGCGGTGTCGGTTTGGGCGGCCGCGAGGGCCGCCGCAGGCTTGCGTTGTCGCGTGCTCGCACCCGCGAAGATGCGGCGGGGGTTGTCGACGAGCATCGTGTGCACGTCCTGATCGGTGACGCCCAGCCGTTGCAGCGCCGGGATCACGTCGTCGTGGATGTGGGTGTACTCCCAGCGGGGGAACAGCTCGGGCCGTCGATCCGGCGCGAGATAGTCGATGAAGCAGCAGGTGTCGTGCGAGAGCACCATCCGGTCGGCATGACCTCGGCGGACCATCTCGGCGACGATGGCGATGCGTTGCTCCAGTGACGCGATCGGGTCCATGCCGAAGCGGTCCATGCCCAGATAGCAGCCCTTGTCGACCAGTCCGAGCAGATAGTCGACGTTGTCGGTGTCGCCGGAGTGACCGATGATCACCTTCTCCGGGTCGACCCCCTCGGCGACGAGCAGATCCAGGACCTGGCCGCCATTGCCGATCACCGAATTGGTGTGGGTGGTGATCGGGGCACCCGTCTCGGCGTGGGCCTGGGCGCTGGCCCGCAGGATCTCCTCGGTCGCCGGGGAGAGTTCGGCGTCCTCGTGCGCGGCCTTGATGACGGCGGCGCGAACACCGGTGTCGCCGATGCCCTCGGTGATGTCGCGGACGAACAGCTCCGTCATCGGATCCGGGCCGCCGAACAGGGTGCCGGGACCCTGGTAGAAGAAGTACGGCGGCATCTCCCGATAGGCGTAGACGCCCGTCGCGACCAGGATGTTCACCGGGCTCTGCGCGGCGATCCTGGCGATGCGGGGGATGTAACGGCCCTGACCGAGGGCGGTCACGTCGACCACCGTGCGCACGCCGCGCTGGTAGGCGGCCTGCAGCCGCGCGACGGCGTCGGCGACTCGCTCCTCCTCATCCCAGTCGAGGTGGTAGTTCTGCTGCAGTTCGGAACTGAGCACGAAGATGTGTTCGTGCATCAGGGTCACACCCAGTTCCGCTGCGGGCACGGACCCGCGCGCGGTGGGGACAGTCGACACGTCGCCTCCAATTCGGGGGATGGTTGAAGATCAGTGCGATCCGACGGCGTCTGAATCGGGCAGCCGGGGTGCGGCCCCGGCCGTGGCAGGCGCGGACCGGCGAGCTGCGGCTTCGGTCCGGCGACGGCGCAGCAGATCGGTGAGCCACAGGACGACGGCGACGGCGATCATCGCGGCGGCCACCGCGCACGCTCCGGCCCAACCGCCGTACTGGTAGGCCAGCGCACCCGACGCGGTGCCTGCGGACCCGCCGACGAAGTAGCTGGTCATGTAGACCGTGGTCAGCCGGGCGGGGGCCTGGTCGGCGAGCCGGTAGACCTCGCTCTGGTTGAGCAGGTGGACGCCCTGGATTCCGAAGTCCATCAGCACGATGCCCAACAGCAGCGGGACGACGTGGACACCGCCCGCATAGACCAGCCCGAACGAGGCCAGGGTGAGCACGAGCAGCGTGATCGTCGCGGGTGCCTGCAGGCCTCGGTCGGCGAGTCGGCCCACGCGGGCGGCGGCCAGCACACCGCCGAGTCCGGCCAACCCGAGCAACCCGATGCCGGTCTCGCTCCAGTTGTACGGCTCGCCCGCGGTCAGGAACGCCGCCGAGGTCCAGATCGCGTTGAACGCCCCGTAGCAGAGCGCGCCATAGAGCGACCTGCGGCGAAGCACCGGCTGGGTGGCGATCAGGGTGCGCAGCGAGCCGAGCAGGCGCAGATAGGGCACGGTCGAATCCGGCGGCCGGTTCGGCAGGGCGCGGTGCAGTGCGACCCCGCTGAGCAGCATCAGGATGGCGGCGACCGCGAAGACCGAACGCCAGCCCGCCAGGTCCGCCAGCATCCCGGAGACGGTTCGCGACAGCAGGACACCGGTGAGCATCCCGGTCATCAGCGTGCCGACCACCCGGCCGCGTCGGTCGCCGCTGAGTACTGCCAGATAGGCCACCAACACCTGCACCAGCACCGTGGTGACGCCGACGGCGATCGCGGATCCGGTCAACACGGCGAGGTTCGGCGCCAGGGTCATGATCACCAGGCCTGCGGAGGTGAGCACCGTCAGGACGACCACCAGCCTGCGGCGACGCAGCACGTCGGCGAGCGGGAGCAACAACAGCAGGCCGAGGGCGTAGCCGACGTGCATCGCCGACAGCGACGAACCCGCCTCGCCGACTCCGGCGTCGAACTCGCGACCGATGGTGTCGAGCAGGGGTTGCAGGTAGTAGAGGTTCCCGACCGTGACGCCGCAGATGATCGTCAGCAGCCACAGCATCGGGATCGGGGCGGAACCGCCTGCGCGGTCGTCGGGCGGGACTGCTCGACGGTCGTCTGACATCGCAGCATCCTGACTACTATAAGAACCTTGATTCGAATCAGAACCTAAGGCAGTTCGGGATGTTGGTCAACCCCGCACGAGGTTGCTGGAACGTGTCCGGTGGGTGTCCATAACAATGTTCCGATTCCCGATGTGCCTGCTGATCGGCGGTGGCGCCAGCTCATCGAATACGGCCAGAATGTGGCCGACCAGCGCCGACACCGAGTAGTTTTCTACCTACTCCTCAGATAGCCGGGCTACTGGTGCGTGGGGCGGATCGATGACGCCGAATCGTGGGCGGATCGGCCGGGTGCATGTCGCGTGCGATTAGCACCGACGAGTTTCGATCGTCAAACGGTCGAACGGTGACTTGCGTCGTGTGTGATGTGCACAAACTCGGTGGGAAAGTCGGCCGTTCCGCGTATCGTGAGGTTACCGTGACAACTACCGGCGGAAGGACTTCTGGTGGACTTGGAGACCCGTCATCTGAAACTGCTCCAGATAATCGCCGAGGAAGGCAGTTTTAGACGAGCAGCGCAGCGGTTGGGTGCGTCGCAGCCCGCTTTGTCGCGGCAGATCTCGAGACTGGAGAAGTCGCTGGGCGCCACCCTGCTCGACCGTGCGGCCAACGGTGTGCGCCTGACCCCGGCGGGGCAACTGGTTGTCGAGGCATCCAGAAAAGTGCACTCCGAGATGGGAAGTCTGCTTACCAGTATTAGTGCTCTGATCGGACGCGGTGGCAGCCCGCTGCGGCTGGTGGCATCGCTCAACCCGGCGGTCACAGTCGGCAGGCTGATGGCCGATGGTCATCCGCTGGAGATCATGCGTCATCCCGATGCCGAGGCGCTCGAAATGGTCGAACGCGGTCGGGCCGATGTGGCATTGGTGGTGGAGGATCCGTTATCTCGTTTCCAGCTCAAGGAGAGTCTGGGAATGGCCACCATCATGCGAACCCCATTATGGCTGTGCGCGCTACCCGGCCGGCCAGAATTGGCGGTGGATAAGGTGGCGCTGGCTGGCTTGAATAATGCGCCGTGGATACTTCCGGAATCGGGCTCCTCTCGCTCCATCGTCGAGCGGCTTTGTCTGGCGGCCGGCTATCTGCCGGATCCGATTCTTATCGGTGATGATGACGTGGTGATCTCCGGATTAGCGGCCGGGGTTGGAATCGCCTTGCGTGGGCCGTTGTTCGGATTGGCGACGAATCGAGACCTGGCGACCAGGCCGCTGGAGGAGGAGGCGTTGGAGCATAAAATCTGCGTGTGGCGCCGAGACCGCGTGGCGGAAAGCCTGGTGAGAACGGTGGTGGAGGCTCTGCAACAGCAACATGTGGCGCTCGCCAAGCGCCATCCGGAGTATTGGCGTTGGATCCAGGAGCACCCGGAGGCGATCCCCGAGTACTCCGTATCGCCCATCCAACCGGCGGGTACGCGGTGAAGGAGGCCGCATTGACCCGCCCGAACTGGTCCGTAGCGAAGGCCTGCGTTCTTCCCGCAGTCCCATCCGGACTCCTCGCCTCGGCTGAGCCGCCGCGACTCCGGACCGCTCACCGATCCTCACCCGACGGCACCCGATGCGTATCCGTGCGCGCGCCGCGCATCACACGCAGTAGATCTACGCGCACTACCGACCATGAAGGGCAGAACCAGGTGATTGCGCACAAGCTCCGATTCCGCCGGGACGGCGCTTATTGTCGGTTCCGTGCCTGAAGCGCATTAGGACTCTGTTATTCCACCGAGCCCGAATGGCTATCACGGCTCTGTGCATCGGCCCCCTAGACTGGGCATATGACGCTGTCGATCAGTGATCGGATCGGACATCACCTCAAGCGGGTCGATCAGGAGCTGATCGCCGCCAAGAGCGCGGTATTGAACCCGCACGGCCTGACCGTCCCGCAGTACACGGTGCTGCTGGCCCTCTTCCAGGAACCCGGTCTGTCCGGCGCGGCGCTCGCGCGACGGTGCCTGGTCACGCCGCAGACCATGTCGACGGTCATCGCGACCCTGGAGGGCAAGGGACTGGTCGACCGGCAGAGCCATCCGGTGCACACCCACGTGCAGGAGGTACGGCTGAGCCGGAAGGGGCGCACCGTGCTGGCCAAGGCCGACGAGGCTGCGGTCGAGGTCGAGCGGACCATCGCGGGGCGATTCACCGCCGAGGAGAGCGCTCTGCTGCTGGAGTTCCTCGGACGCTGCTCCGGCGCCCTCGGCGAGGTACGCAAACCGCCGCGCGGCTCCGCAGCACGGTAGGTGCTCCGGCGCCCGGCGACTCAGTGCCGACGGCCGCCGGTCAGAAGTAGCACCGCGCCACCGAGAGCACCGTGTCGTCGTCGGAGGCGATGACCGCGGCCAGCCATCGATCGTGTGCGGTGCACGGGTGCGAGATTCCGAGCCGCACGAGGTCGGAGGGGCCGACCTCGGCGGTCGGCGGCACGGTGACGAAGGCGTGCTGGTCGTTGAGCGCCGTCACAGTCCACCCCGTCGCCTGCCGAGCGCGGCCCCCGGTGTGGTCCCGCGCCTCGACCGGGATGGGGAGGCCCTGATCGAAATTCAGGTCGCGTCGACCGGCACCGAGAATGACTAGCTGCGGCTCCGGCCTGCTCAACACCGGTGCCCACACCTCGATCGACGGAGTGAGTCGCCGGTCGCCGTCGTGGTCGGGGTTGGCGCCGTCCAAGGGGGACCGCTCGTGGTAGATGCCGTGATCGTGGGTCAGGTACGCACCCGGCCGGGCGATCAACCGCACCGGCTTCGGCCCGCCGATCCCGCCGAGTTCGGCGGCCACCACGTCGAAGTAGAAGCTGCCACCGGCCGAGACGACGTGTTCGGCGAGTCGGTCGTCGGCGTCGGGCAGCACGAGTTCCATGGCGGCCCGCACCGAGCGGAGGAAATCGGCCACCTCGGACAGACCCTCGGTGCCCCTGCTGTGGCTCACCGAGCCCTCATAGCCGGAGACCCCGGCCAACGCGAGCCGATCGGTGCCCAGAACGGCGTCCCGCACCGCCGCCACCGAGGTCAGATCGCGGCAGCCTGCCCTGCCGTCGGCGTGTCCCACCTCGATCAACACGGGCAGCGGCCGCGCGGACGGGCTGTCCGCGAGCGCGTCGGCCAGCACGGCGACGCCCGCAGGCGAATCGACGTAGCAGTAGAAATCCCTGGCCTGATCCTCGGCGAGCCAGCCTGCGACCTGCCGGGCGAAGTCGCGGTCGACCAGTTCGTTGGCCAGCAGAATGCGTTGGTGGCCTGCGGCCATGAACACCCTGGCCTGATAGGGATTCGCGACGGTGACACCCCAGGCGCCCGCCCGCATCGCGTAGTCGGCCAGCTCCGGGGACATGGTGGTCTTGAGATGCGGTGCCAGCGACATCCCATGCTGGGCGGTGTAGTCGGCCATCAGCTCGGCGTTGTGCCGGAGGGCCGAATCCCGCAGGACCAATTGTGGCCAGCTGAATCCCGCCTCGAACAGATTCCGACCGCGCACGTCGAGTTCGGCGAACCGCTGCCCGGCCGCCTCGGCGGGCATGCCCTTGAACCGCCAGCCGATCGGTCCGTCGTCGAGTAGGGCGGGGTTCGGGATGTCGGCTCTCGCGGTCACTCGTGTCTCCCTGTCCGGCGGTGGCTGTCTCAGGCGGCGCAGGAGTCCACGCGGTGCGGGGGCTACTGCTGTCGACGGGCTCCTGATGGCGGCTGGCCGGCCGCGCACGGCCGACGCAGGGATGGGAATCCAAGCCGTTGCACCTGGTGCAACGACCGTTGCGTATTCTGCTCGACCAGTTGTAGCGTCGGCGAACATCGCGGTCAAGGGCATCGGCACCGCGCGTGGATCGCCATCGGCGGTGCCGGTTGGCGGCGATGACCACATCGGGGCGAACTCGGGAGACGGTCGATGGCAGCAGCCCAGCCGAGCGCGTTGTGCGTCGGTGAGTCGATGATCGTGCTGGTGCCGGAGGGCGGCGGCCCGCTGGAGGAGAACGCCCTGTTCCGCCGGTCCGCAGGCGGCGCGGAGTCCAATGTGGCGGGCATGCTCGCGTGCCTGGGCGTCCGGACGTCGTGGCTGTCCCGGCTCGGCGCGGACGGATTCGGCAGACATGTCCTGGCCGAGGTCGCGGCCAGAGGGGTCGACGTCTCGGGGGTCGAACTCGATCCGGTGCGCCCGACCGGCCTCTACGTCAAGGAACTCGATGGCAGCGCGGGTGTGGCCGCCCCGCCCGGGCAGGACGCCGTCGCCCGACGGCGGATGCACTACTACCGCTCCGGTTCGGCCGCCTCCGCGATGGCACCCGAGCTGGTGTCCAGCGGTCCGCCGCGTGCCCTGCTCGCCGCCGCCGACCTGGTGCACGTCAGCGGCATCACCGCCGCCTTATCGGACTCGGCCGCCGAACTGGTCGGAGCGCTGTTACGCCGACCTCGTGACGGCCGTCCCGGTGACGGATTGGTGAGCTTCGATCTCAACTGGCGGCCCGCCCTGTGGCGGGATCGCGACCCCTCGGTGTTGGCCGAACTGTGCGATCTCGCCGATGTGGTGCTGGTGGGCTCCGACGAGGCCGAGACGGTGTTGGGCACCGCCGATCCGGTGCGCCTGCGGGAGATCCTGCCCAACCCGACATCGTTGGTGATCAAGAACGACGCGCACGAGGCCGCCGTGGTGGACCGCGAGGGCAGGGTGACCGCAGTGCCCGCGCTGCGCGTCGAGGTCGTCGACTCGATCGGCGCCGGGGACGCCTTCGCGGCCGGTTACCTCGCGGCGATGCTGCGGGGCGAGTCGGCACCGCGCAGTCTGCGGCTTGGTCATCTGTGTGCGGCCCTGGTGTTGACCGTCGCGGAGGATCACGGCCCGCCCCCGGCGGCCGCGGTCATCGAGACCATGCTGAACTGCACCGACGAGGAATGGGCGGCCGCCGAGGTATCGGCGGGAGCGGTTCGCCTGCGGCGATAGCCATCGGCGGGCGCTGCGTCGTCGGCCGTCGCCGGGCGTGGGACTTGCAGGAGCGGTGAAGTTGAGTCAGAGCGTGTCCAAGGCGTTGCGCATCCTGGTCGAGCTCGGTGCGGGGCAGCGTTCGCTCGCCGAATTGGCCGACCGGCTCGACGTGCACAAGAGCACCGTGTTGCGGTTGTTACGCACCATGCAGGACGAGCGTTTCGTGTTTCGCGACGACGCGCATCGCTACCACCTGGGCTCACGATTGTTCGCCCTGTCCAGCCTTGCCCTGGAGCAACGCGAGGTTCGCCGCATCGCCGCCGCGCATCTCGCCGAGCTGAACCGGCGGACCGGGCAGACCGTGCACCTCGCGGCGTTGGAGGGCGACGAGGTGGTCTACGTCGACAAGTACGACTCGCGCCAGCCGGTGCGGATGTACTCCCGGATCGGGCTGACCGCGCCGCTGAACTGCGCGGCGGTGTCGAAGGTGATCCTGGCCGGGCTGCCTGCCGAGCAACGCGCGCAGCTGGTGTCGGCCATCGATTTCGTGCGGTTCACCGAGCGGACGATCACCGAGGTCGACGCCTTCCACACCGAGCTCGACGAGGTGGCCAGGCGCGGTTACGCGGTCGACCGGGCGGAACACGAGTCGTTCATCAACTGCATCGGCGCGCCGGTCCGTGACGCGGGTGGTCGGGTCGTGGCCGCCGCGTCGATCTCGGTGCCCGATGTCGTCCTCGGGTACGACCGACTGCTGGAGCTGTTGCCCGAGCTGTTGGCCACGGCGGCGGCGGTCTCGGCGGAGTGCGGGTTCCTGGAGATTGAGCAGACCTCGCCGCCGGGCACGTCTCTCGCCCGATGACGCGATAGTCGCCACTGTCTCCAATTCTGTCTGACGTCTACCCATGTGGACAACTCGTGGTTAGACTGCGCCGAAAGGCCGCCGGCCGACCGCCGCCGACGAGATTTCGTCGCTCGATTCTCGACAGGAGTCCAGGGTGTCCGAGAGCGTGATCACCGAGCCGCACCGCATCAGCGAGGTCCGGGTGACCCCGGTCGCCTTCCGCGATCTACCGCTGCTCAACGTGGTCGGTGTCCACGAACCCTTCGCGCTGCGGGCGATCATCGAGGTGGTCACCGATTCCGGACTCATCGGTCTCGGCGAGACCTACGGCGACGCCGGACACCTGAAGCGACTCCAACTGGCCGCCGCGCAACTCGTCGGCGTCGACGTGTGGAACATCAACGAGATCGCCACCCGCATCCGCACCGCCCTGGCCGCCGACTCCTCCAAGGCGGGCCACGGCATGAGCGGCATGGTGACCGGCAGCAGCACCGCCGACCGGGTGCTGTCGCCCTTCGAGGTCGCCTGCCTGGACATCCAGGGCAAGGCCATCGGCAGGCCGGTCAGCGACCTACTCGGGGGCGCCGTTCGAGACCGCGTCGAGTACAGCGCCTACCTCTTCTACAAGTGGGCGGGCCACCCCGGCCAGGACGACGACCACTGGGGCGAGGCACTGAACCCCGACCAGATCGTCGACCAGGCCCGGCGCATGATCGCCGAGTACGGCTTCAACGCCATCAAGCTCAAGGGCGGTGTCTTCGCCCCCGAGGAGGAGGCCGAGGCCATCCTGGCGCTGCGCGCCGCCTTCCCCGACCACCCGCTGCGCATCGACCCCAACGGGGCCTGGAGCGTCGAGTCCTCCATCGGAGTCGGCCGGAAACTGGCCGGTGTCCTGGAATACCTGGAGGACCCGACCCCTGGCATCGAGGGCATGGCCGAGGTCGCCCGCGAGGTACCCATGCCGTTGGCGACCAACATGTGTGTCGTCGCCTTCGACCACGTCAAGCCCGCCGTGGCCCAGCAGGCCGTCGGCGTGATCCTCTCCGACCACCACTTCTGGGGCGGGCTCGGTCGATCCAGAGTCCTCGCGGGCATCTGCGACACCTTCGACATGGGCCTGTCCATGCACTCGAACTCCCACCTGGGCATCAGCCTCGCCGCGATGACACACCTCGCGGCGGCCACCCCGAACCTCAATTACGCGTGCGATACCCACTGGCCGTGGAAGTCGGCGGACGACGACGTGATCGTGCCCGGCGCGCTGAACTTCGAGCAGGGCGCGGTGGCCGTGCCGACCGGCCCGGGCCTCGGCGTCGAGCTGGACCGCGATGCCCTGGCCCGACTGCACGAGCAGTACCTCGCCAGCGGAATCCGGGAGCGCGACGACACCGGATACATGCGCCGCTTCCAGCCAGACTTCGACCCCAGCGCGCCCCGCTGGTGAGTCGCTGACCAGCGATACCGCTCGTCGGCGGCCGGCCCTAGGCAGGCCGGTCGCTGTGGCAACCCAGGAAGGACCCCCGGCGATGAAGATCGTCCTGACCGACCCCGTGCTGACCCGGTTCTTCACCCCCGAGCTCACCTCGGCGGGCGCCGACGGGCATGACTGGCGGCTGCTCGCGGGACGGCCCGACGACGAGGTCGCCGAGGAACTCGCCGACGCCGATGTGCTGGTGGCCTCCCGGATGACACCGGAGATGGCGCGGCGGGCAGGCAGGCTGCGGCTCGTGCACGTCACCGGGGCCGGGTACGACCGCATCCCGCTGGACGCCCTGGCACCCGGTGTGACGGTCTGCAACACCTTCCACCACGGCCGATCCATCGCCGAACACGTCGTGATGGTGACGATGATGCTGTCGCGTCGGGTGCTTCCCGCCGATCGGCGATTCCGCGCGGGCGAGTGGCGTTCCGTGGTGTTGGACGACTCCGTGCCGTTGGGGGTCGGCCTCGCCGGCCGCACGGTGGGCGTCGTCGGACTCGGTGAGATCGGCCAACAGGTCGTGCGCGCCACCACGGCGCTGGGCATGCGGGCGCGCGCGGTCCGCCGCAATCCGCAGGCCCCGTTGCCCGATGATCTGCGGCTGGATCACGTGGGCGGCGACGACGAACTCGACGCGCTCCTCGGTGCCTCCGACGTCGTGGTCATCACCGTGCCCCTGTCGACGGCGACCACCGGCCTCATCGATGCGGACCGGATCGCCGCCATGCGACCCACCGCGCTGCTGGTCAACGTCGCGCGCGGACCGATCGTCGACGAGGACGCGCTGTATGCGGCGCTGGAGCAGCGTCGGATCGGCGGTGCAGCCCTGGACGTGTGGTGGTCGCATCCCAAGGACGGCGTCGGAACCCGAGGCCACACCCGGCCATTCGACGGCTTGGACAACGTGGTGCTCACGCCACACCACTCCGGACACACCGCCGAGACCTTCGGCGGTCGAGCCGCCGAGATCGCCGCCAACATCGCCCGCCTCGCCGAGGGCGCGCCACTGACGAATGTGGTCCGCGCAGGCGAATGAGGCTCAGTCCATGATGGACTGATTCGCCAGCACCGCGCGGACCCGACGCAACCGATCCCGCCACCAGACCACCCGGTCGGGGTCGGTCACCGCGTAGGCGGCGAGCAACGCGGGGTCGGGTACTCGCGGCGTGTGCGGCACGGGTAGGAAACCGTCCACCGGACGCAGTGACTCCGGCTCGTCGACGAGGTCCCCGGTCAACAGGGACAGGGTGCCGAGGCCGCAGGCGAGGTCCAGGGTGGGCAGTGCTCCCGCGAGGGCCAGCTGGGCGCCGAGGCCGACGCTGGTCTCCAACGCCGAGGAGATCACGCACGGCAACCCGGCCGCCTCGGCCACCCGCAACGCGCGCCGAACCCCGCCCAGCGGGGTGCACTTGAGCACCGCGACATCGGCCGCGCCCGCCACCGCGACCCGCAGCGGATCCGCCGCGCGTCGGATGGATTCGTCGGCGGCGATGCGCACCGAGACCCGCCGCCGCACCTGGGCGAGTTCCTCGATGATTCGGCACGGCTGCTCGACGTACTCCAGGCCGTCCGCCGCCTTGTCGAGCGAGGCGATGGCGGTGACCGCCTGATCGACATCCCAGACCGCGTTGGCGTCCACCCGGATCGCTCCACCGGGCCCGAGCGCATCCCGTACCGCCGCCACCCGCGCCAGGTCCTCGGCCAGCGAGTCGGGATGGTCGGCCACCTTGATCTTCGCGGTCCGACAGCCCGAGCCCGAGGCGATCTGGTGGGCGCGCTCCGGACCCACCGCCGGAATCGTGCAGTTGATCGGGATGCGGTCGCGCACCGGAGTCGGCCACTCTGTCGTGCACTGTTCGACGGCGGTGGCCAGCCAGCCTGCGGCCTCCTCGTCGTCGTACTCGGGGAACGGACAGAACTCGCCCCAGCCCGCCGGACCCTCGAACACCATCCCCTCGCGCACGGTGATGCCCCGGAACCGGGTGCGCATCGGGATGGCGTAGACGTGGGCGTTGGCGAAGTCGATCTCGGCGGTGTTGGTCACCAGGCGGCTTCCTCGGTTCGGCGGCGGGCCTGCCTCGGTGTCGATGGCGACGAACCTGCGTGGGTGCTGGGCGAGGCTGTGCACGCCGGAGACTCGGGCATCGAGGCGTGCCCAGTGTGCCGTTTCGAACAAATCGACACGCCAGGTGGTCGGTGGCCGCCGCCTGTCTCGGCTCTGGGCGTCCACCGCCCGGAGTGGCTGCTGCGGCGCCGACCGACGACCGCCGATCGGGTCGACGACCGCAGCAGTATCGATTCTCGGACCTTTCCAGCGATGCCCGGACATGAATGACCGGCTCGGCGGTAGCACTATTGATCGCGGCCGTCTCGGGTAGTGCATGGTCAGCGAAAGTGGAATCCGCTTTCCGTACCGACGAGTATCCCGGGGAATGCCTGTCCGGTGGGGGTTCCTCGGCAGTGAATTCGATGCGAGCGCCCCGACGTGCATTGCCGATCTCGCCGCGAGTTCGGTCGGTCGAGAAGGGAGGGATTGTCCGATTTGGGATCATTGGGTGCGATTATGCTGTCTAGCCGAAGAGGTTCGCCACCGCCAGCCACCCCGCCGTGAAGAGGGCTGGGACAGCGGCAACGGCGAGCGCGACGACCGCGCAACCGCTCTGGGTGGAACCTCTCGACGCGCTCGGCCCATCGATGGTCTTCTTCAGGTGTTTCACGGCCGGATCGTTGTCGTCGTCGTAGTCGCCCTCCATATAGTTGACCATCTTCGCGATACACAGTGAGCAGAGTTTTCCCGAGCCGGCGGAAATGCTGTCACCGCAACTGGTGCAGGATGTCATCATGCCTCCTCATGATTCCGCGACAGCCCGAAATATAGATCGTCGATGGAATCGGTGCGGATGTTTTCGCGGGAAAATCGACTTCCGTCCCTGGGGTTACGCCGTATGGGCGCGACCTCGAATCCGAGTCGACGAGCGTGTCATGGTCGACACTGTGCATACCGTCGTTCAACCCGCATCGCGGGAGCGGGTCGTTGTGAAACCGTGGGACACCACCGGAGATCCTCCGGACACCCACCTACTACAGAACGAGAAGCATGTCTGCCGACCACGACAACGCCGCAGCCCCACCCGACCTCGCCGCCGTAGTCCTCACGGTGATCCGAGGCGCCGACCTGCGGACCACCGCGGCCGACATCGGACTGCACCTCGCAGAACTCGACGAAGCCGTGCAGGCCTACCAGGCGGCGGGGCGTGCGGCGTTGGAACGACGAGCCGAAGGCGAGTGGTACGGGGTCCGGATCTCGTTTCTCGACGCCACCTTCAGTCAGAAGATCGTCGTGCGCTGGGTGGCGCCCGCATTGGACCGACTCCAGGCCGATGGAGCTATCCGGGGGTGGTGGTTCTCGTCGGATCGCCTGGCCTGGACGCTGTGGCTGCACCGTGCCGACATCACGGTCGTCGATGGGGTGCTGGACGACCTCGCCGACGATCTGCGCATCGTCGACTGGGTGCCGACGGTGTACGAACCGGAGCTCGCCGCCTTCGGCGGCTTCACTGGGCTGAACGTGGTGCACGATCTTTACTGCGCCGACAGCCGTGGCGTTCTCGACCACGCCCGCCGTAAGGACGTCAGTGTCGATCGGCGTCAGCTCTCGATCATGTTGCTCGATGGGTTGTTCAGCGCGGCTCGACTCGACGAGTTCGAACGCGCCGACGTCTTCGAGCGGGTCCGTCGGCTGATTCCGGACGCCACCACCTTCCGCAAGGAGCAGCCCGAATCCCTGCGCGACCTGATGTTCTTTCCCGGCGCGCGAGCGGCGGAGATGTTCGCACCCGACGGTTCGCTCGCGTACGCGGCGCCCTGGCTCGCGGCGTTCCAGGCCGCCGGTTCCCGACTCGCCGATGACGAGGAACAGGGCTGGATGAACCGGGGCCGCCGCGCCATCCTCGCCCGGATCGTGCTGTCGCACTGGAACCGGCTCGCCTTCTCGGCTTCCGGGCAGCGGGCGCTAGCCGATGCGGCGGCGCTGTCCCGGCCGTCTCGGCGCTGAAACATGGTGCCCGGCCCAGGTCGGCCAAGGCCGGCTCGGGTCGGGCACCACGCTCGGTTCGGAGGCGTTACTCGGCGCGCAACGTCGCGGCGAGTCGATCCATCGAGTCCCGGACCCCGTGCTCCATGCCGCTGGCGATGGTGGCGTCGCGGTCCTCGACGGAGCCGAACACGGATCGAGTGCGCAGCCGGGTGCGCCCGCCGAGATCGGTCAGCTCGGTGGTCTCCAGGCTGACGTGCCCCGGCGCGCCGTCGAACTCGAAGGTCTTGATGATCAGCCCGGCATCGACGGTGTGGAAGACACCACGGAAGCCGTATTCGCCGTCCGCATCCCGGTGGATGTAGCGGTAGGTGCCTGCGGGGCGCGCGTCGTACTCGACGACATCGATGTCCATCTCGTTCGGCCCGAGCCAGCGGGCGACGAGATCGGGCTCGGTGGAGGCCCGGAAGACCTGGGCGGGCGTCGCGTCGAATTCCCGCTCGATGTCGATGAACGCGGTGTCGGGCTCGGCGGTGATGGTGGTGCCGTGATTCTCGGTCATTGCTGCTCCTTCATGGTGTGCAGAACGGAATCGAGCTGACGGTGGCGCCGCTCGGTGGCGAGGCGGTAGGTGTCGAGCCAGCCGGTCAGGCGCTCCAGGGCGGCCGGATCGAGATGGCAGGGCCGTCGCTGGCCGTCGCGGGTTCGGGTGATCAGACCCGCGGTCTCCAACACCTGGATGTGTCGGGAGACGGCCTGTTTGGTGATCGAGAACGGCTCGGCGAGCTCGTTCACCGTGGCATCGCTGCGGGACAGTCGAGCGATCAACGCGCGGCGGATCGGATCGCCGAGCGCGGCGAACGCCCGGTCCAGCCACTCCTCTTCATCAACATCCACCTTTGTCAACCAATCTGTTGTTCAACAACTTGGTTGACAATAGGGCGCGGTGCGGCCGTCGTCAAGACGAGAGCCGGGTGACCGCCGGGCGCTACGAATCGAGCGGCGTCGGCCGGTCTGCAGCGTTGCTCAGCCGAATGCCACTGAACCCGAGGGTGCTCGCGGCGACGTCCTCCCAGAAACCCCACAGGTTGTCGAGGATCCGAAGTTGAATTCCCGCCGCCTGATGCAGCGCGAGCAGATCGCCAACCAGCTCCGGCGGGCCCAACGGTTCCACGGGCTCGACCGAGACCACCGCACTCGGCGTCGGTTCACCGAAGGGCACGAAGTGGTCGGCGGGAAACCGATAGGCGAACAGCTCGACGCTGAGGAACTCGGCTACCCAGCGGTACTCGATCGCATGGACCCGTTCACCGCCGCCGGGACCCAGGATCCGCTCCCGATCGGCAGGAGTGCTGGTAGGCAGCGTCCACGCCAGGGCCCGTGGGCAATTGCGGGGAAACCAGTAATCCGGGGCGCGGAGATAGTCGACCGCCCAGACATAGGCCTCCGGCTGCCGTGCCGTCGGGGCGACGTGGGGCACGAAGCGGGTGATAGTGGGGTCCTCGGAGAAGTGCAGCACCTGACCAGGCTCGGGTCGCATGGTTCCTGTCTAACGCACCCGATGATCGCGCTGTTCTCACCGACGGCGGTGTGCCCACCCGAATCCGCCTGCTGGGGGACGGCGCCCCCGGCTACGCGACCCGAAGCCGCTTCAGACGAACTGCTGCACGATCAACACCAGCGCACCCACCACCGACACCACCGTCACGATCGCCTTGGTGCGCTTGACGTCGAGCTTGCGGGCGAAGAAGCGCGAGAGCAGCACGCCGATCGCGGTGACGGGCAGCAACAACGCGGTATGCGAGACGATCTCGCTGGTGACCTGGCCAGCCGCCGCCAACGCGGCGAGGCTCATGATCGAGCCGACCAGGAAGAACGCGCCCATCGTGCCGCGTAAGGCCGCCCCGGCCTTGCTCTGCCACACCATCGCCATCGGCGGCCCACCGATGGAGGTCGCGGTGCCCATCAGACCCGAGGCGGCACCGGCCGTCACGACCGCCAGCCGGGTCGGTTCCGGCGCGAAGCCCCGGATCGAGACGAACACGCCCAATAAGACCACCCCGGCCAACACCAGGTTCAGTATTCGCGTGGGTAACACCGCGACCAGCGCCGCACCGGCGATCACCCCGGGCACCCGCCCGAGTAACGCCCAGCCGGTGCCACGCAGGTCCAGCTCGCTCCGGTCCAACAGCACGATGGACAGGGTGACCCCGGTGGCCAGCAGCATCACGCCAGCAGGCACCAGGCTCGGTTCGATCAACGCCATCACCGGGCCTGCCAACATGCCCAGTCCGAAACCGATCGATGCTTGCAGGAACGACCCCAACAGGACGATCACCGCGAGCATGACCAGCTCGACGGTGCTCACGAGTGGGTGGGCGCGCCCGAAGCGTCCAGGGGGAAATGGCACAGACCGAGGTGCTCGGCGGCGGAATCAGTGGAAGTCGACACTGTCGGCACCGTACTCCCCGCCACGTCACCAGCGGTTTCCGACCCGGCTAGTCGCAGCGGCACCCGAACCGGCCCCGGCTCGACCTCGGCACACCGTGCCGCCGCATGTGCACAGCGGGTACGGAACCGACATCCCGACGGCGGATCCAGCGGCGAGGGCACCTCGCCCTCCAACAGGATGCGCTTGCGGCCCGTTCCCTCCTCGGGGCGGTCCAGCGTCGGCGCCGCCGACATCAAGGCCGCCGTGTACGGGTGGATCGGCCGGTCGAAGACCTCCTCGGTCGGGCCCTGCTCGATGACCTTCCCCAGGTACATCACCGACACCCGGTCGGCGACGTGCCGCACCACCGACAGGTCGTGCGAGATGAAGACGTAGGAGACGCCCAGCTGCTCCTGCAGATCGGTGAGCAGATTGAGCACCTGCGCCTGCACCGACAGGTCCAGCGCGGACACCGGTTCATCGCAGACGATGATCTCCGGATCCAACGCCAATGCCCTGGCGATCCCGATCCGCTGCCGCTGCCCGCCGGAGAACTCCTGCGGATACCGCTCGGCATCGCCCTGCCGCAGGCCCACCAGGTCGAGCAGCTCGCGGACGCGGGCGGCGCGGGCCGAGGCCGTCGGCATCACATCGCGGTGGGTCCGCCACGGCTCACCGATGATGTCGGCGGCGGTCATCCGCGCGTTCAACGAGGCGTAGGGGTCCTGGAACACCATCTGCACCCGGCGCCGCCAGGCCAGCAGCTCCTTGCCCTTCAACGCGAAGGGGTCGACACCGCCGAACGTCAGGGTGCCGGAATCGGGGCGCTCCAACAGCAGCAGTACCCGGGCCAGCGTCGACTTGCCGCAGCCGGACTCGCCGACCAAGCCGAGCGTCTCGCCGCGACCCAACCGCAGGTCGACGCCGTCCAACGCCTTCAGCCTGTTGTTGCCCGCCTTGTTCTTGGCCACCCGGAAGGTCTTGGTGATCCCGGTGGCCGACAGCAGTGGGGCCGCTGCCCCGTCGCCCCGTGATGGGAGGGTCGCGGTCTCAGACACGGGCTAGCTCCTCCGAGAAGTGGCACGCGGCGGCGCGATCGGGTCCGGCCGATTCGAGGACCGGACGTTCCGCCCTGCATCGCTGCTGAACCATCGGGCATCGGGCCTGGAACACGCATCCGCTGGGGATGGCGGCGAGCTGCGGCGGACTGCCCGGCACCGAGGGAAGCCGTTCGCCCTTGACGGCCCGCTCCGGAACGGAGTCCAGCAGCCCTCGGGTGTAGGGATGGCGGGGGCTCGCGAACACCTCGGCGACCGGTCCGGTCTCCACGACGTTGCCCGCGTACATCACCGCCACGTCGTCGGCGTGTTCCGCGACGACGGCGAGGTCGTGGGTGATCAACACGACCGCCATGTCCTGCTTGACCTGCAGATCCTTGAGCAGTGCCATGATCTGCGCCTGCACGGTGACATCCAGCGCGGTCGTCGGCTCGTCGGCGATCAGCACCCTCGGATTCAACGCCACGGCCATGGCGATCAGCAGCCGTTGCCGCATCCCACCGGAGAACTGGTGCGGGTAGGACCGAGCCCGAACATGCGGTTCGGGGATACCGACCAGATCCATCAGCTCGATGGCCTTCGCACGGGCTTCCTTGCGGGACGCGCCCTGGTGAATACGGAAGGGCTCGCCGAGCTGGGCGCCGACGGTCTGCACCGGGTTCATCGCCGTCAGCGCGTCCTGGAAGACGATGGACAACACCGGACCGGCCAGTTTGCGGCGCTCCTTGCGGTCCAGATCGACGACGTCGGTACCCACGACCCGGATCGCACCGCCGGTCACCTCGGCGACCGGGTCGAGCAGCCCGACCACCGCCTGCGCGGTGATCGACTTCCCGCAGCCGGACTCGCCGAGCAACGCCAGGGTGCGGCCGGAATGCGCGGTGAAACTCACCTGGTCGACGGCGCGAACCTCGCCGTCGGTGGTGCGCAGACCGACGCTGAGCTTGTCTACCTCCAACGCCGCCCGACCGGTGGTCGTGGTGGGAGCGGCGGAACGGGTGGCACTCATGCGGTGACCTCTCCGGCGGCGGGTCCGCGGCCGCGCTTGGCCCGCGGGAGGGTGAGCCGCCATCGCTGGCCGGGATCGGTGGCGATCCGAACCCAGGCGGCGAGGATGGTGGCCGAGACGGTGGTGATGACGATGGCGATACCGGGCAGCACCGCGATCCACCAGGCGGTCTGGAGATACTGCCTGCCCTGGGCGACCATCAGTCCCCAGCTCACCTCGGGCGGCTGGATGCCGATCCCGAGGAAGCTCAGCGAGGACTCGGTGAGCATCACGAAGCAGAAGTCCAGGGTGGCGACCGTCAGCAGGGTGGGCAGCGCGATCGGCGCAACGTGTCGGAAGATGGTCGGCCCGGTCTTGGTGCCGAAGGTGCGAGCCGCGTCGACGAACAACCGGCTCTTCAGCTCGGCGGCCTCGGCGCGGGCGGTCCGCAGGTAGATGGGGATGCGGGCCACCGCCAGGATCGCCACGATGTTGGCCACGCTCGGTTCGAACACGTAGAGCACGACCACGGCCAGCAGCAGCGATGGGAAGCTCAGGATGATGTCGGCGATCCGCATCGACACGTTCTCCCGCCAGCCACCCCGGTAGCCGGCCCACATGCCCCACGACGAGCCGATCAGCAGCGACAACACCACGGCGGGAATCGCGACCGACAGCGTGGTGCCGCCCGCCTCGATCAGCCGGGCCAACACACTGCGGCCGAGGACGTCGGTGCCCAGCAGACCGAAGAATCCGTGGTCGAAGGACGGCGGACGCAGCGAAGCGGAGAGGTCCTGGCGGACGGCGCGGTCGCCGAGGAACAGCGGCGCCGCCGCCGAGACCAACAGCACCCCGCCGAGCACCACGGCCGCCACGGCGGCGAAGGAGTCCCGGCCGAGCATGGTCCACCAACTGGTGCGGCGGGCGGCGGGCGGAGCGGGCTCGGCCCGCGCCGGATCGTCGCGAGTCTGGTCTTCGGTTCTCTCAGACATCGAGTGGCTCCTTCCTCACGCGGGCACGGATTGGCGGACACGGTTGTCGAGCAGGGCGTAGCAGACGTCGATGAGGATGTTCAGCACGAAGATCGTCACGGCGGTCAACAACACGGCCGCCTGAAGCACGGCGAAGTCGCGTTGCAGGATCGAGTCGATCATCAGCTTGCCGATTCCCGGCCAACCGAAGATGGTCTCGACGACCACCGCGCCGTTGACCAGGCCGATGGTGAGATCGCCCGCCACGGTCAACGCCGGAACCGAGGCATTGCGCAAGGCGTGCCCGAACACCACCCGGGACTCGCTGGCCCCCTTACTGCGGGCCACCTTGACGTAGGGCGCGGACAGCGCGGCCACCATCGCACCGCGTACCACCTGCACCAACACGCCGAACGGGCGAATCAGCAGGGTTGCGATGGGCAGGATCCACACCTCGATGCCGCCGTCGACCCCGGAGGTCGGCAGCCATTCCAAGCCGACGCCCAGGATCAGCACGCCCATGATGGCGAACCAGAAGTCCGGGATGCTGGCCGCGGTCATGGACAGGAAGCTCGCGGACCGGTCGGCGGGCGAGTTCGGCCGGTAGGCGGCCAGACTGCCTAGCAGCACCGCGCCGACGATGGCGATCACCATCGTCACGGCGGCCAGCTGCAGAGTGGCGGGGAACGCCGCGAGCACCATCTCGCCCGCGGGCTGGCCGGTGCGCAGCGAGACGCCGAAGTCGAGGCGGACGACCTGGCCGAGGTAGTCCAACAGCTGGATGTAGATCGGCTGGTCGAATCCGTTGGCCGCCGAGAACGCGGCGCGTTGCTCGGCCGTGGCGCTCACCGGCAGATACAGGTTCACGGGATTGCCGGTGAGCCGAGCCAGGCAGAACACGCCGAGGACGACGACGACCAGGGGGATCGCGCTGGAGACGATGCGTTTGCGCAGGAAGGTCAACATGGTCGGTCCTCTCAGCGCTGCGACCGGATGTCGGCGAGACGCATCTCGTCCCCGGTGGCGGAGTTCGGCTCGTAGGACACCCGAGGGGAGATGCCCAGCAACCCCTGCATGTGGGCGAGGTGGGCGTACTGGGCGACGGACTCGTTCTGCTCGGCGAACACCTCCGCGAACGCGTCCTGTCGCTCGTCGTCGAGGGCCTCGTCGGCCTCGGCGACCTGTTCGTCCAGCGCATCGGTGCCGAAGGTGGACTGCGGGCCGTCGGAGATCAGGTATTGGCTGGTGGTGAAGCCCGCGTCACCGGCCTGATTGCCGTGCATGATCAGCAGCGCGACCGGCCCGACGTCCTCGGGGAACGGGCGGAGCTGATATTCCAGGTGGGCGGCGGTGTCGGCCATCTGGATCTTCACCTGTAGGCCGATCTCCGCCAGCTGGTATTGCAGGGCCTCGGCGGTCTCGGCCACCCTCGGGAACATGTCGTTGCGAGCGATCAGCGTGATCTCGCGGTCGACCGGGACGCCGTCGTCGGCGGCCTCCTCGACCAATGCCCGGGCGGCCTCCGGATCGGCCGGTGCGGCCGTCAACTCGGGGTTGTAGCCGACGACGCCCTCCGGTACGAGTTGCGCGGCCGGTTGCGCCAGACCATCGAATAGGGCATCGACGATGCCGTGTCGGTCGACGGCCAATCCGATGGCCTTGCGCACCCGCAGGTCGTCCAACGGCGCCTGGGTGCCGTCCAATCGCAGGGCGGTGGTCTCGTTGTTGGGGTACGGCAGCGAGTTCTCCTCGGTGGCGTCCTCCGGGTTGAGCGCCGTGGCAATGTCGGCCTCGTCGGTGGCGATCATCGCCGCGCGCACACTGGACTCGGACCGCCAGACGTAGCGGACCCGCCCGAAGTCCGGGGCCTCGCCCCAGTAGTCGTCGTGACGCTGCAGGTTGATGGAGACGCCGGTCTCCCAGGAGGCCACCGCGTACGGGCCGGTGCCGATGGGTTCGCGGACCTTGGCCTCGGTGCTGGTGGTGCGCGGCACGACCTCGATGAAGCTCAACCGCAACGGAAGGATCGGGTCGGGACGCGCGGTGGTGATGGTCAGCGTCGTGTCGTCGACGACCTCGATACCTAAGTCGTCGTCACCGAAGACGTAGCCCTCGACGTTGCAGGCCAACGTGGAGTTGACGGCGCGGTCGATGGAGAAGGCGGCATCCTCGGCGGTGAACTCGGCACCATCGTGGAAGGTGACGTCGTCGCGGACCTGCAGGGTCCACTCGGTGTCGGAGTCCTGCTCCCATTCGGTGGCCAACAGTGGTTCCAGCTCACCGGTGGTCGGATCGCGCTCGATCAGCGGTTCGCTGATGTTGGAGCGGGTGACGACGCCCGTGGACGTCAGTGATGCCTCGCAGGGTTCCAGGGTCGGCGGTTCCTGAGCGAGCACGATGCGCAGGGAGTCCCCGGCGTCGCCCGCGTCACCCGCGCTGTCGCTGTTGGCCACGGAGCACGCGGTCGTGGCCGTGCAAGCGAGAACCAGCATCGCGGCGAGTCCGCTCTTGGCTCGGGACCGTCCGATGTGGACGGGGCGGTGCACGGAAGACAGCATCGTCTCTCCGGGAGTCGTGGTGGGTGCTGATCGGGCCGGTCTGGCGCCAGAGTGTCTACAAACGCGCACTTGGTCTGTATGGGTAGACAGACCGTAGGCTTGAGGCCAAAGGCCGTCAAGAGTTCGACCGGATCAGAGCGCAGTCAGTCGGAGCAGCGCAGCCAGCGCCGGATCGTCGTGGTCGCTACGCCATGCACACTGCGCCTCGACGAGGTCGGGCGCAAGACCCGCAATCTCGGTGAAGGCCAGATTGGGCAGTCGCAGGCGCGAGGACGACCTCGGCACGAGTGCCACCCCCAGGCCCGCGTCCACCAGTGCCAGCAGGCTCTGCACCTGGCCGATCCGCTGCACGTAGCGTGGCTCCACGCCGGCGTTGCGGAACACCGTGATGACGAGTTCGTGCAGGTAACGGGCCTCGACGGGGCTGTAGGTGATGACGGCGTGCTCGGCGACGTCGGCCAGGGTCGGCGGCCTGCCCAGCGTGGTCAGGGGATGCCCGCCGGGGCAGGCCAGCACCAGGCTCTCGGCGTGGACGCGTCGGACGCTGAGCACATCGGTGGCGGCCACGCCTCGGACCAGTCCGACGCTCAACTCGCCCGCCAGCAGGGCCTCCACCTGGTCCCTGGTCACCATCTCGGTGAGCGTGAGTCGGACGGCGGGCAACCGGGTGTTGGCGACCTTGATCCAGCTGCCCAACACGGTCAACGCCGTGACCGCGGTGAAACCGATGTGCAACGAACCCGTGGCCCCGTCGGCGGCGTGCTGAGCTGCCGATGGCGCGGCATCGGCCAGATTCAGGATGCGCCGGGCCTCGGTCAGGAAGGCCTCGCCCGCCGGGGTGGGCAACACGGCGCGGGTGGTCCGGACGAGCAGGTCGACGCCCAGCGAACGCTCCAACTTCTGGACCTGGCGACTCAACGGCGGCTGCGTCATCTGCAAGCGCGCCGCGGCCCGCCCGAAGTGGGCTTCCTCGGCCACGGCGACGAAGCCTCGGAGCTGCTCCAACGTGAACGGTGCGGCCATCGAAACCTCCTCGATGCAGAGAAGGTATCAGTCAATGCGTTAATCGTGTTAGACAGGTATCGGGGAACTCCCTAGCCTCGGCGGGAGTCCCCCGACACTGGAGCCTGAGCCATGACGCTGTACACCCCAGAGGAACTGCGGACCACCCTCGGCACGGGCCTGCTGTCCTTCCCGGTCACGCACGCGACAGCGGAGTTGGCCTTCGACGAGGACGGCTACCGCGACCACATCGCTTGGCTCGGCTCGTACGCCGCTTCGGGCCTGTTCGCCGCAGGTGGCACCGGTGAATTCTTCTCCCTCGTCCCCGACGAGGTCGGCCGCATCGTGCGCGCCGCCGTCGCCGCGATGCCCGGGGACAAGCCGGTCATCGCACCCGCCGGCTACGGCACCGCCCAGGCCGTCGCGATGGCCCGCGACGCCGAGGCCGCAGGCGCGCACGGCGTGTTCCTGCTGCCGCCCTACCTCACCGAACTGTCCCAGGACGGCCTGGTCGAGCACGTCAAGGCGGTCTGCGCGGCCACCTCGCTCGGTGTGGTCGTGTACCACCGGGCCAACGCCGCCTTCGGCTTCGACGCCGTGCAACGACTCGCCGACGAATGCCCGAACTTCATCGGGTTCAAGGACGGCATCGGCGACGTCGACCTCATGACCCGCATCTACGCGCGGCTGGGCGACCGCCTGCTGTCCATCGGCGGACTGCCCACCGCCGAGACCTACGCGCTGCCCTACCTCGAGATGGGTGTCACCACCTACTCGTCGGCGATCTTCAACTTCCTGCCGGAGTGGGCCGTGGAGTTCTACGCCGCCGTGCGCGCCAGGGACGCCGAGACGGTGTACCGCAAGCTCGACGAGTTCGTGCTGCCCTACCTCGACATCCGCAATCGTCGGGCAGGCTATGCGGTGTCCATCGTCAAGGCAGGCTTGACCGTCATCGGTCGCAGCGCCGGGCCGGTCCGGCCGCCGCTGACCGACCTGACCTCGGCCGAACTCGACGACCTCACCGCACTCGTGACGAAGGTGACCAAGGCATGACCTCTTCGACCGACGCTTCCGCCACCGCGACCCTCACCGGCTCGATGCTCATCGGCTCCCAGGACGTCCACGGCGAGCAGGGCACCGTGTTCGGCGTGAACCCGCGCACCGGCCAATCCCTGGAACCGGCCTACGGGCTGGGCGGCGCCGCCGAGGTGGCCCGCGCCACCCGGCTCGCCAAGGAGGCCTTCGGCGTCTACCGGGCGACCTCCCTGGAGAAGCGCGCCGCCTTCCTCGACACCGCCGCGGGCAACATCGACGCCCTCGGCGACGTCCTCGTCGAGCGGGTCGTCGCCGAGAGCGGCATCCCCGAGGCCCGAGTACGCGGTGAACTGGCGCGCACCGTCAACCAGCTGCGCCTCTTCGCCACCACCGTGCGGGCAGGCGACTGGCTCGGCGTCCGACTCGACACCCCCAACGCCGACCGGGTCCCGCTGCCCAAGCCGGACCTGCGCCAGCGCAAGGTGCCGCTCGGCCCGGTGGCCGTGTTCGCCGCCAGCAACTTCCCGCTCGCGTTCTCGGTGGCAGGCGGCGACACCGCCTCCGCCCTGGCCGCCGGTGCGCCCGTGGTGGTCAAGGCACACAGCAGCCACCCCGGCACCTCGGAATTAGTCGGCCGCGCCATCCGGGCCGCCGTCGCCGAGCACGGACTCCCCGAGGGCACCTTCTCGCTGCTCTTCGGCGCGGGCCGCGAACTGGGCACGGCCCTGGTTCAGGACCCCGCGATCGCGGCAGTCGGGTTCACCGGCTCCCGCTCCGGCGGGCTGGCCCTGGTCGCCGCCGCAGCGCAACGAGCGGTGCCGATCCCGGTCTACGCCGAGATGTCCAGCGTCAACCCGGTCGTGCTGCTCCCCGGCGCGCTGGCCGAACGCGGTGCCGACCTGGGCCGCGAGTTCATCGTCTCGGTCACCACCGGCGCAGGACAGCTGTGCACCAGCCCCGGCCTGGTCTTCGCGGTGGCGGGCGAGGGCGAGGACACCGGCTTCGACGAGTTCGTCGCCGCCGCCAGGGCCGCGGTCGGACTGGCGCCGGCCGCGCCGATGCTGACCACCGGAATCCAGCAGGCCTACCAGCAGGGCGTGGAGCAGCTCGCCGCGCGGCCCGGCGTCACCGAGGTGGCGAGCGGACCGACCGACGAGGAGATCGCGGCCTGCGGACAGGTGGGTCTCTACACCACCGACGGCGCGACCTTCCTCGCCGACGAATCGCTGCGGGACGAGATCTTCGGTGCGACCTCGCTGATCGTGCGGGTGCGCGACCTCGACCAGCTCCACGAGATCCTCACCTCCCTCGAAGGTCAGCTCACCGCCACCGTGCACGCCCAGGAGAGCGACCACCCGGTCGTCGCCGACCTGCTGCCGGTGTTGGAGGTGCTGGCCGGTCGGGTGCTCTTCGGCGGCTGGCCCACCGGCGTGGAGGTCGGCAACGCCGTCGTGCACGGCGGGCCGTTCCCCGCGACCTCGGCGCCTGCCACCACCTCGGTCGGCACCCTGGCGATCGAGCGATTCCTGCGCCCGGTGAGCTACCAGAACGTCCCGGACGCCCTGTTGCCCGTCGAGCTTCGACGGGAGAACACCCTCGGCCTCTGGCGTCGGATCGACGGCGAACTCGGCCGCGACTGACGACGGCATCGGCCGAAGCGAACTCGCAGGCGGCGATGGTAGTCATCTACTGTCGCCGCCTGCGCCCCAATTCCAGGTGTGGCCCCGCCGCCCTCGCCCGACCGGACTGCGGACAGCGACCGGCGGGAGCGCCGACGACTCCCTGCGGCCCACGCCGATGAAGAACGCAAGGAGATCGACGTGACGGCCACTCCGACATCCGAGGGCATCGTTCTACAGACCATCCCGCTGCTGCCCTCGTTGACGGCCTCGCTCGCCGCGAACCACCGCACCGTGGTGCTGTCCGAACAGGACGATCCGGCCGCCTTCCTCGCCGAGCGCGGCGCCGAGGTGGTCGCGGTCGTCACCACCGCTCGGATCGGGGTCAGCCACGAACTGATGGACGCGCTGCCCAACCTCGGCGCGATCGTGCACTTCGGCGTGGGCTACGAGACCACCGACGTCGCCCGCGCCCGCAGCAGGGGCATCGACGTCTCCAACACCCCCGACGTCCTCACCGACTGCGTCGCCGACCTCGCCGTCGGCGCGCTGATCGACGTGATGCGCAAACTCAGCGCCGCCGACCGCTATGTGCGCCGAGGCGACTGGAAACCCGGCGCCTATCCGCTCACCACCAAGGTGAGCGGCAAGCGGATCGGCATCCTCGGCCTGGGCCGGATCGGCCAGGCCGTCGCCCGCCGACTGACCGGCTTCGACGCCGAGATCGTCTACCACTCCCGCCGCCCGGTGGCCGAGGCCTCCTACCGGTACGTCGATTCGGCGACCACGCTGGCCGCCGAGTCCGACGTCGTGGTGGTGACCGCGGCAGGCGGGGCGAGCACCCGTGGTCTGGTCTCCGAAGAGGTGCTGACCGCCCTCGGGCCGCAGGGCTTCCTGGTCAACGTCGCCCGAGGCAGCGTCGTCGACGAACCGGCCCTGGTGGCAGCGCTGGTGGCGGGCCGCATCGCGGGCGCGGCACTGGACGTCTTCGTCGACGAACCCAACGTTCCCGCCGAGTTGCTCGGGCTCGATTCGGTCGTGCTGCTGCCACACATCGCCAGCGGCACCACCGAGACCCGCGAGGCCATGGGCGATCTGGCCTTCCGCAACCTGCACCACTTCATGGCCGAGGGCACCCTGCTGACTCCGGTGCCGACCAGCTGACCGGGCGACCTCGGCGGCTCGGCGGCGTTCGCGCGGTCAGTCGCCGTGGTCGTGGCCGCCGTGCTGCGGCACCCGACCGATCTCCTCATCCTCGCCCAGCACCACGAACTGCCCCATCATCCCCTCGTCCTCGTGCGTCAGAAGATGGCAGTGGAACATGTAGGGCACATTCGGATCGGTGTGGTCGCTGAACCGCATCGCCAACCGATAGCGCAGATCCGGCACCAACAGCACGGTGTCCTTCCACCCGCGCAGCTGCGGCGGCGGCTCGACGCCATCGACGTCCACCACCTGGAACTGCACGTCATGCACGTGGAAGTTGTGCAGATAGCCGTTGTGGTTGGTGACCTCCCAGACCTCGGTGTCTCCCTCGCGAACCCCGAAGTCGATGCGGTCCATCTGCATCTGCTGTCCGTTGATGCTGCGTCCCTCCAGATCGAAGGTGCGCACCTCGGCGACGTTCTCGGTACCGAGATCGGGCGCGGGCGCCAACGTCTCGGGGATCTCGGTCTCATCGGCCAGGGCATCGGCGGCCCGGAACTGGACGATGTCGAGCTCGTCCTGCTCCCCACTGAGCCGATCGGCTGTCTGGTCGCCGAGGTCGAACTCGGCCGCATACGACCGCAGCTCGACGGTATCGCCCGGTTCGAAGGCCACCACGATCTCCGCGCGTTCACCCGCCGACAACTGGATTCGATCGGTCTCCCATGCTTCGGGGAGCAGCCCGCCGTCGGTACCGATGAGCTGGAATGGTCGATCATCGGAGAAACCGAAGTTGTACATCCGCGCATTCGAGGCATTGAGTAACCGCAAGCGCACCAGTCGGGTCGTCACCTCCCGATAGGGGCCATGGGAACCATTGACCAGAATCTCGTCGCCGAGAGTTCCCGAGGTGCTGCCCAACGGAATGGAGTCGTCGAACTGATTGTCCGCATCGAACTTTCGGTCCTGCACGATCAGCGGGATATCGTCGACGCCATAGTCCGCAGGAAGATTCAGGCTCGCGGTGTTCTCGTCGTCGAGAATGAACATGCCCGCCACCCCGCGATAGGTGTGCGCCGCGGTCTTGCCGTGCACGTGCGGGTGATACCAGAGCGTCGAGGCGGGCTGGTCCACCGTCCAATGCGGACGCCAGGTCTCGCCCGGCATGATCGGTTGGTGCGGGCCGCCGTCCATCTCGGCAGGCAGCCGCATCCCATGCCAGTGGATCGAGGTCTCCTCGTCGACATCGTTGGTGACGGCGAACTCGACCCGTTCCCCACGTTGCGCGCGGATCGTCGGGCCCAGGAACGTGCCGTTGACGCCCCAGGTGTCGGTCGCACCGCCCGCCACGAACTCGGTCGCACCGGACTGAATGGTCAGGTCGAACACCCGCGCACCGGAATCGTCCTGCTCCGATTCGGCCAGCGGCGGAATCGTCAGCTCGGTATCGAAATCGACAGCGCCGACCGTATCGATTCTAGCCTGGAGAAAATAGATCCCGGCGGCGCCGAGCGTCCCGGCGAACAGTGCCGCCATCGTGATTAGACTCCATCGCGCCCAGCGCCTACGGGGACGCTCGGATCTCGTTTTCGGGGTCACGGAATTCCTTTCCATGCCAAGGATTCATCGCACGGAGAAACGCGTGCGGGAGAAGGGAGAAGGGCAGGCTCGACCAGGGCGGGTCGCCCGGGGATCGCGGTCGATCGTGCGAGAGGAGCTACCCGGCCCGAAGAACGGGCCGACGCGGCCGGTCGGCTCGACAGCGGCTACGCAGCGAGCCGACCGGGTGTCGCAAGAACAGGTGTTCGGTCAGCGGTGGATATTCTCGGTCCGAGTCCTAACGCGAGCCGGCCGTCAGGGTCGCGACGATCTCGGCGGGCGTGGGTCGAAGCTCGTTGTCCGCCGCCACCTGCGCGGCCCTGGTGTGCAGCTGCTCATCCTGTAGGGCACGGGCCACCGCCTCGCTGGTCTCGTCCGCCGAGCCCGCCACCAACGCCACGCCCGCCGCAGCCGCCCGGGCCGCGTTGATCGGCTGGTCGGCGCCCTGCGGCCACAACACCAGCGGGATGCCACGGCTCAGCGTGCCCAGCACCGTCCCGGAACCACCGGCGGCCACCACCAACGTGACGTCCTTCAGCAGCTCCTCCAACGGCGCGAACGGCACGAACCGAACCTCACCACGACCGGTGACCTCCGGCGACTCCTCCAGAACGACCCCGAGCGTGGCCAGCACGTTGACATCGGCCTGCGCGACCGCCGAGCAGAGCGCAGCCAAGGTCGACGCCTCGGAGAACACCGTCCCCAGGGTGAGCAACACGGTGGGCTTCGACGGATCGGTGAAGCGGGGGAGCTCGATGCCCGAAGGGTTCGGCCTGCGATGGGCGCCCACCCGAACCGGGAGCACCGGAATCTCGCTGACCCACTCCGGGTCCTGCAACGCAGCCGGACAGGTATCGAGGTAGCCGGCGGCGGGTACGGGCTTCACGCCCGCGCGCTCGTAGTGCGGCAGCACGGATCGGTCGATCTCACCGGCCAGCACTGCGGGGAGCGCGGGCCCGATGCCGACCTGGTACCAGGGCAGTTCCATTCGCGCGGCGATCATCGGTCCGACGGTGTCGAAGAGTTCGGCGACGATCAGATCCGGTGCCCACGTCGAGGCCGCCGAGAGGCCGTTCTCCGCGTCGAGGATCAGGCGGGTGTTACCGAAGACCTCGCCGATCACCTCGGGGGTCGGGTGGAAGGGATCGCCGCCGGACCGGCGGGCCGCCTCGGCGATATGGTCCTCCGCTTCGGCGCAGACCCCCAGGAGTTCGACCTCGGCGGCCAGTTCGTTCGCCGCCAGCGGCCGGACGCCCTCGCTGGTTAAGAGGGCAACGTCGTGACCTGCATCGACAGCCGCCTGCATCAGCGGCGCCAACGGCAGGATGTGCCCGTAGGCGGAGACGGCACTGAAGAGCATTCGCATGTGTTGGGCTCCGGGTTCGGAATTCGAGCATCATCGGCTGCGAACGTGGTGAGTCCACCAGTCCGCAAGATCAAGTGTCCTGATCTTTGCTCGCGTCTGCATCGCGCCGCCGTACCGACTGCCTTCGGGGGTCGGCTACGCGACGATGACGACCTTGCCCGCGACGGTGCGCGACTCGGCCAGCTGCAGCGCGGACGCGGCCTGGTTCAAGGGGAACTCCGCGGCGATCTGCGGGGTGAGCACCCCCTCGGCCACCAGCCGGAGCACCGTGGTGAGGTCGCCGCGCAGCCGAGCTCGGAAGGTATCCAGGTCCCGCCTACCCGCCCAGAAGTTGTAGAAGTAGGCGTTCTTGCCGTTGGGCAGCGCGTTCCACATCCCCAGCCGGGCGAAGGACTGCAACACCGGGAGCTGCGAATTGCCGGCGACGTCCTTGGTCGCCGCCGTGCCGTAGGAGACCAGCGTCCCGCCCCTGCGCACCAGCTTCCATGATTCGGTGAGGCCGGGTCCGCCGACGTGGTCGAACACGGCGTCCACGCCTTCGGGGGCGAGCGCCCGAATCCGCTGGTACATGTCCGGTTCCCGATAGTCCACGGGCGTCGCACCCAGCTCGCGCAGCAGGTCGTGATGCCGTGTCGACGCCGTCCCGATCACCGTGATTCCCGCCTGCCGGGCCAACTGCACGAGCAGTGAACCGACACCGCCGTTGGCGCCGAGCACCACGATCGCGCCGCCTTCGGCGACCTTGGCGGTGCGATGCAACATCTGCCACGCCGTGACCCCGTTGACCGCGACGGCCTCGGCGGCGGCCGAGCCCACCTCGTCCGGTACCGCGACCAGATCGGCGGCGTCGAGCAGCAGATGGCTGGCCCAACCGCCGATCTTGGTGACGGCGGCGTATCGGTGGCCGACCATCGCGGCGTCGCCCCGCGCTCCGACGGCCGTCACCGTGCCGACGACGTCGTAGCCGAGGACGAAGGGATACGGCGGCTGGTCGTAGTACTTGCCGCGTCGCATCTGCTGCTCGGCGAACGACACCCCGGTCGCCTCCATCCGCAGGGCGACCTGACCGGCGGCGGGTGCGGGCAGATCGCGTTCGGTGACCTGCAGTCCGGTCGGCTCGACTTCACCGGGCAACACGATCTCGGTGGTGCGGGTAAGCGCGGTGCTGGTCATGACGGACGCTCCTGGGTCGGACTCGAATGCTTACAGGCGTAAGGCTACGACCGTAAGGTCACGTACCGCAAGAGCTAACGGCTATAAGCTTTCAGGTGTAACCTCAGGGGATGGCTGATGACTCGGGCACGACTCCGACGCGGACCCGCAACCGTCGAGGTGAGGGGGGCCGACTGCGCGACGAGATCGTCGCCGCAGCCACGGAACTGCTCGACGAGACCGGCGATGAAAGTGCCATCACCCTGCGCTCGGTCGCCCGCCGCGCCGGGATCGCCGCCCCGTCGATCTACCGACACTTCCCCGATCAGCCGAACATCATGCTCGCCGTGGTCCAACAGATCTTCGCCGAACTCGCCGCGAAACTGCACGTCGCGGCGGCCGAAGCAGGCGACGACCCCCGCCGCCGCCTGTTCGCCGTCTGCGATTGCTACCTGGATTACGCCCAGCAGCGGCCCGGCCGCTACCGCGTCATGTTCGGCGGCGTATGGATGCCCGCCCTGAGCGAGACCTCCGTGACCGCCGACGACATGGCCGCCCTCGGCGACGAATGCATGGGCCTACTCGGCACGGTGCTCGGCGAATGCGTCGCCGCAGGCTATTCCACGAGCAACGACCTGGCCGTCGACACCGTCGCGCTGTGGTTGGGACTGCACGGCCTCGCCCACCAACGCGCGGTGACCGTCGCCTTCCCCTGGCCCCAGGACATCGCCGAACGCGTCATCACGTCCCTGGCCCACCTGGAGTGAGGGGTGGGTACGTCGGACCGGGGAGTTATGTGCGGCCAGACGTGTCTGCTAAGCCGCAGAATGAAGGAACGAGTGAATCCGTTGCCGTAGTTCGATGATCTCCGGGGCGGGGGCGAAAGGGGCGGCTACGGCATCGAGTACTCGTAGGCGAGCACGGCCACGGGTCGAGGAGAGCTCAGCGATTGCGCTCACTGCCTGATGACCGGTGGCGACTGCCGCCGTCAGATCGCCGTTCCGAAAATGTGTGCATGCCAACGGTGCCAGCACCATGGCACGACTTCGTTCGTGGTCGGCGCTGTACTCGTCCACGGCGAAGGTCAGCTGATCTGCGGCTTCGGCCGCGAACTCGGGGCGGTTCAACGAGAGTAGATAAAGGGCGTGGCCCTGCTGCGCAGTGATCTCTGCGTCCGTGACGAACGAGGCCCACGGCGGCACCGCGCCGGGTTCGGTGCGCCCGTATAGCTCCTGTGATTGGCTGATCGCGCGAACTGCGGCCTGCGGCTCGTCCAGTGAAGCCCGGCACCACCCGAGCACGGTTGATATGTATCCCTCGGTGATCACGTTGACCGGAAACTGTCGATTCGAGGCCGTCGCCGAAGCGAGCTGCGTCAACCGAAGGGCCTCGTCTGGGCGTTGGAGATGCAGGGCTTGATGCGCCATGTCGAGCAGAAGCCCGACAGCAAGGTCCGCAGCCCGAGGGTGGTTCGCGCTGTGCTGAGCTTCGGCAAGCGCAAAGGCCCACAAACGACGCGCCGTGTTGTGATCATCGACGTCGTAGGCCATCCAACCTGCCGTCGAGGCGAGTTCCGCCGTGGCTACGACGAGGCGTGTCTGAACCGCAGGGGAGCAGATGGCATCTCTCAGTCGTCGAACCTGCTGAAGTTGGGCGATCGCTGCTGCTCGACAGAACCCACCGCCATGGGCGAGGTCGAGGCGACGGAAACCGTCGGTCATGGCTTCGATCGCATCGACATCGGCTGCCCCGATGCGTGATCGGGGAACCGGTTCGGTACTCCAAGGGAGCAGTTCGCCAAGCCGCGAGATCTCCGGATGCAGGTTTGATCCGAGCGCGGCCGCTGTGACCAGGTTGAGGAAGTCTCGGCGTTCCAACCAACTCGCCTCCTTGACATGAGCATTATCGAGTTCATCGGGTCGGCTTGGGAATCCGAAACGCTGAGCTGGGATACGCAGGGCAGTGGCCATCCGGGCAGCCAGCTTCACATGCGTGAGTCTGCGTTCACCACGCTCGACGGCGGAAACTCGAGACTGAGAGAGTCCGAGCAAATCGGCGAGTTCCAGTTGCGACATCCCGGTGTGGCTCCGCACGGCGAGGAACACAGCCCCGAAGTCGTAGTGGGCCAGCGCTGTGCGCATACCCGGATCATCGAAGAACCCCGGGGGAATCGGCTTGCACACGCTCAACTCGGCCACGTACGTGCTGCACGCCGTACTGGTGTGTGTCGATGCTCCACAGAACTGGCAGTGCTTTCGTCGGCTGCTCACGGTCTACCGCCGTTGCTTAGTCGAGACGCGGGAATTCATACCGTATCGGCTGTGGCCGCCCAACGTCCGCACTGTACGAGCAAATCCCGTTCTCGAAGGTTGGACGCTCGGAGAAGCCCCGATGGGGCTAGACCCAATGGGCGTCGAAACTCCCGTATCCAACGGTGATCATGGAGTGCATGGCTGGATCTCGATTACTTAGGCTTGTTCTCCGACCTATCGACGATGGGCACCCTGTGCGTCGATGAGTTGTGACCACACGCAACTTATCCGTGATTCAACCAGAATGGAGGTGAAACCACATGGCCGAGATGGAAGACCTCTTCGACAGTCCGCCTATCATCGAGACCGTTGAGGCAGTCGAGCGTTACCTGCGCAAGCCTGCTGGAAGCGAAGACCAGGGGTACAAGGACGAGGATTGACGGACCGGGGGTGAGTCGGCAGTACCGGCTCGCCCCCGAACCTGGAGGTTGTGTGCTCAAGCTTCAGCTGGCGATCGTGCCCGATCGGCCGCTCTGGTCGTGGTCGTCCGGACGATGGACGGCTCGATGTGGCTGGATAGAGCCGCTCAGTAACCCAGCCCTCGAATCGCTGCTCGTGACGGATGGGGTCCGAACAGCCGTGATAGTTCGGGAGCGAATGCCGGATACGGCGCCATGGCAAGGACCGATCAGCCGCATCAAGCCTGAAAACTGGGTGAACGCTCTCGACCAACTGCGGCGTACCTCGGTCGAGTTCGTCGTGGTCGAATTCGAATGGCCTGCTATTCGGTTGCATGCCGGAGCGTGGGGCACCGCTCCGCTGTATCTGGCTGCTCGCGACAGCCGCCTGCATGCATCATGGGATTTCGACGATCTGCGGCCACATATTGTCTCGTCCGAACTTGATTTCCGCGAACTCAGTCGACTCTTGACACGGCGGCACCGCTACACCCGGAACACCATAGCCCGATCGGTCGTTCAACTCACAGAACGATCTTCTGTCGAGTTTCGAGCGGGCAGCCTGGAATCCTGCTATCCGCAAGCTGCTCCTCGATATCGGGCACGGAGTGTCGGTCCTGACGCTCCGGTTCTCGATGCGTTCGACTCACTGCTCGGTCAGGCGGTGCGCCGCCGTGAAGTGACCAGCGAGAGTGCGGTCGCGGAACTCTCGGGCGGACTGGACTCGGCTTTGGTCGCGTTGACCTTGGCTGCGGGAAGTCCTGGTCTAGCAAGCTATGGCCTGAGTATCGAGGGAGAAGCAGCAGCCCAGCAACGCCGTCGACGCGCTGAACTCGTCCGGTTTCGCTCATTGCGTGATGTGTCGATCCCGGCGTGCCGGCCATTCGATCCAGCTGGTCCCAGGGCTGCGAACCCAGGCGAAGAGCCCTATGCCGAGGCCCTACATCGGATTCTCATGACGTCGTCGGAGCCCGTTGTGTTCACCGGCATCGGCGGCGACGAGATGCTTGCGTTACGGAGTGCCGAACGGTCCGATTTCGGCCGCCGGTGTGCGCAGAAACCACCACGCTGGCTAGGACACCGAGCACGAGAACAGCTTCCGTCGATCGACGAGGATCTAGCGCCGGTCAGCGTCCTTCACGAGACATCCTTGTTGGCCTTCGCCTGCCGCAACCCGATCTTTCTCCGCGCCGGTAGGTGGCCGGTCTCCCCGTTGTGCGATCCGGAGCTGGTCTTGTTCGGGCAATGGTTGCCTATGGATTGGCGGGTTTCGAAGCGGTTGGCGCGGGTCTGGCTCGAGCGACTCGGCCTGAGTAATGACGTGGTCTATCCGGCGCTGCGGGAGAACTTCGCGGGTGTGATGCAGCGTGGATTACGTCTCGGTGGACTGTCGTTAGCGAAGCAGGTGATCGAGGAGTCGGTATTGGTGGACTTGGGTCTCGTCGACGGCGACGCGATGCGCGCCGCCGTCGACGAAGCCGAGATCGAGGCGGTGATCGATACCTCGTTGTACGATTTCCTCGCGGTGGAGCGAGGCCTACGCAGTCTGCTCGGTGCCTGAGCTTCCCGGAGAGCGGCTCACGACACCACCGTCAGACCGGGGATCGCCTTCAGCTCGGCGGCGAAGGCGCCGCTGAACTCGACCGGGTACTTCTCGACCTCGTAGGTCTCCTCGGCGTCGTTGTGCACCAGGACCAACCGCAACGGGGCATCGCCCCGGTGGGCCAGCAGGGTGCTGCGCAGTTCGCCGACGACGTCGCGGGTCAGTCGGTGGGCCTCGGCCCGCAACATCACGGCAGGTGCCACCCCGGGATTGGTCTCGGCCGCGCTGATGTCGAGCTGGACCACACCCGAGCCGAAGATCGACATCTTGTCCTCGCGCCAGTTCACCCGGCCCTTGACCGCGACCGAGGAGTCGGGGATCAGATCCTCGTGCAGGACGCTGTAACTCTTGTGGAAGAACAGCACCTCGATTGCGGAATCCAGGTCCTCGATGGTGACGATCGCCCACGGCTCGCCCTGCTTGTTCACCCGGCGATCGACGCTGGAGATCATCCCGGCGACGACGACCTCACCCTCCTTCGGCGCCTCGTTCACAATGGTCGCGATCGCCTTCGGCGCGTGCTTGCGCAGGATGCGTTCCGCACCGTCCAAGGGATGCGCCGACACGTAGAGGCCCAACATCTCCCGTTCGTAGGCGAGTAGCTGCTTACGCGGCCATTCGTCCGAGGAGAAGTTGAGGTGGGCCAACGGCGAGGCCTCGGCGGACGCACCGCCGTCCTCGTCTCCGCCACCGAACAGGTCGAACTGGCCGAGCGCCTCCTGGCGCTTGAGCCCGATCACGGCATCGACCGCCGCCTCGTGATGTTCGAAAAGGGAGCGACGCGAGGTATCGAAGGAGTCGAAGGCACCTGCCTTGACCAGTGATTCGATAACCCGCTTGTTACAGGCCACGATCTCGGCCTTATCCAGGAAATCGGTGAACGAGGTGTATCGGCCCTTTTCCTTGCGGCGAGAGACGATCGATTGCACGACGTTGGCGCCCACGTTCCGTACCGCGCCCAAGCCGAAGCGGATGTCCTTGCCGACGGCGGCGAAGTGCAACCCGGAGTCGTTCACATCCGGTGCGAGGACCTTGATGCCCAAGCGCCTGCACTCCGCCAGGTACACGGCGGACTTGTCCTTGTCGCCGCCGATGGACGTGAGTTGAGCTGCCATGAACTCAGTCGGGTAGTTGGCTTTGAGGAAAGCGGTCCAGTACGCCACGAGCCCGTAACCGGCGGTATGGGACTTGTTGAACGCATAGCCCGCGAAGGGCAACATGACGTCCCAGAGCGTCTGGATCGACTCCTCCGAGTAGCCGTTGCCGAGCATCCCCTTGTTGAACTTCTCGAACTCCTGCTCCAAGACCTCTTTCTTCTTCTTACCCATGGCCCGTCGCAGCAGGTCCGCGCCACCCAGGGTGTATCCGGCGAGCTGCTGGGCGATGGCCATGACCTGCTCTTGGTAGACCAACAGGTGGTAGGTCTCACCCAGAATCGGCTCCAGAGCGTCCTTCAGCTCCGGGTGGATGGGCGTGATCTTCTGCCTGCCGTTCGAGCGCTCGGCGTAGTTGATGTGCGCGTTCGCGGCCATCGGACCGGGTCGGTACAGGGCGATCACAGCGGCAATGTCACCGAAGTGTTTGGGTTGCATACGGCGCAGCAGGTCCCGCATCGCGGCACCGTCGAGCTGGAACACGCCCAGGGTGTCGCCCCGACTCAGCAGCTCATAGGACGCCTTGTCGTCGAGTCCCAGGGTCTCGAGGTCGATCTGGATCCCGTGGTTGCGTTCGACTTCCTTGATCGTGTCGTCGATGACCGTCAGGGTGCGCAGCCCGAGGAAGTCCATCTTCAACAGGCCGATGTCCTCGCAAGCCGGGTAATCCCAGCCGGTGATGATCGACCCGTCATCGCGCTTCCACAGCGGGATGACGTCGAGCAGCGGCTGCGAGGAGAGGATCACCGCACAGGCGTGCACGCCCGCGTTACGGGTGAGACCCTCCAAACCTCGGGCGGTCTCGAAAATGGTCGAGACCTCCTGATCGCTCTGGATCAGAGAACGGATCTCACTGGCTTCCGCATATCGCTCGTGACTGGGGTCGACAATGCCTGCCAGCGGGATGTCCTTGGCTGCTACCGGCGGGGGGAGCGCCTTGGAGATCCGGTCGGCGATGCTGAATCCGGGCTGGCCGTAGTGGACGCGGGCGGCATCCTTGATGGCGGCCTTGGTCTTGATGGTGCCGTAGGTGATGACCTGTGCGACGTTCTCCGCGCCCCATTTCTCGACCGTGTAGTCCATGACCTCGCCGCGCCTGCGCTCGTCGAAGTCGAGGTCGATGTCGGGCATCGAGATGCGCTCGGGGTTCAGGAACCGTTCGAACAGTAGAGAGTGCTCGATCGGGTCGAGGTCGGTGATCCGCAGGATGTAGGCCACGAGCGATCCGGTGGCAGAACCCCGGCCCGGACCCACGGCGATCTTCTGGTCCTTGGCCCACCGGACAAGGTCGCCGACCACCAGGAAGTAGGCCGGGAATCCCATCTGGGCGATGACGCCGAGTTCCCGCTCGATGCGGTCCTGGTACTCCTGGGTCAATCCGTTCGGAAAGCGGGCTGGCGTGAACTGTTCGACCTCGGCCCGTAGAACGCTGTTCTCCGTCTCTCCCTCAGCGAGCGGGAACCGGGGCATTCGGTCGACATGGGCGTAGACCTCGTCGTAGGACTCGACACGCTCGGCGATGAGCAGCGTGCTATCCGTGGCGCCGGGTACCTCGGTGTCCCAGTAGGCCCGCATCTCATCGGCGGACTTCAGGTAGTAGCCGTCGCCGTCGAACTTGAAGCGGGTCGGGTCGGTGAGGGTTTTACCCGACTGGACGCAGAGCAACGCGCCGTGGGTATCGGCTTGATCTTGCGTGACATAGTGCGAGTCGTTGGTTGCCAACGGCTTCAGTCCGAGTTCGCGACCGATGTGCAACAGGCCCTCGCGCACCGATCGCTCGATGGGCAGCCCGTGGTCCATCAACTCCAGAAAGAAGTTCTCGGCGCCGAAGATGTCCCGATAGTCCGACGCCGCCTGCATCGCCTCGCGCGGCTGGCCCAGCCGCAGCCGGGTCTGCACCTCGCCGGAGGGACAGCCGGTGGTGGCGATGATCCCCTCGGCGTGCTCTGAGATGAGTTCCCGGTCCATTCGGGGCTTGCGGTAGTAGCCCTCGTAAGAAGCCAGACTCGAAAGCTTGAACAGGTTGCGCAGCCCGGTGGCGTTGCCCGCGAGCATCGTCATGTGTGTGTAGGCGCCCGCGCCGGAGACGTCGCCGCCCTCACCGGATTGGTCGCTGGAGCGCTGGTTGCTCTCACCCCAGAACACCGGCTTTTTGTGAAAGCGGCTCACCGGGGCGATGTAGGCCTCGATACCGATGATCGGCTTGATGTCCCGCTTCTTCGCCTGCCGGTAAAACTCGGCCGATCCGTACATGTTGCCGTGGTCGGTCATACCGACGGCGGGCATACCCAGCCGCTCGGCCTCGGCGAACAGCGGCGCTACCTTGGCGGCTCCGTCCAGCATCGAGTACTCGGTGTGGACGTGTAGATGGACGAACGAGTCGGACACAACTCTCCCTGGCGGCGAGGAACGGGCGAGGCTGTACCGCCGCGCGTGCGGGAAGAGAGGTCGGCCGAGGGGTCCCCGCGTGCGCGGGGGCAGACGTGTAGACGGCTGGGGGCGGGCACCGATTCCTCCCCGCGTGCGCGGGGCTAACGGTTCATCCTGTCTTACGACGTCGAGCCTCCGCATAAGGGCCCGGCATTTTCCTCAAAGGGTGCGCTGACCTGTGATGACGTCTGTCTCGGCGTGTTGCGCTCAGGTCCCCGAGCACGGGTTCGTGGCGTGCGGGGAACCCTGGGGTTCTTGGCCACATGCTCCACGGCGTGCCGGTGGTGCCGTGCTCTGGCCGGTAACCATGCAGCTGGACGAGGGGATATCTCGCCGACGCCCTACCCCGCTCCGACCACTCCCCGCAGAATCTCCCCCGCTCGCTTCCACAGCAGCGATCCGCCCTCGTCGGGTAGTTCGCTGCGCTGGGCGTTGGGCAGTCGCTCGGCGAGGGTGCGGCCGAGGTCGGGGGAGTGGGTGGGGTTGGTGTCGTGGGCGCCGAACCAGAGCGTCACGGGGACGGTGATCTCGGCCGGGTCGAATGGCCAGCGGGACATGGAGAGCAGGGTGTCGCGGGCGTATCCCGCCGGGCCTTGGGCGAAGCCCTCGGCCAGCGCCCGGCGGTAGGCGGCGTCGAATTCGGGGGCGGTGTAGACGGCGCGGTCCACCGGACCGCTCATCTGAGTCACCATCTCGCGCATCGACGTCGCATCGGCGAAACCGGCGAAGGAGGCCTCGGCCGCAGCCGGGTCGGTGGTCGCCATGGTGATCAGGTCACGGACCTGCGGCGGGAGCAGTTCGACGATCGCGGGCGCGGCGAGTTCGTCGGTGGGGGAGACCAGTGCGACGGCCGAGACGAGTCCCGCTGCCGCGCAGGCCAACGCGAAGGGCGCACCCTGGGAGAAGCCCACCATCGAAGGCCTACCGCCGGAAGCCGTGGTCAGCTCCAATGCCTCGATCACCTCGGAAACATCCGAGGCCCAATCGGTCAGAGTCCTACCTGGCGCGGGATCGGAGGCGCCGAGACCGGGCCGGTCCAGCGATACCAGCCGCACGCCCAGGGTGTCGACGTCGTCGCCGCCGAATCCGAGGGAACGCCCGGTCGCCGCGCCGGGACACAACAGCACGGGACCACCATCGCTCGGACCCCACTCGGCCCATGCCAGCCGACGGCCATCGCGCAAGGTATGCGATCCCAATCGATCAGGCTCTCGAACCCCGCTCACGCTGATCCTCCCCAACCTGCGCCCACCGACCCCATACGGGCGCAGACGTTCGCAGATTGCTCCAATCGGAGCAACCGAATTTCCCGAGTCCGCAGGCAGCAGGCGCCCGTCAACCGAGCCCCCGCAACCGTTCCGCCCGTCAAGCCATCGGCTCAGCACTCGTCCCCAACCCGACCCGCCGGAACCCCGCCGTCGCCAGCTCGGCCGCATCGAGCACGTTGCGCATGTCGACCACCACCGGATGCCGCACCGCCCTGGCCAGCGCCGTCCAATCCAGGGTGCGGAACTCGGGCCATTCGGTGAGCACGACCAACGCTGCCGCATCCTCCGCGACGAGGTACGGGTCCGAGACCACGCCGACCCCGTGGATGCCGAGACCGACAGCCGCCCCCACCGCCGGGTCGTAGGCGGTGAGGATCGCACCCTGGCGGGCCAACGCCTCGACGATCGCGATTGCAGGGGAGTCGCGGAGGTCCCCCGTGCCCGCTTTGAAGGCCAGGCCGAGGATGCCGATCCGCGCCCCGACCAGTGAACCGTCGGCCGAGCCGGTGACCGCGCAGCGCACCTTGCGCACCACCGTCGCCTGCTGCCGCGCATTGGCCTTCACCGCATCGCGCACCAGCGCGAAGTCCACGCCTGCCTCCTCGGCGGCCCGCAGCAGCGCGCTGGTGTCCTTGGGCAGGCAGGACCCGCCCCAACCCGGCCCGGCGGTGAGGAAATCCGGTGCGATCCGATCGTCGAGGCCCATGGCATGGGTGACCTCGGTGACGTCGGCGCCGACGCGTTCGCACAGCTCGGCGAGCACGTTGACATAGGACGCCTTGATCGCGAGGAAGGCGTTGCTGGCGTACTTGGTCACCTCGGCGGTCGCGGGGTCGGTGTGCAGCACGGGGGCCCCGGTTTCGGCATACAACGCGGCGACCTCCTCGGCGGCGTCCCGATACGCGGCGTCGGCGCCGATCACGACCCGGTCGGGATGCAGGAAGTCCTCGACCGCGTGCCCCTCGCGCAGGAACTCGGGATTGCTCACCACCGGCAGATCCGCGCGGCCGAGCAACCGGGGCACCCGGCCTGCGGTGCCCAGCGGCACGGTGGACTTGGTGACGATCACGCAGCCGGGGCGCAGTACGCCGCCGAGGATCGCCAGGGTCGATTCGAAGACGTCCAGATTGCAGGCGCCGTCCGGGCCCATCGGGGTGGGTAGACACAGCAGAACCAGGTCGACGCCGGCGAGCGTGGTGATGTCGGTGGTGAAATCGAGACGGCTCCGGGTCCGTCCGGCCACCACGAGATCGGCCAGTCCCGGCTCGGCGATCGTGACCTCGCCCGCGCACAGTCGGTCGACCTTGGCGACGTCGTTGTCCACACAGGTCACTCGGAAACCGAGGTGGGCCAGGCATGCGGCACTGGTGAGTCCCACATACCCTGCGCCGACCACGCCGAGATGGCTAACCATGGTGCACCCGGTCGGGCAGCAGCTCGTGTGCGGCGGCCAGGACCCGGTTCGGCAGCAGCATGAGCAGCCCCGAATGCGGCCGGTCCGCGTGCGGGTCGCCGACGTCGCCCACCCACAGGGCGATGTGCTGCTCGGCGGTGGCCGGCGGGCCCCACAGCTTCGGCGGCGTCGGGCCGAACAGCAACACCGAGGGCGTGCTGAAGGCGGTGGCGAGGTGGCCGACTCCGGTGTCGCCGCAGATGACCAGCGTGGCGTCGGCGACGAGCCTGGCGAGTCCGGCGAGGTCGGTCCGTCCGGCCAGTACCGCCGAATCCGGTAGTCCGGCGGCGCGGGCGATGTCCGTGGCCGAGTCCTGTTCGGCCGGGCTCCCGGTGATGACGACCTCGTGTCCCTCGGATCGCAGGGCGCGGGCCACCTCGACATAGCGATCCGGCGGCCAGCGGCGGGCCGGATACGCCGCGCCGGGATGGATGACGACGGCTCCCGGCCGGGGGCTCGAACCGGCCGGTCGCGGCAGGTGGAGGTCGGCGCGATCGGCATCCATCCCGCCGAAATCCAGCAGTCTGCACCAGCGGTCGACCTCGTGGACGTCGTCCCGCCATTCCAGGCCGGGCACCCCCCGATAGTCGGGGTGGCGATGGGTGAGCAGGGTGCCGGGACGCACCTTGCGTAGATCGCGAATGCTCTGCGGACCCTGGCCGTGCAGGTTCACCGCCACCGCAGGCGGGGCCTCCGACCAGTGCAGGGCGCCGAGTCCGGCGGTCGGCAACAGTTCGTCCACCGCGTCGATGAGGTCGACGAGGGCACGCAGGTTCTCCGGCGCCGCCAGCACGAGGCGGGCGTCGGGATGGTGGCGGCGCAGCGCGCGCAGCGCGGGAATCCCGGTCAGCAGGTCCCCGATGCCCAGCGCCCGCAACACCAGAACGGAGTCGCTCACGGCCACGAGGACTCTTCCGACGAGCAGACGACGAGTTCCCTGATCTCGCATCCCGGCGGCTGGCTGAGGACGAAGGCCACGGTGCGGGCGACGTCCTCCGGCTGGTTCAGCTTCGCGTCCGGCGGCGGTTTGTACTGCTCGGTGCGGTTGTCGAAGAACGCGGTGTGCATGCCGCCCGGAATCAGCAGGGTCACCCCGATCTGGCCTGCGGTCTCCGTGGCCAGCGCTCTGGTGAAGCCGACGACGCCGAACTTCGCGGCGCAGTAGGCGGTCGCATCGGAAACGGCCTTGATGCCCAGGGTGGATCCGCAGGTCACCACGGTTCCCTTGCTCTGTTTGAGAAAGGGCAGGGCGGCGCGGACGACGGCGACGGTGCCGAGCAGGTTGACGTGCACGACGCGTTCCCAGTCCGCGACCGAGACCTCGTCGAGCGTGCCACACGCGTCGGTGCCCGCTGCGGTGAAGACGCCGTCGATGCGGCCGCCTGCGCGGCGGGCCAGTTCGTTGACGGCGGCTTCGGCCGAGGCGGTGTCGGACAGGTCGGCTTCGACGAACTCGACGTCGGATTTGGGTTTGGCACGGTCGATGACCAGGGGCGTGCCGCCGTTCTCCCGCACGACCTCGACGGTTGCCGCGCCGAGTCCGGACGCGCCGCCGGTGATCACGATATTGCCGAGGGTGGACATGGGATGCTCCTGTCTCCGTCGGGTTTCAGCTCCTCGCATGTGCTGCGGCCACCAACCGGGAGGTCGAGTAGCCCGCGACCGTCGGGATCAGCACGGTCTCGCCGCCGTAGCCGTGCACGACCCGGCTCTCGGGTAGCTCGGCGTTGGCGTAGTCGCCGCCCTTGACCCACACATCGGGGCAGAGCCGCTCCAGCAGGGCGGCGGGCGACGGTTCGTCGAACACGGCGACCGCGTCCACCGAGGACAGCTCGGTGAGTAGCCGTGCGCGGTCTTGCGCGGGAACGATCGGACGTCCCTCGCCCTTGAGCAACCGCACCGACTCGTCGGAGTTCAGGCAGACCACCAGGGCATCGCCCAGTGCTCGGGATTGCCGGAGCAGGCTCACATGGCCGGGATGGAGCAGGTCGAAGCAGCCGCCGGTGGCGACGAGTCTGCCGCCGGTGGCGCGGATGCGGGCCGCGATTTCGAAGGCGGAATCCAGTTTCCGCGATGCGGCGGCCGTCAACCTCGGCTCCACGCTGATGGACAGGGCTCCCGCGCCGCCTGCTCCGATGAACCGGGCGGCGGTCTCGACGGCTCCGGCCACGGCGGCGGCGACGTCCTGGCCGAGGATCAGGCCGGCGGCGACGGCGGCGGCGAAACAGTCCCCCGCGCCGCAGGCGTCCGCCTCCACCGAGGCCAACAGCCGCGCGTCCTCCGGCACCGACACCGTCGTGGTTCGCCCGCCGTGGGCGAGCATGCCGCCGTCGGCCCCGGTGGTCACCACCACGGCGCCCGCCGCCCATTCGGCGCACAGCACACTGGCCAGTTCGGTGTCCTGCCCGCAGGCCGGGGCGAAGCGGCGTGCCTCCTCGAGGTTCGGCGAGATGAGCCAGGCGCCCGGGGTGGGCGCGGGGCCACGGGGATGCGGGTCCCAGACGATGGGCACGGTCGCGGCGAGTTCGGCGAGCAGCCGTCGGATGTCGGGGTGCGCGGCGACTCCTCGGCCGTAGTCGGCGACCACGATCGCGCCCGCTCCGCGCAGCACGCTCTGCACCCGTTGGGCCACGGGTGCCGTGGAGGCCATGCCATCGCCGGTGTCCAGTCGCAGCAGCGATTGGTTTCCGACACGCACCCGTGCCTTGCGCACGGTCTCGCCCTGTAGGGGCAGTGGGAGCACCTCGACCACCGGATCCAGCAGGCCGATGAGGGTTCGTCCCGCGTCGTCGTCGCCGATCGCCGTGACCAGCACGACCTCGGCGGTCGATCGGGATGCCAGCAATGCCGCCAGACCCGCCCCGCCGGGTCGACGCAGCTCCCCGCCGACGTCGACCACCGCTGCGGGGGTGCCGGGGCAGAATCGCTCCACGGTGCCCTCGATGTCGACGTCGAGTAGTGCGTCACCGAGTACGACCAGCGGTTTCACGTCGTCACCCCCAATTCCCCGTCGAGTGCCGCGCAGAGTGCGTGGACGAGGGCGAGATGCACCTCTTGCACGGTGGCGACGTCGGGTGCATCGACGGTGATGGCGTCATCGCAGAGGGCGGCCAGCGGATTGGGTGCCGGGCCGGTCAACGCCCAGGTGGTGACGCCGATGTCGTGTGCCGATTTCGCCGCGGCGACCACGTTCTCGCTTGAACCGCTGGTGGACAGTGCGACCAGCACGTCGCCGCGCCTGCCGTGGGCCCGGACCTGGCGGGCGTACAGCTCGCTTCCGCCGTAGTCGTTGATGATCGCCGTTCCCGCCGAGGTGTCGGCGTGCAGCGCGATCGCCGAGAGGGGTTGGCGTTCGTCGCGGAAGCGGCCGACGAGTTCGCCGGTCAGGTGTTGTGCCTCGGCGGCGCTGCCACCGTTGCCGCAGGCCAGTAGTCGGGCCCCGGCGGGCAGGATCCGGGCCAGCTGGGCGGCCCACTGCCGTAGTACGGGCGCCGCCGAGTCGGTCCGCCGCAATGCTTCGCACAGTGCCGCGAAATGCTCCTCGATCACGAGACACCTCCCGTCGTCAGGCGGCACTGCGGCGCACCTGTGGTGGGCTCCGCGAGTCGTGCGACCGCGGTGACCACCTCGTCAGGCTGAATGGACTCCAGGCAGGGATGTCCGACGATGGGGCATTCCCGGACCCGGGTTCCCCGGCAGGGGGCGGATTGGTCGCCGAGCAGGACGGTGGGCACGCCGTGTGGCGCCCACCGCTGCGCGGGGACGACCGGCGCGAACAGGGAGATCACCGGGGTGCCGACGGCGGCGGCGAGGTGTGCGGGTCCGGTGTTGGGCACCACCACCGCACTGGCCCGGTCGAGCACCGAGGCCAGCTGCGCGAGCGTGGTGGTGCCGCCGAGGTCGAGAGCTCGGTCCGTCGCGACCTCGGCGGTCAGTGCGCGGTCGGCGGTGCCGCCGGTGACCACGACTCGATGTCCGGCGGCGAGCAGTGCCTCGACGATCGCGGCGGATCGCGCGGCCGATGGCTGTCGGGCGGGCACCGAGGCACTCGGATGCACCACCACATAGCCGGGCGGGCCGGTCAGCGCGGCGACCTCGGGCAGTGGCCGCCGCACGGCGAGTGCCCCGCGATCCCCGGCGGGTAGCGGGAAGCCCGCCGCCTCGGCCAGCGAGAGGGCTCGTTCGCTCTCCGGCGGATCACCGTCGACGCTGTGGCGCAGATCCAGCAGCGATCCCGGATAGTCCTCGCAGATCGCCCCGATCCACGGCACCCCGGCCAGCCGGAGCAGCAGCGCCAACGGCAGCGGGGACTGGTGGAAGGAGGTCAACACCAGGGCGCGGTCGAAGCGACCCGCCCGGATTCGTTCGACGAGTTCGGCCACCGCTGCGGGGCCGACCGGTTCGGGTTGCGGGTCGATCCAGGGCGCCCGCCAGATCAGGACCTCGTCGAGGTCGGGCAGCAGCGGGCCTGCCGCCGCGCCGAGCGGGCCCGCCAACAGCGTGACGGAGTCGGCGCCTGCGGCGACGGCTCGAATGCAGGGCCCGGCCAGCAGGACGTCTCCGAGGCTGTCCAGGCGCGCGATGAGTACTCGCTGCGTCATCGGACACCTGCCAGGGCCAGTGCCACGGCCTCGGCGAGATCCCGGGCGACCCGCGCGTGGCGGTGTGCGTCGTCGATCTCGTTCTGTCGGGTGGCGGCCGTGGGCACCAGGATCGCGCGGGCCCCTGCGGCTCGTGCCGCCGCGACGTCGGCCCCGGTGTCGCCGATCACGACGCAGCGGGCGACGTCGACGCCGAGGGCCCTGGCGGCCTGTTCGACCATGCCGGGCGCCGGTTTCCGGCAGACACAGTGTTCCGCCGTGTCGTGCACGCAGATCTGCCAGGTCTCGATCGGGCCGAGCAGTTCCTCGACGCGGGCGTTGACCGCCGCGAGCTGTGTCTGGCTGATCAGGCCGCGCGCGACGCCGGATTGGTTGCTGACCACGCCGATGCGGATGCCTTCGCGGCGCAACCAGTGCAGGGCGTCCCGAGCTCCGGGCATCGGGCGCACCGCCTCGGGGTCGGCAAGGTAGGGGACGTTGACGATCAGCGTGTCGTCCCGGTCGAACAGCAGCGCCAGTGGCGGCGGGTCGCCCCTGTGCCGTCGGGTTCGGTAGCGGAGTTCGCCGCGTAGGCGTTGCCAGCAGGCGACCGGTGGGATGAGGACGCTGGTCAGCAGCATCCGGCCGATCTCGTCGGCGGTGCGGGGGCCGGGTGCGATGCGGCTGGCGGCGAACCGACCGGTCAGGGCCGCCCATCCCGCGCCGCAGGCCGCTGCGGCCCGTCGATGGCCGAGGGCGAACAGGATGCCTGCCGCCGCACCGGCGGCGGTGGTGACCGCGTGCCAGCCCAGTCGGCCGTGTCCCTCGCCGATGCGGGAGCGCCAGCGGACGCCGTGTTTGCGGCGCATCAGCACGTCATCGGCGTTGCCGCGCTGCGCCCGAACACTGGCCAGCACGCCCGATCGGCGGGCCGGATGCGTGGTGACGCGATGCCCGGAGACGATGGCGTAGCCGTCCTCGATCACGCGCAGCGCGAGGTCGGCGTCCTCCCGGTAGGCGCGGGTGAAGCGTTCGTCGAAGCCGCCGACCACGGCCAACGCGGTTCGCCGGTAGGCCATGTCGGCGGTGATCCAGCGGGCGCCTGCCAGTCCGGCGGTGCCGCGTTCGTCGTCGGTGGGGCGTCGATCGTCCGGCAGCGGGACCTCGATGCGCGCCTGCGAGGCGCCGACCGTTGCGTCCAGACCGGTCAGGTCGGCCGCCAGCCGGGCGGGCCACCGGGCGTCGGTGATGACGTCGTCGTCGAGGAAGGCGATCCACTCGGCGGTGGCCTGTCGCCAGCCCACGTTGCGGGCGGCGGCGGGGCCGCGTCCGCCGGAGCGCAGCAGGGTGATCTGGGCTGCCGACGCGGGCAGCGCGAGGTCTTCGAAGGCCTCGGCTCGGTCGTCGACCACGATGATCTCGCGCGGCGGCGGCCCGTCGGCTTTCCGCAACGCGGTGAGCAGCCGCCACAGGTTGTCCCGGCCGGTCGTGGGGATCACGATGCTGTAGTCGATCATGATCGACGCACCACGAACGGTCCGATGGCCAGCAGGTCGACCGGCGCCGAGCCGAAACACTCCAACGCGTCCCTCGGCGAGTCGACCATCGGCCTGCCTGCCGTGTTGAGACTGGTGTTGACCACCACCGGCAGCCCGGTCCGGGCCTCGAACTCCCGGAGCATCCTGGCCAACAGCGGGGTGTGCTGCGGGGCGACCGTCTGTACGCGGGCCGTGCCGTCGACATGGGTCACCGTGGGGATGCGGTCTCGCCAGTCGGCCGCGACATCGTGCACGAACAGCATGTACGGGCTGGGCAGCGGTCCTCGGGTGAAGATCTCGGCGGCCCGGTCGGCGAGGACCATCGGGGCGACGGGTCGGAACTGCTCGCGCCCCTTCACATCGTTGAGCCGCCCGAGGTTCGCGGTCGGCCCGGGGTGGGCGAGCAGCGAGCGGTGTCCGAGGGCGCGCGGCCCGAATTCGGCGCGGCCCTGGAACCAGGCCACCACCTGATCGTCCGCCAAGGCCTGCGCGACCTCGACGGCGACGTCCGCCGGCCGTTCGTAGCGGACCCGTGCGACCCGCAGGATCTCCTCGATCTCGTCGTCCGACCACTCCCGGCCCAGATCGGCGCCGGGCATGGGGCCGGTGGGCTCGCCGAGATCGGCCGAGAGCTGCAAGGCCGCGCCCAGCGCGGTTCCCGCGTCGCCGGAGGCGGGTTGCACCCACACCTGGTCGAAGGGGCCCTCGGCGTACAGGCGGGTGTTGGCGACACAGTTCAACGCGATGCCGCCCGCCAACGCGAGGTTCTTCGCGCCGGTCCGGTCGTGCAGCCAGGTCGCCAGATCGAGCCACACCTCCTCGATGCGGCGCTGCACGCTGGCCGCCAGGTCGGCGTGCGCGGAGTCGAGTTCGGTGTCCGAGCCGTGCCGGGCGGGGGCGAATTCCGTCCAGGACACGGGATCGGTGTGGAAGCCGCCGTCTCCGGTGGGATAGGCGAGTTCACGGAAGCGGTCGAGAAACCGTGGCTTTCCGTACGAGGCCAAGGCCATGATCTTGTACTCGTCGCTGGATCGGGCGAAGCCGAGGTGTTCGGTGAGGTCCTCGTACAGCAGGCCGAGGGAATGCGGGAGCTGTTGCGCGGCGTGTTCGGTGAACTTGCCGTCACGATATTCGCCCGCCACATACGAGGTGCTCTCGCCGCGCCCGTCCGCGACCAACACCGCGCAATCCCCGAAGGGCGCGGCCAACGCGGCCGAGGCGGCGTGTGCGACGTGGTGTCGGACGAAGCGCACGATCGACGGGTCCAGCCCGGGCATCGCGCTGCGTAGAAAGGCGGGTGCTCGCCGGACATAGTCGGTGCGCAGTTCCTCACTGCCGGGGTCCAGGCCGCCGAGGGAGTGGTCGACGAGGTCGGGATCGTAGGAATAGCCGACGGCGTCCAGCTGATCGGGACGCAGCCCCGCGCGGTGCAGACACCAGGCGATCGCCTGCTCGGGCAGTTCCCAGGTGGAGAACGGCACCGGGCTCTTGCCGTGTTTCCGACGGCTGAACCGCTCTTCCTCTGCGGCGGCGACGATGTGGCCGTCCACCACGAGCGCGGCAGCGGGATCGTGGAAGACCGCGTTGACCCCGAGGATGCGCATCGTCTCGCCCCTCTCGTCGGCGCCGCTGTGGTCGGTGGTCGAACCAGTCGCGATGTGCCTCTACAGCGTTGCCCGATCGGGTCACCGGTAAACGGTCCTGCGGCCCGCCCGGATCGCGGTCATGCGGGGTGAGCAGCGCGAATACCGGTGTTTTCCTCGAACCAGTCGATGGTTCTGCGGAGCCCGTCGGCCAGTGCGACCTCGGGTCGCCAGCTCAGCTGCCGCCGGGCCAGGGTGATGTCCGGACAGCGGCGGCGCGGGTCGTCCTCGGCTGCTTCGACGAAGGTCACCGGGGATTCACTGCCCGCCGCCGACCGCACCTCGGCGGCCAGGTCGCCGACCGAGAGTTCCACCGGATTTCCAAGGTTGATCGGGCCTGGATGGTCGGACCTGCCCAGTGCCAACAGGCCTCGGGCGGTGTCGGCGACGTAGCAGAGCGACCGGGTCTGGGCCCCGTCTCCTGTGACGGTCATCGGCAGCCCGGCCAGGGCCTGGCGGATGAAGGTGGGCACCATCCGGCCGTCGTCGGGGCGCATGCGGGGGCCGTAGGTGTTGAAGATGCGGGCGATCCCGGTGTTGGCCCCGCGATGACCGCGATAGGCGTTGGTCAGCGCCTCGGCATAGCGTTTGGCCTCGTCGTAGACGCTGCGCGGGCCGATCGGATTGACGTGGCCCCAATAGCTTTCGCGCTGTGGATGCTCTGCGGGGTCGCCGTAGACCTCGCTGGTGGAGGCGAGTACGAAGCGCGCGCCATCGCGCAGGGCGACGTCGAGGGCGTGGGTGGTGCCGAGTGATCCCGCCCGCAGGGTCTCGATCGGTAGCCGCAGATAGTCCTGCGGTGAGGCGGCCGAGGCGAGGTGGAACACGACGTCGAAGGGTCCGGGCGTGGTGATCGGTTCGGTGACGTCCTGCCTGTCGACTCGCAGGTTCGGCCGGTTGCCGAACTCGGCGACGGTGCCGGGGGCGGCGGTGACGAGGTTGTCGAGTATCAGCACCTCGCTGCCCTCGGCCAACAACAGTTCGCACAGGTGGGAACCGACGAAACCCATGCCCCCGGTCACCAGGGCCCGTTCGATGCGTCGAGTCACACCAGCGATTACCCGACCCCATAGCGGTCCACACGCCGGTACTTCCATGTCGCCCAGGAGGTTCGGCGAGGTGGCGTGCGGGGTATGCGGCTGGATATGGCTGCCTTCTCCGGGATGCGACGGGCTACGGCGTTCTGCGGGTGGTCGTCGAATTGCCCCGCAGGTCGGCCGGTTGCCTGGTGCGATGGGGGCGCCCCGAGGGCGACGGCGGGCTTCTCATGAGCGAGCCCAGGACCACGGTGGTCATCGCCACCCGTAACCGAGCCGGGGAGCTGCGACACACGCTCGCCCGACTGCGCGCGCTGCGGCCGACCCCGCCGATCATCGTCGTGGACAACGCATCCACCGATGCGACGGCCGCCGCTGTCGCCGAGGTGGCGGGCGTACGACTGATCAGGCTGCCCGCCAACCGTGCTGCGGCGGCCCGGAATCTGGGCGTGGTCGCCGCCACGACCCCGTACGTCGCGTTCAGCGACGACGACTCCTGGTGGGCGGCCGATGCGCTGCCCGCCGCCGAACGCCTGTTGGACGCCCATCCCAGCGTGGGATTGTTGGCCGCCCGAACACTGGTCGGACCCGGTGACACCGAGGACCCGATCAACACCCTGTTGGCAACGAGCCCGCTGGGCCACCAGAGCGAGCTGCCGGGGCCGTCGGTGTTGGGTTTCCTGGCCTGTGCCGCGATCGTCCGCCGGACGGCGTTCCTGCGGGTCAATGGGTTCAGTCGGCTACTGCACTTCGGCGCCGAGGAACGACTGCTGGCCTTGGACTTGGCCGCCGACGGCTGGGATCTCTGTTACGCGGCCGAACTCCGTGCGCACCACCATCCCTCGACGAACCGCCCGCCTTCGGCGTGGCGCAAAGATCTGGAACGTCGGAACAACACGCTGATCGCGTGGATGCGCCGGCCGCTGCCCCGCGTTGCCGCCGAGACCCGCCTGCTGCTGCGCGAAGGCGATCGGCGACAGCGTTCCCGGATCGTGGCAGGCCTGCTGCGGCGGTTGCCCTCGGCGCTGTGGCAGCGGCATCGGTTGCCCGCCGAGGTCGAGCGGCGGGTGCGGGTGCTCGAACGTGCCGAGGAGAGGAGCAGGCAGCCATGGGCGGCGACCGCATCACCCTCGTGATCATCACCTGTGACCGGCGCGAACAGCTGTTGGAGACCCTCGCGCAGGTGACCGCGCTGCCCGATGCCGCGCCGATCGTGCTGGTGGACAACGCCTCCTCGGATGGCACCGCGGATGCCGTCGCGGCGGCCTATCCGCAGGTCGAGTTGATTCGCGCCGACCGCAATCTCGGCTCGTTGGCCCGCAATGTCGCGGTGCGGCGAATCGACACCCCTTATGTGGCGTTCTGCGATGACGACACCCGATGGCAGCCGGGCGCGTTGACCCGCGCGGTCACCCTGCTCGACCGGCATCCCGGCCTGGCCTCGGTCACCGGGAGATGCCTGGTCGAACCGGAGCTGGCGGAGGACCCGCTGACCCCGGAACTGCGGGCGTCCCCGGTGCGCGGCCCGAAGTGGCTGCCGGGCCCGGCCCTGCTCGGGGTGATGGCTGGTTTGTCGGCGTTCCGCGTCTCGGCCTTCCGGCAGGTGGGCGGGTTCTCGTCGCGCATGTGGCTCGGCGGCGAGGAGGAACTGCTGGCCCTGGACCTGGCGGCGCGCGGCTGGTGGATGTGTTGGGTGGAGGACATGGTGATCCACCATGCGCCCTCGCGGGTGCGCAATGCGCGGCGTCGGCGCCAGCTCGGCATCCGCAACACCCTGTGGACGCTGTGGTTGCGCCGCCCGCTGCGCAGCGTGCTGCGTCGAAGTCTCGTCGTCCTGCGCTCCGCCCCGGCCGACCGTGCGACGCTGAAAGCCGTGTTGGAGGCACTGCGTGGGCTTCCGTGGGTGCTGCGCGAACGACAGGTGGTGCCGGTGTCGGTGGAACTGGGGCTGATGCGGTTGGAGGCGCAGCAACGCCGTTCCTCGGCCCGGCGATATGTGGGTTGAGTCAGGGTGCTCCCGACTTCGGCCCCGAGGGTTCAGACCACCGCCTGGCCGCCGCCGATGCCTTCCGTAGAGGGCGCGCAGACCAGCCGATAGGCGCGCAGAGTCTCCTCGGCGACCCGATCCCAGCAGTAGCCTTCGCGCACCCGCTGCCGACCGGCGAGCCCGTATCGCCGTCGACGTGACGGATCGGCCAGCAGGTCCCACACCGCGGCAGCCAACTCGGCGGGGTCGCGGGGTTTCACCAGGGTGCCGGTGACCCCGTCGACGACGGTGTCCATCAACCCGCCGACCGAGGCCGAGACCACCGGAACACCGCAGGCCATCGCCTCCAACGGGGTGATGCCGAACGGCTCGTACCACGGCGTGCACACCACGACGTCGGCCGAGCGAAACAGGCCGGGCATGTCGCCTCGGGGCACCTGCCCGAGCATTCGCAATCGGTCTCCCACGCCGAGTTCCGTCGCCAGGCCACGGAGTCGGCCTGCCTCGGGGTCCTCGTCGAGTCGGCCGTCATCGGGACCACCTGCGAGCACCAGTTCGGTGTTGGGCAGCTCGGCCAACGCTGCCACGGCGATGTCGAACCCCTTGCGCGGCACCAACCTGCCGACGCTGACAATCCGATGCGCCTCGGTGAGGCGCGCGCGCGGCCCGATCGGGCTGAAGCGGTCCACGTCCACGCCGCAGGGCACGACGGAGGCCCGCGACCCGTCGACGCTCAGGTCCGCCAGCTCCAACACCTCGTCCGAGCAGGTCGCGATGATGTGCGCCACCTGCTGGGCAAGCAGCTTCTCCACCGGGATGCGTTCCGGGGGACTGGTGTCCTCCGCACCCTGATAGCGCCGTTTCACCGCGCCGAGCGCATGAAAGGTCTGCACGACGGGGATCTCGGTCCCGACCACGGCCAACATCGCGGCGAGGCCGGACATCCAGAAGTGCCCGTGCACCACATCGGGCGGCTCGACGGACCACTGCGCGCGCAGGAACGCCGCGAACTCGCCCATATAGGGCAGCAGCAGGTCCTTGGGCAGTGGTCGGGCCGGACCGGCCGGTACGTGCACCACTCGACAGTTCGGTTGGGTGACGACGACCTCGGGCACCAGCGGATCCTCGCGGCGGGTGTACACCGTGACCTGGTGGCCCTGCCTGCACAACGCAGCCGACAACTCCGCGACGTGCACGTTCTGCCCGCCCGCGTCCACCCCGCCGAGGGCGGCCAACGGGCTGGCGTGCTCGGAGATCATCGCGATGCGCAGCCGGTCTCCGCCGCCGACGCCGTGCGCGCGACTCACCGGACGACCTCGTCGAGTAGCGCCGACCAGTCGCGCAGGAATCGATCGAGCCCGTATCGGGTGAGGGCGTATTCGCGGGCCGCTTTCCCCGCCAGCACCGCGAGATCGGGTTCGTGCAGCAGTTCATGGAAGGCGCGGACCAGTACCGAGATGTCGGTGGACACCGCCCCCGCCTCGGCGGGCACGGCCATCGGGGCCTCGGTGGCAGCCAGGGACACCACCGGCATCCCGAGGTGCATGGCCTCCAACAGCGACAGCCCGAGCGAGGTCCACCGTGCGGTATGCAGGTAGACCCGCCGCCGGGCCATCTCGGGATGCAGCCGGTGATGGGGAAGATCGTCGATGCCGTGCACCGGATGGGTGCCGCGTTGCCGGGTGTCGAACTCCCGCGCCCCGATGCCGTACAGGTCGATCGGACCCGCCTCGGCGAACATCGGCAGCAGGTCGCTGCCCGTCACCCGGGCCCGCCGGGTCGGTTCGTTGATCAGGGCAACGCCATGCGGCAGTTCACCGGTGTAGTGGTCGCCGGGGTCGACGATGCCGTGGTCGATGACTCGGGTGGGTGCGCGCCCGTTGTCCCACATGAGGTCGTTGAAGTGGGTGACGTGCACGATCGGGATGTCCGGTCGGTCGGCCATCGGATGCCGGGCGGACACCGGGTCGGCGCGGGGCACGTTGTGCTCGACGTAGACGGCGGGGATGTCCTTGCCGGGACGTCGACCGAGCCACTGTTCGACGAGGTCGAGTTCCTGCGGGCGTTGCAGGATCACCACGTCCGGTTGCGATTCGCGGATCTCGGTCACGGGGACCTCGACGGCAGAGCGCCAGTCCCGGCCGCAGCGGCCTCGACCCCATTCGCCGCCGCCTTCCACGGTCGGCAACAGGCATCGATGCGGGCCGCGCACGAAGCTGTCGGTCCACGAGCCGTGCACATGCCACAGCAGCACGCGCAGGCCCCGGGTCGCGGTCACGTCCTAGCAGTTACCGCTGGGCACCGGCCCGAAACGTCTGCAGGTGGGTACTGGTTTTCCCAGCGCAACACGGGTTTGGGGCAGATAACGCACCGTCCCACCAGCCCCCTGGCTCACAGCGGTATCGGCGACGAACAGCGGCCCCATCGGCAGTCGATGCCCGCGGCCGGAGGCGGTTCGGCGGGTCCGCAGCGGGTAGCCATGCCGCATGGGCAGCGATGACCAGACGACTCCGGCGGTATCCCGGCTGTTGGCCGAGTTCGACTTCGATCCGAGGCTCCGCAGGCCGCTGGCCGCACTCGGGATCTCCCCGAGCACCGCCGTGCTGCTGTTGGACGAGACCGGGCTGAAGGTGCGCTTCGGACTCTGGCGGTTGCAGACACCGCTGGCGAATCTGCGCTCCGCCACGGTTGGCGGGCCGTTTCAGCTGTTCAAGGTCGCCGGTGTCCGGCTGTCGGCGGCGGATCGCGGCCTCACCTTCGGCACGGGCCCCGGTCCCGGGGTGTGTATCCGATTCCACCGACCGGTCTCCGCCATCGAACCCTTCGGCATCGTCCGTCACCCCGGCCTCACCGTGACCGTCGTCGATCCGGCCGCGCTCGCGGACCGGGTGAATCGACTTCATGAACCGACCTCGAAACGGAGTGCCTCATGAGCGATATCCACGCACTGGCCCTGGTGTGCAGCCTGAAGGCATCCCCGGCGCCCTCCAGCAGCGAGCTACTGGCCAAGCAGGTGTTGGAGCAGCTCGCGACCCACAAGGTGACCGGCGAGTCGATCCGCGTCGCCGATCATGACGTGCGGCCGGGCGTGGAGACCGACATGGGCGAGGGCGATGCCTGGCCCGAGATCCGACGGAAGATCGCCAAGGCCGACATCCTGCTGCTAGCCACCCCGACCTGGCTCGGCCACCCATCCAGCATCGCGCAGCGAGTCCTGGAACGTCTCGACGCCGCGCTGTCCGATACCGACGACCAGAGCAGGCCCGCCATGTTCGGCAAGGTCGCCCTCGCTGCGGTCGTCGGCAACGAGGACGGCGCGCACAAGATCATCGCGGACGTGTTCCAGGCGTTGAACGACATCGGGTTCAGCATCCCCGCGCAGGGCTCCACCTACTGGAACAGCGAGGCCATGAAGCCGGTCGACTACCAGGACCTCGACTCCACTCCCGCCGCGGTGGCCTCCACCAACGCGACCGCCGCGCGCAACGCCGCCCATCTGGCCCGCTTGCTGAAGACGAACCAGTACCCGGCCGGATAGCTCGCTGGCGGCCGATGCCGAGCGCGCACCCGAAGAATCGTCCGCGCGCTCGGCGTCGGGTCAGCCGGGGGTGGTCTCACCGCCGAGCGCGGCGATGACCTCGCCGCTGTAATAACCCGAGAGTCGGTTCGAGGCGAGGAACACATAGGACGGCGCGAGGTCGGCGGGGTGCGCGGCCTCGGCGAACGGAACCTGTAGACCGAACTCCTTGACCTTCTCCGGCGGGAAGGTGGACGGGATCAACGGCGTCCACACCGGACCGGGCGCCACGCAGTTCACGCGGATCCGTCGGCTCGCCAACGCCTGCGCCATCGAGAAGGTCCAGGCGTGGATCGCGCCCTTGGTCGCCGAGTAATCGATCAGGGATTTGTTGCCACGCAGGCCGTTCACCGAACCGGTGTTCACGATGACCGCGCCGTCACCGAGGTGCGGCAATGCGGCGCTGGTGACGCGGAAGTAGCTGTGAATGTTGACGTCGAAGGTGTGCAGCCACTGTTCCTCGGTGAGGTCCTCCGGCGCGTCGAGCGGCCATTGCGTCGCAACATTGTTGACGAGGATCTCCAGCCCGCCGAGCTGCTGGACGGTGTTCGCCACGATGTCACGGCAGTGCGCGGCGCCCGCTAGGTCACCCGGCAGCAGCACGCAGCGTTTTCCCTCCGCGCGAACGAGTTCGGCCGTCCGCTCGGCGTCGTCGTGTTCGTTGAGATAGGCGATGGCGATGTCGGCGCCCTCTTTGGCGAACGCCACCGCGACGGCCCGGCCGATGCCGGAGTCGCCGCCGGTGATCAATGCGCGTTTGTCGGTCAGTAGCCCGCGACCCTCGTAGTCGGCCATGGAATCACGGGGCTGCGGATCCATGTCCTTGGTGACACCCGGCGGCCGTTGCTGCTGCCGAGGTTGTTCCCCGCCTGGACCAGTCATCGGGGGTTCTCCTCTCCGGCTCGGTTGCGCTGCCTGGAAGACATCGCGCCGCGCGATCACCTCGGCGTCGGTTGCAGTCGCTCGGTGCCGAAATCACGCGGACCCAACTGCCCAGATACCCGGTGCAGGCAGGGGAGAAACGAGTCACGAGCGGTTGCCGCAGCGGCATAACGGGTGGTCGCCGTGGGAATCCGGTGCTCACGCGGGCCCGGAGGCGGTGGTAGTGCCGAGAGCCAACGCGCTGGTCTGCGGAGTCGGTGCCCCGAGGCAGGTGCCACACAGCAGCACCTCGCTGACGCTCGCCAGGTCCACATCGGACTGCGACAGCGCCAGCCCGCATCGGTGCGCGCCGAACTATCGAACCACAGCCAGCCGAATGGTTCCTGTGTAGAGATCGGGATCGGGCTAGAGGCTGCGGACTGGCGGAAATCCAGCCGTAGTACCGGCACCAACGGCGGTTGCGTCGAGATCGGTCACGCCTCCGGACTCGTCGGCATCCGCGACACTAAGAACCGTGCGGGTGGCACGCTCTCCGTGAGCGGGACAGCGTTCGGCTCTCTAATCCTCGCCATCAAGGAAGGCAACCTTCGCTAGGCCTGCGTGAGTGCGTTGCCGGACCGTCGATGTCTAGTGGTTCGAGCGTGTTGCTCGTCCTCTTGGTCGAGAGTTCGATGGGCTTCAATTCTCAGGGCAGGGCTCAGAACCTAGTGGACGAAAAACCTGTTACCCGCCAGTAGAACACCAGGTCAGGAAGTGTCTGCCCCGCGCACGCGGGGGTGTTCCCGGGCGCGGGTGAGCCGTCCGACGCAGCGCGGGGTCTGCCCCGCGCACGCGGGGGTGTTCCTCACCACGGGAGCCGAGTTGTCCCTGCAGAGCGGTCTGCCCCGCGCACGCGGGGTGTTCCTGCGCTTCATGTCGACCTTGCCGACGTTGGAGTGTCTGCCCCGCGCACGCGGGGGTGTTCCGACACTCCGGCTCCGGCCGCGAGCACGCATCACGTCTGCCCCGCGCACGCGGGGCACCCATACACAACCACAAAGTCCGCCAAGCAAGATCATCGGGATCTGTGCCCCACGTCACTTCCATCTCTGTCAGGTTTCGCCGGGCCACCTGGTCAACACGGTGTATCCAGCAAGAACGGCAAGGGAGTGCATCGTGGAACATCGTTTCGATCTCTTGAAGAATCAGGGTTCCGCCAAGTCGTTGCGGCACCTGGTTGCGGCGGGGAAGGCGACCCTTGAGTCGACCGTGCCCCCTGAGACGCAGGAGTTGGTGCGCATTCGGGTCAGCCAGATCAACTCCTGCGCCTTCTGCACCGACATGCACATCAAAGAGGCGCTCCACGCAGGGGAGGACGCCCAGCGGCTCCACCTGGTCTCGGTGTGGCGGGACGCCAACGTGTTCACCGAGGCCGAGCGGGCGGCGCTGGAACTGGCCGAGCAGGGCACCCGCATCGCCGACGCGGCGGGCGGCATCACCGACGACGCCTGGGCGAACGCCGCCAAGCATTACGACGAGGAACAGTTGGCGGCCCTCGCTGCGCTCATCGCCGTGATGAACGCCTTCAACCGGATGAACGTCATCGCCGGGAACCCGGGCGGCGATTACCAGGTCGGCCAGTTCCGCTGACGCGACCTGCGTCGGCCAGCCGCTGGAATGTCTGAATCAGCCCTGATCACGGGATGACGTGATCTCGCCCGCAACGACGTCGGCCGGTCCGGTCGCGACGTTGCGGGCCTGGCGGTTCGGGGTGCTCGATCTGCTCGCCTGCGAGCGTGCGATCCCCACCGTCAACGTGCGACAGACCGTTCGATCATCTGCACGGCGGCGGTCTTGACCCGACGTAGTTCGGCCTCGTCGATCCCCGATTTGTGCAGGGCCTCGATGCCGAATCGGATGGAGATCAGCGTCCGGGCGGCCTGTTCGGCGTCCAAGTCGTCGTTGACCTCGCCGCACTCCTGGGCACGGATGATCTGCCGGGTGAACAGTGCGAGGGCCTGGTCGAATGACTCGATCGCGCGCTGGCGGACCTGCTCGTCCTTGGCGCTCAGCGCGGAGACGCTGCTGGCCATCAGGCAGCCCTGGGGCGGCAGTGCAAGGCTCTCGCTGCTGTCGAAGGTGACCGCCTGGAGCAGGCCGTTCCACGGGCTCGGATTCGCGGCGAGTGCCGCTTCCAACTCGCTGGACTGCCAGGCCCGGTAGTCGTCCAGGATCCGCAGGAACAGTTCGTGTTTGTTGCCGAATGCCCCGTACAGGCTCTGCGGCCGGAGTCCCGTCGCCTCGGTGAGGTCCTGGATCGAGGTGTCGGCGTAGCCCTTGCGCCAGAAGAGGGCTTGGGCGGCGGCGAGCACGGCCTGCTCGTCGAACTTCCGAGGCCGGGGCACGGGCGCGACCCTATCGATTGTTGAGCGAGCCCTCAAGTTTGACAAGCGGACCCCGTGATGGCATTTATTGAGTGATCACTCAAAAATATTGGGGGCGACAGAACATGACCGCAAGAACGCTGGAAGGCAAGACCGCACTGGTGACCGGGGGTTCCCGTGGAATCGGCGCGGGCATCGTCGCTCGGCTGGCCGCCGAGGGGGCGAACGTGGCGTTCACCTACGCGAGCTCGAAGCAACGCGCGGAGTCCGTGGCCTCGGCGGCCATCGAGGCGGGCGGCATCGCACACGCGATCCACGCCGACAGCATGCGTGAACAGGATGTGGCAGACGCCGTCACGGCGACCGTCGACCGATTCGGCGGACTGGACATCCTGGTCAACAACGCGGGCGGCGGCGTCTTCAAGGCGATCGAAGACCTGACGATGGCGGAGATCGACACCATGCTCACCGTCAACGTGCGGTCCGTCGTGGTCGCCATCCGCGAATCCCTGCCCCACCTGGGCGAGGGCGGCCGAATCATCAACATCGGCAGCGTCAACGCGGTCCGCAATCCGTTCCCGGGCCTGTCGGTCTACGCCATGACCAAGGGCGCGATCGCGAGCCTGACCAACGGACTCGCGAAGGAACTAGGCGCGCGTGGCATCACCATCAACAACCTTCAGCCCGGCCCGGTGGACACCGAGGCCAACCCGGCCGACGGGCCCAACGCGTCGAACCTGCTGACAGCCATGTCGACGGACCGCTTCGGCACCGTGGCGGAGATCAGCGCCTTCGTGTCCTACCTCGCCGGGCCCGACGCCGGCTATATCACCGGTGCCAACCTGAACATCGACGGTGGATTCGTGTGACCAGGGGAGATCACGTCGCCCGTCGGTGCGAGTAGGAGATGACGGCACGCCAGGACAGCGACCGCGGCATTGCGTAGTCGGTGTCCTGGCGCGTCCGATTCGCGGCGGCTGCGCGGATCAGGAGAAGTCCAACACCACCCGACCGCGCAGCCCGCCCGCCTCCACCAGTCGATGCGCCGTGGCCGCCTCCTCGGCGGGCAACACCTCGGCGACCCGCAGCGTCAGGGTGCCGTCGTCGACCTGGCGCCGCAGCGCATCCAGCTTCGCGGTGTCCTCCATCCCTGCGGTCACCATCAAGGGACGCACCCGGATACCGCGTTCCGCCGGACCCGACCAGCCACGCAACTCGACCAGCGTTCCACCATCGGTGAGTGCGGGAAGCAGCTCGGCGGTCTGCAACGAGCCGTCCACCACGCCGCGAACACCCTCGGGCACCAGTGCACGAATACCGGCGGCCACCTCGGGACCACGTTCGACGACCCGGTCGGCCCCGAACCCACGGACCAGGTCGACATCACGTTCGGCGGCGTCGGCGATCACCGACAACCCATCACTGCGCGCCAATTCCACGGCGTAGCCGCCGACGGCGCCGGCCGCCCCGGTCACCGCGACGGTATCGCCGGGGGACAACGACAGTTCGTCCAAGGCCAGCCGTGCCGTCAAAGCATTCATCAGCACAGTGGACGCGGCCGGGAAATCGGCGTCCTTCGGAGCGGGGACCACCGATGCGGCAGGCACCACGACCTGCTCGGCATAGGCACCGCCATGCGGGCCCACGAACAAGACCATCGCGATCACCCGCTGCCCCACCCAGAGCCGTCCATCGACCTCCGGCCCCAGCTGGTCGATGATGCCAGCGGCATCCATCCCCGGCACGAACGGCGGTTGCCGATCCGGCATGCGAACCGCATGACCTCCGGTGCGCAACAGCACATCGGTGGCGCTCACTGCCGCCGCATGCACCCGGATGCGAACCTCACCTGGTCCCGCCTGCGGTTCGGGTAGATCGAGAACGTGTAGCGCTTCCGGCCCGCCGTAGCGGTAAACCCCAATCGCCTTCACATGCCGATACAAAGCGCCGCGATCCGACGCTATTCCGGCGACGTGCGTGGGTCCGGGGTGTCTCGCTGGGTGGGAACCGGCCGCATCGGCTGGCACCGCTGCACCCCCGGAACCCCGCGCCAACGAGGACAGCACTGCCCGCCCCGGTTCGGATACTCGGACGCCCTGCGCACCGTGGTTCGAGGCTCGGCACACCGTCTGCGGCGGTTAGATCCCGCCCGCGATTCCCATGGCCACCGAGGTCGCCGAGCGTTCCATCTCCTCGCGGGCCCGGCGCATGGCGGCGATGATGTCGGCCTCGCGGGCCGGGGTCAGCCGGGCCAACGGCACCGAACAGCTGATCGCGTCCAAGGCAGGCGTGGCGTAGCGCATCGGTAGGGCGACGCAGTGCAGGCCGACGCTGTTCTCCTGCTGGTCCACGGCGTAGCCGCGTTCCCGGACCTTCGTCAGTTCCTCGGTGAGTGCGGCGCGGTCGGTCAGGGTGTGTGGGGTCAGCGGGGTCATGACCTCGGGTAGATGCTCGCCGAGTTCGTGCTCGTCGCGTTCGGCGAGCAGCGCCTTGCCCAGCGACGTCGAATACGCCGGAAGCCTGCGCCCGACCCGGCTGTAGGGGCGCAGATACTGGCCGGACTCGCGGGTGGCGAGGTAGACGACGTCGGTGCCGTCGAGCCTGCCGAAGTGGAAGGTCTCGTCGAGCTGCTCACCCAGGTGGTCGAGCACCGGTTTTGCGATACGCAGGTACGGATCGGTGTCCAGGTAGCTGGTGCCCGCGATCAACGCCCGGATTCCGATCCCGTACATCGTGCCGGAGGTGTCGGTGCGCACCCAGCCGTATTTCGCCAGGGTGCGCAGCAGCGCGTAGCAACTGCTCCTGGGCATGCCGAGCGCCTCGCTCAGCTCGCGGAGTCGGGCGGGGCGGTTCTGCCGGGCGGCCAGAAGTTCGAGCAGTTCCAGGGTTCGGGCCGCCGACTTCACATCGCGGACCCCGCCGGGGCGCTCCTCGGGCTTGGCTTCGGCCGCGCCATCCGCCTGCCGTGCCTCGTCTGGACGGTCGGCCGATGCAGCCATGAAGTGAGCCTCCTGGTCGAACGCTGATCCGTCCGGGGTCGGCGCGGACCCGGGCGAACTGCCGAACGGTTGTCCCACGTTACCTCTGAAGCCCGTTGGCTCACTCAAGACCGCCGAATGGACCAGAGATCAACGCCCGCCCGAATCAGCCGAGCAACCGAGCCACACCGCCGCTGACCTGTTCGATCAACCGGCGGGAAGCAACCACCCGGCCGCCTCCCGCCTCGGCACGACGACGAGACGCCTATTCGGCTGCCTTGCGTGCGATCAGCTTCTCGCCTGCCTCCACCGACACCGCGATCCGATGTCCGGACGGCGGCAGCGGGCAGTTGTAATGCGCGGAGAACGCACACGGCGGCAGGTAGGCACGGTTGAAGTCGATGGTCACGGGCACCGCCTCGCCCGGCGTGGAAGCAGGCAGGTCGAGCAGCACGAAGCGGCCCGGCTGGTAGCTGCTCACGCCGGTCGTGGCGTCGGCGAACACCAGCATCAGCCGGCCGCCGGAGATCATCGGCGTGGTGACGTATTCCTGTCCGGCCACGGTGAAGCGGAGTTCGCCGGGCACGGCGGTCTCGACGGGTTCGTCCTCCAGCATCTTCTCGTAGTTGACCGTGGTGTCCGTCGCGAACTTCGTGAAGGTCGCGGGGATGTGCCACGCGGCCGCGAAATCGAAGGCCTCGATGGCTTCGAACTCGTCGATCGCGACTGCCTGCGGGTCGAAGCGTCGGATGCCGAACTGCTCGCCCCGCCGGACCACCGTGGCGCTCCCGCCGGCGAAACGCAGCATCGGCGCGGGCTTCTCACCGGCGGAAACCTGGAGTTCACCGATCACCGGCTTGCCATCGCGGGTGTGGATCCCGTCCTGCTCGGTGGCCGTCAGCCACACCGCGTCGTCCCGCACGCTCCAGGCGCCGGGCAGTTCGGCGAATCGCGAGTCGGTCTCGGGCCAATGGGTGTCCACCAGCGCCAGATCCCCCTCGGCACCGATGACCCGCCGCCGCCGGGCCTCCCGCCACGCGTTCCACGCCTCGCGCTCGGCCGTCTCGTCGCGGACCGTCTGCGTCATATCCAAGCTCCTTGTCGTCGGCTGCCATTCCAACAGGCGCGCCACGGCGGAGGCGAACCCGCCGCAGCACCAAGCGCTCCGGCCGGGCCGCTACGCCGTGCTGCGATCGGCCGCACCGGACAGCGTGCCCTCGGGCAGCCTCGGCACGGCCGCCAACAACCGCCGGGTGTAGTCCTGCGTCGGCGTCGAATAGACCTGCTCGGTCGGGCCCGTCTCCACCACCCGGCCCTGATTCAGCACCAGCACCCTCGGACACAATCGGCCGACCACCGCCAGATCGTGCGAGACCAGCACCAGCGTCATGGCGTGTTGATCGGCCAGGGTGCCTAACAGGTCGAGGATCTGAGCCCGCACAGACACATCCAGCGCACTCACCGGTTCATCGCCGACCAGCACCTTCGGCCGGGGCGCCAAGGCCCTGGCGATCGCGATGCGTTGGCGTTGTCCGCCGGAGAACTCGTGCGGAAAGCGGGTGGCCGCGTCGGCGCCCAACCCGACCTCCGCCAACACCTCGCGCACCCGCGCCTGGTGATCGCCGGGAATCCGCAGGCTGCGCAGCGGCTCCGCCACGATCGACGACACCCGCATCCGAGGGTTCAGCGAACCGCGCGGGTCCTGGAACACCACCTGCACGTCCCGGCGGAAGTCCCGCAGCGCGCGGCGACTCGTGCCCAGCGGGGCCCCTCGGTAGTGCAGCTCGCCCGCGTCGGGCCGGTCCAGTCCCAGCAACAGGCGAAGCAGGGTCGACTTGCCCGCCCCGGACTCGCCGACGATGCCCAGCGCCTCGCCCTCGCGCACCGTCAGATCCACCTCGGACAGCGCGGTGCGCAGGCCCGCCCCACCCCGACGATTGCCGCTCGGCGCGCGGAACCGCCTGGTCAGGCCGCGCGCCTCCCAGAGCGGTGCCGCAGGTTCGGTGTGCTCGGTCATCGTGCCTCCCCAGACGAATCGTCGGGCACCGGATCGCCGGGCAGTCTGCCCGCCGCCAGCGCCGCCGTCAGCAGCTCACGGGTGTACGGATGCTCCGGATCGGCCAACACCGGGTGCAGATCGCCGTGCTCGACGATCCCGCCGTCGCGCATCACCGCGATCCGATCGGCGACGGTGGCGATGACCGGCAGGTCATGGCTGATGAACAGCAGACCGGCGCCCTCGGCCGCCACCGACTCGGTGATCAGATCCAGGATCTCGGCCTGCACGGTGACATCCAGCGCGGTCGTCGGTTCGTCGGCGATCAACAACCTCGGCCCGCAGGCCAAGGCGATCGCCAACCCGACGCGCTGCCGCTGCCCGCCGGACAGCTGATGCGGATAGGCCCGCGCCGACTCCTCGGGATCGGGCAATCGAACCCGCCTGCACAGCTCGACCGCCTCGGCCTCGGCCTGCCGTCCGGTCAGCCCGCGATGCCGCCGCAGACCGCTCGCGATCTGCCTTCCCACCCGCATCAGCGGGTCCAACGCGGTCAGCGGCTCCTGGAACACCATCGCCACGCCGCTGCCGCGCACCTTCGCCAGCTCCGCTTCGGCCAATCCCAGCAGTTCGACCCCGTCGAGCTGCACGGAACCGGTGGCGGTCATCCCCTCGGGCAGCAGCCCCGCCACCGCCAAGGCCGTCAGCGACTTGCCGGAACCGGATTCGCCGACCAGACCGAGCCGGTCGCCCGCCGCGAGATCCAGATCGATGTCCTCGACCAGCGGGTGACCGTCGCGCCGCCGCACCGTGAGGCCGCGTACCCGCAACAAACCCATGTCCCGCTCCTTCCCGAGTTCCGTCGGCCCGCTCATCGGGACAGCTCCGGGTCGGCGTACTCGCGCAGGCCATCGCCCAACAGATTCAGGCCCAACACGGTGATCACGATCGCCAACCCGGGGAAGAGCGCCGGCCACAACTGCACGCCGAGCACCGCCTGGGCGTCGCGCAACATCTGCCCCCAGGACGGATTCGGCGGCGGCGAACCCAGGCCCAGATAGGACAACGAGGCCTCGGCGACCACCGCCAGCCCGAATTCCAGGGACAGCTGCACCAGCAGAATCGGATAGATGTTGGGCAACACGTGCCGCAGCAGGATGCCGAGCCTGCCGGTGCCGGATGCCGTCGCCGCCAACACGTAGTCCTGCACCAGGACCCGGCGGGCCGCGATCCGGGTCAGTCTGGCCACCACCGCCGAGGTGGCCAGGCCGATCGCCAACACCGCGGTGAACGTCGACGCTCCCCGGACGGCGACCAGCACCATCGCCAACAGCAGCGTCGGGAAGGCGATGAGCACGTCGATGCCGTGCACCACCGCGTCATCGGCCTTGCGCGGCGCCAACGCGGCCAGCAGACCCAGCGAGACGCCCACCACGGCGGCGATCAACACCGACGCCGCGCCGATGCCCAGCGCTAGCCGAGCGCCCACCAGGAATTGGCTGAACACGTCCCGGCCCAACCGGTCGGTGCCCATCCAATGCGTGCCGCTGGGCGTCTCCAACCGGCCGCCCGCGCCCGTCGCGTCATAGTCGAACGGCGTCCACACCAAGGACACCAGCGCCGCCAACACCACCAGTCCGACCAACACGGCCCCCGCGATCAACGAGGGACCGCGTCGACGACTCGTCCTGGCCCGCACCCGAGCCGCCGCCGTACTCGCCGTCGGTTCCGCGCCGCCCGGCTTCGATCGCAACGCCGGGCTCATCGGGCCGCTCGCAATCGCGGGTCCACGGCGCGCTGCGCCACATCCACGGCGAAGCCCACGATGAGCACGACCGAGGTCATCAGGAACACGGTGGCCTGCACCTTCACCAGATCTCGGTTACCGACATCGGTCAACAGCATCCTGCCCAGCCCGGGCAGGGTGAACACGCTCTCCACGATCACGGCGCCGAGCAGCGAACCCGCCAGCTGGACGCCCAGGATCGACAGCACCGGCACGCTCGCGTTGCGCAACCCGTGCCGCCACAGGGCCTGCGAACGGGTCAGCCCCACCGACCGGGCGGTGCGCAGGAAGTCCTGGTTGACGACGTCCAGCGTCGCCGAGCGGACATACCGCAGCAGCGAGGACGCCTGCGCCACGGCGAGCGTGATCACCGGCAACACCAGGGATTGCAGCGCGGCCACCGGCTCGGCCCACCCCGCGACCGGGAAGCCGCCCGGCGGCGCCCAGCCCAGGTTCAACGCGAACACCGCGACGAGCATGATGCCGACCCAGAAGATCGGCACCGCCACCCCGAGCTGGCTGATCGCCGATACGACCAGGCCGACGACACTGCGATGCCGCAGCGCCGCCCACACGCCCAGCGGCACCGCGATCAGCACCGACAGCACGAAGGCCGACAGTCCCAGCGGCAACGTCACCGCCATCCGGGACAGGATCTCCGGCCCGACCGGCTGTCCGCTGGCATAGGACTGACCGAGATCGCCGGTCAGCAGATCGCCCAACCAGTTCAGGTAGCGGATCGGGGTGGGCTGGTCGGTGCCGAGCTGCCTGCTCAACTCGGCGACCTGTTCCTCGGTGGCCTCGACGCCGAGCATGGTCCGCGCCGGGTTGCCGGGCAGCGTCGAGAGCAGCAGGAAGGTCAACGCGCTCGCCGCGAGCAGCGAGGCCGCCAACAACAGCACCCGCCGCAGCACATAGCGGATCATCGGCGTCCCCCGGCGCGGGTCTCGGCGATCGAGGTCATGTTCAACCCGCCTTGGTGATCTCGGGTAGGTACAGGCTGTCGGCCAACGCGGTCTGCGGGTAGCCCTCGATGCCCTGGCGGGCCACTCGGACCAGCGGGTTCAGGAACAGCCAGTCGCTGGCCGCCTCCTCGGAGATGCGTTCGCCGACCTGCCGCAGCAGCTCGACGCGCTCCTGTTCGGTCTCGGCCACGTCGGCCTGCGCGACCCACTCCTGCACCTGCGGGTCGTCGTAGCGCCAGTAGAAGTCGGGGTTGGCGTACCAGAAGACGTCGTGCGGGTTGACGTGGTTCTGAATCGTCAGGTCGTAGTCGACCTGGGTGAAGACCTTGTCGTACCAGGTGGCGCTCTCGATGGTGTTGAGCTCCACCGTCACGTCGACCGCCGCCAACTGGTCCTGCACCAGCTGCGCCACCGTCAGCAGCTTGTCCTCCGACGGCACGTCCAGGCTCAGCGTGAGGCCGTCCTCGAAACCCGCGTCCGCCAGTAGTTCCCTGGCCTGCTCCGGGTCGTGCTCGATATTGGCGGTCAGATCCTCGTACCAGGGGTCGGTGGGCGGGATACCGCTGCCGATCAGCTCGCCGTAGCCGTCCCACACCGCGTCCAGCACGGCCTGGTGATCGATGGCGGCACGCAACCCGCGCCGAACGCGGGGATCGGTCAGCGGCTCGCGCTCGTTGTTGAACGCCAACAGGGTCTTGGTGTTGGACGCGCCCTCGGTGACCTGGTACTGCGGATTGCCCTCGAAGGCGGCGAGCAGTTCCGGCGAGGGCACCGAGGCCAGCAGATCGACCTGGCCGCCCTGAAGGGCGTTGCTCATCGCGGTGGCGTCATCGAAGTAGCGGAACACCACGCCCGCGGAGGCAGCCGGTTCTCCCCAGTACTCGGCATAGCGGGACAGCGTGATGCTGTCGCCGCGCTTCCACTCGTCGAGGGTGAAGGGGCCGGTGCCGACGGCCTGCTCGGCCACGTCGGTCGCATCCTCGGGGAAGATCAGCCCCGCCGAGGTGGTCAGGCCGAACAGGAACTCGTTGCTGCGGTCGGCCAGGCTGATCTCGACGGTGTTCTCGTCGGGCGCGGTCACCGAGGTGATGCCCGCGAGGCTCTGCTTCTTCGGGTTGACCGAGTCCGGGGCGATGGTGCGCTCGATGCTCCACACGGCGTCGGTGGCGTCGAACTCGCTGCCGTCGTGGAAGGTCACGTCGGTGGCGAGGTGGAAGGTGTAGTCGCGGCCGTCCTCGGAGATGTCCCAGGACTCGGCCAACGCGGGCACGATCTCGCCCTCGTCGTCCAGCGCGACCAGGCCCTCGTAGACGTTGCGCAGCAGCACCTCGGACAGGCCGGAGGAACCCCCGACGTTGTTGTCCAGGCTGGTCGGCTCGTTCTGCGAACCGATCACCACGATCGCCTCGGGGTCGGGCTCGCCCGTCGACGCGGTGGTGCCGCCACCGCACGCGGCGGCCAGCAACAGGGGTGGCAGGGCCAGGGCGAGATACAGCGCGCTGCGGCGCATGGAGCGCTCCTTCAAGCGGGTGGAAACCGGATTCGGCCAAGCCGGATTGGTCGGCCGGGGTTGATCAGCACAGGACGCGGCGATGTGACGGTTCATCGCGCGACGTGGAGTGCGTCGCGGCGGGGAACGGACACCAGAGATCGGGTGGCTCGTCGGCGAGGGCGATCGCGACGCGACAGGCGGGCGGCCCAGAAGTGGGCGCATCCCGAGGGAGCGGTGTGGTCAGCTCCGGTCGGCGGCGGGCGACGCGGTCATCGGGCGACACGCCATGCTGCACACCCGCAGCAGGTCTACGTGTCGCCGTGAGACGGCATAGAAGTGTTCACCCACACGCGCGAGTATGCCCGCCCGGCCCGGCGTCGGTCGCTCCCTGTAATGCGAATGACATCAGTGCTGCGTGTCGGTGGTCCTGAGAATGGCTAACAGTCTCGAATGCGATACGGACAGTGAGATTCAGCGGGTGTCCGGCAACTCCAACAGTCGATCCAGCAGCGCCCGCTGACCGCCGACGATCCGCTCCCGCGCCGACGCCACCGTGCACCACTCGACCCGATCCAGCTCCGGGAACCGCGCGATGCGCCCGGAGCCACGCGGCCATTCCAACTCGAAGGTGCCCGGAATGATCGAACTCGGATCGAGATCGGCCTCCAACGCCCACGCCGTGACGACCTTGCCGCCCGACTGACGGACCTCCCCGAGCGGCCGCAGCTCGCCGGCGGGCACCGGCAGCCCCAACTCCTCCCGGAACTCCCGTCGCGCCGCCGCCTCGGGGGTCTCGTCGTCGGAATACTCGCCCTTGGGAATCGACCAGGCGCCCGCCTCGCGCCGCGCCCAGAACGGCCCGCCGAGATGCCCCAGCAGTACCTCGATGGTCGAGTCCGTTCTGCGGAACAGCAGGAGTCCGGCGCTGCGTCGTGGTGCCACCGGGCCAGTCTGCGCGGCGAAGTCGGCCGAGGCGGCCACACTCGCCGTTGACCCTCACACCGTGTGAGGCCGTATCCCTGAGGTCGTCATGTTCGGAATCGGAGACTTCGCCCGACTCGGCCGCGTGTCGGTGCGCATGCTGCGTCACTACGACGCGATCGGTCTGCTGCGCCCCGCACACGTCGACGAGTCCACCGGCTACCGCCGCTATCACGCGGCGCAGCTCGCAGTGCTCAACCGCATCATCGCCCTGAAGGATCTCGGCTTCACGCTGCAACAGGTGGGGGCGATCCTCGACGAGAACGTCGAGGTCGCGGAGTTCCACGGGATGTTGCGGTTGCGACGTGCCGAGTTGGCGGCCGGGTTGGCTGCGGATCTGGCACGGCTGGCCAGGGTCGAGGCGAGGCTCTCGTTGATCGAGAAGGAGGGACTCATGTCCATCGACGAGGTTGTGGTGAAACGCGTTCCGGCGGTGCGGGTGGCCGAGTTGACGGCGGTCGCGGCCAGCTATCAGTCGCAGGACATCACCCCGGTCGCGCAGCCGTTGTTCGCCGAGCTGTACCGCAGATTCACGGCGGAGGGCCTCACCCCCACCGGCCCGGGCATCGCCTATTACGAGCCCACCGAGGGCGGCGTGCTGATGCACGCGGGCTGTCCGGTCGCCGCAGAACTGCGGCCGGGATCCGAGGACGCACTCGCCATCGTCGATCTGCCCGCGATCGAGGCCGCGACGGTCCTGCACCGAGGCTCGATGGACCAGTCGGATGACGCGGTGCAGAAGATCGCCCGATGGATCGAATCCGAGGGGCGGACCAGCGCGGGCTACTCCCGAGAGGTCTACCTGGAGGCGATGGGCGATCAGGTCGACTGGGTGACGGAGTTCCAGGAGCCGCTGGCCTGATGAGGGCGTGGGGTCGTCGTTCGGCGGCCCCACGTCGTGCTCTGTTCCTTTCGACCATTCAAGGTGCGGCTGGAAGAGCACCTAGGCCCGATCTCCGTGGAGAGTTGAGGGATGAACTCGATGACTGTTGGGATGGCGAGCCCGCGCAGGTCTGCGGAACCGAGGCGGCTCGCCGCCGAAGCACAACATCCTGAGTGGACTCGGCCCGGGCTCCCCGTCGCCGTCTCGATGACTCGGGGTGGTTACTGATGCGCCGCGTGCTGTTGCTGGCCACCGGGGACACCATCGCGTTCCGCCACCACTACGGCCCGCCGAGTGTGGCCCCGGGCGCGGAACTGGTGGCCGCCCTCGGTTCGATCACGCTGTCGGTCGAGGTGGTCGCCGAGGACGTCATCGCCGAGCCGAGTTGGGATACCTCCGAGGCCACCCAGAACGCGCTGGCCCGCCGGGTGCGCGGCGCGATCCTGGACGGCGGATTCGACGGCGTCGTGGTCACCCATGGCGTCGACACGATCGTCGAGACGGCCTTCCTCACCGACCTGGTCGCGGGCCGCGCCGCCACCCGAGGCGCCATCGTGTTCACCGGTTCCGTCCGCTGCCTCGACGACCCGGCGGGCGACGGACCGGCGGATCTGGACGCCGCCATCTGCGCGGCGGCCGACCCGGCGCTGCGTGGCATCGGTGCGGTGATCTGCCTCGGCGAGGAACTCCACGCGGCCCGCTGGGCGCGCCTGACCGACGTCACCCGACGCTCGTCGTTGTCCTCGGCGCCGCATCCCACGCTGGGCCGGGTCAGCGGCGGCGAGGTCGTCGTCCGGGCCGCCCCGCCCGTGCGTCCGCCGCGATCCGTCGACGCCGAGAACAAGCCGGCCGCCGAGGTGGCCTTGATCAAGACCTATCCGGGAATGCCGCCGACGCTGCTCGACGCGGTGGTCGATGCGGGGGCCCGGGGCATCGTCCTGGAGGGCACCGGTTTGGGCAACGTGCCGGTCGAGTTGTTCGCCACCATCAACGGACTCAGCTCGGCGGGCATCCCGGTGGTGGTGGCCTCGCGGGCGGTCACCACCGACACCGTCCCGGACCTGGACTGCGCGATGGGAATGGCCGCGCAGCTGGGGGCCATCCACGCACGGGGGCTCGCCCCGGAGCAGGCCCGAATCGCCGTGTCGGTCGTGTTGCGCGGTGGTGGTGACGTGGAGGACGTGCGCGGCTGGTTCGACCGGATCTGATCGGAGGCTTGGTCAGGTCGTCTCGCCGGGTAGCGGCGGCGCGTCCTGACCGAGCACGGCGGTCAACCGGTCCCGGTCGGCGCGGCGCAAGCCGGCGATGACGCGCTGGTAGGAGTGCACCGTCATCTCCACCAGCTCGTCGTCGGGCACGGTGCCATCGAGGACGATCGTGTTCCAGTGTCGCTTGTCGGTGTGATAGCCGGGGGTGATGCTCGGGAACTGCGCCCGCAGCTCCAAGGCCAGATCGGGTTCGCATTTGAGGGTGATCCGGGCAGGCTCGGTCTCCTCGTCCTCGGCGGCGTCGGCGCCCGCGAGGATCGCGAAGGATTTCCCGGCCACCTTGTAGACCAGGGCATCGGGCCCGTAGGGCTGGTCCTCGGTCGCCTCGGGGAACCAGAGCGCGATGTCGATGAACTCCTGCGGGGTCATGGGTGCGAACCTTCCTCCGGCGACTTGATCATCTGCGACGGTAGCCGGCCCGATGCCCCGCAGCCCATCAACCCTTGGCTTCGCTGCGCAGCCGAATCAGCTGCGCCAGCTGGTGCGGCCTCAGGTGCGGGAGGTGGGCATGGCCGATGGCATAGGCGACGGCGGGCAGCGCCGCCGCTTCCGGGTAGGCCAGGTACAGCGGGTGATAGTCCGGCTGGAACTTCGCTTTGAACGCCAGCAGGGAGCGGAATCCGTAGACCGGTTCCAGTTCGTCGGCCAGCCGATCCAGCAGCCGCAGCAGCGCGGCGGAGTCCTCCGCGCGTTCCGAGGAACCCCGGTGCGCCAGCGGCACCGCGGACAAGCTGAGGAACTCCAGGCCGTCGCCCTTGAACCGCAAGGCCGCCGAGGCGATGAGGAACTCCATGACCCCCGGCATCGCGTCATCGGCCCGGCGCATGAAATCCAACGTCCACCCCACCGGCCGCTCATCGCGGTACACCGGCAGCCAGCTGGTCACGCCGTGCACCCGCCGATCGCCGTCCACCGCGATCAACAACCGGGTGCCCGGATCGGCCAGTTCGTCGAAGCCGCCGAGGGTGAATCCCATCTCCGGCAGTCCTTTGCTCGCGACCCATTCCTCGGAGATCGCCCGGATCTGGGTGCGCAGGGTCGAGGGCAGCTCGGCGAAGGAGCTGTACTCGGCGATCACACCGAAGCGCTCGGCCCGGTGCAGGGCGCTGCGAACGTGCTGCCACCGCTTGCCGGTGAACGACAACTCGCGCAGCGGCAACACGGTCTCCTCCGCGATGCGCACGGTGTCGAAACCCGCGGCCGCGCAGTGCCGCTCGACCGGCCCGGTGATGGTGTAGAAGCAGGGCACCAGCCCCTGGTCCCGGCAGAAGGCGGTGAAACCGCCGATTGCGGCGGCATCGGTGCCCGACGCACCGAACGGACCACCCAGCGTCAGCGCCACCGAGCCGACCACCCGATAGGCCACGGCGGTATCCCCGGCCGGGGTGAACCAGTAGTCGTTGCCCGGCCAACCCACCATCTGCGCCAGATTCGACCTCGGGTCGATCCGCACCAGCTCGCGTGCCCGCTCGCCCCGCTGCCCGCCGACATGCGGACGACCGAGGAACAGCCGGGCCAACAGCACCGCGACCGCCAGCCAGCACAACACCCCGATCCACTCGGTCACCACCACCGCAGCCCAACTCGCGGGCAGCATGCGCGGCGACACCGCCACCAGATAACCCGGCGGCACGAATCGGGCGGGCAACTCGATGAGCAGATCGAGGAAATTCGGCGGCGGCACGAAGCCGTTGCGGCTGATCAGCCCGCCGATCAGCCACACCGCCGAGGTCGCGAGCAGCACGTCGACCACGGCGTCCACCGTGCGGCGAACCCCGGCCTGCCGGACCTCGAAGCGGTGCCGATTCGCCACCAGCACCACCGCGACCAGCGCGGGCACCACGGCGGGCACCCACACCATCGGCATCGACGGCCAGAGCGGCGCCAGCTGCACCTGGCGCTCGACGGGATCACGCAGCACCAGGACGGCCAGCAGCACCCCGAGCACGGCCAACGAGACCTGCAACACCACCGCGCACACCCACGCCGCCCGCCGACCCCGCCGCAGTCCCGCCGCGATGACCAGCGACAACAACGCCGGAACCGCGTCCAACAGGGCCGAACCGAAGCCCGAGATCCGCCCACTGGTCGCCAACTGTCGACAACGAGCCTGCTGATCCGGTGCCGCGCAGACCCGCCGCCACTCGTTCAGATCGGGCAACGCCGGATCCACCACCTCCCGCAGCACCGACAGCGGGCCGATCGGGGCATGGGTGAGCGCCGCCAGGAGCGGGCCCAGCGCCGTCACCGTCACCAGCAACGCGATCAGCGCGCGAGCCTCCGGGGTGGACGGTGCGCGGGGCCGGGGCCGGCGGTCGACATCGGGCCACAACAGCATTCCGAGCAGCACACCGGCGACCCCGACCACCAGGCGCAGGACATCGCCGAACAGGCCGGAATACAGCGCGGCCATCACCAACCAGCCCAACAGCAACAGGCGCAGCCGTCGGCGCCACAACGCCCCGAAGCGCGCCGTGCCCGCCAACGCCGCCCCGAGGATCGCCGCCCCGGCGCTCACCGAGGTGTCCCGGGACAACTGCTGCGCCCACGAGCTGCCCAGCTCGGCGCCGAGGGTCACCACGCCCACCGCCAACAGCGAACCGACCACCGGGGCCAGGACCAGCAACGACGCGGTGCGAACGCTGCCGTTGCGGCGCTCGACAGCGGGCAGCAACAGCAGCGCCAACACGGTCGCCAACAGATAGCCGCCGATCCCGGGCGCGAAGAACATCGACGTCAGGGGAGTCCACCACCGGCCTGCCTCGAAGGCGGGCACTCCGGTGGCCACCATGTCCCGCAGTGCCTCGGACGGACCCGAGACGACCGAGCCGGTGAGGATGGCGATTGCCCAGACCGGCAGGACCGTGGCGATGGTGACCGGATAGTCGGACACCCGGCCGAGACCTCGCCTCACGGGGCGACCCCGAGCCCGATGAGCTCCCCGGGGCGCGGAGCCGTCGAGCAACGACCAGTCGAGCACGGAATCATTCTGACCAGCACAGACGTCTGGTGCCCGGTGATAATCACCTGGTCGATGACCGCCGCCGAGGGGCGGCACGTCGGCGTCGAAGGCGGAGGTCGTCCATGCCCGGTCCGGCACCGCGCCACGGCGAGTGGTGGTTCCGACTCGCCATGGTCGTCAAGGCCCTCGACGGCGTGCTCGAACTGCTGGCCGCCGGTCTGCTGATCGTCGTTCCCGGAGCGACGGTGCGCCGATGGGTCGCGGAGATCCTCGCCCACGATCTGCTCGGGCCGCCCGATGATTCGCTGGCCCGGCTTCGCGACCGGGGCCGACACCTTGACCTCGGGCTCGCGGGCCTTCGTGGTCGTGCTGCTGATCGTGCACGGCGTTCCCAAGATCATCTTGGTGGTGGCCCTGCTGAGGAGGTGGCTGCCGGCGTACCCGATCTCGGTTTTGGTCCTGGGTGCCTTCGTGGTCTACCAGGTAGTTCGGGCCGCGCACACAGGTTCGGTGGCGTTGATCGTGCTCACCGTGATCGATCTCGTCGTCATCGCCCTGATCGTCCGCGAATACCGGTATCTGCGGGCCAGGCGAGCGGCGAGCCGATTGCGCCGGCGAGACCGGAAATAAGTTGGCGTATGGCAGCCGGGTCCGATCGGATGCGGGGATGGACGACCATCAGTTCGCCGACGCCGATCTCGCCGCGCTATACGACGTGCTGCACCCCTGGGACCCACGGGGTGACTTCGGCTTCTACCTGCCGCTGGTGATGGCCGCCGAGTCGGTGCTGGACGTCGGTTGCGGCACGGGCGCGTTGCTGCACCGGGCTCGGGCGGAGGGCCACACCGGCCGGTTGTGCGGGCTCGATCCGGCCGCCGGGATGCTCCAACAGGCGCGAACCCGCACCGACATCGAGTGGGTGCAGGGCGAGCTGTCCTCGGTCGATTGGGCCGATGAGTTCGACCTGGTGGTGATGTCCGGCCATGCCTTCCAGGTGTTCGCGACCGACGACGAGCTGCGATCCTCGTTGGCCGCGATCTCCGCCGCGCTCACCGAGGACGGCTGTTTCGCCTTCGAGACCCGCAATCCGGCCGCCCGCGCCTGGCAGCGCTGGACGCCGGAGCATGTCCGAGAGGTCACCGATCAGCAGGGCGCCGTGGTGCGGAGCTGGCATGAGCTGGAGGAGCCGGTGACCGGCGACGTCGTCAGCTTCGTCACCACCTACAGCAGCCCGCTGTGGCCGCAACCGCAGCGCAGCCGCTCCACGCTGCGTTTTCTCGGTGCGGTCGAGCTGGCCAAATTCCTGACGGACGCCGGTTTGCGCGTGGTCGAGCAGTTCGGCGACTGGGATCGGACACCGGTGACCCAGGACAGCCTGGAGATCATCACGCTGGCCAAGCCCAGCTAGGCCCCCTGGCGGTGGCAGCGGGACGGCACGCCGACGTCGCCGTGTCCCCGGCGTTCCGTTCACGCGGGGACCGCACTCGCCGGGAAGGCGAGGCCGAGAAGCATGGCCAGGGTCGCCGCCGACAACGCGGCCGCCCGTCGCATCGAGGTCGTCGTCGTGGAGTCGTGCGCTGCTCGACGAGAGGACGATCGAGCGGGGCGGGCCGCGTCGACAACGGATCACGATGTCCGCGACCATCCGGAGCCGTCCCGCACAGGGTCCTGAGCTGTGCAGATTCCCGAGGGAATCGACCCGGTCAGAGCGTCACGGCCAACGACATCAGCCGCCAGGTGCCCGGGTCGGGGCTGCGCTGTGGGTTGCCTGCGATCGCCAGATCGGGGAAGCGACGCAGTAATCCGGCCAGCGCCACCTCGGTCTGCACCCGGGCGATCGCCGCGCCGAGACAGAAATGCGGTCCGTGGGCGAAACCGAGATGGCTCGCCGAACCGGCCGGGCGCCGGGAGAGGTCGAGGCGATGGGGATCGTCGAACACGCGCGGATCCCGGTTGGCGGCGACCAACACCGAGGTGACCCGCTCGCCCTTGCCGATCCGCACGCCCTCGACCTCGACGTCCTGTGTGGTCTCCCTCGGAAACGCCAACAACTGCGGCCCGGCCCACCGGGTCAGCTCCTCGACGGCACCCGGCATCAGCCCCGGATCGGCGCGCAACGCAGCCAGTTGTTCGGGATGCTCGAACAAGGCCGCGACGGAGTTGGCGATCAGATTCGTCGGCGTCTGCCCCGCCAACACGATGTTCCAGACCAGGGTGACCAGCTCGACGTCGGAGACCCGGTCGCCGTCCTCGGCCTGGGCTCGGATCAGATCGGACAGTAGATCGTCGGCGGGCTCGGCGCGCCGCCGGGCGACCGCCTCCCGGGCGCCCTCGATGATGCCCGGAATGGCCTTCAACAGGCCCGGCCCGGAGCCGGTCTGGACGGCGACGCCGTACTCCCGCCACTGCGGCCGGTCGGAGTCGGGGATGCCGACGATCTCGCAGATCGTCTCCATCGGCATCGGCCGGGCGAAATGGTGGAGCAGGTCGATGGTGCCGTCCGCTTCGACGTGACCGGGGAGTTCGTCCAGCAGGCTCTCGGTGAGCCGGGTGAAACGAGGACGGAACTCGTTGGCGCGGCGAGGGGAGAACGCGGGCCCGACCAGCTTGCGGAGCCGATGGTGTTCCGGCCCGTTCATCTCCTGCATGGTGTTGAGGTAGGGCTGTAGGTCGGCGGCGACCTCCGGCTTGAACGCGAAGGTGCCCGCATTGAGTTCGAATCGCGCATCGCCCAGCATCGCCTTGGCGCTGGCGTAACGCAGTAAGCCCCACATCGGCGCGAGCCCCGGAACCATGAGCTTGGCGACCGGGAACCTCTCCTGCAGCCGCCCGTAGACGCCGACCGGATCGCGGATCAGCTCCGGATCGGTCATGTCGATCTCCGGTACCTCGATCGTTAACGGGTTATCGCTGGTCATAGCCACTCCAGATTTCAGATGTTCAGATCAGATGTTCTCATCATATGCATGATGACAGTATCTTGAATCGAGGTGGGGTGAGGCGTCGAAGGCGGAGGAAGCGCGAGTGGCCAGGCTCAGCAGGGCAGAGATGCAGGTGCGCAACCGGTCAGGCGTGTTGGCGGCCGCCAAGGAGGAATTCGCCGAACGCGGCTTCCGCGACGCCAAGATCGACGCCATCGCGGAGCGCGCCGAACTGACCAGGGGCGCGGTCTACTCCAACTTCCCCGGCAAGCGCGCCCTCTACTTCGCCGTGCTGGCCGAGCTGGCCGAACGCCCGCTGGAACCGCCGCATCCCGCCCCCGGACACACCCCACGGGAAGCCCTGGGCGCGCTGGCCCGAGCCTGGGTCGCAGGTCTACCGCTGGCCGACACCGACGAGCCCGCCAACGCCGCAAGGCTGGCCATGGACCTGATGCCCGAGATCCTGGCCGATCGCCGCACCAGGCAACCCTTCGCGCAGCTCATGCAGCTCGACGCGACCCTGCTGGGGCTTGCCCTGGAACGCCTGGAATCGGGCCGCAGCCGTTCGAAACGCCGGGTTCGACTGGCCGAGACCGTGCTCACCACTCTGCACGGCGCCAGCGGACTGGCCGCCGCCGCACCGGGGTTTTTGGAGCCCTTCAACGTGGTGCGAGCCTGCGAACACCTGGCCGCCCTCGAACTCGACGACGGCTGGACCGTGCCGCCCTTCCTCACCCAGCCGCAGCCGGTGGACGAGCCGTGGTCGCCACCCGCCGCCACCGACGCCGTCCGAGGTGAACCGGCCCAGCTCGACCGGGACGGCGTGGTCGCAGTCCTGGGCCTGCACCGACTCGCCGCCGCCGAGGACGCCGTGCGCGCACTGCCACCGGGCGGCCGGGTCACCGCCGTGCTGGTCACCGGCGACCCCGGCGAACTGGTGCCGCTGGCCCGACTGGCCATCGCCGACTTCTCCCGCTGCCTACGGCAGGCGTTCCCGCGTTCGGCCTGGCCGGAGGTGCAGGTCGTGGTGGGCGACTCCGACGCGGTGGCCGCCGCCGCAGGCGTGCCCTCGGTCAGTGACGGAACCGAGGTGGCCGTCCGCATCGAAGCCGGACGAATCGTGGCCCGCGCCGATGGCCGAGGCGCCTGCCATGTGGTCGCCGCGGACCCGGCCGTACCCGCCCCAACAGAGTGGCCCTCGCACCGGGGATGGTCCTGACCGACGCCCGGCACCGGCCCGGCCGTGACGGGGGCGAAAACCGGTCGAACCGACCGCAGGCCTCTTGGCAAGATCGAGTCGACGCGTCCCCGGCCGCGACCAGCCGCCGACCCCGAACCAGGAGGGCATCTTCATGATCAATCCCGGTCTCGAAGGCAGGACCGCGATCGTCACCGGGTCGAACAGCCCGCTCGGCATCGGCGCGGGGATCGCCCGGTCGTTGGCCGCCCAGGGCGTTCGGATCGCACTGGTGTTCTGGCCGACTCCGCAGCCCGCCTCCGGCGCGTCGGCGGTCGATGAGGCGGCGGAGCCCGGCGAAGAGCTCTACGCCGCCGCAACCGCCTCCGATGGTGCCGAGGTACTGGCCGAACTACGGGCCAGCGGTGCGCAGGCAGAGATCATCACCGCCGATCTCGCCGATCCCACCGCCTGCCGCGAGGTCTTCGACCGAGTGGAAGCAGCCCTCGGCCCCGTCGAGATCCTGGTCAACAACGCCGCCTACTGCACGGTCGACTCCTTCGTGCCGGACAGCGGACCGTTGTTCTACTTCGAGTCCACGACGGTCGACGAGACGAGCCTCGATCGGCATTTCGCGGTGAACACCCGAGGACCCGCGATCCTGATGGCCGAGTTCTACCGACGACACCTGGCCCGCGAGGCGTCCTGGGGGCGGGTCGTCAACATCTCCACCGACGCCGCCCCACAGTTCCCAGGCGAGGTGTCCTACGGGGCCAGCAAGTACGCGCTGGAAAGCCTCAGCAGGTCCGCCGCCCAGGAGATGGCGCCCGCCGGGGTCACCGTCAACATCGTCTCGCCGGGCCCCATCCAGACCGGGTGGATCAACGCTGAGATGCAGCCGACGGTGAACGCGCTCAGTCCCTTCGGGCGGACCGGCGAGCCCGAGGACATCGCCGACGTCGTCGTCTTCCTCGCGTCCGAGCAGGCCCGCTGGCTCTCGGGGCAGATCCTCTACGTCGGCGGCGGCAAGCGGACCTACTAAGGCACGGCTGGCAGCGCGTCGACCAGCGGATTCCTCGGCGATGGGTGAGGATTCGGCGGTGCCCGAGGCTTCCGGTAGCAGCCGCCGCGACCACGGCGAGCAGCGCAGATCCCCGATTCGGCCCATGCTCGCCAGCGGCGGGCAGCCGATGCCGCAGGCGGGCCCGAGGTGGAGCTGGGAGTTCAAATTCGACGGCGTCCGCGCGATCGCGGTCGTCGAGAAATCCGGCCGCACCCGGTTGATCAGCCGCAATGGCCTCGACGTCACCTCGCACTATCCCGAACTCACCGTCGTCGGCGAGGTGCTCGATGGCCGGGCGGCCATGCTCGACGGCGAGATCGTCGCCCTGGACGAGCAGGGCAGGCCGTCGTTTCCGCTGCTGCAACGGCGGATGCACGTCGCGCACCCGAAGGCCGGCCTGACCGCCGAGATCCCGGTGTTCTACTACCTCTTCGACCTGCTGAGCCTGGACGGCACCGAGCTGACGGCCGAGACCTACCTGCGGCGCCGCGAACTACTCGACGATCTAGGTGTGGAGGGCCGATCCAAGCTGGTCCGGGTGCCGCCGAGGCAGCAGGACGTCGACCCGAACCTGCTGCTGGACGTGGCCAGGGACAACGGCCTGGAAGGCATCATCGCCAAGCTGAACTCCTCGCGATACCGGATGGGGGAGCGCAGCCGAGACTGGCTGAAATTCCCGCTGCTCAACACCCAGGAGGTGGTGGTGGGCGGCTGGAAACCCGGTTCGGGCAGCCGAGCCGACTCGGTGGGCTCCCTCATCCTCGGTGCCTACGACTCGCCCGGCGTCGGACTGCACTACATCGGCCACGTCGGCACCGGCTTCACCCAACGGATGCTCGCCGACCTGCTGGACCGACTGCGCCCGCTGGAACGCCTGACCAGCCCCTTCGCCGCCCCGGTGCCCCGCGAACACGCCCGGCACGCTCGTTGGGTCGAACCGAGGCTGGTGGGCGAGGTCGTGTTCCGCACCTGGAGCCCGGACAGGCGGCTGCGGCACTCAGCGTGGCGCGGGCTGCGGCCGGATCGCGACGCCGCCGAGATCGTCGTGCCCGCTGCGCAGTAGACACGTCTGCGCTGGTCGCCGACGGTGCTTGCGTGTCATCGACGGCGTACGCTCGTCGGTTGTGCAATTCTGCTGACCCGGGTACCCCTCGACCACGAAAACGTTCCACCAAGCGCCCCCGGACACCTGCCGGGCTCGGATTCGCCAGACCCACCCCGTCGACCACTGGGGGAATCATGACCGACCCCGCGAACCCACAGATCCCGTTCCCCTCGGCGCCCGACGCGACGGTGACCGGGGTCGGCGGCACCGAGTTCACGGCCCCCGTGCGACACACCGTCCGCCGGGGACCCGTGGACATCTCGCTCTGGGTGTCCGGCCCGGTCGATGCGCCGCTCGCGTGCCTGCTGCATCCCCTCGGGTTGGACCATCGCGTCTACGACGAGGTGGTGGCCAAGCTCAACGACCGTTTCCGGCTGGTGGTGCCCGATCTGCGCGGCCATGGCGAGACGCGGGCTTCGGCGGGCGAGGTGCGATTGCCCGCGATGGCCAGGGACGTCCTGGCCGTCCTGGACGCCTTGGACCTGCTCCAGCGCAGCGGGTCCCGAGACCTACCGAGACAGGCGCCCTCAACTCCTCCGCCGCCACCGCCGGGGGCGTCCGGTGCGGCCAGGCCCGTCCACCTCGTCGGGCACGCGATGGGCGCGATCGTCGCCGCCCTGACCGCCGCCAGCGATCCGGGGCGTTTCCCGTCGCTGCACCTGCTCGCCTCGCCCGCGCAGGGCGCGCCGGTCTTCCGCGATCGCGCGCAGGCGGCCGTGCGCTCCGGGATGAAGGGCGTGCTGCAACCCACGTTGGAACGGTGGTTCACCCAGCAGAGCCTGGCCGAGGAACTGCCCGTGGTCGACTACGTCCGCCGCTGCCTGCTGGCCATGCCGGTGGAGAACTGGACGGCGGTCTGGGAGTCGATGGCCGAGTTCCCCGGCTACGAGCCGCTCGCCGAGCGCCTACCCCGTACCTACTGCATCTCCGCAGGCCAGGATGTGTTCACCCCGCCGTCGGTCCTGGCGCAGATCAGCCACACCATCCCCAGCGCCGTCGCGCACCGGGTGATCCCCGGCGCGGGCCATCTGTTGACTCTGGAGCGGCCCGCGGCACTGGCCGAACTGCTCGGCGACGACTGGGAGGAGTCCGGCCAACCGGTCAGACGCAGCCACGACCTGGCCTGATTCTGGCCGCCTTCGCACCCCGGCGCCGGTGCGGGACACTGCCCGGACCCGTTCGACGATGGAACGCGAGAATGAGGCGTGGACATCGAGGAAGAGATGCACGGCATCGTCGAACAGCGGGAACGCTTTCGCGACTTCATGCTGGGCTACAAGTTCGCGATCGACGAGATGATCACCAAGATCAACATCCTTCGCGAGGACTTCAATAACACCAACGAGTACAACCCGATCGAGCACATCGGCTCCCGGCTGAAGTCACCGGAGAGCATCATCCGGAAGGCTCGCCGGAAGAACCTGCCGGTGAACTTCGAGAGCCTGCGGGACAACTTCCTCGACATCGCGGGCGTGCGGGTGACGTGCAGTTTCATCTCCGACATCTACAAGATTCGCGACATGATCTCCGACCAGGAGGATGTCAAGATCGTCGAGGAGCGGGACTACATCGCCAAGCCCAAGGCCAGCGGCTATCAGAGCCTGCACCTGCTCATCGAGGTCCCGGTGTTCCGCGCCCGAGGCACCCAACGGGTGCCGGTGGAGCTGCAGATCCGCACCATCGCCATGGACTTCTGGGCCAGCCTCGAACACAAGATCTTCTACAAGTACGACCGCCACGTCCCGCTGGCCCTGCGCCAAGAACTGACCCAGGCCGCCGAGGCCGCCTCCAGCCTGGACCGGACCATGGAGAAGCTGCATGAGTCCGTCCGCGCAGGCGCCTCGCCGCAGGACGTGATGGACCGAACCAACGAGAATTTGTTGCCGAAGGCGTGAGAGTGCGGCGTGGGCGGCCGTCATCCTAGTCGCATGCAAGGGCCCCGGATCGTTCGTCTTCGATGCCCATTCGAGGCGGATGGCCGGGGTCCCGCTGCGCGGGGCCGGTGGGGAATCTTGTCCTCAATGGCTAAGGCGCTCCCTGCGGGCGTGCCCGCCGCCGCTGGTGCACGTGATGAATCGACTGCAAACCCTTAGTGTGGAATACTCGGATGGAGTAGTCTCCGTCCGGAAAACATACCGAGAGTCACGTGGTGGGTCTCTCCTTCTCGGGGTGTTCCCGAGAATTCTTAATGCTGATAAAGGTCGGTTAGTTTCCCCTTATTCTCCGATATTGAAAGTATCGGCTATGGTTCGGCGGGTACTCGATTCCGTAGCGAGCAATCGCAATGCTCGCTACGGCCACGCTCATGTTCGGCGCTACTCCGCTGGTCGCTACCAGTGCCGGAGCGCAGGAGACGCCGTTGCTGCGCTGTAGCACCACTGCTCAAGTATTCGATGTCAATCAGGCGGGTGAGCTCAGGCGATATCCCCATCGTGACCCAGTCAATGGCGCTGATAGCTGGGAAGTGTCGCACTATCTTGGCGATGGATTCCTTGGTCGGACGTTGGCTGGCCCGGCCGGAAAGATTCATGAACTCGAAGCCGATGGTCTGCTGAGAAACTATGAATTGAGGGGAGGCGCCTGGATACGGTACGGCGAGGACCAGGCATATTCTCGTGATATCCAGACCGACTGGGCCGACTATACGACAGAAGATCGCCGCCATAAGATCACGGTGGACGCCGAGGGTGACATCTATCTGATTCAGGATGATGGTCAGCTCGTTCGCGCCACCGTCAATGTGGATGCGTCGGCGCTCCGGACTGAAGTTATCGATACCGGCTGGGATCGCTACGATCTTATCGTTGCGGCTGGCGACGGAGTCATCTACGGCCGCACGCCGGACGGCACTCTTTACCGCAATCACTACAATTTCGGCGGGCAACGTTGGCTTGAGCTGGGTGTCGAGGTCGGAACGGGATGGGAACGCTACAGCCGAATCACTTCGACGGGCGCCGATGTCCTCTATGGGACCGATCGTAGTTCCGGACATCTTCGATGGCATCGTTTCGTGCCGCATAGTGGCGAGATGGTCGAGGACCGAACAGTCTCGACCGAGGGACATTGGGCTGAAGGCCTCGACACTTCGATCAGGTCCGATACTTGCGATTGGTCATTTACGCCGCGACCAAATCGACCTGGCGTGACCCAGGATCCAGACGGCAGGCCGGTACTGTTCGAGAGTGCCGATTCGCACGTCCAGATCGCCGCCCTGACCCCGGAAGGGGAACTGCAGCACGGTCGAATGTCCGACCCGCTTCTCCCTGACAGGGTGAGCTGGAGCACCTTCCCCAGCACTGTGAAGTTCCGCGGCAGTCCCGCGATCGGACAGAGCCTCGGGGACAGCCGCCTGTTGATCGCCGCTCACGATCGACACAGTGAGATTTGGAGCAGTCGGGAGATCTTTCGGCTACAAGGCTGGATCCCGCTGGAACCGGAAGGTGGCTTCATGGTCGCCGCGCCGAGCCTGCTCCAAGGCCCGGACGGCACCATGGTCGCCTTCGCCGTCGATGAGGATGGTGGGCTGTGGACAGCGGACCAGATGGGCGCCGGTCATCTCGGCGGATGGAGACAGCTCGCCGGTACGCCAGCCCTGGCACCGGAACCCCCTACCGTGATCAGTACCGAGTCCGAACTGCACTTCGTGGTGCGAACGGAGACCGGAGAGCTAGTCGAGAATCGACTTCAGGGCGGCGGCTGGGTCGACACGACGTGGCAGTCGTTGGACCTGACGGCGGACCATCCGGCGGCTGCGGTTCTCCGTGCTGATGGCACTGTGGCCATCGCTGCGGTTCATGAAGGCGCCGTGCACCTTCGCGAAACGGGTCAGGGCTGGTCTGTGCTCGACGGAGTGACGGCGACCGGACCTGCGGCTATGGCAGAGAGTGTGTGGGGAACGCTGGAGCTCCTGGTTCGAGGGTCGGACGGTTATCTGTTCGCCACGGGCGAGGTCGAGTCCGACAGCGTGGAACTGCGTCCTTGGGAAACCGTCAGCTTGCAGCCATCGGCGACGGATCCGGCACTCATCAGTTCCGACACGGGACGGCTCATCGGTGCATACCGCTCGACCGAATCGATCATGCACATCCTCTATCGCCGTCCTCCCGAGGTAAGAACGACCTCCGTCGTGGGCCAAGACGCAGAGTTCGTTGACGTGCCCGTTAACAATCCGCACAACGGATAGCCGGAGTTCCGTAGCGACGCGGCCGTTCACGGTTACCGTGAACGGCCGCGCATCGTTGACCGCAGTACTCACAGCGAGCGGTTCGCCGATGGAGGAACCCGTGTCGGATTGGATGCCCGATGAAGTGGCCGGATGACACTCTCAACGCGATACGCACCAGGGATGACTTAGCTCGATTCCTGAGCGACCTAGCGGAGGACATCCGCGATGGGCGTCTGTCGCCGGAGAACACGACGACAGACGCCTTCATCGACGCAGCCGGGCGCTGGACCGGGTCGATGGACGGGTTCTTCCAGAACGTGATGAAGGAACCCGTGCCCGAGACTCCGGATTGGGCGCTGGTCGCCGCGATCTTCCGAGCCGCACTGGTCTACGAGTAGATCGAGCCGCTCCTGGACCCCACGAACACCGCATTGCACTCTCGCTGCAACGCCACATCGCTCCACATCGGATGCTGGGGCGCCGCATTCGAGCACACCAGGGTGCCTCGGGCGCCGACCCGCGCCGACTCCGCCACCGCGAAGCGGCTGAAACCGGCACCGATCGGACCTTCCTCGAAGGTGCCGTACAGCGGCGTGTAGCCGATCCAGCCTTCCCCGAAGACCAGCGGGATGCCGCGTTCCGCCGCCCAATCCGCCGCAGCCTCGATCCACACCGTCAGCTTCTGGCGCATTGCCAGCCGGTGCGGGCCGTAATGCTCGTACAGCCACGCATCGAACTTGGTCGGATCACACCAGTCGTGCAGGTAGACCTCGCGGTCGCCGACGACCGTCGCCTCGTTTCGCCAGCTTTCCGACTCCACCGGCCCCCAGTCGGCCAGATCTGGGGCTCCGGGGCGCAACAGTTCGCGGCGGGCGCGCTCTTGCGGGAACGGGCGGGACGCATCGCGCAGGGCATACGCGTCGATCAACTCGTCCAGAACGCCATAGACGTACGGGTGGAACACGGCGACATCCACCGCTCGCGGCACCCCGCGCAGCGAGCCCACCGGGACCTCCGCGTAGTTCACCGTGACCGGGCGGTCCGGGTGGCGCTCTTTGAAGCGTGCGATGCCGCGTTCCAGTCTCGGGCGCAGGGCGACCACGACGTCGTCACCGGCCAAGCCCTCCGTGAGGTGACCGGCCTGGACCTCGTTGTGCAGTTCGGTGAAGGCGATGCGGTCGTCTAGGCCATGCTCGGCGAGGTAGTCGACGAGGTCGGCGAGCGCGGAAGCCAAGGCATCGGCCCGCCGCTCCGGGTCGATCGCGTTCACCGCGTCCAGCCAGGCGCGGTCGGCTGCGAAGGCCGGGCTCTGCTGGTACTCCCAACTGGACAGGATCACGTAGCAGTCATGCTTTCGGGCCGCCTCGAAGAGCGCGAGCAGGTGCGCCCGGCCGTCGATCTCCGTCGCTGCTTTGACGTCGTACCACCGCACCCGCTGGCCGTAGCCGCCGCCTTCGCCATCACGCGGGCCCAACGGTCCTAAGCGCAGCCTGCTGGTGTCCAGGCCCGAGCCGAACAGCAGCAGCGGCATCGCGCAGATCCGAATGGTGTTGTAGCCACGGTCGACGGCCTCGGCGAAGGCGACGTCGAGATCGGCGAACGGCTCGCCGGGGCCCGTACGGGTGTACCAGCTGAAGTCCCACAGCGAGATCGTCAGTTTCGCGGGCAGCGAATCGGGCAGCGGCGTCGGCACGGTCGGAAGTCTCCTTCGGAAGAAGTGGGAACACGAATCTGCATCGCACGGGCGCCGCGAGGCGGCTCAGCTCTTCACCGCCCCCGCCGTCAACCCTTCCAACAACTGTTTGCGCAGCAGGAAGAACACCAACAGGCTCGGCACGGCCGCCAGCACCGACGCCGCCAACACCAGGTCGTACTGCCTGCCGGTCGCACCGAACAACGCTTGGATGCCCAGCGGCAATGTGTAGTCGCCGGGCTCGCTGATCACGATCAGCGGCCAGATCAGGCTGTTGTAGCTGTTGAGGAACGACCACACCGCCAACGCCCCCAGCGCGGGCCGCAGCAGCGGCAGCACCACCCGGCGGAACAGGCCGAACTCGGTGCAGCCGTCCATTCTGGCCGCGTCCAACAGCGCATCGGGGATGGCCTGTTCGGCGAACTGGCGCATCATGAAGATCCCGAACGCGGGCGCCACCCATGGCACCACCAGCGCGAAGTACGGTTCGGTCAGTCTGGCCTTGGCGATCATGATGAACAGCGGCACGACGATCACGGCGAACGGCACGGCCAGCGAGCTGAACATGATGTTGAACAGCACATTCTTGCCCCGGAACCGGTATTTGGCGAAGGCGAAGCCCGCCAGCGCGCACAGGCCCACCGCGATCGTCGTCGACAGCAGCGCCACCAGGGTGCTGGTCACGAACCAACTCCAGAACGGCTGTTCGGCCAGCAACGTCCGGTAGTTGTCGAGCACCGCGGGGATCGGCAGCGGTTGTGGGGGATAGCTGAAGATGTCGGCCCGGTCCTTGAACGACGCAGACAGCGCCCACAGCAGCGGCAGCGCGAACACCAGCAGCAGGCTGATCAGGAACCCGTACAGCAGCACCCGGCCGCCGGTGACCCGAGTGGTGGCCTTCATCGGTGGTCCCTTCCCACGCCGAACGCGCGATTGGCGAGCAGCCCGAGGACGAGGACCACGGCGAACAACAACACCCCGGCGGCAGCGGCATAACCGAGTTGTTGGCGCTGGAAACCGGCGCGGTAGATGAACATCGCCACCGACAGCGTCGACTCGCCGGGCCCACCCTGGGTGAGCAGGAAGGGCTCTTCGAAGATCTGCGCGGAGTTGACCAGCACGGTGACGCCGATGAACGCGGTCACCGGGCGCAGCGAGGGCAGCGTGACGTCGACGAACCGGCGCACCGGCCCGGCGCCGTCGATGGCCGCCGCCTCGTACAGCTCGCGCGGCACGTTCTGCAAGCCCGCGAGGAAGAAGATGGTCAGATAGCCGGTCCACCGCCAGATGACCAGCAACGCCACGCTGACCTTCGCCCACAGCGGATCGCCGAGCCAGTCGATGCCGCCGAAGCCGAACGTCGCCCGCAGCACACCGTTGACGATGCCGAACTCGCGCTCGAAGAACAGCCCGAACACCAGGGTGATGACGATGGGCGAGATGACCACCGGCATGAAGTAGGCCAGCCGGAACATGTCGCGACCACGCAGGCCCCGCGCGTTCAACGCCTGTGCGATGAGCAGCGCCACCGGCACCACGACACACATGGTGAACACCACGTAGATCCCGGTGTTGCCGACCGCCGTCCAGAAACTGCGGTCGGCGAGCAGATCCTGATAGTTGCGCAGGCCCACCCACTGCGGGGCGCCCAGCCCGGCCCACTCGGTGCCGCTCAAATAGAGCCCGACCAGGATCGGCACCACGAAGAACAGGCCGTACAGCAGGAAGAACGGCGACACGAACACATACGGCGCCAACCGCACCTGATGGCGGGACCACCAGGACTCGGTGCTGCTCGACGTGCGGGTCATCGTTTCACCTGCTGTCGGTAGGCGGTGATGCCTGCGTCGATCGCGGCGGCCGGGCTGGTGCGACCTCGTAGCGCGTCCAGCACCGGGCCGCCGAGGACGTCGGTGAGGATCTGCATGGAAGGCGCCTGGTGGAACAGCGGCAGGTCCTCCGCCGCCGGGGCGTAGACGTCGAACACCCGCTGGTCACCCAGGTATTCGTCCCGTTCCTCGACGAGTTCGGGGTCGCGATACAGCGAACGCAGCGTCGGCAGGAAGCCGCCGGAGCGATACCGCAGCAGTTGCCCCTCTCGGGTGAGGAAGACCCGACTCAGCAGGTCCAATGCCGCCGCCGTGCCTGCCTGGTCCTTGAGCACGGTGAACCCGGTGCCGCCGAGGGTGGAGGCGATGTGTCCGCCGCCCGCGAAGGGCGGCAGGGTGCGCATCCGCCACCGGCCCTGTTGATCGGGGACGTTGGCCTGCAACCCGTAGGCGTTGTACCAGTTCGGCATGGCCGTGGCCGCCAGCCTGCCGGACTTCAACGCCGCAGCGCACGCGCTGCTGTAGGGATCGGGCAGGCCCAGCAGGAAACCGGTGCGCACCCCGGTGGCCATGAATTCGAGGACTTCGACGGCTTCGACCGAGTCCAACCGCAGTTCGCCCGCCGCGTCGAACACCTGGCCGCCGCGTTGCAGGAAGAACTGGAAGAAGCTGTTGGACACCGCCAGGTTGTCGCCGGTGGAGACCATGCCGAGGCTGATCTCGTGATCCCGCGCCAGCCGTTCGCCGTGCTCGGCCAGCTCCTCCCAGGTGGCGACCTCCTCGGGGACGCCGTGTTCGGCGAACAGGTCCTGCCGGTAGTAGAGGACGGTGATCGAGTTGTCGGCGTCCAGGCTGTAGGGCTTGCCCTCGACGGTGTAGGGCGCCAGTTTCAGCAGCTCGTCGCCGAGCGGGGCCACCGTGTCGGTGAGGTCGACGAACAGGTTCTCGGCGATCGAGGAGCCCATCACCCTGGCGAACTGGTCGATCACCAGCCCGGCCAGGTCCGGGGTGTTCCCGTCGGCGATGGCCTGGGCCATCATCCGGGTGATGAGGTCGGTGGGTGCCACGTTGGTGATGTCGAGCCGGAACTCGAAACCGGAGTCGCCCATCAGCGCCGGGTCGGCGATCGCGGTCTGGAAGGTCGTGACATAGCCGGGATCGTGCGTCCACAGCCGGACCCCCACCGGACCCGAGGTGATGGGTGAACGGTCGGAGGTGGCGCAGGCGCCCAACAGTCGACCGCCGAGCAGCCCGAGCCCGGCGACTCCCATGCCGCGCAGCAGGGTGCGTCGTCCCAGATCAGACATCGGTTTCGCCTCCGCCGATGGCTAATGCGGTTCGATACACGCGCGCCAGGCGGGCCGAGTGGATCGCGGCGGAGCCGTCGAAGTCCGCGCGCACGGCCGGGTCGACGTAGACGGGGCTGGCCGGGTCGCGGGGGAGCACCCGGATCTCCAGGCCGTGCGCCACGACCTCGGCGGCGTGCTGGCGCAGGCCGATCTCCCACTCGGGGCCGAACCAGAAGTGATCGGCCAGCAGCCGACCGGCGAGGTAGGCGCGGGCGACGTCTCCGGTGTAGCGCAGGCGCAGGAGGACTTCGGCTGCGTCGTCGAAAGCGTGCTCGTCGATGGTGAGGTGGAAGCGGGCGGCGTGTTCGAAGTCCTCGTCGGTCGGTGCCGACGCGCGGCCGTGCGGGCCGCCGGTGCGCGGGACGGCCGGACGAGGATCACCACCCAACGGGGACACCCGCACCGACACCGATGACTCGGCGGGCCCGGCGAAGCGCCACCGGGAGAACACGCCGTCGGTGCCTACCTGGCGCGCGCCGACCAGAGCCTCGGGCGCGGGCAACAACGCGAGTGTGTCGACGTCCGAGGCGCCCTCGACCCGGAGCTCGGCGCCTTCGGCGGTGACCAGGCCGTCCGACAGGGCGAGGGTCGTCGATCCGGCGACCTCCACCACGTACAACCGGTGGGCGCTGGCTTCGTCGAGCACGAGGACGTGCTCGGTTCGGCCGTTCTGACCCGTCACCGCGAAACGAGCCTCGGTGCCGGGATTCGCCACGCTCACCACCGTCGTCCCGTCGACCGACGTGCTCGCGGCGGTGCCCTCGACCGTCACCGGCTCGGCGAAGGCGAACTGCGCGACGATCCCGGCCGTGGCCAGGAAGACGGAGGTGGGCACGCCGTCGATCGGCAGCCGAGCCAGCGGTTGCGCACTGGCCCACTCCACCCGCAGGCCGCCCGCGAGGCGGTAGCCGATCGGCCAGACGAAATGCGCCCCCGAGGGGATCGTCACGGCCTGGGCGGGCAGCTGCACGCGGGTTCCGGACAGGGCGACGTCGAAGCGGACGTCGGGCTGGGCGGGCAGCGACTCGTGCGGTTGATGGTTGTTGACGAACAGGAATCCGAGGTCGCCCGCCCCGCGCACCGACCAGCGCAACGTCTGGCGGTCGTCCAAGCCGGCGGGCTGCCGGTCCGGTAGGTGCAGCGGCAGCTCGGCCAACGCGGCACCGGAGTCCCGGACGAAAAGATGCTGCACCCGCAACGCATGGAAGACCGGGCGGACCTGTCCGAACTCGCCGAGCGGCGCCTGGAAGTCGTAGTTCGTGACAGGCAGATCGTTGGGATAGCCGGTGGCCTGCGACTCCTGGTTCGGCGTCGGGAGGTCCTGCCGCTGGGTGCAGCCGTGGTAGAGGTAGTAGCCCTGCCACACCGAGCCGCTGCCGAGTTTGGCCAGCGCCAACGCCGAGACGTCGGCGGCCGGGATCAGCGGCCTGCGGTGATAGGCGATGGCCATTCCGCCGCCGAGTTCGCAGGTGGCATAGGGATAGCGGCGGTCATCGGGCGGATCCGGGGTGGCACCGACGGCGGCCGGCCGCAGGTCGGCGCCGATGGCGTGGTCGTCGCGGATCGGGGTGAAGAAATAGTGCCTGCGCATTCCCCGCGCCCAGCCCTGGCTCGCGTCCTCCCAGAACGCCTCCGGGTAGCCGCCGTACAGCGGAAGCACCTGGTCGGCGGGCAGCTGCGCCCCGCCCCAGGCGGTCGCCGTCCACAGAGGCGCCGTGATGCCCGCGGCCTCGGCCATCGTGCGCAGTGTGGCGAGGTGCCCCGGCTGGTCGTAGAGCTCGTTCTCCACCTGGGCCGCGACGATCGGCCCGCCTTCGGCCCAGGTCAGGCCCGCTAACTCCGCACCGATCCGGTGGTAGTAGGGCTCGACCAGCGCCAGGTAGTCGGGGTCGTCGGTGCGGGGGACGCAGTCGATCTCGGCCAACCAGTCGGGGAAGCCGCCGTTGCGGCACTCGCCGTGCGCCCACGGGCCCAACCGCACGGCCACCGCTAGATCCAGCTCCGCACACAACCGGACGAATGCGGCGATGTCCCGGGAGCCGTCGAAGCGGTAGTCACCGCGCGCGGGTTCGTGGTGGTTCCAGAACAGATAGGTGGCGACGACGTCGATCCCGCCCGCCCGGATCTTGGCCAGCTCGGCCCGCCAGTCCGCCGCCGGATACCGGCTGAAGTGGAACTCGCCCATCACCGGCAGCCAGGGGCGTCCGTCTCGGCGGATGACCCGGCTATCGACGGAGATCTGCCGCCTGTCGCCGGCCGGGGTGCCCATCGGTAGATGGCCGGCCAGCGGTGTGACGGGATCGTGGGCCTGCAACGACAGCATGTCGGCTCCTGAACAGCGACGGTCAGCGGCCGGCTCATCGTGGGCAGCGTCACACCCACTGTCAAGATGTATTCATAATTAATGATCAGGGCTGCGGGTGGGCTGATCCGCTGCGTCGTCCTTTCGGATTCGGGGTGCGGGCCGGCGTCCACGCTGCCCTCCGACTGCCCGTTTACCTGGAACGTGCGCGATCGACGGGTGCATATCGCCTGATAGCGGCCGGTGCCTCGGGCGAAATCGGAGCGGGCGGCACCCCGGCCGGACTAACGCGCGGCCGCCGCCGACCTTCCCGAAACGGAACTATCGGAATCGGTTCGGGCCACCGGCGTACTCGGTGGCCCGAACCGGCCGCGCCCACCACCGTCAGCGCCGCCGCCGGATATCGCGAACCTTGCGTGCCAGCTGATGCGTCGCACTCAGATCCCGGCCCAGTTGCGTGCGCAGCCGGTCCGGGATGTCGTCGAGGTTTCGGTACAGCACCAACAGCCGTTGCAGGAAGCCCATCAGCGCGGCGAGTTCGTCGCAGAGTCGATCCGGCCCGCCATTGGCGGCCACGGCAAGCGGCAACGGATAGTCCGCGACCACCCGTTGCAGCGTGCTGTGGTGCTCGGCGAGTTGGTGGAGTACCGAGGGCAGCGGATAAGCCTGGCCGCCCAGGACCGGATGGCGGTCGAGGATTTCGGCGATCCGGCCTGCGGCCGCCACCGAGGCGGTGGTGAAACGGGTTCGGTCGTCGCTCATCGATCCTGCCTTTCCGGCCCGCGCGCACCCCGATCCGGGAGCGCGCGGGCCGCGTAGTCGCCTCAGCCGCGCAGCGAGCGCCGCAGATGCTGCGCAGTCAGCGAACCGGGCACATCGAGCAGCGCCTGAGGGGTGCCGCCGAACAGCAGGTTGCCGCCCGCGCTGCCGCCACCCGGGCCGATGTCGATCACCCAGTCGGCGTGCGCGACGACTTCGAGGCTGTGCTCGATGACGACCACCGTGGCGCCCCGGTCGTCCACGAGACCATCGAGCACGCCCAGCAGCCGGGCGGCATCGGACATGTGCAGACCGGTCGTCGGCTCGTCCAACACATACACCGCACCCCGTTTGTGCAGTTGGGTGGCGAGTTTGATCCGTTGGCACTCGCCGCCGGACAGGCTGGTCAGCGGTTGACCCAACCGCAGGTAGTCCAAGCCGACGTCCACCACGGACTTAAGGATCGGCGCCAGCTTGCGATTCTTGGCGAAGAACTCCGCCGCCTGCCCGATCGACATCGCCAGCACATCGGAGATCGACGCCCCATCGAGCCGATGCGCCAACACGTCCTTGTTGAACCGGCGGCCCTCGCAGCTCTCACACGGCGTGGTGACCCCGTCCAGGAAACCGAGATCCGTGTGGATGACGCCGGTGCCCTCGCAGGTCTCGCAGGCGCCCGCCGAGTTCGCGCTGAACAGGGCCGGACTCACCCCGTTGGCCTTGGCGAAGGCCTGTCGGATCGGGTCGAGCGCGCCGGTGTAGGTGGCGGTGCTGGAGCGCCTGTTGGCCGTCGGCGCCGACTGGTCGACCACCACCGCCTCGGGATGCTGCGCGCAGAACACGCCATGGATCAGCGAGGACTTCCCGGAGCCTGCGACCCCGGTGACCACGGTGAGCACCCCGGTGGGGACGTCGACGTCGAAACCACGCAGGTTATGGATCTTCGCGTCGGTCACCGGCAGCCACCCGGTGGGGGTGCGCACGCGATCCTTCAACGTCGGCTCGATGCGCAGATACCTGCCGGTTCGGGTTTCCGAGTCGGTCAGCGCGGCGACATCGCCCGCGAACACGACCCGTCCACCGTCGCTGCCCGCGCCAGGACCCACATCGATCACATGGTCGGCGGCGACGATCACATCGCGATCGTGCTCGACCACCAACACCGTGTTCCCGTTGTCCCGCAGCGTCTGTAAGAGGTCGGTGACCCGGCCGACATCGTGGGCATGCAGGCCGATGCTGGGCTCGTCGAAGACATACAGCAGATCGGTGAGGGTACTGCCGAGCTGCCGGACGATCTTGATGCGCTGCGACTCGCCGCCGGAGAGGGTGTCGGTGCGCCGCCCCAACGTGAGGTAGCCCAGGCCGATGTCGACCAGGTGGCCGACGCGGGTGATCAGTGCCTCCAACACCGGGGCAACGGCGGGCAACTCCATGCCGAGCAGGACCGTCAACAGTTCCTTGCTCTCCAACGCCGACAGCTCCGCGATGCCATACCCGGCGACGCGCACGGATCGGGCCGCCGGACCGAAGCGACTGCCGCCGCAGTCCGAACACGGCATCGAGGTGGTGAACCGCGCCGCCATCTGGCGGGTCCGTTCGGCCATCTCGGCGCTGTCCTTCTGGATATAGAGTCTTCTGAACTTCGCCGCAGCACCCTCGTAGGTGGCGTTGATCGCGCCGTAAGGCGTGTCCACCGGCACCGAGCCCACGGTCTTGTGCAGCAACAGCTCGCGTTCGGCGTCGGTGTAGTCGCAGATCTTCTTGTCCGCGTCGAACAGCTCCGAGTTCCCGTAGATCTGCCAGTTCCACGTCCCGACCTTGAACGCCGGAGCCAGCAGCGCACCCTCGTTCAACGAGCGCTGCGGGTCGAGGAACCGATCCATCTCGATATCGACGACCTCGCCGATGCCCTCGCACCTCGGGCACATCCCGGCGGGCAGATTGAACGAGAAGGCATCGGCCTGACCGATGGACGGGGTGCCAGCGCGGGAGAACAGCATCCGCAACATCGGGGCGATGTCGGTGATCGTGCCGACCGTCGAGCGTGACCCGCCGCCGAGTCGTCGTTGGTCGACCAGGACCACGGCGGACAGGTTCTCGATCAGGTCGACATCGGGTCGGCCCCGGCCGGGCAGGAATCCCCGGACGAAGGCGGGCAGCGTCTCGTGGAACTGCCGTTGGCCCTCGGCGGCGACCGTGTCGAACACGAGCGAGGACTTGCCGGAACCCGACACCCCGGTCACCACGGTCAGCTTGCGCTTGGGGATCTCGACGTCGACATCGACGAGGTTGTTCGCCCGGGCGCCGAGCACGCAGATGTTCTCGCCCGCGCCGGAAGTCGAGGCGGCGGTGTCGTGTTCCTGCGCCGTCGGCTGGGCGAGGTTGTGCTCCGGCACTACCGCTAGTTGATCTCTTCTCGATTTCTCCGCGACATCCATGCTTAAAGCTTCTCATTGAATAACATATCTAGACTTTTTCTCAAAACTCCTGCGGATATAGTGGATACAATGTGAAAAGTCTCAAACCCCACGTAGAGCTGCGGGAAGGCTGAGCACTGATGAGTACCCGGAGCGGGCGGCTGCGGCCCATCGATCTGGCGCGGGCGGCGGGCCTCTCCACCCAGCAGGTCCGCAATTACGCGGAAGCGGGCATCCTGCCGCCGAACGACTGGACCGAGAGCGGCTACCGCGTCTTCGAGGAGCGACACCGTCGTGCGCTGCTCACCTACCGGGCGCTGCTGCGAGGTCATCACCTCGCCGAGGCGCAGGCGATCATGCTCGCGATCCACGCGGGAGACGTTCCCGGCGCGCTCACCCTCATCGACGCGGGCCATGCCGCGTTGCACCAACAACGCGCTGCCCTGGTGGCAACCGGCCGGGCATTGGAGACGACCGCTGAACGCGGCCCGGACGCCGCCGAACTCCCGAAAGGCGATTTGCGGATCGGCGAGGTGGCCGCGTTTCTCGGTGTCCGAACCTCCGCGCTGCGGGTCTGGGAGGCGGCGGGCCTGCTGATTCCGCAGCGCGCGCCGGGAACCGGATACCGCAGCTACACCCCGATCGACGTCCGTGACGCCCGCATGATCGCCATGCTGCGGCAGAGCCACTATCCGCTGTTGCAGATCAAGCCCGTCCTCGACGACCTCCGGCACGCGGGCAGCAGCGAGGCGCTGCGGGCGGCGATCGCGAACCGGCATGAGGTGCTGACCGCGCGCGGCCGCGCCATGCTCGCGGCGGCCGCGCTGCTGCATGAGTACCTCGGGGCGGCAGGGGGCGTTGCGTTCGAGGAATCAGGGGAGCAGGAGCGACGCTGCTGAGCGGAGCGGTGAGCAGCCCCGCTCAGCGCGACCGCTGGTTTCTCGGTCGGATGGTGGTGATCAGGGGAGGGCTCGGTTTCTGGAGCTTCACTGGACGTTTCCTCGACCTATCAACCGTGTTTCGGTAGTGCGCCCAGCGGGCGCGATCCTTACGGCGAATCCTGGTACGTGCCGCCATGATGGCGCTGATCACTGTTGTCGCCAGGCAGCTGAACACGAATGGATTCAGCCAGGGCGGAATCAGGTCGGTTGATGTTCCATCATTCCAGTAGCAGATGTAGTTGCGCGGAAGAATCGTGTCTGTGACGCTGAGCAGTATGTCTTCATTGCGCCCAGCGCGAAGCGAGCAAAACCACGCCTGGGTTCGTAAACCATCAGTGTACAAACTGTATCCGTGTGCGGCATGAGCTGCCAAGAAGGTCAATGACCCTAGTTCCAGTCATTGGAAATGGAGTCGGGAAGAGAATAAGAGACTACCGCTGGCAAACACTCCGACGAACTTGAAAAGGAGAATCATCACCGCGACAGTGGGTGTAATGAAGTACAGAATACCGAGCACCTCGTATACCCATGAGCTAGTCGCGAGTTCCATTAGGCAGAGTATCCTACGGTGAACCGGGTCCATTCTTGGGTAGCGTTCGCCTGAATGGACGCGCGTCTTAGCCCAATCGCGGTTGTGCGTTACCCGGGTGGGTTCCTACGGTCGATAGGTGTCGGCGCGTTCCGAGCCAAGGGACGAGGTGCATCGTTGTGGAAGGTTAAGAATCCTACACTGTCGCCGGTGTTCCGATGCGAATGATCGACGGTTATTGGGCCGTCAATGCCGGACAAAGCGTATGGAATTTTCACGTTTTTCCGATCTTTGTTACTCCCTTCGAGTGGCGCGGGATCCTTCTTGCCTCTGGAACGAGTCGTCCTCGCTTCAATGGGCGAGTCCGCAAAAAACTCCAAGGGGGAGTTCGTATGTCTGTTTTACGAAAGTTCGCCACAGCGGCGATGGTGGTGTTTCTGATGGTCGCAGGAGGGGTTACGGCCAGCGCCGACACCGAGTCGACCAACCCGCAGGCGGTTCAGACCTGCTACGGCGGCGCGGTGCAGGTCAGTGGCTCGGGTACCCGCTTTCCGTCCAGCGGGTATTACCGAACGACCTCGCGATGTGCCGATATCAATTTCCGTTACGGCCTAGGTCCTTCCTTCGTGATGGCGCGGGTCTGCTTCCGTTCGACCGGAGCCTGTAACAAGTACCGGCAGATCCCGCGCGGCACCGATTGGCGATTGGTCGCCACCGACGTGCTCGACGGCACGGACTTCTACATGCAGTTCAACAGGAGCTACAACATGAGGGTCGGGCGGCTGGCTTTCTGAGTCGGCTATGCGGTGTACGCCGGTACCTTCGGGGGAAGGTACCGGCGTACACCGCGAGTAATGCGGCGCAACCGAAATCAGTCGGCCACGATCCCGTAAGCCCGAATCATGGTCTGTTCGGCGGTGTTGCCGTCGGTGTCGGTGACGGTGGTGCGCAGTGCGGCGAACTCGGCACCCTCGGGGTGGGTGACCTCGACGGTGGCGCGGCCCTCGGCGAGTTCCACCGGGACCGATTCCCAGGTTTCGCCATCGTCGTAGGAGATCTCGAGGGTGACCTCGGCGGCGGTTCCACCGGTGAGGTGCTCCAGTTCGAGTTCCAGCGAGTAGGACCCGGCGGGTGCGCGTCCGAGGTCGTCGACCTCGCCTCTCGGCCGGAGGCTCATCATCGGCAGCGCTTCGGGCGTCTCACCTGCGGTGTCCGAGGTGAAGGTCCAGGTGGCGTCGGCCTGGGTGCCCAAGACGGCGGACTCGCGGGCTGCCGTGATCGCCACGGTGTATTCACCCGGACCCGCCGGGACGTCGAAGACTGCGTAGCCTGCGTTCTCCGATGTTCCGATGATCTCGCCGTCGCGGGACAGCGTCATGCTGCCCGTGGGCACAGCTGGCGCCAGATAGGTCTCGTCGACCGGCGAGAAGGTGCCGGAATGGATGCTGATCTGATCGCCGACTCGCTGATTGCCCCGGAGATCCGGCAATGCCAGCGACATGCCCAACGGGGCCGCATTCCATTCCGCCTCGTAGTCGCCTGCGGTGGGGTAATCGGTGTATCGGTTCGTCATACCGCCGTCAGCGGCCAGGACGCTGCCCTGCCACTCGATGTCGTCGCCGGGGGTGAAGAACTCGGTGCGTTCCGAGGGCAGCTCGGTGGGAATGAAGCTGCTCGCGAGGCTGGCCCCTTCGTCGGCCGACGGGATACCGAGTGTGGCCGTGTGAGCGCTCGAGGAGACGCCCTGCGCTCGGTAGCGAGTGGACACCCGCGCCAGTTCCTCGTCGGTCACCGAGTACGCGACCGAGGCGGGCAGACCGGCGGGTTCGTCGAAGAGCAGCGAGTAGAGGTGTTCCTCGGCGGCGTCCGGAGTGGACACCAGGGCGGGGCGATACACGAACCGGAGACCGCCCTTGCCCGCGTCGTCGTCATCGGGAGCCACCACGTACACCGGGATGGATTCGGGCAGCCCGATGGTTCCGGAGATCTCCCCGCCGAAGTGCAGGAAGATGCTCGACGTCGCCAGTACCGATTCGCGGTCGGTGTCGACGGTCAGCCGCTCGCCTGCGGTGCCGTCCATGGCGATGGTGGTATCCGTCGTGACGTCCACCGCCATGTCCGAGATGTAGGTCATCGCGGAACCACCATCCTCGGTGGTCTCGAAGTACGTGCCGAGCACGTCGTAGCGGCCCACGGGTAGCCGCGCCTCGAACACACCGGGGGCGACCTGGTACGCGGAATAGTCGAGTGTCCCGGTCGCGTGGTCGACGAGCTGGATGGAAGCGCTCGCGACGGGCGCCCCGGATTGTTCGGTGGCCTCGATGGTCAGGTTGTAGCTCTCCGGTTCCAGGGTGGCGGCGACCGCAGTGGAGATCCTGGTCGTTCCATCGGCGGAGGCCGCGATCAAGGGACCGCTGACGTAGTCGAGCAGTTCGTTGACCGAGGGGTCGACGGTGACATCGACGGTGGTCTCGCCATCCGCTGGCACGGTGATCTGCTCGGCGTTCAGGGTGAACAGACCCGCCGGTGCTGCGGTGCCATCCGAGCCGACGGGCGCGAAAGACAGATCCAACACCGCATCCTCGCTGCCCGAGTTGCGGTAGGTGACGGTCTTCGTCTGGGGCCCCTGGTCGTGCGGGTAGGCGATGACTCCGAAGCCCAGCGAGGAGACGTCGGTGTGCACCTGCGCGGCGATGGCATTGGCGACATCGAGCCTGCCGGAGCCCTGCTCGGTGGTGTCTAGCCCCGGCAAGGGCTCGGCGGAGCCGGTGAGCGCGGCCTTCAGTTCCGCGGCCTCCCACTCGGGGTGTTGCGCGGCGAGGATCGCAGCGGCGCCGGTGACATGCGGGGCGGCCATCGAGGTGCCGCTCTGCGCCATGTAACGCTCGTCGGCAGGCAGGTTGGGTATGACTCCTTCGGCGCGGGCGCCGATGATGTCGGAACCGGGTGCGGTGAGGTCGGGCTTCACCGCCTGGTCACCCAGCCTCGGGCCCCTGCTCGAGAACGGGCTCTGCTCATCGTTCTTGGTGACGCTACCCACGGCCAATGCCGCGTCCGCCGAAGCAGGAGAGGCGACCATGAAATCGTCGCCGTTGTTTCCCGCGGCGACCACGAACAGCGTGCCGCTCTGCTCGGTGAGGGTGTTCAGCGACTCCGACAGCGGGTCGGTACCGCTGGTGGGGCTACCGCCCAGACTGAGGTTGGCTGCGGAGACGCCCTGCTCCGCGGCCCATTCCATGCCTGCGATGACGGCGTCGTCGGCGCACGAGCCGTTGTCGTCGCAGACCTTGCCCACCAACAGGCTCGCCTCGGGCGCCACACCCCGATGTGCACCGTCGGAAGCGGCTCCGTTGCCGAGAGCCGTGGAGGCGACGTGGGTGCCGTGTCCGTTGACGTCCTGCGGGCCCACCGGGCTGTCGGTGAAGTCGACGGCGTCGACCACCATGCCATCCAGATCCGGGTGCTCGGCGTCGTAGCCGGTGTCGAGCACCGCGATGGTGGCGCCGTCGCCGCTGAAGCCGGCTTCCCAGGCTTCGGGTGCGCCGATCTGGGCGTTGCTCTCTTCATCCAGCACGCGGGAACGGCCGTTGAGCCAGACCCGTTCCACGCCGGTGGCCAGGGTGGAGTTCTCGGCGGTCAGCGTCGACCACAAACCGGCGGCCTCGCCCTCGTCGACCGCCAGCGAGACGGCGTTGAGGCTGGGCAGCTCACGGACGACCTCGGCGTCCGTCGAGGCCAGTGTGCGCGCGGCACCCTCGGTGTGGGACACGATCAACGGCAGCGGGCCGGAATCGCCGAACCCTTGATCGAGCAGCTGCGTCACCTGGAAGAGCCGGGGATCGAGCGTGCCCTGTTCGACCAGTGGTAACGCGTCGACCGGTGTCACCGACAGTGTGTCGCCCTCGCCGGTCTGGTGGAAGGCGATGCCCTCGCGCTTTTCGGCAGGCAGCACCGTGACGGTCTGGCGACCCCCCGACGACGTCACCAGCAGCCGATCGCCGGTGATCAGGGTGAGAATCTGTTGTCCTTCAGCGTCAGCTGTCGCCGCATGTGCGCTCGACCCGGGGACCTGGGCGCTTCCCGCTACGGCGGTGAGCCCGGCGGTCAAGGTGGCGACGGCCACGATGCCCGCTACTTTCCTTCGTCGCATGAATTACCGGCTCCTCGGTGGACCGATCTGTGGGCTCAGCGCCATCTTGAGCGCGACCTCTCCCAGATCCAGATCCGTACAGGGGAATTCGTGAACAGCGACTGCAATCTATCGATCAAGGGCGTGCATAACAAACCGAATGACCTGGATCACGCTGGGGCAACCGGATTTAGGGCTGGCTTGTCCCAATGTCGGATGCGATTCTTGAGTAGCGTTTCAAATGAATTGTTTTCCATTGTGGACAGGCGTATTTCTCAATGCGCATTCTGGTCCGATGACCTCCGTGTAACAGTCCGGTCAGAAGAGAAGGCGGTGCCGTCCGATCTGCGCAGACCGGACGGCACCGCCTTGTGCTATCGGCTCGGTTCAGCCCGCCACGATCCCGTATGCCCGGATCATGGTCTGCTCGGCGGTGTTGCCATCGGTGTCGGTGACGGTGGTGCGGAGTGAGGCGAATCCGTCGCCGTCGGGGTGGGTGATCTCGACGACGGCCTCTCCCTCGGAGAATTCCACCGGCACGGCTTCCCAGGAATCGCCGTCGTCGTAGGAGATTTCCAGGGTGGCCTCGGCGGCGGTTCCGCCGGTGAGGTGCTCCAACTCCAGGATGAGCGAATAGTCGCCTGCGGGTGCCCGACCGAGGTCGTCGATCTCGCCGCGCGGCCGGACACTCATCATCGGCAGCGGCTCCGGTGTGTCGCCTGCGGTGTCCGAGGCGAACGTCCACCGTGCGGTGGCCTGCGTGCCGAACACCGCGTTATCGCGGGCTGCGGTGAGGTCCACGGTGTATTCGCCGGGTCCGGCAGGCACATCGAATTCGCCGAATCCGGCGTAGGCCGATTCGCCGATGACCTCGCCGTCCCTGGACAGCGTGAGGGTCCCCTTGGGAGCCCCCGGTGCCAGGTAGGTCTCGTCCACCGGGGAAAACGTGCCTGTGTGGATGGCGATCCGGTCCCCGACACGGTGGTTGCCGCGAAGATCGGGCAACGCCAACGACATTCCCAACGGGGCCGCGTTCCAGTCTGCTTGGTAGTCCTGCGCGGTGGGGTAGTCGGTGTAGCGGCTGGTCATACCGCCGACGGGTGCGAAGACGCTGCCCATCCAGTCGATGTCGCCGGGCGTGAAGAACTCCAGGCGTTCGGAGGGCAGTTCGGTGGGAACGACTCCGCCCGCGAGGCTCCGGCCAGCATCGATTGCCGGAATGCCCAGCGATCCTGCTTCCGCGCTGGCTGCGACGCCCTGCGCACGGTATCGCGTGGCCACCTGGGCCAACTCCTCGTCGATCACCGAGTAGTCGACCGAGTCTGGCAGGCCGTCGAGTTCGTCGAAGAGCAGTGTGTAGACGTGTTCCTCGGCGGCGCCTGCCGTGGACACCAGCGTCGGCCGATAGGTGAAGCGCAGGCCGCCCGCGCTGGTCTCGTCGGACTCGGACGCCACCACATAAACCGGGTCGGCCTCGCCCATCCCGATCACCCCGGACGAATGCCCACTGAAATCGACGTAGACGCTCGACGTGGCGAGCACCGATTCACGTTCCGTCGCCACGGTCATCCGTTCGCCTGCGGTGCCGTCCAGCGAGATCGTGGCATCGGCGGTCACGTCCACCGCCATGTCGGACACATAGGTCACCGCCCGGAGGTTCTCCGGCGAGCGCCCATACAAGACTGCCAGCACGTCGTACTCGCCTGCTGGTAGCTGCGCCCCGTAGACACCGGGCTCGATCCGCGTGGCGTAGAAACGGTTCGAGCTGTCCGCCCGGTCGACGATCTGCAGGTTCGCGCTCGTGGCGGGCTCGCCGGACTTGTCGGTCGCTTCGATGGTCAGGTCGTAGCTCTCCGCCTCCAGACTGGCGGCGACCGCGGTGGCGAGCCGGGTCGTGCCATCGGCGGACACGGCGGTCAACGTGCCGCCGAGATAGCCGAGCAGGTCGCCTGCAGAGGGTTCGACGGTGACGTCAACGCTGGCCTCGCCGCCTGCGGGCACGGTGATCTGCTCGGCGTCCACCGTGAACAAACCCGCCGGGGCCGGTGTGCCGTCCGAGTCGACCGGCGCCAGGTCCAGATCCAACACGGTGTCCTCGTCGCCGGAGTTGCGGTAGACGACGGTCTTGGTCTGCGGTCCTTGGTCGTGTGGGTAAGCGAAGAGGCCGAAGCTCAGCGAGGAGACGTCGGTATGCACCTGAGCGGTGACCGCATTGGCGACGTCGAGCCTGCCGGAGCCCTGTTCGGTGGTGTCCAGGCCGGGCAGCGGTTCGGCGGAGCCGGTGAGGGCTGCCTTGAGTTCGGCGGCCTGCCACTCGGGGTGCTGCGCGGCGAGAATCGCGGCGGCGCCGGTGACATGCGGCGACGCCATCGAGGTGCCGCTCTGCGTCGTGTACGCCTCGTCGGCGGGCTGATCCGGCATGGTCCCGGCGGCGCGAGCCCCGATGATGTCGGATCCGGGGGCGGTGATGTCGGGTTTCACCGCGTGGTCGCCGAGCCGGGGGCCACGGCTGGAGAACTCGCTCTGCTCGTCGTCCTTCGTGACACTGCCGACGGCCAGCGCCGCATCCGCCGCCGCAGGCGAGCCGACCATGACCTCGCCGCCGTTGTTGCCAGCGGCGACGACGAACAAGGTGCCGCTCTGCTCGGTGATCGCGTTCAACGCCTCCGACAGCGGGTCGGTGCCATCGGTGGCCCAGCCGCCGAGACTCAGGTTGGCTGCGGCGACATCGTTGCCCGCCGCCCATTCCATGCCCGCGATGACGGCGTCATCGGGACACCAGCCATCGTCCCCGCAGACCTTGCCCACCAGCAGATCTGCTTCGGGCGCGACACCCCGGTGCGCGCCATCGGAGGCGGCCCCGGTGCCGACGGCCGTGGAGGCCACGTGGGTGCCGTGTCCATTGATGTCCGTGACACCCACGGAACTTCCGGTGAAGTCGGCGGCGTCGACGACCACCTCGGTGAGGTCGGGGTGTTCGGCGTCGTAGCCGGTGTCCAACACCGCGATGGTGGCGCCCTCGCCGCTGAATCCGGCTTCCCAGGCCGCTGGGGCCCCGACCTGGGCGTTGCTCTCCTCGTCCAGCACGCGGGAACGCCCATTGAGCCAGACCCGTTCCACGCCGGCCGCCAGCGTGGAGTTCTCGGTGGTCAACCTCGACCACAACTCGGCGGTCTCGTTCTCGTCGACCGCCAGCGAGACGGCGTTGATGCTGGACAGCTCGCGGACGACCTCGACGTCGGTCGAGGCCAGCGGGCGCGCGCCGTCATCGGTGTGCGAGACGATCAACGGCAGCGGGCCGGAGTCGCCGAAACCCTGCTCGATCAGCCGTGACACCTGGAAGAGTCGGGGATCGAGGCTGCCTTGGTCGATCAACGGCAACGCATCGATCGGCGTGATCGACAAAGTGTCGCCGTCGCCGGTCTGCTGGAACGCGATGCTCTCGCGGCCCTCGGCGGGCAGCACCGTCACGAGCTGACGGCCGCCGGTCGACGTCACCAGTAAGCGGTCACCGGTGATCAGGGTGAGGGTCTGGTGTGGTGCCGAATCCGATGTGGCTGCGTGTGGGGATGATCCGGGGACCTGGGCGGTTCCGGTCACGGCGGTCAGGCCAACGGTAACGGCGGCGATCGCCACCACGCCCGCTACTCTTCTTGGTCGCATGTATTACCGGCTCCTCGGTGGACAGTTTTATGGGCTCCCAGTGCCAGGTGCGGGTGAACTCAATAGATCGCGATCCGTTGTGCTCGGCAACTGGAATCCTATGTGGCGGTTTCGATCACGATTAATAGTCAATGATCTAGCTCACGGTGAGGCAACCGGCTGCTTGTCATCGGACGGATAATGTCCAGATTGGTCATTCGGTAAACAATCCGTATTGCGAAGATTCTGCGACGGTCGATCAACCCTAATGCGAATGTGTTGTTGAAGTCGTCCCGGTACTGCTCCGGTGGTGGGGTGGCGTGAGAGCTTACCTGTGATGAAGGTAGTTTGAACTCATCGGTTCAATTGGTGGGCTCGGCCAGCTGCGATCGCACGGCGGGCAGTGTCAACCTCGACGGGAACGGAGACCGACCATGGCACGAACGATCGTGATCACCGGCGGGACCGACGGCATCGGCGCGGCGCTGGCCACGGCATTGGCGCGAAGCGGTGACCGCGTGGTGGTGCTCGGAACCAATGAGCACAAGGGCGGCCGGCTGGTTGCCGACGCTGGCGACTCGCCGGGCACGATCACCTTCGTCCGGGCTGATCTCAGCCTGACATCGAGCACCCGACACGTCGCCGCCGAACTCGCCGAAACACACCCACGAATCGACGGGCTCGTGCTCGGCGCGCGTTTCTTCCAAACTCGACGGCGGATCACCTCCGACGGCTTCGAACACAACTTCGCGTTGTCCTACCTCAGCCGACTGCTCCTCGCCGACGGGCTGTACGAGTCGATGGCCAGGGCCGATCGCCCGGTGGTCGTGAACATCTCCGGTCCCGGCCAGGACACGCCTATTGACTGGACCGACCTGCAGAGCGCGCGTGCCTACGACGGTGTTCGGGCGATGTCGGTGACCGGGCGGTACAACGACCTGCTCGGCGTCGACTTCGCCCAGCGCCACGGCGGCGGCCCGGTGCGGTACGTACTCCTGCATCCCGGGACGACCTCGACCGCCTTTGCAGGGGAGTACGACCCGCCGACCGCCGACTTCATCCGACGGCAGCAGACAACGGCGAAACCCGCCGCCGCCGTGGTGCCCCCGCTTCGCAGACTTCTCGACGACCCGCCGGCCGAACCGCTCAGCGCATTCCACCTCGACACGAGAATCGACCTGCACAACGGCCTGTTCTCAAAGGTCGACGCAGCCCGACTGGCCGCCGCGACGGCCGAACTCCTCGCGGCGCCACCTGAATGAACAACGCGGCCGAGTGGGGCGAGGAGCACGCCCACCCGGCCGCAACACCCGCGACGTCACCGAACGACGCGGAACCACAGATTCGTCGACTCCGGCCCCTCAGAAACGCTCAGCCGCTCCAACCGGATACTCGTCCCACCCGGGTGATCGAACAACCGGACTCCATCGCCGATCAGCACGGGCACCAGGAACACCAGCACCTCGTCGACCAGCCCGGCCGCCACACACTGTCGGGCGACATCGGCACCCAGGATGTTGACGTATTTCTCGCCTGCTGCGGCCTTCGACTTGGCGACGGCGGTCTCGAAGTCGTCGACGAAGTGGATATCGGGCGGTGAATTCTCCGGAATCCGATGGGTGAGCACGAATTGTTGGCCCGACCAGCCGCCGCCGAATGCCTCGCCCTCGCCCTCGGTTCCCTTGTTGGGGTCGTCGCCGTCGTAGGTGTTGCGGCCGACGAGTAGCGAGCCGACGTCGCCGATCAGGTTGGCGATGGTCGGGTCGGGGCCGGTGAAATCGGCCAGCCAGGACATGTCGCCGCCCGCACCCGCGATGAAGCCGTCCAAGGACATGCTGACCGAATACAGCATCTTGGCCACGAGAGTTCCCTTCGTCGAGATCGGTGTCGTCCCGGGATAGACCTCGGGCGCGACCAGAACTCATCGCCTCGCCCGGCACGGAATTACCGGATCCGCCCCCGCCAGCATCACAGCAGGGCGAGAGCCTCGGCCATCATGAGGCGACGTGTCCGGCCACGGCCAACCGAAGGGCGACATAGTCCACCTGTTGGCCGTCCTTGACGATGGCGTGTCGGGCCAACACCGTGCGATGGAATCCGGACGCCTCGATGAGTCGATGCAGGTATTCGAGGTCGCCGGAGCTGCCGAAGAAGACCAGGAGCCGTCCACCCGGCTTGAGGTAGTCGCGTGCCTGATTGAAGAATCTGGTCATGGCGCCGTAGTTCTCGTCGGTGGTGGCGGCCTCCAGCAGGTCTCTCGGCGCGAACCAGCGGAACGGTGGGTCGAAGACCATCACGTCGAAAACGCCGTCGACGAACTCGAAGACATCGCTGTGGCGGACCGTGACTCGCGCGGCCACCCCGTTGCGCACCGCATTGGAGCGAGCGGCCGCCAGTGCGTGGGGGTTGATGTCCACCGCCAACACGTCGGCTCCGGATGCGGCGGCGAGTACGGCGTTGACCCCGCTGCCGGTCCCCATATCCAGTACCCGGTCCTGCGCGCCGACCTCGGCGAGCACCGCCTCCCCCAGTAGATGGGAGACGGGAGTGATCGGCATGACCTGCGGCGGCACGACGATCGTTCGGCCGAGGTAGGCGAAAGTCTGTTCTTGTTGCAGAGCGGCTCGGGCTTCTCGATAGGCCCGGGCATGCCAACGCCGGATCTGCTCCACGCGCTCGGCGGGCATCTGCGGCACATGGACGCGTTTCCCGGCCTGGTCCTGGCGCTCGGACTCCATCGCCTCACGGTAGGGCGTGGCCTGCCCCATCGGCCGGTCATTTTTCCAAGGGTCGCGCTGCCCATCGGCGCCGCGATCTCCTTGACACCAAGGCAACACAGGGCAGAATCAGACAATATCCAACACAGATCGGAGTCAACCGGGCATGTATGGAGCGGAGCGCCGACAGTTGTTGGTGCAGCGGGCCCGGCGGGACGGCCGCATCGACGTGATGGCCGCATCCGACGAACTGGCCGTGGCCCCGGAGACGATCCGGCGCGATCTAGGCGCGCTGGAACGCCAAGGCCTGGTGCGGCGCGTCTACGGCGGCGCGATCCCGGTGGAACGACTGGACTTCGAGCCGGGCGTGCCGCAGCGCGACGCCACCAACGCCGCCGAGAAGGAACGCATCGCCCGCGCCGCCGTCGACCTGCTTCCCCCACGGGGCACGGTGTTGTTCGACGCGGGCACCACCACCGCGCGGCTGGCCGGACTGCTGCCCTCGGAGGCGGAGCTCACGGTGGTGACCAACGCGCTGCCGGTGGCCAACCAGCTCGCCCCGCGATCCAACTGCACGCTCTACATGCTCGGCGGGCGCATTCGCGGCACCACGCTGGCCGCCGTCGAATCCTGGGCGCTCGACGTGTTGGCCGGTCTCACCATCGACGTCGGATTCTTCGGCGCCAACGGTTTCTCCCCACAACGCGGCTGCACCACGCCCGACGCGGTGGAGGCCGCCGTGAAGACCGCGATGATTCGCGCCTGCCGCAAACGAGTCCTGCTGGCCGACCACGGGAAGTACGGCGACGACCAGTTCAGCCGGTTCGCCGAGATCGCCGACATCGACGTCGTGGTGACCGACGACGGACTCGATCAGGCCGCGGTCGCGGCGCTCACCGAGGCCGGGACCGAGGTGGTCCTCGCGTGATCGTCACGGTGACGCCCAACCCGAGCCTGGACCGCACGATCCTGGTCGACGACGTGGTGCTCGGCGCCGTGCACCGGGCGCGGCAGGTGCGGCTGGACCCCGGTGGCAAGGGCGTCAACGTGTCTCGTGCCCTCGCCGCCGCCGAGGTGGCCACGCTGGCCCTGCTGCCCTCGGGCGGGCCCGACGGATCACGGCTGGCCGAGTTACTCGCGCCCGAGTCGGTTCCGGTGGTGGAGGTGCCGATCGGTGCGGCCACCCGCAGCAACATCGCGGTGGTGGCGGCCGACGGCACGACCAGCAAATTCAACGAACCCGGCGCCGAACTGACCAAGACCGAGCTGCGCGCCCTGGAGGCGAAGGCCGCCGAACTCGCGGGCCGGGCCGACTGGCTGGTCTCCTGCGGCAGCCTGCCACACGGCTGCCCGGACGACCTGCACGCCCGGCTCCTCCACGCGGCCCGCCGCTCGGGCGCGCGGGTCGCCGTCGACACCTCCGGGCGACCGTTGGCCCTGGCCTGCGCGGCGAATCCGGAGCTGATCAGTCCGAACCTCGCCGAACTCGCCGAGCTGGCGGGCCATCCGCTGCCCACCCTCGGCGAAGTCCTCGATGTCGCCCTGCGACTGCGTAAGGCGGGCGTGGGTGCGGTGCTGGTCAGCCTCGGCGAACAGGGCGCGCTGCTCGTGGAGGACGCCGGAACCTGGCACGCCGTCAGCGAGGCCACGGTGGTGCGCAGCACCGTGGGCGCCGGCGACGCGACCTTGGCGGGCTTCCTGCTCGCGGGCGCGGCAGGCCCGGAAGCGCTGCGCACCGCCGTGGCCTATGGCACGGCGGCGGTCGAACAGGTGGGCACCCGGATGCCCCGCCCGAAGGATCTGCGCACGGCCACCGTGCGAGTGACAGAAGCAGACCCATCTTCGAGCCTCAACGGAGCGGCGTTATGACAGAGGAACCATTGATCAGCGCTGACCTGGTCGACCTCGAATTGGTCGACACCGACCGGCGTGCCGTGGTGCGCTCGCTGGCGAATCGCCTGGTCGCCGCAGGCCGGGTCACCGACCTCGAACAGTTCCTGGCCGACGTCGAGGCCCGCGAACAGCAGATGGCCACCGGTCTGGAGGGCGGCATCGGCATCCCGCACTGCCGTTCGACGGCGGTGACGCTGCCTGCCCTGGCCTTCGGCCGCAGCAGCGCGGGGGTCGACTTCGGCGCGGAGGACGGACCCGCGAAGCTCATCTTCCTCATCGCCGCCCCGGACGGCGCCAACGCCATCCACCTGACGGTGCTCGCCGCGCTGGCCCGACGGCTGATGCGCGCGGAGTTCATCCAGACCCTGTCGACCGCCACCGACCCCGAGGCGGTCGCGGCCTATGTGCGCGGGGAGGTCTTCGCGCCATGAGAATCGTCGCGGTCACCGCATGCCCGACCGGCATCGCCCACACCTACATGGCGGCCGAGGCACTGGAGCAGGCGGCCAAGGCCGCCGGACACGAGATCCAGGTGGAGACGCAGGGCTCCGCAGGCTCGACGCCGTTATCGACTACGGACATCCAGGCCGCGGACGCGGTGATTTTCGCCGTCGACGTCGGCGTGCAGGACCGGGAACGGTTCGACGGCAAGCCGCGCGTGGATGCGACGGTCAAGCAGGCCATCAACGGCGCGGCGGGCTTACTCGACCGCGCGATCGCGGCGGCGGAACAACGGTCGGACGAGCCTGCGCCAGCTTCGGCCCCGACGGACACCGACCCCGATTCTCCCGCCAACACGGGCTTCGGCACCCGGCTGCGGCAATGGTTGATGACCGGCGTGAGCTACGTGATCCCGTTCGTCGCGGCGGGCGGCCTGCTGATCGCGTTGAGTTTCGCGATCGGCGGCTACGACATCACCGAGGCGCCCCCGGTCACCGAGCAGTTCGACGCGGGCAGCCTGGCGGGGTGGGCCGCGCTGGCCAACCAGGTTGGCACGATCGCGTTCGACTTCCTGGTCCCGGTGCTCGCCGGTTTCATCGCCTTCGCGATGGCCGACCGGCCCGCGATCGCCCCGGGTTTCGTCGGTGGCGCCATCGCGGTGGTGGTCGGCGCGGGCTTCCTCGGCGGTCTGGTCGCCGGTTTCCTCGCGGGCGCGGTGGTCGGTGCGCTGCGCAAGATCGCCGTGCCGAAGGCGCTGGCCGGGGTGATGCCGGTATTGGTGTTGCCGCTGGTCGGAACGGCGGTGGTCGGCACCCTGATGTTCGTGGTGATCGGCCAACCCATCGCTGCGGTCACCCTCGGTCTGACCGACTGGCTTAACGGGTTGGCGGGCGTGAACGCGGCGTTGATCGGCTTGATCGTCGGCACGATGATCGCCTTCGACGCGGGCGGCCCGGTCAACAAGGCCGCCTACACCTTCGCCGTCGGGGGCCTGAGCACCGGCAGCGACACGGCCTTGGAATTGATGGCCGCCGTGATGGCGGCGGGCATGGTCCCGCCGCTGGCCCTGGCGCTGGCCGTCACCGTGCGAGCGAAGCTGTTCAGTCCCTCGGAACGGGAGAGCGCCCGATCGGCCTGGCTGCTGGGCGCATCGTTCATCACCGAAGGCGTGATCCCCTTCGCCGCGGCGGACCCGCTGCGGGTGCTGCCCTCGATCATGCTCGGCTCGGCGACCACGGGTGCGTTGTCGATGACCTTCGGCTCCACCCTGCGCGCCCCGCACGGCGGCATCTTCGTGCTGCCGCTGGTCGGCGGTCCGCTGCTGTATCTGCTGGCGATCGCCATCGGGATGGTGGTCTCGGCGGGTGCCGTGATCCTCAGCAAACAGATCGGCCGAGTGACCACCACGACGACCACCGCGACGCCCGCCGTCGCGCAGTGAGAACGGAGAACACGATGCATCGACGCCGGGTGAAGGTCGCCGCCAGTTCGGGCCTGCACGCCCGACCCGCCGCGCTGCTGGCCAAGGCCGCCGCAGCGCAGGGCATCCCGACCACCATCGCGAAGGTCAGCGACGGTGTGCCGGGGGAACCGGTCGACACCGCAAGCATCATCGGCCTGATGACCCTGGGCGCCCACCAGGGCGACGAGGTCGAGATCGCGGCGGACGAGGAAGCCGCCGTGGATGCGCTGGCGGAGTTGGTATCCCGAGACCTCGATGAGGATGTGGTGCTCCGCTGAGGCGGTGCTATCGGCCGGCGTCGGGGGTTGGGCATTGGCGAACCCCTGCGCCGGTCGGGTCGTGGCGGCTTCGGTATAAAGAGATCGATACGGCTGAAGCTGGGGAAGCGAGCACTCGTGTCGGCCCTGAGCGATGTGGTGGCGTGGAGCGGCACTGTGGATGGTCACGAACTGGTCACGGCGCTCTGACGTCGCAGGTCGCGAAGGGTCTGCCCCGCGCGAGCGGGGGTGAGCCGGGAGGCTCGGAGTTGTCGTGTCGCCCACCGGGGTCTGCCCCGCGCGAGCGGGGGTGAGCCGCCGGAGAATTTCCAGCCGGCCGTGATGGCGGAGTCTGCCCCGCGCGAGCGGGGGTGAGCCCGGGTGGACGGTGAGGGTGGTGATCGTGGCGGCGTCTGCCCCGCGCGAGCGGGGGTGAGCCCCCGCGCCGAGTGATTCCGTATATTGCTACGTCGTCTGCCCCGCGCGAGCGGGGGTGAGCCGGCTCGGTGTGGGTGTACGGGACCTCCGGGAACGTCTGCCCCGCGCGAGCGGGGGTGAGCCGCGGCTGTCGAACGCGGAGTCGTCGCTGGCCTGGTCTGCCCCGCGCGAGCGGGGGTGAGCCCTGGAATTGATTTTCGGGCGAAAGAAGGTCTGAGTCTGCCCCGCGCGAGCGGGGGTGAGCCGCCGTTGCGGTACACGGTGATGCCCCGGATCGAGTCTGCCCCGCGCGAGCGGGGGTGAGCCGGGGGTGGTCGGTCAGCTGTCGATCGAGGCGTCGTCTGCCCCGCGCGAGCGGGGGTGAGCCGGCAGAGCGCGCCGGGAAGGCCACCGACGACCCGTCTGCCCCGCGCGAGCGGGGGTGAGCCAGTGCTTTCGTTCTTGTGCTCCCTGTGGTGCATCGTCCGCCCCGTGTGAGCGGGGGGCGAGCCAGCCCGGCTGGGTGACCGCACTGCCACTTGCAGTCCGCCCGGGACAAGCGGGGGTATGCCAGCTCAACGGAAGTCATATCCGCTCGACGGTTGTTATCGACACGATCGGCCGAACCCGCTCAACGCGAGTCATCAGCGAACCGGGCATTGACCGGCCCTGGCACCGCGTGCCCTCCTCGGGCGGGGCGAGGGCCGTCCTGGGGCAGCGGCAGGTCGGGACACGCCGAATGCGCTACGAGTAGCGCTTGCCGATGCAGGCCTTCACCACGTTCGTCTTCTCGCCCATAAGAGGCAACCGGTTGGCCGACAGAGTCGGGACGACTGCGAAATTCACGACGAGGCTGCTCACGGTTGAGGGTTAACGTCATCGGCTGCCCACTCGTGCACCATCTGCGAGCCTCGTCGAGAACTTCGTCCACTGTGTTGGACGGAAACTCGCTGGTGATCGGAAAATGCGGCGAGGAATGCCCGCACCTGCAAGTAATCGTCGACGCAGTTATATCTGATCAGCCGCGTAGCCGACCAGCACCAACGATGGCCCGAGCAGCACTTCCGTGCGCAGTCCCGAGCAATTGGCCGACTCCGATTCGTGGCAGCCCTGCGCCTCGTACTCTTCGTACGAACCCACCATCGATTCCGCCGCTTCGGCCAGTTGCGGCCATTCCGTTGCCGACGCGGCATCGGACACCGACAGCACGTCCCGCACCACTCCAGCCAAGTAGCGACCACATCGCGGTTGATCCCAGCCTTCTTCGTAGCACGCTTCGGCGCGGGTCGGATCGTCGATGTCTTCGAGGTGCTCGCGCCATCGTTCCTCGGCCACGATCAGCGTCCCCCCGTCCGTGCCGTACCGGGTAGGGGCAGAACCCACCTCGGTGGCCGACTCCGTCGAGTTAAAGGTCCCCTCCGTGGTAGGCGGCTCCTCACGAGCGGAGGAACAGGCGGTAAGCAGCAGTAGCAGGGCGGGCAACACAAGCAGACGACGATGGGACATCGCTACTCCGATCGGCCCGTCTCGATTGCCGCGTGGTAGGCCATCGCACGCTCGCTGAGGTGGTCGCGTATGCCCACCTAAGCTACGCGGACGCTGCTCAGCTCGTTAGAAGAACCAAGCTACGCGGCGCCGTCCTTTTGCTGTTCGTCGTTCAGGCGAGCACCGGAAGGGCGGCCGGTCTAATCCCACCCGAGCAGGCCGAAATCGACGCCGTCGCGGTAAGCCCGGATACCTGCCAGCGGGTACGGAATTACGTCGTCCGGCAGGGTGTCGAAGGGGAACCACTCGACTCCGGAGCACTTGTCGGGTTCGCAGTTGACCGGCTCGCCGACCCATTTTCGTGTCTCGAAGAACAATCCCAGCCGAGGCGCCGGACCGGAGCCAGCGACATGCACGGTGTGGACGTGGCGCAGATCTGCTTGCTCGATCAGCACGCCAACCTCTTCGGCTGCTTCCCGTGCAGCGGCGTCGAGTACGGATTCGCCGGGATCGAGCTTTCCGGACGGCAGATGCCACATGGCGTCCCAGTCTCCGTGTCGCCGTCGCGTGAGCAGCACGTCGTTGTCGCGTACGAGCAGCACATGAACGTCGATGACCGTCAATCTGGACGACTGGTATTCCGCCGCAGGACTCGTCACGTCACCGGTGCTGGCGGGTTGGTGCACCATGCCGGAAGGTTACGTCGTTGCATACGATCGATAAGTGATGGCTGAGCAACCGGAAAACTGGATCGCCGGCAAGGCCAACAGGACTCAAGGCGACGCTCTTTCCTATTGGACCCGCGAGAGAATGCTGAATGCTCAGCCCATGCCCCTTGAGACGGTGGAGGTGGGTGCGGAGGGACCGCCGGAGGTCATCCTGGTTAGCCGCGAAGAGCTTGAAGCCAGGCGAACCCGCTCGCGCCGGGGCACGCCTCCGCTGGATGACTCAGGCGAACCTGTTCAGCCAGCCGGTGGAGCCGAGTTTTGAATAATCCTCCATAAGCGAGGAACAGCGCCGATCCGCTCGGCAGCTCACCGAGCGGATCAGCCACCGGCACAGGTCCATCGGTCAGACGACGGTGACGCCGCCGTCGACCCTGAGTATCGAGCCGGTGATGTAGGTCGCGCGGTCGGATGCCAGGAACAGCACGGCTTCCGCGATCTCCTCCGGCTCACCGATGCGCCGCAACGGCAGGGTTGGCACGAGTTGCTCGAATGTCTCGCCCATGAGGTCGAGCGCCTTCTCGGTACGGATCGCGCCGGGGGCGACGGCGTTGACGCGGATGCCCTGCGGCCCGAATTCGACCGCCAGTGCGCGGGTCAGCGAGTCGATCGCGCCCTTGGTGGCGTTGTAGACGGCGCCGAGCGGGGCGCCGATCACCGCACCGCCCGAGGAGATGTTGACGATCGTTCCACTGCCGCGCGCCACCATCTGCGGCGCGAGCGCGGCGACGAAGAAGTAGGCGGCGCGTACGTTGACGTCGAACACTTGCTGGTAGATGGCCGGGTCCTGCTCCGGGACGGGGGTGTGGGAGGTAGTGGCCGCATTGTTGACGAGGATGTCGACGTCGCCGACCTCGTGGGCGAGACGGGTGATGTCGTCGAGCTTGGTGACATCCGCTGCGATGAAGTGCCCCGTCCCGCCCGCCTGTTCGATCAGTGCGACGGTCTCCTTGCCGAGGTCGGCGCGTCTGCCGGTGACATAGACCGTTGCGCCTTCTTGCGCCAGCCGCACCGAGGTAGCCCGGCCGATGCCGGAGGTTGCGCCGGTGACCAGTGCCTTCTTGCCTTCGAGTTCCTTGGTTGCCATGGCTGCGACAGTGGTGACGTCCCATCATCGGTTGATAAATCCGCGATATACGACCAGCTCAGGCCAGGGTCGCCGCCGTAGCGCCGAAGTAGGAGCGAACGAAGGTCGGCAACCGGTAGCGACCGCGCACCACCGGGTCGATCAGGTGGACATCGGCCAGCGCTTCCAAGGTCATCTCGATCACACCCAGCCCGCACCCGGACAGTGCGGTGGCCTCCATGCTGGTGATCTCCTTGGCTCCCCGCTCAGCGAACACCAACAGCAGCCGCCGTTCGTGGTCGGCGAGCCGTTGTGCCGCCTTGGCCAAGGGGTTCAGCACCGCACCGCAGTCCGAGGGGATGGATTCGCCCATGCGGTAGCCCAGGTCCGCCTGCTGTAACAGCATGTCGATCGTCCAGTGCGGCCTGGCAGCCAACTTGCTGCCCGCCACTCGGATCGGGCCCGGCAGACAGGATGCCCGGTCTAGCAGCTCCTCGGCTTGCGTCAGTTCCGCATCGAACCGCGCATCGCCAAGCAGGGCGCGAAAGAACTCGCGGGCCTCGCCCGATTCCAGCCCTGCGATCTTCACCCAGGTCATGCCAGGTATCCCGTTCAACCTGCGTACGCTCGTGACGATCAACGCCGAACCGGGCGTTGCAAGATCGTGGACCTGCTCGGCGCATTCGATGTCATCCAACACCACCAGGAACCGCTTGCCGCGCGCCTTCTCCCGCCACAGCGCGGCCTTGTCACCGGACGCACTCTCCACGCCCACCGCCCGGAGTAAATCGTCGACGACATTGGCACCTCGCACGAAGAACCAGCCATCCGGGTAATCGTGCTTGACGGCATGCGCCACCCGCACAGCCAGCGAGGTCTTGCCGCTGCCCTGCATGCCGGTGATGCCGACCGGGCCCGGCAGCGCTGCCACGAGCTGCGCGATCTCGCGCGCTCGTCCGGTGAATTCGGCGAAGTCGAGCGGCAGCTGGTCGGGCTTGGCGACGTGCTTCAGTGTGCCGTCCAGGATCGCCTGGTGGACCTCGCGTAACTCCGGCCCCGGCTCGATGCCGAGTTCGGCAGCGAACAGGACTCGTGCTTCATGGAACTGGTCGAGTGCTTCGGCCTGTCTTCCGTCGCGGTAGAGCGTGTGCATGAGCAGGGCTCGCGGATGTTCCCGCAGCGGATGCTCGTCGACGTGCCGCTGTAGTTCGAGGGTGTTCAATTCGCGTTCGAGCCGATCCTCCTTGGCCTTGAGCCCGCGTTGGGCGAGCCGGAGGCGTTGCGCGTCGAAGTATCTGCTGTGCAGGCCTTCCAGCGGTTCGCCCGCCTCGTCGTCGACGATCTCGGTTCGGATGGTGTAGCCGCCGTCCTTCGCAGTGAGGTCCAACTCGGGCAGCAGCTTGCGCAGCTTGTACACATACGTCCGCACCGCCATCACTGCGCTGGGCGTCGGATCGTCCCAGACCATGCCGATCAGCTGGCCGACGCTCAGTCGAATGCGGTTGTTCAACAACAACGCCGCCAGGATCGCGCGCTGTTGTCGTGGCCCGAGCGGAATCTCGTCCTCGTTCCGCCAAGCGCGGACCGGACCCAGCAGGCTGAAGCGCAGACTCATACCACCGTGCAACGCGCGGCGGGGTTGGTGGCTTCCCGCGATCCGGCGGTGGGGTTCAGTCGTTTGCAGGCGTCACGCGAAGACCGGGCGGTACCCGGAGCCATACGGTGGATTCCGCATCCCAGCCTCGGAGTTCGGCAATCCCCAGTGGAGTCGACACCGGGAAGTTCTGGACGGTCAGAAGTCCTTTGGCGGTCAGATGTACGGCGTGAAAATCGGCAGCGACAGTCGACCAGTCGATCCCCACCCGGCCGTTCTGCGTGTCGCCCGGATAGCGCAACACAAGCCGGGTGAAGTCGTCGAGGGAATCAATCTGGTAGAGCGCGCAACTGCTTGCATCGAAATGAACTGACCACGGATCTCGGCTCTCATGAGAAAACTCGGCTTGTTCCCATCTTGCCCAAGCGCTCTCGCCGCTGGGAAGGTATGACGAGGTCCAGGCCCCACCTGCGGGCTTCTCGGAGATTTCTGCCCCGAGGTGCGAGGCCAGACTTCCGATGGGCCCGAATTCGCCCGTCTTGGAGAACCGAGACTGCGGAGTGCCCGGTGTCGGCTGCGCGAACCAGCCGGTACTCATCCGCCCCAGGACGACGTCAGCGACGGCATCCAGGTCGGGAGCAAGGTGCGGCAGGAATTCGTCCCGCGAATGTCGAAGGCTTGCGGCGAAGGTTATCTGATGATAGAGATGAGCATCGTCAAAGCGCCGCAAGCTCTCGACGTCATCCGCGAATCGCTTGCATAGTTCCACGAGAACCGGTCCTTTAAGAGTTCCCGAACAAGATCCTTTACTCAATGCGAAGAGCCCCTTCAGCTGCGGTTGTTCCCGACACTCGGTCGCGCAGTGCCTCCAGACTCGCGGCTTTGGTGGCCAGTAGTACGAACAACCGCGCCGTGACCAGAGCGTCATACGTCGCCCGGTGCGGGTTGAGACCATCCGGCAGGCCCTCGGCCAGGTCGTATGCCTGGACCAGGTTGCCGAGTCGTTAGCTGCCCAGGCCCGACACCAATCGCCGCGCCAGCTTCAGCGTGTCGAATACCTCAGGTGATTCCCACTCGGGGAGCTTGCGGCGCAGCACACCAAGGTCGACGTGTGCGTTATGCGCGACCAGTGCGTCAGCGTTAAGGGCAGCCAGCACGTCGCTGGCGATGTCTCGGAATGACGGGGAGTCCGCAACGTCCTTGTCCGTCAAGCCATGAATGCGCGTGGCGAAAGGTTTGATCGCGGTGGCTGGCTTCACCAGCCAGCTCAGAGGCTCCCCGACGATCCCACCAATCACCGGCACCGCAGCCAGCTCCACAAGGTCAGGCGGATGCTGGCCGTTGCCCTCGACGTCTACGACCACGAAACTCAGGCTCGTCCAGTCAGTCATCGTGCTTCTTGCCCTTCCAACCGATTTCGGCACGCCCGTGCCGATGCTTATGGTGCGGGTGGCGTACGTCGTGAACCTGAAAACCGAGGGCTTGCTGTAGGGGTAGCAGCGGCCAGACCACGCCCGCTGCTCAATCCTCGATAGGCGCGTCCTTGGGCTTCCGGCGGACCGGGACCTCGTGGGTTTTCTCGTGTTCGATGCTCTCGTTGACGGTGGGGTCTTCGCGGGGGCAGTAGTAGCAGGTGCGGGAGCGGCGGTGCATGACCTCGCGGTCGGTTTCGTCGGGGCGCTTTTCCATCCAGGGTTTCAACATCGGTGGTTTCTCCTCGCCGGAGGCGTTGGGGTGTCGGGAAGGCGCGGTCAGGCGGCTGTTTCCGCTGTTAGGTGGGTGACGACGCGGTTCATGGCGGCGGCGAGTTCGGGGCGGTGCGCGATGTTCCAGTGCCGGACGACGGCGTCGCCTGCGGTGAGGGTGAGGGCGGCTTGCGGTCCGAGGATGCTGATGCGGAGCTTGCCGATCTGGTGTTGCCTGCCGATCACGGGGACTTCGACGGCGGAGGCGGGGCGCTCGGTGATCAGGGTCGCCAGGGCGACGCCCGCGGCACGGCGGGTGAGGGCAGCGAGTCCTCGGCCTCGGACGGCCACGGCCACCGATTTGCTGGGGCGGTCGGCGACCAACACCAGGGATTCGGGGCCGGTGGTGAGGGAGCGGACTCCCACGGTGATGACGCAGGGGATGGTCACGACTGTCCTCCGCAGGTGGGGCACGATTGGTGGGCTGTGAGGTAGGGGCGGATGCGGCGGGCGCGCAGGCGGCGCAGGGTGCCGATTCGGCGGAACGCGGGCGGCTTCGTGGTGCTGGTCATCGGGCTACCGCCAGGTGTCGGACGGGCGTGGGCTCGTGGTGGGCGGCGAGGCAAGCGGCGCAGGGCTGCCAGTCGTAGAAGCAGATTTGCAGCGGAGTTCGGTTCAGTGGGCGGAATGGGCTGCGGGGATCGCAGACGGGGACGACCTCGGGGCCGCAACCGTGGCGGGCATCGGCGAGGTGGGTGTCACCTCGGCCGAGGGTGCGGACATAGAAGAAGCGCATGGCGAGGTCTCCGGGAAACAGGACGGACAGGGCGGGACGGGTTCGTTCGGGCCGATGCGCTTGACCATCGCCCCGCACACCGCGACGGCAACCGAGCCATAAGCCGGATCGTGGACGTGTTCCAGCCGCCGAAACACCCCGGCATAGCGGCGAACCGGCGTTGATGTGACGGGCAACCGGCCCTCGGAGAGAACGGTCATTCGGACACCGCCCAATAGAGCTGGAGGGCGGCGTAGGTGGCGCCCATGAGGCACAGGACGATCAGAACTACGGTCATGCGATCAGCTCCCGTGTGACGATTCCTGGCTGTTCCGGGTCACGAGATCGATGCTGATGCCACCGTGGCATCACGGTCAAACGGTTGAAACTCTTTCACGGAGTGGCAGATCGATTACGGTGTGCCACATGAGCCGTGTCACGAGAACACCTCGGGCCCGGGCGCTCGGGCATTCGCTCCGAACGCTTCGGGAGCAGAAGGGAATGTCAGCGCGGGAGGTAGGGCGCCGGATCGGGGTCCACTCGAACACCATCTCCCGCTACGAGAACGCCACCAAAGTGATCTCAGTGAACGAGGTCTCGGCTCTCCTGGGAGCAATGGAATGTTCACCCGAAGAGCGGAACCACGTACTCAAGTTGACCGAGGACATCGGGCGCCCCAACTGGTACGTGTCTCAATCACACATCCCTGATCAAATGTCGACGCTGATCATGTACGAGCAGGAAGCGGCAGCGATCACTGCCGTCTCTCTTGTGCTGATACCAGGGTTGTTGCAGACACGCGACTACGCTCGTGCGGTCATCTCGCCTGTTGTTCCCGCTTCAGATCCGCTGGTTATGTCGCGCATGGGCCGTAAGGACGTTCTAGATCGCGAGAACCCAGTCCGGTTGACGGCGGTTCTCGACGAGGCTGTCCTCAGCCGCGCGGTCGGCGGACCTGCGATCATGGCCACCCAGCTGAGGTACCTGCTTCGTCAAGTTGAGAGGGGCGTAGTTGATGTGCGTGTCCTGCCCTTCAGCGCTGGTGTGCACGCTGCAATGTCGGGGCCGTTCGACGTGCTTGAGTTCGCCGACGCCTCGCCGATCATCTACGTGGAATCATTGGCACGGGGAGAGTTCGTCGATGAGGCCGACGATGTGAACCGCTTCCTGGCAACGCGGGATACCGTCATCGGTGCTGCGATGAACACTGCCGATTCTGCTGCGCTCATCGCCGCTCGTGCAGAACTTCACGCTGAGAGCGAGGCATCGTGACGTTACACCTGAAGGGTTGGCGCAAGAGCACCTACAGCGGAGCGCAAGGCGGCTGTGTCGAGGTAGGACATTGCGCTGACATCGTTGGCATCCGCGACACCAAGAACCGTGATGGCGGAACGCTGATCGTCGACCGAGCGGTGTTCGGGGCCTTGCTGTCCTTAGTCAAGGCGGACAGTCTGAGATAGCTGACGGCAGCAGCCCCGGCCGCCGCACCATCGACGAATCGAGGCACGATGACGTTGCATCTCACGCCGGATCGTTGGTGGACCTCCACTCGGACAGCCCAACTGGGAGCCTGCGTCGAGATCGGCGTAGGAGTTGGTGTCATCGGCATCCGCGATACCAAGGACCGCGATGGCGGGACGCTGCTTGTCGACCGTGCGGTCTTCGGCGCGTTCGTGGCCTCGATCAAGGCCGATCGGCTCGATTGACCTGGTAGCAAGGCACACCGTCAGCGGCTCCGTCGCCTCCGGGTGGCGGAGCCGCTGTGTTCTGCCGAACCAGGCTCACCCGGTCGACTCATTCCGCCGAAGCAGCCCCGCGACTGCGTTCGTAGTGCCGTCTGGCCTTCATTCGGTTGCCGCAGGTCGCCATCGAGCACCAACGGGCCTTGTTGGGTTTGCTGCGGTCCAACAGGAACAGTCGGCATTCCTCGTTGCCGCACGGGCGTAGTCGTCTGGGAAGGTTCTCGGTCACCCATGCCCAGACCAGCACCACCCGCGCCGACAACCGCGCGTCCGGTTCGGTGACGAGTTCCCAGCTCAGGCCATCTTCACTCAACCTCGGCCGTTGATAGGTGCCGTCCAGGGTTTCGGCGAGCACGGTCGCTGGCGCCTCGCCCAGTACGACTCGGGTCAGCTCGGCGCGAAGGTGTCGCAGGTTCTCCGCCTCGCGCGGTGTTCCGGTGCCGCCGTGCGCCGTCGACCATTCGCGCGCCGCCCGATCGTCCGACAGCGCATCGTGTTCGACGCCGTCCTTGATGGGGCGGGAGTTGAGCAGCGCCAGCAGTAGTTCGGTGTCCTCGACCATCGTCAACCTAACCAGTAAGAGTCGTTGACAAGGTTAGCACGAGCGGTCTACGGTCGACCGCATCAAAGCTAACCGATAAAAACATGCAAAGGGGTTAGAATGGCTGAGGTTCATTATCGGACCGCGACCGTCGCAGGTCATCGAGTCTTCTACCGGGAGGCCGGGCCGAGTCAGGCGCCGACCGTGGTGCTGTTGCACGGCTATCCGACCAGCTCACACATGTTCCGCGAACTCATCCCCGCCTTGGCCGACCGCTATCACGTCATCGCCCCGGATCTCCTCGGCTTCGGCCAGTCCGACGCCCCCTCGGTCGACGAATTCGACTACAGCTTCGACGCGCTCGCCGATGTCACCGCTGAGCTGCTGGACACACTCGGCATCACGAAGTTTGCGATGTACGTGCAGGACTACGGCGCCCCCATCGGTTGGCGGCTCGCGCTGAACGCGCCCGAGCGCATCACCGCGATCATCAGCCAGAGCGGCAACGCCTACGAAGCCGGTTTCGTCGAGCCGTTCTGGGCGCCGATCTGGGCCTACGCGGCCGATCCCAGCCCCAGCAACGAGGCCGCGCTGCGTGGCGCCCTCGGCCTGGATGCGATCCGGTGGCAATACCTGCACGGCGTCGCCGATCCCAGCCTGGTCAGCCCCGACACCTGGACCCACGACCACGCCCTGATCCAACGACCCGGCAACGACGCGATCCAACTGCGTCTGTTCCGCGACTACATCACCAACGTCGCCGGCTACCCGCGCCTGCACGAATACTTCCGCGAGAGCCAGGTGCCACTGCTGGCCGTCTGGGGCGCCAACGACGAGATCTTCGGCCCCGACGGCGCCCGCGCCTTCGCCGGAGACCTCCCGGACGCCGAGATCCACCTGCTCGACGCGGGACACTTCGCCCTCGAATCCGACTTCGACACCGTCACCGGCTACATCCGAGGATTCCTCGGGCGAGTACTCGAATAGGCGTCGGACCAACGAAACACCGTGGACCGGCGCCGATGTGGTCAGCCCATCGGCGCCGGTCGTGGTGGCTGAGCCAGTGGAAATCCCTCCGCGGTGGGCTTCCCCGCTGTCCCCGGTGATCAACACCTACCGGGCACGGCAGGTCCTGAGGTAGCTGAGGAACGAAGCCGATAGGCCGGTCACGTGCGTTTCGCGCAGGACTGCGCTGGTGACGGCTCCGCTACGGGAGCCGAGGCGGTGCAGGAGGGTGGCCGTGTTCTTCGTCATGCTTTGGTAGATCGGCAGCTCCCCGAGGAGTTCTTGCTCGTTGAGGGTCACGTGGAGCTTGGCGGCCTGCCGACTGTCACCCATCTCGCGGAGCTGAGCGAAGACCTGACTGTCCGCACTGGCAACGCCGGGACTGCCCGCTCCGATGCTCTCGAAGAGTGTGCAGCCGCTGAGCCAGGTGTAGAGACTGAAGAGCCCGCCGTAGGAGTAGCCGAACAGGCCGTGACCGGTCGGGGCGGTGTCGTAGTCGCGTTCGATCCTCGGGTGCAGTTCCGTGGTGAGGAAGCTCAGGAAGGCATCGGCGTGGGTGTCGCGCAATGCGGCGAGGTAGGCATCGGATTCCTCGCGCGTCCTGGCACCCGATTGGAATCCCAGCTCCACGGCGTCGATGAACTCCTGGGCGACGGGCTCGCCAGGTGGCACGAGGTCCCTGTTGCGCAGTCGATCCCAGTGCTGTGCTTCCTCGCCTGCGTAGCCGACGCTGACCTGGATATAGGGCTGGAGCGGGCCCATGGGGTCCAGCTGGGTGACGATGAGTGGAGCCGTCATGCCCACGGCGAAGTTGCCGTCGAGCACATAGACGGCAGGCGTTCTCGTCGCGGCGGGATCGTAGCCCGGTGGCGTGGTGACCCAGATGCCGTAGTCATGCCCGCCGCTGGAACGCATTTCGAAGTAGTCGGTGTTGGCGAGGCAGCCCTGCCACATCGTGCTCATCGGAGGTCCTTCTCAATTCGGCCGGCCTGGAGAACCAGGACGGGATCGGCGAACGGTTGCGGGTCCTCGCGCGGGTTGCCTTCGCGGAGCACGGGGTCTGCCTGCCGGGAGCGCTGACCTTCCCCTCGCCGGCGAGGCCGGGGGTCGACCAGGCTCGTCGACGACCGCCGCGCCGACTACCTGAGCAGGTCCCACGGTTGTTCCCTTCACCGTTGCGAGCCTGCTGCGACCATGGGCGACGCAACCCGGCACGCAGCTTCTTTTCCAATGGATAAACTTCGGGAGTGGTCTTGTCAAGCGCAGAACGCAGAGGCGATGCACGCGAGCGTCTGCTGGCTCGGCTTCTCGACGCCTTCGATCAGGCGCTTCCCGCGCCGGAGGTGTCGCTCCGCGAGATCGCCGCCCGCGCCGAGACCAGCCATGCTCTGCTGCGATATCACTTCGGCTCGCTCCCGGGTGTCCTGGCAGCCATGCTCGAAGCGCAGCGAGCTCGGGACAACGAGGCGCTTCTCGAGACCGCTCAGCAGGGCACCTTCGACGACCTCGTCATGGCGATCTGGCGGACCTACACCCGTCCGGAACAGCTATCGCGGGTCCGAGGCTATTTTCACGTCGTGGGACTGGCCGCGTACCGCCCCGCGGACTTTCGTGAGTTCATCGACTCGAACGACGACCTGACCAGGATGCTGGCCTCGCTCGCGGAACGCGAGGGGCTCGACACCGAGGAAGCGCTGACCCTCGCCACCGTCACCATTGCCGCGATTCGTGGCCTGCTCCTACAGGAGATTCTGACTCCAGCAGTCCAGCCGGAGGACGCGGTCGCCTTGATCCTGCGCATGAGCCAGGGTCGATCCGTTGCGCGGACGCGTTCGGAGCCGTGAATAGGGGGATTCCTTGTGCCATTCCGTGAGCCCTCGTGTGGTGACAGCCGAGGCTTCCGCTAGAACCGCAGCGGCGATCGTCCCGAATCCGCCGGCCGGTCGGCCGAGACGCTGATATCGCTGTGAACGAAGGAGAAATCCATGCGTCCGATGCCTCGCCCCGCCGAATACGGGCAGTGGGACGAGTTGCCGGACGTCCCCGAGGTCCCGACGTCCCGAATGGGCGATCTTGCGGTACTCGACGTCCGGGAACGACTGATCCGGCTGATCGACCGGCGGCGGTCCGAGGACGCGCGCATCGCCGAGTTGGAACAGCAGTGGCGGGAGCGCGGCGGTGTCGGCGAGAGCCCGTACGAGGTGTCCCGGCAATGGGTTCGACGGCAGACCACCGAGGGCGCCCTGATGTTGGCGGGCATCCTCGACCGACTCCTGCGCAGCTGATGAGCGCGACCCCCTTGAAAGCCGAGGAAGGCCATGCATCAACGGGGCACAGGTGGTTATCGAATAATGCACGTCCCCTTGGTGATGCTGCCGTCGGCACGATAATCAACCGCGCTTACGACCGGAGAACCTTGGACGATCCGTGCCGCCAGCACCTTGCCCTTCTCGATCCAGGCACGTTCGGCCTCGGGTGACGAGAAATCGGACTCTCTTGGGTCAGCAGAGTTGTAGATGCTCTGAAATTCGTTGTCCCAGTCGGTGATTTGCGAGATGAGCTCATCGTTGAGTTTCAAAAATTCACCGGCATCATCTATATCATGATTAGTCCCTGATTCGTGTGCGTCCCCGGCATCGTAGTAAAACGGTCCCTGCGTGAAGCCGGCAAGCATTGATATCATCATGTGGTTTAGCCTTTGCTAGTTTCGCTTTGGTTTCCATTTCCGGCTAACTGGATACGCGGTTACAATGTAACCATTTTCGCCCACGACGATGCATATGTAGCGCTTTTCGCCGTCGTGGTCTACTTCGTAGACTGCACCGTCCTTTCCTTTGCTGCCAATTGGGCTAGATTTTTTGACAAGGTCGAAAATAACTTCGACGATGCGATCTTCAGGTATGCCGATCTTGGCAAAATCTCCCGGCCGATCATCTCGCAAAATGTGCGTTATCCCAGATCTTTTTGGATCCCCCGTTTCTAGTCAAACCAGGTGACCCAGTCGGTGTCGACCCATTCTGAGAAGTTTTGCTGGGCTGATTTTCGTTCCATTTTTTCGTAGTTCCGCGATTTCCTTAGCATAGCGGCCGGTAAGCGCTGGTGGATCGGATTCTTCGCCGGTCGATGCTGGCACGCGGCCCGTCCTGCCAGTGTTAGCGGCTGATGGCCCGATCAGCTTGCCGGTCTCGGCAAGGCCGTGTCCGGCGAGCGTATGGCAGTAGCCATCGAGTAGGTCCCGGGCCTGGCCGAGTAGGGCATGGGCAAGTCGGACGTCAGCGGTGGCGGCGGTGCTGCGGTGGTGCGCCGAGGTGACGCAGTCCTGAGTGGATCCGGCTGTCGCGGCGGCGAAAACAGCAGTGGCGTCCTCGATGGCGTTATCGGCTCGGGCTGTAGCTCGGCGGGCCTCGGTGAGCAAGGCATGGGCTTGGCGGAGCTGTTCCACAACGTCGGTGACCGACACCGTTCAGGTCCTCACTCTTCGTGTCGATCCAATGGTGTCGTATCGACACGGACAGTGGTCATCCGGGGTCCGGTGCTGCACATGAATACCGCTGGCCTGCTAAGGACTGCGGCCCCACCCCGCGCGAGCGGGGCCGCAGTCGAACATCAAGCGAGATCTCTAACCCTGCACCGACTCCGCCACCCGCAGCGGCACCCCGGTGCCCGCGCGCACCTCGTCGACCGAGACGCCCGGCGCGCACTCGACGAGTTCGAGGCCGTCCGGGGTGACGTCGATGACCGCCAGATCGGTGATGATCCGATCCACACAAGCCTTACCGGTCAGGGGAAGCGTGCATTCGGGCACGATCTTCGGGCTGCCGTCCTTGGCCAGGTGTTCCATCATCACCAGCACCCGCGCCGCGCCGTGGACCAGGTCCATTGCGCCGCCCATGCCCTTGACCATCTTGCCCGGCACCATCCAGTTGGCCAGATCGCCTGCCGCGCTGACCTGCATCGCGCCCAGTACCGCGACGTCGACATGCCTGCCTCGGATCATCGCGAAACTCTCCGAGGAACCGAAGAACGCCGCCCCCGGACGCACGGTGATGGTCTGCTTGCCCGCGTTGATCAGATCGGCGTCCACCTCGTCCTCGGTGGGGAACGGGCCCACCCCGAGCACGCCGTTCTCCGCGTGCAGCACCACGGTGATGTCCGCCGGGATGTATTCCGGGACCAGCGTGGGCATGCCGATGCCGAGATTCACGTACTGCCCATCGGTCAGTTCCTCGGCGACCCGGCGGGCGAGGTCCTCCCTGCTGCGGCTCATCGCGTGGTCCTCTTCTCGATCGGCTTGGCGATATCCCCGACATGCACGACGCGGTGCACGAAGATCCCCGGCGTGTGGACCTCGGCCGGATCCAGCTCGCCCGGCTCGACGAGGTTCTCCACCTGCGCGATGGTGATGCGACCGGCCGCCGCGCACTCCGGGTTGAAGTTGCGGGCGCTCGCCCGGTAGACGAGGTTGCCGTGTCGGTCGCCCTTCCAGGCGTGGACCAGCGCGAAGTCGGTGACGATGGCGTGTTCCAGCACGTACTCCCGGCCGTCGAAGGCCCGGACCTCCTTGGGTGGGCTGGCCACCGCGATACCGCCATCGGGGGCGTAACGCCAGGGCAGTCCGCCGTCGGCGACCTGGGTTCCGACGCCGCTGGGTGTGTAGAACGCCGGGATGCCCGCGCCGCCCGCGCGTAACCGCTCCGCGAGGGTGCCCTGCGGGGTCAACTCCACTTCGAGTTCGCCGCCGAGGAACTGGCGGGCGAACTCCTTGTTCTCGCCGACATACGAGCTGATGGTGCGCCGAATGCGCCCGTCGGCCAACAGGATGCCGAGGCCGTGGCCGTCGACACCGCAGTTGTTCGACACCGTCTCCAGATCGGTGGCGCCCTGCTCGTATAAGGCGGCGATCAACTCGGCGGGAATGCCGCACAACCCGAATCCACCGACCGCCAACGAAGCGCCGTCACCGATGTCGGCGACCGCCTCCGAGGCGCTGGCCAGGACCTTGTCCATCATCGGACACCTCGCCGAGCCGAGAGGGACTGCGGCGCGGGCCGGGTCACGGCGCGGGCCGAGATACCGACGGGGCGCGCGGATCCGGTGGGAGCCGCGACGGCGTCGGGGTGGGGAAAACGTCCGGGGTGAACCCGAATCATGTCGTCCTCCTAAGAAAAGTGGTCGAGGACAGTCTCGACCTCAGACAGCTAGGGTCAACAGGTGATAGCCGAGGGTTTTGCCGTGGCCGTCGAGCACCGGCGACCCGGTGACCCCGCCGCCGAGCACCCCGGGCAGCTCGAACACCAGCGCGGGCAGGTTCTCCAACGCGGTGCGCCGGACCTCGCCGGTGACCAGCGCGCCGTAGTGCGCGGCCACCCGTTCCGGGGTCAGCGACTCCACGAGCAGCGCGAAATCCTCGGCGCGGCGCGGGAAGACCCCGACGATGAGGGTGTCGCCCTTGTCGCCCGCGCGGACATCGGCGAACTCGTCCAGCGTGCGATCGGCGGCCGTCACAGCGCGACATCCATGATGTGAACCTCCGGGTGCACCAGTTCTCTCGGCAACAGACAGGATCGAACGGCCAACACCTCGGTCGTCGAGCGCCGCGCTCCGCCGCCGCCCGCAGGCCCGTTGGTGTAGAGGCCCTCGACCTCCCAACCGATCGCCTCCGCCGTGGCGCGGTCGCCGACCGTGGCCGACACCCGCAGCCGCACCTCGGGCAGGTCGACGCCGCCGACGGTGCCGTCCTCGTCGATGGGCACCAGACCACGGAAGGCCGCCCCGGCGCCGATGAACTCGACGGTCACCGCGTCCTGCTCGACGCCGTGCAGCGCGACGAGCCTGCGAGTAACGACCTCGGCGGCCAACCGTGCGCGACCCAACGCGCGGGGCCCGGCGTAGGAGATCTGGCCCTCGCCCAACCAGCCGCCCCGGAAACCGAGGGTCACCTTCAGTTCGTTCGGCCGGGCTCGGCCGGTGGCGCCCTCGATGGCCACCCGGTTCGGGCCGATCTCCCGGAAACGCACGTCCCGGAAATCGGCGGTGACATCGGGCGTCAGATAGGCGGCCGGGTCGCCGACCTCGTAGAGCAGCTGTTCGGCGCAGGTCCGGGCGGTGAGCAGGCCGCCGGTCCCGTCGAGCTTGCCGAATTCCGCGGTGCCGTCCTCGGCGACCTCGGCGAAGGGGAAACCGAGAAACGCCAGGTCGTCCACCGGCTTGGTGCCGGGGTCGGCGTAATAGCCGCCGGTGAGTTGGCCCGCGCACTCCAACAGGTGTCCGATGGCGGTGCCCGCGCCGAGCCTGACGTGGTCGGTCCAGCCCCACCCGAACTCGTGCAGCAACGGCGCTAGATACAGGGCCGGATCGGCCAGCCGCCCGGTGAGCACGACGTCGGGGCGGCGGGCCAGCGCGGGGAGCACCGCATCGGAACCGAGGTAGGCGTTGGCCGAGACCAGCTCTTCGGAATGCTCGGACAGCCTGCGGCCGGTCTCCCAGACCACCGGGTCGCGGGTGCGGACGGCGGCCAACACGTCGTCGCCGGTCACCGTCGCGATGCGCACCGGCCTGCCCTCGGGGCCCTGTACGCCGAGGTCTCGGACGCAGTCGGCCACCACCTCGGCCGCCGCGAGTGGATTGGCCGAACCGGAATTGGTGACCACCGTCGTCCCCGCCGCGAGCACGGGAGCCAGCACGGCCCGCATTCGGGCCGCCAACAGCGGGTCGTAGCCGGTGTTCGGATCGCGCAATCGCTGCGCCTGCCCGGCGGCCACGGTCCGCTCGCCGAGACATTCGAAGATCAGGTAGTCGAGCTCACCGCGTTCGGCCAGGTCACGCGCGGGGTCGATGCGGTCGCCCGCGAAACCCGCGCCCGCGCCCAGCCGGATCCGGCGGTTTGTCACGATGCCCACAGCGGAACCACCCCCGTAACGACCGCGACGGCGGTCATGCCCGCACTCGCCAGCCACAGCCAGCCGATCGAGTGCCGAATGTGTTGGCCGATATCGACCTTGGCCAAGCCGACCAGCAGATAGAACGACCCGGTGAGCGGGCTGATCGGGAACCCGACGGTCTCCTGACCGATGACCGAGGCCTGCGCCAACTCCAAGGCACCCACGCCGAACTCCGCGCCCACGCCCACCAACACGGGCAGCACCCCGAAGTAGAAGGCGTCCGGGCCGAAGAGCAGGCTCAACGGGACGCCCAGCAGCGCCACCATCAGCGGCAACGCCGGGGCGATCGCGGGCGGAATGATCGAGGCGGCGCTCTCGGCCATCGCGGTGATCATCCCGCTGCCCTCCAACACGCCCAGCAGCACACCGGCCGCCAGCAGGGTGCTGGCCATCAGCATCGCGCCGTTGGCATGGGCATTGAGCCGGGCGGTCTGTGGCTTCATGCCGGGGTAGTTCACCAGTAGCGCGATGATCGCGGCGATCAGGAACACCATCTCCGGGGAGGCGATCGCCGAGATCAGGGCCGCCAGCGTAGCGACGGTGAGCAGCGCGTTGAACCACAGCAGCCGGGGTCGCCGCAGGTCGTCCTGGGGATCGGGCGTAGTCGGCTCGGCGGTCCCGGTCGTCGGTTCGATCGAGGACTCGTCGTCCGCGTTGCCTGCATCCGAGCCGGCCGCAGTACCGGCACCGACCTGCGCCGGGCTCTCCTTCGCCAGCCGCTTGCGCTCCCGGATGCCCAGGTAGTAGGCGATGGCCAGCGCGAACACCACCCCGGCGATCTGCGCGGGCAGCAGCGGAATCCAGATCTCGTTGGCGTCGACGCCGATCGTGGTCGCCGCGCGGGCGGTCGGTCCGCCCCAGGGCACCAGATTCATCACGCCCGCGCCCAGTGCGACACAGGTCGCCAGCACGAGACGGCGCATACCCAGTCGTTCGTAGATCGGCAGCATCGCGGGCACGGCGATCAGGAACGTCACCGCGCCGGCGCCGTCCAGGTGGGCGACGACCGCCAAGGCGGTGGTCGCGACGGTGACGGTGGGCGGGGCGTTACCCGCGAAGCGGACGATCCGGGCGATGATCGGGTCGAACAGGCCCGCGTCCCGCATCACGCCGAAGAACACGATCGCGAAGACGAACATCGCGGCGACGCCGACGACCCCGCCCAGCCCGTCCGAGACGAACCCCGCGACCTCCGAGGGTGAGTTACCCGCGAGGAAGGCCGCGACCAGCGGAATTCCCGCCAGCGCGACCACCGCCGCGACCCGCTGGGTCAACAACAGCACCAGCAACACGGCGATGGTGGCGTAGCCGAGGAGTGACAACATTGTGAGCTCCTTCTCTGATGCGCCCGATAGTGAGGCGCACCACACCGCCATGTCCAACACTAATAGCCGATAGTTTTATGCGTTATGAGCATCAATGTGGGGGTGCATCACCTGCGGTCGGTCGTCGCCGTGGCCGATCACCAGAGCTTCACCACGGCCGCCGAGACGCTGGGCGTGGCCCAGTCCTCGCTCAGCCGCACCATCGCCGAGGTGGAACGACGCCTGGGCGTTCGGCTCTTCGAGCGCACCACGCGCAAAGTGGTGGCCACCGGCGACGGCCGTGAGGTCGCCGCGCACGCCCGCCGCATCCTCACCGGCTTCGACGACGGACTCCGCGAGATCGAGGGCTTCATCACCGGCGACCGAGGCTCGGTGACGGTGGCCTGCCTGCCCTCGCTGGCCGCCACCTTCCTCCCGCCCTATGTGCGGGCCTTCCGGGAGAGCCACCCACAGGTGCGGCTGCGCATCCGCGACGGACTGCGTGAGGAGGTGCTGACCTCGGTGCGCGCGGGCGCCGTCGAACTGGCGTTGGTCTCGCTGTCCGGGCCCATCGAGGGATTGCGACACGAACGGATCACCGCCGACTCGTTCTTCTGCGCGGTGCCGCCCGGCCACCGCTTCGCCGACCGCGACACGCTGAACTGGGCCGACCTCGCCGGGGAGCCGTTCATCGCCTTCGGCCCGGAGAGCAGCATCGAAGGGCCGGTGCGGCGCGCCCTGGACGAGGCGGGCGCCGAACTCGGCACCGTGGTGCAGGCGCAGAACGTCGGGGCGGTGGCCGGACTCGTCGCCGCCGGCCTCGGCATCACGGCCGTGCCGGAACTGGTGCTGCCGATGATCTCCTTCGCCGGCCTCGTCCACATCCCGCTCACCCCGGTCGTCGAGCGCAGCATCTCGCTGGTGTGGCTGGCGGACCGCTACCAATCGGCCTCGGCGAAGGCATTCGCCCGCCAGCTGCGGGCGGCGACGGCGTCAGCGAAACCGGGTACCTGATCGGTGGCGAGGAGACTCAGTTGGCGGGCTCGGTCACCAACGGCAGAACGTGGTCCTCGTAGTCGGCGCGATCGGGAACGGTGTCGTACCCGCCCTCCTCGACGCCTTCGTCGACGGACACCAGATAGTCGCAGGTCGGCGCGACCCCGTTGACCGGAAAGGAGTCGATCTCCCGGCTGGTGCCGACCTCTAGTACGTCGACGCGGTATCTGCCCTGATGGACCGTCTGCACGAAGTCGCCGTCGTACCGGCATTCCCTCGGAGCGGACTGCCCGATGGGCCGCACACACCCCACCAGCTGCACGTCGCTCGCAGCCGGTTCGGCACCGCCCTCGCCGCCCCAGACCTCGACCGGCTCGGTGACGATGCCTGCCACGGCCATCGGGTGCGGACCTGCGCCCTCGTATCTCGGTGCCCCGGGGAAGGGGTCGCCGTCCTCGCAGAGATCCGTCAGCCGGGCCAGGCTCGACGGACGCCAATTCTCGAATGCGCTCACGGCCAGCGGAAACCCGATCAGCCACAGCACCGCGACCGCGACGAGCCCACGCTGAGGCCAAGCGGGTAGCCACCGCAACGTCGACGGCACGACTCGACGGCTGCGTAACGACAGCATCAGATCCGACCGACCAGCGACGGGCGGGATCTCCAACGGCACAGACTTTCCGGCTACCCGTTGGCGTAACCCGCCCGATTCAGTGCGACGCAACGCCTTCCACGGAATCGCGATGATCGGACCAGCTGGGGAGTACACCAGCAGCCCTCCTGATGCGACCGCGTACCAGCGGCGGTGCCGGACCGGCGCCAGGTACTGCCACAACAGTGCCGCGCCGATCGGCACGGACCACGCCAGCGGCAACAGCTGCCAGAACGGAAAACTCGCCTCCCGTAGAAAGAAGGGCACCGGGGTCAGTAGGACTGCGGTGACCCCACCCGCCCACCACGGCCACCTGGCCCCTCGGTACTCCCGGTGGAGTCGGACGGCGTTGCCCAAGCCCTCCCGCTCGGCCCATCGCGTGATCTCGTCCCACATCCGCGCCATGTCTAGCTCCTCGATCGTGCCCGTAGCCCGACGACACCGCGCCACCGTCAGCTGAGAAGACCGTGCGACCGAGACTAATGATCAGTGAGCAGCGCGAGGAAGACATTCTCCGGTGGGCAGGGGAACCGGGGCGATAGTGCCGAGTGGACAGTGCTCCGGCGCAGACGCGGCGGCACGTCCGTATGCCTAGCCAGTACCACCCAGCGGCGCCCGATGGCCATGCCACCTCGAAGCCATCGGACGCCATCGACCGACCAGCGCCTACCGCTGTTGCCCCAGCACCCCGCACACACGTTGCGGAAGGACCAACCCGACCTCGTAGGCGTAGGAGGCCGCGCTCGTCCGGTTCTTGATGCCGAGCTTGATCAGCAGGTTCTGTACATGGGATTTGACCGTGCTCTCGCCGAGTCCCAGCGAAGTGGAGATCTCGGCGTTGGTGTGCCCCCTGGCCAACAGCACCAGGACCTCGCGCTCGCGCACCGTCAGCGGGCCCCGATCGTCGGCGATCGGCGGGTCTATCTCCGGATTCTCGCTACCGGTGACGAACAGGCCCGGCAGTACGCAGAAACCCGCCGCCACCAGCCGGACGGCGGCCACGAACTGGTTCTGTCCGGCCCAACGAGGCAGGAAACCCACCACGCTTCCCGGCGGTCGAACCGCACCGGGCCTGGGCTCGTCGCCGACCACCAACACCCGGACCGGCCACGCAGGTAGATCCTGGCTCAGTCGGCGAAGCACGATCTCCGGATCATCGGCGTCGGTGAGCACCAGCAGATCCGGCAACGGGCTCCCGACCGACAACACCGCCAATGCCTCGTCACAGTCCGCCACCTCCCCGATGATCTCCAGATCTCCTAGCGGTTCCAGCGCGGAGCGCATCGCGCTGCGGGTGAACCACTGCCGGTCCAACAACAACACCCGCGTCGGCTCCTCCCCAGGGCCGTTCGCGTCGTCGTTGCCGTTGATGATGTCGTCCACGATGACGATCCCCCTTTTTTGCTCACGGTCGCCGGTACGCGGGGCGTACCGGGCGCCGATCAGGTCGCAGCGCGTTTCAGTAGTTCCTCGAAGGCGTTCGGGTCGTCCTTGCCGACCACCGGCCAGCCGACTCCGTAATCGCCCTCCCAGTGCACCTCGATACCCGGATTCGCGTGATCGGTTCCGTCCGGCAGGAACAGATGCGGGCTGCACACCACCCGTTCGGTCGCCGAGATCGCCGCGTCGTCGGACAGCGAGCGACGGGCCCGGCCGTCGTCGAGCGCCTCGGTCAGCGCCGCGACGTCCACCGCGTCCGTGGACTCGGCCGCGGCCAGGATCACCGCGCGATTGCTGATACACCGCGACTCGGCCCAGAACGCCCGGCGCAACGCCAGATCGAGCTGCTCCGAGGCGTGCAGGCTCTGCTCCTTCGCCGCGATGACCGCCTCCAAAGCGGGCAGCGTCGTCGACGGGTACAGGTACTCCTTGTCCTGCCACAGCTGCCAGCCCGCGGCCGGTTCCTGCTGTCCCATCCGACCGACCTCGCTGTCGGTGCCCGCGCGTGGGCTGGGTGCGCCGTTGAGCAACTCCAGCGGGAACGCGCGCAGGTCGAAGCGGACCCGGTCGGTCAGGCCGAGCCGGGCTCGGGTGGTGTGCAGTCGGTGCACGGCGATGTGGGCGAACGAGCACCAGATGTCGGAGAAGACGACGATCACACCCTGCTGCGGGGTGAGGTCGACATCGGTGGTGGCCGTCATGGTGTGGTCCTTTCGCTGGGGTGCGGCGCTGCCGGGTTGTCGGCGGATGGGGCGGGCTCGGTGAATCCGCCCTGCTGCTCGTAACGGGCGAGCACGGCCTCGACCTCCAGGTCCTCCTCGGGAAGCCAGGGGTCCATCGAGGGCACGGCCAACACCGTCTCGATCAGTTCCTGCGTGCGGTCGTGGGCGGTCGGGGAGTGCGAACTCAGGACGGTGGCGGGGCCGAGTCGACGGATCTCGTCGAGCGATCGATCCCACTTGGCCTGGTCGGCCAGCGCGGTCCATGGGGCGTTCGCCCTGGTGAACAGCGCCATGCCCTGAAGGAATTCGTCGCGGTCGGCGTCGCGGGAGTCCTCGACCATCTCGGGTAGCACGGTGCCGAAGGAGTCGGCGGTGAACAGTGCCGTGCTGCGATGGTCGTACACGCCGATGGTCGAGGGTGAGTCGTAGGACGGCGGTCTCAGCAGGCTGAAACCACGGTTGCCCAGCTCGATCGTGCGGCCGGGATTGACGGTGCGGACCCGATGGCGGGGAACGTCCCATTCCTCGCCGAGCCGGGACACCGATAAGGCGTTGGTGATGACCGTGGCCTGCGGGGCGGCCATCAGTACCTCTTTGAGGTTGCCGCAGTGATCCCGGTCGTCGTGGGTGATGAAGATCCAGCGCAGGTCGCGCGGATCGACCAGCGACCACAGGGCGTTCTCGAAGTGGGCGCGGTCCACGGCCAGGCCCGTGTCGATGAGCACGGGCTCGCTGCCGGTGATCAGGAAGGCGTTCACCGGCAGCAGGCCGAGCCCGCCGAGCGGCAGATGCGAGGGCAGCACGTGGACATCCGGGGCGGCACGGTAGGACTCTCGGAAATTCGACAGCACCGAAAACGACTCCTTAGCACCAGAATCACGACGGCCACCGCCGCCGATCAGGTCAATTGGACGAGGACCGACCCCGCGATCAGCAGAACGAGCCCGATGCCGCGCCGCAGCGTCGGCGTCCGCCGAGGCATCCGGAACAGGCCGAAGTGGTCGATCAACGCGGAGAAGAGCTGCTGGCCGGTGACGGTGAGGGCGATGGTGGTCGCCGCACCGATCTCCGGGATGAGCAGGAACGTCGCCGTCACGTAGGCGGCCGCGCAGGCGCCGCCCAACCAACCCCACCAGGGCATCCTGCTCAGCGGGGCGAACTGCGGCCTCGGGGTGCGGCGTAGTGCGAGCATCACCAGCAGCACGATCGCGATGGTGATGCTGGCGACGATGAAGCTGAACAGGGCAACGGTGATCGGGGCTTCCAGGTCGGCGCGAAGCCTGCCGTTGATCGCACCCTGGATCGGCAGTACCGCGCCCGCCACGATGCCCAGCGCGATCCAACCGATGCCCGCCACCGGCGACGGAGCCGCCGGGGCCTTGACCGCCGCGCCGAGCGACTTGCCGGACGTGGTGCTCTCGGCGGCGGCGGCGGTCGGGACGGGTGCCGGCGGCTTCGGTCGACCGATGATCGCCACGATGCCCGCCAGCACCACGAGCGCACCCAGCACGATGCCGGGAGTCAACGGCTGTTGCGGGACGCCCAGCAGCCCGAACAGGTCCAAGGCCAGCGAGGCGAACACCTGTCCGGTGACGAACAGGCCCGCGGCGGCCAGCGCACCGAGTCGAGGGAACAGCAGGATGCCGCTGGTGATGTAGAGCGGGCTGGCCAGACCGCCGAGCAGGTGCCACCAGGTGACATCCGGGATCAGGGCCAGCGCGCCGATGGTGCCGACCGCGATCGCGAGGATCGCCAGCAACACGGTCGCCACGATCAGCTGAACGGTCGATGCGCCGTACGGGGTCTTGATCGCCGCGTTGAGTTGGAGGTTGACGGAGGCCTGCACCGCGAGGAGGCAGCCCGCGAGTAGCGCGGTCGCGAGTAGTGCGAGGTACATGTTCCACCCTGCCGAGATTCCCGGGATCGAAGTGAACCGTCCGTCCACTTAAAGTGGAGCACGTGTCCACTTCGGAGTGAACTGTAGGTGTAAATAAGACGGGTGTCCACTTAGTTGTCCGCGTACTGTGTCCGGCATGGTCACGGACGACCACGCTGGTAGCTCCAACGGTCTGCGACCGCACACGGCGGCGCCGCCCGAGGACCACCGCGTGAACCTGCTGGCGGAAGACCCCTCGGACAGGCGTCAGGAACGCGCCGACGCGGCCCGCAACCGCGCTCGGGTACTCGAAGCCGCCGAACGACTGTTCTCCGAGCGCGACCCCAGAACGGTCACCATGCGCGACATCGCCCGCGCCGCCAAAGTCGGCCGCGCGACGCTGTACCGCCGCTACCCCGACCCCGCCGCCGTGGCCGTCGCACTGCTGGACGAACACGAACGCATCCTGCAAGACCGGCTGATCTCCGGACCGCCGCCGCTGGGCCCCGGCTGCGCGCCCACCGACCGGCTGATCGCCTTCATCGAGGCGATGCTCGACCTCGTCGACCGACACCTGCACCTGGCCCTGCGCGCCGAGACCGGCGCCTCCCGGCTGAACACCGGCGCCTACCGCTTCTTCCGCTCCCACGTCCGGTCGCTGGTGCGGGAGGCCGACGTCGGCAGCCCCGAGGCGATGGCCGACATCCTGTTGGCGCCGCTGGCCCCCGACGTCTACGAGTTCCAACGCGGTCGCATCGGCCTGACCAAGGCCGAGATCCTCGACTCGCTGACCCTCGTCGCCCGCCGGACCATGACCGTCCCCTGACCGCAGGCCGGACTCGGCCGACGGGAGCACTCCCGCCCCGTCGGCCGAACCCCAGAACACGCTGGTCACCTCGGCGACTCGTGCTCGGCCACCGACACCCGCAGCGGGCCGCAGGGCGGACCGCTCAACTGCTGACCGGTCAGCAGATCGAAGGTCGAATAGTGCAGCGGACAGGTGATGCTCATCCGCTTCGGATCGACCCGGCCGAAGCGCATCCGACCCTTGCGATGCGGGCACTCGCTCGCCGCGATCACCCGCCTCTCGGGTGTCTCGACCAGGATCTCGTCGGGACCGATCTGCCGAACCACCACGGACCCGCGTCTCATGCGGGAACCCGTTGCCTGGCCCGGCCGAACGACGCCTCGGTCGCCTCGGCGACGATCCGACTCGTCAGCTGCACGCCCGCCCACACCTTCGCCAATTCCACGGGCCGCTCCCGCTGCAACGCATAGATCGCGGATCGCATCTGCGTGCTGTGGAAACTGTCGATGTGCAGGTGCTCGGTGTAGTAGGTGCTGTCGATGCCCAACCGTGCGCCCGCGTCGGCGTAGCACCGGAAGGCGTACAACACGCTGGACTCGAAGTAGGCGTACGCGCCGAGGAAGTACTCGGGTTCCGGGGCGCGGTGGGCGAACCAGTGGAAGACGTTGACGTAGGCCAGACATTCCGCAGGGGCCTCGGCCACGTAGTGAGCCAACTCCGTCGGCATCCCCAGGCCCGCGACCAGCCGCCGATACAGCTCGGCGTGTTCCTGGTCGTTGTTGCCGCAGCCGAACTCGTCGATCAGCACCCGCATCACCGTGTTGCGAGCCTGGCCGGGCAGTCGGGGGATGATCCCCAGATGGGACTGGGACTCCACCAGACCGTCCACGGCGAAGTCCGCGACGACCATCTTGAACTGCTCCAGGCTGGCCTCCTGGGCGAGGAAGCGCTCGTGCTCGCTGGGCCCCTCGCGCTCCTCGAACTCCAGGAGATCGCGCAGCGCCGTCATCAACTCCGGCAGGGATTCGAACGGCGGTGCCTGTGCCACCTCGCGCGCGGCCGCCGGGACCACCCAGCCGCGTTCGAGATCGAGCAGTTCGGCATAGCCCTCGGCGTCGAGCACCCGGTGATTGAGCGCGTAGAGCCGCCGCTGCGGGTCGTCCACCGGCGGTCTCATGCCGGTCTCCGGATGTCGGCGACGGCCAGGTCGGTGCCGATGACGCCCCGGGCGTGCAGCTCCTTCTTGACCGTGCGATACCACTGCTCGTCGAAGATCCCGTAGCGCGCGCAGGCCGCGTCGACCTCGTCCTGATGCGCGCGGGTGGGCTCCCGCAACATCGTGTTGCACAGCTGCGGGTGCAGATTGGCCAGCGGGCCGATGAAGCCGGCCACGCCCTGCTCACCGGCCACGTCGATCAGCAGGTTCTCCCACCCCTCGAAGACCGGGACCGAGTGCGGGGCGGCCACGATGTCGCGGGTCAGCTCCGCAGAACCGCTGGACTCCTTGACCCCGACGACCCCGGGTAGCGCGAAGATCCGCAGCAGGGTCGCCAGCTCGATGGAATTGCCCGACACGGCCGCCTCGTTGTAGACGAACAGCCCGATGTCGACCGATTCCCGCAGCGTCCGGTAGTGCTGGTAGATCTCGGCTTGGCCGATCTCCGAACCGAACGGCGTGGTGACCACGACCGCGTCGACGCCGAGCTCCTTGGCCAAGCGGGCCCGTTCGACGACCTGCGCGGTGGTCGGCAGTTGGATGCCCGCGAACACCGGCAGCCCACGAGCATGGCTGACGGTCGCGGTCACCATCTCCCGCCACTGGCCGGGATCCAGCTGCCAGCCCTCGCCGGAGCTCAGCGTGGGCATCAGCCCGCTGACGTCGGAGTGCAACGACTCGATGAGGCGGTCCACGCTGGCCGCATCCACCCGACCCTGTTCGTCGAGCGGCGTGATCAGTGGAACGATCGTTCCCGCGTACATGTCAGAAGGTCCTCTCCCTGCACACGCAGTGCCAGTGATCGCTGATACAGCTCTTCGAGGGGCTTCGGGAATGCCAGTTCCTCGCCGACCGAGGGCGCCCGGGTCGGTGCGTCGGCGAGATCGAGCAGCCGAGGACTGATCGTCACCAGCTCGCCGCCGTCGGCCAGCACCATGCCCACGGTCAGCCGCTCGATCAGGTCGAGCCCGGTGAGGTTCGCCGCCTGCGCCGCCTCGACGTCCCGGAGTCCATACGGCCTGCGCTGGATGTCCATATCGGTGTGCAGGACGTCCATGAACGGGTAGTAGTCGTCCTGCTCCGCGCGGCCGTATCGCCACACCAACGCATCGCAGCGCCCGACCTGCTCGAAGCTCATCACCACGGTCGAATCGGCGAGTCGCTCGACGAAGAAGTTCTTGCACGCCCGGCGAATCGATTCGTCGAAGGCGTGCATTCCGAGGAACAGGGTGGCGTCGATATGTTCAGCGCGCATAGTCGCTCAACGCCTTCGTCATCGCCGCCATCGCAGCGGCGAACTCCGCGGGCCTGCGGGCCAACGCGATGCGAATGTATCGCTCGCCCTTCTGCGGATCGTCCCAATAGAAGAACGTGCCCGCGAGCACGTAGATCTCGTGCTCGAAGAGACGAGCCTGCAATTCGGTGGAGGTCAGCCCGGGTCGATTGATGCGGAACCAGGCCACGCTGGTGTCGACGACCGGTTCGACATAGTCCAGGACGGTGCCCGACAGGGCGGCCCTGGCGGCGGCACGGTTCTCGCTGATGACATCGCGGACCGAGGCGAAACCATCGTCGATGGAATCCCGGACATAGCTGGTCAGGAAGTTGAGCACGAATGGCGAGACGTTCAGAAGCACGGCGGTGTGAATGTTGTAGATCGCCTCGCGGATGTCCTCGCTAGCGGTGATCATCGCGCATTTCGCGTCCTGCACCGGCCAGGTCTTCCCGGTGTCCTCGATAGCCAGGTAGCTGACCCCCGACTCCTCCAGCATCCGATAGATGTCGACCCGGTCGAGATTCTCCGAGCAGAGCACGAAGGACGCGAAGCAGAAGTCCATGATCAGCAGTTTGTCGTTGTCCTTGCACCACCGGATCAGCTCGGCGAAGCCGCTCGTGCCGTCCTTGAGGAGGGTGAATCCGGTGGGGTTGTTCGGGTCGACCAGATAGACCGCATCGGTCTCGACGGCCGACATCCGCTCGTAGAGGTGGGCGACGTCGTGCAGCGACTCCTCCGGGAAGGAGCTGAGCTCCACGCCCATGTGTCGCAGCAGGTCGATCAGGTTGTCGAAGCACGGAGTCACCAGGGACACCGACATGTTCCGCTGCTGCAGGTACATCGCGGCGACCATGGTCGAGACGCTGGCGGAGTACGACAGCAGCGTCTTGGACATGGCTGCGGCGGTCGGTTGACCGTGCAATTCGAAGAATGCCTTCAGGAATCTCTTCTCGTGAAACTCCTGTAAGGTGTCCTCCGATTCCCGCCACAATTCGGGGAGCTGTCGGACGATCTGCTCCTGGGTCGGCGACTGGCGCTGGTGGGTATGCGCATCGGCGAGATTGTGCTTGGTTCGCAGGGCCTCGATCTCGTGTTGGGTGAGGTCCACGAAACGGCTGACATCGGTGCCCTGTTCCTCGGTGGCGTCCATGAACGCCGTCGTCTCATCGCGAATCACGGGTTGGCTCTCCAATTCGACAACATCAGGTGTGCTCGCATGGCGACGGATCGCAGACTCGCACCAGGGTGCGACCCGGGCAAACTGGACAGGCGGTTGCCGCTATCAATGGCAACGCGCCGCTTGAAATCGACTGCACCCCCGAGAGGGTTCACGGACTAGACACCCCAGTGGTTCCGTGTTCCCGATGCAGTGTGAAATGCCGTCTCAATTGCCGAATCCCTGGTCTGGATTGCGGCGCACGAGTCGACGCTGGTGGCCGTCACCCCCTGGCTTTAACTTCGGACACCGTGTAACCGATCATATAGACGGCTAGCTTCGGCTGTCCACCCGTCAATCTAATGGGTGCTAATTCATCAATTCTGTTTAGGCTGTTCGGGCTAGCGGTTTATCGCTTTTCGGTTACCTGATGGCCGCCTTTTAGATGCGGAGATTTCACGGTTTGATCGGAGAAACGAATGTAAGAAAAAAATGATTGATTGGCGGTTCAACGGTCGGCGAGTTTCATGACGGGTCAATCGTGCAGGCGGCGTTCTCGGGGGCGAGCGACCCGCAGCCGATCGGGCAATCGGCGGTATCGCCTGCCCCGAGGCCCTCGTACCGTCCTCTCCGGACGGTGCATACGTCGGTATGGATGCCGCCGAATGCCCGATCCTCGTTCCACCAGACAGCGAGGAGCTGACCGCCATGCGCCGTACCACTCGACTCGGCACGACTCTGCTTGCCGCCCTCGCCGCGACGCTGGTCGCGGTCGGCCTCGCCCCCTCGGCCGCCGCCCACAGCAGGGCCGAGGCCATCGAAGTGGGCTGTGGCACGGGATTCGTCGTCGTCAACGACGGGGTCCGCCAGGTGACCACACCCTCCGGTGCGACCTGGGGCGAGGTCTACCTGACCTACAACAACGCCACCGGACAGAACTGCGTCGTCACCAACAAGACCTCCCACCACGGCACGGCCACCCGCACGGTGGCCAATCTCTACGTGCAGCAGTCCGGCGGCACCGTGCGGACGTACTCGGATTCCGGGAGCTACAGCCACTACGCCAACGTCACCGCGTCGGGGGCCGCTGCCTGCGTGCTCTACGACGGTCACATCTGGGACGCCTCGGGCCGGGTGTTGGCCTCCGGCGGCCGCGAGACCTGGGGAAACTGCGGCTGATCCCGAGCGTGGCGGAATGATCGATCCGACCGCAGACGAGATCGGTCAGGGCTGCGGTTGATCCGAATGGCCTAGTTGTGCGGAAATCACGGGGGTGCTGGCTACCCCATGAACCCGGGTGCGCACTCCATCGTGGGTGTGATCGCGTTCGCGGATGCTTGGGGAGCCAGACAACGCGAACCCCGCAACGCCAACAAGGAGATTCTCGATCATGTTCGATCACCGCCAGCAGCAGTCACGAGCAGTCCGTCGTGCGGCGGCTCGGCGACGGGGCGTCGCCACGACGGTCGCCTCGATCGCCGCCGTGGCCTGCCTGGCCTCGTGCGGCAACGCGCCCTGGGATTGGGAGCAGGGCTCTGCGTCCGACAGCGGTGCGTCGCAACAGGACGGCGCCTTAGAACAGAACGACGCGTTGCAACAGGACCTGGACGGCGTCGTCGACTCCCTCGGCGTCCCGGCGGCCCTGGCGTCGGTGCGTAACTCCGAGGGCGAGGTGCAGGACTACACCGCCGGAGTGGGCGACATCGAGACCGACGCGCCGGTGCCGGTGGATGGGCAGGTGCGTATCGGCAGCAGCACCAAGACTTTCGTTGCCGTGGTGTTGATGCAGTTGGTGGCCGAGGGATCGGTGGACCTCGACGCCTCCGTCGAGACCTATCTGCCCGGCGTCGTACAGGGCGAGGGAGTCGACGGCAACGCCATCACCGTCCGCCAGTTGTTGCAGCACACCAGCGGAATCCCCAACTTCACCGCGTTCATGAATCCGGACTTCTTCGCCACCCGCGACACCTACTACGAGCCCACAGAACTCCTGGATCTCGCTCTCGCGGAGCCCGCCGCCTTCGAACCGGGTGCGAAAGCGGAGTACAGCAACACCAACTACGTCATCGCGGGTCTGATCATCGAGCAGGTGACCGGCGGGACCGTTGCCGAGGAGATCACCAGTCGCGTCATCGAGCCCGCCGAGCTGACCAAGACCTACTTCCCGGCGCCGCGCGACAAGGAGATCGAGGGCGAGCACCCCAAGGGCTATCACCCCACCGCCGAGGACGGTTCGCTGGGCGACATCACCTCGATCGACCCGTCGATGGCCTGGGCGGCCGGGCAGATCGTCTCCACGCCCAGCGACGTGAGCCGGTTCTACACCGCTCTCCTGGCGGGCGACCTCGTCGAAGCGGAACAGCTCGCGGAGATGCAGACCACCGTCGAGGCGAGCGACCTGCCGGGCACGGAGTACGGGCTCGGCCTGATGCGCAACGAGCTGAGCTGCGGCGGCGTCCGCTGGGGCCACGACGGCAACTTCCCCGGCTACTCGATCAGCAACGGGGCCACCGAGGACGGCCGGTCCGCCGCGATCGCGGTCACCTCGCTGCCCACCTCCGAGGAAGCCCTGAGCGCGGGCGGTGAACTGGTCGACACCGCTCTCTGCGGCTCCTGACCACGCTGGGAACGGGCGGTTGAGCGAGCGATCCTCGTCTCACCCGTCCGTTTCGGCGTGCGCGCGCATCGGCGGGCGGTTCACCACAGGGACGGCACATCCCAGGCGGTGCGCACCCGTTCCTCGGTGAGTACCTCGGCGGGTTCGCCCTGCGCGACCAAGCTGCCCCCGTGGAGCAGCAGGCAGTGATCCGAGGCGCGGGCGACGGCCAGATCGTGGGTGACCCGCAGGACGGTGGTGCCCGCCTCGGCCGTCTCGCGCAACGCCTCGTCGATGCGGTTGCGTGCCGTCATGTCGAGCCCGGCCGCCGGTTCGTCGAGTAACAGCACCTCGCTGCGCTGCGCCAGGCCCTGGGCCACCAGCGCCCGTTGCCGCTGGCCGCCGGACAGGGCACCCAACCGGCGGTCGGCCAGGTCGTGGATGTCCAAGCGGACCAGGCAGTCCTCGACGATCGCGCGGTCGTCCCTGGTCAATCTGCGCCACGGGCCGCGCTGCGCCCAGCGACCCATCTCCACGGTGGCCCGCACGGTGATCGGCAGCGTGTCGGACACCGCGCTGCGCTGCACCACATACGCCGGACGTCGGCTGTCGCGCCGCGTCACGGTGCCGCTGCTCGTCGGCAGGATGCCTGCGATCACATTGAGCAGCGAGGACTTCCCCGCGCCGTTGGCGCCCACCACGGCGGTGATGCGCGAGCGCGGGATCTCGGCGCTGACCTCGTGAAGCACCTGGTGCGCGCCGTAACTCGCGCTGACCTCGGACAGGGTGATCTGGGGCACTTGAACCGATCCATCCTTCCAGTGAATTAGTAACGAGAACCATTTTCACATATGGTGCCGGCATGGACTGGCTGTTCCTGCCCTTCGAGGTGTCGTTCGTGCAGCGTGCGTTGGTCGCGGGACTGCTCGTCTCGTTGATCTGCGCGCTGGTCGGCACCTGGGTGGTGCTGCGCGGCATGGCCTTCCTCGGCGACGCGATGTCGCACGGGATGCTCCCCGGCGTCGCGCTGGCGTCGATGTTCGGCGCGAACGTGCTGCTGGGTGCGGCCCTCAGCGCCGGTGTGATGGCGTTCGGCGTCACCATGCTCAGCCGATCGGGCAGGCTGTCGAAGGACACCACCATCGGTCTGCTCTTCGTGGCGATGCTGGCGACCGGCGTGATCATCGTGTCGCACTCGCAGTCCTTCGCCGTCGACCTGACCGGCTTCCTCTTCGGTGACGTACTGGCCGTGCGTCCCGACGACCTGGTCGGGCTCGGCATCGCGCTGGCCATCGCCGCCGTCATCTCGGTGCTCGGCTACCGCTCGTTCGTCGCGCTGGCCTTCGACTCCCGCAAGGCCCACACCCTCGGGTTGCGCCCCCGGCTCGCCGAGGGGCTGCTGCTCGGATTGGTGACCCTCGCGATCGTCGCCTCGTTCCACGTCGTCGGCACGCTGCTGGTGTTCGGGCTGCTGATCGCGCCATCGGCCGCCTCGGTGCTCTGGGCCCGCCGCATCCCGATGATCATGCTCGGCGCCGCCCTCGTCGGGAGTCTCTCGACGGTGATCGGCCTGCTCGTCTCCTGGTACTGGGGGACGGCGGCGGGCGCCACCATCGCCGCCTCGGCCGTCGCGTTGTTCTTCGTCTCCGCGGTCGCGTCCCGGCTGACCCGCCTGCTTCGCCCTGCACCGACCACGGCCACCGCTGTACCGGTTCCCACCAACGAGAAGATCGAGTACTCATCGTGAAAACAAGGAGAAATCCGCTGCTCGCCGGGCTGGCGATCACCATGACGGCAAGCCTGGCCGCCGCCTGTGGCGGTGGCGGCCCCGCCCAGGACACCGCCATCGAGGAGACCACCGAGGCCGTGCCGCACGGCTACGTCGAGGGTGCCGAGGAGACCGCCGAGGCCCAATCGCGGCTCATCGTCGGCGACGCCGAGACCGGCGCGGTGCAGGTGGTCGACCTGATCACCGAGGAGATCCACCAGCTGGACGGCATCGACGGCGGTGTGACCGGCATCCTCGGCGACGGTCGCTTCGGCTATCTGACCGGTGCGGACGGTGCCACCCACGTCGTGGACAGCGGCTCGTGGATGGTGGACCACGGCGATCACGTGCACTACTACCGGGCCGAGGTCCGCGACGTCGGCACCGTCTCCGACGAACCGGCGACCGGCGCCTACAGCGACCGCGTCGTCTCGGCCGTCTCCTTCGAGGACACGGTCGGCCTGTGGGATCGGGCCGAACTCGACGCGGGAACCGTCGCGGAGGCCGGCGAGATCCCCGACGTCGACATCGCCGTGCCCTACGAGGAACACCTCCTGACCGCGCGGGACTCCGCCGGAATCCAGGTGCACGACCGCGAGGGCACGGTCGTCAGCGAGATCGACGAGCCCTGTGAGGCTCCCCGAGGCCAGGCCGTCACCCGGCGCGGCGTCGTCTTCGGCTGTGCCGACGGGGCCCTGCTGATCAGCGAGGACGACGACACCTTCGTCGCCGAGAAGATCGCCTTCGACGAACCGGTGGCCGACGACCAGCGCCCGGACCGGTTCGAGCACCGGCCCGACAGCACCACGCTCGCCGCGATCGCAGGCGATGGCGTGCGAACCCTGGACGTCACCGAGGGTCGGTGGCGACACTTCGAACTCGAATCGGTCGTCGCGGTCAACGCCGTCGGCGAGGGCGCACCCGTGCTGGCCCTGACCGCCGACGGTGTGCTGCACGCCCTCGACCCGGAGACCGGCGAACAGCTCGCCGAGAACGCCTTACTCTCCGCCGAGGCAGCGGGCGGCGATCCCGCCCCGGTCATCCAGGTGGACACCAGCCGCGCCTACCTCAACGACCCGACCAGCGGTGAGCTGTTCGAGATCGACTACCAGGACGACCTGCGGGTGGCCAGGGACTTCACGGTCGACGGCAAGGCCAGCTATCTGGTGGAGACCGGGCGATGAGCCGCGCGACGATCACCCGCTCGGCGCTGGCGCTCGCGGTCCTGCTGACCGCCACCGCCTGCGCGGGCCCCGGTGACGACGAACAGGCCACCGTGGTGGTGACCACCAACATCCTCGGCGACATCACGGAGAACATCGTCGGCGACCAGGCCCAGGTCAGCGTGCTGATGGCCCCGAACTCCGACCCGCACTCCTTCGGGATCTCCGCCCAGCAGGCCGCCGCCATGGAACGGGCTGGACTGTTGGTCTACAACGGACTCGGCCTGGAGGAGGGCGTGCTGCGCAACGTCGAGGCCGCCGCCGAAGCCGGGGTCGCGACCGTGGAGGTCGGCGCGGCCGTCGACCCGATCGACTACACCTCGGATGAGTCCGAGGGCCAACCCGATCCGCACTTCTGGACCGACCCCGCGCGGGTCGCCGAGGCCGTGGACCTGATCGCCGATCAGGTGATCGACAACGTGCCCGGTGTGGACGAGAGCACCATCCGCGACAACGCCGACCGTTATCGGGGGGAGGTCGAGGACCTGGACGCGACGATGGCCGACCGCTTCGCCGAGATCCCCGAGCAGCACCGCAGGCTGGTCACCAACCACCACGTCTTCGGTTACTTGGCCGAGCGCTACGACTTCGAGGTCATCGGCGCGGTGATCCCCAGCGGCACCACCCTCGCCTCACCGAGCGCATCCGACCTGGAATCCCTGGCCAACACCATCGGCGAGGCGGGCGTGCCCGCGATCTTCGCCGACTCCTCGCAATCCGACCGCCTGGCCCAGGTCCTCGCCGAACAGGCGGGCATCGACGTCGCCGTGGTCTCGCTGTACTCCGAATCGCTCAGCGCCGAGGGCGGGGGAGCCGCCAGCTATCTGGAGATGATGCGCGCCAATTCCGACTCCATCGCCGACGGACTACTCGGCCAGGACTGAGCACCCCTGCACACCGGGACGCGGCCGGCTGCGGCGATCCCGATGACGCCCCACCCCGAGAAGAAAGTACGAGAGATGCCGAATCCGTTGCGCACCATGCGACGAGGACACACCATCACCGCCCTGTCCGCTGCGGCCCTGCTGGCTCTGACCGCCTGCGGCACCGAATCGACCGAGGAATCCTCGGCGGACGGTGCGGCCACCACCGAATCCGAGGCCGCCGTCACGGTCGCCGAGCCGATCGCCGTCACCTACGACGGCGGGCTCTACGTGCTCGACGGCACCACGCTGGAGGTCGTGCAGGACATCGAACTGGAGGGCTTCAACCGGCTGAACCCGGCGGGCGACGACCGCCACATGTTCGTCTCCACCTCCACCGGTTTCCAGCTGCTCGATGCCGCAGGCGCCGAGCTGACCGATCTCGAGTTCGAGGCGCCGAAGCCCGGCCACGTCGTGCGGCACGCGGGCAAGACCGTGCTGTTCGCCGACGGCACCGGCGAGGTGACCATCTTCGACCCGGCCGAACTCGGCGACACGCTGCCCGAGACCGAGACCTACACGACTCCGGAGGCGCACCACGGTGTCGCCGTCGAGCTGGAGAACGGCGAACTCGTCACGACCCTCGGCAACGAGGACGAGCGTCCCGGCATCGTGGTGTTGGACGAGAACCACGAGGAGATCGCCCGCAACGAGGACTGCCCCGGCGTCCACGGCGAGGCGACCGCACAGGGCGAAGCCGTGGTCATCGGCTGCGAGACCGGCGTGTTGATCTATCAGGACGGCGAGATCACCAAGGTGGACAGCCCCACCGACTACGGCCGGATCGGCAACCAGGCGGGCACCGACGCTTCCCCGATCACCCTCGGCGACTACAAGCAGGACGAGGACGCGGAGCTGGAGCGGCCGACCGAGGTGTCGCTGGTCGACACCGAGGCCGGGACCATCACGCTGGTCGACATCGGCGCCAGCTACACCTTCCGCTCGCTGGCCCGTGGACCGGAGGGCGAGGGCCTGGTGCTGGGCACCGACGGTGCGATCCACGTCGTCGACCCGGAGGCCGCCGAGGTCACCGACAGTTTCCCGGTGATCGACTCCTGGGAGGAGCCGCTGGAGTGGCAGCAGCCGCGACCGGCGATCTTCGTGCGGGGCGAGACCGCCTTCGTCAGCGACCCCGGCGCCAACGAGATCCACGCCGTCGACCTCGCCACGGGTGAGATCACCGCGACCGGATCGCTGGACTCGGCGCCGAACGAGCTCAGCGGCGTGCTCGGCTAAGTCGAGCCGACCGGACGGGGGTGCTCGCGGATCGCCATCGCGGTGGTCTGCGAGCACCCTTGCCGTTTCGGCAAGAAAGCTTGCCGATCATGCCACCGCTGGGCACGCTGAAAGCCGGACGACGTTCGACACGAGCGGGAGTGGATCGATGGATCAACAGTTCTGGGACGACCAATACCGAAGCCGGGACCAGCTCTTCAGCGGCAATCCCAACGGTGTGCTCGTCACCGAGGTCACCGGCATGACGCCGGGCGAGGCTCTGGACGTCGGCTGCGGCGAGGGCGGTGACGCGCTCTGGTTGGCCAGGCAGGGCTGGCAGGTCACCGGGGTCGACATCTCGCAGGTCGCGGTCGACCGGGCCGCGAGGATCGCGGCGGCCGAGGGCATCGAGAACGTGCGCTTCGCCCAGCTCGACCTCACCTCGGCGGCGCCCGCAGCCGGGGCCTACGACCTGGTGACCATGCAGTACCTCGCGCTGCCCGTCGAATCCGGCGAGGCGCCGCTGCGGGGCCTGCTCGCCGCCGTCGCCCCCGGCGGCACCCTGCTCGTCGGCACCCACGACCTCGCCGATCTGCCGCCCCGCAAGGGCGACGAGACCTTCGACCCCGCAGCCTTCCACGACGTGGCGCGATCGCTGGCCGCGCTGCTCGACGACGACTGGACCGTGGTGGTCGACGAGTCCAGGCTGCGGACCGCTCCCGCCCCGGAGGGAACCCCGCACGTGCACGACGTGGTGTTGCGCGCGCGCCGCGCGGCCTGATTAGTGGGACCGTCCTCGCTCGCGAAGGTGACGGGATACGGGCCTCGACCTCCGGCGATCGTGCACAGTCGACACGCCGGTTGCACTTGACTCTCACACCGATGTCAGGGGCGACGATGAGGACTATGACCGTGACCCAGTTCAATCCGCGTGCCCTGATCGCACAGACGAGCCTCAGTGTTCTGGCGACCATCAAGTCGGACGGCCGCCCGCAACTCTCTCCGGTGACGCACTACTACGACCAGGATGCGGGCGTCATCCTGATCTCCAGCACCACCAAGACGGCCAAGATCCGCAATCTGCGGCGGGATCCTCGGGCCACCCTGGAGGTCACCAGCGCCGACGGTCGGGAATGGGCCACCGCCGAGGGCGTCGCCACGCTCATCGGCCCCGGAACCGACCCACAGGGCCCAGAGGTCGAGGCGCTCGTCGACTACTACCGGCGGGCGGCGGGCGAACACCCCGACTGGGAGGAGTACCGCGCCGTGATGATCTCGGATCACCGGGTACTGATCACCATGTCGGTCGATCACGTCTACGGCGCGAACATCGGCTGAGTCGCAGGCCGATCGAGAGGTGCCCGATTCGACGCGGGGCTCGGGGCGGTGACCACCGCCCGCTGTGCCCCGCGTCGAAGCGTGATCAGTCGAGCGCGGCGTCCAGCGTGATCTTCGTGCCGGTCAACGCCTTGCTGACCGGGCAGCTCTCCTTCGCCGAGTTGGCGACCTTCGCGAAGCCCTCGGCGTCCAGGCCCTCGACCTCGCCGCGCACCGTGATCGCGATGCCCGAGATCAAAAAGCCGCCCTCGGGGTCCGGCCCGAGCGTGACGTCGGCCTTGACGTCCAAGGACTGCGGGGTCCCACCCGCCGCGGCGATGAGGGCGGACAGCTGCATCGCATAGCAGGACGAGTGCGCGGCGGCGATCAGCTCCTCCGGGCTGGTGGTGCCGTCCGCGTTCTCCGCCGCCCGCTTCGGGAAGCTGACGTCGAAGGTGGCGGCGCCGCTGCTGGTGAGTTCGACCTGACCGGCGCCCTTCTCCAGGGTGCCGTTCCAGGCGGTCCGTGCGGTGCGGGTGGGCATTGCAGAGCCTCCAAGCTGTGGTGGATCTTGCCGATCCCAGTATCGCACCGGGTGGCCGCGACGGCGGGACCGCCGAAGCCGCCAGCCCATGTCGAGTCGGGCCGAACCGAAGAATGGTCGGCCGTGCCAGGGATAGATAGACCCTCCCTAGGACCCGGCGGCGTTCGTAACGTCGAGATCGCGCGCTCCCATCTGGCAGCCGTTAGCGCGAGAGGACGAATATGGAACTCGGAATGCACATCGCCGACTTCACCTGGACCGGTGGCGCTCCCGTGTTGGGGCCTGCGCTCGCGCGCCACGTGCGGGAAGCGGAAGCGGCAGGCATCCGACGCATCACGGTGATGGACCACTTCTGGCAGATCGGCCCGGTCGGCCCGGTCGAGCACGAGATGCTGGAGGCGTACGCCGCGCTCGGTTTCATCGCGGCTCACACCGAGCACGCCCTGCTGCACACCCTGGTCACCGGGGTCATCTACCGCGAACCAGGCCTGCTGGCCAAACAGGTCTCCACACTGGACGTGCTCTCGGGTGGCCGGGTCGGCCTCGGCATCGGGGCGGGCTGGAACGAGGACGAGTCCCGTGGACTGGGTTTCGACTTCCCACCCACCGCAGAGCGATTCGAGAAGCTCGAGGAGACGGTCCGGATCTGCTTGCAGATGTGGTCGGACTCCGAGGAGCCGTTCGAGGGAAGGCATTACCAGCTGGAGCGCACGCTCAACTCGCCGCAGAACCTGACCCGGCCGCATCCGTACCTGATGATCGGCGGCGGCGGCGAGAAGAAGACACTGCGGATGGTGGCGCAGTATGCCGACGCCTGCAATCTCTTCGCCGGTCCGGAGGCAGCCCACAAACTCGACGTGCTCCGGACACACTGCGACACCCTCGGCCGCGACTACGACGCGATCGAGAAGACCACGATGTTCCCCATCGACCCGACGAGCACCGTCGACGACATCGTGGGCACCGCCGAGAAGATGGCCGAACTCGGATTCACCGCCGCCTACATCTTCGCGCGCGACATCGCCGAGCCCGATCACATCATCTCGCTGCTCGCCGACGCCACGGCGCGCTTGAGCTGAGGTGAGTGCCGGTGCTTCCACCGATCGGGTGGGAGCACCGGCGCGGCTCAGTCGGTGCCCAGCACCGCACGGCGGATGCGATCGGCGAAGCGCTGGTTGCGCACCATCTCGCCGACCCGCAGGCCCGCCGCTGTCTCCTCGAACTCCACGGCCCGGCCGATCAACGTCTGGAGTTCGACGCAGAGCCGTTCCGACTCAGCCGGGTCCCACATGATGTCCAGGACCTGTTTGCAGGTCGTCGCGGCCAGTTTCGGCGTCTGCGGGATGGCCGCAGTGCCCAGGACGCGGAGCCGGATCGCCGAGAGCAGATGGAACTTGGTCGGCGCGAGATCCTTGCGGAGCCTGCGGTTACGGAACAACCAATCCACCCGGTAGAGCGTTGCGGCGGCGGTGTAATACAGGATCGGCTGTTGACTTGCGACGAACAGTTCCTTGCCGCGTTCCGCAAGCAGCTCGGTGAGCCGTCCGACGCGGGCTGGCTCGTTCAGGAACATGGCCAGGTAGGCCTTGCTCAGCTGTTGCCGGTCGATGATGCGGGTCTTCTCGACCTTCGGGTCCGCGCTGTACTGCTTGGATCGCCGTTCGTAGTAGAGCCTGCGATCGGTGCCGTACCGATGCTGGAAGTCGTCCTCCAGCTGTTGGTGGAAGCGGTCACGGGCATCCAGATCGCCCTTGGAGACCGCCGTCTGGCGATTGGTGGCGGCGACGATGCCGGAGATCACGTCCTCGTCCTCGGAATAGACGATCCGAACGTTGACCAGCACCTCCTCGGTGAGCTGATCGCGGTGATCGAACAGGACATGGCAGGTCTGACAACCGTTGACGATCTGGAAATCGGTGAGATGAACGGTCTCACCTGCCACCGCGAGCTTCCGGGCGACGATCGTGATGCCGTTGTTGAGCACCGCGAAGCGCCGCCGCCGGATGGGGTCCATCAGGGTGTCGCGGATCTCGGCGTTGACGTCGTTGTAGCCCTGGAAGTCCCGCACATTGTCGTGGAACAACATCGTGCGTAAACCCTGCCGGTCGTCGGTGAGGATCTTCTCGACCAGCGTCGTAGCCGGGAGAAGACCGGTGTAGGCGGTTTCCACCCCGGGGATGTCGGGCATCGCCAGTTGCTTGGGCATCCGGAAGGAGGTGGATGCCTTCCGACCGGCCCGTCGATAGGCGTCGGCCAGCTCGGCCCTCGGGACACAGCGGAACTGCACGGAGTGGAACCGATGTAGTTCCATCAGCCGCGTCGTTGCCGACTGCGCCTTCTGCTCGACCATGTCGGAGACCTGTTCCCCGGTCGTGACGTAGTAGACGCTGAGCTTCGGAAGCTCATCGGCGAGCTTGCCGAGGTCCTCGTAGATGATTTCCAGGCATTGCCGCAGGTTGTCGATACTCGGCGAGGCCGGGTAGGGCAACGGAGCGGGATCGAGAACATGCCGCAGGTTCTCGGCCAGATCCGAGACCACCTTGGTTTCGAAACCCGCGCTGGTCTTGGCCTGGATGAGGACGATCTCCACCTCCAGCTTGCGGGCGCCGTGAACGTAGGCCTTGACCTCGGCTGCGTCCTGCAGCAGGTGGTTGTCGACCAGCAGCCCGATGGCGTCGATGCCCAGGTCGTTGCCGCCGCCGGTGCGGAAGGCGTCCGGAGAGAATGACGCACTGAAGTGCCTGCTCAGTAGGCAATAGGCCGCGAACGCCTCGAACGCCTCATGCATCGGGAGCGCGCCGAGGTCGTGGGCGTGTTGGAAATCGGCGACCAATCTCTGGATGACCAGATCCACCCGGTTCACTCCTCGTTCTGCTGCTGCTCGACGCCCGCCAGCGCGCGGGACATGACCTCTTCCGGGGCGAGCGGGCTCGGCGGGTGGTGGCTCAGACACATCGCCGAGTTCACCTTGTGGAAGGGCGTGCCCTCGGTGGCCACGTAGAACTCGCCCGCGGTCAGCCGTGAGATATCCAGTAGGGCACTGGATTTCGCCGCCGCGATCTCCTTGGCCGCCGCGACCTGGGTGGGGCTGTTGATGAACCCGAAATACTGGGTGGCCGCATTGCCGACGATGCGGTTGTGGATGCCCTTGGGCGCCTGCGTCGCGAAGACCAGGCCGAGGCCGTACTTGCGGGCCTGCGCGGTCAGCGCCAGGGTGCTCTCGGTACAGGCCGTCACCTGATTGGCAGGCGCCAAGGTCTGCGCCTCGTCCATCACGAACAGCCCGCCCAACGGACGGTCGTTCGCCGGATTGCGTTTCACCCAGGCGAACAGGGCCATCTGCAATTGATTGACGAAGCTGCGGCGCAGCTCGTCGGTGGGCAGTCCGACCAGACTGATGACCGACACCCGCGCGCGGCGGCCGGGCGCGGGCGTCATCAGCACGGCCGGGTCCAGGGGCGTTCCGGCCCCACCGAACAACGGATCGTTGATCATCGCGGCCTGGAGCGTCTGCGCCAGATCCGCCGCCAGCACGTCCGCCCCGGCCAGCGAGGTCGCATCCTCGGGTAGCTCGGCGAGGTAGTCGACGAAATCCCGCAACCCGGATCGACCGGCCTGGGTGAACGCGGTGAGGGCTTCCCGCAGCACCGCCCGGTACCGGTCGTTCTTGCGCGTCGCGCCATCGATCCGGGCGCGGGGGGCCAAGGCGGCCACGGCGGTATCCAGAGCCTGCTTGAACTCGTCCGGGTCGGACAGCACCTCGGCCAGATCCGGCAGCGGTTGGAAACTCAGCGGCCTGCCGCGCTCCATCCGAGGCGTCCACACCACGACATCGGTGTTCGCTAGGTAGTCGGCGGCCCGAGCCGGATCGTCGGCCGCCCAGGTCGCGGGCTGCTGCGGCCAGGCATCGCCCAACCGCGCGAGGTCGTTGTTGGGGTCCAAGACGATCGAGGAGACCCCGCGCAGCGCGCACTCCTCGATCAGCCTGCGTAGCAACACGGTCTTGCCGGAGCCGGAACCCGCGAAGATCGCGGTGTGCTTGCGCAGCGATTCCAGGGCGACGATCAGCGGCTCGCCGGTGTCGGCGCGGGTGCCCAACGACAGGGTGTCGGTAGAGAACGCGGCTGCGGCCGGGGCGTCGGGGCGTGCGGAACCGTCGGGATCCTCGGTCGGCCACTCGAAGCGGGTGGGGTGGCTCGCCTCGTTGCTCGCGGTGGGCTCCCGAGGTGGCGGCTCGGGGTCGGAAGCCTGCGGTAGCGGTTCGGGCTCGCCGAAGACGGTGCGGAACAGGGCGGTGTGGCCGGCCGGCCGCCGGCTGCGCAGCCAGGCGGCCAGGTCGTCCGAGGCCTCGCCCAACTGGCGACGCAGGTGTCCCAGCGCGACGAAGATCCGCAGATCCTCCGGATCGACCTCTTCGATCAGCACGCCACCTGCGGTACGGAAGGCGTCAAGCTTCTCGCGGGATACCCGCGTATCGATCGGCCAGTTCCCGGTGCGCAGGACGTAGGCATGCCGGTTGAGCAAGCCGGGACCGAAGGCCATCGCCTGGATCCGATCGATCCGTCGCTGCGCCTTCTGGGCGTTGCTCCCGCCGATCGCGCGGAAGCACCAGTGGGTCTGATCGTCCGGGTCCTGCTCATCGGCGAGGCTCAACCGGGCGTGCAGAGCCGGGTCGTCCGCGAACCCCCACTCGATTCCGTAGCGACCGTGATCCCCGCCGAGTTCTCGGACATAGCACCAGAGGGCGGTGTTGAGCGTAGGCGGAACCTCGCGGTCTTCGGACTCCTTGTCCATCAGCCGTTCGATCTCCGCCATGGCGAGACAGTCGTCGAATTTGCTGTCCAGCAGCGCGAGTACATCGTCGTCCGCCGCCACCGTCGGCGTCGATACGCGCGGCTGCGCGACGGGAGCGGGCTCGGCCGCGTCCAGATCGGTCAGTTCCACCAAGCTTCCGCTGGTCAAACAGGATTCGATGTGCCGGTCGATCCGCTTGAGCAGTTCGCGGGGCGAGAAGCCCGCCGTCTCGAAGGCCTCCGGTCGCACCGGCCAGGTCGGATAGGGCGGGACGAAGTCGTTGGCCTTGAACACCGGTTCGAAGCGGGCCGCGACCAGCGCCCGGCCGACCTCGGGGTCCTGCACGCCCATCAGCCGAAGCTCGCGGCGGAACCGGTCCTGGGCGGCCCGGGGTGCGTGGTCGCGGATGCCCTGCCACACCTGGGGTTGGCAGGCCAGCACCAACACGGTGCGGTGGATGGTCTCCCGCAGTTCCATCAACCCGTTGCCCATCTCGTCCAACAGGCGTTCCCGGGAGGACACGGCCCCCGGTGCCGCCGCATCGGTGGCCCGGTCGGACTGCGAGATCAGCGTGTCGACCTGGTCGATCGCGAACACGCACGGTCCGGCCAAAGCCAATAGTCGGGACAGTCCGTTCACCACCTGCTGCGGTGGCGGTGCCTCCGGGTGGATGCCCCACTCGCTGCGTTCGCCCGCCACCGCCTCGCTCGCCGAGTGCAGGTATGAATCCCCGATCTCCTGGGCGCTCTCGGCTTGAGCACCCGACAACACCAGCGCCCGCAAGGTCTGCCGGTATTCGCGACCGTGCATCGGGTCGACGATCCGCAGCCGTCTGCACACCTCGTCCAGCGTGTCTCTGCGGAGCCCGGTGCCCTCGACGACCTGGCGGTGGAGTTCCTCGGGTAACTCCAGACGGTCCGCGAGGCGCTCCAACACGGAGTTCAGCTGCGGCCTGCCATCCGGCCCTGGAATGTCCAGGCCGGACAGCACCGCGTGCACGATGTTGGGCCAGAAGCCGTTGCGCGGGGCCAGGCTCAGCAGGAAGAAGAATCCCGCCGAGCGCTGGACCTCGATGCGCACCGCGCCCAGTAGGTGGGTCTTGCCCGCACCCTGCTGACCGGTGACCACCAGCGCCGTCGGGGCGGCCATCGGATCGGCTCGCAACTGCTCGAAGGCATCGAGCACCCCGTCCAACACCGGGGCGTTCAGCTCCGCGACGTGCGCGGCCGGTGGTCGCCACACCTCGTCCGGGGTCGGCGCCCAGTCCAGGCGTAGTGCGGTCAAGACGCGGCGCTCGATCTCGTCCATCTCGTGGCCCTCAGCCCTTGTCGATCGCGATCAGGTGCTTGTCCTCGCCCCCGAGGTGGATTGCGGCCGCCCGATCCGCCTCGGTCAAGGTCTTCTGATTGGCCTCCGGAATGAGCTGCGTCGCAGGCTTGGCGGCCAGCTCACGCAGCGCGGCGTCGAATTCGGCGCGCGGCAGGAAATCGAGAGCCGCGCGCAACCGGGTCAGACTCACCCAGGAGCCCGATTCCGTTGCCAGTTCCGTATAAGTCTCGGTGATCCGAACGGGTGCGGGGATTCCGTTGTTTGCGGACACAATTGGTTGGGAATTGACCGACGGATTCTCGGTTGGTTCCGGAGCGTCGATGTCGTCCGGCGGCGGAATGAAGACATCGGCCATGGCGACGTTGGCGCGCTTCATGAAGGCCGCATAGTGATTGTTCGTGTCGTACATCAGCCGGTAGGCCTTGTGCGACCCGGAAGGCGCCTGCGCGGCCAGCTCTGCGTGGCAGATCCGCCAGCCCTTCTCGGTCAGTTCGTGGACGTACGCCCCTTTCCTGCTGCGGTCGAGATAGGCGCTGATCAGTCCTAATGCGATCAGCCGCTCCCGATCCTTCTTCTCGACGACGAACCCGTACCTCGCCTTGATCTCGGGATTGGACACCTCCGTGACGAGGTTCATGAGTGCCACTAGCACTGCCCGTTCGGGCAGGCTGAGTTCAACGGTCGTCGTCAATGGGATCTCCGAGTCGATGGTTGCCGCGGGAAACGAGCGCCGGGTCACCGTAACCAGCTGCGGGGAGCGGGCGCATCGATTTGCCCCATTCGGCGTAGTCGGGGTGGCTGGATCGAGATGGCCGCGTCGCGAAACGGTTATGTGCCTTCGCCAGATGATGCCCGCCCAGGGCGTGGTCGGTGTTTCCGGGGTCGATTCCACGGTGTGCCAACGGTATTCCGTCACCGGGCTATCCGGAGCGCTTCGCGGGTGTGCATGCACACCCGGTACGCCGCCCGATAATTGCGACCGCAATATTCTTCACCGATTTCGGGTGGCCCAAACACCACCGCAGTGCCGACACCGAGGAGTACTCACCCGGGTCGCCGAAGTCGTGCACCCGCAGCTGATGGGTCGCCGAGCCTGGTCGAGCAGCCGAGGCCGTGGCCCCGGCTGCTCGACGGACTACGCGGCGCCCGCCGCCGCCAACCAGTTGCGATGCGCGGCCGCCCGGCCGAACTCGCGACAGTGCAGGCCCGCCCGCAGCCAGGCCAGCGGGAAGTCCTCCCCGACATCGCGCACCACCCGGCCGAACACGTCGCGCTCCCGATCGCGGGAGAGCCTGGCCAGTTCGGTCAACAGCTCGGCTGTGGTGCTGAGCCCGTTGCGGACCAGGGCCGCCGCATCGGGGGCGGCCGAGCCGACCGCCGCGACCGCTCGGCCGCCCAGCGTCACCCGGTGCAGCACATTGGCCAGCGGTCGCAACGGCGGCGGCACCCGTTCGGCGCGGTCCGGGCCCGGTGGCAGACCCACCGGCTCGGATTCGTGCAGATACGAGCGTTGCAGCACGTCCAAGCCCAGATCCACATGCCGCCGCAGGGCAGTGGGCAGCGTCAGATCGTCCGGGCCTGCCGAGATCGCCAGCGCGGTCGCCGACCCCGGGCGATCCGGCAGCAGCCGGGCGATGACCCGAAGCCGCGTACCGGTCGCCCTGGCCAGCACCCGCAGGTTCTGCCTGGCCTGCTTGCCCGCAGCCACCAGGTCCACCGTGGTGTCGCCCGCCATCGAGAGCCGGAGCGCATCCTGGGCGATCCCCTGCACCGTCCCGGCCACGAAGAGCAGGTCGGCGCCCGCCCTGCGATGTGTCGCGACCCGGATGCCCGCCTCGAACGCCCGGGCAACCTGGTCGATCAACGGCTGGGCCCACAGCGTCGACAACGGGGTCGCCTCCCAGGAGGCGCCCGTCGCGGCGACCGCCCGCACCACGCGGCCCGCACCGAGCCTGCCGTCGGGGGAGGCCGTGCCGCCGGACAACAGTAGTCCGCCCCGACCCAGTTCGCGCTGACTCAACCCGGATTCGCCGATCGCCACCGGCCCGGCCGCCGCAGTCGCGACCCGTTCCGCACCGCCCGGCATGATCGCGGGCACCGTCCACAACTCGCCGCTCTCGTCGACGAGATGGGTGACGACCCCGCTGTACCCGGTGGCCGCCACGACCGTTTCGGTGCACAACCCGTACAACCGCAGCGTGCCGATCGGCCGATACTCGCGGCGGGCGGTGCCGCGAAGCTCCGCGAGGTCGGTCGGTCCACTACCGGTGACGAGTTCCCGACAGAGCAGCATCAGCTCGACCAGTTCGCCGGTGAGCGCCTCCCGATCGAAGGCCGAGGAGTTCGCCCGCGCGGCGGCCAACGCGGCCGCGATGCGCAGGCCACCCGCCGAGGCGCGGTGCAACCCGGCCACCCGCGCGCTGTGCGCGGCCCGCAGCAGCTCGGCCCGCGCCACCGCCCCACTGCCGGTGGCACCCGCGTAGACGACTCGGGAGCAGGCCTGCCACAGCGCCTGCGCCGCTTGCCGTTCCGGCTCCCGCACGGCGTCGTCGACGACCGGGTCCACTGTCGACGTCGAGCCCGCAGGCCCCCTCGGTCCCGGAGCCGTCTCGGCCGCCGGTGGCGCCTGCTCCACGGATTCCGGCTCGGCCGCGGACTCCACGGCCACCACCTCGGCGGCAGCCACCGCGATTCCCCGGTGCAGGCACTTCGGCGCGAGCAGACAACTACAGCTCAGCTCGTCCGCCGAGGTGAGCACCCCGGAGTGCAAGGACCAGGTCAGCGCCGTATCGGCGTCCAACTCGGCACGCGCGGTGTCGCCGTCGACCTCGATCGTCCAGCTCGCGGCCCGATCCAGTGCCCCGTCGATCCGCTTGCGCAACCTCGGCGGCAACGCGTCGAGCACCCCGGCGGGCACCTCGGCCGTGACCGGCGGCAGACTCCCGCTCATCCGTGCACCCGCTCTCCGACCCAGCGGGCCAACTCCAGCGGACTGAGCGCCGCCACCGGCATCCCGGCGGCGACCAGCGACCCCGCCACCGAGGTCGAGTAGCGCGCGGAACCGCTGTCGTCCAGGCTCGCGCAGCCCAGGACGGTGACCCCGGCGGAGACCAGCTCCCGGACCTGGGTGAGTAGATCGGCAACCGGGCCGCCCTCCTCGAAGTCGCTGACCAGCACGACCATCGTCCTTTCCGGCACGGTCACCAGGGTGCGGGCATGGCGAAGCGCGCCCGCGATGTGCGTGCCGCCACCGACCCGCACCTCCAACAACAAGGACAGCGGATCCTCGACCTTGTCGGTGAGGTCCACGATCTCCGTGGAGAACGCCAGGAAATGCGTCGACAACGTCGACACCCCGGCGAGCACCGACGCGGTGAGCGCCGACCACACCGTGGACGCCTCCATCGAGCCGGACACGTCCACCACCAACACCAACCGCCAGTCGATCGAGCGGCGGCCCAGGGTGCGGAACACCGGACGCTCCGGCACGACCACGACCCGACCGTCCTCATCCCGCCGAGCGGTGGTGAGGTTGGCCCGCAGGGTCCGGGCCAGATCCAACCGACCGCCGGGCCTGCGGGTGGGCCGAGGCAACTGAATGCCGGTCAGAGCAGGCCGGATGCGCACCGCGAGCTGTTCGGTCAACTCCCGGACGATCCGCGCCACCAACGGCCGCAGCTTGGCCATCGAGGACTCGGAGAGCCCGCCCGCCAGGGACAACATGGTGCGCAGCAACTCGACCGAAGGTCGCACCGTGGCCGGATCGATCTCCAAGGCGGCCTCGGCGCGGCCGTTCTCGGCAGCCTCGGCCAGCACTTCCTCGCGGACACGATCCCCGAAGAGCGCCTGCAACTCCTCGGACCACTCCCGGATTCCGGGGAACGGATCGGAGCGGTCGGCGCCGAGATCGTGGTTGTCGGCGCCCTCGCCGCGATCCCGCCCGTACAACTCGTCCAAAGCGGCGGCATAGCGGCCGCCGCCCGCCGGTCGCTGGCCGTGGGTGCCGAGCAGCAACCGCCAGCGCACCGTGGCCGACAGACCGATCGCGGACTGCGGTACGAGCGCCGAGTCCTCGGTCACGACCTCCGATCCCGGTGCGGCGGCCGAGATCTGCTCGGCCGCGACGGTCTGGCCCGTGAGCCCGTAGGCCCGCAGAACCGCCGCGCTCGCCTGCTCGGCGGCCAACCAGATCGCCAAGGCCTCGGGATCGGGTGCCTTCGCATCGCGGATCGTGTCGTCGATCCGTGCCTCGACCACGGTCAGGATGCGGGTGCGCGCTGCGGGGCCGATCGAGACGAACGCACCCCTCAGCGCGGGCAACCGATCGAGGAAGTCCTGATCCGGCAGCGACTCCACCCGATCCAACAGCGGATCCAAGGCCTCCGGTGTCTCCACCAACGGGGCCGCCGCCACCAACACGCCGGTGAGCGCGTGTCGCAGCACCCCGCGCCGCTCCGGAGTCGAGGCGCCGTCGATCCACGATGCGATCCGCTCGCCCAACGCGGCGGGCGGCACCAGACCGAGCAGCACCCGGGTGGCCCCGGCGGCCCCGGCGATCAACGGGGCCGCCTCGTCGGCCAGCTCACGCAGCGTCGCCGCCAAGCGCAATCCGGTGCCACGCGCATCGTGCCGCTGTCCCAGCTCGACCAGGTTGCGGGCATCGTCCGGGTTCTCCGACCCGGCCAATCCCGAGATCTGCGCGACCGCGGCATCCTCCAGCTCGTCCGCGAGCCGAGGCTGTGTCGCGAGGACCTCGGCGGAGATGTCCGGCAGATGCCCGCCACGCACCCGATCGAGCAGGTCCAGGGCGGTCAACAACTCCGGCAGCGTCGCGGTGGCGGGCAGCACCGAGGCCGCGTCCGCCAGTAGATCGCCGAGCAGCTCGGGCAGGGCGCACTGCGCGGCGGTCTCCAGATCGGCCAGCACATCCTGCGGGGTGTGTCCCGCGTGCTGTTCCCGCTCGGCACGCCGGGCCCGCAGCCTGCCTGCCACGGCCAGCGGCAGCGTGATGCCCCAGCGGCCCGCCACCGGCAGCGTCGCCGCCGTCGTGGGCGTCCAGGTGGCCTCCCACCGGGTGGTCAGGGCACCGCCCTCGCCGATCGTCGCGACCGCCGACTCCTCCGCGTAACCGATACCCAGCGCTGCGAGCCTGCGTAGCGTGATCTCGCGCCGGGCGTCCAGCGCCGAACGCAGCGGATCCAACCGCAGCGTGGCCGGTGCGGGGGACTGCGGACCGGGCATCCGAAGCTCGGAGAGCAGGGCCGCCACCGTCGGGCCCAGGCCGGACTGCGGCGTGCCCGGCGCCAACATGCCGTTGCGCTTGCCCACCAGCACCTCGCCTGCGGCCCGCGCCACCACGCGGCCCCGCCCCAACGGATCGGCCTGGGTCAGGACACTCTGGACGGCCTCCACGACCTCGCTGCGTCCCGGCGCGGGCAGCCCCCGCAACCGGGCGAGATCACCGGCCAACCGCAAGGCCTCCCGTGCCTCGCCGGGCCCGGCCGGATGGCCCAGTCCCCGGATCGCGGCGCAGATCCGCACGATCATCGAGGCGGCGACGGACTCCATCTCGGTGGGATCGCAGCCCACCGCCCAGATCGCCTGCTGCCACTCGGGATCGCGGATGCCCGCCGGATACCCGGAACGCTCATCGAGCAACGCGAACCCGTAGGGCACCAGCGCGGTGACGATCTTCGAGTCCGCCGGGACGGTCTTGACCGAGTCCTCGACCGAGCCCGTGAGCAGCGCGGCGGCGTGGAAGGAGCCGATCACTGCGGTGCAGCGCCGACCCGAGGCCTGGGCGATCGCCCGGCGCATCCACGCCTCACGCCGCAGATCGAACGGGTCGATTCCCCCATCCGCCGTGCCTACCGCGTCCTCCGAATTACCGAGCGCGGCCGACTTCGGATCGTGGCCCGCGTCGTCGAGGCCTGCCGGGACGTCGCCCGCCGCGTCGCGGCGCAGCGCCCAACCGACCAACAACGCCGCCCGTCGCACCGCCTCGGCCTGCTGCCCCGGCGCGGCCGCCTCGACCAGCCGATCCCACAGATCGTCGCCGTCCCGGCCGGTGATGGTGCCGCGCAGGGCATCGGTCAGCGGACTGGCACCCGAGGTGTGGTGGCCGCGGCGTTCGGCCTCGCGGGCCGCCAAGGGCAGATCGCAGGCCCGGACCTCGACGCCGTGGGCGTGCGCCCATCGGATGGCGACCAGTTCCGGGGAGAAGTCCGCGAACGGGAAGAAGGCCAGGCTGCCGCCCGCACCCGAGGCCGCCGACAGCGCGACCGGCGCCAACAACTCCGGGTCGGCCAGATACGGCAACCAGTCGCCCATGTCCTCGGGCAACTCGACCAACAACACCTCGGGGTCGGCCGCCGCCAACAAGGCGGGCATCGCGGCGGCCAGCGCGGGGGAGTGGTGTCGGACGCCGATGAGGTGTGGCTCGCGGTGGTCGACCAGCTGATCGAGCACCGCGAGCTCGTCGTCACGAGTCGAGGACGTCACGGAGTTCCCACAATCGCCGCCAGGTGTGCGCACCGGACTCGGCTCGACGCCGAACCGCGCCGTCCCAATAGCTCAGCAGCCGGGCCGCATCGCCGGGATCATCCTTGCGGACCACACCCAGCAGGTGTCCGGGCAGCAGCGCCAGCGGATCGCGGTCGCCGGGGAAGTAGGCGCCTGCCAGTCCCAGCGAACTGGCCACCGACACCGCCTCGGCGGTGCTCATCACCGTGGACGGCCGCTCGACCGCCCAACCCTCCTCGGAGATGCCGTTGCGCAGGTCGCGGAATGCGGTGACCAGCGCCTCCAACACCACGTCGTCGATGGCGAACGGCGCGTTCACCCGCTCCAGCGCGTTCGTCGCCTGGCGTCGCACCAGGTCCGTCTCGGCGGCCAGGTCGCCGATCGGGCCCACCGCCTCGAAGTTGAACCGTCGTTTCAACGCCGCCGACATCTCCGACACGCCCCGGTCCCGCAGGTTCGCGGTGGCGATCACGGTGAAGCCGGGTGCGGCGTGCACGGTGGCGTCCTCGGTGCCGGACAACTCGGGGACCGAGATCCGCCGGTCCGACAGGATCGACACCAGCGCGTCCTGCACCTCGGGCAGGCAGCGGGTGACCTCCTCGACCCGCACCACGCCGCCGCCCCGCATCGCGCTGAGCACCGGAGACGGCACCAGGGCCCGAGGGCTGGGGCCCTCCGCCAGCAGCAACGCGTAGTTCCAGCCGTAGCGCAGCTGGTCCTCGGTGGTGCCCGCGGTGCCCTGCACCGTCAACGCACTGCTGCCGGACACGGCCGCGGCCAACAACTCCGAGAGCATCGACTTCGCGGTGCCCGGTTCGCCGACCAATAACAGGCCGCGTTCCCCGGCCAGCGTCACCACGGACCGTTCCACCAGGGCACGTTCCCCGACGAACTTCGCGCTGATCACCATTCGCGCGGGTACCCCGTCGACCTTGCGGCCCTTGGGCAAGGCCAGGGATTCGCCGCCGCTGCCGGTCACGAACAGCACCACGGCACGCGGCGTGAGCCGCCAGCCGGGTGGTCGGATCCCGTCGTCGTAGGCGGCGAGGAAGGCCAACTCCTCGCGATAGGCATTCTCGGCAGGTTCGACCTGCCTGGGTGCGGCGGTGGTCACCGTCGTCCTCCGGTCTCGAGTTCTTCATAAGCGGGCGCATCGCCGTCGAGGACCCGCTGCCAGGCACGGGCGAACAGATCGGCGACGGGTTCATGCGCGGTGATCACGACGTCCGGTGTGGTGTCGAAGCCGAACATCGATGTCTTCCATGCCTCCCGGGGCAGGTGCGGGCGCGCGAGAACGCGCCAGCCGCCGGGGAGGAAGAGCGAGCGGCCCGCCCGGCTGCGTTTCGCCGTGACGACCAGCTCGGTCTCGGCGAGCGCTGCCCGGGCCTTGCGCATCCGGACGGGGTGAACCGCTGATCCGGCGCGTTGCTCCAATAGGCCACGGCGCCGTGGTAGGTGCGCCAACCCACCAACAGGACCCCGTCGAACCACCGCGCGATCGGCGGGGAGAACGACCACCGTTCCTGTTCGTCGAGACTGCACACCGCAGTGTGCTCGGCGAGGATTCCGTCCGGGCCGACGACGATGAACCGCGCGCCTCGGCGCAGCACCAGCGCGGGCCAGCCCTCGCCGCAGACCGTCGTCTCATCCCGGCCGCCTGCGTCCGTGGCGCCGAGGCGGGCGACCGCTTCCTCCAACGCGGGCCACCCGAGTTCATCGAGCAGACCTCCGCGCAGACCTCCGCGCAGGCCGGCGTGCACGTCGGCGGCGATATCGGTGGCGGCGATCGCCTCGGCCGCCTCCGGCACGTCGATGAACACCTCCGGTGCCCGAAGCCACGCCATCGAACTCAGCCACTGCCCCTGTGCGGGCAGGCCTGCGACGCCCTCCCGCTCCGACTCCGCCCTGATCCAGGCGCGTAGCGCGAGCCGCAGTCCGGGAACGGCCGCCACCGAGTGCAGTGCTTCCGGAACGACGAGGCCGTCGCGGGTACGGGTGCGTAGATAGGACCGCAGCCCGGAGACGAGCGCCGGGCGGAATCGATCGGACCGTGCCAACGCCAGCAGATCGCGTTCGCCCGGTGTCTCGTCCTGCCACCACCGATAGACATCGATGTCGGGCACATGATCGGCGTCGACGACGACCGGAACCCCGCGCGCCACCAGCAGATCCAGGACATCCGTCTCCATCGGATGCTCTGCGCCGTGGCTTCGCACGGGCACCCCGTCGCCGACGAGTCGGTCGGACATCGACTCGACCAGGCCCAACAGCGTCGCGGAACGCGGTACATCGCTATCGCGCCTCGACCGTTGCTTGATCCGGCACGCGAGCATGGCCGACAACCAATCGGCGGGCCCGAGCGCCTCGGGAGCCGTCGTCGTAGGCGGTCCGGTCAGCAGCACATCGGCCTGACAGCCGTGCAGGATGCCGAGCCAGACCCCGGGGATGGCCGCGCCATCGGGAACGAACGACAGCAGCAGTCCCCGGATCGTCTCGTCCCTGCCGCCCAGCTCGGTGAGCGATAGGCGATAGCTCGCCCAGAAACCCGCCGGAGCCTGCTTGATCGGCGGACACGGTAGGAGGGCGCGCAGCAGCCGTTCGTCCTCCACCGCGAGATCACGACCGGCCGCCTTCGCGAGTCGCCGCAGGTCCTCCGGCATGCCGGCATAGGGCGGCAGGCCGCCCCGCGTTCGCTGCACACAGAGCTCGAAGAAGAACTCGTAGTCGGGCCCCGCATCCTTGCGTTTCGCGAGCCGCTTGCCGAGTGTGGTGAACGCCTTCGCGGTCAGCGCGCCCGCGAAGGCGAACTCGAGGAAGACCTCCCGCGTGCGGTCGGGGTCGATGTCGAGATCGTGGACGTCCTCGGCCTCGCGGGCCCTGTTGAACATCGCCGCCGCATAGCCATCGTTGCCATGCCGCAGGAATGCCCGCGCGGCCTGTTCGTAGAAGGTGGGCAGGAAGTGCGGTGCGGAGCGGCCGAGCTGATCGGCCAGGGCGAGGTAGCCGTTCTTCGCCACACCGGCCCGGTATTCGGCCAACCGGGCGAGCCGTTCGAGGTCCTTGACGAGTTCGAGGGCGTGGTGGCCGTTGGTCGGGTCGTTGATCAGTGCCCAGGCCGGAAAACCGACGGCACTGCGGGGGGCGGTGCCGACGTCGATGGTGCTCGATGGCGCCGCGAAGCCGAGGTATTCGCAGGCGAGGTCCTCGGCAGGCCCGAGTTCGCCGGGGACCAGCCGGACGATGCTGCCCTCCGGCAGCCCCGGATGGGTGTAGCGGCGTGCGGTGAGGGCGGTGCAGCCTCGGCGGGCGCCGGGCGCGCCGGGCAGGATCTGCCCGGCGCGCAATCCGGCTGAGACATCCGCCGCTTCGGCGGAGGGCCGATGGCTCGACACCGCTGGGGGTGCCTGTGTCATCGGCGTTTCCCGGTCTGGAGTTCCTCGTAGGCGGGCGCATCGCCGTCGAGGACCCGCTGCCAGGCGCGGGCGAACAGATCGGCCACGGGTTCCTCCGGCACGACCGTCCCGGTCGTGTCGTACAGCGCGGACTTCCAGGTCTCCAAGGGCAGCCTCGGGGATTTGAAATCCAGCCAACCGCCGGGCAGGAACAGGCTTCGGCCAGCCCTGGCACGTTTGGCGGTGACGACCAGATCGGTCTCGGCGAGGGCCGCGCGTGCCTTGCGGAGCCGGGCGGGTTTCCACCCGGTCCACTTGGCGGTGTCGGCATCGGTGGGATCCGGCAGGGCCAGCAGCTGTAGGTACAGCGCTGCCGCGTCCTCGGGCAGACCGAATCGGGTGGCGACCTCGGTCACCAGCTGCGGGACCGACACGTTCGGATCCTGGGCGTAGGCGGCCGGATCGGTGTCCTCGGTGTGGCTGCCCGCGCAGGCTGCTTCCAGCCGCTCATCGTGCAGGATGTTCAGCTGATGCACGTGGATGCGACCGACGAAGCCTTCGAGGATGGCGGCGAACAGTTCGCGGTCCGCCGGTTCGACCAGGCCGGGTCGGACCGCTATTCGGCAGTGCCTGCTGCCGTTGAACGCCAACGTCATCCACGGCCTAGGCTCTGCGGTCGCGTCACCCTGGGTGTTGGTCCCCGTGGGCGTCACTTCGTCACCGAGCAGGGGCGCAAGGCGCTCCAGCTCGACCCAATATCCGACGAGGCTGAACTCGGGGCGGCTGACCCGCTCCCGCGCGGCGGCCAGCGACGCCGACAACTGCGACCGCAACGGTGAGCCGACCGGCAGCCGGTAGGCCAACCACGGCAACACCGTGGCCAGCGCCTGCAACGTGCTAGGTGTGAAACTCGATCGTCCGTTCTGGGCATCGGACTGCTCCGCTTCTGCGGCGAGCCACGGCGTGGTCGCCGGGTTGGTGACGCCGGAGATCCATTCACCCGTATCGCGCAGGGACAACCGCTTGGCCGCCTCCACCAGCACGTCCTCCGGTACCGGGTGACGGATGCCGAATTTCGCTCCCCATACCGCCGCGATCGCGTCCACCGCGGGCCCGACGGTCCATAGCTCGGCGGGATCGGCGGGCACGGCCGCCCCCAGCAGCTCGCGCCGCAGCGTGTCGTTGAGATAGCGGAACCGTTCCCGGACCGATTTCGCCTGTGCAGCCGAGACACCCAGTTGTTTGCGCAGGTCGGTGTCGAGATAGTTCGCTTCCCACGAATTGATGGAGGGCATTCCCGCCAACAGGATGGCGGCCTCGGCAATCCCCATCCCGGTGCGCTCGACCAACTGTTGCACCGCTTCGGGCCGCCAGGAGGCGGGGCCCCGCTCGATGATGAGATCCAGCATGTGACGCAAGCGGGTGCCATCCGGCGGCGTACCCCACGGCGTGACCGATTCGAGCTGCCAGCCCTCCGCCAGCGCGAACGACCCGGGTGTGCGGGCGTATTGCAGACTGGTCAACTGGTAGCGCTGGGTGCTTCGGTGGTATGTCCGGTTGCGTTCGAGGGTGACGAGGAAACCCTCGGGCGTCGGCACGACCCGGAGTTCCGATTCGTCGGCGCCCTCCGGCGCGGTCACCGTGACGATGCGCCACCGTCCGGAACCATCGGTGATGCTGCTGTCTGCGAGGGTGCGCAGCAGGAACACGAGTGCGTCGCGCTGGTAGGGCGGCGTGAACTCCGAGGCAGCCCGATAGACGAGCGTCTCCAGGTGAGGCAGCCAGCGGACCCAGTTCATGATCCCCGGGGCGATCAGACTCTTGCTACGGGGAGCCGATTCCGCAGCGGTCGCGTCGAGGGTGGCGAGGAACTTGGGCAGCACGGTGGGTTGGTTCCGGTTTCCTCGGCGATGGTGGTCCGAGGAATGCCGGAACCAGTCGAGCGCGGTCTGAATATCGGCCGCCGACATCATCGCGTCATCCGCCGAGGACGCTTCGAGGGTCGCGTCGAAATCACGGGCCTGCTTGGCGATGCTCGTGAAGGCGAGATAGGACCGCGACAAGTCGGCCGCCTGCCGCACCGAGGTGCTGATTCCGGCCACCAGACCGGGATGCGTGATGGCGGGTAGTGCGGAGGTGACCAGATCGGTGATCAGCGTGCTCAGCCTGCGGCCCGCCTCGGCGGCGGCGGTACCGTCCTGGACGACCCCGGCCTCGTCGGCGGCCTGGGCCAGCCGCGCGAGTTCCTCGTCGTGCCGATCCAGCTCGTCTCTCACCCGCCGGAGCAGCTCGTCCACCACCGCGCGGTCCAGCGTGCGTAAGGCCAGCGAGCCCGCCTCGTCGCGGGGAACCAGTAGATGCCACCAATCCAACGGCGGTACCAGCGCAGTGCCGGGAGCCGTGTGCGGGTGGTTGCTTCCCACGGAGACCTGGCCGACGGAGGAGCCGTGGGCATTGTGCAGCCCTACGAGCCGGGGCGGATTGGCCGCCGTCACGGTCAGCGCCCCGCCGTGCGGCAGCTGCAACTGCGCCACCGGAGCGTTGTGTCGACCGGCCAGGCGGACGCGCCTGCCATCGATGCCCTCGCCCAGCCAGGAGCCGTCGGTTTCCTTCCGGACCCGCCAGCCGTGCAGTCCGCCTGCCTCGCCCAACGGGCTGTTGAGCGTCTCGGGGACCGAGGGCCGCAGATCGCAATAGGCGTAGGAGAGGGCGGTGTCCTCGGCGGCGAAGTCCTCGATGAACGCGGGAACGCTGCTGCGGCCACGTTCCCCGGTCGCCGCGTCGACCTCGAACCAGCGCTGGGAGCGGCTGAGCCGGCCACTCCACAGGGCGCTGCCGTCACTGCGGGCATCCCAGAATCGCGGGATCGAGGTGTCGCCGGGCCGGACCGCGCGATCTCCGCTGAATCGGGACCCATCGGATAAAGCGATCGACGGCACCGGGATGTCGTATCGGCTGTAGCTGGTGTTCTTGGCGACCTCGAACACGGTCTCCGGCGCATCACTCCAGTAGGCGAGCTCGGCGTCGTCGGTCTGCCAGCGCACCAGCAGGACCCCGTCGAACCATGCCGCCGATGGGTGGAACCGCCAGTGCCGGCGGGCCTCCTTCGGGATCCGCGAGAGGTGTTCGAACAGGATGCCCTCGGGGCCGACGACGAGGAACATCTCACCCCGGCGCAGCACCAGCGCGGGCCAGCCCTCGCCGCAGATCTCCAACTCGTCGTTGCTGGACCAGTTCGGGCCGGACAGCCGCTCGACCGCCGCTTCGAGCGCGGGCCATGCCATCTCGTCGAACACACCGCTGCGTAAGGAGTCATGCAACGCGGCGCCCACGTCGACCGCACTCAAGATCGTCGCCGCCTCGGGCACGTCGGAGAACGCCCCCGGCGAACGCAGCACCTGGAGCGCGTTGAGCTGGTCTCGCAGATCGGGCAGGCTCGTCGGCTCGATCGCCGTCACCCGGAAGGTGATCCAGTTCCGCAATGCCTGGCGCAGGCCGGGAACGGCGAGAACCTCGCGCGTGGCGGCGGCGGAGATGGTTCCCGCATCGGTGTTGTGGCGGGCATGAGCGACGATGCCCTCGCCGAGGGCCATGGTGTATGGAGCGGATTTCCCGAGCGCGGCGAGATCACGACGTCCTGGCTGCGTGTCGCGGAGCCATTCCTCGACCCACAACTGTCTGGCCGACTGGTGCGACTCGCTGAGGGGCACGCGGGAGGCCACCAACAGATCCTGTAGGTCCAGCTCGCCGCGTAGCCAGGGCGGCAGCTCGACCGGGACGTCGTCGGCGGTCAGCCGTTCGACCATCGTCTCGACCAACTGCAGCAATGCCTGGGATCGAGGCGACCGCGCGCGCTTGTCCCGGGTCGCCAGTAATGCGGACAACCAGCGAGCAGGCAGGCCGATGTCCGTTTCATCGGCGGATCGGGGCTCGGTGAGCAACGTGCTGGCGCCGCTCTCGGTCAGGATTTCGAGCCACAGCTCGATGACCTCGTGCACGCCTGCGGTCGCCGGGAAGACCGCCAGCAGCTGTCGCCGGATGGACTCGTCGCGCCGAGCCAGTGTGATCAGCGAGCTGCGGTAGGACCTCCAGAATGCGAGCGATGCCTGGGTGATCGACGGACTGTCCAGCACGCCCCGCAGCAGTCGTTCGTCCTCGGCGGCCAGGTCACGCTTCGCAGCCTTGGCGAGCCGACGAAGATCCTCCGGCATGCCGGTGTAGGGCGGCAGCCCGCCCCGGGTTCGTTCGACGCACAGCGTGTGGAACAGCTCGTAGCCCGCGTCAGCGTCGCCCCGCTTGATCAGCTGCTTGCTGTAGGCCGAGAGCGCCTTGGCGGTCAGCGCGCCCGCGAAGGCGAATTCGAGGAAGACCTCGCGGGTGCGTTCGGGGTCGATGTCGAGGTTGTGCACGTCCTCGGCCTCGCGTGCCTTGCCGAACATCGACGCCGCGTAGGTGTCGTTGCCGTGAGTCAGGAAGATCCGGCCTGCCTGCTCGTAGAAGGTCGGCAGGAAGTGCGGGGCGGTGCGGCCGAGCATCTTGCCCAGGTTGGTGAAGCCGTCCTTGGCGTTGCCCGCCTTGGACCTCGCGGTGCGAGCGAGCCGTTCGATGTCCTTCACCAGGTTGAGCGCGTGGTGGCCGTTGGCCGGATCGTTGACCAGCGCCCACGCCGGGAAACCGAGGGCACTGCGTTTGCTCGTCCCGACCTCGGTGGTCGACACGGGTGCCTCGAAGCCGAGGAACTCGCAGGTGAGGTCCTCGGCTTGGCCGAGGGTCTGCGGTACCAGCCGGACCACGGGGCGGTCGCCGAGACCGGGATGGGTGTATCGGCGGGCGGTGAGGACGTCGCGGTCGTCGCCCGCGTGGTCGTCGCCGGGCAGGATCTGGCCTGCGGCCAGCCGCGCCGCGATCGTCGCCGGGTCGTTGTGGCGGTCGTGTGAGTGGTGCGGTGGCGTTGGCGCGGTCACCGTCGTCCTCCGGTCTCGAGTTCGTGGTAGGTGGGGGTGTCGCCGTCGAGGATGCGTTGCCAGGCCTGGGCGAACAGCTCGGCGACGGTGCCTTCCGGCACGACAGCCCCGGTGGGACGGGTGTCGAAGCCGAACATCGGCGGCTTCCACAACTCCAGGGGCAGATGAGGGCTGGTGAGATCAAGCCAGCCACCGGGGAGGAACAGGCTGCGGCCTGCCCTGGCGCGCTTGGCGGTGACGACCAGATCGGTCTCGGCCAGGGCGGCCTTGGCCTTGCGCAGCCGGGCGGGTTTCCAGGCGTTCCACCGGGCGACGTTCGCGTCGGTCGGATCCGGTAGGGCAAGCAGCTGGAGGTAGAGCGCCGAGGCGTCCTCGGTGAGGTCGAACCGGTCGGAGATCTCGGCGACCAGGCTTGGAACCGAGACCTGGGGGTCCTGGAAGTAGGCGGCCGGATCGGTGTCCTGCGGCGCGGTGGCCGCGCACGCGGCGGTGAGTCGCTCGCTGTCGAGCGGCAGACCATCGGCGATCCCGGGACCACTGGGCCTGTGTACGAGGGCGGTGTAAAGCTCCCTGTCCTGCGGCGGGACGAGATTGGGATACACCGTCAGCTCGACGGCGTCATCGGCATCGGACGCCACCGCCAGCCATTCCCGAGGCCGGAACGCGGTCCTGGAAGCCCGGGCCCGCTCGACATCTGCGTCGATGGCCTCACCCAGCAAGGCCGAGAGGTTGTCATAGGCCTGCCAGTCCCACCAGGTGAACTTGAAGTCGGGATTGGCTGCCCGCGCCCGGACGGCCGCGAGCGCCACCGTGAGCAGCGGACGTAGTGGATCACCGACCGGTAGGACATAGGCCAACCACCGCAGCACCGGGGGCGTCGCATGGATAGCGGTCGCCAGTTCTTCCGATGCGGCGCCGTCGGGTACCAGCCAGAACGTGCTCTCCGGGTCGGCGATCGCGCCGACATAGATGTCGGCATTCTGTACCGACGGCAATCGCTTCGACGCCTCGATCAGCAGTTCGTCGGGCACCGGACGGCGGCGGCCGGATGCGGCGACCCAGAGATCGGCGACCGCCTCCACCGCAGGCCCAGCTGTCCACAACCGAGCGGGATCGGCAGGAAGGACGGCCGTGAGCAGTTTGCGTCGGATCCCCGAGTCCACCCTGGACCAACACGATTTGGCGAACTGTGCCTGATCGGACGACAGTCCGAGTCGTTGCTGGACCTCGGGATCGAGGAAGCGTCGTTCCCAAAGGTCGACGCCGGGCAGGCCTGCGAGCAACAGCGTGGCCTCGGACCTGCTCAGACCGGTGCGTTCCGACAGCTCGACCACTGCTTGCGGGAACCAGGGCGCGGGACCGCGCTCCTCGAACAGTTCGAGCAGGCGTCGTAGGTCCGAGGTTCTGAACGAGCCGGTCAGCTCGACGATCGACGCGGCCTGCCACCCCACCGGAAGATCGAATACCCCTGGGGTGCGGGTGAACGCGAGTGCATCGACCCCGAGTCCCGCGTTGTTGCCCATGTGAATCCACTGGGTGCGCACCGGGACGAGGAATCCGTTCCGAACGGGGATGACGCGATGGATCACGCCCTCGGGATCGGGGCAGTACAGCGCGGCCCGCCGCCAACTGCCGTCATTGTCGGCGATTCCGCTGTCCGCGAGCGACCGCAACAGCAACAACAGGGCATCGCGATCCCGGTCCGGGGTGAAACCGGATACCGCGCGGTGCGCCACCAACGGCAGGTCCGGCAACCAGTTGAGCCACCCGACGCCCTGGCCGCCGTCCGACACCGTTGCAGGCCCATCGGTCGACCGGGTGGCGAGTCCGCCCAACTCGGCGAGCAGAGCGGGCAGGCGGGTTGGCGTGTTATCGAGGAAATTCTGGAGATGACCGGTGTCCGCCATCCAATGCAGCGCCGTCTCCAGATCGAGTTGCCCGACCTGCGGACCGCTGGGTGGGATCGGCTCGACATCGGCTCGGGTCCTGGCCTCGTCGGCGATGCCGCCGAAGGAACGGAAGGCCTGCGCCAATCTGGCTGCCCGGCGTACCAGGTCGACCACCGCCATGCGCAACGCGGGATCGGTGAGCGCGGGCACCGCCGAGGTCACGGCCTCCTGCGCGGCATCGGCGACGCCGTTCTGCTCCTCCGAGTCGGGTTGTCCGTTGCCCGCCAACCGGTCTTGCCGCAGTTGATCGCGTCGTTCCAGGGCCGCGACCACGGTGTCGATCATCTCGCCTGCCGCCGAGCGCGTGAGCTGCCGCAGCGCTAGAGAGCCTGCCTCGTCACGCGGCCGTAGCAGGTGAAACCAGTCCTTCGGCGGCAGGAAGGCGGTTCCCGGGGCGCCGTTGTCCCCGATCACGCCCACCACGATCGTGCTGTGCTGCCTGCCCGCCATATCGAGGAGCTGGAGGTGCGAACCGAACCGCACATCGGTCACCACGAGTTCCGCGCCGCCGGGCAGCCGCAGTAGAGCCTCGGGGACATCGCCCCGCTGACTGGGCAACCGGACTCGACGGCCGTCGATGCCTTCCCCGAGCGTCCAGTCACCGTCGGAACTGACCCGCCAACCGTGCAGACCATCGGCAGCGCCCAGCGGGCTGGCGGCCGTCGCGGGCACCGCCGGTCGCAGATCGCTGTATTGCGGGAAGCGGACCCTGCCATCGCCTGCGGAATTCTCGAAGAACCGCGCCTGGCTGATCCGCCCGATCTCCCCGGTGGCCGGATCGACCTCGGGGAACGCTCGTTCCTGGTAATGCGACGGGGCCTGCCACACGGTGATGCCATCGCCCATGACCCGCATCGGAGCGGGAATCGCGGTGTCACCCGGTCGGACGGCCCGGCCGCCCGTGAACCGGGCGCCATCCGGCAGGGCGATGGACGCGTGGGGCAGCTCCCAATAGGCGTCGAAATGGGACTCGTCCGTCAGCGAGAAGACCTCGGTGGGCGCGTCGCTCCAATACGCCTGATTTCCGTCCGGCCCTCGCCAGACCACGAGGAGCACGCCATCGAACCAGTGTGCCCGAGGTTCGAAGTACCACTGGTTGCGTGCGGCGGTAGGAATCCGAGAGAGGTGTTCGGCCAAGACGCCGTCCGGCCCTACCACCAGGAAGGTCTCGCCTCGACGCAGCACCAGCGCCGGCCAGCCCTCGCCGCAGTTCTGGATCTCGTCGTCCTCGGACCATCCGGGACCCGACAACCTGCCGACGGCCGCTTCGAGCGCGGGCCAGCCGAGTTCGTCGATGAGCCCGCTGCGCAGCGCCTGACGCAGTGCCTCCGTGACGTCGACCGTCGCGAGGGTTTCCGCCGCCTCGGGAACGTCGATGAACGCCTCCGGCCTGCGCAGCGCGGCGAAGGTGTCTTTCAGGTGTTTCTCGAGAATCGGCAGGCTTGATTCGCCTACCTCGGCGGTCCGCGTGGTGATCCAGTGCGCCAGGGCCGTTCGCAGGCCCGGTACTGCCCGCAACTCGGTCAGCGTCTCGATGGAGGCAGGTGCGTTCGGCTTCTTCGGTTCGAGATGCGCTCCGACACCCCGGGCCAGGGCTTCCTGGAATTGCGGCGAGGCTGAGAGGGCCACCAGATCGCGGCGTCCAGGCTCGCCGTCCGCAAGCCATTGCTGCACCGGGAGACTGAGTTCTTCCTGGCCGTCGGCGATCGGGACACCGTTGGCCAGCAGCAGGTCCAGCAGATCCAGTTCCCGTGCGGGCCACTGCGCTAGGCCTCGGACCGGCTCGCCGTCGGCGATCAGCCGAGCGATCATGGTGCCGACCGCGTCCAACAGGACGGCCGATCGCGACGCCGAATAGTCGCGGGCGTCGACTACTGCGGCTAACCAGACCGCCGGGGTGGGCGACGGCGCAGTGGCGTCGGCGGGCTCGGTGAGTAGCCGCAGGGCACCCGTGTCGCGGAGCAGATCCATCCAGAATGCCAGGCTGGCTTCGCTGGAATCCTGGGACGGCACGAAGGTCAGCAGGCGTCGCGGGATCGCCGGGTCGCGCTGGGCCAGGCCGATCAGCGGCTTGCGGTAGGACTTCCAGAACGCCAGCGAGGCGCGGGTGATCGCGGTGCTGTCCAGCACGGCGCCGAGCAGTCGCTCGTCTTCGACTGCGGCCTCGCGTTGCGCCGCCTTGGCCAACCGACGCAGGTCCTGCGGCATTCCCGCATAGGGTGGCAACCCGCCCCGAATGCGGTCCACACTCAGCCGGAAGAACAGCTCGTAACCGGCGTCCGGGTCGTCCTGGCGGGCGAGTCGTCTGCTGTAGGCGGACAGGGCCTTGGCTGTGAGGGCGCCCGCGAAGGCGAACTCCAGGAACACCTGGCGAACCCGATCGGGGTCGACCTCCAGTCCGTGGACCTCTTCGGCGTCCCTGGCCTTGCCGAACATCGTCGCGGCATAGGTGTCGTTGCCGTGTTCGAGGAAGATCCGCCCGGCCTGCTCGTAGAAGGTGGGCAGGAAGTGCGGGGCGGCGCGGCCGAGCATCGTGCCGAGGGAGTCGAAACCCTCCTTGGCCGCGCCTGCCCTGGACCTGGCGGTGCGGGCCAGCCGTTCGATGTCCTTGACCAGGTTGAGGGCGTGGTGGCCGTTGGCCGGATCGTTGACCAGGGCCCAGGCGGGAAACCCGAGCGCGCTGCGTTTCGCGGTGCCGACCTCGGCGGTCTGCGGAGTCGCGTCGAAGCCCAGGAATTCGCCGGTGAGGTCCTCGGCCTGGCCGAGGAGCTGCGGAACCAGCCGGACGACGACTCGGTCTTCCAGAGCGGGATGGCGATATCGCCGGGCGGTGAGGATGCCGCGGTCATCGCCGACCTCGTCGGCGCCGGGCAGGATCTGTCCGGCCGCCAACCGCGCCGCAACCGTGTCGTCCTCGGACACCGTCGCGCTCGTCGGGTTCGCGGCAACCATCAGGCGGCCACCGTCTCGTCCACCACACGTCCCGCGTAGATCGACGAGGCCATCCGCATGCCCTCCGACCAGGCCACCGGCCCGACCTCGGTCAGCGGCAGGCTGGTGCCGTTCTCCAGGGTCCAGCTCAGCGATTCGGTGGTGGTCTCGCTCTCGGGATAGTCCGAGCCGATCCAGAATCGTGCTTCCACGGTCCGCCCGTCCTCGAAAGCCGAATAGACCGCGTCACCGCCCCGTACCGGGTAGCCCAACGTGCGGCAGCGGGCAACTGCATGGTTGAGCTCGTTGAAACGCCCGCCCGCGAAATCGTCCACGCTTCTGCGATTGACGGGCTGATTCGCCGGTCGGGCGAAGGTCTGCCGGAACAGCTGTTGCACCTTCTGTTCCACGCCGAGTTCGGCGCCGAACTCCCGCAATTCATCGAGGTCTTCCAACAGCACCGGATGCGGGATGGACACCAGTTCGGGCTTCAGTCGCAGCGTGTCGCCATCGAGGGTGACCACGCCCAATCCACGCTCCGGATCGGCGTCCCGAAGGAAACCCGTCTCCGGCCCGCTGCCATCGTCGGCGGTGACCACCAGATCGCGCAGGGCGCCGGACCAGGCGGCGTCCGCCCATACCTCGGTGATCACCGAGGTCGGAACCGGAAGAGACCGCACCATCCAGCTGTCCACTGTGGCAAGGCACTCCTGGGAATGGCGAGTCAGCCATTCCGCGAGCTGACGTAACTGGACCACCTGCGGATCGTCCTTCAGCGACCCGGGTACCGACGCCAATAATCTTCCTTTGGCGTTGCGGCAGCGGACTCGTCCGTCTTCGTCAAGCCGCACCTGATATCCGGATGCGGCATCGAGCCAGCTCACGATTCCTCCTGTGGGTCGTCCACGATCTGATGCGCGCCGACGCTAGCGAGCCGAACCGACATTCGGCGTCACATGCGACCTTCGCGACCTTCCCGTGACCATCTCAGGCGTCCGCTGCCTGCGAAGACGACCATCTACAGTGGATTTCGCGGGCGCGATCACGCTCCGCACCCAGAGTTCGACGATTAGTCCTGATTTCGTCGGCAGGGATTCAACCGGCACTTCACGGCGTCTTCACTCATCCGCCCGCGCGCCGGTATCGCCGCACCGACAACGGCACGAAGATCGCCAGAATCACGCCGATCCAGATCAGCGAATACCAGGCGGGATGACGCAACGACCACGCCTCGGAAGTCGGCATACCGGGGCCGGTATTCCCGAAGAACTCCCGAATCGCCAGCGTCAACGCCGAAACGGGATTCCACTCCGCCACTTGACGCAGTCCATTGGGAAAGGTCTCCAAGGGAACGAAGGCATTGGAGACGAAGGTCATCGGCATGATCACGATGAACGAGGCATTATTGATGACCTCCACACTCGGAACCAACAGACCCACATAGCCCATCACCCAGCTGAAGGCATAGGCGAACAGCAACAGCAATGCGAAACCCGCCACCGCCTCCAGGATCGAACCCCGGATCCGCCAACCCACCAACAGTCCAGTCAGCGCCATGATCAGCACGGACAGCACGTTGTAGATCACGTCCGACGCGGTCCGCCCGACCAGCACCGCCGACGGGGACATCGGCAGCGAACGGAAACGGTCGACGATGCCCTTCTGCATATCCTCGGCCAAACCGGCCCCGGTGAAGGTGGAGCCGAAGACCACCGTCTGCGCGAAGATCCCACCGATGAGGAATTCGCGGTAGTTCACTCCGCCACCCACGTTGATGGCCCCGCCGAAGACGAAGGCGAACAACAACACGAACATGATCGGCGAGATCAACACGAATACCAACACCTCGGGCACCCGCTTGATCTTGATGGTGTTTCGTTTGGCGATGACCCAGCCATCGGCGATCGCGCGGGTGAACGTGTTCATCGAGGCGCCTCCGAGTCGGATGCCTGATCGGGGGAGTGCGCGGCGGGTTCGCCGTTCTCGGCGGCGGACCCGGTCAGGGTGAGGAACACGTCGTCCAGGGTGGGCCTGCGCAGCCCGATCTCGGCCACGTCCACCCGGTGTTCCTCCAGACACCGCAGTGCGGCGGACAGCGACTGCGAACCCCCGCTGACCTGGGCGATCAACTCGCGGCCATCGGCGTTGCGTTGGACCTCGCCGCTGGCGACCCGTTGTAGGCACCGCACCGCCTGCTCGCCGTGGGCGAGATCGACGAGGCTGAGTTCGATCCGTTCGCCGCCGATCTGGCGCTTGAGCTCACTGGACGTGCCGCTGGCGATGGCCCGCCCATGGTCGATGACCACGATCCGATCCGCCAGTTTGTCGGCCTCCTCCAGATACTGCGTCGTCAACAGCAGGGTCGCTCCGCCCGAGACCAGATCGCGGATGACCTCCCACATGCCCAGCCTGCTGCGCGGGTCCAATCCCGTGGTCGGCTCGTCCAGAATCAGGACCGGCGGCGAGGCCACCAACGCCCCTGCCAGGTCCAAGCGGCGGCGCATCCCACCCGAATAGGTCTTCGACGGGCGGTCGGCCGCGTCGGCCAGATCGAAGCGTTCCAGCAGTTCCCGGGCCCGCGAACGAGCCTTCGCGCGCCGCATCCCGTACAGCCGTCCCACCATCTCCAGGTTCTCGAAGCCGGTCAGGTGCTCGTCGACGGCCGCATACTGCCCGGAGAGCCCGATCCGACGACGTACGCCCTCCGGATCGGTCCGAACATCGGCGCCCGCGACCCGGGCGGTGCCGGCGTCGGGACGCAGCAGCGTCGCCAGGATCCGCACCGCCGTGGTCTTGCCAGCGCCATTGGGGCCGAGCAGACCCAACACCGTTCCCGTGGGCACGGCCAGGTCGAGATCGTCCACCGCGCGGACCCCGCCGTAGACCTTGACCAGGCCTTCCGCCCGGATCGTCTCGGTCATGCACCCCTCCCGCTCCTCGCCGGATGCCACCGCCCACGAGCCTGCCCGCGCCGGTCGAAACCCGCGACCGAGACGCCCGGCCGGGTATGGCGAACTGAGCGTGTCTCGACGTCGGCCAGCCCCGGATGGGACGCTCGATGGGGAAGATCGTCGACTTCGTGGGCGGAGCACCTCGGGCGATGAGGAGGACAGCCGCGATGCATCCGATAGCCGTCGAGTGCGGACCGAGCGACGAGAACGGGCGGACGCCGACATGACCGGCGAACACATCGCGATCGTCGGGGCCGGCATCGTCGGGCTGGCCACCGCGCACGCGCTGATCCGGCGGGGCCACACCGTCACGGTGCTGGAGAAGGAACAGCGGGTCGCCGCGCATCAGACCGGCCGCAATTCGGGCGTGATCCACTCCGGTCTCTACTACCGGCCCGGCAGTCTGAAGGCCGAACTGGGCACGGCGGGCGCCGCTTCGATGCGGGTGTTCGCCGAGGAGCGGGGCATCCCGGTCGAGATCTGCGGCAAGCTGGTGGTCGCCACCACGCCCGACCAGCTGCCCGCCCTGCACGAACTGCATCGACGCGGCACCGCCAACGGCGTGCCCTGCGCTTTGATCGACGCAGGCCAAGCCCGCGAGTACGAGCCGAATGTCTCCTGTGTGGCCGCGTTGCGCGTCGAATCCACCGGGATCGTGGACTATGCGGCCGTCAGCCGTCGGTTGGTCGAGCTGATCGAAGCGGCAGGCGGGACGGTGCGGCTGGGAGTGACGGTGACCGGTATCCGCGCCACGCGTGCAGGCGTCGTCGTCGAGACCGATGCGGCGCGAGACGAGATGGTGCGAGCCGATCGCCTCGTCAACTGCGCCGGTCTGCACAGCGATCGCATCGCCGAACTCGCAGGGCTCACCCCGGACGTGCGGATCATCCCGTTCCGGGGGGAGTACTACGAACTGACCGCGCGATACAACGGCCTGGTCCGGGGCCTGATCTATCCGGTGCCCGACCCGAGCCTGCCCTTCCTGGGCGTGCACCTCACAAGAAGCATCGACGGCTCGGTACACGCCGGACCCAACGCGGTGTTCGCCCTGGCCAGGGAGGGCTACTCCTGGGGTTCGATCCGGCCCGGCGAGGTCGCGCGCAGCCTGGCCTGGCCCGGGCTCTGGCGACTCGGCCGCCGCTACTGGCGGACCGGGGCCGCCGAGATCGCGCGGTCCTTCTCCCGCGAGCGCTTCGCCCGCAGCCTGCGAGAGCTGGTCCCGACCCTGCCCACCGAGGGCATCGTCAGGGCCCCCTCGGGCGTGCGGGCCCAGGCGTTGCATCGGGGCGGCCACCTGGTCGACGACTTCCACTACCTCCGGGCACCCCGGCAGATCCACCTGCTCAACGCCCCATCACCTGCGGCGACGGCAGCCCTGGAGATCGGCCGACGCATCGCACGGGAGCTGGCCGCCGAGCAGGCGGGCTGATCCGACGAGCCGGCCCGAAATGCCCCCGAAGCCCCCGGTCGTCTCACTGGATGGGAGTCCGGGGGGCGATTCGTCGACTCAGGAAGGGCCCTATCCGGCCGGCGGTTGGGACTGAGGGAAACCACCCAAGCCAAGAGAAAGCGATGGGACTCCCACACATGACTCCCTCGACCAGTTCCGCCACGGATGCGGGCCTGCTGGACGGCATCGACCCGGCCGTGCTGTTCACCCCGTTCCAACTCGGGAACCTGACCTTGGCCAACCGGTTCGTGATGGCGCCGATGACCCGCGTCCATTCACCGAACGGTGTTCCCGGCGAGGACGTGGCGGCCTACTACGCGCGGCGCGCGGAACACCTCGGGTTGATCGTCACCGAGGGCACCTACATCGACCACCCGTCCGCCGGGATGCTCGCCGACGTGCCGAGGTTCTACGGCGAGGACGCCTTGGCGGGCTGGAGTCGAGTGGTCGAGGCGGTGCACGCGGTCGGGGGCCGGATCATCCCGCAGCTCTGGCACATCGGGGTGACCCGACCCGAGGGCTCGCCACCGCATCCGGAGGCGCCCGTGCTGTCCCCGTCGGGCATCGCCCTGGACGGCAGCCCGGCCGGGGTCGCGGCCACCGGCAAGGACCTCGACGACCTGATCGCCTCGTTCGCGCGGGCGGCCAAGGACGCGCAGCGGATCGGCTTCGACGGCATCGAACTCCACGGCGCCCACGGCTACCTGCTCGACCAGTTCCACTGGTCGGTCACCAACCGCCGCTCCGACGCCTACGGTGGCAAGGCGGCCGCCCGTGCCAGGTTGTCCGCCGAGATCGTCGCCGCCATCCGCGCCGAGGTCGGCCCGGACTTCCCCATCGGCTTCCGCTTCTCGCAGTGGAAGGGCGGCCACTACGACGCCCGGATCGCCGAGACCCCGCAGGAACTCGACGAACTGCTGACGCCGCTGGTCGAGGCGGGTGTCTCGCTCTGGCACGTCTCCGCCCGCCGCTACTGGCTGCCCGGATTCGAGGGCTCCGACCGCACCACCGCGGGCTGGACCAAGCATCTGACCGGGCTGCCCACGATCAACATCGGCTCGGTGGGCGTCCGCTCCCCGTTCAACCCCTACGCCACCACGCCGGAGGCGACCGCGAGTCTCAACCTCGCGCCCCTGCTCGAACTGATCGACAAGGGCGAGTTCGACCTCGTCGCGCTGGGCCGCGCCGTGCTCTCCGATCCCGAGTGGACCGCCAAGCTCCGTGCGGGCCGAGTCGGCGAGATCCGGGGCTACGAGAAGGGGCATGAGAACACGCTGTTCTGACCGCCGTCCCTGATCGGGGCGGGCTTGGCACTCGATTCGAGCCCGCCCCGGTACCGCCTGCCGACGAGGTCGATCAGCCCCGCGCGGTCGCAGCCACTGGGCCGGTCGATCGTTCGGCCGCCCGCACCCCGCGATGCAGCGCCCCGAGGAAGAAGGCCAAGGCGACGGTCAACAGGATGTGGCCCAGCCCGGAGATGCCCGCCTGCATCGGACCGGTCTCATGGCCCAACACCGTCATGGTCCCGTTGACCGTCAACATCCCCGAGGTCAGGACGAGCCCCGCGTGGTAGGTCCAGAGGAACGGGGTGAACCACCGGCTACGCGACAGCACGAACACCTTCTCCAACATCAGCACGATCAGCAGCAGCACCGTGCCCAGCGTCAGAAGATGGGTGTGCACCACCGCCAACTGCGTGGATCCGGTGAAGTCGTTCGCCCTGGTCAGCTCGCGGTAGAACAGTCCGCTGGCCATGCCGAGCACGGTGTAGGCGACGATCGCGAAATACAGTTTCCTCATGGTCGACTCCGATCGCGGGCGCGCAGGGGCGCCGGTGGTCATGGGTGCAGGTCGAGCTCGATCAGGCGGCCGTCGCGAGTCGCAGCCGGCCATCGCGGATCTCCGCGACCTGGTCCACCCCGTCGAGGTGGGCTCGGTCGTGGGTCACCAGGACGGTCGCCGTGGCCCGCCGATGGGTGAGCGTGGTCAGCAGATCGATGATCGCCGCGCCGCGCTCGCGGTCCAACGCGCTGGTCGGCTCGTCCACGAGCAGCACGTCCGGGTCGTTCATCAGGGCGCGCGCGATGTTCACCCGCTGCCGTTGACCGCCGGAGAGCTGGTGCGGGCGATGGCCCGTCTTGTCGGCCAAGCCGACCGCGTCGAGCAACTCGCGGGCCCGGTCGCGGGCGGAGCGGGGTGCCCGTCCCCGTAGATGTGCCATCACCTCCAGCTGTTCGGCCGCCGAGAGGGAGCCGATCAGGTTGGGCTGCTGGAAGATGATGCCGATCTTCGCCAACCGCAGGGCGGTCATCTCGTCGCGGCTCATACCGGTGACCTCGGTGTCGGCGACGACCACCCGACCGGAATCCGGGGTGATCAGCGCGGCCGCCACCGCCAACAGGCTCGATTTACCGGAGCCGGACGGTCCGACCAGCGCGGTGACGGTGCCCGACGGCACGTCGAGATCGGCGTGATCCACGGCGGTCAGGCGCCCGTCGCCGTCCGGGTAGGTCAGCACGATGTCGTGCAGTTGCAGGCTCATGATCGAAGAAGCTCCTGGAGTCGTCTCGGCGGTGATGAAGGCGGTCAGCGGGTGGACAGTGCGGCCAGCGGGTCGACCGAGGTGATCCGGCGGACCGACAGTGCCGCCCCCAGCGCACCGAGCAGGATCATCACCACGGCGGGCAGCACGACCGTGCTCACGCTGAGCACGAACGGCACCGTGTCCGAGGCGAGCGCGCCGATCCCGGCCGCCAGAGCTGTGCCGATCACCGTTCCTCCGACGAGCAGCACCACGGCCTGGCCGAGCGCATCGCGCAACAGATAGCCGGTGGTGGCGCCCAAGGCCTTGAGCACTGCGATGTCGCCTGCGCGTTGGATGGTCCAGACGGTGAAGAACGCGCCGATGACCAGTGCCGAGATCGCGAACAGGAAGCCACGCATCAACTGCAGCGACCCGTTCTCCGAGCTGTAGGACCCGATGGCCGACAGCGCCTCGTCGCTGGTCACGGTCATGGTGGTCAGCTCGTCGTCGACGGTGGCCAGGTCTGCGCTGCCGTCGGTGATCAGACCGATCGTGGTCGCCTGCTCGGCGTCGCCCACACCCGGCGCGAGTCGTTGCCAGTCGGTCAGACTCGTCCAGATGACCGGCGTGTGGCTGTAGGACGCCTCCCCGGAGATCGCCGCCACCCGCATGGTGGTGCCCGCCAGCGTCACCGCCTCGCCGACCTGGGCCGACAGCTCCTCGGCAGCCTCGGTGGACAGAACCACGCGGCCCTCGTCGATGTGCCGCGCCTCCGGTGCCAGCGCCGAACCGGGCTGCACGCCGAACGCCGCCACGGCCGAGGTCGCGCCGCCGTCGGTGGTGGCCTTGGTGGTGGCGATGCCGAGCGGATCGGCCGAGGTCACCCCCGGCATCTCGGCCCAGCGCTGCCACTGCTCGACGTCCACGGTGGACTCGGTGAACGAGGGTGACCCGCCCTCCTGCGGCGCGGCGAAGGCCAGGTGGTCGGCGGGCAGGCCGGTGATTGCCGAGGTGCTCGCCCGGCCCAGACCGGCGGTCAGGCCGGACAGCAGCCCGACCAACAGCGTCATCAGGACGACGACGGTGCCCATCAACGCGAAGCGCCCCTTGGCGAACCGAAGATCTCTCCAGGCTACGAACACGGCGGACGTCGCCCCGCTTTCCACGATCCGGCCGGGACCGGTTCCCGACACGGGTTCCACCCTCGTCGTCGCGAACTCGGAGGACATCGCCCCGCAGATCGGCTCGGCCGCATCGAAACGCGGAGTTTGGAATCAACCTTTCGATCGATGCCGATCCGGCCACAGCCCGTAATCTGGCCTGTCATGGAACCGCACGCGCTGGCCCGGCCGCTGCGGGTGCTGCGCGTCTGCCTGCACCTGTTGATGCTGGGCCTGCTGGGTCTGGCTGCGGTGCGCGTGGTGATCGGCGACGGGCCGCACGCCGCCTCGGTGGTCACCGCCTCGGTGTTGATGGCCGCCGTGTACGTCGCGGGTCCGCTGCTGCCGAAGGTCAGCTGCTCGGATGCCGCGGCGGCGGTGTGGTTGGCCGCGCTGGGCCTGGTGTGGCTGGTGTTGCTCTGGTTGACCCCCGACGGGGTGTGGCTGGCGTTCCCGCTGTTCTTCCTGCAACTGCACCTGTTGCCCGGCTGGTGGGGCCTGCCGGTCGTCGGGGTGACCGCCGTCCTGGCCATCGCCGGCTTCGGCTGGCATCAGGAGACGTTCAGCATCGCGGCGGTGATCGGCCCGGCGTTGGGTGCGGCCGTCGCGGTGGCCACGGTGCTCGGCTACCAGGCCCTGTACGCCGAGAGCGAGCAACGACGTCGGCTGATCGAGCAGCTCACCGAGGCCAGGAGCGAACTCGCGGCCGCCGAACGATCCGCCGGGGTGCTCGCCGAACGCGAACGGCTGGCCAGGGAGATCCACGACACCCTCGCACAGGGCCTCTCCAGCATCCAACTGCTGCTGCGCGCCGCCGAGCGGGCGCTGCCGGATCGGGTCGAGAACGCCGAACAGCATGTGCGGCAGGCCCGCACCGAGGCACAGCACAACCTCGCCGAGGCCCGCCGATTCGTGCATGCCCTGACCCCGCCGGATCTGGAGAGCGGCTCCCTACCGGTGGCCCTGGAACGGCTGTGCGCCACCACGGCCGAGCGCACCGGCCTGGCCGTGCACTTCCACCTGGACGCAGAACCCGTCGCGCTACCCACGCCCTACGAGGTGGCCCTGCTGCGGATCGCCCAGTCCGCGCTGGCCAACACCGCGCAACATGCCGGGGCGAGCCGGGCGGAGGTGACCTTGTCCTACATGGACACCCGGGTCACCCTCGACGTCGTGGACGACGGGGTCGGGTTCGAGCCGGAGTCGCCGGCCGCCGCAGGCAGCGTCGAGGGCGGGTTCGGCCTGGCCGCGATGCGGGCCAGGGCCCGCGCGCTCGGTGGTCGGCTGAGCATCGAGTCGGCGCCGGGCCGGGGCACCGCGTTGGCCGTCAGTTTCGCCCGCCACGACGAGGAGGCCGAGTGACCGAGAAGATCCGCTTGCTGCTGGCCGACGACCATCCGGTGGTGCGCACCGGGTTGCGTGCCGTGCTGGCCACCGAGGCGGACTTCGAGGTGGTCGCCGAGGCCGCCACCGCCGAACACGCGGTGGAGTTGGCGGCCACCGAGGACATCGACGTCGTGTTGATGGACCTGCAGTTCGGCGCGGGCATGCACGGCGCCGAGGCCACGGCGGCGATCACCGCGCGGCAGAAGGCACCCCGGGTTCTGGTGCTGACCACCTACGACACCGATGCCGACATCCTGGCCGCGATCGAGGCGGGCGCCACCGGTTACCTCCTGAAGGACGCCCCGCCCGAGGAGTTGGCCGCAGCCGTCCGTACGGCGGCGGCGGGTCGCTCCGCGCTCGCCGCCGAGGTCGCACACCGGTTGATGGATCGGATGCGGACCCCGGGAACGGCGTTGTCCCGGCGAGAGATCGAGGTGCTGCAACTGGTGGCGGATGGACTGTCCAACGCCGAGATCGCCCGGCGGTTGTTCCTCACCCAGGCCACGGTGAAATCCCATCTGGTGCACGTCTACGGAAAGCTCGGGGTGGACTCCCGTACCGCCGCCGTCGCTGCGGCCACCGGGCGCGGACTCATCCGGCGTTAGGCGCCTGAACCGCTTTCCGTCGCCTTCCACAGTCGCGCCTCACCGCGATTTCACCGTCGACTCGGAATCAATCGAGGTACCTCGACCACGGTTGCCTCCGAGTAATGGCACGTCGGGGCCCGGAAATTTGATTGCGTCGGCAACTATTGGGAATTGAACGGCGAGGATATCTCGTTATCAACCCGATTCCATGGTGTCGACGGTGTCGAAGGTCGAGAATTCTTTCGAGTAGTCCGAGCGCAGGCATCGAGAGTGGATCTTGGCGGTGTGTGAGGTGGGGATCGGTGACTGATCAGGCCAGGCGCGGGCTGGCGGAGATCTCGACTCCGCAGTTGTACCGGCGTAACGCATTCCGAATCACCGGGCTGCCCACCGATGCCGACCGGCGCACGGTGCGGCAACGGCAACAGAAGATCAACACGATGCTGGAGGTCGGTGCGGACGTCGAGTTGGGCAACGGCCTGCCGGTCGACCCCACCGAGGTCAAACGGGCCTTCGACCTCATCCTCGGTGATCCGCGCCGTCGGCTGGTGGACGAGCTGTTCTGGTTATGGGGCGAGGACGTCTCGGCCTGTGGATGTCCGTCGAGCCTGCACCAGGCCCACGACCTCGCCGTTCGATCGCACAGCGCTGCCTTGGACGAACTACCGACGCTGGATCCGACCTCCGACGAGGCCGAGGCGAGGAACCGGTGGGAACAGGCCCGTCTGCACTGGACGGACGTCCTGCGGCGGGTGCCGCTGTGGGATCACCTGCGCCATCGCATCAGCGAGCTGGACGACCGCCAGCTCGACGAGTCGATGATCGATCTGCTTCGCGACGAGGCGCCCGCCGTGCTGATCAAACCGATGATCCAGACGCTGCTGGCCCCCGAGCCTGCTCCCACGTGGCTGGCCGCGCAGGCGCGGGACTGGCCGGGCCCGAAGACCATGCTGGTCGACCTGCTCGAAGAAGCCGCCGCCCCGCTGTACGAGACCGCGGACGACACCATCCGCGATGCGGCGAGCGATCTCCGGTCCGGGGCCGAGCCCAACAAGCTCGCTGACTCCACCTATCGAACGCTGCGCCCGATCTTCGAGCGGCTCCATCGCGCGGTCCCACACCGGAGGCATCGCCGGACCGCCGAACTGCGTGATCGGATGGCGGTGCTGCTGAACAACTGTGCCCAACAGCTCATCGAGAACCTCGGCCCGACCGAGGCCTTGACCAAGGCGGCGCGCTGGTTGGGGATGGCGCGGCAATACTCCGTCGACACCGAGAACACGGCGCTGATCTCGAACAACCTGAACGGGCTCCGGGAGACGGTCACCGCGCTGGAGGAGATCAAGCGCAACGTCGAGTACCTCGTGCGGACCGGTCAGGTGGCGCAGGCCAGGCGGATGCTGACGGCGATCAGATACCAGGCGGGCGATTCGGTGGAAGGCCGCGAGATCGACCGGATCATCGAGTCCAGCGGCATGAACACGACCGTATCGCCCTTCGCCGCGGTGGCCGGGTGCGTGGTGGCACTGCTGGTGGTGGGTCTGGTGATCTGGCTGGGCTATCTGGGTGTCCGAATGCTCTTCTTCAGCGACGAGGAGCCTGTCCGTCCGCCCGCCTCGGGTGTGGCGGTGGATCCGGTGACCGGCGCGACGCAGGAGGCCGCAGCGCAGGACGGCCCGCAGCTCGGCGAGGTCTTCCAGCCCGATCCGACCGACAACACGCCGATCGGCTCGTGCATCCAGAGCTTCGAGAGCTATGACCCCGAGCAACAGCAGGCCGCCATCGTGGACTGCGACGAGCCACATTGGGGTCAGGTCATCGGCTATCCGACCCTGTTCGCCTCCGATTCCGACTGGCCGGGCGACGCCATGGTCAGTCAGGTCGCCGAAACGGAGTGCACCCGGATCCTCGACGGCTTCGTCGCGGCGGATGCCTACCGCTACCTCGCCGTCCGGCCCACCGAGCAGCTCTGGAGCGAACGCGAGGATCAGCCGAGGTATGCGACCTGTGTGGCGGCCAGAGTCGACGACGAGGCGGTGACGACAACGCTGTATTGAAATCGCCTGCCGGTCTGGGGTAGTCGGCGACCAGCCGCGAGAAGGGGAACTCCGGTTGTCCCGGGCCCACCCGGACGTAACGGTGAGAATCCTCGGTAGAAGTGAGTGACGGGGTGCAAGGTGGCAACATTGAGGCCGATCATGGAGTTCTTTCCGGAACAGCGGTGCAGAACAGGTGAGAGGGACGAATCCGGCGGACCCGAGATCTCCATTGGTCCTTCCCCGGCGAAGAAAGGAGCGGACACGGTGGCCAGGGCCGCTGCCCTACGCATCAACTCACCCGACGGAACTCGCGCCAACTTCGAATTGAATCGGTGGCCGATCACGGTTGGTCGGGCCGCACACGATTCCGGCGCCGACGTCAAACTCGGGCCCGATCCACAACGGTGGGTGGGCCGATTACATTGCACCCTCGACTACGACGGCGGCCTGTGGTGGGTGACCGACAACTCCAGCGTCAACGGCACCCTGGTGCGGCAGAACGGCCGTACCGAACGACTACGGGGTCGACGACGGCTGCACCACGGTGATGTCCTGCTGGTGCTCGGGGACATGACCCCCGACGGCGCACCGCTCTACTGGGAGCTGATTTTCCTCGACCCGCACACCACTCGCCAGGCGCCGTTCGGCCTCCCCGCCGAGACAGCCGACAGCGGCCCGAGTCTGCGCTACGACTGGGTCGCGGCCAAGGCATACCGGGTCGAGGGCAACGGATCCCAGACCCTGGTGGAGGGCTTGCGACCCAAGGGGCATCAACTGGTGCGGTACATGGCGGGCCGCAGCTCCGATGGCGCCGCCGTCGCCTGCGATCACGCCGAGCTGATCACCGCACTCTGGGGCCCGCGCGAGGAATGGGCGGCCCAACGGGCCTACAACCGGATGGACATCGCCGGTGTGGTGCACGCCGTCCGGTTGGTGATCGAGATCGATCCGCGCAACCCGCGAATCCTGGAGACGGTCACCGGCATCGGCTACCGGCTCAACGTCAGCCAGTCGGAGCCGTCATGAACCTCGCTGCGGGACCGGCTGGGTGTTGGGGCCGCCGCCGGTCATGGGGGGAGGCGGGATGACACTGCTCAATCCCGGTGACCGAGTCAGCGACACCCTGGTCGTCGACCGGTTACTCGGGGAGGGCGCCTTCGCCGAGGTCCATCGGGTCCAACACGAGTTCCTCGGCTGGCAGGCGATGAAACTGTTCAAGCGGGTCGCCTCCAGCTCGGAGACCAGGGCCATGCTCGGTGAGGCGCGGCTGCTGTCGACCCTGGGCCATCCCAACATCGTCCGATTGTTCGAGGCCAGCACGGTGGTCACCCCGGAAGGGGTTCGCGGCTTCTTCACCATGGAATACGTGGCCGGTGGCAGCCTCGAACGGCTCGCCACCGCACACCGTCCCTCGGTCCCGACCGAGTTGGCCGCCGAGGTGATGACCCAGATCGCGACCGGGCTGGCCGTCGCACACATCCAGGACCCGCCGATCGTGCACCGCGACATCACGATGGCCAACATCCTGGTCGGATACGACGACGCGGGCCTGCGGGTTCGGGTGAGCGACTTCGGCCTGGCCAAACGGGCCGACCCGTTCACCCAGCTGGCCAGCGCACAGGGCACCTACGCGTTCATGGCGCCGGAGGTGCTGCGCGGCGACGGCTACTCGTGCGCAGGCGACGTCTGGTCGGTGGGCACCATCGGCTACCTGCTGCTCACCGACCATCTTCCGTTCCACGACGGCGAGATGTACTCGTCGTTCTCCCTCGCGCGGTTCAACAAACGCCTACTGCCACCGAGTAGCTACAACGAGACGGTGGACCGGGCGCTCGACGAGATCGTCATGTCCGCTCTCGAAGTCGACCCGGGAAACCGGCCGTCCACCGCCCGGGTGTTGGAGGAGGCCCTGCGCGCCCGGCGGGAGCATCGGGTCCGCAGGCCACCGGAGAACGTGGCGGACGGCGCGGCGCCGACCGGACGGCCGGTGGACGAACGGGCGACCGAGTTGGCCCGACAGGCGCTCGCCCTGTCCCGAGTCCCCGGCGAACTGGACCGCGCCGCCGACCTCATGGAGGAAGCCGTCAGCCTGTCATCGCGCACCAGAGACCGCTACCTGCCCGCACTCCTGCTGTGGCGTCGGGGGGTGGTGGTGTGAGCCGATACGCCGAGCTCCGCGCCCGCTGGCGGCAGCGCAGACACCATCGCGCCTTCCACATCGCCCCACCGGTCGACGCCGATGGACTACACAAGACGTGGGAACGACTGCTCGCCGAGATCGCCGATCCCGCACCCGAGCCGAGAGCCGAAACGCTCGACGAGAAGCAACTCGCCGCAGCCGCGACGAACCTGTGGCGAGCCCGACGCCGACTGGAACGAGACGACGGGGCGCCCACCAAACGGGAACGGCAGACCCGCAACTACCTGCGGACCTGTCACGACGCGCTGGTCGATGCAGGCGTGGTCATCCAGGACCACGACGGCGATGCCTTCCATTCCGGACGGTCCATCGAAGTCCTGGTCTTCGAACCGGATCCGACGGCGACCGAGGAGCGGGTCCTGGAGACGGTCCGACCGACGATCTACCTGCACGACCGACGTATTCAGATGGGGCAGGTGATCGTCACCGGCCCACCAGAGGAAGCGAAGAGCACACCGCCGACCGAGCCAGGTGAGGGATGACCATGCGGGACAGCGACACGATCGACTTCGGCATCGACCTCGGAACCACCAACAGCGCCATCGCCGTGGTCGAGGGCGGCGACGTCGTCATGATCAAGAGCAACGACGGCTGGGACATCACCCCGTCGGCGGTCTGGATGCCCAAACCGGATCTCATCCATGTCGGCCGGACCGCGCGGGAACGCGTGGAGACCGACCCGGACAACGCGGCGGCCGAATTCAAACTCGAGATGGGCCTGGCCGACGCCCGGCGCGATTTCGTGAAGGCGGGCAGGCAGCTGACCCCGCCGCAGTTATCGGCGGAGGTGCTCAAATCCCTGCGGGCCGACGCCGCCCACCACCAGGGCTCCTCGCCCGACTTCGCGGTGATCACCGTGCCCGCCGCATTCGCCCTCAACCAGAACAAGGCGACCACCGAGGCCGCGACCCTGGCCGGTTTCAACGCGGCCTGCCCGCTGGTGCAGGAGCCGACGGCGGCGGCGTTCGCCTACGGTTTCCACGATGCCGCCGACCGGGGCTACTGGATGGTGTTCGACTTCGGCGGCGGCACCTTCGACGCGGCGGTGGTCAGCAAACGCGACGGCGACCTGCGGGTGCTCAACCACCTCGGCGACCCCTACCTGGGCGGCAAGCTCATCGACTGGGCGATCGTCGAACGACTGCTGGCCCCGGCGGCCGCCCGAGACCTCGGCCTGCGGGACTTCCGGCGGGACAACCCCGCCTGGCGGGTCAACCTGGGCAAGCTCAAGGCGGCGGCCGAGGAGGCGAAGATCCAGCTGTCCCGCCGCGAGCAGATCCCGTTGACCGTCGACCTCACCGTGGCGGACGGCAGCACGGAGACCTTCGAATACCTGCTGCGCGGCGACGAACTCGACGCCGTCGCCGAACCCTTCTACGTTCGCGCCATCAACCTGTGCCGCGCCGCCCTGAAGGAAGCGGCCCTCGACGTGGACGACATGGACCGGCTGCTCCTCGTCGGCGGTGTCACCCTCGCACCGGGACTGCGCAAGCGACTGGCCGACCCGAGCGAGGGCATCGGCATCCAGATCGACACCAGCCTGGACCCGACCACCGTGGTCGCCCGAGGTGCCGCGATCTTCGCCGGCACGCTGCGCCGCCCGCAGACCGCCTCGCTGGCCACGGTGGCCCCCGGCGAGTTCGTCGGCGAGCTGGCCTACGAGCCCAGCGTCACGACCAGGACGCCGACGGTCGGCGGGAAGCTCACGAGTTCCACCGAGGTCGACTGGACCGAGTACCACGTGACCTTGAGCAATCCGGACGGTCAACCGCCGTTCCGCACCGCCAGGATCCGACTCAACGCCAACGGCGCCTTCGCCACCGAGGTCGACATCGACGCCCACACGACCTCCCGGTTCGTCATCGAACTGACCGACGGGACGGGCACCCGCCGCAGGCTGACTCCCGACACCATGTCGATCACCCATCGCGAGGTGGAGTTCGGCGGGGTGCGACTCGCGCAGTCGCTGGGGATCCAGCTCGCCGACCGGGCGTTCGCGCCGTTGCTGGCCAAGGGCGCCACGCTGCCCACCCGGGTGCGCGAGGTGTTCCACACCTCCAGCGCGTTGCGGCGCAGCGACACCGAGGCGGTGGTGCGGATCCCGGTGGTGCAGGGCGAACGCAGCCGAGGCGACCGCAACCGCGAGGTCGGGATGTTGGAGATCCGGCCCCGGGACGTGCGGATCGACCTACCCGCGGGCAGCGAGGTGGAGGTCACCTTCGACGTCGACGCGTCGAGCCTGGTCAGCGTCATCGCCGACGTACCGCTGGTACAGGCGCAGTTCGAGGCCGAGATCGACCTCGACAACGTGCGCACGGCGACACCGCAGGCATTACAGGTCCAGCTCAACGACGTGGAGCGCCGATTGACCTCGCTGCGGGAATCCTCCGCGACCTCGCGATCCCCGGCGGCGCAGGAGAATCTGGACAGGCTCGACGAGGAGAGCACCGTGGTGATCCTGCGCGAGCAGGTCGGCGCGGCCAAGGTCGACGTCGGTGCGGCGGCGGCCGCCGAGGAACGGCTGCGCGATCTGCAGGCCCGACTCGACGACATCGAGGACGCCACCGAACTCCCCGCCCTGATCGAAAGACTGCACGAGGGGCTCGACGAGGCCACCGTCCTGGTCAATCAGTCCGGCACCGCCTCGGACCGTCAGGAGTTGGCCGAGCTGCGTCGACGGGGACAGGCCGCCGCCGACGCGGGGGACGCCACCGCCTTGCAGGCCCAGATCGACCGGGTGACGAGCCTGATCGTCGAGATGGAACGGCGTAGCCCGGATTGGCCGGTGAAACTGTTCTACACGCTGCAATCCATGCTGCCCGCCTCCCAGGACGTGGCCGCGCTGACCGCCGAGGGGCAGCGGGCCATCGCCGCCCGTGACTCGCGGGCCCTGGATGCGGTGAATCAGCGGATGATTCGACTGCTACCCGCCGAAGCACAGGAGACGGTCATCGGATTGAGGAAGGCATGACCGAGACGCTGCGAACGGCGCTGGACAACCAACTGCTGCTCAATCGGGCGCACCGGGCCGCCTACCGGGGCGAACTCACCGAGGCGGCCCGGCTGCTCGACGGGCTCGACGCCTCGGGCGCCGCGACCGCGTACTCGCTGGATCTGCGGGCCAGGATCGCGGCGCAGCGGGGCGACCTGGCGTCGGCGGATGCGTTGTGGGCCAGGGTGTTGCTGCTCAAACCCGACGACGGCGACGCGCAGGCCGGCCGCGATGCCATCTCGCGCATTCTCGCGGGCGGCCGAGCACGGCCGTTGATCAACCCGGAACGGGTGGCCGCGCTCGCGCTGGTGGCGCTCGGCCTGACCGTGGCGATCGGGGTGCCGCAACTCGCCTCCCTGGAACTCGACCCGGAACCCGCGGTGCCCGCTGCGGTCGCGGGGGCGGTCGCGGCCAGTTCCTCGGAACAGGCCGAGGAACTGCGCAGGCTGCACGAGGAGCAGGAGGCGCTCGCCGCCGAACAGCAGGAAGCCGATCGAGAACTCGACGAGGGTCTCACCGCCATCGAGGCGGCCTTCGCGGAACTTCCCGGGGTGGTGGTCGAGCGTCGCGCCGAGGACGTCCGGCTGGTGTTCGAGGCCGGGGTGTTCCGATCGGACGCCGTGCTCGCTCCGGAGGCGACGCCGCTGCTGGTGGAGGTCGGGCGCCGACTCGCCGAGGTCGAGGCCTCGACGGCCGTGATCGGTCACGTGGTCGCGGTACCCGGCGGGCGCACCAGCGGCGGGTCCACGGTGGCCTTCGCCAGGGCGCAGAACGCGGCTCGAATGCTGGCCGAGGGCGCCGGATCGCCGTTGACGGATTTCGTGCTGATGACGGCGGACCAATCCGAGGGCCCTTTTCCCGATGCCCAGCGAAACCGCACCGTCACCTTGGTGCTGACTCCGGACAACTGACTCACGGCGCACCTCGGCACCGTCGGTTCATGCGACGTTTCGCCCACCGCAGGGCCTGCCGAAACGATTGTTCGTTCTCGGCGTCGGTGATCGGCGGCGACGACCCCGGTCGTCGCCGCCGCAAATGGGTTGTCCTTGCCCGCTGCGGGCGGTATTCGAGCAGGTAGCGGCGAGCATTGAGTAGAAACACCCACCCTGGCCCATCGATTACTTATAGCGGTTGTTTAGTTTCCTACGGTAAGAATTCGAGGTGTCTCGTTCACCGAGCACTCAGCCCGCGAATAGTCCGCACCCTCGCCCGGGTCCTTCGCAGGCGGCGGCATCGGTGGACGAAACGGTTGGTATCGCCTTTCGGCAAGGAGTCCCACCGTGCCACCGAGACCCGACTCGCCCCGGATCCCACCCGCTATCGGTCGCCGTGGTGTGCTCAGCGGCGCAGCAGCGCTCGCCGCCTCCGCCGCATTCGGTGGTGTCGCCGTCGCGGCCACCGCCGCAGGCTCGCCCACCGCAGGCCGGCCCACCACGGCAACGCAGACCGCCCGCTCCTTCCCCGCTCGTCCGGTGGCGCTGCTGGCCGGGCAGGGCGCCGACGACATCAACCGCACCGCCGACCGCTTCGCGGTGCACGCCACGGACCTGGGGACCATGTGGCGCGACAGCCGAGGCCGGGTAGCCATCGCCTTCGGCGACACCTACGGGGTGGGCTGGGGCGGCAACGGCGCGGGACCGCACACCGCCGACTGGCGATGCAACGTCCTGGCCTACGCCGTGAACACCGATCCCGTCGACGGGCTTCGCATCGAATCGATGGTCACCGACCGGCCCGGCCACGCCGCACAGATCCTGGCCAGGGACACCTCGTTACCCGAGGAGACGGTGATCCCCACGGCGGGCATCGCGGTCGGATCCCGCGACTACCTGCACTACATGTCGGTCCGGCACTGGGGAGCGCCGGGCACCTGGGTCACCAACTACGCCGGACTCGCCTACTCCGACGACGGCGGCCGAAGCTGGATCAAGCCGGTGAACAACCGCTGGTCCCCGGTCGGCGGCGGCGCCCGATTCCAACTCGCCGCCCTGGCCGCCCGGGATGAGACCGTCTATCTGTTCGGCACCCCGCAGGGCCGGTTCGGCGACGTCGCACTGGCCAGGGTCGACGGCGCCCGAATGCTGGATCCCGCCGCCTACGAGTACTGGACCGCCGCAGGCTGGGCGCGGGCGGGCATCGACCGCGCCATCCCCATCATGGCCGGACCGGTCGGCGAGTTATCGGTGCTGTACAACGACCATCTCCGCCGCTGGGTGGCGCTCACCCTCGACGAGAGCCGCGCGGCGATCGTGCTGCGCACCGCCCAGACCCCGATGGGCCCGTGGACGGGTGGGCGGATCATCGCGCACGGCCGCGACTACGGCGGGCTCTACGCGCCGTTCCTGCACCCCGGCAGCACCGGCCGCGACCTGTACTTCGCGCTGTCGCAGTGGACGCCGTACCACGTCCGCTTGATGACGCTGTCCCTGGCCGACCTGCCGATCGAGGACAACCCGGTGCAGGACGGCGGCTTCGAGGACCGGCCTGCGGGCGCAGGTGTCGGGCCCTGGCGGGTCAACGGCCGGGCCGGAGTGGACCAGGGGCTGGGCTTCGCCCATTCCGGTGCCAACAACGGGTGGATCCGAGCCGACACGGGCTGGAGTGACCTCTTCCAGAACGTGGCCCTGCGACCCGGCGCCTCCTACCGGCTGCAGGCCTGGGTCCGCAGTGCCCCGGCCACCGACGGTGGCTACTTCGGTGTCCGCAGGCCCGGCGGCGGGACGATCGCCGAGACCCGCTTCGGGCACCTCGCCGACTACACCCGGTTGACCGTGGACTTCACCTCGGGCCCCGAGGGCATCACCGAGGTGTTCTGCGGCGGCTGGCCCGCCGAGGCGGGCGAGGTGTGGATCCAGCTCGACGACGTCGTGATCAGTCAGCTCGGCTGAGTCGCACTCCCGCTGCGCACCCCGCGCCGCCTACCTCCAGCCTGCCGGGCGGCCCCGACGCCCCGTCCGTCCGAACTCGCCGATCGGCGACCGCATCGTCCGAGTGGTTCCCGGGAGGAAGGAAACCCATGTCCAGCCGAGAAAGACGCCAGGCCCGACGACACAGACCCCACCCAGTGGCCACCCTCGTCCTCACCGTCATCGGGCTGCTGCTCGGCCCGGTGGGCAGCGCCGTCGCCGACCCCGCCCCCTCGCGGACCGACACCGCGCGAACTGCGGTTTCCGACGGGGACCGGCCCACGACCAACGCCGAGGAGATCTCCCCGCTGGACTGCCCCAGCATCCCGCCGAACCACGACCCGGACGTGATCGCCACGGTCTACCGGGTCGGCCTGTCGATGTCGGTGTCGGACAAGGTGATGCTCGCGGGCTTCGAGGCGGGCTGGGTCGAGTCCCACATGAACAACCTGCCCTGTGGCGATCGCGATTCGCTCGGCGTCTTCCAACAGCGACCCTCCCAGGGTTGGGGCACCCCCGAGCAGGTCATGGACGTCTCCTACGCCTCGCGCAGCTTCTTCTCCGAGGCCAAACTCCTCGAACCGCGCTACCCGAACCTCAGCGCGGGACTGCTGGCCGACCGGGTCCAACGCTCCTGCTGTCCGTGGCGCTACGACGAGGCCGAGGGCCGCGCCAGGGCGATGATCGACGAGGCGAGAAGGGCCGTCGGCCCCGGCATCCCGCCCGTGCAGGATCTCCGCGACTTCACCACCAGCGGCTCCTCGGTGGCCACCGCCACCGCGTTGGACGGCCGGATCGAGGTCTTCTCCTCCGACGCCTCGGGCACGACGCACCGCTGGCAGACCGCCCCCGCCGACGGCCGACCCGGCGGCGGGAACTGGTCGGAGTGGACAGCGACCGGCGGTCCGGCCAACGCCGAGATCGCCCTCTCCCGCACACCGGACGGCCGCATCGAGCAGTTCGCACTGACCGCCGACGCGCTATGGCACCGCTTCCAGACCTCGCTGGAGGGCGCCTGGTCGGATTGGACGCAGTTCGGACCCGGCGGCGTCGATGTGGCCACCGCCGTCTCTCGGGACGGCCGCCTGGAGATCTTCGTCGTCCACGACATCGGCATCCGGCATCGGTGGCAGACCAGTCCGGCCGATGGCAGGCCGGGCGGCGGCGGTTGGTCGGAGTGGGTGGAGACCGGCGGACCCGGCGGATCGGAGCTCGTCGTCGACGTCGCACCCGACGGCAGGCTCGAACAACTCGCGGTGACCGAGGCCGCGACCTGGCATCGCTTCCAGACGACCATCGACGGCGCCTGGTCCTCCTGGGGTGAGTTCGGACCGGGCGGCACCGACGTCACCACCGTCGCCGCCTTCGACGGCCGCCTGGAGATCTTCGTCGCCTACGACATCGGCATCCGGCATCGGTGGCAGACCAGTCCGGCCGATGGCAGGCCGGGCGGCGGCGGTTGGTCGGAGTGGGTGGAGACCGGCGGGCCCGGCGCCGCCCGACTCACCATGGCGTTGGCCCCCGGTGGCAGGCTGGAGCAGTTCGCCACCACCGCCGCGGGTGTCCGGCATCGCTACCAGACCGACCTGCACGGCAACTGGTCCGCGTGGAGTGATTTCGGGCCTGGTGGCACCGATCTGGCGGCAACTCGCAACCCCGACGGGCGGATCGAGGTTTTCCTCGCCGTAGGCGATGGCACGTCGGAGATGCAGACCCGCTGGCACACCCGCCCCGCCGACGGCACACCCGGCGGTGGCACCTGGTCGGACTGGGGTGTCTTCCGAGCTCAGACCGTGTGACCACGGGTTCGTCGAGAAGACCGGACCGCTGGCTTAGACCCGAGGAGGACCATGCACCCGACCGTGATCGGCCTACGAAGATCCGTCGCCGCCGCAGCATCCGCCGTGGTACTCGCCGTCGTTGCGAGCGTCACCGTCCTACCCGGAGTCGGGGCCGCCGTGACCGACCCGCGTCCCACCACTGTCGATACCACCACCGGCCCACCGGAGACCTGGCCGGACGGCGTGGGCGAGCCCCGCGAGCCGGGGCCGCGCTCCGACATCCGCGAGGGCGAGGTCATGCCCCTGGCGGCCACCTCGATCACCCGCGACGAGATCATGGCGCGGGCCCACACCTGGGTGGCCGCAGCCGTCTCCTACAGCATCAACCGGTGGCGCGACGGGTACCGCACCGACTGCTCCGGTTTCGTGTCACTGGCCTGGAACACCGGCGCCTCCTACACCACCCGAACCCTCGACCAGGTCTCGCACGAGATCACCAAGGACGAGTTGCTTCCCGGCGACGCGTTGCTGTGGCGACGCTGGGATGGCGACCAGGTCGGGCACGTCCGGGTGTTCGGCGGCTGGCTCGACGCCGCCCGCAGCCGGTACTGGGTCTACGAGCAGACACCGCCGCGCGCCACCTACAACGAGTACAGCTGGTCGCAGACTCAGGCCCTCTACCAGCCCATCCGCTACGACTTCGTGGCCCACGGCCCCGCTCCGGCGCAGAACCTCCGCGAGTTCACCACCACCGGTTCCTCGGTGGCGGCCGCGACCTCCCCGGACGGCCGGGTGGAGGCGTTCACCTCCGACTCGTCCGGCGTGCACCACCGTTGGCAGACCGCGCCCGCCGACGGCAGGCCTGGTGGCGGCGGCTGGTCGGACTGGGTGCACGCGGGCGGACCGGCGAATGCGCGACTGGCGTTCTTCCGTGCCCCGGACGGGCGACTGGAGCAGTTCGCGCTGACGGCGGGGGAGCTGAGCCACCGGTTCCAGACCGACCTCGACGGGGCCTGGTCGCCGTGGGGCGTGCTCGGACCCGGCGGTTCCGACCTGGCCACCGCCGTGGCCTCCGACGGTCGGATCGAGGTCTTCGTGGCGCACGAGGGCGGGATTCGGCATCGGTGGCAGACCAGTCCGGCCGATGGCAGGCCCGATGGAGGCGGCTGGTCGGAGTGGGTCGATACCGGCGGACCCGGCGGAGCGCGGCTGACGGTCACGTTGGCTCCGGGCGGCCGGTTGGAGCAGTTCGCCACCACGTCGTCCGGGGTTCGACACCGCTACCAGACCGACAACGCGGGGAACTGGTCCGGCTGGAGTGACTTCGGGCCGGGCGGCAGCGATCTGGCGGACACCGTGAACGTCGACGGCCGGGTCGAGGTCTTCCTCGACGCCGCCGACGGCGTGCGGTCCCGGTGGCACACCCTGGCCGCCGACGGCACCCCCGGCGGCGGCACCTGGTCGGAGTGGACGGTGTTCCGTCCCGCCGTGATCTGAGGCCGGGGAGAGAACGTCGGGCGAGCCCCTTGTCGGGACTCGCCCGCAGGACCGAGCCCGTCGGTCCTGCCGTGCGGTGCGGCAGGAACGACGGGCTCTGGTTCGGCTATGCCCCGCCTTCGCCGGGAGCGATAGCCGATCAGTAGGTCAGGTTCGGGGACAGGAACATGAAGCTCCAGGCGAACCAGGCGACACCCACCAGGGCGAACAGCACCAGGAAGCCGCCGAGGATCCGGCGCAGGCCGATCCGGTTGCGGAAGCCGTCGACCAGGGACCACACCGCCGGGATGACCGCCAACGCACCCAACCACTGGAAGGCGACGAACAGCGACAACACCCCGCTGGGCGGATCCTGGAAACCGGTGATCAATCCGATCGCCACCACCCGGCCGACGATGCCGATCAGCGCGCTTCCCACGCCGATCCGGGTCAGGATGCGCATCAGCCGCCCGGCTCGGTCGATCTCGGCGAGTCGGTACCGACGACGCAGGATCGCCCCGCCCAGCCAGCCGATCAGGGCGCCCGACAACACGACCATGGACGCGATCAACACCGGCAGGGCCACCCCGGAGCTGTTCGCGGGCTCGACGCGGTTCAGCGTGAAGGCCGAGGCATAGCCGATGTCCTGCACCCGGCCGTCCTCGACCCGCATGGAGATGACCCGCTGGCCGCCGACCTCGCGCCACACCCAGGGCTCGACCTCCTCGTAGACCGCGGGCTGGGCCGTTCCCGGTCCGGGGGTGATCAGCAGGGTGTCGTCCTCCCGAGCGACCACCGAGGTCTCGTCGATCAGGTTCATCGCATCGAGGAAGGTGCTGTGCATCGACCGGGCGGGCTCGTAGACGCCTGCGGCCATCGCGGCGTGCTCTCCAGCGGTCGGCTCGACCGAGGCGTCCTGTGCGGGCAACAGCACCCCGGGACCGGCGGATTCCTCGGCGTCGGACGCCGGGTCGGCGGCCGGGAAGTAACGGTCGGCGAAGCCCGAGGTCACCGCGTCGCGGATCTCCAGGGTGTCGGGGCCCGCCCGGCCGCTGCTGTTGAACGAGACGAAGATGCCGGTGCGCTGACCGGGATAGATCTGCAGGTGGGAATGGAAGAAGTTGGTGTCGCCGCCGTGTCCGATGATGCGATGTCCGTTGCGGCTCTCATCGAAGAAGCCGAGGGTCATCCGAGGCCCGGCGGCCAGGTTGCCCAGTGCTGTGTCGTCGAGCCCGGGCTGGTGCATGAGCTCCATGGTCTCCGGCGACAACAGCGGTGCCTCCGGCGTGTCGCCCAGCTGGGCCAGCATGAATCGCGCCATCTCGGTGGGGCTGGCCGCCAGCGATCCGGCCGGTGCCGGGCCGATGGTCTCGAACGGCGCCGCCGCGCCCGCGTCATCGAGATAGCCGTTGGACATGGCGTCCTGAACCTCGGCGGGTAACGGCTGTTCGAAGGAGGCCGTGGTCATCCCGATGGGTTCCAGCACCTCGGCGTCGACGTACTCGTTGAAGGGCCTGCCGCTGGCGAGTTCCACCAGGTAACCGGCCAGCGCGTTGCCGTAGTTGGAGTAGGCGGGCATCGTGCCGGGCTCGTAGACCTGCTCGGGTGGGTCGATCGCCAGCACGTCACGCAGATCGGGAGTGGTGCCGTCGAAGCGGATCATGTCGTAGAGCCGCTCTTCGAAACCCGGGGTGTGGGTCAGCAGGTGCCGCAGGGTGATCGGGGTGTCGAAGCTGGTGGGGAGCTCGAAATCGAGGTATTCGTTCACGTCGGTGTCGAGGTCGAGATCACCGCTCTCGACGAGCTGCATGGCGGCCGTCGCGGTGAACAGCTTCGACACCGAGCCCACCCGGAACAGCGTGGTGTCGGGGTCCACCGGGACCGCATCGTGTCCGGCGGCCCCGTCGGCGGTCCCGGTGTCGGAGTAGCCGTACCCCCGCGAGGCCAGCACCTCGCCATCGTGCACGACGGACACGCCCGCCCCCGCGATCCCCGCCTTCTCGATGGCGCCGGGGATGAGGCCGTCGAGCCAGGCGTTGACGTCCTCTGTGGTCAGGCTCGCCGTCGTGGCAGGCGCCTGCACTGGCGGGGCAGGAGCGATCTCCGTGCCGAGCGAGGTGCCCGTGACTCCGAGGAGCAGGGCGCCGGTGGTCGCCAGTACGGTCGCGAGACCCGCAGGCCGGGGCAGCACCCGGCTTCGGGCCTTGTGATCAGTGGACACGAGGGACTGCTCCTGTTCGATGGACTCGCCGGTGGATCGACACCCCGAAGTCTTGTCGCGCAGCAGTCCGAGATCGATCGTGCAGGCTGGTGTGCCGGTGGTGTAGCGGGCTCCACCATCGAGCGGCGGTGATCGAGTTCGTCGGGATCGCGGGCCGCGTTGCCAGCGCGCGATGGCGTGTCGTCGACCTCGGCCTGCGGCTTTGCCGATCGGTTCGCGATCTCCCCCGATCGGCCGGCGACGGTTATCATCCTGTGATGACCAGCAGAATCACGGCCATCGCGATCGACGCGGCATCGCCGCAGGTCATCGCGGATTTCTGGTGCCAGGTGCTCGGGTGGCAGGTCGTCGAGGTGGAGGACGGGGGGATCGGCATCGCGCCGGTCGGCGAGACGGTGTCGCGCATCGACATCTTCCCGGTGCCCGAGGGCAAACAGGTGAAGAACCGACTGCACCTGGACCTGCGGGCCGACGGGATGAGCCCGGAGAACGAGTTGGCTCGACTGGTGGAGCTGGGCGCCCGGCGGGTGGATGTCGGCCAGCCCGCCGAGGTGTCCTGGACGGTGTTGGCCGACCCGGAGGGGAACGAGTTCTGCCTGTTGGACACCGGATCGCAGCCCTGATCGAGCCCTGAGCAGCGGGTGGCTCCGGACCGCCGCAGTACGCGGCCCGGCGCCAAATTCACCTGCTGTGGTGCGGTGATGAGAATGTGCCGACGAACACGCCCCCTTGTGACTTAGGTAAACCTCTCCTTAGTGTGTGGCGGTGTCCGCAACCCCACCGCACGCCCCGACCGGCGTCGCCGCCCGCGAACTCGACATCGCCTACGGCCGCGACACCGTGGTGCACGCCGCCTCGATCGCCCTTGACGCGGGCACCGTGACCGCGCTGATCGGTCCCAACGGCAGCGGAAAGTCCACTCTGCTGCGGGCGCTGGCCCGGTTGCACCCGCCGGTCGCCGGGGCCGTCACCTTCGCCGACGGCGCCGACCTGCGTGCGCTGTCCGGAAAAGACCTCGCCCGGCGGATCACGCTGCTATCCCAGCAACGGACCGCGCCCGGCGGCCTGTGCGTCCGAGAACTGATCGAGTTCGGTCGGCATCCGCACCGCTCCCGGTGGGGCGGCCACGACCCGGACGGCCCCGCCGCCGTGGAACGCGCCCTGACGCTCACCGGGCTCACCGCGCTCGCCGACCGCCCCGTGCAGGCCCTGTCCGGTGGGCAGGCCCAGCGCGTGTGGCTCGCGAGCTGCCTCGCCCAGGACACCGCGCTGCTCCTGCTCGACGAGCCGACCACCTTCCTCGACCTGCGATACCAGGTGGAGATCCTCGATGTGGTCCGCGACCTCGCCGACGCACACGGCGTCGGCGTCGGCGTGGTGCTCCACGACCTCGATCAGGCCGCCGCCATCGCCGATCGAATGCTGCTCCTCGAAGGCGGCCGGGTCACCGCCGGCGGCACCCCGGACGACGTCCTCACCGCCGAGAACCTCACCCGTGCCTACGGAATCCGCGTCGATGTCGCTCGCATCGACGGGCGCATCCACACCCGCGCGGTCGGCCGGTTCAACGATGCGGCCGCCGCGCTCGCCCAGGCGTGACCATCAACGCTTCACCCCAGCAAGTAGGAGAGACATGCGTAGCACCCGCGTGATGATCGGTTTGTCGGCCGCTGCGGCCATGGTGGTCGCAGGCTGCGGCACCACGGAGGAAGCAGGCGGTGACCAGCCTGCCGCCGGCGGCGGCGATCCCATCACCATCGTCGACTCACGGGGCCAGGAGGTCACCCTCGACGGGCCGGCGCAACGGGTCGCGGCCACCGAGTGGAACGGCGTCGAGCACCTGGTCTCGCTCGACGTCATGCCGGTCGGAGTCGCCGACATCGAGGGCTACAGCAAATGGGTCAGCGCCGTGCCACTGGATGACACGCCCACCGAGATCGGCACCAGGGGCGAACCGAGCATCGACACCCTCGGATCGCTGAACCTGGATCTGGTCGTGGCCACCGACTCCCTCAACGAGGGCGCCATCGAACAGATCGAGGCGATGGTCCCGGTCATCGTCATCGAGGGCGGCAACGGGGAGGACCCCATCGGCAGCATGTTCGCCAGCCTCGACATGGTCGCCGAGGCCACCGGCAAGCAGGACGAGGCCGAGCAGTTGCGGACCGACTTCGACGCGAAGATCGCCGAAGGCGCCGCCACCGTGGAGGAGCTGGGCGCGACGGGCGAGCCGATCGCCTTCTCCGACGCCTATGCCGATGCGGGCTCGGTCAGTATCCGCCCCTTCGTCGAAGGCGCCCTGGTCGTCTCGGTCTTCGAGGAGCTCGGCCTCGAGAACGCCTGGACGATGGAGGGCGACGCGTCCCACGGACTCGCCCAGGCCGATGTGGAAGGCCTCACCGAACTGGGAGATGTCCGGTTCTGGTACATCGCCAACGACGTGCTCGGCGACCCCTACACCGACGAACTGGCGGGCAACGCGATCTGGCAGAGCCTGCCGTTCGTGCAGGACGACAAGGTGTATCGCTTCCCGGACGGCCTGTGGATGTTCGGCGGACCGCTGTCGATGATGCAGTACGTCGACGCGGCCGTCGACGCTCTCGAGGCGTAGCACCACGGTGACTACGGCGACTCGGCCGCGCCCGCAGGCGGCACCGGCCACCGACACCCCCCGCCGAGGGCGCGGGCGGCTCGTGACGTTGAGCGTCGGGCTCGCGGCGTTCATCCTGTTGATCTCGGCGGTGCATCTCACCCAGGGCACCTCGGACCTCGACGCCCTCGACGTGCTGGGACTGCTGTTCGGCCAGACGGCGGACCACACGCTGGCGGTCGTCATCGAGTCCCGGCTTCCCAGGCTGCTCGCGGCGATCGTCGTCGGGGTCGCACTGGGAGTCGCGGGCACGGCGATGCAGTCGGTGGCGCGCAACATCATGGCGGCGCCGGACACGCTGGCCGTCGGCGCCGGTGCCCATCTCGCGATGGTGGCGGTCGCGGCCTTCGGGGTCTCGGTTCCGCTGCTGGGCTCGGCGGGCATCGCCTTCGCGGGCGGGCTGGCCGCGGCGGCCCTGGTGCTCACCCTGTCCGGCGCGGGTGGCACCGGAATCGTGCGACTGGTCCTGGCGGGCACCGCCACCGCCCTGGCCATGACCGCGGGGACCAACATCCTGTTGCTGCTGTTCGCGCAGGAGACCCAGGGAATGTATGCCTGGGGCGCGGGGTCGCTCGGGCAGAACGGACTCGACGGCGTCCGCACCATCGGACCGATCATCGGCGTCGCCGTGTTGCTGTTGTTGCTGGTGGCACGGCGACTGGACCTCGTCTACCTCGGCGACGACCACGCCAGGGCGCTGGGCGTCGGCGTTGGCCGGGTCCGACTGGTGACGATCCTGCTCGCCGTGCTGTTGTCCGCCTCGGCGGTGACCCTGGCGGGCCCGATCGGTTTCGTCGGCCTGGCCGCCCCCGCGTTGATGCGGCTCTCGGCCAACGCGATTCCCGGACTGCACCGGCATACCGCCCTGATCCTGACCTCCGGCGCGACCGGGGTGGCCCTGCTGTTGGGCGCGGATGTCCTGCTGCGCGCGCTGGTCGGTGCCCAGGGCGCGCTGGAGGTCCCCACCGGAGTGGTGACCAGCCTGTTGGGCGCCGTCTTCCTGATGGTGCTGGCCCGCAACATCCGGATCAGCTCCACCGTGGAGCCACCGGCCGCGGGCACCAAGGGCACGATCAGCGCCCGCCGCTTCCGGCTGACCCTCGGTGTCCTGCTGATCGCGGCGGTCGGGGTGACGGTCGGCTCGGTGCTGCTGGGCGATACCTGGCTGCTGCTGGGCGATGTGGCCAACTGGATCACCGGACAGGCCGGTCCCATCGTCAGCAACGTCATGGACAACCGTGCCCCCCGGGTGCTCGCCGCGCTGTTGGCGGGGGCCGCCCTGGCCCTGGCGGGTGCGGTGATCCAGTCGGTGGCCCGCAACCCACTCGCGGAACCCGGCATCATCGGCGTCGCGGGCGGCGCGGGTCTCGGTGCGATCACCGTGATCACCCTGGTCACGGGCGTCGGATTCTGGTTCCAGGCCGGTGCGGCGGCGGTGGGAGCGGCCGTGGCCACCGCCGTGGTGTTCGCGATGGCCGCCAAGGGCGGCTTCGCCAGCGCCCGACTGGTGCTGATCGGCTTCGGGGTGCAACAGGCCACGCAGGCTCTGATCACCCTGCTGATCACCGCGTCCGACCCGTGGAACGAGACCAAGGCGCTGACCTGGCTGGCGGGCTCCACCTACGGCCGGTCCTTCGAACACCTGGTGCCGATGGTCGTGGCGGTGCTGCTGATCGTGCCGCTGCTGATCCGAACCAGGAGCGAACTCGACCTGCTGTCGGTCGACGACGAGACTCCACGGGTGCTGGGCGTCCATGTGCCCCGATCCCGACTCCTGCTGTTGGTGTGCTCGGTCCTCCTGACGGGCACGGCGGTCGCGGGCGTCGGCGTGATCTCCTTCGTCGGCCTGGTGGCCCCGCATGCGGCCAGGGCGATCGTGGGTCGGCGGCACTCCAGGGCGCTGCCGGTGGCGGCACTGTTGGGCGGCATCCTGGTGTGCGCCGCCGACACCATCGGCCGCACCGTCATCGCCCCCGGCCAGCTTCCGGCGGGTCTGATGACCGCCCTGATCGGCGCGCCGTACTTCGTCTGGCTGCTCTACCGGAGCCGCACCCGCACCTGACAACCACCGCCTCGCGCCCCGAGTAACCCCGCGCCACTCACCCGTTCGTAGGAACCCGTCGCCGTCGGTGCGCGGCATACTTTCACGGGGGATCGACACGGGTCGGGGTGACATGGCCACTGTGCGTACGGGACGCGAGGTGGTGATCAGGCTTGCCCGGGCGGCCCCGCCCGACCGGCGCCGCGTCGGATCAGGGGCATCGCGCTGGGCGATCCGATGACCAGGGCGACCAAGCTCGACGAGCGGATGCTGAACGCGGGCACCACCGCGAAGTTCGTGCTGCTCGTCGTCCTGTTGATCGCCAGCAGCAGCATGATGGTGCTCAACGTGGCCCTCGCGTTGACCGCCTACGACGGCCTCTCCTGCTCGCTGGCCGCAGGCATCGCCCCCGGCGAGGACTCGCCCGCCGAGGTGATCGCCAAGCGCGGCAACCAATGGCTGGCCTACCGCGAATGCAGTGAACGCTATGCGGCGCCGCCGTCCTGGTGGGTCTTGGTCGTCTGGTGGGCGCTGCTGGCCGCGCTGACCGCCCTGCTGTTCCGCGTGTTACCCGCGTGGAAGGCGCGTCGCGGCCGGGTGGTCCCGTTGGCCGCCATCGACCACGACGGCGAGATCCACCGCACGGTGGCCGCCCTGGTGGCGACCGCAGGCCTGGAATGGTCGCCGCGCATCGTCGTCGACCTGACCGCAACCTCGGCAGGGGCCGTGGTCTTCGGCCGCAACAAACAGGCCACGGTGTGCCTGCACGGCGGTCTCATCGCCCTGCGCTCCGCCGCCCCGGACCGATTCCGGGCGGTGGTGCTGCACGAACTCGCCCACATCGCCAACCGCGACGTGACGATCACCTATCTGACCGTGGCGCTGTGGCGGGTCTACCTGGGCGCGGCTCTCCCGCCTTTCCTGCTGTGGTGTGCCTGGCGTTTCTGGTACATGTCCGACTCGGAGGTCGGCGGTATCGAAGCCCCGATCGTGTTCCGGGCGCTGCTGCTCATCGCAGTGTTGACCGTGCTGGTCTACCTCGCCCGATCCGATGTGCTGCGCAGCCGCGAGATCTACGCCGACCTCGCCGCGGTGCGGTGGGGCGCGGACCACGGTGGTTGGACGGCGCCAACGGAGGCCGAGGCCGAGCAGAGCCGGGGCCGTCGGGCGCTGCGCCGGTTCGCCGAACTATGGCACCCGCACCCCAGCTGGGCACTGCGTCGCCGGGCCCTGACCGATCCGGCGATGTTGTTCGGCGTCGACGCGCTGCCGCTGTTCCTCACCGGTGCGGCAGGTGCCATCGTGCACACCCATGGCATGTTCGTCCTCACCCAGTACGCCGCAATCACGCTGTGGGCCCAACATGCCATCGCACTCACCGCAGCAGGCCTGATCGCGGGGGTGGTCGGCACCGCGTTGTTCCGCGCGGTCACCCATCGAGCGCTGGGCGGCGGCGCCCCGCCGTCGGCGGTCCGCGCGGGCTGGTGGCTGGGCCTCGGCATGGTGGCGGGCGGGATCGTCACCGGTCAGGGCACCATCAACGAATGGGTCCCGCTCCGGCCCTGGATCCTGGGCCTGGTCGTCATGGCTGCCATGGCGTTCAGCTGGTGGCTCGTGCACTGTGCACGGCTGTGGGTCGCCGCCTGGCAGGGACGATCCCTGCGGGGCGTGATGGTGCTCAGTCTGTTGGCCTCGGCCTTGGCCCTGTCGGTGTGGTTCTACTGGTGGCACACCCAGGGCGTGGCCTTCGCGACGGGTTGGCTGCCCGATCTCGCCGGAGTCCGCGATTCGGTGGTCACCTTCCAGCTGGGCATCGAATCGGACCGACCGCCGCTACAACTGCTCGACCGGGTGTTCGCCCGGATGGTCAGCATGACGGACACCGTGGCCGGACTTCCCCTGGTCATCGCCGCCTTCGTCGGAGTCTGGTCGGTGCCGCTGCTCGCCTGGACCGCGCGAAAGCCCGCCGGCCGACCGGCGTGGGCCGGTGATGCGCCGTGGGCAGGCGGCGACCCCCGACCGGGCGAGGGCCTCCCCGCCCTGCAACGCGTGCTGATTCCGGGAGCCATCGGCGGGATCGCGGGCGGGTTGGCCTTGGCGGCGGTGGTCGCCGGCTTGCTCGCCGCTCGGGAGACCGAGACCTCGGTGGCCCGGTACGTGGTGGCCCAAATGGGCGGTTTCGTGCTGACACTGGTGATCGCCTCGGCCGTGGCCGCGCTGCTGGCCCGCCTCGCAGTCCCCACCCATCGGTTGCAGGCCGCGCTGATTGCAGGCGGGGTGGCGGCTGCGCTCGCCTTCGCGATCCTGCTCATGTGGGACGCCTCCGAGCTGTGTCTGCCGCCGTTGAACCTCGAGTTGGCGCCGTGCGCCACGGTGGCCAGCCCGCTGCCCCTGTTCAACTCGGTGTTCGTGACCGCGCTACCGATCAGTGCACTCATCGCGGCGCTGATCGCGGTGCCCCGGCCGTTGCGCAGGCCGAGACCGAGCCGGCCGGGGTTGACCGCACCGGCGCGCATAGCGGTGATCGTCCTGCTCGGGGTCAACCTGACGGTGGCCAGCGGCTACGTGTTCCAGCAGGCGTCGTTCGCCTCCCGATTGCCGGAGTCCGCCGACGTGCAACGCAACGCGGTACAGACGATGCCACTCGACGTGGGCACGGCCGCTTCGCCGCAGGCCAGGGCGCTCCAGGCCGATGCGTGGTTCGACCGGGGCGGGGACGACCTGCTGGACACCTATTACCGGTCCCGCGAGGAACTGTTCGACGCGGTCACCCTGCGGGTCGACGCCGGGTACACCGTCGACCTGCTCACCGACATCGGTCCACTGTGTGCGGAGCTGGTCGACTTCAGCTTCTCCGCATCCGACTACTTCCGGATTCCCGACGCCGAGGCCAACGTGCTCTGGGTGACCTTCCTCCTCCAGGTCTGGCAGGCGGGCGAGGACTGCCAGACCGGGATCGAGACCAATGACGCGGACCTGTTCAATTCCGCGATGCAGGAACTGGCCACCGCCCAGGACACCGCCTACGAGATCGACGAGGCTCTAGACGCGGTGATCAGCGCGGGCGAGGGGTGACGGACCGAACCCAGCGGATGATCACGATCCCGAACTGACTTCGAGCTGCGCCAACACTCCCGCCGGATCGGCGACATAGGTGTAGCGCGGGTCGGGATCGGTGTACATGCTCAGAATCTCGGCGAGGATGCCCCGTTCCTCCAAGGTCACCGGGATCTGCCGTTTCACCAGGGTCGCGCAGAGCACGTCGAGCAGTTCGGTCCGCTCGCCCGCGTTGAGGTACGACCAGTACGACTTGAGTTGCCGGGGCGGGAGTCGTTCCGCGAGGCGACCATCGAGCCTCTCCATCAATTTGCGGAGGTCCCTGCCAACTTTGACGACGTCCAACGGTATCTCCCTTGCACTAGCCGACCGGATTGCCGTGCTCGTCGTACCGGACTGGATCGCCCCGCTCGTTCTCGCCGACCCAATCGCCGTTCTCGTCCTGCTGAATCAGTGTGCCGTTCTCGTTGTACACACCCGGAACGCCGTTCTCGTCATTGTGGAACACGCCATGACCGCCAGGCTGCGGAAAGGCTGTCACGATGTTGCCGTCGGGATCGATGATGACCTCTACCGTCACACCATCCCGAGTCCCTTGGGCGTTCCAGTTGCCGTTGTCCTGTAAGAAGGGCGGTTCATCCGGGTTCCTGGCGATATCAAGAATGTTCTCGACGATCCGGTCACCGGGTCGGTTCTCATCGTAGGGCGCCCATCGCTCGGGAAACTCGGTCTTGTCGGACAGGCCGGTGCCAGGGAAGTGACCGCCACCCTCATCGTCGCCGTGACCGTCCAAGATGTGATTCCGACGGTCATCGCTGAGGCCGATGTCCGCAGGCTGGGGCGGCGTGGTCGAGCCGTCGGTGTTGTTCCATTGGTTGTCGGTGTCGGTCGGGGCGGCCGGATCGGTCGATTGTGGGCCGGATTCGGTGGGGCGGCCGCGCACCGCGATCTCACCGGTCGCCTCCTGTGAGCTCTTCACCCCGGAGCCGGGATTGGACGATGGGGGTTTTCCATCGCCGTCGGGCGTACGGCGGTGTAATGCGAATCGGACGATGAGCACGACTAACGCGAGCAGTCTCGTCATGGCCGCCTACTCGTTGAGAAGCTTGCTGAGGTTGGTGAGACTGTCGATCAGTCCCAGGGTGTACGTCAGAATGCGACCCGCCCACTTGACCACCGCAGCCGCGATCTGCGAGGCGATCACCGGGATCGTGACCACGAAGATCGCCTCGACGGCCCAGACGATCACCCGGGCGACCAGATCTGCGATGAGATCGCGGACCAATCCTCTGGTCAGCTCGACGAGCCCGCCCGCCCCCTCGGTGGCCACCGACATCGCCGTCGAGATCGCCGACAGACCCCCGAGCGCCTCGACGTTGTTGGCCATCATGCTGCGATAGGCCTCCGATGCCTCGCCGGTCCAATCCGGAAGGTCCGCCGCCAGGTGCGCGTCGAGATCGGTTGCCATGGCTGATAGCTCGGTAGACATGTTCTCCCAGGTGGCGGCGTGTGCGGCTACCACGTCCGGAATGCCGGTCAGCTCGTCGAGCATCTCTCGTAGCGGGTCGAAATACTCCATCGCCCAGCCGAGTCCATTGGCCAATAGCGCGCTGATCGGGTCCATCGCGGTCGCCGCGGCCTCGACGGCCAGCGTGCCACCAGCCAGCGCGGTGTCCACCCAGCTTTCGCCCGCGATGGCATCGATCAGACCCTCGACGCCCTCGGCCAACCCCGAGCCCGTCCACACCTCGCGGGACGACTCCACCGGTGCGATCAACGAGTCTTCACTCATCGCAACGCCTCGCCCCCGGCGGAACGGATCACGTCGGTATTCGTGTCCTCCATGCCCTCGTAGTTCGAAGCCGTGGTGCGCAAGGCCTCGGCGAGCAGATTGAGGTTCTCCTCGACGTAGGCGAACAACTCGTCCTGCTTGGTATGCCTAGCCTCCAGCACACCTGAGATCCAGCCGCACAACGTGCCGTAGGCCTCTTCGTTCTGCGCGATGTTCGAGCTGGCCGACCGCACCGCGTCGAACCGCGCCCGGACCGCATCCACATTGCCCGCATGGGTACGTAATTGCTCGACCTCGACGTCGTATCCGTCGGCCATGCTCACCGCCGCCCGAGGTAGGAGCGGTCGTCGAAGTCCTCGCCGTCCTCGTCCGTCGAGGAACCAGGGTGCGGTGGTGCCTCACCACGCAGTTGCCTGCCGACGCTGGCCGAGACGGCCTGTGCCGTCGGCGATTCGGTCCCCATCGTGTCGGCGATGATCTCCTGCGACTGCTCGGACAGGGTGGTCCTCGCCCGGCCGAGCGTCGCCATGATCGTCTCGGCTACGACGGTCGGGGGGACACGGTGAATCCGGTCGGTCAGTGTGAGATTCACCAGCGAGCCGGTCGAATCGATGGTGACCTCGGTCAGCCCGGTCGGATCGTTCGTGGTGATACGCACAGCTTGAAGACGGCTGCTCATCGTCTGGGTGTCGGCGGCAAGCTTGTCGATGCGGCCCTTCCACGCTTCGAGTCGCTCGCGGGCCCCGCCGGGGTCGAGGATGCGGTCGTTCATGTCGCCTCCGATCTACTTGCGGAGTGACGCTAAGGGCACCGAGAGTAACGACAGTTCTGTCGCTCGGGGGCGGATTGGTCGGATTGACGTCCGATCCGGTCTCCGCATCGATCCACGCGTCGAAGCGACGCGGCGCACGCCAGTGATCATCGACGCTTGTCGCCGCCCATTCGGCCGCCCGGTTATGCGATCCATTCGACGCGAGAGTCGATTGTGGGTTCGAACTCGATTCGATTCGGTGAATAGTTGACAGTATGTGCGATTAATTCGTATCGTGTCGATCTCCTTGCGATTGGCGGAATTCTGGTTCGTAATCGGTCGGGCAACCGACAGTGCGGCCGGAGAATTCCGCCGGTCGAATCGAACGAATCGATCAAAGGAGATCGTGATGACCAGGTTCGGAATTCTTCGGAACCCGGGGCGGCGACGGCGATCCGTCGTGCTGATCGCCCTACTGGCCACGGTCGGCGGGGTGGTGTCCGTGGCGCCCGCCACCGCCGACGCACCACCGGCCGGACAGGTCTACTCCGATGTCGCCGACGGATTCGCGGGCACCAGCGGACTGGGTGTCGAGCGCACCACCGGCGGCGAGGGCGGCGAGACCGTCACCGTCACCGACTATGAATCCCTGGTCCGCTACGCCACGGCCCCCGAGCCCTACGTCATCCGGGTCGGCGGCGAGATCACCGTCACGCCCTACGGCACCGAGATCCGGGTGGCCTCCGACAAGACCATCGTGGGCGTCGGCCTGGTGGGACACATCGTCAACGGCGGTTTCTTCCTCGGCGACGGCGTCCACAACGTGATCATCCGCAACCTCACCATCCGCGACACACTGATGGAGGAGGACGACCCCGACGACAAGGACTTCGACTACGACGGCATCCAACTCGACAACGCGCACCATGTCTGGATCGACCACAACACCATCACTCGGATGAACGACGGACTGATCGACAGCCGCAAGGACACCACCTACCTGACGGTGTCGTGGAACGTGCTCGCCGAGAACAACAAGTCCTTCGGTATCGGCTGGACCGACAACGTCACCTCGCGGATCACCATCCACCACAACTGGATCCGCGACACCAATCAGCGCAACCCCAGCGCCGACAACATCGCCTACGCGCATCTCTACAACAACTACCTGCAGAACGTGCGATCCACCGGAAACCATTCGCGTGGCGCCACCAAGATGGTCCTGGAGAACAGCTACTTCGACAACGTCAAGGACCCGTACTACCTGGACGCGGCCGCGGAATTGCGCGAGTCCGGCAACATCGTGGTCAACTCCACCGGAAAGCGGGATTCCGGCGGCTCGGCGTTCAACCCGAGCGACTTCTATTCCTACACCTTGGACTCGGCGGCCGACATCCCCGCATTGCTGGGCACCGAGGCCGGACCACAGGCCGACATCGGGCAGTGATCTCGCGCGACCACCGTAGTAGAGGACGGTCCATTCCGGCCCGTGAATGGCCGATTCCGGCTGCTGGACTCGATCGGGCCCCTCGACGCTGCCTATGGTGCCATGACTGAAGCGGACCAGCCCTGGGAGCGACGATGCGCCAGCGACCTGCCGTGATCGGGACAGCGTTATTCTCCGCCGTCGGCCTCGCCGTCGGTCTCGGGGCGCCAGTGGGAACGGCGATCGGTGAGATCCGCAACCGAGCCCCGCTGGCGCCATCGGTGCTCAGTGTCAACGACCAGGCCGCCCCACTCAACATCGAGGGCACCCCGGCATTCGGTTGGCAACCGCAGGATCCGGACCACCACGAATTCCAAAGCGCCTACCAGATCAAGGTCGAGCGGGCCGCCGACGGCACCCCGGTCTGGAACAGCGGCCGGGTGCGCTCCGCCGAGCAGTCCTACATCGACTACGCGGGCCCTGATTTGTTGCCGGGCCGCGAATATCACTGGACGGTGCGGACCTGGGACAGCGGCGGTCGATCCTCGCCGTGGGCCGAACCCGCCCGCTTCGAGACCGGCCTCACCGACGAGGACTGGGCAGGAGCGGAATGGATCCGCCGCGATGCCGCCGAGGCGGACGAGTACACGTTGGCGCGCACCGAGGTGACGGTCGCCGACAGCCCCATCGTCCGAGCCAGGGCCTACACCGCCGCCTCCCACACCTACGAGCTCTTCCTCAACGGGCAGCGTGCCGACCGGGGGCCCTCCTTCGGCTACCCCGGCGAGGGCTACTACCAGGCCGCCGACGTCACCGACCTCGTCGAGCCCGGCAGCCCACTCGCCATCGGCGTGCGCTACCACTGGTACGGCGACGGGCAGGGCCGACCGGCGGGCGAACCGGGCCTGTTGCACAAACTGTTGATCGAACACGAGGACGGCAGCACCCAGATCGTCGACACCGACGACAGCTGGCGGGTCACCCGCGACACCCGGTTCGTCGCCGAATCACCACTGCGCAACGGGGAAGGCGACCGGGTCGACGAACAGGACGCCCGAGGCATCATCCCCGGTTGGAACGACGCCGACTTCGACGACACCGACTGGGCGGCCGCGACCAGCCTCGGAGCACACCCCGCCGAACCCTTCACCAGCGTGACCGGCCAGGAGACCCGGGTCACCGAGACGGAGATCGACGCGGTCGAACTGCACACGGCCGCCGACGGCACCGTCGTCGCCGACTTCGGCGTGGTCGTGCCCGCCCGGCCGATCGTCCGCTTCGACGAGGGCGTCGACGGCCGGACCCTGCAACTGCGCGCGGGCTACGAACTCACCGAGGACGGCCGGGTCGACACGTCCCGACTGTCCACCCAGAACACCCTGATGACCTTTCCCTACACCCAGGTCGACGGGCCCCAGGAGTACGAGGCCTTCACCCACCTGGCCTTCCGCTACCTGGAGATCCCCGACGCGGCCGAGGACATCGCCCTCGACGATGTCGCCGCCGTCCTACTGCACACCGAGATCCCCGCCGACGCCGAGGCGACCTTCACCAGTTCCGACGACACCCTCACCGAGGTGTGGGAGCTGATGCAGCGTTCCGCGCTGTACTCCGTGCAGGAACAGTTCGTCGACACCCCGACCAGGGAGAAGGGCCAGTTCCTGCTGGATTCGGCCAACATCTCCTATGCCACCATGCAGGGTTTCGGCGAACGGGACGCCACCCAACAGGCCATCCGCGAGTTCCTCGCCTCCCAACAACGTCATTGGGCCGACGGCGCGGACAGCGGGCGGTACAACGCCGTCTACCCCAACGGCGACGGCAAACGCGACATCCCCGACTTCACCCAGATGTTCGTCAACTGGGTGTGGCGGTACTACCAGGTCACCGGCGACCGGTCCCTGCTCGCCGAGGCGTACCCGGCGATCCGGCAGACCGCCGAGTACGTGCTCCGACACATCCCCGGCGACGGCCCGACGGCGGGCCTGGTCACCGAACTCGCGGGCGGCAGCGGCGACTACGAGTTCGGGATCATCGACTGGCCCGCACCCGGTCGCTTCGACTACGACATGGCCACCGCCGCCCGCACCACCATCAACGCCCAAGGCGTGGAGGTGCTGCGACGCACGGCCCAGATGGCCGAGGAACTGGGCCGTCCCGCCGAGGAGGGCGAGCACTATCGAGCAGCCCAGGCGGCGCTGACCGAGGCCATGAACGAGCAGTTGCGTGCCGAGGACGGCGCTTACGTCGACGGCCTGTACGCGGACGGCACCCAGAGCGACGGACGCAGTCAGCACGCCACCTCATATGCCATCGCCTTCGGGATCGCACCGGAGGCCGATCACCCGGCGCTCGCCGAACACCTGGCCTCGATGGGGATGCGGCAGGGTCCGATGACCGCCCACTGGTTGCTGCAGGCACTCTCGGACGCCGAGCGACCCGACCTGGTACACGACCTGCTCACCGACCCGACGAAACTCGGCTGGGCGAACATCCTCGATCAGGGCGCGACCTTCACCTGGGAGGCGTGGACCCGGGAAGAGGGCTCGAACCACAGCCAGTCCCACGGCTGGGGTGCGCAGGCCGCTGTCGACATCACCGAGACGATGCTGGGCATCCGACCGGGCGATCCCGGCGCCGCGACGGTGCGGCTCGTCCCGCCCGCCGCCGGACCGCCGGACGCCGAGGGCACCGTGCACACCCAACGCGGACCGGTGTCGTTGGACTGGGTGCGCACCGATCGCGGCGTCCGGGCGACCGCGCAGCTGCCCGTCAACGTCACCGGCCGGGTCGAACTACCCAGGGTCGAGGGGATGACCTACCGCTCCACGGGTCGGTCGCGGGCTCGCTATATCGAGACGACCGAGGACCGGGTGATCTTCGAGGTCGGCTCCGGCGAGTCCCGGTTCGTGCCGGTGACCGGCGACGGACCGCGCTGATCCGAACCCCCGGTTCCTGACACGAGAAAGCCGGTGGGTGGCATCCGAGATGCCACCCACCGGCCTCGATCCAACGACTAGCTCAATCGCGACTCGATGGCCTCGATGATGCGGGGACGCAGCTCGGCCGCGCTGATGACGGCGTCGACCGAACCGACCTCGACCGCACGCTGGATGTTGTGCACCCGGTCGAACTCCGTGGCCACCTCGCCGAGTTTCTCCGCGCGTACCGAGGCCCGCAGCTCCTCCAGCTCGGCGGCGAGCGCGGCCCGATCGGCGCCGGTGCTCGCCGACACCCGCGCCTCCAGCTCGCGAACCCGCTCGTCGCCTGCGGCCCGGGCATTGACATCGCCCGCGAACACCACCGCCGCCGCCGGGGCGCCGCCGAGCACGGAGGCGAAGGAACCCTCCAGCGCGAGCACGGTCATGTTCGGGTTGAGCGCCTTGGAGAACACCACGAACGCGCCGCCGTGATACCGCGAGATCACGCAGAACACGATGGGCCCCTGGAAGTTCACGATCGCCCGACCGATCTCGGCGCCGTACTCTAGCTGCAGTTTGCGCATCGACTCCGGCGAGCCGTCGAAACCGGACAGGTTCGCCAACACCACCAGCGGCCGGTTGCCACTCGCCGAGTTGATCGCCCGTGCCGCCTTCTTCGACGACTGTGGGAACAGGGTGCCCGCGGTGTAGGTGTCCGGCCCGTCGGTGGGAGGGAAGCCTCGGCGCGGAATCGACCGCGACTCGATACCCAGCAGACACACCGGCATCCCGCCGAGATGCACGTCCTGCACCGCAGCCGTCTCCGCGTCGGCCATGCCCGCCCAGCGCTCCAACACCGGGTGATCCTGGTCCGACAGGGCCCGCATCACGGTGCGGATGTCGAAGGGCTTCTTGCGGTCCGGGTTGGACTCGGCCGAGAAGATCTCGCCGACCGTGGTGAAGTCGCTGCCCACCACGGCATGCGGGAAGTCGGAGACGTCGCGATCCACCGGGTCGGTCGTCCGCGCCCGGCGGGGCGTCTGCTCGCCGGGGACGACGTAGGTGTGGTCGTAGTGCGCCATCAGCACGTCCCGCGCCGCGGCCAGATCCGGCGCCCAGTACTGCGCCTGCCCGTTCGGGCCCATCACCCGGTCGTAACCGCCGATACCGAAGTTGTCCTCGGCCGAGACCCCACCGGAGAAGTCGAGCGACTGCTTGCCGGTGAGCACCATCGCCGACTCCGGCGCCATCACCAGGATGCCCTTGGTGTGCATGAGCATCGTCGCCTCGGCGTTCCAGTACGGCTGCGCACCGACGGTGATGCCCGCGACCACGATGTTGATCTCGCCGCCGTCCTGGGTGAACTCGACGATCCGCTTGAGTGCGGCGGCCACCCAGTCCATGTTCTCGGTGCCGGACTCCATGGAGATCCGCGCACCCGAGGACAACGCGTACCACTCCAGCGGCACCCCGGTCCGCTCGGCCAGATCCAGGGCGGCGATCACCCGACGGCACTCGGCCTCGGACAGCGCCCCGAGCGACTTGGTCGGGTCGCCCAGCAGCACGACCCGGGTGACGCCCTCCGGATGCCGCGCGGTCTTGGTGGTGACCATGCCCGCGACCAGGGCCGCGGTGTTGCGACCCTTGGGCCGGTCGACCGGCACCAGCACGTGGTTCTCATCGAGGTCGTGCTCGACGAACTCGCCGAGCAGACCGGTCAGCTCGTACGGGTACACCGTGTTGCGGCTGGCCGCCCGCAGCACCTTCTGCCGGTAGTCGTCGACCGGCTCGATCGGTTCGTCCGAGGGCTCGCCCACGGTGAGCTCCGCGTGGCCGGTGGCGTCGAAGGTGATGCGCACCGCGCTCTTGACCAGCTCGCCGGTCGCTCGATCACGCTGGCGGGCGATGAACAGGATCTCCTCCAACCCCGCGCCCAGGGTCGTCGGCAGCACGCGGCCCGCGATCGTCTCCAGCTCCGCGCGGGTGATGTTGCTCGGCGGCCAGACGTAGACCACGATCCGGTTGGTGTTGAAGCGCTTCTTCGACGGCCGCAGCGACTGCGCACGACGGATCGCGTCCAGGCAGGCGGCGACGGTGTCCTCCGCCGTCGGCAGCGAGACCAACCGACCGTCGTACTCCCGCAGCTCGGTCAGGTCGCGCACCTGCGCGAGGGCCACTAGCCGATCGTCGGCGGCGTTCTCCTTGGCCACGCAACGGAAGAGGTAGACCTCCTCGTCCGAGGACGGCACGCGAGTGAGGTCGAACCTGTTCAAGCGCTCCAACTGCATCCGCTGCGCGATGTAGGGATGCAGTCCCCGGATCAACCGGTCCTCGACCATGCCGGTCTCCGAGGCGCGGAAGGTGAAGTGCTGGTGCATCACCGCGCCACTGCGACCCGCCACGGTGGTGGTGAGCCTGCGGACCTGCTCGGGCAGCGGTTGCGCCCCGACGACCTCGGCCAGCTCGGCCGCCATCGCCGCGGAGTCCTCGGGCTGGTTCTCCCACGCGAGGTAGATGTCGGCATCGATGTCGGTGCCGCCCGCCAGCTCGGCAAGCCCCCGCAGCGCGCTGCCCAACTCGTCGAAGCCCACCGCAGCGTTGACCACCCGCGAACCCGCGCGCTCGGCGACCACGAAGGTGCAGCCCGCGACCTCGTGGGTGTGGATGCCGGTGAGGCCCTTGTTGCCGTAGTACCGCCGGGTCAACACCTCCAACATGACCGTGTTGTCCGAGGCGCCGCGCCCCAGCCGCTGACCGAGCAGCCGGACCAGCGGCTCGGTGCTGCGGACCATCTCGGCGATGCGCTCGGCACGGTCGGCGGCCTGCGGGTTCTCGTCCAGGTGCCGCAGGTGCCTGCGGACGTCGGCGTAGACCCGGGCCCGGTTGCGCCGCAGCAACGGCTGGCCGACCCAGGCGAACACCACGCCCCGGGCGAGGTCGGAGACCGCCGGGAACCGGACCTGCGTCGCGGCCACCAGCCGTTCCAAGGCCAGCCCGACCGGTTCCCGCAGCGTCTCGTCCGGCGGCGGCTCCTGCAACCAGGCCCGCAACAGGTCGGTGACGACCGTGGCATCCACCGTGGCCCGCTGCTGGGCCAGGAAGATCCGGAACACCGCGGCTTCGAGCTCGGGGGAGCGGTCCAGCTCGGTGACGCCGTAATGCCCCAGCGCCTTGGCGAGCTTGTCCTGGAACCTCTCCGGCAGCCGGGCCCGCTCGACGTCCAGGCTCTGCAGGTAGGTGTGGAAGTACTCGCGGGCACTGTGGACGTGGCTGTCGACGCCATCGTCGCTCGAGGGCCGATTCCGGCTCAGCTCGGCGAGATCCGCGAAGACGTCCATCAGGTCCAGTTCCCCGGACAGCGGCCGGTGGCCCTCCGCGATGGCCTCCCGGCGCGCGGCGAGATAGTCGTCGATCACCCGACGCTCGTCGTGTGGATCGACATCGAAGCCCAACAGCAGACTGCGTAGGTTCTCCTGGCCCCGGGTCAGGCGTTCCCAGGTCGGGATCTGCGCGGGCTCGGCGGGTAGATCCAGCTCGACGGCCTCGTCGGTGGCGGTGTCGGCGGACTCGGTGTCGCCCAACGGCTCCAGCCGCAGCAACGGCGCACCCGTCTCCACCTGGCCGCCCACCGAGACGACGCATTCCTTCAAGCGAGCCCGGAACGGCGCCCGCAGCACCGTCTCCATCTTCATGCTCTCCAGGACCAGCACCGGAGCGCCCGCCTCGACCTCGGCGCCGACCTCCACCGGACGGGCGACGACCAATGCGGGCATCGGCGAGCGGACGACGCCGCCCTCGTCCCGAGTGACGCGGTGCGTCACGCCGTCCACCTCGATCAGGTGGATCGGGCCGTGTGTTCCGGTGAGCAGGCGGTATCGGATGCCGTTGACCACGATCTGCCCGGTATGCCGATCGAAACGGTCGAGCACGACATCGGCGGTGCGGACCGAGCCGCCCGACTCGACGCCGACGCGGAACCGATCCGCCCCCACCCGTGCCACCCGCACCCGGTACCCGACGCCGCGCAGCTTCAGATCCAGCGGTCGGCCGCTCTCGTGCTGCACCTGCGGGCGGCCGCCGAACGCGGTGGACAGCAGACGCTGTTGCTCGACGTCCTCCTCCACCTCATAGGCCTCGATGGCCGCGGTGGCCAGGGCGACGGCGGAGTGCCGATGGGTGACCAACCTGCCCTCGGCGCGGACCCGGTCGATCCAGCCGGTGTCGGCGGTCGCGTCGATCACCTCGGGCTGGTCGAGCAGATCGAGCACGAAGCTCTTGTTCGTCGCACCGCCCTCGATGATCACCTTGGTCTGGGTCATCGCGCGACGCAGTCTGCTGAGCGCTTCCTCGCGGTCGCGGCCGTAGGCGATGACCTTGGCGATCATCGAGTCGAAGTCCGCGGGAATGGTGTCGCCCTCGCTGACACCGGTGTCCACCCGGATCCCCGGTCCGACGGGCAGATCCAGCCGCGCGATACGGCCGGGGGAGGGGGCGAAGTCGCGGTCCGGGTCCTCGGCGTTGAGCCGGGCCTCGATGGCGTGCCCACGTTCGACGGGCGGCGTGCCGTCGAGCTTGCCGCCCGATGCCACATGCAGCTGCGCCTTGACCAGGTCGAAACCGGTGGTGGACTCGGTGATCGGGTGCTCCACCTGCAGGCGGGTGTTGACCTCGAGGAACGCGAACAGCTTCTCGCCGGGGTGGTAGAGGAACTCCACGGTTGCCGCGCCGCAGTACCCGACCGCCACGGCCAACCGCTCGGCGGAGGCCTTGAGCTCGGCGGTCTGCTCGGCGCTGAGCACCGGCGACGCCGACTCCTCGATGACCTTCTGGTTGCGCCGCTGCACCGAGCAGTCCCGCACTCCCAGCGCCCATGCGGTGTCGCCATCGGCGATCACCTGCACCTCGACATGCCGGGCGCCGGTGACCTGACGTTCCAGGAAGACCACGCCGCTGCCGAAGGCCCTGGCGGCCTCCTGGCTGGTGCGTTCGTAGGCGTCGACGAGGTCGGCATCGTTGGCGACGACGCGGATACCGCGTCCACCGCCGCCGGCGGTCGCCTTGAGCATCAGCGGATAACCGATCTCGGCGGCTGCGGTGACCGCGGCGTCGACGGTCTCGACCGCGCCCCGGCTCCACGGCGCGACCGGCACCCCCACCTCTTCGGCGATCAGCTTCGCACCGATCTTGTCACCGAGCTTGCGCATGGCCGTCGCGCTCGGCCCGATGAAGGTGACACCGATCTCCTCGCACAGCTCCGCGAACGCCGGATCCTCCGCGACGAAGCCCCAACCGACCCACGCGGCGTCGGCGCCGGTCTCGACCAGCGCGCGTTCGAGCGCCTTCAGGTCGAGGTACGGCCGCGCGGCGGCAGCTCCGAGGTCGTAGGCGAGGTCGGCCTCGCGGACGAACGTGGCGGTGCGGTCGACGTCGGTGTGCAGGGCGACGGTCTCGATCCGCGTCGCGGTCTCTGCGGCCAGGTCGCGGACGGCATGGATGAGCCGCATCGCGGCCTCACCACGGTTGACGATGGCAACACGACTGAACACCCGACAAGCCCCTCCTGTTGACTGTGCGCGTCCCTGACGACATCCCCCACGCGCCCTACACAGCCTCTCCTCTAATGGCCTGCGGGGGAATGTCGCAGAGGGAGCATGACAGAGCCACTTCGGTTGTAGAGAACCAACAAAAGCGCGGCGGATCGCCGAGGTGTAGCGGTCGGCGATTACTCAGCGCACATATCGGCCTGCGCGGCACTCACAATCGTGGTCGACCGACCGGCCGGTCAGCGGGGCCGCCGACGGCGGACCGAGCGCGAGGTTCGCGCGGGCGGCAGGTGCGCGAGGCGAACTCGTCGTTGCGCAAGGTAGTGCCCCGGGTCGGCCGAGTAACCGGCGGGTCGACGGTGCGGAGACGGCTTGGACCCCGGTCAGGACGGCGGCGGGTCGGCAGGCGCGGCCCCGGGATCCCTCGTCGCCAGCCGTGCCACCACGGCGTCGGCCACCATCGAGGCCCGTGGCTCGTCGAGCCCGTGCGTGGCCGCCTGTTCCAACACCAGCCTGCGTACCTCGATGAGTTGTTCGGTGCTCAACGGCGGGACGACGGCGGCCGCGACCCGGCGTCTGCGACGGAATAATCGACGCAGCAGTGTGCGGGAACCCTTGGCCGCTCCGTCCACTGCGGACTCGGCGATCCGCTCGGCGGCGTGGTCCACCGCGAGCCACACCACGGGTGTGACGAGTGCGATCACCTCGACGAGGCCGAACCCCAGCGGTTCCCGACGGGAACGGGCCTCGGCCAGTCGGCGCCGGACCGTGGCCTCGTCCATGGTGGCCAAGCCGGCGACGATGGGGAGTTCCTCCGGTGCGACCTGCGCGACGACGTCGTGCACCACGGCACGCACGGTGTTCGGCGTGGTGTTCCCGCCGCCCGATGACGCGGTGTCGGATCCCATTTCCGGTGCACCTTTCCGCTCGACCCCCGGATTAGCATTATGGGACTCGCGTACCGGATGTTGGGCTCTTCGGTCACACGCCACTCGAAAGGATCAAAGGGGCGAGCTCGGCGTCATCACGCAGTGCTACTCGCGGCCTCATGTGGAAAAGCAGGCGGGGTGCCGCGTGAAGCGCTTCGAGGAATGGGTCGGGAAACGGGAATATCGATACTCGGTGTCGGGTTGATCCCGTTGTCCACCACATCATCGAATCGTTCGGGAGCACGGCTGTGCCGACAAAAGCAGAGTTAGACGCCATGAACACCCAGGTCATCGGCGAGTTCCGCGCCAATGAGGGACGCGCAGGCGGCATGTTCGAAGGCACGCCGCTGATCCTCGTCCACCATGTGGGAGCACGTTCCGGCGTCGCACGGATCGCACCGCTGGCCTACCTGGAGGAGGACGGCAGGCTCTTCGTCTTCGCCAGCAAGGGCGGCGCCCCCTATCACCCCGACTGGTACCACAACCTGGTCGCCAACCCGGAGACCAGCGTCGAGGTCGGGACCGAGAAGTTCAAGGTGACCGCAAAGGTGCTCACCGGTACCGAGCGTGACGAGGTCTACGCGCGCATGAGCGCGGTGCAGCCGCAGTTCGCCGACTACCAGGCCAAGACCGAGCGCACGATTCCCGTCGTGGAGCTGGTGCGGGCCGCCTGATCGAGGCCCGTCGGCCCCTGCGGGCGGCCCGGTCAGCACCAGCGCCGTCCCGCACGTCCATCAGGACTCCGTGCCGCGGCCTCCCCCCGTGGGGCAGGCCGCGGCACCATCCCCCCACCGGTCCGGTCGCCCCGAACGGACCGCCGGTTCGTATGCCGCACCCGGTCTGCCTCGAACCGGATTCGCACCCGAACCCTTTGTGCGCCGCGGTGCCCAGGAAAGACCCTGACGCCACGGCATACTCAAGTAGAGCCGGGCGAGATCTGTATCACCGTCGTCGAGTGAATACCCGACGATTTCCTCCGACGGTGCGGCACAGGGGTGCCGACTTCGGTCGGTTCGGCGGGTGAACGGATACGGTCGGTAATCGCGACTATTGCGCCGGAACGCCGTTCTCCATCAGAGGAAGCGAATGCGACGCAGATCACCTCGGTCGATGTATTGACCATGCCGTGACGGCAGGGTTTCCACTGGGGCAATGGCAGCACCGGAATCCGTGAATAGTCGACGCGAGGCGAGGACCACCGCGTTGACCACGAGCGATGACCGCTCGATGCGGGACCGACTATTCGACTGCCTTCCCATTCACCCGCAGGAGAAACGCGGTCTGCCGACGCGTCCGCTCCGAGGCGCCCCGGCCGCTCGGATCGGCGTGCGGCCACCCGACCCCACTGTTGCTTACGGAGGTAGATCGTGACCGGCGACCACGGAATCGAGGACGGGCGGACGCTTCGACCATTCCGCCGCCGCGAGGTGCTGCACCGCTCGGTGTACAGCATCACCCACGACGGCCCGAACGGACTGGGGCACACCTGGACCGTCGACATCGACATGGGCCAGGAGGACGGCGGTTGGGACGCCGAGCTGTATCTCGACGGGATCTGGCAGGCCAAGCGCGAGATGCCCGCCGAGTTCGCGATCCCGGGCGGGAGGATCGAGGTCAACGCGGGCATGTACGGGGTCACGCGCGTCCACCTGGTCCGGGACTCCGGTGTGGAACAGCGGATGAAGCCCGCCCGGGGCACCGCAGAGGACCTGCGGTTCCGCCTGCAGCGACGCAATCCCACGGTCAGCCGGTGGATCGGGGGAGCCGCCATCGTGGTCCTGCTGGTCAACCTCGTCCTCGTCGTTCCCAGGGCGATCGAGTTGATCACCTCGGTGCCCCGGATCGCCGAGCTGGTGGGAACCTTCGAGTCTCCGATCGTCCTGCCGGACTGGCTCTCCGTCGGGCTGCTGGTGGCCGGAATCCTGGCTGCGGTGGAGCGCACACTCACCCTGCGGCACAACGCGATCATCGACGCCGAGACGAACGGGGCCAACGAATAACGCCGGGCGAATCCCACGTCCAGATCGTCGATCTTGCAGGTAACCGGAGCTTCGCGGCTGCCCCGGAGCTCCGGTCTCGCCAAGCCCGACTACCAGCCCACGGGTCCGGCCACATCTCAACGAACTCGCCGGGATCAGCCGCATGCCCCGCTCCGCGTTCGCCGCCGCATTCAAGAAGCAGGTCGGGACCGCGCCGCTGCAGTATCTGATCGAATGGCGGATGAGCCTGGCCCGTGATGCCCTGCGCCGGGGAACCCGGTCGATCACCGAGCTCGCGGCCGCGACCGGCTACGAATCCGACAGTGCGTTCAGCAACGCCTTCCGGCGGGTGGTCGGCTCCTCGCCCCGACGATTCCGCGACACCGCCCACCGCACCGCAGCCTGCGGGTAGCGCCTGCGGTACGACGGACGGGTCGCCTTCCCGGCCCAACGGGCGTCAGCGCACCGCACCCGCGGGCTCTGTCGCGCTGGAACCAGGCTGTTCCTCGGCCGAGGGTTCCTGGGCGGCCGGCTCCTCGGGAACGCTCGACGGAACCATCGGCGGATTGAGAGCGGCCTGCGCGACCTCCATCGGATCCGCGTCGACCACGGCAGGCTCGTCCTCGGCCCGCACGTCGTCCAGCGAACGGAACACCGGGATCACCAGTGCGATGAGCGCCGTGATCCCGGTGATCGCGGCGAGGACGATGCCTGCGGCAGGCAGCCCGACGCCTGCGGCGATGGCGGCGATGGGCGCGGTGACGAGGGCGGGTGCACCGAGTACGAGGGCGTTCTGCGCCCCCAGGATCCGACCGCGCAGCTCGTCCGGGGTGGCCTCGATCGTCAGGATGCCCAGGACCGCCGAGACCGGGGCATTGGTGAGTCCGATGAACGCGGCCGCACCGAACACCACCCACGGGGAGAACATGGTGCCGAGCGCGGCGAACCCGACCAGGGTGCCCAGCATGCCGATCACGAACCAGGTGCGGCGGCTGACGCGGCCGCGTGCGGTGGTGAAGATCAACGAACCGACGATGCTGCCCGCCGCCAGCGCACTCAGCGTCAGACCCGCCAGCGCGGGCAGGTTCTCCGAGGTGAAGTAGGCGGGCATCAACGTGGTCTGCAGCGAACTGATCGCGGCGACGAGTGCGGAGCTGATCAGCGTGGTGCCGAGCACGATCCCGCTTCGACCGAGGAACCGCCACCCGGCGAGGAGATCGTGCACCGCGCCGCGAATCGCACCCCGGGCGGGGGCCGGTTCGGCGGTGTTGGCTGCGGGGCGGACGATGACGCCCGCCCTCGGGTCGATCACCGTCGTCATGGCGGCGGCGAGCAGGCTCGTCCCGGCGGTGGCCAGCAGTAGCGTCGGGTTCAGGCCGAAGAGCCCGATGAAGAGCCCGCCCACGCCGGGCCCGGCCAGCAACAGGACGTTGCTCATCGTCTCGCGGATGGCGACCAACCGGTCCAGGGCGCCCTTGCGACCCGAGCCGAGTCGGACCATGGCGGGCAGCAGCGTCTCGTGCGCGGTCATCCCGGGCACCCGGAACAGCGCCCCGATGACGGCCAGGGTGAGGAACCACGTCAGATTCAGGCCCCAGACCGCGTCCACGATCGGCAGTGCGGTCAGCGACAGCGCGGAGAACAGGTCACCGGCGATCGAGATCCTGCGGCGGTCGACTCGGTCCACGAGTAGTCCGCCGAAGATCCCCACCACGGCCGACACCGCCGTGGTCACCGTGGCCAGCAGGCCTGCCGCCAGCACATCGCCGGTGCGTTCCAACACCAGCAGCGGCATGATGACGCCGGCGATGCCCTTTCCCAGCAACGAGAATCCGTATGAGCCCAGATAAATCCCGGCATGACGACGCATTTCTCTCCTAGAAGTGTGTTTTCTGCGAATCCACCCGCCTGCAAACCAAGGAATCGGTGGGCCACGCGAGAATGACGACGAATCGGTGGTCTCTTACCGGAGGCGCGCGGAATCCGTTGGGGGACAACCGAGGCGCGCGTGCGATGTCCATCGCGGCGGCGGTGGCTGCTGCCAGCGTGAACGCCGGATCCGGTGGCTGATCGTCATGATCGCCGTCGCCTCCTCGCCGATGTCGACCGTGGTGGTCGGGTGCGGTCTAGAGGTAAGGAGAAACGGTGACGCAAGGGCAGGCTCAAGTCGTCGCGGAGTGATTCGGGACACATGCGTCGGATTGGTGTCGATTCCCGGGCATTCCGGGGCGCAGCGCTCCCGATAGGAGCGCATTCGGTGACGGCCGATCGCCGACTTCTCCCAGGCTCATAACGCCCGCCGGAGACGCGGCGGACGGACCCCACCGGCAGCTGCCCGTGGGGTCCGACTCGCCTTGATCGACATGCTCAGCCGATGGCGCGACCACCCAGATGCCGGGCCAGGAAGCGTTCCACCGAGCGATACAGGTCGATGTTGTTCTCCGGGTTCGCGAAGCCGTGACCCTCGTCGTCCTTCACCATGTACTCGACCTCGACGCCCCGGCCGCGCAGAGCCTCGACGATGTTGTCCGATTCGGCCTGCACGACCCGGACGTCGTTGGCGCCCTGCACCACCATCAAGGGCGTGCGGATCTCGTCCACCCGGCTGATCGGCGACCGCGCCACCATGTCGGCTCGTTCCTCGGGAACGTCGGGATCTCCCACGTAGCGGAACCAGTTGTTGGCGATGTGTCGTCGGGCGAGCGGCGACACCGTCTCCATGAAGGTCGCGAGATTGGAGATGCCGACGTAGTCGATGGCCGCCGCGAACAGGTCGGGCGTGAAGGTGACCCCGACGAGCGCGGAGTAGCCGCCGTAGGAACCACCGAAGATCGCCAGCCGTTGCGGATCGGCATAGCCCTGGGCGACGGCCCATTCCACGCCGTCGACCAGGTCGTGGTGCATCGCCCCGGCGAACTCGCCGATCGCGGCCACCGTGTGGGCCTTGCCGTACCCGACCGAACCCCGGAAATTGACCTGCAACACCGCATAGCCCCGGTTGGCCAGGAACTGCGCCGTCGTGTCGAAGTGCCAACTGTCCCGCGCCCACGGGCCGCCGTGCGGCAACAGCACCAGCGGCAGCCCCTCCGGCTCGACACCGATCGGCAGGGTCAGATACGAGGGCAGGGCCAGCCCGTCCCGCGCGGGAATCGTCACCGACCTCATCGGTGCGAGCCGCTCGGGATCCAAGGTCGGGAATCTGCGGAACAGTCGCCTGCCCTCGCCGGTGGTGTGATCGTAGAACCAGGTGGCGGGCTCCCGATCGTGGACGAAGTCGACCACCCAGCGCTGCCCACTCAGGTCGGAGGAGACCTCGCCCAGGTGGCCGTCCGAGAGTGCCTCCAGCTTCGCCAGCACCTCGGCGAAGTCCGGATCCAGTGCATGAATGTCCTGCCGATCACCGAGATAGCGGACCCCGATCAGCTCGTCGGTGGCCCGACTGCGGATCAACGGCGACGGGAGCTCGTAACCGGCGCGGCGCTCCCCGTCCAGTGAGAGCGTCGGGTGGCTGTCGACCGGGGTCTCCTCGCCGGTACGGATGTCGATCCGCACCAACCTGGCCAGGTCGGACTCCCGGTAGGAGGCCAGCCAGATCCCCGTTCCATCGGCGGAGATCTCCATGGGATGGACACCGAGCGGATAGTCGACGCCGTCGAGTTCGATGATCCGGTGCAGCTCACCGGTCGCACGATCCCAGCGGGACAGTACGATCTCCCTGCCCGTGTGCGTCGTGCGGGCGATCAGCTCGCGATCCGGGGTGACCAACCAGCTCAGTACGTGACCTGGGTTCTGCGCCAGGGTCGTGATCTCGCCGGTGGCGATATCGAGCTCGGCGACATCGAGTTCGGCGGGATTGCGGTTGTTGAGCTGCAGGAAGAGCTTTCCCGGCTCCTTGGGCCGGACGCGATCGGCGATGCCCATCGCTCCGGGGAACGGAGTGAGATCCACCGGGAGCGCGGTCGGATCGTCCAGATCGACGCGGAACAGGTGGTAGTTCTCGTCGCCGCCACTGTCCTGGTAGTAGAGCAGCCACCTCGGGTCGACGTCCCACTCGTAGTTGAACACGCTGCGGGTCTCATCGGCGGTCACACACCGCGCCTGGGCCTCGTCGTCGAGGTCCTGTACCCACACGTTCATCCGGTTGCGCCACGGTGCCACGAAGGCCAGCCGAGAACCGTCCGGCGAGATCGACGCGTTCCGTCGTTCGGGCGCGCCGAGCAGTTCCTCGGCCGAGATGAGGTCGGGTAGTGCCATGCCGTTCCTTCCGTCGTTCCTGCGCGATCGATGACTGCCGCCGTGGGATCGAGCGCGGTGAGAACAGGAGAAACGCTGCCGTAGGGTCAGGCTCAAGTCCGGGAGTCGGTGATCCCCGTCACCTGCGGGAGTGCGTGGCACGCTTGACCGGGTTGTCACGGCATGGTGTGCACTGTGCTGGGTCGGCCGGTTCACCCTCGATCCGAGCCTCGCAACCCACAAGGAGTGGCCACCATGGCGTGGAGCACCAGTCAGATCGCCGAACTCACCGGCACGACGGTGCGGGCGGTGCGGCACTACCACCAGGTAGGGCTGCTCGCCGAACCAGAACGCAGCTCCAACGGCTACAAGCGTTACGGCGTGGCACACCTGGTCCGGGTGCTGCGGATCAAGCGACTCACCGACCTCGGGTTCTCCCTAGCCCAGATCGCGGACCTCGGCGATGCCGACGAGCATCCCCAGGAGGCCCTGCGCAAGCTGGACACCGAGCTGGCGGAGACCATCGAGCGGCTGCAATCGGTCCGAGAGGAACTCGCCACCATCCTGCGGGAGTCCGCGCCGACCGACCTGCCGATGGAACTCGGCTCGATCGCCGCCGAAGCCGGCCTCACCCCGACCGACCGCTCGTTGGTCGTCGTCGCCTCCAGGGTGCTCGATCAGGAGGCGATCGACGCCTATACGGAGATGTTGCGCGATCTGCCCGACGACCCGCACGGGCAGGCGTTCGAGGACCTGCCCGAGGATGCCAGCGAGGAGGCCCGGCAGGAACTGGCGGAACGGATTGCGCCCTTTCTTCGGGACATGCTTCTCGACTACCCCAATCTGACCAAGACCAAGGGGCCGCAACACACTGCGAACACCATCGGTCTGGCCATGCGGGAGCTGTACAACTCCGCGCAACTCGATGTCGTGAAGCGCGTACTGGGCCAGATCGGCCGCGAGCGGGGGAACTGAGCTCAGTCGGCGATGGGTGCCACCACTCGGCGCACGCTCTCGCGGAGCAGCCTCCGGCGCTGATCGTGCAGCTCCGCGGCCTCCTCGGCGGTTGCGGAGTAGACATTGCTGACCGGCGACCACGCCATGGACATCGCGATGACCATGGCCATCACATCGAACGGATCGCCGTCCCGGACCGTACCCGCCGCCTGTGCGTCGGCGATGGCGCGCAGCTTGTGGTCGTCGACCCGATCGTTGTCGGCGACGAGATAGCCGGTGGGGCGCCGTTCCAGGCGTGCCCAGGTCGCCAACCGAATGAGATCGGGGCGGCGGAGATATTCGTCGTAGAGCCGCACCGCCCAGTCGGGCAGGTCCGTCCCGTCGATCGGCACGACGTTCATGATGCGCTCCAGCGAGCCGAAGAAGATCGCGTCGAACAGCTTGTCCTTGCTGCCGAAATACGCGTAGAGCTGCGCCTTGTTCGTCCTGGCTGCGGCCACGATCCGGTCGATGCGGGCCCCGGCGATGCCGTGGGTCGCGAACTCCTCCGTCGCGGCCTCGAGGATGCGCTCGCGGGTCGCGACGCCACGGGAGGTCAAGGGCTGGTCGACCATGCAGGTCAGCGTATCAAACAGACCAGTTGGTTTGCTTTTCCGGCGCGGTCGTGGCTCACTGGAATAGACAGAACAGTCTGTTTATTTGAGGGAGTCGGAAGCTATGAGATCAACGCTCGGCTGGTCCGCCGACAGCGACGCGGCGACGCTGCGTCGGACCCCGCTCGAACGGCGCGACCTGCGACCGGACGACATCGCCGTCCGGATCGACTACTGCGGCGTATGCCACACCGACGCGCACAGCCTCCGAGGGCACCAGGGCGCCACCCCGCTCGTTCCGGGACACGAGTTCACCGGAGTAGTCACCGAGATCGGGCCCGAGGTCGCGGGTTTCACCGTCGGCGACGCGGTAGCGGTCGGCAACATCGTCGACTCCTGTGGCACGTGCGATATGTGCGAGGTGGGCCAGGAGAACTTCTGCCGCGAATTCCCCACACTGACCTACGGCGGGACCGACCGCGAGGACGGCACGACCACGCTGGGCGGCTACTCCCGCGAGTACGTCGTGCGGGAGAGCTTCGTCTATCACCTGCCCGCAGGCCTGAATCCCGCAGCCGCCGCCCCGCTGCTCTGTGCGGGCGTCACGGTGTGGGAGCCGTTGCGTGCTCTCGACGTCGGGCCGTCGACCCGCGTCGCCGTCGCCGGGTTAGGCGGACTCGGTCACCTCGCGGTCAAATTCGCCGTGGCGCTCGGCGCCGAGACCTCGGTGATCAGCCGCTCGGCGGACAAGGCCGAGGACGCGCGGGCCCTCGGTGCAACGGGTTTCGTCCTCTCCACCGATCCGGAACAACGGGCCGCTGCCCGAGACCGGTTCGACGTCGTGATCGACACCATCGCCGTCTCCCACGACGTCGGTCCCTATCTGCGCATGGTGGCCATGGACGGCACGCTCAGCCATCTCGGCTACCTCGGCGAGATCACCGTGCAGACCATGGAGCTGCTCGGCGGCCGGAAGAAGCTCAGCTCCGCAGGCAGCGGCGGCAGGCCGGCCACCGCTGCGATGCTGGAGTTCTGCGCGACGCACGGCATCACCGCCGACGTCGAGGTTCTTCCCTCGGCACAGGTCAACGCGGCTCTCGAACGCCTGGAACGCAACGACGTCCGCTACCGATTCGTGCTCGATATGTCCGATCTGGACTGAGACGGGCGGCCTGCCTCGGCGAGGCCACGCCGGCCCGGGATCGAATAGTCTCGTCGGGTGAGCGCAGTCCGCGTCGTGCTGATCGGCGGAACCTCGAACACCGGGAAGTCCACCGTGGCCAGGCTGGTCGCGGATCGGCTCGGGTTCGAGCTGGTCGCCACGGACCGGTTGGCCCGGCATCCGGGACGTCCGTGGCCGCAACCGGATTGGATACCGCCACCGCATGTCGCCGAGCACTACCGCACGCTCTCCCTCGACGAGCTCATCGCCGCCATGCTCGAACACCATCGGCGACTGCGGCCCCGGATCGCGGAGCTGATCACCGGTGCCGCGTCGAGAACCTCGGCCGGCCCGGCCCGCTCCTCGGTGGACCGGCCGGGGCTCGTGCTGGAAGGCTCCGCGCTGTGGCCTGCGGACATCGCGGCCCTCGACGTGGCGGGAACGGCTGCGGTATGGCTCGGCGCATCGGAGGAGGTACTGACCGCCCGAATGCATGCGGCCAGCGGGTATCACCGGCTGCCCGCCGACGACCGGCTTCCGATCGACGGCTTCCTCGCCCGCAGCCTGCGTCACCAGACGATGCTGCTCGACAGCGTGTCCCGACTGGGCTCGGAACACCTCGACACGGGTGACGGTCGGCCCCCCGAGGCACTGGCCGAGACGGTACTCGCGGCCGTGGCGCCCCACCCGTCGTGACTTTCGAGCATCGACGTCCTACCAGGGCGGTCCGGCCAGATCGAGCATCCCGCCGACCGGTGCGGGGCCGCCGATCGGCAGGACCATCACCCGCGAGAAGTCGAACTTGCTTCGCTTCCCGAACTGCGTCACCGACAACCGGCCCTCGAACTCCTGCCAGCCCAGCGCCGCGTAGTAGCCCAACAGCGGCGGATCGCAGACCAGCAGCGCGAAGTCGATGTCACCACGCGAGCGGAAGAACTCCTGGGCGGCCCGCATCGCCAGCGCCCCATACCCGCGACCTCGGTGATCCGGATGTGTCTTCACCCCGCCGACCCCGGCGATCGTGACCTCCGCATCGTCGAACCGACCGGTCCGCACCAGCAGTCCGGCATGGCAGACCAATTCGTCCTCGGCAGCCCAGATTCCGACCCGCCATCTCGCGGCGGCCCACTCCATATCGGCCCCCGACCACTCGGCGTCGGCCGCAGGCGGATACACCGCGTCCCGCAGCTCGACCAACTCCGCGCGCTCGGAATCGGAGAGCCCCGCCAGGAGATCCACCGAGGTCGCCGGATATCCGGCGACCGCCCGCTCCAGCTCGTTGTCCATGGGTGCGTACTCCGATCTCTCCGAGGTCGTGACGGCCTCGCATCGGCCATCGACCCAGGCAAGGTACGGCCGTGGACCGACGGGAAGGCCCGTCTCAGTACCTCGGAGGGTGACCGTGCCACCGTTGCCGCCGGGCCGAGAGCGCTTCGGGCGGTCGTCGCTGGTGAGAAGTCGAGCGGCGCGGGAACCATGGCAGGATTGATCGAGTGCTGATCGCCCTGCTCGGCCCCCTGGAGGTCCGCACCGCCGACGGCACCCGCATCGAGATCCGGGGCGCCCGACTACGCGGCCTGCTCGCCGCCTTGGCGCTCGAACCCGGCCAGCTGGTCCCGACGACCACCCTCGTCGACTGGATCTGGGGCGAGCATCCGCCTGCCGAGGCGACCAACGCTCTGCAACGCCTGGTCTCCCGTCTTCGCAAGGCCCTGCCGAACGAATCGATCGACGGACGCCCGAACGGCTATCTGCTGCGGGCTGCCCCCGAGGACGTCGACGCGGCCCGCTTCGAGCAGCTGCTCGATCAGGCAGGCGAGGGCCCACGAGTGCAGCGGGTGCGGCTGCTCCGAGAAGCACTCGGCCGGTGGCGCGGCGACGCCATGCAGGACATCGGCCTGCGCGACAGCGCGCGCCTGGATGCGGCGGTGACCCGGCTCGAAGAACGGCGCCTGGCCGCGCTCCAGGAACGGTTCGAACTCGAGATCCGCCTCGGCCACGGCCCCCGCCTGATCGCCGAGCTGACCGACGCGGTCGCCACCCATCCGCTACGGGAAGGTCTGGCCGCCGCCCTGATGCGTGCCCTCGGCGCGGCAGGCCGGGGACCCGAGGCCCTGCTGGTCTACGAGCGGACGCGAACCGCCCTGGCCGATGCGCTGGGCGTCGACCCATCGCCGGAGTTGTCGGCCCTGCACCTGACCCTGCTCCGAGGCGGGTCGATGCGACAGGACGAGCACCGAGGCGGCAACATCCGGGCCGAGCTGACCAGCTTCGTCGGCCGAGACACCGACCTGACCGGCATCGCCGCACTCATCGCCGGACACCGCCTCGTCACCCTCGCCGGACCCGGCGGCGCGGGCAAGACCCGGCTGGCCACGGAGACCGCCCGACACCTGCGCGACGACCTGCCGGACGGGGTCTGGCTGGTGGAACTCGCCGCCATCGGCGCCGACGGCGACCCGGCCCAAGCCACCCTCGACGCGCTCGGCCTGCGCGACCCGCTGCGCGGTGACGCGCCGAACAGCGAACCGACCGACCGAGTCATCGCCGCGATCCGCGACCGCGAGACCCTGCTGGTGCTGGACAACTGCGAGCACCTGATCGACGCGGCGGCCGCGTTCGCTCATCGAGCGCTCGGGGAGTGCGGGCGACTGCGCATCCTCGCGACCAGCAGGCAGCCACTCGGCATCACCGGCGAGGCACTGTGGCAGGTGGCACCGTTGGTCGTCCCCGGACAGGACGCCACCGCCGGGGAGATCGCCGCCAGCTCCGCCGTGCGACTGCTGCGGGATCGTGCCGCAGCCGTGCGCACCGACCTCCCGGAGGATGCGGCCACCGTGTCGACGATGGGCCGGGTGTGCCGCGCCCTCGACGGGATGCCACTGGCCATCGAACTGGCCGCGGCCCGGCTGCGCACCATGTCGCTCACCCAGCTCGCGGACCGGCTCGACGACCGGTTCCGCCTGTTGACCGGCGGCAGCCGGACCGCCCCGCCCCAACACCGGACCCTGCGCGCCGTGGTCGACTGGAGCTGGGAGCTGCTGACCGAGGACGAAGGTCGGGTGCTGCGAAGACTCGCCGTCTTCTCCGGCGGTGCGAGCCTCGCGGCCGCCGAACAGGTCTGCGCCGGTGTCGATATCCAACCGACCCAGGTATTCGAGCTGTTGACGGCGTTGATCGAGAAATCCCTGGTGGCCACGGCCGACGACGGTGCGCCGCGCTACCGGATGCTCAGCCTGATCCAGGAGTACGCCGCCGAACGACTGGCCGCAGCCGGGGAGACCGAGGCAACCCGGCAGGCGCATCTCGCCTACTTCACGCGACTCGCCGAGCAGGCCGACCCGAACCTGCGTCGCGCCGAACAGCTGGAGTGGCTCCCGATTCTGGTGGGCGAACACGACAACCTCGGTGCCGCGATGCGCGGCGCCCTCGCGGCAGGCGAGGCAGACCGCGCCATGCGGCTGGCCTCGGTCGCCGGTTTCTATTGGTGGCTCAGCGGACACAAGGCCGAGGGAATGGAGCTGATCACCGCCGCCATCGATCTTCCCGGCGAGGTACCCGACGAGACTCGGGCCCTGGTCTACGCCCTGATGGTGATGTTCGTGGACTCCGGCCCCGGCGACGAACACCAGGCCGAGGAGTGGATCCGCCGAGCACACCGATTCAGCAGCCACAGCCCAACCGGCAACCACCTGCTCGCCCTGGTCCGGCCGATGGAACGCATGCTCCACGGCCTGGACGTCGCCCTGCCCGAATGGGAATCCCTGCTGGACAACGCGGATCCGTGGGTCGCGGCACTGGCCCGGCTGCAGCTGGGCAAGACCTACATCATGCTCGGCCACGCAGGGGAGGAGGCCGACCGGCACCTCGCGATGGCCCTCGACGACTTCCGATCGATCGGTGAACGTTGGGGAATCTCCTTCGCGCACAGCGAGTTGGCGGATCGAATGGGCATGCGCGGCGAGTTCACCCGCGCCTGCCGACACTACGAACAGGCCATCGAGGCCGTCGGCGAACTCGGCGCGATCGAGGACATCAGCCGGATGCGGGCCCGCCAAGCCCAGCTGCACTGGCTTCTCGGCGACGCGACGGCCAGCGCGGCCGCCCTCGCCGAGGCCCAGCGCACCGCCGAACGGGTCACCTGGCCGGACGCACTGGCACTGCTGGCCGTGGCCATGGCGACTCTCGCCGGTTGGCGGGGCGACACCGAACAAGCCCGCCGACACCTGGATGCGATGCGCACCTTCCTGGGCGGTGCAGCCGACCGAGCGATCAATCGGGTGAGCCTGCACGATCTGTCCGGCTACCTCACCGAAGACCTCGACGAATCCCGCGCTCATCGACGCGCCGCCTATCACGCGGCAACCGAGGCGGGCCACGCACCGCTGGTCGCACAGGCACTCGTCGGTCTCGCCGACCTCGCACTACGCGGCGGCGAACCAGCACAGGCCGCCAGACTGCTCGCGGCGGCAAGCCGCGTGCGTGGCCTACCGGACCGCGCCAACCCCGAGGAGAACCGCATCGCGCGGACCGCCCGAAGCCTGCTCGGCGCGGCTGGGTTCGCGGCGGCCTCCCGCGAGGGCGCGGCGGCCGAGGTGGATCAACTGACGCCCAGCCACGCTCGCGAACTGACCGGGGTTCGGTCGGTGTCGGCGCCGTGTCAGCCGGATGTCAGCGACATCGTTGATCGTGACGGCGACAGCAACGGGCTGCCACGAGAGGAACCCCGATGAGCCAACCCATCCCGCACGGACTGCCCACCCAGCGCGACGCGGGTCCCTTCAACCCACCGCGCGCCATCACCCGCCTGCGGGAGACCCGGCCGGTCAGCCCGATGATCTTCCCCGACGGACATCAGGGCTGGATCGTCACCGGCTTCGACGCGGTCCGAGAGATGTTGGCCGACACCGGATTCAGCTCCCGGCAGGACCTCGGCGTCCTGCACCTGCCCTACGAGACCCCCGGAATGCCGACCTTCACCGAACCGGCACCGCAGGCGCCCGGCCTCTTCATCGCCATGGATCCGCCGGACCACACCAGGCTGCGACGGATGCTCACCGGCGCCTTCACCCTGCGGCGGATGCGACAACTCGAGGAACGCATCGTCGACATCACCGAGCACCTACTCGACGAGATGGCCCGCCGTCGCGCGCCGGTCGACCTGGTGACCGAGTTCGCCCTGCCGCTGCCGTCCCTGGTGATCTGCGAGATGCTCGGCGTCGCCTATGCCGATCGGGGGAACTTCCAGGTCAACACAGCCAGGTTCCTCGACAAGGAGTTGCCCTTCGACCAGCAGCAGGCCGCGTTCCTCGAATTACACGGCTACCTGACCGAACTGGTCACCCGGAAACGCGCGGAACCCGGCGAGGATCTGCTGTCCGACCTGGCCCGACACGACGCGCTCACCATCGAGGAACTGGCGGGCATGGCCTTCCTGCTGTTGCTCGCGGGCCACGAGACCACCGCCAACATGCTGGGCCTCGGCACCTTCGCGCTGCTGGAGAATCCCGACCAGCTCGCCGAACTCCACGCGGACCACGAGCTGCTGCCGGGAGCCGTCGACGAGTTGCTGCGCTATCTGTCCATCGCCGACATCCACTATCGCTACGCCTCGGCGGACATCGAACTCTGCGGTGAGCAGATCGCCGAGGGCTCGACCGTGCTGGTGTCGCTTTTGGCCGCCAACCACGACCCACGACGCTTCGACGACCCCGACGTGCTGGATATCCACCGCAAGGCACGTGGTCACCAGACCTTCGGCCACGGCATTCACCAATGTCTCGGCCAGCAGCTGGCCAGGATCGAGCTGCGGGCGGGTTTCGGCGGTCTGATCCGTCGTTTTCCGACGCTGCGTCTCGCCATCCCGGCTGCCGAGGTCAGGCTCAAGACCAACATGCAGATCTACGGCGTCCACGAACTCCCGGTCACGTGGCGGGAGACCCCGCAGTAGCGGCGCGGACCGACGGTTCAGGTTCGCTCGGCGAGCCGGTCGCGCAGTTCGGTGTAGTCGCCCGGGAACAGCTCCGGGAACACGTCCACCATGCCCTGCAGATAGCCGGCGACCTCATGGAAGTCGCCGCGCCGCAGCGAGATATCGGCGAAGAGGAACTGCCAGCCGTAGGTGCCCTTGGTCGGCAGCAACGCGTCGAGTCACTGCGGGAAGGTGATGTCCAACTTGATGTACCCGGGCGGATACGGGGGCTGCGCCAGGTCGGCGATGGCGCTGTACCAGATCTCGTGATGCTCGTTCTCGGGGTCGAAACGCAGGTAGCTCAGCTTCCCGGAATCGGACCGAGGGGTGTGGTCGAAGCACCGCAGCTAGCTCAGGAACTCATGCTGGTGAGCGGTGGAGTACGCCGGATGCGTCGACCGGTCGTCCTGCAGGCTCAACACATCGTCCAGGTGCAGGAGAGCGAAATCGCCGAGGATCCGGGGAAACCGCCTCCCCTTGGTTCGCCAGAGCGCACCCGTATCGGTGAGCCTCGGCGAATGGTCGAGCAGTTCGCGATCCAGGGGGGGCCGTCGTCGCGTCTCCCTCGGCATGCACCACCCGGACGGACGTCTCTGTCGTGCGAGCAAGGAAAGTCGGGCTTCCACACTCGGCAGCCAGCCGTGGGCTGGAGCGGATCGCCGCCTCCGAATCCACGTGCTGCTGTTCATGCGAACCAAGCCTGTCCATCGATCCCGTTCTCCCGGATGCAACCAGGCTTCGCCGGGACCGCTTGCGTTCTCGAACCACCCCGAAGGCGTGTTCCAGGTGAGGGGTCTCGGCTTCGGGCGATCGTAGTTCGCCGTCCTTGGTGGCGGTTCGGTCGAGGCCGGCCGCCGCCTGCTGTCGACGGTGCCGAGGAGAGCAGCGCCCGCGATGTCCGGCACTACGTTTGCCCGCCCTGGCTTCGGGTACGTCAAGGCTGCCACCTGCGTCGAAGGGACTCCGATGCACGCGCTGCCTGCTCCGCGAGGCGAGATCAGTGCTCAGGTGATCGAGGCGTTGCGCAAGTCGCCGCACGAGTTCGCCGTTGGGCACACCCACTGGGGTACCACCGGGTCGGCAGTAGAGGACGAGGACCTGCAACTGACCCTGTTCGTCGCCTACGAGCTGCACTACCGGGGTTTCGAGGGGGTATCGCAGCGGTGGGAGTGGTCCCCGTCGTTGTTGGCGCTACGAGCGGCGGCGGAGGACGCCTTCGAGGCCTCGCTGCGTGCGCTGGTTCCTTCGATGGAGCCGGTGAGCCCCGACGGTCTGCCCGCGAGTCTCTTCGCCCTGGTCGCGGCCGACGAGTCGCCGTCCGTGGCCGCGCATCTGCAACGGGACGGCTCGCTGGAGGAGCTCCGAGAATTCCTGATCCACCGGTCGCTGTACCAGCTCAAGGAGGCCGACCCCCACAGCTGGGGCATCCCGCGCCTGTCCGGGCCCGCCAAGGCAGCGCTGGTGGAGATCCAGAGCGACGAGTACGGCGGCGGCCGGGCGGAACGGATGCACTCGGAGTTGTTCCGCACGACCATGCGCGGCGTCGGGCTCGACGACACCTACCGTGGCTATGTCGACGTCGTCCCCGCCGTCACCCTGGCCGTGGGCAATGCCATCTCCCTCTTCGGGCTGCACCGCCGGTTGATCGGCGCCCTTGCGGGACACCTGGCCGCCTTCGAGATGACCTCGTCGCTGCCGAGTAGACGGATCGCGGCGGGCATGCGCAGGCTCGGCTTGGACGATGACACGGTGCGCTTCTACGACGAGCACATCGAGGCCGATGCCGTCCACGAACAGGTGGCCGCCCACGACCTCTGCGGAAACCTGGTGCGTGCCGACCCCACGTTGGTGGGGGACGTGGTGTTCGGCGCGGCTGCGGCCTTGGCGCTGGAGGGTCTGCTGGCCGACCGACTGCTGCGCAGCTGGAGCCGTGGCGAATCCTCGTTGGCACCCGTGGTCTCGCCGAGGCGTCACCAGGTGGCCGAGGCACTGCACTAGCTGCCGACCCGCGGGTGAGGTGGCTCCCGGCTACGGTCGATGTCGCCGGACGTCGTGGCATGCCTGGCTCGGCACCTCACCGGGTGCAGTGTCCGGGCGCCCGGAAACGGCCGGCCTTGTGGCTCCCGTCGCAGAACGGTTTCACCGCCGATCGCCCGCAACGGCACAGTGCGATCGTCTTTCGGCCCGCCTCGACGGGCGTGCCGTCCTGGCCGACGATCTCCACCTCCCCGCGCACGATCAGCGGTCCGTTCTCGTACACCACGACCTTCGCCGCATCCGAACGATCCGACATGACGAGCGTTCTCCTCCCGGTCGCCGACTCCGAACGCAGGGATACCCGTGCCGAGGCGGGTCGACGCCTTCGACAGGTTCTGAGAAGCGGGGGTGGGGGCGGGAGAGTGTGATCACGCTGGACGCGGTCGTCGATCAGGCTCGGCGGGACAGCTCGCCGTCGGCGGCGTCGACGGTGCGCTGCAGCAGAATCGCGAGTTGCCCCAGTTCCTCAGCGGTCAACCGCGCGAACGGGCTCTTCGCCATGGCCGTGTCGACGAGTTCCTCCCGGACCCGGCGGCCCTTGGCCGTGAGGACCAGCAGACGGGACCGGCGGTTGCCCGGGTCGACGACCCGCTCGACCATGCCTCGATCGACGAGCTGGTTGGTGATGAAGGTCAGGTTCGGCGCGTTGCAGTACAGGCGCGCGGCGATCACCTTCATCGACGGTGGTGATTCGTCGGGGTCGATGACCCACAGCGCCTGGAAGGTGGCCGGGGTCAGCCCGTGGCCTGCCAGCGCTTGCGTGATCAGGTCGTTGGTCAGCATCCAGATGTCGTGTGTCGCGGCGACCACCGCGGTGAGGTCGGACGCGGCCATGCAGGCAGTATATCGATAGTTCAAGTCTCGAAGTATGGTGCTAGCCTCTGATGCTTCAAGTCTCGAAATATGGAGGAATCCGGTGAAGAACGACTACCGAGGCGTCACCGCGCTCATCACGGGCGCGTCCAAGGGGCTGGGGCGCGAGTACGCCCTGGAACTGGCGCGTCGGGGCGCGCGGGTGATCCTGCTGGCCCGCTCCGGCAGCGACCTGCGGGAACTCGCCACCAGCATCCGGGAACAACCCGGCGGCGCGGGCGTCGACGTCGTGGTCGGCGACCTGGCCACTCCCGACGGGACCGACCGCATCCTGCGGGAGCTACGCGAACGCGAGCTGACCGTCGACCTACTGCTCAACAACGCGGGCGCGGGCAGCGTCGGGCCGTTCCTGGATCGTCCGCTCGAACCCCAGCTGCGCACCGTGGGCCTCAACATCGGCGGACTCCTCACGCTCACGCACGCGATCGGCGCCGAGCTGGTCGCCCGAGGCGCCGGCGGCATCATCAACGTCGGTTCCACCGCCGCCTTCCAACCGATGCCGTACCAGGCCAGCTACGCCGCGACCAAGGCCTTCGTGCTCTCCTTCACCGAGGCGCTGGCCGAGGAACTGCGCGGCACCGGTGTCCACGTCATGGCCGCCCATCCCGGCGCGATCGCCACCGGCTTCTTCGATGGCACCTCCGCCGAGATCCGCTCCGGTGCCGACAAACCGGCCACCATCGCGGCCCGCACCCTCGACGACTACACCAGGCGGCGCGCGGCGTCCTATCCCGGCGCGTTGCTGAATCGGATCACGACCTGGCCCGCCCGCCTGCTGCCGCGCACCGCCGTCGCGCGGATCACCGGGAAACTCAACCGGACGCTGCGGTTGGACAAGGTCGTCGACGTCGGCTGACCGAGCCCGCGGGGGTCGATCCCGGAGTGGGGAGACCGACCGCAGGGCTCGGCCTCCCCACCGACATCACGGTCAGAATGTCTGGTTGAGGCTGAACCAGTTCCCGGAATCATCGCGGAACACCGCTTCGATGCCGTAGGGCCGTTCCATCGGTGCCTGGAGGAATTCCACGTCGTTGGCCCGCAGACGCTCGTAGTCGCCCCGGCAATCCTCGGTCGCGAGCGACCCGCCGGAGAACGCGCCCTTGGCGATGAGGTCGCGCAGCTGATCGGTCGTCTGATCGTCGTGGCCCATCCGCACATCGGCCAGAATGATCTCGACGTCGGGCTGCTCACGCGGTCCCACCGTCAACCAGCGGAAGTTCTGGCCCGCGCCCTCGAACTCGGCGCCCATCAGCACATCGGCGCGAACCTCGAAGCCCAGCCGTCGGCTGTAGAAATCCTTGGCGGACTCCTGATCGAGCACATAGACACAGGTGTGGGTCAGGCGTTGCGGCATGGTCGCTCCTCGGTGTCGATCGGTGTTTCACCCGACCGTATGGAGGTACCGGCGGCCGCGCTTCTCTCAGCTTGCTCAGGTCGCCGGGCCGGGTCGAGACCAGGCCAATACGAAGCACCCGGGGACGATCACCGTTGCGGACCGGGCCCGATGATGGCGTTGGTATTCGCTCGGCGACCGACCCATGAGCTGGTGAAATCTGGAGCTGAACGAGCCGAGACTGGCGAAACCAACCAGGAAACAGACCTCGGTCACGGTCAGATTCGCCGCCCGCAGCAGATACGCGGCCCGTTCGATCCGTCGGCGGGTGAGATAGGAGATCGGCGTCTCCCCGAAGGCGGCCCGGAAGCGTCGGGCGAAATGGTGCCGGGAGTACCCGGCCGCAGCGGCCAGCCGATCCAGGTCCAGTGCCGAGGCGAAGTCACGGTCGATGACGTCCTTGGCGCGCCGCACCGCCTGCGTCGTCTCCCATCCCGGCATCGGGTCAGCGTAGTTCGCAGCCTTCGCCACGTACGTGAGTCGGGTCCGGGTGTGCGGGAACTTCAGTCCGCGAGCAGCTGCTCGCGCAGGATGTCGGCGTGTCCGCAATGGTGGGCCCAACTCCCGCAGGACCTGCAGACACACCCAGGTCGAGGTGCGCTTGCCAGCCCAATGGCCCGTGGCGATGGCAGGCGCACCGGCTCGCGCGGTCAAGATCGAAGAGTCTCCACTACGGAAAAGCGCTGCTTGACGTTGTCGGTAAGTCGCACGAAACCAAGTAGTCCCAGTACATCGCGCTGCAACGCCACCGCGTCTGCGTTCGGGTTGCCTTCGGCGGCATAGTCGAGCAAGGCCGCCAACTCGCTCGGGGGTATCTCGTCGAAGGACCTCGGCCCCCGGTGGCGAAGCCGCGTCTCCGGCTGATCGGGCAGTCGGTACGTGCGATGCTTGTTCCCACCCTCTCCGAGCGGATCCTCCTCCACGAGCAGCCCTTGGTGCACCGCTTGAGCGACCGCCTTGTCCAACTCGCCTGCGACCGACTTGGTCACCCTGACGGCGCCCGAGGCTCGGACGTAGGCCGTGTGCAGCCGATTGCCCACCACCGGCCCCTCTACGTGGACGAGACGCACCAGATTGTCGAGCAGCTCCGGCCGTGATGTCTGGGAGATCGGCGTGACCGGCCCGCCGAATGTCTCGTACGGGGCGAGTGTGGCGTTCGCCGGAGTCTGCATACGCTTCTCGACCACTGCGGGTGGCACCTCGGTCCGCTGCTGCACGGCCACCGGCGCCAATGACTCCGGAGTCTGCGCAACGACCGCGGGTTCCGGTACCTCGATGATCGGCGCGACCGCCATCGTTGCGGCGACCGCAGGTGCCGGAGTGACCTCGTCGATGGTGAGCGGTGCGGGACCGACCGCCACCGCTGCTGGGGCGTCGACGGGTGGAGCCCACCCGGAGACGTGGATGTCCAGGTCGGTCAAGGCATCCCAAAGCCTGTTCAGGACCGCCAGACGATCGGCGTAGAACTCCGACTCTCGGATGCGGAAGAATCGCCAGCCACACCGCTCCAGGTCGCGCTGCCGAGCGAGATCCCGCTCGTACGCCTCGGGCCCGTGCCACGCGTCACCGTCGCACTCGACCGCCAGCCTGGCCTTGGCACCGACGACCACCAGATCGATCCGATACCCCTCGGCGGGAAACTGGGGGACGACGCGGTAGCCACGCTCGATGAGGCAATTGAACACCCGCTGCTCGAAAAGCGAGTCGAAGGGCTCCACCCGCCGGTCCTCGGGGACGACCGAGCGCTCCACACCGTCCGCATCGTCCTTCCGCGCCGAGGAAAGGCAATAGTCGAGCAGTTGGAACCGCATGTCCTCCGGGTTGCCCAGGTCGGACAGGCGCAGGGAGTGGAATACCCACATCTGGTCCTTGGCACGGGACGCGGCGACGTTGAAGCGCTGGACGTGCATGTCCTGAGTCAGTGATCCGATCCGTTCACCGGGTGCGGGAGCCTTCACCATCGACAGGAACATCACATCGCGCTCGGAGCCCTGGAAGTCGGCCGAGTCACCGCACCGCAGGTCGCGCGCCTTCCACTCCTCCGGCGGAATGCGCTCCAGCAGACGCTTCTCGATCCGCTTCGCCTGTGCGCGGCCGAGCAGCGAGACGACCCCGAAAGTCAGGCCGTCGTACCTCGGATCAGCGATGCACTTCTCGATCTGATCGACGATGGCGTCGGCCTCCACCGGATTGACCTTGTAATCTCCGCCGCGTTCGTAACCATCGGCGAGGAACACCGGCCTGATGGGTTCCAGGCGGTCCGCGCCGTACTGGCGCACGGGCATCAGTCGGATGCCGTCGGGCTCGTAGGCCACCCGATTGGAGAAGCCGATGATCTCGGGCACACAGCGCCGGTGCTCGATGAGAGTGGTGATGCCCTCGAAGCGCATCTTCGCCTCGTCGAACAGACTCCGCCTGGGGTCCTGCCACGATGCGCGATACGGGTCGTCCCACAGATACTGCTCGGCGAGGTCGCGCAACTGCTGTTGATCGGTGCCCACGGCCGAGGGCGACACCTGCTTGTCATCGCCGATGACCACGATCTTGGGCGCGAGATATTGCAGGAACGTCGCTTCCAACCCCGCCTGCGAGGCTTCGTCCACCACGACGACGTCGAACATGTCCGGCTCCACCCGGACCTGCTCCGCGATGCGGTAGACCGGCATGATCCACACCGGCACCGCTGTACGACAACGGTTCATCGCAGCCCTGATGTCGGCTCTGCGCTGATTCGCGTAGATGCCGGTGCCCTTACCGAGCAACTTGACGAGCTGGGCGTACTGGAGCAGATCGGCGCGAGCCTGGCCGGACAACCGCTCCGGTGACACGGCATGGCTCCAGGCCCGTTCGGCCGCCAACTGCCCGACTCGGCTGCGCACCTGTGTCTCGACGTTCGACACCTCGGCCTGTAGGGCGTTGACGTCCTCATGGCCGCGCTCGAGCACCCAGGTCCGCGCCACGGTCCACGACCACGCGTCCTCCCAGTCGGCCAGCCTCGCCGTCCAGTCCGCGTGATGGGGTTCTGCCGACACGGCCTCGTGCACCCTCGGCAGCAGACGGACGAGGTCCGCCGCGATCTCATCCCGGCGACGCGCCGCCGCGACGACCTCGTGGAGGCGCGCAAGCCGCTGGTGCGCGATCGCGTACGACTCGTGGTCGCGCTCCGCGACAGCCCGTTCCAGTTGCCTTACACACGGCGTGGCATCGGCCCACTTCGCCAACCCGGCAATGGTCTGGCCGGTCTCCTGCAGTGGCGCGGTGGCGGCGATGCGTGCATCCGCCGCTGCGGCGGCGTCGACGACCTTGGCATAGGTCTCGACGGCGTCGAGGTCGTTCCAGTTCGGAAGAGGCAGACCGAGCTGTGTCAGGCCGTACTTCTCCTGCTCGAGCGCCCCGCCGAGCATCAGCACCCGGTGCAGCTGTTCCAACTCGGTCACGTGCCAGTGGAATCGTTCGCTCAGCGTGTCCTCGGCGGGAATGTGCACCGAGTCGGGCCACGCTCGGTCCAGGGCGTCCAGCATCCTGGTCGCCTCGGCCCACATCAGGAATACGTCGAGATGGCCGGCGGTGGTAGGCGGCACACCGTTGACCCGCACCGCCTGGAAGAGCGGCTGGGCCTGTTTCACCGCCTTGGGCGCGAGCACACCCGTCTTGGGCGAGCCGTCCGGATTGGTCTTGAGGCTGCCGCCGTCGCCAACGTGCACCCGCAGCGCCCTGGCCAGGGCGACGAGCATGCCTGTGTCGGCGGTGTCGACCAGCACCTCGGAGAGCGGTCCGAGTCGTTCTACGAGCGGACCGGAGTGACCGATGAGCGTGGCGACCTGGTCTCGACGCGACCGCCAATGGTTCGCACGGCCTTGGAGCACATCGGAGAGGGCGTCGTTCATCCACTGCTCGCGCCGCCGGGACAGATTTCGTGCCTCCCGTGCGAATCCGTCGAGTCGCTGACGCAGCATGGCCCGGATAGGCCGGTCCAGACGACGGATGGCGCCGAAGGCGGTGTGCTGCGTGAGGTCGCCGTGTCCCTCCTCGGCCGCGATGGCCTGCCGTTCTGCTGCCACGAGGTCGGAGAACGCCTCGGGGGTGGGCACATCGGCGAGGGCCAGCAGCTTGAGTCGGGCTTCCGGCTCATCGGCGTTCAGCGCATCATCCACGACGTATCGGTGCCATCGGACGATGTCGTCCGCCGGGATCGGGGACGGCGCGACACCGATCACGGTAGTCAGATCGGCCAGCCAACCGAAACGCTCTCGCTCGGCATCCACCCGCTGCGCGATGGCGGCGAGTGTCCCGAGGTAGTTGCCCACCTGGTGCTCGACGACCTCCTCGCCGCGGGCATCGAGCAGACGTCGGTACAGGTCGGCACGGCGTAGGCGAAGGCGCTCGATCGCCGTGGCGTGGTCGTCGATGGTCCGCTGTGCGACCTCGGCGTCGTACTCACCGGCCACCTGACTGATCCGCTCGACGGCGACCTTGAGATCCGCCAGGTCCGAGCGCGAGGAACCGGCAAGCGAAACAGCCAGTGGCGCGATGGCCTCGGGCAGCTTGGCTCGAACCTCCTTCAGCGCGCGATCGGTGTGCGCGGTGACCAGCACTCGCTTGCCCTGCGCGAGAAGATGCGACAGCAGGGCGGCCACGGTGTGGGTCTTGCCCGTTCCCGGCGGCCCCTGAACGAGAGTCTGGGCCTTCGCGTCGACCTGGGTGAGGACACGCAGCTGTCTGTCGTTGACCGGGAGCGGCAAGAACGGCTCCGCGTCGAGTTCCACCAGGGCGCCCGGCTCCGGTGAGAGCCCGGTCGTGCTGGGTCGATGGTTCGAGTCAACGAGCGGCAACAGACCGTCCGGGACGAGTTCCGACGTGCCGACCCGATCGGCGACCGTGTCGAGGATGTCGACGATGCCTTGCCGTGAACGCCTGCGCAGGATGACGGCCGGGGCGAACGCCGCCACGGCGTGCGGGCCCGGCTTGGTCGGCTCGTCCTCGTCGAGATAGGTGGCGTCACTGTCGAGGGCATGAACCAGCCGACGCAGCACAGTCCCCACGGCATCGCGGTGCAACACGGCGGAGGTGACGTCGCGGGCCTCGTTCCGGATCTGCACGACATGCTGTGGATTGGCCACCTGACCTGGATCGAGCATGTCCAGCTCCACCAGCAGGCCGTCCGCAGGTTCGGCCTGCTGGACGGACAGCATGCCGGTGCCCTCATCGAAGTGGATCACGGCGGACACGGTGACGACGTGCCTGCGGACCACGTAGTGGCCGGGCTGCGACCACGACAGGCAACCCACGCCGAGGACCAGTTCGAATTCCTCGGCGTGCCCGGCGGCGGTGACGTAGGCGGAGAAGAGCTCGTTGTAGAGATCGCGGGCTGGCTGGTCGCCTTGTTCGAGCTTCGCCCATTCCGACCAACGCGCTGCCCACTCGGCGTGGGCGCCACGGATCTCGGGCACGTCGTCGAGTGTGGTGCGCTGCTCGCCCTCTCCGATGGCCTCGCTCAAGCGTGGCGGATCGTTTGGATCGTCCCACTCTCCGTCCAGCCAGGACCGTAGCTTCGCCGCAGGTTCGGGCGCTTCTCGGTGGGAGACCCGGTCGACCGTGAGCAGCGTGGTACCCGGCTGCGGCGCGCCCTCACGGTGTGCGGATCGGATAGCGGGATGCTGAGGTAGATGCCCGAACCACAGCACCGTGTCGTAGCTGTCGGTCGTGCGGGGCGGATTCGATTTGAGCTGCTGACTCCGTGCGAGGAACCGGAAGAGCCGTACCGTCCGATCGACTGCTGCATCCTGCGAACCCGGAGCAGCGACGTCCTCCGCCACAGCCGTTCACCTTCCTTATCGCCGAACAGATCACGCTGCTCATCGCCAATGGCGTGTGCAGCGATACAGCTGACACCACACTGTTATGAAACCCGTCCGCAATCCTTGCGGATACCGAGACAGGACAGACCTGTTCGCCTGCATGGAGCTACGTCAGCGTGGAAAAGGCGGAACACCGCACGGGATGTCGAGCGTGCGATGTTCCTGGATAGTCCGGGTACCAACGAGCAGTGATTATGACACGGCATCGATCCGTGCCACTTTCAATAATTCAACGTAGAGTCGCCGCCCGGCCGTAATGCCTTCGTTCAGGTGGTGGCACGGCGGGCTTCGCCTACGTCGAAAGACGTCGATCCGATACGGCAGTCGGCGATTCGGCGATTCGGCGAAGGCAGCGAAGCCGTTCATCGGAGTCGAGTCGATGGTGCGTGCTCTCGTGGCCGGCTATTGTGTGCTCGTCCGACGTGGTGAGGCGGAGTCGGAGAACTCAGTCCGCGAGTAGCTGTTCGCGCAGGATGTCGGCGTGTCCGCAATGGTGGGCCAATTCCCGCAGGACCTGCAGATACACCCAGTTCAGGGTGCGCGGGCCCGACCAATGGCCCGTGGCGATGGCGTCCAAGGGCAGGTCCGCGACCACCGCACGGGCCGTGGCGCAGGCCGCTCGATACGCAGCGGTGACCGAGGCGATGGAGTCGTCGTCGGAGAGCTGGAAGGACTCGTCCGCGCTCGATACCAGACCGAGTTCCTGGCGCGATGTGCCGCCGACACACTCTTCGAACCACACACGCTGCATCCACGCGACGTGCTTTAGCAGCCCGAGCAACGTCGTCGCCGATGGAACGAGCCTGCGACGGGCCTGTTCCTCGCTGAGGCCCTCGAGGGTCGCCTCGATGGCACTGCGGTGTTCCTCGACGAATGCATCGAGCTGGGTGCGTTGGTCGTCCAGGGGGACGTCGAAGGCACCACGCTGCGCAACCCGGTCAACAGCCACGAGAAGAGTGTACGGACCGACCGCATACCGTGATCAGGACCGCAGCGAGGTTCGGCTGTCTCCGTGGCCGCCGTCAACCGATGCAGGATGCCGGTCCGCGGCCCCGGGACAACCGCGTTGAGAAGCTCAGTTGCAGTCCTCGCGGTAGGTGATCGTCAGGGGGACGGCCTGGGTCACCGTGCCATCACTGGCCCACACCTCGGCGATGTACACACCGGCAGGGGCCGGCCCCAGCGAGAGCTGGACCATCCCGAGCGTGGTGTCCGATCCCTCGGTCGATCCAGCCTCGATGATGCCACCGCTGCTGGACGAGCCCGCAGGCAGATTCCGCACTCCGGTATTGAGCCTGGGCCATTCGCCGTACACGCCGGCCAGAACGTAGGTGTTGGGCTTGCCGTAGGAAGGCCTGCCGCACACGTGCTGGTCGGCGTCCACCATCGTCCAGGTGGCCGATTCCGTGCTGTGGGGAGTCGACGCGGCGGCGGGTGTAGTCGAGACCAGCATTCCGGCGGCTAGCAGGACTGCCGCGCTCGCGACGTTGAATATTGCTCTCATCTGGCTTCTCCTCAGGGCTCGCCTGGTTTGGCCGGGGCCAGATTAGGCGCGCGGCGAAGTCGATGTCAGTCGCCGATGCGCGCCGTTCACCTGCACGGAGCACTGTCGGATGTCAATTCATGATGCTTCGACAAGCAGCTAGGACTGCGGCCACTCAGGCCGATGCAGCGCCGGAGCCCGTCCTTCTCCGACGAGAACGACGAAACCGCCGCAGGATTGCGTAACGCGGCCCGGAAAACGGCACGGCGTTGCGAAGCGCTTCGTAGCGAGAACAGTGCCCTCGCGTCGAGTTGCAGGGGAGAGAATGCAGGTCAGTCCTGTTCGGGGTGGACGAGGAGTCCGCGCCCGACTGGTCATCGAGGGCCTCGCCGAGCCGTTCGCATCAGTTGCGCCGGTATCGGTTGTGCAGGCGAGTCGACCGCCGCCGAGATCGTGCAGGAGGTCCAGATGGCGGTGTGACATCTCCCCTTTCCTGCCTCTTTTCGGCCCGACTCCCCGCTTCTCCCGTGCGCTATGTTGCCAAGAGCAGACCGCCCGCCGAGGGAGGGAATGTCCATGACCGAGCAACGCAGCTCGCAGTGGTACGCCGGAGACGATCGCAACGCCTACATCCACCGAGCCTGGATGCGTCGGGGCCTTCCGCAACACGCCTTCGACGGGCGGCCGCACATCGCGATCGCCAACACCGCCTCCGATCTGACCCCGTGCAACGCCCACTTCGACGAGGTGGCGGCGAGCGTCAAACAGGGCGTGTACGAGGCCGGCGGCATCCCCGTGAACCTGCCGGTGGTCTCCCTGGGGGAGACGCTGATGCGTCCCACCGCGATGCTCTGGCGCAACATGGCCGCGATGGCCACCGAGGAGCTGTTCCGGGGTAACCCGATCGACGGTGTGGTGCTTCTCGGTGGTTGCGACAAGACCATTCCCGCACTGCTGATGGCGGCCGCTTCGGTGGATCTGCCCGCGGTGGTCGTCCCCGGTGGTCCGATGCTCACCGGCACCTTCCGGGGCAGACCGCTGGGCTGTGGAACCGATGTGTGGCGGCTCAGCGAGGAGACACGCGCGGGCAGCCTGTCGCAGGAGCAGTTCGCCCGCTCCGAATCCTCGATGATCCGCAGCCGAGGCCACTGCAACACGATGGGCACCGCATCCACGATGGGTCTGCTCGCCGAGGCACTGGGCATGGTGATCCCCGGCCTCGCGGGAACACCCGCCCCGGACAGCAGGTTGTTAGCGGCCTCGCACGAATCGGGACGGCTGGCCGTCGACCTCGTCCGGCAGGATAGACGCCCTAGCAGCATCCTCACCAGGGCCGCCTTCCACAACGCCATCGTCGCGTTGGCCGCGATCGGCGGCTCCACCAACGCCGTCGTCCATCTGCTGGCGATCGCGGGGCGGCTTGGAATCACCCTGAATCTCGACGACATCGACCACATCGGCGCCGAGGTACCGCTGCTGGTCGATCTGCAACCGGCAGGCCGCTTCCTGATGGAAGATCTCCACCGAGCCGGGGGACTACGCCCGGTGCTTCGCGAAGTTCGCGATCTGCTCGATGCGACCGCCCGGACCGTCACCGGCGGGCTGCTCGTGGACGGTCTCGACGAAGCGGAGATCTGGGACACCGAGGTGATCCGGCGCCGCGCCGCGCCGATCCGGGAGTGCGCGGGAATCGCCGTCCTGCGGGGAAATCTCGCCCCATCGGGAGCCGTCATCAAACCCGCGGCGGCATCTCCAGAGCTGCTGCGGCACCGAGGCCGCGCGGTGGTGTTCGACTCCATCGAGGACATGAACGCGAGGATCGACTCGCCCGAACTGGACGTCGACGCGGATTCGGTGCTCGTACTGCGCGGCTGCGGACCGCGCGGCTATCCGGGAATGCCGGAGGTGGCGAACATGCCGCTACCGAGGAAACTGCTCGAACGCGGGGTCCGCGACATGGTCCGCATCTGTGATGGACGAATGAGCGGCACCGCCTACGGAACGGTGGTGCTACATGTGGCGCCGGAGGCGGCGGCGGGCGGACCCTTGGCACTGGTGCGTACCGGCGACCCGATCGTGCTCGATGTCGAGGCCCGCACCATCGACGTCGACATCGAGCAGGCCGAGCTGGATCGTCGCAGCCCACCTGCGGAGCTGACCGATGCGTTGGCAGATCCGGCGCGCGGCTGGGAACGGCTCTACGTCGACCACGTCATGCAGGCCGACACCGGCGCGGACCTGGACTTCCTGCGTGGATCGACCGGCGACCGGGTCAGTCGCGAGTCGCACTGATCTATTCACCGACTCGAGGTACCCCGCGATGTCATCGCCCGAACCTTTCGACCCGTGACCAGCAGGGGCTCTGCTGATCGGCGCGGCGGCAGGAAGGTGCGGGCTCAGCATGTGCTCCGCGCCGAATCGGACCGCTCACCAACGACGTTCGACCGCCCGGTCTGCTTTCGGCGCCCCTGCCCGCCCGACGTCGCAGCCCGACCCCGATCAGGGTTCCCGGTCGACGACGAGGGGCCTGCCCACGGCGGGCAGCACCGCCTCGTCGACGATCCTGGCGAGCAGCGACGAGTCCGGCGGGCTGCCGTTGTCGGCGAGGTGCTTGAGCACGAGCGCCTCGCCGATGTCGGTGACCACGTCGGTGACCAGCGCCGGATCGAGGTGCCCGTGCTCGGCGTAGTGCAGCAGCACGGTGCGGGTGAAGCGGCCGCCGTTCCGGTCGAACACGCGCTCGTACAGTGCCTGAGCCAGCTCGGGATGGCGGCCGCGCTCCATGAGGATCGCTTCCACCGCAAGCGCGGTAGGGGTGGTGACCCAATCGGCCAGGAATCCGAGTGCGCGGATCAGATCGCCGCGTAGATCGTCGAGGCCGGGCGAGACCGTCTCCTGAGGATAGTTGTCCTCCACCGCCTCAAGCAGTATCTCGGTGGGGCTGGACCAGCGGCGATGCAACGAGGTCCTGGCGGTCCCCGACCGCTGGGCGATGCCCGCCATGCTCATCCGACCGATGCCGACCTCCGTCAGCTCCGCCAACGCGGCGGCATGGATGTCGGCCAGCATCTGCGCCTGGCTACGACGGGCCCTGGCACTCATCGTCACTCCTCACCGGTCGGATACCGCTGCTGCTCAACCTAGGAGGGCGGCCCGCCGCAGCCACGCGCGGCATGAACGGGGCGTCATGCCAGGCCATGCCTGGCGCTCGACCGGTGCCCGCAGCAGGCGGGCGCGCGCCGCCCCACCCGCGACCGTCAGGCCAACGCGACCACAGCCGTGGCGAACGGCCCGATGACCACCACGGAGTCGTCCGCCACGGTCGTCACGGCCGGTCCGTCACCCGTACCGGTGTCCACTGCGGTGATGCGCTCGGGCCGTCCCGCGGCCTCGATGTCCACCGTGACGGCCTCGGCCGACCGGTTCACCAGCAGGAGTCGCCGACCGCGCTCGGTGTGGAAGGCCTGCGCGTGCACGGGAGGCTCCGGGGTCAGCTCACCGCCGGCGCTCGTGGTCACGAGCTGGTCGCCGGGACCGAACTCGTCCAGCAGTAATTGAAGGACCCGGTAGCGAGCGTTGGGTTCGCCGGTCTCCCAATCGACGAGGGTCGTGCCGGGGATCACCGTCGGATAGCCGAGGAACTCGGCGACTCCCACCAGCTCGATGCCCATCTCCGCCATCCGCGACCACAGATAGGCCACCACGGCCCCGCCGAGCGCCCAGTACTCCTCGGGGATCTCGGGTTCGGCGGCCATCACGTCGGGCGCGAAACTGCCGATCTCGTTGATGTGGGTCTCGGTGTGCGGACTCAACCGGCGTTTGATGGACTCCACGAGTTCGACCTTGTCCAGGAACCCCTCGGCCTGGGCGAAGAAGGTCGCGGGCCAGGTGTCGAACGGCGCATTGCCCTCGGTGCCGACGGCGTTGCCGAGGGCCGGTGCGGCGTAGAAGTGGTGGGAGACGGCGTCCACCGTGACGCCCGGCGCGTGGTTCGCCGGGTCGAGGAAGTGCCAGAAGTAGTCGGCGTTGCGCGTGATCGGGCTCAGCGACAGCCCGACGAACCGCATCTCCGGGTCGATCCCGCGCAGCCGCTGAACGACGAGGTCGTACAGGCGGGTGTAGTCGGCGGGCGTCCAGCCGTGGCCCACATCCGGCTCACACAGCACCTCCCAGAAAGCGAACCGATAGGCGTGCTCGGAGACATGACGACGGCCGCGTTCGTCGGTGAAGCCGCCATCGATGTACCACCGGGCGATCCGTTCGAAGTAGTCCGCGATCTCGGTGAGCGACTCGTCCCTGGGCGGGCCGCCCTGCTCGTAGTCCCAGATCGCGACGTCCGGATCGGTACCCAGCTCCGGCGCGGAGTCCTTGAACATCCAGCTCGGGATCGCCGCCAGATTCGCCACCACCGGGCGTCCCTCGGCGGCTGCCATGAAGTCGACCAGCATCGGGTCCAGGTGCGTGAAGTCCCACGAGGTCTCGGTCTCGGTCGGTGCGTGGAGCGCGGGAACGCCGAGGTGCGGGTGGGTCCAGAACGACAGGAAGCGGGCGTTGTCGGCGCGGAGGTCACGCAGGGCCGCATACGCGCGCCGGCTGACCGGCGAGCTGCGCCGCAGCGGCGGCGCGGCCCACAGGTGCGTGGTCAGCGTGGTGCGGGAGACCCGCGTGACCGTGTCCCAGTCGACGTGTACCGGGACCGGGGTTGGGGCTTGCTCAGGCATGGGTCCGTCCTTGGAAGTACCGGGTGTCCGAAGTAGATGAACGCAAGAATAGCTACAGGAATGTAGCTACGCAACTGTAGCTAAAGGTAGTCGGGGTACTCCGCTCGGTGGGACGACGCTTCCGGTGGAGCGCCACCTGTGCGGGACACCGTGCGTCGGAGTCAGGAACGCAACGGCAACTCAGTGGGCCTCGAGGGGCGGATGCGGCCGATGCGGCGAGCCCTTTCGGCAGCTCTGCTGACGAGCTCCGGTCCGAGCGGTGCGTTGCATCGCCATGGATTCGGCTCGTCGGTCGGACGTCGGTTGCCGAGACTCTCCGCCGGGTGTACTCGGCACTCTGGTGAGACCCCGCACCGACGAGGACATGCGTGCTGCCTGTCTCGCCCTTCTTGCCCAACACGGGGTGGCGATGCCGACCGACCTGCCCCGGCTGCTGTCCCGCGTTCCGCTCCGGCGATACCGACGGGGTCGCCGATCTTCGGCGACGATGATCTTCTAGTCGGTAGTCATGGTGCCGAGCCTGCCGGGCTGAGATCATGCTGTCGCGTGGCGGTTGGGACGTGCGGCGCCAGCATGCATGTCGTCGAAGTTTCCTCGTGTGTCGTGGCGCGACCGACTTCATCAGGGAAGATTCGGCGAACCAATTACCACCGACGGATCCAATGGTCCGCTGGACTTCCGGGCTGCGTTGATGCGAACCGGCAGCCCCTCTACGGCAATGCATCGACGATGCTACTTATTCTCGATCCAGAAGTAAGACCTCAGAATTTTTTCCCAGCACGGTGGGCAACGAAGCCCACCTGTACCAGGCCATTCAAAATTTCAGGGTCGATATACACCATTTTCCCAGCCGAATGACCTCAAAAACTCGGTCAGCTCGTTATTATTCATCTTGAACGGACTGACGGTCGGGAACGCGGATAGTGCGGGGCCGTCTCCTCCGAGGCGCAGCCCGCCGATGGGATCCCCGTGCCGAGCTGGCGAGGCCGGCGTGATGTGTGTGGTCGGGCGAGCACCGTGGGCCCTTCGTGGCAACGCTAGAGCGGCAACAGGTCCTTGACGAGCCGGTATCGCACATCCCACTGACTGTCCTCGCCCGAGGGCCAGGGGAACCCGCCCTCGCTGAACACCCAGTTCAGGTATGAGACGAAGGGCATGGGGGTTTCCCAGGCGAAGAGCCCGTCAGCGCAGCCATCGGGAAGGACGATCCCGTAGGGCCCTCCTCCGCTGACGTTCTCCTTATGGAGTCGGTCGGGCGCGAGCGGGAGCACGAACAGGCCTGCGGTGTCGGGGTCTTCCTCGCGGTGCTCCAACCATTCGTTCCACTCGCCATCGAAGTAGCTGCGGATCGACGACTCGCCTGGATAGCGGGAGCCTTCCACGTCGATCACGAGTGGGTCGGCACTCGCGGAGGTCTTCCATCTCGGGTGCGTGCCCACCAGCCAGACATCCCCGACGATCCGTAACCACGACGACAACGTCATGGGTATCGTGCCGAACCGCTGCTCCAGCCAGTTCACCAGTTCAGCCGCACCCGGTGTGGGCGGAACGTGCGGCAGCATCGGGGTCTGGTCGTCGTCGTTGGCGTGGAAGCGGTAACCGTCGGCTGTCAGCCGTTCGATGATGAGTTCGATGTTGTGCCGGGCCCGGCGGGCCATCTCGTCGCACACGAGTTGGGCCTCTCCGAACCAGGGGGACTCCCGGATCCCGTCACCGAACTGGCGGAGTTCCTGCCACACCTGGTCTCGTTGCCCGTTCTGGTACCGGATGAGCCAACGTGGCGAAGATCCCATGCCGCAATTTTTCCCGATCGACAGCGTCCACCCACAGCGGGGCCAGCGCTGGCGGGGTGGTGCTCTCCGAGGACGGGACATCCGGGCTGTCGCAGGTATGCCGCGCGTGCAACCACCGATTCGGGGAAGGTCCGCTTCGTCAGGTGGACCGGAGAAGAGCGGAAGGCGCCGCTTGTCCGCTCCGGCGTTGCTGAGCAAGACCGACCAACAACTGTCTGCCGTGGGATCGATGTCACACCGATAAGGCATGGGCGATCGAGGGCGCAATTCCCGCGATCACCCGACACGGCTCGGACAGCGCACATGTGTGGTGTTCATGGAATTTGCCCGCACGTGACGAAGGTCATGGTTGGCGGCATTCTTGTCGGGCTCGTCCGGCAGGTGGGAGATTCTGCGGTGGAGCGTGATATCGATAGTGCTCAGAGCTGGTCTCCCGAGATGCCTTCCATAGACGCAGAAAACCCCGTCAGCGAAAATCGCTGACGGGGTTTTCTGACCAGTATCTATCACTGGTGGGCGATACAGGGATTGAACCTGTGACCTCTACCGTGTCAAGGTAGCGCTCTCCCACTGAGCTAATCGCCCGAGGCGGAGACGGGAATCGAACCCGTGTACAGGGCTTTGCAGGCCCTTGCCTAAGCCACTCGGCCACTCCGCCGAATCTCGAAGCCATGCATAGCCCCAAGACGTCGGCCTCGTCAAGGCCGAGTCGAGCGGACGACGGGATTCGAACCCGCGACCCTCACCTTGGCAAGGTGATGCGCTACCACTGCGCCACGTCCGCAAAAGCAAGGCGCTCGATCTTGGCCTTTCGGCTTTTCTCTACCGCCGTGCTGTTGTGTGGCAGAACCATACCCAACGCCGCGTTCCAGGATCAAATCGGGGTCCCGTTTCGCGGCGCTTCCCCTCATCTTTGCAGCTCAAGGGCCCTCTCAGGTCCGGTCGTGCGGGAGCAGGCGTGCGAGCGCGTCGTCGACGTTGACCCAGAGGTTCTCGTTTCCGGGCATCACAACGTCGTAGGTGCGGTCGAGGAAGTCCGCGAGCTCCTGGGCGGATGCCTCGAACATCGCGTGGCCCGACGGGGAGCTGAGCTCGACCACGACCACCTCGGGGTTGTCCACGGCGGGGCGGATGCGGACATCGCCGTCGCCGACCTCGGCGATCAGGCCGTCGGCGAGCAGGTCGCGGGCGAACACCCATTCGACCGAGCCACCGCGTCCGGTCTGGAAGGCGGCCACGACGGCGTAGGGGTCGCGGGTGTCGTAGCGGAGTTCGACATTGACCGGTACCGCAGGAGTCCTCGGTGCGAGGAGATCGAATACCGCTCGCGAACAGAGTGTGACGTGATCATTGCGCATTGTCGTCGCCCTTTCCTTCTCCCTACTGGCCATGAAACGTTCGACCACAACAGTTGTGACGCCCAGGCACCCCTCAATGCTTGCCTTTGGGCCAGACATCACCCATACGGGTCAGAACTAATTCGTTGGGCTACCGTCTCGCTGCGCTCCGTGTCCGTTCCCCGGCGACGGGGCCGCTCGCTCGAGCGCGATACCCTCCGAGGTCCGCGCACTGTGGCGGGACATGAACCGGAACGTACCTCTTGTGCGAACACTGGGTTGTGAGGGCTCTGGCAGTGGCCGATCCACCTACATCTTCCTCCTCCGAGACCCGGGCGGAGGCGGATTGGAAAATGGTGCCCGATTCCCGAAGCAGGCCGACCGACACAGATCTCGTCGGGATGATTACACAAGGTGACGCCGAGGCATTCGCGCAACTGTTCGATAGGTACTCCCGGCCCGCCTACTCGTTGGCGCGCCGACTCTGTGTCGACCCGGAGATCGCCGAGGACGTGGTTCAAGAATCCTTTCTCGAACTGTGGCGCAAGCCGGGTGCCTACCGACCGGAGCGGGGCGCGTTCTCGAGCTGGCTGCTCACCGTGGTCCATCATCGCGCGGTCGACGCGGTGCGCCGCGAGAGCGCCTTGCGTCGCCGTACAGCCGTCGAGGGCGAGGATTCGGCCGAGAGGTCGGCGAGCGGCTCCGAGGTCGACCAGGAGGCACTGGGGCGGCTTGTCGGCGGCCAGGTGCAGGAGGCCCTGGGCCGGTTACCCGACGAGCAGCGCAAGGTGATCGCCCTGGCCTACTACGGCGGTTACACGCAGGGCGAGGTGGCCTCGCTCATCGGCGTGCCGCTGGGCACGGTGAAGTCGCGGACCTTCGCCGGCGTGCGCAGGTTGCGAGAGATGCTCGCGCCGCTGATCGGGACCGAGGAAGACCGGCCACGTCGCGATGAGGGGGGACGGCCGTGAGCGAACAGGAGTCGAGCGGACAGTGCCCGCATCGGCCGACGGCGGTGGCCTGGGCGCTGTCCGCGCTGGACCCCGCAGAAGCAGCGGATTTCGCCGCTCATCTCCCGACCTGCGCGGAATGTCGACAGGCGATCGCGGAGACCGAGGAGATCGGCGCACTGCTCGGGACAGCCGTGCCGCAGGAAGACCCGCCCGCCGGGTTGCGCAGCAGATTGCTCGACCGTGTTGGGGAGACAGAGCAGGAAGTGGGTCCTGCGACCTACGTGGCAGGTGTCGGCGAAGAGGCCGCTGCTTCTGATGTGCCGCCCGCACCCGCCGATTCAGTCGCTGGGGAAACCGAACGCCCTGCGGGGCCGGATTCCCCGCCCCCGACGCGCCCGAGCGAGAACCCGGCGCCACCCGGTGGCCGCGACACGCGCAATAGTCGTCCCGGGGGAGCCGGTAGGCCGCCGAGGGGCCGGCGTCGAGGACGCGTGGTGAACGCGATCTTGGTGACCGCCGTCGGTGTGCTCGCCGCGGTGTGCGCGGGACTGGGTATTCGGGTCGTGGAACTAGACCGCCAGCAGGACGTTCAAGCTCGACAGTCCGAATCCTTGACGATGGCGCTGGCGATGGCGACGGACCCCGACATGCATCGGGTCACGCTCAGCGACCCGGCGAGTCGGGAGACGGCGATGCTCATCGCGGGCGGCGGTTACGGCGCGGTGTTGCCGATGAACCTGCCCCGCAACGACACCGACGACCAGATGTACGTGCTCTGGGCCCTGCAGGGCGATGAACCGGTGGCCATGGCCGGATTCGACGTCGAGGTCGACGAGATGCCCGCGAAACCACTGCGATGGGGATACGACATGTCCGAGGAGATGTCCTCGGTGACGGCCTTCGCGATCTCGCTGGAAGACGGCAGGGACATGCCCAACGCCCCGGAGGGCGAGATCGTCGCCAGCGGTCCGATGGCTGGCTGACCTGCGGCGAAGCATAAATCGACCCCCGGTGCTAGGTGGCCATCAAGTGGTCTTGTATGGTTATCTCGCTGCCGGGGGACGCCCCGAAAGCCCGGGCGATTAGCTCAGGGGGAGAGCGCTTCGTTCACACCGAAGAGGTCACTGGTTCGATCCCAGTATCGCCCACAGATGGTTTCACCTGGTCAACGGCCCGTCGACGATCTTTGTCGGCGGGCCGTTGATCGTTGGTGGGAGCTGAGTGTGTGCTGACCACAGCTGCGTATCGAGGTGGTCACCAAGATGGTGCTCCCAGCGGCGTCGAGGCTGGTGAGCATCGCGTCGATCACCGAGCTGCGTGACATGGGAGTAGGTCCCCATGATTCCGGCGAATTCATGGCCACCCGTTTGTGTTGCAGGACTTTCGGGATGCGGTCTTCGATCAGCCAGGTTTGATGCCTGTGACGTAGCTCGTGGAAGTGCATCCCGGGCTGGATCGGTTGGTTGTCCGGGGAATGGTCGCGTCGGTGAGTGCGGGGAACCAGACACGGCGGCGGAAATCAGACCGTCGTTGGCACCGGTGAAGACCGATCTCCGGCCGCTTTCCGGAACAAGGGTGGTGGCGGCGCAGTCCGGTGAGCAGAAACCGGGCTGGTGGACGGTGCGGATGTCGACCGCGTAGTTCCTGTACGGCTCGTTGATCGAGTTCGATCCTGCTCTCCCCGACGTCGAGGTCGATGTTCTTCCATTGCAGTGCCGCTAATTCATCCGCAAGCCGATAGTGGGCGGCAAGGACGATCAGCGCCGCATCCTGGGCTGAGACCCGTTGCGTCAAAGCGGTGATCTCCGGGGGCGAAGTGCGCCGACGTTCGGACTGATCTCCGGTGTTGATCCGCAGTTTCCGGCAGGGGTTGCACCGATCATTTCCTCGTCCACCGCTTCAGCGAGGATCAGCGAGAGCAGACCGACGACATCCCGGATGTGCTTCTGTGACAAGGATGTGTCGAGCTGTGTAGCCCCACCAGTACCAGGCTCAGCGAGGTCTACCTCCCCGAGACGACGTGGTCGAGATTCGTAGCGGTCCGGCGAATCGTCGAACGCAGCATCGTCCGGACCGGCGACAGTCGACTCTGACCGAGGAGCTTGCAATGACCAGCACAGCGTGGACATTCACCATCCCGAAGGAGCGGGTCCAAGACTTCCGTGGCCTGCTCGCCGACCTGAACAAGGACCTGTCCGGGCTCGCTGAACGAGCACGGGACGTCGGATACCACCGGGAGCGGATGTGGCTCCAGCCCAACCGGGACGAGAGCGCCGAGTTCATCGTCTACCTGGAGTTCGACGAGGGCGTAGACCTGGCGACCCTCACCGAACGGCTGCTCGCCTACGACTCCGAGTTCACCCGGTGGTGGCGGCCTCGCTTCGAGTCCTTCGGCTTCCCGAAGTCGTTCGGTGAACCACTGCTGACCTGGGATGCCATCGACTGAACAGCCGTTGAGCGCCGGCAATCGAACCCGACCGGCAATCTGCCATTGGTTCGATTCGAGTGGCACCCACAGCCGAGAGGTCCGGGTCATCGACTCCGAAGCGGATCGTAAACCTGGACCTCTCGCCATGGTGTATGTCTGCCAGTCAGTGAGAGGTCAGCGCGGCGGAATGAGCGACCCATGTCGTCGTTTGGACTACGGGTTCTCGACTTCGGTTTTTCGAATTCGCTTCCTGGACCGGAGCCGGGGAGTGTGTGCGGTTTCGTCGGTCGGGTGGCCGCCCCTCGGTCAAACACTCCCCGGCCCGGGCAGGACGTCGACGTTGGTGGCGTGCATGGGGCGGCCGCATTCGGAGCAGCTCAGCTCGACATGGCTGATCTTGCCGCAGGTGTGGTGTCGATACAGCACGGGCGGCCCTGCCTCGCCTGCCGTCCACCGGTCACCCCAGCGCACCATCACCAGGAGCAGGTCGCACAGCTCCTGGCCCTTGGCGGTCAGCACGTACTCGTGGCGGGGCGGGCGGTTGGAGTATTCCTGCCGCTTCAACACCTCGTTTTCGACCAGCCAGTTGAGCCGCTCGGTGAGGACCTTCCGGGAGATGCCCAGGCTTTGTTGCAGCTGCTCGAAACGGCTGACCCCGACGTAGATGTTGCGCAGGATCAGGGGCGACCACGGCTCGCCGATGATGGCCCAGGTTCGGGCGATCGAGCAGGCCATGTCGCCGAAGCGGGTTCGCTGCATGCGGCCAGCCTAGCGGGTGTGGGTTCCCTCAGGGAACGTGCAGCGTTAAGGTGCACCTAGTCAGTTCCCTGAGGGGACTAAGAAGGGAGTCGCATGAACCGGGTTGTCTCGGCGCACCAGTGGCAGGTCGAACTGGACGCACTGCGCGTCGACGAGAAGGCACACACCAAGGCCTCGGATGCGCTGGCCGCTCGACGGCGTCGACTGCCGATGGTCGAAGTGGACAAGGAGTACGCCTTCGCGGGTCCGGCTGGGCCGGTGAGCCTGCTCGACCTGTTCGACGGGCGTCGGCAGCTCATCACGTACTGCTTCATGTGGCACGGCGCCGAGGATCACTGCGCGGGCTGCTCGATGTTCGCCGACAACATCGGCCATCTCGCCCATTTGCATGCCCGGGACGTGTCACTGGCCCTGGTCTCCCGTGGTCCGCTGGGCGAGATCAGGCCGTTCCAACGGCGCATGGGCTGGACCATCCCGTGGGTCTCCTCGTTGGGCACCGACTTCAACGCCGATATGGGGGCAGGCGGTGGGTTCGCGCTGAACGTCTTCCTGCGCGAGGGTGACACCGTGTACCGCACGTACTGCACCACGGGGCGTGGTGTCGAAGCGCTCGGGAGCAGTTGGACCTTCCTCGACCTGACGCCCTTCGGTCGGCAGGAGAATTGGGAGGACTCGCCCTCAGGCCACCCGCAAAGCGAGCCCTACCAGTGGTGGCGGCTGCATGACGAGTACGACGGCGCGTAGGGAGAGTCTCCGGAGAGGAGTCGCCCGTGCCGGGAATTCGTGCGGCGTGGGTGGTATACGTTCCGGCGTAACGCAGCGGATATTCGCATTCGGCGCGATCATTCGCGCGACGATTCGGGCTGAGAGTGCCTGAGAAACCCGATTCGAATTCGCTTATCGGGAATCCAGCCGTCCGCAGTCGCCTTTATCTGCTGCCCTATCCGATCTGGTGATCTAGCGCTACCGGGTGCGTGTCGAGCAGCGCCGAAATCGGGCAACGCGGGAGGATGGCGGCGTCGAGCTGCGTCAGAGCAGCTCGTCGCCACCCTGAAAACGGTGCGGGTTCGCGATAGCGCGGATCGATGAGCAGCAGGCTTCATTGCGATCGGCGCACCAGCGCGAGACCAGGGCTGTTCACGGCGGTTCGGAGGTATTCGTGGGAAAGGGCGTGCCAGCGGATGATCCGGTGGCGTATGCGGATCTGTTCGTGTTCGACTATGCGTCCGATCCGTTGTTGCAGCCGGGATGGAATCGGGCGGTGGCCGAGGCGAAGAAGGCACCTGCCGGTCAGGCCGGGGTGATTCTGCAGCGGTTCCTCGACGATCACGGCTACCTCACCAGTCCCGTGCTGGTGAAGGCCGCCTTGGCTCGCCCGCTTCCCGACGAGGTTCGGCCCGATGCCGAGGCGATGCGACTGGCGGTCGATGTCGCGGGGACCGGCGCCCGGCGGGTGGACCTCATAGCGGCGGTCGCCGATTGTTTCGCGGACGACGAGGTCGACGCGGCGCCACTGGAATCGTTCCTGGCCCGGAACAAGTACGCGACCGAGCCCGGTCGGTTGTCCTTGGCGCTCGGCGCGGTGATCGGTCCGGGCCTGGACACCTGGCTGGGCAACTACACCCGGGCGGTACTGAGCAAAGACGACGAGACGGCCGAGGGGCCGGAGCTGGCGGTGGACCGGCCGGACGAGCTACGCGGGTCGACGGTGCGGTTCGGCGGGGCGGAACTGGTCAAGCACACCTTCATTGCCAAGACCGCCGAATTGTCGTGGAAAGACGACTACAACGACACGGCAGGCACGGTGGCGTTCAGCGGCGTCAGCATGTCTCATCCGGAGGAATGGCAGGTCCACGGCAAGCTCACTCTGCCCGCGCGCAAGTACGGGTTGACCGGCGAAGTCGCGTATTCGGCGTGGCTGGGCGGCGCCGACGATGCCTACGCAACGACCTCGACGACCGGCGACTCCTCCGAGGTGACCTGGGCGGCAGTGGCGAGTGCGATCGCCGCCTCGCTGAGTGCGTTGACCTCCCTGCTGACCGTCATGCACACCTATCGCAAGCCGATTCGCACCCGCGTGCTGCGGATGAGTAAACGGGCCAAGGACGTCAAGTCGGATACCGAGCGCCCGGAGTGGAGAGCGGATCACGCTCCGCTCAACCCGGCGGATCGAGAGTTCATCAGCTTGGCGGAGCGGCTCCTGCAGTTGAGCGAGGCCGAGAAGCAGACAGATGCGGGTGCCGATCTCTACGAGCAGATGAGACAGAACCGAGCCAAGCGGTCCGGGGAACGGCAGGACGAAGTGAACCAGAATCGGCAGGACGCGGACGACGACCTGAACGAGATCGAGGAGACCTGGTTGTGAGTGCCGCCCCGCCGAACGACCCGATCACCGACGAACAGCGTGGCTACGCCTTCCTCTTCGTCTCCGCGCTCAACCGCGACAAGGTATTGGCAGGCAAGTGGAAGGATCGGCTGGCATCGATCAAACCCTTGTCGGTGCCGGACCGGATCAAGTCGCTGGACAACTTCCTCGCCGACCACGGCTACGCCACCCGAGCGGAGGCGGTGCTGGGGCTGCTGAAGTCGCAGTGGTGGCTGGACTACGTCGGCCAGCGCAAACCGAATGCCGACTCGGACCGGTTCGTCCAGGACATCCTCACCGACACCCGCCTCTACAAGGAGTACGGCGCGCAGCTGGCCAAGGCACAGGCTGCCAAGGATCTCTCGGTCCTGAACTCCTGGTTGACGCGGAAGGACTACCACTGCACGGCGGTCCAGGTGGACGCCTCGTTCAACGCCATGCGTGACAAGAACATGAACTACTGGACCGGGATCTACGGCGAGACGCTCGTCCAGCAGGGCAAGGACAAGTCCAAGACCGGGCCCGCTCTGCTCATCTACGGCAACACCAGCGCCAGCCTGGGCCCGGACATGCTGTTCAACGTCACCTATGCCAAGGGCGTGCTGTCCTGGCAGCTCGGGAAGGAACCCGAGGCCAACCCGTGTGCCGGCCAGGTCACGTTCGGGACGATCACTCGGACGCCGATCCATCCGGACGACTACGTCGGTAACGAGTTCTCCGGCACGTTGACCTACCCGACCGACTCCAGCGCGGACCTGTCGGGCGCCTATTCCTACGCCGGGCGGATCGGCGACCCACCGCCGGATGAGAAGGGCAAGCTCAGCACTCCGCCTGCAGTCGACAAGACCGAACTCCAGAAGATCGCCGACTTCATCTCGCCGATCGTCATCATCGGTTTCGGTGTCGCCCTGCTCGGCGGTTTTCTGAAGTTCTGCTACAAAGCCAAGGAGTGGGCCACCGACCGGGCCGAGAAGCTGCAGGACAAGGCCGAGAAAGATGCCGAGAAGTCCACCGATTCGCTCGATCCGGCAGCCGATTCCCCACTGGACAGGTCCAAGTACTCGGACAGTACGACGGTCGAGCAATTGCAGAACGATCTGAAGGAAACCGGCGATCCGCAGCGTCAAGAGGATCTACAGCAGAAGATCGACGAGACCAAGGCTGAGGAGAAGGCCGCCGAGGAGCAACGCGCCAAGGACGACGAACGCGGCGAGGATGCCGATGATCTGGGCGACGACGGTATTGATCCAGCCGACGGGTTCGATTTTGGATAGGACGCCATGACCGACGCCGATGCCGTGCAGAACCAACAGGCGCTGCTGTTCCTCACCGACCTGCGTTCCGATGCCCGGATGCGCTCGGATTGGGAGAAACGGATCGCCGCGCTCACCTCGTATGTGAAGGAGGCGGCCGATCCCGCCGAGCAGACCACCCGCTACCACGCCGACATCCAGAACGTCGACAACTTCCTCGCCGAACGTGGTTACGACACTACCGCCGAGCGGGTCCTGACATTGCTCAAGACCCCGTTCTATCTCGACCATCTCAAGCAGACCGCGCCGAACGCGGACAGCACCCGTTTCGTGCAGGACTGCCTGGGGGAGATCGGCATCTACCGTGGTTGGCAGCAGGCGCTGTCTGCGGTGGTCAAGGGAGCGCCCACGAGCAGCTTGGACGACTTCCTCACGCAGCAGGGCTATCACTGCACCTACCTGCAGGTCAGTGCCTCGTTCACGGCGATGCGCTCCCACAACCTCACCTACTGGACCGGGGTCTACGGGTCGGTGGCCACCGACCCGCCGGACGGCCCGGCCGGTGTGCTGTTGATCGTCAACCAGAACAAGTCCTTCACCGTCAACCTGGATCGGCCCGACGACCGGTTGAACAAGGTCGTGTACCGCAACGGTGTGCTGGACTGGGCGGCCAGTGACGTGGGTGTTCACTCGGCCGGTTGTCTCACCTTCAGCTGCAAGGCGAAGAGGTTCCCCACCGATGCCTACGTCGGCAGCGAGTACTACGGCACCGTCACGTTCCCGCCGAACAACAGCCACGGGCCGGCCGGACCGCTGACCCTGCTCGGCCGGATCGGCCCGGTGCCCGCCGAGATCCCCTCCGACCAGGTCCCGCCGATAGACCCGGCGGTGGACACGATCGTCCGCTACATCGGGTACTTCCAGACCGCGATGTGGATCCTGCACCTGCTCGCCTCGATACCCAACCAGGCATCGGGCGCGGTCGACGCGCTGAAGAACCTGGGCGGCCGACCGGCCGAGCAGGTCGAGGGCCGCGTGGATGAGCTGGAACGTGCGGCCGAGGCGGTGCGCGACATCGACACCACGCCGCTGGAGCGGGGCCTACACCGGGGGAACGACCTCATCGAACGGCTCCAGGAACAGTTGGCCGACGACCCCGATTCCGCCGAGTTGAAACAGCAACTGGAGCAGGAGACCGCCGAGGCGGATCGCTTCGACAACAGCTTCGACGGCGATATCGATCCGGCCGGTGACGGTTGGGCTCGTGATTTCGAGGACGTCATCCCGAAATAGCGCGATCAGACCACGAAGGAGCCACGGTGCCCGACGCGAACAAGGATCAGAAGGCCTTCTGGGCCGAGTATCTGAAGGCCGTCACCCAGGACAGCAGCGGCGATCAGCAGGCCGTCGGCGCGATGGCCGCCCCGACCTCGCTGCTCGCCGACTTCGACAACAAGGACGAGAAGCGGGCGCTCTACCAGGCCTACGAGCTCGGCGATCTGGTGCCGAACTGGGGGCTGGCCTGGGATGGCAACACCACCGCCAGCTTCTTCCAGAACTATCACGCCTTCGTCGACCAGATCACCCCGCAGGCCGTGGACGAAAAGGCTGCTGAGAAGGCCACCGAGATCTACCGAAAACTGGCCCAGATCCAGGACGCCAAAACCCAGCTGCACGACGAGAAGCAGCAGGAGTGGATGCAGGACAACTGTCAGGAACCCAGCGAGAACGGCAAGTTCTGTCGAGTCCTGGTCGACGGCGCGCCGACCTGGCAGGCCACCTGGGCGAAGTACCAGAAGTCCGACGACTACCAGAACAAGCTGGCCATCCTCGCGTCGATGAACAGCGACGAGCTGGCCGGCCTGCGGTCGGACTACACGGAGACCGCCCTGCGTGCCTACGGACCCGGTTACCAGCAGATCAGCGAGACGATCACCGCCTGCGACCTGGCCGATCCGCAGCTGAGCAGCGAATCGGACAAGGCGAAGACCTACCGGATGGACGTGGCGATCAACGACACCGACGAGTGGGTGCCGCGCTACATCACCGACGACCTCGCCCAGTACACCGCATGGCTCAAGCAGACCAAGGAGGACTTCACCAACGCGGTCAGCCCGAAGGTGCAGATGGCGTTCAGCAACAACACCACGATCAGCGACGAGACGCACTGGAAGTTCGCCTTCGACGTCGGTGTCCCGGTGGAGACCTTCTTCTGGCTCGGCGCGAAAGGCGGCGGGCAGCGCGAATCCATCCACCTGGAGAAGTACTCGTTCACCGCCACCATGGCCTACCAGGACACCTACCTACTGCACATCAACCCCGGACCGTGGTTCAACGGCGGTCTGCTCAGCCAGTACAGCGACGACACGAGCTGGGCGAAGGGCAGCCAGTTTCGCGGCAAACCAATCTGGGGTCCGCACGGCATCCCGAACCTGCTCAACACCAGGGTGACCGGGGTGTATATCGGTGTCGGCGCGTACGTCAAGATCGACATCACCGATGACAACAAGGACGAGGTCCACAGCAAGTGGCGGGCTTCGGGATCGTTCGGCATCGGACCCATGAACTTCGAGAGCGCCTCCGCCTCGGGCGGCAGCAATTATTCCAAGGACGAGTTCCTGCAGAACGGCTACGAGATCAAGGACAGCCACCCTTACGCCCACATCGTCGCGCTCGCGGTGGAGACACCGAACTTCCCCGCACGTCCGTGAACGCCTGCCGGCCGAGGCTCTGCTGCGCTGACCGACGGTGGCCTACGCCGTCGCCCGCGCCCTCGGGCGGCACGGATCAATCGCCCGATTCCGCGAGGGCCTGCAATCCCCGGTCGAGGAATTCGATGGTCCAGGCGAAGCTGTCGTCGACGGAGGTGTCCATCCTGAACCCGTCCGCCACCTCCAGGGTCACGAAGCCGTGCACCATGCTGCGCAGCATCCGCAGGGCGTGGATCTCCTGTCCCGGGTCGAGTCGATAGCCGCGCAGCATGGCCGACCAGGAGTCGAGCACCCGGTCGGCGGCCGGGACGAGGGGGTCGTCGGGACCGTCGGGGCGGGCGGCGTTGGCCGCCGCGTACCGGCCGAGGTGTTGCTGCACGTACTCGCGCATCGCCTGCGCGCCTGCGGTGAGGGCGTCCCGGCCTGCCCGGCCCTGGATCGCCTCGCGGACGGCGGCGCCGAATTCGCCGAGAGACAACACGGCGATCCGATGCGCCAGATCGGCCTGGCCTGCGACGTGCTTGTAGAGCGAGGGGGTCTTCACCCCGAGCCGTTCGGCCAGCAGGCCCATGCTGAGGCAGTCGAAGCCGACCTCGTCGACGAGGTCGGCGGCCGCCTCGGTGACCGATTCAGGGGTGAGCCGGGGCCTAGGCATTGGTCAGCGTCTTGGCGAGGAACGGCAGAACCAGTTTCCCGACGAGGTCGGGCGCCTGGACGTGCGGGTAGTGGCCGACACCTTCGATGACCTCTAGTTCGCCCAGGCCCTCGAGAAGTTCGGCCACGATCTGCTTGCCTTCGGCGCCGGGGTCGGCCCAGTCCGGGTCGGAGCTGCCTTCGATGATCAGTGTCGGGGAGCGCACATCGGACAGCCGCGCTCCGGCGTCGCTCGGGTTCGATTTACCCATGGCCTGGAGAACCTGCATCCGGCCTGGCTCGCGCAGCTTGGCCTCGATGCGTGCCAGCTCGCTATCCCAGTCCGCGGGTTTCGTCGGATACGCGATGTCGAGGTAGCGCTGCCAGCTCGGCAGGCTGCCCAGCATGAGGACCTTGGCCAGCTGGAGATACCCGGCCCGGTAGCGCTGCACCCGCAACAGCCCGCCCAGGTCGATGGACTGTTTACGGGTGAACGGCGCCAGCTCGACGACGCCTGCGATCAACTCGGGTGCGGTCGCGGCCGCGATGGTCGCCGCGCCGCCGCTGATCGAATGGCCGACGATCACGGCCGGACCGCCGAGATGGCGCACCAGCGCGAGGAGGTCGCCCGCGATGTCGGTGCGGCTGTAGCCGTCCCAACCCAGGCTCGAATCACCGGAGCCTCGGATATCGAGGTTGGCCACCCGATAGCCGGCCTCGGCCAGTTTCGGGACGAGGAAGCGATAGGCGTGTCTGCTGTCGCCCATGCCATGGGCCAGGACGACCAGTGGGCCTTGCCCGGTCACCTCGTAGGCGAGGGTGTTGCCTGCTACGTCCAGGTGTTCGGTCACGGAACCTCCAAGGCTAATGTTGTTAGCTTCAGGCTAATGGTATTAGCCGAAATCGTCAACGCCGTGGCCTGCCGCTGTCGTTTTCGTCCAAGACCGCGACACCTGTCCGGCCCTAGCGTGATCGCGACCTGGTCAGTGCCGGGGCAAGCTGCCCTCGGCGTCCGTAGGAGCACAGTTGACACGTGAGTTGGTCTACACGGGATTCATGTCGGTGGACGGCGTGGTGGATTCGCCGGGCGGCACGGTCGAAGGGCATCGCAGCGGCGGATGGGTGCTCGGCACGGAGGTTCTGCCCGAAGCCTTCTCTCTCAAGGACGAGGAACTCGCCGAGACGACCGCGCTGATGTTCGGTCGCCGCAGTTATGCGGCGTTCGCACCGATCTGGCGTGATTCCCCGGACCACGCCGCGTACCGGGATCTGCCCAAGTACGTGGTCTCCACGACCTTGGATACGGACACGCTTGTCGATGGTTGGGGTGAGATCACCATTCTGCGCTCAAGCGAGGAGATCGCCGAACTCAAGCGTTCCGCAGGCGGGCCGATCTTCATACACGGCAGCGCGGAACTGGCCCGACGCCTATCCGAAGCAGATCTGATCGATCGCTACCACCTATTGGTTTTCCCGGTATTGCTGGCGGCGGGCAAGAGCGTGTTCGGCAGAGCCGATCGTGACCGGCAGAACCTGCGGTTGCGGAACTCGGCCGTCTACTCCAACGGGGTCGTCAAGCTGATCTACGACGTGGCGCACTGATCCCGGGTCGAGGGCGATCGTGCCGTCATCGCCTGCGCGCAGTTGCCGGACGGTGCGCCCGACATAGCGGCGCAGCGCGCGGGCGAGATGCGGTTCGTCGTAGTAGCCCAGCTGCGAGATGACCTGGGCCGCTGGGCGGCCGGTGAGCAGTAGCAATGCGGCCGATCGGGCGCGTTCGATCTGCCAGACCTGTCCTTGGGTAAGGCCGGTGGCGGCGCGGAATCGACGCTCCACCGTGCGTCGGGAGACCGGGTGGCTGCCACGGTCGCTTCCGGTGGTCAGCGGATCACGGATCACGACGGCTTCGCGGACCAGCCGGGCGACGAGCGCTTCGGCATCGTCCATACCGGGCAGCTCCCAGTGGCCGCCGTCGAAGGAGAAGCCCCGACGGGTCACCTCGGGCAACGGGATCCCGCCGTTCACCACGGCAGCTGGAGCCACGGCGCGCAGCGAGGTGCCGATGGCGAATTGGATGCCGAGAAAGGTCGATTCATCGGGCACCGGCGCGGTTGCGGTGTGCGTTTCGGGACCGGTGATGGCCGCGTGATTCCTGTCTTCCTGTCGCCAGAACACCAGTCCCCAGGTCGGACCCGCGACCGACGTCATCTGGGTGAGCTGTTCGCTGCGACAGGTCCACACCGCGTCGATCCACGTCGAATCCGACTCCCGTGTCTCGAACCGCAGTCCCATGCTCGCCCTCTCGTCGCCGGTAGCGGCATCCTGCCCCGCCCGGCTCGACGGTGGGCAGTGGGGATCGACGGCTGGACACGCAGACGGTGGCTGGTCGCCACCGTCTGCGGCGCAGATCAGGAACAGCGGTAGTGCGAGGGGATTCGCGCCTCCGAACCGACGATGGTGCGTTCGTCGTCGCTGAGTCCGGTGAGGGCGAACTGGTTCGGGATGGGCTGATCGACGAGCACGCCATCGCGCCAGAGCACCACGCGCGCGGTCGAACCCGACACGAACGCCGTGCCCGCGATGGTGCCGCTGCCGCCGATGGCGCGCGCGGAGATCGCCCCGTCGCCGATGGTGTCGATCAGGGTGCCCTGCGCGTCCCACTCGGCCACGGCGTTGTCGCTGCTGCCGACGATCCGGCCGTCCCGAATCGCCTGCGGGGTGGCGAAATCGGCCTCGCCTGCGGGGGCGAGTCCGTGCCACCGACCGTCGGGGCCCACCACGAAACCGCCGCCGGCGCCCGAATCGGTCTGCACGATGACCCGGCCCTGCTCATCGATGTCGACGAGGAATCGGCTGCTCAGCTCGGGCGCGGCCGTCTCGCGGTAGGTGCCCGGCGCATCGCCCGGCCACACCACCAGGTTGGTCTGGGTGCCGATGTGGGCCCACCCGGCGATGTCGCCCGCATTGTTGATCGCCCAGGCCGAGTAGCCCGTCCACTCGGGGTCGGCAGGCAGCGCGGTGGGGGTGCCATCGTGGTCGATCGTGACGCCGATGAACCCGTCGTCGGCGATGGTGCTGCCGACGACGATTCCGGCGGAGTTCACGTCCCGAAATTGCGGAAAACGGTCGCCTGCACGCAACACGACCGTCCCGTCGTCCCACAGGGTTCCGCGCGGATCGACGATGTTGCCACCGAGCAGCGGCCGTTGCCCGGTCACGCCGACCGCGTAGCGGCTGCCGTCGTAACCTTCGACCGAGCCGATCTCGGTTCCTGCGGGCAGCTCCCATTCGGTCCTCTGCCAGGTGCACTGTTCCGCTTCGGATGCGGCCGATTGGCCCGCTGGAAGCGACACCAGTGCCGTGCTGAACACAAGGGCGGCCAACAACCGGCCCGTTCGTTTTCGCGACACAGCGGAGCACCTTTCCTTCGGCCGAATGTGCCCGAGACTCCGGTTCTCGGCGGCAGGCTGCCGCACCGCCTGTGCCGGACAGGCTCCACGCTAAGAAGCCTGATCGCCGATGCGCGAGGTGCTTTCCGTCTGAGGGAAGAAGAGATCCGACGCTGCGCTGCACCGCGCCGCCGCAGCGTCGACGACGAACTCGATGCTGCGGCGGCGCGGTAGTGGTCAGTCGTCCAGGGACGCCCAGAACTCGCGGAGCACCCGCGCGCCGCGTTCCGGATCCTGGAGCATCCAGTAGTGCGTCAGGCCGGTCAGTTCGTGCAGTTCGGCGCCGAGCCGGGTGGCCATGTCTCGATCCAGGTCGGGCAGACCCATCGGGTCGCCGGTCGGGGCCAGTAGCAGCCCGCGTGCCTTGGCGGGGCCATCGAAATCCTTGCCCCAGTCGGCGGCGAAGTTGGGCCACGCGGACCGGTAGAGCGAGAGGATCGCCGCGCTCATCTCCTCGTCGTGCACGCTGTCGATCTCGTTGCCGAGTTCCTCGCTCAATCCCCGATCCCGGAACAGCCTGCCGAAGGTGAAGCCGTCGTCCGGGGTGGTCCTGCGCAGGGATGCCAGCGATTCCTCGCCCTCGGGGCTGCTCTGCCACAGCGTGGCGGCCTCGTGCCAGCGGTAGTCGGGGTGCCAACCGTGGGCGACGTCGGAGACCCAGCTGCGGACCTCGACGTCGTAGTGCGAGACGACCCGCATGGTCAGGTGCGCACCCCAATCGTGGCCCACGAGGTCGATCGGCCCGTCGAGTTCGCGAAGTCGCTCGGCCAGCCAGGCCGCGTAGCCCTCCTTGTCGCGTAATCCGGCGGGTCGCACGCTGCCGAAACCGGGCAGCCGCAGGGCCACGGTGGGCTCCTGGATGAGTTCGCGTAGCGGGTTCCAGACGGACGGCGTCTCGGGGACGCCGTGGACGAAGACGATGGTCATGCCGCTCCTCGAACAAAGTCGATTAACTATCGACTTCACCGTAGCACGGTAAGTTGATAGCCTATCGACACAAGGTGGAGTCGGGAGGAACCCATGCGAGCGGACGCGGCCCGTAATCAGCGCAAGATCTTCGACGCGGCCAAGGCGGCCGTGGCGCAGGGAGACACCGGACTGACCCTCAATGCGCTGGCTCGGCTGGCGGGTGTCGGAGTGGGCACCGTCTACGGGCTCTTCCCGACCCAGCGGGCGATGCTGGAGGCCGTGGTCGAGGACGCCGTGATCGAGCTCAACCGGATGGCCGCCGAGGCCGAGCGTGAGCCAAACGCCCAGCACGCCCTCGGCCGGTTCCTCGATGCGGCCCTGGCCACGGCTTTGGCGCAACCTGGATTGTTCGAGGTGCTGATCACCGTCGGCGATGAGCGGGAATCGCTGCGCGAAGCCAAGATCGAGCTGGTGCAGGCGATCTCCCGATTGCTCGCGCGGGCCCAGCCGAACCCCCTGTTGACCGGAGAGAATCTGCTCAAGCTGTTGTGTGGACTGATCCATGCCGTCAACGAGCACCCGGCCGAACGACGCGCCGCCGCCGCCGACGCCTATTTGAGTCTGCTGCGTACCGGTCTGACGACGGGTGCCCCGGCGTAGGCCCAACCGTGTGGGCCGCCGCGAGGTGGCCCGTGCACCGCGTGACCGCGACGATCACGCGGCACCCCATTCGGGCGGTCAAAGCTGGTAGCGGTGGACCTTCTCCGGGTGGATCACCAGGCGGACCCAATCCATGGCCAGCATCTGCTCCAGTTCTTCGGCGTGGGCGGGAATCGAGAGATCCCAGTAACGGGCTCCGAGCCGGGCGCACAGATTCCGCGCACCCTCTGGTTCGATCGTGGTGCGGCCGGCGACCGAGACCCAGCGTTCGCGTTCCCCCACCGGACTCGCGACCACCAGGGAAGCACGAGGATCACGGCGCAGCTGCCGCACCTTGAGCGACTCGGGGATCGTGAACAGCTGGACCGTGCCGTCGTCGGTGAGCTCGAACCACACCGGGCGGGGTTGCGGTGGCAGCGCTCCGGCGGCCACGGTCAGGAAGCCGTGCAAGGGGCGGCGGAGGAGCTCGAGATCGTCCTCGGTCAGGTGTGCTTCGGTCATGGTGGTGTCCTCGGTTCTCAGTAGGGTGGGGGATTCTCGGAGCGGGCGCGGTCACGCCCGCCAGGCGCCCGCTGCTGCGGCTCGCACGACGTAGTCCTCGAAGGTCCGCGGCGCCCGACCCAACACGGTGGCGACGTCCTCGGTCGTCGTCGAGACCAGACCGCGTTCCAGCAGTGCGAACATCGCGGCGATGTGGTGGGCGTCGTCCTCGCCCAGGCCCTGGTCGACCAGCCTGGCGACGTACTCGGCGGGGGAGAGCTGTCGGTAGGTGAGGGGACGCCCGGATGCTCGGGCGATCGATTCCACGGCCTCGCCGTAGGTGAGGGCCCGAGGTCCGGTCAGCTCGTAGATCCTTCCGGCGTGTCGACCCGCCTCGGACAACACCGCGGCCGCGACATCGGCGACGTCCTCGATGTCGATGAACGGCTCGGTGACGTCTCCGATGGGCAGCGCCAGTTGCCCGGCGAGCAGGGGAGCGTGGTGGAGGTCCTCGTCGAAATTCTGGTTGAAGTTGCAGGCGCGCAGGATGGTCCACTCCAACGCGGAGCCGCGCACCGCGTCTTCGGCGGAGCGCATATCGAGTCCGAAGTCGGAGTCGCCCCAGGTGTCGGCGCCGCGCCCCGAGAGCAACGCCAGTCGCTGCACACCGGCGGCCTCGGCCTTGGCCACGAATTCGTGCACCGGTCCCGGCACGGTCGGGGGCACCAGGTAGACGGCGGCGACACCGTCCAGCGCGGCGTCCCAGCCGGCGGGGTCGGACCAGTCGAAGCGGGTCTGGCTTGATCGGGAGGCGGTGCGCACCGGTGTGCCTCGGAGTCGGAGGCGGGCGGCGACCCGCCTGCCGGTCTTGCCGGTCGCACCGAGGACGAGGGTGGTGTCGTAGGTCATGGCAGCGATTCAACGGCACCGATCCGGACGATTCCATGGGTGAGAAGCCGTTTTACCTGTGTCATCGTCTAATCTCGGGGTGTGGACGCATTCGATGATCTGTTCCGAGGGGTCCGGGCGCACGGATCGCTGTTCGGCAGTACGACACTGCGCGCCCCCTTCTCGCTGGATTTCGTCGACGGCGCTCCGCTGACCATGTGCACCGTGCTGCGCGGGTCGGGCTGGATCGTGCCGGAGAACCGCCCGCCCGAACTGCTGCGCTCCCGGGAGACGATCCTGGTGCGCGGTCCCGCGCGGTTCACCTTCGTCGACGAGGTCGGTACCCGCGCCGAGCCGATCGCGTGCGGTGTGGACTGCGCGGATCCCGAGCAGGGCGGTACCCGACATCGCTTCGGTTGGAACGACTGCGGGGTGTCCGCCGACGAGGCCGACACGACGACACTGATCACCGGTGCCTATCCACTGCGCGGCGAGATCAGCCAACGGCTGCTGGACGCGCTTCCCGTCGTGTTGCGGGTGGACGACGGGCCGGAATGCGATCCGGTGCTGGACCACATCGCCGCCGAGGTCGCCATCGACGCGCCCGGCCAACAGGTGGTCCTCGACCGGTTGTTGGACTGGATGCTGGTCTGCACGCTGCGCGAGTGGTTCGACCGGCCCGACGGCGAGGCCCCGGCCTGGTGGGCTGCCCAGCGCGACCCGGTGGTCGGCGAGGCGCTGCGACTGCTGCACGCCCAACCCGCGGCACCATGGACCGTAGCCGCACTTGCCCGGCAGGCCGGGGTGTCCCGGTCGACCCTGGCCAAGCGCTTCGCCGACGTGCTGGGCGAACCACCGCTGACCTATCTCGCAGGCTGGCGGATGACGCTCGCCGCAGACCTGCTGGTCGAGCAGCCTGCCGCGACCGTTGCGGAGATCGCCAGAACAGTGGGCTACTCCGATCCGTTCGGCTTCAGCGCGGCGTTCAAACGGATCCGAGGCGTCAACCCGAGCGAGTTCCGACGGGCCGCGACCGCGACCGCCGCGACGGGATTCGCCCTCGCGGGCTCGGCGGCGCGCACCGTGTGATCCTCAGGACGTCGCCCGGATCGCCTGCTGCTGCCTCGCCAGTTCGACGAAGCGCTCGTTCATGAGTCGGTTGGTGTGGACCTGTTGTTCGTTGAGGACGTGTTCGACGTGTGCGGTGAGGATCGGGATGAGCTGCCTGTCCATCGTGATCCCGAGGGGAGCGTCGAAGGTCCGTTGATAGTGCAGCGCCATCTCATCGGCGAGCTCGGCCATGGTGCTCTCCGTGCTGTCCGGGCCGAGCGAGGCGAAACGGCGTAACAGCGTCATCGAGTCGGGATCGAAGGTGAAACGACGCGCGACATAGTCCGCGAAGGTGGCCAGCGCGGTTTCGCCGATCACCTGGCCGATCAACATGAACTGTTCGCGCTCGTAGCGGGCCAGCTCGGGGTCGACCTCGGCGATGGCGGTGTAAACGGGAAGATAGGCGGCCATCGCGGGCGGTAGGTCGGGCGTCATTCCGTTGCTGCGGAGCCCGGCGATGGCCTTGCGCCTGCCCTGTAACCGCTCGATCTCGGTAGCGGCGTTCTTGTCCAGTTCATCGAGCAGTACCTCGGTGGCCTCGGGGTCGTCGAGCACCTCCGGCAGCACCGCGAGTGGGACACCGAGCCCGGTCAACCGGGTGATCCGCAGCAACCGCACGAGATGACGCACATCGTAGGTGCGGTAGCCGTTGAGCGAACGTTCCGGCTCGTCGAGCAGCCCGATCTTGTGATAGTGCCGCAGGGCACGGACGGTGACTCCGGCCAGATTGGCCAACTCGCTGCTGCGCAACGACAGAACTCCTTTCGCTCCGGATGGGCGGGCACCTGCGACGCGGGTGCCGCGCTGTCCGCCGCACCGCGCCGCGTTGCCAGGCCCACCCACGTCGAAGCGTGGGCCCGGCGATCGAGCCGCGGTGTGCCTACAGCCAAAACCCTGACGCCGGGGCCGGGTCAAGTCCGGGTTCGCATCCCGGCGTTCGGAGTGCGGTGGATCACACCGGTTCGGGACTTGAGCCCGACCCAAGGGCGGGGTGTTCAGTCGAGGGCATGACCAAGCCGGAAACGCAGGTCGCCCCGCCGAGCGGGCGCGCGGCTCGACCGGCTGACCTCCCCGCGCGGCCGTCGAATCGACCGGCGCCGCCATTGACTTCCACCGAACCGGCGCCTCGATGCGCCGCACCCCGAAAGGAGAGCCCGGATGCGTAGAACCTCGGCGTTCGCACTCGTCGCCGTCGTGGCCGCGTGTGTGGTTCCCGGCGTGGCCCAGGCGGCCACGTCCCAACAGGCGAGTCCCACACCCGCCCCCTTGCAGTGGGGCGAGTGCCCGGCGGACTCCGGCGTGACCACCCTGGAGTGCGCGACGCTGGACGTCCCCCTGGACTACCAGGATCCGACCGGGCGACAGATCGAGATCATGATCTCCCGGCTGGCCAGCGACAACCAAGAACAGCGACGCGGGGTGCTGCTGACGAATCCGGGTGGTCCCGGCGCCTCCGGGTTGAACTTCCCGACCGACCTCAAGGACGCCGGTCTGCCGCAGAGCGTGCTCGATTCCTACGACATCATCGGAATCGACCCCCGGGGCGTCGGACAGAGCACCCCGGTGACCTGCGATCTGTCCTTGGAACAGCAGCTCATGGGCAACCTGCCGCCATACGCGCACAATGCCGAGGACGTCGTCGAACGGGCGGTCGAGGTGGAACTCGTCGCCGAGCAGTGCGCCACCTCCGAGACAGCCTGGATGCTGCCGCACACCACCACCGCCAACGCCGCCCGCGACCTCGACATGGTTCGGCAGGCGCTCGGGGAGGAGACCGCGTCCTTCCTCGGCTACTCCTACGGCACGCACCTCGGCGCCGTCTACACCACGCTGTTCCCGGAGACCAGCGACCGGGTGGTGATCGACAGCAGTCTGCCGCCCAACGGACTCGACCACGAGGCGGGCAAGCTGATGGGGCCCGGCTTCGAGGAGCGATTCCCGGACTTCGCGGCCTACGCCGCCGCGCGGCCCGAACTCGGCCTCGGCAACACCCCGGACGAGGTGCGGGCGAAGTACTTCGAGATCGCCGAGCGGCTGGACGAGGAGCCGACAACGGAGCTGACGGGTGCGTTGTTCCGCATCGCCACCCTCTCCAATCTCGCCCGTGACTCGCATTTCCCGACACTGGTCGAGCTGTGGCAGCAGGCCGAGGCGGGCCGGCCCGTCTCGGTGGCGAGCAACCCGCTCACGTTGTCCGACACCGATGACCTCGGTTTCGACAACCCTCTGTCCAGCCACCTGTACGTGCTCTGCGGCGACAACGAGTGGTCGAGGTCGATCGAGTCCTATCAGGACGACGTCGAGGCTGCTCGAAAGCCCTACCCGATGTACGGACCCGCAGCGGCCAACATCCGGGCGTGCGCGTTCTGGCCGGAGATCGACCGTGCCCCGGTCGAGGTCGACGACCAGGGTCCGTCGAACGTGCTGTTGGTGCAGAACACCCGCGACGCCTCGACACCCCTGATCGGCGCGCAGCAGATGCGGGATGCGCTGGGCGACCGGGTCCGGATGGTGACGGCCGACCAGGGCGGCCACGGTGTGTACCTGTTCGGCACGAACGCGTGCGCGAACGACTCGGTGACGGATTACCTGGTCACGGGGGAGCGGGTGTCGGAGGACCGGTTCTGCGCGGCGGAGTAGTCCCGACCTGATCCTCAGCGGCTCACACCGGGGCCCGCGTCACGCGTTGGACGGCGTGGCGCGGGCCCCGGTGGCATTTCCGGCGGGCTTCGTATGGGTCTGGGGTTGCCTGCCATGGTGAGCACGGCAACGCCCATTGCGGGCCCCATCGCGGCCCGCCAGTCGATGCGATCTTTACGCTATCGTTTAAGTCAGATGCTTTTCTTAATACGGAGGTGCGGATGACCGGCGACGAGACTGCGACCGACGACGAGACTGCGACCGCCACGACCTGCCCGATCGGGCCCGACGCGGCACCGGGTGGTGCCGCCGAGGCGTTGCCCTTCCCCTTCGCGCTGCCCACCGCCCTAGAACCGCCCGAGGAGTGGTCGCAGTTGCGCGATGAGTGCCCGGTCGCCCGGGTGCGCACCGTGGTCGGGGAGGACGCTCTGCTGCTGACGCGCTATGACGACGTGCGCCAGATCCTGGCCGACCCGCGATTCACCAGGAAGCCGGTTCCCACCGAGGACTCCGCGAACGACGAACCGCTGTCCGTGCCCGCCTCGATCGCCAACGGCGAGGGGCATCTGCGGTGGCGACGCCTGCTGAGCCGTTCCTTCACGGTCAAGCGGATGACCGCCCTGCAACCTCGGATCACCACGATCGCCCACGAACTGATCGACGCGATGGTCGCGCAGGGACCGACCTCGGATCTCCGCAGCGCCCTGGGCTTCCCGCTGCCGGTATACGTGATCTGCGAACTGCTAGGGGTCCCGGCCGCCGACCGGGAGAGGTTCGCGCACTGGTCCGACCACATGCTCAACCTGACCCGCTACACCCAGGCCGAGGTGCAGACCGCGGGCCGGGAGCTGTGGGCCTACCTGACCGCGCATGTTCGTGCCAAGCGCGCCGAACCCGGTGACGACCTGCTCTCGGAGTTGACCGCGATCGCCGACGAGCAGGACGGACGACTCTCCGAGGCCGAGCTGATCCTGTCCGGGCAGGCACTGCTGATCGCCGGGCACGAGACGACGGCCAACATGATCGGCAAGATGGTCGCGATGCTGCTGTCGAAACGGGAACGCTGGGAGCAGCTGTTGGCCGACCCGAGTCTGGTGAAGTCGGCGGTGGAGGAGGTACTGCGCTTCGACGCGAACCTGGGTTCCTCGGGAATGCATCGGCACATCTCCGAACCCGTGGAGGTCGGCGGGACCACGATCGAGGCGGGCACCACCGTGTTGGCGCTCATGCAGGCCGCCAACCGGGACGAGCGCGCCTTCGCCGCCGCCGACGAGATGGATCTGACCCGCTCGCCGAATCCGCACCTCACCTTCGGCGCGGGCCCGCATTCCTGCCTCGGGCAGGCATTGGCGCGTATCGAGCTGACCACGGTGCTCGGTGTGCTGTTGGAGCGGTTGCCCGGCCTGGAGTTGGCGATCCCGGCCGAGGAGCTGCGTCGCCGCGAGGGTCTGTTGGTCGGCGGTTTGGAGGAGGTCCCGGTGCGGTGGTGAGACGATGACCGCCGTGGACACCGACTCGGCGCAGCGCAGGCGCTCCGGCGTGCGCCGGGAGCGGGCCGAGGTCACGCGGGAACACCTGCTGCACACCGCAGAACGGTTGTTCGCCGAACGCGGACTGTCCGAGGTGTCCAGCAGGCAGATCGTCGAGGCTGCGGGGCAGGCCAACAACTCGGCGTTGGCCTACCACGTGGGCACCCGGGCCGACCTGCTGCGCGCGATCAGTAGGGCGCACGTCGAACCGATCACCCGCCGCAGCCGGGAGCTGTTCGACGAGACGCGGGGCTCCTCGGATCCCGGGGAGTACCTCGGCTGTCTGGTGCGGCCCTACACCGAGCACCTGGCGAGCCTGGGCACGCCCAGTTGGTATGCGCGGTTCGCGGCGCAGCTGGCCACCGATCCCGCCTACGTCGGGGTGGTGCTGTGGGCGCCCGAGTTGGCGGCGTTGTTGGAGGACGCGCACCACGCGATGTCGGCCCACGTCCCGGATCTGCCGTCGGAGTTGACTCGACTGCGGTATCAGACCGCGCGACTCGCGGTGCTGCACACCTGTGCCGAGCAGGAGCGTGCGGCCGCCGACACCGGTGTCCCCGCCGACTGGGAGCTCATCGGGGATGCCTTGACCGACGGGATCACCGGGATGCTGCTCGCGCCGGTTCGCCCTCGGCCGCACCAAGGATGACCGGACGTCGTCGGGCGGTCCGGTCGGGCGCGTCCGGTCGGGTCCGGTCGGGCGGGGCGGCGATCGGGCCGGGTCGCCGGATGCACCGCCGCTAGGCCGATCGGGGTAGTGCGGGCGTCCATGTGACCGGCAACACCCGGCCTGGCCGCCGGTTCACTGTCGGTGAGCGTCTCACCGCCTGCGGTGAGCCGGCGACCTGGTCGTTCACGTATTCCCCCGAACCGAGACGATCACGGTACGTACTGGTTTCGAGCGGATCACGGGCGTGTCTCGGTGGGTACTCGCGGCGGTCGAAAGCCCAGCGCCCGTGCGGTGGTTCGCGTCCGTGGAACGGGGATCGCAACGCTCGTATAGTCGCTGCCTTGCGGGTGCGAATCCGCGTTGTGCGTCGACGGTGACGATCCCTCGACGCCGTTCATCCCGAGGAGCCAGAGTGACCGCCGATTCCGCTCATGCCGCCGCTGCCGCGCAGCCCCGCTGCCCGGCCCACGCCGCGCGGATTCCCTTGCACGGAGCCGAGTTCTCGCAGGATCCCGCCCGGTTCTACGCCGATCTGCGCGAACACGGCCCGGTCGCCAAGGTCGAGCTGGCCCCCGGTGTCCCCGCCTCGCTGGTGACCGACTACTCGGCGGCTCTGACGGTGCTCCGCGACCCGATCTCGTTTCCCCGCGACCCGCACCACTGGCAGCGATCCCTGCCCCCGACCGCCTCGATGATCGCCGCGATGGCCTTCCAACCACTGTGTCTGATCGTCGACGACAGCGCCCACGCCCGGCTGCGGGGCGCGATGAGCGATGGCCTGGACCGGGTGGATCCCACGCTGCTGCGTGCCTCCGTCGAGCGCAGCGCCGACCTGCTGATCGACGAGTTCATCGGCGCCGGTCGGGCCGAGTTGCTCGCCGACTACGCCGCCGTGCTGCCGACGCTGGTGCTGGCCCAGCTCTACGGTGCCTCGGCGGGCCTTGGCAAACGGCTGATGGCCGGGGCGGTGCGTGCGAAGAACCGGTCGCCGCACCGCACCGCGGTCGATCTGCACGAGAGCGTGTCCGAACTGGTCGCGTACAAACGTGCCAGGCGCGGCACGGACGTCACCTCCGCGATGCTCGACCACCCGGCCGAGCTGACCGACGAGGAGGTCGTCGATCAGCTCACCGCGCTGGGATACGGCGTCGAGCCCTTGCAGAACTGGATCACCAACTCGCTGCGACTGCTGCTCTCCGACGAACGCTTCGCAGGCGCGGTCTCGGGCAGCGTGGTGGTCGAGGACGTGCTCACCGAGGTGCTGTGGGCGGACCCGCCGATCGCCAATCACGCCCCCATGTTCCCGGTGCGCGACGTCGAGGTGCAGGGCGTGCCGCTGCCCGCGCACCAACCGGTGTTGATCAGCTTCGCCGCCGCGAACACCGACCCCGAACTCGCCGTAGGCCAGGAGAGGGCGGGCAACCGGGCCCATCTGGCCTTCGGCGCCGGTCCGCACTCGTGTCCGGCGCAGGCCCCTGCGCGGGTGATCGCGACGGTGGGCATCGAGCGCCTGCTGGACCGGTTGCCGGATCTGGAGCTGGCGGTGCCCGCCGATCGCTTGACCTGGCGGCCGGGCCCCTATCACCGGGCGCTGGCCGGGTTGCCGGTGCGCTTCACCGCAGTGGGCGCGCGGTCCACGAGCGATCGGTCGACGCCGCGAGCTCCGGAGCCCGACACCGTGCACCTGCCCCGGCCGACGGCCAGGCCGACGCCGAGCGAATCCGATGGCGAGGAGACCGGTCCCGCTTGGTGGCAGTCGTTGACCCGTTGGTGGCGCGACCGGTAGGGCGCGAACCCGGCCGCCGACGGCGGGTGTGACCCGGATCCGCCTTGGCGCGACCGGGTCTGGAGTCCCGCCGAGTTGCTGCACCGGCACCACAGCAGCGTCTCGCGTCGACTCGACCAGCTCGGACCGTTACCGTCGCTGGGCATCGAGCTCACCGAGCCCGCAGGCTTACTCCGAGCCAGCATCGCCCTGGCCGTGTGGTGGCTGCTCGACGACTGATCCCGACGCCCCACGGAGAATCCGCGCCCGCAGGACCTGCCCGTCAGCAGAGATGGTCGTACTTGCCGCCGACCCAGTCGATGTAGCGCTGCGCGGACCGATGCACCGCGTTCTTCGCGTCGGCCAGGACGCGGCCGCCCGTCAACGCGTAGAGCCGCTCGAAGGGGTAGGGCGCCAGTCGATCCACGATGCGCGCGACGATCGCGGGGGAGAGCGGTATCCGATTCGGATAGCTGCGCTCGAAGGTGACCCAGCCCGAGTCGAGTACCGGCATGATCGTGTCCCCGACGAGGAGACTGCCGCGCCCCTCCGAACCGTGGGCGAGGTGGGCGACGGCGGACCCGGGGAAATGCCCGCCTGCGGTCACCAGTGTCACGCCGGGCAGTACCTCGGTGACCCCACTCCATTCGCGGATGGCCGGGGATTCGCGCCGCACCCACCGGCGATCCGCCGAGTGCACCAGGATGGGCGCCGCGTCGAAGCGTTCGCTCCAACTCACCTGGGAGCCGAACATGTGCGGGTGGCTCGCGACGATCACCGAGACGCCGCCGAGCGCGGCCACCTGCCGCACCGTCGTCTCATCGAGGTGGTTCGGCGGATCCCACATCAGGTTGCCCTGTTCGGTCTGCACCAGATAGGTCCGCTGTCCGATGCCGAGACCGGGTTCCCGATTGATCCGATGTAGACCGGGTTCCAGCTCCTCGTGGACCAGGCGGTGATCCTGGGCTGCCAGCTCGGCCAGCGTCGTCCAGACCTGCCCGCTCTCGGGGACCCATTGGCGATCGTCGGCACAGATCAGACAGTCCGAGTTCGGCGGGCGTTCGGAGTCGGGATGCTCGACCCCGCAGGTGGCGCAGATCCAGATGGTCACGGGGGGAGTCTTGTCGGATGGGCGAGGGCCTGTCCAGCATCGGGGGCGGGGCACACCTCGGCGTCACCCGACAGGTCGGCCGACGACGATGCGCGGTCCTCATCATGGGAAAGCGATCCGGTGATCGAGACACCATTGAAGTGCCGTGACGAGTATGTGATTATTGTGGCCGCACACAGCGTTCTTGGTCGCCGCCGAGAATGGCACCCACCTGGCTCCGTATTCGGTCTACCTATAGAAAGTCAGTCGACCGAACTGGAATCAGCCTGCCAGCCTGCGATCACCAGGGAGGACCGTGACCCCCGTCTTGAGACTGTCGTGCAGCTTCTTTCTTTAACGTGTTCGTAAAGTTCATCTGACTGTGTTCGGCAGTCTTCTTACGGGCACTTCGCGGGCATCTACCGGCGGATACCGTGCGGTATCGACCTGTTGTCGCCCTGCGCGTCACCGTCCCCTCGACCCTGCCCGTAGGGGGTGCAGCCGCCGGAAGGCGAGCTTTAGCATGTCTATCCGAATTAGCGTCCTGCTGTCTTCGATAGTGCTCCGATGGTCCGAATAGGCCATCGCAATCTAATTTTTGTCAACTGATTCGCTCATCTGAGCGCACTATATAGCGACTCGGGCTCGCTTTGGCGGGGTCGATTCAATCGTGCTACGCAACGATCAGCTGGGGAAAGTCTGTCGGGTGGTTAGAGCATTATCGAAAGGGGAACAGATGTCCGACTCCGGGAGAACCCAGGTTCGATGGCGGCGCTCCGAGGCGGTGCCGGTGGACCTCGCGCCGATCGGCCTGGAGCGGGTGCGGCTGACACCGCTCCAGCAGGCTGCGGCAACATCCCCGCAACCCCGACGTGGTGGTCGCCCCGATGCCGAGGCGGGTCCCGACGACTCCGGTGACGCGGCGAAGAGCGGCGGCGGACCGCTTCGAAGATCGTTGGCGGTGCTCGAGGAGCTGGCCGCCGCCTCCGGGCCGCTGACACTCTCGGAACTCTCCGAACTGGTCAACCTGCCCAAATCAACCCTGCACCGGCAGATGCGGGTGCTGACCGAGCTGGGCCTGGCCGACCGTCGGGAATCGAAGTCCTACGAGCTGGGCAGCTACATCTTCCAGCTGGCGGCCTCCAACGGTCCCGACCGGGTGCGCAACATCAGTGAGGAACTCACGCCCTTCCTGCTCGACCTCTTCCAGACCACCCGACTCGTGGTCAGCGTCGGAGCGCTGTCGGGTCTGGAGGTCTGGCATACCGGGATCCTCTACCGGCGTGATCACCGCCGGATCGCCGCGGCCTGGCGGGAACCGGTGCCCGCCTTCGGCTCTGCGGCGGGGCGACTGCTGTTGGCGCGCAGCGTCAGCGATCCCTCGGAGCTGTGCGGCATCGTCCCCACCGGGCAGACGGGCTGGAATCCGGCCAGGGCCAAGGTGTTGCGGCGCGAGTTCGACTCGATCCGGCGGACCGGGCTGTCCTGGTCACGCAGCGATGCCATCCCCGGGCTCGTCGAGGTGGCCGCGCCGATCCACCTCGGCAACCAGTACCCGGTGGCCGCGATCGTGCTGTGCGGCATGGCGAACGAACTCGATCTACGCAAGATCGGCGGTGTGCTGCTGGACAGTGTCGGCGGCATCGAGACCAACCTGTCCATGGCGCGCTGATCGGCGTGCGCGACCGATCGACGCCACTGGGAGACTCGACGTTCTGAGCTCGTCGACCTCGCAACGTCGCGAGTTCGCCGAACAGTCCGCCCCGCCGCCCGGTCCCGGCGAAGGCGCCGCCGACAGCTCTACTGCCGGCGGAACCTCATACCGCGCACGCCATCGACCCCGCCGGAGTCAGAACCGTCGGCCGGTGATGAAGGCCGCGACTTCGAGGAAGTCACCGCGCACCGCGTCCGGGATGTCGCACGCCTCGAGCGACTCGGTGGCCGCCGCGACGTGTCGATCCGCCTCCGCGCGTGCCCAGTCGCGACCGCCCCCGCGCTCCACCAGATCGGCGGCGCGCGCGACCTCGTCGTTGCTCAACGGCTCCGGGCGCAGGTAGAGGGCGCGCAGTTCGGCGGAATCCGGCGCGTTGAGCGCCGCGACCACGGGCAGGGACTTCTTGCGACTGTGCAGATCCGCCCCGGCCGCCTTGCCGGTCCGCGCCGGATCGCCCCAGATACCCAGCAGATCGTCGATGAACTGGAACGCGAGTCCGACGTGCTCACCGAAGTCGGCGAGCCGCGCCACCAGCGTCCGGTCCGCATCGACGAGGTCGGCACCCAGCGAGCACGCGCAGGCCAGCAGCGCACCGGTCTTGTCCGCGGCCATCCGCAGGCACTCGTCCCGCGAGACGTCGGTGCGTCCCTCGAAGTCCATATCCGAGGCCTGGCCTCGGATCATGCGCTGGGTGGCGGCCATCAGCGAGGCGGTGGCGGTGCGCGCGCCCGAGGCCTCGGCCGCGAGTAGCTCGGTGGCGGCCGCGGTCAACAGCGCGTCGCCTGCCAGGATCGCGCGGGGCACCCCGAACAGCGTCCACGCCGTGGCCCGGCCTCGACGCTCGGTGTCGCCGTCCATGATGTCGTCGTGCAGCAGCGAGAAGTTGTGCACCAGCTCGATCGCGACCCCGGCGGGAACCCCTGCCGAGGGCTCGGCTCCCGCAGCGCGGGCCGAGAGGATCGCCAGCGTGGGGCGGAGCAGCTTCCCGCCCCACCCATCGATCTCCCTGCCTTGGGCGTCGGCCCAGCCGTGGTGGTAGCGCCCGACGACGCTCATCTGTGGGCAGAGTCGTCCGACGGCCTCGCGAAGAGCCGGTTCCACCAGCGCGACGCCGGAGGTCAGCGCCGAGGGCAGGATCCTGGTCGCAGTCATGGTCTCACCGTCGCTCGCGGTGATCCGAGCAGGCCGGGCGCGGTTGTTCGTCGCATGGCATCGAACCTCCAGGTCTGGTCACGAAAACAGGCGGATCATGGCGTGAGCACGTCGGAACGAGGTGCGGCCACCGGATGCAGCAGCGACCGCCGGACCACCTGGTACGAGGTGAGCAGGCTACTCGGTGGGGCCAGTAGGAAGAGAACGTCCCGAAACGCCCGGCACACGACCGGATCACCGGGGACTCGATCGCGGACCCGGTCCAGGTACCGGTTGAGCAGTAGATCGAGCGGACCGGTGCGTGCCGCATTGCCCTCGGCTCCCGGCATGTGGCTGTCCGCTCCCGTGGCAATCTCCCAGGCGGCCTGCGAGGAACGCAAGATGACACGCTGCATCCGGTGTGTGGAGGGCAGCACGCGCGTCCCGGTCAGCAGACGTTCCAGGGCCGTCGCGTTCATGGCCGCCACCGACACGCCCTGGCCGTAGACCGGGTTGAACGCGCAGGCCGCGTCGCCGACGACGAGCAGTCCGCGCCGATCCCGGCCCTGGTCGTAGCGGCGCCTGCGGTTGCCGGTGTGTCGATATCCCACCGGTTTGCCGATCGGTCGTGCCGAGCGCAGGAAGGTGTGCGGCGCCTGGTGCGGCAGGTCGCGCGCGAAGTCGACGAACCCGGCCGGGTCGGTGGGCGGCGCCTGCCCCCGAGGCCCGGACAGCGTCGCCATCCAGCGGTCGCCCTCGGCGGGCAGGATGATCGCGCCGAGGGTCTGTGCGGCCTCGGGGACGATGTAGAAGCCCCGCAGCTGCCGATCGAAGTGCTGCTCGTCGGCGTGGAACACGCAGGTCGCATAGGCGCGGCCGGTCTCCAACGTCTCCTCGGCGACGGGTGCGCCACCGAGACCGGCGAGCCATTCGTCGAAGCGGCTGGCCCGGCCGGTGGCGTCCACCACCAGGTCGGCCTCGATGGCCCGCTCGGACTGCTGGTCGGTGCCCCGATCCCGCACCGTCACGCCGGTGACCTGGTCGGCGCGGCCCAGGAGTCCGGTCACCGCCGTGGAGGTCCAGACCCGGATCCGGGGTGCGGCCAACACCCGCCGCCGGACGAGCTGTTCGAGTAACGGGCGGGAGGCGGACATGACCGGCTGGGACGGGTGATCCCGCGAGACCCATTGGCCGGCCTGCCAGACACCGACGTCGGCGGGCACCGAGAGGTATGGCGCGTCGGCGGCGCGCAGCTCGTCGACCACCCCGGGAAGCAGCTCGTCCAATGCCTGGATCCCGCTGGTCAACAGGACATGGGTGTGTCGGGACTGCGGCACGCCCGACCTCGGTTCGGGACCGCCGGGGTAGTGGTCGCGCTCCAACACCGTCACGCGGTCGGCGTGGCGCGACAGGACCAGTGCGGCGAGCAGGCCGGACACGCTGCCGCCCGCCACCACGACGTGGCCGAACGAGGGATCAGGAGACACCGTGCTCACTTCGCACCTTCTCGGAGTCCGTTCGTGGATGCCTGGCGGTGTCGTCGAGGGATGAACCGGCCAGCCGCTTCGCCAGGAACCGGACCCCGTCGGTGTCACCGGATCCGGGCAGGTCGCCGATCATGTACTTGACCAGCCCGAGATGGGTTCGGCGCCAGTGGGTGATGGCGGTCCGCAGCCTCGCGAGGCGATGGGGTTCCAGCGGGAGGCTGGATTCCCTGGTCTCCAGGCGGTCGGTCAGCCGGAAGAGCTCCTGGAACTGTGCGGACTGCAAGCCGCTCGCGCTGCCGAACCGGTCCCGGAACATCAGGAAGGCCTCCGGGCGCAGCGTTTCCCGCAGCAGCGTCAGATGTGCCTCCAGGGACTCCACCATCAGGGTGGCCCGGTCCGCCCGGTGCGCGAAGCAGCGGGCGGTGCACCGGTTCTCCTTGATGTGCCGGAGATCCACGAGGACCTGGCTCAACAGCAGCTCCGACATCTGGTGCACGCTGATGAACAGTCGCTCGTTGTCATGCAGGTCTTGTTCGAGGGGCGCGGTGAGCGGGTGCTGTAGGGACAGCAGCTCCGCGAGGTGCAGGTAGCGGGGGTAGGTCATCGCAGTCATGAGTCACCTCCTGGCCGTGATCGCGGCGGTCACACCAGCCGACCGGGCACCGTGAGTTCCACGAGCACGTCGCGGTGCACGGACGGGGGGAGTTCGTCGAGTGCCCGGCCCGCGAGGTGGGCGTAGAGATGCGACATCCGGCGCGCCGATCGGACCGCGCCGGAGACCTCGACGATCTCCGCCATGGCCTCGTGCCGTTCCTCCACGGGGGTGGTGGTGTCGGCCAGCAGATGTTCGATCAGTCGTTGTTGTTCTCTGGTGGACCGCCGATGAGCGAGTAATACCGGCAATGTCGGTCTGCCGTTCCGAATATCGGAAATGTTCGGCTTACCGGCCCGAGTTCCGTCGTAGGCCATCAGATCGTCGCGAATCTGATATCCGACACCGAGGAGATCGCTGTAGCTCCGCAGCGCCGCAAGTGATTTCCGATCCGCGCCCGCGAGGGTGGCGCCGACGCCGCACGCCATCCAGAGCAGCGCGCCGCTCTTGTCTTTAATCATGTTCAGGTAGGTACTGGTGGAGCAGATACTCCGACCCATTCTGATCTCTTCGACCGCCGCGTTTCCGATGCGCAGTCCGGTCTGGGACAGAATGGTCAATGCCGCGCCGACGAGTTCGACGGGCGCGCCCGCCCGCTGGCAGTCGGCCAGGGCGGCGAAGCCGTGGAAGAACAGGCCGTCACCACCGATGATGGCCGTACCCTGGCCGAACGCGGCATGGGCGGCCAGCTTGCTGCGTCGCTGTGGATCGCCGTCGACGATGTCGTCGTGCATCATGGCGCCGACCTGAATGCATTCGACGGCCACGGCGGCGGGTAGTACCGATTTGACGTCGCCGCCGGTCGCCAGACTGGACCGGATCAGCAACCATGGGCCCATCATCTTACCGAAGGGAATCAACCCGTAACGGGCGAGTTCTTCGATTCCTTGGACGTCGAGTGGCCACCGTCGCTCCACTTCGGCGCGCACCAGAGCGGCTATCTCGAGATCGGCAACCTGGGGTACATCGATCTCCGTCATGGGAACGACTGTAGGGGCCGCTCGTTCCATTGTCGTCGATGTGAGCGGACGCGGGCACCAAAGGGAACGGTGCGTGGACTGTTCGGTCCCTCGGTCCGCTTGTTGGTTCCTTTGCGATTCCTATCGCTGCGACGAATGGGGTAGTAGGCGATACCTCGAATATCAGACGGCGAGTCCGGCTATCGCCGTGCGCAGGGCCAGTTCGGTCGCCTCGGTCAGGTTGTCCGGACCGGTCGAGTCGCGCTGTGGATGGTCGGCGCGCCAGGCGTGGTGTTCCATCGCGAGCCGGAGGGCGACGTTGAGCATGCCCGCCTGGACCTTGGTCTCCAGGGCGTCGGCGGAGCGTCCGGTGCGTTCGGCCAGCACCGAGGCGAAGGCCTGCTCGGCGTCGAGGTGGGTGCGCAGCCAGACCGACATCAGGCCGGGTTCGGTGCGCATCAGGCGGACCAGTTCCAAAGTGGACTCCGAGACGTCCTCGTAGAGGTCGTCCTCGTGCAGGAGATGGGCGAGCAGGGGCTGGTCGCGCGGCCAGTCGCGCAGGCGTTGCACGACGACCGAGATGCCGTGCGTCAGCAGCGGTTCGATGCAGGCCTCCTTGGACGAGGTGTACCGCCAGAGTGTCCGGGTGGAGATCTCCAGTTCGGCGGCGATCTGGTCGACGGAGGTGGCGGACACGCCTTGGGCTCGGAACAGGTCGAGCGCGGCGGCTGCGATCTGGAGACGGACGACATCCCGACGTTGTTGGCTCATGGGCGGTCGACCCCGGCCTCGATCCGCTGTCTCCTTCGTCGCGTCTGTCGTCATGGCGGACATTCTCCCCTCGGTCGTGGTTCGTCTCGGCAGGCCTGGCCCGGTTGGCCCGTCTCGGATCAATTCATGGCGCGCTAAGACAAAATGGCACACTCCGCCATTTAATGTTACGGTCCACTCGGGCGGCACGCCGATCGTCGGCCGGTGCTCGGCGAGGCACCGGCTGACCAGCTGACGGCGCCCGAGGTGGACCCGACGTGCGACTGACCCGTCTTGTGCTCCCCTCTGCCTGCGTACTCACCGCCGGGCGAGGCCAGTCGCGTCACCCCTGGACGAAAGGCGTTCGCATGGACGAGCCCAAGGTGCTACCCACCGCTGCACGGGCCACGGGATGCCCCTATGCCCCGGCAGCCGAGCTCTACGAGATGCAGAAATCCGAGGAACTTCCCCGAATCCGCATTCCCAACCCGATGATCGGCGAGTTCGAGGCGGTCGCCCTCACCCGCTACTCCGACATCCGCAGCGCGCTGAACGACGACCGGCTCCAGATGGGTTTCGTCTTCGACCCGGACGCCCCGCGCACCATGCTCAACCAGCCGGGCAACCTGTTGAACTACAACGGCGCCGAGCACTCCCGGCTGCGCCGCATGCTCACGGCCGCGTTCACGGTCAAGCGAATCCGCGCCCTGCAACCGATGGTCGAGGAGGTCGTCGCCGAGCGGCTGGACGCACTGGCGGCCGAGGGACCCGGCGTCGACCTGGTCACCGAGTTCAGCACGCCCATCCCGACCCAGGTGATCTGCCACCTGCTCGGAGTGCCCTATGCCGACCGGGCGGACTTCCAGCGCCGCGCCAAGGTCGGGTTGGACATCAACACCTCCCGGGAGAAGCAGATCGAGAACCTCGCCGAGCTCGACGCCTACATGGCCGAGCTCGTCGCGGCACACCGCCGCGAGCCGGGCGACAACATGCTCGGCATCCTGGTTCGCGACCACGGTCCCGAACTGACCGACGACGAGCTGGTGGGCATCGGCAACATGCTGCTCATCGCCGGACACGAGACCACCGCCAGCATGCTCTCGGCCGGAACCGCCCTGCTGCTGCAACACCCCGAGCAGCTCGCCGTGGTCCGCGACGACCCGTCGGCGATCGACGGCGCCATCGAGGAACTGCTGCGGTTCTGCTCCCCGGCCACCACCATGCCCAGGCAGGCCGCGGCCGACCTACAGGTGCGGGACCAGGTGATCAAGAAGGGCGAGCGGGTGATGACCTCGATCCTCGTGGCCAACCGCGACCCCGACATCGAGGCCCCGGATCTGGACACCCTCGACGTGCGCAGGCCGCCGCAACCCCACATCACGTTCGGCTACGGCGCGCACCAGTGCCTCGGCCAGCAGCTGGCCCGACTGGAGCTGCGGGTGGCGCTTCCGGCGCTGTTCAACAGGTTCCCCACGCTGGCCGTGGGAGTCGACCACGACGAGATCGACTACCGCACGACCGCGCTCGTCTTCGGCGTGAACAGGCTGCCCGTCACCTGGTGACGCGGCTGGAGGGTGAGGTTGACCATGAAGATCGAGATTGACGAGGGCAAGTGTGTCGCCGCCGGACACTGCGTGATGGTCGCGGCGGAGGTCTTCGACCAGCGTGACGAGGACGGCGTCGTCGTCCTGCTCGATCCGGCCCCGCCGGAGCACCTGCACGAACAGGTCCGAGAGGCGGCGCTGCTGTGCCCCGCCAACGCCATCCTCTCGGGCGGACGCGACTCGGCGTCATGACGACCCGACGCCGCTGACCCGCCACGGCCCGAGCTCCCGGCGCCACACCCGAGGTGGCTTCGGGCCCGGGGCACCAGTACGACCGATCAGTCCTTTGTGGATAGACCGAGTGTCGAGCACGACACCGGGAGAACAGGCACGCCAAGGCCCGCCGAACGGGCCCCGAAATCCCGTCGCATGATCACCTCGTTCGAGGAGAAATCAATGTCTGATGTGGAAGTATCGGTACTTATCGTCGGTGGCGGCGGCTGTGGGCTCACCACCTCGCTCTTCTTATCCGATCTCGGCGTGGATCACCTCCTCGTCGAGAGACGCGAGTCCACCTCCGTACTGCCCAGAGCGCACTACCTGAACCAACGCACCATGGAGATCTTCCGGCAGCACGGCGTCGCCGAGGACGTCTACCGCGAGAGCTGCCCGCTGGAGAACATGAGCGAGGTCGTCTGGCGGACCTCGCTGGCGGGAGACGGCCCGCTCGACGGCCGAGACCTGCACCGGATGGACGCCTTCGGCGGCGGAACCACCGCGGGTCCCTACGCGGCCGACAGCCCCAGCCCGTCGACGAACTTCCCGCAGCACAACCTGGAACCGGTGCTGCGTCGCCACGCCGACGAGCGGGCGCCTGACCGGGTGCGCTTCAACCACGTCATGGAGGAGTTCACCCAGGACGAGGACGGTGTGACCGCCGTGGTGACCGACCGGGAGACCGGCGAGTCGCAGACGATCCGGGCCCGCTACCTGGTGGCGGCCGACGGTGGCCGCAGCATCGGCGCCTCGCTCGGGGTGGAGATGGCAGGGGAGCCCGGCGCCTTCCAGGTGATGTCCGTGCACTTCACCGCCGATCTCTCCGAGTCCTGGCCGGGCGACTCGGTGCTGATGACCCACTTCGTCAGCCCGGACGGCGGACCGATCTCGCGTTACGGCATCGTCGCCGTGGGACCAGGCTGGGGACTGCACTCGCAGGATTGGGCGCTGCACTACCACATCCCGGTGGGCAGCACGCCGGACTTCTCCTCGGAGACGGCCGTGCTGCGCGTGCGTGAGCTGCTGAAACTGCCCGACCTCGAGGTCGCCGTCCACCAGGTCAGCCACTACGTGCCCGAGGCGGTCATCGCCGACACCTTCCGCGTCGGCCGGGTCTTCCTCGCCGGGGACGCCGCACACCGGCAGCCGCCCGCGACCGGTCTCGGCCTCAACTCGGCCATCCAGGACGCGCACAACCTCGCCTGGAAGCTGGCGGCGGTACTCGACGGGCAGGCCGACGACGCGCTGCTGGACACCTTCGAGCAGGAACGCCTGCCGGTCGCGCATCGGAACGTGAGCTGGGCGATGTACGCGCTGCGCAACCACGCCGTGGCGCACGCAGGCCTCGGGTTGCTGCCCGGGCAACCGTTGGAGGCCACCCAGCGCAACTTCCTGGAGCTCTTCTCCGACACGCCGATGGGGGAGACCCGTCGGATCCGCGCGCACGAGGTCTTCACCACGCAGCGGGTGGAGTATCAGGCGCACGACATCGAGATCGGCTTCTCCTATGCGGCCGGCGCCCTGGTCGCCGACGAGTCCCAGCCGCCGCCGCGCGACCCGATGGGCGGCCGATACCACCCGGTCACCCGCCCGGGACACCGGTTGCCGCACGTGTGGTTGCGCAAGGACGGCGAACGCGTCTCCTCCCACGATCTCGTCGGCGCCCACGGTGGATTCGTGCTGATCACCGGGCCGGAGAACTCCGCGTGGGTGGACGCGGCCGAGCGGGTCGCCGCGACTCACGGGGTGGCGTTGCAGGTCGTCTCGGTCGGGACGGAATCCGCCGACTACCAGGACGTCGACGGCGGCTGGGCGGCGCTGCGGCAGGTCCCCGGCGAGGGCGCGGTACTGGTGCGGCCGGACAACCACGTCGCCTGGCGCACCGAGCGCGCGGGCACCTCGCCCGCCTCGGAACTCACCGAGGTCTTCGCCCGGATCCTCGGCAAGCCCGCCCTCGTGGCGAGCGGAGGCTGACGCGGTGAGCATCGACAACGAGCGCGTCGTCCGGGACTTCCTCGGCGCGATGGGCCCGACGCCCGCCGATATCGGGGCCGCGGTGGACCGGTTCCTCACCGAGGACTGCGTCTGGGAGAACCCCGGTTCCCCGGTCTGCCGAGGCCGGGAGCAGATCATGGCGCTGATGCCACCCGCGTTCGCGCAGTTGGTGGTCCGCTTCCGAAGCGTGGCGGTCACCGGCGACACCGTGCTGGTCGAACGGGTCGAGGACATGCTGCGGACAGACGGCACACCGATCGCGGCGAATCTGAAGGTGGCGGCGGCCTTCGAGCTGCGCGACGGCCGGATCAGTGCCTGGCGGGACTACTTCGACATCACCCGCCTCATCTCCGAATCGGAGGACACGGCCGGCTGATTCGTGGGGGATCGTCGACGATCCGCCTGCCCGGACGGCGCATCCGCCGCATCGGCTGCGTTCGCGTCGACGATCACCCCACGGCCACCCGGCGCCCGCCGACGAATCGGGCGATCGCCACCGAATCGCCTGTCTGCTGTGTCCGCAACTCACGCGCGCGATCGGGCCGACCCGGCCGCGCTTCAGCGCCCCGGGAGGGCACCTCATGACCCATCTGCGAACAGATCCGGTGAATCTGCGTTCGGAGCTGCTGGACCGTGTCCACGCGATCGGTCCGGTACTGGCGGCCGGCGTCGCCGAGGGCGACCGGGAACGCCGACTCCCCCAGGCCACCCTGCAGGCGATCGAGGAATCCCAGGTCGGCATGCTCTGGACCGCCCGGTCCTACGGCGGGCTGGAGACCGACGTGCGGACCCTGAGCGAGGTCACCAAGGCCCTGTCGCACTACTGTCCGTCCACCTCGTGGGTGGTCAACAACATCAACGGCTCCAACCTGATGGCCTCGCGGTTCGGACAGCAGGCCCGCGACGAGGTGTTCGGCGCCGACCCCGGTGCCAAACTGGCCTCGATCTTCGTGGCCGCAGGCGATGCGGTGCGCACCGACGGCGGTTGCCTGCTGTCGGGGCGGTGGCCGTACGCCTCGGGCATCCTGCACGACGACTGGGCGGTGTTGAGCGCCAAGGAGATCGACGCCGATGGCGAGCTGATCCGACCGGTATCGGTGCTGGTGCCCGTCGCCGACCTCACCGTCGACGACACCTGGGCCACCGTCGGGATGCGCGCCACCGGCAGTCACACCGCCGTGGCCACCGAGGTGTTCGTTCCGGACCATCGGATCATCCCGGTGGACCGGCAGCTCGGACGGCAGAACGCCGAGGACGTCTCGCTGACTCCGTTGTTCCGCACGCCTGCGGTGGCCGCGATGGCCGTCATCTGCGCCTCGGTGGTGGTCGGCATCGGGCAGGCCGCCCTCGACCTCGTCGTGGACCGGGCCCCCTCCAGGGGGATCGCGCCGAGTCTGTACGCCAACCAGACCAGCTCGCCGACCTTCGTGTCCGGGCTCGGTGGGACCGCGCTGACCCTCGACTCCGCCCAGCTGCACGTCAGCCGGGCCGCCGACGTGATCGACGCGGCCGCCGAGGCCGCCGTCGCCCTGCCGGAGACGGAACTCCGGCGCATCCGAGGCGACGTCGGCCACGCGGTGAACCTGGTGACCATCGCACTCAACGAGCTGTTGTGGGCGCATGGCGCGGCGTCCTTCGCGGAGTCCAATCCCCTGCAGCAGTACTGGCGTGACGCCAATACCGCGGCGCGGCACGCCATGCTCAACGTGCATATCGGTCGCGAGCTCTACGGCGGCGCGTTCTTCGGACTGGATCTGATCGTCCGAGGTCTCTGATCGAGGCGGCTGTGGCAGGCCGGTATCGATCGCCTGCCTGCCGCAGCCACCAGGAATGCCCTGTTCCGCCCTGTCTCCGCTTCCCCCCGTCGACCCCGCTGAGGACGTGTGCCGTGGACCTGGATTGGCTTCCCCCACCGTTGTTCCCGATGTCGGAGATCGCGCCCGTGACGGTCGGTCCGGCCGACGTGCCGGACTGGCTGTTCTGGTCCGTCGCGGGCCCCACCGTGCTCGGTTGGCTCATCACCTACCTACTGGCCATCCGACAGACCGTGTTGGACGGGCGGGTCGCGATCCCCGCCTACCTGGTGGCGATCAACGTCGCCTGGGAGTTCAGCCTCACGTTCCTGCTGGAACAGACCAGCACGCAGCGCGGGATCAACCTCGTGTGGCTGGTCTTCAACCTCGTCCTGCTGAGTCTGGTCTTCCGCTACGGGCGCAACGACTATCCGACGCTGACTCAGAAGGCGTTCGCCTGGTCGCTGGTCGGCGTCTTCGTCTGGGCCGCCTTACTGATCATGGCGGGCGCCAACGAGTTCCACGACCGGGACGGCATGTACATCGGGATGATCCTCAACGTCCCGTTGAGCGCCGCCTTCATCTTCATGCTCCGGCGGCGCGGCAGTTCGATCGGGCAGTCGATGTACCTGGCCGTGGCGAAGCTGGGCGGCTCCTTCTTCGCGGGCCTGACCGGTTTCATCCTGTACCCGTCACGGCTGCTGTTCTTCGTGATCGTGCCGACCATGGTCGCCCTGGACATCCTCTACGTGGTGTTGCTGCACCGGAGGATGCGGGCGGAGGGGCGTTCGCCGTGGGCTTGGCGAACACGCCCCCATGCCGTGGAGGAACCCGCGACGCGATGACCCGGGTCGACCGGGGCTGCGCTAGATGACGCCCTTACGCAGGGCGTAGGCCACCGCGTGCGGCCGATTGTGCAGCCCCAGTCGACTGGTCACCGTGGAGATGACCCGCTTGACCAGCCGTTCCGAGTAACCGAGTTTGACGGCGATCTCCGCCGTGTCCAGGCCGTCCGACATCAGCCGGAGGACCTCGATCTCCCTGGCGTTGAGGCCGGAGGCGTGCAGACCGTGCGGCAGCAGCACCTCGTGTTGCAGTCGCTTGACCTGCTTGAGTAGTTCGCCGAGCATCGCCGAGGGCAGCATCCCGCCCCCGGCGGCGGCCGTCAGCACCGCTTCCTCGATCTGCGGCCCGGTGATGGTCTGTCGGGGAAGCACCGCGACGACGTTGGACTCCACGACGGTGAACACGTCGGCGCTGCCGATCTCTCCGGTGACGAGCACCACCGGCGCGGACAGGATCGCCTTCATCCGGCGGAGGCGTCCCAGTGCCTCGACGTTGACTCGGTCGGCGACGAACACGATCACGTCGAGGCCTGCCCGCTGCTGCTGCTCGACGGCGACCACCTCGATCCTGGGCTGTGCATCGAGGTGGCCGACGATCGCCATCCGGGAGAGCGGATCGGAGGCCAGCACGAGCACTCTTACGGAGCTCACAACGGCTGCCCCCCAACGACGCTGACCACCGGGCCCGTGCCACCGGCGATCGCCTCGGCGTCCTCGCCTGCGGCCTCGGTCTCCTCGGCGATGCGCATGGCTTCGTCGATGAGGGTTTCCACGATCTGGTGTTCGGGGACGGTCTTGATGACCTTGCCCTTGACGAAGATCTGGCCCTTGCCGTTACCCGAGGCCACTCCGAGGTCGGCTTCGCGTGCCTCGCCGGGTCCGTTGACCACGCAGCCCATCACCGCGACACGCAGCGGGACCTCCATGCCCTCCAACCCCGCGGTGACCTCCTCGGCCAAGGTGTACACATCGACCTGGGCGCGGCCGCAGGACGGACACGACACGATCTCGAGTTTCCTCGGTCGCAGGTTGAGGGATTGCAGGATCTGGGTGCCGACCTTGATCTCCTCCACCGGCGGCGCCGACAGCGACACCCGGATGGTGTCCCCGATGCCCTGCCGCAACAACGCCCCGAACGCGACGGCGGATTTGATCGTGCCCTGGAACGCCGGACCCGCCTCGGTGACCCCCAGATGCAACGGATAGTCACAGGCCTCCGACAGCAACTCGTAAGCGCGGACCATCACGACCGGATCGTTGTGCTTCACCGAGATCTTGATGTCGTGGAAGTCGTGCTCCGCGAACAGCGACGCCTCCCACAACGCCGACTCGACCAGGGCCTCTGGGGTGGCCTTGCCGTGCTTGGCCAACAGACGCGGATCCAGGGATCCGGCATTCACCCCGATCCGGATCGGAGTCTTATGGTCGCGGGCGGCGTGGGCGATCTCTTTGACCTTGTCATCGAACTTCTTGATATTGCCCGGATTCACCCGCACCGCCGCACACCCCGCCTCGATCGCGGCGAACACATACTTCGGCTGGAAATGAATATCGGCGATCACCGGAATCTGCGACTTCGCCGCAATCGTGGCCAACGCATCCGCATCATCCTGCGTCGGACACGCCACCCGCACGATGTCACACCCCGACGCCGTCAACTCCGCAATCTGCTGCAACGTCGCATTCACATCAGCAGTCACCGTCGTCGTCATCGACTGCACCGAGACGGGGTGCTGACTGCCGACGCCGACGGAACCGACCTGGAGTTGGCGGGTCTGCCGCCGAGGGGCGAGCACGGGTGGTGGCAGCGTGGGCATTCCCAATGCGACGGAGGTCACCGCAGTATCCCTTCGAACGGAGTGGTCTGGCCTTCGGTGGAGGCTTCGAGCAGCGCTCTCGCCGTTGCGGCGATGGACTCGGCGGTGAGGCCGTGCTCGGCGAGGATGGCGCCGCGGCTTCCGTGATCGAGGAACTCGCGCGGCAGTCCGAGATTGCGCACCGGGGCGGACACCCGCGCATCCGAACAGGCCTGGGCGACTGCGGAACCGAAGCCGCCGACCCGCATCCCGTCCTCGACGGTGAGTACCACCCGATGCCGGGAGGCCAGGTGGACGAGCGTGGGATTCACCGGCAGCAGCCACCGGGGATCGACCACGGTCACCCCGATGCCGTCCTCGGCGATCGACTCCGCAGCATGTTTCGCCGGACCGGCCAGCACCCCGGTACACACCAGCAGCACGTCCAGCGGCAGCGACCGGCTCCGGTGCAGGATGTCGAGTCCGTCCATCGTGCCGACGGCAGCGATCTCGTCCCCTGCGGCGGCCTTCGGGAATCGCAGCGCGGTCGGGCCGTCGGTGATCGCCACCGCCTCGCTCAGTTGTCTCGCGAGCTGCACGGAGTCGCGCGGTGCCGCGACGCGCATCCCGGGCACCGCACTGAGCAGCGCGAGATCCCACATGCCGTGGTGGCTGGCGCCGTCCGGTCCGGTGACGCCCGCCCGGTCCAGGACGATGGTGACCGGCAGCCGGTGCAGGGCGATGTCCATCAACACCTGGTCGATGGCGCGGTTGAGGAAGGTCGCGTACAGGCAGACCACCGGATGCAGGCCGCCCATGGCCAAGCCCGCCGCGCTGGTCATCGCGTGTTGCTCGGCGATTCCCACGTCCACGATGCGATCGGGGAAGCGTTGCGCGAACGCGTGCAACCCGACGGGACGCAGCATCGCGGCGGTCAGCGCCACCACCTCGGGATGCGTCGCGCCGATCGCGGCCATCTCCTGGCCGAAGACCGCAGTCCAGGTCGGCGCGGATTTCCGGCTCGACCGGCCGGTCTCCGGGTCGATGACGCCGATTCCGTGCATGTGGTCGGCCACATCCTGCTCGGCGTGGGAGTAGCCCCGGCCCTTCTCGGTGACACAGTGGACGACCACGGGCCTGCACAGCCGCACGGCCTGCCGACACGCCTCCTCTACGGCGGCGGTGTCGTGGCCGTCCACCGGACCGAGATAGGCCAGGCCGACGTCCTCGAACAGGTTTCGTCCGGTCGATCCCGGTCGCCGCAGTTCGGCGAGGTGATCGGCGAGGCCGCCCACCGTGGGCTCATAGGAGCGACCGTTGTCGTTGAGCACGATCACCACGGGATGCTCGCCGCGACCGAGGTTGTTCATCGCCTCCCAGGCCAGACCGCCGGTCAGCGCACCGTCACCGATGACGGCGACCACCCGGCTGTCCTCGCCGCGCAACCGGACCGCCCTGGCCAGGCCGTCGGCATAGGACAGCGCGGTCGAGGCATGCGAGTTCTCGACGTGGTCGTGCGGCGACTCGGCCTGGTTCGGATAGCCGGACAACCCGCCCGCCGTGCGCAGCGAGTCGAAGTCGTCGTGCCGCCCGGTGAGGATCTTGTGCACGTAGGACTGATGGCCGGTGTCGAAGACGATGCGGTCGGTCGGCGAGTCGAACACCCGGTGCAGCGCGATGGTCAACTCGACCACGCCCAGATTCGGACCGAGATGCCCACCTGCCCGGCAGACCTTGTCGATGAGGAACTCTCTGATCTCGGTCGCCAGCGTGCCAAGCCGCTCCGGTGGGAGCTCTTTGAGGCGCTGCGGGCTGGTGATATGGCTGAGCAATGTGGTGGTTGTCATGTCTCACGCCGTTCAGATGTAGGGTGCCGCGCGCCGACTACTTCTGCCTGTCCGACTGCTGTCGACCACGGATCTCTCGCGGTCCGATGACATGTCGAGTCCGGGATGGGGCCCGACCGAGACGGTGGGACGTGGTGCGGGTGGGCGGATTCCGCCGTCGGGCTACTGCGCGCGATCCGGCAGATCCCGAACTGCGGCGGGAAGCTCGAAGTGGGTGGTCTCCCGGCTGATCTCGCGTTCCTCCACCGATACCGGTCCCAGTTCCCGCAGCGCACCCACCACCTCGTCGACCAACGCGGGGGGAGCCGAGGCGCCTGCGGTTAACCCGATCGTCGTCACGCCGTCCAACCATTCGGGCTGGATGTCCTTCGACGAGTCGATGAGGTAGGCGGGTGTGCCCTGCCTGCGCGACAACTCGACCAGACGCACCGAGTTCGAGGAGTTCGTGGAGCCGACGACCAGCACCAGCTCCGACTCGTCGACGATCGCGCCGAGGGCGTGCTGGCGGTTGGTGGTGGCGTAGCAGATGTCCTCGGAGGACGGCTCGTGCAACAACGGGAACCGCTGCCGAAGCGCGCCGATGAACTCGGCCGTGTCGTCGACGGCCAGCGTGGTCTGCGTCAGGTAGGAGGCCCGCTCGGGGTCGGGGATCTCGAGGTTCTGCACGTCCTCCAGCGTCTCGACCAGCACGATGGACTCGGGTGCCTCGCCGAGGGTTCCCTCGACCTCCTCGTGACCGCCGTGCCCGATGAGCACCACCGTGTCGCCCCGGGCGGCGAAGCGACGGGCCTTGGCATGCACCTTGGTGACCAACGGGCAGGTGCCGTCGATGACATCGAGTTGTCGACGGGCGGCATCCTCGCGAACCGCGGGGGAGACGCCGTGCGCGGAGAACACCACCGTCGAGCCGTTCGGCACCTCGTCGAGTTCCTCGACGAAGATCACGCCACGTCGGGTGAAGTCCTCCACGACCGAGATGTTGTGCACGATCTGCTTGCGGACGTAGATCGGTCCGGGGTGCGAGCGCAGGGCGCGTTCGACGATCTCGATGGCTCGCTCGACTCCTGCGCAGAAGGATCGGGGACCGGCCAACAGGATGCGACGTGTGCCTGCGGCCTTCGTCTGCTCGTCTGTACTCGTGTCACCCATATCCAGCACCGTAAGGATCAATCGGCGCGGGGCTCAACGCATGGTTCCGATTTCCAGAACAGCCGTGCGATTCGGTGTGGATCTCGCTAGAGTGCGCGAGATATGGGCGGGAATGGTCACCCGCCGCGTCGCCGCCCCGCCGCTCCGCCGACGAGCGAACCGCGACGGCTGCGCTGTTCTCGCTTGGGTCCGAAGCGCGTATTCGGATCAGCCGGTCTAGTCCCAAGGAGTGACGATCGGAGGACTCGGCGGTCCTAGGGTCGAGTGGTGACAGAACAGCTCCGCCGAAGGCGCGAATGGATTGCGGATGCCGGACTCATCGCGCTGACCCTGTTGGCGCCTGCGTTGCTACAGCCGAGCACCGACTCCACGGCGACCGCGTGGCTGTTACTGGCGTGTTTCGAGGCGGTGGCCTTGGCGGCCTTGGTGGTGCGACGTCGGATGCCGATCACCGCCTTCCTCGTGATCGTCGCAGCGCTGGTTGCGACGATCGTGGCAGGCGCGGCAGTGGGAGCGAGGTTGTCACCGCTGGCGTTCCTCTCGCTCGCGGTCGTCCTGTACAACCTGGGCAACCACGGTGCCCGCCCCGCCCGTAACGGAGTGGCGGCCCTGGTCGGCGGCCTGATGGTCGGGATAGGCCTGTGGATCAACTGGATGACGGTGAGCGCAGTCGATTTCCGAGGCGGTCCGGACGTGTTGGCAGTGCTGGCACCGATGCCGTTGGCCTGGGCACTCGGTTTCGGAGCCAGAAGCAGACGTGTGTTGCTCGTCGCGGCCGAACAGCGGGCGGCGGATGCGACCCGCGAGCAACACCTGCGGGCCGAGCAGGCCGCCCAGCAGGAACGGGTCCGCATCGCACGCGAGATGCACGACCTGGTCGCGCATTCGCTCACCCTCCTGATCGTGCACGCCGAGGCGCTGCGTTCTCGGAGCGCCGAGTTGCCGGATTGGGCCAGAACCCAGTCCGACGGGCTTGCCGTGGCCGGCAGGCAGATCAGCGGCGAACTGCACGACCTGTTGCGTATGTTGCGTGATCCCGCCGACGCCGTCCCGCTGCGTCCGATGCCGGATCTCGGTGATCTACCGGCGCTGCTGGATGGCCACCGGGCCGAGGGCGGGACCGTCGAAGCGCGACTCCGGGGCGAGCTGGAGTCGTTGCCACGTCCGACGCAGCTGGCGGGCTACCGCATCGTGCAGGAATCGTTGACCAATGCCCGCCGCCATGCCCCGGGCGCCCCGGTGGTGCTGACGCTGGAGTCGGATGCCGCCGGAATGCTGATCGACGTGGTGAATCGTCCGGCGGTACGAGCAGGCACGCAAGGCGCGGGAGCCGGTCTCGGCCTGATCAGCATGCGCGAGCGGGTCGATGCGCTGGCGGGCGAGCTCGTGGTGGGTCCGACCTCCGACGGCGGATTCCGCATCACCGCCACCCTGCCCTCGGGAGTAGTCGGTGGCTGAGCAGATCACGGTGGTCGTGGTGGACGACGAGCAGCTCGTCCGCATCGGCCTGACCACCATCCTGGACGCCCAAGCCGACCTCGTCGTCGCCGGTACCGCGGCCGACGGCGAAGCGGCCATCGACGTGTGCACCCAACTCAAACCCGACGTCCTGCTCTTGGATATTCGGATGCCCCGTCGAGATGGGCTGTGGGCGCTGACCGAACTGGGCAGGCGCGGGCTGGTCGGCCCCGGGAAGACCCGGGTGCTCATGCTGACCACCTTCGACCTCGACGAGTACGTCGACGAGGCGCTGGCAGCCGGGGCGGCGGGTTTCCTACTCAAGAGCAGTTCCTACGAGGAACTGACCGCCGCTGTCCGAGCCGCCGCACTCGGCCACAGTGCGCTGAGTCCGGTCGTGACCCGCCGCATCATCGAGGGTCACCTCGCCGCCCGGCATCGACCGGACAACGGTGAACTCGCTCGACTGGCCGGACTCACCGCCCGCGAGCGGCTCGTACTGCGGCTCGTCGGCGACGGGTTGAGCAACGCCGAGATCGCCGAGCGGCTCGTGGTCAGTCTCCACACGGTGAAGACCCATGTCAGTCGCATGCTCGCCAAGACCGGTTGCCAGAGCCGAGCCCAGGCGGCGGTGTTGGCCAGGAACACGCTGTCCTGACCGGTAGGAGGCTGACCGTCAGCCGGTCGACAGTGCGAGAGCGCGTCGACCGGTGTCATTCCTCGGAGTGACTCGGCGACGGTCCAAAGCCGTCGAAGGTGCGACGTTCTGGGCGGCCGATCCTGGCTGAATGAGTCTCATGCGGTGAGTTCGCCGTAGCAGGCTCTGATTCCCGGGAGAAACCCATGAATATCCGGTATGCCGGAACGACTCGCTCCACACGACGGGCCACTGCGACCGTCGCAGGGACCTTGACGGTGCTCGCCTTGGTCACGGCCTGCGCAGGCACTGCCGATACGGGCATGCCGTCCGCCACACCGAGCGGTGACGTGGCAGCCCAGCACAGCGGCGCGGCCGATACTCCGACACCGGAATTGGGTGTCCTGCTGGACGAGCTCGTCGACGCGGGCGCACCCGGCGTGGTGGCACTGGTCGACGACGGTGCGGGCGAGCCGATCGAGCTGACCGGACAGGCCGGTTGGGTCGAACAGCGGCTCTCGGTTCAGGATCAGTTCCGCATGGGTTCGAACACCAAGACCATGATCGGCGTGCTCACGTTGCAGCAGGTCGCCGACGGCACGCTCTCCCTGTCGGACACGGTGGAGAAATGGTTGCCCGCCGCTATCCCGAACGGCGACGAGATCACCCTGCGGATGCTGTTGAACCACACCAGCGGACTCGATGATTACGTTCTTCATCCCGAGGTCCTGGGTTTGATCACCGGCAACAGCACGACGCCGTTGCCACCCGCTCGCCTGCTGGAAGCGGCGGTGGAACTTCCCGCCCTGGCCGCTCCGGGCACCGCCTATGCCTACAGCAATGCCAACTACATCGCGCTGGGCATGGTGTTGGAACGGGCGACCGAACAGCAGGTGGCGGATCTTCTCCAGCAGCGGATCCTCGATCCATTGGCATTGACCGACACGTATCTGGCCACCGACGGCGAGTCTCGCGATGGTGACCTACTGGCCGAGGGCTACGAACCCGATGCCGAGCATCTCGCGCCATTGCTGCCGCCGGGTACTCCCGAGGGCGTCGCCTTCGTGGGGGAGCCGCGCGACGATCACGTCGAGGTGTCCTCGATCGATCCGTCCTGGTCCTGGACTGCGGGCGCGGTGGTCTCGACGCCCTCCGACTGGCAGCGGTTCCTCCGTGCGCTGTTGTCCGGTTCGGTCCTGCCGCCCGCGCAGCTGGCCGAGATGAAGGAGACGGTCGTCGAGTTTCCCGGCGAGCCTGCGAGCGCCCGATACGGGTTGGGCCTGGAGCAGTATCAGAGCCCGTGCGGCTCGGTGTGGGGCCACACCGGTGGTATTCCCGGCTATGCCAGTGCGAACTACGTCGACGAGTCGGGTACCCGATCGGTCACCGTGGTCACGACGACGCAGTTCGGTCTGCGTACCGAAGCACTCGGCGCGGCCGAACGGGCGCTGATCGACGGGGCCGTCTGCGCGATGTCGGGCGAGCCGCTGCCCGCCACGGAGGAGTGACCGCGCGGCGTGGCAAGCCTGCGACGTCGATCGATCTGCAGGCCATGGAGCCGGTAGCTGTCCGAGTTTCCGAGTGGGGTGGTCGGGGAGTCTGCTCCGGCAGCCCACTCGATCTCGGCTATGACCGACATCACCGATGAGCCCGACCAGCGACTATTAAGTCAGTCGATTGACTCATTCGATGGCCGGTGCTTAGCTGGAATCATGAGCGGTCGACGGGGCGGCGGTAACGGCGTGCGGCATGCCGATCACGAGGCGGACCACTCGTTATCCGCGTTGGCCAGAGCGGAATCCCTCGTCGTCAGACCCACCGGCGGTCGCTGACCCGGTAGCGCGCGTCGATCGCTGTGCACACCGGAGTTCCCGGTGGATCGACCGTGGAGCAGCCGCAATCCCGGTAGCGCTATGCAGGCCGATTTCGGCGGACAACGACCCGACCGAGCGAACCTCGCCTGCCTGGACACCGCTCGAGCAGTACCGATCTCACCGGATGCCGATCGCTCTTCCGGCCCATGGGCTGCACGGGATCTCTCGATGCAGTCGCACAACAGAGAGGCATGCATGTCGATCCACTCGTCATCTCCCGAACCGCTCGCGGAGCAGCTCGACTTCGACGCGGACGAGTTACGCGCCAGGTATCGCGCCGAGCGAGAGCGGCGGATCCGCCCCGACGGCGCCGCGCAGTACCGCCGCACCGAGGGCGAATTCGGCTACTACGCCGCCGATCCGTACCTGGAAACCACGATCAGCCGGGAACCGCTGACCGACCGCGTCGAGGTGCTGATCGTCGGCGGCGGCTTCGGTGGCCTGCTGACCGGCGCTCGCCTACGGCAGGCCGGGCAGACCGACATCCGGATGGTCGAGGAGGCGGGGGACTTCGGCGGCACCTGGTACTGGAATCGCTATCCGGGTATCCACTGCGACATCGAGTCCTACGTGTACCTGCCGTTGCTGGAGGAGATCGGGTACATCCCCGAGTGGAAGTACTCGCCCGGCGAGGAGATCCGGCAGCACGCGCGCGCCATCGCCCGGCACTTCGAGCTGTACCGCGATGTCTGCTTCCAGACCAGGGTCACCGAACTCCGGTGGGACGACGAGGCCTCGGAGTGGATCGTCCGGACCAACCGCGACGACGTGATGCGGGCCCGGCATGTGGTGGTGTCCAGCGGAACGTTGAGCAAGCCCAAGCTCCCGGGCATCCCCGGCATCGAGGACTTCGCGGGCCACACCTTCCACACCAGCCGGTGGGACTACGGGTACACCGGCGGCAGCGCCGACGGCGGGCTGGATCGGCTCGCCGACAAGCGGGTCGCGCTGATCGGCACCGGTGCCACCGCGATCCAGGTGGTGCCGCATCTGGGTCGCGACGCGGAACAGCTGTACGTCTTCCAGCGCACGCCCTCCACGGTCGACGTGCGTGACAACGGGCGCACCGACCCGGCCTGGGTCGAGTCGCTCACGCCGGGCTGGCAACGCCGTCGGATGGAGAACTTCCTCAACATCGTCCATGGCGGACAGGTCGAGGAGGACCTGGTCGGCGATGCCTGGACCGGTGTCTCCCGGCTGTTGGAGAACCTGATCCCGACCAACGCTGCCTCGGAGCTGTCCGCCGAGGACCGGGAGTACCTGGGCGAGATCGTCGACTTCAAGAAGATGAACGAGATCCGGGCACGGGTCGACTCGGTCGTCGAGGACCCGGCCACGGCCGAGGCGCTCAAGCCCTGGTACCGCTATATGTGCAAGCGTCCCACCTTCAGCGACCACTACCTGGAGACCTTCAACCGATCGAACGTGACCCTGGTGGACACCGCCGATCACGGCGGGGTCCAACGCATCACCGAGAAGACCGTGGTGGTGGGCGAGCAGGAATACGAGGTCGACTGCATCATCTTCGCGACCGGCTTCGAGGTCGGCGTGTCGGGCGTGCTCTCCGGGAGTCTGCCCGTGTACGGCCGTGGCGGTGTCGCGCTCACCGAGGCTTGGGGGCGGGGACCCAAGACGCTGCACGGCTTCTACAGCCATGGTTATCCAAACCTGTTCCACCTGGGCCCGTTGCAGAATGCCGCGTCCTTCAACTTCGTGCACGTCCTGGACGAGCAGGCGACCCACATCGCCGAGGTCGTCGTCGCCGCCCGTGATCGGGGGGCGCGGTACGTCGAGCCCAGCGCCGCCGCCGAGGACGCCTGGGTGATGCAACTGCGGGCCAATGCGCCCGACCAGTACCGATTCCAGGCCGAATGCACCCCCGGCTACTACAACAACGAGGGAATGCCCCGGCCGCACGGCGAGACCTACAGCGAGGGACCCGTGGTGTTCCACCAGACGCTCCGGCGCTGGCGCGACGAGGGCGGGATGGACGACGTACTGGTCGATCCGAGGTGAGCGCCCCGCAGCCCGAGCACCGCAGCAGGTTCGACGGCCCCGGCCGCAGGCCGCCGCGCAGCACCCGTTGGCAGGTGCGCAGGATGACCAGGCCCAACCAGCTGTGGGGCTCGAACGGGGTCGCGTTCGGACCCGACGGCCGCCTGTACGTCGCGCAGTATCTGGGCGGACAGATCAGCGCCGTGGACCTGTCCTCCGGCGACGTCGAGGTCGTGGTGTCGCCCGACGGGCCGGTGCGGTCTCCGGACGATCTGGCCTTCGGATCGGACGGCTCGATGTACATCACCGACTTGGTCCCCGGCCGGGTGTGGCGGCGTACCCCACGGGGCGAGTTCGTGCTGGTCACCGACCAGCTGGCGGTACCCAACGGCATCACCTGTGTCGGCGATCGGCTCTTCGTCAACGAGATGAAGCGCAACGGCAGGCTGGTGGAGCTGTTTCCCGACGGGGGCGAGCCCGTGGTGCTCACCGACGATCTGGTCGTCGGCAACGCGATGCAACTCGGCCCGGACGGCAAGCTCTACTACCCGCACATGTTCACCGACCAGGTGTTCCGGATATCGCCAGAGGGCGGTGCACCCGAGCTGGTCGCCTCGGAGGTGCACGAGCCGGTCGCGGTGCGCTTCGACCGAGGCGGTGTCCTGGTCGTGTTGTCTCGCGGTGTCGAAGGCATCGTCACCAGCATCGACCTGTTCGGCACCGGCGACCGTTCCATCGTCACCAGCGGGATCAAGGGGCTGGACAACGCCGCCTTCGACGCCGAGAACCGGATGTTCGTCTCCAGCTTCGCCAGCGGCGGCATCGCCGAGTTGCATCCCGACGGGCGGACGAGGGAGGTCGTCCCGCAGGGACTCGACGGTCCGTTCGGCGTGGCCGTCGGCGGCGACGGAACGGTGTACGCGGCCGACCACTATCGAGTGGCCAGCCCGGATTCGGCCGAGACCGCCCCGGCGGTGGAGGCCGAGACCGAGCCGCGTGGCGTGCTCACCCGCGAGATGCTGATCTTCGTGCACGGCATCGCCGAGGACGGCGGCCTACTACATGTGACCTCGCAGTTCGGCGACGTGCGCACCTACGATCCCTCGGATCGGTCCGTGCGGGTGCGGGCCAACGGACTGGACGGGCCGATGGGCCTGGCGGTGCGGGCCGACGGAGTGCTCGTCGTCGCCGAAGCCGGGGCGGGCCGCATCCTGGCCATCGATGCCGAGGACACCGTCACCGTCCTGGCGGAGGGCTTGACGCACCCCGTGGACGTCGCACTCGACGAGCGGCAACGCCTCTACGCGAGCGAGGACGGACGCGGTGCCGTCGTTCGGATCGATGACGGCGAGGTCGTCATCATCGCGGAGGGTCTCGGCGCTCCGCAGGGTCTGGCCGTTCGGGGTGACGAGGTGTTCGTGGTGGAGACCGAGCACGGGCGGATCCTGGCGATCGACCTCATCGAAGGTGGACAACGGATCGAAGCCGAGGACCTGCCGGTGTGTCCGCCGCCGACTGCCTCGGCAGGGGAGACGGCGGTCCTCAGCCACGGTATGCCCGGTCTGCCACCCCGTTTCGCCGGTCTGGCGGTGGATCGCGAGGGGACCCTCTACCTGTCGGCCAACGGTGAGGGCAGCGTGTTGCGCTTCGCCGCCTCGCAGGCGATGACCGCCGAAACGGGCGGCTAGCACAGCGAGGACGTGGCCGGCCTCGCCGCTGTTGTGGGTGGCGGCGAGGTCGGCTTTCGGCCGGACACATCGACGATGTCGGGAAGTCTGCGACGGTGATCCTCTGGATGCTCTACGGACCGGTCGGCCTCGTGCACGATGAGGTCGGAGTCGCGTGCAGCAGGAATGAGCCGATCGGCCTCGGAGGTGATCGGTGTCTCCTGTGGCACGCCGATCGGTACGCCGGTTGGCGGAAGCGCTGACGTATTCGATCCCTTCGGCTGATCTCGCCGTTCTGTGGCGAGGTGCGGCGGGGCTCGCTGCGGCAACACCACGACCTTCATCTGCTGTGCCGCACCTCACGGATCGATGGCCTTGCATGCGACGCGACGTCAGGCCTTGCACTCGGAGGTACCCACCCATCGAAATGAGGACCCAGCCATCATGACCGCCCCATCGAAGCTGATCGCCGTCGAGGATTTCTTCGGCCTGCCCACCCGCAGTCGGGCCGTGTTGTCCCCGGATGGCACGAAGGTCGCCTACCTCGCCCCGTGGCGCGGTCGGCTCAACGTCTTCCTCCGTGACGTGGACTCCGACTGGGCCACTCCCGACGATGAGGACGGGGGTGCGCGGCGCATCACCTCCGACGAGCGTCGCAACATCGACACCTTCTTCTGGAGCGTCGACGGCCGTTATCTACTGTTCCATCAGGACACCGACGGCGACGAGAACTGGCACCTGCATCGCGCCGATCCGAGCCGACCCGATGATCCGGCCGTCGACCTGACCCCCTTCGACGGTGTGCGGCTGCTCGGCACCCAACTCTCACCGGATCGGCCCACCACGATCTTCGTGCAGCTCAACAAGCGCCGCCCCGAGATGATCGACCTGTTCGAACTGGACCTGACGACCGGTCGGTTGACCTCGATCGCGGAGAGCCCCGGCGACGTCACCAGCTGGCTGTGCACGCGGAACCGGTTGCTGGCCTTCACCGTGGAGGACAGCGGCGACCAGGCGCTATGGGAGTGGACCACGGATGAACCTCGATTGATCAGCCGGTTCCTCGGTGCCGATTTCATCTTCGGGGTGCTGCCGGTCGCGCCCACCCCCGACGGCGAGGGACTGTGGATCGGCTCCTCGCGCGGCTCGGACCGCACCCGGCTGGTGCGGCTCGACCTGGCGACGGGCGAGCAGATCGGCGTCGACAGCCACCCCGTCTTCGACCTGGACACCCCGCGCCCCGAGGCCGACCCGAGGTTCCCCTCCTCGCTGATCCTGAGCACGGGCACCGGGGAACTGTTCGGCTGCCGATACCTGGGCGCCCGGCAGGAGATCCACCCGCTCCACCCGCATTTCGCCGAGGTGCTGCCCAAACTGGCCGAACTGTCCGACGGCGACCTGGCACACGTCTCCTGCGACACCACGGCACAGCGGTGGGTGGTGGACTTCACCCACGACCGCGACCCCGGCGTCACCTGGTTCTACGACCACGTCACCGGAGAAGCCCGGCTGCTGTTCCGACCGTTCCCGCACCTGGAGCCGGACCAGCTGGCCCCGGTCACGCCGATCAGCATCACGGCCCGCGACGGGCTGACGCTGCCCTGCCACCTCACCCTCCCGATCGGGATCGAACAACGCGACCTGCCGACCGTGGTGCTGGTGCACGGCGGACCGTGGTACCGCGACAGCTGGTGCTACGACCCGGAGGTCCAACTGCTGGCCAATCGGGGCTATGCGGTGTTGCAGGTCAATCTCCGAGGCTCGACCGGGTACGGCAAGGCCCACACCCGGGCCGCGATCGGCCAGTTCGCCGGACGGATGCACGACGACCTGATCGACGCGCTCGACTGGGCGATCGAGCAGGGCTACACCGATCCGAGTCGGACCGCGATCTACGGCTGCTCCTTCGGCGGGTACTCCGCCCTGGTCGGGGCCGCCTTCACCCCGGACCGGTTCGCCGCGGCGATCAGCTACACCGGGATGTCCGACCTCGTCGACCTGGTCAGATCGGTCGTCCCGTTCGCCCGGCGTGGCGTGGCGAACAGCTACCTGCCCTACATGGGCGACCCGGACGATCCGGAGCAGGAGGCCGACATGCTGGCCCGCTCGCCGATCAGCCGGGTCGACGACATCACCGCGCCGGTGCTGCTCGTCCACGGCGCCAACGACGTCCGGGTCCACCGCCGTCACTCCGACCGGGTGGTCGACGCGCTGCGGGCCAGGGGCGCCGAGGTCGAGTATCTGTTGAACGAGAACGAGGGGCACTGGTTCATCAACCCGGACAGCAACATCGAGTTGTACGGCACGCTCGAACGCTTCCTGGCGCGACACCTGGGCGGGCGATCCTCGACCTCGTGACCCGCGGACGCCTCGGAAGCGGGGACACCGTCGAGGACGGCTGATCGGCGCCCGCGCACTCGGCTGCGACTGTACTTGCGCGCGCTAGTTCCGCTGCCTAGCATCGCGGTTACTAGCGCGCGCAAGTCGTGCCGGCGCCGTAAGCCTGCGAGCTCGCCATCCCGCACACTCGCCAGGACACCCACGACGCCGCACCCGATCCGGATCGCGAACGGAAAGGAAGCCGATGACGCCGAGGACCGAGCCCGACCGTCTCACCCTGGAGCAGAAGGCATCGCTGCTGTCGGGACGGGATTTCTGGAGCACCACGGCGATCGAGGAGCACGACATACCGTCGTTGGTGCTCACCGATGGGCCGCACGGCATCCGCAAACAGGCGGGCGCCTCGGATCATCTCGGCATCAACGACTCCGAACCCGCCACCTGCTTTCCGCTCGCGGTGGCCGTCGGGTCCAGTTGGGACCCCGAGGTGGCCGCCCGGCTCGGCGCGGCCGTCGGCCGAGAGGCCATCGCCGAGGGGGTGGCCGTGGTGCTCGGACCGGGCGTGAACATCAAGCGATCGCCGTTGTGCGGCCGCAACTTCGAGTACTACTCGGAGGACCCGCTGCTCAGCGGGGTGCTCGGTGCCGCCCATGTCCGAGCGCTCCAAGCCGAGGGGCCCGGCGCGTCGGTCAAGCACTTCGCGGTCAACAACCAGGAGACCGAGCGGATGCGGATCAGTGCCGAGGTCGACGAGCGCACCCTGCGCGAGATCTACCTGGCCGCGTTCGAACGCATCGTGTGCCAGGCTCGGCCCGCGACCGTCATGAGCTCGTACAACAAGATCAACGGAGTGTCCGCGTCGGAGAACCATTGGCTGCTCACCGAGGTGCTCCGCCAGGAGTGGGGCTACGAGGGCGCCGTGGTCTCCGACTGGGGTGCGGTGGGCGATCGCGTCGCCGCCCTCGCCGCCGGCCTGGATCTCGTCATGCCGGGCGCCGGGCACACCGACGGACAACTGGTCGACGCCGTCCACGACGGCCGACTCTCCGAGGACCGGGTCGACACCGCCGTGCGCCGGGTACTGGCCCTGCGCGAACACCACCACCCGGTCCGGTCCTACGACGTGGCCGAGCACCACGCCCTGGCCCGTGAACTGGCCTCGGACTGCGCGGTCCTGCTCAAGAACGATGACGCCGTGCTGCCCCTCGACGCCGCCTCGGAACTGGCGGTGATCGGCGAGTTCGCCGTCCGACCCAGATTCCAGGGCGCGGGCAGCTCCCATCTCAATCCCACCCGGATCGACGTCCCCCTCGACGCCATTCGCGAGCTAGCCCGCGCGGCGGGTCGGGAGGTCGGCTACGCGGCCGGGTTCGCCATCGACGAGGACGCCGCCACCGACCCGGCCGCCCTGCGCGCCGAGGCCGTGGCCCTGGCCTCGGCGGCGCAGACCGCGATCGTCTTCGCCGGACTCGGTGACCGGGAGGAATCCGAGGGCTTCGACCGCGAGGTCATCGAGCTGCCCGCCGCACAGCGAGACCTGATCCGGGCCGTCGCCGAGGTGGCACCGCGCACCGTCGTGGTGCTGTCCAACGGTGGTGTCGTCTCGCTGGAGGGCTGGCACGACGAGGTGGACGCGATCCTCGAAGGCTGGCTGCTGGGACAGGCCGCCGGGTCCGCGCTGGCCGATGTGCTCTTCGGCGTGGTCGGCCCCTCCGGTCGCCTCGCCGAGACCATCCCACTGCGCCTTGAGGACAACCCCGCCTATCTCAACTTCCCCGGTGAGGCGGGCCGGGTGTCCTACGGCGAGGGCGTCATGGTCGGCTACCGCTACTACGAGACCGTCGGGCGAGCGGTGCGCTATCCCTTCGGCCACGGCCTCGGCTACACGACCTTCGCGACCGATGCGCTGAGCCTCGAATCGACCGGACCCGATACCGCGGTGGCCTCGGTGACCGTGACCAACACCGGCGATCGCGCAGGCAAGCATGTCGTGCAGGTCTACGTCGCCACCGAGGCGGGCGCGGTGCGCAGACCGACCCGGGAACTCCGAGCCTTCACCAAGATCGCCCTCGAACCGGGCGAGACCCGCACCGTCGAGCTGCCGTTGGACCGCCGGTCCTTCGCCTTCTACGACACCGAGACCGCCTGCTGGCGGATCGCCCCCGGCGAGTACCGCGTGCAGGTCTGCCGGGACGCCTCCGAGGTCCTGCGCGAGTCGGTGCTCACTCTCGACGGGGACCCCGTCGACTCCCGGCTCTCCCGCGATTCGGCGGTGGGGGACTGGTTCGCCCACCCCGTGGTCGGTCCGATGCTCCGTTCCGCACTGGCCGGGGACCTGCCCGAGGAACAGGGCCAATCGGTGCTGGGCAGCGCCGACGTGTTGGCGATGATCTCCTCGATGCCGATGCGCCAGTTCCTGGTGTTCACCGGGGCGGCCGTCTCCGACGAGGCGCTGGCGGAGATGATCCGCCGTAGCGAGGCGACGGCCTGATTCGGACCGTCGTCATCGCGGGCGGATGCCGCCCCGGAGCCCTCAGCGGTGGTCGTGCCCCGTCGACTCGCGGGGTACGACCACCAGGTCGAGGTCCGGCGTCGGTGGTGCGGAGTCGGCGGCGCCCGCGTGCCACAACGCCAGCCGGGCCACCCAGCGGCCCGCCGCCGCGCCGTCCAACCGAACACTGGACAGGGACGGCACGAACATCGAGGCCAGCGGGGTGTCATCCGAACCGATGACCGCGAGCTCCTCGGGAATCCGGATGCCTGCCCGCACGGCCGCGCCCGCCACCACCGCCGCGATCTCGTCGTTGTAGGCCACCACTCCCGTGACGCCGGCCTCCCGCCAGGACGTCACCGCGAGCCGGGCGGAGTCGTCGCGGTGATCGACCGTGCGACGGTCGAGTTCGGCGATCCCCAGTTCCCCCGCCGAGGTCGCGGCCATCGAGGCCCGCAGCGCCACCAACTCTGCCAACCGAGGCTCGGCCGAGCCCGCGAACGCCAGTCTGCGATGTCCGAGTCCGTGTAGGTGACGAACCTGCGATTCCGGAGCGGTGCCGATCAGCGCGAACGCGGCGTCGGACTCGGGGTTCCCCGGCTCGGGGAGGATTCTGGTGATCCCGCAGTCCTGCATGGACGCCAACTCGTCGGACGCGAAGGGGCGTATCCCGCAGACCACCTCGGGGTCCAGCAGCTCCCACAACGGGCGGGCCCGATCGGCGGCCCGGCGAGTGTGGGTCACCAACGAATAGCCCGCGTCGGCCAAGACCTGCGCGGCCTCCTCCAGATACCGACGCAGGGCGAAATCCACCGGCCAGTCCGGCAGGACGAACAGGATGATGCCGCTGCGGCCGCCTGCCAGGGCCCGCGCGGCGCGCGATGGGCGATAGCCCAACCGGGCTGCCTCGGCCCGGACCCGCTGTCTGGTCTTCGCCGAGATCGTCTGACCCGGGGTGTCGTTCAGTACGAACCCGACCGTCGTCCGAGAGACGCCGACCGCTCGCGCGACGTCGGCCGCGGTGGCTCGTCGGTTCTTGGAGGTGTCCGGCACGTGGCTCCCTTTTTTCCGTGCGGAACTATAACTCGAACGCGCTGGTCACCAAGGTGATCCGCCTCGGGACATCCCGGTGCCACAGGGAGACGAAGGTCGATTACCTCGGACGGGTCGGCTCGCCGAGATCGTCGGTTCGTGCGCAGAACAGTAGATTGACAAGGGGATATACGGCGCAGAACACCGGGAGGACGACGTGATCGGTTTCATCGTGGCAGGTTTGATCATCGGAGCGTTGGCGCGGTTGATCAAGCCCGGCAAGCAGAACCTCGGCCTTCTCGCCACCCTGGCGCTCGGACTGGTGGGATCGGTCATCGGCGGCACCATCGCCAACCTGCTCGGCACGGGCGACGTCATGGAACTCAACGTCCTGGGCTTCGTGATCGCCGTCATCGCCTCGGTACTGCTCATCGGCATCGCCGAGGGAATCGTCGGGGGCCGCAACAAGAGCACCCGCTAGAGATCGGACCGATGGTTGTCCGACCGGACCCCGCCGAGCGACTCCAGATAGGCGTCGATGGCATTCATCGATACCCGGAACCGCGAGGCGCGTCGGCGTTGCCGCTGATGCTGAATGAGGGCACGGCGGGCCGCCTCGGTCAGCTCGGCCACCGTGTTCTCGTCGGCGGGCTCCGTCGTCTCCGGCCCGTTCCGGATGCTGCGCAATGCCTGTACGGCCGGTAGTTCCGCCGCGGTGACGTCGGTGTCGAAGTAGTAGGTGGTGCGCTCCCGCTGGGTGGATTCCCATGCTCGTCCGGAGATCTCCGCTGTGGACCGGCGGTCCTCTGGCTGCTCGAAGGCGGGGCCGAGTCGGTCCAGGGCGTTGCGGATCTTGTCCTGTGACTCCCGGACCCGGCGCACCGCGTCCGCGCGCGTCGGCCTGCGGAACCGGGAGGTGACCCGTTCCCTGGTGCCGGGGGCCGCGACCGGTCCGGTGGACCGATGTTCGTTCTGCGCCCGCCGATGCAGCATCGCCGACAGCTCTTCCAGCGAACGGAAGCCCTCCATCGGGGGCGTCGAGCGATTCCAGTTGCCCAACCGGGATCGGACGACCCGCTCCATCGGGGTGAGCATCCGATCCTCGTCATCGCGACTCCGCCCGGCACCCCGGTCCCGCCGGTCCTGTTCGGCGAGCCGATCGGCGGCGGCCCCCGCGTTCATCGGATAGGCGCGTTGTTCGGGATTGCGATCCAGCGCGGTCAGAATCGCGCGTGGACACCACAGCGAGTGGTAATAGGGCTGCAGCAACTCGGTGTAGGCGGCGACCAGGACCGGCGACGGCGTGGGCTGGCCGAGCGCGGCCAGGACGGTGCGGGTCGCGGCGTGCTGCGTGCGCTCGTCGCTCCGATGCGGCACCAGGAAGACGTGTCCCAGCAACGATTCCTCGGACGGCGGCGGCACGGCGGTCACCCGAGTCATTATGCCTGCCCAACCCGGCGACGTGGTCCGCTCAGGACACGCGTGCAGAGCGGCGCGCCTGCCTGGCGCGCCGCATCGCGGGCTAGCTATTTGCCGAAGTTGATGCCGCCGTGGATGTCGCGGGCCTGGACGACGTTGCCGCCGACGTTGCCGGAGATCTGGTTGACGACGCCGCCGTGTGATGCGGTGCCCTCGGTGCGGGCCGACGCCCAGAGCGTGCGCAGTCGGTGCTCGAAGTCGGGGTCCGCCTTGGTGGCGCGATCGATCGCCTCGGCGAGCCGCTGCACGCTCTCCTCGTCCTCGGGGTCGGTTGCGGCATCGGTGAACGCGGCCTCCGCCTCCGGATCGGAGCGGAACCGTTCGCCGACGGCCTTGGCGAGTGCGGCCGCCGCGCTACGCACACCGGAAGCGAGCAGGCCTGATGCCTGCCTGGCCACGACGGCGGCGATAGCGATCAGAACCGAATCCACCATGTCACGCGCTCCCCTTCGGATGCCGACCCTGCTCGTCAGTGATCGCCCTGCCACCCAACGTAGCAGCGCGCCGTCGGCGTGGACCGAGATCACCGGGGAACTCGTTGCCCCTGTTGCTTCAGTGTCCACCGAATCTAATGCTCGTGGCGGACGGAGGCACCGGGCGGCCCAGACGTTCGAGTACGCACCGCCGCGCATCGGCGTTGTCGTGTTGGCCACGAATACCCACTACCGGGGCGCACCGCGTGAAAGTCTCACCCGCACTGGGTCGGGCCGGTCGGTAGCCGGCCGACACCCGAGCCGAAGAGCGCCGAGGAGGCCTCGACGCACCCGGACGGACAGAGGGGAGGCCGAGCAGGATGGCCGCCAAGGGCGGATCGTGGGATGGCCGCGCGGCACTACGTCAGTTGATCCCGACCCTGCGCCTACTCCTCGGTGGATCCCTCGGCGCCGCCCTCGCGCTGCTGCTCGGCGTGCCCGCAGGGGGCATCTTCGGTGCGGTGGCGGGCAGCGCCCTGGTGAATGCGCGGTGGACGGGATTCCGACCTGCCCGATGGGTCAACCGGCTGGGACTCCTGCTGCTGGGCTGCGTGGCAGGCGCCCGGCTGGACGCGGGCAGTCTGGCCACGCTGCTCCACCTCGCCCTACCGGTGCTGCTCGGGGTGGTGTTCCTGCTGTTGGTCGACGTCGGCTTGGCGCTGCTGCTGTCCCGACGATTCGGCATGGAGTTGAAGACGGGCCTGCTGGCCTGCGCGCCCGGTGGCTTCAGCGAGATGTCTGCGGTCGCCATCGAGGTCGGCGCCCGCCTGGAGGTTGTTGTCGCGATCCACCTGGTGCGGATCGCCTCGGTGGTGCTGGCAGTGATGCCGCTGCTCGTGTGGTTGGCGGGGCGCTGATGACGGTTCTCGCGCTGCTGTTGGCCGGGGCGTTCGGTGCCCTGCTCGCCAAACTGGGGCGGATTCCGCTCTGGCCGCTCATCGGTGGTATCGCCGGGGCCGGGGCCTTCCATGCGATCACCGGAACCCCGGAGAACCTGCCTCGCGCCATCGAGATCGCCGCGCAGGTCGTCGTCGGCACCGTCGTCGGATCGGCGCTCGGCCCCTCGCTGCTGCGGGTCTTCCGCAGCCTGCTGGTGCCCGGACTGATCGCCGTGGTGACGATCCTCGGCGTCGGGGTCGGTCTCGGTGTGCTGCTGTCGTATTGGGGCGATGTCGACCAGACCGTCGCCGTCTTCGGCATGGTTCCCGGTGGCGTCGGGGAGTTGGTCGCCGCCACTACCAGTCTGGGCGGGGACAGCGCGGTGGTCGCCGGAATGCACCTGATTCGCCTGGTCGTCCTGCTGACCGTCCTGCCGCTGTTGATCCGCTTCCTCGATCGGCGGGCGGGTGGGGAACCGAAGGCCGACGAATCGAGCTGATCACATCGCACCGCCGGCGGACCTCGCCGCGCCCGCGCCGACTACGGTGACGACGCCAGCCCCGAAGCGCACAAGGAGAGATTCACCATGATCGTCGTCGTCGGTGCGGACCAACCACTGGGCCGCGCGGCCGTCGACCAGCTGACCGCGAACGGGCAGGCCCATCGCCGACTGGACCTCGGCACGCCAGCGGCGCCGGACGGCGCCGAGGCGCAGGCCGCTGCGGACTCGGCGGCGGCCCGAATCGAGAGGACCGTCGTCGACGAGGCGATCTTCGACGGCGCCGACGGCGTCCTCATCGCACCCGCCCCCGGCGGCACCGGCGCCGAGGACGGCGGCGCCGGACTACTGACCGGGCTGATCGATCAGGCAGGAGCGGCGGGCGTCGGCCGCGTCGTCTACTTCAGCATCGTCGCCGCACAGCTGTCCCCGATCGCCTTCCACGCTCGCATCGAGGAACACCTGCGCAACAGCCGGATCGACCACACCGTGCTCCGCGTGGCGCTTTCCCTGGAGGCGTTCCAACCGCTGATCCGACACGCGGCACAGACCGGCGAGCTGCCCGCGCCCGCTGGTGCGGCACGGTTCGCCGCCGCGCCCAGGGCCGATTACGCGGCGGCCGGGCTGGCCGCCCTCACACCGGGAATCGCGGGACCACAGGGCGAGCTGACCGCCGCCTCGGCCTTCGACCTGACCGAATTGGCCGCCGCCGTCGCCGCCGCGACCGGGAAGCCGGTGCGCCGCACCGATTCCGACGACGAGACGGTGTTGGCGGCACTCGCCGCCCAAGGGGTGCCGACACCCTCGGCGGGCGCACTGCTCAGCCTGATCAAACTGGGCGAGCGTGGCGCGTTCGAGGCGGTCAGCCCCCACCTGCGCGTCCTGCTCGCCGGGCCGGGAACGGAGCTGACCGCCGCCGTGCGAGCGGTGCTCGCGGGCTGACGACGTGCATCAGCCGTTGTCGATGTTCCAGCCGTGCCATCGCTGGATCTCGACCCACACGCTCACCCGGGGGCTCGTCCGATTCGGATACGGCTTCCCCCCGTAGTGCGTGGACAACCGGTCGATGTCGACCAGCTCGGGATCGTCCTCGATCGAGACCACCCGCCCCTGGATGCTGACGTGCTTGTACCAGTTGCCCTCCTCGATCACGGTGAGCGCGACCCTCGGATCCCGGCGTAGATGCGCCAATCTCGTGCGGGTGGCATCCAGGTTGAGCAGGATCCTGCCCTTCTCGAACAGGTACCAGGTGGCGACCGAGACGGGCGTGCCGTCCTTGCGCAGGGTCGCCATCACGGCGGGGTTCGGCTTCTCCAAGAGCGCCACGACATGCGGCGGAAGCGATTCGACGGCCATGATCGGATCCTCTCGTGCTCGTCGGCGGCTCGCAATGCGATGGTCGGGGCGATGTATTGCTAGCGACCGCCGTACTCCGAGCGCAACGCGGGCAACAACCGGTCCTGGGCGAAGGGGAAGAACTCCCGCTGATGCCCACCGCCGATCTGCACGAGCGCGACATCGGTGAACCCCGCATCGGCGAACGGCCGGATCGCCTCGACGACCGCGTCGACATCGTCGCCGCAGGGAATCGAACTCGCGACGTCCTCGAGCCGGGCGAACTGACTGGCCGCCGCGAACGCGGTCGTGGACGGCAGCTCGGAGTTGACCTTCCAGCCACCCGCGAACCACCGCATCTGCTGATGTGCTCGTTCGATCGCGGCCTGCCGGTCGGTGTCGTAGCAGATCGGCAGTTGACCGATCTTGCGGCTGCGGCCCTGCCGCGTCGACCCCGTCTTGCGGGCGGCATCCCACTCCGAGACCAGCTCTGCCTTCGGTTCCGTCGCGATGAGGTGATCCACCAGACCGGAGAATCGCCGCACCGACTGTGAACCGGACACGGCCACCCCGATCGGCACCCGCTGTTCGGGCAGGTCCCACAACTTCGCCGAGTCCACTTGGAAATGCTCGCCGTGGTGGTTGACGTATCCGCCGTCGAAGAGCCGGTTGATGATCTGCAACGCCTCGTCGAGCATGGCGTGCCGGACGTTCACCGGCGGCCAGCCCTCGGCCACGATGTGCTCGTTGAGGTTCTCCCCGGCACCGACGCCCAGGGTGAAGCGGCCACCGGAGAGCAACTGCATGGTGGCGGCCTTCTGCGCCACCACCGCCGGGTGATAGCGGATGATCGGACAGGTCACGTAGGTCATGAGTTCCATGCGCTGCGTCGCGTGTGCGACCGCTCCGAGCACACTCCAGCAGTAGGAGGCGTGCCCCTGCGCGTCCAGCCACGGCGAATAGTGGTCGCTGGAGACGGCGAAATCGAAGCCGACCGCCTCGGCAGCGACGGCGTCGGAGACCAATTGCTGCGGCGGGGCCTGCTCGGTGAACAGCGTGTATCCGAAGGAGATCATGAGCGCAACGATCACATGCGGTGTTCCGTTCCGCACGGTGAGTATGCGCTGCTGAGTGACCGGTCGAGGGCGCCGATTCCGGATCCTGCCGACCCGTCTGCTTCGTCCGTGTCGGACCTCACAGGCCCCCTGGCGGTCGCTTGTGCTTGCCGGTGCACTCCGCTAGGCAATGTGGGTGACGGGCTTATTGCTGGGACCGGTGCTGCGTTACGCGGACGCCGACTCCGCCACCGTGTGGGTGGAGACCGATGGACCCTGTGAGGTCGAGGTGCTGGACACCACGACGCCGACCTTCCACGTGGGTGGCCATCATTACGCGCTGGTGGTGATCCGGGGACTGACGCCCGGCACCTCGACGCCGTACGAGGTGCGGCTCGACGGGGAGGTGGCCTGGCCGCCGCCCGACTCCGCATTGCCGCCGAGCCGGATCAGCACGCTCGCCGAGAAGCCGGAGCACTTCACCCTCGTCTTCGGCTCCTGCCAGCACCCCCGCGTCGACCCGGAGGGGCAGCCCGACACCCTGGGCCCGCACGCCCTCGCCGCGTACGCCCAACGGATGGCGACGCAGCCCGTGGAGCAATGGCCCGACGCGCTGCTGTTACTCGGCGACCAGGTCTACGCCGACGAGACCAGCCCGGCGACCAGGGAATGGCTGGCCACCCGCCGGGATCTCGACGTCGCCCCCGGTGCCGAGGTCGCCGACTTCGAGGAGTACACCCACCTGTATCGCGAGGCGTGGTCGGGCGAGCTGATCCGCTGGTTGATGGCCACCGTCCCCACCGCGATGATCTTCGACGACCACGACGTCCGCGACGACTGGAACACCTCGGCGGCCTGGCGCCGCGAGATGGCCGCGACCGACTGGTGGCGCACCCGCATCCGAGGCGGGCTGGCCTCCTACTGGATCTACCAGCACCTCGGCAACCTGCGCCCCGTCGACCTCGATGAGGACAAGATCTACGCGGCGGTACTGCGCTCCGGTCGAGACGGCGATGCCCTCGAACTCCTGGAGGACTTCGCCGAATGGGCCGACTCGGAGGCCGACGGTGAGGAGACCTACCGCTGGAGCTACCGGCGCGACTACGGGCCCGTGCGGCTGATGGTGATCGACAACCGGGCGGGCCGAGTGGTCACCGAGAGCAGCCGCACCATGGTCGGGGACGAGGAGTTCGCCTGGATCGAACGCAACGCCGTCGGCGCACCCGACCACGTCGAGCACCTGTTCATCGCCAGCACGCTGCCGTGGTTGCTGCCGCCCGCGATCAGCGATCTGGAATCGCACAACGAGGTCGCCGCGGCCAGACCCGGCAAGCGTGGCGAGCGCGCGGAACGCCTCCGACAGGGCCTGGATCTGGAGCATTGGGCCGCCTTCCGGCAATCCTTCGACCGGCTCGCCGCTCTGCTGTTGCGCTCGGTGCGCAGCGGAACGGCCACCGCCTCGGTGCTCTCCGGCGACGTCCACCACAGCTACCTGGCCAAGGCGCGGTACCCGGACGAGCCGAATGCCCCGATCTACCAACTCACCTGCTCGCCGCTGCACAACGCCGCGCCGCAGAAGCTGCGCTGGGCGTTCCAGGCCTCGTGGTGGCCGCTGCTGCGCCGACTCACCAGGGCGGCCGCGCGCCGGGCCGGTGTGACCGATCCGCCGCTGGACTGGCGGCGACTCGCGGGGCCGTACTTCGGCAATGAGATCGCCACCCTCTCCATCCGAGGCAGCCACGCCGATATCGCCTTCGAGCAGGCCGTGCAGGCCGACCGGCGATTGGGACTGCGCACCATGGTCCGGCGGGCGCTGACCGAGAACCGAACCTCATAATCCGCGGGCGAAACCAGACGGCAGCTGTCAGGTTTCGCTGTCAGTCTCCAGCACGTTGGCGAATGCATCGACGTGAGGGAGAGGACAGAAGTGTCATTGCGGGACACGATCGCGGTCGTCACCGGAGCGAGCCGGGGCGTGGGTCGGGGAATCGCCGAGGTGCTCGGCGCCCAGGGCGCCACCGTCTACGTCACCGGCCGTTCCAGCCGCGCCACCGGCAGCCCGACCGGCAGACCCGAGACGATCGAGGAGACGGCCGAACGAGTCACGGCGCAGGGCGGCACCGGTATCGCGGTGCGCTGTGATCACACCGATGCCGACCAGGTGCGGGCGTTGTTCGACCGGGTGCGCGCCGAGGCGGGCAGGCTGGATGTCCTGGTGTCCAACGCCTGGGGCGGCTACGAGGCCATCGGCGACGGGGCCGAGGAAGAGGGCGTCGCCGACACGGCGATCTGGGAGGGCGCTCTTGCCCGGCTCGACCTGATGCTGACGGCGGGGCTACGAGCGCACATCCTCACCGCCCAGTTCGGCGCCCGACTGTTGGCCGATACGGGCGACGGACTGCTGGCGTTGACGACCTGGGCCGTCGGCCCCGAGTACTACGGCCAGCTGTATTACGACGTCGTGAAGACGGCGATCAACCGCATGCCGCTGGGCCTGGCCGCGGATCTGCGGCCCTCCGGCGGCACTGCGGTGGCGGTGTCGCCGGGCTGGACCCAGACCGAGGGCATGCCGGAATTCGCCCGGCCCTACACGGAGTCGCCCGCCTTCGTGGGCCGTGCCATCGCGGCGCTGGCCGCCGACCGAGGGCGCGACCGGCATTCGGGACAGCTGCGTACCGTGGTCGAACTCGCCGCCGAGTACGGCTTCACCGATGTCGACGGCCGGGCGAGCAGCCCGTTCTGGGACGCGTTCGCCGAAGGGCGTGACCTGCCGAAGGAGCTTACGAACGGTACAGCCGACTGAGTCGTTCGGCGGCCTCGGCCAGGCCGGCGCGAATCTCCGGTGGGTCGAGTACCTCCGCCTCGGGGCCCAGTCCGTACAGGATGTCGATCCCGATCTCGATGGACTCGACGGGCACGGTCACCGTCCGCAGACCGTGCTCGTCGGGTTCTCCCGCCTCGGCCAGGGCCTTCTTGGAGGCCGTCGGGTCCATCACCTTCGGCAGGGATCTCGCCCCGGCGGCCGTGATCCGCAGGGTCACCGGGATCGTGAGCATCTGCCGGACGAACTCGGCCGACCTGTTCCGCCAGAACTCGCCGAGGTCGAAGGAGTCGTCCCGAACGAACCGCGTCGGCAGCGGTTCGACCCGGACGAACCGGTCCACCCGGTAGACGCGGTGATCCGCCGCGACCCGCGCCACCAGGTACCAGACGCCGTTCTTCAACACCAGGGCGAGCGGGGCCAGTTCCCGCTCGACCTGGCGATCGGACCGCAGGTAACCACCGACCACCAGCTGGTCCTGCCAGACAGCCTTGGCCAGCTCGCCGAGCAACGGCGGGGCGGTCGACTCGTCGAACCAGCGCGGCGCGTCCAGATGAAACCGACGTGCCGCGTCGTCGGCGGCGTCCCGCAACGCGGCAGGCAGGGCCGCGGACACCTTGCGCCGAGCGCTCCCCGCCTGATCGCCCAGCCCCAGTTCGTCCAGCGTGCGACCCAGCCCGGAGAGGAACAGGGCCTGTGCCTCGACCGAGTCCAATCCGGTGAGCCTGGTCTGATAGCCGCCCAACAGGCGGTAGCCACCCGAGGCGCCCCGGTCGGCGTACACCGGGATCCCGGCGGCGTTGAGCGCGAGGACGTCCCGATAGACGGTGCGCTCCGAGACCTCCAATTCGGCGGCCAGCTCGCCCGCCGTCATCCGCGACCTGGCCTGGAGTAGCAAGACCAGTGAGATCAGCCGTGCCGCGCGCATGAGGACTCCCGGTGATCACCCTGCGGCCCTCGGCGGGTGCGGGACCGCCTGGGCCGTTCGACCGGCCACGGCCGCCACCCGGCCGGGCAGGCCCAAGACGGTACGCAACGCCCCCGACAGACGTGGGTCCGTCGGGTGCGCTGTGTCCGCTACTCCGGCCGCACCTCGGCGGCCCGCTCGATCGGGTAGGTGGTGAGCCTGCCGCACATGCCCAGCCTGCGATCCTCGCCGGGCACGATCCGGCGGATCTCCGCCGCCGCCAGCCGCGAGACGTCGCCCGCTTGCAGCGCCGTCAACTGCTCCCCGGTGCGCTCGGCCTCGGCCAGCGCGCCCGCCTGCCAGCGTTCCCGCCAGCCGGCGAGTTTGTCCCCCACCAGGGTCAGCGCCTGCTGGTGGAAGCGGCGCAGTGCGTCCTCGTTGCCCGCCGCGGACTCCGCGCGCAGCGCGCCGAAACCCTCGATCGCCAGGTCGCGGCGGGCTCGGGCGGCAGCCTCGGCGGCGGCCTGCCCGGCGACCGCCGGATCGGGCAGCGTAGCGGCCTCGGCGTAGGCGGCCGGATCGTCGAGGATCTCGGTCGGGAAGGTGAACACCGCGTCGCCGGCCTCGGGCAGCCCGTTGTTCTGCATGACGACCACGATGCGCAGGCCGTCCCGATTGATCAGTCGGTGGATGGTGCCGGGGGTGAACCACAGCGTGGTGCCCGCCCGCAGTTCGCTCTCCTGCGCGCCCGAGGCGGTCAATGTCTGGACCGCGCCGGTGCCCGCCACCACCACGTAGGCCTCGGTGCAGGTGAGGTGCATGTGCGGCGAGCCGCCGTGGCTGTCGTCGGCGGTCGGCCAGTCGTAGACCTCCAACTGCGACACCCCGACGCCGCCGGGCAGCAGCAGCGCGTCTCCATCCCGATACGGACTCGATTCGGCGGCCACGTTCGTCTCCTCACGGTTGGATTCGGTTGCCTGGACGTTCGTCGGCTCAGCTCGGTTCGCGGGGCGAGGTCGATGGGCGGGGTCAGTCCCAGCTTCGGTCGGCCAGGGTGCTGGTGATGCGCTCTTGCGGCCAGTCGCCGATACCCACCACCATGCGGTATTCCCGGTCCAGGACCTCCCCGGGTGCCAGGATCAGCTCCTCGTGGAAGGCCCAACTGGGATTGACCACCGCGAACGGGTCGTTGCGAACGAACCAGTGCGCCGGACGCACCGCGTTGCGCGGGCCCTCCTGGAACACCACGGTCGAATGCCGGTCGACCTCGTCGTGCTCGCCGATGTACGCCACCCAGTCGGCAGGCTGCCCCATCAGGCTGCTCGCGTCGTGCCCGTGCGGGGTGCGCACCGTCCCGTCGCGGAACGCGCGAGGACCACGCCAGGCCAGGCCGGTGTAGCCGGCCATCTCGCGGCCCTCGGTGGTGGGGCTGCCGAACCGGAGTTCCTCGCCGCGCACGTTCGTGATCGCGCTGTGCCAGGTCAACGTCCAGGAATCGTCGTCGAGATCGACGTCGTGCACGGCGATCCGACGCACCTCCTCGGCCCAGACCTCGTCGCCGGAGCTGATCCAGGTCAGCCGTTCGACGATGTCCAGCCGATCGCAGCGTGCGTCGACGAGGTCGAAGCCGTCGTGGCGCATCCGGCCGATGTTGTCCTTGACGACGTAGCCCTCGTCGCGGACATAGCTGACCCCGCCCCAGAAGTTGTCGCCGGAGACGTGGGACGCGGTGAGCTGTAGGCCCTTGTGCCAGCGGTGATCATTGGGCCGGTAGTCGGTCACCACGTCGCCCGCCAGCGTCCGTAGGGGATGGCAGTACGGCTTGGGCGATTCGAAGGCGATGGGGTCCGGGCGGTAGACGTAGGAGAGGATCTCCACCCCGGCCGCGTCGACCACGATCTCGGTACCCAACTCGTGTCGTACGTGCAGGATCCCCACGTTCGTTCCTTCCTGTCCTGGCGTCGTCGATTCGGCGAAGCGGGGTGTCTCAGGGTTGCTCGGCAGGCGCCGAGGGGAAGCTCCAGTCGGTGCGGCCGCCGCTGGGATCGGTGTAGAACGGGTCGCCCGCGACGATCTCGCCCGCGAAGACCGGCCTGCCGGTCACCGCGGCCTTGTACATCGCACTGGTGAATTCGAGGCTGGAACGGCCATCGGCGCCACTGCACCTCGGCCGTCGGCCTGCCCGCATGTCGGCGAGCAGGCTGGCCAGCTGTCCGGCGTGGGAGCCGGTCTCGTCGGTTGCGGGTTCGCCCCACTCGGCGACGCGCTCGGCGGTGACATGCTTGGCAGGGGTGTACGTCCAGTCGGCGTTGGTATAGCCGTACACATGGGACAGTTCCACGGTCGCCTCGGTCAGGTCGACGCGGATCTTGCTGGCCTGCTGCGGAGACAGCACGCTGTTGACCACCGAGCCCATCGCGCCGGAGGAGAACCGGACCAGCGCGGTGGAGACGTCCTCGGTCTCGACATCGCGGGCGAGCCTGCCGGCCATCGCCCGCACCTCGACCCAGTCGTCCATCAGATCCAACAGCAGGTCCACCTGGTGAATGCCGTGTCCCATCGCGGGACCGCCGCCCTCGGTGTCCCACCTGCCGCGCCAGGGCACGGCGTAGTAGGCGTCGTCGCGGAACCAGGTCGTCTGACACAGCGCGACGTACGGGGTGCCGAGGGTTCCTTGGGAGATCAGTGCCTTGGCGTGTTCGGCGCCGGAACCGAAGCGGTGTTGGAAGACGAAGGCCGCGTAGGGTCCCGCCTCGCCCTCGGCGGCGGTGATCTCGTCGTATTCGGCCAGCGAGCGGCAGGGCGGTTTCTCGCATAACACCCAGGCGCCCGCACGCAGCGCCGCGATCGACTGATCGCGGTGCAGCGCCGGGGGAGTGCAGACCACCACGAGGTCGGGCGATTCGTTGTCGAGCATGGTCTGGACGTCGGTGTAGGACTGCGGGATCCGCCACTTCGCCGCGCACTCGCGGGCGCGTTCGACGTCGATGTCCACGGCGGCGACGACCGCCACATCGGGGGCCGCGTCGAGGGCGGGCAGATGCCTGCCGTCCGCGATCCCTCCGGTGCCGACCACTGCGACACGGATGAGGTCTGTTCCTGGGCGGTACGTGGCGAACTCCTCGGTCAGCCGGGTCGAGCCCCCGGTGGCGGACGCGGATCGGTGCTGGCCCCCACTGTGGGAAACCGCTTTCCACTCGCAACGTAACGGCTGGCCTGACCGGACTCAACGCCTGACTTCCAGCGGTCGGTGAGCTGGGCCCGATGCGGCCATGCCCGCCCGAGGGCATCAGGCGCCGTTCCGAGGAGGCTTCTCGTGGCGGACAGCGCCGCGAAGTGCCTTCCGGGTCGGGTATCCGAGCACGAGGGAAATGGTGTGACCGCACGTGCGCTTCCGTACCGGCGGCGTACCCCACTACCACCATGTAACAGTCGCCGACGAACACCCCCGTGAATACCACTTTGCCCGATCACGGAATGATTGCGACGTTTGTCGATATCAGTTCCGAACAAGCGCGCCGAGACATTCTTTCGGAAGGCGCTTTCTTGCCTGTTAGGTGGGCGTGTCGGTTCTCTCGGGTGGCTTCGCCGCGCGCCGCAACGCCGCCTGGCGACCGACCTCGTTATCGCCGCGTCGGCGTCGCCGAAACTCGGCCTGACGCGGATAAACGCCGTGGTTATCGGCCATCGCCAGCGCCGGGTATCACAGACAATCACCCGATTGAGTGGCAGTTGAGGCAGAATTTTGTGTTCTGAATCTGCCGTCGAGTACTTTTCGGAACCGCCGGACTTTCCGGCGTGAATCCGGTGTAACCCGGCGCGACTCGGTGGACCGTGCCAGGGGCAACGGGAAACGAAGTACGCCGGGCGGCGGGAGTCTGAAACAGTGCTTGACGACGACACAGTGGTTATCGGGGTCACCCCTTTCGACGCTCCCAGTGCGCGGCTGGTGAGTGCGGTGACCCGGGCGGGCGGTGTCGGCGTCCTCGACCTCGGCGCGGGCACCGGCCGGGTGCGGTCCGAACTCGCCAAGCTCCGAGACTGGTCGGCCGGAGCCTGGGGCGTGCGGATCACCGACGAGACCCCATCGGATCCCCGGCTACTTGCGGGCGCCGACCTGGTGCTCGCCGACGTCGAGGTGTTGCAGCGATTCCCGGCCGCCGCTCGGCCGCCTCGGGTGTTCGCCGAGGTCGTCGAGGTCGCCGGGGCCCACCGCGCCGCAGCGGCCGGGGCCGCCGGTCTGGTCCTGCGCGGCAACGAGGCGGGCGGCCGGGTCAGCGAGCTGAGCTCCTTCGTCCTGGTGCAACGGCTACTGGCGGAGTCGAACCTCGAACTCCCGTTGTGGGTGTGCGGCGGTATCGGCCCGCGCACCGCCGCGGCCGTGCTCGCCTCCGGCGCGACCGGTGTCGTCCTCGACATCCAGCTCGCGCTGTTGGCGGAAGCCGAACCCAGCTCCGCGACGGCCGCCAGGCTGCGCCGACTGGACGGCTCGGAGTCGGTCTACCAGGACGGCAGGCGGTTCCTGCCCGCGCTCTCGACGGGGCGGCCGACCGCGGACACCGGCTCGGCCGCCGCGCAGCGGCCCGCCCGGTCCGACGACGGGACCGGTCGCGCCGCACTGCCACCCGGCGCAGTGCCCATCGGCCAGGACGGCGGGTTGGCCGAGTCCTTCGCGGCCCGTTACGGCGATGTCGGCACCGCTGTGCGCGCGGTGCGATCCGCCGCCGCCGAGGCCGCACTGGCCCCACCCGCCAGCCGCATCACCCACGCCGACGGTGCCTTCGGGACACGGCTGCCGATCGCGCAGGGGCCGATGACCAGGGTCAGCGATCAGGCCGGTTTCGCCGCGGCCGTCGCCGCCCACGGCGCACTGCCGTTCATCGCACTGGCCTTGGCCGACGGCGCGCAGAGCCGTGCGGTGCTGGAACAGACGCGCGACGCGCTGGGGGATCGACCCTGGGGCGTCGGAATCCTCGGCTTCGTGCCGGACGAGGTCCGGGCCGCGCAGATCGACGTGATCGCCGATATCCGGCCGAGCCACGCGATCATCGCGGGCGGCAGGCCGTCGCAGGCGGCCGAACTGGAGGAACTCGGCGTTCGCACCTTCCTGCACGTGCCATCGCCGACGCTGTTGACGCAGTACCTCGGTCGAGGCGCCCGCCGGTTCGTGTTCGAGGGAGCCGAATGCGGCGGCCACATCGGTCCGCGCAACAGCTTCCCCCTGTGGGAGACGCAGATCGACGTGCTGCGCAGCGAGATCGATGCGGGCAGGCTGCGCCCCGCCGATGTCGCGGTTCTCTTCGCGGGCGGCGTCCACGACGCGCGATCCGCCGCGATGGTCGCGGCGCTCGCGGCACCGTTGACCGCGTGCGGCGTCGAGGTCGGGGTGCTGATGGGCACCGCGTACCTCTGCACCGAGGAGGCGGTGGCCCACGGCGCGATCACGCCCTTGTTCCAGCGGCAGGTGTTGGCCGCCGATCGCACCGAGCTGCTGGAGACCGCGCCGGGACACGTCACCCGCGCGCTCGCCAGTCCCTTCACCTCGGAGTTCGACGATCTGCGGCGCAGGCTCACCGCGCAGGGCGTTCCCGAACGCCAGGTTTGGGCCGAGCTGGAGGCGCTCAACGTCGGGCGACTGCGGATCGCCGCGAAGAGCACCCGGCATGTCGAGACCGGGGTCGTGTCCGTCGACGCCGACGAACAGCTGCGCGACGGGTTGTTCATGGCGGGGCAGGCCGCCGTGCTGCGGCACCGACCGACCACGATCGCCGAGCTGCACCGAGCGGTGACCTCGGACGCGGAGGGATTCCGCCGCGAACAGGCCGCCGGCCGTCGTGCCAGGCGCGAACCGACGTCCACCCCCACGCCCCGGCCGCTGGACATCGCCATCGTCGGGATGGGCTGCGCCTTCCCGGAGGCCCCCGACCTCGATCGCTACTGGGCCAACATCGTGGCCGGGCGCGATTCCATCACCGAGGTGCCCGTCGAGCGGTGGGATCACACCCGACTGCACCGCCCGGACGCGACCGCAGGCGACGGCACCTCGCCGTCCAAATGGGGTGGTTTCCTGCCACCCATCCCCTTCGATGCCCTGCGGCACGGAATTCCACCGGCCGCGCTGAGCAGTATCGACCCGGCCCAGCTGCTGGCCCTGACGGTCGCCGAGGCCGCGCTCGCCGATGCCTTCGGCGCCAGGGAGTTCGACCGTGGTCGCACCTCGGTGGTCTTCGGGGTCGACTCCGGCGGTGATCTGGCCAATGCCAACGCGCTGCGTGCGCTGCTGCCGTCCTATCTGGCGGAGCTGCCCGCCGAACTGGACGCCACACTGCCCCGACTGACCGGCGATTCCTTCGCCGGAACGCTGTCCAACGTGGTCTCGGGCCGGATCGCCAACCGCTTGGACCTGGGCGGGACCAACTACGCGGTCGACGCCGCGTGCGCCTCGTCGCTGGCCGCGCTGGACGTGGCCTGTAAGGAGCTGATCGAGCGGACCAGCGACATCGTGTTGTGCGGCGGCGCCGACGTGCACAACGGCATCGGTGACTACCTGCACTTCGCCTCGGTGGGCGCGCTCTCGCGCTCCGGACGGTGTCGCTCCTTCGACTCCGCCGCCGACGGGATCGTGCTCGGCGAGGGCGCGGCCTGTGTGGTCCTCAAACGTCTCGACGATGCCCGACGCGACGGCGACCGGGTGTACGCGGTGATCAAGGCGGTCGGCAGCGCCAGCGACGGCCGGGCGCTGGGGCTGACGGCGCCGCGCGCCGAGGGCCAGCAGAACGCGCTCGGTCGCGCCTACGCGCAGGCTCGGATGTCGCCAGCCGAGATCGGCCTGGTGGAAGCCCACGGCACCGGCACGGTGGCGGGCGACGCGGCGGAGTTGTCCGCGCTGACCAACGTGTTCCGCTCGGCGGGAGCGCGGATCGGCGGCACGGCTCTCGGCTCGGTCAAGTCGCAGATCGGCCACACCAAGTGCGCCGCCGGGCTCGCCGGACTGGTGAAGACGGCGATGGCGCTGCACACCGGGGTGCTGCCTCCGACGCTGCACGTGTCGACGCCGAACGTCGCCTACGACTCGGCGACCAGCCCCTTCGTCCTCAGTGGTCGGGCGCGGCCGTGGCCGGTGGCCGCCGCAGGACGGGCCGCGGCGGTGAGCGCGGCCGGGTTCGGGGGCATCAACTTCCATGCCGTCCTGCGGGCGGACGAGCACGGCACGCCACCCGCCTCCGGCGGCGCGCAATGGCCCGCCGAGCTGTTCCTGTTCGCCGGGGCGGACGACGCGAGCCTGTCCAGGGCACTGCGCCTGTTGCGGGAACGGCTGGAGGTCAACGATCGGGCGGGCAGGCCGTGGCGCCTGCGCGACCTCGCGGCGACCACCGCCGACCTCCACGAGCGGACCGGTCTCCCGGCGGCGGTGGCCCTGGTGGCCACCGATCTCGACGCACTGGCCGTGCTGCTGGGCCGTGCCCTCGCGGGCGAGCACGATCCGGCGGCAGGCCTGTTCCGGGCCCGCAGCAGGCGGCACGCCGAGAACGGAGACTCCGCGCAGCCCGCAGGCGGCCACCCCGGCGCCGCCGAATTCGAGTTCGGCGCCGAACCGGGCGATCCGGCTCCCTCGGTGGCGTTGCTGTTCCCCGGTCAGGGCAGCCAACGACCCGGGATGCTCGCCCCGCTGCTGATGGCGTTCCCCGAACTGCAACGACATCTGCGTGGCGTGCCCGACGTGATGGGCGTCGTCTATCCGGCTCCGCCCCGTGATCAGTCCTCCGAGTTGGCCCAGCGCCGGGCGGTCACCGAGACGACCGTCGCGCAACAGGCCCTCGGCGGCACCGGCCTGCTGGTGGCCGAGCTGCTGGAGCGGCTCGGTATCCACCCCGACATGGTCGCCGGGCACAGCTACGGCGAACTGGTGGCACTGTGCGCGGCCGGGGTAATGACCACGGACGAACTGGTCACGGTGACCCGGCAGCGGGCCACCTCGGTGTCGCGCGCGGTACAGGCCGAGGCGGGAACGATGGCGGCGGTGTCGGCGGGCGCCGCGCAGACGGCCTCGGTGCTCGACGCGGCCGGACTCGGCGATCACGTGGTGGTCGCAAACCACAATTCGCCGACTCAGGTCGTCGTCTCCGGACCGGTGGTGGCGGTGCAACACGCCGTCGCGGCCCTGCGAGCGGCGGGGCTGGGTGCCGGACACATCCCGGTGGCGGGCGCCTTCCACAGCCCGCTGATGAACGCGGCGGGCCGTGAGTTCGCCGCCGCACTGCACGATCGCGAGTTCCAACCGGCCGAGGTGCCGGTCTGGTCCAACCGCACCGCCGCTCCCTACCCCGCCGATCCCTCGGCCGTGCGCGGTGAGCTCGCCGCGCACCTGACCTCCCCGGTGCGCTTCGCCGAACAGATCGTGGCGATGTACGAGGCGGGCGCACGGGTCTTCATCGAGGCGGGACCAGGCAACGTGCTGACCAGGCTCGCCGCCGCGATCCTGCGCGGTCGCCCACACCTGGTGGTGTCCTGCGAGGACTCCCGCCCGGGACTCCCGGGTTTCCTGGACATGTTGGCGCGGCTGGCGATCGCAGGCGTCGGAGTGCGTTCGGATCGGCTGCTCAGCGGCCGAGGCGCCACCGTCCTCGGCCAGAACGGCCGATCCGCGGGCCGTACCAGCCGATTCGGCGGCGGTCGGGTGGGACAGGCGACCGGCGACACCCCGCCGCCGCGCCTCGGCTGGGTCGTGGACGGCAGGTCGGTCCGAACCGCGCAAGGACACCACCTTCCCGGCGGGCTCCGGCCCGCCCAGCCCATCCAGGAGGACGTCATCACCATGCATCGCGAGAGCGATTCCCCCGGCGAGGCCGAACGACTGGTCACCGATTTCCTGCGGTCCAGCCGAGAACTGCTCGCCGCGCAACGCGACGTGCTGATGACCTACCTCGGATCGGGCTCGACCGATCGCCCCTCGGCGCCGCCCGTCGTCGGGCCCGCCACGGTCGCGCGTCCGGCCCTGACCGTGCAGGCGGAGCCGGAACCCGAACCGCCCGCCGCCGCGCACCAGCCCCCGACGCAGGCGATCGAGAGCACCGCGACGACGCATTCGGCGCCGACCTCGCCGGAACTCGACACGCCCGCGCCGCACAGCGCAAGCGCCGAGGACGCCGCGCCCGCCGAGGACGAGCCGGTGGACATCCACGCCGTGGTGCTCGCGGTGATCAGCGAACGGACCGGATACCCGATCGAGCTGATCGATCCCGATCTGGATCTGGAATCCGACTTCAGCATCGACTCCATCAAGCGCACCGAGATCGCCGGCGAGCTGATCGCCCGCCTCGGGTTGGATACCGCAGCGCTGCCCGACGACGAGGTCGACCAGCTGGCCAAGGCCCGGACCACGATGGCGATCGCGGGCTGGTTGACCGACCGATGCGGGCGTCCAGCCGCCGCGCCACGGTCCGACACGAATGGCCGACCGACCACCGTGGAACCGGAGATCGAGCCCGCCCAGACCGAACCGGCGGGTGTCGTGGCCAGCCGGACCAATCCGGTGGGGCGGGAGCCGGTGCGGCACGTCTGGGGTGCCGTGGAACTGGCCGCACTCGACGATTTCGAACCATCGGCCTTGGCGGGCACCCGCTTCGCGGTCTTCGGCGAGCCGGGGGCGGTGCGCGATGCCCTGTGCGGGCTGTTGGAGCGCCACGGCAGCGAGGTGTCGGTGTCCTCCGCCCGTCAGGAGTTCGACGACGCGGCGGAATCGAGCTTCGACGGGGTCGTCCGGCTGGACGGCCTCGACGCCGAGGACCCGGTGCTGCCGGATCTCTTCGGCCCGATCAAGAGTTCGCTGACCCGGTCGCTCAAATGGTTCGCCGTCCTGAGCCACGCGGAGGCGAGCGGCATGGCGGCGACGGCCAGCGCGGCGGGCCTGCGTGGCCTGATCCGCACCGTGGCCAGGGAGTACGCCGAGACCACCGTCCGCCTGATCGAGGTCGACCCGGCCGCCGCGCCGGACCGGGTGGCGGTCTCGGTGCTGACCGAGCTGTTGAGCGAACGCCGCACCGACCCCTCGGTGATCCGGCTGGATGACACGCTTCGACGCGCGGAGCTGCCCATCCGCGCCGATCTCGGCCTGACCGCGACCACGGGCGGCGGCCCGGGCACCGAGCCCGCAGGCGAGGCCCGAATGCTGGGTCTGGACTCCGACGCCGTGCTGCTGGTCATCGGCGGCGCCCGGGGCATCACCGCCCGGATGGCCGTGGAGCTGGCGGCGGGCGGGGCGCGAGTGCACGTCGCGGGGCGTACCGCGCGGGCCACGGCCCCGGAATCGCAGGCGACACTGGGAATCACGGATCTGCCGGGACTGCGTGCCGCGTTGATATCGGCCGGGGCCACCGGTTCGCCCGCCGATATCGACGCCTCGGCGCGGCTGATCCTGGCCCGCCGCGAGGTCGAGGCGACGATGGCCGAGCTGCGCGGGCCTGCATCCGAGGCCGATTACCACCAGCTGGATGTCCTGGACGCCGAGGCGGTGCAGCAACTCGTCAAGGAACTGCACACCCGGTATGGCCGCATCGACGGTGTCGTCTTCGGGGCGGGCACCATCGAGGACCGGTTGCTCGCCGACACCTCGGTCGCGTCATTGCGCCGGGTGTACGACACGAAGGTCAGTGGCGCGACCGCGTTGGTCTCGGCGTTGTCCGGACTGCCGCACCCGCCCGGGTTCGTGGTGTTCTTCGGCAGTGTCGCGGCGGTACTGGGCAGCCGTGGACAGGGTGCCTACTCGGCGGCGAACGACGCGCTGGAGGTCCTCGGCGCCGGTTATGCCCGGCAGTCCGGCGCGCGGGCACTCACTCTGCACTGGGGACCGTGGGCGCCGCTCGGCGAGCATCCCGGCATGGTCTCCGACGAGGTAGGCAGGCAGTACGCGCGACTGGGCCTGGACCTGATCGACCCGGAGGCAGGCGTCCGAGCCATGGTCCGGGAACTGTTGTGGGGCGACCCCACCGTGCGTTCGGTGCTGTACACGCCGCAGGGCTGGGTGAACCCATGACCGTCGCCTCGGACGACGTCGCCGTGGTGGGAATGGCGGTGCTGTTCCCGCAGGCGCCGAACCTGGACGCCTACTGGCGCAACCTGGTGGCGGGCCTCGACGCCACCGGATCGATCGCCGAGGCGCGGCGCGGCCTCGACGCCCGGAGTGCGGACCGAGCCGACGCGCGGGCGGACCGTCGGGGTGGGTTCCTGGATCTCGCCGAGATCGCGGTGGCCCGCCTCGGGCTGCCGTCCTGTTCGGTGGCCGATCTCGCGCCGGACCAGCTCATCGCGCTGGGCGTCGCCGCCGACGCCCTACGGGACGCCGGGGGCCCCGAGGCGGTGCCGGATCGCGACCGGGTGGGCGTGGTGCTCGGCACCGGTTCCGCTCCGAGCCCGCAGCTGATCGAGTTGAGCAACCGCCTCCACCGGCCCGCCGAGTTCGCCGCCGCGCTGCACGCGGTGTTCCCGGAGCTCGATGAGTCGGCGGTGGCCCGGCTGCGGGACCACTTCGGGGCGGGGCAACCGGAATCGCCGCCCACCGGTGTGCTTCCCGCTTCCGCCGCCGCGAAGCTCGCGCACCGATTGGACCTGCGAGGACCCGCCTACACCGTCGACGGCGCCTGCGCCTCCTCGCTGATCGCGGTCGACCACGCCGTCGGGGAACTACTCCGCAACCGCTGTGACCTGATGCTCGCGGGTGGCTCGCACCAGCTGCACGATGCCACCCTCTGGAGTGTTCTCGGCCCACTGCGGACCTTGTCGCCCGGCGAGTGCACCCGGCCCTTCGATCAACGGGCCGACGGCACCCTCATCGGCGAGGGCACCGGAATCGTGGTGCTCAAGCGACTGGCCGATGCGCGCCGCGACGGGGACCGCGTCTACGTGGTGATCCGGGGCATCGGCGTGGCGGGCGACGGCGGCACGTCGGGCGGCCCGGCCGAACCCTCCGTCGACGGCCAGACCCGTGCGCTCGCCGAGGCCTGGCGGGCCGCCGGGCTGGATCCCCGCGCTCCGGACTCGGTCGGTCTGCTGGAGGCCCACGGCATCGCGACCGAGGCGGGCGATGCCGCCGAACTCGCCACCCTCGCCGAGGTCTTCGGCGCCGAACCGGCCGGCTCGGGCGTGCTCGGCTCGGTGAAGTCGATGATCGGGCACACCCTGCCCGCCGCCGGGATCGCCGGTCTGGTGAAGGCGGCACTGGCCGTCTATCACGGGGTGCTGCCGCCGACACCGAACTGCGAACAACCGCACCCGGCATTGGCGCGCACCCGTTTCCGGTCGCTGTCCGAGGCCTTGAACTGGGAGTCGCCTGCCGGAACGCCGCGAAGGGCGGCGGTCAACGCCTTCGGCTTCGGCGGCATCAACGCGCATGTGATCCTCGAACAGGCCCCGCCCGGCGACCCTGGCCACGCCGATCTCGCCCAGAGCTCGCAACGCACTCTTCGGCTGGCGGCCGCGAATCCGACGGAACTGGCCGATTTGTTGACCGCTTCCGACGAGGACGTGCTGGCCGCCGGTCTCGCCGAGGATGCGCCCGCACCGGGACGGTGCAGGCTGGCCGTCGTCGATCCGACCCCGAAACGACTCGGCTTCGCCCGCCGGGTCGTCGCCTCGGGACGATCCTGGCGGGGCCGCAACGACATCTGGTTCACCATCGCGCCGCTGTTGAGCCCGGAGGCCGGCGGCCGACTCGCGTTCGTCTTCCCCGGTCTGGACAGCGAATCCGAGGCCGGTTTCGACACCGACACCGATGCGGGCGAGCAACCGGTCTTCGGGGTGCTGAGCCTCGGCCTGGAGCTGGACCGACAGCTGCGATCGGCCGGGGTGGTCCCGGATGCGATCGCGGGCCACAGTCTCGGCGAGTGGAACGCGATGGCCAGCGCGGGCGTGATCGATCGGCCGGTGACCGCCCGAATGCTCGCCACGGCCCAGAACAACGAGTATCCGCTGCTGGATCTCACGTTCGTTCTGGTCGGTGCCTCGGTGTCCGAGGTGGGTGCTGCGTTGGCCGCGCACCCGGAACTGGTGATCTCGCACGATAACAGCCCCCGGCAGAGCATCGTGTGCGGGCCTGCGGTCGCCGCCGACCGTTTCGTACGCAGTTGCCGCGACCGTGGCGTGATCGCCTGGGAACTGCCGGTGCGCTCCGGCGCGCACACTCCGATGTTCGCGCCGCTGGCCGCCCGTTTCGAGGACCAGTTGGCGCAGACCACATTGCGACCGGCCGAAACCGAACTGTGGTCGGCGACCTTGGCGGCCCCGTTCCCCGCCGACGCTCAGCGCCAGCGGGAGTTGATCCTGCGACACCTGGTGGAACCGGTGCGCTTCACCGAACTGGTGGAGGCGATGTACGCCGCCGGTATCCGTGCCTTCATCCAACCGGGGATCGGCCAGGTGCCCGCGTTGATCGACGACATCCTCGGCGACCGGGAACACCTGACGATCTCCGCGCACCAGGCCGGTCGGGACGGCCGCGCCGGGCGGCGCCGGATCCGCGCGGCGCTCTGGGCCGACGGGTGGCAACCCGCCTCGGCCCGCGAGTCGGCCGATCGCGGGACGCTGCCGGTCCGGCTTCGCTTCGGCCCCGACCCGCTGGTGCTGCCCGAGGCCGATCGCGTCGGGATTCGCGCCGTCCTCGGTCGCTGTGTCCCGCCGTCCGGGCCCGACCGGCTGCCGGCACCGCCTCGACGATCCGCTGGGACGACGGCGTCCTCGCGGGAGTTGTTCGCCCTGCTCGGCGAGATCGAGGAGTCCGCGCAGTGGGCGGCCGACTGGGTCGACGGTGCGAACACCACCGCTGCGGCAATCCCGCAGCCCGCCGCCGATCTGGTCGCGGAAGCACCGCAGCTCGCTGGGCCGCAGGCCACCGGCCCGAATCCGGCCGCCGAGGTCCCCGTCGACCGTGCCGAGGGCGGTGGGCTCGCGCCGATTTCCGAGGCACCGCCCACGATCCTCGACCCGACGACGCACCAGGTGTTCCCGGCTCCGCAGACCGAGGCGGCCGTCGCCGACACCGCCGACGAAGCGGTTCCGATCGCAGCCCGCACCGCGCTGGTCCCGGAACAGGGCCGCAGCATCGGCGGACTGGAGATCGACGAACCGCCGACGACGCCGGACCGGGTCGACGGCGAGGTGCACGCCACGCTCACCGTGTCCCTCGACACGATGCCGCACCTGCGGGATCACAGTTTCTACGACCAACGGCCCGGTTGGCCGGACGCGAGCGACCGAATGCCGGTGATGCCCGCGACCGGCGTCGTGGCCCACATCGTCGACTTCGTCCAACGGGCGGTACCGCACCGAGTCGTCACCGAGGTCGGTGGCCTGTTGCTGCGACGTTGGTTCACTGCGGTGCCCACCACCTCGGTGCGCGTCATCGCGACACCCCTGGGTGCCGATCGCTATCGCGTGCAGGTCGGCGACCACGCCGAGGCGGTGGTCACCCTCGCCGATCGGCTGCCCGACTCCCCACCCGCGCCCGAGATCGACCGCTCCGCCGAGCATCCGTCCTGGCACACCGCCGAGCAGCTCTATTCCCGGCGGCTGATGTTCCACGGACCGATCTTCGCCAAGGTGCGTGCGGTCTCGGGTATCGGCGACCGGCATGTCCGAGGCGTGGTCCAGGCCTCGGATGTGCCCGGCGTGCTGTTGGACAACGCGGGCCAGCTGTTCGGCTACTGGATCCAACGCAGCCCGGCGGTGTGTGCGCTCGCACTGCCGATGGGTGTGTCCGCGATCCGATTCCACGGGCCGCCGCCCGCGCCGGGAACGGCCGTCGACTGCCTGGTCACGGTCACCTCGATCAGCGATGCCGATGTCGTCGGCGACATCCGACTGTCGGTGGCGGGGCGGGTGATCGTGGAGATCATCGGCTGGCGCAATCGGATCTTCTTCCCGGCCGACCGGGTGTTGGCGGCCCTGCAGAATCCCACCCAGCTGACCGTGGCGGTTCCGCAGCGGTCGGGCTGGGTGCTGTTGCGGGAGTCCTGGCCCGGCCTGGCCGCCCGGGATTTCGTGCTCGGCGGCATGCTCGCCGCTGCGGAGCGCGCCGAGTATCGGGAATGCCCGGCGCGGGCCAGACGGCACTGGCTGCTGGGGCGGCTGGCGGCGAAGGACGCGGTGCGGGCACTGCTGTGGGAGGGACCCGGCGCGATCGCCTCGCCGAGGCGCGATTTCCGTGAGCTGCCCGGCGAGACCGGTCTCTACCCCGCCGAACTGCGGATCTATCACGACGCTGCGGGTAGGCCGAGGGTGACCGGCCTGCACGGTCGGGTGCTGCCGGAGCTGTCGATCTCCTTGGCGCACAGCGGAACGGTCGCCGTCGCCATCGCCGTGCCCGGATCGGGCGGGGTGGGCATCGACGTGGAGAAGGTCGCGCCCCGAACGCCCGAGACGATCGAGCTGGCCCTCGACGCGTCCGAACGTGGCCTGCTCGCCGACCTGGTGGGACTGACCGGGGAGTCGACGGACCTGTGGTTCGCCCGGTTCTGGACCGCGAAGGAAGCGGCGGGCAAGGCCGAGGGCATCGGATTGGCGGGCGGGCCCCGCCGCTTCTCGGTGCGTACCCGGCCGGACGGCGATCTGGCCGTCACCGTGCCGGGCGGAATGGTTCCCCGTACCTACCGGGTGCGCACGACCTCGGTGGAGGCCGCGAGCCCGGAACGACCGGATCAGCCGGGCGATCGCTACGTGGTGGCCTGGACTGTCCAGGAGGATGAATGACCGGACGACTTGCCGTCGAGGAGACCCGGGTGCTCACCGAGGTGATCGCGGTCATCGCGGCTGCCTGCCCCCGGGTGGACCCCGAGATCGACGAGATCATCATGTCCACGAATCTGCGTGAGGACCTGGCCATCGCCAGCGTCGAGCTGATCAACGTCGTGGGCAGGCTCAAGATGCGCTACGACGACGACGTGGACTTCCTCGACCTCGTCGTGGGATTCCAGCAGTGCGACATCGAGGCGCTCACCGTCGGATCACTGGTGGAGTACATCGTGTCCAAGCTTGCACAGGAGAAGCACTGATGGCGGCGACCACCGTGCGCGGCCTGGGCTGCAACCTCGAATTGCTGCGCCCCGCCGTTCCTCGACCGCAGTCGCCCGCCGTGCTCTGCGTGCATGGATTGGGGATCGACAGTCTCGCCAGCTATTACCTGTCGCTGGCCCCGCCCCTGGTCGCGGCGGACGCCGAGGTCGCCATGTACGACCTGCGGGGTCACGGCAACAGCGAACGCCCGGCCACCGGCTACCGGCTCGTCGATTTCGTCGACGATCTCGAAGGCGTGATCGAGGTTCTCGGCTGGCAGGACCGGGCGATCCACCTGGTCGGGAACTCCTTCGGCGGGACGGTGGTGTTCCGCTACGCGGCCGACCACCCGGAGCGAGTCCTGTCGATCACCGCAGTGGAGACCGAGCCGCCCAGTCGGTACTGGGAGGGTTGGATTCGCGCGGCCGTGCGTGGCGCGCGCGAGACGGTTCATGCACCGGATTCGCTGGAGCAGTTCGCCAGGGACCGTGGCCGGGTCGGGCGGCGGCAGGGCGAATCGATGCGGGCGTTGGTGATGGACACCACACTGACCGAGGATTTGCCGAGCGGCCCGTATCTGACCGAGTCCGAGCTCGCCGCCTTCCCGGTCCCGGTGCTCGGCCTGTACGGCGCCGAGTCGGACCTGGCCGACCGGGCGGACCCGCTCGAACGGCTGTTGCCGGACTGCGTCACGGTCACCTTCCCAGGTCAGGGCCATCGACTGTTGGTGGAGGCCCGTCGGGAGGTCGCCGAGTTGGTGGTGCCCTGGATCACCGAGGGGCGGCGCCCGGCAGGCGTGTCGGCGATCCCGATCCCCGACACGGCTCCGGCCCTGGGCGATCCCGTGCCGTGACCGCAGTGCGGGCCCAGGCCCCGGAACGGGTAGCCGAGTCGGCTGCCTGCCGGGGCAGACGCGCAGGGGAAGCCGGTGCCGGAGGTTCCCTCCTTGGCGTTCCGCACCCGGTGGCGGCTGCCTGCGCGAATGAAAAGTTCTTCATGTCTATTTCAGTGCTCGGTGTCCGGGATCTGAGAGGGTCCGGATATGAGCCGCTCCTCCACGGTGCTCGCCTTGGTCGCCGCCTTCGCGCTACCGCTCTGCGCGGTGGCGGCGATCCAACTGCTCGACGGCCCCGCTGAGCCGTCGCCGAGCCCCGCCGTCGTCCGCGTAGGCGAGTCGCACACCGTCCCCGCCCCCACCACCGAGAACTCACCGGGTGAGTCCGGGGGCGCGGGCCCGGACCCCGATGCCGACTCGGACCAGGACTCGGGTCCCGGCGACGACTCCGACGAGGCGTCCGCCGCCGTGCCGCCGCCCCCACCACCTCCGGTGGACGCCGACGATGACGCGGACGACTGGGACGACGACGAGTTCGACGAGCCCGATGACGACGATGACGACGACGATGACGACGACCCGGATGACTGACGGGCCGACCACCGCAGCGCCGTCGCAGACAGGCTCCTCGGCGGGCACCTCGGCAGGCATCGAACCGAACCGGGCGGAACCGGCCCGCGAAATCGGCCCACCCGCCGCGACACCGAGGACCGACGGCGATCCCACGCCTAGGCCGCGCGCCCGAGGTGCCTCCGCGCGGGTGCGGATCATGGCCTGGCTGGTGCTCGTGATGGCCTCCGGGTTGATCACCATCGTGCTGGTCGTGCGTCAGCTGCTGCTGAACAACATCGACCAGCAGGTGACCAGGGTGCTGGCGCAGGAATCGCAGGAGTACGCCGCCTTCGCCGCCGCAGGCCGCGATCGCGCGGGCTCGATCATCACCGAACCCGATGAACTGCTCGATCTCTACCTCGGCGCTCAATATCCCGACGAGTACGAGACCCTGATCGGCGTCACCGAGGGCCCCAACGGGTTGGATGCCTCGCGGCAGGCCCACGAGTCGATGCGGGACGTCCCGCTGAGCGACGAACTGCTCCGCTCGATCATCGACACCCCGGCGGGTTCCGGCAGCGTCGAGATCGCGGCGGGCGAACTGCGCTGGTTGAAGGTCGGCACCCGAGGCCCGGCCGCTGCGGACACCGACCCGGTGGACGCCTGGTTCATCACCGGATACCTGGTCGAACCCTCCCTACAGGAGACCGACGCCACGCTGCGCGCGTTGACCATCATCGGTGCCGGTGCGCTGCTGTCCGGCGCGGGCATCTGCTGGTTGGTCGCCGGGCAGATCCTCGCCCCGGTCCGCGAGGTCCGCCTCGCCGCAGCCGCGCTCACCGAACGCGACCTGACTCACCGGCTGCCGGTGCACGGACGCGACGACATCGCCGCGCTCACCGAGCAGTTCAACGCGATGCTCGACCGGTTGGAACGGGCCTTCCGAACCCAACGGGAGTTCCTCGACGACGCCAGCCACGAACTGCGCACGCCGATCACCATCGTGCGCGGCCACCTGGAACTCCTGGGCGACGACCCCGTCGAACGCGCCGAGGTCATCCGGGTCTGCACCGACGAACTCGACCGGATGTCCAGGATGGTCGACGACCTGCTGCTGTTGGCTCGTTCGGAGCAGCCCGATTTCGTGACGCCGTCCTGGACCTCGATTCCCGAGCTGAGCAGCGACATCGACAACAAGCTGCGCAGTCTCGCCGACCGCCGCTGGATCCTGGAGTCCATCGGCGAGGGCGAGGCGTGGATCGACCCGCAACGCACCACGCAGGCGGTCCTGCAACTCGCCCAGAACGCCGCCGCACACACCGAACCGGGCTCCGCGATCAGGTTCGGCTCCGCGCTGACCGAGGAGACCGCCTCGTTCTGGATCACCGACACCGGGCCGGGCGTGCGTGCCGAGCACGCCGAGCGGATCTTCCAACGGTTCGCCAGGGGCGCGGGCGAGCACCGAGCAGGCGGTGCCGGACTGGGACTGGCCATCGTGAAGGCGATCGCCGACGCGCATCACGGCAGCGCACACCTGGTCTCCCAACCGGGCCACGGCGCGACCTTCGGTCTGTCCCTACCCGCGAAGCCCTACGAGGAGCCCGGCGCCCAGCCACCGCATGACGAGGGAGACCGACGATGACCCGCGTACTGATCGCCGAGGATGAGGCGCGGATCGCCGCTTTCATCGAGAAGGGCCTGCGGGCGAACGGTTTCGCCACCACCGTCGTCGGCGACGGTGCCTCGGCGCTGGCCGCCGCGACCTCGGGCGACCACGATCTGATGGTGCTCGACATCGGTTTACCCGGCCGGGACGGCTTCGACGTCCTGCAATCGCTGCGCCGGGGCCGGATCACCATCCCGGTCATCATCCTGACGGCCCGGGATTCCGTGCACGACACGGTGGCCGGGTTGGAGGGCGGCGCCGACGACTACATGACCAAGCCGTTCCGGTTCGAGGAACTGCTGGCCAGGGTGCGACTCCGGGTGCGCGGGGTGGAGCGGGCGCCGGATCTGTCGGTGCTGCACGCCGGTGACCTCTCTTTGGACCTGCGCACCAGGCGGGCCCGGCTGCCCGGCGGGCTGGTGGACCTCACGGCGCGGGAGTTCGCCCTGCTGGAGCTGTTCATCCGCCATGCGGGCCAGGTGCTGTCCCGGGAGCAGATGCTCTCCCATGTCTGGGGCTACGACTTCGATCCCGGGTCGAACGTGGTGGACGTCTACGTGCGCACCCTGCGCCGCAAGCTCGGCGCCGAACGGATCATCACGGTTCGGGGCATGGGTTACCGCTTCCACTAGAAGCGGTCGGGCGCTGCCGGCTAGGCTGGTGGACGCGTTGTCGACGAAGCGGTGTGGGCCCGCCGGTCAGCGTCTCGCACCGCACTCCTCGGACCCGTCGCGCGGCCGCGAACGGGCCGGGCCGCCGCGCAGAACATGAATGAAAAGTCTTTCATGATCTGTTCACTCTGACATCAGTCCGCAGCCACACAGTGGTCGACGTGACCGACGACTGCGACCGAGACCCACCGCTCACCTACTACGCGACGACACCGCCCCCGAGGCCGGTCGCGCGGACGAGCAGTGCTCTCGGACCGCCCGCATCGGCCACCGGCGACGCCCGGCCCGCCCGGCCGCGCCGCCTCCGCGCCCTGCTGGGGCCTGCGGCCGCCGCCACCGCGCTGATCCTGCTGTACGTGCTGCTCCCCGGCCCGGAATCGGGGCTGCCCGCCGAGGGCCGCATCACCCTCGTGGTGTTCGCCGCCGCCGTCGCGGCGTGGACCTGCACCCGTTGGGACGACGCCTTCGTGGCGCTCACGGCGGCGCTCTCGCTGACCCTGATCGGCGTACTGCAGTCCGACGATTTGTTCGGGGCGCTGGGCGGCGAGGTGATCTGGCTGTTGATCGCCGCCTTCGTCCTCGCCGCAGGCCTCACCCAGGCCGGCGTGCCCGCCCGGATCGCCGTGCTCTTGTTGGCCAGAGCCAGAACCGTGCGTGGCCTGGTGCACCTGCTCACGCTGGCCCTCGTCGTCAGCGCGCTGCTGGTGCCCGCCACCTCGGGCCGGGCCGCCCTCGCGCTGCCCGTGTTCCTGGCGTTGGCCAAGGCACTTCCCGAGCGTGAGCGGGTGATCCGCGCCCTGTCGCTGGTCATCCCCACCGTGATCCTGCTGTCGGCGGTGGCGACGCTGACCGGCGCCGGAGCCCACCTGATCACCGTCGAGGTCCTCCGCGCCGCCACCGGAACCGGCATCGGTTTCGGCGCCTGGCTGCTGGCCGGGCTTCCGCTCGCCGTCGTCAGCTCGCACCTCGCCGCCGAACTGGTACTGCTGCTGATGACCAGGAGAGCAGACCGCCGGATCCGGCTCGACGACATCGGCGCCGCCGAGCTGGCCGCCTCGGTCCCAGGCCAGACCGCGCCCGGTCTCGATAAGCGAGGCAAGCTGAGCCTGGCGATCACCGCCGTGGTGGTACTGGCCTGGTGCACACAGGATCTGCACGGCGTGCAACCGGCCGTGGTGGCCCTGATCGGCGCCCTGGCCGTGGCGGCCCCTCGGATCGGCATGGTGTCGCTGGGCGCCGCGCTGCGCACGGTGCCGTGGTCGCTGCTGATCTTCATGTCGGCGACGGCCGTGCTCGGCGCCGCGCTGCTGGACTCGGGCGCCGCAGGCTGGTTGACCGCCGCCGCCCTCGGCGGCCTGGCCACCGACGGCGACTCGGCCCTGGTCTTCCTCATCGTCGTGGTGCTGATCAGCGTCGCCGCCCACCTCGTGCTGCAATCGCGTTCGGCGCGTTCCTCGGTACTGATTCCGCTGCTGGTGCCCGCTGCGGGCGTTCTCGGCCTGAACCCGGCGGCGATCGCCTTCGCCTCCACGGCGGCCGCCGGGTTCTGCCACACCCTGCCGTCCTCGGCCAAACCGGTCGCCATGTTCGCCGACCTCGGCGAGACACCGGGATTCGAGCGTCGGGACCTGCTTCGGCTGTCGATCTTCCTCGCCCCGTTGCTCGCCGCGTTGGTGACCGCGTTCGCCTGGTTCGTCTGGCCTTACCTCGGTTTCCCGCTGCGGTGACATCCCGCCGGGTCCACCGCGCGCCGACCCATCGGCGCCGACCGGCCCGCGCCCACCCCGAACTCACCCGGTGCCGCCCCGAAAACCGGGTTCCCTGCACAACAAGGAGAAAGTCCATGTCCATCACAGTCGGTTCGGCGCCCCTGCGCATCGTCGTCGCTCCCAGCGGCTTCAAGGAATCCCTGGACGCCGAATCGGTCGCCGAAGCCATCACCGCAGGCGTGCGCCGCGTGGTTCCCGACGCGATCGTCGATTCGATCCCGCTGGTCGACGGAGGTGAGGGCTCCGCGCGCACCCTCGCAGCCGCCACCGGCGGCACCGTGATCCCGATGACGGTCACCGGCCCGATGGGCACCCCCGTCGACGCGCATTTCGCCATCCTCGGCGGCCCCGGACCCCGCCGGGCCGTGGTGGAGATGGCGGCGGCGGCAGGCCTTCGGTTGGTGCCCAGGGAATGCCGCGACCCCGGACGCACCACCACGCGAGGCGTCGGCGAACTGATTCTCGCCGCCCTGGACCACGGTTGCAGGCAGATCCTGATCGGCTGCGGCGACTCCGGAACCTGCGACGGGGGAGCGGGCGCGCTCCAGGCGCTCGGCGTGCGACTCACCGACCGGGAAGGCCGGACGATCGGTCCGGGCGGCGCGAACCTCACCGAGGTCCACCACATCGACGTCACCGGGCTGGACCCACGACTGGCCGAGACGAGCATCGTGCTGGCCTGCAACCAACACAACCTGCTCACCGGACCCGCAGGCGTCGCCCGCGTCTTCGGACCGCAGAAGGGCGCCGACGCGGCACAGACCGAACGACTCGCCGCCGCAATGGACCAATGGTCCTCGGTACTGGCCGAACACTGCGGCCGGGACCTCGGTTCGGCACCGGGCAGCGGCGCCTCCGGCGGCCTCGGCGCAGGCCTGGCCGGTGTGCTCGGCGCCCGACTCCGACCCCGGTTCGAGGTGCTCCTGGACCACGTCGACCTGGACGCGGCCCTGGCGGGCGCCGACCTGATCATCACCGCCGAGGGCGCCATCGATTTCCAGACACCACGCGGAAAGGTGCCCGCCGAGGTGGCCCGGCGGGCCAAGCCCTACGGCAAACCGGTGATCGCCCTAGCGGGCACCATCGGAAGGGGAGCCCGCGACAACTACGCGGCGGGCATCGACGCTTTCGCAGGCATCCTGGCCGCCCCCGTCGAGTTGACCGAGGCCATCGCCAGAGCCGCCGAACTGATCACCGACGCCACCGAACGCACCCTGCGTTTGGTCCTGGTCGGCGCCGCGATGCACCGGGCGGCGTGAGGACGGGCGGGGTGGGTTTCTGACCGAGATCGGTGCGCCTCCGACCACGGTGGTCGGGGGCGCACCGCCCGCGCGCTCAGCCGAGCCGCCCGGCTTTCACCGCCGTCAGTAGGGCACCGAAGGCGGCGCTCCCGACGACGAGCGTCCCGCCTTCGCGGTTCTTGGTGTCCCGGATACCGACTAAGCCGGGGGCTTGGCCGATCTCGACGCAGTTCGTTGACTCTCCTGATCGCGAGGACTTCCTCCAGCGGCCGGGTCTACGGGGACCGGTCATAGAGCTCATCTCCTTGACGGTGGGGGTCTGCGTGCGCCGCGATGAGACGGACAGCAGGCTATCTATCCCGGACCGCCCTAGTTGATTCCAAAAGGAAGGTCTACCAATACGGCAGAGCGGTTCTCCAACAAGAAGTCACGGACAACGGTGGGCTTGAGGTCGTATTCGCCCAGCCGCTCCAACGGGATCCGCTCCACCTCGTAACCACCTCGGTGAACGTCAGTGTGCTCGTCACCGGTCCGCAACGACTCATCAAGGGTGATCAGGCTGGCCGCGAAGAAGTACTGCACGCTCTGACCACCCTCAGCGACGGACGTGACGAGGGTCAACTGCTGCCCGATCACTGCCTTCGCGCCGAGCTCTTCCAGCAGTTCACGCTCCAACGCGGCCTCGCGACTGACATCCCCAGGCTCGATACCCCCGCCCGGCGTCGTCCAGTATGGCGCTACCCCAGCCTTGGTGCGTTTGATCGTCACCAGCCGGAGTTCGCGATCGATCAGCACAGCACGAGCCGACCGCCGTACGATTGGCACCACCGTTGAGTTCACCGTGATCTCCCTGCCACCGAATTAGTTCCGCGCAATTTCTTACGGCGCCGTAGGAACTTTCAGCCTGCCACTGCCTTCGTCAGCAGTGCGCACCACCTTTAGCGGAATCGAGCTGTCGGTAGGCGATCGGCGATGCTGGCTCGGCTGTCAAGGTCAAGGTGGGGCCGGGGATCCAGGTTTTCGCCAGGCCACGGCGACCACATCCAGCGAGCGCACCGGCAGACTCCGCACCCGGATCGACCGCATGACGAATAGCGCTACTGGGTCTCGCTTGTCGACTACCCGATGCTCGCCGAGCGCGGTGCTGTTCTGCCACCTCCGGACGAGTGGCGGCCGTTCATGGGGCGAACGGCCGCCACTGGTTCACTGCAGCTTGTCAGCGCGGATCGCTGTGAGAAACGAGCGGAACGCGGCTGGGGAGACGACGAGCGTGCCGCCGTCCCGGTTCTTGGTGTCTCGGATGCCGATTAAGCCGGGGGCTTGGCCGATCTCGACGCAGTTCGTTGCTGTGGCCGATCGCGTCGATTTTCGCCAGCGGCTAGGTAGGCTCATGAAGGTCATCTCCTCGACGGTGGTGGTCTGCGTACCTCGTGATGAGCCGGGCGGACTCCTCAGTGCTCATCGCGACGGCCAGCAGGCTATCCCGTGCCTTCAGAAATGATCTTGTGTCACTCCGTCGGTGCAAGAACGTTCCTGAGTCGACGTGCTCCAAATGCAGTACCGGAGTCGCCTCGGCGAACTCCATCAGAAACCACCCACCTGACAGTGCAGGGTGATATCCGGCGCTCACCGGAATCACCCGGATATCGACATCCGAGCGGTGACTCATCTCCACCAGGTGATTGCACTGTTCAGCCATCACCGCCCGCCCGCCGATCTGTCGGACCAGTACCGGCTCGTCGATGATCGCCGTGAACTGCGTGTCCGACTCGGCGAGCATCCGTTGTCGAGCCATCCGATACATGACTAGGCCATCAACCTCTGTTGGTGAAACGCGTTCAGGATCTGCGGACATGATCGCCCTTGCATATCCCAACGTCTGGCACAGTCCTGGGACGAGGAGCGGGTTCACGTCAGTGATTGCCACCGCGTCGCGCTCGTACTTGATCAATGTGGACAGATGGGGCGAGGTGCCCTGATGGTGCAGTGCGGACCACGCCTCGCGGTCGACATCCCGGGCCATTTCGATGATGCGGTCTCGAACATCGGGCGCTGCTCCGATCGCACCGAGGATCGTTGCCACTTCGTTTTCTTTGGGGACTCTGGCACCACTCTCGGCACGCGAAATCACGCTGTGGTTGACCCTTAACCGCCGTGCGATCTCGCGCACTGTCAGCTTGTTCTCGGTTCGCGCGGCCCGAAGGGAATCGGCGAGGGCCCGGGCTCGCGGGGAGCGGTTAACACTGGGCATTGCACCACTGTAGCTGCACCAGAGGTATTGGTTCACCTGCTTGAAGCCGTTTCACATTTGCCTGCTTGGTGAAACGAATGAACCATCGGTGCTGCACCAGTTCGCATGTCATTCGGAGTGAGCCCATGACCGCAGTCCTGATCATTCTCACCTCACTCGGCGCTTGGTACGCCGGGCTCCAACTCTTCTGGGCGGTGTCCTAGATGACCGCTCTGCTCGCGGGCCGACTGCCCGCTTCGGCACCGCCGATTCGCCGCTATGCCGGGGTGTTTCGTCGGTTGGAACACCGTCTCGATCCGACGTATGGGTCGGTGGCCGTCGCGGTCTGCGGCGCGATGGTCAAACGCATCGGACCCGCCGACGTCATCGAGTCCTGCCCACTCTGTTTTCCCTTGGAGCAGTCGTGCCCGATTTCCACCGCACACCACGCCGTATCCCAGCGGGGGCGGTAGTCCGATGACCGAATCCCGACCATTGCCCCTGTTCCAGCGCACCGGAGACGTCCGGCGATTGCGGGCCAAGCGCATCCGTCCCTACCTCGACGCCCCGATCCCGTGCCACACCTGCGGAGCACGCCCGTGAACCACACCCGCCCGGCCACGCCATGCGTGGTCACCGTCCTCGCGCACACCCACACCGGCCAACCCGAATCCCTCGTGCTGATCACCGAGACGGCCACCCGCTCGGTCACCCTCGCCGTCAGAGGCCGAGGAATCGCGACCCTGACCGCCCGCGCGGCGGAGAAGGCCCGGCAGATCCTCGGCACCGAACGCCCCACCGCAGCCCTGGAACTGCCCGTACTGGGCCGAGGCCGTCAGACCGCGACCCTGCGCATCACCGTCCACGGACCGCACGTCCAACTCGCGCTGCTGACCGGCTCCACCTGCACCCACCGGTGGCGCATCCACTCCCGGCCCGCGTTCACCAACGCGCTCGACACCTCGATCGACCACCTGCTCGTCGACCACCACACCTGAACGGGACGGACCACCGATGTTGAAGCCCTGGATGCACCAACGCCCCGGCGAGACCGACCGCGAGGTCATGCATCGCCGCTCCCGCACCTGCTACTACTGCCCCCGCGAGGATGCCACCGTCGACGAGAGCATCGAACACGAGAAGACCCACGAGACACCCGCCCGCAACGCAACCCCACCGCCCTCGAACTGACGGCCGTCGCGCGCAGTCCGGTTCGTCGGCGGCGACCCGCAAGACGCCCGACGCCCGCCGGATGCCGGGGCATCACGACGGGCGTCGGGTGGAAGAACAGCGGGCGGCGAACCGGATTGCGACCGGCTCAGGCCTGGATGCCGTCCATGGTGATCTTCTGGAAGGACTGCTGCGAGAGGTTGTCGGTCTCGTCGTACTGATCGGCCGTCGCCCGCACGTTCTCCGCGCTCGTGGTGACGCCCTCGACCGCGGCCTGTAGCGCCGCGATCCCCTCCTCCTCCATCGGATTGATGGTCGGGGGAAGGAACTGGCAGATCAGACCGTAGGCGTCGTCGGACATGCTGACCGTCTCCGCCGCCGAGATAGCGGTGTTCAACCGGTCGGTGAGGGCTTCCAGGTGGCTGGCGTGTGCCACCAGATCCTCGGTCACGACGTCGTAGGCTTCGCCGGCCATCGTGAACTCCTTTCGTGGCGTTGCGTCGGAGCTGCTCGGTTACCGCGTTGTCCGGCTTCGGATCAGTCCCGCAACGGGTCGGAATTCTCGTCCACGTCGTCTTCGTCGTCGTCGGCCCGATGACGCGGAGCGGGTCGCTGTGTCTGCGGCGACGGCGCCGCAGGCGGTGGTGCGAAGCCCGCCTTCGGCTGCTCCTCGTCGGCGGACTCGATCGCCTCCCACTTCTGCCCGGCCTCGTCATCGGCCGTGCTCTCGTCCTCCGGGGGAGGCACCGGGAAGCGGTCGCGAAGGTTGCCCAACAACTCGGCCCGAGTCTCGGCATCCTCGTCGCCCAGATGCTCGGACATCGTCTCGCCGACCTTGGCGGCGATCTCGGATTGAGCCCGCTGCATGGTCGACAGGACGAGACTCGCGATCGAGGGCAGCGGCATGGTGCGAATGCGCTCGCTGAAGACCAGGTCGGTCAGACTGCCATCGGCGCGGACCGTGGCCTGCACCGCGCCGTCGCTACTCGTGGCGGTCAACCGAATCTGCTCGGCCTGGACATGCGCCGCCTGGTATCTCTGCGCCTTCTCGGCGAGACCCTGTGCCCACTGGCCGATCCGCTGCTCGATCTCGGCGGGATCCTTGCTCATACCGACGAAACCACCGGTGCTCGGACCAGTCATCTCAACCTCCAACCTCGAAAGGCAGGCGACACCGAACCGCATCGTCAGCGGGCGCCGACGCCCGCTGCCTGCGACAGAACCTCCGCGATCCGGCTCTCGATACGTTCGCCGTCAGCGGGGGTCAGACTGAGCCAATCGTTGTCACGCACCATCAGGTAACGGCCCTGGTGGGTATCGAACCAGGTCACCAAGGTCGACAACCGACGAGACTGTCGCTGCGTGGCGCCACCGACGGTCACCCCGAACTGGCCGCCGCCCTTGCGATTGGCGGCCAGCTCGGCGAGCGCGGCAGCGTCGTCGGGGCTCATCCCCGCGTTGCGCAGCGCACGCTCCTCGTGTTCGTCGTCGTCGCCCCACGGGTCCTCGTCATCGCTGGGTTCGACCGCCGCCGTCAGCGCGCGGAGCGGGGCGGACATCGCCCACCCCGGTCCCGCGGCCTTGGACGGCAGCGTCCCGACGATCGAGCGGGCCAACGCGGTCGGTCGGATCTCGCCGAACTTGATCCGACCGTCGGTGAAGCTCGCCATCACGCCGAGTTCCCCGTTCGCGGCAACCAACGCCCGCAGCGCCCCGCCGGAGTGACCGACCGAGTCCACGGAGATCTGCGGGTGCGACAACACCCGCAGTAAGGCCTCGATCTCCGGCCGGATCCGACCGCCCTCGGCGATACCCCGGTCGGTCAGTTCGCGATACACCTCGATGGTGAGGGCATCGCGTTCCGCCATCGTCCCCCCGTTGCTGGGTACATCCAGCGGGTAGGGGATCCGACCGAGGTCGAGACCCGTCCACACGATGTCGAACTCGCGGGCGGACAACACGAATTCAGGAGCGCTCATGGTTGTAATCCCGTACCTGACTCTCGAGACGCGGCGAATTAGCTGTCGGCTTGCTTCTTGGGCTTGCGGTCACCGATCACGGCAGGGGGGAGGTCGTCGCCGAGCCGCTCGAAGACCTTCTCACCCTTGAGGTACGCGGGAGCCTTGTGTTCCTTGTCCTCGGACTCCTGCGCGCCACGGCCGGCCATACCGCCACCGCCACCGGCCATACCGCCGCCTGCCATGCCTGCACCGCCTGCACCGACACCCGGCATGCCGCCCATCCGGCCGCCCGCACCGGCGCCGCCCGCGCCGCCGACACCGGTCGAGCCGCTCGCACCCAGCGCACCGGGCGAGCCCGCCCCGCCGCCGAAGCCACCGGCCCCGCCACCGAAGCCACCGGCACCGCCGCCACCGGGGATGTTCGGGATGCCACCGGGACCGAAGCCACGGGGAGCGCCGCCACCGGCCCCGCCACCGAAGCCACCGGCACCGCCGCCGCTTCCGCCGCCACCGATGCCGGGCGTGTAACCGGGGCTGCCGGGGATGTTCGGAATGCTGCCGGGGCCGAAGCCCTTGGGCGGAATGCCGCCGGTGCCACCGGGGATGTTGCCGGTGCCGCCGGGCATGTTGCCGCCGATACCGGGCGTGTAGCCGGGGCTGCCGGGGATGTTCGGCATCGTGGGCCTCGGCGTGGGCGTGTAGTTGGAGCCGCCCGGACCGGACTGTCCCGGACGGGGCGGCATGCCGCCGATTCCGCCGCTGTAACCACCACCGCCGCCGCCGCCGATGCTGGGGATTGTTCCGCCACCGGGGGTGTAACCGGGGCTGGTCGGTGGGATCGAGCCACCCGGGATGTCGGGCATCTGCGGGGTAGGCGGCCGAACGCCCTGCGGGGTGACCGAGGGGCTGCCGCCGCCGCTCTGCGGACGGTATCCGCTGATGTCGGGCATCCCGCCGCCACCGATGTTCGGAACATTGCCCGGGTTCATGCCACCGGTACCACCGGGGATGTTCGGCTTGTAGCTGCTGGTGTCCGGCATCGAGGCGACCGCGGGCGCGCTCTGCGGGGTGATGTTCGGGATCTCGCCGGGGCTGCCGGGGATGCTGCCGCCACCGGGGATGCTGCCGACGCCACCGGCGCCGCCACCGGGCATTCCGGGGATGCTGCCGGGAGCACCGGGAACGCCGCCGCCGGGCATACCCGGTATGTCGCCGCCGCCACCGGGCACACCGCCGCCACCGGGGATCTCGGGCATCTCGCCCGGCCCACCGGGGCTGCCGGGGCCACCGGGGCCGCCACCGGGCATGCCGCCCGGCCCACCGGGTGCGCCGGGAACCCCGTTCGCGACCAGCGCCTCCGGGGCTCCGCCGTTCTCACTCATCGGCGTGCCCTGCTGCTGCGGGGTCATCAAGCCCATCGGTGCCATCGGCTCCCGTGCGGCCGTCATGGTGCCCCGCACCGGGTTCGGCGGCTGGACGAACTGCGGCGTCGATCCGTCGATGCCCTGGGAGTCGGACTCCATCTGGGCCATGACCTGGACTGCCTGCTCGTGGGCGTCGCGCGCCTGGCCGCTCTTCGTCTCGACATCGACGACCGCTGCGGCGAAGCCTGCGAGTCCGCCGGTGGCGAATCCGTTGACGAGAATCGCCTCGTAGTCGAACTCGACCGGCTCCGGCATGGCGGCCCTGGCGGTCTCCATGATGGTGCCCTGGTCGGCGATCTTGCTGCTGAGGTCGCTGGCGGTCTGCGATGCGGAGCCGCTCCACTCGGCGAGCTCGGTGATCGCACCGCGCGCTGCCTGCGCGGCGTTCCCGGTCCAACCGTCCTCCACCGCGACGAGCTTCTCGCCCATCGACTGGGACGACTCGGAGATCTCGTCGGCGATCTGCGACCACTCGGTGGACAGCTCGCCCGCCGCGCCCGGGTCGTTGTTGGTGTGGATCGACTCGTAGAGCGTCTTGTGGCTGTAGGAGCTCCAGTTCTGGGTGTCGGTCAACACCAACTGGTTCTCCTCCGGGACCGAAGCATTCGGCCTGCGCCCCCGGCTCGCGGGCACCGCTGCGTCCTCTACGTACATCGGATGTCTGCCTCTCGCTACATACAGGAGGTTCTGTGCCGGGGACCACGACTCGTGGTCGCACCGTCACAATGTGATCGCTTGGTCACCCCTGTCACCGGCGAACCGATGAACGGGCGCGGGTGGAGCACTCGGAGAAGTCAGACCGCTTCGTTGTCGCCCCCGGGGCGAATCCGCTTGAACGAGTCGACGTTGTCCTGCTCGATCTGCTGGTAGAGGTTCATCGCCTGCGTGACCGCCTCGTGGGCCTCGCCGAGGATCTCGCGATACGGCGTGAAGACCCCCCGGAACGAGGTGCCCTCGCCGCCTGCGCGGTCCTCGAACTTCAGGGCCATGGCCTCGCCGACCGGGTTGGCACCGAAGGGCGCGCGGCGCGCGAGCGAGTTGGCCCGCTCGATCCAACCGTCCACGCGATCCATTTGTTCCTGCAGCATGTTCTTGATCTCCTCGCCCGCAGCGGGGTCGAGGTAGAGGTCGCCGGACTCGATGTCTTCCTTGATCGTGCCGATCCGCTTCGCCATACCGTCCATCTGGCGTGCGAGCATGGCGGGCTTGAGCTGCTCCGTTCGGGCCGCCTCGAGCTTCTCGCCTTGCTGCTGGAGGTCAGCGGGGATCGAGCTGGGAGTCGTTATCACGGTGGGTGTTAAAGCGGCGGTCTCGCCTGCGAACTCGCTCATCGGATCCCTTCGCGGTCTGTCCTAACCCGACGCCTCGCCACTCGACTTCCGGCACTCCGATTGCCGGGGGCGGTCCAGGCAGAGCTGGTTCGGTGCACGGAGTGAGAAGAAGGGGGAGCGGGACGGATTTTAGACTTCTGGTGGCGGTCAAGATAGTCCGACCCCAAGTGGTTATGACGAGCGTGCTGGGCCCGCGATGCGCAGAGGGTACAAAGGGGCAAACTCCGGGGTACGAAAGGGAAAGCACCCCACCCGAGTGTCATCGTACGATCACCGTGTCGTCATATTCGCCCACCGTGGGGCCCTGGAAGTCAACACCTGCAGAGCCTACGCCGATCGTTGCGGGCGGGCGGATCGGCGCTGAGCCGCGCACGGGACCGGTGGGTGTGCGGGCCGTTCGGTGATGCCGTCGAGTGTTCGCCCCGGGTGGCGCGACGGGTCGGATGGATTCCATCCGCGTTTCATCGGACGTGTGTGCGCATTGCCTACGGCCCCATGTCTGAAGAACGTTTCCGAATCCTGAGACCTTCCCCGTTGTCAATAGCGCGAGGATATCCGCGGTCCGTCGAGAATCCTCGCGGCGGAACGATGCGCAATTCGCTCTCGGTTCACCGGACGGTTGCCCGCGGGCGGCGCCGAGCCGTCCACAGTGGCCTGTTCGGGCTCGCCGCAGGGCCCGTCGCCGGCGCCGCGAACGGTGGTGTCAGCCGGGCGTCGTCATCGCGCTGACACCAGATTGCCTCCCGAACTTCACTAACGGGTGGTCATTTTCTGACAATCTTCCCTTGATTGACTGACAGCAGTCACGCTGTGTGAAACCTGGCCGCTAGGCGGGACACACATGCGCCTGGGGAGAGGACGACCCGTGAAGTTCACCAGACTTGGTCGCTGGAAATCGTTAGCCGCGCTGGTCGGTGTGACCGCGACGGTGTTGGCGCTGCAGGCGCCGACGGCCGCCGTCGCCGCCGACCAGCTCACCGTTGCCGAGGCGATCGCCCAGCAGGGTTCGACCGGCACCGTTCAAGGTTGGGTGGTCGGGCAGCCGACGGCGACCAACAGGGTCGTCCGCTCGGGCTTCCCGTCCGACTATGCACTCGCGCTGGCCGACTCCGCCGCCGAGACCGACCCGACGGACATGCTGTACGTCCAGATCACCGCGTCCTTCCGCAGCGAGTACGGCCTCCGGTCCAATCCGGACCTGCTCGGCACCTCCCTCGAGGTCACCGGCCCGCTGCGCAGCTACTTCTCGCACGCCGGACTCACCTCGCCCACCGGCTTCTCCCCGGCGGACGGCTCCGAACCGCCGACCGATCCCCCCACGGACCCGCCGACCGACCCGCCGACCGACCCGCCCGCCGACGGTGACTACGACGAGACCTACTACCGCTCGGCGATCGGTCTCAGCGGCGACGCGTTGAAGGACGAGCTGCACGAGATCATCGACGATCACACCGCCGTGTCCTACAGCCAGGTCTGGGACGCCCTCAAGCAGACCGACGAGGACCCGGCCAACTCGTCGAACGTCCGCCTGTTCTACAGCGGACGCTCGCAGAGCAAGGACTCCAACGGCGGCGGCTCCGGCCAGTGGAACCGCGAGCACGTCTGGGCCAAGTCCCACGGCGACTTCGGCAACGCGACCGGCCCCGGAACCGACGTCCACCACCTGCGCCCCACCGATGTGTCGGTGAACTCCGCCCGAGGCAACAAGGACTTCGACAACGGCGGTTCGCCCGTGGCAGGTGCCCCCGGCAATCTCACGGACGACGACTCCTGGGAGCCCGCCGACGAGGTCAAGGGCGATGTCGCCCGCATGGTCTTCTACATGGCCGTCCGCTACGAGGGCGACGACAGCTTCGCCGACCTCGAACTCAACGACCGGGTGTCCAACGGTTCCAACCCCTACATGGGCCGCCAGTCGGTGCTGCTGGAGTGGAACGCCGAGGACCCGCCGGACGCCTTCGAGCAGCGGCGCAACCAGCTCATCTACGACGAGATCCAGGGCAACCGCAACCCCTTCATCGACCACCCGGAATGGGCGGACTCGATCTGGGGCTGAGCGCACGCGAGCCACAGACCCGGCGCCGAGAACCAGGCTGGTTCTCGGCGCCGTGGTGTGTTCGGCGACTACTCGCCGCATGATCAACGCAATCTCCAGGTCCCCCTCGATAGGTGGGAGGGGCGGCACCGCACACGCACTGTTGAAGAACCGTGGCGAGATCGGGGAATCGCGGCAGCACCGGTCAACTCGGGGCATCGCTGATCGTCACGTCGGTGGGTGCATCGCAGGGGAAGCGCCAGATCTGTCCCGCCGTGCTGGTGGCGATCAACGCTCGGCCGTCGAGACTCACCGAGTTGAACGGGTTGGAGCTGCGGGACACGGCGAACCATTCCACGATGTCGCGGTGATCGCTGCTGGTCAGTGCGACCCAGCCGATACTGCCGTGTGCGGCGGACTCCCCGGCCAGGGCACGGCGTTTCCCGTGGGTCGCCGATGCCAGCGTGATGTCGATGTCGAGCCAGTCCATCGGCGTCCAGGCCTCGGCGCGCAGCGTCTCCCACCATCGACACGGCATCGGGGCGGCGAAACGTTCGAACTCCATGGCGGAGAGTCGGCCATCGGCGAACACGATGAAGTCGCCGTCGGGTGCTTGCCGATCCTGCCAACGCTGCTGAACCTGCGCAGGAGTCGAGATCCGGTGTGACGCTGCCATCCCTCCATGATCGGCCATCGCGGTTCGTGGTCGGACAGCCCCATCGACGGTGAGTCCGATCGCGGCACAACCCGGATCAACCGGGCGAACAGGCCCGGTCAGAACAGTGCGGGAGCCGTCTCGCCCTGTGCGCTGTGTCGTTCGCAGCGACCCCCGCCGGTGGCCACCGCACACGGCTTGCCGCTGGCGGTGGTGGCACCGCACTGCACCGCCGGATCGTGCACATGACACAGGCCGGACGCGCGGGCGACCGTCCGGCAGGGTGCCCCGGACTTCGTGACGGCCTGGCAGCGCGGACCCGTCGAAGCGGATCGGTCCGCCGAGACCTTGGTGCCCGTTGCCCCTGGTTTCCGCACCGTCGTCACGCGGACCGGCGCCGAGACCTTGCCGCCCGCCTCCTGCACGCCCTTGGTCGCGAGGCGGTCGGCGCGTTCGTTGTCCGGGTTACCCGCGTGTCCCTTGACCCACAGCCATTCGACGCGATGGCGAGCCGACGCGGCCTCCAGCAGTCGCCACAGGTCGGCGTTCTTCACCGGTTCCCTGGTGCTGGTCCGCCAGCCGTTGGCCTTCCACTTGGGCAGCCACTGGGTGATCCCGTTGCGCACGTAGGTGCTGTCGGTGTGCATTCGAACCACCGAATCCCTGGTCAGGCTCTCCAGGGCGCGGATCGGGGCGGTCAGTTCCATCCGGTTGTTGGTGGTGACGCCGGATTCGCTGCCGTACAGCTCCCGCTCGTGTCCGCCGTACCGCAGTACCACGCCCCAGCCACCGGGGCCGGGATTCGGGCTGCATCCGCCGTCGGTGTAGACGTCCACGACCTGTTCGGTTTCGTCCTGCACCCGGCAGAGGGTACCCACGCCCGGGTCGCCGCTGTTGGAGGCGTCGGTGGCCGTGGTCCACGCTGTTCGCCCGAGGTGGTTCACGGCCGAGGAAGCATCGAGGCCACCTCGGCGACCGACTGGAGGAGTCCGGCGTCGAGGTGGCCCCCGAGCCGTTCGGTCTCCGCGATGGTGACGTGCTCCCCCCGGATCTCGGAGTGATAGTGGTGCCCGGTGAAGGCGACGTCGGCGAAGTTGGTGAGCCCGCCTGCCAGCGGCCGGATGTCTCCGGAGCCGTGGACGTCGATGACCTCGGTGAACTCGCGGGCCGTCGAACGATCGCGGAACCCGACCCAGGCCACCGAGACCAGGACGTCGTTGCCCTTGCCGTCGCCCACGGCGAGCAGCATTCGATCCAGGGATCGGCACGGCGTGCGCAGGAAGAACGTCTGGACCTGGCCGAACGACGCCGCAGCGCATTCGGCGCCCCGCTCGACTCGTTGCCGCAGCGCGCGAACGCCCAACCGGTTCCACGCGCCGTCTGCATCGCCTCGGCGAGCGGCGCGTTTGCCCTGCTGGGTGCGAACCCCGAGGGATTCACCCGCCAAAGAATCCGTCACGCCCTCGGCCATCCGCACCTGCCCCGGCCCGCCCGCGCCGCTCAGGGCCGCCCCGCCGCCGAGCGTCGCCCCGCCCGCCGCCGCGGTGCCGATGGCCAACACGATCGCCGCGACCAGCGTCCCGCCGCCCTTGTCCGATCCGCCACCCTTGCCGCCGATTCTGCGGTCCATGCCGTCACTCGCCCCCTCACCGATGGTGTCCCCTCCACTAACGAGGGCGGCGGCGGGTTGTGACGGCCGTGATCGTTGAGCTGCCGAAGCAGTCGGGGAAGAGTCTCAGCTCCGTCGGCGGGACGGAACGCGGGCGGCGGGGTCGCGGATCATCACCAGCCGCGTGCGCGCCACTCGCCGAGTTTCGGGCGTTCCGCGCCGAGTGTCGTGTCGTCGCCGTGCCCGGGGTACACCCACGTCTCGTCGGGCAGCACGTCGAACACCCTGGCCTGAAGGTCGTCCATCAGACTCGTGAAGTCCTCGGGGCTCGTCGTCCGTCCCGGACCGCCGGGGAAGAGCGAGTCGCCGGTGAACAGATGCGGCGTGCCCTTCGGGTCCCGGTACAGCAATGCGATGGAACCCGGGGTGTGGCCGCGGAGGTGGATCACCTCCAACTGCGAGGCACCGACCTCCAGCGTGTGTCCCTGCTCGACCAGGAAGTCCAGCGGAACCGGCAGTTCCTCGGCGTCCGCCGGATGCGCCGCCAGGTTGGTGCCGTAGGCGCCCGCCACGGCGCCCAAGGCCTGCCAGTGATCACCATGCCGATGGGTCGTGACGATGGTGCGCAGCCGAGGCCGATCGTCGTCGTGACCAAGAAGGTCCGACAGCCGTTCCGGCTCGGCGGCCGCATCGATCATCACCGCGTCGCCGCTGCTCGGGCAATGCAATACGTAGCAGTTGTTGTCCATCGGGCCGACCGAGATCTTGGTGATCGTCAGCTCGGCGAGGGTCCGGCGCGCGGCAGGGCCGCCGGGTTCGACATGACCGGTGTACTGCTGCAACACGTCCACACGGCGAGCCTAGAACCCGGCGACCGAACCGACTGTCTCGGCCCGACCCGAGAGTCGGGGCGAGACCGCACCCCGCCCCGCGCTACCTCTCGGTGCCGCCGGTGAGCACCTCCACCGTGCCGCGCGCACCGTCGACCCGGACCCGATCGCCGTCGTGCAGGCGCATCATCGCGTTCCCACAGCCGACCACCGAGGGAATCCCCAGCTCGCGGGCGACGATGGACGCATGGGACAGCGGCGCGCCCACATCCGTCACGATCGCGGCGGCCTTCGGGAACAGCGGCGTCCAACCGATGTTCGTCACGGTGGTCACCAGGATCTCGCCCGCTTGCAGGGCCGCGCCGTCCGCAGGCGCGGCGATCACGCGCACGATCCCCTCCACCGTGCCTGCGGATCCCGGAAAGCCGGTGACGGTCGCGGCCGCCTCGGTGACGCGGCCGCGTGCATCGAACAGATCGGTACGCCGCTCGGGATCCGACGCCCACCGCACCGGATCGAACGGACCGAGGATCAACGCCGGATAGGGCGGCAACGACGAATACCGCTCGTAGGTACGGCGGCGGGCCGGGACCGCCGTGAGCGCTGCGGGACCCGTTCCGGCTTCGAGCAGCCCGAGGATCTCCTGGATGGTCAGGAAGAACAGGTCGTCTCCGTGCCCGGTCACCGCGCCCGCGCGCAGCACGAACGAACGGATCAGCGCGAAGGCCCGGATGACCTCCGACCGTGCCGACTCGCGATACCTGATCACCTCGGCCCACTTGGCGAGCCGTCGTCGCATCGAGTCGACCCGGTTCGGCGAACGCCGCGCGAACCGCTCCCAGGCCTCGTCCCTGGCCCGCTGTCGTTCCTCGATCATCGCCGTGACATCGCGCGCCGAGTCGGCCAGACCCGCCAGCTGCTCATCGATCCACTGCGGATCCTCCGCCGGGTACGGCCGCGAGACCTCGAACTCGTGCGCGCTCCGATGGCCGAAACGCACGGCGAACTCCGCCCGATCCAAGGCGCCGTTGGCCAGTTGTTCCAGACCCAACAACGGACCGAGGCTGGCCAGCGGGTCGGCTGCCGTCTGGAAGCCGGTGAGCAGGATGTCGCGGTCGGCCGCACTCAAGGTCTTACCGAGAACACCTCGGGTGTGCACCAGACGCGTGCCACCCAATCGGGTCGCCGCTTCGAGCATCCGGTTGCACTCATGGAAGAACGGTTCGACATGGTCGCGCCACAGGGCCGCCAGCGTCGCGTTGTCCTCGGCCGCCTCGATCCGCGACCGCAGGGCGGCGCAACGCCGAGGAGCCTGTTCGAAGAAGCCGGCCAGTCGGCGCTGATTGGCGAACACCCGACGGAGAACCCGTGCCGTCACCGGGATCAACCGACGCAGAATCGCCGCTCGTGACGAGGGAACCGGCGGGATCGGTAGGTCGCTCGGCAGCCTGCCGAAGACATCGCCACTCAGCTCGGTGAACCGCCGCCTGTCGATGCCGAGCGCGCCCGCCAACGTCACCGCCTGGCTGAGGTCCATGTAGAACCGGCCGCCGATGTTGCCGTAGGCGCGGAACCCCGGCAGCGTGGACGTCGCCATCCCGTCGGCCATGAAGATCTGGACCAACGACCAGGTACACGGGGTCATCACATCCGGGATCGCCTCGCCCAGATTGCCGTTGGTCCACAGCCGATAGACGCCGAGACTGTCGTTCGGGATCTCCTCGCCCGGTTCCCGTGTCCCCAGCCCGGTGATCGGCCGGGCCTGCAGAATCAGGAACCGGCCGTCGTGCCGGGCCCATTCGACATCGACCGGCATCTGCTGCGCGGACTCGATTCGCGCACCCAAGGCGACGAGCTGCCGGATCTCCGCCGGGGTCAGCACCGGGATCCGTCGTTGCTCGGCGGGTACGGGCACCTCCTCCGGGTGACCGTCGGTGCGCACAGTCATGACGGTCTTGTCGCTGATCCGTTCGTCGAGGATCGTCCCGCCCTCTCGACGCACGACGATCGAATCCGGCGTGACCCGACCACTGACGATCGACTCGCCGAGACCCCACGAGGCGTTGACGACGGCCTCGCCGCGCTCCCCGCTGATCGGATTGGCGGTGAACAGGACGCCCGCCGCATCGGCCGGGACCAATCGCTGAACCACCACGGCGAGCGCGAGATCCGTGCCGTCGACCCGATGCAGGCGGCGGTAGTCGATGGCCCGCGCCGTCCACAGTGAGGCCCAGCAGCGTCCGACCGCCGCGAGTACCGCCTCGGTGCCCCGGACGTCGAGGATCGTGTCCTGCTGGCCAGCGAAGGACAACTCCGGCAGATCCTCGGCAGTGGCGGACGACCGCACGGCCACCGGGGTCTGCTCGCCCAGCGAGCGGTAGGCGCGACGAACCGCTTCCGCCACCTCGTCGGGAATGCCATGGTCGGCGAACAGCTGCGCAACCCGCTGGGAGGCGGCCTCCGTGCCCGCCGGATCGTCATCCCGGACGCCGCCGACGATCGCGAGGATCTCGGTGCCCAACCTGGTCTCGGTCGCCCGGCGGTAGGCCTCGGTCGTGACATGGAATCCGTCGGGGACCGGGAGATCGGCGCGGGCCATTCGCGCCAGCGAGAGCCCCTTGCCGCCCACCGTGGCGAGATCGGCCGCCGGGTCCGCGAGGGGCAGTACGAGCGGCCGGTCCGGTCGATCGGTCATCGAGCACCCTCCTCGCGGTCGAACCCCATGGCCGAGCGGTAAGCCGTTCGCGCGGATTCGCCGACCTCGCCGAGGTAGGCGTCGGTGATTCGGCGGAAGCTGCGTTGTTGTGCATCGTCGAGTGGTGATTCCGGTGCGAGCGAGCGGTGGACGACGTCGCCGAGCAGCCCGTTGGACTCCGCTGCCGACACGGCGAATCCGGCGGGCATCAACGGCGTGACCATGAGGAAGCCCAGGAAGGTCGCGCTCACCATGGTGAGTTGCGCGGCAGGCGTCAGATCGGTGCGGATCAGTTTCGCCTCTCGGAGCCTCTCGAGATAGCCGGCGAAGCCCGGCGGGCCGCTGCCGCCGGTCCTGGCGTCGTCGCTGTGTCGGAGCCTGCCGAGAATGTCGAGGTCCCGGCGCATGACCGCTTCGAGCAGTGGGCGCCGACCCAGCGCGGCCGCGATGTGCTCGATGACGGCACGCAGATCCCCGTGCGTGCTCTCGGGCGCCGAGATGGCCTCGGCGAGGAAGGCCCGTTCCCGGCGCAGCAACGCGGTGAACAAGGCTTCTCTGGTGTTCCAGTGCAGGTAGATGGTGCCCTTGGCGACACCGGCCAGCCGCGCGACATCGTCGATGGTGGTCTTGTCGTAACCCCAGCGCAGGATCAGCTCGCCCGCCGCATCGAGGATGCGATGGGCCCGTTCTCGACGCCGTGCATCCGCGACACCCGGGTTGCCTCCGTTGTCCTCGTCAGCCACAGCCACCCCCTTCTCAATCACATGACCAGATATGGATATTTGGTCATGGCGACAGGATAGCCCGGCCTCGGTCGAGGTTTCGCGGAGTTCGTCGAGTACTTCGATCAGTGGGCCGTCGGGACGCGAAGCGCGAGACTGCAACCGAGGACCGAGCGCGCCGGGCAGTATGTCGGCCGCAGGCGACTCGGCGCCGCCCGAATGATCGGGGCGGAGGCCATCGCCGCCGGTCACCGTGCGGCGCGCGTCAGACGGCGGCACACCGGGTCGACAGCGTCGAAATCCGACATGGCGGGCGATCACGAACAGATCGGCCGCCATGCCGGGCGTCGTTCATCGAGGTGGTGTCAGGTGGAGCCGGTGGTCACATCCAGCCGGGCAATTCCGGCAGCGTGCCGAGCAGGTCGTGACCGTCATGCCTGCCCGTGAGCCAGCCCAGCACGGCCCGGGTCGTGCCGCGCACCGGCGGGGGACCGCCGTCCTCGCTGGCCGAACCGATGTGCCAGGTGCGTTCGGTCCCGTCGGGCAGTTCGACGACCACACTGAAGCTCGGGACGTCCGTCCGTTCCTGGTAGGGACCGACCACGCTGATGAGAAGCACTTCGAGCTGATCGTCGGGAACATCGGCCAGGCTGGTGCCGACATCGAGATCCACCAGGTGGATCCAGATCTCCCGAAGTCGGACCCAGGGGATCTCCTGAGCCTGCATCACGCCCTGTCGGGCGGTGATCTGCGCCGACCACGCATCGGCGGGTAGGGCGTCCGCCGCGACGGTGAACCGCTCTACGGCGGCCCTGATGTCCTCGTCGAGCAGTTGGGCGGGCCGGTCGGCTCCCTCGACGATGTCGGCGTCGCGGTCGGCCTCGCTCGGATACATCGGGTGCTCGACGCCGGTCCGAGCCCAGGTGAGCAGATTGACCAGTCCATCGGCGTTCCGCGCCAGGTGGGTGAGCACGTGGGCCCTGGACCACCCGGGTAGCAGGCTGGGACCGGCGGTGTCTGCGTCATCCAGTCTGTCCACCACTTCGAGCAACGCGCGGTTGGCGATCTCGAGAGCCCGCAGACCGGCGGCGGCGTGCGCGGCTGCGCCGTCGACGCTCGTCCGAGGCGCCACCAGGCTGTCCTCGAGCGGCTGTGGGTGTGAAAGGTGGAGCTCTGCCATGACTGCTTCTCTCCCCACTGCAGGGGGCTTTGCCTGCCCTTCCAGGGTAGGCCGGTCTTGTCAGGCGATGGAAGCACCCGATCGGGGTCTTGCCACTAATTTGGGTGAGGTCAGCCCCGAGATGTTCCGACACAACGGGCACTCATGTCACAAAGGGTCACCCGCGCCACTCGTGTGAGCGCGGTGTGACGAGTAAGGGCGGCCGAGCGCCGATTCTTGTCGGTGCCCCGACCTAGCATGGAAGTCGGCCTGTGCCCGCCCGGCGGCATGATTCGCCGAGTGTGTTCTCCCAGGTCTGCGGAGGGTGCACCACCCTGCCGCACAGAGAATGCCCCCACCGACTCGGGCCGGTGACATCTCGCTCGAGCACATGAGTAGTTGAAGGGACCACAGTGTCAGACCGCCTCGTCGTGCGCGGCGCTCGCGAGCACAACCTCCGCGGTGTCGACCTGGACCTGCCCAGGGACAGCCTCGTTGTGTTCACCGGACTGTCGGGCTCTGGGAAGTCGAGTCTCGCATTCGACACGATCTTCGCCGAGGGCCAGCGGCGGTACGTGGAGTCACTCTCCGCCTACGCGCGGCAGTTCCTCGGACAGATGGACAAGCCGGACGTCGACTTCATCGAGGGGCTCTCGCCTGCGGTGTCCATCGACCAGAAGTCCACCAACCGCAACCCCCGTTCGACCGTCGGCACCATCACCGAGGTCTACGACTACCTCCGGCTGCTCTACGCGCGCGCGGGTAAACCACACTGCCCCACCTGCGGACACGCCATCAGCAAGCAGACCCCGCAGCAGATCGTCGACCAGGTCCTCGACCTGGAGGAGGGCGTCCGCTTCCAGGTGCTCGCCCCGGTCGTGCGCGGCCGCAAGGGCGAGTACGTCGACCTCTTCGCCGAGCTGCCGACACAGGGGTACTCGCGGGTGCGGGTCGATGGAGTGGTGCACTCGCTCACCGACCCCCCCAAGCTCAAGAAGCAGGAGAAGCACGACATCGAGGTGGTGATCGACCGCCTCGCCGTCAAGCCCACCGCCAAGCAGCGGCTCACCGACTCGGTCGAGACCGCACTGCGACTCGCGGACGGCCTGGTGGTGCTCGACTTCGTCGACCTCCCCGAGAACGACCCGCAGCGCCAGCGCAGATTCTCCGAACGGATGGCCTGCCCCAACGGCCACCAGCTCGCCGTCGACGACCTCGAACCCCGGTCGTTCTCCTTCAACGCCCCCTACGGCGCCTGCCCGGAGTGCATGGGCCTCGGCATCCGCAAGGAGGTCGACCCCGAACTGGTCGTGCCCGACGAGGAGCTCTCCCTCGGCGAGGGAGCCATCGCCCCCTGGGCCTCCGGACAGACGGCCGACTACTTCACCCGGCTGTTGGAATCGCTGTCGGAGAAGGTCGGCTTCTCGATGGACCAGCCCTGGCGCGGACTTCCCGCCAGGGTGCAGAAGGCCGTGTTGCACGGCATCGACGAACAGGTGCACGTCCGCTACCGCAACCGCTACGGCCGGGAACGCTCCTACCACGCGGCCTTCGAGGGAGTCATCCCGTTCCTGGAGCGCAGGCAGGAGCAGACCGAGTCCGAGTTCATGCGGGACAAGTACGAGGGCTACATGCGGGAGGTGCCCTGCCCCGCCTGTCACGGCACCCGGTTGAAGCCCGAGATCCTGGCGGTCACGCTCGCCCACCGCGAGCACGGCGACAAATCCATCGCCGAGGTCTGCGCGATGAGCGTCGCGGAGTGCGCGGGCTTCCTCGGCGGCCTGGAACTCGGCGAACGCGAGCGGATGATCGCGGGCCAGGTCCTCAAGGAGATCGCCGCCCGACTCGGATTCCTGCTCGACGTCGGTCTGGACTACCTGTCCCTGGACCGTGCCGCGGGCACGCTCTCCGGTGGCGAGGCCCAGCGAATCCGACTGGCCACCCAGATCGGCTCCGGCTTGGTCGGCGTGCTCTACGTGCTGGACGAGCCCTCGATCGGGTTGCACCAGCGGGACAACCACCGACTGATCGAGACTCTTACTCGGCTGCGGGACCTGGGCAACACACTCATCGTCGTGGAGCACGACGAGGACACGATCCGGGCCGCCGACTGGGTGGTCGACGTCGGCCCCGGCGCGGGTGAACACGGCGGAAAGGTCGTGCACAGCGGCTCCTACGAGGGCCTGCTGACCAACGAGGAGTCGGCGACCGGCGCCTACCTGTCCGGCCGCAAGTTCATCGCGGTGCCCGCGAAGCGTCGGGCGATCGACCGCAAGCGTCGGCTGACCGTGGTCGGCGCGCGAGAGAACAACCTGCGCGGCATCGACGTGTCCTTCCCGCTCAGCTGTCTGATCTCGGTCACGGGCGTCTCAGGGTCCGGCAAGTCGACGCTGGTCAACGACATCCTCGCCAAGGTGCTGGCCAACAAGCTCAACGGCGCGCGGCAGGTGCCGGGCAGGCACACCCGGGTCAACGGTCTCGAGGAGGTCGACAAGCTCGTCCAGGTCGACCAGTCGCCGATCGGCCGGACACCGCGCTCCAACGCCGCGACCTACACCGGCGTGTTCGACCACGTCCGGAAGCTGTTCGCGGCCACCACCGAGGCGAAGGTGCGCGGTTATCAGCCGGGCCGGTTCTCCTTCAACATCAAGGGCGGCCGGTGCGAGGCGTGCGCGGGCGACGGCACGATCAAGATCGAGATGAACTTCCTGCCCGACGTGTACGTGCCCTGCGAGGTCTGCCGGGGAGCGCGCTACAACCGCGAGACGCTGGAGGTCCACTACAAGGGCAAGACCATCGCCGACGTGCTGGACATGCCGATCGAGGAGGCGGCGACCTTCTTCGAGCCGATCACCGCGATCCACCGGCACCTCAAGACGCTGGTCGACGTCGGACTGGGCTACGTGCGGTTGGGGCAGCCCGCTCCGACGCTGTCCGGCGGTGAGGCGCAGCGCGTCAAGTTGGCCGCCGAACTGCAGAAGCGGTCGACGGGTCGCACCGTCTACATCCTCGACGAGCCGACGACCGGCCTGCATTTCGAGGACATCCGCAAGCTGCTCGGTGTCATCGACGGACTGGTGGCCAAGGGCAACACGGTGATCGTGATCGAGCACAACCTCGACGTCATCAAGACCTCGGACTGGGTCGTCGACATGGGCCCCGAGGGCGGTTCCGGCGGCGGCACCGTCGTCACCCAGGGCACGCCCGAGCAGGTGCGCGACGTCGAGGCCAGCCACACGGGCCGTTTCCTGGCCCAGGTGCTCTGACACACCGGGTCGAGTAATCGAGTTCCCGAGGCGGGATCGGGGTGTCATCCCGCCTCGGGCTCGGCGTGGCTTCGCGGTCGGGCCCGACTGCGCAGCAGGGCCAAGACCAGCAGGGTGCCGCTGGCTGCCACGATCAACACCACGGCCAGGATGGGACTCGGTTCCGGCAGTTCGATCCGAGGATCGAAGTGCCGGGGTTCGCGCGGCAGTCCGGAGCCCGGGCCGAAGATCTCCTCGGCGGAACTGCCGTACATCTCGCTCATCTCGATGCCCCGCATGGTCTCGATCTCGACCGGTTCCGGCCGCGTCGCGAGATCGGCGAGCGAGATCAGGCTTGCGACCGCGACACCCAGGCAGAGCAGCATCCCCAACCAGGCTCGTGGATCGACCCGGCGCCGGGTCTCGGCCTTGGCCGTCGCCATGGCGCCCGCCACCAGGGCGCCGAGGCCGAACAGCACCAAGGGCCATTCGGCGGGGATCCCGGCAGTGCTGACCGCCGCGTCGCGAAACAACAGGATCGACCCCGCTGCCAGCGTGAGCGCCGCCGTCAGGAAGCCCGTGAGCGAGGACGCCACCGCGCTCCAACAGATCGCCACCCCGGTGGCCCCGATCAGGACGATCGTCGCGAAGGCCCAGCTGGTGATGCCGACCGGCGAGATGAGCCAGCCCACCACGACAGCAAGCAAGGGAATCAGGAAAGCCCCCTGCGCCAGCCGATTCCGCAGCGCAGCCGATGGTGGGCCGTCGGCGGTCACCGCAGGGTGGCCCTGATCGGCCTCGGACTGTGGCCCGTCCTCGTCGGCGAGCCGGCCGGCTTCCAGAGCCGGCTCGGCCGTCCGGTCAGCTCGCCGATCGCCAGAGCCGAGCCAGCTTCCGCTCGCCGCTCGATAGGCCCCGGCCGCGCACAACACCCCGAACCCCGCGAGCCCCGCCCAGACGCTCGGCGCCGGATCGAGGGTGCCTGCCATGATCGATCCCGCTGTCGGCGCACCGATCACCACGACGAGCAGCGCGGCCCCCGATCGCCAATGCCGCAGTGAGACCGACCGTGCGGCCGCGTGCAGGGTCGCGGCGAACACGAGCATCGCGCCGAAGATCACCAGCATCGAACTGGCCACGGCCGACCGCTCGGCCCACGTGGAGCCGACGAAGGGAAACGGGATGCGGGGTTCGACGGTCCACGGTATCGCCAAGGTCAACGCCGCACCGATCGGGACCAATTGGTGCGGCGGTCGGGGTAACGCACCCACCGCCAGGCCCGCCGTGGCGATCCCCAGCACGACCAGGCTCTCGACCTCCAGGCCCATCTGCAACTGGGGCAGACCGAAACTCGGCGGCAGGAGCGTGGACAGCGGGAACATCGCAGCGGCAGCCGTCAACACCCCGGCCGCCGCGAGGCAGTGGAACACGGTGACACTCAGCCCGGCCCACGTTGGGTTGACCACTCGGTTCGGTGGCGTCACAGTCACGCGACGGAGGGTAATGGCATCAACCGACGGTTTTGATCACCATTGGATGCCGGCTACGAGAACACGGGGGATGTGTTCGGTCTTGTGAGTCCGCGACTCAGTGCACCGGAACTCAGTGCACCGCGACTCAGTGCACCGGCCCGGTGTACTTCTCGCCGGGGCCCTGTCCGGGTGCGTCGGGGTGCGACGAAGCCTCACGGAACGCGCGTTGCAGGGTCTGCAGGCCGTCACGCAGCGGTCCGGCGTGCGCGCCGAGGTATTCGACGGACGACGTGACCAGACCGGCCAACGCGGTGATCAGGCGGCGTGCCTCGTCGAGGTCCCGATGCGGACTGGAGTCCGGGTCCTCCTCGGCCAGACCGAGGCGTTCCGCCGCAGCCGACATCAACATCACCGCAGCACGGCTGATCACCTCGACGCTGGGGATCTCGGCGAGTTCTCGCACGTCCGCCGTCGTCTCCGCATCCACCGTCTCGTCCTGCCCATCCGTTCGCAGCGGCTCGTTCACGGCTGGTACCCTTGCATGAGCGACCAGCCTTCGCGTCAGCGGGGGCGGCAAGTGGAGCCCCGCTCCCACCCGAGTCGCCGCCTCAGGCGGCCGGGTCCGGTCCCGGCGTCGACCAGGTCGATGTCGGTCTGCCGAAGGATCGACGCAGCAATGCCGATCCTTCGAGGTAGGGCACGGCGTCAGCGCCGTGCTGATCGGTCGGATACGGGCCTCGTTCGCCTTCATCGGCGGCGGGGCCTTCGTCATCCGAAGTACGGGTGCTCCTCCTGCCGTGGCGCAAGTCTGAACGTCACGAACCTAGGAGGCCCCATCAGCGCCGAGACGCGCATCAACGACCGTATCCGCGTACCGGAGGTCCGTCTTGTCGGACCCAACGGTGAGCAGGTGGGGATCGTCCGCATCGAGGACGCGCTCCGACTCGCCCAGGAAGCGGATCTAGACCTCGTCGAGGTCGCCCCGCAGGCTCGGCCGCCGGTCTGCAAGCTGATGGATTACGGCAAGTTCAAGTACGAGAGCGCGCAGAAGGCTCGCGAGTCTCGCCGTAACCAGCAGCTCACGGTCATCAAGGAGCAGAAGCTTCGGCCTAAGATCGACTCGCACGACTACGCGACGAAGCGGGGCCACGTGGTCCGCTTCCTCGAGCACGGCAACAAGGTCAAGGTGACCATCATGTTCCGTGGTCGTGAGCAGTCCCGACCGGAGCTGGGCTATCGCCTGCTCCAGCGTTTGGCCGATGACGTGGCCGAGCTGGGATTCGTGGAGGCGACACCGAAGCAGGACGGTCGAAACATGATCATGGTGCTTGCCCCGCACAAGAAGCAGCCGCCGAAGGGCAAGTCCGGCGAGGACGTCGACGAGGCCGTCGCCGAGGGTGGCGAGTAGTCGAGTCACTGCGTTCGTGGGCGGGGCCGTCCCCGTGCGGCCCGCCCACGCAGTGCCAGAAGTGAAGGTCGTCGAACAACGGCGACCAGACGAGACAAGGACAGGACATGCCGAAGCAGAAGACGCACAGCGGCGCCTCCAAGCGGTTCCGGGTCACCGGCACCGGCAAGATCCGCCGTGAGCGGTGCGGTCACCGGCACTACCTGGAGCGCAAGGAGAGCAAGCTCGCTCGTCGGCTGGAGGGCACCATCGAGGTCTCCGCCAACGACGCGCCCCGCATCAAGCGGATGCTCGGTCGCTAGAAGGTCCTCGGCTGCGACGTCGATCGTCTAGACCTCGACGGTCCGACTCGCCGTTGCAGTACCGACCCATCACTACCCGCCGGGGCACGAGCATCTCGCCCCTAGAGATTGACAGGACGGAACCGTGGCACGCGTCAAGCGAGCTGTGAACGCCCACAAGAAGCGCCGTGCGGTGCTCGAGCAGGCCAGCGGCTACCGGGGCCAGCGCTCCAGGCTGTACCGCAAGGCCAAGGAGCAGATGCTCCACTCGCTCACCTACGCCTACCGGGACCGCCGTGCCCGCAAGGGTGACTTCCGCAAGCTGTGGATCACCCGGATCAACGCTGCGGCCCGCCTCAACGGAATCAGCTACAGCAGGCTGATCCAGGGTCTGCGGCTGGCCGAGATCGAGGTCGACCGCAAGATCCTCGCCGAGCTCGCGGTGAACGACCCCGAGACTTTCGCGGTGCTCGCGGAGGCTGCCAAGGCAGCACTGCCGATCGACGAGGACCAGGAGAACGCGGCCTGAGTGCCGACCAACGCACCACGCGACCCGGGGTCGTTCCGGACTTGTTCACGGAGCGAACGCCCCGGGTCGCTGCTGCGCGCCGACTGACGACTCGAAGCGGCCGCGACCGCGCGGACCGATTCCTGGCCGAGGGAGCCCAAGCGGTTCGAGAGGCCCTGGACTGGTCGGAACGCGGCGCGGGTCCGGTCTTCGAGTTGTTCGCGACGCCGATCGCCGCCGAACGGCATGCCGAGCTGTGGCAACGCGCCGCCGCTGCGGGAGTCACGACCAGCCTGATCACCGAGAAGGCCGCCGCCGGATTGTCCGAGACAGTGACTCCGCAAGGCTTGGTCGCGGTCTGTGGTCTCGTCGACATCCCGCTGTCCGCCGCATTGACCGGTCGTCCGACCTTGGTCGCGGTCCTGTCGGAGATCGCCGATCCGGGCAACGCGGGCACCGTGTTGCGGGTGGCCGACGCTGCGGGCGCAGACGCGGTGATCTTCGCGGGCTCGACGGTCGATCCGCACAACGGCAAGTGCGTCCGCGCCACCACCGGAAGCCTCTTCCACCTGCCGGTGACCCGGGAGCGCGACGTCGATGCCGTGCTCGCCGCCTGTCGCGCCGCCGGACTCCGCCTGGTCGCCGCCGACGGCTACGCCGACCAGAACCTGGACGCCGCCGATCGCGCGGGCGACCTTGCCCAACCCACCGCGTGGTTGTTCGGCAGCGAGGCCCACGGCCTTTCCGAACAGGTGCGCGCGCAAGCCGACACCGGCCTCGCGGTGCCCCTGTACGGCCGAGCGGAGAGCCTGAACCTGGCCACCGCCGCCGCCGTCTGCCTGTACGCCAGCGCCCGCGCGCAGCAGGCCCGCTGACGGGAGACCTCCCCTGCCTGTGCAGCACCTGCCCAGGCCGGCTACCTGGAATAGTCCGCCCTGCCAGCGAATCATTCGGAGAGAATTCGGTCTGAGGAGAAGGCCGTTGAGCGTTCGGGTGGCCGGAGCACCACAAACCCGTCGACGGGTGACGCTGACGGTCGTCGCCAGCCTGACAGTGCTGGCCACGGTGGCCGCCTGCACCGGGCCCGCTGACACCGAGACACCGCCGAATTCTGCACACGACCTCCCGGTTACACAGTTGACCGCGTTGTTGGACGACGCCATCACCGCGGGCGTGCCTGGGGGTGTGGTTCGCATCGACGACGGCTCCGGAGAACCGATCGAGATCGCGCGGCAGGCCGACTGGACCACCGACGATCACGGCCTTGCGGCCAGAGATCAATTCCGGATGGGATCGAACGCCAAGACCATGATCGGCGTGCTCGTGCAGCAGTTGGCCGCCGAACAACAGCTCGCTCTGACCGATCCGATCGAGAGATGGCTGCCCGGCGCGGTGCCCAACGGTTCCGAGATCACTCTGCACATGTTGCTGAACCACACGAGCGGCCTCGACGACTACATCTACGAGCCCGACGTACGGCACTGATCGCAGGTCACGGAACGCCGCCGCTGCCTGCCCGACTGCTCGAAACACCGGCGGGCCTTCCCGCATCGTCGGCCCCGGGGACCACCTACTCCTACAGCAACACCAATTACATCGCCCTGGGCATGGTGTTGGAGAAGGCAGGCGGCGAGAACCTGGAAACGTTGTTACAGCAACGAATTCTCCATCCGCTGAGGCTGGCTGACACCTACTTGGCCACCGACAGGGAGTCCCGCGACGGCGAGCGGTTGGCCGATGGATACGAACCGGACGCCGAGCACCTCGCACCCCTGCCGCCGTCCGGCACACCCGAGGACGCCGCCTTCGTAGGCGATGCCCGTGGTGATCACGTCCTGGTCACGTCGACCGACCCGTCTTGGGCATGGGCTGCGGGTGCGGTCGTATCCACTCCGCAGGACTGGCAGGAATTCCTACGCGCACTGCTGTCGGGCGAGGTGTTGCCAGACACGCAACTGGCCGAGATGAAGGAGACGGTCGCGGTGAATCCCGACGAACCTGCGGGCACCCGATATGGCCTGGGGCTCGAGCAGTACCAGAGCCCGTGCGGGGCGGTCTGGGGTCACACCGGCGGTATCACCGGCTATTCCAGCGTGAACTACGTCGATGAGGCGGGCACCCGATCGGTCACCGTTGTCACCACGACTCAGTTCGGTTTGCTCGATCCCGAGCGGCAGGCAGCCAACCGAGCGGTGGTCGACGGCGCCATCTGCACGATGCTGGGTCAGCCCCTACCTGCTGTGACCGAGTGAGAACGCCGGCCAGTCTCCTCGCGTGTCGGGCCTGCCTCGTGGTCGGCCACGATTCCTCTGGAACGCCCCGGTAACCGGGTGAAACCGGTTCCCTAACCCGACACCGAGCCTTCGCTCAATCAGCCCCGACTTCGGAACACCATCGGAGCTGGCCGAACCGCAGCGGTCGCCGGTTGCCGCCTGTCGTCGGAACCGCAGATCCGGGCGACGTCTCATCGAGTCCACGACTGCTTCGACGGCTGAGGTAATCAGGGTGCGGTCGGGTCTGGCTCGTCGGCTAAAATGGGCAGCTGCCTGCGGCATCGACGTTGCAGGTGCGATTCATCCTGTGACGACCCTGGGAGTGCCCGAGCTCATGTCCGGAGTCAATGACAGCTACGACCCGAAGGAGGTCGCCGCGCTCGCGCCGGAGACCCTGCAACTCGCGGTCGAAGCGGCCCGCGAGGCCTTCGCCAAGGCCGTCGACCTGGACGAACTCGGTGTCGCGAAGCCCGCCCACCTCGGTGATCGATCGCCGTTGTTGTTGGCGCGTCGCGAGATCGGCGCATTGCCGCCCGCCGCGCGATCCGAGGCGGGCAAGCGGGTCAACGAGGCGCGACAGGCGATCGAGGGGGCCTTCGAAGAGCGCAAGGCGGTGCTGTACGCCGAACGTGACGAGCGGGTCCTTCGAGAGGAGACCGTCGACGTCACGCTGCCGGTCGATCGACACACCGCGGGCGCCCGTCATCCCCTGACTGTGCTGGCCGAGCGGGTCGCCGATGTCTTCGTGGCCATGGGCTACGAGATCGCCGAGGGCCCGGAGCTGGAAGCCGAGTGGTTCAACTTCGATGCGTTGAACCTCGGCAAGGACCACCCGGCCCGCTCGATGCAGGACACCTTCCACGTCGCACCCGCAGAGTCCGGTCTGGTGCTGCGGACGCAGACCTCCCCGATGCAGATCAGGACGCTGCTGGCCCGTGATCTCCCGGTTTATGCGGTCGGTCCGGGTCGTACCTTCCGCAGCGACGAGTTGGACGCCACCCACACCCCGGTCTTCCACCAGACCGAGGGCATCGCGGTCGACAAGGGCCTGACCATGGCCCACCTCAAGGGCACCCTGGATGCTTTCGCGGCCGCGATGTTCGGCCCCGGAACGCGAACCCGGCTGCGGCCGTCGTTCTTCCCCTTCACCGAGCCCTCCGCCGAGGTCGACGTGTGGTTCGAGGAGCGCAAGGGCGGCGCGGGCTGGGTCGAATGGGGCGGCTGCGGCATGGTCAACCCCAACGTCCTTCGTGCCTGCGGCGTCGACCCCGAGGTGTACTCGGGGTTCGCGTTCGGAATGGGCCTGGAACGCACTCTGCAGTTCCGCAACGGCATCCCGGACATGCGTGACATGGTCGAGGGCGACGTCCGGTTCACCCTTCCCTTCGGTGTGCAACCGTGATCCGACGCCATCGATCAATCCGGACGACCCGGTCGACAAGAGAGGCCTGAGCAAGTGCGTATCCCGGTTTCCTGGTTGGTCCAGCATCTGGTGGAACCGCCAGCGGACATCACACCGGAGCAGTTGGCTGAGGCGTTCGTGCGGATCGGCCTGGAGGTCGAATCCGTCGACACGCTTGGTCCGGTCACCGGCCCGCTGGTCATTGGGCGGGTCGTCGAGATCGAGCAGTTGACCGAGTTCAAGAAGCCCATCCGGTTCTGCCGGGTCGAGGTCGGAAGCCTCGGGCAACCCGCCGGCGACGCGACTGCGGGCGGCGCGGACAACGACGCCGATCGGCCGTTCGAGGGCGACCCCAATCCCGCCGTTCGGGAATCGGGCGGCGAACCCGACATCCGAGGGATCGTCTGCGGCGCCAGCAACTTCGTCGAAGGCGACCTCGTCGTCGTCGCGCTGCCCGGAGCGGTGCTGCCGGGCGATTTCGTCATCAGCTCGCGCAAGACCTACGGTCGCATCAGCGATGGAATGATCTGCTCGGCCAAGGAACTGAACCTCGGCGACGACCACTCCGGAATCCTGGTGCTGCCCTCGGGCACGGCCGTTCCCGGCACCGACGCCGTGGAGAAGCTGGGACTCACCGATTCGGTCATCGAGTTGGCGATCACCCCGGACCGGGGTTACTGCTTCTCGCTGCGCGGCCTGGCCAGGGAGATGGCCTGCGCATTGGACCTGTCCTTCGCCGACCCCGCCGTGCTCGACCTCCCCGAGTCCGACGGCGATGCCTGGCCGGTGCGGATCGAGGACGAGACCGCCTGCTCCCGATTCGTCTTCCGCCGGATCACCGGCCTCGACCCCACGACGCCGACGCCCTGGGTGATCCGTCGTCGCCTCATGCTGTCGGGCATCCGGTCGATCTCGCTCACCGTCGACCTGACGAACTACGTGATGCTGGAGGTCGGCCAGCCGCTCCACGCCTACGACGCCTCGAAGGTGCGGGGCACGGTCGTGGTGCGCAAGGCGGTCGAGGGCGAGAAGTTGGAGACCCTCGACGGTCAGACCAGGACCTTGGACCCGGACGACATCGTGATCTGCGATGACACCGGACCGATAGGCCTTGCCGGGGTCATGGGCGGCGCTAAGACCGAGATCGGGCCCACGAGCACCGACATCCTGATCGAGGCGGCCTCGTTCGACGCGGCCAACGTGGCTCGGATGGTGCGCAGGCACAAGCTGCCCAGCGAGGCCGCGAAGCGTTTCGAGCGGGTCGTCGACCCGGCGCTGCCCGCCGTGGCCGCAGAACGAGTGGTCAAGACGCTGTTGCATTGGGCGGAAGGCGGCCTGCACCGGGGCCGGACCGATGTGGGCGACCCGCAGGTGCCCGCAGCGGTGACCATGCCGTTGGCATTGCCGGACGAGGTCGCGGGCGTGCGGTATGCGCGCGGCGTCACGGCGCGCAGGCTGCAGCAGATCGGCTGCCGGGTCGAGGTCGGAACCACCGATGACGGAACCGCCGTCGTCAAGGCGACCCCGCCCACCTGGCGATCGGATCTCGTTCAGGCCGCGGACCTGGTCGAGGAGGTGCTGCGGTTGGAGGGCTATCACACGATTCCCTCGATCCTGCCCTCCGTACCGGTGGGTCGTGGCCTCAGCGATGGCCAGCGTCGACGCCGTGCCGTCTCTCGCGCGATGGCCTCGGCCGGGTACACCGAGATCCTGCCGTTCCCCTTCGCGGGCAAGGCCGATTGGGACGCGTTGAACCTGCCCGCCGATGACGCGCGCAGGCGGACCATGCGGTTGGCCAACCCGTTGGAGGCCGACCGAGGCGAGATGGTCACCACGCTGCTGCCGGGTCTGTTGGACGCGGTGGTGCGCAACGTGGCTCGCGGACACCGCGACCTCGCGCTCTTCCACATCGGCCAGGTCGTGCAGCCCACCGAGGAGCAGGCTCCGATGCCGCAGGTGGGTGTGACGCAGCGGCCGTCCGATGAGCAGATCGCGGCGTTGTTCGCGGCGCTGCCCCCGCAACCGCTGCACGTCGCCTCGGTGTTGGCGGGCAAGCGTGAGCTGTCCGGTTGGTGGGGAGCGGGTCGCATCGCCGATTGGTCCGACGCCGTGTCGGTCGCCTTGCTCGTCGCGGAGACCGCCGGTGTCGAGCTGCAGGTGGCACCCGGCGACCTCGCACCCTGGCATCCGGGCCGTTGCGCCCGGTTCTCGGTCGATGGCACGGTCGTCGGTCATGCCGGTGAGCTGCACCCGAAGGTCGTCGAGGCTCTCGGATTGCCGAAGCGGACGTGTGCGATGGAGCTCGACCTCGATGCGATCCCGCTGACCGACCGCAGGCCGTCGCCGAAGATCTCCGCGTACCCGCCGGTGCTGCTGGATCTGGCGCTGGTCGTCGACTCGACGGTGCCTGCGGCAGCGGTGACCGATGCGGTTCGGGCAGGTGCGGGCGAGCTGATCGAGGATGTTCGGCTGTTCGACGTCTTCACCGGCGAGCAGGTGGGCGAGGGCAAGCGGTCGTTGGCCTTCTCGCTGCGGTTCCGGGCTCCGGATCGGACCTTGACCGTGGAGGAGGCGACTGCGGCTCGTGACGCGGCGGTGGCCGAGGCCACCAGCCGGGTAGGCGCGGAACTGCGGTCCTGACATCGCCAGATCGTCGGGTAGACCGGGGTGACTCCCGATCTACCCGACGATTTCTCGTTGGCCTGCTGCCGCGATGCTCAGACCGTCAACGAACTGAACAACAGGGTCGCCAGCCCGAGGCCTGCCAGCAGGTTCACCCCGGTCGCTGCTGCGAAGACGCCGATCGGCCGCCAGCCCGCCTCGCGTAGCGCACTGCCTCGGAACTCCAGGCCGATGCTGATGAAGGCCAGGATCAAAAACCACGCTCGCAGGTCGTTGACGACGCCGATCACGTCGCCCGACGTCGCCGGATCGGCCACCGACTGGTACCAGGTGGCGATGACCGAGGCGAGGATGAAGCCGAGCACGAACTTCGGGAAGCGTTCCCACAGTGCCGACAGACCGGGACGCGGTGCATCGGGATTCCGCTCCACCTTGAGGGTGAAGTAGGCGGTCAGCGCGACCGCGACCACTCCCATCAGCGCATTCTGGGTGACCTTGACGATGCTGGCGATCTGTAAAGCCTCCTCGCCTGTGAGGGTGCCCGCTGCGGTGACGGCCGCCGTCGTGTCGATGTTGCCGCCGATCCACGCGCCCGCCACGGCGGGGCTCAAGCCGAACGCCTCGGCGAGGATCGGCAGAAGGAAGATCGAGGGCAGCGCGAAGAAGATGACCAGGCTCGCCGTGTACGCCAGCTGCTCGCGCTTGGCCTGCACGGCTCCGGCCGCCGCGATCGCCGCGCTCACACCGCAGATGGACACCGCGGAGGCGAGCAACGCGCGAAGTCGGTCGTCCAGCCGAAGCCTCCCGCCCAACCACCAGGTGAATCCGAAGACCACGGTGATCAGCAGGACGGCCTGCGCGATAGCGGGGCCGGCCGCGCTGACGACCACCGCGAGATTGATCGATGCCCCGAGGAGAACCAGGCCGGTCTTGATGAAGAACTCGGTGCGGAAGGCACCGCTGAGTCGATCGCGGATCCCTGCTCTGGAGAGCACCAGATTCGCCAGCAGGCCAAGGAGGATCGCGTAAACGGGGTACTCGACGGCACCGAGGAACTCCTCGGCCGCAGTGCCCTCGACGGCCGCCGGTACCTGCTGTTCGAGGATCCGGACGAGGATCGCCAGCAGCACGACGACGATCAAGCCTGCCGCAGTCCAGGCGATCGTGGGTGTCGGATCCGGAGTGGACTCGTCGGTCCGCTCGGCCGGATCGGTGGTCGTCTCGATCGGGACAGCCGAGTCGGACTCGGTCGTCTCCGGCTTCGGCTCCGTAGGCGTCGAGGCGCTGGGGGAGTGGTGTGGTGGGCGTTCGATCCCCGGGTCGCTCATCACGGCACCAACCCGACCGGGATGACACCGAGCAGCGTCAGCACCAGAAGAAGTAGACCGAGGCCGGTCGCGGCCCAGTCCTCGTTGATCGTGAACCGGCGTTTCTCATCGTGGGGCGGGCCTGCATCGGCTACACCGCTCATGGGCTTCCCTCTTCGCCATTCAAGATGTGGGGTGCCGGTGAAACTACTGTCGAATCGGATGGCCGCCTAGATCGACGAGTCCCACGACCACATGGTGGAACCACTTTCCTCACCGACTGGCAACAAGCAGAATCGTCCGATGAGCTCGCCATGCGAAGGAGTGGTCACTAATCGCCCGTTGTGACGGTATTCGTTGCGGTATCCGCTAATCGAGTAATCCGAGAGTGCCGATCCACTTCGGTCGGAGGGTGTGGCGGCTTCTCTTGGGCACTCGTAGGCGGGTAAGGACAGGGTCGATCTCCGGGGGATGCCGGAGGCGGTCCGCCCGGTCAACCTGTTGAACTGGGAACATGACGGACATGTCGACCTTGCGGCGGCCCTGGGCCATCGACGGTGATAACGAGGAGGACCTCGCGGAGATCCGCGAGCTGTTGGCGGCAGCCACAACGGCATGGGCAGCGGGCAACGCCGTCGCCTACGCCGCGCTCTTCGCGCGCGATAGCGATCTGGTTGGGCCGGACGGAATTCTTCGCCGGGGCAGACTGGCGAATGAGCGATGGCATTCCCGACTGTTCTCCGGGAGCTTCCGAGGCACCGAATGGCTCAGCGACGTGGAATCCATTCGGTTTCTCGCCGCCGATGTCGCGGTGGCGCATGAACTCTCGGCGCTGGTATTGCCCTGGCGGCACCGGGCGCGGCCCAGGGCGGTGTCCCGAGGCACCTGGGTATTGATCAAACAGGACGGTCGATGGTGGGTGAGCGCCGTGCAGCACACGAGGTTGCGCACGACCGAGACGAGCGGCGGACGCAGCGTGACCTCGACGGTGGTGAACCTTCGAAACCGACTGGCCCGGCGGACTCGCCCCGGCCGTGCGGCCTGAGACCTATCGCCCTGTTCGACCGCGCGGCCGAGCTCAGGCCATGGCGGCCAGGATTCCGGCCAACTCCGGGGCACGGTGGAAGAATCCCACGTGGCTGGTCTTCATGGTGTGGACGTCGAACGGGTTGTCGGGAGTGAGCGCGTCGGCGTCGGCGATCATCCGATCCTGCATGGCCACGGGAATCGACATGTCCTCGGACAATCGGACGTAGCTGCGCGGGATCCGCCCCCAGGTCTCGGCCCGCACCTGGGATTCGGCCAGCGCGATGCTCATCGTCTCGTCCGGGTCCAGCGTGTCGAGCATGGCGCGGAACTGCTCATCGGTCGCATCGGCCGCCATGGCGGCTTTCAACGCCGCGAAGACCACGGCGTCATCGGTGCGCCAGTTGATGCGCATGGTCCCGATCCTCTCCGGATCGCCCACGGCCGGGATCGGCGCCGTGTCGAGCAGGTTCGACGCATGTTCCGGCAGTGCACTGCACTCGGCCAGGCTCGGGACGCTTGAAGGGCACCACGCCGACACATAGACGATGCGATGGATCAACTCGGGAACGGCGTTGCCGACCCCGCCGATCGTGGCGCCGCCCATGCTGGAGCCCACAAGGATCACCGGTCCGTGCTCGGCGACTCGGCGAACATTGGCGATGACGTGTTCGACCGTCTCCTCGTAGGTGACCTCGGCCATCGGTGACCGTTCGACGGCGATACTCGCCGCGTCGTGCGGATTCTGGTAGTAGGAGGCGGGGCTACCGGTGCCATGACCGGGCAGATCCAGCGCGAGGCTGCGATGACCGAGCAACGCCAGCTCGCGTTGCAGCGGACCCCAGCCCGCCGCGTTGCTCGATGCGCCATGCACGAGGACGTAGGTCGGCAGACCGGCGTTGGGGCCGACAGCAGTGGTGGACATAGACCATCCTTGTTCGCTTGATGGCAGGGTAGGCGGCGGATCTCGGCATCGATCGGCGCCGGGATCGGTCGCGATAGCGGTGCGGGTGCGTGAGAAGACGACATGGGCACCGGTGTGTTCGACGGTGCGGTCGATGGGATCGGGCCCGAGACTGCGCATCGATGACACACCGACGGCACGCGGCGTTATCCGAGGAGGGACCGGCCGATCGCGTCGAGCGGCACGACCGGGCACTGATTCCTAGAGACGCATATCACCACGCTAACAGTCCGTGCTGTTCGGTGTCGCAGGGTTTTCGCCGTGTCCGGGAACGGGAGATTGTCGGACCGATCCGATATACCTGGTCGACCTGGCGACTTCCTGCCGCCGCCTGAGCAGGCGACCACCCAGCAGAGGGCGACGCGATGACCATCCAGCTCGAGGACCCCGCGTGCGATCACCCCGAACCGGATCTGCTGAGCCGAATCGAGCCGTATCGCCGGGAACTGTTGGCGCACTGCTATCGGATGCTCGGCTCAGTGCACGACGCCGAGGACATCGTCCAGGAGACCTACCTGCGGGCCTGGCGCGCACAGGATGGCTTCGAGGGGCGGTCCAGCCTGCGGACCTGGCTGTATCGGATCGCCACCCGCGTGTGTCTGACGGCACTGGAGCAACGGAACCGACGACCACTGCCCGTCGGGCTCGACAATCGGCCTGCCGACCCGGCCGAGACGCTCATCAGCTCACCTGAGGTGCCGTGGCTGGAGCCGATCCCGGACGCCGCGTCCGTCGAGTACGCCGACCCGGCGGCGATCGTCGGGGCGCGCGCCGACATCCGATTGGCCTTCGTCGCCGCGCTGCAGTTCCTGCCGCCCCGACAGCGGGCCGTCCTCCTGCTGCGCGACGTGTTGTGCTGGCGCGCCGCCGAAGCCGCCGACCTGTTGGAATGCACGGTGGCCGCCGTCAACAGCAGCCTCCAGCGGGCTCGTGCCCGACTCGCCGCGCTCGATCTGCATGCGGAGGCCGAGCTGGTGCTCTCCGACGAGGACCAGCGGGCGGTCCTCGATCGCTACATCGCCGCCTTCGAGGCCAAGGACGTCCCGGCGATAGTCGATCTCCTGACCGCCGAAGTGGTGTGGGAGATGCCGCCGTTCGCGGCCTGGTATCGCGGCCCCGAGGATGTCGCTCGGCACCTGTCATTGCGGTGCCCCGGTGGTCCTGGGGAGTTCCGGCTCCTTCTCACCAGGGCTAACGGTTCTCCCTCGGTGGCGCTCTATCGGTGGGATCCGGCGGTCGGCCGCCATCGTCCGTTCGCGCTGCAGGCGTTGACCATCGCCGCCACGGGGATCGACCACGTGGTCACCTTCTTCGACCTTCGCCTGTTCGACGTCTTCGGGTTGCCCGCCGAGCCGCCGACGAGCGCCGAGACTGAGCCGTACCCCGTGTGACGCACGGGCTATGCGGTCCGCAGCCCGGGCCCTCTCCCCTCGAACAGGCTCACCGAGCGGTGCGCCGAGGTGTCGAGATGATGCTCACGGCGCACCCGTGAAGTCGATCTTTCCTGCTAGTCGGTCCGTCGGATGCCCGTGTCCGGCGGGCTGGTCTCGCGACGCCACCACCCGATAAGAGGATTGATTGAGTTTGCATTCTTGTGCATAATCATTCGCATGACGGTTCGGGTGGCGGTCGCGGGAGCCAGTGGGTACGCGGGCGGTGAGTTGCTTCGGCTGCTCCTCGCGCACCCCGAGATCGAGATCGGCGCGCTCAGCGCAGGCGGCAGCGCGGGCACGCCGCTGGGCAGACATCAACCGCACCTGACTCCACTCGCCGACCGGATCCTGGTCGACACCACCGCCGAAACGCTCGCGGGCCACGACGTGGTGTTCCTGGCGCTGCCGCATGGTCATTCCGCCGCGCTCGCCGACCAACTCGACGACCAGACCGTGGTGATCGACTGCGGTGCGGACTTCCGGTTGGCCGATTCCGATGATTGGCAGCGCTGGTACGGCAGCGAACACGCCGGTCAGTGGCCCTACGGGCTGCCGGAGCTGCCTGGTTTCCGCGAGGCACTGCTCGGCGCCCGCCGTATCGCGGTGCCCGGTTGCTTCCCGACCACCACGCTGCTCGCTGCCATCCCGGCCTTCGCTGCCGGCGTGGTTCAACCGGAGCTCGTCGTCGTCGGTGTCACCGGCACCTCCGGAGCAGGGCGGGCACTCAAACCGCACCTCATCGCGTCCGAGGTACTCGGCTCCGCCTCGGCTTACGGCGTCGGCGGAGTACACCGCCACACCCCGGAGCTGACGGCCAACCTCTCACGATCCGCGGGCACGCCGGTCCGGGTGTCCTTCACCCCGGTGCTCGCCCCGATGTCCCGGGGCATCCTGGCCACCTGCTCGGCCCCCATCGTCGGCGAGCTGGACACGGCCGCCGCCAGGGAGATCTACGAGCGCGCCTACCGCGACGAGCCCTTCGTGCAGCTCCTTCCCGAGGGCAGCTGGCCGACCACCGCCGCCACGGTGGGCTCCAACTCGGCGCAGCTTCAGGTCACGGTGGACCCCGACGCGGGCCGCCTCGTCATCGTCGCCGCATTGGACAACCTCACCAAGGGAACTGCAGGCGGCGCCGTACAGAGCATGAACCTCGCACTCGGCCTGCCGGAGACCACCGGCCTGAGCACCGTGGGAGTCGCACCGTGAGCACCACATTCTCCGCCGAACTCGGCGATCTTCCCCTCGACCGCGAGCTCGGCGTCACGGCCTCGAAGGGCTTCCGAGCCTCGGGGATCGCCGCAGGGATCAAAGCAGCGGGCGCCAAGGACCTCGCACTGGTCGTCAACGACGGCCCGGCCGACGTCGCCGCCGGGGTCTTCACGACCAACAAGGTGGCGGCCGCGCCGGTGCGCTGGTCCCAGCAGGTGCTCACTCAGCACCGGTTCCGCGCCGTGGTGCTGAACTCCGGTTGTGCCAACGCCTGCACCGGCCCCGAAGGCTTTCAGGACACCCATGCCACCGCCGAGGACGTCGCCGAGCAACTCGGCTTCGGCGCGATCGACATCGCGGTGTGCTCCACCGGGCTCATCGGCGAGCGGCTGCCCATGGACGCCGTGCGCGGCGGAATCCGCACCGCGGTGGACTCATTGGACGTCGACGCGGCGGCCGGGTTGGCCGCAGCCACGGCGGTGATGACCACCGACACGGTGCCCAAGCAGGTCGCCTACCGAGACCCGGCCGGGTGGAGCATCGGCGGTTTCGCCAAGGGCGCCGGGATGTGCGCCCCCAACATGGCCACGATGCTCGCGGTCATCACCACCGATGCGGTGGTCGATGCCCGCCTGCTCGACTTCGCCCTGCGCGCCGCCGTCGAGCGCACCTTCCACCGGCTCGACGTCGACGGTTCGACCTCCACCAACGACACCGTCCTGCTGTCCGCTTCCGGGGCCTCGCGGATCAACCCCGGCGCAGGAGCGTTCACCGGCGCCCTCACCGAGGTCTGCGCCGATCTTGTCGAGCAGTTGCAGATCGATGCGGAGGGCGCCACGAAACGAGTGCGCATCGAGGTGGCCGGAGCCGACAGCGAGGACTGCGCGACCAGGGTCGCCCGGACCGTCGCCGAGGATCACCTGGTGGGCACGGCACTGTTCGGTTCCGATCCGAACTGGGGCCGGATCGCGATGGCCGTCGGCCGTTCCGGAGCCAGGGTCGATCCGGATCGCCTCGACATCAGCATCAACGGAGTGCTGCTGTGCAAGAACGGCGCGAAGGCAGCCGAGCGTGATTCGGCGGATCTCTCCGGGCCGGAGATCGAGGTATACATCGATCTCCACCTCGGCGACGACAGCACCACGGTGCTGACCACCGATCTGTCCCATGCCTACGTCGAAGAGAACAGCGCGTACTCGTCATGACGGGCCCCAGCGATCCTCCGGCGACAGACCGGTCCGCCGACGCGGGCGAAAAAGCCGCCGTCCTGGTGGAGGCGCTGCCGTGGTTGCAGCGTTTCAGTGGAGCCACCGTCGTCGTCAAATACGGCGGCAACGCGATGATCGACGAGAAGCTGAAACGGACCTTCGCCCAGGACATGGTCTTCCTGCGGCTCGCGGGATTGCATCCCGTCGTCGTCCACGGTGGCGGCCCGCAGATCAGCGCGATGCTGGAACGACTCGGGATCCCGGGGGAGTTCCGGGGCGGGCTCCGGGTCACCACGCCCGAGACGATGGACGTGGTGCGGATGGTCTTGTTCGGCCAGGTCGGTCGCGAGTTGGTCGGTCTGATCAACGCGCACGGCCCATTCGCCGTCGGGATCTCGGGTGAGGACGCTCAACTCTTCACGGCAGCGCGCCGGGGTGCGGTGGTGGACGGCGAACCGGTCGACATCGGCCTGGTCGGCGACGTGGTGTCGGTCAATCCCGATGCGGTGCTCGACATCGTGCGGGCCGGTCGGATCCCGGTGGTGTCCACGATCGCTCCCGACGCCGACGGCGTGGTGCACAACGTCAACGCCGACACGGCCGCGGCCGCGCTGGCGGTGGCGCTGGAGGCCGCCAAGCTCGTGGTGCTGACCGATGTCGAGGGGCTCTATGCCAACTGGCCGGACCGCTCCTCCCTGATCGATCGGCTCGATGCCCAGGCGCTCGAGCAGTTGCTGCCCACCCTCGACAGCGGGATGCGTCCCAAGATGGAGGCATGCCTGCGTGCCGTGCGCGGCGGGGTCCCACGGGCGCACGTGATCGATGGCAGGTTGGCGCACTCCGTACTGCTGGAGGTCTTCACCAGCCAAGGCATAGGAACCATGGTGCTACCCGAGGAGGGCGACCGATGACCAGTCCTGAGTCCGGCAACGACGCAGGGGCACGGCGTTGGCGCGGTGCCCTGATGAACAACTACGGCACGCCCGCGATGACTCTGGAACGTGGCCAGGGCAGCCATGTCTGGGACGCCGACGGCACCAGGTATCTCGATCTCTTCGCGGGTATCGCGGTCAACGCGCTGGGACATGCGCATCCGGCGGTCGTCGAGGCGGTCACCCGACAGATCAACACCCTCGGTCACACCTCCAACTTCTTCAGCACGTCACCCGCCGTCGAGTTGGCCGAGACACTGCTGGAAATCACCGGTTTCGGCACGCAGGGCCGGGTGCTGCTGTGCAACTCGGGGACCGAGGCCGTGGAGGCCGCATTCAAGATCGCGCGGCGCACGGGCAGGCCGAAGATCATCGCAACCGAGAACTCCTTCCACGGCCGCACCATGGGGGCGCTGGCCCTCACCGGTCAACCGGCCAAGCGGACACCCTTCGAACCGTTGCCGTCCGGTGTCGTGCACATCCCCTTCGGCGATGTCGAGGCCATGCGGGCCGCCGTCGATGCCGACACGGCCGCCGTGGTGATCGAACCGGTGCAGGGCGAGGCCGGAGTGGTCCTGCCCCCCGACGGCTACCTGCGTGCGGTCCGGGAGATCACCGCCGAACACGGTGCGCTGCTGGTGATCGACGAGGTCCAGACCGGCATCGGCCGGACGGGCTCGTGGTTCGCCTACCAACAGGAGGGCATCGTGCCGGATGTCCTCACCCTGGCCAAGCAACTCGGCGGCGGCCTTCCGATCGGGGCCTGCATCGCGGTGGGCCCGGTCGCCGAGCTGCTCGGCCCCGGCCAGCACGGGACTACCTTCGGCGGGAACCCCGTCTGTTGCGCTGCGGCGTTGGCCGTGCTGCGCACCATTGCCCAGGACGGCCTGCTCGACCAGGTCAACCGGGTCGGCAAAGACCTGGTGACCGGTATCGAGCGCAGTGGTCATCCGCTGCTGGCGGGCGTTCGGGGCAGCGGGCTGCTCATCGGCGTTGCGCTCAACCGTCCGCTGGCCGCAGGCGTCGCCGATGCCGCCCGTAAGGCCGGTTATCTGATCAACCCGGCGCAGCCGGACGTCCTGCGGTTGGCCCCGCCGCTGATCCTGACCGACGACGAGGCTGCGGGCTTCGTCACCGACCTACCCGAGATGCTCGACGCGGTGACGGGTGCGGCCGAGAAAGAAAGTGGTGACTGATGCCTCGGCATTTCCTCCGGGACGACGACTTGAGCCCCGCCGAGCAGACCGAGGTGCTCGACCTCGCCGACCGGTTGAAGAAGGACCCGCTCGGTACCAAGGCGTTGGCGGGCCCCAAGACCATCGCGGTCATCTTCGAGAAGAACTCCACTCGAACCCGGCTCTCGTTCGAGGCGGGTATCGCGCAGCTCGGCGGTCACGCGATCACGGTCGACGGCCGCAGCATGCAACTCGGCAGGGAGGAGACCATCGAGGACACCTCCCGGGTGCTCTCCCGATATGCCGATGCGGTGGTGTGGCGGACCTTCGCCCAGGCCAGGATCGAGGCGATGGCCTCGGTGTCGACCGTGCCGGTGATCAATGCGCTCACCGACGACTTCCATCCCTGCCAGGTGTTGGCGGACCTGCAGACGATCCGGGAGCGTCTCGGATCGCTCGCCGGACGCACGATGACCTTCCTGGGCGATGGTGCCAACAACATGGCGCACTCGTTGATGCTCGGTGGCGTCACGGCGGGCATGCATGTCAAGGTCGCGGCACCCAAGGGCTTCGACCCGGCCCCGGCGGTCCTGGCCGCTGCCCGTCGCCGTGCCGAGGAGACGGGCGGGTCGGTCGAGGTCGTAGGCGACCCGGCGGCGGCTGTCGCGGGTGCGGAGGCCCTGGTCACCGATACCTGGAGCTCGATGGGACAGGAGAACGACGGCAAGGACCGCGTCGGCCCGTTCCGCCCGTACAGCATCGACGCTCAGCTGTTGGCCAAGGCTGCGCCCAACGCCATCGTGTTGCACTGTCTGCCCGCGCATCGCGGTTGGGAGATCACCGACGAGGTGATCGACGGCCCGGCCAGTGTGGTCTGGGACGAGGCTGAGAACCGCTTGCACGCGCAGAAGGCGTTGCTGTGCTGGCTACTCGCCGAGGAGAGACTGCGATGACGGAGTCGCGGGCGAGCACCGCCCCCACCCGCGTCGCCCGGCAGGCCCGGATCGTCGCGTTGGTCACCCAGCGTGCGGTGCGGAGTCAGGCCGAATTGGCGCGGCTGCTTGCGATCGAGGGCATCGAGGTCACGCAGGCGACGCTGTCCCGGGACCTGGACGAGCTGGGCGCGGTCAAACTGCGTGGTGCCGATGGTGGCGCCGCCGTCTATCTGATCCCCGAGGACGGGAGTCCGCTGCGGGGGGTGGAAGGCGGCACCTCGCGGCTGGGCAGGCTCCTCAACGAGCTGCTGGTCTCGGTCGATTCCTCGCAGAACCTGGCCGTGTTGCGCACCCCACCGGGGGCGGCTCAGTTCCTGGCCAGCGCCTTGGACCGGGCGGCCCTGCACGATGTGGTCGGCACCATCGCCGGGGACGACACGCTGTTGGTGGTAGCGCGGGAGCCGTTGAGCGGCGCCGAGCTTGCCCACCGGTTCGCCGAGTTGGCGGGCCGAGCCGACGTCGGCGCCGCATCGCCTGCGGAGGCCCGTCTGGCCGAGGAACTGCGCCACCGGACCGAGGACGGCGGGCCGAGCCCGGCCTGACGACCGTGGTCCGACGCCTACCCCGGGCCGGGCGTGATCCCGGCCGGGCGGCTTGGCCCCGGAGGTCGAATCCGGTCTCGAATGCGTCGGGAGAGCGTGCCCGGTTCATCGCGAGGCGACCCGGTCATCGCGGCATGGCGCGGCGAGACGAGGGCGGCCGGTGCCGATGCCGATCTTCACCCCGGGTCACCCTCCGTCACCGACATTGACGAGAATGCGAGTAACCGCAGCGGATTTCTGCGGTGTGGAGCCCAGAGAATGCGGCTCGTGGAGAAACGGCCCCCGGTGTTCGGCCGATGCCGAGCACTCGACCAATGATGTGTTCCGACCTGCGGACACGCAGCAGAAGACGAGGTATCCAGGTGAGTGACTCCAGTGGCGCGACGGCTCGGCTCTGGGGCGGTCGGTTCAGTTCCGGCCCCGCCGAGGCGATGGCCGCGCTGAGTGATTCGACCCACTTCGACTGGGCCCTCGCGCCGTACGACCTCGCGGGCTCCCGGGCGCATGCGCGAGTCCTGCACCGCGCGGGGCTGCTCAGCGCCGACGAGCTGACCAGAATGCACGAGGGACTGGACAGACTGGCCGCCGATGTCGAGGAAGGCACCTTCCTGCCGACCCGCGCCGATGAGGACGTGCACACCGCGTTGGAACGCGGCCTGCTGGAACGGGTCGGACCGGAGCTGGGCGGCAGACTCCGCGCGGGGCGTTCGCGCAACGACCAGGTCGCGACGCTGTTCCGGATGTGGTTGCGCGATGCGACGCGGCGGGTGGCGACCGGCACCCTCGACGTGGTGGCCGCACTGATCGACCAGGCCGCCGCCCACCCGGATGCGGTGATGCCGGGCCGTACCCATCTCCAGCACGCCCAGCCGGTGCTGCTGGCCCACCATCTGCTGGCCCACGGGCAGTCCCTGGTCCGCGACGTCGCACGTTTGCGGGATTGGGACGTCAGGACGGCGGTCTCGCCCTATGGATCCGGTGCGCTGGCGGGCTCCTCACTCGGCCTCGACCCGGCTGCGGTGGCGACGGAGCTCGGTTTCGACGCACCGGTGGAGAACTCGATCGACGGCACGGCGTCGCGTGATTTCGCGGCCGAGGCAGCCTTCGTGCTCGCGATGCTGGGTGTGAACCTCTCCCGGATCTCGGAAGAGGTGATCATCTGGACCACGGCCGAGTTCGGGTATGCGATGCTCGACGATGCCTGGTCGACAGGCAGTTCGATCATGCCGCAGAAGAAGAATCCGGACGTGGCCGAGCTGACCAGGGGCAAGTCCGGCCGGCTGATCGGGAATCTGACCGGATTGCTGGCGACCCTCAAGGCCCAGCCGCTCGCCTACAACCGGGACCTGCAGGAGGACAAGGAACCGCTGTTCGACTCGGTCGGCCAGTTGGAACTGCTGTTGCCTGCGGTTGCGGGAATGCTGGGCACGCTGACCTTCGACGTCGAGCGGATGGCCGCGCTGGCGCCTGCCGGGTTCACCTTGGCCACCGACGTCGCGGAATGGCTGGTGCGGGCAGGCGTGCCGTTCCGTGTCGCCCACGAGGCGGCGGGGGCCTGCGTGCGAGCGGCCGAGGCGCGCGGGGTCGGCCTGGACGACCTCACCGACGAGGAACTGGCCGAGATCTCGCCCGCGTTGACCCCCAAGGTCCGTGAGGTGTTGAACGTCGAGGGATCGATCGCCTCGCGAGACGCACACGGCGGCACCGCGCCGCAGCGGGTCGGCGAGCAGCGGACCCGGCTGTCCGAGGTGGTTGCCGAGCACCGCGAGTGGGCGGCGAGATCGGTGTTGGGATGAGCCTGCACATCGGCGTACCGGGAGCCCTGGCCACCAGGGACGAATTGGCGATCGATCCGGTGGTCGCGGCTACTCGGCTACTGGGCTGTGTCGTGGAGTCGCGGCTGCCGATGGTCGAGGGAACCGAGGAATCCGAGCCGGTCTCGGTGCGCCTGGTGGAGGTCGAGGCCTACCGGGGTGCGGACGATCCGGCCTCGCATTGCTACCGGGGCCGGACACCACGCAACGACGTGATGTTCGGCCCCGCCGGACACCTGTACGTCTACTTCGTCTACGGCATGCACTTCTGCGCCAACGTGGTGTGCCTGACCGATGGCGTGGCGGGTGCGGTCCTGCTGCGGGGCGCCGAGGTGGTCGGTGGCGTCGAGAAGGCACGCGAACGTCGACCCAGCGCGCGCAACGACGCCGAGTTAGCCAAGGGGCCTGCTCGGTTGACCTCGGTGCTGGGACTGCATCGGGACCACGATGGAATCGATCTGACCGATCCGGCCTCTCCGGTGCGCCTGCGCTGGGGCGCCGAGGTGCCCGCGAGTTCGGTGCGCACCGGGCCGAGAGTCGGGGTCGCCTCGGCGATCAGCACGCCATGGCGTTTCTGGCAGGACGGTTCCAGCGCGGTCAGCACCTATCGACGCGGTGGTCGGCGCAGGACACCTACGGCGGGCGGAACAGGGTGACGCCCTGATCGGCCTGCCGGGTGCGGCAGAATGAAGCCGTGAGCGAGCACATCATCGACGAGTTGACCTGGCGCGGTCTGATCGCGCAATCCACCGACTCCGCCGCCCTGCGGCGAGCTCTCGACGACGCGCCCCTCACCCTCTATTCGGGTTTCGACCCGACCGGACCGAGTCTGCACGCGGGCCATCTGGTGCCGCTGCTGACGTTGCGCCGATTCCAGCTGGCCGGGCACCGGCCGATCGTGCTGTCCGGTGGAGCGACCGGCATGATCGGTGATCCGCGTGATGTCGGCGAGCGGACGTTGAACAGCGTGGACACCGTCTCCGATTGGGTGGTGCGGCTGCGCGGTCAACTGGAACGTTTCGTCGACTTCGACGACCCGGTGACCGGCGCCCTGACCGAGAACAACCTGAACTGGACCGGCGAGATGACGGTCCTCGAGTTCCTCCGCGACGTCGGAAAGCACTTCCCGGTGAACACCCTGCTCTCCAGGGAGACGGTGAAGCGACGGTTGGAGGGCGATGGCATCTCCTACACGGAGTTCAGCTACCTCCTCCTGCAGTCCAACGACTACCTGGAGTTGTTCCGCAGGCATGGCTGCACGCTGCAGATCGGTGGCTCCGACCAGTGGGGCAACATCGTCGGCGGGGTGGACCTGATCCGCAGGGTCGCCTCCGCAAGCGCCCACGCGATGACGCTGCCCTTGGTCACCGACACCGAGGGCCGCAAGTTCGGCAAGTCCACCGGCGGCGGCAGTGTGTGGCTCGACCCGACCATGACCTCGCCGTACGCCTGGTACCAGTACTTCCTGAACACGTCCGATGCCCAGGTCGGGCAGTACCTGCGGCTCTTCACCTTCCTGTCCAGGGAGGAGATCGAGGAGCTGGAGCAGATCACGGCGGAGAAGCCAGCACTGCGACAGGGACAGCGGCGCCTCGCCGAGGAACTGACGACCCTGGTGCACGGGGCGGAGGAGACCCGACGGGTCACCGCAGCCAGCTCCGCGCTCTTCGGTCGCGGCGAGCTGCGCGACCTGGACGAGGGGACGCTTTCCGCTGCCATGGCCGAGCTCCCGGGCGCCGAGCGCAAGTTGGCCGACGATCTGACGATCGTCGAACTGCTGGTGGCCTCGGGGATCGTGGCGAGCAAGGGCGCTGCGCGTCGAACGGTGTCGGAGGGTGGTGCGTACGTGAACAACGTGCGGATCACCGATGAGCAGTGGATCCCCACGGGGGCCGATCTCTTGCCGGGTGGCTGGTTGGTCGTCCGTCGTGGCAAGCGTCACATGGCCGGGGTGCGCGCGATCTCCTGATCCTGCGATCGGCCACCGATTTCCGTGGGCGCTTTGACCTGCGCGTTCGCCTCGTCGGTGGCCGATCTTCCCGGGGATTTGACATTGCCGTCCGCGAGGCGTAACTTTCTTCGAGTCAGCGCAACAGTGACTCGGTAAGCCGCAAGGTTCTGAGTGTGTTGCCAACGGCCGGGTTGCGAACCAAGCTCCCATCGCAGGATGGTAGAGTGGGCGACCTCCGGAAAATCTGACCAAGCGGGACCGAGCGTCGAAAGACGCGATCGGCTGCGATGGCATGATCAACGGAAAGCTTGACAACTGATTTTGTGGTGCGTCGACTCCGGTCGGATGTGGGTTCTAGGACCCGCTGAAGTCTGGATATCGAGGTGCTGCTAGGTTTCATCGGCGCAACGCTGAGCACAGTTTCGGACTTTCGAGTTTGAGATTGAGAGATTCATCGAGAATCGGGTTTTGACTCGATTTTAGATGTGGTTTCGCGCTAGCTATAGAAGTCTTGAAATATGAATACGGTTCGGTCGTGGCCAGTGCCTTTCGGGTGTCGGTTTCGGGTGGGATCGGGTTGCGACTGCGAGGTTGCCCCCGATTTGACAGCGAAAATCGGAACTTGCTAAGGTTTCACCACAACGAGCCGAGAGAAACACCGAAAACCCCGGATTTGGGGTTACGGAGTGGCTCTGATAAGCTTCACCAGCACGACGAAGCCCACTCCGGTGGGTGGAACACAATAAATATGAATCAACACGAGGCGTTCACCGCTGAAACCACGACAGTGTGGTGTGGGTGGTGGTGCGCGTGTTCTTTGAGAACTCAACAGTGTGTCGAGATAATAGCCAGCAGAGCTTGTTTGGTTGTTTCAAAATCCTCCGTTGTAGAGGATTCCTTTGAGAAGATATAGATCAGTCATGGTCTGATTCTCATCATTCATTGATGGAGAGTTTGATCCTGGCTCAGGACGAACGCTGGCGGCGTGCTTAACACATGCAAGTCGAGCGGTAAGGCCCTTCGGGGTACACGAGCGGCGAACGGGTGAGTAACACGTGGGTAACCTGCCCTGCACTTTGGGATAACCTCGGGAAACCGGGGCTAATACCGGATATGACATGCCATCGCATGGTGGTGTGTGGAAAGTTCCGGCGGTGTGGGATGGGCCCGCGGCCTATCAGCTTGTTGGTGGGGTGATGGCCTACCAAGGCGACGACGGGTAGCCGGCCTGAGAGGGCGACCGGCCACACTGGGACTGAGACACGGCCCAGACTCCTACGGGAGGCAGCAGTGGGGAATATTGCGCAATGGGCGAAAGCCTGACGCAGCGACGCCGCGTGAGGGATGACGGCCTTCGGGTTGTAAACCTCTTTCAGCGCCGAAGAAGCGAAAGTGACGGTAGGCGCAGAAGAAGCACCGGCTAACTACGTGCCAGCAGCCGCGGTAATACGTAGGGTGCGAGCGTTGTCCGGAATTATTGGGCGTAAAGAGCTCGTAGGCGGTTTGTCGCGTCGGCTGTGAAAACCTGGGGCTTAACCCTGGGCGTGCAGTCGATACGGGCAGACTTGAGTTCGGCAGGGGAGACTGGAATTCCTGGTGTAGCGGTGAAATGCGCAGATATCAGGAGGAACACCGGTGGCGAAGGCGGGTCTCTGGGCCGATACTGACGCTGAGGAGCGAAAGCGTGGGGAGCGAACAGGATTAGATACCCTGGTAGTCCACGCCGTAAACGGTGGGCGCTAGGTGTGGGGGATTTCCACGTCCTCCGTGCCGTAGCTAACGCATTAAGCGCCCCGCCTGGGGAGTACGGCCGCAAGGCTAAAACTCAAAGGAATTGACGGGGGCCCGCACAAGCGGCGGAGCATGTGGATTAATTCGATGCAACGCGAAGAACCTTACCTGGGTTTGACATGCACCGGACAGCCTCGGAGACGGGGTTTCCGCAAGGTCGGTGTACAGGTGGTGCATGGCTGTCGTCAGCTCGTGTCGTGAGATGTTGGGTTAAGTCCCGCAACGAGCGCAACCCTTATTCCATGTTGCCAGCACGTAATGGTGGGGACTCATGGGAGACTGCCGGGGTCAACTCGGAGGAAGGTGGGGACGACGTCAAGTCATCATGCCCCTTATGTCCAGGGCTTCACACATGCTACAATGGCCGGTACAAAGGGCTGCTAAACCGTGAGGTGGAGCGAATCCCATAAAGCCGGTCTCAGTTCGGATCGGGGTCTGCAACTCGACCCCGTGAAGTCGGAGTCGCTAGTAATCGCAGATCAGCAACGCTGCGGTGAATACGTTCCCGGGCCTTGTACACACCGCCCGTCACGTCACGAAAGTCGGTAACACCCGAAGCCCATGGCCCAACCCGCAAGGGGGGGAGTGGTCGAAGGTGGGACTGGCGATTGGGACGAAGTCGTAACAAGGTAGCCGTACCGGAAGGTGCGGCTGGATCACCTCCTTTCTAAGGAGCACTTCTCACTCACAGCTTTGGTTGTGGTGGGGTTGTCGTCTGGTCTGCCCGAGTGTGGTGGACGGCGGCTGCTCAGTGGATGTGGACTGCTGGTTACCCCCGATGGGGTGTGGTTGTCGGTGGTGTGAGTACTGCTTGCTTCGGTGGGCGTGGAAAGCATTCTGGTGGTCATGTCTGGTTGGGGTCGACACACTGTTGGGTCCTGAGAGAACACGGGGCCCCCTTGAAGGGGGTTGGGTGTCTCTTGGTTGTGAACAGATGGGTCTGTCCGTGGTGTCTATACCGCTTCCGTTGGTGGGGGTGGGTGGGTACTGGGTGCGGGTGGGTTCGTTGTTCTTTGAGAACTACACAGTGGACGCGAGCATCTTTGTGGTCAAGTTATTAAGGGCATACGGTGGATGTCTAGGCATCAGGAGCCGATGAAGGACGTAGGAGACTGCGATAATCCTCGGGGAGCTGTCAACCGAGCTATGAGCCGAGGGTGTCCGAATGGGGAAACCCGGCACCCGTCATGGGGTGTCACCCGCATCTGAATATATAGGGTGTGTGGAGGGAACGCGGGGAAGTGAAACATCTCAGTACCCGTAGGAAGAGAAAACAACCGTGATTCCGTGAGTAGTGGCGAGCGAAAGCGGAAGAGGCTAAACCGTGCACGTGTGATACCTGGCAGGGGTTGCGTGTGCGGGGTCGTGGGACCGATCGGCCGGCGCTGCTGAGCTGGCAAGGAGTGAGAAAACGTTGTGGTTAGCGGAAGGTGTCTGGAAAGCACCGGCGTAGAGGGTGATACTCCCGTACGCGAAAACCTGGCGTCTCCTGGTCGTGTTCCCAAGTAGCAGCGAGCTCGTGAAATTTGCTGTGAATCTGGCGGGACCACCCGCTAAGCCTAAATACTTCCTGATGACCGATAGCGGACTAGTACCGTGAGGGAAAGATGAAAAGTACCCCGGGAGGGGAGTGAAATAGTACCTGAACCCGTATGCCTACAAGCCGTCAGAGCCTTTCGGGGTGATGGCGTGCCTTTTGAAGAATGAGCCTGCGAGTTAGTGATATGTGGCGAGGTTAACCCGGGTGGGGTAGCCGTAGCGAAAGCGAGTCCTAATAGGGCGGTTGAGTCGCGTGTCCTAGACCCGAAGCGGAGTGATCTACCCATGGCCAGGGTGAAGCGCGGGTAAGACCGTGTGGAGGCCCGAACCCACCAGGGTTGAAAACCTGGGGGATGAGCTGTGGGTAGGGGTGAAAGGCCAGTCAAACTCCGTGATAGCTGGTTCTCCCCGAAATGCATTTAGGTGCAGCGTCACGTGTTTCTCATCTGAGGTAGAGCACTGGATGGCTAATGGGCCCTACAAGGTTACTGACGTCAGCCAAACTCCGAATGCGGGTGAGTGAGAGCGTGGCAGTGAGACTGCGGGGGATAAGCTTCGTAGTCGAGAGGGAAACAGCCCAGAACACCAGCTAAGGCCCCTAAGTGTGCGCTAAGTGGGAAAGGATGTGGGGTCGCCCAGACAACCAGGAGGTTGGCTTAGAAGCAGCCATCCTTTAAAGAGTGCGTAATAGCTCACTGGTCAAGTGGTCCTGCGCCGATAATGTAGCGGGGCTCAAGCGCACCGCCGAAGCTGTGTCATTCACACGTGTGCTCGGCCTGGTTTTCGGATCAGGTCTAGGTGTGTGGATGGGTAGGGGAGCGTCGTGCATCGGGTGAAGCGGCCGTGGAAACGAGTCGTGGATGGTGTGCGAGTGAGAATGCAGGCATGAGTAGCGAAAGCAGAGTGAGAAACTCTGCCGCCGTATGACCAAGGGTTCCTGGGCCAGGTTATTCCGCCCAGGGTAAGTCGGGACCTAAGGCGAGGCCGACAGGCGTAGTCGATGGACAACGGGTTGATATTCCCGTACCCGTGTGGATGCGCCCATGGCGAGGCTGGTGATACTAACCGCCCGGATTATTGTTGCCCTTTCGGGGGTGGTGGTGGTCTGCGCGGGATCTGAGCTGGTAGTAGTCAAGTGATGGGGTGACGCAGGAGGGTAGCTCCGCCAGTGAGTGGTAGTACTGGTGTAAGCGTGTAGCCTGCTCTGATAGGTAAATCCGTTGGAGCGTGATGGGTGAGACGTGATGCGTAGCCGATTGAGGCGAAGTAGAGTGAGCCCATGCTGCCGAGAAAAGCCTCTAGCGAGTATCCAGGCGGCCCGTACCCCAAACCGACACAGGTGGTCAGGTAGAGTATACCGAGGCGATCGGGTGAACTGTGGTTAAGGAACTCGGCAAAATGCCCCCGTAACTTCGGGAGAAGGGGGGCCGTGTGGCGTGAAGCCTTTTTCGGGCTAGCGTTGTGTGGCCGCAGAGACCAGGGAGAAGCGACTGTTTATTAAAAACACAGGTCCGTGCGAAGTCGTAAGACGATGTATACGGACTGACGCCTGCCCGGTGCTGGAACGTTAAGGGGACCGCTTAGCTCCTTTGGGGGCGAAGGTGAGAACTTAAGCGCCAGTAAACGGCGGTGGTAACTATAACCATCCTAAGGTAGCGAAATTCCTTGTCGGGTAAGTTCCGACCTGCACGAATGGCGTAACGACTTCTCCGCTGTCTCAACCACAGGCCCGGCGAAATTGCACTACGAGTAAAGATGCTCGTTACGCGCGGCAGGACGGAAAGACCCCGGGACCTTTACTATAGCTTGGTATTGGTGTTCGGTTCGGCTTGTGTAGGATAGGTGGGAGACTGTGAAGCGATCACGCCAGTGGTTGTGGAGTCATCGTTGAAATACCACTCTGGTCGTACTGGATGTCTAACCTCGGACCCTGATCGGGTTCAGGGACAGTGCCTGGTGGGTAGTTTAACTGGGGCGGTTGCCTCCCAAAGGGTAACGGAGGCGCCCAAAGGTTCCCTCAGCCTGGTTGGCAATCAGGTGTTGAGTGTAAGTGCACAAGGGAGCTTGACTGTGAGACTGACGGGTCGAGCAGGGACGAAAGTCGGGACTAGTGATCCGGCACTGGCTGGTGGAAGCGGTGTCGCTCAACGGATAAAAGGTACCCCGGGGATAACAGGCTGATCTTGCCCAAGAGTCCATATCGACGGCATGGTTTGGCACCTCGATGTCGGCTCGTCGCATCCTGGGGCTGGAGTAGGTCCCAAGGGTTGGGCTGTTCGCCCATTAAAGCGGCACGCGAGCTGGGTTTAGAACGTCGTGAGACAGTTCGGTCCCTATCCGCCGCGCGCGTAGGATACTTGCGGAAGGCTGTCCCTAGTACGAGAGGACCGGGATGGACGAACCTCTGGTGTGCCAGTTGTACCGCCAGGTGCATGGCTGGTTGGCTACGTTCGGGAGGGATAACCGCTGAAAGCATCTAAGCGGGAAGCCTGTTCCTAGATGAGGTGTCCCACCCTTTGTGGGTTAAGGCCCCCAGTAGACCACTGGGTTGATAGGCTCGAGATGGAAGCTCGGTAACGGGTGGAGTTGACGGGTACTAATAGGCCGAGGACTTGCTCACGAAGGTGCTACGCGTCCACTGTGTGGTTCTGAAGGAACAACCCTGACCGGGTTGTGTCTCTTCGGGGTCTGGAGCATTCAGGTTTTTCCTGTGTGTTTCGGGTTCGGGGGAGGGACAGCGGGTGGTTGGGTTGTTTGTTCGCAGGTGTGTCGGTGGTCATAGCGGTGGGGAAACGCCCGGTCCCATTCCGAACCCGGAAGCTAAGCCCTCCAGCGCCGATGGTACTGCACCCGTGGGGGTGTGGGAGAGTAGGACGCCGCCGACCTTTACCTCAACCGATGGGTGGGGGAGAGACTGGTTGAAGCACCTTTGAATGGTGCTCCCGGTTTCTCCTCCACCCATTTTTTTGTGCTTGAAGACAGGTAGCCGACCTGCCCACGACATGATGTCGGAATCTGCGGCTACCGTGTTCATAGGTATGTCGTTTTCGTTCAGCATGTTGTTCAGCAGGAGGTCTCGTGTCCGGTTCAACAGAGCGGTCCGGCGGTAACAGCCACCGCTCGAATGGTCACTCTGGGTCTGGTCGTGGCCCTGGAGGTGGCGATCGGGCGCGAGACGGAAAGTACTCCGGTTCGCGTGGGGACTCCCGCGATCGCGGCGACCGTGGTCGTGACCGGGACGGTGGTCGTGACGACCGCCGTAGCCCACAGCGGTCCGGGGACAGCCGAGGGTCGCGGCCCGCAGGCGGTGGCGACAGAGGAAGGCGGAGCGATCCGCCGCGTGGCGGGGATCGTCGCGATGGGGACCGAGGCGGCGCCCCACGTCGAGACGGATTCTCCGGCCGAGACAACCGCGACAGCCGGGACAATCGCGACCGGCCTCGTCAGGGCGGATACGGCGCGCCGCGTGGTGACCGGGAGCGCTCCGGGTCGCAGGGCAATGATCGACGGGGCTACGGCGGCGACTCTCGGGACCGGGCGGGCTCCGGCGACAACCGGTCGCGCGGTGGCCAGGGTGATCGCGGGAGGTTCTCCGATCGCCGTGACGATCGAGGCTCCGCGACCCCGAGGGGCGCCGCTGACCGTCGGGCGTCTTCTGACAACCGCTCCGGTGGTTGGTCCCGTGGCTCGGACCGTTCGGACTCCGCAGGCGGCCGCGAACGCAGGTTCGATGGCAATAGCGGCCGGTCTGGTGGCGACGACCGTCCCCGTCGATACGACCGACCCGAGCGTCGGGACGACTCGTCCTCGGGCGGCTACCGCTCTGACCGAGGCGGCAGTGGCGGCCCTCGTCGAGACGACGACCGAGGCCCCCGCCGTTATGACGGGCCGAGGCGGTCCGACTTCACCGCAGGCCGAGGCGCCTCGAACCGTTCGGATCGACCTGCAGGTTCGCGTGACTCCCGGTCGGGCGGCTCGGCTCCGCGTCGAGACTTCGGTGGCAGCCGGGATTCGGGTAGCCGGGACTCCGGTGGCCGAGGCTTCGAGCGCCGTGATTCCCCTCGCCGCTCCGATGATCGGCGTCCCAGCGGCGGCTCGGATCGTCGTTCCTACGATCGCGGCCCGTCCCGCAGGCCGGACGGCGATCGACGCAACGATGATCGCCCCCGTTTCGACGACCGTCGGCCCAGCCGTGATGGAGACCGGCGCGATTCCTCCGCCAACCGGCCGGAGCGGTCCTTCAATCAGCGGTCGTCCGACGGTGACCGTCGGACCGGCGAATCGAGTGCACGCTCGGATCGGCCCGAGCGCTCCTACGACCGCAGGCCGCCTCGGGACGACGACCGCCGGGGCTCGTTCGCAGGCCGCTCGGATCGGTCTGAGCGCTCGTATGACCGTAGGCCGCCCCGTGACGACGATCGTCGCGGCGGCGGACAGGGTGGGCGTTCCGACCGGCCCGCCCGCTCCTTCGGCGACCGCGATCGCAGCTCGGGTGGACCCGCTCGCGATCGCTTCGCCTCGCGCGGCGACGACCGTCGGCCCTCGGATCGGCGTCGGGACGACCGGGCACCCTCGGTGCCCGAGCCACAGCTGCCCGAGGACATCGAGCTGACCGACCTCGACCCCGGTGCCCGGCGTGCGCTGGGTTCGCTGTCCATGAGCCTGGCCGAACTCGTCGGCCGCCACCTGGTGGCCGCAGGCCTGCTGGTGGACGAGGACCCGCAGGCCGCACTGGCCCACGCCCGTTTCGCTCGCTCGAAGGCGGGCCGGATCGGTCTGGTCCGCGAGGCGGCAGGCGTCAGTGCCTATCACGCCGAGGAATGGGCTGAGGCCCTCACCGAGCTGCGGGCCGCGCGGCGGATGAGCGGCGGTCCCGGCATGATCGCGGTCATGGCGGACTGCGAGCGGGCACTGGGCAGGCCGGAACGCGCCCTGGACCTGCTGCGGTCGCCGGAGGCCTCCGCATTGCCTGCTGCGGAAGCCATCGAGCTGCGCATCGTGGCCGCCGGTGCCCGGCGAGACCTCGGCGAGTTGAACGCCGCCGTGGTCGCCCTGCAGGGCCCGGATCTCGACCCGAAGCGCAAGCAGCCGTGGAGCGCGCGCCTGTTCTACGCCTACGCCGACAACCTCGCCGCTGCAGGACGGGGCGAGGAGGCGGTGCGGTGGTTCCTCAACGCCGCCGAGGCCGATGACGCGGACGAGACCGATGCGTCGGAGCGCGCGAGCGATCTCGCCGACGAGCTCGCGGGCCGCACCCCACCACGCCGTTACGAGCCGATTCAAGAACCGAAGGCGAGCGACGACTCCGCTGAGCAAGACCGCGTGACGAAGGACCGCGAGGCCGAGGACACCGAGGAAGTCGCCGCTACCGAGGCGGTTGCCGAGGAGACTCCCGAGGACCGGAGCGGCAGCGCCGAGGCTGCGGAGTCGGCCGAGGCTGTCGACGAGCAGGTGGATGCGGCTGCCACGACGGAGGAACCGAAGTCCGACTCCGCCGCCGACGAGGACTCGGCCAAGGCCGACCCGCCGGCGGAGCGTTGATCGAGGAGGCACCAATGGGCGGCACTCCCGCCACCCGGAAGCAGACCGAGAGCGGTCCGAGGCTGGTGGACCGATACGACGCATTGCTGCTCGATCTGGACGGCACCGTGTTCCGGGGTGGCGAGCCGGTGGGCGACGCGCGAGCGACCCTGTCTCGGGCTCGGGCGGCGGGAGTGGCCCTGCGCTACGTGACCAACAACGCATCGCGGGCACCGGAGGACGTGGCAGCCCATCTGCGTGGCCTCGGTTTCGACGCCGAGATCGCCGAGGTGAGTACTTCGGCGCAGGCAGGCGCCGCAGTGTTGGCGGCAAAGCTCGAACCCGGTACCGAGGTACTGGTCGTCGGGTCGGCGGCGCTGCGAACGGAGGTCGAACAGGTCGGCCTGCGACCCGTCGCGGCGGCCGAGGCCGAATCGCCCGCGAACTTCACCGCGGTCATTCAGGGACACTCGGTCGCCACCGCCTGGCCCGACCTGGCGGCCGCCTGCGAAGCGATTCGGGCCGGGGCCTGGTGGGTGGCCTGCAATCTCGACCCCACGGTTCCGACCGAGCGGGGACTCCTGCCTGGGAACGGCTCGATGGTGGCCGCACTGCGGGCGGCCACCGGACGTGGTCCCGATCTGGCGGGCAAACCACGCTCGCCGTTGTTCGAGCAGGCGGCGAGCGGGCTCGGCGCGGTTCGCCCCCTGGTCGTCGGCGATCGGTTGGACACCGACATCGAGGGCGCGGTGAACAGCTCGATGGACTCGCTCCTGGTCCTCTCCGGAGTGACCGATCCCGCCGGTCTCCTCGCCGCAGATCCGATTCACCGCCCGGTGTTTCTCGCCACGGACCTCGGTGCGGTCTTCGACGATGCCGAGGAACTGCGGATCATCGAACAGGACCGGTGGGAGATTCGGGCCGTTGAGGGCGGATTGACCGTTCGCGCGCTGGACACGGCGCGGGAATCCGACGGCCCGCCGCTGGATCTCCTGCGGGCGCTCTGCGCCGCGTGGTGGTCGGCCTCTGCTGTCGGCGCGCTCCCGCTGGTCTGGGCGCACGACGAAATGTCCGATACCTCGGTGCGCGCACTCGGTCTGGGAGTCATGGCAGAGTATTGAGGGTGACCAGTTGGCGATCACGAGATGAGCGAGCCGGATGAACCGTGATCAGGGCCCCACGCCGATGCTTCTCGCAGCGGGTCCCTCCCGTGACACCGGGCCGGACCCCGCGACGTCGATCGCCGAGGTGGAGGAATCGGTCCGACAGCTCGACGGCTTGGACGAGTTGGACACCTCGGAGCACGTCGCGCGGTTCGACGCGGTACACACCGCGCTCAGTGATGCCCTCAGCGGCATCGATCGGATCTGATCGTGGCGCGACGAGTACGGCTGGACGCCGAGCTGGTGCGCCGGGGCCTGGCCAGGTCCAGGGAACAAGCGGTGGAACTGGTCAACGCGGGCCGGGTCCTGGTTCGGGGAATGGTCGCCAGCAAACCCGCCACGGCGGTGGAGACCGACGCGCCGGTGTTGGTCCAGTCCGATGAGGACGATCCCGGCTGGGCTTCTCGCGGTGCACACAAACTGGTCGGTGCGCTGGATGCCTTCGAACCGGCCGGGTTGAGTGCGGCCGGTCGTCGTTGTCTCGACGCAGGCGCATCGACCGGTGGGTTCACCGATGTGTTGCTGCGCCGCGATGCCGTCGAGGTCGTGGCGGCCGACGTCGGCTACGGCCAGCTCGTGTGGCGGCTCCAGACCGACGACCGGGTGCATGTGCTGGATCGCACCAATGTCCGTGCGCTGACCCCGGAACTCATCGGCGGACCGGTTGATCTGGTGGTCGCCGATCTGTCGTTCATCTCGCTGCGCCTGGTGTTGCCCTCGTTGGCCTCCTGCGCCGCGCCGGGCGCCGATCTGCTGCCGATGGTCAAGCCGCAGTTCGAGGTGGGCCGGAACAGACTCGGTTCCGGTGGCGTTGTTCGTGATCCGGCGCTGCGGGTGGAGGCGGTCCTGGAGGTGATCCGGGTTGCGCAACAACACGATCTGGTGTTCCGGGGCGTGATCGCCAGCCCGTTGCCCGGCCCAGCAGGCAATGTGGAGTACTTCCTCTGGCTGACCAAGGCCGGAGCACCACCCGAGCAGGGCGGCGAGCAGCCGGATTCCACGGTGGAATCGGCCGTCGTCCCGAGCATGGAGGCAGCCGACGTGGAGCAGGCGGTCCGGGACGCGGTGCGGGAGGGCCCGCGATGACCCGCGAGGTACTCCTGGTGGTCCACACCGGCAGGGAGGCCAGCAGGCGCACCGCGCACGACGTCGCCGCGATGTTCGCCGAGGCCGATATCGCGCTGCGAGTGTTGGCCGACGAGGCCCCCGACCTCGACGCGGCTCGCTACGACCGGGTGGTGGAACCGGGGCCGGAGGCGGCGGCAGGCGTTGAACTGGTCTTCGTCCTCGGTGGTGACGGGACGTTGTTGCGTGCGGCCGAACTCGCCCGCCCCGCCAGGGTCCCCGTGCTGGGGGTGAACCTCGGACGGGTCGGTTTCCTGGCGGAAGCGGATGCCGAACACGTCGAGGAGGCCGTTCAGGCGGTCATCCGCCGGGACTATCAGGTCGACGAGCGGATGACGCTCAACGTCGTGGCCTATCACAACGGCGAGGTCATCGCGCAGGACTGGGCCCTCAACGAGGCCAGTATGGAGAAGAGCAGCCGGGAGCGAATCCTCGACGTCGTCGTGGAGGTCGACGGCAGGCCTGTGTCGGCTTTCGGTTGCGACGGGGTCCTGTGTGCCACGCCCACCGGTTCGACCGCGTACGCGTTCTCCGCGGGCGGCCCGGTGATCTGGCCGGAGGTGCCCGCGATGCTGGTGCTGCCCAGCAATGCGCACGCCCTGTTCTCCCGATCCCTGGTGGTGGCCTGGACGTCGGTGGTCGCCGTCGAGATCGATGCGGGCGGCCATCCTGCGGTGTTGTGCTGTGACGGCCGTCGCACCGTCGAGCTACCGGCGGGCGCCAGGGTCGAGGTGTTGGCAGGCGACCTACCGGTGGGCCTGGTGCGCCTGCGTCCCGCCCCGTTCACCGACCGGCTGACCCGCAAGTTCTCCCTACCGGTGCAGGGCTGGCGCGGACCCGTCGACGACTGAGCGTCCAGACACCCGACAGGCCCGGTTTCCCATGGTGCACCGGCCGTCGACGGGTGGGTGAGTGCGCCCGAGTATTCCCGGCTGTCTCGCCTCGGCGATAGGGTTCGGGGTGTGTTGGCCGAGATGCGAATCCAGGGCCTCGGCGTCATCGACGAGGCCACCCTCGAATTGCACCCCGGTTTGACCGTGGTGACGGGCGAGACGGGTGCGGGCAAGACGATGGTCGTCACCGGACTCCACCTGCTCAGTGGGGGACGTGCCGAGTCCTCTCGGGTGCGGTCGGGCGCCGAGCGGACGGTCGTCGAAGGACGATTCCGGATCGAGAGCACCGACGGCGCCGCGAAGGTGGCCGCCGATGTGGGCGCCGATCCCGATGAGGACGGCAGCCTGATCGCGGTACGAACCGTGAACGCCGACGGCAGATCCCGCGCCCACCTCGGTGGTCGGTCGGTACCGATCGGAGTGTTGGCGCAACTGGCCGAACAGGCTTTGGCCGTGCACGGCCAGAACGACCAGTTGCGATTGCTGCGCGGCAGCGAGCAACGCGCGGTGCTGGATCGCTTCGCGGGTGACCCGGTGCTGTCGCCGCTGGGCGACTATCGGCGGGTCCGGGCCGAGTGGCTCAGCGTCGCCGAGGAGCTCCGACTGCGTGCCGAGCAGGCCAAGGAGTTGGCGCGCGAGGCCAGCATCCTTCGACACGGTCTCACCGAGATCGAGGCGTTGGACCCGCAGCCCGGTGAGGACGAGGAACTCGTCGAGGAGGCGAAGCGGCTCGCCGACGCCGACCAGCTGCGGGCGGCTGCCTTCGGCGCCCAACTGGCCTTGACGGGTGCCGCCGATGGCGATCCCGACCAACCTGGCGCGCTGGGCATGCTCGGTGACGCCCGACGGCGACTCATCGGTGCCGACGACACCCAGCTGCGCGAACTCGAACCGAGGCTGGGCGAGGCGATCGCGCTCTTGGTCGATGTCGGCGCCGAGCTCGGGGCATATCTGGACCGGCTGGACGCCGATCCGGCGCGACTGGAACGGGTGTTGTCCCGACAGGCGGAATTGAAGGCGCTCACCAGGAAGTACGCCGCCGACATCGACGGTGTGCTGGCCTGGGCGGAGGATGCCAGGCAACGACTGTCTCTTGCGGACGGTTCCGACGGGGTGCTCGATGCGCTGGCCAAGCGGCGCGACGAGTTGGAGGAGGAACTGGTCGGGCATGCCGAACGGGTCGGGGCCGCCAGGGTGGCGGCGTCCAACGAGCTGGGCAAGGCCGTGTCGGCGGAGCTGGCAGGCTTGGCGATGTCCTCGGCACGCATCGAGGTCGCGGTGCTCCGCAAGCGGGCGGTGCCCACCGACGACGCCGTGCTGACCATGGACGGCCAGCGAGTCCAGGCCGGGCCGGACGGCGTCGACGATGTGGAGCTGCGGCTGATCGCCCACGAGGGGGCCCCGGCGCTGCCCGTGCAGAAGGGCGCTTCCGGCGGTGAGCTGTCCAGGGTGATGCTGGCCTTGGAGGTGGTCCTCGCCGACTCCGATCCGGTGCCCACCATGGTGTTCGACGAGGTCGACGCCGGAGTCGGTGGCCGTGCCGCAGTCGAGGTCGGACGCAGGCTGGCGCGGCTGGCCGTCTCCCATCAGGTCGTCGTCGTCACCCACCTGCCCCAGGTAGCGGCCTACGCCGACCGGCATCTGGTGGTGCATAAGGGATCGGGATCCGGGATTACCGCGAGCAGCGTCCGCACCGTCAGCGAGGCCGACCGGGTGGTGGAACTGGCCAGGATGCTGGCGGGGATGGACTCCACCGAGACTGGTCGGGCGCACGCCGAGGAGTTGCTCAGCGTGGCGGAGCGCGATCGAGGGTCATTCGGTTCAGGGAAGCGATCTGCCCGTCCGGGTGGGACTGCCTGAGGGGCCACTGATCCTGGGCGTGTCCGCACGCCGTAACCGCGCCCTCCTTGTCACCATCGCCGAATGAAGCTCACCGGTTTGTTGACTCGGCGTAAGCAATCCCTGCCGGGAGTGACCGGAACGGTTCGGGTCGAGCGGCACGGCGACGACCTGATCCGACGGATCTGTCCCGGTGACATCGCGGTGATCGATCAGACCGACCTGGATCGGCGCACTGCGGATGCCCTGGTGGCGGCGCGCGCCGCAGCGGTGCTCAACATGACGACCTCGATCTCCGGGCGCTTCCCCAATCTCGGCCCGGAACGACTGTTGGACGCCGGGATCCCGCTGATCGACGAGGTCGGCGACGATCTGCTGCTCACGGTCAAGGACGGGACGCGGGTGCGGTTGCACGGCGGCGTCCTGTACTCCGGTGACCTGGTGGTCGCCGAAGGTGTGGAGCTGACCCCCGACTCGGTGGCCGATCGACTGGTCGAGGCCAAGGAGGGCATGTCCGCGCAGCTGGTCGCCTTCTCCGCCGACACCATGGAGTTCCTTCGGTTGGAACGCGGCCTGCTGCTGGATGGCGCGGGCGTTCCCGATCTCGGGGTGGAACTGAGCGGACGACTCGTGGTGGTCGTGGCACCGGGACCGGATCACGAGGTGCAACTGCGTCGGCTGCATCGGTTCATCAAGGAATGGCGCCCGGTGCTGATCGGTGTCGACGAGGGCGCGGACACCATTCGCAGCCAGCGCCTGCGGCCGGACGTCATCGTCTGCGACCCGGATCGGATCCACATCGACACCCTGCGCTGTGGCGCGGAGGTGGTGGTGCCCGGTCTGCCGGACGGCGATGCTCCCGGCCTGGATCGCGCGCAGGACAACGGTGTCGCGGCGGTCGCCTTCAGATCCACGGCGAACCCGGAGGATCTCGCTCTGCTCCTGGCGGAGGACAACGGCGCCGATCTCGTGGTCGCCGTCGGCTGCGAGGCGACGCTGCACGAGTTCCTCGATCGTGGCCGAACCGGTTCCAACCCGTCGACGGTGCTGACCCGGCTTCGGTTGGGCGGCAGGTTGTTGGATTCCGAGGCGGTGGTGACGTTGCACCGCAGCCGGGTCACGTCCGGCGCGGTGGCCCTGCTTCTCGCGGCGGTGGCCATCGTGATGGTGGTCGCGGTCGCGGTGTCCGGTCTTGCCCCGCTCTACACCCAGCTCACTCTCGACGGCATCGCCGATTTCACCACCTGGTTGAGGGGTTTCTTCGCATGATCACCCTGCGTTATCACATTGTCGCCTTCGCCGCGATGTTCCTGGCGCTGGCCGTGGGCGTGGTGCTGGGCTCCACCGCCATCAGTGATCGGCTGCTCGCCAGCATGGGAACGGGCTCGTCCGCCGAGCTACCGGACCGGATCGCCGAGTTGGAGGCCGAACAGGCCGAGTTGACCGCGCGCGCGGGCCAGGCCGACACCTTCGCGGCCGAGGTCGCCGCCGGTGCGGTGGCGGGCAGGCTGACCGGGCTCAGCGTGACGATGGTCAGCACCTCGGCCGCCGAAAGCGAGGATCGCGATGCGACCCGCGACCTGATCGTCGAGGCGGGCGGAACCGTGGCCGGCGAGCTCGCACTCACCGACGGCTTCACCGATCCGGCGCGGGCCGATCAACTCCGCGACCTGGTGCGTGGCGTTCTGCCTGCGGGTGTGCAACTCCCGACCGCCGCCGATCCCGGGACCATGGCAGGCGGCCTGTTGGGCGCGCTGTTGTTGATCGACGAGGAGACCGGTCAACCCCAGGCCTCGCCGGAGGAGGGCGCGGCCGCGCTGGGCGGGCTGATCGACGGCGGCTTCGTTCAGGCGGGCGCCGATGCGAGCCCCGCCGAACTCGTCGTCGTGCTGGACGGCGGTGCGGACGACGTCGGTGACCGGGCCTCCGTGGTGGCCCGTTTCGCGGCTCAGCTGGACCGCGCGGGCGCAGGCGCGGTGTTGACGGGACACCGGGACGCCGCGGCGCGTACGGGATCGATCGGCCACGTCCGAGGCGACGCATCGGCGGCGAGCATCCTGTCCACGGTGGACAGCCTGGACCGTGCTGAGGCCCGTATCGCCGTGGTCCTCGCCTTGGGCGAACAACACGCGGGCGGCGCAGGCCATTACGGGTTCGCCGATGGGGCGGCTGGACTGCTGCCCGCCGATCCGGGTCTCCGGACCGTTGTGGTCGACACACCGGACGAGTCGGGCGGCACACCGGAGGAGACGGCGGCGGAGGACGTCGATCAGACATCCCTCGGCGGCGGATGACCTGCGTATCGCCCCCGTGAGTGGGCTGCGGGTGCCACGTGGTGTTACGTTAAGACCCCGTGGATCGGTATCACGCCGTCCTCCCAGAAGCTAGTCCGAACCGGTGACGGTCGGTGAATCGGGAACCACGGGGAGCCCTCTTGGTGCTGCAAGCACGCACGATCAAACACGTCTTCGTCACGGGAGGCGTCGCGTCCTCCCTTGGGAAAGGGCTGACGGCATCCAGTCTGGGGCAGCTGCTCACGGCGCGTGGCCTTCGGGTCACCATGCAGAAGCTCGACCCCTATCTCAATGTCGACCCCGGCACCATGAATCCGTTCCAGCACGGCGAGGTGTTCATCACCGAGGACGGCGCGGAGACCGACCTCGACGTCGGACACTACGAACGGTTCCTGGACCGCGACCTGTCCGGCCGGGCCAACGTGACCACCGGCCAGGTCTACTCCACGGTGATCGCCAAGGAACGCCGTGGCGAGTACCTCGGGGACACGGTGCAGGTCATCCCGCACATCACCGACGAGATCAAGTCGCGTATCCGGGCGATGGCCGAACCCGACGAGGACGGCATCACCCCGGATGTGGTGATCACCGAGGTCGGTGGCACCGTCGGTGATATCGAGTCGCTGCCGTTCCTGGAGGCTTGCCGCCAGGTGCGGCACGATCTCGGCCGGGACAACTGCTTCTTCCTGCATGTCTCGCTGGTGCCGTATCTGGCGCCCTCCGGCGAGCTCAAGACCAAGCCGACGCAGCACTCGGTGGCGGCCCTGCGCAACATCGGTATCCAGCCGGACGCGATCGTCTGCCGGTCGGACCGGGAGATCCCGGCATCGCTCAAGCGCAAGATCGCGCTGATGTGCGATGTCGACAACGACGGGGTCGTCGCGGCCCCGGACGCCCGCTCGATCTACGACATCCCCCGCGTTCTGCACACCGAGGGACTGGACGCCTTCATGGTGCGCAGGCTCGGCCTGCCGTTCCGGGACGTCGACTGGCAGGTCTGGAGCGACCTGCTGGACCGGGTTCATCAGCCCTCCGAGACGGTGCGCATCGCGTTGGTCGGCAAGTACGTCGATCTGCCCGACGCCTACCTCTCGGTCACCGAGGCACTGCGCGCGGGTGGATTCGCCCATCACGCGAAGGTGGAGATCGCCTGGGTGCCCTCCGACCAGTGCGACACCGACGAGGGCGCTGCCAGCGCATTGGCCGGGGTCGACGGCGTCCTGGTCCCCGGCGGGTTCGGCGTGCGGGGCATCGAGGGCAAGGTCGGTGCGATCCGCTACGCCCGTACCCATCAGATCCCGATCCTGGGATTGTGTCTCGGTCTGCAGTGCATGGTGATCGATGTGGCCAGGGACCTGGCCGGAATCACCGAGGCGAACTCCGCCGAATTCGGCGAGGACGGCCCGCATCCGGTGATCAGCACCATGGCCGATCAGAAGTCGGTCGTCGCAGGCGAGCGGGACATGGGCGGCACGATGCGGCTGGGTGCCTACCCGGCTCGACTGGCTGCGGGGACCGTGACGGCCAAGGCGTACGGCACCACCGAGGTCTCCGAACGGCACCGGCACCGCTACGAGGTGAACAACGCCTACCGGGACCGGCTCGCCGATGCGGGACTGGTGTTCGCGGGTCTGTCGCCGGACGAGCGGCTGGTGGAGTTCGTCGAGCTGCCCCAGGACGTGCACCCGTTCTTCGTGGGCACCCAGGCGCATCCCGAGCTCAAGAGCAGGCCGACTCGGCCGCACCCACTGTTCGCCGCGTTCGTGCGGGCCTCGGTCGATTACAAGGCGCAGGAGCGGCTTCCGGTGACGCTGCCGGACACCGCGCCGACCACGGCAGGGGCCTCTCGATGACCGAGTCGGAGCCGATCGAGCGCACGGCCGGCCGCCACGAGTTCCGCACGCTGGGCAGCGAGGACCTGTACCAGGGTGCCGTGATGGCGTTGCGAGCCGACGACATCGAGATGCCCGGCGGTGTCACGGGTCGCCGTGAGGTCGTGGAACATCCCGGTGCGGTGGCGATCGTCGCGATCGACGACGAAGGCCGGGTGGTGTTGATCCACCAGTACCGGCATCCACTGGGCCGACGGCTGTGGGAGTTGCCCGCCGGGCTGCTCGACCTGGCGGGGGAGCCGCCGGTGGAGACCGCTCGCCGGGAGCTGGCCGAAGAGGTGTCGCTGTCGGCCTCGCAGTGGTCGGTGCTGGCCGATGTGGCCGCGTCGCCGGGATTCACCGACGAGGTGGTCCGGGTGTTCCTCGCCACGGACCTGCACGAGGTCGAGACGATGGCGGCCGAAGGCAACGAGGAGGCGGACCTGGTGGTGCACCGGGTGCCCTTGGACGAGGCGGTGCGGATGGTCGTGGCAGGCGAGATCGTCAACGCGTCGACCGCGACCGGGTTGCTCGCGGCTCGCGCCGTGTTGACCGGGCTCGCCGAAGCCAGGGACGTCGATGCACCGTGGTCCGACCGCCCGATGCGTTGGGCGGCGCGGAAGGCAGGCCGGGACTGATCAGGTGCCGTGGTCTGTGCAGCCGCTTCGGCTACTTCGCAGACCACGGCCCCGCTCCGGCCGTGGCCGCCGATCAGTCGCGCAGCGGCCTGCCGTCCTTGTCTTTGGCGCCGTTGGCCAGCATCAGGATGCCGTCGATCCAGCACCAGAGGACGCCGATGCCGAATATCGGTGTCAACAGAAGTTGGGCGAGCCCGATGCCGACGTGGCCGGTGTAGAACCGACCGATCCCTAGGCTCGGAATGAGCTGAAGAACGCCAGCGGCAATCTTCGATTTGTGTGAATAGACCACCATATCGGCCTCGGCCACCGGAGCAGGCGGGCTCGACGGGTAGGCCGACGTTCCAGGCAGCTTCGGATGCGGTGCGGGCAAATCGGTGAACACCGCGAGCAACGCCTGCCGCGTCTTGGCGTCCATCGTCTCAGTGAGGCGCTGCTCGTATTCCTCTAGGCTCAGCCTGCCCTCGGATAGGTGGGTTGCGAGTGCTTCCACGGCTGCTTCTCGTTCTACGGTGCCGATTCGCAAGTCATTCGAGTTATCTGCGCCTGCCACTCGGCAACAATATCGTTCATGCCCGCTGCCGGTCGGCCTGCCCGGCCGGTGGGAAACGCCGATGTCGGTGACGATGAGCCGTTCCACGGCACCGGAATCACCCTTTATTCGACTGCTCTGACTCGACTGTCGCAGGGGTCGTCGGTCGCGGCTGCGGTGCTCCGGTTCGACCGCGTCCACCGACCAGTCGCGCAGACGTCGCCAACATCAGCAGGAGAACGGCGGCGAACACCGGCAACCACAACAGCCGGACGCCCACCCAACCCAGATCGGCGGGCACGGTGTGCAGACCGGGCAGCGTCGCGAACCGAATGGCGATCAGAGTCACCGCGATCAGCGCATTCTGATGCAGCAGGAAGATCGCCAACGCGTGTCGATCGACGCGGTGCACCACGGTGGCGATTAAGGAGCGCGCGGTGAGGGCGCGCAGCGGTCGCGCTGCGAGTAGCACCACCCCGACCTGGGCCACCGCGAGTGCGAGAACGACCGGTGACGGCGGCACGAGATTGGATCGGTCAGCGCCGGGCAGCCCGACGGCCGCCGCCGGATAGTCCAGTACCCGCACCAGGAACAGCAGCGCAGCAGCCCCCGCGATCGCCATCCAGAGACCGATGATCGGTCGGATCCGCCGCCCGCCGCCCAACGCGGTGCCGAGTTGCCACGGCACCCACCACACGGTGACGACAGTGGTGAGTCCGATGGCCTGGCCGAACCAACCGTCCGCCCACCTGGCGGTCGCCTCCGCGATCAGCGCGAGGACACCGGGAATGAGAACGGCGGCCAACCCGAAACGGCGATCCAGCCGCCGAGCGATCGGTGTCACCGCGAGCAACACCAGATAGACGACGAGGAACCACAACGGAGTGGTGAGCAACTGCGCTGCGGTCGCCACCGTCTGCTGCGGTGTGCCCTGCACGGCCAACACCACCAGCAGGACCAACCAGCAGGCGGACAGACCGAGCACCGGTACGGCACAACGGCGCAGCCGGGCGAGCCACCACCGTGCCGGGGTGATCCCCGACGCCTCCGCCGACCGGAGACCGCGCGCCGCGGCGAAGCCCCCGACGAAGAAGAACAAGCCCAGGGTCTGCAGGAACCAGCTCAGCGGCGTCAGCTCCGGCAGTGTCGTCAGTGGACTGGCCGCGATCACGCCGTTCGCCGTGGGAACCAATGGAGTCACCAGCCAATGGCCCAACACCACCCCGCACACCGCGACCACCCGGATGAGATCCAATAGCGGATCGCGGGCCTCCCGTCGGGTCATCGGTTCGTCTCCCGGTGTTGGGCGGCGCCCGCAGCAGGCGACTCCGCCTGCGGTCCGATGTGGCTGCCGACCACGACCTCGGCGACCGCCGCCAGCGAATCAGTGCCCGGCGCGAAATAGTCGTCGTGCGCGGTGACGTCCTCGGTCGGCAGGATGCGAGCGCCGAAGTCCGCGGCGGTCGGATCCGGGCCGTGGCCGAGGTCCCCGATGCGCCACCCCGGGATATGGGTGATCCAGTCCTCGTCGGCGCGACCGGCCCAGACCCGTGCCCTGGTGTGCAATTCGTCGACCGAATCCACCCGCACACCCGGGGCCGCCAGCAGCACCAGATCGTCGACGGCCGAGGTGACGAGGGCGGCCTGCCCGCAGACCACCGCGCCGTAGCTGTGGCAGATCAGACTGATCTGCCGACCGGGCAGCTGGACCCGCAAGCCATCGACGAAGTCGGCCAGCTCCGCCCCGCCCTGCCGCGCCAGGCTGCCGCTGATCGCATCCAACCCGAGACCCTCGGGAGTCTGATAGCCGAGCCACGCGATCACCGCCGTCTGCTTCGTCGGGTGCGCGGCGGTGAGTTCGGCGTGTAACGCCGTGGCCTTGCCCATCGGCTTGCGCAGCGGTGATTCGGCTTCGGCGAAGCGGGCGAGATCCACGTCCGATCCGGGTACCAACACGGTGATGTGCTCCGCCGTGTCCATGTCACCGAGCACGACGGCGATGCGTCCGCGTTCGCGCGGATCGAACAGGAGCAGCTCGTGGTCGCGTATCGCTGCCTCGGTCTCGACCGAGGCAGGCGCCGATTCCTCGGAGAGGCGCCGGTTCGCGGCGTAGCGCGCCCCGATCGGGGCGCCGTCCAGAGCACCCACGATCTCGGGATGGGTGCGGACGAGACGTCGCAGCTCGGCGGGCGGAGTCGCCGCGAAGAATCCCGCGATCTCGGCAGGCTCGTCGTGAGGGGACGGCAGCGATCGGTTCGTCGAGCGATCCGACTCCCAGGCGGTGACCACCGAGGCTTGCGGTGCGTAGCGATCGGCCGCCACCGAGGTGGGCGCGGCAAGCATTCCGAGCGTCGCGCCGAGCCCGATCACTCCCGCCAGCGGCCGCGCGATCGATCGAGCCCGCCGGGCTACCCGTGTCTTCCTGCGCATGGCCCTCGTCATCCCTCCTGCCGTCCCCGTTCGAGGTCGACACGACGGAAGTTATGAGGGTGAGGGGCCCGGAATCGTCCCCCGGCGGTAGCGGATCCGCGGTACTACTCGGGTATCAGGAACCGACCGCGACCAGCCCGCATTCGTATGCGGTGATCACTGCCTGCGCTCGATCACGCAACCCGAGTTTGGTCAGGATTCGGCTGACGTGGCTCTTCACGGTCTGCTCGGCCAGCACCAGCTTCCCCGCGATCTCGGTGTTGGACAGTCCGCGCGCGACCAGACCCAGTACCTCGGTCTCCCGTTCGGTGAGGACCTTGAGCGGATCCGGTCGCGCCCGGACGGTGTTCTCGATCGGCCGAGCTTGGACGAAGTCCTCGATGAGCCGTCGGGTCACCGAGGGAGCGAGCAGTGCGCCGCCTTCGGCGACCACCCGGACCGCCGCGAGCAGATCGGTGGCGGGTGCGTGCTTGAGTAGGAAACCGCTGGCGCCGGAGCGCAGCGCTTCGTACACGTAGTCGTCCAGATCGAAGGTGGTCAACACCAGTACCTTGGGCGGCTCGGTGTCGGCGGCGCGTGGTGCGTCCATCAGCAGTCGGGTGGCGGCGAGCCCGTCGAGCACCGGCATGCGGATGTCCATCAGCACCACGTCGGGCCCGGTGCCCGCCTCGATCAATCGACGGGTCTCGCTGACCGCCTCACGACCATCGGAGGCCGAGCCGACCACCTCGATATCGGTCTGTGCGGCCAGCAGCGCGGAGAAGCCCTCTCGCACCATCGCCTGGTCGTCGGCAACCAGGACGCGGATCATCGTTCCTCCCGGACATCATCGGTCTGCGCGGTGGCCCTCAACGGAAGCAGGGCTCGAACCTCGAAGCCGCCCGCGTCGGTCGGGCCGGTCCGCAATTTCCCGCCGTGCAGCGCGACCCGCTCACGCATCCCGGTCAGCCCGTGGCCACCGCCCGATCGTCGGGTGGCAGCGGCGGGTGGTCTGCTAGGTGGCTCGTTGCGCACCGCGACGATCAGGGTAGCCCCCTGTTCGGCGATCTCGATCTCGATCGGCGCATCGGGTGCGTAGCGGCCCGCGTTGGTCAGGGCTTCCTGGACGATGCGGTAGACCGTCAGACCGAGTGGCTCGGCAACCTGCGCGGCCAACTCGGCGGGCAGCCGAAGCGTCACGGGGATACCGGAGTCGCGGCCGGCCGAAACGAGGTCGTTCAGTTCGGCGAGCCCGGGCTGCGGCGCCTTGTCCGGTCGGTGATCCTTCTCCCGGAGCACCCCGAGCAGGCGTTGCATGTCCGACATCGCGGCGCGCGCCGCCGTGCCGATCTCGGCCAACTCGGTGCGACCGGATTCCGAGAGATCGGGAAGCCGGTAGGGCGCGGTCTCCGAGCGCACCGCGATCATCGACATGTGGTGCGCCACCACGTCGTGCATCTCCCTGGCGATCCGGTTCCGCTCGCTGAGTCGCACCTGTTCCGCCTGTGCTTCGGCGGCTCGCTGCTCCTCGGCGGCCAGGTCACGGCGGGCTCGACGGGCCGAGCCCAACGAATAGCCCAGCAGCAGGACGACGATCACCGAGAGCAGCACACCGCCGACGTTGATCCTGCCCCACGAATCGGTCGCCAGCACCGAACTGATCGCCACCACGGCGGCTGTCACCGTCCCGACCAGGATGGTGATGCGAGACGTATGCCGGTAGGACACCAGGAACAGCGTGACCATGACGATCAACCACAATCCCAACATCTGGCCGACGTATTCGGGAAGCGCGGCGAACGCGGTCACGATCCCCGGGAGGCTCAGCCGCCAGGCGAGCAGGGGGAGTGGCAGTGCCAGCAGGCAGATCACACCGCTGGTCAAGACGAGGAAGTCGGCCCAACCCGGTTGGTTGACGCTCCCGACCAGTCCCACGACTGTCGTGACGATCGCGATGAGAACGACGAGCACCACGATGAGCCTGCGTCGCCATCGGGTGGATGCCATGCGGCGCGGGGCCAGCGCCGAGTCGGTGCCGGTGATCAGTACGACCAGGCTGAGTGCTCCCGTCGCGCGGGCCTCGTCCCGAAGGTTGCGCCCGGTCTCCTCCAGGAATCGGTCACGCTCTTCTCGTTGGGAACGCTCGGCCTCATCCTCGGCCGGGCGGGGACGACGGCGCAGCAACCAGGTCTCGTAGCCACCGCCGACCGTTCGGCCGAGCAGTATCGCCGCGAACGCCGAGAACAGCAGAACGCCGATCGGCGGTACATCGAACGGCGAGTCGGCCACCAAGGGCAGCGCCACCAGCAACGCTGCGAGCCCCGCGAAGGTCGTCAAAGCCGAGATCCAGCGAACGTGCCGGGCCGGAACCAAGAAGAGGATCAGTAGGTAGTGCGCCCAGAACGGCCACAGATCGCCCAGCACCTGCTGGAAGATCAGCATCCAGCAGATCATCATGAAGGTCGCCAGGCGCCAGGCCACCAAGGGACGGAAGAACGCCAGCACACACGCCCCGGCCGACGCGAAGAGTGCGAACTGGGGGACGGGTGGTCCCAGAACCGGGACGATTCGATCTTGGTCGGGCCGTTCGGGCGCCGGCGTCATCGTGGGATCGAGCTCGATCACCCCGACAACGATGGTGGTGATGAGGAACGCCAGCACGAGTGCGGCGAGCAACAGCAACAGCGGGCGCGGGGATTTCGGCCTCGGCGGGCTGACCCGACGGTCCGGGTCGGTGAGGAGGACACCGATGACAATGCGGACCAACCTACGGAGCCGGGAACCCTCCCGGGTCGCTGCGTCGGTGGTTCGCGTCGGTGGCAGGGTCGTCACCGAGCCGATGCTATGGCGTCGATGCGGCTACGACATCGGACCAGGGAGTGAGACCGGTGCCCATACCCGGGTAGGGGGGTGTGCGAGGGCCGCCGCCGTCAGCGCAGGCTGCGGTGCTCGGCGTCCTCGCCGCCATGGGCCAGCAGGAGCACGCCGTCGACGAACGACCACACCAGGCCGACGATGGCGAACGATAGACAGAACTGAGCGATACCCATCCCGATATGCCCGGTGTAGAAGCGGCCCGCGCCGAAACTCGGGAAGATCTGCAGGACCCCGGCCAACACCCGATACCGCGAGGACTCACCCTGGGCGGGCGCGACCCGTTGGTTGACGGCGCGGTTGACCGACCGTCCGACGGACTCGGCGAGTTCGCCCGCAGACCGAATGATGGGTTCCAGCGCGGGACCCAAGCCGGCAGCGGGCCTGTTATCGCCGTCTCGGACTTCGGATTCTCGGAGCGACTGACTCGAATTCGGCGTCCCGACGTGGAAATCATCGGTGATTCTGTGATCGCCGGGGAGGTCGGCGAATAGGGCGATCAGATCGGATCGGGTTCGGGCTGCCGTCGCGCTCTCGGACCGATCCTCGAACTCCGCCATCGTCAGCCTGCCCTGCGAATAGTGGTCGCCGAGGAAGCGGATCGCTTCGCCGCGTTCGGCATCTCCGATGCGGAGCGGATGGGAATCGGCAGAGGTGGCCATGGACAGACGATATTGCGATCCGAACACGGTGGGGATCGGTGATATCCCTGAACTGGGGCCAGGGGAACCCGGATTCCTGCTGGGTACAGCTCTAATATCTGCTCAGGGTCGCACCCGAGCCTGTTTCGGCGGTCGGTGGGGACCGTGGGGCGCCCCTAACCTGGAGGCGACGAAAACGGACATCTCGACAGGCGGTGGCCGGGTTGGACCGGCCTGACGAAGGGACGGCGATGCAGAGCGGCTTGCCTCGACAGAGACCGGACCACGGCAGCCGAGGCGAGACGGAATCGGATGCCATCGGCGGTGTGGTGGTCGACCCGCCCCCGGTCGAGCCGCGAGCCGAGAGCGCGGCGGCCGACGACCGGCCGGCGCCGGAGTTGGCCGAACGACTGGACGAGTACCTCGCCCACCTCGCCGTCGAGCGCGGCATCGCCCGCAACACGCTGGACGCCTATGGGCGAGACCTCCGCCGCTACCTGCTGGGACTGACCCAGCGGGGTATCGGTGCGCTGCACGAGGTCGGACGTGCGGACGTCACCGCCTTCGTCCTGGCCCTGCGGGAGGGCGATGGCGATCGACCGCCGCTCGCCGCGGGCTCCGCGGCACGGGCACTGATCGCGGTGCGGGGCCTGCACCGTTTCGCCCACCGAGAGGGACGGGTGCCCGTCGACGTGGCCGCCGACGTCTCGCCGCCCGGAATACCCCGACGCCTGCCCAAGGCACTGCCCGTCCACGACGTGCTGCGGTTGGTCGAGGGAGCGGGCGGTTCCGACCCCCGAGGGCTGCGCGACCGCGCCATCGTGGAATTGCTCTACTCCACCGGGGCACGGATCTCCGAGGCTGTCGGCTTGGTGATCGACGATATCGACGCGCAGGCGCGCACCGTGTTGTTGGCGGGTAAGGGCGGTCGGCAGCGCGTCGTGCCCATCGGGCGTCCGGCGTTGGCCGCGGTGCAGGCTTATCTCGTTCGTGGGCGCCCCACCTTGTCCTCGGCAGGTCGAGGCGGACCGGCGTTGTTCCTCAACGCGCGCGGCGGCAGACTCTCCCGGCAGAGCGCCTGGCAGGTGCTCAAGTCGTCGGCGGCGGCCGTCGGGTTGTCCGACGCCGTGTCGCCGCACACCCTCCGGCATTCCTTCGCCACCCATCTCATGGAGGCCGGGGCCGATGTCCGTGTGGTGCAGGAGTTGCTCGGGCACGCCTCGGTGACCACGACCCAGGTCTACACCCTGGTCACCATCAATGCGCTACGCGAGGTCTATGCGCTGGCTCATCCACGTGCACTGGACGCCCCTCGACCTGGTCCTCCCCGGGAAAACCCGCCTTCGGTCGCCGAACACGGGCATGATCGAGAGGACTGAGAGCCGAGGTGATCGATCGGCGAGCGACGTCGGATGGATCTAGCGTGCGTGACGGGCGATCGCATCTCGCCGGCCGAGAGATAGGGAGAGACGATGATCGGGGTGACCGGGGCAACCGGGGCGGTGGGCGGTCGGGTTGCGGCGTTGCTGGCCACCCTGCGTACGCCGACTCGACTGGTCGTGCGTGATGCCGCTCGTGCACCGGAGCTCGCCGTCTCCTCGACGCGGGTCGCCGACTACGCCGACTCCGCCGCGATGCAGGCGGCTCTGGACGGCGTGCGCACGCTCTTCCTCGTCTCGGCGGACGCCGACCCGGCCCGGGTCCAGCAGCAGACGACAGCGGTGGACGCGGCCGTCGCTGCGGGCGTCGAACATCTGGTGTATCTGTCCTTCCTCGGGGCCGATCCCGACGCAACCTTCACCTTCGCCAGGGATCACTTCCGCACCGAGGAGCACATTCGCGCGACCGGAGTCGCCTTCACCTTCCTGCGTCCGAGTCTCTATCTGGACTCGGTACCCGAGTGGGTCGGCGAAGACGATGTCCTGCGGGGACCGGCGGGCGACGGCCAGGTGGCGTGGGTCTCGCGTGAGGACGTCGCGCAGACGGCCCGAGCCGTGTTGACCGGCGACGGTCACGCGGGTCGGGTCTACGACATCACCGGCCCGCAGTTGTTGACCTTGGCACAGACCGCGCAGGTGCTGGAAACGTTCGCCCATCGACCGATCGGGTATCAAAATCAAACACTCGCCGACGCGCGCGCTTCCCGTGCGGGCCAAGGCGAGTCGTGGGAGATCGAGGGCTGGATCACGTCTTATGCGGCGATCGCCACGGGTGAGATGGCCGTCCGCAACGATGTCGTCAAACGACTCACGGGCCGGGATCCGCTGTCACTGGCCGACTTCCTGCGTACCGATTCCGATACCGTTGGCCTGCCCGAACGGAGTTGATCCGCTCAATCGGCTGCGCACTCCACCTCGGAACGGCAAGCTAACGTTGCGGTCTCGGCGAGGCGCGTTGCCGCTGCTGCGCCTGCCGCTTAGAGTGCCGACAGGAGTGGGCTTGGCGATCAGGTCGTGTCCGACGGTGGTTGGATCGCAGGCAGAACGGTTCCGTTGCAGCGGAGGGACGTGAATCAGCGCCCGCGGGGTTGCACCACACAGGAACCTTTGGATGCGAGGAGCGAGCCACCATGTCGACACCGTCGCCTTCGGCCGGTAGGCCGCGTGGTGCGGCCGTCGACCTGGGTCTCACGCCCAGGGCGGCAGACCCCACCGAAGAAGAAGCGCTCGAAGCCCTGGAAGGCGGCATCGGACCGACGGGCAGGCCCCGCAGGCACGTCCCCGACCCGCCGTTACTGGATCGACACGGGCCCGCGACCGTGCTCGCGATGTGCAATCAGAAGGGCGGGGTCGGCAAGACCACCTCGACGATCAATCTCGGTGCGGCGCTGGCCGAGTGCGGTAGGCGGGTATTGCTCGTCGACTTCGACCCGCAGGGCGCCCTGTCTGTGGGTCTCGGGGTGTACCCGCATCATCTGGACACCACGATCTACAACGTGATCATGGAACGTCAGGTCTCCGTGCAGGATGTAGTGCAGGAGACCTCGACCGACGGCATGTTCCTGTTGCCCAGCAACATCGATCTGTCGGCGGCGGAGGTGCAACTGGTCGTCGAGGTCGGGCGTGAGCAGGCCCTGGCCCGTGTGCTGCGGCCGGTGTTGAACGATTACGACTACATCCTGGTCGATTGCCAGCCCTCGCTCGGCCTGCTGACGATCAATGCGTTGGCTGCCGCGCACGGGGTGTTGATTCCCTTGGAGTGCGAGTTCTTCAGTCTGCGTGGTGTTGCGCTGTTGATCGACACGATCGAGAAGGTCCGCGAGCGGTTGAATCCGGAGCTGGAGATCACCGGGATCCTCGCGACCATGTTCGATCCGCGCACCCTGCATTCTCGCGAGGTGATGGCCAGGGTGGTCGAGGCGTTCGGCGACATCGTGTTCGACACCGTGATCAATCGGACCGTGCGTTTCCCGGAGACGACGGTGGCGGGCGAACCGATCACCCGTTGGGCGCCGCGTTCGGCGGGTGCGAAGGCCTACCGTGCGTTGGCCCGCGAGGTGATCGCCCGATGAGTGCCGTGGCCGATGACCGATAGCGCGGCCGGGCCGGACCCCGGTCCCGCAGCAGTACCGACCGCCGATGCCGCTCCGCAGACGACTGCGACGATCCCGCAGGCGGAACCGAGTATCGGGGCCGAGGGCCCCGCCGTCGATCCTGCGGCCGGTGCGGCGGCGGATGGCCGATTCACCGTGCGGCTGCACAACTTCGAAGGCCCCTTCGACCTGCTGTTGCAACTGATCTCGCAACACCGCATGGACGTCACCGAGGTGGCCCTGCACCGGGTGACCGACGAATTCATCGCGCATATCCGCAGGCTGGGCGACGAATGGGATCTGGATGAGATCACCGAGTTCTTGGTGATCGCGGCGACCCTGCTCGACCTGAAGGCGGCTCGACTGCTACCGGCCGCGGAGGTCGAGGACGAGGAGGATCTGGCGCTGCTGGAGGCGAGGGATCTCCTGTTCGCCCGCTTGCTGCAGTACCGCGCCTACAAGCAGGTCGCCGGGTTGTTCAGTGAACTGGAAGCCGGCGCGCTACGGCGCTATCCCCGCTCGGTGGCTTTGGAGGAGCGGTTCGACGGCTTGTTGCCCGAGGTGTTGCTCGGCGTCGACGCGGACCGTTTCGCCGAGATCGCGGCGGCGGTGTTCCGGCCCCGACCACCACCGACGGTCTCGTTGGATCACATCCACATGGCGCGGGTCTCGGTCCGCGAGCACGCGGCTTTCCTGCGGGTCCTGCTGGCCGAACGCGGCGAGGCCTGGTTCGGGGAGCTGACCGAGGACTGTGGGACCACGGTCGAGGTGGTCGCGCGATTCCTGGCGCTGTTGGAGTTGTATCGGGAGATGTCGGTGTTGTTCGACCAGTCCGATCCGCTGGGTGATCTGCGGGTTCGGTGGGTCGGCGGCAGCGTCGAACATGCCAAGGCCGTCGCCGAGATAGATCGGACCGCCGTCGAGGACGAGGAGTACGGGTGATCCAGGAGACCGATCCGACGGCCGTGCAGCCCGGTGATCTGGACGCGGCATCGTCACCGAGCGGCGTCGGGACCAGTCCCGATGTGCCGACGCCTGACGTGCCCTCGCCGGGGTCGCCGTCTCCCGATGTCCCGTCCCCCGATGTGCCCGGCCCCGGTGTGCCGACCCCCGACGTGCCATCGCCCGATGTCCCCGCGCCGGAGATTCCCGACCCGGATGTTCCGTCCCCTCCTACCGCGTCCGCGCAGGCCGAGGGCGTCGGCGTCGCCCGAGACGAGGCTCCCGACCTGACCGAGGACGCCACCCTGGAGGCGGCGTTGGAGGCGCTGCTGCTGGTCGTCGACATCCCGGCGGGCGAGGAGCTGTTGGCGACCACCCTCGACCAGCCGGTGTCGCGGGTCTCCGGGGCCCTTCGACGCATCGCAGCCCGCTACGACCTTGGCGGACGCGGATTCGAACTCCGTCGCATCGGCGAGGGCTGGCGGCTGTACACCAGGGACAGGTTCGCCCCCTACGTCGAGCGATACCTGCTCGACGGGCAGCGGTCCAAGCTGACCAGGGCGGCGTTGGAGACCCTGGCGGTGATCGCTTATCGGCAGCCGACCACCAGATCCCGAGTCGCTGCGGTACGCGGGGTGAACGTCGATGGCGTCATCCGTACCCTGTTGGCTCGTGGCCTGGTCGAGGAGACCGGGACCGACCCGGAGACCGGCGGAATCCTCTACCGGACCACCGAGCTGTTCCTCGAACGCCTCGGGCTGTCCTCGCTGGAGCAGCTTCCGCCGATCGCCCCATTGCTACCCGAAGTGGATTCCATCGATGAGCAGCTCTGAGCACAGCAGTCGTTCGCCGCGTCGCGAGCGCCCCAACTCGACGGGGCGCGAGGGCTCCGTCCGCCCCGGTGACGATCACCCAGAGGGCATCCGGCTGCAGAAGGTGCTCTCCCGCGCGGGAGTCGCGTCCCGTCGGGCCGCCGAGGAGCTGATCGCGGAGGGGCGGGTCAGCGTCGACGGCAAGGTCGTCACCGAGATGGGACGACGCGTCGACCCCAAGACGGTCACGATCCACGTCGACGGCAGCCGCATCGTGGTCCGCGAGGACCTCGAATACCTGGCGTTGAACAAGCCCGTCGGCATGCACAGCACCATGTCCGACGACATGGGCAGGCCCTGCGTCGGTGACCTGATCACCACCCGCACCGAGAACCTGTTCCACGTCGGAAGGCTCGATGCCGACACCGAGGGCCTGCTGCTGCTCACCAACGACGGCGACCTCGCGCACCGACTCATGCACCCCTCGTACGAGGTCTCCAAGACCTACCTCGCCGAGATCGCGGCGCCGGTGGCCAGGGATGTCTCCAAGACACTCAAGGCAGGTGTCGAGCTGGAGGACGGGCCCGCCAGCGTGGACGGGTTCCGGGTGTTGGAGTCCTTCGGGGCCAAGGCGATGGTGGAGATCGTGCTGCATGAGGGCCGGAAGCACATCGTCCGCAGGCTCATGGACCACGTGGGGCATCCGGTTCAGCGATTGGTGCGCACCTCGATCGGCGAAGTGAAGCTGGGCGACCAGAGACCAGGCAGCCTACGAAAGCTCAACCATCCCGAGATCGGGTCGCTCTACCGCGCGGTAGGGCTGTGAATCGCGCCGCCGCCGACCCCCGGACGACCGCGTCGTCCGAGGCGTCGGCGGTACGGGCGCTCCCGATCGGGACGCCCAGGCTCGTGTTGGAACCGCTGCGCCTCGACCATGCCGAGCCGATGGCGCAGGCCCTGGCCGATCCGAGACTGCACTTCTTCATGGGCGGTAGCCCGGCGAGCTCGGAACAACTGCGAGTCCGCTATCGGCGGATCCTGGCGGGCTCCGGCGAATCCGGCGTCGACTGGTGCAACTGGGCATTGCGAACCAGGTCCGACGCCCGCATCATCGGCACGGTTCAGGCCACCGTCACCACGGGGCGACGGGGCAGGACGGCCGATATGGCCTGGGTTCTCGGCATGCCGTGGCAGGGCCGGGGATTGGCCAAAGAGGCAGCACTGGCACTGGTGGCCTGGCTGGCCGGGCAGGATGTGACCGTGGTGGAAGCACACATCCACCCCGAGCATCTCGCGTCCCAGGGGGTGGCCGAGGCCGTCGGTATGGCACCGACAGACCGTGAGGTCGACGAGGAGATCGTGTGGCGTGCCGTGCTCGCGGCCCCACCGATCGTGCCCGCAGGCCGAGAATCGGACGAGTCCGGCCGCTGATCTGATCTGGGCGGCAGAACGTCGCGGCTCAGCCCGGGCTCACGCTCTTGTCCCGGCCCGGCACGCAGGTCAGCGCCAGCATTGCTTAACCCACTCGCAGGCAGAAGCCGCGCTGCGTGTCTTCCGCATGCCACGGCGCTCCGGGCAGACTCGGACGATGACGAGGCGGTGCGGGGAGGTCCCCGGTTCGCCGACTCGACAGCGGTCCGGTCCGACGGGCAGGCTCTAGGGGCGGTAGCGGGTCGGCCGACGAGGCTCACCCCGCTTGCGCAGTGGGTCTGGTCCAGGCGGATCGAACCTGTCAGGACCGGCCGATGGTCGAGAACCGGCTGTCGGCTCGAGGAGAAACGAAGGAGCGCATCGGTGACATCCACCGCGAAGGTGATCAGTTCGGTGATCGACGGTCGGGAAGCGGAGTCGACGGGCGCCGAATACGTGTCCCGCAATCCGTCGCGACTCGACGACGTCGTCGCCACGGTGACGCTGGGCGGTCCGACGACCCTCGCGGATGCGGCCAGGTCGGCCAAGCGTGCCCAGCGTGAGTGGGCCGCGGTGCCCGCTCCGGTACGTGGCCGCGTCATCGCCTCGTTCGGCAGGCTCGTCGAGGCCAACAAACAGACCCTGGCCGAACTGGTGACCCGAGAGATCGGCAAGCCGCTTCCCGAGGCCCTGGGCGAGGTCCAGGAGATCATCGACACCGCTGACTTCTTCATCGGCGAGGGACGGCGGCTCTACGGGCAGACGGTGCCCTCGGAGATGCCCGACAAGCAGCTCTTCACCTTCCGCGTCCCCGTCGGGGTGGCGGCGGTCATCACGGCGGGCAACTTCCCGGTCGCCGTTCCGTCCTGGTACCTGGTGCCCGCGCTGCTGTGCGGCAACGCCGTGGTGTGGAAGCCTGCCGAGTACGCCTCGGCCAGCGCGCGTGCCCTGGCCGAGCTTGCCTGGCGGGCCGGGGTGCCCGCCGGGGTCCTCAACCTCGTGTACGCCGACGGGGAGAACACCTTCGCGGGCCTGGAGCAGGCCTTGACCGAGGGAACCGTGAACAAGATCGGTTTCACCGGTTCGAGCGCGGTCGGGGTCAAGGTCGGCGAACTGGCCGGACGCCACCTGCAGTCGGCGTGCCTGGAACTCGGCGGCAAGAACCCGATGGTCATCGCGCCCGATGCGGACCTCGACCTCGCGGTGGAAGGCGCGTTGTTCTCCGGTTTCGGCACGGCCGGGCAGCGTTGCACCTCGCTGGGCACCGTGATCGTCCACGAGGACGTGCACGACGAGTTCGTTCGTCGCCTCACCGCCGCCCTGGAGAACGCCGTCGTCGGCGACCCGACGTCCGATGTCCTCTACGGCCCGATGCTGGACCAGAAGTTCGCCGACAACTACGACCGGATGCTCGGCTGGATCGCCGACCACCACACGGTGCTCGGATCGACGGCGACGGGCCGCATCACCGATGCTGCCCCGCGCGCGGGATTCGTCGGTGATCACTCCGCCGGGCTGTTCTACCACCCGGTGCTGCTGGACGGAGTCCGTCCGGATGACAAGGTCTTCATGGAGGAGACCTTCGGGCCGCTGGTCGGTATCACGACCTACCGGACCTTCGACGAGGCCCTGGAACTGGCGGACCGGCCGGGCTACGGCCTGTCCGCGAGCGTGTACACCAGCGATGCGTCGACGGCCTTCCGGTTCCGGGCAGGCATCGGCGCGGGAATGGTCAGCGTCAACAACTCGACCTCCGGTGCCGAGGCGCACCTGCCCTTCGGCGGCAACGGTCGCTCCGGTAACGGCAGCAGGCAGTCGGGCATCTGGGTGCTGGACCAGTTCACCCGCTGGCAGTCGTTGAACTGGGACTTCTCCGGGAAGCTGCAGAAGGCTCAGATGGACGTCGCGACGATCGAGCCGGACATGGATTTCCGGCTCTGACTCTCTCAGCCGGCTGGTTGGTCGGCTGCTCTCCCGTTGAGCAGCCGACCGTGCCAGCCCGTTCTCATTGCAGCGCGCCTGCGATGTCGCTGGCGGCCAGGAGCAGCACCGACACCGGGATCAGCTTGGCCCCCGGGACGCGATACCTGCCGCGACCGTCCTGCTCGACCAGGCCTGCCGCGGTCAGGGTGCGCAGGTGGTGGTAGAGCTGGCCCGCCGAGTTGAGCGCGGCGCTCTCCTGGAGTTCCGCCGCCGTGGCCGGGGCGGTCAGCAGCGTGCGAACGATGGCCGCCCGACCCGGGTGCCCGATGGCGTTGAGCACCCCGGCGGCCGATGGCAGTGGAAGCGCCGCTATGCCTTCCGCCGCCCAGCGGATCTTCCATTGCACACCACCACCCCAGCTGGCGTTGCCCTGGTAGCCGATGGTGCCCTGCACCGGATCGGATTGCTGCTCGTCTATGTCGGGGGCCGCCTGCGGTGCTTCGACAGCGGGGCTTACCGATCCGGGTGACGAGGCCATAGCGGTAAGGCCCGCCTCTAGGCAGCGCACCTGGGCCTCCAGATCGGTGACCCGCTGCTCCAACTCGCTCATCCGATCATTCTGCGCCCACTGCGTTTCGTAGACGCGTGGCCGTCTCCGGGTCGGTCAACGCCTCGTGCAGCAAGGTTTGGTGGCTGAAGTCCATCACCGCTGTCAACCATGATTGCTGCGGCATGTCGTGGACCGCGAAGGTGATCGAGGCGAGTGTGCCGTCCGGGTTGCGCAGCGCCCAGCTCTCCGAGATCTGGCCGGGCATGCTGCCGCCCTTGGCGGTCAGGCCGTCCACTGCGGTCCAGCTCAGGTGTTCGATGGCGATCTCTCGCGCAATCGCTTCGCCGAGCCCGTCCTCGACGAGCTGCTTATGCAGTTCATGAAGATGCCGGGGTGCGACCAGCCCTGCTTCGTTGGCCCATTCGATCTGTCGATCCCAGCTGGGCAGGGGTTCGGTGAGCACCTGGTCGCGGAACTCGGCGTCCTCGCGGAAGCGCTCGGCCAAGACGTCGTGATCGGTCTCCGACTCGTTCGGCATGAGCAGCGAGATGAGTGAACCCAGCATGGACGGCAGCTCGGTCGGTTCCCAGCCGATTTGGGCCGCCGCCGCGTGCAGGCGGTCGTCGCCGAGGTGGTCGCGCACCAGGTCGGTGGCCGCATTGTCGCTGAACACGATCATCGAGTTGACCACGTCGTCGATGGGCACCTCGTGGTCCGCGTCGGCCGGGTCGATGCCGAGCGCCTCCAACGCCGCCGGGTGGGCGCCGCCGTCGGTGTCGGGGACGTACCAGCTCTGCCATTCCCGCAGGGTGACGGTGGACTCGGGGCCGACGGAACCATCGGCCACCCCGAGCGAGTACGCGGCAAGATGCAGGATCTTGCGGGTCGATGCGAACGGCACCGGCTCGTCGGCGCCGGTGGACCAGGCCGTTCCCCGGCCATCATCGAAGATCACCGAGACGTTGTCCTGGTCGGATTCCAGGTGGCCCAGCCAGTCGAACGGTTCGCCGGCCTCGGTCGAGTCGGAGGCGGACTCCACGGCGGCGGCCGGGCTCGGCTCGCCGGGCGGAGTCGCACTCGATGCATCGGCTCCGCAGCCGGTGACCAGCAGCAGACCCGAGAGTAAGAACGGTTGCCAGCGCATAGGCTCCCCAGGATTTCGTAATTACGGAATTCCGGATGAGCGTAACAGGAGGCTATGGCCCCTGCCGAAACCGGCCGGTGGCGGTTCGGCTCGATGACGGCACCCGCGGCGTTGCTGACCAGGGCATCAGGTCGCCGGCACGCCGATGCGGCAGGCGCTCGAACTGTCGTCGTCAGGCCGCCGAGGTGCGGCGGCGCATTCGGCGAAGTTGGGCCTGCAGATACGGCCGGGCTCGTCGTTGACCGCCACGTTCGAGCACGGCGTCCGCGAATGCGGTCAGCGCGCGGAGCACACGGTCCGCGTCGGGACGCCAGCCACGTCGTTCGCAATCGGCGAGCCAGTCCACCGGGCTGATGTGGCCCCTGGTCCGGTTGCAGCGCCTGCACGCCGCCACCTCGTTCTCCAACCAGGACGGGCCCCCTTTGACTCTGGGCACCAGATGGTCGGTGGTCGGAATGCGCACGGAGGAGAATTCGCGGCCGCACCAGATACAGGTGTGTCCGTCTCTGTCGAGAAGCCAACGCAGTCGGGTGGCTCGATTCGGTTGCTGCGCTCGCCCATTCGTCGTCATCGCCCGGTCGTCCTTCCTCGGTGTCGGCGTCTGTTGGTGGGTTCTACTCGCGGGTGTGTCCGGCGGGAGGCCTGTGGGGGAGACTCCGCCTGCATGATCAATATTTTTCACCCGATAGTGTCAGTGTCCATCGAATTCATTGCTCTACGAGTACAGGCCGACCGATCTACTGCGCGGCAGGTCGACGACTACGGAACCGGTTGATCGACCGGAGTTCAGCGTTCATCGGTCGGGGTCGCACCAGGTGACAGCCGGGACTCGCCGACCGGTCGGTCACCCCGCAGTATCCGGCTCTCACCGACCGCGAGGTCCCAGAGCCGTGACCGATCCCAGCCGGTGGCGTTCCAGGCTTGCCGCACTCGTTCGATCGGTTCGCACACCGGCTCGCTGCTCAGCGCGAACGTGCCCCAATGCATGGTCGCCAGCCGCCGTGCGCCGAGGTCGCCGAACGCCCGGACGGCCTCCTCGGGATTCAGGTGGGCATGCTGGGAGAGCCACTGTGGTGAATAGGCGCCGATGGGGAGCATGGCCACATCGATATCGGGGTGCCTGCTGCCGATCTCGGCGAACCAATGCCCGTATCCGGTATCGCCTGCGTGGTACAGGCGATGGCCCGAAGGTCCCTCGATCACCCAGCCGCCCCACAGGCTTCGGCAGGTGTCGAACAGGGTGCGCCGACTCCAATGGTGCGACGGAACGAACTCGAATCGGAGGCCGGCGACGTCGGTCGACTCCCACCAATCCAACTCGTCGACCGCTTGGAAGCCTCGGCGAGCGAACCAGCCGCCGAGCCCGGCCGGAACCAGCATCGGAGTCGTCTTCGCAAGTCGTCGCAGGGTGGGCGCGTCCAGATGGTCGTAATGGTTGTGACTGATCAACACCGCATCCACGCGCGGCACCTCCCGCCAGTCGATCCCCGGCGGAGTCAACCTGCGGGCTATTCCGGGAATCCTGGTCGACCACACCGGGTCCACGAGCACACACGCCCCACCCATGCGCACGACGTAGCCTGCATGGCCGACCCAGGTGATGCCGGTGGCGTTCGACTCGATCTCGGGCAGCCCCGCTCGGACCACGGGCACCCCCTCGGCGGAGGTGGCGGCGGTACGCAGTTCCCCGGAGAAGAAGAGCCGCAACATGTCGCGCAGATCCGGTGGCCGCGCGGTCACCCGATCGGCGAACGAACGCTGGCGTGGCCGCCGCGCCGAGGTGGTCTTGATCATGTCATCAGCCTCACACGGCCAGGGGGACGCGCCTATCGGGGTTGCCCCGGTGTTGACCCCCATCGTCGACCCTGACCCGGCCGGGTGCAGCCTCGAGACAGCGGGCCCCAGGCCGGGACGTCACTCCGATTGTTCGTCACCCGAACGGTGCGGTGTGGCCGATCCTCCCTGTCGGTAGACCGGTCACACCGTGGTCCGATGTACCGGGCCGCGTCCGTAGCATCGGGGGGGTGCTCAACCCCATTCACCTGCGAACCCTCCAGGAATGCGTGCGTACCGGGTCATTCGCCGAGGCCGCGCGGGCGCTGGGCTACACCGCCTCCGCGGTCTCCCAGCAGATGATGCTGCTCGAACGGTCGGTCGGTGCACCGTTGTTCGAGCGTTCGGCCCGCTCGGTACGCAGCACTGCGGTCGGTGAGTTGTTGGCGGTTCGCAGCCGCGATGCCCTCGGCGCACTGCATCAACTCGAACGCGAGGTCCGGGCCATGGTCGTCGGGGACCAGGGCAGACTTCGGATCGGGAGTTTCGCCACGGCCAACGCGCGAGTACTGCCCGCGGCACTCGCCGCCGTCGTCGCCGACCGACCGGGCGCCGAGGTACACCTCGACGAGGGAGAACCTGACGAGGTGCTCGCCGGGGTACTCGATGCGACTCTCGATGCCGCAGTCGTCTTCGAATACGACCTCGACCCGCGATCCTGGCCTGCGGAGCTGTCCCGCGTCGAGCTGCTCACCGAGGTTCTGGGGCTGGCGGTGTCGGCCGATCACCGGCTGGGGGATCGAGGGGAGGTCGGCATCGGTGAACTCGCCGACGACCCGTGGATCTGCACCAGGGAGGACACCGCAGGAGCACGCTCACTCACCCGCCTCGCCGCATCGGCCAATTTCGCACCCCGGATCGTCTGTCGCAGCAACGACTATGGAGTCATCCGCGACCTGGTCTCCCGTGGCCTCGGTGTCGCGCTCCTGCCGGGGCTTGCCATCGAGGACGGATCCCTGCGAGTACTGCGTCTGATCGGCTGGCAGCCCTGCCGTCGGGTGCTGGCGCTATTCCGTCCCGGCAACACCAACCCCCTGCTGCCCCTGGTGCTGGAGCACCTCACCCGGGTCAGCTCCGCATTGCCCAGCACCGTGTTGCACGAGACGAACCCGCGGCTCTGAGGCAGCCTGTGGCCATGGCCTGCCCAGTCCGGAACGCCCGGTCATCCCGGTCCCGAGCTGGTTCGCGGTGAAGGGCTGCTACCCCTGAGGCCCATTGATTGATCCGCTGAGACCTCTTGGACGCTGGGACGGATCCGGCCATGCTGGGTGGGCAGGCGCCCCAGCCGGAGCCCGCCGACGGTGTCGTGACCAGGTTGACCTGTGCGAGAGGTGCGCGTGACGAAGAACCCGGTGGACGAGTACTTCCTGACCGAGATCGCAGGGCTCTCGCCCGTGGCGGCCGTCGACCCGGCGGATCCGATCCCCGGGCATCCCGAACTGACCGGGACCCGCTTGCTCGGCATGTTCGACTCGCAGGTGGGCAGCCGCCACCTGGATCTCGCTGCCCGCGCGCTCGGCGCCGCAGGCAAGGGCTTCTACAGCATCGGTTCGTCCGGGCACGAGGGCAATGCGTCGGTCGCCGCCGCACTGCGGCCCACCGATCCCGCCCTGCTCCACTACCGTTCCGGCGCCTTCTTCCTGGAGCGGGCAGGCCAGGTACCGGGGCAACGACCATTGCGTGACGTGCTTCTCGGTGTGGTCGCCGCCTCGGCGGAGCCGATCTCCGGGGGACGGCACAAGGTGTTCGGCCACCGCGACCTCGACATCATTCCGCAGACCTCCACGATCGCCTCACATCTACCGAGAGCGGTTGGTCTGGCCTTCGCCTTGGAACGGGCCAAGGCGCTCGGCATCGACAGCGAGCGTCCCGCAGATGCGGTGGTGGTCTGCAGCTTCGGCGATGCCTCCGCCAACCATTCGACCGCGACCGGTGCGATCAATGCCGCGCTGCACTGCGCCTACCAGGGCGTCGGGCTGCCCTTGTTGTTCGTCTGCGAGGACAACGGGATCGGGATCAGCGTTCGCACCCCCACTGATTGGATAGCCAGGAGCCATCGGGACCTGCCGGGGATGACCTATCTGGAGGCGGACGGGTCCGATCTGCCCGCTGCCTTCGCCGTGGCGAAACAGGCGGTGGCCGAGGTTCGTCGCGAGCGACGACCCGTCTTCCTGCGACTGTCCACGGTCCGGTTGATGGGACACGCGGGCTCTGATCTGGAGTCGGGCTACCGCAGTCGGTCGGAGATCAACGCCGACTACACGCGAGACCCGGTGACGGCGACGGCACGTCTGCTGGTCGGCCTGGGCATCGCCACCCCGCAACAGCTGCTCGACCGCTACGCCGCCCTGCGTGCCGAGGTATCCGACCTGGCCACCGAGGTGGTCGGTCTGCCGAAACTGGCGTCGGCGGCCGAGGTGATGCGGCCGCTGGCTCCGATCAGTCCGATCGAGACCGCCGCACGAGCAGCGGTCGCCGCCCCGGCCGGTCGCCGCGCGACGGCGTTCCCCGACGGCCTGCCCGAATCCGAGGGCCCGTTGACCTTGGCGCAGTCGATCAACCGTGCGTTGGCCGACCTGCTCCTGGTGGATCCGGGCGCACTGATCTTCGGCGAGGACGTAGCACGCAAGGGCGGCGTCTACGGGGTGACGAAGGGCCTGCAACAGCGATTCGGCAGGCGGCGTGTCTTCGACACGCTGCTGGATGAACAGAGCGTCCTCGGCACCGCTCTGGGCGCGGGCCTGGCCGGGCTGCTGCCGATCCCCGAGATCCAATATCTGGCCTACCTGCACAACGCGGCGGACCAATTGCGGGGGGAGGCCGCGAGTCTCCGGTTCTTCTCCGCAGGTCAGTACCGGAATCCGATGGTGGTGCGAGTGGCAGGCCTCGGCTACCAGAAGGGCTTCGGTGGGCACTTCCACAACGACAACGGCCTGGCGGCGCTGCGAGACATCCCGGGTCTGATCGTGGCCTCGCCCTCGCGCCCGGACGACGCTGCGGCGATGTTGCGAACCTGTGCCGCCTCAGCGCGCACCGATGGGTCCGTCTGCGTCTTCCTGGAACCCATCGCGCTCTATCACCAGCGAGATCTCCACGAGGCGGGCGATGGCGACTGGGCGGCGAGCTATCCGGCGCCCGGTGATCCGACCATGGGGCAAACGCCATTGGGCCGTGCCCGACGATACGGCGATGGGCCGGATCTGACCTTGGTCAGCTTCGGAAACGGGGTGCGGATGAGCCTTCGCGTCGCCCGCAGGCTCGCGGAACAGGGAGTGGGTGCCCGGGTGCTCGACCTGCGGTGGCTCGCTCCGTTGCCGGTGGACGACCTACTGGCCGAGGCGGCCGCTACCGGACGGGTGCTGATCGTCGACGAGACCCGGCGCAGTGGTGGCGTGTCGGAGAGCGTGGTCACGGCGCTGGTCGACCGTGGATTCGATGGGCGGATAAGTCGTGTGACCAGCGAGGACAGTTTCATTCCGCTGGGCGCGGCTGCGGAACTCGTGCTACTCGACGAGGCCACCATCGAGGCCGCTGCGGTACGGCTCCTGATGTGACCCGATGGAATCGGCCTCGAGGTGGATCAGGAGTGCCGATCTGTTGGTCGATGATGCGGCAGCCCGCCCGGAACTCGGCTTGTTCCAGGCGGGCGTAGGACTGGGCATGTCTCAGGCGGGTCCGGTGCCATGCCGGTCGCCCTTCCGGGCGGCTCGGGATAGTTCGGCTCATGACCTTTCTCGGTGGCTCACCTCGATTATCGAGGAAGAATGGTTCTCGTTTAAACGTTTCTTCCCAACGATGTTCGGCGGGTATGGTCACGCGAATCTCTCCACTGCTGCTCGGATTCGCGCCTTGCCGTGCGCGGGCGTCGAACTCGACGGAGGTTACTCGAGGCCGACGCCATTGTTGATCCACTCGATCGATACCTTGCGGGAGTCGAACATTTGTTCGATCATGGATTTATGTCCGAGATCGATATCTCCAGGAATCCCGTTAGTGTCCTTCGGCGGATTTTGTCTGGCTTCGCCCGCCGATATCTCGGTGGTGGGGGCAAAGCGGCGAAGGCGGCCAGGTCCAGCTCGTCGCTCTCACGGGTTCGTCGAGCGAGCAGCGCCGCCCTCGGGGCGCTGCTCGGTGGGACCAGCCGTCGGCTGCGGAGCAGGCGAGGTTCGACGGAGCCACCATTGAGCGGCCGGCTCGACGAAGCGGGCGGCCAGCGGGCCGATGACGGCCATCGACAACACGTAGGTGGTGGCCAACGGGGCGAGCTGTGGCACGACGGCACCGCTCGCCACCGCAAGACCGGCGATGACGATCGAGAACTCGCCCCGGGCGACGAGCGCGGCACCGGTACGGACTCGCCCCGCTCGCCCGATACCCGCCCGTCCGGCCGCGTACCAACCGGTCAGCATCTTGGTGACCGTGGTGACGGCCGCCAGGGCCAACGCGGCCCACAACACGGCGGGGATCTCACTCGGATCGGTGTTGAGCCCGAAGACGACGAAGAAGACCGAGGCGAAGAGGTCCCGCAGAGGCGCCAGGACGCGGGTGGCGTTCTCGGCGGTCGAACCGGATATTGCGATTCCCAGCAGGAAGGCCCCGACGGCCGCGGACACCTCCAGTTCGGCCGCGATACCCGCGACCAGCAGTGCGGCGCCCAGCAATCGCAGCAGGAAGGCCTCGGGATGGCGCGAGTCGATGAGCGCCGAGACGATGCTCCCGTAACGCAGTGCCACCACCAAGACCACGGTCACCGCGAACAAGGCCACACCGACGGCCGTGATGCCGCCGATCAGGCTCAATCCGGCGAGCAATGCGGTGAGTACCGGCAGGTACACCGCCATGGTCAGGTCCTCGAACACGAGGATCGACAGCACCACGGGGGTTTCGCGGTTGCCCAGTCTGCCGGGGTCGCCCAAAACCTTGGCGATGATCCCGGAGGACGAGATATAGGTGACTCCGGCCATCGTCAGCATGCCTATCGGGCCCCAACCCAGCAGCAACGCCACGATCGCGCCGGGGGTGGCATTGAGCAGCAGATCGACCAAGCCGCCAGCCCAGGATCGACGCAACCCCGTCACCAATTCCTGCGCCGAGTACTCCAAACCCAGCAGCAACAACAACAGGATCACACCGATCTCGGCGGCGATCCCGGTGAACGACTCGATTCCCTGCAATGGCAACAGACCGCCATGGCCGAACATCAAGCCGCCGATCAAATACAGCGGAATAGGCGATATTCCCAATCGCCACGAAGCCTGTCCGAGCAAACTGAGGCCGAACAGGACCGCACCCAGTTCGATGAGCGCGATAGTCGTGTCATGCATCGCTCATCGCCCCGAGAATGTCAGCCACGCTCGAGAATCTCTGCGGCGAGTGCCAATCCGGCATCGGTGCCCACGATGATTATGAGATCGTGTGCCTGGAAGACGAAATCGGGCCGAGGCGAGGGAATCACCTCGCCGGCTCGTGCGACGGCCACCACGGAAGCACCGGTGCGAGTGCGCAGTGCCGTGTCGGCGAGGCTTCGCGTTGCGAAGGGCGAGCCGGGTGCGATCGGCAGCTGGCTCGTGGTCACGCCATCGACCTGGCTGTGTTCTTCGCGGAGCTGCAGCACGAGCTCCGGCGTGCCCAGCAGAGCGGCCAACGCACCGGTCTCCTCGGCGGTGAGCGGCACGCTGACTCGGCAGGTGTCCTCATCGTCGGGATCGGAGATGATCAGCTCCAGACGTCCATCACGATGGGTGATCACACCGAGTCTTCGGCCTGAGCCGGTACGGAAGTCCTGCCGGGTTCCGATCCCCGGCAGCGCAGTGACATCGACGTGCACGCCATTGAGCGTAGACCTCGTTCGGCGGTCGAACGGCGGCCGCCATCAGACTGGACTTATATGGGTAGGTATACGTTTACCTGGGGTTTTTGGCTGATGATGTGCACGTTCGTCCGGTCTTCCGGTCTGGCTGCTGTCTGGTTCAGCGCTGGCGTGGGTTGAGCGCGGCGCACTACACGAGGAACCGTGGAATGCGGACGAACCTGGCGAGCTTCGTCACGGTGAGTGACTGATCGTCGTGAGGTCGGAGGCCGGCGGGCGGTCCGCAGGCTGTCAGCGGCGCCGGGCCGGTGTCACGACCCGACTTCCATCGGAGGCGATCAGGACGGACACGGTCGCGTCGTAGTGCGTGGTGATGAGTGGTTCGGTCAGGACTTCGTCCGGTGTCCCGACCGAGACGGCTCGACCACGGTCGAGCAGCAGCAGCCGGGTGGCGTACTGGCCCGCCAAGGTCAGATCGTGCAGGGTACTGACCACGGTGACGCCGTCCTCGACCCGCAGGCGATCGACCAGTTCGAGCAATGCCTGGGCATGTCCGAGGTCCAGCCCGGTGGTGGGTTCGTCCAAGAGAAGGAGGCGAGGTTGCTGCGCCAGCACCCGGGCGAGGACGGCGCGTTGGCGCTCTCCACCGGAGAGCGTGCCCAGTTCTCGATCTGCGAGCGCGACCAGGTCCAACCGTCGTAGGACGTCGGCGACCACGATCAGATCGCGACGGCCCTCGCGGCCGAGCGGTGGGAGATAAGGAGTACGTCCGAGCAGGATGTAGTCGGTCACCGAGATCCCGGGTGGGATCTGTGGGATCTGTGGCGAGTAGCCGATCGACCTGGCGCGGTCGCGGTGGCTCATGGATTCCAGCGGTAGCTCACCGAGCCGCACCGTGCCTTGGTGGGGTATCAGCCCGGCGATCGCCTTCAACAGGGTCGATTTGCCTGCGCCATTCGGGCCGATGATGCCCAGCCAATCGCCGGTTCCGACGTCGACGGCGACATCGTGCACCACCGGGGTGGCGCCCTGGTAGGTCACGGTGACACCGCTGATTCCGAGCGCGGTCATGCGCGACCCCTCATCCGAAGCACGAAAGCGAAGAAGGGAGCACCGGCGAACGCGGTGATCACCCCGATGGGTAGCTCGGCAGGAGCGATCACCGTGCGGGCGACGACATCGGCAGCGGCGAGGAACGCCGCTCCGCCGAGGAGCGACAGCGGCACGACCACGCGGTAGCTACTGGCCACTCCCAACCGGACCAGGTGCGGTACGACGAGGCCCACGAATCCGATCAACCCTGCCGCCGACACGGCTGCGGCGGTGGCCAAGGAGGCGGCGATCAACACGACCAAACGAATCCGCCCCGGCCTGACGCCCAGCGACCCGGCTTCTTCATCGCCGACACCCAGTAGATCCAGCAGGCGCCCGCAGGCGCAGAGAACCACCGAGCAGACCAGGACATAGGGCAGGACCAACACGACATCTCGCCAACCGGTCGTGTTCACCCCGCCGAGCATCCACGTGTAGATGAGTCGCAGGTCTTCGGTGTGCAGCTGTTGCACCAGCGTCTGAGCTGCGGTCAGAAACGCTGCGACCGCGACACCGGCGAGGACGAGTGTCCCCGCGCCCGGCCCGGAGGAGCGGCCCAGTACCCAGGCGAGTCCGACGCCGGTCAACGCGCCGACGAATGCTGCGAGCTGCACCGGGCCGACCACCCAACCCGCAGTGGCTGGCACCAGGGTGAGAGCGATGGTTGCGCCGAGCCCGGCACCGGCTGCTGCTCCGAGTAGATAGGGATCCGCCAGTGGATTACGGAACACGCCTTGGAAAGCCGCTCCAGCGCCGCCCAGTGCGGCTCCCACGAGGCAGGCCAACACCACCCGGGGTACCCGGAGTTGCCAGAGGATCGCGGCCTCGCGCTCCGAGAGAGGGGAGACGCCGCCGGTCAGCTGCGCAAGGATCTCCGCCAGTACTCGGGTCGCGCCCAGGTCGGCTGCGCCGATCAGGACCGAGACTGTGACGACCAGGAGCAGGAAGCCCGTACTCGCCAGCACATGCCGAAGGCGCAATCTGGTCGGCCGGGGCAAGGCCGAGCGCGGTGGGTCGATGGCCTCGGAGATGCCCCGAGGTCGTCTGCCGCTGGGATGAGGCGTGCTCACGGTGTGGTCGGCATTCCCTTCAGCACTGTTCTCGATGAACGGCGTCGTGATGAACGGCGTCGTGATGAACCGGGCGACCCTCGCGCCTGGCCGTGGCCAGGTGTCTCCCAGTCGACGCTGGGTGGGCTATGCCCGGTGTCGGGCTTGACGGCGTCGCGCTCTGCCAAGCCGGCGCCGACGACCCCACGCCTCGCCGCCGCTTGCCGGTACCTCGTGGTCCGAGCCGAGGGGATGTGGAAGCGTCGAGGGGGATGTGGAAGCACTGCGGACTCGCGTGCTGCGCGCTCGAACCAGGTTGCCGGTTGACGCAGCGCGGCAGCGGGGTCGGTGCCGGGTCGTTCGCTCTGCCGAGCCCATGGTCGACGTTTAGCCGGTTTCGGTCAGATCAGTGGGTTGTGAGTAGGCCGACCCGATGTGGCCTGGCAGGCCTGCCAGGCGTGGTCGCCCGTCCATCGGGGCCGGCCGGCGGCGGCTCGGTGTGTACTGGGCCGGACCGCCGCCGATGTGCGCAGCTGAGGCGAGACTGCGCGGTGGGGTCACTCGGTGGCGGTGGCGTCCACTGCCTCTGCGACGGCCGCGACCAGCTCCACGACCCGAGGCCCCCACCGGGAGGCGATGTCGTCGTCGAGCGCGATGATGTCGCCGTTGCGCACGGCGGTCATGGTCTCCCAGCCCGGTCGGGCGGCGACGGTCTCCGCCGACTGGCCACAGCATTGGGCATCGGCGAGGAAGATCAAATCGGGGTCGCTCTCCACGACGAACTCATTCGCCAGCTGCGGGTAGTCACCGCCGCCCGCTGCCTCGTCCGCGATGTTGGTCAGTCCGAACAAGCCGTAGATCTGGCCGATGAAGGTCGCCGATCCCGCGCTGTAGAGATCCTCGCTGACCTCATGGAAGACGGTCATGCCCTCCTGTGCCTCGGTGGTAGTGACGATCTCGTCGATCTGGGCTTCGAGGTCCGAGGCGAGGTCCTGGGCGGCTTCGGCGTGGCCGGTGGCCGTGCCGAGGACCTCGATCTGGGCGTAGGTGTCGGCCAGTTCGGTGGCGGCCGGGAGCAATAAGACCGGCACCTCCACGATGTCCATGGCCGTGACGAGGTCTTCGGTCTCGGTGTCGGAGGAGGCGATGACCAGATCGGGGTCCTCGTCGGCGACAGCCTGCGGGTTGATGGTGAAACCGGAGAGTTCGCTGGTCGGGGCCTCCGGCGGGTAGTCCGAGTTGTCGTCGGCCGCGATGACCTGGTCGCCGGCGCCGATGGCGAAGAGCATCTCGGTCACGCTGGGGCTGAGGGAGATGATCCGGTCCGGCTGGGCCGGGATGGTCACCGGATCGGCATCCCCAAAAGCGACCTCCGCGGGGAAACCACCGTCCTGGGTGGCGCTCTGCGAGGACGGGGTGTTCTCGGTCGAGTCCTCGCGGGTGGCGCATCCGGCGAGCCCGAGCACGCCTACCAGGGCGGCCAGGGGCAACAGGGCCCGATGGCGGCGGGGACGGTGGCGCGATGCACCGGGGTTCTCCGGTGAGTACTGCGTGGTCACAGCTGGTCCTCTTGCTCGGCCGACGCCTGGCGGACGGGCGACCGGCGGGCCGAGGATGGTGGCCTGCGTGGACGCGTGAACCCCTGCGTCGGGAGTGTCAACGTCGCTCTCGCCGGTAGTCGACCTGGCTTATCCCCGCATCGGGGCATTACAGTTGCGGCACAGCGCCGGGTTCGCACCGGACTTCGCCACCGGGAGGCGCTGGCAGGCGTTCGCTCGCCAGCGAGCGGGACCCTACCAGGACAGACGCCGGCCGAAGCGGCCCGAAGCAACCGTCATCGCCACACCCGATAGGCCGGTTGGCTTCATGTATCGCTCTGGTATGCCAAAGCGTTACCATGCATGGCGAGGATCACTTTCGAGGGTCTCGTAATTTTTCACGTGGCTGTTACAGTCCCATGTACTGATCGCCCATCTCAGGTTACGGGCGTATTAACCGCGGGCCACCGTCGTCCCGACCACCCATTACCGACTTGACCAAGTCGGCCAGGACGACGAGGGAGGTCTGTTCGTGATCTTCTCCGCCATCCCCGGCCCGCAGGGCCTGTACAACCCGGAGGACGAGCGCGATTCGTGCGGCGTGGCGATGGTCGCCGATGTCAAGGGGCGTCGATCCCATGACATCGTTCGCGACGCGCTGATCGCCTTGGCGAACCTCGACCATCGGGGTGCTGCGGGCGCGGAGCCGAGTAGCGGCGACGGCGCGGGCATTCTGCTGCAGCTGCCCGACCGCCTGTTGCGCGCCGACACCGGCCTGTCGCTGCCCGAGCCCGATGAGACGGGTGCGCATCGTTATGTCGCGGGGATGGCCTTCCTCCCGGTGGACCTGACGCAGCGTGACGCGGCCAAGTCCATGGTCGCGCAGCTCGCCGCCGAGGAGGGCCTGCGGGTCATCGGCTGGCGTGACGTCCCGACCGATGCCGATGGGGCCGACGTCGGGCCGAGTGCTCGGTCCTGCATGCCGCACTTCGCGATGTTGCTGGCCGAGGGTGTGCCCGATGCCGAGGGCACTCAGCCGACCGGTCTCGGACTGGACCGACTCGCGTTCTGCCTGCGTAAGCGTGTCGAGCGGGAGAGCGTCCGCGAAGGCTGTGGCGTGTACTTCCCGTCGCTGTCCTCCCGGACGATCGTCTACAAGGGAATGCTCACCACCGAGCAGCTGCCTGCGTTCTTCCCCGATCTTCGTGATCCTCGGCTGGTCAGCGCGATCGCCCTCGTGCACAGCCGCTTCTCGACCAACACCTTCCCGTCTTGGCCGTTGGCGCACCCGTTCCGGTTCGTCGCCCACAACGGCGAGATCAACACCATTCGCGGTAACCGGAACCGGATGTTGGCCCGCGAGGCGCTGCTTGCCTCCGCGCACCTGGCACGTCCGGGCTCGACCACGGATGCCGAGGCCGATCTGGAGCGACTGTTCCCGATCTGCGCGGAGGACGGTTCCGACTCGGCGACCTTCGACGAGGTCCTGGAGCTGCTGCATCTGACCGGCCGCAGCCTCCCGCACTCGGTGTTGATGATGATTCCGGAGGCGTGGGAGAACAACACGCAGATGGACGCTGCGCGTCGCGCGTTCTACAAGTTCCACGCCAGTGTCATGGAGCCGTGGGACGGTCCCGCCTGTGTGACCTTCAGCGACGGCACCCTGGTGGGTGCGGTGCTCGACCGCAACGGACTGCGTCCCGCGCGCTGGTGGCGGACCGTCGACGACCGGGTCGTGCTGGCCAGCGAGGCTGGCGTGCTGGACATCGCCCCCGAGCAGGTCGTTTCCAAGGGCAGGCTGCAGCCGGGCCGGATGTTCTTGATCGACACCGAGGCCGGGGTCATCGTCGACGACGATGACGTCAAGCGGGAGCTCGCCGCCGAGCAGCCCTACTCCGAGTGGCTGCACGCGGGCTTGGTGAAGCTCGCGGCGCTGCCCGCTCGGGACCACGTCGTGCAGAGCCACGATTCCGTGGTGCGACGGCAGCTCACCTTCGGCTACACCGAGGAAGAGCTCCGCGTGCTGTTGACGCCGATGGCCGTGACCAGCGCCGAACCTACCGGGTCGATGGGTTCCGATACGCCGGTCGCGACGCTGTCCGAGCGCTCGCGGATGCTCTACGACTACTTCGTGCAGGGGTTCGCCCAGGTCACCAACCCGCCGTTGGACGCGATCCGCGAGGAGATCGTCACCTCGGTGGCGCGGGTGATGGGTCCGGAGCACAACCTGCTCGATCCCTCGCCCGCCTCGTGTCGACACATCGTGCTGCCGAGGCCGGTGATCGACAACGACGAGCTGGCCAAGCTGATCCACATCAACGACGACGGCGATCTCCCCGGCTTCGCGTGCCGGGTGATCTCCGGGCTGTACGAGGTCGACGGGGGCGGCGACGCACTGGCTCAGGCCATCGAACGGGTCCGGCAGGAGGCCAGCGCCGCCATCGCCGGTGGCGCCAGGGTGCTGGTGCTCTCCGATCGCGATTCCGATCACGCACACGCACCGATCCCCGCCTTGCTGCTGGTGTCGGCGGTGCACCACCACCTGGTCCGGTCCAAGGAGCGGCTGCAGGTCGCGCTCGTCGTGGAGTCGGGCGACGCCCGCGAGGTGCACCACATCGCGCTGTTGTTGGGCTATGGCGCGGCCGCGGTGAATCCCTACCTGGCATTCGAGACGATCGAGGACATGGTCTCGACGGGTGAGATCACCGGGATCGAGCCGGCCACCGCAGTGCAGAACTACGTCAAGGCGTTGGTCAAGGGCGTGCTGAAGGTGATGTCCAAGATGGGCATCTCCACGGTGGGCGCGTACACCGCCGCTCAGGTCTTCGAAGCCGTCGGGCTTGCGGGCGATGTCGTCCGGGAGTACTTCACCGGAACGGTCTCGAAGCTGGGCGGGGTCGGTCTGGACGTGCTGGCGGCCGAGGTCGCGCACCGTCATCGGCTGGCCTACCCGGAGAATCCGCCGGACCGCACTCATCGCAGGTTGGAGGTTGGCGGCGAGTACGCCTACCGTCGCGAGGGCGAGCTGCATCTGTTCAGTCCCGAGACGGTCTTCCTGCTGCAACACGCCACCAAGACCCGTCGGATGGAGGTGTACCGCGAGTACACCGCCGAGGTCGACCGGTTGGCCAAGGCGGGCGGCACCCTGCGTGGCCTGTTCCGCTTCCGCGACGGTGAGCGCGAACCCATCGCGCTGGACGAGGTGGAGCCGGTCTCGGCGATCGTCAAACGGTTCAACACCGGCGCGATGTCCTACGGTTCGATCTCCGCCGAGTCACACGAGACGCTGGCGATCGCGATGAATCGGCTCGGGGGCCGGTCCAACACCGGCGAGGGCGGTGAGGACGCGGCTCGACTGCACGACCCGGAGCGTCGGTCGGCGATCAAGCAGGTCGCGTCGGGACGCTTCGGCGTGACCAGCGAGTACCTGGTCAACTCGACGGATATCCAGATCAAGATGGCGCAGGGCGCCAAGCCCGGCGAGGGCGGCCAGCTGCCCGGTTACAAGGTGTATCCGTGGATCGCGCGCACCCGGCACTCGACGCCCGGCGTCGGGCTGATCTCGCCGCCGCCGCACCACGACATCTACTCGATCGAGGATCTCGCGCAGCTCATCCACGATCTGAAGAACGCCAACGAAGAAGCCAGGGTGCACGTCAAGCTGGTGAGCGAGATCGGCGTCGGCACCGTCGCCGCAGGCGTGGCCAAGGCGCATGCCGACGTGGTGCTGATCTCGGGTCATGACGGTGGCACCGGCGCCGCCGCGATGACCTCGCTCAAGCACGCGGGCACGCCGTGGGAGATCGGTCTCGCCGAGACCCAGCAGACCCTGTTGCTCAACGGTCTTCGTGATCGGATCACCGTGCAGGTCGACGGGGCGATGAAGACGGGTCGGGACGTGTTGGTCGCGGCGCTGCTCGGCGCCGAGGAGTACGGGTTCGCCACCGCGCCGCTGGTCGTCGCGGGGTGCGTGATGATGCGGGTCTGCCACCTGGACACCTGCCCGGTGGGGATCGCCACCCAGAACCCGGAGCTGCGCAAGCGATACACCGGCAAGCCCGAGTTCGTGGAGACCTTCTTCCAGTTCGTGGCCGAGGAGGTCCGGGAACTACTCGCGGAGTTGGGTTTCCGCACGCTCGACGAGGCGATCGGTCACGCGGAGCTGCTCGACACCGACGAGGCGGTGTCGCATTGGAAGGCGGGCGGTCTCGACCTGAGCCCGGTCTTCGCGGTTCCGGCTGCGATCGCCGATGGCACGGCGACCTACGGGACGATGCGCCGTCGGGTCCGGGACCAGGATCACGGTCTCGCCCACGCCTTGGACCGGACCTTGATCCAGCTCGCCGAGGCGGCGTTGGAGGATGCGCATGCGGTGCGGCTCGAGCTGCCGGTGCGCAACGTCAACCGCACGGTCGGGACGCTGCTGGGATCCGAGGTGACCCGACGGTTCGGCGGCGAGGGCCTACCGGACGACACCATCTCGGTGACGTTGACCGGCTCGGCAGGCCAGTCGTTGGGTGCGTTCCTGCCTTCGGGGATCACACTGGACCTGGTCGGCGACGCCAACGACTTCGTCGGCAAGGGGCTGTCCGGCGGGCGGATCGTGGTCCGGCCGCATCCCGAGGCCCGATTCGTCGCGGAACACCAGGTCATCGCAGGCAACGTCATCGGCTATGGCGCCACGTCGGGAGAGATCTTCCTTCGTGGCCAGGTCGGCGAGCGTTTCGCGGTCCGGAACTCCGGTGCGTTGCTGGTCGCGGAGGGCGTGGGCGACCACGCCTTCGAGTACATGACCGGCGGCCGTGCGGTGGTGCTGGGTAAGACCGGCCGGAATCTCGCTGCGGGCATGTCCGGTGGAATCGCGTTCGTCCTGGACCTGGACCCACAGCTGGTCAACCCGGCGATGGTCGACCTGCAACGGCCCGGCGTGGAGGACCTGCGCTGGCTGCACGACGTCGTGCAGCGCCATCACGAGCTCACCGGCTCGGCGGTGGCCGCCTCGCTGCTGGGCGACTGGCCGAGGCGTTCCGCCGGTTTCACCAAGGTGATGCCCGGCGACTACCAGCGCGTTCTGGAAGCGGTGCGGATGGCTCGCGCCGAGGGGCGTGACGAGGACGAGGCGATCATGGAGGCTTCCCGTGGCTGACCCACATGGTTTCCTCAAGCACAGCAGAGCCGAGCCGGGTAAGCGGCCGGTGGACGATCGACTCGGGGATTGGGACGAGGTATACGCCGCGCTGACCCCGGGCGATCGAGCGGACGAGGTTCGCACCCAGGCCTCGCGATGCATGGACTGCGGTATCCCGTTCTGTCATTCCGGCACGGCGGGCTGTCCGCTCGGGAACCTGATCCCCGAGTGGAACGACCTGGTTCGCCGTGGCCAGTGGGCCCAGGCCGGCGAGCGACTGCATGCCACCAACAATTTCCCCGAGTTCACCGGCAGGCTCTGCCCCGCGCCGTGCGAGGCCGGGTGCGTGTTGGCCTTGTCGCCGATGGCGGGTGGCGCGGTGGCGATCAAGCGGGTCGAGCAGACCATCGCCGATGTCAACTGGGAGGAAGGCACGGTCTCGGCGCAGCCCGCGACGGTCTCCTCCGGGAAGCGGGTCGCGGTCGTCGGCTCCGGTCCGGCGGGGTTGGCCGCAGCCCAGCAACTCACCAGGGCCGGCCACGAGGTCACCGTCTTCGAACGCGACGACCGCCTGGGCGGGTTGCTCCGCTACGGCATTCCCGAGTTCAAGATGGAGAAGCGCGTTCTGGACCGGCGACTCGCCCAGATGCGTGCCGAGGGGACCGGCTTCGTCACCGGCTGCGAGGTCGGCGTCGACCTGACCGTGGAGCAGCTGCGGGCCGACTACGACGCGGTGGTCTTGGCGGTGGGTGCCCTGCGTGGTCGGGACGCACCGGACATCCCCGGTCGTGAACTGGCAGGCGTGCACCTGGCGATGGAACATCTGGTGCCCGCGAACCGGGAGTGCGAGGGCGACGGACCAACCTCGATCAGCGCTGCGGGCAAGCACGTCGTGATCATCGGTGGCGGTGACACCGGAGCCGACTGCCTGGGCACCGCTCACCGACAGGGTGCGGCCAGTGTGCTGCAGCTCGACCAGTACCCGAAGCCGCCCAACACTCGGGACGACGAGCGATCGCCGTGGCCGAGCTGGCCGGTGGTAGTGCGCAACTACCCGGCTCATGAAGAGGGTGGGGAGCGCAAGTACGAGGTTGCCGTCGAGCGTTTCGTGGGCGACGACGAAGGCCACATCCGGGAGATCGAGCTGCGTCGAGTGCGGGTGCAGCGCGACGAGCAGGGCGTTCGCCGGGTCGTACCCGTTTCGGACGACGTCGAGCGCTTTCCCTGCGATCTGGTTCTGCTGGCGATCGGCTTCGAGGGCGTCGAGCGGATGCCCTTGCTGGACGAGCTGGGTATCTCGTTGTCCGGGCGCGGCACGATCGGCTGCGGTTCGGACTGGGAGACCAGTGCGCCCGGTGTGTTCGTCTGTGGGGACGCCCATCGCGGCGCGTCGCTGGTGGTCTGGGCGATCGCCGAGGGCCGCTCGGTGGCCAATGCGGTGGATGCGTTCCTGACGGGCGAGTCGCTGCTTCCGGCCCCGGTGCATCCGACCGCGCTTCCGTTGGCCGTGGTCTGACGACGAGCGTTCGCCTGCCCCACCGAGCTCGGTGGGGCAGGCGATACTCCTAGTCGGCGTCCTCGGCGTGGTGGTCGTGGTTGATCACGCCGCGCTTCCAGTAGCCGTCGACCTTGAAGTTCTTGCGGCTGAGCCCGAGCGTGCGCAGATGCCTGCGGATCGGCTTCAGCACGCCTGCCTCGCCTGCGACCCAGACGTAGCCCTCGCCGTCAGCCGGGAGGGTCTCGCCGCTGAGGGCCTCGCTCAGCAGTTCGGTGCCGCCCGCTGCGATCCCGTCGCGATGTAGCCAGGTCAGCTGGGTGCGGCCGCCGACGGCAAGGTCCTGTTCCTCGGCGGGCCCGTCGACCTCGACGAATGCGCGTACCGGGACGTCCGGCCTGCGATGGGCGAGTTCCTCGAGCCTGCGGCCGATCGCGGGCAGTGCGGTCTCGTCCCCTGCGAGCAGGTACCAGTCGAAGTCGTCGGGAACCACGTGCGATCCGCGTGGGCCCAGCACGCCGAGCTGCGCACCGGGTGCGGCGGTGCCCGCCCATCGGCCTGCGATCCCGTGATCGTGTAGCACGAAGTCGATGTCGAGTTCGCCTGCGTCGGCGTCGTACCTGCGCACCGTGTAGTCGCGGAAGATCGGCTGCGGCCCGCCTGCCGGGGTGGGGACGATGCCGCGCTCGCCGAGCGTCGGCATGATCGGCAGTTCGGCGCCCGGCTCGGGGAAGCAGAGCTTCACGTGGTCCGCGTAGTCGTTGGTGTGGAAGCCCGGCAGGTCATCGCCGACGAAGGTGATCCGCACGGTTCGCGGGGTGATCTCCTCGACCCGGCTCACGCGTAGCAACCGGGGACGGAGTTCGTAACGCAGAACGCGGATCTCTCGCTGTGCGATGGTCATGGAACGCCTGCCGCCTCTCCTTCGGTACGGGAATCCACTCGCCGCAACCCAACTAAGGGCACCCTAACATGACGGGTTCCGTGGTCTGACGTGCCCGGTGGTAGGGGGCCTGGTGCGGCCCGTGCCGTCGTTGACGCTCCGCGGCGTCGGTCTCACTCGTCGGTGAGAAACGCCAGCGTGCCTATGTCGATGCGTGACTGAGATGCATCTTGTCACTGCAATTCCGGCGCCGTAGATTCCGAATCATATACACCAATAAGAGTGACTCAATTACTGAGAGTCATTTCCTGTTGTCGGATGCTGCGGGGGACCGCGCGGCGCGCGAGGAGTGATCTGATTGTCCGGAGTCAAGCGTCGGGATCTCATCGGTGGGGCGGCTGCGCTGGCCGCGTTCGTCATGGCGGGCGCCGCGTCGCCTGCTTTCGGGGCCTCGCGGATACGGCCCGGCGCCGGGACCGCGCCGAACCTCGGCGTCGGCGATCGGGCCGTGGCCGCCTCGGTGGACGGACGCCGGGCGCTCGGACACATCCAGCACCTCGCGGAGACGATCGGCCCTCGGATCGGCGGCACCGAGTCGGAACATCGCGCTGCCGACTATGCCGCGGCCCGTTTCGAGGCGCTGGGTTACCAGGTGACCCGGCAGCCGTTCCCTGTCGCCGACAAGTACCTCGCCGACCTGGTCCTTCCGGACGGACAGCGGTGGCAGGCCAGCGCCTCGCCGCAGGGTGCCTTCGATACCGAGGTCGAAGCGGCCGTCGCGGACATCGGGAGTGGGATCGCGCCCGACGATCCGGCGGGCTCGGCACTCGAAGGCCAGTTCGCCCTCATCGATCACCGCACGGCGGACCGGGAGACCCAGGTCCGAGCAGCAGCGGAGCGTGGTGCCGTCGGAGTGCTCCTGGTCGCGTCGTCGGCGACACCCGACCGCAAGGCCGGTGCCTTCCTGCCTACCTTGGCGACGCCGGTCGGCATCCCGGTGCTGGGCCTCGGGCAGGCTCATGGTGAGTGGCTGCGCAGACGGCTGATGGCGGGTCCGGTGCGGCTGCGGGTCGTCGTCACCCGGCACACCAATCTCACCTCCTACAACGTCCTGGCCGAACGGCCCGCCTCGATCCCATCCGGCGACCAGGTGGTCATGATCGGAGCGCATTACGACTCGGTTCCCGGTTCGCCCGGCGCCAACGACGACGCCAGTGGTTCAGCGCTATGTCTGGAGCTGGCGCGGGTGCTGCGCAGCCTGCCCACTCAGAAGGCGCTGCGTTTCGCGTTATGGGGATCCGAGGAGCAGGGGTTGATCGGTTCGCGGTACTACGTCGATCAACTGGACGATCACGCGGCGGGGCGGATCTCGGCCTGCTTCCAGAACGACATGGTCGCCACCAGCCACCCGCCTGCCGACCTGTACTGGCTGTTGTCCGTGGACGGCGCCGACAATCTCGCCACCGCGACCGTCGCCGAGGCGGCCACCAGGCTGGGCTACCTGGCCGATGTCGCCGGTCCGACGGCACGGGGCGGCAGCGACCACGTCCCCTTCCACGAGCGGGGCATCCCGGCTGCCAACTTCAGTTGGCGTGGTGAGGCGGGACCTCACCTGTTGGAGCCCGTTTATCACACCCCGGAGGACACGGTGGCGGGCAACGTGAGCACCCAGCGCCTGCAGGTCTCGCTCGAACTGGTCGGCTCGGCGGTCTACGAGGTCGCCAGATCGCGCTGACCGGCGAGCGCCGAGTCCCGACGTGCTGTGCCGACCGCCCCGCCAGGCCCAGGCCCAGGCCTCGGGGCGGTCGTCGCCGGATCGCCTGCTCGGGTCGAGGCTTAACCCACGCGTTCGGCGCTCGCCCGGCGGCGGGCCGCGTACCGCCCGAACAACCAACACATCGACCAGGCGATCCCGACTCCCACGAGATCGGCCACCACGTCCCCCGGATCGCCGCTGCGACCCAGCGGCAGATTGGCCTGAAGTACCTCGGTGAGGCAGGCATAGCAGGCCAGCGCGATCGCCAACAGTAGTCGCGAGATCGTCGTCCACAGCCCGGTCACGGTCAGCGCGGCGAACACCGCCGCATGAACCACCTTGTCGGTGCCGGGTGGAGCCGATGGCACGCCGCTGGCCGGCATGAAGAACACCACGATGCTGGTCAACAGGGCTAAGAGGAAGGGCGTCCATCGCGGCGACACGGTTCGTAGTCTGGCACGCGCCCGTCGGCCGATCCGGCTCGCGTCGGTGGATGGTCGCTGGCCGTCGCGGATCAGTCACCCGACTCCGATGAAGATCGCTGCGGTGCTGCCCGGCGTGATGGTGACGGTCACGCTTCGTGTTCGCGGCGCCGATGGGAGCCAGAATGAGACAAGAATTCTGCTTCGCGGGGCAGAATCGGTCCAGTAAGCGGACTACGCTGACCAGACGTGAGTCGACGTGCGAAGATCGTTTGTACGCTGGGCCCTGCCACCGCGACCCCGGAGAAGATTCGGGACCTTGTTCGTGCCGGTATGGATGTCGCCCGGATGAATTTCAGCCATGGCGAGCACGCGGAGCACAAGCGCGTGTACGAGCTGGTCCGTGAGGCCGCCCGCGAGTCGGGTCGGGCCGTCGGAGTGCTCGCCGACCTCCAAGGTCCCAAGATCCGGCTCGGCCGGTTCGCGGGCGGCCCGGTGGAGTGGGAGACGGGATCGACGGTGCGCGTCACCGTCGAGGACGTGGTGGGAACCCACGACCGTGTCTCCACCACCTACCGAGGACTGGCCGACGACGCGAAGGTGGGCGACCGCCTGCTGGTCGACGACGGCAAGGTCGGCCTGGTCGTCACCTCGGTCGAGGGCCCCGATGTGGTCTGCGAGGTGACCGAAGGCGGCCCGGTCAGCGACAACAAGGGCCTGTCCCTGCCGGGGATGGATGTGAGCGTCCCGGCGCTCTCGGACAAGGACATCGCCGACCTCGAGTTCGCCCTCTCCTTGGGCGTTGACTTCATCGCGCTGTCCTTCGTCCGCTCGCCCGCCGACATCGACCAGGCCCATCAGGTGATGGACCGCGTCGGTAGCCGCAGGCTCCCGGTGGTGGCGAAGCTCGAGAAGCCCGAGGCCGTGGAGAACCTCGAGGCCATCGTGTTGGCCTTCGACGGCGTGATGGTCGCCCGCGGCGACCTGGGCGTCGAGCTCCCGTTGGAGCAGGTGCCGCTGGTGCAGAAGCGGGCGATCCAGATCGCCAGAGAGAACGCCAAGCCGGTCATCGTGGCCACCCAGATGCTCGAATCCATGATCAACAACTCTCGGCCGACCCGCGCCGAGACCTCCGATGTGGCCAACGCCGTGCTCGACGGCACCGACGCGGTGATGCTCTCCGGCGAGACCAGCGTCGGGCGCTACCCGGTCGAGACCGTGCTGACCATGGCTCGCATCATCGAGGCGGTCGAGACCGAGACCACGGTGGTTCCGCCCCTCACCCACGTCCCGAGGACCAAGCGGGGAGTCATCTCCTACGCGGCCCGCGACGTCGGCGAGCGGCTGAACGCCAAGGCGCTGGTGGCCTTCACCCAGTCCGGTGACACCGTGCGTCGCGTCGCGCGGCTGCACACCTCGTTGCCGTTGCTGGCCTTCACCCCGGAGCCGGAGGTCCGTGCGCAGCTCTCCATGACCTGGGGCACGGAGACCTTCCTGGTCGACAAGGTCGACTCGACCGACCGGATGGTTCAGCAGGTCGACCACGCGATGCTGTCGATGGACCGCTATCAGCGCGGCGACCTCGTCGTCATCGTCGCTGGCTCGCCGCCCGGAACGGTCGGCTCGACCAACCTGATCCGGGTCCACCGTCTTGGTGAGGACGACCACGCCTGAGCTCTGCGGGCTTCGCCCCGCCTCGGCGCGGGGTAGCGTCTCCGGTCATGCGAGGCGAAGTGCAGACCGGCTGTGAGACGTCGGAATGAGCGGGATCAACCACAACGCGGCGTCCGATCCGACCAGCGGAGTCGGCTCGGCCGCCGCGCCACGGTCGAGTGATGTCGGCGATGGTCCCGCGGTGGACTCCCGGGACGGCATCCGCCAGGGCGTCCTCGACCGTCTGGTGTCGCTACTGGATCTGGAACGGATCGAGGAGAACCTTTATCGAGGGATCAGCCCGGCGGAGTCCCCGGTGCGGGTCTTCGGCGGCCAGGTCGCAGGTCAGGCGTTGGTCGCCGCGACCCGGACCGTGCCCCCGGATCGCTACGTGCACTCCTTGCACGCGTATTTCATCCGGGGTGGCGACCCGAGCGTCCCGATCCTCTACGAGGTGGATCGGATTCGAGACGGCCGATCCTTCACCACTCGGCGGGTCGTCGCCATCCAGCACGGCAAGGCGATCTTCTCGCTGTCGGCCTCGTACCAGCTTCGGGAGAACGGGCTGGATCACGCCGAGACGATGCCCGACGTGGCCGATCCCGAGACACTGCCCACCCTGGAGGAACGGGTGGCCGGACATCAGGAGAAGCTGGGCGTCTTCGGGACCGTGCCGCTGCCCTTCGATCTGCGCTATGTGAACGACCCGCCGTGGCTGTCCATGCGCAACGGGCCGCGCGAGGCACACAACCAGGTGTGGATGCGTGCGGCCGGGAAACTGCCCGCCGACGAGGTACTGCACGTCTGCCTGCTGGCCTACGTCTCCGACCTGACCCTGCTGGACTCGGTGCTGGCGCGACACGGCGTCTACTGGGGCGCTGATCGGGTCGTCGGCGCGAGTCTGGACCACGCCATGTGGTTCCACCGGCCGGTCCGTGCTGACGAATGGTTCCTCTACGACTCCGCGTCGCCCAGTGCTTCCGGCGGGCGCGGCTTGGCACACGGGCGGTTCTTCACCAGAGACGGCAAGCTGATCGCCTCGGTCGTTCAGGAGGGACTGGTTCGCGTCGCCCGCTGAGGATCCGGACACCGATAGCCGTGTGGTGCCGGTGAACCGGCCGCAGCCCGTCGCCGGTTACGGTGACCGGGTGCCTCCCACCTCCTCTCCGCCGCAGCAGCGTGCCCGCAGTCGGTCGTCGTTCTGGAGATCGGCGCCGTTGAACTTCCTCTCCGGTGCCCTGATCGGCACCGTGGAGATCATCCCCGGAGTCAGCGGCGGCACCGTCGCCTTGGTGACGGGTCTCTACGAACGACTGATCGCATCGGCGGGGCACCTGGTGACCACGCTACGGCTGTTGGTCGCGGGGATCTCCCGTAAGAAGAAGGGCGGCAAACAGAACGGGCCGGGCGTCCGCGCCGGTCAGGATCCGGCCGAGGCCGCGACCATCGAGATCAGCCTCTCGCGGACCTCGGCGGCCAAGGCCGAGGCGGCCAAGGTCGACTGGTTGCTGCTCGGTTCGGTCCTGCTGGGCATGGCGATCGCGGTGGTCACCGTGGCGCAGCTGTTGACGCCGATGTTGGAGGAGTATCCGGTCGAGTCGCGGGCCGTGTTCATCGGCATGGTCGCGGCGTCGATCCTGGTGCCGGTCCGGATGATGGGCGGCTTGCGCAAGCCGTTGCACTGGGCCCTACTGATCGGCTCGGCGGCAGCGGCGCTGTTGCTCACCGGTCTTCCCTACGGCTCGATCGAGGACCCACCGCTGTGGTTGGTCGGCGTCGTCGCGGCCTTCGCCGTCTGCGCACTGGTGTTGCCGGGTCTGTCCGGCTCGTTCCTGATGATGGTCGTCGGCCTGTACGAGCCGACCCTGGCGGCACTCAACGCCAGGGACCTGCCCTACATCGGTGTCTTCATGCTCGGCGCGGTGATCGGCCTCGGGGTGTTCGTGAAGACCCTGCAGTGGTTGTTGGAGCATCGCCGCCAGGTCTCCCTTGCGGTGATGACCGGCCTGATGATCGGATCGCTGCGGGCGTTGTGGCCCTGGCAGGACTCGCACAGCGTGGCGCAGACCCCCGATGGCGATCTGCTGCCGGTGTTGCTGCTCGCCCTCGCCGGTGCGGCCTCGGTCTTGACGCTGATCTTCCTGGAACAGCGGATGACCGCCAAGCGGGTGGCCGAGGCATCGGTGTCCGAGGACGCGATGGCCGCGGACACGGAGACGACGCGCATTCCCCGGGTCGTCGGCGAGGACCCGACCATTCGAATCCGACGCTGATCCGCCGTTGTGATCCGCGCCGCCTGCGTGGCCCAGAACGACGCTGTGTCGGGGCATTTCGCCATGCGGACGATGTGTTCCGACGATCGGCCGTAACGAGTCGAAGGTGACAACAACTCGCGCAGCACCCGCTTCGCGAGGCAGGCTGTCAGCATGACGGATGATGTTGCGCGCACGGCGCGGATCGGGGTCACCGGGCTCGCCACCATGGGTAGTAATCTCGCCCGGAACCTCGCTCGGCGCGGATACACGGTCGCGGTGCACAACCGCACCCAGACGAAGACGCGCGAGTTGTTGGACCAGTACGGCGATGAGGGAACGTTCGTCGAGGCCGCGACCCTGGCCGACCTGGTCGCGGCGCTCGAGCGCCCTCGCCAGATCATCGTGATGGTCAAGGCGGGTGCGGGCACCGATGCGGTCCTCGACGAGCTCGCGGAGCTTCTCGAACCGGGTGACATCCTGCTCGACGGCGGCAACGCCCACTTCGCCGACACCCGCAGGCGCGAGGCAGCCATGCGGGAGAAGGGCCTGCACTTCGTCGGCACCGGGATCTCCGGTGGCGAGGAGGGTGCGCTGCTGGGCCCGAGCATCATGCCGGGTGGCTCCTCCGAGGCATACGAGCAGGTCGGACCGGTGCTGGAGTCCATCGCGGCAAGGGTCGACGGCGAACCCTGCTGCGCTCGCCTGGGGCCGGATGGCGCCGGGCACTTCGTCAAGATGGTGCACAACGGCATCGAGTACGCCGACATGCAGCTCATCGCCGAGACCTACGACCTGCTGCGCAGGGGAAGCGGGCTCGAACCCGCCGAGATCGCCGAGGTGTTCCGCACCTGGAACGAGGGCGATCTGGAGTCCTACCTGATCGAGATCACCGCTGAGGTGCTCGCGCACGTCGACCCGGTCACCGGCAAGCCGTTCGTCGATGTGATCGCCGACCGCGCCGAGCAGAAGGGCACCGGACGCTGGACCGTCCGCGAGGGCCTGGAACTCGGCGAGCCGGTGGCGGGCATCGCGGAGGCCGTCTTCGCGCGAGCGTTGTCCGGCCACGTCGAGCAGCGGGCAGCCGCGGCGAACCTGCCGGGCCCGGCCGCGCCGCCCAAGCTCGGCACGGACTTCGTCGACGATCTGCGCGAGGCCCTGTACGGCGCCAAGCTGGCCGCCTACGCCCAGGGCTTCAGCATGATCACCGAGGCAGGCCGGGAATACGGTTGGGACATCGACCTCGGCGCGACGGCGCGGATCTGGCGGGGCGGCTGCATCATCCGGGCCCGCTTCCTCAACCGCATCACCGACGCGTACAAGGCCAACCCGGAGTTGGTCAACCTGCTGGTCGATGACTACTTCGCCGAGCAGATCGGTCGTGCACAGGAAGCATGGCGCCGCGTGGTGTCCGTGGCGGCGGCGGCCGGGGTACCGGTACCGGGCCTCTCCTCGGGACTGGCCTATTACGACTCGCTGCGTGCCGAGCGACTGCCCGCCGCCTTGGTGCAGGGACAGCGCGATTACTTCGGTGCCCACACCTACCAGCGGGTCGACCGCCCGGGCAGCTTCCACACCCGGTGGTCGCAGGGCCGCGACGAGGTCGAGGCGTAGTTCCCGCCCGCTTGGTCTCGCACCGGGCGGGAGTTGCTCACCGGGCAGCGGCGTGGACCTGCCTACTCTTGGAGCGGATCCACGCCCACCCGGGTGAGCCCGCGCTACGCTGCATCGGTGAATTTCGGCCTGGAACTGCCCGGACGTAACGCATCGTGGTCTTTCGAGGCCTCGGGCATCCGGATTCGATATCGCACGAATTGGCGTTCCCACGCGTTGCTCCGGGAGTTCGGCGAGATCTTCGTGCCGGACGAGGCATTGGCGGGTGCGTCGCTCGGTTCGGGACGCAAGCCGACCCTGACCCTTCGTTTGCGCACGGGTGCGGAGCCGATCCGCAGCCTGGCGGCGGCGGGCCTGCCGTTGGCAGCCGAGCCCTACCGACTCGTGTTGACCTCGGATCAGGCCGAACTCGCAGCCTATTACCTCTCGGAGGTGGAGAACCGGGTCGCGGCTCAGCCGGATGCCGAGCAGCCCGCCAGCCGTTATCTGGTGAGATTGCAGTCACCGCCGTACACGACGAAGGGTTACGACGGAACCGCCTCCTTCGACGGGCAGGTCCTGACCCTGCGATGGTCGGCATTCGCGAGTAAGTCCAAGCGCGAGGTCGGCCTCGCCACCTACCCGGTGAGCATGCTGCGCCGGGTGGAATGGCATAACCCGACCGACGGCAGTTATGGCTTCCTCCGGGTCACCCCCAGCGAGTCGGTGACCGACTCCCGGCCCAAACCCGCACAGGATCTCGCCGCGGTCGTGCTCTACGGGCCGAACGCGGGGCTGGCGGTGGCCTGCGCGATTCAGATGGCGCTGCCCGAGCGGTCGGTTGTCGAGCTGGGGGAGGCCGCCCCGCTCGCCGTGTCCGCAAGCCCGCAGGCAGCGCGTGATTCCACCGAGGCCGCCGAGGTGGACGTGGACGAGATTCTGGAGACGATCCGGAAGCTGGGTGAACTCCGGGACGCGGGACTGCTCACCGAAGACGAGTTCGAGGCGAAGAAGACCGAGCTACTGGGCCGAATCTGATCGCTCTCGGTCGCGGGCGACGCCGATCGACCGCGAAGGCGATCAGCGTGCCTCGTCGCGCAACCGGCGCAGCGTGCGAGCCAACAGCCGGGATACATGCATCTGCGAGATCCCCACCCGCTCGGCGATCTGGGTCTGGGTCATGTTCGCGAAGAACCTCAACAGCAGTACGGTGCGATCCCGCGCGGGCAGTGCGGCGAGTAGCGGCTGCAGCATCTCGCGGTTCTCCACGTTCTCCAGCTCGGGTTCCTCCTGGCCGAGCGTGTCACCGAGCGCCATGCTCTCGTCATCGACGAGCATCTCGTCGAGTGAACTGCTGCGGTAGGCGTGTCCGGCGGCGAGACCCTCGTAGACCTCCTCGACGGGGATCTCCAACTGCTCGGAGAGCTCTCCGGGCGTCGGTGCCCGGCCGAGGGTCTGCGACAGCGTCCCGCTGGCCGAATTGAGGGCCAGGTGTAGTTCCTGGAGCCTGCGCGGGACCCGAACCGTCCATCCGGTGTCGCGGAAATGACGCCGCACCTCGCCCATCACGGTCGGCACCGCGTAGGACAGGAAATCGACCCCGCGTTGGTGGTCGAAGCGGTCCACCGCCTTGATCAGCCCCATCGTGGCGACCTGAACCAGGTCTTCCTGGGATTCACCCCGGTTGGCGAAACGGCGGGCAACGTGCCTGGCCAGCGGAAGGTGCTCGGTGACCAGCCGTTCCCGCAGTCGGGTGTGCTCGTCACCGTCGGGGTCCAGCTCGGCGAGCTGGGCGAACAACGGGGCGAGATGCGCATAGCGGACATCCTCGTGTCCGCGTGCATCTCGCTCTCCGTCGCCAGGCCGGGCCTGCTCCGGGCGCACCTTCCGGCTCACCTCGCCCCCGCCCGCCGTCTCCGCGATTCCACGCGCACCAGCTTGCCTGGACTCCCGGTGTCCTGCTCATCGTGCGCACCGGCACGGTGTCGGCCCGCCGGGGCGGGTCGCCCCACGGGCAGCGAAACGGTGCCGGGTCGGTGAGCCGACCCGGCACCGCCTCTCGGGCGGATCAGTTGCTCCCCGACCGCAACAGCAGGCCCGCCCGGGCCGAACGCCGGTTCACCGACCACTCCGATTGCTCGGTGCGTCGGTCTCCGGCGCGGATTTCTGAGACGGCACCGGGCCGGGACCGTCCGGATCGGGGTCGGCGGCGTCCATCGTCTCCGTGGCCGGAACCGGCTCGGCGGGGGTGCCACCGACCCTGGGCTCGACCAGATCGACCGTCCGGATGTCGCTCTCCTCGAGTTCGGTCTGGATCTCCTTCTCGACACCGAGATCGGTCTTCTCGGCTACTTCGGTCTCCACGGTCTTCGCGGCGTCCGACATGACCGCAGCCTCGGCGGTGACGGTCGCGGCGGCTGCCCCGACCTGGTCTCCGAGCTGGTCCGCCGGTTCGGGATCGGGATCGAAGAGCTCGAAGATGTCGGCTTCGACGAACTCTTTGAAGCGGTCGAGGTCGCCGCGCACCCGTTGGGCGATCAGCCCGAGTGCGCCGCCTGCCTTCTCCACCAGCGTGGTGGGCAGATATTCCATCCGCAGATGGATCCGGGTGATCTCCTCGTCGACCGCACGGAATGTCACCACTCCGCTGTGGTCCTGTCCACCATCGGCCTGCCAGCTCACCAGGTCGTCGAGCCGTTGCTCGACGATTCGTGCGTTGAACTCGCGGCGCACCCCCGCGATACTGATCACCCAGCGGCTGACCTGGTCATCGACGGGCGTGATCTCCTCGACGCCCTCCATGAACAGCGGGAAGTCCACGAACTGCGCCCAGCTCGCATAGGCGACGTCGATCGGAACTTGGACATCCACCGATTCCTCGATCCTCGTCACGCAGACCTCCTCCAGCCGGCCGTCAGCCGTGGGGGACTACCCGAGGTGTTCCGGCTTCACACCTGGACGACGGGGCCGGACAGTGACCGAAGGACGTCGTCGTCGGCGTCGATCAGGTAGACCTTTGCCTCGATCAGGTCGAAGTACATGCCCTCCAACACCAGGCGTCCCGCCAGTACCGCGTCGCGTACCACCGGATAGGTCATGAGATTTTCGAGTTGCTGTTGGACGTTGGCCACGGCGAGCCGCTGCCATTGCGTCGACTGAGCCTCGGCCGAGGCCAATTCGTGCTGCGTGGCAGACATCGCAGCCAAGGTCGCGGTATCGGTGCCCTGATCGCCGTGCGTCGGGCTCGCGGCGGCCGGGCCGTGGGCGGTGGAGTTCGGCGCGAGGTCGGGTTCCTGCTGCTCCTCGAAACGACGCAGGCTCGGCTCCGCGTGGACCAACCACTCGGCGAGATGACTGCCCTCCGGCGGTCCGCCGTCGAGCAGCGCGAGCATCGCGCCGCAATGCGAGTGACCGCAGACGACGATGCTGGTGACGGCCAGCTGTTCGACGGCGAACTCGATCGCCGAGCCCACCGAGCTGTCTCCGACCGCATAGCTGGGTGGCACCAGGTTGCCCACGTTGCGCACCGTGAAGAGGTCGCCGGGTCCGCTGGTGGTGATGACGTTGGGCACCACCCTGGAATCGGCGCAACACACGAACAGCCTCGCGGGTCGTTGTCCACGCTCGGCCAGTTCGGCGAGCAGCGGTCGTAGCAGGGGTGCCGACCGTTGCTCGAACTCCCGCAGGCCCACGATCATCGGGTCCGGGGCATCGCGAGGCTCCGGGATCACCGAGGCGGTGTCGGGTTGGTGCTCGCGGTGGCGCTGCCAGTGCTGCCAGGGGGCGAACCAGCGTGGCGCCAACACACCGGAGCTACGCCGAGACGCGGGCCTACCGCCCTGTGCCGCCCGGCGATACCAGGTCGCGCCGATCTCGTCGATGCGGACCGTGCCGCCCTCCTGCTCATAGGTGGTCCGCCAGTCACGAAGCGCTTCGAAAGCGCCGTGGTCGAGGCAGTCGAGGTGCAGCTCGATCGTCACATCCTCGCCGGGCGGAATGCTGCGCAGTTTCTTGATCAAGGCGCTGATCCCCAGGAAGACCAGCGAGCCGTCGACGTTGACCCGCCATTGGCCGTCATCGACCCTGGCCACCTGGATGGTGTGCCTGGCCAGCCGGATGAGCGTTTGGGCCAGGGCCACCGCGAGCCCGGTGAACACCCCGACGACGAGGTCGAAGCCGACCACGCCCGCCATCGTGCAGGCGTAGGGCAGGAACTCCCGCTGCCGCCACAGCAGCCGCATCTGCTTGCCGTTGACGAGCTTCACACCCACCACGATCAGGACTGCCGACAACGCCGCCAGCGGGATCATCTCCAGCATCCCGCCGAGGAACAGCACGGCGGCGGCAACCCACACGCCGTGCAGGACGCTGGAAGCACGGGTACGGGCTCCTGCGGAGACATTGGTGGAGCTGCGCACGACGACGCCGGTGACCGGCAGCCCGCCCAGTGCGCCGGAGGCGATGTTGGCCGAGCCCTGTGCGAGCAGTTCGCGATCGAGATCGGCGCGGGGGCCGTCGTGCAGCCGGTCCACCGCGACGGCGGACAACAGCGATTCGACGCTGGCCACCAGCGCCACGGTCAGCACCGCCGCCGCGATGGCGAGCAGGTTGGAATCGGGCAGTGTCGGCAGGCTTATCGCGCTGAGCGGATCATCCGGGAGGGAGACGGTGCCGATCCCGGAACCGCCCAGTGCCAGCACGGTGGCGATCGTCACGGCGGCGAGCGGCGCGGGAATCACTCGAAGGCGAGGTAGCCGCGGCCAACCGATCAGGACTGCCATGGCGACCAGCCCGATCAGCAGGGTGGGGACATGCAGTCGGGCGAGGGTCTCCGGCATGGCCGCGAGGTTGTCCCTGGCCTCCGGGTGGGATTGACCGCCCAGTAGGACCTGGGCCTGCCCGATGGCGATCACCACGCCGATCCCGGCGAGCATGCCGTGCACGACCGAGGGCGACAGTGACAGCGCGAAGCGGGCGATCTTGGAGATGCCGAAGATCAGCTGCAGCAGACCTGCTCCGATGGTGATGGCCGCGGTGGCAGGCCAGCCGTGTTGTTCGATCAGACCGGCCACGATCACGACCAGACCGGCGGCCGGACCGCTGACCTGCAGTGGAGCCCCGGCCAATGAGCCTGCGACCACTCCACCGACCACTGCGGCGATCAGACCGGCCATGATCGGCGCCCCGGTGGCCGCCGCGATGCCGAGCGACAGCGGGACCGCGACGAGGAAGACGACCAGCGATGCCGGGAGATCGTGGCGCAGCAGCACGCCCGGCCACGAGGCCGAGGATGCCGTCTCGCCCGGTGGGTCGACGGTGGTGTGCTCGCCGCCGTGTGGTCGCGGTTCGCTTCGTTTGTTCATGAGAACTCCTCTGCGCAAGAAGAAAGACGGTGCCGACATCGCCGGTTCGAAGGGCGACGGCTCCGGATGGGTGTTCAGGCTGCGACGGCGTCGATGCGATCGCAGGGCTCGACGTGACGGGAGACGAGAACGAGTTGCGAGAGTGCTGCGGGATGAGCGGGCCTCGATGCCGGTGCTCGCCCGGGCGCGTCGACCGCTGGGCTCCAGAAGCCGTCGCACCGGTCTCGGGAGTGCGCCTGCGGTGTCCCGCACGATTAGCGAGTCGGACGGACCGCTTCTTTCAGCGCGCGACGCTGCGCAAATCCGGCCTAGACCCACGAAGCCCATCGGTGGGCTTTCTTCGCTCCCTGGTGTGTGGGCGAGGTGAATAGACCGGACGCACTCCGGTTGGCTTGCTGCGCGGATTGGGTACTTCGATGCTCGCCATGGTCAGCCCCATCATCAACAAACAGGACGTTTCGGACAAAAGAATCCACCTGAACGAGTGGAGGAAGTCGCTGCGACGGATTTCGTCGTGCAGCTGACCCCGGGCCGCCGACCCAGGTAGGGTCTGCACCGTCCGAGTGACAGGGCGCAATGTCGTTGCCACCCGCAACGGCGTGGCGGGCCTCGGACTGAAGAACCCGGTCGAGTGATACGTGCCCGGAGTTTGTCGCTGTCAGTACGCCGCCGACTCGAACGGGGCGTCACATCAATGGGAGTACCTGCGTGGGTTTGCTCACGGAAGCACTGAACGCGCTGGCGGAGCTGCCCCAGCCCCTGGTGATCGCGGTTACGGGCTTGCTCGTGCTCGGCGAGACCACGCTCGGCCTGGGCTTCCTCGTTCCCGGTGAGACCGGGTTGCTCATCGCGGCGACCACCGTCCGCGACCCCTGGGCCTTCGCCATCATGTGCCTGGTCGTGACCGTGTGCGCGGGTATCGGCGACTCGATCGGATACTGGCTCGGCCGCCGATTCGGCCCGAGGCTGCGTGAGACCAAGCTGATCCGCAAGATCGGCCAGAACCACTGGGACAGCGCGGGCGAGCTACTGCGTAAGCACGGTGTGTGGGCGGTCTTCTTCGCCCGATTCCTGCCCGTCGTGCGGACCCTGACCCCGGCGGCCTCGGGTGCGTCCGGGCTGCCCTACCGCTACTTCCTGCCCGGATCCGTGCTTGGCGCAGCATGTTGGTCGGTGCTGCACGTGGGCATCGGTGCGGGGGCGGGCGCCTCGGCCGCGTACATCGAGGAACGGCTCGGCACGGCGAGCTGGATCCTGTTGGTCGCATTGGCCGTCGTGGTCACCGTGGTGATCGTGCTCAAGTCGCGTAAGGCGAAGCGGACGAAGGTGGCCCCCATCGCCACGGCCCCGGTGAGCCAGGCGGTGGCGGCCAAGAGCGTTCCCGTCGCCGACGGCGACGACCGGCCTGCACCGGAGGGATCCGAATCCGAGGCTGAGGCACCCTCGGCGACCACCGCTGCGGACGCCGCCCAGGACGACCCGCCTGCTCCCTCGGATGCAGGCACCCCGAACCGCAAGACCAAGCCCACCGCCGAGGAATCCGACTCCTTGGACCCGGTCTCGTAGCCGAAGCATGGTCCGGTTCGCCGGAGAAGACATCGTGATCCGCAGGCCCGGTGGTCGGGAACGACCGCCGCTGGCCTGCGGATCCTTTTACTGCGAACGGGAAACGACTCCGCCGGACTCACCATCGCGCTACCCGCGCTCGGGCACAATGGAACGAGCCAGGTGGGTGAGGCCACGTGGGCTCCGAGAGATCGGGGACGCGTGATCTCGCCACGCGAGGTGAGTCATTTCACCGCGAAGCCGGGCAACGCCGAATGGATCAAGGGCGTCTTGCTGAAGTAGCGGTTTGCGCCTCCAGTGCGCCCGCTGATCATCAACGCTGGTCGGCCGAGGTTGGCCGCCGGAGGAAGGAGTCGTGCCAGCCGTGTTCCTGGCTCGGGCGAAGGGCCTGTCGAAACTCTTGGGTCTCTGTCTCATCGCAGGCGTGCTGGTGGCCGCGGTGCTGTTCCCCGTGGCCGCAGGTTTCGGCGCTGTGTCCAATCAAGCGGCGGAGACGGTGAACAACACCTCAGCAGAGGTTGAGGAGCGGCTACCCGCCACCAATACCAAGGTCACCGACAAAGACGGCAACGTCATCGCACATCTTTTCCACCAGAACCGGGTGATCGTGGGAGCAGACGCGATCTCCGAACAGATGAAGGCCGCGATCGTGGCGGTCGAGGATCGACGTTTCGAAGAACACGACGGTGTGGACTGGCAGGCGACGGTTCGCGTCGCCCTGCAGAACCAGATGTCGGGGGAGATCGAGGGCGGCGGATCGACGCTGACCCAGCAGTACGTGAAGAACTACCTGGCCTTCGTGGTCGCCGACGGCGATCCCGAGAACCCGGAGTACGCGGCTGCTACCGAGACCACGATCGCCAGGAAGCTCCGTGAGGCACGCATCGCGTTGGACCTCGAGAAGCGGATGACCAAGGACGAGATTCTCGCCGGGTATCTCAATGTCGTGCCTTACGGCAACGAGATCTTCGGTGTGCATCAGGCGGCCGAGGCGTATTTCAGTACTACGCCGGACAAGCTCACCGTTTCCCAGTCCGCGTTATTGGCGGCGATCGTCAACGCACCCAGTTCGCTCAACCCGATCCGGCGCCCCGAACAGGCGTTGGAACGGCGGAACGTGGTGATCCAGTTGATGGCCGACCAGGGTCGGTTCTCCGAGGACGGTCCCGAGGAGAACCAGCGGATCGCCGACGAGATCAAGCAAGAGGGTCTCGGTGTCGGTGAGACGTTGAACCAGACGTACAACGGCTGTGTCGGCGCTGGAACCGGTCATATCAACGGGTTCTTCTGCTCATACGTTGTCAACTACCTCGTCGAGCACGGTTTCGACCTGGACGAGATCAAGCGTGGCGGCTACACGATTCAGACCACGCTCGATGCCAGGGCGACCGACGCCGCCAAGCAGGCGGCCGAGCATCACGTACCCAAGAACGCCGACGGCGTCGCGAACGTGATGGCCGTGGTCGAACCGGGCACCGAATCGCACAAGGTTCGGGCATTGGTCGCCAACCGGGATTACGGTGTCGACCCGGCGCAATACCAGACGCAGATCGATCTGCCCAGCTACGTCACCACTTTCGGGGCGGGCTCGATCTACAAGGTGTTCACCGCCGCTGCGGCCTTGGAGCGGGGTTACAAGATCGGCCAGCAGCTGGATGTTCCCGAGGTCTACACCTCGAACACCTATCGAGGGCCGAACGGTCCGTACCAGGTTCGCAATGCGAGCCAGAATCTGCCAGAACAGATGTCGTTGACCGATGCACTGGCGAAATCGCCGAACACGCCCTTCATCGCAATGCAGGAGGACATCGGCGTCGGTGCGGTGGTCGACATGGCCTCGCGGCTCGGACTGCGTGAGGGCATGAACGAGGTCAATCTGTCCGGTACCGCGATCCAGCCTGATTCCCCCGATGGCAGGCTCAATCAGTCCCAGGGGGACGCCGTGACCAACGGCAACCAGGGTTCCTTCACCCTGGGGGCCGGGCCGACCGGTGTACTGGAGTTGGCCAACGTGAGTGCCACGTTGGTCAGCGGCGGTGTGTGGTGCCCGCCGACCCCGATCGAGGAGATCCGCGATCGGAACGGCAACGTCGTGCCCATCGATGAGGCACCTTGCGAGCAGGCTGTCGATAAGGGACTGGCCGACTCGATGGTCGTGGCGATGAGCAAGGACACCGCCCCGGGCGGCACCGCAGTGAACGCGGCGACTAACGCGGGTTGGAACAGGCCGATGCTGGGCAAGACCGGCACCACCCAGAATTACGCGTCGGCTGCTTTCATCGGGGCGACTCCGCAGTACGCGGGGGCGAACCTGATCTTCGGGGACACCCCGTCGCCGCAGCCGCTGTGTAACGGCAATCCGCCGCATCTCTGCCAATCCGGAAACATGTACGGGGGCAACGTGCCTGCCAGGACGTGGTTCGACACCATGAACGTGCTCCACGATGGTCTCGAGACCGCACCACTCCCGGCTGCGCATCCGCGTTACTCCTGATCTACCCACGTATCCGGTGCTTTCCGGGGGGATGAGACGCTGACCTTCGTCCCATCCCCTCGGGAAGGTCGATCGAGATGACGCAACGAATTGCGGTGATCCCCGGCGACGGCATCGGGATCGAGGTCATCGACGCGGCCAGAATTGTGCTGGACGCCTTGGCCGCTCGGCACGGACTCGACCTGGCATTCCAGGAATTCGACTGGTCCTGTGCCCGCTATGCGCAGAGCGGGACCATGATGCCCGCAGACGGTATCGACACCCTTCGCGAATTCGACGCCGTTCTGCTGGGCGCGGTGGGGTGGCCCGGGGTTCCGGATCATGTCTCGTTGTGGGGCCTGTTGGTCCCGATCCGCCGTGCCTTCCATCAATTCGTCAATCACCGTCCCGCTCGAACCTTCGCGGGTGTGCCGTCGCCGCTGACCGGGGTGGGTCCGGGCGACATCGACATCCTGGTGGTGCGGGAGAACACCGAGGGCGAGTACTCCCAGGTGGGCGGCCGGTTCAATCACGGCCTGCCGGAGGAGACCGCGGTGCAGGAGGCCGTGTTCACCCGACGCGGGATCAGCCGGGTGGCCGACTACGCCTTCGAGGCGGCCCGCTCGCGCAGCGGAAGGCTGGTTTCGGCGACCAAGTCCAACGGCATCGTGCACACCATGCCGTTCTGGGACGAGGTGGTGGCCTCGCGGGCCGCGGAATTCCCACAGGTGGAATGGCGCAGCGAGCACATCGATGCCCTCGCTGCCAAGGTGGTGCTCGCGCCGAGATCACTCGACGTCATCCTGGCCTCGAATCTCTTCGGTGACGTCCTCAGCGATCTCACCGCAGCCGCGACCGGCTCGATCGGTCTGGCGGCCAGCGCGAATCTGAATCCGTCCGGGGAGTATCCGTCGATGTTCGAGCCGGTGCACGGCTCGGCGCCGGATATCGCCGGGCGCGGCATCGCCAACCCCGTCGGTGCACTGTGGTCGGTGGTGTTGATGCTCGAACAACTCGGGCATCCGGAGGCCGCCTCGGACCTCATGCGGGCGATCGAGCGGAGTCTCGCCGACGCCTCGACGCGGACCGGCGATGTCGGCGGCAATGCCGATACCGCCGAGGTCACCGAATTCATCCTCTCGACCATCGGTGCAGGCGAATCCGGCTGATACGGGAATTCGCCTGCCGAGCACCGAGCCGGAGCCGAATCGTTTGCTTCGTCGAGATGAAGATCGTGTTCGAGGAAGATCACCTGCCGGGCGAATCACTGCCCGGTGGTATTAGGTTGTCTCTCCGTGACTCTTTCACCCGGTAGGGCGTCAGTCGATGGAGTTTGTCCGGTCGCCGATCCGGCGAAGATCTGGGGGCAGGCACCGGCCCCACGGCTGCCGGATCAGCCGGATGTGTTCACGGCGGCCGAGGAGTTCTTCGAGCTGTTCGAACGCGAGAACGATGCGGTCGGCGCCCTTGCCGCCCGGAGACGGTGGGTGCGGGCCGAGATCGAGGCCACGGGAACCTATGTGCACACCACGGCGGAGCTCGTCTTCGGGGCCAGAGTCGCGTGGCGCAACAGCGCGCGGTGCATCGGCCGGTTGTACTGGAAGAGTCTGCGAGTCCGGGACTTCCGCGCGATACGGGGTTCGGCGGCGGTGGCCGATCGCTGCGTCGACCACCTTCGATTCGCCACCAACGGCGGCCGGGTGCGCCCGACCATCAGCGTGTTCGCCGCCGACAGCATCGACCGGCGAGGCCCGAGGATTTGGAACGAGCAGCTGATTCGCTATGCCGGGTACCGCACCGAGGACGGTGGGGTGCTGGGCGACCCCCGATATCTCGAATTCACCGAAGCGGTCCGTGCGCTGGGCTGGCGGCCGCCGGAGCAGCCGGGGGCCTTCGACGTGCTGCCGTTGGTGATCGACACGGAGGAGGAGGGCACCCGCTGGTTCGAGTTGCCCTCCGCCGTGGTGCACGAGGTCGAACTGACCCATCCCGATCTGCCCTGGTTCGCGGAGCTGGGCCTGCGTTGGCACACCGTGCCCGCCATCTCGAACATGAGCCTGGTGATCGGCGGCGTCGAGTACGCCGCGGCACCCTTCAACGGTTGGTACATGGGTACCGAGATCGGCGCGCGCAACCTCGCCGACCAGGACCGCTATGCGATGTTGCCCGAGGTGGCGCGGCGCATGGGCCTGGATACCTCTCATGAGCAGACCCTGTGGAAGGACCGGGCGCTGGTGGAGCTCAATCGCGCGGTGCTGCACTCCTATGCCCAGGCCGACGCGACGATCACCGATCACCACACCGAGTCCGAACGCTTTCTCACTCATCTGGCCAGGGAGGAGAAGGCAGGCCGCAGCTGCCCGGCCGACTGGAGCTGGATCGTGCCGCCGGTATCCGGCGGCCTGACGCCGGTCTTCCATCGGTACTACGACACCGAGCAGCTGTGGCCGAACTTCGTATTGGGGGACGAGGCAGCCAGCCGGGGTACCCAGGGCGCCCCGGCTAGGCCACCGAGGCGACCCGAGACCGCCGATGACGGAGTGTTCTCGATGTTCGGACTCCCGCTGGCGGCGAACTGACCAACGGGTCCGCCCGACGGCCCGTCACCGCCTCAGTGCCCGGTGGTGGCCACCCGGATCAGCGCGAACGACTCCGGTCCCAGCTCGATGCCGGGGCTCGCCGTGTCTGTCGTCGTGCCCCGTGCTGCCGTGTCGTCGGCGGAATCGGTGGAGTCGGCGGCGAGTTCGGGGACGGCGTAGCGGACGTCGTCGACCGGCAGATCCAGCGGGATCCGACGTGGTCGGTCCGCCAGGTTGCACACCAACCGCAGCGTCCCCCGGCGCAGCACCAGCCAACGTTGCTGTTCGTCGAAGTCCACCCCGAACCGGTCCAACCGAGGATCGGTCAGCTCGGCGGAGGACCGCCGCAGCGCGATGAGCCGTCGATACACGGCCAACAGCTCCCGGTGCCCGGGCCGGTCCGACTCCGACCAGTCCAGCGTCGAGCGTGCGAAGGTGGCCGGGTCCATCGGATCCGGTACCTCGGCCTCGTCCCAGCCGTGCGCCCCGAACTCGGCGCGCCGTCCGGTGCGCACCGCCTCGGCGAGCGCGGGATCGGGGAAGCTCGCGAAGAACTGCCACGGGGTGCGCGCGCCCCATTCCTCGCCCATGAACAACATCGGCGTGTACGGAGTGCACAGCATCAGGGCCGCCCCGCACGCCAGCAGACCGGGGGACAGCGTCGCCGATAGTCGGTCGCCGACCGCGCGATTGCCGATCTGGTCGTGGTTCTGTAGGTAGATCAGGAAACGATGTCCCGGCAGCCGGTGGGTGTCCACCGGCCTGCCGTGGTGACGCCCTCGGAAGGACGAGGCCGTGTCGGCGTGGAAGAAGACCGATCGCAGTGTGTCCGCCAAAGCCCGCAGGGAACCGAAGTCCGCGTAGTAACCCTGCCGTTCCCCGGTCAACGCGGTGTGCAGGCAATGGTGGAGATCGTCGTCCCATTGGGCGTGCAACCCGTGGCCGCCCGCCTCCCGCGCGGTGACCAACCGGGCGTCGTTCAGGTCGGATTCGGCGATCAGAGTCAGCGGCCTGCCCAGGTGCGCGGCGAGCACCTCGACCTCGATCGCCAGTTCCTCCAACAGAGGCACGGCTCGCTGATCACGCAGCGCGTGCACCGCGTCCAGCCGCAGACCGTCCACCCGGAAGTCACGCAGCCATCCCAGGGCGTTGTCGATGATCAGCCTGCGGACCTCGTCCGAGTCGGGGCCGTCGAGATTGACCGACGGACCCCACACGGTGCTGCCCGCGAAGTAGGGGCCGAAGCGATCGAGATAGGCCCCCGACGGCCCGAGATGGTTGTAGACCACGTCGAGGATCACCGCGAGACCCCGGTCATGACAGGCATCGACGAAACGCTTGAAACCGTCGGGACCGCCGTAGCTCTGCTGGACGGCCGACCAGGCGACCCCGTCGTAACCCCAGCCCCATGGCCCGTCGAAGGAATTGACCGGCAACACCTCGACGAAGTCGATGCCGAGATCGACGAGGTGGTCGAGCCGCGCGATCGCCGCGTCGAAGGTGCCTGCCTCGGTGAACGTGCCGATGTGCAGCTCGTAGACCACCCCGCCCGCCAGTGGACGGCCCGCCCAATCGTCGGTGCGCCAGTCGAATCGGCCGTGGTCGTAGACCCGCGACAGTCCGTGCACCCCATCGGGCTGCCATCGGGAACGCGGATCGGGCAGTGGCAGTTCGTCGTCCAGCCGGAAACCATAGGCGCTGCCATGCCCGGCCTCGGGTAGGTGGGCGTGCCACCAACCGTCGTCGGTGCGGTGCATCGGATGCTCACCGCCCCCGGTGTGCAGGGTGACCCTCTGCCGCTGTGGTGCCCAGACCGCGAAATCCGCCATGGGGATCATCTTGGCGTGAGGGTGCGCTCCTGCCCAGCAGCCCGATGGGGTCAACCGGGCGGCGCGCCGAGCGAGGGCGCCGGGTACGTCAGTCCCGCCGCAGGAGCGCCACCGGGTATCGGGCCAGTACATCGGCGAGCAACGGCGTCGCCGTGTCGACCCGTGCCCCACTGATCACATCGACCCATGAGGCGCGGCCGTCGGGCATGGCCAGCACGGTGTCCCGCCAGCCACCGGCCTTGGCCAGCCCGACCGGGAGCCTGGTGGCCACCGCGACCAACTCCGCGTGCCGCGAACCCCGGGCGAATGCCAGGGCGTGCGCTGCGGCCGGCCCGTCGGCGACCAGCGGCCGGTACCCGGTGAACAGGTGTGGCTGATCGCGTCGCAGCCGCAGCACCCGCGAGGTGACCAGTAGCTTCACGGCCCCCGACTCGTCGATCTCCGGCAGCCAACCCTGATCCAGCCGGGCGGCCAACGAGCGTCGGAGAGCGAAGTCCACCGGTCGCCGATTGTCCGGGTCCACCAGGGAGAGATCCCAGAGTTCGGTGCCCTGATACACATCGGGGATACCGGGGCCCGAGGTGTGCACGAGCTTCTGTCCGAGGGAGTTCGACCAGCCATGGCCGACGATGCCCCCGACGAAGGCCGCCACCTCCGCCGAGGTCTGCTCGTCGCCCAGCACGGCGGCGGGCCAAGCGGCGACGGCGGCGTCGAAGTCGGCGTCGGGCGCCGTCCAGCTGGTGCCGAGCTTGGCCTCCTTGGCCGCCTTCGCGAGGTAGTCGGTCAGCCGCTGCTCGGTGATCGGCCATGCCCCCAACAGGCTCTGCCACCCCAGAAGATTCAGACTCGCCTCCGGGAGCGGGTGCCGCTGCGACCAGCGGCGCAACGCCGCACCGAACTCGTCGGGAAGCTCGGAGAGCACCGCCAGTCGGGCCCGGACATCCTCGGAGCGCTTCGTGTCGTGGGTCGACAGCGAGGTCATCATGCCCGGCCGGGCCGCCGCCCTGGCCGAGGCCGAGGCGTGGAACTCCTCGGGGCGCACTCCGAAGCGGCTCGGATCGCCGCCGACCTCGTTGAGCGCCACGAAACGGTTGAACCGGTAGAACGCGGTGTCCTCGACGCCCTTGGCCATCACCATCCCGGACGTCTGTTGCACGCGGATCGCGAGTTCGCCGTCGGGATGGGCCACCATCTCCTCGGCCACCGCCGTCACGAGGGGCGCCAGGTCGGGGCGCTCGCCGCACGCCGTCGCCACCGCGTCGGCCAGCGCCTGCCTGCCCTCGGGGAGATAGCTGCGGTAGACGGGGAACGAACGCAGCAGTTCGACGGTGACCTGCCGGGCGCTCTCCCGATCGGGACAGCCGGGCAGCGCGGCGACCAACCCCGCGATCCGATCGGTCTCGGCACCGAGGACCCGTTCGGCGGCGAAATGCTTGGCGGCCGCCTCGGTCCCGTGCGGGTCGGCGACCGCGGCCGAGGACTCCGGTGCGGACAGCTCCTGGGCGAGCCGCGTCAGCGGCTGCTCCCCGGCCGGGTCGATGAACAGCCCGCACACCTCGCGCAGTGCTTCGTACCCGGTGCTGCCGTCCACCGGCCAGGAAGCGGGCAACGACTCATCGGGGCCGAGGATCTTCTCGACGACCAACCAGGCTTCGGGCGCGGCCTCCCGGAGCCTGCGCAGATATTCGCCGGGATTGCTCAACCCGTCCGGGTGATCGATCCGCAGCCCCGTGACCTCGCCTGCCTCCACCCAGCGCAACAGTTCACCGTGGGTGGCCGCGAACACGGTGGGCTCCTCGACCCGAACGGCGGCGAGGGCGCTGATGTCGAAGAATCGCCGGAAGGTCAGCTCGGCCCCGCCTCGCCGCCACGACACCAGCCGGTAGTGCTGCCGCTCGTGCACGGCGTTCGCCTCGGCCGCCGGGTCGGCAGGCTGCGCGTCGGTGTCCTCGGATGGCGCCTCGGTGCCCTCGGCCAGCGGGAACTCGTGTTCGTGATAGCGCAGCCTGCCATCCACCAGCCGCAGATCCGCCAGTGCCGCCGCACCGCCGTCCCCGTCGTCGGCCAGGACCGGCAGCAGGATCGGGCCCCGAGACCAGTCGATGTCGAAATACTCGGCGTGCACCGCATCCCGGCCGTCCCGCAACACCTCCCACCACCACGGATTGGCGGCTGGCACGGCGACCCCCATGTGGTTGGGCACCACGTCGACCACGAACCCGATGCCTGCGCCGCGCAACCGTTCCGCCAACGCTCGTCGGGCGGACTCGCCGCCGAGGATCTCCGAGGCGCGGGTCGGGTCGACCACGTCGTAGCCGTGGGTCGATCCCGGCGTGGCCCGCAGCACCGGGGAGACATACAAGGCACCGATTCCGAGGCCCTGCAGATAGTCGATCAGCGCCGCCGCCTGGTCGAAGGTCTGCGCAGGACCCAACTGCAGCCGATAGGTCGAGGTCGGGACGGTCACTGGCTCTCCTCCGTACGCTGCATCACGATCAGTGATCGGGCTGGAACGTTGAGTACACCATTCGCGAGGAACGACCGGACCGGGGTGGGCACCGACCCGGCCATCGCGCCGCTCACGGTCTCGCTGGCCCCGCCGAACACCTCGCCGGTGGCGGTGTCCACCACCACGGTCCATTCGACGCCGTAGTCGGGATCGGGCAGCGTGATCTCCAGGTCCTCCCGGTGGGCGTTGAAACAGAACAGGAAGGAATCGTCGGTGACACGGTCGCCGCGTTTGTCCCGGTCGGGAATGCCATCGCCGTTGAGGAACACCGTCACCGCGCGGCCGAACGGCACATCCCAATCGTGCTCGGTCATCTCGTCCGCCGAGGGCGTGAACCAGGCGATGTCGCGCAGCTCGTCGCCCTTGCGGATCGGCCTGCCCGCGAAGAACTTGCGCCTGCGGAACACCGGGTGGGTGCGGCGCAGCCGGTTGAGCGCCGCGACGAAGTCGATCAGCTCCTCGTGTACGTCGGCGAGGGACCAGTCGAGCCAGGACACGTCGTTGTCCTGGCAGTAGGCGTTGTTGTTGCCACGCTGGGTGCGGCCGAGCTCGTCGCCGTGCAGCAGCATCGGGGTGCCCTGGGACAGCAGCATGGTGGCCAGGAAGTTCCTGCGTTGTCTGGCGCGCAGGTCGTTGATGGCCGGATCACCGATCGGTCCCTCCGCCCCGCAGTTCCACGAGCGGTTGTCGTTCTCGCCGTCCTTGCCGTCTTCGCCGTTGGCGTCGTTGTGCTTGTGGTTGTAGGAGACCAGGTCGTTGAGGGTGAAGCCGTCGTGGGCGGTGACGAAGTTGATCGACGCGTAGGGCCTGCGACCGTCGTCCTGGTAGAGATCGCTGGAGCCGGTGAATCGGGAGGCGAACTCGCCGAGGGTGCCGGGTTCGCCGCGCCAGAAGTCCCGCACGGTGTCGCGGTACTTGCCGTTCCACTCCGTCCACAGCGGGGGGAAGTTGCCCACCTGGTAGCCGCCGGGCCCGACGTCCCACGGCTCGGCGATCAACTTCACCTGGCTGATCAGGGGGTCCTGCTGCACCAGGTCGAAGAACGAGCTGAGTCGGTCGACGTCGTAGAACTCCCTGGCCAGCGTCGAGGCGAGGTCGAAGCGGAAGCCGTCGACGTGCATCTCCGAGACCCAGTACCGCAGCGAGTCCATGATGAGCTGCAGAGTGTGCGGATTGCGGACGTTCAGCGAGTTGCCGGTGCCGGTGTAGTCCCGGTAGTAGCCGGGATCGTCCTCCATCAGCCGGTAGTAGGCCGCGTTGTCGATGCCGCGCATGGACAAGGTCGGGCCGAGATGGTTGCCCTCGGCCGTGTGGTTGTAGACGACGTCGAGGATTACCTCGATTCCTGCATCGTGCAGGGCGCGGACCATGGCCTTGAACTCCGGGACCTGCGCGCCACGACCGCCCGCCGAGGCGTAGCCGCTGTGTGGGGCGAAGAAGCCCAGTGTGTTGTAACCCCAGTAGTTGGTCAGCCCGCGTTGGACCAGATGGTGGTCGACCACGAAGTGATGCACCGGCATCAACTCCACCGCGGTGATCCCCAACCTGGTGAGGTGATCGATCATCACCGGATGCGCCAGCCCCGCATACGTGCCGCGCAGTTCGGCGGGGATGTCGGGATGCGAGATGGTCAGGCCTCGGACGTGTGCCTCGTAGATGACCGTCTCGTTGTAGGGCGTCTTGGGTGGGCGATCCATACCCCAGTCGAAGAAGGGATTGATGACCACGGCCTTCGGTAGGTAGGGCGCCGAATCGAGATCGTTGCGCGAGCCCTCGTCGTGGAAGTGGTAGCCGAACAGGGACTCATGCCAGTCCAGCGTTCCCCCGATGGCCTTGGCGTAGGGGTCGATGAGCAGCTTGTTCGGATTACAGCGCAGTCCCGCTGCGGTGTCGTACGGGCCGGTGACCCGATAGCCGTACCGCTGTCCCGGCCCGACGCCCGGGAGGTAGCCGTGGTGCACGAAGCCGTCGACCTCGTAGAGCGCGACGCGGGTCTCCTGGTCGTCCTCGTCGAAGAGACAGAGCTCGACCCGGTCGGCCACCTCGGAGAAGACAGCGAAGTTGGTTCCGGCACCGTCGTAGGACGCGCCCAACGGGTAGGCGGTGCCTGGCCACGGCTGCATGCTGGCTCCCGATGCGACATGGCCCGACGCAGGCTGCGCGGGGCGCCTGTGATCACGCTATTCGATCGTGCTGCGTCCCGGCGATATCTCTGCTTGATCCCCTATCGACCGCTGCCGCCGGTTCGGCACGGCCAGGCCGGGCCCGCAGGTCGTCCAGGAGCGCCGGGGGTGAGGACGGATCGGCCGTTGGTTTGTAGATCCAAGGCAAATTGCTCCGAGGTCTTCGTGATTCGGCCACGCTTGCGACCTGGGCATGTAACCGTCTGTAGAGATTTCGGCCTGTGGATGTTCACCGGTTAGGTGCTGGGTCACAGCTGGTTGATGCGCTGGGTGACCGCCGAATACGTTCTGCTCTGTAGTCACGGCCAGGTCACAAGAGCAACACGAAACGCCCTTCCCGTTCTGGTGGATGGGCCGGTCGGATCCCCCGCCGACCCAGTGACCGTGGCCTTCCCCGAGGACGCAGGAAGGTTGAACATGCCCCGAAACCGCACGAACGGGTCCGCCCGTCGCGGCGCAGGTAAGGCCGTCATCGCCTCAGCATTGGCAGGCGCGTTCCTGGTCGGCGGTCAGCCGATGCTCGCAGGCGCCAGCACCACCGAAGGCACCAACGACACCACGGTCGCCGAGCAGCACGCCGCCCACCTGGCCGAGCTCTCCGAGCAGAAGATGCTCCCCAGGATCACCCCGTCGGTCCTGCCGGTCTTCCACGACATCAACCCCACCCTGGAGCTGACCAAGCTGGTCAGCCAGGCCAAGGCCGACGCCGACGCCGCAGCCGAGGAGGCCGCAGCGCAGGAGCAGGCCGAGGCGGACGAGGCAGCGGCGCAGGAGCAGGCCGCAGCCGAGGAGGCCGCTGAGCAGGAGCAGGCCGCAGCGCAGGAGCAGGCGGCCGCCGAGGAACAGGCCGCAGCCGAAGAGCAGGCCGTCGCCGAGGAGCAGGCCGCCGCCGAGGAAGAGGCTGCGACCGTCACGGCGTCCCCCGAGTTCGCCAAGCCGACCGAGGGCACCTTCACCTCCGGTTTCGGCGCTCGTTGGGGCACCACGCACTACGGCATCGACATCGCCAACTCCATCGGCACCCCGATCGTCTCCGCCACCGACGGCACCGTGATCAGCGCGGGCTCCGCCAGCGGATTCGGCCAGTGGGTTCGGGTCCAGGCCGACGACGGCACGATCACCGTCTACGGCCACATCGACACCTACTCGGTGTCGGTGGGTCAGCAGGTCCAGGCGGGCGAGCAGATCGCCACGATGGGCAACCGCGGCCAGTCCACCGGCCCGCACCTGCACTTCGAGGTCCACGTCAACGGTCAGAAGATCGACCCGCAGCCGTGGCTGTCGGCCCGGGGTATCGCCGTCCAGTAAGACCAGGACGGCCACCGGCGCCAAAGACACACCGAACACCCGAGCCGCCCGCCAGGACACCCTGGCGGGCGGCTTCCGTGTCGGGGCTTGGGCCGGCGCCCGCGCCTCCTCATTCGGGTGGTCGAGGCTCTCGGCAAGGGGACACACCGTGGAGGTCACCCCGCCGGCGCCGTGGCGTACCCACGTTCACGGGTAGGCGGTCCCTGGCGCATCACGGTTCCCTCGGGTCCCGCAGGTCCCCGACGGGCACGGGCGAGCTCGGGAGGGCTCCATCGATTCCCAGGAGGGTGGGACGCCCATCGTGTTCGCCGAGACGGGCGAACCTCGCTGCCGGACGCCGCTGCATTCCGATCCGCACCGTTTCAGAATCGGCACCGGGCGCGGGACCCCGGCGACTCGCCAGACCGAGCCGGAGCGCGCCGACCCGGCTCCGACGGCTGGTGTGTCGGGGCTTCACCGGATGTCGAGCCTCACTCGGCGCCCTGCTTTCGACAAGGAGGGTGGACAGCGATGCGTTCATCGCCCCAGGACATCGACCAGCGGGTGGCCTCTCCCACGCCGTCGCTGCTGATCCCGCGGCCCGAACAGGGCGAATGGCCGGGCCTGGCCGACCCACCGGACTCGCCGCTGCGCGCCAAGGTGGCCGAGGTTCTGTTTCGGAGCGCGGTGCGATCCCTGCCGCTGCGAGTGGAGTTCCCGGATGGAACGGTCCTCGGTGCGGGCGACGTGACCGATCCGCTGATGCGGTTGGTGCGGCCGAGGGCGTTCTTCCATCGGCTCGGCGCCGACGCCAAGATCGGCTTCGGCGAGGCGTACCTGGTCGGGGACTGGACCTCGAAACGGCCCGCCGACCTACTGACGGTCTTCGCCCAACGACTGACCAGGCTGATCCCTCGCCGCCTGCAACATCTCCGCCGGTTCGTCGAGCGTGCTCACCCGATCGAGGAGCGCAATACGCTGCGGGGGGCAAGACAGAACATCCACCGGCACTACGACCTGTCCAACGAGCTGTTCGAGATCTTCCTCGACGAGACGACCACCTATTCCTCGGCGCTGTTCGATGACTCGGCGGCGGACCCCACCGCACCCAGCGCAGCCGCCGATCCGATGTCCGGATTGCGCGCCGCCCAGCTTCGGAAGATCGACGCGATCCTGGATCGGGCGGGGGTCGGCCCCGACACCACGCTGCTGGAGATCGGCACCGGATGGGGCGCCTTGGCCGTCCGAGCTGCTCAACGCGGCGCCGAGGTCACCTCGCTCACACTCTCCGCCGAGCAGCAACGGGCCGCGCAGACCCGGATCGCAGGTGCGGGGGTCGCCGACCGGGTGCGGGTGCTGCTGCAGGACTACCGGGAGGCGGACGGCGGCTTCGACGCGGTGGTGAGCGTGGAGATGATCGAGGCCGTGGGCGAGCGGTACTGGCCCGACTACTTCCGGGCGGTGGATCGGCTGCTGCGGCCGGGCGGCCGGTTCGGTCTCCAATCGATTCTGATGCCGCATGACCGGATGCTGGCGGCCCGCAACAGCTATGGATGGGTGCACAAGTACGTCTTCCCCGGCGGTCTGATCCCGTCGATGCAGGCGATCGAGGAGAACCTGCGGTCGCATACCAGCCTGCGCATTCGCGAGGCACTGTTCTTCGGTGCCGACTACGCGGAGACACTGCATCGATGGCGCGAGCGTTTCCTCGCCCGTTGGTCCGAGGTGGCCGAGCTCGGCTTCGATCCCACCTTCCGCCGGATGTGGGAGTTCTATCTCGCCTACTCCGAGGCGGGCTTCCGGTCCGGGCATCTCGACGTCGCGCAGTTCACGATCGTCAAGCCCGAATGACCTGCTCTTCTGCGATCCCGACGTTTGTCGGGATTGTCGTGATCGTCGGCGGGCGCTCGGCCATCGAGGCGAGTGCGGATGCGGGCTGCCGGGTCCGAATCGGCTGGTGCTAGCGTCGCAGGGTGCGTTCGGAGCTGCTGCGTCCCCGGTGGATCCTGCTGCATGTCGCGGCCGTGGTGATCATGATCACGAGCCTCCGGCTGGGCTGGTGGCAGTGGGAACGATCGCAGGCAGTGGGCGGCGACGGCCAGAATCTCGGATATGCCGGACTGTGGCCCGCGATCGCCGTGTTCGTCGGCTATGTGTGGTGGCGCTGGACACGTCTGGAACTCGAGCGGTCCGCCGAGGAATCCGAGCAGAACGCGGAGCCCGGTAGCGTCGAGGTCGCCTCGGCATCGGTTCCGGAGCAGAGTCCCCAGCCGACCACCCCGGCCGAACCGCAGCCGAAGGAGTCGGCCCGTGCCGCCGCCGTTCGCAGGCAGCTGGAGCGAATGCGAACCCGTGGCGAGCCGGGGCAGCACGGTATCGGCGATGAATCGGTTCCCGCCGATGAGTTGTCCCAGTACAACGGCTACCTCGCCGAGTTGTCCGGCTCCGACGCGGAGCCGACTCGGAAGGTCTGAGGAGACGACGTGACCCAGGTGCAGAATTCACCGGCCCCGGTGGTGCCTTCGGGCACCCTGTTGCGCTACCGCGTGATCTCCTACGTGGTCGGCGTGATGCTCGTGGCCTTAGTCCTGGTGGCGATGCCCGTCCGCTGGCTCACCGGCGACCCGTTCCTGGTGGCGCTCATCGGGCCGCTGCACGGCTTCCTCTACATGGTCTACCTGCTGTTCTGCTTCGACCTATCCCTCAAGGCCAAGTGGTCGATCAAGGCGACGATCCTGACCCTGCTCGCGGGGACGGTGCCGTTCCTGTCGTTCGTCGCCGAGCACATCGTCACCCGTAAGGTCCGCGACCGCGTTCGGATCTGACCTCGACCGGCAGGTCGTGCGTCACTCCGCGCCCGGTGATCAGCGGCGATCCCGGAACAGCGCCCAGCCGATCGCCAGGACCGCGAGGCCGATCGACCAGAGCGGGCCGACACCGGCGATCGCCAACAGTGTGCAGGCCACCACGATGTCCGGGCCCGCGATGAGCTGCACGATCAGATACACCGGGACGGCGCCCATCACCGGGTCGAGGGTGGCGCCCGAGTTGTAGTCCGGCGGCGGACGCATCGCCGAGCGCAGTACTCCGGCCAGGCCGACTAGGGCGATCGCCGTCGCGGCCGACCACCACGGCACCGCCTCGACGGCGGGTGCCGTGGCCGCGCCCCATAGCAGCGCGCCGATGGCGGGGGCGGCGAGCATCGTCAGCCGGATGGTCAGATCGGAGAAGGGCAGCATCCGACGTAGGGCGCCGCTGCGTGCCGTGAGTCGTAAACCCGCGGAGAGCCTGCCCACGGCGAAGAAGCCCACGACCAGGGCGACCGGCATCGTCCAGAGCGCGGGCAGCATCGTCGCCGCCACGTAGGGCACGGCGGCGAGGGCGGCCCACCATCCGATGGACGACCGGCGACGCAGCGCTCGACGCAGCTCCGCGCGCAGCAGCGCGGGCACACCGTGAGCGGCGAGTCTGTGGCTGACGACCGTGCCCCGCCGTCGCCATCGCCGGGCTTCCATGATGTCGGCGAACAGGCCGGTGTCCATCCAGCCGACGGAGAGCCGGACGGTGCCGGTCAACTCGGCCGAATCGGTCAGCATGGTGCGGTCGATCAGGCCAACCGACCGAGCGGCCGAGCGCAGGCTCCAGAGAGCCAGAACCGCCACCGGGATCGAGGCTGCCAACCAAGGCAGCGCCGGCAGGCCGGGCAACGCCAGGTCGAGCACCGTGGCCAGCCCGGACCCGCCCGCGAGCAGGGTTCCCACCGCAGCCACGGCCGAGCCCAGCACCCTCACGAGTCGCGGTCCGCGCGGAATCGATTGGGCGGTCACGGCCTGCCCGAACCCGATCACACCGATCAAGGCGCCGATCAAGGTCATACCCAGCAGGTCCGCGCCTGCGACCTGGGTCGACAGGGCGGCGCCGGAGACCGGGACAAGTGACACCAGGGCCGCTGCCGCCGTCGAGACGAGCATTCGTGGGCGTAGCAGCGCGCCCCGGTCCACCGGGGTGGAGAAGATCCAGTGCGTCGAGGTCGCGGAGGCCGACAGCGGTCCGAGATCGGCGAGGACACGGAAGAGCAAGCCGAGGAAGGTCACCGTGATCCCGGCGAGCAGCCATGCCCTGCCATGTGGGTCTGCGGGAGTCTCGGCGGACTGCGACCAGTCCATGGCCGCCCACACGAGCTGTACGAGCAGTCCGCCGAGGATCACGGTGTACAGCAGGCCTTCGTAGATCCGACCCATCCGCGTCGTCGCACTGATGCGATGTCGACGTCGTTGCCGCAGCAGGGTCCGCAGGTGTGCGGCGCTGACGGAGTGCCCGACCCCATCGGTTGTCGTGCTCACCGGCCCACCTGGACCTGCTCGTCGGCGATGGCCCCGGCGATGGACTCGTCATGGCAGGAGATCAGGATCGCGACCCCGGCGGCCTTCTCCGCGAGCAGCCGGTCCACCAACCAGCGTTTGCCCGCGGCGTCCAGTCGCTGCTCCGGTTCGTCGAGGATCAGCAGCTCGCGTGGGCGGACCAGACAGGAGGCCAGGCCGAGCCTGCGTCGCTGACCGGAGGACAGGGTGCCGGGGAGCTGATCGGCTACCGCCGCCAGCTCGAGTTCCTCAAGTAGCTCTTCGAGCATCTCGGCTGGGTCGTCGTCGCCATGGGCCCGCGCAAGCAGGTCGAGATGCTCGACCACGGAGACATCGGGGAAGAAGTCGGCGTCGTCGAGCCCGACGGCCAGGGCGGCCCGGATACGCGGGTCGGTCTCTCGGATCGGCCTGCCCGCCCAGGTGATCTCTCCCTCGTCAGGGTGATCGGCGCCCGCCACACAGCGCAGCAGGGTCGTCTTCCCCGCGCCGTTGGGCCCGACCAGCACCGATGCCCGACCGGGCGCGGTCGTGAACCCCACCCCGTCCAAGACGGTGTGGGTTCCGAACCGTCGGGTCACTCCAGTCACTTCGAGCACCACGCCAGGCTAGCCGCGCGTCCGAGGTCGTCGGGGTTTCGCGTTCGGTGGCTTTGTGATCTTGATTTGGGCATCATGGTGATCGTCGGTATTCGTTCATCGCCTAGTGGAAGGCAGAGCGTGAGCAGCAAGCGACCCGGAGTCGCCGGGGGACCGAGAGGACCGGTCAAACGGCGTCCGGCCGCATCGCCGAGACGCCGTGACGAGCTGCTCGCCATCGCCGCCAGGCTGTTCGCGGCCCAGGGTTATCTCGCCACCAGCGTGCGGGAGATCGCGGATGCGGCGGGCATCCTCTCGGGCAGCCTCTACCACCATTTCGACTCCAAGGAGTCCTTAGCCGACGAGCTGCTGCGTGGCCTGCTCGCCGCCCAGCGCGGCGGATACCAACAGGTGCTCGATGAGGGCGGCCAACCCAGGGAGATGATCGCGGGGCTGCTTCGCACCGACATCGGGTTGTTGGACACCCATCTGGAGGCGATCGCGGTCTTCCAGGCCGAGCGGCGGCACCTGGCCAGGGTGGACCGGTTCGCGTATCTCGATCGGCATCGCCGTTGGGTACAGCGTCAGTGGGCGACGCTGGTGGGCGAGGGCCAGCGAGCGGGCGTCTTCCGCCAGGACTTCGACGGCGCGCTGCTCTACCGGGTGGCCCACGAGTCGGTGTGGAATGCGGCGCATTGGTTCAACCCGCGCGGCCGGACCTCCGGTGCGGAGCTGACCGAGCAGTACCTGGACCTGCTCTTCCGGGGCCTGCTGGCGCGCGAGGACGACGAGATCGCCCTCGTACAGGCGCCGGAGGGGCGGACCGACGAGGAGACCGACACGGTGGCCCCGGTGTCGTCGGCGGCCACCGTCCCCGAGGAGTCCGGCCCGGCGCCGGTCTTGGAATAGCGTTCCCGAGCATCGGGCCTGCACGGCTCGGGTACGACGACGGCACGGTGGGACGACGGGCGACCGGCAGGCATGCCATGGCCGCCCGTGTCACAACGAAGGTCAGTTCAGAGCGTGCTCGTAGATCTGCCGCATGGCCTCGGCATAGCGATTCGGGGTCAACGACTGCACCCGGGAGCGCGCGGCCGCACCCAGCCGTTCGGTGGACTCCGGGTCGCCCAACAACCGGAGCAGGGCGTCACCGAAGCCATCCGGAGTGTTCTCGGCGAGCACCGCGTCGTCGCCGAGCGGGCCCGAGGCGTGCAACGCCGGGTCGCACAGCACCGAGGGCAGCCCGGTGAGTGCGGCCTCCTGCAACACCAGACCCTGCGTGTCGGTCATCGAGGGGAACGCGAAGACCTGGGACGCCGCGTAGCCCGCCGCGACCACGTCCGGCGGCTGCTGCTCCAGGATGATCGTGTGGTCGGTGATGCCGTGCTCGGCCAGCAGCTTCGTCAACCACCGCCGCTCGTACACCGCGCCGATGAGCATCAGCCGTGCCGACGGGATCTTCTCGATCACCTTGGCGAACGCGGGAGCGAGCAGGTCGATGCCCTTCTCCCGGTTGATCCGGCCCACGAACAACGCCACCGGGGCGTCGGGGGCGATACCCCACTGGCTACGAAGCTCCTGAGCGGCCTTGGGCTCGATCCTCGGCAGGTTGATCCCCGCAGGCGCGACGAAGAGCTTGTCACTGTGCATCGGAAGCTTGGCGCGATCCAGGATGGCCGCGGTCGGCGCGATGATCGCGTCGGCATCGCCGAGCAGGATCTGGTTGATGGCGTCGATGGTCGCGCCGCGCCGCTCGACGTCCCGGTCGATCTTCGGCACGTCGGTGCCGAGTCTGCGGGCGTAGAGACGCATGAGCGTCCGCAGGCCGATGGCCGGGATGCGATATGCCTCGGCGTACGCGTGGAGGTCCGTGTGATACGTGTGCACGATGGGCAGGTTCAGTGACCGCGCCACGAACAGCCCCAGGAGTCCCATGGGTCCCGGCGTGTGCACGTGGACCAGGTCGGGCTTCCACTCGGCCAGCTGCGCGACATGGCGGCTGCGTGGCCAGGTGAGCCGGAGCCCGGCGACCCCGCACGGCACCGAGCCCAGTTGGAGCACGCCGGGCTCGCTCTCCTGCTTGGGGTGCCGGGGCACCACCAACATGCTCGGGTTGCCTGCGGCGGCGAGGCTCGACATCAGCGTGCGCACCGAGGTGACGATCCCGTCGCGACGCGGGAGATAGGTGTCACTGAAGTGCAGCACGCGAAGCTGCCGTTGGCGATGTCCGGAGTCGTGGGTGCCGACCTGCGCCGGGATCATCGGCGGAAAGTGCAGTGCTCGTCGTCGAAGGCGGAACCTGCCTCGGCTCGTGCCTGCGCGCCTCAGGAGCGGGGAAATCTGTCTGATCCTTCCGTGCAGGAACGCTGATCCGGTGGTGGATACAACCCAAAATACGGGGCTCGGAGGTGCCGCCGGAAGCTTTCCGACGGATCGTCGAAAGTCCCGCTCGTCACCCCTCAGGGAGCAGTCGAGCCTCTCATGTCGGATGCCGGGCGGTCCGCCTGCCCACGAATCAGGCGCGTCGGACCACTCACTCCACCGGGTCTGCGCTCATCGGCGACCGTGTCGAGCAGGTGGGTGAGGCCGGGCTCCGCCGGATGGAGGAGCGTGGCCATCGATCTACCGGTGGTTGCTACGTCGAACATGTCTCTCGGTCGACCTTCTCCGCTCGATCTTCTCGGGTCGGGCCGTTCGCCGTCTACGGTCCGCCGTCGCTATCGAAACGGTGACACACCTGGCTCGCCGGTTCAATTACATAGTGATGTTTTCGGGGTTGATTCAGGGTTGGCTAAGGGGTCGTTCCCCTGGTTCATTCGCCGTTCTCGCGCGTGAGACCTCGATGTTCACCCGAGGCCATCGGTGAAGGATGGGTGGATGTGTCGCGAGATTCATTCGCGGGCGTTCGGGGCGGGGTGGGTCGGAGCGCCAGGCATCGTGTCTGATGGAGTCGAACAGCCGAGGATTTCGGTCAACCGGAGGTGGGCACGCTGGACATCGAGTGGCGCGAGCTGGTCGAGGCACCGTTGAGTTCGGAACTGACCTTGGTGCTGGGGACCGGGCTGCTCGCCCTGGTGCTCGTGGGGCAGCGGCGATTATGGCGACTGACGCGCAATGTGGTCACCATCGTGCACGAGGGTGGGCACGCGGTGGTCGCGTTGCTCACCGGACGCAGGTTGATGGGTATCCGCCTGCATTCCGACACCTCGGGTGTCACGGTCTCCTCCGGGCGGCGTACCGGTCCGGGAATGGTGTTCACCGTGCTGGCAGGCTATCTGGCCTGTCCGCTGCTGGGGTTGGCCGCAGCCTGGGCGATGATCTCGCAGCAGCACACCCTGTTGCTCTGGGTCACCGTCGGGTTGCTGGCCGCGATGCTGCTCATGATCCGCAACCTCTTCGGCGTGCTCTCGCTGGTGCTGACCGGTGCGCTGGTGTTCTGCGTGTCGTGGTTCGCCCCGGAGTCCATCCAGGTCACCTTCGGGTATGCCTTCAGCTGGTTCCTGTTGTTCGGCGGCGTTCGACCGGTCATGGAGATCGGAGGACACCGGCGGAGCTCCGGCGCGCGGGACTCCGACCCGGATCAGCTGGCGCGATTGGCGGGTGGAACGGCCCTGGTGTGGACCGCCTTCTTCTTCCTCGTCGCCGTGGGGTGTCTGGCATTCGGTGGCTTCCTGCTGCTCTCCTCACCGAGTTGAGGACGTGTTCGGGGCCTGTGAAAACGTCGGTACCCCCGTCGGCCGGTCGCGACGGGGGTACCAGGGTGACGTCGAGCGATCAGACTCAGCCCTGTCGGTCCGGGTGCGGCCCGGTCCTGGTGTCCGAGTTCAGCCCGGTGATCGAGGCGATGTCGTCCTCGGACAGGGTGAAATCGAAGACGTCGATGTTCTCTGCGATCCGGGACGGCGTGACGGACTTGGGGATGACCACGTTCCCGAGCTGGATGTGCCAGCGCAACACCACCTGAGCCGGGGTCCGATCGTGTTTCTCGGCCAGCGCGGTGATCGTCGGGTCGGTGAGCAGCCCGCCCTTGGCCAGTGGGCTCCAGGCCTCGGTCAGGATGTTGTGTGCCGCGTGGAATTCGCGGAGCTCGTGCTGAACGAGGTTCGGGTGTAGTTCGATCTGGTTGATCGAGGGCACCACCGCGCTCGAATCGAGCAGTCGCTTGAGATGCGCGACCTGGAAATTGGAGACGCCGATCGCCTGGACCCGTTCTTCTTCGAGGAGCTTCTCGAACGCGCGCCAGGTGTCGATGTAGTGGTCTCGTTTCGGCTGGGGCCAGTGGATGAGATACAGGTCCAGATATTCCAGCCCCAGCTTCTCCATGCTCTCGTCGAACGCACGCAGGGCACTGGCATAACCATGATCGTCGTTACCCAGCTTGGTCGTGATGAAAAGCTCCTCCCTCGGTATTCCCGAGGTCCGCACGGCCCGACCGACAGCGGCCTCGTTGGCGTAGAGATTCGCCGTGTCGATACTGCGATAACCGGCCTCGAGGGCGGCGTCGACCGCCGCCTCCGTCTCGGAGTCGGGTATCTGGAAGACGCCGAATCCGAGTTGGGGAATGCGCACTCCGTTGTTCAGTGCGAGGGAGGAGACCTGCGGCATGGTGTGTCGACCTCCTGGGATCGGGATGACTCGGGCGAGCATGACCGTCCGCCAGTCTCGCAGGACTGCGTGGTTATCGCGCCTGCTGACTCGGATAGGGCAACAGGGCCATCTCCCTGGCGTTCTTGATCGCCCTGGCCACCTCCCGTTGTTGGCTGGAACTCAGTCCCGTGACTCGCCGAGCCCGGATCTTGCCCCGGTCGGACAGGAATTTGCGCAGTAGGGACACGTCCTTCCAGTCGACATGTTCCACACCCTCGCGCTTGAGCAGGTTGATCTTGCGCTTGAGTGGGCGGACCTTGCTTCCCCGTGCCTTCGTGGGCATCGTGTCCTCCTCACCAACTCGATTTCCGGACACCGGGCAATTCACCGTTGTGTGCCAGTTCGCGGAATCGGATCCGGGATACTCCGAAGGTTCGGAGATAGGCTCGCGGCCTGCCATCGGTGGCGTCCCTATTGCGCAGTCGGGTGGGACTGGCATCCCGGGGGAGTCGCTGCAGTGCCGATTGCGCGGCGGCCTTCTCCTGCGCGCTGAACTGGGGAGCGCGGATGATCTCCTTCAGTTCGGCGCGGCGTTGGGCATAGCGGGCGACCACCAATCGGCGCTGCTCGTTCTTGGCGATCTTCGATTTCTTGGCCATTCAGCGTTCCTCGCGAAACTCGACGTGCTTGCGGACCACGGGGTCGTATTTCCGAATGCGCATGCGGTCCGGGTCGTTGCGACGGTTCTTCCTGGTGACATAGGTGTAGCCGGTGCCTGCGGTGGACTTGAGCTTGATGATCGGACGTACGTCGTTGCGTGCCATCAGATTCGCACCCCTTTTCCTCGAAGTTCGGCGACGACGGATTCGATGCCCCGGCGGTCGATGATCTTGATGCCGGTGGTGGAGACCCGCAGTCGGATCCAGCGCTTCTCGCTGGGCAGCCAGTAGCGGCGACGCTGCAGGTTCGGCTCCCACCGTCGGGACGTGCGTACGTGGGAGTGCGACACCCGTTTGCCGTACCCCGGCTTGGCACCGGTGACCTGACAGACGGCGGACATGGCTGGGTTCCTCCTTGGGTTCGAGCAGGGCGAGCGGTGCGTCGTCGGTGCTGCTCCCTCGGCGACTGCTTCGCGCTGGAGAACATGATAACCGTTATCGATAAGCCGTGTCGGGGTCGGGGTGTCGGACTCCATGGCGCAGGGGTACCCGGCGAGAGGCGGGCTGCACGGCGACCTCGCGGTGTCTCCGCCCGGTTCGACGTCGCGGCGACGACGTGGGGCGAGGCGGGCCCGAGGTCGGGGTGAGGGGGTTCGATGTGGTCGAATAGAAATGAAAATCGTTATTGATTAGGGCGGTCGGGTCGGCCTCGGCCGCCCCCGAGGGCATCCCCCGGGGGCGGGTGGCGTGCGGCCATCTCCGTCGCGATCTACCGACAGGAAGGACGACAGGTGAAGAAGGACATCCATCCCGACTACCACCCGGTGGTGTTTCGGGACTCCTCCACGGGCGACTCGTTTCTGACCCGTTCGACGATGACCTCGCAACGAACGGTCGAGTGGTCCGATGGCAACACCTATCCGTTGATCATCGTGGACGTCAGTTCCTCGTCCCACCCGTTCTGGACCGGAACCCAACGGCTCGTCGACACCGCGGGTCGGGTCGAGAAGTTCCGGCGTCGTTACGGCGATCGCGCCCGGCCCAAGGGCGATCAGTCCTGAGGGTTCTCGATGGCGGGGTCCGGCCGTAGGTGCCGGACCCCGCAGGTGTGTCCGGGGTCGGGTGTCGATCGCCTCCGGTGTCGATGTCCGCAATGTTCGTAATGGGTGAATTCAAACCGGCGTGAAGTGTGTGAAAGGCCAGCGGCGTCGATTCGAAAATGGTATTCGGATGATTTCTGCTGCACTTCGGATTACTTTGATCACGAAGTGGTTTCCCCGGTGATGCCAGGATGCCTTAACTCCCTGGTGGTGGGCTTGATGGAAGCGCTTGAAACGGCGTGAAATGGCCTGAGTGTCACCGCTCGACCATATGGTTGAATCTCGTCGCGGGCGCCGAAGTGCGCAGCCAATGGTGTGAATTGGGCGACGTCAATCAGTTTTTGGCGGGTTTTGGGTGGTGGCCACGCCGTGACCCACGACCCCTGGGGTGTTGAGGGCAGGAACCGGATGTATTTCTGGCAGCAGCGGATTGCCGAGGCCAAGGAGTGTGTGCGGCGGGGCGAGACCCTCGCGGCCCAGGAGATCCTGAACGAGATCATCGAAGGGGGCGACATAGAGGCCCGGCCCGCAGCGCTGGTCACGCTCGGGTTGCTGCTGGCCGATGGCCCCGACCGCGAGGCGCGCGATGCGGCGCTGCAGGCCGCCGTGGACTCCGGCCACCCCATCCACTCCGCCTACGCGGCCTTGATGCTGGGTGCGGCGCTGATCGAGGAACAGCGGTACACCCTCGCGCGCCCGCTGCTGCACCTTGCCGCAGACAGCGCCGACCCCGAGCTGGCGGGCCGGGCGAATGTCGGGCTCGCGCATGCGCTGAGCGGCTTGGGCGATATCTCCGGCGCCCGACGGATCCTGGCCGTTGCGCTGGACTCGGCGGACCCCGAGATTCGTGCGATGGCCGAGGAATTGGAGCTGCCGACCTCGGGCGGTCCGGATGACGAGGACGAACTCGGCGCCGCCTTGCAACTGGCCCAAGGGCTGGGCGATAGCGGAATGGTGGACGAGGCCGAGGAGATCCTGGAGCGGGTGCGATCCAGCGGCCATCCGCACTTCGCCTCACTGGCGGCGATGCAGCTGTTCGGCATTCGCGCCGCCGAGGAGGACTACGACGAGGCCCGGGAGCTCGCGGAGCAGATCATCGAGTTAGGCCACCCCGAACACCTCGGTTGGGGCTACAAATTGCTGGGCAGCGTGCTCCAGGACTTCGAGGACGGGACCGGGGCTATCGCGGCCTTCCGCGAGGCCGCCAAGGACCCACGGCCCGCAGTGCGTCTGGAGTCGATGATCCAGCTCGGTCAGGAACTCGCCGCTGCGGGCGAGACCGAGGAGGCCGAGCAGCTCTATCTGCGCGTCATCAACACCGGACATCCCCATTTCGCGAGCTCAGGCTGGGGTGTCCTCGCCGAGTTCCGCGCCGAGCAGGGCGACATCGATGGTGCGGCCGAGGCCTTCCGAAAGGTGATCGACAGCGGACACGAGGAGTTGGGCCCACGGGCCGCGTACAACCTCGGTGTCCTGCTGGCTCGGGTAGACGACATCGCGGGCGCCCGTGACGCCTTCGGGATCGCTGCGGACGGGCCGGATCCCGAGGCGGCGCATAGTGCGACGACCGCACTGCTCTGGCTCACCGCCGGCGAGAAGCTCGATAACGAACCGGGCCGGGAAGATGCAGGCCCCGCCATGCGCTCCACCCGCCTCGCGCTGGAGCGCGGCGACATCGTCGAGGCACGCACGTTGTTGACGGCGTCGCTGCACTCCGATGGTCCGATGCACTCGGCCATCGCCTCATTCTCGCTGGGGCTGCTCGAGGCAGTGCACGGTGATGTGACCGCTGCCCGGACCGCATTACAGTTCGGACGTCGCAGCGAGTACACCAAGCTGGCGGAGGACGCGGTGTTCCTGGCCGCGTTGTTGGACGAACCCCTCGATCTGATCGGACCCGCGCTCGGCCCGAGACAGCGATTCTTGTACGACCCAGCTGGGGCCGAGGAGCAGTGGCAGCAGCTCGCAGGCACCTCGGATTCATTGACCGATCGGCTCGCGACCCTCTTCCTCGCCGAGGCGGCGATGCACCGAGGTGAGGGCGATGCCGGCTCGACCCTGGTGATGTTGGCGCAGTCGGCCCACCATCCTCTGATCGCGGCCCGGGCGGCGCTCACGCTGGTCACCCTCGGCAAGGATCTGGTGGAGGAGGAACTCCAGCACGACCTGCTGCGACGTTGTCTCACCGACGGGCATCCGGCCCTGGCGCCGTTCGCCGCCGCCGAAGTGGGAATCCGGCTCCTCACCGCTATCGACGACCAGGACACCGCGAAACTGTCGGAGGCTCGGTCGCTGTTCGAGACCGCGCTCGACTCCGGACTTGCCTGCCTGCTGCCGCAGGCATTCGGTGGCCTGCAACTGATCTACCTCGCCACGGACGACGACCGCAAGCAGCGGGCCGCACTGGCGATACGCGTCGCGGGCAGCGGGCACTCCACCGAGGCGCCGAAGGCGGCTCTGGCGGCCGCTGAGCTGCTGTTGGAGGACGGGGCGATCGCGCGGGCGCTGCCCTTCCTCGATCAGGTCGCAGCCATGGACGGTCACGATCAGACCGGTATCGCGGCCTTCTGCGCGCACACCATCCGTGAGGAGTTCGACCAGGCAGAGTCGTCCTTGGTGCTGGCTCTCGAGGCCGCCGACGGTTTCGGGGCGATCAAGGACATCGTGGCGGCGCTCGCGCATGCCTTCCATGATCGAGGCGTTCATCAGCTCACCGAATGGATCTGGACGGAGGTCGCCGCGAAGGTCACCGATGTCTGGGCGCTGCACGCCCGGATGCTGCTCGGGGCCTCCCAGAACGACCGAGGTGCCTCGGACGCGGCCGTCGCTTCGTGGTCCGAGGTGGCCCGCAGTGTCGATTCCGAGCGTGCGGTGCACGCGGTGGAGAGCATCGGCTCGGTGTGGCGAGAGCAGCAAGCCGTCTCGGAGCCCGCGATCCTCCGGGAGATCGCCGCAGGCGACGGACCGGCGGCTGCGGACGCGGCATGGGAACTCGGTCTCGGGCGCACCGAGGCGGATCCGGCCGGTGCGGTGGCGGCCTACACCCGATTGATCGAGGTCGGGTCGGGCGACCTCGTTGCAATGGCTGCTTTCAACGCGGCGTTGATCCAGCAGCGGCGAGGCGAGTCGGCCCGATGGTTTCTGCGATGCGCCATCGAGGCCTCGGCCAGCGGCGCGGCTTCGCCGCAAGCGCAGCGGCACGACCCGGAGCGGATGCTCTCCTTGCGGGCGCAGGCCCTGTTGCGCTTGGGCGACGAGTTCCGGACCTCGGGAGACCCCGAGGGCGCCACGAAGTTCTACACCGAGGCGTTGGAGACCGGGGTCGGTGAGGTCATCGGCATGGCCAGGCACTGGTTGGGACTGGCCACCCTGGAGGAGAGCGGGTACAGCCTGTCGGCCAACGGCGATACCGAGGACGCACTGGCGGCCCTGACCGAGCACTACGGATCGGTCGAACTGGCGGAGCTGGGGCTGGCCGGGCACGCGGGCGATGTCGCCGCGGCCGCCGAGGCGCTGGCCCGATATCTCGGCACCGAGCCCGCCGATCCCAGCCGAGGAGTCGCCGTGCTGACGCTTTTTCTGGTCGGCCTGCATCAAGCGGGGGAGACCGCCGCCGCCCACGGCCTGGCCAACTTGGCCATCGAGCACGGCACGCCAGAACAGCGGGCGTCGGCGTGGAGTGATCGTGGCGGTATGGCCGAGCAGGAGGGCGACGACTCCCTCGCGGTCGACTGCTACCGGCAGGCCTTGGAGATCGGCGGCCAGGCGGGCGCGCAGTGCGGTCGCTGGGCTGCCGTGATCCTCGCGGCGAACGACGACACCAGCGAAGCAATCTGGTTCTGCGAGCGTGCCGTGGATATCGGCGGGTCCGAATCCGTGCCCGCCGGCGTGTTGCTCGGCGCGCTGTACTGCGCCGCCGGGGATGTGCAGGCAGCTCATCGCGCGTGGGATCGTGCCGAACAGACCGGCGAACCACGGGAGTACGGCCGAGCATTCATCGATGTGATCTCGAAGTACTTCGATGAGGATGCGGAAGCGGGCCGGAGGTCCGATCGGCATGTCCCGCTGTTGGTGCGGGCGGCGGCGACGAAGACGGACCCCGCGACAGTGGCATTCGGGTTCGCCCGCCTGGCCGACCTGGCATCGGCCCGGGGTGACTGGCCGGAGGCGTTGCGCTTGCGCCGGGAGGCCCTTGCGGTGCCGGACAGCGGAATGGAGCCGTACCTGCACAACACGATCGGACGCATGTTGATGACGGCGGAGGACACCGACGGGGCGATCGCCGAGTTCCGCCTCGCGGCCGATTCCGGCGAGAAGGACATGGTCTACCGGGCCGAATACAGCCTGGGCGTGTTGTATTTCGAGGCGGGTGACCGGCGCAGCGCGGCGGCCGCCTTCGCCAAGGCTGCGGCATGCGGCATCGACGCATCGGACGAGCTGATCGAGAACCTGGTCGTGGTCTCCGGCCAACAGTTCGCGGCCGCCGAGCATGAGGATGCCATCGAGACATTGCGGCTGATGGTCGGCCTCGGGCAGACCGATCGGGCCGTGCGGATCATCTTGCGGCTGGCACTGGAATCGTCCGATACGGACCCCGACGAACAGGACACCTCGGATTTCGACCGGCAGTCGGCCGACCCGGCCGTGCTCATCCCCTACCTGCGTCTCGGCCTGGAGTACGCGACCGATTCGGTCGCTACGGAGCTGAATCTCCGGCTGGGCGAGACCTTGCTGGCCACCGACGATCGGGCAGCGGCTCGTCGCGCCTTCGAACAGGCCCTCGCCGCAGACAGCGGCGATCTGGGTTTGGTGGCGGGGTACAAGCTCTACGAACTCCTCCGCGAGCAGGGCGAGGAAACCGCCGCCCGTGAATTGTTGACGAGGCTGAGCGACCACGGTTCCGGTCGGATGAACAGCGCGCTGAAGGCCATGCTGTCGTTCAGGATGGCGGAGGAAGGCGACGCGGCCTCGGCGTCGGACCTCTTGCGATCGGCGGCCGCCACGGAGGACGACTTCTCGCCGATCAGCAACTACCTGCTCGCCCAGCGGGCCCGCGAACAGGGCGACGACGAGACGGCCCGGGCGGCACTGCGCAAGGTCGTCGAGTCGAAGGACCGGAAGTATGCCGACCAGGCCTTGTTGAGTCTCGGAGCGATGGCGTATCACGAGGAGGATTTCGCCGAGGCCCGCCGCTGGTGGGAACCTGCGGCGGCGTCGTCGGACCCGCAGGTCGCGGGCTCGGCGGCGATGAATCTCGGCTTGATCGCCAAGGATCGGCGGGACCCGCTGGAAGGCGCCCGTTGGTTCCTGCGGCTGGTCGATGCGGGTGACGAGCGAGCACCCTTGGCCGCCGCGCACCTGGCCGAACTGCATTACTGGCGCGACGAGTTCGCCGAGTCCGCCGAGCACTACGGCTACACGCTGGCCAACACCGATGATCCGGAGTTGATCGCCGAGGCGGCCTATCGCGTCGGCGAGATCCGTGCGCAGGCCGGCGCGATCGCCGAGGCCAAGGAGTTGTTGGATCGGGCGGTTCGTACCGAGGACGAGACGTTCGCATCGAGGGCCGCAGCCTTGCTCAAGGTCCTGTGAGGCGATGACCGATTGCGGTCGTCCGGCGGCGGCACTGCCGGCGGGCGACCGCGCCACACCGGGCGTTTCCCAGGTGGCCGCCGCCATCGGACCCAGTCCGTTGGGCTGATCGGCTCCTTGGCGTGATCTGGGTGCGGTGTTAATTTTTCTCCCACTGATCGGAATCATGTACCGATTACCGGTACATGAGAGTGTGGTGGGGGCAGACAGCCGATGGATGTTCGGTACGCGACCAATCCCGACGACGCGCGAAGCTATGGCACCGAGGAACTGCGGGATCGCTACCTGGTGACGGACCTGTTCGTTCCGGGCGAGGTACGGCTGACCTACAGCCATCAGGATCGCGTGATCCTGGGCGGCGCGATGCCGATCGCCGATCTGCCGCTGTCCCTGCCCGTCGACGACGCCGTGCGAACCGAGTACTTCTGCCAGCGCCGCGAACTCGCGGTGTTCTGCGTCGACGGCGCCGCCGCCGTCACCGTCGACGGCGTCGAGTACGTGCTGACGGGCCGCGACCTGCTCTACATCGGACGCGGCAGCGAGCAGGTGTCCTTCGCCGCACGAGACGGCCTTCGGGCGCCGAAGCTCTATCTCTGCTCCGCACCGGCCCACCAGACCCATCCGACGGTGTTGGTGCGGGCGGACCAGGTTCAGCCGATCAATCTCGGTACCGAGAAGGGGGCGAATCGGCGTCGACTGCACCGCTATATCGACGGCACCCTCGTGACGAGCTGCCAGCTCATGATGGGGTTCACCGAGATCCTGCCCGGTTCGGTCTGGAACACCATGCCGTGCCATACCCATGCCAGGCGCACCGAGTGCTACCTGTACTTCGACCTGGCCGAATCGGCGCGGGTCGTGCATCTGATGGGCCGACCCGAGGAGACCCGGCACCTCATCGTCGGCAACGAGCAGGCCGTGATCTCGCCAGCCTGGTCGGTGCACTCGGGCGTCGGCACCTCGGACTACTCCTTCGTCTGGTGCATGGCGGGCGAGAACTACTCCTTCGAGGACATGGACCACGTCGACATGGCCGATCTGCGATGACCGCGCCGGGATTGTTCTCCCTCGAGGGCCGAACCGCATTGGTGACGGGGGCTCGCACCGGTCTCGGGCGGGCGATGGCCCAGGCACTGGCCTCGGCCGGTGCCGACCTGGTGTTGCTCGGCCATGGCGGCGATCTGACACCGGTCCTCGACGAGGTTCGAACGGTGGGCAGGCAGGCGACGGAGGTGCACGTCGATCTGGCCGACCCCGACGCGGTGATCCCCGCCGCCGAGGACCTGCTCGAACGACAGCGAATCGACATCCTCGTCAACAACGCGGGCATCATCCGCCGTGGTCCAGCACTGGAACACAGCCGCCAGGACTTCGACGACGTGCTCGCCGTCAACCTCGACTCGTTGTTCCTGCTCACCAAGACCATTGCCGGACCGATGGTGGCCAGGGGCGCGGGGAAGATCGTCAACATCGCGTCGATGTTGAGTTTCCAGGGCGGAATCAACGTGGTCGGCTACGCGGCGAGCAAACACGCCGTGGCGGGACTGACCAAGGCGTTGGCCAACGAGTGGGCGCCGTCCGGTGTGCAGGTCAACGCCATCGCGCCTGGATATTTCGCGACCGACAACACGAAGGCTCTTCGGGACGATCCGCAGCGGTACGACGCGATTCTCGCTCGGATTCCCGCCGGTCGGTGGGGCACCGGCGCCGATCTGGCCGGGGCGGTGGTGTTCCTGAGTTCGCAGGCCTCGGACTACGTCACCGGCCAGGTCCTCGCGGTGGACGGCGGCTGGTTGGCGCGCTGAGACGTCGGCGATCTCCGACCGTCGATGTCCCGGTGATCGGTACATTGTGGCTCCCGACCGAGTAGAGACTCCTGGAGGACGCCATGGCCGACCCAACGGGGCAATCGACGGCCACCCGCCGACCCACCGAAGTCCGAAAGCCACTGTCCACAGCGCAGAAGATCGAGCAGAGCGGCACCCTGGAACGCGGCCTGGCCGTGTTGGAACACATCGGAGCCGCTCAGGAGATCTCCACCAACGCCGTCGCCGCCCAACTCGGGCTGAGCCGCAGCGCGGCCTACCGCATCGTCAACACGCTCAAGGAACTCGGTTACCTGGAGGCCGACCACATCACCGGACGGGTCCGGCTCGGCACCCGACTGGTGCAGCTGGGCGTGCAGGCGATGGACGCGGCCGACCTGCATCGCAGCGCACCACAGTTCATGGCGCCACTGGCCGAGGAATCGGCGGAGACGGTGTATCTCGCGGTGCCGGAGGACGACTCGATGGTCTACCTCGCCAAGGAACAGGGCGTCCGGGCCGTGACGCTGAACTGTCGCCTCGGCGGCCGTCGAGCGCAACACGTCACCTCGCTCGGCAAGGCATGGCTGGCGGCACTACCGCCCGCCGAACGGGTTCAACGGGTAGCGCGGATGGATCTGGTCCGGCTCACTCCCAACACGATCGTCGATCCGGACCGACTCCTGGAGGAGCTGGCGCAGACCGCGCGTCGAGGTTGGGCGATCGACGACATCGAGAACGAACCGGAGGTCGGCTGCGTGGCGGCCGCCGTCCGCGATCGGACCGGACGTCCGGTGGCCGCGCTCAGCATCGCGGGCCCGGCGGATCGGGTTCTTCCCCTGGTCGAGCGGTTGGGCCGTGCGGTGGCAGCAGCTGCCGCCGGACTCTCCCGCAGGCTCGGCTACGTGCCGGCCGGAAGTTAGCGACACCTCGGACACGGCAATGACGTCGGGCCCGAGTGCGGTGGCTCGCCATGCCGCCGCGACCTGCGAGGACGAAGGAGTTGGCCGTGGGTTGGGTCCAGGACTACGAACCGGTGGGCGGGCTGTGGCTTTCCGCGCTGCTCGCCGCCCTACCGATCATCGTGCTCTTATCGGCGTTGGGGGTGTTCCGCCGCTCGGCGCACCTCTCGGCGGCCTTGGCGCTGCTCACCGCGCTGGGCATCGCGGTGTTCGCCTATGGGATGCCGGTCGGCCTGGCGGGCAACGCGGCGCTGCTGGGTCTGGTCTTCGGCATCTGGCCGATCGCGTGGATCGCGTTCCACGCGGTGTTCTTCCACAACGTCACCGTCGAGACGGGACGATTCGAGAGCATCAAGGCCGCCCTCGCCGGTTTCAGTCCGGACCGACGGATTCAGGCGCTGCTCATCGCCTTCGGATTCGGCGCGCTCTTGGAGGGTGTGGCAGGCGGCGGGTCCCCGATCGCCATCACCGCGGCGATGATGGCGGCGCTGGGCTTCCCGCCGATCAAGGCCGTGGTGCTCGCCCTGTTGGCCAATACCGCTCCGGTGGCCTTCGGCGGTCTGGGCAACCCGATGATCGTGCTCGGCAATGTGACCGCCCCGCTGCTGGGCGTCGAGGTCGAGGAGGCAACGCAGCTGTTCTCGGCGATGTCCGGCCGACAGCTTCCGTTCCTGGCCCTGATCATTCCGGCGTTCATGGTCGTCGTACTGGCGGGCTGGCGGCGGATGGTCGAGGTATGGCCCGCCCTGTTGGTCACCGGTGGCAGCTTCGCCATCACGCAGTTCCTGATCTCCAATTATGTGAGCCCCAGCCTCGTCGATGTCGGTGCCGCCCTGGCCGCGATGGGTTCACTGTGGCTGCTCACCCGGTTCTGGAGTCCCCGTGAGGTCTGGCGTTTCGACTCTGAGCCTGCCGAGAAGACCGACGGGCATCGGGCAGGCTCCGATGCCGCGCAGACCGGCGATGGATCGGGCGCCGTCGGCGACGCCGAGCCTGCTGCGGGTCGGCTCGCCACGGCGGGTCGCCGTAGGAGCGGTCTCTACGCCTGGATGCCTTACCTGGTACTGATCGTGGTGATCGTGGTGTCCCGAATCGGCACCCTGTTCCCCGGTCTGCCCGCCTGGTTGGACGTCACCGCGCTGCTGCAGCGGGCCACCCTCGACATTCCCTGGGCCGGCTTGCACGAGGTGGTGGTTCGCGTGCCACCGATCACCCCGCAGGACGCCGACTATCCGGCCGTGCTGACCCTCGATCTGCTGTTCTCGCCCGGATCGGTCGCCCTGATCGCGACGATCATCGCAGGCGTGATGATGGGCGCGCGGCCCATGACCCTGCTCCGGGTCTACGGCCGCACCATCGTGCAGATGCGCTGGGCCCTGGCGACGATCATGATGATCCTGTCGATCTCGTTCGTGATGAACTACTCCGGCGCCACCTCCACCCTGGGCCTGGCCTTCGCCACCACCGGGGTGCTGTTCCCGTTGTTCTCGGCATTCATCGGCTGGCTCGGTGTGTTCCTCACCGGCTCGGATGCCTCGGCCAACAGCCTGTTCGGTCCCATGCAGGTGATCTCGGCTCAGCAACTCGACATCGATCCCACCCTCGCGGGCGGCACCAACAGCTCCGGAGGCGTGATGGGCAAGATGATCTCACCGCAGAATCTCGCGGTGGGAGCCACCGCGATCGGTCAGACCGGCAAGGAGTCGTTGCTGCTGCGCAAGACCTTCCTCTGGTCGATCTTGCTCACCCTCGCGGTGGGGGTGATCGCGTTGCTGCAGTCCACCGTGCTCACCGGCATGATCCCGCATTAAGGCGACGCGCCCACCGCCGCAGGCTCGACTTCGGATTCGGAATCGCACTGCGGCGGTGGCGTGGGCGTGGGTCAGCCGCCTTCCGGGCGGCGCGCGTCGAGTTCGGCGGCTTCCTCCGGCGTCGGCGCGGAACCACCGAGATACGCGGGCTGCCACCAGCTGTCCGAGGAGTCGGCGGGCTGATCCGGATACGACCGTTGCGCCGCGTCGAGCAGCGCGGTCATCCGCTCCCGGAGTACGGCGGTGACATCCTCCGCGGAGTCGTTCTCGGTGGGGTGTAACGGTTCGCCGAGGTCGATCGAGACCGGGACATGACGCCGGTTGAGCGTGCGCGGCCTGCCCTTGGTCCACAGTCGCTGGGTGCCCCACAGCGACACGGGGATGAGCGGCACGCCCGCCGCTGCCGCCAGTCGAGCCGCCCCGTTCTTCAACCCCTTCACGGTGAAGGACCGGCTGATCGTGGCCTCGGGGAAGACCCCGACGACCTCGCCGGACCGGAGCGCGGCCAAAGCCTGGTCATAGGACTCGGCACCCGCCGCCCGATCGACCGGGATGTGGCTCATCCCGCGCATCAGTGGTCCGGCGATGCGGTGATCGAAGATCGACTTCTTGGCCATGAACCGGACCAGCCGCTTGGCGGGCTGTGCGCCGTAGCCGCAGAAGATGAAGTCGAGGTAGCTGACGTGGTTGGACGCGAGCACCGCGCCACCGGTCCGGGGCACGTGTTCGGCCCCGGTGACGCTCAGCCGCAGATCCAGTATCCGGAACAGGGCTTTGCTGGCGATGACGACCGGCGGATAGACGAGTTCCGGCATGGCGCAGACCCTAACCGGAAACACACTGTGCCTGACCTGCGGAGGGGTCGAAACCTACGGTCGCGTAACCTGTTACCGTTCACTTCGAATACTGCCCGAAATGCCGGTTTGTTCAGCTGCGCGCTGCTCGGTAGGCCGCGTCGAGCAGGCCTGTGTGTCCGGCGGATCGCACCGGCCGAACACAGCGGGGCACCGGTGCCTCCGGAGGGCTTCCGATTCGGCGGGCGACACTGCCTGTTCGGGCATCGATCACCCGACGAGCGGGCAGTCTCCGCCGCACGGGGCGGCGCATCGATCACCCGGATGGCACTGTCTGTCTCGAAATGTGTCACCACCGTGCTCGACCAGACGGGCTGCTCTCGCCAGGCTTCTCGGCAGGCGAGCGACCTCGGCGGCCCTCGGTCGGCTCAGGTCGAGCCGCGCAGGACCAACTCGGTGGGCGCGATCAGCGGTGCCACGTTGCGGTCGCCGCCCTCGATCATGATCCGCAGCATGCGCGCCATCTCACGTCCGAGGAACTCCACCGGTTGGCGGACCGAACTCAGCGGCGGGTCGGTATGCCCGGCGACCTCGGAATCATCGAAGCCGATGACCGCGACGTCCTCCGGAACCCGACGGCCCTTGGCTCGCAGCGCGCTGAGCGCGCCCGCCGCCATCAGATCGCTGGCCGCGAACACCCCGTCCAACATCGGTTCGCGCTCCAGGAGCTGGTACATCGCCCGCTCGCCGCTCTCCCGGCCGAAGTCGCCGATGGCGTACAGGTCGCGTGGCACCCCGCGTCGGCCGCGCAGCGCCGAGCGGTAGCCGGCGAGCCGGTCGATGCCCACCGACATGTCCTGCGGACCGGTGATGGTGGCGATTCGACGTCGCCCCTGGTCGTAGAGGTAGTTGGTGGCGCTGCGCGCGCCGCCGACGTTGTCGGAGTCGACGTAGGGGATATCCGGGGTGGTGACATGCGGTCGACCCACCATGACCACGGGGATCCCGCCTGCGGACAACCTGCCCGGCAACGGATCGTCGCCGTGTACCGAGACCAGCATCAATCCGTCGACATGCCCGTTGTGCACGTACTGCTCGACCTGGGCGTGCTCCCTGGCGGTCCAGGACATCACGAGCACCATCTGGAGGCCGCTGTTGGACAGCTCCCGGCTCGCACCGCGCAACAGGCTCGCGAAGAACGGTTCGCCGAAGACCCTCGTCTCCGGCTCGGACACGACGAAGGCGACCGAGTCGGCTCGCTTGCTGGCGAGACTGCGAGCGGCCCGGTTCGGCACGTAGCCGAGCTCGTGGACCGCTTGCAGTACCGCCGCCCTGGCCGATTCGCTCACCTGGGGAGAGCCGTTCACCACCCGAGAGACGGTGCCGCGTGACACGCCGGCTGCGGCGGCCACCTGCTCCAGGGTGGGCCTGCCCGCTCCGAACCCTTGGTTGGCATCGGCCACTGTCAGAACACCTCCGTACTGCGCCGAGGGGAGGAGATCGCCCACCCGGCCCTGGTTGACCGGTCTGCACGATGCACGCAAAGTCTCCCCAGCGTTGGGAGCGCTCCCGGCCCCTGATGGTAGGACATCGCGGGCTTAGCCCTCACTCATAGCTACAAACTACCTGTTCGTGTTCACGGGGTGAATGTCGCTGCTGTTCAGCGGGGTCACCGTTTGGTGGGAGCGTTCCCATGTGCTGGTTTGCGTGTTCGGCGGGTCAGCTGACCGCGAGGGAGGGTCCGTAATCAACAGGATGTTGGTCACCAGGCGGGGTGTAAGCGGATAAATGCTGTTCAGATGGTACCGATGGCCGATACCGGTCAAGACGGCCACCCCGACTGAGGTAACACCCTGGAAACGTCCTCTTGACTTCGACACTGTGGCCTTCGACACTGTTGGCCAAGAATTTGGGAGCGCTCACAGCTTTTCTGCTGCTTTTTTAGTTCTCCTTCAGTCGAGTTCACCCGAGCCGGTTCCATCCGAAAGAGGAGTCAGTCGTGCGTCATCCGAAACGGAGAATGCTCGCCCTGCCGGTAGGCCTAACCGCTGCCCTGACCCTGTCCGCCTGCGGTGGGGGCAGCTCGGCGGACGGCGACATCGAGCTGGTCGTCGCGAGCTTCAACGAGATGGGCTACGAGGAATTACTCGAGGAGTACGAGGAGGCCAACCCCGGCATCACGGTCACGCACCGTAAGACCGGCACCGCCGAAGCTCACCACCAGAACCTGTTCACCAAGATCGGTGCCGGTTCGGGACTCGCCGATATCGAGGCGGTCGAGGAGGGCTACATCGCGCAGGCGATGGAGGCAGCCGGTCGGTTCAACGATCTCGCCGAGATCGGCCCGGAGGAGGTGACCGCGGATCGTTGGCTGGACTACAAGTTCGAGGGGGGTCAGACCCCGGACGGCAAGCTGATCGGCTACGGAACCGACATCGGGCCGCTGGCCATGTGCTACCGGGCGGACCTGCTGGAAGACGCCGGGCTGCCCAGTGAGCCGGCCGAGGTCGGCGAGTTGTTCGCCACCTGGGAGTCCTACTTCGAGGCAGGCGAGGAATTCATCGCCGCGAACCCCGAATCGCACTGGTTCGACTCCGGCGCCCAGGTCTTCAACGCCATGCACAACCAGTTGGAGATCGGCTACTACGACACCGACAGCAACCTGGTGGTCGAGTCCAACACGGCGATCAAGGAGAACTGGGACACGGTCGTCACGGCGATCGAGGGCGGACAGTCGGCTGGGTTGGAGATGGGCAGCCCGGCGTGGGAGACCAGCTTCGGTGACGACGCCTTCGCCACCAAGACCTGCCCGCCGTGGATGCTCGGCCAGATCGAGGGGCTGGCAGGGGAAGGAAAGGTTTGGCGAGTGGCCGAAGGCTTCCCCGACGGCGGTGGCAACTGGGGCGGTTCCTGGCTGACCGTGCCGACCCAGAGCGAGCACCCCGAGGAGGCTGCCGAACTGGCTGCTTGGCTGACCGCACCGGAGCAGCAGACCAGGGCCTTCGTCGCCTCCGGTCCGTTCCCGAGCCAGGTCGAGGCCCTGGAGTCCGAGGAGCTGCTCTCGCTGACCAACGAGTACTTCGACGTCGATACCGGTGCCCTGTTCGCTGAGCGGGCAGAAGCAGTGGGCTCCGCCCAGTTCAAGGGCCCTCGTGACGGTCAGATCCAGACCAACGTCTTCATGCCCGCCTTCGCCTCGGTGGAGGAGGGAACGGCAGACGCCGACCAGGCATGGGACGCGGTCGTCAGCGGCGCCGAGAACCTCGCAGGCTGACCTTCGCCCACCTCATCCAGGCCGCTGCGGGCCTCGCCGGAGAATCTTCCGGCGAGCGCCCGCAGTCGCGCCGACACCCCATGAAGGAGGGGGAGTGTCCAGCCTGACCGTCGGAACGTCCGGGTCGAGCGACCCGGAGAGCCGGGAGACGGACGACGATCCGGCACCACCCGGGGACCACGGTGGGCGGCAGAGTCTGCGGGACCGGCTCAATCACTGGGACGTCCGCTACTCGCCGTACCTCTATATCGCGCCGTTCTTCATCATCTTCGCCATCGTGGGCCTGTTCCCACTGCTCTACACCAGTTATGTCTCGCTGTTCGACTGGAGTCTGGTCGCCGACGAACCGGTGTTCATCGGTCTGGACAACTATGTCGAGTTGATGGGCGATGCCAGGTTCTGGCAGGCCATGGTCAACACGCTGAGCATCTTCATCCTGTCCACCGCCCCACAGCTGGTGATGGCGCTGCTGTTCGCCGTCCTGCTGGACGCGCATCTGCGGGCTCGGACGACCTTCCGCGTCGCACTGCTGCTGCCCTACGTGGCCAGCCTGGTTGCCCTGGGCATCATCTTCGGCAATCTCTTCAACCAGGAATACGGCCTGATCAACGGGGTGCTGGGCTTGGTGGGCATCGACCCCATCGACTGGCATGCCAATCGGTTCCTCAGTCACGTCGCCATCGCCAGCATGGTCAACTGGCGCTGGACCGGTTACAACGCGCTGATCATCCTCGCGGCGATGCAGGCCATTCCCCGTGATCTCTACGAGGCGGCCACCGTGGACGGCGCAGGCCGGTGGCGGCGATTCATCAGCGTGACGCTGCCGATGCTGCGTCCCACGATGATCTTCGTCGTGATCACCGCGACGGTGGGCGGCCTGCAGATCTTCACCGAGCCGAAGCTGTTCGCGGAGGTGCCCGGCTCGAACAACGGCGGGTCCACCGGTCAGTTCCAGACCGTCACGCTGTTCATGTACCAACAGGGCTTCGAGAACTTCGAACTCGGCTATGCCTCGGCGACGGCATGGATCCTCTTCCTGGTGATCGTGATCTTCGCACTCATCAACTTCTGGATCACCCGCCGAATATCGACTACGGAGGATCCACGATGAGTGTCCTGACGGCGGCGCCGAAACCCTCGAACGGACAGGCCAAGCGCAGGCGGGGCCAAGACCCGGGTTCGATCATCGGCAAGCCCGGATTCCTCACCTACGGCTTGCTCATCGCCTTCGTGCTCGGTTCGGCGTTCCCGCTCTACTGGTCCTTCCTGGTCGCCAGCCGGGACAGTTCCTTCACATCCCAGCAGTTGCCGCCGATGTGGCCGGGCGGCAACTTCCTCGCCAACGCGGCCAGGGTCTTCGATACCGCGCCGTTCTGGGCCGCGCTGGGAAACAGTCTGATCGTGGGCACGGTGGTCACCGTGTCGGTGGTCTTCTTCTGCACGCTGGCCGGCTACGCCTTCGCCAAGCTGAACTTCCGAGGCAACAACGCGCTGTTCGCCTTCGTGGTGGCCACGTTGTCGGTGCCGACTCAGCTCGGGGTCATCCCGATGTTCATGGCGATGGCGGAGCTGGAGATGACCGGCGAGCTGATCGCGGTGATCCTGCCCAACCTGGTCACCGCGTTCGGCGTGTTCTGGATGCGGCAGTACCTGGTCACGGCGGTTCCATACGAGCTGCTGGAGGCCGCGCGGATGGACGGATGCAGCATGATCCGCACGTTCTGGCACGTCGTGCTGCCCGCAGCCCGACCCGCGGCGGCGATCCTGGCTCTGTTCACATTCATGACCTCGTGGAACGACTTCCTCTGGCCGCTGGTGGTCCTCGATCCCTCGAACCCGACCATCCAGCTCGCCTTGGAGAAGCTCCAGAGCGGCTACTCGGTCGACTACTCGCTGGTCCTGGCGGGTACCACACTGGCGACTCTGCCCATCCTGGTGATCTTCATCCTTCTCGGGCGGCAGATCGTCTCCGGAATCATGCAGGGAGCTGTCAAGGGATGACGATGTACGAGGTGAACGGCACACGCGCCGAGGAGATCTCGACGCCAACGCATCGACGGGACTTCCCAGCGGACTTCCTGTGGGGCTCGTCCACCGCGGCCTTCCAGATCGAGGGAGCCACCACGGAGGACGGGCGCACCGACTCCATCTGGGACACCTTCAGCCGCACTCCGGGCCGCGTGCTCAACGGCGACACCGGGGATCCCGCGGTGGACCACTACCACCGGATGCCCCAGGACGTCGCGTTGATGAGCGACCTCGGGTTCAAGGCGTACCGGTTCTCGGTGGCCTGGCCCCGGGTTCGCCCGGACGGCGGCGCCGTCAACGAGGCGGGCTTGGACTTCTACCGACGGCTGGTGGACGAGCTGCTCGCGCACGACATCACGCCGTGGCTGACGCTGTACCACTGGGATCTGCCGCAGGCACTGGAGGACCGGGGCGGGTGGGCCGAACGGTCCACCGCCTTCCGGTTCGCCGAGTTCGCCGACACCGTGCACGCGGCGCTCGGTGACCGGGTGGAGCACTGGACGACCCTGAACGAGCCGTACTGCTCCTCGCTGCTCGGCTACTCGGCCGGGGTGCACGCCCCGGGCCGTCAGGAGCCGTCGGCTGCGGTGGCGGCGGTGCACCACCTGCTGCTCGGGCACGGGCTCGCGGTGTCGGCGATCCGACAACGCGAGCCGAAGGCCAAGCTGGGCATCACCTTGAATCTGTACCCGGTCGATCCGGTGGACCCGGAGAACCCGGCCGACGTGGACGCGGCACGCCGGGTGGACGGCCTGCAGAACCGGATCTTCCTCGATCCGTTGCTGCGCGGGCAATACCCCGACGACGTGGTCGCCGACCTGGCGCCGTTCGCTTTGGCTGAGCGGATCCAGGATGGCGACCTGGCCGCCATCGCCGCACCGCTGGACATGTTCGGGGTGAACTACTACACCCACCACCTCGTCGGCGCCGCCGCACCGGAGACCGCGACGGCCGACACCGCCGCCCCGTTCACCCCACCGGGATCGCCCTGGGTCGGCGCGGGCGCGCTGCGGTTCGCCGATGCGGGTCTGCCGGTGACCGACATGGGCTGGGAGGTCATCCCCAACGGCCTGTCCCGGGTGCTGCGCAGGTTGCACGAGGAGTATTCGGTCACCGCGCTCTACGTCAATGAGAACGGGGCCGCCTGCCCGGACGTGGTCAACGATCGCGGCGAGGTCGACGACCAGGATCGAATCGATTACCTGGACGGCCATCTGCGGGCCGCGTTGACGGCGATCGAGGCGGGTGTCGATTTGCGCGGATACTTCTGTTGGTCGCTGTTGGACAACTTCGAATGGGCTTGGGGTTATTCGAAGCGCTTCGGTCTGGTGCATGTCGATTACCAGACGCAGGTGCGTACCCCGAAGAACTCGGCGAAATGGCTGTCCTCGGTGATGCGGGCGAACGCGGTGCCCGAGGTGGAGTCGAAGAACGGAAACTAAAGAACATCGGTGCTCCACCGATAGCGGCTCCGGCGTTGAACTGCCGAAATGGCTGTCGGGTCACCTTGATCGCAGGTGCCGGCGCGAGATCCAGTCGCGCCGGCACCGGCGTGTTCGGGGGCGCGGGCTGGGTGTCGTGCCAGCTGGGCGCGGTTCTGGTCTTTGCGGTGCGGGAGCGCTCCCATTGATAGTGTCGGCCGATCGCGTGCATCTCGGGCTCATCGAATTGCCGATCGAATTCGATTGTCGAATTGATGGTGATATTGCGTCAATAGTCTGGGTGGCGGTTTATTGATAGTGCCATTCGGCGGATTCGATGCTGCTGAAGGTCGGGAAAATGGCGGCGGTCTTTACAGGGTATTTCACTTTGGTTACGCTTCACTTGGGAGCGCTCACAGGTAACGCAAGGAAAGTTTCTTGAATTGCCGTGGAATACGACTTCCGGTTCGTGCTTCGATGAGGAGGCAGCCGTGCGAGACGGCGTATTACGAACCCCGACGTCACTGGCGGGTGTGTTGGCGATCACCGCCACCACCCTGGCGGGGGCGGCGGGCGGACAGGCGGGTAGCTCCCGACCTGTGCCCGCCCCCCGCCAGGCCGACACCCGTCCAGCGCGACGTCTCGACGCACTCTCGCCAGCCCGCCCCGCCGACTCGGAGAGCTCACCATGGGGTATCGACTGCGGTACGAGATTCCGTCCGGACCGGCCGATCGTCGGCCGAGTAGACACTCGCCACCCGCATGGATGGTGTTCGGATCGTCCGATCTGGACGGCGCGATGCTCTACCGCATCGACGCGGCACCGTTCGCGATCGATGGCCGTGACTTACCCGGAGCCGACCTGCGGCTCGGAGTTCGGCGGCAGGTTCGCAACGGTGCACGGCGACGAATCGGGGCGCTGCTCGACAGGATCGTGCGCACCGGCTCGGGCGCTGTCTCGGCGTCCCGAGCAGGCAGGCAGTCGGATCCGTCCGCGTCACAGCCTGCGAGGTCGCAGACTCCGCTTGTCACGCAGCCGTAGCCCGCGCAGCCGCTCACGAGGACGTGACCAACCGACCGAGCAGATCCGCAGCCTCAACTGATCCGGGCTACTCCGGCCCGACCAAGCCCCGGTGCGGGACGCGACCGCGCTCCCAATGGCGTCCCGCACCGGCCCCTGCCATACCCAGCCAGCGGAGGTGATGCCGCTTTCGTTGCGAGAACACTGTCCGTCCCGGCTTCCAGACACGCGGACAGCGGCGGCCCGGTGAACGAGCTTCGCGGTTCGTTCACCGGGTCCGACCAGCACTGTGTCTCGCGAGTTCGGCTTCTCGAAACCCCAGCGCAGAGACGAGGAACCATGAGATCCGAAAGGTTGACGCGGTGGCCGACTCGGTCGCCGGTGCCGGTAGCCGCTGCGGCGGTGCTGCTGGCCGCAGTGATCGTGCCGATAACGGCGTCCCCCGGTGCAGCCGAGAACGCGGAGCCCACCGGCTCCGCCGCCGAGTCCGGCGCGCTGCGCACGCCGAGCGCGATGCAGGCCGATTACGAGACGGCCTTCCTCGAGCAGTACGACAAGATCAAGGACCCGGCCAGCGGATACTTCCGCGACATCGACGGCCTCCTCGTGCCCTACCACTCGGTTGAGACGTTGATCGTCGAAGCCCCCGACCACGGGCATCAGACCACCTCGGAGGCCTACAGCTACTACCTCTGGTTGGAGGCGGCCTACGGGCGCATCACCGAGGACTGGGAGCCGTTCAATCAGGCCTGGGAGTCGTTGGAGACCTTCATCGTCCCCGGCACCGAGGACCAGCCGACCAACGCGTCCTACGACGCGAGTGCGCCCGCCACCTACGCGGGAGAGTCGACGACGCCCACCGACTATCCCTCCCCGCTGCTGCCGGACGTCCCCGTCGGTGAGGACCCGCTGGCCGACGAGCTGACCTCGACCTACGGCGACTCCGATGTGTACGGCATGGCGTGGTTGCTCGATGTGGACAACGTCTACGGCTTCGGTTTCTGCGGCGACGGCAGCAGTGACGAGCCCGTCTTCATGAACTCCTACCAGCGCGGTTCCAACGAATCGGTCTGGGAGACGGTGCCGCATCCGTCCTGCGAGACCTTCGACTTCGGCGGCGAGAACGGCTACCTGGATCTCTTCACCGACGATCAGCAGTACTCCCAGCAGTGGCGGTACACCGCCGCGCCCGACGCGGACGCGCGGGTCGTCCAGGTCGCCTACCTCGCCAAGACCTGGGCCGAGGCCCAAGGCCAGGGCGACGCGATCGCCGACACGATCTCCGACGCGGTGAAGATGGGCGACTACCTGCGGTACGCCATGTACGACAAGTACTTCAAGGAGATCGGCGACTGCACCGACCCGACGACCTGCGCGGCGGGCACCGGCAAGAACAGCGCCCACTACCTGCTGTCCTGGTACTACTCCTGGGGTGGCGCGATGGCCAGCGCCGAGTACCCGTGGGCGTTCCGCATCGGTGGTTCCGGCGTCCACCAGGGCTACCAGAACCCGATGGCGGCCTGGGCACTGTCCGAGGTGTCGGGGATGGCGCCGCAATCCCCGACCGCGCAGGAGGACTGGGCGCAGAGCCTGGACCGGCAGCTCGAGTTCATCCAGTGGCTGCAGGCCCCCGAGGGCGGCATCGCCGGTGGCGCCACGAACAACTGGGAGGGTCGCTACGCCGAGCCGCCCGCCGACAGCCCCACCTTCTACGGCTTGTACTACGACTGGCAGCCGGTCTGGAACGACCCGCCGAGCAACCAGTGGTTCGGTTTCCAGGCCTGGGGCATGGAACGCATCGCGCAGCTGTACGACGTCACCGGTGACGAGCGCGCAGGCGAGATCGTGTCGGCCTGGGTCGACTGGGCCATCGCCAACACCGAGATCGGCGCGGACGGCAGCTTCGCCGTTCCCTCCAACCTCTCCTGGAGCGGCCAGCCCGACGACTGGAACCCGGACAACCCCGGTGACAACGCCGGATTGAGTGTCCAGGTCGTCGACCACACCCAGGACGTCGGAGTCACCGCCTCGTACGTCAAGACCCTGCTGCACTACGCGGCCGAGTCCGGCGACGCCGACGCTCGCGCCACCGGTGAAGCACTGCTCGACGCCCTACTGGCCAACGAGACCGACATCGGTATCGCGATCCCGGAGGCCAGGCAGGACTACGAGCGCTTCGACGACACCTACGACGCGAGCACCGACCAGGGGCTCTACATCCCCGAGGGCTGGACGGGCACCATGCCCAACGGCGACGTGATCGACTCCGACTCGTCGTTCGCCTCGATCCGCTCCTTCTACGAGCAGGACCCCGACTGGCCGCAGGTACAGGCCTACCTGGACGGCGGTCCGGCCCCGACCTTCACCTACCACCGATTCTGGGCCCAAGCGGAGATCGCCACGGCCTTCGCCCTGCACACCGAGTTGTTCGGCGCGGCCGAATGATTCGAGGGTGACGAGCTTCGGGACGGCCGACGGGTGACGGCCGAACTGAGGGAAGGACCGGCCCCACACACCGCGCCGTGTGTGGGGCCGGCTCCTGGCTCGGCGGCGGCCCTCAGTCGGTCGTCGGCTCGGCGGCGGCCCGGCCGGGGGAATCGGCATGCCGATCCTGGGCGCGGCGGCGCAGCGCCAACAGCGCGATGTCGTCGTCCTTGTCGTGGCCGAAGCGTTCCAGGAGCCGTTCGCAGAGATCTTCGAGGTCCTCGTCCGCAGGCGTCCCCGTCTCGGGGGTCGCGGCCGTCTCGGCGAGCGTCGCCATCGCCTCGTCGATGGCCGTCACGCGATCCTCGAGCAGCCCATCGGTCACCAGGACCACGGTGGCGCCGACCGGCAGCCGGAGCGCCGTCGGCTCCGCGCGGGGCAGGTCGATGCCCAGCAGCGGGCCCTGCACCGGTACGAAGCGGGCGCCCTCCTGGTCGATCAACAGCGGAGGGATGTGCCCCGCGTTGGCGACGGAGGTCTCGCCGGTCACCGTGTCGACCAGAAGCAGACACATGGTGACGCAGAAGTCCGCGTGGTACTTCAACATCATCCGGTTGAGCAGATCGAGGATCACATCCGGGGGATGGCCTTCGATGGCGAAGGCACGCAAGGCATGCCGCACCTCGCCCATGATCGTCGCGGCCTTGATCGAATGCCCGGTGACATCGCCGATCGCGACGAGCAGCGCCGAGCCCAGCTCGGTGACCTCGTAGAAGTCGCCGCCGATCTCGGCGTTGTGGGAGGCGGGCACGTAGCGCACCGCCATATCGAAATCCGGGTGCCGAGGCAGCATACTGGGCAACAGACTGCGTTGCAGAGTGAGCGCCAGACTGTGTTCGGCGGCGAAGGACCGCAGCCCGCCGACCGCGAGGGCGAAAGTCCTGCTGAGCTGCCATAGCAGCTCGCGTTGCTCCGGGTCGTCCGCGAGCTCCGAGGCAACGACCAGACACACCGGCGGGCTGTCCGGCTGCCAGTGGCACAGCGTGATTAGCACGTCCTCGGTCATCGGGGTGGAAGCAACCTCCGCAGACCACGTCGCGGCGCTCAACACGGCGCTGGCCAGGTCGTCGGTCAGCTGCTCGGCGTGATCGCCGAGGCGATCCAACAGGTCGGAGGCCACGATTCTGGTGACCACGGCGCCATCGGGCCCCTCGACGACAGCCAATCTGCACCAACCGTCCGGCCGCAACGCCAGCGCGACGGCCCGGTTCGGGAAGATCGTGCCCAGCCCGACGGCTGCTGCGGCCACCAGGGCATCGAAGTCGGCGGCGGCGTTGATCTGGGCCATGGCCTCGGTGAGATTGCCCAGCCGGTCGACGCGCTCGGCGGTGGACGCGGCCGACTCGGCTGCCGCAGCGCCCTCGGCGACGAGATCGTCCTGCGATCGATCTGCCGTGGATTTCGGACGCGGGCCGCCATCGGGTGAATCGGCGGGTGGGCGGCGATGCCGCACGGGTCCACCGGAGGTCATCATCGCTCCTCCACGTCGTTCGAGTAACGCCGCTCTCACCCGCTCAACAGGTTCGATCTGATTCCCGGCGAGAGTGTGTCCGATCGACGCGCTTAGATCGCAAGCCTAGCAAGCAGACGATCGAACGCCTGCCCCGCGAGCCCCCAGCACGGTGCGTCACCACCGTCGCGGCGGCCCGCGACGACGGATCAGCCGTCGGCCTGCGACGACGATGGATGCACGGCACCGCCGCCGGGAGTGGTTCGAGGCGATGGAGCTGCGGTGAACAACCGAGCGCGCCGCCGCAGCCGGTCGAGGTCGTGGGCCAGCCGGATCGGATCACCGTCGCGATGGTCGGTCTCCGAGACGAGCGCCCGTACGGGGACCCGTTGCGCGCGCAGTGCGTCGAGGGTGTCGTCCAGTCGATCCGTCACCGATCCCGGCTCGGGACCCGCGCGAACGTCGGGTGGGACTTCTTTCAATGCGACCTGATCGGCCAGCAGCCCAGCGGTCTCACCAACGAAATCGACCGGGCACGTGCCCGAGGCGGTCACGTTCGCCGGATTGAGCATCAGGCGGAAGGCAGCTGAGCCGACCGCCTTGGCGAGCAGGGTCGACCACCGCGCGTCGAGCCGGTTCATGCTGCCCAACAGCAGATTTCGGGCCTCGGCGGCCCGCGCCGCTTCACGCAGCACGGCGGCGGTACGGGCGAAATGCTCGGGACCGCCGATGGCGCTGCGCCGGAATCCGGGGACGATCACCAGCGGCGCACCGAGGAAGTGCGCCGCGTCGAGCAATCGGTCCAGGACCCGCTGCACCCGGGCTGCATCGCGACTGCCCGCCCGCGCGGTGAGCCCGATGTCGTTGAGCCGGTTCGCGCACACGGCCAGCAACCGGACGCCGGTGGACTCGGCGATCTCGCGCACCGCGTCCAGCCGTCCGGGAGCGTCCAGCCGAGGCCCGGTTCCGGGGCCGCCGAGATCCAGTTGGATGCCGTCGACTCCGAGGCGGGCCGAGCGACGTACCGCGGCCGGACCGGATTCTCGGATCCGCCAATCCACCATCCCGACCAGGCAGTCCGCCGAGGGAGCCCGGGATCCGAAGGCGCCCTCGGCGGCCGAGGTCGGGTGGACGACGCCTGCCACGACCCCGCCTGCGGCGGCGATGCGGTTGCCGACCGGCGGGGCTGGACGCTGCGCAGTCATGGTTCTCCTCGGTCGTGTGCAGGGCTCCCGCGGATCTCGATGGCACGACGTCCGCCGTGGACGGTGACTCTGTCGGCCGAACGCGATGCCGAGCGGCTCGGCTCGACAGCTCCGCGATGCTCGTCGGATCGCACGATCGCATCGCGCGATGACATCCGCCATCGGTGAGCCGAGGGCAGGCAGCAGCGTGCTCGACGAGCCGAGCTGCGCTTGACTCACCCGAGGGGTGCCGGTGCGCCTGTGGTGAACGGGGAGCCGATCCTCGGCTGTCTCGGTGGCCTCGTCGATGCCGTTCGGGACGGCCCGGCCCGGAACCCGGTCGGCTGGAGCGGCCGCGACACGGCTCGGCGGGCCCGAGCCATCCCGTCAGACGGCGTCGGCGCGCTCCAGTGCAGCGCCCTAGCCTGCTGGATCCGAGGTCGCGCGGCGCGGCGGTGCGGTCAGCGGAAGTTCGGCCGAGCGTCGAACATCGTCCCCGCTGGTCCTAAGACCGTGAGTATTGATTCAGCCTGCCGTGATGCTTCCGCTGGAGGTCTTCAGGGTGATCGTGTTCTCGGCGTCCGAATTCTCGGTCAGGTTGCTCGTCACGCTGCCGCTGTCGGTCTCGGTGTCGAGCTGGTAGGGAACCTCGGGCACCTCGACCGTCACCGCACCGCTCTGGGTGGTCACCAGCAATTCATCGGCCGGGGCGAGAACTTCGAGATCGACGCTGCCGCTGCGGGACTCGACGTCGATGCGGGCGGCAATGAGATCGGTCGCCTGTACCGCGCCGCTCTGGCTTCGCACCGTGAGCTGCTCGCCGTCGATGTCACCGACATCGACGGCGCCGCTCTCGCTGCTCACGGTGGTGGTGCCGGTGATTCCCGAGACGTCCACCGCGCCGCTCTGCGAACTGACCTCGAGTTCGACCTCGAGATCGGTGGCGGTGATCGATCCGCTGCTTCCGGTGATGGCCAGCGTCGTCACATCGGCGGGCACCAGCACCTCGTACCGGGCATCGCACCGGCCGATCAGGAAACCACCGCACTCGGTCGCCAGGAGCAGGGTGTCGCCGGTGAGTTCCCAGGTCGCCTCGGCGCTGCCCATGAAGGGCTCGCCCGCGAACCAGCGGGTCACCTCGATCTCCTCGACATCGGCGCCTCGGATCACGAGCTGCGCGCCGCTGCCGTCGGTGGTGATCGAGAGCTCCTCGGGAGCGGCCCCGAAGCTGCGGGTCTCGGGCTCTGCCACCTCGGCGACGTCCGCGCATCCGGCCAGGGCCACGAGCGCCACGAGCGATCCGCCGATGGCGAGGAGCTGCGGCCGGGACCGGCGAGACAGCGACACGATTTCCTCCGAATACCTCGACCGAATCACCTCGGACCGCCCCCGCGAGTCCGCCGAGACCTCCGCTGGGGCGCCGCGCCGGCTGCGCATGGCCGATTCGGCGATTCCCCTCGAACGGGTTAAAGCCTAGCGCTCGATGATCAGCGGGACGGGCGAATGCGAAATGACGACGGGCGGGCGGTCCGCGAGGACCACCCGCCCGTCGTCGTTCGACCGGCGCCCAGGTGCGGCTCAGCCGGTCGTCGTGCCGGCCTCGGCCGGTTCCTCGTCCTCGGCGGACCTGCGGCTGAGTGCGGCGCGAGCCCGCTCGGTCAGCGAGTACAGCACCGGCACCAGCACGAGGGTGAGCAGCGTCGACGAGAACAGTCCGCCGATCACCACGATCGCCAACGGCTGCGAGATGAACACGCCGCCACCGGTGATGCCCAGCGACATCGGTACCAGCGCACAGATCGTCGCCAACGCCGTCATCAGGATCGGGCGCAGTCGCTGCCGGGAGCCCTCGATGATCGACTCCCTGATGGACTTACCGGTCCTGCGTACCTGGTTGACCAGGTCGATCAGCACGATGGCGTTGGTGACCACGATGCCGATGAGCATCAACATGCCGATCAGCGAGGGAACACCGAGCGGCGTACCGGTGATCACCAGCAGGCCCAGGGCACCGGTCGCCGCGAAGGGGATGGAGACCAACAGCAGCAGCGGTTGCAGCAGGCTGCGGAAGGTTGCCACCATCACCACGTAGACGATCGCGATGGCCAGCAGCAGCGCCACACCCAGATCGGCGAAGGCCTCGTCCTGATCCGCGCTGACGCCGCCGATGGTGATATCGATGCCGGGCGGGACATCCAGTGCGTCGATCCGACTCTGCAGCTCGGAGTTGACGCTGCCCAGGTCCTCGGCGTCCAAGCCTGCGCTGACCGTGGCGCTGCGTTGGCCGTCCTGCCTGGTGATCGTGGTGGCCTCGGAGACCTCCTCCACGGTCGCGATGTCGGCGAGGGTGATCGGGCCCTGCGGCCCCGCACCCAGCGGGAACGTCCGAAGCGCTTCGAGGTCGGCGGGTGCCTCGCCGCTGCGGACCACGATGTCCTGGCGGGTGCCGTCGATGGTCAGGGTGCCTGCCGGGGTGCCGCGCAGCGCGCCGGACACCAGCTGTCCCACGGTCTGCTCGTCCAGACCGATGGCGGCTGCCGCCTCCCGATCCACCGTGACCGCCACCGAGGGCTCCTCGACGGAGAGGTTGTTGCTGACATCGGTGGTTCCCGGCGTGTCGTTGAGCAGATCGGTGACCTGGGTAGCGGTGTCCGCCAAGTCCTCTTGATCGTCGCCGCTGACGATCACCTCGAGACCGCTGGTCCCGCCGAAGCCCATGCCGCCTGCCGAGACGGTGATCTCGCCGGCATCGGTCAGCTCGGCGAGCCGATCACGCAGTTCGGTCTGCACGGCGCTCTGGTCGGCGTCCTCGTCGGTGGTCACCGAGAACGTCGTCGCTCCCGAACCGCCCATCCCGAACGAGGCGGCGATCCCGCCCTGAGCCCCGATCGAGGACTGGTAGCTCTCCACGGCGTCGACGTCGGCGAGCACCTCCTCGACCTCGCGGGCGGCCTCATCCGCGGTCTCCAAGCTGGAGCCGGGCGGCAGTTCCTGGCTGACCGACAGGGTGTTCTGGCCGCTGTCGCCGAGGAAGTTGGTCTGCAACTGGGGGACCAGCGCGAGGGTGCCGCCGAGCAGGGCGACGGCGATCACGATGGTGATCACCGGGTGCGCCAGCGAACCACGCAGTACCGGGAGATAGGTGCGCTGCAGCGGCCCGCGCTCCTCCTTCTCGCGGATGGCGGCCTCGTCCGGGGCGCCCTCGCCGTTCTCCTTGCGGTCCTTGAGGAACCAGTACGCCAGGACCGGGACGATGGTCAACGAGACGAGCAGCGAGGCGACCAGCGCGACGGCGACGGTGACGGCGAAGGGGCGGAACAGCTCGCCGACCTGGCCGCCGACCAGCGCGATCGGCAGGAACACCGCGACGGTGGTGATGGTGGAGGCGGTGATGGCGCCCGCCACCTCGCGCACGGCGGTGATGATCGCCTGGCGTTTGCGCTCGCCGTAGCCCAGATGTCGCTTGATGTTCTCGATGACGACGATCGAGTCGTCCACCACCCGCCCGACGGCGGCGGTAAGCGCACCGAGGGTCAGGATGTTCAGCGAGTAGTCGGCGGCGTAGAGGCTGATCAGCGCGATGAGCACCGACAGCGGAATCGACACGGCGGTGACCAGCGTCGACCGAATCGAGAGCAGGAAGAGCAGGATGATCACGATGGCGAAGACCAGACCGAGTGCGCCTTCGACGGTCAGATCGTGGATCGACTGCTCGATGAACGGCGCCTGATCGAAGACGATCGTGACCTGACCCGCATCGCCGAGCAGCCGCTCGATCTCGGGCAACAGTTCCCGGACCTCTTCAGAGATCTCCACGGTGTTGCCTACCGGGGTCTTGGTCACGCCGATCCCGATGCTGGGCACGCCGTCGGTGCGCGAGTAGCCGGTCGGCTCCTCGGGCTCGCTGGTCACCTCGGCGACATCGGCGAGCCGGACGGATCCACTGTCCGAGGAGATCCGGATCTCCCGGAGGTCCTCGACCGAATCGGCCGGGCCACCCACCGACACCGACAGTGTGTTGTCGTTCTCGTCGATCGTTCCGGCGGGCACACTCGCCCCGGCGGCCTGCAGCGCCTGGAGCACGGCGGGCAGCTGGATGTTCGCGCCTGCGAGCGCGGCCTGGTCGAGATCGATGGTGACGGCGTTCTCGGCGATGCCGGTCAGGCTGACCTCGCGGACGCCCCCGACCTCCTCGATCATCGGCACCACCTCGTCCCGCAGCAGACGGGCCGTCTCCGCCTCGTCCTCCTCCGAGGCGGCGGAGAGCTGCAGTACCGGCAGATCGTCGACGCTGCCGGTCATGACCGTCGGCGAGACCTCCTCCGGCAGGGCCGCCGAGACCCGGTTCACCGCCTGCTGGAGGTCCTGCTCGGCGGTGCTCAGATTCGTGCCGAACTCGAGTTCGACCGTGATCACCGACATCCCGCCGCTGCTGGTGGCGGAGGTGCCTTCCACCCCGCGCACCCCGGTGGCCGCCGTCTCCAACGGCTCGGTGACCTGGTCCTCCACCACCTGCGCTGCGGCGCCGGGATAGGGGGCGACCACGGCGGCCACCGGGATCTCCATCGAGGGAATGAGCTCTTGTCTGAGTGAGGTGGTAGCGAAGGCACCGAAGCCCAGGATGAGCACCGAGACGAGTGCTACCAGTGCACGGTTAGCCAGGCTGAGTCGAGCAAGCCAGGTCACGGGTGGATCCTCTGGTCGAGTGATGATCAGGAGGTGAATGGGTGAATTGTTAGCTTCACACAGAGTATTGCCGAGAAGCTGAGAGATCGTTGAGAACGGGGTCGGTAAGGGAGGATCCTCCGGTGCGGATCGACGAAGAGCGGCACCGATTGAGCGAGACCATCCAGCGGCACGAAGAGGCGCTGATGCGCGGCGCGGTGCGCATCAGATCGCATCCGTTGCTGGACAGCGGCCTGACCATGCAGCAGTTTCGGGTGTTGCTCTGCCTCGCCGTCGACGGCGGGCTCTCCGGTCATGCCCTCGCCGATCAGCTCGGAGTGAGCCTCGCCACCGTCACCGGTTTGATCGATCGGCTCCTCGACCGGGGCTTGGTCAACCGGGTGCCCGACTTGCGAGACCGTCGGATCCGGCTGTCCTCACTCACCCCGGCTGGCATCACCCTGTTGGACGACATTGCGGTTGCTGGCCGTGAGCATCGGCGTGCGCTGCTGGCTCAGCTCTCGGTCGATGAGCTGCATGCCTTGGAACGGGGCGCACGCGCCATGCGGGCCGCTGCGGACCGCACGCCCGCGGATTCCACGCTGACCCGGCCGCTGAATATCGGCAGCCCTGCCGATCTGCTCACCGACGGCGGGTCGGCGGTGCCGCAGCATGGTGCGAGCCCCCACAGGCTGCCCGCACTGGTCGCAGGCGAGATCCAGCTGTGGTGGGCCGCCCGGGCCACGGCCGACCCCGTGCTCCAGCGGTGGCTCGACCCGCAGGAGTCCGTTCGCTACCACCGGTTCACCCAGGACGGCACGCGCGAGCGGTACCTCGTCGGTCGTGCCCTCGTGCGAGTGCTGATCGCCGCACATACCGGCATCGAGCCTGCCGAGGTTCGATACACCTCCGGCGGCGCCCACCACGAGACCGGTACGGGCGGCGTGGTGCTCGACGGTGAACGGGAGCTGTGCTTCTCCATCGCCTCGGCGGGCGACTGGGTGGTGGTCGCACTGGCTGAGGGCATCCCGGTCGGTGTCGACCTGGAACACCGGCAGAGCGGACGGCACATCGGCCCGCTGATCGACTCGGTCCTGGCCCCGGGGGAGCGGGCCGAGATACTCCGACTCGATCCGGCCGACCGCGAGGACGTCTTCCTCGGCTACTGGACCCGCAAGGCAGCGGTGCTCAAGGCGCTCGACGCGGGCTGGACGGTGCGGCCGGAGCAGGTGGTGATGAGCGGCCCCGATGCCGCTCCAAGCATCGTCGAATGGCGGGCTGGACCGCTGCATACCGGAGTGCTGCCGACCCCCGACTCGGTTCAGGTGTTCGTTCCGGTCGCACCGGCAGGTCACCACGTCGGTGTCGTCGCGGTGACCTGCCGGTCGACGGCACTCCTCGATCACTCGGCCGCCGACCTGCTGAACTGACGGCGGCCGAGCGAACCGATCAGATCGCCCGAAGCACGAAGACACCCCAGCCGAGATGGTTCCGGCTCAACAGGTGCGCCCGCCTGGCTACTTCGAGGAGATCGCGGAACTCCGTGGCATCCGGGTCGGTCGGATGCTCCCGCAGCCAATCGCTCATCGTCCGCCATTGGGAGGCGACGTAGCGATCGAAGGAATCTGCGTCGGAGAGCACCATCTCGATCAACTCGAAGCCTGCGGACTCGAAGACGGCGTTGGTGCCGATCAGGGAGGCGTAGTCCGTGCGCGCCATGCCGTTGGCCTCGCACACCTCCTCCGGCGGCTCGGAGATCCAGAACACCTCGCCGATCACCAGGAGGCCGCCGGGACGGAGCGCGGGTCGCATCAACTCGATGGTGCCCGCCAGGTTTCCGCCGATCCAGGTGGCTCCCACGCAGGACACCACGTCGTACGCCTCGGATTCGGCGACGTGGTCCGCCGCATCACCGTGGACGAAACGAAGCCGGGACGTGACGCCCAGCTCCGCCGCCCTGGCCACCGCGGCGTCGAGGAAGACCTTGCTCAGGTCGACGCCGACACCCTCGATGTCGTAGCGCGCCGACCACTGGGCCAGCATCTCGCCCGCCCCACAGGCCAGATCGAGCTGACGCATGCCGGGGCGCAGCCGACAGATCTCGCCCAACAGGTCGAGCTTCGCCGGGGTGAGCGGGTTCAGGATCCGGTGTCCGGACTCGGCGATCTCGTGAAAACGTAGGGACAACGAAGACTCCTCGAAGAAGATGGTCGATGACGGCGTGGCCAGCTCCTTCGCGGTGGGAATCAACCGGTGGGGGACTCCCACGTCGAAGGGCTGGTCGTGGCCTGGGCCGCAATCACCGAAATCGCCTGCTTTCCCTCGTCGGAATCGGACGGCCGGGACGATAGCCGCTATCTCCGCGCCAAGCACCTGAATTTTCAGCCCGGACCGTCCTCCCGGGCCGCCGCCGGACACAGCCTGCGGAGGCTACCGATGGCCGCTTCCCGTGCCGGGGACCCGAAGGCCGTCCAACAGCACGACCGTCAGCGGATCGTCGGGCCGGGCGCCGGGTCGACACACCGCCGTGCTGATCAGTTGCACGATCTCGACAGGCACGATGTCGGTTCGGATCGTCCCCTCCGCCTGGCCGCCCGTGATGATGCTCAGCAGTTGTTCGTTCAAGGCGTCCCTGGTCTCGATGAACTCGGGGTCATCGAGGTCGCCGACCGTCTTGAGCAGGGCCAAGGGTGATCCGCTGCAGGTCTGGATGTACCGGATCAACCTCGCCTCGCTGGACGGCTCCTCGGTCGCGGAGAGCTCGGTGTCCGCGAGCAGGATCCGCAGGGTGCTGATGGTGATCTCGGTGAGCAGGCTGGTGCGGTCGGGGAAACGTCGGTAGATCGTGCCGACTCCCACGCCTGCCTCGGCCGCGATCTCCTCCATCGACACGCAGGAGCCGTGCTTTGCGAACAGGGCGAGTGCGGCGGCAACGATCTGTTCGCGGTTACGGCGGGCATCGGCACGCATGAGACCTCTTAACCGGAATTCAAGATTCCTGTTAATCTACCGCGCGGTAGCGGAATGGAGCATTCCGCTTACTCGGGTGGAGGACCCCATGCGCATCGGCACCTTCTTCAACGGCGGCGACCAGAGACTGCCCGCAGTCATCGAGCGCGTGAGACAGGCGCGCGACGCCGGACTCGACAGCTTCTACTTCCCCCGGCTCTCGAGTTGGGACCCGATCACCCTCGCGGCGATCAGTGCGGGCCAGGTGCCCGGGATCGACATCGGAACCGGTGTTGCCCTGGCCCAACCGCACCATCCGCTGACGATGGCTGCGCAGGCGCTGACCGTGCAGGCCGCGGCGGCCGGTCGATTCACCCTCGGCCTCGGCTTGGGGCATCGCCAGATCATCGAGGGTTCCTTCGGTTACTCCTACGATCGTCCGGCGCGGTACATGCGCGAGTACCTGACCGCGCTCCAGCCGCTGCTGGCAGGCACCGAGATCGATTTCCGAGGCGAGTTGCTCACGGCGGCGGGGCGGGTGACCGTGCCATCGGTGTCCAGACCGTCGGTGCTGGTCGCGGCCCTCGGTCCGATGATGCTGCGGCTGGCCGGGGAACTGGCCTCGGGGACGATCACCGTCTGGGCGGGCCCGGAGTACCTCGGTGAACACATCGTGCCGACGATCCGGCGGGCGGCCGAGGCGGCCGGGCAACCGGAACCCCGGGTGGTGGCGACCGTGTTGGTCGCCCTCACCGCCGACCCGGACACGATCCGGGATTCGGTGGCCGTCCAATTCGGTGCGGCTGCGGACTTCGCGAGTTATCGATCGCTGCTCGACCGGCAGGGCATGGCCGGATTAGCCGAGACCGTCGTCGCCGGGGACGAGACCGAGGTGGCCGCGGCCTTCCGAGCTTTCGCCGATGCCGGGGTGACCGAGCTGTTGGTGGCTCCGATCGGCACCCCGGCCGAGCAGGCGCGCACCTTCGAGTTCGCGGCCACGCAACGAAGGCTCCTGGCCTAGGGCGCTGTGCAGGCTCGCGGGCCGCCTGCCATCACCGGCACGAAGCCTCGATCCCGGTTCTCGGCTGCTGCGAATCCGACCGATTCGCCTGCGACACCGTGCGATCAGTGAGTGGCCAACGCCTGGGTGGCCAGCCGCCGGAGCGCCGCGACGATTCGCTCCTGGCTGAGTCCGCACTGGTGACGTTGGTATTGGTAGACCTCGGGCGCGAGCGGTGCGAGTAGCGAGTCGATCGTCGCGTCTGGGTCGGCGGCCCGCGCGTCCACCAGCAGGGCGCGCACGTGTACTCGCCAGAAGCCGTACGCGCAGGCCTCGAACCGCGCCGCACCGGCCTCGGCACCGAGCACCAGATAGAGATGTCGTTCCAGGATGTCGACCATCGCGGCGTAGAAGGCGGCCAGCCGTTCGGCGGGCGGCGCTCCCGGACCCAGCGGCGGTTCACCTCGCAACAGTTGTTCCTGCAGCGCGTGTTCGTGCTCATCGAGTAGCGCCAGCGCGATGGAGGCCGGATCGGGGAACCGTCGATACAGGGTCGCCCGGCCGACGCCTGCCTCGTGGGCGATCTCGCCCATCGTGATGGGTTCGGCGCGTGAGGTGGCGAACAGGCGCTCCGCGGCCGCGAGCACCCTGGCCCGATTCCGGGCGGCGTCGGCGCGCTCACGCACCCTGACGCGAGGGAGGGGCCGTTGCGGCGTCCGCTCGGCCGGTGGTAGTTCGCTTCCGCTGTCGGACGTCGTCATCCGGTCGGTACGTCGAGACTTCCGAGGTGCGGCCTCGGTCTCATCGCGAGTGTCCACGTCAGGCCCGGCGGAAGGTTTCGGACGGGACATGCGCTCACCTTACGCGGGGCCGTGCCCGGGTTCGGCGAACCTGCCCCGCCGCTGGGAGATCTCGCCCGACCGGGCATGGCCGAGGACACCGCCGACCGCATCGAACCGCCGGGCCCGATACCGGGACCGGCTGTACTCGGCGCTGACCCCCACCGGTGTGGGGACGTCGAAGAGGGACCCGAGAATCTCCGAGCCCGACGGCGGTGCACCCCCACGATGGTGAGGAGGACGCGGACCATCCTGCGCGGAGCGCGTCAGCCCGGAGCACCTCCACCACTGTGGAAGACGACACGGGCGCCGACAGCCGATTCGCCATGGTCGTCGACGAGACCGAGTCTGTCAGAGCGCTTCCTGTGCTGTGTCGGTCCCCCGTCGATCTCGGTGCGTCGGCTCGCCATCGGACGTGTCGATCGACTGCTGGGTCGCGCGTCGGGCCGGGACCGGGTAGGCCCGGGACGCCCGGGCGAATCGAGCTCGACTCCGGGCAGGCCACAAGCGCCCGTGTAGAAGGAATCGAGAGGGCGCGCTGCTCATCGACGCCGCAACCCAGACCAGAGAGCTCAGGCGACGCGCACCGAGAAGCCAGGGCCCGTCACGCATCGCCGCTTCATCGGCGACGGACGCCAGGTCCGTGTGAGACCACGGCCCGCCGGTGCCGTGCGCGGCGGCGTGGCTAGTTCGACTGACCGCCTGCCGCCATCCGGTCGGAACCCTCCGGCGGCCAGGCGATGGCCGATTCGTCAGCCTCCACAGCGGATCGCTGCGGGAACCTGCCAGAGGGCGAGGAGCTGTTCGCGACCACCGTGTGTGGTCGCCAGCGATGCACGACCTCGGTGAGTCTGCCGACGTCGAAGGTCTCGGCGACCTCTTCGAGCGCGGCGCGGAACTCGTGTTCGAACAGGCTCCGGTCGTCGACCTCCAACGCTGCCCAGACGGCCGGACCCGTCCTCGGTCGACGGGGTTCCCGGATGGTGGAGCGCGAATTCATCTCGATGTCCGTTCCTGGAGGCGGTAAGCCGGAACCGACCGCGTCCTTCGATCGGTGACTTTGCGCACCGAGAGGACCGAGGTCGATTTCAGTGCATCTGCTCGTTCTTGACGGTGGTGAGGAAGGCGTGAAAGGCCGCCGTGCCAAGGACTAAGGTGCCGCCTCGGCGATTCTTGGTGTCACGTATGACGATGGCGTCGCACCCATGTTGCACCTCGACGCAGTTGTGTTGACCGCTGCGGGTCGATGTGCGCCATTTCGGCGATACCTTGCTCACGGTAACCTCCAGTTGGTGTTCTGTCACGGAGGGTACTCATTGTGCTCCTTCTGGGCCAGCACTCGTTCGGGGGAATGGTCTAACGGGAGTTTGATGACATTGCGTCGAGATTTCGGCGGCGATCCGGCGCGCATTCCCCACGACAGTGGGAAATTCCCGCAGCTGTCGGCGGCCGAGGATCACGGCGCCGCAACCTCGCCTGCCACCCGCCACACTCTCGGCGGAAAATCGCGAATGTCCTGGCATACCTGCGAACCCCACCGCCACGGCGGTGGTGAGTCCGCTTCGGCGAATGCGATGTCTGCCCTCACAGGGGTGAGGAAGTCCGCGATGGTCGATGCCGAGGAACTCGGCGAGACCGGAGCACCCCCACAGCGGTGAGGAATCGTCCGTCGAGGAACGTCGAGGAATGCCCCGACACACCCCGGAACACCCCCAGGCGAAACTGGGGAGAACCGATCATGCGGCGCTACCGGGCGCGCGGCCGTCGAGCTGGCTCCGGGGACCCGAGGGATCAGTCGGTTGTGCGACGATACTCGCTCGCGATGTACGGGCGGGAATGCGCCATCCCACTACCACCGTCAGTGCTAGCGGACTGCGCCGTTCGCCATCGGGCCGAACCACTCCGATGCGCGCCGCCGCCATCGCACATCGTTGCTACGCGCGAGAACGACTCAGCTCGCCGTCGGCTCGTCGGTCTGTTCACTGTGCAGCCGCGCGGTCAACTCCGCCGCCGAGTGGGTGTCCAGGCCATCGATGATGCCGCGGACCTGAGAACGGATCCGATCGGCCTCGGCGGGATCCCTGAGCTGGATGATCGAGGCGAGCCGATGCAACACCCGCGCCCGATTCACCGCCTCGGTGGACTCCCCGGCATAACCGGCCGCCGCCGTGGCGAGATGCCCCTGCGCGACAGCGGGTTCGCCGAGCGCCTGCGCCGTTCGACCACAGCCGAAGGCCGCTTCGGCCGCCCAGAGCGGGACATCGAGTCGGATACACAACGCGTGCGCCTCCTGGAAGGCGGTGTGCGCCTCGACGTACTGCTCGGCGAGTTCCAGGGTGTCGCCCAACCGCAGCAGCGAGATCGCCAGCGAGCTGTCGTCGGCCGCCCGGAAGTAGGCCACCACCTGCCGGAGCAGAACGATGGACTCGTCCAGCCTGCCCATCTCGCGTAGGGCCAAGCCCTCGAACGATGCGGTGATCTGCTCGCCGAGGGGATAACCCACCTGCCGGAACAGATCCGACGCGGCCTTGAAGTACTCCGCGGCATCGTGCGGCTGCCCGCTGCCGAGCCGGGTACGCCCGCAGTACTGCAACGACCAGGCCTCCTCCCGCAGATCGTTGACATCCCGGGAAGCCGCCAGCGCCAACTGGTGGACCTCGAACGCCTCGTCCTGCCTGCCGGGCGTCCGATTCACCGCCCAACCGAGGTAGTTGAGCTGCACCGCCTCGTCCCACCGGCTTCGCAGCGCGCGGGCCGCCGTGACCCCTCGGTCGAAAACCTCCTGCCACAGCGAGGCCTCGGCGCGGACATCGGAATACCAGTGCAACGCCCGGCAGAGCTTCAGGATCTCCGCGTTGCGACCGGTGGTCGCCGCTTGGCGCAGCGCGGCAAGCCAGTTCGTCTGTTCGTCGTCGAGCCATTCCCTGGCCTGATCCAGATCGTGGATCAGTGCCACCGGTTGTGGTGGGACGGGTGCGGGGCCGCCGTCGAAGTCCGCGGGGACGAAGAAGCCTCCCGCGCGCACGGCACTGTGCAGGAACCACCCGGTGACCAGGCCCGCCAACCGCTCTACCGTGGCAGTGGTCTCCTCCTCGACGAGTTGCTCACCCGCGAAGAGTCGGAGCAGGTCGTGCAGCACATAGCGATCCCCGGTCGGTGCGGTGCCGAGCAAACTCGCATCGACCAGCTCCTCCAACACCTCGGAAACCGTGTCGGGATCGTCCTCGGCGACCACGGCGGCCTGCCGCACATCGAAGTCCTGCCCGGTCAGCAGGGAGAGCCTGCGGAACACCCGGCGCTCCGAGGGATGACACTGGCGGTAGGACACCTCCAACGCCGCCCGAACCTGGAGGTCGCCCGCGGTCAACGCGGTCAATCGACGTCGTTGATCCGATAAGGCCGAGACCAGATAACTCACGCCCCACCGCGGCCTGCTCGCCAGCCGATTGCCCGCGATGCGCAGTGCCAGCGGCAGGCACCCGCATAACTGGGCCACTCGCGCGGTCTCGACCGGCTCCCGCATGGCGCGTTCCGAACCGATGATCGACTCCAACAGGGCGACGGCCCCGGTCGGAGAGAGCACGTCGAGCAGCTGGCGATGCACCGATTCCAACCCGGAGAGCACCCGCCTGCTGGTGAGGATCACCAGACAACCCGGACCGTTGGGCAACAGCGGCCGGATCTGCGCCTCGTCGGCGACGTTGTCCAGCACCAGCAACACCCGGCGGTCCTGCAACAAGGAGCGGTAGAGACCGGCGCGATCGTCGGTGTCCTCCGGGATCCGGGCCGCCTCGACGCCGAGTGCCAGCAGCAGCCTGCCCAGTGCTTGACCCGGCGTCAGCCGCTCGACGTCCATCCCGCGCATGTTCACGAAGAACCGGGCGTCCGGGAAGTGTTCGGCGAGTTCGTGGCCCGCCCGCACGGCGAGGGTCGTCTTGCCGACGCCGGGTGCGCCGAACAGCACGACCACGGTGGCGCCGCGATGATCGTCGGCGGCGGTGGCCTCGGCGAGGCGCCGCAGTCGTCGCAGCTCGATGTCGCGTTCGGTCAGATCGCCGACCTCGGGCGGCAGGTCACAGCGGGAGCGGCCGTCGGTGGCCGCCTCGGCGGGCGCCCGCCGAGTGTCGTCGGGGGGAGCCGTGGAATTGCTGGTCTGCGCGGACTGTGGGCGTTGCCGCCCGGCCTTGGCCGCCGCCTCCAGATCCCGGGCGGCTTGCCGGTCCAGCTCCAGCGCTGCGGTCAACGCCTGTACGGTGCGTCGTTGTGGGCCCAGCGCCCGGCCGCGTTCCATGTCGCTGATCGCACGGACACTCAATCCCGATCGATCGGCCAGCTCTTCTTGCGTGAGCCCCGCAGCCCGTCGCCGAGAGATCAGGATGTCACCGAAGGATCGGGAGGGCACTGGCATGGAACCGCCCACGTTCGGCATTGTCGCTCACCATCCGGATGCCACGTATGGGCTGCTCGTCTCGGCCTGCCGGTGCGGACATCCCCGAACGGGGATGTCATCGAAGTCTGTCGAGGCGCTGGCGTTTCCGCTAGATCTGTTGGCGACGGCGCCGAGGCATGCACACGATGTTGGTAAGTCGTTCACATCAGGCGGTCGAGAAATCTCACCGGCAGAAGTACCAGCAGAGTTCTGCCGGTCTTCCTTCCTGGTCAATGGGAGCTGCGCCGAGTTCCATGAACCCATTCTAGCGCCGCCACCGGACTGGGCCGGATGCGGCAGCGGGAGCACTGCGATGGTTTACCAGTAGTTGCGGGAGCAAGCAAATTTTCCAGATTCGGTCGTGCCGGCTCGCGGAAAGCCAGGCCGGGTGCCTGGATGACGCGGAGGAGAACGGATGGATCCCGCTCAGCGGGGAATCGGTCATGCGATCGGTAGACATGCGCTGGCCGCCTCGCACGCCGCCGGGGAGCTGATGGTCGTCCTGCTCGGACGGACCTGGGTGGTGCAGGACGGGGTCTATTCCCCGACTGGCTCACCGTCCACCGAGCTCTGCACTACCGCGTTGCCCTACCCGGCCGGTGGTTCCTTCCTGGAGATCGGCAGCGGATGCGGCGTCACCGTCGTCCATGCGCTGCTGCACGGGTGCACCACGGCCGTCGCCACCGACGTCACGCCGCAGGCGGTCGCCAACACCAGGTTGAACGCCGAACTGCACGGCGTGGACGATCGACTTGATGTGCGGTCCGGTTCGGTCTTCGACCCGCTGGACCATGGAGACCGATTCGACCTGGTGTTCTGGAACGCACCATCGTTGCTGGACGCGGAGGACCCGGAGGTCTCCAACGCCCTGAGCCGGTCCTATTTCGACCCGGGACGCCAGGGCCTGAGCGCCTTCCTTTCCGGGCTTCGTGCCCGGCTCACCCAAGGCGGTCGCGCCTTCCTCGGGTTCGACGATCTCGGCGACTGCGTCGGGTTGCGGGCCCTGGCCGCCGAGCATGGTTGGCGGCTGCGCATCACGGCGTGCGAGGTCGCCCCGAGACGCGCCGTCGTCGAGGGCAGACCGATCGATGTCGAGGTCGACCACCTGCTGTACGAGCTGTTCCCCGGTCGGGGACCGCAGCCGGAGTAACAGAACCCGAGACGAACCGGGCCTCGGCCTGCGCACCGTGGGGGCGGCAGCGCAGGCCGATCGACGTCCTACTCGAGATCTCGCCGTACGACGGTCGAACGAACGCCCGGCAGAACCAGCGGAAGTAGTCAGTTCCGCAGGCTGATCTTCGTGGTGTGCGGCGCGTAGGGGCGATTGGGTGGGCGACGGTATCGATCGCCTGCGACTAGCGGCGAGTCGCGGGTTCTCGGACGGGAGCAGACGATGCGAACGGCTCATCGGGGAATCGGTGGTGCGAGCCGATGGATGCGGCCGGAATCAATCCTCCAGCGTCACGATCATTCCGCTGACGTTGAGCAACTCGACACAGCCCGCCGCCTGTTCGCCGGAAGCCGGAGTGCCGGGTTGGGCACAGTCCACCTCCACGATGATGTCGCTCTCCGCCGGGACGTCGATCGGTGTGACCCAGTGGTAGTCCTGGTTGCGGAAGGTCTCCAAGGCGATCCGGGCGATCACCGTCTCGTCGAAGGTGATCGTGACGATTCCCTCGTCTCCCTGGAAGTTCGACACCAGGATGTCGGTGACCCGGAAGAGCTGATCCTCATCCACCGTGTGTCGGCCCGTGGCAGACTCGCCGCTGTCGGTCTCGACCTCGATGGTGACCGTCAACTGCTCGCCCTCGCCGAGGCCACCGCCCTGTCCGTCCCCGGAGCCGGGTTCGGTCGAGCCCGAAGCGTCGTCCTGTCCCTCGGCGCCGCCACCCGAACCGGGGCCGCTCCCGTCTTCGGTACCGCCCTCGGTGGGCGGTGGGCCCGCGGGCGGGAAGTCGCCGGTCTCGACCATCTCCTCGGCGCGTTCCTCGGCCGCCTCGCGCGCTGCCGACTCGACGGCGGGTCGAACCAGCCCGAACCACAGCGCCAGCAAGGCCAGCAGCGCGGCCAACAGCCACAGCAACCACTGCGGCAGTACCGCGAGCTGGACGAACTGTGCTTCCGATGTCGCGCTGGACGGGGCCGTGTCCGCAGGCTCGTCGGCAGCGGAGGCCGGTTCCCCGATCACCGAGGTGGCCTCGGCATCCTGGTCCGTCGCAGGCGTGGTGTCGGTCGTGGCCGCGACGACCTGGAACGGGCGGGTGACCGGTTTGCCGAACCACATCAGCCTGCGTGCCGAAGCCTGCAGGTCGATCTCGGCGGTGGCCCCTGGCTCGATGGCCATCGTGGTGTGTGTGGTGTTGAACCGGAGTTGTTCGTCGGTGTCGACGAAGTCCAGCCCGGTGTGCGGCAACGACAACCCGGTGTTGCCCGCATTGTGGACGGCGATCCGGTAGTGAGCCCGTTTCCGGGCGCGCCGCACCTGCGGAACCACCTCGGCCGTCACTTCGTGGAACGGGCGGACCAGCAGAGTGCCCTCCGGCACCGTGGCGGTCTCGGGTCGCTCCGCCGGGATCACCCGGACACCGATCGGGATCTCGCCGACCGGAACCTCGGATGTCCTGGGCGGCCGCAGCACCACCTGCACCGTCTCCGACGTTCCCGGGTACAGCGACAGTCTGCCGGGCTCCACCGTGGCCCAACCTGCGCTGGCCCCGACTATCTCGAATTCGTACGCCTCGACGATGTCGCCGCCGTTTCGCACCGTGAGACTTGCGGTGGTCTCTTCACCGGGAGTGACGACCACGATGAGCGGGTCCAATTCCGCCGAGGTTGTCATACCTCCGACATTAGGGCGCGGGCGAGAGCATCGGCAGGGCACTCGGTACTGGGGTCCGGGCAGCCGCATTGCCCGAATGACCGTGTCTCGCTGCCTGTCGGTGCTGCAGGCGAACACATCTCTCTCACAGCGATCAGCGGCGACGCCATGGCGCCACTCCACGAGGAGGAAGACTGATGAGTATCGAACGAGTGCCGGTGGCCGTGTACGCGGAGGACCCGATCTCACAGACCGGGGTGACCTGCCAGTTGCGACCGCGTCCCGAGGTGGAGGTGCTGCGACTTCCCGACGAGGAGAATCGGGCGGTGGTGTCGTTGGTGGTGGTGGATCGGCTGGACGACAACGCCATCCGGTTACTGCGTCGACTCCGACAGTCCGGTGACACCCGGACCGGCCTGGTGGTCGGTCAGGTCGAACAGAACGCCCTGTCGGTGGCCATCGAATGCGGTGTCGCCGCAGTGATCCGGCGGGTCGACGCAGGCCAGGACCGTCTCGTCGAGATGATCATGGCTGCGTCCCGTGGCGAGGGCGTGCTACCCGGCGACCTGCTCGGCAGACTGCTGGAACAGATGGGGCAGTTGCAGCGCAAGGTGCTCGATCCGCGTGGCCTGACCATGTCCGCTCTGACCTCGCGCGAGATCGACGTCCTGCAACTCATCTCCGAGGGTTTCGACACCGGTGAGATCGCCACCAAGCTCTGTTACTCCGAACGCACCGTGAAGAACGTGCTGTACGAGGTCACCACCAGGTTGCAGCTGCGCAATCGGGCGCACGCCGTCGCCTACGTGATGCGGCACGGCCTGATCTGACGGTACTGCTGCCCGAAAGTCCCGGTTCGGATTCCCGACGCCTTGCCTGCCAGGTCTGGTCGGTGCGGGCCGCCGGAGCCGAGTATCGACGGTAGCCGGTGTGGATCGGGCGTTCGTGCCAGGGCATCGCCAGGATTGCGCGGGAAGTACGTGCAGTGTCTCCGTACAGCCGGATCGTTCACACCGAACCGTGACCGGCGGGCAAGCGACGCCGAGAGGAGAGAAGGCGGCGACGGTGATCCGGAGATCCGATACACGTTCCCTGCCCCGTGTTCCTGCAATTACCGCAGTCGGATTACTACTAGTCGGTCTGATCGTCGCTCCCACCGAATCCGCAGTGGCGCAACCACCACCCGAGGCCCCGCCTGACATCGGCCGGATCGCTTATGCGGGCACCGAACACCGGAGTCTGGGAATAGTCCAAGAGCAGTATGGCGGGACGGTCTCGATACCGTTGTTCGGCGAGGGCCCGACACATTTCGATCAGGACCCGTCGGCTCGCGGCGATCTGTTGGTGTTCACCAGTCTTCGCGATGAGGCGCGCCCGCAGGTGTACCTGCGCAACCCGGATGGTTCGGTGCGCAGATTGACCGAGGGACGCGATGCCGCCGCGCCCGAGTTGTCGCCCGATCGCACCCGCGTCGTCTTCGAGTCCACCGAACCACATCCGGGCGGAACGGGTGTGCACACTCAACTGTGGTCGGTCGGGGTCGACGGCGAAGACATGCGACCGCTGACCGACACGACCGCGGACGAGAAGACGCCGACCTTCTCCCCGGACGGAACCATGATCGCCTTCAGCGCGGATCTCGGGGATGGGCGTGGTCGGGAGATCTATCAGCGTCCCGTGTCCGGCGGCGCGGTGCAACGGGTCAGCGATGAACCCGAGGGTGCCGCCCTGGACCCTCAATGGCATCCCACCGACGAGATGATCGCCTATACGCTCGATCCGTCGGGCAACGGCGACCCCGCTGCGGTCGAGGGGATGCGGATTCGGCTGTTCGACCTGGCGGAGAACCTGGTACTGCCGCTGTTGGGCGGCGACCAGGAGTCCTGGAACAGCCGCTCGCCCGCCTGGGGGATCGAGGGCAACACACTGCTGTTCGTCAGCCGACAGACGGCTTCGGCCGCCGCGCGAGCGGGCGGACCGCCGATGTACGGCTCCGGCGATGGTGCAGGCGGGGCGGGGGAACACCCACCGGGCGGCACCCCGGCGGAACCCGGTACCGGTGAGGACCGCGTCTACGAGGTTCCCACCGACGGTTGTCTGCCGTACTGCGGCGTGCCGGATCTGGTGTCCGACGAGGAACGGGACATCGATGTCCCGACCTGGCTCGACCTGCCGCAGGGACCGCACCCGATCATCGAGCGGACCACCTCGGCCGATCCGTACACCGTGACGCTGCAGGACGTCCGGCCCGACGGCGCGGACCCGCGCGACCTGGGACTCGTCGTGCTGCGCGAGGACCCGGCGATCGGCACCGATTCCCGGCGGATGTGGTATCCGAACCCCGGATTCGATCCCTGGACGCATCGGCAGGCGTATTCGCCCGACGGCAGCACCCTGGTGGTGACCAGGTTCGAGGACACCGACTCCGGACGTGTCCAACGGCTCTGGCTGGTGGATGCGGACGGATCGAACCCGCGTCCGTTACCGGTGGCCGACCGCGAATCGGCAGATTGGGAGACCGACGCGACCTTCTCGCCGGACGGGGAGTTCATCGCCTTCGTCCGGCGAAGGCCCGGCGGCATTCGACCCGAGGCGGGCCTCGCACGCATCGTGGTGGTCGCCGTCGACACCGGCGCGGTGCGGTTCGCCGTCGCTCCGCCGCCGGAGTTCGCCGATCAGGAGGACACCCAACCTGCCTGGTCGCCGGACGGCAGTGCGATCGCCTTCACCCGTGGCCTGGTGACCGGCGGCTTCGACGACGAACAGCGTGACAACCACATCTGGACCGTCTCGGTGCCCGATCCGACGGTGCAGGTCGATCTCTCCGCCGCTGCCTGTGGTTTCGACTGCGATGTCGCCGACGACAGTGCCGCGTTCTCCCCGGACGGTCGGCGGGTGCTCTTCAACCGGGAGCACGATGCGCTGCTCACGGTGGATGTGGCAGGCGGTGACTGCACCGTCGTGCTCCCGTCGACCGGCTACGGCTGCCAGTCGGAGCTCATCACCGGGCCCACCGACGGCCCGTTCCAGCCCCGGGATGCCGCGTTCTCGCCCGACGGCGGTTCCGTGGTGTTCACCAGCAGGCGCGACGGCGACCCCCAGACTCCCGAAGCACTCGAGATCCTCGACCTCGCCACCGGGGAATCCACCGTGCTGACCGGGGAGCTGCCCGGCAGACAGAAGGAACCCAGTTGGCAACGGAGCACGAATCTCTCGACGACAGCACCCACCGACCCGGCCCCGATCGAGGTGGGCGAGGCGGTCGAGATCGTGATCCCGGTGCACAACGAGGGGCCCGCCCCGGCGCCGACGACGGAGTTGATCCTGACCTTCCCGCCGGTGTTGCGGCCGACCGGATTGACCACACCGCAGGGTGAGTGCGTCTTGGACGGTCTGCGTTGTGATCTGGGGTTGCTCGAGCCGGGGGAGTCGGTGGAGGTGGTCGTCGAGGCCGTCGGAACCGACCCGGGGCCGGGACGGATCGACTGGACCGTCGGCAGCAGCGTGCTCGAATCGAACCAGGGCGACAACGAGGCGGGCGTACCGATCGCGGTCGAGCCACCGGCCACCGAACCGCCGCCCGATCCACCGGGACCACCGGAGCCCCCGAACCCACCGGAGCCGCCCGACGTGCCGGCGCCACCACGGCCGCCGAGCGCCTTTCCGCCATTGGGTCCGGTGCTGGCCGGTCCGGCGGTGACGGTCGCCATCGAGCCGGATCCGTCCTATGTGGGCGGCACGGTGACCGTGCGCTACACCGTGACCAACGACGGCCCCATCCGCGCCACCGGCTTGCAGTTGCGCCCCGGCCTGCCTGCCTCCGTGCCGTTGCGCCGGTCCTCCGTGGGCTGTTCGCGCAACCTCTGCATCCTCGGTGACCTGGTCTCGGGCGGCACGAGCACCGTCCGATTCGTCTTGGCTCCCACCGAGGCGATCCGCACCCCGGTCGCGGCCCTGTTGACCACCACCGGCAGCGACGACGACCCCGATGACAATCGGGACGATGCGCTGCTTCGGGTGCTGCAACCACGCATCGTGGCCGTTCCCGACGTCGGCGATCCCGGCTTCGTGACCTCGGTTCGGGGCATCGATTTCCCGCCGGGCGATCCGGTGGAGCTGACCTGGGATCCCGGCTTGACCGCGCCCGCCGCGCCCACTCGGCCGCGCGCCGACGGAACGTTCGCGGCACAGCTTCTCGTGGTACCCAAGGACGGACTCGGACCTCGGCTGATCACGGCGTCGGGCGCGGGGTTCGCCTCGGTCGACACGGATTTCCTGGTGGTGGCCAGCACCATGTCGCCACCCGACCTGGGCAGCCGCCGATGAGCGGCCACCAGGACCGAAGACGACGGGCTCCTCGGTGGCGTCCCGTCGCACAGTCATCGAGAGGACGACGGTGATCCACGAGGTGGACGAGGGTTTACGTCGGATGCTGTCCGCCGAGAGCTTCCCCGGCGGGGAGATCGAGTTGGTCTTCGACGCGCCCACCAGGGCGTGGGCCGCTCGGCGGACCGCTCCGACGATCAATGTCTTCCTCTACGACATCAGGGAGGACGCCGAACGCAGGCGGACCAATCCCACCGAGGAGTTCGCCGCCGATGGAGTGACGATCGTGCGGCGGGAACCACCGCGCTGGTTCCAGTTGTCCTACCTGGTCAGCGCGTGGACGACGCGGCCACAGGACGAGCACCGACTGTTGTCGGCGGTGCTGTCATGTCTGATCGAGCACGACGAGCTGCCTGCGGCGCACCTCGAGGGGACCCTGGCCGGGTTGGGGCTGGGCGTGCCCATCGACGCTGCGGGCCCGGTCGGGGAGAACCGATCGGCGGCCGATCTGTGGTCGGCCTTGGGCGGCGAGTTGAAGGCTGCGGTGGACCTGCGGGTGCTGGCGCCGCTGGCGGGCAGGCAGATCGGCACGGCACCGCCGGTCACCGACGGATTGGTGATGCGAACCCGGGATTCGCGTTCCGACGCTGAATCGGCGCGCATCCGCCGCTTGCGCTATCAGAACCAGCCCGACCCGGAGGTGATCACCCCGCCCGATCCGACCGAGGGGCTGGGGGCCACCCGCCCGAGGCCGACCGGGCGCGGTCCTCGCCGACGTGGTGGGCGGATCCGATGACCTCGGTAGCCGAGGGCGCGGGACTCGATGGTCGACGGCATGCCACGGCGGATTCGAGGGCGGCCGAGCTGCGGGAACTCCTGGGCGGACTCGCGCTCGTCGAGCACCGGGTCCACAGGCTGATCGAGGCACGTGGCGGTGCCGAACAGGTCGAACAGGATCCGTACCGGGGGCTGTATCTGTCCGACGACGAGGTGGCGCGAATCCTGGCCGACCGGCCGGATGCCTCCACGGGGCTGCGGCGATCGGACTCGGTCGGCGAGGAGCCTGCGGGCTTCCTCCCCGACGATGGGTCGAGATTGGCGAGTCTCGCCCGACGGTTCGGCCTGGACCGGCTGGATGTGGAGTTCCTGCTGATCGCCCTGGCACCCGAGGTGGACAGCCGGTTCGAACGGCTCTACGCCTATCTCAACGACGACGTGACCCGCACCAGGGCGACCGTCGGGCTCGCGCTGTCGCTCGTCGGGCTGCCGCAGGCCGGGCACGGTCGATTCCGGCTCACCGAGGGTGCCCCGCTGCTCGCGGGCGGGCTGCTCGTCGTCCAGGACGGCGATCGACCGATGCTCACCCGATCCCTTCGTGTGCCGGATCGGGTGATCGGCCACCTGCTCGGGCACGATCGAATGGACCCGGCCCTGGCAGGCGTTCTGCGGCAGGCGGCGGGCGACGACGAGGATCCCGACCCACTCTCCTTGGCCCGCAGGCTCGGCGTCGCCTTGGCTGCGGGCCCCCGACTCATCTACCTGCGGGATCCCGACGGCGACGCAGGAAGGCAGGCGGTTGCGGCGTTGGCGGCCGCGCACCGGGCCGCCCTGATCGTCGACCCGGTCGGGTGGAACACCATGCCCGAATCGGCCGAGGTCGTGCCGCTGATCGCCAGGGAGGCCCGGTTGCGGGCCGCCGGGGTGATACTCGGTCCGCTCGACCGCGTTGACTTCGCGCGTCCCGGACAGCACACGCGCTTGCTGCGGGACCTGGCCGATCTCGCCGAGCACACGCCGGTGCTGTTCCACGGGCGACGGGAATGGGATCCGGAGTGGACGGCAGAACTGCCGATCGTGGTTCCGGTGCCTCCGATCAGCGGCGCCACCCGCGAGGCCGCCTGGAGTGCGGCCGTGGCGGAGGTGACCGGCGAGGGCGCCGCCGCCACGGTGCCCGAGGCGAACCTGGCGGCCTATCGGCTGAGCCCCGAACAGGTGCGGCGCGCAGTCGGTGCCGCCGCAGGCTTGGCGCTCGTCGATGGTGCGCCGCTGAACGGCGCGCACCTTCGGGCCGGGGTACGCGCCTACAACGCTGCCGGCTTGGATCGGTTGGCCCGCCGGATCACGCCCGCCGTCGGCTGGGACGACCTGGTGTTGCCCGCCTCGACTCGTCGACAGCTCTCCGAGTTACTACTGCGGGCCGTGCACCGGGACACCGTGCTCGGCCGGTGGCGGATGCGGCCCGGCGGCGGGCGCGGCCGAGGGGTGCTCGCGTTGTTCGCGGGCGAATCGGGAACCGGCAAGACGATGTCGGCGGAGGTACTGGCCGCCGAGCTCGGCCTGGAGCTCTACATCGTGGATCTGTCGACGGTGGTCGACAAATACGTGGGGGAGACCGAGAAGAATCTCGACCGCATCTTTACCGAGGCGGCCGGAGTCAACGGCGTGCTGCTCTTCGACGAGGCCGATGCGATCTTCGGCCGCCGCTCCGAGGTCCGCGATTCGCACGACAAGCACGCGAACATGGAGTCCGCGTATCTCCTGCAGCGCATGGAGTCCTTCGACGGCATCGCCGTGTTGACGACGAACCTGCGGGCCAACCTTGATGAGGCCTTCATCCGCCGACTGGATGTGGTCGCCGACTTCCCCATGCCGGATGCACCGCAGCGGCTCGCCCTGTGGGATCGCTGTCTCGGCACCGAGCTACCCAGGGCCGACGATCTCGACCTGCGCTTCTGCGCGGAGTCCTTCGAACTCGCAGGCGGCTCGATCCGCGCCTGCGCGCTGACCGCCGCGTACCTGGCCGCCGAGGCGGACGCCCCGCTGAGCATGGCGCAGTTGATCAACGCGATTCGTCAGGAGTATCGGAAACTCGGCAGGCTCGTCTTGGCGGGTGAGTTCGGGACCTGGCTGGAGACCTCGGAATAACGGGCGCCTCCTCGGCTCAGGACGGGGCCAACAGCGCGCGGGAACCCGCCGCCAGCACGGCTTCGGTGACCGCCGCCAACGGTGGCGAGTCGAGTCGCCAGTGTTGCCAGTACAAGGCGACGTCGACCGGTCGATCCGGAGCCAACGCGACGAGTTCCGTCGGGTCCGGCAGCGCCGCGACCTGCATCGTCGGCAGCATTCCCCAGCCCATCCCGCTGAGTACCGCCTGGCAGTACACCGCCGACTCCGGAATCACATGGCGCATCCCGCCGCCCCGCGAGCGTCTGCCGGTGAGCTTGCGAAGGAAGGCGTCCTGCAGATCGTCCTTGGCATCGAACACCATCACCGGGGCGGCGGGCAGTGCCTGCCGCAGCGGAGAGTCGGCAAGCCAGCGCGCGACGAACGCACGGCTGGCCATCGCCTGGTACCGCATGTGCCCCAGCGGCCGGACCGTGCAGCCCTGCACCGGTTGGGCCGAGGAGGTCACCGCCGCCATCACCAAGCCCTCCCGCAGCAGCTCGGCCGTGTGATCCTGATCCTCCCTGCGCACCTCGTAGCGGATCGGCAGGCCCTCGGGCTCCGGGTCGAGCGCGGCCAGGAACCAGGTGGCCAGCGAATCGGCGTTGACGGCGATCGAGACCGTGGTGGGCGCGCCGGTCCCCGCCGCTCCCAGCCCGGTGAGCGCATCGTCGGCGAGCAGGGCGAGTTGACGCGCATACCGAGCGATCACCACGCCGGACTCGGTCAGCCGGACGGGTTTCGAGCGGATCAGCAGTACCCGACCCGTCTTCTGTTCGAGCAGCTTGATCCGCTGACTCACCGCGGAGGGGGTCAGGTGCAGCACCTTCGCCGCCGCATCGAAGGTTCCCTCGTCCACCGCCGTGACCAGGGTCCGCACCAGCTCGGCCGGCAGATCAGGCATCACAGTTGCTTATGATACTGAAGAATCTTTAGCTGGACGCACGAAGTGGCGGCGACTTAGCGTCGTGGCCATGCCCGTGCTGCCCCCTATCGCCGCTGGTCTCGGTACCGGCCTGTCACTCATCGTCGCCATCGGAGCGCAGAACGCCTTCGTTCTGCGACAGGGCATCCGGCGGGAACACATCGTGCCGGTGGTGGTGATCTGCATCCTCTCGGACCTCGTGCTGATCACTCTCGGCGTCGCGGGCGTCACCACGGTGCTGCGGGAGCTACCCCAGCTCGCTCTGGTGATCCGGCTGCTCGGCGCGGCCTTCTTGATCGGCTATGGACTGCTCGCCGCCCGACGCGCGCTGCGTCCGACCGCGCTGCACCCCGGGGGCGGCGCCGCAGGCTCGTGGCAGGCCGCGGTGCTGACCTGTCTGGCCGTGACCTGGCTGAATCCCCACACCTACCTGGACGCGGTGTTGCTGTTGGGCACCATCGCCCACAGCTGGGACGCGCAACGCTGGTGGTTCGGTGCGGGCGCCGTGGCGGGCAGCGTGCTGTGGTTCGCCGTGCTGGGCTTCGGCGCGGGCCTACTCCGAGGGTTCTTCGCGCGCCCGGCCGCCTGGCGCATTCTCGACGGCCTCATCGCGGCGACGATGCTGACCCTGGGCGTGCTGCTGGCCATCGACGGGTGAGCCGCCCGTTGTGCGGGTCGGCGCAATCAGACCGGGCACCGGAGTCGATAGTCCCGGCGCCGCTCGGCCAGCCGCTCGCGAAGCGGCTGGTAGTCGTGATCGGGGAACAACGTGGGCAGGACCTCCAGCATGTCCTCCATCCGCCGTCCGGTGCCGGCGAATGCGCCGCCCTCGGACATCGAGATGTCGGTGAACAACAGTTGCCAACCGGTGGCGCCCTTGGTGATGCGCAGCGTGTCGAGGTACTCGGCGTAGCCGATGTCCAGTCGGTAGCAACCCATGGTCGAGGCCTTGAACCAGACCTCGGGATCGGTGACGCCCGGTTCGATACGCACCATCGCCATGTATCCGACGCCGCTCCAAGGAGTGTCGTCGAAGCAGCGGAACTGGGAGTACCGGCGATGTTCGCCGCGAGGAACGTCGAGTACAGCGAGCAGACCGCCCGCGTCGATCGCCTGGTCGAGGGTGCTCAAGCTGAACTCGCCGGTGAGCAGCGGATCGAAGGCGACCTCGGGGTTGGGCACCTGCCACTCGGCGGTGAGCCTGGAGAACCGCAGCTGTCTGTCGATCAACGCGGGTTCGAAGACGATGCCGTCTCTGTCGGCAAGGTCCCGGTAGATCCGCTCCACGTCTTGATCGGAGTCCGGCTCCTGTTCGATGGACAACTCGACCTCGGTGCAGTCGCGCAACGCGGCGAGCATGTCGAACCAGGTCGACTCGTAGGCGGTCGGCTCGGTGTCCATCGGTTCGTCCTTCCCGGCGCAGGAGCGGTGTTATCGCGCGGCGGCCCTGTGGTGACACGTGGAGGGCCTTGGGGCCACGGTCGGTCATTGTGGCTTGAGGGTCGGACTCAACGGGGTCGGTTGAGCCGATCCGTTGCCGCTGCGACGAAGGGGCCTACTGTCGGCGCCGAGGAGCGGAGATCGTGAGCTCGGGAAACACCGGTAGCGGCGGCGCTGCGTGCACTACCGGACCAACGCCGAGACGAGGTCGGAGGTGGGGCCCTGGCCATGTCCCGGCCAGGGCCCCGTGGGCCCGCCCAATTGCGCACACCGGTTCAGCTGAGTTCGCTGGATCAGTCCTTAGGTCGCCGCGCTCTACCGTTGAGCTACGGCCGCATGGGAGCGGCCAGCAGGATTTGAACCCGCACCTCGACGAGTCTTGTCCAACCTCGAAGAACCGGTGATCGACGGAAATACTGAAACTGGAGCGAGAGTCTGAGATTGATCTCGACCGCTGGCAGAGGTCGAGTGGGTTCAGGCTGACTCCTGAGTTTCAGCTTCACACTCCGCTAGGGGAGTGCGCCCCCGCGCTCCTGCGGGGGAGTTCGACGACGACTACCTGCTGAACAGGTAGCCGAACACGGTGTCACCGATGCGCTGGTCGGTGATCTCCAGGTTGTTGGCCTCCTCGCGGGCGAACTTGACCGCATTCTGCAGCTTCTCCAGCCGTTCCAACAGTTCGTTGACCCGACGAGCGGGCAGCGCCCCGGAGAACTTCACCGTGGACCAGTAACCGACGGCGATGTCCTCGTAGTACACCTCGACCTGCGCCGGGTGCTTCTCGGTCGCCTCGGCCTTGACGTGGTTACGCGGCACCTTCTTCGTGCGGATGGTCCGTACCTGCTCGGTGCGCCAGTGATCGGAGGCCTCTTCGAAGTTCCAGTCCTCGGCGGCGTCCAACAACGGCAGCTTCTTGACGACGGCGTGCAGCTCGGTCAGCTGCTTCTCCAGGAAGAGCAGATAGGACACCGGAACGTCGCTGAGCAGGGCGCGACCGTCGACCACGACATCGGCCTTGGCGATGCAGTTGGCCCAGTCCTTGGTGGCGGTCACGTCGAAGAGGCGGGTCAGCACGCTGGCGGTCTTGCGCAGGACGTCCTCGGTCTTGACCTGCACACGGGTGGACTCGGCAGGCAGCTGCTCGCCTTCCTCGTCCTTCGGCTGGTAGGTCCGCGAGATACCCGCTAACAGCGCGGGCTTCTGCAGCGCCTGCTGTGCCGAGGCGAGATCACGGAGTGCGCCGCTCTTGACGCCCTTCTCGACCGCGATGATCTGGTTCAGCTTGGTCATGGTGTGCCCCTTCGATCCGGCGGCACTGTATCCAGGCGACGATCTTGCCCGCAGCCGATTTTCGGAATCGGTGGATCACGGTGCTCTCCAGGGCGGCCTGCGGGACCCGGTCCACGAGAAGGACGGCCGAGCCTGCGTCCGCGAGGTGCCGCCGATCATCGTCGGCGAGTGGCCGGGGCGATGTGGTGACGTACGAATTCGCCGGGTCGGTACCGGTTTTCCGGTGTCGTTGGGGCGATTGCGCGCCGATTCCGCCTTTTTCGTTGTACCTGATGGTGCGGTTTTCTGCGGTGTCTCGATGTCGACCGGATCCGACACCTTCCGGTCGGTCCGGGTGCCTGTTCAGATCGGAATGCGCGCCGCTCCCGGAATCGTCCTGATCACCTTTTCGACACCTCGGTCCCACGTGCCACGCGATCGCGCGGCTCGCGCGAGGTGCTTCACGATTTGCGATAACCGCGGATTCCGGTCGGCGGGCGGTGAATGGCGACAGCGACGCGACGGGACTTCTCGCCGCGACGTCGGTTTGCCCGATTGGTCCGTAGATCGTCGTGATCTCGGGATATTCATCGCGCGCAGGCCCCACCTCCTGCTCGGTACCGAGCGGACCCACTGTCGACCCGGTGTATACATCGAGTGTATAGTCCTCCGCACGGGGTGGCCCGGGGCGGCAGGCGAGGGGTCTGCCGCCGCAGCCCCTTCGATTGACCAGCCGTTTCGCGGTGTCGGTCGTTCGGCCGGTACCGCAACGCGCGAGTTTCCACCGTGCTGCACGGCGGGCTCGCCGAAGCCGCTTCTCATTGCGGTGGCGGCGCAACGTGTGGTGACGGATGCGCGTCTAGTTGATCGACAAACCTTCCATAAAATGGGGGCAGATGGTGCGCAAGCACAGTTTCCTCGGCGCTCTCGCGCTCGGAGTCGCGGCGGTGACGGTGACGACGGCCTGCTCGTCCACTGAGCCCGCCGCGCAGAATCCGGAGTTATCCGAGCGCGGTACGACGATGACGACGGTCACGCCGAGCAGGCAGGACCTCACCAGTAATGTCAGTCTGGCCGCGCAGGTGGCGATGAATCCGGTCTTCGGCGTCGCGGCACCGGTCGATGGAGAGGTCCGTTTCTTCGACATCGCGGATACTCCGGGTACGCCGACGATCGCCACCAGAGTGGCCAATATCTGGAATGACAATGGCGCCACGCCGGTCGACATTCCGCCGAATTCGGCGTTCGCCGGGCGGCTCGTCGAAGAGAGCGGAAACGTCGCAACGGGCACGCCGATCGTCTCGGCGCGCCTCGGTGGTTACGCCATCGTCGCGCCGATCGACGGCGACCAGGCCTACGAGATCAGTGACGCCCTCGCGTCGGTCGAGGCCCAGATCAAGAACGGCCCCGGCCCCTTCCCGTGCACGGTGCTCGGCACCATCGCAGCGCTGCCTGCGGGCACGATCCCGGAGCCGGAGGAGGAATCACAACCGGAAGGAGATGGTAGCGAGGAGGGAATCACGGACCAGGTCGACGGCGAGGAGCTGGATGGCGGCGCAGGCGCAGGAGACGGCCTTCCACAGCCGCTCGGACTGCAGGCGTCCGAGGCGACGCCCCTGCAGGTCGTCTGCACGGTTCCCGACGACGTGCGGCTGATCAACGGTGCCGCCGCGACGCTGGAACTGGTCAGCGAGCAGGTGACGGACGCACTCGTGGTCCCCGTCGAAGCAGTGGCGGGCGCCCAGGGACGCGGCCGGGTCGACGTGCTGAACGCCGACGGCGAACGTCAGACGGTCGACGTCGAACTCGGCCTCAGTGACGGCGAGGTGATCGAGGTGCTCTCCGGCCTCGAAGGCGACGAGACGCTCGCCGTTCCCGGTCCGAACATCCCGCCCGGCGAGGACCTCGGCCCGGCGGACGGCGAAGGTGAAGGCGAGGACCTGACCGAGGGTGAGGAGCCGCAGCCGTGACCGTGGACGACGCCACCATGCAGCTGCCGAGGGTGCAGCCACTCACCGGAGAGCTTCCTCATCGGCTCGTGCACCTCACCGGCATCACCAAGACGCTGAAGGGGCAGGGCGAACCGCGCGACATCCTCTCCGACGTGAACCTGACCGTGCACGGCGGTGAGAGTGTGGCGATCCTCGGTCGATCGGGCTCGGGCAAGAGCACCCTGCTCAGCCTGATCGGTCTGTTCGACCGGACCGACGGCGGCAGCTATCTCCTCGGGGAGCAGGACATCACCAGACTCCCCGAGAACAAGGCCGCCGCCCTGCGCAGCGCCGAGTTCGGTTTCGTCTTCCAGCGGTTCTTCCTGCTCAAGCATTTGACCGCCGCGCAGAACGTCGCCATGGCGCTGGTCAACGGGCAGGGCTGGTTCTCTCGGCGTGAGCGGCAGGCGAAGGTGTTGGCCGCGTTGGAACAGGTCGGCATCGCGCACCTGGCCAAGCAGAAACCGCCACGGATGTCCGGCGGCGAGCAACAGCGGGTGGCGATCGCGCGGGCACTGGTGCGCCAGCCCCGCATCGTGCTGGCCGATGAGCCGACGGGAGCGCTGGACACCGAGACCGGCCGCATCGTGATCGACGCCCTGCTCGAGACGACCAAGCGGGGCTGCGCACTGATCCTGGTGACCCACGACAACGCCCACGCCGCGAGGATGGGACGAGTCGTGCGGCTGGACGCGGGCGTGCTCACCGAGACCCGTTCGGGAGTCGCCGCGTGATGCGAATGTCGGGGCGGCTGCGGTCGTCACTCATCATCGGTGGTCAGGGCATCCGGGCCAGGAAGCTGCGGACCTTCCTCTCCATGGTCAGCCTCTTCCTGGGGGTGCTCGCCGTCGTCGCCGTGCAGGCGGGGTCGGAGATCGCCCAGCGGGCGATGCTCGCCGACATCGAGCTGCAGAACGGCGTGGACGGCACCACCCGGGTCTACTTGCCGCAGCATGCTCAGTCGGCGGAGATCGCACTGGACTCGCTGGCGGGCCGGGACGATGCCGTCTCCGTGAGCATGGGCGGTGCGATCATCGGCGAACCCGGTGTCGCGCCGCTCAACCCAGGAGGGGCACCGTTCGACGTTCCCGGAGGCTACTCGCGGGGCGGGAGCTACTGCGATGCCTCCGGTTGTTTCGAGATGGAAGATCCGAATGCCGGATTGCCCAGCGGACAGGCGATCGAGGTGTCCCTCACCTCGTTGTCGGGGGACATCAGGGAGTTCAAACCGTTCCGGCAAGCCTCCGGTGACTGGCTCGATTTCCAGAGTGCGCCTGCGCTCGCGCCGCGCATCGTGGTCAACACCGCGGCCGCCGATGGCTTCGAGATGTACGACATCCCAGCCGAGATGGCCGTGTCTGGAGCAACGGCCAACATGACACCACAGATCATCGGTGTCGTCGACGACGGCGGCAGCGCCCCGATGGCCTACGTACGCACCGACGAGATGCTCAACTGGATGCCGGTCTCGGAGACCGCCGATCCCTTCTTCGGTGGTGTGGAGGTCTTCCTCGCGCCTTCGGCGGTGGACATGGAGCAACTGTTGCGCTCGAAATTGAGTGCGGTGGGTGCCGACGTCGACCAGATGGGTTCCTGGATGGTGACGTCGAAGGCCGACGCCGAGGAACAACTCGCGGTGATGCGGCTGATCTTCCTCTCCCTGGCCGGGCTGGTGTTGCTCATCGGCGTTGCGGGCATCCTGAACGTCGGGCTCGCCACCGTCGGCGAACGGGTCGAGGAGTTCGCGTTGCGGCGCGCGGTGGGCATGTCCCGGCTGCTCCTGGCAGGCATCGTGCTCGCCGAGACCCTGCTCACCGGGCTGATCACCGCTGCGGCGGCGATCGGCGCTGGAGCCCTCGGCCTGCAGGCTCTCTCGATGTTCGTCAGCACCCCGGTACTCCAGGATGTCGCCTTCCCCTGGCAGGCAGGGGTCTCCGGTGTCATCGCCGGGTTGGTCGCGGGCATCCTCGGTGGGTTGATCCCCGCGATCCGGGCCGCCCGTATTCCGATCGCCACGGTGATGCGGGCCTGAGAGCACGCTCCCTTCACCAACGGTGCCCCGGTCGCTGTTCGCGGCCGGGGCACCGATGCGTCTATCCGGAGCGGTTCACTCCGGCGCGGCCAGCGTCACCGTCACGGACAGCTCGGGCTGATCCGCCGGGACGAACTCCAGTCGGCGGACGACACCCGCCGCCTTGAGATCGGCCGCCACCGTGCCCAACGCCGTGAGATCGGCGGCCCAACCGGTGACGCGGACCAGGTCGACCGGCGTCCGCATGGATCGCTTCGCCGTCGACTTCGCTCGGCGAATCGCGGTGAGCACCGTGCCCGAGGCGGCCAACAGCGCTGCGGAGTCCGCCAGGGCAGGTCGCCGCTCCTGCGCGGTCGGCCAGTCCGCCGTGTGCACCGAGCCATCGTGCCACCAGGACCAGGTCTCCTCGGCGGCATACGGCAGGAAGGGCGCGAGGAGCCGGATGAGCGTCGACAACGCCGTCCGCAGGGCCAGCCGGGCCGAATCCGCACCGTCCGCCGCGTCCGATTCGAGATCCCCGTAGGCGCGCTGTTTGATCAGCTCCAGATAGTCGTCGCAGAAGAACCAGAAGAAGCGTTCGGTCCGTTCCAAGGCGGAGGTGTACTCGAGATCCGCCAGCGATGCCGTGGCCGACCGGACGACCTCGGCCAGCTCGGTGAGCATCGCCTCGTCCAGCGGCTGATTCACCACGGCGGTAGGGGACGGCGCCGGGAATCCGAGGATGAGTCGTGCCGCGTTGAGCAGCTTCGTCGCCAGTCTCCTGCCGACCTTCATCTGGCCCTGATCGAAGGCCGTGTCGGTGCCGGGCCTGCCGCTGGCCGCCCAGTACCGCACCGCGTCGGAACCGAACTGATCCAACAGCCCGACCGGCGTCAGTGCGTTGCCGATCGACTTGCCCATCTTCTTGCGGTCCGGATCGAGGATCCAACCGGACAAGGCGGCGTGTCGCCACGGCAGGGTGTGCGAGTCCAGTTCGGCCCGCAGCATGGTGGCGAACAGCCAGGTGCGGATGATGTCGTGGCCCTGCGGCCGCAGATCCATCGGGTAGGTCTGCGCGTAGAGCTCGGGATCGCGTTCCCAACCGCAGATCAGCTGGGGACTCAACGACGAGGTCGCCCAGGTGTCCATCACATCGTTCTCGCCGACGAACCCGCCTGCCACCCCGCGTTGATCCGCGCGGAAGCCGGGCGGGGTGTCCGAGGACGGGTCGATCGGCAGCGTGTCCTCGGCGGGCAGGATCGGTGCCGTGCGGTCGGGTTCGCCATCGGCGTCCAACCGATACCAGACCGGGAACGGCACGCCGAAGAACCGCTGCCTGCTGATCAGCCAGTCGCCGTTGAGGCCGCGCACCCAGTCGTCGTACCGCGCCTTCATGTACGTCGGATGCCAGACCAGTTCCTCGCCACGCGCCAACAGCGCATCCTGATGCTCCACCGAGCGGATGAACCACTGCCTGCTGGAGACGATCTCCAGCGGTTTGTCGCCCTTCTCGTAGAACTTCACCGGACGCACGGTGGGACGCGGTTCGCCATCGAGGTCCCCGGATGCACGCAGCATCGCGACGACCCGTTCCCGCGCGGTGTGCACGGTGGCGCCCGCCAGCTCGCCGTAGGCGGCGCGCCCGGCGGTCTCGACGAGTCCCTCGGGCGGCTCGGACAGGATGCGACCGTCCCGACCGACGACGGTGCGGGTCGCCAGATTCAGTTCCCGCCACCACTGCACGTCGGTGAGATCGCCGAAGGTGCAGCACATCGCGATGCCTGCGCCGCGATCCGGCTCGGCGGCCGGATGGGCCAGCACCGGGACCTCGACACCGAAGATCGGCGAGCGCACAGTCTGTCCGAACAGCGACCGGTAGCGCTCGTCGTCGGGATGCGCGATCAACGCGACGCACGCGGGTAGCAGCTCGGGGCGGGTGGTCTCGATGAACAGCGGCTTGCCGTCCGGGCCGCCGAAGGCGATGCGATGCCACGCGCCCGCATGATCGCGATCCTCCAACTCGGCCTGCGCGACCGCGGTGCGGAACCCGACGTCCCACAGCGTCGGAGCCTCGGCCTGGTAGGCCTGCCCGCTCGCCAACAACTGCAGGAAGGCCAGCTGCGAGACGCGCTGCGCAGGCCTGCCGATGGTCGTGTAGGTCATCGACCAGTCCACCGAGAGACCCAGCCGCCGCCACAGCTGCTCGAAGGTCTGCTCATCCTCGGCGGTCAGTCGCTCGCACAGTTCCACGAAATTGCGTCGCGAGATGTCCACCGTGGGCCGCGAGTTCTTCTTGACCAACGGTTGCGGCACCGGCAGTTCGGGGTCGTACGGCAGCGAGGGATCACAGCGGACCCCGTAGTGCGCCTGCACCCGTCGTTCGGTGGGCAGTCCGTTGTCGTCCCAGCCCATCGGATAGAAGACGTGCTTGCCGCGCATCCGTTGGAAGCGGGCGACGATATCGGTGTGGGTGTAGGAGAAGACGTGCCCGACGTGCAGTGAGCCGCTGACCGTCGGCGGCGGGGTGTCGATGGAGAACACCGACGCCCGGTCGCCGGGCGGATCGAAGCGGTATACCCCGGTCTGATCCCACCGCTGCGTCCACTTCGTCTCGAGTCCGTCCAACGACGGTCGCTCTGGCATGGTCGGCATGGTCTCGGACATGCGGGTGCACCTCGATCGATCGGGTTGCTCGGTGTGCTCCGGTGGCAGGTGAGGCCCTCACGGGAAAGCGTGGTGCCCACGTCGTCGTCGACGCGCCGCCGTCGACCGCCACCGCGCGAACCGGCAGCCTACTCGCGCTGCGCACACCCGTCGTTCGGTTCCCGGGTGGCTCCATTCGGCCGGTGCGCGGACTACTCCGAAGCGGCCGCCGTCGGCGCCGCCGCGCTGCCCTCGTCATTGCCCGTCCGAACCTTGCCGACCATTTCCGCGCGCACGAGGCTGGACCACAGCTGCGCTGGTCGGCGCGCGGATCGCGTCGTCATGATCCGCCCGAGCCACCGGCGATCCGGTGTCGATCGGAGGAGCGATGCACGAACGACGGCGGCGGAGGCTCGACGACACGGCGGCGGAGCCCGCACCCGCCCGAATCCAGCGGCAGCCCGGGCCCTCCGAGGTGGACCGCCTGCTGGCTTTGCAACGCAGCGTGGGCAATGCGGTCGTGGCGCGGGCCATCGCGCAGCAGCGACGTCGTGCCGCTGCGCAGGGCAGCCCGGATACCGCCGTGCAACGGTCCGCCGTGCACGCGGTTCTGCGGTCGCCCGGCACCCCGTTGCACGAACCGGTGCGTGCGGAGATGGAGGCCCGGCTGGACGCGGACTTCTCCGACGTTCGACTACACACGGGGCCGGATGCCGCCCGGTCGGCGGCCGAGATCGGCGCCCGCGCCTACACCTCGGGCAGCCACGTCGTCATCGGCAACGGTGGCGCGGACGCGCACACCTTGGCGCACGAACTCACGCATGTGATCCAGCAGCGCACCGGTTCGGTGGCGGGCACCGACACCGAGGCGGGACTGCGGATCAGCGACCCCGGCGATCGATTCGAGCAGGCCGCCGAGGCGAATGCCCGGCGGGTGATGGCGGCGGTGGTACCTCCGACCGAGGGACAGCGGACAGACTCGGAATCGGAACCGATCCCGGCGACGGCCGAGACCGCTGTGTCCCAACGGAACCGAGACCTCGTGCAGCGGGCAGGCGACGAGATCGAATCCGCATCGTCGTCGAACCCGCGCGATGCCCGACCGATGCCGGTGGCGCCGGGCGGCGACGAGTACCTCGACTGGTTCCTCGGCAGACCGCCGGTGCCTGGGGCCTGGGAGGTCCGGTCCGGATCAGGCGGCGACGCCGAGGCGGACCGAGCCATGGCCCGCAGCGCCCCCGCCACCCAGAAGATGGTGGCGGGCGGGCCGGACACGGTGCTGATCCATGCCCTGCGGACCAACGACTCCGAGGCCGTCAACGAACTGCGCGATCACCATCCGCGCCACTACGAGCTGTTCGGCCGACTACGTACCCGTACCGACTGGGCGAAGCTCTCCGCGAACCAGGCGTGGGCGCTGGTCGCGGCCGAACGCAAGGGCGGCGAGCAGGAAGCGGAGCTGTCCCGGATCGCGCGAGAACGAATCCAAAAGAAGCCGTGGTTCGCGTTCTATCGATCCGTCCCCGACCTCGACGGGTTGATCCGGCAGGTGGCCGCGCATCTCTCCGCGCTGCCGATCGCCACCAACTATCACCTGGCCGGGGCGCCCACCCGTAATCCGCAGACGGACGCGCTGCGGGCGATAGCCGAGCCCGGTGAATCCCTGGCCGACCTGCTGATGGGCTCCGGTGCGTTCATGAACACCTGGGAGACCGGCACCTCGCAGGCCACCTCGCAGAAATCCCGGCGGGGTGCCGTGGAGGAGCACTTCGGCTATGCCCTGGCCCTCGGCCGCACGGCCGGGCCGTTCCAAGCCGTTCCGGACGACCAGCTGGGTGCCTTCCGCGCGGAGGCCGCCAGCGAGGGGCCGCCGAAGAACAGCAGGTGGCGCCCCTTCGAATCCAGGAGATCCCGCGACGAGCGCCGCGCCGCCTCGCAACACGACTACGAGGAACAGCGAGGCAACGCCGCCGAGCTGCCCCGCTACGGCGCGCTGGTCGATCCCGCCCAGCGGCGTGGGGTATCGGATCGCTACGGCAACGGCATCGTGTATTGGAAGGACGAGGTGCGCCATCGCTCCACCCACACGCCGAACGACAGCTGGTCGTTGGGTAAGGAGGGTGCGTTCTCGGTGTCCAGCAACCGTTATCCGTTGGCGCTGGTCGCCTACGGGGTCGACCAATTGGTGCGGTTGGCCTTCGCCAGGGTCACCGACTTCGCGCACGACCAGGAGATGCGGGCCTTCGCCGATGCGGGCGCGGAGGTGAGCGACTACTTCGAAACCCAGATTCACGGGCCGCTGGGGTGGAGGGACGTCGAACGAATCGTGATCAACGCGCCCGACCCGGATACCGCACGCCCGAACCGGCAAGCCGAGGCGACCGCGATGGCCGAGGCCCTTCGCGGAATCGAGCAACGGCTCAACGCGTACAGGAGCGCGCAGAACCTCGAATTCACCGTCGAACTCCGGCAGCTGCCCGCGCACTGACGGCCGGATTCCCCCTGTTGCCGATCCGAAAGGGCATCGTCCTTGCCCCTGCCTCGGGTGCACTCGGCCTACCCGCGCACTGCGGCCCGGATGACTCTGGAGAGTGATCGACCGGTCACCGTGAAGGAGTAAGTATGCCGACATACCTCTCCCCGGGCGTCTACGTCGAGGAGGTTCAGGGCGGATCGCGACCCATTGAGGGCGTGGGCACCGCCGTGGCGGCTTTCGTGGGCTTCGCCGAGAAGGGCCCGTTTCACGCCCCCACCCTGGTGACCTCCTGGAATCAGTACACCCAGCATTTCGGCGGCTACGCCGAGGATGCCTACCTCGCACACGCCGTGTTCGGATATTTCGCCAACGGCGGCGGCCTCGCCTACATCGTGCGGATCGGCGGGGATCCCAGCAGCGGACCTGCCTCGGCGCAGCCCACCGCAGCCGCCGAGGTCGGCGGGCTACGGATCGAGGCCTTGCCCGACGTGACCGGCGATATCGAGGTCGAGATCGCCGACCCCGAGGGCGAGAACCCGCCCGACGACCGATTCCGGCTCGTGGTGCGTCAGGGCGGCCGCATCGTGGAGACCTTCGATGTCTCGACGAAGAAGACCACCAAGAACTACGTCGTCACCCAGATCGGCGAGCGCTCGGCCGTGATCCGCATCGCCGAGCCCGCCGGAGCGCTGGCCCGCCCGGAGCGGGGGAAGGCGCCGTTGACGCCGCCCGCCGCCGACGTGCCCACCAGGGTGTCCGCGGTCGAGTACATCGGCGATGTCGCCGCGCGCACCGGTTTCGGCGGGCTGGAGGCTGTCGACGAGATCACCATGGTCGTGGTCCCCGACCTGATGAGCGCGCATCGGCGCGGCGTGATCGACGCCGAGGGCGTGCGCACCGTGCAGTTGGCCCTGATCTCGCACTGCGAGCAGATGGGCGACCGGGTCGCCATCCTGGACACGCCGCCGACACTGACCGCTCAGCAGGTCCGGGACTGGCGTCAGGACGAAGCGGGCTACGACTCGCGGTATGCCACGGTCTACCACCCGTGGATCCGGGTGTTCGACCCGGTGAGCGGCCGCAACATCCCGGTACCGCCTGGTGGGCATGTCGCCGGGGTGTGGGCCCGCAACGACGTCGAGCGGGGCGTGCACAAGGCACCCGCCAACGAGGTCGTCCGCACGGCGGTGGATCTGGAGACCCCGCTGAGCAAGGGCGAGCAGGACCTGCTGAACCCCATCGGCGTGAACTGCATCCGTGCCTTCCCCGGCCGGGGCATCCGGATCTGGGGCGCCCGCACGCTGTCCTCGGATCCGGCGTGGCGTTATCTCAACGTGCGCAGGCTCTTCAACTATCTCGAGGAGTCGATCCTGCTCGGAACGCAGTGGGTGGTCTTCGAACCCAACGACGACCGGCTGTGGGCCAGTATCCGGCGCAACGTCACCGCGTTCCTCACCGAGGAGTGGCGGCGCGGGGCGCTCTTCGGCCGTACCGCCCAGCAGGCGTTCTACGTGAAGTGCGATGCGGAGACCAACCCGCAGGAATCGATCGACCTCGGCCAGGTGATCTGCGAGATCGGTGTCGCCCCGGTGAAACCCGCCGAATTCGTCGTCTTCCGGCTCTCCCAGTACTCCGACAGCACCAGCGTGGTCGACGAATGACCTCCACGACGCAGCGTTCTCGACCGAAAGGCGGCTGAACCGCGATGGCACAGGGCGATTCACTCTCCACGCACATCTTCGGCCTGGAGATGGGCGGGATCCAAGTCGAGTCCGTTCAGGAGGTCAGCGGGCTGTCGGTCGAGGAGGACGTCGTCGAGAGCAATTTCGTGACCACCGAGGGCATGCAGGTCATCCGGAAACAGCCCGGCGCCCGCAAGAGCGGCGAGGTCGTCATCACCAGGGGCCTGGACAAGAGCGACGCCTTCACCAAGTGGATCGACGTCACCCTCAACGACGGACAGGTCGAGGAGGCCCGCAAGGAGATCACGATCGAGATCAAGGACACCAAGAAGGAGACGGTCCGTCGGATCAACCTCTTCGGCTGCTGGGCCAGCAAGTGGGAGGGCCCCTCCTTCAAGGCGGGGGAGTCCTCGGCCGCGACGGAGAAGGTCACCATCGTCTTCGAGGAGATCAAGGTCGAATGAGACGACGATCGGTCAGCATCGGTGCACTGGACGAGCTGGTCGAGGACGCCGATCCGCAACCGGAGCCGTCGAGGCCCGCGCCTCGGCGGCAGGCGGGCGACGGCCTGCGCACCGAGTTCGAGTTCGAGCTGCCCCGGGGTTATCTCGACTCGGGCGGTGTCCTGCACCGCCGAGGCCGGATGCGGTTGGCCACGGCGGGGGACGAGCTCAAACCGCAGATGGATTTGCGGGTCAAGGAGAACCCGGCCTATCTCAGTGTCGTCCTGCTCAGCCTGGTGATCACCGAACTCGGGACGATCACCGACATCCATGCGGGGGTGGTCGAGCAGATGTACGCCACCGATGTGGCCTTCCTGCAGGACTTCTATCGACGGATCAACAGCGAGGGCCACACCAGGGCCGGAGTGACCTGCCCCAGCTGTTCGACGGACTTCGAGGTGGATCTCGCGGGTGGTCGCCTGGGGGAATCGTGACGTACGCGGTCGACCGCCTGCACGAGGAGGTCGCGTACATCGCCTACCACTTCCATTGGCCCAGGTCGGAGATCCTCGGTCTCGTGCACCACGAACGGCGACGTTGGGTCCAGGAGATCGCAGGCATCAACACCAGGATCAACGAAAGCGGGTGAGTCCGGATGGCGTGGTGGGGCAGGCTGTTACGTCGGCAGCCGGACTCGTCGGACGGCGATCCCGACGCAGCGCGGACGGGCGGATTACGCGGGCTGCTCGCGGGCCGCGCCGCCCGGCACGAGGCGGCTTCCGACCCGGACCGTCGCGCGGCGGACACCGGCGTCACGGCGTCCTCCGAGGCCGAACCGTCGACGCCGGGCCGGACCGGCGAAGCGTGGGACGGCGGCTGGCGAGCGCTGCCCGCGCTGCAACCGGTGCTGCAACGGTCGGCGGCCGGAATCTCCGACGGAATGCGGTTCCGCGCCGGTCTGGCCGCCTGGCAACGGCCGGGCCGATTGAGCGCCGACCTCGGGCACCTCGTCGATAGGCGGGCACCCGGCGGCCTGATCGGGGGCCTGTTGCGACCGGTGACACCGCAGGCAGGCGGGGCGGCAGGGCCACCGCTTCCCTTACGTGTCATCGGCTCGGACTCCGACGCACCGCCGCAGACCGCGCCGAGTGGTGCTTCGCCCTCGGGCTCGACTGCTGCCGTCGCGCCCGGCTCGGTGCCCCGGTCTACCTCGGCGCCCGCTGTCCTACAACGGTCGAGCCGTGTCGATGCGCCGGTCTCGGGAAGCGGATCCGGCGGCGCACCCTCCGGGGCGGTTTCCGATCCGGCCGCTCGGGGCGCTGACATCCCGCTCCCCGCGGACTCGGCCAGCGGGCATTCGAGCGTGCCCGCCGTCCGGGCCCGACCGGTCGGATCACCATTGACCACCGCACGGGTCGAGCGGCCGATTCGTCGGTTGCCGGTGATCTCGCGGGCGGTGAACCCGGCCGAACCGGTGGGCGGCGCGGCGGCTCACACCTCGACGTCCGGCAGCATGACCGGTGCATCGGCGGGCCTCGACCCCGCCGATCCGCCGGGATCCACCGAGTCCGGTTCGGAGTCCCACACCGCGATGTTGTCCGGCGATCCGACGAGCCTGGGCGGATCGGAGGGCGCTCGGCTCGGCTTGGGCGCGCCGCTACCGAGCCTGCCCGAGACCGTGCAGCGGATGCCTCTGGCGGCGCCACCGACCCCACCGCCTGCTGTGACTCCGCAGGCTTCAGGCAGCTCGCCAACACCGGCTGCTCCGCGTCGATCACGGCCGATTCCGCAGCCATCACCGTCGCCGCAAGCATCGCAGCCACCAGCGCCGACCGCCGGTCGCACCAGGACCGGGCTCGGTGCGCCGCTCCGGGACCTGCCGCCCACCGCCACGGCATCGCCGGCAGGCCCGCGTATCTCGGGGCCGACAGCCGGGCCGTCCTCGACACCGATTCAGCTGTCCTCGGCAACACCGGCCTCCGGCGCTCAGCCTGCCGATCCATCGGTGGTCACCCATCGGCCCGCCCCCGACGCTCGCACTGCGGAAGCGGGGCCTTCGCCGAGCTCGGGTGGCCCGTCGTCCACCACTGCGCCGACGAGAGCCTCGGCAAGCACCGAGACCGCACCCGAGGACGGGCCGATCGACACAGCCGCGAGATCCACCGCTCCGAGCGGCGCCTCGCCGATCGCTCCCGTCATCGCCGACAGCCCGCCTATCCAACGGTCGGCGGCATCCGCAGGCACCCCGAACGATCCCGGCGGCCACCGCCCGGACACGGCGAGCACGGACCCGTCGCTGCCGGTGGTGACGGATGCGGGATCAGCATCCGAGACCGGCTCGGCGGTCGCAGGTCCGACGCCGGTCGTCAACCCGGCCGTAGCCGCCGGCCCGGCTACTCGGCCCGCGCGCGGTGAGCGGTCCGTTGCGGTCCAACGGTCCTCGCTGCCATCGGTCGCGTCTCGGCCAGCCCACGACCCCGAGCCGTGGTTGTCCGGTCCGGGGACACCGAGCGGTTCGCACGTCAGCGGAACCGTCGGGGTGCTGGCCACCCGACCGTTGCGGCCCGCATTGCAACGGCCGGTCGGCTCCGACGCGGCCGCCACCGAAGCGACCGGTCCGGCCGGGCCCATACCTCCGGTGCCGCTGCGCTGGTCCACACCGGCAGCGGCCGAGGCGAGCAGCCTGGATGCGACTCCGGGCCAGGCCACGGCGTCCGTGCCGACGACGGGACATCCGGTGCAGCGCGTGACGATGGCAGGCGAACCCCGCCATGCCGGCCGAGGGTCGGGGCAGAGCTGGCGGTCCACACCCCGACCGGTATCGCAGCCCGGACCGCAGACGACCGGGCCGGGCGCACCGGGAACCATCCAGGCTTCCGTTACCGGATCATCGGGCGGTGGCGGCGCGGTCCCTCCTGCGCCTGCGCCGCGGATGTCCTGGGTGGATCGCCGTCGCGCGCGTCGCGAGGCCCGGCGACAGCGAGCGGCCTTCGAGCGGCAGCGCAACCGGCCGGTCGGTCCGGCCGCGAACGAGCCCGCCGTCAACGAGCCCTCCGGGGACATCGCCGGGCCCGCAATGGTGCAGCGATCCGCATCGGGCGAGGCCGGGATAGGTGCGCCGCGTCGCAACCAGCGGTCCGCGCCGGACCCGACGAACGAACCACGCGGTCCCATAGCCGTGCAGCGCACCGGATCGGTCACCCCGGCACCGGTCGCCTCGCCCGCCGCCGTCGGGTTGGTGAACACTCGCCAAGGTCGTCCCGGTGCCCCGCCGATCCGCCCCGTCCCATCCGGCGGCCCGGCGACAGCAGGCGGCGCTGCGACCCCCGGAAGATCGGCGGCACGCCCAGCTGCACCGGCTGTTCTCGGCCCGAGGGCCGCGCCGCATCCCACGCCGGGCTTCGATTCGACGGCGACATCGACCCCGGCCGACCGACCGGGTACCCCCGTCCGGCTGCACCCGCCGGGACCGCCCGGACGTCCTCTTCGACTCGCGCAGCCACTTCAACGGGCGCCGCTGCGGCAGACCGACGCGTCGAGCGAACCCGAGGAACCACCGACGCACCCGCATTCCTCGGCAATCCCGCTGTTGTCGTCGAACGGTGTCACCTTCAGCCGGTCGCTGGTCCCACAGATCTCCCGGAGTGCGGTGTCGTCCTCCTCGGGCTCCGGTCCGGATTCGGCGCATTCCTCGCCGACCTCGTCCACCGCGAAGGACGGCCAGCGCGGCAAGTCGATGGACGAGATCGGTGGCGCCGAGCTGGACGGACTGGCCCGCAGACTGCTCGACCCCGTCGTCCGTCTGTTACGGGCGGAACTCCGGCACGGCAGGGAACGCTTTGGCCGTCCGCACGATCGGCGTCGGTGACCGCGATGTGCCCAGGCTTGGCGAGGTGAAAGGCAAGGGATGACGAAGCGCATCTTCGCTACCAGCGTCTTCTTCCGGCTCACCGTCGGCGGAAACGATCTCGGGGCTTTCCACACCTGTTCCGGACTCGGCGCACAGGTCGAGGTGGAGCAGTTCGCCGAGGGCGGCAACAACGGTTTCAGCTGGCAACTCCCGACGAGGATCACCTGGTCCAACATCACGCTGACCCGGCCGGTCACCGAGGACACCACCAAGATCACCCGCTGGATCACCGAACTGATGCGCAAGGTGGTGCCCAAGAACGGCGAGATCGTCGCGCTACAACCGAATCGCACCCCCATCGCGCGGTGGCAGGTTCAGGGCGCGGTCCCGGTTCGCTGGGAGGGTCCGTCCTTCGACCCGGCCAACTCCCAACCCGCCGTCGAGACCCTGGAGATCGCACACCAGGGCCTGCTAGCCGGTTGACCAGCGGAAATCACGGGGAGAGGACTCGCCATGCCGTCGACACCCGGGGTGAACCTGGTGCACGCCGAGCTGCTCATCATGGAACCGCCCGCATCGGTCGGCGCACTTCCCGGCGCGACCATCGCCAGGGTCCCGTTCCAGTTCAACCCGAACCGGCTCTCGCTGACCAAGAGCACCGAGTGGCGGCGCAGTCCCTCCCGGATGGCGGGCGAGGCGGCGCTGCCCGAATTCGTCGGTAGCGGACCACGTAGCCTCTCGGTCGAGATCTTCATGGACGCCACCGCGACCCACGACACCTCCGTGGAGGATCGGGTCGAGAAACTGATGCTCGGCTGTGTTCCCACCCCGAAGAGCCTCGACAACAACAAACCCGCCAGCCCCTGGGTGCGGTTCGAATGGGGCACCGCCAGGACGACGACGTTCAACGGGGTGCTGACCTCGTTCTCCGTCGAGTACTCCCTGTTCGACGTCGATGGCACCCCGCTCCGGGCCAGCTGCTCGTTGGGTATCGAGGAGGCCTCGGGCGAGACGCCGCTGCAGAACCCGACCTCGGGCGGCGAGGATGCCCGACGGACCCATCTGGTGGTCGCCGGGGACAGCCTTCCGCTGTTGGCGTTCCGCGAGTACGGCGTCGCCACGGCCTGGCGGATCATCGCGCAGGCCAACGAGATCGACGACCCGATGGAGCTGCGGCCCGGATCGGAACTGCTCCTGCCCGCCTTCGACGACTCGTCGGTGCCTGCCGAGGGAGGCGAGTTCCGATGAGCGATGACGACATCTCGGGCCGGTCCTTCGCCGCCAACCCCATCATCGCGGCGCCCGGCGCGCTGCCTGCGGCCTGGGCCGCCCAGTTGGTCCGGTGCGTGGTCGACGAGAACGTCAACCTGCCAGACACCGCAGAGCTGTCCTACCGCGACCCCGACCACGAATTCCTGGTCAAGACCGGGATCACCATCGGCACGAGGCTGACGGTGTCCGTCAGCACCGTGCGGGACCGCGGCCGCACACTGCTGTTCTCCGGCGAGGTCACCGCCCTGGAACTGGACACCGACGAGACCGGTTCCTACACGGTGGTGCGGGCCAGCAGCCGGGCACATCGATTGCTGCGCGGCCGCAAGGTGGCGGCCTTCCGCAACATGACGGCGGGCGACATCATCCGCAAGGTCGCCAAGGACGCCGGGTTGTCGGTGGGGCGCGTCCAGGCCGACCCGATCACCTATCCACATCGCAGCCAGAATGCAATCTCCGACTGGGATCTCCTGCAGATCCTCGCCGAGGAACACGGCGCGATGGTGACCATGGACGAGCAGGACCGGCTCGAGTTCATCCGGCTCGCCCCGGCGGCAGGCGCCCCGGCGCCCACGACCTCCTCGATCCGCAACCAGTTCGTACTGGAGTACGGCCGCAACCTGGTGGCGCTGCGTGCGGGTGTGACCAGCGCCGATCAATACTCCACGGTCGAGGTGCGTGGCTGGGACGTCAAGACGAAACGGCCGGTGGTCGGCCGCTCGCAGGCGCTCACCAGCACAACCGTGGTCCCCGGGATGAGTCCGGCACAGGCCGCGTCGGCCTTCGGCGGTACCCCGGAACTGCTGGTCACCGATACCCCCTACGGCACGCAGGCGGAGACCGCCACCGTGGCCAAGGCCCTGGCCGCCTCGACGAGCGCCGGTTTCGGCGAGCTGGAGGCGGTGGCCCTGGGCAACCCCAAACTGCGGGCCGGTGTGCCGGTGGCACTGGGCAACGTCGGTCCCGCCTTCGCCGGTCGATACACCGTCACCGCCGCACACCATGTGCTGGAGCCCGGCGCAGGCTACCGGACGACCGTGTTCGTCAGCGCCTCCTCGGACCGCTCGTTGGCCGGGCTGGTCACCGGCGGCAACGCCCCCTCCCGTGGGGAGCGGATCAACGGCGTGGCCATCGGCATCGTCACCGACACCAAGGAACCCGGGAACAAGGGGCGCGGCGAGGTTCGACTGCGGTTTCCCTGGCTCTCGGAGACCTACGTGTCCGACTGGGTGCGCACCGTCCAACTCGGTGGCGGCGGGGTCTGCAGCCCCGAGGTCGACGACGAGGTCCTCGTCGGTTTCGAACAGGGCAGCCTGGACCGGCCCTACGTGCTCGGCACGCTCTACAACGGCGTCGACCAGCCTGCCAAGCACGACATCCGACTCATCGACGGCACCAGGGGCACCGTCGACCGGCGCTCGATCGTCTCCCGCACCGGCAACCGCTTCGAGCTGTTGGACAAGACCGGCGGGCCCAGCGGCGTGCGTCTGACCACCGGCGACGACAAGCTCATGGTGCACCTGGATCAACAGCGGACCCAGATCACCGTGCACAGCGACGGCACGATGGACATCCAGGTCAAGGGCGAGATCACCGTGTCCGGCACCGGCGTCTCCATCGACGCGGGCCGAGGCGAGTTGACGCTCAAGGGGCGGAAGGTCTCGGTCGACGCCAGCCAGGGCGTACGGGTGGACGGCGGGGCCGAGGCGGTCGTCAAGGGCCGGGTGATCCGCCTCAACTGACCCGCTGCCGGACTCGGATCCGCTTGCCACGGCTCGAAAGACAGCGCCCGTCTCGCCGAAGGAGTCACCCACGATGCCCGCAGCCGCCCGGATCGGCGACCCGACCTCACATACGCCCGCGTTGCCGTCGGTACCCGGGATGCCCGCCCCGCCACCCGTGCGAACGGGAGTCCTGGCTCCCGCACCCCGGGGCGGCCTGCCGACGGTGCTCATCAACATGCGCCCCGCCGCCGTCGTCGGTGCGGTGAACGCCTGCACGGTCCCGCCGCAACACGCCCTGTTGGGGCCGGGCAACGTCGTGCTGCCCTCGCCTGCGGGCCTCGGCTCGGTGGTGTTGATCGGGGGCGTCCCGGCCGCACGGGTGGGAGATCGAACCACCTGTCAGGCGACGGTGGCCGGTGGCTCGCCCGACGTGTTCATCGGCGGTGTCGGATGAGCGATCGATTCATCGGACGCGGCTGGGGGTTCCCGCTGCGCACCGGCCCCACCGGCGGCATCGGCATGGTCGAGCGGGAACAGGAGATCGAGGAGGCCATCCGGCTTATCCTGGGCACCGCGCCGGGCGAACGACCGATGCGCCCGGAATTCGGCTGTGGCATCCACGACCAGGTGTTCGCGCCCGCCGATGGCGCCACCGCAGGCCGGATCGCCTACGACGTCCGCGCGGCCCTGGATCGGTGGGAACCCAGGATCGAGGTCGCCGACGTGGTGGTGGCCTTCGACGCCATCGAGGAGGGAACCCTCTACATCGACGTCCGCTACCGGATCCGAGCCACCAACGACCGCCGCAACCTGGTGTTCCCGTTCTACGTCATCCCGTCCACCGAATCGCAGAACAGCGGTGACGGCGCGGCCGGGGGAGGCGAGCACTGATGGCCCTGCCCGCGCCGAACCTGGACGACCGTCGATTCCAGCAGCTCGTCGACGAGGCCAAACGCTACGTACAACAACGCTGTCCCGAGTGGACCGATCACAACGTGTCCGATCCGGGCGTCACGCTGATCGAGACCTTCGCCCACATGGTCGAGCAGCTGGTGTACCGACTGAACCGCGTCCCGGAGAAGAACTATCGCGCGTTCCTCGACCTGCTGGGCATCACCCTGTTCCCGCCCTCGGCGGCCCGTGCCGACGTCACCTTCTGGTTGTCGGCGCCACAACCGGATGTGGTGGTGCTCCGGGCGGGCACCGAGGTCGCCACGGTGCGCACCGAGACCGAGCAGGCCCTGGTCTTCGCCACCGTGATCGACCTCGACATCGTGCCCTGCACCCTGACCCGTCTGGTCACGCGAGCGGTGCAGGGCGAACCGGTCGACCACACACCGGAACTGGAGTCCGGCCGCAACGTGCGGTGTTTCCAGGCGGCTCCCGCCGCAGGCGACACGATGCTGCTGGGACTCTCCGACGCTGTGCCGGGCTGCGCCGTGGCGGTCAGCCTGGACAGCAGGGTGGAGGGTGTCGGCGTCGACCCCCGACAACCGCCGTTGACCTGGGAGGCATGGGATGGCGACTCCTGGGTCGACTGCGAGGTCGACCACGACACGACCGGCGGGCTGAACCGGCCGGGTGAGGTGCTGCTGCACATCCCGAGCGGCCACCGACACTCGGTGATCGCCGGGGTCCGCGCGGGGTGGTTGCGTTGCCGGGTCATCGAACCGGAACCCGGCCAGCCGTTCTACTCCGAGTCGCCGACCGTGCGCTCCGCCGAGGTGGTCACCGTCGGCGGGACGGTGACCGCAGAGAACGCCGAGACCGTCGACGAGGTGTTCCTCGGCCGTTCCGAGGGCGTGTCCGGTCAGCGGTTCCGGTTGGACCGGGCCCCGGTGCTGACGGACGGCGAGCCGATCGTCGTGCAGGTCCACGATGGACTGGACTGGCAGGACTGGCAGATCGTCGAGCACTTCGGCCGGTCGTCGCCGACGGACCGCCACGTGGTCCTGGACGCGGCCAACGGCGAGTTCACCTTCCCGCCCTCGGTCCGCGAACCGGATGGCGGCTTCCGGCGATTCGGGGCGCTGCCACCGAAGGGCGCCGCCCTGCGGGTGCCGAGGTATCGAACCGGCGGCGGCCGGGCGGGCAACGTCGCAGGCGGCGCACTGTCGGTGTTGCGAAGCTCGGTGCCCTACATCGCCTCGGTGGTCAATCGGGCGGCCGCAGCAGGCGGTGTCGACGGCGAGACGGTGGCCGAGGCACGGCTTCGGGCCCCCAACCAACTCCGGACCCAGGACCGGGCGGTCACCTCGGCCGACTTCGAACAGATCGCCAGACTGGCCGCCCCGACCGCTCGGATTCGCTGCCTGGCGGCACGGGAGGGCGACGCCCCCGGCGATGTCGGCGGCGTGCGGGTCCTGGTGGTACCCGATGCGGTGCCCGATGAGGACGACCGATTGCGGTTCGAGCAGCTAGTTCCCGCTCCCGGTCTGCTCGACGTGATCACCCGACGTCTCGACGAGCGCAGGCTGTTGGGCACCCGACTGATCGTGGAACCGCCGCGTTATCAGGGTTTGACCGTGGTGGCCCGGTTGATCAGCACGGCGGCCGACGTCCACGAGGTGAGCAGGGCGGCGCTGCGCGTGCTGTACCGACATCTGGATCCCTTGCGCGGCGGGCCCGACGGCACGGGCTGGCCGTTCGGGCGGCCGGTCCAGTTCGGCGAGATCTTCGCCGTCTTGCAGGGCGTGCCGGGGGTGAACCTCGTCGAGGACGTCCGTCTGCTGCCCGCCGACCCGATCAGCGGCAGGCGCGGCACCCCGGTCGGCCGCGTCGATCTCGCCGAGGGCGGCCTGGTCTTCGGTTACGAACACCAGATCACGGTGGTCGATCGCAGCGGGGAGGGGACATGACCCGGGGGCCCGCGCCCGGACTGCTGTCCCGGCACCGGATGGGCGAGCAACTGCCCTCGATGTACGCCGATGACAGTCTCGCGCAGCGGCTCACCCAGGGGCTGGACGAGGTCTTGGCGCCGGTGTTGGGTGTGTTGGACAACCTGCCCGCCTACTTCGATCCCGCGCTGGCCCCACCGGACTTCCTGGAGTGGTTGGCCTCGTGGCTGGCGGTGGAGATCGAACCCGACTGGCCGGAGCCGCTACGGCGTGCCGTGGTGGCCAGAGCGGTGGCGCTGCACGGCAGCCGGGGCACTCGACGGGGGCTGACCGAACGGCTGTGGCTGTTGTTGGGTGTGCGCGCCGCGATCATCGACGGCGGTGGCGCGGCCTGGTCCACCACGCCGGGAGCGGCATTGCCGGGAACGGGTGGCAGGCACGTGCTGATCCGGGTCTGGCGGCCCGACGGCGGTCCGGTTCCGGTGCAACGGGTGCGGTCGATGGTCGAGTCCGTGCGACCCGCCCACCTGGTGTGCACCGTCGAAGTGGTGTCCCCGCCGGTCGAGGACCCGCACCGCGAGACGGCGTCTGCTGGTCCACCGGAGGGCGAGGCGATTCGGGATGCGGGTGGGACGCCGCCCGGTGAGCCGATGTCCGGAGCATCGAACGAGGAGTGATCCGAGGATGCGTGCGTGTCCACAATGCGGGGTCTCCAACCGGATCGACGAGGCGTTCTGTGTCGCCTGCGGCACCTACCTGGCCTGGGACGCGCCTGCCGCGACCGCGCCTGCCGCTCCGACGACACCGAGGCCCACGCCGATCGCGGAGCAGCCCCCCGACGTGCCTCGGCCCGACTTCGTGGGACCACCGGCCACGCAGCTCGCCGGACCTCCGCAGACGTTCCCGTCCGCACCGATCCGGCCACAGACCCCGATGCCGGATCCCGTAGGCCAGCCGCCGCCGGTGCCGCACGTCGACCCGAATCCGATAGCGCCGCTGGACCCGAGCGCCGCGCAGAGCCCGAGCACCCCGCCGAACCCCGCTGCGCAACCGGGACCGACCGCACCCGTCGCCGACACCACGGCGCCCGCCGCTGCGGAGCAACCCGCGCCGGTTGCGCCGGGACGGGCGTCGGTACGCAGACCGCTGCCGAGCGAGGTGCCTCGGGACGTGGAGGTCGACGGCCCCGAGTGTCCGAGGTGCGGCACCCGCAATCCCGTGGCCCGGCGCTTCTGCCGCCGCTGCGGGCTGGCCCTGACGGCCGCGCCTTCGGAGAGCAGGCTGCCCTGGTGGCGACGGCTGCGCTCTCGCCGGGCGGGCGGCTCCGGGCTGCTGCGCTGGTTATTGATCCTGGTCGTGGTGGTGGCGCTGGTCATCGCCGTCATCGCGTTGTATCCGCTGGGCCGGGCCGCGATCGACGATCTGCGCGACCGGTTGGCCACTCCGAGGGCGGTGGCCGTGGCGAGCGTGACCGGATCCGAGTCGGACCCGGCGCATCCGCCCGCCGCCGTGGCGGACGGATTCAGCAATCGATTCTGGTCGGCAGGTGAGGTCGGCGACTCCGTCGAGATCACGCTGGCCGGGCCGGTGCGTCTGCTGGCCATCGTCGTGCACACCGGCTGCTCGGCGGTGGAGGAGGAGTTCGCCTGCCAGGCCAGGGCCGCCGAACTGGAGATCACCACGATCAGCGGCGACGGCGAGGAGACGCTGGACATCCAGCTGGCCGATCAGCCGGGGGAGCAGGAGACCCTGACCGGGATCAGCGATGTGACCGGCATCCGGGTCACGGTGCGCAACCGACACGGCGCCGACGATGGTCCGATCGCACTCGGCGAGATCGAATTATTCGGCCGAAACTGAGCTCGAATTGCGATTCGACTACGCACAATCACAGAAGTCCGCAGTGACCGACATCGACATGCGGCCTTTCGAGTGAATTGATCTTTCTGTCGATGGCGGGAGAACTTCGTTACGCGCTGAGTCTCGGCTGTCTCAGATCGGACAGCTTTCAGTTGTGGCAAACATTCTTCTGGTCAATCAAGGCGAAAGTACCTACAGTGATCCGGGTTACACCAGGCCATTGGAGGTCAGTGTGGGGGACGTATCGCCGCTTCTGTTGGAGATGCGAGGAATCTCGAAGAGTTTCGTCGGCGTCCCGGTATTGACCGAAGTGGACCTCGACCTGTATTCGGGCGAAGTGCATGCCGTGGTCGGGGAGAACGGCGCTGGAAAGTCGACCCTGATGAAGGTGTTGGCCGGGGTGCACGAACCCGACGCGGGCACGGTTGCGCTGGCTGGCAGGCAGGTCTCCTTCGCACATCCCGTCGAGGCGCAGGCGGCGGGCGTCGCCATCATCTACCAGGAGTTGACGTTACTGGCCGACCGCACCGTCGCCGAGAACGTCTTTCTCGGCCGGGAGCCGACCAAACCCGGCCTACTGCGCGGAATCGTCGATAGAAAGGCGATGGCCCAGCGAACCGCGGACCTGCTCGCCGACCTCGGCGAGGACTCCATCGACCCGCATACGCCGGTCCGCCGACTCTCGGTCGCGCAACAACAGGTCGTCGAGATCGTCAAAGCACTAGCCGGAGACGCCCGAATCGTCGTGATGGACGAACCGACCGCCGCCCTGGCCGATCACGAGGTCGAGCTGCTGTACTCATTAGTTCGCAGGCTGGCCGAACGCGGTATCGGAATCCTCTATATCTCGCACCGAATGCGGGAGATATTCGATCTCTCCCAACGGGTCACCGTCCTCAAGGACGGCCGCCGCACCGCCTGTCGTTCCACCGGGGAGGTCACCGCAGACGACCTGGTCCGGTTGATGGTCGGGCGCGAGCTGAGCGACTACTACCCGGACCGGGCCGCGCCCGCCGACCTCGGCGACGTGCGCCTGCGGCTGACCGGCGCGGGCAACGCCCGGCTGCGCGACATCGACCTCTCGGTCCGCGCGGGCGAGATCGTCGGCATCGCAGGCCTGCAGGGCGCGGGCCGCAGCTCCCTGGCGCACGCCGTGTTCGGGGCCGACCCCTTCACCACCGGGGAGATGGTCCTCGACGGCGCCCCGGTGCGACCCGCCTCGCCGCGAGCCGCCATCCGCGCGGGCATCGGACTGGTCACCGAGGACCGCAAGGCGGAGGGCCTGGCGTTGCGCCAGTCCATTCGGGACAACGCGCTGCTGGTGGTGCGCGGGGCGTTCGCAGGCCGCCGTCGAGCCAAGACGGTGGACGTCACCGAACTGCTCGCCGAACTGCGGATCGGCGCCCGAGGCAGCGGCCAGGAGGTCCGCCTGCTCTCCGGCGGGAACCAACAGAAGGTGGTGTTGGCCAAATGGCTCGCCGTGCGGCCGGGGGTCCTCGTACTGGACGAACCGACCCGGGGCGTGGACGTCGGTGCCAAGGCGGCCATCCACGAACTCGTGCGCGACCTGGCCAGACAGGGCATGGCCGTACTGATGGTGTCCTCGGAACTGCCCGAACTCATCGGGATGAGCGATCGGATCGTGGTGCTGCGAGACGGCGCCGTCGCAGGCGAGCTGCCTCCGGGCGTCGGTGAGGAAGAGATCATGCGTTTGAGCACCGGCGCCGGGAGCGCCGCATGACACCGCAGCCCGGAACCAAGGCCGGGCCGCCGCCGTTATCGCGGGTCGCCCCCGCCGCAGCGAGGATCAACTTCGCCGACCCGGTCGTCCTGGTCTACCTCGCCCTGGTGGCGGTGTACCTGATCGGCTGGACCATCGTCGGCCTGCGCGGCGGCGACTTCGTCACCGTCGCCAACACGGTGACCATCCTGCAGAACTCGGCCGCCCTCGGCCTGGTCGCTATCGGCCAGACCTACGCCATCCTCGCCGGGTCGCTCGATCTCTCGGTGGCCTACCTGATCAGTCTGGTCACGCTGATCACCGCGCAGGTCATGGAGTCGGCAGGCATCGTCGCGGGCGTGGCCGCAGCCCTGCTGCTCGCCGGACTGGTCGGGCTGGGCAACGGGTTGATCGTGACGAAACTGAAGGTCAACGCCTTCATCGCCACCCTCGGCGTCGCGCTGATCCTGCGTGGTTACCTGGAGAACACCTACACCGGTCCGGCGGGCGACGTGCCCACCGAGTTCCAACGGCTGGGCTACGACCGGATCGGACCGCTGCCGGTCTCGGTGTTCCTGGTGGCCGCAGTCGCGACCCTGACCTGGTTCGTCTTGCGCCGCACCAGTCTCGGACACCACATCTACGCGGTCGGCGGTGACCGGGAGATCGCCCGTCTCTCCGGCGTGCGCACCGACCGCACGGTGATCACGGCCCACGTGCTGTGCTCCCTGTGCGCCGGGCTGGCCGGGGTGTTCCTGGCCAGCAGGCTCGGCGCCGGAGCACCGCTGGCGGGCACCGACGGGCAGTACGACCTCGTGTCCATCGCGGCCGTCGTGCTCGGCGGCAGCCTTCTCGCAGGAGGCCGGGGCGGGGTCGTCGGCACCATCGGCGGCGTCCTGATCCTCTCGGTACTGGACAACGTCTTCGACCAACTCGGCGTCGATCCCTTCTTCAAGAACGTCGTTCGGGGCGCGGTGATCATCGCCGCGGTGGCCCTGTACGCCCGACAGAGCGTCGCCCGTCGCAGGCGGCAGGATCAACGGAGGTCGGGATGACCCAGACGGCCGTCCCCGAGACGCGGCGCACCCGGCTGCGCCTGCCCGCCACCCTGTCGGCGAGCACGCCGGTGTTCGTCCTGCTCGGCGTGCTGTTACTCGTGCTCGCCTTCGTCGACATCGGCTTCTACGAACCGGATCGGCTGCTGGCCTTCATCCGCCGGGCGGCCCCGCTGATCATCCTGGCGGCGGGACAGTACTTCGTCATGGTCTCCGGCGGCTTCGATCTCTCCGTCGGTTCCGTCGTCACGGTGGGCGTGGTCGTGGCCGCCGAGCTGTTCAACATCGCCCCGGACATGCCCTGGCCGGTGGCGGTGCTGATCCTGCTCGTCGCGGGCATGGGCGTCGGGCTGATCAACGGTCTGATCTCGACGCTGCTGGCGGTGCCCTCGTTCATCACCACGCTCGGCATGATGCTGATCCTGCAGGGCGCAGTCTTCTTCTGGACCCAGGGCGCGCCCCGGGGTTACCTCTCCGACGACTACCGCACCCTGGGCCGGGGCATGGTCCCCGGACTGCCCTGGTTGCCGTGGGCGGTGATCGTGCTGGCCGTGGTCGCCGCGGCCGCGGTGGTGTTCATGCGCTCCGACACCGGACGCACCCTGGTGGCCACCGGCGACAACGACGCCGCAGCCGCCCTCTCCGGAGTCCGTGTGCATCGACTGCGCGTGCTGGCGTTCGTCCTCTCCGGACTCGCGGCCGCATTGGCCGCCGTGCTGGTCGGCGGATTCACCGGCATCTCGGCGCAGGCGGGCGACGGCATGGAGTTCGAGGCCATCACCGCCGTGGTCCTCGGCGGGGTCGCCCTCGGTGGCGGCCGAGGCTCCGTGGTGGCCGCCATGGCGGGTGCCCTCTCCCTGCAGACCCTGTTCACCCTGCTGACCATGCTCGGCGTCTCCGGCGCACTGGAGTCGACCGTGCAAGGCGTGATCGTCATCGCCGCCGTCGCCCTCGGGGCGGTCTCGTGGTCGCGGCGCCAACGCGTACCCAACTCGACGAAGGAGAGGCGATGAGAGCCAGAATCCGGCCAGCGCTGACGATCATGTCGGTGTCGGCCCTGCTCGTGCTCGGTGCGTGCACCAGCGAGGTGCCCACCGACACCGATCTCGGCACGGAGACCACGGGAGCCGACGCGGCAGGCGAGTCGGAGTTCTTCGTCCAGGCCGACTACGAGGCCCAGATGGCGTTGCGCGAGGCCGTCCCGGAGGGCCCCGAGGATCGTCCCTGGGAGCAGATGATCGACCCGGAGATGATCGACACCAGCGAATATCAGAAGGACGGGCCGCACAACCTGTGCTTCTCCAACGCCGGACTGTTCAACTCGTGGCGCGCGGTCGGCTGGCGCACCATGCAGGCCGAGGTCGATCTGCACCCCGAGATCGCGGAGTTCACCGCGCTCGACGGCCAGGGCCAGGACGACAAGCAGATCTCCGACATCGGCTCGTTGGCCGCCCAGGACTGCGATGCGCTGATCGTCTCGCCGAACACCACCGCCACCCTGACCCCGGCGGTCGAGGCCGCCTGTGGTGAGGTGCCGGTCATCGTCTTCGACCGAGGCGTCGAGACGGACTGCCCGGTGACCTTCATCAGCCCCATCGGCGGCTACGCCTACGGCGCGGCGGGCGCGGAGTTCCTCCGCGACGAGGTGGAACCCGGTGGATCGGTGTTGGCACTGCGCATCGCGCCCGGCGTCGACGTGTTGGAACACCGCTGGGCCGCTGCGGAGCGCGTCTTCGAGGACAGCGATCTGGACATCGTCGGTGTCCAGTTCACCGAGGACGACCCGGCCACCGCGAAGAACATCGTCTCCGACTTCATCCAGAGCAACGGGGGACTGGACGGCGTGTGGATGGACGCCGGCGCCACGTCGGTCGCGGTCACCGAGGCGTTCGAGGACGCCGGAATGGAGATCCCGCCGATCGTCGGCGAGGACCAGCAGGACTTCCTGCAGGCCTGGCAGGACAAGGACCTGACCGCCATCGCTCCCGGCTACCCGACCTTCCAATGGCGTACTCCCGTGATCGCCGCGCTGCGAATCTTGAACGGCGAGGAGGTTCCCCGGGAATGGCGGCTGCCGCAGCCCGTCGTGACCGAGGACAACCTGGACTCCTACCTGCAGGAGGGCATGCCGCCACAGCACTATGCCCTGTGCGGGTGTGAGGACCTGCCCGGTTTCCCCGAGGAGTGGGGAGGCTGACGTAGGGGGTCTGTGCGGGAGTGATCGGACACCGCCGCCGTCCGATCACTCCCGTCCAGCACATGCCGAATTCGATACCGCCACCTCGACCGGATGCGTCGGGCCGATCGCCGCCTGATCGGCCCGACCTCGCCTCCGGCCGCAGCTCTTGGATCGTTGAAGGAGTTGGATGTTTCCGATCGGCGTGAACACCTGGGTCTGGGAGTCACCGCTATCCGATGCCACCCTCGCCGAGCTGATCCCCCGCATCGCGGGCTGGGGATTCGACGCGGTGGAGATCCCGATGGAACAGGCAGACGACATCGACGCCGGGCGTACTGCGGAGCTGCTCGCCGCGCACGGCCTGGCCGCCGTCGCGGTCTGCGCCGTGACCTCGGCGGGCCGCAACCTCGTCGCCGCCCCGGCCCGGCAAATCCGGGACACCCAGGACTATCTGCGCGGCTGCGTGGACCTGGCGGCTCGACTGGGCGCGGGTTCGGTGGGTGGCCCGCTGTATGCCGAGGTCGGCCGAACCTGGCGGATGGACGCCGCCGAGCGGGCCACGGTGTACCGGGAGCTACGGGAGAATCTCGCGCCGGTCGCCGACTATGCGGGCGAACGCGGCGTGCGACTGGCCGTGGAACCGCTCAACCGCTATGAGACCAGCGTGCTCAACACCGTCGAACAGGCGTTGACCGCCTTGGACGGGCTGCCTGCCGAGACCGTCGGCCTGATGCTGGACACCTACCACCTCAACATCGAGGAACGCGACCTCGTCACGCCGGTACTGGCTGCGGGCGGTCGGATCGCCCACGTCCAGGTCTGCGCGAACGACCGGGGCGCCCCCGGCGCCGATCACCTGGATTGGCCGGGTTTCCTGGCGGCGCTGACGAAGACCGGATATCGCGGCTCGATCTGCATCGAGTCGTTCACCGCACACAACGACGCGATCGCGGTGGCCGCCTCGATCTGGCGCCCGCTGGCCGAGACACAGGATGCGCTCGCGGTCGACGGGCTGGCCTTCCTACGACGGATTCAGGCGGGCTAGCCGGAGGACCCGGTCCGGCGCAGCACCGACAGCGCGACGGCGGCCGCCTACCCCGGCGACCGCCGTCGTGATCCGTCGTTAGGAGTGCGGACAGGTGTTGCGGTACTCCGAGATCTCCCGGTCGTCGGGCGGCGGACAGAGGAACTGCTCGTAGCGCAGGTCGTCGTCGATGAACCGCTTCAACCACGAGATGCTGTACTTGGCGATCGTCGTGTTGGAGATGTTCGGGGCGAAGTGCGAGGCGCCGTCCAACTCCAGGTACGCCTTGTCCAACGAGGACGACAGGCTCTCGTAGAACGGGATCGAATGTGACCGCACCGGGGCGATGAGATCGTTCTCAGCTCCGACCACCAACGTCGGGACGGTGACCCGCGACCAGTTCTTCGATAGGTGCCAACCGGTCAGCGGGATCGCCGCCTGCAACGCAGGCCTGCTCTCGGCCGCCGATAGGCTGCCTCCGCCGCCCATCGAGTGACCCATCACCCCGAGTCGATTCGGGTCGATGCGATTGCGGACATCGCTGTCCTCGACGAGATAGTCCAGCGCGGCGAGCAGCTGCCGCCCTCTGCTGTCCGGCTGGTCGACTGTCGTGTTGGTGTCGATGGTGAAGACGACGAAGCCCTGCGAGGCCAGCCGGGGACCCAGCCAGGCCATGCTGGACTGCGTCCCGGTGTAGCCGGGTGACACCGCGACCGCACCGAAGGTTCCCTCGCTGGTGTCGGTCGGGTAGTAGATGGTGCCGCCGCCGAACCCGATGACCAGCGAGGAGACCCGGTCCTCGGCCACGGCGAACGGGCCGCGCAGTGCCTCGATACTGCGCTCGGTGGGGGCGGGACCCCGTTCGTACGGATTCTCCTGGGCGGTGGCCGCCGGGGCGGCGGCCAGGCCCGTGGCGACCATGGTCAACGCGAGGACGAGGCCCGCCAAGCGGGTCCTGGGGCGGCCGGCTGATCGGACGCGGGCTCTGCGGGAGGCGATGCTCGATGACTGCACGTCGTTGTACTCCTGTTCATCGGCACTTGATCACGCTGTGCAGTCATCCTCGCCGCCGCACCACACCGGCCACATCGGCGAAATCACCGGTCTTCGCGCAGTCGTCCGGTATCGGAGGGTTTCGGCGCTGCCTCGCACCCGCAGTCGGATCGGCCGGCCTCCGCCGTGGCGCTACTGCGCCGACCAGCCGCCGTCGGAGGGCAACACCACGCCGTTGATGTTGATGCCGTCGTCGCTCAACAGGAAGGTGATCGAGGCGGCGAGCTGATCGGCGGTGGCTATGGGCGGGATCATGCCGAGGAAGTCCTTGACGCGTCCGCCACCGAACTCGGAAGAATCGGCGGCGACGGCCATGCCGGTGGCGACCCCGCCGGGCGCGACGGCGTTGACCCGGATGCCATGCGGCGCATACATGACCGCGCAGTTGCGGGTGATGCCGACGACGGCGTGCTTCGAGGCGGTGTAGGCGACCCCGGCGGCCGACCCGCGCAAGGCGGCCTCGGATGCGACGTTGACGATGCGCCCGCTTCTCGCCGCGAGCATCGAGGGAAGCACCGCGCGGATGAGTCGCAGCGGGCCGTCGACGTTCACCGCGAAGACACGTCGCCACATCTCGTCGCTGACCTCGTGGGCGGGCGAGAAGTCGTCGTTGATGCCCGCGACGTTGGCCAAACCGTCGATGCGTTCGCCCGCCGCGGCCACGATGCGGTCGATGTCCTCGGGGTCGGTGACATCGGCCGGGACGGTGACCAGCTCGGCGGATTCCGACTCGGCCGCGAGCTCCGCGAGCTTCTCGGCGGAGAGATCGACCGCGATGACCCGACCACCCTCGTGCAGGATTCGGGCTGCCGTTGCGCGCCCGATCCCGGAGGCCGCCCCGGTCACGATGACCGTCTGATCGCGGAACCTTCCGGGCACGGCGCGCGCCCGTGCTTCGGCCGCCGGATCCGACACCACGGGCACGCCACCGTTCACCGCGGTCACGAGGCCGTCGACGATGTCCTGCCCAAGCCTGCCCTGACTCAGGTTCACCAACTCCTGAAGCGGCAGCTGTTGGACCGGGGCGAGCGTGCTCTCGTCGAATCCGCCGTGGCCGAGCAGTTCTCGGAGCAGCGGTCCGCCCTCCGGATGGCCGAGCCACTGGGCGATCGTGCTGTCGGCCGTCAGCGATCGGGGTGTTCCGCTCATACGGGTGGGCTCCTTCGGTTGTGCCGCGCGGACATTTCGGGCGAGACGTGCTGCACCGGATTGCTGCCCGCGCACACTACCGAATTAAGTCAATCGATTGACTTTTAGGTGGGTCGACGTGGTCGACCCGATCGAATCGTCCAGACCGAGTCGCAAGCTACGAATCCGGGCGCTATCCGCGTCGATCGACCCGACGGCATGACGTCGGGGCCGACGTCCGGTTGGTGTACCGGATGTCGGCCCCGAGGTCGTTCGAAGCGGGAGCGGCTCACGCCGTTGTGAGACTCACTCCTTGATCAACAGGGGCCGTCATACCCCCTCGATGTCGTCGATCACCGCCTGGATATCGCGATCCAGCGTGCTGCGGACGTCGTCCGCTGTCACGAGAGTGCTGTCCGCGACCAGGGACTTCAACGTCTGAAGCTCCTCGATGGTGGCGATGTCGTCGCCGCGTGCCTCGACGAGGCGAACCTCGACGAGCTGTGCCCGCAGCTGGGTGGTTGCGGTGAGCGAGAGCCGGTTGGTGGCTCGGAACCGGTCGATCAGTTGGCTGATGTCGCGGGTGGAGGTGGTGGTGGCGAAGGTGATCGACTGCTCGGTGGTGTTGCCCGCATGGTCGGTCGCGGTCACCGAGAACTCCTGGAAGCCCAACGGAAGCCGGTGCAGCGGCACGTATTCGCCGGAGTCCAAGCCCGTGTCGTTCAGGGTGCCCACCACGGAGTCGATACCCGAGGTGCCGTCCTCGGCATGCCAACTCAGCACGAGGTCGGTGGCGTCGCCGTAGACCCGTCCGTCGGCCACCCCCGCCACCAACAGCGTGGGTGCGGTGGGGTCGATGAGGATGGTGGCGGCCTTCTCGGCCTCGATGTTGCCCGCGATGTCGATGGTGCGGTAGAGCACCGAGTGCGGGCCCTCGCCGGTGACGGTGACCGGCTCCTCGTAGGCGGTCCAGTCGCCACCGTCGAGGCTCCACTCGGTTCGGGCCACCCCCGAACCGTCATCGGAGGCGCTCAACTCCACGGTGACCTCACCGTCGTGCCAACCGCTGTCGTTGCCCTCCGGCAACACCACCTCGGTGGTCGGGCTGGTGGTGTCGATGGCGATGTCGAGGGTTTGGGGTTCCTCGATGTTGCCTGCGGTGTCGGTGGAGCGGTATTCGACGGTGTGGGTGCCGTCGTCGGTGAGGGTGATGGGCTCCTGGTAGGTGGTCCAGTCGCCGTCGCCGATGCGGTATTCGGTGGTGTCGATGCCGCTGTCGTCGTCGGTGGCCTCGAGGGTGACCTGGACGGGGCTGCTGGTGAACCAGCCGTCCTGTCCGTCGGGTTCACCGGGGGTGGTGCTGGCCGAGGTCACCGGCGCCGTCGTGTCCTCGCCGCCACCGGGCGGCGTGCTGAAGCCCGCGCCCTCGAAGCGCAGCGAGTCCAGATCGAAGGAGTTGTTCGACGGCGAACGGAACACCAGGTAGACGGTGTGGCTGCCCGCCAGTTCGACATCGACGGACTCGGTCTGCTGGTAATCGTTCCAATCCCCGGTGTTGGGCACCGCCGTCGTGGCCACCAGGTCGCCGTCCGGCGAGCCCGCCCGCAACTCGATGGCGCCACCCTCGGCGATCGAGGACAACCGGTAGCTCACCGAATCGATGTTCTCCAGGCTGACGGGATCGAAGGAGATCCAGTCGCCATCGGAGACGTCCCCGACTCGTGCCCCGCTCTCGGCGCCCGCCTCGGAGACGACGCGAACCCCGGAGGAGTCGGTGAAGTACTCCGCCTGCTTGTTCTTCGGCTGCAGCACCCGTCGGTCGTAGCCGGTCAGCGAGCCGACACCCTCGCCGCCACCGTCGGTGTAGCGCGCGTTGAGGACGTAGTACAGATTCGCGCCCTCCGGGTGTCCACCCAGGTCGGCCGTGTTGACCGTGCCGGAACAACCTGCGATGTCGCTCGTGTCGTGCTCGTGGTCGTCATGGCCCAACGCGGGACGGACGAGTACCTCGGCGCAGTCGACCTCGCCGTCCTCGGGGTCGGTGACGGTGAGCTCGTAGGACACGTCATCGCCGAACTCGATCATGCCGCCGTTCGGTGGCGCATCGAAGGCCACGGTGGGCGCGGTGTTGCCCACGGTGATCTCGATGTTGGCGTATCCCGTCTGCTCCGCGACGTTGGTCACCCGCAGCTGAGCGGTGAACACCCCGGGCTCGGTGTAGACGTGCGTCGGATTCGCCTCGGTGGAGTCCACGGTGCCGTCGCCGTCGAAGTCCCAGCCGAAGGTGACGTCGCCGCCCGCCGGATCGGCGCTGCCCTCGCTGGAGAACTCCACCTCCAGCGGAGTCGGACCATTGGTCGCACTCGCCGTCGCCACGGCGACCGGTCTGCTCTGACCCTGGTTGTAGTCGATCCGATAGAGACCGGAGTTGCTGTTGCCGCCGCCGAACTCGCTGCCCCACTCCAGGAGATAGAGCGAGCCGTCGGCACCGAACTCCATGTCCATCGGCTTGTTGAAGCTCTCGTTGCCGAGGAAGTCGTTGCTCTTGAGGAACTGATCGTCCTCGTCGAGGTGGAACTCCTTGATGTAGTTGCGCGACCACTCGTAGAAGAAGTGCACCCCGTCGAAGTACTCCGGGAACTTCGTCTCCGAATCGCTGTCCGGGTCGAACCGGTAGACCGGGCCGCTCATCGGTGCGCTGCCGCCGGAACCCAGCTCCGGGAACTCCGGCGAGACGTCGTAGTCGTACCAGACCTGCGGCATCTCGGCGGGCGGCAGCTCGGTCAGACCCGTGTTGTTGGGCGACTCGTTGACCAGGTTGTCGCAGTCGAACTTCTCGCCCACCTCACCGGTGTCCGGGTTGTAGGGCGCGTAGGGCTCGTTGTCGCCGTGACAGAACGGCCAACCCGAGTTCACCGGCTCGGTCAGCACGTCGTACTCCACGAAGCCCTGCGGGCCGCGTTCGTCCGGTTGTCCGCCCCGGTCCGGGCCGTAGTCGGAGACATGCAGGTGACCGGTCTCGGGGTCGACCCGGAAACGGAAGGGATTGCGGAATCCCATGCCGTAGATCTCCGGGCGCGTCAGCTCGGTGCCCTCTTCGAAGAGGTTGCCCTCGGGAATGTCGTAGCCGCCCTCGTCCAACGGCGTGATCCGCAGGATCTTGCCGCGCAGATCGTTGGTGTTACCCGAGGTGCGCGCCGCGTCCAGCATCTCCTCGCCCGGGCGCCAGTCGATCGGCGCGTAACCCTGCCAGTCCGGGGAGAGGTTCGGCGGGACGTCGTCGCCCACGCCGAGGAACAGACTGCCGTCGATGCCGAAGTCCAACGCACCGCCGGTGTGTCCCGGCTCCGGGTAGGTCCGGCTGCGATAGGCGGGCACGTCCAGCAGCACCGACTCCGATTCCAGATCGAGGGTGTCGCCCTCGATGGTGAACCGGGAGAGCCGGTTGACGTCCTCCTCGGCGTCGGCGGGGGAGTAGTACAGGTACACCCAACCGTTCTCGTCGAAGTCGGGGTCCAGCGTCAGGCCCACCAGGCCGTCCTCGCCGCCGGTGTAGACGTCCAGCGAACCCGCGGTGACGGTGGTGTTGGTATCCGGCTTGAAGACGGTCAGATCGCCCGCGCGCTCGGCGACGAACACCCGGCCGTCATCGGCGACATCGAGCTGCATCGGGTCGTCGGTGTCGGAGTCCAACGAGATCTTCTCGAAGTTGTTCCACACCGTGCCGCCGCAGTCGCCCTCCTCGACACCCGCCGCCCAGCGCAGGCCGCCGAGCACGTGGTCCTGGAACAGCGTCTCGTTGTCGTAGGTGTCGGCCTCGTGGCCCATCGCGGTGGCCCACACCCGGCCGCCCTCGGGCCGGTGACACCAGGAGATCGGGTGGTCCGGCCCCATCGCGTCGTTGCCGGGATCGTAGGTCCGCTCGTCGGCGGCGACCAGGACGTGGACGTTGCCCCTCGGGTTGGGGTCGAAGTTGTACCACTCCTCCGCCCGCTCCCACCGCACCGGAAGGTGCTCGGTGGACGGGTGAACGCGGTCCAGGGTGAACGCGGTCCCGTCCAGCGTGCCGGGGGAGTGCGTGGGCATGTGGGCCCCGCCGTTGATGGTGTCGTCCCACCACGGGAAGTCGTTCTCGATGCCCATGTCCAGGGCGTTGTGCACGGCGGTGATGCCGCCGCCGTTACGCAGGTAGGTCTGGATGGCCTCCCGCTGTTCGTCGGTCTCCCAGATCATGCCCGAGTTCTGGAGCATGATCACCGCGTCGAACGTCGCGAGATCCTCGTCGTTGAAGATGCTGGAGTCGTCGGTCTCGACGATCTCGAAGCCCTCTTCGGCGGCCTGCCGCTCGAACATCGCGATCCCGTTCGGGATCGAGTTGTGCACATAACCGACGGCCTTGGTGAACAACAGGGCGCGGAACTCGGGCTGGTCGGAGTCCTGAGCGGCTGCCTGGGGAATCGGCCCCGTGAGCAGCACGGCAAGAGCGGATGCGATCAGTAATCCCATCGCTCGTCTGATGCGATGCAATTGGTGCTCCTTGTTCAACGGTTGGGAGAATGCGTCGGTCGGCGCAGCAGGCGACCGGTGGAAACGTGTCGACTCCTTTCGGCGGGTTGGTCGAACGCGATTCGATGGATAGCGGCCGAATTCGGGCAGCGTGAATGTCCGCCCGACGAGGAATTGGAGTCGGCCGGAGCGGATGGGTGGAATTCGATCTTGCGGTCGGTGGGGATCGGCCTCCCCTGCTACCGCGCGCAGCCAAAGCCGGTCAGCCGTCACCCGGCGTGGGTGATCGGTCGACAGGCAGGGTCGTGCCACGAACGATGCAGGTCAGGTGCGGGTGACCGCGAAAGGTCCCGGCCGGAGGAGTCGGGGGACGTGCGGTCGCACCGGTCAACCGGTACCCGAGAGCTCTCGTTGTCGTCTCGGGTCGCCGGATCGGCGAGCTGACAAATCGGCCAACCTCTCCCGATGATTCCGGCCCGGCGTCGATTCGAAATTCGACACCGAGTGGATCATCGCGCTAGCGACGTGGTGCGTCCATCGGTCATTAATCAAACGACCGCTAACACCCAGGCGCCGCCTGCCCGGGAAGATGGCGGATAACATAATCAGTTAAGTACAGCGGACCGACCTTGTCAATACTGGGTGAACGTACAGCGGGAAATCGCCGAGAACAGGCCGCGCCGCGGGCTTTTCAGCGCGTCCGAAGCTCCTTCGAAGCGCCCGGCGGGACCGCTGCGCGGCCCGCCGGGGACGGTGGCGAACGTTCGATCGGCGAGCGCGCCCTCAGCCGACGATGACGACCTCGAGTGTTCGGGGGCCGTGCACGCCCTCGACCCGGTTGAGCTCGATATCGCTGGTCGCCGACGGTCCACTCACGAAGGTCAGCGGCCGCGTCCCGTCCAACCGCGCCAACGCCTCGGGCAACGACACCGCCACCTGATCCGCCCGCACCACGCACAGGTGATAGTCGGGCAGCAGCGTGAGCAGCCGCCTGCCCTGTGCTGCCCCCGCGTCCAACACCAGTGTCCCGGTCTCGGCGATCGCCACGGCGCACCCGGTGAGCACGCCGTCGATGCCGTCCAACTCGTCGATGGTCAGCGCCTGATCGGTGTCCAACCGCCAGGTCACCTCGGGCGCCAGCCACGTCGTCGGCAGATCGACCGGGGCGGCCATCCGGCGGGCGCCACGCGCCGCCAACGAGGATGCGATCCGATCGGGTAGCTCCGCCGCGTCGACCCGATGGACGGTCGCCCGGTAATCCTCGACGCGCTCCGCCAACAAAGCGAGCGGATCGGCCGTGGACCGAGTGCGGTCGTAGTCCCGGGGCACCGTGACCGGGCCGGGCCGATCGGCCAGTGCGGCCCGGATCCGGCCCAACACGGCCGCCTTGGCGGTTGCGCTCGGTTCGGTCGCCTCAGCCACGGGTCCTCCTCCACCACGCCCGGAAGGTCTCCTTCGGCGGCGCAGGCAGATCACGTGAGGCGGTCCACCGCGATCCGGGCCACGGCAGCCCGCTGATCCGCCCGCCCCGACTCAACAGTCGTCCGACACCTGCCGCCTTCTGTGCCGCGGCCCAGCGTCGCGGGTTGCCCATCGCCCAGGCGAGCGCGGACATCGCCGCCGCCTCCGGGGCCGCCTTGCTCTTGGACTCCACGGCCTCGGCCCGCAGATGCACCAGCACCTCGGGAATGTCGATCCGCACCGGACACACCTCGAAGCACGCCCCGCACAGCGACGAGGCGTACGGCAAGGACTTAGCCTGCTCGTCGACGTCCTCGCCGAGCAGCTGCGGGGTCAGGATCGCCCCGATCGGACCGGGATAGACCGACCCATAGGCCGCGCCGCCCGTGCGCTCGTAGACCGGGCACACATTCAGACAGGCAGAGCATCGGATGCAGCGCAGCGCCTGCCTGCCCACCGTGTCGGCAAGCGTGTCGGTGCGGCCGTTGTCCAACAACACCAGGTGGAAGTTCTTCGGCCCGTCCCCGGGAGCGACCCCGGTCCACACCGAGGTATAGGGATTCATCCGCTCCGCAGTGGACGAACGCGGCAGCAATTGGAGGAAGACCTCCAGATCCGACCACGTCGGGACCAGCTTCTCGATCCCCATCACGGTGATCAGCGTCTCCGGCAGCGTCAGACACATCCGACCGTTGCCCTCGGACTCGACCACCACCACCGACCCGCTGTCGGCCACCGCGAAATTCGCCCCCGACACCGCCACCTTCGCGGTGAGGAACTTCTGCCGCAGATGCTTACGGGCCGCCTCGGCGAGTTCCCGAGGCTCGTCGGTGATGTCCTGGTCGACCCCGGGCATCTCCCGGCGGAAGATCTCCCGGATCTCCGAGCGGTTCCGGTGGATCGCGGGCACCAGGATGTGCGACGGACGATCCTCGCCCAGCTGGACGATCAGCTCCGCGAGGTCGGTCTCGACCGCGTGCACACCGCCCTCGGCCAGCGCCTCGTTCAACCCGATCTCGGCAGTGGCCATCGACTTGACCTTGACTACCTCGTCGGCGCCCGCCTCCCGCGTCAGCCGCAGCACGATCGCATTGGCCTCCGCCGCATCCCGGGCCCAGTGCACGACACCGCCGCGCGCGGTGACCGCCGCCTCCAACCGCTCCAGATAGGTGTCGAGGTTGGCCAGCACCTCGTCCTTGATCGCCTCGCCCGCGCGGCGCAGCGGCTCCCAATCCGGCAACTCCGCCACGGCCCCGGCCCGCTTGCCGCGAATCGTGGTGGTCGCATTGCGCAGATTGGTGCGGAGTTGGGTGTCGGCCAGGGCCGTGCGCGCCGCCTTCGGGAAGGTCGGCGTGCCGAGCCAGGTCACGCCACGGCCTGCCATGGCTCCTCCTCGGTGCTGCTCAGGATCTCGGCAAGGTGGACCGGGTTTACCCCGGCGCGCAGCCGGGACAGACCGCCGCCGATGTGCATCAGACAGGAGTTGTCCCCGGCGGTGAGGACCTCGGCTCCGGTTCGGGTGATGCCGCTGATCTTGTCCGCCAACATCGCACTGGAGGTGTCGGAGTTCTTGATCGCGAAGGTGCCACCGAAACCGCAGCAGGACTCGGCCTCGGGCAACTCGACCAATTCCAGACCCCGGACCGCGCGCAGCAGCCGCTGCGGCCGATCCCCGACCTTCAGCATCCGCAATGAATGGCAGGTGGGGTGGTAGGTGACCCGATGGGGGAAGTAGGCGCCGACATCGGTGACCCCGAGGACGTCCACCAGGAACTCCGACAACTCGTGGCTGTAGGACGCGGCTCTGGCGGAACCGAGGAGCTTCGGATAGATCTCCCGCACCATCCCCACACACGAACCGGACGGCGCCACCACCGCGTCGTACTCGGCGAAGATGCGTTCGTAGTCGCCTGCCAGCGCCGTGGCGTGCCTGGGATACCCCGTGTTGTAGTGCATCTGACCGCAGCACGTCTGGGCCTCGGGGAAGTCGACCTCGCACCCGAGACGTTCCAACAACCGCACCACGGCCTGCCCGGTTCGCGGGTACAACGTGTCGGTCACGCACGTCGCGAACAACGCCACCCGCACGCCTACCAGCTCCCTTTGTCCGCTGTCATCCTGCCGGTGTCGTCGAGCTTGTCAGACCACCGGGCGATCAGGCCGCCACCGGGCCGGAAATCGCGCGGCTGAAACCGGCCGGCAGTCGCCCCGGCACCACCGTCGAGGCGTATGCACCCGTCTGGCCGCACCGCCGCCGGGAACGGCGAGACCACTCCGACGGCGGTGACCGATGAGATGGGTGACCGCGTCTGGGACAGATGTGGGTGTGCCTACGGCGGGCCCGGCACGCCGCGTGTCATGGTTTGCTCTGATCGGTCTCGGTCGGCCTGGACTGGGGCAGCTGTCGGGGAGGAGACCGGACATGCGGGCATTGACGGTGACGCCGGGAGAACGCGACTCCCTGCGGGTCGAGGAGGTACCGGAACCGGTACCGGGACCCGACGAACTGCTCGTCGACGGGATCGCGGTCGGCGTGTGCGGGACCGATCGGGAGATCGTGGACGCCGAGTTCGGCCAGGCCCCGCCCGACCGGCAGCGGCTGATCATCGGCCACGAGTCGCTCGGCCGCGTTCGCCAGGCACCGGACGGTGCCGATCTCGCTCCAGGCGACCTGGTCGTCGGCGTGGTCCGCAGACCGGACCCCGAGCCGTGCGGCGCCTGCGCCAGAGGCTACTTCGACATGTGTCGCAATGGCCGCTACACCGAACGCGGCATCCAGGGTCTGGACGGCTATGCCAGCCAGTCCTGGACGCTGGAGACCGACTACGCCGTCCGGCTCGACCCGTCGCTGTCCGAGGTCGGCATGCTGTTGGAGCCGACCAGCGTGGTCGCCAAGGCCTGGGATCAGATCGAGCGAATCGGCAACCGGTCCTGGTTCGATCCCAAGACGGTGCTGATCACCGGAGCCGGACCGATCGGGCTGCTCGCCGCTCTCATCGGCGTCCAACGCGGCCTGGAGGTCCATGTGCTGGACCGGGTCACCGGCGGACCCAAGGTCTCCCTGGTCCAAGACCTCGGCGCCGAGTACCACAACGCCGACATCACGGCGGTCGGCGAGAAGCTCCGGCCCGACATCGTCATCGAGGCCACCGGCGTCGACCGGCTCGTGTGTGGCGCGATGGCGATGACCGCCGAGTACGGCATCGTCTGCCTCACCGGTGTCTCCTCGCCCGGTCGGACCCTGCCCACCGACCTCGGGATGATCAACCGGAGCATCGTGCTGGAGAACGACGCGGTGTTCGGCTCGGTCAACGCGAACCTCAGCCACTACACCCTGGCAGCCGAGGTGCTGGCCTCGGCGGACGCCGGTTGGCTGGAACGATTGATCACCCGACGGCTGCCGCTGGATCGGTTCGCCGAGGCGTTCGAGCACCACGAGGACGACGTGAAGGTCGTCATCGATCTCACCACCTAGGCGGCGGGCGACTCCGCCGGGCTCGACTCTGCCGGGCGCACCGGCCGTCCGCCTTGGCCGGGTCAGGGCAGCCGGGGGTCGGTGCTGGCCGTGACCACACCCCAGAAGGCCGACCGGACATCCCGGCGCGTCTGCTCCTGTTCCTGGAGGTCGATCCCGAGCGCCTGCTCGACGTGGGCTCGAAGACCCTGATCGAGCGCATGGGGGATGCTTGGCCTGCGGGACAGCAGATCCGCGATCTCCTCGCTGGAACTGTTGGCCAGCCAGCGGGCGGTGAACTCGGCCGAGGCCGCTCGCGGCGTGAGCATGGCCTGGAACGGGTTGGTGGCGGTGGCCGACGTCGCTGCGGCCTCCCCCTCGATCGAGAGCGGATCCGACATCGAGACCGGCAGGCTCGGCGGAGCGGGCGGCGGCCGGAGATCGAAGACCGGCGTCAGCTCCTCCTTGGTCAGGCTGTGCAGCCGGTCGGATTCGAAGACCAGTTCCTCGGACTGGTTGTACTTCCCGCTCTCGGCCTCGATCCCGACGAGCACCACCCGGACCCCGTGGTCCTGCGCGGTGCGAACCCCCTCGCGCAGGTCCTCGTCCCCACTGACCAGCAGTACATCGCTGACGGCACCCCGCTGGGCCAGCATGATCATGTCGCGGTAGATGAGGGCGTCGACGCCCTTCTGCTGGCCACTGCCGTTGAGCCTGCCCAGCCGTAGCTTCACGTCGGGCAGCACCGCGATGGCCCGCTGTTCGCTGGTCCGATGCCCGCCCCTGGCAGCGTCGTACCAATAGGTGCGCAGCACCGGGAGCCCGGTCAAGGTCTGCGCGACCGAGTGCATCAGGCCAAGGAAGGGCTCCGGGTTGAGCAGCAGCGCCGAACGGGACGTCGTCTGCCGACACAACCGTCCGCCCTCGGCGTAGAGATAGCCTGCGTCGACGAAGATCGCACATCGATCCATCAGCAGCCCTCTCTACAGGAAAAGGGGCCGCCTGAAGAAATGGCGACCCCCGGCCACTCAACGGAGCAGCCAACGCAATACTGCGCCCGTGGACGCATCGCCATTATCGGCCATCCTTCCACCAGTCTTGTCACCACCCCCGGTTTCTCGCTGATTTGGACGGGACGCCAGGGATTTCACCCGGTTGAACATCCCCACCGACCGGATCGAAGGATTTAGTCGCGCGTATTGGCCTACTCGGCGGGTGGCTTGCGGATCAACCGAGCCTCGCACGCGATGGTCCCGGTGCAGGCCACCTCGATCGAATCCGAGGCGAGAATCGCGGTCCGAACCGGATGCTCAACTCGAGCTGATCGCCCACAGCACACAGCCGTGCGGCGGCAGCGGGGTCCGGCGACTCACCCCCAACCGGACAGGCGTGCCGGAGCCGAGGATGTCGACGACGAGATCGTCGGCGTCCGTACCCAGCTCCGCCGCCTGGACCGTCGAATCCGCCGGGACGTCCCCGAGGTTGAACTGCGCGACGTAGCGGATCCGGCCATCCCCACTCGACGCCGTCCACACCACGAGCTCCCCCTCGCGGCGATGCTGTCGGTTGTCGACGCTGTCCTTGGTGATCGCGAGCAGCGCGTCGTTGGTGAGCAGCCCGAGTGTCCAGTCGTCGTTGCTGGGTAGATCCCCGCCGAACATCAGCGGGGAGCGGGCCATCGCCCAGAGCGCCATCAGGCTGCGCTGCTCGTCGCGGGTCAGCCGGGAGCGTCGATCATCGCCACCGTGGGCCCGGATCCCGATCCGGCCCAGTGGCAGCATGTCGGCGTCGGGCCACCGGCCTTGCCCGGCATGAGGCGCCCACCGCGCCATCCGCTCGAACTGGTCGTAGACCAGCGGCCACCGGTCCCACAGATCGTCGGAGATCCGCCACACATCGCTGTGTTGGACGAGATGATCGAGATGTTCCAGCCCCAGGTCCGTGCCAGGGGAGAGACTGAGCACCATCGGCCTGCCGCTGGCCTCGATCGCCCGGGAGAACGCGGCGATCTCGGCGGCGTGATAGGGGGCGAGCATGTCGTCGGCCTTGACGTAGTCCACGCCCCACTCCGCGAACCGGGCCAGCAGCGAGTCGTAGTAGGCCTGCGCGCCGGGGTGTTCGTGGTCGAGCCCGAGGTTGTCCGGGTTCCACGGACACACGTGATCGTGGTCGGCCACGTCCGCGGCGGTCCAGTCGGTGCCCAGGATCGGCAGCCGTTGCGCGACGGCCTGTCTCGGGATACCGCGCAGGATGTGCAGTCCGAACCGCAGGCCCATCTCGTGGATTCGTGCGGCCAAGGGCGCGAAGCCCGCCCCGTCCGCCGCCGAGGGGAAGCGGTTGACCGAGGGCATGGGACGTCCGTTGGCGTCCAGATCGAGCACGGCGCCCTCGTGATACCCGGCGGTGTCGGCGGTGGGTTCGTACCACTGGATATCCACCACCACGTGATCCCAGCCATGCGGGAGCAGGTGATCGCGTAGGTACCGGGCGTTGGCGAGCACCTCCGCCTCCCGGACCGACCCGCCGTAACAGTCCCAGCTGTTCCACCCCATCGGCGGGGTCGAGGCCGATCGACCCCGCCGGGCTGTGCTGGAGTCCGGTTCGCCTGCCGGATCGTTCTCCGGTGGTGTGCCCATCGCGTACTCCTTCGGTGACCGTCGGCGTTGCTCGCGACCGTGTCTACGAGTGGAGCCGACCGACATGTCGATGGACAACCGCCGGGCGAGTGGCGACGCGTTCGACTCAGGCGGCCTCGGCCAGGATCTGTTCGGACTCGGCCATGAACCGGGCGGCGGCCTCCTCGACGGAGGTTCGGTCGTAGGCGACCTCCTCGTTGATCCGCTGCATCAGCCGTTCGACGCTGGCCCCTCCCGGGGGCGGCGGGGCCGGTGTGTCGCCCAACCGGTCCTCGATGCCGGTCTCGAACTCCTCGATGCGTGCATTCACGTCGTCCAGCTCGGCCGCCTCCCGCTGACCCGTGGTGGCGGGCAGGCCTCGGTTGGCGCCGAAGATCCGACCGGCCCCCGGATCGTTGATCATGAAGTCGACGAGCTGTGCGGCCTCCTCCGGATGATCGCTGCGGGCGGTCACACTCATCAGCATGGACGGCTTGGCGTACAGCCCGAGTTCATCGGTGTCGGTGGGCATCGGTGCCAGGGACAGCTCGTTGCCGTTGGTGTTCTCGGTGCTGGGCAGATAGTTGTCCCAGGCGAACTCCGAGGCGGTGTCGCCGACAGCCAGCGAGGTGGCGGTGACGGCCTGGTCGATCTGACTGAACGGGATGACGATCTCGGCGTCGCGCCATTGCTCGTTGAGGTCCCAGAACGCGACGAGGTCCTCCTCGGTGAACCCGAGTCGACCGTCCTCGGCGTAGGCCTGCTTGCCCTGCTGTCGCAGCCACGCGTCGAACAGATGCAGATGCTCGCCCATGTCGATGCCGCCCCACGGCTCCTGATCGTTGGCCTCGGTCACGGTGCCGATGGCCTCCGCGTAGTCGTCCCAGGTCCAGCCCGCCTCGGGAGTCGCGGCGCCCGCCTCCGCCCAGATCGCGGCGTCGTACTGGAACGACATCACGTTGGTTCCGATGGGAATGGCGTAATAGCCGCCGTCGACCCTGCCCGCCTGATCGAGGCCGCTGATGAGGTCGTCGGTGTTGATCTGCTCCCCGACCAGCGGATCGAGATCGAGCAGCACGCCGCGATCGGCGTACTCGCGTAGGTAGGTGTAGTCCATCTGCACGACGTCGGGTGGATTTCCGCCCGCCGATTCGGTAGCGAGTTTCTGCCAGTAGCTCTCGAAATCCGCGAAGGTGATGGCGACGGAGATGTTCGGGTGCTGTTCCTCGAATAACTCGATCGCCTCGGTGGTGAGCTCCCCGCGATCGGTGTTTCCCCAGAAGGTGTAGGTCAGCTCGACGCGGCCATCGTCGCCCGCCCCGCCTCCGCATCCGGCCGCGACCAACGCGATGCTGAGTAGCCCGCAGGTCACCCCCACTCCTCGGCGGCGGGCGGGTGGCTGTGAAGTCGACGTCACTGTCGTTCCTCCCCGTATTCGCGATGTGTGGCGCTTTCCCGGTCGTCGCGGCGCCGGCCGGCTGATCGGGTAATGCGTCCGCTCATTATTGGGAGACGCAGATCACAGTCAAGATGGAATCGGTTACTTGACCGTCGTATTGGCCGCTACCGGTCGAACGTTGTCCGACATATCGAATCCGCGGATCGGTAAGCCTCCAAGGTGCCGGTGGCGACTCGGACGGCCGGGGTGTCGAGGCTCGGGCCTGCCACCCGAAGAAGGTGAACCTGCTGGGCATCGCGTCGCTCTGATCGGGTGAATTGCTCGCGGCGTGCCCCGATCCGCTCGCTTACGGTGCTGCTGACGCCGCTGCTCGGCAGCAGGCACATCACGGCACCGCTTCGATCGTCGCCAGCGATCGAGCCGAGGTGGCGGACATCGGGGGAGTCGGGAATGAGTGATGGCCGATCGCGCTGGATACGCCGGGCCGGAGTCGCGGTCTGCGTCATGGCCGCTCTGATCCTCAGCGGCGTCCCCGCCCACGCCCGCCAGGACGACACCTTCCGCAATCCCCTTTACGCCCAGGACGGTGCCGACCCGTGGTTGACCTTCCACAATGGCCGGTACTACCTCAGCGGCACCTACAACTCCTCCGAGATCGCGATGCGCAGCGCGCCGACCCTGGCCGGACTGCGCGACGCCGAACCTGTCGTGGTGTGGCGTGGTGACGACCCCTCGCGGTGCTGCTACTTCTGGGCGCCGGAGTTCCGTCTCCTGGACGGACCGAACGGCCGCCGCTGGTACCTGCACTACAGCGCGGGCGTGAGCGGTACGGCCGACCATCAACGGATGCACGTCCTGGAGAGTGCGGGCGACGATCCGATGGGCCCCTACACCTATCGGGGAAAACTCAACCCTCCCGGCGAGGACGTCTGGTCGATCGACGGTAGCTATCTGGAGATCCCCGGTCGGGGCCTGTACTTCCTCTGGTCCGAATGGGGCCCCGACTCGCAGGAGAACTGGATCGCCCCGATGAGCGATCCCTGGACCATCAGCGGTGCCAAACGACTGCTGTCCACCCCGCAGTACTCGTGGGAGACCAGCGGACTACGCGTCAACGAGGCCCCGGTGGCCGTGCAGCACGCGGGGCGCACCCACGTCGTCTACTCCGCCAGCTACTGCGGAACACCGGACTACAAACTGGGGCTGTTGACACTGGTCGGTAGCGACCCACTGTCGCCGGGCGCCTGGGTCAAACATCGTGAGCCGGTGTTCGAACGATCGGACTCCGCCGGGGTGTTCGGGCCGGGTCACAACGGCTTCTTCACCTCCCCGGACGGCACCGAGGACTGGATCGTCTATCACGCCCAGGACCGGGAGTCCGGCGGCTGCGGCCAGGGCCGCACCATCCGGGCCCAGCGCTTCGAGTGGAACCGGGACGGCACCCCGAACTTCGGCAGCCCGGTCGGGCTCGGCGTGGAACTGGCCGCACCCTCCGGTGAGGGCAGGCGGCAGCCGACCTCCGCCGACTTCTCCAGCACGCCGTGGCTGGTCTCCCCGGTGAAGGTCACGGCGGCCGGTCGGCATCGCCGGTCGCTGGACACCATCCGGGTCGACCACCTGGGCTGAGGCGCCGCCCGCCCGATTCGGTGGCTTAATCCGTTGACCTCAACTGTTGTTGAGCTTCTAGTGTCGTGTTGATCACGTGTCCCGCACTGCGCGGGCCGCGATGTCCCCACGAGAAAAGGAGCTCACATGCGGGCTGACGACCCGATCCTGGTGATCGGCGCGACGGGCAACGTCGGCAGACAGGTCGTGACCCAGCTGAACGATCAGGGCGTGCCCGTCCGCGCACTGACCCGCAACCCGGCAACGGCCGGACTCCCGACCGAGGTCGACGTGCGAGAGGGTGATCTCACAGACCAGGCGAGCCTGATTCCAGCGCTGGCCGGGATTCGCGCGGTCTTCCTGGTCTGGCCGCTGGACAACGCCGACCACGCTCCCGAGGTGATCTCGGCGATCGCCGCCCACACCCGACGGATCGTCTATCTGTCCTCCAGCGGCGTCGACGAGCACGCCGAACGACAGGCGGACCCGATCAACCAGTTCCATGCCGATCTCGAGGCCACGATCCAGGCGCAGGATCTCGAATGGACGTTCCTGCGGGCCGGGGGATTCGCCGCCAACGACCTCGGATGGGCGACGGAGATCCGTTCGACGGGCATGGTCCGAGATCCATTCCCCTCGGCCACCCGGGCCGTGCTGCACGAGGCCGATATCGCCGCCGCAGGCATTCGCGCGCTTCTCGGTACGGAACACATCGGCGGCAAACCCGTACTCATCGGCACGGAGACTTTGAGTAACGCCCAGCGGGTGCAGATCATCGGAGAGGTCATCGGCAGGCCGATCCAACTCGAGGAGATCTCCAGACAGGACGCTCGGGAACAGATGCTCGCCGAGGGATGGCCCGCCGATCTGGTCGATGGCCTGCTCGCTGCCCATGCCGAGATGGAGGTGGCAGTGGAGGTGCTCGACGCCACGCTGGTGGAGATCATCGGACGCCCGGCACGCACCTATCGGGAGTGGGTGACCGACCACCTCGCCGACTTCCGCTGAGCACGCCATCGCCTGCCGCCTCGCGATCGACCGGTGCACCAAGATCGCGCCGTAGCGTAGATTGCCGATCACAGTCTGCGAACATGAATGGGGCGAGGTCGGCGATGGACGGAGCACACCCGGACCGATCGGGCACCGACCCCGCAGTCGGCAACTCGGCGGACAACGTGGGCGGCTCGGTGATCCAGGTCGGCACCGTCCACGGTGGGGTGACCGTTGCCCTGCCCGCCCAGCAGATCCCTGTGCCACAGCAGATTCCGCTGGGTGGCCTTGGCCGGTTCGTCAACCGTGTCGCCGAGTTGTCCGCGGTCGACGAGGTTCTCGGCGACGCGGGAGCGGACTCGGCGTGGATCGTGGTCCTCACCGGCCTTGCGGGCGTCGGCAAGAGCGCGCTGGCCCGCCGGTGGTCGCGCGATGCGCGGGATCGCTTCCCCGGCGGTCAGCTCTACATCGACTACTCCACTCGCCGCACCGAGGCGGGCACCGCCGTCTCCGACGCCGTGGGCGAGTGTCTCCGTGCCCTCGGAGTCCATCCCGAACACATTCCTCCCGGGCTGGCCGAGCGGACCGCGTTGTACCGGACCAAGACGGCGAACCGTCCGGTCCTGGTACTGCTCGACGACGTCACCGAGGTCGCCCACGTCGAGCCATTGGTGCCCAACAGCCCGGGCAGCGCGGTGGTCGTCACCTGCACCGAACGTCTCAGCGAGGCGGCCTTCGAGACCGATGCGCGCGTCGTGGTGCTCGATCCGCTCGACGGTGCGGGCGGTGTGCAGCTGCTCTCCCAGCTCTGTGGAGCATCCCGGGTGGCCGAGGAACCGGCGGCGGCCGAGCAATTGGTCCGGCTCTGCGGCGGACTGCCCATCGCACTGCGGGTCGTGGCCGCCCGGCTGGTCGCCAGACCACAGCTGAACCTTGCCGACCTGGTGACCGAGCTGTCCGACGAGCGCAGCAGGCTGCGTGCCCTGTCAGCGAGAGGAGAGCGCACGGTGTCCACCGTTTTCGAACATTCCTATCGAGGCCTGTCCACCGAGGCCGCCCTGATGTACCGACGGCTCGCCCTGTTGCCGGGGCCGGACTGCACCCTCGACACCGCGACCCTGGCCGCCGATGTCGACGAACAGACCGCCCGGGCCGCGCTGGCCGCGTTGCTCGACGCGAACCTCCTCACCGAACAACCCGACGAGCGGTACCGGCTGCATGATCTGTTGCGATTGCACGCCGCCGAACGAGCAGCGCAGGAGGAGCCCGAACGCGCCAACCTACTCGCGCTGCTACGCGCCTCCGCTGAGATCGGTTGGGACGAGCGTGCCTGGCAACTCGCCGAGGCGATCGTGCCCCTCTACCTGAACCGGCGGAATCTCGAAGACTGGATCGAGTCCAGCGAGATCGGAGCCGACGCCGCTCGCCGCGTCGGTCACCCGGCGGCCGAGGCCAGACTGCGCAGCCTGGTCTCCCGCGCCTACACCGACCTCGGCGAGCACGAACGGGCAGGCACGGAGCTGTCGAAGGCGCTGGAGTTGGCCGAGTCGGCCGGTGGTCGGCGGCTGCTCGCCTCGGTTTGGGAGTTCCTCGGCAGGCACCGAGACATCGTGGACCCGTCCGGGGCGATCGAGGCCTATCGGCGCTCCATCGAGCTGAACGTGGCGGTCGGCGAGCCGAGGGGTGCGGCACTGGGACGGTACTTCCTGGGCCGCACCCTGCAGGCGACCAACCGCCCCGGCGAGGCTCTCGGCGAGCTCTACGCGGCCAGGGACAGCCTTGCCGCACTGGGCGATCGGCGGATGACCGCTCGGGTACTCGTCGCTCTGGGGCTGCTGCATACCGCGATCGGCGATGACGAACTCGCGGAGGCGGAACTGACCGAGGCCGCCGACACCTTCGTCGAACGCGGCGCCGTGCATTACGAGGCGGCTGCCCGCCGGGCACTGGCCGACCTCGCCGAGCAACGGCAGGACCGGGCAGGCGCCCATCGCCAGCTCACCCGACTACTGGCCATCGAGATCGAGACCGGCGGTCCCGAGGTGGCGGTAGTGCAGGCGCGGTTGGCGCGGCTCACGGACTGAACCGACTCGACGGTGCTGCATTGCCCTGCTGCCGGGACAGCGGACGGTGGGGTCAGCACCGTTGCCAGCGCAGTCGATACGTCATCGCCGCGACGCGCAGCTCGACCGCGCCTGCGTCGAGTCGTCCTGCCACCAGCATCGAATACGCCGCGGACGCGGCGAGCCTCGGATCGATCCGAGGTGCTCCGGTGAGTAGGAGACAGCGGCCATCCCGTAGCGCGATGTGACAGCCCTCGTCCACGGCGGTTGCCGCGATCCGGGCGCCGGGATGGCGGCGCAGCGTCTCGGTGAGCCACCCCTCCGCCGAACGGCGATCCGACGCCTGCGGCCCCGGCGCCCGGACCACCACGGCCGCGTCCGCGAACAACCGGAGATTCGGCTCATCCGAGCCGACCAGCAGATGCCGGGAGTCCGAGGCGGGCAGCGCGGGACGGTTGCCTCGGACCGAAGCCGGAATGCGGTGCAGGCTCAGGGTCGTCGGCGCGACCAACGTCGCGAACACCTCGAAGGAACATACCGGCCGCACCACGGGCACCGGATCCGGTGCGGCATCCAGAATCGGCTCGTGGTCGGGTTCCGCGAGATTAAGCAGGCCGTAGCAGCGCATCCGCAGCAGGTCGACTCCCCGACCGGGCGCCGCGAAGATCCGGCCGGTCAATTGCCGGAATCGCCGTGGATCGTGGGTCGCGATCGCCTTGTCGAGCTGTTCGCGCAACCCCTGCGTCGGATCCAGCCGATCGGCGCGGCCGCCGAGTTCGGCCAACGGTGTGTCGGGGACGACCTCGTCGCCGAAGGCGCCCAGCAGCAGGGGCGTGCCCAGCGCGGCGCCATAGAGACTCACCGAACCGTGATCGCCGATCAACACATCGGCCGCCACCAACGTCGCATGCCAGCCCGAGGTGGGCGGTAGTAATCGCAGTCCCGCACGTAACGCCGAGTCGCACCACTGACCGAGCTGCCAACCGCCATGCCACGTCCATACGTTGGGATGCACGATGGCGGCCACCCGGTACTCATCGACCGGAAGCTCCGCGAGTAACCGATCCAACAGCTCCGGTCGGCCGCCCAGCAACGACCGCGTGCCCCAGGTCGAGGACACCGCGACCAGCCGGTGATCGGGCGAGACGCCCAGCGACTCCCGATAGCGTTCCCGCCTGGCGGTACTGCCCACCATCGCGTCGTGGCTGAGATCGCCGATCAACGTCGTCCGACCCACCGTCCGAGGCGAGGCTGCGGCGAGCTGCTCGGCCTGCGCGGGATGAGTGATCGCCAGCGTCACCCGAGGATCGGCGAGCACCTCCTCGGACACCAGCCCGGACAGTCGGGTGTTCGCCGAATCGACCTCGGGCACGTACTTGTGGAAGCCGATGCCATGGGGCAGCACCAGGATCGGCGCGGCGGTCACCCTGGTGAGATCCACCTTCTCGCTGGCCGTGATCACCAGGTCGTATCGCAGCTCGCCGACCGACTCCCAGGGCACCAGCCGTGCGCACCGGGCCCGGAGTAGCTCCACGACGTCGGCGGAGAACCGGGAGGCGGCATGCACGGTGAACACCACCTGCACCCGAGGGTCACCGAGGAAGACGGCGGTGGCCTCCAACAGCCGGATGGCCGAGGTCAGCGTGCGGGCGACGGCCAGTACCGTGCGTTCCGGCCGGAAGGTCTGCCATCGAGCCGCATCGGGGGCGGCGGGACCGTGCGATCGATACTCATCCACGGCTTATCGCTCGGTCGTCGCAGCGTCGATCGGGCCATCGGGCCATCGGGCCATCGGGCCATCGGGCCATCGGGCCATCGGGCCATCGGGCCATCGGGCCATCGGGCCATCGGGCCATCGGGCCATCGGGCCATCGGGCCAAGTTGTTAATCATAGCGGAGGTGCGTGTGCCTGCCGAGACATCGGATACCGATCCGATGGTGCGATTCATCAGGCCACCACCTCATCGGTTCGAGCGTCGACGTGGTGGCACTCTAACCAAGGAGACCGGCTCCGCGGGCGCACTGCCCGCCCGCTGGCACGAGGCCCCCCGAGTGCATGCCGACTCGTCGGACTCAGTCGAGGTCCCGTGCCCGTGCCGAAGCCTCCACATCCAGATATCCGGCGCTGACCCGCCAGAGCGCATCGGCCACCGGTTCGAGTTTCCCCGGCTTGAAGCGGCGGTCCTCGTAATGCCGGGTCCGCTCCCCGAGCGCGGCCAGGCTCACCGCGAGCTCGGCGTCCACCCGATCCCGGTACTCCTGTGCGGGGGGCCGCGACGGGCCGGATCTCCGAGCCCCGACCGGCCCGCAGTGCCTCCAGCGCATCCTGGCGGATGCCGTCGTCCGCGTTCCACAACAACACCGGTCGGTCGATCCGGTGATTCCAGACCGGGGCATGCTTCGAACGCCAGCGGGCGATGACAGGGCTCTTCGCCAACCTCGTCGCGTTGGACCAATGCTGCGCGCCGCTCGGTTCGTCGAGCCACGGGATCGCCTCGACGGGCCGGTCGACGACCAACGCCACGGCAACCGCGTCGAGATCCCGCTGCGCACCGAGGACGTCGCCGAAGGCCCACAGCTCTTCGACCCGGAGCGGGAAGATCGAGGTCGGCTTGGTGATCATGTCGGCGCAGGTCTGTGCGAGCGTCTCCAGATGCCACACGGCGCGGGTCCATTTCACGCAGGCCATCCTGCCGGACGGCGATGTGATCGGTCGCCGTCGCATCCTCAGGAGCAATGCCGAAGCGATGGGCGGTGCCGGGGTCCCCTTCGCATCAGTCCCGACGCCGACGATCACCATGCCGTCGCACCGCGACCGAGGTCGCGGGCGTACCCGCTTCCTCGCCGGTCTCCTGCTCCGCTTTGTGCAACCGGGTCCACATTCCTTCTCGGCCGGCTCGTCTACCCTGGGTGCCCATCACCCAGCCGGGCGGCCAGCTGTGGGCGCGTCCGTCGTCGGTTCGGGCCCAGGCCTCCTTACACGAGGTGACGGTGCACAGCACTCGATCGAACCGGCTGCCGCCGTCGAAAGAGGCCTTGTCGAAGGTCACGGCGCCTACGAAGGCGGTTTCGACGAAGACGGCGTTGCTGGTGAACCGCGCCTTGGTGAACCACGCCTCGCCCGCGAAGACCGCATCGTCGAACCGGGCATTGCCGGTGAAGACGGCATTGGAGAAATCCGCCTGATGTAGAACACAACCGACGAAGTCGAAGTTGATCAGATTGGCTCGGTTCAGATCGAGATCGAACCTGCCCGGCCAGTGCCGGGGATTCACCATCGCGGTGGCGGCCGAGCCATCGGCCGCTCGCAGCCGGTCGGCGAGCAGTCGTTGCGCGGTCAACCGGACCACGCGTTCCTGCGCGCGTTCCTCGTCGTCGGCGAGCTGTTCGGCTGTGGGGTTCTCCGGCATCGAACCGGGTTCCCGAAACGGCATCCGAAGGTAGGAGCACAGTAGGTCGATCACGGTTTGCCGGTGTTCGGGATTCCCATCGCCGAGCCGGTCGAGAGCTTGGAGCGCCCCCAATCGCACCGGTGCCTTTTCCGAGCCGAGCTGTTCGACGGCTTTGAGTTGTAGTTCGGTCACGCGACGCTCGGCGGCATCGAACCGATTCTCCTCGGCGACCGCCTCGGTGGAGCGTTGCCGCCGGACCGCCAACAGCAGGGCGAACACGGCCCCTACGCCGCCCGCCGCCGTCAGCCCGGTGCGCACGGCCTCGTTCTGGGCGGTGACGCGATCGTTGCCGGTGAGAGTCTCGGCGCGCTGCCATTGCCAGCCGCCGAGCCCGATCCCCACCGACAGCACGACCACAGAACACAGACCGACGACCCACCACGACAACGGCCGTAAGCGGCTCCTCCGGCGACTCGGGGTCGCAGCACGTGCAGGGATCATTCCCAGGTTCACCCCGCCATTGTCGCGCGGTGCTGGGGCGGTCAGTTCGTCAGATCCACCGTGACGCCACCGGAGAACGGCGAATCGTGCAGCTCGATCGCGACCGGTTGCGCGTCAACGGGCATATCGAAGACGAGGGTGCCCTCGACGGTGTTCCCGGGGTTGATGTTGTTCAGGAAGGTGTCATTACCCCTGAGGCTGATGACCGCCGCACCGGTATCGGCATCGAATCTCCGGCCGTTCTCGTCGATCAGCACCTGATTGCTGTCGGCGAGGAGCTGCGCCTCGTCGCCGATGTTGCCGACGGTCAGGTGGACCAGCACATATGCCCCTTGGGCGACCGATTCGGTGTAGTCACTGCCGATGCTGGCCACGCCCGACTCCACCTCGCGCACCGAGAATTCGAAGGATCCGTCGCGAACCGTGGAACCGATGCCCACCTGCGCCGTCGCATCGACGCCTGCCCCGAACGCGGGGTCGATCTCACCGGGGCCGTCGTTCTCTTCGGTACCGAGGCCGAGAATCGCGCCGACGAGGACGAGGCCCACCACGATTCCGACGGTCAGCGGCAGGATGCGCCGTTTGCGGCGTGGTGGCTGGGGAGTGGGCGTGGCGGGGTGCGGATATGCGTGCATCGCAAGGATCTCCTGTGGTGACGGCCTACGCGGTTCGCGTGCGGTGTGTCTGACGAGTCGGCGTGCACCGAGACCTACGGCGAAGCGGCACTCTCTCGATCGCGAGGCGCGACACTCAGCCACTCGTGCCCGGCGCACATCGGGAACAACACACCACCGGGAATGCCCGTACCACCGGAAAACCGGGACAACGCGGAAGTCCGCTGCTTGGTTCGGGCGGATATCGCCGACTCGGCTCGAAGCCCTCGCGATCGGTCGGCCGCCATCGCCATTCCACTCACGAACCCTCCCCGCGTTCCACAGTGGATCGCGGAAATTCACCACCCCGCCCTAGTCTCGGTCCGTTGAGGTTTCGCGAGTTCGGTGGCCGACCACCCGACGGAGGCCGCCGGACAACGAAGATCACGGAGGCGACGTGTTCACTCACCCGGTACCACCGATCAGACGGTTATCGGCGACGACCCGGCGCGTAACGGCGTTCACTGCGGCTGCGCTGACTGCGGCGACGATGATGACGGCGGCCCTGTCGGGTTCGGCACTGGCCGAGTCGGATCAGGTCGAGACCCGTGCATTCACCGGTTCGACCGCCGTGGGCCTGCACAATGCCTACGAGAAGAGCGGATTCCCGTACCTGGCCGACGTCCTCGACTCGGGTGCGGCACTCATCGAGCTGGATGTGTGGACGGACGAGCTGCTCGGAACCTGGCGGGTCAGCCACGAACTGTTCGGCGCCAGTAGCAACTGCGTGGGCGCCAGTGATGCGGGCGGCCTGCGCACCGGAGATCGCGATCAGGACCTCATCGGCTGTCTGGACGACATTCGAGCCTGGCGGAGTGTCAACCCCGGCCACCGTCCGATCGTGTTCAAGATCGAGATGAAGGACGGCTTCTACGACCGGGGCGGCATGGGCCCGGCGGCCTTCGACGCCTTGGTGGCCGACCGACTCGGTGACGCCGTGTTCACCCCGGCCGACCTGCTGGCCCATGCGGGCGGTGCCGCCGACCTCGAGCAGGCGGTTACCACAGCGGGCTGGCCGAGCCGTGACGAGCTGGCAGGCCGGGTGTTGATCGAGCTGATCCCCGGCACCTTCGAGCAGGGCAACCCCTTCGACACCCTGTGGACGGACGAGGAATACTCGCGGCACCTGCGCGACCTGGCCGCCGCAGGCGAACTCGCCAGCGCGCAGGCGTTTCCGGCAGTCCTCGGTGCCGAGGCAGGCGACCCCCGCGAGCGTTATGAGGACACCAGCCTTCGCCCGTGGTTCGTCGTCTACGACGGCAGTGCCAACGCCTACGTCACCGGCGGAATCGACACCGGGTGGTACCGCGAGCGGAACTATCTGCTGATCATGACTGCGGCCCACGAGGTCGCCCCCGCGATCGACTCGGTGGCCCCCGACGAGCAGGCGGCCTTGGACCGTGTCGCGCAGCTCGCCGAGGCCGACGCCAGCATCATCACCAGCGACTGGCGTTCCTCGACGCTGCTGTCCACCGTGGTCCCACGAGGCTGATCGTCGTTGAGCCTGTGGCCCCGCTCGATCAGCGAGCGGGGCCACGGTCTCACGCCGGGGAGTCCGTCAGGGCTTCTCGAAGTGCTGGTAGTCCAGGGGAGTGGTCCAGAAGCCGCCCCAGTCCCAACCCGCGTCGGCGAAGCTGCGCTCCACCACGTCACCGGCATGGATCATGCCGGGAAGGTCCTGGTCCCGGTCGACGAAGGGCGCACCGCTGGGCGGCAGCACGGTACCGCTCGAACTGACGTACGGATTCTGCACCGGATTGATATCGATGGCCTTGCCGTAGGAGTGGTTGGACCAGCCACCACCGCCGGTGATCGGCCGACAGTTGAACGCCGAGGTGTTGTTCGCGGCCATCGAGGCGTCATCGTCGGCGTCGTACTTCTCGACGGTCTCGACCCGCTCGATCGGGAATCCGCTGCGGTAGAGCTTGACGAAGATCTCGCCCACCTCCCGCGCGACGTCGGCGTGCACGATGATCTCGCCCCGCTTGGTCACCCCATCGAAATCGACGTGCGGGAAACCGACCAGCCGCAGGTCCTCGGGCCCGACCGGACAACCCTCCCGGTAACTGGCGCCGAGACGCTGCGCGGTGACCGGCGAGATCTCGATCACGGATGACTCTCCCGTTCTCTCGGTGCTCTGGTGCGCGGCGGCGGGCAAACCGGCCGAGGCGAGCATGCCGAGACCGGCCAGGGCCATGACTGCGGAACGTGCTGTCTTGTTCATACCCGTTACACCCGCGCCGGCGGGGCAAGGTTGCCCGGGCTCGAGGATTTCATCCTGAGGTGAAGATCATCTTGCTTAGTTGCACCGAGGGCGGTAATGGCACCCCCGGTGCGAGTTTCCTGGTTGGGATCCTGGATTCTGTATTCTGCAGCTCGTTCGATTGTCCTTCTTTGCTGGTCGTGTACCAATGTAATGTTCCATTGCTATCAACTGCCCAGCTGTCTGTATCGGACGCTCTGGTATGCTCCGGTATTCGATCTGTTGTCACCGACCCATGCTTGTTATATTTTTTCCTGATGTCTTAGAAATCCTCAAGCCCATAAAGGCGCTTCGTGCGTCGATGCCCCATCCGCACGATAAGCTAAGTGGGTTCTGAAGCCGAATCTCATCCAATTTTTCCTGGAAGGAGGAAATGGAGCTCGCCTTAATTCCGAAGATGGCGCTGTCGCCTCCTGTTGAGAGAAGCTCGACGCCAGGAATTGTTCCTATTGAATGGAATGCGAAAGCCAGTTCTGAGCTGACTGATTCGCTGTATGTAATGGCACTCTTCAGCTCTCCCGAAAGTAGGTGTGACTCCATTGGTGACCCGATGTTGTCGCCATCGACAATGGCTACAAAGTCTGGGTTTGGTGTGATCGACACCTTCGGTTTTGGGCTATTTTGATTAGTTGCGCTGTTTTTCCAGGGGACTAATCTACTACCTTGAGGGAAGATCGCCCCGGCTGCGAACGCGACAATGGCGGGCCCCTTGAGGAATAATCTCACGGGAACTTCCTCGGTGCCATACAGCCTTCGTGATACCGCAGCTCTCCTCTTGTTGAGGTACCTAAGGAACTCGTGGCCCTGGCCGTTCGTCAGTAGGTCCTCCAGGAGTTTTGAATTGAGGGAGAACGCAATGGCATTATCGCATAAATCGTCTTCCTTTATATCATAATTGTGCGGCACGCGGCCGGATGCGGCGCCAACGAACAAACAGCGGTACGCCTCAATTTCTTGGCATTCGGGTTGGTTGTCAGAATTCTTTTTAGGGCTTCTTCGTGTTTCTTCGTTTCCCTCTTTCAGTTCCTGGTTGGATGCTCTTTTTGGATCTCGCTCCCTATCTCCATTCGATGTAGCTGGATCTGTTTCCTGGTGGACATAGATCAGGATGGCTAGTTTTCTCAGCCGGGCGGATCCGTCTCTTGCTGTCCGATCGTGTAGAGTATGTATTGTTTCATCGATTGAGCCCGATCCCTTGAAGTCTATTTCTCCTAATTTGGCCAGTCTGCCTATGTCGATCTCGTAGATCTCTCTTTTTTGCCTTCGTATTGCCAGGTATCGAACTGCTGGCGAAATTCGCCATTTTCCGGGCAAGTTCCCGTTCAGGTCGTGCAGTCCATCGGTGTCTACGCTGAACTGCTTGGTGAAATGCGCGCCCATTGCAAAGGCGTCTTCTAGTTGAGAGTACAGGTAAAAGTAAAGTGTTGAAGCCATGGCCGGATTGATTCGTGTTTTCCTTAGATGGTGTTGAATTGTTTTCACCATCCATTCAGCGCGCCGTTTGGCGTCATCCGCATACTCGGGGTTGTCTGGTCCGGCCATGAACCAATCTATATGTTCCTCGGACATCCTCTTGTTTACAAGGAGGATATTGCTGTCTTTGGGGTCACCTTTCCGTTGGGGGATGTGAATGAAGACTCCAACGCCAGATTTGCGTGCCATCTTGTTCCAGATCAAGAATGCTACAACGCCGGCGGTTGCCCATCCGGCGACCAGCGCTCTCCAGTCGCCGAAATAAATAAGTAGATCCGGAATGGCTCCGCCGACCAGGACAACGGACAGCCAGAAGGTGAGCTGCCTTAGCTCAAACCCCCAAGGCAGCGGTCTATTTTTCTGCACTCCTGACGGCCTCTCTGTGCTAACCCGGGATCAGACTGAGCAAGGAATTTATCACCAGGTTTGAGTACTCTGCGAGTGTTTGCAGATCTTGTCGCGTCAGGGCGGTTGGTTCGGGTGTCCTGGATCTATGGAGTGCCCTTGGTTGGTTGCGCCGCTCGGGTAGACGTTTGCGGTGATCGGGTTCACAACGCCGCTCTCTTGACCTCCACAATGGTCGAGGTTTCAAGCTGGTGGTGAATCACCGCAGAGGAATCTGGAGCAGCGCCATGGCCCGTTACGTACTTCCCGACCTCGACTACGACTACGCGGACCTTGAACCCGCTGTGTCGGGTGAGATCAACGAGCTTCACCACAGCAAGCATCACGCCGCCTATGTCACCGGCGCCAACGACACGATCGACAAGATCGCGGAGGCCAGGGACAAGGGCGATTTCAGCTCGATCGTCGGCTTGCAGACGACCTTGGCCTTCCACCTTGCCGGACACTCGCTGCACCTGGTGTGGTGGAAGATCTTGAGCCCCAACGGTGGCGACAAGCCCACCGGGGAGCTGGCCGCCGCGATCGACGAGCACTTCGGCTCCTTCGATGGCCTGCGCGCACAGCTCAGCGCAGTCTCGGCCTCCATCCAGGGCAACGGTTGGGGTGTGCTGGCCTGGGACCCGGTCGGTGAGCGGCTGATCACCCAGCAGCTCAAGGACCACCACTCCAACTTGGCGATCACCACCACCCCGCTGCTGGTGTTCGACATCTGGGAGCACGCCTACTACCTGCAGTATCGCAACGTCAAGGCCGACTACATCGCGAAATTGTGGGACGTCGTGAACTGGGCCGAGGTCGAGCGCCGGTTCGTCGATGCCCGGGCCGGCCGCAACGGTCTGTTGTTGCCTGCCTCCTGATCGAGGGCGGGTTGCGGGTGGTGGATCGGCGCCCGACTGGGGGTGCGCCGATCCACCGCTCGATTGCCTTTCAACGCCGCTTCCCGTCAGCGGTCAGACAGCCATCGCAGTGGGTGCCCTCACGCGGTGCGGATGGGCGGTGGCCATGGGAGCGAGGGGACCCGGCCGCCGGGATCCGAGGCCCGTTGGGCGGACGCGATGCTCGTCTCGACCTGTGAGACGGTCTCGCGCTTGCCATAACCCGGAGTCTCCGGTTCGATTCGCCAGCTCTCGGCGAGCGCGCCGACATCGACGACGTCGAAACCGAGCCGGTCGATCAACTCCGTCGCCTCGGCGCGTGCCGCGGCATCGTCGGCGGCGATCGCAATCGCGCGGCGATTCGCAGTGCCCGCAGGACTCGCGTCGGTGCTGATCTGGTCGGCCGGGATCGCGTTGAACGCCTTGACGACCTTCGTCGTCCGCCAGTGTGCCGCCTGCAGCTCGGAGCTGGTCACCGAGTTGTTGTCCAGTTCCGCGATGCGGCCGTCGCGCTGCGGGTAGTAGTTGTTCGTCTCGATGACGGTCTTCCCGGCCAATGCCTCTGCGGGAACCGTCTGATAGTCCTTCAGCGGGATGCTCACCACGACGATGCGCGCGGCGGCCGCTTCGAGCGTCGTCCCAGCTCGCGCCGTACCGCCGAGTTCGGCGACCAGTTCGCCGAGTGTCTCCGGCCCCCGTGAGTTGCTGACCAGTACGTCGTAGCCTCGGGCTGCCGCGAGCCGCGCCAAGCCGCCGCCGATGTTCCCCGCTCCGATGAAACCGATGTCGGTCATGATCAGTGCAACATCGATTCCGGCCGGGTATTCCAGTGTCCGAATGCTGACATGTGTCAGCGAGAGCGCTGACAGTTGTCATCAACAATGATGACAACCGGGCACTACCAGCGCGAACCTTGCTCGTCCAGGATCAATGCCATGAACTCGTCGAACCGCATCCTGTCCAGCGCCCCGGTTTCCCGTGCTCTCTCGACCTTCGGACGTGGCCCCGTCATCCAGCTCTGCGTCCGCGCCTACCCGCCGGGCAGCCATTGTCGTCGGTGTTGCCGAGATGATGGGCGCGATACGCACTGCGCGTACCGCACCCATCTCAAGGGCGGCCGGTGCCCGCCGCCCGGTTCGCTGCGCCGAGGTCCGATGCAGACCAGGGCGGATCCGGTGACCCCCGCACGTAGCCGGGGGTCACCGTCGATCCAGATCAGCCGGGTCCCGCGCTATCCACTGCGGAGGCGGCGCTGTTCCTCACTTCACCTGGTACGCCCGGATGATCTCCTCGGTCACCGAGTGTTCACTCTCGTCCTCGGCCGTCGTGCGCAACGAGACGAAGGAGCCCTCATCCGCTGCGGGAATCTCCACCGTCCAGATGTCGCCGTCCTGCTTGGCCGAGGCCTCCTGCCAGGTGACGCCGTCATCGAGTGAATAGGAGAGGACTAGCTCGATGAGCGGCGACTCACCCTCGGTGGCAGCAGCCGTCACCGAACCGGTGACCGCCGCTCCCGCCGAGGCGGAATTCGTTTCATCCAGGTCGAGGTCGTACCGGATGTCGAGCAAGCGGGGAGCTGCGATGGTGCCTTCCTCGGTGGACCCCGACTGGAAGCGCCATTCGGCCTGTACCTCGGTGGAGATCGGCCACCATTCGGCGGAACGGGTTCCGGTGGCCGACAACTCGAACCAGCCATCCGAACCTGCGGGCAGCTGGAAGGAACCCGAGCCTGCCGACTCGCTGCGGCCGATCTCGGTGTCGTCCTGACGCAGGACGGTGTTCCCGGTGTCGATCTGGTGTGGGAAGGCGATGTTGTGCGCGTTGCTGTCACCGAACATCGGCACATCGACGGTCAACACGTCATCCCGGCGAAACACCGGCGGCACCGTGCCCTCGGGTGAGAAGCGGGACTGCGGCAACGACGGGCCCAGCGGCCCCACCCAGAAGGTATGCGCGGGGTGCGGCCCGGCGGGCAGGCCCACGAAGGAGGTCTGTAGATCGGGGTATGGCTCGAAGGTTGTCTCGTCATGGCCGAGGGAGGTGTAGGTGGACCATTCGACATCGGGTGAGTAGTAGTCGGTGCGCCGATGCGGAAGCCGACGGGGGGATTCCACCGCGAGCGAGATCCCACCCTCGACGTTGTACAACACCGGCGTCCACTCCCGGGCGACGCCCAACGGGTGGTTGTGGACACTCTCGACCTCGGCGAGCTCCTCCTGGTCGAATCGCCAATCCGTCGTCTCGGCGTCGAGCCCACCGAACACCGAATCGGCGAGATGGAAACCGGTCGGGCTCTGCGGGGTCAGCGTCACCGCGATGTCCGTCGGGCGGGTCTCGATCCGCGATAGCAGTCGCTGGACATCGACGGGGTGGTAGACCTGCACGACGGGAAGGATCGACATGTCCTCGATGTAGTTGAACGACAGCACCAGCTCGGCGCCCTGCCGCTCCAGCGACTCGACCAGGGCGAGGAGTTGTACCTCGTCCAAGGAGCCGTCGGTATCGGCGATCAACGGGATCATCCCAGTCATATCCCCGATGTCCTCCGGGGCCGTCCGGGTGACATCGATCAGAGTGCCCTCGGCGCTCAGATCATGGCCTTCGATCGACTGCTCCAACGCCCAACCCACCTCGAACCCGTCATCACCGAGCACGGTCGCCGAGGCCCACGGCACGCCCCAGAAGCCCGAGTAGTGGTATTCCAGGTTCGGAACCGGGCCGGAGGGGATCACCAGGTTGTTCGGTAGGGCATCGACCTGGATTCCTACGGCGAGTTCCGGATGAAGCGTGGATTCCAGAATGACGGTGGCGAGGTCCTGCCGTACCTCGTCGGTTGCGTCGAGGTCGATCTCGACGCGCTCGCTGTCCTGTCCGGATAGTCGTAGGGTCGCTCCTTCCTCGACGGTGAACGAGTCGAGGACGAAAGCCGTGTGCTCTGCTTCCACTTCGCCATCGGCATATCGCAGTCCGAAGGCGATCACCCGATAGTCACCGGCGTCGACCCGGACCTGTGGCTCCTCGGACGCGAAGATCATTCGGGCGGCGCCCGATTCACGATCCTGCAGGATGAACAGGGCTTCGGACGGGTTGCCAGCGCTATCGGTGGCCTCGATCGCCACGTCATGTGCCTCGGGCGCGACGTGTACCGACAGCGGTGTGACCAGTCGGTGCTCACCCGCCTCGGCGACCAGGTGACCGGTGTACTCGCCGACGGCCTCGTTGCTCGCCCCGACCTGGACCTCTACCTCGGCGCTGCCCTGGGCGGGCACCTCGACAGTGTCGCTATCGAGTACGACGACCTTGGCCGGACCGTCGATCGTCAGCGCCAACTCGATAGGCTGCTCTGTCGAGTTGTGGTAGGTCATGGTCCGCGTGGTCGGCTTGGCCGGATCGTGCGGCCAGGCCAGCCTGCCGAAACCGAGCACGGCCGGTTCGGCGCGGAGTCGTTGGTCCACGGCGCGGGCGACATCCACCCGACCCGCGCCCTGTGCGTGCACGCTGATATCGGCAAGTGGTTGAGCGCTGGCGAGGAGCAGCGATTTCAGTTCGTCTCCGTCGGCCTCGGGATAGGCCTGCGCGACGATGGCTGCCGCACCCGCGACATGCGGTGCGGCCATCGACGTGCCGTCCATGCTGACGTAGCCCGCGCCTGCGGCTGCGGCCGTGATGCCGGTGCCGGGCGCGCTGATCTCCGGTTTGAGCCCGAAGTCCCATGGTCGCGGGCCCTGGCTGGAGAACTCGCTCAGGCCGTCTTCCTTGGTGGTGCTGCCGACGGCGAGTGCGGAATCCGCCACGGCGGGACTGCCCACGCTCTCACGGGCACCGGAGTTACCCGCAGCCGTCACGAAGAGGGTGCCGTGTGTCTCGGATAGGTCGTCCAAGGCCAAGACCATCGGGTCGCCTTCGCCGAAGGCCGGGCCACCGAGGCTCATGTTGACCACGTCGGCTCCCGACCCGGCGGCCCATTCCATCCCCGCGATGATGTCGCTCTCGAAACCACCGCCGCTGTCGTCGAGTACCTTGCCGATCAGCAGTTCCGCGTCGGGGGCGACGCCCTGATACCGGCCATCGGATGCCGCGCCGCTGCCCGCGATGGTGCTCGCGACGTGAGTGCCGTGGCCGTTGCCGTCCTGGACCGGCAGGTCGGCGACGAAGCTCTCCGACTCGACCACCTGGTCTGCCAGGTCTGGATGGGCGGTGTCATAACCGGTGTCCAGCACGGCCACGCGCACACCGGCGCCGGTGAAGCCGGACTCCCACGCTTGGGGCGCACCGATCAACGGCACACTGGTGTCCAAGGTGGATCGCACTCGGCCGTCCAACCACAGGGTGTCGGTCGAGTCGGTGAAGGTGGTGGGCCGGGCGGTCAGCTCGGCCCAGAATTCCGGGGTGTCGGTACGTGGAACCGACAGGCTCTGCACGCCGAGGTCGGGCAGCGAATGCGAGATCTCCGCTACCTCGGGAAGCTCGGGGGAGTCGAAGATCCCGACATTTCCTGCGTCGTCCGCGCCGTCGGTGACGAGCAGCCGAAGGTCTTCCTGCTCGTCATCGGCCAGTCCCTGCTCGACCAAACTCGTGATGTGGAACAGGCGCTCGTCGAGTCGGTCCGCCGCGACCAGTGGCAAGGCGTCGGACGGCAACACCGAGACCCCGGTGTCGTCCCAGAACCGAGTCCAACCGATACCCCGACGCTGGGGCGGCTGCGTAACCGACACCACATCGACATCGCCTGCGTTCTCGGTGAACAGCACCCGGTCGCCGGTGATCAGGGTGACGGAACGAATCGGGCCATCCTGCCCCGACGCGGTGCTTGTCGCGCTGTGTGATGCCAGGCTGCCGACGGGGTCTGCGGCCCACGCGGCGGTGGGTATGGCCAGCGCGGCCGCAGCCGCCAGCGCGACGGTCGATCGGAGAACGGGTAATCGCATTCGTACCTCCATTGGGGACTTCTCTCGCTCGAACGGCGCCGATGACCAACGAATATCGGCCCAGAAGGAGGATGTCTCGCACCTCGAAAAGGATCAACGAATCCACTGCAGTTCCTCGTAGCTACGCCGCTCGGCTGAGGGCAGTCGGCTCGGCGGTGGGACGACATGCGAGACGTCCACCCGTGGTGAGCTGCTCGAATCCTCGTGTGGTTCACCCGAAGGCGTTGCCCGACTGCCGCTGCGGCCTACAGAGAATTCTCGTCGGGCCGCCTCGCGGGGTGCGGGTCGTTCGGCGGACGCCGTGTGTTCACGCCTCGCCGATCTTGGGCGTCGGCGCCCGGACTCGGCGATCACGTGCCGGCTCGGTCGACCGCAGGGCAGACGACTCCGCGAACCGGCCGTACCGGAGCGATCGACGCCGCGCAGCATGCGTTCGTACGACTACCGGGCCCTGATCACCCTGAGCGGCCGCGATGCTCGTCTCAACCGTCCGACGGTCTAGTGGCCGAATCCTTCACGGAAGGACCCTGTTCGATGAGCAAGCCGCCGGCGCGAGGGAACCCGCGCCGGCGGCCGTCGAGCAGGTCGGATCACCGCACCGAGTAGGCCTTGATGATCGTCTCGGTCACGGAGTGGCCGCTTGCGTCGGACGCAGTCGCTCGAAGCGAGACCTGCTGATCCGCTGCGGTCGCGGGAATCTCGACAGTCCACGCATCGCCCGACTGCTGTGTCACCGCGTTCTGCCAGGTGTCCCCGTCGTCCAGGGAGTACTCCAGCCCGAACTCGGTCACCGGTTCGGCGGCGGCATCCGGATGCGCGGCCGCGGTCACCGTTCCCTCGACGGGTTCGTCGGCCGTGGCGGAGTTCATCTCGTCCAGATCAAGGCCATAACGGACATCGAGGAGTCGGGGAGTGGCCATCGCCCCTGCCTCGCCGGGACCGGAGTGAAAGCGCCAGTCGGCCCGTACCTCGGTGGAGATCGGCCACCACTCGGCGGATCGCTTTCCGGTCGTCGACAGTTCGAACCAGCCATCCGCCGATGCAGGCAGTTCGAACGAACCCAGGCCTGCCGCGTCACTGCGACCGATCTCGGTGCCGTCCTGGCTCAGTACGGTGCTACCGGTATCGACCTCGGTGGGGAAGGCGATATTGCGGGGATCGCTGTCGCCGAACATCGACACCTGGACGTCGAGGACGTCGTCCTGGCGGAATACCGGCGGAACCGTGTCTTCGTCGTAGGTGCTGCGGGAGTTCGGCAGCGAGGGACCCAAGGGGCCCACCCAGAAACCGTGCTGTGGGTTTGGGCCGACAGCGAAGCGCTCATAGACCGTCTGCATCGCGGGGAAGAGGCCGAGTAGTGTGTAGGTGGCCCACTCGACATCGGGTGAGTAGTACTCGGTACGTCGATGCGGAGTCCGTCGTTTCGCGACGACGACACCGTCCATCCCGCTCTCGGTGCGATAGCTCACGGCAGATCCCCAGTCCGCGCTGCTTCCGATCGGGCTGTGGTGGACGGTCTCGAGTTCGGCAAGCTCGTCCGTGCTGAATCGCCAGTCGATCTCCTCGGGATCGAGTACGTCGAAGACCGAATCCGCGAGATGGATCGCCACCGGACTTCTCGAGGTCAGAGTCACCGCGAGATCGGCAGGTCCCTCTTCCAACCGGTAGAGCAGCCGGTGGGCTTCGGGGGTGTACATCTGCACCACGGGCAGGATCGAGAGATCCGCGACGTAGTTGGGCGACAGCACCGTTTCGGCACCCTGGCGTGCTGCGGACTCGACCAACGCGAGGATGTGTTCGTCGTCGAATTCACGGGCTATATCGGCGATCAGCGGGATCATTCCCGTCATGTCACCGATGTCGTCCGGAGCCACGTGCGTGATATCGACCAGGGTCCCCTCGGTGTGTAGATCGTGGCCCTCGTTCGACCGCTCCGATGTTCGAAGCAGGGTGAAGCCGTCCTCGCCGAGCACCGTCACCGATGCCCACGGCACAGCCCAGAACGCTTCATAGTGGTATTCCAAACCCGGTACCGGCGTCGTCGATGGGATCACCCGGGTGCCACCTGGCGAGGCGTGGCCTACAAGGCCGATCTGACTGCCCGTATCCAGGCTGGATAGGAGGGTGACTCCTGCGGAGTCCTGCGCGACTCCCTCGACTCCGTCGACACCGATATCGACGGGCTCGCTGTCCGGTCCGGAGAGGCGTAGCACCGCATCCGCGTCGACGGTGAACCTGTCGATCGCCATTGCGATGTTCTCCTCCGCCCGGAGGCCATCGGCGTATCGCACCGCGAGGGCGACCACCCGGTAATCACCGGCGTTCAACCGGGCTTGTGCGGACCCGAAGAGCCAGCCGCTGAAGATCTCACCGGTCTCGTGGTGTTGCAGCGAGATCCGCAGTTCGACGGGATCGCCCGCACTGTCGGTGGCCTCGATGGGAATCTCATAGGCCTCGGCGGAGACCTGGACCGACCACGGCGTGACCAGTCGTAGCTCGTCCGACACCGCGACCAGGTGGCCGGTGTAGTCCCCGAGGTCCTCGTTACCCGGTGCGACTCGGATCTCGACCTCGGCACTGCCTTGCGCAGGCACCTCCATGGTCTCGGTGCTGAGCGATATGACACCAGGTGGCCCGTCGAACTCCAACGCCAGCTCGATGTCCTGCTGGGTGGGGTTGTGGTAGGTCAGCGTCCGGATGGTCGGTTCGGCGGGATCGTGCGGCCATTCCAGCCTGCCGATGCCCAGCGTCGAGGGCTCGGCGTGGAGCTGCTGGGCGGTGGCGCGTTCGACGTCCAAGCGGCCGGCGCCCTGCGCGTGAACGCTGATGTCGCTCAGCGGCTCTGCACCGCCGACGAGTCGCGACTTCAATTCCGCGCCGTCTGCCTCCGGATGCGCCTGGGCCACCATGACGGCTGCTCCCGCGACGTGCGGCGCCGCCATCGAGGTACCGGACATGCTGACGTAGTCCTCGCCGAGGACCTCGGCCCCCGCCGCCGTGATGTCGGAACCGGGCGCGGCGATCTCCGGCTTCAAGCCGAAGTCACCATAACGAGGTCCCTGGCTGGAGAAATCGCTGAGCTCGTCTTCCTTGGTGGTGCTGCCGACTGCGAGCGCGGCATCGGCCACGGCGGGGCTGTCGATGGTCTCGCTTCCCCCGGAATTGCCCGCAGCGACCACGAAGAGAGCGCCGTGGGTCTCCGAGAGACTGTTCACCGCGTCGACCAACGGATCGTCTCCGCCGGAGTCCGGACCACCCAGACTCATGTTGACCACCTCGGCGCCGGACTCGGCGGCCCACTCCATGCCCGCGATGATCTCGCTGTCGAAACCGCCGCCGGTGTCATCAAGCACCTTGCCGATCAGCAACTCCGCCTCCGGCGCCACACCCCGGTAGCGCCCGTCGGATGCGGCACCGCTGCCTGCGATGGTGCTGGCGACGTGAGTGCCGTGGCCCTCGCCGTCCTGAACGGTCAGGCCGGGCACGAAGCTCTCGGCAGCGACGACCTTGTCGGCCAGGTCGGGATGCGTCGTGTCGTAGCCGGTGTCCAGCACGGCCACCCGTACCCCGGCACCGGTGAAACCGGATTCCCAGGCCTCGGGTGCTCCGACCAGGCCGGCGCTGACGTCCAGACTGGCCTGCTTTCGGCCATCGAGCCATAACGTGTCGGCCGAGTCGGTGAAGGTGGCGGGCCGAGCCGTCAGCTCGGACCAGAAGTCCTGGGCATCGGCCCGGGGAATGGACAGGCCCTGTACACCGAGGTCGGGCAGCGAAGTCGTGACCTCGGCTACCGAGGGAAGCGCGGCCGTGTCGAAGATTCCGACGTCATCGGATTCGTCCTCGCCGTCGGTCAGCAGCAACCGCAGATCGGCATGGTCGTCGTCGGCCAGTCCCTGTTCGACGAGATTCGTGATGTGGAACAGCCGTTCATCGAGTCTGCCTGCCATCACCAACGGGCTCGCGTCGGACGGCACCACCGAGACACCGGAGTCATCCCAGCTGCGAACCCAACCGACGCCCTCACGTTCCGGGGGCTGTTGCACCGCGAGAACGTCGACCGTGCCCGCGCTCTCGGTGAAGAGCACGCGATCGCCGGTGATCAAGGTGAGCGATCGAAGCGTTCCGTCCGATGCACTGGCTTTGCTGTGGTCGGGCGGCGGTTCGCCGGGAGGACCGGCTCCGAACGCGGCTGCGGGGATGGCCAGCGCGAGCGCAGCCGCCAGCGCAGTCGCCGATCGTGGATCGGGTAATCGCATTCGTCCCTCCATAGTGGACTTCTGAAATCCCGCCCATCGACATGAGTAGATGAGGGTCGCTTCGGGTGCGCGAAGATGATCGCACAGGAACCCACCATATTCGACGCAGTAGTTCGACGATCTCCGGTTCGGTCGAGAAAACCGTGGATAAATGACAGGCGGTTCCCTGTCGAATTCGGTCGGCTACCGCGCGGTGAGGGTGATTCAGAAAAGCGGTCACAGTAGGTTCGATGGGGACGAATCGGGCGTCGACCTCAATGCTGTTCCGCGTCGGCCGCCTGCCTGCCATCGGTCCGGGGTCGTCGTGTGAGGCGTAGGGCCAGCAGTCCCCCGATGCCCGGAATAATGGCTGTGAGCAGGGTTTTCCTCGGGGCGTGCTCGGCCATGGCGGCAGCGATGATGACGAGGAGATAGGAGCACCCGTGGACAGGTCCGATTGCCGAGGTGATCGGACCCCAATGGACGGTGGCCAGGTTTGCCAGCAGCACCGCCAGGGACACGAATTCGAGCTGAGCGGCCCTGGTGAGTAACGCGTACTCGGGTCGCACGACTATCACATTCCTTTTGTCGGGGCGCGGAGGGATGCTGTTAATCGACTGCGGAGGGTTGACGATCGAATTCCACGACTATCACATGCCTATCGGAATTCGGGAGGGGGTTGCCGTTGATTGAACGCGGCGAGTTGTGTATTCGGGTCGCGCGAGTATCACACCCCGGTTGTCGAACCGGGACGCACGATCATCAAGACGGTGACCGTGGCCCACAGCAGGTTGAACATCCCGGTGGTCATGGCCAATCGGCGGGTTAGGGCGGTGGTCGTATCGGCGGCTGCCGAGGGCGGTTCGACGCCGACCTGGGTGAGCAGGGTGTCCTGGATCGGCAGGAGAACCATGATCAGAAGGGCCGCCGCGATGGCGGTCAGGGTCATCGAGACGATCAACCATGCATCGGTGAGGACACCGAGACTCACCGCAGTGGCGATACCGAAGACGGGCACCACCACTCCGACGACCGCGTAGACCCGGCAGATGCGGTGCAGGGTCCGCAACACCGCGACCGCTCGGTTGTCGCCAGGGGATGAGAGCGCGGTGCGCGCCGCGACGGGGAACATGCTGGCCGCCACGGCGACCGGCCCGATAGCGATGATCGCGGCGATGACGTGCACGCTGAGCAGGAACTTGGTCAAGGAACCCTCGTCTTCCACGAGAACGGCGTTTCCGACCCGCCCGCCAGGCATGACTCAACCGCGACCCCGATATCGGGATATCGACGCCGAGTGTTGACCCTCCGTGCGCACTCGGCCGACGTGGCTGGCCGGACTGCGCCTCCTGTCGACTGCGAGGTCGGGCACGGGCGGACTCCTCGCCACCCGGCCAGCCGACAGTAGGCCGGTGACCCGGCGGCCAGAAGTGGCGGAACTGCCAACTATCGATGAGTTTCAGTCAGCGGTTCCGCCTGGCCGGGTGGCGAGGTGGACGTCCGTTGTTCTTCGTGGAGGCGAGCTTGTCTCAGGAGAACAACCCGCTGTACGCGTTCAGCGCGGGCTGGCCGCCGAGATGCGCGTAGAGGACGGTGGCGTCGGCGGGAATGTCGCCGTCGCGCACTAGATCGATCAGCCCGGCCATCGACTTGCCCTCGTAGACCGGGTCGAGGATGACGCCCTCCAGGCTGCCGGTGAGTCGCATCGCGGCCAGGGTCGAGTCCACCGGGATGCCGTACTCCGCGCCCGCCCAGCCGGCTCGGACCTCGATCTCCTCGGAGCGCAGGTCACGGCCGAGCCCGATCAGATCGGCGGTGGCACGGGCGATCTTCTCCACCTGGGCATGTGTCTCGGCGAGCCGGGCCGAGGCGTCGATGCCGATGACGCGGCGCGGGCGGTCCTGGCCGGCGAATCCCGCGATCATGCCCGCCTGCGTAGAGCCGGTCACGCTGCACACGACGATGGTGTCGAAGAAGATCCCGAGTTCCTGTTCCTGCCGCTGCACCTCGGCGGCCCAGTTCGCGAAGCCCAGCCCGCCGAGCCGATGGTCCGATGCTCCGGCCGGGATGGCATACGGGGTGCCGCCCTGCTCGCGGATGTCCGCCAGCGCCCGTTCCCAGCTCTCCTTGAATCCGATGCCGAACTCGGCCCGCACCAGTTCGACCTCGGCGCCCAGCACGCGTGAGAGCAGGATGTTGCCCACCTTGTCGTTCACCGCATCGGGCCAGTCGACCCAGCTCTCCTGCACCAACCGTGCCCTCAGCCCGAGCTTGGCGGCGACCGCGGCGACCTGGCGGGTGTGATTGGACTGGATGCCGCCGATCGAGACCAGGGTGTCCGCGCCCTGCGCCAGTGCGTCCGGCACCAGGTATTCCAGTTTGCGCGTCTTGTTGCCGCCGAAGGCCAGCCCGCTGTTGCAGTCCTCGCGTTTCGCCCAGATACGTGGACCGCCCAGATGCGCGGTCAGTCGCTCCAGCGGATGGACCGGGCTGGGTCCGAAGAGCAGCGGGTGTCGGGGGAAGTCCTCGATGGACATGGCGAATACTCCTCGGGCCGATGGGGTTCCGGTGGTCGGTGCTGCCTGCGGTGCGTTCGGCGCGGCGCTGGGACGGTTGCCCGGTGCCGTTGTCGAAGTAGCGGACGCGCATGCCGTCGCAGGCATGGGCATTCGGGCCGTAGCTACGGCGCGTCGGTCTCCTCGGCGTGCAGCAGCGGTTCGAGGGTCTCCCAGTTGTGACGGGTGGCCACGGCGGCGTGCTCGGCCTCGCCTGCGGCACACAGCTCGATGATCCGGCTGTGTTGGGCGACCGATCCCCGACCGGCGAGCGACGCGAAGCGCACCCGTTCCACTCGGCGCAGTAGCGGGGTGACCTGGTCGAGCATCGCGTGCAGGGTTTCATTGGCGGCTGCGGTCACCGTGACGGCGTGGAAGTCGTCGTCTGCGGCGAGCGCGCCGTCGACATCCTCGGCCTCCAACGCCTCGGCGAGGCGTTGGTTGGCCTGGCGCATCAGTGCCAGCTCGGTCTCGGTCAGCGCGGGGACGGCACTGCGCACCGCGAGTTCGTGGAGCGCCGCCGCCACGGCCTGCGCCTCGCGCGTGGCGCGGACATCCAGTGGGGCGACGATCGTGTAGCGGCCGGGCTTGGATCGCACGAGGCCGGCCTGATCCAACCTCGACAGCGCCTCCCGAATCGGTGTCCGGCTCACTCCGAGCCAGTCGATCAGCTCGGAGTCGACCAGCCGTTCGCCGGGGGCGAGCGTGCCATCGACGATCGCATCCCGAATCGCCCGATAGGCATCGTCGCGCAGCAGCGACCTCGCCATGACATGGTGACTCTCCGGTACCGGCATGCAATATATTGCACATCGCCGAGCCTCGGCCGTCAAGAGTTGACGGAGAGCGCTACCCGTACCCGCCCGACCCGGCCCGATAGGAACGCGCGGTGCGCGTGAGCATCTTGATGCTGGTGCTCTTCTCGGGCGTGCTGTGACAGCCCTGCGTTCCGGGGGCGCCGCCCCCGAGGGTGAGCACCCGATGCTGCGCGGGACGTGGGCCCCACGGGCGCCCCGGCGCTGGGTGGAGCGCCCACGCCTCGCAACCGACTGATCAAGCTCGTGCCTGGGTTGGGTCCGCTTATTTTTGTCGATCAGGTGCGAGGCGCTCCGAGGTCTGGTCGTTGTGGGCGGCGGTTCGGCGGGGAGTGGTGACGCTCTGTCGAGGTTTTCGGGCTTGGTTTGTGCCTGGTGGCGGTGCGGGTCACATCGGGTGGTGGCGTTGGGTGAGCGGCGCTTAGGTTCGGATTTGTACGTCACGCCCGGTCATCACGACGCGGCCCCCTTGAGCGGCCGGTGTCGGAGCCCCTTTCAAGTCCTCTTCATCTTCTTCGTGTGGGACATGGGGCAGGTCGGATCGCCGACCTTTCGATGGCCTTCATCTAGGGCGCCCCGTGTTCTGTTTTCGAGTTGTATTGGAGCTTGGTTTGACGCTGCGTACCCGTAACCCGTTCGTTCGTTCCTCCAGGGTTGGTAAGTCGGCTGTGTCGGCGGTGTTGGCCGGTGCGTTCCTGCTGGGCGGTCAGCCGCTGTTGGCCGGTGCCACCGAGACCCCCGCCCCTGCGTCTGCTGATGGTGGGGTCACGGCCGAGCAGGACGCCGGCGCGGCGATGGCCCCGCTGTACAACGACGTCGCCCCGACGTTGCAGTTCCACACCCTCGCGGGTGAGGCCCAGGCCCATTCCGCCCGGGTCGCCGAGCAGGCAGCCGCTGAGGCGGAGGCCAACCGTCCGGAGTTCGTCAAGCCCGCCGAGGGAACCTTCACCTCCGGCTACGGCGCCCGCTGGGGCACCAACCACTTCGGTATCGACATCGCAGGCCCCATCGGCACCCCCGTGGTCTCGGCCACCGACGGCACGGTGATCAACGCCGGGCCGGCCACCGGCTTCGGCCAGTGGGTCCGCGTCCAGGCCCCCGACGGCACCATCACCACCTACGGCCACGTCGAGACCTTCACCGCGAGTGTCGGTGAGCAGGTCAAGGCCGGCGATCAGATCGCCACGATCGGTAACCGTGGCCAGTCCACCGGGCCGCACCTGCACTTCGAGGTCAACGTCGGCGGCCAGAAGATCGACCCCCAGCCCTGGCTGGCCGAGCGCGGCATCACCGTCCAGTAAGAAACACCCGAGCAACAACACCCGAGACCCCCGCCAGAACACCTGGCGGGGGTCTTCGTTGTATCCGAGGCCCGGCGCTGGCGGCGCCGAAGCCCGGTGGTGCGCCCGGCGTGACGGTGGGGGCGGCGATCCCGTCACGCCGGGCGAGCTGCGCCGCACTCAGGCGGGCGTGTTCTCCTTGGCCGAGCCTGCGCCTGCCGACACCGGAGCGGGCACGGTCTCGACCTCCGCCGCCGCATCCTTGGCCGGTGCGTGGTCGTCGACCAGGGTGGCCTCGTTGAACGGCGCCTCCCCGGAGAACACTCGCTTGGCCTGGGCGGCGTCGAACTCCTTCGTCCACGAGCCGATCAATACCGTCGCCACCGCGTTGCCCGCGAAGTTGGTCAGCGCGCGTGCCTCCGACATGAAGCGGTCGATACCGAGGATGAAGCCGACGCCGTCGACCAACTCGGGCCGGTGCGACTGCAGACCGCCTGCCAGCGTCGCGATACCCGCACCGCTCACACCCGCCGCGCCCTTCGAGGCGATGATCATGAAGATCAGCAGCGAGATCTGCTCGCTCACCGCGAGCGGGCTGCCCTGGGCGGCCGCGACGAACAGCGTCGCCATCGTCAGGTAGATCGCGGTGCCGTCGAGGTTGAAGGAGTAGCCGGTGGGCACCGTGATGCCGACGACCGGCTTGCTCACCCCGAGGTGCTCCATCTTCGCGATCAGCCTGGGCAGCGCGGACTCCGAGGAGGATGTGGAGAAGATCAGCAGGAACTCGCGGCCCAGGTAGCGCAGCAGCGAGAAGATGCTGATGCCCGCGCCCAGCCGCAGCACCGTGCCGAGGACGACGAAGATGAAGATGAGACACGTCGCGTAGAAGCCGACCATGATCACGGCCAGGCTGCGCAGCGCATCCCAGCCGGTCTCGCCGACCACTGCGGCGATCGCGCCGAATGCGCCGACCGGTGCCGCCCACATGATCATCGACAGGATGCGGAACACCAACCGTTGGATGTGCTCGATGCCCCGCAGCACCGGCTCACCCGACTTGCTCATCTTCTGTAGCGCGAAGCCCGCCAGCAGCGCGACCAGCAGGGTCTGCAGCACCGATCCGTCGGTGAACGCCGAGACCATCGTCTCCGGGATGATCCCGAGCAGGAAGTCGACGGTGCCCTCGCCGGAACCGGCGCTCTCCTGGACCTCGGCGGCCGCCGCCGGATCCAGCTGCATGCCCTCGCCGGGGTGCAGCAGGTTGCCGACGACCAGGCCGATCGCCAGGGCGAAGGTCGACATTCCGATGAAGTAGCAGAGAGCCAGCAGGCCCACCTTGCCGACACTCGCGGCCTTGGCCACCGAGCCGATGCCGAGCACGATGGTGCAGAAGATGATCGGGCTGATCATCATCTTGATCAGGTCGACGAAGCCCTCGCCCAGCGGCTTGAGCCCGACGGCGAACTCGGGGACGGCGAAACCGACGATGATGCCGAGGACCACCGCGGAGATCACCGCGATGTACAGGTAGTGCATGCGGTCGCGCCGAGCCGGCTTCTGCCCGGCCTCGTCGACGGTCGGCGGTGTTGGCACCGTTGCCTCCTAGCAGGATGTGCGATTCGGAGTGACTATCCGGCGCCTTATGAGCTGGGTCACGCTTGTGTTCATTGTGTAAATCGAACGGGTGCGGTTGCGGGCGCGACCGTGCTCGACGTGCGCCGGCCCCGTAGCCGTCACCGGGAAGGGCTACGGGAGCGGCGGCCGGCAGTCTGAACTCGCAGCACAGCGGCCTGGTCCCATTCCGCCCACTTCCGCATGTGGTCCCATGAGCAGATGCGGAAGCGGCACTGGAGCCTGGCCAGGCAATTGCTCGTGCTGCAGGTGGCGGTCGTGGGCGTGCTGGTCGCGGGCGCCCTGATACCCGCTTATCTCGACGCGGCCAGGGTCACCGAGGACCGCGCGGCCGACGAGGTCACCGCCGTGGCCGTCACCGTGCGGGACTCACCGAGTGTCCGTGCGGCCCTGACCAGGGCCGATCCGAGTCTCGAACTACAGCCCTTCGCAGAACGGGTACGTAGGGACACCGACGTCGACTTCGTGACGATCATGAATCCCAGCGGTGTCCGGTATTCGCATCCCAACCCGGAGTTGATAGGACAGCGATTCATCGGACACACCGAGAGCGCGCTACGCGGCGAGGTCCTCACCGAGACCTACACCGGAACCCTCGGCCCATCGCTGCGGACCGTGGCGCCTGTCTTCGGAGCCGACGGCGAGGAGATCATCGGCCTGGTCGCCGTCGGCATCACCGTGACCTCGGTGGCCGGGGAGCTGGCCGGTCGGGTGCCCGGCCTGCTGTTGGTCGCGTTGGGCGTCCTGATCGCCGGAGTGGGCGGCAGCATCCTGGTCAGCGCCCGGCTGCGCAGACAGACCCGAGGTGTGGCGCCCGCCGAGCTGAGCCAGATGTTCGAGTACTACGAGGCGATCCTCGGCTCGGTTCGGGAGGGCCTGCTGCTCGTGGGCAGGGACGGGCGCATCAGACTGTGCAACGATGCGGCTCGCGAGCTGCTGGACCTCGCAGGCGATCCGAGGGGCGTCGCCGTGGCCGATATCGGCTTGGCCGACGACCTCGTCGACGCGGTGACCGCAGCCGAGACCCGCTCGGATGAGATCCACCTCGCCGACACCCGGGTGCTGGTGGTCAACGTGGCCCCGGTCCGATCCGGTGGACGTGATCAGGGCACCGTGGTGACGCTGCGGGATCACACCGAGCTGCAGAGCCTGACCGGCGAGTTGAACACCGTGCGCGGGTTCGCCGAGTCCCTGCGCTCGCAGGCGCACGAGTCGGCGAATCGGTTGCACACCGTGGTCTCGCTGGTCGAACTCGGCCGCACGAACGAGGCCGTTGACTTCGCGACCGCGGAGCTGGTGACCGCCCAACAGCTCACCGACCGGGTGGTCGGGGCGGTGTCCGAGCCGGTGTTGGCGGCGTTGTTGCTCGGCAAGTCCGCCGAGGCCGACGAGCGGGGCGTCGAACTCGTCCTGAGCGCCGACACCTCGATGCAGGACGCCGAATCCAGCATCGATGCGCGGGATCTGGTCACCATCCTGGGCAACCTCGTCGACAACGCGATCGACGCCGCCGTCGAGAATGCCGAGACACGGTCTGCCAAGGTGACGGTCACCGTGCGTGCCGAGAACGGCGGACTGCTGGTCAGGGTCGCCGACACCGGCGGGGGAGTGGCCCCCGAGGTCGCACAGGAGATGTTCCGCCGAGGGTGGTCCACGAAGTCGGGCGGTTCGCTCGGTGGCCGAGGACTCGGCCTGGCGCTCGTGGGCCAGGCGGTGCGTCGCCATGGTGGCACGATCGAGATCGGCTCCGACCTCGGAGCCGTCTTCACGGTGCGATTGCCCGCCGGGCCGAGAGGAAGCGGAGTCGGATGATCCGGGTGCTGGTGGTCGAGGACGACCCGGTCGCCGCGGCGGCCCATCGCACCTATGTCGAGCGGGTGGCCGGATTCACCGTCGCCGGGGTGGTGCATTCCGGGAGCGCCGCGATCCGATTCTGCGAACGGGGCGAGGTCGACCTCGTCCTGCTCGACTTCTATCTCCCCGACCTGCACGGGCTGGCGGTCTGCCGGGCATTGCGAGCGGCAGGCAGTTCCGTCGACGTGATCGCCGTGACCTCGGCCCGCGACCTCACGGTGGTGCGGGCGGCGGTCTCGGCGGGGATCGTGCAGTACCTGTTGAAGCCGTTCACCTTCGCCTCGTTGCGGGCCAAGTTGGAGCGCTATCGCCGGTTCCGCGACCAGGTCCTGCGCACCGGCGAGGTCGACGATCAAGCCGAGATCGACGGGGTACTCGCCACCCTGCGCACTCCCGACCACGGGGCCCTGCCCAAGGGCATGACCGGTCACACCCTGGATCTGGTGAGTGCGGCGCTGCGGGCGGCGGGGGACGGGCTCTCCGCTGCGGCGTTGGCAGGCGAGGTCGGGGTGTCCAGGGTGACGGCCCGCCGTTATCTGGAGTACCTCGCAGACAACGGCCTGGCCCGCCGCACCCCGCATTACGGTCAAGTCGGCCGACCGGAGGTTCGGTACTCGGCGATCAGGTGAGCCCGGTCAGTCGGCGAAGAAGAGGAAGACCACCGCATCCCTGGCCAGCAGGAAACCCGCGATACCGACTATCCAGCCGAGCGCGTCGCCCCCGTTCTTGGTCATCCAGTCGTTGAGTCGCTGCAACAGCGGATCCACCCGCTGGTGTGCGATCAGCCTGGCCAGGATCAGCACCAGCGCGGGCAGCACCATGACCATGCAGTACAGGGCCAGGGTCAGGGTGGTGGCGGCGAAGGACATCCCCGAGGCGATCAGCAGCCCGATGGCGGCTAGATAAGGCAGCATCGTGGCCACCTCGATGGTGGCCGCCAACAGTGCCAGGCTGATCAACGAGCCGGTGTTGCCCTCGCCGATCATCGCTCGTTCGCGCCATTGCGTCATACGGCCCGGTCGACTCTTGGCGGCCTGTCGTTTCGAGGTGAGCCGGAAGCTGTAGGCGAACAGGCCGACGCCCAGTGCCAGCTGGATGCTGCGCAACACCGTCTCGTCGATGCTTGAGAGCAGCGAGCCGATCGAGTCGAGGAAGGCCTCGGCGCCCAGCAGGATGAGCAGCCCGACGGCGAAGTAGAAGACCACGATGGTGCCGAGGTAGACGGCGAAACGGCCGAGTCGCACCCTGCCGGGGGCCAGCAGTAACCAGATGGGGATGAACAGTGTTCCGATGCTGGTGCTGTCGACGAGGGCCAGGCCGATGAGGCCGAGCGCTAGAGCGATGGTCATGGCGAGTCGGACCCTTCGGTGAAGAGACGATCGAGGTGGTTGGTCAGTAACCGGCGGGCGCGGGCCGCGTCGAAGTCGCCGCCGGTGGCCAGGCAGTGCACGGAGATCCCATCGGTGAGTGCGACCAGGGCACTCGCTTCTTCGCGGGGGTCCAGTCGGCTGGGTAGCTCACCGGTTTGCTGAGCGCGAGCGAAGCCATCGGTGAGACCGCTCAGGAGGCGTTCGGTGTTGTGGTGGTGCAGGGCGCGCATAGCCGGGTCGGTCAACGTGACGGGGATGAAGGCCAACCACACCGACAGCTCGCCTCGGCGCGCCTCGTCCAGCGGCAGCAGGGTCTCCATGATGGAGATCAGGGTCTGCCGGATCGTGGTGCCCCGGGGTGCCTCGGCGATGCGCTCGGCCGCTCGGGCATACATGTATTCGATCCCGAAGCGGAGCAGGTCGCTCTTACTTCGGAAGTAACTCTGCACCAGGCCGATGGACGTGCCTGCCTCGGCGGCGACGCTCGCCAGTTTCGCGCCGGCCAGACCATCTCTGGCGATGACGGTCAGCAGCGCCTCGGCCACTTGTCGCCGCCTCGCCTCTTGATCGGCTGTTCGCACCATGACGTAAAAATAGCACGGTATTATTTTTTTGGAGTCGATCAGGCTCATATCGAAAGCGGGGGAGACCGAGAGCGACCCGCCGCCCATCGGGCTGCGGGTCGTCGGCGATCAAGGCTGGGCGGATTGCCTCGGGGTGATCAGTCGAAGTCGCCCCCGGCGGCATAGCGACGTGCTGCGCGTCGGCCCGCATAGCGCTGTTTGCGGTTCTCGTGCTTGTCCCACTGCTGTCGTTCCTTGATGTGGCCTCGGATCTTGCAACCCTGGCAGCAGAAGCCGACACGGAGCGATTCGATCCACCTGCAGCGGGTGTCCGTGGTCTCTCGCGTCGGAGCAGGCGGTAGATCGCAAGCGCCGAATCGGTGATCATGATCGGGTTGAGGCCGGTGCTCTCGGAAGCGCACGAAGAGTGGCTTCGTCTTGTCCGTGCGGGACATCTCGTTCCTTCCGGAACCCGCCGCCCGTGCTCCCGGACTGTCCGGGCGGGCGGCTAGATCCAGAACTTCATGGCCACGCTCCTCTCATTCGGTTGTCTCGAGCCCGCGATCGTCTCGCGGCGCTCGCACGCTGTCCACGCCCTGCGGCGTAGGCGGGTGGCCGGGTTGTTCGGTGGACAGCCGCCCAAGCTCTCATCGGCTCGATCTTGGATGCAAGCGAATACATCGAGTGATCGCACCATCCGGGCTCTGCTCGCAGCGTGGCGAAACACCAGGGTGATGCCTCGGGATCAGTCGAAGTTCGCCTCGGCGGCATGACGACGTGCCGTACGTCGGCCCGCATAGCGCTGCCTGCGGTTGGCCTCCCTGATCCACTCCTGGCGCTCCTTGATGTGGCTGCGGATCTTGCAGCCCTGGCAGCAGCCGACGCGGATCGCGAAGTCGACCCACCTGCATCGGGTGTCGCTCTCCTCGCGCGCCGGGGACGTGGGCAGATCGCAGACACCGAACCGGTGATCGTGGACCGGGCGAGGATTGTGCTCGCGAAAGCGCACAAAACGTGGCTTCGTCTTGTCCGTGCGGGACATCTCGTTCCTTCCGGAACCCGCCGCCCGTGCTCCCGGATTCTCCGAGCGGGCGGCTAGGCGTAGTACGTCATGGCGCCGCTTCCCTTCTTCATTGCTGCGTTGTTCGGCTCGAACCCGGCAGGCGGGTTGGTGCGGGCTCCTCGCGAGGCCCGGCGTTCATGCTCCGCAGGTGTCGATCAGGCGAGAACCGGCCTGCCGGGTGGCAAGCCTTTCAGGATGCCTGCTGTGAATCCCACGACACAAGGGTTTTCGAGGGGGAGATACGGGGGTTTATCGGCGACATCGGGCCGCTCCGACCGGTCGGGTCACGGTCGGTCGCAGGCGCTCGGATCGTCGATTGCGGCGGGATCGCGACGGGGCACCGGTTCGCAACACCGGGGGGATCCCGGGTGGAACGGTTCCGGACGCGCCGATGCCCCCGACCGCATCCGGTCGGGGGCATCGGGACTTCGCGTACTCAGTCAGCGAATACGCTGATGAGAGCTATGAAGGGGTGCTTCAGACGCCGCGGACCTGAACGGCCTGCGGGCCCTTGGGGCCCTGGTTGATCTCGAACTCGACGCGCTGGTTCTCCTCGAGGCTGCGGTAGCCGCTGCCGCTGATCTCCGAGTAGTGCACGAAGACGTCAGGGCCGCTCTCCTGCGCGATGAAGCCGAAGCCCTTTTCCGAGTTGAACCATTTGACGGTTCCCTGTGCCATGTCTGCTCCTTCGCAGGGCCAGATACGGGTCCGCACCGTGCGGTCCCCGGGTCGGGTCTCAGACGGCGACTTCTCCAGCTTGGCCTGCAAGGAAAGAGACGGCGCGCCCGCAACATCGTTTCCGCGAGCGTGGTGAAACACGAACACAAAGCTGACGACCACCCTGTTCAACCCGATCGACAGCCTATTCGTTCCCCACGACACCGTAGAGTGTTGCACGTCACGATCAGCTCGGCAGCTGTCTCGACCTTGAACACTCCGATCGGTCGGTGGATCTCGGCCTAACGGACGCCGATCGTGCAGGTCGGCGGCTTACGGGTATCGCTTGGATCACTCTTTGCGGGCATGGCGGAACCGATTGCTGTACGAGCGGTGACGACGGCGATCACCGTGCGGCGACAGGGGACCGTACCGGTTCGAACGATCGGAGCCATCGTTGTCCGCCCGACGTGCTGAGGTGCAGCCATGAGCCGAGCCGTGGAGCAGTCCAATCGCCTGATGCTGCGGGTGCGCGACCGGATGGACCGTTCGTACGCGCAACCACTGGACATCGCCGCGCTGGCCCGTTTCGCGCATGTGTCCCCGACACATCTCATCCGCACCTTCCGGGCCACCTTCGGCGAGACCCCGCATCGCTACCTACAGCGTCGTCGGGTCGAGCGGGCGATGATCAGGCTGCGCGAATCGGATCGCAGTGTGACGGAGATCTGCATGGAGGTGGGCTTCACCAGCCTCGGCACCTTCAGCCGCACCTTCCGCGACATCGTCGGCGAGTCGCCCACCGAGTACCGCAGGCGGTTGGGCACGCTGGCGGTGCCGACCTGCTTCGCGATGTCCTGGCTGCGACCGAGTTCTTTTGGAGAAGCACCCCGTTCGACGCCCCAATAGCGTTGTGCTCATGCTCAAATCGATCACGCACTCCCAGCTCTACGTCTTAGACCAGGACGAAGCCCGTGCGTTCTACGTGGACACACTGGGTCTCGAACTGCACACCGACACCGACCTCGGATTCATGCGCTGGCTGACCGTCACGGTGCCCGGCGATCCCAGCAGGCAGATCCTGCTGGAGAAGCCTGGCGCACCCGCGATGGACGAGTCGACCGCCGAGCAGGTCCGCGAGCTCGTCACCAAGGGGGCGATGAGCGGCTGGTTCATCCTCACCACCGACGACTGCCGGGCGACCTACGAGAAGCTGCTCGCCAAGGGCGTCGAGTTCACCGACGAGCCGGAAGAGCGGCCCTACGGCATCGACTGCGGCTTCCGGGATCCGTTCGGCAACCGCATCCGCATCACGCAGCTCGTCGAGCAGGACGACTGACACCACTCGAGCACACCGGGCACGGCGCGGCATCGCGCCGTGCCCGGTTGGCGTGCTTGCAGGGCGGAAACTACTCGGTCAGTACCTCGGGCACGATCTCGGCGAGGAGCCTGCGCACGCGGCGGTCGATCTCATCGCGGATCGGCCGGACTGCGTCGATGCCCTGGCCTGCTGGATCATCGAGTGTCCAGTCGAGGTAGCGCTTCCCCGGGAAGATCGGACAAACATCGCCGCAGCCCATCGTGATCACCACATCGGAGGCCTGCACCGCGTCGCTGGTCAACGGCTTGGGGAACTCCTTCGTCAGATCAAGCCCGAGCTCGACCATCACCGCGACGACAGCGGGGTTGATCGAGTCCGCAGGGGCCGACCCGGCGGAGCGGACGACGACGCGGCCTTGGGCGTGGTGGTCGAGCAGCGCGGCGGCCATCTGGGATCGGCCGGCGTTGTGCACACAGACGAACAGCACTTCGGGTCGGTCGGACACGGTGGCTCCTTGGTTCTCGGGGTCGCCGCACGCAAGGCCCGACGAGGCTCCATCACGTCGTCGCCCGGTTCGCTGTTGCAGTGAGGCGGTGCGATTCGGTCATGGCCGTGGAGTCACGGAATCGGGGGAAGGGCGGGTGAAGCGTCGGCGCAACGCCAATGAGACGTACACGAGGCCGATGAGGACCGGAACCTCGATCAGCGGGCCGACGACTCCGGCCAGGGCCTGTCCACTGGTAGCGCCGTAGGTCGCGATCGCGACGGCGATGGCGAGTTCGAAGTTGTTGCCCGCTGCGGTGAAAGCCAGCGCCGTCGTGCGTTCGTAGCCCAGGCCGATGGCCTTGCCGAAGGCGTAGCCACCGCCCCACATCACGGCGAAGTACACCAACAGAGGTAGTGCGATGCGCAGCACGTCGACTGGGCGGTCGGCGATCTGATCACCTTGGAGAGCGAAGAGAACGACGATGGTGAACAGCAAGCCGTAGAGCGCGAAGGGGCCGATCCTGGGCAGGAACCTCGTCTCGTACCACTGGCGACCTTTTGCCCTCTCCCCGAGATAGCGGGTCAGGAATCCTGCCGTCAGGGGCACTCCGAGGAAGATCAGCACACTCTTGGTGATCTGCCAGCCCGACACGGCGAGGTCGGTCTGGGCGAGGCCCAGCCAGCCCGGCAGCACCGCGAGATAGAACCAGCCCAGTACCCCGAACATGAGGACCTGGAACACCGAGTTCAGCGCCACCAGGACGGCGGCGGCCTCGCGGTCGCCGCACGCGAGATCGTTCCAGATGATGACCATCGCGATGCAGCGGGCCAGACCGACGATGATCAATCCGGTTCGGTATTCGGGCAGATCCGGCAGCAGCAGCCACGCCAGGGCGAACATCAATGCCGGTCCGATGACCCAGTTCAGCGTCAGTGAGGACCACAGCAGCCTGCGGTCACCCGTGACAGTGTCGACGCGGTCGTAACGAACCTTCGCCAGTACGGGGTACATCATGATCAGTAACCCGGCGGCGATCGGTAGGGAGATGCCGTCGACCGACACCGCGTTCAAGGCGGTATCCAGACCCGGAACGGCCCGGCCTGCGAACAGTCCCACGCCCATCGCGACGGCGATCCACACCGGCAGGAACCGGTCGAGGGTCGAAAGCCTCCCGACCAGACCTGCCGTGGCGTCAGGTCGTTCAGCGGTGCTCATGCGGGGGCTGTCGCGGGGGCGGCGGGCACCAAGACCGCGGACAGTCGTGCCAGGACCTCGGGGTGGACTCGGTAGTACACCCAGGTTCCTCGGCGTTCACCGTCGATCAGTCCTGACTCGCGCAGCACCTTCAAGTGGTGAGAGATCGTCGGGCCCGTGACGTCGAAGGCACTGGTCAGGTCACACACGCACACCTCTCCGCCCCCGTGTGAGGCGATCAGCGAGAGCAGGCGCAGCCGAATGGGGTCGGAGATGGCCTTGAAGATCTTCGCCAGTTCCGCAGCCTGCGAGGCGGACAACGGTTCGCGGGCCAACGGAGAACAGCAGGCGTCCATCGCCGCCAACGGCAGTTGCTTCGACATCTTTCTATATTGACATCTCTCTATCTAGAGGGCAATGTCGACTACGCCTTGCTTCGATAAACATCTATCCAAGGAGTTCCATGTCCCGCGTACAGCTCGCTCTCCGGGTCGGCGACCTCGAAAGCTCGATTGCGTTCTACACCAAGCTCTTCGACACCGAACCGGCCAAGCGTCGCCCCGGCTACGCGAACTTCGCCATCAGCACACCGGCACTGAAGCTGGTCCTGCTCCAAGGGGAGCCCGGGCAGGACACCGTGATGGACCACCTCGGTATCGAGGTCGGCTCCACCGATCAGGTCGATGCCGCGTCCCGACGTCTCACCGGCGAGGGCATGGAGACCCTTGTCGAGAAGGACACCACCTGCTGCTATGCCGAGCAGGACAAGGTCTGGGTGCATGGTCCCGGCCAGGAGCCGTGGGAGGTCTACACCGTCACCGGGGACTCCGCTTCGTTCGGGCACGACAGTCCGGCCACGGCAGGTACCGCAGCCTGCGGTACCTCCGATGCCGGCCCGGGTGCGGCCGCAGCGGAAACCCAAACCGATGGCAGCTGCTGCTGATCGGAAACCGCATCGTTCCGGCTGCTCGCCTCGCGTCGATCACCTACGGCGAGCAGCCGCGACCGGCATGGTGTCATCGCGACCACGCACCGCTGCCGTGTTGCCGCTCGATCTCAGCCTGCGGGCACCGAGACCTCGGCGGGCTCGACGGCCATCCGCAGCGGCCAATGCTCTGCGGTGGCGCGGACGTCGGCCGCCCGGATCCGCAGCTGCTCTGCCTCGGTGGGATCGGCTTCCTTGCCTGCGAGGCGATCGAGATAGTCGGCGAAACCGGTGGTCTGGGTCCGGTACCAGCCCGACTGCAGCTCGTGCAGCTCGCCGAGGTCCACGGTGCCGACCTGATCGGGATATCGGCGGGCCAGCCGCCAGGCGAGCCGGGCGCAGGCCAGCGCATCCCCGGTGGAGCTGTGTGCGTCCTCCAGCCGAACCTGGTGATGCTCGCAGAGCGCGCCCAGGGTTCGCTTGCCCTTGCGGAAGCGGTCCAGGTGCTTGTCGATGCACATCGGGTCGACGACGGGCCCGCTCAACGTCAGGCCTCGGCCGTGGTGTCGACGCAGCTCCGCGTCCAGCAGAGAGAGATCGAAACTCGCGTTGTAGATGCACAGCGGGGTGGCGGGATTCCACACCTCCGCCAGTCGCGCGGCGACCTCGGCCACCACGGTGGCCGCGTCGCGACCGTGCTCGCGGGCGTGGTCGGTGGTGATTCCGTGCACCTCGGCCGCGGCGGCGGGGATCTCGACGCCCGGATCGGCCAGCCAGCTGGACACGACCGGCTCCACCCCGGGATTGATGGCGACGACCGTGGCGGTCACGATCCTGTCGGTCGCGGTGTCCACCCCCGTCGTCTCCAGATCGAACGCCGTCAACGGACCGTCGGACCAGGACATGGCGGATCGGATCATGCACCGAAGGTAGCCGATCATGCCGACGGTGGACACTCGTCGCCTGCGGCGCTCCCGATCGGTTTGCCTTGTCGCCCAAGGTGATCGCGCTGGGTGACCTAGAAACGACCCGAATCCGGCGGGCACCCGCGACCGCCACCCTCGGCGATGCCGGACCTGCGGTGCCGGACGGATCAGTTTCCGACACCACAGGCAGGCCGTGCCGCGCCTGCTATGCCCCCGTCGGCGGGCTCTCGGCGCGTGGGGTGTCGGCGGCATCCACCGGGATCAGACAGCTGTCGCCCTCGCAGGCCACGGCCGATTCCGCGCCCAGCATCCGCAACCCGCCGCCCGGCGGCGGTTCGAGCGGCGAGACTCCGGCAGCGGCAGCCGCGTCCGACCCGAGCGGCGCACCCGGATCGGGGGTGTGCTCGGGCCGCACGACGTCACTCACCGCCGTTCCGTGCCGTGCGCAGGGCCGCCACGAACGTGTCGGGTTCCTGCGCTCCCGAGACGCCGTACTTGCCGTCGATGACGAAGAACGGCACCCCGCGAATCCCATACTGCTGCGCCGTGCGCATGTCCTGCTCCATGTCGTCGAGGTACTCGTCACCGGCGAGCACCTCGACGGCGCGATCCCGATCCAGCCCGACCTCGACGGCCAACTCGACGAGTTCCTCGTCCTTGCCGAGGTGACGGCCCTGCTCGAAGTAGGCGCTCAGCAGCCGTTCCTTGAGCTCGATCTGACGGTCCTCGGCCTTGGCGAAGTGCAGCAGCCGGTGCGCCTTACGGGTGTTCGTGTGATGCAGGATCTCGAAGTCGTACGACAGTCCCTCATGGGCCGCGAGCTCGGTGATCTGCGTCAACATCTGTTCCACCTGCTGCGGTGGAATGCCCTTGCGCTGGCTGAGGAACTCGGCCGTGCTGCCCCCGAAGTCCACCGGAGTGTCCGGGCTGAGCTCGAAGCTGTGGTACTCCACCACCACGTTCTCCCCGGACTTCGCCACCGCGGTCTCGAACCGCCGCTTGCCGATGTAGCACCACGGGCAGGCGATGTCGGACCAGATGTCGACCTTGATCGGCTCACTCGGTTGCACGAAGACTCCTCCGGGGAAATTGAACGGCGACCGGTCCGGCCGACCAGCCCGGCCCGTGGCAGCACGGCGTGGCGAGGCAGCAGACTGCCGCGCCACCACCCGCGCGGGCAGGCACCACGGACAACACCGAACCGGTCGGAATGCTTCCCGTCGTGCCCGCCCCGGCGGGCGAGACCGCGCTGCTTCGGCCCGAAGCGAACGGCGGACGCCCGCGCTACCCGATCCGGCCGACGAACTCCCACCCGCCGTGCCCGACCTGCAGCACCGCGTGCCCGTTCTCCATCCGCAGCACCTCGGCGGCAGGCGAGACCGTGACCTGACTCGGCTCGGAAGCAGGCACATGGACCTCCGCGCGGGAACCCACCGGCACCGTCACCCGCATCGACACCGCGTCGCCCGCGGTCTCCCATTCCACGGACACCGCGCCCCGGACGGTCTGCAGCTCCGCCCGGGCCCAGTCCACCCCTACCCGGGCATCCGGTCGCACCACCAGCTCGCGATAGCCGGCCTCACCCGGTCGGAGCCCGGCGACGTTCTCGTACAGCCACTGGGTGACGGTGCCTTGGAAGTAGTGATCTCGGGAGCGGGAGTCCGCGTGCCACATCTCCCACATCGTGTCCGCGCCGTTGTCGAACCAGAAACCCCAACTCGGATAGGTGCGTTGGATCGCGACGGCGTGGGCCAGCTCGGAATGGCCGTGGGCGCTGAGCACGCGGAGCAGCACACTGGTGCCGAGCGCCCCGGTGTTGAGGTGGTCGCCCCGCTCACGGATGTCGGCCACCAGACTCGCCAGCACCGATTCCCGCGACTGCGCCGGGACCAGCCCGAAGGCCAGCGGCACCGCATTCGACGTCTGCCGATAGCCGGGGTCCCGCGCGGTCCGATAATGCCCCGCCGGGCCGAGGAAGGTCGCGTTCAACGCATCGGTGCACTCCTCGGCGACCCGTCGATACCGCTCGGTCACCTCGGAATGTCCGAGCACCGCGCCCAGTTCGGCGGTGTCCAACAGCGCGCGACACAGGTAGGCGGTCGCCGTCAGCCTGGTGTCCTCCGGCGGATTGCCCCCGTATCCGGGCGCCAGGTAGTCGCCGAGCTCGGTGATCGCCAGACCGTCGACGAGTCGGTCGATCTCCCAGTCCAGATAGCGCACCAGTGGCTCCCAATGCCTGGTGACCAGCCGCTCGTCGCCGTAGACCCGGTACATCTCGCGGAGCAGGAACGGGTAGACCGTCGTCCACTCCGGGGAGGGCGCCAGGTCGCCGTATCCCCAGCTTCCGCTGGGCACGATCACCGGAATCGAGTCCCGCACCGCGCTGTCGGTGAGGTCGCCGACCCACTTGGTGAAGAAGCGAGCCATCCCGAAGGCGAACAACATCGTCGGCGCGCCCAGCTGGGCATCTCCGGTCCAGCCGTTCTTCTCGTACATCGGGGTGTCCGTCGGGATGCCGTGGAGGTTGTTCAGCAGGGTCCGGCGCATCGCCCGATCCAGCTGCTCGTAGAACGGCTCCGAACAGGCGAAGGTCCCGGTCTCACCGACGGCGCTGTGCACCAGCCGCCCCTGGACCTCCTCGGGTCGGGGCGCGGCGGGCAACCCGGTCACCTCGACGTAGCGGAAGCCCTTGTAGGAGAAGCTCGGCTCCCAGGTCTGCGCCGCGTCCCCCGCGCAGATGTACTCGTCGAGTTGGTGCCTGCCGGGAACGTGGCCGTTGGAGCCGACGACCCGGCCCGCGTCGTCCAGCCGTTCGCCGTATTGCAGGCCGACCAGGGTGCCCTCGGGTGCGCGCACGGTCAGTCGGGCCCAGCCCGCCATCGTGCGGCCCATGTCGACCACGTGGACGCCGGGTACGGGCTCGGTGATCGCCGTCGGTCGGATGGTGGTCAGCAACTCGATGGGCTCGTGTTCCTGCGCGACGAGCGCGCCACGAGGGGCCTCGACCGACTCGGGGTGGCCCCAACCCGTGTCGTCGAAGCCGGGGGACGTCCAGGCGCCCGGTGCCAACCTGGCGTCGTAGGTCTCGCCCGCGAACAAGGAGTTCGTCAGTGTCGGTCCGTCGGTGATCCGCCAGTCGGAGTCCGTGACGATCGTCGTGGTGGTGCCGTCGGTGTGGTCGATCTCCAGCCGGGCGAGCAACCGAGGCTCGCCATGCCAGGACGGCTGGTGCCAGTCCCAGACGTTCGGCGTGGTCATCCCGTAGAAGCCTCGGCCCAGCACGACCCCGATGGCGTTCGAACCGATCCCGACGGACTCGGTCACGTCGTGCACCGCGTAGAGCACCGTCTCGTCGTAGTCGGTGAATCCGGGATCCAGGACCTGGGTGCCGACCCGATGCCCGTTGATCGCGGCCTCGTAGTAGGCCAGTCCACTGAGATAGAGCCGCGCCCGACGCACCTCGGCGGGGAGGTCGAACTCGCGGCGCAGCAGCGGCGCGGGCCGCTCGGGGCGTACGACGCTCACGTCGGCGCCCCACGGGCCTGCACCGTAGGGCGCGAGCACCGCCGCCGAGGCCCAGTGCCGGTCGTCGAATTCCGGCTCGGCGAAACCGGGTTGTTCGACGTCGGACACCCGCCAGGCTCGGCCGGTCACCAGCTCGACGGTCTGGTCGTCGGTCGTCTCCACCACCAGCCGGACCAGCAGGCCGCCGGGGTTGACCGAGGCGTCTCCCCGGTTCACGGCGCGCGCGGCGACCACGAGGACACCCTCGGCCGCGCGTACCGCCGAGGTGACATCGGCGGTCTGGCCGATCTTCCAACCATCGACCTGTTCCGGCGTGTGTAGCACCCGACCTCCCCCGAGATACAGGGTGAAGTCGTCATCGGCGGTGGCGACCACGACGGCCCGGCGCACCTCGGTGCCCGGCGCGAGCGGCAGCTCGCCCCGGAACCAGCGTGGGCCGACGGGTGCCCCGTCCGAGGTCGAGTCGGGCGACCAGATCCACGATGCGCCGTCGAAGGTGGGTGGGGCCGCCGCCTCGGGCGTGCCGATCCACTCGGCCTGCCACGGCTGATCGAGCAGGGCGGTCTCCCACCAGCGGATCGCGCTCCAGTCGGATTCGCGCCCGTCGCCGTCCCACACCTGCACCCGCCAGTGATAGCGGGTCCTGGGTAGCAACACCGGGCCCGCGTAGTCGATCCCGATCGTGCGATCCGAGGAGATCCGGCCGGAGTCCCAGATGTCGGCGATGCCTGCCGCCAGCCGATGCTCGTCGCTACCGACCTGGATCCGATAGGCGCTCTGCCGCGCCCCGTGTCCGTCGGCGGCCAGCACCCAGGCCAGCCGAGGCTCGGTGACATCGGTCCCCAACAGGGTCTCGGCGTACTCGACCGTGGTGCGCTCGACCCGCAGAATGCCCGGCTGGGCACGGTCGGTGGCGTCCTCGTCGTCGATGGGCCCGTCCCGGTGGCTCGGGCCGTCCTGTGCGGCGGCCGACACCGAGGACAGCGACAACGCCGCCACTCCGGCCCCGGCCCCGACGGCGGAGGTGTGCAGGAATCCACGCCGATTCATGCGCTTGGCCATCGCTTCGCCTTTCCCGATCAGAGGGTTCGCGGTGGACATCGTGCGAGGTCGCCCACCGTGGTCCGAAGGAACTACAGCGCCGCCGACACCGGTCGCGGTAGCGGCGACGACTCTCGATGATCGATCCACTTCGGACGGTAATCATCGCCGATGGGTCTGGGAATGCCGTGGATGTCCGGATCCGGCCGGCCGTCGCCTGCCGCAAGGACCTTCGTCGCTGCCGATCACCGCTTCGGGTCGGCGGAATCCCGCGATCGAGTGGCAGGTGGGGAGGGATCGTCCTCGCCGATGAAACTCGCTGGCCGTGGGAGAACCCCGCCGGCTAGGGTGTCCGCGATGTCCGATCCGGCCGACCTCGGCGCGGGCTGCGCGAAGCCCGTCCGATCTCAGGGGGAGGGAGCGCGGTGACATCGAATTCCCGGATGTCCGCAGACCATCGGCAGCGGGGCGAGGCACCGCTGGCCGAGTGGATTCGAGCGGACTTCGGTATCGACCTCGTCTCGATCGAATCGGTCGACCAGGGCGCGGATCGCGCGGCCCAGGTGCGACGCGGGATCGCCTCGGACGGCGCTCGATATGCGATCAAATGGACGACCGGTGGCAGTCGTGCCGGATTGACCGTCCCAAACCGGCTCGCCGATCACGGGGTACCCGGAGTCGCGGGGCCCATCCGAACGACGGCCGGAGGTCTCTACCGCGAGCGCGCCGGGCGACGGTTGTCGTTGACACCGTGGCTCTCGGGGGACATCGCGATGAACGGCGCGATGACGAGCGAACACTGGCGGTCCTACGGCGGAGTGCTCGCCGAGGCCCATGCCGTGCCGGTCGACGCCGAACTGGCGGCCGTGCTGCCCCGGGAGGAGTACCGCCTCCACGAGCAGTACGTCGCGGCCGTGCGGACCGTCCAACGCGGCATCGACGAACTCGATGCGGCGGCGTCGCGCGCTGACCGGGGCGACCCGCATCCCGCCGGCCTCGACGACCGGCTCGTTCAGTCCCTTCGTGCCGAGTGGCGTGCCTCGAAGGAACTGATCACGAGCCTGACGACCCAGGTCGAGGTGCTCGCATCCGACCTACGTGACCGGCCGACTCCCCGGGTGATCTGCCATGGCGATCCGCATCTGGGCAACCTGCTTCTGCGCGGTGCCGACCAGGTGTGGTTGATCGACTGGGACGACACCGTCCTGGCGCCGCCCGAGCTGGACCTGCAGTTCGTTCTCGGTGGTGTGCTGTACTTCGCGCTGGTCGGTGAGCAGGAGCAGTCCTGGTTCTTCGATGGCTATGGCCCCATCGAGATCGATCCCGCCCGGCTGGCCTACTACCGATGTGCTCGGGCGCTGGAGGACCTGGTGATCCCGGCCGCCGAGGTTCTCGACCTCGACGGCTTCGACCGGCAGGCCCGATCCGACGCATTGGCCATCGTCCGGGGCGTGCTCTCGCCGACCGGTCTCGCGACCCTGGCCTGGGGTTCCCTGCGTGAACTCGGGATGGTCGCCGGTCGAGACTCATGATGGATGCGCCCCGAGACGGCGTGGAATCCGTCGATCTCGACCGAGGAAGTTTCAACCGAGGACGCTGACCGTCCAGCCGCGCGCCGGTACCTCGCCCGGATCTCCGCCGTGTCCCGACGCGGCCAACACGACCGTGCCCGTCGGTACCGGCGGCGACTGTGGCGTGTCGGTGAGGTTCAACGCCACCGACAACCGGGGGCCGACTCATCGGCGGCCGTCACCCGGTAGACCAACTGTTCGTTGGCCACCTGGACGATCTCGATGCGGCCGTCGACCAACCACGGGAACCGCCGTCGCAGCCCGAGAAGCTGTTGATACCGCCGGTAGGTGTCCCAACCGTAGGGCGCGAGTTCCCGTGGGGACGCCGGGAATTCCGGGCGGATCGCGTCATCGCCGCCCTCCCGTTCCTCCTTGATCCCCTGGAACCGCTGTTCATCGCCCGCGTACACGCTGACGATCCCGGGCACCGTGCACAGCACCACGATGGCGTGCTCGATCAGCCTCGGGTCCGCCAGCACACTCGCCAGCCTGCTCACATCGTGGTTGCCGAGGAACACCAGTGGCCGGAAGTCGGCGGCGAACGTCGCATGTCGTTCCAGGGCCCAGGAGAGTTCGAAGAGATTGGCGTCGTGCAGGCTGCTCCAGACGGCCTTCCACAGCTCGTACTGGGTGGTCGAGTCCAGCCCGCCCTCCCGGATCCAGGCCGAGTAGTCGCCGTGGATCACCTCGCCCACCAGCCACGCGTGCGGATGCGCTCGGCGCACCCGATCGCCGACCGTGCGCCAGAACGGCAGCGGCACCGCGTAGGCGGCGTCGAGTCGCCAGCCGTCGATGCCCCGGTCCAGCCAATGCGACATCACCTCGACGACGTGATCGGCCACGGCCGGTTCGGCGTGATTCAACGCGACGAGTTTCCGGTGTCCTTCGAAATCGGCGTAACCGAATCCGTCCGGTTCGTCGGTGGCCGCGAAATCGAGCCGAAACCAATTCGCGAATCGGGAGTCGCGGCCGCGTGCGAGAACATCGCGAAAGGGTGGGAAGTCGCGGCCGACATGATTGAAGACGCCGTCCAACAGTACTCGGATACCTCGGTTCCGACAGGCGGCCAGCACCGCGTCGAAGTCCGATTCGGTCCCGAGTCGCGGATCGATTCGCCGGTAGTCGATCGTGTCGTAGCCATGGGTGCCCGACTCGAACACGGGCCCGAGTGCGAGCCCGTTGCAACCGAGTTCAACCAGGTAGTCGAGCCAGTCGACGAGATCGGTCAACCGGCGCCTCGGCTCGACACCGGGATCCGGTTGTCGTTGCGGGGCACCGAGGAAACCCAACGGATAGACCTGCCACCACATCGCATGGCGAACCCAGGACATCAGGAGTCGCTTTCCCTTCACCCTCGATGATGCGGTGTGCCGCCGTCGGTTCGCGACCGCCGTCCCTCGACTCCCGAAACGGGTCCGAACACACTCGGAAAACGCGCATCCGAAAGGGATTCGGCCTCGATCGAGGACATCGACGACGGCCGGAACAGTACCGTAGAAACAGCCGACGCGGGCGACCACACGCACTCGCGCCGAAGGCGGCGCGGTGCGCCTCACGCAGCGGTTGGCGGCAACGGGTGCACGATCGGCTCATCGACCGCGTGCCGCCTCCGAGGCCCGGTCCGCGAGCCAGGGCAGCACCAGTCGACGCACCGATCCCGGTGCATCGACGAGCATGGTGTGGCCCTGCCCGGCGAGTACCTCGACCCGACAACTCGGCATCGTGCGACGCAGCAGCGGCGCCGCACCCGCCGCAGGCGATGCACCGCCGAACAAGGCCAGCACCGGGTGCGGATAGCGGGCGACCTCGTACTCGGACAACAGCGTTCCCGTCGGGGCATCGGCGTAGAGCGTGGTCGCCGCGAACTCCTCGGCCATCCGCAGCGACTCCTCGACGGCGACCGGACCGAGCCGTTCCCTCAACGCCTGGAGAGTCTGCGGGGCCTGCAGGGCACGCCGCACCCCATCGATCGTCAACCGCATCGATCGGGACCACAGCTCGGTGGGTGGGCCGGACTCCAGTACCGCGACTCCGGCGACGCGCTCGGGCCGTTGATACGCGAAGTGCAGCGCGACGGCGCCCCCGTAGGAGTTCCCGACCAACAACAGCGGGCCGGTGTCGCCGTACTCGGCCGTGAGGTGAGCGACCACCCCGCCGAGTTCGGTGCTGAAGTCGTCGAGCCGGTAACCATCCTGGGGCCGGGTGCTGGCGCCATGGCCGCGCAGGTCGTACAACGCCACGGCGAAGCCCAGCCGTGTCAACGGAATCGCGAGCGTCCAATAGAAACTCGCCAGGCTGTCCCTGCCGAGCCCGTGCACACACACCGCCATCGGATGGCCCGGCGCCGGGACCTCGGGGTGCAGCACTGTCGTGTTCACCGCCACCCCGCCTAGCGTGATCAGTCCCACCATGCTCCCTCGGTGTCGTGGCAACCGGTGCCCGCGTGTCGTCGTCGCTGATGAGCGGGGGACCCGCTCGGGGTCGGAGGTCAGGTCCATGCGACCAGCCACGGCCCGCCGTCGAGCCCCTCGGCCTGGTCGAGCACCGCCGTGCGGACCTGACGGGTCCGCCCGGGGCCGCTCCCCTCGGGAACCCGCACCGCCCACAGCGATCCCTCGGTCGCCAGCACCCGAGCGGGTGCCTCCGAGACGACCGGATCCACCGTGCTCATCGCGGCGGCGAGCGCCAGTTCCTCGGCGATCGAGCGGTCCGACCCGGCTCGGTACTCGGTGATCGCGATTCCCGGAGCGGGCCGATCGGCGGGCCGGGCGATGGCCACGGCCGTGACGCCCGCGACCCCCACCGCGATCCGCAGGTCGGGAACCTGCCTGCCATGCCTGCCGACCACCGTCAACAGGCCGGAAGCAGGTCCTCGATCGTGGGCATGCCGGATCTCCAGCTCGGCGGGGAAGATCGGCCCGGCACCCCCATCCCACATCAGTCGGCGTACCGCGTCCTTCGCGGCCAGCCGGGCCAGCAGCCAACGGCGTCGCTGCCGCGGTGCAACGGTGTCGTACTCGGCGCGCTCGGGGGTGCCGAACTGGCCACGCAGCACCAGGAGCCGGGTCGCCAGGTCGTCCCACCGCTCGTGGAGGGCTACCCAACCGCCGGGTCGCTGCCGTGTTCCGCGTAAGACGTCCTCGATCGGTGCACCGTCCCGACGTCGCGCACATCGACCCGGCGGTAGCGAACCGGGCTGCTCAGCGCGGTCAACTATTCTCGCGAATCAATTCACGTTCGCTTTGCTTCGGACGCGCTGTTCACAGCTCGTCCGCAGGCGCGGCAGGCGGGGTCTGCTGTTGTTCTGCCGGTCGGTCCGTGGCGAAGTGCGCCGTCTCGCCCGGCCCCAGCAGTACGCTCTGCGAACCGCATACACAGCGGATCGGGGGCCGTTGCGGGCCCGGCGCCGTTCGTACCGTCACCGTGCGACCGCTGACCCGGACCAGCACCGGCTGTGCGTGGTACCGGATCGAGAGCTCCAGCACACCGAGTTCGGTGGGCCAGTGCGGGTCGAAGCGCAGCGCGCCCCCTCGGACCTCGATACCGGCGAAACAGCGTTGGAGCAGATCCACCCCGCCGACCATGCCCGCGAGGTGGATGCCCTCCCTCGTGGTGCCATCCCGGGAGTCCAGGTCGGCGACCAGCGCCCGGTCGAAGAACTCGACGGCCCTGGCCCGGTGGCCCCTGGCCAGTACCCAGGCATGGACCACGGCGCTGAGTGTGGAGCCGTGCGAGGTGCGGTGGAGATAGTAGTCGATGTTCTTCGGGATCTGCTCGCCGGAGAACTCGTACCCGAGATCGTGCAGCACCGCGCGCAGTTCCTCGGCCGAGAGCAGATAGAAGAGCATCAGGACGTCGGCCTGCTTGGAGGCCTGGAACTCGTTGGGATCACGTCCCTCGGCCTCCAGGATGCGATCGAGGCGCCGGATGTCGGGATACCGCCGTCGATAGTCGTCCCAATCCAGTTCGGCGAGGTGGTTGTAACCCTCGTACTGGCTGATCACGCCGTCATCGTGGAAGGGCACGAACAGCTTCCTGGTCATGCGACGCCACCGGTCGAACTCGCGATGGTCCAGCCGCAACTGCTCGATCAGCTCACTGCGTCGATCGGCGGGCAGCGAGCGCACGGCATCCGCCGCCACACGGCACAACCAGGCGGTCATGATGTTGGTGTAGGCATGGTTGTCGATGCCCGCACGGTCGGTGTCGGGGTAGGCCGTGTGGTACTCGTCCGGGCCGACCACGCCGTGGATGACGTAGCGATCCCGACCGTGGTCGTAGGTCGCCAGCGACGCGAAGAAGCGGGTGATCTCCAGGATCATCTCCGCCCCGTAGGAGCCGAGGAACTCCTCGTCGCCGGTGGCCTGGTAGTAGTGCCACACGTTGTAGGCGATCGCGATGCCGATGTGCCGCTGCAGATGGGTGTTGTCCGGTAGCCAGCGGCCGGACTCCGGATTGAGATGAATCCGCTGGCTCTCCTCGCGCCCGTTGCTGCCGCTCTGCCACGGATACATCGCCCCGGCGAAGCCCTCCCGTCGGGCGGCGGCCCGGGCCTGGGGGAGCCGCCGGTAGCGGTACAGCAGCAGTGACCGGGTCAGATGCGGCGTGCGCAGGGTGATGGTGGGCAGCACGAACAGCTCGTCCCAGAAGATGTGTCCCCGATACGCCTCGCCGTGCAGGCCACGGGCGGGGATGCCCACGTCGAGGTCCGCCGTGTGCGTGGAGACGGTCTGCAACAGGTGCAACAGGTTCAGGTTGACCGCTCGTCTGGCCCGCACATCGGTGGACAGTCCGCAGCGGTACCGAGCCCACACCTGGGTCCAGGCCAGGGCGTGGGTGGCCAGCAGGTCCTCGAAACCCGCCGCCTCACGGGTGCTCGCCTCAGCCTCGGCGATCGGCTCGGTGGATGCCAGATCCCGCGAGGTATGCAGCGCGACGATCTTCTCCAGTCGAACCCGTTGGCCCTGGCGCACCGTGACCTCGAGGTCGTGGGCGACCAGATTCTCCTCGCGCACCAGGGTGCGTCGCGGCTGCGCCTTGGCGGTGTCCAGCCATATCTCGGAGCGGCAGGCCTCGGCGACGACGATGCCCGATTGGCTGGTACGAGCGTGCAGTAGGACGGTGGTCGGCGTGATCTCCCGCGTGCCCTGCTCGACCAGATGCCGACCGTCCAGGGCCCGGTAACGCGCCACCCCGGTGTTGGTGACCCGGCCATCGATGCCGCTGCGGAAGGTGATCCGGCCGGACCAGTCCTCCGGGACGAGGGTGGTCTCCAACCCGGCCAGATGCGGTGAGCCCAGGTGTACGAACCGTCGCTGCACCAATCTGGTGGTCCGGCGTTGCGCGTCGCGGAAACGCAGTCTGCGCAGCAGGATTCCGCGTTCGATGTCCAGTTCCTGGTCGGCGGACAACAGTTCCACCGAGTCCAGCGTGAACCAGGGACCGTCGTCGATGCGGAAGGTCAGCAGCAACCAGTTCGGCATGTTGACCAGCGACTCGTCCTCGATATCGTGATCGGCGACGCGGCTGGTCAGCCGGTTGTAGCACCCCGCGACGTAGGTTCCGGGGTAGTGCACGCCGTCGGCGACCGACTCGGGGGCCGCGCCCCGTGTGGCGAAATAGCCGTTGCCGACCACACAGAGTGCCTCGCGGCGACCCTCGTCGTCGGGGTCGAAGCCCTCGAACGACAGCTCCCAGGCGGTCATGCGAGTCGCTCGTCTCGGACCGGTCCCGCAGCCTCGACCGGGGTGGGCGTTGCGACGGTGAGCTCGTCGAGGTCGCGCAGCACGAGGTCGGCCCCCGCTCTGCGCAGTGCGGCATCGGCGCCCTCCGCCCTGGCCACCCCGACGACGAGGGTGAATCCGCCCCGCCTGCCCGAGGTGACGCCTGCCTCGGCGTCCTCGATGACGACTGCTCTGGCGGGGGAGACACCCAGCGATTCCGCCGCGACCCGGAACACGTCGGGCTGCGGCTTGCTCCGCAGGCCGCGTTCCTCGGCGAGCACACCGTCGACCCGGGTGTCGAACTGATCGGCGATGCCTGCGACCGACAGGACGGTGGCGCAGTTGCGGCTGGCGGAGACGATCGCCGTTCGGATCCCGTTCTCCCGCAGGGTCCAGAGCAATCGCCGCGCGTCGGGGAAGACCCGCACCCCGTCCGCCAGTGCGGTGCGGAAGTAGGCGTCCTTTCTGGCGGCGAGACTTCGGACGGTCTCCGGATCGTCCGGGGACCGTTCGTCGGTGTCCTCGGCACCCTCGTCGAGTCGGATGCCTCGCGAGCGCAGGAAGTCTCTGGCTCCGGCGATTCGGCTCTTACCGTCCACTTCTCGCAGGTAGTCCTGCCGGTCGAACGGTCGGTGGTCCTCGCCCGCGACGTCGGGGCGGGCCAGTAGGAAGTCGTCGAACAGCTGTCTCCACGCGATGGCGTGCACCCGGGCGGTGTCGGTGACGACGCCGTCCAGGTCGAACAACACCGCGTCCACCTGTGTCGTGTCGATGCTCGGCATGGTGGGACTCCCGCCCTGTGGTGTCGGCGCCCTGGCGCGGGAACCGGATCCTCGTTACCGCCGAAGGGGTGCCCGTATCCCGGACGGGTATTCCGCAGCGGCTGCGGCAGCCCGGGTAGGTGACCCGGTCCGCGTCGGGTTCGCGATGGCGCGCCGGCGGGCTCGGCCCCGGCAAGGGGCTCGGATGTTTCTCCGGCCGGCTCCGCCTTTCGGGTGTGCTGCGACATCGGTGCGGTTTTCTGGCGGAAATTTGCTCGGAAATAGTTTTCGAATCCTGCGGCCACCTTTTTCGATACAGTGCCCGCTCGCAATTAGCGGCGGGCGTCGAAGTGGGTGTCCACCGTCTCGTCTCGAGTGGCACTTCTCATCATCTTGCTGCAGGTATCCCAGGTAGAAGCTTGATCAACATGTGTTATCTTCCGCCCCAAGATCAACTTTGTGGCTCGATCCGTCAGAATGGGGAACTCGTGACGACTATTCATGCCTGCCCGACCACGGCCTTCTGGCGAGACCGGAGTTTCATTCTTCTCGTCGTCTCGACCGGCGTATCCGCGATCGGGTCTGGAATGTACCTGCCCGCTATTCAACTGCTCGCCGCGGATCTCGCCGCCGACGACCGCACCGTGTCCGGCATCCGGGTCGCGATGACGCTGCCACCGGTGATGTTCATCCTGCTCGCGGGTGCCGCGGCCGACCGGCTGCACCGACGCAGACTGATGATCCTGGCCGACGTGGTCCGAGCGGTGACGATCCTGGCCTTCGCCGTGATCACCGCAGGCGGGCTGAACAACTGGTGGCTGCTCCTGGCGGTGGTGATGGCGCTGGGCGCCAGCCAGACCTTCCACGACAGCTCGGCGCAGGCGCTGCTACCTCAGCTGGTGCCTGCGCCCGCCCTTGTCCAGGCCAACGGCGTGCTCACCGCCGCGCTGACCCTGGGCTTCTCCTTCGCCGGACCCGCGCTCGGCGGGGTGTTGTTCTCCTGGAACATCAGCCTGCCGTTCTTCGTCAACGCGGTGACCTTCGCGGTCTCGGGCGTGCTGATCCACTGGATTCGAGCCGAGCGCCAGGCCGATGAGATCGGCCGTCCCGCCACCGGCCCCGCCACCGGGGTCCTCGCCGACATCAGGGCCGGTCTCGGGTACACCCGGCGCCATCCGCTGTTGCGCTCGCTGAGCCTGCTGGGTGTCATCGTCGCGTTCGCCGTCGGCATGGTGACCGGGATCTTCGTCCTCTTCGCCACCCGGCACCTGGCATTGGGCCCGATCGGCTACGGGATGCTCTTGATCGGCGAGGCGATCGGGGCGCTGGTCGGCAGCGCGATCGCTCTGCGGCTGAGCGGCGGGCTGCGTCGACGCGGCCTGTTCCGGGCACTGCCGGTGGTACTCGGGGTGATCTATCTGGTGGAGGCCTCGACACGCAGCCTGTCGGTCGTCTTCGCCACCATCGTGATCGGTAACACCGCCTTCCTGATCTGGGTGATCATGTCGACCTCGGTCCGGCAGGAGGCGGCTCCGATCGAGTTGGCGGGCCGGATCAACAGCGTGTATCGGCTCGGGGTGCTGGCCGCGACCGGATTCGGTGCCATCATCGGGGGTCTCCTGTCGGAGACCTTCGGCGTGCTGATGCCGTTCGTGGCGGGAGCCGCCGTGTTGTTGGTGATTCCGTGGTGCGTGCCGTTGCGCGGACGCCTGACCGAGAACACGGCCGAACGCGACCATGCTTCGGGTGGCTCCGAACGGCGACCGCGTCGATTCTGCAGCGCGACCTCGGCGCGGCTCGGCGGCTCCGAGCGGGTGCACCGTCGGTGAGCAGGCGACAGGTGGCGGCACCTCGCCGCGCCGCCACCCTGGTGATCCCCGGTAGTCGTGCCTATCGCCGGTGCGTCACAGCCCGCCGGAACAATTCGGTTCTCGCACCCCGCCCTGGATCCAGGGCAGGTTGACCTTCCGGAACGCGATCGACCGGTGCGAGGTCGAGTTGCTCGAGACGTTCTCGTTCACCTCGATCAGCGCACCGACGTGATAGTCGGCGGTCTTGGCGATGCTCGAATAGCCGCCCTCGCGGTAGTTGCCGCCCTCACCCGGCAGCGGGGCGTCGGAGAAGGGCCTGCTGTAGCTCCAGGTCCGTCCCTCGTCCTCGCTCATCCGGATTCGCATCTTGGTCCTGGTCACCGTGCTGGCCGAGTTGACGAAGGCCAGCCGGGCGGGCGCATCGGCGTTGTACCGCATCGTGGATGCCTCGTTGACCGGATCGAGCAGGCAGCTCGCCGGGGCGAACGGGGAGAATCCCGATTCGATCGAACCCCGTGACACCCAGCGTCGTTTGCCGCGCTCGGCGGTGGGAGTGGTCGGGCGATCGTTGCGATAGAGACTGCCGTCGGCGAGTTCGAGGATGGTGGACTCCCCGGTCTCCTCCATCGCGGCACCCGCCGGGGTCCGCAGAACCTGAACCCGCCAGGTCTCGCCGTGATCGTCGCTGTAGATGTTGCGGTGCTGCGCGAGGATCACCAGCCTGCCCGGATTGCGCACCGTGGTCTGGATGCCGACTCCGGGGCCCACCGCATCCCAGTTCCAGCTGCGGCCGTCGGCGAGCGTCCTCGGCTTGAGGGTGTCGGACATGTTCACCGGTTCCGACCAGCTCACGCCGTCATCGGTGCTGGAGGAGAGCCAGACCTGACGGTCGTCCCAGGAATTCACCGTGCCGCTGCCCTCGGGTTGGAAGTTCATGAACAGCCAGATCTTGCCGTTGGACCGGCCCACCACGGGCGTCGGATTGCCCCAGGTGCCCTGGCCCCGCCCGACGACCTCCCGCAGGCTCGACCACGAGGCGCCATTGTCGGTGGATCGCTTGTAGAGCAGATTGATATTGCCGAAATCCCGGTTGTCAGCGGCCCGCCCCTCCGCGAAGGCGATCAAGGTGTCGCGATTGGTGCGGATCAGGGCGGGGATCCGGAACGAGTGATAGCGGAGTCCGTTGAGCACATCGTCCCCGCCGCCGTCGAAGATGATGCGTTCGCTGTGCGACGGCGTGGCGGCCATTGCCGTCTCGGCCTCGGCCACCACCGAGCCCGGCGGGCTCTCGGCAGGCCGATCGGTGGCTGCGGAGGCGGGTGAGGCCACGACCGCCGCCGCCACCAGACTCGTTGCCACCAGGGCCAGGCCCCGCCGTAATCGCATTCCCATTCTGAACTGAAGTGCCCGTGCCACAGATGTCTCCCTCGCGGCCGATCTTCCTTCCAGCGAAGGGAATCTATTCGATGAATCCTCGGGAACGAGGATTCCGCCGGTCTCGTTCAATCCCCGTTCACTCACGGGGCCGAGCGGGGTCGCGCAGGCAACCGTGCGGCAGCACGGGATGGGTTGCGAGGCCCCCGACAGCCTCGCAATCCACCTTGGGCCGGTCGATATCGGCAGGATCAGGAGCGGGCGCCCTCGACCTCGAATGCGTCCGCCAGCTCGTCCAGCATCTGCTCGGCGCCCTGCAGGCTGACCGAGGTCACCCACACGGTGTCGTCCACGGAGGTGATGTCGGCTTCCAACCGATCCCAGAGCGGGTTGGACTCGAACTGCTCACGCGGGTCCTCCGCCTCCTGAGTGGGGTCGGAGTACGCGGACAGGAAGATGTGATCGGCGTCGAGGTCGGTGATGTCCTCCTGGCTGAGATTCACCATGATGTCGTCCTCGGAGTCCGGCTGGCCTTCTGGCCGGGCCAGGCCGGCGTCCGCCAAGACGATGCCGGGGAAGGAAGCGCTGGTGTAGAGCCGAACGGTGGGCTCGCCCTCGACGAAGCGCGCCATCGTGACGGTGGCATCGTTGCCCAGCTTCTCGCGGATCGCCGTCCCGATGCTCTCGGCGCGCTCCTCGTAGGCAGTGATCCGTTCCTCGGCGAGTTCCTCGCGCCCGACCGCCTCGGCGAGCAACCGGATGTTGTCCTTCCAGGTGGCGCCGGTGGTCTGGCTGAACACCGTGGGCGCGACCTCGCTGAGCTCCGGGTAGATCTCCTCGTGCCGCACCTGCGCCGAGACGATCAGGTCGGACTCGATGTCCCACAGCGCCTCGATGTCGGGGGCGGTGATGTCCCCGATGACCTCGGCGCTCTCGGCGTTGGCGCGTTCCGATTCGTCCAGGTAGGAGGGCAGTTCGCCGCCCTCGGTGTGGTAGTCGATCCGGGCCACCACATCGAGGTCTAATGCCATCGCGGCGTCGATGTAGCTGGTGTCCAGGGCCACGACCCGTTCCGGCGCGGCCTCGACCGTGGTCTCACCCATCGCGTGCGTGACCGTGCGAGGGAATCCGTCGGCGCCGGGCTCCTGTTGCGCCCCCTCGGGTTCCTCGCCGCCGCCGCAAGCGCTGACCAACAGGCAGGCCGCGAGCGGGAGGGCGATGGCAGCCCCTCGGGAACGACGACGCACGGCACTCGACATCTCACAGATCCTTTGTTCGGTTAGCCTTGCCTTAAACATGGTACGAGGTGCGGGGTACGGTCCGATCACGGCGCCGAAACTCCTCGATGCCTGCACGGCGAGCCGAGACCGGACGGCTAATCTCGGGGATCGGCGGTGATCCTCGTTGCGGATGGGGGCGACGTGGAGCGCAACACCGAACCGGTCGGACCACGGTGGGTCCGACCGCCGGGCGGCGGCTTCCGTCCTCGTGGGCGATGGCGACCCGGAACGGATCCGACAACCGGCTCGATCACACGATCCGGCCAATCTCGTGAGGAGATCGGGTGATCACGGCGCCCAATACCGTCCGAGGCGGCATTTCGGACGCCGGTGCGCGCCGCAGACGAGTGGGAATCACCCTGCTCGGCATCGCGCTCCTGTTCGTCGTCGCGGCCAGCGTCGCCATCGGCTCCCGCACCATCCCGCTCGACCAGGTGTGGGCCGCGCTGGTCGACCCGAGCGGCACCGAGTCCGACGACATCGTCCGCGCACTGCGATTACCACGCACCGTGCTCGGCCTGTTGGCGGGCGCAGGCCTTGGCGCCGCAGGTGCGTTGATGCAGGGCCACACCCGCAATCCGCTGGCCGACCCCGGCATTCTCGGTGTCACCCAGGGAGCGGCCTTCGCCACCGTGGTCGCGGTGGTGTTGTTCGGCATTCGCGATCTCGAGGGGTTCATCTGGTTCGGTTTCGCGGGAGCCCTGATCGCCAGCGTGGTCGTGTTCGCCCTCGGCTCGATCGGCGGTGGTGCCTCGCCGGTGACGCTGGCCATGGCGGGCGCGGCCGTCACCGCGCTACTCAGTGGACTGGTCTCCGCCGTGGTGTTGGCCAACCGCGCCGGGATGGAGGTCTACCGCTTCTGGCAGGTCGGCTCCATCGCCGCCCGCGAGTACTCCGTCTCCGGCCAGGTCGCACCATTTCTACTGGTGGGCATCGTCCTGGCATTGGCCAATGCACGTGGACTGAACATCCTCGCGCTGGGGGATGACATGGCCCGCTCGCTCGGCCAGAACATCCGTCGCACCCGGATCGTCGGAGTCCTCGCGATCACGTTGCTCACCGGCGCCGTCGTCGCGGCCTGCGGCCCGATCGCCTTCCTGGGCTTGATCGTGCCGCATCTGGCTCGCTTCATCACCGGCCCGGACTATCGGTGGATCGTGCCGGTCTCCGCGTTGACCGGCGCGACCCTGCTCCTGGCCGCGGACGTGCTCTGCCGCGTCGTGTCCTCGGACAGCTTCGAGGTGGGCATCATGCTCGCCGTGCTGGGTGCGCCCGTCTTCATCTGGCTCGTTCGCCGCAAGGGACTGATCCGCCTGTGACCGTCAACGAACCACGCCTGCACGACCGTCCTGCCGACACCGCCACCCGGTCGACGGCGGCGGACGCCTCGCCGGGCCCGATCGTGCGGGCGCTGCGGCTCGGCCCGGTTTCACTGCGGCTGCGGCCCCGATTGATCACCGTCTCGGTGGTCGGCCTGGTGCTGCTGGTGTTGGTCGCGGCGGTGAACATCGGTCGAGGTACCTCGCACATCGAGGTGATCGATGTGCTGCGCACGCTCGCAGGCGGCGGGGATCGCCGGGAGAACGGCATCATCTTCACCCTCCGGATGCCCAGGACCCTGACCGGAATCCTGGTGGGTGCGGCCTTGGGCCTGTCCGGTGCACTCTTTCAATCCCTGGCCCGCAATCCGCTGGCCAGCCCCGACATCCTGGGTATCACCTCGGGGGCGGGCGTCGGTGCGGTCGCGGTCATCGCCTTCGGCGCCACGGGCGGCGCGCTCGGCGGGGTGGCGTCCCTCGGCGTGCCGTTGGCCGGGCTCATCGGCGGGCTCGTCGCGGGCTTCCTGCTGTACCTGCTGTCGTGGCGGCAGGGCATCGACGGCTATCGCATGGTGCTGGTGGGCATCGGCCTGTCCGCGATCGGCAGCAACATCATCTACTGGCTGTTGACCGTCGGCGACGTCGACAACGCCGGACAGGCCACCACCTGGCTGGTCGGCAGCCTGGCCAACGCGGGATGGGACGGCGTCGGCCCGCTGGCACTGGCCCTCGCCGTGCTGGTACCGGCGACCCTGTTGTGTTCCAGGGTCCTCGGTGGCCTCCAGTTCGGCGACGACACCTCGCGGGCCCTGGGTATCCGGGTGGGCGCGGCCAGGGGCACGCTGCTGTTGCTGGCCGCAGCCCTGGCCGCCGTGGCCGCCGCCACCTCGGGCCCCATCGCCTTCGTCGCGCTGGCCACGCCGCAGATCGCGATGCGACTCGGCGGGACGGCCCAGCCGCCGCTGTTCGCATCGATGGTCGTCGGTGCATTGCTGACCGTGAGCGCCGATGTGGTCGTGCGGATCACGCCGGGACTGTCCTATCTGCCCGTCGGGGTGCTCACCGCCGTGCTCGGGGCGCCCTACCTGATCTATCTGTTCATCAAGACCCGGCGTCGTGAGCAGCGCTGATCCGAGATCGCGCCATATCGGCCGGGTGAGTTCCCCGGCGAAGCCGGCCTATCGGCCATGGTCTGCCAGGAACTCGCGGACGTGCCCGGCCCAGACACGTTCCTCGGCGGCGGAGAAGATGTGCCCGGCGTCGGGGTACTCGATCAGGGTGGCCTCTTGGATCGCGCCCGCGAGCCGCCGCGTGGAGACGGGAAGGACCACCCGATCTTGGCCGCTGACGAACACGGCGGTGGGCACCGTGATGGTCGCGGCCGCCGCACGCGCATCGGTTCGGCAGGCAAGGCCCAGTTGCGCGGCGCTGTCGGCGGGCGAGCCGTCGACGATGGCCGCGACCGCGTCGTCATCACCGCCGGAAGCCAACGTGGCCAAGGTCGTGGGCGAGGAACAGGTCAGCAGCAGCATGCGGGCGAGAGCCTGGTCCTCGCCGCTGGCGGCAAGTGACTGATACAACGCGGCGAACTGGCGTAGCTGCGCGTCGGCCGTCAGGAAACCCACGGTCAGGGCCAGCGCGGTGATCCGATCCGGGTGGCGTGCCGCCGCAGTGAGGGCCACCGCCGACCCCAGACTCACACCGACGATCGGAAACCGTTCGAAACCCGCCGAGATCGCGGCCGCCACCAGCTGGTCGGCCAGCGCGGGGAGAGTCAGATCCGTAGCAGGCCGGGGTACCGCCCCGGAACCGGGATAGTCCACGCCGATGAGCGTTCGGCTGCCGCTCGACTCCGCGATCAGCTCGGAGAAGTTGGCCTGCACACTGCCGCCCGCACCATGCGCCAGCGCCAGCGGCGGTCCGACACCGAGGCGTGTTACTCCGATCCCGGGGTTGTTCGTGGTCGTGTTCGGCATCGAGCCAGGCTAAACAGTGACATCGGTGTCAAGGTCAACCCCGAATCTCGACGGCGGCGCCGATGAACGCGCGGCGGGCCGCCTCGGCGAACACCGAGGCGGCCCGACCTCAAGACAGCCCACGTTTCACGCGGCGATCGCACGCACAACGATCACCGATGGATCAGCGCCGAACCCGCTCCACCGAGCCCGACGGCCCTCTCACGCCGTGCTTGGCTTGAGGATCACCGGCAGCTCGCGGTGACCGTTGGAGATGAAGGAGGCCACCGGAACGAGTTCCGCAGCAGGCACCGCCAACGACAGCTCGGGGAACCGGTCGAACAGGGCGGGCAGCGCGAGCTGCACCTCCATCCGCGCCAGCGGCGCACCCAGGCAGTAGTGCACGCCGTGCCCGAACGCCAGGTGATCCTTGACCTCGCGGGTGATGTCGAAGCGGTCGGCCGTCTCGCCGTGGTGCTCCGGGTCGCGGCCGGTGGCCGCATACGGCGCCAGGATGCGGTCGCCCTTGCGGATGACGATGTCGCCGAGCTCGATGTCCTCCACCGCGAAACGCAGCGGCAGGTTCGCCACCGGTGCGTTCCAGCGCAGCGTCTCCTCGATCACGTCGTCCCAGGAGCGCTCGCCGGAGCGCACCATCGCCAGCTGCTCCGGGTGGGTGAGCAGCGCGGTGATCGCCTGGTCCAACAGATTGACCGTGGTCTCATGCCCGGCGGCCAGCACCAGGTTGAGGGTGTCGACCAGCTCTGCCTCGTTCAGCCGCGAGCCGTCCTCCTCACGCGCCGCGATCAGGGCGCTGGTGAGGTCGTCGCCCGGATTGGCCTGCTTGTAAGCGACGAATCCGTACATCAGCTTGTAGAGGTCCTCGGCGATGGCCATCGCCTCCTCCGGCTTCAACGAGGTGTTGAAGACGCCGTCGATCACCCGACGCAGCTCGGGCCTGGTCTCCTCCGGGACCCCGAACAACGCACAGATCACCTCGATCGGTAACGGGTAGCAGAAGCCCTCCCGCAGATCCGCGGGCGTCGTCTGCGGCCCGGCGGCGAGATCGCTGATGAGCCCGGCGGTGATCTTCTCGATCCACGGCTTCAGCGAGTTGATCCGTCGCGGCGTGAACGCCTTGGACACCAACGAGCGCAGCCGCTTGTGCTCATCGCCGTAGGCGCCGAACATGTTCCGCCGACCGACCCAGGTCGCCAGGATCGAGTCCAGCACGACGGCGCCCTCGGCGTACTCGGGCCAGTGCTGGTGGGCGTCCTTGGACACGCGAGGGTCGGACAGCAGGGTCCGCATCGCGCTGTGGCTGGTCACTGCCCACGCCACCACCGGACCAGGGAGCTCCACCAGCGTGGCGACTCCCCGGGCGCGGAGCTGTTCTGCCTCGGCCTGGATGTCGCTGCCGGTGGGGTCGATGACGAAGGGGACTGGCTGGTGTTCCATCTGCTGCCTCCGGTGGGTACGTCGATCGGGACGGACGGTTGGACTACGGGAAAGCGGACGGGCAACGCGGTGAGCGCCCGGTGGAACGGCCCCTGCCGCCACGTCAGTTGCTCGACGGGGACGGCCAACTCCAGCTCCGGCAGCCGATCGAGTAGCGCCTCGATGGCGACCGAGGCGATGGTGATCGCCTGCGCTTGAGCGGGGCACACATGTGGTCCGGCGCTGAAGGCGAGGTGTGCTCGGTTGCCCGCCGCGCGGGCCGCCGACAGCGCCGGATCGGTATTGGCGGCGGCAAGGCTGATCAGCACCGGCCTGCCACCGGGAATCTGGACGCCACCCGACAGCGTGACCGGGTTCGGCGGGTGGGTCGGCGAGTAGTTCGCCATGGGCGGATCCGTCCAGAGGATCTCGGCGAGCGCATCCGCGATCTGGACGCTGCCGCCTGCGAGCCCGTCCGCGAACCGGTCGTCGGAGAGCAACAACCGCAGCGTGTTCGCGATCAGGTTCTGCACCGGCTCCACCCCGGCGGCCACCAACAACAGGATCGTGTGCACGATCTCGTCGGTGCTCAGCTCCGCAGGATGGGCGATCAGCCAAGACACCAGGTCCGGCCCCGGTCGTTCCCGGCGCAGCGCGACCAGCTCGAGCGCGCAGAGGAAGACGTCCTCGTTGGCCTGCTCGGTGCCCTTGGCATCGACTCCGTCGAAGATCGTCGCGAAGCTCTTGGTCATCCGCTCGCTCAGGTGCGGCGGACACTTCAGAATCTGATCGAAGACCAGGATCGGCAGCAGCTTGCCGTACTGACTGAGCAGATCCGCCTCGCCCGCCGGGGCGATCTCGTCGAGCAGCGTCTGGGCGCCGCGCTCGATGTAGTGCCGCAGCGTTCCGATGTCGATGCGGCTGAGCCCGTCGTTGAGCGCGCCCCGCAGGCGGCTGTGCACGTCCCCATCGGTGTGCAGACAGTTCGGCCGGTACATCATCATCGGCAGCACCGGGCTGTCCGCCGGGATGGTCTGCTGCCATGGCCGCGCGTTCTTCGGGAAATTCTTCTGGTCCCGCAGCACTTCCAGCGCGGTGGTGTAGCCGGTGACCAGGGTCGCCGGAACACCGGGCGCGATCTCGACCGCCGATACGGGGCCCTGCGCCCGCATCCGCGCGTACACCGCTGCCGGATCCTCGGCGAACTCCGGACCGTACATCGAGATCAATTGCTCGGCGGCCCCGTGCGCCGGGCAACCCGGCGGTGGAAGTCCGGGCCCGCCTGCGGCGAGTGGTCGGGAATGGTCTTGGGAGGTCACGCAAGCTCCTCACAGGTCATGGAGGTACAAGGACCGTCGCGGGGACGGATCCTTCGACCATCTGTCCTAAGTGGACTGCGCATCCGTCCTAAGTGGACAGTGCAGTCGGAGTAATCCCCGCTGCGGCAGTCGTACGGGTCAGGTCATCGGTGTGCAGGCCGAGCGGTTATTGACCGCGCCACCAGCGCCGGAGAGAGTTCAACCAGCGTGGCGCGTTCGAATCACTCAGCCACGGTTCTCTGGTGCCCGCAGGCGCCATTCCGGGGCCGGCGGGTGTGGGGACCGAGGTGCGCCGCCATGGGCTGCCGTCACCCCGACCCGCATCCGGCGCCTCGGGCTGCTCGACCACCGGCGGGAATCGAACCGGCAGTGCGGTCAGCGCCCGATGGAACGGGCCGGGACGCCAGGTGAGGTCCTCCGCCGGGACGACCAGCTCCAGGTCCGGAAGTCGGTCGAGCACCTTCTCGATCGCCAGCGAGGCGATGATCCGGGCCGGTGACTGGCCGGGGCAGGCATGTGGCCCCGCGCTCCAGGCCAGGTGCGCCCGGTTACCGACGCCGTGTTCGATGGAGGTGGTCGGGTCGGTGTTGGCGGCGGCGAAGCTGATCAACACCGGTCGACCGGCCGGAATCACCGTGCCATCGGGCAACTCGACGTCCCGAGTGGGATGCGAGGCCGCATAGTTGGCCATCGGCGGGTCGGTCCAGAGGATCTCCACCAGCGCGTCCTCCACCGGCAGGCTTCCGTTGGAGAGATCACCCGCGAAGCGATCATCGGAGAGCAGCAACCGCAGGACGTTCGCGATGAGGTTCTGCACCGGCTCGATGCCTGCCGCCAACAGCAACGGAATCTGATGTGCCAGTTCCTCGGTGGTGAGCTGCGCCGGGTGGGCGATCAGCCAGGACAGCAGATCCGAACCGGGATTCTCTTTGCGCAGCGCGATCAGTTCGAGAGTGCAGTGGCCCAATTCGTTGTTGGCCTGGGCCGCATCGGGCCCGCCCTCGAACATCGACGCGAGACTGCGGACCAGTTGACCGCTCAGCTGTGGCGGGCAGTTCAGCAGCTGGTTGAACACCAGGATCGGCAGCAGCCTGGCGTACTCGGCGAGGAGATCGGCCTCGCCCCGCTCGGCGATGTCGTCGAGCAGGGTGTCCGCACTGCGTTCGACGTACTCGCGCAACGTGGTGGGCTCGATCCGACTAAGACCGTCGGTGATGGTGGCGCGCAACCGTTCGTGCTCCGCGCCGTCGTTGAACACCGCGCTGTGTCGATACATCAACATCGGCAGTACCGGGCAGTCCGACGGAACGGTCTGCTGCCACCGCCGGGGGTCCCTCGGGAAGGACTCCGGATCGCGCAACACGGCCAGCGCCGCCTCGTAACCGGTGACCAGCGTCGCGGGCACCCCGGGACTGAGCTCCACGAGGGCGGTCGGACCCTGGTCGCGCAGTTCGCGGTATACCGTGGCCGGATCGGCGGCGAACCGCTGCGAGTACAGCGGTGTCGGCGCATGCGCAGGTGCTGCGGCCGTCGGCGGGGCGGGCGGGAACGGCGTCGCCCCGGAGTCGGTCGCTCGGGACATCGGGCGCCCGGCGCGATCCGGCGGGCGGGGGATGGTGGAGCTCTCGGAACGTGAGGACGTGCCCGCGTGGACGGGGCACCCGGTCGGCGAACCAGGATTCGCCGTGGGCGGTAATGCCTGTCCCGCCGGGTCGGTGGTGGTCACACGTACTCCTACAGCGATGTCGGATGACAGAACGTCGGACCTGACGTGCCGTCTGCGGTTCCCCGACCGCGAACGCTGTTGTTACCGCTCCCACGGCGGCGCGTTCGGTCGGGCATCCGGCCAGGTCAGGCTGGATCGGGTGAGACGAACCTCCTGTCGTGCCAACCTCCACCGCGAACGGCGGGACAGGCGCCGGATCAGTCGCTGTGCCGCGAGGAATCCGTCCGTCCGGGTCCTTGTGGAGACGAGATCGTGGATCGTGCGAGTGGAGATCGTCCACTCTCCAGCCAGGGGTGCGGCGCCGATCAGGTGCCGCGCCACCACCGCGTCAAGAAGCTCCATCGGCCCCGACGAGGTGGCTGCTCGGTCTGTTCGACCTGGCTCGGGACGTACTCCGAGGTGGCGGCGGGCAGCCGCGACAGCGTCGGAGCAGCGAAGCCGCTCACCGGCGGATTCGTGCCTGCCGCCGCGACGCCCACCGACACCGGTGGGAAGCGCACGGGCAGCGCGGTGAGCGCCCGATGGAACGGACCGGGTCGCCAGGTCAGCTCGTGATCGGCGACCGCCAGTTCGATGTCGGGCAGCCGATCGAGGAGCTTCTCGATGGCCACCGAGGCGATCAGCCGGGCCTGTGCCTGGGCCGGGCAGAGATGCGGACCCGCGCTCCAGGCCAGATGTGCCCGGTTACCGGTGCGTTGGTGAGAGGCCAGGGCCGGGTCGGCGTTGGCTGCGGCGAGGCTGATGACCACCGGAACCTCCGGTCGCAGGCGCACCCCGGCCTTCTCCACCGGCTCCACCGGATAGGTGATGGCGAAGTTCGACATCGGCGGGTCCGACCAGAGCACTTCGACCAACGCATCGTCCACGGGCACTGCTCCACCGGACAGCTCGCCGGCGAAGCGGTCGTCCGAGAGCAACAGCCGTAACCCGTTGGCGATCCAGTTCTGCGTCGGCTCGACGCCCGCGCCCATCAACACCACCAGTTGATGGATCATCTCCTCGTCGTTGAGTTCGGCGGTGTGGGCGAGCAACCACGAGGTGATATCGGCCTGGGGCTCGGAACGTTTGAGAGCGATCAACTCCAACATGCAGTTCACGATGTCGGCGTTGGTCTGCTCGGTGTCGATGCCGTCGAAGATCTTGCTCATCGTCAGGACCATCCGGTCGCCCAGCTCGGGCGGGCAACCGAAGAGCACCTTGAAGACCAGCAGCGGCAACACCTTGGCGTACTCGTCGAGCAGATCGGCGGAGCCGCGCGACGCGAAAGCGTCGATGAGTTCGTCCGCGTGCCGCTCGACATGCTCTCGCAGCACATTCGGGTCGACCCGGTTGAGACTGTCGGTCACCGTGCCGCGCAGTCGGACGTGCTCCGCACCACCGCTGTACAGACAGTTCGGACGATAGGTCATCATGCCCGGTAGCGGCGTGCCCGGCGGTGCTGCCGCCATCCAGGCCCGGGAATCCTTATGGAAGGTCTCCGGATCGCGCAGGATCTCGAGCGCGGTGCTGTACCCGGTGACCAGCCACGCAGGCACCTGAGGCGCCAACTCGACCGGCGCGATCGGGCCGTACTGGCGTAATGACGCATAGACCGAGCTGGGGTCGGCGGCGAATCCCGGGCCGTAGAGCGGGGTTCTGCCACCGGTGACCGGACAGGCCGAGGGCGATCCCCGTTCGGGCTCGCTGGGTTCCACTGGAGTCACTTCGATGCTCCCGGTGCGGTGCTTGAGGCGTTCGACGAGGGACCGTGACCGGAACAGGACGCGCCCACCGGATCGCGGTGGGCGCCCCGTCGGGTCCACGCCGAGGCCCATATCGGGCCCCGGCGTTGGTGGAGCCGATCCGCTGAAGCGGATCGGTGTGTCTCGTCGTGCGCGAGCTCGCGCACGAACCTCCAAGTGCGGGTCGAATCAGACCGTGGCCGCCGCACCGAGCGTGGCGGGGAGTCCGAGGTGACCGTTGGAGACGAAGGACTGCACCGGTCGAAGCTCATCGGGCCGGACAGCCAGTGCGAGGTCGGGATACCTGTTGAACAACGCGGGCAGCGCGATCCGGGCCTCCAGCCGGGCCAGGGGCGCACCGAGGCAGTAGTGCACCCCGTGTCCGAAGGAGAGGTGGTCCTTCACAGCGCGCCGCGCATCGAAGCGATCCGCTTCGTCGCCGTAGTGCGCCGGGTCCCGACCGGCTGCGGCGAAGAAGGTCAGGATCGCCTCGCCCTTGCCGATCTTGACCCCCTCGACCTCGATGTCCTCCGTGGCGTAACGCAACGGGAGGCTCGCGATCGGAGCGTTCCAGCGCAACGTCTCCTCGATGACGTCGTCCCAGCTAATGGTGCCCGCGCGGACCTCGGCGAGCTGATCCGGATGGGTCAGCATCGCCGTCATGGCCTGGTCCAACAGGTTGGTGGTGGTCTCGTGGCCCGCGCCCAGGATCAGCAGCAGCGTGTCGACCAGTTCCGCCCCGTCCAGCCGGGTGCCGTCCTCCTCGTGCGCGGAGAGCAGCACACTGGTGAGGTCGTCACCGGGAGTGGTGCGCTTCAACTCGACGAGGTTGTTCAGCAGCGTGTACAGATCCGCCGCGTTGGCCTTGGATTCCTCCGGGCCCAGCGTGGTGTTGAAGATCCCGTCCACGATCCGGTGCAGCTCCGGCCGCCAGTCCTCCGGCGCGCCGCAGAGAGTACTGATGACGGCGATCGGCAGCGGATAGGCGAGCTCCTGGCGGAGGTCGACCGTCTTGCCGTCCCGGCCCGCCTCGGCGATGTTGTCCATCAGGCCATCGACCAGCTCCTCGATGGCGGGCTGCAACTGCGCGACCCGCCGAGGAGTGAAGCCCTTGGAGATCAGTGACCGTAACCTGCTGTGATCGGCACCGTAGGCGTTGATCATGTTCTGCACGGCGACGAAGGTGAACAGGTGCCAGTCCGGGGTGATCTCGCCGTCAGCCCAGGCCTTGGAATGATTCCTGGTGTCGCGGGAGACCCGACGATCCATCGTGACCCGACGGATCTGGTCGTGGTCGGCTACTGCCCACGCCACCACCCCACCAGGGAGTTCAACCAGCGTGGGCGCGCCCGCCGCCCGGAGCTTGCCTGCTTCGGACTGGATGTCGGTTCCGGTGGGGTCGATGACGAAGGAACCGGCCTGTCTTTCCATGTGCTGTCTCCAATGGTCTCGCCGATCTGGACGGGTACCGGGGGAAAGCGAACAGGCAGCGCGGTCAGCGCGCGGTGGAGTGGGCCGGGCCGCCAGGAAAGCTGATCGGCTGCGACCGCGAGTTCGAGGTCGGGCAACCGGTCCAACAGCTTCTCGATGGCGACCGAGGCGATGAGTCGGGCCTGCGACTGGGTGGGGCAGACGTGAGCGCCGCCGCCGAAGGCGAGGTGCGCACGGTTACCCGCCCGCCCCTCCGAGGCCAGCTCCGGATCGGTGTTCGCGGCGGCCAGTCCGATCAGCACCGGCTTGTCCTTGGGCAGGACGGTTCCTGCGACCTCGACGTCGCGGGTGGGATAGGTCATGCAGAAGTTCGAGAACGGCGGATCCGTCCACAGCACCTCGACCAGGGCGTCCTCCACGGGCATGCTGCCCCCGGCGAGGTCACCGGCGAATCGGTCGTCGGACAACAGCAGCCGCAGTGCGTTGGCGATCCAGTTCTGGGTCGGCTCCACTCCTGCGCCGAGCAGGATGACCAACTGGTGGATCATCTCGTCGTCGGTGAGCTGGGCGTTGTGCAGCAGCATCCAGGAGGTCAGGTCCTGACCGGGCTCGGCGCGCTTCATGGCGATGAGCTCCACGAGCAGGCCTGCGAGCTCCATGTTGGACTTCTCCGGCTCGATGCCGTCGAAGACCCGGGACATCGCGGCCATCATCTGGTCGCCCTTGTCCTTGGGGAAGCCCATCAGGAGCTGGAGGACCATCAACGGCAGCGTCTTGGCGTAGTCGTTGAGCAGGTCGGCCCTGCCCTCGCCCGCGAACTGGTCGATGAGCCGGTCGGCGCTCTGCTCGATGTGTCGACGCAGGACGTTGGCGTCCACCCGCTCGAAGCTGTCGGTGATCGTCACGCGCAGCCTGGCGTGCGGCGCGCCGTCGGCGTGGTAGACGTTCGGCCGGTACATCAGCATGCCGAGGATGGGGCTGTCCTGCGGCGCGGTGGCCTGCCAGGTCCTGCCGTCCTTGGGGAAGGTCTCGGAGTCCCGCAGTACCTCGAGGGCGGGCCCGTAGCTGGTGACCAGCGAGGCGGTGAGTCCCGGTGACAACTCGACCGGTGCCACCGCTCCGTACTTGCGCAGCTCGTCATAGGTGCGTGTGGGGTTCGCCGCGAATTCCTCCCCGTAGAGGGGGACGCCCCCGGCGTGGGCGGGACAGCCGGGCGGCGGCTGCAGTTCGGTGGGCTTCGGTGCGGTCACGCTTGCTCCTGATCGGTACTTGCGAGCAGATATTCGACGAGGGTGATCAGCGCTCGGGTCGACGACGCCGGATCGCGGGCATCGCACATGACCAGCGGAGTCGCCGGGAGTAGATCGAGTGCTTCGCGCAGCTCTTCCTCCGAGTAGGAGGTGGCGTTGTCGAAGTGGTTGACGGCGACCGCGTAGCGCAGTCCCTGTTCCTCCAACAGGCCCATGACCTCGAAGGAGTGTTCGAGCCGTCGGGTGTCGACCAGGACGAGTGCGCCGAGCGCACCCGAGGCGAGGTCTTCCCACATGGGGGTGAAGCGTTGCTGGCCGGGAGCGCCGAATAGATACAGCACCAGCCGTTCGTTGAGAGTCAGTCGACCGAAGTCCATCGCGACCGTGGTGGTCTTCTTCTGCTGGACTCCGGCGAGATCGTCGACGAGCGCGCCCGCCTGTGTCATCGTCTCCTCGGTCCGCAGTGGACGGATCTCGGATAACGTGCCGACGAAGGTGGTCTTGCCCACCGCGAAATGACCGACGATGAGCAATTTGACCGCAGTGCGCACGGTCTCCCGCAGATAGACGCGGTCAGAGGCGAGCGCGGAGTCCATCAAGCACCTCCTGCAGGAGCTTCATGCTGGGCAGTTCGGTCGTCGGGAGGGGCGCGGTGGTCTGGATGTGGCCGCTGTCCACGAGATCGCTGAGCAGGACCTTCGTGACGCTGACCGGGAGTTGCAGGTGGCCCGCGATCTCGGCGACCGACAGTGAACCGCCTCGGCACAGCTCCATGAGTCTGCGCTTCTCCGGACTCAGGCCGCCGAGCTGGTCACGTGCGGCGCTCACCAAGGTGATCAGGCCGAATGTGTTCCGAGTCGGGTGTGCCCGGCCGCCCGTGACGACGTGCGGCCGGACCAACGCCCGCTCGTTGCGGGGCGGGTTCACACTGGGCTTCCTGAATCGGACCGCTGCGGGCTCGTCAGTTCCTTGCCCAGCCGCTGGACCAATTCCTGAAGTCGGAAGGAGACGGTCTCCATGTCGACCTTCTCGGTGGCCGACACCGCGAGGTAGGCGCGTTCGCCCGCCGCCACGAGGAAGACGTAGCCGCTCTCGAACTCGTTCACCGTCTGCTGCCACGGGGTGGTCGGATCGCCGCAGAACTCGGCCGTGCTCCGGGCCAGGGCCTGCAGGCCGGACATGCCCGCCGCGTGCCGCTCCGCGTCGTCACGGCTGATGCGTTCGGAGTGGGCCATCAGCAGCCCGTCGGCCGAGAGCAGGATCGCGTGACGGGTCTCGGGGACTCTCAGCGCATCGTCGAGCATCCAGCCCAGCTTGTTGTTCACAGGGTCGGTCATGCCTGGGTGTTCCCTTCACTGTCAGACGAATCGATGATGCGGCCGGACCGGGTGCCGCGTTGCCACGCGCCCATCCCGGCGGCGGTCTCACCTGCGGGACGTGCCGAAGGTGCCGAAGGCGGCAGGGTCTGCTCCGACGAGGGAGACCGATCCGTGCGGGGGGTGTGCCTGCGGCGCTTGGGCAGTCCACCCGCCGTGGATGCGGGGGTGTGCTGGGGTGTCTCGAGTGCCGGCGCCTTCGCGGGTGGTGGTGCGGCGGGCGTGGACACTGCTGGGGTCTCCGCACGGGTCGGGACGGGGGGCGCGATCCGGGTCAGCAACGGCGTCGGGAGGAAGACCACCGCGCGTACCCCGCCGTAGGGCGAGGTGGTGTCCACCGAGACGGTGAAGTTGTAGCGCGCGGCAAGGACACCGATCACGGCGAAGCCGATCTGCGGCGGGTCGCCGAGCCGGTTGATGTCGGCGACCTCGCGCGCGGCGAGCAGACCTGCGGCCCGTCGGACCTCTTCCGCGTTCATCCCGACGCCCGCATCGTCGATCACGATCGCGGTGCCGTTGTGGGCGTGTCGGAAGTTGACCTCGACCGAGGTGTTGGGCTGCGAGTGCCGTGCCGCGTTGTCCAGCAGCTCGGCCAGGGTCAGGACGACCGGCTCGACGGCCCGGCTGATCACGGCGTTCTCGACCTGTGCGTGCACCTCGACCCGGCGGTAGTCCCGAATACGGGAGGTCGCGCCTCGGACGATGTCGGTGAGTGAGGAGGCGGAACGCTGCTGGCCGGGCCAGGAGCCACACAGCACCGCGGTGGCCTGGACTCGACGGCCCAGCTGCGAGTTCGCGTGGTCGATGCGGAGCAGGTCCTCGAGGACGTCGGGGTCGTCGTGCCGGTCCTGCATCGTGGAGATGGCCAGCTGCTGTTCATTGGCCAGGCTCTGGACGGTGCGCATCATGGACTTCAACGTCGTCCGGGCCGATTGCTCGACACGATTGATCGACTTCTCGACGGACTCGGTCACCAGCCCGACGACGAGCTGCAGATTCTGGCCGTAGGCGGTGTTCGACAGTTGCGGGTGCAGCGGACCGGGAACCTCGGCGGCCATGTGGCTGAGCGCATCCACCAGAGCGGGGAGTCGCGCCGAGACTAGATGCTGCGCTTCTTCATCGCGGGCACGCAGATCGTTCTGCAGGGCGGTGTTGCGCGCACGAAGCAGGGTGGAGATCTGACGCTGGCGGACCAGCAGTATCACCAGGGCGAGGGCGCCGACGGCTAAACACCAAAACGCGATGGTCAACAGCACTTGTTGTTCCATGAGATCCTCGTGAACGGGGCGGATGGGGACGGACAGCGTCATCGTGCTGCCGCGTTCGGCCGGCTGCACGATTGCGCTCTGACAGATGACGGCTTACGGGATTCGTGCGCCTCCCTGCGTCATGCCGGTGGCATCCGCGAGTTCCTGCTGGTCTTCTCCAGTTTCATGATCAGCTCCTCTGGACCCTACACAGCTGCACATTGGTGTCAATGCCCCGGGGTATCCCTCGGGGATTGTTACGTGTCTCACAGTGCGGTGCGTCGACAGGTCGCCCTGACGTCGCGGAGAGGCTACCGAGAACATCGGTCCACTGAAGTGTTCGAGGCCGATCCTATAATCCGAGTATTCGAACACATACATCTCGTCGAGACGGTGGGCGAACCCGGTGCGACGCGTCCCGTCGGATCCGGTGAAACGGGTGTCGGCCGTCGCGGGAGTCGACATCGAGGCGATCCGGCGCAATTGATTGCCAGCGTCGGACGAGGATCCCGGGCGTATCACGGTCGCAGTACACGCGCGTTCGGCGAGGCGGGTGATAGCAGGTCGACGGAGGTCCTGCGCCGCCAGGTCGCGGGAGCGGTCGTCGATTTTCGATTCTCCTTCCCGCGCTGGTTACCGAGGTCGCGGCGTGGCTATCAGTGAGCGATAACGTCGGTGTCACTGCGCTGCAAACAGCCGCCGTAATCGAGTGGGTTTGATACTGCCATAGATATCCGGGGATGCCTATGCGGCATGCCCTCTGTCAGCGGACCCGGCGTTGATCGACTTAGGCGAACACCGCGCTGACCAGCGATGAGGGAGCGTGTGGCGCGCGTCCCGGCAGTTCGGTGGGCCGACCTCGAATCGGCGAGTCGGCCGCCGCCGTCCTTTGATCTTCGTCTGATCGGTAATCAAGGCAAACCTAGTCGGGCGGACTTCCGGATAACATTGCACTGCGTGACAATTGCCCCTCACCCATTCGGCCGAGCTGGTCCGGGGAGGCTAGCGGGGTTGCGCCGAATGGCGGACGTCGGATGGCCGTGCGACTTCGGATGTTGCGAACGGTCCTTGGGTGGGTTTCTCAGCGGTGAGACATTCTGGTCACGCAATCTCCGGTCACCGAGCGTCGTCGAATCGGTGCCGCTTGATCGATGCCGATGGGGAATTCCCGCATAGACCGGGGAGCACTGGCTGCGGGGCGAAGACGGTCCGCCGTGTTCCGAGAATCCGTGGAGTGCCGCCACCGGGGTCGGTGTGCATCGTCAGCCAAGCCTGTGATATCGATGTGAGGAATCCGGGCTAAGGCCTCTTGGATCCCCATTCGAATGGGGCGTCCCCATTGCCGTCGGGCACGTTCGGCATTTCCGTCGACTATGGCTACCGGCCCGCCGACATCGAATGTCGGTATCGCGGATATGGGTGCCGATCGAGATGACTATCCGAGCCGAGGCGAACCCTTGTTCAGCGGCCCGTAACAAGCATGCCGGATCCCGCGAAGTGGTTGGCCCGGCTTGTGGGACGCGGATTCCCACCCTTGACACGCAGACCTTCCGGCCGTAGTGGCCGGCCGAGGCGATGCGGCTTCGGAGACGAGGTTCCCCAACCGATGCCACCGCCGACGGTGCCCGTGGAAGGGCACCGTCGGCGGTCTGGAGGTACTGGTGTGGTCAGCCGCTCATGCCGCCGGTGGGCGGGTCCTCCACCTGGTCGTCGTCCTCGTCCGGCGGCGGGTCGTCCCCGGTGGGGTCGGTCTCCGGCGGGTCCTCGATGTCCGTTGGCACTGACGGTTCGGTCTCCGCCGAGGACGTACTCGTCTCGGTCTCGCCCTCGTCCTCGGTGGTCGACGCGGTATCGCTTGGCTCTGGTTCGGGTTGTCCGGTAGCACCGGGCCCGCCGTGGTTCGGCGGCGGAACGGGCTGATTCCCGTGATCCTGCTGATAACCGGGATCTGGAACCTCGTCCGTCGTGGTCGCCGCCTCGGTCGGCGTCGGTCCCCGATCCTGCTCGGACGCGGGCTGATCAGCAGGAGTCTGCTGGCTGTCCGGCGGTTGATTGCCGTTGAGCAGCGCGGTGATGACGACCGCGACCAGTGCCACGCCCAACACGCTGACGCCCGCGAGCACGGCGGGCCGCCGCCAGAACGCCTGCGGGGCAGGTGCGGGTGCGGGGCGGGCACGAGCTGCCGTCGCGGTGGGCATCGCGCCTGCGGGTCTCGCCGCGATGGTGGTCGTCTGCGGACGAGCCGCGCGCGTGGTGGCCGCCGCCCCGGGCGCCAACACGGTCGGATCCTCGTCGAGGTCGTCCTCGTCGTACAACGGTGTCAGGCCGGTCGCGGTGCCCCCGGTGGCCACCTCGGACAGGACCCGTTGCACCTCCGGCATGGTCATCCGCTGTTCGGGGTCCAGCGTCAACATGCGCAGCAATACCGGCGTCAGTTCCTCGGCCTGTTCCGGCGGCGTGAACTCGCCCGCCGCGACGGCGTGCAGGATCGCCAAGCCGTTGTCGCTGGTGCCGAAGGGCGGACCGCCCTCGACGGCGGCATACAGCGTGGAGCCCAGCGAGAAGACGTCGGAGGCGGGCAGCGAAGGCTTGCCCTTGGCGACCTCCGGGGCCAGATAGGCGGGAGTACCCGCCAGCATCCCGGTCTGCGTCACGGCCACGTCGCCCGCTGCCCGGGAGATCCCGAAGTCGGCGATCTTGACGATGCCCTCCTCGCCCAGCAGCACGTTGGCAGGCTTCACATCGCGGTGCACCACGCCGGCGACGTGCGCGGCGTGCAGCGCCGAGGCCACCTGGGTGCCGATCCGGGCGGCCTCTCGGATGTCGAGCGGACCATCCTGATGCAGCACCGCCGCGAGGCTTCGGGAAGCGAAGTACTCCATGACCAGACACGGCTGTTCGTCGTGCTCGACGACGTCGTAGACCGAGGTCGCATGGGGATGCTGCAACCTGGCCGCGATCCGGCCCTCCCGGAAGGCCCGTTCCCGGGCCTCGTTCGCCGCCGCCGGAGTGAGACCGGGCTGGAGGAGAAGCTGCTTGACCGCCACGACACGCCCGAGTCGTTCGTCCTGTGCCTTCCAGACGACGCCCATCGCACCACTGCCGATTTGGTCAAGCAGACGGTAGCGTCCCGCGACCAGCTGCCCTTCCTGATCCACCCGTTCCTCCGTAGGTCGCATCGTGACTCTGCAGCGCGCTCGCCCGCCGTGTGCCGACTCACACTCGAGGGATCTCATCCTCGCCTCGATCGGCTCGAAGAGTCTGACAGGAGGAGGTTCCGCCGGAGATCACGGGTGTGTCCTTACCGTGATCTGATCTTGTGGGTGGCACTCCGGCCGAAGACCCGGACCGTACTCGTCCTGCCCGACCGGGCGACGTTCGTTCGGTACCCGGCGATACGAGGATCGTCGACTCGACGCGAGCCGGGGTCGATCGTAATCGTGCGCTGCGCGAAGTCGTTGAACCGCGATGGTAGACCTGTCGGCCGTCAAGGTCGCCCACCGGCCGCCGTGCTCTTGATCGTCACGGCGAGAGGAGAGCGGACAGCCGGCTGACGGGGCGCTTCGTGCCGACGGCCGAAGGCAGCGGAGTCCGCCGCCCTCGGCCGCGTGGCGGCAACGCGTCTAGCCGGTGAAGGACCCGCGGTGATCGCGGATCCAATCGGCGAAGGAACGGGCGGGGCGGCCCAGCACCCGCTCGACGTCATCGGAGACGAATCGGGCCGCGCCGCTACGGATCAACGCGAAGCCCTCCGCGGCCATGTCCACCATCGAGGCCGGCGCCCCCGCGTCGAGCATCTGGGTGCATGCGGTCTCGATCGGCACGTCCACGGTGGGCACCGTCCGGCCCAGCTCCGCCCCGATCAGGGCAGCCTGGTCGACGACGCTGATGTTCTCCGGACCGGTCAGCGTGTAGGTCTGGCCTGCGTGCTCTGCCGAGAGCAGCGCCGCCACCGCCACCTCCGCGACATCGCGGGGATCGACGATGCCCTGGGCGCCGGGACCCGACATGTTCGGCACCGGGCCGCCTGCACGGATCGACTCGGCCCACGCCAGCGAGTTCGAGGCGAAGCCCGCAGGCCGCAGGATGGTCCAGGACACCCCGCCGTCCCGTAGCGCGGTCTCGCCGGGCCGGTGCCAGTCGAACGCCCCGGTGCCGCTGCCGGGAATGTCGATCGCGGAGAGCTTGACCACCCGACCGACCCCGGCACGGATCGCCGCCTCGATGAGGGCCCGATCGTGGTCGGGCCCCGCCGCTCCGGGTGCGGTGAGCAGGAAGACCGTGTCGATCCCGTCGACGGCGGCGCGCAGTGAGTCGGGGCGGTCGAAGTCGCCGATCACGACGTCCACGCCCGTCGAATCGTAGGCCCGCAGTCGGGCTGGGTCGCGGGTCATGGCGCGCACGTCGTGGTCGCCCTCGACCAGGAGATCGAGGACCTTGCTGCCGATGGTTCCGGTTGCCCCGGTGATCAGAATCATGGTCGAGGATCCTGCGCCGGGGCCCACGCGGCGGGATAGGAAGAATCGGCACTCGCCTGGCGAGTGGTCGACCGGCAGGCGAGGTTAGCGTGAACAGATGCGTGCAGACATCGGCAGGCCGCTAGCGCCGACGACCGACGGCGTCGCTGATCGAAGCGGCGCCGTGATCGGGACGCTCGCCGCCGGACCGAGTACAGCCGGGCGAGCGGTGCCCGCCGGCCTGCGGCCGTGGGTGGAGACCATCACGGTGACCGATCTCGACGGCGTGGTCGATCGACGGACGATCGCCGTGCCGCCGGACGCCGCGCCGATGCTGGTCTGGCGGACGACGACGAGCGGTCGTGGCGACCTGCTGGTGCAGGGCCCCCGCACCCGGGCCGAGTATCGGCGGGGCAAGCACCTGCCGATCTGCGTGCAACTGCGGCTCCGGCCCGGCGGAGCCCAGTCGCTCCTCGGGGCGGACCTGGACGCCGTCGTCGATCGCATCGCGCCGCTGAGCGAGCTATGGGGCCGCCCAGCCCATCGCTTGAGCGAGGAACTGGTGGATCTGGGATTGGATCCGGCCCGGGTGCTGCGTCGGATCGAGACGGTCCTACTCGAACGCCTCGCCCGGCCTGCGCAGAAGTCGGAGCACAACCGGGCCCGGGCAGGGCTGGTGCGCCATGCCTTGTCGAGTCTGAGCGCCGGCGTCGGTCGTCCGCCTGCGCGAGTCCGCGACACCGCGGACCGGCTCGGGATCAGCGAACGTCACTTGCGCACCCTCTTCACCAAGGCGGTCGGTGTCTCGCCGCAACGCTTCGCCCGCATCACCCGGGTGCGCAGTGTTCTGGCGGCCTCCGACACGGACCCCGCCGGGTGGTCGAGACTGGCCGTCGAGGCGGGTTACTACGACCAGTCACACCTCACCGCCGAGTTCCGCGAGGTCATGCGGATCACGCCGGGGAGCTTCGCGGCGGGCCGACTGCCGCCTGCCGCGTCGTGTTGATCGCCGGCCGGTCGGGCTGCACCGGGTCTGCGGCGCGCAGCCGCCCCCGCCCTCAGCCGAAGAACCCCGCGCCCGGAATGGCATCGAGCAGATCGCGGGTGTACTCGGTGTCCGGGCTCTCGAAGACCCGGTCGACGGTGTCGCGCTCGACGACCCGCCCCGCGCGCATCACCAGGACGTCGTCGGCGATGAGCCGCACCACCGCCAGATCGTGGGTGATGAACAGATAGCTGAGGCCGAGGTCGGCCTGTAGCCCCGCGAGCAGCCGCAACACCTGGTCCTGCACCAGGACGTCCAGCGCGGACACCGCCTCGTCGCAGATGACCACCGAGGGCTCCAGGGCCAGTGCCCTGGCCAACGCGACCCGTTGCCGCTGTCCACCGGAGAGCTCGTTGGGATGCGCCTGGGCCACCCTGCCGGGCAGCGCGACATGATCGAGCAGTTCCGCGACCCGACGCCTGCGAGCCGCCCGATCGCCCACCCGGAACACCCGCAGCGGCTCGTCCACGATGCGTTCGATGGTGAACATCGGGTTCAGCGAGCCATAGGGGTCCTGGAACACGGGCTGCATCGCGCGGCGGATCGCCCGCCGCTCGGCACCCCGCGCCGTCTGCACGACGCGGCCGTCCAACCGGACGGTCCCGGCGGTCGGGGTCTCCAGACCGAGCACCATCTTGGCGACCGTCGACTTGCCCGAGCCGGACTCGCCGACGATCGCGGTGGTGGAGCCCCGGCGCACCCGGAAGCCGACGTCGTCGACGGCCCGCAGCGTCCCCGACAGCCGTCCGCGCAGCCGGTAGTCCTTGGTCAGCCCCTCGACCACCAGCACGTCGTCCTCGGCCTCGGCGGCCGTCGCGCCGCGTTCGGCCGCGATGGCCTCGGCGATATCCCCGCCCGCCGCGCCAGCCTCGCCCGCCTCCTCGACGGACGGCGGTGGCGGCCGATCGCCGTCACCGCCGAGGAAACGGCGGGCGGTCACCACCGAGGGCGCCGCCGCCACCAAACGCTGGGTGTACTCGTGCTGCGGATTCTCCAGCAGGGTGCGCGCCGAGCCCGCCTCCACGACCCGGCCCTGCGACATGACGAACACCGTGTCGGCCCGGTCGGCGGCCAACCCGAGATCGTGGGTGATGAACAACAGCGAGGTGCCCGACGAGGACACCAGCGTCTCGAGGTGGTCGAGGATCTGCCGCTGCACGGTCACATCGAGCGCCGAGGTCGGTTCGTCGGCGATCAACAGCTCCGGCTGGCAGGCCAGCCCGATCGCGATCAACACCCGTTGCCGCATACCGCCGGAGAACTCGTGTGGATACTGCCTGGCCCGCCGGGCCGCATCGGGGATGCCCGCATCGCCCATCAACTCGATGGCCCGTTTCCGCGCCGCCGCGCCGGAGGCCAGCCCATGAGCCCGCAGGGTCTCGGCCACCTGATCGCCGACGCGCCGGACGGGGTTCAGATTGGACATCGGGTCCTGCGGGACCAGACCGATCTCCCGGCCCCGCAGGCGGCGCAGTCGTCGTTCGTCCGCACCGGTCAGATCCTCGCCTCGGAACAGCACCTGTCCGCCGGTGATCCGGCCATTGCCCGCGAGCAGTCCGAGCACCGCCAGGGCCGCCGTCGACTTCCCCGAGCCGGATTCGCCGACGACGGCGACCCGCTCGCCGGGACGCACCGTCAGGTCGACGCCCCGCACGGCGGGGGTCGCATCGGGTGCGGTGGAGAACGACACCTCGAGATCACGCAGTGCGAGCAGCGGCGTCGTGGTGTCCGTGGCGATCTGGGTCATCCTCGGCTCCTGGCGGATTTCTCGATGGTGCGGTGGTCAGCGGCCGACGGCGTAGCCCTGCATGCCGCGGGGATTCGCGGCCGAGGTGAGGATGCCGTCCTGGGTACGGGTCACGGACGAGAGCCTGCCCAACGCCCAGTCACCGGCCCGGACGATGCGGTGGCCGAGGGCCTCCAGCTCGGCGATGACCTCGTCGCCGAGTCGGTCCTCCACCACCATCTCGCCGGGGGACCAGGTGCGTGGCCAGAAGGAACCGGGCATCGATGTGGTGTGGAAGGCAGGCGCGTCGATGGCCTCCTGCGGGGTGTAGCCGCCGACGATCGTGCGCAGCAGGTAGAGCAGCTGCCACTGGTCCTGCTGATCCCCGCCTGGCGAGCCCAAGGCGGTCACCGGCACCCCGTCGCGCAGCACCAGCGTCGGTGTCAGCGTGGTGCGGGGCCGCTTGTTGGGGCGCAGACCCGACGGCGATTGCTCGTCCAGCCAGTTCATCTGTAGCCGGGTGCCCAGGCAGAAGCCGAGCGCCGGAATGGTGGGGGAGGACTGCAACCACCCGCCGGAGGGCGTCACCGAGACGATGTTGCCCCAGCGGTCGACGACATCCAGGTGGCAGGTGTCGCCCTTGGTCTCGCCGGAGGAGCCGACCGTCGGCTCGCCTGCGGCGGCGCCCGCGCCGTGCAGGTCGTAGGTGATACGCAGCGGCGGTTGGAAGGCGGTGCGGTCGGCCAACACACCGGGACGCAGCTCCGCCGAGGCGGTCTGGCCGATCTGCGCGCGCCGCTGGGCGGCGTACTCGGCGGAGAGCAGCGTGGCGGCGGGCGGGGCGAGATCCCCCTCGCCGTCGCCGTAGTAGGCGTCCCGGTCGGCCAGGGCGAGCTTCATCGCCTCGACGATGCGGTGCGCACCGGCGGAGGTGCTCGGGTCGATCTCGGAGTCCTCGAAGCCCTCCAGGATCGCCAGCGTCTGCAACAGCGCCGGGCCCTGGCCCCAGAAGCCGGTCTTGGCGATGGTGTGCCCCCGGAACTCCAGGGTCACCGCGTCCTCGTAACCGGCCGAGAAACCGGTCAGGTCGGCTGCGGTGATCACCCCGGCGTGGTCGGTGCCCGAGGCGTGTCGATGCGGGGTCTTGACGAACTCCTCGATGGCCTCGGCGACGAAGCCCTCCCGCCAGGCGGTCCGCGCCGCCTCGATCCGACCCTCCCGGTCGGCTGCGTCGGCCCCTGCGGCGACCAGCCGGTCGAGCACCTCGGCGTAGGCGGGCAGTCGGACCAGCTCGCCGGGTTGCGGGAGCCTGCCCTCGGGGGCCCACAGGTCGGCGGAGCTCGGCCAGTGCTCGGTGAACAGTTCGTTGACCTCGGCGATGGTGTTGCACACCCTCGGCAGCACCGGGTGACCGTTGCGCGCGTAGCCGATCGCGAACTCCAGGACGTCGGCCAACTCCCACGTTCCGTGGTCGCGCAGCAGAACGAACCACGCGTCGACGGCGCCGGGCACGGCGGCGGCCAGCGCGCCTGCCCCCGGAACCAGGTCGAGCCCCTCGGCGCGGAAGTGCTCCACGGTGGCGCCCTGCGGCGCGGGGCCCTGCCCGACGAGGACCTTCGGGGTCGGGTCGGCTGCGGTGGCGAAGACGCCGGTCAGATCGCCGCCCGGCCCGTTCAGGTGCGGTTCCACGATGTGCAGTACGAACCCGGCGGCGACCACGGCGTCGAAGGCGTTGCCGCCGCGCTCCAGCACCGCCGAGGCGGTGGCGGACGCGGTCCAGTGCGTGGTCGCGGCCATTCCGAAGGTGCCCTGCAACGTCGGTCTGCTGGTCATCGCGGGAGGGGGTACGAAACTCACAGGAAGATCCTCAGCGTCGAGTGGTCGGGTCGAGTGCGTCGCGTAGTGCGTCGCCGAACAAGTTGAATCCGAGACAGATCAGCAGGATTACCAGGCCCGGGAAGATCGCCGCCGTCGGGCTGCGCACCAGGTACTGCTGGGCGTCGGAGAGCATCACTCCCAGGCTGGGCGTCGGTGGTTGGATACCGAGTCCGAGGAAGGACAACGTCGCCTCGCCGATAACCGCGATCGGCATGATCACCGTGGCCTGCACGATGATCGCCGAGGTCGCGTTCGGCAGGATGTGCTGGCCGAGGATCCGGCCGCCGGAGGCGTCGAGCCCCTTGGCCGCGAGCACGAAGTCCTTACCCTTGAACCGCAGTGTCTCGGCGCGTACCACCCGGATCATGGTGGGGATCTGGGCGATGCCCAGCGCGATCGCCGCATTGGTCAGGCTCGGGCCGTTGATGGCCGCCAAGCCGACGGCCAGGATGAGGAACGGGAAGGCCAGCATCAGGTCGGTCAACCGCGACACGACCGCATCGAGCACCGGCCAATAACCGGCCAGCAGGCCCAGCGGGGTGCCGATCACGACGGCGAGCAGCACGGACAGCCCGCCCACCTGCAGCGAGGTGCGGGCACCGTGCAGGATCCTGGAGAGGATGTCCCGACCGAGATCATCGGTGCCCAGGGCGTATCCGATGGTCAGCGGCCGTTGGAATGGCGCGTCGAAATGCACCTCGGCGGGGGGATAGGGCGCGATCCAGGGTGCGAGGACTGCGGCCAGGACGACCAACAGCAGCAGGATCCCGCCGGTGATGCCCAGCGGGTTGCGCAGCAGTTCACGCCACACTCGACCTCGGGTCCTGGCGAGGTCGACGTGCACGGGCTCGGCAGCGGTGGACATCAGGCCTTACCTCCTACTCGGATCCGTGGGTCGATCAGGGTGTAGAGCACATCGACGGCGAGATTGATCAGGATGTAGGCGGCCGTGACCACGAGCACCACCGCCTGGATCACCGGGTAGTCCCGGCTGAACACCGAGTCGAGGGTGAGTTTTCCGAAGCCGGGCAGTCCGAAGATGCGCTCGGTGACCACCGCCCCCGAGATCAGCCCGCCGAGCTGCAGTCCCACGATCGTGACGACGGTGATCAGGCTGTTCCGCAACGCGTACCGCACCAACACGGTGCCGCGTCCCAACCCCTTCGCCCTGGCCGTGCGCACATAGTCGGCGCTCAGGGTCTCCAACATCGAGGCACGGGTCTGCCGCATGACCACACCCGCGATGGCGGTGCCCAGGATGATCGCGGGCAGTGTCAGATGCAGCAGCCCGCGCAACGGGTCCTCGAAGGGCGAGACATAGCCGGAGGCGGGGAACCAACCGAGGCCGACGGCGAGGTAGAGGATCGCCAGGATGCCCAACCAGAAGTTGGGTACCGACAGGGCGACCAGCGCGAACCCGTTGGCGGTCCATTCCGGCCACCGACCCCGGAACACCGCGGCCACCACGCCGGCCACCATGCCGAACAGGACGGCCACCACCAGCGCGTAGACCGACAGCTGGATCGTCACGGGCAGGGTGGTGCCGATCATCTCGGTCACCGGTGTCCCGGTGCGGACCGAATCGCCGAAGTCGCCGCGCAGGGCATTGGTCAGGAACCGCCAGTACTGCACGAGCACCGGCTGATCGAGGCCGAGATCGGCGCGAACGGCCGCCAGCTGCGCCGGATCGGCCTCCTCGCCCGCCATGGCCAGCGCCGGGTCGCCCGGTAGCGCCCGAACGCCGAGGAAGACCACCAGGGAGGCCAACAGCAGCGTGATCAGCGACTGCCAGGTCCGGGTGAACAGGTAGCGCCCCACGTCAGCCCTCCTCGATCAGGAAGCCCGCGCGGCCCAGCCGGACCACTCCGTCGGCGTAGACCTCCACGCCGCCGAGCTCGGAGCGGTGCGCGGTGAGGTTGCGCTGGCGGTACAGGTAGACGACCGGGTTGTCCCGATGGATGATCCGCACGATCTCGCCGTAGAGCTCGGTGCGCTCGGCCACGTCGTCGGTGGCGGTGGCCGCCGCGAGCAGATCGTCGACCTCGGCCGAGTTGTAGCCCGCGTAGTTGCTGCCCGCACCGGTCTCGTAGAAGTTCCTGATGTTGTTGTTCGGGTCGATCCGACCCGACCAGCCGAGCTGGACGGCGTCGAAGGTGCCCTGCGCTTGGACGTCGAGCAGCGTCGAGTACTCCACGGGCACGATCTCCAACTCGAAGCCGCCTTCGAGGACCGAGGCCTGCAACGCCTGGCTGAACCGCAGGGTGTCCGCGTTGTTGGCTGCGGAGATCTTGATCCGGTAGGGCGTCTCGACGCCCGCCTCGGCCAACAGCTGCCGCGACAGCTCCGGGTTGTATTCGGGACAGGCCTCGCTCGACTCGCTGCTGAACGGGCTGTCCGGGGAGATCGGCGAGCACGCCGGGTCGAACCAGTTGTTGAACACTGAGTTGACCAGCGCCTCCCGGTCCACGGCGTGGGAGAACGCCTGCCGGACTCGCGGGTCGGAGGCCAACGGGGTGTCGATCTCTCCCGCCTCGGCTCCGACGCCGTCCACATTGCCGACGTTGAAGGTGACGCCCTGGTAGCCCAGCGAACCGGTCTGGAGCACCTCGATGCCCGATTCGCGGTCGAGCGCGTCGACCTCGGTCGGCGAGATCGTGTCGGCGACCTGGACGTCGCCGGACCGTAGGTTCGCGGCCCGGATCGAGGGGTCGTTCATGATCCGGTAGGTGACCGTGTCGAGATGCACCTGGTCGGCGTCGTAGTACAGCGGATCCCGTTCGACGCTGATCGAGGTCTGCGGCACCCGGTCGACGAATTTGAACGGCCCGACGCAGACCGGTTGGGAACCGAAGTCGTCGCCGAGTTCCTCGATCGCCACCGGCGAGAGGATCATGCCCGCCCGGTCGGCAAGCGCGGCGGTGATGGGCGCGAACGGCTCGCTGTAGTGCAGCACGACGTGTTCGGGGTCGAGGACCTCGATGGACTCGATGGGCCCGAGTTCGGTACGGCGGGAGGAGTCCTCCTTCTCCAGGTGCCGCAGCAATGTGGTGCGCACGGCCTCGGCATCGAACTCGGCGCCGTCGGCGAAACTCACCCCGTTCCGCAGTGGGATGGTCACGCTGAGTCCGTCATCCGAGGTGGTGGGCAGTTCGGTCGCCAGCTGGGGGACGAGCTCACCCTCGGCATCGATGTCGTAGAGCTTCTCGCACACGCTGCTCATCACGTACCGGGTGTACAGCGAGGTCGACGTCGTCGGATCGAGCTCGTCCGGTTCGGAGGACAGACCCATCACGAGGTCGCCGCCCTCCTGAACCGGGGTGTCGCCGATCGGCGTTCCCGTGACGTCCTGCCGGTCCCCGACGGGCGGGGGCGGTTGGACCGGCGAGCAGGCGCCCGCGGCCACCGTGACCAGCGCCACCGCGCCAATGGCCAGCGCGCCGCGAACTCGAGTTCGGACCCGGAGCGCGCCGCGCACCCGACGGGTGCCCGACGCGGAGTTCGGGTGGGTCATGCGGGACCTCACAGAACATCAGGAATGTATACGATCCTAGACCTTAGGTTGGCGATGTTTCCACGATGTTTCCGCAGGTGCAATGGGTTCTTGGTCATCAATTGATGCGAGCACTACCCGGTGCCGACCGTTTTGTATACGATCGCCGCCGTTGTGGTGCCCCTGCGAGGTAGGGCCGTGGGCATCGGGATGCCGAGAGCACAGAGGTCAGCCGTGGCGGAGCAGGAACCCATGTCGAGAGGTCTCGACATGGCGACGCATGAGCCGCGCCGCCCCCTCGATGTCGCCCGTCTCGATCGCCGAGGCGATCAGCCGGTGCTCGATCCACGAACTCTCCGCCCGCACCGCGACATCGGCGGTGTAGATCCACTCGATCTTGCCTGCGAGCTGGCGCAGCATGGCGGTCAGACCCGGATTGTCGGCGATCTCGGCGATCGTCAGATGGAATCGGGTGTTCAGGTCCGTCAGGTCCTGCCTACGGCCCTCGGCCAGGGCGGCATCGCCCGCGTCGACCACGGCCATCAACGCGGCCACCCCCGTCGCTCCCGCCCGGGCGGCGGCACGTCGGGTGGTGCGCTCCTCGACGGTGGCCCGCACGGCGAACAGATCGTCGGCGTCCTCGGTGTCCAATGCGGCGACCGTCGACCCGGCATAGGGCCGCGAGACCACGAACCCCTCGGTCTCCAACACCCGGAAGGCCTCCCGGATCGGCACCCGCGAGACCCCGTAGGTCTCGCTCAACGCGGCCTCGGTGATCCGGGTACCCGGCGCCAACACGCCCCGGATGATGTCGCGCCGGATTCGGCCTGCGACCCGCTCACTGAGGCTGGCCACGGTGCGCTCCTGACCTTCGATGCGGCAGAAACCTCAGCATATCCGTGCCTCCCGATGGTCTGGGAGCCGACGAGAACAGGACCACAGCGTTGACCAGCAGCTCCGAGGACACCCGCGCGCGTACCCATCTTTTTCTGATGCTGGCGCTGACCTTCTCGACCGGAGTGATCGACGCCGTCGGTTATCTGGGCCTCGACCGCGTCTTCACCGGCAACATGACCGGCAACGTCGTTCTGCTCGGCATGGGTGTCGTAGACGGCGGCGCGGGCGAGGACGGGGCCGGGCTTCCGGTGCTGCGCCCCGCGTTGGCCCTGTTCGGCTACCTCGTCGGGGCGGCCATCGCCGGACGCGCCCTGCGCAAGGCCGGTCCCGGCTGGACCACGCACACCACCGTGCTGCTCGGCATCGTCGCAGGCGCGTTGCTCGCACTGTCCGGTGTCCTCTTGGTGACCGGGTCCGAGCCACGGGACCCGGTGGGCGCGCTGATCACCACCGGAATGGCCGTGGTGATGGGCATCCAGGCGGCGGCGGCCCGACGGCTCGCGGTCAAGGACGTCACCACGGTCGTGGTCACCTCGACCCTGACCGGACTGGCCGCCGACTCACGACTGGCGGGCGGCGACGGGCGATTCTGGGCCCGCCGAGTGAGCGCGGTGGTCCTCATCCTGCTCGGCGCCCTGGTCGGCGCGGCCCTGCTGCTCTGGCACATCGCGGCTGCGCTGCTGGTCTCGGTGCTGATCACCGCCGTGGTCGCCGTGCTCGGCCACCGCACCAGGAACCCGATCGCGGAGCCCGTAGCCCGATCCGCCGCGTGATCATCGTAATGCCCGCTCGGCCGGGTGGCGGTGTACCGATTGAGAAAGCCGCTACCTGCGGGGAACCGAAGGGGTGTGTTCAGCGACCTGTGTGATGACGATCGCCCGCCGTGGGGCACCGGACCAGCGGTCCGGTGCCCTTTCGATCGGCTCGGCGGAGGGCGTCATGACGCGGATGGAGCACCGATGGACACCGAGGACTCACCGACGGCGCGAGCCGACGGGGCAGCCACCGGGACGACAGACCCGGTGAGACCCGAGACGACGGGTAACGGACAACCAGTTCGAAGTACGCAGCGGACGGCGCAGTCGGCCGATCCGGCGGCGGCAGAGCCTGCCGACACACCGACCGTGCCGCGCGATGCGTCGGACACCGTGAGTGCGGCGAGCAATGGCGCAGGCCGTTCGGCGTGGTCATACCTGCGGCCCCTGGTGCTGCGGCTGCACTTCTACGCGGGAGTGTTCGTCGCCCCGCTGCTGGTCATCGCGGCGTTCACCGGACTGCTCTATGTCTTCACCCCGCAGCTGGAACAGGCGATCTACGACCACGAGCTGCACGTTCCAGCCGGTCAGACCGTGCAGCCCTTGGCCGACCAGGTCCAGGCGGCTCAACAGGCGCGGCCCGACGACGAGCTGATGGCCATCCGTCCTGGCCCGACGGAGACCGACACCACCCAGGTGATCTTCCATGCCCCCGACCTGGCGGAGAGCTACCGCCGGACGGTCTTCGTAGACCCCTATACGACCGAGGTGCGGGGCGTCCTGGAGACCTACGGCAGCGGCCAGGCCCTGCCGGTGCGCGGCTGGATCGACTGGCTGCACCGGGGTCTACACCTCGGCGACTTCGGCAGGCTCTACAGCGAGCTCGCCGCGAGCTGGCTGTGGCTCATCGTCTCGGTGGGTGTCGTGCTCTGGGTGGTGCGTCGCCGGACGGGTCGTCGGGCCAGGGCCGTACTCGCGCCCGCGCGCGGGCCTGCGGGTCGACGTCGAACCATGTCCTGGCACGGATCCGTGGGGGTGTGGGCCGCGGCCGGTCTGATCGCGTTGTCGGCGACCGGCCTGACCTGGTCGACCTTCGCGGGCGAGAACGTCGGCGCCCTGCGGTCCATGTTGTCCTGGGAGACACCGGCCGTGTCCACCGAACTGCCCGCCGGGACCGGTTCCGCCGCGGAATCGAGCGGCGCATCGAGCGGCGACATCGGGGTAGACCAGGTCCGGGAGACGGCACTGTCCGAGGGACTGACCGGGCCACTGGAGATCACCCCGCCCACCGAGCCGGGCACCGCCTACAAGGCTCAGGAGGTCGGCCGTACCTGGCCGACGGAACAGGACGGGATCGCGGTCGCCCCCGGCAGCGGCGAGGTCATCGACGTCGTGCGCTTCGAGGACTATTCGTTGGCGGCCAAGCTCGCGCGCTGGGGCGTCGATGCCCACATGGGGCTGCTGTTCGGTTGGGTGAACCAGGCCGTACTGGTGTTCCTGGCCGTGTCGTTGATGGCGGTGATCTTCTGGGGCTATCGGATGTGGTGGCAGCGTCGCCCGGCCAGGGGCGGCGGATTCGTCTTCGGTAGGCCGCCGACCAGGGGCGCCTGGCGGCGCATTCCCGGCCGGGTCTTGGCACCGGTGATCCTGGCAGGCGTCTTCGTGGCCTATTTCGTGCCGCTGCTGGGTGCCTCGCTGCTGGTGTTCCTCCTGATCGACGTCCTACTCGGGGTTCGGGCCCGCCGGCGCGGTGATCCCGATAGAGCGGCAGCCACAGGCTCCGAGGACCTCGAGCTCGGCAGCACGGCCGCCGCCACCGCCGATTCGGTCGTGCCTGCGCAGAAATCCGACCGCACCCCCGAGAACACCGGAGGAATCTGATGGTCGAGGGCCCACTGCTTCAATGGCTGTTCACCCTGGGTTTCGGGCTGGCCGCGGTCGGATTCCTCCGAGGCGTGCTGGCACGCCGTACCGAGGGAACCGGACCGGACCTGCCGGGACGGGTCTCCGCGCTGACCCATCTGGTGATGTGCGTTGCGATGATCGCGATGACATGGCCGTGGGGGATGAGCGTGCCCGCCACCCCGCAACTGGTGTTCTTCACGCTGGCCGCCGCCTGGTTCCTGGCGCTGGCCGTCGGGCGGATGCGCGCGGAACCGGCCGACGGCCTCTCGTCGACCGCCCGTAGACGTGGCCTGCCCAGCGGCCTCGCCTCGCAGCTGCATCACAGCCTGATGATGGCCGCCATGGTGTGGATGATCGTCATCATGCCCGCCGCGATGTCGGCGCCGAGCTCGGGCGGCGGCGGCCACAACCATGGACTCGCGGCGGCAGGCGCGGTCGAAGCGGGCGGGCCGGTACTCGCCGCCGTCGGGTCGGCTCCGGGAGTGTTGGGCTTGACCACCGGCGTCGCCGTGTTCACCGGTCTGGTGGGGCTGTACTTCGTGCTGGCCTCGCTGCGGCCGATCGCGGGCGCCGTCGATGCCGCCCAGGCCGCATTGCGGGCGACGGACCTCGGACGGACCGCTAGACGAGGGTCCACCGTGGTCAGCGAGCCCTATCTACCCGGCACGGACGCTCCACCCGGCGACACCCTCATCGAGGCCGCGGCCGATCCGGCGCCGGTCGGCACGGGCGATCGGTCCGTGCTGCGGATCAAGGCATTCGACGCCGCCTGTCACGCGGTGATGAGCCTCGGCATGGGGATCATGCTGTTGGTGATGCTCTGAGGTGATCCTGCCGCGTCCGCACTCGGCGGACGCGGCAGGTCTGCTCACCCGGTGGTCTGGTCGATCAGGGTCTCGAAGCCGTCCAGTACGCGGCAGAGCCCGAAGCGGTAGGCGTGCTCGGGGTCGGCGGCGCCCTGGTGTTCTTCGCCTGCGGCCGTCCCCACTCGCGAGGCCGTCGGATACCGCGTCGGATCGAGCATCTTCGCGAGCAGCGGTTCGTTGGCGGCCCACCACTGCTCGTCGTTCATCGTGCTCTCCCGCGCCGCGATCTCCCGATCGGCGGCGACCCGTGCGACGTTGTGCACGAAGCCGAGCAGGAAGGCGAGCGCGGCGTCCATCTCGATATCGGGCAGTCCGAGCCCTTCGAAGGCCAGCAGTTCGTGCTCGTACTTCGCCATCTGACCGGGCCCGAGCACCGGTCGGGTGGTGGAGGCGGCGGCCACCCAGGGATGCGCCTGTAGCAGCGCTCGGTTCTCCTCGGCGATCGAGGTCACCCGTTCGCGCCAGGGCCGGTCGCCGTGGTCGGCGCGCGGCATCGCCAGATAGACGCTGTCGAGCATCATCTCCAGCAGCTCCGCCTTGCCCGGCACATAGGTGTAGAGCGACATCGGGGCGACCCCGAGTGATTCGGCGACCCGACGCATCGTGACGGCTTCGAGGCCCGCGCTGTCGGCCAGCGTGATCGCGGCGTCGACGACGGCGTCGATGGTCAGCCCTTGACGTGGTCCTCGGCCCGGTCGTCCGGCGCCCGGCTCCCGCCACAGCAGAGCCAGTGTCCTGGCCGGATCGGCCGGCCCGTTTCGATCTCCGGCCATGGGGACATCCTTGCACGACTAACTCTGTACGGTGTACAACGTACAAAGTACGAAGTTGGTATCCCGGGTCGGCACCGCCCGTCGGCTTCCACCGATGTCCGTGGCCCTACCGAGGATCACCGCCGTGGGAAATGGGGACATCCATGCAGGTAAGCAGCACGACCATCGCGTTCACCGTCGACGATCTGGAGGCATCGCGCGACTTCTTCCGCGATCACTTCGGCTACACGGTCGCGATGGCGGCCGATGACTTCGTCTCGCTGACCCGCGAGGACGGCGCGATCGATCTGGTGTTCCACCGGACGGGACTCGAGGTACTGCCCGAGAACCTTCGCTACCGCCGGGCATCGGGCGCCATCGTCGCCTTCGTCGTCGAGGATCTGGAGGCAGAACAGGATCGACTGCGGGCCGAGGGCGTCGAGATCACCCTCCCGCTCCGGGTGGAGCCCTGGGGCGAACGCCTCTTCATGGTGGCCGACCCGAACGGTATCCCCGTCGAACTCCTCGATTGGGCGGGCGGCGCCGAGGAACAGCAAGCAGCGCAGAGCTGACCCAGCCCGGTTCGCTTGCGTCGCATGCCCCGCCCCCAGAAGAAGAGGCACCTCTTTGTCACCTACCCAGCACAACGGCCACCGAGACCACGCCGGCTACCTCGACCACATCGAGATCACCGGCGCTCGCGAGAACAACCTGAAGAACATCTCCCTGCGCATCCCGAAACGGCAGCTCACCGTGGTCACCGGTGTGTCCGGCTCGGGGAAGTCCTCGTTGGTGTTCGACACGATCGCCGCCGAGGCCCAGCGGCAACTCAACGAGACCTTCACGACCTTCGTGCGTAACCGGTTGCCCCGCCATGGCAGACCCGAGGTCGACACCGTCGACAACCTCTCGGCCGCCATCGTGGTCGATCAGAAGCGGATCGTCGGCAACTCACGGTCGACCGTCGGCACCATCACCGACACCTATGCGCTGCTGCGATTGTTGTTCTCGCGGGTGGGCATGCCCTACGTCGGCTCCTCCAACGCCTTCTCGTTCAACGATCCGGCGGGCATGTGCCCGGAATGCGAGGGCCTCGGCCGCAAGGTCACACTCGACCTGGCGGTGTTCCTCGACCGGACGCGATCCCTGAACGACGGTGCGCTGCTGCATCCCAACTTCGCCGTCGGTGGCTGGTACTGGAAGCTCTACGCCAACTCCGGGCTCTTCGACAACGACAAGGCGCTGATCGACTACACCGAGTCCGAGTGGCAGACACTGTTGTACGGCACCGATGCCAAGGTCGCCCTCGAATGGGCGGGCGGCGAGATCGACTCCCGCTATGAGGGGTTGGTCGAGCGGTTCACCAGGGTCTACCTGAAGAAGGACCCCGGCGAGATGTCCGACCGCAACCGCGCGATCCTCGAACGCTTCGTCACGCCTGCAACCTGCCCGACCTGCCATGGCGCTCGGCTGAACCCCGCCGCGCTCGGCTGCACGATCGACGGCCGCAACATCGCCGAACTCGCCGACCTGGAAGTGGTCGACCTGATCGGCGTGATCGCGGCGACCTCGACGGTCAACGCGGAACCGGTGGTGGCGAGCCTGCTGGAGCGGCTCGGCGATCTGATCGACATCGGCCTCGGATATCTGAGTCTCAACCGCGAGACCTCGACCCTGTCCGGTGGCGAGGCCCAACGCATCAAGACGGTCCGCCATCTGGGGAGCAGCCTCACCGAGATGATCTACATCTTCGACGAGCCGAGCATCGGCCTGCATCCGAGGGACGTCATCAGGCTGACTGGTCTGCTGCGTCGGCTGCGGGACAAGGGCAACACCGTACTGGTGGTCGAGCACGACCGGGACGTCATCGAGATCGCCGACCACGTCGTCGACATCGGACCCGGCGCGGGCGCCGACGGCGGCGAGGTGGTGTATTCCGGCGAGGTGTCGGGCCTGGCAGGCGCGCCGACTCCCACCGGAACCCACCTGCGGCGGCGGATGCCGATCAAGGCCGTCTTCCGGACTCCGACCCACTCGATGCCGATCGAGCACGCCACCCGGCACAATCTCGACGACGTCGGCGTCGACTTACCCGCCGGGGTGTTCACCGTGGTGACCGGGGTGGCCGGCTCCGGGAAGAGCACCCTGATCAACGAGGTCTTCCTCGCCGCGCATCCGGACGCGATCGTGATCGACCAGGCCGCCGTCGGCGTGTCCCTGCGCTCCACCCCGGCGACCTATACCGGGATGATGGACGAGATCCGCAAGCTGTTCGCCAAGGTCAACGGTGTACGCCCCGCGCTGTTCAGCGGCAACTCGGCCGGAGCGTGCCCCGAATGTCAGGGCTTGGGCATCATCTACACCGACCTCGCCTTCATGGACGGTCTCAAGTCGACCTGCGAACGCTGTGCGGGCAGCCGATTCCGGCCGGAGGTGCTCGAGCATCGGGTCCGGGGCCGGTCGATCGCCGACGTGCTGCGGATGCGCGCCGCCGAGGCCGCCGAGTTCTTCGTCGAGAAGCGCATCCAGCAGATCGTGCAGGCCATGATCGATGTCGGACTCGACTACCTCACCCTCGGACAGCCGATGAGCACCCTGTCGGGCGGCGAGTGTCAACGCATCAAACTGGCCACCGAGCTGCACAAGAGCGGCACCGTGTACGTGATGGACGAGCCGACCACGGGCCTGCATATGGCCGATGTCGCGCACCTGCTCGGCATCATCGACCGACTCGTCGACCGGGGGAACTCGGTGATCGTGATCGAGCACGACCTCGACGTCGTCAAGAACGCCGACTGGGTGGTGGATCTCGGCCCGGAAGGCGGCAGCGCGGGCGGTCGGGTCCTCTTCGAGGGGACCCCGGCCGATCTACTCGGCACTGCAGGCTCGCATACCGCCGCCTTCCTCCGCCAGGATCTCGGACTACCGCCGATGACGATCTGATCGCTCCGGCCGGCGTTGGCCCGGTGGCTCTCAGAGCGGAGCCAGGGTGCCCGCCGATCCCTTGGCGTGTTCGAGAGCCGCGCCCACCTGGATCAGCCTCGACTCCTCCATCGGCCGGCCGATCAGCTGCATTCCGATCGGTAGTCCGGCGGAATCCTGCCCGACCGGCAGGGTCAAGGCCGGCATTCCGGTCAGGTTGGCAGGCTCGGTGAAACGCAGCAGCGCGTCGGTGACCGTCTCGGTGCTGCCATCGGGCCAGCGCACCTCATCCTGTTCGGCGGGGACGGCCGTGATCGGCGTGGTGGGCGTCGCGAGCACGTCGATGTCGGCGAACATCTCCAGCCAGCCGTGGTGGAGTAGTCGTCGTGCGCGCTGCGCCCGCAGATAGTCCGTGGCGGGCAGCAGGGTCGCCGCCTCCAACACGGTGCGGACGTCGTCGCCGTACTTCGCCGCCGAGTCGCGCAGGCTGCGCCGGTGCAGCTCGGCGGCCTCGGGGAACAGAACCCCGACGCGGATGGCCTGGGCATAGTGCGCCATCGGAATCGGCACCTCCACCGGGATGGCGCCGAGGTCGACGAGGGCGACGATGGCGGCCGCCACCGCATCCCGCACCTCGTCGACCACCCGGTCGAAGAAGAACTCTGTCGGCACACCCACCCGCAGACCCGTCAACTCGTGCCCGATCAGTCGCCGTCGGTTCTCGGCCGTCACCGCGAGGCTCGCCGGATCACGCGGATCGTGGCCCGCCATGGCATCCAGCAGGGTCGCGGCGTCCGCGACGGTGCGGGCGATCGGGCCGACATGATCCAGCGACCAGCTCAGCGGGGTGACTCCGGTGGTGGGGACTAGCCCGTAGGTCGGTTTGAGACCGACGACGCCGCACAACGCGGCGGGAATCCGAATCGACCCGCCGGTATCGGTGCCGAGCGCGGCGATCGCCGTCCCACTGGCCACCGCCGCCGCCGACCCACCGCTGGAGCCACCCACGATGCGGTCCGGCGACCACGGGTTGTTGGTGCCGGGAGTACGGACGCCTGCGGCGAACTCGTGCGTGTGGGTCTTGCCGATCGACACCGCGCCCGCCCGCTGCACCGACTCGACCACGGCCGCATCCGCCGTCGGAACGCGCCCGGCATGCACCAGGGAACCCGAGGCCGTCGGGATTCCGGCGGTGTCGATGAGGTCCTTTACCCCGATCGGGATTCCGTGCAGTGGGCTGCGCGGGCCCAACGCGTCGATCTCGCCGTCGGCCACGGCCGCCGCCTGCCGGGCGGAGTCGGCGGTCACGGTGGCGTAGGCCGAGACGGTGTCCTCGACCGTGTCGAGCCGATCGAGCACCGATTCGGTGAGTTCACTCGGTAAGAGCGTCAGATCGGCGATGGCCTGCGCGGCTGTGGCGAGGTTCAGTCGGTAGGGCTCGCTCATCGGTCGGCGCTCCTGGGGTCGAAGATCGAGGCGGGGGCGGTGGTCTCGTAGTCCGGCTCGTCGAGGGCGGCCAGCGTGGCGCGGATCCCGTTGAACGTGGCGGTGACCTGCGGCAACCGTTCAGATGGGAGATCGAGCTCGGCGTGCATCGCCAGTGCGGCGACCTCGGCGGCGGTCAGGTCGGTGGGCATCGGTTCGTTCCCCTTCGGGTGTTGGAGTTCTCGGGTCGTCTCAGGCGGCGGGCGGCGGGTTCGTGCTGGGGGTGTCCTGACGGAGCAGGGTTCCGAGGAAGGCCACCAGCGCCAGCAGGATCACGGCCGCACCGAAGTAGCCGGTGGCCGCGGGCACCCCGATGGAGTTCGCGGCGATGCCCGCGATCACGGCTGGAACACAATTGCCCAGGTAGCAGACGATGTAGAAGGTGGACATCAGCCCGGCGCGCTCGTGTGGTTCGGCCAGCGGGATGAGGGTGCGCATCGCGCCGAGGAATCCGCAGCCGAAGCCGATGCCTGCCAGCACGGTGCCCGGATAGAACAACAGTGCCGATCCCATGCTCACCCCGAGCAGGGTGATCGCCAGCCCGCCGAGCAGTGCCGATGAGCCGATGCGGATCAGCCGTCTCGGTGCCGCCGAGCGCAACAGGAACACCGCGACGGCACCGCTGCTGGTGAGGGTGAACACGAGCAGTCCGCCGGTCAACGCGGAATCCGAGCCGGTGACCAGCTGGGCGAGCGACGGCCCGAGGGAGAGATAGAAACCTCCGAGCGCCCACGCCGCCACCGCTGCCGGGCCGACCAGGAACAGGGTGCGGCGGGCTCTCGGTGGCACCCCGATCCTGGGTCGCAACGAGGCCACCGCGCCCGGCCGCCGGGCGGCGGTCTCGGGTAGCACCGTGAGTGCGAACGCCTGGCCGATGAACGCCACCAATAGGAGCAGGAAGACCAGCCGCATCGGAATGGGCGCGAACTCGACGAGCAGGCTCGCTCCGAGCGCGCCCAACGCCATCCCGGCGACCGGCGACACGCTGTTGATCAGGCCGCCGTGGGCGCGCGCGGTGTCGAGCAGGCCTGCGGCCAGCGCGCCCGTCGCGGTGCCGGTGGCCAGCCCCTGCACCACTCGGGCGACCAGCACCGTGCCCGCGTTCTCGGCGACCAGGAACAGCACCATCGCGAGGCTCACGCCGATGAGCGCGGCGAGGACGGTGGGTTTGCGACCCACATGGTCGGAGATCCGCCCCACCACCAGCAGCGCGACCAGCAGACTAGCGGCGTAGACGCCGAAGAGGATCGTCAGCGTGCTGGGCGCGAGGTCCCATTGCTGCTGGTAGATGCGGTAGATCGGGCTCGGCGCGCTGGAGGCGGCCATGAAGGTGATCAAGATGATCGCCTGTAACGCGGTAGCCGCGCCGGGACCGAGACTCCGGCGGCGCGTGGATGGATCGAGCGTGGACGTGGTCATCGAACTCCCAGCCTTAAAGCGAAGATTTCGCTTTAGCTGACGGTAGACCGCGACCGGCGTCTAACGCAAATACTGTGCGTTAAGCTGGTCTGGTGAGTCCGAGAGAGGCCATTCGCCCGGGTGGGCGCAGTGCCAGGGTGCAGAGCGCCGTACACGACGCGACCCGTGAACTCCTGGCCGAGGTCGGCCGTGCCGAACTCACGGTGCCGATGATCGCCGCCCGTGCGGGTGTCACCAGCTCGACGATCTACCGGCGCTGGGGCGATCTGCGGCAGCTGCTCTCCGACGTCGCCGTCGAACGGCTGCGGCCCGAGACGCCACCGGAGGACACCGGTTCGCTTCGCACCGACCTGCTGCGCTGGGCCGAGCAGTACCTGGAGGAGTCCGGTTCGCCCACCGGCAAGGCCTACCTGCTCGACGTGCTCGCCGCCAACGCCGACCCGAGCAATCAGTTCCAATGCTCCCGGTTCAACCAACGCCAGATCGGCCACATCGTGGACCGAGCCATCGCGCGCGGAGAGCCTGCCCCGGAGGTGGACACGGTGTTGGATCACGTCGTCGCCCCGACCATCTACCGAATCCTGTTCGGCACCGAACTACCGCCGGTCGAGTGGGTGCGCGGGTTGGTCAGCTCGGTGCTGGAGGGGCTGACAGTGAAAGAGGTGCGTTGAGCAGTAGCCTGTGTGGTCTCACAAGGTCTCGGCGATAGCCTTTGCGATCGTCTGAGCTGATTCCTGAGCTTCGATGGGGGACATTGGTACCTCTTGATCGGCGGAGCGATCTTCGCCACTGAACGAGATGTTGATAAGCAAATTCCGATCGCGAATGATTACTCGGGCGCCAGGAAACGGGCCCTCTTCGTCGTGCCAATAATGCGCCTCATCGGCGACGTAGTGCAATTTTCGGACTGTTGACGATATTTCGGCCTCCTCAACTTGATCGGAATACATCGTAGTCGCGTGAAGGATTGGTTCCCTGAATAGATCTGATTCGGGGAGCATCAAGTATCTGGCTTGAATAAAACGTCGAGAAGGTCCCTCGATTTTCGTATTAGTGGCAAGAAAATTGGCGGAGCACTGCATTGTTGCGGGGCGGTCGTCCTGAGGTTCGCTGTCTTCGCTGTGTTCGGAATTGTGTCGCTCTTGATTGTATAGGTCTCCCGTGGTATTTGAGATCGCAATCTCGATGTCGTTGAGGCAGCTACTTGGAAGTTGGTCTCGGGCGTTGACTGCTTGTTCTCCTGTGCACGCAGTCAGGGTCACCGATATGAGTGCAAGAAGAAGCCTGCTTCCTATTTTATGCAGATTTCGGACATCCATTATTTGCATACTTTTGCATTTTTCTTCGAACTCGTCACTGTGCGAAGCGGAACGGTGAGAATTCATCTCGGGTTGACCGTCCAATTCTCGCTTGGCGTGGCATTGCTTGGAAGCGCGTCGGGTATCCGGATATCGTCTGCCTGGCTGATTAGGGCCTGCCCGGTTTGCGCGTAATCTCCAAGCGTTTGTATTGCCGATTGCAGTAGATCGGTCGTCGCCCCAGTGAAGGCTGCCAGTGCATCAAGGATTGCGCCACATACCGCGCCCCAGAGGGACATCCAGTTCTGCGCTGCGGATCCTGCTGCCTGGAGGATCTCTGTCGCACACGTGCCAATGAATTGAATACCGCTCATGTAGGTGCTATCGACAATAGCTCGTAGCTCTCCTACGAGGCCACCCATATTTTTCATGACAGTGTAAGTGTGATCGATAATTTCTTCCACGTGTTCGACGTAGGAGTTGAACGATTCGAACGCCGACCCGCTCCAGTAGGCTGCCAGGTTGAGTCGGGTGCTAAGCATTCCCTGGCGGGCATCATTGATGAGGCTGCCGGCGTCGGAACTCCAGACGGTCGCTATATCGGTGATTTTATTTGGGTTCCCAAGGCAGTTTTTTATCTGCTCAATCACCTCGGATACGATCACTTTTTGCGCGAGATGCGCCCAGTTGTTTACTACAGCTGCGGCATTGTATGGAAAGTTTTCGTCTGCTCCCTCGGCCCTTCCGTAGCCGGGAACCTGTACCTCGATTAATCCCATTTTAGAAGTCCTATCGATTCATCTCGTCGTCTATGTAGCCGAGTTCGGTATAGAATTCCGCGTCTCTTGATTCGTAATCATCGGCGACGTTCTTGAGGCTTTCTGCGGCATTGTTCAATGCTTCGAATCCAGATTGAAGTCGATCCAATACCGTATTTAGAGCCGTATTGTATATATCTGGGATATTCTGCTTTACTCCTAGGTATCCCAGATCGTTTTGCTCCATGTGTTGATTGGACAGTTCGGCTTTCGCATCTGCCCACGAATCTGCGACATAATGGAGCTGTCGTACGTTTTCGCGTAATGCATCCGGCACCACATGGTAATCCACGATCGTCCTCCTAGATTTCCCGTGCGCGTCTCTCGGCGCGTTGGATCGCTGTCTTCACCGCATCGGCCAGCGCCGTTTCGTTCGTGTAGCGCAATGCCCGGACATCGAGGTCGACCGTGCTCAGCTCGCCTTGGCCGTTGACGGTGAGTGTGCCCAGTCCTGAACCGATGGCCTCGGTATACGTGGCCGCTGCCCGCTCCTCTGCTCGGACCCGAGCGGCCTCCGTTGCTGCCTCGATCTCGGCGACCAAGGCTCGAATCCTGTCGTGTGTCATCAGAGCTGCCCCTCTGTCGTGGGCTCGGCAGGGAATATCCCCGGCATCAGATCGTGGAAGGCCTTGCGGTTCTCCTCGGATGCCGCTGCCCGTGCGGTCCTGACCGCCTCGGCGATCTCCGTGCCCAGCTGGCCCGGGTGCGAGGTCCGCAGCGAACCGGGCTCGATGCGCAGGTCTTGGAGCAGCCCTTCACCGTTCACCACAGCCTGCACCCGCCGTTGAGACGACCATCCCTCCAACTGTCGGGCGCGGAGCGCTTCGGTACGGGCCTGCACCTCCAAGCGCTGCGCGTTGATCTGTTCCTGTGCGCGCCCGAGATCGGCGAGGCTGCTCTCCAGAGAGCGGCGGAGGCCGGTGAGTGGATCGTGGGGAGGTGGTGCAGTCATGATCGACAACTTAACAGCGTCCTCACGCTGTGTTGCATCGCGAGGACGTTGTGCAGTCTTTCTCACTTCTCGGCGCGCTGGGTATCTGGCGAGCTGCAGTCTGCTCCGCGCGGGCGCGCGTGTATCACGAGGAACCGACAGTGGCGGGCGTTGGTGGCCGGCGGTCTGCCGCGCTGACTCTTCAGTGCCCCACAGCGAAGCCTGTTCACCCCGCTTCCGAGCGCGTATGGTCCTACGAACCATTTTCGGTCCTCACATTCTCGATAGGTGATCTGGCGGCGACATGAGCGTGGTTCTCGGGCTGATCGTGCACGTCAAGCGACGTGCCGTTTTCGAACAGGCGACCCGGATGCTGACCGGCGTGAACTGGGAATGGGTCATCTACGACGAGGAGGCCGAGATTCGCGGTCTCGTCGCCGAGTTGATCGCCACCCGGCACGTCGACGGGGTTCTGCTCGGCCCGGTGCCCTACGACGCCAGCCACGACGTGCTGCCCGAGGAATTACCCGCGGTGGTGATCCGGCCCTCCGCGCTCGATCTGGCCCTGGCGTTCTCGCTGGTACGTGCGCGATATCCGCAGGTGGGGCGCATCAGCGTCGACACCTTCGACCTCGATGCCGTCGTCGAGGTGCGGGCCGCGCTGGGGCTGTCCGCCGAACGCGTCGCCGCCCTGCCCTACGCGCCGGGACAGCGGACCGCCGACATCGTCCGACATCACCGACGGGTACTCGCCGACGATCCGGATGGTGTGGTCATCACGATGCGGATGGAGGTTCGGCGTCGGCTCGCCGGCGAGATCCGGGTACTCAGCAGCCAACCGGTGCCCTCCACGATCCGCGCCGAGCTGCACGAGTTGACCCTGCGCATCCAGTCACACCGGGCCAACGCCTCGCGCTTCGCCGCCGGGGTCTTCGTGGTGGCGGAGCAATCCAGGGAGGTGGACGTCGACCGCGCCAGGGTCGGATTGATGAACCTGCTGCTCAACAGCCCGGAACTCGCCGAGGCCTGGGTGGAGAACAGGGGCAGGCGCGGCCTGGTGGTCTTCGCGCATCGCGCCCTGTTCGAGCGGATCACCCACAACTGGATCGCCGTGCCGATACTCAGCCAGGCCGAGACGCTGCTCGGAGTCCGGGTGGCGGCGGGGTTCGGCGTCGGCGGCTCGGCGCGGACTAGCGTCGCTTTGGCGGAACGGGCCGCGACCAGGGCCGAGTCGGAGGGTCGGGCCTGTGGATATCTCGTCGAGGACAACGGGGTGATCATCGGTCCGATGGGCCAGGAGGGCAGCCCGGTCGCCTTCACCTACCGGGATCACGGCTCGCACATCGAAGGGCTCGCCCGCAGCGTCGGACTCAGTCCGGCCACGATCTCGCGGCTGGCAGCGGTGGAGCGCCATCAGCGTGGCCAGGCGATCTCGCCCGGCGAACTCGCCAACGTCCTGGGTATCACCGACCCCAGCGGACGCCGGTTGATCCGACGCTTGCACGAACGCGGCCTCGTCATCCCCGAGGGCACCGCCCAGACCCACCGCAAGGGCAGGCCGACGAGGCTGTATCGGCTGGCGATCGACGCCGCTCTGGCGTCGGCCGCCGACGCGCAGCCCGCCGACCCGACCTCGGTGGAACACCGGATCACGGAACCGGCGTTGCCGCAGATCGACCCGGCGGACATCGGTCCGATCGCGGCCGACTAGCGGTCGCTTCAACATTCGGCGGTCCGTCGGTAAGCGGTCATTCCACCATTTACGAACCATGCGCCATAAATGAAAGGCATGCCGCCGAACAGGTGTCTTAATAGTCATTCGGTGTTGCTTGCGAGTAACCCCGGAGTTTCGCCTGAATCGTGGAAGTCCGGGCAGACGGGCGATTCGACGACATATTCGTCCGACACCGTTGACTTGCCTCGAACCATCGGGCATCGTCTCCCGCAACCACAAACGGACCATTAACGAACCTTGATCGTTGATCGGTTCGGAACGTGGCCACCAGGTCGGCGGGACTTCGTAGGAGGAGCGGTGGCATGGACCGAAGAAGCCTGCTGAAAGCAGCAGCTCTGGGGCTTGCGCTGCCCGGAATCGCCTCGCTGACCAGCTGTGCGGGCCCCCGCAGGAGAGGAGCCGTCCGGTTCGAGGGCTGGGACTACGAGGCACAACTCGTGCAGCAGAACATCGATCGATTTATCCGGATGAACCCGGATGTCGAAGTCGACTATGCGCCGATCACCAGTGCCCAGTTCATTCAGAAGCTCACCGCCGAGTTCATGGGTGGTGGCGGTCCCGATGTCCTCTACATGTATGACGACTCGCTGGCCAGTTCGGTCGAGGCGAGATATCTCCAACCGTTGGACGAACTCGACGGAATCGATGGGGTCTACGACAAGATCTATCCCTCGGTCGCCGAGGCGATGACCTATCAGGGCAAGCGTTACGGCTTGCCCTATTACACCGATTCGCAGGCTTTGGTCTACAACTCCGACATCCTGGGCCAGGCCGGGTTCGATACGCCGCCGACCACCTTGGACGAGTTGGAGGAACAGGCGCTGGCGATCAAGGACGCGGGCCTGTTGGAGCATCCGATCGGACTGCCCGCGCAGCTGTCGGACACCGCGTTGATGTGGATCTGGGCGTTGGTCTACGCCAACGAAGCGGATCTGTTCGACGAGGAGCTCCAACCGGTGATGAACCAGGCCGGTTCGATCACCACCGAGGTCCTGGAGTGGCTGCGTCGGGTCAGCGCCGACTCGCAGGTGTTGGACCCGGCGTCCGTGCAGACCCTGCCCGTGCCGATGGACAACGCGATGATGGCGGGCCAGTACGCGTTCTCGATCCAACCCAGGTACTCGCTGCGCAACTACAACGACCCGGCGGTCTCCAACTCGGCGGGTGTCCTGCACCTGGCCGCGATCCCGAGCCTGGACGGTCGAACCGAGGGCACGGTCAGCAACTCGCGGATGTACTGCCTCAACCTGGAGACCGAGGTCCAAGAGAAGTCCGAACGCCTGTTGCACTACATGGGTGGCCTGGACGACGACGGCGAGCCGTACACGGCGCGGTTCTGGTTTCTGGAACGCGGACTCGGCTACGCCTTCGAGGATCTGGCCGAGGACCCGGAGATCGTCGAATCCCTGAGCACCTTCGCCGACCCGGAGACCTATGCCTACCTGGCGAGCGTCTCGCGGGCGCGCAGCGTGGTGAAGGTGCCCTGGTACGCGGAGTTCGAGGCCTCGTTGCAGCGCACCGTGCAACAGGTGCTCACCGGTGACCGCTCCCCGCAGGAGGGCTCGGCCGAACTCGAACGGTCGGCACGATCGCTCGCCCAGCGTTACGAGTAGGAGGCGACATGGCCAGCCCCGCTGCCCCGAATCCGGCCCCGGCGAAGCCGCCGAGCGCCGCCGGGCCCCCACGCAAGGGCAAGAAGTCGCTGCGCTACCGAATCGGCCACGGCGCCAGCGACACCGTCCGCGCCTATGCCCTCAACGCTCCGGCGTTGATCGTGCTGTTCTCGCTGGTCGCCTACCCCATCGGCTATTCGCTGTGGGTCAGCCTGCACCAGCAGAACCTCAAACGACCGGACGACACCGAGTTCATCGGACTGCAGAACTACATCGCTCTATGGCAGGACCCGACCTTCCTGAGTTCGCTGCGTACCACCGGGTTCTTCGTGTTGTTGGTCGTCTCGATGACCGTGGTCCTGGCGATGGTCCTCGCGCTGGTGCTTAACGAGAGTTTCCTGGGGCGCGGCGTGCTGCGCAGCCTCGCGCTGCTGCCGTGGGCGATGCCGGGTGTGGTCAACGGTCTGATGTGGCGGACGATCTTCGACGCCAATACCGGGGCACTGAACGGGTTGCTGACCCAACTCGGCCTGATCGACAGCTATCAGGCGTGGTTGTCCTCGCCATCGGGCGCGTTCTTCATGACCGCCTTCGCCCAGGTGTGGAACACGTTGCCCTTCGCGGTGATCCTGCTGTTGGCCGGGCTGTCGACCATTCCATCGGACCTGTACGACGCGGCGCGGGTCGACCGGGCCGGGGTGTTCCAGCGCTTCCGGCAGATCACCCTGCCGTGGCTGCTGCATCCGCTGTTGATCGTGTTGATCCTCGAGACGATGAACGCCTTCCGGGCCTTCGACACGATCTACGTGCTCACCGGCGGCGGTCCCGGCGACGCCACCAGCATCATCGCCGTGCTGAACGTGCGCACCGCCCTGACCTACACCGACTTCGGACTCGGCAGTGCCTATGCCTGGGTGATCACCGCGTTCACGCTGGTCATCTCGGTGGGTTATGTCGCGGCGCTCTACCGGAAGGGGAGTTTCGAGGTATGACCACCCCGACGAGCACGCCGCGCTCGGGCGCCACCCGACCGGAGGAGAACCGCGTCCGGACACCGGTTCGCCGTGTCCCGCTGCGCTACCGGGTGCCGTGGAAGAAGATCGTCGTCTACACGCTGGCCGCGTTCTTCGCCCTGTATCTGGTGCTGCCGTTCTACTGGATCTTCGCGATGAGCTTCATGCGCGAGGTCGACGCGATCGCCGTGCCGCCCAACTGGATTCCGCCGCACCCCACCCTCGACAACTATCTGAGCTTCCTGCGGCCGGACGACAGTCAGGCCCTGGTCGGCGGGCGGGCCATCCGGGAGACACCGTTCGCACTGGGCAACAGCATGATCGTGGCCACCGCCACGGCACTGCTCAACCTGGTCTTGGCCGTCCCCGCCGCCTACTCGTTCTCCCGGCTGCGGTTCACCGGCGGGAAACTGCTGCTCATCGGCTACCTGATCACCCGGATGGTGCCGAGCATCGCGATCATCATCCCGTTCTACCTGATGATCCGGTCGCTGGGCCTGCTGGACACCTACTGGGCCCTGATCATGTCCTACCTGACCTTCTCCCTGCCGGTGACGATCTGGGTGCTCAAGGACTTCTTCCGCGCGGTGCCGCGAGAACTGGAGGACGCGGCCCGGGTCGACCGGTGCGGCTGGTTCCGCACCATGTGGTCGGTGTTCCTTCCGGTGGCCGCACCCGGTCTGGTCGCGGCGGCGGTGTTCTCCTTCATGACCGCGTGGAGCGAGTTCATGTTCGCCCTGTTCATGACCTCCACCGAGGCGGCCAAGACGATGCCGGTGGTGGCGGCGAACTTCGCCACCGACATGAACACCCAGTTCACCCTGATGGCCGCAGCGGGAGTGGTGGCCGTCGTGCCGCCGCTGATCCTGGTGTTGATCTTCCAGCGGTTGATCGTGCAGGGCATGGCCGCAGGTTCGGTCAAGGGATGACCCGCCAGATGCACCGACCGGCTCGGACGAGACGAGGAGACGACTAGATGGCACAGGTCCGATTGGAGCGACTGCGCAAGAGTTTCGGCGACAATGTCGTCGTCGACGACCTCGACCTGACGATCGCGGACCAGGAGTTCCTGACGCTGGTCGGTCCCTCCGGCTGCGGGAAGTCCACCACGCTGCGGATGATCTGCGGCCTGGAGAAGCTCGGTTCCGGAGAGGTCTACTTCGACTCCGAGCCCGTCGGCTACCTGCCCGCCAACAAGCGCGATGTGTCGATGGTCTTCCAGAGCTACGCGCTCTACCCGCACAAGACGGTCGAGCAGAACATCGGCTTCGCGCTGCAGATGATGCGGGTGCCCAAGAGCGAGATCGGCGAACGGGTTCGCAAGACCGCCGCCTCGCTGGGCATCGAGAACCTGCTCGGCCGCAAACCCAGAGAGCTCTCCGGTGGCCAGCGGCAACGGGTGGCATTGGGGCGGGCCATCGTCCGCGATGCGGGTGCCTACCTGCTGGACGAGCCGTTGTCCAACCTGGACGCCCAGCTGCGCGGCGACATGCGGGTGGAGCTCAAACGCCTGCATGCCGACCTGGCCAGGACCTTCATCTACGTCACCCACGACCAGGTCGAGGCGATGACGATGTCGGACCGGATCGCGGTGATGCAGGGCGGTGTCCTGCAACAATGCGCGCCGCCGGAGGAGATCTACGGCAAGCCGGCGAACATGTTCGTCGCGCAGTTCATGGGTTCGCCGCCGATGAACTTCTTCACCGGCGGGCTGACCGACGTCGAGGGTCGACGCACCTTCCGCAGCCCGGCTGCCGTGCTGGCGTTGACCGAGGAGGCATCGCGTGCCGCCGAGGACTTCCCGGCAGGCGAGGTGGTGCTGGGCATCCGACCCGAGGACGTGATCCTCGGCGAGCCCGGAGATGCGGACGCCGCCGACTCGCTACAGGGCACCGTGTTCGTCGCCGAGCCATTGGGCGCCGATGTGCTGGTCACCGTCGATCTCGGCGGCGAACTGATCAAGGCACGGGTGCCCGCGCCGTTCCGGGTCGGCATCGACAAGGCCGTCCCGGTGCGGTTGCGCGCCGACCGCGCCCACCTGTTCGCCAAAGAGTCCGGTGCGTCGCTGTTCTCCCCGAGCCAATGGGCGCCGCAGCCGACGCCGATCGCGCCCGCGTCCGACCGGCCCACCGACAGCTGAGGACACCCCGCCAACCAGCCCGAGTCATCCCGAACGACCCACACGAACCCGCAACCGACATCCCGGCGTGGCCGAGGCCACGCCGGAGCGGTGAGGAGGAAGGCGATCGTGAACGACACTGGGAGAAGCCGGTCGAGCACTCTCGAATCGGCGATCATCGACGTGCCACGCCCGGCGGACTTCGACGAGTTCTGGGCGGAGTCGCTGCGGCTGCTCGACACCGTCGACGCCCGGCCGAGCTTGAGACACCTACCCGAGCGCTCCACCGAACGAGTCGACGTCTACGAACTGCACTACTCCGGTTTCCACGGGGTCCGCATCGCCGCCTGGTGCACCATGCCCGCCGGTCGAACCGGTCCGCTGCCCACCGTGGTCCACATACCCGGCTACATCTCCGAACCGTCGATCATGAAGTCGTGGTCGGAACGCGGCTACCTGACCGTCGCGCTGGCCCCCCGGGGCAAACTGCGGTCCAACGACCTCGTCAACCCGGGCTATCCGGGTCTGCTGACCGCCGACATCACCGACCGTTTCACCTACGCCTACCGGGGTTTCTACCTGGACGTGATCCGCGCCTTGGACGTCGTCGCCGAGCTGGAACAGGTCGATGCCGAACGGATCGGCGTGTGGGGTTCCAGCCAGGGCGGCGGCCTCGGCATCGTGGCGGCGGCGCTGCGGCCGAACATCGTCCGTGCGTTCGCGGCGGGAGCCCCCTATCTGTGCGGGATCATGGAGTCGGCGCGGCTCACGCACTCCTATCCCTACGAGGAGATCAACGAGTTCCTCCGCGTTCATCCCGAGGCCGAGGCCGAGGCCACGGAGACCGCTGCCTACTACGACGGGATGAACTTCGCCCCGGCCGTGCGGGCGCCCTCGCTGGTGTATCTCGGCCTGGAGGACGACGTCTGCCCGCCGGAGACCGGCTTCGCGGTGTATCGCGAACTCGGCGGCGTCAAGGAACTGCACACCTATCCGCGTTGCGCCCACGATGCAGGCCTGCGCTGGGTGATTCCGAAGGTGGAGGCCTTCCTCGACGGACATCTGAAGCAGGCAGCCGAGAGGGACGGAGTGAACGCGTGAGCGAGTTCGACGAATTCTGGGCGAGGTTGGACGACGACCTCGCCGCGTTTCCGGCCCGGCCGCTGATCGAGCCGGTGCCCGCCAAGACGACCGAGCACTTCACCGGCTACGAGATCCGCTTCAGCGGGCTGGACTCCTATCGCCTCTTCGGCTATCTGAGTGTGCCGACCGGGCCCGGCCCGTTCCCCGCCCTGTTGGAGGTACCCCGGTACGGCAGCGTCAACCACGCCCCGCACTACAACGACCGGCTGCGCTACGTGGTGTTGACGCCGATGCACCGGGGCCAGCGGCTGGCGGACAGCCCGTTCAAGGCCGCCTACCCGGGATTGTTCGCCCTCGGTATCGAGAACCCGACCACCTACGTCTACCGGGCGATCCTGGCCGACGTGCTGCGCGCCGCCGAGATCCTGGCGGCCCGCCCGGAGGTCGATCCGCAGCGCATCGGGATCACCGGCGACGACCTGGTGCTGACGACGGCGGCCCGTAGGCCGGTGTTCGCCGCGGCGCGGGTGACGGGGCCGTTGTTGCACGACGCCATGGCTCGGCGCAGCACCACGGGCGAATACCCGCTCGAAGAGCTGAACGATCTGTTGCGGACCACCCCCGAGCTGTCCGAGGCCGTTGCGAGGACCCTCGACGTGTTCGACCCGGTGCACCACGCGGGCGCGGTGCGAGCGCGCACGCTGTTCAGCGTCCCCAGCGGCGGTTCCCCGTGGACCGAGAAACTGACCGGCGCGCTCGGGTCCACGTTGGACACCTACCGGCTCACCGACGAGGATTCCGCCGACGCCTTCGCAATCGACGAATGGCTGGCGGAACGCCTCGGCGTCGAGCCCCTGTCCCGGTTCATCGCGGAAGTGCCATGACCCCGGCGGACCCGTACTCGACGGCCGATCCCGACGGTCCGCCGCCCCGGCTGCGGGATCTCGGACTGTCACCGGTGATCAACGCGGCGGCCACCCTCACCAAGCTCGGCGGCTCCCGGTTGGCGCCGCCGGTGCTCGCCGCGATGGCCGAGGCCGCCGGGAACTTCGTCGACCTGCCCGAACTCCATCGTCGGGTGGGGGAGCGGCTGGCCACGGTGACCCGGAACGAGGCGGCCTACGTCACCTCCGGGGCGGCCGCCGGGATGTCCCTGGCCATCGCGGGCTGTGTGACCGGACTTGATCCGGCGACGCGGGAATCGTTCCCCGCGCGGCGGGGGACACCGTTGCCTGTCGGCTGGCGGAATCGGGTGGCGATCTGTGCCGCGCAGCGCAATCCCTACGACTACTCGGTTCGGCAGCTGGGCGTGACCGTCGATGAGTTCGATGCCGACCCTTCCTCGTTAGGTAAGGCGCTCCGTCCCGACACGGCGTGCGTGCTGTGGTTCGCGGGGGAGCACTATGCGGTGGGCGCACCGGAGTTGCCGGAGGTCATCGCCACGGCGAAGGCCGCAGGCGTGCCGGTGATCGTGGACGCGGCGGCGCAGATCCCGCCGGTGTCCGCGCTGTGGCACTTCACCGGCGAACTCGGTGCCGACGCGGTGATCTTCAGTGGTGGCAAGGGTTTACGCGGCCCGCAGTCCAGCGGCCTGGTGCTGGGCACCCACCGCATCATCGAGGGCACCCGGCTGCACAGTTCGCCGAATCACGCCTTCGGTCGAGGAATGAAGGTCGGCAAGGAGGAGCTGCTCGGCCTGTTGGCGGCCGTCGAGTGGACGGTGGCCCGGGACGAGACGGCTCTGTTGACGGCGTATGAGGAATCGGTCCGTCGCTGGGTGGACGGGCTGACCGGGTTCCCCGGCATCCGAGTGGAACGCGGCTATCCCAGCGAGGCGGGCCAACCACATGGCCGGGCGCTGCTCTGGCTCGACGAGGACTCGGGTTGGACTCGGGACAGCCTGACCGACGCCCTGTGGCGGCACGACCCGCCGGTCGCGGTCGGCGCGGCCGGTGACGCGGTGGCCTTGAACCCGCAGCCATTGGATCCCGGGGAGGATCTCGTGGTGCTCGACGCGGTGCGCTCGGTCCTGTCCGCCGGGCCTGCCGAGACCGCGCCATGATCGCGAGACCGCTCACTTCGTCAAAAGAGGAGTCACGATGACCTGGAAAGCCATCACCAGCCCCGATCTGCCCGCACCGGCAGGCCCGTACAGCCATGTGATCGACACGGGCACGCTGGTGTTCACCGCGGGTTTCGGCCCGCAGGACCCGGCGACCGGCGAGGTCCCGGAGGGGATCGAGGCCCAGACCGAGCAGGTCATCGACAACGTCGAGACCGCGTTGGCGGCGGTGGGCCTGCGACTGTCCGATGTGGTCAAGACGACCGTGCACCTGGAACGCCTGGACCGGGACTTCGCGGCCTACAACGTCGTCTACGCCCGCCGGTTCGCCGAACCGCACCCGGTGCGGACGACCGTCGGCAGCACGCTGGCCAACATCCTCGTGGAGATCGACGCGGTCGCCGTGCGCCCGAGCTGAGGCGGGCCTTCCAGCTGATCTCGGTCCCGAGGAGAGGGGTGGGACCGAGATCGGAGCCCGGGTGGGCGGGCGCCGTCGGCGACGGCGAGGCCGCATCGCGGACAGCGTGCACGTGGGGGTCACGCTGTGAGACGGCTGCCGGGCGCCGCCCCGCCCACCGGGCACTTCCTCGGGCGTGGCCTACTCAGTCGAGGAAGGCCACGACGCACACCCCCGGTACCTCGGTGGTGGCGTCGACGGGCGACAACAGACCCGATTCCGGGTCGCGCGGCAGCCTGCTGATCGCCCCGGAGTTCTGATTCGCCACATACAGGTGGTTCCCGTCCGGGCCGATGGCGAAATGCCGAGGCCAGGCCCCGCCCGTCGATTCGGTGCCGAGCAGGGTCAGGGACGCACCGTCCTCGGCGACGGCGAAGACCGCGATGTCGTCGTCGCCCCGGTTGGAGGCGTAGACGAAACGGCCATCGGCGGACACCGCGATCTCGGCCGGGAAGTTCTCCCCGGTCGCGCCCGCCGCCCGGCTGCTGATGGTCGCGCCCGTGGTGAAACCGGTCGTGGGATCCCAGGCCAGCACGGTGATGGTGGAGTCCAGTTCGGCGAGAACGTAGGCGTGGCGGCCGTCGGGATGGAACGCGAGATGTCGGGGCCCGCTGCCCGAGGCGAGCCGAAGTTGTTGATCCAGGCGCAGCGTGCCCGAGGCGGTGTCCAACGAGTACACGTAGACGGAGTCGGCGCCGAGGTCGACGGCGATCACCCGACTGTCCAGAGGGTCGATGACCACCTGATGGGCGTGTGGGTCGCGGCTGTCGCCGACGTGCTGCACGAGGTCGGTGGCCGCACCGACCGAGCCGTCCTCGGCGAGCGGATGCACCACCACCGAACCGGATCCGTAATTGGCCGCGATCAGGAACCGGCCGTCCGGATGCACGACCAGGTGAGTCGGCGCCGACCCTTGGGTCGACGCGGTGTTGATCGGCGAGGGCAACCACGGGTCGGTCAAGCTCAACGCGGTCACCGTACCGGTAGGACTCAACTCGTTGACCGCGTACAGGAAGCGCCGATCCGGAGAGAACGCGAGGAACGAGGCGTCGGGCACGCCCGCGACCGTGTCGGTGGCAGTGATGGTGCCATCGGTGTCCCGGCTGCCGACGTCGAGTCCGCGTCCCGGCGGGTCCGTCCAACTGAAGCTGCCCAGGTAGACCGGCGTGGTGTCGGTGCCCGCCACCGGGGTCGTCGGCCCGGTCGCGGGCTGCCCGGCTGCGGAATTCGTCGCGCCTGCCGCCGCTTCCGAGGTCGCCGAGAGGGACGTGAGCACGACCGCGCCCCCGGTGAGCCCCAGCGTCGCGAGGAATCGTCGTCGAGTCGTGTCGCTGTCGGACATCGTGCTCCACCGCCATCGTCGTCGAGTCAGTGCCGAGCCCATGGCACCACCCGAACGCCGATTGGTACAGACCAAAACGGGTTAATCGCAGCTGCTGGGTGGGGGAGCGGGGTTGACGATTGTGCCAATGAGGCTGCGGCGTCGACCTGGCGTAGCGAGCCGGATAACGAGAGCAGGAGGCAGCGGACGCAGGGCGCACCGTCGCCCGCATCGAGCAGTTCGAGGTCGTCGCCGGGACGGAATCTCCGGCCGCACTGAGTGATCAGCAGCTCGGCGATGGTCGGATCAGCACTGGCGATGTGCACATCCACGGTGCCCCGCAGTCGCACGAAGAATCGGAGTGGCGCGCTGGCCTGCTCGTTCTCGGGTTCTTCGGTGCGAATCGCGTGGCAGTCGGCGCAGTCGGCGAAGTGCGTTGCGGGTATACCGGGCACTGCTTCGGTGGGCGGCGGGCCGATGATCATCCATTGCCCGCACAGTGTCTCGACCCGGTCGCCGTCCGTGGGGATTGCGGCGCCCACCGCGACGACCACGGTGTGCCGGTCGCAGATCAGGCCCACCAAGGGTGCGGTGACCTGCTCGATATAACAGGGTTGTTCGGCGTATTCGGTCATCGGCGAACCCTCGGGTCGTCGAGATAACGGCGGATGCGGGCGGCTGGCAGTCGCCGCAATCCGCCGACCGGCACGAGCTGGTTGATTGCCTTGCCGTTGCTTCGGACCACGGCAAGATGTCGCGGCCGGGGGAGCGGACCGGGCCTACGGCCGCGTGCCGCCCGTCGTATCGGGAGGAGCGCATCGTTCAGACAGTCGGGACAGCGTTGCGAGTCGTAGAACGGCATGCCGATGGGCTGGGAGTTCAACGCCGTGAACACCGAGGTCACGTCACAGCGCGGCCGGATTCGTGCCTGGCCGCCGCTGGTCCAGTGCTCGTCGGCTGCGCGATGGGTGTCGCCATCGCCGACGGTGCGCACAAACCAGTGTCCGGTCACCGCAGCTCACCGAACCCGGTGCCCGCGACCGCGCTCGCCTCTGCGGGCGGGCGTTCGCATGGAGAATCGGGACGGGTCAACAGGCTGCTTGCCTTGGCGAGCATGGCGGCGAACTCGGCGATTCGATCGGCGTCGATACGCCAGCGACCCAACGGGGTTCGACTGCCCTCGACGGTAAGCCGGATATCGCCCGCGACGGTGTCGGGACGAACCGACAACCAGCGCAGCGCAAGACCACGCCCCAGCGCGGGCAGGGTGATCGTGGGTCGGGGCCGCCGAAGCCCGGCGGCGAGGTAACGGGTGTGCGCCGGGGTGAGCGCGGTGAAGGTGGGCAACCGTCGATTGTGGGCGGCCTCGATCAACACATGGGCGGCCGAGCGGTTGATCCCCACGTCGATCGACACCGGCCGATTCGGTGCCTCCAACAGCAAAGCGGGCACCGAGCAGGACCATTGCGCGGGATCGCCGAACGAGGTCATGTGGTCGCCTCCCGCGCGTCGAGTGCGCTGGCGGCGCGGCGCAACAGGCCCGCCAACGTCGCCAGGAATTCCGGACGAACCAGCCACCGGCCCAACAGATCGCCGCCCGCCAGCATCGCGATCTCCAGGTCGTAGGCAGGACGATCCACCCGTACCGCGCGGTGCTCGCCAAGGTGACGACCCGCCACCACGAGCCGCCCGCCCGATCCGACGGCGGTCGACAGCTCCAACGCATCGGCGGGGAACACCTCGGCACTCACGATCCCGGCGACCAGATGTCCACCCTCGATACGCACTCGCCAGCCGTCCATTCGCTTTGCTGCCGACACCCAGACATCCGTCTGGTGACCGCCTACCTCGGACATCCACAACGCGGGAACCCGCGCCACCGCGCTCAACGCGAATCCCGAAGCGCGTGCCGGGGCAGGGTTCCCGCGAAGGCGGTGTAGATCGGGGTGGGTTCGAAGCCCGCAGGTGGCGCCTTATCCGGGCGCGGCGGGCGAAACCGCAGTACAAGCGCCCTGCTTCCGGAAATTACAGCAATGCTCCAGATGGCAATGATGATCGCCATTACACCTCCAACTGTTTGCGCAAACGCTAGCGCCAAACTGTTTTCGCAAACAAGTCGATTCGCCCATTCGGGGGGTCAGGAGGCCGCTACCATGTCGCCCATGGCAAGACCCAAGAGCGCTCTTCTCCGTACTCCGGGTGCGCGTTCCCTCGGCAACGCGCTGCGGACGGCACGAACCAATGAGGGTGTGTCCACTCGTGAACTCGGCCGCCGTCTCGGTTCTCGGTCGGCTGCGTGGGTCCTCAACTTGGAACGCGGCGAGGTGATGATCACTCCGGAGTTGGTCGCAGCCATCGCCGGGGCGCTTGCGCTACCCGAACGGGACCGGGAACGGCTGGTGGCTCGTGCCCGTGATCTGGGCGCGTCGCCATGGACACCGAGCGCGGACCTGCCGGATCAACTCACCACGCTCATCGGGTACGAGCGTGAAGCATCGCGGATCACTGAGCTTGCTCGGATCGTGCCCGGTCTCTTGCAGACCGAGGACTATGCGCGGGCGATGATTGCAGCTCTTCCGGGGCGTTACGACGTCGATGAGCTCATCCGCGTTCGGATGGAACGACAGAGCGTGTTGACCAGCGTCAATGCTCCCAAGTACCGGGCGATGCTTGACGAATCCGTCCTCCGTAAGCCAATCGGAGGCCACGCCGTCATGGCCGGTCAACTCGCCCATCTGCTGGAGGTGGCCAGCGCGCACAACGTGGAGATCCTCATAATCGCCGATGACCAGGGCGCGTACCCAGGCATGTCGGCACCGTTCACCTTGCTGGAGTTTGAAGACACCGACCCCGTTGTGTACGTCGAGCTCATGACCACGGGGACGTGGATCAATAAGCCCGGTGACACTGTTGGCTACCTACCTGCTCTCGATAGGCTGGCGACCGTTGCGCTCTCATCGGATGAATCCATGCAGGTCGTCGCGAAGTATCGGACGCACCACGAAGGGCAGGCACCATCACCATGACTCACGGCGAACTCACCGGATGGCACAAGTCGACTAGATCGGCACATCAGGGCGGCTGCGTGGAGGTCGGTGACGCTCCTGGTGTTGTCGGGATCCGGGACACGAAGAACCGTGCCGCTGGGACGTTGGTGGTTGACCGTGTGACCTTCAGTGCCTTCCTGGATGCGATCAAGGCAGATCGGGTCGGCCGACTGTAGACAGGTCCTTCACGGGACAGACAGGGGCTCGCGAGCCGAAGCGTTCGGAGGCGGACGAGACAGCTAGCCCAACACGTAGGCGATCGCTAGCGCGATCCGTTCGATCCGGTCGATGGCGTCCGTGGCCTCCGCGTCGGTGATGCTGCGGCGTTGTTCGAGATCGCCGTCAAGAAGGTCGGCTTCGTGGGCGATCTTGTTACGACGGTCGGTGATCGCCACGAGCTGCTTCTTGAGCGTCTGCTCGGTGATTGTCGTTCGTCCGTAGGTCCATTCCTTAAGCTGGCGGGCAGCCTTCTCCCAGATGTTCTGGTTCGTGACCAGCTTCAGCGCCTCGCCGATCTTGCGCGGGTTCTGCAAGGAGGCGTTGGCCCACTTCGCCTTGACATGGTCGACGACCGCGTCAGCCAACGTGACGGAACCCTGCTGCACCGCCTCCACCTTGGCTAACGGCAGCTCGAACCTGGTGAGCTGGTGCGGCATCTCGGTACCGTCCAGGGCTGCCAGCTCGGCGACCCGCCGATACAGCTCCTCATGAAACCAATGGTCGATGGCGCTGACCGCCTGCACCCACGCAGCGCGATAGAAGTCGCCGACGTCGATGACCGGCGATTGGAACGCCGCCAGGTTCTGACCCGCGACGACCATCTTCCTGGCGTACTCGATGTTTCTGATGAACGCCTGAAACTCGCGCGTCTGCGGATGCCGGATTGCCATGAGCCGCCCCCGTCTCACTGAAATCAACCGCGTCAGATTTCCAGTGAGCACGGGGCACGGTCAAATGCATTGCCAGGTCAATCGATTTCATTGGTGGGTAGTGCATCGGTGTCTACGGAGACCTCACCACCGAGCGCTTCCGCGAGGGCGGCGAACTCCCGCAACGCCGCCTGAAGGTCCTCCACGATCTCCTTCGCGATCACCTCGGGGGGAAGGAGACTGTCGGCGTCGTCCAACGCCGGGTCCTTCATCCAGGTGATGTCGAGGTTGACCTTGTCCCGCGCGATCAGTTCCGCGTAGTCGAAGGGTTTGAAGCGCTCTGATTCCACCCGCTTACTGCGGTCGTCGGAGCTGTAGGCCTGGACGAAGTCTTCCAGGTCGGCGCGGCGCAACGGGTTCTGTTTGAGGGTGAAGTGCTGAGCGGTACGGAAGTCGTAGATCCAGACCGTCGAGGTGTTGGCGACGCCGCCGCTGCGGGGCGGCTTCTTCTCGAAGAACAGCACGTTGGCCTTGACACCGCCCGCGTAGAAAATGCCGGTGGGCAGCCGCAGAATGGTGTGCAGGTCGAATTCCTCCAGCAGACGGCGCCGGATCTTCTCGCCCGCACCGCCCTCGAACAACACGTTGTCGGGCAGAACGACGGCGGCCCGGCCGTCCATCGCCATCAGCGACATGATGTGTTGCAGGAAGTTGAGCTGCTTGTTGGTCGTGGTGGCGCGGAAGTCCTCTCGTTCGTAGGAGATGTCCTCGCGCTCGGCCCTGCCATCGGTGCCGACCACCGTGATCGAGGACTTCTTGCCGAACGGCGGATTCGCCAGCACCAGCGAGGCATGCCGGTGTGGCTTCTCGGCCAAGGCATCACCGACGGTGATCAGCGACTCTCCGTCGGCGTCGCCGATGCCGTGCAGCAGCATGTTCATCGCGGCCAGACGGGCGGTGCCGGTGACCAGCTCGTTGCCCCAGATCTTGCCCGAACCGAGCGCGAGGCGTTGATCCCGCGTCAGCTTGTGCATGTACTTCTCGCGAATGTGGTGGTGTGCGGCGATAAGGAAACCGCCGGTTCCGCAAGCCGGATCGGTGATGGTGTCCTCCGGCAGGGGCCGCATCACGTCCACCATGGCGTCGATCAGCGCGCGAGGGGTGAAGTACTGCCCGGAACCGGTCTTGGTGTCCTCCGCACCCTTGGCGAGTAGCCCCTCATAGGCGTCGCCCTTGAGGTCCGTTCCGTGGACCGTCCACTCTTCTCTGCCGATCAGATCCACCACGAGCTTTTCCAATAGCGCGGGCTCGGTGATCCGGTTCTGCGCCTTGGCGAAGATCGTGCCCAGCGTCGTGTGGGGGTTCTTCGCGAGCACATCAAGGATCTCGCGATAGTGAATCTCCAGGTCGATACCCTTACGGCGAACGAGCGATGCCCAGTTATAGGCAGCCGGAACGACGACCTTGGCTTCCTGTTCGGTGAACGGATCTGCGGCGATCTCGTCCGCCATCTTCAAGAACAGCAGATAGGAAAGCTGCTCGACATACTCGATGGTCGACAGGCCGTTATCGCGCAGGACGTTGCAGTAGTTCCAAAGCTTGGTGACCAAGGAGTTGGTCTGCGCTTGGGCCAAGGCGGGTGATGCGGTGCTCACAGCGGTAGCTCCTGCTGAACGGCGGTGGTGGAGGCGAGGGAAATAGAGGAAGATGCGGCTGAGGAGACTCGAGAGGTTGGCGCGGTAGTCGAAGTCTTGCGCCGTTTACGAATGGTCCTGGGCTTGGCGTCCTGTACTTCGCGCTCAATACGTATCCGATGGAGCAGGAGTGAGGCGGGTTCGTCGGCGGGGTCTTGGGCGACCAGGCTGCCGGTGAACGCTCGAGTGAGTAGCGATTGCCTCAAAGCTTTCGATTGTGTGAGAGCGCGCTGGGCGATCTTCGTCGTGCGATCGACCTGATCTTTCCACATGTGAAATTCTTTGAGCAGTTCGATCTGTTCGCTATGTGGAGGAATTGGAATTGGGAAGGAGGCGAGCTTCGTGCTGTTCACATTTGCTTGACCGACTTGTTGAGCGGCAACGGACCTGATGTATTGGCGTCCCACGGGGCTGTTGATGCAGAGGCTAACCCACTCTGGCTCGACGCCGTGGGCGAATTGACAACGAATCAGGTATGAGGCGAATGTTGCTGGTCCCATTGCCGAGTGGTATACTGCCGACTTGCCAACCAGTTCTGGGCTGTTGGTTCGATTGAAAAGAAGGTCGCCATCAGCGAGTAGCAACTTCGAAGAGTCTGGGTGGCTTCGCGGGAGATACTTCAGCTCACGCAGGTCGAGGCGGCCATCTTGAATATTTCCCATTCGAAGCACTGCAATATTGGGTTCGGTCGGATCACTGCTAGCTTTCGCTGAAGTTCCATATTCAATATTTCGGGTAAGTGCACCTAGCGGTGCAATCCTCCAATGTGATGGCAGGTTCACACGTGGGCTTAGAGGGGCTGGGCGCACGTCCTTTCGTCGTTTTGCATTTGGTGTGCGTTCAAGTTCATTGGCTATTCTTGTGAGAAGTTCCGTTGCTGGTTCATGGTCTTGGTTCTGAGTTGAACGTGCCCCGCTTGTTGTCTGCAGAATTGCAGATCGTTTGAGCACTTCAAAGCGGGACTGTGCGCTGATAAGATCACCCGTAGCGGCCACGATTCGAGAATTGTGGGTTTCGAGGGCCTCGACGATGCGGCGCTGTTCTGAAAGCGGGGGGATCGCTACCTGGAGTTGGTCGAATTTAGGCCGAGTGATGTGGATCATTCCAGATCCGTGACTTGACGCCAGCAGTTCGTTGATCTTGTATTCGAGTAGATAAAACAGAAAATATTTGTCGATGAATGGTCTGACCTTAAAGATGTGTTGGTTTAGGGCGGCTTCCGGTCCTCTCCAGATATGTGCACCCAGGGTGGCCGCCCATGAAATCAAGAGATCTCCGGAATTGACTTTATGACGCTCCTGCAGCTCGTCTGCGTAGTAATTGAATTTCTGTCCGGATCCGGTAAGGTTCTGGATTCGGATAATCGGGCGTCCTGAATCAGACCATTCCGACTTCTTGAATCCTCGGCCGTTGATGTATTCGCCAAGTTCTCCCAATTGGGCCCAAACCCACCCCGCCGGAAGTTCCACATCACTCAACCCGCTCAAGCCAACTCTCGATTCAACTCACTCAACAACGACCGCACATCCCGCTCCGGGAACGCGCGTTGGAACCCGAGGCCGGAACCCTTGCCCTTGAACGGCTCGGCGTTGAACTCGGCCGGGCTGATCCCGACGTCGCTGGCCACCACATCCCGGATGGAGCGTAGCCACCACAGCTGCTCGGGGGTGAACTCGGCCCCGGCCTGCTGTTGCCGCAGCAACCAGGCCTCGAACCGCTCCTCGACACTCGCCCGGTAGGGCCGCAGCTCCTGGTCGACGCCCAATTCGTAGCGGATCAGCGAGATCAGGTCGGGCACGTCAGCATCCCGATTACCGGCGGCCACCGAGGCGCCCAAATCCTCGTAGTACGCCCACAACACCTGCGGCGTCCACGCATACTGCGGGCGGCGGATCTCGGCTGCCAGCTCTTTGAGCGCGTCATAGGCCTGGCCCGGCGAGACCGATCGCGGGCTTGCCACCGCGAGGTCGACGGCGGCGATGCGGTCGCGTTCCTCACGCAGCAGCCGACTCCACCGGTCGATCTGTTCCCTGGCCCGCTCCTCGCGTGGGATCTCCGCGACCTCGGTCACCTCGACGGCGGTGAACTCGTCGAACACGTAGTCCTTGTCCCGGCGGATCTCGATGATGTGCCGTCGCAGCTCCGGGTTTTTCGTGAGCGGCGCGACGGCGTCTTCGATCAGCTTGCGTGCCGCCGCCGGGCCGCCCTCGGCCTGGGCTCGGTCCTGCCGGTCCGGGTCGGCCGCCGTCACGATGGCGCCTGCGATCTGGGAGAGGGTCCGGCCGTGTGCCGCCTTGGTGAGCTGATCGCGTTCCTCGTCGGTCAGCTGTTGGTTCAGCCGCGCCAGCCTCCCGGCCAGGATCTCGGCCTCGCTGACGTTGATCGACGCCGTGCCCGCTTTGTCCAGCAGTTTGGCCAGGGAAATCTGGCGCTCGCCTGCGGGTACCAGTGGCTTCGCATCCACCAGGGATGATTCGGTCACCCCCACCGCGTCCACTAGTACGAAGCGGGTCTTGCGTACCGAGTCGTCGGCGTCGGGAGTCACCTCCTGCAGCTCGGTCGGGTCGATCGTTCGCGCGCCTCGGCCCTTCATCTGCTCGAACAGCACCGCACTGCGCACATCGCGCAGGAAGATCACACATTCCAAGGCCTTGACGTCGGTGCCGGTGGCGATCATGTCGACCGTGATGGCAACCCGCAGCCGAGGAGAGGTTCGTAGTGCTCGAATCAGATCGTCGGGGTTCTCGCCTGCCTGCCTGCTCTTGTAGGTGATCTTCTTCGCGAAGTCGTCGCCACGACTGAAGACCTCCTTCACCTGAGCCAAGACGTCCTCGGCGTGGTCCTCACCGACGGCGAAGATCAGGGTCTTGGGCAATTCGCTACGGCCGGGGAACCAACGCCGCCAGTTGTCTCGGTAGGCGACGAGCACCGCCCTGATCTCGTCGACAGTCACGACCGAGCGGCCGATCTGCCCGGTCGTGTAAGAGAAGTCGTCGTCGAGTTCCTGGTAACGCTGCCGGCGCGTCTTGCGGTCCTTAACCCGCACCGTCGTCCCGGCGTCGATGGTGGCCCCGCCTGCCTCCCGTAGATCGGTCCGCATCCGCACCACGTCGAAATCGACGTTCACCCCGTCGCCCACCGCCTGCGGATAGGTGTACTCCGACACCAGGTTGCGGCCGAAGAATCCGAGTGCCTGCACAGTCGGGGTCGCCGTCAAACCCACCATGTGTGCGTCGAAGTATTCCAGCACGCCACGCCACAGACCGAAGATGGAGCGGTGACACTCGTCCACGACGATCAGGTCGAAGGATTCGATCGGAACCTCTTCGTTATAGTCGACCTCGATGGGTTGATCGGTCTCGTAGGTGTCTTGGTCCGTCGAGGCGGCATCGGTCTCGTCGTCGGGCAGGGTTTCCCCACGCAGTAACGAGTACATGCGCTGGATGGTGCAGATGACCACCGACGAGGTGTCCTGGAGTCCGGCGGGCCCCAGCCGGTTGATGTTGTAGAGATCCGAGAGCTTGCGGCCGTCGTCGGGCGTGGTGAACTTGCAGAACTCGTCGTATGCCTGCTTACCGAGGTTGTTGCGGTCGACGAGGAACAGCACTCGGCGTGCCCCGGCGTGCTTGAGCAACCGATAGGTCTGGGCTACTGCGGTGAAGGTCTTGCCCGCTCCCGTCGCCATCTGGATAAGACCGCGCATCCGGTCCTTAGCCAGTGAATCCTCCAGGCCGGTGATTGCGTCCACCTGGGCCAGGCGCAGGCCGTTCTCCTCCAACACCGGCAGCGTGCGTAGCGCTGCCCGCAGTGTCGGGGTTGCGGGCGACTCGTCTGCACGGCGCATCCATGCGGCGATCGTCTCCGGGCGGTGGAACCAGAACACCACCCGAGATCGGGCATCGGGGTCGAGACGGTTGATGAAGTAGGTCTCGGTGCCGGTCGTCGCATAGCGGAACGCGAAGGGTTCGTCCTCCCGCCAGACAGCCAGGCGGTGCTCTTTGAGGACACCGGCGGCATAACGGTCGTTCTGCTCGACGGCACTGGAGAGGGGGTCGCCCTCCCGCTTGGCCTCGATGACGCCGACGATCCTGCCGTCGACGTAAAGCACGTAGTCTGCGCGCCCGGTGGCCAAACCGAACTCCCTGACCGCTACACCGTGCGCTGCCCGAGGATTGACCCGATCGCGATCTTGGACGGCCCACCCCGCAGCGTGGAGCATCTTGTCGATAGCTGTGCGGGCCTGGACCTCGTTGAGCGGTGCGGGCCGTTGCGCGCGGGAGATGATCGCATCGCGTCGGACCGTGTCGACCTTGCGCGGCGCACGGCGTGCGGCGTCGTATTCGGCCTCCTGCTCGGTGCGCAGCGCTTCGACCTGCGTGGTCAACTGCTCGATCTGCCGGAGCAGCCGACTCTTGTTCGCGTCGGCGCTGGCAATCAGGTTCTCAGCCTCGGCTCGCGCTCTGCGCTCGGCCTCCAACGCCGTCGAAGACTCGGCCAGCCGCGTTCTAGCGTCGGTCAACGCCTTGCGGTGGAACCCCAAGGCTTCGCGTAGCTCAGCCAGTTCGGCCGGGTCCGTGACGTGTGCACCCGGCGCTGGATCGGTGGGAGGCACGAACTCGGCTACCGTCCGACGGCCCTCGGTGGCGTCGTGGAACCATAGCCCGAGCTTGTAACACACCCGTACCGCGCTCAAGGCCCGCGTGGTATCGAAGAGATGCCGGTGCGCGGCGACGTTGCGATCGCGCCGCAGCCGATCGAAATCCTCCCGTATTCCGCTGACCAGCACGCCTTCCCTGACCAATGCCGCCAGCCTGTCGATCTGGCGATCTCCGTCTACCCGGATGCCGATCCGGGTGATCAGTTCCTCAGCGAGCACTTCGCCGAACTGACCGGCCTGAACGAGCGAGGCATTCGGATTGCTGAAGACGGTGGCCTCGGCGAGTGCGCCGTAGACAGCCAACAACGGCTGATGCTGGTAGAGAACCGCGAAGTTCGGTGAGCCCTTTGCAAGATCACGAAGCCGGTCGTCCACGAGTCACCTCCTTGCCCGTGCAACGACTGGCGAAACCCGGATAATGCGTGTTCGCCGGTCGCGCAAGCCCCAACGCGAAGGGCCCGATCTTACTTGTGGGGAGGTATCGTCGGGCCGTATCTCTACAGGACATGTCGTGCTTCACCGCCATCACCACTGAGTTCGGTGTCAATCCGATGGCATCACCCCAACGCCGGTTCGGTGCAGACGAAGATGGTCAATCCCGTCTGCGGGCGGCGAGCGATCACCGAGGAACTGGCGGAGTGGATCCTGGATCGGCTGTGATGTCGGATAGCTAGGCGTGGGTGCAGCGCTTCGGCCGGATCTGAGCGGGACCGGAGAGCTCACTCACTCGTGCGGATCATCTCTGCACCGATCAACCCTGCTCGTCGACCAACTCCAGCCGAGGTGAGGGCGACTCTCGCGTCTGGATCCGCAGTTCGGAGCTGTAGTCTCCGTCCACGAGATTGTCGGGCCTGGTGTAGACAGCGCGTTGCACCTCGCCATCGAGGGTGAAGACCAGGATGTGGCCTCGGATCCCGAAGAGTTCGTCCATGTCGATCGGTGCACCGACGGCGCGTTCGACGAAGTCTCGACTGACCGGATGGTGGAACACCCGGACCCGGTCCCACTGCCCGTCCGTGAGATCACGAAGCCGCGCGGACCCGCCATCCCGGTGCAGTTGGGCGATCCGCTGGGATAGTTCCCGGTCCTCGCGCAATTGCACTCCCTCCTCGGTTCCTTGTCCCATCAGCAGCACGGCTGTGACGGCGGCCAACACCACCGCAGCGATGACGACCAGCAGTGTCCGACGCCGCGGCCTTCTCACTCGGTCAGTTGCCATAGGTCCCGTAGTTCTCGCCGTCGCCGCCAGGGTTGTAGCCGCCGGAGGTGTTCTCCCCGTAGCTGGGATCGCCGGGATCAGGCCCACCGACATGCGGGAGATCATCGGCGGTACCGCTCTGTCCGATCTCCACGTTGTCGCTGTGGGTGAGCCTGCCATCGGTCTCGACCACGATTAGATCCCCGTCGTACACGGCCTGCTCGATCAACTCGGCCAACTCCTCCGGACCGGCATCGGGATGCGCGGCGGCAATCTGCCTGCCGACTTCGTTGTTGTGCAGATCCATCGATTGAGAGCTGGCCGGATTGTCGGGGACACGTTCATGGGCGGTCGCATACTCGGCGGCCCAGTCTTGGCCGAACCGATTGGCCAGCATGGCATTCCAGTACGCGTGCCGGAACGCGTCCGAGTGCCCATCGGTGGAGCCTGCGCCGTCGAACACGTTCTCAGCGTCGTGCAGCGCCGTCCGATAGATGTCGTAGGCATCTTTAGCACCCAGTACGCCGATATCCTCCAGCATTCGGGCCTCGCTTGCTGTCATCTCTATCGGCGACCGGCCGAACAATTCCATGGCCCAGCCTGCGAGTCCCGCTGGAAACATGACCATGCCATCGGGGTCGACGGAGACCTGGTAGTCGTCGAGTAGCTGTCGGTGCAGGTCAGCCGCGTCAGGGCCTAACCGCCGCTGACAGGTGACATCGACACGTCATGAACGATCTCGCCGTGACGGTCATGGCCCGTGGCCAGAGTTCGCCGACGTCGGTGAGAAACCGACCTACTGATATCTTCGGCCAATGTTCACCGAGGCTGATCTTGCTCGGCGCGCTCGGGTCTATGCCGCACTGCCGGAGTACCGCAGACGGCTGCTCGCAGTGGATCCGCTGCCCGGTGCGTTCGTGGGCTCGGCGGGCCTGACCGACCACGAGTTCCAGCTGTTCTCCCAGAACGGCGAGGACGGCGTGCTGCTGGAGATCCTGCGGCGGGTCGGGGTCACCGACGGCAGCTTCGTCGAATTCGGTGTCGAGACCGGTCGCGAGGGCAACTGCATCGCGCTCGCCGACGTCGCGGGGTGGCGCGGGCTCTTCCTGGAGGGCGATGGCGCCCACAACCATCACCTGCACCAGAAATACCAATGGAACAACCGAGTCCGCACGCTGCACGCCATGGTCACCCCGGATCGCATCGAGGAACTGTTCCGGTTAGGCGAGGTTCCCGCCGAACCCGACGTGGTCTCGATCGACATCGACGGCGGCGACTACTGGGTCTGGGAGGCGTTGACCCGCTTCCATCCCCGGGTCGTGGTGATCGAGTACAACTCGGCGCTCGACCCGAATCGAGCGTTCGTGCAACCGAGGGACACCCCGCCCTGGGACGGCACCGCGTTCTTCGGGGCCTCGCTCGGTGCATTGGTGGCCCTGGGGGAACGGAAGGGATATCGATTGGTGCACTGCGAACTGGCCGGCGTCAACGCCTTCTTCGTCCGCGCCGACCAGGCGGGCGAGTTCCCGGCACCGGCCGAGGTGCAGCGGCGCGGACCCAATTACTTCCTCACCTCCCACGGCCATCCCGCCGACCACGCTGGTCGCGCCTACGTGGAGCTGTAGACCGACAGGCCGCCGTGGCCTGCCGACCACTGCCACACCACATCCCACGGACTGTGCGAAGTCGGGCAAACGGGGTAACGACCAGGACTCGATGGGCTACGGTGGCGCCCGGTTCGTGCAGGTACACCCGCTGAGAAGACTGAGATGGCTGAGATGGCTGACAGGCCCCTGCCACGCGCGGCGCGCAGGCAGGCGGCGGATCACCGACCACCCGAGGTGCCGGACGAGGGCGCATCGGGTGCTGGAGCAGCTACTCGGATCGGCGGTCGGCGTCGGCGCAGGGAAGCCGAAGCCGCAGCCGAAGCGGCCGGCTTCGTCGAGCCCGGTGGGTTCATCCCGCCGGAGACCAGGGGCAGGCGAGCCCCGGCCGACGGCGAAACCAGCGGATCGTGGAGCGAGCCCGGACACGACGCCGAGCCAGGTGGGTTCGTGCCACCGGCTCCGCCTGCTTTTCCGGATTCCTTGGACTCGGGCGAGTTCGCCGTCCGGCAGCGCCCGATACCGCTGCCGCCGGGCGGCAGGCGGCGCCGGGCCGAACCCCCGACACCGGACGAGCAGCCGTGGCCGGAGCCGGGCGCCGAGCCTCGCCGACGCCAGCCGACACCACCGCCGGAATCGGCCGAGCGGCCCGAAGCGCGCCGGCGTGCGGCAGAACCACAACCCCAGCGTGCGGCCGAACCCCGGCGTGGTCCACGACCGATGGAGGGCCGCCCACCGGGACGGTCCCCGGAGCGCGATGACGTCCATCCACCGCCGGAGATACGCGAAATCGGCGCCGTGCGCGACGGAGGACGTCGCCGTCGCGCCGTCATGGAACCCGAATCGGCCGAGGAATCCGCACCTCGGCTGCCCTCGGGATTCCAGGACACCGACGTCCATCGCCGCCCGCCTCGGCGTTCCCCGAATGCCGAAGCACCGAATGCCGTAGCACCGAATGCCGTAGCACCGAATGGCGTAGCACCGAATGGCGCAGCACCGAACGGCGGAGCGCCGAACGGTCGCCCTGCTCCGCCCGACGTCCACGGCACACCTCCGCCGGGTCCGATACCCACCCGACCACCGCGACCGAACCCGGCCGATCCCGCCGCGCGGCGCCCGACCGGGCCCCGGCGATCGCCGGATGCAGCGGGCTCCGCCATGGCCGAGGCACCTGCACCACCATCGAGGGGCGAGGTGCGTCCGCCGCGACCCGCCCCGCGTCGCGAGCCCACCGAACAACCGCAACGGCCGCCGCCCCGACCCCGTCGGATACCGCCGCCGAGCCCGGCCGAGGCGACCGTCCGACTGCCCAAGACCCAACCGGCCGCCGAGCAGCCGCCCTCGGACGAACCCGAGAACGAGACCGTCGTCATCCCGGCGGTGGTCGGCGACCGTCCTGCGGCGGCGCCCAAACGGCCCGGCCGGATCGTCTTCATCGACATCGTGCGCGCCGTCGCCGCCTTATGGGTCTTCTACGGCCACGTCGACATCCTCTTCCTGCAAGAAGAGGTCGGCTACACCTGGTTCACCTCCAGCTTCAACTACTTCGTCGGCCCGCCGCTGCACCTCGCGGAAGAGGGCATCGGTGCGGCAGCCGTGCCACTGTTCTTCCTGGTCAGCGGGTTCATCATCACGCCCATCGCCCTGAAGATGGGTGGCGGACGGTTCATGACCAACCGGCTGATGCGGCTGTATCCGCCGCTGATCGCCGCCGTGTCGATCGCCGTGATCTTCGCCGCGTTCGGACTGTCGCCCCTGATCCTGCGCAGTCTCCCCGACATCACCGTGGGGACCGTCCTCAGCAACATGACATTGATCAACTTCTTCCAACGTCCGCTGGGTGCGTTCGTCGGGGTCGCCTGGACGTTGGCCGTCGAACTGCTCTTCTGCATCCTGCTGGCGGCGATGCTGCCGCTGCTGCGCCGCTGGATCTGGGCGGCGCTCGCGGTGGAGATCGTGATCATCGTCGGACTGATCCTGCTCGGCGACCTGCTCGGCGGCACCTTCGGCGTCTTCGCCTCCGAGCTGCCGTACCTGCTGGCGCCGATCATGGGCCAGGCCATCTGGGCGGGATGGAACGAGAAGATCCCCGGCTGGCTGGCGGGCTCCTATCTCGCGGTGTGCTGGGGCCTCTACGTGTGGACCTCGCACCTGGATCTGGCCGACGACTATGTGCTGCGGCCCGCGCCGATGGCCTTCGGCCTGCTGATCATGCTGGTCGGAGTGGGCATGGAATCCCGGCTCCGACAGCGCGCGATCTGGACGTGGTTGTCCGATCGAAGTTTCTCGCTCTATCTGATGCACGCCGTGGTGGCGTTCCCCGTGATGCGTGGCCTGGTCAACGTGGTGCCGCTGTGGCTGACCCTGTTGTTGGGCGTGGCGGCCACGGTGCTGGCCGTCGAACTGTGCTTCCGCTTCGTGGAGAACCCGAGCCACAACCTGGCCCGCAAGCTCTCCCGAAGAGCGAAGAAGACCTAGTACCAGCGCCGAACGCGGGCCCACCAAGGACCCGCGTTCGGCAGGCATTCCAGGTCAACCCGTGCTGTAACTGTGTTCGTGATGCACGGCTCGCTCGGCGAGGAACTGGTCGAAGCCGATCTCGCCCTCGGCATGATCCGGGGTCAGATGCTCGCCTCGGCGCAGGGCGCTCGCGATCGCGCCGGGCATCGGCATCCCGACCACCCGGGTGTCCCGGCCCTCCGAGTCCAAGGTGCTGCGGGCCAGTTCGACCAGGCTTCGAACCTCGGGGCCACCGATCTCCGGGGTACGTCCGGCCGGGCCCTTCTCCACCCACTCGACCAGCCGTCGCGCCACGTCCCGCACGTCGATCGGCTGACAGTCGATCCCGGCGGGTGCGACCACCAGCGGCCACCGGTGCTGCACGTCGGTCATCCTGGCCACCAGATCGTGGAACTGGGTGGCGCGCTGGATGGTCCACGGCAGCCCGGAGCCTGCGACGACACCCTCACAGGCCAGCTTGGTGCGGTAGTAGGACAGCGGAACGGTCTCGATGCCGACGATGGAGATGTAGATCAGGTGTGGTGGGTTCTCCGCCCGGCTCGCCGCATCGGCCAGCCGCCGGGTGATCGCCACGTCGCCCCCGCCCGGCGAGGTCGCGCAGTGCACGATCGTGTCAACGCCCTGCACCGCGAGGTGGATACTCGGTGAGGTCGCGAGATCCCCGACCACCCATTCGGTCGCGGGTTTCGACGTCCGTTCCTCGGCGGGAGGGTCGCTGCGGCTGAACAACCGCACCGCGTGCCCGCGAGCCTGTAGTCGGTGCACGACGGCCCGGCCAAGCGCGCCGGTCCCACCGGTCACCAGAGTCGGTCTGGCCACGATTCCTCCCGGTTCCCTCCTCGAGCCATGGCACTCCCGGCCGGGTACCGAGGCCATCTCTGTACTGAAGGAGACGACACACTGCGCCGAGAGGGGTGTCCCATCCGCAGTGTGTCGCCTCCCGCAGCGGCCCGCAGCATGGTCTGCCAGCTCAGCTGTTACCGCTGTGACCTGCGATGCAGCAGTGTTCGGGGGTGTTCTCGCCGATTACCGTTCCAACATTGCTCGGAGTCCGGATCCGGTGTCGATCGCGCCCGAGTCCCGGGCTGAGAGGTCCAGGTAGGGAACCCCGCAGAACTCCAGATTGACGATGTTCATCGACCCGATGGTCACCAACGCCGATTCCGGTCCGGTGTCCTGCTGGTTGATCAGGACCGTCGCCTGATGCCGCCCGTCCTCGGTGGCGAAGGACACCGTCGTGTAGCCGGGGATGCTGCCGGTGTGCCCCCACAACTCGACCCCGCAGGTGGTGGCCATCTCCTCGATGCCCAACCCGTAGCTCGGCCAGAACTCGTGGCCGGTGGGCACCGTCTCCCGTAACGCCTCGGTCGACTCGGGGGAGAGCAGGCCGCCGCTCAGCAAGCCCGCCCAGAAGCGATGCAGATCCTCGGCGGTGCTCACGGCGCCGTACGCCGCCCACGCGAAGGACGGGTTGATCTCGGTGACGTCCTGCCGCTGGCCGTCCTGCATGAAATAGCCGGAGGGATGCCCAGCAGGCAATCGGGGATCGGTGATTGGCAGAGTGGTGTCGGTCATCCCCGACGGCGACCACACCTCGGTGTCCAACACCTCGGCAAGATCACGGCCCGTGACCGTCTCCACGATCATGCCGAGCAGCACGTACCCGGTGTTCGAGTAGTGGAACGCCTCGCCCGGTGCACCGACCGTGCCGAGCGCGACCCCCATCTGCACCAGCTCGGTGGGGGAGAAGGTGCGCTTGCCGTACTCGGACGGTGGTTGCTCCGTCAGCGTCACCGTGTAGTCGGCCAGCCCGGCCGTGTGGTTCAGCAGCTGCTCGACGGTGATCTGCTCCGCATCGGGGACCAGCCCCGGCACCAGCTCCTCAAGGGAGTCGGTCAGTGCCAGGCTGCCGTCATCGACGAGTTGCAGCACGGCCACCGCCACCATGGTCTTGGTGATGCTGGCGGCCCGGAACGCGCCGTCCTCGGGCATCGGGGTGTTGTCGTCGAGATTCCCGACCCCGTCGGCGGCCTGCCAGCCGCTGCCGTCCTCGATGGTGGTCACGGCGACACCGGGGGCGCCTGCGTCGACCATCCGACGCAGCTCGGCCTCGACGTCCGCCCGGGCGTCCCGAGCGCCCGCCAGCGCGGCGGGCGCCGTCGTCGACACCGAGGTCTCGGCCGAGGCAACGGGGGCCACCGCGCCCATGAGCAGCAGCGGGACCGTCAACGCGGCCAATCCGCGACATCGCCTGCCCAACCGGGACCGATTGCTGTGTGACATGGTTCCTCTTCCTTGCACGGCCTCGTGGCCACTCACAACGATTCGGAACCAGTGGATCTTGTTCCGGGGTGTTCCCGGATCAGCCGATCGGCCTCGTTCGGCCCGCCATTCGGCCAGCGGCCGTTCGGCCCTGCCGGTCTCCCGGGACGCGCGGCCCGAGAGGGAGCTTTTGGACCTCAGCGCGCCTCGGCCGTCACCAAGAGCTGGAGCGTGGCCGCCACCCAGGCCTGCGCCCGCCGAGCCGGGTCCTGCGCACCGAGTGCGGTCTCGAACGCCGCCACCAGCGAGGCGCCGGTGCGCAGCCCCACCCGTTGCAGGCCGGCCGCAGCCTCGGACACCCGACGCAGCAGGGACGGCGAGAGGTGCGCGAAGCCTCGGTGCGCGGTGTCACCCAGCACCAGCAGCGCCGTGTTCAACGCGGTGTCCAGTGGCCCGAGTTCCGCCTCCGCGCCCCAGCCGAACGAGGCGGCGCCCGCACCGTCGGCCAGGTCCGGCACCACCACGGTCGATCCGGTCAACACGGCGATGGGGTCCAGCACCAGGCCACCCTGGACCCGGGTGAGGGCGCCACTGATCAATCGCACCGGATCGTCGTCCTCGGCTCCCCGCAGCGCCTCGGCCAACGCATCCAGGGAACCGGGACTGGTCGACCGGTAATGCGCGGACACGGTCATCGTGTTGCCCGCGTCGTCGGCGATCAGGGCGCTCAATCGTTGTTCCCCTGGGTGGTAGCCGACCCCCAACACCTCTGCGGCGCGGACCACGTGGATGTTCTCCGCCTCGACCCGAGGTCGGATCAGCGACGGCGGGCGCCGCCGCATCGCCTCGGCGGTCGCCGCGAAATCCCGGACCAACAGCGGCTCCGGGAGACTCGTCCAGCTGGCACCCAAGGGCAGCACCGTCGTCTTGGCCACCCGGCTGTCACTGATCCGCATTAATCGACTGGCGTTGCGCGACGCCGATTCCGAGACGATCTCCGCGGCGGCCAACGACCGCAGCGACACCCCGTTGACCCGGCGATTCGCCAGGTTGTTCGGGGTCGGTGGCTCGCCGGTGACGGTGAACTCCCGACGCAACACCATGACCGTGCGGGTCTCGAGTTCGGCGAGATACACATTGACGGTGCGGTGATGGGTGTTCTCGTCCGTCGAGCCCTCGATCCGGGCGCCGAGGCTGGTCAGCCGGACCCGCCGCAACGGGGTGTTGGCGGGTTCGTCGGTGCCCAGCACCCGCGAGCGGGGACTGGCGCTCGGATTGATCGAGGCCTGATGCCGGGCATGCAGTTCGGTGATGAGCTCGGCGACCCGCCGGCTTCGATGTGTCGCGGCGCGGTCGGTGTAGGCGGTGAGCTGCGCGGCGAGTTCCGTGACCGCGCCGGCAGGCCACCGCAGATCCGCCGCCTCCAGCGCGGCGGCGGTGCGATGCAGTTCGGCGAGAAACGCCTCGCCGGTGTGCATGGCGCCTTCGTTGAGCAGTCGATCCACCAGCACCAACGCCGGTTCGATGCCCGACGAGTCGGTGTCCTGTCGAGCCCCGCCCACATCGAGTCGGACGTCGTCGCCGGTGAGCCCGCGCTGATCGGCTTCCCGGAACGCCCACACCGCCAACGCCACGAACTCACCCTGATTGGCCTTGGCCGCATCCGAATGCGCGTAGCTCAACTCGTTCGGTACCAGGAAACGGACCGTGCAGCTGGGCAGCTCCACCCTGGCGATCGGGTCGGACGCAGCCGGACGGCACACCCGAGCCGAGAATCCGGCGCGCCGCAGCCGCCGCGCGCTGGTCATGGCACGTTTGCCGAGGAACTCGTTCAGGGCGTCATCGTCGATAGTGCCGGGAGACCAGACGGTGAACGCCGGATCGACGGCGTTCGCGGTGTCGTCCGCAGCATCGGAGACCTGGGCCGCCGTGCCAGCCGTCTCGGTGGCAGCCGCTCCGGCGGCCATCTCCCGTTGATACGCCAGCACCAGGCCGACCCGATGCCGACAGACCGAGGTCGAGGAACAGCCACAGGTGGCGGTGTCCAACCCGACGCCCACCGGTAGGGCGGCGTGGGCGCCGTCGGGGAAGACACCCACCACCGTGCCGTCGTCCTCGACGGTGATCTGCGGGAACGTCCCGGCGTCGAGGTCCTTGGTGGCGCGTTTGACCAATCCGCGATTGGCCAGTGAGGCCAGGGCCTCGCTGGACAGCGCCAGTAGGTCGGAGCGTGTCATCGGCCGATCCTCTCCGCGACGAAGTTCGCCAGCTCGCCCGGCGTCATGGCGCCCACGTGGGCGCCGACGTTGGCCAGTCGCTGCGCGGTATCACGGTTGTAGTCGGGTTGGGCGTCCTCATCGAGCGCGGCGAGACCCAGTACGACGGTGCCCTGCTCTACGAGCTTGCGAACGCTGCGGATCAACTGGCCCTCGTCGCCGCCCTCGTAGAAATCGGTGATCAACGCGACGATGGTGCGTCGCGGGTTCTCGACCACGCCGGCTCCGTACTGCACCGCCTTGGCGATATCGGTCCCGCCGCCCAGTTGGACCTTCATCAACAACTCCACCGGGTCGGTCACGTCGTCGGTCAGGTCGACCACCGAGGTGTCGAAGGCGATGAGGTGGGTCTTGAGCCCCGGCAGTCCCCACAGACAGGCGGCGGTGACCGCCGTGTGGATGACCGAACCCGCCATGGAACCCGACTGGTCGGCGAGCAGGATCAGCTGCCATTGGTCGAGGCTGCGTTGGGTGCGGGAGAAGAATCGGGGTTGCTCGATGGAGATCCGCCGTTCCTCGGGCTGGTAGTGCCCGAGGTTCGCCCGGATGGTGCTGCGGAAATCGAAGTTGCGGGCCTGCTTGAACCTGCTGGGCCTGCGAGCCCTCGTTCCGGTGAACGACTGCCGCACCTCGGTACGCAGCTTCTCCATCAGATCCCGAATGACCTTCTCGACGATCTTGCGAGCCAGCGCGAGGACATCGGGATTCATCAGATGCTTGGTCCGCAGCACCGCGCTCAACAGACTCGGGCTGGGCTCGACCCGCTCCAATACCGTCGGGTCGGTGACGATGTCGAGGATCTCGAAGCGCTCCACGGCGTCGCGCTGCAGGCGTTCGATGGTCTCCTTGGGGAACAACCGGTGTACCGAGTCGAGCCAGTCCACCGTGGTCAGGGCCGACGGCCCGTCGCCACCCTCCTTGCCTGCACCGCCGCCATCGCCTCGGATACCGCGCTTGGCCAATTCCGGGTCGCGGCCGTACAACCAGCTCAACGCCTGATCCCGGCCTGCGGCATCCCCGCTGAGACCGCCGGTGTGCTTCTCGGCGGAGCTGCCCAGGATCAGCCGCCATCGCTGGAGATCACTGTCGGACATCGTCACGCCTCCGCTCCGCCGAGTCCCTCGCGGGCACACAGATCGGCCACTCTCGCCTCCAGCGCCATCGCCTCGGCCAGCACGGTCGGATCGACCGAGAGCCGCAGCAGACTCCGAGGGCTGCTGTGCTTCCCGCGTCTGGCGAGGAGTCCGGCCGCGATGATCTCGCGTTCCCTCGGGGGGAAGAACTCGAATGCGCCGCGCAGGGCGGGCAGCGCGATGAGGAAGTCCGCGTCGGGCATCGCCGAGATGATCTCGTCCAACACACTCAGGACACCCGACGTGTCGGTTTCGGCATCGCCGTGTTCCTCGCTTGTCAGTACCTCGTCACGGGCCAACACGAACAGCCCGGCCAACCAGTCGCCCAAGGTGGTGGGCAGCGCCGCGCCCCGGGCGGCCCTGGCCGCATCGACACCACCCTGACCGGACGATCCCGCGTCGCCCATCGACCAGCAGAACCCGAAGGCCGCGCCACGAAGGTCCTGCGGAGCCAACTCGTCGAGGCTGATGCGTTGCATCACCGCCAGCGCGGCGTCGCGATCCAAATCCAGCTCATGCTCGGCATGCCGGAATGCGTCACGCACGGCGGCGATCGCCTTGATCCGGGGCACATCCATCGGGGCGGTGGCGCCCTGGACGCCCTCGGCGAGCCACAGCACCCGTGTCACGGCACCGCTGATGATCTCGCCGAACAACAGGCTGTGGGCCGACCCGAGCAGCGTGTCGTGCCGCCACAGGCCGAGGACCGTGGTCGACACCCGACCCAGTGCGCCGAGATCGGTCGCCCCGGCCACTCCTTCGGCCACCGCCGACACGATGGTGTCCGCCAGCGTGTCGAGCCCGCACAGCGCCGCATCGAACAGCACGGCGGCCAGCGCATCGACATCGTTGCCTGCCTCGGCGACCTGCTCGGTCAACAGCGCCGATGTCGCGTCGATCAGCGTGGCCCCATAGGAACCCGCCTCGATCAACGCGGTGCGGCGGGTCTCCAACGCCTGCAGGGCCCAGCTCTCCGTCGCCCGCGTATCGGCGCCGGTGCTCGGGCCGTTCACCCGGACGACGCCCGGGATGTCCAGCACTCGAAGGCGGTGCAACAGGCGACTGCGCTGGCGATCGCCGTCCTCGACGAGGTTCAGCTCCACGTCGCCATCACCGTCGAGTCCGTGCTGTTGCAGCTCGGTCTCCACGGCCAACACCAGCGGCGGGGCGGGGGTGTTCGGATGCAGCGAACCGACTCGATCGCCGCCCAGCGCGCTCACCATCGCCACCACGGCCGGATGCGCGCCCTCGGCGAGCGTGCCGCGCACCGTCCACGGCAACGGCTGATCGAGATCCTCCGAGACCAGCGCGGTGACCAGACCGTCCAGCATGTCGGTCCGGGTGGGCTCCGGATGGCCGCGCAGCCGGGACAGACCCTCGGCACTCGCGGTCGCCGCGATCAGATCCGCGGTGGACACCGGCTGCTTGTGCTTGCGCAACCGCTGCGCCACGATCTGCATGACCTTGGTCGCGGCCTGCCTCGGTCCGTTCTCCCACAGCTGTTGGTAGTACTCGGGGGAGGGCATCCCCGCCTGGTAGCCGACGAAGGAGTCCAACCTGGTGAAGGAGTACGGCACCAGGAAACTCCCGCTGACCGCGCCCGCCGGTGGCTGCGGCACCACCGGTGGCGTGCAGTCGCCGTCGGTGGCGGCCGAGGCGGCGACCAACGCGGGGCGATGGAAACCGCCGGTGATCACCAGGACTGGTCGATCGCCCGCCTCGACGACGGCGGAGCGCACCCAGGCGGCCATGTAGGCCTCGCGCGCCATGTCCATCTCGCCAGCTTCCAACGCGGCGAACGGCGCCGACTCCTCGTCGTGCTCGGCGGTCGGGTCCTTGGTGACCTGGCCGCGCAACAGGTCGAAGTAGGCGGTCAGTCGCTCCGCGAGCCCGCCGTCCGCCTGCGCCTCGAAGAGGTGATCCCAGAGGGCGTCGATGTTGTCCACCGAGAAGGTGCGACACAGCTCGTCGACCACCTCGGAATAGCGGTTCTCCGCGTCCGAGTAGCGGTTGCGTTGATCGGTCATCGAGTGATGCCACGCGGGCAGATCGATGAAACGGACCTCCGCGCCTGCCTCGCGACCCTTGGTGAGGGCGATCCATTCCGGCGAATAATCGCAGAACGGAGTCCAGGAGGACTGCGCGCGCTTGCCGTCCCGAAGGTAGCTGAAGATCGCCATCGGCAGTCGATGACCGAGCAGCAGCTCATCGATCCGGTCATTGAAATCGGACGGACCCTCCACCAACACGATCGCCGGGCGTAGCGATTCGATGGTCGAGGCGACCAGACGAGCGCAGGCCGGACTGTGGTGGCGGACCCCGATGAAGGTGGCGGGCATCAGCCTGGCAGCCGGTGCCGGGCGTCGTGCAACGCCTTCCACTGACCGTCGGTGGCCTTCTTGGGCACCTGTTGTTCCAGGTAGCGGCGCAACCGGACCAGGTCCTCGCCGTTGTCCTTGGCGGCGGTGCCCGCCAGACACTCCACGACGTCGGCGGCGTCGCCCTCCTGCCCGCGCAGGAACCAGCCGCGCAGCCCGACGGCGTGGGCGACCGACACCGCCTCGGCCGTGCTCATCACGGTGGAGAGGCGTTCCATCGACTGGCCCTTGTCGGTCTTGCCTGCGCGTAGCTCGCGGAACGTGGTCACCAGCACCTCGAGCACGTCGCGCCGGGGCGCGATCTCGACGCCGGAGCGCCGCAGCAGGTTCCCGGCCTCGCGTTCCACCAGGTCGAGTTCGGTGTTGAAGTCGGCGATCGGGAACACCGTCTCGAAGTTGAAGCGCCGCTTGAGCGCCGCGCTCATCTCGTTGACGCCCCGGTCCCGGGTGTTGGCGGTGGCGATGACGTTGAAGCCCTCCTGGGCGAAGACCATCGAATCGGCGCCGGTCAACTCGGGGACGGCCACCACGCGCTCGGAGAGCAGCGACAACATCGAGTCCTGCACTTCGAGCGGGCAGCGGGTGATCTCCTCGAAGCGGACGATCTTGCCCTCCGCCATGCCGCGCAGCATCGGGGCCGGCACCAGCGAACGCGGCGAGGGACCCTCGGAGACCAGCATCGCGTAGTTCCACGAGTACTTGATCTGGTCCTCGGTGGTCGCCGCGCCGCCCTGGATGGTCAGGGTCGACTCGCCGCTCACCGCTGCCGCGATCAGTTCGGAGAGCAGCGACTTCGCCGTTCCCGGCTCACCGACCAACATCAGGCCACGACTCGTCGCCAGTGTCACCAGCGCCCGGTCGATGAGCGATGGGTCGCCGACGAACTTGCGGGCGATTCCGGCGCGCTCGTCGCCGACGATGAACCGGCGGGCGGCCGACAGACTCAGCGCCCATCCCGGCGGGCGGTGTCCGGTGTCCTCGGCGCGCAGCCGGGCCAGTTCGTCGGCGTACCGGATCTCGGCCGGTGGTCGTTGCAGGGTGTCGTGGGACATGGGGGATGCGGTCTTCCTTGTCGCGGATGGGCGAACGGGCGTGCGGTGTTGTCTTCGATGCCATCGGTGGCGCCTGCGTTCCATTCCCGGTGGACTGGAAAGCAACCCGGCGGTGTGCGGGCCACGGCTCTGATGACGGGTGTCGATGCCTCGGCGGGGATCTCGACAGCGGCGAAACCGGTCCGCGCTCGGTTGAATGATTAACCTGTGGCGGACCCTAGCCGACGCCTATGACACCGCCGGGTGAGATCAGCTCGTCAGGTCCAGCAGGGTCTGGATGAGTTCGGAGGCATCCAGCGGACCCACCTCGCTCAACGGCAGATCGGCCGAATCCCGATCGGATCGGTGCCCCACCAGCCGAACCCACTTGATCTCCGCCGCGAAGGAATCCTCGGCGTCGATCTCGACCAGGACGTCCCCGGCCCCGCTGACCAGCGGGAAACACAACGTGGTCGAGTAGTACGTCCACGCCGCGTTGCGTCGGCAGAGCGCATGTACCCGGCTGGTGTAGGTCGTCATCCCATCGAACCGAGTGAGGCGATTCTCGGTGCGTTCGGCTTCGCTGAAGGTGTGCACCGGCCTGCCGAGTTGCGGAAACGGCTGGGTGATCAGGTAATCGGCGAAGACTTCGGACCACCGCGCCGGGTCGCCGCCCAGCAGGGCGGGATGCGCCACCATGACCTCGGCATCCTCGGCCACGAGCACTTCGTCGTCGTCGACATCGGCGAAGGTGCCGTCCTCGGCGATCCGGAACGTGGTCGGCTGCTGTTCATCGACGGGTTGCGTCATCCACACCAGCCTGCGAGCCAGGTGGATGAGCAGTGGATGTCCGACGAGGAAGGTGCGGAAGTCGACGAGCTGCCAACGGTGCTGTAGCACCATCGCCGATTCCAGCGGAGCGATCTGATCCTTGGCGATGGCCTTCACATCGGCGCGCAGGCCCGCGAACGTGGCGCGCGCGGCGGCGACCAGGCCCGGGTCGTCCTTGGTGGTTGGTCTGGGCAGGGATCGGCTGATCTTGCCGCTATGGTCGATGACCACGGGCGAGAGCCGTTCGTCGAAACCGACGGTGCAGCGCCTGCTGCCGAAGTCCAGGGTGAGGGCGCCGTCCTTGCCGAGTCCGAAGTCCGGCACGAGACGGTCCTCCACCTGTTCGGTGGTCAGGCCGCGCGCGGTGCCGATGGCGGTGATCCGCTTGCGCGCATCCTTGGCCAAGCCTTTGTACTGCACCGTTCGGGAGATCAGGTACAGGTGCAGCAGGGCGACATCGCTGCCGATGCACTGCAGCATGCCCAGACCGGTGACCGATCGTGAATGTGCGCCATCGCCGGGCCAAACGCTGATCATCGGGGCCAGTCGACGAACGATCTCATCGTCGCCGAGCAGGGCGAGATTGGTGAATGCCCACCGCCGATTCGTCGGCATGCCCTCCTGCTCCCACGCGCGGAAGATCGCCCAGCAGAAATCGACCAGCGAACGCGGATCGCAGGTCTGCTAATAAGAACCTGGTTCCATTCGGATGGCGCAAGCCGAATAGTCCGATCTGCCACATCCGCTTCGGGGTAATGGACGGCGCCGCGATCCGACACTCAAACCGAGGAATCGCTATACCGGTAGCCGCCGATCGGCATCATGGCCGGATGCGCCCGTGGTCCCACGCAGGTTCTCTCCGATTGCCGGATTCGCGGTGCGCGTGCCGAACGAAATCGGATGGCCCGCCGAGTCGCGCCTGCCTGCCACCCTGGCAGGCGTGGCAGGCAGGCAGCGATATCAGCTGGCGCCCGCCGTCAGATCGGTGAGTGCACCGATCAACTCGGACCAGGCGATTCGGTCGGCCAGGGTGAATGTCGACCAGCCCTTGTCCTTGCTGCCCTCGGTCCACAGCCACACGTCGGTGATCTCCTGCACCGGATCGGGTGCGCCCATGACCGAGATCCCGGGGCTGATCCGAATCAGCGCGCCGCGCTCGCCGAATTGCCGCACCAAGGAGATGCGACTACCTCGGGTGCCTGCTTCGACACCCTCCAACTTCCAGCCGGTGCGTTCCAATCCCAGTACCCGACCCGTCGGTGCGGTGCGGCCGTTGAAGGCAGACAGCCTCGTCGGATCCTGTTCCTGCGTGTCGCGTTCGTAGACCGGCCTGCCCAGCTGCGGGAACGGTTGCAGGATCTCGTAATCGGCGAAGACGTCGGTCCAGGCTTTCACCAGCTCGCCGAGCTGTAGGGGATGGGCGATACCGACCCTGGCGTCCGCCGGGATCGGACCGGGGTTGGACTCCCGGCCGCCGATGGTGTTCCCAGCATCATCGGCCGCCGTGGGCTGCACCGCGAATTCCGCGTCCTCGACGTCGGCCAGACTGCGATCCTCGGCAACGCGGAAGGTGCCGATCAGCTCACCGTCCCTCTCCACCACCCACACCAGTCTGCGCACCAGCTGACACAACAGCGGATGGCGCAGCAGACTCGTCTCGAACTCCGCCCACCGCCAACGGCGGCCGACGATCAGCGCCGCCTCTAAGCGACGCACCTGCTCGGTGGCGATGCCGCGCACCGACTTCTTGAGCGCGGTGAACCGCTGGTAGGACGAGGTCGCCAGCTCCGCGTCGTCGCGGACACCGGGCTTGGGCAGGCTCTTGCGCGACTTGCCGTCCTCACCGGTGACGAACGGTTTCAGTTGCTCGTCGAAGCCGACGATGAATCGACGCGGCCCGTAGTCCAGCTCCAGCGTGCCGTTCGGCGACAGTCCGAGGTCCGGCACCAGGCGGTCGGCGAACTGCTCGGTGGTCAGGCCGAGCCGATCCGCGTCCGCGCGGATGGCCCATCCTGCCTGCCGTGCCAGGCTCGCGGGTTTGTTCGTCTTCGCGATCGAGTGCACCAGCCGCAGGGTGTGATCGGTGTCCATCGTGCGTAGCGCGCCGAAGCCTGCCATACCGTAGCCGGCGGAACCACTGCTCACCCAGAAACCGAGGAAACCCGCGAGTCGGGTCGCCGCCGCGTCATCGCCGAAGCGGCCCACCACGGTCAACACCCATTCGGTGTCGGCGGGCCGGTGCGCCGCCAGCCAGTCCTCGAAGAGCGCCCGGGCGAACCGGCTCAGCGAGGTCGGATCGCATGCCTGTCTGATCAGGTGCAGACCGGAGTAATCGCCGTAGAGACCGCCGATGGCGACCAGGGTGAGCAGGGCGCGGACGGACTCCCGAGGTAGTGCCGCTGATCGATCACGCAGCAGGATCTGCGGCAGCAGCCCGAGATCCAACCAGTCGCCGAGCGTCGGGATCGTGGCCGCAGGCTCGTCCAACGGTCTGAGGCGCAGCAGCTGTTCCACGATGGGACCGGCCGCATCGCCCCTGCTCCCGGCGGCCTCGACGACCGCCTCGGTCGAGGTGAGTTCGGCGACGAACCGCAGCGCCTCGCGGGCCTGCTGACGCCGCCGCCAGTCCTCGCTCAGTGCCCCCGACAGCAGATACGGCACGATCGTGGCCCCATGCCTGCGCAGATACGCCTCGGCGACCGGGCGCCGAGGATCGTCCGGGAGCAGTCCGCCCATCAAGACATTGGTGATGTCGACGGTGCGGAACGGCAACAACGCCCACAGATACTCGGCGGGCGGCGACTTCTTGGCGACCGTCCACAGGTTCTTCGCCGCCGATTCTGGTCGCGCAGCGGCCAGTCGATATAGCCAGGCCGGATCGGAGGGCAGTGTTTCCGGATACCAGTACCGCAGGCGGCCCGAGGTGTACCTCTCGGGCGCCTCCACCAGCACGGGGATGTCCCACGCCGAGTCGAGCTTGCGCTTCTGGAACGCCTCGCCGATCTCGTCCCAGTCCGGTGTCCCCGACCACGGCGTCTCGGCAGGCATCGCCGCCCACTGTTCGCGTTCGCCGGGGGCCCAACACGCCCCTTCCTCGGCCACGGCACCGAGTTCGCCCTCGACCGGGCCGGTCTGGGGCCCGTCCCGTAGCCAGGAGCCCGATGCGAGGAAGTCCGGCAGGCTCGTATCCTCGGCGACCGGCCACCAGTCGGTGGGGCGCGGCACCGAGGCGCGGGCGGCGGTCACCAGTTCGGCCGCCCCGTCGACGGCACAGAACTCGGGGTCGGCCAGCAGTTCGTGCAGCAACCACGCGGCCACCAGCGCGGCCTGCCGCGTGGTCGGGTCCGCTTCCGTCGATTCGTCGACGGCCAGAGCCGGGAGCCGTCGTAGCGCCCGCAGCGGGAACCGGCGGGCTGCGGCCGACACGGTGGCATAGGCGTGCCGGGTACCGAGTTGCGCTGCCAGTACGTCGAAAGCGGCGTCGGTGGGCAGGGCGGCCAACACCTCGTAGACCCGGGCCCGCAGCGGTGCCAGCGAGCCGAGGGCGGCCAACACCGTCTCCAGCACCGGCAGCAGTCCCGCGCCCACCCGCTCGGCCAGGGTGAACACGTCCTCGGCCGTGGTCGGTATCGCGACCTCGCCCCAGCTCGACACCGCCGTGAGGTGCTCGGCCGTGGCAACGGTACGCAGCACCAATCCGCGTTGCGCCGCCAGCGCGAGGCCGAGCCACGGCGCCTGCACCACAGACTCGATGCGGTCGCTCTCGGTCGGTGTCAGATAGCAGGCGACCAACCGTTGCATCTCGCTGCCGTCGAGAACCGGTTCGCTCTCATCCGCGGCGTGACGCGGCGAGTCTGCGGGCGGACCGTAGGCGACCAGCTCCTGTGCTGCGGCCAGATAATCGGCGTCTGAAGCAATCGACAGCAGGGCCCGTACCCGGCGCGCCACCTGTTCGCCCGACCAGCCGAACGGCTGCCGGGTGTCCGAGTCGCGGCGCCGCAGATGCCGGGGCACCTGCGGATCCAATGACCTGCGACCGGTTCCCGCCACATGCTCGATGCCCGCCAGCTCCGCCACGGCCGTGGCCGTGAACACGAGACCGTGGTCCTTCGCCCAGACGTCGGCGAATGCCGCGAGGCTGTCGAGGCGCTTGACATCGGCGGTGGCGGCGACGACCGCGAACACCGCCGCCGCACCGAGCGGGGTCGGCTCGTCCGCCAAGTGCGCTCGACCCGCCGCAGCAACGTCCTCGGACCCGTGTTCGCCGGTCAGTGCCTCCGTCAGAGCGGACTCGGCCTTGGTCAGTAAGCGGCGGACCTTGGCCCGAGCGCCCCGATCCGGCTCGACGGCCGACTCGACTCTGCTGTGGCGCCAGGGATCGATGCGAGCCGCCCAGCTCTCGGGGACGACGAACGAGTCCTCGTTCGTCGCGGTGAGTCCAGCCGTAACCACGTTGTTCTCCTCGGTCACCATGAATGTGTTTGATGTCAATGAACTGACGGCCGGACCGGGGTGGTGGTTCCGGTCTCCCACCCGGCTGACGGCCGTTCGGACGGGGTAGGCGGACCCCCGTGCCCGCCTACCCCCGACAAGGACCGATCAGCCCACCAGTCGTTCGGCCTCGTAGATCAACTCTGCGACGGCGACCGGGCTGAGCTGGCCCAGCGTTCGACCGGTTCGGTGGCTGTCGATGCCGACCCCGGCCAGTCGTTGCCTCGGGCTTCCTGCCGGATAGCCCACCGCGTAACCCGGCTCGAAACCGATCTGAACAACCGAGCCGTCCGGCAGCCTGCGCGAGAACCCGTACACGCCGCCGCCGTCGCCGGGCATGTCCCGGTCCCAGCCACGCGTGGCCAGGCTCAGCAGCTTGCCGATGGGGACCTCGGCGCCCTCGAACCGAGTCAGCGTGTGCCCGGCCGCCTCCTCGTCGGTGAGGCCTCGGCTGGTCCTGGCCAGCTGCGGGAATGGTTGCAGGATCTCGTAGTCGGCGAACTGCTCGCCCCAGGCGGTCAACGAATCGGAAATCTCCTGCGGGTGTGCGATGCCGATCCTGGCCGACTCCGGCAGTGAGATCGTTGGAAGTCGGCGGCGCTCCACCGGCGTTGGCTGGCCATCGCGGCGGATCCACCAGGAACCGGGGCAGCGTTTCGGCGGGGGCCTCCTCGGTCTCCTCCGACTTCACCGCTGCCGCCAACACCGCTGCGGGGCCTGCGGGCAACTGCGGAAGCGTCTCGGCGGCCAGTGCGCGATGGTGCTGGGCATGGGTGGTCAACGCCCGTCGCACCATGCCCGCCGCCGCCGTTGTTCCCGTTCCTGCCGAGGCCAGTCGCCGCATTGCTCGGCGCGGGAATCGGTGCATGGCATCGAACAATGCGGTCGCCACCTGAGGCCGATCCACCCTCGCGACAAGCAGGTCGAACGCCTCGTCGGTGGGTAGCGCCGCCAGGATCGCGAAGGCGCGCGCCCGACCCGTGTCGTCGCTGAGGTCCCGTTGGTTGGAGTACCGGCGGTCGTAGCTGTCGAGGGCATCGCGCTCCACCATGGTGATCAGGGTCGGTGCTAACGGGCCCCGATCGCATCGGCAAGCGTCTCCAGGGTTCCCTTGGGCCACAGGAACTGTTCGAGATCACCGTTGCGGTCCAAGGTGGTCAGCTGTTCGACCTTGCCGACGGCTCGCAACACCATCCGCATCTGGATGTCCGCCGGGTCGGTGAGAGAGAAGTCGTCACAGAGCTCGGTGACCCAGTCCGTCTGGGAGGGGCCAGATAGGCGGCGACGATTCGGGCGAATTCGCGATCTCGACGAGCCGCGATCTCCGCCACCGCCGCTGCGTGGTTCGCATCGTTCACCGTGGTCAGAAGAGTCCGCAGCCGCTGCGCGACCGGCTCGCCGACCCATTCGGGGGCGTGTTGCTGCTGATTGATCAGCCGCCACTCCGACCCGTGGCCCCGCGACACGCGCGACCGAGCGAGTTCGGCGACCGCAGCGGCGGCGAAGTCGATGCCGTGCGCCGTAGCCCAGACATCGGCGAAGGCGGCGAACTCCTTGATCCGCTTGGCGTCGACCCCGAATTCCACCAACTGGACCGTGGCTGCCGCTCCCACCGGACTGGCCGCGCCGTCGAGATAGGCGCGAACCTCGGTGGCCAGTCGCCGCTCGGTGGCGGCAGAACCGAAGACCGAGGCGAAGGTGTCCTGCGCCTCATCGATGAGCTTCGCGGTGCGCTCGGCGGCTTTCTGAGCGGGAGTGGCGGTGACCGACCGGTGACCGCCGCGTCTGGGATCCACCGTTGTGCCCCAGGAACCGGGAACGTCGAGGATATCCTCGTTCGGTCCGTTATCCGGTTCGGTTGTGCTCATCGTGGGCCCCAGCATTCTGACTACTCGTCCGGTTGGTGATTGTTCTCCGCCGGTCGGTTGTGGTGGCGGAGATTAGAGACGACCCCCGACAGTGCTGTCGGCACGATCGAGGTATCGAAGACACCGTCGAATGAGAAGAGCCTTCCGGTTCGGTAGCGAAGGGACCGTAAGGAGGTCCAGAATTGCCGACATCGAACCGTGTCGCACTGCGCGACGATGATCAGCCGAGCGATTGCTCCATCCGGACCGTGCACCCCCGCTCGGCATCAACGGCACGATCTGCGGCACCATGGGTTGTGCGCGAGGAGTGAGGAGTGCTGCCTTGGGGGTCGCTGATGTGGTGGAGCAACTCCGGCGAGCACACGCCTTGGTACTGGAGGCCCGTCGCGCGGCGGTCATAGCCGACGCGGCGATCGCCGACGGCGCATCGGTGTTCGCGACCGCCACCCAGGGGTCCAACCAACCCGAGGTCCAGCAGATCAACAGCCATGCTCAGGCTGCGGCCGAGGACGTCCGCACCGCAGGCGAGCTGCTCGACGGGGCGCAGGAACTCATCGACGCCTACTGCCGATCCATCGCGGGCCACGGCGTCGACGCCCCGGCGCTCTCCGCAGCCGCGGTCCCCGCTCCGCAGGCGATCGCGCCGCCGATCCGACAGCGTGCCTCCCGCACCTCCGCCTCGCGGCCGGGCCGAACCGCGCCCGAACCCACCAGCCAGGCGGCGCTCGACTCCATCGGGCCGCCCAAGACGGCAGCCGGACCGGGCTCCGCCGAAGGTCCTGCCGAGAAGACACCCGCTCCCGACGCCGAGGTGCCCGAGGGCACGACGATCGACCCGGAGGCGCGCTATCCCGGCTGGATCGCCGAGCTGCGTCGCAATGGCACCGAGGTCGACCCGGACCGCATCATGCGGATGACCCGGCTGCGCAACGGACGGATCATCTGGCTGGAGAGTGGCCCCGGAGGTTCCGGCGGCAGCGCCGGGTTCCTTGGTAAATCCCGGGTCGGTGCGTTCGGCGCGGCGGGGATCGAGCCGGACGAGGTCGTCGATCTGGTCTTCGAGGCCCTGGAATCCGGCGAGACCATCGCAGGCGACGGGACCGACGGCACCGTCCTCGACGTCCGGTTCCACGGCCAACGCCGCCGCGTCGTGGTCACCGTGACCTCCGAGGGGGCCCTCGTCGACGCTCGGCCCGCCCCACCGGCTGAACCGCAGGCGGACCTCGGCCCAGCGCGGTGAGAGGGCCCGGCCCGACGGCCGCCTGCGCGGTTGGACCCGCTCCGACGCACCGCCGTGCGACGCATCAGGACGTGGTCGTCAGCCTCGTCAACTCCGCCAACACCTCCGACGCGGTGATCGCGTCCAGCTCGCCGAAGGCCACCAGACCGCGTCCCCGCACCGCATTCGCAGGCGAGCCCTCGGCGAGCAGGATCTTCGTCAGCGTCTGAAACTCCGCATCGCCGCCGAGCCACAACGAGATTCCCGGCTGGAGCGAGATCACCACGCGGCGGCCGCCGGGAACCGGCCGGGCCATCCACTGCACCTCGCCGTGGTCGTGGGCATCCCCACGCTCCCAACCTCGCGAGGCCAGGCCCAGCACGGCTTGTGCGGGCACCTGCCCATGCTCCGCGAAGCGCGTCAGATTCTCGGCTCCGCGCTCCTCGTCGGTCAGCTCGTAGGTCGACCTACCGAACTGCCGGAACGGTTGGACGATCTCGTAGTCGGCGAACACCGCTGCCCAGGCCTTGTTCTCGGCCTCCGTCAGCTGCAGGGGATGCGCCACCCCGACGGTGATCTCACTGTGACCGATGCCCACGCCGCCCCCTCGGAGCAGGAAGGGCTCGTCGTCGATGTCGGCGAGCGTGCGATCCTCGGCCACCCGGAAGAATCCGGTCTGTCGACCGTCCTCCTCCACGACCCACAACAACCGGCGTACCAGATGCCACACCAGGGGGTGGGCCAGTAGGAAGTCGTGGAACTCGGCCGAGCTCCATCGCCGCCCGAGGACCATCGCCGACTCGAAACGGCGAACCTGCTCGGCGGCCAGGGTGCGGACGTCCTTGCGCATCGCCGCGAACCTGGCATGGGCGGCAGGCGCGAGCTCGGCGTCGTCGGTGGCACCCGGCTTGGGCAGGGCCTTGCGTTGCTTGCCCTTCTCGTCGATGACGAAGGGTGTGAGCGACTCGTCGAAACCGACGATGAACTGGCGTGGCCCGTAGTCCAGGATCAGACTGCCGTCCTCCTCCAGACCGCAATCGGGGACGAGCCGGTCGGCGAGCTGGTCCGAGGTCAGGCCCAGCCCCGCCGCCACCTCGTCGATCTTCAATCGCGCCCGGTTGCGCAACCCGGCGAACTTCACCTTCTGCGCGATCGCGTGCAGATGCATCAAGGCCACATCGGTGCCGATCGCCGCGAGCACGTCCAGCGCGTCGACCGCCCTGCGATGCTGGTTCTCGCCCGGCCAGGCGCGGATCAGCGGGGTGAGTCGTCGGACCGTCTCGTCATCGCCGATCCAACCGAGCGCGGTGAGCACCCAACCGTCGGAGCTGGGCATCCCATTGGTCTGCCATTCCTGGAAGATCGCCCAGGCGAATTCGGCCAGCGATGCCGGATTGCAGCTCTCCCGAACCACCGCCACCCCGGCGTAGACCCGGCCGGGTTTGGACAGCGCCAAGGTGACCAACACCCGGTCGACCGCCGCGTCGGGCAACGCCTGGGGGCGATCGCGCAGCAGGATCGGCGGCAGCAGCGCGATGTCGAGCCAGTCGCCGACCGCCGGAATCCTGGCGGGTAGATCATCGAGCGGACTCGCCGTCAGCAGCGCCTCCACCGCAGCGCCTGCCTTGGCATCCCACTCTGCCGCCATGGCAACGGCCGCCTCGGCGCGACCCGAGGCGATGATGCGCAACGCTTCCTCGGCGGCGACCCGTTTCGCCCCCGCCTTGCCCAGCGCTGCGGGCAGGAACACCGGAATCGCAGCCAAGCCGTGTCGGTCCAGCCAGGACAGCGCGAAGGGACGCATCGAGGTCCGTGGTGGCAGCCAGGCGGCGATCTGCTCGGCGACCAGGACATCGACGAAGGGCAGCAGCAGTTCCGCCCTGGCCATCGGATCGCGGAGCACGTGCTGAAGGACTGTCTGGGCGGCACGGTGTTCGTGTTTCGCCACCACCGCCCGGAGCAGATTCTCGTTCCAGAAGCCGAACATGCCCCGCCTTCGGAGCAGGACCCGTTGCGCGATCTCGTCAGGGGCTTGGAGCAGCAGCGCGGCGTATTGGTCCGCCCGGAGGCTGGACCCATTCAGCGTCGCATCCCAGTCGGTGTCCGCAGGCCATTCGAATACATCGGCGGCCTTCGGACTGTCCGCCCACTCCTGCCGTTCCCCGTCCGACCATCGGACCGACGACGGCGGGGTAGGCAGATCGGTCAGCACGACCGGCTTCGCCTTCTTCCGCCGCCGTTCCCACGGCGGGCTGATGAGCAACTCCGGCAGGGCCGAATCCGGCGCGGTGTCGGGCCGGGGTGCGGGCGGCTCGATGCCGTCCAGCACCGCCAGGCTCTCGGCATCCAACTCGGCGCGCACCGACTCCCGCAGCGAACCGGTCACCAGAAGATGCCTGCGCAGCAGCGTCGCTGCCTCGCCTGCGATCGCGGAGTCGCCCGCCGCGTGGGCTGCCAGCCTGCGCAGGGCGCGAGCCGGGAAACGTCGCATCATCGCGAGCAGCGCAGGCCGCATTCTCGGATGGGCGATGCGATGCAGCGCCAGATCGAACGCCGCATCCGATGGCAGCAGCGTCAGCGCGTCGATCAGCCGCTGCTGTTCGTCCGGCTCCTGCCAGGCGGCACCGTCCACGGCCACAGCTACGGCAGGTGCCGCCGCCGTTCCGACGTGGGCGAGAACGGCGTAGAGATACTCCTTGAACCGCAGTCGGATCGCCTCGGAGCCCTCGACGAGCGTGGTCAACTGTTCACCGGTGGTCACCGAGTGGATCAGTAACCACCACTCGCGCCGGATCTCGCGGCAATCGGCCGAGACCCAATCCTGTTCGGTCGGCAGCAGATAGGACGTCACGGCACGGCACGGACCCGTACGCAGCGGCTCGAGTGCGTCGACGACCGCCGCGTAGTCGGCGTCGTCGACACTCGTCAGCAGGGCTCGCATCCGACGCGGCACCGCGATGAACGGTGCCCAATGCTGGAGCGGCCGATCGGCTGCCTGCAGATGAGTCGGATCCGTCCGCGAGCCCCAGCTGACCTCGATCGTGGTCACCTTCGCGGCCGCCTCGGCAGCGAAGGTCAGCCCGTACGCGGTGGTCCAGGCGTCGGCGAACATCGCCATGGTGGTCCGAGTCTGATCATGGATCTTGCTGATTCCACGCATCGCGCTCGCCACCACCGCGGCGCCCAGCGGCGTCGGTTCCCCGGCGAGCATGGCGTGCCCGGCCCGAGCCAGCGTCGAATCGGTGCGTGGATCGTCGAGGACGGCGCCGACCTCGCCCGTCGCCGCCGTCACCGCAGCGTGAACTCGCTCCTGCGCCGTGGGATCCGCCGACACGACCGCCGAGCCCGATCCGCGTCTCGGCTCGACCAGCGCACGCCAGGATGCGGGCAGAACCAGGGCATCCTCGTCAGGGTGGTCGAGGGCGGTCGCGGTCATCAAGGCTCCTTGCTTCTTCGCGATGTTCGCCTGCGGGGGCGTCGATCGGTGCGGTTGTCCTCGTGCTGTGTCCACTCGCGTGCCAGGGTGCCTGCTGCGGATCGGAGGCGATGGCGACCTCGGGGAATCCGTCCGAGGAGCCTCGGCGAAGGTGGGATTCGTGGACGGTCATCGCATCGATCCGGTGCAGCACTTCCGGGTCCGACTGCATCGCAGGTTAGTTCAGTCCTGCTGAGGAAGGGGGTGACGGTCGGCCGGATCGGATCCACCTCGGGGCCTGCCGGCTCTCCGATGCCGTCGCCGCCATCAGATTTCGATAGGAATCGCTGTGGCTTCAGTATTGATCAAAATCAATATCACTCACGGAGAACAACCAATCGATCTACAGTGCTCAGATGGACTCTGCGCAGGCTGAGTGCGTCGCCGATGCGGTTGCCTCGGCCTTCGGGCTTGGCGCGGTGCTCGGTGAATGGGAACCCGTTCTCGGCGGCCGATCGCATCGATCCTGGCGACTCACCACGGTGCGGGGGGAGTGGATCGTCAAACGCCTGAACCGCTCTCGAGAACCCTGGTGGCTGGCCTGGCACGGTTGGCTGGCCGAGTCACCCGTCGAGATCGAACCGGGATTCGTGCACGCCGTCGGCGACTATCTGCCCGATATCGCCCGGGCCACCGAGATCGCCGCAGACGCGGCCGCGCAGCTCGGCACCACCCTCGACCTCGTCTTCACTCATCGCGACGTCAAGCCGGACAACATCCTGTGCACTCCGACATCGCCGCTGCTGGTCGACTTCGACGGCGCCGGGCTCGACGTGGCGCAATGGGAGATCACCCGCGCCGCACTGGCCTTCGCCCGGACGCCTTCGGGATGGGACCACGACCACGCCCGACGCATTCTGCGGGCCTACCGAGCCGCAGACGGGTATCCGGTGTCCGCCGACCCCGCCGCCTTCGCCGGTCTGCTGCGATCCCGGCTCGGCGGCGCGTCCTGGATGCTGTTCCGAGCACTCGGCCACCGCCCGGTGACCGGGCCAGAACGGGCCGCCGCTCGCGAGCACGTCCTCGAACTGCTGGCCGACCTGCGGGGCTCGCTACGCCGGATCGAGGAGTGGACCACCCTGCTCGCCTGACCCGATGCTCGCTCTCGCAGCGCCGGCGAGGACGCCGGGGGCTGCGGCGGACCACCGCCGCACCGCCGCAACCCCCGGCCGGGTTCTCGATCGCCCTCAGCGCGCGCGGACGGCGTCCAACTCGTTGACGGCGGACTTCGCCGATGGCACCGGACCATGCCCGCTGACCACCTGCAGACCCAGGAAACGCGTCTCGATGGGGCCGAAGCGCACCACCGTCTCGGTGTGGGTGTCCGCGAACCGGCCGCTGGTCACCGGTCGCCACTCGACGCCGTCGTCGGAGGCCAGCAGACGATAGTCGCGCACCGGGTTCCCCTCGCCCTCGGGCGGCGGGAGATAGCGGATGCCCGCGATGCGTTGCCGGGACCCGAAATCGATCTCCAACAGCGGTTCGCTCTCCGGGAAGGCCTCCCAACCGGTGTAGGGATCGCCGTCGATCGCCCGGGAACCATCGTTGCGACCCTGCACGGCCGTCCAGCCCTGCTGACTGATCATCCCGGGGTTCTCCCCGTAGCCGCGGGCACTCGGATCGGCATCGCCGACCCGGTCGTAACGGTCGAAGAACTCCCTGACGTCGGATGCGGGCGCGCCCCAGGTTCGGTCGGCGAGTACCGCCAGCGGCCGCCGCGCGTAGAAGTCGAACCAGCTCGCCGGGTGTTCGTGGGCTCGATCGGCCCAGCGGGACACCTTGTAGCCGACGAAACCTGGGTCGTTCTTGAACTCGTAGCGGAACACCTCGCGGGGATCGAAGTAGCCGTACTGGCCCGGTCGGGTCCCGAAGCCGGGGCTGACATAGAGCTGCGATTCCTCGGCACCGACGGTCTGATAGCCCTGTGCGACTCGATCGTCCGGGGCGTTGAGCCACTCGTCGACGACGACATCGCGATCCGGCAGGATGCTCGTCTCGCGCTGGAAGTCCCACCACTGCCAGACCTCGGTGGTCTTGCCGTGTGCGCGGACCACGTCGTTGAGGGTGTTGATGAACTCCACGAACACGTCGGCGGTGTACTCGTAACCCTGTTCCTGCTGGTAGGCCACCAGTTCCGGGCACAGCTGCTGGTCGGACACGCTGGGGATCTCGTCGCCGCCGATGTGGAAGTAGGGGCCGTCGAAGAGCGGCAGCATCTCCTCCAGCAGCTCGGTGACGAACTCGATGGTCTCCGGGCTGGTCACGTCCATCGTCCAGTTCCCGGTCCCCGAGCCCTCCCAGGGCATGTTCGAGGGATAGGACATCGACTCGCACTCGAAGGCCAGCGACGGGCGGTAATTGCCGATGTGCGAGGCATGACCCGGCATGTCGATCTCCGGGATGATCATGACGTGATACCGCGCGGCGTAGTCCTGCAACTCGCGGATCTCGGCTTTGCTGTAGGCCTGCGGCGAGGTCAGTCCGGGAAAGCGGTCGCTCTGGATGCGGAACGAGTTCCAGTCCGACAGATGCAGGTGGAAGGTGTTCAGCTTGTACCAACCGAGCTGCCTGATCTGCTGCTTGAGGTAGTCCAGGGAGAAGAAGGTGCGGATGTCGAGCATCTGGCCGCGCTGACCGTCGATGTGCGGCCAGTCCAGCGCGCGACCCTGGGGCAGCGTGGCGAACTCCGCCGAGGTGCGTAGGGCCTGCAACAGGGTGCGGGTCCCATAGAAGGCCCCGGTCTCGGTGCCTGCCGTGATCGTGACCCGATCGTCGATCTCCAGCAGATAACTGTCCTCGGTCTGCTCGCCGCCCGCATGCAGACGCAGCCCGATGTCACCGGGATCGGCGGGCCCGTCGGTCACCCGCAGGGCAGGCAGCCCGTCGTCGATCAGCTCCGCGGCGAGTTGCTCGCCCAGTTCGAGGAGCACGGGGTCCTCGACGGCGATCGACCCACGCTGGGTCAGCCGAAGAGAACCGTTTCCGCCCTGCCATTGCTGGATCGCCGGCACGGTGAGCGGCGCCGCATTCGGGGTCTCGGTGTCCGCCGAATCGGCGGGCCCCGGTGCGTCCGCCGCTGCGGACACTGTCGTTGTGCCCAGCGGCAGCACGGCCGCCACCAGCAGGATCGCGATCGATCTACCCACGTCCATGGAACTCCTCACCTGTCCACTTGGCGCCGTTCTCCCAGTAGTGCCGGATGCTCTCCAGCGGTCGTCCCTTGGTCTCCGGAGCAAGTCGGAACACGAACACCAGAGCGACCGCGGACAGCGCCGTGAAGATGCCGAAGGTGGCGCTTCCGCCGATGCCGTCCATCAGGGGCAGGAAGAACTGCGCCACGATCATGTTGGCGACCAGATCCGCGGTGAGCATGAGCGACGCACCTTGCGCGCGCAGCCTGGCGGGGAAGCTCTCCGAGGCATACACCCAGACCATGGAGCCGAAGCCGAAGTTGAATGCCGCCGTGAACACCAGGATGCCGACGAATCCCCACATCGAACCGCCCTCGGCGAGCGAACCGGAGGCGAAGACGATCATCATCAGCACGCTGGAGGCGACCATCGCGCTGATCCCGCCGAGCAGGATCGGTCGTCTACCCAGCCGGTCGACGGCGAACAGGGCGCCGATGGTGGCGACCAGCGCCGCCAACTGGACCACCGACGGCAGCCCGAGCAGCGCGCCGTAGCCGGTGAAGCCCATGTCCTCGAAGATGCTCGGGCTGTAGTAGGTCACCGCGTTGATGCCGGTGATCTGCACCAGGAATCCCAGCCCCAGCACGAACGCGGTGGCCGTCGAATAGGGCTTCCGGAACATCTCGCGGATCGCACCACCGCGTTCGGCGGCGATGTCGGCATCGATCTCGGCCAGTTCTCGATCGACGTCGACGGTCGGGTCGGTGAGCGCCAGGGTCGCCCGTGCCTCCTCGCGTCGGCCCTTCATCAGGTACCAGCGCGCGGTGTCGGGCAGGCGCAGCAACAGCAACAGGACGAGGACCGAGGGGATCGCCGACAGCGCCAGCATCAGCCGCCAGTTGCCCGAGTCGGCCAGTGACCAGTCGACGAGGTATCCGATGAGGATTCCGGTGACGGTGGCGACCTGATAGCCGACGACCAGGGCACCTCGGATGGCGGCAGGCGCAGATTCCGCGACGAAGACGGGCGCGACCACCAAGGAGAGTCCGATGGTGACCCCGAGGAAGAACCGCACGATGTCGAGGCTGACGACATCGGACACCATCCCGGATGCCGCCGCGAACACGGCGTAGCCGATGGCCACCAACACCATGGTCTTCTGCCTGCCGATGGCGGTGGCGATCTTGCCCGCGATCAACGCACCGACGATGTTCCCGGCCACCAACACGGTGGTGATGCTGCTCAGCGCGAGAGTGGAGAGGTTCATCTCCTCATCGATGAACAGCAGCGCGCCGGCGATATTGCCGATGTCGTATCCGTAGATGACGCCGATCGCGGCGGCGGCCAAGGCGATCTTGCGGCCGACCGCCGAGGTTCTCGGAGTCGTCGGCGTTGCGGACATGGCACCCTCTCCTCATCGTGGACCGAGGCCCCCCGCGCCTCGCTAGCAGGGGAGGCCGCCTAGCAGGGGCCGCAACGAGACGCGTGTCGCTGATCGGCGATCGACTCGCACCTACGGAGATGGATGGCTGCGATTCGCCGCGCCTGTGGTCGGCTCGGACGACCGCGGCTTCGCGTTCGAGGTGGGCGATCAACCGAGGAGTCGGATCCTTCGGCGGTGGACTGGGCTGGCGGAAAGCGAACGGCCGCCTTGGTCGTCCGGGGTGGACAGCGGAAGGCGGGCGGGCGATTCGACGGGTCGCGGTCCGATGCGAGTGGGTCGATGGCGCCGGTTCGTCTCGGACGGCGCGAATGTCCGGGTCATCAGCACTCCTGCCCGCCGAGGAGTTCGGTGATCGTCACTCGACGTTAAGTGATCGATCATGCGCTGTCAACGCGAGTTCTGTGCATGATCGATCAGTTCTGATCGCTGTCGGCGCTACTCGAAATATCGAGCAGTGCACGATTCGACCGTCGGATCGAACGAGGTGTCGAACGGCGGACCGCTTTCTCGTCCGGGTAGCCGACGGTGTTGGCGGTGGGGGATGTCGGTGGCGCCCGCCGAATTGCGGGGCCATGCCGGCGGTCAACTGTGGATACTCCGCAGGCGTGGACACCGACTGGACGTCGTCGGGCGGAATCGCAACCGAGGTGCCCGCGCGGCGACATCCTCGGCGTCGCGCTGTGCGTCCAGGAGATGATCGCCGTTGACCTGGCTGCCGCAGACGGTCACCATTATGTGCGCGAAGTTGATCGAAAATCGCTAGTATCGAGCGAAATCAAGCAAGATCGACGTCGATCGACCGGCGGCTCGTGTGTTCCGGTCGATCGGCCAGAACGTCGTCGTGGCCCGACGACTGCGCCGATCCCCGGGCAGCCGCACAGAGCCGTCGGCACCGGGGCACGAGAAGGAAGGCTTCGCATGTCGCCATCGAAGATGGACGTCGAGATCGCGAGTCAGCCCGCATGTTGGCGGCGGGCCGCCGCGCTCGCGCCCGTCGTCGCCGACCGGCTGCCTGCCTCGGGAGAGCGTGTCGCGGTCGTCGGCTGCGGCACATCGTGGTTCATCGCCCAGTCCTATGCCGCGCTCCGCGAATCCGTGGGCCACGGACACACCGATGCCTTCGCCGCCTCCGAGTTCCCCATGGGACGGCGGTACGACCGGGTAGTGGCCATCACCCGCTCGGGGACCACCACCGAGATCCATCGCCTCTTCGCGGGCCTCGACGAAGGAACCAGCCGTATCGCCATCACCGGTGTTCCCGGGGCGATCGGGCAGGCCGCCGATGTGGTGGTCGACCTGTCCTTCTGTGACGAGGACTCCGTGGTGCAGACCCGATTCGCCACCTCGGTCCTCGCATTGCTGCGTGCGCAGCTGGGCCACGATCTGGTTCGCGCGGTCTCCGATGCCGAACGCGTGCTCGCCACCCCGGTCGACGAGGTCGTGCGGACGGCGTCCCAGTTCACCTTCCTGGGCACCGGTTGGACCGTGGGCATCGCCAACGAGGCGGCGTTGAAACTACGCGAGGCCGCGCGGTGTTGGACCGAGTCCTATCCGGCCCTGGAGTACCGACACGGGCCGATCAGCATCGCCGAACCGGGCCGGGTGACCTGGGTGTTCGGCGAGCCGCCCGTCGGATTGTCCGAGGAGGTCACCGGCGCGGGAGCCTCCGTCATCGACGACGACCTCGATCCGCTGGCGGACCTGGTTCGAGTGCATCGACTGGCGGGCGTGCTCGCCGCCGATCGCGGTCTCGACCCGGATGCGCCCCGCAATCTGACCCGATCCGTCGTGTTGAGCTGATCTCGGAGGCGCCGTGATCCTCGTTGTCACCGCGAACCCCGCCCTCGACGTCACCTACGCCGTGTCATCGCTGACGCCGGGGGCGGTGCATCGGGCCGCCAGCGTGCATCGGCGAGCCGGTGGCAAGGGTGTCAACGTGGCCCGGGTGCTGCACACCCTGGACGTGCCCGCGATGACGGTGGCCGCCTGCGGCGGTGGCGACGGGGCGTTGGTGCGGGCGGACCTGCGCACCGCCGAGCTGCCCCATGTGTTGTGTGACCTCGCCGGTTGCACGCGGCGCACCGTGACCATGCTGGCGGCGGCCGAGGACACGGTGACGCTGGTGAACGAACCCGGCCCGGAGTTCTCGCCGTCGGAGTGGCGGGCGGTGGTCGCCACCGTGCACGGGCTGTTGGACCACGCATCGGTGCTGGTCTGCGCGGGCAGTCTGCCACCGGGTGTGCCCAGCGACGCCTATGCGGAGCTGATCGGTTTGGCGCACCGGCATGGCGTCACCGCCATCTTGGACACCTCGGGCGCCGCTTTATCGGCTGGCATCGTGGCCCGGCCGCACCTGGTCAAGCCGAACGTCGAGGAGCTGCGCGAGGTCACCGGTATCGACGATCCGTTGGCCGGGGCGCGGGAGTTGCGGTTACGGGGCGCGGGCGCCGTGTTGGCCTCGCTGGGTGCGGCGGGATTACTGCTCGTCGCCGAACGCGGTGCCTGGCGGGCTCGACCCACCCATCCGGTGCGGGGCAACACGACGGGTGCGGGCGATGCCGCCGTTGCGGGCGCAGCGCTGGAGATGGCGGGCGGGCGGCCGTGGCCGGAGGTGCTCCGCAGGGCCGTCGCCGTGTCCGCCTCGGCCGTGCTCGGCCCGTTCGCGGGAGACATCGACCTCGATCATCACCGGCGCGAGCACAGCGCCGTCACCGTGGAGGAGATCCATGCCGCTTGCGTCGACGTGTGACATCGTCATCCCGGCCGCAGCCGAGGGCCGGGGCTGCGGCGCGTTCAACGCCGTCCAACTCGAACACGTCAGCGCGGTGATCGCGGGAGCCGAGGCGGTGGGCGTCCCGGTGATCCTCCAATTGAGTCACAACGCGATCCGATACCACGGCGGGCTCGGCCCCATCGGCTGCGCGGCGGTGGCGGCCGCGCGGGCCGCTCGGGTGCCGGTGGCCGTGCACCTGGATCACGCGGAGTCGGCGGATCTGGTCCGTGAGGCCGTCGACCTGGGGTTCTCCTCGGTGATGTTCGATGCGTCGGTATTGGACTACGCGGACAATGTGCGGGCGACCCGCGCGGTGGTCGAGCACTGTCGGGCGCATGGCGTGTGGGTCGAGGCCGAGCTGGGCGAGGTCGGCGGGAAGGACGGCGTCCATGCCCCCGGGGCTCGAACCGATCCGGTCGAGGCGCAGCGTTTCGTCGCGGAGACCGGAGTGGACTGCCTGGCCGTGGCCGTCGGCAATTCCCATGCGATGGCCACTCGCGATGCGCGGTTGGACTTCGCGCTGATCGCCGCTCTGCGGGCCCAGGTCGGGGTGCCGTTGGTGCTGCACGGTTCGTCCGGGGTGGCCGACGAGCATTTGACGATGGCGGTCCGGCACGGCATGACGAAGATCAATATCGCCACTCAGCTGAATAAGGTGTTCACGTCGGGGGTCCGCACCTACCTGACGGATCAGCCCGAGGCGACCGACCCGCGGAAGTATCTCGGTGCAGGCCGAGAACGGGTGACGGCGGAGATCTCCCGATTGTTGATGCTGCTCACGGCACCGGCCTGACGCTCGGTGCCGGGATCAATCCCGGTCGGTCGGTTCGAACCGCACGAACGGAATGGACTCGCCGACCCGCCGGTACTCCTGGGCGCTGCCGTCGGTCACCTCGAAGCCCATGAAGCTGCTCAGCTTCCGCGCCACGAGGGGATGCCGGACGGCGTACTGCGTCATGAGTCGTCCGCCTTCCTCCGAGGTCGGGAAGTGTGCGACGACCTCGCGTCGCCGGGCGCCGGTGATGATCGTCGCGGTCGGCGTGGCGCGGAGGTTCCGATACCACGCAGCCTTCGCTCCGAACCCGGAGGCCACCGTCCAGGATGGGGCGACGGGGTCATCGTGGGCGATCACCTCGATCACGACCTGCCGCCGTTGTCCGGATCTCCGTCCGGTGTGCTCCAAGAGGATGAGCCGATTCCCGAACAACCAGCCGAGCCGGGCGCGGTACAGCCAGATCGGTAGGCGGAAGAGGAATCGCCGCCAACCCTTGGGAAGCGGTGGACGCCCTGTGTCAGGATCCGAACTGGTCACCTCGGCACCGTACGCCGCGGCGGGCGGATGATTCCGACACTTTCCGGAACGTGATCAAGGATCGCTAGCGGTCGGGTCGGACCGCGTCGACCAGCAGGGTCACGAGTTGGTCCACGCTGACCTGCCACTTGTCCTTCGCCAGGTGCCCTGTGAGCTCCATCCCCGCGATGCCGTGGGCGCTCGACATCAGCAGTGCGCCGTAGCGGCGTGCGTCGGCCTCGCCGACCAGGTCGGCGACGAGGGTGAGGAATCCGTTCTCCAAGCGGCTCGCGGCCTCGGCCGCCGCCGGGGTGCCCGCCGGGGTGCTGAACATCAGTGCGTAGCGGTGTGGTTTTCGCCGGGCGACGTCGATGAGTTTCAGGACGGCCCGCTCCAGCCGTGTGGTGGGAGCGCAGTCCGGGTCGGTTCGCAGCTGTTCCACCTCGTCGGCCAGCGAGTTCCAGGTGCCGACGGCGAGGTGGGTGAGCAGATGCTCCTTGTTCTTGAAGTGTCCGTAGGGCGCGCCTCGGGAGACACCGGCTCTGGCGCCGACTGCGCGCAGGGTCACCGCCTCGCGGCCGCCCTCGTCGAGCAGCTCGGTTGCCGCGTTGACAAGGGTCCGTCGTGTCGCTGCAGCGCTCTCGGCCCGGGTCACGCGGAGAAGCTTACTTGACACTGTCAGGTGAACCGTGGAGAGTTATTCATATGACTTTGTCAGCTGAATCCCTCGTCGACGATGCCCGCCTTCGACGCCTGGCGGACCGGGCCGAGATCAACGATGTCCAGCTTCGCTATGCCTGGGGCACCGACTCCCGCGACTGGCAGCTGTTTCGCAGTTGCTTCACCGAGGAGATCGAGATCGACTTCAGCGCGGGCTTCGGTCTGGCCGCCGTGCGGATGGCGGCCGACGACTGGGTGCGCTCCACGGCGCCGAGGATGGAGTCCTTCGCGGCGACGCAGCACCAGATCACGAATATCGCGATCACCTTCGACGGCGCCGATCGAGCCACCTGTGTCGCCTACGTCCGAGCAGGCCACCATCTGCCGAACGACACCGGCGACAGCGACCAGACGGTGCACGGCTACTACACGAACCGTTTCGAACGGACCCCCGACGGCTGGCGGATCGCCAAGCTCAAGCTCACCGCCCGGTGGATGACGGGGAACTTCGGCATCTTCCAGACGGCCATGGCCTCCGAAATCGGCTGAAACCTCGGCTACCGGCCGCATCCCCGTGCCGCCGGGGGCCACCATCGGCGGATCCCACTTCGAACACGCTCGCTGCCAGCGGAGGTACCGACGCTCATGACACAGCCGCACGAATTCCCACCCGATCTCACCGGGCGCACCGTCGTCGTGACGGGAACGACCTCCGGCCTGGGCCTCGCGCTCTCCGGTGTGCTCGCCCGGGCCGGTGCCCGCGTTCTGATGACCGTTCGCGATGCCGAGCGCGGCGCGGCGGCCGTCGACGAGGTGCGGGCAGGCATCGAGGATCGGGGCAGCGCCGAGGCGGTGCTGCTCGACCTCGCCGACCTCGCCTCGGTACGGCGCGCCGCCGAGGACATCCGGGAGCGCACCGACGACCGGGTCGACGTGCTGGTCAACAACGCGGCCGTGTCCCTGGGCCCGAAGAACCGGACCCGCGACGGGTTCGAACTGCAGTTCGGCACCAACCACCTCGGTCCGGCCGCGCTCACCTGGTTGCTGATGCCGGCGCTGCGGTCGGCAGGCAGCGCGCAATCGCCGTCGCGGGTGGTGACGACATCGAGCATCGGCCACCGGACGGGCGGGCTGGATCTGACGGACCTGCATTGGGATCGCAGGCGCTACTCACCCACGCTCGCCTACGGGGCCTCGAAGTTGGCCAACCTGTTGTTCGCCGCCGAACTGGATCGACGGTTGCGCAGGAATTCGGAACCGGTGCTCTCGGTCGCCGCCCATCCGGGCCTGACCTCCTCCGAACTGCTGAACAACGGCCTCGCCAGGGGCGGTGGCCGGCTAGCCCGACTACTCGTGCTTCCCGATCGGCTGATCTCCCAACCGGTCGCCAGCGGTATCGCGCCGCAACTTCTCGCGGCAACCGGAGCGGTGCGCGGTGGGGACTACCTCGGTCCGACCGGGCCGTTCGAGGTCCGAGGTCCCGCCGGGCGTGTCCGACGTTCGAGGACCGCGCGGGATTCGGTGCTGGCGGCCGAGTTATGGGCGGCCACGGCGACCGGCACCGGCGTCACACCGGATCCGAGCTGAGTCGCCGCACCGAGGCTGTTCGCGTCGCTCGGGGGGCCGTAGCCCCTTCGTTCACCCTCGAAGTCGCGATCGCGGTCGAGATCAGGCGGCGATGATGCGCAGCCCTTCCGATTCGAAGGCCGCCAGCATCGGCTGCTCGGCCTGTGAATCGGTGACCAGCGTGTGCACCTCGTCGATCGCGCAGATGCGGGCGAAGGCATAGCCGCCGAGTTTGGAACTGTCGCCGACCACCGCGACGTGCCGAGCCCGCGAGACCATCAATCGGTTGATGCTGGCCTCGCCCTCGTGATGCGCGTATGCCCCGCGAACCGGGTCGATGGCATCCACCCCGAGTAAGACGAGATCGAGGGTGATCTCCTCCAGAATGCGGGTGGCCAGCGGCCCGGTCAGTTCGAAGGACTGCTGGCGGGCGACCCCGCCGGTGACCACGATCTTGATGCTCGGGCGGACCGCGAGTTCGTTGGCGATGTTGAGCGCGTTGGTGACGATCGTCAGCGCGGGCGAATCGCTGCGTTCGGCCAAATCCTGCCGGATGGCGATGGCCCGGCTGACCTCGGTGATCGTCGTTCCGCCATTGAGCCCGACGACCATTCCCCGATCGACCAGGTTCGCCGCTGCGGTCGCGATGCGCTGTTTCTGATCGGCGTGCCGAGCCGCCTTGTGTCGCAGGGGAAGGTCGTAGGCGACATTGCTGGCCACGGCCCCGCCTCGGGTTCTGGTCAACAGCCTGCGTTCGGCGAGATGATGCAGATCTCGGCGCACGGTCGCAGGCGAGACATCGAGTTCGGCGGCGGTGTCGTCGACGTCGATCCTGTCGCGCTGGCCGACCATCTCCAGCAGCGCATTCAGCCGTTCGTGCCGATCCACCGGCTCACCTTTCGCCCGTTCGTGGTCACCTCGAAAAATGTACCCCGCAACCAATTTCCTTCGGGGCCGTTGCATCGGACGCGCGCAGCTGCCCTGTGCGCCGGGTGGGCCCGGCCGAGTTCGGTCGAGAATTCCGGGCCCGTCGCATCCCGTTCCAAACCCGGTATTCCACTACGGTCTGGAGAACATGGGCAGCCTTGACGACCGATCTCCGGTGCGGGGCACGGTTTCCCGGTGCCGCAGGGCGTACGCGGGCGACGTGGCCGGATGACCAGGATGCGGGCCGCGTCGTCGCACGCCGCCGACCTCGCGGCGCGGCTGCGTCGAGCGGTGGCGGGCGAGGTCTCCGACGACTCCCGACGTCGGGCCGAGTACTCCACCGACGCATCGAACTACCGGGTGGTCCCCGAGGTCGTCGTCCTGCCGAGGACCGCCGAGGACGTGCAGGCCGTACTGGCCATCGCCAAGGCCGATGCGGTGTCGGTGACCTGTCGGGGCGGCGGGACGTCCATCGCGGGCAACGCGGTCGGTCCCGGCATCGTGCTGGATTTCTCGCGGCACCTGAACCGGATTCGGGAGCTCGATCCCGTCGCGGGCATCGCGGTCGTGGAACCCGGGGTGCTGCTCGGTGACCTGCAACGCGCCGCTGCTCCACATGGGCTGCGGTTCGGCCCGGATCCGTCTTCCCAGGCCAGGGCCACGCTCGCCGGTATGATCGGCAACAACGCGTGCGGCCCGCACGCCGTCGCCTACGGCCGCACCGCCGACAACGTGCGGTCGATGACCGTGCTCGACGGGACCGGTCGACGATTCACCGCCGCCGACGATCTCAGCGTGCTCCCCGGCCTCGACGCGTTGGTCCGCGCACGGCTGGGCGTGCTGCGTACCGAACTCGGCCGATTCTCCCGGCAGGTCTCGGGCTACTCGCTCGAACACCTGCTCCCCGAACGCGGCCACCGGTTGGCCAGGGCGCTGGTCGGCACCGAGGGCACCGTCGCGGTGACGCTGGACGCCACTGTGGATCTCGTCCAGATCTCACCCGCCCGGGTACTGGTCGTCCTCGGCTACGCCACGATGCCCGACGCCGCCGACGCGGTGCCCAGGCTGCTCGGCCACGGACCATTGGCCGTTGAAGGGCTCGACGCCCGGATGGTCGATGCCGTGCGCAGTCACCGAGGCGTCGTGCCGGAGCTGCCCAGCGGCACCGGCTGGTTGATGGTCGAGGTCGGCGGCGTCGACGACGGCGCGGCCCTCGAATCGGCCCGCGCGGTGGTCGCCGACGCCGAGGCCCTCGATGCCGTCGTGCTGCCCGCAGGCCCGCAGGCCACCGCGATGTGGCGCATTCGTGAGGACGGCGCGGGTCTGGCGGGGCGCTCGCCGCGCGGCGAGCAGAGCTGGCCGGGTTGGGAGGACGCCGCAGTGCCGCCGGAACGGCTCGGCCCCTACCTGCGTGAATTCGATGCGCTGTTGGACTCCTACGGATTCGACGGCCTGCCCTACGGACACTTCGGAGACGGCTGCGTGCACGTGCGCATCGACTTCCCACTGAACCACGACGGTTCGGCATTTCGAGCCTTCCTGTTCGACGCGGCGCGACTGGTCGCCGCCCACGGCGGTTCCTTCTCCGGCGAACACGGCGATGGTCGGGCCCGCAGCGAGCTGTTGCCGCTGATGTACTCGAAGGAGGCCATCGAGACCTTCGAGGCCTTCAAGGCCTTGCTGGACCCCGACGACCTGCTCAACCCGGGCGTGCTGGTCCGCCCCCGTGCGATCGATGCCGATCTGCGGCGACCGCAGGCCCTGCCGTTGCTCGCCGACGGCGGCTTCTCCTTCCCGCATGACGGCGGCGATCTGACGCGCGCGGTGCACCGCTGTGTCGGCCTCGGCAAATGCCGCGCGGACAACAGCGCGGCAGGCGGGTTCATGTGCCCGTCGTTCCTGGCGACCCGCGACGAGAAGGACTCGACCCGGGGTCGAGCCAGGGTGCTGCAGGATATGGCGAACGGCACCCTGGTGACCGGCGGCTGGTCGGCGCCGGAGGTGCACGAGTCGTTGGATCTGTGCCTGTCCTGTAAAGCCTGCGCCAACGACTGCCCCGCCGGGGTGGACATGGCCCAGTACAAGGCGGAGGTCCTGCACCGCACCTACGCGGGTCGGCGGCGGCCCATGGCGCACTACAGCCTCGGACGGCTGCCGCAGTGGGTGTCGTTGCTGCACCGCCTCGGGCGGCTGGGTCCGGCCGTGGCCAATGCCGTGCTGGGACTGCGGGCCCTGGCGCGGCCGCTGCTGGCCATCGCCGGGGTCGACCGTCGCCGCCGGGCGCCCCGGCTGGCAGGCGTGCCGTTCTCCCGCTGGTGGCGCAGGTCTGAATCCGCTGTCCGACGTCGAAGCGGCGGCGCGATCTCCGACGATCGCCCGCCGGTGGTGCTGTGGGCCGACTCCTTCACCGACGGGTTCAGCCCCGAGGCGGCGCAGGCCGCGGTGCGGGTGCTCGCCGACGCGGGATACCGGGTGATCGTGCCCGAACGGCAGGCCTGTTGCGGTCTCACCTGGATCAGTACCGGCCAGCTCGACGGAGCCCGCCGCAGGCTGGGCACCCTGCTCGACGTACTCGGACCCTATGCGGCCGAGGGCATCCCGATCGTGGGTCTGGAACCGTCCTGCCTGGCCGTGCTGCGGTCGGATCTGACCGAGCTGCTGCCCGAGGACTCGCGCACACCGCAGGTCGCCCGGGCCGCCGTGACGCTGGCGGAGCTGCTCACCACTCGGCTCGCCGAGGACCGACCGTGGCGGCTCCCGGACCTGACCGGCGTCACCGTCCTCGCGCAGCCGCACTGCCACCAGCACGCCGTGATCGGCTACGACAAGGACCTCGCGCTGCTCGCCGCCGCAGGTGCGAAAGCCACCGGACTGGCGGGCTGCTGCGGGCTGGCGGGCAACTTCGGCATGGAACGCGGCCACTACGAAGTGTCCGTCGCCGTCGCCGAGAACACCCTGCTGCCTGCGCTGCGCGATCGAGCACCGGACGTGGTGTTCCTGGCGGATGGCTTCTCGTGTCGAACCCAGGCCGAGCAATTGGCCGAGGTCCGCGGCGTGCATCTAGCCGAATTGCTGGCCGCGCGGTTGACGTCCGGCAGGCGAACCGGCGAACGATAGCCACGCCGTCCGCCCCGGCCGCCTACCCGCGTGCCGGGCACGGTGCCATCGACGGGTTACCGTGTCAGCCGCCTGATCGCCGGGGACGCCCCGGCACATCGAGCGGTTATCGAGCACTGTGATCAACGATGGGTGGAATCCTCATGCCGTACGCGATCGCCCCGGATGGCTGTCGGATCGCCTACCAGGTCGAAGGACAGGGCCTCCCACTGGTGCTGTTGGCCGGACAGTCCAACAATCACCATTGGTGGGACGGAATCCGGGAGGATTTCCACGCCACCCACCAGACGATCACCCTCGACTACCGGGGCACCGGGGACAGCGATGAGCCACCGGGTCCGTACAGCACCGAGGGACTCGCCGACGACGTGATCGCGATCCTCGACGATCTCGGCGTCGATCGCGCGGACGTGTACGGCACCTCGATGGGTGGGCGTGTCGCCCAATGGGTCGCCGCGCGGCATCCCGACCGGGTTCGACGTCTGGTGCTCGGCTGCACCTCGCCGGGCCGAGGCCACGGGATCGAACGCGACAACTCCATTCGCGCGGCGCTGTCCGACCGCGATCGGGCGGTGGTGCGCCAGACTCTGATCGACCTGATGTACACACCTGCCTGGCAGGCCACCCATCCCGGACCACACAACACCCTCGGCGATCGGAACCTGACCTCCAACGCCCGCCGCGCCCACCTGATGGCCAGCCACCGACACGACGCCTGGGACGCGTTGCCACAGATCACCGCGCCCACCCTGGTGGTTCACGGCACCGAGGACGTCTTCAATCCGGTGGCCAACGCGCCGCTGCTGACCGAGCGGATCCCCCACGCCCGGATGCAACTGATCGAAGGTGCCCGGCACGCCTACTTCGAGGAATTCCGCGAGGTGGCGGGCCCGCTGGTGCGGGATTTCCTGGCGGACTAGCGGTGTATCGCCACGGATGTCAGCGCGCCGGCGACACAAGCCGGGCGAGACGCGAGCACGGGCCATGGCGCGCGGCTGGCCGAATCGGCCAGGGAACGCGTCGGTGAAGAACCGGATGCGGATTCGACCGCGACTGCGGCCGGACAGCCTGCCGTGACTCCGGGTGAAACGCCAGGACCGTCGACCTCGGGCGGCGAACGGCCGAAGCCCACGGGGCAGCATGCAGGACTACCTGCCGCCCCGACAGCCGCTCGTCAGCCTCCCGCGCTGCCCTCGTAGGGCACCGGCGGCGCTTCCGGCTCGTTCTCCTTGTCCACCGGCCTACCGCCGGGGCGGATGCGGAAATCGGCTACCCGGAAGGCCGATGGCGCGTTGGGCTCGCCCCGCTCCACATAGGCCACGCTGAGCACTCCGTCGTGGTCGAGGCGTTGCCGATCCACGATCAGCTCGGCGATGGGATCGACGTCCTCGGCCTCGAACACGATCCGCCAGTCGGTCCACTCCGCTGCCGAGGTGGCGGCGGCGATGCGTGCATCGGGCAGCACCAGGTAGGCCGTGTCGTGCCGATCGAACAACAGCTTCGTGCGGCCCGCGCTGTTGCTGTAGAACGGCAGGATCGTGGTGTGCCAGTCGCCGTCCTCATCGCGCCAGTGGTGGAAGGGCCGCGCGTACTCGGCGCGCTGTTCGTAGGTCGCGGTATGGCAGCCGCCGATCGCCGCGAGATCGGAGTCGGTGAACTGGCTGGTCATGACGTGGATGCGCCCGCTGCCGTCGAAGGTCTGCGCCTCCTGGTTGATCAGGCCCCGGTTGATCGCGACATCGACGACGACATGCGGATCGTAGACGGTGATCAGGTCGTCGGTGCCGGTGCGACCGATCACCTGTCCTTCATTGTTATGCCAGGTCATCCCGCCGTCGGGGCTGCTCGCATAGCCGATGTCGTGGTTGCCAAGCCCCGAAGGCGAGCACCAGGCGTCGGTCTGCTCCCGCCATGACCAGGAGATCTGCAGTTCGCCGCTGATCGGGTTGACTGCGAACCCGTGCAGGTAGGCGTAGCGGCTCGAACTCGTGCCGAACGGGCTGCGGTAGGTGCCGACGCTGTCGGTGAACCGGTCCAAGAACTCCCAACCGCCCTCGGCGTCGTCGCGATAACGCAGCAGCACCTGTCGGCCGTTGCTGGTCGAGCCCTCCCGGTAGGTCAGCAGCGTCGTGTCCTCCTGCACCTCGAACTGCGGATAGGTCCATTCCGTCGGGGCGCCGATCGCACCCGGCAGCGTGCTGCCGGTGGGCTCGAACGAACGCGAGGACCACGGCAGATCGCTGTCCGAGGCAGCCAGACCGGGCAGGCTACGGGCGTAGAGCGTGGGCCCGCCGTGGGTGCCGATCGCCAGATGCAGCCGCTCGTCGCTCGGGCTGACCACCATGGAGATGGTGTTGTGCGAGTCGTCGGCGTCCAGGAAACCGTCGAGTTCGATGCTGGCCCAGCGGTCGTTCGGCAGGTCACGTCGGGAGACCACGACTCGGCCGTCCGCGTGATACCAGGCCGCGTACTGCTTGCCGTCGTAGGTGAGCAGCCCGTCCTGTTGGTAGCTCGCGGCGTTGACGGTGCCCTCGTAGCTGATCCGGGCTTGCCCGGCCGGATCGAGAATCCGATCCCCGAGCCGAACGGCATTGGGTGGCGGCGCCTGCGCTGTGGTGCTGGCGGACAGGGCCGGGCCGGGAATGGTCAGCGAGATCGCGACCACGGCGACGAGAACACGGGTGCCTGCTGCGTTTCTGCCCAAGACGGATCTCCGATGATCTGCGTGGGGAATCGAATGGCCATCAGCGCTCGATCACCCCCGACCGTATCCCGCCTTACCCGCCGATGAACACGAATCCCGCAGCGCACGGCCGTTGTCGGCCGGCGGGACCCGCGTGCGATCACGTGGCCTCGCTGTCGGTGTTCGTGGACCGCAACAACTGCGCGGTGTACTCGGCCAACCGGGCGGCTTCCTTGGGATCGAGGGTCTTCAGCGTCGGATCCACCGGCTTGCCCCGGTCGACAGCGGTGAGCGCGGCGGCGGGCGGATGCTCGATCCACTCCACGATCGGGCGGACCGATGCCGCCACCGGGCGGGCGAAGAACGTGCCCAACACTTTGATCATGCCGCTGACCAGCGCACTCGGGTGTGCTTCCGCGCCGCTCTTGGTGAATCCGGGGTGATAGAGCACGTAGCGTGCGGTGCTGTCGGCATTCTCGGCGTAGGAGACACCGAGCAGATCGTTGGCCCGGCCCGCCTGGAGTTGCGCGCGGACCGTTCCGTAGTTCTCGGTCAACTGTGGATCGGCCCAGTGGATTCCGCCTGCGGTGTTCCCGACACCCGCGACATTGATGATCACCGACCTCGGGCTCGCGTCCAACAGCGGCGCCAACCGACGACCCAACAGATAACGACTCAGGTAGTACAGCGCGAAGGTCGCTTCCCAGCCGTCCGCCGTCTCGACTCGTTTCGGCCGCACCCGGTTGGCGAACAATCCGAGGGCGTCGATGCGATCGTGCTGTTCGGTGATCTCCCCGACCACCCGGTCGACCTCGGCGACGGTGGACAGATCGGCGCACACGAAGCGGAGTCGTGGATTCGCAGCCTCGTCGAGCAGTGCCTTTCCCCGTGTCGGATTGCTGCCGATCACGGTGACGCGGTCGCCGCGAGCCAGCCGTTCCAGGGCCGTGGCCCGGCCCATTCCGGTGCTGCCCCCGCTGATGACCACGTTCTTCGGTGCCTGCTTCGGCACGGTGTCCTCCGGTGTTCGCCCTGTCTCGTCCTGACCCACCTATCGTTGATCGACAGGCCAGGTCAGCGGAAGAAGGCAGTTTGATGTCCGGTACGAACACCGATGTGCCCGCCGTGCTTGCTTATGAGCTACCGAATCCGGTTCCGACCGCGGAATTGGAGATTTGTCCGGTCGGCGGGATCTTCCGGCGGGTCGGTGACAGATGGAGCCTGATTCTGATCGCCTTGCTCGGCCGCAGACCGTATCGATACAACGAACTGCACCGGGCGATCGAGGGGATCAGCCAACGAATGCTGACCAGGACGCTGCGTGGCTTGGAGATCGATGGCCTGGTGCATCGCGAGGTGTTCCCGACGGTGCCGCCGAGCGTCGAATACCGGTTGACTCCGCTGGGCAGCAGCCTGCTCGGTCCGGTGTCGGCGCTGGCCGAGTGGGCGGTACGACACGAGCCCGACATGGCGGCCGCCCGGCTGCGCAACGGGTCGGTCGAGTAGGTAGTTCGACGGTGATCCCACCCGCGCGCGGGGATCAGTCCGGTCGGGTCGGCCTTCTGGCGGCCTGCGCGCTGAGAATGGTGTCGATGTGCTCGCGCATGACCGCCGCCGCGCCTTCCACGTCACCTGCGACGACCAGCTCCAACAGGCTCGCGTGCTCCTCGTCCTTCTTGGCGCGTTCGGCGTCGGTGCGCGCGATCTCCAATGCGAGCCTGCGATAGCGGTCGGCCTTGTCGATCGATCCGATGGCCATCGCGTCCAAGACCGCGCTGATGTGGGAGGTCGACCGGCTCAGCGGGATGGACGACTTGGCGCGGACCGCGGCCGGACCCGGAGACCTATCGCGGCATGCTCAGCAACCGAGACGGGCCCTTCCCCGACCGCGCGGCGAAATCCGCCGCGACACGCCGGCGCGCCCTGGTGCGGCAAACGGTGGTACCTGGTCTCCGGTGCATCTCGTTACGGTCGGCGAAGGTCAGCGCCGCGCACGCCGCACTCGACCGCCGAGTACATCGGCCGACCGTGCCCGGATGGGCGCCGGGACGCCGATTCTCGCCGACAGTTCCGCCGTCGAAGCCGTGGGATGGAGCCGGAAGATGAGAGCACGCAGGTTGATCGGCATGTTCGCGAGTCTGGGAACCGCACTGGCACTGTTGGTGGCGGGCCCGACCGCCGCGATGGGTGCCACCCACGAGGCAGGACAGCCCGCCGAGACCTTGATCGTCGGCGGCGTCGACGCCGATCAGACCTACTCGTTCATGGTCGCGGCCACCTCGCGCGGCGGCGCCTACTGCGGCGGCACACTGATCGCCCCCACCTGGGTGGTGACCGCCGAACACTGCCTGGGCGGCATCGACGGCGTTCGCGTCGGCTCCCTGCACACCGGTAGCGGCGGCGAAACCGCCGGTGTGGCGCAGAAGATCGCGAACTCGCAGGCCGACATCGCCCTGCTCCGGCTCGACCGCGCAGTCTCGGCGACGCCCGCGCCGCTGGCCGACACGACGGGCGGCAACGGCGCTCCGCTACGGCTGCTCGGCTGGGGCGCGACCTGTTCCCCGGAGAACTGCCCGCCGCCGCAGGTCCTGCAACAGTTGGACACCTCGGTGGTCGGCATCAGCGGCCCCTACATCCGGGTCGACAACCCCGGCGGCGACAGCGGCGCCTGCTTCGGCGACTCCGGCGGCCCGGCGCTGCGCCAAGGCGCCAACGGCTGGGAGTTGGTCGGCGTGACCAGCAGCGGTCCGGCGATCTGCGGCACCGAGCCCTCGAACTACACCGACGCGACCCAGTTCCGAAACTGGATCGCCCAGCACACCGGGATCTGATCGTCCGTAGATCGACCTGCTCCGCCGCGCCTCGCGATGGGATCGTCCATCGCGAGGCGTTCCTGTGGGTGGCGAATCAGCGGCGCCCGGATCGCACGGGCGTCGGCCGGATGGTCTGTGGCGATAACGAAGGCATGCGTGTGCGTGTGCACCACCGGCACAGTCCCGACCGCATCCGATAGGTGAGCAGGATCGCCGACCATCCCTGGGGGGCTGCGCTCGAGCAGTTCCGAATCGTGGCGTGGCCAGCAGGACCACATGCCTACGGCCTGATCGTTCCCACGACGAAAATCGGTGCTCACTCGGGATCAGCGCTGAAGCCTTACCTGGTGAGTTGCTCGTCCCGGGTGGCCCGGAGGGCGTGCACGAGTTCTCGGACACCGAGCGAGTGCGCGCCCGCCCTACTGGTCAGGTGCACGGTTCGGCGAGTCGGCGCTTGATCGCCGAGCTGCGTGATGGTGACCCCTGCCGGCGCGTTGGTCAGCGATAGCTTCGGCAGGATCGCCATTCCGAGGCCCTGCGCCACCATCTGCAGCACGACCCCGTCGTCGGCGGCCGTGATCTTGGCGGGCGGCAACCAGTCCTGGCTCGACCACCAGCCGAGGGTGGCCGCCGAGCAGTTCTCGTCCCAGTCGATCAACGGCAGGGTGCGCGGCGCGGGATGACCGGTCGGATAGACGAACAGGTACGGCTCGCGCAGCAGTTCGCCCACGAGGAGCCCGGGTTCCGGGACGACGTCCTCGGGCAGGGTGGCGACGGCGACGTCGGCTCGGCCGTCGGCGACCTCGCCCATCGGGCCCCGGCCCAGTTCTCGCACTATCGAGACCTGCGGACTCAGCTCGGGATGCCGCGAGGCCAGTCGGTCCAGCGCAGCAGGCAGCAGGTGTAGGGCGGCGGTGCGGAACGCGGCGATTCGTAGCGGCCCGCCGATCCGTCCGTTCGCGGCACCGCGCGCTTCGACCTGCAACACCTCGTACTGCCGCAGGATGTGTCGCGCGTGCACCAGGGCCCGCTCGCCCGCATCGGTCGGGCCCGACCCGGTACGGCCGCGTTCGAAGAGGACCGCGCCGATCTTGCGCTCGATGGTGCGCACGGCATGGGAGACCGCCGACTGGGTGAGTCCGAGTTCCTCGGCGGCGCCGGTGAAGCTGCCCGTCCGCTCCACTGCGAGCAGCAGACGTAGCTCGTGCGGACTGGGGTAGGAGTCGGCCACCGGACCGAGTCTAACGACAGCCATGAACGGGATTCATGCAACGGCCGGAACCACATATGCCAGCCGCTGCCCAGCAGAGCGCCGGAAATCTAGCGTCGTCATCGAGCCCGTTTCCACCCCGCTACCAGGGAGATCCCGTGAGTTCAGTCATGACCGTCATCCGGCAGGTCGCGCCACCGGCAGGCGCACCGAAGAAGGACGACTTCGAGGCGGTCACCCTGCCGATCCCCGAGCGCGACGACAATCAGCTGCTGGTGGAGAACCTCTATCTCTCCGTCGATCCGTATATGCGGGAACTCATGGAATGGGGTGGCTGGGAGCTGGCGGGCGGCCTGCTGGGTGATGCGATCGGGCGGGTCCTCGAATCATCCGACCCGACGGTGCCGGTCGGCAGCATCGTCCGACACCGCCACGGCTGGCGGACCCACGCCCTGCCCGCCGTCACCGAGGTCACCCGAATCCACCCGGCCGACGGCGTCCCGCTCAGCGCCTACCTCGGCATCCTCGGACTCACCGGCTTCACCGCCTACGTGGGTCTGGTCAAGATCGCCGCGCTCCGGCCCGGCGACGACCTGTTCATCTCGGCGGCGGCGGGCGCGGTCGGCGGTGCCACCGCTCAGATCGCCCGGCTACTCGGCGCGCGGCGCATCGTGGGCAGTGCCGGATCGGCGGCGAAGATCGCCTACCTGACCGAGAAACTGGGCCTGGACGCCGCATTCGACTACCACGCGGGTTCGGTGACCGAACAGCTCGCCGAAGCCGCCCCCGACGGGATCGACGTGTACTTCGACAACGTCGGCGGCGATCACCTCGAAGCCGCGATCGCCGCGATGAAGGATCACGGCCGCATTGCCGCCTGCGGCGCGGTCGCGCAGTACAACAATCTGCGGACCCCGCCCGCCGCACCACACAACCTCTTCGACATCGTCGAGAAGAACCTGCGACTGGAGGGCTATCTCGCCGACAGGCACCTGAATTCCATCCCGGAATTCGAACGCTTCCTCGTCCCTCGGGTCCAAGACGGCACGGTGCTGATCGACGAGGTGGTGGTCGATGGCATCGAGAACACCGTCGACGCCTTCATCGGAATGCTGCGTGGCGAGAACATCGGCAAGATGCTGGTCCGCGTCGCCGAGTGATAGCCGGTGTTCGCGGCGCAATAGCGACGTGGTCCGCCCCGCTTCTGCAGGGCGGACCACGCGGCTGTTGCCGTAGGGACGTAGATCCGCGGCGCACCCCCCCGCTAGCGCGGGGCAGACGCGAGTACGGCAAAGAGGCCGCTGAGCTGGCCAGGCTCACCCCGCTAGCGCGGGACAGACGTCAGCGCCGAGCCGTTCGAGCTGCTGAGCTGGGGCTCTCACCCCCGCTAGCGCGGGGCAGACCTCTCGTCACCTTGGCGTTCAGAAGGGCGTCATCGCTTCTTGACCTTGTGGAGCAACCGTGAACATCGATCGACGTTGCGCCAATCCAAGAACACCGCGACCGTGTTCCGCGGCTGATCCGCGCAATGCCCAGCCTCCCGACGGCGTCAGCACCAACGCGAATCCTATTGTCCGGCGAGCACTCGACGTCGCCCCCCGGCCGACAGAATCCGGCTAGATTCGAATCAGCCGACATTCGCCAGCACCCGTGCCGATCTCGACTAGACGCACGCGGGACCGCGCTATGAGAAGGACGTCGTATGACGGGATCGTCGAAGGACAGCCCGCCCGTGGCGCGGGTGGATACCGTGGAGGAGAGCCGATTCGGCATCCGCCTGAGCGACCCCTACCGGTGGATGGAGACCGACGGCCCGGAGCTGCGAAGCTGGCTCACCGCGCAGGCCGACCACACCGAAGCCGCCCTGAACTCCTTGCCGAACCGCGCGAGGATCCGGGCCAGGGTCGAGGAACTGACTTCGACGGGGACGAGCGAGTCCGGTTTCGTCGCCGGAGTCGACGGTCTGCTGTTCTTCCTACGAGAGGACCCGCAGACCACGGTGCCGGTGTTGATGGTGCGTACCGGAGCCGAGCCCGCGGAGCCCTCGGCGGGCCGGGTGTTGGCCGACCCGGTCGCCGTGACGGGCGATGCGCATGGCGGAATCGATTGGTACGTGCCGTCCCCTGACGGAAGTCATGTCGCGGTCGGGTTCTCCGCAGGTGGTTCGGAGGACAGCATCCTGCGCATCGTGGTCGTCGAGACCGGCGAGCTACTCGACGACGTGGTCCACAGCAGCCTGCATGGCGCGGTGTCCTGGTTGCCCGATGGCACGGCACTGATCTACCACCGCTATCCAGAACCGACACCCGACTTCGCCGCCGACGAACGCCGGTTCGACAGCCAGTCCTGTCTGCACCGACTCGGCACCCCGGCCGAACAGGACGTCCCGGTGTTGGCGCGTGGCCGAAACGACGCGGTGCCGCTGACCGAACGGGATCGGCCGTTCGTGCTGGTGCAGCCGGATTCCGACTGGGTCGTCGCCGTCGTCTCGCACAGTGCGCTGGTCGGCCCGCTGACCGAACGGATCTCCGACTGCTCGATCTACCTCGCGCCCCGCGCGGCCCTGGCCGAGCCTGCGAGCTGCCCGTGGCGGCAGGTCGCGAACCCCGCCGACGACATCACGGCCTTCGCGATGCGCGACGACGTGCTCTACCTCGTCGCCCACGGTGGCACGCCGCGAGGCCGGGTGGTGGCGGTCTCCGCCGTCGATCCGGAGCTGAGCCGAGCACCGGTACTCGTGCCCGAATCCGACTGCGTACTGATCGCGGTCCGGGTGGTGGGCGACTACCTGTTGGTTCGGGAACTGCACGCGGGCGCCGACCGGCTTCGTCGGGTGCCGCTGACCGGCGGGGACACCCAGGAGATCGAGCTGCCCGTTGCGGGCACCATCCAGGAGATCACCGGCCTGCCGAGCGGCTCCGGCGCGCTGCTGCTGACCACCTCTCATACCGCGCCGCCGATGTTGCTGCACTACGACGGCGCCACCGGGACCGTCCGGGACACCGGTTGGCTGCCCGGTTCGGACACCGAGGTGTTGATGGCCACCGATGTCGTGGTGCGAGCCCGCGATGGGGCCGCCGTTCCGCTCCGCCTGATCCACCGCGCTGGGCTGCCGTTGAACGGCGACAACCCCACGCTGCTCTCCGGCTACGGCTCGTATGGGCATGTGCTCGCGGCCGAGTTCACCCCGGATCTGCGGGTCTGGTGCGAGGACGGCGGCATCTACGCCGTCGCGGGATTACGCGGTGGCGGCGAGCACGGTCGGGCCTGGCACGCGGCAGGTCGTGGGCCGCACAAGGAGAACACCATCACCGACTTCATCGACTGTGCCGAATACCTGATCGCCCACGGCTACACCCGGCCCGCCTGGCTGGCGGGGGAGGGCGCGAGCGCGGGTGGCATTCCGGTCGGTGGCGCGCTCGTGCGGCGGCCCGAGCTGTGGGCGGCGATGGTGCTGCGGGTGCCGGTGACGAACGCGACGCGTCAGGAGTTCAGCGAGAACGGCCCGGTCAACGTCCCCGAGTTCGGCACCATCACCACCGAGGACGGCCTACGCGATCTGTTGATCATCGACTCCTACCTGCGGGTTCGGGACGGACAGCAGTATCCGGCGGTGCTGCTGACCACCGGGCTCAATGACCCTCGGGTGGCGGTATGGCAACCGGCCAAGACCACGGCCCGACTCCAGGCGGCCACGGCGTCGGACCGTCCCGTGCTGCTGCGGGTCGACGCGCACGCGGGCCACGGGGCAGGCGCGACGAGGGCGCAACGGGTCGACTCGATCACCGACATCCTGGCGTTCCTGCGTGATCAGCTCGGCGATCGGACCTTGACCCGACGCGGTCCCGCCGTCGAATAGACGCAGGCCTGCGCGGCGTCCGCTCGATAATGCCTCCGCGTTCCGGCAGCTCGCATTGCAGACTACCGAGGTGAATATGGAGGATGTCGCCACGCGCCTGACCGATCGGTTCGGCCCGCAGGCCGCGAGCTGGCTTGCGGAAGTCCCGACCGTCGCCGCGCAGTTGGCGTCCCGATGGGGCCTCACCCTGGGGGAGATGTTCGAGAGCGGGGCGTCCTCGGTCGTCCTGCGCTGTCGATGGCGGGACGGGATCCCGGCGGTGCTCAAGCTGACGCCGGATCGCGCGTTGTTGGCCAAGCAGGTCGAGATGTTGCGGGTGTTCGAGGCCTCCGGGCGGGTGCCTGCGGTGTTGGCCACCGACGCGGAGGTGGGCGCGATGGTGTTGGAGGAGATCCTTCCCGGCACCGAGGCCACGGACCTGCCCGCTGTGGACCTGCCGGAGCGGTGGGCGGAGCTGCTCGGCGACCTGCATGCCGTGCCCGTGCCCGCCGACTGGCCGTGGGACCTGCGTGGACGGTTTGCCGAATCCTTCGAACGAGTCGGCAAGCGGCTGGACGACCCGAAGGTCGGCGCCCGGATCGACGCGGCCACCTGGCAACGGGCCATCCGGCGCTGCGAGACCCTGCTGAACACCCAGACCGCGCCGGTGTTGCTGCACGGCGACCTGCATCTCGGCAATGTCCTCGACGGCGGCCCGTCGCGTGGGCTGGTCGCGATCGATCCCAAGGCGTGTGTTGGCGATCCCTGTTTCGACGCCGTCGACTACGTCGTCGAAGGCGCGGGGCAGGAGGGCATCGAAGCCCGGTGCCTGCGGGTGGCGACCGCTTGCGGCCTCGACGCGGATCGGCTTCTCGAATGGAGCCGGGTGGTCGCGCCGATGTTCGCCGTCTCGCACCTCGCCTACGGCGGACCGGAGCCGGTGCTCGACGAGCTGTTGACGCTGATCCGCTGATTCCGACGCCTTCGGCCGGCGATCAGGTCGTCGCGATGAGCTCCTCGGCGACCCACTGCGCGGCATGCGGCGGATAGGGCGCGGGGAGGCCGAGCACGACGTGTCCGAAACCGGCGTCGATCGCCTGTCCGATGGCGGTGCGGGTCGGGGCCGGGGCGTCGTAGTCGACAGGCAGGTGGATCGAGCGGGTGATCGTCACCGGATCACGGCCGATCTCCGTGCAGTAGCGGTCGAGCAGCGCGCTGCGGCGGACGACGTCCTCGATATCCCCGCCGGGAATGTTCCACAGGTCGGCGTGCTCGGCGACCACGCGCAGGGTCGCCGAGGAGCGCCCGCCGATCAGGATCGGCGGATGGGGCCGCTGCACCGGTTTGGGATTGCCGAACGCGCCGACCAACCTGACGTAGTCGCCGTCGAAGTCGAACGGCTCGGGCTCGGTCCACAGTCGACGAATCACGGTGCACGCCTCGGCGAGGCTGCCCACGGAATGCGCGAAGTCGTGGAAGGGCAGGCCGTGTGACTCGTATTCGCGCCGCGCCATCGGGTGGCTTGGGCGGGAGCCCGCGCCGATGCCGAAGTCGAGCCGTCCGTCGGCGACGATGTCCACGGTCGTGGCGATCTTGGCCAGCATTGCGGGCGGCCGGAACCTGTTGCTGGTCACCATGAGACCGATCCGCAGGCGCCGGGTCTGCGCGGCGAGGGCACCGAGTAGCGTCCAGCCCTCTAAGGCGGGGCCCATCGGATCGCCGCCGATGGGCATGAGGTGGTCGAACAACCAGGCGTGCTCGATCTCGGGAATGGTGTCGGCTTCCTGCCAGACCGGCAGGAGTCGGTGATAGTCGATCTGCATGGGTGCGGTCATGATTCCGAAACTGGGCATCGGGGTCGGAACCTTTCTGGCGAACGAGAGCAGGCGGCGCGGGTCGGGTCGACCAGCGGCCGAGAACGAGACTGGGTCGGCCGGTGCACCGGGCCGAACCAAAGCGGAACGACGTTCCGATTCTTAAGATACGGAACGACGTTCCGCTTTGGCAAGTCGTCGCGAACCTCGGCTACCTGGCCCCTGCCGCCTGCCCCGACCTAGCCCGTCGTCTCGTACACCGCCTCGACCAGGGAACTCGTCCTCGGGTCCATGCCGGGCGGCCCGGGCACCAATCGGCTTGTCGTGTAACCGAAGGAGAGTCGACGATCCGGATCGGCGAAAGCCGAGATGCCGCCGGAGCCGCCATGGCCGAAGGTACGGGTCCCGGGCGGTGCGCCCACCGGCGGCGACACGTCGAATCCCCGGCCGAAGAGTTGGGTGACGGTCACCGCGGGGCTCGACAGCACCAGGTCGGTGCCCTCGGTCTCCGGTGTGAGGATGTCCTCGACGGTCGCCGAGGTGAACTCGTCCAGCAGCAGGCGGTAGAGCCGGGAAAGACCGCGTCCGTTGGCGACGCCACCCGAGGCCCCGACCTCGGCGGCGCGGTAACGGCGATCGGTGGCCGCCGCGACGATGTCCTCGGGCAGCATGCCACCGAGGGTGAACGCGTCGAGGTGGTGCGGACCGAAGTAGGACGACAGGTCGAGCTGGGCGGGATCGGTCCCCGGCGGCAACGCGGGATCGTCGGCCACCGACGGCACGACCCTCGGCTCCTGATCCTGCGGCAGGCCGATCCAGAACTCCGCGCCCGCAGGCTGCGCAAGCTCCTCTCGGAAGAACGTCCCCAGCGAGCGGCCGTCCACCAACCGCACCAGTTCGCCCACCAGCCAACCGAAGCTCTGGGCGTGATACCCGTAGGCGGTCCCGGGTTCCCACGCCGGAGTCTGTGCGGCCAGCGTGGCGGCGACGAGGTCCCATTCGGCGAGCGCGTCCATCGTCAGCTGCTCGCGCGGCGTCAGCACCCCCGCCCGGTGACTCAACAGCCATCGGACCAGGGTCGACTCCTTGCCTCGGACGCCATAGGCGGGCCAGTACTCGGCCACCCGGGCATCGAGTTGCAGCAGTCCACGTTGGACGAGCAGGTTCGCGCAGGCGGCGGTGGCACCCTTGGTCGCGGAGAAGACCACCTCGAGTGCCTCGGGCAGCCCGCTCCACAGGTCGACCACCATCTCGCCGTCGACATGCACGCAACACTGCGCGGTCTCGGTACCGTCATCGGACAGCGAACGCTCGAAGGCCTCGGCCACGCGTTGGTAGCCGGCAACGACTGTTCCATCGGCAGAAGGCGACATCGCGCCATTTTGGCAGGTAGGCGCCCTCATTCCGGTGCGACGCGGCGAGTGGGAGTGTCGCGGTGACGGCGTTTTCAGCGAACGTGTTCGGACCGAATCGAGCGCTGGGCGCGTTCGTGAAAATGGTTCGTGCGTGGCGCTTCGGCGGGGGTTGTTCGGCGGTGTGTTTCGCCGCCGGGCCCGGTATCGCGGTGCTCCAGGTTGCTTAGGGAAGGCAAGCGTCGTGCGACACGCCGGGGCTCACCCAAGTTGACGCCGGGTGTGTCTGACACGGCTCGATAACTTCGAGGCCCCGCGTAATACGATGTGCCTGTTGAACCAGGGTGGCACCGGCCCTTTTGGGCCGGTGAGGATCGCAACGACCAGGCAGCGGTTAACAAGCTCATCTCGGACCGGCGTGGCACCGGCCCTTTTGGGCCGGTGAGGATCGCAACTCGTAATGCTGGTCTCGCCCCTGCCTGTGACGGAAGGGGTGGCACCGGCCCTTTTGGGCCGGTGAGGATCGCAACCTCGGAGGCTTGCAGAGCCTCATAGGCGAGACCAAGGTGGCACCGGCCCTTTTGGGCCGGTGAGGATCGCAACGCCAACACCATCTGGCGCACGAGCACAAGAACCCAGTGGCACCGGCCCTTTTGGGCCGGTGAGGATCGCAACCACCCCAACCCCGGGGCCGCGCCCGAGGGCACGACGGTGGCACCGGCCCTTTTGGGCCGGTGAGGATCGCAACCACGGAAGCCGTAGGTGCGCGGTGCGCACCAGGCCCGTGGCACCGGCCCTTTTGGGCCGGTGAGGATCGCAACCGGAGCCCGAACCGGAGTCGCTGGAAGTCCTTCCTGTGGCACCGGCCCTTTTGGGCCGGTGAGGATCGCAACTCCACCGCGACGAACTTCGACCTCCACAAGCCGCGTAGGTGGCACCGGCCCTTTCGGGCCGGTGAGGATCGCAACAATCCAGACCACGCGGTAGGGCATCCCATGCTTGGGTGGCATCGGCCCTTTCGGGCCGGTGAGGATCGCAACACGAGTGTCGTCTGGCGAATCGTGGTCGGGCACCCCGTGGCATCGGCCCTTTTGGGCCGGTGAGGATCGCAACGGCGACCGCTCGCGGCTGGGACCCCGGCGGTGGTGCACGATGGCGATCTGCGGCGCCGGTTATCGGCGCCGCCAGGCCGCGAGCAGTCCGCCCTGACAGCGGAGTGAGCGGCATGTCTTTGATGCCATGCGATTGCTGAGATATTCCGCCCTCGCGGCGCGTTCCCACGATGCGGCCTTCGTTGACCGGTTCGCCGCGCCGCGCTTAGCGTCGATCGCGAGGTTCGAGGGCCCGCATCGTCGATCGCGGCGGGCCGCCGATCGAGAAGATCTAGGTGCGTGCCGATGGTTGACGTCTCGTTGGATCTGCTTCAGCTTCGCACCTTCGTCGCCATCGAGGACTGCGGAGGTTTCGGCCGCGCGGCCTCGGTGCTGCGCATCAGCCAACCCACGGTGAGCCAGCATGTCCGGCAACTGGAACGACGATTACGCCAGACCCTGGTGGAGAAGGACGGCAGGCGAGCCCGGTTCACCGCAGCGGGCGAGCGGCTCCTCGTCGAGGCAAGACGGATCATGGCCGTGCACGACGAGGCACTGAACAGGCTGACCTCGGACACCCGCACCGGCCTGGTCATCGGCTCCGCCGAGACCGCCGCCGAACAGGTGCTGCCCGAACTCCTCTCCTCGCTGCGCGACGCCTATCCAGGACGGCCGGTCCGATTCCATCTCGATCGATCGACGCAACTGATCGACTCGGTGGACCGGGGCCTCGTCGACCTGGCCGTCATTCTCGGTTTCCCCGGCGACATCCCTGGTCGGCTGGTCGGAAACCTTCCGCTGCGCTGGTACGCCGCTCCCGGCTGGCAGCCGCCTGCACGTAGCGATCCCTGGCCGTTGGTGGCCTATCGGGAGCCCTGCGGGATGCGCCAACGCGCCCTGCAACGACTCGGTGAAGCCGACCGCACCGTGGACGTGGTAGCCGAGTCGACCAGTGTGGAGGGCGTGATCGCCGCGGTGCGGGCCGGTCTCGGCGTGGCGGTGCTGCCCAGTGCCGGGCGGGCCCCATCGGGCCTGACACGGCTGGGCGGACTGCCCGATCTCGGCAGCATCGGCGTCCATCTCGCGACCCGCCGAGGATTGGATCTGAACCTGGAGACCGCCGCCCTGGACGTGTTGGAGAGTTTCTTCGGCTCCCTCGACATCCCATGGTCGGCAGGCTCCGGCCGAGCCCTGCCCGCGCCGCGCAGCCCTGAGATCACCACTCCCTGATCACGCCGCACCGATGCGGTTTCGGGATCGACCATTCGAAATCCCGATGAATCGGTCGCGAAATTCATCATTGGACGCGCCCACGGTTCCTCGTCGAAGCTGCGAAGGCGACAGCGAGATCGCCGTTGGAACGGCTCGGCGACGCGCGTTCGAGGAATCCGCCGGATCGACGACGAGGTCGAACACCCCGGTTGTCCATGGCACCGCCCGATCGGCGACCCGACCCGCCGCGAAGCGGTGTCCGCACCGCCGCAGGCCGCGTGACCGGCCCGGCCACCGCCGATGCGAAATGGGGCCGAGCAGCCGTACCCGTTGCACCCGAGCCGAGATGAAGGAGACCCGCGTGACGATCGCCGAAGCCGCCCCGCTCACCGCGACCTGGCCGGAACCCACGGGCATCGCCCTCCGTGGCACCGTGATCATCGTTCCCGGACGAGGCGAACACCCCGGCGTGTACGAACGGTTCGGACGACGGATCAGCGCCGACGGCTACCGAGTGTGGGCCGTCGCCGATCCGACCGTGGACGCCGATCGGGCGACCCGACAGCTGGACACCCTGATCGCGAACGACGCCCTGCCCCGACCATTGGTGTTGGTCGGCTCCGACACCGGTGCGTTGTTCGCCGCCGCCTCGCTCGCCGACCGCACCGCGCCGGGTGCGACCTCGATATCGGGACTGGTCCTGGCAGGCCTGCCTAGCCGGGCGGAGTACTGGGCCGATACGGCCGACTGGCAGGACGAACTCGACGCCAGGACGGGATGTCCGACCCACCAGGGAGTACTCGACCTCGACCCCTCGGTGCGGCGTGGCGCGCTCGGCCGCCGCGCCCCCGCCGAGTGGTTCGACCGGGCCGACCCGGCGTCGATCACGGTGCCGATCCTGGGGCTGCACGGCGAATCCGACATGATCAGCCCCTTCGCCGGAGTGCGCGGCTGGTATGACGCGGCGCCGCATGCCGACCTGGTGGGACTGGTGGGCGGCAGGCATGACGCGCTCAACGACCAGACCCATCGCAGTGCCGCCGCGACCACCGTGCTGTTCCTGGAGCGCTTGCGACTCGGTTCGGAGCTGCCGGTGATCGCCCGGCCCGCCTCGGCGGTCGCCGAATGAGCCACGACGTGGTGATCGGGCGCGGCCCTGGCCCCGCCGAGTCGCTGCCGGGACCGGACGGTAAAACGCCTGCACGCCGAGTCGCGGCCGGGTACGAACCCGCGGATATCTCGTCGGTAAACGTCGAGGCCGAGTCCACCGTGGACATCACCGAGCTGGCGGTCCATCCGCGCCCGGATCGGGCCGCCACCGGCCGATCCACCTGGCAGAGCTACATCCGAGGCGCCTGCCTCTAATCAGACGTGCTCGACGGCGGGATGGTGTTGCTCGCCCGACTCCACTGCGTCGGCGTGCTCGAACGCCGCTGGCTGCGCGAGGGGACGCGGCGAGGACGTGCCCGACCAGCCGAACCGAGTGAAGCGGTCTTCGACCCACGATCGATCTCGAATGCGGGCGAGGCGGTGTGAGGCCAGCACCCGCTCGATTCCCTGCACACCGGTCACGACGAGGGATTCGCCTGCACATGCGCACGAATGCCCTGCAGACCGAACAGGATGAGCAGCTCGACCGCGCCGCCGTCGGCGGTGCCCAACCAGTGCGGCAAGGACGTGTCGAACTCGGCAGCCTCACCGGGAGACAAGGTCAAGTCGCGTTCGCCGAGCACCAGCCGTAGCCGCCCGTTGAGGACATACAGCCACTCGAAGCCGTCATGAGTCTGTGGCGTCGGTTCGAGCGGCTTCTCCCGCGCCGGGATGATCATCTTGAACGCCTGTGTCCCACCGGGCCGCCGGGACAGCGGAACGAAGACCATGCCGAATCGGCCGATCGGCTTCAGATGGATTCGTGGGTCACCGGTGCGTGGGGCACCGACAAGGTCGTCGAGTGGGATGTCGTAGGTGCGGGACAGCGGCAGCAGCAACTCCAGGGTGGCGCGCCGTTGCCCGCTCTCGAGTCGGGACAGGGTGCTCTCCGAGACGCCGGTTCTCGTGGCGACGTCGGCGAGGGTGAAGCCTCGGTCGCGTCGTAGCGCCCGCAGTCGAGGTCCGACCACTCCGAGCACATCTTCCGTTTCCTGGTCCACGAGTCCCATCTTGCCGAAACCGCAAGATCGCGTGCCAGGCAGTGTGGGCGCCGGCAACACTGGGCTGCGTTGCGATCGCGCGCGATGCGCAGCGTCGAGACCGCGCCCTCTCTCGACCCGTTCGGGCGGACCCACGGCCGAGTCCGCGCGGATTCGTCGTCGATGCGAACGGGTACCGACCGCCTTCCTTCCACGATAGGGACCAAGATGATCACCGAATCATGCCCGTCAACACGCCGTTTCGACCGTTCCACTCGGATGGCGGCGACCTTGCCGCTCGCGGTCCTACTCACGTTCGGCGCTGCAGCCTGCGCCACGCCTGCCGTCGAGGACATCGCGCCCCACGCCGTCGCCACCCACGACGATCCCGCGTTCGATCACACCTTCCGACACGAGTTCGCCGACGTCGACGGCGTCCGCATGCACTATGTGACCGGCGGCAGCGGCTCGCCGGTCGTGTTGATCCACGGGTGGCCGCAGACCTGGTACGGCTGGTGGTCGATCATGCCGCAGCTCGCCGAGCACCACACCGTGTACGCCATCGACCTGCCTGGCTTGGGCGACAGCACCGGCTCGCCGACCGGTTACGACAAGGCGACTCTGGCCCGGTACGTCCACACTTTGATCGCTAATCAGTTGGGAGTCGATGACGCCCGCGTCGTCGGTCACGACCTCGGCGCGGCCGTGGCATTCCAGTACGCCGCCCAGTTCCCCGGGGACACCGTCGCTCTGGGCTATCTCGACCTGCCATTGCCCGGGCCCGCGATCGATGCGGCCACCTATCGCTCGATGAGCTGGCACATCGCCTTTCACTCTCAGGAACGGGTCCCCGAGACGGTGGTGGGCGACGATGTCCGCGAATACCTGGAGTTGTTCTATCCCCAGGTCGCCTACGAGGGATCCTCGTTCGGCGGCACCTCGGATCGGTCCCCGTTCACCCAGGCAGAGATCGATGAGTACGCACGAACCTATGGCAGACCCGAGGTCCTGGCGGGTGGCTTCGAGCTTTACCGGGCCCTCGACCAAGACGTCAGCGACACCATGGAGGCCGTACCGACGGATGTTCCTACCCTCCTCATGACCGCCGAAGGACAGCTCGAACCGGTCCAGGCCACTGTGGCGCCGAGGCTGACCAACATCGTGCGTGCGGTGGATGTGCCGAACGCGGGGCACTGGCTTGTCGAGGAGAACCCGGAGTTCGTAACCGACGAGTTGCTCGATTTCCTCGCAAACTGAGCGCGGGCTTCACGAGTGCTGCGCGAGCTCCCCGGGGCAGTGCGTGCCGATTGCGGAGTGCACGCGCTGCCGAGCCCGTCGATCCAGTGCAGGTCGATCGATGCTGGGGTCGATGCTGGGGTGTACTAGGCCGTCCGCTTCTTGAGCCCGCGATAATAGGCCCGTTGGTCGGCGTCGAGGTGCTCGATCGCGTAGCGCAGCATGGTGCGTGGCATGGCGGCGGCGTGTTGGTCCAAGAACGCGAGCAATCGAGCGGGATCCTTGCGCCCCGCCTCGCGCACCCATCCGCCCGTGGCCTTGTGGATCAGATCCTCCTCGTCGCGGAGCAGGATCTCCGCGATGGCGAACGTATCGTGCACCTCGTGGTGTCGGAGGAAATAGCTGGTGCCGACAATCGCGGTACGTCGCTCCCAGATGTTTCTCGAGCGGGCCAGCCGATACAGAACGTCGCGAGATCGGTCGAACAGATAACCGCCAACCACATAGGGCGCGGCGAGATCGACCAGGTCCCAGTTGTTGATTCGATCGATCCGCGACAGGTACAGCTCGAACAGTTCCCTGCGACGTTGCTCGTCGGTCTTCTTTCTCCTGGCCTGCTTGTCCATCACGCTGAGTGCACCCGCCCGAACCTCGTGGATCGGGCTCTCCAAGAGCCGTTCGAGCTCGGCGGGCGCTAGGTCGATGAACTCTTTCGCCAGGGCGAAGACCTGGCCCATCCGCACCCCGATGAACTCATCTCCCTCGCCGTACTCGCCGACGCCGGACTTGAAATAGCGCTGGATCTTACGCAGTTCCTCCTCTGAACGGTGGCTTTCCAACCGTTCGACGAAACGTGCGGCAGTCAACTCGATCGGCATGCCGTCCTCCTGTCGGCCCGGTACTCCGCCGATCACAGTCTGCCGTCGACCGCCGACAGAACCTGTGCGGAAGCGCCGAGCTAACTCTGATGCCCGTCGACTATCGAGGAGCCACCCTCCGTCCCCCGCCGCGCGGCGGCTCGTAGGTGATCGGCCAACGCGGTCCGGATCTCCGGCTCGCCGCGTTCCCGAGCACCCCAACACAGCAGGTGGGCGCGGCGAGCCCAGGAATCGGTCAACTCGCAGACCTCCACGGCGGACTCCGGCGCGACGGATCGGCGAGGCACCACGGCCAGCCCGACACCCGCGACGGCCAACGCGATCAGCGTGGTCAGATCCGGGACCAGCGTGCGAAAACGGGCTGCGGGAGCGTTCGCCCCGAGGCTCGTCTCGATCCAATGCTGAAGGGAGGAACCGGGCCCGAGACCGACCAGCGGATGTTCGGCGACTTCCCGATAGGACACGGCGGCCCGGTCCACCAGCACCCCACCGGCCTGGCCGATCGCCACCAAGGAGTCGTCACCCAACGCCTCGATCGGCAGCTCGTCGCCGATCGCCTCGTGGCTCTGGACGATGCCGAGATCGGCCTCGCCCGCCGCCAGCAAGCGCATGGTCTCGGGGGTGCGACATTCGCTGACGGTGACGTCGACGTCGGGATGACTGCGCAGAAACGAGACCAGCGCCTGCGGCACGAATCGATGCATCGCCGAACCGCCCGCCAGGAGCACCAACGGTGCCGCCGAGGGACGTGCATAACTGGCAACCGCGCCTTCCAACAGCGCGGTCTGGGCGAGAACCTCGTGAGCGTGTCGGGCCAACGTGCTCCCTGCCGGGGTGGGACGCACGCCTCGTCGACCTCGGACCAGCAGCGTCACCCCGGCGTGATGCTCCAGGGCCCGGACCCGCGCACTGGCCGAGGGCAGGCTCAGGTGCATCCGGCGGGCCCCTGCGGTGATCGACCCCTCGTCCACCACATGCAGGAACAGCCGTAGGTCGTCCAGGTCGTAGCGCACCAGTTCAGCCTATGGCCCAGCCTTACCCTGACTGCGGAGATCGCGCATTGTGCCCGGCGTGGGTCGCGTCGATGCTCGACAGGTGGCCGAGTTTCTCTTCCTGCTGCTCGCCGGTGCAGTGGCGGGCGCGCTGAACGCTGCGGGCGGCGGCGGAACCTTCGTCGCGTTGCCCGCGCTCGTGGCGACAGGCCTGTCCCCGGTCACCGCGAACGCCGCAGCGACCGTCGCGCTGGTGCCAGGAGCGCTGGTGAGCGCCTGGGTGTATCGGCGGGAGGTGCTGCCGATCGGCACGACCTCGACGAAAGCCCTGCTCACCGCCAGCGTCCTCGGCGGTGGCGCAGGCGCGGCGCTGCTGTTGACCCTGCCCTCCGAGTCGTTCGACGCCGCAGTGCCGTGGCTGCTCGCCTTCGCCACCATCGTGTTGGCCTTCGGCCGCCCGTTGTCCGCCAAACTGAGCGCGCTGCGCCAACGTCGCGCCACCGCCGGTTCCGGCTCGGTGCCCTCGGCCGCGATCATCGGCACCCGCACGATCCTGATCGGACAGTTCATCCTGGCGATCTACGGGGGATACTTCGGCGGAGCCGTAGGCATCCTGATGCTCGCCTTCTGGAGCATCGGGCTGGGCCTGGACACCGCCACCAGCAATCCGATGCGCATCGTGCAGCTGGGCGCCGTCTACCTCACCGCGACCCTCCTGTTCCTCGTCGCCTCCGACGTGCTCGCCGAACCGCTCCCACTGGCGGCCATGCTGGTAGGAGCGCTCGCAGGCGGCTATGGCGGCGCTCACCTCGTCCGTCGCCTCCCACCCGGCGTGCTCCGAACGGTCGTGTTGACGACCGCGGTGGTCATGACAGTTCTGTATTTCCTGCGTGGGTGACGGTTTATCCGTTGCGGGCCGGTCAATTGCTGTACAGAATCCCGGGCCGGATACTTCCGGAGTGTCCGTATTGGGCGCACCAGCTCGCTGCGCGATTTACCTTGTCGTGTCGGGGCCTCTCCTAGGCTTCGCGCCCGTGTCTTCGCCTTTGAGCCTTGTCCAATCCAGTCGGATTCCCTCTGAGTCGCCGATCCTGGACTTCGACCTCGTCGTTCACGATGGACGGATCCTATTGGTCTGCGCGGACTTCAGCGGCGCGGTATTCAGCTGGGATCCGATTGCGGACGAGTGGACCGGTCATCAGCTGGACAATCCCTGGGAACCCGGCGGGTACGAGTTCGGCGACGTCATGGCGATCGGCGCTCAGGTGGTGGGCGGTCGGATCGTGGTCGGTGGGGGAGGTGAGCACCAATCGCTCGCGCAGTGGGATCTCGAAACCGGGCGGGTCCGGGTGCACGCCGATCCCGACTTCGGCGGAACGGCCACGGTGATCAGTGCTCAGCTTGATGGGCGCTCCTTATTCGTCAGTGGTGACAGCAGCGTGCCCGCTCCGGTTCGGGTATGGGATGCGTCGGACCAGGACGAACTCACCGAAGGCGGCGACATCGACAGCTACGCCGAGGACATGGAGCTGTCCGGGCATCTCGACGGTGTCGGCGGGCTGGCAACGGGCACGATCGATGGCAAGCCGTTGATCGTCTCCGGAAGCTGGGACTGTGGCGTGCGGGGGTGGGAAATTCGGTCGTGAACGGCGACGACCGGATCGTGTCGTGTCAGGGCTGCCTCGGGTGATCGGTGGTCGAGCGGAACTGCTTGACGAAACGCCGTTGCCAGGGTGTCTCGACGGCGTGCCGGGAATAATGCTTGCGGACATAATCGACCGCTTCGGCCGCCGGCACACCGTCGAGTACGGCTAGGCAGGCCAACGCGGTTCCGGTGCGGCCACGGCCGCCCCCGCAGGCGACCTCCACTCGGTCGGTCTCGGCCCGCTCCCACGCCGTCCGCAACGCCTCGACCGCCTCATCGCGGTCCGACGGCAGCCAGAAGTCGGGCCACCGCAACCAGCGGTGCTCCCATTCGACCTGCGGTGGCGGGTGACCCAACAGGTACAGGCCATAGGTGGGTTCGGGACCCGGCGGAGCGGGCTTACGTAGGCCTCGTCCTCGGATCAGTCGGCCCGATGGCAGTTGCAGCACGCCATCGCCGGGTTTCCACGAAGAGATCATCTTCGAACGCTACCGTGTCACCGACTCGGTTCGGTGGGATTCGCCTGCTGCTCGGCGGCGACAATCGCCGAGGTGGTCACGCCCCGCATGCCGATCAACTTCGCCAGCAGCACGATCGTCATGACCAGGAACACCGTGGAGAGTCCGAAGAGCTGCGCGAGTATTCCGCCCATGGCCGCGCCCAGCGGCATGGTTCCCCAGGCGAGAAGTCGGTAGCCGCTGTTGACTCGGCCGAGTAGGTGATCGGGGACGATCCGCTGCCGCAGCGACACGGTGAGCACGTTCCAGATCATGGTGGCCGCACCACCGAGGAAGAACGCTGCGGCGATGAGGATGAGATCGGTGGTCACCACCAGGACCCCGAATTGGATCGCGCCACACAGAATGGTGGCCGCGAGCGTCCAGCCTCGGTCGAAGGTGCGTTCCACCCACTCGGCGATGAAGGAGCCTGCCAACCCGCCTGCGGCCGTTGCGGTCATCAACAGTCCGAAGGCCGGGGCGGACAGGCCCAGGGCCGACTCGGGACCGACGGCGTAGAGGACGAGGACGGCGAACACGGCGTTGGCGGCGAAGTTGTGCATGCCGACCAGCACGGCGAGCGTGCGCAGCAGCCGTCGATTCCAGAGGAAACGCAGTCCCTCCGCGATGTCGGCGCGCATCGTCGTCTGCTTCGTCCGCGCGACGCGGAAACGACCGCGCACCAGTAAGAGCGCCGCCACCGCAGCCGCCCACAAACCCACCGGCGCCGCGAATGCCACGGCCGCACCCGCGACGGCGAGCACGCCCGCCAGCGGCGGGCCGACGAACTCGTTGGTCGTCAGCTCGGCGGCATACAGCCTGCCGTTGGCGCGCGGCAGCTGATCACGCCGCACCACCTGCGGCATGATCGACTGCGCCGAGGTGTCGTAGATCGTCTCGGTGATGCCGATGCACAGCGCGATCGCGTAGAGCACCCAGATCGAGCCGACATCGAAGACGATCGACACCACCAAACCGGCCAGCACGGTGACCCGGACGAGATTGGCGCCGATCATCGCGCGCCGTCGGTCGAGCCGGTCGGCCAGCGCGCCCGCCGGGAGCGCGAAGAACAGCCACGGCAGCGTCAGTGCCACGGTGAGCCCCGCGATCAAGGTCGGGGAGCGGGTCAACTGGACCGCGACCAGCGGCAACGCGATCTTGAGGATGCCGTCGGCCAGGTTCGACAGGCTCGATGAGGTCCACAACCACCAGAAGGACGAGCCCAGTGAGCCTGCGGGTACGGGCTTGCCGCGCTCGCCGGAAGGTTCTGAGGCCGATCCGGAGACCTCGGTCCGTCGGGGAACAGCTTCGGTCGTCGTCCCCGGGGGCGACTGTGCATCGGGGCGCGTTGCGGGAGCCGAGTGCCCCGCGTTGTCTGCCGTCATTGGTGGAGAATTGCACATCGATTGAGAAAACTCCATCGATTCGATATTTCGCCTGTCGAGCTTTAACGTTCGTCCATGCGCGATGAGTCGACCGAGGTGTCCCCGGACGAATCCCATCCCGGACCCGGTCGGCGCCGCCCCGCGACCGACCGCGAGGTGAAGGCGTTGGGCCATCCACTCCGGCTACGCATCCTGCGGCTGTGTGGGCAGCGGGACCTGACGAACAAACAGCTCGCCGACCGGCTCGACCGCGACCCCGGAACGGTGCTCTACCACGTCCGACAGCTCGTCGAGGCGGGCTTGTTGGAGCCCGCGCCCGTGCGCACCGGCGAGAGCGGCGCTCTGGAGAAGCCCTACCGTTTCAGCGGGCACACCTGGTGGCTGGATGGGCCGCTCACGGATGTCGAACCGACGTCCCGCTACGCACCCATCCAGGCATTCCAGGAAGAACTACGGGAGGCAGGCCCCGACTCGGTCGAGGTGTACGCGCGGTTCGCGTTCCATCTCGGGCAACGCGACCGCGAGGAGTTGGACCGGCGAATCCAGGCGGTTCTGGACGAGTTCGTCGAGACCGATGCCCAGCGTCGTGATCAGCCGCTCTACAACGGCATCATGATTCTGCACCGAATGCCGGACTGAGAGCGAAGAGCCGGCGAACCAGGTCACCGACCATCAACCGCGCAGCGGTCGGAAGAAGGTCCGCATCCGGTCGGCGAGCAGGTCCGGCGTCTCCTTGCCCGCGAAGTGACCGCCGCTGGGCAGTTCCTCCCACACCCGGATGTCCCGGTAGGTCCTGGCCGCATAGGACTGCGGGAACCCGGTCTCACCCGGGTGCACCGCGACGCCCACCGGCACCTCGATCTCCGGAATCGAGGTGTCCCAGCGGTGGTCGCAGTAGGGCTGGAACGAGGAGCCGATCGTCTCGGTGACCCAATAGAGCATCACCGTGGTGAGCACCTCGTCACGAGTCCACGAGCTCTCGAACTCGCCGCTCCAACCACGGAACTTCTCGACGAGCCACGCCGCGAGCCCGGCAGGCGAGTCGTTCAACGTGGCGGCCAGCGTGTCCGGCTTCGACGCCTGTAGTGCGCTGTAGGCGGTCTCGCCCTTCCACTTCTCCGCGAGCCGGGTGGTGAACGCGACCTCGGCCGCACTCAGATCTTGTTTGCGCTCGTCGGGGGCGAACGCGGCGTGGGTGGCGAACAGGCCGAGCACCTGCTCGGGATAGCGCGCCGCGAGCCAATCGCTGATCGGGGCGCCGACATCCTCGCCGTAGGTCGCATAACGGTCGTAACCGAGCACCTCGGTCATCAGGGTGTGCCACCGAGCGGCGACCACCCGGGGGACGAACGGCTCGTCCCGCATCGGCTCCGAGAACCCGAACCCCGGCAGGGACGGGATCACCACATCGAAGGCGTCGCCCGGTTGCCCGCCATGCGCGGCGGGATCGGCGAGCCGGGCGCCCAACGCAAGTAGCTCGATGAAGGAATACGGCCACCCATGGCTGAGTATCACCGGAATCGGCTGCGCATCATCGGGCGTCGGCTTGGCCCGCAGATAGACGAAGTGGACGGTTTCTCCGGCGACGTCCGCAGTGAACTGCGGAAACGAGTTCAGCTGGCTCTCCCGCGCGCGCCAGTCGAAATCGGTTGCCCAATACTCGATGAGATCACGCAGGTAGTCCGGCGCGGTCCCCACGCCCCAGGCCGTCGGTTCCTGCTGCCGCACCGGCCGGGCGAATCGCGTCTGCCCAAGCCGTCGGCGGAGATCGGCGAGAGCGCTGTCGGACACGGCGATGCGGAAGGGTTCCATCGGCGCAACGTACTCATCCCGACCGACAAGGAATCGGTGTTCTCCCTGGTCCGTGTCCGACACCGACCGTGGCTGTCGGCCTGCATCCGACCGCGTCTTTCGGACTCCGAACGGTCGGATGCCACGACCACAGCCACGGCTCGCGGGACTCACGCGCGGCAGATCTTGATGTCGCCCAAGGCGGTGCGGGCCTTGATCTCGACCCGATCATCGGATTCGGCCGGACCGGCGACCGCGTCGAGCCGGTTGTCGACCCGGCCCAGCTTGGACCGGGCGTCGACGAGGGCTGCCGTGCCCGACCGGATTCCGACATCGATTCCGCCGACCGCGGTGCTCAGCACAACCGACCCGCTGGCGACCTCGCCGACCTGGATGCTGCCGTTCGCGGTCTTGGCACCCACGCTGCGGTGCGCGCGATCGATGGTGATGGCGCCATTGGTCGCATTGACCCGCAGATCGCCGGTCACGGCACCGACCCGGGACGCGCCGTTGGAGTTCTTGATGGTGGCCGGGCCATCGACGTCGTCGACCCGCACGCTTCCCGAGCCTGCTTTGACCTCGCAACGGCCCACCACGCGTTCCACGGTCACGTTGCCTGCGTGACTCGTCAATTGCAGTGCGGCCGTCTGTTCGAGGTGGATGTCGCCGACGTCCGAGGTGAACTCGCAGTCGCCGAGCGGTCCCTGACTCCGGAAGGTCACCACGGACGCATCCGCGCGGACGCCCGAGCCTGTGGGTAACTCGACGCGCAGGTCGATCGAGCCGGGCTTGCCGAGGAAACCACGTTGTCTGGGAGTGATGATCGTGAGTCTGCCGTCGGTGTAGTCGACCCTGGTCTGTGCTGCGGCGGTCACGTCGGCGGAGCGGGTGGCGTCGCTGGGTTGCACGTCGACGACGGTGTCGGTGCGGTCACTCGCGATGATCCGCGCTTCGCCGACGACGAGTTCGAAGCGGGCGAGAATCGGTTGCGGGGTGGCGAAAGTAGGCATGGCTGAGCCCTTCTCGTGAGTCATAAGGATGTTTCACCTGGTCAGGCCAGTGTGAGTCGAGGTGGGGGCCCGGTGAGACGAGGCGCCCGCGTCAGGCGACCGGGTGATGTGGACCTGGCGGCGGCCGGGTGTTACCGCACCCAACCGGTGTAGTGCCCGCCGAGCGGGCCGCGTCGCCCGGCCTGCGAGCGCCTCGGTTCGTCGAGATCGAGTGTTCTCGTGGTGGCCCGGACGAGCCACGCGTTGACCGAGAGGCGTTCCCGCCCGGCTGCCTCCTCGATGCGTGCCTTGAGGTGTTCCGGCGGTCGGAAATTGATCCGGGCTGCGGGACCCTCGTCGGTGGGCGAGGAGCCCGCGCGTGCCCCATCGTCCGGTGCGGGGAGGTCGTCGATCTCGGGAGCTTCGAAGGCGGCTTCGGCTGGCGCCGGTGTCACGACGAACTCGGGATCTCTGCCCCGGAGCCGGACGTCGACCGATCCGGGCGCCAGATCGCGGGTGATCTCGTTCGCCGCCGTCGACAGCGCTTCGAGCAGCGTGAGTCGGACTGCGGAATCGAGCGGCGCCATGAGACGTTCGGCCAGCACTCGGGCGTCCTCGCCGCTGGCCTCCGCTGCCGTGGCCAACTCCAAGCGAAGCCGCTCGACGAACGAGTTGAGTTCCATGACGCCATCATGGCACCGCGATGGCGTCATGGCAAGGAATTCGCGTCAGATTGGCGCCATATTGGCGCCACGACGGCATCGGGCGGCGTTACGGTGTCTCCCGGCTGCCTCCGTAGCGAAGTCCGTCGACGAGCAGCGCCACCATGCGTTGGTTGTGCTCGATCCCTTCGCCTGTCACGGGTAGGCACAGGTGGGCGACGGCGTACAGCAACTCCTTCGGGCCGACGTCGGCGCGAATCTCGCCGCTGGCGGCCGCGGCATCGAGCAGTGATTCGAGGGTGGGACCGAATCGCCGCATGAAGTAGCCGGGTAGGGCATCGAAAGCCGGGTCGCCCGAGTGCAGGGCGGGCGCGAGCGCGGGCTTGGCCGCGAGGAACTCGGTGTACCTGTGCAGCCACTTCGCCAGTGCGTCTGCCGGGCGGTTCGCCGCAGTCAGCGCCGGTGCTGCGTCGGCGCAGGCGTCCACCTCGTGGCGAAACACGGCCGTGACCAGGTCCGAGCGTAGTGGGAAGTGCCGGTAGAGAGTTCCGACTCCGACGCCTGCCAGGTCGGCGATCTCCTTCGCGGGTGCGTCCACGCCTGTCGTGCCGAACACCGTCTTGGCCGCGTCGAGCAGGGCGTCGAGGTTGCGTCGCGCATCGGCGCGCAATCGACGCGGGGCGCGCTCGGGTGTGCCCGAGTCGGTGGAGTCGGCTCCGTTCGACATCGGATCCTCGGTCAATGTCCACCCTCCACTTGCGTAAGTGGAAAGCTGTTCCGTATTATTCCGGAATAGCTTTCCGCTTCGGTACAGGTTACGTGCGCGGCCAGGCCGCCGCGCATCTTCGACCGCAACCCCAGGGAGAAACCGTATGCAGTACCGCGTTCTCGGCCGGACCGGCATCAAGGTCAGCCCCTACGCACTCGGCACGATGATGTTGGGCGCCATCGGCAACACCGACCACGAGGATTCGATCCGCATCGTCCACCGAGCGCTGGATGCCGGAATCAACTTCGTCGACACCGCCGACCGATACTCGCAGGGCGAGTCGGAGGAGATCGTGGGCAAGGCGCTGAAAGGGCGGCGTGACGACGTCGTCCTGGCCACGAAGTTCTGGGGACCGATGGGAGAGGATCCCAATCGGCAGGGCGGCTCGCGACGCTGGATCATCACCGCGGTAGAGGACTCGCTGCGGCGTCTGCAGACCGACCATCTCGATCTCTACCAATTGCACCGCCCGGACCCCGACACCGACATCGAGGAGACACTCTCCGCGCTGTCGGACCTCGTCCGCAGTGGGAAGGTCCGGGCCATCGGGTCCTCCGCGATGCCGGCCTCCGACATCGTCGAAGCCCAATGGGTGGCGCAGCGGCGCGGCTTACAACCCTTCCGAACGGAACAACCGACCTACTCGATCCTCAACCGAGGCATCGAAGCGGAAGTACTGCCCGTTGCTCAACGCTACGGAATGGGCACGCTGGTATGGAGTCCGCTCGCGAAGGGGATGCTCACCGGACGCATCCGAAAGGGACAGCAGACCGACCTGCGCCGCGCTGCCATCTTCGACAGCTTCACCGATGAGCATCGCCTCGACGTCATCGAGCGGCTCGTTCCGCTCGCCGAAGAGGCAGGCCTGCCGATGACACATCTCGCGATGGCCTTCGCCATCGCCCATCCCGGCGTGACCAGCGCCATCATCGGACCACGCACGATGGACCATCTCGACGACCTGCTCGCGGGTGCCGAAGTCACGCTCACCGACGAGATCCTCGATCGGATCGACGAGATCGTGCCGCCCGGAACCGACATCGGCGTGCCCGACCTGTCCGCCTACCTGCCCCCGGCTTTGCAGAACCCGGGACTGCGACGTAGGCCCGCAACCGAACGCGCCGCCTCCTGAGCATCGGTTTCCGCCTGCGCGCCGCTGCGGCACAAGGGGCTGCGCAGGCCGAGCCGGTGCTTCCGCAGCCCATCGGCGCGGCGGCATAGCGCTCACCTCGGCGAAATGTCGCTGATGGGCGGCTCGAAGCGTTCCGAGGAGGCCCGGATCGGTCGTGGTCACCACAATCCACGATGCGAGCGCGGCGGGATGAGCCATCCTGTACTGATGCAGCTCGACCGTAGTTTCTCCTGGCATGGCCGTGAGGTCGCATGGACCAAGACGGGCACCGGACCCGCGCTGGTGCTCTGCCATGGCACACCATGGTCGGCCGCCCTCTGGCATCCGTTCGCCGAGGCCCTGGCCGCCGATTTCACCGTGTACCGCTGGGACATGCCTGGTTATGGAAGCTCGTCCAAACACCCGGACCACCCCGTGGATCTAGGAGTGCAAGGCGAGCTCCTCGCCGATCTCCTCGAACACTGGGAACTCGACTCGCCGCACGTGATCGCGCACGACTACGGCGGAGCGGTCTCGTTGCGCGCGATGCTGCTGCACGAGGCGCGATACTCCTCGTTGTGCCTGGTGGACGTCGTGGCGCTGCGCCCGTGGGGATCGCCCTTCTTCACCCTGGTCAAGGAGAATGCACACGTCTTCGCGCAGCTCCCGGCGTCGGTGCACCGGGGCGCGCTGGAGGCCTACATCGCGGGCGCCAGCCACCGGGGCCTGCGTGAGGACGAGATGCACACCCTCATCGCGCCCTGGTTGGACGAGGAAGGTCAGGCCGCGTTCTACCGGCAGATCGCGCAGGCCGACGAACGGTTCACCGCCGAACTGGAACCACTGCTGGACAGGATCGATATCCCGACGCACATCGTCTGGGGCGCCGACGACACCTGGATTCCGGTGGATCGGGCGGAACGACTGCGGCAGGCGATCCCCGGCGCCACGACCAAGATCGTGTCGGGTGCAGGTCATCTGATCCACTACGACGCCCCGGTCGCGCTGGCCACCGAGCTGCGCAGTTGGCTGACCAGTGTCGAACCTGCTGCGAGACCTCGGTAGACGGCGGACCCGTACATCGTGCTCACGTCTGGCGATATCCCGAGTCAGGTGACTTCGCCCGTCCACGAATTCGAGCGGGAATCGCCCGTTGTGGTGTGGAACCGATGGCCGAGCGAGCACCGGAGTCGTCTCGTTCTCCCGATTCGTACCGGGCATCGGTTGCCACAATATTCCTATGTAGCTATATTTCCGACCATGGATATACCCGAGCTGGGACAGCTGACCACGACGAACGACGGGCGTTGCAGGCTCACGTTCGAACGGAGATCCCGTCGCTCCAAGGAGAAGGTCTGGCGAGCCATCACCGAGGCCGAGCACCTGCGGGGTTGGTTCGCCCAGTATCTCGACTACGACCGATCACAGCTGGACTTCTCGGCCGACGGCGCCGAGCTCGTCTTCCATCCGGCACCCGGATCGAACGAGATCCCGGTGGAGGTCGGACAGGTGATCTCCTGCGTCCCGCCATCACTGCTGGAATACACCTGGGGCACCGAGGTCCTGCGCTGGGAGCTGGCCGAGGCCGAGGACGGCGGTTGTCGGCTCACCTTCGACAACATCTTCGACGACCCGTCGTTCGCGCCGTTCAACGCCTTCGGTTGGCACGTCGGCCTCGACCGACTCGCCGCCGTGCTCGGCGGCGACGACCCGGCGGGGATCCGCCTCGAAACAGACACGCCGGCTGCAGGTGATCTGCAGGCGCAATACGAACGGTCTTTCGGCTGAACCGGATCCCGGTAGCGAGGTCGCACCGATCAGTTTCGTGGGCAGGCACCGTCATACCGGTATGAAGTACAGCGATGGACTCGACGAGCACATGACTGAGGAAGGCGACGGGGCGTCCGTGGCCGAGCGGGACACGGTGCTGGCCGTGGTGCGCGATGGGGACGAATCGGCTTTCGCCCAGGTGGTGCGGCGCCACGAGCGCGAACTACGGGTGCACTGCTACCGGATGGTGGCGTCCTTCGATGACGCGGAGGACCTCACCCAGAAGACCTTCCTCCGAGCCTGGACCAAGCGCGACACCTTCCAGGGCCGATCGACGTTTCGTGCCTGGCTGTATCGGATCGCGACCAACGCCTGTCTGGATTTCCTGGACCGGCATCCGACTCGCCGGCTGGCTGCACCGGGACCCGGACCGGCATCCCCGGTGACGATCCCTTGGCTGTCGCCCTTCCCGGATCACCTGCTGCCTGCCGCCCCGGAGGAGGAAGAGCCTGCTGCTCGTGCAGTGGCGAAGGAGACCATCGAACTGGCCTTCCTGGCGGCCATCCAGCATCTTCCCCCTCGCCAACGGGCGGTGGTGATCCTGCGCGACGTGCTGGGCTGGCCCGCATCGCATACGGCAGAACTCTTGGGTGACAGCGTCGCCTCGGCTAACAGCGCACTGCAACGGGCGCGCGGAACCCTCCGAGAGCATCTCCCGACCCGTCGGACGGAGTGGGCGGCCACCACGGAACCGAGTCAGGCGGAACGCGCGTTGCTGCGCCGCTATGTCGCTGCCAGCGAGCAGGCCGATCTCGCGGCCTTGACCTCGCTGCTTCGATCGGATGCGCGGTTCGGGCAACGGCCCGGAGCCAGTGGTCATACCGAGGGCGAGACGCTCCGCTACGACGGGCGCGACGCCATCATCGCGGCGTGGACACCGGCCTGCGATGGCCCCGACGCGATGGAGTTCCGTGTGTTCGAGACCTTTGTGAACCGGCAACCCGCCGCAGCGGTCTATGTCCGCGCGAAGGGAGAGTCGGTGTATCAGGCATTCGGACTGGACGTGCTGCGGACCGAAGGCGACCAGGTAACCGAAGTGCTGGCCTTCACCGCCGACGTCTTCCCGATGTTGGGGCTCCCGGCGACCTGGTGAGGGCGGCGAATAACGGACGGCGGCAGCAGAAATGACTGGCGCCTGCCGCGCGTGAGGAGGTATCACGTGGCGGTAGGCGCTACCAGCCGCCCCGATGTCTGACAGGAGAATGGAACGGTGAGCCAGCCGACAGAACTGTGGACCGACTTCTTCCGCACACTCGGATTCAACCAGGCCGAGGTCATCGGGCGCGGAATGGAGGGCGAGGTCTTCAGGCTGACTGCCGGGCTGGTGGGCAAGGTGTGGCATTCCCGGCAGGTCGGTGAACTTCGACCGCTGAGAGATCTCTACGCGGAACTGGCCGGTCAACGATTGCCCTTTGCCACCCCGGAGATCGTCGATAACACCGAGCACGCGGGACGGCAGGTGACGATCGAACGGTATCTCCCCGGTGAATCCCTGCGTTCGAAGCTTGATTCGGGCCAACTATCGAAGGCGGCGGCGCTGGAGGCCACCGTGAACGTGGTCGCTGCCCTCCAGAGGACCACCGCAGGCGCTGCGGCGCGGTCACTGCCCGTCTTGAGCGAAGGACGTCCACTGTGGGCCGGGCACGACACCTGGTCCGCGGCGCTTGCCTGCCTGGTGCAGCGCCGCGCCGACCGCTTCGCTGGGGTGTTGCGGGCTTCCGTAACCGACTTCGACCGGAAGCTCGCCGCCACAGTGGACCTGCTCAACGCCTTGCCCGCCACCGAGCCGCAGCTCGTGCACGGGGACATCTGTCCGGAGAACATCCTCGCCAGCGATTCCGGAGAGCCGACCGCGTTGCTGGATTGGGGCTTCGTCAGCACGGCCGGGGATAATGCTTTCGAGGCTGCGGCCGCCGCCGGATTCTTCGACATGTACGGCCCGGAGGCCAGGGACGACGATGACACCCTGATGAAGGTTTTCGCCGACCGGCTCGGACACGCGGTGGAGACGCAGTTGTTGTACCGGGCCGCCTATGCGATCGCGGGCGCCAACTCCTATGCCGCTGATGGGGCGGACGGGCATTTCCGGTGGTGCGCGGCGGCGCTCGATCGGGCCGATGTGACCGAGCTGCTGCTCACCTCGTCGCGATAGTGTCGAGTGCGGTATGCCTGGTACCGAGCGGATCTCATCGGCAGGTTAGAGGATATCCACCCATCGGCCGATTGCGGGGCAGTCGAACAGCAAGTATGTCCGCACCGAGCGGCTCGGTGTATTCGTCGAATGGCTACGATCATCTCTCATCGAGGACACCCGCTGCGACTTTTTCACGGTGTCGTGAGGAGAGTAATGAAGGCCAACGAGACGAAGCTCCGTGATTTGTTGCAGGGTGAACGACAATACCTCATCCCGCTCTACCAGCGCCGTTATAGCTGGGAGCGCAAAGACCTGCAGCAATTGTGGAGCGATCTCAGCGCGCTACTGGAAGACGACACCGAGGCCGCGCATTTCATGGGGTCCGTCGTGCTCGCTCCCAGCCCGACGAACACGGCAGCCGGAGTGCAGGGTTGGATCGTGGTCGACGGGCAACAACGACTCACCACCTTGAGCATTCTGCTCTGCGCGATCCGCGACCACGTTCGGGGAGATGACCCGAAGCTGGCCGAGAAGATCGACGATCTGTACCTGTTCAACAAGTATGCCGCCGATCAGGAGTGCTACACGCTGCTGCCTACCCAAGCCGACCGGCAGGCCTGGATCTCGCTGCTGGAGCAGGCCCCGGATGCGGGCGGTGAAGACCGTATCGGCCAGGCATACCGCTACTTTCGCAGTGCGCTCGTCGCGTTCGACGACCCGGACGACCCGCACGACATCGCCCGGATCGAGCAGGCTATCGCCGGCCGGTTGAGCATTGTGGAGATCGCCGCGCATCGGGACGACAACGTGCACCGGATCTTCGAATCCCTCAATTACACCGGCCAGCCGCTGACCCAGGCCGATCTGCTGCGCAACTATCTCTTCATGCGCCTTCCGACCCAGGGTGAGGACGTCTATCGCAGGCAGTGGCTGCCGTTGCAGGAGCTGCTCAGCAACAAACAGCTCGAAGAACTCGTCTGGCTCGACCTGGTGCTGCGGGGCGATGATCGGGCCACTCAGGAATCCGTCTATCAGGCCCAACAACAGCGGTTGGACGCCTTGGACGGCGAAGCGCCGTTGGTGGAATGGATCACCGAGCTGCATCGAAAGGCACGACTGTTCCGCGCCATCATCGAGCCGTCCTCGGCGATCACGGACCGGTTGCGCCAGGCGCTCGGGCGGCTGGATCGGTGGGGCGCCGGGGTGGTGCGTCCGATTGCCCTGCGGATCCTGCTGGCGCACGATGACGGTCGGCTTTCCGATCACGAGGCATCGGACGCATTGCGGGTCGTCGAAAGCTATCTGGTCCGGCGCATGATCACTCGCATCGGCAGCACCGGATCGAACCGGGTACTGATGTCCTTGGTGAAGGAGATCGGCGAGGAGACCCCCACGGCCGCCGCGATCACCAAGGCGTTGTCGGGCCCGAGGAAGAAGTTCCCGACCGACCGGCAGCTGCGCGATGCCGTGCTCACCAACAATTTCTACTGGGCCGGACGGGGCACCCAACGGACCTTCGTGCTGCGTAGCCTGGAGGAGGATCATCGACATGGCGAACCGGTCGACTTCGATAAGTCGGGACTGACCATCGAACACGTCCTCCCGCAGTCGTTGACCGAGGAGTGGCGGCAGATGCTGGTCGAGGGCGCTGCCGAGGATGAGACGCCGGAGGACCTCCATGGAATGCTCGTGCATACCCTGGGAAACCTCAGTCTGACGGCGTACAACGCGAAACTCGCCAACGACGGTTTCACCGCGAAGAAGAAGATTCTCGCCGACAGTGGGCTGCGGATGAACCGCGAGATCGCATCGTCGATCAACTGGGGCGCCACCGAGATTCGACACCGGGCACGTGGGCTGGCGGAACGTGCCGTCCGAATCTGGCCGGGGCCGGACGAATCGGCGATCGCGGCACCGACGATGCCGCAATGGCGTTTGATGACTCAGATCCTGGCGTCGATCCCCGCCGGACGGTGGACGAGCTTCTCGGATGTCGCCGAGGTCATCGGCTCGAGCCCGAATGCCGTCAGTGCGCGGCTGACCAGTGTTCCGACGGCCAATGCGCACCGAGTATTGAAGGTCAGCGGCGAGGTATCGGCGGATTTTCGGTGGCCGGACCCTGCGGTGACCGAGGACCCGATCGTGCTCTTGCAGTCGGAGGGGTTGCACTTCAGTGAATCGGGACGAGCCGCCGCCGCGCAGCGCATCTCCGCTGCCGAGCTCGCTCGTTTGATCGACCTGGATACGGATGTGCCCGAGGTGACGGGCGGAGCCTGAGCGGTGCGCCACCTGCTGCGGTGAGTCGTCCCGATGGTGTTCGTGTCTTCGGGGCGGTTCGCCGCGCCTCGCTAAATGACCGATTGCACGAGATCGGTCATTTGGTTATCCTGTGGGCGTGCCCAGATTGCAGATCAGCCGTGATCAGATCCTCGATGCCGCCGCCGCCGTGATCACGCGTCACGGCTTCGCCAAGGCATCGATGGCGGATTTCGCGGCGGAGGCCGGCGTCTCCAAAGGACTGCTCTACCTGCGCTTCATCGACAAACCGGCGCTGCTGCGTGCCTTGCTCGATCGGGAGTTCCTCAGCGCTTTGCGGATCGTGACGGCTGCTGTCGAGCAGGACGAGCGCGGCGGACTGCTCTCCCGGATCTATCTGCACTCGATCGCGGCGTTGAACAGCAGGCCGCTGCTGTTGGCCTTCTACCGAGATGACCAGCAGCGCACGCTGGCCCGCTTCGTGCGGGAGGCCGCGCCGGAACGCTATACCGCACGCATCGAGGCGGGGCGGCGGTTCATCGATCGGTTGCGAACCGAGGGCATGGTGCGCAGCGACCTCGACGGGCGACTCGCCGATGTGCTGTCGGTGTTCGCCTTCGGACTGACCATGACGGCTCCCTACGCGGATGTCGAATCGCTGCTCGGTGGGTTCGCCGAATTGGTCGCGCAGAGCATCGACAGCGATGTCGACGACACCTCGGCGGGCAAACGCGTATTCGCCGAGTTCACCGCGGAACTGGCCGCATCAACTGAGGAGCAGACCCGATGAGCGCACCAGCGAGAGTCGACAGGTTGATCCCGAACGGTGCACGGGAGGAATTCCTGGCGGTGGACGGGGGACGGGTCCGCCTATTACGCAGTACGACCTCGGGGGACGGGGTTCCGATGCTGCTCATCCACGGTGGTGGATCCGACAATGCCGCCATCTCTTGGAACCTGCTGTTCGAGCCGCTGTCGCGAGATCGTCCGGTGATCGCCCTCGATCTTCCGGGATTCGGCTACACCGAAGGACTGCCCATCACCGGCACGGCGCAGGGGATGGCTCGGCAGGCAGATCGCGTTCTCGAAGTGTTGGGGATCGAGCGAGCCATCGTGGTCGGCGTGTCGATGGGCGGCGAGGTCGCGCTTCGCTTCGCACTGCATCACCCGGATTCGACTGCCGCAGCCGTGGCGATCGCACCGGGTGGGCTCATCGAGGTGTATCGCAATCCGTTGGCGCACCGAATCGCCTGGCTGGGCACCACGTTGCCCGATGCCGTGCTGCTTCCGTTGTCCAGCGTGGCCAATCGCTTCACGCGGTCGGTGATCCGGCACATGGTGCACGACATCGAAACCCTTCCCGCCCCGGTCGTCGACGAGATGGTCCGGGAAGCGCGACGGCCGCGAGCCGGTTACGCCTATGGCCGATACACCAAGGCGGCGATCGGGTCGAAGCGGATGCACAACAACCTGCTGCCGAGCGTGGCGCGGATCGCTGCGCCGACGCTGCTTTTCCACGGCAGTCAAGATTCCCTCGTCGACCCGGAAGGGTCCCGGGCCGCAGCGAAACTGATGTCCGATGCACGGCTGGTGATGGTGCCGGATTGCGGCCACTGGGCGCAGATCGAGAAACACGAACGCTTCTGTGCGGAGTTGGCGGCTTTTCTTGCACAGCACCACATCGACTGAATTCGCCGGGGACACCCGAAAAGATGAACTGCCCCGAGCATCCCGCCGAAATTCCGCCACATCGTGGCGGGACGAACGGGTCGAGCTGGATGATGTGGGCAGAGATCCACATCGACCTTGTCGGCGCCGTGTTGCCAGCGGGGACGATCGATGTGCGCAACGGATAGCGAGGCCGCCCGAAGTGACGGACATCAACCCCGACTCGGTCGAATCGATGCGGCAGCTCGTCGCCGGCTGGCGTCCCCTGGTGCTCGACGCAGCTCCTACGGCGGACATCCGGGACCTACCCGGACTGTCCATCCGCTGGGCGGATTCGCGATTCCTGTTCTGGAATGCGCTCACCTTCACCGAGGTGGGCGCCGACTCCTCGATGCTGGCCGAGCGCCTCGATCAAGCGGCGCGGATCATGCGGGCGAAGTCTCGCCCGGGCAATCTGTGGCTCTTCGAGGACCTGTTGGATGAGGCCGCCCGCTGGGCATTGCCCGAGGCCGCCGAGCGTGCCGGGCTGACGCTGTCGTTCACCGGGGCAGGCATGGCCATCGATTTCCGCCCAGACCTCGAACCGAGCCACCCACTACTGACCTTCGTCCGAGTGACCACCGACGAACAGATCGAGGCCTACGCGGACCTGAACTCCCGCGCCTACGGCTTCGACCTCGCCGACGGACGCGACGGACTGGTCGGCTCCGAGCTGTGGAAGACCGAGATACACGCCTACCTCGGCCTCCTCGACGGGGTCCCGGTCACGGCGGCGGCCACCATGGCCTGCGACGGCCGACTATTCGTGGTGCTCGTCGCAACCGCCCCGGAACACAGCCGCCAGGGTTTCGGTGCGGCGGTGACGCGCAAGGCGCTCCACGAGGGCGCCCGCGCCACCGGACTCACCCGAGCCACCCTGCACGCGACACCGGACGGCGCCTCGGTGTACCGGCGAATCGGTTTTCAGGCGAACTCTCCGATCCACTTCTATTCGCTCGCCGGGTGAGGTCGAGCGGCCGTCAGCGGCGTCAGTGCGGTTGCGGGAACAGCCGCGCCAATCTGCGGTAGGAGTCGAGTAGCCCGTCCTCGTCGTAGCCGCTGGTGCTCACCAACACCTCATCGGCCTCGATGGCTCCGACGATGGCCGCCAGTGCCTCGGTGACCTCGGCCTCGGTGCCGTAGAGGTGACCGCGCATCGCTCGGTCGAACTGCTCTCGCTCCCAGTCGGTGAATTGCCGAGCCAGGATGTCCCCGACCGGCTCCAACGGCGGGAAGACCCCGTGCACTCGCGAGTACGCGCTCGACCACGCCTCCGGAATCAGGAGCCTGCGGGCCTGCTCGGTGGTCTCCGCGACGGCGATCGATCGGGAGAGCACCACATACGGCCGTGACGTCAGCGCCGAGGGTTGGAATGTCTCGCGATACTGGTCAACGGACTGCCGCAGCGCCTCATCGCCTCGAATGGCGGCGATCACCAGCGGCAGGCCTGCCTGCGCGGCAAACTCGACGCCGGCACCCGTGGCCAGGATGAACATCGGAATCCGAAGGCCCTCGGCGGGCACGGCACGCACCGAGGCATCCGGTGTGGCGGTGAAGTAGCCCAGCAGCTCGGCCACCGACTCGCCGAAGCGCTCGGCCGATTCTCGGTCGCGGCCCAAGGCCCGGCGGATCTTCGCGGTGAAGCCCAACGAGCGTCCGAGGCCGAGGTCGATCCGGCCGGGGAACATCGATTCGAGCACTCCGAACTGCTCGGCCACCACCAACGGCTGGTGATTGGGCAGCATCACCCCGCCGGTGCCCACCCGGATATGCGAGGTCGCCGAGGCCACCGCAGCCGCCAGCACGGTCGGCGCCGCCCCAGCCACGCCGGGCACCCCGTGATGCTCGGCAACCCAGAATCGGTGGTAGCCCAGCCGTTCGGCCTCGACCGCGAACCGGCGAGTGCGCTGCAGCGATTCCGCCGGAGAGTGCCCACGCCGCACGAGCGAGCGATCCAGGACGGAGAGGCGTGGGGTTGCGGTCACCTCCACGTCAACACCGGACGGGGCGGCGGGGATTCCCGCCCGCCGCGTCGACGCCCCGATCGGGATGCGCTGCTCAGGCCTCGGTCTGGAACGCGAACTCGAAGTCGTCGCCATCGCGGCCCTTGACGCAGCCCAGCGCGGCGGTCTCGCCGTCGTCGACGGTGCAGGACCAGCCGTCGGACAGCTCCACATTGCCGAGGGACGCCTCGGCCTGTTCCTCGGGGGAGAGCTCGAGGAATTCGCCCGTCACGTTAAACGCCTCGGTGCAGCCGACCAGACCGGCCGCCGCAGGCAGGGCGATCAACCGATGCACCTCACCGGTGTGGAGTTCGATCTCGCCGCAGTCGACGGGCTCCAGGTCGTCGGTCGCGAGGGTGTTCGCGTCGCCGGAGGTCTCGTCCTCGGTGGCTATCGAGTCGTCTGCGGTCTCGTCGTCGGTGGCTATCGAGGTGTCCTCGGTTCCGGCGGTGCTCTCGGAAGTGGCCGCCGAGGTCTCGCCAGCGCCATCGGCAGCCGAACCCTGATCGTCGGGTGTCTGACCGCACGCCGCCAGGAGCAGGCCGCCGGCCACCAAGGCCACCGGGGCGAGCAAACGTCGATTCATCGCGGGTTCCTCCTATCGGCGTTCAAGATCTCTTCACTTATTGAGACGCCCGACCGTCCGACAGGTTGTCACCGAATGAGATCTTAGTTGGGAAATATCCGACATAGATCGTTCTGGTTGTCCGATCCCCCCGTTGATCGACAGGATGCGACGGCCTCGTCGCCTGGGTGGTGAGAGTGATCTCCTACTCGGGGTCGAGCCGGTCGGCGACCGCGCGCACCGTCGCCAGCACGAGTTCGCGTGACAGCGGGGCGCCCTCGAAGGTCCGGTGCAGCGGCCAGCCCTCGATCAGGGCGTCGAGCGCACGGCAGGCGTCCTCGGAGAAATGCATGGCCAGGCTCTGACGGCTGGTGCCGATCCACTCGCGGGCGATGGTGTGGCAGGCCGCGTCGTGATTGGCATACGAGTAGAGCTCGAACAACGCCGTCATCTCGCTGGGAGTGGCGTAGCCCGGACCGCAGATCAGGTCCGTGACGACCTCGCATGCCTGCGCCCGATTCGTCGCGGCCGTCAGCGCGCTTCGGTACTTGTGCGACATCGTCGAGGCGAGCAGGGTGAAGGCCGCTCGCAGGATCGACGGCAGTCCGTCGAAGTAGTACGTCACCGAGCCCAGCGGCACCCCGGCCCGCTCTGCGATCAGGCGGTGCGTCGTCTTGTGGACGCCGTGGTCGGTGAGTACCTCCAGCGCCGCCTCGACGATCCGTTCCCGGCGCCCCTCGTCATTCGGTACCCGCCGTCGTCCCCCCATCGATCTTCCTTCCGCCGGGGCCGATTCCGTCGGACAGCGACCCTTCCATAGCTTGCCCAAGCGTGTGTACGGTTGTCCACGAAAGTGTGTACATCTGTACATGTTGTCGGTCAGGCAAGGAGTCCCGTGGCCCACCCGATCGCTCAGCGCCGCCTAGCGCTCTTCGTGCTGTTCTTCCTCCCCGGCATCGGGATCTCGTCCTGGGTGACTCGAACTCCCGCCATTCGCGACCTCCTCGACGCCTCGACCGCGCAGATGGGGCTGGTGCTCTTCGGGCTGTCGGTCGGGTCGATGGTCGGAATCCTCTCGGCGGGTCCACTGGTGAAACGCACGGGAGCGCGGCCGATCATCGTGCTCGGGATCAGCTCGTTCGTCCTGAGCATGCCGACCATCGGTCTGGGCAGCGCGTTGTCGATGCCGCTGCTCGTCGCGGCGGGCCTTTGCCTCTTCGGATTGGGGATGGGGGCGGGTGAGGTAGCGATGAACGTCGAGGGCGCGGACGTGGAGAAAGCACTCGGCAAGCCGTTCCTCCCCGCATTGCACGGCTGCTTCAGCCTGGGCACCGTCGTCGGCGCCGCCGCGGGGATCGTGTTCACCGCCACCGAGTTCTCCGTGGTCTGGCATCTGCTGATCGTCGGCGCGATCGCCTTCGCCGCCTTCGCTCTCGTCATCCGCGCCGTGCCACCCGGCACCGGTCGCAGCATCGAGACGAAACCGGCCGAGGGAACCGTGCGACGCGGTCCCGTGTTGTGGCGAGATTCCCGGCTGCTGTTGATCGGCGGAATCATGCTGGCGGTGGCCTTGACGGAGGGCACGGCCAACGACTGGCTCCCGCTGATCATGGTCGACGGACATGGTTTCGACGCGGAACTGGGCTCGGCGATCTACGCGGCGTTCGCCGCCGCGATGACCGTCGGCCGATTCGTCGGCGGCCGAATCGTGGAGCGTGTCGGCCGCAGTCGGGTACTCGGCGGCAGTGCGGTCCTCGGCGTCCTCGGGTTGGCGCTGGTGATGGTCGTCGACAACCAGATCGTCGCGGGCGCCGCCGTGGTGCTCTGGGGCTTGGGCACCTCGCTCGGTTTCCCGGTGGCGCTCTCCGCAGCGGGGGACTCCGGTCCCGACACGGCCGCGCGGGTCTCGTTCGTGGCGACCGTCGGCTATGTCGCCTTCCTCGTCGGGCCGCCGGTGCTCGGTTTCTTCGGCGAGGAGTTCGGCCTTCGTGCGGCGTTGATCCTGCCGATGGTGCTGCTTGCGGCAGCTGTCTTCCTCTCGCCTGCTGCGGGACCGCGTCGGGGCGACCGCACCGACGAGCGGATGGAAAGCGCCTGACCACGGTGCGGCCGACCGTCCATCCGGATTTGCCCGAATGGACAGAATCATTGAGCGTTCATGCAAGATCTTGTACGTTTCAACGATGGACGTCGGTGAGCGGTTACGCAGGATCGAGCAGATCGTCGCCGCCGAGGAGACGGTGACGGTGGCGGACCTGGCCGACCGGTTCGTCACCTCGGAGGCGACTATCCGACGCGGGCTGATCGAACTGGATCGCAAGGGTGTGCTGCGTCGGGTGCACGGCGGTGCGAAACGCCTACGGTTACGCGGGTCGGAGGTGTCCTTCGCGAGCCGGGCTGCCACCAACATCGAGGCCAAGACGCGGATCGCGGCCGAGGTGGTCCGCAGGCTCACCGCCAACGAAGCCGTCCTGCTCGATAGTGGCACGACCTGCGTCGAGATCGCCCGGTCGATCGGCGACCTGCCGTTGCGGGTGATGCCGTTGTCACTGACCTCGGCCTCGGTACTCGCCGAAGCGGACAACGTCCGGCTCACCACGCCCGGCGGCGATGTGCGGCCAGGGGAGCGGTCCTTCGTCGGGCCGCTGACCGAGTTGTGTATCCGACGCCTGCGCTTCGACACAGTGATCGTCTCCGGGTGCGGCGTCTCACTGACCAATGGCGTCACCGCTTACGACATCGGAGACGCGACCGTGAAGATGACCGCCATCGACTGCGCCGACCGCGCGATCCTGGTCTGCGACAGCTCCAAATGGGACAAGACCGCAGTTGCCTGGGTGGCGCACCTGCGGTCCTTCGACATGGTGATCACCGACCGCAGACTGAGTGCCGACGAGCTGGCCTTCTTCAAGCAGCACGGCGTCGAAGCGGTGATCGTGTGAGCGAAGCGAACGCGAAGGTCGACCCCCGCCTGCGGCGAGCCCGCCTGTCGGTGTTCGGGGTGTTCATCGCCAACGGATTCCTGTTATCGATGTGGGTCGTCAACATCCCCGCCGTGCAGGCACGTACCGATGTCAGCCACGGCACCCTGGGCGCGTTATTGCTGGTATTGGGCGCGGGTGCGCTGCTAGGCATGCAGATCGCCGGTCCGTTGTCCGACCGGATCGGCTCGAAGCTCACCGTCATCGGTGCGCTCGCCGCGCTGTCCATCGCTGTCACCTTTCCCGGGTTCGCAGTCGATGCGGTGTCGCTGGGCGCCGGACTCTTCCTGTTCGGCATGTTCAACGGGGCGGTGGACGTGGCGATGAACGCGCACGCCGCCGCCGTCGAGTGCGCCTACCGGCGGCCGATCATGTCGGCGTTCCATGCCCTGTTCTCGATCGGCGGGGTTGCGGGTGCCCTGCTGGGCGCGGGACTCATCGGCGCAGGGGTGCCGCTGCCGGGCATCCTCCTCGGCGCAGCGGCACTGGGAGCGCTGTTGCTCGCGGGCTCGACCCCCGGAATGCTGTCGCGCGCTGCGGAGACGGCCGCCGCGACACCTGCCCAGACCGAACCTGCGCAGATCGAGGAGCAGCCGACTGCGGCCCCCGGCGCCGATTCGCCGAACACAGCCACCGCACCACAGCCGAGTAGGTCGAAACGGGTCGGACTGTCCAAGACCGGCTGGATGCTCGGGGTGACCGCCTTCCTGCTGATGTTGACCGAGGGCGTCGCCAACGACTGGAGCGCCCTGCAGATCGCGAACCACCTGGACGCGCCGGAATCCTTGGCCGCCCTCGGCTATGCGGCGTTCTCGGTGACGATGACGGCAGGCAGGCTCGCCGCCGACTGGATCGTGGTGCGCATCGGCCCGGTCGCGGTGGTGCGCTACGGCGCGTTGATCGGGGCGCTCGGCTTGGCGATCATCACCACCTCCGGCTGGCTCTGGTTGACCTTGGCGGGATGGGCGATCCTCGGCATCGGTCTCTCCGGCTGTGTGCCGCAGATCTTCACCGCGGCCGGAAACCTGCGATCCGGCGCGCGGGGCATGAACATGTCCCGCGTGGTGGGCATGGGTTACATCGGGCTGCTGTCCGGCCCAGCGCTCGTCGGGTGGATCGCCGAGTACACGACCTTGAACACGGCGCTGCTCGCACCGCTGTTGTTCTGCCTGGCGGTGCCGATGTTGGCGGTGAGCCTGCGCCCCGACGCGGATGGTCCGCCGTCCGCCAGCGCGCTTCCCGCCGAATCAGCGGCGTTGGACAAGTCAGCGGGGAGAGCACCCGAGGCAGAGGCGCAGCCGCGCGACTGAACGGCCTACTCGCCACTCGATGCGCCCGTCGCAACGGGCTATCGGATCAAGACCGATCGCGCTGGGTGTTCCACACGCCACGACCCCGGTGCAGCGCGGGATTCTCGCCTGCGCTCGCTCGCCCGGCTCAAGACCGCGCGATCGATCGGGAGGCCGATTCGGTGGCGCCAAGCAAGGTTCGTCGGGCATGTTCACGCAGGCAGTAGGCCTGAAGCCGGGCATGGCGGAACTGATAGACCGAACCGGTATGCCGAAGAACTCCCCGCCGATGGGCATCCTCGAGGAAGGCGATGATCGACCACGGCAGCCGTCCGGTCAGCGGCAGCCAGACCCGAGCGAGGATCAGCCACTGACCCCAGGCGGTGAAGGTGGCGGCATAACACGACGCTCCCACCAGGCCACCGACCACGCCCATGCCGAAGCCGGCTGCGACATTCCAGGAATAACCGGGGAAGAAGGTGATAGTCAACGGCGCCATCGCGTTGAGGGACACCGTCAGTAGCGGGACCAGCACCAGGATCCGATTCTGGACCGCCTCGCGATTCGCCACGAGCATGGCGCGCGCCTTCGTTGCGACGCTCAGGTCCACCGGGCGTTCCATGGCCAGGACAAGACCGAGCACCACACCACCGGCAAGGCTGAAGGTGAGCCCCAGATGGGTCGGAAGGACCACGGTGGTCTGCATCAGCGTTGCCAGCGCAGATGTTCCGTCGGACAGGACGTTGCGTACCAATAGCAGTGCCCAGCCGTAGCCAACACCGATCAGGAAGCCGATGATCATTCCGCCGCCCACCCGGATGGCGATATCCGGAGCGGCACGCATCAACCCGGCCCAGCTGCGTCCGGACATGCCCAGGCGGACCCGAGACGGTGTGACCTCGATGCGCAAGACCATGGTGACAGCGGCATAGACCAGCCCGAAGCCAAGACCGACCACCAGCCCGACGGTCACCCCGTCGAACAACGCCAACAGCAGCATGTCACCGAGACCGAGCGCATTGACTCCGATGAATGCCGTGATCAAGAAATCCATCGTGCCGGACAGGATCATCGTCGCCACGATCACCCCCAACACCCTGACCGCCGGGCTCAAAGCCTTCGGGAACTGCCACCACGCCAGGTTCGGTGTGCCCAGCCGATCCAGATGGTTTGCCAGGTGACCGAACCAACGCTGCACCCGATCAGGCGTCCAGCTTGGCCGGGAGTTGCCCGGGCGAGCTCGATAGGCATTGGGGATGAAGCCCGTGACGAGATGTTCCTCGATGGACTCGGCGCTGGGGAACCGGTCGGCATCCAACAGCGCCGCCGGGTCCTTGCCCGGGTCGCCGCTGTAGATGGCACTGGCGAGCGCCACCATGAGCGGGGTGCGCAGTGCCGAGGCGAGCGCTGCGTTCTCGGGGCGTTCCGGGTTCTCCCGTAGCTCGGCCAACAGCCGGCCCCACGGGGAGTCGGCTTTCGTGGTGTGTCGATCGTTGGGGAGGTGGTCGATGAGATCGTCCGGGCTGAGGTCCTCCAAATGGATTGCGGCGGCATGCAAGAGCTCGTGGTCTGCCTTCGTCACCGCCGCGACGTACTCGTCGCGCCTACTGGTCAACAGCATCGGTAACCGGGCGAAACTGAGTTCCTGCATCGCAGGGACGCGAAGGCGCTCATGGATCTCGTCGAACCCATCGAGCACCGGCAGGATCCGATCGGCTTCGACGAGGGCGGCCGCGAGCGAGGTGCCGGCGCCCGAATCCGCGATCAGGCCGGGATCGTCGTGAAGCAGACACTCGACCATCCATTCGCGCAGGGTGATGCGCTGTGGATTCCACGACCCGAGGCTGAAGATCACCGGCACCGGGTCGTCGGTCGCCGGCGCGCGTAGATAGTCGAGGACGAACCGAATCGTCAGAATCGTCTTGCCCGCCCCGGCACCACCCAACACGACGAGCCTGCCCGAGGGAATCCGCCGATAGGTATCGACGATGTCGCTCAACTCACCGGCCAGATCGCCCAGCGCTTCGCCTACGGGGTCGTCGGGACCCCCGGCGGCCCGTCGACCGGTGAAATCGGTGGGAAGCGGTCGCCAACGCACCGGCAGTGGCGTCGGATTATGGATACGGTGCCGTTCCTCTTCCCGCTGCCAGCGGGACCGCACCAGTAACCGTAAGCGGTCCGCAGCGTCGTCCAAGGTCTGCTGCAATGCTGATCGAGGCGCGGCTCGGTCCCCGGCTTCCGACCTTGTGGACGCCGACGGTTCGTACGGAGCCGTCCACGGCTGCCCGTCTGCCGTGGGGACATCGGGCAGCTCCGTCGCGGCAGACAACAGAGCGCGATGTTCCTCCGGGGTGGTGTTCAACGCCACCGCGAGCAGCCGGATCGTCTCCGGTCGGGCACTGCGGGTGCGCCCGGTCTCGACCCTGCGGATCGTGCGCACGCTGATCCCGGAGCGGGCCTCCAACTCTTCCTGAGTGATACCGGCTCGCGCGCGTGCCGCTCGAAGCAGCGGGCCCAATTCCATCGTCACCGAGTGACCTTCCCCGAGGCGCCGGGTTATCCCGTCGACTGTAACGAGAATCGATCTTCGACGTACCCGAGCGTCGCGAATCCGCGGCTTCCAGAGATGGCTCCTCGCCCTAAGCCGAAACGGAAGCCCTGAGCGGAATGGGCCCGGCGATCCCACGGCAGTTCGCCAGGAAGCGGGTCGTGGCTCGACTGCGGATCGCGCGGCGCCGATTCCCGGTGGTGCCTCGGTGTCCGGTGCTACCGGACACCGATGGCCGGTTGCTGTCCTGGTGCGCTGACCAGGGTGAATCCACGCTATTCGGTAGATCGACCAACCGAAGGGATTCTCATGAACACCCTCCTGACAGGACACCGAACCTCGGCGGTGGCCTTGATGACCGCCACACTCCTCACGCTTTCGTTGGCGCCCGCCACGGCGGAATCCCTCGTCGCGACGGCGGATGCCGCAACGCAGACGGCCGACCAGCCGCCGAGTATCGAGGACGGTTTCGGCCTCACCGTCGTGTCCGAACCGAGCTGGGTCGACGAGACACAGCGCACCTTCACGTTCTCCGTCGCCGCCGAACAGGTTCCGACCCCGACGTTGCTGCCCGGTCAGAAACCCGGTGAGCACGCCATCACGGTGACGCTGCCCGAGGACTACGACCCCGGCGGCGCGCGTCGCTATCCCGTCCTCTACTCCTTGCATGGCTACGGTGATCGCCCGGACAACCCGGTGAACCAGCTGTTGGCCGAGCGGAGCACCGAGGGCACCCCGTTGATCACCGTGCAGCCCAACGGTGGTCGTAGCTGGTACGCGAATTGGCTGAACCCTCGCGAACTCGGCCCGCAGAACTGGCAGGACTTCCACCTCGATGGCGTGCTGCCGCTGATCGACGCGAATCTGCCCACCGACGCCACCAAGCAGGGCCGGGCGATCATCGGACACTCGATGGGCGGCTTCGGCGCCTTCCGCTACGCCCGCCAGCGACCCGAGCTCTTCTCGGCGGTCGGCAGCATGTCCGGCGGGCTGGATCTGCTCGACCAAGAACAACGCGCGGCGGTGGTCGCCAGCCTGGTCACCTCGGTGGGTGGGCTGCCCACCGCTTCTGCAGACTCGATCTTCGGACTGCCGATCTGGCCTGTCGACGAGGTGTGGAACGCCGAGAGCCCGGCACAGCACGTTGCCGAACTCCGAGGCATGGACATCGCGATGTACGTCGGTAACGGCGGCAACCTCACCGTCGACCCCGTGCAGGCGATCGTGGAGAACCGCGCCCGCGAGACGAACCTGGTGACCGCGGCCAATCTCACCGCCGCAGGCATTCCTTTCGAGTTCGTCGACTACGGCGACGGCTCCGACTGGGCTCCGGGCTGTACCGGCAAGCACGCCCAGGTGAGTTGCCTGCAGGCCGATCTCGACCACTTCGTCGAGTCGGTGCTGCATCACCGACCGGGATCGCGCTGACAGACAAGGGGGATAGTGATGTCCGGTTCGTATCGATACCGCTGTGGTGAGTGCGACCACCGTACGCCGTGGCTCGGGGAATCCGAGGGTGAGCAGCGACATCTCGATCACTACATCGAGCGGCATCCGGGGGTCTTGCCCGGCGGCACGACGGAATACAACCCCTACCGGGGTCCGTCCAGTGGGCGGGGCGGTTGTGTAGGCCCGATCGGCGCGATCTTCCTGGTCATCATGTTGCTCGCCACCTGTGACGACCAGATGAGCGCCTCCGGTGGGGGTACCCCGGACGGCTCGACCATCGTGCGGGAACAGCTCGACGCGAGCGGAGCAGACTGGTGAACTCCGCGCGGCGGGCCCGCCGAACCGCCCCAGCCGAACAACGCCTGGATTCCGGCCGGTCTCCACCGGAACCGGACCGGACGGCAGGTCGCTTTCCGCGCACCTGACCGCGTGCCGAGGCCGCAGGCCTGGCATTTCGCCGAGAGATCGGCGCACTGGGGGTGTGTGGGCCCGGTCGAACGGAGTGGGATCCGTTCGGCCGGGCCCTGCCCGGTTTCTCCCCGTACTCATGGCAGCGCGGGCCTCGCGCTGAGCGCAACGCAGCGGGGCGGCGGGTGGTCGGATGGTCGTCGGGAAAGTCGGTGCAGTCATACTTGGTAAGACGGTTGAGCGGGCCCAAATGTGAGATGCCATGACGGTGCGTCCCCGAATCGGGTGAGTGGGGACGGAAGCTCTCGATTCGGCCGGTATGTGACTGCTCATCGGAGGAACAGGCCTCAGAATCATCCGATCGGCGGATTCCCGACTCTGTGGCGTGCTGATCATCGCCGCCGATTCCGGTGTGATTCAGCGACAGTATCCGCAATAGTGGAGAAGATGTCATCTTCTCGCGTTGTCACGCAATGCGCTGGTCCACTGTGTGCTCATCGAGCATCTTGGCCGGTTTCGAAGTGGCTCAGGATGTCGATCGAAACACCGGCGGCCTGAGGAATGGCCTGCAGGTCAGCGGGTGATCCTAGTAGCGCTGGCCGAGGTGGGTCGCCCGGCTCGACGGCGGTAGGGGCCGACGCGAAACAGTGATCGTCTGTCGAGATCGACACGGAATGTGTCGATCAAGCGGGTTTCGCGAGTTCTTGACCGAGGTGGATCCCGAGCAATAGCCTCGTTTTCCGTGCTCCGGTCAACAATTCTGGTCGGCGGAAGCCAGGAAAAGCGACCGGGTGTGGGTTGACCGCAGTCGCCGGAATAGTTCCGGTGCTCGACGGACCCGTCAGAACTCGGAGGTCACCGCATGCAGCGTTCTGTCGTCCTCGGTGTCGCCACCTCGGTCACTCTGATCGGTCTGTTACTGATGGATCCCGCGCGGCGTCCGAACGGGTCGGGCTCGATCGCCCTCACCGCAACACCCGGCCGAGTTCAGGTCGTCGGGCTGGAGTGTCTCCCCACCCCAGTGGATATCGGGATGACCAATACCGGAACGACCGGTCGCGACGTGGAAGCGGAGCTCACCGCCGCCGAGCCGATCGACCTCGGCCGTCGGACGATCTCCTCGTGGCTGCCCGGGCGCCAACCGGGCCACACCGTGCGCACCCCGCTCTGGCTGACGGTGCCCCGGGATGCGGAGCCCGGCGACTACGACGTGACAGTGCGGGTGGATAGAACCCGGTTGACCGTGCCGGTGGAGATCCTTCCCCTGCCCGACATGGACAAGGGCGACAATCTCGCCCTCGGCGAGGCAGCGGCCGCCTCCTCGACCCGCGAGGGTTTCCGGGCCTGTGGAGCCGTGGACGGCGACACCGACTCGACGAGCTGGCGGATCGGTACCGGCTGGACCGACGGCACCCGAGGAGAGTTCCCCGACGATTACACGGTCACCCTGCCGGGACCCACCTCCATCGGCCGCGTGACGCTGTACACCCTGGACACCGAGCGGAGACCTGCTGCGGACGTTGGGTTGCGCGATTGGGACGTCCTGGTCCGGATCGACGGCGAGTGGACGACCGTTGCCGAGGTGCGGGGCAATGAACGGCGCCGAGTCGACTCGCGGTTCGACACTGTGCGCGGCGACGCGGTGCGAATCGTGGCGCTGGACTCCAACGATCACGCAAATTCGCGGATCGTCGAACTGGAGGTCTACGCGGCCTGAGCCGCTAGCCATGGTCGAAGTGCCGTAGGGCATCGTTGGCGAGGCGTTGGATCGAGTATGTCGGCGCCCTTCCCCTCAAGAGCACCGACATACGCTCCGAGATCGGTTTAGAAGGCGACCTTCCCGACGTTTCCGGTCCTGTTGCCCTTGATCTGAACCCGGAAATCAGTGCCGTCGAGTACGTCGGTGGCGATCACGTGCCAACCGCCGCCGAGTTTGACGGTCTTGGCGTTGTTGCAGGCACCGGTCCGTCGGAAACAGACTATGGCGCTGACGCTGTCGGAACCCTGATCAAGACGAAGGTTGATGTCGTTGCACCGGGAGGTCGTGCGGTAGTAACCGGTGGAAGAAGGGAGATGGATTCCCATGGTCTTGTAGCTGACCGCACCGCCATAACACGACTGGAGAGCTCGTGACCGGTCGACTGTCTCGGTAGCGGCGCTGGCGGTAGCCGTTCCGACAACCATGAGCAACACGGCCATCACAACGGCGGCGAACTTACGCAGCACAGACATGTGGATCTCCCCCTCGGAGACTTTCGTGGACGGGCCTCATTGAAGCGAGCATGACCCGGACCATCGGCGGGAATGCCAGCCGTATCACCCGAATGAAGTAGCAAGAACGAGAAAGCGTCACGTTTCGCCCGATGTGTCCGTCAACGGCGGCTCAATGGCCGCCATCTGCCTTCCAGGTGGCTGTAGTCGCAACTGGGATCGTGCTGATCAAGTGCGGCAGAAGATTAACGGCGCCGCATTCCGGCCTAGTCGGTCGTGCCTATTGTGAAATAGTTGCAATGCTTCGCAAGTATTTCTGAATGCGCAAATTTGGGTCAGCGCTATGTGTTGACTCTGTGAAGGTAAAGTGGGTAGATTCCGGCGTGTTGCATTGCAAAGTGCAACCCACGGGGGTCGTATTGGATTTCAATGAAGGGGGAACCATGCGTTTTCGTGCCGCTTTTCTTGCCGTGATCACTGCCATTGCAGCAATGCTGCTAGCCTCTCCTGTCGGCCTCGCTCAAACAGAATCCCACGCGGTCGCTGAACCTGTCGCAGCGGTGCAGCCTGCGATCGACGACATCTCGACCAGGGCATACTCGGATTGCGCTAGCGGCTATGCGTGCTTCTGGACTGGCAGTGGTGGTGCCGGAAATCGATGTGCGTGGTCGTCGAACTCCAGTAATGCGAGTGCATGCTCATGGAGTTCTACGACAAATGTGCGGTCAATCTACAATCGCACGAGTAGTGCAATCATCTACTACACCGGTACCAATTACACGAACCGAATCGGGTGCACGCGACCGGGCGTGTCCGGTAATTTGGCGGGCAACTACAAGGTGCGCTCCCTTCAGTTCGTGGCGAGCTGCTGATCTGGCGCAGTGAGATTGATTCCAGTGAGTGTAGGACTAACATAAACTGGAACCTGCGCCTGTTCGAGTACCGTGCTGCCCCGTCGATCGACTGCGGTCGGTCGACGGGGCGGTGGAAATTGGAGCCGCCCGTCTTGGTGGTTGAGTCGTTCCGCTGCCTGCTGCGCTGGCCACCTCGTTGGACATCGCGCGTGGCGAACGTAGTCGGGACAAACACATCGTTCGTCATGCGCGGACGCTGTTCGAGGGCACTGCGGTCATCGCCGATGTCGAGTTGTTGCGGCAGCGCCTGATCGAGGGCCGGGCCTATGGCTGCGGCCTATTTTCCATCTCGCCGACACCCGGTCGATCGTGAACCTGGGTCGATGACCGGGTAACACCCGTCCACTCCCGGCGACCCATAACGACCGCAGCAGGCAGGGCACGCAGGGGGCGCCGCTGGCCGAGGTGAGGTGTTCGAGGTCGTCGTCGACGGTGAAGCTGCGGCCGCATAGGGAGATCAGCGGGCCGGAGGCCGTGGTTATGGCGGGGACGATGTGGACATCGATGGCGCCTCGGCTTCGGACGAACAATCTGACGGGCGCCGAGGGGACGGACGTGGCTTCTTCCGCAGGCGCTAGGACGGCACGGCATTCGGGGCAGTCGGCGGCGTGGGTCGCGGGGATTCCTGGCAGGACCTCGGTCGGTGGCGGGCCGATGGTGATCGGGAGTCCACAGAGAGCCTTCAGCCGGTCGCCGGGCTTCGGTATGGGTTGGCCTGCGTCGACGAACACCTGATGGCGGTCGAGAAACAGGCCGACCGGCGGGCACACGTCCTGTTCGATGAGCAGCGGTTGGTCTGAGATGTGGTCGGTCATCGGCGGGATCGCAGTTCGGCGAGTAGGTAGGGGCGGACGCGCGCGGCGGGAAGCCTGCGCACACCTCCGACGAGCCGCAGCGTGGTGATCGTGCGGCCGGTCATCGCACGGCCGCCAGATGACGGCGTCCGGCGTGGATCAGGTGAAGACGCGCGGGTTCGGTGGTGAGGCAGGTCGAGCAACTCTGGTTGTCGTAGTAGGGCAGGGCGATGGGCTGCCGGTTGAGCGCCGTGAACAGCGCCGTGGGATCGCACAGCGGGCGGATATGTGCTCGACCATCACGGGTCCAGTGTTCGGTGCGGGCGCGGTGCGTGTCGCCCTCGGCGACGGTGCGGACGAACCAATGAGCGGTCATCGGGAACCGCCTCCCGCTGCGGCGACGTCGAGCGGATTGCGGCCGGTGGCCAGCGCATGCGCGTATTTGAGTGCCCAACTGAGTTCGGGCACGCGGTCGGGGTGGACGGACCAGCGGCCCAGCGGTCCGAACCGGTTATCGATGGCGAGGACGGCGCCGCCGTCGCCGGGGTCCGACACCGAGAATTCTCGATCCTGGAGGCCGGTTCCGAGGGCGGGGACCGTCACCGAACGACGATGGCGATAACGCAAGCCTTCGCAGGCCTCCGCTGCGGCGGCTGCGGTGATGGCGGCCAGAATCGGTGTGCGGTCGGGGAGATGACCCTCCACCAGGACGTGTTGTCGGGCGCGGTTGCAGCTGACCGTCACCCACATCGACCGGGGCGGATCGCTGCGGAACGTGGCCGGAATCCAGTCCGACCAGCCTGCGGGATCACGAAAAGACCTCAAGGGGAAACCTCCCAGTTTCCGAGTAGGTGGTTCGGCGCGGAGCCCGCCTCGACCGCACAGCGGGCCAGGATCGTCAGGACCGGTATTGAGCCGGTGTGGGCGTTCCTGCGATGTGGGCGGACAGAGTTCGGCCTTGGCGATCGATATCCCCAGAGAGCCAACGGGACACCCACGCCAACCAATGACAAGCCGAGGAGGAGTAGCGCGATCACGGTGTGCTGCAGCCCGAGTCGCACGAGAAGTTACCGATCATTGCCAAAGTATCGATCTCTGGTAACTCTGGTAACAATGCCACGATCGGGCGAACTGATCCATCGTGCGGATCCGATTACGCTGCGCGAATGGTTGTGACACCCAAGGGGCAGGCGCTCGGGCGTGAGATGAAGAACGTGCGTGAGCGGGTTGGGGCGACTGCGCGAGCCATCGCGGAACAGATGGGTGTCAGTACGGCCACCATCAGCAGATGGGAAAGCGGCAACCGCTCGCCTAGGCCTGAGGACGTTGCTAGTTACCTGACCGCTCTAAGGGCGCCAAACGGGGTACGTAACGAACTCATCGACATGGCGCGTGACACCGAAGGCAGGCAGTGGCTCGCAGTCGGTTACCCGGAACAGGGGCATGCGTTGGCGGCGCTGCTTGAGGCCGAGCGCGACGCGACGCACATCGTGAGTGTCTCGCCGCTGATCATTCCGGGATTGTTGCAGACGGTTGACTACGCTAGGTCGATCATCGGTGCGGGCGGTGTGCCTGCCGAAGAGGTTGAGATCAGAGTCAAGACGCGTGTCGGTCGGCGCTCAGTGCTGACTGGACGGAACGCACCCGCGTTTCTGGCGCTTCTCGGTGAGGCTGCGCTTCGTAGGTTGGTGGGCGGCCCACAAGTGCAGAGTGACCAGCTTCGAGTGCTGCTTGAAATCAGCCGGTTGCCATCAGTCGATCTTCGGGTCATCCCTTTCACAGCGCCATGGAGCCCGGACATGGAAGGCTTGTACGACTGGTTCGCCTTCCGCGATCGCGACCCGGTGGTCCATGTGGAAAACCGTCGATCCGCGCTGGTCTTCCATGATCGGGACGACGTGGCTCCGTATGAGGCTGCGACAGATACCGTCATGCGAGTAGCGATGAGTTCAGCCAGGACGAGCGAACTCATCCTTGATGTCATATCGGAGCTGGAGGCGACACCATGACGCGACTGTTAGAACACGCGACCTGGCGGAAGGCTAGACGCTCTCAGAACACCAGTGCGTGCATCGAGGTCGGTCAGGCTCCTGGCCTCATCGGCATCCGCGACACCAAGGATCGCGCTGGCGGAACGCTCGTGGTCGACCGCGTTACCTTCGGCGCGTTTCTGGCTGCGGTGAAGAGCAACAGAGTCGGCTGAGGCTGTTCGCTCCTCTGAAGAGCTTTCTAGGCATGGAGTAGGACGTGTTGGCCCTAGGAAACTGGCGGAAATCGACGCGATCTCAGACTGCAACGGCATGCATCGAGGTCGGTCAGGCTCCCGGCCACGTCGGCATCCGCGACACCAAGGATCGCGCTGGCGGGACGCTCGTGGTCGACCGAGTCGCCTTCGGTGCCTTCCTGACTGCAGTGAAGGCCGACCGGCTTGGCTGATCCTCGGCTTCCCCGCCGAGCGGGCCCGATGGCCCGGAAGTCTGTCTGGTGGCCGCCGCCGGAGTCAGCTCGGCGGCGGCCACGCTCACCCGTGTCTCCTGGAACGCATCGCGCTGCCTAGTACCGGCTCGACCGCAGCGCCCGACATTCGACGAAGGTGAAGTTTCCTTTCGTTAGTCGGCACGTCCGAAATTCCGTTGCATTTCGCCCGATATCGCTCCCGAATCATGTCGACTGGCGACCAGAGAAGGTCGGACGTACGGTCGCGGGCGGTATTGCGGGAAAAGCCGGAAGGGCGTCGATGGTGATGGACGGGGAATCGGCGATGGTCGCAGATCCGGCAGGCCCCAGGCCGTGTCGTCGAGGAAACCCGCTGTTCAGCAGTGTCCTGCCGCCCATCGAGTCCGACCCGGTGCGGTAACGACGATGCGAAGAATCCTTCCCGGACCGCATTTGCCCGCCTTCGTGATCTCATTGATCATCGCGGTCTTCGGCGCGCTATTCGTGGCCTCCTACAGTATTGCGATGGGCGATCCGCATGCCCACGCCGTTCCGATCGGAGTCGTCGGTGACGCCTCGGACAAGGAACGCTTGCGGGGTGCCATCGATGCCGCGACCGGGGCCCGATTCGAAGCGGTCGACGTCGACTCTCGGGACGCCGCAGTGGAAGCGATCGGCCAACAGCGGCTCTACGGGGCGCTGCTCATGGGCGAGGACCACGCCGAGTTGCTCATCTCCAGTGCCTCGGGCGCCTCGATGGCGCGCATCATCGGCCAGGACACCACCGCGATCGAGGCGAGCCTGGGCACCCGGCTGACGGTGCTCGATCTACACCCGTTGAGCCAGAAGGACCCCGCCGGGCTGGTGCTGTTCTACATGGCGCTGGCCTCGACGATCATCGGTTTCGTCGGCGCCATCCAGACTCGGGTCAACGCGGGTGGGCTGACGTTGGCGGGCGAACTGGGCTGGGATGCGACCCGGGCGGTGTTGGCCGGTCTGCTCATCTCGGTGACCGTCGGGCCCGCGTTGGGCTTGGAACGCTTCCCGGTGCTGTGGGTATGGGCGGTGCTGGCGGCCACGATGTTCATCGTCGGCGCGGTATACAGCATCTTCCGAATCCTGTTCGGCAACAGCTGGGGACTGCTGCCCACCTGGGTGCTGTTCGTCTTGATCAGCAACCCTTCCTCGGGTGGCGTGGTCGCGCCGGAACTACTGCCGTCGTTCTACGAGTTCATGGGCCGCTGGTTGCCGACCGGCGCCACCGTTCGCGCCCTGCGCGATCTGACCTATTTCCCCGATGCGATCCACGCCGAGCCGTACCTGGTGCTCGGCTGTTGGCTCCTCGGCGCCCCGATTCTCTTCGTTCTTCTTCGGCGCCGACGTTTCGGAACCGGGCCGAGCCGTGCACCCAATAGGGAGAGATCGACGACCAACCCAGAATCCGCCGGAACCCCGGACACAGGTAACCCCGACGCAACGGAGGCGAGATGACCCTTCCCGAACGCACCGTGGCAGGCCACGCACTGCCGATCATCGGTTTCGGCACCTATCGGCTGACCGGCGCCACCGGCACCGACACGATCGTCGACGCGATCCACGCGGGCTACCGGCTCATCGATTCGGCGGTCAACTACGAGAACGAGGGCGCTGTCGGCGCGGCGGTGCGCAATTCGGGGGTGCCGCGTGACGAACTGATCGTCACCTCCAAGCTCCCCGGCCGCCACCACGCCGCCGACCAGGCCCGCGCCACCATCGAGGAAAGCGTGTTTCGCACCGGCCTGGACCACATCGACCTCTACCTCATCCACTGGCCGAACCCGAAGGTCGACCGCTACGTCGAGGCGTGGGGCGCGCTCATCGAGGCCCGCCAACGCGGCCTGATCCGGGACATCGGCGTCAGCAACTTCCTACCGGAACACCTGGCACGGCTCACCGCCGAGACCGGGGTGGCGCCGATGGTCAACCAGATCGAACTGCACCCCTACTTCCCGCAGACCGAGGCGCTGGCCTACCACCGAGAACACGGAATCCTCACCGAATCCTGGAGCCCGATCGGTCGGGCGAACGACCTGTTGTCCGACCCGAAGATCGTCTCCATCGCCAACAAACTCGGCATCAGCCCCGCGCAGACCGTGTTGGCCTGGCACATCAAGGTAGGCGCCATCCCGCTCCCGAAGGCCTCCTCGATCGAACGCCAGCGAGAGAACATCGACCTCGCCGACATCGAACTCAGCGAGGACGACGTCGCCGCGATCACCGGACTCGGCTTTCCCGAGGGGCGGACCAACGACCAGGATCCGGCGGTCTACCAGGAGTTCTGACGCAGCCCTAGCCGAGTCCGGGTGCGAGGCGTCGAGTGTGAGTGGCCGCCTCGGCCGGTGCGGCCGTCGAACCGGGCCCCGAGACCGCTGCGCTCAAGCCAGTTGCCGCACACCGTCGAGAAAGGACCACCCATGCGGACCGTCGCCGACACCACCGTCGAGATCCTGCACGAATCCGGTGTTCAACGGATCTACGGAATCGCCGGAGACTCGCTCAACGGGCTCACCGACGCGCTGCGCCGCGCGGGCACCATCACCTGGCAGGGTGTGCGCCACGAGGAGGCCGCCGCGTTCGCCGCCGCCGCCGAGGCCGCCCTCACCGGGGAACTCGCGGTCTGTGCGGGCAGCTGCGGACCGGGTAACACCCACCTGGTCAACGGCCTGTTCGACGCCCAACGCAGTCGGGTTCCGGTGCTGGCCATCGCCGCGCAGATCCCGGCGGTCGAGATCGGCAGCGGCTACTTCCAGGAGACACATCCGACGGAGTTGTTCCGCGAGTGCAGCGTCTACCTCGAACTGGTCAGTGTGCGCGAACAGCTGCCCCGCATGTTGGAGATCGCGATGCGCACCGCCGTGGAGCAGCGTGGCGTGGCGATCATCGTCGTTCCCGGGGAGATCTTCCTAGAGGAATCCGCAGGTAGGCGGCGGTCCACGCCGATCAGGGCGATCCCGAAGATCACCCGACCCGCCGACGCGGAACTGCGGGCCGCCGCCGACGTCCTGAACGCCGCCAAGCGGGTCACGATCCTCGGTGGGGCCGGGGTCGCGGGTGCACACAGCGAACTGCTGGCCATCGCGGACCGGTTGAAGGCCCCGGTCGTCCACGCGCTGCGCGGCAAGGAGTTCATCGAATACGACAACCCCTACGACGTGGGAATGACCGGGCTACTCGGGTTCTCCTCCGGCTACGGCGCCATGGAGAAATGCGACACGCTGCTGATGCTGGGGACCGACTTCCCCTACCAGCAGTTCCTGCCGAGCAAGGCCAAGGTCATCCAGGTCGACATCCGAGGCGAGCAGCTCGGTAGACGTGTCCCGCTGGACATCGGGCTCGTGGGCAGTGTCAAGGACACGATCGACGCGCTGCTGCCGCTACTGGACGCCGACCGCGACGAGGAACACCTCAAGACCTCGCGAGCCAACTACGCCAAGGCCCGCAAGGAACTCGACGCGCTGGCCACCAACGATCGCAACCGCACCCCCATCCACCCGCAATACGTGGCCCGGCTGGTCAGTGAGCTCGCCGCCGAGGACGCGGTCGTCATCCCCGATGTCGGCTCGCCCGTCGTGTGGGCCTCGCGGTATCTGAAGATGAACGGCTCACGTCGACTGATCGGCTCCTTCGTGCACGGAACCATGGCCACCGCCGTGCCGCACGCCATCGGCGCCCAATCGGCGTTCCCGCAGCGTCAGACCATCGCGTTGGCGGGGGACGGCGGACTGAGCATGTTGCTCGGAGAACTGTTGACCGTGCGGCAGCACGAACTCCCGGTGAAGATCATCGTGTTCAACAACGCCTCGCTGAACTTCGTCGAGCTGGAGATGAAATCAGCGGGCCTGGTCAACTTCGCCACCGACCTGACCGACCCGAACTTCGCCACGATCGCCCGGGCGATGGGTTTCCACGCGGCCAGAGTGGAACAACCCGACAATCTGGAAGCCGCGCTGCGCGCCGCCTTCGCCCACGACGGCCCCGCACTGGTCGACGTGGTGACGGCCCGCCAGGAGCTGTCGATCCCACCGACCATCACGCCCGCCCAGGTCAAGGGTTTCGGTCTCTGGGCATTGCGGACCATCATGTCCGGGCGCGGCGACGAACTCATCGACCTGGCCGACACCAATGTGTTCCGGCGGTTGTTCGGCTGACGACGCTGGGTGAGCTGCGGTGTTCCTTCGGCGAACCCGGACACCGCAGCCGGCCCGCTGTGGATGTTGCGCCCACCACATTCACCGGCGTGACACGCCCGTATTCCGCCGTGCTTCACCATCGAGTCACCCGATGTTCCGATTGCCGCGACACAGATCAACAAGGCTCCATGGTGTTGTCACACCTCGTGACGCGTTCTTCCGACATCTTCATCGAGAGGAACCACCACATGGAGGCCACGCCTCATCCCGCGTCGAGCGCGGGAGGACCGAGACCCGGCTCCGGCGCCGCACCCCGCCGCGCCGGAAGCACGTTGCGACGGACCATCGGATCCGGTCTCGTCGCAGTACTGGTCGCCGGTCTGGCGCCACTGGCAACGACGTTGCCCGCCCATGCAGCCGAACTAGACCCGTTCGACGCCGTGGATCCCTTCATCGGCACCGAACTGGACACGACGCAGAACAAGGGCAACAGCGCTTACGGAAACACCTGGCCCGGCGCCACCGTCCCCTTCGGGATGGTGCAGTCGAGCCCCACCACCTACCGCACCAGCGACGGAGACCAGAAGGGCGGCTACGAGTACACGGCCGACCAACTGCGCGGCTTCGGCATGACCCGGCTCTCCGGCACCGGCTGCGAAGGCCGTAACAGCGGCTTCGACTTCCCGATCCTGCCCTACACCGAGACGCTGGTCGACGACACGCTCCCGGTGAACCCCGCAACTGACATCGAGGACTACTACCTCGACTTCGACCACGACGACGAGACCGCCGAACCCGGCTACTACCGCGTCGACCTGCCTGCCAACGTCGACGTCGAACTGACCGCGACCACCAGGACCGCGGTGTCGGCCTTTGACTTCAACGGTCGAGGCACCCGGGACTCCACCCTGTTGCTGGACGTGGCCGGTTCCAACAACCGGGTGTTCGGCAGTGGCGTCGAGATCGACGGCCGCACGGTGAGCGGCTGGGTCGAGTCCGCCACCGTCTGCGACGAGGGCGGCCGCTACCGGGCGTACTTCTCGGCGAGCTTCGACCGCAACATCAAATCCTTCGGCACCTGGGATCGCGACGGCGTGCACCTCGGCTCGACCGGCACCGAGTCGATCAACCCCGACGGCGACGGCAAGCACGCCGCAGGCGCCTTCCTCACCTTCCCTGCGGGCGCTCGGGTTACCGCCAAGGTCGGGCTCAGCTATGTGAGCATCGACAACGCCGAGGAGAACCGCGAGACCGAGGTCGGCAGCACCCGCTTCGACAACGTGCGCACCTCGGCCGCCGAGACCTGGCGCGAAGCACTGGGCACCCTGGACGTCCGGGGCGGCACCGCCGAGGAACGCACCAAGTTCTACACCGCCGTGTATCACTCGCTGCTGCACCCGAACGTCTTCGACGACGTCAACGGCGAATACGCGGGCTACGACGGCGAGACCAAGACCGTCGCCGAGGGCCGACACCACTACGTGAACCACGCCGGGTGGGACGGCTACCGCAGCCACGCGCAACTCGTCGCGCTGCTGTTCCCGAAGGTCGGCGACGACATCAACCAGTCGCTCGTCGACATGGTGGACCAAACCGGTCGCTGGCCCAACTGGCCGCATCTCAACCAGCCGCAGCAGAAGATGAGCGGCGACTCGTTGCAGACGGTCCTCGCCTCGATCGACGCCTTCGGCAGCACCGACTACGACCGGCAGGCCGCCCTGGACTCCATGGTGGACTCGCAGACCCTGCCCGCCGATGAGACCAACCGCGCGCACGCTCACCAGTACTTCAGCACCGGCATGATCGAGAACCGGCGCGGCGACTCGGCGACCTCCAAGGTGCTCGAGTACTCGATCAACGACTTCTCCATCGCGCAACTCGCCGACCGGCTCGATGACCAGAACGCCTACCGGCAATTCATGGTGCGGGCGCAGAACTGGCAGAACGTCTTCGACGACGAGACCTCCCACATCCGGCCTCGGGAGCGCAACGGCTTCGACCGGGACTTCGAACTCGGCGAGCGCGGTAACCAGTTCGAGCAGGCCACCGGCTACCAGTACGGCTGGATGGTGCCGCACAACGTGGGCACCCTCGTCGACAAGCGCGGCGGAATCGACACCGTGACCGCCGCTCTCGACGACCACACCAGCGAACTCGACGCAGGCGTCTATGGCACGGCCGATGCCTACCTCAGCAATCAGCCCAGCTTCAGCATGCCGTTCGTCTACCACTGGTTGCGGCAGCCGCACCGGACCACCGACGTGCTGTACCGGGCCGTCGAGGAGATGTACGACACGACCCCGTCCGGCCTGCCCGGCAACGACGACCTCGGCTCGCTCAGCGCCTGGTACGTCTGGGCCAACATCGGGCTGTTCCCCTCGATCTACGGCACCGCGAACCTCATGGTCAGCGCCCCGATGTTCGAGGGCGTCGAGATCCGCAGCGCCGACTCCGACCGGGCCATCTCCATCGACGCGCCCGGTGCGGGCGAGGACGGGAAGTACACGGTCGGACTCGACGTCGACGGCGAGGCGACCACCGCATCCTGGCTGCCGGAGGACTTCGCCCAGCGCGGTGGCTCGCTGCGCTTCGAGCTGGCCGCGACCCCGGGAGGCTGGGGAACCGGAGCCCAGGACGTGCCGCCGTCCTACACCGACGGCACCGACGGCCGCAATAACATCGGCATCACCCCCGAGGGGCGAGGCGATCTCGGTTCGCTCGACCTCAGCGACAACTCGCTGTCTCGTGACGCCCTCGCCGACGCCGGTGCCGCGCCCGGTGCCGAACTGCCACTCGGGGACACCGGGGTCGTCTTCACCTGGCCGGACACCGAACCGGGCGAGCCGGACAACTGGATCCCGCACGGCCAGCGCATCGAACTCGGCGGCGAGACCGCGACCGGCATCTCCTTCCTCGGCCTGGCCACCAACGGGCCGGCCACCGGGCGCGCCACCGTGGAGTACGTCGACGGCTCCACCCAGGACGTGACGGTCGCGTTCACCGACTGGACGCCGGGAACGAACTACCAGTACGGCAACGAACCGCTGGTCACCGCCGTGGGCCGCAACCGGGCCGACGGCAGCGCGGACACCGCCGAGACCAAGGTGTTCGGTACCGTCCCGCAACTGCTGGACGCGACCAAGCCGGTCGCCTCGGTCACCCTGCCCCAGGGCACCGACCGAGGCATCATGCACGTCTTCGATGTCGCGCTGACCAGCAATCCCGACCTGGAGGTCCCGGGCGCGCTGCCGGAGCGCATCGTGTTGACCCCCACCGAACAGCCGTCGACCTCGCAGGCGATCACCTGGCGCACCGACGCCGCGATCGATCAGGGCGCAGCGGAGATTCGGATGGCCGGCACCGAACAGTGGCGCACCGTCGAGGCGCGTACCAGCGAGGAACAGGTCAGCGGCGGGCTGCCGACCCGGTCGCACTCGGCCGTCGTGGACGGCTTGGAGCCCTCGACCGAATACGAATACCGGGTGGGCACCGACCGGTGGTGGAGTGAGGAATACCGGTTCACCACCGCAGGAGCGGCGGGGGAGGAGTTCACCTTCATCCACCTCGGCGACGCGCAGAACGAGTTGACCGACAAGTGGACCCCGGTCGTCGAGGACGCCTTCGAACGCTTCCCGGACGCCGTCGCCAGCGTGCACGCGGGCGACCTGGTCAACACCGCGGGCAACGACGGCGAATGGGGCGAGTGGTTCACGGCGATGGACGGCCAGAGCCAGACGTCCAACGTCATCGCCACGCCGGGCAACCACGAGTACTCGGGCGACGCCCTGCTGAAGAGTTGGGGCTCGCAGTTCGAATACCCGGCCAACGGGCCCGTCTCCACCCCGGCCGCCGACGACTCGCCCGCCGAGATCCAGCGGGCCGCCTATGAGGAGCACATGGCCGAGGTGCTCACCGAGAGCGCCTACTACACCGACTACCAGGGCGTTCGCTTCCTGTCGCTCAGCGCCAGCCACCGCGACGCCCGGCAACTGATGACGCCGCCCGATCTGCCCGCTTGCGAGGTGGACTGCCCGGAACCCGAGCGGTTGTGGCTCGACATCCAGGGCCGCTGGCTGGAACAGATCCTCGCCGACAACCCCAACAAGTGGACGGTCGTGGTGTTCCACCACCCGGTGTTCTCCACGGCCGTCGGCCGGGACGAGCCGCTGGTCCGCGAGATGTGGTTGCCGGTGCTCCAGCGCAACGACATCGACCTCGTGCTGATGGGCCACGACCACACCTACGCCCGGGGTTACGTCGACGCCGATGCCACCGACACCCCCGGGATCACCACCGGACCGGTGTACGCGGTGTCGGTCGCGGGCCCGAAGTATTACGAGCAGCAGGACGAGGACGACAACATCTGGACCCGCAACGGCGCCACGCAGGTCGCCAGGGCCGGCCACACCTCCACGTTCCAGGGCATCACCGTGACCGAGAATCAGATCCGCTACGAGTCGATCGTCGCCGCGAAATGGGACGACCAGTCGACCACCGACAAGGAGGTCGGTGAGACGCTCGACGCCTTCACCATCACCAAGTACGACGACGGCACCAAGTACGTGACCGAGGACGGGGTCGACGTGCCGGCCGGACCGGACGGGGTCGGGCCGACGAGCTGACCGACCCGGCCCGCTTCGGTGGGTCGTGCCACCGCCGGACGACGCCGGTGTGCTCCCGAGCGGAGCGCACCGGCGTTCGTCTTCCCGCGTGGGTGCATGGTGAACACTGACGAGACGGACGGACTCGGCCGCCACCGCGATCTCGTCCCGGCCGCGACGGACAGCGATCACCGTTGCCATTCGGCGGGGTCGCCGGCGCCGACCGGGTTCGTCGAGTGAACCGCGTCCGACGATCGTTGAAGAGGTTGATTCCGTGGCTGTGATCGAACCCTGGGCCCGGTGGGCACCCTCATCCTCGCCGCAGGCGGCCGTGACGAGCAGATCGTCGAGGCCATCGACGAGATCGGTCTCGCCGCTACCGCCGAGGTGGTCCACGCCGAGATCCTGCTGCGACTCACCCCGCCACAGCTGGATCGGCTCGTGCGGGTGCAGCTCGAACTCCGCCACGGCACCGAGCGATCCGACGCCATCCTCGTCTTCGACGGGGAGTCCGTCACCGCCGAACCGGGCCGGATCGAGGACGAGGCGCAACAGCCGACCGTGCGCTACGACCTCTACGACGTCGTCCGCAGCCTCTTCGGACCCGGCGAATCGAACACGCCGAGCCGCAACGTGGTGCTGAGCATGCCGAAGATGCATTCGTGGGCCGAGGGCGCCGACTGGGCGTTGATGCAGGCCCGCAGCACCTCCGCCGTCATCGCCGCCATCGCGGACCGGCCCACCGACCTCGGCGCGCTCTCGCTGGCCAACGGCTCCGACAAATGGGGCGGCTGCACTACTACACCCCGCACTACGAGCGTTATCTCGCCACTTTCACCGACACCCCCGTGCGCCTGCTGGAGATCGGCATCGGCGGCTACCAGGAGCCGAACATCGGCGGCGGCGGGCTGCGGATGTGGCGGCGTTACTTCCGCCGAGGCCTGATCACCGGACTGGACATCCACGCCAAACACGGGCTGGAAGGACCGCGAATCCGCACCGTGCAGGGCGATCAGACCGATCCGGAGCTGGCGGCGGTCCTGGGCGCGGAAGTAGGCCCCTTCGACATCGTGGTCGACGACGGCAGCCACCGCAGCGAAGACGTGATCGCCAGCTTCCACCTACTGTTCCCGCACGTACGGGCGGGTGGCTTCTACGTCATCGAGGATCTGCAGACCTCCTACTGGCCGGACTTCGGCGGCAGCAACACCGAGTTCAACGACGAGAACACCACCGTCGGCTTCCTCAAGACACTCCTCGACGGCCTGCACCATGCGGAGTACGAGCAGGCACCGGGCTTCGAGCCGAGCTACGCGGACCGCACCGTGGCCGGGGTGTACTTCCACCGCAACGTGGTCTTCATCGAGAAGGGACTCACCACCGAGGAAGGCCTACCGATGCGGCGCGTGCAGCCGAAAGCCGAACCGGAGCCGTTGCCTGCCACGGATCGGTGAGGCGGCTGGTTGAGTGACCTCCGCCAGGGTCGGTGACGCTGGCGGCTCACCCCCGCTTGCGCGGGGCGGACCTGGATATCACTCGGCACTGGCTGGCGGATGGCGGCTCACCCCCGCTTGCGCGGGGCGGACGCGAGGTTGGAGGCGATCCGGGACGCGGCGATCGGCTCACCCCCGCTTGCGCGGGGCGGACAACGACACCCCCGGCGGTAACCGGGGGTGTCAGGGCTCACCCCCGCTTGCGCGGGGCGGACCCTTTCCGACCTGCGATCTTAGAAGCGCGTTATGTGTTCGTGATCGCCGGAGCGTGCGGAAAGGACCCAACCACAGGCCGATTATGACGGCCCCGCGAGCAAGCCATCCGAGCGGGCCGCCTACTCCGCATCGGCCGGCTCTGATGCCGGTTCCGAAGGCGATTTCCGTGCCGCGACCCGGGCGCGTTCCGCGCGGCGCACCAGAAGCACCGCCACACCCACTCCCAGCACGAAGACCGCGAATCCGGTCCACACCATCCAGGGCAGCACCGACGGCGCTGCACCCGTCACGTCCCGGGTCCGACCGCCGTCGCGGCCGGTGATCACCACGGCGAGGATCGCGCCGATCGCGGCCACCACCGCGAGCACGGCCACGACTCGACGGATGACGTGTGAGACCGGGGTGCCTCGGCCGAGCTTGTCGCCGCGTCGCGCGGGGGAGACCAGCCGGAGGATCAGCAGCACCGCGATCGGGATCTGCAGCAGCCACAGCGCGGTGCGCGGCCAGCCGTCGAACCACACGTTGGTGCCGTACAGCAGGGTGTGCCAGGCGCTGAGGATGTAGACCACGATCACGAAGCGATGCAGTGCCCGCCACATCCGTGCGCCGGTCCGGTTGCGCAGGTAGTACAGGAGGCCCAGCGGGATCGCGAGGTACAGGGCCAGCAGCCCCAGCAGGATCGCCACCTGGCCGGTGCCGGAGGGGTATCCGCCGGGGACGAACGACTCGACGAAGGCATTGACCCAGCGGCCCGCGAAGTCGAGGTTGTTGTCGTTGGTCCGCGCCAGTTCGAGGAAGAACAGGAACGCGTGGGCGAACATCAGCCCGATGGTGGTGAGGCTGGTGGTGCGGTGCCAGCGTTCGATCCGCACCGTGGAGAACGGCTGCCAGGAGGGGCGGCTGCTGGAGCGAACGAGTCCCAACACGGTGGTGATGTAGGCCCACAGCAGCGCGGACCAGCCGAATGCCTGACACAGCCAGTACATCCAGTATTGGTTGGCGTCCGCGAGATAGGGCATCACCTCGACGGTCTCGGAGATGCCCGCACGCACCCGCGAGTACAGCCAGATGAAGATGGCCACCGTGATGACGAGCGCGGCGGTGGCATCGGGGATCGCGGCTCGGAGATCAGCCCGAAGTCCGGTGCGTCTTCGTTCTCCGTCGACTCTCGCCTCAGTGGCGACCATCGCTGCACCACCTTCGTTGGCCGGGCTCGATGGGCTATTTCTAGCCAACCGGACGGAGCGGAGTCAACGGTGCAGCGGAACCGATTCCGGAGATCGTCCGGCGAGACGGTGATTCGACCACGGCTTCGACGAGTTTCGAATCCTTGCAGCGTATGGCCGGTGCTGGCCGGATCGCGCCGTTCTCGGTTCGGCCCCTCGACATCGGGGCTCGACGGCGATCCGGCGCGCACGCCGGTGATTCGGGCGTGCTGCCCGAATCACCGGACGTGGTCGGCGATCAACCGATGTTGACGTCGATGCAGGCGTAGAACGCCATCTCGGTGTCGGCGATGTTCCACACGGCGAGGACCTTCTGCTGTCCTCGGATGCCGCCGAAGTCGACCTGGTGGCTGACGGTCTCGCCGGGGCGGGCGCCGCCGTCGTTGAACTCGGCCAGCTTGGTGCCGCCGACGAAGTACTGCCAGGTGGTGGTGGCGTGCGAGACACGCACGGTCCAGTCGAAGTTGGTGGTGGTGCCGACCGGCGTGACGGTCCAGCCCTTGCTGTCATCGTCGAGCTCGGAGAATCTGCTGTTGCCACCGCTGCAGCTGGTCAGGCCCTTGGGACCCTCCACGCTCTGCGGCTCGTACTTGATATCGCCGCAGGGCACGGTGTTCGCGGCGCACTGGGCCTGCCTGCTCGGCGGCGAGGACACGTAGGCGTGGGCGTTCGCGGTGCCGGCGGGAACCACCGCGAGTAACAACGGGGCGATCGCGGCACCGATGATGGCCGCCGCAGTCCTTTTCTTGCGCATGGTGACTCCTTCACAGGGGACGCCTTCCGCCCAGACCCATCCGGCGTGATCGACAGCGCCGGGGCACTGGTCGGAGGGCTGCAGGGGATGTGAAGACGAAACACTTCGCCCACGTCTGGAGGCCATGGAGCTGATTCAGGTGAATTGCCGTTATTCGGTGGTGATATGCGAATCGACGTTGGCGAAGTTGGTCTAGACCTTATCAGTTGTGAAGTCGACGTCAATGGTTTCCTTGATTTGATGTTGGTTGGTGAGAAGTCCACCTGATCACCGGATCTCTTGAACGATTCGCGCACTGTCCGCAGTCGACGTCTACTTCGGTCGTCCATCGAGGGCGGGGCGTCCGAGATCGGACGTCTTGACGGCTACACCTCGTCGAACAGTGCGGCCGTCGGTCGAGAAGTGGGGGCGCAGAGGGGTCCCCGTTTGGCGGGTAGTGGTTTGTCTACCTTGGTTCGCCTACTGGAGGTAATGACAGGACGGGGTCCGATGCGCTCCACTTGTCGCCATGATGGAGAACGCAAGTTCGGCATCGCAGCCCCGGAACGGCCGCAAGCCCGCGTATCTGACGGGTCCGCCTGCCGATTCCCGCCTGCTCGATGTGACGGCGCGGGACGTCGACCGGCAGCCCGCAGCCGTCAACCCCGACCCGGCTGCTGCGCTGGAACTCGTTCAGGTGGGCAAGATCCACTTAGACGGCGATGCCGCAGTCTGCGCCGTCGAGGATGTCAGCCTGCGTTGTCCTACCGGTACCTGGACGGTGATCGTCGGCCCGGCCCGCTCGGGGCGGTCGAGTCTGCTGCGTTGTGCGGCCGGGCTGGACCGGGTCACCTCAGGCCGAGTGCTGCTCGGGGGAGTCGATGTCACGGAGACGTCCGGTGTGGACCGGCGCGGGCACGTCGGCCTGGTGTCCTCCGTGGCCGAATTCGCCGGTTCCCCCACGGTGGAGCACTATCTTCGTCGGCCCGCGCCGGAGGTCGGTGCCGCATCGGACAGGCTGGTGACCGCCCTGTTGGCTCACGTCGGATTGGAGGGGCGACGGGATGTCGCGCCCTCGGCGCTCTCGGTCGAGGAGCAACGGTGCATCGTGCTACTGGGAGCCCTGACCCGGCGACCGGCCGTGCTCATCGCCGACGAGCCGACCGTCGAGATGGGCGCCGACCTCGCGGAGGCCGCGATGTCGTTGTTGGAGCAATGGGTGGTTGCTGCCGGTTTGACGGTACTGATGGCCTCCGAGGAGTTGTCCGGCGTCCGTTCGGCCGATACCGCGTGCTTTTTGGCCGCGGGCCGAATTGTGGATAGTTGCTCTCTGGGTCCACGTGCTGTATTCGAGACGACGGGAAAGTCGTGGTCTGAACTGTGCAGATGACCGATTAGTGTACTATCGGTGGACTTCGGATAACCGAAGTAGGCGCTACGGGTGTAGTAAGGATTCGTTCTCCCGGGCTGGCTGGTATGCGTGGCCTAATCGTGCTTAGGGCATTAAGTGGGCAGTGTTGGGCCGCTCGGCCCTGCCCGCCGAACCGTCGTTGTTAAAGGTTGTCGTGCAAGTAAATCCCCGTTACGATTCAACTCGATGATCAGAGCCTGCCCTACCCGAGCGGCAGCACTGATTTCGGATCCGGTTTGCCGACCTTGTGAGTCGGTGTCCGGTCCGAATCGTGTGCAAATTTTTCCGGCTGCTGAGTAGGGTGGTTTCTGATTGTCTTTTATACGCGTCGGACTGGGGGTTCTCGCGGTGCTGCGTCTCCATTTAACAGCAAAGGACATCGAGAAGCTAAGGATGGTGAGCACTCTTGGCCCGGTGGTGGAGAGCGTGTTCGCCTTGGACTTGTTCGGTCAGCAACGCGGTTCACGGGCCGCGCGTTGGCGACGTCGGGTCAGGGAACAGCTGGGAACCGGTCTGACCGCCGTGCAGCAACTCAACCGGGAGTGCCGGGCGGTGCCGGATCTACTGTGGCTGCTGCGCCGCCAGGAGGCGGACGGCGACCACCTGGGTGCCGACCACGACGCGAGAGTAGCCGCGCGTCGGTTGGCCGCGACGGTGTTCATCTTCTGTCGAGCTGCGATTTTGCCGTACTGGTCGAAGATGCAGGCACACCTGGAGTCGGAGCGCGACGTCCGGGGTCGGATGGCCATCACCAATGGCGTCGAGACCCTGCTCTCGGCATTGCATCCCAAGGTGTCGTGGAACTCGCCGGTCCTGGAGATCGCCTCGGAGCAGGACCACGACGTCTACCTGGACGGTCGTGGGCTGGTGCTGAGCCCGTCGCTCTTCCTACTTGAGAAGAACTGCGTGTTCATCGATTCAGAAAAGCAAAGTGGAATGCCCGCACTCATCTTCTCGGTGCAGTCCGACCCGCACGAATTGTCCGATCCCTTCGACGTCTGGGAATCGGGCGATCGGGCGCTCGGAGCGTTGGTCGGGGCGACCAGGGCCGCCGCGTTGCGGGCGTTGGTGGAGAGCGGAACCACCGGTGAGCTATCCGACCGACTCGGTATCTCGCTGTCCGGAGCGAGTAAGCATGCGACCGTTCTCAGGAAAGCCGGTCTCATCATCACCTCCCGTAACCGGGCGACGGCACTGCATACACTGACGCCGCTGGGAATGGCGTTATTGCAACGCAGTCCGCGTAGTTCGAATGGGGCGGAGGAGCGCAATTCTCCGGCTGCGGGACAGCGGGTTGGCGCCACGCTCTGCGTACCCGATGAACCGGTATGACGACGCGGTTTCGCGGCTGCGGAAAACCGCTGGCCGGGTGGTCCGTGGACCGGCAGGCTCCCTCCTAGGGCGGGTCTGGCGGATCCGACGGCCGAAAGGGGAACGCGTGTGGTTGTCTTCGAGCTGAACAACACGGAGATAGAACAGATCAACCGCGTCGTCGGAGAGTTGGCGGGCCGATTCTCGACGGTGGAGGATCCCGAATTCCTGCGGGAGAGTCAGCTGTGGGCACACGAGTTACCCCGGCGACTGCGACAGCAACTCGTCGACTTCCGGACCGACGAACCCTCGGGCACGCTGATCGTGCGGGGCCTCCCGGTCGACGAGGCGGGGCTGGTGCCGACCCCGACGACCAGCGGGCATCGACCCGTGCCCAGCCCGACGCTCTCCTACGACCTGGCCTTCTTCCTGATCGGCGGTCTGCTGGGCGAGTCGATCGGGTGGGCCACCCAGCAGGACGGCTACCTGATGCACGACGTGTATCCGGTGCAGAGCTTCGAGAACGACCAGATCGGCTGGGGCAGCAAGGAACTGTTGACCTGGCACACCGAGGACGCGTTCCATCCGATGCGGACCGATTACCTTGGCCTGATGTGCCTGCGTAACCCCGACGCGGTGGAGACGACGGTCGCCGACATCGCCGACGTCAAGATCGACGACGAACTGCGCGAGGTACTCGCCCAACCACGCTTCCGGATCCTGCCCGACGACTCTCATCGACCCGGCGCGTGGAAGGGCGACGAACCCGAGGAGCAGATCCTGATCGACCTGTTGCGGCGCAGCCGGGAGCGGGTCGAGCAGGCCTTGCGGACGCCCGAACCGGTTCCGGTGCTGTTCGGCTCGCCCGTCGATCCCTACCTGCGGCTGGATCCGCACTACATGAAGGACGTGCAGGGCGAGGAGGAGCAGCAGGCCCTCGACAGCGTCATCGGCGCTGTCGACGCCGCGATGGGCGGGGTGGTGCTCGCGCCCGGCGACATCTGCTTCATCGACAACTACCGGGTCGTCCACGGCCGGAAGCCGTTCAAAGCGCGTTTCGACGGCTCGGACCGATGGCTCCGAAGGCTCAATATCACTCGAGATCTGCGTAAATCCCGCGAGTATCGTGCATCTGCCCCGGATCGCGTCATCTACTGACCGCGACGCGAACAGCACCGGGACACGGCACAGGCTTCACCTGCAGTCCTTCTCGACCATCGGTATCGGCGTGCGACCCACCAGCGGAAGGCAGGATCTCCCATGAGCACCAACCCATTCGACGACCCCGACGGCCGGTACCTGGTCTTGGTCAACGAGGAGGGCCAGCACTCCCTCTGGCCGTCGTTCGCCGAGGTACCCGCAGGCTGGACCGCGGCGTTGGAGGAGACCGACCGGCAGAGCGCTCTGGACTACGTCAATGAGAACTGGACCGACATGCGGCCCAAGAGCCTGATCCGGGCGATGGACGGTAGCTGATTCGACGACGCGCGGCGGGGGATCGGGTCTCGGTTGTCCCCGCCCTCGCCGCGCCCGCGTTGTTAATCTTGCTGACGGCAATTCCACCGAGCCGGATCGGATGTGGTGAGCACGGTGGTCACCACTCCGTGGCAGGCGATCAGGATGCACCCGCTGCGCTTCCTGATCTCGGGCTGGCCGTGGCGTTGTCTGCTCTACCTGGCCTGCGGGGTGTTCGCCGCGCTCCCGGCGTTGGCGGTGGGCCGTTGGATCTCGCTGAGCGGCTCGATCACCTCCTACCTGGTGAGCGTGCTCGGCGTCCTGTTGATCAGCCTGCTCGGTGCGGTGCCGTTCGCGGCATTGGAGCGGCGACGCCTGGGAATCCTCAACCCCGAATGGGCCCGACGTCGGTCGGGACACGAGCGGCCCGGCGGCCCGGTGGCCCGGCTGCGGGCGTGGCTGCGTGAGCAGGACATCTGGCGTGAGTTCGGCTACGCCCTGGTGACGCTCACGATCCTGTCGCTGATCAATCTCGCGGTGACGGTGAGCGTGCTCGGCATCCTGTTCGCGCCCTTGGGTGCCGGGATGGCGTTGATCCTGGACACCGGTTCCGGCCCGACCGGCGGACTGACCGTCAATGTGCCGACGATCATGATGATCGCGGGCGTCTGGCTGTTGATCATGCCGGTGGCGGCGTATGCCACGACGGCGGTGGCCGCAGGCCAGGCCGCGCTGGCCCGGTTCCTGTTACTGCCCAGCGGCACCACGATGGCGGCCAAGGTGCAGGAGCTGTCGCAGTCCAGACTGCGTCTGGTGGACGTGTTCGAGGCCGAGCGATCCCGTATCGAGCGCGACCTGCACGACGGTGCGCAACAGCGACTGGTGTCGTTGGCCATGACCCTGGGCATGGCCGAGCTGAGCCTCGCCGACGACCGCACAGAGCGAGCCGACTCGGACGTCGCCCGGCTGGTGGTGGCCGCCCGCAAGGAGGCACAGGCGGCGCTGGGCGAACTGCGGGAACTGATCCGAGGCATTCACCCGCAGGTCCTCACCGATCTGGGAATCGAGGCGGCGGTCGCGGAGGTCACCACCCGATGCCCGATCCCGGTCGGTCTCGACATCGACCTCCCGCGGCGGCCCGCCCGCTCGGTGGAGGCGGTGGCCTACTTCGTGGTCAGTGAGGCGCTGGCCAACGTCGTCAAACACTCCCAGGCCAGACGCGCCGAGGTCGCCGGTGCACCAGCGGGGGCCGGTTTCGTGTTGACCGTCGTCGACGACGGCATCGGAGGCGCCGACCCGAGGGGCGGGACCGGACTGCAGGGTCTGGTGGACCGAGTGGCGGTGGTGGGCGGCAAGATCAGCTTGTCGAGCCCGCCAGGAGGTCCGACCGAACTTCGAGTGGAGTTGCCATGGCACCCGGACTCCGAATAGTCCTCGCCGAGGACGCCGTCCTCTTGCGAGCCGGACTCGTCGAGCTGCTGGGACGCTTCCAGCATCGAGTGGTCGCCGCCGTCGGCGACGCCACCGCGTTGGCCGCCGCAGTCGCCGAGCACAAACCCGACCTCATCGTCACCGACGTCCGAATGCCACCCGGCTACTCCGACGAGGGCCTGCGGGCGGCCGTGGAACTGCGCTCTCGCTACCCGGGACTGGGCGTGCTGGTGCTGACCCAGTATGTGGCCACCGCCTACGCCTTCGAACTCATCGAGGCCGACGGCGATCGCCGCAGTGGTGGCATCGGGTACCTGCTCAAGGATCGGGTCGCCGACGTCAAGGAATTCGTCGACGCCGTGGAACGGATCGCCAAGGGCGACATGGTGATCGACCCCGAGGTGGTGCGCCAACTCCTGCGGCGCGAGCGCGCCGATCGGCCGCTGCGCCGACTCACCCCGCGGGAACACCAGGTGTTGGCGCTGATGGCGGAAGGCCGGACCAACGCCGCGATCGCCGCCACGCTGTTCATCAGCCAGGCGGCGGTGTCCAAGAACATCGGCTCCATCTTCACCAAACTCGACCTCTCCGACAGCGACGGGAACCATCGGGTACTCGCCGTGCTGACCTACCTACGCGGCTGAGGGCCGCGAGGTCGTCGGCGGCCGTGCCGCGCTTACGACCTCGGGTGTTTGCCGCCATGGTCAAGCGCGTTGCCCCTCCTGATCACGCCGAGAAGACTCGGGCCGGTACGTCTTCGAGAACACTCGCACCCATTCGACGCCGTCCGCCCGGGTCCCGCGCGCACGCCGTCGGTGGTGACCCAGGGGGAGGCGAAAGAATGACGAGCACACTGGCGGCGGATCTCAGCACGCTCGGCCCGCTGCACGGCACCGTCGAGGGCAACGCCCACACACAGCTGGTGGCCTACGGGCCCGAATCCGGCGACACCACCGAGGCCGCCCTGCGATCGGCGTCCATCGTGGACTGGGCCGGCGAACATCGTGAGGCGTTGATCAAAGCTCTGCACAACCACGGGGCGGTGCTGGTTCGGGGTGCGGTGCCCACGCCGGAGCTGCTCTCCGGCGTCGCCGAGGCGGTCGGGGGGACGCTGCTGGAGTACAACGAGCGGACCACCCCGCGCAGCACCGTCAGCGGCAACGTCTACACCTCGACCGAGTACCCCGCCAACCAGACGATCCCGCAACACAACGAGCTGGCGTACTCGGCGAACTCGCCCCGCTGGCTGTTCTTCGCCTGCGGTATCCCGGCATCCAGCGGTGGCGCGACCCCGCTGGCCGACAGCGGCGCGGTACTGCGTCGCCTACCCGCCGAGTTGGTGAGCCGGTTCCGCGACCTCGGCGTGCTGTACACCCGGTGCTACATGGCGGGCATGGGCCTGACCTGGCAGGAGGCGTTCCAGACCGAGGAACGCGCCAAGGTCGAGGAGTACTGCCACGCCAACGGTATGGAGTTCGAGTGGTTCGGCGAGGACGAGCTGCGCACCCGCAGCCGACGGCCCGCCGTGGTCACCGACCCCGACTCGGGCCAGGAGGTCTGGTTCAACCAGGCGCACCTGTTCCACCTGTCGAACCTGCCCACCAACGTCGCCGCGGCGTTGTCGGCGATGTACGAGGAGCGCGACTACCCGAGGCACTCGTTCTACGGCGACGGAACCCCGCTGGCCGAGGACGACCTCGCGTTGATCCGGACGGCCTACGACGACACCGTGTACGCCACGCCATGGGAGACCGGCGACCTGCTGGTCGTGAACAACCTGCGGGTCTCGCACGGCCGCCAGCCGTACGAGGGCGCCAGGAAGATCATGGTCGCGATGGCGGGGACCCTCGATGTCGGACCCGCCCCGGAGCTGGCAGGCGCCGGCGTCTGACGCCGTCCACCACAGCCGCAGCAGCCCGATCCCCTTCGCCTGGAACGGTGTGTGATGTCGCAGAGTGACAGGGAAACCTCGGCCCGGATCGACGACAGCGGACGGGGTGCCGCGCTGGACGAGGTCCACCGACATCGAGTGCTCGTCGAGTTCAACGACACCGCCGCCGACTACCCGAGGGATCGGTGCCTGCACGGGCTGTTCGCCGACCGTGTCCGGCGGGCGCCGGACGACCTGGCGGTGGTGTGCCGGGGAACCCGACTGACGGCACGCGAGTTGGACATCCGGGCCAACCGGTTGGCCAACGAGCTCGTCGCCAGGGGCGTGGGACCCGAGGTGCTCGTCGGGTTGTGCCTGGAACGCGGCATCGACCTGGTGATCTCGGCCTTGGCCGTGCTCAAGGCGGGCGGCGCCTACGTGCCGCTGGACCCGAACTATCCGGCCGACCGGCTCGGCATGATGCTGACCGATACCGCCGCGCGACTGGTGCTCACCGAACGACGGCTCGCCGGTCGGGTACCCGACTCGGCAGCCACCGTGCTGTATCTCGACGAGGAGCAGCAGGCCATCGAGCAGGCCTCGGCCGCCGCGCCCTCGGTCGTCGTCGGGCCGCAGAATCTCGCCGTCGTGCTGTACACCTCGGGCTCGACCGGGGTGCCCAAGGGCGCGATGCTCAGCCACCGCAGCCTGGTGCGGCTGGTGCGGCCCGGCGGGATCATCGACTTCGGTCCGGACGAGGTGTCCGGCATGCTGGCCTCGCCGTCCTTCGACGCCTCGGCCTTCGAGATGTGGAACGCGCTGCTGGGAGGGGCGGGACTGGCCGTGTATCCGGCGGGCACGCCGTCGGCGGATCAGCTTCGCGAGTTCCTCACGGACAACGACGTCACCACGATGGTGTTCACCACCGGCTTCTTCCACGCGCTGGTGGACTCCGGCGTGTCGGTCCTCGACGGATTGCGGCAGATCGTGGTCGGCGGCGAGGTGCTCTCGCCCGTGCACTGCGCGAAGGCCACCGACCGGCTACCCGGCCTGCGGATCGCCAACGTCTACGGCCCGACGGAATGCGGCTCGGTGACCTCCTTCGCGGTGTTCGACCCCGAGGTCGGCACCGCGCAACCCCTGCCCATCGGCTCGCTGCTGGCCAACACCAGGGTGGTGCTGTTGGACGACTCCCTGGCACCGGTGCCCGTCGGCGAACCCGGCGAGGCCTATATCGCGGGCGATGGTCTGGGCCGAGGCTTCTTGACCGGTGCGGGGCTCAGCGCGGAACGCTTCGTCGCCAATCCGCACGGCGCGCCGGGCGAGCGGATGTACCGCACCGGTGACCTGCTCCGGTGGCGCTCAGACGGCGTCCTGGAGTTCGTCGGCCGGGTCGACGACCAGGTCAAGGTCCGTGGGTTCCGCATCGAACTCGGCGAGATCGAGAACGTCCTGGCGCAGCGGCCCGGCGTGGCGGCGGCGGTCGTGCTGGTCCGGGAGGATCAGCCGGGCCTGCGTCGACTCGTCGGATACGTGGTGGGCGACGCGGGCGAGACGCTCGACGGTGACGTGCTGCGCGAGCAGCTGGCCGCCTCGATGCCGGAACATCTGGTGCCCTCGGCGATCGTGGTCCTGGACCGATTCCCGTTGACGCCCAACGGCAAGGTCGACCGCCGATCGCTGCCCGCCCCCAGCGCCCCGGCGGAACCGGCTGCCAGCTTCCAGGCGCCCACGACCGCCGCCGAACGACTGCTGGCCGAGGTGTGGTCGGAGGTCCTCGGCGTCGAACAGGTGAGCATCTCCGACGACTTCTTCGCCGACCTGCACGGCGACTCCATCCTGGCGATGCGGATGCTCTCCAAGGCGCGCGCGGTCTCCGGCGCCGACCTGCCCGCGCGTGCGCTGTTCGACTCGCCCACGATCGCGGCGCTGGCGGTGCTGCTGCCGGCCGAGACCGTCGGGGGCGACGAGGCGACGCCGATCCCGGCGGTGCGCCGAGATGGTCCGCTGCCGTTGTCCAGCGCGCAACGCCGGATGTGGATCCTGGAGGAGATCGAGCCGGACGGCATCGACTACAACACCACCGCGGGCGTGCGGTTGGCAGGACCGCTGGATCCGGCCGCGTTGAAGATCGCCCTGGATCGGTTGGTGGCCCGGCACGAACCGCTGCGCACCACCTTCGCGGTGGGCGACGGGGCGGGGGAGCAGATCGTGCACCCGCACGGCACGGCGGTGTTGGAGATCGTCGATCTGTCCTCGGTGGACCGCGCCGAGCAGGCCTCTGCGGTGGATCGTGCGGTCCGCGCCGAAGCGGCTCGCCCCTTCGATCTGCGGACCGGCCCGCTGTTGCACACGCTGCTGCTGCGGCTGTCGGAGTCCGAGCACCTGATGGTGATCGGGCAACGACACATCATCACCGACGGTTGGTCGGTCGGGCTGGTGGTCGGGGACCTGCTCGCCCTCTATGCCTCGGTGCGCGGCGGGACTCCGGCCGAGCTGCCGTCGTTGCCGGTGCAGTACGCCGACTTCGCGGTGTGGGAGGACGGCAGGCTCGCGGATCGCTCCCTCGACGGCGAACTGGAGTACTGGAAGCGGCGACTGGCCGGGAACCGGCCCTTGGAGTTGCCCACCGACCGGCCCCGCCCGCCCATCCGCACCTCGGCGGGCGCCGACCATCGGTTCCTCGTGCCCGCCGAGGTGGTCGACGGGCTCACCGAACTCGGCCGTGGCCACAACGCGACCCTGTTCATGACCCTGACGGCCACCGTGCAGGTGTTGTTGGCCCGCTACAGCGGACAATCCGATGTCACCATCGGTACGGTCTCCGCAGGTCGGGACCGTGCCGAACTCGAGAACCTGTTGGGGTTCTTCGTTCGGACCCTGGTGTTGCGTTCGGAGGTCACGCCCACACTGTCCTTCGCCGATCTGCTGGACGACACCCGCGAGACGGTGCTCGGGGCCTTCGCACATCAGGAGGTGCCCTTCGACCGGTTGGTCGACGCGCTGGCCACCGAACGCGATCCCAGCCGCACCCCGCTGTTCCAGGTCATCGTGGCCCTGCAGAAGCCGTTCGTGGCGACGACGCGGATCGCGGACCTGCTGGTCGAGGAGTTCCCGTTGCCGAAGGTGGCGGTGCCCTTCGACCTGTTCATCGAGTTCTGGCCGCAGGGCGACACGCTCGAAGCAGTGATCAACTACAACACCGACCTCTTCGACGCCACGACGATCGAGCGGATGGGGACACATCTCTCGACGCTGCTCGCCTCGGTCGTCGCCGATCCGGCGACACCGGTGTCCCGATTGCCGATGCTCACCGAGGCCGAGCGCGGACGACTGCTGAGCGGGCACCAGCCGGAACCGCTCGCCCTCGGCGCGGCGGATGGGCAGCCGCCGACCGAGGAGACCGTCCCGACGGCTTTCCTGCGCCAGGTCCGCCGCACGCCGGATGCCGTCGCACTGGTAGCCGACGGGGTGTCGTGGACCTACGCCGAACTGGCGGCCCGCGCGATGCGACTGGCCGAGCGGCTGCGCACGGCGGGCGTGGGCGTCGAGCAGCCCGTTGCGCTGTTGATGGACCGCTCCCCGGCCGTGGTGGTGGCCGAACTGGCGATTCTGGTGGCGGGAGGTGCCTACCTGCCGTTGGATCTGCGCGCGCCGGTACCCAGGCTGCGGGCGCTGCTCGCCGACGCGAGCCCCGAGGTGTTGATCACCAGCGGCGATCGTCGGTCGATGGCCGAGCAGATCCACGACGGCCCGATCATCGTGCTGGAAGACCGGGAGCCGATCGAGGAACCGGCCGTGTCGGATCTCGGGCGGACACCCGCGATCGTGCACGCCGACAATCTCGCCTACATCATCTATACCTCCGGCTCCACCGGCTCACCCAAGGGCGTGGCCGCCCGACATCGAGACGTGCTCACCCTGGCGGCGCACCGGGACTACTCCGGTGGGGCTCATCGTCGAATCCTGCTGCACTCGGCGTCGGCCTTCGATGCCGCGACCTACGAGACCTGGGTTCCATTGCTCACCGGCGGATCGATCGTCGTCGCCCCACCGAGCGACCTCGACGCCGACGGGGTGCAGCGGTTGATCGCCGAGCACGGGGTCACCGCGCTCTTCCTCACCGCAGGGCTGTTCCGGCACTTCGCGGAGCACGCACCGCACTGCCTGGCCGGGGTCGAGGAAGTCTGGGCGGGCGGTGACGTGGTGCCCGCATCGGCCGTGCGTCGAGTGCTCCAGCACTGCCCCGGACTGACCGTCGTCGACGCCTACGGGCCGACCGAGACCACCACCTTCGTCCTGACCCATCGCATCGGCGCGGCCGCCGAGATCCGACGCGAGGTGGTGCCCATCGGCCTGCCGATGGACGGGGTGCGTGCCTTCGTGCTCGACCCGATGCTGCAACCCGTGCCGGTCGGAGTCGCGGGCGAGCTGTACCTCGCGGGTGCGGGCGTGACCAGGGGCTACCTCAACGCCCCCGCTGCCACCGCGCAACGATTCGTCGCCGACCCCTTCGCCGCCGACGGTTCCCCGATGTATCGCGCCGGCGACCTGGTTCGCTGGCGGGACTCGGTGGGGCGGGACGGTCGCGAGATCGAGTTCGTCGGCCGGGTCGACGATCAGATCAAGATCCGCGGTTTCCGGATCGAGCCCGGCGAGGTGGAGGCCGCGCTGACCCGACTGCCCGGCGTCGACGAGGCACTCGTGTTGATCCGACACCGCGACGGCCGAGCGCAACTCATCGGCTACCTGGTCGCGGCGCATGGGATCACCCTCGATCACGCTGCGCTGGCAGGCGAACTCGGCCATGTGCTGCCCACCTACATGGTGCCCACGGCGTTCGTCACCATGGACGAGCTTCCACTGACCACCAACGGCAAGGTCGATCGCGCCGCGCTGCCGCTGCCCGCCGCACCGGACTCGGTCGGGACCGTCGAGCCGCGCACCGAATTGGAGCGCACCCTGGCCGAGATCTGGGCCGAGCTGCTGGGCGTCCCGAAGGTCGGAGTCGAGGACAACTTCTTCGCGCTGGGCGGCGATTCGATCCTGGCGCTGCAGGTGGTGTACCGCGCCAGGAGTCTCGGGTTGGTGGTCACCTCTCGGGACCTGTTCCGAGGGCAGACCGTCGCCGCACTCGCCGCCGAGGTCGCGTCCTCCACCGCACCGGTCGCCGAACAGGGCGCCGTGAGCGGCACGGTGCCGTTGACCCCGATCCAACGATGGTTCTTCGAGATCCGGGACACGAACCCGGACCGCTTCAACCAGACCGTGCGGGTGGAACTCGCTGGTTCGGTGAATCGGCAGGCCTTGCGGGCGGCGATGCAGGCGGTGCTCGACAAGCACGACGCGCTGCGGATGCGTTTCGAACGGGTCGACGGGCGGTGGCGGCAGTACAACGCGGTCGTCGAGGAGACCGAGGTTCTGCGTTTCGTCGACGCCACGGTGGCCACGGATGGATCCGAGCCGCCCGGCGGCTCCGAGTTACCCGAACAGCTCGACGGCCGGATCGCGGCCGAGACGGCGGCGCTGGCGTCCAGAGTGGACATCGGCACCGGGCCGCTGATCGCGGGCACCGTCCTCGACCACGAACCGCGACCCCTGTTGTTGCTGGCCGCACACCACCTGGCCGTGGACGGCGTCTCTTGGCGGATCCTGCTCGCCGACCTGGCGACCGGCTACCGGCAGGCCTCGGCCGGACTGCCGATCGAACTCGGTGCGAAGACCACCTCGTTCCGGGACTGGGCCCTGAATCTGACGCGACTGGCCGAGCAGGAGGGATTCGCCGCCGAGCGCGAGTACTGGAGCATGGTCGCCTCGACCGATCGGCCGCGCTTGCCGGTGGATCTCGACGGCGCCAACACCGCGGGCTCGGCCCGCACCGTGGTCAGCGGGTTGAGCGTCGAGAACACGGCAGCGTTGTTGCGCGACGTGCCCTCGGCCTACCGGACCCGGATCAACGATGTGCTGCTCACCGCGTTCGGTCGGACGATGGCCGAGTGGACCGGAGCGGACCGGGTGCTGCTCGATCTGGAGGGCCACGGTCGGGAGGACCTCTTCGACGGGGTCGATCTCACCGGCACCGTCGGCTGGTTCACCAGCATGTTCCCCGTTTCGTTGGCGGTCGATGCGTCGGAGGGACCGGACACCGGCGACCCGACCGCAGACTGGGCGCCACTGCTCAAATCCGTGAAGGAACAGCTGCACGCCATCCCCGGCAACGGGCTGGGATACGGGGCGCTGCGGTACCTCGCCACCGACCGACCGGCCGCCGAGTCCGAACCACAGATCAGCTTCAACTATCTCGGCAAGATCGACGGCGCCGAGAGCACCGAGGAGTCGCTCTACCACTCCGGCGACCTCGAACTCGACCTCGACGAACCCGCCGACGCCCTGCGACCGCACCTGCTGGATCTGGTCGGCCGCATCCGCGCAGGCCGCCTGGAATTCCACTGGGTCTACTCCGACCAGATCCACCACGAGACCACGGTGCGCGAGTTGGCCCGTCGGTTCATCGAGGCACTGACCGAGTTGATCGGGCACTGCACCAGCCCCGGTGCGGGCGGGCGCACCCCGTCGGACTTCCCGTTGGCGGGCCTGGACCAGCCGACCGTGGACCGGATCGTCGGCGACGGCCGCAGCGTCGAGGACATCTATCCGCTCACCCCGATGCAGAGCGGGATGCTCTTCCACAGCCTGCTGGACGACCACGGCGGGCTGTACTTCGAACAGACCTCGCTGCTGATCGACGGCATCACCGACCCGGAGCTGTTGGCGGCAGCCTGGCAGCGCACCGTGGCCCGCACCCCGGCGCTGCGCACCGAGATCGCCATCCACGACCTACCGCATCCCGTACAGGTGGTGCGCTCCGCCGCCCGGCTCCCCGTCCGACAGCTGGACTGGCGCGAGCTGGACACCTCGGCCGCGCAGCATGCCGCCGAGGAGTACCTCGCCGAGGACACCGCGCGTGGTCTCGACCTCGCACAGGCGCCGTTGATGCGCCTGGCGATCGCCCGACTCACCGACCGCCGAGTCCGGCTGTTCTGGACCTTCCACCACACCCTGTTGGACGGGTGGAGCGTGCAGCGCGTCCTCGGGGACGTGTTCGGCGAGTACGCCGCGCTCGTCGACGACACGTCCTTCGTCCCGCCGGTACGCAGGCCGTTCCGAGACTATCTGGATTGGTTGAGCCACCGCGACGAACAGGCCGCACGCGTCTACTGGAGTGGTGTGCTGGCCGATCTGGAGTCGCCGACCGCGCTGCCCTTCGACCATCCGAGGATCGAGCAACGCCGCGCCCCGGTGTCGGCCGAGTATCTCCTGGAACTTCCCGCCGAGGTCTCCGAGAACCTGCACACGGTGGCCAGGAAGGCGGAGATCACCCTGAACACCCTGGTCCAGGGTGTGTGGGCCGTGCTGCTGTCGCTCTACAGCGGATCGTCCGACGTCTGCTTCGGCGCCACGGTCTCCGGCAGGCCCACCGAATTGGCAGGCGCGGACTCGATCGTCGGACTGTTCATCAACACCCTGCCGGTTCGGGTGTCGGTGGATGCCTCGGCGCGGCTGGGCGACTGGTTGCGGACGATCCAGGCCGAGCAGGCGGAGTCCCGAGGCCACGAGCAGGTGTCCCTGGCCGAACTGCGCGGCTGGAGTGCGCTGCCCGGCGGTGTCGACCTCTTCGACAGCATCGTAATCTTCGAGAACTACCCCTTCGACCGGGGGATGGCCCGCGAACACGGCATCGAGCTGCTGGACATCGCCTCCGACAGCGGGACCAACTATCCGCTCAACGTGATCGCCTATCCGGGCAGGCAGCTGTCGCTGCTTCTCAACTATGACACGGCCCTGTTCGACGAGTCCACCATCGAGCGGCTCGCAGGCCACCTGCGGACCCTGTTCGACGCGGTGATCACCCGCCCGGACGCCCCGGTGCGCGAGTTGCGGCTGCTCACCGAGGGGGAGCGCGGGCAGTTCGTCGCATGGAACGACACCGACACCCCGCTGTCCGAGGGCCACAGCGTGCACGGTCTCTTCGCCGCCCAGGCCCGCCGAAGCCCGGACGCGCTCGCGCTTACCTCCTCGACGGTGCGATTGACCTACGCGGAGCTGGAGGCCAGGGCGAACCGACTGGCGCACCGGCTCATCGGCCTCGGCGTCGGCCCGGACGTCGCGGTGGCCATCTGTCTGGAACGCGGCGTCGACGTGGCGGTGGCCGCGTTGGCGGTGCTCAAGGCGGGCGGGGCGTATGTGCCCCTGGACCCGGATATGCCCTCGGCCCGGTCCGCCTTCGTGGTCGCCGACACCGGGGCGCCCGTGGTGGTGACCCAGCGCAGCGTGCGGATCGACTGGGCGGAGTCGGTGGCGGTGGTCCGGCTCGACGAGGACTGGCTGGCGCTGGCGGAGCTGCCCGACACCCCGCCTGTCACCGAGGTGCGCCCCGACAACCTGGCCTACGTGATCTACACGTCCGGTTCCACCGGGGCACCCAAGGGCGTGATGGTCTCGCATCGCAACGCGGTCGCGCTCTTCGACTGGCAACAGCGGGTGTATGACATCGGCGCCGAGGACCGGACCTGTCTGCTGGCCGCCCTGAGCTTCGACGCCTCGGTCTGGGAACTCTGGCCGTACTTCCTGGCGGGGGCGCGGGTGGACGTGCCGGATCCCAAGATCCTCGGTGACGCCGCCGCGATGGCCGCCTGGTTCGTCGACAACGGCACCACGGTGTGCTTCCTGCTCGCCGCGCGGGTGGACGCGCTGTTCGACGAGCCGCTGTTCCCCGCGACCAGGCTTCGACTGATCCTGACCGGCGGCGACACCGTGCGGCGGCGACCCGCAGCGGGCACGACACCCCGGCTGTTCAACCACTACGGCGCCACCGAGATGACGGTGGTCTCCACCTACGGCGAGGTTCTCCAGGAGGGACGGCAGACCTCCGACCGGCTGCCCGACGTCGGCATCCCGGTCTTCGGCGACACCGTGCACGTACTGGACCGGCACGGGAACCCGCTGCCGGTCGGGGTGGCGGGCGAGATCCACCTCGGCGGGATCGGCGTCTCCCGGGGCTACCTCAACCAGCCGGGGCTCACCTCGGAACGCTTCGTCGCCGACCCGTTCGGCCCACCGGGATCGCGGCTGTATCGCACCGGCGACCTCGGCAGATGGAACACCGAGGGCAGACTGGAATTCCTGGAGCGGGTGGATGACCAGGTCAAGATCCGAGGCTTCCGGGTGGAGGTCGGCGAGGTCGAGCACGCGATCCTGCGGTTGCCGTGGGTATCCGAGGCCGTGGTGGTGGCGCGCAAGGACGAGGACGGCCACACCAGGCTGATCGGCTACCTGGTGCTCGACCCGGCAGAACGCGACGGGACCGAGGATCCGGTGGTGACCCGGCTCCGGGCGGCCCTTGCCGAGACCCTGCCGGAGTACATGGTGCCCTCGGTGTTCGTGACCCTGGACGAGTTCCCGCTGACCGCCAACGCCAAGATCGACCTCCGGGCCCTACCGGAACCGACGCGGCAGGACCGGTTGGCCACCGAGTACGTGGCGCCCAGGGATCCAACCGAGATCGCCTTGGCCGAGCTGTGGGCCACGGTCCTGGAGGCCGAACGGGTCGGTGTGCATGACGACTTCTTCCAACTCGGCGGCGATTCGATCGTGTGTCTGCGGCTCACCTCACGGATCCGATTGGCCTTCGGGGTGGAGGTCTCGCCGAGGGACGTCTTCGACGCGCCGACCGTGGGCTCCTTCGCCGAGCTGCTTCGCGATCGCATCCTGGCGGACCTGGAACGCGCGGCGCGCGGCTGATCACCGGGAGTAATCACGGTGTGTTCGTGGATGAAGTGACGCACGTCATGTCGCCTAGCGGGCCGAGGTTCGCGTTGATCGGATCTCGGCCCTCGGCGCGCGTACATCGGGGCAGGCTGCGGTGGTAGCGAAGCGCTGACCTGCTTATTCGTCTGCATAGTGCGGAGTCGTCGCCTGATTGCGTGATCTGGTGGCCGCCTGCTCCGGCGGGTGTCCTGCGGGCGTCGAACGAGATCGATAGCGAAAAAACCGCCCCCGCCGATACATAATCATACGTTCGGCTGCATACTCTTCCTATGTCTAAGGTTCTCACGTCCCTGCCCACCGGCGAGCGCGTCGGCATTGCATTCTCCGGCGGCCTTGACACCTCTGTCGCAGTCGGGTGGATGCGCCATCAGGGCGCCGTCCCCTGCACCTACACCGCGGACATCGGCCAGTACGACGAGCCCGATATCGCCTCGGTACCCGACCGCGCGAAGACCTACGGCGCCGAGGTGGCGCGGCTGGTCGACTGCCGGGAGGCACTGGTCGAGGAGGGCCTGGCCGCGCTGACCTGCGGTGCGTTCCACATCCGCTCCGGCGGGCGCGCGTACTTCAACACCACGCCGCTGGGCCGTGCCGTCACCGGTACCCTGCTGGTCAGGGCGATGCTGGAGGACGACGTACAGATCTGGGGCGACGGCTCGACCTTCAAGGGCAACGACATCGAGCGGTTCTACCGCTACGGCCTGCTGGCCAACCCGAACCTGCGCATCTACAAGCCGTGGCTGGACGCCGACTTCGTCTCGGAACTGGGCGGCCGCAAGGAGATGTCGGAATGGCTGCTCGCCCACGACCTGCCCTACCGGGACAGCACTGAGAAGGCCTACTCCACCGACGCCAACATCTGGGGCGCAACCCACGAGGCCAAGACCCTGGAGCACCTGGACACCGGCCTGGAGACCGTGGACCCGATCATGGGCGTCCGGTTCTGGGACCCCTCGGTCGAGATCGCCACCGAGGACGTCACGATCGGCTTCGACCAGGGCAGGCCGGTGACGATCAACGGCGAGTCCTTCGCGTCCTCGGTCGAGCTGGTGATGGCCGCGAACGCGATCGGCGGCAGGCACGGCCTCGGCATGTCCGACCAGATCGAGAACCGGATCATCGAGGCGAAGAGCCGAGGCATCTACGAGGCGCCCGGCATGGCCCTGCTGCACGCCGCCTACGAGCGTCTCGTCAACGCCATCCACAACGAGGACACCGTCGCCCAGTACCACAACGAGGGCCGCAGGCTGGGTCGCCTGATGTACGAGGGCCGCTGGCTGGACCCGCAGGCGTTGATGGTCCGCGAATCCCTGCAGCGCTGGGTCGGTTCCGCGATCACCGGCGAGGTGACCCTGCGGCTGCGGCGCGGCGAGGACTACTCGATCCTCGACACCACCGGGCCCGCGTTCAGCTACCACCCGGACAAGCTGTCCATGGAACGCACCGAGGACTCCGCGTTCGGGCCGGTGGACCGGATCGGTCAGTTGACGATGCGCAATCTCGACATCGCCGACTCGCGGGCCAAGCTCGAACAGTACGTCGGCCTCGGGATCGTCGGCTCGAACCCGCCGGTGTTGATCGGCGCCGCCCAGGCGGCGGCCACCGGTCTGATCGGCAGCATGCCGGAGGGCGGCGCCGAGGCCATCGCCTCTCGGGGCGGGGTCTCCGCCGACGCCGAGCTGCTGGACCGGGCCGCCATGGAGTTCGGCACCGACTGACCGATGCATCGCGTTCGTTGCAGGGCGGCCGGGGGTTGGACGCCCGTATGGGTGCCCTTCGCCCAACACCCGGCCGCACCTTTCGCAGGCCCGGCGGCCTGGGGAGTTCCACCGGGCAGGTCTGATCACTCGCGCGCCGCCACCAGCGACACCGGCTGGATCCGGGTCGCCGACAGGGTCGCCAGCACACTGGTCACGCCGATCACCAGGAACGAGCCCGCGGCGACCATGCCGAACAACGCCCACGGGATCTCCACCACGACCATCCCGATCGTCTCCAGCGTCCCGGCCGCGATTCCGGCGAGCGTCCCGGCCACGACCAGTCCACCGAGGAACAGGCCGATCACCGCCACCGCCAGCGACTCCGCCAAGGCCATCCGCACCACCTGCGCCCTGGTGAGCCCGGTGACCCGGGTCGAGGCGAACTCCCGCTTGCGTTCCGTGCAGGCGATCACCACCGCGTTGATCACCGCCATCAGGGCGTACAGGCCGGACAGACCCATCAACACCACCATGGTGCCGACATTGGTGTCCTGTTGACCGGTGGTCTGGGCGGCGGCCCAGTCGTCCACCGTGGACACCGCGCCCAGCTCGGCGGCCCGGATCTCCTCGGCGACATCGGCCGGGTGGGCGCCATCGGCAACCTGGACCACGGTGTGCGCCTGCGCCGAGGCCAACACTTCGGCCGGAATCTGGTCCCGTGGCACCAGGAACGCCTCGCTGGAGGACAGCCGCTCGGGCAGCACCGCGCTCAGCGTCAGGGTCGACTCGGTGTCGCCGAGCGTGGCCGTGGCAGTCCCCCCGACCTCCAGGCGGTCCTCGCTGCGCTGTGCGGCCGCCAGGGTCGCGCCCTGCAACTCCGCAAGCGAACCGGCCTGCGGGTCGATGCGGTGGGTGGCCAGGTAGGCGGCGGAATCGATCGCGACGATCCCGGAGTCGTAGCTCTTCTCCCTGGGCTCGCCGGTGTCGGCGTTGACCACCATCATGCGCAACGTCATCGGAACGACGAACTGCGGCGAGGCGACCTCGACACCTGCGACGTCGGCGACGGCATCGGCCTGATCGCCGGTGCCCTCGACCACGAGATCGCCGTCGACGATGAGCCGCTGTTCCTCACCGGCGGCCAAGGCCATCGAACCGAGGGTTCCGGACAGCCCGAGCAGCAGCGCCACCAACACGATCAGCGGGGCCGCGGTCGACGCGCTCCGACGGGCGTCGTCGCGGAGATTGCGCTCGGCCAGCAGACCCAGGGTGCTGCCGCGCAACACGAAACCGAATACCCGGGCCGTCAACGGCACCACGATCGGACTGAGCAGGCTCAACGCCACCGCGCCGGTCACGGTGAGGCCCAGCGACAGGGCCAGCGCGATCACCAGACCGACCTGCTGCGCCAGGAACACCATGGCCACCGAACAACCCAGACACAGCAGGCCCATCGCCCACCGCGAGCGGGTCATCACCTTCGCCGCGTCCCCGGTGTCGCGCAGTGCCTCCAGCGGCCGGACCCGCGAGGCCCGTCGCGAGGCCGCCAACACGCCCAACAGCGCGACCCCGAGCCCGGCGACCGCCGACACCCCGGCCATCCACCCGTTGAACTGTGATTCGAAGCCCGCGGGCAGGAAATCCAACTCGGCCAGCAGCCACGTCTGCACCGACACCGCGGGCATCCCCAGCGGGATGCCGATCAGGACTCCGAACATGCCGAGCAGCAGCGCCTCGGACAGCAACAGGGTCCGCACCGAACCGCGCCCCGCGCCGACCAGCCGCAGCAACGCCAGGTCGCGGCGCCGCTGTGCGACGGTGAAGGCGAACGTGGAGCTGACGATGAAGATCGCGAGGAAGACCGACAGCATCATCGTCATGCCCATCAGCGTGGTGGCATCGCCGTAGCGGCCACGCAACTCCGACTCGGCCAACGGGGCCAATCCGGCGGGGATCGGCGGATCGCCCGCCGACGCCATCACCTGCAGGGACGACTGCACCAGCGCGACACCGACGGCGACACTCAGGATCGCCCCGATGAACAGCTGCCAACGCTCGCGGAACGTGCTCAGCGACAGGGTGATCACCGCGTCATCCCTCCAACCGGGTCAGCCGGTCGGCGACCTCGCGCGCGGTGGGCCGCTGCGCGTGGTCGACGATCCGCCCGTCGGAGAGGAACACCACCGAATCGGCACAGGCCGCGGCCACCGGATCGTGCGTCACCATCACGATGCTCTGCCCTGCGGTGGCGACCATCTCGCCCAACAGGTCCAGCACGGTGCGTGCCGACTTCGAGTCCAGGGCGCCGGTGGGTTCGTCGGCGAAGAGCACCGCAGGCCGGGTCACCATCGCCCTGGCGATCGCGACCCGCTGCTGCTGGCCGCCCGAGAGCTCACGCGGCCGATGCCGCATCCGGTCCTCCATGCCCACGGAGGCCAACACCCGACGCAGCTCCTGCCGGGAGACCCGAGAACTGCCCAACCGCAACGGCAGCGCCACGTTCTGCTCGGCGGTCAGGGAACCGATGAGGTTGAACGTCTGGAAGACGAAACCGATCTGGTCGCGGCGCAGTTTCGTGAGCTCGGCGTCGGAACTGGCGGTGATGTCGGCGCCGCCCAGCAACACCTGCCCGGCATCCACCCGTTCCAGGCCGGCCGCGCAGTGCAGCAGGGTCGACTTCCCCGACCCCGACGGACCCATCACCGCCGTCCACGAGCCTGCCGGGAATTGGAGACTCACCGCGTCCAGCGCCCGCACCCGCGCCTGTTTCGTTCCATATTCCCGGACGACCCCACGCAACTCGACCGCGGCGGGCCCGAGGCCGCGCTGCGTGTTCCGTTCGGTTCCCGTCGCCGCTGTCATGTCGTGATTTCAGCACGAAAAATGTGGTCGACCCGCCTTTAGCGCCTGAATTGCACAATTGTCTAGCAGAACTCCCACCTCGGCGGTATAGGTAGGTATACCGCCGAATGCGCAACCCGCGATTCGGCCCATGAATTCGCCGGTCGGAGCCGCAGGACGAGCGAGGACGGCGCGACGCTGGACCTCCCCGTTTCGCCACGGAGTCAAGGAACTGGCTGCGCACGCCCGACCAGGGCCACGATGAACTGGCCTGACCAGCGGCAAGCCACGCGCGGTCCGGCCCCGGGACCGGGATGGTCGTCGCCACCCTCGTCGGAGCAACCTGGCGCCGGTCGAGGACTCCACCGAGCGAACAGGCCGATCGAGACAGGCAGGCATGGGAGAAACCGTATGAACGCCATTGTCGAGAACACCGACGCGAAACGGGCGACCGCCGATATCTTCAACTCGGTGGTCGCCGCTTCGGCAATCGGAGCCGCCTGGGAACTGGGGGCGTTCGACGAACTGGAGAAGAACGGCACGATCGATTCGGCGGAATTCGCCGCCCGCAACGATCTGCACCCGGCGTCCACCAACGGCATGTTCATGGCGTTGGCCAGCGTGGGCGTGGTCGTCCGCAGAGACGGCGTCGTCGTCCCGGGACCGAACTTCAACGAGGTCAACCAGCATCGCTCGCTGTTCCACTGGCTGAGCCTGGGATCCGGCGAGCTGTTCGCGAAGCTGCCCAGCGTCATGCGCAACGAGAACCGCACCGGTGATTACTACCGCCGCGACGCCGCCGCGATCAGCTATGCCTGTCGGGAGATCAGCGAACGCTACTTCGACCCGGCGTTCTGGCGGGCGATGAACGGACTCGGCTACGACTTCCGCTCCGTGGCCGACCTCGGTTCCGGCAGCGGCGAACGGCTGATTCAGCTGGTCAGCAGGTATTCCGGCACCAAGGGGCTGGGCGTGGAGTTGGCGCCTGCCGCGATCGAGATGTCCAGAGCCGAGATCGCCCGCAACGGTCTCGCCGAACGGATCACCGTCGTGCAAGGCGATGCCAGGACGATCGAGCCGCGACCGGAGTTCGCCGACGTCGACCTGCTCACCTGCTTCATGATGGGCCACGACTTCTGGCCGAGGCAGAACTGCGTGGCCACGTTGCGCGCCCTTCGGGAGGCCTTCCCGAACGTCCGGCGATTCCTGCTCGGCGATGCCACCCGCACCGTCGGACTGCCCGACGGCGAGTTGCCCATCTTCACGCTCGGCTTCGAATTCGGGCATGACCTGATGGACGTCTACCTGCCGACCCTCGACGAGTGGAACGGCGTCTTCGAGGAAGGCGGCTGGCGCCTGGTGCGCCGACACCTGATCACCAGCCTCAGCGTCTCCGTGGTCTTCGAGCTCGAATAGGCGCCGTCGCGCCGAAACACAGGAATCAATCCCTCGCCGCCGGGAGTGACGCCGGCGGTCGGCAGTCGAACGGAAGTGACTCACAGTGGCCGCTCCTTCTTCCCGCGACGACCGGATGGCCGCGCTCCCGACGCATCTCCAGGAACTGATGCGTCGGCGGCTGGCCGGCGAGGATCCGGGCCTGGCGGATTCCACCGCGATACCCACCGTGCCCCGCGAGGGCGATCTGGCCCTGTCGCCCGCCCAGGAGCGGCTGTGGTTCCTCTACGACTTCGAACCCGACAGCGTCGAGTACAACGTGGTGCGGGCGATCCGCCTCACCGGGGAACTCGACGTCGGGGCGCTCCGGTTCGCGCTGGACCGCCTGGTCGAGCGGCACGAACCACTGCGCACCACCTTCGACTCGGTGGCAGGCAGCGGGGTGCAGGTGGTGCACCCGCACACCGCGAACCCGCTGCCCGTCACCGATCTCACCGGCCTGCCCGACCGCCAACGCGAGGCGACCGTGGACGAGACGCTGCTCGCCGAGGTGCAGCGTCCGTTCGATCTGCGTCAGGGACCGCTGTTCCGTTCCCAGCTGTTGCGGCTGGAACCGACCGAGTACGTCCTGGTGCTGAGCGTGCACCACATCGCGGGCGACGGCTGGTCGATGGGAGTACTGGTCGACGAACTCAACGTGCTCTACGCGGCGCGCCTGCGCGGCGAATCCGACGGACTACCGGATCTCGTGGTGCAGTACGCGGATTTCGCGGCCTGGCAACGTGACCGGCTCGCCGAGGGTGCATTGGAGGAGAAGCTCGACTACTGGCGACAGCGGCTCGACGGTCTGTCGCCCTTGGAACTGCCGACCGACCGGCCCCGGCCCTCGGTACGAGACTCGGCCGGTGCGTTGCACGTCTTCGAGGTCTCGGAATCGGTGACCACACGAGTGAAGGAACTGGGGAGGCAGGCGGGGACCACGCTGTACATGGCGTTGGTCGCCGCCGCCCAGATCCTGCTCGCCCGCTACTCGGGCCGCACCGACATCGCGGTCGGCACGTCCACCTCCGGCCGCGACCGACCGGAACTGGAGAAGCTGATCGGCTTCTTCGTCAACACCGTCGTCCTGCGGGTCGACGTCGACGAGTCGAAGTCCTTCGCCGAGCTGCTCGACACGGTGCGAACCACCGCACTGGACGCGTTCGGTCGGGCCGAGGTGCCCTTCCAACGCCTGGTCGAGGCGTTGCGCCCGGAGCGCGATCCCAGCCGCCCGCCACTGGTGCAGGCGATGGTGAACCTGCACAACGCCGACGAGGGCACCTTCCGGCTGCCCGGACTGCGGGCCGCCGACGTTCAACCGCCCGCGTTGATCGCCAAACTCGACCTGACGTTGGACTTCGCCGAACACGACGGCGGCCTGACCGGTTATCTGGAATACAGCACCGAACTGTTCGAGCTCGACACGATCCGGCGGCTGGCCGACAACGTGGTGGCCCTGCTGACGGCGGTGGCCGCCGATCCACACCGCCCGCTGGGCGAGATCGCGCTGGTCAGCGCGGCGGAACGTCGGATACTGGACGGCTGGCACACCGCGCCGGGCGAGGCCGCCGTCGTCCCCGGTGAACCCGCCGCCGCACCGGAGCGACTGCCCGGCGTGCTGGAGCTGTTCGACGAGCAGTGTCGTCGGGCCCCCAACGCGCAGGCGGTTCGGCACGGCGACCGGGAACTGACCTACGCCGAACTGGCCGAGCGCTCCGCCAGACTCGCCAGCCACTTGGCGAAGACCGGTGTGGGCCCCGAGGTCGTGGTAGGCATCGTCGCCGAGCGGGGCATCGAGCTCGTCGTCGGCATGCTCGCGGTACTGCGCGCGGGCGGCGCCTACCTGCCCCTGGACCCGAAGGACCCCGCCGACCGGCTCGGCTTCGTGCTCGCCGATTCGGGCGCCGCCGTGGTGCTCACACTCGACAGGCTTCGCGACCGGCTATCCGCCTCGACCGTCCCGGTGATCTGTCTGGACACCGACGCGGCCACCATCGATGCCGAAGCAGCGGCCCCGCTGCCCGCGCCGCCCCGGCCCCAGAATCCGGCCTACCTGATCTACACCTCGGGCTCGACCGGCCGTCCCAAGGGCGTGCTCATCGAGCACCGGCAACTCGCCAGGTATCTGGACTCCTGCGCACGGGACCATCCGGGCCTGGGCGGAGTGGCCCTGCTGCACTCCTCGATCTCCTTCGACCTCACGGTGACCACGTTGTGGGGCACCCTGAGCAACGGCGGCGCGATCCTGGTCGGCGACCTCGACGTGCGCACCCCCGCGACGCCACCGGACGGCCAACGCGCGACCTTCGTCAAGATCACCCCGAGTCACCTGCCGATCCTGCTCGACCTACCCTCGGAGTGCTCCCCGGTCGCCGAACTGGTCATCGGCGGCGAGGCCCTGCTAGCCGAGAACCTGGAGCAGTGGCGGGCCAAGCACCCCGATGTCGTGGTGCACAACGAGTACGGACCCACCGAGGCCACCGTCGGCTGCGTCGTCTTCCGCGCCGCGCCCTCGGCGGAACTGCCGCCGGGCGCGGTGTCCATCGGCCGACCGATGAGCGGCCTGCGGGCCTATGTGCTGGACGACCGGCTGCGGCCGGTGCCCATCGGCGTGGTCGGTGAGCTGTACGTCGCCGGCCCACAACTGGCCAGGGGCTATCACGGCAGACCTGCAACCACCTCGGAGCGGTTCGTCCCCGACCCCTTCGGCGCCCCCGGCGAACGCATGTACCGGACCGGCGACCTAGCGCGGCGCAACGGCACCGGCGACCTCGAATACCGAGGCCGGGCCGACGAGCAGGTGAAGATCCGCGGCTACCGCATCGAACTCGGCGAGGTGGAATCACAGCTCGCCACCCATCCCGGGGTCGCGCAGGTCGCCGCCACCGCCCGCGAGGACCGTCCCGGCGACCGGCGGCTTGTCGCCTACGTGGTGCCCGCCGCAGGCGTCGCACTCGACGCGGGCCAATTGCGCGATCACCTCGCCCAGCGGGTGCCCGGTCACCTGGTGCCCACCGCCTTCGTCACCCTGACCGAACTGCCGCTGGCGCCCAGCGGCAAGGTGGACCGCCGCGCTCTGCCCGCACCAGAGCAACTCGCCGAGCCCGCGCCACGGGGCCGGGTCGCGCCCCGCGACGACGTCGAGGCCACCCTGCTGCGCATCTGGGCCGAGGTACTCGGGATGGACCCGGAGCGGCTCGGCATCGAGGACAACTTCTTCGACCACGGCGGCGACTCGATCCAGGCGATCCTGGTGGTGTGGCAGGCCAAACAAGCAGGCCTGGAACTGACCTCCAAGCAGATGTTCCTCCGACAGACCGTCGCCGAACTGGCTCCCGAGGTGCTGTCGAAGCGGCTGACCGAGTCGATCGCGCCCACCCCGACCGCCACCGAGGCCGACGTCCCGCTGACCCCGATCCAGCACTGGTTCTTCACCGAACTCGCCGAGAGCCGCGAGGTCTTCAACCAGTCGACCTTCGTGGAACTGGCCCCGGACACCGACGCCGAGACGCTGCAGACCGCGTTGACCGCCGTGCTGGACCATCACGACGCCTTCGCGCTGCGCTTCGAGACCGGGAAGAAGGGCTGGCGGCAGTTCCACTCGACGGGGCGCCGATCCACCTTCGACCGGGTGAACCTGGCCGAGACGTCGGATGCCGAGGTGGACACCGCGATCGGGCAGGCCATCGCGGAGGCGCAGCGTGGTTTCGCGCTGTCCGACGGGCCACTGGTCAAGGCGCTGTACCTCGATCTCGGCGCCGAACGGCTGCCCCGCCTGTTCCTCACCGCACATCACCTGGTGATCGACGGGGTGTCCTGGCGCATCGTGCTCGCCGACCTGGAGACCGCCTACCGGCGCCTGCGCGCGGCCGAACCCGTCGCGCCCGGCCCGAAGACCACTCCCTTCGCCGAGTGGGCGCACCGGCTGCGCGGCCATGCCGGGAGCGGCGCCTTCGATCACGAGCTCGCGCACTGGCATGCCGTCGAACAGGCGGTGACCGCCACCGCCCCGCTGCCGGTCGACCGATCCGGCGACAACACCGTCGCCTCGGTGCGCACCAGCACCATCCGGCTCGACGCCGAGCACACCACCGCCCTGCTGCGCCGGGTCCCCGAGCTGTACCGCACCCGGATCAACGATGTGCTGCTGGCCGCGCTGGGACGGGTGGTCGCCGACTGGACCGGTGACGCTCGCATCGCCCTGGAGATGGAGGGACACGGCCGCCAGGAGCTGTTCGACGACCTCGACGTCGGCCACACCATCGGCTGGTTCACCAGCCACTTCCCGGTGGCACTGTCCATCCCGGACGAGCGCGAGTGGGGCGGTGTCCTCAAATCGGTCAAGGAACAGCTGCGTGCCCTGCCCGGCGACGGGATCGGCTACGGCGCCCTGCGCTATCTCCGAGACACCGCCTCCGAGGCCGACCGATTGCACGGAGTCCAGCCGCAGATCGCTTTCAACTACCTGGGAAGGTTCGACACCGGCTCGGCCACCGCCGACGGCCTGTACCGGGGATGGAGCCCGAACCCCGCCATCGACCGCAGCCCGACCCAACAGCGGCAGGCGCTGCTGGAGGTCACCGGCTACGTCCAGGACACCGAACTGGAATTCCGGTTCGGCTACTCCGCCGAGGTGCACGACGAGGCGACGATCGCGGAGCTGGCCCGTCGATTCCAGACCGCATTGGCCGAGATCGTCGAACACTGCGCCACCCCGGGCGCGGGCGGCGCCACCCCGTCGGACTTCCCGCTGGCCCGGCTCGACCAGGCGACGGTGGACCGCATCGTCGGGGACGGCACTGCGGTGGAGGACGTCTACCCGCTGACGCCGATGCAGAGTGGCCTGCTGTTCCACTCGCTGGACTCACCCGGCGGCGGGGTCTACGTCAGCCACTTCGGCATCGGCCTCGACGGCGTCACCGACCCGGACATCCTCGCCGAGGCCTGGCAGCGGGTGGCCCGACGGACCCCGACCCTGCGTACCTCGGTGGTGTGGGAGGACGTCGACGAACCGGTGCAGGTGGTGCACGTCGACGCCCCGATCCCGGTTGCACACCACGACCTGCGCCATCTCGACGAAGCGGAACGCGACCAGGCCTCGGCCAGGTTGTGGGAGCTGTGCAAGCAGCAGGGTCTGGACCTCTCGGTGGCCCCGTTGGCCCGCCTGACCCTGGTGCGGCTGACCGAGTCGCGCGTACAGGTGATGTTGTCCTCGCACCACATGCTGTTGGACGGCTGGAGCTTCTCCGACGTGCTCTCGGAGGTCTTCCAGCAGTACGCCCTGCTCCAGGGCGATCAGTCCGTCATCCTCAAAACCCGTAGGCCCTACCGGGACTACGTGCGGTGGTTGGCCGAGCAGGACGCGCCCGCCGCCCAGGCGCACTGGCGGCGAACCCTGCACGGTTTCGCCACGCCGACCCCGTTGCCGACCAACCGGGCCGTGGAGCGCGCCCACGCGAGCCAGTCCTCCCGCAAACTCGACATCCGGCTCTCCCCGGAGCGCTCGCAAGCGGTGTACGAGTTCGCCCGGCAGACCCGGGTCACCGTCAACACCCTGGTGCAGGGCGCGTGGGCGATGCTGCTGTCGCGCTACTCCGGCGAGAGCGACGTGTGTTTCGGCGCCACCGTGTTCGGCAGGCCCGGTGACCTGCTCGGCTCCGACTCCATCGTCGGGTTGTTCATCAACACCATCCCGGTGCGGGTCCAGGTGCCGGGCGACGCCGAGGTGCGCGGCTGGCTGCAGGAACTCCAGGCGCGGCAGGCGGAATCCCAGCAGTACGACCACGTCTCGCTGGCACAGGTGCAGGGGTACAGCGACGTGCCCGGCGGCACCAACCTGTTCGACAGCATCGTGGTGTTCAAGAACTACCCCTACGACCCCGACGCGGCCGCCCGATTCGGCCTGCACCTGCGGGACTTCCTCGGCGACGAGCACACGAACTACCCGCTGATCCTCAACGCCTACACCCAGGACGAGTTGAACCTGACCCTGGGCTACGACCCCGAACTGTTCGATCAGGACACCATCACCGGCCTGGCCGGGCACCTGGAGGCGCTGCTCGGCGCCATCGCCACCAACCCGGAGAACCGGGTGGGCGCGCTGCCGATGCTCACCGCCGAGCAACGACACCGACTGGTCGTCGAGTGCAACGACACCGCCGTCGACTACCCGGGCGGCCTGCTGCACGAGTTGGTCGCCGAGCAGGCCGCGCGGACACCGGACGCCGACGCAATGGTGTTCGACGGAGCCCGGTTGACCTACCGGGAGCTGGACGAACGCGCCAACCGACTGGCGCGGTACCTCGTCGACACCGGGGTACGGCCCGACACCCTGGTCGGCATCTGCCTGGAGCGCGGCCCCGAACTGGCCATCGCGCTGCTCGGGGTGCTCAAGGCGGGGGCGGCGAGCGTGCCGCTGGATCCGGGCTATCCCGATAACCGGCTGCGGTTGGTGCTGCGCGACGCCGAGTGCCGACTCGTGCTCACCCAGGACCGGTTGGCGCACCGGCTGACGGCGACCGAGGCGACCGTGCTCCGAATCGACACGGCCTGGTCCGAGATCGCGGCCCGACCGGCCACACCACCGGCCGTCGAGATCGGACCGGACCAGCTCGCCTACGCGATCTACACGTCCGGATCGACGGGCACCCCGAAGGGCGTCGTGGTGTCGCACCGCGCCATCGTGAACCGCCTGCGATGGATGCAGCGGGACTACCCGCTCGGCGCCGACGACCGGGTGTTGCAGAAGACCTCCGCCGGTTTCGACGTCTCGGTCTGGGAGCTCTTCGGACCGCTCATCGCGGGCGCCACCCTGGTGCCCGCAGGACAGGACGAGGGCCGCGATCCCGCACGGTTGGTCGCGCTGATGGCGCGGGAACGCGTCACCACCGTCCACTTCGTACCGCCGCTACTCGCCGCCGTACTGGCCGAACCCGGCATCGCCGAATGTCTGTCGGTGCGCCGGGTGTTCTCCGGTGGCGAGGCGCTCACCAGCGAGTTGGCCGACCGAGTCCACGCCGCGTTCCCCGGCGTGCGGCTGGCCAACATCTACGGGCCGAGCGAGACCGCCGTGGACGTCACCCATTGGACGTGCACGCCGGGGGAGCGGCGCATCCCGATCGGCGTTCCGGTCGGCAACACCCGCATTCACCTGCTGGATCGCTTCCTGCAGCCGGTGCCGATCGGGGTGCCCGGTGAGCTGTACATCGCGGGAGTCCAGTTGGCCCGCGGCTACCACCGCCGCCCCGAACTGACCGCGACCCGCTTCGTGCCCGATCCGTTCGGCGCGCCCGGCGACCGGCTGTACCGCTCGGGCGACCTGGCCCGCAGACGTGCCGACGGCGCGCTGGAGTTCCTCGGACGCACCGACGACCAGGTCAAACTGCGTGGCTATCGCATCGAACTCGGTGAGGTCGCGGCCGCCCTGGCGGCCCACCCCGGCGTCGGGCTGGCGCATGCGGTGATCCGGGAGGACCGCCCCGGCGATCGCCGACTGGTCGCCTACCTGACCGGTCTGGCGACACCCTCGCCGTCGGTGGCCCAGCTGCGCGACTTCCTGACCGACCGGGTGCCGTCCTACCTGGTGCCCTCGGCGTTCGTGGTCCTGGAGTCGTTGCCGCGCAACGCCAGCGGCAAGGTGGACCGGCACGCCCTCCCTGCGCCGGAGTCGGCGGCCACCCCTGCCCAGACGAGCCGGGTGGCGCCGCGAACTCCCGTGGAGGAGGCGCTGGCCGAGATCTGGGCCGAGGTACTGGGCCTGACCCCCGCCGACATCGGGATCGACGACGACTTCTTCGAACGCGGCGGCGACTCGATCCTGGGCATCCTGGTCATCTCCCGGATGCGAGCCAGACTCGGTGTCTCGCCATCGCCCCGACAGTTGTTCGACACACCGACTCTCGGCGGCCTCGCCACGGCCATCGAGGGCAGGGCGGAGCTACCCGACAAGCCCACGGCCGACACCTCGACCGAGCCGGCGGCGATCCCGGTGATCGACCGCACCGGTCCGCTGGCGCTGTCCCACGCCCAACAACGGCTCTGGTTCCACCACCAGTTCGACGCGGCCAGCGCCGAGTACACCACCATCCTCGGGCTCCGACTCCGAGGCGCGTTCGACCTCGCAGCGATGGAGAGCGCGCTCACCGAACTCATCGCCCGGCACGAACCGTTGCGTACCACCTTCGACACCGTCGACGGCCGAGGCGTCCAACTGGTGCGGCCCCCTGCCGCCGTGACGCTGACCCCGATCGATCTCACCCTGCTCGCCGCCCCGGAGCGACAGGACGCGGTGGACCGCATCCTGCGCGACCAGGCCGCCACCCCGTTCGACCTGCGGGCAGCACCGGCGCTGCGGCCCGTGCTGATCCGGGTCGACGATGACGAACACGTATTGGCGCTGGTGATGCACCACATCATCACCGACGGCTGGTCCAACGGCGTGCTCACCGCCGAGCTCGCGGCGCACTATGCCTCGGCGGTGCGGGGACTCGACTCCACGCGGGACCCGTTGCCGCTGCAGTACGCCGACTTCGCGGCGTGGCAACGCGACCAGCTCATCGGCCCGGCCATGGCCGAGCACCTGGACTACTGGAAACGCGAGCTGGACGGGATCGTCGGACTGGCGCTGCCGGTGGACCGGCCGCGCCCCGCCGTGCGCAGCTCCGAGGGCGACTCGGTGTATTTCGAGCTGCCCCCGGAACTCAACCGACTGATCAAGTCGATGGCCACCGGCCAGGACGCCACGCTGTTCATGGTGCTGGTGGCCTCGATCCAACTGCTGCTGGCCCGGCACTGCGGACAGCGCGACATCGCCGTCGGCACCGTCACCGCAGGCCGGAACCGCAGCGAGCTGGCCGACCTGATCGGTGTCTTCGTCAACACCACCGTGCTGCGGTCCACCGTGGACGAGTCCCGACCCTTCGCGGAGTTCCTCGCCGAGGTCCGCGGCACCGTGCTCGGCGCGCTGGAACACGACGAGATCCCCTTCGAATGGCTGGTCGACGAGTTGCGACCGACCCGGGACCCGAGCCGCAACGCGCTCGCCGAGGTGATGGTGGTGCTGGGCAACACCATCGCGCCCAGCCTGGAATTCCCCGGTATCGACGCCGAGCGGATGGCCTTCGGCAGCACCGACGTCAGCCACGACCTCAGCTTCGACTTCGGTGAGAAGGACGGCGCGCTGCACGGCGCGATCAGCTTCAGCACCGCGCTGTTCGACCGCTCCACGGTGGAGCGGATGCGCGGGCACCTGGTCGCCATCCTGACGGCGATCGCCGCCGACCCCACCGTCCGACCCGCCGAACTGCCGCTGCTCACCGAACCCGAGCGGGCCCAGCTGCTCACCGACTTCAACGGCGCACCGGCCGACTTCCCCACCCCGAGACTGGTGCACGAGACCTTCACCGCGCAGGCGCGGCGAACCCCCGACGCGATCGCGGTGTCGGCGGGGGAGACCGAGCTGACCTTCGCCGAACTGGACGAGCGCGCCGACCTGCTCGCCGGTCGGCTGCGGGCCCTCGGCGTCCGCCCCGGACTGCTGGTCGGCGTCTGCCTGGAACGCGGCCCACAGGCCGTGATCGCCTTGCTGGCCGTGCTCAAGGCAGGCGGCGCCTTCGTCCCGCTCGACCCGGACTACCCGGCGCGGCTGGTGACCCAGCTGGTGGCCGACGCGGCCGCCCCGGTGGTGCTCACCGAGACGCACCTGGCACACCGGGTGGCCGAGGCGGCGGGAACCGTGCTCTGCCTCGACTCCGACGAGCCCGACCCGGTCCGACCACAGCCCGCCGCCGCCGAACCGGTGACGCCGAACGACCTGGCCTACGTCGTCTACACCTCGGGTTCCACCGGCCGCCCCAAGGGCGTGATGATCGAGCACCGCAACGTGCACCACATCATCAACGCCTGGGACACCGCCTACGGGCTGAGCGGCACGAACCCGCGCTGTCTGTCGGTGTCGAGCTTCGGCGTCGACCTGTTCTTCGCCGACTTCCTGCTCTCGGCGATGTTCGGCGGCACCATGGTGATCTGCCCGGCCGAGGTGGTCACCGATCCGCCAGCCCTGGTGGATCTGATGGAGCACACCGAAACGCAGGTGATGGTCACCGTCCCCGCGCTGGCCAAGGCACTGAGCACCGAACTCGCCTGGCAGCGGCGCAGCCTGCCCGCGCTGCGGGTGCTGGCCGTCGGTTCCGAGGGCTGGCCCGCCACCGACGGCGGCGACCTCGTGGGCACGCTCGGCCGCGACACCATCGTGGTCAACGCCTACGGGGCCACCGAGACCACCGTGGACTCGACGCTGTTCCGCGTCGACGCCGAACCCATCGGCAGCTCCTCGCTGGTACCGGTGGGACGGCCGATGGCCAACACGAGCGTCTACGTCGTCGACCCCGACCTACGGCCGGTGCCGATCGGCGTGGCCGGTGAGCTGTACATCGGCGGCGACGGCATCGCCAGGGGCTACTGGAACCGCGCCGACCTCACCGCGCAACGGTTCCGAGACGACCCCTTCGCGGGCGGGACCGCACGGATGTACCGGACCGGGGACATCGCCCGCTGGCGGGTCGACGGCAACCTCGAATTCCTCGGCCGGGTCGACGACCAACTCAAGGTGCGGGGCTACCGCATCGAACCCGCCGAGGTGGAGGCCGCCTTGGCCGCGCACCCCGACATCGCCGCCGCCTCGGCGACCGGCTGGACCGACGACCTCGGGCGCAGCAGGCTGGTCGGCTACGTGGTGCCCCACACGGGCCGTCACCCGGATTCGGCCGAGCTGCGCGGTTTCGTGGCCGACCGGCTGCCCGGTTACGCGGTGCCGTCCGCGTTGGTCACCCTCGACGCCCTCCCACTGACCCCCAGCGGGACCGTCGACCGTCGCGCGCTACCCCGACCCGCCGACTCCACCACAGCCGACGAACACCTCGCGCCGAGAAACGACCTCGAACGGCGGCTCGTCGAACTCTGGGCGGAGGTACTCGGCCTGGAACCGGCGCGGGTCGGTGTGCGCGACAACTTCTTCGACCTGGGCGGCGACTCCATCCTCAGCATCCAACTCGCCTTCGCCGCCCGGCGCGCCGGGGTGGGCTTCACCTCGAAAGACCTGTTCCTGCACCAGACCATCGAACGACTGGCCCCGGTGGCAGGCCGGGACTCCGAGGCCGTCGACCGGTCGGTGGTGGGCGGCGAGGTCCCGCTCACCCCGGTGCAACACGAATACCTGTCGGGCGAGCCCACCTCGCCGCACCACTTCACTCAGTCGGTGCAGGCGGCCATGGCCACCGACCTCGACCCCGCGGCCTTGGACGTCGCGCTCACCGCGTTGGTGCGCCACCACGACGCGCTACGCATGCGCTTCGAACACGGTCAATCCGGTTGGCGGCAACACCACGCGCCCGCCGACGTCGAATCGACGCTGGTCCGACACGACCTGACCGGCCTCGACCCGGCGGCCCAACGCGCCGAGATCGACCGGCTCGGCAACGAGGCCACGGCGTCCCTCGACCTGGCGGCCGGGCCCATCCTGCGGACCCTGCTGTTCGACCTCGGTGCGGATCGACGTCCGATCCTGTTCCTGGCCATCCACCACCTGGTGGTCGACGCGGTGTCCTGGAGCATCCTGCTCGGCGACCTCGACACCGCATACCGGCAGGCCGTCGGCGGAGACCCGGTGGATCTCGGCGCGAAGACCACGTCGTTCCTGGCCTGGGCGCAACGCTTGGCCGGACACGTGCAGGACGGCGGCCTGGACCACGAACTGCCGCACTGGACCGGTCTTCCACACCCGACACCGCTGCCCGCCGACGCCGCGGTCCAGCAGGCCGCCGCCCGAGAGTCGGTGCGCGTCGAACTCAGCGCGTCCGAGACCGACACGCTGCTGCGCGGTGCGCCCGCCGTGTTCCGAACCAGGATCAACGACGTCCTGCTCGCCGCGTTGTCCTCGGCGCTGTGCCGGTGGACCGGACAGGACGGGCTACTGATCGATCTGGAGGGCCACGGCCGCGAAGAGCTGTTCGACGACATCGACCTCTCGCGCACGGTCGGCTGGTTCACCACCGTGTTCCCGGTGTTGTTGCCCGCGCCCATCCGAGGCGTCGACGCGGAACCCGACGCCACCGACTGGCGGCAGACGGTACGTGCCACCCGCCGCAGCATCCGCGAGATTCCGGGCAAGGGCCTGGGCTATGGCGCCCTCCGATTCCTCGGCGGCCCGGACACTCCGGGCGCGGCCTTGGCCGACCGGCCGAACCCCGAGGTGCTGTTCAACTACCTCGGCCGGGTCGCCGAACCGTTGCCCACCGACCGACCGATGTCGGGCTCGGCGTCGAACACCGAGGACACCGCTGGTGGGCTCGTGCACTCGCTGGAGGAATCCGCCGCACTGAACGAGAGCCCCGACGCCACCTCGGATCACGCGCTCTCGATCACCGGCGGCATCCGAGGCGGTCGGATCGTGTTCGACTGGGCGTACTCGCCGCGAACCCAACGCGCGACGACCATCGAACGCGTCGCCGGGGACTTCCTCGGCGCGCTCCGGCAGATCGCCCGCGAGCTCGATTCCCCCGCCGACCCCGCGAATCGGGACTGACCCCCGTGGACCTGACCCAGTTACCGGCCTTGGTGGCCTACCTGGCCGAACGGCATCGGGTGCCGGGCGCGCAGCTCGTCGTGCGACGGGGCGAGGAGCTGCGCACCACGGAGTTCGGTGTCGAGACCGTGGGCAGTCGCCGGGCGGTGGTCGCCGACTCGGCGTTCCCGCTCGGCTCGCTGACCAAGCCCTTCACCGCGACCCTGGCCATGCTGCTGGTGGCCGATGGCGATATCGACCTCGACGACACCCTGCCCGGTCTGACGCTGCCCGGCGTGACCCTGCGCCGGGTGCTTGCCCACACCGGGGGACTGGTGTCCTCGGTGACCGTCGACAACGTCGAGTCGGGCTCGCGCACGCGCTGGCTCGCCGTGGACCGCACGGCGAACGCCCTGGCGAATCCGCCGGGCACCGCCTTCTCCTACTCCAACCTCGGCTATCTCCTCATCGGCCACCTCATCGAGGAGCACACCGGAATGCCCTGGTGGGAGGCGGTCACCGACATCCTGTTGCGGCCCGACGGAATCCGACCTGCTTTCGTGGTCGGCCCGGCCGATCAACGGACGGACCGCAACCCGATCACCGGGCACGCCGTGCGCGCCTCGGGCGGCTCGCCACTGCCGATCGCCGACCAGCCACTGCCACTCGTGGAGGAACCCGCGGGCGCACTCGCCCTGAGCGCCGCCGACCTCGTGGCCTTCGCCTCGGCACACCTACCCGGGGCTCACTCTCCGATCGGGGAACGGACCGCGCGTTGGATGCGCGAGGACCAGACCGAGGGCCTGCGTGTCGGGCCCTTCGGCATGGCCGACGGCTGGAGCCTCGGCTGGTCGATCTACTCCCGGGGCGGCCACACCTGGTACGGCCATGACGGTACCGGGGGCGGCACCTCCTGCCACCTGCGCTTCCACCCGGACAGCGCGACGGCGATCGGCTTCACGGCCAACGCCAACACCGGACTGGCGATGTGGGAGGAACTGGTCGAGGAACTCCGCAAGGCCGGACTCGACGTCGGCAGCCACTCCTACTCCACCCTGCCCGATCCCGGGGCACCGGTGCCCGCCCCACCGGAGTGCCTCGGCCGGTATGTCAACGGTGACACGGAGTTCGTGCTCGACACCGCAGCCGACGGCGAGCTGCGGTTATGCGTCGGCGGCGCACCGTATGCGCGGCTGACCTGCTACGACGGTCTGCTGTTCACCATGCGCGAGATCGACGGCGGCGGCATGGTCCACACCGGACGATTCGTGCCGGGCGAGGACTCCGAGACCGTGGTGGCGCTCCAGATCTCCGGAAGGTTGGCGCGACGCCATGGTTGAACCGGTTCGCGAGGCGAGTACCGAGGCCGATCCGGCTGCCACCGCCGAGTCCACCAGTACCGCAGCGGCGACACCGCCGTCCGAGGCGCCGCCGCTGCCGCTGTCCCGGAATCGCAACTACCACATCCTGTGGTCGAGCCTGTTGCTCTCGGAACTCAGCAGCGCCATCGTCGCGATCGGACTGCCGCTGCTGATCCTGGCCGTGTCCGGATCGGCGTTCCAACTGGGCTTGGTCTCGTCGGTGTTGGCCACCGCGCGCATGCTGGCCAACGTCCCGGCCGGTGTGATCGCCGACCGCTGGGACCGCAAGAAGGTGATGCTGTGGTGTCAGGGGTTACGTGCGCTCGCGATGGGCGCACTCGCCGCGACACTGCTCGGCGGTGCCTATTCGCTGCCGTTGGTCCTGGCGGTCGCCGTGATCGAGGGAGTCGTCGGTTCGGTCTTCGCACCCGCCGAGGACGCCGCACTGCCCCGAGTGGTGCACCGATCGCAGCTCTCCACCGCGATCGCCCGCAACACCGCGCGCCCGCATATCGCGAACCTGCTGGGTCCGGCCGCCACCGGATTCGTGTTCGGCTTCCACGAGATGCTGCCCTTCGCGCTGACCGTGGTGCTGTTGACCGGTTCCTTCGTGGCACTGGTCTTCCTCGTCCTGCCGCGATCGAAGCGCACCACACCCGACGCCGGTTCGACTGCGGATTCGCCGCCCGCCGAACCCGACCGGACCGGCGTGCGGCGGGAGGTCGCCGACGGATTCCGTTGGGCACTGGGCAACCGCGCGGTGTTGACCACGCTGGTGTGGCTGGTGTTCAACCAACTCTGCTTCGGTGCGCTGGTGATCGTGGTGCTCGCGGCCTCCGGCGAGGGTGACGTGGCACCCGGCGAGGTCGGCCTGATGATGGCCTTCTTCGGCGGCGGCGGAATCCTCGGCGCGAGCATGGCCTCCCGGGTGCTCCCGCTGTTGCCGTCCTCGGTGATCGTGATCGGCTTCTCCTGGGTGGGCGCCGTGCTGACCGCGGTGATGGCGCTCGTACCGCCGGGCCTGCCCTTGGGGCTGGTGCTCGGGGCGACCGCGTTCTTCGTTCCGCTGGCGGCCACCACGATCATGACCTACCAGATGCTGGTCACCCCGGACGAGCTGCGCGGCCGTCTCAGCGGCATCGTCGGCGTCTGCGTCGGCGGCGCCAACGCCCTCGGCCCGATGCTGGGCGCGATGCTGATCGGCTTCGGCGGCAACAGCGCCAACGCGTTGTTGCTGTGTGGCGGTGCGCTCGCGGTGGTCGCGCTGGTCAGCACCTTCAGCCCGGACCTGCGCCGCTTCCCCACGCTGCCCACTCTCGACAAGCCGGGGCGAACCGGCGACTGACCACTGGGTTCGCACGCGGGCCCGGCCACCGACCGATGCGGTGGCCGGGTCCTTCTGCACGCGGCCTGTCGTCTGTGCTGTGCTCCGGAGGGGAGCTCTGGGGAGCGCGGCAACTCGGTGGCCGCGGCCGAACCGAGGAGCGCACAGCGGCAGCGCGGTGTGCGCGCCATGCTGGCGGCACAGCGGAACCACCCCGGAGCGGCACCGGTACCAACGGCTCGGGCGCCGTGCCCCCGCAGGGACACGGCGCCCGAGGCCCGGATCACTTCTTCTTGGCGATGAACAACCTGCCGGTCGGGAAGCGGTGCGGCACACACTCCACCTCGGAGAATCCCGCCTGCAGCAGCTTGGCGGTCCACTCCTGCTCGGTGAGCAGCCTGCGCCGCATGAACTGCTGGTGGTAGTAGGTCACGATGGCGCTGAACCGCCGCTCTCGGACGTTCTGCACGAACGGGACCGCCTCGGTGATCGCCATGATCCCGCCGGGCCGCAACGCATCGCGGCAGTTGGCCAACACACCGTCGGCGACGTCCTCCTCCTCCGGCATCATGTCGTGGAAGACGAAACCGGCGTGCACCACGTCGGCCCCGGCGACCGGGCCTGCGTCCTCGGCCACCGACTGGATCGACCGCTCCACCACGGTCAGTCGGTCGGACATCCCGGCGCGCTCGGCGGCGGCCTGCGCCTCCTTGCAGGAGGGTCCGTCCAGATCCAAGGCCACCGCGGTGGTCTCCGGAAGCTGCCCCAGGATCTCGATGAGCAACCGAGCGGTGCCCGCGCCGAGGTCGACGACGTGGGACGGCCGCGCCTTCAGGATGGTCTCCAACGCCACCGGGTAGAACGCCTTGGAACCCATCCACTCCGAGGCGACCGCGACCTGCCTGCCGTCCCGGGTGTGCCGCTTGCCCGCCGCACGGGGATCGCGCAGGAACTCGAGTGCGTTGTTGACGAACGGACGGTTGGCGTTGAGTGCCCAGGAGAGATACCCGGACTCGTACCGGATCTGGTCGAAGTCGTCGGCGACGGTGAACGTGCCGGGCAACTCGGTCGACTCCGACATGATCCCGGCGGAGGTCATCGCCTCCAGGTATTTCGCCACGCCCTCCGGGGGCACCAGGGTCTCCTCGGCGAGGCCGGCGACGGTCACCGCCTGCCCATTCTCGATATGGGGCACCAGGCCGAGTCGATCCCCGATCTCCAGCAGTGCAGCGGCGCCCGCCGCATCGGCGACCACCTCTCGGACGTCGGTGTCCAGAACCGTTTCCCTGTCGCGGATCGTCATCTTGCGCACTCCTTGAATTCCACTCGGTTATCGAACGGGGAACACCCATCCGTGGTGGTCGGGGCTGAGCCCGTGTTGGATGTCGACCAGCGCGCGACGTAGCCCCAGCGTCACCGGGCCCGATACGCCGCCGCCCACCTGCCACTCGCCCTCGGTGGAGCGCACCGTGCCCACCGGGGCGACCACGGCGGCGGTGCCGCAGGCGAAGGTCTCCGCCATCGAGCCGTCCTCGGCGGCGCTACGCCACTCGGTGATGCTCAACGGTTGTTCGTCGACCGCGTAGCCCGAGCCGCGGGCCAACGTGATCAGTGCGTCTCGGGTCACGCCCGGCAGGATCGTGCCGCCCAGTGGCGGCGTGATCAGCCTCGGTGAATCCGGCGGCCCGTAGACGAAGAACAGGTTCATCCCGCCCAGTTCCTCGATCCACCGCCGTTCCACCGCGTCCAACCACACCACCTGGTCGCAACCACGGGCCTTGGCCTCCTGCGCGGGCAGCAGACTCCCCGCGTAGTTGCCGGGGGTCTTGGCCTCACCGGTGCCACCGGGCGCGGCACGCACGTAGTCCCCACTGACCCACACGGTCAGCGGGGAGACCTCGCCGGGGAAGAAGTTGTCCGTCACGAACGCGATCAGCAGGAACAGATACTCCCTGGCAGGCCGCAGACCCAGATCGGACTCCGTCGCCAACAGCACCGGCCGCAGGTAGAGGCTGCTGCCCACCGTGGCCGGCACCCAGTCGCGGTCGGCGCCGACGAGTTCGGTGATGGCGGCGAGGAACAACGATTCCGGCAACTCCGGCATGGCCAGCCTGCGAGCGGAGCGCCGCAGCCGTTCCGAGGCCAGGTCGGGACGGAACACCCCGACACCGCCATCGGGTTGCGAGTACGCCTTCAGCCCCTCGAAGACGATCTGCCCGTGATGCAGGCCGACCGAAGCCGGGTCCAAGCGGAGGTCCTGGTACGGATCGAGCCGGGCGTCATGCCACCCCAGGTCCGCCGACCAGCGGATGGTGACCATGTGCTCGGTCAGCACCCGCCCGAAACCGGGCTGCCGCATGCGTTGGCTGCGTTGGGCGGCGGGAATCCGATTGGCGGCGGGCACGGTCCTCCGGGTGAATACCGGCGCGTTCTCGGTTGCGCTGTGCCCACGATGGTCGGTCGACCGAGTCTGCGTCATGAGCCTTCTTCCCCAGTCACCTTCGAGCGCTATCGTCGCGTGAGATCCGAGAATGATCCGCGGGCCCATCCCGCTCAACTCGCTTGAATGGAGCGGAAACCGGGCGGGTCAGCTTGCCGGTTTCCAACTCGGGAAACCTCGTTGTCCGCGTTGCCGGTTCTTCGGTAGAACAACGAATAAGGGACTTCTGCGGTCCGCAGGCAGTCATTCTTCGGTGAGGATCGAAACGTAGATGACGAATCACCATGCGGTTCGCGGGGAAACAGCGTCGATGATCGATCTGGCGGACCCCGACACGTTCCTGGCCAACGACCTCACCGACTTCTGGCGGCACCTACGCCACGAGCAACCGGTGTATCGGCATCCGGGCACCGCGCAGACAGGCGGGTTCTGGGTGTTGAGCCGACACGCCGACCTGCTCGCGGTCTACCGCGACACCGAGCACTTCACCTCGGAGCGGGGCAACATGCTCGACACCCTGCTGCATGGCGGCGACTCGGCCTCCGGCCGAATGCTGGTGGTGACCGACGGACCACGACACCGCGAGCTTCGACGGGTACTGCTGCGGGCCTTCGCTCCCCGTGCCCTGCGCGTGGTGGTCGAACGCCTGCAGGCCTCGGTGCGCCGCCTGGTGCTCGACGCCGCGCGAGCGGGCAGCGTCGACTTCGCCGCCGACGTGGCCTCGGCCATTCCGCTGGCGACCATCTGCGATCTGCTCGCGGTGCCCGACGTCGACCGCGCCCGCATCCTCGAATGGACCTCGGCCGCCCACGGTTCGGAGAACTGGCTCGCCGTGAACGAGATCCTCACCTATTTCGCCGGGCTGGCCAGGCAGCGTCGGGACACCCCGCACTCCGACGTCATCAGCCTGCTGGCCACCAGCGAGGTCGACGGGAAACTGCTGGAAGAGGACGAGATCATCCTCAACTGCTACAGCCTGATCCTGGGCGGCAACGAGACCACCCGACTGTCGATGATCGGCGGGGTGCTCGCGTTCATCGAGAACCCCGAGCAGTGGGCGGCGTTGCGCGATGGTCTGGTCGAGGTCGACAGCGCCGTCGAGGAGGTGCTGCGTTGGACCTCCCCGACGATGTACATGGGCCGCAGCGTGAAGTCCGATGTGGTCCTGCACGACACCGAGATCAAGGCCGGTGACGTGGTGACGCTGTGGAACATCGCCGCCAACCACGACGAAGCGGTATTCGACCAGCCGGAGCGCTTCGACCTGGCCCGCACCCCGAACAACCACCTGACCTTCGGGCACGGCCAGCACTTCTGCCTCGGGGCCTATCTGACCAGGATCGAGTTGAGCACCCTGTTCGAGGTGCTGCGCACGGCGGTCGCCGACATCGCGCTGCAGGGCACACCCGTGCGCATCCACTCCACGATGCTCACCGGCTACAGCAGCCTGCCCGTCTCGCTGCGTCCGAACCCCGAGGGCGCGGCCCGACTGGCCGCGCCCACCACCTCGGACTGAGTCGCCCCTTTCCTGCAAATTCAACTCGGTGTCCTATTCCGTCCATTGTGGATACGCTCTCCAACGTCCCGGCAGCTTTCGAATAAATGCCGGTGAGTGGGCCGTTCGCAGTGGTTCGACAATGATTTCTCGCTGCGCCCGGTCGCTCCAAGCACGTTCGTCCCACTACTCTCACGTTAGGTGCTTGTGATGACGACGCACGCGACATCGTCTGATCGCAGTCTCGGAAATCTCACCCAATTCGAGTATCTGGCATTGAACAATCCGCTCAATCTGGCCGATGGGCACGCCCGCCAGGAACTCACCCCCGGACAGGCCGGGATCATCGACGAACTCCCGGCGCTCTGGGCGGATTCGGTGAAACGTCCGGTGGAGGAGGTGGAGGCCGCCGCGCACCGCGCCTACTTCGAACTGCTCGGCCAGCGCGACTACCGGGCGGCCGACAGCCAGGTGCTCAGCTGCTACTCCTCGTCGGTGGCGATGGAGATCTTCGCCAGATCGCTGGCCACCGTCACCGACTCGATCATGCTGGTCCACCCGACCTTCGACAACATCCCCGACATCCTGCGCGGTGTCGGCCTGCGATTGGTGCCGCTGGAGGAGGAACCACTGCACGCGGGCACCATCGACCGCGAACAGCTGCGGTCCGTCGGCTGCGTCTTCGTCACCACCCCGAACAACCCGACCGGCCGAGTGCTGTCCCAACAGCGCCTCGCCGAACTCGCCGCGCTGTGTGCCGAGCTCGACGTCCTGCTCACCCTGGACACCTCGTTCCGGGGTTTCGACCCGGCCGCGCACTACGACCACTACGCGGTGCTCAACGCCAGTGGCTGCCGCTGGGTCGTCATCGAGGACACCGGGAAACTGTGGCCCACCCTGGAACTGAAGATCGGTTGGCTGGTGTCCTCCGCGCACGCCGGACTGCCGTTGGCCAGGATCTACTCCGACATCCTGCTCGGCGTGTCACCGCTGGTGCTGTCCATGGTCCGCCGGTTCTCCGAGGACGCCGCCGGCGGTGGCCTGGCCGATCTGCACCGCTTCATCGCGGGAAACCGGGCCCAGTTGCGCGGCGCGCTGGCGGGGCTGCCCGAGGTGCGGATCATCGATCCCGATTCCAAGGCCAGCGTCGAGCGGATCGACCTCGGCAAGCGGTCGGCCCTGGACGTGTGGGCGGCGCTGCGCGATCAGAACGTGTTCGCCCTGCCGTGCCAGAAATTCCACTGGGCCCGACCCGATGAGGGCGATCACAGCCTGCGGATCGCGCTGGCCAGGCCCACCGCCACGGTCGCCGCGCTGACCAAGGCGCTGCGCTCCGTGCTTCTCGACTCCCGATGACCACCGGCCTGCCGATGGGCGCCGACCCGGCGGATGACCGGGCGGCGGCCGCGCCCTCGACCGAGCCGTCCTCCACCGCGGGACCGCTGTCGCACCGCCGCCGCTGGCAGCTCGGGGTGGTGCAGTCGATGGGGCCGCCCGAGCTGATCGATCTCGTCCCCGGCTATCTGGACCCCGATCTGTTGCCGGTGGACCTGCTGCGAGGTGCGTACCGCGATGCTCTAGCCGAATTCGGTTCCGCAGCGCTGAGCTACGGAGACAACCAGGGCGCCGTGGAATTCCGAGAGGTCATGGCATCCCTGGTGAGCCCCGCCTGTGGACCGGAACACGTGCTGTCCACGGCGGGCACCTCACACGCGTTGCACCTGATCGCCACGGGACTCGCCGACCCCGGCGATGTGGTGTTGGTCGAGCAGACCGGTTACGACCTCGGCCGGGGCATCCTCGCCGACTGCGGGCTCCGGCTGCGCGAGGTACCGACGGATGACGACGGTCTGGACCCGGCGGCCTTGCGATCCTCGGTGCTCGAAGCACGCTCCGGTGGGCAGCGGGTCGCCTTCGTACTGGTCACCCCCACCTTCCACAACCCGACCGGGCGAGTCATGTCACTCGAACGCCGACGAGAACTGATTGCCGTGGCACATCACCTCGGGGTGCTGGTGGTCGAGGACGACGCCTACGCGGATCTAGGCCTGACCGAGCCGACGTTGCGGCCGCCGACCCTGCTGGAGATGGCGGGTTTCACCGGCGTCATCGCGCTGCGGACCTTCTCGAAGACCCTCGGGCCGGGCCTGCGGCTGGGCTGCATGGTCGCCGAGCAGTCCCTGGTGCAACGCCTGGTCTCACACGGGTACTTCGTCAGCGGTGGCGCACCCAACCACACCACCTCGCTGGCGATCACCCGGCTGATCAGCGACGGCGACTACCACCGACATCTCGAGTGGCTGCGCACCCGACTGCGGACCCGGCGGGACGCACTGCTCGGGGCGCTGCGCGACGGGCTCGGCACCGATCCCGTCCTGCGGTTCACCACCCCGGCAGGCGGTTATTTCCTCTGGGCGTGGAGCCGAGGCGACCACCGGGAGACCGATCTGCTGGCCGCCGCCGCCCGCGCGGGGGTGGCCGTCGCCGAGGGATCCCGCTTCGGCACCACGTCCGCGCCGAGCGCCCGACTGGCCTACAGCTTCAATTCGCCGAGCCGGCTGGCCGACGCAGGCGCCAGGCTGGCCGAGGCCCTGACTCTGGAGCAGAACCGATGAGCGACCCGAACCATGGACCCACCGGATACAGTCTGCCGCTCTCGCCGACGGGAGCCTCCGCGATGCTCACCCCGCCACCGTGGCATTTCGCGGGCGAGGTGGTGATGGTCGACTACCGCGTCGACCCGGACCGGGCGGCCCGATTCCTGCCGCCCGGCCTGGACCTGGGCCCGGATCCGGGCGCGGCGGCGGCGGTGTTCGCCGACTGGCAGTGGTGTTCGGACGACGGAGCCGAGCTGACGGACCCACAGCGTTGCCAGTTCGGCGAATTCCTCATCCTGCTGGGCTGTTCGGCAGGCGATCGGGTGATGGCGCGCTGCCCGTACGCCTGGGTGGACAGCGCGGTGCCGATGCTGCGCGGCTGGGTGCAGGGCATGCCCAAGCAGTTCGGCGAGATCCACCAGACCCGAACCCGGTCGGTGGGCCGGGCCGGACCCCGGTTCGCCACCAACGGTCGCTACGACGGCACTCTCTCGGTGCGGGGCAAGCGCATCGTCGAGGCGTCGGTGACGCTGTCCGAACGACTCGACGAACCACCGTGGCTGCACACCGTGCCACTCGTGCACACCAGGACCTTCCCTGGCTGGGTATCGGATACCCCTCCCGTGGAGGAACTGGTCACCTCGCAGGTGACCGGCGTGGAGTTCTCCGAGATCCTCGCAGGCGAGGCCACCCTGGACTTCGGGGCGGCGTTGGACGACGACTTCGCCGGTCTCGCCCCGGTGTCCGTCGGAAGGGGATACGTCTTCGGCTATGCCGAGACGCTGTGCGGCGGCGCGTTGTTGGCGCCGCCCACCGCGTCGCCGCCCGTCGCGGTCGGGATGACCGGCTGAGCAGTCCGTGAGCCGTCGGGCCCGGTGTCGATCGCGGACGCCGGGTCCGACGAGCATCGGATCAGTGTCCGTGGACGCTGCCCGCTGTGGCCTTGTCCATCTCGTTGCCGGTCGGCGATCGACGCAGCAGGAAGGCCGAGAGGACTGCGGCACCGAGCAACGCGACCGCGGAGACGGCCACCACCACGATGTAACCCGTGTCGAAGGCGCTGTTCGCGGCCGTGAGCAGGGCCGAAGCCTCGCCGTCGGACATCCCGGCGGCCGCGATGCGCGCATCGTCGATGCTGTTCGCCGCGCTCGGGTCCGCACCATCGGGCAACGACACCGTGCTGGTGTAGACGAGCCCGAGCACGCTGCCCAGGATCGCGACGCCGGTCAGACTGCCGAACTCGTAGGAGACCTCCTCGACGGAGGAGGCCATCCCGGCCCGATGCGCGGGGGCGTTACCGAGGATCGAGGACGATGCCGCGGCCATCGCGGCACCGAGACCTGCACCGGTGACCACCAGTCCGATCGTCGCGTAGATCGGGTCGGCGGAGACGACCAGCAGCAGGCTGGCGACGCCGATCGCCGAGATCAACATGCCTGCCGAGATCACCAGCTTGGCGCCCCACCGATGCAACAACGCCCCGGCCACGATGGACGCGGGCAGCGCGCCGACGGCCTCCGCCGCGACGATCAACCCGGCGTGCAGCGGAGTGAGCTCCAAGACCAGCTGGAAACGCTGGGTCAGGACGAGCTGGACCCCGGCGACGGTGAACATCGACAGGCTCGCCGCGATGACGCCGGTCAGAATCCGCCGGTCCCGGAACAGCCCGAAATCGATCAGCGGATACGGCTGCTTCCGTTGCCTACGGCCGAAGAACCAGAACCCGATCAACGACACCACCAGTGCGATCACGGTCGCAGACATCGAGGGGTCGGGCTTGGTGACCTCCTTGATGGCATAGACCAGACCGACCAGGCCGACCATCACCTGCAGCGAGGCGATCAGATCCCACGGGTGCGCCGGATCGCCCTTGCTGTCGGGCGCCACCAAAATCGTGGCGACGATCGCCACCGCCACCACCGGAACGTTGATCAGAAACGCCGAGCCCCACCAGAAGTACTCCAACAGCAGGCCGCCGACGATCGGCCCGAGGGCGACACCGCAGACCGATAGTCCGCCCCAGACGCCGATCGCGACGCCGAACTCGCGGGGATCGGTGAAGGTGATGCGGATCAGCGCCAGCGTGGCGGGCATCATCGCCGCCGCACCCACCGCCAAAAAGGCCCGCGCCGCGATGAGCACGGCCGCGCTCGGTGCGAACGCGGCCAGCACCGAGGTCAGCCCGAACAGGACCAGCCCGGCCAGGAACATCCGTTTGTGGCCCACCCGGTCGCCGAGGGCGCCCGCGCCCAGCAGCAACCCCGCCATGACCAGCGGATAGGCATTGATGATCCACAGCTTCTCGGAAGCCGTCGCCTGCAGATCATGGGTGAGCGTGGGCAACGCGGTATAGAGCACGGTCATGTCGACCGCGATCAACAGCACTCCTGCCGACACCGTCCAGAGGACGAGCCAACGCCTTACCTTTGACACCGGTTCACCTGTGTTCTCATCGATGGGTGCGCGATTTCGGGGCGTGCCGTGGAACCCGCTGTCTGCCGTGTGACGGCGTGGGCGGGACCGGGCTGTTCTGCCTGGGGGCTTCGTGGCCGAGCGGTAGCCGATCTCGTCGTGGTGCTTCGAGATCAACCGTCGGCAGGGGCCGCCAACGCGCTGATGCGCTCGGTCAGTGCCGTTCGCAGTTCGGGGGAGAACGTGGTGCCCATCGAGACCTCGTACAGCCACAGTCCGTCGGCCGCCAACCAGGCGACGAACAGATCGAGTTCGGTCATGTCGGGTGACCAGCGTTCGATCATGGTGTTCCACGGCTCGCACAGCTCGGGTTTGCCCACCGATTCGAGGACGAACACCAGATCCGCTCGGCTGGCACCGTCGACCGAGACCTTCGTGTAGGCCGCCAGACGTTCCTGCTGGGTCGACTCCTCGACGGGCTTACCCAAGGCGGCGAGGAGTTTCTCTTCCCAGCAGTCGGCGATGTGACGCTGGATCGCCAGCATCAGTGCGTCGCGGGTGCGGAAGTGGTAGAGCAGTCCGCCCTTGGTCAGCCCGGCGGCCTCGGCCACCGAGTCCAGGGTCACGCTCGTGATGCCGTCGTTCTCGGCCACCCGCATCGCGGCCTCGAGGATCAGGGTTTTGGAGCTGGGGCGCATGAGAGTAACTGTACCTTCCGGAAGGTACAGTTACGCATTCGCGAACGCGAAGATCGCCGCTTTTCGCGCAGTTTTCCGTCGGTTGTGCCGGTGGTGTCCTTGTGTCACCAGGGCGAATACCTTTTCGGAATAGTGTTTCCATATCGCGAAAGATGTGTCACTCTGGCGAGACGCCGGGGAACGGCCGCCTCGGTCGTCCACTCGAAACGACGATGTACGGGAGTCAGCGATGTCGGACACCGCGCCCTTGACGCTTCGCGGAACCGGAGTCGACCGTGTCGACGAGGTCTTCACCCCGGAGGCGATCGAGCTGATCGAGATGCTGCATCGCCGATTCGAACCGACCAGGGTGGCGCTGCTGGCCGAGCGCGGCGAACGGGAACGCCGACTCGCGGCGGGCGGCAGCCTCGACTTCCTGCCCGAGACCAGGGAAATCCGCGAGGACCCGACCTGGACCGTCCCGCCGCCCGCGCCCGGTCTTGAGGACCGGCGGGTCGAGATCACCGGCCCCACCGACCGCAAGATGACGATCAACGCTCTCAACAGTGGCGCCAAGGTCTGGCTCGCCGACTTCGAGGATGCCAACACCCCGTCCTGGGCCAACATGATCGACGGGCAGCTCAACCTTCGTGCCGCACTGGAGGGCACCCTGGATTTCGTCTCCGAGGCGGGCAAGGCCTACACCCTCGGCGAGGAGATCGCGACCATCGTCGTGCGCCCCCGAGGCTGGCACCTGATCGAGAAGCACGTCGAGGTCGACGGCACCCCGGTCGCGGGCGGCCTCGTCGACTTCGCGCTCTACCTCGTGCACTGCGGCCGCCTGCAGATCGACGCCGGTCGCGGCCCCTACTACTACCTGCCGAAACTCGAAGGACACCGCGAAGCGCGGCTGTGGAACGACGTGTTCACCCTCGCCGAGCAGTACCTCGGCCTGGCCACCGGCACCATCCGCGCCACCGTGCTCATCGAGACCATTCCCGCCGCGTTCGAGATGGAGGAGATCCTCTACGAACTGCGCGACCACTCCGCAGGCCTGAACGCAGGCCGCTGGGACTACCTGTTCTCCATCATCAAGAAGTTCCGCGAGCACGGCGAGAAGATGGCGTTCCCCGACCGCAGCGCACTCACCATGACCACCTCGTTCATGCGTGCCTACACCGAACTGCTGGTCACCACCTGCCACCGTCGCGGCGCACACGCCATCGGCGGTATGGCCGCCGCCATTCCCAGCCGCCGGGACCCCGACGCCAACGCCATTGCGCTGGCCAAGGTGCGCGAGGACAAGACCCGCGAGGCAGGCGACGGATTCGACGGGTCCTGGGTCGCCCACCCCGACCTCGTCCCGGTCTGCCGGGAGGTCTTCGACGGCGTCCTCGGCGACGCACCCAACCAACTCGACACCCGCTGCGAACACGTCGACGTCGACGCCGGGCAACTCCTGGACGTGGCCAGCGTTCCCGGCCGGGTCACCACGGCAGGCCTGCACAACGACGTCGCCGTCGGACTGCGCTACCTCGAATCCTGGCTGCGTGGCTCCGGGGCCGTCGCGATCTTCGGTTTGATGGAGGACGCGGCCACCGCCGAGATCTCCCGATCCCTGATCTGGCAGTGGGTGCACACCGGGGCCCGCCTCGAGGACGACACCGCCATCACACCGGAACTCATCGACACCGTCATCACCGAACAACTCGACCGGGTGCGAGGGGAGATCGGCGAGGAGGCCTTCGCCGCCGGGCGGTGGACGGACGCCGAGGCGCTGTTCCGCCATGTCGCCCTGACCGACCCGTTCGTGGATTTCCTGACGGTCGCGGCGTACGACAGCCTGGACTGAGTGGGGTCGGGTAGGTCCGTCGCGGCCTGTTCGGGCGTGGGTGACCAGGCTGATCGAGATATTGCCTCGGGTGCTCGGCCGCCCCGCCTGCGTGGGGCTTACTCATCATCACCCATGACCAGGAAGAGACCAGGAGGCTCACCCCCGCCTGCGCGGGGCTTACAACGCCCCGGAGTTCCCGCCCGCGCTGGTGTAAGGCCCACCCCCGCCTGCGCGGGGCTTACGGGACCCACTCGACTTTCCGCCACGACCAGTAGGGCCCACCCCCGCCTGCGCGGGGCTTACTGGGGAATCCGGGGAGCCTGCTTCGTGTGCGGGGGCCCACCCCCGCCTGCGCGGGGCTTACCCCTTTTTGACCTGCACCGTCAGCGGGTCGTGATGCGTTCGTGATCTACGTTGTCGATGTGCTGCACGACGTCTCCGAAGCGTTCGATGATGACGATCTTAGCGACGGCTCGTCGATCGTCGCCGACGAACTCGAAGCCACCGCACCACACCACAGGCACCGAGTCGGAACTTCCAGGCACGACACCGATGACCTGGGATAGTGTGGTCGATCTTTTCCGTTTCACCCGAGGGAGGCCCATCGATGGCCGAGGAGACCGGGCCCGGTCCCGTGCAATCGGTGGTCCGCGCGTTCGCGATCCTGGAATGGCTTGCCGCGCACGGTGGGGAGGCCGGGGTGAGCGAACTCGCGGAGGGCCTCGATCTGGCCCTGCCCACCACACATCGGCTGATGCGCACGCTGTCGACCATGGGCTACGTGCGGCAACTTCCGTCCCGGCGGTATGCGTTGGGACCCGGCCTGGTGGGTCTAGGCGATCGGGCCTCGGCGCTGCTGGCCACCTGGGCCCGGCCGACCCTGGTCGAGCTGGAGCAGACCGTCCAGGAGACGGCGAATCTGGCCGTGCTGGACGGCGACATGGTCGTCTATGTCGCGCAGGTGCCGTCCCGTCATCAGATGCGGATGTTCACCGAGGTCGGACGCCGGGTGTTTCCGCATTCGACCGGCGTGGGCAAGGCATTGCTGGCCGGGCTGCCCGACGACCGGGTCCGTGCACTCCTCGGTCGTACCGGACTGCCCGCCTACACCCCGAACACCCTGACCACCGAGGCCGAGGTATTGGCGGAACTCGCCGGAATCCGCGAGCGCGGTTATGCGGTGGACGAGGGCGAACAGGAGATCGGCGTGCGATGTTTCGCGATCGCCGTCCCCGGCGGCGATACCCCGACAGCGCTCTCGGTGTCCGGGCCGAGCAGCCGGGTGACGGCCGAGGCGGAGTCCTGGATGGTCCCCGCGCTCAAGAAAGCGGCCGCCGAGCTGGCCGAGGTGTTGACTCCGGGGGAGCCGAGCCGGTTCGTCGAACCCCGGGGTCGGTGACTTGCGCATCGGCGCGCGCGGGGCCGGGCGCGCCGACCTGTGTCGCGATTGGACACGGGTTCGATGCGGCATACGGTGAGGTTGTTGCGGCCGCAACAGAAGTGGTCGGACGCCGAGCGGGCCGGCCGGCCCGCAGCACAGCGAGGAAAGTGAGCGCAATGGCACGCACATACGTGGTGACCGGGGCGGCCTCCGGAATCGGGGCCACTCTCGCGGAGAAGCTGAGCGCCGAAGGGCATCGCGTCATCGGCGCGGACCTGCGCGGTAGCGACATCGATGCCGACCTGCAGACCACCGATGGGCGTGCCGCGCTGGTCTCCCGGGCGACCGAGCTGACCGGGGGCCGGATCGACGGTGTCGCCGCAGTTGCCGGGCTGTCCGCGCCGATTCCGGCCACCGCCGCCGTCAACTACTTCGGCGCAGTGGCCACTCTGGAGGGGCTGCGGCCGCTGCTGGCCGAGTCCGAGGCCCCGCGCGCCGCAGTGGTCGCCTCCCTCGCAGCCATCGAGCCGATTGACGAGTCGCTGATGGCGGCCCTGTCCGCAGGCGACGAGCAGGAAACCCTGGCCATCTCGGAGCGGATCGCCGCCGAGGCGGCCGTCGGCGCGGGCAACCTGATCTACAACTCGTCCAAGCGCGCCCTGAGCCTGTGGCTGCGCGCCCAGGCACCGACCGCAGCCTGGGCCGGGGCCTCCATCCCGCTCAACGCGGTCGCCCCCGGCGTCATCGAGACCCCGATGATCGCCGAACTGCTGGCCACCGAGGAGGGCAGGGCGGCACTCTCCGCAGGCGCACCCGCACCGCTGAACGGCCCCGCCGCCCCGCCCGCCGCGCCCGCGAACCTGCTCGCCTGGCTGCTGAGCCCGGAGAACACCCATGTGACGGGCCAGATCATCTACGTAGACGGCGGAGCAGAAAGCATCCGACGCCCGGATCTCGTCTGAGTGCTCATCGGGCGCTCCTGCGCCCGAACAAGGAGACCCGGATGGGCTTGGTGCTGTTTCCCGATGACGGGGACCTGAGCAGTCCCGATATCTCCTGGTCGCATCACGGTTTTCACCTGTTGCGGCAACGGCTGGCCGAAGCCGAGGGGTTCACGCTGACCGCGATGGCGGGCTTCGGCGGTGATCGGCCGTGGACCGATGTCGTCACCACGCTGGCACCGTTGCTGGACCACCCGGACGACGACGGTCCCGACCTCACACCCGCTCAGTGTGCGGCGATGCTGCCCCGGTTGGAAACGATCGTCGAGCGTTGGCAACGCGAGGCCCACGATCCCGTGGTGCGCCATCATCTCGACGACCTACGGCAGCTGGTCGTGGTGCTGCGATTCTGTCTGGCCGAGGACGTCGATCTCAGCTTCGGCTGACCAGCGGTTCCAGTCGAGTAGTGCTTGATCGACACACCGGTCACCGAACTCAGCCCCTTCGGCGAGCCTGCTCCGTAACCACCGACTTCGGTGGCGCCCCGGGCACATCGCCCGGGGCGCCACCCGCACTAACCGGTCAGCCACCGGTCGGCTCGAACCGACCGAGCAGCCTCGCGGACATCGGGATCCTGGTGCTGAGTCAGGTCGTCGATCAGGTTGATCCATTCGTCGGTGAGCTTGGCCTGTCGCGCGCCGAGCGCGACCACCCCGACAGCCAACTGCCCGGGTATTGAACCGGCCTGACCCAACAGGTGACGGATGATCACCCGCACCGTGTCGAGATTCGCCGAGACGTAGCCCGCCCACCTCATGACCTTGCCGGGCCATCGGGCAGGTCGTTCGTCGATCGCCGCGATCAACTCATCCCAGAGGGCCGGATCGGGCGGCCCGCTCAGGGAATCCGCCGCCAGCCGTGCCGTCAGCGTCGCCACGGAGACCTGCATTCCCACCGCTCGGCAGCCATCGATCAGCGCCTGGACGGTCTGTCGATCGATTGCCTTGCGATCCCACATCGGGAGGTTGGTCATCTCCTTGAGTCGCTGCCAGGCAGCCGCCGCGACGCCACGATCGGGCGAGCCGATGTCCGCGACCAACCGATCGACGAGCCCCGTCACGGCGGTTGGTCGCCGAGTCCGCAGGACCAGTTGCCACACCGCCTCCGCAACCTCCCGAGGAGCGTCCGCTCCGACCAGCCGGGATAGCCGATCCACCGCGCGCGGCTCGGTTCGCCAGCACTGCTCGTAGGCCGACACCACCTCGCAGCACAGCGCGGGATCGTCGGTCGGTGACAGCCCGTCGACCACGGTGGCGAGCAAACCGGCCCACGATCCTTGCCGATCAGCGGTGAAGGAGTCGGCCCCGCAGGACAGGACGGCCGTCCGCACGGCCGCCGGTCCCCGGATAGCCTCGATCAGCAGCGCCGAGATCTTCTCCGACGTACCGAGATACCCCACGAGAGCCACCGCCATCGCCGCGCGGAGATCGCGATGTACCCCGGGATCGGCCCAAGCCTCCACCAGCAGGTCCAACGCACCGACCGGCTGGCGGGCGCCCAGCACTCGGACCGCCTCCTTGGCCGCGCCCAGTGACCCGCTCCGATCCAGCACGACCGGCCGCAGCAGGTCGACCGCCAGGTCCCCCGGCAGACCATCCACCGCGGAACCCAGCGCACGCACTGCGGCACGAGGCGCTGGACCGGAGGCCGCAGCAGCGTGTCGTAAGAGGACCGGCAGCACCTGCTCCGACCGCATTCGCACCGGAACCGACCGGCCCAGTGCCTCCAATGCCGCCGCCGCGATCGGTTGGGGCGCCGATTCGACGATGGAGAGCAACGCCGCACCCTCGGAGACCAGTTCCACCGCCGCCGCGCGCTCCCGGATTCCGGCGGTCGGATTCTCGATCACCGACATCGCCCGCGTCTGCATCGACGACCGTTGGGCGGCGGTCCACCGGCCATGGCAGCCAGAGGCGACCGGCGGAAGGGACTGGCCCGCCGCCAACATGCGGTCCAACAGGTCCGTCCGTCTCGTCACCACGACCTCCCAGAGCCGGTCGACCATGCCGAGCGAGGGATCGTGCGAGACCAACTCTCCGACGCGTTGCTCCCGCAGCCCGTCGACCGTCACCCACCGGTTGGCCGCAGCCGCCCGATCGGCTGAATCGACTGCGGTGCGGGCGATATCGCCGATCAGTCGGTCCAGCTCGGGCACCGCCGCCAGCCGTGTCCCGAAGAGACGGGCAACGCGGAGCGCGAGGTCGAATCGGTGGGCTCGGACCCCCGCGATCACCTGTTCTCGTATTGCCGTCCACAGCCGAGCGACACTTCCCGCTGGCAGCGGAATCCTCGCCGGGAACTCGACCGAGGTTCGTTCGTCGGCGTACACCCGGGCGAGGAGCTTGCCGAGGTCTACCACTCGATCGGCCTGCGCGCGGGACGCCGAGCTGGTCAACTCCCTGGTCAACCACCGTGCCAGCAGATCACAGGTTCGCGGAGCCGCATCACGGGCTCCAACGGTTGCCGTCACCGCCTCCCAGAACACCCGAATGGGAATCTCGGACGACAGCCGGGCAGGTGTCTCGACGAGGACCTGCAACACCGAAGACCGAATCCGATCCTGGTCATGCCAGGCGCGGTCCGCCGAACACACCGCCGAGGCGAAGGCCTGCGGATCACGCTCGGCGGCGGCGCATCGCAACAACGCCATCCAGGCGGCACGCCGTTGCTGATAACGATGGCTGGAGGTCGCCGTCCGCAACAGCGGCTCGGCCCGGTCGTAGGGCAACGCCGAGGTGATGGCGAGCCGATACCAACCAAGGTCGCGGACACCGGTGTTCGCCGAGAGAATTCGTTCCGCCAACTCGACCCGGTCGGCGCTCGGGAGCACGCGTAATTCCTCTCCCATGGTCGAGATGGGGGATTCACCCGCCGGATAGACGAGGTCGAAGCACTTCCGCCGGTCCTGCAACGCAACGGCCGCCAACACGGACGCCCGCGTCGAGCCGTTGACGAACAGCCGCAACAACGCCGCGACCTCCGTCGTGGGGAGCTCCGCGATGGCCGTTCGTGCTGCTTTGGACAAGGCCAGTGACCGGGAGTGCACCGGTTCCCCTTCGCGCAATTCGCGGATCAACAGCGCGGGCCGAGTTAACAGGGCGTCGAGGTAGGAATCGGCATCGACATGGACCAACGCCCGCATGGCGTCCCCGTAACGAGCGGTGGCCTCGGCCAGCACCGAGGGATATCGGGTGGCGAGAACGGTCAACGCTGCCGAACGGGCTCGCAACCAACAGACCTGCGCATGGCGCTCCCGCCTCGCGATCTCGAAGGCCAGGAAACGGGCCACCGGTTCCGGTGCAGTGCGGGCCAGCCGTCCGAGTAGACCCGGTGATGGCTCCACCCCGGGCAACCAACGGGCCACAACGGATGCCGAACACGCGACCAACAGCTCGGCCAACTCGACGCGGCCGTAGCGCTCCAATACCAGCGGCACCAGCGAATCGGCGAGCGCACGCCGCCGCGACAGCCGCAGCACCCCATACGTGGCGATCCGATCGCGTCGGGAGCCCATTGTCACGACGGAGGTCAACGCGAGATCGGACACCGGCAATCGGATCGCCGCCGACAGGGCTCGTCGGCGCAGCACCGGATCGGCAAGGGCTCGCTCGACACCGATCAGGTCCCGCCGAACCACGGCCAGCTGTAGTGCGAGGAAACGTTCGTCTTCGGAGGTTCCGTTGTCCAGTGCCGTGTGCAGCGCGACATAGTCGTCGTGCGACAGAGCACGGGCATGTTCGGTGATGGCCTGCATGCGGGCCGGGAAGGACAGCGAATCGAGGCTGTCGATGAAGGAGGTAACGGTTTCTTCGCCGGGCTCGTCGGCTCTCGGCTCTTCTGACGCGCTCACCAGATGGTGGCGACATCGTCCTTTCGTGTCATCACGGCGATCATGATGCGTCATGGCACGGTCGTTGACAAGGAAAACGCGGACAGTGGACGGACTGCGAGGGAACAGCAGCCGCCGCAGGCAACTCACGAGTGTCAGGCCGCAATCGGTGCCACAGACCGGCGAACCGATGCCCACACCCATTCGGTACACGCCGGGACAAAACCCCCGCTCGACGAGACGAGTACCCCCGGACCTGTGATGATGCGGCCATGATGACGAGGAATCAGCTGCCCAGAGCGGGATTGACGGCCTTGGTCCTGGTAGCAGCGGTCGCCTGCACACCCGCGTCGGATTCGAACGCAGAGCAACCCGAACCGATCGGCGATCGGACTGTTGTCGAACAGGGCGAATTGGCGGGTCGAGTCGACGGTGAGGTGATCCGATACGACGGGATCCCCTACGCGGCTCCGCCGGTGGGGGAGGCCCGCCTTGCGCCGCCCGCCGAACCCGAATCTTGGTCGGGCACCTTCGATGCCACCGCTCCCGGCCCGCGCTGCGTCCAGGCACCAGCCCCGCCGACATTCGAGGCGAGCAGCGAGGAGGACTGTCTCAGCCTCAACATCACTGCTCCGTCGGACACCTCGCAATCCAGCGACCATCCGGTGTTGGTGTGGCTGCACGGCGGCGGTTTCAGTGGTGGCGCAGGCAGCGATTACGACCCGAAGCGGCTTGTCGTGGATGGCTCACTCGTGGTGGTCACCATCAACTACCGTCTCGGTGCGCTCGGATTCCTCGGTCCGGAGGGCACCGACGCCAACTTCGGCCTCCTCGACCAGCAGGCCGCGCTGCGGTGGGTGCAGAACAACATCGGCGACTTCGGTGGCGACCCGACGAATGTGACGCTGGCAGGTCAATCCGCAGGCGCCGATTCGGTGTGCGCCCAGCTCGCCTCGTCCTCGGCCGACGGGCTGTATCAGCGCGCGATCCTTCAATCGGGGAGCTGCTCGGAGACCAACGTGACCGATGCGATCCTGCCGGGTGCCGGACCGGCCGCAGACACCTGGAAACCCCGTGATCTCGTCGCGTCGCAGAGCGCCGACTTCGCGGAATCGGTCGGCTGTACGGCGCCCGAGACGATGGTGGACTGCCTGCGGGAACTGCCCGTCGAGGAGTTCACCTCGGAGGCTGCGGCAGGCTATTGGAGTCCCACCCTGGGCACACCGACGCTGCCCGACCACCCCGCCGTCGCGATCGCCGGGGGCCGAACCTCGGACGTGCCGATCTTGATCGGCGTCAATGATGACGAGGGCGGTTACTTCGCGGGAACCTTCTTCGGCGCGGATCCATTGGAACAAACCGACCTCGACGGGCTCCTGGCGTCGGCAGCGGGGCCGCGCACACCCGAGGCGATCGAGGCCTATCCGGTCGAGGGACGGACGCCCAATCGGGTCTGGGGCGACGTGATCTCCGACCGGGGCTATGCCTGTCCGAACCTCACGAGCTGGCGGTCGATGGCCGACCACGGCACGGTCTACGTCTATGAGTTCGCCGATGAGACCGCCCCTTCATGGTTCGGTGAGATTCCATCGGACCTCGCAGGTCAGGGCGCCGTGCATGGCGCGGACATCGGCTACCTGTTCGACCTCCCCGCAGCGGAACTGCAGCTCGACGAGAAGCAGCGGGCACTAGCCGACCGACTACGCGAATCCTGGGCTCGGTTCGCCACCACCGGCGATCCCGCCCACGGCGAATCAGATCAGCGATCGGACTTCGACACGGACGGCCAGGTGATGGTCTTCACCGCCGACGGGCCCGAACCGGTCTCCGACACCGATCTCGCCGCGCGCCACCACTGCGAGATCTGGAGCTGACCACGGCCAAGCGCAGTGGGGCCGTGGTCAGCTGGCATGGTCAGGAGGCTGCGGGATCGGCCTTCCGATTGGCGTGCTTGCGAGCGGCGAATCGATAGGCGGCATCGAGAAGGCCGTGAACCTCGCGGAGACTCGCGTCGGCCGGATTGAGGGCACAGACCCAGTGCTGGCCGCCGTAGACCGGGTGCGGCATCAGCAGATCGAGTGCCGTGTAATCGAACTCGGTGACGAACATGCCGTTCTCGTCCCGCTCGGTGGGAGCCTTGCCGAAGCGGGCGGTGTAGTCGGTCTTGCTCAGCCCGATGTTGATCCGATAGGTGTCCGGCCGGTGCAGTCGGGACGCCGTGTCGTAGTTGTCGTCGGTGACGATCGTGGCGAAGGGGAACCACCGCTGCGCCGGGAGATCACCGTCGGGGTCGTAGGCGAAGAACGAGTCGCCCGCGTTTTCCATCATGGCGACCCCCTCGAAGCTCTCGCAGATGTGGTTGCGCAGGGCGGTGGCGTCCATGTTCGGATCTCCTCGTTGTCGCTGGTCAGCTCCCTTCAAGTTTCTCATTGAACTCCTATGTGAGACTTGCGCGAATAGAACACCCGATCAGCATTCGTGGTCGCTTTAAGAAGTCTCAAATACGGCTTCGATTGCGCCGCGCTGGTGATCCCGCCCCAGGCACGGGCTGCCGAAGGGGCGGGATCACCGGGCCTGGCGGTCTATCCCGCGACCTTCGCCGGGACCGCGACGGATTCCGGTGTCGACGACGGGCTCGCCGGTCGCCTGCCGGGGATGAAGGTCGCGATCAGCGCCGAGGTCAGTGCCGCGCCCGCGCCGATCGCCATGATGACCCGGAAGCCGTCCTGCGAGGGCAACGCGGCCCCGCCGAGGGTGATGGTCATCTGTGCCAGGACGACACCCGCCACGGCGCTGGAGGTCGAGGTGCCGATCGAGCGCATCAGGGTGTTGAAGCTGTTGGCGGCGGCTGTCTCAGACACCGGCACCGCCGACATGATGAGGGCGGGCATCGCACCGTAGGCCAGCCCGATGCCCGCGCCGATCACGCTGGAGACCAACACGAGATGCCACAACTCGGCCATCAACATCAGGTTGAGCCCATAACCCATGGCGACCACCAGCGTTCCGACGATCAAGGTCGTCTTGGGTCCGCCCAACCGCGAGATGCGGGCGGAGATCGGCGCCATCGCCATCATGACCAGGCCGGACGGTGCGAGAACCAATCCGACGACCATCATCGACTGACCCAGTCCATAACCGGTGGCCACCGGAAGCTGCAGCAGCTGCGGCATGACCAGGGACATCGCGAACATCGAGAAACCGAAGACAGCGGAGGCCAGGTTCGTCAGCAGAACGGGTCTTCTGCCGGTGGTGCGCAGGTCCACCAGGGGTTGCGTCGTCCGCAGCTCCCACCAGGCCCACGCCGCGAGCACCACCACGGCGCCACCGGTCAAGCCCAGGGTCAGCCCGTTCGTCCAACCCCAGTCGGCACCCTTGGAGATGACCAGTAAGAGACAGATCAGTGCGGTGGACAGACCCAATGCCCCGACGAGGTCGAAGCGTCCGCCCGTCTTGACCGGCGACTCCGGCACGATCCTGGTCACCAACACCGCCACGATCGCACCGAGTGCCGCAGCCAGCCAGAACAGCACATGCCAGTCGAAACGCTCGGCCAGCAGCGCCGCCGCAGGCAGTCCCAGCGCGCCGCCGACGCCGAGGGAGGCGCTCATCATCGCTGTGGCCGAGGCCAGCCGTTCGGCGGGCAGCGTGTCGCGCATGACGCTGATTCCCAGCGGGATCACACCGGAGGCCATGCCCTGGAGAGCCCGGCCCACGATCATCGGGGTGAGGCTGTTGCTGAGCGCGCAGACGACCGATCCCGTGATGAGCAGCGCCAGGCTGATCAGCAGCATTCGGCGTTTGCCATACATATCGCCCAATTTGCCCACGGTGGGGGTGGAGACCGAGGCGGCCAACAGCGTGGCGGTGATCGCCCAGGCCGTATCGGCCGCCGTGGCGTCCAAGAGTCGAGGCAGCTGAGGGACCAGCGGGATCACGACCGTCTGCATCAGCGAGACGACGATGCCCGCGAAGGCGAGTACCGCGACGACGGCGTTCGGCGCCGATGCCGGCGCGGCCGAGTCGGCGGTTCGCAGCCGAGAGCTGCCCATGGCGAAGCCTCCTTGAGGAAGGATGGGTTTGATGCAGCGGGATGGCGAAAATTAAATCAGTCGCCTGACTTACGTTAGACGATCCAATTCAGTACTCCGAGTGCCGTACCCCCACTGTGAACGATCACGGTCGAGGCCCGAAGTGCAACCAGGTCGAGATCTGGTAACCGAAAACCAGCTGGACAGGCGAGTACGGTGTTGCGCGTGCCGACCGATGTCCGTAGAACCCCCAGAGCCGAGCAGGTGGGTGCCACTCGCGAGCAGATCCTCACGACCGCCGAGCGTCTCTTCGCCGAGCAGGGCCTGTACGTGGTGTCCAACCGGCAGGTGAGCGCCGCTGCGGGCCAGGGCAACAACGCTGCCGTGGGGTACCACTTCGGGACCAAGATCGATCTGGTGCGGGCGATCGTCAGGCGGCACACGGGACACATCGAGACCCTCCGGCTCGAACTGGCCGAAGCGGTCGACGGTTCGTCGAATGTGCGGGACTGGATCGACTGCCTGGTGCGACCGTACGCCATGCACCTGAAATCACTCGGCGGTCCGACCTGGTTCGCGCGCTTCAGCGCACAGGTGATGACCGACCCCACCTTCGGTCGGATCATGGCCGAGGAGGCGCTCGCGACGGAATCACTGCGCCGCGTCGTCGTCGAGATCGACCGCTGTCTGCCGCAGGTGCCCGCCGAGGTCAGCGCCGAGCGCTCGGACATGGTGCGGCACCTGATAGTGCACGTCCTGGCCGAGCGCGAACGGGCGATCGCCGAGCGAGAGGGCACGCCGAGGGCGACCTGGGATACCGCCGCGACCGGGTTGGTGGATGCCATCACCGGGTTGTGGACGGCGCCGACCTCGCTCGGTTCCTGAATCCCGCCCCATGTTCCAGGGCGGTTAGTCGCACGAGTGGCGCGCGTTGTCGCCCCGGCGCTGCCGATCGGCGTAGCGATTACCCCCGAAAGTGCATCTGCGCCTGGTGCTGACGGCCGAGGTGGCGCTGTCCGATCAAGGCCCGGCGCTCTGGCGGTGTCGAACTCGAGGCGAGATCGATGTCCGATTCGAGCTCTACCTGCGGGAACGGGTTGGGCGGCGGCGTCCGGATCGCGGGACGGTCCGGTGATGGCCGCGACCAGTCGCCGGCTAGGCGAACGCCGCATCGAACCGGTGTCGATCGGCTTTTCAGGCGAGCTGCCGCCACGTAATTGTGATCCCAGTCACTGCGCGTAGATCTCCGCGCCAGGTGAAGTAAGTCAGTCGCTTGACTCAAACTCGTCGAATTGTTTAGCTGGCGTCCATGGAGATCAACGTGGATGCGGTCGCAGCAGGACGCGAAGAGGCCCCTGTTCTCGACTACCCGATCCCAGCTTCCTCGGCATTGGAACCGCCAGCCGAGTGGGACCGGCTGCGGCAGAGCTGTCCGGTTGCCCGCGTGCGTCTGCCCAGCGGGGACGAAGCCTCCCTGCTGACCCGTTACGACGACGTCAAACAGGTACTGGCCGACCCGAGGTTCCGTAGGCGACTCGACGCCCCCGAGGCCGCACGGGTCTCGACCAACGAATCCGGCGGCGTGTTCAACGGGGAAATGGCTGCGGCACTGCCCGAGGAGACCCACCAGCAGTGGCGGCGCATGGTCGGTAAGTGGTTTACCGCCAAGCGGATGACCGCCCTGCGCCCCGCCATCGAGGCGATGGCCGATCGACTGATCGACGACATGGTGGCCGCCGGACCCACCGCCGACCTCAAGAGCGCGCTGGGCTTTCCCCTGCCGGTGTGGGTCATCTGCGACATGCTCGGCGTGTCGGAGCACGACCGCGAGAAGTTCGCGTACTGGTCGAACACCCTGCTCAGCCTCACCCGCTTCACCCAGGCGGAGATCGACGCCGCGCAGGCCGAGTTCGCCGCATACATGTCGAACCACATCGCCGCCACCCGCGAGAACCCCGGCGACGACCTGATCAGCCAGCTGATCGCCGACGCGGACGCCGAGGGGCAGATCATGCCCGACCTCGCGCTGTTGAGCACGGCACAGGGCCTACTGGTCGCCGGACACGAGACCACCTCCAACATGATCGGCAAGATGGTCGCGATGCTGCTGGCGGACCGCTCCCGCTGGGAACAGCTGCTGGCCGACCGCTCGCTGGTGCGGACCGCGGTCGAGGAGACCCTGCGTCTAGACGCCAACCCCGGCTTCGGCATCCCGCGCTTCATCAGCGAGGACACCGAGATCGGCGGGGTCGCCGTTCCGCAGCACACCACCGTGGTGTGCAGCATGGGCGCCGCCAACCGCGACGAGAACACCTTCGACAGCGCGGGCGAGATGGACCTGACCCGCACCCCGAACGCCCACCTCGCCTTCGGCGCTGGCTCCCACTCCTGCCTCGGCCAATCGCTGGCGCGCACCGAACTGCAGGCCGTACTCGACGTACTGCTCCGACGACTGCCGAACCTGGAACTCGCGGTGCCCGTCGAGGAGCTGAAGCGCGTCGACGGCCTGATCGTCGGCGGTCTGGACGAGCTGCCCGTCCGGTGGTGAACGTGCCCGACGCAACCGAACGGCCCGCACCGACCAGAGCTGACAGAGCCGGTGACACCCGCGAACTGATCCTGGCGGCGGCAGAACGGCTCTTCGCCGAACACGGGGTGTTCGCGGTGTCCAACCGGCAGATCGGCGAGGCGGCCGGACAGGGCAACAACTTCGCCGTCGGTTACCACTTCGGCAGCAAGGCCGAGCTGGTGCGGACTATCACCCGCAGACACGCCGACATCGTCGAACGGGTCCGGGTACGGATGTTGGCCGAGATCGGCGACAGCACCGACGTCCGCGACTGGGTCGCCTGCCTGGTTCGCCCCTCGACCGAGCACTTGGACTCGTTGGGCAGCCCCACCTGGTACGCCAGGTTCGGGGCACAGGTGATGACCGACCCCGGACTGCGTCGGATCGTCATCGAGGACTCGTTGGCGACCCAACCGATCCAACAGGTGCTCGACGGACTGAACCGCTGCCTGCCATCGCTGCCGCTCTCCGTCCATCTGGAGCGCAGCGCCATGGCCCGCAACCTCATGTCCTACACCTTCGCCGAGCGAGAACGCGCGCTCGCCGAGAACACCACCACACCCAGGGCCAGCTGGGAAGACACCGCCACCGGACTGATCGACGCGATAGTCGGGATGTGGCTGGCACCGGTCACCACACCCACCGACTGACCCGAACCCACCCAGAGAACCCGAGAGCGGGCGCCACCATCGGCGTCCGAATTGGAGGAAAGCGACAGATGAAGGTCACTGTGGACGAGGACAAGTGCTGCGGCGCAGGATCCTGCGTGCTGGCGGCGCCCGACGTCTTCGACCAGCGCGACGAGGATGGCGTCGTCGTCCTGCTCGATGCCGAACCGCCCGCCGAGCTGCATCTGGCAGTGCAGGAGGCCGCCGATGTGTGCCCGGCAGCCGCGATCACGCTGAGCGGAAAGTGACCAGCAGTCCTTCCGACGTGCTGATAGTCGGAGCGTCCGCAGCGGGACTGGCCACCGCCGAGGCCTTACGCCGCAAGGGCTACACCGGTTCGCTGACCATGGTCGGCGCCGAACCGCAGCTGCCCTACGACCGCCCGCCACTGTCCAAACAGGTGTTGGCAGGAACCTGGGAACCCGAGCGGGCCAGATTACGACCCCCCGAGGTCCTGGAGGAACGGCTGGCGGCCCGGCTGGTCCTCGGCGACCCGGCGATACGGCTGGACGTACCGACCCGCACCGTGTCGACCTCGGCGGGCCTGTCGTTGACCGCCGACGCGGTCGTACTGGCCACCGGGGTCCGCCCACGACCGCTCCCGAACCAACCCGACCTCGACGGCGTCCACCTACTGCGCACGATCGACGACGCCACCAAGCTCCGCACAGGCCTGCAGAACTGCAGCCGGCTGGTCGTGGTCGGTGACGGTGTCCTCGGCGCCGAGGTCGCCGCGACCGCCCGCACCCAGGGCGTCGACGTCACCATGGTCGGACCCCAACCGGCTCCGCTGGCCGCGCAACTCGGCGGGCTCGTCGCCGGACTGCTCGGCGACCTGCACCGCGAACGGGGCGTCACACTGCGGCCCGGCGCCGCCGTGACCGGCTTCGCCAGCACGGAGAACCGGGTGACCGGTGTCCGACTGGCCACCGGCGAGACCATCCCGGCCGATGTCGTCGTGGTCGCACTCGGCGCCATCCCGAACACCGAATGGCTCGACGGCAGTGGGATCCCGGTCGACAACGGCGTCGTGTGCGACGCGCACTGCCGGGCTGCCGCAGGCGTGTACGCCGCCGGGGACGTCGCCCGCTGGCACCACGACGACCTCGACACCGCACTGCGGCTGGAGAATCGCACCAACGCCACCGAACAGGCGATGGTGGTCGCCGACAACATCCTGGGCAACCCTCGCCGTTACACCCCGGTCCCGTACTTCTGGACCGACCAGTTCGACGCCAAACTGCAGATTCACGGCCTGCCCGGCACCGGAACCGAGGTGTCCGTGGTCGACGGCGACCCGACGGAGGGCCGTTTCGCCGCCGTGTACCGGCGAGCAGGCGACCCCGTCGGCGTCCTCGGCTGGAACATGCCCAAACAGGCGCGCGAACTCCGCCGCCGACTCCTCGGCGAACCACGCGCCGCAGGCACCGCCCCGGCCGCCCCGGCCCCCTTGGCGACGGCCGACTCCTCGTCCTAGGCCGAATGCGGTCGCGGCACCGCAACGCCATCGCATTCATCGGAAGGAAGATCATGACCAGCACCATGGACCCGGCAGCCCCCGACACGGCCGAGGTTCCCGAATACCCGATGCCCCGAGCGCAGGGGTGTCCCTTCGACCCGCCGCCCGAGCTGAAAGCCCTCCAAGAGCAGGGCCCGCTGGTCCGGGTCCGGTTGTGGGACGGCAGCACTCCCTGGCTGGTCACCCGCTACGCCGATCAGCGCGCGGTGCTGTCCAACCCGAACGTCAGCGCGGTGATGTCGCGACCCGGCTACCCCCGCCAAACCGAGGGCAACGGCACCCTCAGCTTCATCAGCATGGACGACCCGGAACACGCGCGACTGCGCCGCATGGTGGGCGCCGCCTTCACGGTGAAGAAGGTCGCCGCGATGCGCCCCGCCGTACAGAAGATCGTCGACGACGCGATCGACGAGATGCTCGCCGGGCCGAACCCGACCGACCTGGTGGAGGCCTTCGCGCTACCGGTGCCTTCCCTGGTCATCTGCGACCTGCTCGACGTGCCCTACTCCGACCACGACTTCTTCCAGCAGAACAGCAAGACCCTGATCAACCGCAACTCCACGCCGGAGGAACGCGCGGCGGCGATCGGACGACTCGGCGTCTACCTCGACGGACTGATCAGCAAGAAACTCGTCGAACCCGGCGACGACCTGCTGTCCAACCTCGCGGGCCGGATCCAGGCAGGCGAGCTGGAACGCCAGGAAGCGGCCTCGATGGCGGTGCTGCTGCTGATCGCCGGGCACGAGACCACCGCCAACATGATCGCCCTCGGCACCCTCGCGCTGCTGGAGAACCCCGAACAGCTGGCATTGGTGCGAGACTCGGACGACCCCAAGATCGTCACCCACGCAGTCGAGGAACTGCTGCGTTACCTCAACATCACCCACGGCGGGCGTCGTCGCGTCGCTTTGGAGGACATCGAGGTCGCAGGCCAGCCGGTCCGCGCAGGTGAGGGCCTGATCATGCCCAACGAGATCGCCAACCGCGATCCCGAGGCGTTCGCCGAGCCCGACCACATCGACGTCACCCGCGAGGCAAGGCACCACGTCGCCTTCGGGTTCGGCGTGCACCAGTGCCTCGGCCAGCCCCTGGCCCGGCTGGAACTGGACATCGTCTATCGCACCCTTTACCGGCGGGTCCCCGAACTGCGGTTGGCGACCGATTTCGAGAAGGTGCCGTTCAAGCACGACGGATTCGTCTACGGGGTTCATGAGCTGCCGGTGAGCTGGTGATCACGCTTCGGTGCCGCTGAGCTGTGTAGCGGCGGGGACGATGGCTCGGGCGGTGCCTCGAGATCTGTAGAAGCGCCGGCGCCGTCGTCCCCTCGTCGGGCCGGCTGTCCATCTGAAGATCATCGCCGGGTTATGGCCGTTGGCGGTCGAGGACCGAGGATATGGGTGAGTCTGGTTTGGGTCAGAGCGCTGTAGCTTCGTGCGCCCGAATCCACGGCACCATCGGCGGGCCTGCCTACGGTTGGTCGACCACAGTCTCGTCCGGATCGTCGTGTGTCAACTCGGCGGGGCGGCGCTTGGGCTTTGGTTTGAGGACCACATCGGCGCCAGCCGAACTGGCGAAACTCATGCCGCCAGAGATAGTTGCCGCCTGGACGACGTTCCCGACGATATTGCCAGTAGCGTCGTTGACTATGGTCGACACATGGGGCTGAGTTGCGCCGAGTGCGGGACGGAAGCACGGATGAACACAGAAACTAGACTCGAACGGGCGAATCGAAGTCTCGATCGTTCCTGCATATACATAATTCTGCCCCCGATGCACGCCGAGGAAGCCAACCGCGTAAAGTAATTCGATAATCGCGTCCGGATCAAAAAATTCAGCGTACATGTCGTATCTGCTTCGAAAGTAACGCTGAAAAGGCTGGTAGAGTGCGGCGATGGACGTACGGGTCAGTTCGTATCCTGTGTCCCGAAAAACGGTCAGCAACGAGCTGAGGAACGGAAAGCGAGTACCGTACTCCTTCGCGAGATCGAGTAACTTCCATCGGGAGAACACGAGCGTGGCATCTACCACGTCGGCTGCCGAGATGTGACGGTGCCCGTTGGCCAGTGCGGTGTCTCGGCACTGGTTGAGGAACTGGATGGCGTCACGCGGGCGCGGTAGCATACGTGTGAACAAGTAGTCTGCGGTGCGTTCCCCTGCAATCATGGCGGGAAAAATCCCGCCCCACAGGTCTGCGGGCTGCAATCGCTGTCCCAGCGCGATACTAGCCCGAGTGAGAGCGAGTTGATGCAGCATGCGAACGGTCCAGTCTAGTCGGATCTCGTCGCTGTGAAATTTGTCCGCGTCGCTGAATTCTAGAACATCGTAGATGTCTGAGCGCAAGAAGAGAACGCAGCGAACCGGGCCCCCGTAAACCAGCGCCGCGTGCTTGCCCGCCAGGAGTAGGCCGATGATGAGCGATTCGCTGTCTGCCTCTCCCGACCAGATTTGTTCTAACTGATCCACCATCACCAGTAGGGTGCCGTGCTCGTCGGCGCATCCCAGCTCCTCGAATGCCCGCCGTACTCCCGATTCCACCACGTCGAGCTGACGGGAAGCCCGAACACCTGCCGGAGTGTTATTGGCGCTGGCTGCCACCTTTACGCCGAATGCCTCCAATGAGAACGATGAGAGTAAACCGCGGCTCGCGCGAGCGATTCGATGATAGAGACTCTGCTCGGTGATTTCTCCGTTATCCCGCAAGAATCTTTCTAGCGCGCTTACCGAGGCGAGGCGCCGTCGCCGATGGACCTTGTCGCCAGCGTGTTGCACCACGTGTCTTGCGGCGTGGATGGCGAAGACATACCGCCACAGCAATGCCTTGGCCGATGGCGCAGTCAACCCGTCCAGCTCGAATCGGCGGAGTTCCTCGCCGACGGCATCATCTGGCGTGATAAGGCAAGATTTGTTGGGGCCGAGGTTGCTGAGTGCCAGGTGCATGCAGATCGCACTTTTACCCGAACCCTTGCGGCCGATGATCAAATTTTTGCGTCCGGTGACGACTTCCGAATAGGCGGTGGTCGGGATGAAACCCTCTCGCAGCAATCCGTCAGCCATGTCGTGTTCGGCATCGTCGCGACCGAAATACAATCGGTGTACGACCTGTGCTTGGTCGATAGGGGCGGTGCTGCCGTCGCCCGAAGTCATGCCCAGACCAACCTGCTCGGCGACCCTTGGAGTGCGCGCGCTGTCGGCTGCTGCCCGAAGTGCCGTATTGAGCCGAACGTCGAACCCCGGCAGACGGTCGAGCGCTTCCTCGACCGCGAGTTCGGCGCGCAGCCGTGTCCTCGGTGAAACCCGGCCGTCAGTAGCTTCGATAAGTAGCTGCCGAATGGCGGAGTCCTCGCCCAACGTTGCTGCCACAAGCTCGCCTACCCGTATCGCGGCAGCACTCGGCTCGGTCAGCTGCCGGGCGGCCCACGCCTCCACCAGTTCAACGGCGTCACGCATGCAGTGCTCCTCCACGATGACCTGACTGGACTCGTTATCGGACTGCTGAACCAGAGTCGAGCTAATAGCCATCTGTCTCTTCCGGAAGCTGGATGTCACTTTACCCGACCGACGGTCTAGGCGGTGGGCGCGGCAGGAAGAAATCCAAGTCGAGGTATTGGGGCGTGCGTGGAATAACGCCGGGCGTGGGATGGTGTTTGTTGGCAGTGCAATTTGTTGGTGTAGCGGCGTTTGTTGGTCGTTGTTGTTGATGTGTCCGACTCGTCCACCGTGGGACTCGACACCGAAACACACCGTCGCCGAGCGGTACGCCCGACATCGTCGAGCGTACCGCCGACCGGCTACTGCGCCGTGATGCTGAACGGCCTGCGCTGGTGGGTGCGCTGATGGCCGGGGAACATCGAGATGAAGAACTCCGACCAGCCACCCATCCGAACCCGGAGCAGGTCGTACTTCTCCGGATCGAGGCAGGCCGCGTCGAAGGTCTCCGGATTCGCGCAGGTCACCGTGAGAAGGTTGGAACCGGCACCGTCGACGAACGCTCGGAGAACCTCTTTGAGCTCATCGAGATCGAAGTCCTCCCGAATGTTCATGTCTGTGGGTGCGGTGTCCCACAACGCATCCGTACCCGGACCGGACAGGCTCTTCAACACGGTCAGGAGACCAGCCTCTTGGTGATCGACTGCCCGATCACCAGGGCTGGGCGCCGCACTCAGATCCGTCGCCAGTGGCTCGCCGGATCGCCTTCCCTCCGCCGACGCGCCTGCCATCGCACCGAACTCCAGGTAATTCTCGAAGGTGCCGACTCCCGGCTGCATCTGCACACCGAACGGATGCTCCGCGCTGCCGAATCGGCGGGCGAGTTCGACCATGGTCCGTGCGCTCGGCGCGGCAGGGTCGGTGAACACCGACAGCACCGTTTCGGAGACCCGTTGCAGGAATTCGTTGCCGAAGGCGTCGATCTCGGCGTTGCCTCGGCCGTACTTCGGGAGAGCCAGCGCTACCTCGCGAATGTCGCGGAATCGCTCGGCGCGTGCGGCGATCCGCCCTTCACCGGCCAGAACGCTGATGAACGGCTCGACCATGGACTCGCCCCAGTCGCACATCAACGCCTCGACCAGCTCGGGAAGCGAGGTGACCGCCGTGGTCGGCTCGAATACCAGCTGGCGCACGGCGTACAGCGAATTGATGGCGTTCGGCAGCGCCGTGAAACAGGGCGCGAACACGTTGTAGCGGGGGCCGCCCGCGTAGTAGTCCATCCCCTTCTCGACGCAGTCGTCCACGAAGACCGACAGCAGCGGAGACGGACACACATCGCTGGTCTGCCCGTACAGTCCCAGGGTTCCATCGGCCTGCTTGGCGTACATCCAGAACAGATGCGTGAAGAACAACTCCAGCACTTCGTCGAAGGTCGTGATCTCGCTCGGCTTCGGCGAGCTGAACGACACACGCTGGCCTCGGAAGTACATCGGCCCCGCCGTCAGCCACGACTTGCCCTGGTTGAGGCTGGCTTCCAGAACCTGAAGCGTGTTGATACCGCCGAGGGTGAACCAGTTCTTTCCGATGAACTGCGGCTCGTAACAGCCGTCGCAGGCATAGTCACGCGCAACGCTCAATGGAACGTCGCTGCGCCACAACTCGCCTGCCTTCTCCCGCACCGGAGTGAACTCGGTGGGATCTGCGGGACCGTCGCCGATCTCCTCACCACTACGGATGAGCCCGGGGATGACCTTCTCGTCGTTGATCAGGATCGGATGCGCCCCGCCGCTGATGATCGCCAGGGCTGCTTCGTCCAGGTATTCCTGGGGCATGTCGGGCCGGACCCGGAGCGACAGACACGGCGCATTGAGCGGGAGCCTGCGGGCGGCGCGTAGACAGAGCATGGTCAAGCGGTTGTAGGCGGGCTTGCCCGCGCCAGGCTCGTCATCCGCGAGTGTGCCGCCGACGGTGATCTGCTGCACCCATTGATTGTTGGCCGCACCCTGCGGATAGGCCCCGCTCGCCCCACCCATCGCCATGTTCCCGGACTGCTGATGGTCGTCGACGAACATGCGGTTCCATAGGACGTTGCCGCCCAGCTTCACCCACAGGCAGTCGATGACCTCTTGAGCCTGGTCGTCATCGATCAACTCCGCCGCGATATCGCGGTCGTAGAAGGGCTGGAGCAGCTGATCGAGCCTGCCGATCGCGGTGGGTTCGCCGATGAGGTGCAGGCAGGAATGCAGGGTGAAGATCAGTTGTGCGGCCTCGACGAGGGTGTCCGGCGGTTCGTGGGCGAGCTTGCGCATCCGTGCTTGAACCTCGGCGAGATTGTGTTGTTCGGCCACCATCGAGTCCGGCAGGTCCGCCGCGTGTTGCTCGGCGAGGTCCGCGAAGGCGAGGCAATGGTCGCGCACCCCCTCCAACGCCAGCCGGATCGCGAGATAGAACTCGATCTTAGGCTGGTCGCTCGCCACGGACGCCTTGTCGGAGATGTCGGCGAGCAGTCCGCGCAGGCCCTTGTCCAACAGACGCTGGTAGTCCGGCACGACATGCCCGACGCCGGATGCGGCACTCAGATTCCGGAAATAGTCGCCGAGCTGTTCGTCGGCTCGCCGGTAGTCGACGACGTATTTGCCCTGGCCGAGACCGAGGGTCGGCATGCCGCCGACGATCAGTTCGAAGGGGTCCAGGTGGTAGGTGTCGGAGCCGTTGACCCAATTGCCCTGGTCGTCGCGCCTGCGACCCCGGAAGCCGTACTCCTCGGAGGCGAACACCCGACTCAGCCCGAGCTTGACCGACCAACCCATTCGTTCCATGACCCGGCCGGCCATGATCTCGGCGGCCCGCTGCGCCCCGAGTTCGTGTTCGAGGAGGACCGACAGGTGCGGCGGCTCCGGCTGTACTCGGTCGAAGTACCAGTTGTCCTGCCAACGGGAGAACGCCTTGGCCAGCAAGCGCAGCACTCGTTTGCTGGGAGGTAGGTAGCGAAGCCGGTCCGCGCCTGCCATGGTGCCCATCGTGAACAGGTAATCGCGGTGGTTGTAGTACAGGTACCCGTTCGAGGATCGGCCGGTGAAGTGCCGGTCCAGGCGGTTCCAGTCGACTCCCGGGAAACGATCCCAGCCGTCTTCGTGCAGCTTGCCGAGCTTCGCCGGTGCCAGTTGCAGGGCGGTCTGGCTCGGGATGAAGTAGAACCCGCCGATATCGGCGTGCACCGTGTTCAGTAGTCGGTCGGCGACGTAACCGGGTTCCTGACCGAGCTGGCTGGTCATGATCTCCTCGAGCACGCCGACGGCCTTGGCGTAGCCAGCGAAGTACACGCCGTGCTCGTCCCGCAGGCTGGCCCCCTTGAGCCGCAGCTCGTTGTTCTTGGTCGCTGTAGAGGTGCCGTAGGGCAGGCCGAGCCGCAGGATCCGCATCGTGTCGCCCGACTCATCCTGGACCCGGGAACACTTGATGTGGCTGCGGTCGTCCCGGGTGGGCACGATGATGTCCTCGGCGGTCCGACCGACGAGATCCTCGATCTGATCCGGTCCCATGTTCAGGATGTGTTCCCAGTTGAACGCGAAACGCTGGGACAGTGCGAAAGACGATCCCGCGTACCAGGGATCCTCGTTGCCGACGATCGTGTGACTTTCGATAGTCACGGGGTCGGTCGGGTTGTTGAGATTCTCGGAGAATCGGCAGCCGAGTACCTTGCCACCGAGCTTGTCGGCACGCACGGATTTCGTCGCGGCCGCCTGGAAGACCGTTCGCGATTCGTCGATACAGTTCTTAGCGGCGAGTAGTCGCGATATCGACTCGTACACCGCAGGGCAGTCGTCCTCGCGGTCGGATTTGATGTGGAACCACAGATCGGCCTGCGAATCGGCGAAGGTGCCCTGCGAACGGGCGAACACGTCGGACGTCGGGTGCGGACCGGTCGACGTGTTCGCCGGGCAGGTGAGTGCCATGCCGCGTGGCAGTTCGAGACCGTCGGTCTCGCAGATCTCCTGCCACAGTCCGAAACCGACTCCGAGCACGGCGGTGGTGTTGGCACCCGCGTGATGTTTCTGGATGGCTTCGCCAACCTCGGTGAGTACCTCGGCCAGTACCGACCTGCTGATCTTCGCGCCCTCCGGTGCGCGCCAGAAGGTAGCGAATAGGGCATACGGGGAGGGGTAGACGAGGCCGGGCTGAACGTGCTGCCAGATCTCGTGGCCTGTCAGCACATCATCGGGCGGTACCGGGAAGTTGCCGGGCTCCGTTCGCGGTCCGGGTACCTGGCCGGTGGTGGCGATGGTGGTCGAGGAGTCGGTCACTGCGGGCCTTTCCGTTGTCGCATGACTGTCGACGCCGCGCTTCGGGAACGTCGCGTCGAACCAGGGACGGCCTGGGCCCAGTAAAAAGTGAAGTTTTCACGTATTGTGGTGAAAGAGTGCGCCATAGCTCGATTCGATGCTGGTGCAGTCCAGCAGGTATCGATTGTCGTCGAAGCGGTATCCGTGCAAGAAGGTGAGAAATGAAATATATTTTTCGATTAGTCGTCTTCACTGATGTGGTTGCCCAGGCGTGAACAAAATAGTGATTGAGCAGCTGTATTTCCATCCCTCGGACGGGTGGGGTTCTTGAGGAATCCGCCAGCGCGCTGGTATGGGGCGCCGCTGGCCGCCGTGTTCGGCGGGGCCTGGCCACGCGGGCACCCGGGGTGTTCTCGCCAACGGCGTCCGGCGCGAGCATCGCCCCCGAACCACGGCGACCCGGCCAGTCGCACAGCGGACGGTTCCCCGAGCCTCACTGTCGGTGGCGGCTGCCGAAGAAGATTACCGAGTCGAGATCTTCGCAGCGGAATACGGGCCGTCCGATCACCGTTGCCAGTCGGTGGATGGGGTTACGCTGGAAGGGCTACTGACATCGTCGTGGAGGTGCTCGGATACACACATCGACACCTGCATAGTCAGAGACCGTTCTTCCCCGCGCGGTTCGTCCTAGGACGCAGCCGGTGGGGGAGAATTTTTTGCCTTGTGGTCGGCGTCATCGAGGACGCCATCGCGCCAGCACCCGATCCCCGGTCACCAACCCCGAATGCAACGACGGTGTGCCGTGGATCGGCCGCACGGGGTGGTCGGCTCCGGCCCATCGGACCGAGCGCCCCGCCGGGCTCAGCCGGCCTCGATCAACCTGCCGGGCCAGCGCCAACGACGGTGAGCAGCCATTCTCGTTCTCACGCGAGACCTCCCGGTCTCGCCCACATCCTGGGCGCGTGAGCACGACCTACTTTCGTGAGAGGTTCCAGTAATGATCGACCCTGCGAGCACTGCGACCGCGGGATCCGACCGAGTTGTTCCACCGCCGAAAGCCAACGTGCTGATCGCAGTACTGGTCGCCTCGGCGTTCGTCATGATTCTCAACGAGACGATCCTGAGCGTCGCCCTGCGCGACCTCACCGTCGACCTCGATATCACCACGACGACGGCTCAGTGGCTGACCAGTGGATTCCTGCTGACAATGGCCGTGGTCATCCCGACGACCGCATTCCTGTTGGAACGGTTCACACCGCGCCAGATCTTCCTTGCCTCGTTGACGCTGTTCGGGGTCGGCACCCTGCTCAGCGCGTTGGCACCCGGCTTCGGGATGCTGCTGGTCGGCCGCATCATCCAGGCCTGCGGTACCGCAGTCATGATGCCCCTGCTGATGACCTCGGTCATGCGACTGGTGCCGGTGGCCAACCGTGGCGCGACGATGGGCACGATCACCATCGTCATCGCGGTCGCCCCGGCATTGGGCCCGACAATCGGTGGGGCGGTGCTGTCCTCACTGGGTTGGCGCTGGATCTTCTGGTTGGTTCTTCCGCTAGCGGCTGTCGCGCTGGTCATCGGCGTGGTCTGGATGCGGTTGGAGAGCGAGACACGCAAGGTGCCGTTGGACGTGCTCTCGGTGCTGCTGTCCGCCTTCGGTTTCGGTGGCCTGCTGTACGGGCTGGCCTCCATCGGTGAGTCCGCGGGGGGCGAGCACCTGGTGCCGCCGTGGGCGCCGATCGTGGTCGGTGCCGTTGCACTCGCAGCCTTCATCGGCCGCCAGGTCCTGCTGCAACGCCAAGAACGCGCCCTGCTCGACCTGCGGCCCTTCACCTACCGCACCTTCCGCGTCGCCCTGGTGCTGACGGCGCTGCTGTTCCTGTGCATGTTGGGCGCGGCGGCGATCCTGCTGCCGCTGTACCTGCAGACCGTGCTGAACGTGAGCACCTTCGTCAGCGGGCTCGCGGTACTGCCCGGTGGCCTGGTCCTCGGTCTGCTGGGGCGTCCGGTGGGACGACTGTTCGACCGTCTCGGCGCCCGGCCGCTGGTGGTCCCGGGTGCGGGCGCGATGGCGGTGTCGCTGTGGCTGTTCACGACCTTGGGGCCGGAGTCGTCGGTCGGCATGGTCGTGGCCATCCACGTGGTGTTCATGGCCGGTCTCGGCTTGATGATGACGCCGTTGATGACCGAGTCGCTCAGCGTGCTGCCCGACAACCTGCACTCGCACGGCAGCGCGATCCTGGCGACCCTGCAGCAGGTCGCAGGCGCCTTCGGTACCGCGGTGTTCATCACGGTGGCCTCGCTGAGCACCTCCCAGGGGACCGGTGCTCCCGACGCCGCCGGGCTGCGCACCGCGTTCATCGTCGCCGGGTGCATCGGGGTGGCCGCGTTCATCACCTCGTTGTTCGTCCGCAGCAGCAAGAAGGACACGCCGGAGTCCGGGGTGCCCGGCGCGGCGGATCCGGCGCTCGCCCTCGACGTCGAGGAGCCCGGTGTCGAGTCGTTACGTGCCCCGAGCCGGGTGGCCTCGGACTCCTGAGCGAGTACCCGCCTGACTGCGGCGGGTGACACGACGAGCATGAACCCGCCGCCCTGCGGTGGGTGACACAACAAAGCGGCGCGGGACCTGGTCGTTCACCAGGTCCCGCGCCGCAGTCGTCTGTTCAGCCGGGGATCGACCCGGTCCTACACCCGCTCGTCCTTCCGGTCCTGATCGGTGTCCTGCTCGTCGGACCCGACCGCCGCCTTGGCGGCCCGACGGCGAGCCAAGACCGACTTGAGAATCGGCATCAGGGCCACCACGACGAAGGCGAGGAGCAGCGTCCCGGAGATCGGTCGGGTGACGAACCCGGTCGGGTCGCCGTCGAAGATCAGCAGGGAGCGGCGGAGCGAGTCCTCCAGCAACGAGCCGAGCACGAAGGCCAGCACCAGCGGTCCGGGGTCGAAACCGCACTTCTTCATCAGGTAGCCCAGCGCGCCGAAGACGATCACCAGGATGATGTCGAAGGGGTCGTTGCGCACCGTGTACACGCCGATCAGGGTGATCAGCACGGTGATGGGCGCCAGGATGGTCGGCCGCACCCGCAGGATCTTCACGAACAGCCCCACCAGCGGGATGCTCATGATCAGCAGCAGGATGTTGCCGATGTACATCGAGTTGACCACGCCCCAGAACAGCTCGGGCTCCTCGGTGACCAGCCGGGGGCCGGGGCTCACGCCCTGGATCAACAGCGCGCCGAAGATGACCGCCATCGTGGCGTTCGCGGGGATACCCAGCGACAGCAACGGGATGAACGACGAGGTGGCGGCGGCATTGTTGGCGGTCTCCGGCGCCGCGACACCCTCCACCGCGCCCTTGCCGAAGCGCTCCGGCTTCTTGGCCCGCCGCTTCTCCAACGCGTAGGCGGCCAGCGAGGAGAGCGTGGCGCCACCGCCTGGCAGGATGCCCAGGATGAAGCCGAGGACCGAACCACGTCCGATCGCACCGGAGGACTGTCGCAGGTCGGCCTTCGACGGCCAGACGTTGGCGATCTTCGACGGCGGTTTCGAGGCCCGGTGCCGTTCCTCCAGGTTGTAGAGGATCTCGCCGAGTCCGAACAGGCCCATCGCGATGGGCACGAAGTCCAAGCCGTCGGCCAACGACAGGTTGCCGAAGGTGAAGCGCTCGACGCCGGTGAAGCCGTCGCGGCCGACGGTGGCCAGCAGCAGGCCGACACAGGCGGCGATGACGGCCTTGATCCGGTTGCCGCCGCCGACCGTGGAGACGAGCAGAATGCCCAGCAGTGCGAGCGCGGTGTACTCGGGCGGCCCGAAGTCCAGGGCGAAGCCGGTGACCACGGGCGCGAGCAGCGTCAGGCCGAGGATCGAGACGGTGCCGCCGATGAAGGAGCCGATGGCCGCGATGCCCAGCGCGGTGCCCGCCTTGCCCTGGCGGGCCAGTGCGTGTCCGTCGAAGACGGTGACCACCGAGGACGCCTCGCCGGGTAGCCGCAGCAGCACCGAGGTGATCGTGCCGCCGTACTGGGCGCCGTAGAAGATGCCCGCCAGCATGATGATCGAGGTGACGGGTTCGATGCCGAAGGTGACCGGCAGCAGGATCGCGATGGTCGCCGCCGGGCCGAGGCCGGGCAGGACCCCGACCAGCATTCCGACGACCACCCCGATCAGGCAGTACAAGAGGTTGATGGGCTCCAAGACGACAGCGAAGCCGTCCAAGACCGGTGACAGGTCCACGGAACCTCCTAGAACAGGTGTGGAATGGGGACGGAGAAGGCGCCCACGAACAGGGCGTAGAAGGCGGCGGTCACGGCGATGCTGGTGATGATCGACGTGCGCCAGCTCTCGCGTCCCAGGAACCGGAGCCAGACGAAGGTGAGCACGGCGGCCGGGATCTCGAAGCCGACGAGCTCGATGACCGCGACGAACGCGACCATCGTGCCCAGCCCCGCCAACACCAGTAGCGCCCGCGTCGAGAACTGTTCCCCGCCGCTGGCCTTACGCGCGGAGGCCAGTAGTGCGACGGCGAGCACGACCAGGACGACGCTGACCAACAGCGGCCAGGTGCCGGAGTCGGGGGCGCTCGCGGTGCCGATGCCCAGTGACCAGGAACCCAGCAGCATGGCCACACCGAGTACCAGGACGGCGGCGGCGGTGACGACGTTGCCGAGGGTGCCGGTCGGCGCAGGCCGGTCCTCGTGTTCGGCTTCCTCCACCGCGACCAGCGCTTCGGCCAGGCTTGGCTCGGCGGCGGTGGTGTCGGCGGTGCCGGGGGCCGAATCCTTCGAGCCGGCGGCCGGGGTGGCCGCCGACTCGCGTTCCGCGTCGTCTGCGGACGTCACTGCGCACCGCCCATATCGATGTCGAACTCCTCGACCATGCTGCGGTAGGTGTCGAGGTTGGTCGACCACTGCTCACGCAGCTCTTCGCCGTCGACCTCGTTCGGGGTGAGTTGGTTGTCGGTGTTGAAGTTCTGGTAGACCTCGGAGTCGAAGACCGTCTGGAACGACTCGCGAAGGGCGTCGATAACCTCCTGCGGGGTGTCCTTCGGCGCGAAGACCGCCCGCGACTGCTGAACCTCGACGTCGTAGCCCGCCTCCACGGCGGTGGGGGTGTCGGACAGGTAGGTCGGCCGTTCCCTCGCGAAGGTGACGATCGGCGTGAGCTCACCTGCCTCGATCTGCGCGGCGGCCTCGCCGAGTTGGATCGAGCCGACGTCGACCTGGCCGCCGAGGACGGCGGTCAGCGTGGGCGACCCGCCGTCGAAGGGCACGGCGGTGGATTCGATGTCGGCCTGGGCGAACAACGCGGCCTGGGAGAGCTGGCTGCCCGTGCCCACGCCGGTGGTGCCGTAGGTGATGGACCGGTCGGCCTCGGCGAGGTCGTCGATGGTCTCGAAGCCGGAGTTGGCGGCGGTCACCAGCACGTAGTCGTCCTGGGACAGCCCGCTGACGATCTCGAAGTCCTCGATGTCGACCGCCTCGCTCTCCGACACTGCGAGCGGGGTGATGTAGGCGAGGCTGCCGTTGAAGATCATCAGCGTGTGACCGTCGGCTCGGTCGCCCTCCAGCTGGCGGGCGGCCAGGGTGCCGTTGGCTCCCGGGATGTTCTCCACGGTGATCGCCACGTCGAGGTCGGCGGTGGCGCCGTCGGCTAACGCGCGGCCGATGAGGTCGGTGCTGCCGCCCGGGTCCTGGCCGACGTAGATGCTGATGGGGTTGCCGTCGGGGAAGTCCGCGCCGTCGCTGGACCCGCCCCCGAGGTTTCCGCCGCAGGCCGTCATCGAGAGGGTCAGGGCCAGCCCGAGGCCGGTCGCCGCCCGTCGTCGCGTGCCGATGCTGGTGGTCATGTCATTTCTCCTCGTCGAGAAGCCAGTCGTCCGGCAACGGGGCGCTGTGAGTGGCATCACGAGCGTCTGGACGGGCGAAGAGTAGGAACCTGGCGCGATGCCTGTCCAGGACCCATGCAGTATGAATCGATACCTTCGACGCATGGGGCGCGTTGTGCGCCGATCCGACGAGCGTGGGGGAGTCGGCGTGCTGCGGAGCGGCCGGCTCGGGGGATGGTCATCGATGTCGGTGCGATCTCGTTTTGGTCGATCGACCGAGACCTGTCGAAGGTGTGTAGCCCGTTCGCGAAACGGGCGCGGATTGCCGCCTCGTCCCGTCGAATCCATTCGATGCCCTGACGGCATCGGTTGATGCGAAAAAGCACCTAGACAGGCATCGCGCGGGATTCTTACGGTTGCCGGGCCCGCCCGTGTCCCTTGCGGTGCGCGGCATCGAACACAGGGGGCGGGACACGCTCGCCGAGGCGGCGGACGAGCCCGCCGCAGGCGCGGATCGATGACGGGACGGCCCGACCAGCCGGCGGCCTCGGCTCCACCCTCGTCGAGGCCCGCGCATTCTCGATGCGAGAGGACGGACAGCATGACCGGTCTAAGCCCCACCGTGGCACGTATCGAGGTGGTGCCCGTAGCGGGCCACGACAGCATGCTGTTGAACCTGAGCGGCGCCCATGGGCCGTTCTTCACCCGCAACATCGCGATCGTCACCGACAGCGAGGGCCGGGTCGGGGTCGGCGAGGTACCGGGCGGGGACGCGATCCGGCAGACCATCCAGGATGCGGGCGAGCTGCTGATCGGCAGACCCGTCGCCCGCTATGGCAGCTTGCTGCGTTCGGTCGCGGATGCCTTCGCGGGCCGCGACGCCGGAGGTCGGGGCCAGCAGACCTTCGATCTGCGGACCACGGTGCATGCGGTGACCGCCCTGGAGTCGTGCCTGCTGGACCTGTTCGGCCAGTACCTCGGTGTCCCGGTGGCCGAACTGCTCGGCGATGGGCAGCAGCGCGACGCGGTCCCGATGCTCGGCTACCTCTTCTACGTGGGCGACCGGCGGGCCGCCGCCGAACTGCCGTATGTCGCCGAGTCGAATCCGGCCGACGACTGGGAGCGGCTGCGGCGCGAACCCGCCCTGACACCCGAGGCGGTGGTGGCGCTGGCCGAGGCCGCGCAGGCCCGCTACGGCTTCACGGACTTCAAGCTCAAGGGCGGTGTGCTGCCCGGCGCGCAGGAGATCGAGGCGGTTCGTGCGTTGGCCGCGCGTTTCCCCGACGCCAGGATCACCCTGGATCCCAACGGCGGCTGGCTGCTGGCCGATGCCATCGAACTGTGTCGTGACCTGCACGGGGTACTGGCCTACGCCGAGGACCCGGTCGGCGGCGAGAACGGCTTCTCCGGCCGCGAGACCATGGCGGAGTTCCGCCGGGCCACCGGCCTGCCCACGGCGACGAACATGATCGCCACCGACTGGCGGCAGCTGGCGCACGCCGTGCGGGCGGCGGCGGTCGACATCCCGTTGGCCGACCCGCACTTCTGGACGATGCGCGGCTCGGTTCGCGTCGCGCAGCTGTGCGCGGACTTCGGTCTCACCTGGGGTTCGCACTCCAACAACCACTTCGACATCTCGCTCGCGATGTTTACCCAGGTCGGTGCGGCCGCTCCCGGGACGATCACGGCGCTGGACACGCACTGGATCTGGCAGGACGGCCAGGCGTTGACGCGCGAGCCTTTGCAGATCCGCGACGGGCGGATCGCCGTGCCGACGGCCCCGGGGCTCGGAGTGGAGCTCGACCGCGACGCCCTCGCCGCTGCCCACGAGCTGTATCGGGAACACGGCCTCGGTGCGCGTGACGACGCCGTCGCGATGCAGTACCTCGTGCCCGACTGGCAGTTCGACGCCAAGCGTCCCTGCCTGGACCGCTGACCCCGACCGATCCTCGACCGCTGCTCGCCGCCGCTGCCAAAGGAGTCCCATGACCAGCTCCGCCGTTCTCGACCGGATCGCCTCGGTGACGCTGTCCTCGGTGACATTGCCGCTGTCCACCGGAATCAGCGACGCCAAGGTCCTCACCGGCAGACAGCGGCCGATGACCGAGGTCGTCTTCCTGTTCGCCGAGATCACGACCGAGCAGGGCGCCGAGGGCGTCGGCTTCAGCTATTCCAAGCGCGCCGGTGGCCCCGCCCAGTTCGCCCACGCCAAGGAGGTCGCGCCCGACCTGATCGGCGAGGACCCCAGCGACATCGGTCGGTTGTGGACGAAGCTGGTGTGGGCGGGTGCCTCGGTCGGCCGCAGCGGCGCCGCGACCCAGGCCCTGGCCGCGATCGACGTCGCGCTGTGGGACCTGAAGGCAAAGCGGGCCGGGCTGCCGTTGGCGAAACTGCTCGGCGCGCACCGGGACTCGGTGCGCTGCTACAACACCTCTGGTGGCTTCCTGCACGAGTCGGTCGAGCAGATCAAGGACAACGCCACCCGCACCCTGGAGTCCGGGGTCGGCGGAATCAAGATCAAGGTCGGGCAGGCCGATTGGGCCGAGGACCTGCGGCGCGTCGCCGCGGTCCGAGAGCACATCGGAGACGTGCCCCTGATGGTCGATGCCAACCAACAGTGGGACCGGCCCACGGCGATGCGGGTCGGCCGGGCGCTGGAGGAGTTCGGGCTGGTCTGGATCGAGGAGCCCCTGGACGCCTACGACGCCGAGGGACATGCCAACCTCACCCGGTCGCTGACCACGGCGATCGCCTCCGGGGAGATGCTGACCAGCGTCGCCGAGCACTACGAGCTGATCCGCAACGGTGCCGTCGACATCCTGCAACCGGATGCCCCCCGCATCGGCGGAATCACCCAGTTCCTCAAGCTCGCCACGCTGGCCGACCACCGCAATCTGCAGATCGCCCCGCACTTCGCAATGGAGATCCACGTCCACCTCGCTGCGGCCTACCCGCATGAGCCGTGGGTCGAGCACTTCGACTGGCTGTACCCGCTGTTCAACGAGCGGTTGGCGACCGTGGACGGGCGCATGCAGCTGTCCGACCGTCCCGGTCTGGGGATCACCTTGAGCGAGCAGACCAGGGCGTGGACGGTCGATCGTGTCGTGATCGACTCGCCGATTCGCTGACACACACGCCGTCCGAGGCCCGAAAGAGGAGGAATCGTGGTCGACACCGAGATCCACGACATCGTCCTCGTCGGCGCAGGCATCGTCAGTGCCACCCTCGGCACGCTGATCGCGACACTGCAGCCCGACTGGCGGATCACGGTGTTGGAACGGCTCGGCGAGCCCGGCAACGAGAGCTCGCACGCCTGGAACAACGCCGGGACGGGCCATGCGGGGCTCTGCGAGTTCAACTACACGCCGCGCGGTTCGGACGGCACCGTCGATGCGACGGGTGCCGTCCGGATCGGCGAGCAGTACCTCACCTCGCTGTGTTTCTGGGCCGAGTTGGTGGCGCAGGGACAGCTCGGCGACCCCGGCGACTTCATCCGGTCGACGCCGCATCTGGGACTCGGGCGTGGAACCGACGGGGTGGCCTACCTTCGGGCCCGCCATGCGGCCTTGCGGGAGCATCCGCTGTTCGCGGACCTGGAGATCAGCGCGGACCGGAGCCGATTGGAAGCCTGGCTGCCGCTGGTGCTCCGAGGCCGGGACGAGCGAGAACCGATCGCGGTCACCCGATCAAGGCAGGGCACCGACGTCGATTTCGGGGTGCTGACCCGTCGGCTTCTCGCCGCGCTGCAACGACGGGGCGTCGCCGTCCGGACCCACCACGAGGTCCGGTCCCTGCGGCGCGGGCAGGGACGGTGGGAGATCGGCGTCCGCGACCGACGGGCCGACCGGGTGGAGACGTTGCGCTCCCGATTCGTGTTCGTCGGTGCGGGCGGAGCGACGCTGCCACTCCTACAGGGTGCGGGCGTGCCCGAGGTACGCGGCCTGGGCGCATTCCCCATCAGCGGCCGATTCCTGCGCGCCTCCCGACCGGCCCTGGTCGCCGAGCACCCGGCGAAGCTCTACGGTCATGCCGCGCCGGGTGCGCCCTCGATCTCCGTTCCACACCTGGATCGGCGAGTCGTCGCAGGCCGGGAGCACCTGTTGTTCGGGCCCTTCGCCGCGTTCTCCCCGCGCTTCCTCAAACGCGGCCGTCACACCGACCTGGTGCGGTCGATACGACCCGACAACCTGCCGACCCTGCTGGCCACGGCCAGGGACAACCCGTCGCTGCTGGCCTATCTGGTGCGGCAGCTGACGCAGTCCTCGGCTGCCCGGCTGGCCGCGCTGCGGGAGTTCGTGCCCACCGCACAGGAAGCGGACTGGAAACTGATCACCGCAGGCCAACGAGTCCAGACCCTCAGAACCGTTGCGGGCCGGGGCACGATGGTCGGTTTCGGCGCCGAGCAGTTGATCACCGAGGACGCCACGCTGGCGGCGTTGTTGGGTGCCTCGCCCGGCGCCTCGGCCTCGGCATCGGCGATGGTGGCCGTCCTGGCCGGGTGTTTCCCCGATCGAATGCCCGCCTGGGAGTCCAGACTGCGCACCTTGGCGCCGAATGCCTCGGAGCTGTTGGCGACGGGGCAGGCCATCGATCGACTGGCCCACGCCCGGCGAACCCTGGGCCTGGACCCGCTGATCTCCCGTTCCTGAAGGGAATCCCGATGGACCCCGACGTTCTGCGTCGTCTGCACGACATCCTCGGACCGGCCGGTGTGGTCGCCGATCCCGACCTGCTACGGGGGTATCTGTCCGACTGGCGAGGCGCCTACCAGGGCACGGCTGCGGTGGTGGCCCGGCCCGCCGACACCGGACAGGTCGCCGAGATCCTCGGGCTCTGCCATCGCCGGGGCGTGGCGGTCGTTCCGCAGGGCGGCAACACCGGGTTATGCGGGGGAGCGGTGCCCGACCGCTCCGGGACCCAGCTCGTGCTGTCCACGAACCGGTTGCGGCGTATTCGGGGAGTCGACCGTGCCGACCAGACGATCACCGTCGAGGCAGGGGTGGTCCTGCAGACCGTGCAGGAAGCCGCCGACGCCGCCGGACTGCTGTTCCCGCTCTCGCTGGGCGCGGAGGGCAGCTGCACCATCGGCGGCAACCTCGCGACCAACGCGGGCGGCACCGCCGTGGTCCGCTACGGGACGATGCGCGAGCTCACCCTCGGCGTGGAGGTGGTGCTGCCGGACGGTCGGATCTGGAACGGCCTGCGTGGCCTGCGCAAGGACAACACCGGATACGATCTCAAACAGCTGTTCATCGGCTCGGAGGGCACCCTCGGCGTGATCACCGCCGCCGTGCTGGCCCTTCATCCGGCGATTCGTAGCCGTGCCACCGCGTGGGTCGCGCTCTCCGACCCGCAGGCGGCGGTGGACCTCATCGAGATCGTGCGCGCCACCGCCGGATCGCGGCTGTCGGGTTTCGAACTGATGTCCGCGCAGAGCGTGGAATTCGTGTTGCGCCATGTGTCGGGCACCCGTGATCCCTTCGGGTCTGCGCACCCGTGGTTCGCGCTCCTGGAACTCAGCGATCCGATGGCGGACGCGCCGCTGGCGCAGACCCTGGAGACGGTGTTGGGCGAGGCCTTCGAACGCGAGCTGCTCCGGGACGCCGTCGTCGCCGACGGTTCCACACAGGTCGCGGCGCTGTGGGCACTGCGCGAGGGAATCTCGGAGGCGCAGAACCACGAGGGACCCAGCCTCAAACACGACATCACGGTGCCGATCAGTGTCATTCCGGCCTTCGTCGCCGCCACCGACGACGCGCTGCGGGCGACGATGCCCGGCATTCGCATCGTGACCTACGGCCATGTCGGCGACGGGAATCTGCACTACAACCTGAGCAAACCACCGGGGACGGACGACGAGGTGTTCCGCAGCAGAGCAGCGGAGCTGGCCCGCGTCGTCTACGACTCGACGGCCGGGTTCGCGGGCAGCATCAGTGCCGAACACGGGCTGGGCCAGTCGAAACGCGAAGTGATCGCGGACTACAAGCCTGCGGTGGAGCTCGACCTGATGCGCGGGATCAAGCAGCTGTTCGACCCGGCGGGACTGATGAATCCGGGCAAGGTACTGCCGGAAGGATGACCGCGAACTACGCGGTTTCCTCGGTCGCGGTCGGTCTGCGGGCGCGGTGGGTGTAGCGCGAGCACAACTTGTTTCCGTGTCAATCAGATCGCTGTTGCGTCTCGTTCCCGGGGTTGTGGGAACCCCGGGACGTCGACTCGGCTCTAATGCGCGCATGGTGGCCGCACCGGGGCGACGTGCCGTTGAACGACTGGGGAGTCCATGGAGAGCAGCTGGCTGATCTGGCCGATCGGCCTCGTGGTGTTGATCGCGGCCGGGTTCGTCGCCGCATTGCTGCCAAGGTTGCGGCACCGCGAGACCATGCGCCGAACGGCTTGGTCGACCGCACGGTCCGCCATCGACAGCGCATCGGTGAGTCGGGACGCCGCGACCGTGGCGGTGCCGGAGGCCGATCAGCTGTTGCACAAGGCCGAACTACTCGTCGCGGGCGGCGGCGGTACGGCGGCGGCCACCGAAGCGGCGAGCAGTGCCGGGCGTGCCGATCGACTGTGGCGGGAGGCCGGTCATGACTGAATCGCGACAACGACGACTGCCCTCGGCAGGTGTGCTCCGCTGGGGAGTCCTCCTGCTCGGGCTGGCCGTTCTGGCGGTGTTCCTGTTCGCGCAGGTGCAGAGTGTCGACGTCAGCTACGGCCAGTCTCCCTCGGAGGAATCGCCCGACTACGAGGAGGGCTCGGCGGGTGAGCTGAGCGGCGCGACCGTGCCCACGGTGTCGGAGATGGAGGACATGCTCGCCGACGAGCCCGTCGTCCGGCTGCCGGGTGCGGTGGCGTACTGGGACACCGAGCAGGTCGCGGCCGCCATCGGCGACGACGACGTCCGCATCATCGTGGCCCCGCCGGGACTCGACGACAGCGCTCGTGAGGCTGTCCGGCAGGTTAACCGTGATCCCGAACTCGACGACCTGACCGTGCGGATCATCGGCACCGAGATCACCGGCAGCAGTTGGCAGGCGAGCAACAACAACGCCGAGGACTGGCGGGACCAGTACGTCACCGGTGATGTGACGACCCTGTTGGTCACGATGATCAGCAAACTTCGCGATGTCGAGCGCCCGGAGAGCGAATCGGTCTTCGCCTGGCGGGAGCCCACCGACGTCGAGATCTCCGAGGTACTGGCCGAGTTGGACGCGACAGGCGCGTATATCGCCGACGACGCCACCCTCGACGAGGTTCCGATCAGGACTGCTGGCCTGGCGTTCCCCGACGCCGAGCCGCTGTACGTCATGCTGCCGCCCCAGCAGTTCGGCGAGCCGGTTCCCCGGTACGCGCCTGCGGTGGCCGAGTCGTTCCCCGACCGTCCCGTGATCGTCATGTACGGCTCGTGGCCGGAATACGCGGGCCCCGATGCCGAGGAGTTCGCCGATCTGGCGGTCGGATCGATGTTCGGCCAGCTCGACTATCGGCTCAGCAGGTACGACTACCCACAGGACAACGTGCTGGGCAGCTACCTGAATCGGATCACCGACATCCGCTACGCAGGCTTGTTCGACCGACCATTGCCCTATCAGCCCCTCGACCCGCTCCGGGTGGCGCTGCCCGCGCTGCCCTGGGTGTTCGCGGTCTGTGTGCTGGCCTTCCTGGTGTTGTCCATCCGCACCGTGGGCAGCTTCAACCAGGCGCCTCGACGGACCGCGGAGCGACGACTCGTCGGGCCACCGGCACGGCTCGCCGGGCTCACCGCGCTGGCCATCGAGATCTCCGGCCTGACCGATGGGGCGAGCAATCCGGCCTTGACCAGGGCCATCACCCGCATCCAAGCCGCGCAGCGCGGCCTGTCGGGGAAACTGCCCCTTCGATCGGTACATCGAGAATTAGACGTGGCCGAGACCGAGTTGGACGAGGCCGCGCGTCTGTTGGGTCGCCCCGAGTACCGGCCGGGCCTCTACCTGCAAGGCGGTCTGTGATGAGACGACTGCGGCGACTGATCACCGCTCCCTTCGCCTTCGCGCTTGCCGGGTGTCTGTTACTCACCGGCTGGGCGCTGTGGTCCGACGGCATTTTCGACGGGCCCATCGCCGGCCAGGTTCGGGAGTCCTCGGTGTATGCCGACCCCGGCATCGATCTGGACCAGCAGGCTGCCGAACGCGTCATCGGCAACCGCAGACTGGTCGTGGTCATGTTGGAGCCGGGAGCCGACCTGGCCGAGGCCTGCGACAGCATCGGCACCGTCGCCGACGGCAACGTCGGTTTGATCCTCAGCCCGGAGACCGGACCGGACCCCGTGTTCGACCGCTACGGGTGCTCGTTGATCCCCGGGTACGACGACGAGAACTTCGGTAAGGCCTTCGCGGCGGACATGACGATCGCCAACGGCGTTGCTGGCTTCGTCGACCGCCCGATCGACGCGCTCAAGGTGGTCGCGGTCAACTACGACACGCTGGTCAAGGCGGGAACCGTGCCCGACGGACCCCGTAGCTTCAGCCCGTCCCTGCCGCGTTACCTCGCCGCCGCCGCGGCGATCGCCGCCGTGCTGATCGGAACCACGACGATCTACGTCTTCTCTTACCGGGCCGGGCGGATCGCGGCGGCGCGTCGGGCCCGCCGGGAGGCCGCGACCGATTCGCGCAGCGTGCTCAGCGCGGGCGCGGCGGGATTGGCGCAGCAGATCATCGAGTTGGACCGTCGGTACCAGCCCCGGATCTCGCAGAGCGGCGCCTATCAGGGCAGACCCCGGCAGGGCAGCTTCGAGTTCGAGTACCCGCGCCTGGCCGCCGACTACGGGAAACTACTGGAGTCGATCCAGAAGGCCGATTCCCTCGGCGGGAGGGAGACCGACGACATCGCCGATCGCATCGGGGCACTGAGCCAGCGCGCCACCAGACTCGCGGACAAAACGGAGTGACACAGCTGCGTCTCGGCGCGATCGGGCCGTTCCCGGAACGGGTCAGGGAACGGCCCGATTACTCGTCGCGGTCTACGCCAGCTCCCACACGGTGACCGTGATGTCGGTGAACTGGGAGAGCGCCTCGGGCGGGGACAGGCTCGTCACGGTGAAATAGCCGACCCGGCCGCCCGAGGTGTGGAAACACGCCATCGAACCGACCCGGACGGGAACCCACCTCCCACCGAGATGGGTGTTCAGCTGCTCGGCGCACTGCTCGTGGTCGGGCTCGACCTCGGAATCCCAGGCGACCAGCGCAGTGCCCCGACCTCGTTGGGCGCCCCGAAGTAGAGATCGCCGAGCACCGCGCGGCCGGGCGGCGATTGATCCAGGTACCACCCCCCGCCGGTGCCGCCGTAACCGCCGAGCTCCAGGGTGCCGCTCCACCACACGCCGACCGACGCCGATTCCTCGTCGGGGGCGGATTGGGTGGTGCCGGGTCGTCCTCGCTTTCCCCGGGCGGCTGATCCGGGAACTCCTCCGCAGGTGGTGGTGTGGGCACGGGCTCGGAGGTCGTCGGGGGAGCGGGGTTCGGCCCCGTATTCGAGGCGCGATCCGACGACAATGACACCATCAGAATGCTCGCCAACAACGCCACCACGAGCGACATCGAACCTAAGACGTACCAGACCCAGCCCGGAGTCTGGTTGAAGTGCACCCCGCCGCTGACTTTTTCCGCCTGCACGGCGTTGCCCTGGTTGCCCGTCACGATATTGCGGGTCTCGGAGTCGCCGTCGTCCCTCGGCCGTCCTCGACCTGCTGTCATCGTCTGCCTCCGGATCGTGACGCCGCGACAACGACGTTAATGGCTGCAGACGGGTTTCGGGACGGGATTCGCCCGGCGCATTCCAGCGCGGCCGAGACACCGGGACGACGAGTGCCACCTCGCCATCGGGCTGCGCGGCGGGCGTCCGCGGAGCTGAGACCACCCTCGTCGGACGTCGGCCTGCCTTCCACAGACCTTCGTGACACCTCGGCAGACGAAAGTAGCTAGCGGGGGATATCGCAGGTCCGCTGGGGTGGAGCACATGATCGAGACACGGGGACTGACCAAACGACATCGTGCCTTCACGGTGCTCGACGACCTCGGCTTCACCGCCCCGGCGGGACAGGTCACCGGGTTCGTCGGACCCAACGGCTCGGGCAAGACCTCCACCCTGCGGATCGTCGTGGGGCTCGACCGCCCCAGCGCGGGCACCGCCACCATCGACGGCCGTCCCCTGCGCGACCACCCCAACCCGCAGCGCGTCGCGGGCATCCTGCTCAACGCCGGGAACGCCCCGGCGGGGATGACTGCCCGGTCGCATCTGCGGTGGCTCGCCGCCGCCGGACGAATCCCGGACAAGCGCGCCGACGACCTGCTGGAAGAGGTCGGCCTCTCTTCGGTGGCCTCTCGGCGTATCGGTGCCCTGTCGCTGGGGATGCGCGGTCGTCTGGGGATCGCCGCCGCCCTGCTGGGCGATCCGGGCACGTTGATCCTGGACGAACCGGTCAACGGGCTCGACCCCGACGGCGTGCGGTGGATCCGACTCCTCATGCGCAGGCTCGCCGCCGAGGGCCGCTGTGTGCTGGTGTCCAGCCACCTGATGGCCGAGATGCAGCAGACCGCGGACCGCGTGGTGGTGCTCGGCGCGGGTCGACTGCTCGCCGAGATCGGCCTCGACGAACTCGGCGAGGGCGTCTCGTTGGAGGACGCCTACGTCGCACTCACCGCCGACGCCGCCCAGTACCGCGCGGGCAGCACCGAGAGGACCTCCGCATGAGTGCCCCCACCAGACAGCGCGACATCCCGGCGAGCATCCCGGGCTTCGGCGCCACGCTGCACGCCGAATGGCGCAAGCTGCGCTTCCTACGATCGACGCCCATCGGCGTCGCACTGATCGTCGCGCTCAGCATGGCCATCGGCTTCGTGATGACCTTGATCAGCGACGGTGACAGCATCGCGTCGGCACAGCAGGACAGCGAGTACTCCGTCATCTTCTACAGCTCGACGCTGGCCACCTGGGCTTATGCCTACCTCGCCGCCCAGTTCGTCGCCGCCGAATTCCAGGGCATGGGGGAATCGACCTTCACCGCCACCCCGCGTCGGTCGCGGGTACTGAGCGCCAAGCTCGTGCTCGTCGGGCTTGGCGGCCTGATCGTCGGGTTGGTGACCTCGGTGGTCACCGTCGCCGTGACCCAGGGGTCCCTCGCCTCGCGCGGCATCCCGACGTTGGAGCTCGCCGATCCGGGGCTGCTGCGGGCGATCACGCTGTTCCTCGGTATGTCGATGGCGGTGCAGGGTCTGCTCGCCGCCTGCGCGGCGGTCCTGATGCGGTCGGCTGCGGGCGGGGTGATCGTGATCGGCCTGCTCGCCGCGCTGCCGGTCAGCCTAGCCGAGTTCCTCGGCACCGGATTCGCGACCACCGTTCCACGTCGGCTGCCCGGCGCCGCGATCGAGAGCATCGCGGGCCTGTCCGCCCCCGGTTCACATGGCTATCTCCCGCCGCTGCACGCGGGCGCCTGGGTACTGGGCTGGCTGTTGGTGTTCGCCACCGTGGCCTTCCTGCGGCTGCGTCGCACCGATCTGCGCTGACAACGAGCCCCGGCAAGGGAGGAGACAACAGTCATGACCCGCATCGACTTCGACCCGAGGCTCTCCGTCGAGACCGTGCTGACCACCGTCCGGACGACCTTCGACAGCCGCGACTACCACTGGGAACAGCACGACGGGCTGTCGACGGTGGCCTCCGAGGGCGGCAGGCCGGTCGCCAACGTCGCCGTCTCACAACGCCTGCGCGTGAGCATCCGCATCGACGTAGCACGTCATCGCGTGGTGCTGAGCCAGGAGACACTGGGCGCCGCCTACACGGCGAACGGCAGTCCGTTGTTCATGCTGAAGCTCGGTCGGCGCTTGAGCAAGATCGGCAGGGCCGTCCAACAAGACCTCGCCGCCGCCGCGCTGCGATGAGGACACGACGCCCGAGACCGTGGGCGTCCGGAACACACCGTGCCCGGGGCACCGGGACGAACCGAGGTAGGAGAACGTGGCAGACGACGGCACCTCGGAGCATCGATCCGACAAGCTCCCCACCGAGGCCACCGGGCCGATTGCCGAGAGCGGACCGGACCACCCGGCGAAGGCCGGACTGGCCTCGCTGGTGGAGGGCGAGGGCGGCTGGCCGCTGATCGGGCTCGCCACCGCGACCCTGCTCGGAGCGGTCATCGGTGTCATCGCGATTCCGTCGTCGCTGCTCGCGATCGTCGTGATGGCGGTCGTTCAACTCGGTGTCACCGCGCTCGGCCTGATCGCCGTCCGCAGGCCCGTGCTGTGGGCGGTGGCGATCGGCATCGTGTCGATCGGTTCGGCCGCAGCGGAACCGGGGCTGGCCGAGCTGGCCTACAGCGGGGCCACGCCGTGGATCGCGTGTGCGACGGCGGCGGGCACGCTCAACCTGTTCTGGCATGCCTCCGACCGCCGGGTCCTGGCGGCGGGCGCGGCGGCGTTGCTGGTGGGGTCGACCGGGTTGATCGCGGTGACCATTCGCTTCGGGGTGCCGCCTGCACAGGCGATCCTGACGTCGAGCGTGCCGTTTCTGATCGGTGCGCTCTTCGCCGCGGTGCTGCACCTGCGGGACGCCAGGCAGGACCGGGTTCGACGTCCCGAGCTGCTCCTGGGCGAGGCCGACCGGCCGGATTCGGGTGCGGGGGCGGGCAGTGGCGACGCCGCGCTGCGGGCGTTGGCGATCGTCGCCCTGCGCAGCGACGAACTGGCGTCGACCAGCGCCGACGCCACCGCCCGCCGGGCCGCCATCGATCTGCGTGAGGTGGCCCGACGGGCATTGACCGGCGACGCCGCCACGGCGGACTCGGTGGCGCGGATCGAATTGTTGCCCGCCAGGCAATCCAACGCGCCACAGCAGGCCGCCGGTCCGATGCCGGAGCTGCCGGACCGGGAACGGGAGATCCTGCGGTTGGTCGCCACCGGGGCCTCCAACGCGGCCATCGGAAGGAGCCTGTATCTGAGCGAGGCCACGGTCAAGCAGTACGTCTCGCGGTTGATGCGTCGTTTCGATCGCGACAACCGCACCCGATTGGCGCTCTTGGCCGCCCGATGGTTCGACGAGCCCTAGCCGCGATATCGCACGCTAGGTGTTCGCGGGGTTCAGCGGTTCGCGAACTCGTCGAGGACCACCGACAGCGCCGTCTCACGGTGCGAATCGTGTTCCGCGAGTCGAGAGCTCAACGAGGTGCGGATAGCTTCGTAGGCGTCCGGGCCGAGGGGTAACCGAAGCGGAACCGCTTCGCTCTCCACCAGGGTCACCAGGGCCGCCGCGATCTTCTCGGGATCGTTGAGCAGCGGGAAGGAGCCGTCGGCGATCGCCCTTCTGGTGTCCCCGGCGGGGCCTGCGTCGTATTCGGGCATGATCGGTGCGGTGTCGAGCGCCGCCCCGAATCCGGTCGGCGCGGCCCCCGGCTCGACGATGGTCAAACCGATGCCGAATGGGGCGATCTCCCGCGCCGCGGTCTCACAGAAACCCTCGATGCCCCATTTGGCGGCGTGGTAGAAGCCGAAGTTCGGGAAGGCGGCCTGACCACCCGCGGTGGAGATCTGCAGAATCCGGCCGTGTCCCTGCGGGCGTAGGTGCTTCAACGCGGCCCTGATGACGGAGATCGAGCCGATCAGGTTGGTGTCGACCACCTTGCGGATCTGCTCGTCGGAGGCTTCCTCCACGGCGGTGAACACCGCGTATCCGGCGTTGTTGACGATCACGTCGATGGTGCCGAGTTCGGCGAATGCCGCGTCGATCACCTCTCGGACCGAATCGGGTTCGGTCACGTCGAGACGTCGCACCCAGAGTTGATCGCCGTACTCGGCGCGCAGGTCGTCGAGTACCTCGGGTCGACGCAGGGTCGCGGCCACCCGGTCACCGGCCGCGAGCAGCCTGCGGGTCAGCAGCAGGCCGAAGCCCGAGCTGGTGCCGGTGATGAACCATGTCTTGGTCATGCGAGGTCTCCTTCGTCATTGCGGTGCGGCGACGCTATGAGTTAGAGACGACTCGAAGTCAACAGCTCCTACAGTGGAGGGATGACCGCGATCTTCTCTGCGACCTTGAGCATCGGCGAAGTCAGTGCGTTGACGGGTTTATCGACGCACGCGCTGCGCTTCTATGAGCAGGAGGGCCTGTTCGTCGAGCCGGTACGGCGCAATTCGGCGGGACGGCGAGTGTTCACCGAGCAGGAGGTCGGCTGGTTGAAGACCTGTACCAAGCTCCGAGCCTCGGGGATGCCGCTGCCCGATATCCGGCGTTACGCCGAATTGGTTCGCGAGGGCGCGGGTACCGAGGCGGCCAGGTTGGAACTGCTGCGCGCTCATGAGACGGCGGTGGCCCGACAGCTCGCCGAACTGCAGGAGTCCTTGGACCTCATTCGTTTCAAGGTCGGGTTGTACGAGCAGCACCTGGCCGCCGGATCGGCGGACGGGCTCTGGCGCAATGGCCCGGAGTGCACGGCGCCGCCGACGGCAGGCGCTCAGATCACCGAGCAGTGATCCCGCTCGACGCGAGGAATCGTCCCAGCTAGCCGGGCTGCCCGGATTCCTCGTCGTCCTCGGGCTGGCGCCAGGCGCCGATGCCCAGCAGCACCCGCCACAGCCAGTCGGCGGCCACCGAGGGCAGCGGCAGCGGGTCGCGGGCGATCCAGGCGGTGATGACACCCAGCGCGCTGCCCGCGATCCCGGCGGCGACGACGTCGACCGGGAGATCGGTGCGCGCCGCCGAGCCTGCGGCCCCCACCGTCTCCCGCACGATCGTCTCGACCCGCTGGCGCAGCCGTGCCGCGATGAGCGTCGAACCGTGTTCGCCCAGGACGCGTCGATAGACGGCGGCATTGGCCGCGATGTGATCCAGATAGGTAATGAGTTCGATCGGCATGCTCAGCGTGCCGGTCAGCGCCGGTGCCTCCGGCAGCTGGGTGGACACGTCGTGCAGCGCGTCCTCCAGTGCCTCGGCCAGCAACGTCTCCTTGTCCACGTAGTGCTGGTAGAAGCTGCTGCGATTCACCCCGGCCCGGCTCGCGATATCGCCCACTGTGACGTCGTCGAGCGGTCGCTCCCTGGCGAGGTCGAGCAGCGCCTTCTGCAGGCTCGCCCGGGTGCGGGCGACGCGGGGGTCCATAACGCGATCCTCTCACGTGGCCAGGGACACCCCCATATTTATCCAACACGCGTCGGATAAGCAACATTCGTCGGATATGGTGGCGACCGCAGAGACTATTTCCCACTTCAACGAAAGGCTCATGGTGGCCAACCTCCTGTACCGACTCGGGCGGTGGTCCGCGCGCCGAGCGTGGGCCGTCATCGCCGCGTGGATAGTCGTGCTCGCGGCGGCGGGTGGTGCATTCCTGACACTGGGAGGCTCCCTGGCCTCCAACTTCTCCATTCCGGGAACCGAGACCGAACGGGTCAACGACCGGCTCACCGAGCAGTTCCCCGAACTCACCGGCGCCACCGCTCAGGTGGTCTTCGCCACCGAGGACGCCGAATTCGGTGCCTCGGAACGCGACCAGATCGCGGAACTCCTCGCCGAGGTCGGCGAGGTCGACGGGGTCACTGCAGTGACCGATCCGTTCGTCACGGAGGCCGAGCGGGCAGCTGCCGAAGAGCAGGTCGCGGGCGGCGAGCAGCTCATCGCCGACGCCCGCGCCGAGCTCGAGGCAGGCGTCGAGGAGCTCGACGCAGGCCAGACTCAGCTCGACGCCGCCATCGAGCAGGCCCAGGCCGCAGGCGTCTACGAACAGGCCGCAGCGCAATTCGATCAGCAGCAGGCCCAACTCGACGCGGGCCGGGAGCAGCTCGACGCGGGCGCGCAGGAGATCGACGCGCAGGAAGCCGAGTTGGAGCACGGTAACGCGCTCGTCGAGTACGCGTCCTCGATCAACATGGTGTCCGAGGACGGCCAGACCGCGATCGCCACGATCGCCTTCGAGGACACCCTCTTCGAACTTCCGGACAGCGTCAAGGCCGCCGTCGCCGAGGTCCTCGAAGCCGCTGACATCGCGGGCGTCGACATCGACTGGTCCTCGACCATCACCGCCTCCGTCGAGGGCATCATGGGCCCCGGCGAGGTCGTCGGCGTCGTCATCGCCGCCCTGGTCCTGCTGATCATGATGCGTGCGTTGCTGCCCGCAGCCACCCCGTTGATCAGCTCCCTGGTCGGCGTCGGCGTGGGCGTCGCCGGTTCACTGGCCTTCTCCGACCTGGTCCCGATGGCCTCCATCACCCCGGTGCTCGGCGTGATGCTGGGCTTGGCCGTCGGTATCGACTACTCGCTGTTCATCCTCAACCGGCACCGCAAGCAACTGCTCGCGGGCATGGATGTGGACGAGTCCATCGGCCTGGCCAACGGCACCGCGGGCAACGCCGTCGTCTTCGCAGGCAGCACCGTCATCGTGGCCCTGGTCGCCCTCGGCGTGACCGGCATCCCGTTCCTCACCACGATGGGCGTCGTCGGCGCGGTGTGCGTCCTGGTTGCCGTGCTCGTCTCGGTCAGCCTCACCCCGGCGCTACTCGGCCTGCTCGGCACCCGAGCACTGGGGCGCAAGGCCAGGGCCACCATCGGGCACGCCCAGCACACCGAGACCGAGGTCAAGCCGCTGCGCACCCCGCGTGCCATCGGCGCCGCCGTGCTGGCCACCGTCGGCCTGCTCGTATTGGCCATCCCGGTGCTCTCGATGCGCCTCGGACTGCCGGAGGGCTCCTCCGAATCGCCGGACACCACGCAGTACCAGGCGTTCAAGGCCGTTGAATCCGAATTCGGCGCAGGCATGAACGGCCCGCTGTTGGTGGTCGCCGAACTGCCGGACGCCGTCGAGGAGACCGAGGTGACCGCCACCCAGGCGGGCATCGCGGGCGAGCTGATGGAGAACGAGGACGTCTCCGCCGTGGCGCCCATCGTCGCGTCCGAGGAGCGGGACGTGTTCCTGTTCCAGGTGGTTCCGCAGGATGGTCCCTCCAGCGCCTCCACCGAGGACCTCGTCCGCGAACTCCGTGCGCTGACTCCGATGTCGGGCGAGGTCACCCTGGGCGTCGCCGGGCAGGCGTCGGGCAACATCGACGTCTCCGAGATGCTCGCCGAAGCCCTGCCGGTCTACCTGGTGGTGGTCGTCGGTCTCTCGCTGCTGATCATGGTGTTGGTCTTCCGCTCGATCCTGGTGCCGTTGATCGCGACGCTGGGCTACGTCCTGTCGCTGTTCGCGGCGCTGGGCGCGGTCACCGCCATCTACCAGTGGGGTTGGCTCGGCGACATCTTCGGCGTGCACGATCCCGGGCCGGTGCTGAGCTTCGGGCCGATCATCATCATGGGCGTGTTGTTCGGGCTCGCGATGGACTACCAGCTCTTCCTGGTGTCCGGCATGCGCGAGGCACACGTCCACGGGATGCCCGCCCGCGAGGCGGTCGTGCAGGGGCTGCGGCAGGGCCGGGTCGTGGTCACGGCAGCGGCGATCATCATGATCTCGGTCTTCGGCGGCTTCGTCTTCAGCCACCTCGGCATGGTCCGACCGCTGGGCTTCGGCCTGGCGATCGGTGTGCTCTTCGACGCCTTCGTGGTCCGAATGGTGCTGGTGCCCGCACTGATGCACCTGCTGGGCGAGAAGGCCTGGTGGCTGCCGAAGTGGCTGGACAAGGTCATGCCCGATGTCGACGTCGAGGGCGCCTCGCTGGAGCGGGCGCACACCCCGGCTGAGCGGGTGGACGCGTTGGCCGAAAGCGGGTCGAAGTCCTGACCCGAGTCTCGTCTGCGGTGCCCGTCGGGAGGCGACTCCCGGCGGGCACCGCCGTCTCCGAGGGTGTCGGTGCGGCGCCTCGGACGCTGTGTGGACCATGGCACGGTGCAGGACTACTGGAACCACAACACCGCGTATCACCGTTGGATCCTGGATATCGCGGCCGAGCACGGTGAGCCCGATGTCCTCGACGTCGGGTGCGGCGACGGCCTGCTGCTCCAACGACTGGCTCCACACTGCGCCACGGCGACCGGACTCGAACCACACGCGCCCACCTTCGATCGAGCCCGCACCCGCCTCGCATCGACCCCGAACGTGACACTCCGGCCCACCGGCTTCGCCGAGTTCGAGCCCGATTCGGAGCGCTTCGACCTGGTGATCCTCGTCGCCGTGCTGCACCACCTGGATCTCGCCGAATCGCTGGCCAAGGCCCGCCGACTGCTGCGTCCCGGCGGCGACCTGCTCGTCGTCGGACTGTCGGCGAACAAGACCCCGGTGGACTGGTTGCTCTCCGGTCTGGCCGTGCCCCTGGTCCGCATCGGTTCGCGCCGCAACCACGAGACCCGGGATATCGGGGTGCCGGTGGCCGACGTCCACGAGAACTTGGCCGAGATCCGATCCGTGGCGCGGCGATTGCTGCCCGGTGTCCGGATCCGCCGGGCCCTGTACTACCGCTATCTGCTGCGGTGGACTGCACCGTCCGGCGGTGTTTCGTGAGCCAATGCGCCAGCGTATCCGTCGGGAATCATTGCGCTGAACGGACGAAATCGACTACGGGCGTTCACCGGCTGCGGATGTCGCCGGGCTTATTCGTTCACTGGTTCGTCGAATGGTTTTCGCGGGATCTCGATTCCCGACACCGCAACCACTTTCGGAAATTAGATGCCGACTTTTGTTGACATTATTTGAAAGTCGCCTTTAGCTGGGGGTAACGCGGTCCCTGCGCAGCGGAGCGTGGGTCCGCGTCCTGCCCCGAGGAGGAAGGCCCATGCGGCGTTTCGTCGCCCTGCTCGCAGTGCCTCTACTTGTAGGGTCCACGGCCACGGCCATCGCCCAGCCTGATATACCGCCGCAGGAACCAGGCGTGACGATGCGGGTGTTCGACGTGCAGGTCCCCTTGGAGGACTACTGCACACTCAAACCCAGTCAGACGCCCAACATCGACAAACTGATGCCGACGATCGACTGGTCGACCAATGAGGACTTCGGCATCGCCGACCGTTTTGTCACAGAAGTAAGCGGTTACCTCAACGTCGACACCGCCGGTACCTACGATTTCCGGCTCACCAGTGACGACGGCGCCAGGCTCTTCCTCGGCGATACCGAGGTCGTCGACAACGGCGGCGTCCACGGGGAGATCCCCAAGGACGGCTCGATCGACCTCGATCCCGGCTACCACGCCCTGCACATCGACCACTTCGACGGTGACTTCGACCAGCGGCTCCTGCTGGAATGGCAGCCACCGGGCGCCGACGGCTTCACCGTCGTGCCCAATTCGGTGCTGAGCACCGACGAGGGCGTCACCAGGGTGACCTCGCCGGGGCGCAAGGAATGCGAGGGCGTCACGGAATCGCCCGGCGACGGGCTGCCGTTGAACGACGTGCACCCCGACTACACGCTGACCGACCTGCGGCCCGAGGGTTTCGAACCGCAGGTCACCGGGATGGACTGGCTGCCGGACGACCGGTTGGCCATCTCGACGTGGGGCGGCTCGCGGGAATCCCAGCTCGGCGAGGTGTACCTGATCGACAACGTCACCGGAGCGACCGATCCCTCCCAGGTGACGTTCAAGAAGATCGCCGAGGATCTCCAGGAACCGATGGGGATCAAGTATGTCGACGGCACCCTCTACGTCTCCGAGAAGCACGGCCTGACCGCGCTCATCGACAACGACGGCGACGAGGTCGCCGATGAGTACGACACGATCGCGATCTGGCCCTTCGGCGGCAACTACCACGAGTTCGCCTTCGGTCTGCTGTACGAGGACGGCTACTTCTACGTCAGCCTGGGCATCGCGATGGTCCCCGGCGGTGCCACCGCCGACCCGCAACCCGTGCCCAACCGGGGTACCGCCCTCAAGGTCGAGAAGGACACCGGCGAGGTGTCCTATGTGGCAGGCGGACTGCGCACCCCCAACGGCCTCGGTTGGGGCCCGGACGGCGACATCTTCATCACCGACAACCAGGGCGCCTATCTGCCGACGTCCAAGTTGGTGCGCGTCGAACAGGACCGGTTCTTCAACCACCACATGAACCCGGACGGCCCGTACGACGACCGTCCGGTGTCCGACCCGGTGCTCTGGCTGCCGCACGGCGAGGTCTCGAACTCGCCGACCAACCCGCTGATGTTGCCCGACGGCGTCTTCGAAGGACAGATGATCTTCGGCGACGTGACCTACGGCGGTCTGCAACGGGCATCCCTGGAGAAGATCGGGGACGAATACCAGGGCGCGGTGTTCCGGATGACCCAGGGCTTGGAATCCGGGACCAGCCGGATCAGCCTCGGACCGGATGGCGCGATCTACACCGGTGGCATCGGCTCCGAGGGCAACTGGGGCCAGGCGGGCAAGCTGAAGTTCGGTCTGCAGAAGCTGTCCCTCACCGGCAGCGACGCCTTCGACATGCTGGCCATGCGGGCGGTCGACGGAGGATTCGAGATCGAGTACACCCAGCCGTTGTCCGAGGAGACCGCGCAGGATCTGGCGTCGAAGTACAACGCCGAGCAGTGGCGGTACGTCGCCACCCCGGCCTACGGCGGTCCCAAGGTCGACGAGGAGACCCTGGAGGTCAGCGAGGCGACGCTGTCGGAGGACCGCAAGACCGTGACACTGCAGATGGACGGCCTCAAGCCCGGCCACGTCGTGTACGTGCACTCGCCGAGACCCTTCGCCGACGAGTCCGGCGAGGAACTGTGGAGCACGGAGGCCTGGTACACCCTCAACACCCTGCCGGACGGCACGACGGCACCCCCGGAGTACGAGGCGGAGTCCGCCGCACTGGCGGGTGGCGCCGGGTACAACACCGAGCACTCCGGCTACTCGGGGGCCGGATTCGTCGACCGCATGTGGGAGCCCGGTTCCAGCACCACCTTTGCCGTCACCGCCGACGAGGCGGGCGACCACGATGTCGCCCTGCGGTATGCGAACGGCCTGAACATCGACCATCCTGAACCCACGACCAAATCGATCAGCGTGTATCTCAACGGTGAGAAGCACAAGCAGATCTGGTTGGCCAACACCGGGGCCTGGAACAACTGGGCCACCCACGTCGAGTCCCTGCCACTGCGCGAGGGGGGGAACACGATCGCCTTCGTGCACGATCCCGACGACGAGGGACACGTGAACTTCGACAAGATCACCGTCAACCCCGGCGAGCGGATCACCCTGTTCGACGGAACGGATCTGGACGCCTGGGAGGCGACGGCAGGCGGCGAGGCGACCTGGCCGATCGAGGACGGCTCGATGGAGTCCTTCGGCGGTGACATCCGTACGAAGGAGAAGTTCGGCGACTTCCGGATGCACGCCGAGTGGTACCAGCCGCAATACCCGCCGGAGGTGACCGGACAGGCCCGAGGCAACAGTGGCATCTACATCCAGGAGCGCTATGAGATCCAGGTGCTCGAATCCTTCGGCATCGAGGAACCGAAGGACAACGATGCCGGTGCCATCTACCTGAAGAAGGCCCCGGATGTGAATGCCGCGACCGATATGGGCACCTGGCAGACCTACGACATCGAGTTCCGCGCAGCGCGGTTCGACAGCGATGGCGAGAAGGTCGAGGACGCCCGAGTGAGCCTGTGGTGGAACGACGTACTCGTGCACGACGACGTCGCGATCGACGGTCCGACCGGTGCGGGTCAGCCGGAAGGCCCATCCCAGGGGCAGATTCGTCTGCAGGACCACGGTGATCCGGGCGAGAATCCGCGGTTCCGCAACGTGTGGATCGAACGGATGTAGCCGGTAATCCTTTTGGTTCGGCGGCTGTCCCGGCACGGTGCGGGGCAGCCGCCGAACCGCGTCCGGCCCTGCTGTCGGCCGGGTGCACGCCGCTACCAGGCCAGGGTTTCCCGATCGCGGAACAAACCACCCCTCGGCCCGTCATCGGGCAGCGTCGCGGCCCAGACGACGCCGGGAGCGCTCTGGGCGACGGGACGTGCATCGAGGTGCTCGGCGCCGGGGTGGGTCGCGGTGACTCCGGGGCAGACGGCGTTGACGATGATCGGTGTGTCCGCCAGCTCGGCCGCGAGTGCGGCGGTGAAGGCGTTCAGCGCCGCCTTGCTGATGCCGTGGATCGCCGCCGCGCCGCCCGCCAGCGGAAAGCCGTACTGCGGATCGCCGTGCGATCCCGCACCGGAGCTGACGTTGACGATTCGGGGACGATCGGATCGACGTAGCAAGGGCAGAAAAGCCTGCGTCATCCGCCAGGCGCCGAACAGGTTGACCTCGATGACCTCGGCCGCCGCCGCGAGGTCCGCCTCGGTGGCGGTCTCGAACCGGTTGGGGTGGGCGGCGGCATTGTTGATCAGGATGTCGAGTCGGCCCGGATGGGCACCGAACGCCGCCACCGCGCCCGCCACGGACTCCGCATCTGAGATGTCCAGGCCGACCGGCAACGCCTCGGCCCCGTCGAGCTGCTGCGCGGCCGCCGCTGCCCGTTGCGGATCTCGGGCGGCGATCACGACGTGAACCCCGGTCGCGGCCAGTTGCCGGGCGGTCTCCAGGCCGAGTCCGTGCGCGGCGCCGGTGATCAGGGCCGTGGTCGGGTGGGCGTCGGACTCCGTGTGCTGCTGTCGGGTCATAGCTTGGTTTCGGCCTTTCCGGAGAGGATGGGAGACGGCCCGCCCGTATCGTCGGTGTGTTCGGCCCGGGGGATGGCGCTGCCGTGATGGAGGGGTTCCTCGCATCACCGGGTGTGCAAGCGGTGCTTGTCCGCCCGGCCGACGAGTACTGATTGAACGCGAGACCGATCCGGTTAAGCGGAACAACGTTCCGGAAATATACGGAACGTTGATCCGCTTTGTAAAGAGCGCCAGAGGGAGCTGTGGTGTCCACAACCGATTCCCCGGGAGCGACGCCTGCGCGAGGCAAGCGGGCCGACGCGGTGCGCAACCAGAAGGCACTGGTCGCCGCCGCAGCCGAGGTCTTCGTCGTCTCCGGCGTCGACGCACCGATCCGGGAGATCGCGGCCCGAGCCGGCGTCGGGGTCGGGACGATCTACCGGCACTTCCCGACCCGTGCCGAACTCGTCGTCGCCGTCTACCGTCACCAGGTGGAGGCGTGCGCCGAGGCAGGCCCGAAGCTCCTGGCAACCGCCGACACACCGTTCACCGCGCTAAGCCGATGGGTCGACCTGTTCATCGAGTTCCTGGTCACCAAGCACGGCTTGGCCGATGCTCTGCAGCCGGGCAACGACGCCTTCGAGGCCCTGCACACCTACTTCCTCGACCGCCTGGTCCCCGTCTGCGCGCAGTTGCTCGACGCAGCGCGTCACACGGGTGAGATCGAAACGGACACCGAGCCCTACGAGCTGATGCGTGGCATCGGCAACCTCTGTATCGGCCACGACGGCGACCCGCGCTACAACCCCCGCAGGCTCGTCGAGGTGCTGCTCAACGGCTTGCGGCCGGGCGGCGCGGACTGAACCCGTTCGTTGAACCCGGGACCGCAACCGGCGCAGCCGATCAGGCGTCCAGATCGATCGATCCATCACGCCGACCCGCACCCGCGAACACGGTGAACGCCACCGCCGCGACCACCAACCAGCCGAGACCGATGCCCAGCGCCAACCCGGCGTGCAGCCCCACTCCGGACCAATCGATGGTCGGTCCATCCAGCAGTGCTCTGATCGCGGCGAGTCCATGGGTGAGCGGGAATGCCTGGCCCAAGCCCTGGCACCAGGATGGCCAGAAGCTGACCGGCACGGTGACGCCTGCGAGCAGCATCATCGTGGTGTGGCCCAGGTTGCTGACGACGTTGCGCCATCGTGGTCCACGCAATACGAAGGCCGCGGCCACCAACGCGAGGGCGTACGAACCGAACGCCGTGAGTACGACACAACCGAAGGCGACCGCAGCGGTCGGCAGCGTCCAATCGAGCCCGACGAGCGGACCAACCAGGAACAACGTCACGCTGGAGGTGGCGATACCGCTGGGCACCCAGAACAGCGAGCGGCCCACCAACACCGCCCACAGTGGACCGGGCGCGGCGATCAGTAGTCCCAGAGTGCCGGAGTTTCGCTCCCAGGTGGTGGACGCGATGGACAGGAAGGCCTCCACCGCGCAGGCCATCACCGCCTGACCCACGAAGAGGAAGAGCACCGCGTCCCGGCTCTCCAACAGCATCCCGATGGATGCGAAGAACAGAACCTGCACGATGATCCGGCCAAGCCAGCCGACAGACCAGGTCAACGGGGTGTAGACGGTACGCAGATCGGCCAGGGCGACCCGCCAGCCCGCCACGATCGCGGTCCTGGCGTCGGCGATTGTGCCTGGCGTACCGGAGATGTCAGGCATGGGCAAGGCTCCCCGTTGTACGGACGCGACGAAGGATGCGGCCCAACAACAGGCCGCCTAATAGGAAACCGGCCGTACCCAGTACGAGCACCATCCCGACGCGGAACGCGACGGCGACCACCGGCCCGGGATCGAGCGTGTCGCGCAGCAGGTCCGACGACCAGGACAGGAACACGAACCGGGCGAGCAACCGCACCGGCTCCGGCATGAGGTCGACCGGAACGACGACCCCGCCCAGAAGGAAGAACGGATAACTCAAGGAATTCTGGAAGGTGCGTGCCGAGCGCGCGAGCACGAAGAGACTCGCCATCACCGTCGCCGTGCCCGCCATGGCGAAGGCGGTGACCAGCACCGTCACGGCGAAGACGAGCGGGTGCGCGATGAGCACCGGCGAACCCGTCATCACCCAGCCGACGACCCACGATTCGACGAACGCCACCAGCGACACCGAGATGACCGCCATGATTCGTCCGGCCAGCACGATGCCGAAGGACGCAGGCGCCGCCACGAGCAGCTCCAACGAGCCGTTCTCGCGTTCGCGAGCGATCAGCTCGCCCGCGGTCTGCAGCGCCATGGCCCACAGCGCGATGAGGGCGGGTGCCAGGATCCCGTAGGACGTCAGGTCCGCCCGCCCGCCGGCTTGGAAGATCGAGACGAACACCACCGTGGTCAACGGCGCGGTGAACAGGGCGAGGAACCAGTCGGGATTCCCGCGCATCTGTTGCAACTGAGTGCGGAACCCGATCGCGGCGGTCGCCGTCGCGGCGCCGATCACGAGACACCCATCCCGCGTGCCTGCCCGGACGCCGTGGTCCCCAGCATGGCCACGTAGACGTCCTGAAGGCTGGGCGCGCTGGTCTCGAACGAGGTGTGGCCCTGGGCGACCAGCCAGGCCAGCACCTCCGCCATACCCTCCTCGGCGACCCGCAGCACCACGCTCGTGGCGGTGACGGCCGCATCGGTTGAGCGGGGCGCTGATTCGACGTCCGGAGCGCCCTCGACGGTCACCCCCGGCAACCGGCTCGACTCCGCGACCACTCGGGTGGCAACGTCGGCGGCGAGATCGCGGATCTCGATCCGATGTCCGAGTTCGACGCGGGATCGAGCCTCTGCGAGTGTCCCGCTCCCGACGATCCGCCCGCCGTCGACGAACGTGAGCGTGTCGCACACGGCCTCGGCCTCGGTCATGTCATGCGTGGTGAGCACGATGGTTCGTCCCTCGGCGCGAAGTTCGGCCACCAGCTCTCGGAAATCCAAGGCACTGACGGGATCCATCCCCACCGTGGGCTCGTCGAGCAGCAACAGCGGCGGGTCGGCGACCAACCCTCTGGCCAGATGCAACCGTTGTTTCATCCCTCGGGAGAAGGTCTCCACCCGGACCTGCGCTCGATCGAGTAGGCCCACTCGTGCGAGGAGTTCGGGAATCCTCCGTTGCGCGGTTCGACGGGGCACGCCGTACAGAGCGCACCAGAACGCCAGGTTCTCCGCCGAGGTCAACCTGCCGTACAACCCTCGGTCACCGCCGAAGACCACCCCGATGCGCTGCCGCACGGCACGACTGTCGCGAACGACGTCGTGTCCGAGCACGGTGACTCGACCGCTGGTGGGCAGTAGCACGGTCGACACGATGCGACACAGCGTGGTCTTTCCCGCGCCGTTGGGCCCGAGCAGGCCATGCACGCGGGCCGCGTCGAACGATGCGGTGACCTGGTCGAGCGCCAGCCGATCCGGTCGGCTTCGACTGCCGAAAACCCTGGTGAGAGCGTCTATTTCAAGAGCTGTTGAGGACACGTCGAACAGTGTGATGCGGTGGATCTCGTCCGGATGTAGTCAAGAATGACTATGGCTGCGAGGATGCAGGGTATGGCGACGAAGCGTGTCGATCAACCGCCGCCCGATGCCTCGGAATGTCGCCGTTGGTGCGCGGAGAGCTCGACACGTTGGCGGGCCGGGGACGCGGCGGGGGCTCGGCAGGCGCTGGAGCGGGCGGAGCAGGCAGCCGGATCGGATGCCCACCTCACGGTGGAGACACTGGCTGCTCGCTCGGTGCTGCACGTTCGCGCCGAGGAATACGATCGAGCGCTGGATGTCGTGCTGCGCTGCCTTGCCTTGGCGGAGACGCTGACAGAACTCCAACCAGAGCAGGTACTCGCGGTCCTGCATGCCCGAGTCAGCCGAGGCACCGTGCTGATCTCGGACGCCGCGCCGCCGGATGCGGCCTCGCGTCGGGAGGACGGACTCGCCGAACTGGACGAGGTCGCCCGCGATCCGGCCGCCGATCTCGCCGTCCTCGACCGGGCCGTCAACAACGGCCTCCTGGCACGGTTGGCGCCACTGCGTCGTCGGATCTCGTCGGGTGCCTTGCAGGTGGACGCCTGGCTGTGGGTGGCGCGGGCGCGAGAGCTCGCCGATCGCCACGGTGCCCGAGGGATCATCGTGCGCCAGGCCGTCGATCTCGCGGTCCACACCGGCCAATGGGAACGGGGCTGGGATCAACTCATCGGACATCTCGACCACGAGACGAATCGCTCCGAGCAGGTCGCCCTGACGGCGAAGGGGAGCCAACTCGCCTGGGCGCGCGGCGACCTCGCCGCCGCAAGGACGCTCGGGCGTCGAGCATGGGACCTCTCCGTCGGCGTGGAACTCGTCTGGTCCCGGTTGTACGGACACCTGGGCGGAGTGATCGCCTCGGCCGCGGGCGCGGGTTCGTTGACGACGGCGATGAACTCCTATGCGCGATGCGTCGATCGGGCGGGACATGCCTCGCGGCCGAACCGAGCGTGGGAGACGGCGCTGATCGGCATGGAGGCGGGCCTGCCTGCCACGGCATTACGAGCCTGGCTGGACCAGGTGCTGCCCGATGGAATCGCCAGGCCCGAGCTGCGAGCTCTCGTCGACATCGTGCTGTCCGATCACGGTGGCTCGGCACCGGACCCGCAGAGCTGGCTGATCATCGACCTGGACGGACTCGCCGCGGTGGACCGCGCCAGAGCGTTGTTGGCCCGAGGGCGCGCGGCACTACGTGCCGATCGCCAGACGGCGGCGATGGTCGATCTGCACGCCGCCCGGCTGGCCTTGCGTGACTGGCCGGGCCGCACCCGCGATGCCGTCGACCAGACGGCGGCCCCCTTGCTCGATCCGCCTGCCATCACCTCGGCACAGACGCGCGTGCTCGATCTGATCCTGGAGGGCCTGAGCAATCACGAGATCGCGGCGGAACTCGGCTGCTCCCCTCGTACCGTCGCGGTGCATGTCGCGCGGTTACTGAAGGCCGTGAAGGTGAAGACCCGAACACAGCTCGCCGTCCGGGAGTTGCGCCGCAGGCTCATGGTCGCCTGAGCTGCGAGTGGTCCGGACCGGGGAGTGGTCCGGATCGCGGCGGGCCGGAGGCATTCGAGGACACCGATTGCCGAGGACGCCCGAACGGCGAGGTCGAACGCGGTCGAGGGGCTGGCGTGGGCGCGATCGGGTTTCGCCCGGGTGGCCGATGTGTCGTCGAGCTCGCGGCCGGTGGCTGATCCGGCGCGGCTGTCCGACCTGCCGAGTTGACGTCATCGCAGTAGTGAGTGTTAACTATCAATCATGTCGGCGGCAGGGCGAAGGCCACGGGTCAGTATCGAGCGACGTCGTGAGCAGATCCTTGCCGCAGCGCTGAAGGAGTTCAGTCACAAGGGGCTGCACGGCGGTTCGACGGTGACCATCGCCAAGGATGTCGAGATCTCGCATCCGAACCTCTTTCGGGTCTTTTCGACCAAGAAGGAGCTCTTCATGGCGGTCCTCCGACAGTGCTTCGACACCATCGCGCGGACGATGCTCGCGGCCGGGGAAGCGGCCGAGAGTGACCATCTGCAGGTGATGTCGGACGCCTGGGGTGTGCTGATGGAGAACCGTGAACTGATGCTCATCCTGACCCAGGGATACGCCGCGTGTAACGACCCAGACATCCGCGACCTGATGCAGGAGTGGACGCAGGACATGTTCGAGCGAATGGAGGCGCTGCCGGGCGTGGGCACCGACAAGGCCCACGACTTCTTCGCCGCCGGGATGCTGTACCTGGTGGCCGCCTCGATGAACCTGCCCGAGCGCGCCCCGCAGGACCCGTGGGCGCAGCGATTTCTGGACTCGGGTAGCTGATCGTCCGCTGTCCCATTCGGGGCGGCGGCATTTTTTACCCGCTTTAGATAGTGACTACTCACAATAGAAATGTCGTCGACGGCAGTGCGTCGTCGACGACAACCGAAGAGAAGGAGACAGACGATGAACGCACCGACCGTGCTCGTGACCGGCGCGACCGGAACCGTGGGATCGGCTTTGATCCCCGCGCTGCAAGCCCGTGGCGCCCACGTCCGCGCCATGGTTCGCAACCCCGAGCGGACCGTTCCCGGCGTGGAGAACGTCATCGCCGATCTGCAGGATCCGGGTGCGGTGGCCGCCGCGTTGCAGGGGGTGGACGCGGCATTCCTCAACAGTCCGTCGGCCGAGGACGCCGCCGAACTGCAGATCCAGTTCGCCGACCTCGTCCGCGAGACCGGTGTGAAGCGGCTCGTACTGCTTTCGCAGTACGGGGCGCGTACCGATTCGCCGGTCCGTTTCCTACGCTGGCACGCCGAGGTCGAGGCCCATGTGGCGAAGATCGGCCTCGACTACACCGTGCTGCGCCCCAACCTCTACCTGCAGGCGCTGCTTCTCTTCGCCGCAACCATCGCGCAGGGTTGGTTCGCCGCGCCCATCGGCACCTCGGCCGTGAGTGCCATCGATACCAGGGACATCGCGGCATCCGCCGCTGCCGTGCTGACCAGCACCGGACACGAGGGGAAGACCTACACACTGACCGGGCCTCGTGCGGTGACCCACGCCGAGATCGCGCAGGCGCTCTCCGTCGCCACCGGAAAGGAGATCACTTTCCAGGACGCGCCACCGGAGGTCTTCGCGAGCCAGCTCGCCGCTTTCGTGCCGTCGTGGCAACTGGACGGGCTCCTGGAGGACTACGCCCACTACGCACGGGGCGAAGCCGCCGAGGTGCACGCCGCGGTCGCCGATCTCACGGGGATGCCTGCCCGCGACATCGCCGACTTCGCCCGCGATCATGCCGGGATCCTCGGCGACGCCTGATCTCTTCGCGCGGTGCTGTGCAGAAAAGGAGAGCTTCTGGCCCAGTAGTGGCGGACACCCTCGGGTGCGCCTTCGTACCAGATACACACGGCTCATTTGAGCCAGTGATCTTCACCGGTCGACATCAGGCCTGATCGGAACGATCCGTCGGCCGCGACCCTGTTTGAGCCGCCATGCCGTCCTGTCTCGTTGATGGGCGGTGGCGTTGGCTGCGTCGCATTCGACGGAGAACTCCCGTCATGCTGCTGGCCGCTGTAGTGAAGCCTTCCCGAATGGTTGACGACGTTTGATGTCGTCGACCATTCGGTGGCGCGCTCGTGGCTCTCGAAAGACCGTGAAAAATAATGTGAAGGGGAGAAGTGAATAAGGAATCAAAGCCCGCTCGTCGACGTAGGCGATGGGGGAGACTGATATTAGCGGTCATCGGAATGTTCTTGCTCGGTAGTGTCGGAGCCGGGCTCATCTACTTCAGCCAGGCGAGAATCGACACCGTCGGCGCGGTGGAATTCGGCACGGAACTGGGGATACCACCACTCGCCGAATCCGAACAGGACGCATCCGGGGCACGGGTGTTCAACTTGGACATCGAGTCCGGCGAGACCCTGTTCCTGGACGGCGGCCCCACCGAGACCTGGGGCGTCAACGGCGCCTACCTCGGGCCGACCATTCGTGCGGCCAAGGGGGAGAAGGTCCGGTTTCGAGTCGACAACGGTCTGGACGAGCCGACCTCGCTGCACTGGCACGGCATGCACCTACCGCCGGACATGGACGGTGGCCCGCACCAGCCCGTGGGCCCGGGCGAGACCTGGACGCCGAACTGGACGATCGACCAGCCTGCGGCGACCCTGTGGTATCACCCGCACCTACACGGAAACACCGCCGACCACCTGTACCGGGGTCTGGCGGGAATGTTCATCCTCGACGACGACAACGTCGATCAGTTGAAGCTGCCCGCCGAATACGGCGTCGACGATATTCCGATGATCGTGCAGGATCGAAAATTCGACGACAACAACCAGTTCGATCAATCGATCCCGTTCATGAGCACCTCGGGAACCCTCGGCGACGAGATCATCGTCAATGGGTCACGAGGCCCCTACCATGAGGTGACGACGCGACTCGTGCGGTTGCGGCTGCTCAATGCCTCGAATGCGCGGATGTACAATTTCGGCCTCTCCGACGACCGCGAATTCCAACTGATCGGCACCGACGGTGGACTACTGCCCGAGGCATGGGCAACCGACCGGGTTCAACTGTCGCCCGGCGAGCGCGCCGAGATCGTGGTGGCCTTCGAACCGGGGGAGACCGTGGAACTTCGGTCCTACGAGGCCGAGTTCGAGCTGGGAGATATGGCGCCCGCCCGACTCAACGGCGACGAGGACCGCTTCGACATCATCCAATTCCGGGCCGCGGACACGCTTACCGACGAGACCGAGATCCCGGCCGTGCTGGCCTCGGCGCCGGACCTCGACACCCACGACATCGCCGAGGTACGAACCTTCGAACTCGAAGGGCGCAACATCAACGGTGAGCGAATGGCGATGGACCGAATCGACTTCGGCGTCCGTGAGGGCGACACGGAGGTCTGGGAGGTCACCAACGTCAACGGCTACATCCACAACTTCCACGTCCACGACGTGCAATTCCAGATCCTCGACGTCGACGGCGCGGAGCCGCCACCGGATCTGCGCGGTTGGAAGGACACCGTGTTGCTCATCCCGGACCTGCGTTATCGCCTGGCGATGCGTTTCGACGGCTACACCAATCCGGACATGCCGTACATGTACCACTGCCACCTGTTGACCCACGAGGATCAGGGAATGATGGGTCAGTTCGTCGTCCTGGGAGAGGGCGAGGAGATCGGCCGGGTTCCTCAGCAGGCAGCCACCCACGATCACGGCTGAGCGCCCGGGGCGTTCGGATGGCGCGTCGAAGCGACGAACGCTTTGCAGCACGGCGGCCGACGCTGTCGACTGCAGCCGGAAAGCTCCAGGCAGCGTGTCAGGGAACCGGATCGAGGTTCCCTGACATCACCGGTTTTTCTCGATAACCGATCACACCCGGAAACGGCGGACCGGCGACCACCACAGGACCAGCGCCGCGACGGCCACCGGAACGATCGCCAACAATTGGGTCTCACGAACCCCGACCGTCTCGGCCAGAACCCCACCGAGCAACGCACCGATCGGCGTTCCGCCCAGCGCGATCATCCGTGCCGAGGAGTTGACCCGTCCCTGCAACTCATCCGGCGTGAGTTGCTGCCGCAGGGTGACACCGTTGAGCACCGCCAACGTGTTGGTGCAGTACCACACCGCCCAACACGCGAGGGCGAACAACCAGCTAGCGGCGGCCGACACGGCGACAAGCGCGGGAACGTACAAGGTGAAGGCCAGCGCGGAGAGGCGCCCGGCGCCCACGAATCGCGTCAACACCGGAAGCAGGACCGACGCCAGCAGTGCGCCGACAGCACCCGCCGCGAAGAACAACCCGATCCGCCAGTCGTCTGCGGCGATCCCGATATTCCGGTCGAGATGCACCACCAGGATGCGATGACGGCGCCGCTGGACAGGGTGAGACCCACCGACGCCAGGGTCACGATGCGGACCTCCACGGTCCGCCAGATGAATCGCAGGCCCGCGCGGATCGCCTGTCCTAACGATTCCTGCGGTGCGGATGTCCCACGTGGGTCGAGATCAAGCTTTGTGCGAATCCGGAAAATGAGAAGCGCCGAGACGCAGTAGGTCACCGCGCTGAGGACCAGCATCATGCTTGGATGCGTTGCGCTGCCGACGGCCGTGGCCACTGCGGGCATCGCGATCCCGGCGGTGATCCCAAGCGACCAGATCACCGAGTTGGCGCCCACCAGGCGATCGCGACCCACCACGCTGACCAGAGCTCCCCAGGCTGCGGCATCGAACCAGACGAAAGCCGTCCACGCGACGAACGCCACGAGGACGACATGGATCGCGCTGATCGAGCCCAGCAGATAAGCGATCGGTACCGACGCGACTAAAGCGGCGGCCGTCAGATCGGAGAGCACCATGAGCCGCTTGCGGTTGACCCGGTCGGCCATCGCTCCGGCGAGCAGACCGAACAGTAGATACGGAATCGTCATGATGGCCGAAGCCGCGCCGGTGAGCGCTGCCGAGCCGCTGCTGATACACCAGAATCGGGACAACGACGGCAAGAGCCTCGGTGCCTGCAGACGAGATCGTCCGACTTCCCAGCCACCGGCGGAAATCGGCGTGCCACAGCGGCCGACCGCCAGAAGAATCACCGTGTCCATTGGGCCGCTCGGTCACTGTGGCCGTCCCTCGGTTGGGTAAGGTGCGTCGTGATCCGCAAGTCTTCCGCTGCCGGGCTCCCATGACTCCGAGCGCGGTCGATCTAGAGTGACGTTAGCGTGTGAGCCGTCACCGATGGTGCTCGGGCGATCATGGGCGGGAGGTGACCGCAAGTGCCGGTCGAGGCTGAGCCGTTCATTTCTTAGACGGCCCTTGTCAATGGCAACAAGGGGCGATCAAGTGACTATGGCATCGCAAGAAGACGGCTGATTTTCGGAGGGAGGCGACGGTGCAAGTCCGCGCTAAAAAAATCCGGCGGGAATTTTTTGGATAATTTTAGACGTCTCCCACTTCCAGCTGTACCTCGCGGCATCTCGTCTCGCGGGCGCTCAATACTGATGAACTTCGGAGACCCCGCACTTACGTACCGGCTGAGGCTAACGTAGCTGATGCCCTTGCTGCGATGTCCGTGCTCTCATTGCTCCGTTTAGGTGCGAGCTTCGATAATGACCTCCGATCAGCAGGATGATCGAGACTCGAGGACCTTGATTCCCGCCATCGCTCTCGTTGATCTAAGAAGGTCAACCTCACTCACCGAACCGGGCTGCGTAGTCGCCACCGCAAGCGCACAACCGGGCGCGGTTGCCAACCCGACATGGTGCTCGCTCATCGCGATTGGGCGCCGCGTGCCGATGCTGCAACAAGGTTGAGGCGCTTCCGATCACGGCGATGTCAGCGTGACCTTGGGGTCGCCCGTCCGTGAACCACGGGCGGAAACCGGCGCCCATCGCCGTCATCACCAGCCCCGAAGGCGCGAGCACCAGACCGACGACCATCATCGCCTGGCCTAGGCCGTACCCGGTGGATACCGGCAATTGCAGCAGCTGCGGTTTCACCAGCGACATCGCGAACATCGAGAATCCGAACACCGCCGAGGTCAGGTTCGTCAGTAAGACCGGCCTGCGGCCGGTTGTGCAAAGATCAACGAGTTGTTTAGCTGGCGACATGGAGATCCACGTGGACGAGCCAGCAGCAGGCCGCGAGCGCACCGAGTCGGTCCTCGACTATCCGATCCCAGCCCCGTCGGCGTTGGAACCGCCGCCCGAGTGGAGTCGGTTGCGCCAGACCTGTCCGGTCGCCAAAGTCCGGCTGCCCAGCGGGGACGAAGCTTCGCTGCTGACCCGTTATGCCGACGTCAAGCAGGTCTTGGCCGATCCGAGGTTCCGCCCGGCTCTCAACAGTCCCGATGCGGCTCGGGTCTCGGACAACGAGTCCGGCGGCGTGTTCAGCAGTCCTTTGGTTACGGCCTTGGACCTCGAGAACCATCAGCAGTGGCGCCGGATGGTCGGCAAATGGTTCACCGCCAAGCGGATTACCGCGCTGCGACCCGCCATCGAGGCGATGGCCGAACAGCTCGTCGACGACATGGTGGCTGCCGGTCCCACCGCTGATCTGAAGAGCGCTCTCGGTTTTCCGCTGCCGGTGTGGGTCATCTGCGACATGCTCGGTGTGTCGGAGAACGACCGGGACAAGTTCGCCTCCTGGTCCAACGCCCTATTGAGCCTGACCCGCTTCACCCAGGCGGAAATGGACGTGGCGCAGGCCGAGTTCGACGCCTACATGGCTGGCCATATCGCCGCTACTCGCGAGAATCCCGGCGAAGACCTGATCAGCGAACTCATCGCGGCCGCTGATGCCGAAGGGCAGGTCATGACCGATATCGTGTTGCTGAACACCGCACAGGGACTGTTGCTTGCCGGCCACGAGACGACCTCCAACATGATCGGCAAAATGGTCGGGATGCTGCTGGCCGACCGCAGCCGGTGGGAACGACTCCTCGCCGATCGCACCCTCGTGCGTACCGCCGTCGAAGAAGCGCTGCGCATGGACGCGAACCCCAGCTTCGGCCTGCCCCGCTTCATCGACGCGGATATCGAGGTGGGTGAGGTCGCCGTGCCGCAACGGACGACCTTGGTGTGCAACATCGGGGCGGCCAACCGCGACGAGAACGCCTTCGACAACGCCGCCGAAATGGACCTGGCCCGCACCCCCAACCCGCACCTGGCCTTCGGTTCCGGTGGCAGCTCCTGTCTCGGCCAATCGTTGGCCCGCACCGAACTGCAGGCCGTGCTCGAGGTGCTGTTGCGGCGGCTGCCGACATTGGAACTCGCGGTGCCCGCAGAAGACCTCGAACGCGTCGACGGTTTGGTGGTCGGCGGACTGAAGGAGTTGCCCGTGCGGTGGTGACCATGGTGGCGCGAACGGAGCGCTCGGGGACCGAACACGTGCGGATTCCGATGGTGGACGAGTTGGGCCAGAGCACCGAGGCCCACGACTGTGGCGCCTGCCTGATCCCGCCGTCGACGCAGTATCCGGCGGCCGCCCTGGCACCCGAGTCGGTACGCGCGTCTCGGTGCTCAGGTGATGGCCGACCCGGGGCTTCGCCGGATCGCCATTCACGATTCGCTTACCACCGCGTCCCTTCAGCAGGTTCTTGACGGACTGACTGAACCGCCGCCTGCCCTAGCTCCCGAGATCCGTCCACCTGGAATGCAGCGCCAACCTCATGTCCTGCCCCTTCGCCGAGCGAGAACGCGCCTTGGCCGAGAGCACCACTACCACCAGGCCGAACTGGGAAGACAGCGCCATCGGCCTGATCGACGCGATCGTCGGCATGTGGACGGCCTCGGTCACCACTACCTGAATTCACCCCCCGACATCGACCGACGGGCGCCGACTCGGCGTCTGCATTTGGAGATAGACAGCTAATGAAGATCACCGTGGACGAAGACACCTGCTGCGGAGCGGGCTCCTGCGTCATGACCGCCCCGGACGTCTTCGACCAGCGCGATGAAGACGGGGTCGTGATCCTGCTCGACGCCGAACCGCCTGCCGACCTGTACGGGGTCGTGCAGGAAGCCGCCGACGTCTGCCCGGCCGCGGCGATCCGGCTGACCAAGCAGTGAGCGACAGCCCCGCCGAGGCCTGATCGTGGAGCCTCAGCGGCGGGCCTGGCTACCGCAGAGGCCTTACGCCGCAGGGATTAAGCGGGTTCGCTGACACTCCTCGGTGCCGAGAACACCTGCCCTACGATCGGCCGCCGTTGTCCAAACAGGTGTTGGCAGGCAGTGGGGAATCGGCACGGGCCAGCCTGCGGACGCCGGAGGACCTGGCCGAACGGGTGGACGCCCGCTTCATCCTCGGCGATGCCGCAGTCGGTCTCGATGCTCGACCCGCACGGTGTCCACCGCCGCCGGACTGGCACTGACGGCCGACGCCGTCGTGCTGGCGACCAGGCGTGCGACCCCTGCCGCTACCCGACCAAGCCGACCTGTCCGGGATGCACCTGCTGCGCACCCTCCGACGAGGTCCGTGCCCTGCGCGCCGGACTGGCAACCTGCGAGAAACCCGTGGTGGTCGGCGACGGCGTGCTCGGCGCCGAAGTCGCCGCCACCGTCCGCGCACAGGGCGTGGACGTCATGATGGTTGGGCCCTAATGGACCCCGCTGGCGGCCCAAGTGGCCCAACTCGGTGAATTCGCCGCGCAACTGCTCGGCGAACGCCACCGCGAACACGGCGTTCACCTGCGACTGTGTCACCGTGACCGGATCCGCAGCCAGAGAGGGATCCACACCGCCACAGGCGACGGACGAGTGGGCTGGATCGACGCACGGGATATCGCGGCCGCCGCCTTCGCTTTGCTGACCCAATCCGTGCGCCGCTGCCGTTGGTCTCCTGTGCCAGGCACAGCGGGTGGGCACGTTCGTCGCCGTCCAACTGCAAGCCGCGACTGCGTTCAACACACAGGGGAGGCCCGGCGACGATCGACGCTCGGCGACCGGGACGCGGGCCGGGGTCCGTCACACTCGGGTGATGTCGGCCTCCTTCATCCGAGCCGCCTTGTTGTTCACGGTCCACCAGCGCAACGGGGCTCCCACCACGCGCCTGCTGTTCAGGAACAAGATCGCCCTGCGCAGTGCGGTGTGGAAGCGGGTGTGCGGGGTGAAGAACGTCCGCTGCTGCACCCCGATCTTCTGGTAGAGGTTCATGTACGGGCGCAGCTTGCGCTCCCATTCGGTGAACGCGCGGGGCAGGTCGTCGGGGTAGGTGGCGATCATCGTGCCCAGCAGTTCCGCGCCGCACAACCCGGCGGAGGCGCCCATCCCGGAGTACAGCGTCGGGCACCACGCCGCGTCGCCGACCAGGACCACCCGACCGCGGTGCCAGCTGTCCAGGTGCACCTGCTCGACCGAGTCGAAGATCAGTTCGTCGGTGGACTCCACGGCCGCCACCGCGTCACCGAGCGTGTGGCCCAGCGGTTCGGGGCCGAACGTCGCGCGGATCCGTTCGGCGGGTGACTCGGCGAACTCGGCGTCCACGTCGTCGGTGCGGTAGGACAGCAGCATGGTCGGGTTGTGGTCGGAGAACGGGAGGATCCACATCGACCGGCCGCGTTCCAGTAGCGTCGCCCCGTCCTCCTTTTCCAGATCACCCGGCGTGCCGGGGAACTCGAAGGCGGCGATCATGTAGTTCATCCGGTGTAGGTACTTCTCGTGTGGTCCGAACGCCAGCTCCCGGACCGTGGAACGAAGGCCGTCCGCGCCGACGACCAGGTCGAACCGCTCGATGGTCGAGTTGCCGTCAGTGACCCCGGTCAACGTGACGTCGACGCCGTCGGCGTCCTGCTCGATCTTGGTGGGCACGGTGGAGTAGCGGATCTCGATCTCGGGCGGCAGCTTGTCGAAGGCCGCTCGCTCGACATCGCCGCGCAGCATCAGCCACGGCACACCGGGCAGGTCCTTGAAGCCCAGCCCGGACCGCCGGTTGCCGGCCCGGTCGATGTCGAAGTGTGCGCCCTGCGGCGTGCGGTCGTGCACCCCGTCCAGGATGCCCAGCCGCTCGGCGGAGATCCGACCCGCGCCGAACAGCCCGATGAAGTAGCCCCCGTAACGCCGTGCAGGCGCCTTCTCCACGATGACCGGTGTCCACCCGATGCCGTGCAACCGCAACGCGGTGGCGATCCCGCTGATCCCCAGGCCTACCACCAGCACCCGACGTGCCTTGTTCTCGTTCAAATCCAACTCATTCCTCTATCTGGTCAGTGGGGGATGCGAGTCGCGTGCGAAATGATCACGGGGCAGTCCTCATCAACTCAGGTCGATCTCGTTGTCGATGAACCTCAGCAGGTTTTCCGCGTCGGCCGCCATCACCTTGTCGGTCATGCCGTCGGTCGCCGTGGCGCCGACATCGGTGTTCAGGGCGGAGAGCATGGTCTTGAGGCGCGTGGAGATCTCCCGGTTGAGCGCCTTGTCGTGCGAGACCTTGAACATGTCGGCTTGCAACTGCTCGAGCTGGGCGATCAGTTGGTCCGCACCACTGCCCTCCTGCGCCTCCTGCGGTGCGAGCTGCGCCCGAAGGTGTCCGGCCAGCACGGTCGGTGTGGGGTAGTCGAATACCAGGGTGGCTGGTAGTCGTACGCCGGTGGCGGTGGTGAGCCGGTTGCGGAGTTCGACGGCGGTGAGTGAGTCGAATCCGGCTTCCTTGAATGCCTGGTTCGCGTCCACTCCATTGGTCTCGGATGAGCCGAGGACGGCGGCGGCGTGGGTTCGGACGAGATCGACCAGGAAGGTGATCCGCTGTTCATCGGTCATCGAGACGAGTCTGCGGGCCAATCCACCCGTCTCGGCGGTGGCCGCTGCGGCGGTCCGTACTGGTGCGGTGCGCGACACCAGCCTGCTGAGCAATGGCGGAATGTTCTCGGTCCTGCCCAGTACGGCGGTGTCCAGTCTGGTGGCCAGTACGTAGGCGGGTTCGGCGAGTCGGGCGAGGTCGAGCAGGTTCATGCCCTCCTCGCTGGTGAGTGGCACGATCCCGGTGGCGCTCATCCGCTGGACGTCGGTGGCGTCGAGGTGCCCGGTCATGCCGCTGCGTTGTTCCCAGAATCCCCAGGCGACGGCGGTGGCGGGTAGGCCGTGTGTTTTCCGGTGTTGGGCGAACGCGTCGATGAATGCGTTGGCGGCGGCGTAGTTGCTTTGGCCTGCGGCGCCGAGAGCGGCGGCGGCGGAGGAGAACATCACGAATTCGGACAGGTTGTGTCCGGTTGTGAGTTCGTGGAGGTTGATGATCGCGTCGACTTTGGGGCGTAGTACGGCTGCGAGTCGTTGCGGTGTCATGGACTCCAGTAGCCCGTCGTCGAGGATGCCTGCGGTGTGGACGACTGCGGTCAGTGTGTGTCCTGACAGCACTGCTGCCAGGGCGTTCCGGTCGGCGATGTCGCAGGCTTGCAGGGTGACCTTCGCCCCGGACTCTCTGAGTTCGGCGACCAACTCGGCCGCGCCGTCGGCGTCCTTGCCACGGCGGCTGACCAGCAGCAGGTTCCGTGCGCCGTGTGTGTTGACGAGGTGGCGGCAGACCAGGGCGCCGAGGGTTCCGGTGGCGCCGGTGACCAGCACCGTGGCGTGGGGGTCGAACCTCTGTGGGATGGTCAGTACCGCCTTGCCGACCAGCTTGGCCTGACTCAGGCCACGGAAGGCCTCGGCCGCACGGCGGATGTCGAAGGCGTTCACCGGGATGGGCCGCAACACACCCTGGTCGAACAACTCGACGATGTCGGCAAGCATCTCTTGCAGCCGTGGTGTTCCGGCCTCGGCCAAATCGTAGGCCTGGTAAGCGATTCCGGGGTGCTCGGCCCCGACCGTGTCGGCGTCGCGGATGTCGGCTTTGCCGAGTTCGAGGAATCGTCCGCCTCGGGGGAGTAGTCGCAGGGTGGCGTCGACGAACTCTCCGGCTAGACAGTCCAGGACGATGTCGACGCCCTCGCCGTTGGTGGTGTCGAGGAATTGTTGTTCGAAGTCCAAGGTCCGTGAGTTGGCGATGTGGGTGTCGTCGTAGCCGGTGGCGTGCAGGGTGTCCCACTTGGCGGTGCTCGCTGTTCCGAAGACCTCCAAACCAAGGTGACGGGCCAGTTGTGTCGCGGCGGAACCCACCCCACCGGCGGCCGCGTGGATCAGGACACGTTCACCGGGCTTGGCCCCAGCCAGATCCACCAACCCGTAGTAAGCGGTGAGGAACACGATCGGCACCGCAGCCGCCTGCTCCCACGACCACCCGGCCGGCTTGGTGGCCACCAAGCGCGCGTCGGTGACCACTACCGGTCCCGCGCCCTGGAAGATTCCGAACACCTCGTCGCCAACCCGGACATTGCTGACCTCCGGGCCGGCCTCCAGGACCACGCCCGCACCCTCACCACCGATGACAGCGTCGGGATCGGGGTAGACGCCCAGGGTGATGAGCACGTCGCGGAAGTTCACTCCCGTGGCCCGTACGGCGAGCCGCACCTCACCGGGGCCCAGCTCGCGGGTCATCTCCGGCGTGCCGAGCAGGGCCAGGTCCTGCAGGCTGCCCTTCTTCGTCACGTTCAGCAGCCACGTGGGTTCCGGCGGCGGAATCAGGGATCCACCGGCACTCGCCCGCGCGAGCCTGGGCACCGACACCTGCCTGCCGCGAACCGCGCTCTGGGCTTCCCCGGCAGCCACTATGGCTGGGAGCAGCGCCGCGCCCTCGTCATCGACGTCGACCAGGAAGAATCGGCCGGGGTTCTCCGATTGGGCCGAGCGCACCAGCCCCCACACCGCCGCACCCGGCAGGTCCGTGACGTCCTCGTCATGGGATGCCGCGATCGCGCCACGGGTCACGAACACCAACGGCACATCATCCAAACGGGAATCGGCCAGCCATTCCTGCAACAGTGCCAGCGTGTCGCTCGTCGCCGAGTGCACGGCCGTAGTCAGATCACCGGCATAGGTCCGCGCGACCACCGCAGCGGTAGGCGGCGCAGCCGCCAGGGAAGCAAGGTCCGAATAGGACACCCTTCCGTCCCCGAGGCGCAGGTCATCAGGCCCGAGTACGACCCAACCATCCTCACCCGGCGGCACCGTGACGGGCTCCCACTCCAACCCGAACAACAGATCATGGTGGGCGGGACGGGATGCGGCCAGGTCTGTGGCGGACACCGGCCGCAGGACGAGTTCTCCGATGGTGGCTACCGGTTGTCCGGTCGTGTCGGCGAGTTCCACCGACACTGTGTCCGCGCTTGCCGGGGACACTCGTACGCGCAGTGTGGAAGCGTCCACCGCGTGCAGTGAGACGTCCCGGAAGGCGAACGGCAACCGCGTCTGCGTTCCCGCGTTCAACCCGACCGCGTGCAACGCCGCGTCGGACAGGCCCGGATGCAAGCCGAACCCGTTGGTCACCGCCCCGTTCGGGAGGGTGACCTCGGCGAATACGTCGTCGCCGACCCGCCACGCCGCAGTCAGGCCCTGGAACAGCGGACCGTAGGTCAAGCCCGCCTCCGCCAGGCCGCGATACAGACCTTGCACATCGACGGGTTCGGCCCCGGCTGGTGGCCACTGTTCCGGCCAGGTCGGTGTGTCCTGCTTGTCTTGGGCAAGCACACCGGAGGCGTGCAGCGTCCATGCCTCGTCGGCACGGGAATACACGGTCAACGACCGGCGTCCCGATTCGTCCGCTGCGGCGACCGTCACCTGGATTTGGGTGGAACCGCGTTCGTCCAGCACGAGCGGGGCCGACAGCACCAGTTCCTCGATCCGGCCGCCGCCGATCTCGTCGGCGGCTCGTAATGCGAGTTCGAGGAAACCGGTGCCGGGGAACAGGGCTGATCCCAGGATGGTGTGGTCGGCCAGCCATGGGTGGGTGTGCAGGGACAATTGGCCGGTCAGCAGTACTCCGCCTGTGTCCGCGAGCGTGACCGCCGCGCCCAGTAGTGGATGATCCGCCGAGCCCAGGCCAGCCGAGGAGACGTCTCCGACCGACTGGGTGGTTTCGAGCCAGTACCGTTGGTGTTGGAACGCGTAGGTCGGTAGTTCCACGATGGCGCGTTCTGTTCCGAATACGGCTTCCCAGCGTGGGAGCGCGCCGCGGGTGTGTAGACGTGCCAATGCCGTGAGGGTGGCTGTGGGTTCCGGGGTGTTCTTGCGTAGTGATGTGATGGCGGTGATGTCGGGGGTGTCGGCGATCATCGTGGTCAGTGCGCCGCCTGGTCCGACTTCGAGCAGGGTGGTGACCCCGTTGTCGTGCAGGGTGTGGATGTTGTCGGCGAAGCGGACGGTGTTGCGTACGTGGTGTACCCAGTATTCGGGGTTGGTGACGTCTGCGCCTACTACCGGGATCCGTGGTGTCTGGTAGGTGAGGTTTTCGGCGATGGCGCGGAACTCGTCGAGCATCGGGTCCATCAGTGATGAGTGGAACGCGTGGCTGACCCGCAACCGTGTCGATCCGGGGAACTGGGCGGCGATCTCCAGGACCGCGGTTTCCTCGCCGGAGATGACCACCGCGTCCGGCCCGTTCACGGCCGCGATGTCCACCGGGCGTCCGGCCAGCAACGGCACCACGTCGGCCTCGGAAGCGCGTAAGGCCACCATCGCACCGCCTGGGGGTAGTGCCTGCATCAACCTGCCACGAGCCGCCACCAACTTCGCCGCGTCCGACAGCGACAACACCCCGGCAACATGAGCCGCCGCCAACTCCCCAACGGAATGGCCCACCAGGTAGTCCGGTGTGACACCCCAGGACTCCCACAACCGGAACAGGGCTACCTCGATGGCGAACAACGCCGGTTGGGCATGGCCGGTGTCATCGATCGACCAGTCGCCCACGTCGAAGTGCGACCACACCTCGTCGAAAGTTTGGGCGAACACGGGGAACTCCGCGTGCAGCTCCCGACCCATACCAACCCGCTGGGACCCCTGACCGGGGAAGGCGAACGCCAACTTCCCCTCGGACACCACACCCCGGACCACACCACCGGCCGAACCACCGTCGGCCAGGACGTCCAGTGCTTCCAACAAGCCTGCACGATCACTGGCCACCACCGCCGCACGATGGGCCAACCCGGCACGCGTCGTCGCCAACGACCAACCAACATCCACCGGATCGAGGTCGGGGCGGTCTTGCACGAACGCGCGCAACCGAGCGGCCTGCGCCAGCAATGCGGGCTCGGTTTTCGCCGATAGGACCAACGGCACCGCAGCAGGCTGCGGTGCTGCAGGCGGGGCAGGCACTTCCGGTTGGGGTGCCTGTTCGAGGATCACGTGCGCGTTGGTGCCGCTGATGCCGAACGATGAGACCCCAGCACGACGCGGCCGACCGACTTCAGGCCATGCCCGTGCCTCGGACAACACCTCCACCGCACCGGTCGACCAATCGACCTGCGGGGTCGGCTCATCCACGTGCAGGGATTCCGGCAACCGGCCGTGTTGCATGGCCAGCACCATCTTGATCACGCCCGCGACCCCGGCCGCCGCCTGGGTGTGACCGATATTCGACTTCAACGAGCCCAACAGCAGCGGTTCGTCCCGGTCCTGGCCGTAGGTCGCCAACAAGGCCTGTGCTTCGATCGGGTCGCCGAGCCGAGTGCCCGTGCCGTGTGCCTCCACCGCGTCGACATCGCCGACACCGAGCCCGGCACTGGCCAGGGCCTGCCGGATCACCCGTTCCTGGGACGGACCGTTCGGCGCGGTGAGGCCATTGCTGGCGCCATCCTGGTTGACCGCCGAACCCCGCATCACCGCAAGGATTTGATGGCCGTTGCGCTGAGCATCGGACAACCGCTCCAACAACAGCATGCCGACACCTTCGGCCCAGCCGGTGCCGTCCGCCGCGCCCGCGAACGACTTGCAGCGGCCGTCCACCGCGAGGCCACGCTGGCGACTGAACTCGACGAAGCCAGCCGGTGAGGTCAGCGCAGTGGCTCCGCCCGCCAACGCCAATGTGCTTTCGCCCTGGCGTAGGGATTGTGCCGCGAGGTGCATCGCCACCAGCGACGACGAACAGGCCGTGTCGACGGTCATCGCCGGGCCTTCCAACCCGAAGGTGTAAGCGATCCGTCCGGAAGCCACACTGCCTGCCGTGCCGCTGGACAGGAACCCCTCGACGCCGTCCGGGACTTCCGACAAGCGGGAGAAGTAGTCGTTGGAAATCAGACCTGCGAACACTCCGGTTCGGCTGCCTCGTAGTGTCTGTGGGTCGATGCCTGCTCGTTCGAAGGTTTCCCATGCCGATTCCAGCAGCAACCGCTGCTGGGGGTCCATGGCGATGGCTTCGCGTGGGCTGATGCCGAAGAACGCCGAGTCGAACCCGGCGACGTCGTCCAGGAAGCCACCCTCGGCGACGTAGCTCTTCCCGGCGGCGTCCGGATCGGGATCGTAGAGGTTCTCGAGGTCCCAACCCCGGTCGGTGGGGAGCCCTGACACGGCATCGGTTCCCGTGTCGACCAAGTGCCACAGGTCTTCCGGGCCCGCGACGCCGCCGGGGAATCGGCAACTCATCGCCACGATCGCGATCGGCTCATCGCTGGGCGCGGTGGTCACGGTCACCGGCCCGGCGGTACCGGCTCGTTCGCCGAGCAATTCGGTGCGCAGACGTTCCGCCAGCACCACCGGTGTGGGGTAGTCGAACACCAATGTGGCTGGCAGCCGCACCCCGGTGGCGGTGGTGAGTCGGTTGCGGAGTTCGACGGCGGTGAGTGAGTCGAATCCGGCTTCCTTGAATGCCCGACCCGCATCCACTCCACTGGCTTGGGACAGGCCCAGGACGGCGGCGGCGTGGGTTCGGACGAGGTCGGTCAGGTAGGCGGTGCGTTGTTCGTCGGTCATTGCGGCCAGTTGGTGGGCGTGGCCGCCTGTCTGCTGGGCGGTGGCCGCTGCGGCGGTCCGTACTGGTGCGGTGCGGGGCACCAGTCCGCTGAGTAGTGGCGGAATGTTCTCGGTTCTGCCCAGTACGGCGGTGTCCAGCTTCGCGGCCAGTACGTAGGCGGGTTCGGCGAGTCGGGCCAGGTCGAACAGACCCAGCCCCTCCTCGCTGGTGAGCGGCACGATCCCGGTGGCGCTCATCCGCTGGATATCCACGGTGTCCAGGTGCCCGGTCATCGCACTGCGCTCGGCCCAGAAGCCCCACCCGACCGCAATACCCGGCAGGCCTTGAGCCCGCCGATACTGGGCGAACGCATCGATAAACGCGTTGGCCGCCGCGTAGTTGCTTTGACCCGCGCTTCCGATGGCCGCCGCAGCCGAGGAGAACATCACGAACTCCGACAGGTTGTGTTCTGCCGTCAACTCGTGGAGGTTGATCACCGCGTCGACCTTCGGCCGTAACACCGCCGCCAGCCGTTGCGGTGTCATCGACACCAACAACCCGTCGTCCAAGATGCCTGCGGTGTGGATCACCGCTGTCAACGTGTGTCCTGACAGCACTGCTGCCAGGGAGTCTCGGTCGGCGATGTCGCAGGCTTGCAGGGTGACCTTTGCTCCCAGTTCCTCCAGCTCGGCGACCAGTTCGGTAGCGCCGGGGGCCTCGGCTCCACGGCGGCTGGTCAGCAGCAGATTCCGTGCGCCGTGTGTGTTGACGAGGTGGCGGCAGACCAGGGCGCCGAGGGTTCCGGTGGCCCCGGTGACCAGCACCGTGGCGTGGGGGTCGAAAGTGTGCGGGATGGTCAGTACGGCCTTGCCGACCAGCTTGGCCTGGCTGAGGTTGCGCATTGCCTCGGGAGCGCGGCGGATGTCGAACGAGGACACCGGGATGGGTTGGAGGATGCCGCGGGCGAATAGGTCGACGATGTCGGCGAGGATCTCTTGCAGTCTTGGTGTTCCGGCTTCGGCCAGGTCGTAGGCCCGGTAGGCGATCCCCGGGTGGTCGGTGGCGATGATGTCGGGGTCGCGGATGTCGGCTTTGCCGAGTTCGAGGAATCGTCCGCCTCGGGGGAGTAGTCGTAGGGTGGCGTCGACGAATTCTCCGGCTAGACAGTCCAGGACGATGTCGACGCCCTCGCCGTTGGTGGTGTCGAGGAATTGTTGTTCGAAGTCCAGCGTGCGTGAGTTGGCGATGTGGGTGTCGTCGTAGCCGGTGGCGTGCAGGGTGTCCCACTTGGCGGTGCTCGCTGTTCCGAAGACCTCCAGACCGAGGTGGCGGGCGAGTTGTGTCGCGGCGGAGCCGACACCACCGGCGGCTGCGTGGATCAGGACACGTTCACCGGGCTTGGCCCCGGCCAGATCCACCAACCCGTAGTAAGCGGTGAGGAACACGATCGGCACCGCAGCCGCCTGCTCCCACGACCACTCGGGCGGCTTGGCGGCCACCAAACGAGCGTCAGCCACCGCGACCGGACCCGCACCGGGGAAGAGTCCGAACACCTCGTCGCCGACCCGGACACCGGTCACGTCCGGGGCCACCTCCACGACGACACCGGCACCCTCACCACCGAGCACGGCGTCGGGGTCGGGGTAGACCCCGAGGGCGATGAGCACGTCGCGGAAGTTCAGCCCTGTGGCCCGTACGGCGAGCCGCACCTCACCGGGGCCCAGCTCGCGGCTCATCTCCGGCGCCTCGAGCAGGACCGCGTTGCTCAGGCTGCCCTTCTCCGTGACGCTCAGCCGCCAGGACGGTGTCAACGGCGGAACCAGCGATGTCGTGAGCTTCGCGAGCCGTGGCGCCGACATCTCTCCGTCACGGACCGCGACCTGCGGCTCCCCGACCGTCACCCCACCCGGCAACGACCCCTCGTCATCGAGGTCGACCAGGAAGAATCGGCCGGGGTTCTCCGATTGGGCCGAGCGCACCAGCCCCCACACCGCCGCACCCGGTAGGTCCGTGACGTCCTCGTCATGGGATGCCGCGACCGCGCCACGGGTCACGAACACCAACGGCACATCATCCAAACGGGAATCGGCCAGCCACTCCTGCAACAGTGCCAACGTGTCACTCGTCGCCGAGTGCACGGCCGCAGTCAGATCACCGTCATAGGTCCGCGCGACCACCACCGCCGCCGCCGGTATCACCGGCATGGATGCGATGTCAGGATGGGAAAGCGCCTCGCCTGCCACACCAAGGTCGTCGGGGCCGAGCACCGTCCAAACAGCGTCTTCCGGTTGCTCGGTGACGGGCGTCCAATTCGGGGTGAACAGCAGGTCATGCTGAGTGGGACGGGACGCGGCCAGGTCCGCTGCGGACACCGGCCGGAGCACCAGTTCTCCGATGGTGGCCACCGGTTGCCCGGTCGTGTCGGCGAGTTCCACCGACACCGCTTCCGTACCGGCTGGGGATACTCGTACGCGCAGCGTGGAAGCGCCCACCGCGTGCAGTGACACGTCCCGGAAGGCGAACGGCAGGCGCGTTCCTGCCGTCGCGCCTGCCAGGTCGTTCATCCCGACCGCGTGGAGTGCCGCGTCCGAAAGAGCAGGGTGGAGACCGAAACCGGTAGCCGCAGAAGGATCCGGCAGCGAAACCTCGGCGAACACCTGATCGCCGACCCGCCACGCCGCAGTCAGACCCCGGAACAGCGGTCCGTAATCCAGGCCGACCTCGGCCAGGTCGGGATACAGACCTTGCACATCGACGGTTTCGGCCTCGGTTGGTGGCCATTGTTGTGGCCAGGTGGGTGTGTCTTGGTGGTGTTGGGTGAGTGTGCCGGAGGCGTGTAGTACCCATTGGTCGTTGGTGTGGGAGTGGATGGTCAGTGAGCGGTGTTGTGTGTCGTCGGGTGCGGTGACGGTCACTTGGATTTGAGTGGCATCGTGCTCGTCGAGCACGAGCGGGGCCGACAGCACCAGTTCCTCGACCCGGCCGCCGCCGATTTCGTCGGCGGCTCGTAGCGCGAGTTCGACGAATCCTGTGCCGGGGAACAGGGTCGAGCCCAAGATGGTGTGGTCGGCCAACCATGGGTGGGTGCGTAGGGACAGTCGGCCGGTCAGGACTATTCCGTCGGTGTCTGCGAGTCGTAAAACGGCGGCCAGCAGTGGGTGATTCGCCGACCCGAGGCCGGCGGAGGTGACGTCTCCGGCCTTCTGGGTGGTTTCGAGCCAGTACCGTTGGTGTTGGAACGGGTAGGTCGGTAGTTCCACGTCGGCACGACCCGCCCCGAATACGGCTTCCCATCGTGGGAGCACGCCACGGGTGTGTAACTGCGTTAATGCCGTGAGGGCGGCTGTGGGTTCCGGGGTGTTCTTGCGTAGTGTCGTGATGGCGGTGATGTCGGGGGTGTCGGCGATCATTGCCGACAACGCGCCGCCTGGTCCGACCTCCACCAACGTGGTCACTTCGTTGTCGCGTAAGGCGTGGATGTTGTCGGCGAAGCGGACGGTGTTGCGTACGTGGTGTACCCAGTATTCGGGGTTGGTGACGTCTGCGCCTACTACCGGGATCCGTGGTGTCTGGTAGGTGAGGTTTTCGGCGATGGCGCGGAACTCGTCGAGCATCGGGTCCATCAGTGATGAGTGGAACGCGTGGCTGACCCGCAACCGTGTCGATCCGGGGAACTGGGCGGCGATCTCCAGGACCGCGGTTTCCTCGCCGGAGATGACCACCGCGTCCGGCCCGTTCACGGCCGCGATGTCCACCGGGTGTCCGGCCAGCAACGGTAGTACGTCGGTTTCGGAGGCTCGGAGTGCGACCATCGCACCGCCTGGGGGTAGTGCCTGCATCAACCTGCCCCGGGCCGCCACCAACTTCGCCGCGTCCGACAGCGACAACACCCCGGCGACGTGAGCCGCCGCCAACTCCCCAACGGAATGGCCCACCAGGTAGTCCGGTGTGACACCCCAGGACTCCCACAACCGGAACAGGGCTACCTCGATGGCGAACAACGCCGGTTGGGCATGGCCGGTGTCATCGATCGACCAGTCACCCACGTCGAAGTGCGACCACACCTCGTCGAACACCCGGGCGAACACCGGGAACTCCGAATACAGCTCCCGACCCATACCAACCCGCTGCGACCCCTGACCGGGGAAGGCAAACGCCAGCTTCCCCTCGGACACCACACCCCGGACTACGTCACCGGCCGAGCCGCCGTCGGCCAGGACACCTAAGGCTTCCAGGAGACCCGCACGATCGTCGCCCACCACCGCCGCACGGTGCACCAGTCCGGCCCGCGTCGTTGCCAGCGACCAACCCACATCTGCCGGATCGAGGTCGGGGCGGTCCTGCACGAACGCGCGCAACCGGGCGGCTTGCGCCAGCAACGCTTGTTCACTCCGGGCCGAGAGCACCCAGGGCACTACGGCCGGAAGTGATCCCGCAGGTAGGACAGGTAGGGCAGGCACTTCCGGTTGGGGTGCCTGTTCGAGGATCACGTGTGCGTTGGTGCCGCTGATACCGAACGATGAGACCCCAGCACGACGCGGCCGACCGACCTCGGGCCATGCCTGTGCCTGGGACAACACCCGCACGGCACCGGTTGTCCAGTCCACCTGCGGGGTCGGCTCATCGACATGCAGGGTCTTGGGCAGTTGGCCGTGTTGCATGGCCAGCACCATCTTGATCACGCCCGCGACCCCGGCTGCGGCCTGGGTGTGACCGATGTTCGACTTGATCGAGCCGAGCAATAACGGCTCGTCCCGGTCCTGCCCGTAGGTCGCCAACAAGGCCTGTGCTTCGATCGGGTCGCCGAGCCGAGTGCCCGTGCCGTGTGCCTCCACCACATCGACATCGCCGACACCCAACCCGGCACTCGCCAGGGCCTGCCGGATCACCCGTTCCTGGGACGGACCGTTCGGCGCGGTGAGGCCATTGCTGGCCCCGTCCTGATTGACCGCCGAACCCCGCATCACCGCGAGAACCCGGTGACCGTTGCGCTGGGCATCGGACAACCGCTCCAACAGCAGAAGGCCAACGCCCTCGCCCCAACCAGTCCCGTCCGCAGCGCCTGCGAACGACTTACACCGGCCGTCTGCGGCCAGCCCTCGCTGGCGGCTGAACTCCACGAAACTCGCAGGCGAGGAAACCACGGTGACGCCACCGGCCAAGGCCAACGTGCTCTCACCCTGGCGCAGGGATTGCGCCGCCAGGTGCATCGCCACCAACGACGACGAACACGCCGTGTCGACCGTGACCGCCGGGCCTTCAAGCCCAAACGTGTAAGCAATCCGCCCAGAGATGGCACTGGCCGTCAGCCCGGTGATCCCGTAGCCCTCTGCGCCATTATCGGAAGCGGCGATCAACCCCCCATAGTCTTGACCGTTGGTACCTGCGAACACTCCGGTTCGGCTGCCTCGTAGTGTCTGTGGGTCGATGCCTGCTCGTTCGAAGGTTTCCCACGCCGTTTCCAGGAGCAACCGTTGCTGGGGGTCCATGGCGATGGCTTCGCGTGGGCTGATGCCGAAGAACGCCGAGTCGAACCCGGCGACGTCGTCCAGGAAGCCGCCCTCGGCGACGTAGCTCTTCCCGGCCACGTCGGGGTCGGGGTCGTAGAGGCCTTCGACGTCCCAACCCCGGTCGGTCGGAAAGCCCGACACCGCGTCGGTTCCCGTGTCGACCAAGTGCCACAGGTCTTCCGGGCCCGCGACGCCGCCGGGGAATCGGCAACTCATCGCCACGATCGCGATCGGCTCATCGCTGGGCGCGGTGGTCACGGTCACCGGCCCGGCGGTACCGGCTCGTTCGCCGAGCAATTCGGTGCGCAGACGTTCCGCCAGCACCACCGGTGTGGGGTAGTCGAACACCAATGTGGCTGGCAGCCGCACCCCGGTGGCGGTGGTGAGTCGGTTGCGGAGTTCGACGGCGGTGAGTGAGTCGAATCCGGCTTCCTTGAATGCCTGGCTCGCGTCTACTCCACTGGCTTGGGACAGGCCCAGGACGGCGGCGGCGTGGGTTCGGACGAGGTCGGTCAGGAACGTGGTGCGTTGGTCGTCGGTCATCGAGACGAGCCTGCGGGCCACTCCACCGGTCTCGGTGGTCGCCGCTGTGTTCCGACCCGACCCGGAGGCGGGTACCAGCCCGCTCAGCAACGGCGGAATGTCACCGGCCCGCCGCAACGCTGCGATATCCAACCGGGCCGCCAACACATAAGCAGATCCGGCGAACCGGGCCAGGTCGAACAGACCCAAGCCCTCGTCACTGTTCAACAGGGCCAACCCGGAGGCACTGATCCGCCGCATATCGGCAACACCCAGATGCCCGGTCATGCCGCTGCGTTGTTCCCAGAAGCCCCATCCGAGAGCGGTGGCGGGCAGCCCGTTGCTCTTCCGGTGCTGGGCGAACGCGTCGATAAACGCGTTCGCGGCGGCGTAGTTGCCCTGCCCCGCAGCACCCAGAACAGCGGCGGCGGAGGAGAACATCACGAATTCCGACAGGTCATGCCCCGCCGTCAGTTCGTGGAGGTTGATGACCGCGTCAACCTTGGGCCGTAGTACGGCTGCGAGTCGTTGCGGTGTCATCGACACGAGTAGCCCGTCGTCGAGGATGCCTGCGGTGTGGACGACTGCGGTCAGTGTGTGTCCTGACAGCACTGTTGCCAGGGCGTTCCGGTCGGCGATGTCGCAGGCTTGCAGGGTGACCTTCGCCCCGGACTCCGTGAGTTCGGCGACCAACTCGGCCGCGCCGTCGGCGTCCTTGCCACGGCGGCTGACCAGCAGCAGGTTCCGTGCGCCGTGTGTGTTGACGAGGTGGCGGCAGACCAGGGCGCCGAGGGTTCCGGTGGCCCCGGTGACCAGCACCGTGCCTTCCGCAACACCTGCCACCGGCGTGCCCTCCACCGCCACCCGACCGAGACGGGGCACCAACGACGAGCCCCCACGAACAGCCAACTGCGGCTCTTCGCCAACCACCCCACCCGGCAACGACCCCGCATCACCGAGGTCGACCAGGAAGAATCGGCCGGGGTTCTCCGACTGGGCCGAGCGCACCAGCCCCCACACCGCCGCACCCGGCAGATCCGTGACGTCCTCATCATCAGACGCCGCGACCGCGCCACGGGTCACGAACACCAACGGCACGTCGTCCAAGTGGGGTTCGGCGAGCCATTCCTGCAACAGTGCCAGCGTGTCACTCGTCGCCGAGTGCACGGCCGTAGTCAGATCACCGGCATAGATCCGCGCGACCACCACAGCGGCGGTAGGCGGCGCAGCCGCCAGGGAAGCGATGTCCGAGTAGGACGTCGCCCCTTCCCCGAGGCGGAGATCATCACGACCCAGGACAGCCCACTCAACTCCAACCGGCTCAACAACAGCAGGCTCCCAAGCCACACCGAACAACAAATCGCGACCGGCGGTACGGGATCCGATCAGTTCCGCCTCGGACACGGGCCGAAGCACCAACTCACCGATACTGGCCACCGGCTGCCCGGCGCCGTCGGCGAGATCGACCGAAACCGTGTCTGTGCCGGTTGAGGTGATGCGCACGCGCAGCGTGGAAGCGCCCACCGCGTACAGGGAGACGCTGCGGAAGGCAGCCGGTATCCGCGCTGCTTCGCCGAGCCCCGCCGCGTGCAACGCGGCGTCGGACAGCGCCGGGTGCAGGCCGAACCCGATAGCCTCCGCCCCATCCGGCAGGGTCACCTCGGCGAACACCTCGTCGCCGGACCGCCACGCCGCCGTCAAACCCTGGAACAGCGACCCGTAGTTCCAGCCCGTCTCTGCCAGATCGCTGTAGAAGTCCTGCACGTCAACGGGATCGGCGCCATGCGGCGGCCACTGCTCCAGTCGCACCGGCTCCCTTTGCGGATCCGGCGCGAGAACGCCCGTCGCATGCAGTAGCCAGTCTCCATCCACGCGCGAGTGCACCGTGAACGGACGAGCGCCCGACTCGTCCGCCAACGCCACGGCTACCTGGATCTGAACCGCCGCAGACGCCAGCACCAGCGGGGTCGACAACTCGAGTTCCTCGACCCGGCCGCCGCCGATTTCGTCGGCGGCCCGCAACGCCAACTCGACGAAACCCGTCCCGGGGAACAGGATCGATCCCAGGATCGCGTGGTCGGCCAGCCATGGGTGGGTGTGCAGCGACAATTGGCCGGTCAGCAGCACCCCACCCGCATCCGCGAGCGTGACCGCCGCTGCCAGCAGTGGGTGATTCGCCGACCCGAGGCCGGCGGAGGTGACGTCTCCGGCCTTCTGGGTGGTTTCGAGCCAGTACCGTTGGTGTTGGAATGGGTAGGTCGGTAGTTCCACGTCGGCGCGTTCTGCTCCGAACAGTGCACTCCACTGGACTCCGACACCGCGGGTGTGTAGACGTGCCAATGCCGTGAGGGTGGCTGTGGGTTCCGGGGTGTTCTTGCGTAGTGATGTGATGGCGGTGATGTCGGGGGTGTCGGCGATCATCGTGGTCAGTGCGCCGCCTGGTCCGACTTCGAGCAGGGTGGTGACCCCGTTGTCGTGCAGGGTGTGGATGTTGTCGGCGAAGCGGACGGTGTTGCGTACGTGGTGTACCCAGTATTCGGGGTTGGTGACGTCTGCGCCTACTACCGGGATCCGTGGTGTCTGGTAGGTGAGGTTTTCGGCGATGGCGCGGAACTCGTCGAGCATCGGGTCCATCAGTGATGAGTGGAACGCGTGGCTGACCCGCAACCGTGTCGATCCGGGGAACTGGGCGGCGATCTCCAGGACCGCGGTTTCCTCGCCGGAGATGACCACCGCGTCCGGCCCGTTCACGGCCGCGATGTCCACCGGGCGTCCGGCCAGCAACGGCACCACGTCGGCCTCGGAAGCGCGTAAGGCCACCATCGCACCGCCTGGGGGTAGTGCCTGCATCAACCTGCCACGAGCCGCCACCAACTTCGCCGCGTCCGACAGCGACAACACCCCGGCAACATGAGCCGCCGCCAACTCCCCAACGGAATGGCCCACCAGGTAGTCCGGTGTGACACCCCAGGACTCCCACAACCGGAACAGGGCTACCTCGATGGCGAACAACGCCGGTTGGGCATGGCCGGTGTCATCGATCGACCAGTCGCCCACGTCGAAGTGCGACCACACCTCGTCGAAAGTTTGGGCGAACACGGGGAACTCCGCGTGCAGCTCCCGACCCATACCAACCCGCTGGGACCCCTGGCCGGGGAAGGCGAACGCCAGCTTCCCCTCGGTCACCACACCCCTGGCCACACCACCGGCCGAGCCACCGTCGGCCAGAACACCTAGCGCTTCCAACAAGCCTGCACGATCACTGGCCACCACTGCCGCGCGCTGGGCCAACCCGGCACGCGTCGTCGCCAATGACCAGCCGACTTCCGCCGGGTTGAGGTCGGGGTGTGTTTCGAGGAAGTCCTTCAACCGCCCGGCCTGCGCCAGCAGCGCGGGCTCGGTCTTCGCCGAAAGGACCAACGGCACCGTGGTCGGCTGCGATCCCGCAGGTACGACAGGTAGGGCAGGCACTTCCGGTTGGGGTGCCTGTTCGAGGATCACGTGTGCGTTGGTGCCGCTGATACCGAATGACGAGACCCCAGCACGACGCGGCCGATCCACCTGCGGCCACGCCCGCGCCTGGGACAACACCTCGACCGCACCGGTTGTCCAGTCCACCTGCGGGGTCGGCTCATCGACATGCAGGGTCTTGGGCAGTTGGCCGTGTTGCATGGCCAGCACCATCTTGATCACGCCCGCGACCCCGGCCGCCGCCTGGGTGTGACCGATGTTCGACTTGACCGACCCCAACAGCAACGGCTCGATCCGGTCCTGCCCATAGGTCGCCAACAGCGCCAGCGCTTCGATCGGGTCGCCGAGTCTAGTTCCGGTGCCGTGTGCTTCCACCGCGTCGACATCGGCGACGCTCAGCCCGGCACTTGTGAGGGCCTGTCGGATGACCCGTTCCTGGGACGGGCCGTTCGGTGCGGTGAGGCCATTGCTGGCGCCGTCCTGGTTGACCGCTGAACCTCGCATCACCGCGAGAACCCGGTGACCGTTGCGTTGGGCGTCGGAGAGCCGTTCCAGCAGGAGCATGCCGACACCTTCGCCCCAGCCGGTGCCGTCCGCTGCACCCGCGAACGACTTGCAGCGCCCGTCTGCGGCCAGTCCCCGCTGCCTGCTGAACTCGACGAAACTCGATGGCGAGGAAACCACGGTGACGCCACCGGCCAAGGCCAATGTGCTTTCGCCCTGGCGCAGGGATTGCGCCGCGAGGTGCATGGCCACCAGCGATGACGAGCAGGCCGTGTCGACCGTGACCGCCGGGCCTTCAAGCCCGAACGTGTAAGCAATCCGTCCGGAGATGGCGCTGGCTGTCCGCCCGGTGATTCCGTAGCCCTCTGCGCCACCATCGGAAGCGGCGATCAACCCCCCATAGTCTTGACCGTTGGTACCTGCGAACACTCCGGTGCGGGTGCCTCGTAGTGTCTGTGGGTCGATGCCTGCTCGTTCGAAGGTTTCCCACGCCGTTTCCAGGAGCAACCGTTGCTGGGGGTCCATGGCGATGGCTTCGCGTGGGCTGATGCCGAAGAACGCCGAGTCGAACCCGGCGACGTCGTCCAGGAAGCCGCCCTCGGCGACGTAGGTCTTCCCGGCGGCGTCCGGGTCGGGATCGTAGAGCCCCTCGACGTCCCAACCTCGATCCACGGGGAAGCCCGACACCGCGTCGGTTCCCGAGTCCACCAGCCGCCACAGGTCCTCCGGGCCCGCGACCCCGCCAGGGAACCGGCAACTCATCGCCACGATCGCGATCGGCTCCTGCGCCGACTCCTCGACGTCACGCAGGCGTTTCCGGGTCCTGCCCAGCTCGGCAGTTACCTTGTTGAGGTAATCACGGAGCTTGGAGTTCTCTGGCATCTGTTTCCTAGGGCCTTTCCAGGGGTCCTGACGCGGGTGTACGCATGCCAGGAGATGCTGATATGCCGGGAGTCTTATCGAAATCGGGATTTTCGGGCAGATTGACGGGGACTTTCGGGCAAGTGGAACGCTCCTCAGGCGGGCGCGGAAAAGAGCTCAGCGCAAGGAAAACACAAGTAAACAGTGTGGGCGAATAGTGAGTCAGTCATAACCTGTGGCGGCGTCTCTCGGCTGAGACCTCAAAGTGGACTATAGGCGGTCTTCGGTGGCATCAGGCCGGGGAAGTTTGTCAATGAAGAGCGTTGTCAGTGGTCACGGGCATGACTGTGATTTGCTCCACATGGTGAATAGTGATCGGCCGATTACTGTCTGACATGAGGGAGCGGCTCCCAGCTCACGGGCATCCGCAGGGGACTACGAGCAGTCACTAGGTGGGACGCAACGTGATATTCCACTTGGAATGGCACGTGTCATCGGGGCCCGTAGTGACCCTGTTAAGGCTAGGTGAAGGTGAGCGCGTGCCGGAATAGGGCGTGCGGTGAACGGGCGCAGGTTATTGCTGCTCAGGTTCGGAGTTGTAGGCCAGTCCAGTGCGGTGAGTGGTACAACTGATTGAGGCGGAAGCGGGGATGTGTAAGGACTGTTTGATTGACAAACTTCTCGCCGCACGGTATGAAGATTTAACCGATCGAGTCCGCGTTACCCGAGGGTTAATTTAAGGATTTATCAGCCTTGTTCCGCCGACTGTCCCCGCTGCCCGTGACATTGTTCGAAACGCACCCAGGGTGATTTAGAGTGAGAGGTACCCGGTGACCACTGCAGCACGGCCGGACGCGATCCTGCCCGACGGCCCCTCTGGTCAGCGTCTGGTGAAAGCCCTGACCTACACCCTTAACCCGGACCGAACACTGCACCGCTACCAGGCCCGCTACGGGTCCGCCTTCAGCATCGACGCGTTCGGGTTCGGTCGGATGGTGGTGCTGACCGACCCGGCCGAGGTGAAGCAGATCCTGCAGGCCACCCAAGACGTCATCGACCTGGCCGACATCGGCGTCGACCGAGCACTCGGTCACGGTTCGCTGTTCGCCACGTACGGCGACGCGCACCGCCGCGACCGCAAACTCCTCACCCCGCCGCTGCACGGCAACCGCCTGCGCGCGTACGAGAAGATGATCGAACGGGCCGCCGAGTGCGAGATGGCCACCTGGCCTGAGGGCAAGCCTTTTCCCGCCCTGCCGTCGATGATGCGGATAACGCTCGACGTCATCCTGGACGCGGTGTTCGGCGCCGAGGGCGCCGAACTCGAGGAACTGCGCCGGATGCTGCCGCCGATGGTGCAGCGCGGCACCCTTCTCGCGTTCCTGCCGAAATTCCAGCGGCTTCTGGGCTCACACGGCCCGTGGGCACGTTTCCAACGCGAACGGGCCCGGTTCGACGTCCTCATGGCCAGGCTGATCGACCAGGCCACGCCCGTCCTCGACACCCGCGACGATGTGCTCGCCATGCTCTTGCAGGCGCGGTACGACGACGGTTCCCCGATGAGCCATGCCCAGATCTCCGATCAGATGCTGACCCTGATGGCGGCCGGCCACGAGACCACCGCGACCACGCTGGCCTGGGCCGTCGAACGGATCCGGCGCCAAGAAGGGCTCTCCGACCGGCTTGCCGCCGAGGTCGACGAGGGCGGGTCGGCGCTGCGCGACTCCACACTGCTCGAAGTGCAGCGGGTGCGACCCGTGGTCAACCTGGTCAACAGGGAGGTGCGGGCCGAGAACCTGGAGATCGGGCGTTGGCGGCTGCCACGCGGCACGGTTGTCGGCATTCCCGTCGGCCTGCTGCACGACGACTCGAACCTGTTCGGCGACCCGTCCACGTTCAACCCGGACCGCTTCGTCGGAGCCAAGCCGAACACCTACCAGTGGATTCCGTTCGGTGGCGGCGTCCGGCGCTGTATCGGTGCCAACTTCGCGACGCTGGAGATGAACGTGGTGCTGCGCACCATGTTCCGCGACTTCATCGTCGAACCGACCACCGACGGACCGGAACGCCGGGTGACACGCGGCATCGCGGCCGCCCCCGGCAAGGGCGGCATGATGATCGTCCGGCGCCGCAACTGACCAGTTGTTCCCGTGATCTTCCACCGGCCGGGTGCCTCCCTTCGAGTTGACGGTCCTGGGCATGGGCACAGTCGCCCCGTAGGCCTGGGCCGCTCCGAGCGGTGGGCATCGTGAGGGCGGTTCGCCAGCAGGTCCTCGCCAGCAGCACCCGATCGGCCAGGTCGAGCCGTCGCCGTCGTGTCCGGTCACCATGCGGACCTGGTCTGGTTGCGACCGGCCCACCCGACCCGGAAGCCGAAATGACCTGCTTTCGACCATGATCACCGATCGCCCGTGCCGGCTGGTCACCGAGTAACAAGACATCCCTTGGCACTCACCCGCCGTCGTTCCGCTGAATAGGGAGACCTTCTGTGCCCAGCCAAGAAGAGTTGGTGAACTACCTCAAGCGGGTCACCACGGAGTTGCTCGACGCCCGTCGCCAGCTCCAGGAGAACGACAGCGCGCAGCGTGAGCCGATCGCGATCGTGGCGATGAGTTGTCGGTTCCCTGGCGGGGTGGCCAGTCCGGAGGACCTGTGGCGGCTGGTGGACTCGGGAACCGACGCGGTGTCGGGCTTCCCCGTGGATCGAGGTTGGGACGTCGAGGGGCTCTACGATCCCGATCCGGACGCCGTCGGGAAGAGCTATGTCGCCGAGGGTGGCTTCTTGGATGATGTCGCCGGGTTCGACTCGGCGTTCTTCGGCATCAGCCCACGCGAAGCCGTGGCGATGGACCCGCAGCAACGGTTGTTGCTGGAGTCGGCGTGGGAAATCTTCGAACGGGCCGGCATCGATCCGAGAGCGGTGCGGGGCAGTCGTACCGGCGTGTTCACGGGACTGATCTCGAACGACTACCTGTCCCGGCTATCCGAGCTTCCCGATGGAGTCGAGGGTTTCCTGTCCACCGGGGCCGCAGGCAGCGTGGCTTCCGGGCGGATCGCTTACACCCTCGGGTTGGAAGGCCCGGCGGTCACCGTCGATACGGCGTGTTCGTCGTCGTTGGTGGCGATGCACCTGGCGGCGCAGTCGTTGCGGCAGGGCGAGTGCACGCTCGCTCTGGCGGGTGGCGCGACCGTGTTGTCCTCACCCGCGGGTTTCGTGGAGTTCAGCCGGCAGCGGGGATTGGCCTCGGATGGACGGTGCAAACCGTTCGCAGGCGCTGCGGACGGGACTGGTTGGGGCGAAGGTGTCGGCCTTCTGCTGTTGGAGCGGTTGTCCGATGCTCAGCGCAACGGCCATCAAATCCTTGCGGTGATGCGGGGTTCGGCGGTGAACCAGGACGGCGCCAGCAATGGCCTCACCGCGCCGAACGGTCCGTCCCAGGAACGGGTGATCCGGCAGGCCCTGGCCAGTGCCGGGTTGGGTGTCGGCGATGTCGACGTGGTGGAGGCACACGGCACGGGCACTCGGCTCGGCGACCCGATCGAAGCACAGGCCTTGTTGGCGACCTACGGGCAGGACCGGGACGAGCCGTTATTGCTCGGCTCGGTCAAGTCGAATATCGGTCACACCCAGGCGGCGGCCGGTGTCGCGGGTGTCATCAAGATGGTGCTGGCGATCCAACACGGCCGGTTGCCAGAGTCCTTGCATGTGGATGAGCCGACTCCGCAGGTGGACTGGACAACCGGTGCCGTGCGGGTGTTGTCCGAGGCACGGGCATGGCCTGAAGTCGGTCGGCCGCGTCGTGCTGGGGTCTCGTCGTTCGGTATCAGCGGCACCAATGCGCACGTGATCCTCGAACAGGCACCCCAACACGAACTCGAATCCCGCACTGCGTCCCCCGATCCGATGCCGAGGGTGGTGCCGTGGGTGTTGTCGGCTCGGAGTGAGCAGGCGTTGCTGGCCCAGGCCGGGCGGTTGAAAGACTTCCTCGAGGCACATTCCGACCTCGATCCGGCCGATGTGGGTTGGTCGTTGGCGACGGGGCGGTCGGTGTTCGACCGGCGTGCGGTGGTGGTGGGGAGTGATCGGGATGCCTTGCTCGATGGTCTGACGGCGTTGGCATCCGGCGGTCCTGTCGTCGGGGTCGGTACCGGTAAGGCGGTGTTCGTCTTCCCGGGTCAGGGTTCCCAGTGGGCTGGTATGGCGGTGGAGTTGATGGACTCCTCGCCCGTGTTCGCGGCGTCGATGGATGAGTGCGGATCGGCGCTGTCGGAGTTCGTCGAGTGGTCGTTGGTCGACGTTCTACGTGCCGGCGGCGAGCTCGAGCGTGTTGATGTGGTGCAGCCAGTGTTGTGGGCGGTGATGGTGTCGTTGGCTGCGCTGTGGCGTTCTTTTGGTGTCGAGCCTGCTGCGGTGGTGGGTCATTCACAGGGCGAGATCGCTGCCGCGGTGGTCGCCGGTGCGTTGTCGTTGCGGGATGGTGCCCGAGTGGTGGCGTTGCGCAGCAGGGTGTTGCTGGGTATCGCCGGTGACGGTGGCATGGTGTCCGTCGCACTGTCGGTGGACGAGGTGCGCCCCCGGTTGGCCGACGGGATCGGGATCGCCGCGGTCAACGGGCCGGGTTCGGTGGTGGTGTCGGGTGCGGCGGGGGTGCTGGATCGGTGGCAGGCCGAGGTGGAGGCTGCTGGGGTCCGGGTGCGTCGGATACCGGTGGACTACGCCTCCCACTCCGCTGACGTGGAGCGGTTACGTGACGAGATCCTGAAGGTGTTGGCTCCGGTCACACCGCGGTCGGTGGAGCTGCCGTTCTACTCCACGCTGACCGGCGGGGTGTTGGATACCTCGGGGTTGGACGCGAAGTACTGGTACGAGAGCTTGCGTCAGCCGGTGCTGTTCGAGCAGACCACTCGCGCGTTGCTCGACCACGGTCACGACGTACTGATCGAATGCAGTCCGCATCCGGTGCTGGCCGTCGGCATCGAGGAGACCGCCGAGGCGGCCGGGACCACTGTCACGGCGCTCGGTTCTCTGCGCCGCGACGATGGCGGCCTCAGCAGGTTCGTCAAATCGGTCGCGGAAGCCTGGGCGGGTGGCATCACACCGGCGTGGGACGTGGTGTTCGGCGCTGGACGCTCGGTGGTGGAGCTGCCGACGTATGCGTTCCAGCGGGAACGGTTCTGGCTGGAGGCTGGTCCCTCGACGGGCGACATCGCCTCTGCGGGCCTGGGCTCGGCAGGTCACCCGCTCCTGGGCGCGGCGGTCACGTTGGCGGACGCCGGCGGGGCGTTGCTGACGGGCAAGCTGTCGCTGCGTACCCACCCGTGGCTAGCTGATCACGCCGTCCTGGGCTCGGTGTTGCTGCCGGGTACGGCCTTCGTCGAGTTGGCGTTGCGGGCCGGTGACGAGGTCGGCGGCACCCGGATCGAGGAACTGGTGGTGCCGACGCCGCTGGTTCTGACTGAACGTGGCGGTGTCCAGATCCAGGTGGCCGTGGCAGCGGCGGACGAGTCGGGCCGCCGCCCGTTGACGGTGCACTCGCGCGTGGATGAGGAGTGGGTGCTCCACGCGACGGGCATTCTCGTGCCGGATCCGCAAGGGGAGCCGGTGCGGTTGGAGCAGTGGCCGCCACCTGGGGCTGAACCAGTCGACGTCAGCGGTCTATACCCGGACCTGGCGGAAGCTGGCCTGGGCTACGGGCCACTGTTCCAGGGTTTGACGGCGGCGTGGCGGTCCGGCGACGAGGTGTTTGCCGAGGTGGCCCTGCCGGATGGGGCGGAGGCCACCGGGTTCGGCCTGCACCCGGCGCTGTCCGATGCCGCCTTGCACGCGGTCGGGCTGAGCGGCGGAGCGCAGACGCGGCTGCCCTTCGCGTTTCGTGACGTGTCGTTGTGGGCGGTGGGTGCGTCCGCGTTGCGGGTGCGGGTCTCTCCGATGGGTGCGGATGCGGTTTCGGTTGATCTGTTCGATGTGGATGGTCGGCCGGTGGCTCGTATCGGTGAGTTGACGTTGCGGCCGGTGTCCACGGCGGATTTTGCTCGTCATGACCTGTTGTTCGGGTTGGAGTGGGAGCCCACCGCCGCACAGCCCGGTGAGGGTGAGTGGGCCGTGCTTGGCCCCGATGACCTCGGTGTGGTGGGCGAGGCGTCTTCCTATCCTGACATCGCGTCCATGCCTGCGGTGCTGCCTGGGGCTGTGGTGGTCGCGCGGACCTATGACGGTGATCTGACTGCGGCGGTGCACTCGGCGACGAGTGACACGTTGGCACTGTTGCAGGAGTGGTTGGCTGATTCCCGTTTGGATGATGTGCCGTTGGTGTTCGTGACCCGTGGCGCGGTCGCGGCGTCTGATGATGAGGACGTCACGGATCTGCCGGGTGCGGCGGTGTGGGGGCTGGTGCGCTCGGCCCAGTCGGAGAACCCCGGCCGATTCTTCCTGGTCGACCTCGGTGATGCGGGGTCGTTGCCGGGTGGGGTGGTTGGCGAAGAGCCGCAGTTGGCTGTTCGTGGGGGCTCGTCGTTGGTGCCCCGTCTCGGTCGGGTGGCGGTGGAGGGCACGCCGGTGGCAGGTGTTGCGGAAGGCACGGTGCTGGTCACCGGGGCCACCGGAACCCTCGGCGCCCTGGTCTGCCGCCACCTCGTCAACACACACGGCGCACGGAATCTGCTGCTGACCAGCCGCCGTGGAGCCGAGGCCCCCGGCGCTACCGAACTGGTCGCCGAGCTGGAGGAACTGGGAGCAAAGGTCACCCTACAAGCCTGCGACATCGCCGACCGAGACTCCCTGGCAGCAGTGCTGTCAGGACACACGTTGACAGCGGTGATCCACACCGCAGGCATCTTGGACGACGGGTTGTTGGTGTCGATGACACCGCAACGGCTGGCGGCGGTGTTACGGCCGAAGGTCGACGCGGTGATCAACCTCCACGAGTTGACGGCAGAACACAACCTGTCGGAGTTCGTGATGTTCTCCTCGGCTGCGGCGGCCATCGGAAGCGCGGGTCAAAGCAACTACGCGGCGGCCAACGCGTTTATCGATGCGTTCGCCCAGTATCGGCGGGCTCAAGGCCTGCCGGGTATTGCGGTCGGGTGGGGCTTCTGGGCCGAGCGCAGTGCGATGACCGGGCACCTGGACACCGTGGATATCCAGCGGATGAGCGCCACCGGGATCGTGCCACTGACCAGCGAGGAGGGGCTGGGTCTGTTCGACCTGGCCCGGTGTGTCGGGCCTGCTTATGTGTTGGCGGCTCGGTTGGATATCGCAGCGTTGCGGCGGGCCGGTGACATTCCGCCGTTGCTGAGCGGGCTGGTGCCCGCCTCCGGGTCGGGTCGGAACACAGCGGCGACCGCCGGGGCCGGTGGAGTGGCTCGCAAACTCGTCTCGATGACCGATGACCAGCGCATCACGTTCTTGACCGATCTCGTCCGAACCCACGCCGCCGCCGTCCTGGGCCTGTCCGGGGCCGGTGGGGTGGATGCGGGTCGGGCGTTCAAGGAAGCCGGGTTCGACTCGCTGACTGCGCTGGAACTGCGCAACCGGCTCACGGCGGCGACGGGCGTCCGACTGCCCGCCACTCTGGTGTTCGACCACCCCACACCGACCTCGCTTGCAGAGCGGCTCCTCTCGGAGGTGCTGGGTAAGCAGGCCGGTACCGCTGGATCAGTGGTGGCCACCGCAGTCAGTGATGAGCCGATCGCGATCGTGGCGATGAGTTGCCGGTTCCCTGGCGGCGTCGCGGGCCCGGAAGACCTGTGGCGGTTGGTGGACTCGGGAACCGACGCGGTGTCGGGCTTTCCGACCGACCGGGGTTGGGACCTCGAGAACCTCTACGACCCCGACCCCGACGCCCCGGGGAAGACCTACTCCGCCGAGGGTGGGTTCTTGGATGACGTCGCCGGGTTCGACTCGGCGTTCTTCGGCATCAGCCCACGCGAAGCCATCGCGATGGACCCCCAGCAACGACTGCTCCTGGAAACGGCGTGGGAAACCTTCGAACGAGCAGGCATCGACCCACAGACACTGCGAGGCTCCCGCACGGGAGTGTTCGCAGGCCTGCTCTCGAACGACTACTTCTCTCGGCTGTCTGAGCTTCCCGAAGGAGTTGAGGGGTTCCTGTCCAGCGGCACGGCAGGCAGTGTGGCTTCCGGGCGGATCGCTTACACCTTCGGGTTGGAAGGCCCGGCGATGACCGTCGATACGGCGTGTTCGTCGTCGTTGGTGGCGATGCACCTCGCGGCGCAGTCGTTGCGGCAGGGTGAGAGCACGTTGGCGTTGGCCGGTGGGGTCACGGTGTTGTCCTCGCCTGCGGGTTTCGTGGAGTTCAGCCGGCAGCGGGGGCTGGCCGCGGACGGCCGCTGCAAGTCGTTCGCGGGTGCGGCGGACGGTACGGGGTGGGCCGAGGGTGTGGGGATGCTCCTGTTGGAGCGGCTCTCCGATGCCCAGCGCAACGGTCACCGGGTTCTCGCGGTGATGCGGGGTTCGGCGGTGAACCAGGATGGCGCCAGCAATGGCCTCACCGCGCCGAACGGTCCGTCCCAGGAACGGGTGATCCGGCAGGCCCTGGCGAGTGCCGGGTTGGGTGTCGGCGATGTCGATGTGGTGGAGGCACACGGCACGGGCACTCGGCTCGGCGACCCGATCGAAGCACAGGCCTTGTTGGCGACCTACGGGCAGGACCGGGACGAGCCGTTATTGCTCGGCTCGGTCAAGTCGAACATCGGTCACACCCAGGCCGCAGCCGGTGTCGCGGGTGTCATCAAGATGGTGCTGGCGATGCAACACGGCCGGTTGCCGAAGACTTTGCATGTCGATGAGCCGACCCCGCAGGTGGACTGGACAACCGGTGCGGTGCGGGTGTTGTCCGAGGCACGGGCATGGCCTGAAGTCGGTCGGCCGCGTCGTGCTGGGGTCTCGTCGTTCGGTATCAGCGGCACCAATGCGCACGTCGTGCTGGAACAGGCACCCGAGCACGAACTCGAATCCCGCACGGCGTCCTCCGATCCGGTGCCGAAGTTGGTGCCCTGGGTGCTCTCGGCTCGGAGTGAGCCCGCATTGCTGGCGCAGGCCGCTCGGTTGCGCGCGTTCGTGCAGGACCGCCCCGACCTCAACCCGGCGGAAGTCGGCTGGTCGTTGGCGACGACGCGTGCCGGGTTGGCCCATCGTGCGGCGGTGGTGGCCAGTGATCGTGCAGGCTTGTTGGAAGCACTAGGTGTTCTGGCCGACGGTGGTTCGGCCGGTGGTGTGGCCAGGGGTGTGGTGTCCGAGGGGAAGCTGGCGTTTGCCTTCCCCGGTCAGGGGTCCCAGCGGGCCGGTATGGGTCGGGAGCTGTATTCGGAGTTCCCGGTGTTCGCCCGGGTGTTCGACGAGGTGTGGTCGCACTTCGACGTGGGTGACTGGTCGATCGATGACACCGGCCATGCCCAACCGGCGTTGTTCGCCATCGAGGTAGCCCTGTACCGACTGTGGGAATCCTGGGGCATCACACCCGACTACCTGGTCGGCCACTCCGTCGGCGAGCTGGCCGCCGCCCACGTTTCGGGTGTGTTGTCGCTACCCGACGCGGCGAAGTTGGTGGCGGCCCGGGGCAGGTTGATGCAGGCACTACCCCCAGGCGGTGCGATGGTCGCACTCCGAGCCTCCGAAACCGACGTACTACCGTTGCTGGCCGGACGCCCGGTGGACATCGCGGCCGTGAACGGACCGGACGCGGTGGTCATCTCCGGCGAGGAAACCGCGGTCCTGGAGATCGCCGCCCAGTTCCCCGGATCGACACGACTACGGGTCAGCCACGCGTTCCACTCATCACTGATGGACCCGATGCTCGACGAGTTCCGCGCCATCGCCGAAAACCTCACCTACCACGCGCCCACGATCCCGGTAGTAGGCGCAGACGTCACCAACCCCGAATACTGGGTACACCACGTACGCAACACCGTCCGCTTCGCCGACAACATCCACGCCTTACGCGACAACGAAGTGACCACGTTGGTGGAGGTCGGACCAGGCGGCGCGTTGTCAGCAATGATCGCCGACACCCCCGACATCACCGCCATCACATCACTACGCAAGAACACCCCGGAACCCACAGCCGCCCTCACGGCATTAACGCAGTTACACACCCGTGGCGTGCTCCCACGATGGGAGGCCGTATTCGGGGCGGGTCGTGCCGACGTGGAACTACCGACCTACGCGTTCCAACACCAACGGTACTGGCTCGAAACCACCCAGTCGGTCGGAGACGTCTCCTCGGCTGGCCTGGGCTCGGCGGATCATCCACTACTGGGCGCGGCGGTCACGCTCGCGGACACAGGCGGAGTACTGCTGACCGGCCAATTGTCCCTGCACACCCACCCATGGCTGGCCGACCACACCATCCTGGGATCAGCCCTGTTCCCCGGCACCGGTTTCCTCGAACTCGCATTACGAGCCGCCGACGAAATCGGCGGCGGCCGGATCGAGGAACTGGTGCTGGCAACCCCACTGGTGCTCGACGAACACGGCTCCACCCCCATCCAGGTAACCGTCACCGCACCCGACGACACACAACACCGCTCACTGACCATCCACTCCCACACCAACGACCAATGGGTACTCCACGCCTCCGGCACACTCACCCAACACCACCAAGACACACCGACCTGGCCGAAACAATGGCCGCCGGTCGAGGCCCAAGCCATCGACGTGTTCGATTCCGGACTGACGGCGGCGTGGCGGCGTGATGACGAGATGTTCGCCGAGGTATCACTGGCCAAGGAAGTGGACGCCGCCGGGTTCGGCCTGCATCCGGTTCTGTTGGACGCCGCGCTGCAAGTCGTCGGTCTGAGTGGCGAGGACGGGGCACGGCTGCCATCCGCCTTCCGGGACGTGTCACTGCACGCGGTGGGGGCTTCCACGCTGCGCGTACGAGTGTCCCCGGCCGGCACGGACGCGGTGTCGGTGGAACTCGCCGACACGGCCGGGCAGCCGGTGGCGTCGATCGGGGAACTGACATTCCGGTCGGTGTCCGAAGTGGAGTCTGTTCGGCCCACCCGCCACGACCTGTTCGGGGTGGATTGGACACCTGTTGCGGAGCAACCGCAACCGGCCACCGGCGACTGGGCGGTAGTGGGCCCCGACGACCTCGGCGTGATGGCCGGACTCGAGACAGCCGGTGTCGCCGTCACCGACCTGCACGCGGCGGCGTTCGCCGTCGTCGCACGGTCGTACGACACGGCAGGCGGTATCGCCGACGCGGTGCACACCGCGACCGCGGAGACGTTGGCGCTGCTGCAATCGTGGCTGGCCGACCGGAGCGTTGACGACGTTCCTCTGGTGTTCGTGACCCGCGGCGCGGTGGACGACGTCACCGATCTGCCTGGCGCCGCAGTGTGGGATTTGGTCCGCTCCGCCCAGTCGGAGAACCCGGACCGGTTCGTCTTGGTCGATATCGACGACGAAGGCGCGGCATCACTCCCGTTGGCCGTGGCGGCCGGGGAGCCCGAGGTGGCCGCGCGCGGCCGAGTGGTGTCGGTGCCAAGGGTCGTGCGGATCACGAAGCGGGACTCGCCGGAAACCGGCATTGCAGAGGGCACGGTGCTGGTCACCGGCGCTACCGGAGCGCTCGGCGCGATGGTGTGCAGGCACCTGGTGACCGCGCACTGTGCGCGTGACCTGCTGCTGATCGACCAGCACGGGGAAGCCGCATCCGGAGCGACGGAGTTGGTCACCGAGCTGACGGAGATGGGGGCGCGGGTCACCCTGGTGACCTGCGATGCCGCCGACCGCGACGCTCTGGCGGCGACGCTGGCCGGGCATGCGCTGACAGCTGTCGTGCACGCCGCAGGGATGCTGGACGAGGACCTCACGGCGTCGACCCCGCCGGAACGGCTGGCGGCGGTATTACGGGCCAAGGTCGACGCTGTGATCAACCTCCACGACCTCACCGCAGGGGAGAGCCTGTCGGAGTTCGTGACGTTCTCGTCGGCGGCTGGACTCCTCGGCACCGAGGGGCTGGGCGGCTACGCGGCGGCCAACGCCTTCCTCGACGCGTTCGCCCGGCACCGGCGGGCTCAAGGGCTGCCGGGTTCGTCCATCGCCTGGGGCTTGGTCTCCTCGGCGGAGGAGGAGAGCTTGGCCCTGTTCGACTCGGCTTTGCGAGCCGAACGGGCCCACGTCCTGGCCGCCCGCTGGGACATCACCGAACTGCGCCGCGCCCGTGACCTGCCGCCGATCTTGAACGGGCTGGTGGGCCGGACCGGACCGGTGCGCCGGAGCGCTGCGGGAGCCGGCGAGGCGGGAGATCTCGGACGTCGGCTGGCCATGATGACCGAGGACCAGCGCGTCGCTTTCCTCATCGACCTCGTGCACACGCACGCCGCCGAGGTCCTCGGGTTGGCTGCCGTCGACTGGGGGGACGGCGAACTGGCGTTCAAGGACGCCGGATTCGACTCGATGACCGCCGTGGAGTTGCGCAACCGGCTGACCAAGGCCACCGGGGTGCGGCTGCCCGCCACGCTGGTGTTCGACTACCCGACACCGGTCGCGCTGGCCGAACGGCTGTTCGCGAAGCTGCACGACGCACCCACGCTCGAAGCGCGGATCCAACACGCGCTGGCGACGATCCCCGTCAGCCGATTCCGCGACCTGGGGTTGCTGGAGCCCCTGCTCCGGCTCGCGGAAAGTGTCGGCGAGTCGGCACCCCGCGTGCCCGACGACGTCCGTGACGGCGACGCCGGGGCGGACGTCGATGAACTGGACCTCGACAGCCTCGTCGAGATGGCACTCGAACGCGCCGAGCCGTGACATCGAGCCGAGAAGTGGGAAGGAAATCGATGGACACGCAGTCGGAGAAGGTCGTCGCCGCGCTTCGGGCGTCCTTGAAGGACAACGATCGCCTGCGTCGCCTCCACCAGGAAGCGACCGCGGCGGCCCGCGAGCCGATCGCGATCGTGGCGATGAGTTGCCGCTTGCCGGGCAGTGTGGCGGATCCGGAGGACCTGTGGCGGCTGGTGGACTCGGAAACCGATGCGGTGTCGCACTTCCCAGTGGATCGCGGCTGGGACGTCGAGGGCCTCTACGATCCCGATCCGGACGCCGTCGGGAAGACCTACTCCGTCGAGGGTGGCTTCCTGGACGACGTCGCCGGGTTCGACCCGGCGTTCTTCGGCATCGGCCCTCGGGAGGCCGTGGCGATGGACCCGCAGCAGCGGTTGCTGTTGGAAACGGCGTGGGAAGCGTTCGAGCGTGCGGGCATCGACCGGGGGACGCTACGAGGCAGCCGCACCGGCGTGTTCGCCGGCTTGAGCATGACCGACTACTTCTCCCGGTTGACCGATGTGCCGGACGGATTGGAGGGCTACCTCTCCAGCGGCGCGGCGGGCAGCGTGGCTTCCGGACGGATTGCTTACACGTTTGGGCTTGAAGGACCGGCGGTCACGGTCGACACGGCGTGTTCGTCGTCGTTGGTGGCGATGCACCTGGCGGCGCAGTCGTTGCGGCAGGGTGAGTGCACGCTCGCTCTGGCGGGTGGTGCGACCGTGTTGTCCTCGCCTGCGGGTTTCGTGGAGTTCAGCCGGCAGCGGGGGCTGGCCGCAGACGGGCGCTGCAAGTCGTTCGCGGGTGCGGCGGACGGCACCGGCTGGGGCGAGGGTGTGGGGATGCTGCTGTTGGAGCGGTTGTCCGATGCTCAGCGCAACGGTCATCGGGTGCTTGCGGTGATGCGGGGTTCGGCGGTGAACCAGGACGGGGCTTCCAACGGGTTGACCGCGCCGAACGGTCCGTCCCAGGAACGGGTCATCCGCCAGGCCCTCACGAGTGCCGGGCTCGGTGTTGGCGATGTGGACGTGGTGGAGGCGCACGGCACCGGGACCAGGCTCGGGGACCCGATCGAAGTGCAGGCGCTTCTGGAGACCTATGGGCAGGATCGTCCTCAGGACAGGCCGTTGTTGTTGGGGTCGTTGAAGTCGAATATCGGTCACACGCAGGCCGCGGCCGGGGTCGCGGGTGTCATCAAGATGGTGCTGGCGATGCAACACGGCCGGTTGCCGAAGACTTTGCATGTCGATGAGCCGACTCCGCAGGTGGACTGGACGACCGGTGCGGTGCGTTTGCTGTCCGAGGCACAGAACTGGCCGCAGGTGGATCGGCCGCGTCGTGCTGGGGTCTCATCGTTCGGCCTCAGCGGGACCAACGCGCACGTGATCCTCGAACAGACATCGGAAGCTCCTGTCGTGCGGGCGGAACCGCTGCCGGCTGTGGTGCCGTTGGTCCTTTCGGCGAAGACCGAGCCCGCGCTGCTGGCGCAGGCCGGGCGCCTGAAGGACTTCCTCGAAACGCATCCCGGTGTGGACCCGGTGGATGTGGGTTGGTCGTTGGCGACGACCCGGTCGGTGTTCGACTGGCGTGCGGTGGTGACGACCGGTGACCGGGAGGGCTTGGGGTCGGTTACCGCGCAGCGGGTCGGTGCCGGTAGGGCGGTGTTCGTCTTTCCGGGTCAGGGTTCGCAGTGGGTGGGTATGGCGGTGGAGTTGATGGACTCCTCGCCCGTGTTCGCGGCGTCGATGGATGAGTGCGGATCGGCGCTGTCGGAGTTCGTCGAGTGGTCGTTGGTCGACGTTCTACGTGCCGGCGGCGAGCTCGAGCGTGTTGATGTGGTGCAGCCAGTGTTGTGGGCGGTGATGGTGTCGTTGGCTGCGCTGTGGCGTTCTTTTGGTGTGGAGCCTGTTGCGGTGGTGGGTCATTCACAGGGCGAGATCGCTGCCGCGGTGGTCGCCGGTGCGTTGTCGTTGCGGGATGGTGCCCGGGTGGTGGCGTTGCGCAGCAGGGTGTTGCTGGGTATCGCCGGTGACGGTGGCATGGTGTCCGTCGCGTTGTCGGTGGATGAGGTGCGTGCCCGGTTGGTCGACGGGATCGGGGTTGCTGCGGTCAACGGGCCGGGTTCGGTGGTGGTGTCGGGTGCGGCGGGGGTGTTGGATCGGTGGCAGGCCGAGGTGGAGGCTGCTGGGGTTCGGGTGCGTCGGGTACCGGTGGACTACGCCTCCCACTCCGCTGACGTGGAGCGGTTGCGTGACGAGATCCTGAAGGTGTTGGCTCCGGTCACACCGCGGTCGGTGGAGCTGCCGTTCTACTCCACGCTGACCGGCGGGGTGCTCGACACCTCGGGGTTGAACGCCGAGTACTGGTATGAGAGCTTGCGTCGGCCGGTGCTGTTCGAGCAGGCGACCAGACAGTTGTTGGAGGACGGTCACGATCTGCTGATCGAGTCCAGTCCGCATCCGGTGCTGGCCGTCGGTATCGAGGAGACCATCGAGGCGGCGGGGAGCAAGGCCGCGGTGGTCGGCTCCCTCCGCCGCGACGACGGCAGCCTCGGCCGGTTCCTACACTCCGTGGCGGATGCCTGGGCGGGTGGCGCCAAGCCTGACTGGGACGCGGTGTTCGGTCCCGAGCGTTCCACGGTGGAGCTGCCCACCTACCCGTTCCAACGGGACCGGTACTGGATGGAAGCCCCGCCATCGACCGACCACCCGCTGCTGAGCACAGCCCTGTCCTTGGCCGATGGGGGCGGCGCGGTGCTGAACGGCCGGTTGTCCTTGCGCACCCATCCGTGGCTGGCTGATCACGCCGTCTTAGGGTCGGTGTTGTTCCCCGGTACGGGGTTCGTCGAGTTGTCGCTGCGGGCCGCAGACGAGGTCGGCGCTGCCGGTATCGAAGAACTCGTGGTGTCGGCGCCGCTGATCCTGGCGGAACGCGGCGAAGTCCATGTCCAGGTGACGGTGACGGCGCCCGATGAGATGGGCCGCCGCTCACTGAGCGTGCACTCGCGCGCGGACGAGGAGTGGGTGCTGCACGCCTCGGGCGTCCTCACCGACGAACAGCAAGGCGCACCCGTACGGCTGGAGCAGTGGCCGCCGACCGGGGCGGAGCCCCTCGACGTGCGGGACCTGTACCCCGGCCTCTCCGGATCGGGTCTGGACTACGGGCCGCTGTTCCAGGGGCTGACGGCGGCATGGCGGTCCGGCGACGACCTGTTCGCCGAGGTCACGCTGCCGGACCCGACGGGCGCCGAGCGGTTCGGCCTGCACCCGGCGCTGTCGGATGCGGCCTTGCACACGGTCGGGCTCAGCGAAGGGAGCGGGACGCGGCTGCCGTTCGTGTTTCGTGACGTGTCGTTGTGGGCGGTGGGTGCGTCCGCGTTGCGGGTGCGGGTCTCTCCGATGGGTGCGGATGCGGTTTCGGTTGATCTGTTTGGTGTGGATGGTCGGCCGGTGGCTCGTACCGGTGAGTTGACGTTGCGGCCGGTGTCCGCCACAGACCTGGCCACATCCCGTCCCGCCCACCATGACCTGTTGTTCGGGTTGGAGTGGGAGTCCGTCACGGTGCCGCCGGGTGATGGTGGTTGGGTCGTGCTCGGGTCTGATGATCTGCGCCTCGGGGATGGGAGGGTGTCCTATTCGGACCTTGCTTCCCTGGCGGCTGCGCCGCCTACCGCTGCTGTGGTGGTCGCGCGGACCTACGACGGTGATCTGACTGCGGCCGTGCACTCGGCGACGAGTGACACGTTGGCACTGTTGCAGGAATGGCTCGCCGAACCCCACTTGGACGACGTGCCGTTGGTGTTCGTGACCCGTGGCGCGGTCGCGGCGTCCCATGACGAGGACGTCACGGACCTACCGGGTGCGGCGGTGTGGGGGCTGGTGCGCTCGGCGCAGTCGGAGAACCCCGGCCGGTTCTTCCTGGTCGACCTTGACGGTGATGCGTCGCTGCCGGTGGCCGTGGCGACCGGCGAGGCTCAGACAGTTGTCCGTGGCGAGGTGGTGTCGGTGCCCCGGCTCGCGCGGACAGCGTCCGGTGGCACCATGCTGCCGCCGGCGGATCCGGTCTGGCGGTTGGGCGTCACCGAACAGGGCAGTCTGGGAAACCTGGCCCTGCTCGGCGCGCCGGATATGTCCCGTGAGCTGAACGAGGGCGAGGTGCGGATCGCGACACGCGCTGCGGGGCTGAACTTCCGGGACGTGCTCATCGCCCTGGGTGCTTACCCCGATCCTGACGCCGTCATCGGCGGCGAAGGCGCCGGCGTGATCGTGGAGGTGGCCTCGGACGTCATCGGCGTCGAGGTTGGTGACGAGGTGTTCGGCCTTTTCGAAGGTTCGGGTCCGATTGCGGTGGCTGACGCTCGTTTGGTGGCCGCCAAGCCGGCCGGGTGGTCGTGGGAGCAGGCGGCTGCGGTGCCGGTGGTGTTCCTGACGGCGTATTACGGGTTGGTGGATTTAGCGGCGGCCAAGCCCGGTGAGCGTGTCCTGATCCACGCGGCCGCCGGTGGGGTCGGCTCCGCCGCGACACAACTCGCCCGCCACCTCGGTCTGGAGGTCTTCGGAACAGCGAGCACCGCCAAGTGGGACACCCTGCACGCCACCGGCTACGACGACACCCACATCGCCAACTCACGGACCTTGGACTTCGAACAACAATTCCTCGACACCACCAACGGCGAGGGCGTCGACATCGTCCTGGACTGTCTAGCCGGAGAGTTCGTCGACGCCACCCTGCGGCTACTCCCCCGAGGCGGACGGTTCCTCGAACTCGGCAAAGCCGACATCCGCGACCCCGACATCATCGCCACCGACCACCCGGGGATCGCCTACCGGGCCTACGACCTGGCCGAAGCCGGAACACCAAGACTGCAAGAGATCCTCGCCGACATCGTCGACCTATTCGCCCGCGGCATCCTCCAACCCATCCCGGTGTCCTCGTTCGACATCCGCCGCGCTCCCGAGGCAATGCGCAACCTCAGCCAGGCCAAGCTGGTCGGCAAGGCCGTACTGACCATCCCGCACACTTTCGATCCCCACGCCACGGTGCTGGTCACCGGGGCCACCGGAACCCTCGGCGCCCTGGTCTGCCGCCACCTCGTCAACACACACGGCGCACGGAATCTGTTGCTGGTCAGCCGCCGTGGCAAAGACGCTGACGGCGCGGCCGAGTTGGTCGCCGAACTCACGGAGTCCGGGGCGAAGGTCACCCTGCAAGCCTGCGACATCGCCGACCGGAACGCCCTGGCAACAGTGCTGTCAGGACACACACTGACCGCAGTCGTCCACACCGCAGGCATCCTCGACGACGGGCTGCTGGAGTCCATGACACCGCAACGACTCGCAGCCGTACTACGCCCCAAAGTCGACGCGGTCATCAACCTCCACGAACTCACAACCGGACACAACCTGTCCGAATTCGTGATGTTCTCCTCCGCCGCCGCCGCTCTCGGCGCCGCAGGCCAAAGCAACTACGCCGCCGCCAACGCATTCATCGACGCGTTCGCCCAACACCGGAAAACACACGGCCTACCCGCCACCGCCGTGGCCTGGGGATTCTGGGAACAACGCAGCGCGATGACCGGGCACCTCGACGCCACCGACGTCCAGCGGATCACCGCGACCGGAATCGTGCCACTCACCAGCAAAGAAGGCCTCGAACTACTCGACCTGGCCCGGCACGCCGAACCCGCGCACACCCTGGCCCTACGACTCGACCACACCGCCCTACGACATACACCGGAAATCCCACCGCTACTGACCAGACTGATACCCCGCACCGGGTCGATGCGGCGCGCTGCCGCCGCTGTCGAGGCGGGGCCGCAGACGGGGCCGAAGCTCCTGGACCACCTGGCTCAGCTGTCCGAGAACGAGCGCGGGCCCGCGCTCGCCGACGCGATCCGGGCCGAAGCCGTGCTCGTGCTCGGGCGCGCGCAGGAGGACGCCGCCTCTGACGACACGACGTTCCGAGACCTCGGGTTCGACTCCCTGACGGCACTCGAACTGCGCAACCGCCTCGCCACGACCACCGGCGTCCGGCTCGCGCCGACCGTCGTCTTCGACCACCCCACCTCGGAAGAGCTGGCTGGACACCTGCTGCCGAAGCTGAAGCTCCGCGCCGGTGCGCCTGCTGCCGCGCCGACCGAGAACGTGGACGACGGTGGCGAGGACACTGTCGTGTCGCTGTACCAGCGCGCCATCGGCGACGGACGCGTCGACGAGGCGACGGACGTGCTCGCCATGCTCGGCCGTCTGCTGCCGACCTTCGTCGATGGCGAATCGCGGACCACGACGCGACGCCTGGCCGACGGCGACGCCCGGCCCGCGGTGATCTGCCTGAGCGCCCCGATCGCGCCGGTGATCTGGGACGCCTACACGATCCTCGCGAAGAACTTCCCGGAACCGCGGCAAATGTCGGCGCTCGTCCCGCCCGGATTCGTTGCGGGAGAACCGGTTCCGGCCGACCTCGAAGCGTTGGCGCGGGCCTGCGGTGACGCAGTCCTGGCCTCGACGGGAGGCGATCCGGTCGTGCTCATGGGACATTCATCGGGGGGCTACCTCGCCCACGCGACGGCCGCCCACCTGGCGGGTATCGGCAGGCCACCGGCCGGGGTCGTCCTCGTCGACACCTACCCCCTTGACGTGTTCGACGACGCGGAGTACGGCGAATTCATGCGGTCCCAGATGGGGCGGCACGCACTGGCCTCCGGGCGCGAGGCGGTGTCCCTGGGGCACCAGCTCGTCGCGCAGGGCGCCTACTCGGGCTTTGTCATGTCCTGGCGGCCGACGCCGTTGTCCGTGCCGACACTGCTGGTCAGCGCATCCGAGTCGATGTCGGAGGCACTTCGGCCGGACTACGCCCACACCGACGCGGAGAAGGTCTGGGACCGGGTCGTCCGGGTTCCGGGGAACCACTTCACGGTGGTCTCGGCGCACGCGCGGACGACCGCACAAGCGATCCACGAATGGCTGGAAGAACTGTGAGGAGCCGTCCGATGTCCCAGAACGACACCGATCGCAGGCTCGCGATCGTCGGACTGTCCTGCCGGCTGCCGGGTGCGGATTCCCCGGACGCCCTGTGGGAGCTGCTCACCGAGGGCCGTTGCACGATCTCGGAAGTACCGGCGTCGCGCTGGACCGGCGAAGACGGACCGGAGGCCGCCGGTTCGCGCTGGGGCTCGTTCCTGGACGACGTCGAAGGCTTCGATCCGGCCTTCTTCGGCATCTCGCCGCGCGAGGCCGCCGCGATGGACCCGCAGCAACGCCTGGCCCTGGAACTGGGCTGGGAGGCCGTCGAGCACGCGGGAATCGTCCCGGCCGCGCTGGAGGGCTCGCGCACCGGCGTGTTCTTCGCCGCTATGCACGACGACTACGCCGTACTCGCCCGACGCCAGGGTGACGGGGTGACCGGCCAGCACACCTTCACCGGGTTGCAGCGCAGCATGCTGGCCAACCGGGTGTCGTACTTCTTCGGCGCGCGTGGCCCGAGTCTGACCGTCGACACCGGGCAATCGTCGTCGCTGGTGGCCGTGCACCTCGCAGCCGAGAGCCTGCGGTCCGGTGAGTCCGACCTCGCGGTCGCGGGTGGGGTCAACCTGATCCTGGCCGCAGAGAGCTCGCTCGTGGCGGCCCGGTTCGGTGCGCTCTCCCCGGACGGTCGCTGCCGGACCTTCGACGCCGCGGCCAACGGCTTCGTCCGAGGTGAGGGCGGCGGCGCCATCGTTCTGAAGCGGATCGCCGACGCGATCGCCGACGGCGACCACGTGTACGCGCTGGTCGACGGGACCGCGGTCAACAACGACGGCGGTGGCGACGGGCTGACCGCGCCCAACGAACTCGCACAGCGTGAGGTGCTGCGGCTCGCTTACGAGCGCTCCGGTGTCTCCCTCGACGAGGTCGGCTACGTCGAACTGCACGGCACCGGGACCCCGGTCGGTGACGTTGTCGAGGCGGCGGCCCTGGGCGCGGTGCTGGGTGCGGCTCGCACCGGGACGCCGCTGCCCGTCGGCTCGGTCAAGACCAACGTGGGACACCTGGAAGCCGCAGCCGGGATCGTCGGCGTGCTGAAGACGGTGCTGGCGATCGAGCACGGGAAACTGCCCCGAAGCCTCGGCTTCGATGCCCCGAACCCGCGAATCCCTCTTGAAGAGCTGGGTTTGCGGGTCAACACCGAGGTGAGCCCGTGGCTGCCCGCCGACCGGCCGCCGGTCGCCGGGGTCAGCGCTTTCGGCATGGGCGGCACGAACTGCCACGTCGTGCTCCTCGGGCCGTCGGGTTCCATGCGGGCGGCTCAGCCGTTCGGCGGGACCACGCACCTCGGGCTTGTAGAGCCGGCTGGCTCCGAGCCAGCGGATCAGCCGGGTACGTCCGGCGGGACCACGCACCACGTGGTGTCGGGGCGTACGGCCGAGGCTCTGCGGGCGCAGGCCGGGCGGCTGCGGGACGTCGTCGACGCCGGAGCGAACCTGGTCGACCTGGAGTTCTCCCTCGCGGCGACCCGTGCGGCGTTCGAACACCGTGCAGTGGTGTCCGCCGATGATCGGGACGCGCTGCGGGAAGGGCTCGACGCACTGGCGACGGGCCGTCGTGTTCCCGGAGTTGTCGAGGGGTCCGTCGGTGCCGGTGGCAAGGTGGCGTTCCTCTTCTCCGGTCAGGGCAGCCAGCATCCGGGGACCGGCAGCGAGCTGTACGCCGCGTCCCCCGTGTTCGCCGAGGCACTCGACGCCGTGTGCGCGGAGTTCGACCGCCTGCTCGAACAGCCGTTGCGCCCCATCATGTTCGCTGTCGCGGGAACGTCCGCCGCAGACCTGCTGAACCGCACCGAGTACACGCAGCCAGCCCTTTTCGCCCTTCAGGTCGCCCTGTACCGGGTGACCGAACGGGTGGGGCTGCGACCGGACTTGCTGGCCGGGCATTCGATCGGCGGCATCACCGCCGCCCACCTGTCCGGTGTGCTGTCGCTACCCGACGCCTGTGTTCTCGTCGCCGCGCGCGGCCGGTTGATGCAGGCGCTGCCGGAGGGCGGGGCGATGGTCGCCGTCCAGGCGGCTGAGGCGGACGTGCTGCCGCTGCTGACCGGCCGGGACGGCGAGGTGTCCGTGGCCGCCGTGAACGGACCGGCCGCCACCGTGCTCTCGGGCGATGAGCAGGCAGTTCTGGACGTCGCCGCCGAACTGGCCCGGCGCGGCCACAAGACGCGGCGGTTGCGGGTGAGCCATGCCTTCCACTCGCCTCGGATGGAGCCGATGCTGGCCGAGTTCCGGGAGGTTCTGGCCGGGCTCGACCTGAGGGAACCGGGTATCCCGCTGGTCTCGGACCTGACCGGCGCGCTCGCCACCGCCGAGGAGTTGCGCACGGCTGACTACTGGGTGCGGCACGTGCGGGAACCGGTGCGATTCCTGGACGTCGTAAGCGAACTCGCGGGACTCGGCGTCACGAGGTTCCTGGAACTCGGTCCGGACGGGACGCTGAGCACCGCGGCGGCCGACGGCCCGGCATCCGGGGCCTTCCGCACCCCCGTGTTGCGGCCCGACCGGGCCGAGATGCGCTCCTTGACCTCGGCGCTGGCCGGGTTGCACGTCCGCGGTGTCACAGTGGACTGGCCCGCGTTCACCGGGCACGGCGGACACCGGATCACCCTGCCCGGATACCCGTTCCAGCGCACGCGCCACTGGCTCACCGACCAGCCTGCCTCGGCACCGCACGCGGCTGCGGTCCAGTCGGACACCGCCTCGGCACCGCACGCGGCTGCGGTCCAGTCGGACACCGGCCAGGAGGACGTGCTCGGCACGGTTCTGGCCTGCACGGCTCTGGTGATGGACGCGGTCGGGACCACCGGGATCGACCCCGACCGCAGTTTCCGCGACCTCGGCTTCAGCTCGCTGATGACCGTCGAGCTGCGCGACGAACTGGTCACGGTGACCGGGGTCGCACTGCCCCGGACCGTGTTGTTCGACCACACCTCGCCCCGTGCGGTGGCCGACCACCTCCGCGAAGCGCTGGCAGGGACACCCCGTCCGGTGGACGAGGGGAGCGACAAGGCGCATCCCGGTGAGCCCATCGCGATCGTCGGGATGGGCTGCCGGCTGCCCGGCGGCGTGCGGACACCCGAGGCCCTGTGGGAGCTGCTCTCGGCCGGAACGGACGCGATCAGCGGATTCCCCGACGACCGAGGCTGGGACCTCGACGGGCTTTACGACCCCGAACCGGGGACGACGGGGAAGGCGTACACCAGGGCGGGGGGGTTCATCGACGCGGCGGACTTCGACCCCGAGTTCTTCGGCATCTCCCCGCGCGAGGCGACCGCGATGGACCCGCAGCAGCGGTTGCTGCTGGAGACGGCCTGGGAGGCGCTGGAGGACGGTGCCGTCGACCCGGCCACGCTGCGCGGCAGCCAGGCGGGCATTTTCGTGGGCGTCACCGCTCAGGAGTACGGCCCCCGGCTCGCCGACGCATCCGGCGGACACGAGGGCTACGCGCTGACCGGCACCTCGGTCAGCCTGGCCTCCGGCCGGATCGCCTACGTACTCGGGTCGCAGGGCCCGGCCGTCACCGTGGACACCGCGTGCTCGTCGTCGCTGGTCGCGCTGCACCTGGCGGTCCAGTCGCTGCGGCAGGGCGAGAGTTCGCTGGCGCTCGCAGGCGGTGCGGCGATCATGCCGGGTCCTGGGATGTTCGTGGAGTTCGCGCAGCAGCGCGGCCTGTCGCCGGACGGCCGGTGCCGGTCGTTCGGTGCCGACGCGGACGGAACGGGCTGGGCCGAGGGCGTCGGGATGCTCGCGCTGGAACGGCTGTCCGATGCACGGGCGCGCGGCCACGAGGTCCTCGCGGTCATCCGCGGCACGGCCGTCAACTCCGACGGCGCCAGCAACGGCCTCACCGCCCCGAACGGGCTGGCGCAGCAACGCGTCATTCGGCTGGCCCTGGCCGATGCCGGGATGACCGGCGGCGAGGTGGACGCGGTCGAGGCGCACGGCACGGGCACCCCCCTCGGCGACCCGATCGAGGCGGGCGCGTTGCAGGCCACGTACGGCAGCGACCGCGACGCGGATCGACCGCTGCTGCTGGGGTCGGTCAAGTCCAACATCGGGCACACCCAGGCCGCCGCAGGCGTCGCCGGGGTGATCAAGATGGTCCTCGCGATGCGCCACGGTGTGCTGCCGCGCACCCTGCACGCCGAGGTTCCCACGCCTGAGGTGGAGTGGTCCTCCGGCGCGATCTCGCTGCTCACCGAGGAAATCCCGTGGCCGGGCACGGGCCCGCGCCGGGCGGCCGTCTCGTCGTTCGGCATCAGCGGCACCAACGCCCACGCGGTACTGGAGCACGCCCCGACCTCCACCGAACCCGGCAGCGAGCCAGCCGACGGCCCGGTGCCGTGGCTGTTGTCCGCCCCCACGCCGCAGGGGATCACCCGTCAGGCCGCGCGGCTCCGCGACCACCTGGAGGCTCACCCCGACCTCGTTCCCGCCGACGTCGCGCTGTCCCTGGCGACGACCAGGACGACGTTCCCGCACCGGGCCGCCGTGGTGGCGGCGGGCGACGACCTGCTGCGTGGCCTGGAACGACTGGCCGCGGGCGAGAACACGGGCCGGGGGACCGCGTCCGACGGCGGGGTGGCGTTCCTGTTCACCGGCCAGGGCAGCCAACGGGCAGGCATGGGTCGGGAGCTGTACGAACGCTTCCCGATCTTCGCCGCCGCGTTCGACGCCGTGTGCGCCGAGCTGGAACCGGGCCTGCGGGAACTCGTGTTCGGCGCCGACGGCGACGGCCTGCTCGAACGGACCGTGCACGCCCAGCCCGCGCTGTTCGCGATCGAGGTCGCGCTGTTCCGCCTGCTCGAATCGTGGGGGGTGGTGCCGGACCTCCTGCTCGGCCACTCGATCGGCGAGGTCGCCGCCGCGCACGTCGCCGGGGTGCTGTCGCTACCGGACGCCTGCACGCTGGTCGCCGCACGCGGCCGCTTCATGCAGGCCGCCACCACGGGCGGGGCCATGGCCGCCGTGCAGGCCACCGAGCAGGAACTGGCGGAGGACCTGGACGCGTCTGCGGGGTTGGTCGCGCTGGCGGCCGTCAACGGCCCGAACTCGGTGGTGGTCTCCGGTGACTCCGAGGCCGTCGAGGCGATCACCGCGCGGTGGCGGGACCAGGGGCGCAAGACCTCGCGGTTGCGGGTGAGCCATGCCTTCCACTCGCCGCACATGGATTCGGTGCTGGCCGGGTTCGCGGAGGTCGTCGGCGCGCTTCCGCTCGCCGAGCCGCGTATCCCGATCGTCTCCAACCGGACCGGCCGGATCGCCGAGGTGGGGGAGCTGACGTCGCCGGACTACTGGGTGCGGCAGGTACGCGAACCGGTCCGGTTCCTCGACGGCGTCCGACACCTGGTGGCGTCCGGCACCACGACATACCTGGAACTGGGCCCGGACGCGACCCTGTCCGGCATGGTCCGCGACTGCCTGGGTGACGAGGCCGTCGGCGTGGCGGTGCTGCCGATGATGCGCAAGGACCGACCCGAGAGCGCCACGGCGTTGACTGCACTGGCCGCCGCACACGGCCACGGGGTCGTCGTCGACTGGCGTGCGGTCCTTCCGGCGGCCCGTACTGTCCGGCTGCCCACGTACGCCTTCGAACGCGGGCGGTTCTGGCTCGACCAGCCCACGTCGACCGGTGACGCCCGCGGGTTGGGGCAGGGCATGACCGGCCACCCGATGCTGGGCGCGACGGTGAGCCTGGCCGATGGCAACGGCACCGTGTTCACCGGACGCCTGTCGCTGCGTACCCACCCGTGGCTGGGTGACCACGTGATCGCGGGCCAGGTCCTGCTCCCCGCATCGGCCTTCGTCGAGTTGGCGTTGCGGGCCGGGCAGGAGGCGGGCTGCGACGAGGTGGCCGAGCTGACTCTGGAGGCACCGCTGGTCCTGCCCGCCGAGGACGGGGTGCGACTCCAGGTCGCGATCGACGCCCCGGACGCCGCCGGCCACCGCAGGCTGACCGTGTACTCGGGCGACGAGCGGGTCGACGGCTGGACCCGGCACGCGACCGGCCTGCTGAGCTCCGCCCGTGGCCCGGCCGGCGCCCCGGCGCCCCGGCCTGCGGGCGTGCTGGCCGAACCCGACGACGTCTACTCGCGACTGGACGCGCTCGGCTACCGGTACGGACCCGTGTTCCAGGCCCTGCAACGGGTAGGTGCTTCGGGCGCCGACCTGTTCGCCGAGGTCAGCCTGCCGAGTGGCACACGTGCGGACGACGTGCGGGGCTTCGGCATCCATCCCGCGTTGCTTGACGCCGTGCTGCACCCGCTCGTGCTGGCCGCCGCCGAGGAGGACGGCGAACTCCGCCTGCCGTTCGCGTGGTCCGGAGTGCGCCTGTACGCCACCGGTGCCACCTGGCTGCGGGTCCGCGCGACCCGCACCGGCCCGGAGACGTACTCGCTGCTCGCCACGGACGCTGACGACAGGCCGGTCGTCGGCGTGGCGTCGCTCGTGCTGCGTCCTGTTCCGGTGGAGCGGATCGCCCAGGCCGCCGCGCCGGGCAACGGGAACCTCTACCGACCGACCCTCGTCCCGATCCCGCTCGCCGTCCAGCCCGCAGACGTGATCGACACCGTCGTGTGGGTGGAACCGGGCACACCGGCCGAGGTGACCGCCCGTGCGCTGCGCAGCGCACGGGAATGGTTGGCGCAGCCGGGAACCGCAGGCCGGCTCGCCTTCGTCACCAGGGCTGCGGTGCACGCCCCGGCAGGCCCGGACCTGGCGGGTGCCGCCCTGTGGGGCCTGGTCCGCAGCGCGCAGACGGAGAACCCCCGCCGCTTCGCGCTCGTCGACCTGGACGACTCGTCGGAGCACCTGCTCGCCTCCGCCCTGTCTGCGGGCGAGGACCGGCTCGTGCTGCGCGACGGGCAGGCCTACGCGCCACGGCTCCACCGCGCCCGGCCGGAACTGGAGGACGTACCGACCGTTCTCGATTCGCACGGCACGGTGCTGATCACCGGTGGTACCGGCGTGCTAGGCGGCATCTTCGCCCGACACCTGGTGACCGCGCACGGCGTGCGCCACCTACTGTTGGTCAGCCGCAGCGGGCCCGCCGCGCCGGGAGCAGCCGACTTGGCGGCCGCGCTGGAGTCCCTCGGTGCCGAGGTGCGGATCGAGGCCTGCGACGCCGCCGACGCCAAGGCCCTGGACGAACTGCTGGCCACCGTTCCCGCCAGCCACCCCCTCACCGGCGTGATCCACGCGGCCGGTGTGCTGGATGACGCGCCGATCGAGACCCTTGATCCGGACCGGCTGGCCGTGGTGCTGCGGGCGAAGGCGGACGCGGCGTGGAACCTGCACCGGGCGACCGCCGGGACCGACCTCGCGGCCTTCGTGATGTTCTCCTCGATCGCCGGCCACATCGGCAGTGCGGGACAGGGCGCCTACGCCGCCGCCAACCGCTACCTCGACGCGCTCGCCGAGCAGCGCCGGGCCGCCGGGCTGCCCGCGGTCTCGCTGGCCTGGGGGCTGTGGGACCTGGACACCGGCATGGCGGGCGGTCTCGGCCCCGCCGAGCGGGCCAGGTGGGCACGGGGCGGGGTCACCCCGCTGCCGGTCCGGTCGGGGCTGGAGCTGTTCGACCTGGCACTCGGGGGTGGCGCCGACGCCATCCTGGTGCCGGTGACGCTCGCCCTGGCGGGAGTGACCGCGCTGCCGGACGAGTTCCGTGACCTTGTTCGGGCTCCGCTGCACCGTGCGACGGCACCGGCTGCGGGGGGCTCCTCCTGGGCCGCGCGCACGGCCGCGCTCCCCGCGCTGGAACGTGAACGCGAGATCCGCGCCTTGGTCCGGTCCGCCGTCGCCGCCGTGCTGGGGCACGACGGCAGCACACCGGCCGACCCCGACCGCACGTTCCGGGAAATCGGCTTCGACTCCCTGACCGGCATCGAACTGCGCAACCACCTCCACGCCGCCACCGGGATCCGGATCTCGACGACGGCGACCTTCGACCACCCGACCCCCACCCGGCTCGCGGACCACCTGGTCGAGCAGTTGACCGGCGCCCGCTCCGCCGAGCCGTCCGTCGTGCGGGCGGCGGACTCCGACGACCCGATCGCGGTCATCGGCATGGCCTGCGGTTACCCGGGCGGGGTACGCGGGCCGGAGGACCTCTGGCGGTTGGTGTCGGAGGGCGTCGACGCGATCGGCGACTTCCCCGGCGACCGCGGGTGGGATGTCGACGGCCTCTACGATCCCGACCCCGACCGAATCGGCACGTCGATCACCCGCGAGGGCGGCTTCCTGCACTCGGCGGCCGACTTCGACCCGGAGTTCTTCGGGATCAGCCCGCGCGAGGCGCTGGCCGTCGACCCGCAGCAGCGGCTGTTGCTGGAGGCGTCCTGGGAAGCCGTGGAGCGGGCCGGGATCGACCCGGTCAGTCTGCGCGGCAGCCGCACCGGCGTGTACGCCGGGATGATGTACCACGACTACGCCTCCCGGCTGCCGGTCGCACCGGACGGGTTCGAGGGGCGACTGCTGACCGGGAACACCGGCAGCGTGGCGTCCGGGCGGGTCTCGTACACCCTCGGTCTCGAAGGCCCGGCGGTCACCGTGGACACCGCCTGTTCGTCGTCGCTGGTGGCCATGCACCTGGCCGCCCAGGCGCTACGGAGCGGCGAGTGCTCGCTCGCGCTGGCAGGCGGGGTGACGGTGATGTCCACCCCGAACACCTTCGTGGAGTTCAGTCGCCAGCGTGGACTCGCGCCGGACGGCCGGTGCCGCGCGTACGCCGAGGACGCCGCAGGCACCGGCTGGGCCGAGGGCGTGGGCGTGCTGCTGCTGGAACGGCTGTCCGACGCCCGGCGCAACGGGCACCCCGTCCTGGCCGTGGTGCGCGGCACCGCGACCAACCAGGACGGTGCGAGCAACGGGCTCACCGCGCCGAACGGACCCGCGCAGGAGAGGGTGATCCGGCAGGCACTCGCCAACGCCGGGCTGACGACGGCGGACGTGGACGCCGTCGAGGGGCACGGCACCGGCACCCGACTCGGTGACCCGATCGAGGTGCGGGCGCTGATGGCGACCTACGGGCAGGACCGGCCGGAGGACCGGCCACTGTGGCTGGGGTCGCTGAAGTCGAACATCGGGCACAGCCAGGCCGCGGCCGGGGTCGGCGGCGTGATCAAGATGATCATGGCGATGCGGCACGGAGTGCTGCCCCGCACCTTGCACGCCGACACCCCGTCGACCCGGATCGACTGGTCGGCGGGCGCCGTGTCGCTGCTCGCCGACGCCGTGCCGTGGCCCGAGGCCGACCGCCCGCGCCGGGCCGCCGTCTCCTCGTTCGGCATCAGCGGAACCAACGCCCACGTCGTGCTCGAAGCTCACGAAGTGACTGCGGCCGAACCGGTCCCGCCCGCACCGCCCGTCGTACCGCTGCCGCTTTCCGCTCGGACGGACGCCGCCCTGCGCGCGCAGGCCGGGCGACTGAGCCCGTTCGTGACGGAACTCCCGCTCGCCGGTCTCGCCGCCACGATGGCCGGGCGCTCGATCATGGACCACCGGGCGGTGGTCCTCGGCACCGACCGAGACGAACTGCGGGCCGGGCTGAACGCGGTCGCACGGGACGACCAGACCGCCACGGACCTGCAGGTGGTGCGCGGCGTCGCCGTCGCGCGCGGTGCGACGGTGTTCGTCTTCCCCGGCCAGGGCAGCCAGTGGCAGGGGATGGCCCTCGACCTGCTCGGGAGTTCGCCCGTGTTCGCCGAGCGCCTGACCGAGTGCGCCGCCGCACTGGAACGCCACGTCGACTGGTCCGTTCTCGGCGTGCTGCGCGGCGAACCCGGCAGCGCCGACATCGAACGGGTCGACGTGGTCCAGCCGCTGCTGTTCGCGGTGATGGTGTCGCTGGCCGAGATGTGGCGGTCGTCAGGAGCGGAGCCCGCCGCAGTGGTGGGCCACTCACAGGGCGAGATCGCCGCAGCGTGCGTGGCGGGCGCGTTGTCGCTCGACGACGCGGCACGGGTCGTGGCGCTGCGCAGCCGGGCGCTGGTCGCGCTCGCCGGTGGCGGCGGCATGGTGTCCCTCCCGCTGAACGTGGAGGAGGCCGAGGCCCGCATCGCCGAGTGGGCCGGGCAACTATCGATCGCGGCGGTCAACGGGCCCCGGTCGGTCGTCGTCTCCGGCGACGCGGCCGCGCTGGATGCCCTCATGAGCGCCTGTGACGCCGACGGGGTGCGGGCTCGCCGCATCCCCGTCGACTACGCCTCGCACTCCGCGCACGTGGAGGCGATCGAGGCACGACTGGCCACCGACCTCGCCGGGCTGTCCCCGCGCCCGGCCGCAGTGCCGTTCTACTCCACGGTGACCGCCGGGGAACCGGACACGAGCGCGCTCGACGGCGGCTACTGGTACCGGAACCTGCGGCAGACCGTCCGACTCGACGAGACCGTGCGACTGCTGCTGGACCGTGGCCACCGAATGTTCATCGAGGTCAGCCCGCATCCGGTGCTGACCATCGGTGTGGCCGAGACGGTCGAGGACACCGGGCTGCAGGACGAGACCGTGGTCATCGGGACGCTCCGGCGCGACCAAGGCTCGCTCCGGCGGTTCCTGGCGTCGGCGGCCGAGGCGTACGTGGGCGGGCTTTTGATCGACTGGCGGCGGCTGTCGGGCGTCGTCGGCGCACCGCACGTGGAACTCCCGACGTACCCGTTCCAGCGGAGCCGGTACTGGTTGGACGCTTCGCTCACACGCTCCGGCGCCGGAACCGGCCTGACCGTCCTCGACCACCCGGTGCTGGCGGGCACGGTCGTCGTCGCGGACGGCGAGACCGAGCTGTTCACCGGTGAACTCGGCCTGGCCACTCAGCCGTGGCTGGCGGATCACCGCGTCGGCGGGAAAACCCTGGTTCCGGGTACGGCCTTCCTCGACTTGGTGGCGACAGCGGCGGCCCACGCGGACTGCGCCGTCGTAGAGGACCTCACCCTGGAAACGCCGATGCTGGTCCCGAGCACCGGCACCGTGCGCCTGCAGCTCCTCGTCGGCGCCGCCGACTCGACGGGCCGCCGCGCGGTGTCCTTGCACTCGCGTTCCGGGGGCGAGCCGCACTGGCAGTGTCACGCCACCGGGACTCTGGCCCCGGCCACGTCGCAGGCGCCGCCCGCCGGGGGGACCTGGCCACCCCGCGACGCCATCGCGATCGACCTCGACGACGCCTACGCCCGGCTCGCCGACCGCGGGCTCCATTACGGACCCGCATTCCAGGGCCTGCACGCCGCGTGGCGCGACGGGGAGCACACGTACGCGGAGATCCGCCTGCCCGAGTCCGTTGCCGCAGGCGGCTTCGGTCTTCACCCGGCGCTGTTCGACGCGGCCCTGCACCCGCTCGCCCTCGACCACGACGGCGGGCACGGGACCGTGCCGCTGCCGTTCACCTGGCGCGGGGTGAGCCTGTACCGCACCGACGCGACTGTCCTGCGGGTTCGGTTGACCTCCGACGACACCGGCACCGCCATCGTCGCCCACGACGCCGCGGGCGCACCGGTGCTCCAGGCCGAGTCGCTCGTCCTGCGCTCGGCCCGGCTTGACGGCGTCGGCGGCGCCCCGCTCTACCGCCTCGACTGGGTCCCGGTCCCCCCAATGGACGAGCCCGGCACGGACGGCTGGGAAGGGGAGGTCGCCGTCCTCGGCGTCGAGGCGGACGGCGATGTCGTCGCCCGCACTCACCGGGCCACACAAGCGGCCCTCAACCTCGTTCAGGCACGGCTCGCCACGAACGAGAGCGGTCTGCTGGTCGTCACGAGCACGGCTGTCGCGGTGAGCCCCGATGAGACACCGGACCCGGCGGCCGCCGCCGTGTTGGGCCTCATCCGCACCGCCCAGACCGAGCACCCGGACAGCTTCCTGCTACTCGACCTGCCCGCAGGTGAAGAACCCACCGCCGAGCTGCTCGCCGCCGCGCGAGCCAGCGGCGAACCCCAGCTGGCCGCCCGAGGAGGAAAGCTGTATGCCCCAAGGCTCGCCGCGCTTCCGAACGGCACCGGGACCACGGACTGGGAACCGGACGGGACCGTGCTCATCACCGGCGGCACCGGCGTCCTCGGCGCCACCCTGGCCCGACACCTGGTCACCCGGCACGGCGTCCGGAACCTGATCCTGGCGAGCCGCAGGGGCCCCGCCGCAAAGGGTGCGGAAGCACTCGTCGCCGAGCTGACCGCAGCGGGTGCCCGTGTCACCCTGGCTGCCTGCGACGCCGCGGACCGCACCGCGCTGGCCGCGTTGCTCGCCGCCGTGCCCGCCGAGCACCCGCTCACCGCCGTGGTGCACACAGCCGGGGTCCTCGCCGACCACACCGTGGAAAACCTCGACCCGGATCGGCTCGCCGCCGTGCTGCGGCCGAAGGTGGACGGCGCCTGGCACCTGCACGAGCTCACCCGCGATCTCGCGCCGCAGCTGGCCGGCTTCGTCGTGTTCTCCTCGTTCGCGGGCACGCTCGGCACGGCGGGCCAGGCGAACTACGCGGCCGCCAACGCCTTCGTCGACGCGCTCGCCCAGCACCGCACGACCGCCGGACTGCCGGCGACCTCGCTGGCCTGGGGATTGTGGGCGGAGGGCACCGGCATGACCGGTCACCTCGGCACGGCCGCGCTGGCCGGGCTCGCCGGGTCCGGCATCGCGGCCATCGACACCGATCAGGGCCTCGCGATGTTCGACACGGCCGTCGCGGGCGGCCTCGCGGTCACCGTCCCCGCCCTGCTCGACCTGTCCGCCCTGCGTACCCAGGCGACCGAGGGCACGTTGCCACCGATCTTCCGGAACCTGGTCCGCGGCGTGCGCCGCCGGGCCACCGCGATCGCCCGGACCGGAGAAACCCCGGAGGAGCGGAAGAATCGACTGCTCGACCTGACGACCGGCTCGGTCGCCGCCGTCCTCGGCCACGCCTCACCGGAGACGATCGACATCCGGCGGCCCTTCACCGAGCTGGGCTTCGACTCGCTGCTCGCGGTGCAACTGCGCAACCGACTCAAGGCGGCCACCGGGCTCGGACTGTCCGCGACCATCGTGTTCGACCACCCGACCGTCCAAGCCCTCGCCGCTCACCTCGACGCGCAGCTCGACGGCGGGACTGCGGCGGAGACCGGAGACGCTCCCGCACGGGCGGGCACCGACGAGCCGATTGCCATCGTGGCCATGGCCTGCCGGTTCCCCGGCGGGGTGAGCACACCGGAGGACCTGTGGCAGTTGGTGGCCGACGGCGTCGACACCACCTCGGAGTTCCCCGGCAACCGGGGCTGGAACACGGCCGACCTGTACGACCCCGACCCGGACAGCACGGGCCGGACGTACGCGCGGGCCGGTAGCTTCCTTCACGACGCGGGCGACTTCGACGCCGACTTCTTCGGCATCAGCCCCAACGAGGCGCTCGCCGTCGACCCCCAGCAACGGCTGCTCCTGGAAACCGCGTGGGAGGCCTTCGAACGCGCGGGCATCGACCCGAACTCGTTGCGCGGCAGCGACACCGGTGTCTTCGCCGGGATCATGCTGCACGACTACGCGCCGTCCGCGGGAGGCCCGGCGAACCTGGAGGGCAAGCTCGCGGTGGCGAACGCGCCGAGCGTCGCCTCAGGCCGCGTCTCGTACACCTTCGGCCTGCAGGGCCCGGCGATCACGGTGGACACGGCGTGCTCGTCGTCGTTGGTCTCGCTGCACCTGGCAGCGCAATCCCTGCGGCAGGGGGAGTGCTCGCTCGCGCTCGCCGGCGGTGCCACGGTGATGGCCACCCCAGAGCTGTTCGTCGAGTTCAGCCGGCAACGCGGTCTCTCGGCCGACGGCCGATGTAAGTCCTTCGCGGGCGCGGCGGACGGCACCGGCTGGGGCGAGGGCGCGGGCTGGCTGCTGCTGGAGCGGCTGTCCGACGCGCGACGACTCGGGCACGAGGTGCTGGCCGTGGTCCGTGGGTCCGCCGTCAATCAGGACGGCGCCTCCAACGGGCTGACCGCGCCGAACGGCCCCGCCCAGCAGCGGGTGATCCGCCAAGCCCTGGCCAGCGCCCGGCTCACCGCCGCGGACGTCGATGTCGTCGAGGCGCACGGCACGGGCACCCGGCTGGGAGATCCGATCGAGGCCCAGGCGCTGCTGGCGACCTACGGCCAGGACCGGGATGAGCCGTTGTTGCTGGGGTCGGTCAAGTCGAACATCGGTCACACCCAGGCCGCGGCCGGGGTCGCCGGTGTGATCAAGATGGTTCTCGCCCTGCGACACGGCGTGGTCCCGCGCACGCTGCACGTCGACGAGCCGACCCCGGAGGTCGACTGGAGCGCGGGTGCCGTCGAACTGGCGACATCGCAGGTGTCCTGGCCGACCGTGGACCGGGTCCGCCGCGCGGCGGTCTCCTCATTCGGGGTGAGCGGCACCAACGCCCACGTGGTGCTGGAGCAGGCCCCGACCGTTGACGCCCCGGTGGGTAACCGGCCCTCCGGCGTGGTCCCGTGGACGTTGTCGGCAAAGACCGATGCGGCCCTGCGGGCCCAGGCCGCCCGGCTGCGCGCATTCGTACAGGCACATTCCGACCTCGATCCGGCCGATGTGGGTTGGTCGTTGGCGACGGGGCGGTCGGTGTTCGATCGGCGTGCGGTGGTGGTGGGCGGTGATCGGGATGCCTTGCTCGATGGTCTGACGGCGTTGGCATCCGGCGGTCCTGTCGTCGGGGTCGGTACCGGTAGGGCGGTGTTCGTCTTTCCGGGTCAGGGTTCGCAGTGGGTGGGTATGGCGGTGGGGTTGATGGACTCCTCGCCCGTGTTCGCGGCGTCGATGGATGAGTGTGGGTCGGCGCTGTCGGAGTTCGTCGAGTGGTCGGTGGTGGATGTTCTACGTGCCGGCGGCGAGCTCGAGCGTGTTGATGTGGTGCAGCCGGTGTTGTGGGCGGTGATGGTGTCGTTGGCTGCGCTGTGGCGTTCTTTTGGTGTGGAGCCTGTTGCGGTGGTGGGTCATTCGCAGGGTGAGATCGCTGCTGCGGTGGTCGCCGGTGCGTTGTCGTTGCGGGATGGTGCGCGGGTGGTGGCGTTGCGCAGCAGGGTGTTGCTGGGTATCGCCGGTGACGGTGGCATGGTGTCTGTCGCGTTGTCGGTGGATGAGGTGCGTGCCCGGTTGGTCGACGGGATCGGGGTTGCTGCGGTCAACGGGCCGGGTTCGGTGGTGGTGTCGGGTGCGGCGGGGGTGTTGGATCGGTGGCAGGCCGAGGTGGAGGCTGCTGGGGTTCGGGTGCGTCGGATACCGGTGGACTACGCGTCGCATTCGGTTGATGTGGAGCGGTTGCGTGACGAGATCCTGAAGGTGTTGGCTCCGGTCACGCCGCGGTCGGTGGAGCTGCCGTTCTACTCGACGCTGACCGGCGGGGTGCTCGACACCTCGGGGTTGAACGCCGAGTACTGGTATGAGAGCTTGCGTCGGCCGGTGCTGTTCGAGCAGGCGACCAGACAGTTGTTGGAGGACGGTCACGATCTGCTGATCGAGTCCAGTCCGCATCCGGTGCTGGCCGTCGGTATCGAGGAGACCATCGAGGCGGCGGGGAGCAAGGCCGCGGTGGTCGGCTCCCTCCGCCGCGACGACGGTGGCCTCGATCGATTCCTGGCCTCGCTGGGCGAGGCGTGGACCAGGGGAGCCACACCTGACTGGTCTGCGGTGCTTGCAGGTGGCCGTCGGGTCGAACTGCCGACGTACGCATTCCAGCGGGTGAGGTTCTGGCTGGAGAACCGTCCCGCCACCGCTCCCGTGGATGCCCTCTTCTGGGACCTCGTCGACCAAGGCGAGGTGGACGCCATGGTCTCGGGCGTGGGTCCCGAGGCCGAGCAGGAGAGGTCCGCACTGACGACCGTGCTGCCCATGCTCGCCACCTGGCGCCGTCGCCAGCAGGAGGAGACCTTCCGCTACCGGGTGACGTGGGTGCCCGTCCCCGAGAATCCGGTCGAACCCGGCCCGTGGCTGGTCCTGGTCCCGGAGGAGCCCACGGAACACGTGGCGGGGTGCCTCGACGCCCTGAACGCCCTCGGGTCGAAGATCATGCCGATCGACCCGCGTTCGGGCCTCGGTGACCTGTCAGGGCCCGAACCGAGGGGCGTGCTCTCGTTGTTGGCACTCGGCGGCAAGACCGCTCTGGAGAACGCCGCAGACCTTGCTCGCGTGACACGGGAGTTGGGCGAGGCGGGTGTCGGAGCCCCGCTATGGGTCGCCACGAGCGGCGCGACCGGGCCCGGCGTCCCGCACGCCCCCGAGCAGGCGATGCTCTGGGGCCTGGGGCGTTCCGCCGCCGTGGAGATCCCGGACCGGTGGGGCGGTTTGATCGATATTCCGGCCGAGCCCACCCCCGAGACCTGGCGGCACTTCGCTGGGGCGCTCGGCGGCGACGAGGACCAGGTGGCCGTTCGGGCGTCCGGGGTTCTCGCCCGGCGATTGGTCCGGTCGACAGGGCCCAGCAAGGGCTGGCAGCCGCGTGGAACCGTCCTCGTCACCGGCGGCACCGGCGCGGTCGGTAGGGAAGTGGCCCGATGGCTTGCGACACAAGGGGTCGAGCGCCTGGTACTCACCAGCCGCAGTGGCGGAAACGCGCCGGAGGCTGGACCGCTGGCAGCCGAACTGGCCGCCGTGGGCGTGAGCGTCGCGGTGGAATCCTGCGACGTGGCGGACCGGCAGGCACTGGCCGTGCTCCTGGAACGGCACACGCCCAACGCCATCATCCACGCCGCAGGGGCGCTGGACGACGGTCTGGTCGGCAGTCTCACCGCAGCCCGGTTCACCGCCATCGCCGCCTCGAAGGTCGACGCGGTCAAGAACCTGTACGAACTGACCCGTGATACCGGCCTCGACGCGTTCGTTGCGTTCACCTCGCTCGCCGGGGTGGTCGGCTCGCCCGGCCAGGGCAACTACGCCGCGGCCAACGCCGCAGTGGATGCCCTGATCGAGACGTACCGGGTCCAGGGCTTCCCCGCGACCTCGATCGCTTGGGGGCTCTGGGCGGGCAGCGGCGCCGACGACGGCACCAGCGGACGGCACCTCGGGGCACGGGGGATCGTGCCGGTGGAACCGGCTCGGATGCTCGACTCGCTCGGCTGGGCAGTCGGCAACGACGAGGCCTCGACGACGGTCGCCCGGATCGACTGGCCGCGCTTCACCCTGCTCTCTGCGGCCACCCGCCTGTACGACGACCTCGTGGACACCCGACGGCAGGCGGACGAGCCCGCTGCCCAGGAGGCCGAGGCCACGTCGCTGGCCGACCGGCTCGCCCTCCTGCCGCCCGCCGAACGCAACCGTGAGGTCATCGCCCTCGTGCGCAGGGAAGCCGCGGTGGCGCTGGGGCACGCCGACGCGGAACTGATCGAGTCCGGCCGGGCGTTCCGCGAACTCGGGTTCGACTCGCTCACCGCCATGCAGCTCCGCAACCGGCTGGTCGCCGTCACCGGCCTGGACTTGCCATCCGCGCTGGTCTTCAACTACCCGAACACCACCGCGCTGGCCGAGCACCTGCTCTCCCGCCTGATACCCGACACCGGCGCGGACCACGACGGGGTGCTCGGCATCCTCGACCGACTCGACTCGGCACTGGCGCACGCCGTGGACGGGGACGTGCTGCGAGAGGTGTCCGGTCGTCTGGAGGCGCTCCTCGCGCGATGGCGGGAAAGGGACACCTCCTCCGACTCCGTGCTCGAAGAGGACGCCATCGAGTCCGTCTCCGATGACGAGATCTTCCGCCTCATCGACCAGAACTTCGACCTGTGAGAGGAGATCGCACCGGCTGTGGACCGCACCGCACGTGGGTAAGCCGCGGCATCGATACGAGAGATCGGCCTGCCGGACTCGTCGTAGCCGAAGTGCGCGATCCCACCCGGGCCGTCGGCGGAGACCAGCAGGCCTCGGTCGTCACAGCCGTAGGTGTTCAACCCGGTGGGCGTCCCAGCCCCGACGAGCCTGCTCGCGACGTCGTAATCGAGGATTCGTTCGGCGGTGGCCACCTCGGCGACTGCTGTTCCGGCTTACGCAGGAACAGCGCGGCAACGGCCGCCTCGCCGAAGGTCAACAGCGCTCCGACGAGCAGTCACGCCCGCAACCCGGTCAGCGAACCCGCCTCTGCCGTGACGCCCTCGGTGATGGTCGCCGACGCGACGACTGCGGGCAGCACCGCGACACCGACGGCGCTGCCGATGTGCTGTGCGGTCGGTGCGAGCCCACCGGTGAGACCCCGGTCCGCATGGGACACGCCCGAGGTCATGATGCCGACGGGGGACATCACCGCGAGCACATGCCCGAAGCCGAGCGCTGAGGTCGTGATGACAGCGGAATGACGCCAGCTCACGCGAAGATGGTCGGAAGCCCGTACAGGATCGCATCCCGCCTGCGTTCGGCCGCCGCGATGTGCCCCGGACCGAGTCGGCTCGATCCACCGAGAATCCGATAGACCTCCGCCGCCTCCGTGGCCAGGATTCGAGCCTCGGTGACGCCATCGTGGAAGCGGCAGGACGGCAGCCGGCAATGCCACGCCAGCGTTTCCCCGCTGCGGTGTGATCCCTTGTCGACTCGCAGTAAGGCGTCCAGTTCTTGAGCAGTCACCACGTCCACCGGGTTATCAGCAGGAGGTCGGAAGGAGGCCAACCGCTCGGCGAGGGCGAAGCGCGCGTCCGCGGCGGCAACGATGCGGATCTCGCCAGGGGAGAGCGCTCCGTACTTCACTCCCTCATACCCACCGAACACGAGGCAGTCCCGAACCCAGGTCTCCTCCGCATGGTCGAACCCGATCCGCAGCGAGGGTTCCCGAGGCGGCCGCGCGAGGTATCCGCTGCGGAGGTCACCGATCTCGTCCCGATCGAACGCCCACAAGGTGGCTCGGGCAGCGTCGATCGCAAATCGGGCCCAGAGGCGCCGGGCAAGCCCGCGCCCGCTTTCCGCCAATGCTGCCGCCACCCCGGAGCGCAGGCTCGCGATCTTCCCGTAGGCGAGGCGCGGGCCAGGGTCGTCCAAGTCGACACAGGCGGCGCGGAACAGTGCGGTCTCCGCGCGCATGACCACGTCCATGAAGAGCTTTGCCTCGCGCCCAATCGGCGGGTCGTCGACCTTCTCCCACCCCAACCGAACGTCCCTCAGCCGTTTCGCCGCCTTCTCCAGGACCCGACCGTGCTGTGCGGACACTTGCTTCCTCCTGCCGCACCGCGCGGAGGTGACGAGATGGATCGTCCCGCCACGGTCCGTCCGAAGTGCATGATGGCCGTTCGGTGCCCGCCGCCGAACCGAGGTTCGAGTGAGCTACGCCGAAATACACACGGAAGAATATTCTTGTTCACGCGTCCGGATCGACAGCGGGGCAGGGACCGGCTTCCGCCCTCGCTGGCGACTTCGGCCAACCGCAGGTTGCGCTGGAAGTCTCGCCGATGAAGCGAAGGTTGGTTGCGCGCCAGTCGTCGGGGTCGCACTGTTCCGGGGAACGCACGGTGCCGATGCGGAAACCATGGCCATGCGGGAGTACGGCACGAGGCCAATGCCCAGCTCACTCGGCGCGGGCAACACCAGTGACTCGGGATCCCGGGTCCAGAGCGAGTACTCCGACTGCACTGCGGTCACCGGGTGCACGGCGTGGGCCCGGCGAATCGTGTTCACACCCGTCTCGGACAAGCCGATGTGGCGGATCTTGCCCTCGGTCACCAACTCGGCCGCGGTGGGATGGGGGTGGGTAGGCCTGCTTCCCGGGCTCGCACTGGTCGGGTTGTGCACCGGCCCGCTGTTGAGCCTCAGTTCCATCTCGCTTCAGTATGTCCTGCCGGAGTCACGCCGTTCCGAGGGTTTCTCGGTCGCCTTCGTCGTGCAGTCGGTGGGCTTTGTCTCGGGATCGTTCAGCATCGGGGTGCTCGACATCGGTACGGCGATCGGGCTGGGTGTCGTCGCGCGCTCGTCTCCGCACTGCTCGTATTGGGCACCAGGCGCGTCGGGTGACCATTGCGCAGAATCGTGGATGTCTCCTGTTGGGCAACGGGGTGACGCGCCGACGGGACTGCGGTGAGATGTCCGTTCAACCGCCGGCCGTCCTGCGGGACGCGACGCACTGGGACGATGTCGTGGCAAAGCTCGGGCTCGAACATCTCAGGCGCCACGATCTGCGGCATACGGGATTGACGTGGATGGCCGACGCGGGTGTGCCGGTGCACGTCCTTCGCCTCATCGCGGGACACGGTTCGCTGTCGACGACACAGCGATACCTACATCCCGACCGCCAATCCTTCGATGATGCCGGAGCGGCCCTCAGCGCTCACCTGACCGCCAGTAGGTCCACAGGTGGTCCACAACTCCGCGTGGTCTAGATCAACAGTGCCACCGCCACGACCACACGAAAAAGCCCGCTGACTTGGGCTTTCGCCTCAGTCAGCGGGCTTTTTCAGACCGTCGGGACGACAGGATTTGAACCTGCGACCCCTTGACCCCCAGTCAAGTGCGCTACCAAGCTGCGCCACGTCCCGGCCACACCTCATCGGTGCTCGCATAGCGTACAACACCCGACGAGCCCGCATGAACAGCACCCCCCGATCATGCCGGACTGGCTGTTATCGCAGGTGACAGCGTATTCAGTGTCGAGTCAGACGGCGGATCGTGCTGATCTCCGCAGGGCGTCGAGCGGAGCCGATCGGCGAGACTTCTGGGTAACCTGCTCAGGTTCCAGGGCAGACATGGCCCCTCGGCTGCGAAACGAACTCCTACGGCCCCGCCAGACAGGCGTCGCGCGCCGCACCACAGAAGCCGGCGATCGAGTCCTTCACGGGGAACTGATCGGCAAGGGTGGGCACCGGCTCGGCTGGGCAACGGGCGGGTACGCGCGCCGCGCTCTTTCCGCCCCAGTCGCCACTGTCGAGGTGTTCAGTGAGGGCCGCGAAACTTCGGGGTTGTGGGAGCGGAAGGATCTTGGTTCACCAGGCAACGACCCAACCCGTCGACCGAGAAGCGGCCAGCCGATGTGAACGGGCAGCTTGCTCGCCACGGTGACTTCCCGGTGATCGGCTGGGACAGCGTGATCTTTCGAGTATGGATCGGCGGTCGGACCGTCTCGCGGACGCAGGCACCGAGGTCTTCACCTGATCGCCTGCTTCCGGCCACGGTGCGAGACCGACGGGCATCCCGCCGGTCTCGCCGCACCCCACCCCACCCCACCACGCCCCGCCATGACTCGATGCGGCCACCTCGACGGACGTGCTTGCGGCCTTCACCGACGATCGGCCGCCGCGTTCCTCGGCGCATCCGGGGCATCGGGCGCGTACCGTAGTCCTTATCGGAGGGCGCGCACCTCGGCCCACTGTCTGTTGCCACAGCGGCGCGACGGTTCGGGAGCAGCCCTAGGCACATCGTCCGGGGCTCTCTGACGTTTTCGATACGGCCCTTGCCCGGTGGTGCGATCCGGTACTCGGCGGGAACCGCTTCGATGCGCCCCGATCATCGTCGCACCGCTTCGGCCGGGGTGTTGTCTTGGTACAGCTCGATCGGCAGGCCGGCGCGGCTGTCGACGTGGAGTTTGCGGTAGATCCGGGTGAGATGCTGTTCCACCGTGCTGACCGTGATGCACAGTCGTCGTCCGATCTCGCGATTGGTGTGCCCCATGGCGGCGAGCGTGGCCACCCGCCGTTCCGCCTCGCTCAGCAGCGCGAGGCCCTTGACGCTGGCCCGATGGTCGAGGTCCGCCGTCGGCTGCGCGGCGAGATGCCGGATGAGCTCGTCGGCGTGGCAGGTCTTGGCCTCCTCGGCGGCACGGCGGGCGATCGTGCTGGCGCGTCCGAACTCGCCGAGCTGATGGTGTGCCTTGCTCAGGTCGGCTAACGCGCGTGCCAGCTCCAAGCGATCGCCGCAGCGTTGCAGGCAGTCCACTGCCTCACGCAGCAACGCCAGGCGTTGGCGAGGTTCACAGGTCGCGGCGAGGACGCGCAGCGTGATGCCCTTGGTGCGGACTCCGATGCCAGCCGGATGATCGAGCTGCTCGGCGGCCAGATCACGCGCCGTGGCGGTGTTGTCCGTCAGGAGGTGCGTTGCCGCCAGGTCGCTGCGCCACGGGATGAACGTCGGGAAGTCCATGTTCCACTGTTTCATCAGCGCACCGCACGCCTCGAAGTCACGGCGCGCGGCGAAGATCTGTCCTGCCGCCAAGTGCGCGTGCCCCCTGCCGTGTAGGTACTGGAGTCCGAAGACGGTCTGGAACACGTCGTCGGGGACCGATCGGAAGGCGCGTTCCATCGCGGTGTCCTGCCTGCCCACCGCAGCGTCGGCGCGCAGGAGGACGGACAGCGGCAGACCGATGAGGACGCCCCAGCTCTGGGTGTTGAGCATGCCCAGCGCCCGGGAGACCTCGGCCAGAGCGTTGTCCAGGTCGCCCTTTCGGAGCCAGATCTGTGCGCTGATGCAGCCGAGCAATGCCTGCCAGGTGATGGCGTGGCGATCGCTCGCCTCCTTCGACAACAGTGACGTCCAGTGCTCCGCCCGGTCCAGCCGGTCGGCGTAGACCAGCACGGACACGGCGATGAGCATGATCTCCAGCGTCGTGTCCCCGAAGACGCAGTTGCGCAGGACGTACTCGGCGAGCTCGACCGCCTCGTCGGGGGCCTCCTCGGCCCAGACGAGCGTGAGTGCACGGATGGCCTGCGCCCACGGATTCCCCGAGACCAGTGTCGCGTCGGCCTCGTCCTCGCCCTGCTTGCAGAAGACGTCGTCGAGCGCGTCCGGCCGGACGTCCTTGCGTGGTTCCGGGCCGTAGACCCACGCGTAGGCCAGGCGTAACTCCGCTCTCGCTTGGATGTCGACGAAGACGTCGTTGACGCTGTCGGTGGCGAGGAGTTCCCGGACCGCGCTGTGCTTGCCCTGCCACAGACGGGACCGGACCAGCGCGACCGCCGCGCTGTCGACGATCAGCCCCGCACGCAGGGCCGGTTGCAGCTGCGCGAAGTGCGGCATCGACGACGACGGCGTGAGCTGCCACTTCACCCGTGCCAGGGCACTCTCGATGAGAGTGTGATCCAGGGGGTCGGCGCACGACTGCAGCGCCTGCTCCAGATACCTCAGGGCCGTACGCAGGTCGTCCTGGAGCAGAACCTGTTCTGCGGCGTCGCGGAGGACCTCCACCGCCCACGGCGGGAGGTCCTCCCGAGTGGCGAGAAGGTGTTCGGCGATGGAGACCGCGCCTGCCTGCTGGCGATGCAGCAGCTCGGCCGCGCTCAGATGCAGTACGGACTGCCGATCCGGGGGGATGCTATCGAGTACGACGCGCTGCGCCACCGGATGACGGAACCGCTGCCGGTGGAGCAGTCCCGCAGTGGTCAGGGTCTCCAGGCCCTGGGCCGCTGCCTGAGCCCTGATGCCGAGAAGCTGGCAGATCAACTCCGGGGAGGAATCCCGTCCCAACAGTGCGATGCCGTGGGCGAGGTCCAGCAGGCTCGAGTCCCAGCGGTGCAGACACGCCAGAACCTCGTGCTCGAACGCCGCGCCCACCCGAGTAGCCGCGTCCGCGCGATCCGGTTCGGCGGTGCGGTCCTCGATGAGAGCGTGCAGCAGGAGCGGATTGCCGCCGCTGACCGTGTGGAGATGGTCCACCTCGCGTTCGAAGAGTTGCCCGCCGAGCACGGCGACGGCGACCTCGGCGACCCCGTGTCGGGACAGGGCGTGTAGCGAGATCCGCTCATGTGGTTGACGGGTGATCTCGGCTCGGAACAGCGGTTGAGTCGGCAGCGGCTGAGCCCACTCGTTGAGCAGCATCAGCAGCCGAGTCGACCTGATGCGTCGTCGGACGTACAGCAGCGTCTGCAACGACGCCTGATCGGCGAACTGGATGTCGTCCACGGCGATTACCACCGGTTGATGCCGGGACATCGCCAGCAGCGCGTCGCAGACCTCGTGCGATACCCGCGCGTCGACCGGTGCGGCCGCAGCATCGTCGTCGGTGTCCGTCGTGGAGACGGTGACCAGACTGCGCATCCCGGTGCTCGGCTCGGCGCTCTGGAAGAGCTGGTCGATCACGCCCATCTGCAGGCGCATCTCGGCGCGTGAGCCGGTGGCGGTCAGTAGTAGCGCACCGGAGTCGGCGAGCTGATCGGTGAAGACGTCCATCAACGCCGTCTTCCCGCTCGCGGGACCGCCGGTGACCAGTGCGACCTGGCCCTTTCCCATAGCAGTCTCGGCGTATAGCCTGTTCAACGTCTCCAATGCATCGTGTCGTTCGACCAGTAGTCTCATGGTCAGTGCCTTCCCCCAGCGGCGGCCACGTGGAGATGTGGCGCCGATCGACATCACCGTGTGTCACTGCTTTGTGGGCGTGACGCCCCTTTGTCTCGGCTGCACTTCTCGTGGTGCGGAGGCAGAACTCCGCCGGCATCATGCGTCGTCTAATCGCATAGTAGGCCGATTTCGATCAAGGTGATGACGGTTATTCACGGTGGGATGCCGAAAGGGCGGTATTGGTCTAAACCGACGAGATTGTTCCATGCTGAATTCATTGTGATCGGATCGTGACTACCGTTGGCTTACTTCCTGCGTCATTGCAGAGAGTTCCGCAGGTGGCTGCGCCGGGTCGCCGGTCGGGTTGTTCCAGCACTCGGTGACGAAGGTCTACCCACGGTGTTCGACGTCGATTTCCGAGGTGCTCGACGCCCCCTTCGGGGCGCCGCAGCCGGTCGTCCGAGCGTCGGTCTCGTGACGGCATCGTGATCGACGACCGGCACGTTCTGCGTGGTGATTTCGGTCGCATCCGTCGGGCGTCGGAAATCGGGCAGATGCCGCGTTTCGGAGTGTGCCGGTTGTTCGGCCCGCATTGCGGTCAGCCGTGTGTCCGCATTCGCCGAGACGGTGGGAAGGCCGGCGTGGCGGCGATTCCCGGATTACGAGCGGATGGTCAGGGAGTCCCTGGAACCGGAGAATGCAGTGCGATGCAGTCCTCGTAGCGGGGGAGCACGCCGCGAGCCTCGGCCTCGGCGAGGGTGGGGGCGGCGGCGTCCTTGGCCGACCTGATCGGCGGTTCGGTGAGATTCCATGGCAGTGCCAGCGCGGGGTCCAGCGCGTCTACGTCGATCATCGTGCCGGGTACGTACACCTCGGAGCACAGGTAGTTCATGCAGGTGTCGTCGGTCAGCGCCAGAAACCCGTGGCCGAGTCCCTCCGCAAGGTAGACGGCCACCCCGGATTCCTCGTCCTGGTAGGTGACCGCATGATGGCCGAACGTCGGCGAGCCGACGCGCAGATCGACGACGATGTCCAGCACCGCCCCGCGCACACAGCTGACGAGTTTCGCCTGACCGGGCGGCAAGGTGGTCCCGTGAATGCCGCGAAGGGTGTTCTTCGCCGAGACCGAGTAGTTCACCTGCGCCACCGAGAACGGCGTACCGATGGCCTCGGCCAGGACCTCGGCGCGCACCGCCTCGTAGAAGTGCCCTCGATTGTCGTAGAGCTTCTCCGGCGTGACCTGGAAGGCACCGGGAACCTGCGTCGGAGAAATCTTCATGATCACCCTGTCTGAAGTGGAGGTGTATTGGGCTCCATCGGGCGGCTCGCGTCGACCCGTGGTCAGGAGCCGGGCCTGCGATCCGCTGTGGTCGACGGCGGACTCACCAGATGCTCTGGGCGCACGCCAGCAGGCTGCGCAACTCGACGTTGAGGTAATTGCTGTGGGCCAGCAGGCTCGTGAGCTGATACACCGTGACCCAGCAGTATTCCTCCGGCACGTCCAACGGGAAGTCCTCGCCCGCCTCGATCACCAGATAGCGGTTGGCCGCGTGGAGGAAGCGCCCGCCCTCCTCCGACTGCATCACGTCGTAGCGGATGGCGTGCGGCTCGGCCGCCGCCACGTAGTCCAGGAAATGCGGGCGGTGCTCCGGCGGGACGTCCCGATAGTTGGCGGGCTGACAGTGCACGGTGGGCGCGATCTCCGCGCCGTTGAGCGAACCGGCGTCCGCCCTGGCCTGCACCAGCATGTGCAGGGTCCCGTCGACGATCTTGGCGATCAGAGCAAGCAGGCCGGTCTCTCGCGGGGCGACCAGTGGCTGCCGCCACGACCTGATCTCCCGGCTGTCGGCCTGAACATCCACCGCGACGACCTCGAAGTATCGGCCGGACTCATGGCTGATCGCCGTCTCCGACTGTTGCCAGCCGCCCTGCCGAACCTGGGTCAACGGGATGCGTGCGGCGATCAGCTCCCGCCGTGCTCTCAGCTCCGTCAGCCAGCTCAGCACCTCGCTGATCGAGTGCCGCGCCTCGCCCTCGCCCCGGGCGGATCGCAGGACGGACAGCGGGAACTCGTCGAGGGCTCCCGATCCGACCCGGGCGCGGCTGCCTGCCTGCACGGCCACCGGGATACAGGAGAGCACCGTCCTGGCGTCCATGTTCACCAGGTGCTCGATTCGCAGCAGACCCCGGATCTGCCCCAGGGTCAGCCAGCAGAAGTCCTCGTCGACCATGACATCGTCGTCGGTCTCGACCACGATGTTGCGGTTCCTCTTGTGTAAGAACCAGGCGCCTTGTTCGGACTGCAGTGCGTCGACCAGCACGCGACTGTTCCGGCCGGGGGCGAAGTGCTCCAGATATCGGATCTCGGTGCCCTTGTGCACGCCCATGTAGTTGCTGCGCGTGGCCTGAACGGTCGGCGACAGCTGCACCGTGTTCACATTGCCGGGCTCCATCTTGGCCTGCATCAGAAAGTGCAGGATGCCGCCGAACTTCTTCGCGAGGATGCCGAGTACACCGATCTCGGGCTGCACGATGATCGGCTGCCGCCAGTGTGAGATCCAGGTTCGATCCGTACGGACGTCGAGCCCGTCGATGGTGAAGAAGCGACCGGACTCGTGGCCGAGATTGCCGGTGGTCGGATCGAAGCTCCAACCGGTCAGATCGGCGAACGGTACGCGGGACACCTGGAAGGGATGGGCCTCGGCGCGTGACGCGAACCACGCCGCGAAATCAGCGGTCGGGGTGAGCGGACTGTCCTCGGTCTGCGCGGACAGCATGAAATCGCGCAGTACGTTCGAATTTTGGACGATGAGTTGTTGCTGCGCTGTCATGCACACCTCGACAGGTCGATATCGAAACGTCAGTATTCTTATCGTTGTGCTGTAGGCGTGGAATGCATGAAGCTCAGTTGACGCGGAGTCCGCCCCGATTTTCGAGGAACAACAGGAGAGGGAACTTCTTCATTGATCTCGTTGGTCGAGAGATTAGTAATCGAAACACCCCTAAGCTCAACCCCTAAAATCCCCTAGTCGGCGACCTGCGGCGTGGATCCAGGGAAACTCAAGGCTTTTCCAGACGTTCGTTCTTCAGCTCGGACACCCCGTTCTCCGTGGTGGATCTTAGGGGCAGGAGCGGGGATTCCGGGGTTGCCGGAGTCGCTGCGACAGTTTTAAAGTCCGATGTCGGAGACCGGGTGAAATCGGTCGACCCAGGGCTGCGGCGGCGCATGACGGACCGCATTATCGGTGCCCGATTCAGGAACACGGATGAGGCGATCGGATGTGAACGTGTCGGACGATGCGGCGATACTCTTCCTCAGTGCGGGCAACGCTGGCCTGATCAGTCCGCTGTACGCACTGGCGGGTGAACTGCTGCGGCGCGGCGTGCGCCCCGTGTGGTTCGCATCCAGCGATGAACGCGCCGAGGGAATTCGCGAACTATCCGGTGCGACGCCGATCGACTTCTACTCGCTCGGTCCTTACCGGCCTGAGTTCGACCCGGCCAACTGGAGCGACGCGGTCTACCACCAGGTCAACCGAACCTCCCGACTGCGTGGTTTCGCGGCGTTCATGGAGCAGGTCATGGACTCCGAGTACGCCGAGGAGCGATACCGGCGCGCGTTGGCGGCGATCGACCACGTTCGTCCGGGTCTGATCGTCGTCGACCTGAACAGCCCGTGGGCGATCGATGCCGCGCAGACTCGGGGCGTCCCGTACGTGGTCAACGTCGCCACGCCGATCAGCTATGCCTTCCCCGAGCGGCTGCCGCTGGGCTTCCCCGGCCCGCTCTCGGGGTTGCCCCGCACGATGACCGGAAGGCAGCGGGCGACCAACGTCGCCTTCAAGATCCTGCGGCTGGGGTCGCTGCTCGCCTCCCGAAAGGCGCTGGACAACATGAGGTTCTACCGACGCAGGCATGCGCAGGGCCTGAAGAACCCGGGGTCGCTGCTTTCGCGTTACTGCGACGAGGCCGAGGTCGTGCTGGGCAATTCCGTCTTCGGCATCGAGTACCCCTTCTCGCCGGCTCCGGCCGATGTTCGGATGGTCGGCACCCTGGTACCGGAGACCCGGGAACGACCGGAGCGGCATCGCGAGCTCTTCGAATGGCTCGACGCTCACCCCTCGACGATCTACATCGGTCTGGGATCGATGATGCGCCTCTCCGAACAGCAGAGCGCCGCGCTCATGGCTGCGATCTCCCGGCTCGCAGAGCGGCATCATGTCGTCTGGAGCCTGGCCGCCGCGCAACACCGCCTCCTGCCCCGCGAGCTGCCCGCGAACCTGCGCATCGAGACGTGGGTGCCGCAGACCGAGGTCGTCGCCCATCCGAATGTGCGGCTGTTCATCACCCACGGCGGCAACGGCGCGCATCACGGGCTGTACTTCGGCAAACCGCTGCTGGTGCTTCCGCATTCCTGGGAGACCAGAGACCTGGCCGTCCGGCTCATGGACGGCGGCGCGGCCCTGATGGTCGAGGACGTCTACTCGCTGACCGCCGAGGAGATCGTCACCAAGGTCGACCGGCTGCTGACCGAGAAATCCTTCAGCGAACGGGCCGACCACTGGCGTCATCGCCTCGTGGAGGCGGGCGGCGTTCGGGCGGCTGCGGACCTCGTCCTAGCCCATCGGCCGATGAGTCGAGCGGACGACACGTCGACGGCGTGACCGATCGGCGGCCCGGCCCCGCCCAGGCCGTGGCGTGACGTTCGCCCGGCATCCGCGCGGCGTGCCCGCCGGGATGCGGGGATGGCGAGCCCCGCACAGGTACCACCTTAGGAACGACGTGGCTTGGTGAGAACGGGTTCTCTCCGAGATCGCGGCTCTGCGCAGAGGAGAGATCAGATGGCGGACGAGGCCAGGCTTGTCGAGTACCTCAAGAAGATCACCGCCGAGCTTCGACAGGCCCACCGCCGACTGCGCGTCCTGGAGTCCGAGGAGGCCGAGCCGGTGGCCGTGGTGGGCATGGCCTGCCGTTATCCAGGTGGCGTGGCCTCGCCAGAGGATCTGTGGCGGCTGGTCGCCGAGGGCCGTGACGCGGTCTCGCCGTTCCCGGCCGACCGGGGTTGGGACTTGGAGAGCCTCGTCGATCCGGATCCCGATCGCTCTGGCACGTCGTATGCCGATGAGGGTGGGTTTTTGTATGACGTGGCGGAGTTCGATGCGGGTTTGTTTGGGATTTCGCCGCGTGAGGCGGTGGCGATGGATCCGCAGCAGCGGTTGTTGTTGGAGGCGTCGTGGGAGGGGTTGGAGCGGGCGGGTATTGATCCGTTGTCGTTGAAGGGTAGTCGTACCGGGGTGTTCGCCGGGGTGATGTACCACGACTACGCCTCCCGACTGGCGGTCGTCCCCGCCGAGGTGGAGGGCTACCTCAGCGCGGGTGCCGCAGGCAGCGTCGTCTCCGGGCGCATCGCCTACTCCCTGGGGCTGGAGGGCCCCGCCGTCACCCTCGACACGGCCTGCTCGTCGTCGCTGGTGGCCCTGCACCTGGCCGCGCAGTCGCTGCGCGAGGACGAATGCTCCCTGGCGCTGGCGGGCGGCGTGACGGTCATGGCCTCGCCGGGGACGTTCGTGGAGTTCTCCCGGCAGCGTGGTCTGGCCGCCGATGGTCGGTGCAAGTCGTTCTCGGACGCCGCGGATGGCACCGGCTGGGGCGAGGGTGTCGGGGTCGTCGTGTTGGAGCGGTTGTCCGATGCGGTGCGTAACGGTCGTCAGATCTTGGCGGTGGTGAAGGGTTCGGCGGTCAATCAGGATGGTGCGTCGAATGGTTTGACGGCGCCGAATGGTCCGTCGCAGCAGCGGGTGATTCGGCAGGCGTTGGCGAATGCGCGGCTGTCCCCTCGGGACATCGATGTGGTGGAGGCGCATGGCACTGGGACTCGGTTGGGTGATCCGATCGAGGCGCAGGCTTTGTTGGCGACCTATGGGCAGGACCGGGAACAGTCGGACCCGCTGTTTCTCGGTTCGGTGAAGTCGAACATCGCTCACACGCAGGCTGCCGCAGGCGCGGCGGGCATCATCAAGATGGTCATGGCGATGCGTCATGGAGTGTTGCCGTCGACCTTGCATGTGGACGAGCCGTCATCCCAGGTGGACTGGTCGTCGGGTGGCGTGGAGTTGCTCACCGAGTCGCGGTCGTGGCCGGAGGTGGATCGGCCTCGTCGGGCTGCGGTGTCGTCGTTCGGGATCAGCGGGACCAACGCCCACGTCATCCTGGAGCAGCCACCGGCCCTGGACGCGCCGATAGAGACGGCGGATGACGCGCCGACCGACTCGGCATCCGGCACCGACACGGCCGGACTGGTCCCCTGGGTGATCTCCGGGCGGTCGTCGACTGCCCTGCGTGCGCAGGCCGCGCGACTGGCCGCACACGTGGCCGCGCGACCGGATTCGGCACCGGCCGATGTTGCGACGTCGCTGCTCACGACGCGTGCGCTGTTGGAGCATCGTGCGGTGGTGTTGGGGGCGGATGTCGCCGAGCTGGCCGCTGGTTTGGCTGAGGTGGCGGCGGGTCGTTCGGCGCCGGGTGTGGTGTCGGGTGTGGCGCGGGGTGCACGCCGGGTGGGGTTGGTGTTCTCGGGTCAGGGTTCGCAGTACGTGGGGATGGGTCGGGAACTGTATGACGTGTTCCCGGTGTTCGCGGGGGCGTTCGATGAGGTGTGTGCGGAGTTGGACCCGTTGTTGGGGTTCTCGCTGCGCGACGCCGTGTTCGCCGAGCCTGTGGCCGAGCGGACCGAGGGCCAGGACCGGCGATCGGCGGACGAGGGCTCGGATTCGATCGACGACACCGGACTGGCCCAGCCTGCCCTGTTCGCGGTCGAGGTGGCGTTGGTGCGGTTGCTTGCCGCGTTCGGAGTCGTTCCCGAGGTGGTGGCGGGTCATTCTTTGGGTGAGGTGACGGCGGCCTTCGTGGCGGGGGTGTGGTCGTTGCCGCAGGCGTGTCGGGTGGTGGCGGCGCGTGCCGGATTGATGCAGGCGTTGCCCGCGGGTGGGACGATGGCCTCCATCGCCGCCAGCGAGCAGGAGGTCGTGGACAGCCTGGCGGAACTCGTGTCGCACAGCTCTGCTGGGTCGGTGTCGATCGCTGCGGTGAACGGGCCATCGTCGACCGTGGTGTCCGGCGCGGCTGCGGCGGTGACCGAGGTCGTCGCGTGGTGGCGTGAGCGTGGTCGTCGGGTTCGTGTGTTGTCGGTGTCGCATGCGTTTCATTCCGCGTTGATGGATCCGATGCTCGACGACTACGGGCGGGTCCTTGCCGGGGTGGACTTCGGGTCGGCGGGATTGCCGTTGGTGTCCACCGTGACGGGTGAGGTGCTCGCGTCCGCCGTCGTGACCGACCCGGAGTACTGGGTGCGGCAGGTCCGAGAACCGGTGCGGTATGCCGACGCGGTGCGGACGCTGCGTGAGCTGGGCGTCACAACGGTGATCGAGATCGGACCCGGCACCACCCTCACCAGCCTGACCGAGGCCGCCCTCGACGGCGAGCAGACGGTCGACCGCCCGAACGAGGTGGCCGCCGACCAGACGACGTCGCCGTCCAACGGGGCCGAACCTCCGGAGCCGGTGCGGTGTCTGCCATCGCTGCGTCCCGGTGCGCAGGAGTGCGCGACCGTTCTGACGGCGATCGCATCCCTTCAAGTCACCGGAACCCCGATCGACTTCACACCGATCCTGCCGAGGACCGCCCGACCCGTCGAGCTCCCGACCTATGCCTTCCAACGCGAGCGATACTGGCTCGAGTCGGGGGAGTCGCTCGGTGATCTCTCGACGATCGGCCTCGCGCCACTCGACCACCCCATGTTCCAGGCAGGCTTGGTGCTCGCGAACACCGAGGGCGACTTGCTCGCGGGCAGGCTTTCGCTGTCGGCTTTCCCCTGGCTGGCCGACCACGTCGTCCTAGGCGCCGTCCTGTTGCCGGGGACCGCCTTCGTCGAACTCGCCACCTGGTGCGGCGAACAACTCGACCGCCCTGTACTGGCAGAACTCACGCTGGAAGCGCCGCTGGTACTGCCCGACACCGGATCGGTCCAGTTCCAATGCGCCGTCGACACCCCGGATGAGACCGGCGCCCGCAGCTTCAGCATCCACTCACGTCGAGACGACGAGGAGCACTGGATCCGCCACGCCGCCGGACTGCTCACCACGAGGCCCGCATCGCAGCCGGACCTGCCGATCTGGCCGCCCTCGGACTCCGATCCGCTGGACATCGACGACCTCTACGAGCGCTTCGCCGCAGGCGGATTCGACTACGGACCCTCCTTCCAAGGCCTTCGCCAGGCCTGGCGGCGGGACGATCAGCTGTTCACCGAGGTGTCGCTGCCCGCCGAACAGCACGCCGAGGCAGGTCGGTTCGGTCTGCATCCCGCGTTGTTCGACGCCGCCCTGCACGGCATCGGCCTGCTCGACTCAGCTGGGGGCTCCGGCGGGCTGCCCTTCTCGTTCACCGGAGTGACGCTCCACGCAACAGGGGCCACGAGTCTCCGCGTGCTGCTCACACCGACCGGGGTCGACGAGGCGGCCCTGCTCGCCGTCGACGAGACGGGCAGGCCGGTCATCTCGGTCGACTCCCTCGTTCTGCGCGCAGTTTCGGCCGAACAGCTTGCCGAGAACAGGCCGGCATCCGCCGATTCGCTCTTCCGCATCGACTGGATGTCCGTTCCGCTGCCCGCCGCAGGCCCGGAAGGGCAGCCCGTCGCGCACCTCGATCTAGCCGACGTCCCCGATCCGGCCGCGCACCCGGAGCAGGGTGCCGACGACTTGGTCGCACTGGCAGCACAGCCCGAATCCGCCGACGGCCACAGGCCTGTGATCGTCGTGCGCTGCGGCAGGCCCGAGTCGGGGACAGACGTCGTCGCCGCTACCGGAGCGGCTACCCGTCGCACACTGCGACTGCTCCAGAGCTGGTCGACAGACGATCGCCTCGCCGACGTACGACTGGTGTTCGTGACCGACGGCGTCGTTGCGGTCGACGGCGCGCCCGGCCTGCTCGACCTGGTGGGCGCCGCAGTGCACGGTCTCGTCCGCTCCGCGCAGTCCGAACATCCCGGTCGCATCGTGCTCCTGGACACCGACGGCCATCCCCAATCGACGCGGATGTTCACCGCCGCTCTGGAGCTCGACGAGCCGCAGGTGGCCCTGCGCGCGGGTAGCGCGGTGGCACCCCGACTGGTCAGGATCCCGCGATCGCCTGCGGCGACGGTGCCCGGCGGTGTCGTCGCCGCCGAGAGTGTCGACCGTGTGGTGCTTGCACACGACAGCACGCAACCCACCGGAACCGTGCTGATCACCGGTGCTTCGGGTGCGCTCGGACGGGCGCTGGCCCGCCATCTCGTCGTGGACCATGGCGTCCGCCACCTGCTCCTGGTCAGCAGGCGAGGGATCGAGGCGCCGGGAATGACCGAGGTCGTCGCCGAACTGACCGAGATGGACGCGGACGTCCGGGCCGTCGCCTGTGACGTCGCGGACTCCGACGCGCTCGCGGGGCTACTGGGGGGAGTCTCCGCGGAGCACCCGCTGACCGGCGTCGTTCACGCGGCGGGCGTGGTGGACGACGGGATGCTCACGACCTTGACGTCGTCCCGGCTCGACGCCGTCCTGCGCCCCAAGGCCGCCGGGGCGTGGAACCTGCACGAGCAGACCAAGAATCTGCCCTCGGTCTCGTTGTTCGTCCTGTTCTCCTCGGCGTCCGGCCTGCTCGGCGGCGCCGGGCAGGCGAACTACGCGGCTGCCAACGCCTTTTTGGACGGACTCGCGGAGCATCGGCGAGCGCTCGGCTTACCGGGCACCTCTCTCGCGTGGGGGCTGTGGGATGCCGACGCGGGCATGGGCGGTGCCCTCGAACGGGCGCAGGTCCAGCGGATCACCCGCTCCGGGATCCTCGCACTGTCGGTCGAACAGGGTCTCGCGCTGTTCGATGAGACCTGGGACTCCGACCACGCGGTGTCCGCGCCGGTGCGGCTGGACCAGGCGCGGCTGCGGGAGGCCGCCGCCTCCGGCATGCTGCCGCCGTTGTTACGCGACCTCGTGCGTGCGCCTCGGCGCCGCGCGGCGGCAGGCAGCACGGACAACGCCGCAGAGGTGCACGGATTACTGGCCGGGCGTTCCGATGCCGAGCAGCACAACGTCCTGTTGGACCTCGTGCGCTCCACTGCCGCCGCCGTTCTCGGGCACTCCTCGGCCTCAGCCGTCGAGCCGACCAGCCCCTTCCGCGATCTCGGCTTCGACTCGCTCACCGCAGTGGAACTGCGCAACGCCCTCGCCACCGGAGTGGGACGTCGGCTGCCCGCGACTCTGGTCTTCGACTTTCCCACTCCGCTGGATCTGGCGCGGCACCTGCGAGCGCAGCTCGGCGGCATCGATGTCGCGGCGCCTCGACCGGCCGTCGCCGCCGCGTTCGACGAGCCCATCGCCGTGGTGGGCATGGCTTGCAGGTTGCCCGGCGGTGTGACCTCTCCCGCCGATCTGTGGCGGCTGGTCGACACCGGCACCGACGGAGTGTCGGGCTTTCCGACCGATCGGGGTTGGGATTTGGAGAGCCTGTTCGACGCCGACCCGGACCGCGTGGGCACGTCGTATGCCGATGAGGGTGGGTTTTTGTATGACGTGGCGGAGTTCGATGCGGGTTTGTTTGGGATTTCGCCGCGTGAGGCGGTGGCGATGGATCCGCAGCAGCGGTTGTTGTTGGAGGCGTCGTGGGAGGGGTTGGAGCGGGCGGGTATTGATCCGTTGTCGTTGAAGGGTAGTCGTACCGGGGTGTTCGCCGGGGTGATGTACCACGACTACGCCTCCCGACTCGGTGTGGTCCCCGACGATGTCGAGGGATATCTCGGTACCGGCACCGCAGGCAGCGTGGTCTCCGGACGGATCTCCTATGTCTTCGGGCTGGAGGGTCCGGCGGTGACGGTGGACACGGCGTGTTCGTCCTCGTTGGTTGCCTTACATCAGGCGGCGCAGTCGCTGCGTGCCGGTGAGTGCTCGATGGCCCTGGCCGGTGGGGTGACCGTCATGTCCACCCCCGGGACGTTCGTGGAGTTCTCCCGGCAGCGTGGTCTGGCCGCCGATGGTCGGTGCAAGTCGTTCTCGGACGCCGCCGACGGCACCGGCTGGGCCGAGGGTGTCGGGGTCGTCGTGTTGGAGCGGTTGTCGGATGCGGTGGCGAACGGTCGTCGTGTTCTGGCGGTGGTGAGGGGTTCGGCGGTCAATCAGGATGGTGCGTCGAATGGTTTGACGGCGCCGAATGGTCCGTCGCAGCAGCGGGTGATTCGGCAGGCGTTGGCGAATGCGGGTTTGTCCACCGGGGATGTCGATGTGGTGGAGGCGCATGGCACTGGGACTCGGTTGGGTGATCCGATCGAGGCGCAGGCTCTGTTGGCGACCTATGGCCGTGATCGTGAGCCGGAGAATCCGGTGTTCCTGGGTTCGGTGAAGTCGAACATCGGGCACACCCAGGCCGCTGCGGGTGTGGCCGGTGTGATCAAGATGATCGAGGCCATCCGGCACGGGGTGTTGCCGTCGACCTTGCATGTGGACGAGCCGTCGTCTCAGGTGGACTGGTCGTCGGGTGGCGTGGAGTTGCTCACCGAGTCCCGGCCGTGGCCGGAGGTCGACCGTCCGCGTCGTGCTGCGGTGTCGTCGTTCGGCTTCAGTGGGACCAACGCCCACCTCATCCTCGAACAACCGCCTGCCGACCAGACCGGTACGACCTCGGTGGAATCAGAGCGCTCCGATGCCGTCGTCGGGGCTCCCCCTGCGGCCGTGCCGGTGCCCTGGGTCCTGTCCGGACACAGCGAGGAGGCGTTGCGAGGGCAGGCCGCGCGCCTCGCCGATCACCTGACGGCGGAACCGGCTGTGCCGCCGCAACATCTCGCCCACACGCTGATCGGCTCGCGTGCGCTGTTGGAGCATCGTGCGGTGGTGTTGGGGGCGGATGTCGCCGAGCTGGCCGCTGGTTTGGCTGAGGTGGCGGCGGGTCGTTCGGCGCCGGGTGTGGTGTCGGGTGTGGCGCGGGGTGCACGCCGGGTGGGGATGGTGTTCTCGGGTCAGGGTTCGCAGTACGTGGGGATGGGTCGGGAACTGTATTCGGCGTTTCCGGTGTTCGCGGGGGCGTTCGATGAGGTGTGTGCGGAGTTGGACCCGTTGTTGGGGTTCTCGCTGCGCGAGGCGGTGTTCGGCGATGTAGTCCCGGATTGCGCTGTTGGCGAGTCCGGGGGAGGTGAATCGTCGCTGCTGTCGATCGATGCGACTGGGGTGGCGCAGCCGGGTTTGTTCGCGGTCGAGGTGGCGTTGGTCCGGTTGCTTGCCGCGTTCGGAGTCGTTCCCGAGGTGGTGGCGGGTCATTCTTTGGGTGAGGTGACGGCGGCCTTCGTGGCGGGGGTGTGGTCGTTGCCGCAGGCGTGTCGGGTGGTGGCGGCGCGTGCGGGATTGATGCAGGCGTTGCCCGCGGGTGGGGCGATGGCCTCCATCGCCGCCAGCGAGCAGGAGGTGCGGACGAGCATCGACGAACTCCAGACGGATCTCGACTCGTCGTCAACCGAGGTGGATGCCGCCACGACGACGCCGGTGCTACTCGACATCGCCGCAGTGAATTCGCCGACGGCGACGGTGATCTCGGGTGCCGAGGACGCCGTGGACCGTCTCGTCGCGCTCTGGCATGCGCGTGGCCGTCGAGTGCGGCGGTTGTCGGTGTCGCATGCGTTCCATTCGTCGTCGATGGAGGCGATGACGGAGGAGTTCGGTCGGGTGCTGTCGACCGTGGAGCCCGGTTCGTCGTCGTTGTCGTCGGCGGTGGTGGTGTCCACGGTGACCGGCGAGGTGGTCGATGCGGAGGTGTTGTCGGATCCGGGGTACTGGGTGCGACAGGTTCGGGAGCCGGTGCGGTTCGCAGACGCGGTGCGGACATTGCGTGAGCTGGGCGTCACAACGGTGATCGAGATCGGACCCGGCACCACCCTCACGAGTCTCACCCACGACGTCATCGACGTCCTCGACGATGAGGAGCACCTGCGGCGCGAACCACGGCGGACCGCCGGACACGACGCGGACGCCACGGCGACCTCCGATGCATCGTCGGCGGCAACGCCGTCCACGGCGACCACGATGACAGCGGCCGCGCTGCTGCGACCGGGCATCGGTGAGGCGGAGTCGCTGGTGACCGCCCTGGCGTCAGTCCACGTCGGCGGCGTCCCGGTCGACTGGTCGTCCATCGTGCCGACACCGACCGCCCCGCCGTTGGAACTCCCGACCTTCGCCTTCCAACGAGAACGTTTCTGGCTCGACGCCGATCGGGCCCGGTCGGATGCGAGCGGTCTGGGCCTGACCACCGTCGACCATCCGGTTCTCGGCGCCAGAGTCGATCTGCCCTCCGAGGCCGGCCTCGTGCTCACCGGGCTGCTCTCGGTCTCGGTGCTGCCGTGGTCGGCCGAACACCGAGTGGGCGAGAACCTCGTCCTGCCCGGCACCGGCCTGGTGGACTGGGTGCTGCACGCGGCGGCGGACCTCGGCCCGGTCGTGATCGACGAGCTGACCCTGCACGCCCCGGTGCTTCTCCCCCCGACCGGCGCGCTGAGCATCCGTGTCCAGCTGCGCGCGATCCGGGACGACGTCGAGACGGACTCGGCCGAGGGCCGACGGGCGGTGACCGTCCACACCCGCCCCTCGGACGAACCGACCGCCGACTGGACCGTCCACGCCACCGGTTGGTTGACCATCGAGCCGACCACCCCGCGCGAGCCCGTCGCACCGGGTCTCGCCGCCTGGCCCCCCGCCGACGGCATCGTGCTGCCCGTTGACGACCTGTACGACTCCTTCGCCGACGCGGGACTGTCCTACGGGCCCGCATTCCGAGGGCTGCGCCGAGCATGGCGAGGCACCGACACGGTGTTCGGCGAGATCGAACTGCCCGCACCCGTCCGCGCCGAGGCTGCCTCCCACGCCCTGCACCCGCTGCTGATGGACGCCGCGCTGCACGTGCTGGGCCTTCCCGACGCGGCCGCGTCGGTGGCCGCCGCAGGTAGGTCCACGCAGAGCGAGCCGGTCGCGGGGGTGTGGTTGCCGTTCTCGTGGGCCGGGGTACGTGTCCACGCCGTCGGGGCCGCGGCCGTCCGAGTCGCCATCACCGCCGCTGGAACCGACGCCGTGTCGCTGGCCATGGTCGACCCCGGCGGCGCCCCGGTGCTCACGGTGGATCGACTCGTCCTCCGCCCGGTCGGGCCCGACACCTTCACCTCGGCGCCCGCTGCGGGCCCCGATGCGCTCTACGGACTGGAGTGGACGCCCCTGCCGCAGGCCGAGCCGCCCGCAGTCGCCGAACACTGGGTACTGGTGGGCGCCACCGCATCGGATTCGACCGGTGTGATCGCCGACCTGCCCGGTATCGAGCCTGCCTTCGCTTCGACCGTGGCCGAGGCGTCGCATGGCGGCGTACCCGACGTCCTCGTCCTGTTCGGTGGGCCTTCCGAGGACTCGACCGGCCTCACCGAGGTGGTGCGCAGCACCGTCGAGTCCACTGTGCAGACGATTCAGGACTGGCTCGACTCCGAAGGGCTGCTCGCCACCCGCCTGCTGGTGCTGACCCGAGGCGCCGTGCCCACCGCCGACGCGGACCCGGTGCGCGACCTCGTCGGCGCCGCTGTCTGGGGGCTGATCCGCACCGCGCAGACCGAGCATCCCAGCCGCATCACGATCGTCGATCTCGACGACGACCCGGCCTCTCCTGCTGCGCTGCCCGCCTTGGTCGCCGCAGGCGAATCGCAGGCCGCTGTGCGCTCCGGGACCGTCTTGGTGCCCAGACTGACCCGTTTCGCCGCCGTACCCGAGCGTGCTTCCGCAGCCGGGGCGGACGACCACACCGACTCTCCGCCCGCCGACCCCGTGCCCGGCGATCGCGTCGACGGTTCCGAGGAAGCCCGATGGGTGCCCGCGTCGACGGTGTTGATCACCGGCGGCACCGGTGGTCTCGGCTCCGTGGTGGCCCGCCACCTGGTACGCACCGGCCGGGCCGCCTCGCTCGTGCTCGTGTCTCGCCGGGGTCCGGCTGCTCCGGGGGCGGCCGAGCTGGTGTCGGAGCTGGAGTCCTACGGCGCACGGGTGTCGGTGCGCGCGGGCGACGTCGCCGATCCGGACGTCGTCGCCGACCTGATCGCGACCGTGCCCGCGGAGTTCCCGCTCACCGGTGTGATCCACGCGGCGGGCGTGGTGTCCGACGGGGTGCTCGCCTCGCTGGACCCGGCCCGGCTGGCTGCGGCGGTGGCGCCGAAGGTGGCGGGCGCCTGGAACCTGCACCGCGCCACCGAGAATCTGGCCCTGTCGATGTTCACCGTGTTCTCCTCGGTGTCGGGCATCCTCGGGTCGGCGGGGCAGGGTGCCTACGCCGCCGGGAACGCCTTCCTGGACGGTCTGGTCTCCTATCGGCGTGCGGCGGGCCTGTCGGGGACCTCCCTCGCCTGGGGTCCCTGGACCACCGAGACCGGAATGACCGCCGAGCTCAGCGAGAACGACCACACCCGGATGAGGCGTTCCGGGCTGCGGTCGCTGGCTCCGACGCACGCCCTCACCCTGTTCGACCTCGTTACCGACATCCGGCCTGCTCTGGCCGTGCCGGTTGCCTTCGATCTGGCGTCCCTCGGCGGCCGCGACGCAGGCGACGTGCCCGCCCTCCTACATGGACTCGTGCGACTGCGTCCCCGCAAGGCGGCGTCCACGGCACCGGACGCGGCGGTCGGGCTGCGTGCCAGGCTCGCCCCGCTCGATGCGACCGAACGACAGCGCCTGCTGCTCACCATGGTGGGCACCGAGGTCGCCCTCGTGCTGGGCTACGGCGACCCGTCGCGGGTCTCGGTGGACCGCGAGTTCCGAGAGTCCGGCTTCGACTCGTTGACCGCGGTCGAACTGCGCAACCGGCTCGCCTCGACCACCGGTCTCCGGCTGCCCGCATCGTTGATCTTCGACTACCCCAGTGTCCGGGCATTGGCCGCACATCTCGACGACGTGCTGCTCGGTGAGCTCGCCGAGGTCGGCACGGCCACCGGACGAGCGGCCGGACTCGACGACGATCCGATCGCGATCGTGGCGATGAGCTGCCGGTATCCCGGTGACGTCCGATCGCCGGAGGACCTGTGGCGGCTGCTGCTCGACGAGGGTGACGGCATCGTCTCCTTCCCCGACGACCGAGGCTGGGACGTCGCCGCCCTGTACGACGCCGACCCGGATCGTTCCGGCACCAGCTACACCCGCGAGGGCGGCTTCCTGCGCGGTGCTGCGGAGTTCGATGCGGGTTTGTTTGGGATTTCGCCGCGTGAGGCGGTGGCGATGGATCCGCAGCAGCGGTTGTTGTTGGAGGCGTCGTGGGAGGCGTTGGAGCGGGCGGGTATTGCGCCGTCGTCGGTGAAGGGGAGTTCGACGGGGGTCTTCGCGGGGGTGATGTACAGCGACTACGCGAGCCTGCTGTCCGACGTGCCCCCGGAGGTGGAGGGACACCTCAGCACCGGGACGTCCAACAGCGTCGTGTCGGGTCGGATTGCTTATACGTTTGGTTTTGAGGGTCCGGCGGTGACGGTGGATACGGCGTGTTCGTCGTCGTTGGTGGCGTTGCATTTGGCGGCGCAGTCGTTGCGGTCGGGTGAGTGTTCGTTGGCGTTGGCCGGTGGGGTGACGGTGATGTCGACGCCCACGGCCTTCGTGGAGTTCTCCCGGCAGCGTGGCCTGGCCGCCGACGGCAGGGTCAAGTCCTTCGCCGCGTCGGCCGACGGCACCGGCTGGGGTGAGGGCGTCGGGGTCGTCGTGTTGGAGCGGTTGTCGGATGCGGTGGCGAACGGTCGTCGTGTTCTGGCGGTGGTGAAGGGTTCGGCGGTCAATCAGGACGGTGCGTCCAATGGGCTCACGGCGCCGAATGGTCCGTCGCAGCAGCGGGTGATCCGGCAGGCCTTGGCCAATGCCGGTCTGTCCACCGGGGATGTCGATGTGGTGGAGGCGCATGGCACCGGCACGCGCCTGGGTGATCCGATCGAGGCGCAGGCGTTGTTGGCGACCTATGGCCGGGATCGCGAGCCGGAGAATCCGCTGTTCCTAGGCTCGGTGAAGTCCAACCTCGGGCACACCCAGGCCGCTGCGGGTGTCGCGGGTGTGATCAAGATGGTCATGGCGATGCGACACGGGGTGCTGCCGTCGACCCTGCATGTGGACGAGCCGACGCCTCAGGTGGACTGGTCCTCGGGTGCGGTGGAGTTGCTCACCGAATCGCGGTCGTGGCCCGAGGTGGACCGTCCGCGTCGGGCGGCGGTGTCCTCCTTCGGCTTCAGCGGGACCAACGCCCACGTGATCCTCGAGTTGCCCGCCGAGTCGTCGGCCGCGCTCCCCGCCGCCGACGCGGTCGACACGACGGCGGTCGAACCCGAGTCGGCGAAGTCGGCAGTACTGCCCTGGGTCCTCTCGGCGCAGTCGGAGCCCGCTCTGCGTGAGCAGGCCGCCCGGCTGTCCGCGCATCTCACCTCGGAACCGACCGCCACCCTGGCCGAGATCGGAACCGCACTGGTGACCTCGCGTGCGGAGCTGGAGCACCGCGCCGTGGTGCTCGGGACGGACCGCGAGACGATGTCGGCGGGCCTCGCCGCGCTCGCCGAGAGTCGGGCCGAACCGAGCGTGATCGTCGGCCGCGCCGCCACCGGACTCGGCTCGGTGGGCTCCGTGTGGGTCTTCCCGGGGCAGGGGGCGCAGTGGACCGGGATGGCCGCCGATCTGATCGGAACGGACGACGTCTTCACCGCCGCGTTGGCCGAATGTGACTCGGCGCTGGCGCCGTGGGTCGACTTCTCGGTGTCCGAGGTGCTGAGCGGTGCCGACGAGGAGCTGCTTGGGCGGGTCGACGTGGTGCAGCCGGTCCTGTGGGCGGTGATGCTCTCGTTGGCGGCGGTGTGGCGCTCCCACGGCGTGGCCCCCGACGTGGTTGTGGGCCACTCCCAAGGGGAGATCGCCGCGGCATGCGTGGCGGGGCTGCTCTCCACCGCCGAGGGCGCCCGCCTGGTGGCCACGCGCTCACGGCTGATCGCCGAGCGGCTCTCCGGCCGGGGAACCATGCTCGCCGTGGACCTCGGCCAGGCCGAGGCTGCCGCACTCGCCGCCGACGCGGATGGCCGCACGCCCCGTGACCCGCAGGCAGACACGCTTGTCGCCGAAGGTGCCCGCGTCGCCGTAGGCGTGGTGAACGGTCCTGGCCAGGCAGTGGTGTCGGGAGCGCGGTCGGTGTTGGAGGTGGTGGCTGCCGAGTGTGCGGTGCGCGGCATCCGGGTGCGGTGGCTGCCGGTGGACTATGCCTCGCATTCACCGCAGGTGGCGGCGATTCGTCGAGAGTGGTTCGCGGTGGCGGGCGTGGTGGAGACGCAGCCCGGCACCGTGCCGATGATCTCCACGGTCACCGGAGACCGATTGTCCGCCGCCGACGTGGACACCGAGTACTGGTATCGCAACCTGGCGGAGCCTGTTCGGTACGACCGGGCCGTGGAGACGGTGGCAGGGCAGGGATATCGCCGTTTCGTGGAGATCAGTCCGCACCCGGTCCTCACCTGGCCCACGACCGGCGTGCTCGAGAAGATCGCCGCAGGCGACCTCGATCCGAGAGACGGTGAACCCGACCGCTCGGTAGGCGGCTCCGAGGACGAGCCCATCGTGGTCGGCAGCCTCCGCAGAGACGAGGACGGCTCCTCGGCGCTACGGACCGCGCTGGCCACCCTCTGGACGACGGGGTCCGATGTGGACTGGACCACCGTGCTGTCGCCCGCGCCCGCCCAACCCGCGACGCCGCTGCCGACGTACCCCTTCCGACGCACCCGCCACTGGCTGGACGTGCGACCTGCCGGTCCCGTCCCCGCGCCCGTTGCCGACGGCCCGTTCTGGGCTACCGTCGACCAGCTCGACGCGCAGGCACTCGCCGACCTGGTAGCCCCGGGGGCGACGACGGACGACGCGGTCGTCACGGCGCTCGCCCCCGCGCTGCCGGTGCTGGCCGAATGGCGACGTCGATCTCGAGAACGCGAGGCACTGGACTCGTGGCGGTATCGAATCGGTTGGGCGCCGTTACCCACACCCGACACCGAGCCTGCGCTGACCGGTCGATGGCTCGTGGTGGAACCGGCCCTCGGCTCCCGGTCCGTCGACTCGCCGCTGCCCGCCGCCGTGGACGAGCTCGTCGGCGCCCTGCGCGACGGCGGAGCCGAGATCATCCGGCTCACCGTCGATCCCGGAACGGGACGCGCCGAATTGGCGGCGCGGCTCACGGATCTCGCCGAGCGGGCGACGCTGCGCGGCGTGGTCTCGCTGCTGGCCTGGAACGCCGCCGACTCCGACGACATGCCGGCGCCGCTGTTGCCGCGAGGCCTCGGTGACACCCTCGCCCTGATCCAGGCGGCCGGCGACGCGGCGATCTCCGCCCCCCTGTGGTGTCTCACTCGCGAGGGCGTCGGGACGACGGAACACCCTCAGCCGCTCGATTCGGTCGCCGCCCAGGTGTGGGCGTTGGGTCGGGTCGCGGCGCTGGAACACCCCGACCGGTGGGGCGGGCTGCTCGACGTACCCGACTCGATCACCGGTGCGGTTGCCGCTCTGGTGTGCTCGGTGCTCTCGCGGGCCGACGACGACCAGGTGGTGGTGCGCCCGACCGGCGCGGTCGGTCGCCGACTGCTCCGTGCGCCGACCACCGAGAGAGCCGGTGGGAACCCTGCCGAATGGACGGCGCGTGACACCGTGCTGGTGACCGGCGGGACCGGCGCGCTGGGTGCGCAGGTAGCACGCGCCTTGGCGGCGCGGGGCGCCCGACGACTGGTGCTGACGTCTCGTCGCGGTCCCGACGCGCCCGGCGCGCAAGAGCTGACCCGGGAACTGACCGACAGGGGAGTGGCGGTGACCGTCGCGGCGTGTGACGTCGCCGATCGCGACTCGCTCGCCCAGGTCCTCGCGGACATCCCCGCCGACACACCGCTGACCGCCGTCGTCCACGCGGCCGGGGTGAGCCACTCCGCACCGCTGGCCGAGTGCGACCCAACGGAGTTCGCCGAGGTGATCAGCGCCAAGGCGGGAGGCGCGCGGGTCCTCGACGAACTCCTCGGCGACCTTCCCTTGGATGCCTTCGTGCTGTTCTCCTCGGGCTCCTCGGTCTGGGGAAGCTCCGGCGCGGGCGCCTATGCGGCGGGTAATGCGGCGCTCGACGCGATGGCGGACGCCCGCCGGGCTCGAGGCCTGACCGCGACGTCGATCGCCTGGGGCAGTTGGGCGGGCGGGGGCATGGTCGACGACACCGAGGGCGACTGGCAGCGTCTCGGGGTCCGACCGATGGACCCCGACATCGCGATGGCCGCGATGTGGCAGGCCGTCGAGCACGGCGAGATCATGCTCACGGTCACCGACATCGACTGGGAGCGGTTCGCCCCGGCGTTCACCCTGGCCCGGCCTCGGCCGCTGCTCGACGACCTGCCCGAGGTGCGTGCGGTGCTGGCCCGCGAGCAGGCTGACGTCCCGGAGGCCTCCACCACCCGCGACACCCTCGCGGCGACGCTGCGGGCGAGGACTCCCGGTGAGCGGCACACCATGCTCGTCCGGCTGGCCCGCACCGAGGTGGCCGGGGCGCTCGGGCTCGACGGACCCGAGTCGATCGGCCTCGGCCGCGAATTCAAGGAACTGGGGCTGGACTCCCTGACCGCGCTGGCGTTGCGGAACCGGCTGAACGCGGCCACCGGGCTGCGCCTGCCCGCGACCCTGGTCTTCGACCATCCCACCGTGGCGGCGCTGGTGGATCACCTGCTGTCCGAGTTGGTCCCGTCCGCCGGCGAGTCGGCGGCCGAGGACGACGCGATCCGCGCGGCGCTCGCCGCCGTGCCCCTCGCCCGACTGCGGGAGGCGGGACTGATGGACGTGCTGCTGCGGATGGCCGAGGACGCCTCCGCCGAGGAGATCGACGCCGCGGGTCCGGCGGCATCGGACGCGGCCGAGAACGAGGCCACGGACGACGACATCCGCGCCATGGACGTGGACGACCTGATCCGACTCGCGCTCGACGCGGACGACGCGACGGCGACGGGCAAGGCGGTCGAGTTCGAGTGACACGCAACGATGAGGAGCCGGCCATGGAGAAACCCGCCCGCGACGTGGTCGAGGCACTGCGGTCCTCGCTGCTGGAGAATCAGCGCCTTCGCACCCGGAATCAGCGGCTCTCCGCCGAGGCGACCGAGCCGATCGTGATCATCGGAATGGCGTGTCGACTCCCCGGCGGGGTGCGGTCACCCGAGGATCTGTGGCGGCTCGTCGACCAGGACGGCGATGCGGTCGCCGACTTCCCCACCGACCGAGGTTGGGATCTGGAGGGACTGTTCGACTCCGACCCGGACCGGCCGGGCAGCTCCTACACGCGGCAGGGCGCCTTCCTCGACGACGTCGGGGAGTTCGACGCGGAGTTCTTCGGCATCTCGCCCCGCGAGGCCGTCGCCATGGACCCGCAGCAGCGACTCCTGCTGGAGACCTCCTGGGAGGCGTTCGAACGTGCTGGCATCGACGTGGCGTCCCGGCGGGGCGCGGACGTCGGCGTCTACATCGGCACCACCGGCCAGGACTACTCGCAACTTCTCGCGCAGGCGCGGGAGAACGCCGAGGGCTACGTACTGACGGGCAACGCCGCCAGTGTCCTGTCCGGCCGACTCGCCTACACCTTCGGTCTGCAGGGCCCGGCGGTGACAGTGGACACCGCGTGCTCGTCCTCCCTGGTCGCGCTGCACCTCGCCGTGCAGGCCGTCCGGCAGGGGAACTGTTCACTGGCCTTGGCGGGCGGTGTCACGGTGATGTCCACCCCGGGACCGTTCGTGGAGATGTCCCGGCAGCGCGGCCTGGCGACCGACGGCCGGTGCAAGGCCTTCGCCGACGCGGCGGATGGCACCGGCTTCTCCGAGGGCGTCGGCGTCCTGCTCGTCACCCGACTCTCGACGGCACGGCGACACGGGCACCCGGTACTCGCCGTGATCCGGGGCAGCGCAGTCAACCAGGATGGGGCCAGCAACGGACTCTCCGCGCCCAACGGTCCCGCCCAGCAGCGTGTCATCCGACAGGCACTGGCCGACGCCAGACTGACCGTCGCTGATGTCGACGCGGTGGAGGCACACGGCACGGGCACCACTCTGGGCGACCCGATCGAGGCGCAGGCGCTGCTGGCGACCTACGGGCAGGACCGCCCGCAGACCCCGTTGTACCTCGGCTCGGTGAAGTCGAACATCGGTCACGCCCAGGCCGCCGCCGGTGTGGCGGGAGTGATCAAGATGGTGGCGGCGTTGCGACACGGTCGACTGCCCCGCACCCTGCACGTCGACGAACCGACCGGTCACGTGGACTGGTCGTCGGGAGCGGTCCAGCTGTTGACCGAGGCGCGGGCATGGCCGGACGCAGGGCGACCCCGACGCGGCGCCGTGTCCGCCTTCGGAATCAGCGGCACCAACGCCCACCTGATCCTGGAACAGGCCCCCGATCCGAACCGGCCCGACACCGACGTCGATTCCGAATCCGGACCACAGGCGGAGCCCGCCGCCGACCGCGCTGCGACTTCCGCCGTACTCCCGCCCGACGTCCCGGTCCCGTGGGTGCTCTCCGCCCGCACCGCCGACGCACTCCGCGAGCAGGCGCGGCGGCTGCGCGATCGGGTCCTCGCCGACCCAGAGGTCTCGATCGCCGACATCGGTCTGTCGCTGGCCACCACCAGGTCGGCGCTGGAACATCGAGCCGCCGTGATCGGCGCCGACCGGGCCGACCTGGTGCGCGGCCTGACGGCGTTGGCCGAGGGAACGGGTGATCGGGACCTCGTCACCGGCTCCGCGCAGGACGGCAAGACGGTGTTCGTGTTCCCCGGACAGGGTTCGCAGTGGCCCGCGATGGCCCGTGAACTGCTGGCGACCTCACCGGTGTTCGCCGAGTCCATCGCCCGCTGTGCAACAGAGATCGAGCGGCACGTCGACTGGTCCCTGCTCGATGTCCTGCAGGGCACGTCCGATGCGCCGTTCGACCGTGTCGACGTCCAACAGCCGGTGCTCTTCGCCATGATGGTGTCGCTGGCCGAGTTGTGGCGTTCGCACGGCATCGATCCCGACGCGGTCGTCGGCCATTCCCAGGGGGAGATCGCCGCCGCGTTCTTCGCGGGCGGACTCACGCTCGCCGAGGCGGCCCGGATCGTCGCGGTGCGCAGCCGGGAGTGGTTGCAGGCCGCCGGACAGGGCGGCATGGTCTCCGTGCTGCTCCCCGTCGACGAGGTGCGCGAGCTGGTGCGCGAGGCGGGCCACGAACTGGCCGTCGCCGCGGTGAACAGCCCTCGGTCCTGCGTCGTGGTGGGCGAGCCCGTGGTGTGCGAGAAGTTCCTGGCCGGCTGCGAGGAGAAGGGCGTACGGGCCCGACGGGTGCCCGGTGTGGACATCGCCAGCCACTCGCCGCAGGTGGAGGTCCTGCGGACGCGGCTGTCCTCGGACTTCGCCTCGATCCAGCCGATCTCGGCAGGCGTGCCCTTCTACTCGACGGTGACCGGCGGCCCGCTGGACACCGGGGAGCTGACCGGCGACTACTGGTTCCGCAATCTGCGGCAGACCGTCCGCTTCGACGATGCAGTGCAGGCCCTGCGCCATGACGGACACGACCTCTTCGTCGAGGTCAGTCCCCATCCCGTGCTGCCCTCCTCGATGCAGGAGACCTTCGAGTCCTCCGGCGGCGGCGGTGCGGCCGTCGGCACGCTGCGCCGCGACGCGGGCGGGCCGGACCGATTCGTGCGAGCGCTTGCCGAGGCCTGGGTGCACGGAGCCACACCCGACTGGTCGGCCGTCTTCGCGGGCCGGTCGGCCTCGCGGGTCGAGTTGCCCACGTACGCCTTCCAGCGGCGACGGCACTGGGTGGACATCACGGGCGTCCGAGGTGGCGATGTCACCTCGGTGGGTCTCGCCGCCGTCGATCACCCCTTCGTCGGGGCGGTGCTCTCCATGGCCGACACCGACGGAGTGGTGGTGTCGGGGCGGATCTCGGCCGAGACCCTGCCGTGGCTGGGCGACCATCGGATCGGTGAGGCGGCGCTGCTGCCCGGCACCGGCTTCATCGAACTCGCCGTGCGCGCAGGCGACGAGGTCGGGTGCGGCCGGATCGTCGAGCTGACGCTCGAAGCGCCGTTGGTGCTGCCCGAGCGGGGCGGTGTGGCCGTGCGGGTCGTCATCGGCGCGGCCGACGCGGCAGGCGGTCGGTCGGTCACCGTGTCCTCCGCCTCCGACGGCTCGGTCGAAGCGGTCTGGACCCGCCACGCCGTCGGGGTTCTGGCGCCGTCGACAGAGGACGGTGTCGCGGGACCCGCGGAATGGCCCCCGAACGGTGCCCGCACGGTGCCGCTCGACGACTTCTACCGCCGGGCCGCCGAGGCGGGACTGCCCTACGGCGCAGCCTTCCGAGGTCTGGACGCGGTCTGGCGACGCGGCGATGAGGTGTTCGCCGAGGTGAGTCTGCCGGAATCGGTGCGGAGCGAGGCAGACCGGTACGGCCTGCATCCGGCGTTGCTGGACGCGGCCCTACAGGCCTCGGGTGCGGCGGCCTCGCCCGAGGGATCGGGACCGGTGCTGCTGCCCTTCTCGTGGGACGGGGTCGGCCTGCACGCCTCGGGAGCCGACCGGCTCCGCGTCCGACTCACGCCCGCCGGCCAGGACGCCACGACCCTGCTGGCGACCGACGCCGCCGGTCGGCCGGTGATCACGGTCGACCGTCTCGTCTTCCGTCCTGCCGGGGCGACTATCGCCGATCCCGCCGCGCGCGTCGCAGGAGAATCGCTGTTCCGGCTCGACTGGACGCCGATGGTCCGATCGGGGCCGACCGTGGATCACTCGCGGCGGCTCGCCGTGCTGGAGACGGGCGCCGTGCCTGCGCGCTGGGTCGGAGACGTCCCCGTCCTGCCCGATCCGACCTTCGCCGAGTGCGAGGCCGAGTCGGTGTTCCTGTTCTGCCCGCTCCCGGTCGGTGCGGGCGGATCCGTGGAGTCGGCAGCGGCGTCGGACGAGACGGTGCCGTCGGCCGTGTACACAGCCGTGACGATCGTGCTCGATGCGGTGCGGGGTTGGCTGGCCGGCGATCGGCCGGAAGCGGCACGACTCGTCGTGATCACCCGGGGCGCCGTCGCGGCGCTGCCGGGCGAGGACGTCGCCGACTTGGCGGGCGCCGCTGTGTGGGGACTGCTGCGTTCGGCGCAGACCGAGCACCCCGGACGGCTCCTGCTCATCGACGCTGATCGCGACGACGCCTCGCCCGCCGAGCTCGATGCCGTGGTGCGCGTCGCCCTCGACGGGGACGAGGCCCAGGTCGCCGTGCGCGACGGAGCCCTACTGGTGCCGAGACTGGCCCGCGCCGCCCGAACGGCCGAGCCGGACCGCGACGCGACGTGGGGTCCGGACGGCACCGTGCTGGTCACCGGTGGCACGGGCATGATCGGCGGGATGGTCGCGCGGCACCTCGCGCGAGACCACGGGGTCCGGCATCTGCTGCTCGCGAGTCGGCGTGGACCCGAGGCCCCCGGCGCGGCGGAGTTGGCCGCCGAACTGCGGGCCGAGGGTGCGACCGTGGCCGTCGCCGCCTGCGACGTGGCCGACCGTGGCGCGCTCGCCGACCTTCTCGCCGGAGTCGATCCCGATCAGCCGCTGACGGCCATCGTGCACACGGCGGGCGCAGTGGACGACGGGATGATCACCGACCTGGAGGCCGATCGCTTGCCCGCCGTGCTGCGGCCCAAGGTCGATGCCGCCTGGAACCTGCACGAGCTGACCACCGATCTGCCGCTGCGTGCCTTCCTGCTCTTCTCCTCCGCATCCGGCATCGTCGGCAACGCCGGGCAGGCCGGTTATGCGGCGGCGAACACCTTCCTCGACGGCCTCGCCGCGTACCGGCAGGCGCGCGGCCACACCGCACGATCGATGGCTTGGGGCCTGTGGGCACAGGTCAGCGAGTCGACGGCCTCGGCGAGCCGGGACGGTTTCGCCCCCATCACCCGCGCAGGCGTCACCGGACTCACCGAGGCCCAGGGCATGGCCCTGTTCGACGCCTGCGTGGCCGATGCGTCCCCGGTGCTCGTGCCCATGCGCTTGGACACCGCCGCAGGCGCGGACGGCCGCCACGAGGGCGGCGTCCCTGTCGTGCTGCGTGGCCTGGTGCGCGGCCCGCGTCGGCGGACCGCCGAGACGGGCGTCGCCGACGTCGAAGACCTGCGCCGCAGGTTGATCGGCCTGCCCCGGGACGAACAGGTCGTGTTCCTACTCGGTCTGGTGCGGACCGAGATCGCCGCAGTTCTCGGACACGAGTCGGCGGCGACCGTGGCCCCCGACCGTGCCTTCAAGGAACTGGGCTTCGACTCGCTCACCTCGGTGCAGCTGCGCAACCGGCTCACCTCGGTCGTCGGTCTGCGGCTTCCCGCATCGTTGGTCTTCGACTACCCGACCCCGCTGGCGCTGACGGAGTTCCTGCTGACCCAGGCGGTCGGATCCGAGGAGCCGCGACAGGTCGTCGCCCCGACGGCCGCGCTGGACGGCGACGACGTGGCGATCGTCGGCATGGCCTGTCGTTATCCCGGCGGCGTCGGCTCCCCGGAAGACCTGTGGGCGCTGCTCGCCGAGGGCGGCGACGCGATCGGCGGCTTCCCATCGGACCGCGACTGGAATCTGGAAGCCCTGTTCGACTCCGCCACCGGGTCGGCCGCTCGCGCGGGTGGATTCCTGCATGACGTGGCGGAGTTCGATGCGGGTTTGTTTGGGATTTCGCCGCGTGAGGCGGTGGCGATGGATCCGCAGCAGCGGTTGTTGTTGGAGGCGTCGTGGGAGGCGTTGGAGCGGGCGGGTATTGCGCCGTCGTCGGTGAAGGGGAGTCCGACGGGGGTCTTCGCGGGCGTGATGTACAGCGACTACCTGAGCAGGCTCACGGTGGTCCCCGACGGCGCCGAGGGCTATCTCAGCACCGGCGGATCCAACAGCGTCGCGTCGGGTCGGATTGCTTATACGTTTGGTTTTGAGGGTCCGGCGGTGACGGTGGATACGGCGTGTTCGTCGTCGTTGGTGGCGTTGCATTTGGCGGCGCAGTCGTTGCGTGCTGGTGAGTGCTCGATGGCCCTGGCCGGTGGGGTGACGGTGATGTCGACGCCGGGTGGTTTTGTGGAGTTCTCTCGGCAGGGTGGTCTGGCGTCGGATGGTCGGTGTAAGTCGTTCGCGGAGGGTGCGGACGGCACCGGCTTCTCCGAGGGCGTCGGGCTGGTGGTGTTGGAGCGGTTGTCCGATGCGGTGCGTAACCGTCGTCGGGTGTTGGCGGTCCTCAAGGGTTCGGCGGTCAATCAGGATGGTGCGTCGAATGGGTTGACGGCGCCGAATGGTCCGTCGCAGCAGCGGGTGATTCGGCAGGCGTTGGCGAATGCGGGTTTGTCCCCTCGGGACATCGATGTGGTGGAGGCGCATGGCACCGGGACTCGGTTGGGCGATCCGATCGAGGCGCAGGCTCTGTTGGCGACCTATGGGCACGGTCGTTCCGAGGACAAGCCGTTGTTCCTGGGTTCGGTGAAGTCGAACATCGGGCACACCCAGGCCGCTGCGGGTGTCGCGGGTGTGATCAAGATGGTCGAGGCGATGCGTCATGGCGTGTTGCCGAGGACGTTGCATGCCGAGGAGCCCACGCCCCAGGTGGATTGGTCTGCGGGTGCGGTGGAGTTGTTGACCGAGTCGCGGTCGTGGCCGGAGGTGGGTCGTCCGCGTCGTGCTGCGGTGTCGTCGTTCGGGATCAGCGGGACCAACGCCCACGTCATCCTGGAGCAGCCACCCGCCCTGGACAACGCCCCGGAGACCGACGACGAGCCGCAGAGCGATGCCCCGCTGATCTCCTGGGTCCTCTCGGGCCGCTCCGCCGAGGCACTGCGCGACCAGGCTGCTCGGCTGGCCCGCCACGTCGAATCGACCCCCGACGCGTCACTCGCCGCGCTCGCCCATGCCCTCACGAGCAGCAGGTCCGAATTGGACCATCGCGCCGTCGTCCTCGGTACCGACCGCGCCGAGTTGTCCGCCGGGCTGGCGGCGTTGGCGGAAGGACGAGACGCGGCGGGCGTCGTCGTCGGCCGAGCGGGCGACGCGGGTTCGCTCGGCACCGCGTGGGTGTTCCCGGGCCAGGGGTCGCAGTGGACCGGCATGGCCGCCGACCTGCTGACCGACGAGGTGTTCGCCGAGACGCTGGCCGAATGCGAATCGGCATTGGCGCCGTGGGTGGACTTCTCCGTGACCGAGGTGCTGCGCGGTGGCGACGACGCGCTGTCGGCCAGAGTCGATGTCGTGCAGCCGCTGCTCTGGGCGGTGATGGTTGCGCTGGCCGCCGTGTGGCGGGCACGAGGCGTCGCCCCGAGTGTCGTGGTGGGCCATTCCCAGGGGGAGATCGCCGCCGCGACCGTGGCCGGCCTGCTCTCCATCGCCGAGGGCGCCCGCCTGGTGGCCGGCCGCTCCCGACTCATCGCGCGAAGGCTGTCCGGACGCGGCGGGATGCTGGCCGTCGAGGCGAGCATCGACGAGGTGCGCCGCTGGGCGGCGGACGCCGACGAGCGAACCCCCCGCGATCAGGGTCCCGTCGGCGACACCGACACCGACGCCGACCCGATGTCCGACGCCGACCTGACGTCCGATGCCGTCGACGCCGTGGGTGCTCGGGTGTCCGTGGGTGTGGTGAACGGGCCTGGCCAGGTGGTGTTGTCGGGCGATCGGTCGGTGTTGGAATCGGTGGCTGGGGGGTGTGTCGAGCGCGGGGTGCGGGTCCGGTGGTTGCCGGTGGACTACGCATCGCATTCGCCGCAGGTGGCGGCGATTCGACAGGAGTGGCTTGCGGTGGCGGGTGTGGTGGAGACCCGGCCCGGCACGGTGCCGATGGTCTCCTCGGTGACGGGCGAACCGATCGTCTCCGCTGATCTCGATGCGGAGTACTGGTATCGGAATCTGGCGGAGGCCGTTCGCTACGACCAGGCCGTGGAGTCGGCGGTGCGGCAGGGGTTCCGCCGGTTCCTGGAGGTCAGCCCCCACCCCGTCCTGACCTGGCCCACCGTGCACGCCGTGGAACGACTCGTTCCCAACCCGGATGCTCAGCACGGCGCGCGTGGTGCCGCCGCCGAGTCCTCGGAGATCACCGCCGAGCTGAGCGGTGGCTCCGGGGGATCGCTGGTGGTAGGCAGCCTGCGGCGCGACCACGATGGTCCGCGCGTACTGGCGGAGGCGGCGGCCGCGCTGTGGACCGCCGGGGTGCCGCTGCACTGGCCCGCGCTCCTGCCCGCACCCCGGTCCGGCCCGGCCGCCGACCTGCCCACCTACGCCTTCCAACGAACCCGACATTGGCTCGACCCGCAGATCACGGCCACCGAGCCTGCAGGCGACCGGCTCGACACGACCTTCTGGAACAGCATCGAGGACCAGGACGTCCCGGCGCTCGCCGCCAGCCTCTCCGTCACAGCGGAGACTCCGTTGAGCGTGGTCGTCCCCGCGCTCGCCGCCTGGCGGCGGCGTAGACACACCCAGGACATCGTGGACTCGTGGCGCTACCGGATCTCGTGGCGGCGGCTGACCACGCCCGCCCGGACGGGCTTGGCCGGGCGCTGGCTCATCATGGAGCCCGTCACCGGTGACGATTCCGACCTGCGAGAGTGGCTGCACGCCGCGCTGCGCGGGGCGGGTGCCGAACCGATCGGCATCGAGGTCCCGCCGACCACCGACCGCAGCGGTCTCGCCGACCGACTCGCCCCGTTCATCGGTGACGAGGCGGTCGGGGTGATCTCGCTGCTCGGCATGGACGCTGCGACGCACCCGGCTCATACGGTGGTGCCCTCGGGAGTCGCGGGCACCCTAGTCCTGGCCCAGGCATTGAGTGATCTCGGAGTCGCCTCGCCGCTGTGGTGTCTCACCCGAGGCGCAGTGCACGTCGAGGGCAGTCGAGAGATGCTCGTCCCGGAGCAGGCGCAGGTCTGGGGACTCGGTCGGGTCGTTGCCGCCGAGCATCCGACCAGCTGGGGCGGCCTCGTCGATCTACCCGAGGTGCTCGACGACCGGGCGGGCGCTCGACTGTGCGCGGTCCTGGCCGGACTCGACGACGAGGACGAGGCGGCGATCCGGCCGTCGGGCGTCTTCGGTCGACGCCTCGTCCATGCCGAGCCCGCCGCGCGGGCAGGCGGCACCACGGCCGATCCAAGGCAGGAAGCCGACGGCTGGACGCCGAGCGGCACGGTGCTGGTGACCGGAGGCACCGGAGCGCTCGGCGCCAGGGTTGCGCGCTGGTTGGCGGAACGGGGCGCCGAGCATCTGGTGCTCACCAGTAGGCGAGGGCTCGACGCGCCGGGTGCGCGCGAGTTGGAACGGGAACTCGCCGCCGTCGGAGTCCCGGTGACCGTCGCGGCGTGCGACGTAGCCGATCGAGACGCGCTGGCCCGGGTCCTGGCGGACATCCCGGCCGCCACGCCCCTGACGGCCATCGTCCACACCGCGGCCATGCTCGATGACGCCGTCGTCGACTCACTGACCGTCGAGCAGCTCGACAATGCGATGCGGGCCAAGGTGCAGGGCGCGAGGAACCTCGATGAGCTGACCGAGGAGCACGATCTGAGTGCCTTCGTGCTCTTCTCCTCGTTGGCGGGATCGGTCGGCATCCCCGGTCAGGCGGCCTACGCACCCGGAAACGCGTTCCTGGACGCTCTCGCCCGACAGCGGCGGGATCGCGGTCGCACTGCGACCTCCATCGCCTGGGGACACTGGGCGGGCGGCGGCATCGCCGCGGAGGACATCGAGGACGTGCTGCGTCGTCGTGGCACGGCGGACATGCCGCCCGAGACGGCCTTGACCGCACTCGCGCAGGCGCTCGACGCCGACGAGACCTGCCTCGCGGTGGCGGACATGCGCTGGGACACGATGGCTCGCGGCTACGACGCGGCGCGGCCGCATCCGCTGCTGCGCGAGCTACCCGAGACCCGTCGCAGGCAGGAGGCCGACCGGGAACGGTCGAGCGGATCGGACGCATCGGGCGCGGGCCTCGCCGGGCGTTTGGCCGACAAGACCGAGCCAGAGCAGCGTCGGCTGCTGGCGGAGCTGATCGCCGCGAAGGCCGCCGCCGTCCTCGGACACGCCTCGTCCTCGGAGGTGGAGGCGGATCGTGCCTTCCGGGAACTGGGGTTCGACTCGCTCACCGCCGTCGAGTTCCGCAATCAGCTGGGCCTGATCACCGGGCTGAGCCTGCCCGCCACGGTGGTCTTCGACCATCCCACGGTCACCGCCCTGGCGGAGCACCTGCGACAACTCCTCGTCGGAGCCCGGCCGGAGGCCGTGGTTCGCGTGGGTGCCGACGTCGGCGACGATCCGATCGCCATCGTGGCACTCGGCTGTCGATTCCCCGGCGCGGTGCATTCGCCTGCCGACTTCTGGGACCTGCTGTCCCGCGACGGCGACGCCATCACCGACTTCCCGGACGATCGAGGCTGGGATGTGGCCGGTCTGCGCGCACTAGGGCGGGAGTCCTCCGAGACTACCTACGCCCGGGCGGGCGGTTTCGTCGACGACGTGACTCGCTTCGATGCGGACTTCTTCGGAATCTCGCCTCGGGAGGCGACCGCGATGGACCCGCAGCAGCGGCTGCTGCTGGAGACGTCGTGGGAGGCCTTCGAACGGGCGGGCGTCGATCCGACCGTTCTACGCGGGCAGGACGTCGGCGTCTTCGTCGGCTCGAACAACCAGGACTACGCCCGGCTCATGGCCGACGTCCCGTCCGCCGCCGGCTATCTGAGCACCGGTGGCACGGCCAGCGTCCTGTCGGGTCGGATTGCTTATACGTTTGGTTTTGAGGGTCCGGCGGTGACGGTGGATACGGCGTGTTCGTCGTCGTTGGTGGCGTTGCATTTGGCGGCGCAGTCGTTGCGTGCTGGTGAGTGCTCGATGGCCCTGGCCGGTGGGGTGACGGTGATGTCGACGCCGGGTGGTTTTGTGGAGTTCTCTCGGCAGGGTGGTCTGGCGTCGGATGGTCGGTGTAAGTCGTTCGCGGAGGGTGCGGACGGCACCGGTTTCTCCGAGGGCGTCGGGGTCCTCGTCCTGCAGCGGTTGTCGGATGCGGTGGCGAACGGTCGTCGTGTTCTGGCGGTGGTGAAGGGTTCGGCGGTCAATCAGGACGGTGCGTCCAATGGGCTCACGGCGCCGAACGGTCCGTCGCAGCAGCGGGTGATCCGGCAGGCCATGGCGAACGCAGGAGTGTCCTCGCCGGACGTCGACGTCGTCGAGGCGCACGGCACCGGGACTCCGCTCGGCGATCCGATCGAGGCACAGGCGTTGTTGGCGACCTACGGCCGGGATCGTGAGCCGGAGAATCCGGTGTTCCTGGGTTCGGTGAAGTCGAACATCGGGCACACCCAGGCCGCTGCGGGTGTCGCGGGTGTGATCAAGATGGTGTTGGCGTTGGAGCACGGGGTGCTGCCGTCGACCCTGCACGTGGACGAGCCGAGTCCCGAGGTGGACTGGTCCTCGGGTGCGGTGGAATTGTTGACCGAGTCCCGGCCGTGGCCCGAGGTGGACCGGCCGCGTCGGGCGGCGGTGTCGTCGTTCGGGATCAGCGGGACCAACGCCCACCTCATCCTCGAACAGGCCCCGGCCGCCGACCGAAGCACCCGGCGAGTCGGCGAAGCGAACGCGTCCGGTGCCGCTCCGGTCATCCCCTGGGTACTGTCCGGTCGGTCGGAGGCCGCGCTGCGCGCGCAGGCCCTGCGACTGCGGGCGGCGGTGTCGGCCGACGCCGGCCTCTCGCCGACTGCGGTGGCTCATGCCCTGATCACCACGCGCGCCCGTCACGAACAGCGTGCCGTGGTCCTCGGAACCGATCGCCACGAGCTGGCCGCGGGAGTGGACGCCGTGGCCGAGTGGCATGACCAGCCGGGCGTGGTCCTCGGCGCGGCACGCAACGGCGGTCGGATCGGCCTGGTCTTCTCGGGCCAGGGAACGCAGTATCCGGGGATGGGCCGCGACCTGTACGAGGCCCATCCCGTGTTCGCGGAGGCCTTCGACGAGGTGTGCGCGGAACTGGACCCGCTCCTTGGGTTCTCCCTGCGCGGCGCACTCTTCGCCACCGAGGAAGCGGCGCGGGACCGGGCCGAGGAGAAGACGGACCCCGCCGTCGAGGGCTCGTCGACCACCGATGAGCGAGCCGACGTGCGGATCCTCCGTGCCGTCGACGCGACCGGATTGGCACAGCCCGCGCTGTTCGCGGTGGAGGTCGCGCTCGTCCGATTGCTGGCCTCGTTCGGCGTGACGCCCGCCGCAGTGGCGGGCCATTCGCTCGGCGAGGTCACCGCAGGCTTCATCGCCGGGGTGTGGACGCTGCCCCAGGCGTGCCGGGTGGTGGCCGCGCGAGCCGGGCTCATGCAGGCGCTTCCCGAGGGCGGGGCGATGGCGTCGATCGCCGCCACCGAGAACGAGGTGCGCGCCGCACTGGCCGACCTCGACGCGACCGAGGTGAGCATCGCGGCCGTCAACGGCCCGGTGTCCACGGTGGTGTCCGGCGATGCCGACGCGGTCGGCCTCGTCGTCGAGTGGTGGCGTGACCTCGGGCGTCGCGTACGGCCGCTGTCGGTGTCCCACGCCTTCCATTCCGCCCTCATGGACCCGCTGCTCGACGACTTCGGACGCACCCTCTCCACCGTCGACTTCACCGCGCCGGAGCTGCCGCTGATCTCGACCGTCACCGGAGCGCTGCTCGACAGCGAGACGGCGACGTCGGCCGACTACTGGGTGCGGCAGACCCGCGAACCGGTCCGCTACGCCGACGCCGCGCGCGCTCTGCGCGATCTCGACATCACGACGGTGATCGAGGTGGGCCCCGGCGGAGTGCTGACCGCGCTGACCAGAGATGCACTCGACTCCCCGGCGGACTCCGACACAGGCGGCCGGGTTCGCGGCGACGGCGCGGCACCGGGTCCAGCTGGGTCGGTGTCGACCCTGGCTCTGCTGCGAAGTGGTCGGAGCGAATCGACGTCCTTCGTCACCGCACTGGCCGCCTTGGAGGTCGCGGGGTATGCCGTGGACTGGACGGTGCTGCTGCCCGAGCACGTCGAGGCCGTGGAGTTGCCGACCTACGCCTTCCAACGGGAGCGTTTCTGGCTGGACGCGACCCGCACCCGCGCGGACGCCGACGGACTCGGGTTGGTCCCGGCGGGCCACCCGGTGCTCGGTGCCCGAGTGGAGCTGCCCGATACCGGCGATGTCGTTCTCACCGGCCGGGTCTCCACGGTGCTGCAGTCGTGGACCGCAGACCATCAGGTGGGCCACGCCGTGGTGTTCCCCGGTACCGGGCTGGTCGACTGGGTGCTCCACGCCGCACAGGACCTTCCCGGCCTTCCCAACCCGGAGATCGAGGAGCTGACGCTGCACGCCCCGGTGCTCCTGCCGTCGACCGGAGCCCTCACCGTCCGGGTCCACCTGCACCGACAGACTCTCGACGGCCACCCGGCGGACGCGGAGACGATCGAAGACGAGTCGTACTCCGACAGCCCGGCCCGTCGGGTCACCGTCCACACGCGACGCGAGGATGACCCGTCGTCCGCGTGGACCCTGCACGCCACCGGGTCCGTCGTGCCCGGCGAGCCAGATGCCGGTGTGGCGGAGTCCCTCGGAAGTGCGGCCTGGCCGCCCTCCGACGCGGTGCCGCTGACCGTCGACGGGTTCTACGACCAGGCCGAACTCGTCGGGCTGCGGTACGGACCGACCTTCCGAGGGTTGCGTGCCGCCTGGCAGCGCGACGACGTCGTCTTCGCCGAGGTGGCCCTGCCTGCGGCGACGGCCGACGACGGCGACGGCTTCGGGCTGCATCCCGCGCTACTCGACGCCGCGCTGCACGCGGCAGGTCTCGTCACGACCAGCGAGGACGACGACACCGACCCGGCGTCCTCGGCGGCGCGGCTGCCCTTCTCCTGGACGGGGGTCCGGCTGTACGCGGTGGGCGCCACGCACCTGAGGGTCCGCCTCACCGCGCTGCCTCACGGCGGCCTGTCGCTCTTGCTCGCCGACGGTGAGGGAAACCCGGTCGCCGCCGTGCGCGAGTTGGCGCTGCGTCCGGTCGTCGCCGATCAGTACACCCCCGCCGAGCGGTCGGTGGCGTCCTCGCTGTACCAGGTCGACTGGACTCCGGTCGTCCGCACCACGCCGCAGGACCAGGACCAGCACTGGGCGCAGCTCGGCCCCGATCACCTCGGTGTCCTGCCGGGGCTGCGCGCCGCAGGCGTCGAAGTCCTCGCCGCCGGCACTCTCGACGATCTCGACGGGGCACGGCCTCCAGCGGTGGTCGTGTTCCAACCGCACGCGCAAGCCTCGGAAGGGCAGGCAGCCGCGGCCGGTGCGATGGTCGAGTCGACGCTTGCCACCGTGCAGGACTGGCTGGCGGCCGACCACCTGGTCGGCACCAGGCTGCTCGTACTCACCAGGGGGGCGACCTCGGTGACGGCGGACGGCGATGTGGCCGATCCGGCCGCCGCCGCAGTCTGGGGGCTGCTCCGCTCCGCGCAGTCCGAGTATCCGGGACGGATCGAGGTCGTCGACCTCGACGACGACCCGGATTCGATCCGCGCATCGGTCGTCGCGGCTGACGAACCCGCTCTCGCCGTCCGGGCGGGCCGCGCCTTCGCTCCACGGCTCGCCCGATCGACGGACGACGGGCCGGGCATGCCCGACCTCGACCCGGCAGGTGCGGTGCTCATCACCGGCGGCACCGGGGCGCTGGGTGCCGACGTGGCCCGGCATCTCGTTGCCGAGCACGGTGTGCGCCATCTGGTGCTCACCAGCAGACGGGGTGCCGACGCCCCGGGTGCCGACTCCTTGACCGCCGAGCTGACCGAGGCGGGCGCCTCGGTGTCGATCCTGGCCTGCGACGTCGGTGATCGGGACGCGCTGACTCACCTGCTCGCCGAGATCAGACGTCACCGTCGCCTGGTGGGCGTCGTGCACACGGCGGGCGTGCTGGCCGACGGCGTGATCGCGTCGATGAACGCCGAGCAGGTACGGACCGTGTTCCGGCCCAAGGTCGACGGTGCCTGGCACCTGCACGAACTGACCGCAGCCGACGACCTTGCGCTGTTCGTGCTCTACTCCTCGGCGGCGGGCGTGCTCGGAGCGCCGGGGCAGGGCAATTACGCCGCGGCGAATACCTTCCTCGACGCGCTCGCCCAGCACCGACGGGCAGGAGGCCTCGTCGCGACGAGCCTTGCCTGGGGCGCGTGGGACGAGACGGCGGGCGGCATGGCCGCGAACCTGGCTGCGGACGAACGTCGTCGACAGACGGATCGGGGAGCGGCGGCCTGGTCGGTCGAGGACGGCCTGGCGGCGTTCGACCTCGGCTGTGGCAGCGCCAGGCCGGTGATCGTTCCCATCCACCTGAAGATCGCGCGGGTCGATCCGGGGCGGGAGCGGGACATCCCCGCGATCCTCCGAGGGCTGGTGCCCTCGCGGCCCGCAGCCGCGGGTGCGACCGGTCGACGCGCGACGTTCGCCGCCGACCTGCCCACCCTGTCCTCAGAGGATCGGGACCGAGCCGTGCTGGAACTGGTACGCCGGGAGGCCGCTACGGCGCTCGGCCACCAGACGTCCGACGCGGTGCGCGCTCAACGACCGTTCACCGACCTGGGCTTCGACTCGCTCACCTCGGTCGAACTGCGTAACGCGCTCGCCGCCGCCACCGGACTCGCCCTGCCTGCGACGCTGGTGTTCGACTATCCGACGCCCGCCGCGCTGGCCGAGTATCTGCTGGCCGAGCTGGTCGTCCCGGAGGATGCCGCCGACGTCGGCGACCTGGTGCGTGGGCTGGACCGACTGCAGGAGGAACTGCCGTTCCTGTCCGCTCAGGACCCTCGGCTGTCCGTGCTGGCTGATCGGCTACGCAGCCTCACGGCGGAGATCGAGGCACGGTCGACGGCCTCGGTGTCGACGCCACCGGCAGGCGGACTCGACGCGGCCACCGACGAGGAGATCTTCGACTTCATCGATCGGGATCTCGGCCTCTCCTGAAGAGACGAGCCAGGGCCCCGGCCCGACGAGTGTGAACGAGACAGGAGAGACATGGACCGCACCACGTCGGGCCACGCCGTGCGTTTCGGATTGCTGGGTTGCGCCGACATCGCCGCACGACGCACGCTGCCCGCGCTGGCCGAGGTCGACCAGGCCCGGTTGGTCGCCGTGAGCAGCCGAGACGCCGCCAAGGCCGCGGACTTCGCGACGAGATTCGACGCGCTCGCCGTGACCGGCTATCAACGACTGCTCGACTCGGCGGACATCGACGCGGTGTACATCCCGCTGCCGCCCGCGCTTCACGCGGAATGGGTGGAGAAGGCACTGCACGCGGGCCGACATGTCCTCGTGGAGAAGCCGCTCTCCACCGATCCCGGCACCACCGCGCGTTTGCTCCGACTCGCCGAGGAGCGCGGACTGGTGCTCATGGAGAACTCGATGTACCTCCGCCATTCCCAGCACGCCGCCGTGCAGGACCTCATGGCCAAGGGCGCGATCGGGGAGGTTCTCGGCTTCGAGAGCACCTTCGTCATCCCGCCGCGCCCGGAGTCCGACATCAGGCACGTCCGAGAACTCGGCGGTGGGGCGCTGTTGGACGTCGGCCCGTATCCGCTGGGTGCCGCCCTGCACTTCCTCGGACCGGACCTGGAGTTCGTGGGCGCGGTCCTGCGGCACGACCGGCGGCGCGACGTCGACCTGTCGGGGAGCGTGCTGCTGACCACCGCGACCGGTGCGCAGATCCGCCTGGGATTCGGCCTGGAGAACTCCTACCGCTCCCACTACGGCGTGGCGGGCAGCACGGGACGGATCGATCTGGAGCGGGCCTTCACCCCGCACCAGACGCATCGGCCGGTCATCGTGCTGGACCGGTCGGGCGACCGCGAGGAGATCGTCCTGCCCGCCGACCACCAGTTCCGGGCCATGATCGTCGAGTTCGCCGATGTGGTCCGAGGCGACCGCCGTCCGAACGAGTCGACGGCGCGCTCCCGACGACTGGCCGGACTGGTGGCCGAGATCCACCACCGTGCCCGGCGGGTGTACCGCTGAACGACGCGGAAAGGCCGGTCACCCCGAGACGACAATGGGATGACCGGCCTGCATGGCGCGGGGTGAACCTCAGCGCAGCGTGAGGGGGAGCCTGCGGACTCCCCGCCGCGCCACTCCATCGAGCCACTCCACCGGGGCGTCCGGGTCGGCGAGGGTCGTCTCGGGATGGCGGGCCAACAGCATGGCGACGGCGATCTCCGCCTCCAACTGGGCGAGATGCGCCCCGATGCAGAAATGCCTGCCGTGGCCGAAAGCGAGATGCGCGATGTCGCTGCGGTGCAGATCGAAGTCCGCAGGCGCGTCGAAACGCTCCGGGTCGCGGTTGCCGATGCCCAGACCGATCATCACGTGCTCGTTCGCCGGGATCTCCACGCCGCCGATCACCACCGGCTCCGTGGTGTACCGCGCGCCCGCCGAGGGCACCGGCGACTCGAAGCGCAGCACCTCCTCGACGGCCGAACGGATCAGGGCGGGATCGTCGAGGACCTCGCGCAGCTGCGCGGGAGAGCGAAGCAAAGTGACGACGGTGTTGCCGATCAGATTCGTCACCGTCTCGTGGCCCGCTCCGACCAGGGCGAACGCCATGCTGAGCAGCTCGGTGTCGTCCAGCGAGTCGGAACCGTCCCGCACCGCCGTCAACTCGGAGAGCAGATCACCGGTCGGTTCGGCACGCTTCGCCGCGATGAGCTGTGAGAAGTACGCCATGAGACTGCCGAACGCCGCCTCCAGCTCGTCGGCGGGCGCCGCCCCGATCGCCGCCATCGTGGCGAACCAGCCCCGCAGCGCGTCGTGGTCGGAACTCGGGACGCCGAGCATCTGGCAGATCACCGTCAACGGCAGCGGATGCGCGTACTGCGAGATCAGGTCGACCTCGGACCGATCGTCGATCGAGTCGAGCAGCTCGGTGGCGGTCTGCTCGATGACCGGACGCAGCGTCGCGATGTAGCGGGGGGTGAACACCTTGGCCACCAGCCGTCGGAGCCGGAGGTGGTCGGGCGGATCGGAGTTGCCCATGTGTCGGAAGCCCACCGGCGCAGGTGCCTTGCCGTTCGCCGGATCGTTGGACAGCCTCGGATCGTTGAGCGCCTCGCGCGCGTCGCTGTAGCGGGTGATCAGCCAGGCCTCCTCCCCATGCGGAAGGGTGACCCGGTGAACCGGTGCCTCGGTGCGTAGGCGGTCGTACCAGGGGTAGGGGTCGTCTCGAATCTCCTGAGGCAATCGGCCGTATTGGTCTAGAAGGCGCTCACTCATGCTCTCGGCTCCTCGTGAGGCTGCGGGCCCTGCGGTCGGCGTGGGCGCGGCGGCGTGTCGGCTACCTCGTCGACGCGGCGCGACGGCCGACCACGACGAGGTAGCCGATCTCGCTGGCGCCGGATAGCGGTGCGACGGCGCGCTTCATCAGGTCGTCGGCCTGATCTCCGTAGCGGCTCTCGATCTCTTCGCGAATCCGGCTGAACTGGGTGCCCAACCGCTGCGGGGTGTACTTGGTGTGCTCGGTGACGTCGAGCAGTTCCTCGATCGCGATGTCGGTCCCGCTCAGCAGCTCGTGGTAGTCCTCGGCGCGGGGAAGCGGGTCCACCTCGACCTGGAACGCCAGCTCCGCGACCGACTTCGCCTCGGTGCCCTTCGGTGCGCGCTCGATCATGTCCGTGATCACGAGCCTGCCGCCTGGCTTGAGGACTCTGGCCATCTCGGCCAGCGCGGTGGTGCGGTCCATGTGGATGATCGACTCGAAGGCCAGCACCGCGTCGAAGGACGCATCGGGGAACGGCATCTTCATGGCGTTCTCCAGCTGGAAGCTCACCTGGTCGCCGAGACCGGACTCCTCGACCCGACGGGTCGCCTCGGTGACCTGGTGTCTGCTGATGGTGACGCCGACGACCGCCGCACCGGTCGTGCGCGCGATGCGCATGGCGGGCTTGCCGAACCCACACCCCACATCGAGCACCCGATGGCCCTCGCCGATGCCGAGCTTGCCGATCAGGATGTCGGTGAAGCGGTCGGTGGCCTCTTCGACGCTGCTCTCGTCGTCATCGCCGAGCCAGTAGCCGAAATGGCAGTTGTCGTCCCACACGTCGCGTAGCGCGGGGCCGACCAGATCGTAGAAATCGCCGATCTCGTCGGCGGAGGGGATGTTCTGAGTCACTGTCCTGCCTCTCGAAAGCGTGCCTGCGGCCCCGGAGCCGGGCCGAACATCGTGATCGTGGGGACGTCAGCCCTGTTGTTCGGCCACCGGAGTCGCCACGGCGAAGAGCAGCCCCGCCGGGTCGCGCAGGTAGGCGAAATGCGTGCCCTGCTCGACCCGCGTCGGGGAGACGACCACGGAGGCACCCGCCTCGGTGGCGCGCCGGACGGTGTCCTCGACATCGGCCACCTCGATGACGTTCACGATGTAGTTGGGGGGAAGACCCGTGTTCGGCTCCTCCGTGGTGTCCCACAGCGCGCCGAGCATCCGCCCGTTCGGCAGCGTGATGAAGGTGTACGGCCTGCCGTGTCCCGGCCCGAAGTTCCAGCCGAACAGGCCGCCATAGAATTCTTCAGTCCGCTGTGGATCGTCGGAGCCCAGCTCGAAGAAGCCGGAAGAGTTCAGGGTCTCGGACATGGTGCTCCTCGGTGAAATTCGGTGTCCAGATGCTTTTCGTGCCGTCGACGAGCGATGATGCGAAGCCGGTCGATTTCGCCCGTTTCGGGGCTGAACTCGACCGATCGTATGCATCGCGGTCGGCGCTGCCAACCCCTACGAACATGCTGTTCACCGGTGTTCTCGGTATTCGGTGAACCGTTGTCGAGGCGACGTTTCACTATTCTGTCGAAACCGAAGGAGTACCGGATAATACGGGTGTGTCACACTCGGGAAGCAGGTGCTAATTCGCTTTATGCGAATTCGGGCAGGGGTGGGCAGGGGTTCATTGTAGGGGTGGGTTCGGTCGTAATATTCCTATCCTGGCAGCCCCGGAATCAGGGTTCTTCCGGTGTCGTGGAATGGGTTCTCAGGAGCCCGCGATGACGTTCGGTTCGCCGTTCGGTCGACGACGTCGACGGAGGGCGTGCGGGAAGGGTGGCGCTCGCCGCGTCGCCGCCCGCCGTTCCCGGTCGCTGCATTACCTGGGTGGGAAGACGACGAGGGGAAGTGGCGGCGCCGATGACGAGCGACTCCGTTTCGGACGGTCGGAGCAGAGCTGAGCGGTTCGCCTCGGCCGTGGCGATCGTGGGCGCGGCCTGTCGCGTTGCGGCAGGCGCACGCGAGATCGACGACCGACCCGGCGGCTCCTCGGGACCCGTCGAGCCTGGGCCGTTCGACGATCCGGCATGGGAACTGGCCGACGCGGCGCTCGTCGCCGACGCGCCCCACGGTGCGCCGATGGAGCCGACGGTCGATGCCCTGTGCCGGGGGGCACTGGCGAATGCGGGGATCACCTTCGGCGCGGATGCCCCACCCCGGGTGGGTGTGGTCCTCGCCCTCCCGGACTCCGCGACCCCAGCCGTTCTCGGCCTCGCCGACCGTCTCGCGGTTGCTCTCGACCTACCCATGACGCACGTCCGGATCCGCACCAGCCCGACCGCGCTCGACGCCGTGCACGCGGGCGCACGATGGGTGGCGGACGCCTCTGTCGACATCGTGATCGCGGGAGGCGTGTCCTTGCGGGCGACGGCCGCTCCCACCCCGGAGACCGCAGCCGCGGAGGGAGTGCCGGGCACCTCGGTGGTCGTCCTCACGACGCGGCTTCGCGCGGAGGCCGACGGTGCCATAGTGCGCGGACTCCTTCTCGACGAGACCGCAGGCGACGCCGTCGAACCGGGCCCCGCCGCCACCGAGGCGCCCGACTCCGCCGAGGCGGAGCTGATCTGCGACTTCGAGGATGATCTCGCCGTCGAATTCGTCGGCGTCACCCGGCTGCTTCGGGTGCTGGCGGTACTGCGGGATCGCGAGGTCGGTCGTCCCGCCGACCATGACCCGGTGAACGACCCGGTGGGACCGTCGACTTCCGACGAATCCGCCCCGGCCGCCTTCCTGTTCCCCGCCGCCGCTGGAGCCGCCGAGCACGGCCCCTACCGTGTCGCGGCCGCACCTCCCGCCGCCGACCGCATCGACGCCTCGGCGGACGGCGCCGCCGAGGCCGACGCGCCGGTGGGACTCCTGCTGTCGGCTCCGGACGATGCGAGCCTGCGTGCGGAGGCCCGCAGACTCGCCGCCCACCTCGCGGCCCGACCTGGGCTTGCGCCCGCCGACCTCGCATACACGCTCGGCACGGCACGTCCGCTCCACCACAGGCGGGCCGCGGTCTTCGGTGCGAACCCGGGCGAGTTGGGGGAGCGGTTGACCGCCATGGCCGCAGGCCGACCGGCTACCGGAGTGCTCGGCGCACGCGACGCCACGCCCAGGGCCGCAGCCTTCGTCTTCCCGGGACAGGGCTCGCAGTGGGCGGGTATGGCGCGCGGACTCCTCGACGCGGCCCCCGTCTTCTACCGGCACATGGCCGAGTTCGACGCCGCCTTCGCCGAGTTCGCGGACTGGTCCCTGCTCGCGCTGCTGCGGGAGGAGCCGGGACAGCCGCCGCTACAGCAACCCGACGTCGTCCAGCCCGCCCTGCTGGCCGTGATGGTCTCGCTGTCCCGACTCTGGCAGTCGGTCGGGGTGCAACCCACCGCCGTCGTGGGACACAGCCTGGGTGAGGTCGCTGCCGCCCAGGCCGTCGACGCCCTGTCGGTGACCGACGCGGCCCGCGTGGCGGTGCTGTGGAGTCGACTGCAGGCGGAACTGTCGGGACACGGCGAGATGGCCTCGGTGTCGCTGCCCCTGGAACGGTTGCAGGCCCGGCTCGCGCCCTGGGGTGAGCGGATCGACATCGCGGGTGTCAACGGTCCCGCATCGATCGTGGTCTCCGGTGACGCCGATGCGGTGCGCGAACTCTCCGCCGCGCTGGTCGCCGACGGCATCCGATCCCAGCTGATCCCCGTCGGGCTCGCCGCGCACTCGCGCCAGGTCGACCTCCTGCACGATCGGCTGCTGCGTGATCTGGCGCCGATCACCCCGCGCAGCTCGACCGTCCCGTTCTACTCCGCCGTCCACGACCGACTGATCGACACCGCTGAGCTGACGGCCGACTACTGGGCACGCAACCTGCGCAGCAGGGTCCTCTTCGACCCGGCCGTCCGCACCCTGCTCGGCGACGGCGCCGACGCGCTGTTGGAGATGAGCCCGCATCCGGTGCTCACCGTCGCCATGCGTCAGACCGTCGAGGACCTCGGTGCCGACGCCGTGGTGTTGGAGACACTGCGCCGAGGAGAGGGCGGGCCGGATCGATTCCGCCGCGCCGTCGTGGAGGCACGGGCGACCGGTGTCGACGTCGACACCTCGGCGGTGTACGCGGATTCGGGTGCTCGGCGGGTCACCCTGCCGTCCCCGGTCGACCTGGCGTGGCTGGGCCGCGACGGAGCTGCGGGCGCCGAGTCCGATGCGGTCGACGCAGCCGTGGCGGCGACGCCGGTCTCCGCACACGTGGCCCTCGCGGAGCGCCTCGCGATCCTGGACGACGTCGAGCGGCGTCGATTCGTGCGGCGGCTGGTGCGAACGGAGACCGCCGTCGTGCTCGCCGCAGCGGGCGGCGACGCGGTCGACGGCGCGACCACCTTCCTCGGCCTCGGACTCGACTCGCTGGCCGCCGTGCGTCTACGGGACGCGCTGAACAGCGCGACCGGCCTCGATCTGCCCGTCACCACCGCCTTCGACCATCCGACCCCTGACGCGCTCGCCGCGCACGTGCTCGCCGCACTGCTCGGAGCGTCCTCGGGCGACCGGGCGACACCGCCCGTGACGCCCTCGGCGCCCGACGACCCGATCGCCGTCGTCGCCATGACCTGTCGGGCACCCGGGGGCGCGAATTCGCCGGAGGAGCTGTGGCGTCTCGTCGCGGAGGGCCGCGACGCGATCTCCGCGTTCCCCACCGACCGAGGTTGGGACCTGACCAGCCTCTACCATCCCGATCCGACGCATCCCGGCACCACCTACACGACCTCCGGCGGCTTCCTCGACGGCGTCGACCGCTTCGACGCCGGACTGTTCGGCATCAGCCCCCGCGAGGCCATGGCGATGGAGCCGCAGCAGCGGGTGCTGTTGGAGGCCTCGTGGGAGCTCTTCGAGCGGGCGGGTCTGGACCCGCGTTCGCTGCGGGGCACCGACGTAGGAGTCTTCCTCGGCGCCATCGCCCAGGACTACGCCCCACGGCTGCACCACGCGCCTGCCGGTCTCGAGGGCTACCTCATGACCGGCAACACCGCCAGCGTGGTCTCCGGGCGTATCGCCTACACCTTCGGCCTGGAGGGGCCTGCGATCACGGTCGACACCGCCTGCTCCTCGTCGATCGTGGCCGTGCACCTCGCCTGCCAGTCGCTGCGTCAGGGCGAGAGCTCCCTCGCCGTCGCGGGCGGCGTCGCGGTGCTCTCCCACCCCGGCATGTTCGTCGAGTTCAGCAGGCAACGGGCGTTGTCACCCGACGGACGGTGCAAGCCGTTCGCCGCCGCCGCCGACGGCACCGCCTGGGCCGAGGGCGCGGGCGTCGTGCTGCTGGAGCGGCTGGCCGACGCACGGCGCAACGGCCATCGTGTCCTCGGAGTCATCAAGGGCAGCGCCATCAACCAGGACGGCGCCTCAAACGGACTCGCCGCGCCCAGCGGCCCCGCCCAGCGACGGGTGATCCGCCAGGCACTGGCCAACGCGCGAGTGGGCGCTGCCGAGGTCGACGTGGTCGAGGCACACGGCACCGGGACGACTCTGGGCGACCCGATCGAGGCCAACGCGCTGGCCGCCGAGTACGGACCGCACCGACCGGCCGACCGACCGCTGCTGCTGGGCTCGGTCAAGTCCAACATCGGTCACGCTCAGGCCGCCGCAGGCATCCTGGGTCTGATCAAGACGGTGCTGGCCATGGAACACGGCATCCTGCCCCACACCCTGCACGTCGACGAGCCGACACCGCACGTGGACTGGTCCTCGGCGGGACTGTCGCTGGTGACCGCGACCAGGGAGTGGCCGACGACCGACGGGCCCCGCCGTGCCGCCGTGTCCGCCTTCGGCATCAGCGGCACCAACGCCCACCTCATCCTCGAGCAGCCGCCCTCGGCGCCGGAGCAGGCCGACGCCGCGCCCGCGACCACATCCGACGAGCCGATCGCCCTGCCCTGGCTGCTGTCCGGTCGGACACCCGCCGCGCTCCGGGAACAGGGCAGGCGACTGCTGGCCCGGGTGGTGGACGACCCCGACCTGCGTCCGGCCGACGCCGCGTTCTCGCTGGTCACGACCAGATCATTGTTGGAACAGCGGGCCGTCGTGGTCGCGGAGGACTTCTCGGCACTGCGCCGAGGCCTGCGGAGCCTCGTCGACGACGAGGCCGCGCCTGCGCTTCTTCGAGGCGAGGCGGGAGCGTCGCCTCGACGGGTGGCGTTCGTGTTCCCCGGCCAGGGCTCGCAATGGGTGGGTATGGCGGTCGACCTGCTTGCCGCCTCGCCCGCCTTCGCGACGCGGATGGCGGAGTGCGAGGCCGCGCTGGCTCCCCACGTCGATTGGTCGTTGTTCGAGGTGCTCTCGGACGAGACCGCCCTGAACCGGGTGGACGTGGTGCAGCCGGTCCTCTGGGCGGTGATGGTGTCGCTGGCCGAGGTGTGGCGGGCTCATGGGGTTTCTCCGGAGGCCGTGGTCGGCCATTCGCAGGGGGAGATCGCTGCGGCCTGCGTGATCGGCGCACTCACCGTCGCCGACGCGGCTCGGGTGGTAGCACTGCGCGCCTCGGCGCTGGTGCGGCTGGCGGGCACGGGCGGAATGGTCTCGGTCTCGGCAAACCGTGAGACGGTCATGGCCGCGTTGTCGCAGTGGGCGGACCGGCTCTCCGTGGCGGCGGTCAACGGGCCGAACTCGACGGTCGTCTCCGGTGAGTCCGAGGCACTGGACGAGTTCCTCGCCGACTGCGAGGTACGTGGACTGCGGGCCCGGCGGATCGCGGTGGACTACGCCTCGCACTCCGCGCGAGTGGAGTCGCTGCGCGCGGAGTTGATCGAGTCGCTGGCGGAGCTGAACCCACGGTCGGTGTCCATACCGTTCGTCTCCAGCGTCACGGGCGAGGTGATGGACACGTCCGAGCTGGACGGCGAGTACTGGTATCGCAGTCTGCGCGCCACAGTGGAGTTCCAGCGAGCCGTCGAGACTGTCGCGGCCGAGGGAGTCGACGCGTTCATCGAGGTCAGTGCTCACCCGGTGCTCGCCGTCGGCCTCCAGGAGACGCTGGAGGGTTGTGCCGAGGACGCAGTCGTGCTGTCGACGCTGCGCCGTGACGAGGCCGACCGCCGGCGACTGCTCGGTGCCCTGGGCGAGGCGCACGTGCGGGGCGTGGCCGTCGACTGGACCTCGGCTTTCGCCGGGTCGAGACCACAGCGCGTCGACCTTCCGACGTATCCCTTCCAACGACAGCGGTACTGGTTGCGCGAACAGCACGGTGCGGCGGTCGATCACGACGCGGCAGGCCTCGATCCGCGGCCGCACCCCCTGCGGGGCTCCGCCCTCGTCCTGGCGGATTCGGACGGCGTGGTCTTCACCGGCAGGGTCTCGGCCTCCTCCCATCCGGTACTGGCGGGACATCGGGCGCACGGTGCCGAACTCCTTCCCGGCAGCGCCGTTCTCGACCTCGTCTGCTGGGCGGGAGAGGCCCTCGGGCTGGAGCAGGTCGTCGAGCTGGTGTTGGAGAACCCTCTCGTCCTGCCCGTCGGCGGCGCTGCCCGGTGGCAGCTCACGTTGGCGGCCCCCGAGGCGTCGGGGACCCGAACGCTGATCCTGCACAGCCGCGCCGAGGGCGACGACGACGGCTGGACGACCCATGCCACCGGTCTGCTCGGGTCCGCCGACGCCCCGCCCGCCGTCTCCGTGTCGCTCCCGCCCGCTGACGAGGCGGCCGAGATCTCCGTGCTGCCACCGGCGGAGGAGGAGGGAATGGCGGCGTGGCGGTGTCTGCGCACGGTGCGCAGACATGGCGCCGACCTCGTCGTCGACGTGGCGCTGCCCGCAGACCTGCGGGACGAGGAGACGTTCCTGCTTCATCCCGGTCTGCTCGACGCCGTCCTGCTCGCGTGGACCGCGAGCACCGGGCGGCAGGCGCGACCGTTCGCCTTCACCGACGTGACGTGCTACGCCCCGATGCCCGAGGAGCTGCGCGTGCACGTGCGGCCGTCGGCACCGGATGTGGTGTCGCTGCATCTCACCGACCTCGACGGCGAGCTGATCGCCGTCGTCGGCTCGGCGACTCTGCGGCCGGTCCCGGCCACCGACCGGCACCCCCGGTCCGCCGGATCGCTCCTTCGGATGCAGTGGACCCAGGTCGATGTGCCGTCTCAGACCGGGGACGACGAGCGGTGGGCGGTGCTCGGCTCGGCGGACGAGGCGACGGCCGCACTGTGTGACTCGGGGCTGATCGTGTCGGTCCTCCCCGGACTGGCCGAGCTCGGCGCGTCGCTGTCGCCGGAGGCGCCGGCGCCGACCACCGTGGTGCTGATCGCCCAACGGAGCCCGCGCGACGGACTCGCGCTTCCCGACGCGGCTCGTGATGCCGTGCACCGCACGATCGAACTGATCAGGACCTGGCTGGCCGACGACCGGTGGGCGGCGACGACCCTGGCGGTGCTCACCGGGCGGGCGGTCGCCGTCGGCTCCGACGACGATGTGCCGGACCTCGTGCACGCCCCGTTGTGGGGTCTACTGCGGACGGTGCAATCGGAGAATCCCGACCGGGTACTGCTCGTGGACGTCGACGACGCACCGGACTCGCACCGCCTGCTGCGTGCCGCGATCGCCGAGGGCAGGCCGCAGACGGCGATCCGCGAGGGTCGCCTCGTCGCGCCGACCCTTGCCGCAGCCGCGACGGCGTCCATGCCCGCGCGGCCCGTGCTCTCGCCCGAGGGCACGGTCCTCATCACCGGGGCGGGTGGCGGCCTGGCCAGGATCGTCGCCCGGCACCTGGTGACCGAGCATGGCGCCCGTCGGCTCCTCTTGATCGGCCGTCGCGGCCCGACCGCGCCCGGCATCGCCGAGCTCGTCGCCGAACTCGCCGAGCATGGCGCCGACGTCGCCGTCGCCGCCTGTGACGTCGCGGACCGGGAGCGGCTCGTCGAGGTGCTCGACTCCGTCCCCGCGACGCATCCCCTCACCTCGGTGATCCACTGCGCGGGAGTCCTGGACAACGCGTTGGTGCCCTCGCTGACGGCCGACCAGGTCGACCGGGTGCTCCGCCCGAAGATCTACGGCGCCTGGCATCTGCACGAGCTGACGCGAGACGCCGACTTGTCGACGTTCGTCCTCTTCTCCTCGGTGGCCGGGCTGATCGGCGGCGGTGGGCAGGGCAACTACGCCGCCGCGAACGCCTTCCTGGACGCACTGGCCGCCCACCGACAGGCCGCCGGATTGCCCGGTACCTCGCTGGCCTGGGGACTGTGGGAGGACCGCGCGGGCATGGCCGGTCGCCTGGGCGACGTGCACGTCGCCCGCGCCGGGCTGCGGGGCCTGGCCGCGCTGCCGGAGGCGGAGGGGCTGCGCCTCCTCGATGCGGCGCTGGCCGTCGGCGAGCCGCTGCTCGCCCCGGTGTGCCTCGACAGGACGGAGCTGCGGTCCTCCGACGCGGCGGCCGCGCTGCCTGCGTTGTTCCAGGGGATCGAGACGCCGTCCCAACGGCGACCATCCCGCATTAGGAACACAGCCGACGACGCGCCGCCGTTGCTGCGACGCCTGCGCGGCCTGCCCGCCGCCGAGGCCGAGCCGGTGTTGCTCGATCTGGTTCGCAGCCGGGTGGCCGCTGAACTGGGGCACGCCTCCGCCGCCGAGATCTCCGTCGGCCGCGCCTTCAGCGATCTCGGCTTCGACTCGCTGACCTCCGTCAACCTTCGAAACCGCCTCGCAGCGGACACCGGGCTCCGCCTGCCCGTGACGGTCGCCTTCGACCACCCCACCGTGCAGGCGCTCACCGATCGGCTGTGGGCCGAGCTGGGCGCGCTGCTCGGGTCGACGGGTGCGGAACCTGCCTCGGCCGGTCTCACCGACGGGTCGGGTGCGACGTCGTCTACACCGCAGAGTCTGGCCGACGAGCCCATCGCCATCGTCGGCATGTCCTGCAGGCTGCCCGGTGGAGTGACCTCGCCGGAGGCGCTCTGGGAGTTGCTCGCGGCCGAGATCGATGCGATCGGGGACTTCCCCGGCGATCGAGGCTGGCAGCGTGAGGGACGGTACGACCCCGAGCGGTTGCACCCGGACAGTCCCTACTCGCGGGTCGGCGGCTTCCTCTATGACGCGGGCGACTTCGACGCGGAGTTCTTCGGAATCTCCCCCCGCGAGGCCTCGGCGATGGATCCGCAGCAGCGTCTGCTGCTGGAGACGGCGTGGGAGTCCTGGGAACGTGCGGGCATCCCCGCGGAGACGCTGCAGGGCAGTGGGACGGGTGTCTTCGTCGGGACCAACGGAAGCGACTACGGGGCGCTGCTCGCCGAGTCGCCCGAGGCGGTCGGGCACGTCATGACCGGTGGGGCGGCGAGCGTCGCCTCGGGGCGCATCGCGTACTCCTTCGGTCTCGAGGGCCCCGCGGTGACGGTGGACACGGCCTGCTCGGCCTCGCTGGTGGCGCTGCATCTGGCCGTCCAGTCGCTGCGCCAGGGCGAATGCTCTCTCGCCCTGGCCGGCGGGGTCACGGTCATGACCACGCCCCGACTCTTCGGCGAGTTCGCCCGCCAGGGCGGATTCGCCTCGGATGGTCGGTGTAAGTCCTTCGCGGAGGGTGCGGACGGCACCGGTTTCTCCGAGGGCGTCGGGCTGGTGGTGTTGGAGCGGTTGTCGGATGCGGTGGCGAACGGTCGTCGTGTTCTGGCGGTTCTGAGGGGTTCTGCGGTGAATCAGGATGGTGCGTCGAATGGGTTGACGGCGCCGAATGGTCCGTCGCAGCAGCGGGTGATTCGGCAGGCGTTGGCGAATGCGGGTTTGTCGGCCGGGGATGTCGATGTGGTGGAGGCGCATGGCACTGGGACTCGGTTGGGTGATCCGATCGAGGCGCAGGCGTTGTTGGCGACCTATGGCCGGGATCGTGAGCCGGAGAATCCGGTGTTCCTGGGTTCGGTGAAGTCGAACATCGGGCACACCCAGGCCGCTGCGGGTGTCGCGGGTGTGATCAAGATGGTGTTGGCGTTGGAGCACGGGGTGCTGCCGTCGACCCTGCATGTGGACGAGCCCTCGTCTCAGGTGGATTGGTCGTCGGGTGCGGTGGAGTTGCTCGCCGAGTCGCGGTCGTGGCCGGAGGTGGGTCGTCCGCGTCGGGCTGCGGTGTCGTCGTTCGGGATCAGTGGGACCAATGCCCACGTCATCCTCGAACAGGCCCCACCATCTGCCTCGCCGAGCGGATCGAACGACACGGAGCAGCCGTTCGACGGGACACCCGAGGCACCGTCCTCGGTGCCGCCGTGGGTGATCTCAGGCGGATCGACGCAGGCGCTGCGCGCCCAGGCCGCCCGACTCCTCGAACGACTCACGGCGGATTCCGAGTGGTCTCCCGTCGAGGTGGCCGTCGCTCTGGCCAGGTCACGTGCGCGGCTGGACCACCGCGCGGTGGTACTCGGCTCCGACCGAAGCGAACTCCTCGTGGGCCTCGCCGCGGTCGCCGATGATCGTGACGCCGCCGGCGTCGTGCGCGGAACCGCCCAGCAGGCGGGACGGGTCGCGATGGTCTTCACCGGGCAGGGCTCCCAACGCGCCGGGATGGGGCGCGAGCTCTATGAGCACCACCCGCTGTTCGCCGCCGCCTTCGACGAGGTGTGCGCGGAGCTGGATCCACTGCTCGGGTTCTCTCTTCGGGACGCCGTCTTCGCGACCGATCCCGCGCAGACGCCCGGCAGCCTGACGATCGACGACACCGGGCTCGCCCAACCGGGATTGTTCGCGGTGGAGGTGGCTCTCGTCCGTCTGCTGGAGTCCTTCGGCATCACCCCGGCCGTCGTCGCGGGGCACTCGCTGGGCGAGGTCACGGCGGCGCACATCGCCGGACTGTGGTCGCTGCCGCAGGCCTGTCGTGTGGTGGCGGCCCGGTCCAGCATGATGCAGCAGCTGCCGGAGGGCGGCGCGATGGCCTCCGTCGCGGCCACCGAGGACGAGGTGCGTATCGGGCTGCTCGAACTCGATATGACACCGGACGACCACGGCTGCGACATCGAGATCGCCACCGAAGTCGGCATCGCGGCCGCCAACGGCCCGTCCTCGACCGTGATCTCCGGCGAGACCGACGCGGTGGAGCGGGTGCTGCGCTGGTGGCAGGACCGAGGCCGTCGAGTGCGTCGACTCTCCGTGTCCCACGCGTTCCACTCACCGCTGATCGATCCGATGCTCGACGACTACCGCCTCGCACTGGCCGATGTGGAGTTCGGCGACGCCGCGTTACCCGTGGTGTCGACGGTGACGGGCGCGATCCTCAGCCGTTCGGACGCGGCGGACCCGGAGTACTGGGTGCGGCAGGTACGCGAACCGGTCCGTTACGTCGACGCGGTGCGCACCCTGGAAGAACAGGGCGTGACGACCGTACTGGAGATCGGTCCCGGATCGGTGCTGACCGCGCTCACCCGCGACGCGCTGGATCGCACGGACCCGACCGGTTCGGTCGCCGCGCGCCCGGTGACGTGCCTGTCGATGCTGCGCTCCGACCGAGGCGAGCGAGCGGCCCTGCTGAGCGGCATCGCCGCATCCCTCGCGCACGGCGTGCCGGTGGACCTCTCCCCACTCCTGCCCACCCGCGTCGCCCCCACCGAGCTGCCGACCTACGCCTTCCAACGCGAGCGGTACTGGCTGGACGTCGGACGGAAGCCGACCGACGCGGCGGGACTCGGGCTCGTCGCGTCGGGCCACCCGGTGCTGGGTGCGCGCGTCGACCTGCCCGACTCCGGCGCCGTCGTCTTCACCGGCCGCCTGTCCACGGCGGCGCTGCCCTGGACAGCCGCCCACCGGGTCGGAACCGCCGCCGTGTTCCCCGGAACGGGACTCGTGGATCTCGTCTTCGCCGCCGCGGTCGACCTACGGAATCCATTGATCGACGAGCTCACACTGCACTCCCCGGTGATCGTGCCCGCTGAGGGCGGTCTCGCCGTCCGAGTCCGGCTCGACCGACCCGCCGATGAGCAGCCGGTCCCGAGCGCGGACGAGACGTCGTCCCGGATCGGTGCACCCGCGCGGGACAGCGAACGCGTGGTGACCGTCTACACCCGCCCCGAAGAAGACCCCACCGCCGAGTGGACCAGCCACGCCACCGGACATCTGATCGAGGCGGAGTCCGCCGCACCCGCCGACGAAACCGGTCGGGCGACCTGGCCGCCGCCTGCGGCCGTGCCGGTGTCCACCGACGGCCTCTACGCGGCCTTCGAGACGGCAGGCCTCGGGTACGGACCGGTCTTCCAGGGCCTGCGCGCGGCCTGGATCTCCGCCGATACCGTGTTCGCCGAGATCGAGCTGCCCGAGCAGGCATGGGTGGAGGCGTCCGCCTACTGCCTCCACCCGGCGCTGTTCGACGCGGCGCTGCACGCCCTAGGCCTCACCGACGCCGTCGGGGTCCTGCCGTCCGGCGAGGCCGACGGCGTGCGCCTGCCGTTCTCCTGGGCAGGCGTTCGAATCCACGCCACCGGTGCCACCCGACTGCGGGTCACGCTGCGCACCATCGAGGACGGCGACGTCGAGGTCCGGGCGGTCGATCCCGAGGGCACGCCCGTCGTCACCGTCGACCGGCTGACCCTGCGACGCGCGGCGTCCGGCGATCGACCCGCCGCTGCCTTCGATGTCCGCGAGGCGATGTTCGACCTGGACTGGGTGCCGACGTCCCTCATGGACACACCGACCGAACCCGGCTGGTGGGCGCTGCTGGGCTCCACCGACGCAGGGCTGACCGGCGGGCTCGTCGCGGCGGGACTGTCCGTCGAGTCCGGAGCGGACCTGGCCGACCTGAGTTCGCGGATCGCCGCAGGCGGCCCGGCACCGAGTGTGCTCGTCGTCCCCGGCGGTGCACTCGCACCCACCGGGACCGCACCGGAGCCGGTCGACGGCGTGCAGCACGCGGTCGAACGGATGCTGGACGTGCTGCAGAGCTGGTTGGCCGAGGAACACCTGGCGGCTACGCACCTGCTCGTGGTGACACGAGGAGCCGTCGCGACCGGCGAGACCGACGACGTCCCCGATCTGGCGGGCGCCGCAGTGTGGGGGCTGTTGCGCACGGCACAGACCGAGAACCCCGGCCGGATCACCCTGTTGGACCTCGACCCGGCGAGCAGCGAGCCCGATTCCCTCGCCCGCCTGAGCGAGGTTTCCAGGCTGATCGGGGGCGCGGACCCGCAGTACGCGGTTCGAGCCGGCCGGGTGCTGACTCCGAGGATGGCTCCGCTGCGGCTGCTCCAGTCGGTCGAGGATCGCAGGCAGTCCCCGGGCGAGCCGGTCGCCGACGACCGGCCCGCCTCCGACGACGTGATCGTGACGGGCGGCCGGTGGCGGGTGGGCGTGGTGACCCCCGGATCGGTGGCGGGCGTGGGCCTGCTGCCTGCGGCGGAAACGCCGACGCGCGACACGGCCCTCGCACCGGGCGAGGTGCGGATCGCCGTCGCCGCCGCCGGACTGAACTTCCGGGACGCCATGGCTGCGCTGGGCATGTACCCGGGCGCGGTCGAGATCGGCGGCGAGGGTGCCGGGACGGTCGTGGAGATCGGCGCCGACGTCACCGACGTGGCACCCGGAGACCAGGTCATGGGCGTACTACCCGGTGCCTTCGCCGCCTCGGTGGTGGTGGACCGACGCATGGTGACGCCGTTGCCCGCCGGGTGGACCGCCGTCGAGGGGGCGGCGGTGCCCAGTGTCTTCCTGACGGCCCTGCACGGCCTCGCCGGACTGGCGGACCTGTCCGCCGGTCAGTCGGTGCTGATCCACGCCGCAGCAGGCGGTGTGGGCGCGGCGGCGGTGCAGGTGGCCAGGTCCAGGGGCGCGACGGTGTTCGCCACCGCATCACCCGGTAAGCACCAGGTACTGCGCGACTGGGGCATCCCCGACGAGCGGATCTCGTCCTCGCGCGACCTGGACTTCGAGTCCAGGGTGCTCGCCGCCACCGGCGGGCGGGGCGTCGACGTGGTGTTGAACGCCCTGGCAGGCCCCTTCGTCGACGCGTCGCTGCGGGTGACCGCGCCCGGCGGCGTGTTCCTGGAGATGGGCAAGACCGACCTGCGGGACCCCTCGGCCGTGGCCGAGGAGCACCCCGGCCTCGCCTATCGCCCCTTCGATGTCTCGGCACTGCACCCCAACCTCGTCGCCGCGCTGCTCACCGAGTTGCGAGGACTCTTCGACCGTCGGGAGCTCACGCCGCCGCCGATCACCGAGTACCCGCTGCGACATCTGCGACCCGCCCTGCGAGCACTGGCGGGAGCCGAGTTGATCGGCAAGGCCGTCCTGCGGATGCCTCGGCCGGTGCCGTCCAACGGCACCGTGCTGATCACCGGCGGTACCGACGGCTTGGGCCGGATCGTGGCCCGACACCTGGTCACCCGGCACGGTGTCGCGGCGTTGGTGCTGCTGTCTCGTCGCGGCGGGGACACGCCGGGCATCGCGGACCTCGTCGCCGAACTCGAGGCGGCAGGCGCCCGAGTGACCATCCATGCCGGCGATGTCGCCGATCCCAGGGTCGTCTCGGAGGTGATCGACGCGATCCCGCCGGAGTTCCCGCTCGCAGGGGTCGTCCACGCCGCAGGTGTACTGGCCGACGGGGTCCTGTCCTCGATCGACGCCGATCGAGTGGCCCGAGTGCTCGCGCCCAAGGTCGCGGGCGCCTGGAACCTGCATCGGGCCACGGAGCACCTCGGCCTGTCGCTGTTCCTGACGTTCTCCTCGGTTGCGGGCGTCTGGGGTGCGGCGGGCCAGGGGGCCTACGCCGCGGGCAACGCATTCCTGGACGCGCTGATCTCCCGACGGCGGGCCCGAGGGCTCGCCGGAACCTCGTTGGCCTGGGGGCCGTGGACGACGGAGGCGGGCATGACCGCAGGCCTCGCCGCGACGGATCAACACCGGTTGCATCGTTGGGGCCTGCGGGCGTTGGCACCGCAGGACGCCCTGGAAATCCTGGACACGGCGTTCACGACCCGACCGGTGCTCGCCGTCGCGGCCGGGGTGGACCTCACCGCACTCGGGCGCCGCCCGGCCGAGGACGTCCCCGCCGTCCTGCGCGGACTGGTGCGCACCCCGGACCTTGGCGCGCCGCCGCGATCCACGCAACCCGTCGAGGCCGTCCCGCCGCTGCGTTGGGCCACGGAGATCGCCGCCCTGCCCAGGGGCGAGCGGCACCGCCGGGTCACCACGCTCGTCAGGGAGGCGGCGGCCGCCGTCCTCGGCCACGCCAGAGCGGATCGGGTGGGGGAGACACAGGCGTTCGGCGAACTGGGATTCGACTCCCTCACCGCCGTCGAACTGCGCAACCGCCTGCGTGCCGTCACCGGCGTGACCCTGTCGGCGACGTCGGTGTTCGACCACCCCAACCCGGCGGAACTGGCAGAGCGGATCCTCGGCGGGCTCGCGCTCCCCGAGGACGATCCGACCCGAGACGTCCTGCGCGGTATCGACGACCTGGAGGCGGGGCTCGCCCTGCTCGCCTCCGACGACGATCACGCGGAGATCACCGCCCGACTCCAGAACATCCTCTGGCGGTTGGCGGACGCACACAGCGCCGCCGAGCCGTCCTCGCCGGAGCAGCTGACGGAGGCGAGCCCCGACGAGCTGTTCGATTTCATCGACCGCGAGTTCGGCGAGCTGACCTGACCTCGGGCCGTCCCGCGCCCCACCACCGTTTGCACCATGACCTGTAGTGCCGCATGACGTCGAGGAGCTGAGATTTCAGTGGCGGATGACGACCGGCTTGTCGAGTACCTGCGGCGAGTGACCGCCGATCTGCACCAGACGCGGCAGCGGCTGCGGGAGGTCGAGTCCCGAGGCCGGGACGCGGTGGCGGTGGTGGGCATGGCGTGCCGTCTCCCCGGCGGGGTGACCTCGCCGGAGGACCTGTGGCGGCTGGTGGCCGCAGGCGGCGACGCGGTGTCCGGCTTCCCGGTCGACCGGGGGTGGACGCCGGCCGACCCGGCGATGCCGCACACCAGGCAAGGCGGTTTCCTCGACGGTGCGGCCGACTTCGACGCGGGCCTCTTCGGAATCTCGCCCCGGGAGGCGACCGCGATGGACCCGCAGCAGCGGCTGCTGCTGGAGACCTCCTGGGAGGCGCTCGAACGAGCAGGTCTCGCACCGACCGCCCTGCGTGGCACGGACACGGGCGTCTTCGTCGGCATGGGAAACCACGATTACGGCCCCCGGTTGGACGAGGAGGCCGAGGACGTCGCCGGACACGTGCTGACCGGCACCATCGCCAGCATCGCCTCCGGTCGTATCGCCTACACCCTGGGCCTGGAGGGGCCCGCCATCACCATCGACACGGCCTGTTCGTCCTCCTTGGTCGCCCTGCACCAGGCAGCGCAGTCCCTCCGCGACGGCGACTGTTCGCTGGCCTTGGCGGGCGGTGTCGCCGTCATGTCCCATCCCGGTCTCTTCACCGAGTTCCACCGGCAGGGCGGACTCGCCTCCGACGGGCGATGCAAGTCCTTCGCCGACACGGCCGACGGCACCGGTTGGGGTGAGGGCGTCGGCGTGCTCGTCCTGGAGCGGCTGTCCGACGCCGTGCGTAACGGGCGGCACGTCCTCGCGGTGGTCCGAGGCTCGGCCGTCAACCAGGACGGTGCCTCCCACGGGCTCACCGCTCCGAACGGGCCCGCGCAGCAGCGGGTGATCCGCCAGGCCCTCGCGAACGCGCGACTGTCCACCCAGGACGTCGACGCGGTCGAGGCCCACGGCACCGGAACCCGGCTCGGCGACCCCATCGAGGCGCAGGCGCTGCTCGCGACCTATGGACAGGGACGCGATCCCGATCGTCCCCTGTTCCTCGGCTCGGTGAAGTCCAACATCGCCCACACCCAGGCCGCCTCGGGTGTGGCGGGCGTGATCAAGATGATCCTCGCGATGCGACACGGGGTGCTGCCACCGACGCTGCACGCCGAAGAGCCCTCCGCCCAGGTGGACTGGTCGGCCGGAGCAGTGGAGCTGCTGACCGCATCGCGTCCGTGGCCCGCTGTGGACCGCGCCCGGCGGGCGGCGGTGTCCTCCTTCGGGATCAGCGGCACCAACGCGCACGTGGTCCTCGAACAGGCCCCGGAGCCGGAGTATGACGAGGTCGAACCGCGCCCGGCGTCCGCCGCCGCGCCCGCGCCGCTGCCGTGGGTCCTCTCCGGACGAACGGCGGAGGCACTGCGGGGGCAGGCCGCCCGACTGATCGACCACGTCGCCGCTGAGCCTGCGGTCTCCCCGACGGACGTGGCCTTCTCGCTGGCCACCACGCGGGCTCATCTGGAGCACCGGGCGGTGATCCTCGGAGCGGACCGCGCCGAGTTGGCCGCGGGACTGTCGGCCGTGGCCGAGGGCACTGAGGCACCCGGCGTGGTGACCGGCACGACACGCGCCACCGGCAGGCTCGCGATGATGTTCACCGGGCAGGGCTCCCAGTACCCGGCGATGGGCCGGACTCTGTACCGCACCTACCCAGTGTTCGCCGCGGCCTTCGACGAGGTGTGCGCCGAGCTGGACCCGCTGCTGGGCGTCTCGGTCCGCGATCTCGTCTTCGCCGACGACGACTCGGGCGGCGGTCTCGGTGCCGCCGTCGAAGCCGGGCCTGCCGAATCCGCGACGACGCAACCCGACACGGCCATCGATCGGCCGCTCGACCGCACCGACCTCGCTCAAGCTGCGCTGTTCGCCGTCGAGGTCGCCCTCAGTCGCCTGCTGGCCCACGTCGGAATCCGCCCCGATGTCGTGTTGGGACACTCATTCGGCGAGGTCGTGGCCGCCTACCTGGCGGGCGTCTGGTCCCTGCGCGACGCCTGCGCGGTGGTCGCCGCCAGAGGCGGGCTCGTCCGGCGACTGGCCCTGCCCGGCGCGATGGTCGCCGTGGCGGCCACCGAAACCGAGGCCGCCGACTACCTCGCCGAGATCGACGGGACCCTGGTGATCGCCGCCGTCAACGGCCCGAATTCGGTGGTCTTCTCCGGAGACGCCGACACCGTGGCAAGGGCGACGCACGCCTGGCGGGACCGGGGCCGACGGGTACGCCTGCTACGCGGCGGCCAGGCCTTCCACTCCCCGTTGATCGAGCCCGCTGTCGCCGCCTTCACCGAGGCGTTGCAGCAGGTCTCCTTCGTGGCGCCGGAGATTCCGCTGATCTCCACGGTGACCGGCAGGCCCGTCGACCCGCGGGCAGTCACCACGCCGGAGTACTGGGCCGACCAGCTCCGGCGTCCGGTCCGCTTCGCCGACGCCATCCGCACCCTCCGGGAGGAATCGGTCACGACGATTCTGGAGGTCGGTCCCGACGGTGTGCTGACGCCGATGGCGCGCGAGGTCCTCGACGAGCAGCACGCCGACGAGGAGGTCACCTTCGCCGTCACCCTGCGTCGGGGACGGCCGGAGCCCGACACCTTCGGCGCGGCCTTGGCCGCGTTGCACGTCCGAGGGCTCGTCCCGCGCTGGGCGGGGCTGCTCGACGGGGCCGCCCGTCGGGTTCCGCTGCCCACCTACGCCTTCCAGCGGAGCCGCTACTGGTGGGACCGCTCGACGGCAGGCGGCGACTCGACGGCGACGACCCTCGACGCCGACTTCTGGGAAGCGGTGCGACGCGGTGACCTGTCCGCGCTCGCCGAGACACTCGGTCTGCGTGCACCGGACGAGCACGGCGCTCTGACGGCCCTGCTGCCAGCCCTGAGCGAGCGGGCCGCGCGGCGACGGTCGCTCGCCGAGACCGCGTCCTGGCGCCATCGCAGCACCTGGATCCCGTTCGCCGCCGACCACACCGACGGAACCGCGGGTCGGTGGCTGGTCGTCCACACCGAGGAGCAGAGCGACGATCCCGACATCACCGCGATCGTCGACGCCCTCACCGACGGCGGCGGTGTCGCGCACCTCGTGCTCGACGAGGCCGGGTCGACCGGGTCCGTGCAGGTCGAGCGACTCGCCGAAGCCGTCCGCTCCGCCGACGGCACCGAGGTCGCAGGCGTGCTCTCTCTGCTCGCCCTGCGCGATGGGGCGTCGGAGCACGACGGTCTCGACACGCCGACGGCGATGCGCGCCACCACCGTTCTCCTCCAGGCACTGGGACAGGCTCGCGTGCGCGGGCCCCTCTGGTGCGTCACGCGGTCGGCCGTCTCGGTCGGCGAGGGCGACGCTCCCGTCGATCCACGACAGGCCTTGCTCTGGGGCTGGGGGCGCAGCGCCGCGCGCGAGCATCCGGACCGGTGGGGCGGGCTGATCGACCTTCCCGCCACGACGGACGGTCGGACGGCCGGGCTCGTGGCGGGCGTGGTGCGCGGCGGCCATGCGGAGGACGAGATCGCCGTCCGCTCCTCGGGCCGCCACGTCCGGCGACTGCGGCCCGTCCCCGAGGACAGCTCGGTGGCCCCACCGTGGCGGCCGGATGGCGCGGTGGTGCTCACCGGCGACTGGGACGACACCTGGCCGACGCTGGCGTGCCGCGTCGCCGAACGCGGCGCGCGCCACGTCCTGCTGGCACCGCGCTTCCCCGCCGAGGCCGGCGACCGGGACGACTCGGTGCTGACGGATCGACTCGCCGAGCTCGGCGCCACCGTCAGCGTCGTCCGCGACACCGACGAGACTCGCCACGAGACCCTCATCGGGCTGCTCGGCGCGACCCCGCTCGCCGCCGTCGTCCACGTCGAGACGGCCTCGGTGCCCGTCGGACGGCTCGACGACGTCGATGCGGCCGAGTTCGACGCAGGGGTGCGCGCCGCCCTGCACTCGATCTACGAGGTGATCCGGTTCGCCCACCGGGCGGGCGCCGCCGACCTGCTGATGTTCTCCTCGCTGACCGGCGTGTGGGGCGCGGGCGGATACGCGGCGCAGGCCGCGATCGAGTCCCACCTCGACGCGCTGGGCCGACGTTCCTCGACCGACGGCCCCCGCGTCCGCTCGCTGTCCTGGGGGACCTGGCAGTCGGAATCGGTCCGCGGCGCGTCCTCGGACGCGGCGAGCGATCACTGGGGCGATCGCGGTCTGCGACCCATGCCCGCCGAGCGCGCCCTGGACGTCCTGGACACGGCGATGGTCGTCGACGCCGAGCCCTGGATCGTCGCCGACGTCGACTGGACGGTCTTCGCCGCCGCCTACACCAGCCTGCGTCCCGGACCGCTGGTGGACGGACTCGTCGACGCCGACGTCGACACACCGGACGATTCCGCCGCTCCGGCGGCCGAGGACACCCGGCTGCGCGACGTCGACGCCGAGGAACGGCGCAGCCTGCTACTCGACCGGGTGCGCGGCGACGCCGCCCTGCTCCTCGGACACGCCTCGGCCACCGCCGTGGGGGCCGATCAGCCGTTCCGCGACATGGGCGTGGACTCGCTTACCGCCGTCCGGCTGCGTGACCGGCTCGCCGCGAGCACGGGACTCCGACTGCCCAGCACCCTGGTCTTCGACCACCCGACTCCCCAGGCGCTCGTCCGTCACCTGGAGGCCGAGATCCTCGGCACCTCGGCGGAGCCGAGCCGCGACCGGACCGCCGAGATCGCCGCCGTCGCCGAGGACGAGCCGATCGCGATCATCGGTATGGCCTGCCGGTTCCCCGGCGGCGTCGACTCGCCGGAGTCGCTCTGGCGGCTGCTCGTCGACGGCGAGGATGCGATGTCGCCGTTCCCGCTGGATCGCGGCTGGGACGTCGAGGCGCTCTATCACGCCGATCCGGCCAATCGGGGCACGAGCTACACCCGCTCCGGCGGCTTCCTCGACGACCCCGCGGGTTTCGACGCCGACTTCTTCGGCATCTCCCCGCGTGAGGCGACGGCGATGGACCCGCAGCAGCGGTTACTGCTGGAGACCTCGTGGGAGGCCTTCGAACGGGCGGACATCGATCCGTCGCTGATGCGGGGCAGCTCGACGGGAGTCTTCACCGGCATCGCCTGGCGCGACTACGGCAGCGAGCCGGGTCGGGACGCCGACGCCGCCGAGGGATACCTGATGACCGGCAACGCGACGAGCATCGCCTCCGGTCGCGTCGCGTACACGCTGGGGCTGGAGGGCCCGGCGATCACGGTGGACACGGCCTGTTCCTCCTCGCTGGTCGCCGTGCACCTGGCGGGCCAGGCGCTGCGCAGCGGCGAGTGCTCGATGGCGTTGGCGGGCGGAGCGGCCGTGATGGCCACGCCGGTCGCCTTCGTCGAGTTCTCCCGCCAGCGCGGTTTGGCACCCGACGGCCGCTGCAAGCCGTTCGCCAAGGCGGCGGACGGCACCGGTTGGTCGGAGGGCGTCGGCGTGCTGCTGCTGGAACGACTCTCCGACGCACGACGCAACGGCCGCCGTGTGCTGGGGGTCGTCCGTGGCACCGCGATCAACCAGGACGGCGCCAGCAACGGCCTGTCCGCTCCCAACGGCCCCGCGCAGCAGCGCGTCATCCGACAGGCTCTGGCCCAATCCGGGCTGACGGCGGACGACGTCGACGCGGTCGAGGCCCACGGCACGGGCACCAGACTGGGCGATCCGATCGAGGCGCAGGCGCTCCTCGCCGCCTACGGCAGGGACCGATCCGAGGATCGTCCACTGTGGCTCGGGTCGGTGAAGTCCAACATCGGCCACACCGGGGCCGCCGCGGGCGTCGCCGGAGTGATCAAGATGGTGATGGCACTGCGGCACGAGGTGCTGCCGCGCACGCTGCACGTGGATGAGCCCACTCCCGAGGTGGACTGGACGACGGGCGGGGTGCGGCTGCTGACCGAGGCTCGCGACTGGCCCCGCCAGGACCGGCCGCGTCGCGCCGGGGTGTCGGCGTTCGGTTTCAGCGGGACGAACGCACACGTTCTGCTGGAGGAACCCGAGTCCGCCGTCGTTCCCGAGCCCGCCTCCGTTCCGGAGGCCGCCGCCATGCCGCTGGTCGTCCGGCCGGACGCGGTGCCGCTGTTGCTCTCCGCGCGCAGCGAGTCCGCGCTGCGGGCGCAGGGCCGACGCCTGCGTCGGCTGCTGGTCGAACAGCCCGAGTCGTCGATCGTCGACGTGGCCGGCGCGCTGGTGACGAGCCGCACGACGCACCGGCATCGTGCGGTGGTGGTCGGTGCCGACCGTTCGGAGTTGCTGGCCGGTCTCGACGCGGTGGCCGATGGGCGCGAGGCTCCCGGCGTCGTCGCGGGCATCGCCCACGACGGTGACCGTCGTCCGGTCTTCGTCTTCCCCGGGCAGGGTTCCCAGTGGCGGGGGATGGCGACCGATCTGCTGGCCTGCTCTCCCGTCTTCGCCGAGTGGATCACCGCCTGCGAGCAGGTACTGACCCCCTTCGTGGGCTGGTCGCTGCGCGACATGCTGAGCCCTGACGTCGATCCGGCGCTCGCCGATCGCGTCGACGTCGTGCAGCCCGTGCTCTGGGCGGTCCTGGTGTCGCTGGCGGAGCTGTGGCGCTCCTGCGGCGTGGTTCCCGCCGCCGTCCTCGGTCACTCGCAGGGCGAGATCGCGGCGGCCTGCATCGCGGGTGGTATCTCCCTCTCCGACGGGGCCAGGATCGTCGCCCGGCGTAGCCAGGCCGTCGCCGAGACTCTCTCGGGCGGCGGCGGAATGGCGTCGGTGGGTCTGTCCTCACGTCAGACGACGGAGGCGATCGCGGCACTCGGCGATTCCGCCGTAGGCCTGGAGATCGCCGCCGAGAACGGACCGACCTCGACCGTCGTCGCGGGCGCAACGGCGGCGCTGGACGCACTCGTGGCGCACTGCTCGACCAGCGGCGTCCGCGCGCGGCGCGTCACGGTCGACTACGCGTCGCACTCCGATCAGGTGGAAGCACTGCACACCCGGCTGCTTGAACTGTTCGAGGAGGTCGAGCCGCACGCCGGTGAGGTGCCGTTCTACTCGACGGTGGCGGCCGCCCGGATCGACACCGCCGAACTCGACGCCGAGTACTGGTATCGGAACCTGCGCCGGACGGTTCGGTTCGAGGAGACCACGCGTGCCGTCGTCGCCGACCGACACGAGGTGTTCCTCGAGGTCAGCCCGCATCCGGTACTCGCCATGAGCATCGAGGAGATCCTGGCGGACACCGCCGTCGAGGAGGCCTTCGCCGGGGCGACTCTGCGGCGGGACGACGGGGGAGCCGCCCGGTTCCTCACCGCCCTGGCCGAGCTGCACGTCCGAGGCGTCCCCGTGGACTGGTCGCACCTGATCGGCGGATGGGGCGGCAGGCGGATCGACCTCCCGACGTATGCCTTCCAACGGGAGCGGTTCTGGCTCGCACCGGATCCGAAGCCCTCGCCGATCGACTCTCGCCCGTACCCGGGCGGGGGCTCGGTGGAGGACTCCTTCTGGACGGCCGTGGAGCAGGGCGACGCGGCGGGTGTCACGCGGTTGGTGGCGGACTCGACGGCGGACGACCACGACGCGGTGGCCTCGGTGCTGCCGATGCTGTCCCGATGGCGGCGCCGAGCCCGGGAGCACGAGATCGTGGACTCGTGGCGGTACCGCGTCCGGTGGGCGCGGGCGTCGGTGCCGACAGACGCCGACGCCGCTCGGCTCGATGGTCGCTGGCTGCTCGTCGACGCGCCTGCGATGCCTGCCGCGTTCGACGGCCCGTCCGACACCGCGCGCCACGCGGAATCGGATACCGATGCCGATCAGGTGATCCACGCCCTGTCTCGCGGGGGCGCCGAGGTCGTCCGGCTCATGGTGGAACAGGGCCTCGATCGCGGGGCGCTGACGGAGCGACTGCGGACGACGATCGCCGTCGACGGCCCGGTGACCGGCGTGGTGTCGCTGCTCGCCCTGCCGTCGGTCGGGCACCCACTCGACGCCGAGGACGGCGGCCGCCACCCGTCTGTCGTACCGGGCCACGAAGCTTCACGTGAATTGCCCGACACGGTGTCGGGTGGCCGGCTCGCCGACACGGTGACCCTGTTGCAGGCGCTGGGGGATGCGGGTGTCGGCGCGCCGCTGTGGTGCGTCACCCGCGACGCGGTGTCCCCACACGGGCCCGGCTCCGCGTTCGTCGACCCCGAACAGGCGATGGTCTGGGGTGTGGGCCGCGTGGCGGCGCTGGAACAGCCCGACCAGTGGGGCGGCATGATCGACCTTCCCGCGTCCCTCGGTGATCAGGCCGCGTCCCGGCTGTGCGGAATCCTGGCGGGCACCACGGGCGAGGACCAGGTGGCGGTGCGCTCCTCCGGGGTGTTCGCGCGCCGACTCGTCCGCGCACCGCTGCCCGTGGGCGGCCGCGTCGATTCATCGGTCGAGCAGGAGCCCGACGGCGCATCCGTCGCGGTGACCGATGAAGGGCCCGTTCCGTTGCCGGCCGCGACGTCCGGTCGCTGGACGGCGGGCGGCACCGTGCTGGTCACCGGCGGAACCGGTGCGCTGGGCGCCCAGGTCGCGCGGTGGCTCGTCGGTCGCGGCGTCGAGCACCTCGTGCTCACCTCGCGGCGCGGTGCGGCGGCACCGGGAGCCGAGGACCTCGCCGACGAACTCCGCCGTCTCGGCGCGGAGGTCACCCTCGCGGCCTGCGACGTGGCCGAGCGCGACGCGCTGCACCGTGTCGTGAAGGAGATCCCGGCCGAGGCGCCGCTGACCGGCGTGGTGCACACCGCCGGAATCCTGGACGACACCACGCTCGAGGCACTCACACCGCAGCAGATCTGCGCGGTGCTCGATGTCAAGGCCCAGGGCGCGGTGAACCTGCATCACCTCACGCGTGACCACGACCTCGCCTGCTTCCTGCTGTTCTCCTCGGCGGGCGCGACCGTCGGCGTGCCGGGTCAGGGCAACTACGCGCCCGGCAACGTCTTCCTCGACGCACTCGCCGAATGGCGGCGGGCCGCGGGGCTGCCCGCGACCTCTGTCGCATGGGGAGCGTGGGAGGACAGCGGCATGGCCACAGGGGCCGTGCGAGACCTCTTCGAACGCCACGGCACTCCGGCGTTGGACCCCGCCGCCGCCCTGACCGCCCTGCATCAAGCGGTCGAGCATCACGAGGCCTTCCTGTGCGTCGCGGACATCCGTTGGGAGCGTTACCTCGTCGCCTACACCGCCGCACGCCCGAGCACCCTGTTCGACGAGGTACCGGAGGTGCGTGCGCTGAACGATCGGGAGCGCCTCGGTGCTTCGGGGCCGGCCTCTGCCGCCACCACCGCATTCGATCGCCTGCGTGGCCTGCCCGTCGGGGAACGCGAGAAGGAACTCGCGGACCTGGTGCGCTCCACCGTCGCCGTCGTGCTGGGCCACGGAACACCGGACCAGGTCGATCCGCGTCGGCCGTTCCAGGAGATCGGTTTCGACTCGGTGACCTCCGTCGAACTGCGCAACCGACTCAACGGCGCGACCGGGCTCCGACTTCCCGTCACCGCGATCTTCGACCATCCCACTCCGGCCGCACTGGCCGCCGAACTGGCCCAGGGATTACTCGGCACGAGGGACGAACCTGTAGTCGTCGCGAACCAGCGGAGGCAGAGCGCGTCGGACGACGACCCGATCGCCGTGGTCGGCATGGCCTGCAGGCTGCCCGGTGACGTGCGGTCCCCGGAAGAGCTGTGGCGGCTGCTCACCGAGGGGCGTGACGGTCTCGTTCCGCTGCCCATCGACCGGGGCTGGGCGGACGAACAGGCGGACGGAACCGCAGAGGGCTCGCCTTCTCTCCCTACGGCGGGCGGTTTCCTCTCCGACGCCGCCGACTTCGACGCGGGTCTGTTCGGGATCTCGCCTCGGGAGGCGGTGGCGATGGATCCGCAGCAACGGTTGTTGTTGGAGACCGCCTGGGAGGCCTTCGAACGGACCGGTCTCGATCCGCACTCGGTCCACGGCCGGGACATCGGCGTCTTCGCGGGCGTCGCGGGCGTCGACTACGTGACTCGTCGACGGCATGCGACCGAAGCGGGCCAGGGACACCTCATGACGGGCAACGCGGCGAGCGTCCTCTCCGGTCGCCTCTCCTATGTCTTCGGGCTGGAGGGTCCGGCGGTGACGGTGGATACGGCGTGTTCGTCCTCGTTGGTTGCCTTACATCAGGCGGCGCAGTCGCTGCGTGCCGGTGAGTGCTCGATGGCCCTGGCCGGCGGGGTGACGGTCATGTCCACCCCGCTGGTGCTCCAGCAGTTCAGCCAGCAGGGCGGCCTGGCCGCCGACGGCCGGGTCAAGGCCTTCGCGGATACCGCCGACGGCACCGGCATGGCCGAGGGTGTCGGGGTTCTTGTTCTGGAGCGGTTGTCGGATGCGGTGGCGAACGGTCGTCGTGTTCTGGCGGTGGTGAGGGGTTCGGCGGTGAATCAGGATGGTGCGTCGAATGGGTTGACGGCGCCGAATGGTCCGTCGCAGCAGCGGGTGATTCGGCAGGCGTTGGCGAATGCCGGTCTGTCCACCGGGGATGTCGATGTGGTGGAGGCGCATGGCACTGGGACTCGGTTGGGTGATCCGATCGAGGCGCAGGCGTTGTTGGCGACCTATGGCCGGGATCGCGAGCCGGAGAATCCGGTGTTCCTGGGTTCGGTGAAGTCGAACATCGGGCACACCCAGGCCGCTGCGGGTGTCGCGGGTGTGATCAAGATGGTGTTGGCGTTGGAGCACGGGGTGCTGCCGTCGACCCTGCATGTGGACGAGCCGTCGTCTCAGGTGGACTGGTCGTCGGGTGGCGTGGAGTTGTTGATCGAGTCGCGGCCGTGGCCGGAGGTCGACCGTCCGCGTCGGGCTGCGGTGTCGTCGTTCGGGATCAGCGGGACCAATGCCCACGTCATCCTCGAACAGGCCCCGACCATCGAGACAGACGATCACCGCTCGGCCGACCCGGTGGAATCCGCCGAGCGTGCCGTCGAGCCCGGGAGATCGTCGATCGAGAAGCCCGTGTCTCCGTCGGTGCCCTGGCTGCTGTCCGGGCAGACCGCAGCCGCCCTGCGGGCACAGGCCCAGCGGCTGGCCGAGCACGGGGCGCTGCCGGGAACGGCACCGGCCGACGTCGCACGTTCACTCATCACCACGAGAGCGGCACTGGACCACCGTGCGGTCGTGGTCGCGCAGGACTCCGCAGAATTCGCGGCCGGTCTGGCCGGGGTGGCGGCGGGTCGTTCGGGGGCGGGTGTGGTGTCGGGTGTGGTGCGTGGTGCACGCCGGGTGGGGTTGGTGTTCTCGGGTCAGGGTTCGCAGTACGTGGGGATGGGTCGGGAACTGTATGACGTGTTTCCGGTGTTCGCGGGGGCGTTCGATGAGGTGTGTGCGGAGTTGGACCCGTTGTTGGGGTTCTCGCTGCGCGAGGCCGTGTTCGCCGCTGCCACGGCGGGAGAGAAGTCGCCCGCCGACGAGCCGAGCCGCTCCGTCGAGGAACCGCCCGCCCGCTCGATCGACGACACAGGACTTGCCCAGCCTGCCCTGTTCGCCGTCGAGGTAGCTCTGGTGCGCCTGCTGGCTGCCGCAGGCGTGACGCCGGAGGTTGTTGCGGGACATTCGCTGGGCGAGCTCACCGCCGCCTATGTGGCGGGCCTGTGGACGCTGCCTGCGGCCTGTCGAGTCGTCGCGGCGCGGGCGAGGCTGATGCAACGGCTGCCCGACGGCGGGGCGATGGCCTCGATCGAGGCAGCCGAGGACGCAGTGCGAGCACACCTGGCGACCCGGACCGCCACAGTGACGGGTCAGCAGTCCACGGTGGACGTCGCTGCGGTCAACGGTCCGCTCGCCACGGTGATCTCCGGCGACGCCGCCGAGATCTCCGAGATCGTTGCGTGGTGGCGGGACCAGGGACATCGCGTGCGGCTGCTCCAGGTCAGCCACGCCTTCCACTCGTCGCTACTGGACCCGATGCTCGAGGACTACGGTCGCGAGCTGGCGACCGTGGCGGCCGATGTCCCGACGGTCCCGCTGGTCTCGACGGTGACCGGTGCGGTGCTCGACCCCTCCACCTCGGCCGGACCCGAATACTGGGTGCGGCAGGTGCGTGAGCCCGTGCGCTACGCGGACGCGGTCCGCACGCTGCGCGAGCTGGGGGTCACCACGGTGATCGAGGTCGGACCCGGCGGTGTGCTGACCGCGCTGACGCGCGAAACACTGGATGACGACCGTGCGGCCACCGAGGCTGCGGCGGACGGGATCGTCGATGCACCGCGCGGATCGACGCCTGAGACATCCTGCATCGCCCTTCTACGGTCGGACCGGGCGGAGACGGCCGCGCTTCTCGGCGGTCTGGCCGCCGCGCACGTCACCGGTGTCGCCGTGGACTTCACGCCACTGCTGCCTTCCGACGCCTCGGTTGTGGACCTGCCTACCTATGCGTTCCAACGAGATCGGTTCTGGTGGGACGCCGCCCCGGCCGCCGCGCCGACCGGTCCGGTCGGATCGGGTTCGGCCGCCGAGGACGCGTTCTGGGCCGCCGTCGAACGCGACGACCGGGCAGGACTCGCCCGGCTGGTCACCCTGCCCGATGGGGAGGCCGAGGACCTCACATCGATGCTGCCCGCGCTGTCCCGGTGGCGCCGCCGATCACGCGATCGGGAACGGGTGGACTCCTGGCGGTACCGGGTGCGCTGGACGGGAGTGCCGACCCGCGAGCACGCTGCGTCGACGCCGCTCCTCGGCAACTGGCTCCTCGTCGAGGACCCCGCCGCCGGGCGATCCATCGGCGAATCCGCCAGCGTCGAGAAGCTGCTCACACAGGGCGGTGCCAGGGTGACTCGGATCGAGGTCGAAGCCGGTTTGGGCCGTGTCGAGCTGGCCACGCGACTGCGACGTCTCGCGGAGACAGCGGAGCCGCCCACCGGGATCGTGTCGCTGCTGGGGCTGCCGAGGACCGACCCCGCGACGACGTTGGATCCGGCCGAGCCGGTAGCGCCGATCCTGCCGGTCCGCGACCTGGCGTCCACTGTCACGTTGGTGCAGGCGCTCGGTGACGCTGCGGTGACCGCCCCGCTGTGGTGTCTGACGCGTGGTGCCGTGTCGGTCCGGGACGACGATGCACCGGTCGATCCCGCGCAGGCGATGCTGTGGGGACTGGGCCGGGTCGTCGCCCTGGAACACCCGGAGCGGTGGGGCGGCCTGGTGGACCTCCCGAACCTCCCCGGACTGTCCGAATCGGACGCCGACCGGATCGGCGCGCGGCTGCGCGGCGTCTTGGCGGCAGAGTCAGGAGAGGATCAGGTTGCCGTGCGCCCGGCCGGGGTGTTCGGCCGCAGGCTGGTGCGGGCTCCGCTGAACCCGGTTTCCGCCGAGACCGCCGAACGATGGCGAACTCGCGGGACGGTGCTGGTGACCGGCGGCACCGGCGCGTTGGGCGTCCGCGTCGCCCGCTGGTTGGCGAGCCGGGGGGCCGAGCGACTGGTGTTGACCTCGCGGCGCGGTCCGGCGGCACCCGGGGCCGCCGAACTGGTGGCGGAGCTTGCCGAGGTCGGTGTCGAGACCGTCGTCGTCGCCTGCGACGTCGCCGATCGCGACGCGCTGCGCGACGTTCTCGACGCCATCCCCCCGGCGACGCCGTTGACCGGTGTCTTCCACACCGCAGGAGTGCTCGACGACACGGCACTGACCGACCTCTCCGAGGCCCGGATAGCCGAGGTGCTGCGCGCCAAGGCACAGGGAGCGGCCACTCTGGACCAGCTCACCCGGCACCATCCGATCACCGCGTTCGTGTCGTTCGCGTCGATCTCGGGGGTCTGGGGCAGCGGAAGCCAGGGGGCCTACGCGGCCGCCAACGCCGCCGTCGATGCGATCGCCTCGCAGCGCAGGGCCGTAGGCCTGCCCGCGACGTCGATCGCCTGGGGAGCCTGGGCCGAGAGTGGGATGGCCGCAGGCGAGGCAGGCGAGTACCTCCGGCGGCGCGGCGTGATCCCCATGTCGCCGGACCCGGCGATGGCGGCCTTGGAAGCCTCGGTCGGCAACGACGATACGGCGATCGCGGTGGCCGACGTGGACTGGGCGAACTTCGTCCCCTCGTTCACCCTGCACCGCCCGCAGCCGCTGTTGTCGGAGCTGCCGGAGGCACGGCAGGCGGTGGACTCCGTCGCCCCGGCCGCCGACGGTGCCGGGGACGAACAGGACGGCCTGGTGCGAAGACTGACCGCGATGCCGCCGGGCGAACGGGCCCGGGCAGTGCTCGACCTGGTGCGCTCCGAGGTCGCCTCGGCTCTGGGCTACGTCTCCGCCGATCAGGTCGATCCCGACGCGGCATTCCAGTCCGTCGGCTTCGACTCGCTGATCGCGGTGGAGCTACGCAACAACCTCGGCCGGATCACCGGTCTGCGGCTCCCACCCACGCTGGTCTTCGACCATCCCACCCCCTCGGCGGTGGCCGAACTCCTGGACACCCGACTGGCGGCCGACGGCCCGACGGCCGACCTCCCGATCAGTGCGCAGCTGGACCGACTCGAAGCCGACCTGGCCAAGGTCGACGCGCGGGACGCCTCCCGGTCGCAGATCACCACCCGTCTGCGCGGGCTGCTGCTCAAGTGGACCGACGAGCCCTCCCCGACGGTCGAGGACACCGTCGACGACGAGATCGAGTCGGCCTCTGACGAGGCGCTGTTCGAGTTCATCCGAGGACGGCTCGGCAGGGACTGATCCCGCCCCGCCTCGACCCCGCGTTTGCTGACGCGAACCACGCTAGGAGTAACTGGACATGGCGAACGAAGACGAGCTCCGCGACTACCTGAAGTGGGTCACGACTGATCTTCATCGGACCCGGCAGCGCCTGCTCGACGTCGAGTCGCGCGAGCGGGAGCCGATCGCCGTCATCGGCATGGCCTGTCGTTATCCCGGCGGCGTCGAGTCGCCCGCAGACCTGTGGCGTCTCGTCGACCACGGTGTCGATGCCGTCACCGGACTGCCCGCAGACCGGGGATGGGATCTCGACTCGATCGCAGGCGGCGGGGCGGCAGGCGACTCTGCGGGCGACTTCGGCGGGGGTTTCCTCACCGACGTGGCCTCGTTCGATGCAGAGCTCTTCGGAATCTCGCCCCGTGAGGCGCTGGCGATGGACCCGCAGCAGCGCCTGCTGCTGGAGGCCGCCTGGGAGGTGTTCGAGCGCGCGGGCATCGACGCCTCGACCCTCAAGGGCAGCCGCACCGGCGTGTTCGCCGGGGTGTCCGGGCGAGATTACGGCGGTGCGCTCACCGACATGCCCGAGGAGGTCCAGGGCTACCTGCTGACCGGCAACGCCACCAGCGTCGTGTCCGGTCGCGTCGCCTACACCTTCGGCCTGGAGGGACCAGCGGTGACGGTGGACACCGCATGCTCGTCGTCATTGGTGGCCCTGCATCTGGCCGCGCAGGCGCTGCGTGCCGATGAGTGCTCGCTGGCGGTGGTCGGCGGCGTGGAGGTCATGGCGTCCCCCGTCATCGTGCGGGAGTTCGCCCGGCAGGGCGGCCTGGCACCCGACGGGCGCTGCAAGTCGTTCGCGGCCTCGGCGGACGGCACCGGCTGGGGTGAGGGCGTGGGCGTCCTGCTCGTCGAGCGGCTGTCGGACGCGGTGCGTAACGGCAGGCGCATCCTCGCCGTGGTCAAGGGCTCCGCAGTGAACCAGGATGGCGCGTCGAACGGGCTGACCGCGCCGAACGGCCCGTCGCAGCAGCGGGTGATCCGCGAGGCGCTGGTCAACGCGCAGATCAGTCCGGCGGACGTCGATGTGGTGGAGGCGCATGGCACCGGGACCCGCTTGGGTGATCCGATCGAGGCGCAGGCGTTGTTGGCGACCTACGGACAGGGCCGTCCCGATGGAAGGCCGTTGTGGCTGGGTTCGGTGAAGTCCAACATCGGCCACGGCCAGGCCGCTGCGGGTGTGGCCGGTGTGATCAAGATGGTCGAGGCGATGCGGCATGGGGTGTTGCCGAGGACGTTGCATGCCGAGGAGCCCACGCCCCAGGTGGATTGGTCTGCGGGTGCGGTGGAGTTGTTGACCGAGTCGCGGTCGTGGCCGGAGGTGGGTCGTCCGCGTCGGGCTGCGGTCTCGTCGTTCGGGATCAGCGGGACCAACGCCCACGTGATTCTGGAGCAGCCCGAGCCCGCGGACACCGAGCCCGCCCTCGGCGATGGGGACGGCCACGTCGCAGGGCCCGGTCCCGTCCCGTGGGTCCTGTCCGGTCGTTCCGCAGCGGCCCTGCGCGCGCAGGCGGGCAGGCTCGCCGCCATCGCCGTCGAGGCGGGACCGCAACCGCCGTCGCCGGTCGACATCGGACAGGCGCTGGCCACGACGCGGACGCCGTTGGAACACCGTGCCGTGGTGCTGGGCGGGGATGCGGCCGAGCTGGCCGCTGGTCTGGCCGAGGTGGCGGCGGGTCGTTCGGCGCCGGGTGTGGTGTCGGGTGTGGTGCGTGGTGTGGGTCGGGTCGGGATGGTGTTCTCGGGTCAGGGTTCGCAGTACGTGGGGATGGGTCGGGAACTGTATGACGTGTTTCCGGTGTTCGCGGGGGCGTTCGATGAGGTGTGTGCGGAGTTGGACCCGTTGTTGGGGTTCTCGCTGCGCGACGCCGTGTTCGCCGAGCCTGTGGCCGAGCGGACCGAGGGCCAGGACCGGCGATCGGCGGACGAGGGCTCGGATTCGATCGACGACACCGGACTGGCCCAGCCTGCCCTGTTCGCGGTCGAGGTGGCGCTCGTGCGCCTGCTCGCCACCTTCGGCATCGCCCCCGAGGTCGTCGCGGGTCACTCGCTGGGCGAGGTGACAGCGGGCTTCGTCGCCGGCCTGTGGTCGCTGCGACAGGCGTGTCTGGTGGTCGCCGCCCGCGCCGGACTGATGCAGCGCCTGCCTGCGGGTGGGGCGATGGCCTCCATCGCCGCCACCGAGGCCGAGGTCCGGGACTGCCTCGCCGAATCGGCCGCGACGGCGCGACGCGGCCCGGACAACGCGGTGCCGGTGGACATCGCAGCGATCAACGGACCGAGTGCGACGGTGGTGTCCGGGGACTCCGATGCCGTGGCTCGGGTGATGGAGTTCTGGCGGGCCCGTGGTCGCCGGGTCCGGGCGCTCTCGGTGTCGCACGCGTTCCATTCCGCGCTGATGGACCCCATGCTCGACGACTACGGCCAGGTCCTGGACCGGATCGAATTCGGTTCGCCCGCGTTGCCGCTGGTGTCCACTGTGACGGGCGGCGTGCTCGCATCCGCCGTCATGACCGACCCGAGGTACTGGGTGCGGCAGGTGCGCGAACCGGTGCGGTTCGCGGAAGCTGCGGGCGCACTACGCGACCTCGGCGTGACCACCGTGATCGAGGTCGGGCCGGGTGCGGTGCTCACCGCGCTTCTGCAGGCCGTCGTCGAGCCGACCGACGGCCCGGATGCCGAAGACCGGCCCGTCCCTTCCGACATCGGAGCCGAGGAGCACAGCGGAGCCGCCCCGAGTGCGGCAGCCCCCGTGTCGTGCGTATCGCTGCTGCGCTCGGGCCGAGGCGAGCGGGAGTCCCTGCTCGCCGGGCTCGCCACGGTGCACGTCTGCTGTGCCCGGGTGGACTGGTCACCGGTGTTCCCGACTCGGGTTCCCCCGCTGGAGCTGCCCACCTATCCGTTCCAGCGCCAGCGGTTCTGGCTGAATGCCGAAGACGGACGGGCGGACGCACGCGGCCTGGGACTGACGGCGGGTGGGCATCCCGTGCTGGGTGCGCGAGTGGATCTCCCGGACGCCCGAGGCATGGTGCTCACCGGCGTGCTGTCCGTCTCGGCCGCGCCCTGGACATCGGATCACCAGGTCGGTGGGGCGATCGTGTTCCCCGGTACAGGACTGGTGGACTGGGTGCTGCACGCGGCCGCCGATCTGGACGCCCCGGTCCTCGAAGAGCTGACCCTGAACGCCCCGGTGCTCCTTCCGCCGACCGGCGCGCTCACGGTGCGGGTGCACCTCGACCACCCCGAGGCGGACGGACGCCGGGCGGTCACGGTGCACACCCGCCCGGCGTCCGACCCGGACGCCGACTGGACCGCACACGCCGTCGGCACGCTGCTGGAGTCCGATCCGACCGTTGCACCGACGGCATCGGACGGGTTGACGAAGACATGGCCGCCGCCCGACACCCGCCCGGCGGAGGCGACCGAGCTGTACGACGCCTTCACCTCGGCAGGACTGACCTACGGCCCGGCCTTCCGGGGCCTGCGAGCGGCCTGGGTCGGGACGGACGCGGTGTTCGCCGAGGTGGAACTGCCCGCCTCCGTCGATGCCTCGGGGGGCGGTCGGCCCACGGAGATCGCCCACGCGGTGCACCCGGCACTGTTCGACGCCGCCCTGCACGCGCTCGGCCTGCCCGAGGCGGCTCGGGTTCTGCGACCGTTCGACGACGACGGCACCGGCGTCCGATTGCCCTTCTCCTGGACCGGGGTCCGGGTGCACGCGGTCGGGGCCACCCGTCTCCGGGTGCGACTGAGCCCGGTCGGGGACGACGCCCTGGCCCTGACCATGACCGATCCGGACGGGACGCCGGTGCTCACCGTCGACCGGTTGGTCCTGCGCCCCCTCGCCGCTGGCACGTTCGACGACGCAGCAGATCGGGAATCGGCCCTGTTCGAGGTGACATGGGTCCCCACGACACTGCCCGCCGTGCCGCCGGAGTCCGCGCAGTCCGCCGAATGGTTCGCGGTGCTGCCTGCGGCCGGAGCATCGACGATGGCCGAGATCGAACCCGAGTCCGCGGATGACGGGCGGCTCGGTCCCGTCCGCCGCTTCCCAGACCCGGCGCGGCTCTTCTCGGCCGTCGAACGCACCGAGAACCCGCCCGCGCTGATCGTGTTGGATTGCCGAGATGCTGGACAGGCAGGCGACGCCGCCGTGCCGGAGGCGGTGCACCGCGACATCGCACGACTGATCGGCATCGTCCAGTCGGTACTGGTCGAGGACGTCCTGCTCGAAACCCGGTTACTGGTCGTCACGTGCAACGCCGTGGCGGCCGAGCCCACCGACCAGGTCGACGGGCTGGCAGGCTCGGCGATCTGGGGTCTGCTGCGCACCGCCCAGACGGAGAACCCCGACCGCATCGCGCTGCTCGATCTGGCCGATCCCGACGTCTCCGTCGAACTCGACTCGGGCCTGCTGCGCAGCCTGCGCATCGCGGCGGACTCGCAGATCGCGATCCGCGAGGACCGGGTGCTGGTGCCCCGACTCGACAGGTCGAGCCTCGCGCGGCCGTCCGACCAGGACGAGCTGATTCTGCCCGGCGGACGCTGGCAGATCGGCATCGCATCGCCGGGATCGTTGACCGGCGTCGACGTGCTTCCCTCCTCACCGAACGGACAGCAGCCGTTGGCCCCCGGCGAGGTCCGGGTGTCCGTCCGTGCGGCCGGGGTGAACTTCCGTGACGTGATGGCGGCGCTGGGGATGTACCCCGACGTCATCGAGATCGGCGGTGAGGGTGCGGGCGTCGTTGTCGAGGTCGGTGCCGAGGTCACCGGCCTGGCCTGCGGCGATCTGGTGACGGGCGTGTTCTCCGGCGCGTTCGCCTCCGAGGTCGTGGTGGACTCCCGCTGCGTGATCGCCGTGCCGACCGGCTGGTCGGCGCTCGAGGCCGCGTCGGTGCCCAGCGTGTTCCTCACCGCGTACCACGGCCTGGTCGAGCTGGCGGGACTGTCTGCGGGCCGCTCGGTGCTGATTCACGCAGCCGCAGGCGGCGTCGGCTCCGCCGCCGTCCAGGTGGCCCGCGCGGTCGGAGCGGAGGTCTTCGCCACGGCTTCCCCCGGTAAGCACGCGGTGCTTCGGGACTGGGGGATCCCGGCGGATCACATCTCCTCCTCTCGCGACCTCGAGTTCGAGTCGCGGGTGCTTGCGGCGACCGACGGTCGTGGCGTCGACGTCGTGCTGAACGCCCTGGCGGGGTCCTTCGTGGACGCCTCGCTGCGGACGCTGGCCCCCGGCGGGATGCTGCTGGAGATGGGCAAGACCGACCTGCGCGACGCCGGGCAGGTCGCCGAGAAGCATCCCGGAGTCCGGTACGAGCCCTTCGACGTGTCGGCGCTGCACCCCGACCGGGTCGCACACGCGCTCGCGAAGCTCGGGGAGCTGTTCGAACAGGGCGTCCTGACACCGCCGCCGATCACCGAGTTCGACGTCCGCCGCATCCGCCCCGCCCTCCGAGCCCTTGCGGGCGCCACCCTGGTCGGTAAGGCGGTGCTGACGGTGCCTCGGCCGGTGCCGCCGAGGACGACCGTGCTGATTACCGGTGGTCTCGGGTCGTTGGGTCGCGCGGTGGCGCGCCACCTCGTCGCCGTGCACGGCGTCACCGACCTGCTGCTGGTGTCCCGGCGCGGCGCGGACACGCCGGGGGCCGCCGAGTTCGTCGCCGAGCTCGCCACGCTCGGCGCCCGAGCCCGCGTGTCCGGTGCGGATGTCACCGACGCTCGGGCCCTCGCCGAGGTGATCGACTCGATCCCCGAGAATCGGCCGCTGGCCGGAGTCGTCCATGCCGCCGGGGTGGTCTCCGACGGCGTGTTCGCCACCCTCGACGCGACGCGGATCGAGGAGGTGCTGGCCCCCAAGGTCACCGGAGCCTGGAACCTGCATCGGGCCACCCGGCACCTGGACCTGCCGTTGTTCCTGACGTTCTCCTCCGTCGCGGGCGTCTGGGGGGCCGCGGGCCAGGCGGTCTACGCGGCAGGCAACGCGTTCCTCGACGGGCTCGTCGCGCATCGCCGCGCGCGCGGTCTCGCGGGCACCGCGCTCGCGTGGGGACCGTGGTCCGCCGACTCCGGGATGACGGCGGGTCTGACCGGCACGGACCGCAGCCGACTGAGCCGAGGTGGGGTGACCCCCCTGACGCGGGACCGGGCTCTGGAGCTTCTCGACGTCCTGCTGGCCACGCGACCGACCCATGCCGTCCCGGTGGATCTCGACCCCGCCGCGCTGCGCGACTGGGATCGTGTTCCGGAACTGTTGCGCAACCTCGTCCGCGTCCGCCGGACCCGCGCGCCGCGACGGGCCACGACCTCGACATCGGCCGCGCCCGGCTGGGCGGACCGGATCGCCGGACTCGCCGAGTCGGAACGTCGCCGACAGGCGGTCGACACGGTCCGCCAGGAGGCGGCGGCGGTGCTCGGTCATGCGGGTGCCGACCGGGTGGCGGCGGATCAGGCCTTCAGCGACCTGGGTTTCGACTCGCTGACCTCGGTGGAACTGCGTAACCGGCTCCGAGCGGCCACCGGTCTGACGCTGCCCGCCACCGCCGTCTTCGACCATCCGACGCCTGCCGAGCTCGCCCGTCACCTGCTGAGCAGGCTCGGGCCTGCCGACGGCGCCGTCGCGGGGAGCGCCGCGCAGCGCCTGGCGGACGTCGGCACTGGACGGGCCGACGACGACGCCGTCGCGGTGGTCGGCATGGCCTGTCGCTTCCCGGGAGAGGTGGGATCACCGGAGGACCTCTGGGAGCTGGTCGTTCAGGGCCGTGACGCGATGGCCGCCTTCCCCGACGACCGTGGCTGGCGGACATCCGACGCCGACGGCTTCGCCAGGGTCGGCGGCTTCGTCGCCGATGCCGCCGGTTTCGACGCGGGTCTGTTCGGGATCTCGCCTCGGGAGGCGGTGGCGATGGATCCGCAGCAACGGTTGTTGTTGGAGACCGCCTGGGAGGCCTTCGAACGCTCGGGACTGGCCCCGAACACGCTGGGCGGCAGCGATACGGGCGTGTTCGTCGGAAAGGCGAGCCAGGACTACGGGCTGGGCGCCGTCGGGCTGCCCGAGACCGTCCGCACGCATCTGAGCACCGGTATCTCGAACAGCGTGACCTCCGGCCGCGTCGCCTACGCCTTCGGACTGCAGGGGCCTGCGCTGACGGTGGACACGGCCTGTTCGTCGTCGCTGGTGGCCCTGCACCTGGCCGCGCAGTCGCTGCGTGAGGGCGAGTGCTCCCTGGCACTGGCGGGCGGCGTCACCATCATGGCGACCCACGGCATCTTCGAGGACTTCCACCGGCAGGGTGGTCTGGCCGCCGATGGTCGGTGTAAGTCGTTCTCGGACGCCGCGGATGGCACCGGCTGGGGTGAGGGTGTCGGGGTTCTTGTTCTGGAGCGGTTGTCGGATGCGGTGGCGAACGGTCGTCGTGTTCTGGCGGTTCTGAAGGGTTCGGCGGTCAATCAGGACGGTGCGTCCAATGGGCTCACGGCGCCGAATGGTCCGTCGCAGCAGCGGGTGATCCGGCAGGCCTTGGCCAATGCCGGTCTGTCCACCGGGGATGTCGATGTGGTGGAGGCGCATGGCACCGGCACGCGGTTGGGTGATCCGATCGAGGCGCAGGCTCTGTTGGCGACCTATGGGCAGGATCGTCCCGGTGACAGGCCGTTGTGGCTGGGCTCGGTGAAGTCCAACATCGGCCACACCGTCGCCGCCGCAGGCGTGGCGGGTGTGATCAAGATGGTCATGGCGATGCGTCATGGGGTGTTGCCGTCGACCTTGCATGTGGACGAGCCGTCGTCTCAGGTGGATTGGTCGTCGGGTGGCGTGGAGTTGTTGACCGAGTCCCGGCCGTGGCCGGAGGTCGACCGTCCGCGTCGGGCTGCGGTGTCGTCGTTCGGGATCAGTGGGACCAACGCCCACGTCATCCTCGAACAGCCGCCCGTGCCCACCACGCCGCAGGCCAGCCACCCCCTCGACGGTGCCCGCCCCGCCCGCGCCCTGCCGTGGCTGTTGTCCGGCCGGTCGCCGCAGGCCGTGCTCGACCAGGCCGCACTGCTGGCCGCCTTCGTCACCGCGAACCCCGAGACCTCCGATGCCGACATCGCACACGCCCTGGCGACGAGTAGGGCTGTGCTGGAACACCGGGCGGTGATCCTCGGCGCGGGGCGGGGTGAACTCGCGGCAGGCGCGGCCGCCCTCGCCGAGGGTCGCTCGACCCCGGCAGTGATCACGGGCATGGCCGAGAACCCGGGAAGGCTGGCCATGGTGTTCACCGGCCAGGGCACCCAGTACCCCGGCATGGGCCGCGAACTCCATGCTGCCTATCCGGTCTTCGCCGCGGCCTTCGACGAGGTCTGTGCCGAGCTGGACCCGCTCCTGGGCTGTTCGCTGCGAGCGGCTCTCTTCGCGGTGCCCGACGACGCGGTGCCCGACGACGCGGCGCCCGAGGCAGAGCCCGCAGCCCGTGCCGTCGACGCGACCGGGTTGGCGCAGCCAGGACTATTCGCGATAGAGGTGGCACTGGTCCGCCTGGCGGAGTCCTTCGGCGTGGTGCCCGACATCGTGAGTGGACACTCGCTGGGCGAGGTGACGGCGGCGTACGTGGCAGGCCTGTGGTCGCTGCCGCAGGCGTGTCGAGTGGTCGCCGCCCGGGCCAAGCTGATGCAGGCCCTGCCCGAGGGCGGCGCGATGGCCGCCGTCGCGGCGACGGAACAGGAGATTCGAGAGGATCTGATCGATCGTGCGGCGCGTCGACTCGGGGAGCAGGACCCCGCCGGAACTCCGGGTTCACCGCCGCCGGTGAGCATCGCGGCGGTGAACGGCCCGACGGCGACCGTGGTCTCCGGCGAGGCCGAGGTCGTCGAGGAGATCGCCGAGTCGTGGCGGGCGCGCGGGCGTCGGGTCCGAGACCTGACGGTGTCGCACGCCTTCCACTCCGCCCTGATGGACCCGATGCTCGACGACTACCGGCGGGAGCTGTCCCACGTCGAGTTCGACACCCCGACCATGCCGGTGGTCTCGACGGTGTCCGGTGCCGAGGCAGATCTCGCGGCGTTGACCGATCCGGATTACTGGGTGCGCCAGGTTCGCGAGCCGGTGCGCTACGCGGACGCGGTGCGCAGCCTGCGGCGGCTCGGGGCGTCCATCGTGATCGAGGTCGGCCCCGGCACGGTGCTGTCCATGCTCGCCCGCGACACCCTGGATCACGACGAGGACGACGATCGCGATGCAGGCGGCACGAGGACGCGCGACACCGCCGGAGTGCGCTGTCTCCCCCTGCTGCGCACCGGGCGCGGCGAGGTGGACGCGGTCCTGACCGGACTGGCCACGGCCCACGCCGGGGGTGTGCCGGTGGACTGGTCGCCTCAGCTGCCGTCCGCGCCGTCATCGGTGGACCTACCGACCTACGCCTTCCAACACGAGCGGTACTGGCTCGATGTCGGCGCGAACCCCGGAGACCCGCGCGGCCTCGGATTGGGCGCCGCCGACCACCCCATGCTCGGCGCGATCGTGGCCTCGCCCGACACACCCGGTGTCGTACTCACCGGCAGTCTCTCGCATGCAGCGCAGCCCTGGCTCGCGGACCACCGGGTCGCGGGCGGCATCGTGCTGCCCGGCACCGCCTTCGTGGAGCTCGTTCTCCAAGCGGGTCGGCACGTCGGCCGCGACACCGTGGCCGAACTGACCCTGGAGGTCCCGCTCGTGTTGTCGGCGGGTGAGGAGGTCCACCTCCAGGTCGTCGTCGGCTCGCCGGACGAGAACGACGCGGTTCCCGTCACCGTGTACTCGCGTGCGCAGGACGACCCGCCGGACGAGAACTGGACCCGGCACGCCCACGGCAGCCTGACCGTCGGCGACCGCATGCCGACCGTCCGAACGGGACCCTGGCCGCCGGCCGACGCCGATCCGGTCGACGTGGCCGACCTCTACACGGCGGACTCGGATTCGGCTCTCGCCTACGGGCCGGCCTTCCAAGGTCTGCACCGTGCCTGGCGACAGGCGAACGAGGTCTTCGCCGAGGTACGACTGCCCGATTCCGTGCGGGAGGAGGCGGGCCGGTTCGGGATGCATCCCGCACTGCTGGACGCGGCCCTGCACACCATCGGACTCGCCGCGAGCCCGACCGACGACCCCACCCGGCTGCCGTTCGCCTGGACGGGGGTGACCCTCCACCAGACCGGAGCCGCCGCCGCTCGGGTCCGGATGTCGCCCGGTGCGGGGACCGCGCTCTCGATCGAGCTGACCGACGAGCTGGGCAGGCCACTGGCCTCGATCGAGGGCGTCACCCTGCGGCCGGTCGCACAGACCGGGCCTGCCTCGGCGGGAAGACGGCGCCCGGATGCGCTGTTCAGGCTCGACTGGATCTCCTCGCCGCGCACACCCGAGCCCGTCGCGCCCATCGGGTGGGCCGTCCTCGATCAGGACACAGTGGATCGGCTGCCCGTCCGGATCGGCGGGGTGGAACTACCCCGATGGACGGACCTCGAAGCCGGGTCCTCCTCAGCGGCGGGCGCGGCACGACCGGAGGTCGTCCTCGCCGAGCTGGTGGGCGGTGACTTCTCCGACGACCCCGCCGAGGCCGTGCGCGACGCCGTGCATCGGACGTTCGGCCTGCTGCGTCGATGGCTCGCCGACGACGGTCTGTCCTCGACCAGGCTCGTGTTGGTGACCCGGCGGGCCTTCGCGACGACCGACGACGAGGACGTGGCCGATCTGGCGGCTGCCTCGGCTCTCGGGCTGGTTCGCTCCGCGCAGTCCGAGCATCCCGAACGCTTCCTGATCGTCGACATCGACGGGGAGGAGACGTCCTTCCAAGCGTTGCCCGCCGCCGTCGCTGCGGCGACGGCCGCTGCCGAACCCCAGACTGCCATTCGGGCGGGCACGCTCCACACCCCTCGGCTGGCGCGGTTGCCTGCGGAGGCGAACCGGTCGCGGGTCAACGCTCTTCCGTGGCACAGCGTTGCCGGGGGAACGGTGGTGGTGACGGGCGGCACCGGCCTGCTCGGCGGTGCCGTCGCGCGGCACCTCGCCGCCGAGCACGGGGCACGCAGGCTGCTGCTGCTCGGCAGACAGGGCGGCGATGCCCCTGCGGCGGAGCGCCTCGTCGAGGAATTGGCCGAACTCGGGACGGACGCCTCTCTCGTCGCCTGCGACGTCGGTGATCGTGCGGCGCTCGCGGCAGTACTCGCGGACGTTCCCGCCGACCATCCCGTGACGGCCGTGGTGCACGCTGCGGGCGTGCTCGACGACGGGCTGCTCACGTCGTTGACGCCCGAGCGAATCGACCGTGTGCTGCGCGCCAAGGTGCACGGCGCGGTCAATCTGCACGAGACGACCTTGGAGTTCGGCGCCGTCCCGCTGGTGTTGTTCTCCTCCGTCGCCGGGCTTCTGGGCTCGGCCGGTCAGGCGAACTACGCTGCGGCCAACGCCTTTCTCGATGCCTTGGCGCAGCACAGGAGAGCACTCGGCCTGCCCGCCGTATCGCTGGCCTGGGGGCCATGGGCCGGCTCGGGTGGCGGGATGACCGGGGCGCTCGACGGTGCCGATGCCCGGCGTACGGCGCGCACCGGGCTGCGGCCGCTGTCGATCTCGGAGGGACTGCGGCTGTTCGACGTCGCCGTCGCCGCCGATCGGGCCGTGGTGTCCCCGGCCGACTGGGTGTTGGACGCCGGCGTCGAACGCCGCGACGGCCCGATTCCCGCAGTGCTACGCGGCCTCGTGCGCGCACCGGCCCGGCGGCTGCCGTCGGCCGGTGATGCGGGCGCGGCGCTGCGGGCGAGCCTGGCCGGGCTGTCCGAGGCGGATGCCAGGGCCGCGCTCGTCACCATGGTTCGGCAGGAGGCTGCCGTCGTCATCGGCCATCGGTCCGTCGAGATGGTGAGCGCGACGACCGCGTTCACGGAGTTGGGTTTCGACTCGCTGACCTCGGTGGAGCTGCGTAACCGACTGAACGAGCTGACCGGGCGGCGTATGCCAGCCACGCTGGTCTTCGATCATCCGTCGCCCTCGGCGGTGGGGGACTTCCTCGCCGCCGAGCTCGGCACCCGGACGGAGAACCCGGACGGAGCGGTCCTCGCCCAGCTGGATCGGCTGGAACAGGGTGTCTCCTCGGTCGAGCTCGGTGGCGAGGCCCGCCGGGCCCTGGCGACGCGGTTGACGGTGCTCCTGTCGAGGCTCGGCGACGCCGACCACGACGAGCCCGGTGCGGCAGACGTGGCGCTGCACGCCGCCGACGCGGACGAACTCCTCCGATTGATCGACGACGAGTTCGGCGGGATCTGACCCGGGTGCCCGACCTCGGCAGCCGGCCGATCGATGGAATCGGGAATCTCATCGAGATTCTTCATCCGTCAATTGGCCGGCCCGAGGTCGGTATGAATTAAGGCGATCTACCGGCGTTCGTCGATAAGGGTGCTGCGGAGAGTAGGGGCAGGCTAGGGGGCGATCCTCGATCGTCGTCGAATTAGGGTTGTCGCGACCTATTCGGCCCGAATTCCCGTTGATTTTGGAGCGAGCTTATGACTGACGCGGCCACGGATTCCGTAGTCGAGTTCCCGATCCTGCGCAAATGCCCCTACGAGCCGCCCGCCGAGTACGGTGAAATGCTCGCCACGGGTGGTCCCAGCCCGATCCGGCTGTACAACGGGACGCAGGGCTGGCTGGTCACCGGGTACGACGATGCGAAGGCCGTGCTTTCCGACCCGCTGTTCAGCTCGGACGCCGCCAACCCCGGATACCCGATGCTGAGTGCCGCGATGGAGGGTACTCGGGCCTTCTCGACCCTGATCACGCTCGACGCTCCCGAGCACACCAGGCTTCGACGCACCGTGATCAGCGAGTTCACCGTGCGCCGAATGAACGGGCTCCGGCCGCTCATTCAGCAGACCGCCGACGAGCTGATCGATGCCATGCTGGCCGCCGACAAGCCGGTGGATCTGGTGCAGGCCTATTCGTCGCCGATGGCAGGCAGTGTGGTCTGCCATCTCCTGGGAATCTCCTATACGGATATGCAGGAATTCGTCGCGAAGAGCCGCGACGTCCCGCTGGAGACCAGTGACTCCCTCGACGCCGACGACGTCGGATCGGCGATGAACGCCCACCTCATCCCGGTTACCCGGTATCTGTACCAGGCGATCATGGAGAAGGAGAGCGAGCCGGGGGACGACCTGCTCAGCCGTGTGATCGCCAAGCACGTCGCCACCGGGGCGCTGACGCACGAAGAACTGGTCAGCCTGTGCTTCCTGTTCTTCGGCGCAGGCCAGCTGCCCACCGCGTCGATGATCTCCCTCGGTGTGGCGGCTCTGCTGGAGAACCCCGGCCAGCTCGCCGCACTGCGGGCCGACGAGGCCGTGCTTCCGGGAGCCGTGGACGAGCTGCTGCGCTACATCAGCGTCTCCGACCTCTCCGGACTCCGTGTGGCCACCGCGGACGTCGAGATCGGCGGCGTGGCGATCGCGGCGGGTGACGCCGTCATCGTGGCCAACGGCGCGGCCAACCGCGATACCGAGGTATTCGACGAGCCCAGCGTGCTGGACGTGCACCGCAACGCCCGCGCGCACATCGCCTTCGGGCACGGTTCCCATCAGTGTCTGGGCGCCAACCTCACCCGGGTGGAGCTGGAGATCGCCTACGGAACGCTGTTCCGCCGCATTCCCGATCTCCGCCTCGCCGTGCCCGCCTCGGAGCTGACGGGCCTGCCCGGCTCGCCGCTGCCCGACATCATGTCGATGCCGGTCACCTGGTGAGTGCCGACGCAGCCGGACCGTACGTCCACGCCGACCGGGACGTCTGCACCGGCTCGGGCAAGTGCGTCTTGATCGCCCCGGAGGTCTTCGACCAGGACGACGACGGCCTCGTCCTGCTTCTGGATTCCGAGCCCGATCGTCGCCTGCACGACGCTGCTGAGGAAGCGGTGGCGTTGTGTCCCGTCGGGGCCCTGCGGATCGGCTGATCGCGGGAGATCGACTTCCTCCGCCTGCACGCCCTGGATCCGCCCTCGCAGGTGAGCCGAGGGAGAGGCGCCGTAGTGGGGCGGACGACGAGGTCGTCGGCTCGGTCGCCGATTCGCCGCAGACGTGCGCGGAGGACATGCGGAGGGTCGACGACCTGGCGGACGACGGCGGGATCGGTGCCGTGTCGGTGCGCAGACCTACTCCGCCGTGGTGGGCCTATGCGCGGCCGAGACCGGCGGCTCTGTCGTCCACCACGGATTTTGGGTAGGCGACTGCCCGCCGAGGCCGTCGCCGTCCCGCCGGCTGCGGTGTCCACCGTCGACCCCGGGCTCCCGGTGCGGAGTTGCGGAGCGCCGTGTCGGCGGTGCTGCCGACGATCCTGCTGCAGCGAGGCGCTCTGGCTCGCCCGGGTAACCGGTGTCGCCCGTTGCGGCAGACCCGCCGTCCCGGCGACTGCGGTCCGGACCGGCTCGCCGGCGAGACGATGGCGACGCGCGCCGCCGAGTGTGCGAGAAGGCGGGTACGCGGCGGTGAACGGGACCGCGACATCGTCGAGGACCAGGCCGCTCGACGTTGAGCCACCCGGCTGATCGCGCGGACTCCTCATCGCCGCAACTCGCCGTGTCGACTCGATTCGCCGATTTACCGGCGAATAGCAAAGAGCCAGTTCCCGAGGGCGATCCAGCGCGAATTTATGCCCCTATGTGCACCCCTAAAATCCCCTATCGCCGTGCCGTGACTCGGCAGTACCGATTCGGGGTTTCGGGGCGTTGTTTCCGGCGGTAGCGTACACCGATAATAGTGTGGTCGATGAGGCGAAGCGCCCGGATCGGGGATGCGGTTCGTGGGTGCGAGAGTCGTCACGACGACGTCGACGGGACGGTCTCCCGGTGCCGCGGGCGTCGAATTCCTGGGACTGGTCCCGCATGTCGTGAGATCGGCCGATACGCGGCCGTGCGTGGGTGATGCGGCCCGCGCCTGTGCAGGTTCGACCACATCAGGACCACTGCGGGAAATGTCACGGCCGGACAGCCGGGGACGCGACAGACGAGTTCTGACCGGTGTGCAGAGTGGAGATGGCGATGGTAATGGCCGAGGATAAACTGCGCAGTTACCTGAAGCGGGTGACCACCGAACTCCAGCAGACCAGAACGCGGCTGCAGGATGTCCGGGATCGGGCCCAGGAGCCGATCGCCATCATCGGAATGTCCTGTCGATTCCCGGGCGGAGTGAGTTCGCCCGATGATTTCTGGGAATTGATGGCGAACGGCACCGATGCCATCACCGGATTCCCCGCCGATCGGGGCTGGGAATCATTGGAACTGCCGGCAGGCGGATATGTCCGTCAAGGCGGATTCCTGCATGACGCGGCCGAGTTCGACGCTGAGTTCTTCGAGATCTCGCCTCGTGAGGCGGCGGCGATGGACCCGCAGCAGCGGCTGCTGCTGGAGACGTCCTGGGAGGCGATCGAGCACGCGGGCCTCGACCCCTCGACCCTTCGCGGCAGCCACACCGGGGTCTTCGTCGGCGGCACCCCGCAGGACTTCGCCACCGTTTCCGTCGGGGCCCCCGCCGAGGCTGCGGGCTTCATCCTCACCGGCACGGCGGGCAGCATCCTCTCCGGGCGGCTCGCCTACACCCTCGGACTGGAGGGGCCTGCGGTCACCATCGACACCGCCTGTTCGTCCTCGCTAGTCGCGTTGCACCTCGCGATCCGCGCCCTGCGCAACGACGAGTGCTCGATGGCCCTGGCTGGCGGCGTGACGGTGATGTCGACGCCCGGTGCCTTCGTCGAGTTCTCCCGGCAGAACGGGCTCGCGGCCGACGGTCGCTGCAAGCCCTTCTCCGAGGACGCGGACGGCGTCGGCTGGTCCGAGGGCGTCGGCCTGCTGCTGGTGGAACGCCTCTCCGACGCGCGCCGCAACGGCCATCCGGTGCTGGCGGTCCTGCGGGGCTCCGCCGTGAACTCCGACGGCGCGTCCAACGGACTGACCGCGCCGAACGGTCCCTCGCAACACCGCGTGATCCGACAGGCCCTACTCGACGCGGGAGTGGCGGCGGGCGACGTCGACATCGTGGAGGCCCACGGCACCGGCACGGAGCTGGGTGATCCCATCGAGGCGCAGGCCCTGATCGCGACCTACGGACGTCATCGGGAGTCGGACAGGCCGCTGCTGCTCGGCTCGGTGAAGTCCAACATCGGACACACTCAGGCTGCGGCGGGCGTGGCAGGCGTGATGAAGACGGTGCTCGCCCTGCGTCACGGGATGGTGCCCTCCTCTCTGCACGCCGCGGAGCCGACAACCAAGGTGACCTGGCCCGACGGCGCCGTGCGACTGGTGTCCGAGGCCACCGTGCTGCCCGACCTCGACCGCCCGCGACTCGCGGGAGTGTCGTCCTTCGGGTTCAGCGGCACCAATGCGCACGTCATCGTCGAAGAGGCCCCCGCGACGCCCCCGTCTCCCGACACCGACGGGCGCCCCGCCGCAGGCTGGGTGCCCTGGGTGCTCTCCGGCCGCACCGAGGACGCGCTGCGGGCGCAGGCGCAGCGGCTCGTCGCCGCCGTCGACGCCGCTTCGGAGTCGTCGGCGGCCGACGTCGCCTCGGCGCTGCTGCACGGGAGATCGTGCTTCGAACACCGCGCGGTGGTGATCGGTGACGATCTCGAGGCGCTGCTCGCCGGGGCTACGGCCGTGGCCGAGGGCAGACCCGCGCCGTCGGTCGTCGTGGGCTCCGGCGCGCCCGAGCTGGGACCGGTGTTGGTCTTCCCCGGACAGGGCTCACAGTGGCTGGGAATGGCTGCGGACCTCCTGACGTCCTGCTCGCCCTTCGCCGACCGCCTCGCCGAGTGCGAGCGGGCGCTGGCGCACTGGGTGGACTTCTCCGTCACCGATGTCGTCCGAGGTACTGCGCCGCGCGAGGCGCTGGACCGGGTGGAGGTCGTGCAGCCCGCACTGTGGGCGGTGATGGTGTCCCTGGCCGCCCTGTGGGAGGCCGAGGGCGTACGGCCCGCCGCAGTCATCGGCCATTCCCAGGGCGAGATCGCCGCCGCCTGCGCCATCGGCGCGCTGTCACTCGAGGACGGGGCGAGGATCGTCGCCCTGCGCAGCGCCGCCGTGGCCGAGACGCTGTCCGGTCGCGGCGGCATGGTGTCGGTCACCCGCTCCGTGGCCGAGGTGCGCGCTGACCTCGCGGCCTGGGGTGAGCGCATCTCCGTCGCGGCGATCAACGGACCCGAGTCGGTGGTCGTCTCCGGTGAGCGCATCGCCCTGACCGAGCTGGTCGAGCAGTGGGAGCGCCGCGACATCCGCGCCCGGTGGATCCCGGTGGACTATGCCTCACACTCCCGCGAGGTCGACCTGCTGCGGACCCGCATCCTCGAACTGGCTGGCCCGATCGAGCCTCGTCCTGGCAGCGTGCCGTTCTATTCCACCGTCACGGGCGAACCGCTGGCCACCGAGGAGCTCGACGCCGACTACTGGTTCCGCAATCTCGCCGAGACCGTGCAGTTCGAACAGGCGGTGAGGGCCTGCTCCGCACGCGGCCACACCGTGTTCTTGGAGGTCAGTCCGCATCCAGTCCTGACGATGGGCATTGAACAGACCCTGACCGCCACGGGTGTCGCCGACACCGCCGTGGTCTGTGGAACGCTGCGCCGGGACGAGCCGGATTTACGTCGACTCCTGTTGGCCGAGGCCGTCCTGCACACCCGAGGAGTCACCGTCGGCTGGCACGGGACCGTGCGGGCCGCGACCGCCGCCGAGGTGGCGCTGCCGACCTATGCGTTCCAGCGCCGACGCTACTGGCTGGAGCCGCACCGCCCGTCCATCGAACCGACCGGGACTCCGGCGGGCGAGGGCGAGACGGCGTTCTGGGCACGCGTCGAGCAGGAGGACCTCACGGGTCTTGCCTCGTCCCTGGACGTCTCGACGGACGCCCCACTGGACGCGGTGCTGCCCCGACTTTCCGCGTGGCACCGACGGCGACGTGAGCTGTCCACCGCGGACTCGTGGCGGTATCGGATCGAATGGCGACCGATGCGGGCTCAGCCCGACGCCCGGCTCACCGGGACCTGGCTGGTCGTCGAGCCCGCCGACGGACGGTGCGCCTCCTCGGCATCGGACGTGGGAACGACGCTGCGGGCAGGCGGAGCCGAGGTCGTCGTCCTGCCGGTGCCGAGCGAACTTGATCGCGGCGGCCTGGCCGACCTGCTGCGCCGGACGCTCGACGGCTCGGCGCCCTTGGCCGGGATCGTGTCCTTGCTGGCACTGGACGAGAAGAACGGCACCGCGATCACCTCGACCATGCCCGAGGGGGGACCGGCCACCGTCGCGCTGGTGCAGGCCTTGGGCGACGCCGACCTCGACGCCCCGCTCTGGTGCCTCACCCGAGGTGCCGTCTCCACCGGACCCGCCGACCCCGTGACTGCCCCGTTGCAGGCGCAGACCTGGGGATTCGGCCGCGTCGTCGGAGCGGAACACCCCGAGCGGTGGGGCGGCCTCGTCGACCTGCCGGAGCGACTCGACGCCCGCGCCGGGGCCCGGCTCCGCGCCGTTCTCGCCGCGCGGGACGAGAACGAGGTAGCGGTGCGCGCTGCGGGCTCCTACGGCCGCAGGCTCGTGCGCGCCCCGTTGGGCGAACGACCGGCGGTCCGCTCCTGGCAACCCGAGGGCACGGTGCTGCTGACCGGTGGCACCGGATCACTGGGGGCGGCGGTCGCTCGGTGGCTGGCCCGTGCGGGCGCCGAGAACCTGTTACTGCTCAGCCGGCGGGGCCCCTCGGCGCCGGGCGCCGAGGACCTGCGTGCCGAGCTGACCGGCCTCGGCACCGAGGTGACGATCCTGGCCTGCGACATCGCCGAGAAGGATCAGCTGCGCGCAGCGCTGGATTCGATCCCGGCGCACCGACCGCTGACCTCGGTGGTGCACACGGCCGCGGTGCTGGACGACGCGCTGGTCGACGCCGTCACCGACGCGAAGCTGGCCGCCGCGTACGGCGCGAAGGTGCGCGGCGCCATCAATCTGCACGAACTGACGGCCGACCGTCCGTTGGCCGCCTTCGTCCTCTTCTCCTCCCTCGCAGGCTCCCTGGGGATTCCCGGCCAGGCCACCTACGCACCGGGCAACGCCGTGCTCGACGCATTGGCCCAGCATCGCCGCGCCCGAGGACTGCAGGCGACCTCCGTGGCCTGGGGACACTGGGCGGGCGGCGGTATCGCCGACGACGCCGTCGAGCAGCAGCTGCGGCGGCGCGGCACCGTCGACATGGACCCGGAGACCGCGCTCACCGTCCTCGGACAGGTACTGGACCACGACGAGACCCTGCTGGCCGTGGCCGACATCGACTGGTCCCGGCTGGCGGCACAGGTCGGCACCGTCCATCCGCTGTTTCGCGACCTCCCGGACCTGCGAACCGCGCCGACTGCCCCCGGAACCGCCGACGCGCCGACGACTGCCGCCGGAGGCTCGCTGACCGGTCGACTGGCCGGGCTGTCGACTCAGGACCAGGACCGGCTGCTGGTCGACCTGGTGCGCGCCGAGGCCGCCTCGGTCCTGGGCCACTCCTCGTCCGAGGCGGTCGGAGACGAGCGGGCGTTCCGGGAACTCGGGTTCGACTCGCTGACGTCGGTCGAACTGCGCAACCGACTCAACGCCGTGACCGGTCTTCGGTTGCCCGCGACCCTGCTGTTCGACCACCCCACACCGGCCGGTCTGGCCGCGCGGCTGCGCGCCGACATGGCGGGCGGGCCGAGCGAGGACGACGGTCCCACCGCGCAGACAGGCGCGGACGACCCCATCGCGATCGTCGCCATGAGCTGTCGTTTCCCCGGCGGCGTCGACTCTCCCGAACAGTTGTGGAGTCTGCTGGCCGATGGGCGCGACGCGATCTCGCCCTTCCCAGCCGACCGGGGCTGGGAGGTGCTCACCGGAGACGGCTCGTTGGACGCGGAGGCAGACGCCCCCCGGTCCGGCGGATTCCTCGACGACGTCGCCGGTTTCGACGCGGCCCTCTTCGGCATCGCGCCGCGTGAGGCGGCGGCGATGGACCCGCAGCAACGGCTGCTGCTGGAGACGTCCTGGGAGGCGATGGAGCGGGCGGGCATCGATCCTCAGTCGCTGCGCGGCACTGCCACCGGGGTCTTCGTCGGCTCCAACAACCAGGACTACGCGAACCTGCTCGTGCGAGCGGGCGCCGAGGCGGCGGGATACCTGAGCACCGGCGGAACGGCCAGCGTGCTCTCCGGCAGGCTCGCCTACTCGTTCGGCCTCGAAGGGCCCGCGATGACGGTGGACACGGCGTGTTCGTCCTCGCTGGTGGCACTGCACCTGGCGACGCAGTCGCTGCGCAACGGTGAATGCGAGCTCGCGCTGGTAGGCGGTGTGACTGTCATGTCCACGCCCGGTGGACTCCTCGAGTTCCATCGCCAGGGCGGACTGTCTGTGGACGGTCGTTGCCGGGCCTTCGCCTCCGACGCCGACGGGACCGGCTTCGCCGAGGGCGCGGGTGTCCTGTTGGTCGAACGTCTCTCCGACGCCCAGCGCAACGGGCGCCGGGTTCTAGCCGTGATCCGAGGATCGGCGGTCAACCAGGACGGCGCCTCCAACGGACTGACCGCCCCCAACGGCCCCGCCCAGCAGCGAGTGATCCGACAGGCGCTGGCCAATGCGCGGCTGGGCACCGACGACGTCGATGTCGTCGAGGCCCACGGCACGGGCACCAGGCTGGGCGACCCGATCGAGGCACAGGCCCTGATCGCCACCTACGGTCGGGACCGGAGTGCGCAGCGCCCGCTATGGCTGGGCTCGGTCAAGTCCAACCTCGGGCATACCCAGGCCGCCGCCGGCGTCGCGGGCGTGATCAAGATGGTTCTCGCCATCACACGGGCGAGTCTGCCGCCGACGCTGCACGTCGAGGAGCCCACCCGGGAGGTCGACTGGTCGACGGGCTCGGTGCGGCTGCTGACCGAGCCCCGACCATGGCAGCGGGCGGACCGGCCGCGCCGGGCCGGGGTGTCGTCGTTCGGCATCAGCGGGACCAACGCCCACCTGATTCTCGAGGAGCCGCCGTCGGTGCCGCCCACCCCGGCCCGCCCGAGTCCTGCCGTCGTCCCCTCGACATCGGTCGTCCCGTGGGTGCTCTCCGCACAGAGCGAGGCCGGGCTGCGTTCGCAGGCCGCGCGGCTCCGCGCCTTCCTGACGGATCGTCCCGGTGAGTCCCCGGCCGACATCGGCTTCTCCCTGGCCACCACCAGAGCCGTGCTCGACCACCGTGCCGTGGTACTCGTCCCGGATCTCGACCACGGACTCGCCTCCCTGGACGATCTCGCCGAGGGACGTCGCACCGTGGACGGCGGCACACGAGGGAACAGCCCCGACCTTCGTACCGCGGTGCTGTTCACCGGCCAGGGCGCCCAGCGGCCCGGGACGGGCCGCGAACTGTACGAGGCGTCCCCCGTCTTCGCCGAAGCCTTCGACGAGGTCTGCGCAGAACTGGACACCCGGCTCGACACGCCGCTGCGGGAGATCGCCTTCGCGGAGGAGGGCTCCCCACAGGCCGTTCTGCTCGACGAGACCCGCTACACCCAGGCCTGTCTCTTCGCGCTCGAGGTCGCACTGTTCCGGCTCGTCGAGTCCTTCGGCCTGCGCCCCGCCGCTGTCGGCGGGCACTCGGTCGGGGAACTGGTCGCCGCGTACGTCTCCGGGGTGTGGTCGCTCGCCGATGCCTGCGCTGTCGTCGCCGCGCGGGGCAGGCTGATGCAGGCGCTGCCCTCGGGCGGGGCGATGGTGTCCGTCCGCGAAACCGAGTCAGCCGTCGCCGAGTCTTTGGCGGGACTGACGGACCGCGTGTCGATCGCGGCGGTGAACACCGCCGACTCGGTGGTGGTCTCCGGCGATGCCGAGGTGATCGACGGCCTCGTGACCGACTGGACGGCGGCGGGACGTCGCACTCGTCGGCTGTCGGTCAGCCACGCCTTCCACTCGCCGAGAATGGACCCGATGCTCGCCGAGTTCGCCGAGGTACTGGCGGCCGTCGAGTTCCACCCGCCGCGACTGCCCATCGTGTCCAACCGGACGGGCGAGTTCGCCGCGGCGGACTTCGGCACCCCGGAGTACTGGGTCCGGCATGCCAGGGACGCGGTTCGCTTCGCGGCGGGCCTGCACACGTTGCGTGCCGACGGCATCACCGCGTTCCTCGAACTCGGCCCGGACGCCGTCCTGACCCCCATGGTCCGCGACACCCTTCCCGACGTCGTGGGCCTCGCCGTGTTGCGCCGCGACCGGCCGGAGATCGAGTCACTGTTGACCGCGCTCGGCGGGCTGCACGCCCGAGGGCCCGCCGTCGACTGGGCCTCGGCCTTCGTGGGCCGAGACGTCCGAGTCCTCGACCTGCCGACGTATGCGTTCCAGCGGCGGCGTTTCTGGCTGGACCCCCGTGTGACCGAGACCGATACCCGGCAGCCGACACCCTCGGGCCTCGACGACGGCGCGTTCTGGCGTCAGGTGGAGGAAGAGGACCTGACGGGGCTGGCCACGACCCTGGACGTGGACGCCGACGCGCCGTGGCACGAGGTGCTGCCCATGCTCGCGGCCTGGCGGCATCGCAGGCGCGAGATGTCCACGGTGGAGTCGTGGCGGTATCGCGTCCGCTGGCAGCCGATCGCCGTGTCACCGGGAGCGCTGCTGACGGGAAGATGGCTCGTGGTGGAGGCCGCCGTCGAGGCGAGCCGAGCGCACTCGGTCCCGGATGTCGCGCAACTGCTGTCGCAGGCCGGTGCCGAGGTGGTCCGGCTCGTCATCGAGTCCGACACAGACCCGACGGAGACCGCTGCACTGTTGCGCTCCACGGCGCACAGACCGTTCGCGGGTGTGGTCTCCCTACTCGCGCTGGACGAGACCGCCCATCGGGACGAGTCGGCGGTGCCCGCAGGCCTGACGGCCACCGCCGCCCTGGTCCGGGCGCTGCGCGACGCCGACCTGCGGGCGCCGCTGTGGTGTGCCACCCGGGGCGCGGTGTCGGTGGGCGACTCCGATCCGCTGCACAGCCCGGCGCAGGCGCTGACCTGGGGCCTGGGCCGCGTGCTCGGCTTGGAGCGTCCCGACCGCTGGGGCGGTCTGATCGACCTGCCCGACCTGCTCGACGCCCGCTCGACGGAGTGGTTCGTCGCCGCCCTCGCCGGCGTCGACGACGAGGATCAGCTCGCCGTGCGCCGCTCCGGCGTCTTCGTCCGCAGGCTCGTCCCGGCGCCGCCTGCCGCGCAAGCGGGATCAGGCTGGCGACCCAGCGGGACGGTGCTCGTCACGGGTGGCACCGGATCCCTCGGCAGTCACGTCGCATGCTGGTTGGCCGGTCAGGGGGCCGAGCACCTACTGCTGGTCAGCCGCAGGGGCCGCAGCGCTCCGGGCGCCGAGGACCTCGAACTGGAACTGGCGGGCATCGGTGTCCGCGTCACGATCGCCGCCTGCGACCTGGCCGACCCGGCCGCCGTGCGGGACCTGATCGCGAGCATCCCGGCCGATCGTCCGCTCTCCGCCGTCGTCCACGCCGCAGGCATCGTCGACGACTGCCCGGTGGAGGAGCTGACCGTCGACCGGCTCGCCCCCGTGCTGCGCCCCAAGGTCGCGGGCGTGGTCAACCTGCACGAGGCGACGCGGGGACTCGACCTGAACGCCTTCGTGCTCTTCTCCTCGGTCTCCGCGGTGTGGGGCAGTGCGGGGCAGGGCGCCTACGCGGCGGCCAACAGTTACCTGGACGCCTTCGCCGAGCATCGCCGGGCCCAGGGGCTGCCCGCGACCTCGATCGCCTGGGGCGGTTGGGGCAGTGGCGGCATGGTCGACCCGGCCGCCGAGCAGGTCCTGCTCCGGCGTGGCCTCAACCCGATGGCGCCGGAGCTCGCCATGACGGCTATGTCGCAGGCCGTCGACGCCCGCGACGCAGCCGTCGCCATCGCCGACGTCGACTGGACCAGGTTCCTTCCGGCCTTCACCATCGCCCGCCGCCGTCCGCTGCTCGACGTGCTTGCCGCCGGACTGGTACGGACGAACGACCCGACACCAGGACCGGATGTCCGCTCGACGGCGGGGGAGCTCCTGCGAACGCGCCTGTCGGCGGCCGACGAGGCCGAGGGGCGGGCACTGCTGATCGAGATGATCCGCACCGAGGCCGCGGGGGTCCTCCGCCACGTCGACGCCGAGGCGATCTCGGCCGACCGCTCCTTCCAGGAGGCCGGCTTCGACTCGCTGACGGCCATCGAGTTCCGCGAGCGGCTCGGACTGGTCGCGGGCCTGACCTTGCCCGCCACGCTCGTCTTCGACCACCCCACGCCCGAGGTGCTCGCGACCCATCTGCGCACGGAGCTGATCGGCGCCCCGACGGGTGACGGCGCCGGGACGTCGGTGACGACGTCCGCCCGCCCGAGCGCGGACGAGCCGTTGGCGATCGTGGGCATGGCCTGCCGTCTGCCCGGCGGGGTGCACAGCCCGGAGGACCTCTGGCGCGTGGTGTCCGACCAGGTGGACGGGATGACGACGTTCCCGACAGACCGAGGCTGGCAGCTCGCGGGCGTACCCGGCGCGCCCTCGGGGTCGCCGTCGGACCCGACGGCGCCCTCGGTAGTCGGTGGCTTCCTCGACGACGTCGCGGGCTTCGACGCCGCCTTCTTCTCGATCGCCCCGGTGGAGGCGGCGGCGACCGATCCGCAACAACGACTGTTGCTGGAGACCACCTGGGAGGCACTGGAGCGGGCGGGCATCGACCCGCAGGCTCTGCGGGGCAGCGACACCGGCGTGTTCGTCGGTGGCACCGCGCAGGAACACGCGACCGCGTTGCTGGGCGAGCCCGCGCTCGGCGCGGACTACATCCTGACCGGCGCGGCGGGCAGCGTGCTGTCCGGGCGCCTCGCCTACACCTTCGGTTTCGAGGGACCGGCGGTCACCGTCGACACGGCGTGCTCCTCCTCGTTGACGGCACTGCACCTCGCCGCCCAGTCGTTGCGCACGGGCGAGTGCGACCTCGCACTCGCGGGCGGTGTCACCGTCATGTCCTCGCCGGGCGTCTTCGCCGCGTTCTCCCGCCAGGGCGGCCTCGCAGGCGACGGTCGCTGCAAGGCGTTCTCCCACGCCGCCGACGGAACCGGCTGGGGCGAGGGCGTCGGGATGCTCGTCGTGGAACGGCTTTCCGACGCGCGGCGGCACGGGCACCGTGTGCTGGCCGTGGTGCCCGGGTCCGCGGTCAACCAGGACGGCGCCTCCAACGGGCTCACCGCGCCCAACGGGCCGGCACAGCAGCGGGTCATCCGCCGGGCGCTGGCCAACGCGGGCCTGACGCCCTCGGACGTCGACGTCGTGGAGGCACACGGCACCGGGACCCGGCTGGGCGACCCGATCGAGGCTCAGGCACTGCTGGCGACCTACGGTGCGGCCCGGCCCGCCGACGCCCCGCTGTGGCTCGGGTCGGTGAAGTCCAACATCGGCCACACCCAGGCGGCGGCGGGCGTGGCGGGCGTGATCAAGATGGTGCAGGCGCTGCGACACGGGACCTTGCCCGCCACGCTGCACGTCGACGAGCCGACGCCGCACGTCGACTGGTCCTCGGGAGCGGTCCGAGTGCTCACCGAGCCGCAGCCCTGGCCCGACCGCGACCGGCCCCGCCGGGCGGCCGTCTCCGCCTTCGGCCTGAGCGGCACGAACGTCCACCTCATCCTCGAACAGGACACGGCGGACGTCGATCAGCCCGAGATCGTCGATGCCCCCGAGGTCGACGACTCGGGAGGCTCGGCGGTCCCCGAGCACGGTCCCGAGGCCGTCGCCACCGACCGGACACCGCCGACGCCGTGGGTGATCTCCGCCCGCACACCCCAGGCGCTGCGGGCGCAGGCACAGGCGCTGCACACCCGGCTGACCGACCAGCCACAGCTCTCGACGCTCGACGTCGGGTATTCGCTGATCACGACCCGGGCGTCGCTGGGCAGCCGTGCCGTCGTCGTCGGCGACGACCGGACGGAACTGCTCGCCGGACTGGCAGACATCGCCTCCGGGCTCGTCCCGCCCGCTGCGGGCACACAGACCGAGACCCGGCCGGTCATGGTCTTCTCCGGACACGGCTCTCAATGGGCGGACATGGCGGCGGAGCTGATCGAGACGAATGCGGTCTTCGCCGACCGTATCGACGAGTGCGAGCGTGCCCTCGCACCGTGGGTCGACTGGTCGCTGCGTGCGGTGCTCTGTGACGCGGAGCAGTCCGCACTGTTGGCGCGGGCCGACGTCGTCTCGCCGGTGCTGTGGGCGACGGCCGTCGCCCTAGCCGAGCTGTGGGCCTGCCACGGGGTTCGACCGGCTGCGGTGGTCGGCCACTCCCAGGGCGAGATCGCCGCCGCCTGCGTGGCCGGGACGCTGTCCCTCGCCGACGGCGCCCGACTCATCGCGCTACGCAGCAGGGCGGTGCTCCGGTTGGTCGGACGAGGGGGGATGGCCCTGATCGCGGCCACAGCCGAGGACGTCCGGACCCGGATCGCCCGGTGGGCCGACCGGCTGGTCGTCGCGGGGCACAACGGGCCGAGATCCGTCGTCGTCTCCGGCGATCTCACCGCGCTCGACGAGCTACGTGTCGACTGCGCGGCCGACGAGGTGCGCTTCGACCGGGTGGACATCGCCTACGCCTCGCACTCGCCGCAGACCGAGGTCCTACGGGACGAGTTCCCGGAGCTGGCCGCCACGATCACCCCGATCGAGCAGCCCGACGCCGTGCCGATGATCTCCACCGTGACCGGCGCTCCGGTAAGCCCCGCCGACCTGGATGCCGACTACTGGTTCCGCAACCTGTCACGACCGGTGGAGTTCGATGCCGCGATTCGGGCCTGCCTCGACCGAGGCCACACGACGTTCCTCGAGGTCAGTCCGCACCCGGTACTGGGCCTGGGACTGACGCAGATCCTCGAGGACGCCGCGCCCGAACGTCGGACGCTCGTGCAGGGCACCCTGCGACGGAACCGGCCCGCAGCACGGTCCTTCCTGCTCGCGGCCGGGACGCTGCACACCCACGGCATCGCGGTCGACTGGTCGGCGTGCTTCGCGGGCCGAGGAGCCTGCCGGGTCGATCTGCCGACCTATGTCTTCCAACACGAGCGATTCTGGCTCGGCCCGCCGACCGCGACCTCGCTCGACACGAGGGGCCTGGGACTCACCATGGCGGACCACCCGGTGCTGGGCGCCGCCGTGGACCTGCCCGATGTCGGAGGAAGCCTGCTCACCGGCAGGCTGTCGGTGCCGACACACCCGTGGCTCGGCGATCATGTGGTCGCGGGCTCGGTGATCTACCCGGGAACCGGGTTCGTCGATCTGGTGCTGCGGGCGGGCGCCGAGGTCGGCTGCCATCGTATCGAGGAGCTCGTCCTGCACACGCCGCTCGTGCTGTCGGGTGACGACGCCGTCGCGGTGCAGGTCGCGGTCGGCGCGGCGGACGAGCAGGGCCGTCGCTCCGTCGCCGTCTACGCCCGTGACGAGCAGGACGTGCACCCCGAGGCCTGGCGGCGGCATGCGGGCGGGGTCCTGGCTCCGGACACCCCGATCGCGGGCGACGAGACACTCGCCTCGTGGCCGCCTGCGGCCGCGACGGCGGTGTCGACCGACGGTTTCTACGATCGGATGGTCGGCGAGGCCGAGCTGTACTACGGCCCGGTCTTCCAGGGATTGCGGGGCATGTGGCGCCGCGATGACGCGGTGTTCGCCGAGGTCGAACTGCCAGCCGACGCCGTGGGCGAGGCCGAGCGCTTCACCGTGCACCCGGCCCTGTTCGACGCGGCCCTGCATGCGGTCTGGCTGCTGGGCGCCGGTGACACTGCGGACTCGGATCAGGAGGATGCCTCGGCGGAGGGAGCACGGGATCACACGCGGCTGCCGTTCTCCTGGAGCGGTGTGTGGCTGGGCGCGGTGGGAGCCAGCCGTCTCCGGGTGCGGTTGCGCTCGACAGGCGGCGGCGTCTCCATCCTCGTGGCCGACGAGACGGGTTCTCCGGTGGCCTCGGTGGCGGAGCTGGTGCTTCGTCCGCTCAACGGAGCACCACGCGACGCCACGGTCGATGCGCACCGGGATTCGCTGTTCCGGCTCGACTGGACGAGGGTGGAGGCCGCCCCGGGGGACCCGCGACCGGTCGTCCTCACCGGACACACCGCCGAGCCGCACTGGTGGGTCGATCGGTTCGGTGCCGAGCTGGACACTGTCGAGTCGGTGACGACGCTACCCGCTCCCATACCCGCTGCGGTGCTGCTGCCGTGGTCGTCCCAATCGGAGGTCGACGACCTCGGCGACCTTCCCGCAGATCTCGCGACCCGAGTGCACGACGGGGTGGCCGACGCACTGGACACGGTGCGGACATGGCTCACCGAGGAGCGCTTCGGCGCTGCCACCCTGGTGGTCACGACTCGGGGCGCCGTCGCGGCCCGCCCGAAGGAGGACATCACCGATCTCGCTGCGGCCACGCTGTGGGGACTGCTGCGCTCGGTGCAGGCGGAGCACCCGGCCCGCATCGCGCTGCTCGACATCGACGAGCACGCGACGCCTGTCGCCCTCCGGTCGGCGCTGGCGACGCTCGCGGGCCACCTCGAGCCGTGCCTGGCGGTACGCGGTGGCGAGGTTCTGGCATCCCGGCTGGCGAGGGTCGCACACTCGGAACTCGCCGCCGCTCGGGACACGGCCGCCGATGAGAGCGGCCCGGGCGACCACTCCGAAGGCGGTGGTGCGGTGGGCGACGCGGGAACGACCGACGCGGCGGCCGACGGGACGGTGCTGGTCACCGGCGGGACCGGCGCACTGGGTGCCCGGCTGGCCCGCCACCTGGTCGTCGAGCACGGCGTGCGACACCTCCTGCTCACCGGCAGAAGGGGACCGGACGCGCCGGGGGCCGCCGAGCTGAGCGCCGAGCTGACCGGACTCGGGGCGAGCGTGACGATCCGGGCGTGCGACGTCGCCGACCCGGTGGAGGTGCGCGGACTGCTGGCCGAGGTGCCCACCGCACACCCACTGCGGGGTGTCGTGCACACCGCGGGCGTGCTCGATGACGGCGTCGCCACGGCTCTCACTCCCGAACGGCTCGGAGGTGTGCTGCGGCCCAAGGTGGACGGAGCATGGAACCTGCACCGGCTCACCCGAGATCAGGACCTTCGTATCTTCGTGCTGTTCTCCGCCGCCGCAGGGGTCATGGGGACACCGGGACAGGCCGCCTACGCGGCGGCGAACTCCTTCCTGGACGCCCTCGCCGCCCACCGCCGGGCTCGCGGGCTGCCCGGTCGGTCGCTCGCCTGGGGGCTGTGGGCGCAGCCGGACGGCCTCGCGGCCGACCTGCACGGCAGTGATCAAGCGCGACTGACGGGCGGCGGGATCAAAGCGCTGTCCACCGACCATGCGCTGGCCCTGTTCGATCGATGTCTCCGCGCCGAGGACGCCGTGCTGATACCGATGCACCTCGACAGCCGGACGCTGGCGAGCTGGGCGGGCCACGACGTGCCCGCGATCCTGCGCGGCCTGGTTCGTTCCGGGCCGCGGCCTGCGGCCCGCGGCAGGCAGCAGTCGGCGGGGGAGACGACGGCCAGGCTGACCGAGCTATCGATCGAGGACCGTCGCGTCGAGCTGCTGCGGATCGTCCGCACCGTCACGGCGAGGGTGCTCGGGCACAGCGGCCCGGACGTGATTCCCGAGGACGGGTCCTTCGCCGAACTCGGGGTCGGCTCGCTCACCGCAGTGGAACTGCGCAACGCCCTCGCCGAGCTGTCGGGGCTGGTCCTACCTGCCACGCTGGTGTTCGACGTGCCGACGGTGGCTGCGGTGGTCGAGGACCTGCTACGCAGACTGGCGGAGCACGACGGGGAGGCGACTCCCGCGACGGCGAGATCCGGAGCCGATCCCGAGCCACCCGGCGAGCAGTCCGGGTCGCTCGGCGGCATCACCGCCCTCTACCACCAGGCATTCTCCGCAGGCCGCATCGAGGACGGCAGGCTGCTGCTCGCGGCCGTGGCGAATCTCCGACCGACGTTCAGCTCCCCGGCAGAGCTCGTATCCGCGCCCGCCGCGGTGCGACTGAGCAGTGGGCCTCGGCCGTCGCCGCTGATCTGCTTCCCGTCGTTCAGCATGTTGGGCGGGGTCCACGAGTTCAGCCGTTTCGCGGAGTCCTTCCGAGGCGACCGGGATGTCTGGGCACTGCCCGCACCGGGCTTCGCCCCGCAGGAGACGCTTCCCGCGACGGTGCACGCTCTCGTCGAACTGCACATGGAGTCGGTGCGGCGATACGTGCAGGAAGGACCGTTCGTCCTGGTCGGACGCTCCGGCGGCGGCCTCATCGCCAACGCCGTTGCCGCTCGTCTGGAGGAGGTCGGACTGCCCGCAGCCGCCGTGGTCCTCCTGGACACCTCGCCCGCCAGATCCGAGCAGGCGGAGGCGATCGTGCCCGTGCTGTCCGAGAAGCTGTTGGAGAAGGAGACCGAGTTCGTCGCCATCACCGGCGGCGCTGTCAACGACGTGCGCCTCACCGCCATGGCGGGGTACTCCGCCTTGATCGCGGACTGCCCGCCGATCGCGACCGCCGCGCCGACACTGCTCGTCCGGGCGGTCGAGTTCCCCGGAGACATCGGCGACGCCGAGGTCGCGGACGCGGACTGGCAGAGCTGGTGGCCTCATGCCGAGGAGGTCGTCGAGGTGGCGGCGGACCACTTCAGCATGATGGAGGATCGGGCCGCCTCGACGGCCGAAGCCGTACGAGCGTGGCTGGACTCCTCCTCGACCACGAGGCGGTAGGGCGGTGGCCGCCCGGTCGACCGGGCGGCCACCGCTCCCATCACGACGGCGCAGCACGGACCGCTGCGGTCGCCGCCGCCGCTCGGTCCGCGCCCGCAGTGCGGCCGGATCGCGCAGCGGCCGTTCGTCCGCCGCAACCTCCGCCGCACCAGCGATGGCCGGTCGCAGCGGCATCGCGAACGATCCGACCGGATCTGTCGTGCCGGATGCTGCGATCGAGCTAGACAACACGCCCCGGTTCCTTCTGCTCAGACCAGGTGACCACCAACCGGAGCGACCGACATCGGCGAAGCTCGCCGATTTCTGCGCTATGCCCTTGCACACGCCGCGCCCGGTAACCACCGTATCTGCACTGTATTGCGCATTACCCCGACAACCGACGATTCTCCATGGCCACTTCAGCTCGATAGACCCATCATGTCGGCAAGACCGGCAAGACCGGCGATTCCGATCAGGAGGAGGCTGCGGCGACGAGCGCCTCGCCGATGCGCTGCGCCGCGGTATCGAACGCGCCCGGGTTCGGGCCTGCGAAGTTGAGTCGGATGTAACGCCCGGTCGGTTCGGCGGGAAACCACTCGTCGCCGGTTGCGATCATGACGGCGCGCGCCTCGCATTCGCGGGCGAGTCGGACGAGATCCGTGTCGTCGTCGAGCCTGACCCAGAGGTTGAGCCCACCGGCGGGGATCACCTCGATGCTCGCCGTCGGGATGCGAGTGTGAACCGCGTCGATGAGAAGATCCCGACGGGCCGCCAACTGTTGCCGGAGACCACGCAGATGGGTATTCCAGGCCGGTTGTGTGACGACTTCGAGTGCGGCCGCCTGTAGGACGCCGCTGACGTACATCGTCTGTGCTTGCAGGTCCGCGAGAAGACGTTCCCGCAGCGGGCCTCGCGCGACGATCGCTGCGACCCGGATCGTGGGCGACACACTCTTGGTGAGCGAGCGCAGGTAGACGACGTGTCCACCGTCGTCGCGCGCCGCGAGCGGCGACGCGTCGGAGGTGATCGCGAAGTCGTGTGCCCAGTCGTCTTCGATCAGAAACGCTCGGTGAGCTCGGACGATCCCGAGCACCGCGTCAGCGTGTGGTCTCCCCCACTGCACGCCGGTCGGATTGGCGAACGACGGTTGCGCGTAGAACGCGCGTGCACCGGTCTCGGTGAATGCGCGATCAAGGGCTTCGAGGTCGGGGCCATCGACTCCCGTGGATACGGGGACCAGCGTCACCCCGACCTGGGACGCGGCGAGGATCGCACCCCAGTACGTCGGCGACTCGACCAAGAGCACGCCGCCGGCGCCGACGATGCTGCGGAAGAGAGAGCCGAGACCGAGCTGGCTGCCGGGGAGAACGATGACGTCTCTCGCGGTCGGCGTCGAGAATCCGGCAGGCGTCTGGCGACCGAGTTCCATCGCTACCCAGGATTGCAACTCGGGCATGCCCGCCGAGGGTGGGCGGCTGACCGCCGAGTCACCGCGCGCTGCGCGGGTGATCGCGGCGCGTACCAGTCTCTCGGGGAGCAGCTCCCGATCCGGGTAGCCCGAATGGAGCGCGATCATCTCCGTGGAGACCGCTCGCAATGCCGCCGAACTCGCTGACGCAGTCCAAGCCTGCGCGCCGAGCGCGGCCGTCTGCCACGCGAAATCCTGCGAGCGCGCGCGACGCACCGTGCGGACGAATGCCCCCGCGCCGGGACGCGTCTCGATGACGCCCTGCGCCACCAGCGTCCGCAGCGCCTTCTGCACGGTGACCGGACTCGCGGAGTGGCGGGCCGTCAACTCGCGAGTCGTTGGCAACTGCGCACCTGGCGCCGCAGAGGCGATCCACACTCGTAAGGACTCCACGATACGGTCACTGCTATCGTTTTCCATGTCTGGTCATGATAGCGATACACCCAATCGCGAGGCTCCGCTACTCCGGTCGAGGAGCGGTCTGGGCTGGGGATTGCTTGGTGTCGTTGCGTTCTCGTTCACGGTGCCGCTCACGCGCATCACGGTCGAGGCAGAGCGAATGCCCCCGCTGTTCGTGGGCAGTGGTCGCGCAGTGGTCGCCGCGATCCTCGCTGCCTGTGCTTTATCGCTGACCCGTCAGCGCGTCCCGAGAGGCAGACAGTGGGTGAGCGTCGCAATCGTGGCGGCCGGTGCGGTAGCGGGATTTCCGCTCCTGACGTCGTTCGCCCTCACCGAAGCACCTGCAAGCCACGGCGCGGTGGTGATCGCACTCCTGCCCGCAGCGACCGCAGTGGTCGCCGTACTCCGTACTCGTGAGCGGCCCGCCCGGTCGTTCTGGATCGCAGCAGGAACGGGTGCGGTCGCGGCGGTCGGATTCGCCGCTGTCCAGAGTGGCGGCCTCGGTCGGCTGCACGGGGCTGACGTGCTGCTGTTCGCCGCAGTGATCGTCTGTGCGATCGCCTACGCCGAGGGGGGCGTGCTCGCACGGGACCTCGGGTCATGGCAGACGATCTCGTGGGCGCTGGTCGTCGCCGCACCCGTGATGGCTGCGCTCGCGGGTGTCTCAGCCACCGAACAGCCGCCCACCGGCACCCTCACGGAATGGGCGTCCTTCGCCTACCTCAGCGTCTTCAGTATGTTCCTCGGTTTCGTCGCCTGGTATCGGGGACTCGCCATCGGCCCGATCGCTCAGATCAGCCAGGTTCAGCTTGTGCAGCCTGTGCTGAGCATCTGCTGGGCGGGTGTGCTCCTACAGGAGCAGATCCATCAGACGACGCTCCTCGGTGGCGCTGCCGTCATCACCTGCGCCCTGATCGCCGTGCGCTCGCGAAACCCCCGGAGCCGGGGAGTCCCGGCGTAGGGCGAGGCGGCGGGACCGGTCATCGATCGGGCCAGAACGGGTGTCGGCGGTGGGTCATGCCGACCGCGCCGATCTCGCTGATCGGCGCAATACGGTTGTGGTGGTGGTCCGGGCGATTGTCGTGGAACCGGTTCGGTGATGCGTACCGATCACGGCAGGTGCGGAGAAGATCCACCTCCTCGCAGGGGTGCCGCCCGCGATGACGGCGATGGGAAACCGTGATGCCCCTTCGGACCGATCACCGACGCGCGATTCCGCGACGCTGCCATGCATCCGAACCGGATCGAGCGTCCTAGAAGACATCGGCAGCCAGCGCTGCACACCGGGACACCCGATGCCGACGAACCACGAGCTAGCTCCGCTAGGCCGTTCGGACGATAGAACGGGGAATTCGGGGGATGGAGGGCGGCAGCTCTGGTCATCCGTTCGGAGAGCGTCTTAGCTGATCGGGTGTGCGAGATGCACACGGCGAGCGAAGGTGGCAGTCAAGTGATCGACGAAGCTCGCTTAGAGGCGTTGAAATTCCAAGGCGACCCGCTGGCGGACGCCGTGATCACCGACCTGGTGTCCACCGGGCAGGTGGACTCGGTGAACGAGGTCCTCGCTCGGTTCCGCGCCAACGAGCAACCCATCCCCGAGGAACTGCCGCCGTCGGTGCGGGCCTACCTCGTCGCCACCGATGACGTGCCCGGCTGGACCGACCTCGATCGGGTCGCAGGCGCCTACGAGTTCTTCGTCGACGACGGCGTGCACGTCGCCTCGGTCCTGTCGTTCGGGGCAATGGTGAACTGCTACGCCCAGCCGAGACCATCACGGGTGCTGGCGCTGACACACAGGTTGAACCAACCTCGACGTCGCCTGTCGGAGACCGCGCAGTTCGTGCTCGACATGATGGGACCGGAGCCGTTCGGGGCCGGTGGGGCCTTCATTCCCACCATCCAGAAAACCCGGTTGATTCATGCCGCCGTGCGGTACTTCATCCTTCGCTCCGGCACCTGGGACGTCGAGGCCGACGGTGTGCCCGTGTGTCAGCAGGATCTACTCGGCGCGCTGCTCATCTTCTCGGTGCAGGTGATCGACGGAATGCGGCGGATCGGTATCTCGGTGACCGAGAAGGAGGCGGAGGACTACTACTACGTCTGGCGGGTGACCGGCGCCCTGTTGGGTATTCCCGCCGACGCGATGCCGGAGAGCCTGGCGGAAGCACAAGAGCTCAACGCGACACTCGTCGAGGCCTCGTACGGTCCATCGGCCGAAGGCGTGGAACTCACCAGGAACCTGCTCGATCTCTACGAGAAGATGGTCCCGGGCAGGGTGTTCGACGGCGTCGTGGCGGCGATGGTCCGGCAGACAGTCGATCCCCAGGTCGCCGACTGGATGGGTGTGCCGCATTCGCGAGCTTGGGCTCGCGCCGTACGCGGTGGAGTCCGGCTGATGCGCCTTCTGGAACGGTCGGAGGACCACAGCAAGCTTGCCGCGACCGTCCTGGACAAGGCGGGCAGCCTGCTGCTGGGCAGCAGCGTTCGCATTCTCACCGACGGACAGTCCACCACCCTGGATATCCCCACCGACCTGAAGGAGAAGTGGATCGCCGCCGGGACGTGCCCGGTCAGTCCGCCGAAGGGCGGGTCGACCTCGCCCACGGTGACCAGGGACGGCGCGTGATCCTCATCGGCGCGCCGCCCGAGGAATAGCTCGGCTTCGGCTACCCGCTGGTCGCACCGCCCGGGACACTCCGATAGCTCACTTCGGCCTGCTCAATTCCTCGCCGAGCACCTCGGCGATCCGGGATAGCGGATCGGCATCCAGTAATTCGAAGTGGCCGACGTCCATCTGGATGGTGCGCACCTCGCCGGTGACGAACTCCGCCCAGGACTCGGCGCTGAGCCGCTTCTCGTCGGGATGCCCCGAGGCTCGGAAGTAGAGGATGTCGCCTTGGTGCAGCCCCGGTCGGTGGCGGGTGCCCAACCAGTGGTGTCGGGTGAGTGCCTTGGCCAAGAACTCCAGTCTGTCCTGGTCGAGGATCGCCTCGGTATGCAGCTGCGGGAAACTTCTCCGTACCAGCTCGATGTGTCGCGGTTCGATCTCCTCCGGCTCGGGAAGAGCGTTCTCCGGTTGCGATCCGAGGTATGGATAGGCGTCGATCATCGCAAGCAGCTCGACCTCTTCGCCTGCTGCGGCCAGAGAGGCCGACATCGCGTGCGCGACGTTGCCGCCGAACGACCAGCCGACGAGCCGATACGGCCCGTGTGGTTGCACACGGCGAATCTGCTCGAGGTAATCGTCCGCCATCTCGCCCAGAGTCGAGACGCCTGGTTCCGCATCGGTGACCGCCCTGGCCTGGATCGCGTACAGCGGCCTCCCGGACAGGTACCGACTGAACGGGAAATAGCACCAGCTCAAGCCGATCCCAGGATGGACGAAGAACACCGGGATACCGTTTCCGGCAGGGCGGATCGGCAACATAACGTCGAATCGCTCGGGGACGTCCCCGAGCCCGATGAGTTTACTGAGCTCGGCAACGGAGGGAGCCTGGAACACGGCGGAGACGGGGACCTCCACCCCCAATGACTCCCGGATCAGGCCCGTCAACTGTGCAGCGAGCAACGAGTGGCCGCCGAGTTGGAAGAAGTTGTCCTCGATTCCGACACTGGAGATCTTGAGGGTGCGCGCGACCAGCTCGGCCAACCGGGCTTCCGGAAGGGTTCCCGGCGCACGTGGGGCGGACGCCGCGGATCTCGTCGGCACGGGGAGCGATCGACGGTCGAGTTTTCCGCTCTGCGTGACCGGAAGTCTGTCGAGGTAGACGAGATCCGAGGGCACCATGGCGGGGATCAGCGTCCGCCCGACGTGATCGCGTAAGGCCCGAGTCAGTGATTCCGAATCGAACCAGCGGTCGTCGCGATCGTGTTCCGGCAGGGGACTCCGTGTGGTGACCGGCACGACGTACGCGACGATCCGTTGCATTCCCGGTTCCGGCTCGTACACGGCGGCGGCAGCCTGCTCGACCGCAGGATGCGAGGCCACGGCAGCACCGATCTCGTCGAGTTCGATGCGCACGCCACGCAGCTTGACCTGGTCGTCTACCCGACCCAGGTATTCCAGGGTCCCGTCGGCCCGCCATCGAGCCAGATCACCGGTCCGGTACATCCGTGAACCCGCGGGCCCGAACGGATCCGCGATGAACCTCTCGGCGGTCAGCGCGGGCTGTCGGAAGTAGCCCCGGGCGAGCTGCGCTCCGGCGATGTACAGCTCGCCGGGCACGCCGACCGGGACCGGGCGCAGCGCCGCGTCCAGGACGTGAGCCCGCGTGTTCCACAGCGGCGTGCCGATCGGCACCGTGGTGAGCGGGCCGCTCGCCGGGCAGTGCCAGCTCGTCACCTCGACCGCGGTCTCGGTCGGCCCGTAGAAGTTGATGAGCGGCGCGGACAGCGACCGGGAATAGCGCTGTACCAAGGAGGGCGACAGTGCCTCACCACCACAGAACACCCTGCGAAGAGTGGGTAGGCTCGAATCGTCGTCCAGCTCGGAGAGAAACACCTCCAGCATCGACGGCACGAAATGCACCGAGGTGATCCGCTGCTCGCGGATGATCCCGGCGAGATAGCGCGGATCGCGGTGCCCGTCGGGCGCTGCCATGACCAGTGTGGCCCCGTCGATCAGGGGCCAGAAGAACTCCCACACCGAGACGTCGAATCCGGCGGGTGTCTTCTGTAGAACCCGATCCTCGGGCCTAAGCGGAAAAGCGTGCTTCCCCCACAGGAGGCGATTGACGATCGCTCGGTGTTCCATGAGCACCCCCTTCGGGCGCCCCGTGGAACCGGAGGTGTAGAGCAGATACGCGGGCTGGCGGGGTTCGATCTCCGTCTCCGTCTCCGCAGCCGGGCCCGGTGACTGTGTCAACTCGTCAAACAGCGCCTGGTCGAGCAGCACCACGGGCTCGGCGTCGGCGAGCATCGCGGTCCGCCTGAGTTCGGGAAGCTCCGGTTCGAGCGGCAGGTATGCCGCGCCGGACCGCAGCACGGCGATGATCGCCACGACGAGGTCGACCGAGCGTGGCAGCGACACCGCGACGATGCGTTCGACATCGGCACCCCGCGCCCGCAGCCGCCGCGCGAGCCTGCGCGATCGTCGATCAAGCTCGGCGTAGGTGACCTGCTCGGCCGCGTCGACGACCGCCACGGCGTCCGGAGACGACGACGTCTGGCGGTCCAGCAGCTCGGTCAGCGTCACGTCGGGCACCTCGACCTCGGTGCGATTCCAGCGCCTCAGCTCAGCACGCCCGTGGTCATCGAGAGCATCGACCGCGTCCACCGGTTGCTCGGGATCGGCACTGAGCCGGTCCAGGACGAGCACCAGTCCGTCCACCATGCGCTGCGTCGTGTCGGGATCGAACAGGCCGGTGGCGTATCCCAGCGCCCCGTGGACCCCACCTCCCTCGGGCTTCTCGGTGAACATGAACCTGAGGTCGAACTTCGTGGTCTCCACGGTGATGTTCCGTCGCTCGACGCTGAGTCCGTCCAACTCGAACCGGCCCTCGTCGTAGCTCTGGAACACGAGCATCACCTGGAACAACGGATGGTGGCTCAGCGTCCGAGACGGGGCGGTGAGTTCGACGACCTGCTCGAAATCGAGATCCTGATGGTCGTGAGCCGCGAGGTCGACCTCGCGAATCCTACTCAACAGCTCCGTGAAGGTCGGTTCGCCGCTGAGGTCGTAGCGCAGCACCTGCGTGTTGACGAAGAAGCCGACGAGGTCGTTCAACGCCTCATCGGTTCGGCCCGCCGTGACCCCGCCGATCGGGATGTCCCGGCCACAGCCGAACTTCGACATCAGCACGGCGAGCCCGGCACGAAGGACCATGTTCACGCTGACGCGGTGGCGGATGGCGAGATCACGGAGCCGCGCATGCAACGGTGGTGCGATCTCGAAGTCGATCCGGGCGCCCGCCGTCCCGGCACGGGCCGATCGCGGCCGGTCGGGCATCGGCATCACCTCGGCGGGCAGACCCGCGAGGTGGTCCCGCCAATAGGCGCCCTGCTTCGCGGCGAGGCTGTCGGAGTCATCCGGATCGCCGAGTTGTTCCGACTGCCAACGGCTGTAATCCACGTACTGGACCGGTAACGGTGTCCAGTCGGGTCGTCGTCCGTCGATCCGGGCCCGGAAAGCGTGCGCCAGGTCCTTGCCGAACGGTTCCAGGGAGACTCCGTCACAGGCGATGTGGTGGATGACCAGGAGCAGCGTGTGGTCGTCCTCGGCCGTCTCGAACAGCCAGGCCTTGATCGGGATGTCCCGGGTGAGGTCGAACAGGTGCGCGGCGGCCCCGTCCAGGGCGGCCTGGATCTTCGGCTCCGAGACACGTCGGTGCTCCATGGTGATCCGAGCATCCGCGACGACCCGTTGGTATGGGTTGCCCTCGTGGGAGGGGAAGACGGTGCGCAGCGCCTCATGCCGTTCCACCACGTCGTCGAGCGCCTCGATCAAGGCCTTGCGGTCCAGCCTGCCCACGAGCCGGAGCGCGATCGGCACGTTGTAGTTCGCGTCGGCGCCGGTTGCCCGGAACAGGAACCACAGTCTGCGTTGGGGGTGGGACAACGGTGGATAGGTGGGTCGCGGAGCCGCGGTCAACGGCTGACGTGGTGTGGACGCCTGCTCGATCAGCACAGCCAGGCGTGCCACCGTCGGGTTCTCGAAGACCGTCCGGATGCTCAGCTCCGCCGCCAACTCCGTGCGGACCCGACCGACCAGCCTGGCCACCAGGAAGGAATGGCCGCCGAGGACGAAGAAGTCATCGTCGACACTGGTCACGTGCACGCCGAGGACGTCGGAGAACAAGGCGCACAGGACCTCTTCCCGCAGATTCCGCGGCTGCCTGCCGGTGGTGCTCGTTCTGCGCGGGAACGGCAGGTCCGCCGTCCGAACTAGACCGCTTGCGTCGAGAGGCATCGAGTCCAGCACGAGGAAGTCCGCAGGCACGAGTTGCGGAGGAAGAAGTTCCACGGCGAACCGACGGATCTCCTCGGCCTCGAGTCGAGCCCCGGGCCGACCGCAGGCGAAACAGATCAGGCGGTTGCCCCCGCCGTCGTCATCCTCGTGGGGCGCGACCACGACTCGCTCCAGATTCGGATGCGCGCCGAGTATCCGCTCCACCTCCCACGCCTGGACCTGCGAGCCGTGGATTCGGCGCCCGTCCGTGACGCGGCCGAGGAATTCGAGGTCTCCATCGGGCAGTCGCCGGACCAGTTGTCCGGTGCGGCGCAGCCGAGAATCCGGCGGGCCCCATGGATCGGCGACGAATCCGGCGGCCTGCGTGTCCGACGGCAGGGGCTGCCCGGCGGCCCCTCCGTCGACCGCGAGACACAGCTCACCCGGTACGCCGGACGGAAGCATCGTCGATCCCGGACCGACGACGTAGGAACGACTGCGATGTCGAAGCCTCCCGACCCGCCTTCCCGCGATGGTCTCGTAGGGCGAGGTGATTCGACGGGTCACCTCGTATCCGGGAGCTCCGTAGCAGAGCACCACGTGCGTTCCCGGTGATCGGAGCAGTACCCGCTCGACCATGGGGGAGGCGACACCGGCCCCGTCGGTCCAGACCTCCGCGATACCGAGGAACACCTCGGGATCGTCCTCGGCGAGGACATGGAACAGCCTGCCGTCCAACCGGACCCGGCTCAGCCGCTCGGCGGTGGCGAGCTCCCTCAGCACCGTTGTGGTCAGCGGTCCGAGCGGGGCGACGACGACACGGCCGCCGTCCAACAGCGCGGACCAGATCTCGATGAGCCCGCTGCCGGACACGGAGTGCAGGAGTGTCCTCGGCCCGGAGCCCGCGACGCCATCGCCGGCCGTCGCGAGGTGACCCAGCTCGGCGTGTGACATCGTGATGATCTCCGGTCGGCCGTCCTGCCCGTCGACAGGCAGGGCGACCGCTGGCTGCCCGGCGTCCGAACAGGCAGGCGGCGGTGTGATCGGGAAGCCTGCGGCCGCTGAGCTCGACGCCGGGATGACCACGAGGTCGACATCCACTTCGGACAGGTTCGTCGGGTCGACCCCGCTCGCCACGAGAACGGTCCGCACACCGCAGGCCGCCAGCAGGACGCCGGCGTCGTCGGGAGGCAACGGCAGGCACACGGCACCCACCTTCGCCGTCGCCAGCAGAGCGAGGAGCAGATCCCTGCCCGGCGGCGCCACGACGGCTACCACGCTGCCCGCGCCCACCCCTCGGGCCAGCAGCAGGTGAGTGAGCTGATTCGACAGGGCGTCCAGGTCGCCATAGCCGAGCAGGCTCCCGCCATCGGAGACGGCGACGGCATCAGGAGTGCGCCTCGCCTGTCGCTCGAAGCGCGCTCCGAGCGTGGCTTCGGTATCGAGACCGGTGAACCGCCCGGCACCGGCATCTCGTTCAACCTCGTCGAGCAGGATCGAGTATTCCAACGATCCGTCCGGATCGGCGACGATGAGTTCGGCGATCCGGACGAACAGTTCGCCCAGCCGCTCGATGGTAGTCGCACGGAAGAGATCCGACCGGTAGATGAAGGCCCCGGTCAGCCGATCGTCGACGACCTCGGCGCGCAGTTCGAGATCGAACCTGGTCGAATCGTCCAGCCAAGGCAGCCGTTCGATGCCGGACGCCTCATCGTGGTCGGCGGTCTGCTCGCCCTGATAGAGGAAGAGGACATCGAACAGCGGGTTACGGCCGCCCTGACGATCGGGCTGCAACGCGGCGACCACCTGCTCGAACTGCACATCCTGGTGGGCGTAAGCGCGATTCAGCGTGGCGTGTGTCGTCCGCAGCAGCTGCCGGAACGGTGTCGAGGGCACCACCTCGCCCCGCAGCACCACGGTGTTGACGAACAAGCCGATGACATCGGAGAACTCCGGGTTCTGCCTGCCATGCAGGACCGTCCCGATCGTGATCTCATCCTGCCCGGTGTACAGCGCCAACGTCGCCTGGAAGAGGGCGGTCGCAGCGCTGGACATCGTGCAACGCCATCGGCGAGCGATCGCCCTCAGCTCCGAGGTCGTCGCCTCGGACAGCGTGAACTCGCTGGTCGCCCCAGCGGCGTTGCCCCCGGGAAGACGGGGGAAGTCGAGGAGGAGGTCGAGCTGCTCCGCGCCGTCGAGTTCGCCGCGCCAGAAGGCGAGCTGAGCCTCCAGGGTGTCCGTGCCGCCGTTGGACGCCTGCTGATCGACGTAGTCCTCGTAGCTTGCGCGTGCGGCAGGCAACACGGCCCGGTCGCCTCGTAGCTCGGCCTCGTACAGCGCGGGGATCTCCCGCGCGAGAATCGCCAGAGACCGGCCGTCCATGATGATGTGATGGAAGACCAGGCACAGCACGGCCGATCCGTCCGGATGGGACGCGACCAGCCCTCGCGCCGCGGGTGCTTCGAGTAGATCGAAGGGGGCATCGGCGAGCGGGGCCACCGCCTTGCGCCAGCCCTGCTGCGCCGTCACCTCGATGAGCGGGATGGAGAACGAGCCCACCGTCGTCGAGATCGGATTGCCGTCCCCGCCGGTCTGGAAGACCGATCGGAGCACCGCGTGTCGGGTGAGGACGGCATCCAGGACACGGCGGAGTACGGGCAGGTCGACGCCGTCGGAGAACCGTAGTGCCAGCCGAACGTTATAGGCGCTGCTCGCCGGATTGACCTGCTGCAGGAGCCACATGCGCTGCTGACCGGACGACAGTCTTCTCATAAGTCACTCCCACGGAGAAATCCAGGAACGTCCACTGCTGCCTCGTCGACTCGGGTTCGACGAGCCGCCGGCTAGCTCTCCTTCGCCTCGGAATGCACGACATCGCCGGACGCACGGGCGGACGTTCGGTAGACGACGAGCAGGACCACCAGCAGCAGCACCGACAGCACGAGCACCGGAACGTTCGTGCCCTGCCAGCCGAGGAATACGAAGATGGTGCTGGCGCTGAGGGAGGCGGCGACCGCGGTGGCCGATCTGACACCCTCCGCCACCGCCTGGATCCGCGCCCCCCGGCCTGGCGGATAGCAACGGACCAACAGGGTCGTACCGGCGAGATAGAGGAAGTTCCAGCCGATCCCATTGAAGGTGAGCGCAAGCAGGAAGTGCACGAACTCGTCACCTAGGACACCGCTGATCGCGCCTGCGAGGAATAACGCCACGCCGATTATCGCGGTCCGATACGCCCCGATCCTGGCCAGCACGTTGCCACTGATGATTCCCGGTGCGAACATGCCGACGAGATGCCATTGGATGATCGCCGCGCCGAGCGTGGGCGCGTGCTCCGCATGGTGGCTGCCCAACGGGCCCACCGCCATGATCATGGTCATCATTCCGCCTGCGCTGGCGAGTACGAGCAGGCCGATGCGGAACTCGCGCTTGCCCCTGACCTCGGAGACCGGCAGCGGCGTCGGCTTCTCGACCTCGACCTTCGGCCCCACGTCGGTCGCCCGCAACGCCAGCAGCAGCAGGATGATCAGCACCGCGTAGACACCGACCATCATGTAGGCGCCCGTGTAGCGAACGGCGAAGAAGCCTGCGCTGGTGGTCGCCATGAACGGCCCGATGAAGGCGGCCACCAGGCCGCCGTAGAGGACGAAGGACAGGACGCGCTCGCGTTGTCCGGCAGGGGCGCGGTCGGCGGCCATATACCGGATGTAACCGCCGATCGGCCGGTAGGCACCGGCTAACGCGGTTCCGCAGCACAGCAGCAGGAACGACTCCGTCGTCACCGCGAACACCGAGACGCCTGCCCCGAACACCGCCATCAGTGCGCAGCCGATCATCACGCGCACATAGCCGAATCGACCGGCCAGCAATCCTGCGGCGATCGAGGCGAACATGCCGACGACGGTGATGGAGGCCAGCGGCACGGTGGCGAGGGCAGGCGTCGGAGCCAACGACAGACCGACGATGGCGGTCAGCGTCATGTCGATGGTCGTACCCATGAAGTAGCAGGTCTGGGCGGCGACCAAGAGCCAGTTGCTTCGTCCGATACCGAAACCCGCGTAACGGCGCCAACCAGTGGGGATACCGGTCATGTTGCGTTCGGGCCCTTCGCCGTCGGAGCCAGATGCGAGTTATGACTGCCTGCACTCGACCTGACGAACTCTGCGCGCCGCTCGGCGACCCAGCGCTGGGACTCCTCGGCAGCCCACAGCGTTCGCCTCAGCCGAGGTGCCACCTGGCGGGCGAACAGTTCGAGGCTGCGCAGCCTCGCGGCCGGGGGAGCCCAGTCCTGCAGGGAGATCAGCAGACAGCCGAACCCACCGACGCGCTGGGCCAGAGCCGTGATCGCCGCCGTGCAGTCCTCGGGAGAGCCAACGATGATCCCACCCTGTTCGACGGTGTAGTCGAAGGCCTTCTCATGCGCGATATCGGAGCCGGGGAGCGGCATGCCCAGGGTGTTGCGGTAGAGATCGTTCCGTTGGAACGTCCAACCTTCGAGAATCTCGCGTTTACCGGTTTCGACGGAATCGCTCACGTGCACGGGCACCGTCAACCGCCAGTCCCGCCGGTCCACCGGACGTTCCGCCGTACCCTCGAGGTGCCGCCACTGCCCGGGCAGCCTGCCTACGCCGATGTCCTGGCCCGCCCTGATCGCTCCCCAGGTCGGCGCGACGAACGACACGGCGTTGATGCCCAGCCTGCCCGCGAGCTCCATGCCGAACGGAGTGGCGGCGCTGGCCACCACGATCTCGATCGGATCGGCGAACGGCCGGAGCTGCACGCGTGCACCGTGCATCTCGAACCAGTCGGTCACGGCCGAGACCTCGTCGCCCGCGAGAAGCCGCTGCACGGGCTCCAACGAGTCCACCAGTCGGCTACGGGTGACGGCCGGATCGATGCCCAGGAGGTGCATATCGGCCTGATACGACCCGGAACCGACACCCAGGATGAACCTGCCGTCGGTCAGGTGATCGAGTAATGCCGCCCGCTGCGCAACCATGAACGGATGGTGGAAGGGTAAGGGAAGCACTCCGGTGGCGAATTTGATCCGTCGAGTCCGGGGCGCAGCCGAGGCAATGAAGAGATCCGGGCTGCTCAGCGTCGACCAGCCGCCGGAATGGTGCTCACCGACCCACAATTCCTCGAATCCGAGCCCGTCGAGGACTTCGGCGAGCGCGAGATCGTCCTTCAAGAGCAGGTGCGGGTCGGTTCCGAGTCGGTGAGCAGGCGAGATGAAACATCCGAATCGGGTGGGCAACTGCATAGTCTCTCCTGAGTCGTCACAGTCGGGACGCGATTGCGACTCGCTGGATCTGATTCGTGCCTTCGATGATCTGGAGCAGTTTCGCCTCGCGCATCCATCTCTCTACCGGCTCGGTGCCGGTGTATCCGCGGGCACCCAACACCTGAACGGCGTTGGTCGTGACCTCCATGGCGGTGTCGGTGGCGAACACCTTCGCCTGCGCCGCCAGCAATTCGGTCTGGCTGCCGCCGGAGTCGACCTCCCTGCAGGCACGATGAAGTAATTGTCGAGACGCCTCGATCTTTATCGACATATCGGCGAGCATGAACGAGACACCTTGGAAGTTCATGAGGTTCGCGCCGAACTGAGATCGCGTCCTGGCATGCTTTGTCGCGTAGCGCAGTGCTGCGGAGGCCAGACCCACCGCGCAGGCCGCCACCCCGAGGCGTCCCTGTGTGAAGAAACTGTGCGCCACGATCATGCCGCGATTGACTCGCCCCAGTATTCGCGACGCCGGGACGTCGACGTCCGTGAACACGATCCGAGCCGTGGGCAACGCCCGCACCCCCATCTTGTCCTCGGGGGGCTGGATGCACACGCCCGGCGCATCGGCATCGACGAGGAAGCAGGTCAGGCCGCCGAGCCCGCCCCCGCCGGTCCTGGCGTACACGTTGAGCAGGTCGGCCACACCGGCGTGCCCGACCCAGGCCTTCACTCCGTTGATGCGATAACCGTCGTCGTGGCGCTCGGCCGTGGTCCCGATCAAGGACAGGTCGGAACCCGCTCCCGGCTCCGACATGCAGTTCGCCGCGATCAGCCGCGCCTCCTGCATGCCGGGCAGCAACTCCGTCCGCAGGTCCGCCGTGCCATGCCTGGCCAAGGCGCAGGTGGCCAGGGTCTGGAGGTGGACGGATTCGGCTAGTGCGAGCCACGCCGCCGCGAGCCGCTCGATGGCGCGGCAGAACAGCACGGTCGGTTGTGGAAGATCGGTCCGACCGGTGACGAGCGCGGGCAGGCCCAGTGCGCAGAGCTGCTGGACCAGGGCGAGCGGGTAGGTCCGGGATCGCTCGTAGTCGTCGACGACGGTGTCGACGTGATCCGCCACGATCCGGTCAACCCTGTCCAGGATCTCCGGCTGCTGCTCGGTCACCGTGCCTCACCTCGGCTCGTGCGTATAGCAGTGCGTAGACCTCGTGGATCGGATGGAGCCCCGGGGGAAGTCGTCGGACGTGCTCGATCACATCCAGCAGGCACGAGGCCGCCGCGCTCAGGTCGCTCACGGAATGCTCGATCGACAGGGACATGCCCGGCAGGTCGAAGGTGACGACGTGGTCGCTGACCGGCTGGCCGCTTCGTTGGGAGGTCGTCTCCCCGACGGAACCCGGCGGTGCGGATTCCATCCAGGCGCGCATCAACGACCGCGCGGACGCACTCGGCCGGTCCCGCTTGGTCACCGGGTGCCTCTCATGCACGGACATGCGCGGCGATCGCGGCATCGACGCGGTCAGGCCCGCGACCATTCGGATCATGCGGGTCTGCAACCAGTGGCCGAGCGACAGATTGTCCGCGACCACCACCGGGATCTCCGCCGACAACGCGGCGAGCCGGTGTGATTCCTCGGTCGGGACGTTCGACACGCAGTACACCAGCGCGGCACCCGTGCGCCGACACCGCGCGACGGTGTCGCACAACGCCTCGGGTGCACTGGCGTCGACGAGCACCGTCGGCGGGGTGTCCTCCACCCAGCCCGCGCGCGACGCCGTCATCCCGATCGGTACTCGACGCCTGCCGCACTCCGAGGTCACTGCTCTGCCCAGCCGCCCGGTGGCGCCCACGATTCCCAGGACCAGCGGTCGGTCAGTCAATATTCTGTTCCCTCAGGAATCCGACGATGCCGCTGACCCGGCCGAGGAACCTCGTGTCCCCCTCGAGGTCGACGTAGACCCCGTACCGCGTCTCCAGCGCATCGACGAGTTGCAGGAAGGACAACGAGGAGAAGCCCTTCTCCAACAGGTTGGCCGTCTCATCGCGCGCCTGTTCGGCGGAGACGATGCCCCCGGACACCTCGACGATCAGGCCGGTCACCTCTGTGGACAATTCGACATCGGTGCGTCCCATGAATTCTCCTCAGTATTGCTTCGGTGGCCGTATATCGGCGAGCAGAAGTCTCGATATCTCGGTGGTCTGGACTTTGCCTGCGCCGTTTCGAGGAATCTCGGGCACGACAACGAGATGTACCGGCACCTTGAATGGCGCGGCACGGGCCAGACAATGCCTGCGGACCTCGACGAGTTCCACGGGCGCCGAGCACACGATCAGCGCGCCGAGCAGCGGCGCCGCATCGGCATCGGGTGTCACCATGGCCACTGCGCTCTCGGTGATACCCGGGTGGGACACGAGCAGTTCCTCGACCTCGGCGGCGGTGAACTTCTTCCCGCCGACACTGAACGAGTTGTCGATTCGCTCGCCGAGGTGCAGCTCGCCGTCGGCGCCGATCGAGCCGAGATCGCTTGTGCGGTAGTAGCCCGCATCGGTGATGCGTTGCTCCAGCACTCCCGGATAGTTCAGGTAGCGCGTACCCATCGAGCGACTTCGCACCACGATCGTGGCACTCCCAGCCTCGTCACCATCGAATCGCAGGCTCGCGCCGGGAACCGGATAGCCCTGACCGCCACCCGGGACCGGATTCGCGTTGAAGGTCAACGGGCCGGTCTCGGCGAGGCCGTAATAGTCGGCGATCCCGATGGACTGCCCGGCCAACGCGACACTCGTCTCGGCCTTCAGACGGGCCGCCGAGGACAATGCCAGACGTAGTCGGTGTCGAAGAGGCTGTGTTCCGACCGAGGCGGCCAGCCGGTCGTAGGCGGCGGGGAAGGCGACCAACACCGTCGGGTCGATCTCGCCGAGATGGCGGCGGATGTTGCTTCCGGAGGGCAGACCGCTAGGCAGGTACAGGCTCGCTCCGGCTCGGATGCCGGGGATCAGCGCCGCGTTGAAGCCCAGACCGTTGTACAACCCGGCGAAGCACAGCACACGGTCGGCGGCGCTCAGTCCGCTCGCCTCACACCAGGCGTCGGCTGCCGCCAGGACGGCCGTGCCCCGGAATTCGATACATCCCGGTGTCCGAGTGGAGCCGGAGGTGAGGCGGCAGAGCTCGGTGCCCGGGTGCAGCTCGGGTCCAGCCGCACCCGGCAGAAGGGTGAGCTGCGAGCCTGCGCAGTCGGTGGGGTGTGCGGCATCCGGAAGTGTCGCCGAGTCGTCATGAAGTACAGCGGCGACGCCACAACCCGTGAACAGCGCCGTCAGCTCGGCCGGGCCCAATGCGGGGTCCATCAGTACCGGCACGTGGCCGGTCCCGAGCACGGCCAGCAGATCCGAGACGTACGCCGGAGAGTTCCGCCGGATGATCGCCACCGGCAGCCGCCGTTGCGACGAGGGTTCGAGCGACTCGGCAAGCCGATCACGTTTGATCGCGCTCCGCTCCAGGAGCATTCGGGCCGTCTCCTGAGACGCGAGGTTGCCGATGACCGCATCGGGATGGTCGGCCAGGCTCTGGGTCAGCGCCGGATAGAGCACCCGCTCGCCGTCGGGGATCGGGACGAAGTTCATCGGGTGTGATTCCCTCCGTTGCCGACGGTGTCGACCTTGTCCCCGGTGGTCTCCGATCCCAGCGCCAAGACGAACAACACGTCGTCATCGGACTGGCACAGGCGTGACCACATACCCGTATCGAAGCCGCCGACACCGGTGACGTCGATGCCGAGTCGGGCGGCGACCAGGTAACCGATCTCGCCGACGACCCCTCCCGCCATGGCCGCCCGCTGAGCGTCCGACGACAGGACTTCGAGTGATCTGCCCGGGACCTGCGCATGGATCACGATGAAGGTGTCTGCGTCGACGAGGTTGGTCTGCCCGAGCAGCGCGGGGGACAACCAGGTCCTGTCCGGTAGTTCCTCACCGATCTCCGTGTGCCGGGAGAAGACCGTGATCCCGGGGACCGGTAGGCCGAATCGCGGCACCAGCCGTTGGATCAGCTCCTCGATCCGGTGTAACGCGGTCGCGAGTTCCCCGACCTCACCGGGTCCCAAGGCTGCTGCCGACCGCCGTGCCCGAAGCCCTGGTTCGAGTTCCGCCCGGACGTCCTGATCGGGATGGGCCCGTACCGGCGTGGGTGCGGGCGGGATGAGCGAGGTGACCATCGATTCGAGATCGGAGGGCGGGAGGTGCCCTCCTGTTCCCGCAGCCGTCTCCCTGAGCATCCAATCAGGCCCGTCCTCGGCGGGGCTTGCGTTGTCGAGGGCACCCGCGGCGAGCAGCACACCTCCTCGGCCTGCGCTGAATTCCCCGGCCCGTGCCAACAGACCCGACTCCGGCCGTAGATCGGTTGCGGTCGCCCACAGCGAGAGATTGAGCAACGCATGCCCGGCATCCAACAGGTGGTAGAAGTAGCCGCGCCGCCCGTACCGGCGCATGGAGAGCCACGGCCGGCCGATCAGGAAGTAGGTGAAGGTCTCCGAGTCCCAGCGCGCGCGGTCCGCGCCGTCGATGACGATCTCGCGATGCTGCAGATCCACTACGCCGAGAGCCGAGCCATCGGCGGGGGCCAGGAGGACCTCGTACGGGTAGCACGCGCCTGCCGACGGCGCCGCCCGCCGCCCCGAATCGAGTCGCCTCCCGATCGCCACGTCGAGCCGGGAGGCCACCACACCGAGACGATCGGGCGGGATCGACCGACGACCGGCCGGCGACAGCTTGGACTGACTTATGTCGGCCCAGTTTATGGCTCTATGTATCGTGTTCGCATACGACAACGAGGACTCCACGATTCCGGTGACGTTTCGATATGGGGCCTTTCCCATTACCAATCCCGGGACTCCGGGACACTGCGCAGCACCCGCCGCCGGGTGTGCTCCCAGTACGCGCGAACGGACAGATCGGCGAAGATGTAGTCCCGTTTCGCCGACACGTCGAGCGCGGACGAGGTCGTGAGATCCCGCCCGGTCGCGATCGCGTCGAGCTGAAGCCGGCAGGCTCGTTCGAGCATGAGGGCGAAGATCACGGCATGTCGTACCGACTTTCCGACGACCACACTGCCGTGGTTCACCAGGAAGACGCCTATCCCGGCGCCGAGACTCGTCGCGATGGCGCGGCCGACCTCGATGTCGAGGACGGTGTTGCTGGTGAGCGTGAAGCGGTGCACCTCGCCCATGAGCAGTGCGCCCTCGTGGCCGAGCGGCATCAGATCGTCGTTCAGCGCCCCGAACACGAGTGCTGCGGGGGCGTGCGAGTGCACGACACAGTTGATGTCCGGACGCGATTCGTAGACGGCTTGGTGCAGTGGGATCTCGGGGGGCGCAAGGCGATCCACCTCCGCCGTCGGATCGAGGTCGCCGACCACGAAGTCCTGCGGAGTCGCCTCGTCGAAACCGGTCATCGCACCTTTGATCAGGAAGGTGCTCGATTGCGGGCGCCGACAGGAGATCTGTCCCTGATTGAAGTCGTCGTGCCCACCAAGAGACAGGGCGCGCGATCCGATGGCGGCCTGTGCGGCCAACGGATTCGTCGTGGTGCCCGCCGGCTTCTTATTTCCCTCTGACACAAGACCTCTCAAATGCCGCGTCGATACCGGGGAAATGGCGACTACCACTTCCCCAAGAAGTCACTACGCACCACTTGGGCGATCCGCGATGTCCGCATGACGTAGTTACGCCAAATGGACGAACCGAGAATTGTAAAGCTGTGGCATGACAAGCGATCTACTCGAAGTAGCCGCTCACGCGCGCATTACTAGCCCGTGGGACAACCAGCCCGGTAGGACGATCTTCCGACCACCTCCAACGTAAGTCGTCGCCGAGAATAAGCCGGTCGACTACCGAACCGCAAGATCCCGTCAGGCGCACTATGGTTCCGGCTGCCGGGCTGGCTTACCGGCATACGGTGCGGGCGGTTTCACCAGGTGAATAGCAGGTTGACCGATTGTCGAGACCTCGGCTACCGTCCTGGTCGGCTAATTTCGCTCTGCCTGCCAGACGGCGTCTAACAGGAAGGCGCGTGAGGGGCAACTGTGCAGTCTAAAATGTCTTGGCGCAGGTTAAGTCACGGAGAGTCGTCGGCGGTGCTCGCTGTCGATTTCGATTCCGCCGTGCGGCCTATTGCGGGTTTCGGTCAACTCGTCGAATTAATGGATTTCAACCGCGCGTTCTGGCACTCCAGGCAGCCGCCGTCGAGTACGCGCGACCGCTTGTCGGCGGAGGAATACCTGGATCACTGGGCCGAGGTGCCCCACGGCGGTGGCAACATCGACGCCGTGCTGGGGTACTGCGTCGGCTGTGTCTTCGCACCTGCGCTGGTGGAGAGAATCGAGCAGGTGCAGGGACATCGGCCCGAGTTACTGCTGTTCGACCCGGAACCGGCCGTGGTCAGCAGCCTGTACCAGGACTTCAGGGAGACCGTGGAGAGCGTGTCGATCCTGTCCGGAGCGGAGAGGGAACAGCTGGTCATCGAGGCAGGCAAGGCCTGTCTGGACGCAGGCGACGACTTCGACGCGGCTGCCGCGCAGGTGATCGAACTCTACGAGGCCGCGGTCAGTACGGCCTTCGCCCGGCTGAGCCTCGATCCCGTGCTGATCGGTGAGTTCACCCAGGTTTTCCGCTCCTATGTGTCCTATTTGAGCGCGGCTGCGGAGCTCTCTCCAGAGGACGGGTGGCAGTCCGGTATCGCGTTGACCGCACGTGGTTCCAGTCCGGGGGCGCGGCATGCGCGGAAGGAATTGTCCTTTCCTGTTGGTTCGGCGGACCTGCTCCGAGACCGGCGCGTCGCCGAGACCGTGTTCGATCTTCTTAGCGGCGGCGAACATTAGGTTCTTCCGGTCGCGAGAGTTCGGATATCCGCGAAGTTCGTGACTGTCGGTAGTCGATTTGCCGTGCTGCCGTACAACAAATCCATGAATTCGACGCGAGAAGACGGCCGATTAGCCGTCAATAGCAAGGTTCGCCGCCCCGGGAAACGCTGCGGCCGGAGCGTGGGATGCTCCGCCATTGGATGTAGTCCCGGCGGAAACCGTGGGATGGTCGCCCGCGCGGTGGCACCGGTTCGCCCGCTATCGCGGTCGAGAAATGACGCGTCCGCAGGGATGGTTGTGGCCTTCGGCATAGCAGTTCACGGAAAGGACGACCGAACCTGTGAACTCAGCGGAAGTCAACCGAGAGATTGTGGGCGTCGGATCGGACGACCGTCGGCGGTGGTCCGCTGTCGGCACATGAGATGAGGACGCAGGGACATGAAAGCCGAGACTCCGCCTCCGTCGATCTCCGCTACGGTTCGGCTGCCCGCCCGGTCGCACCGCGCAGACCCGGAGACAGGAGACCGATCCCGAGACGAGGGATTCACCGTCCTGCTCGCGACGGTCGGGCGGGCCATCGCCAGGCACGAGGGTGTCGAGCGGGTGTCCATCGGATGCGTGGCCGTGGACGGGGGAGAGGCGGCGATGCTGGCCGTGGACCTCGTGGTCGGAGGTGACGAGAGCTGGTTCGAGACCCTGGCGGCGACCCGTACCGCGTGTGGACGACCGGGACCTCCGAACGGCGAGCCCGATGTCCTCGTGGCCGTGCTGGACGAGGTGAACCTCGGATCCGAGGTCCTGCGCGCGCACCATCTGGAGCGGTTGGGGTGCCCGGCACGCTCGGGGAGCATGGCCTTCGTCGGACACGGGGACGTCCAATGGTGTGTCGTCGACCCTTCGCTCCCCGAGGACGGGGTGAGTGAGCTGCTCAATCTGATCCGGCAACCGAACGGTCGGCACCCGGCGATGCGGATCCTCCTTCATCGCGCCGACAGCGAATCGGAGCGGCGAGATGCGCCCTTCACCGTCGTCCACGGACGTGGACCGTGTCGAGAGCACGACGCCACGGTGCTCGATCTCATCCGCAGACAGATCGCGGCGACGCCCAGCAAGGCGGCTCAGGTGCACGAGTCCACGGTGGACACCTACGCCGGACTCGGCCTGAAGGCCTCCGCCGTGGCTCGGTTCCTGGATGATCTCGGCGTACGGCGGGGCGACCGCGTCGCGTGTCATCTGGTTCGCGGGCTCACTCCGCTGATCGCGTTGCTGGGGGTATGGACGGCCGGTGCCGTGTACGTGCCGATCGACCCGGCGCTGCCGCCCGAACGGCAGCGTGTCCAGTACGAGCTCGCGGGTTGTGCCGCAGCGCTCGGTACCGACGACGTCGAACGCGTCTGCGCTACCGTCCAGGACACGACGCCATCGACCGAGAACCTCCGGCAGGCGCCGGTCGGGATGATGGAGTCGTCACCGGACGACGAGGCGTACGTGCTGTTCACCTCCGGCTCCACGGGGACACCCAAGGCGGTGAGCATGCCGCACCGGGCGATGGCCAACCTGATCTCCTGGCAGCTGCGCCAGCCGGAACTCGCCACGCCGCCCCGCATCGCGCAGTTCGCAACGCTGTCCTTCGACGTCTCGGTCCAGGAGATGCTTGTCTCCGCCGCATCCGGCGGAACCCTGGTCGTCGTTCCCGAACGATCGCGGCGCAATCCGCAGGAGCTGTTGAGCGTGCTCGACCAGAGCGATGTGTCGGTCGCGTTCCTCCCGGTGGCGGCGCTGCACCAGCTGGCCGCCGCGAGCGAGACCTTCGGTATCGCCCCGAGGGCCCTGCGGCACATCATCACCGCAGGCGAGGCCTTGGTGGTGACCGACCAGGTCCGCGCCCTCGGCGCCGCCACCGGCTGCAGGCTGGTCAATCAGTATGGTCCGACGGAGACCCACGTGACGACCTACTTTCGGCTCGGGTCCGTGCCTGCGGACTGGCCGGAGCGGCCGCCGATCGGATGGCCCATCGACAACACGATCGTTCGCGTGGTCGATGAATCCGGCCGACCGTGCAGGCTCGGCGAGACGGGAGAACTCCACCTCGGCGGCGAGAACGTGGCCGCCGGCTACCTCGGAGTGGGTACGGACGCGGGAGGCGGCTTCAGCACCGAGGCGGGCATCCGCTGGTACCGCACCGGTGATCTGGTCAGGCTGGGCGCGGAAGGGGCCCTGTACTTCGCCGGTCGCACCGACGACCAGGTCAAGATTCGAGGCCACCGTGTCGAGCCGACCGAGGTGGTGGCGGTACTGCTCCGCCATCCCGAGATCAAGGCCTGTGCGGTGCAGAGCGCGGACTCGGTGGGCGGTCTCGGTCTGATCGCCTACCTGGAGGCAGGCGGCGTGACCGCCGAGCAGGTCAGGGAGCACGCCGGGACGTACCTACCCGAGTACGCGGTACCCGCACACTTGGAATTCGTGGATCGGTTGCCGACGACGCGCAGCGGCAAGATCGACCACCGTCGCCTACCGTCGGCACCGCGAAGGACCGAGGTCCCGGCCGAGAACCCTGTACCGGGCGACACGGAATCGCGGGTCGTGCGCGTGTGGGAAGACCTGTTGGGCAAGCCGGTGCCGTCCGCACAGATGTCGTTCGTCGATGCGGGCGGAAACTCGCTGGCGATGCTGGAGCTGTACCTCCGGCTGCGCGCCGTGTTCGAACGCGACTTCCCGATGCACGAGCTGTTCAGTAGGCCGACTGCTGCCGCCTTCGCTGAATTCCTCGACGAGCAGGACGAATAGACCGCCGCCTGCCGGTGATGTGCTCGTCACCTGTCTGCCTGTCTGCCTGTCTGCCTGCCTGCCAACGGAGCGTGCACTCGGGAACCGCGTCGTCCTCCGAGATCGGACCGGACGGCACACGGACCTGCTGCCGCGTCCGTGCCCTCGGAGGCAGTGGAGATCGATGGGCCTCCGGGCCCGATAGCGCGAGAATGCGCCCATGAGCGACGAGGCGAGGCGCGCCGTGGTGACCGCGCTGATCAGACTTTCGGCGAGTACCGACCATCGCGACAGAGCGGACGCGGGGCACAGCCTGGCAGGCTTCGCCGAGATGCCCGAAGCCAGGGAACCGTTACGGGGCCTCGTGCTCGATGCGGGCGATACCTCCATCACCCTCACGACCGCTAGGGCGTTGCTCCGGCGTCAGGACGCGGCCGGGCTCGGCGTGGTCGTAGGCGCGCTCGGGAGAGCGGGTCCCAACCACGCCGATTGGATCCAGAGCGCGGTGCTCGACGTGTTCGGCGTGTTCGCCCGGGACCGGGACGCCGCCGTTCGGGTGTGCGAGGCGCTGGCCTCGGAATCCGATGAGCAGACCCGCCTCGGAGTCGGTCGGTTGACCGCCATGCTCGTCGAGATCAGCCCGATCCTGTACCCGGTACAGAACGACGAGCCTTAGCCATCGTCCGCCGGGCGTGCTCGCGCCTCCGCCGTCGCCTCGCCGGGTCGGCGTCGTCGGTTCCGGCTGCGGATTCGACGCAGCGCGAAGGCACGCCTTCTCGGGTATCGCACCCGAGAAGGCGGTCGGCCGTGTCCAGGCAGCCGTGCTGCCTCGGATTCGCTCTCAACCTGTGAACGGCTGATGGAAACGCCGTTGTGCGCGGTCCGATGGAGGCCTCGAACTCGGTTCAGGACCACGCACTCGTCACCCCGTAGGCGACGACCCGGTGCGTCAGCGCTGCGCCGAGGCGTTGCGCCTGCCCCCGAGATGCTCGGCGAAGTGTGCCTCGATGGCGCGATACATCCGGATGAGGTTCTCGGGGTTCTGGAAGCCGTGGCCCTCGTCCTCGGCGAGCAGATACTCGACCGGTATACCCCGATCTCGGAGCGAGGCCACGATGTTGTCGGCCTCGGCCGGGACGACACGGACGTCGTTGGCGCCGTGCACGACCAGCAGTGGGGTGCGGATGCGGTCGACCATCGTGATGGGTGAGCGGGCCAACATGTCGGCCTCCTGCGCCTGATCGGCGGGATCGCCCACGTAGTGGAACCAGTTGTTGGCCATGTGCGGCCGCACGAAGGGCGGGAAGGTGCGCATCAGGTTCGCCAGGTTCGACATGCCGACGTAGTCCACCGCCGCCGCGAAGTAGTCCGGGGTGACCGTGACGCCGACCAGCGTCGCATAGCCGCCGTAGGAGCCGCCGAAGATCGCGATGCGAGCGGGGTCGGCATAGCCCTGCGCTACCGCCCAGTCGGCGGCGTCGATGAGGTCGTCGTGCATTCTGCCTGCGAATTCCCCGGCCGCAGCCGTGATGTGGCGCTTGCCGTACCCCGTCGACCCTCGGAAGTTCACCTGCAGCACCGCGTAGCCCCGGTTCGCCAGGAACTGCGCCCGCGAGTTGTAGGTCCACGAGTCGTGCGCCCACGGTCCACCGTGGACCATCAGCACCAGCGGCAGCTTCTCGGCCGGGATCCCCACCGGCAGGGTCAAAAAGGCGTGTAGCGGCAGCCCGTCGCGGGCGGGGAAGCCGACCGAGGACATCGGCGCGAGCTCCGCGGGGTCCAGGCGGGGGTACGGCCGGAACAACAGCCTGCTCTGCCGCGTGCGGTGGTCGTAGAGGTAGGTCAGGGCGGGCTCACGGTCGTGGATGAACGTCGCGATCCACACCTGCTCGGTCGTGTCCGAGGAGACCGAGTGCAGGACGCCGTCGGACAGGGCGGACAGCTCGGCGTAGACATCGGCGAAATGCGGGTCCAGCACCTTGATGATGGGCCTGTCGCCCACGAACCGCGCGGCGATGACCTCGCCGGTGCGCTTGCTGGTGAACAGCGTCGGCGGCTCACCGGCCATCATCGGACCCATCGTGCACAGGCTGTGCCCCGCCACGGCCGCGACGACGGTCTCCTCGCCGGTCGCTCCGTCGATGCGGACGAGCCGCAGGTCGTCGGAGTCCTGGTAGGCACCCAGTAACAGACCCTTGCCGTCGGGCGTCACCAGGGACGGAGTGATACCCAACGGGTGCTCGGGACCGCCCAGTCTGCGGAGCAGGCTCTTGGCTCCCGTCGTGGGGTCGACCGTGAAGAACTCGTAGGCGCCGTCCTCGGCGAGCGCGGTGTAGTAGGCCGCCTCGCCGTCCTGGCCGATCAGGAAACTTCCGCCGTCGGCCTCGGACTGTTCGGCGTGCAGCGTCGTCTCGCCGCTGCTCAGATCGACACGGAACACGTCGAAGTACAGGGGACGTCGGTTCATCGTGACGAGCACGCTGCCAGGCGTGGACCGCATCCGATCGACGGAGAACACCCGGGAGCCGGGGTCCATCGGCGTCAGATCGACGGCGGGTTCCTCCGGGGCTTCGAGGTCGACCCGGTACAGGTGCCAGTCCTCGTTCCCGTCGGTGTCCTGCAGATAGAGCAACCAGCGTGGATCGCCGGTCCAGTAATGGGTCTTGATGCCGCGCCGCGTGTCGTGTGTGACGCACACGGCGTCCTCGTGTTCCTCGTCGATACCGCGCACCCACACGTTCATCCGCCCGGACTTCGGCGCCAGGTAGGCGATCCGGGTTCCGTCCGGCGAGATCGTCGCCCCGGAGAACACCGGATCGGCGAAGAACTCCTCCACGTCGATCAATCGGGGTAGCGACCCCGGTTGGTTGGTGCTCTCGTTGCTCATTCGCGCACTCCTATCGAAATCGACTCGCGCGGCCGCCGGGGTCCGGCGAGCCGGAATGGAATTCCCTCAGCGCCGATGAGACACCGTGCCGTCGGGGCATACTCAAGTCGAATAGAGGTGACGCGGACCACTGTTTCTCATTCTTCCTGGTCAGCGGTCCAAGCTAGCACCATTGTCCTGGTATCCCCGGAGTATTGCCGACGGCGATGGGGCCCACTAGAAATCGATGGCACCGCTGGAAAAGTCCGGCGCATATGAATTCCCGCGTGTCGCGGAGAAAGGAAGCCGATCGAGGCGGAAACCGCGTCGGCGGGCTCGGTATCGCTCTTCTTCCATGGTCTTCGAACCCGATCACGGGTTGCGCGACGGCCCATTCTCGAACCGAGTGGCGACGTCCTAGACAGGTCGACGCGACGTGCGACTGCGGATCACCACGTCACGGGCAGCGGCGTGATACCCGCGTCCGAGCGTGTGAGTCGATCGAGCGGAACAGCAGTGCGAAGCTCGGGACAGTGCAGCGCCAGTCCGGTGATCGCGGCCCGGATCCGGACGAGGCGCTCGCCCGTGTCCTCCGCGCTGTGAACGGCGTTCTCTCGGAGCCGACCGCCACGCCGCTGGGAGGTGATCGACGGGACGGGCACGTTCGTCAGGCTCGGGCAGGCTGATGCGTGATGTCCTGGGCGGTCGCGGTGCCCCTACCGGCACGGGTCGACGGTCGTCGGAGGCGGTAGACCCACGCAACGGCGGTCTGGCCCAAGACGAACGCCTCCCCACCTTGTCGACCGGCAGCCGCGGCCGCCCATTCGCCATCCCCGTCCCGTGTCCTCATCGTCCGAACCGCCGGAACGTGCGCCCGAGGACCGCGATGCCGAGCGCGGCGGCGACGGTCAGGGCCGACAACACCGCTGCCCGCACACCTCGGTCGGCAGCCGTGGCACGTGTGGCATCGTCGTCCGATTCCCCGTCGAGTGCGGAAGCCAGTAGCTCGGCGAGGTGGCTGCCCTCCCGGCCCGCGCTGTCGAGTTCATGGATCTGGGTTCGGCAGCTGAACCCATCGGCCAGGACCACCGTGTCGTCGGCTGCCTCGCGTACCCGGGGGAGCAGGACTCGTTCCGCACAGGCCTCGCTGACCTCGCGATGTCCCTTCTCGAAGCCGAAGTTGCCTGCCAGGCCGCAACAACCCGAGTCGAGTCGCTCGACATCGACACCGGCGTTCGCCAGCAGCCGGCGGTCGGCATCCCAACCCATGATCGCGTGCTGGTGGCAGTGGACCTGAGCGATGGCCTTCGTTCCCAACCGGGGCGGCCGATAGCCGGGCGAGTGCTCGGTGAGCAGCTCGGCGAGGGTGACGGTCTGTGCCCGCAGCCGTCGAACGTCCTGGTCGTCGGGAAACAGATCCACGGCATCGGAGCGGAACACCGCCGTGCAACTGGGTTCCAAGCCGAGGACGAGGCCACCATCCCGCAGGTGCGGCGCGAGTTCCCGCACGGTGCGGGCGAGCATCCTCTTGGCCGTGCCCAGCTGGCCGGTGGAGATCCAGGTGAGGCCGCAGCACACCGGGTTCGCCGGCATCGTGACCCGCCAACCGGCGGCCTCCAGTACCGCGACCGTCGCTTCCCCGACGTGTGGGTGGAAGGAGTTGGTGAAGGTGTCCGGCCACAACAGCACGGTGCCGCGCTCGCCGGTGCCCCTCGGCCCACGTCGGGCGAACCACTGTTGCAGTGTCTCCCCGGCGAAGCGGGGGAGACACTGCCGCTCGATACCCGCCAACGTGGTGATCAGGGGTGCCGCTCTGGAGTTCTGGGTGAGCGCGTTGACAAACCTGCCCAGTCGGAGTCTGCCCACGAGCTGGGCGACCGCGGGCAGCCAACCCAGGGCGAGATCGGAGCGAGGCCGCCGCCACGGACGGCCGGCATAGTGATGCGCCAGGAACTCGGCCTTGTAGGTGGCCATGTCCACATTCGCCGGACAGTCCGACTTGCAGCCCTTGCAGGCGAGGCACAGATCCAGCGCCTCGCGCACCTCCGTGGAACGCCAACCGTCGTCGATGGGGCTGTCGCCGTGGCCGTCGAGCATCTCGAAGAGCAACCGGGCCCGACCTCGCGTCGAGTGCTCCTCCTCGCCGGTGACCTGGTACGACGGACACATCACCTGACCGCCGTCGTTGGTGTGCTGCCTGCAGCGTCCGACGCCGACACACCGGTTGGCGGCTTGGGCGAACGAGCCGCCGTCGTCGGAGAACCCGAAGTGCAGTCTCGATGGGTCTGCGGGCGACCAGCCCGCGCCGAGTCGCAGGTTCTCGTCCAACCGGTACGGGGCGACGACCTTGCCGGGGTTCATCCGGTTATCGGGATCGAAGATCGTCTTGAGCTTGCCGAACGCGGTGACGATGGAGTCACCGAACATGATCGGCAGCAGTTCCCCCCGGGACTGGCCGTCGCCGTGCTCGCCCGAGAACGAACCACGCAGCTCGGCGACCAGCGTGGCGGCGCGCTCCATGAAACGCCGGTAGGTGGCGACACCGTCGGCGGTGTAGAGATCGAAGGGGATGCGGGTGTGGACGCAGCCCTGCCCGAAGTGGCCGTACAGGCTGGGCCCGGTCTCGTCGGCGTACCCGAATTCCTGGTACAGGGCAGTGAGCTTGCGGAGATATTCGCCGAGCCGCTCCGGCGCCACCGCGGAGTCCTCCCACCCCTCGAAGGTGTCCGCTCGGCCGGGAACGTGCGCCGTGGCGCCGAGGCCCGCCTCGCGAACCTGCCAGAGTTCGTTCTCCCGGGCGGGATTGTCGAGAACCGCGACGGTGGCCGCGTTCTCGGTGTCGTGCAGTGCCTCGAGCATTCGGCGGGCCTGCCGCTGGACGTCCTCGGCGGTGGTTCCGCCGAACTGCACCATGAGGAAGGCACGGCCCGCAGGCATCTCGGCCAGCGCCTGCGGGTTCTTGTGTTTGATCTGCTGGTCGCGAACCAGCTTGTGGTCGACGCCCTCCAAAGCGATCGGCTGGTGTTCGAGGACCGCGGGCACGGCGTCTGCGGCGGTGGCGATGTCGGGATATCCGAGTACGACCAGCGTCCGCTCCGGCAGCACCGGCACCAACTTCAGCTCTGCCCGCAACACCGTGACCAGTGTGGACTCGGACCCGACGAGGAGACCCGCGACGTCGAAACGGTTCTCCGGTAGCAGCGAGTCGAGGTTGTAACCGGAAACGCGGCGGGGGATGGTGGGAAATCGACGACGGATCTCCTCGGCGTACTCGTCCTGCAACAGCCGCAACCGGCGGTAGACGTCCGCGCGCGTGCCGCCCAGTCGGGCGATCTCGGCGTGCTCCTGTTCGCTGGTCTCGCCACACCAGAACCGCGTGCCGTCGGGAAGGACGACCTCCAGCCGGACGATGTTGTCGACGACCTTGCCGGTGCGCTGGGCGGTGGCTCCACAGGAGTTGTTGCCGATCATGCCGCCGAGGGTGCAGTTCATGTGGGTCGCCGGTTCCGGACCGAAACGCAGTCCGGTGGCGGCCAGTTGCCGGTTGAGCTCGTCGAGCACGATCCCGGGCTGCACCACGCAGGTCCGGGCCCTCTCGTCGACGGACTCCACGGTCGTGCAGTACTTGGACCAATCGAGGACCAGGGCCGCGTTGGTGCACTGACCGGCGAGACTGGTGCCGCCGCCTCGGGAGAGAACCGGCGCGCCGAACTCCCGAGCCACGGCGAGTGCCTCGACCGCGTCCTCCGGCGAATGCGGGACGACCACGCCGATCGGTACCTGTCGGAAGTTCGAGGCATCGGTCGAGTATGCGGCGCGGCTACCGGGGTCGAACCGGATCTCGCCCGCCACCCGGTCTCGCAACGCTCGGGCGAGCGCCTCCCCGTCGAGGTCGGGACGGTGGACGGCGCTCCTGCTCACCGGATCGGGAAGGTCCACCTGTGCCATGCATCCTCCTTCAGACGGCGTAGTCGGCGGCGACATCGCTGCGCAGGCTCAGACCGTGACCCGGCACGGACATCGACGGTGTGACGGTCCCGCCCGTCGGGTCGAGACAGCCGTCGAAGAACAGGCTCTCGATCCGATCGTGGTCGGCGAACCACTCGATGTGGCGGAAGTTCGGCGTCGTGACCGCGGCGTGTGCGGACAGGTTCGGCGCGCAATGTGCGGAGACGTCCCGGTTGGCGGCTGCGGCGAGTGCGGCGACGCGGCGCCACTCGGTGTAGCCGCCACAGCGGGTGACATCGACCTGCAGACAGTCCACGGCCGGGAGCAGCCGCGCGAAGTACGGCAGGTCGTAGCCGTACTCGCCCGCCGCGATGTCCGGCCCGCCTGGCGCGCGTAGCGAGGCCAGCCCGGCGAGGTCGTCGCTGGACACCGGTTCCTCGAACCAGGTGACGTCGGCGTCCCGGAGCGATTCGAGCAGCCTGCCCGCCTGCCCGATCGAGTATCCGCCGTTGGCGTCCACATAGAGCGCGGCATCCTCGCCGATGATCTCCCGGGCGTGGGCGATGCGCTCGAGATCGCGCTCGACTCGGTTGCCCCAGGACTCCGCGATCTTGATCTTCACTCTCGGGATGTCGAGTTCGTGGACCCAGTGGGCGAGCTGCCGGGTCGACTCCTCCGAGGTCAGCGTGGTGAAACCGCCGCTGCCGTAGACGTCGACGGCTCGGTGCGCCCTGCCGAGGAGCCTGCTGACCGGCAACTCCAGCCACCGCGCCGAGGCATCCCACAATGCGATGTCGACCGCGGACAGCGCACAGGAGACCAGGCCCGGCCTGCCGAGATTGCGGGTCGCATGCTGCATCGCCGCCCAACACGCGGGGACGTCGAGCAGCGGGCGGCCGGCGATCGCCTCGGCCAGCACTCCCTCGATCAACGGCACGACCGCCGCGTCGGCGTAGGTCCAGCCGAGCCCTCGAACCGGGTCGGCCTCGACCTGGACCACCACGATCGTGGTGTCCGGCCAGAGCAGTGTCCCGTCGGCCTCGGGTCTCGGGGTCGGCACCCGGTAGGCGCGGGCGCCGATCCGCGCCACGTCCGGCGGCCGGGTCGGCATCAGTCCCGCCTGCCGGGCAGGAACTCCTGGATCTTCGTCTTCACGCCCTGCGCGATGAGGTGCAGCGCATTCGGATCGCCCTTCAACACCGCCTCGGCCGCCGACTTCACCTGTTCGAAGGTGGCGTGGGGCGGGATCGGCGGGACCTCCGGATCACAGTGGACGTCCAACACCGTGGGCTTGTCCGCACTCAGCGCGGTCTCCCAGGCCGTGCCGAGCTGGTTGGGCTTGTCGACCGTGATCGCGCCGAGCCCCAGCGAACGGGCGAATCCCGCGTAGTCGACGTCCGGCAGGTTCTGTGATTCCTCGAACTTCGGGGCGCCGCCCATCGCCCGTAGTTCCCAGGTGACCTGGTTGAGGTCGTTGTTGTGAAAGACGCAGATCACACACCTCGGATCGCTCCACAGGTGCCGATAGCGCGCAATGGTGATCAGTTCGGCGAGCCCGTTCATCTGCATGGCGCCATCGCCGACCAGGGCGATCACCGGTCGTTCGGGGTGGGCGAACTTGGCGCCGATGGCGTAGGGGACGCCGGGACCCATGGTCGCGAGCGTGCCCGAGAGCGACGACCGGATGTCACCGTGAATGCGCAGATTCCTGGCGTACCAGTTAGTGGAGGATCCCGAGTCGGCGGTGACGATCGCGTTACTCGGAATACGGCGGGACAGCTCGGACACGACCGCCATCGGATTGACCGGTTTCGCCGCGACTCCGGCCTCGCGGTCGACGGTGGCCCACCAGGACGCGACGTTCTTCTCCACCGTCCTGCGCCACGAGCGGTCCGACTTCTTGACGAGCTTGGGTAGCAGCGCGCGCAGCGTGGCTGTGCTGTCGCCGACGAGATTGACCTCGGTCGGGTAGCGCATGCCGATGAACTTGCCGTCGTGGTCGATCTGTACGCCTCGCGCTTGACCGAACTCGGGAAGAAACTGGGCATAGGGGAAGTTCGATCCGACGATCAGCAGCGTGTCGCAATCACGCATGAGCTCGTAGCTGGGACGGGTGCCGAGCAGACCGATGGAGCCGGTGACGAAGGGCAGATCATCGGACAACACATCCTTGCCCAACAGCGCCTTCGCGACCCCGGCTCCGGTGATTTCCGCGATTCGACGAACCTCCTCGGCCGCCCCACGCGCGCCTTGGCCGATCAGGATCGCGACCCGCGTCCCGGCATTGAGTACCTCGGCCGCGGCGTCGATGTCCGCCTCGTCCGGAACCGGTCTCGGGCCAACCAGGCCTGGCGGACTCGACGGCACCTGCTTGAACGCGTGTTGCGGAGGCGAGTAGGCCTCCTCCTGCAGATCCGCCGGGATGATCAGGGCCGTCGGGCAGCGGCGCGATTCGGCGGTGCGGATCGCCCGGTCCAGTGCGTTGGGCAGCTGCTCTGCGACGTTCACCTCCACGAGATATTCGCTGGCGACGTCCTTGTACAGCGTCTGTAGGTCCACCTCCTGTTGGTAGCTGCCGCCCATCGCACTGCGCGCGGTCTGCCCGACGATCGCCACCACCGGAACGTGGTCCAGCTTGGCGTCGTAGAGGCCGTTGAGCAGGTGGATCGCCCCAGGCCCCGAGGTCGCCATACAGATCCCGACCCGGCCGCTGAACTTGGCGTATCCGACCGCGGTGAACGCGGCCATCTCCTCATGCCGGGCCTGTACGAATCGTGGGCGGTTATCCGCCTTCCCGAAGGAGGTGACGATCCCGTTGATTCCGTCACCCGGATAGGCGAACACCTCTTCCACCCCCCACTCGCGCAATCGCCGCAGGAGGTAGTCGCCGACCGTATCCGCCATGAGAGCTCCTCAGTCCGAGCATCGAGAACCACCGGCGGATACCCGGCGGTGCGCACCGGTACGCCGAGGATGCCGAGAAGACCTCGTCGGGGCGACGACGGCGTCGAGGACGGCTGCACGATGTTCACTGCGCTATCGCTTCAGTTCTTATCGAAAATCAATCTCTCCGGAGGGTCGAGACTTCGGTGCGATCGAGTGGCGCGAGCGGGGCGATTCCCCGCTCGGGTCGCTAAGTGATCATCCGAGTGATTCGGTGGGGGTGATGGCGGGGACGTACACCAGCGCATCGAAGCTGTCCCGAAGGGAGGGGAGTTCGAGGTAGTGCTCGGCGTCCTCGGCGGGATCGTAGAGCCCGGAGATGAGCCGGGTCGGCCACGAGCGTTCGAGTTCGACCGCAATCGATGCCGGTGCCGGTGTGCGCAGGTCGAGTGTTCGGGGGTCGTGGGCCGCAGCGAGTTGAGCATCGATCGAATCCGTCTGCGGGGCGGGGATGTCGCCGGTGACGATCCGACCGTGTCCGAAGGTGATGTGGACCGCCACGTAACCATCGCCGAGCGTGTCCCGCAGGTGCGCACCGAGCATGGGACCGGGGTGCGCGGCGACGTGGGCGCTGCCCTCCCACAGCACGATCCGCGCCCCGGTGCGCCGATGATGATCGAGAAGCCGACGAGCGGCGGCGCGTTCCTCCCTCGCCATGTCGTAGCCGACGCCGATGGCGTTGGCATGAAACCCCACGACGGCATCGAGTAGGTCGACTGCGGTATCCCGTTCGGCACTGGGCCGCAGTCTCGACGCGATGGCGCGGGCAGAACGTGCGAGGTCTACGAACGGCACGCCCGGATGGTTGCCCCGGGCGCGCAGGACGTGTTCGCCGCTGTCATGCGCCGGGCGGATGAGGTCCAGAAGAGCCTGCACCTCGGCGGCTGCGCGCGCATCGAGGCCGGTCAACAACTCGACGATGCGGTCGTAATCGGTGACGAGAACCCGGGTGCCCGCGATGCCGATGACGCGGACCGGAGCCTCGGGGTGGGCTTCGTTCCGGGCGCGCAGCCGGTCCAGCATTCGCCGTAGCTCCGCGATCCGCCACGGACCCCACGCTTGGGCGAGTGCCTGGTCGATGTCGATGTCCTGCCCGATCACGTACCGGTCGTACCGGTCGACGACGCATTGATCGTCGAGCACGGCGATGGTCGTGAACCCGCTGTCGAGTAACCGCCAGGTGGCGTCGGTCACGACGTCGAAGACCTCGCGTGCCGCGCGGGTGCTCATGCCGAGGCCGACGATCCGGGCATCGCGGGCGAGTCCGCCGATCACTTCGGGGCGCAGGCCGCTCTCCTGCGTGGCGAGCCACTCGGCGAGCGGGTGTGTCGAGGCCGGGTCGGGGATTCGGTGTGCGTTCATGCCCCGAGCCTGGACCCCGAATATTGGTTGAGGTCAAGTTCGGTCCGCAGCACACCGGCGGTACTCGGTGCCGTCGTGGAGCGAGTCGGAGGGTCGGTCTCCCAATGCCACCGGATAGCATCCGCAGGCATGGATCTTTCGGAACTGTTGCGGCTGGAGCACGCGGGCTGGGAATCGTTGTGCGCGGGCACCGGCGCGGACTTCTACGGCAAACTCATGACCTCGGATGCCGTCATGGTGCTTGCACACGGCTTCGTCCTCGACCGGGAGGCGGTTCTCGCCTCGCTCAACGATGCGCCGCCGTGGCAGACCTACTCGATCAGCGACGAGCGCCTGGTAGAGGTGGCCGAGGACACCGCAATCCTCGTCTACACCGGCCGCGCCTCCCGGGACGACGACCAGCCGGAGTTCCACGCGCTGATGTCCACCGTCTACACCCGCCGCGATGGTCGATTGCGAATCGCTCACTACCAGCAGACGCCCGTGCCGCCGACCCCATGATCGGCGGCACGACGTAGCGACCTTGCAGCTGCCCGGGGCCCCTCAGCTACCGGCCCTCGCCGAGCAGCGTGCCGATCCGCTTGGCCAGCCATTCGGGTCGCTGCAGCGGAATGCCGTGCCCGCAGCCCTCGACGATCTCCAGTTCGCCGGCGGGCAAGGCCTGCTGCAACCGCTGTGCGGACTCCTTCATGACGCCGCGTTCCTTCTGTCCGGCGAGCACGAGCGCCGATCCGGGGTAGTCCGACCATGCCGGTGGGATGGTGAACCGGATGTTGTCGTCGACGACCTTGGTAAGGGTCGACGTCGTCAGTTGGGTCGAGGTCTGCAGATAGTCATCGATCAGCTCCTCGGGAATGAACAGCTCCTTGGCCTGTGCCCGGGCGAATTTGGGGTTCTTCGCCAGCGGCGCTGCGGCGGACAGCAATCCGATGGTGAGTTTGGGTAGCCGCGTCGGCTTCGCCTGGGCGCTGATGACCACGGCGTGCGAGACGCGGTCCGGTGCGATTGCGGCGAGTTGCACCGCGAGCTGGGCGCCGAAGGAGAACCCCACCACGGCGAACGGGCGATCGACCTCCGATTCGAGGTAGCGCAACAGCTCCGCTGCGGTGTGGTCCCTGGAGACGAACGGTTCCGAGGCGCTGCCGTCATGGCCGGGTAAGTCCGGGACGATCAGCTCCAGCGTGCTCGGCAGATGCTGCCGGAGTGGTCTCCACATCCACCCCGCGACCCCGCCGCCGTGCAACAGGACCACTGGAGTCCCGGTTCCCCGCACATGTTCGATATGCACTGCTTAACTCCGTTCGATCCGGTCTTGCTTGCTCGCCGCAGGGACCGACGAAGTCTCCGTGCCACCACCCGTGCCCCCCAGCAACTACCGAGACAGTCTGCCGAACGGTCGAGAACCCCTGACGACCATCCCGCTCACACCGACCGCCGAGGTATCAGCGTGGCCTCTGCGGCGATTGCAGGGTTCCGTCCCACCGGCAGTGAGGATGCCGCTAACGCTGCTCGGTCAAACCGAGCAGGTCCCCGAGGATCTCCGAGGTCGTGATCGGGTCAAGGCTCCCGAAGAGCGCCGAGTCCGCAGGGCGACGTTCCCCGCCGTAGTTCTCGCTGCCGATCCAGATCGCGGTCACCTCCTGGTCGGACATATCGGCGGCCGAGTACGGCCCGACCCCCACACCCGGGTAGAGCTCGACGATCACCGCTTGCCCATCGCCCAACGGGCGGGTGATCCACGGTTGGCCGCCGCCGTCCTGCGGTTCGGCGCGAACCCAACCGCGAGGTACCAGGCCGAGGATGCGAGCGGGTTCGATCGTGATGCCATCGAGTCGAGACAGCGTCGGCGCGGACCGTTCTGCCTCGGACAGGACGTGCACCGCCCGGCCCAGCTGCGGAAAGGGCTGCAGGATCTTGTAGTCGCCGAGCACACCAGCCCAGGCCTTGATGGTGTCCTCGCTCAGGTGTAGCCGGTGGGCGAGGCGGATCTCCGTATCTGCGGGAAAGGTGATGGTCTCGTCTTGGGCGTCGGCGAAGGTGCCGTCCTCGGCGACTCGGAAACTCGAGGCCGGCTTGCCGCCGGTGGTCTCGGCCAGCCACACGAGCCTGCGGACCAGGTGAGACACCAGTGGGTGGTCGACCAGGTAATCGCGGAATTCCTGGTCACTCCAGCGTCGGCCGACGACCATCGCCTGCTCCAGCCTGCGGAGTTGATTGGCGGCGAGGGTCCGCACGTCCTTCTTCAGCGCGGCGAATCGGGCGTATGCCTGTGGGGCGAGTTCCGCATCATCGCGGGCCCCGGGCTTGGGCAGGGACTTGCGGATCTTTCCGGCGTCGTCGGTGAGGACGGGCTTGAGAGACTCGTCGAAACCGACGGTGAAACGTCGGGGTCCGTAGTCCAACGTCAGGGTGCCCGTGGAGTCCAATCCGCAGTCGGGCACGAGTCGGTCGGCGAGTTGTTCGGGACGCAGACCGCGCTCGTCGGCGACCGAGGCCATCTTCGCGATGGCGTGCTTCTTCAGGCCGGTGAACTTGACGTTCTGCGAGATCGCGTGCAGATGCATCAATGCGACATCGGTGCCGATGGTGGCGAGTACATCCAGGCCGGTCAGCGCGCGCCGGTGCTGCCCGTCGCCGGGCCACGCCCGGATGAGCCGGGTGAGTCGTCGCACGGTCTCGTCGTCGCCCAACCAGCCCAGCGCCGTCAGCACCCAGCCGTCCTTACTGGGCATGTTGGCGAGTTGCCATTCCTGGAACAGCCGCCAAGCCCACTCGGCCAGTGGGGCGGGCTCGCAGACCTCGCGGACGACGTCGATCCCGGCGTACCTCTGATCCGGGGTGGAGATCGACAACATGGTGATCAGATGCCCGACGCCATCGGAAGGTAGGGCGGCTTTCCGGCCACGCAGCGGGATCTGGGGAAGTAGCCGCGGATCGAGCCAGTCGCCGATCTTGGGGGGATTCTTCGGCAGGATCTCGAGCGGGTCCACTGCCAGCATGGCCGCCACGGCCGCCGCCGCCTGCTCGCTGTGCTCGGCCGCGACCGCGATCACCTCGTCGGTCCGACCGAACAACCGCAGGAGCGCCTCGGCGTGGCGCCGTCGGCCTCCGGCCGGACCGAACGCGGCGGGTAGGAGCGTGCGGACTGCGGCGATTCCATGACGTTCGAGCCAGTCGACGACGACCGGGCGCATCGCCTTGCGCTGCCCGAACCACTCCGCCATCTGGGAGGCGATGGTCGTATCGACGAAGGGCGACGCCCAGGTCGCCTCGGTCGCCACGTTCTTGCGGCCGCGATAGATCGGTGCCTCCAGAAGCGATAACGCGGCATGTCCGTATCGGGAGAGCAGCCCGCAACCGTCCGCCGTGGTGCACCGGAACAGGGCCGTTCGGCTGTGGAACAGCGAGTCGGCGATCTCGTCGGGAGCTTCGATGAAGAAGGACTGATGCCGGTACGTCGGCAAGGTGCCCGCCCGGTACTCGGCAGCCAACCGATCCCAGTCCGTGTCGGCCGGGTAGACAGCGCTGTGCGTCCTCGACCAGGATTCCCGCTCGCCGTCCCGCCACGTCGCCGAAGGCGCGGGCGGCGCCAAGTCCGGGATCACCACGCTTGGAGTGCGCCGCTGTTTCGCCGATACCGTCCAGGGCGGGCTGACCAGGATCTCGGGCAGTTCATCGTATCCGGCGGCGGGAAGGACGGGGGCTAGCTCCGATACGACCTGGGTCAACGCCAACGCTCCTTGATCGGAAACGGAATGGTGGCGACCTTAGCCGGCGGGCCGGACAGCTTTGATCTTGGTCGTAGCACGGTGTCAGCCAGCCGATGTGGGCGGTCGCCTGCTCGCGAACCAGCAGGCGACCATCGGGCGGGCAGTCGGAACCTCTAGGTCACAACACCTTCTTGGCGCCGGGCAGCGCGCGAACACAATGGGCGAACAGCCAGCACAGCGGCACCCCCAGCGCCGCCAGAACGCCGAACTTCACTACAGCGGGCGCCGCTACGCCACTGAGTGCATAGCCCAGTGCGACCAGCACGAGCGCGTGGGTGAAGTAGACGGTGTAGGCGCGCTCCGAGAGGAACCGGCCTCGGCTTCCCTGGCGGGGGAGCCGATCGCGGAATAGCACCAGCAGCGCCAGCAGCAAGCCGACGGCGACCGCCGATTCGCAGACCGCCATCACGAGCGAATGCAGGCTGCCGAGACCCACCCAGGCATCGCCCGTCGACTGGAACATGGCGACGACTCCGGCCGCGCCCAGGACGGCACCGGCGAAGCCGAGATACCCGACCGACTTGGGCAGGCCCTCGATCCAGCTTCGGCGTGCGGCGATCAGGCCGACGACGAACAATCCGGTGTACTGCGGCAGATAGGCCACCGTGGGTAGACCCAGGATCGGAACCGAGGTGCCGATCGGTACCACCATTCGCCAGAGATAGGTCACCAGCGCCAAGCCGACGGCGAACCCGAGGATGGCGAGTGTGCGGGCGTTGCCGATCAATGGGGCAGGCTGTCTGCGGACGGGATCGTGCGAGTTCTTCCGCAGACGCCGGAAAAGCAGGTAACCGGCGCTGAACACCAGCAGTAACTCGACGAACCACATCGGACCGGGATCCCAGGAGAACAGGTAGAACAGCCAATAGGGCAGTTCGATTCCCTGCTGGGCGACCTCGTCTCGAATCGGCGGATAGAACCCGTAATTGACCAACGGGCGCAGCAACACGACGAAGATGAGCAGTGGGATACCGAGGCGAACCAGTCGATCCTTGAAGAATCGGCCCGCGCCCTTGCGATCGTAGGATCCCGGCACGAAGAGCCCCGAGATGAAGAAGAACGCGCCCATGAAGAACGATTGGTTGATCATGAGCATGCCTGCGAGGAAGTCTGCGGAGGGGTCGGTCACCGGTTCGCTGTAGAACCACACCATCGGAATGCCGCTGTAAGTCCCCGCAGCGTGATGGACCACGACGAGCACTGTCAGCGCGATACGCAGGTTGTCGAGGTAGAACAGCCTCGGTCGGGTTGTGGCCGGCGGCGAGACGATCGACCGCGTTTGCTCGCTCATCTCGCCGTCCTTCCCGCACCGCTGTCGGCGCGCACGGCCTGCTCGAACAGATCCGCGAGTTGCTCGGCATGTGCCGCGATGTCGTGGTCGGGATATTCGCCGAGGTAGGACACCATGGCGTCGATGGCCGCCTCCAGGCTCACCGCCATGACCCGGGTGTCGAACTGTCGGAACTCACCCGCCTCCTGACCTGCGCGGAAGATCTCCTCCTGGCTTCGGTAGAGATCCTCGTTGAAGGCGTGGCCGTAGAGCAGCCGGCCGTCTGCCCCTCGCGCATTGCTGAAGATCTCCGCCAGGGCGAGAAGCTGGGCGCGATTCCCGTCCACGTATTCGGCGACGGCTCGGATCCGGCTGCGAAGCTTGCCGGTCGCCGTGGTCTCGGGCGCCACCCGGGGAACCACGAACTCGACCATCTCGCGGTAGATCGTGCTGACGAGTTGGTCGACCAGTTCGTCCTTGCCCGCGAAATGGTAGGAGATCACCCCCTTGCTGATGCCGACCCGCTCGGCGATGCGAGCCAATGAGGTGCTGCCGTAGCCCACCTCGGCGAAGGTCTCGACCGCACCTCGGATGATCTGTGCCCTCCGGACATCCTCGATCACCGACCGGCGTTTCTGGCCGGGTGGCTCATTTTCTGACCGCATGGCCAAAAAATAGCACGACTGGTCAGATCGCCGGGTTCGAAGTGCCGAATACGGGAGTGCTGTGGTGCTGAGCTGGTGCGGCGCGGCCATGCTCCACGGCAGTCGCGTCACGCTTGGCCGCTCGATGGGCCGGCGGCAACGATCAGCGATGACCGCTGGAGATCACCGCATTGGTCTTGAGGATCGCGTGGATGCGTTGCAGCACGTCGAGCTGCGCCGGGTTGTACACCTCGGTCAAGCCCAGGATGATGGCGAACTTCGCGGACGTCGACTGCCCCGAGATCATCTGATCGGGATTCAGCGCGTCGGGGTGGTCGCGATGCCTCTGGAGGAGCTCGGTGCCGTAGTGCTCGGCGACGCGTGCTCGCTCCTCCTCGGCCGCATCCGAGGGCAGGGCGTTGAAGTCCATCTCGATCGGGGTGCGTGGGTTCGCCAGACTCGCACGCACGGCCGCCATCGCCGAGGGCTTCAGGACTCGCGAGTAGACCATGACCAGAGCACGGTCGGCATCCGACATCTCGATGTCGATCGAGGCGAACTCGGCAGGCAGGTCTGGCGAGACCCGGTGTCGGCGCAGCAATGCCAATTCGGCCCGCAACTGCTGTTGACGTTGGATGCTCGCCGCCAACTCGGCGTCGAGAGCGCGCAGCGCCTGATCGGTGTTCTCCTCCGACTCCTCCATGGTCGCGATGTCGGATAACGGCACGCCCAGGTCGACGAGCCTGCGGATTCGCAGCAGGCGGACGAGGTGGCGGAATTGATACTGCTTGTAGCCGTTGGTGCCCCTCGCTGGTTCCTCCAGCAGGCCGATTCGGTGGTAGTAGCGGATGGCTTTCACCGTGGTGCCAGCCAGCTCGGCCAGTTGCGGTGTGCTCCACGCCATCCGTCGGGCTCCTCGTGTGGTCGCTGTCGGGATCAGGGGCGTGGTCGCTTGACGATGATGCTGATCTCGACGGTCTGGCCTGGCCCGATGTTCGGCGCGATGGTACTGACCGTCTCCCAGCCCTGACGGCCGAGTTCGTTCAGATCCTCCTCGATCTGATGGAGGTCGAAGCCCTTCCACTTGCTCGGATAGGTGAGCACCCTGTGCTCCCAGTTGGTGGCCATGTCCGCGTTCCCTCCGGAGTAGGTGACGGCGAGGAACGGATGAGACACCCTGCCCCTGGGGCAGGGTCAACTCGCAATCGATGAGATCCCACGCTTGACCCTGCCCCGAGGGCAGCGGATCCACTCTCGTCGGTTCGGTGATCGACCGGACTGATGGCCGAGTGCCGACGACTCGGCCGTCCCGCTGGACCGCGCTCCTGGTGCGGCGCACCTATCCGTGAGGACTCCGATGACCGTTCGATCCCCAGCGCGTCGAGTGCTGGCCAGAACCGCGACCGCCTTACTCGCCCTGCCGCTGCTGGCCTGTGGTGCGACGACTCCCGGCGGTGGGGCGCCGCCGACCGGGGACGCTCCGCCTGCCGACCTCGCAGGCTTCTACGGCCAGGCGATCGAGTGGGAGGAGTGCGCCCAATACGCCACGACCTCTATCGAAGGAGCCGTCTTCGCCGCCACCGAGGGAGCCGAATGCGGTCGGCTCGACGTGCCGTCGAACTACGCCGATCCGACCGGTGCGACCGCCGAGATCGCCGTTCTGCGCGTTTCTGCTCGGGGTGAGCCGACCGGCTCCCTGGTGTACAACCCCGGCGGCCCGGGCGGATCGGGCCTGTTCGGCGCTGCGGCGATGGCCATGACGCTCGCCGAGAATCCGCTGACCGAGAAGTTCGATCTGGTCGGCTTCGACCCGCGTGGCGTGGGGGCGTCTACCCCGGCCATCGACTGCTATTCCGACGAGGAGGCCGATCGCCACGCCGTGCCGCTGACGGCATTCGAGACCAGTGTGCAATGGACCAGCGACGACACCAGAGCACTCGTCGAACGGTGCGCGGCGGGCTCCGGCGGGGCGGAGTTCCTCGCCCAGGTCGGAACCCGCGATGTCGCGCGCGACATCGACGTGTTGCGCGCGGTCCTCGGCGATGAGGAACTCAACTTCCTCGGACAGAGCTACGGCACCAGGCTCGGCGCGGTGTATGCCGAACAGTTCCCGCAGAACGTGCGAGCGATGGTCTTGGACGGTGGCATCGACCCGAAGCAGGGCACCGTCGAGCGCAGGGTCGACGCCTATACCGGTTTCCAGGGCGCCTTCGAGCGGATGGCCGCCTTCTGCGCGACGCAGCAGGACTGCCCCCTCGGTACCGATCCTGCGAACGCGACCCAGGCGTTCCAGGAGATCGTCCGCCCGCTCTTGAACGCACCCGTGCCTGCACTGCACGGCGAGATCGGCTTCGACGAAGCGGTCTCGGGGGTGATCTCGGGACTCTACGACCAGAACGCGTGGCCTCGGATCATCGCGGGCCTCACCGAGATCACGCAGGGACGTGGTGACGAACTGCTCCAACTCGGCTACGACTTCGCGATGCGCGATCCCGAGGGTGCCTGGCCGAACTTCTACGAGGCCAACTATGCCGTCAACTGCATGGACGAGGAGCGGCTCAGCCCCGAGGAGGGCGCGGAACTGCGTGCGGCGATCTTCGCAGCCGCCCCGTTCATGGACCCGGGCATCGAGCTCGTCGGAGCACGGGACGGCTGCGAGCACTGGCCCGCCGAACCGAACCTCGGATACCCCTACGCCGACGACGTCTCCGGACTCACCGACACCCTCGTCGTCTCGATCACCGGCGATCCCACCACACCCCACGCCGGGGCCCTCAGCCTCGCCGACTCGCTCGGCAGTGCGCTGCTGACCGTGGAAGGCGAGGGACACGGCGTTGTCGGTACCGGCGCCAATGCCTGCGTGAACGACATCGTGGCCGCCTATCTGATCGATCTCGAACTTCCCGGAGAGGGCGCGACCTGCTCCCCCTGAGGCGTCTGCTCGACACCGTGCGCGTGACCGGGAACGGATAGGCCCCGCTGAACCGACGATCGGTCCAGCGGGGCCTCTCCTCGATCACAGCGAAGAGCCCGCGCGGGCGTTACGCCTTGCGGAGGCGGGCGATGATCCCGTTGAGGTCCTCGGTGAACACGTCGCGGCGGAACACATGGCCGCCGCCCACCTCCCGCCGATCATGCGGGATGCCCGCCGCGCTCAGGGCCGCGCCGAACTGGCGTTGGGTGTTCAGCACGTTGACCTCGTTGACGGTGTCGAACCAGTTGACCGGGTCGGGGCTGGTGCCCGCCACCATGAAGACCCGCTTGCCCCGGTAGCTCTCGACCCGCTCGACCGGGTTGTCGGCACTGACCCGGGCCTGATCCCAGAGTGGCACGCCATAGACGCTGCCGCCGCCCAACTCCAGGGTCGCCGAGGTGGCATTCGCCCAGTGCGTGATGATCTCGCCCTCTTGGCGCAGGCTGCCCGGACCGGAATAGGAACTCACCGAGGCGAAGTGACCCCAGTACTTCGCGGTGTACTTCAGCGCGCCGAAACCGCCCATCGAGAAACCCGCCACGGCGCGGCCATCGAATTCGTCATAGGTCCGGAAGTTCGCATCGACCCAGCGCAGCAGCTGTTCGATGTGGAAGTGCTCCCAGTCCCTCGGCCCGACGTTCGTGCTGACCGGATTCGAGTACCAGCCCGCGCGTCCGCCATCGGGCATCACGACGATGATCGGCTTACCCGCGGTGAGGCCGCGAATGTCATGGTGGGCATCGAAGGTGATGAAGTCCTCCATCCCACCATGCAGCAGATAGAGGACGGGGTAGTGGCGCCCGCTGGTGTGATAGTCGTCGGGAAGCAGGATGTTGACCGCGGGTTCCCAGCCGCCGATCGAGGCCGTCGCGAATCGGTAGTACTGCATGCGACCCGCGACGGGGCCACCGTCCACGACTCGCAGGCCGAATCCGTCCTGGTTCTGGGCCGTGGCGGTGGAGGCGGTCGCGCCTAAGGCGACACCGCTGAGGGCCATCGCCGCGGTCATTCCCCCGACCGCCTTGAAGATGCCGCGTCGGCTGAGATGGTGCTCGCTCAAGATTCCTCCCGAATCGTGATGACATGCGGCCAGTAATCGTTACTTTCCGCGCTTGAATGATTACCAGAACGGGAAGCGTTGCGAGATGGGAATGAACAAACAGGGGTGGATGGTTGCCGGTTGTTCACGGTTGGGCGGCTGCGGACACCGTGGACGACCCGATCCGGAGCCCTGCGTTGGTGACGGATTCGAGCCCGCGACACTCCTTCCGGGGTGAGAAAAGCCGCACCATGAAGAGGAGCGCGGATGACTTCGGCGACGGTCGACACCGCTGCGCTGACGGAACTCTGGGACCGGCGCTGGCCGGGGCAGTCGAAGCTGCCCTACGAACTGCGCGATGCCCGCGATCGCTGGGTCCGATTCCACGCGCTGCCGGAGTCGAAGCGCTATCCCGAACGGGAGTCCGAGTACGCCACCGTGCTGCGCAGGCACAACACCGTCTTGACGGAGTTGGCCGATGGCGGCGACCTCCTACTGATGACCTCGGGCTACTCGGACGGCCCGGAGCAGGCCGGCGCGGCGGCAATGGTGCCTGCACACCGAGACGCGGCGTACTGGACGACGATCTGCATCGATGATCAACCGCCGTTCGAGAGCTACCTGCACCTGTTCGTCAGCCGGATCCCATGGTCGCCGGGCGCGTTGGATCCGTTGCTGCGCCAGGTCGCCGACTGGGCCATCGCCAACGTGGTGGTGGCCGATGTCGATCTGCGCTGGTTGTATCACCCCTACGACGGCGGCATGGACGTCATCCTGGGCTCGTCGTGCGCCCGCGACGAGCTACGGGAACGCCATCGTGACTGGCTCTCCCAGCGTTCTGACGGAATGTGATCGCGGGCTGAGGACGGTTCGGCGTCCAGAAAGTACACGGCGCGACGCGACGATGGGTTGCGACAGCCAGAAATACCGTGCCGCATCCTCGCGTCATCGAGCACAATCGGTTCCGTTCCGACGATCAGGGACCGGTTCTCCCCGTTCGTCGCGGACATCGCCCCGCGATCCGACCAGACAGCAAGGCGGCACCATGGACCTCCACATTCTGCGGCCAGCGCGGTGACCACGAACGCCGAGTCGACCAAGGCCGGTGTGGACCGCGTCCACCGCAGAACGCTGCGATTGCTGTTCTGTACCCAGATCGTCGCCGGGGTAGGGACCGCGATCGGGATCGCGGTGGCGGTGTTGACGCTCGCGGGGTTGTCCGGTTCCGCCGCCATCGGCGGGATGGGGCAGACCGCACTGGTGGCGGGTACCGCGCTGTTGGCGTTGCCGTTCGCGCAGCTGGCCGATCGGGCGGGCAGGCGGGCCGCGCTGGTCGCCGGGTTCGCCATCGCGACGCTGGGTGCGGTGCTCGCGGTGGTGTCCGTGCATCTCGCGTCGTGGCCGATGCTCCTGGTCGCTCTGGTCCTGTTCGGTGCGGGCAACGCCTCGGCCTTGTCCTCCCGATACGCCGCCGTCGACCTGTCCGGGCCGGACCGCCGGGCCAAGGACCTGTCGTGGATTCTGTGGGCGACCACGATCGGTTCGCTGATCGGCCCGAACCTGGCCGCCGCCACCGAACCCATCGCGGAGGCGATGGGGATCGCGGGGCGCGCCGGGCCGTTCGCGTTGGCCGCCGTGGCTTTCGCGGTGACGGCGTCGGCCATCGGAATCGGACTGCGGCCGGATCCGCTGTTGATCGCGCGGCAGCGGGCGGTTCGGCCTGCGGCGCCGCGACAGCGTGGGGTACGCGGGGCGCTGGGGGTGATCGCGAGCTCTGCCGATCTGCGGGTCGCGCTGGCCGGCTTGGCCTTGGCGCAGTGCGTGATGGTGGCGTTGATGAGCATGACCCCGGTTCACCTGCAGCACGGTCATGCGAGCCTCGGCGTGGTCGGCCTACTGATGAGTCTGCACCTTGGCGCCATGTACGCCTTCAGCCCGCTGGTGGGGATGGCGGTGGACCGATTCGGTGCGCGTCGGGTCCTGCTCGTCGGCTGTGTCATGTTGATCGCCTCGGCGTTGAGCTACGCCCTCGGTGGCGACTCCCAGGTCCTGGTCGGCGTGGCGTTGGTGCTGCTGGGCATCGGTTGGTCGTGTGGGCTGGTCAGCGCCTCGGCGCTGGTCACGGCCGCCACCGATGCGGACAACCGTCCCTCGGTGCAGGGCACCAGTGACGTGACGCTCAGCATCGCCAGCGTGGTGGGCAGCATCGGCGGCGGTCTGATCGTCGCGGGCACCTCGCTGACCGTCTTGGCCCTCATCTGCGCGGTCCTCGTGGCACTGTTCGCCGGATACGTGCTGCGGGCCGGATCTCGTTGATCCACTCGTATTCGACGCGGATCAGCGCGACGAGGTGAACGAGACGGCGTATTCCGCGTATCGAATTCGTGCTGGTGGACGGATATTCCGCCGCGTAACTCCGCAAGACCAGCTGCCGGGACGGCGATCCGCAGTGCGGGTTGTGCAATCCCGATAACCGTGGAATGAACTGCGCTTGCGTACCTCTCCGCTGTGAGACGTCTCCGGACCGATGTGGTCGTTCACCCGCGCACAACGGGCCGCGGCTGGAGAATGAAACCTCAGTGGCAATGCGGCTCGGTGTGGCGGCGGGCGCGAACAGTGCAGAACCAGGTTCTCAGTGAGACATTCGAGGGAACGGGCGGAACGTTGTGAGCACGGTGACCGATTCTGTTGCGTCCGCACGGACCTGGGGCGGGTTGAGCACCGGGACGACCCAGCGCTTCGTCCTCTTGATCACCTTGTTCATTGCGAGTTCCCTCGCAATGTTTCCGGTACTTGTGGAGCCATTCACCGCAGGATTGCGCATTGCGGCCGACGGCTGTGCGTTGGCGGCGGGCTACAACCCGGATGCCATCGGTATTTCGAATCAGTTGATCACCGGCACTCCGGCCTTCGAACGATGTCTCGATGAGAACGTCGAAGACCGCATCGGCCTCGCCCTGCCGTACTTCGCTACCGGAATCCTCGTGATTCTCGCAGTCGTACTGTACGTGGTGCTGCCGTATTGGAAGGGACGAGCAAGCCGAGCGACGGCGTTGGCGGCGGTGGACGACCAGGAAGGGTCGTTACGCGCGGAGTTGGTGCGGTTGGCGGCCCACGGAGGATTACGGCGCCTCCCACGCTTCGTCGTGGATCCGACGAGCATGCGCGCGAACGCGATCGTATTCGGGCGGTTGGGTCGGTACACGGTGCGGCTGGATATGGGTCTGGTCGTATTGTTCAATAAGGACCGATCGGCGTTCGAGGCGACGCTGCTCCACGAGTTCGCACACCTTCGTCATCGCGACGTCGACATCACCTATCTCACCGTCGCGATGTGGCGGGTCTTCGCCATCGGAGTGCTCATCCCGTACTCGGCGGTGGCTGGTTGGTACCTTGTCACCGTCGTGTTGCCCGGAACAGCACCGAATTTCTTCGCCACGCAACCGGCGGAGATGGTTCGAATCCTGGCAGCCGGGTTCTTCCTGGTCATCCTTACCTATCTGGCCACGGCCGACCTACTGCGGACCAGGGAGTTCTGCGCCGACATCGAAGCGACTATCAACGGTGCCGATCAGAACTACTGGCTTCGCCATGCCGGTATCACTACCCGACGCGACACTCGATGGCGTGCTGCGCTTTGGGCCATCCGCTCGGTTCTCCACACCCATCCCGACTGGACCGAGCGAATCAACGCCACGCGGAACCCTGCTGCATTGTCCGTCATTCAGGCGATGCCGATGTTCCTGTCCGGCGCCATCACCGTATTCGTGGGGTATTACTTCAGTTTCAACCAGGCCAACCGACTCACCGACGTCGGTGATGTCGTTCGAGGACCCTGGTTCGCGGCGGCGTTGGCACTGGCCGTTGGCGGAGTCGCGGTCTGGCGTGAGGTGGCGCGGTGCATCCGAATCAGTGCACCGCCGCCCTCGGGCCTGCGTGCGGGACTGTGGCTGGGCGCCGGACAACTCGGTGCGGATCTACTGGTGAGCCCCGTGGCCGAGACGGGTTGGCTACCGCCGTTCCCACAGTCGTTCCTGCTGGTGTTGCTGGTTCTGGTACCGGCAGCACTGCTGTGGTGGATCGGCGCCTGCGCCGCATTATGGGGCGGATTGCGGTCGGGTCGATGGCGTGGTGTCGCCGCCGTGGTCACCTTGGCTGTCGGCGGCGCAGGCTTGGCGTGGTGGTTCGACTGGTGGCAGATGGCGGGAAGGTTCTTCGTCGCCGGTCAATCGGTCGCTACCGCCGAGGTACTCGCGATTCTCTACGGTGACATGTCGTCTTCGCCGACCATGAACGTCATCGCAGCGCTGACCCTGCCCGTGCTGTCGCTATCCGCCCAACCGTGGACCATCTGGTTGACCGGTGCGCTCTGGGTTATCCCGCTGGTCGCATTGATCCGGCGATCCCGCGTTACAGCGGCCGGTGGTCGGTCGGCCGGGGTCGTGTCGGGTTGGCTCGGCGGACTCGCGGCGGGAATCGGACTCATCGTCGTTGCGGACAGGGCGTATCGATCGGTACAGCATGACGGGCAGCCGGTGGAACAGGCCGCGACGCTGGCCACCGGCTGGTTCTTCGCCATCCTGTTCTGTACGGCCGTGGTTGCCGCCGTGTCCGCATCCCTCGCCAGCCGGGGCGATGCGGCGATCTCGATGGCGGCGGGTGGGACGGCGATGGCGATCGGTGGTCTGGTCCTCGTCGGACTCGCCGTGGTGAGCGGCTGCGCGCCGTGGTCGACCACCCGCTCGATGTGCCTGTCGATGAGCGACGGGGACCGGCAGGTGCTCGACCTGTTCCTGCCGCAGCTTCTCGCTACGTCCGGGATGGCGACTCTCATCGGCGCTGCGGCGGGCGCGATCGCGGTGCGGCTGGCAGTGCGCGGACCACGCGGACGGGTTGCCGTTTCCAACGCCGCAGCTCGACCGGACCGCGTAGGGGCCCGCCGGGTGGGCACGTCATTGGTGTGTGCGGTCTTGGTCGGCGTCTGCGCAGTGGCTTACCTCGGTACCTCCGGTCGGGAGAGGCCCGGAAGCACCGGGGCCACCGAGCCGGAGTTGTCCGCTCTGTTCGAGCCGCCGAAGTCCGCCGAGTTGCGCGACGTGCAGGTGTGGGCCTGGGCAGCACAGGGTGGCGATGACCTGTTCCGGCTCTACCATTCGACATTGGGTGAGTTGTTCACGAGCGTGGGGTTGGACGGGCGCGCCGATCTCGCTGCTGTGCGGCAGGCCTGTGTTGCCCTGACCGGCCTGTCGGAGCGGGCCGACGCCTATTTTCCGATTCCGGACAGCCACCTGCAGACCGCATGGGCAGCCGCGATGCACGACACCCATCGTGCGGCGCAGACCTGTGTCACCGGCATCGACCGGGATGATCTGGCTACCGTGTCGGAGGCCTTCAACCAATTGATCGCCTCACCGGACGAGCCGACCTGCGTCGAGATCGAGGTGATGCAGGCGACGGTGCGCGCCCAGCAACTACGCGGACTCCCACCCGTTGGGAATCCGGAGTCCCTCCGTGCGCTCTGTCCTCGATGACTGTCGTTGTCGCCGTAGGAGAATCACCGAGGTGCCGGCGAGATGAGCCGGGGACCACTGGGTACCCCCAGCCGAACCATGATGAATATCGCCAGCCGCGCGATTCGGGAAAGGTGATCTGAGGAGACGGGAATGTCCCCGATCCGGCGCCGATGTGGTGGAAGGGATGGCGGCGGTTTTCCTTTTCGGTGGTTGCTTGATTGCGTAGCGTGAGAGCAACAGCGTTCTGGCTCGACCACGATGGCCAGTGTCTTGTTGCCTCGGTTGCCCGAGCCGCGTACTCGGTCCGCTCGAATCGGCTGGCTGATATCTCCATTCGATATCGATTCCGCATGGCGCCGCAAGAGTTGCCTCGCTGGTTCGGTGCCGGCCTCCATTCGTTCACTTCCGCGTTCGGCACTCCCGTTTGTCTGCTCCCGGTGGTCCTCCACCGATTCCATGCTTGAAGCAGTCCTCCCAGCAGGAAAGGGATCATGACGAAAAGCATTCCGCAGCGCCTGTTGTGCGGCGCGGGTGTCGGCGTCCTCACCGCCGGTATCGCGCTCGGCACGACGGCGCCTGCTCTTGCGGAGCAGACCGAGCCGAAGAACATCATCGTGCTCATCGGCGACGGCATGGGCTACAACCACGTGGACGCCGCGAGCCTCTACGAGCACGGTGCCACCTACCGACAGGTGTCCGTCGACCCGGCCACCGGAACCATCGAGCACCAGCCGGGCACGCCCTCGCAGGTGTTCGAGTCGTTCCCCGTCCAGGTCGGGATGTCGACGCACTCGGCGAACGGGCGGGCCGAATACGATCCGCAGGCCGCGTGGTCGGACTTCGACTGGATCGCCGACGGCGCAACGGATTCCGCGGCGGCGGGCACCGCGCTGGCGACCGGATACAAGACCGACAACGGCATCATCGGCGTCACCCCCGACGGCGAGTCGGTCAAGAACGTCGCCGAGCGGGCCGCCGAACTGGACAAGGCCACCGGCGTGGTCAGCTCCGTCCAGTTCTCCCACGCCACCCCGGCGAGCTGGGGAGCGCACAACGCCGACCGCAACGCGGTGCAGAGCATCTCCGACGAGATGATCGCCGGCCCGCTCGACGTCATCGTGGGTGCCGGTCACCCGTTGTACGACGACGACAACCAACTCTTGGACACCCCCCGCTACGACTACCTGAGCGAGGGGACCTGGAACCGGTTGCAGGACGGTCAGACCGGCTTCGAGCTGGTCGAGGAGAAGTCCGACTTCGAGGCCATCGCCACTGGCGAGCGCGTTCCGGAGAAGTACTTCGGCCTGGCCCAGGTCGCCAGCACACTGCAGCAGGCGCGTTCCGGTCACGTCGACGGGGCCCTGCCCTTCGAGGTCGAGCAGAACGACGTCCCCGACCTGGCCACCCTGGCCAAGGGTGCGCTCAACGTCCTCGGCCAGGATGAGGACGGCCTCTTCCTGATGGTCGAGGGTGGCGCGATCGACTGGACCGGTCACGCCAACGAGACCGCGCGCAACATCGAGGAGACCATCGACTTCAACCGGATGACCGAGGCGGTCGTCGTGTGGGTCGAGACCGAGAGCAGCTGGGAGGAGACCCTGGTCATCGTCACCGCGGACCACGAGACCGGTTACCTCGACGGGGCGGACTCCGACCCGACCTGGGCGCCGATCACCGGGGCCAAGGGGCAGCTGCCCGACCAGGGCTGGTACTCCGGCAACCACACCAACCAGCTCGTTCCGGTGTACGCCAAGGGCGCGGGTTCCCAGCGGCTCACCGAGTACGCCACCGGGGTCGACCCGGTCCGGGGCGCCTACCTGGACAACGTCGACATCGCAGGCGTCGCCTTCGATGCCTGGGGCCGGGAAGACGGACCCGATGAGGACGGCATCCCGGTGCGGGCCACCGTGCCGGACGGCACCGAGGCCCCCGGCAGCCTGACGCTGTCGGTGGCCGACTACGGCGACGCGGTGCAGCTGACCGACGCCGAGAACGCGGGCGACCGCCTACGTTCTGCGGGCACGCTTCCGACGGTGTCGGTGACCGACTCGCGGTCCGCCGATGTCGTCGGTGACGGCGGCTGGACCGTCACCGGTCAGTCCTCCGCGTTCACCTCGGGCACCCAGATTGTTCGCGCCGGCCACATCGGCTGGACCCCGGGGCTGGCCTCGGACAAGCCCGGTGTCGAGACCGGCGACCGGGTGGCGACCGTCCTCGACGGTGGTGTCGGCCTGGCGGAGCCCGCAACCCTCGCCTCCGCCGTCTCCGACAGCCGCTTCGGCACCACCGAGATCACCGCGGACCTCGCGCTCGAGGTTCCCGTCGACACGCGGCCCGGCGACTACGCGGGCAGCGTGACGGTCTCGCTCTTCCCGGTGGACTGATCACCGGCTGAGCACCTCGGTGGGTCGGCCGCTCCGGTCGACCCACCGAGTCCCGCCACGGCCTCCGCGCATCGAATCCGTCGGTGGCCTGGCCGTCGCACGACATCGCCAACCCGTCGAAGAAGGACATACCTCGATGATCTCCGTCCGCCGCGCCGCCCGAACCGGGCACCGCCGTCGTGATCTGCCCGAGGGGGTGCCGCACTCCGCCATGGTGCGGACGGCCGCCGGACTGCTCGTGGCGGCGGGCCTGCTGATCACCCCGGTCGCCGCGACGGCGCAGGAGGACGAGACGAACCGCACCACCTGGGCCATCCAACCGTCCGACGGCGAGGAGCCCGACGGTCGAGTGTCGTTCCGGCACGAGGTGGAAGCCGGTGGACACGTCGTCGACCACGTCACCGTCACCAACTTCAGCCCGCAGCCCGCGACCTTCCGGATACACGCCAGCGACGGGGTGGTGACCTCGGACGGCCGATTCGACCTCCTCGCCGACGACGTCGAGCCGGTGGGCTCGGGATCGTGGATCGCGGTGGACGGGCAGGACCCCGGTGCGCCGGTGACCGTGGAGATCGATGCGGACTCCTCGGCGACCGTGCCCTTCGTGATCGAGGTCCCTGCGGATGCGACGCCGGGCGATCACCCGGCGGGCATCGTCGCGGCCCTGGTCGGCGGTCAGGACGCCGTTGCCTTTCACACCCGCGTCGGTGCCCGGCTGCACCTTCGGGTCGCAGGCGACGTCGTCGGCGTCCTCGGCGTCGACGACCTGCGGGTGACCCATCTGCCCTCGTGGAATCCCTTCGCAACCGGCAGCCTGCGCGTCGACTACTCGGTGACCAACGAGGGCAACGTTCGGCTGGGCGCCGCGCCGGAGGTGCGTACCACCGGCCCGTTCGGTTGGGGCGCCCGAGAGGCGACCGCCGAGGAGCACCGGGAGATTCTGCCGGGGCAGCGCGTCACGGGCAGCATCGTCCTCACCGGAGTGTGGCCTTGGGGCAGGTTGTCGACGGAGTTCGCCGTGACGCCGCTGGTCGTGGGGGAGGACACCGTGGACGCCGACCTTGTTCGGACTACCGACTCGGCGGAAACCTGGGCGCTGCCCATTCCGCAGGCGCTGGCGTTGCTGTTGGTGGTGGGTGCGGTGCTGCTGTGGCGTTGGGCGCGAGGTCGTCGAGACGCTCGCACCGAGGCGCGCATCGCCGAGGCCGTCGCGGCCGCGACGGCCGGCTCCGCCGCCGATACCGAATCGACCACCACCGCCTCGACGCCACCCGCCGGGGAGAATCCGGAACCACCGTCGAAGAACGATCAGGACCCAGCCGAGGGAACCGGGGGGTCGGCCACAGATCGGTGAGTCGCGCGGCGTGGTCGCCCGGCACAGCCCACGCAGAGCAGGCTGTGCCGGGCGCGAACCGTCGATTAGGGCCGGGTCCTGCCTGCCGTGCATGCGGGGCCCGCCGATTGCCATGCCCAGGTTCGGAAGTCGGTGGTCGTCAATCCGAGTGCGTGGGCGTGCTCCGGCCGGGCGGGTGCGCCGACCTCGTTGAGCCATTCCTGGTGGCTTACGATCATCGGATCCAGACCGCGCTCGATGGCTTCTGCACTGGTGAGAACCGGTGCATCGACCTGGCGGCCCGATACCTCGGCGAGCACCGCCGCCATTTCGGTCATCGTCAGCAGGTCGCCTGCCAGTTCCACATCCAAGCCATGGAATCGCCGGGGATCGGCGAACACCGCCGCAGCAGCCGCCCCGATGTCCTGCACCGCCACGAAGGAAAGCCGGGTATCGGCCGCGAAGGCCGTGATGAAGCCGGTTTTCTTCCAATCACCGAATAACGGCGACCATTCGAGGAGGTTCTCCATGAAACCGGCGGGCTTGAGCACCGTCCAGTATGGGAATCCCACCTCGCGGACCAGGTCGTCGATGACGGCCTTGCTCTCCCAGTAGTGGCGGTTCCATCGACCCTCGGCCCAGCCCGGTGCCGTGCGATGGTGCTCGCCCGCACCCGAGACGGACGTGTGGACGAACTGCTCCACGCCGGCCTCGTAGGCCGCCCGCACCAGATTGGTGCCTCGGACCGACTCGCCGTCGGAGTCGAGGTCGTCGAGGACCGGGGTTTGGACCGAGAACACCGCGCGGACGCCGGTGGTCGCCGCCTGCAGGGTGGCCGGGTCATTGAGATCTCCCCGGACGAGTTCGGCGCCGAGTGCGGCGACGGCCTGCGCCCGGTCGGAACCCGGGTCGCGGACGAGGGCCCGGACACGGGTGCCTGCGGCGAGCAGCGCGCGGGCGACCGCCCCGCCCTGTTTGCCGGTTGCTCCGGTGACAAGTACCTGATCGGTCATGATCTGCCTCCACAACGAAAACGGGGCGTCCCCCCGGTTTGTCTCCGCTACGATATGGAGGGACACCCCGTTTTGCAAACCTTGGAGGTCTTCGGTGGTTGACGCCGGCACAGGGCGGCCGATGCGGGCCGACGCACGACGCAGCTACGACCGGATACTGAAGGCAGCAGACGCCGCCATCGCGCGGGATGGCGCGACAACCTCACTCGAGGAGATCGCCAGGAACGCCGGGGTCGGTTCCGCGACGCTGCACCGGCACTTCCCCTCGCGGCGCGCGCTCCTCAACGCGGTGTTCCATGACCGTATCGAGGGAATATGCGCCCAAGCCCATCGGCTGATCGATGCTCCCGATGCCGGAGTCGCCCTCATCGATTGGCTCGGCGAACTCTGCCGCTACTCCGCCAAGACTCGGGGCTTGGCGCCCGCCCTGCTGCAATGGGCGGGCGACGATCGGCCGCTGGTACAGGACAGCAGCTGCCATTCGATGCTCCACGACGCGGGCGACCGGCTGTTGCGACGGGCGCGCGAGGCGGGTCAGGTTCGACCCGAGGTGTCCATCGACGACCTCCTGACCCTCGTCAACGCCATCTCGTTGGTCACCGAGGCGAACTCGGCGGCCATCGTGGTCGATGACGAGGCCGATCGACTCTTCGCCATCGCGGTCGAGGGGATTCGCCCGGCGACGAACTGATCGCGCCGGGCGAACCCTTCCCACCGCTTTAGTAGCCGATGCCCGCGACGAATTCGGCCGTCACCCTGGCGGCCAGTCCTCGAACCAGGAGGACCGTTCGACCGCTTGCTTCGGCCGCCGCCCGGCGCATCGGCTCGTCGAACCCCATGCAGTCCAGGATGATCACGTCCGTCGAATCCGCGATCCTGGCCGCGGCTGCCGCCGAAGCCGCTTGGCCGTCGGAATACGGAGCGGCGACGTCCACGGCGGCAACCGCTCGCCCAAGCGTGCGGGCCCAGGCCTCGCCTGCATCGGACAGCTGCGCGGCGAGCGGCCGCACGATGCCGATGCGCAACTCCGGGCCGAGACCGGCCACGGCATGATGCGCGAGCTGTTCCACCAGCAACAACGGCTTGCGATGTTCGAGTCCGACGAAGGACCCGCTGCAGGCCAGTAGGACCAGGTCGGCGCCGTCGTCCTCGGCACGGCGGATGGCAGCAGCCACCAACCCGAGCGATTGATCGTGGCCGAAGACGGCGGAGCCGCCGTCGCGCAGCCGGGAGGTGACCGCGTGCTCGCCGGGGCGAGGCGCGAGTGCCGCGATCTCCTCGGTGCTCAGGCCGTCCAGCGCGCCATGCTCGACGAGCCGACACGGCGGCAGCACCGCAGTCAGTTCCGGTGTCAGATCGACTCGGGGAGTCTGGCCGATCGTGACGACACCCAGGGTGGGCAGGGAGGTCATCAGTTCACCACCTTCGAGGTTGCGGCGATGGCATCGCCCGCGATCAGACCCGCACCGACCAGTGCCATCTCGTTGTCGGCGCCCTCGCCTCGGATGCGGGTGTAGACGAATCGGATCGCCAGCGCGCCGAAGACGATCCAGCCCGCGTTGGCGGTGGCCACCAGCAGGCCCGTCGCCAGCAGCACGCCGAGCTGGCGGCGACTACCACCGATCAACTGGATGATCGCGCCGGGAATCGCCCAGGTCAGCAGCGACATCAGCACGTCGGGATCGGAGAGACCCTCCAGGATCGTGGTCGCGTAGACGGTGGCCACCGGCGGGACGTCGCCCGCCTCGAAGTAGGTCTGCCACAGCAGTGCCACGATCGCGATGGCGGCGGCGAAGCCGAGCATCGCGGCAAGGTACTGCTGGCGCCGACCCGCGAGCTCGAAGACCCGACCCGTGGGGTGACCCTTGCGCAGCAGCCAGCCGGTCTTGAAGTCGTACCCCATGTCGGCGAAGGCGGGTCCGGTCGCCGCGCAGTACCCGGTGAGCACCGCGAGCGGCAGCGCGGGCACGCCGAGTAGGAGACCGAAGATCAAGAAGATCAGGGTGACGGCGAAGGCGGGGAACCAGCCCGCGTGCATGGCGGCCAATCCCACGATGATCTCGTGGACCAGCGCCGCCACCCCGGCGAAGATCACCCAGCCGACCAGCGCGAGAAGGCTCATCTCGGCCGCCAAGCCGCTGATCAGACCCAACACCAGCGCACCGCCGATGAACAGGACGAGACCGGTGAACAGTCCGCGCCGTGCCACCGCGTCGTCGGTGAAGCCCGTCTCGGGCTCGCCGCTGGGCGTCGTGTCGGCCGCCGTCGACGCCGAGATGTCGGTGGTCGCATCGGTGGCCGCGGCACCGGGGCGATGCCGCTTGAGCAGCACCATCGCCGCCTGCACCAGGGCGACCAGGCCCGCGCCGATCATGAGCCCGTGCGGCAGGTACATCGCGTCGAGGTCGATCCCCAGCACCGAGGGTGCATACTGCGCCACCAACAGCCCGGTGCCGAACATGCCCAGCGCCCACGCGTTACCGATGAAGGCCACGCCCGCCGCCGACATCGGCAACCCGAACCAGGAACCCGCCAAGCCCATGACGCCCGCACCACCGAGCACCATGGCCCGGCGGCCGCCCTTGTCGCCCGCCTTGATCGTCTCGGCTGCGGCGACCCCGGGCGGCCAGGCGCCCTCGGCGGGCAGCGCGCGGCTGCCGAACATCCGATACAGCACGAAGGCGTCGATGAACAGCGCCAGGATCACACCGCCGAGCATCGGCCAGACCAGATCCGTCCGACCGAAGGCGAACAACACCGCCATCGGCGTCAGCAGCGAGTTGGCCGCGGCGAAGGTCGCCGAGGACACCGCGCTCTGCACCAGGTTCTGTCGATGCGGCGAGCGCATGGAGCGCAGCTTGCCCAGCGAGATCCGCCCGATCAGCATCGCCAGCAGCGCGCCGACGATCGACGTGTTCGCCGTGACACCCAGTGTGGTGATCATGTGCATGCCGATCAGCGCGCCCAACACACTCAGCGCAGCGGTGGTGAGGAACACCACCGGCTCGAACACCCGGGGGTGTCTGGCCTCGTGATGCAGATCGGAGTCGGGAGGTGTCGCAGCCGACATAGGGAAGTCCTTCCAGGGGCGAACGCGCCGTCGGCGCCGCAGTACGGAGGTGAGGATCAGGGGGTGCGTACCGACCCGTCCGGTCGATAACGACTGGTCAGTTCTGCTGCTGCCGCGACGACGGCGGTGGTGATCTCGTCGACCCGCTCGCGCATCTGCTCGGCCGCTCCGGCGATTCCGATGGACCCGACCACGCCGCCCGCCACGAAGACGGGGGCCGCGACCGCCATCACCTGCGGGTGGTACTCGCCTTCGCTGATGGCCACCCCTCGATCCCGGACCTGGGCGTGTCGGTGCAGCAGGGCATCGACGGTGCCGATGGTGGACCGGGTGAGCGCGGCCAGCCTGCCGGGGAACAGCTCGCGCACCCGTTCGGTGGGCAGTTGGGCGAAGATCGCATGCCCGCTGGCGCCACCGTGCCCGGGATACAGCTCGCCGATCGCCGAGGAGTAGCGGATCGGGCCGGGGAAGTCCACGGCGGCGGCACAGCGGTACTGGCTGCCGTCGGGGACGTTGAACACTGCGCTGTGCGCGAAGGTGTGCGCCAGCGTGTGCAGGACCGTGCTGATCGAGCCGTCGAGTCCCATGCTGCGTTCGGCGCGCCTGCCCAGCCCCAGCAATGCGGGGCCGAGCCGGTAGCGCCGGGTGTCCGGCCGGACGGTGAGGAAGCCTCGGCCCGCCAGGGTGGCGAGCATGCGCTGAACCTGGGACTTGTCCAGTCCTAATTCGCGGGCCAGCTCGACGACACCGCGCTCGGGGCGTTCGTCGGTGAACGCGCTCAGCACCACCAGCGCGCGGTCGACCGTGCGCAGCTGACCGCTCCGTGACTCTCCGTCAACCATCAACCTAGACCATTCTGTTGCTGATAGTGAGATGCCCTTGCTAATAACGAGACCATGGCACACCCTGATCCGGCAGGTGTCAACTGTCTTAGGGCCCTGATCAGTGTTAACAGCAGATTTCCTGGACTGGGCCCGAGCAAGAAGGGAACGAGACTCGACGATGCCGTGGCGCAATGTGATCGACGCCGAAGAACTGCTCGACGACCCGTCCGTGACCGGTGAGCGCGTGGCCGACTGGCTCCGCGACGCAGGCGTGTCCGACGTGAGCGTGCAGACCGTGACCGGCGAGAAGGGCACCACCGACTTCCTCCGCGCGGTGATCCCCGGAACGAACGGACGCAGCGCAGGCGGCGACGCGCCGACGCTCGGCTTGATCGGCAGACTCGGCGGGATCGGCGCGCGCCCGGAGAAGATCGGCATCGTCTCCGATGGCGACGGCGCACTCACCGCGATCGCCGCGGCAGCCAAGCTCGGCATCATGCGGCGGCGGGGCGACGGTCTGCCCGGCGACGTCATCGTCACGACGCACATCTGCCCGAACGCCCCCACCAGGCCGCACGACCCGGTGCCGTTCATGGACTCGCCGGTCGACATCAACACGATGAACAACCACGAGATCGACCCGGCGATGGACGCGGTGCTCTCGGTGGACACCACCAAGGGCAACCGGATCTGCAACCACCAGGGCTTCGCCATCACCCCGACCGTCAAGCAGGGCTGGATCCTGCGCGTGCGCGAGGACGTCCTGGATGTCGCGGCGATCACCACCGGCGCCGCCCCGGCGGTGCTGGCGATCACCAACCAGGACATCACCCCCTACGGCAACGGGGTCTTCCACATCAACTCGCTGCTGCAGCCTGCGGTGGCCACGACGGCCCCGGTCATCGGAGTGGCGATCACCACAGAGACCGCCGTTCCCGGCTCCGCGACCGGTGCCACCTCGCTGACCAGCGTGGAATCCGCCACCCGGTTCTGCATCGAGGTCGCCAAGGAGTTCGGTGCCCAGCGGCTGCACTTCTACGACACCGAGGAGTACCAGCTGCTCCAGGACACCTACGGTTCGCTGGACCACCTGCGCGGCGCGAGCAGGGACTGAGGGCAGCCGATGTCGAATCGACCGTTGTTGGGCATCGTCCGGGTCCTCACCACCGACGACGAGAGCCTGCTCACTGCCCACGGCCGGGCCATCGCCGAGGAACACGGACTCGAGACCCGGTCGATCTGCATCCCCGACCAGCCACACGGGGTGTACGACGACGCCTCGGCGGCCCTGGCGATTCCCAAGATCGTCGAAGCGGTTCGGGAACTGGTCGCGGACGGCGCAGGCGCCGTGATGATCAGCTGCGCTGCCGATCCCGGGCTGGCCGAGTCCAGGGCCGAGGTGTCGGTCCCGGTCTACGGTGCAGGCTCGACCGCCGCCTCGGTGGCCGCCGCGATCAGCACCAAGGTCGGGGTGCTGGGAATCACCGAGGAGGCACCCGCGTCGATCACCTCGGTGCTCGGCGACCGGATGATCTCCCATCGGCAGCCCACCGGTGTCACCAAGACCACGGATCTGCTCACCGAGGCGGGGCAGGCGGCGGCGCTACGGACTGCGGGTGAACTGGTCTCCGACGGCGCGGAGATCGTAGTCTTCGCCTGCACCGGACTGACGTCGATCGACCTCGCCGGTGCGGTGCGAGAGAACTGGGGCGTTCCGGTCGTCGACGCGGTCCGGGCCACCGGTGCCATCGCCGGGCTCACCGCCGCGCCGGCCTGAACCGGCCGGTCCCCGCCGTATCGGGGCGGGCGATGATCCGAGCGGATCGCCGACAACGAGGAGAGGCTGCTTCGTGGAACTGCTGTTGATGTCGAACTCCACCAACCACGGCTCCCGCCGTTTCGGGCACGCCCGCGAGGAACTGCGGGACTTCTACGGTGACGCCGAGGTGTTGTTCGTTCCCTACGCGCTGGCCGACCACGACTCCTACACCGCTGCGGTGGCCGAGTCGTTCGCCGAGGCAGGCGTGCGAGTGCGGGGCGTGCACACGGTGTCCGACCCAGCGGCGGCTCTGGCCGAGGCGGCAGGCATCTTCGTCGGCGGCGGGAACTCCTTCCGCTTGCTTCGGGCGTTGCAGCGGGGCGGACTCATCGAGGCGATCCGCACGGCGGTCGGGCGGGGTGCCCGCTACGGCGGGGCGAGCGCGGGCACGAACATGGCCTGTCCCACCCTGCGGACCACCAACGACATGCCGATCGTCGAGCCAATGGGGTTTGCCACCCTCGGCTTGATCGACTTCCAGATCAACCCGCACTACCAGGACCCGATCCCGGACTCCTCGCACATGGGGGAGAGCCGCCAACAGCGCATCGCGGAGTTCCTGGAGGAGAACGACGTCCCGGTACTCGGGCTCCGCGAGGGCGCCTGGCTTCGAGTCAGCGATGACTCGATCGTCCTGCGCGGGCACACCGCACGGCTGTTCCGCCGCGACGTGCCGCCCGAGGAGTGGGGCGTCGACGCGGATCTGTCCTTCCTGACCGGATCCGCGCGGCGGTTCGACAACCCGGCGGCGAGCTGATCAGCGCGCCCCGGCTCCGCCTGCGGTGGACGCGGACGGTCCTGGCATTACCCCTCGGGTAATCGACAGCGCACCGCCCTCTCACCGACGATGACGACCACGGGCCGAGACAACCGATTCGGCCCCAGTGGGAGACAGCCCGCCGTTCAACGTCTGTGAAGGAGCACCATGCCCGCCTATGCTCTCGCTCGTCTCCGCAGGCCCGCCGAGTTCCACCCGGAGGTCGGCCGGTATCTCGCCGGGATCCAGCGGACCCTGGACCCGTTCGGCGGTCGGTTCGTCGTGCACGGTGCCGAGGTGGAGGTTCGGGAAGGCTCCTGGGATGGCGATCTGGTCGTGATCGAGTTCGATGACCTGGTGTCGGCCCGATCCTGGTATGAGTCGGAGGCCTACCAGCAGATCCTGCCGCTGCGCACCCGCCACCTTGCGGGCGACGTCATCCTGGTCGACGGTGTCGGCCGGGACCATGATTCGGCGGCCATGGCGGGTGCGCTCGGCGCGGGTGCGACCGCGTAGTCGGACGGGAGGCTGGCGGCCACGAAACGTGGCCGCCAGCTTGACGAAGCCTATCGGGAGGCAAAGCCGGGCGATGCGCACTTGCGAGTGATCTCGGCTGATGCGCGAAAGCGCGCGGTGGGGACTGGGCGCGAATGCGAACGGCGGTGCCGCCGGCATCCGATAACCCCGGCCTCCGGCGGTGCACGCCGGAAGGCGATTCGAAAGAGCGGGGGTCAGCGGGCGAGTACTGCGGTCAGCGCCTCTGCGAGTTCGCGCTCCGGGTCGTCGGCCGCGTCCTTGCATCGCCAGGCGATGACCGCGTCCGGGCGGACCAAGGCGGCCCCAGCGGACTCGATCCCGTACCGGGAGCGCCAGACGTTGTCGGCGTCGACGAAGCGGACCCCGATCTGACGGGACACGAGGCCGACTCCGAACCGGTCCGCCACCTTGGCAGCAGCGTCGACCCACTCCGCTCCGTCATCGCCAGTGAGCAGGACGAATTCCTTTCCGAACAGGTCGTGTGTGGACAGTGTCTCCCCGTCCAGTGTGAGGCGGACGTGCGGGGCACGGGTGCCGGGCCGGCCGGTGGGCGCCGCAGGGTCTTCCTGCAGGCTCATATCGTCGCCGGGCTCGGTGCGGACCGCAGGCGAGTGGTAGCGGAACCCCAGCTGCTCGCGGAGCGTGGGAATCGGCTGCGATTCGTCGAAAGTGGACAGGATCCGGCCTTCGGCCACGCCCAGGAGCGCGACTTCGCGTTCGAGGGTGATGTTGATGACCGGCCGCCGCTCTTGCGGGTAGGTGTCCAACAGCGCCGGGCCAGCCTGCCCGGTGAGGATCAAGGCTAGCCGCCAGGCGACGTCGTAGCCGTCCTGGATGGCGAGGTTGCCGCCCTGCCCCCCGACTGGCGGGCAGGCATGCGCGGCATCGCCCGCGAGAATGACCCTACCGTCGACGAACCGCTCGGCGAGCTGGTGATTGAGCGGGAACGGTCGGGCGTTGGCGATGCGGCACTCCAGATCGGGAACGCCGATGGCGTTGCGGACCCTCTCCAGACACTTCTCCTCGGTGAAGTCGGCCTCGCTCTGTCCCTCTTCCGGGAAATAGTCGACCCAGAGGGTGGTGACGCCGAAACTGTCGTGAATCACGCTCGTGCCAGAACCGGGAATTCCCACAACCACGAAGTGTCCTGGGGTGAAATAGGAAGTTAGATCGGCTTCGAAGGTGATCACGTAGACGTGGCCGACCCGGCCCCCGCCTTCGAGCGGGATGCCCAGGCTGGTCCGGATCGGGCTGGTGTTCCCGTCCGCAGCCACCAGGTAGTCGGCTTGGACGGTGTATTCGTGTCCGCTGGACACGTCGCGCAAAGTCGCGGTGACCGCATCGTCGTCCTGTGTCCACGAAACCAGTTCGGTGCCGAAGCGCAGGTCGGCCCCGAGGTCTTCGGCGCGCGACCGGAGGATTTTCTCGATCGTCGACTGCGGTAGAAAGCACACCGGTGCCGCCGTCATCGCTTGGTATGCGGCGATAAAGGGCGTGGGGTCGATTTCCGGCTGGGTCGCGACCCGCACACTGGCGCCTGAGCGCACTGCGGGCATAGTCCCGTTGCCCATCGCCGCGCGGACATCCGCGCCGACACCCGGGATGGTGTCGAGTAGTTCCATCGTCCGCGGGTTGAGACCCCAAGCCTTCGGCAACGTCGAAGTGGTCGGCCTGCGCTCCACCAGCAGCGGTTTGACGCCGTGGTGCGCGAGCCCGAGCGCGGTGCTCAGCCCGGTGTATGCACCGCCCACGATGAGCACGGGAACCCGCTCGTTCGACACCTTATTCATGTGGAGTCATCCCCAATCGTTCAGTCTCCGGGTCCCGGCGTCGCCAGGTCTCGACAGTCACTGCCATAAGATCAACTCTGCCATCTGGCAGTGACTGTCACTACGATGGGCGGCGTGATGCGCACCACGTGACGTGATGGACTCGTCAGGCCAGTGGCGCCGGGGCGGGCACCTCGCCGGCGCGGAGCGCCTGGAGTGCGGCGCGCACCTGCTTTCGCAAATCGTCCGGCGCGCCGGTGGTGTACCACTTCCGGACTGCGGAGCCGAATACGGCACCGGTCTGCGCCACGGCCAGGCTCGCCAGTAGTTCAGCGGACGCGCCGCCGATCCGGTGGGCTACCTCCTGCTGGAGCGTGGCTTCGTGGGTCTCCAGCAGGTAGGCGAAATGGGCTCGTACGGACGGCGTTTCGTGTGCGATCGCGTGGGCGGCCCGCAGCCGGTCCGGCTCCTCCTCGTACGACCGGAGCAGGCTTTCCAGCCCCGCGCGTAGCACCTCGGACACGCTGGTCTCCTCGGGGCAGTCGCGGAGAGCGTGAAACGAGGCGTCGAACACCGCAACGAACTCGCTGAGTGCCAGTGCTTCCTTGGTCGGGAAGTACCGGTACACGGTGCGCGTGCCGACTTCCGCTGCGGCTGCGATCTCCTCCATGGTGGTGGCGGCGAATCCCTGCTCCTGGAATCGCGAGAACGCCACCTCGACGATCAGCTCCCGGGTCCGCTCCATCTTGATCTCGCGCAGCGACATGGCACCCTCCCCGGTCGACCCGTCGGTCCAACGCTGCCACCTGGCAGTCACTGTCATTATGCATGCGGATCGTGGCCACAAGCTGCGAGACGTGCCCTGGGCCGCCGACGTGGACATCGTTCAGGGCGACCTCGGAAGCCGACATCAGGGCGACGTCATCATGGTCGACGGGGTGGCCGCGACCACGATTCTGCGTCCATGGCAGATGCGCTCGGCACGGGCGCTACCGCGTAGCCGTCGATCCGGTCGCGGCCACACCACCTACCGCCGTGGTCAGCTGATCCGGGCCCCTCGCGCCGACGAGGCGCTGAAACCTCGGTGGACCGAAGTCCGCCGGATCGGTGCAACCCCGGGCTGGTCACTGTGCAAGCGTCGACCGGACGAACCCAGAATGAATCGTGCGAATCCTGGTGACCGGTGCGACTGGTTATATCGGGGGCAGATTGGTGCCCGCCCTGCTCGCCGAAGGCCATCGGGTGCGGTGCCTGGCGCGTCATCCCGACAAGCTGCGAGACGTGCCCTGGGCCGCCGACGTGGAGATCGTGCAAGGCGACCTGACCTCGGAAGCCGACATCAGAGCGGCCGTGGCGGGCTGCGAAGTCCTCTACTTCTTGGTGCATTCGCTGCAGCAACACGGTTTCGCCGCCAAGGACCGCCGTGCCGCACTGCTCAGCGCCCAAGCGGCCAGGGAAGCCGGGCTGCGGCGCATCGTCTACCTCGGCGGGCTGCATCCGGTGCGCACCGAGCTGTCCGAACATCTGTCCTCACGGGCCGAGGTCGGCGAGATCCTGCTGCGCTCCGGTGTTCCCTGCGCTGTCCTGCAGGCAGCCGTCATCATCGGTTCCGGCTCGGCGAGCTTCGAGATGCTGCGCTATCTGACCGAGCGGCTGCCCCTGATGATCGCGCCGAAGTGGATACACAACCGGGTGCAGCCGATCGCCATCGCCGATGTGCTGCGCTACCTCGTCGGTGCGGCCACCCTGCCCACCACGGTGAGCCGCACCTTCGATATCGGTGGGCCGGACGTCCTGAGCTATCTGGAGATGATGCACCGCTACGCCGAGGTCGCCGGGCTTCCGCAACGGAGGGTGCTTCCGGTGCCGCTGCTCACCCCGAAGCTCTCCTCCCACTGGGTCAACCTGGTCACACCGGTTCCGGGCAGCTTGGCAACGCCGCTGATCGAATCTTTGATCCACGATGCGGTATGCCGGGAGGACGACATCCGTCAGCTGATCCCGGACCCGAAGGAGGGCCGGCGGGACTATCGACGTGCGGTCTCGCTGGCCTTGGAGAAGGTGCGGGCGGCCGACGTCGCCACCCGCTGGTCCGGTGCATCACTGCCGGACGCGCCCTCCGATCCACTTCCGTCGGACCCGGCATGGTCCGGCGGTTCGATGTTCCGCGACCAGCGGGAACGCCACACCACTGCGCCCGCCTCCGAGGTGTGGCGGGTGGTGGAGGGCATCGGCGGCGAGCAGGGCTGGTACTCCTTTCCCCTGGCATGGGCGATCCGAGGCTGGGCCGACCGGCTCATGGGCGGGGTCGGCCTGCGCCGGGGCAGACGAGACCCCAGCAGGTTGCAGACCGGCGATGTCCTGGACTGGTGGCGGGTCGAGGACCTACAGCGAGGCAGGCTGCTTCGGCTTCGTGCCGAGATGCGCATGCCGGGGCGCGCCTGGCTCGAACTGCGCGTCGACCTCAACGGATCGCGCACCCGATTCCGACAGCGGGCCGTTTTCCTGCCACACGGGCTGGCGGGCTACCTGTACTGGTGGTTGCTGTGGCCATTCCACGGCATCGTGTTCGGCGGCATGCTGCGCAACATCCTGCTCGCCGCCGAACGTAACCACGCGCAGCGTCAAGCGGCGGGGGAGCGTACGCCCTAGGTCGGCCGACCCGGCCGGCCCGCCCGGGCAGCTGACTCGCGAGACACCGCAGGGTGGCTCGCGCCGCCGCCGGCCCGTCAGTCCTCGCTGCGCCTGCTGCGCTGGCTCGACCGCCGCCCGCCCAACGCCATGCTGCGCAGCGCCCCGATGGCGCGATCGGCCTCTGAGCCGAAGGGGTTGTCGTTGACCAGGTACGTCCAGGTCGCACTCGGCCGCCGCAGACCCTCGGAATCCAGATCGACGCCCTCCGAGGTGATCTCGGCCGTCTCGAAGGTGTCCGCCGCCGCGTCCGCCGCATCGGTACGGATCTTGTTGAACGCGGGGATCGCCGCCCGATGGAACTCGTCGAGCGGATTCTCCTTCGCCAGTGCGTGCAGGTGGATGCTCTCCCGCAGATCGGCCAGATAGGCGAGGTGATCGGCCCAGCGGTCGTCGAGATGGTAGAGCGCGATCAACCGGGCCGCCTGCTCCACCGTCTCCTCACCGAGTTCCTCGACCAACTCCGCATGGCGTTTCGGATGCTGTTCGGCTGCAGTGCGGCTCGCCAGGTCGGTGCGCAGCAGCTCATCACGATGCTCGCTGATCAGCCGCCGTTGATGCGAGACCAGGCTCGTGTACCGCCAGGTGTTGCGATGGATCTCCAGTCCGACACCCTCGGCGACCCGCTGTGCATGCGCGAAGGCCTGCTGGGCGCCACGACCGGTGAACTCCTGGGCCTCGTCGGCGGAGAGCTTCGCGGCGGCCTCGGGTGCGTGCTGCACGATCAACTCGTCCTCGGCGGAGGCGAAGAACACCGACCCACCGGGATCGCCCTGTCGGCCTGCGCGGCCACGAAGCTGCTGGTCGAGGCGGTTGCTGGGATGCAGACCGGTGCCCACGACGGCCAGCCCGCCCAACTCGACGATGCGCTCGCGGTCCTTGCCGTCATGTCCGCCGAGTTTGATGTCGGTGCCCCGCCCGGCCATCTGCGTCGAGACGGTGACCCGGCCGTGGGCGCCCGCGTCGGCGATGATCCCGGCTTCCTCGGCGTCGTTCTTGGCGTTGAGCACCACACACGGGACGTCGGCAGCCTCGAGCAGCTTGGCGAGCTGTTCGGACTCGGCGACGTCCTGGGTGCCCACCAGCACCGGTCTGCCCTCGGAGTGCCGAGCGGTGATCTCCGCGACGATCGCATCCTCCTTCGCCGACCTGGTCGCGAACAGCCGGGTCGGCTCGTCGATTCGGATGCACGGCTCGTTCGGCGGAACCACCGCGATCGTGGCTCGGTAGAACTCGTACAGCTGCTCGGCGGCGGGCATCGCCGTACCGGTCATGCCACACAGCGTGGGGTAACGGCCGATCAACGCCTGGACGGTGATCTCGTCGAGCACGTCCCCGCTCTCACTGACGGCCAAGCCCTCCTTGGCCTCCACCGCCGCCTGCAGTCCGTCCGGCCAGCGCTGCAACAACGCGACCCGTCCCCGCGAGGCGTTGATGAGCTGGACCCGCCCGTCGCGCACCAGGTAATCGACGTCCCGGTGCAGCAGCGCGTGTGCATGGAGGGCGACGTTGACCCTGGTCAGCGTGCTGCCCACGTGTTCCTCGGAATAGATGTCGACGCCGCCGAGCGCCCGCTCCACCTCGGCCGCCCCTGCCTCGGTGAGCGAGACGTTGCGTTCGTCCTTGTCGACCTCGTAGTGCCTGCCCCGCCGGAGCCTGCGCACCACCTTGGTCATCTCCTGGTCGTCGACCCCGACTCCCCGGGCCCCGGCCAGGACCAGCGGCACCTTCGCCTCGTCCACCAGCACCGAATCGGCCTCGTCCACCATCACCACGTCCGGCGTGGGCACGATCAGCTCGTCCGCATCGGTGCACAGCCGGTCCCGTAGGACATCGAAGCCGAGTTCGCTGACCGATGCATAGGTGATGTCGGCCGCATAGGCCGCGCGCCGCTCCTCGGGCGTCGAGGTCTCGGCGACCCACCCCACCGTCACCCCGAGCAGCTCGAACGCCGGGGCCATCCACTCGGCGTCGCGCCGAGCCAGATAGTCGTTGATCGACAGGATGTGCACCCGGTGGCCCTGCAAGGCATAGCCTGCGGCGGCCAACGCGCCGGAGAGCGTCTTGCCCTCGCCGGTGGCCATCTCGACGACGTGACCGGACAGCAGGGCCATCGTGCCGACCAGCTGCACGTCGAACGGCCGGAGCCCCAGGGTCCGATCGGCGGCCTCCCGGCCGATCGCACAGAACTCCGACGCCTGGGCGTCGGTGAATCCGGAGCCCTTCGCGCCACCGCGCTTGCCCCGCTGCTTCTTCTCGGTGTCCCTGCTCTCACCGATCGTCGTACGCAATCGTTGCGCGGCCTCGGTGAGCCTCGCGTCGGACCAGCCCGCCAGCGCCTCGGCGTCGCCGGTCGCCGTCGCGACGATCCGGCGGAACGGCTTGAGGTCGACCGATCCGTGCCGTTGGAACAGCCGTCTCAGGCGGTCCCGCAGCCCGTCGGCGAATCCGGTCACGAGGTTTCCTCTCCTGGCATGGCGGCCGCGCGCTGGCCCGGCCTTCGGTCCTGACGGGTGCGACCGGACGGTCGTGGTGACGAAGTGGCCCTCCGGCGGGCCCGCGACATCGACACCCGCCGCGTCGCCTGCATGCCGCACCCGCCCGTCCTTCGTCGATCTCCTCGTCTGACATCTATTTCTACCCGGCTGCGGCTCGATCTCCACCCTCGATGTCGGCCTACCCGATATTCACAATGCCTGGGCACGGCGAGCCTGCCGCTGCCGGCCCCGCGAACACCGAGGGAGGCGGTACGACGGCGCGATGGCAAGATCGGGGCAACGGATGTGCCGATGTGGGATTGAACCGGCGTGGTGTTGCGTTGCACCTGAGCAACGACGGACAGGGCCGAACGGCTGGAGGTTACAGGTGGCGCTCGATCCGCAGGAGCTGTACGAGGTGGACTCCGACGTCCCCGACCTGAACGGTGCGGTTCTGCTGCATCACTTCGAGGGGTTCATGGACGCGGGGGCGGCGGGCAGGCTGCTCGCCGAGCACCTCACGGAGACGGCCGGTGGTCGCATCGTCGCGCGATTCGACATCGACGGGCTGATCGACTATCGATCGCGCAGGCCGACCATGACCTTCGCGGCCGACCACTGGGAGGCCTACGACAAGCCGGAGCTGGTGGTCTGGCAGCTCTTCGACGCAGACGGGACTCCGTTCCTGCTGCTCACCGGGCCCGAGCCGGACCAACAGTGGGAGCTGTTCATCGCCGCCGTGCGCAGCCTGATCGAGCGGTGGGGAGTCCGGCTCGCGGTGGGCTTCCACGGCATCCCGATGGGCGTGCCGCACACCAGGCCGCTGGGTGTGGTCCCGCACGCCTCACGTCCGGAACTGCTCGACGAGTGGACCGACGGTTCGCACCCGGCCCTGGGCGATCGCATCCAGGTACCCGGCAGCGTGTCGGCTCTGCTGGAGCTGCGGCTCGGCGAGGCGGGCCTGGACGCGATGGGTTTCGCCGCCCACGTCCCGCACTACCTGGCGCAGTCGACCTACCCGACTGCTGCGGTCACGCTGCTGGAATCGGTCGGGCGGGCCGCCGGACTCAGCTTCCACTCGGACGAACTGCGCGCGGCAGCCGAGCGGGTGGAGATCGAGATCAACCGGCAGGTGGTCGAGTCGACCGAGGTCACCGACGTGGTACGGGCGCTGGAACGGCAGTATGACTCGTTCGAGTTGGCGCCCGGCAAGCGCAGCCTGCTGGTCGAGGAGGGGCAGCCTCTGCCGACCGCCGACGAACTCGGCTCGGAGTTCGAACGCTTCCTCGCCGAACAGGGGCCGAACCAGCCGGAGCAGTGAGCCGAGCATTGCGACGCGGCTGAGGCCGCCGTATACCCGACCTGCCCGTCGGGTGTGCGTGCTCTCCGGGCGGTGGGTTCGGCGCGCGGTGGTCTCTCGCCGAGCGCCTGTCCGACGCCGCACCTCAGCGGCTTTGGCCTGAGGAGTCCGGTCGCTGTGTGCCGAAGGAGAGTCGGGCCACCAACTCGCCCCTGCTGTGCGCACCGAACTTCGTGAAGATCGACTTCAGGTGGTCTTGAACGGTGAGTGCGGTCAGCGAGAGCGCCTTGGCGATCTCCTTCGTGCTGCCGCCGCCCAGTACCTCGCGGATGACGAGCTGCTCGCGAGGCGTGAGTCCGTGTGCGTTCAACACGACGGGCATGATCTCGGCGGCGGTCGGTGCGGTCGCCGAGATCGCGACCTGCGGTCCGGTGGCTCCGTGCAGCACCGAGCCACGCAGGACGACCCAGTGGCCGTTGCGGGTCTGCACACGTAACTCGGCGGGAAGGGCGTCCGGGGTCTCCTCGGCGATTCTGGCCAGCTTGGCGATGATCGGGAACGCGGTGGGAACCGCCAGCACGTCGGACGCCGAGTCGGCGAGCTCCGCGATCAACCGCTGTCCGGGACGGTCGGCGGCCACCAACTCGTTGCTGGATCCCAGGATCACCACGGCGGGTACCGAGGCCGATCCCGGTACCGCCGCTCCCGGCCGGGGGAGGTGTGAGTGCCGCAGCGCGGTGGTGATGAGTCGATTCGCCTGGTCCGCGAAGCGGATCTCCTCCACTGTGAACGAGCCTCGCGCCTTCTCCCGCATGAACGCCGCGAAACCCCAGCTGCCCGCACCGATATCGCAACGCAGCCGGAGCTCGTCGCCGAATCCGTAACCGGACAGCTGTTCCCGCATCCGGATGCTGCGCTCGGGGTGGCCGTGCGTGACCTGGCTGATCGTCGTCACCCGGCTGCCCTTGGCCTGCATCTCGGCCACGGTGCCGACGTCGTTGGCGGTGAACTCGAGATCCAGGGCCTGCGCGATGCCACGCGGGTCGAGGGTGTCGCTGACCATCGAGGTCGGCAGCCCGATCAACGGATCGGTGTCATGCCAGCACACGGCATCGAAGCCGACGGCCTGCGGCAGCACCGAGCCGAGTTCCTCGAACAACCGGACCGTGCTGACCCGGGTTCCCGCCAGGTCGCGGAGGTCGCTCAACACCCGACGCTCGCGTTCGCGACGACTCGCCACCTCGGTGGTGTCCGTTCTCTCGAATGGCCGATGCGGCCCGGTGGATCCGCTCGTCGAATCCGTGCTCGGCGGCGGCCCGGTGATCAACACGACGATACTGTGCGCGTGCGGTCGGTTGCGCACCGTCCTCCCAGATTTGTGGGATATCCACCGTCGGCTCGGCGGAGCACGATGAGTACGGGCCCGAGATCGCGGCAGGCCCGGGGTGTGGAAGACGATCGGCGACAGCGTGGCCACCGTGGGGGCACGGTTCATCGGACCGTGGTGGCGCGGGGCGAAGCCATCGTCTCCCCCGTGCTCCGGGAATGACAGGCGAGGGCTCGCGGCCGCGATCAGGTCCGGCGGCACCTGGGGGGATGCCGGACCTGATCGCGATGCTCGGTGCGGGCGCGCGGCCCGAGATCGCCAGGACCCACGAGCGCGGCAACGCGGTCTCGAGTATCCGACGCCATCGCCGGCAGGCGGCGCCTCATCGAGCCATCGATTCCCACGCCGTCGGCGACCTCTCGACCGGCCGCATCGCCGTGCTTCGTCGGGCGTTATTCGCGAACTCCGGGCGATGGTCGTCGGTGTCCGGCCCGTGATTCACCATCGTTGTCGGCGCCCGGTCGGGTGCATCCGAGCAGCTCAGTGGGCGCAACCAGCGCTGGCGAGCGTGGGGCCGCCGTGTCGAGATCCCATAACCGTGTTGACAACGATTTCCATTGGATGTTGGCTGAGTGCCGACAGTTCATCCACGAGAGGCCCTTTCCGCCTCGGCGTCGATCCCGGTGAGACGGCGATCGCGACGCAGGCGTCCACCCGCGATATCCCGGATGGCCTCACCGGATTCGGAGGTAGAACGAATGCCCCTCTGCAGGCGGTTCGAGCGCGCAGGCGTCGCCTCGGCGATGCCGTCGGCGGCGCCGAGCCACGGGGCGATCCGGTGATCCCGGCCGGTCAGGAAACCCGTTCCGAACCCGACATCCAGTCGTCGGAGACCACTGCCGCCCGCGTTGTCGCGCCGAAGCCGGCTCCGGCCACGACCGGCAATCGGCTGACCACCCGCAGCGGTCTGATGTGGACGGTGGTCGGCCTGTCGGTCGCCATCCTCGGCTCCGTGGTGTTGGCGATCAGCCTCGGACCCACCACCGTCCCGCTGGACGACACGCTGCGTTATCTGGGCGCGGCGCTGACCGGGGGAGTCATCGACTCCAGCGAGGTCTCGAAGTACACGATCATCTGGGAGGTCCGCACTCCCCGCGTCCTGCTCGCCGTGGTGGTCGGTGCAGGACTGAGCATCATCGGCGTCGCGGTGCAGGCCATGGTCCGCAACGCCCTGGCAGACCCGTTCGTACTGGGAATCTCCTCGGGCGCCTCGGTGGGCGCCAGTGCGGTCGTCGTCTTCGGCGCCTTCGCGGCCTTAGGCGTCTACGCGCTGTCTGCGGCGGCCTTCCTCAGCGCCCTCGTCGCCTCGGTGCTGGTCTACGCCGCCGCCCACAGTCGAGCAGGCCTGAGCCCGTTACGCCTGGTGCTCACCGGTGTCGTGCTGTCCTACGGATTCCAGGCGATCATGACCGTGATGATCTTCCTCTCGCCCAACGGAGAGGCCGCTCGTACGGTGTTGTTCTGGCTGCTCGGCAGCCTGGGCGCGGCGACCTGGACCTCGCTGCCGGTGGCCGCCGTCGCGGTCGTGGCGGCGCTGATCGTGCTTCGGTACCGCAGCCGCTCGCTGGACGTGATGGCGATGGGCGACGAGACCGCGGGCAGTCTCGGCGTGGACACCACCAAGCTGCGCCGTGGCCTGTTCCTCCTCACCGCCGTCGTCACCGGCGCGCTCGTCGCGGTCAGCGGGGCCATCGGCTTCGTCGGACTGGTCATGCCGCACCTGGTGCGGTTGCTGTTCGGCTCCAGCCACGCCAAGGTGCTGTTGATCACCCCGCTGGCCGGGGCGCTCTTCCTGATCTGGGTCGACCTGGTGTCCCGCACCCTGGTGGCCCCGCGCGAACTGCCGCTGGGCGTGATCACCGCGCTCATCGGCGTGCCAGTGTTCATCGGTTTGATCCGTAAACGCGGCTATGTGTTCGGGGGCCGCTGAATGCGACTCACGCTCGATGACGTCTCGGTGTCGATCGCCGGGAAGACCCTGGTCCGTGAATTGCGGCTCGCCGTGGACAGCGGCGAGATCGTCGGACTCGTCGGTCCCAACGGCAGTGGGAAGTCCACGGCACTGCGCTGTGTCTACCGGGCCTTACGGCCCAGCTCCGGCGCGGTGCTGCTCGACGACGTCGACCTCGCCGATCTCTCCCTCCGGGAGAGTGCCCGCTCGGTGGCGGCATTGACCCAGGAGACCAGCGTCGACCTCGACTTCACCGTCGAGGAGGTGGTGGCACTCGGCCGCTTCCCGCACCTGCGCGACAGCCAGGCACTCGGGGCACGCGAGGACGAGCTCTGTGCGGCGGCCATGCGAAGGGTCGATGTCGCTCACCTGGCCCAACGCGGCGTCCTGACGCTCTCCGGCGGCGAACGGCAGCGGGTGTACATCGCCAGAGCGCTGGTCCAGGAACCGAGGGTGCTCGTCCTCGACGAACCGACGAACCACCTCGATGTCCGCCATCAGATCGAGCTGTTGTCCTTCCTGCGTGGTGCGCAACTCACCGTGCTGATCGCACTGCACGACATGAACCTCGCCGCCGCCACCTGCGATCGGATCGGCGTCCTCTCCGGCGGGGAGCTGGTCGCGATCGGGAAACCGGGCGAGGTCCTCACCCCGGAATTGATGCGCGAGGTCTTCGGGGTCGAGGCCACCATCGTCAGCCACCCGAACACCGGTGCGCCGCAGCTGCTCTACGACCTGAGCCCGCAACCCGCCCAGCCGAATCATCGGCACGCCGGGCCCCGAGAAGAAGGAACCCGAACATGACCATGCGCCCCGCGCGTCGAATGCTCCCGCTGGTGGCGGTGAGCGTGCTCGTCGCCACCGCCTGCGGCGCCGAGATCTCCTCGCAGACAGCGGACGGCACCACCGAGGTCACGATCGACAACTGCGGGCGGGAGACCACCTATCCGCGTCCGCAACGCCCCGTCGTCTACGAGGGCGGCGGCGCGGAGAAGCTGTTCGTCCTCGGGCTGGCCGACCAGGTGCACGGCTGGATCGCCACCCCCACCAACGACCCGGCGATCGAGCGATCGCCGTACCGGGAGGACTTCGAACGGATCGAGCGGCTGAGCAACGACCTGTTGAACCGCGAGATCGTCGTCGACGCCGAGGCCGACTGGGTCTTCGCGGGCTGGAACTCGGGCTTCAGCGAGGAACGCGGCATCACCCCGCAGTTGTTGGACGATCTCGGCATCGCCAGCTACATGCACACCGAGAGCTGCTACAACTTCGAGGACGGCTCGGTGAACGTCACTCCTTTGGAGGGGCTCTACATCGACCTCGCCGACCTGGGCGAGATCTTCGGCGTCGAGGAACGAGCCGAGGAGGTCGTCACCGACCTCCGTGAGCGGATCGCCGCCTTGGAGAGCGACCAGCCGACCGGGGAGGCCGCCGAGGTCTTCGTCTACGACTCCGGCACCGATCAGCCGTTCACCGCAGCCGCACATGCACCACCTAACGACATCATCGCGGCGGCGGGCGGCCGCAACATCCTCGCCGACCTCGACGAGCGTTGGACCTCCGTCGGCTGGGAATCGGTCATCGAGGCCCAGCCCGAGGTGATCGTGATCATCGACTACGGCGACCTACCCGCCGAGGACAAGATCGAGTTTCTGCGGACGCATCCGGCCCTGGAATCGGTACCCGCCGTGGCCGAGGAGCAGTTCTACGTTCTGAACTACGGCGAGGCCATCAGCGGGCCCCGGATGGTCGACGGTGCGGAGAAGTTCGCCGAGTACCTGCGCTCTATCGGGCGCTGAGCCACAACGTTGAGCCTGCGGGGCGACACCTGGCGCCTTATGTCCGGTGGTCGCCCCGCTTGTTACGCGTTCTGCCCTCTGATCACGCGGTGGAACGGGGGCTCCGACGTCCGGTCGATCGCCATCGCGCACCGAGGTCGATCGCGATGCGCAGTGCCCAGCTTCCGCCGATGCAGCCGCCCAGGATGGCGATTACGTCGATGGGGATGCGGCCGTCGACGACGATGCCGATCCAGCCGTGCAGTCCACACATCACCATGGTCACCCCGCTCGCCAGGAAACCGATCACCCAGGCGGCGAACTGCACCGCGAACCGGCGGTTCTTCGTGATCGAGAACGTTCTGGAAACGGTGGAGACAGCGGTGTTGGCCATGATGACGGCGAACAGGAGACAGAGGAACATGAGGGACCGGCCATCCAGCCGCCCGCCCAGGTTCAGCGCGGCGAAGTCGAGATCACCTCGTGCCGCCAGCCTGCCGAGCACGAACCCGACGACGGGCACGCCGACGAGCAGCGCACGGCGCAGCAGAAGGGTTCGGCCCATGGCCCGCGGCCCGCTGACCGTCGAGATCAGCGCACAGAGGACTACCCCGAGCGTGGCCCCGGCCAGTATCCCGAACACTTCGGGAATCAGTACCAGCGATACCGTGCCGAAGGGAAAGATGCTTTCCACCACCATGCGGATGACGATCTGATCGACTCCTCGGCCGTCCATGATGAAGTTCGCGGCGAGAACACCGAAGAGAACGCCAACCAGCACCAACACGCCGTTCAGCGCCCACGTTGGCCGCCAACGGCCGATCCCGCGAGCGGTGGAGCGAATTCCGCCGCTCGCCTTCGCGGACATGCTGCGCGCACCGGCACCCGCCTTCGCGAGTACCTCGCGGGCCCCGGCTCCGAAACGTGACGTCCATGGAACCCCGGGCTCGCGCTGCTGCCCGGCGTCATCCTTGTTCGGCTCCGGCGACTCGGCGTCCCACTCATTGATCGGGCGCGCCTGCAAGCGCGTGTGCTTCCTCGGCGTCGGCTCGGGCCCGCCATCCGGTTCCGAGTTCTCGATCAGCCGGTCGATCTCGGCATACTGAGTGCTGGTCAGCGTGTGGACGTGGGCAGGCCACGGGCGAGCGGACGGGGCGACCCGGCCGATCGACTCCAGCAGGCGTTCTGCACTCGGGCGAGCCGCCGGGTTCTTGGCCAGACATGCCTCGGCGACAGCACGGACCCGAGTCGGGACCCCGTCGAGATCGGGCTCGGTGTGCACGATGTTGTGCAGCACCTGGAAATCCGATTGTCCCGCGAAGACGCTGTTCCCGGTCACCGCCATCGCCAGCAGCGCTCCGAGGGAGAAGATGTCACTGGCCGGGGTGATCTCCTGGGCTTGGGCCTGCTCCGGCGACATGAACTCCGGCGATCCGACCACGAGGCCGGTGCGGGTCAGATCCCGTCCGCTGCCTCGGTCCAACGCCCGCGCGATGCCGAAATCGATCAGTCTCGGACCGTCCTCGGCCAGCAGCACATTGGATGGCTTGATATCCCGGTGCACCAGCCCGGCCTCGTGGATCAGGACCAGTGCCGAGGCCAGCCCCGCCGCCAGTCGCAGCGCCGACTTCTCCGGCAGCGGACCGTCGACCTCGACCGCCTCGCGTAACGAGGGGCCGGAGATGAATTCCGAGGCCAACCAGGGGGTCGGCGCTTCCGCATCGGCATCGATCACCGTCGAGGTGTAGTTACCCGGCACCGCGAGCGTCGCGCGTACCTCGCGGTGGAAGCGAGCCCGGAACCCGTCTTCCTCGACGAGATGCGCATGAACCTGTTTGACCGCGACCAGTCGGCCATCCGGGCCCGCACCCAGCCACACCCGACCCATGCCGCCCCGGCCCAATTCGGCGATCAGCCGAAATCGACCGATTTCCCTCGGCTCGGACACCCCCAGCGGTCGCATGACCATCTCCTTCTCGCTGGCCGAACCGCGACGCACCAGCGATCGTGGGGGCGTACCTGCGGCGGCTCGGAGATCATCGCACCGAGGCCGGCAGCGTGGCCTTGAAATCGCGAATCGATCGCCTGCGGGGCGAACCGGCTTACCGGTGGCAGGTATTCAGGAGAGGCCGGGTGACCGCGTCCGTCCTCCGAGGTCGGTGCGCAGGGTGCCGGGGCTGATGATCCGCCCCGACACCCGAAATCGATCAGTCCTTGGCCAGCGCCGCACCGAGGGCGCGCCAGTCCAGTACCGGGGCTGCGGCGTCCCGGATCGAGGCCAGCAGACCGAGCCGAGCGGCCCGGACCTCGGCGTCGTCGGTCATCACCATCACGTCGTCGAAGAAGGCTCCGATCGGCGCGACGATCGGCTGCGCCGCCGAGGCGAAGCCTGCGAGATCCGGCGTGGTGCCACCCAGCGTTGCGGCGACCTGCTCCCATGCCGTTCGCAGCGCGACCTCGGCGGGCTCGGTGATCTTGGCGGCGTCGTAGCCGGCGACGACGTCGTCCGGAACGATCCGACGCACCCGCTGCAACGCGGCGGCCAACTCGACGAACGTCGGGTCACCGGTGCGCTTCTTGATCTCGGCGAGGGTGACATCGGCGGTCACCGGCGCATCGGCCAGCGGCAGCACCGCAGCGACGAGATCGTGGTCGTTACCGGCATCGAGCAGCTGCTGCTCATAGCGACGCACCACGAACTCGTGGGCCTCGGCCACGGCGGAATGCGCGACCTCGACGCCCTGCGCGGCCAGCACATCGGCTGCGGTGCGCAACGCCCGGCTCACCGTGATCTGGTGCAGATCCGGGAACGCCCGCAGCACACTGATCACACCGAGCGCCGCCCGCCGAAGCCCGAAGGGATCGGAGCTTCCGGTGGGGGAGGCGCCGATGGCGAACAGACCGACCAACAGGTCGAACCGGTCGGCCAACGACAACAGGGCGCCCACCCTGGTGGCGGGCAGGGCGCCGCCCGCAGAGCGCGGCTGCTCCATGTCGAACAGCGCGGCGGCGACCTCGGGGGTCTCCCCGGAACGCACCGCGTACTCCCTGGCCATCGTGCCCGCCAGGTTCGTCAGCTCGACCACCATCTGCGAACCGAGGTCGAACTTCGCCAGCTGCGCCGCCCGGCCCAGGGTCTGGCGTTCCTCGGCGGTCAACGGCACCAGCGGCGTGCTGGCGGCGCCCTCGGCGGCGCCGGTGACGGCGACCGTGCTCTCCACGGTGGCGTCGCCGAACTCCCTGGCCACCGCTGCGATACGGGCGGTGCGCTCGGACATCGAGCCGAGCCGCTCCTCGAAGGCGAGCTTGTCCAGGCCGAGTTGCATCGTCTCCGGCTTCACCTCGAGGTCGGCACGCCAGAAGAAGGCCGCGTCCTCGTAGCGGGCCCGCAGCACCGCCTCGTTGCCGCTGCGTACCGCGTCGTGGGCGCACTCGCCGTTGGCCACCGCGACGAAGTAGGGCATCAAGGCACCCGAGCCGTCCCGGACGGGCAGGTAGCGCTGATGCTTGCGCATCACCGTGGTGAGGATCTCGTCCGGCAGTTCGAGGTAGTGCTCGGCGAACGAGCCGAGGATCGGCGTCGGCTTCTCGACGAGATTGACGATCTCCTCCAGCAGCACGGCCTCGCCGTCGAAGTCGACCGTCCCGCCGACCTCGGCGACCAGCTGCTGCGCGGACTCCACGATCTGGGCGCGTCGCACGTCGATGTCGACCACGATGCCGTGGGCGGCCAGGAAGTCGACATAGCCGTCGGCGCGCTCGACGGGGACCGTCGGAGACGCGGCGGTGCGGTGCACCCGGGTGGTCACGCCGCTGGCCAGCGCCGAGGCCGCCACCGGGACGCCGACCTCGCCGAGCAGGGCGAGCAGCCACCGCACCGGCCTGCTGTAGGACAGCGCCGGGTCGTTCCACCGCATGTTCTTGTCGGCACGCAGCTCGGTGACCACGCTGGACAGCAGCTCGCTGAGCACCGCCACGGCGCCTCGGCCCACGTCCGTCTTGGTCGCGACGACGAACTCGACGCCGTCGATCACCGCGCGTCCCAGGTCGGCGACGTCCATGCCCTGGCCCCGGGCGAAGCCCGCCACGGCCTTGGTCGGCGCGCCCGTCGCGTCGAAGGCGTTTGCGACCCTCGGGCCGCGCACCGTCCGCTCGGCATCCGGCTCGACCGGCTCGACCGCGTCGACCACGGCGACGATCCGCCTCGGCGTCGCGTAGGTGTTGATCTCCCCGTGGCCCAGGCGGGTCGCGGCCAGCTTCTCGGCGAGGGAGGTGCGCATCACCTCGGCGGCCCGACGGACCTCGCCCGCCGGGAGCTCCTCGGTGCCGATCTCGAACAGCAGCGTCGCGGCCTCGGACACCGACGGCAGCTCGGCCGGGGTCGGCGCGGCGGGCAGGGGCTCGGCGACACCCAGCGGGTGCCCGAGCTCCTCGCGCCGCTCGGCCCACAACCGGACGACGTCCCTGGTCAGCGCGCGAGTGCGGCCGAACGCCTTGGCTCGCTCGGTGGTGGAGACCGCGCCCCGGGCGTCCAGGACGTTGAAGGTGTGCGAGCACTTGAGCACGTAGTAGTGCGCGGGCATCGGCAGCCGCGCGTCCAGCAGCCTGCGTGCCTCGGTGGCGTACTCGTCGAACAGCCGACGGTTCATCTCCACGTCGGCGTCATCGAGGTAGTAGCGGCTCATCTCGTACTCGGCCTGGCCGAACGCCTCGCCGTAGGAGATGCCCGGTGCGTACTCGATGTCCTTGAAGTGGTTGACGTCCTGGAGCGCCATCAGGATGCGCTCCAACCCGTAGGTGATCTCCACGGAGATCGGGTCGAGCGTGGCGCCACCGGCCTGCTGGAAGTAGGTGAACTGGGTGATCTCCAGCCCGTCGAGCCAGACCTCCCAGCCCAGTCCCCAGGCGCCGAGCGCGGGGAAGTCCCAGTTGTCCTCGACGAAGCGGATGTCGTGGGCCCGGACGTCGATGCCGATGGCCTCCAGGCTGCCGAGGAAGAGCTCCTGCGGGTTGCCGGGGTCGGGCTTGAGGACGACCTGGAACTGGGTGTGGGTCTGCAGTCGGTTGGGGTTCTCGCCGTAGCGGGAGTCGTCGGGGCGGACGCTGGGCTCCACGTAGGCCGTCCGCCAGGGCTCCGGGCCCAGGACGCGTAGCACCGTGGCGGGGTTGAGCGTTCCCGCACCGACCTCGGTGTTGAAGGGCTGCACGACCATGCATCCCTGGTCGCTCCAGTACTTGGTCAACGCGGAAATCGCGCCCTGCATGGTCAACACGGAGGACAACCTCAGACGGGGTTCATGGCGGGCCTAGCGGCTGCCCGCTGTACGGACGGCATGGACGACTGCGGGCACCAGCCGGGTGGCACTCGAGATCGTTCGAGTCTAGTGGACCTGCTCGGGGATCGGATTCGGCGGTCGCGGGAGCCCGCCTGCGGCCCGACGACGCTGCGCGCTCGGCCCGCCGCGCCGGCTGCCCGGGCGGGTGCCCGCCGTCGGGTCCACCCTCCCGCGCAGGTCGGGTACCTCCGGGCCCGGGGTGCTCCCGCCTCAACCGCCCAAGGCGAAACCGCGTGGCCGCCGCAGCCGGTGTGCCTCGGCGACCATCTCGACGCTGAGGGTGATCGGATGATGCGTCGAGGGATCGCTGCGGACCTGCGTCCGGCTGCCCTCGGCGTGCAGCACGGAGAGATCGGCCGACAGGACGTGGAAGCCGTAGGTGAGGCTGCTGGTGGCCACCTGGTCGATCCAGAAGTGCACGGTGATCGGCCCCACTCCGATGATCGGGGTGTGGAAGCCGATCGCGACGTGGCGCACCACCAGGCAGACGTCGTCGAAACGGGACAGCGGCGGGTCGTAGTGCCAACCTCGTTCGAACCAGTAATCCATCACGGCCCGCTCCACGAGCAGGAGATAACGCGAGTCGTGCACGGCGCCGTTGGCGTCGAGGTCCTCGAAATGGATTTGGGCGGGCCCGAAGTGGCCGAAGCGCGCCGGAACGTCCATCGGCGTGCTCTCGGGGCTGGTCATCGCTGATATCACCTGTTCTGGCGTTGTGAGGTATTCGATCGCGGGCCTGCGCGGTCCGAGAGATCCGCCGCAACCGCGTCCGTTCGCCGAACGGCCGGGCCGGGATCGTGCCGACCTCGGTGGCCGGCTTCCGATGAGCGGCGGCGTCTTCCCGGTGACAGCCGATAGGGCGATCTTGCCGGATCGACCTCGGCATGTCACCCGGTCGGTGGGGTTCGGGCGACTTGTCCGGTGTGTTGGCGGGTGTCGGATTTCTCAACGGCTCGAACGTCGGTGAGCTGGTCGGATGCGGCTAGTTCGCCTGCTGTGCGCTGTCGGCGTTCGGGCCGGGCGGTCGGCTCGGCGGAGAACGCTCGGTGGTTGTCCACGCACGAGTGTCCCCCGACGTCCAACGGGATCCTCCCCTGATGGCGGTGGTCGCCTGCGGTGCGGCGGTGTTCGCTTCGCAGGTGCTCGCGAGGGTCGGTGGTCGCGCACCGGTCCGGCGGGCGTCGGGAACCGGTCTGACGACTCGTCCGGGAGACCGTCGTCCTCGCGGTGCACGCCTCCCCGCGTCGATCGGGGGTGCTCCGGCCACCGGATCGCGGCGTAGTGAGCCGAGCCTGTGTTCCCCGCGGCTGCGGGGGTGCGTCGGTGGGGCATTCGGTGTCCCGGTGACGATTCGAGCGCAATATCAGAACAATATTCCGGATTTGGTTCTGATATTGCGATTCGCGGACACGGTACGATCACCGAAGAGGGGTTTTCGAGAGCCGAGAGGGATGCAGTGGGTGCGATCGACGAGGGCCGAGCGCGTCGGGTGCTCGCCGAGTACGAGCAGACCCTTGCCGAGTCGACACTGGCGCCGCAGACCCGCCGTGCCTACCGCTCCCGCATCGCCGGTTTCCTTGCCTGGCTGGCCGCCGACCACGAGACGACCTCGGTCGATCCGTTGACGGACCCGGCAGGTCGCGACGCCGCCGTATCGGGCTATCGGGCCCGATTGCGCGGCGCGCAGCGCAGCCGCCCCGCCACGATCAACGCCGTGCTCACCGCACTCGACCACTTCTACGAGGGCCTGGGACTCGGTCCCGCCCCGGCCGACCGGGAGGAGGCACCCGACGCCGAACCCCGCGTCCTGCAACAGGACGAGCTGGATCGGCTGCTGCCCCTGGTGGGCCGGGTCGCCTCGGGCCGAGACGCCGCGATCGTCTACACACTGCTCTACACGGGGGTCCGCGTCACCGAACTGGTCGCGCTGGACACCGGTGACGTACGCCTCGGCGCGCGCCCGCCCCGTCTCGTCGTCGTCGGCCCCGAACACGGGCCGAGGGAGATTCCCTTACCCGACGAACCCCGTCCCATCCTGCGCGAATGGCTCGCCATCCGTCGAGAGTGGCCGAACACCGACCGGACATCGGCGCTGTTCCTCAATCGGCGGGGCGGCCGGTTGTCCACCCGCTCGGTCGATGCGTCGGTCGCATGGCTGGGCAGCCTCGCGGGCCTGGTCGACGAACGGGGTAGGCGGATCACCCCGCATGTGCTGCGTCGGACCTTCGGCCATCGGCTGCTGCGCGCAGGCGTCGATCAGGTCACCGTCGCCGAGTTGATGGGGCACCGCAGACTGACGACGACCCGTCGTTATGGCGCGGCGTCGCCCAGCCAGACCCGCCGCTGATGCATCCTCGTGATCTGGGCGTACTCGACAGCGATCGGGCCGCCCCGACCATGTCCGAGAGACGACCGCTTGCTCGACACATTCCTGCAGCGAAGAAGGATTGAACCGCGATGACCGAATCCGTCGAGATCGTGGACCACGACCCACGCTGGCCGTCGGTGTTCGAGGAACTCCGCACCAGGATCGCCCGGGTGCTGGGTTTCCATTGCCAACGAATCGAGCATGTGGGCAGCACCGCCGTGCCGGGTCTGGCAGGCCGGGGCATCGTCGACCTCGACGTGGTGATCTCCGATCCGAGTGCACTGCCCGCCGTCATCGGCAGGCTCCGGCCGCTGGGCTACACCCACCAGGGCGATCTGGGCGTGCCGGGTCGGGAGTCCTTCGGCTGCCCGCCGCACCGGCCACCCCGGCATCACCTGTATGTCTGTGTCGAAGGCAGCACCGCGCTGGTCCGGCACCTGACCTTTCGCGACCAACTGCGGCGCAACACCGACACGGCCGCCGCCTACGTCGAGTTGAAGCGATCCTTGGCGGCCCGCCACCCCGACGACCCGGTCGCCTATGTCGAGGGCAAGACGGCCTTCATCAGCCAGATCCTGGACCAGTCCGCCGAATCGGCCAGATCCATCGAGTCTCCATCGCATCCGGAGGTCATCCACGGCACCCTGTAGGCGGCCGGAACATCGGCGCCGCCACCGGCTGTGGCTCATCCAAGAGGAGCAGTGATGACGGCTGTGCTCTTGGTTCACGGTGGTCTAGGCGATCCGACGAGGGACGTGGAACGTTTCTGGGGAGCCTCCGGCGTGGCCGCGGGATTACGCGGTCGGGGTCGTGTCGTCCTGGCTCCCGACCGGAAGCGGTCTCCGTCGGGCTGGGACGATGAGGCCCGACACCTGCTCACCTTCCTGCCCTCGGAGCCGGTCGACCTGGTCGGTGCCTCCAACGGCTGCTCGGCGGTCGCTCGACTCGCATTGGCGGCTCCGCACCGAGTGCGGCGAGTGGTGCTTGCCTGACCCGCCACCGCAGGCGACGAGAAGGTCGACGAGTCGACCAGGCGCGACCTGTCCGCCGTTGGAACACCGGCCCCCGCGATCGACCGCTTACTCAGGGGCGCCCCACCGCGGGGATCGATCGGGAGGAGCTGCCGGGCTGCCCGGAGCCGCCGCGCCCCGAGTTCGCAGCGTGGCTGCCTCGGTGATTGCCACTCTGACCGACTTCCTGCCAGCCTGACACCGCTGGGTGTGCCGGTGCCGGACGGCTGGGTACCCGTGGCGGACGAGCCGTGGCGATGCGCAGGCCCGCGCTGTGGTGATCGGCGCGGAATCGGCCGGATGGTCGCGGCGTTGGACGAGGTGGGATACCGCGTGCCGACGCGGGGAGACGACCCCGATGAAGGAGGACGATGTCCACGATCTCGCTGACCGCAGACAACTTCGCCGACACGATCAAGGAGAACGAGATCGTCGTCGTCGACTTCTGGGCCGACTGGTGCGGTCCGTGCCACCGGTTCGCGCCGACCTTCGACGCCTCGTCGGAGAAGAACCCCGATGTGGTGCACGGCAAGGTCGACACCGAGGCGGAGGCCGGACTCGCAGGCGCCGCCCAGATCAGCTCCATCCCGACCCTGATGGTCTTCAAGAAGGGCACCCTGGTGTTCCGCGAATCCGGGGCGCTGCCCGCGCAGGCCTTGGAGCAGGTCCTGGACGCCGCACGCGCGCACGAGGTCACCCCGTCTGCGGAATGATCTCGACCAATCGGCGGACACCCAACGTCGTCGATCACTAACCTGGGGTGGCGGGGCGAGTGTGGGGCTCGCCTATCGCGGATGGCAGGGGCGCCCATCGGTGTAGGGGTGGGCTTCGCTCTCGAGATGCCACGCCACCCGGGGGGTTGGGATGCGCAACGGACAGCTTGGCGACTCCGGAACCGAGGAGACGATCGCGGTGGCGCAGCAGGCCGCCACCGCGAGGGCACCGCAGTCCGATCCCGGTCCGACGCCCGATCTGCACGAGCTCGCCGAGGCACACGTGCTCGAACTGCGGGAGCGCTACGACTGGCGGGCGGGTTGGCACCGGCGGTTCTTCCGCATCAGCGGTATGTTGATCATCATCGGCAGTGCCTCGCTGCCCTTGTTCACCACGCTGGACTACGCGAACAAGGAGTTCGTGCTCTCGACGCTGGGCGTGGTGATCGCCCTGCTCACGGGGCTGCAGACCTTCTATCGCTGGGATCGATCGTGGGCGACGCTACGTGCCGCCGAATCCTCGTTGACCCAGCTGCACTGGGAATGGCTGCTCGAACAGGAGTCGGCCACCAGTCTCACGGGCGACGCAGTCGAGCAACAGCGCAGGGCGGCGACCGAAGCGCTGCTGGCCGGGGTACGGGAGGTCCGGGCGCGGGAGTCGGAGGACTACTTCGCCGAATTACGTTTCCCCTCGGCCCGGACCCGCTGAGGCGACGGCGGATCACTCAGCCGCCCGAGGCCGCTCCGGGCTCGTCGTCGGCGATTCGGTCGGCTGCCTGCTTGCGGCGTTCCCGTTTGCCTCGGGCCAGCTCGGTCGCCAGTGCGTCCAGCGGTTGGTTCCAGAAGCGCCGGTAGCGCTCCAGCCAGCCGTCGACCTCCCGCAGCGGCTCGGGGTCCACGGAGTAGAGCCTGCGGGCTCCCACGGCCCGCACCCGGGTGAAACCGTTTTCCCGCAGTACCCGAAGGTGCTGGGAGACCCCGGGCTGGGAGATGCCGAACTCCTGCTGGACCACCGTGCTGACCTCGCCCGCCGCCTGCTCTCCCTCGGCGAGAAGCTCCAGGATCCGGCGGCGTACCGGATCTCCCAGGACGTCGAACGCGTGCATGATCGCCCAGCCTTCCAACCTGGCTTCGGATAAGTCAAGCGTGAAATGCGGCAGGCGATCCCGGCCCGGGGCCGGTCCGCCGCGACCTGATCGACCATCCGTGACGGGTCGATCACGGCCGCGTTCGGACGGCGGGTCAGCCGGCGCTGGGCTGCTGCACGATGCCGATCAGATTGCCGCAGGTGTCGTCGAGGACGGCCATGATCACCGGCTGAGTCGGGTCCGGCGGGCTGACGAACTCGACGCCGAGGCCGCGCAGACGCTCGTACTCGGCGACCGCGTCCTCGACTCCGAAGATCGTGGCCGGGATGTTCGCCTCGCGCAGTGCCTGCTGATAGGTGCCCGCGATCGGGTTGCTGTTGGGCTCCAGGAGCAGCTCGACACCATCGGGGTCGGCGGGGGAGACGACAGTGAGCCAGCGTGCGCCGCCTGCGGGCTCGTCGGTCTTGGGCAGGAAGCCGAGGACACGCGTGTAGAAGTCGAGCGCCTTGGCTTGGTCGGCGACGAACAGGCTGGTGACGGTGATTCTGAGCATCGATTGCCTCCCGGTCGGGTGCGGCTGCTGGCTGATCTGGCGCTCCGGACTGCGCGGCACCGGGTCGGGCGGCGGTCGGAGCCACCCCAGGTTAATACCTGTAGCTTATATAAGCAAAGAATGATGCAACGCCGTCCGTCGCGGTCGTCCCGGGTGGACAGTGGACGGCTATTCGAATGTATGTTCGAATCCAGGGTATGCGGTGGGACGAGCGACGAATGGACGAAGGTGGTGCTCAGGCGCTGCCCTTGGAGGTGACCGGTCGGGGTGGCATCGCGCGGGGGAGCGGGCGTGGCGGTCTCCGGCTGCCGCCGCCGATTCCGATCGACGCCGGGACCGACGGCGAGGCGATGGCCATCGAGATCACGGCCAAGACCATCATCAACCGCGTCGCCCCGGGATCGCGGATGCCCTTCGGGTGGACGGTCAACCCGTATCGAGGCTGCGGGCATGCCTGCCGGTACTGCTTCGCACGCAACACCCACACCTACCTCGACCTCGACGCGGGCCACGACTTCGACAGCAAGATCATCGTCAAGGTCAACGCCGGATCGCTGCTGCGTCGAGAACTGGCGCACCCCCGCTGGCGCGGCGACTCGATCGCGATGGGCACCAACACCGACCCCTACCAGCGAGCCGAGGGCCGCTATGGGCTGATGCGCGAGATCATCACGGCGTTGCGCGACCGGGCCAACCCGTTCTCGATCCTCACCAAGGGCACCCTGATCCTGCGCGACCTCGACCTGATCGTCGATGCCGCCCGGCAGAGCGAGGTGTCCATCGCCGTATCGGTGGGCTCGGTCGACGAAGCGCTGTGGCGCTCGGTGGAACCGGGGACGCCCGCACCGCAACGCCGGTTGGACGTGGTCCGCCGCTTCGCCGATCGCGGTATCGCGGTCTCGGTGTTGATGGCCCCGATCCTGCCGGGACTCAGCGATGCGCCGGAACAGCTGGAGGAGACCGTGGCCGCGTTGGTCGACGCAGGGGCCGCCTCGGTCACTCCGCTGATCCTGCATCTGCGTCCCGGGGCCCGCGAGTGGTACCACCGCTGGCTGAGCAGTGATTTCCCCGGACTGCTGCCGTTGTACGAGGAGCTCTATCGGGCGAGCAGCTACGCCCCGAAGTCCTATCAGCAGCGGATCACCGAGCAGGTACGCGGCATGGTCGCCGCGCGGGGGCTGCGGCCGAGATCCCGGCCGCGTGCCGTCGAGCCGCCACCCACGACCGGCGACCAGCTCACCCTGCTGTAGCCGAGGGCGGCGAGTCTTCGGCCCGCCGCCCTCGGTTCGATGTCGCCGGGGGAATCACCCGCCCGAGGGCTGGGCTCCCGCCTGCTCGCCGATCTGGATGCCACGGCCGTTGGTGCCCAGATAGACCCGCCCATAGACGCGGGGGTCGCCGCTGAGCGCCTCGCCCATGTTGCCGAACTGATGCTGGTCGTCGTTGATACGGACCCAGGCACCGCCCGCATCGTCGGAGCGGAACACGCCTTCGACGCCGTCGACCTCGCCGACCAGGTACAGCGCCGGGTGGTCCTGCCCGGGGGCCGCCGCACCATGTGCGATGTTGCGTGCATTGGCGACGCCTGCCACCTCGGTGAACGTCGCACCGCCGTCGGTGGAGCGGACCAGCCCGCCGTCGCCCGCGAGCCAGATCTCACCCGCCCGCTCCGGCAGCGTCGTGAACTTGACGTTCCCGGTGGGCAGCCCCGAGGCGCCTGCGGTGAAGCTTGCGCCGCCGTCGGTGCTCACATAGAACCGCCCGTCGGCCGCCCCGTAGAAGGTGTCCGGGTCGACGCGATCCGCCTCGACCACTGCCCCGTTCGGGATACCCGTGGCGGCGGTCCAGGAGCTGCCGCTGTTGTCTCCACGGTGCACTCCGGCGCCCTCCGGGCTCCACACGACGGAATTGCCGTCGGCTGCGGCGGCGATGGTCCCGCCGCCGGTCACACCGCTGGGCTCACTGCTGGCCGGATACCAGCTGGAACCGCCGTCATTGGAGAACGCCGCCCGGCTGACCCCGTCGGCATGGCCGGACCGCACCACGAAATCCGGGTTGTTCTCGGCGAAGTCCAGGCTGGTGGTGCTGCTGAAGTTCGGGCTGGAGAACATCCGCTCGGGAACGGCGTCCAGGTCGTCGTGCCGGAAGCCTGCGATGTCGCCCAGTGCGCTGAGCAACGGCGCCCCGCTGGGCGGGCTGGCGAGATCGAGGACCGCGGTCTCCTCCAGGCCGCCGACCATCGGTTCGATGGTGATCTGACCACCCGCATCCCAGTCGGAAAGGTTCTCGGTGCCGTAGATCGTCGCTCCGGTGCCGTACATCATCCGGTCGGAGTCGAAGGGGTCGATTTCCAGCGCCTCGGTCATCCAGCCCAGCTTCGGCGTGACCTCGGGTGGTGCGGGATCGGTTGCGAAGTCCAACCAGGGCACCTCGGAGATGTCCAACTCGTAGCGGAAGGAACGCTCCGGGTAGTTCGTCCAGTCCCAGGCGCGGGTCCAGGTCTCGCCGCCATCGGTGGAGCGGAAGATCACGATGTCCGGCCACCACAGCAGCTGGCTGGCGACCATCAGGGTGCCGGGATTCTGCCGGTCGATGGTGAGTCCGCTGTAACCGAAGTCCGCGCCCTCCTCGCCGGAGGGAATGGGACTGATCTGGGTCCACTCACCGGAATCGGTGGCGTACTTCCAGACATCGCCCGATGCGCCGTCGTAGGGACCGCCGGTGTCGCTCGTCGCGATGTAGAGGAAGCCGTTGACATGGTCGACGACCCCCTTGTGCGCCAGGAAGCCGGTCGGCTGGCCCGCCACGCGCTCCCAGGTCTGACCGGCGTCGGTGCTGCGGTAGACGGTGTTCTCCTTGTCCGCCACCCCGATGTAGACGTCCTGGGTCGGGCTGCCCGCGCTGCCGGAGGACTCGTCGAAGCTCACCCAGGTGACGCCCTGGTTGTCATTGAGGTATCCGTTGGGGTCGTCGGGGTCCTCGGCGTAGTTGCCCGGGTTCGGGAAGTTCGTCACCTCCGACCAGGTCTCGCCGAAGTCGGTGCTGCGCCAGAGGCCGTTGCCGCTGGGAGCTCCCAGGTAGACGATGCTGTTGTCGTTGGGGTCGACGGTGAGGCGCTCGCCCATGCCGCGTCCCGGCATGTTGCCGCCGAGTTTGAAGGGCAGCTCCGAGACCTCCCAACTCTCGCCCCGGTCCGCCGAGCGCAGGATCGCACCGTTGTTGGGATCCCAATCGTTGGTGTACATCCCGGCGGCGACGTACACCCGGTCGGTGTCGACCGGGTCCGTGGCCAGACTGACCACTCCGTTGTAACCCCAGTCGTCCCAGCCGACCCAGTCCAGCAGCGGCGTCCAGCGGCCGGTGCTCTCCTCCCAGCGGTAGGCCCCGCCGATGTCGGTGCGGGCGTAGATCAGGTTCGGCTCGGTCTGATTGAAGACGATGCCGGGAACGAATCCGCCGCCCGCGATCTCGGCGTTGCGCCAGGAATAGGACTGATCGGCGGTCTGCGCCACCGCTTCGGAACCACCGTCGGGTAACTGGGTGAGCGCCAGTGCACCCGCAGCCAGCGCGGCTGTGAGCGCGGCCGACAGGAATCTGCGCTTGGTCACGTCGAACCTCTTCCTTGAGCTGACGTCGGTCGATCGGACAGAGCGCAGAATCGGGTGACGAAGCGAGTAGCGGGGCGATAATGCCAGCTCAACCCGGGTCTCGATTCGTGTGCGAGCCTGGACGCCGTCCGGGGCCGTCGCGCCCCGACCCGGTGCCGAGATTCACATATCCACGGTGCGCTGTCAACGATTCAGCGCGGCCGGAAGTCGGCGAACCTTGATTTTCCTCCGAATATTCAGGAAAACATTATGTATCGAAATGTGATTCGATGGAAAATGCACTCCGCTCGTCGAAATCGAGTTCGACGAGCAGGGTTCAATGGTGCGCAGTCCTGGCGAACTCGCAGCCGTCCACATCGGCCGGAATGCGATGGGCGTCCTCGATGTCGACCGGCTTGCACCACAGGTAGTGCAAACCCAACTCGTCGTTGCCGACCGAGCCCGCCGTGATGGCGAAGCCGTTGCCGAAGGCCCAGACCGGGTTGTCGTTCAGCCGGCCGTCGGCCTGCGCCTGTTGCCACGATCGTTGGAACTCGACCAACTCGCCCTCGCCGAACAGGACGAGTCCGAGTCGGTCGTACGGCGGTATCGAGCAGGTGACCCATTCGGAGACGAAGGGCTCGTAGTACTCGGCGAGTTGCGGACCGACATAGTCGATCAGCTCGTCCCGGTTCGCCGGAGCCGGATCGGCGCACTCGCCGGTCTCGTCCTGCACCCACGCGGCCAGCTCGTCCAGCGACTCGAACGACTCGCCGAGCGCGGCGACGCCGTGTCCATCGCCGTGTCCCTCGTGGTGATCCTCGGACGCGGTCCCGGTCTCGTTGGCCTCCGGGCCTACGCGATCCTCCGAGGCGGTGCGCTCGCCGCCTGTGCACCCCGTCGCCAACAGGACGGCGAGCAGCGACAGCGCTAGCGGTGTTCTCCCGGTACTCGACTTGGTGCGCACCGACACGACCTCCTCGGCGGGGCGACCCGCGTCGCAGCTCGACGTCGCCATGGGGCAGCGCGGCGACGGCTGTCGCGCGGGTGTCCGGCGCGCGACGCATCGACTGCCACCCGCCGCGACGCCACACCGCGTCGGCTGGTCCTCGGATCGTTCCCGGCCCGGTGGACGGGAACGACTGACTCTGTTCTGCCCTGCACGTTAGGAGCCGTGGTCACCTCGGTACAGGCCCGGATGGCCGTATCGCCGATGGCAGCCCATGGACGACGGGGCAGTGGATTCAGTGCGACGTCGACCGGCCCCGGTCTCGGTGTTCGCGCAGCACCGAGGAAGTGGCCTCGTCGGCAGGCAGGAACGACTCGATGGCCAGTTCGTCCATGGTCACGTCCAACGGGGCGCCGAAGGTGGTGACGGTGCTGATGAAGTTGAGCACTCCGTCGTCATGTCGCAGCCGAAGCGGCACCGCGATATCACCGAGGCCCGCCGTCGGCTCGGTCGCCTCGGGTCGGGCGGACGTGGCATAGCCACTCAGCTCCGTGTGCAGTGCCCGCAGGTCCGGATCGCCGCCGTTGGCGGCCTGCCTGCCCAGCCGGTCGAGAAGATGTTCGCGCCACTGCTCGAGATTGACGATCCTTGGCGCCATCCCATCGGGATGCAGGCTGATCCGCAGTGCGTTGGCCGGTGCGGCGAGCAGTTCGGGAGCCACCCCGTCGGTGAGCAGCGCGATACCGCTGTTGCCATCGAGGATGTTCCAGGATCGGTCGACCAGCACGGCGGGGTAGGGCTCGTAGGCGGCGAGTACCCGACCCACGGCCGCGCGCACCGAGGCCAACCGGGGCGAGTCGAGCCCGGTCTCGGTGTAGACGGGCGCGTGCCCTGCGGCGAGCAGCAGTCCATTGCGGTCTCGAAGCGGGACGTCGAGATGCTCTGCCAGCCGGAGAACCATCTCCCGGCTCGGTGTGGACCGACCGGTCTCGACGAAGCTCAGATGTCGAGTGGAGACCTCGGCCTGACTGGACAGTTCGAGCTGGCTCCACCGACGCCGCTCCCGCCACGAGCGCAACAGCGCGCCGAACGGTGTGGACTGGACGGCGTTCGTCATCGGGCCTCGCTTCCCAAGTATTACCTGGCAGGTAATCGACAAGGTTACCTGCGGGTCGGCATGCTCTCGGTGTCGGGCGAGAGGCCGGACACCGCGAGGCCGGGACCCGGCCGAGGCGGTCACCATCACCGAGAGGAACACCAATGAGCAATGTGACCGAGCTGTTGGACCGCTACATCGCGACCTGGAACGAGACCGACGCGGACGTCCGACTGCGGGAGGTGGCGCGGCTCTGGACGGCGGACGGCGTCTACACCGACCCGTTGGCCTCGGTCCGCGGGCACGAGGCGATCGCCGAGGTGATCGGCGGCGCGCAGCAGATGTTCGCAGACCACCGCTTCCGGCTGCTCGACGGCGTGCAGGCCCACCACGACATCGTGCGGTTCGGCTGGGAACTGGTGCCCGCAGGCGGCGGTGAGTCCGTGGCGATCGGTCTCGACGTGGCCGCGCTGACCGACGACGGCCGAATCCGCCTGGTGCACGGTTTCCTGGACAAGGCACCCGGCGCCTAGGACACCGTATTCGTCGGACGACCTGCGGCGGGGCCGCTCGCCTCGTCGCGGAACCGGCGCCGGGGCGGGGAACGGCCGGATATGATCAATCTCATCCGAGCTTGAGTCTGACATCGATGTCAGGTTCTACGGTGCCGAAATGACGTTCTTCGCAGTTCAGCACGCCGGTCGGCCCGCCACCGCAACGGAGTTGGCGCCGTTGGCCTTCGCCGGATACGCCCACTTCACCGCCATGCAGGTGCGGGCCGGAGAGGTGCGGGGAATCGATCTGCACCTGGATCGCCTGCGCACGGCATCGGAAGTCCTGTTCGGTCGAGCCCTTCCCGACGAGCGGGTGCTCTCCCGGCTGCGATCGGCGTTGGCGGTCAGTCCGCCGGACGTCTCGCTGACCGCGGCTGTCTCCTCGTCCGCAGGGGAGTTCGTCGTGGCCGACCGGGACTGCGAACTCGAACTGTTGGTGCGGACCGGCCCGCCCGCATCGGGTCCGGCCGGTCCGTTGCGACTGACCACGGTCGAGTACGAACGGGTGCTGCCCGAGGTGAAGCACGTCGGAGAGGTCGCGAAGACCTACTTCCTGCGGCAGGCCGTCGAACGGGGCTTCGACGACGCCGCCTTCGTCGACCGTCGGGGGCGGCTCAGCGAGGGCACCATCTGGAATCTCGCCTTCCTCGACGGCTCCGAGGTGGTGTGGCCGCAGGCGGACATGCTGACCGGCACGACGATGAACATCGTCCGAAGACAACTCGATCGTCTCGGTGTCGCCCAGCGGTTCCAGGAGATCACCTCCACCGACCTGCCTGCGTTGAGTGGGGCGGTGGTGATGAACTCCTGGACTCCCGGGGTGGCCGTCGAACAGATCGACGAGATCGGGTTCTCGGATAACTCGACGCTGCTGGAGCTGCTGCACCGAGCCTTCCAGGTCGAACCGCTCGCTGCGCCCTGACCGGCGGCGCGGGACGTCGGCTCAGCCTTCCGCCGGCGGGTTCGGGTCACCCAGCTCGACGGGGGTATCGAGCACCCGATCGGCCCCGACCTCCCTCGGCTCGCCCGCGATGGTGAACGAGCCCGTGAGCCGGAGATCCTCGCTGGAAGCGCCCACGTGCACGTCGATCCGGCCGGGTTCGACGATGCGTCGCCCGACGCGTCCGGTGAAGGAGGTGCGGTCGGCGTGCAATCGGAACCGCACCGTCCGCTGCGCACCCGAGGCCAGGGCGACCCGGGCGAATCCGACCAGCTGCCGCACCGGCCGGGTGACCTGCGCGACCGGATCGCGCAGATACAGCTGCACCACCTCGACACCCGCCCGCTCGCCCGTATTGGCCACGAGAAGAGAGATCTCGACCGTCCCATCGGTCGGGATCGACACCGGGTCCTCCGGCTCGGCGGACGCAGCGGGTGGATCGGAAACGTCGCTCGACACAGGCGTTTGCGGATCGACGCCGAGTATTCGCAGTTCGGAGTGCCGAAAGCTCGTGTAGGACAGGCCGTGTCCGAAGGGGAACAGCGGGGTCGGATCCGCCGAGCTGACCTTGCTGCGAATCCCGAGCGGCGGGGTCAGGTAGGTGGACGGCTGGCCGTGCGCGCCCACGGGCAGACTCACCGGCAACCGCCCCGAGGGATTGATCCGGCCGGTCAGGACTCCGGCCAGCGCCGACGCTCCCTCCTCACCGGGGAGGAACAGCTGCACTGCGGCGGCGAGGCGGTCGATGACCGATCCCAGGGCGTACGGCCTGCCGCTGATCACCACGGCCACCGTCGGCACCCCGGTATCGACCACGGCCGCGAGCAACTCCTCCTGCACCCCCGGCAGGGCGAGGTCGGTCGCATCGCAGCCCTCCCCGGAGGTACCCCGACCGAACAGACCGGAGTGATCGCCGACGACGACCACCGCCACCTCGGCCGTGCGGGCCGACTCCACGGCCGCGGCGATGCGGGAGCGGTCCGCATCGGCGACGGAGCAGCCCGGTGCGGTGCGCACCTCGCGTGCGCCCGACTCGGCGCGCAACGCGTCGAGCACCGTGGGAATCGCCACGCCCAACGGCAGTTCCGGATAGGAGACACCGATATGGGCGGGGAACGAGTAGCAGCCCAGCATCGCGTGCGCGTCGTCGGCCAGCGGACCCACCACCGCCAGCCGGCCCGGCTCGGCGAGCGGCAGAATGCCCTGTGGATTGCTCAGCAGCACCACGGATTCCTCCGCGAGCCTGCGAGCCAGCGCCCGGTTCGCGGGCGGATCGAGATCGATGATCACCTCTGCATCCGGGTCCGGCGCAGCGGCCAACACGGGCGGCAGGGGAGACCAGTCGGGATCGAGCAGACCCAGCTCGCACTTCTGCCGCAGAACCCGTCGCAGTGCTCGATCCACGAGTGATTCCGGGACGAGACCGGACCGAACGCGCTCCGCCAGCGGTTCGCCGTAGCACCGCACGGTGGGCAGTTCGACGTCGACGCCCGCGGTCAGCGCCTGCTCCGCCGCTTCGCCCTCGTCGGCTGCCGTCCCGTGCAGTCGCTGTAGGAAGGCGATGCCGAAGTAGTCGGCCACCACGACACCGGTGAAGCCCAACCGCTCGCGCAGCAGTCCGGTGAGCAGTTCCGCGTCCGCCGCGACCGGGACGCCGTCGATCTCGGAGTAGGAGTGCATCACCGATCGGGCCCCGCCATGCCGCAGTGCCATCTCGAAGGGCGGGAGGATCACGTCGGCGAACTCCCGGGGCCCCATCGAGACCGGCGCCAGATTCCGGCCTGCGCGCGAGGCCGAGTAACCGGCGAAATGCTTCAGCGTGGCCACCGCTCCGGCGCTCTCCAGCCCGTGGACATAGGCGGCACCGATGGTGCCGACCAGGTACGGGTCCTCGCCGATGGTCTCCTCTACCCGGCCCCACCGTGCATCGCGGACCACATCCAGCACCGGCGCCAGACCCTGGTGGACGCCGAGCGCACGCAGATCCGTGCCGATGGCCGTCGACATCCGTTCGACCAGTTCGGGATCGAAGGTTGCGCCCCACGCCAGCGGCACCGGGTAGATGGTGGCCTGCCAGGCGGCGAAACCCGCCAGACACTCCTCGTGGGCCATCGCGGGAATACCGAAGCGATTCGACGACACGATCTCGCGTTGCGCCGCCGCCAGCTGTCGGGCGCCGGTGACCGGCTCGACGGGCGTGGTGCCGAAGGTCCTGGTGAGTTGACCGAGCCCGGAACCGATCACGGCAGGCCAATCCGGCGGTTGTTCGGTCTCCTCGTGTTGATGGGGCGCGACGCCCTGCGCTCCATCGGACGCGCTGACCCAGACCCCGACCAACTGCGCGAGTTTCTCGGTCAGACTCATCCGCGCCAGCAGATCCGCCACCCGCTGCTCGACGGGTAGCTCGGATCGTTGCCACGGATCGAGTCGGTCGGGCTCCGTCGCACCGGGCGAGGTCGCAGCCGAGGGCGTCGAGGCGGTACGGCCGTCGTGCTGGTCCATGGTCGGGCTCTCCACTCTTCGACGGCCGACCCTCGCAGCCGTGACCTGCGAGCGCGGCGGGACATGCGGACACCGACGTCAGTCGGCCGAACCTGTCGGCTCAGCGTTCTCCGACGGTCCGGCTCTCGACACTATCGGAGGAAATCGATAACGGTCCAGTGATCGGGGCGTCGAGGTTCGACGGACATCGCACCCCGCTACCTTGCTGGTGAAAAGCCACATTCGTCGCGAACGTGTTGATGAGTTCGTTGTGGACCCCGTGGGTCTTGACGTGAGCAATCCCACCTCCGTACGCTGCGCGACACCGAAACTATCGGTTAATTTTCGATCGCCTGGGTGTGTCAGCTCCCTGGCAGCCACCGGCTCGACTCGACGACGACGTCCGCTGCGGTTACGTGGCCGTCCTCGCATCGGCGGCTCGGCTCAGCGGAGGTTCCACGCGCCCTCGATTGCTTGGCAGGAGCGGCGATGACTGAATTCATGCTCGGACGTCGACGATTCATGACCGCCTCGGCCGCGGGTCTGGCCGTGCTGGGACTCGCCGCGTGCGGCGGCGGCAACGACCCCACCCGAGGCGGCAGCAGCGTGTGGTCCCTCCAGGACGACGTGCAGAACCCCATCCAGGAAGCCGCCATCACGGCGTTCAACGAGAGCGCGGGCACCGGATTCCGGTTGGAGACCTTCGCCAACACCGCCTACGCCCAACGGCTTCGGGTGTCGATGGGCAGCCCGAACGCGCCCGCGGTGTTCTTCAACTGGGGCGGGGCCAGCATTCGGTCCTACGTGGAGGTCGACCAGGTCGTCGATCTCAGCGAACGACTGGACGCCGACCCGGCCTGGCGCGACTCGTTCCTGCCCCAGGTCCTGGATGCGGGACGGATCGACGGCCGCTACTACGGAGTCCCCTTACGGGGGATGCAGCCGGTCGCCCTCTTCTATCATGCGCCGCTGTTCGCCGAGAACGATCTGCGGCCGCCCTCGGACTGGGACGAGCTGCTGGACCTCGTCGACCGCTTCCAGGCATTGGGCGTCACGCCGTTCGCACTGGCCGGTTCGGAGAGCTGGACCCAGTTGATGTGGCTGGAATACCTGGTGGACCGCATCGGCGGCGCCGAGGTCTTCGAACGCATCGTCGCCGGGGAACCGGGATCCTGGTCGGACCCGGCGATGATCGAGGCGGTGGATCGCATCATCGATTTGGTCGATCGCGGGGCGTTCGGCACCAACTTCTCCTCCGTCAACTACGGCGCGGGCGGTGCCTCCACCCTGTTCGCTCGGGGCGACGCCGCGATGCACCTGATGGGCTCCTGGGAGTACACCAACCAGCTCGATCAGCAACCCGACTTCGCCGCCGACGGGCTCGCCTGGACGTCCTTCCCGGTCCTGCCCGACGGCGTAGGCGATCCGAGCGCCATCGTCGGCAACCCCACCAACTACTTCTCGGTCAACACCCAGGCCGCCGACGTGGAACAGGCGGTGGCGTTCCTTCGGGAGCACATGAACTCGGACTCCTATGTGGATGCCCTGATCTCCGGGGGCGATGTACCGGCCGTCGCCGACATCGAGGACCGGCTGAGCGCCGCACCCAACGCCGAATACGCCCTGTTCGTCTACGGGCTGGTCCGCGACGCGGCGGCCTTCACCCTCTCCTGGGATCAAGCGCTGCCGCCCGAACTCACCCAGGTCATGCTGACCAGCCTTCAGGAGGTCTTCCTCGGGCAACGCGACTCGGCGGGCTTCGTCGAGGCCGTGGAGGCGGCCACGTGAGCGAGCGGGCGCCGGACCGAACCACCCGGCCCGGGGTCTGGTACGCGGTACCCGCGATGGTCTTCTTCGGACTGTTCGCGCTGGTGCCCCTGGTCGCCGTCGTCGTCCTGTCCTTCACCCACTGGAACGGGCTCGGCGATCCGCAGCCTGCCGGGCTGGAGAACTGGGAGCGACTCGCCAGTGATCCCACCGTGCTGGACTCGTTGCGCATCACCGTGTTGCTCGGCGTCGTGTGCTGGCTCGTGCAGACCCCGTTGAGCCTGCTCCTCGGAGTGTGGGCGGCCGGGCCCCAACGCAATCGGGCCGTGTTGTCGGCGGTGTTCTTCCTGCCGCTGTTGCTCTCGGGCGCCGCCGTCGCCATCGTCTGGCGCTCGCTGCTCGACCCCAATTTCGGTCTCGCCTCGGTGCTCGGACCGCTGGTGGGCATCCCCGACGGCAATCTCCTCGGCAGCTCCACCAGCGCGCTGTTGGTCATCGTCGCGGTGGTGGCCTGGCAGTTCGTGCCCTTCCACACCCTGCTCTATCAAGCGGCGGCGCGGCGCATCCCACGCCAGCTCTACGAGGCCGCTCGGATGGACGGTGCGACGCGGCTGCATCAGTTCCGCCACATCACCCTGCCGCAACTGCGCAACACCATCATCACGTCCTCGCTGCTGATGGTGGTCGGTTCGCTGACCTACTTCGAGACGATCCTGATCGTCACCGACGGCGGGCCCGGCCGGGCCACCGAGGTGCTGCCGTTCCGGATGTACGAAGCGGGCTTTCGTAGCTACGAGATGGGCTACGGCGCGGCGATCGCCTCGGCACTCGTGCTGATCGGCACGCTGCTCTCACTCGTGATGGTCCGGTTCAGCGGCTTCAGCAAGATGCGTTCGACCCTGGAGGGCCTGTAGCCATGAGCCTCACGACCGCCACGGCACCGCCCACGGACCCGGGACCCGCCGAGACCCGGCGCAGGCGGGCGGGGCGAAGCAGGTTGGAACCGCCGAACCGGTGGGCCGGTCTGCTCACTGTCGGCTGGTTGACGATCGTCGCCGTCCCACTGTTGGTGATGATCAACTGGAGCCTGCAGAGCCAGGACGCCTACCTCGCGGACGGACCGCTCGCACCGCCTCGGGCGATCACCGCCGACAACCTGGTCACGGTCTTCGACTCCGGCTTCCTGCTGTTCTTCCTCAACACCGCAGTGGTGACCGTGGCCTGCGTCGGCCTCACCCTGATCGTGGCGGTTCCCGCCGCTTACGCGATCGTGCGGTCGCCGAGCCGGATCGTCGCGGCGGGATTCCGAGGCTTCCTACTGGGGCTGGCCATCCCGGCTCAGGCGACCATCATCCCGATCTACCTGCTGATCGTCCGGATGGGTCTGTACGACACCCTGGGCGCCATCATCCTGCCGACCACCGCCTTCAGCCTCCCGCTGGCGGTGCTGGTGCTGGCCTCGGCATTGCGCGATGTCCCCCGAGAGCAGTACGAGGCGATGACCCTGGACGGCGCGAGCGCCTGGCGGATGATGTTCTCGCTGGCGGTGCCGATGTCGCTGGGCAGCGTGATCACCGTCGGCGTCTACACCGCGCTGACCGCCTGGAACGGCTTCCTCTTCCCGCTCATCCTCACGCAGTCGGTGGACCAACGGGTCTTGACGCTGGGCCTGTGGAGCTTCCAGAGCGAGTTCGGCGTCGACGTCCCCGGGTTGATGACCGCGGTCCTGCTGTCGGCGATGCCCGTCTTCCTCGCCTACCTGCTGGCCCGCCGCTGGCTCATCGCCGGTCTGGCGGGAGTGGGCGGCAAATGATCCGAGCCGCCGGGGGATCATGCAACGATGGGAGAATCGACGACCGGACGTGAACCCGTCGGGTTAGCAGGCGCCTGGGCGCTGATCGTGGGCCCCGGTGGCAGCCGAGGCCACTCGATGCTCATCGCGGTCTGCGCACTGGGTGGCGGGGTCGGTGCCGTGCTGCTCGCGCCACCGTATTGGACCTCCTGGCAGCTGCTCGTCGCGCTGCTGCTCGCGGTGGACGTCATCGGTGGCGTGGCAGCCAACGCCCTGCCCGCCGGACGGCGCTGGTACCACCGGCCCGAGCGTTCCCTCGTCTCCCGGGCGTTGTTCTTCGGCGGGCACGTGCTGCATCCCGTGCTGCTCGTCCTGGTGTTCGACGCGCGTTGGGAGTGGGGGCTGTTGCTGTTCGGCTCGATGCTGCTGGCGGCGACCTCGGTCCTCCTCGCTCCGATCGACGTCGCACTCGCGGTGGGGCTGATCGCGACCACGGCCGCGCTGACCCTGGTCCTGACCGTGTTCGGCGGCCCGCCCGAGGGCCTGGTGTGGCTGGCGGTGGCCTACTTCCTCAAATTGATCGTCGGACACGCGACTCCGGAGACTCCCTCGGCGGCCACCGCTGTCGGCTCCGACGCAGCGCGCTGATCGACCTCGGCGCAGGACACGCGAAGCGGGACAGCGCGGCCGGATCGACAATTCGGTTGGCCGCCGCTGTGCTGCGGAGCATGCTGTCGTCACGCAGCCGGTCGCGACCGGTCTGCCACTACCTCGATAGAGCAGGAGATCACCATGGCCAGGAAACGCAACGGACTTCTCGGCGTGGGCGGCCAACGGACCAAGGCTCCCCGCACCGCCCACCACCCCGACGGCATCGGGGTCGGACCGCAGCAGGACGCGGTGGATCGCAAGCAGGCGATCCTGGACAAGATGCGCAAGCTGTCCGAGAAGGCCGCGCCGCAGGAGGACGAGCCGACCGCCGACAAGGCCTGACCAGCAGGCGCACTGTCGCCGACGACGTCTCGAACCCGCACCGTACAAGCTCACACCGTCGCCCGGACGGAGGTGCTCTGCGGTGCGGGTGTGCCGATGCCGCACCGGTTCGGGCGGCGGTCACGACGAGAACGCGCGTCGGTCAGTCCGCCGCCTCCGGACGACAGACGGGACACGGGGGCAGCTCGACGTCCGCCTCGACCGCCACCTCGCAGATCGCCCCGCAGATCGCGACATCGACCTGCCGGTACGCCGGATCGCGGACATGCTCCATCCGACGGAACACCCCGGCCCATCGAGGCGTCGCCCTGGTCTGTTCGGCATTGGTGAGACGCCGTGCGCCCGGGAGGTCGGCATTCGAGGCGCCGGACGCGCCGGTCAACGACATGGTGCCTCCGCCAGTCCCGCGAGCAGCCACGTTCCCCGGTTCAGCGAGTCGGCGAGCAACCGGGTGTGCTCCGGGCGCAGCCGCCAGGCATCGGTGAGCGCGCCACGCCCGGACAGCGACAGCTCGACGAGATCGGGTGCGGTGCGAACCCACAGGATCCGCATCGTCAACCCGGGGCCCAGCGCGGGGAACAGCCGGGAGATCGGCCGGTCCGCGACGAGCACGAGCCGCAGCAGTTCCGCCTGATGCGGCTCCAGCGCAGCCAAGCCTCGGGCGGTCTGCCCGCCGAGCTGGAGCAGAACCCGCCGCCGCACCCGATCGATCGTCAGGGTCAACGCCTGCGTGCGATCGGCTGCCTCGACCCTGGTCGCCGGGATGCGCACCGAGAACGCGGCATCGTGATAGATCATCACCTGGATGCTCTCCATCGGTACGCGGCCACCGGGGAGGCCACGGGCGGAGTGCCGGGCGCCGGTGGCGCTGCGAACGATGCGACACACAACGCGGGTAGCGGAATCAGGACCACATGATCACCTCCGGGGGAGAGGCAGACGTTAAGGTCGCCCGAGCCGGATCGACTAGCACGCCGTGTCCTACTGCCCGAATGTGTCATTCGAAGACCCCCAGGCGTTGAGCCAGGTCGCGCACCGGAGTGGAACGCTCGACCGAGAGCAGTTCCGAGATCACCCGTCGTGGCAAGGTTTGGTACTCCATCCAGTCGGGAGCGATGCGCTCCGCAGTCAACAGGTTCTGCAAGGCACGTTCCCGATGGCCGAGACGGGCATGGGCGAAGGCTTGATCCGCCAGATGCCGGGCTCGGGAGGCCAACGGCAACCGGGCATCGACGGGCATCGTGGTGGCGGTGGTGAGAGCCCCGGAATAGTCCTCCCCGACCACCGCGATATCCACGGTCTGCATCACCACCTGTGCCGGACCGAAGTACGTCTCGTAGTCGGAGCGGTCGCCGGTGTGGACGGCGATCGTGGCGGCCTGGGCCAACAGGTGCCGCGCCTCGACCGAATCGGTGTTCCTGGCCGCGGCCGTCGCGGCGGTGAGCAGGAGCGAACCGTGATTGGACAGGCGCTCCGGACTCGACCCGGCCGCAGGCTCGATCGACGCCGCGGCGTGCGTGGCGAGGCGATGCGCTTCGGCGTAGCGGCCCTGGACGAGCAGTTGCCAGGCCGCCGAGCCTCGCAGGACGGCGGCGAGGAGTTCGTCGGAGCCCGCGTCCGCGGCGGTGATGGCTTGTCGGATCGCCAACCACGCCGGATCGGCATAGCCGAGATGGACCAGGGTGCAGCCGGTGAGCCACAGACAGCGGCCCAGCAGCTCGTGAGCTCTCGACCGATCATCCGATTCGACGTGCAGCGCTGCCCGCAATCTCCTGATCAGTTGCGGGAGTATCCCGACCAGCAGGGCGTAGCGGCCGCGCCAGTAGGCCGCCCAGCCGTACTCGACGGCCCGTCGTGCCTCGGTGGGACAGAACGGCTCCTCGTGCTCCGAGGTGGTGCCCAACAGATCGTCCACCGTGGTCAGCGCGCGGCGGATCGCCACCACGCCTGCGGCGGGATCGTTGGACAGCGGGCCCGCGCGCCTGCCGAGTAGATCGGCGATATCGACGTCCAGGGCACGGGCGATGCGTTGCAGGCTCACGATGGAGGCGGTCTGCCGGGTGCCCTGTTCGAGTTTGCGGATCAGATCTATCGAGACACCGGATATCTCGGCCAATTCACGTTGCGTCAGAATTCTTCCGCGAAGGACTCGGATTCGAGAACCTATCTGGGATTCCACCGGAAACGCTGCTCCCAGCCTGGTGAGTGCGGACCACGGCCGGTTCGATGACGAGGAGAATCGAATCGCCGAAGATCATCTCGACAGTACAAGGGAGGTCAGGTGGGTCGCATCGTCACATGGAGTGGATTCGATGCGCGGCTCTCGATCCACTGCTCACCGAGTGCTACGGGAACCGCGTTCTGCGGTATCGCGAAAGGACCTAATCGATATCTACCGGCGGAACCGCGGAGTCGATACAGAAACTCACCAGTCGTCTCGACGGGACTCGTTGGCGGGTGCCCAGCCCGGCATGTTGCCGTGCAGCCGGTGATAGAAGACATCGTCCTGCCGTAACCGATCGCGGCGCACGGTGGTGCCGGTGAGCGCCGAGCGGTACAACGCGGTGATCAACTCCAGTGTCTCGCGCCCCTGCCGTCCGCTGACCGGCGGCCGTTCACGCCGCTCCATCGCGTCCAGCACCAGTGTCAGCTGGGCACCGTGTGAACTCGGGACGTCGGTGCTGGGCGTGGACCAGCGTCGAAGCCGAGCCGGGTCGACCATCGATGGCGCCGGGGTGTAGCGCCAGTCGGAATTGCGATGTCCGTAGAGGTGGTTGACCTCCACGGTCGCCTCGGTGAGGTCGATGCGCAGTCTGCTGACCTCGTCCGGCGACAGCACACTGTTGACGATGCTGGCCAACGCGCCATTGGCGAAGCGGACCGTTGCCACCGACACGTCCTCGGTCTCCACGGCCCGATCCAGCCTGCCCATCATCGCGCCCACCTCGGTCCACTCCCCGAGCAGCGCCAGCAGCAGATCCAACTGATGGATCCCGTGGCCGAGGGTGGGCCCGCCGCCCTCGGTGGCCCAGCGGCCACGCCACGGCACCTCGAAGTACTCGTGACCTCGATACCAGGTGGTCTGACAGAGTGCGACCAGCGGCCTGCCCAGTTCGCCGCTGGCGATCAGCTCGCCCGCATGTCGTGCCCCCGAGCCGAAACGGTGTTGGTACACCACGGATGCATAAGGGCCGCCCGGTCGTTCCGCTGCGGTGATCCGGTCGAACTCCGCGAGTGATCGACAGGGCGGTTTCTCCAACAGCACCCACGCCCCGGACTCCAGCGCGGCGACCACCGCGTCGACGTGGGCCGCGGGCGGGGTGCACACGTGGACGAGGTCCGGCCGTTGGCTGCGCAGCATCTCGGCCGTGCTGGCGTAGCCCATCGGGATGTCGGTGCGTACCAGGAAATCGGCGAGCCGACCCGGGTCGACGTCGACGGCGGCGACCAGTTCGACGCGGTCGGCCTCGGCGCGCAGCGCGGGAACGTGGCAGACCTCGGCGATTCCCCCGGTCCCGATGATGGCGGCGCGGAAGCGGCGTGAGTTGGCCATGGGTGCCTCCCGGGGATCGATGATCGAGGCCGTCTCGTGGTGTCGGCGCAGTGCGCCGTGTCGGCGGCGCGGATCGGTGGGGTGATGAGCGAGGCACCCGTCGGTGTGGTGGTCACCGGCTGGGTTGGCGGGGCCGTGGTGTGCCGCGCGATGTGGCGCCGAGCGTGGTGCCGATCGCGGCGGTGCGACCCGAATCGGTTCCGAAACTTTCTATTGGCACGAACGTATTCCAGGCGGGCGGAGCCGTCAAGATGCCAGGGAACGTACCCGGCCGATGCTCGAGAACTTGCCCTCTACCGGCTAAAGCAGTGTCAGTGCTTCGAAGGTCGGGAGCGGGTCGGCGGTCTCGAAAACAATCGGTGTCCGATGTGGCGAGTGGTCTGCGTGACCCGACTGCGCGAAGATGATCTCATGATCGGACGTTGGCATGCCCTGGTGATCGACTGCCCCGAGCCCGCCGAACTGGCGGACTTCTACCAGCAGGTGCTCGGCATGGTGCGCGTGCAGGATGAGGCGGACTGGGTCGTGATCGGGTATTCGGCAGAGCGCCCGGGCATCGCCTTCCAGCGTGCTCCGCAGTTGCAGGCGCCGAACTGGCCCGACCCGAATTCCCCACAACAGATGCACATCGATGTCCGGGTGGACGATCTCGATGCGGCCGAGGCCGAGGTTCTCGCGCTGGGCGCCCGACGACTGCCCAGCGACGCGACCGAGTTCCGGATCTTCGCCGATCCGGTGGGGCACCCGTTCTGTCTCGTGCTCTGGTGAACCGGGCCTCCCCTTAGCTCGGCGGCCGAGTGGCGGGCACCGGCGTCGTCAGTCCGTGGAGCGGGGCGGCGCGGTGCTGCCGCGCACGACGAGGCTGGTGGCCAATTCGATCCGGGTGTGACTCGGTTCCTCGCCGGTGGCCAGGGACAACGCGAGTCGGGCGCCCGCCGCGGCCATCTCCTCCAGCGGTTGACGCACGGTGGTCAAGGGCGGCCCGATCCATTGCGCCACCGGCAGATCGTCGAAACCGACCACGCTGAGGTCTTCCGGAACCCGGAGGCCGGCCTGTCTGGCGGCCTGGTAGACGCCCATCGCCTGGAGATCGCTGCCCGCGAACACCGCCGTCGGGCGATCGGGCTGGTCCAGTAGCGCGGCGGCCTGCTGATAACCGGCCTCCACATGGAAGTCGCCATGGCGGATCAGTTCCGGGTCGACCGACAGACCGGCCGTCTCCATCGCGGAGCGATAGCCGTCCACCCGTGCCCGGCTGCACAGCACCCGCTCCGGCCCGCCGATGACGGCGATCCGTCGATGACCGAGTTCGAGGAGATGTCGGGTCGCGGTGAGACCGCCACTCCAGTTCGTCGCGCCGATCGAGGGGACATCCGGCGCCGGTTCGCCTGCCGGATCGACCACGACGAGCGGAATCCCACCGGAGCGAAGCCGGGCCTGTTGTTCGACGCTGAGATCGGAGAACACCGAGACGACGGCGGCAGGCCTGCGCTGGAGTACGTCCTCCACCCAGCCTCGTCCCGGCGTCCGCCTGCCCTCCAACTCGGAGAGCACCACCGACATCTCGTTGTCCCTGGCGACCTGCTCGACACCCCGGATGATCTCGATGGCCCACGCGCTCTCCAGCTCGTGGAAGACCAGATCCAGCAGATTCGCCTTGATGGAGCGCTGGTCGCTTCGACGTTGGTAGTCGTACTTGCGGATGATGGCCTCGACCCGACGTCGGGTCTCCCGTGCCACGTCGGCGCGACCGTTGACCACCTTCGAAACAGTCGGAACCGAGACGCCCGCCTCCTCGGCGATATGCGCGATGGTGATCTTGCCGGACGGAGTCTTCGCCGGGTCGGTGGGGTCTGTGGTCGCGCGCATGGCCGGAGTCTACCCAGCCTGCTAGTCCGGTCGTCGGTTCTCCGGCATGGCGCGACTGCGCCGATCGGACCTTGTGTGCCGTCCGAGTCGAGCCCTACCGTGGCCAGAAAGAATCGGAGTTTCTGTCGAAACATCGAGGCTGCGGCAGTCGAATGCACCGATGCACGGCTGTCGAGACACCGTCCTTGCGCAGACTGTCGCGAAGCGCGGCGCGATCGTCGTCTGGCTCACGAAGGAGTGAAACGGATGAGTTCGAGCATCGGCACCGGAACGCTGCACCGACGGTGGCGCAGAATCGCCGGTCTGCTGGCCTCGACGTTGCTGGCCGCGACCACCGCGATCCTCGTCGTCCCGACGGCCCAGGGGATGGAGACCGATCAACCGCCGCCCTTGAAGGAGCTCACCGATCGTTACGTCGGTAGCGCTGTGGCGGCGGGGCCGCTGGCCTCCGAGGCCGACTACCGAGCCACCCTCGGCCGCGAGTTCGACAGCGTCACCGCCGAGAACGAGATGAAGTGGTCCAGCGTCGAGCCGAATCGAGGCCAGTACAACTGGTCGGGCGCGGATCAGATCGTGGAGTTCGCCGACCAGAACGGCCAGAGCGTGCGGGGGCACACCCTGGTCTGGCACAGCCAGCTGCCCAACTGGTTGCAGAACGGCGACTTCTCGGCGGAGGAGCTACGCGGCATCCTGCAGAACCACATCACCACGATCGTGACGCGCTATCGCGGCAGCATCCGAGCGTGGGACGTCGTCAACGAGGTCTTCAACGAGGACGGATCGCTGCGCGACTCCATCTGGCTGCGGCAGCTGGGCCCCGACTACATCGCGGATGCGTTCCGGTGGGCGCGGGAGGCCGATCCGTCGGTCAAGCTCTACATCAACGACTACAACACCGAGAACATCAACGCCAAGAGCGACGCCACCTACGCGCTCGTGCAGGATCTACGCGCGCAGGGTGTGCCAATCGACGGCGTCGGTTTCCAGACCCACCTGGCGACCAAGTACGGGCTCTCCGACTCGTTCCAGCCGAACCTGGAGCGCTTCGCCGCGCTCGGCGTGGACGTGGCGATCACCGAACTGGATGTCCGCGTCGACACCCCGTCCGATGCGGCCAAACTCGCCGCACAGGCCGAGTTGTACAAGCGGGTCTGGGACGGCTGCCTTGCGGTCGACCGTTGCGTGGAGTTCACGGTGTGGGGCTTCACCGATCGGCATTCCTGGGTTCCCGGCACCTTCCCCGGTGAAGGCGAGGCGTGCCTGTTCGACGCCTCGCTCAACGCCAAACCCGCCTATCGAGCCTTGAACCCGGGCTGATCCTCGGTCCGGTCCGCCGCCCCGGCCGTTGTCGCGGTCGGGGCGGGCTGCTCCTCGGTGGAACCGCCCGAGTGCAGCGGGTCCACCGACTCGGCATCCGTCCGGACGGCGTCGCCGGGGACCGAGAACTGCGCGATGAACGCTCCGGCCAGCACGATCACCGCGCCGAGGGTCTGCATCGGGCTCAGTGCCTCGCCGATCAGCAGCCAGGCCAGCACGATGGCGGTCACCACCTCCAGGTAGCCGACCGCGCCCGCCACGGCCGGGGAGAGCCTGCGAACGGCGGCGACCCCCGCGAGATAGGCCAGTGCGGTGGAGACTCCGGCCAACCACAGCAGGGCGATCATCGCGGGCATCGCGATCCCGCTGATCTCGACCGTGCCTGTCACGAGCTCCCAACGCAGGTTCCAGGGTTGGGCGATCGGCAGCAGCACCACGCTGGCGACGATCGCCCCGAAGGCGATGACCGCAGGCGGATCGACGTCCTGGCCCCCCGAGTCGGAGAGGATGAAGAAGGTGGCCTGACAGGCCGCCGCACCCAGCGCGAGCGCGATGCCGATCGGGTCGAGGGTGGAGCCGGAGAACACCTCGACCAGCAGGGTCAGCCCCGCGACCGCCAGCACGATGCCGACGGCGGCCTGCCGCGATACCGGGGTACGACGCACCACCCGCAACCACACCAACACCAACACCGGACCGAGGAACTCGATGAGCAGTGCCACGGCGACCGGGATCCGGGCCAGCGAGGCGAAGTAGAACGCCTGGATGCCCGCCATCGGGAAGACACCGAAGGCCAGGAGCAGTCCCGGTCGGGCCCGCAGCATGTGGCGTCGACGAATGGCCACCGGGACGAGGAACAACGCAGCGCCCGCCACCCGAAGCCAGGTGACGTGCAGCGGATCCATCCCGGTGTCGATGAGCGCGCGGGCCAATGGGCCGGAGGCCCCGAAGGTCAGCGCGGCCGCCACGGCGAACAGCAGCCCGGTGGACCGGTTCCTGAGGTGGGTCTCGGTCACGAGGTCACCGCCGAGGCGGCCGACGCGGGGTGCGGGCGCCGCTGCGGTCGGGCTCGGCGCTGGGCCGTCCGGATCTCATCGACGGCGTGCGGGGGGCTGGTGGTGAGGACTTGCCGCCTCAACCGGGTTCTCTGTCGTGACACGGCATCCACGCTGCCGGAGATGGCACCATCAGTAAAGTGAAAGGAATTTAGCATTTGACGTTAGTTCGGCTAATGGATCGGCGGGAGACATGCTTGATCTCCATCGGCTGCGGCTGCTGCGCGAGCTCAGCCGTCGGGGCACCCTCGCGGCGGTGGCCAAGGCACTGTCCTACACGCCATCGGCGATCTCCCAGCAACTCACTCGGTTGGAGGAGGAGGTCGGCGTCCCGCTGCGGGAACAGGTGGGGCGCAAGGTCCGGTTGACCGCCCAGGGAGAGATCCTCGTCGCCCACACCGAGGCGGTGCTGGAACGGCTGGAACGGGCGGAATCCGAGCTGGCCGCCTCGATGACCGAACTGACCGGGACGCTGCGGATCGCCGCCTTCCAGACGACGATGCTCAGCCTGGTCCCGGAGGCCTTGAGCGGGCTGCGCCGGGCGCACCCACGGCTGCGGGTGGAGGTCACCCAGGCCGAGCCGGAGGAGGCCCTCCCGCTCCTGCTCACCCGGGATTTCGATCTGGTGATCGGCGAGGAGTACCCGCACGATCCGGAGCCTCGACCGGTCGAGGTGGAACAGGAGGATCTCGTCGAGGACGTGATCCGGCTGGCCTGTCCCCGGACCTTCACCGATGCCGAGGTCGTCGGGACCGAGTCTGCGGTGCCCGGCCTGGGCGCCGAACCGCGCCCGCTGCCCGCAGATCCCGGCGAGGCGGATCCGGCCGCGATGCTGCGCTCGGCGGCCACCCTGCCGTGGATCATGGAGCCGCCACGGAACGCCGCTCGGCGCTGGGCGTTGGCCCTGTGCCGGGATGCGGGTTTCGAGCCGGATGTGCGGATCGTGACGGCGGACGCGCTGACCTGTCTGCGATTCGTCGAACAGGGCCACGGCGTCGCCTTGATCTCCGACCTGGTGTGGGCCGCACGCGAACCCACGGTGCCGCTGTACCCGCTGCCGCAACCCTGGGGCAGACGACGACTGTTCACCGCCGCCCGGCGGGGCAGTGGTGCCCATCCGGCGGTGCGGGCCTGCCGGGACGCGCTGTGTGCTGCGGCGAAGGCGACTCCGATCCGTTCGATGCCGGCGTGATCGGCGATCCCAGCGGCGACGTCGAGTGGCGGGTCGTGTCCCGGCCCGGTCCGGATCAGCTGGAAGCGTCTACCGAGCGACGAGCGCCGTCCGGCGAAGTGGCCTCGTCGGTGGCTGTGCGTTGCCGCCCGAACGTCGGCGCCGATCTTCTGCGATCATCGGCCTTGGAATCGGACGTTATCGGGAACCCTGGCAAGCTGGTGGGACACCGAGGCCAGCTAACGGCCGAGTTCGAACGTGGTGCGATCGTCAGCGATGTGGGGAAGAGGAAGCAGAGGACTATGACGGCCGAGATGCATGCCGGAACCGGGCTCAACCTGAGCGACTCGGTGTTCGAACGACTTCTCCAGGAACGGATCATCTTCCTCGGATCCGAGGTCAACGACGAGATCGCCAACCGGATCACCGCTCAACTGTTGCTGTTGGCCGCCGAGGACCCGGACAAGGACATCACCCTGTACATCAACTCGCCGGGCGGCTCCGTCTCGGCGGGCATGGCGATCTACGACACCATGCAGCTGATCGAGCCCGACGTCGCGACCTTCGCGATGGGCTTCGCGGCCTCGATGGGGCAGTTCCTGCTCTCCTCCGGGCAGCCGGGTAAGCGGCACATCCTGTCCCACGCTCGCGTGCTGATGCACCAGCCCTCTGCGGGTATCGGGGGGTCGGCCTCCGACGTCGCTATCCGCGCCGAGGTCTACGCGAAGACGAAGCTGCAGATGGCCGAGTTGATCGCCGAGCAGACCGGGCAGACGGTGGAGCGCATCACCAAGGACTCCGATCGCGACCGGTGGTTCACCGCGCAGGAGGCGTTGGAGTACGGCTTCGTGGATCACGTGGTCGCGCGAGCGCAGCATCAGAGCCGTCGCGGCCGCTGAGCTCGTCCTTTCGGAGTACGGGGCGGGCAGCACGGTGTCCGCCCCGGTGGTCGTTGCCCTCGCAATGACGGAATCAGCGCTGGTCTAGCCTGTCCGCGACGGGTTATACGGCCGATAGGGAGACGATGTCGGCAACGCGGCTGCTGGTCCTCGGTGTGGTGCGAGGACTCGGAACGGCGCACGGCTATCTGCTGCACACCGAGTTGGCCTCCTGGGAGGCCGAGGGTTGGATCAACATCAAGTGGGGTTCGATCTACCACGGACTCCGCCAACTCGCGAAGCTCGGATTGCTCGAAGCCACCACCCACGACGAGTGGCCGGGACGTACCGATTACCAGCTGACCGAGGCGGGGGAGACGGAGTTCTTCCGTCTGCTTCGCGATGCGCTGCGCCGCGCCGACCACCGGCCGGACGTGCTGGCCGCAGGCCTGGCCCTGATGCCCGCGTTGGAGCGTGCCGAGCTCGTCGGTCTGTTCCGGGAACGGTTGGCCGCGTTGGAGAGCAACGCCGAGGAGCTGCGCGGCAACCTCGAACAGCGAAGACAGCTCGACCGCCACGCGCACCTGCGGGAGCTGACCGTCCTGCGGGCGCACACCGCGCAGGGCGACGCCGAATGGACCAGATTGCTTCTTCAGCGGCTTGAGCGTGGCGACTATCGCCTGGCGGACGACGAACCTCGCCCGGCGTAGCCGGTCGCCCCGGTGGGGCGGTGGCGGCCGGGCGAGGTCGCGGATGCCGCGTTCGGCGTCAGTCCTGCTGCTTGGCGGTCGGTGCGTTCAATTCGGCGAGCAGGAAGGCGCCGGTCACCGCGATCATCACCCCGGTCATGATCTGGAGCAGATCGACGAAGGGCACCAACCCCGTCTGGGTCGCGTTCGTGCCGGAGCCCGCGACGCCTGCCAGCAGCAGCGTCATCGGATACAAGCCGTTACCGAAGACGGCGCCGCCGCCGATCCAACCGAGGGCCAGCGGTAGCGCGGTTCGCTGTCGCTGCGGACGCCGGAAGGCGATGACGAACAGACCTGCCGCCGCCGCGACCGCGAACAACGCGGTGCCCGCGTCCGCGAGCCGCTCCGCGATCCCTCGGCTCTCGATCAGCTGTGGCGACAACCCCCACGTCGCCCCCAAGGCCCAGGGCAGTCGCACTGCGGCCACCACGGCGAGCAACACGGTGGCCAGCCGGACGAACACGGCGATCACCGGTTGATAGGGGCCCACCGGGTGTTCCCGCACGCGTCCGGTGAGTACGTGCGGCCACCGGTCGCGCGCGTAGAGCACGAACGAGGCGGCGATGCCGATCGCCTGGGCGCCGAATCCGACGTAGACCAGCGGGCCGACCCAGGCCGCGAGGGAGTCGTCACCCACGCTCGCGGATCCGGTCAGGACCGATACCGCGACGACCGGGCCGGTGATGACGAACGGCGCCAGCAGGCCCGTTCCCACCCAGGTCGGCGCGAGGACCAGGAATACCGGTATCCGCGCGCCCCAGGCATGGGTGAACGCGATGATGATCAACGCGGCGATGATCTCCATTGCCGCCGTGACGATATTCCCACCCTGGATGACTGCGGGATCCACCGAGGAGGCGCTGGTGATACCGGCGGTGGAACCGGCTATCCAGAATAGTTTGAGGGTGAAGTACGGAAGAATGGCGAGAATTGCCGCGTATCCGACGATCAATCGAATTCGAGAGCTTCGTCGGCGGGCCGGATTCGGGCTCGTCATGATCGTTTCAGCCCTCGTTTCCGTCGGCGTGGAGCTCATGGGAGACCCACCGGCCCTTTCCTGTCGAGATGGCGTCGCGCAGCGTGATCGGCGACTGTTGCCACAGGTTGCGGCTGGGCTGGGACTGTACCCGATGCCGAGATCGCCTAGTTGTCGAATCCCGTGCTGCCGGATAGGGTGTGACGATCTTCTCGATAGTCCGTGATCGGCTCAGTCCCGGTCGGGTTGTGCGGTATTGCGCGCGAGGCGCCTCGACGGGTCCGCTCGGTGTCGACGGGCTAATACGAATCGTGACGCGATTCCGTCCGACGGTCGCGATGTGGGGGAATCGCTTTATTTGCCGCCTGGGTAAGTTGGTCTATTCGCGGGTGGGCAGGCGGCATCGACGTTGTCGTCAAGCGCTTTGTGCGGGGCGCCCCATGCGGTATCGGCCGCCTACGGCTGACGAGTGCGACGTATACATCGATGGTCTACTCAAATTTGTGCAAGGCGGCGGCGGTGGGCTAGGTTGTTGCCCCGATCGAGTCCGGCCCCCGGCGTCCGACCAGTGACTCAAGTTTGAGTCCGACGGCGGGTGGAGAGATCGCCCTCTACCGACCTTTGAACCGACCCGGTGGTCCCGCCCTGCGCGGGGACTCAAATTTGAGCAGGAGGCCGCGTGATCCACACCCGAGGTTTGACCAGGCAGTTCCGTACCAAGCACGAGACCGTTCAGGCGGTCCGTGGCCTCGATCTCGACGTCGAGCCGGGCGAGATCGTCGCCTTTCTCGGGCCGAACGGGGCGGGCAAGAGCACGACCTTGCGGATGCTCACCACCTTGCTTCCGCCGACGTCGGGAAGCGCCCGCGTGGCGGGCTGCGACGTGACGACCGACCCCGTCGGTGTCCGAGGCCGAATCGGTTACATCGGTCAGGGCCACGGCACCAGCGAGGAGTTCCGGGTCCGCGAGGAGCTGATCACCCAGGGGCGGTACCAGGGCCTTCGAAAGAGCGACGCGGTGCGGCGGTGCGATGAGTTGTTGAACCGTCTGTCCTTGGACGCCTTCGCCGATCGAGGAGTCGGCACGCTCTCGGGCGGCCAACGGCGGCGGCTCGACATCGCGCTCGGCTTGATCCACGACCCCCGGTTGATCTTCCTGGACGAGCCCTCCACCGGACTGGACCCGCAGACCAGGGCCAGCCTGTGGGAGCACATCACCGGGCTGCGGGAGACTTCCGAGACCACGGTGTTCCTGACCACCCACTACCTCGAGGAAGCCGATCTCGCCGCCGAGCGCGTGGTGGTGATCGACCACGGCCGGATCATCGCCGATGGCTCGCCGAACCAACTCAAGGCCAAGGTGTCGGGGGATCTGGTCCGCATCGGCATGGGCGATGCGCAATCAGCGGGCCAGGCGGCGGAGATCGCGGCCCGACTGCCCACCGCGCACGACACGGTCGTGGACGGCACGGCAACCAGTTTCCGGGTCTCACACGGCCACGAGGCGCTCGCCGACCTGGTCAACGCCTTGGTCGTCGCCGGACTCCGGCCGACGGAGGTTCGCGTCGATCGGCCGACCCTCGACGACGTCTATCTCTCGCTCACCGGCCGGAGCATGCGTGAGGACGACGCGGCATGACCGAGCAGACCGTCACCGAACCCGCCCGTCTCGACCCCGACCCCCGAACCGCCCGAGAGCAGGAGAACCGATGCTGAAAATCCTTCGTGACACCGCGCTCGTCTTCTCCCATCACGTCCGGCCCGCGCTACGCAGCCCGATCGCGTTGACCAGTGGGTTGGCCCAGCCCATCCTGTACGTGGCGTTGTTCGGCCCCCTGCTGTCCGGTCAGATCCTCAGCGGCACGGGCGCGGAATCGCCCTGGCTGTGGTTCATCCCCGGCGTGCTCGTCATGTTGATCCTGTTCGGGACCGCGTTCGCGGGCGCCGACATCCAGTTCGAGCGGGAGACCGGTGCGCTCGAACGCATCATGGCCACCCCGGTCAGCCACTCGGCCCTGTTGTTCGGTCGGGCGTTACGGCAGGTGGCGACCCTGCTGGTGCAGACCGTCCTGATGATCTGCATCGTGCTGCCGTTCGGCCTGCGGGTCTCGCCGCTCGGAGTGCTCGTCGGCTTGGTGCTGATCGCCCTGGTCGGCGCGGCCGTCGGTGCCACCTCGCTCGCGGTGGGATTGTTGATGACCGACATCGGTTCCTTCTACACCGTGTTGGGGACGGTCACGCTGCCGCTGATGTTGACGTCGGGGGTGCTGCTGCCGATGGACTCCGCGCCCGGCTGGCTGCTGACTCTCTCGCAGGTCAACCCGCTGAGCTACGTCGTGGCCGCCGAACGAGCCCTGTTCGTGGGCGACTTCGGCGACCCCGCCGTGCTGATCGGACTGCTCGTCGCAATCGGTGGTACGGCATTGGCCGCGGTGTTCGGCGTGGCGGTGCTGCGGCGGAACGCTCGCTGAGCAGTCGGTCCTGGCAGGCCGGCCTGAGACCGGCCTGCCAGGGACCTAGGCCTCACCAGTCGTGCACGGTCCCGTCCCGGAGTCGGTTCACCGGAAGATAGGCGGGTTCATAGGGGAAGGCCGCAGCCGCCTTGCGATCCAGCGTGACTCCGAGCCCCGGCGTCTCCCCGGGATGCAGGTAGCCGTCGGTGAAGGTGTACGAGCGCGGGAAGACCTGATACGTCTCCTCGCTGTGCGGCATGAACTCCTGGATGCCGAAGTTGTGAATCGCCAGATCCAGGTGCAGGCCTGCGGCCATCCCCACCGGAGAGATGTCGGTCGGCCCGTGGATGCCGGACTTGATCTGATACTGCGCTGCGTAGTCGAAGAGTTTGCGCATCGGGGAGATGCCGCCGGTATGGGTGACCGCCGAACGGACGTAGTCGATAAGTTGTTCGCGGATCAAGGTCTGATAGTCGACCGTGGAGTTGAACACCTCGCCGATCGCCAGGGGAGTGGTGGTGTGGTGCCGGACCAGCCGTAGCGACTCCTGATTCTCGGCGGGAGTGCAGTCCTCCATCCAGAACAGGTCGTAGGGCTCCAGGGACTTGCCCAGCTTCGCCGCCTGGATCGGGGTCAACCGATGGTGCACGTCGTGCAGGAGGGGCAGATCCGGACCGAACTCGTTGCGCACCGCCTCGAAGACCGTCGGCAGGTGCCGCAGATACGCCCGGGTGTCCCAGACCTCCTCGGACGGAACGGGATGCCTGCGCGCAGGCTCGTAGTCGTAGCGACCGGTCCCGCCCGTGGTGACGCCCTGACCGATGCCGTAGATGGTGCCCAGCCCCGGGACGGCGGACTGGATCCGGATCGACTTGTAGCCCGCTTCGAGATTCGCGCGAACCGAATCGAACAGCTCCGGTAGATCCCGGCCGCTGGAATGACCGTAGGCACGGATCCCGGTGCGACTGGCGCCACCGAGAAGCTGGTAGAGCGGCAGCCCCGCGACCTGAGCCTTGAGATCCCACAACGCGACGTCGACGGCGGCGATCGCCGCCATGGTCACGGGACCGCGCCGCCAGTAGGCGCCGCGATGCAGGTACTGCCAGGTGTCCTCGATCCGATGCGCGTCCCGACCGGTCAACAGCGGGATGACGTGGTCGGTCAGGTAGCTCGCCACGGCGAGCTCCCGCCCGTTGAGCGTCCCGTCGCCGTACCCGCGCAACCCGTCCTCGGTGATGATCTCGAGGGTGACGAAGTTGCGACCGGGGCTCGTGACGACGACCTCGGCGTTGGCGATCCGCATGTGCTTCCTTTCGTGGGAGACCGGTTGTTCCAGCCCGGGCCCGTCGCCCGGCGTGCGGGCTCAGCCCTTGGTGGCTCCGGCGGTCAGCCCGGCCACCAGATAACGCTGGCCGAAGACGGCGGCGAGGATGACCGGCACGCTCATCAGCGTCGAGGCCGCCATCAGACCGCCCCAGTCCACACTGGCGTAGGAGATGAAGTTGAACAGCGCCACCGGCAGGGTCTTGGTCGACTCGTCGGACAGGATCAGGGCGAAGATGAAGTTGTTCCAGCTGAACACCAACGCCAACACGCATGCCGTCGCGGTCCCCGGCGCGGCCAGGGGCAGGGAGATCCGACGGAAGGCGCCGAAGGCGGACAGCCCGTCGACGCGGCCGGCCTCCTCCAGCTCGGTCGGCAGATTGGCGAAGAAGCCGATCATGATCCAGGTGATCAAGGGCACCGAGACGAACATGTGGCTGAGCACCAGAACGGTGTAGCCGCCGACGAGTTCCAGCCGGGCGAACAGGTAGTACCAGGGCACCAGGAGCGAGATGGCGGGGATGATGCGGGCGATCAACACCCAGTTCCCGGCCCGGTGCATGCCGAACCGACCGATGGCCCACGCTGCGGGTACCGCGATGATGGCCGAGAGCACCGTCGAGACCAGGCCGACCACGGCGGAGTTCACCATGGCGGGTAAGAAGATGCCCTCGCCCATGATGTTGCGGAAGTTCTGCATCGTCGGGCTGAAGATCAGCGCATCGTCGGGGTTGCCGATCTGCACGTTCGTCTTGAATGCGGCGAGCACCATCCAGATCAACGGGGTGGCGAACACCGCGCTGACCAGGATGATCGCCGCGAAGCGGAGGCCGGTGAGCAGCTTGCGGCGGCGCAGATGCGCGGCGGCCTCGGTGGCGGGAATGGACCCTGACTCGGATCGCGGCAGCATGGCGGTCATGAGGATGCCTTCGCGGAACGGCGCCGAAGCGCGACGACGATGAAGATGATCAGCACGGTGAACACGACCAACACCGAGGCGGCCAGGCCGTACTCCTGGTAGTCGAAGGTCAGACCGTAGGCGTAGACGTTGAGCGTCTCGGCCTCGTGGCTGGAACCACCACCCGGGCCCTTGGTGGCGTAGATCAGGTCGAAGGTCTTCAACGCGTCCACACTGCGCAGGACCAACGCGGTGACGATCGCCGTGGTCAGCATCGGCAGCGTGACGTGCCGGAATCGTTGCCAGGCCGACGCCCCGTCGACCAACGCCGCCTCGATCGGCTCGCCCGGCAGCGTGCTGAGCCCGGCCAACAACAGCAGGGTCATCATCGGGGTCCACTGCCACACGTCGATCAGGATCAGCGTGGGCAGCGATTGCGCTACGGAACCGAGGAACGGCTGCGGCGGGATGCCGACCAACCCGAGCAGGTAATTGGCGATGCCGGTGGTCGGGTCGAGGATGAGCAGCCACAACACGCCCACCGCGACCGGCGTCGCCAGCAGCGGCACCATCATGATGGTCCGCACCCAGCGCATCCCCCGGAACGGCTTGCGCAACAACATCGCCAGGGCCAGCCCGAGGGTGAGTTCGAGCGCGACGGCGGCCACGGTGAAGACGAGGGTCCGCCACACCGCGGGCCAGAATCGCCGCAGATCACCGAGGGCGTCGCTGAAGTTCAACAGCCCGATGAACGAGCTGTCCGCGTTCACCGCCCCGAAGGCGTCGGTCAGACTCAGATAACCGGTGTAGAGGATCGGGAAGACGATCATCACGCCGATGAACAGCAACGCAGGCGCGAGCATCATCCACTTGAGACGACGGTTCTCCTGCTCCAGTGTGTGTACTGCCATGTCAGAGCTGCCTTTGTCGAGCGTCGCGGACCAGGAACTCGTCGAATTCCTCGGAGGCGTCGCGGGCCGAGGCGGCGACATCGTCACCGAGGATGCTTGCGACGATCGGCCGCCCCACGATGTCGCGGGCCCGACCGACCTGGACGACATCCGGGCGATCGGCGCCGACGCCGGTCTCGATCCCGGCGGCCATCGACTCGGCCAGATCCGGCGGGAACGCGGTCAGACTCGCCTCGTCCGCCCACGCCGACGTCCGGGCGCTGGGCACGCCCTCGTTCTGTAACCGCAGGGTCATCTCGGGACCGCTAGCCCAGCGGATGAACTCCCAGGCGATGTCGCGCCGTTCGGAGAACGCGTTGATGGTCAACCCCCAGGACGCGATGTTGAAGGGGCGGGACCCCGCCGGGCCCGCCGGGAAGGCGGCGAACCCGGTGCGGTCGCCGACCGTCGAGGTCGCCGGGTCGATGAAGTTCTGGTAGACGGCGTCGGCGTCGATGGCGAAGACCGCCTTGCCCTGCGCGAAGATCGGGGTGATCTGCTCCAACGTCATGTTGGTCGCACCGATCGGACCCGCCTCCCGCAGCAACCTGCCGTAGTACTCGTAGGCGGCAAGTGCCTCCGGCGAGCCGACCCCGGACCGACCGTCGACGATGAAGTCCGCGCCGTGGGAATAGAGATAGCTGGAGAACATGCTGACCGCACCCGCGCGTTGGCCTCGACCGGTGAAGCCGTGCAAGCCGGTATCCGGCGAGTGCAGCCTGCGGGCCGTCTCGTACATCTCCTCCAGCGTGGTCGGCGGCGCGTCCACCAGGTCGCGCCGGTAGTACAGCGTCGGTCGTTCGGTGATGATCGGTACGCCGAAGATCCGGCCGTCGATCGTCACCCGGTCCTTCGGGCCGTCTTGGACGTCGGCCCAGTCGTACTCGCTGTCGTCGGCGACGAGATCGTTGAACTCGGTCAGCCAACCGTTGCGGGCGAACAACAACTGCTCCTGCAACGGGCGGTACATCATCACGTCGAGGTCGGGCGCGCTGGCGTTGAGCTTGACGTTGTAGGTGCTCGACAGCTGATCGGAGGTCATCGTCGAGACGAGGACCCGTCGCCCGGTCAGGTCCTCGAACTCGGCGATGCGCTCGCGGATCGCGCTGGTCCAGACGTGGTTGACCAGGGCCACCCGCAGCGGCCCGTTCGCCCCGTCGCCGGAGCTGCCACAGCCTGCGAGCCCCAGGGAGCCCGAACCCAACACCGCGCTCAGACCCAGTATTCGCAGGGCGTCGCGTCGCTTCAGCATCGGTGCCTCTACTTCCCGTTCACCGCGGATCAGGCGGCGCTGGCGAGGTCTCGGTGCGCTTCACGCCGAGAACGTGCTGCGCACCAGTGGTGACGTCGATGGAAACCGGTGCGTCGTCCCGAGAAGGGGTGCCTCGGAACCGCGTACGGGTTCGTGGGTCGCCGCGTCGTGGCCCGGCCGAAGTCGACCGTCGCCCGATCGAGGAGACGGGTGCCGAGCCGCGGACGGACTCGGTTCTCGAGTGCTCCGGTGTGGCGGGGTCGCCGCGAGACGTTCCGGGGCCCTCGACGGGAGCCGGATCGCTCTAGCGCGGCGACCGGCTCGACCGCTGGGGCGCGATCACATCGGTGCAGGGCGTTCTGGACGGCGTACGGACCGGCGGGGTGATCGGCGCAGGGGAGTGGTGACCGAGGCGAGACTGATGTCGAACATGGGACCTCGCACTTCTCATAGGTGGCGACACTGCCTACATATGTGAACAGGCGATCAGGTTTCAGGAAGATACGTCATCCGTCCCCCGGGGCGGAAGGGTTCGGCGTCGAAGAGGATTCGACGACGCGAATGCCGACCCCGGCGTGCTCGCATCTCCTTGATCGGCTTCGGTATGCCGCCGCGAGCCGCAGACGGCCGGACAGGCGTGCCGCCTGCCTGGTCGAGCACCGTCGCCCCGATCCACCGCTATCCAGTGGGCCGTGCGGCTCGGTGCGGCGAGTCCAGCAAGCACGCTCTCGCCTCGCCGGACGCGGCCGATATACGCCGAGTTCCGACCGCGTCCGGAGGGTGCGATCGCGCCTATCCGTGCTGACGCAGCCGCGTGCTGGAAGCCGATCAGCTACTGGTGAGATCCCGCCAGCGTTGCGCCAGCGATACGTCACCGCCGCACTGCACGGCGTCGATCGGAAGCCGGTTGTACAACACCAGGTACAGCGCCATCGCAGGGCCGGTGTAGGTGCAGTCGGCGGGCTGCCCATCCCTGGTCCGCTCGGTGCGCGGCGGCTTGTCCGCCGACAACGACACCGTCCAACCCGCAGCGGGCACGTCGGTGGGCAGGATCCGCAGCGTCTTCGGTGTCTCGGTACGCACCGGGCTACTCGGGCGCGCCTGGAATCCACGGAGGAACTCGTCGATGCCGCCCGAGGCGAACTCAGGGGCCATCGGGGACAGCGCGAGACCGCTTGCGGCCTCGATGTCGACCCGGTGCACCGAGGTCTCGTAAGCCTGCCTGCGCGCCCAGAACTCCAGTGGCTCCACCCCCGTGGGTAGGAAGGTCCAGCAGTCCAGCTCGGCGGGCGCCTCGGTCAGGGCCGCCACCAGGCGAGCATGGCCGTCGCGTAACCACGGGGCCAGTTCGGTGTCCTCCAGTGCCGGAGCCTCGGCAATGGGCTCGGGCTGTGTCCTGCCCTCGACCACATAGCCGGTAGCCCACCGATGGACCGCACCCAGATGCAAGACGAGGTCACGCACCGACCAGGCAGGACAGCCGGGCACGGGCGCGGTGAGATCGACGTGCTCTGCGGTGTCCGCGAAGCGTTCCCCCTCGCGATGCAGCGTCTCGATGAACTCGGTGGTCGTGTGCATCTGTTCACTCTGTCCGCCGCCGATGTCCGGAGTCCACCGGTTATCGCAGGCAGGTCGGCGCCGTCGGCGGCAACCAGCTCGGATGGTGATCGATCGTGTGATGGCAGGGAACTGCCCGCCTCAGTAGCCTTGAGCCGGGTCGTTCGCCGTATCGTGCAAGCTCTTTCGCTGGGTCTCTCGGCCGCAAGAGGCCGAGGTGCACGCGCCAGTGCAGGCACGGTATCCGGAGTCCTCGGCTATTCGGGCTCCGGTGGTGATCCCCGCAGTTATCGAGCCCGGATCGGTGGATTCCTCGGTGCGGGCGGCGATGATGGATCGATGGCCCGCAGCATCGTGCTGTGAGTGGTCGGTCTGCCGCGAAATCGGCGGAAGGTCGACCATGGCGGATCGTCCTCTCGTCGCCTTCGCGAGAAGCCCGCTCCCCGCAGCACCGACACCCCGGCGAGGTCAGACGACCATGGCGTTGCATGCGGCACCGACGAGAAGACTCGACCCGCTTCTCCGGGACTCCTATGCGCTGTGTCGACGGTTGCATGCCACGCACCGGCCCACCTACCTCGCGGCCCGGTTGCTGCTGCCGCCCGCTATCCGCCCCCAGGTGCATGCGGTGGTGGCCTTCTTCGCCGCCAGCGACCGAGTGGCCGATGTCGGCGACCCTCGAATGCGCGAGCGCGCCTTTCGGCACTGGTCGGCGGCTGCGGTCTCCGAGCTACGCCGGGGCGAGAGCCGACATCCCCTGCGACGCGCCTTGATCGACACCACCCGGCGCCATGGCCTGGAGCCGGAACTGTTCATCAGATTCCTGGAGGCCACCCGCGCCGACAGCCGGGGCGCTGCGGAGTTCGCCACCTTCGACGACCTGCGGGTCTTCCTGCGTGGCGTGTCCGGGACGGCCGCTCTGGTGGGCGCCCGCCTGCTGTGCACGCCGAGCCCCGAGCTGGACCGGCTTGCCTCGTTGATCGGTGAGGTGCACCAGCTCATCGACATCTTCTGCGATTTCGCGGAAGACCTGCCGCAGGGCCGCGTGTACCTGCCCGCCGAGGACATGGAGCGCTGCGAGGTCGACCGGGCGACGGTGCGACGCGGGGTCGTCGGCCCGGAACTGGATGCGCTGGTACGACTCCAGGTGTCCCGGGCCCGCGAGCTGCACCTCGAGTCGACCAGGATCACCTCCCTGGTGCCTGCCCGATTCCAGCCCTTCGCCCGCGCGGCGTTGGAGATCCACCGTAGGTACCTCGATGTCGTCGACCATCTCGGCTCGCGGGTGCTGCGGGAGGGTGCGTCCCTGAGCAAGGCACGGTTGCTGCGGTTGGCCTTGCCCCATGTCCTCGGTGGACGATTGGCGGGCGGGACCCGCCGAGCCGGACCCGGCGGCCATCGACCACTCGGCGTCTCGACCTGGCCTGCTGCCCTACAGCGCGGCGATAGAGCGCGGCCTGCCGTCGACGTCGACCTCTTCGAGGACCACCGGTCACGTCCGTCCGGTCGAGGCGGCCGCCGGTTCCGATCCTGACCTCGGGTGTGGCCGATCGATCCTGATGTGGCGTACCGGATTCGCTTCGAGGCACCCGGAAGCGATCCTGGTCGTCACCGAACTGGGCCGGACGGGTGAGTCGTACCGACCCACAGCCGACTACCGTTCAGTAGGTGAAAGCAGAAGGACTCCTTCGGTCGATCGCCTCGGCACACCAGACGGTGTACCAACGCACCGGCGGCCGGGTCGGTCATCGACTCATGATCCGGCCCACCCTGTTGCTGACCACCCAGGGACGTCGTAGCGGCAAGTCCAGGACCTCCGCGCTGGTGTACGGCACGGACGGCGCCGATTACCTCGTGGTGGCCTCGAACTGGGGCACGGAACGGCTGCCGGGGTGGCTGCACAACCTGCGGGCCGGGGGACCGGCCGAGGTCCTGGTCGGCCGCCGCCGCGTCGCCGTGACCTCCCGCGAGGTGCTGCCCGAGGACACCGATCACACGAGGCTGTGGGACATCGTCAACCGGGTCAACCGGGACCTGTACCGCCGCTATGCCAAGACCCTCAAGCGCCCGCTGGCGGTGATCGTGCTGACCCCGACGGACAGTCGCGGCTGAACGCGGTCCGGTGCCGGGCCGGGGTGTCGCCGAGGCACTCGACCCACCCCGTCGGCACCGGAGCACCGTCAGCCTGCCGCATCGAGGAAATCGGTGATCTGTCTGCGCAGTCCCGCCTCGTCGATTCCGTGCAGGACATCGTGCTCGGCTCGGGTGCCGTAACGCCGTGCTTCCGCGGGGCCGATGCCTAGTCCTGACACGCGGTGCCGGATCCCGGCCAACGACCGGGTTACCTCGGCGATCGAGGTTCCCCGGAGATAGGGCTCGACCAGCACGACCTCCGGAGCGTCGAGGGTGGCGCGCAGCGTCTCGCCGTCGAACGGCCTGATCGTGGCGGCGTAGAGCACGGTGACGTCGAGGCCCTCCGTCGCGGCGACGGTGCGGTCCGCCATCGGGCCCACCGCGATCACGGTCCCCCGTGTGCCACGCCGTAACACCTGCATGCGGCCGTCCCGCCCCGCCAGCGGCCTGCTGTTCGCGTCCCCGCCCAACCGGACGTAGACCCGTCCGTCACCGCGCACCGAGGTGCGCAGCAGTGCCTCGGCCTCGTCGGGGTGCCCTGGAACGTGCACCGTCCAGTCCTGCAGGGTGTCCAGCAGTGCGACGTCGCGATAGCCGAAATGGGTCTCACCGCCCTCCGGCCAGTCGTAGGAGCCACCCGCACTGACCAGTACCGCGCCGACCCCCTGGTGTCCGAGGTCGAGTTTGACCTGTTCGAACGGTCGCTCGATCAAGAACGGCGCGAAGGTGTGGGCGATCGGCCGCAGGCCGGTCAGCGCGAGACCACCCGCGACGCCGATCAACAGCTGCTCGCGGATCCCGACGTTGATCAGCCGGTCCGACACCGCCCGTGCCGCCGCCGAGTCCACATAGGACGCGCCGATCTCGGCGAGCACGGCGGCCAGCCGATCGTCCTCGGCGAGCAGTTGGGGAAGGATTCGGTAGAACCGGTCGCGCTGGTTCTCCCCGGAAGTGATCGTCTCGTTGTCCATCGTGCTCGTCATCAGCGTTCCTTCGGCTCGACGTGGGCGATGACGGCGTGCGGGCGGTCGCCCGGCGCCGAGGTGAAGGCCTGTTCGAGCTTGTCGAGATCGCGGCCATCGACCTCCACCGTCGACCAGCCCTCGAGCGCGAAACGGGCCGCGATCCCGCCGGGCCAGCCCAATGAGGCGGAGGAGTTGTCGATCACCACGGTCGTCAGCCTGTCGAGCCGAGCGCGTCCGGCGTATTGAATGGCCTCGAGATTGCTGCCCTCCTCCAGTTCGGCATCGCCGACGAGCACCACCACGGCGGCATCGTCGTGTCCGGTGGCGCGCAGTCCCAATGCGGTGCCGACGGCCAAGCCCAGGCCGTGGCCGAGGGAGCCGGAGCCGATCTCGACGCCGGGCACCAGGGTGCGGTCCGGGTGATAACCCAGCGGCGAGTCGAAGCCGCCGAAGCCACGCAGTTGGTCGGTGGTCAGGAACCCCTTCGCGGCCAACACCGCGTAGTAGGCCATCGGTCCGTGGCCCTTGGACAGCAGGAACCTGTCACGACCTGGGTCGTCGACGCGCGCGGGGTCGACGCGGAGAATCCGGTCGTAGAGCACCCAGATCGTCTCCAACGTGGAGGTGGCGCTGGGTTCGTGTTTCTCGTCGCCCGTCATCAGAGTCAGCAGCGCGAGCAGGTCTTCGTGACCGTAGTCGGTCCTCGGTGGTGCGTTCATGACACCAGCCTGTAACCTCATCAAAGGTTGAGGTCAAGCATGGTGATCACGAACACCCCGATCGGGTGTACCGGTCAGTCGGCCGCCACGAGCTCGGCGGCGATCTCCTCGGTGGGAACCGCCGCGTACCCGCTTTCGTCGATGCAGGACACGAGCGGCAGCAGGTGCCCGGGCGCCTGCGGTCCACCGGTGGCGGTGTCCTCATCGGCCGCGTCGGTCAGAGCCGTCAACACGATGCGGATCGCCTCGCTCCGGGTCAGCTCCGGCCGGTACAGCTTCTTCAACGAACCGAGAGCGAAGGTGCTACCGGAGCCCGCACCGCCGTACTCCCGTTGCTCCGAGGCCGAACCGCCGATATCGAAGGTGAAGACCCGGGCGGCGCCCGCGTGGTCGTCCCATCCGGCGAACAGCGGGATCACCGCCAGCCCCTGTCGGGCCGGGCCCAGGTTGCCTCGGATCAGGGTCGAGACCCGGTTGACCTTCGCCGGGAAGCTGAGCGCCACACCTTCGATCTTCTCGTAGTGCAGCAGTTCGAGTTGGAACAGCGACACCAGGCGCATCGCCGTGCCGACCGTGCCCGCGAAGGCGATACCGGAGTGACTGTCGGCGGGCTCGAGTTTGCGGAGGTCGCGCTGGGCGATGAGGTTTCCCATCGTGGCACGCCGATCGGCGGCCATCACCACGCCGTCGCGGTAGTGCATCGCCACCACGGTGGTGCCGTGCGGCAGCTGTGCTTCGTCCGGGGCGATGGGGACGGATATCTCCGGCAGCGCCTGGGGCGCGCAGGTCTGTAGGAGTCGGTAGAACGACGAGCCGTTGAGCCGCAGCAGCGCCGCGGACTCGGGATCAAGGAGGTGTCGTCCCGCACGATTGTTCGATGCCGTCACTGCGGTGTCCTCTCGGTTCGAGGCTTTCCACCGAAGGCCCATCTCGAGGTTCATCTCGGGAGAGGGCTCGGCTCGTTCCGGAAGCCTCGATCACCGTATCCGCACGGGAAGGTGCCGGCCAAGATCATGTCGACGAGCGGTGTCCCCGGGGTCCGGCCGGCATAGTGGACGGACCCCGGGGCGATCAGTGGTAGCCGCTCACCGGCGGAGGAACCGGTGATACTGCTGGCTGATCGTGCTCGGTGCCGCAGCGGTGTCCAGGAACATCAGGGAATCCATCCGGCAGTTGCAGGGATTGGCCTCCCGATCGTTCTGCGGGAAGCTGCCGCCGATCTTGATCCCCTTCGGATCGGTGGCGGACGTGCCGGAACCATCGACCTCCCATGGGTCGTCGGACCGGGTGTAGAAGCCCGGAATCGACTCGCCGTTGCGGTAGAGCGCCATCTCGCCCGTGGTGTAGTCGAAGGTCGCCGCCAGGTGCACCCATTCGTTCTGCGGGAGCAGCTCCTGCCAGTCCTGCTGCGCGGCGAAGGTCTGGGAGGCCGCGCCGTCGATGCGGCGGCCCAACGCCACCAACCGCAGCTCACCGTCGACCTGGATCAGCTCCAACAGGGCCCGGACCTCGTGCCCGTCGGAGCTTCCGCTCAGGATGCCCGCCAGTCCGACGGCGTTGTAATAGTCGTCGGGGTCCTCGGTGTTGGAGTTGGGACTCGGGTTCTCGCCGGTCATCTTGAACCAGCCCATCACCGTCGTCCCCTCGACGCCGTTGAACGCCTCGAAGGACTCCACGCCGTCTTCGTCGAAGATCCCGGCCTTCCAGTCGTCGTTGCCGTTCTCCTCCGGCGCGATCTGCTGCACTTGCAGCGCGTTGTTGCTGCCGGGGAACGCCCCGTCGGCGACCCGCATGTCCGTCTCGCCGTTGATCAGACTCAGCAGGGTGTTGGACGAGCCGAGATCGGCCTCGTAGGAACCGTCCACCGCGAAGGGGTTCTCGAAGTCGTAGTGGGCGACCAGATTGCGTTCGACCTTGCGGGTCACCTCCGACCCGGCGCCGCGTTTGGTGTCGACGACCCGCCAGATCTTGCCGTTGGACTTGGCCAGCAGGTAGAGCTCGCGATCCGAGTCGATGCCGAATCGCAGGTCGACCCGGCCCTCGCCGACGAAGTCGCTCATCCGCAGCCGGGTGCCCTCGGTGTCGAACAGCTGCAGTTCGTGCAGCGGCGCACGTGTCTGGCCCCGCCGCATCTCTTCGACCTCGGTGTAGAACACCTTGCCGTCGACCAGATCGCCGAAGATGTACTTGCCGCGCAACTCGGCCAACTCGCCGCGATACACCTGGCCACCGGAGATGGCGTGGCCGCTGTCGGAATCACACGGCCAGTTCGCGGGCGGGTCGTGGTCGTAGGCCGCAACGGGGTACACGTAGTCGTACTCCGCGTCGTCCTCCGGCAACGGGTAGAGGTAGCAGCCGTCCTCCCGGCGGTACTGCAGGTCGCCCTCGCGCTCGCTCCAACCGAGGTTGTCGCCCGCCTCGACCTCGTAGACCGCCTCGACCGCGTGCTGACCGATGTGGCCGAGGTACATGGCGTTGTCGCGTTCCGGATCCCAGGTGAAGCGGTGCGGATCCCGCATGCCCAGCGCGTAGATCTCGCCGAGCGCGTCGGGCGTGTCGACGAAGGGGTTGCTCGGCGGGATCCCGTAATTCCCGTTGGGGCCGTCGGTGCCCGCCGGGTCGATGCGCAGGATCTTGCCCGCCGGGTTGTCCAGTTCCTGCGGCGCATCCGAGCGCACGCCGATGCCGCCGTCGCCGACCGCGAGGTAGAGCAAACCGTAGTCCTCGTCGCCGGACCGTGCGGTCGGGTTGAAGTCGATCTGCTGGATCGCGTGGATATAGGTGGAGAAGCCGTAGCGGAAGATCTCCCGGCTGCTACCGCTGAACACATCGGCGCTCGGATCGTCGGCGGTCCACTCGGTGATCACGCTCTGCACGACCGAATCCGGCTGATTCGGGTAGGTCGGCTCCTCGTTCTCGATCGCCGTCTCGTCCTCGGTGTGCGTGGTGTAGAAACGGCCGTTCTCGGCGAACTCTGGGTGGAAGGTGACGAACCCGAAACCACTGCCCATGCCCCGGCCCGAGAAGAAGTGCTCGAACTCGGCGGCGAAGTCGAGATAGACGTGCTGGTCCCCGCCGTCGAGGAGATAGAGCGGACCGTTGAGGTCGGGGATGTACTCCCGTCCGGAGCCGTCGGGGACCTCGCCGACGAAGTTGATCCGATTGTGGCGGATCAGCCGGGGGTCGGTGGCCGGCGGCGTCGCCTCGGATTCCGGAAGCTGCGCGTATTCATCGAGGACCAGACCGAGGCGGGATTGGATCGGTTTCTCGGGTATCGGGTCGGTGATCGGTTCGTCGGCCGGATCGGCCGCCGACGTCGAATCGCTGCCCACCGCCGTCGGCGGTATCGACAGGGTGCCCGTGACCGCGATCGCGGTCAGCACGGGAACCCACCATCTGCGCTTGCCCACTGTCGGACTCCATCCCTGCCGTTGGTGTTGGTCGACGCCGGTGGCGGTCAACACTTCTTGGCACACTCGTCGGTCGTCATCGACGCCGAGCGCTTGCGCTTGTCCGCTCTAGACCGTTCTCGGATCTCCGGCACGCACGACGACCGATTCGTGGGTGCGCAACTGATCGTCGAATGGGTGCCGGTGGTTATGGTCGAATTCTGTAAGCGCTTTCCGAGGTTAGGCACCCTGCGTTGTGCAGGCAAGGCATCGCCGGCACTTCACCGTCGGGGCGAAGCGGTGGTCATCGCGAGTCTTGCGGTCGGCCTACAAACGATGACCAGCTGTTTCGCCGATCAGACGTGCGGCGATGGCCGAATCGAGTCGTTCGACGACAACGCCTCGACCGCTTTCGTCGAAGCCGGTAGGAGCGCATAAGAAGAGGCGATGAACGAAGTCCGGGTGAACCGCGTCGCCCTATTGGGTCAGCCGATGAACTAATCGAGATCGGTTCCCGCAATGCAGTCGGACAACGCGTTCGAGAACCGACGATTACGCCGACGGCCCTACGGTGCTCACCCCGAGACCACCAGCCGAGCCGCCTTCTCCGTGGCATTCGGGACCGGGACGACCGGAATAGGCTGCCCGCCACGCCGAGGTGCGAGGTGCGGGTACCACGCCTCGGGTAGCACGAGGGTGTTCTCGTCGGGAACCGGATGGTCAGTCATGAGTGGCGCTTCCTGCAGCGATGGATGGCTCACCGAGCCAGTTGGGTGAGGTCGTAGACGATCTTGTGGCAGTCCACCTCGTCGAGCACGTTGAACTGGGTGACCGCGTGTTCGGCCTCGGTTCGGACCTCACTCAACGGCGTTCCCTCGCAGACGAGACGGACCTCCCTGAGCGTCTGTTCCTTGGCATTGACCGATGCCCCGGGGGTGTAACCCGGATCGAGCCAGATCTCCACCCGTCGATCTGCGGCCACCGGCCGGTGGAACATCGTGACCGGGCCCTCCTCCGCGCGATGCCAACCTCGGCGCAGCAGCGAGGACAGCGCACGGGTCGGGACGGTGCTGCCTTCGAAGCGGCTCAGCCGCGGGCCGGCCCGTTCCTCGTCGGTCAGCGGCGGGACGACGGCGCCGATCTGCGGAAACGATTGCATGATCTCGTAGTCGGCGAAGATCGCCGCCCACCGCGTCAGGTCGTCGTGCAGCATCGCCGGGTGAGCCACACCGATCAGCGCCCCGGAGGGCAGGGGATAGGCGTCATCGTCGAGGTCGGTGGGCGTGCGGTCCTCCGCCAGCCGGAACGACGCCGTGGTCACGCCGTCCTTCTCCGACCAGCCACACCAGCGCGCGGGCTATGTGCCAGCCCGACGTTGCGATAGTTCAATGGCCGATGTCCTGCCGAGCCCTTCTGCTTGGGGCGGATCTCGGGCAGCCAACGGGGAGTCGTCATTCACTGTTGCTTCGGTGGTAAATGAAAATGATGGCGGACCGTAGCCGTGGCCAAGCAATGCCGAGACCCCTGTGAGCTTCTGTGGCCGCCGGTGCGCGCGGGGTTTGCGGTGCAGTGCAAGGAACCGGTCGACCGAGCCTGCCGCAGCCGAGACCGTGCCTGGCGGGCGGTTTCCAGAGTTCGTGGATCAGTCGCAGGCGCTCCGAGGTCTGGTCGTTGTGGGCGGCGGTTCGGCGGGGAGTGGTGACGCTGCGTCGAGGTTTCACGGGTCGGTTCGTGCCTGATGGCGGTCCGGGTCACATCCGGTGGTGGCGTTGGGTGAGCGGCGCTTAGGTTCGGATTTGTACGTCACGCCCGGTCATCACGACGCGGCCCCCACGAGCGGCCGGTGTCGGAGCCCCTTTCAAGTCCTCTTCATCTTCTTCGTGTGGGACATGGGGCAGGTCGGATCGCCGACCTTTCGATGGCCTTCCTTTGGGCGCCCCGTGTTCTGTTTCCTTGAGTTGTATTGGAGCTTGGTTTGACGCTGCGTACCCGTAACCCGTTCGTTCGTTCCTCCAGGGTTGGTAAGTCGGCTGTGTCGGCGGTGTTGGCCGGTGCGTTCCTGCTGGGCGGTCAGCCGCTGTTGGCCGGTGCCACCGAGACCCCCGCCCCTGCGTCTGCTGATGGTGGGGTCACGGCCGAGCAGGACGCCGGTGCGGCGATGGCCCCGCTGTACAACGACGTCGCTCCGACGTTGCAGTTCCACACCCTCGCGGGTGAGGCGCAGGCCCATTCCGCCCGGGTCGCCGAGCAGGCGGCTGCGGAGGCGGAGGCCAACCGTCCGGAGTTCGTCAAGCCCGCCGAGGGCACCTTCACCTCCGGCTACGGCGCCCGGTGGGGCACCAACCACTTCGGTATCGACATCGCAGGCCCCATCGGCACCCCCGTGGTCTCGGCCACCGATGGCACGGTGATCAACGCCGGGCCGGCTACCGGCTTCGGCCAGTGGGTCCGCGTCCAGGCACCCGACGGCACCATCACCACCTACGGCCACGTCGAGACCTTCACCGCGAGTGTGGGTGAGCAGGTCAAGGCCGGGGATCAGATCGCCACGATCGGTAACCGTGGCCAGTCCACGGGGCCGCATCTGCACTTCGAGGTCAACGTCGGCGGCCAGAAGCTCGACCCCCAGCCGTGGCTGGCCGAGCGCGGCATCACCGTCCAGTAAGAAACACCCGAGCAACAACACCCGAGACCCCCGCCAGAACAACCTGGCGGGGGTCTTCTCTGTGCACCGTCGGCTGTCAGTCGAAGAGCGGAGCCAATCCGTCGAGCAGCCGGGCCAGCCCGAATTCGGAGGTGGCCTGCAGGTCCGGTGGTTCGGTGGCGTTGAACAAGAGCGGGAACCGCCCGGTGGCCTCCAGCTCCGCGAGTTCGGCGGTTTGGTCCACCCACCACAGGTCGTTGTCGACGCCGGTTTCCTGTTACTCGTCGGATTCGGAGCCGAGCCAACCTGCCAGCCCCGCCACGAAGGCGATCACGGAGACGATTGCGTGGGTGGCAGGCGTGTACCTGCCTGGTTGGTCGGCTCCGAGTACTCGCATCATCCATCCGGTATGCGCCAAGCCGCCGGGTACGAGTATCGGACGGGGGCACCGAGACGACCGTGACTATCCACGGGTGTCGCCGTGGCAGGCGGCGGGCCGAACGACATCCTGACCACCCGGCACCTCGTCGCCAAGGGGAGCCAGACCGACATCGGCCGGGCACTGGCCGACGAGGCCCACTCGCGCTTCGGTTGGTTCCCGCGACGGGCGGCGACCGACTTCGCAACCGGGCGACCGAAGGCCCGCTCTGCGTGACCAACCACCTGTTACACCGGTATCCGGATGCCGCCGCCCTTCCCGACGACAATGCGGACACCCACGAGACCTACCAACGGATGCGGATCCTCGATCGCGAGACCCGCCGAGGTGAGGCAGCCGTCTCGTCGCCGACCGCGATGCGGGCTCTGCTCGCCGAGGTGGCACCGACCGCGGATCCCGAGTGGCGCGCGATCTGGCACTCGGTCATCGACGTCGACGAGCGGAGTCTCACCGCCGGTTTCTATCTGGGTGAGTCCGATTCCGGGACGATCCGACACAGCGAGGAGATCCGATTCCCGGTGCGGAATCGCCTCGATTCGTTGGCCGCACTCGACGTCTGATCCGGGCGGACCAACCGAAGCGGCGACCCCCGCCGGCTAGCATGCCCCCGTGTCGTCACCAACCGATCCTCCGGTGCTCACCCTGAGGCCCACCACCGAACGGCGGGTCTTCACCGTGGCCCTCGCGGTGATCATCTCCTCGATCTTCATCATGCCGGGAGCAGTCACCGCAGGTTGGATCGGCATATTGGTGGGACTGGCGGTGGTCGCCGCATTCGTCGGTCTGGTGGCCCTCTCGCGATTTCGGCCGTTGGTCGTCCTCACCCGAACACACCTCGGACACCGAGGCATGTTCGGCGGGATCCGCTGGATACCGCGTTCGCTGGTGAAGGGCATCGTGCACGGGCCGGTACTCCTGGGCAGGACCGCGCCCCACACCGTCTTCATCGCCGATGAAGGCGGACGTTGTCTGTTGCGCCTGATGGATGGAACCTTCGAGCGGGCAGACCTGGACCGGCTCGTGGCGCAGCTGCCCGCGCCGGTCTACCCGCTGCCGCTGCGAGCTCTCACACCGAACAAACTCGATCTGTTATATCCGGGTCTGACCTCGTGGTGGGAACGCCACCCGATCGGACTGGCCTTCATCATTCTCGCCGCAGTCTTGATCGTGACTCTCTGCACCGCCGTCATCATCGCGCTCTGATCCACGCAGTGCGCCCTCCACCGGGCTCCTTGCCACCCGGCGGTGTCGGCAGTCCGCCGTCTTATCTCGGCTTCTGCGCGAAGCGTCCGATCGGCGGATCACCGCTGGTTAGCATGGCCGGGTGTCGTACGCAGCCACCTCGGCGGTTCTCACCGTGCAGCCGTCGACGAAGCATCGAACGCTCTATCTGATCCTGGTGGTGTTCCTGCCCTCGATCGTCATCCTGCCCGGAGCGTTCGCGCTCGGCTGGGTCGGCGGTGTCGTGGGCGTGCTCCTCACCGGGATGTTCGTTGTGTTGGCCGTGTTCTCCCGGTTCCGGCCGCTGATCGTCCTCACAGCGACGCACATCGGGCATCGAGGCATGGCAGGCGGCATCCGCTGGGTACCGCGTTCCCTACCGAGGGCCGTGGTCCAAGGCGACGTGTTTATGGGCAGGACCACCCAGCACACCGTCTTCGTCGCCGATGGTGCAGGCCAGCGACTGTTACGGTTCTCGGACGAGATCTTCGACCGTAGCGCGCTGGATCGGCTGGTCGCCGAGCTTCGGCTTCCGGTCTACCGGCTCGAGCGGCGGGTCTCCTCTCCGAAACAGATCAACGAGCTGTATCCGGGACTCATCGGTTGGCCCGAGCGCCATCGATTCCTCGTGGCCTTCCTCATCGTCATCTCGGTGGTCGTGCTGGTCGCGTTGACCTCCACGGTTCTCATCCCCAGGCCGTGACGCGCCGACCGCCAGCCATTGGGGCCGGCGGGATCGGGCCGAAGAGACCGGCCGCTCGCCCTACCGGTACCCGGGTGCGGGGAAATAGGTTGTCGAACGACAGTGCTTCCCGGCGATCGCCGGGCCGGCGAGGCCGCAGCCTTAGGCGATCGACCGCCACACCGAGACGACCCTGGAGTGTCGATGCCCCCGCCCACCTCGAGGAAGACGACTCCGGAAGCCGATCAGCTCATCCATCTCCGTGCCGCCGGAACAAGCCTCGTTCTTTTCACCGACGACGGGCGGCTGCCCTCGGTCCTGCACTGGGGCGCCGACCTCGGCGCGGCCGCCGACGAATTCCTCACCGAGCTGTACCTCGCCGCGCGACCGAGCCCGGCGCCCAACGATCTCGACGAGATCACCGTGGTCGGTGTCGACGTGCTCCCGGAACACGCCTCGGGCTGGCGCGGCAGGCCGGGATTGACCGGACACCGCGAGGGGCAGGGTTGGTCGCCGCAATTCCTGCGGACCGCGCTCACCGTGACGACCCCGGCGGCGGGCGGCGGACGTGTCGTGGCCGAAGGACTGGACGTCCAGACCGGTCTGGCCATGCTGCTGGAGATCGAACTGCTGCCCAGCGGGCTCGTGCGGCAACGCGCGACCGTCACCGCGACCGCCGACTCGTTGGGCGAATCCGGCGCACCCTATGCACTCGACGGACTCGCCCTCGTGCTCCCGGTGCCACCGGTGGCCACCGAACTCCTCGATCTCGCCGGACGCTGGGGCCGGGAACGCGCTCCGCAACGCGCCCCCTTCATCGTCGGCTCGCACACCAGGGAGAACCGTCGAGGCCGCACCGGGGCCGATGCCCCGCTCATCCTCGCCTCGGGCACCGACGGGTTCGACTTCCGATCCGGTGAGGTCTGGGCGGTGCACACCGCCTGGAGCGGCAACCACCTCGCCTACGCCGAACGACTGGCCGACGGCACCTCGGTGCTCGGCGGCGGCGAACTGCTGGCATCCGGGGAGATCCGCCTCGCGGCGGGGGACTCCTACGAGAGCCCATGGTTGTACGGCTCCTACGGCCGGGGGCTCGATGAGATCGCGGCCCGCTTCCACCGGCACCTGCGCGCACGCCAGCAGCACCCGAAAAGCCCGAGGCCGGTGGTGTTGAACACCTGGGAGGCCGTTTACTTCGACCACGACCTCGATCGGCTCCTCGCGCTGGCAAGGCACGGCGCCGAGGTGGGAGTCGAACGCTATGTGCTGGACGACGGTTGGTTCCGGCATCGGCGGCATTCCCGCGCGGGCCTGGGGGACTGGTATGTCGACGAGGAGGTCTGGCCCGACGGGTTGACCCCGTTGATCGACGAGGTTCGCGAGCTGGGCATGGAATTCGGGCTCTGGGTCGAGCCGGAGATGGTCAACCCCGATTCCGACCTCGCCAGGGCCCACCCCGAATGGATCCTGGGCGTCGGCGAGCGGACGCCGCTGCTGTCCAGGAATCAGCTGGTTCTGGACCTCGACAACCCCGAGGTATACGGCTATCTGCTCGAACGCCTCGACGCGTTGCTGCGGGAGAACCGCATCGACTACCTCAAGTGGGACCACAACCGGGATCTGATCGACGCCGCCCATCGGCCAGCAGGCACCCCGGCGGTGCATCGACAGACCCATGCCCTCTACCGGCTACTGGACGAACTGCGTGCCCGCCACCCGAAGGTGGAGATCGAGTCCTGTTCCTCGGGTGGGCTGCGTATCGACCTGGGAATCCTGGAACACACCGACCGGGTGTGGGGCAGCGACGTCATCGACCCCCTGGAACGCCAGCAGATTCAACGCTGGACCACCCAGTTGCTCCCGCTGGAGCTGATCGGTTCCCATGTCGGTGCACCGCGATCGCACACCACCGCCCGCACCCATGCGTTGTCCTTCCGGGCGGGTACCGCGCTGTTCGGCTCCTTCGGTATCGAATGGGACCTGACATCGGCGTCCGCCGAGGACCGGGCCGAACTGGCTCGGTGGGTGGCGTTGTACAAGGAGGTTCGCCCGCTTCTGCACAGCGGAGTCCTGGTGCGGGACGAACAGCATGACCCGGCCTTCGCGGTGCATGGCATCGTCGCCGCCGACCAGACCGAGGCGCTGTTCGCCTTCGTTCAGCTGGACACCCCGCTGACCGCGATCCCCGGTTCGATCCGCCTGCCCGGGCTGGACCCGGACCGGTGCTACGACGTGCGGGTGCAGGCTCCCGGCGAGAGGCCGTCGCTCCGGCAGCCCCGAACCGCGCCATGGATCGAGCACGGGGTGCGACTCACCGGCCGGATCTTGACGGAGGTCGGCCTCCGAGCTCCCGCGCTGCATCCGGAACAGCTGTTGTTGCTGCGAATCGAGGCCGTGAACGAGTGACCCGACACGGTCGACCCCGAGTCCGGCGAGGATGACGGGCGACCGTGTCTTCGGGCAGGTCGTGGTCGCGAGAATATGGACTTGAGCTGCGCGGATGCTGCCCGTCCGGCCGTCTCGGGGTTTCTGGATCACGCCGGCTACACTGCCCCGATGACGGACTCAGCGGACCCGCGTGCCACGACCGCCCCGCTGCGTAGCCGCATCGGCGACGCAGCTGCCAGCGGGGACGCGACCACCCTTGCCGCCTTACTCGCCGAGCCCGGTGCGGCCGAGGTTCTCGCCGAGACATCGGGCACCACACCGCTGTATTCCGCTGCGGTCAACAACCACGAGGCGGCCGTCCGGTTGCTCTTGGAGGCCGGAGCCGTCCCCGACGTGGAGAGCAACGGCGGCCCCGACGAGGGCACCCCGTTGTGTGCGGCGGCCTCCTGGGGACACCTGCCGGTGGTGCGGCTGCTACTGGAGCACGGCGCGGACCCGAATCTCAGCGAGGGAACCCATCCCGACGCCGACGTCGACGCCGCGGGCATGGCGCCCTTGGACTGGGCCGCCATCGGCGGCCACGAGGGTGTGATGGCCGCTCTGCTGGCCGCTGGCGCCCGCCAACCGGCGATCTGACCCCTGAGTCGCCTTCGGCCCGTAACGCCTCGGTGCTGCCGACAGCGCGGTACCCGGGCCATGCCAGGCCGGGTTGGCGTTCATAGCATGAGGTCGATCTGGCTCTCTGGGTTCGCAGCGGGCCGCCCTGCTGCTGAAAGTGAGCTGCGTGGCGACTCTCGACGGTGCTAGACAGGCGGGATGGATCGTCAGTTGATCTCCAACCTCGCCCACGCGGACCATCCGATCTCCGCACCCGTCAGCGATGTCAATGTCCGAACCCTGCTCGACCGGGCGATCTGCGGGTCCTCCGATCGGTTGCTGGACCTGGGCTGCGGACAGGCCGAATGGTCGGTACGGGCACTGAGCGCGCACGGTGGTGCCACCGCTATCGGTGTCGACCGGTCCGCACTCGCGCTGAACAGCGCGGGCGCCGCCGCGCGCCGCGTCGGTGTCGCCGATCGTCTGCGGCTGGTCGAGGGCGACATCACGGAGTACCGGTCCGAGGACAAGGCGGACGTGGTGTTGTGCGTCGGGGCCGAGTATGCGTTCGGTGGGCTGTTGCCGACCTTGACGGCTGCGGCAGGTCATCTCACCGACGACGGCGTGCTGCTGCTCGGCGTGAGTATCTGGGAGCGCGAACCCGACGCCGCGACGCTGGAGGTGTTCGGCGTTCCCGCCGACGAGTACGCCGACCTCGCAACCACCGTCGAGCGGATCGTCGAAGCCGGCTGGACCCCGACCTACGGACACGTCAGCACTCGCAGCGAGTGGGACGACTACGAGTGGAACTGGACGGGAAGTCTCGCCCGCTGGGCATTGGACAATCGGGACCATCCCGACGCCGCGACCGCGCTCGCCGTGTCCGCCGACCACCGTGACGGCTGGCTGCGGGGTTACCGAGGAGTGGCCGGATTCGTGGTGTTCGTGCTGCGCCGCACCTCGGTGTCGCCTGTCCAGGGCTGACGAGACGAGACTCCCACCAGCACAGCGGGATTCCGTGTCCCAACTCAGTGTCTCCCTGGTGATGTGGGACACGCCGAAACGCCGAACTCCGCACGGTCAAAGGAGATCAGTCCCTCACTCGCGTGAGTTCGTCGCGCGCATGTCGGTCTGCGATGGGAAGGTTCGTCGGTTCGGCAGACGTAATACCGGAAATGGGAGCGACAAGACATGAACACAGTGACATCGCACGACGGCACGAGTATCGCCGTCGACCGCTCGGGACAAGGGCCTGCGGTGATCCTGGTAGGCGGGGCGTTCAACACCAGGTCCTCGGCGGCGCCGCTGGCCGAACTGCTGGCCCCGCGTTTCACCGTGTTCACCTATGACCGCCGAGGCCGGGGCGACAGCGGCGACACGGCGCCCTACGCCGTGGCGAGGGAGATCGAGGACCTGGACGCGGTGATCCAGCTCGCGGGAGGCTCGGCGCTGGTCTACGGACACTCCTCCGGGGCGGCCTTGGCGCTGGATGCGGCTGCGGCGGGCTCGTCGATCAGCAGACTGGCGCTGTACGAGCCACCGTTCGTCGTGACCGACGGACCCCGCGAGGGCTCCACCGAATACACCACCCGCCTCGGTGAACTGGTCTCCGCCGGGCATCGAGCCGAGGCTGTCGCACTGTTCCTGTCCTCGACGGGCCTGTCGGCCGAGGCCATCACCCGGATGCGGGCCACCCCGGTGTGGACCGATCTGGAGGAACTGGCGCACACCCTGCTGTACGACAACGCGGTGATGGGCGACGGTTCGTTGCCCACCGACCGCGCCGCCGCCGTGGCGGTGTCCACCCTCGTGCTCGCGGGTGGGGCGAGTCCGGCGTGGGCGAGGGAATCCGCCCAGGCCCTGGCCGAGGCGGTCCCCAGCGCGCGCCAGCGGACCCTGGAGAACCAGACCCACGACGCCGAGCCCGCAGCCCTGGCCACGGTCCTCACGGAGTTCTTCGCGGGCTGAGACCCGGAGCGAGACGGAATCGGGGACCGGCGGGGCCAGTGCGAGACGGGATACCCCTGCGACACGGGACGATCGACGGTCGGGGTCTGCCGCCGTTACTCCGGGCGGCCTCCCCGCGCAGCGCAGCGGGCCTACCCGAAGGCGGCGACCCCACCGACGGCCGAGGGTTTACCGCAGACAGTCGGTCGGGTATGGCTGCACTCATGGCTGCCGTGTCCGAGGTCTTCCTGGATCGTCCGGCGGCGGGTCGGTTGCTGGCGGCCCGCCTTCGGGGACGTGACTGGCACGACCCCGTCGTGTTGGGGCTGGCACGCGGCGGCGTGCCGGTCGCCGCGCAGGTCGCGTGGGAGCTGGATGCGACGTTGGACGTGCTGGTGTCGAGGAAGATCAGCCTGCCGGGTAATCCCGAGTTCGGGGTCGGGGCGGTGACGGCCGACGGCCCGCCGTACTACGCCGAGCAGACACTCGACACGTTCGGGATCGACGCACGCGACCTGAGCCAGGCGTGCGCCGGTGAGCGCGAAGAGGCCCGGCGCCGGGTGCTCCGCTATCAGGGCGATCGGGCGCCGACACCGCTGCGAGGACGAGACGTGCTGGTCGTGGACGACGGTCTGGCCACCGGCGTCACGGCGACCGCCGCGCTGCGTGCGGTGCGACGGGACGAGCCACGTCTGTTGGTCTTCGCGGCTCCGACGTGCGCATCCGACGCGGCAGCCACCCTGTCCCGGGAGGCCGACGAGGTGGAATGCCTGTCGCTTCCCGCCGACTTCGTCGCGGTGGGTCAGTGGTATCGCGACTTCCCACAGACCTCCGACGACGAGGTGGTCGCGCTGCTCACGGCCGCTAGGGAATAGCGGCCGAGGATTCACCGACGAGTCCCCGACTGGTGCAGGGTGTCTCGCCGAACAACCACCCGAGGCGCGAGGGGTGTTGCCCCCAGAAGCGCGCCGGTTCCTCATCGCTCGTTCGATCCTCCTCGTCTCGCGGGCGACTGGAGGTCTCGGACACCGGCAGGCACCAACGCCGCTAGTTGGCCATGTGCCGCCATGATTCCCAGGATGACCAACAGCCCTCCGAGCGGTTGATTCCAGGTGAGCGGCTCACCGAGCAGCACGGTGCCCAGGACCACCCCGACGACCGGGGACAGATAGGTCACGGCTGCGGCGTTGGCGGCACCCCAGGCGGCGATGATGTTGTTGTTCCACACGTACGCCATGCCGGTGCCGAATGCGCCCAGGACGAGCATGCTCAGAATCGTCACGCCGCTGAGGCCTTCGATTGGGGTGCCCGCCAGCCACGGGGTCGTGACCACCATCAGAACGGCACCGATGAGTACTTGGACGAAGGCCAACGGCGCGGCGGCCACGCCCCTCCCGGTGACGAATCGCCGCAGGTAGGTGAAGGCGAGGCCGTAACAGACGGTCGCGCCGATGCACGCTGATTGGGCTACCAGGCTGTTGTCCGTTCCCAACCCGTGCCAGGGGCCGACGATGGTCAGGACTCCCAAGAAGCCCAGCGTCAAGCCGACGACACGATGGCGGCTCAAGCGCTCGCCTGCCAGTGCCACGGCCGCCAGCGGCATGGTGATCAACGGGGTGGTGGCGTTGAGAATGCTGGCCAGCCCCGAGGAGATGTGCTGTTGAGCCCAGGCGAAAAGCGTGAATGGCATGACACACAGCAAGAGGGCCACGACCGTGAGATGACCCCAGACCCGAATATCTCGCGGGAGCCGGCTTCGGGTTACCAGGACCAGAAGCCCGAGCGCCAGCGCGCCGACCACCAGACGTGCCCAGACCACCTGGGTGGCCGACAGCTCGCGCAACCCGAGCTTGATGAAGAGAAAACTCGACCCCCATGCCAAGGCCAGCAGCACGAACTGTCCGACGATGCCCGCCCGGGTCTGGGTGAACCCTCGTGCTCTCATCTCTTCCTCCGCCACAGCAGTGCTTCGAGGCGTGCCGTGCGCATCGCCATACCTGTAAGACGGTCGCGGAGTGCAAAACGTGAGATTCGGGGCGCTACGAGTTCTCGCCCGCCCGGAGCAATGCGGCGGATCGCCGGTGAGTTGCCGCCGAATGGGCGGGCCAACCCGTGCGGCGCTGCCGCCGGTTAGGCTCTCCCGACGATGAGACGCAAGCTCGCTTCGCCGCTCCCACAGCGCCATGGCCTGGACGCGGCCCGATTGTGGTTGCCGCCCGAAGGCTCGTGGGCGACGATCCGCGACCATCTCGTCGAACGACTGCCCAGGGTCGATCCCGCCCGAATCGACGCGATGCTCGTCGGGCAGGAGATCATCGGCATGGACGGACCGGTGAAGCTCGACGCGCCCTACCGGCCGGACTCCTTCGTCTGGTTCCACCGGGATCTGCCGGTCGAGGTGCCGGTGCCCTTCGAGATCCGGGTCCTACATCGGGATGAGGACCTCGTCGTCGTGGACAAGCCGCACTTCCTGGCCACGATCCCTCGGGGCAGGCATGTCGTGGAGACGGCGCTGGTCCGCTTGCGTCGAGAACTCGACCTACCCGAGCTCAGCCCGGCCCACCGATTGGACCGCGTGACGGCGGGGTTGGTCATGTTCGTCGTGCGGCGGGAGCGACGCGGCGTCTACCAGACGATGTTCCGCGACCGACGGGTGTTCAAGGAGTACGAGGCGATCGCCGAGGCGGACCCCGCACTCCGGGTGCCGCGCACCGTCCGCAGCCGGATCGTCAAGGAACGCGGGATCATCAACGCCCAGGAGGTCGAGGGGCCGCCCAACAGCGAGAGCGTGATCGAGCTGCTCGCCGAGCGATCGGGCCTCGGCCGGTATCGGCTGCTGCCCAAGACGGGGCGCACCCACCAACTGCGCTTGCACATGAGCAGTCTCGGGGTGCCCATTCTGGGCGACGACTTCTACCCGACATTGGTGGAGACCGCCCTGGACGACTTCCGCCGACCATTGCAACTCCTGGCGAAGGTCTTGGAGTTCACCGACCCGATCACCGGTGAGCCGAGACGTTTCGAGAGCCGGTCCACCCTGACCGCCTGGACGTCCTACGCCGACTGGGCGGGGGACGACCGGTCGGGGTCGGCCGGCTCGTCGAGTTGAGCGCTCAGGCGTTCATCGGCGTGGACACGACGACCTCACTTTCGTCTCCCGGCAGGTAGTGCACCTGGACGACCTTGCCGACCTGCAGCCGGGCGACAGCGGTGGCGGGCATGAACCGGTCGACCTCGGCGCCGAAGGTGGTGCCGTTCGGCCTGGTCACGGAGAGAGTGAGGTTCATCCTCGGGTTCCCTTCGCGGATCTCGCCCTTGGCCGACACCGCCTGCACGACGGCCTGCGCGGTGATTCCCCGCTTGACGATGTCCAATCGGGCCTGGGTGGTGATGCCCTTGCGGATCAGCAACTGGTTCAGCGCGTCCTGGGCGGCGGAGTCGTCGTCGGACCGGTCGATCTCGACCTTGTCGGGGCGGTGCGGCAGATAGCGGACCGGCAGGACGACACCGGGACGTAGCATCGGCAGCTCGGTCACGGTGACGACCATCCTGGCGTGCGAGGAGAAGACGCGTCCCTGCGCGTCCTCGACGTCCAGGTCGATGCGCACCTCGGGTTGATCGTTGATCGACATCCCGGTCGGCCGGACCGAGGTCACGGTGCCGACGCCCATCGATCCGTCGCGGAACTCGGAGCTGTTTCGCCAGGAGAAGGCGGCGACCACGCTCTGGCCGGTGAAGGCGAACACCATCGGTACCAGGCTCAGCGCGATGATCGGCGCCACCATCTGCGGTCCGACCCAGCTCAGCCCGAACTCGTTGTCCGCCTGATCGGTCAACCCGTACCACACGTAGTAGCCGAGGGATCCGAAGAGGAAAATCAGTGCGGCTGCGCGAATAATCTTGATCATGACCTTGTCCTTCTCGGCGGCGAGGCGCAGGTGATCACGTCTCGGAGCGGCGATCCGGCTCGGGTTCGAGCCGCTGTCGTCGACGTTAGGAAGCCTTGCCGCGCTACCGATCCCAGGTTTGGCGGAGATCGATCCGCCGCATAGCCTCGAAACATGCGGACCAGCTCACCGGAGCCCCGGCCTGCGGCGGTGCCGGAAGCCCCGCCTGCCCAGCCTGCGAGCCGAGTCCTGCCGTCGGGCTCGGAGATCACGGCGGCCGCCGAGCCTGCGGGCCGTGGGAGAAGACCGAAGGCGATGGTGCTCGCCGAGGTCTGGCGCGGACTCGACGGGGTGGGACCGCTGAGCAACGCACAGGGCGGGCCGCTGAGCCGCACCGTGAAGCTGATCCTCGATCCGTTGGTGCTGCGCCCGGTGCACAACCCGGCGTGCGCCGGGGCGCTGCTCACCGCCGAGGGGGTACGGAGGCTGAGCGAGTTGGTCTCGACCGCCGCCGAGCCACTGCGGCACACCGCGGCCTGGTTCACGGTGTTCAAACAGGTGCGGCGGCGGTTGCGGATCACCGAGGGCAACCCGCAGGACCTCTATTTCCAGCGGTGTCACGAGCTCGCCGTCATCAGCGGCGGACCCGAGGAGTCGACGGCGGAGACGGTGGTCGAACACGAGCTGCGCGCGCTGCATGGCGCGGTCGGCGGCCGGACGACCCAGGCGCTCCGGGAGTACATCGCCGCGCACCTGGCGGAGCTGGAGAACCTGATCTCGGTCAGCTGGTCACGCCTGCCCGATCACCTCGGGCGCGGGGTCGAACCGGGTGGGCAGCGGATCGAACTGATCGACCGAGTTCTCGACGCAGGCCCCACCGCGCGGCCGGGGGCGGCCGGACGATCAACGATGCGGGGCGCGCGTCCGGTCACTGCTCCGATCGAGGTTCCCACGACGGACGGCCGCGAGAACGGTGCCCGCGCCTTGACGGCCCTGGTGGCCGAGCGTGCGGGCACCGCACTGGGCCTCGGATTGCGGTCGCTCGTCGCGGCGTCGGCAACCGCCGGTTCGACAGGGGAGTCCGAGCCCGCTCCGATACGGCCCGCAGCGGCTGCCGATGGATCCGAGACATCGCCCTGGACGGCCCGACGGCTCGGATTGACCCGCCATGCCGCACCCCCGATGCCCGAGATCGGTGGGTCGGCCTCCACGTCGACGCTGGGGCTGCCCTTCGACCGCACGGTCCACGAACGAGTCTTCACCGTGTTGCAGACCGCTCCAGATCGCGCCGCACTGCCATCGATCCCCGAACTCGTGCACGAGGAGATCGACCGGTCCTGCGCACCGTGGGCGCTGGCCGACGAGTCGCTCCGGGTGGCGGCGACCATCGGGGTGCGCTTCGCGACCGGTCTACGTCCGCTGGGGGACCGCGGTCTCGCGTCGGCAGGCCGAACCGCGGCACACCGGACTGTCAACGCGCGTTGGCGACGCGAGGCGTACGTCCTACAGGCCCGCCGACTGGCTCTGAACCCTGTCGAACCATCGAGCAGCCCCGGACCGGCCGATCCACTGACCAGACTCGCCGCCGAGCTGACCACTCCGTGGCAGGGGTACCTACGCCGGCTATGGGTCCGCCTGCACGGCCGCGACGTTCGAGCCGCACCGGTCACCCGGGTGGACGACCTGTGGGACCTGCTCGATGGGGTAGCCCGATCGTTGATCCTGGATCACCGATCTCGGGTGCGCCACGCCCTGAGCCTGCGCTCGACCCAGAACGGCCCCGAGGACACGATCGAGAGGCCGGTGCGATGAGCGGTTCGATCCGGCTCCGGCGCACTCCCGCAGGAGAGTGCGTCATCACTCCGACGGGCACCGACTCGCCGCCGCCCACCGTCCTGGCAGACGAGCCGGATGTGGACGTCGCCGTCCTGGAGGTCGCAGGCGGTCATCTCACCTGGAGCGTGCTCGCCGACACTCCGATCGCCTGCGCGGTGCTCGACGATGTCGAGGCGGCCCAGAGCTGGCTGTGGGCGCTCTACGGCGAACGGGTCGCCGTGGTGGTGGACGCGCTGGCCATCGAGCCACTCGACCCCGACGAGCGGCCGGAACAGGAACTGCCGATCGATCCGGTGCACCCCGACCTGGTGGCACGGGCGCACCGACTCGCGTTCGCGCAGTGGGCGCTGCGCTGGTGGCCCGCCTCGGCGATCGACGACATCCCGCCGCTGGACCGAGGGCTGTTGGAGCGCGAGATCACCGAGCTCATCGAGGAGTGCGACCAGCTCTTCGACGGGATCGACGCCGCCGAGGCCGCCGGGGTGGCGGATCGGCCGGGCGAGATCGACGATCTCGTCGACAGCGAACCGGGAACCGCACGGGATTACGCGCTGGCCGCCGGTGCGGGCGGCACCGACAACTCGGGCGGATCGGTGCTGGCCGGTGGCAATGGTGGCTCCGACTGGCGTTGTTATCCACCGGGACTGATCGACGCGGCCGAGACCGCGGTGTCCTGGGAACTCGTGCGGATCGCGGCCCGCACCGTCGTCGAGGTCAGCGTGGTCGCCGCACCGGGCCTGGACGCGCCCGACTCCTCTGCGATGCCCACACATCTGCTGCCACGGGCCACCCTGCACGCGGAGGCCGCCCCCGTCGTCGACGTCGACCTTCAGCTGCTGTCCGACACCTGGGTCGGTCGGGCGTCCTCGACGGCGACCCCGGCGAAGCCGCTGCGGGTAGGCATCACCCTGCCCGGATTCGGTGCGGTCGAAGCGGATCGCGATCCGGCACGCGCGCGTCGAACCAGAGAGCGGATCCGGACCCTGGTGCGCGCCAGGTTGTCCCGGGTTCACACGGCCGAGCACGGGGATCCAGCGCTGGACGCGACCGCCCCACTGCTTGCCGAACTCGCCGCTGTGGAACAGGACTTCTGACCAGTGCACTCGCCGACGACTCCCGATGACGACCTCCCGGAGTTCCACAGCCGGCGCGTCGACCACCCGACGCCGAGCAAGGACCGACCCTCTCAGGCGGCTGTCGCAGGCCCGGACCCATTCGGTGAGAAGGCCGTCGATCCCGCCCGCTACCAACGGATCGCCGACCTGTTGGCGAGGGGTGCCGAGCTGGCGGGGACCGGGGACCTCGCGACGGCCCGGACCGTGTTCACCGACGCCGCCCGAGTGGCCGAGCAGCCGCCAACGCTGGGAGATCTGCGCGCCCGCGCATTGACCAATGCGGCGGGCATCGCCGACGAACTGGGCGACCACCTCGGCGCCGTCCCCGCCTTCCGGGAGGCGTTGCGGTGGTGGGAGGCCACCGGGAACCCCGCGTCGGACGGCTTACGCGCAGGCGCGTTGATCAACCTGTCCCAAGCCCTGCAGCATCTCGGTGACCTCGACGCGGCGCAGACAGCGCTGGAATCGGCCCGGAAGATCATCCTCGACGCCGCGCCCAGCCCCGGCGTCGACCACGCCGAGTTGATGCTGTCCTGTCTGGTCTCGCTCACGGCGGTCGCCCGACATCAACGCCGCCTCTCCGACGCGGGCGAGTTGGCCAGACAATCCCTGGAGGTGGCCGGGCGAATCGCCCCGCACCGCACCGGATATCCGCTGATGAACCTAGCGGCCGTCCACGAGGAGACGGGCCAGTGGGACCTCGCCCAGGATTTCGCCCACCAGGCACTCGCGGCTTTCGAGGCCGCGGGCGACCGAGTCGCCGTGGCGGAGAACCAGCTGAGCCTCGCGATCATGTACATCCGTTGGAATCGATTCGCCGACGCCGAGGCCCAACTGGTTCCCGCGCAGCGTTTCTTCAACGCGGCGGGGATGGATCACTACCTCGCGATGTGCACGAAGATGAGCGCCTATCTCCTTGCCTCGGCAGGGGAACACTCGCGGGCCAACGAACTCTTCCACCGGAGTCGGTCGCTGTTCGAGAACACCGGGGCGGTGGTCGAGGCAGCGGAGGTCCGGTTATCGTTGGCGCTGGTCGCTGCGGCGCAGGGTCGTTATCTGGACGCGGAAGGACTTCACGACGAGGCATACGCGGTGTATGCGGAACGCGGGTTGAGCCTGGCCTGTGCCCAGCTCGACTTCCGGAGGGCGCTGTTCCTCGAACAACAAGCGGTGGCGCAACCGCATTCGGCCGCCACACTGCTGCCCAGGGCATTGGACCTGGCTATCCCCGCCGCACTGGCCATCGACGCGGTGCGATTCACCCTCACCGATGGTCGCCGACGCGCGCAATGGCAGCGCATCGTCGCCGAACCGGCCTGGGAGCTGGCCTTCCGGCTGGCCGCGACGGTCGGCGACGTGCGGTTGGTCGCGGAGCTGGTCGAGACGCAGTGTGCGGGCACGCCGTTGGCCGGCACCGGAACCCCGGAAGCGATCGAGCCGGTACTACCGATGGCCCTGCTCGATGCGACGCCCCCATCCGATCGAGGCCCCGCCGATGCCGACGCGACCCGACAGGCCGGGGCGTTCCACCTCGGCGCTGCGCTGGCCGACTACGCCGCCGGATTCGGCCTCGCTGTCGCCCCGCCGCCGAGGCTGGCGATGACGCCGTCGAACGTCGTGGCACTGGCACACCACCTCGGGATGGCCGAGGACCGCTACGGGGTCGAGATCAGGGAGGCTCGGGTGATCCCGACATGGTGACCGCACTCGAACCGGCGGGATCGGACCAGCCGACCGTGCTGTTGCGGATGGCCGATGCGGACGACCTCTACCTGAGCTGGCGGTGGGCCGAGGATCTCGCGGCGCCGGGCGTGGCCAGGGTGCCGGAGCAGCTGGTCCGTCAAGCGCTGGCCGGGTTGGCCGCCGCATTGCCCGGAGGCGATGCCACCGATACCGGTGCGGCCGGGCTGACGCGCGCGCTGCGGACGGGACACTTCGCCGACTACGAGGCCGAACTGGCCTTCGCCGAACTGCTGTCGCGGATCTTCCTTCCCTACGGGCTGGCCGTCGCCCTACACGAGATGCAGCTGCGAGGCGTCCGGCCGCATCTGCGGATCCAACCGTCGCCTCGGGTCGCCCAGATCCCGTGGGAACTGCTGGCCCCCGACCGGGATCTCCGATTCATCGAGCTCGCCGACATCAGCGTGCTGGCCCCGGCGACCATCGTGCACGCACCGACGCGGCGTCCCCGGTCCTGGGAGCGGACTCGGGAGCTGCCTATCGCGGCCGTCCTCGACCCCCGGATCCCGGGCTTTCGCGCGGACTCGATGCTGGGTTCGGTCCTGGGACGGATCTCGCCGACGGATCCGGTGGCGGGCTTGGTGGCGAACCACGCTCGGCGACATCGGCTTCGTCCGGAGATCTCCGGACCCGACGCGGCGGTGGAGGCCTTCCGCCGCACCGATCTCGATCGCGATTGGCTGGCCGCGACGCTCGCCGCAGGCGCGAGCAGGCTGCTCTACGTCGGACACGTGACCGCGGCGGCTCCCGAGACCGGGCGTAGCGAGGACGCCCGCCTGCACCTGGCCTGCACCGCCGAGACACTCGGCCACACGCCGCCGATCCGCGGGCACCGGCCGCTGTCGGCGAAGGACCTCCTGGTGGGGACCCACGGTCTGCACGAGCAACCCCGCAGCGGTGCGGACCACTGGCCGATCCCGAGCCGAGTCGCGCTGATCGCCTGCGAGAGCGGCGGCGATCTCCGATTCGGGGAGGCGCTGGGGCTGGCCTCGGCGATGGTCCACGGCGGTGCCGAGCTCGTCACCGCGACCCGATGGGTGCTGCCCACGGATCTGGCGTTCCAACGCATCGCCGGGGTGGACCGGACCGTCCGGCCGTTGCAGGACGCGATCGTGGCGATCGACGCCGCACACGAGACCGACCAACCGGTGCGTGCCATGGGCAGCTGGCAGCGGGAGTGTCTGACCGCGTGGCGGACCGACCGCTCCATCGAGCATTCCCCGCTGCTGTGGGCCGCCTTCGCCACCGTCGACGCGACCAGCGCACTGCCCGCCGAAGTCGCCCTCGACTGACCATCCCGCCACGACGGAGTGGCCGAACAACTCAGTCCTCGGTCTCCCGGGCCCAAGCCGCCAGGCCGTCGGCGAACACCTGCCGATCCGGCCGCCCCATGCTTTGCAGGACCCGCAACAGCGGGGCCGAGCGCACCGCGACGAACTCCTCGACCGAAGGTCTGGCGGTCTCGGCCAAGGAGACCAGCACCTTACGCCGATCCCCGGGGTCCTCCCGCCGTTGCAGCAGTCCGGCTTGGCCGAGGTCGCTGACGAGTTCGCTGACGGTGGCGATCGAGACCCGCATCCGATGGGCGAGCTCGCCGACGCCCAGCGTGTGGGCCACCGTCAGCTGGCTCAGCACGGCGGCGTGCCGGGCGCTCAGGTGGTTCTTGGCGAAGACGAGGCGGAGTTCCGCAGGCATCTCGACGTGGGCATGCCGGAAATACGCCTCGAGCAGCGGCACCACACGGAGTGCCTTCTCGACCAGCTCCGCACGCGGCGCCCTCGGCGGCGAGTCGGGCCCCTCGTCGGTCACCACCCCACGGTAGTTCCGCGACGACGACGCCGCCCGCCGTGTGAGCCGCCGCTCGCGCGTGGGGCGCTACTCGCCGGGAGCGGGCAGCGCGATGATGCGGACCGGCTCGACGTGCTCGGCCAGCCACGTCACCGCGTCGGTCCCCGGCGCCACGGCCAACCCCAGGCCTCGCGTGCCCAGCGCGCCGACGATGCGGTCGGCCGCATTTCGACGCCCATTGGGACTGGCCCGCATGACCAGGGTCAGCCGTACGTCGTCCCCGGAGCCCTCCAACCGGTAGGCGGCAGGCCGGATGCCTCGTAACGCCTGGGCGACGCGCACATCCCAGTCCTCGATCACGGACGGTCCTCTCCTCGCAGCATGGGCGCCGATCAGGCCACGGAGCGCAGCAGCACGGCGTACTCGGCGTCGTCGAGATCCACCAGTGCCGCTGCGACGTTGTCCTCCAGATGAGCCACGCTGGAGGTACCGGGAATCGGCAGGATCACCGGCGAGCGCTTCAACAACCAGGCCAACGCGAGCTGCGCCGGCGTGGCGCCGTGCTCCTCGGCCACCGAGGCCAACGGTCCACCCGCCCTGGCGAGCTCACCCGTGGCCAGCGGGAACCACGGAATGAACGCCATATCGCGTGCGGAGGCGTGTTCCAACACCGGTTCGGCATCTCGGCGTGACAGGTTGTACAGGTTCTGCACCGAGACGATGGTCGCGGTCCTACTCGCCTCCTCCACCTCGGCAATCCCGACCTCGCTGAGTCCGATGTGCCGGATCTTGCCCTCCTGCTGGAGCGCGGCGAGCTCGCCGACCTGGTCGGCGAGCGGAACCGACGGGTCGATGCGATGCAGTTGCAGCAGGTCGATCCGTTCCAATCCCAGGTGACGCAGGCTCAGCTCCACCTGCTGCCGGAGATACTCCGGCCTACCGATCGGCACCCATTGGCCCGGGCCGGTCCTGGCGAAACCCGCCTTGGTGGCGATCACCAGATCGCTGGGATACGGATGCAGCGCCTTCTTGAGCAGGTGGTCGGCGACGAACGGCCCATAGGCGTCGGCGGTGTCGATGAAATTGACGCCCAGCTCGACCGCCCGGCGCAGCACCCGCACGGCCTCCTCCGGATCGCGGGACTCACCCCAGACACCGGGCCCGGGCAGCTGCATGGTGCCGTACCCCAGCCGACGGACGGGCAGGTCGCCGCCGATGGTGAAGGTGCCTGCTGCGGTGGCCGGACGATCGGAGGTGCTCATCGAGATCCCTTCGACGGTGGGGATGGGCGGACGTGTCACGCGGCGGGGGAGCAGTCCCGTGATGCGGCGGGGACGTTCCCGTCGACCGGGCGGGATTCGCAGCGCCGAGGCTACGGGAGCCTGCGACGTGTAACCCGGTGGCGGCCGGGACACGATCGAGATCATGCGGACGCCTGGCGTCAGTTGTGGCGATGCTCGCTCTCGTGGATCAACCCTCGGACGGCGCCCGCCTGTGGATCGCCCAGCTCGTCGAAGAGGGCCAGGGCTCGCCGCCGGTCGGCCTGCGCGGTCTCGACATCGCCTGCCGCATCGAGCGCCCGAGCCAGATTGACCAGGGCTCGGGCCACCGTTCGCTTGTCGCCCACCGCCTCGCTGGCGATGGCCGCGTCACGATGACAGCGGGCCGCCTCCAGATAGTCGCCGTCGTCGTACAACAGGTCGCCGAAGGTGGTCAGCGTGTACCGCAGGCTCGCCTGGTCCGCCATGGCGTGCTGGATGCGCAGCGCCTCCTCCAGACAGCCGGTGGCCTCCGTCCGGAGGCCCAGCTCGCGCAGCGTGTCGCCGAGATTGCTCAGGCAGATGCCCTCGCCCTGGCTGTCCTCGGTGGCCTTGAACAGCGGAACGGCCCGTTCGAAGCACTCCCTTGCCTCGTCGAGGCGTCGAAGGTCGATATAGGCGACCCCGACGTTGTTGAGGTTCCAGGCGAGGCTGTTGGCGTCGCCGACCTCCTCCAGGATGGACTGCGCCTGCTGGTAGGCGTTCAACGCCTCGTTGAACCGCTGAAGATCGTGGTAGGCGATGCCCAATCCCCGCCAGATGATGGCTTGACCATGGCGGTCGGCGAGCGTCGTGGCCGCCGAGAGCGCGATCCGGTGGCTGGCGAGCCAATCGTTCCAATGGCTGCGTCGATAGTGGAAGTTGAGCAACACCGCGGGCAACTGCCAGGCGATCGCCAGGAGTTTCTGGTCGGCAGAGGCACGGATGGCGGCGACCAGCCCGGCACGCTCGGCCTCGTACCACGCGAGGGCCTGTTCGTGATCGCCGAAGGTCGGTGCAGGCTGCTCGGTGAGCAGGGGTTGCAGGCGCACGGGTTGTCCGCGATGCGGCTCGACCTTGCGGCGGGCCGCCTCCGCCGCATGCAGATACCAACTTGCCAGCCGGTGCAGTGCCGACCGGCGATCGTCGTCGGACTCCTCGGCGCGGGCGCACTCCCTGGCGAAGGTCAGCAGCAGATCGTGGAGGCGATACCGGCCGGGCGTGGCCTGATGCACGAGATGCTCGTCCAGCAGGTCCTCCAACAGCGACTCCGAGTCATCCGGGTGCAGGTCGCCGAGCGCGGCCGCGGTCGCGGGCGTGACGTCGTCGCCGGGGTGCAGGCCGAGTAGCCGGAACATCCGTTGATGCCGCGCGGGCAACGCCCGGTAGGAGAGATCGAAGACGGCCTGGATGCCCACCGCTCCCGCCGAGAGCCTGGCGAGCCGACGCTCGGCGTCGTCCAAGCGGTCCGCCACGTCGCCGATGGTCCACAACGGGCGGTTGCGCAACCGCCTGGCGGCCAGCACCACCGCCAGCGGCAACCCGCCGCACAACTCGACGACCCGTCGCGCGGTCTCGGGCTCGGCCTCGGCTCGGCCGTCGCCCGCGATGCGGCCGAACAACTCGAGGGCATCCTCGACGGCCAGCACCTCCAGCGGCACCGGTCGGGTTCCGTCCAGCCCGGGGAACCGACGCCTGCTGGTGATCAGGACCAGGCAGTCGGGCGTACCGGGGAGCAGCGGTTTGATCTGTTCCTCGGAGGCAGCATTGTCCAACAGGACCAACACACGCCTGCCGACCAGCCGATCGCGATACAACACCGAGCGTGCTTCGACGCCATGCGGGATCTGCTGGCCGGGAACGCCCAGCAATCGCAGGAAACCGGCCAATACCTCGGCCGGGTCCGCCGGGGCGTGTTCCGGATCGAACCCGTGCAGGTCCGTCCACAGCTGCATCTCCTCGAATCGGCCCTGAGCGACGATCCGGTGTGCTGCGTGCACCGCCAGTCGGGTCTTGCCGACGCCTGCCATGCCCTCGATGGCGATGACGGGTGGCGCGGTGGAGCGGGACCCGCCGTGTTCCTCGACGATCCGCAGCAGCGCACCCAGCTCCATCTCTCGGCCGGTGAACTCGGTGATGTCCATCGGCAGCTGGCGGTAGGCGCGGGCGATCGAGACGGTGTCCGTGTCGGCCTCGGACTCGTCGGGGGAATCCGAGAGCAGGATCTCCTGGTGCAGACGTTGCAGTCGGGTGCCCGGCTCGATACCGAGCTCCTCGACGAGGCGTGCTCTGGCCTGCGCGAACGCCGCGAGCGCCTCGGCCTGACGCCCACCTCGATAGAAGGCGAGGATGAGTTGCGCCCACAGCTCCTCGCGGTAGGGATGCTCCAGGACCAGCGAGCGGAGCCCACCGACGACCAGGTCGGGCCGACCGAGCGCGATCCGAGCCCTGGCGTGCTGCTCCACCATGGTCAGCCGTAGGTCTTCGATTCGACTCGACTCGGTGGTCAGCAGCGTTCCGAGCACGGCGCCTTCCATCGGTCTACCGCGCCACAGGTCCAGCGCGCGCTCCGCGTGATCGGCCGCCGAGGTGAAGTCGCCGCGCTCGATGGCGGCCTCGGCCTGTCTGGCCTGGTTCTCGAACACGGTGAGGTCCAGCTCGCCATCGTGGACCGTCAGCCGATAACCGCCGGGTTCGGTGGCCAGCCGGTCGTCGGAGTCGCCCGCTGCCCGCAGCGCACGGCGCAGTCCCGCCACATAGGTGCGGATGTTGGATTCCGGCGACACGGGCGGCGTCTCCCACACCGCCTCGGCGAGATAGCCGGTACCGGCCACCTCGTTCGCTCGGAGCAGGAGCGCCGCGAGCACCGATCGTTGGCGACGACCGCCCATCGAGACCGTCTGGCCGGCGCAACGCACCTCCAGCGGCCCTAGAAGTCGAAACTCCACCTGTCACCCCGTGTTTACCGTCGGGCACTGTAGTAGATCAAACGTCGTAATCGGTGGTGGGCAGAGCATCGCGGCCGATCACGCAGTGTCACATGGTTGGAAGATCTCCGCGAGTCCTTGGGTTGATCTTCGAATCTACTCGGTATCCGTCCTGCTTTGTGCGGAATCTGTGCGCGATCTGGGCTGGATCGCGGGCAAACTGTCCGGTTGGGCCGCCGACTAGTGGCGATCCGCCAGATTTGCTCACTCTAGGTGTTGAGCAAGTCCACATCTGGCGGAATATTGCCCTGATCCTTGCTCTACCGGACCAGCAGGCTGATCTGTGCGTGATCTGTGCATGTGATTAGGGATGATCGAGGCACGGAAGAAGGAACGTCCACGACTCCGCTGACGCTCGACGAAGCTGGCTGTGCCGGTCTGCCCACACCGGCGCACCCGCATATTCGTCGGCGCAGCGGGATGAGGAGCGAACCAACGACCGTCGAGTTCGCCGCCGTCGGTACTCGCAGCGCCGCAGGCACCCCTGCCGCCCGTGCTCGTCGGAGGCGTTCCCCGATCGGTGACCGAGATGGAGAACGGAGCAGAGATCGTGTGCAGTCCCACGGCGTGCTGTCCGGGTGCCCGGACGGCGCACCCAACGCCGCGTGACTTCGATGGCCGAAGCGGCCCAGGTCCTCTCGTCGAGAACGAGCGACCGAGGTATGCCGGTCCTCCGTCTGTCCGTCCCGGTGTAGTAGAGCGTGAACAATTCGCATCCGGTTGTCACCGAAACAGCCGCCGACTCGCTCCGGTGGCCAGCGGATTGCGAATAGGTCCGGCTCGGCGTCGCAGTGGAACACGGTACGAGAGAAGTGTGGTTATTCGTTCGTTGTCAGCGTAGGAGTCGAAGGGGGTAGGCACGTCGACTTCTTCGCCGAATCGGTGTCGCGTCCCTGTCTCCCGGGTCTGAGGGGTGTCGGGAGCCAGGGTGCGACCGCCGGAGCATGCCCGGGATGGGTGGTGCGGAAATCGTGATACCGGAGCGACGGTATTGATCCCTGTATCGGATCGTTATCCCGCGAAGCGGTCCGAATCGCACTATCCGGCCCGGCGGCTGCGGGTATGGATTTAAGGTGCGGGAACATTCTCGGGCTGTTTAGTGTCCGCTCCGGTGGTCCGGCCCGTGGTTCTCGTTTATATGTGGGTTGTCTGTCGTAGTTGAAACCTTTATTTCATATTGAATGTTTTTCGCCCTAACAAGAAGAGAGAGGTGAGTTCATCATGCCGGTACAGCACCGCCCCGCCGTATCCGACGTCGGCGAGTTCTCCTGGTCCGCGCTCGCGAATTGAGTGCATTCCCGGCCCCGGCGGGTGGTGGGAGTCCACCTGCCGGGGCCATATCTCTTCGGAGCCCATGAGTGGGGTATCGGGCGAACGGTAGACGAAAGTAGGTACCGGCTCGTCGATCTCTCGACCTTCGGCGACTGGTCGCGGCGCGGACCGAACTCTAGCGTTCGAACAAGCAGGAAGTTCGACGCCAAGCCGCAGGGACCGGAGCCGACCGACGATGCCCCCCACAGACCCCGCCATGCCCGGCCACGATCGAGGCTCGGTGCCGACCGTACTGGGGTTGGCACCTGGGATCTCTCGGCTGCTCTTCTTCGGCGGACCGGCCCTGGGATTGATCCTGGGCTCCCAGCTGCCCAACTTGCTCGACTGGGCCACCGCGCAGCGTTGGCTACCACTGCCGGGGCCGCTCACCCTCCTTGCGGAGCTCGAGGGCCCCTGGCCTGTCATCGGCTGCGCGTCGGCCTGCGCGCTCGGCGCCGTGGCCATCGCGTTCATCGCCGTCCATGAATCGCTACGCCTGCGTATCAGCGCCGACGAGATCCACCTCGAGCGGGAGGGACGGGGTCGCACCGTCGGCCGGTCCGAGGTGGATTCGGTGTTCCTCGATGGGAAACACCTGGTGGTCCTCGACCACGAATCGCGCCAGGTGATCCGCGAGCCGTACGACGAGCATCCCGCCACACTGGCTCGGACATTCCGTGCCCACGGTTATCCGTGGCGAGACGAGGACCCGCACGCCGCATTGTTCCGCCGTTGGGTTCGAGACACCCCGGAGCTGTCCTCGGCCGTCAACGCCGTGCTCGCCGCGAGGGAGATCGTGCTGGAGAAGAAGGCAGGCCGCGACGCCGACGAACTGCGCGTCGAGTCGGCTCGACTCGGTGTCGTGGTCCGAGATGACGGTGTCCGGCAGTATTGGCGGCCGTTGGTGCACTCGTGACCGCGGATCGCCGCAGCCGCCGGGAGTGGCTCTTCGACATCCGGGGTGTCGTCTTCGGACTGATGCTGGGCTTGCTGCTCATGGTGGAAGCGGCCGCGTCGGGCACCGTCGTACCCACTCGCACCGTGGAATACGGGGTCTTCATCGGGCTCGGCTGTGTCGCGTGTCTGTTGTTGTGGTGGCGTCGCCCAGCGCCGCTGGCGATCGCGGCCACCACGATGGTCCTCGGACTGGTCTCGCCTTTCGCGGGAGCCGCAGGCCTGATCGCCCTGTTCACCCTGGCGGTGGTGCGACGCTGGCAGCAGGCGACGGCGATCGCACTGGTCAGTCTGCTGCTCGCCGTGCCGCTCGCCGTGCGCTACCCGGACCCCGAACTGGGTGTGGTGGGCACCAACATGCTGAACGTATTGCTGTTGGCAGTGGTTCTCTTCGGCGGCATGGTGATCCGAGCCCGACGCGAGTTGGTGCTCTCCCTGCGCGAGCGTGCGGTCCGGGCCGAATCGGAGGCCGACCTGCGCGCCGAACGAGCCCGCAGCCTGGAGCGCGAGCGGATCGCGCGCGAGATGCACGATGTGCTGGCCCATCGCATCTCCCTCGTGAGTCTGCATGCCGGTGCCCTGGAGGTTCGGCGCGATCTGTCCGCCGAGGAGGTCGCCGGTGCCGCGGCCACCATCCGAGCCAGCGCGTATCAGGCGATGCGGGACCTGCGTGAGCTGCTCGGCGTGCTGCGAGCGGGAGACGGGGACCCGGGCCTGCGGCCGCCGCCGAGCCTGGCCGAACTCGGGGATCTGGTGGCGGAGAACCGGACGGCGGGGATCCGGGTCGAGTTCACGGATCGCCTTCCCGACGGATTCGAACCCGCCGCATCGGTGCAGCGCACCGCGTACCGGGTAGTGCAGGAAGGTCTGACCAACAGCAGGCGGCATGCGCCCGGCGCGAGGGTGTGCATCCTGGTGGAGCGCCTAGGGGCGGACCTGCATGTCCGGCTGCGCAGCATGCTCGAGGAGAGGCGGCCGCCGACCACCGGAGATGATGCTGTGCCCGTCGTCGACCCCGCCGGTTCGGGAACCGGGCTGGTGGGATTGACCGAGCGAGTCGAATTGGTCGGCGGTCGGATCGACCATGGCATCCGCCGTGTCGACAACGCCGACCTCGTCTTCGATCTGGAAGTCTGGCTGCCGTGCTCGAACTGATCCACTTCCCCGTCGCAACCGGCTGTCGGCGGACGCTCGCTTCCAGGCGCCGTTCGGGTGGTCCACGGTGATCCGGGTGCTGATCGCGGACGACGATGCCCTGGTCCGTTCCGGGCTCACCATGATGCTCGGTGGGGGCGAGGGCATCGAGGTGGTGGCCCAGGCCGCCGACGGACTCGATGCCCTCGACGCGGTGCGAAGGCTGCAACCCGACGTGGTGCTGATGGACATCCGGATGCCCCGAATGGATGGGCTGGCTGCGACCGAGGAGCTGCGCTCGTCCGGTGCCACCCCGGCGATCATCGTGCTCACCACCTTCGACACCGACGAACACGTGATGCGAGCCCTACGCCTGGGAGCGAACGGCTTCCTCCTCAAGGACACCCCGCCTCGCCGCATCATCGAAGCGGTCCGGCGGGTCGCGGTGGGCGAGACGATGCTGTCGCCCGCCGTCACCGACCGGTTGATCGGGCACGTCGTGGCCGGTACCGGCGAGCGAGCAGGCAGCCGGACCGACACCGAGGACACCGACGAGCGACGCAGGCGGCGTCTCCGGGCGCGAACGGCACTGAATGTGCTGACCGATCGGGAACGCGAGGTCGCCGAGGCCATCGGCGCGGGCCGCTCCAACGCGGAGATCGCGGCGCGGCTGCACGTCACCGTGGCCACCGTCAAGGCGTACGTCTCCCGGGTACTGGCGAAACTCGAGTGTGCCAACCGGGTTCAGATCGCGATCGTGGTCCACGAGTCCCGGGACTGAACCGACTTGCGCGTCGAGGCCTGCTGCCGCGCCGGATTGGGCCGGGCAGCGGTTGTCCGCAGGCGAGTGGATACGTGATCGTGGAGCCACGCCGCCGCGTCCGTTCGAGTGTTGTCCACTGCGACGACGGAGGTTCGAGATGCGTATCAGAGTCGGGCTGCTCGCGCTGGTCCTGGCTATCCCGCTGACCGGCGCGGCCGCCGGTCCACCGGTCGCCGACGCCGCGTGGGAACACGTGGTGAGCGGGTCCTTCGGCGACTACGCCACGTTGGAATCGGAGTGGGACTACGGGTATCCGTGGGGCTCCGACCACAATGGTTCCGCCCGCATGTACGGCAGCCCCACCGACCACAACCACGTGTGGCTGGACAACGGCGTGCTGAACCTGAAGGCCACCCGTATCGACTGGGACGAGGGCAACAGCAGCGCCGATCCGTTCCTGCCGATCCGCTATCACTCCGGTGCGGTCCACGCCAAGGACCACATCGTCGTCAACGATCGGTACCCGTCCTACGAGGTGCGTGGCGAGTTCCAGGCACCCTCGACCCGGGGTACCTGGCCCGCGTTCTGGCTGACCGGCGTCAACAGCTGGCCACCGGAAAGCGACATCCTGGAGTACAAGGGCGATGCCAGGAACTGGTTCAACACCTTCCGGAGCCCCTCGGATGTCTCCAGCACCATCGTCGGAGTCTCCTCGCCCGGCGACTGGCACGAGTACCGGGCGTGGATCACCAAGGTCAACGCCACCGACGTCGATATCCACTACTACCTCGATGGACAGTGGGTCGCCCAGCACCGCGCGGCAGGCTTCGTGAACCAGCCGCTCTGGGTGATCATCAACCTCCAGATGGAGGGATCCTCGGGCTCGCCGGGACCGACGACGGACACGCACTACCGCGCCCGGGACGTCTACATCGGGCGTAGCGCCGCCTGACTCCGCGCGTCCCGCGACTGCTCCGAACGGAGGAGATCGAGCGCTGCTAGTCCTCGGTCTCCTCCAACTCGGTCGGTGCCGTGGTCACCCGCAACTCGCCGACCGACTCGCGCAGGAACTGCTCGGCCGGATTGGGCAGTTGATCGTCGGTGATCAGCACGTCGGCTTGGTCCAATCGGGCGATGGTGCTGATTCCGACGGTGCCCCATTTGGTGTGATCGGCCAGTACGACCAGCCGCCTACCCGCCGCGATCAGTGCCCGGTCGGTGTCGGCCTCCAACAGATTGGGCGTGGTGAAGCCGGCCTGGGAGTCCATCCCGTGGACACCGAGGAACACGACATCCAGATGCAGCATCTGCAGGGTCGACACCGCGACCGGCCCCACGAGCGCATCCGAGGGCGTGCGAACGCCGCCGGTCAGCACGACGTTGGGCGTGGTGGGCCCGGATCCGTGCAGCACACCCGCGATCCGCATCGAGTTCGTCACCACGGTGAGGTCCGGGATGTCCCAGAGCAGCTGGGCCAACGTCCAGGTGGTGGTCCCGGCGGAGAGCCCGATGGCCGATCCCGGGCTGACCAGGCTGGCGGCCTCGGCGGCGATCGCCTTCTTCTCCGAGGTCTGGCGGACCCATTTGGCCTCGAAGCCGGGTTCCTCCGTGCTGGGCGCACGCCGGACCGTCGCACCGCCGTGCACCTTGTCCAGCCGGTGATGGGCGGCGAGTAGGTCGAGGTCGCGCCGGATGGTCATGTCGGAGACGTTGAGCAGCTGTGACAGCTCGCTGACTCGCACCGCGCCACGCCGTTGGACCTCTTCGAGAATGTGTGCCTGCCTCTCGGCTGCGAGCACGGCGTGTCCTTCCTCGCTTGGCTCGCCGATCCGGTTTCCTCGGCTCGGCGTTGGACATCAGTCAAGCACGTTGCTGGGCACTGTTGATCGAGAGTGTGTGTTTCCACGGCGACTTGGCCAGGTTTCTGTTGATTTCTGATCGAGATTGATGACGAACGTTGACATCCGTTCGTCACCTGTGTGAAATGGATCACGCGCCCGAGTGAGGTGGGCGTGAACTCGACGTTCCCTAGTCCGTTCGCGTGCAGCCCTGAACTGCCGCACCGGCCACCGAGAAGGGTGCTCGACCGTGATCTCTTCCATCCCACCGAACCGACGGCGTAGACGCCGACGTCTCGCCACGCCCGGAGCGCTGTTTCTGTCCGCCCTGCTGGCGACGGCCTTCGTCTCTCCCGTCGCATCGGCCCAGGAATCCGAGGGCTGGGAGATGGCAGAACCCCGAATGACCACCCCGTGGACCCATGAGGTGTCGCCGGACAACGCGCTGCCGGAGTACCCGAGGCCGCAGCTCACCAGGCGGGACTGGGAGAACCTCAACGGAGTGTGGGAGTTCGCCGCCGCCGCTGAGGGCGAACAACCGCCCTTCGGGCAGACGCTGGACGAGCGGATCCTGGTGCCCTACCCGACCGAGTCGGCGCTCTCCGGGATCGAGCGACACGAGGACCGCATGTGGTATCGGCGCACCTTCGAGGTGCCCAACGGCTGGCGGGTCGGCTCCTCGAACGCGCTGAAGCTCCACTTCGGCGCGGTGGACTACGACGCGGTCGTCTACGTCAACGGCCAAGAGGTCGTCACGCACCGGGGCGGCTTCGGCGCCTTCTCCGCCGATGTCACCGACGCGTTGACCGCCGACGGTCCACAGGAGATCGTCGTCGGGGTCGAGGACCTCACCGACGCGACCTGGCAGCCCGTCGGCAAGCAGCGCCTGGTTCCGGACGAGGGCATCTTCTACGAGGGCGCCTCGGGAATCTGGCAGACCGTCTGGATGGAGCCCGTCCCGGTCGGCCACGTCGAGACGCTCGACATGGTCCCCGACCTCGACTCGTCCACGCTCGGCCTCACCGTGCAGACCGGCGGTGACGTCGAAGGGCTCACCGTCGAGGCGACCGTGCTCGACGGCAGCCGCCGGGTCAGCCGCACCCAGGGCGCGGCGGGCGAACCGATCGACCTCCCGGTACCCGACACCAAGACGTGGTCCCCGGACTCGCCGTTCCTCTACGACCTCGAGGTGGTCCTCAAGGACGGCAACCGCCCGGTCGACCGGGTGTCCTCCTACTTCGGCATGCGTGAGATCGGCATGGCCGAGGGCGAGGACGGTCGACTGAGGATGACCCTCAACGGCGAGATCCTCTTCCACATGTCCACCCTGGACCAGGGGTACTGGCCGGACGGCATCTACACCGCGCCCACCGACGAGGCGCTGGCCTTCGACCTCGAACAGCACAAGGTCCTCGGCTTCAACACCGTCCGCAAGCACATCAAGACCGAACCCGACCGCTGGTACTACCACGCCGACCGGCTGGGCCTGCTCGTGTGGCAGGACATGCCGTCGATGCGGACCGGCGGTAGGCCGCCCGCCGAGGCAGGCGAGCAGTTCGAGGTCGAACTGGAAGAACTGGTCGAGCAGAAGAAGAACTGGACCTCCATCATCGGCTGGGTTCCGTTCAACGAGGGCTGGGGCGAATGGGACCGGGACGCCACCGGCCGGATCGCCGACGAGGTCAAGGCCCAGGACCCGACCCGGCTGGTCAACGCCCACAGTGGCGTGAACTGCTGTGACTCGCTGGGCGACTCCGGTCGCGGCGACGTCATCGACTGGCACGCCTACGTCGGCCCCGCCCTGCCGACCCCGGACGCGACCCGGGTGTCCATGGACGGCGAGCACGGGGGCTTCGGCCTCGAGGTCGAGGGCCACATGTGGTTCGGCGACGGCCACGCCTACGAGATGACCCCGGACAAGGAGACCCTCACCCGGCGGTACGTCGAGAACCAGCAGGATGTTCTCGAAGGAGCGGCCAGTTGTGCGATCAGCGGCGCGATCTACACCCAGATCACCGATGTCGAACACGAGGTCAACGGGTTCTTCACCTATGACCGCCAGGTGGAGAAGATGGACTTCGCCCAGGTGCGGGCCATCAACGAGGAGATCATCCGTTCCGCGGACGGCACCGGCACCGGGGGCGGCGAGCCGAACCCCGGCACGCCGGGACTGGACGGCGTCAACGCCTACAAGTTCGACGAGGGCAGCGGGGACACCGTCGCCGACGCCATCGGCGACGCGAACGCGACGCTGACGGGCGCCGAGTGGACCGAGGGCGTCGAGGGTGGTGCGGTGGCGTTCTCGGGCGCGGGCCAAGCCGACACCGGCTCCTCGCTGATCGACACCTCCGGTAGCTACAGCGTGTCCGCCTGGGTGAAGTTGGACGAGGCCGACGGTGGATTCCAGACCGTCGTCAGCCAGGACAGCGGCCGCGACAGCGCCTTCTTCCTCCAGTACTCCGGAGTGGACCAGGCGTGGGCGATGAGCTTCAGCGGTCTACGCGCCGCCGGGTCCGAGCCGGTCGAACCGGGTCGCTGGTACCACCTGACCGGTGTTCGCGACGTGCAGGCGGGCACCCTCGACCTGTACGTCGACGGAGTGAAGGCCGCGAGTCAGAACGCCTGCTCGGCACCGGAGTCCACCGGCAACACCGTGATCGGCCGCGCCGAGTACGGCGGTCAGCAGGTCGACCACCTGCGGGGTGCCGTCGACGATGCCCGCGTCTTCGACCGGGCGCTGTCGGAGTCCGAGGTAGCCGAGCTGGCCGCCACGGCCGCCGTCGGTACCGAGGAGAAGCGCTGATCGATTCCGCTCTCCGCCCGTCGGGGCCCGATGGCCCCGGCGGGCGGAGCGGTCGGCTGCACCGCTGCCCGCCTCCCTCGGTGGGATCGACCGAGTATCCCCGTGGATTGCGTCCCGAACGAGAAGGACTGACTCATGGTCGCCGGATGGCGTGCCGGTACGGCATCGGCAATGGCGTTGGCCCTGTTCGGTGCCGGAATCGTCGGGTTACCGGCGACCGCGGTCGAGGACGCCGCGACGTCGATGTACCCGGAGGTCGGTGCGGGCACCGATTTCGTGGATCAGACGGCGAAACTCGATGGCCTGGTGGAACCCGAGTGGTACGCCGCGAACATCCCGTTCGTCGATCTACCGGACACCGAGATCGAGGACACCTACTACTACCGCTGGCGGGTGTTCAAGGAAGCACTGAAATACACCGGTCCCGAGGACGGTTGGATCGTCTCCGAGTTCCTCGGCCCGGTCGGCTACTCCGCTCCCGGCGGTGGGATCGTTGCCGCCGCCGGACACCATGTCTACGAGGGGCGTTGGCTGCGTGACCATCGCTATCTCGACGATTACCTCGATTTCTGGCTGCGGGGTAGCGGTTCGGGACCCAAACCCGCGACCGAATTCCTGAATCCGAACACCGATTTCTGGAGCCATCAGTATTCCTACTGGGCGGCCGACGCGATGGTCGCCAGAGCCTCGGTGGACGGCCGATGGGATTTCGCCCAGGACCGGCTGCCCGAGTTGCAGACCCAGTGGGAGCGGTGGGAGACGCAGTTCGACGACGAACTCGGGCTGTACTGGCAGGTCCCGGTCTGGGATGCGATGGAGTACACCGCCGGCTCCTACCAGAGCGACGACCCCTACCACGGCGGCGCGGGATTCCGGCCGACCATCAACGCATACCAGTACGGCGACGCGCTGGCGATCGCGGAACTGCTTCGCAGCCGGGGCGATGCGCGCGACGTCCGGGACGCGCGACGCTACGAGCGGCTGGCCCGACAACTGCGCACCAACCAGGAACGGCTGCTCTGGGATGACGAGGACGGCTTCTACAAGCATCTGATGCGCGCGGACGAGGGCGAGGAGCATCGGCTCATCGGGGACCGGGAACAGATCGGCTTCGTCCCCTGGTACTTCCACATGCCTGGGCCGGAGAACTCGCTGGCCTGGGCACAACTCGTCGACCCCGACGGGTTCGCCGCGCCCTTCGGCCCGACGACCGTAGAGCGACGCAGCCCGTGGTACCTGCACGAGGCCGAGAACGGCTGTTGTCGCTGGTCGGGGCCGAGTTGGCCCTATGCCACGAGCCAGACCCTCACCGCGATGGCCAACCTGCTGATCGACTATCCATCCCAGTCCTGGGTGGACGCGGGCGACTACTACGACGCGCTGCGCGGTTACGCACTGACCCAACGCCGCGACGGCAGGCCCTACGTGGCCGAGGCGCACCACCCCGAGGAGGACCGGTGGCTGTACGACTCGCCGGGACACAGCGAGGACTACAACCACTCCACCTTCAACGACCTGGTGCTCTCCGGGCTGATCGGCATCCGGCCCGCCGCCGGTGACACGCTGCGCATCGCACCACTCGCGCCCAGAAGCTGGGACCACTTCGCTGCGGAGAACGTTCCCTATCAGGGCCACGAACTGACGGTGTTGTGGGACCGGGACGGCTCCGAGTACGGCGCAGGGGCCGGCCTGAGCGTCTTCCTGGACGGCGAGGTCGTGCATCGTCAGGACACCCTCGACCCGGTCGAGGTAGCGGTCCCGGCCGCGCAGCGGGCCGAGTTGGACACCCTCGTCGACGACTTCGTCAACATCGACGGCGCCGGCCATCCCCGGGCCACCGCCACCTACTCCTGGGCCGACGACCTGCCCGAGCAGGCCATCGACGGGCAGGATTTCCACCTCGACGTTCCCAGCACCCGCTGGACCAACTACCGCAGTCCCCATTCGGCCGACTGGCTCACCATCGAGGTGGCGGAACCGACCGAGATCGGCGATGTCCGAATCTCGTTCTACGACGACGGCGGCGGAGTACGTACCCCGGACGAACTCACGGTGGAATACCGGACGACGACGGGGGAGTGGGTCGAGGTGCCGGGGGCGACGTTGATTCCCGCGCGACCGGAGCCGGGCAGATTGCAACGGGTGGTGATCGACCCGCCATTGCGCACCGAGGCACTGCGAATCAATCCGACCAGAACGGACGGCGGGGCCGTGGGCATCACCTCGGTGCAGTCGTGGCGGCCGGCCCGAGACGATCAAGTCGGCAAAACGCCCGGAATGTCTGGCTGAGTCGGCGAGTCCGTTCCCGGTTCGCGTGGCTGTGCGTTGCGTGGGTGCGGGCGGATTCGTCGATGTGTGGGTTGCACCGGGAACGCGTTCGGTTGTTCGGACTCGGCTTCGGCACGGGAGAACGTCGGCCACTCGGATGTCGAATCGGCATGGACAGTCCCGTAGACCAGGCTCGATACCCATATTCCGCAGTGATTCCGCCCGCGCCCACGCGCGATTTTGTCGACCGCTGAACATATCGATGTTGTTTCATGTCGCAGAATTGTTGCAGGAAGATGTTCGATCATGTTGGATCACTGGGGAAAACGTGTGATTGGCATCACTGCATAACCACGGCGTGGTGGGCCCGGTAGCGAGGAGTTCGACATGGCACGCACAGGAGTTCGGCGCTCGTGGCGGTTATTCGCCTCGGTCGCGGCGATCGGGGTGGCGCTGACCGGTTGCACCAATACCGGTGAGGACGACGCGGCTCCGCCCGGCCCGGCGGACGGCGGCGACGGTCAGGTCGTCCGCGAGGGCGAGGACACCGGCGAGGGCTGCACCCTCGAGCAATACGGAGCCGAACCGCTGGAGATCGAGGGCGCGACCGTCGGGTTCTCTCAGTCCGAACCGGACACCGCAGCGTTCCGGGCCGCCGAGACGGCATCCATCGAGGCGGCGGCCGAGGAGGCGGGTGTCGGCGAGCTGCTCGTCACCAACGCCGACAACGAGCTGCCCAAGCAGATCGCCGACATCCAGGACCTGCTCAATCAGGGCATCGAGCTGCTGATCGTGGCCCCGGTCAACTCCGACGGCCTCGACCCGGCGCTGGACGCGGCCAAGGAGGCGGGCGTCCCGGTCATCACCATCGACCGCAAGGTCACCAACACCCACTGCGAGGACTACGTCGCCTTCCTCGGCTCGGACTTCTACGAGCAGGGCGCCAGAGCCGCCGACGCGATGAACGACGCAACCGGTGGCGAAGCGCAGGTCGCGATCCTGCTCGGCTCCTCCGGCAACAACGTGACCGACGACCGCAACGCCGGATTCAAGGACCAGGTCGAGGCCGAGTACCCCGGCCTGGAGATCGTCGCCGAGCAGACCGCGAACTTCGCCCGCGACGAGGGGCAGTCCGTCGCCGAGCAACTGCTGCAGTCCAACCCGGACATCACCGCGATCTACGCCCACAACGACGAGATGGGCCTCGGCGCGGTCACCGCAGTCCAGTCCGCCGGTCTGCAGCCGGGCACCGACGTCAAGATCGTCTCGGTCGACGGCACCCGCAACGCGGTGCAGGGCATCGTCGAAGGCCAGATCAACGCGGTGATCGAGTCCAACCCGCGATTCGGCCCGTTGGCCTTCGAGACCGCGCAGAAGTTCTTCGACGGCGAGGCGATCCCCGAGGACGTGATCATCGTCGACGACCAGTACGACAGCTCCAACGCCGAGGCCAACATCGGTAACGCCTTCTAACGCGAGCACCACTTCGAGAACACCCGTCGGGTCCGGTAGGGCCCGACGGGTTCGCGTCGAGACGGTCGCGCAAGGAGGGACACCGTCGTGAGCAGCAGTTCCAGCGACACCACGTCCGGGGACGGCGTGGGCGTCGTGCTTGAGACCGAGGTGATCACCAAGTCCTTCGGCGGGGTGCACGCGCTGCGGGGCGTCGATTTCCGGCTGCGGGGCGGCGAGATCCATGCCCTGGTCGGAGAGAACGGGGCGGGCAAGTCCACCCTGATCAAGGTCCTCACCGGCGTGCACTCGCCGGATTCGGGCACGGTGCGGTTCGCCGGTGAACCGGTCGCCTTCGCCCGGCCCGCCGACGCGCAGCGCGCGGGGATCTCGACGATCTACCAGGAGGTCAACCTGGTACCGCTGTTGTCGGTGGCCCGCAACATCTTCCTCGGCCGCGAACCCCGCAACCGCTTCGGCCTCATCGACCTCGCCAGGATGAATCGCGAGGCCGCGGCCCTGGTCGAGTCGCTGGGCATCGAGATCGACGTCCGCGCCGACCTCGGCAGGCTCGGTCTCGGTGTGCAGCAGATGGTCGCCCTGGCCAGGGCGATGTCGGTGGACGCCCGCGTGGTGATCATGGACGAACCGACCTCGTCCTTGGAGGCCAAGGAGGTCGCCACGCTGTTCGGCGTCGCCAGGACCCTGCGGGACCGGGGCGTGGGACTGGTCTTCGTCTCGCACCGACTCGACGAACTCTGGGAACTGTGCGACCGGGTCACCATCCTGCGGGACGGACGGCAGGTGCACACCGGGGCGATGGCCGACCTCGACCGCCTGACGTTGATCGCCCACATGCTGGGTCGTGATCTGGAGGAGGTCCGGCGGGGTGGGGCGACCGACTTCGGCGAGACCCATCGGCAGGATCGGGAACCGGTGCTCGTCGCGGCCGGTATCGAGGTCCGGGGCAAACTGCAGGACGTGGGCCTCGCCGTCCGACCGGGCGAGGTCGTCGGGCTCGGCGGATTGCTCGGCTCCGGGCGCACCGAGACGGTGCAAGCCGTCTACGGCGCCCTGCCCCGACAGGCGGGCACCGTGCGGATCGAGGGTTCCCCGGTACGCACCAACTCCGTGGGCCACGCCCTGCGCGCCGGGATTGCGCTGTTGTCGGAGGATCGCAAGGCCGAGGGGATCATTCCCGAGCTGTCGGTGCGCGACAACATCGCACTTGCCGTGTTACCGCGATTCTCGCGGTTGGGGCTGGTCTCGGAATCCCGGATCGACGCGCTGGTGGCCACCTTCATGGCCCGGTTGCACATCAAGGCCTCCAGCCCGGCCCAACCGGTGCGGGAGTTGTCCGGTGGCAACCAACAGAAGGTGCTGATCGCCCGTTGGCTGTGCACCGAGCCCAAGGTGTTCCTCCTCGACGAGCCGACGCGCGGCATCGACGTCGGAGCCAAGAGCGAAGTGCAGTCCTTGATCGACGAACTGGCGGAGCAGGGCCTGGCCGTGGTCCTGATCTCCAGCGAGATGGACGAGCTGGTCGAGGGCGCCGACCGAGTGGTCGTGCTGCGTGATGGTGCCGTGACGCGGGAACTGTCCGGCGAGCAACGCACCAGCGCCGCACTGCTCGCCGCACTGGCGGGCGATCCGGAACGACCGGTGGACGAGACAACAGGAGGACAGGGGTGACCGACTCCACGCAGGCGAGCGGCTCGCCGACATCGGCCACGCCCGACACGAAGGCCGGGGACGCCGATGGTCCTACTCCGGCTCCGCCCGATGTTCCCGAACCGCCCCGGCCCTGGTGGCGGCCCAGGCTGGACGCGGACTGGGTTCGCCGCAACGGGGTCTTCGTCGCCCTGGCCCTACTGGTGTTGATCAACGTGATCATCACCCCCAACTTCGTCAGCGAAGGCACCCTGCGCCTCCAACTGATCCAGGTGGCTCCGGTGCTGATCGTGGCGCTGGGCATGGCCCTGGTCATCGGAACCCAGGGCATCGACCTGTCGGTGGGGGCGGTGATGGCGCTGGCAGCGGCGCTGATCCCGCTCTACATCGGATACGGCGCGGCCATCGCGATCCTGGTCGCGCTGTTGGCAGGCTGCATCACCGGCGCGATCGCGGGCTCACTCGTCGCCAGGGTCGGCGTGCAGCCCATCGTGGCGACCCTCGGTCTGATGGTCGCCGGGCGTGGTGTGGCGAACCTGATCGGCGGCGAGATCAAGAGCATCCGCGAGCCCGGGATCGTGGCCCTGGGCACCGGCAACCTGTTGGGCATCCCGTATGTGGTGCTCATCGCCGCCGCAGTCTCGCTCGCCGTCTGGTTCGCGGTGCGACGCACCATCTACGGTCGCCGACTCCTCGCCATCGGTGGCAACAAGCGGGCCGCGGAATTGGCGGGACTGCCGGTGCGCCGGGTCCTGATCACGACCTATGTCGTCTGTGGTCTGCTCGCCGCGTTGGCGGGTGCGTTGCTGGCGGCTCGTTCGCAGGCCAGCGACCCGACCCGGCTCGGGCTGCTCATCGAACTGTCGGCGATCACCGCCGTGGTGATCGGCGGGACGCCGCTGTCGGGCGGCCAGGTCCGCGTCGTGGGCACCATCGCGGGCGCCCTGTTGATGCAGCTCATCACCGCCACCCTGATCTTCCACGACATCCCGGACTCGACAGCTCAGATCGTCCAGGCCGTCATCGTGGTCGCCGCCGTCTACGTGCAGCTCGGTCGCCGCAAGACCGGGCCGCGCAAAGGGGCCACCGCGACGAAGGCGAACACCTCCCCGGCGGTGACGCCATGACACCACCGGCCTGCCAGACACCTCGATCACATCGCGCCATTCGGATCGACTCGACGTTGAAAGGCAGGGCGTGACATGAGCAGCCCCGTCGTCGCGCCCACCCCGGAAGGACCGCCGAGGGAGGTGCCGACCGCCCCCGGTTCCCGTGCCCGGCTGGCCCGCCTGGTGCAGCGGCAGGGGGCGTTGGTGATCCTCATCGTTGCGGTGCTGGCCGCGACGTTCGCCTTCGATTCCTTCGGCACCAGCGGAAACCTGACCAATATCGGCATGCAGGCCTCGTTCCTGGCCGTCGTCGCGCTCGGTATGACCTTCGTGATCATGACCGGCGGTATCGATCTGTCGGTGGGGTCCGTGTTCGCCCTGGGCGGGGTGCTCGCGGCCTGGGGGTCGCAGTACGGCACCTGGGCGGCACTGCTGTTGCCGCTGCTGGTCTGCGGCGCGATCGGTTTGATCCAGGGATTGATCATCGCCAAGGGCGGGCTGCCACCGTTCATCGTCACGCTGGCGGGTCTGCTGTTCGCCCGAGGCCTGCTGTTGCTCATCAGCGACGAGGGCGCCACCACCTACAAGGTGCCCGCCGAATCGGCGTTCCGCGAACTGGCACAGGGCCGATTCCTGGGCATCGGCTTCCCGATCTGGCTGGTGATCATCGCCTTCGTCATCGGCAGCGTGGTGCTACACCGGACCTCGTACGGGGCGACGGTGCTCGCCATCGGCGGACAGGAGGACGCGGCGGACCTGATGGGGCTGCCGGTGGCCCGCACCAAGATCGTCGCCTACCTGACCTCCGGCCTGCTCGCCGGTTTCGGCGGGATGCTGATCGCCTCGTACACGTCCTCGGGCGTCACGGTCCTGGGCGTCGGCATGGAGCTGGAGGCCATCGCGGCGGTGGTGCTCGGTGGCACCCTGCTCACCGGCGGTGCGGGGACGGTGCTGGGCACCCTCGTCGGTGTGCTGCTGCTTCAGGTGATCATGAACGTGATCAATCAGGTGGGTTCGTTGAACTCGAACTGGCAGGCGGTGGTCAGCGGGACGATCCTGCTGGCGGTGGTCACCCTGCAGCAGTGGTTGGCGAAGGTGCAACGCCGCTGAAACCGGCGATGAGGACTCCCGCTCGATCGGAGCGGGAGTCCTCACCGCGCGAACGCACTACCGGCTCGCAGCGGTGAGCTTCCGACGGCCGGCCACACGATCGCGTGGCGGGACCGGCGGCTCGTCGAGCGTCGCGCGGAGCCGGTGGATCGTCCGCAGGATCTCCGCCCGATGTTTGGCGGATTTGATCCAGGCGGGCAGTCTGGCGATCATCGTCATGCCACTCCCGTGCAGGCGTTCCCGAATCCTGGCGGCCACGTACTGCTCCAACAGATCCAGATGTTGCGCATTCAACACCCAGAGTTCCCGCCCGCCACAGCATTCGGCGGTCAGCCACAGCGGAAACCGGAAGAACGGGTCCGTCGGACCGCCCCAGGCCGAGCAGGACGAGGCATCCCAGTCCGCCGTGTAAGCGCAGGTCGGACAGGTCAGGCGGCGTGGCCAGGAGATGATGAACCGGCTCTCGTTCGGGTAAGCCCGGCTGATCGCCCGATTCGCGCAGCGTGGACAGACGACCATGATGTCCTCGGCCGCCAGGTGCGGCACCTGGATAGCCGGGTCGATGAACCGGGTTCGGTCGTCGTTTCGCTGGTCGTCCACGCGACCATCCTCCATGACCACGCCGCAGGGGTCAGCTGAATTTCGCGACGACCACCTGACCACCGCCCGCTCGGTCAGCCCCGAGGCAACCGAGCCACCAACTTCTCCAACAGCTCGGGATGCTCCCCGAGCGCCTCGCGCATGGTCTGCTCGAGGACGGGGGTATACCCGGGGATGTCCACCGTGGACCAGTCGATCGACCCCAACGGCGGCTCGGGGTCGTACTCGATCATCGTCTGAATACGCCGGGCGACCTCCTCGCCTTCGAGCTGCTGCGCGAGATGCAGCGCCATGTCGATACCCGCCGCCACTCCGGCGGCCGTCAACACCGGTCCGTCCTGCACCCAACGCTCCCGCGCCGGGGTCGCCCCGAGGGCTGCCAACACAGTCACGAACATCCAGTGCGTCGTGGCCCGACGCCCTTCCAACAGCCCGGCGGCGCCCAACAACAGCGCCCCCGTGCACACCGACGTCATCAGATGCGCGCCCGACGCGCTCTCCCGCAGATAGCGCAGCAGCCGCTCGTCGGTCATCGCGGCGAGCGTCGGCGTCATACCGCCGGGCACCACCACGATGAACGGATCGGGCACCTCGTCGAAGGTGTATTCCGCCGCGAGGAGAAGCCCGGAGTCCGACGGCATCTTCTCGGTGTTCGCGGCCACCACGGCGACTCGATACTCGGGGACGAAGGCCGCCAGACCCGCGAGGACCTGCAGGGGCCCGACGATGTCCAGCGGTGTCAGGCCCGGATAGATGACGAATGCGATGGTGCGCTGCTCGGTGGTCATGATCGACACCATGCCGTCGCCGATATCGGGGCGGCCATCGTGATGTCCGAGATCCTGCGACATCGGTCCGCTTTCCGGCGGATTACCCTGGCGAAGGTGCCGGTCTCACCGCGTCGCATCGTGATCGTCGGCTATCCCGAGGCGACCCTGTTGGACATCGCCTGCCCTGCGGATGTGTTCGACGGCGCCAATCGGGTTCGCGGCGAGACCGAGTACGAGATCATCACGGCCACCGTCGGCGGTCAGGGCGTCCGTACCTCCTGTGGGATCGTCCTCGCCGCTGATCTGCCGCTCGAACGAGTCGCCGGCCCGGTGGACACCCTGATCGTCGCGGGTGGTCACGGACACGACGCCGCCGCGTCCGATGTCCGCGTCACCGATCAGATTCGCAGGCTCGCCGCCGTGAGCAGGCGGGTCGCCTCGGTGTGCACGGGGGCGAGTGTGCTCGCGGGCGCCGGCCTGCTCGACGGCCGTCGAGCGACCACGCACTGGTTCTACCTGGACGAGATCGCCCGCCGCTATCCGAAGGTGAGCTTCGATCCCAAGCCGCTGTTCGTCGAGGACGGCAACGTGTACACCGCAGCCGGGGTGACCAGCGGACTCGACCTCGCGCTGGCCCTGGTGGAGCAGGACCACGGAGCGGCCACCGCCCGCAGTGTCGCCAGGGGGCTGGTCGCCTACCTGCAGCGTCCCGGCAATCAGGCACAGGTGAGTCTGTTCGTGGCCGCGCGGCCGACCGAGACGCCGCCGGTCCGAACCGTGACCGACCACATCGCCGCGCACCTCGACGGGGATCTGCGGGTCGTGACGCTCGCCCGGTTGGCGGGCATCGGCTCCCGCCACCTGAGCAGGCTCTTCGCCGAGGAACTCAACACGACACCGACGCGCTACGTCCGGGCGGTACGTACCGAGGCCGCCGCCGCGCTGCTCATCGACACCTCGTTACCGCTGAAGGCGATCGCTCGTCGCTGCGGACTCGGCACGGCCGAGACACTCCGGCAGGCGTTCCTGGACGCCTACGACACGACGCCGTCCAACTACCGCAGGCTGCACCGCCGCCGGGACCTCGTCACGCGGTAGTCCGCTACCCGGCAGCGACTTGAGCCGTTCTCCCGGCTTCGGCACCGTGAACGGCCACTCCCGTGCAGTGCCTCGTTCGCCCCTGCCGAGGAACACATGCCGGGTGGCGACGACACCTCCTCGACGATCGAGCACATACGCGGAGCAATGGCGCGAGCACCTTCCGGGAGGTCGAGGAACACGGTGTGCAGCAGACCCATGACGACGTCTTCCGCACGGTGCGCGACATCTTCGGCCACGTCGTGAAAGCAGACCTGGCCGATCTGTTCGCAGAGCAGGCCAGGGTGAGCGCGCTCGGGATACATGGTCCGATGGCGACGCGTCGCCCGGAATTCGCCACGCGGGCTTGAAGATGTTGCCGGCCGTCGCCCTCGGGTAGTGAGTTGGCGGCGATGATCTCCAGGCCTTCGACGTCGAACAGCGCGCAGAATCTGGCCAGCCCGTTGGGCCATGGCGCTGCTGAGATCGATCGACCGATCTGAAGGGCTCGGCCACCACCGCCAGCTCGGGCACCGAGTCGGTTGGTACGCGCAGAGTTTCGCTGTCAGAATGCGGCGGCTCGCGCGGTGCTTGCCGCTCGGCACCCGCCGACCACAATGGGCAGTTGCCGCAGCGGCGCCGGCGCCTCTCCCTCGGCGAGTCTGGCAGAACGCCAGGTCGAAGTCTCCGTCACCCAGAATCGCCAGAAAAACCCTAACTAACAAAGACAGAAGTCTCATTGTGACGGCAATTAAATGGTCGAAAACCCGATGTCGGCGAGGCAGTTTCCATTAGCTTGTGCCAAGGCGTGCGGACCGCACCGCACCCAGACAGATGCCCAGGGGGACCGTGGATGGAGCGCAACAAAAGGCTTTCGGTGTGCATCGTGCAGCAAGGTGTCTGGGACCTCCCGTTGGAGTCGATGCCGTTGGCGGCGGGGTATCTCAAGGCGGCGGCATTGTCCGACGACCACGTGCGCGCGCACGCGGACATCAGCATCAAGAACTTCCGAGGCGGCGACCGGCTCGTCAAGATGGCCCAGGAGCTGTTCGCCGAAGACCCGCCCGACGTGCTCGCCTTCTCCGTTCTGGGGTGGAACTTCCGTGAGTTCGGCGCGTTGGCCGAGACTTTCAAGCAGATCAACCCGCAGGGCTGGGTCGTCTTCGGCGGCACCCATGTGGCGAATCAGGCGCCGCGCACCTTCCGGTTGTTCCCGGAGGTAGACGTCGTCGTCAACGGCGAGGGCGAGTTCGTCCTGCGCGACCTGCTGACCGCGTGGCTCGATGGGAGGACGCCACATCGGCTGTCGACCATCGCGGGCATCTCGTTCCGCGCCGAGGACGGGGAGGTCGTGACCACTCTGCCGCGCGACCGAATCGACGACCTCGACGCCATCCCGTCGCCGTTCCTCACCGGTGCTATCGAACTGACCGACAGCGAGGGTCGGTTCCGCTACGACGTCGCCTTGATGGAGACCAACCGAGGGTGCCCGTATAAGTGCTCGTTCTGCTACTGGGGCGGCGCGGTCGGCCAGCGCATCCGGGCCTTCTCCCGCGAGCGGTTGCGTGCCGAGCTCGAACTGTTCGCCAAGCACAAGGTGCACACCATCGTGCTGTGCGATGCGAACTTCGGCATCCTGCCGATCGACCGGGAGTTCGTGGAGGACATGATCGCCGTCCGCGAGATCTATGGGTTCCCGCGGGCTTTGGAGACGTCGTGGGCCAAGAACAAGTCTCCACTGTTCTACGACATCGTCCGGACGATGAAACGTACCGGCCTGCGTAGTTCGTTCACCCTCGCGCTGCAGACCCTCAGCAGCGACGCGCTGAGCACGATGAACAGACGCAACATGAAGGTCAATGACTGGGAGGACCTCGCGCGTTGGTTGGACAAGGAAGGACTCGACTGTTACGCCGAGTTGATCTGGGGTGCACCTGGGGAGACCGTCGAGTCCTTCCTGACGGGATACGACAGATTATCCCGGCATGTCTCTCGAATCGCGGTCTATCCGCTGCACCTGTTGCCCAACACCGAGTACACCGAGAAGAAGCAGGAGTACGGAATCGTCTCGGTACGCGGCGATGACGACGATTTCGAGTACATCCTGTCGCACAACACGATGACTCAGGTGGAGAACCGGGAGATCAAGCGGTTCCTGTTCTGGACCAGGGTGATGGCGGAGAACGCCGTCCTGCGTCATGTGTGGATCGGTATTCGAGAGCTCACCGAGTTGACGCAGTCACAGGTGCTGCGCGGCTTGGACGCCTGGACCGAGCGGACCGACGAGTCGGGGGCCGAGCCGTTGCGCGACGCCGTCGTCAGGGCGGCCAGCAGCGACGTCGCTTTCGGGGACGCCGTCAGCTACCTGCTCGGACACCCCGAGGCCAAACGGATGTTGCTGCGCTGGTGGCAGGAGGACATCCGACCGTTGCTACCCGCCGAGCACGCGGATCTGCTGGATGAGATCTTCCGGTACGACCTGCTGACCCATCCGCACTATGACCACCCGGATTCGAGCACGCCGCTGGAGATGCTCCCGGAGGTCGAACTGCACGGCGCTCGGTACTTCGTCCGGAGCCAGGTCTCGCTCCGGCACGACGTGCCCTCGGTCGTCGAGGGATTACGCACCAGACAGGGCAAGGACGTCGCGTCCGGCCCGGTCACCGTCGACCTCTACTACCGCGCAGGCGCTGAGAACTTCATCGGGTCCACGAACCACGAGGAGATCGTCTATTTCATGGGCATGACCGAGCGAGAAGCGTTGGCCGGACTCGGCACCTCCTGATCGAACCCACGCGGGCGGCGTCGAGACGCCATGGATAGGCCCCCTCGGGGGCCTATCCAACGGGGAGAACCGGTACGTGATCGCTCATCAGCCGAAAACGGCGGCGTACTTCTGCGTCAGCTCGCCTGCGCGGTCCATCGGTGCCCAGCCGACTTCGCGGCCGTCCAGTCGGGCCGCGAGAACCTCTAGGCCCGCATGCCAACCGGCGCCGGTGGGCACCCCACTCTCTCGCTCGTCGAAGACGTTGGTGAACACCGCGTGGCAGCCGTCGCCCTGCGGCGTCAGTTCCCAACGCAGCAGCTCGTCGCCCCAGGTGTACTCGAGCGTCCTAGGTGGATCCGAGCGGATGATCCGACCCTCGGTGGTGGGTGCCTGCCCATTGGGGAACTCGAACACGACCGTCTCACCCTCGGGTCGAGTGAGGTCTACGACGGCGGGGAACCATCCCTTCAGTTCCTCGGTCTCGGTGATCGCCCGCCACACCTTCTCCGGTGAATGCGCGAAGGTCCGTTCGAAGCGGAGTGCGAAACGGCCGTCCTCGGTGGGAGTCAGGGTTCCGAGCATGGATGTATCGTCCTTTCCGAATCGATGATCAAGGATCTGGCATCGTGTCGAGGTGGCGGCCGAGATCGTCCAGCCGATCCGCCCACATTCGGCGATAGGGCGCGAGCCAGCGGTCCAGCTCCATCAGCGGTTCACTGTGTAGTTCGTAGACCCGGCGCTGCGCGTCCTTGCGTTGGCGGACGAATCCCGCTTCGCGCAGCACCCGGAGATGCTTCGAGGTCCCTGGCTGCGAGAGACCGAGCTGTTCCACGAGTTCGCCCACGGGCCGAGGCCGTTCCAGCAGGAGCTCGATGATCCGACGGCGGGCGGGCTCGGCCAGTACTGCGAACACGACGGCCATATCGAGAACATTAGTGTCGACTTGTATGTCTCGCAAGTTATGTACGGTGCTCGAGCAGGGTTTCGGGATTGGCTTGGGGTCGCTCGTTCGCCGTGCGTGCGCGTCATCGAGCCATGCTCGGCTGCTCGACGAAGCGATGCAGGAGCAACACCCCGAGCGCTCCTGGGACGTCCCGAGTACTACCGGGTCCGACAGCGCGATCCGCCCGCCGCGATGCCCCATACGACCTGCCGGTCCCGCCGGAGTTGCGCATCGAGATCGCGCGGAACACGGTCGACGAGTCGATCGCCCGCCGCGGCGGATTCCTGGGCCACGAGGGCGAAGGGCACCCGCCATCGGGTTCGACCGACACGGCGCGTCGTCACCAGTCGATCGGCCTCCCCTCGGTGCGCGAGCGACGCGCTACAGCGCCCAGCGGACCCGGGGCGCCGGTTCCAGCGCGCTCGACAACGGCCCGGCCATGGCCGCAGCGACATCGCCCACCTCCCACCGAGGCCGCTCCACCACCGGATGTTTCACCGCCGGTTGCCGCAAAAGATGCATCTTGCCCCCGACGAAGCGGATGATCTGCCCGGTGAGGCCCGCCGACAGGTCGCTGAGTAGGTAGGTCACCACGGGTGCGACCTGCTCCGGGGTCAGTTCCGGGGGACAGGCGCGTTTCGCCGCATCCGACCGCACCATCCTGGTGTAGGCCAGTGGGGCGACCCCGTTCGCGCGGATTCCGGTGCCCACGAGTTCGGCAGCCCAGGAGAAGGTCGTCGAGGCGAGCGCACCCTTGGACGCCGAGTACGCCGCAGCGCCGCGTTGCCCCAGCATCGCGCCGGAGACGATGTTCACGATCGAGCCGCCGGCCTGCTGCTCGCGCATCGCCGCGATAGCCGACGTCCCGCAGTACAGCGGTCCCAACACGTTGACCTCGATCAGGGCGCGCATTCGTTCGGGATCGATCTCCCACGGGGGTGCCTGATAGTTCAGCGCGGCATTGTTGACCAGTCCGTCGATGGCTCCGAAACTGTGCAGAGCGCGCTCGATCAGCTCGTGGGCCTGGTCCGGATCGGCGACCGAGCAATCGTCGGCCACCGCGATGCCGCCCGCCGAACGGATCTCGATCGCCACCTCGTGAGCGAATTCGCCGTCGACATCGTTGACCAGTACCGACGCGCCCTCGTTCGCCGCATGCATAGCGTAGGCCCTGCCAAGTCCGCGGCCCGCTCCGGTGATCACCACGGCTTTGCCATCCAAGACACCCATACGGCAAGTCTGGCCGGGCTCTCGCCTGCTCAGCCCAGGGCGGTCTGCGAGTGGTATCGCCCCATCGGCCAGCGGTTCGCCTGCGGCAGGACAGAGAGGCGTGAGCACAGCCGCTTCGTGTGAGACGGCCCGAATCGAGCATGGCCCGGTTGATGGGGAGCGGGCTCGGCCGCCACACGGCCCGCTCCCGTGATTGTCGCTGGTCCCCGTGCCCACTGCTGTTATCGGGGGGACTGCTCGATCGGATTACCGGCGGCTATCGTCCGATTTCCCGGCGAACCCGATCTGTTCGAAACTGATTCGCTACCGCGCTGGCCGTGGGACGATTACCGGCGAGGTCTTCGTCGGCTCGATCCGATACGGCGCGCAGGTCAACCGATCCGGTCGTGTTTAGCGGCAGCGAGGAATGCCTCGAAGGCACGCGGCGGGACGGTGAGCACCCCGCCCTGACGATTCTTGGTATCGCGGATGCCGACGACGTCGCGGAACTGGCCTACCTCGATGCATTGGCCACCGTTGGCACTGCGGCTACTGGTTCGCCACCGATCACTCGTCACTGGATGCACGCAGCGTCGCTTCCTTTCAGGGAGTCGTGGATTCCGCGAGCATCCTAGCCAGCAGCCGAGTCGAGTCCCGCTTGGACAACGCAAGACGTTGCAGCTCGTCGAACATGGTCCTCAGGGTGGCCACATCATCGCGATCCTCTATTACATTGCCGCCGAGTGGATTCTCCGTCCACCCCACATCGGGATCCGCGGATTCGGCGAACCGCAGGAAGGTGAATCCACCGGCAAGACTCGGATGCGTTCCCACACTGCTGGGCAGGATCTGCAGAACCACATTGGGTAGTCTGCCCAGACTACGCAGATGATGCAGTTGTTCCGCCATGACCTCGGCTCCGCCGATCTGCCGGTGCAGCGCGGCCTCGCTGACCACGGCGCTCAGTCGAAGCGGTTCGTCCGCCCACAGCCGTTGTTGGCGCTCCATGCGAGCGGCGACCCGTTTCTCCACGTCGGAGGGGTCGGTGATGTGGGTGCCAGCCGAGTGGATCTCCCTGGCGTAGGCCTTCGTCTGCAGCAGCCCGGGAATCAACTCGATCTCGAAATTGCGCACCTCGACGGCGGCCTGTTCGAGCCCCACATAGGGTTTGAACCATTCCGGCAGCCGATAGGTCGACCACCAGCCGCGTTGGGCGCCCTCGCGACGGAGATCCTCGAGCAGGCCGCGCACCGCCTGCGGCGTCCGATAATAATCGAGCAGTGCGGTCAGCTCGAACTTCTTGATTCCGGAACGACCGGCTTCCCAGTTTCGGATCTTACCCGCACTGCATCCGATGTGATCAGCGGCTTCGTTGAGACTGCGTTGTGCCTCGGATCGGAGTTCCGCCAACGATGTGCCAAGCCTTCGTCGTCGAGCGGTGGGTCCGAGGGACATCTGGTCGTTGCCTTCCTGGCTTGGGCGGTTCTCGGCGCCCACCGTACCCAAAGATCATCTCCATGTCGTCGGGCTCACTCGGAAGGCTGAATTTCAATCTTGAATTCAGGTTTTGCACACAGGTTTCGATAGGTTCCCCCCGGCCCTGGAGATCATGGAGGCGACGATGAACAGGTCATTCCTAGGCAGAGTGCTCAGTGCCTTCGAGGATCAGATCTTCGCAACGGTGGCTTCGGTAAGCATTGCGTTACTGGTCTTCGTCGCTCTCGAATGCTGGTGGCAGCGCTGGCGCGATTCGCATCCACGGCGCCGGAGCCCGTCCAAACAGGATTGGGCGAGGATTCGAGCCGCCGAGACACGCGCGGCGGCGAACCGATGACCGGCGAACTGGCGGTCGAGGACGGCGGCATCGCCGATCGGGACGTCTGGTTCGCGCAGGACACCCAGTCCGAATGCGGTTCGCGTCGAGATCGGCACCTCGTCGCGGGATTCCGACCGGAGCCGGGCACCCTGGTGGTCAGCCTGTGTTGCCGGTCGCTGGTGGCGGGTAGGCCGCCTGCCACCGAGGACCACTGCATCGCCTCGCCGGGATTCCGCCTCTGCTGGGATTGCGGCGAGGTCGCCGCAGGGCGCAGGCCGCCGCCGCCCACTATTCGGGAACTCGGGCCCGTGCGGCTCGTGCGGCTTCGTTCCGACCTTGTCATCGAGCCCCGCCGACTGGTGCATGTGAGCCCACCGCCGGATCCGGCACCCGCTCTATTGCGTACCCGGTGTGGGAAGGAACTGCGGATCGCCGACCTCGACATCCTCGACGGACCGGGGGAGGAGAGCGGGATGCCGTGCGGTGTCTGTCTCGCCGCGTCGTTGATCGTCTCCGGCGCCGACGCGATGGTCGGTACCTCGGTGAGCAGGCGGCTCGGGGAACCGGCTGTCGACGCAGACGGCCTGGCTTTTGCCAGGTCAGAGCGTTGGCAGGGTGGGTCGGGCTACCTCGGGGGACGACGGGTGCGGCGGCGGGCGGGCCGTTCGGTCCGCGGCCCGGTGACGATGCCCGCCGACTGTTGCAGGCCGCATACCCCCCGCGGCCGCCCGACGCGGTGGCGCGGGCGCGGCGGGTACGGGCTCGACGAATGGTGGTGAACCGTCCGGCCCGGCTCCCGCCAGGTGCGGTGGACTGTCGGTGTTGCCGGGAAAGATCGAGAGTGGCGGTCGCCGAGTCGTGATGGACGGTCGTGCGGCGTCGGTTGCTGCCGAGGTATGTCGTCGACTCGAGGGAATCGAGGAATCTACTGTGAAATGGACGCTGGAAGTGATCGCGGTTCCGGTCTCGGATGTGGCCAGAGCCAAGGAGTTCTACAGCGAGGGGCTTGGTTTCGTCGTCGATCACGACGTCGAGCCGGGCGGGGGTGCTCGCTTGGTCCAGCTCACCCCACCGGGTTCGGGGTGCTCCATCGTTCTGGGCGAGGGGATCACCGATATGCCTCCCGGCTCACTGCGTGGCGTGCAGCTAGTGGTGGCCGATCTCCGCGCCGCACGGGCCGAGCTGGTGGAACGGGGGGTCGAGGTGAGCGAGATCCAGCTCCTGGGGGATCCCGCAGGGCCTCGGCCGCCCAAGGAGGGGGAGTCCCTGGACAACGTCGGCTTCGTCTCCTTCGCAGACCCGGACGGAAACACCTGGGGCGTGCAGCAGATCTCCGCCCGCGCCGATTCGTGACCGGGTGGGTCGGCCTGCCGTCGGGGAGTCCTCGCGACGTCGCGCACGTCGAGCCTTGATTCCGTTCGAGCGGATGCGCCGAGCAGGCTGATCCATGGTGCCGTGGGGAACGCTCGGGAACACGGGCCCGAAGTCCAGCGGACTCGACGCCGGATCAACCAGATCACGATGCCGCCGATGGCGACGGGCAATCGGTCCGAACGTATGTGCTGTCCACGCTGGTGAACCCGATCGACCGGCTACGAGTCAGTTTGACCCTGTGCCCGGCACATGGTCTGAGGTGGTGATGAGGCGCGGCGGACCGCGTCTCATCACCACCCGACCATGGAGCACAGACCAATGCGATCGCTTCGCAAGTCCTTCCAGATCATCCGCAGCAATCTCGGTGCCTATCTCGTCCTGAACGCCGTCGTCTACGGCGCCTTCCTCATCGGGATCGGGGTGGCACTGCTCTTCCCCGAGCTGACCGCACAGCAGCTCACCGACCTGCAGGACGATGGGACAACCGACCTGGTCGTCTCACTGTTGTCCAACGTCTGGCTGTTCGCCCTGGTCATCTTCGCCGTCAACACTCTCACCGTCGGAGTGTTGTCGATCCTGCTGCCCTCGATGATCGTGCCCTTCGCAGGCATCGCGATATTCGCGTACCGAGCCTTCGACATCGGTATGACCTTGGCGCCGACCGACGACGCCGTGGCGCTCACCCTGATTCCGCACGCCCTGACACTGCTGATCGAGTTCCAGGCCTACGTCCTGCTGACCCTGGGTGCTTACCTGCTCGGGAGGTGCTGGCTGCGTCCCGACGTCGTCGACGCTCGTGACCGGCGGCAGGGCTATCTCCGGGGACTACAACAGTTCGGCAGGCTGAGCCTGCCCGCATTGCTGCTGTTCGTCGTCGGTGCGATCTATGAGGCGTTCTCGCTCGTCTATCTGGTTCCCCTGCTGTTCGGTGCCTGATCGCCGAATCCGTCACCCGAGGTGATCGAAGACGGCCGAGCGCGTGCGACCCGCTGTTCGCCGCGCCGGACGCCCCCTTCCGCCATCCTGGCCGCCCACTTGGCATTCTTGAACTCGAGCAGGGTCTCGAAGAACACTCCTGGTGGGTCTGGTCGCCGAGATGACCGCGTCGGCGTGTTGCGGCAGACGGAGATGGGGAAGGCATCAGATGACATGGAGCACTCGACAGCTCGCTGAGCTCGCGGACACCACGGTGAACGCTGTTCGGCACTATCACAAGATCGGGTTGCTCGACGAGCCCGAACGGACGTCGAACGGGTACAAGCACTACACCGTCTCGCACCTCGTTCGGTTGCTGCAGATCAAGCGGATGAGCGCACTCGGGATCCCGCTGGGACAGGTCGCCGCCATGGGCCGAGCCGGTGAGGACCCCGACGAGGGACTGCGCGTGCTCGACACCGAGCTGGAGGCGACGATCAAGCGCCTCACCCGGGTGCGCGCGGAGCTGGCGGTGATCAGACGCCATCGTGCGACCGCCGACACCCCGCCCGGGTTCGAACCATTCGTCCGGGACCTCACCGACACCCAGCGGTCCATGCTGATGATGTACTCGACGATCTTCAGCGAGGCGGCTCTGGAGGAGTTCAGCCAGGCGCTGGCCGTGCGGGACGACACCGCCCACGAGTTCGAGTATCTGTCCGTGGACGCCGACGAGTCCACGATCGATCAGCTCGCCGAGCGAATGGTCCCGATAGCCCGCAAGACGCAGGCCGAACAGCCGACGCTGGTGGATCCGACCGCGCATTCCCGACTGGGCAAGGAGGAAGCGCAGCGGACGATGGCTCAGGCGTTGATCGAGTTGTACAACCCCGCGCAGCTCCGGGTGCTCAAACGCCTGGACGATCTCCTCAAGCAGGAGCGGGCGGCAGCCGATGCCGAGTCGCAGACACCCGACGACGCGGACACCCAGGAGAAGGGCGACGACTGAGACGACGTCGGGCGGCGCGACGGCTGCCTGCGCCGGAGCCATCATCGGATGGACCCGAGCGGGAGGCGGACCCCGGTGGACGAGGGGGACCGAACGCGCGCCGCGTCGCGCCTCGTAGGGTCTGTCGCGTGGAGAGGCGCAACGTGTTGAAGAGTCCGAAGATCGCGGCGGACTGGCCCGTCGACAACAGGACGATCGCCGTGGTGAACGCCGATGGAACCCTGCTCGGCGAGCACGGTGACCTGGATCGGGTGTATGCGTTGGCCTCGGTCACCAAACTGCTGACCGCCTACGCGGTACTGATCGCCGTCGAGGAGGGCGCGGTGGAATGGGACACGCCCGCCGGTCCGCCCGGATCGACGCTGCGCCATCTGATCGCCCACACCGCCGGACTCGCATTCGAGGGCGACGCCGCCTCGAACTTCGAGCCCGGAAGTAGGCGGATCTACTCCAACACCGGCTTCGAGGTGCTGACCTCGGCGGTGCAGGACGCCTCGGGCATCGAGTTCGCGGCCTACCTGGCCGAGGCGGTGTTCGAGCCCCTGGGCATGTCCAGCACCACCCTGCCGGGCAGCCCGGCCTCCGGGGCGATGTCCACCGCCGCCGACCTCGCCCGGTTCGCGGCCGAATTGCAGAATCCGCAACTGGTGTCGACGGAGTTGCTGCACGAGGCCACCACGGTGGTCTTCCCCGGGTTGAACGGCGTGCTGCCCGGACTGGGTATGCAGCGCCCGAACGACTGGGGCCTGGGCTTCGAGCTTCGCGGCGAGAAGTCGCCGCACTGGACCGGTGCGCTCAATTCGCCGTCGACCTTCGGCCACTTCGGCCAGTCGGGGACCTTCCTCTGGGTCGATCCGGTGGCCGGGGCCGCATGCATCGCCCTCACCGATCGGGTGTTCGGCAGGTGGGCGTTGAAGGTCTGGCCCGAGTTGAGCGATGCGGTCGTCGGTGAGCTCGCCGAGGCGCGTTGAGGCCGCCGTAGGCCGAACTCGAGGCCCTTCCACCGTCAACTCTCCATCCCGACACCGGGAGGTCTGATCGCGGCCACGGCGGCGAGGAACCGGAAGGCGTCCGCAGGACGTCGGGTCTCCGTTGGGTCCCCGTTGTACGTGTCGAGCGTGACGGCGGCCGCGCCGCTGCGGCGCAGGTCTTCGAGGTCGGCCGCGACCTGATCGATCGTGCCTTCGCCCGCGAGGCGTTCCGGCGTGGTGATCGGGGTCTCGGTGAGGCGCAGCTTGATACGAGGTGCGAGTTGCGGCACCGGATGTCCGAGGGCTGCAGCGCGCACGCGCAGACGTTCGACCGAGTCCTGCCACCAGGGCATCGTGAAGTGGTACGGATGCCAGGCGTCGCCGAGCAGCACGGATCGGCGCAGTGCCGCGTCGCTGTTGCCTCCGACCCAGATCGGTATGTGCCCGCACCGATAGTCGTCGGTGTTCTTCCATGCGGTGCGGAGGCGGCGCAGATGGTCGTCGGTGATCGCGCCGCGCCGGTCGAACCGAATGCCTAAGGCGTCGAACTCCTGGCGGGCCCATCCGATGCCGACGCCGAGCACGAACCGTCCGCCGCTGAACGCCTGCAGATTGGCGGCCGAGCGTGCCACGTGTAGCGGATGTCGGTAGGGCAGGATCAACACGGTGGTCCCCAGCCGCACCCGACTCGTGAAGCCCGCGAACCAGGACAGCGTGGTGAAGGGCTCGTAGAACGGCGCTGGGTACTGTGCCGCGACATCAGGGGTGATCGCGAGATGATCCGAGATCATCAGGTGATCGAAGCCGAGCCCTTCGACCGTGTGCGCCCAGGATCGCAGGACGCCGGGGTCGGTGCCCGGCCCGTAGTTCGGCACGTTCACTCCGATTTCCACACCGGCGAGGTTAGCCGGCGATGGTTACCTTCCGAAATGGATCGGTCACATAAGTGACCGATAGGTGAAGTTGGCAGGGTGCACTGTTGTTTCAGTGGTGGATGAAAAGAAGGCCCCGGATCCGGACGGCACCTCAGGCACCGACCGGACCGGGACCACCAATGCGGACCGATTACCTACTCAGTAGGGCACGCAAAGCCTCGACCACCTCGGCGGGGGACTCCTCGGCCATGAAATGACCACTGGACACGGTCCGATGCTCCAGGTCCGCAGCCCAGGCCTCCCAACGCTGGGCCGCCTCGTAACCGAGGGCCGCGCCCCAATCCTGTTGCAGCACGGTGACCGGCATCCGGAGCCGGTTTCCGGCCTCCCGGTCCACCGTGTCGTGCTCGACGTCGATATTCGCCGAGGCCCGGTAATCGGCGACGATCGACGGCACCGCCTCCCGAGAGGCTTGGAGGTAGGCGGCCCGGATCTCGGCCGGGAACAGCTCCGGGTTCTGCGCCCAGATATCGAGGAAGTGGCCGAAGAACTCGTCCGGGGCGTTGCCGATCAGCGTCTCGGCCAAGCCGGGAGGCTGCGCCATCAGGTAGAGGTGGAAAGCCACGGCTGCGGTCACGCCGTGCAGAACGTCCCACATATCCAGGGTCGGCAGAACGTCCAGCGACGCGAGGTGGCTGACCGCGTCGGGGTGGTCCAGGCCGGCGCGGATGGCGACCAGCGCGCCCCGATCATGGCCCGCGAGTGCGAAGCGGGAATGCCCCAGTGCGCGCGCCGCCGCCACGACGTCGGCGGCCATCACCCGCTTGGCATAGGCCTGCCCGGTGGGGTCGACGGGCTTGTCGCTGGCGCCGTATCCCCGGAGGTCGGGACAGATCACGGTGTGATCGGCGGCCAGATCGGCGGCGACATGCCGCCACATCAGATGGGTCTGCGGGAATCCGTGCAACAACACGATCGGCGGTCCGGAACCGCCCACCGCGACGTTGAGAGCCACATCGTCGGCGACGGTCACCCGCTGATAGTCGAAACCGCTGATACGCATGTGCTGCCTTCCTTGCCGGGTGTACTTCGTACTTCCGAGGACAGCGTCGGGGACCTCGGTCAGCAGGGAATCAGCATTCGGTCAGCGCGCCTCGGCAGGCCGCTTCGACGGTGGCCCGTCTCCGGCGAACGCACGTCGGACCGCACTACAGTGCGGTACCGGCGATGCCGCTGTGCAGGCATCGGCCCTCGATGCCGACCCGACGAGAGCGAGCGGATGACCTCATCGATTCGTTTCGGTGTGCTCGGACCTCTCGTCGCCGAGGAGGAACGGGGCCCGGTGGATCTGAAGGGCCCCCGCCATCGTGCGGTGGTGGCGCGGCTGCTGGTCGCCAAGGGGCGGGTCGTACCGAGGGACTTGTTGATCGACGACCTGTGGGAGACACCCCCGAGCGGCGCGGTGGGAGCCGTCCAGACCTTCATCGCCACACTGCGACGGTCCCTGGAACCCGACCGGCCCCCGAGGACTCCGGCGCGGCTGTTGGTGACGGTGGCATCCGGCTACGCCCTGCGGGCCGAGCCGGATGCGGTCGACGCAGGCAGATTCGAGAGCGAGGTGGCTCGCAGCCGAGAACTACTCGAACACCATCGGGCGGCGGCCGCGTTGGACAGGCTCGACACGGCATTGGGCTGGTGGCGGGGACCTGCCTACAGCGAGTTCGCCGACGCGGGCTGGGCTCGAGAGGCGATCGCCAACCTCGACGAGCTACGCCTGCTTGCGGTGGAACAGCGAGCCGAGGCACTCTCGGCCCTCGGCCGCGCGGCGGAGGCGGTTCCGAGCCTGGAAGCCGAGCTCGCGCAGCAGCCCTGGCGGGAGAGCAGCTGGCGATTGCTGGCACTGACGCTGTATCGGGCCGGACGCCAGGGCGACGCGCTGGGCGTGTTGCGGCGGGCCCGACGGCTGCTCGTCGAGGACCTCGGCGTGGACCCGGGCCCGGCCCTGCGCCAGATCGAATCCGACATCCTCGCGCACGCCCCGCACCTGTCGACCGTCCCCGCTCCCGCCGTCGTGAGGATCGTCGAACCCGCGCCGGCATCCCCGGACTCGGAGCTGATCGGCCGCGGGACGGAGACCGGCGCGCTAACAGCCGAGTCGACGGCCGTTCACACGAAGCGGCAGCGGGGCGTCGCGCTGGTCTCCGGGGAGGCCGGGGCAGGTAAGACCGCACTGGTGGAGTCCTTCACCGAACGACTCGGCGCCGAGGGCTGGATCGTGGCCTGGGGACGTAATCCGGATCACGAGGGCGTGCCGGCGGCCTGGCCGTGGCATCGCATCCTGGACACCCTGGCCGCGACCGGCACGACTCCCGTTCCCGCACCGCTCATCGACACTGCGGACCCGAAGGCCGCCAGATTCCGCTGGCATCGCGCGATCGGCGACTTCCTGGTCCGGATCGCCCAGGACACCCCGCTCGCGTTGGTACTGGATGACCTGCACTGGGCGGACACCGAGACGCTGGCCCTGCTGGCCGCGATGGTCACCGAACCGCTTCCCGCTCCGATCCTGCTGATCGCCACCTACCGCACCACCGAGGTCTCCGGGGAATTGACGGAACTGCTCGGCCGGGTCGCCCGGACAGAGCCTGCTCGGATCTACCTCACCGGACTGGCGGCGGAAGAGGTGTCCGAACTGGTGAATCGGCTGCTCCGTCGGACCGTGGACGCCGCAACAGCCGGGACCATCCATCGGCGCAGCGGCGGTAACCCGTTCTTCGTGCGCGAACTCGCCCGTCTCCTCGACACGGAAGGACTGGAAGGCCTGTCCGCCGTGCCATGGGGAGTCCGCGCCGTGGTGCAGCACCGGATGGGTTCGGCCCCCGAAGCGGTCCGAACCCTCCTCCGCCATGCCTCGGTACTCGGATCCGATCTCGACCTCGACCTGCTCCGCGCGATGTCCGCCGACGCCGACCTACTGTTGGACGCCGCGGAGGACGCCGCTCGCCGTGGATTCCTCGTCGAGCTCGGTCCCGGTCGCTTTCGCTTCGCCCACAGCCTGGTCCGGGACACCGTGTACGAGGACATCTCGCGTTCGCGACGTGCCCACTGGCACGGCATCGCGGCAGCCGCGATCGAGCGGGCCCGACCCATCGAGGTCGAGGCGTTGGCCGAACACTTCCGCCTAGCCGAGAACCCGGCGACCGTGGATCGGGTGGTGCACTACGCGCGGCTCGCGGCGGAGAACGCCGAATCCCGGTACGAGTCGCATCGAGCCGCCTGGTTCTGGCGGACCGCGCTGACCGCCTACGAGCAGTCCCCTGCCGGGGACGTGCGACTGCGCCTTGCTTTGAGCATGGGCTTGGTCCGAACCCTGGCGGTGACCGGGGATCTCGCCGAGGCACGGCGGTATCGAGCCGAGGCGATCACCCTCGTCGAAGATCTGAACGATCCCGAGGCGATCGCCGAGGTGATCGTGTCGTTCGACGTGCCCGCGATCTGGCCCGACAACGACGACCCCGCACTCGCTGCGCGCATCGCGACCATCGCACAGGAGACACTGCCGGTCCTGCCCTCGGGACGGACCGCGCTACGCGCTCGGTTGCTGGCCACGATCGCCGTGGAACTGCGCAGCGCAGGAGGCGCCCGAGGCAGGCAGGCCGCCTGCGAGGCCGAGGAACTCGCCCGCGAGCTGGGCGACCCGGCGTTGCTCGCCTTCGCGCTCAATGCCCGATTCCTGCAGTCGTTCGAGCGGGCCGGGCTGGCGCCGAGCCGGGTGCGCATCGGGCGCGAACTGGTCGAGGTGGCTCGTGCCAACGGACTGGTGAGTTACGAGGTGCTCGGGCACCTGGTGCTGATTCAGGCCCATGCCGCGCTCGCGGATCTGGTCGCCGCCGATCGCCACACCGAGATCGTCGACCGGCTCGGCGTGGACTATCAGATCCCGCTGGTGGGGGTGTTCACCGACTGGTATCGCGCCCTGCGCTGCACGATCCAGGATGCTGTCCCCGACGCCATCGTCCGCTATCGGGCTGCCGCCGCGCGCTTGGTGGGCACGGGAATGGCGGGATTGGACGAGGGGATCCTGGGATTCGCCCTGTACTGCACACAATTCGCGCACGCAGGAGCGGAGCCGAGAACCGATGCGGCCTGCGACTGTGGTCCGTATCGGCCTTGGTGCCGCCCGGCACTCCAGCCCGATGCGTACCAGCGCAACGCGGCGACTCGCGCCGATGGAGCGGCCCGAGTCGCCGTCCCCGATTCGCCCCGCGACCTGCTGTTCGAGGCCCGTACCTGCCTGCAGGCCATGCACGCCATCGCGAGCGGTGATCGGCCGACGATGCAACGGCTGGCGACGGAACTGGCCCCCGCTGCAGAAGAACTCGCGGGGGCGGGCAGCGGCCTGCTGACCCTACGGCCGGTGGCGTGGTATCTGGGGGAACTCGCGATCGCCCTGGGACGCCCGGCGGAGGCCGAACAGCACTACCGGCATGCCTTGACCGTCGCCGAACGCGCGGGATCGGCGAGTTGGGCGACGGCGGCGCGGGATGCGCTGTCGAGCCTGGATCACTCCGCGGACGCGCCAGGGCGCGACGACTGAAGCGGAAGCTGTGATCAATCGGCGGACTGTCGCTGCGGCGCGTAGGCGAGGATCAATCGGTTGTGGTCCAACGGATCATGCTGGACCGGGGTGGGGCCTCGACCGTAGCGCCGGGTGAGATCGAACGGCGTGTGCACCGTCGTCGACCAGCCTCGCTGGTTCATCTCGTCCACCGGTTCCGGCCTGCCATCGACGACGAACAACCCCTGCAGGTCGATGCCGAGCTGCTGTTTCGCGGTGAAGTACATGGCATTGTTCCGGACTTCGGGGGGTTCCGGAAGAATCCTGATCTCATATCCCAGCGTGCTACCTGGGGCGGTCAACTCGTGGATGGCGGTGAAGAGACGCAGTTCGGCGGCCGGGGACAGGTAGAACACCAGACCCTCGACCAGCCACGCAGTGGGCGCGGTGGGTAGAAATCCCTCCGCGAGCAGCCTGGCAGGCCAATCCTCGTGGAGATCGATTGCTATCTGTCGTCGGTCGCAGCGTGGTGTCGCATCCACCGAATCGAAGACCCGCTGTTTGTACCGCAGAACCTCGGATTGATCGAGTTCGTAGACCGTGCAATCCGACGGCCATTCCAAGCGGAATGCGCGGGAATCGAGCCCGGCGCCCAGTAGGACGACCTGCTTATTGCCAGCCTGCACCGACTGTAATAGGAAATCGTCGAGAAATCTCGTTCGGAGGCCGAAATAGCGGCCTAATCGTCCCCACAAAGCGTTGGTGTCACCGCCGGGCACGTCCTCGATGCGCAACGGCCAGCCCTCGGTATCGGGCGACGCCCGGACGAGGAACTCGGCCAGCGGGTCCTGGGCGAGGCTGTCGGCCCGGTTGGTCTCGATGGATCTGGCTGCGGCGATCAACAGCGCGGTTCTGCCTACACCGGCGTCGATTCCACCGGTCTTATCGGTTCTCGGAAGCACTGATCCTCCGGGGTCTACACAGGGCGTCCGCGTCCTGACATGGACGCGGACGGACATGACCGAGCGGTGGCAGATCACTGGCTGGAACCCCACGGCGCTGCGCATGGTGGGGCGCCGTTCGGAGGCCGGAGTGCCTGCGTTGGGACTACGACTCGGCCGTGGTCATCGGACGGCGGGCGACGTGGCGTGATAGCGCGGCGCCGCGTGCGAAGATCGGTGCGGGAGCGGCAGCCCGCCGCTCCCGCACCGTCGCCGCTGGTCAGCCTTGCGGGACGAGACGGTCACCGGGGATATCGGACTTGTCCGGCCGGTAGAAGTCCTTGATGGCGATGTCCCAGCTCTCGACGGTGATCTGGTCGGCCTCGTTGGGCTCCAACGCCGCGAAGAGCGCGTTGATGTTCTCGAGCGCGAACCCGATGCCGATCATGATCGAGACGAAATTCGGCCGAGTGACCAGGCCGTCGCCGTCAAGGTCTCCGAGCGTGGTGAGCGCGCCGGCGAACTCGGTGATGGTCTCCTCGAAACGCTCCGGAGACAACACGCAGGCCGCGAATTCCTCGAAGGTGATGACGTTGTCGTTATTGGTGTCGAGCTCCGCGGCCAACGTCGACCACCATTGCCGGAATGAGGCGACGGAAGCGCTCTTGCGTTCCTCTGCGGCCTCCGGGATCGCTTCGAGGACCCGATCCGACATAAGTTCGAAATCGTTGGACTCGAGGTTTCCCGATCCGTCGACATCGAACAGGGAGAAGATAAGCTTGACGCGTTCCAGCGCGGCCGTGTCCATGGTAAATCCATTTCTGAGGAAGATGCTGCAGGGGATGAGGGAGGAAGCTTCCCAGTTAGGTGGCAGTCGCCCAGCGAACCGGCGATTCCGGTGAAGCAGAAATCATAATAGTGCGATGCGGAATTAGATCCATGCTTTTCCTCGCGGGCTGCTCGATTTGCCTCTTCTACTATGCACGGCCGGATCCGACATGTCCGCTAAATGATCACTGTTCATCATAAAGGGTTAATCTGTGTTCTGAGTGCCGGGTCGATGCTGGGCCGAAAGAGGGATCGATCCGCTTCCGGCGGTCACCCGAAGGGAGCCTCTCGCCGGGGCGAAAGTTACTTTCCGGTCGATGAACCCGCTTGCGCGAGGCGACGTTTCAGCTGTCGACCAATCCCGCGTCGTAGGCGGCCAGCCCAGCCTGGGTGCGGTTGGTGCACCCCAGCTTGGCCAGCGTCCGAGACACGTATCCCTTGACCGTCGCCTCGGTGAGGAACAGCCGGCGTCCGATCTGAGCGTTGGACAGGCCTTCGCCCAGACACACCAACACGTCTCGTTCCCGATCGGTCAGCCCGGCCACCAACCGCTCGGCCTGCTCCTTGTGTCGTCGCTCCGTGGTCGAGGCGGTGAGCAATCGACGAGTGGCCTCCGGGGAGAGCACCGTGTGACCGGCGGCGGCCACCCGCACCAGACTGATGAGATCTTCCGGCGGGGTCGATTTCACCAGGAAGCCTGCGGCGCCCGCCCGCAATGCGCGGAGCACGTACTCGTCGGCATCGAAGGTCGTCAACACCACGACCACCGGAGCGTCCTGCTCGGATCGGATGTGTTCGGTCGCGGCCAACCCGTCCATTCCAGGCATCCGCAGGTCCATCAGGACGACATCGGGTCGATGCCGTCGGACGGAGTCCACCGCCGAGGCCCCATCGTGGGCGAGATCGACCACCTCGATATCGGCGGCGGAATCCAGGATCGTGCGCAGATGCATGCACACCATCGGTTCGTCGTCGACGATCAGCAACCGGATCGGCGGGGAGCTCATCGGTGTGATCCCTCCACTGCCGGGCTGGAAGTCGGTACCTGCGCGGGCAGTATCGCATCGACGAGGAATCCACCCTCCTCCGTCGGACCGGCCTGCAGGGTTCCCTCGATGAGTTCGACTCGATGCCGTACCCCGAGCAGCCCGGTGCCCGAACCCACGGCGGCGAGCTGCGGATCACCCCGATGTGAGTGCGCCGATTCGCGTGGCGGGCGACCATTGCGGACCTCGACCCGCACGCGGTGCACCTCGTAATGCACCCGGACCAGGACATCGGCGCCGTACGCGTGTTTGCGGACATTGGTCAGTGCCTCGGCGATGGTGCGATGGACGGTTCGTGCCACGGTGGGTGACACCAGGCCGGGGTTGCCCGCCACGCGGAGTGCGGCGGGCAACCCGACCGACGCCGATTCCTCGACAAGGCGGCGAAGCCCCGGTTCTCCTGGCTCGGCGGCCTCCGGAACCGAGGACACGTCAGCCGCCCGCAGGGCGCCGACCAGTTCGTCGAGCTCGTCGAGCGCCTGCCTACCGTTGTCGATCAGATCGGTGGCCGCGGCCCGGGTCTCCGTCGATGCGGCCGCGCTCAGCGGCCCGGTGCGAGCCAGCATGTCGTGCACGCTGCCGATCACGATGTCGTGCATCTCCTCGGCCAACCGAGTGCGTTCCGAGGCCCGGGCCCGATCGGCCCGCAACCGCTGCTCCCGGCTCGCTCGCTCGGCACGCTCGACGAGAGCGGCGATCAGGCGCCGTCGCGCCGCGACATACAGCCCCACCACCGAGGGCAACCCGACGAAGACCGAGGCGATCGTGGCCACCGAGAGGTGTGGTTCCCACGGTCGGGACGCCACCACGATCAGCGCGAGCACCGAGACCGTGGCCACGACCGGGCGTCGGGAATGGACGGCGACGGCATAGGTCGCCAACGGCGTCGCCGCCGGGACCAGGAGAACGAGCGCACCGGCGGGCGGCACCGACGTCGGTCCGAGCAACGCGAGTCCCAGCAGCCCCACGGTGTTGATCAACGTGATGGCGGTGACCAGCTGCGGATGGCGACGGCGTAGGACGAGCACGGCGGCGGTCGGGAGCTGGACGACGAGTTCCCACCAGGGAAAGACCCAGCTCCCGGCCAGGGCAGCGTGCCAGCCCGCCACGACCAGGGTCAGCGTCACCGTGAGCAGCAGCGCTACCACGCCGACCGAGACATCGCGGCCGTCCACCGGCGGTGCAACCACGGGCACCGCCCGTCGCCCGGCGGACTGGTCCTCCTCGGCCTCGGGCACCGCTTCCGGAGGGGTGGCCGCGGTGCGCAGGACACCGATCACATCGCGCAACTCCGCCAGCGCGGTGCAGCCTGCGGCGCGGACGTGCTCGGCCGCATTCCTCGTGGCCTCGGTGATCGCCGTGATCCGCAACGCACCCGCGTGCAGCACCATCAGGCTGATCCGGCGGGTGACGACATCGTGCAGCTCGGCGGCCAACCGGACACGTTCCTCCGTCCTGGCCCGATCGGCCAGCAGGTCGCGTTCCTGTTCGGCGATCTCGGCGCGCTCGGTCAGGGTGCGCACCAGCATCTCGCGCGCGGCCAGATAGAAACCGAAGAGCATCGGTGTGCAGACGTAGAGGACGCCGGAGGCCGTGGTGGCGAGGGAGTCCGACCACGGGCTCACGGCGATGGCGGTGAGCAGCGTGACCATGAACCACGCCCGTCGCCGATCCCGGACATAGAGGGTCGCCGCATAGGTGGGGAACGCGGGCGCCAAGGCCATCAGCACATTGGTCGAATCCTCGGCGGTGCTCAGCTGTCCGGGCACCGCCAACACCCACACGGCCAGTCCTGCGGTCACGAAGGCGAATCGTGGCCAGAACTGTCGCACGGTGCCCGGCCGCAGCCCGATCACCAGTGCGACGACGAGGAAACCGACCGCGCCGGCGGTGGGTTCGGTACCGGGCAGGTCCCTAGGGAGCAGGCCCGGCAACACCAGCAGCAGGACGACGACCCCCGACAGCACGGCCAGCTCCGGGAGGAGGCTGCGGAGCAGCCCTCGGAGCTGCGCGGAGGTGGCCATGGCGGTGACGCTAGATCAGTGGCCATGCCTCGGGTGTCTGACCGGCTGAAAGTACCGACCAAGGACAGCGTCCCCGCCACAGCGCACCTACTTTCGTTGGTACTCGGACGCTGCTTTGGACGCTGGTGCCCGACGGTCGACGCAGGTTGCACTGGGTGAGATCGAAGTGCGAACACCGACTAGCCGAGGACAACGATGGCGATCAGGACGTGGCGTTGGCGAGCTCCGTTGGCGCTCGCGGGAGCAATCGGGGTGGCGGGCGGCTTCCTCGCGGCCTGTGGCGGCGGCGAGGCCGTGTCGGCGGACCCCGCCGGGGCGTCGGCCGAGGCCGGAGTTCGGAGCGACACCGAGGTGGAGACCGAGAACGGCGCGGTGCGAGGAGCGATCGACGACGAGCTGCTGACCTTCAAGGGGATCCCGTTCGCCGCACCGCCGGTGGGGGAGTTGCGTTGGGAGGAGCCGCAGCCACCTCGGTCGTGGTCCGGCGTTCGGGAGGCGACCGAGTCCGGCCCCGCCTGTGTGCAGGACCCGGGGGAGCTACCGGAGGGCAGCGCCACCGAGGACTGCCTCTATCTCGATATCACTCGGCCCGCAGCCGAGTCGTCGGAGTCGAGACCGGTGGTGGTCTGGGTGCACGGCGGTGGTTTCTTCATGGGCGCCGGGTCCAACTACGACGCCGGGCGGCTCGCCGAACGCGGCGATGTCGTCGTGGTGACCGTCAACTATCGGCTCGGGATCTTCGGGTACTTCGGGCATCCGGGGATGCCCGGCTCGGGCACCTTCGGCTTGAGCGATCAGCAGGCCGCGCTGTCCTGGGTCCAGCGCAACATCGCCGAGTTCGGCGGGGATGCGGACAACATCACCCTCGCGGGCCAGTCCGCGGGCGCGATCAGCGCCTGCGCGCAGTTGACCGCACCCTCCTCGGTCGAGCTGTTCGACAAGGTCGTCATGCAGAGCGGGTCCTGTGATCTCGACTGGCCCCGCAACGCCGAATACCGCGGTCAGCCTGCGAGTGCGATCTTCGAATCGCTGCCCGAGGTGCAGGACAGAGGCCGACAGGCTGCAGGCGACCTGGGGTGCACGGGCGAGGATCCGGCGGTGATCGAGTGTCTGCGGGAGCTGCCCGTGGAGACCGTGCGTTCGAAGCTGACCGATTTCATCCTGCCCGCCTACGGGACCGAGGTGCTGCCGGTGGAACCGGCGCAGGCTCTGCGGTCCGGTGAGTTCCACCGGGTTCCGGTGCTGAGCGGACACACCCGCAACGAGGCCACGCTGGCCACCTCGATGTACGACAGCGGCCAACCGATGAGTGCCGAGACCTACGACGCGGTGTTGACCGAGACCTTCGGGGCCGATAGAGCCGAGGTGGAGGCCCGGTACCCGCTGTCCTCGTATGGATCCGCGGCCGAGGCCTGGGCCGCGATCGTGACGGACCGGAAGTGGACCTGCACCCAGTACGACACGTCCGAGGAACTGGCCCGGGAGGTCCCGGTGTTCCAGTACGAGTTCGCCGACCCCGACGCGCCCGCGTTGTCGCCGCTGCCCCCGTCGATGCCGATGGGTGCCTACCACTCCTCGGAGTTGTGGTCGCTGTTCGATCTCGGCGGCTTCGAGGCGCAGATGTCGCCCGAGCAACACGCCTTGGCGGGTCAGATGATCGATTACTGGGCGGCGTTCGCCGCGACCGGCGATCCGGGGCAGGCCGATGGGCCCGAGTGGCCCGCGTTCGACGCCGGTGACTCGGCGTACATCCAGGCGTTGGCGCCGGGCGACGGCGGCGTCGGGCCGGTGGACGGTCGAGCCGATCACCGGTGCGGTTTCTGGGCCGATCTGCAGGAATAATCGGCGTCGCCGGAAGGGTTGGCCGGTCTCGGTCGTTGTCCGAGGACACGATTCGCGCCGCCGGGGCACACCGAACCGGTCGACCCAGCCGCATCTTCCCGGTGCCCCACCGCTTCGGCCCGGAGCGGTGAAAGACGAGGTCGGCGGGTGGGTGACTCACGATGAACCGATGACCGCGCCCGCGCTCGACGCCGGCGCGGTCGTCGTCGTTGGTCCTGATCGGTCGACTGCGGAACGCTCTTGACGGTCCCTGACTGCGGTGACAGCATCCACCGCACCGATGGTTACGTAAACATCGGGCCGACCCGATGGCGAGGAAGCTCCGGGCGGTGGGAACGAGGGAGCCGAATGACAGCGCCGTCATCGATAGCGACCAGACCGGTGCGTGAGCGACCGCCGAGCGGACACGCCGATCGCCAGGTCTGGACCGGATGGGGCTTCCTCGCCCCATTCATGATCGTGTTCACCCTGGTGTTCCTGGCACCATTGGGCTATTCGATCTATCTCAGCCTGTTCCGCGACCGGATGGTCGGCGGGAATCTCTTCGTCGGATTCGAGAACTACCAGCGGGCCATCGCGGACCCCCAGTTCTGGTCCGCACTGGGCCGGGTCACCCTCTTCCTGGTCGTCCAGGTCCCCATCATGCTGGGCATCGCCCTGTTGGTGGCGTTGGCGATCGACAGCGGACGGCTCTATGGGAAGAACTTCTTCCGCATCTCCATCTTCCTGCCGTATGCCGTTCCGGCAGTGGTCGCCGCGCTGATGTGGGGCTTCATGTACGGCGACCGATTCGGTCTGGTCGGCAACATCAACGAGGTGTTCGGGATCTCCTTACCGAGCCCGCTGTCCTCGGATCTGGTGCTCGCCTCGATCGGCAACATCGTCACCTGGGAGTTCATCGGCTACAACATGCTGATCTTCTACTCCGCGCTCCGGGTGATCCCACATTCGCTCTACGAGGCCGCGCAGATCGACGGCGCGGGCCAATTCCGGGTCATCGCGGCGATCAAGCTCCCGGCCATCCGGGGCGCACTGGTCATCGCCACGATCTTCTCGATCATCGGCAGCTTCCAGCTCTTCAACGAGCCCAGCATCCTGCAGAGCCTCGCCCCGAACGCGATCAGCTCCTACTTCACGCCCAACCTCTACACCTACTCGTTGTCCTTCGCCGCTCAACAGCAGAACTACGCGGCGACCGTCGCGATTCTGATGGGCCTGGTGACGATGGTCATCGCCTACGCGGTGCAGCTGCGCGGCCTACGAAAGGACGCGTGAGGTCATGACAAGCGGAAACCCCACCGCCCCCGCCCGACGTGATCGCTCCTCGGCCGCCGTTCGCCTGCGACCGCAGCAGCCCCGGCAGCGCAGCCGCACCACCCGGAAACCCCGGCGCAGCGTGCTGCTCACCGTCCTCACCGGACTCGTCCTGATCTACAGCCTGCTTCCACTGTTCTGGCTGCTGATCAACGCCTCGAAGACGCCAGCCGGTCTGTTCGACTCCTTCGGGCTCTGGTTCGGCGAGGACTTCGCGCTGCTGGACAACATCGTCGCCACCTTCACCTACGACGACGGCGTGTTCAGCCGTTGGCTGGGCAACACCCTGCTGTACGTCGTGGTCGGTGCGGGCGGTGCCACGCTGCTCGCGGTGCTCGGCGGCTACGCGCTGGCGATCTTCGACTTCCCGGGAAAACGTGCCGTGTTCGCGGTGGTCATCGGTGCGGTCGCCGTGCCGGGCACCGCACTGGCGGTGCCGACCTTCTTGATGTTCAGTCAGCTGGGCTTGACGAACACGCCGTGGGCGGTGATCATCCCCTCGCTGATCTCGCCGTTCGGCCTCTACCTGATGTGGGTGTTCGCGGCCCAGGCCGTTCCCCGGGATCTGCTGGAAGCGGCTCGGATCGACGGCGCGGGGGAGATCCGCAGCTTCCTACGGGTCAGCCTGCCGCTGCTGGCCCCCGGCACGGTCACGGTGCTGCTGTTCACCACGGTCGCCACCTGGAACAACTACTTCCTGCCGCTGATCATGATCCGGGACCCCGATTGGTTCCCGCTCACCCTCGGGTTGAACTCCTGGAACGCGCAGGCATCGACGGCGGGCGGCGAGGTGGTGTTCCACCTGGTCATCACCGGGTCGCTGATCACCATCGCCCCGCTGATCGCCGCATTCCTGTTGCTTCAGCGGTACTGGCAGTCCGGGCTTGCCGCCGGAAGCGTCAAGGAGTGAACCACTCGCGCAGCCCGGGCGCGGCCCGCGAACCGAGTCCGACGCAGGTGCTCGACGCGACGAAGAGACGAAGCGAGGCGATCATGAACACCAGCACCCGGCACGTCGTGCGCGGGCTCGGCGTGGCCTGCGTGGCCATGCTCGGCCTCACCGCCTGCAGCTCCCCGGGCGAGGACAGTCCCAGCAGCGCGACACCTGCGGAGATCCAGGCCGCGCTCGACGAGGGCGGGACGATCACCGTGTGGGCCTGGGAACCCACCTTGGAACAGGCCGCCGCCGACTTCCAGGCGGAGTATCCGGCGGTCGAGGTCGAACTCGTCAATGTCGGAACCGGCCCCGATCAGTACACCGCGGTCCAGAACGCGGTGTCGGCGGGCGCGGGCGGACCCGATGTCGCGCAGATCGAATACTTCGCCCTCGGTCAGTTCGTCGTGACCGAGGCCGTCGCCGACCTGAGCGGATTCGGCGCCACCGAGCTCGAAGAGCTCTTCTCTCCCGGCCCGTGGAACGCGGTCAGTGCAGCGGACGGAGTCCACGCCCTCCCGATGGACTCAGGCCCGATGGCGCTGTTCTACAACCAGGATGTCTTCGAGGAACACGATGTCGAGGTCCCCACCACCTGGGACGAGTACCTCGACGCGGCCCGCGCGTTGAACGAGGCGGACCCCGACGTCTACATCACCAGCGACATCGGCGACGCGGGCTTGACCACCAGCCTGATCTGGCAGGCGGGCGGGCGACCCTACGACGTGGACGGCACCAGCGTGGGCATCGACTTCTCCGATGAGGGGACCGCGCGCTACATCGAGATCTGGCAGCAGTTGATCGACGAGGACCTGCTCGCGCCCATCGACTCCTGGACCGACCAGTGGTACCAGGGCATGGCCCAGGGCACCATCGCCACGCTCGCCACCGGCGCCTGGATGCCCGCCAACTTCGAATCCGGGGTGCCCTCCGGCGCGGGTTCCTGGCGAGTGGCGCCCCTGCCGCAATGGGAGGAGGGCGTCGACGCGGGCGCGGAGAACGGCGGCAGCGGACTGACCATCCCCCAGGCCAGCGAGAACAAGTTGCTGGCCTACGCCTTCATCGACTACGTCACCACCGGCGCGGGCGTGGGCGCCCGGCTGGACGGTGGGGCGTTCCCCGCGACCGTGGCCGATCTGGAATCCGAGGAATTCCTCGACGCCGAACTCGACTACTTCGGTGGCCAGCAGGCTAACCAGATCTTCGCCACCGCGGCGGCCGACGTCGCCGACGACTGGACCTACCTGCCGTACCAGGCCTATGCGAACTCGGTGTTCAACGACACCGTCGGCCAGTCCTACGTCTCGGATCTGCCGTTGACCGAGGGACTCCAGAGATGGCAGCAGTCCTCGAGGTCCTATGGCGCCGACCAGGGTTTCGACGTCCAGGAGTGACCGGTCTGCCTCCATGAACCGCGGCGACAGGCCGACACCGCCGGAAGAGCATCGCGAAAGGATCAGGATCTTCATGTCCCACCGCACCACCCCGAGCTGGCTGCGCGCACCGGATGGCTCCACCCCGGGCCTGGCCTTCGGCGCCGACTACAACCCGGACCAGTGGCCGCGCGAGGTGTGGGACGAGGACGTCGCCCTGATGCGGGCGGCGGGCGTCACGATCGTCTCCTTGGGCATCTTCTCGTGGGCGCGCATCCAACCCGCGCTCGACGAATGGGACTTCGAGTGGCTCGACGAGTCGATGGACCTGTTGCACGCGAACGGGATCTCCGTCGACCTGGCCACCGCGACGGCCTCACCCCCGCCCTGGTTGGCGGCGATGCACCCCGAGATCCTGCCGGTCACGCGGACCGGGGAGACACTGTGGCCCGGTGCCCGGCAACACTGGCGGCCGACCTCGCCGATCTTCCGGATGCACGCCCTGAAGCTGGTCACCCGGATCGCGGAGCGCTACCGGGACCATCCGGCGTTGGTTGCCTGGCATGTCTCCAACGAACTGGGCTGCCACAACGTCTACGACTACTCCGACGACGCGGCCCACGCGTTCCGGGTGTGGCTGCGGGCTCGTTACGGCACCATCGACGGCCTCAACCACGCCTGGGGGACGGCGTTCTGGTCGCAGCGCTACTCCGACTGGGAACACGTCCTGCCGCCGCGTCAGGCCGCTTCGCATCCCAATCCCACCCAGCAGCTGGACTTCAAGCGGTTCTCCTCCGACGCACTCAAGGAATACCTGCGGGTGGAGCGCGACGAGCTGCGTCGCATCACCCCGGACGTGCCGGTGACGACCAACTTCATGGTCATGGGCGGCACCAAGGGGATGAACTACGCGGACTGGGCCGCCGAGGTGGACTTCGTCTCCAACGACCACTACGTCATTCCTGGGCCGCAGGCGATCGACGAGCTGTCGTTCTCGGCCAACCTCACCAGCGGTCTGGCGGGCGGGCGGCCGTGGTTCCTCATGGAGCACTCGACCAGCGCGGTCAACTGGCAACCGGTGAACCTGGCGAAGCGACCGGGGGAACTGGCTCGGGACTCACTGCTGCATGTGGCCCATGGTGCCGACGCGGTCTGCTACTTCCAATGGCGGCAGTCGGCTGCCGGCGCAGAGAAGTACCACTCGGCGATGGTTCCGCACGCCGGGGCCGACAGTGAGGTCTTCCGCTCGGTGACCCGCCTCGGCGGGCTGCTGCGGGACCTGGCACCGATCGCGGGATCCACCCGCGCCGGTGCCCGGGCCGCGATCGTCTTCGACTGGGACTCCTGGTGGGCCAGCGAACAGGACTCGCACCCGACGTCGCTGCTGCGATACCACCGGGAGGCGCTCGACTGGTATACCGCGTTCCTGGCCCTGGGGGTTCGCGCCGACGTCGTCCCGCTGGCCGCCGACCTGAGCGGTTACGAGCTGGTCGTCGCCCCGGTGCTCAACGTGGTTCCCGCCGCGCTGCGCGACCGGCTCACCGACTACGTCCAGGCGGGCGGACACCTGGTCACCACCTACTTCTCCGGAATCGTCGACGAGAACGACCATGCGTGGCTCGGCGGCTACCCGGGTGCGCTGCGCGAGCTGCTCGGCATCCGGATCGAGGAGTTCGCCCCATTGCTGGAGGGCCAGACCGTGCGCCTGGACCTCGACGACGAGGACGCGGTCGGGTCGTTGTGGCGGGATCGCATCAGCAGCGTCGAATCCGACGTCGAGGTCCTCGCCCGCTATGCCGAGGGAGACCTGGCCGGATCGCCCGCGATCACCCGCCGCCCGGTGGGCGAGGGCTCGGCCGCCTATGTGTCCACCCGGCTCGGCCCGGCCGGACTGCAGGGCGTGCTGGCGGGGTTGCTGGCGCAGGCCGGGGTGGAGAGCGAACTTCCGGATTCGGTGCGTGGCAACGTGGAGTTGACGGTGCGCACCACCGGCGACGACGAGTTCTGGTTCCTGGTGAACCGCACCGATGAGCCCATCGCGGTTCCCGGCGAGCTGGGCCGGGTGCTGGTCGCCACCAGCGGACCGGCGCTGCCGTCGGCTGCGGAGGATGCGGTGCCCGTGGAACTGGAGCCCAGGGGAGTGGTGGTGCTGCGGCGCGGCGCTCCGGCCTCCGACCAACCGAACTGAGCCACGCGGGCGAGGCGGCCGGGCCTGCGTTGGTTCCGGCCGCCTTTCGCCTTGACTGCAGCCGAATCGGGTGCGACGGCGCGGGAACGGTTCAGTGGTCGCGACGGGGCGGCGCCGTGCTGTCTCGCCGCACCAACCGCGTCGGCACCAGACGTCGACCCGACTCGGTGCTCCCCGCGCGCATCTGTTGCAGCACGCCCTCCACCAGAAGTCGCCCCACCTCGGTGAAATCCTGATGGATCGTGGTCAGCGGCGGGAGAAAGGAAGCCGCGTCCGGGATGTCGTCGAATCCGACGACACTGACCTCCGCGGGCACCGCCCGGCCCGCCTCGTGCAACGCGCGCAGCAACCCCAGAGCCATCTGATCATTGGCAGCGAAGATCGCGGTGCACGCAGGCTCGGCAGCCAATTCCAGGCCCGCCCGATAACCCGATTCCGCCGACCAATCACCGTGCACGACGGCGGGCACCGCCCGCCCGTGCTCGACGAGGGTGTCGCGCCAGGCCGCTGCCCGTGCTCGCGCGGCGAACGACTCATCGGGCCCCGCCAGATGCCAGACGGTCCGGTGACCCAGATCGAGCAGGTGTTGCACTGCGGTCCGCGTACCACCGATCTGATCGGTGTCCACCACGTTGTACAGGTCGTCGGCGGCCGAGGCGGCGACCACGATCGGCACGTGGCGGGGCAACGAGATCGTGACCGCATCCAACAGATGGACCTCCAGGATGATGATGATCGCGTCCACGGCGAGCTCGTCGAGCCGGGTGAACGCGCCGCGCACGGCATCCTGGGTAGGCAGCATCACGGGCAGCAACGTGACCGCATAACCCTGCTGAGCGGCCGAGGCGGCGATCGCCTCCAGGGTCCGCACGTTCCCCGTGGTGGACAGCGTGAACAGAATGACCCCGATGGTCCGGAACTCCCCGCGCTTGAGCGCCCGCGCGGCGCTGTTCGGCCGGTAACCGAGTTCCTCCATCGCCGCCACCACCTGCCGCCGTGTCGACTCGACGACGCCGGGATGCCCGTTGGACACCCTGGACACCGTCTGCGACGACACCCCGGCCAACCGAGCCACGTCGGCCATCGAGACCCGCCGCCGCACCTCGCCACCCAAGTGTTCGCCCCCTTGATCCACCCAGACCAGCCACGGTTCTTCCGGCCGCCGACGAACACTGTAGGCGGGTTGTCTGGGCTGATCGGGATATCGGGGTGCTGCGCGGTAGCGTGGGATGTCGGAGAAACCCCTGATCGGAGGGCGAGCTAGGCCATCGCACTGTCCTCCGCATTAGAGGACGGCCTCAAGACGGACGGCCACGATCGTGCTGATCGAGCGAGTACCGGTAGGAGATAGGGCGTAGTGCCGCTTCCGAGACCTCCCACGGCCGGATCATGTACAGCGTGCCGCCGATGGCGACCGGAGGCACGCTCGTTGAATCCAACGCGATATTCGTCACGACGATCAAGGCGTTGTGTGGGTACTCCTTCTTATGTAGTTCCACCTCGGCGGCTGTGAGTACGATCTCTGCACCATCGGTGGTCGTCCCTTTCACTTCGACGAAGAGACGGGAATCCGACCGCGTCACGTCGAGGTCGTAGGAATGGGTGGCACCGACGTCGCGAACAGCGAATCCTTGAGAGATCAGGTGGGCGGAGGCCAATTGCACTGCTCGGCGCTCGATTGCGATCCGTTCGGCCGCTGAGAGCCGAAATCTCGGCCCATCAACTCTGGCGCGTGCGATGTTGCGCGAGGCGATCGTTGCGTCGGACACCTCGGGCGCAGGCTCTCCCGGTATTGACAGCGCGGAATCGAGCGCTCCATGGAGAATTTCCAGGAGCCGTTCCATGAAGTTGAGATCGCGAAGCAGCACGTCGTCGGCGGGTAGGTGCCCTCGGGCGTAGCGGAAAGCCACTACGTTGCCCAGCTCGTAGCCCCGGCCGAGTTGTGCGGTGGTGTCGAGGGAGATCTGCTTCACGAGTGGACTGTCGGTGATCTCGGCCGCGAGGACCCCACGCGCCCATTCTGCCCGTCGGGACAATTCATCGGCGGGTCTGCTGACGAGGGAGCCGTTGCCCCATTTGGCTGTTCCTTGTATCAAGGATAAATATAAGGACTTTCCGGAGGCGCCGAACAGATAGACCAGGTACCAACCTCTGGTTGCCGATGGCGACCGAGCGGGTGAGAAGATTCGAACCCAGGGAATGATCGTTTTGCGCCCGGCCCCGTCACTGCCAGCCACTTCGAGCGCTTCGGTGTCGCCGTCCGTGCCTGGTCGGCTGTTCCGATGGTGGCGAATTACCTTCGGTATCTCGTTGCGAATTAACATCCCTCGACGGTGCATCTCTTCAGTGTTCTCGGAGGTCCAGCTTTGCTGAAGCGTGAGCACTTCCTCGAATGAACTCCTCATGATCATATGATGACGTACTCCAGGTGTTCGCCTCTACACGTTCATCAGATGTGAAGAGCCTGTCCGTGCTACCGAGACACCTCCGCCAGACTGCGCAGCGCCTTCGCGGTGCGATCGTCCAAGGGGTAGAACAGCTCGATCGCAAGCTCGGAGAGTGTCACGTCGGCAGGGGCGCCGAAGGTGGCCATGGTGCCGAACATCGACAGCACGCCATGCGGAGTGCGAACGCGTAACGGGACCTGAATCGGACTGGTCTGCCCGGCCTCTGCCAGGTCATCGTCGGTGGTCGACGGCACGGGGTAGCGCAGGACCTCTTCATGCAGCTCCTGTAATTCGGGGTCCCCAGTGGCCTCGACCTGTCTCTGCAGTCTCTCGAGGAAGTACTCCCGTACTTCGGAGGCATTGGCGAGCCTGCGCGCCAAACCGTCCGGGTGCAGGGTCAGCCGGAACACGTTCGGTCGGGGACTGAGAAGCGACGGCGGGATGCCGTCGGTCAACACCGTCAGCGCCCGATTACCCGCCACCAGGTTCCAATGCCGGTCGACCACCACGGCGGGGTAGGGCTCGTGTGATTCCAACATCATGTCGAGGGCTGCACGCACCGCCGCCATGGCCTCGTCGGTGAGGCTGCTCTCTCGGTACTCCGGAGCGTGGTGGGCGGCGAGCAGGATGGTGTTGCGCTCTCGCAGCGGAATGTCCAAGGCGGTGGCCAACCGCAGCACCATGGCCCGGCTCGGGCGCGCCCGGCCGGTCTCCACACAGGACAGATGGCGGGTCGAGGTGTCGGCGAGCAGGGCCAGGTCGAGTTGGCTGAGCCTGCGCCGCTGTCGCCATCGGCGTAGCAGCGTTCCTGCCCGCGACGGCTGTTCCACATCCATTCTCGGCAGCGTATTCGGGCCGAAGTCGGCACAGCCATGACCTCACAGGTCATGGAGTCGATGCCCCGAGAGGTGCCAGTGTTCGGGCCACGGCAGGCATCGGCCGCCGACGAGATGTAAGGAGATCCGGATGGACATGACGACCGCGGCCCAACCGACCCGAGCGACGCCGGACGATTCGGCGCTGCTGCGCGCAACCCTGCGCTTCGATGCCTGGGGCACCGGTCTGTTCGGGGTGTTCATGCTGATCGGCGGCGGCTGGTTGGCCGAACCCCTCGGGCTCCCCGTGGCCTGGTCGGTGGCGTTCGGAATCGCGATGTTGGGCGGCGCGGCTTCTCTGGGGCTTATCGCGGGTTATCCGCAGATCCCCGCGCGGTTGGGCGGCACCGTGGTGGCGGGGAACTCGGTGTTCTGCGTGGCGTTGCTGGTGCTCGCCGTCGCCGATGTGCTGCCTCTCACCGCAGCGGGCACCGCATTCCTCGTGCTGGGCGCCGTGATCGTGGCTGTGTTCGCGGTGGCCGAGTTCCGGGGACTGCGCAGATCGTTGATCCTCCGGTCTCGTTGACCGGTTGCGCCGTGGTGGACCCCTTACTGGGCTGTTCGGATTAATTCGGGTTGCCCTCGTTCGTGGCGAGCAGGTGAAGATCTCGAGGCGCCGGCCTTCGAGGTCGGTAGTCGGTCCCACTGGCGAGTCAAAGCCGATCGCGCGTAGTCAGACCAGGTGATGAGCGTTCGGACCACGCGTGGGGAGTGCTCGATACCTGCCGGCGATGGGGCGGTCGATGGGCCACCCGATACCGCTTGTTGCGCTGTTCGGCGGATCGAAGAAGCCCAAATGGGTGCGTCCGAATGGCTGCGGACCATTTGTCGGTGTTCCGAACCTCGTGCTCGGGCGATGCTTCACAGCGCCCCTGCCTAAGTTGAAATCTGAATGAGGTGACGAACCCATGCGGCTTCACCGGGTTTTCTCCGCAGCGGCGCGAGCTGGTATCGCGCTGCTGTCAGTGGTCGCGATGACCACAGTTGTTCCCAGCGCCTCGGCCGAGACCGCAGCCGACACCGTTGCAGACGGCGGTGCGCAGACCTTCATCATCGATGGCGGAATCGCCACCGACGCCCCCTGGGCGGCCCGGCTGTACCGGGGCGGATCGGGATCCTGCTCGGCTACCGTGATCGCACCCGAGTGGATTCTGACCGCCCAGCACTGTGTTGGTGCGGGTGCCGAGATCACCTTCCGAGTCGGCAGTCTCGACGCCGAGAGCGGCGGCACCATCGTCGGCGTCGACGAGATCATCCACCACCCCTCGGCGGACATCTCGCTGGTCCGAATCGACCAGGCGGTATCGGTTCCCTTCTCCCCGCTGGGAACGGTCGGCGCCGCCGAGGTCGGCCAGACCGTCCAGCTGTACGGCTGGGGTGCCACCTGCACCGGCAACGAGGGAGCCTGCCAGTCGCGTGAGCTCAAGTACGCCGACACCCGCGTCGACAGCCTCAACGCGCGGGACTGGCTGGGTGGCATCGCCGTCGGCGTGAGCCGGATCAACGGCATCGCCGCAGGCGGTGACTCCGGCGGCCCGATGTTCGCCACCAGCCCGATCGACGGCCAGTACTACCAGATCGGCGTGGCCTCCACGAGTGACCGCGCCACGGTGTCCTTCTACACCGACATCACCCGCTACCGCGATTGGATCAGCTCGATCGCGGGAGTCTGATAGCGAGGTGGGCGGGACGCGCCTTGCGTCCCGCCCACAGCAATAGCTCGCTCCGAGCGCTCGCGTCAGTCGGTCGACGACTCTGTGGGCGTCGGGGCCACCGGTCGTTGTCCGGCCGCCAATCGGGTGGCGCCTGCGACCACGGACTGCCGCCATTCAGCCGGCAGCACCGCGAAGGTCCCATCCTCGATGGTGGTCAGCGCCTGGCGAGCCACCTCGGACGCGGCGACCCCGGCGTCGGACATCCCGGTGGACACCAGAGCCGGACAGATCACGCTGACGCCGATCGGCGTATCGGCCAGGGCCAGCGCGGTGTGCTCGGCGACCGCCAACACCGCGTGCTTGGACGGCCCATAGGCGCCGCCGCCCGGGAACGTCGCCGCGCCTGCCAGTGAGCCCGTGATCAGCAGATGCGCCGGTCGCGCCGCCGCCAGCAATCGGGGCACGAAGGCGCGCAGTCCGTTGACGACACCGCCGACGTTGACCGCGAACACCCGATCCCAATCCGCAGGCGACACCTCCCACGGTGCACCGACGTACGCGCCGACGATCCCCGCGTTGAGACAGATCAACTCCGCGTCTCCCGCAGCCTCGGCCAGTTCCTCGACGGCGGCGGGCACCGCGACATCGGTCGGAACCGCCCGCGCGCCCAGCCGGTCCGCGACCTCCTGCAACGCAGGAGCGTTCACGTCGGCCAAGACGAGGTCGGCCCCGCGCGCCGCCAGCGTCTCCGCCAGAGCCCGCCCGATGCCGCTGGCCGCCCCGGTCACCACCGCTGTTGCACTGCTCACGACACGGGAGCCTAGGACATCGCCCCGGTCGGTCCACCGGATTTTTCACGCCGAGCTACGTATCGATAGGCCCACGATGGGGGTGGATATATACATAGCTATTGCTTCAGTGTCAATCAAAATCAATGCTCGTCAAACCACCCGACCAACCCCGCAAAGACCGAAAAACGCATCGAACCCCGGTGGTCGGTCGCGAGAACTCCAACGCGACGACCACCGGGGCTCGAAGAGCGAATCCGAGTTAGAGCGCCTTCTCCAGCCGCCCCGCCAGCAGCTTGGTGAACCGTGCCGTATCGGTCAGCTCGCCGCCTTCCGCGAGCAGCGCCATGCCGTAGAGCAGCTCCGCGGTCTCGGCGAGGGCGTCGTTGTCGTCCGACTCCTCGTCGTGTGCGGTGCGCAGCCGCGTGACCAGCGGGTGGGTCGGGTTCAGCTCCAGGATGCGCTTGACCTTCGGGATGTCCTGCCCCATGGCGCGGTACATCTTCTCCAGGGTCGGCGTGACGTCGTCTGCATCGCCGACGATGCAGGCGGGCGAGGTGGTCAGCCGGGACGAGAGCCGGACCTCCTTCACCTCGGACTCCAAGGTCGTCGACATCCGGGAGAGCAGCGTCGCGAAGTCCTTCTCCCGCTGCGCACGCTCCGACTCGGAGGTCTTCTTCTCCTCGTCGCTGTCGAGGTCGACCTGGCCCTTGGCGATCGACTGGAACCGAGTGCCGTCGAAGCCGTCGATGGAGTCGACCCACATCTCGTCGATCGGGTCGGTCAGGGCCAGCACCTCGTAGCCCTTGGCGCGGAACGCCTCCAGGTGAGGGGAGTTCTCGATGCTCGTCCGGGATTCACCGGTCAGGTAGTAGATGTGCTCCTGGCCGTCCTTCATCCGCTCGACGTACTGGCGCAGCGTGGTCGGCTGCTCGGCATCGTGCGTGGAGGGGAACGAGCAGACGTCGAGGATGGCCTCGCGGTTGTCGAAGTCGGAGAGCAGCCCTTCCTTGAGTGCCCGCCCGAACTCCGACCAGAAGGTCGCGTACTTCTCGGCGTCCTTGTTCTTGAGGTCCTTGATCGTCGACAGCACCTTCTTGACCAGGCGCTTACGGATCAGCTGGATCTGGCGGTCCTGCTGCAGGATCTCCCGCGACACGTTGAGCGAGAGGTCCTGCGCGTCGACGACACCCTTGACGAACCGCAGGTACTCGGGGACGAGGTCCTCGCAGTCGTCCATGATGAAGACGCGCTTCACATACAGCTGAACGCCGCGCTTGCTCTCCCGCATGAACAGGTCCAGCGGTGCCCGGGAGGGCAGGAACAGCAAGGCCTGGTACTCGAAGGTTCCCTCGGCGTGCAGCCGGATCGTCTCGAGCGGGTCGCTCCAGTCATGGCTGACGTGCTTGTAGAACTCGCTGTACTCCTCGGGCGTGACCTCGTCCTTGGGACGTGCCCACAAGGCCTTCATCGAGTTGATGGTCTCCGGCTTCGCGGGTTCCGCGTCGGCCTCGGCGGCATCGTCGGCGGGCTCGACGGGGTCGGCGGCCAACCGGATCGGCCAGGTGATGAAGTCGGAGTAGCGGGTGACGACCTCGCGCAGCTTGGCGGGCGAGGTGTAGTCGTAGAGGCGGTCCTCGGCGTCGGCGGGCTTGAGGTGCAGGATTACCGAGGTGCCCTGCGGAGCGTCCTCGGCGGGCCCGATGGTGTAGGTCCCCTCACCACCGGACTCCCAGCGAACGCCTTCGGCCGCCCCGGCGTGCCTGGTCACGAGGGTGACCTTGTCCGCGACCATGAAGCTGGAGTAGAAGCCGACTCCGAACTGCCCGATGAGGTCCTGGGAGCCCGCCGCGTCCTGGGACTCCTTGAGCTTGCGGAGGAACTCCGCCGTTCCCGACTTGGCGATGGTGCCGATCAGACCGACGACCTCGTCGCGGGTCATGCCGATTCCGTTGTCGCGCACTGTCAGGGTGCGGTTCTCCTTGTCGACCTCGAGCGCGATGTGCAGGTCGGAGGTGTCGGCCTCGAGGTCTTTGTCGCGATAGGTCTCCAGTTTCAGTTTGTCCAGGGCATCGGACGCGTTGGATACCAGTTCCCGCAGGAAGGTGTCCTTGTTCGAGTAGATCGAATGGATCACCAGCTGGAGCAGCTGGCGGGCCTCGGACTGGAACTCGAGTGTCTCGACCGGCGTGGTCACGGGCGTCCTTTCCCAGTGTTTCTCCGCCGACGGCGGCGGCGCGTCGGGCGCCTCTCAGCCGTGGTGGCGTCGTGTTCGTCGCGATCGCGGATTCTACCGAACCGCCGTCGGGCGAGACTGAAAACCGCTGGTGAAGTAGGCACACTCGGACTGGCTGGCGGAGCGACGCTGCTTCGTGGCGCGAGCTGTCCAGGGCGTCTGGCAGGGGACGTCCGTCACCTCGGAGTTCGACGTCGCCGAACCGCTCCGAAGTCTGCGATTTCACCGCAGGCGAACGCGATTCGGTCGGCACCTGCGGGTGTTCCGTCGATCGCCATGGAGATCGCGAGGCAACCACGGCTGCCGCGGAGGTAGGGCATCCCCGACCCGAGTGACGGGCGAGGGGGCAGGCGTCGGGGCCTGCATATGGCGTCAAGCCGGACGACGTGCCGGTGGGATCAAACGGCGAGCTGGTGAGATGTGCGTCAGCGGGCCGGCACCCAACCCGGGCCCCGGCACCGCACTGCGGTGCGACGCGCGGGTTGGGAAGCCGGGGCTGCGGCTGTACGGCTAGCAGCCCGTGGCCGCTACTGCTTGTCGAAATTCACCGCGTGCTGCCGGAACTCCTCGTCCTCGGGCAGCTCACCGTCGGGAGTCACGGCATTGGCGGCCTCGGGCAGCTCTCGGGCGAGCTGTTCGGCGTACTCAAGCACGCTCATGCCTGCCTCGCTCGCCACCACCTGTAGTTCCTGTTCGTCCAGGACGGTCAGCAGCTGTTGCCCGGTAAGGGGCTGGTTCGGAGTCTCGGCGCTGACCCAGGACCCCACCTGCGCGGCGAATCCGTGGTCGGCCAGGAACAGCAGCAGCTGTCCCATGTCGATCGCGTTGATCTCGGTAGCGGCCTCTGCACTCACTTGGTGCCTCCGGTCTGCTGCGTGGCGCCCGCCTTGAGGGAGTCCTGCATGGACTGCACGGTCTGCGCTGCCTGCACAGCCAAGATCGCCAACGTCTTCAGGTTCTCCCGTACCTGCTCGTTGTTGCGCAACTGCTCGCCCACGGCCTTGATGACTTCCTTCTTCGCCGCCACCTTGACGAAGGTCCATACCAGTTTCTGGAACACGCAATCCCTCCTTGCACATCGTGTCGCATCGCGACTATCGGAGGGTGACCCAATGAACACGGACAGTTATGATGGGGGTGTGGTTGTCGCCGATGCCACCCGTGGCGCGGCGCGCCGGGGTGACGGACGGCGGGGAGCATCGCGCGGGAATCACTCTTCGGATGCGGAGGAGACGGACGACCACGCTGAGAGGTCTGGCGGCGAGGGCACTGACAGGGGGAGGAGCACACGGCTCGATACTGCGACGGCCTCAGCGAGGTCGTATGGATGCGGTACTGCAGGATCAGGGCATGCTGAACATGCGTGACCTGCAGTACTTCACCGTGCTGGCGGACGAGCTCAGCTTCAGTCGAGCGGCCGAGCGGCTCGGGATCTCGCAACCGACCTTGAGTCAGACGCTGCAGCGCTTGGAGAGATCGGTGGGCGGCAGGCTGATCGAGCGGACCACCCGTCGCAGTCGGCTCACCCCGGCGGGCGAGACTCTGGTGGAGGGGGCCCGGCAGCTCCTCGCCGACCTGGTGCGGTTGGAACGCACGACTCAGGATGCGGCGGCGGGGCGTGTCGGGTCGATTCGAGTCGGCTCGGTGAATCCGGCGATGCGGGTGTTGATGCCTCGGATCCTGCGGGCGGTGCGGGCCGAGACCCCCGAGGTGGAGGTCACCCTGCATCCGTCGAGTAGCCACACCCAACTTCGATTGCTGGTCGATGGGCAGCTCGAGGCGGGAATCCTGCGCGGGAGGGAGGCGCCTGCCGGGTTGGCCTTGGAACCGCTGATGAACGAACCGCTCTATGCGGCTGTGCCGAGCCAACACCCGGTCGCCCGGGCCGATGTCGTCGAGCTGGCGGACCTGAACGGACTGGACTTCGTCATGGCGCCCCGAGATCGGAATCCGTTGTTCTACGACGAGCTGATCAGGCTGTTCTCCGACGCCCGATGCTCGCCTCGGCGCATTCTGACCGCAGACGACATGTGGGCTCAGCTGGCGATGATCGCGGCGGGCAACGGGGTCGCCGTCCTTCCCTTCCTGTTCGTCGATCACAGCCGGGACGATGTCGTGTTCCGGCCGCTGGGACTGGATCTGGATGTGCCGTTGGCGGTGGTCTACGCGCCGGGCTCACCATCGGCTGCGGTCGCGGCGGTGCTCCGCGCCGCCCGTGCCGAGTCGGCCGGGCTGTTGGACGCGGAGCACCGTCTCGATCAGCCGGACTGAGTCGCCCGTTGCTCCTCGCCCGCCGTGGCGCGTCGGGAACGTCTACGGCGGACCGCGCCGACCACCGAGAACCCGATCATCGCGAGCGCGACGAGCAGGATCGTGAGCGAGCCAGGGCGAGTGACGAAGATGCCGAAGCCGCCGTCGGACAGGATCAGCGATTGACGCAGCGCCGTCTCCAGGATCTCGCCGAGGATGAAAGCGAGCACCATCGGGCCGAGCGGGAAACCCCACAGCCGCATGAAGTAGCCGACGACGCCGAAGCTGATCGCGACCCACATGCTCCAGGTGTTGTTGTCGATCGTGTAGAGGCCGATCAGGCTCACGGTGATGATGAGCGGCGCCAGCACACTGAATTTCAGGCGGAGGATCTGAACGAAGATCCCGATCAGCGGCAGACTCAGGATCAATAGGACGATGTTGCCGATGTACATCGACGCGATGACGCCCCAGAAGACGTCGGGGTGCTCGTCCACCAGCTGCGGTCCGGGAGTGATGCCATGGACCAGCAGCACGCTGAACAGCAGCGACACCGTCACATTGAAGGGGATGCCCAGACTCAGTAGCGGTACGAATGCCGAGGTCGACGAGGCGTTGTTCGACGTCTCCGGACCGGCGACGCCTTGGATGGCGCCCTTGCCGAAGGTCGCCGGGTGCTTCGCGACGCGACGTTCGACGCCGTAACTGACCAGCGAGGAGACGAGACCACCGCCGCCGGGCACCAGCCCGACGAGAGTGCCGATGATCGACCCTCGGGCGATCGGCCCACGACTCGCCTTGAGATCGCCCCGGGTGGGCCACACGCGACCGATCCTCGTGGTCTGCAGGGTGCCCTGGCTCGTTCCCGGCCGCAGGTTGTAGAGCACCTCGCCGATACCGAAGAGACCCAACACGATGGCCACGACGTCGAAACCCTCGACGAGCTGCAGTGAATCACCCGCGAAGCGAACGGCACCGGACACCGGGTCGAGGCCGACGGTGGCCAGGAACAGCCCGACCCCCGTGCCCACCATGGCCTTGGCGAAGGAGCCGCTGCCGATATAGGCGATCAAGAGCAGTCCGAGTGCCGCCAGGGCCGCGTATTCGGGCGGGCCGAGTTGCAATGCCAAGTCGGCGAGAGCGGGTGCGAAGAAGGTCAGGCCGATCAGGGCGACCGTCGCGCCGATGAACGAACCGATCGCGGAGATCCCCAGCGCCGGGCCCGCCCGTCCCCGGCGGGCCATCTCGTAGCCGTCGATCGCGGTGACGACGGAGGCCGCCTCGCCGGGGAGCCGCAGCAGCACCGACGTGACGGTGCCGCCGTACATGACGCCTGCGTAGACGCCAGCCAGCAGGATGATGGCCGTCTCGGGGGACATGCTGTAGGTGAAGGGGATCAGCAGCGAGATCGTCGTGATGGGCCCCAGCCCGGGTAGGACGCCGACGATGATGCCCAGGACGGCGCCGAAGAGCACCGCGAGCAGGTTGCCAGGCTCCAGGGCGACGGCGAAGCCCTGCAGAATCGCGTCGGTCATGACATCGCCTCCTTCACGGGATCACGGTCAGCGGGGCGGGGAACGGCGTGGCGATCAGCACGCCGAAGAGCAGGTAGAGCAATGTGGCGCCCAGCACCGTCCAGAGGGCCACCGAAGGCCAGGGCATCTCGCCGAGCAGTCGGGTCCACAGCGCGAAGACGACCACGAGCGCGACGATCACGCTGACGAAGCTGAACAACAGCACGAACAGGATTGCCAGTCCGAGGCCGATGGCGGGTCTCATCGAGCCGTTCAGTGCGGTGGCGCGAGCCCCGAGGATCGTCTGGACCACCGTGCCGAGCCCGGCCGCCGTGGCCAGCGATGCCGCTGCCAACGGCCACAGTCCCGGGCCGGGAGCGGAGAGCGATCCGATGCCCGCGTGCAGGGCCAAGAGCATCCCCAGCACTCCGACCAGGGTGATGCCGAGATGGACGGCAAGCGATGCCGTCCGTCCGAGTCTGCGGGCCGCCGGTTCGGACGGCGGTTCGGCGCCTGCTGGGTCGGGGCCCGACCCTCGGGCGTGGTCAGAGGAGTCCGGCCGCACGAAGCACCTCCCCGTTGTCCCGGTATTCGGCGGCGATGTCGGCCGCGTAGTCGGCGGAGTCACCGAATCGGGGGACGGCGCCGCTGAGTTCGATCTGTTCGCGCACCGCAGGGTCTTCGAGGGCGGTGCCGATCGCCTGGGCGATCTCGGCGGCCACCTCGTCGGGGATGTCCTTGGGGGCGATGAAACCCGAGGTGATGTCGGTGGCGATGTCGTAGCCGGACTCGCGCAGGGTGGGGACGTCCTCGTAACCGGTTCCCTTCACACTGCCCAGATTGGCCAGGATCCGTAGATCACCGGATTGCACCGATGCAGCGAATCCGGCCGGTGAGCCTGCGGCCGCCTCGACGTTGCCGCCGAGAACCGCGGTGACGGACTCGGCGCTGCTCTCGAAGGGGACCTGGGTGGTCTCCACGTCGGCGGCGATGTCGAGTTTCTCCATGGCCAGATTCGCGGGATTCCCCGCGCCGGTCGAGGCGTATCGCACCGATCCGGGCGTGGCGCGGACGTCGTCGAGCAGATCGTCCAGGGTGTTCCACGGCGAATCGGCGGGGACGGCGAGCACGATGGGGGCGACGGCGATCCGGGCGATCGGTGTGACGTCGTCGTAGGAGTAGATCGTGCGGCCGTAGTGCGGTTGGACGGTGACGGGGCCGCCCGCGATGAACCCGAGCGTGTGGCCGTCCGGCGAGGCGGCGACCACCCGGGTCGTTCCGATGGTGCCGGCGCCGCCGGGTTGGTTGAGCACGACCAGTGGTTCCGAGCCGAGCTCGTCACCGACCGGTTGAGTGAGCGCTCGGATCATTTGGTCGGTGCCGCCGCCTGCCTCGTAGGGCACCACGACCTCGATCGGGCCTGCGGGGAACGAGGCGGGGTCGACGGGGATGGAGCCGTTGATGCCACCGGGTCCGATGGCGCACGCGGTGGTGGTGAGGGTCGCGGCGAGCACGGCGGCCAGGCTGGTGCGGAGGCGCGGTCTGCGGTGTCTTCGGCGCCTGTCGGACATGCGAACTCCGTTGTTCGGCCGTGGGGTGGGCGGGGGCTGTTGCGCGGCGGTCAGCTGTAGCGCTTGCGGAACAGCGGTCGCAGTTCGGAGATCGGTGCGCCGCTGAGGATCAAGGAGGTCATGCGTTCCTCTGCTGCGGCGATCTTCTCGACCTCGGTGATGACGTGCTCGACGTGCTCGTAGGGCACCACGCAGACCCCGGAGTCATCGGCGACCATCAGGTCGCCGGGGTTGACGCGGACGTCGTGCAGGGTGACCGGTCCGTTCATCTCGATCGCTTCGATGCGGAACTTGCCGGTGATCGGGGTGACCCCGCAACTCCACACCGGGTAGCCGCTGGCGCGGATGGTGTTCGCGTCGCGCACCGCGCCGTAGACGATGCTGCCCGCCAGGCCGACGGTCTTGGCGACGGCGCACGACTGGCCGCCCATGTTGGAGATGGAGAGGTCGCCGCCGGTGTCGGTGACCAGTACATCGCCGGGTTCGGCGAGGTAGTAGATGTCGCGGGTGGACATCCTGATGGGTTCCTTGTCGACGTAGCCCTGGGTGGGGGTCTTACGTTCCAGGATGTTGCGGATGGTGATGGCCGGGCCGACACATTTCTGGCCGGTGGACAGGGGCCGCAGGTAGGAGGCGGGCACGGCGCCGTCGATGCCGAGGGAGTCCAGGACGTCGGAGACGGAGGTCGTGAGGTCGTCGATCGCCAGGTATCGCTTGACGATGTCGGGGGACAGCCGGGGGAATTTGATCTTCTTGATCCGGTTGCGGTCCACGAGTCCCCAGATGCGACCTGCGGCGAGGTATTCGTCGTACTCGGCTTCCACGTTGTCCGTCATGTGGGCGGGCCATCCTTCGTCGGCGGTCCGATGTCTTGGCAGATATCGGGATTTCGTCAAGTAGGCGAAGGCTAAGCGCGCGGCACTTATCAGACAAGAATCAATTTCCCAATTGATCTATTGGTGAAGACTATTTATCTGGTGAGGTTGAGGCCTCGAGTGCGCCGTTCACCCCCGAGTGCGTCGGCGAAAATCGATCGCAGCGCCGAGACGCGGTGACCTAGGCTCCCGCTGTGCTGCCGGTCGTGTGGCTGTGGGGGACCTCGGGGGTCGGGAAGTCCACCGTCGGTCATCTGTTGGCCGCGCGTTTAGCGGCTCACGGCGTCGATGCCGCGTTCGTCGACGCTGATCAACTGCGGTTGGCGGCCGGGATCGCCGCCTCCGAGTCGGAGCTGATCGGAGTCGGTCTGCGCGCCCTGTCGCCCGGATACCGGCGAGCGGGCGCGCGGGTTTTGGTCGTCGCGGGCCTCCTCGACGACCATGCCCGACTTCCGCGACTGCTCCCGAACCCCGCCGTAGACCGGCTTCTGGTGTGCCTGCTGTCCGCCCGGGCGGAGGTACTCCGCGAACGCATTCTTCGTCGGGGCTGGCTCGTCGAGTCGGCCGAACAGGCCATCGCGGACGCCGCGCGGATCGATGCCGTCGCAGCGGATATCCGGGTCGACACCAGCACACTCACGGCCGACGAGGTGGCGACCCGGCTGCTGCCCCGGGTGGTGGCGCACGCGGTGCGGGCAGGCACCCCTCCCGGAGCGCTCGCCGGGGAACGCGGGGAGACTCCCGGAACGGATCGGGTCCTCCTGCTGACCGGCGCGGGAGGAGTGGGTGCGTCGACCGTCGGATTCCAGGTGTTCCTGCAGCTGGCAGGCGGCGGGCACCGCGCGGGCTATCTGGATGCCCACCAGTTGGGGTTCCTCGGTGACGACCCGCGCGGGGCTCGCCTTCCAGGGCTGCGCCTTCGCAACACCGAGGCCATGGTCGGGGTGCTCGCCGAGCACGGCGCCGCAACCGTCGTCGTCACCGCCGATCTCGATCTGGCCGAGCGCCTCGGGGACGAACTGGGCCGCAGCGGGACCCGCGTCGACACCGGCCTGCTGTCAGCCGGCCCACACACCCTGGCCGCACGCATCCGCAGGCGGGCCGACGGCGCGGGGCCGCCGCTGGCGGGCGACCATCGCCGGGGCCTGGTGGGACGCGCGCTGGAGGAATCGATCTCGCGCAGCGTGCGGGAAGCCGCAGGCCTCGAGACGTTCCGAGGCGCGGCGCACCGGGTGTCCACCGACGGCGTCGAGCCGATCGGGGTCGCGACCTCGATCCTGGCCATCGTGGGATGCGCCCCGGACGTCGTCTGAGCACAGGTCGGAATGGGGCCGCTCGGGCCCGAGTGTCTCAGTCGCCCTGCGACCACGACGCGACCGGCAGGGACAGGTAGACGCCCACGTCGTCGAGCCCGGTCGCCTCGATGATCGCCTCGTGCAGCGTGTCCACCCGTTGCTGCCGGTTGACCGCCCTGCTCTCGGTCCACTTCGAACGGACCTCGATCACGACGTCCACACCACAGCGGTCGAACGGACCCCACTGGCGGAACCGCAGCTCGACATCGCCGGGTTGCAGGTCGTGGTCGTAGGGCTCCTCCGGACACTCCACCGCGACGGACACCAGATGCGGCAACACGGCACCGAGTCGACGCAGTGCCTTGTCGGGGACGGCGGGAGAGTGCGTGATGTCGATCAGCGGCATCCGGCGAGATTAGGCCGAACGGGCGGCTCGCGGCGACCGGATTTCGGGACCTTCGCGGCGCGTCGGTCGCTGCGGGCGGGAGACCGCCGGCCGGATCGAGCCGTGGATGCGCACCCGCCGGTGCGCTTGGCGCGTCGACATTCGACCGGGTGACAACCGTTGTCGGGCCGGTGACGGCGCCGCGAACGCGGCAGGTGGGGGATTGACCGCTTCCACGGCCAACATGACGCTGATCGACGTTGCTGTTCGGCAGCGGATGACGCGGGCAGGAATATCCCTCTCACCCGGAGGGCCCCGATGGAAAGCGTTTTCCTCAGTTGGGCCCACGGGGTACGCCGGCCGCGTCGCTCCTGGTCGGCATCGAGGCTTCCCGTCGACCAGACAGCGACGACGCGAGATCCGGGGCATGGTCCGAGCCCGCCACGCATTGGCGGCGGTGGGTCGACCCGATCATTCCGGATCACCGCAGGCGAAGAGTGTCCGGTCAACGACGACGAGGAGATCTTCATGTTGCGCAGACTTCGATGGCATCCCGGGCGGCGAGCGGCCACCGTGTCCGTGGCCGTGGCTGCGGCCACCACCCTGGTGCTGGGGCTCACCACGATGGGCACCGCAGCACCCAGGTCTGCCGGGGAATCACCTGACGCCACTTCGGCGGTGGGGCCGCGATTGATGGAAGAACTCGACCGTGGGGTGGTGGCAGTACGATCCAGCGACACCGAGGTCCTGGTGTCCTGGCGACTGTTGGGCCTGGACCCGGCGGGTATCGGTTTCGATGTGTACCGATCCGAGTCCGGTGGCGAGTGGGAACAGCTCAACGGCGAGCTTCTCACCGGCGGCACCAACTTCGTCGACGCCGCCGCCGATCTGAGCGCGGAGAACAGCTATCGCGTCGTGCCCGTCGTCGACGGCACCGCGGAACCGCCGAGCGAGTCGTTCTCCCTGAGCGCCGACCACGCGCAGGAACCGGTGGTGCGGATTCCGTTGCGAGCCGGTGGCCCGGTCAAGTTCGCCTGGGTGGGCGACCTGGACGGTGACGGCGACTTCGACTACGTCATCGATCGCCAGACCGCCCCGCAGAAGCTGGAGGCCTACACCGACGATGGCGAGTTCCTCTGGGAGGTCGACATGGGGCCGAACAGCATGGACCAGAACAACATCGAGGGCGGCTCGGCGACGATCAACGTCGGGCACAACGATGGCGTCACCGTCGGCGACCTCGATGGCGACGGCAGGGCGGAGGTCGCCGTGCGGGTGGCCGAGGGGGTCGTCTTCGGCGACGGCACCACCCACCGCGAGGCCGACGACGTCCGGCAGTCGATCGCCATCCTCGACGGCATGACCGGTGCGGCCCGAGCCACCGCCCCCGTACCCGACGACTACCTGTCCGACGGACCGATGTACGCGCGCTTCGGCGTCGGCCACCTCGACGGCACCAACGCCAGCCTGGTGAGCTACATGAAGAACCGCATCGGCAACGGCGGCTTCAATCTGGTCATCGCCGCCTGGCGGTTCGACGGCGATGAGCTGGTCCAACAGTGGAAGTGGCTGCGTGGCGACCAGGATGCTCCTGACGGACACAACACCCGCATCATCGATGTCGACGGCGACGGAAGGGACGAGATCGCCGAGATCGGCTTCGTTCTCAACGGAGACGGCGCCCTGCGCTACTCGCTGGCCGAGCACGGCATCGTGCATGGCGATCGCTTCCACATCGCCGACATGGACCCGTCGCGACCGGGACTGGAGGGCTATGGCGTTCAGCAGGACAACCCCAGCGGGCTGCGCGAGTACTACTACGACGCCGCGACCGGCGAGATGATCTGGCAGCACTTCGCCGAGGGCATCGGCGATGTCGGACGCGGTATGGCGGGTGACATCGACCCCAGGTTCCCCGGCATGGAGGTGTGGTCCTTCTCCGGTCTCTACAACGCGCCCACCGACGAGCTCGCCGAACCCGACACGAGTCTGGCGCCATGGCCGCACCTGGGCCTGTGGTGGGACGGCGACCTCACCATGGAACTGCTCAACGACGGCAAATTCGAGAAGTGGACCCCGGAGGACCCGCGCCCGAGCAACAGCCTGGCGCGGCTGCTGCGCAACACCGATCACGGCGCGATCAACGCCAGTGGGGTCAATCCGGCGCTGGTCGGCGACATCCTCGGCGACTGGCGGGAAGAGGTCGTCTACACCAACGCCGCCTACGACGAACTGATCGTCTTCACCACCGATCAGCCGACCGACACCAGGCTGTACACGTTGGCCCACAACCCGGCCTACCGCAACGCCATGACCCTGCACGGCTACCTGCAGTCCCACCATCTCGACTACTTCCTCGGCGAGGGCATGTCCACGCCTCCACAGCCCGCCATCGCCTACGCGGGAGAGTGATCGGAGTTCGACAAGGTCATGGTGCGGTGCGGGCAGAGCCATGTCCGCGCCGCACCATGGGCCCGGCGTCGGCTCAGCTGTCCAGGAAACGCTGGAGCACTTCGTTGAACCGTGCGGGTTGGCAGAGCGTGCTGGGGTCGGCCGAGTCGGGAATCCGCACCACGGTGGTGCGTGGAACGGCGCTGCGCAGCTCTGCCGCGAACCGCATCGAGCGAGGCCAGGAGTCCTCGCCCACCACCGCGAGGATGGGGAAGCTCGCCGCGCCGAGGGCGGGCACGAAGTTCACCAGGTTGATCGCGAGTCGGGTCTTGAGCGCATCGGTGCCCCGCAGACGGGCGACCGCGGCGGAAAGGGTCTCCGCCGCGAGAGGCCAGCGTCGGTACTGCCGCTCGATGACCGACTGCAGTACCCGATTGGGCAATAGATTCGACGAGGCGCCCGCGTAGACCGAGAGCAGCCATGCGGCCCGGCCGATAGTGCTGGGGCGCGAGTCGCTGTAGGAGTCGACGATGGCGAGCCGCTCGACGCGATCGGGGTGGCTCGCCGCGAACTGCTGGGCGAGGACGCCACCGAAGCTGACTCCGCAGACCGCTGCCTGTGCGACATCGAGATGATCGAGCAGCGCGCGAACGTCCTCGGCCATTGTCGCCAGTACTCGTCGCCAGCTCGTGATCGGCCCGGACCGACCGACGCCCCGGGCATCGAAGGTGATCACCCGGTGGCTCTTGGCGAAGTGATCCACCTGCGGACGCCACATGTCGGCACCCGCACTGATGGCGTGGACGAGCAACAGCGGCGGTCCCGCGCCGTGCACCTCGTAGTAGAGCGTGGTTCCGCCGGAGTCCAGGGTGGGCATCTGCGCTGCTCCTGCTATTCGGTCGGTCTGCATCCGTCGGTACCGTCGGGCACCTGCCGGGTCGAGGCGAGAATCGATTCGTCGGTGTAGAGGCCATGGGTGTACAACTCGATCAACGGGATCGTCATCCGGCGAACGACATCGCCCGGCGCGTGAGCGGCACCCAGCGCGCGCTGGAGATGGTGTTGCAGCAGGAGCGGGACGAGGCCCTGCGTGGCCAGAATGGTGGCGAGGGCGCGCGGATCGCTGCTGGGGCGCATGATTCCGGCCTGCACCCCCGCCGCCAGCATTGCCTCGGTTCGGGTCACGATTCGATCGAACAGCGCCGCGCTCGCCGGAGAGTCCTCGACCAGCATCCGCGCCAGGTAGTCGAGCAGCGGCTGGTACCGATCCACGTCGGCCAGCCAGGAACCGATCACGCCGCCGAGATCGCCGGTGATCAGCTCGTCCTTCTGATCGAATACCGCGTCGAGCACGTACCGATCACACGCCTCACGCAGCGTGTCCTTCGTGCCGAAATGGTGGATGACCAGCGCCGCACTCGCTCCGGCCGCCTCTGCGATGGCACGCACGCTGGTGGCCGCGAAACCCTTGCCGCCGAACAGGTCGACGGCCGAATCCCGGATGCGGGCCTTCATGGTCCGATCATCCAGCCTGACTGAACACATGTTCAGCATGCTGCACTATCGTTCATTCTCGACGGCGAGCGGGTCGTGCCACCCGAGCCGATCAGCCGAAGGCGAGCACCCGCTCGAGCGTCCGGCGGCCCGCTCGGCCCCAGGTCGGCTTGCCACCCGGCTCGCCTCGGTCCCAGGCCCGGCCTATCGACAGGAGCGAGAACGCCGTCAGCACCGCCCACCCCTGTGCACGATGCACCGTCGCCTCATCGGATACCCCGTAGTCGGTGAGGAACGCGGTGGCCGCGCCCTGCGGCAGCAGTTTCCACGCGGCGGCGAGGTCGATGGCGGGGTCGCCCGCGCAGAGTTCACCGAAATCGACGATGCCCGCTAGTGCACCCTCGACGAGGACCGCGTTGGCCGGATGGAGATCGGCGTGCAGCCACACGGGCCGACCGGACCATTCCGGTGCCGCGATGGCCCGCTCCCACACTCTGCGTACGGCGACGGGCGAGTCGACCAGCTCGGCCAGCTCGACCAGCTGCGTCTCGAAGACGTCGGACAGCTGCGGCAACGGCGTGGTGCGACTGGGATTCGTCGGCGCGTCCGACGGTGCCGGCAGATGCAACGCACGGAGGAAGTCGGCGAGAACCTCCGCCGAGGCCGCTGCCTCGGTGACCTCCACCCCGTCCGCCGGGCTGCCGGGCACCCAGGACACGATGCTCCACGGTTTCGAGAACGGCACGACCGGCGTGCTGAACCGTCGCGGTGTGGGAACCGGCAGCGGCAGCCTCGGCGCGATCTCCGGGAGCCAGCGGAACTCCTTGGCCAGCAGCGCGGGTGCCCGCTCGGTCATCGGCAGCCGCACCGCGAGGTCCGCGCCGAGCCGCCAGAGCTGGTTGTCCCAACCACCGGACACCGGACGGATCTCCCGGTCCGCCAGGTCCGGGTGCTGCTGCCGGAGCAGCCCACGGACGAAGTTCTCGTCGACCTCGGCTCGCTGCATGTGTCCCTCCGACAATCCTGCCTAGACCTGGCGGAACACGGGAGGAGCCGCAGTGCCCACCCGTGGTGTCACTCGGCCGCCCAGAATGCCACGCCCGCCTGGAACCCGATCAGCGCGAACAGTTGCGGCGTCGGTTCGGGTCCCCAACGGCGCGATCGTGCGACTCGTGGATGCGGGCGGCGGCTTTCGCGAAAACCACGGCGATCAGGTCGTCGGCTCGAAAGCCGAGGCGACGGCCCAGGTGTCCTCGAACATGTGGTACCGCGTGATGAGTCCGTCGCGGACCCGGACGTCGAACGCGAAGTCGGTCTCGATGACCCGGCCCGTCGCGAGAACCGTGGTACGCAGCCCGCCGAGCACGACGCATCGGTCTCCGTCGCCGATGATCGTGTCGATTCCGAAGTGCGCCAGCTCGGTGCCGGCTGCGAGCTGGGTGTAGAACTCGGCGACGCCCGCACGGCCGACCTTGCGGCCGATCCACGGTACGACCGAGGTATCACCGGGGATGAACCAGTCCACATCCTCGTCGTAGTGTTCCGCCAGCTCGGTCGGTGCGGCGCCGGAGCGTACTCGGTCGAATAGGTCCGCTGCCACGGCGCGGGCGCTCAGATCTGCCATGATCCGATTCAACTCGGGTGCGTGGATGGTTAATCCCCGCTGGTGATCGCGTCATCGCGCGCCACCGATCACCAGGGGCCTGGCCGGATCCCGACCCGACCCCGGCGTCCGCCCTCGTGGTTCAACGACAGATCCACTCCAGGACCGCCATGGCGCTGGTGGCCTTCATCCGCGCCTGTGCCCAGGCCAGCGAACGCGGCCCGTCGAGCACCTCGGCGGCCACCTCCTCACCCCGGTGGGCGGGGAGGTCGTGCAGGAACGCGGCACCGGGAAAACGGTCCAGCAACTCCTGGGTGACGGCGAACGGCGCGAACACCATCCGCCAATCCGGATCCGGTTTGCTCGTGCCGGTGGTCTGCCACCGAGTGGTGTAGACGGCGTCGATGCCGCCGCCGACATCGTGGCCTGCAGCGATGGCCTCCTCGACGTCGTGCACCTCCACCAGTTGTGCACCCGACCCGGTGTCCGCCGCCCGCGCGCGGGCGGCATCCAGACAGCCATCGGGCAGGCCGTAACCGGGCGGGGTGGCGAAAACAGTGGTGCTGCCCGGAATCAACGCGGCCGCGGCGGCGTAGGCGGTGGCGGTGTTGTTCCCCTCGCCGACGTAGAGCACGCGCACCCCGTCCGGCTGTCCGCTCGGAGCGGCCAGGGCCAGGGTCGACACATCGCACAGCGCCTGGGTGGGATGTTCCTCGGCGGCCATCGCGTTGACCGTGGGGAGCCCGCCGTGTTCGGCGAACCGCCGCAGGTCCGCCAACGGTCCCGCGGTGCGGGCGACCAGGACATCGAGCATCGAGCCGAACACCCGTGCCGTGTCGTCCCAGGTCTCCCCGGTGTTGGTCTGCAGATCGTCCGGACCGTAGGCGATCACGCGTCCGCCGAGACGCAACGCGGCGGAGCTGAACGCGGTGCGGGTACGGGTGGAGGTCTTGGTGAACAGCACGCCCACCACCCGACGCGCCAAGGGTTCCCGATGCGCGTCCACATCGCGGTAGAACTCGCCTGCGCGGCGGACGAGCCACCGGAAATCCGCCGGGTCCAAGTCCGCGATGCTGAGCAGACCGGGGTGGGCGTCGGTACGTCGAGGGTCGGGCAGCCGGTATCCGGACATCGTTGGCGCTCCTAGGTTCTCGGCCGTTCCTCGATCGGGACGGATGTCGGCTGGCTCGCGCGACGCTGATTCGGCGCGGTCACCTCGTTGGTCACCCACGTCTCGTCGTAGACGGTGGTGGCGTAGCGCTCACCGAGATCGGGGGCGATCGCCACCGAGGTCAGCGTGCGGTCGGAATCGTGTACTGCGGACCAGGCCAGCGCACCGGCCAGCACGGTCCCGCTCGAACCGCCGAGCAGGAAGCCGGCCGAGGCGAGCAGCATGCACGCCGCGACCGTCTCCGTGTCGTCGACGTGGACGACGTCGTCGACGAGATCGCGGTCCAGGAGCGCGGGCGCGACGCTGGTGCCCAGACCGGGGATCGCGCGTCGCGCGGGTGGCCCGCCGAAGGTCACCGACCCGACGGCATCGACGGCGACGACCCTGGTCGCTGCGCCCGCGTCGCGGAACCAGCGTGCGCAGCCCATCAGGGTGCCGGTGCTGCCCGCTCCGACGAAGAGAACGTCCAGGTTCGGGAACTCGTGGGCGATGGCAGGCGCCGTGCGGCGGTAGTGCGCCCGCCAGTTGCCGGGGTTGGCGTACTGGTTGAGCCAGATGAGCTCGGGATCGGCCGCACACAGTTCGCGCACCCTGGCGATGCGGGTGCCGAGATAGCCGCCTCGGCCGTCCGGCTGACGCACCACGTGGACCTCGGCGCCGAGGGCCCGCATCATCGTCACCGAGGTGGGCGCGCACCTCGGGTCGGTCACACAGATGAAGCGGTAACCGAGGTTGGCCGCGATGGTGCTCAGCGCGACGCCGAGATTGCCCGACGAGGACTCGACGAGCGTGCCACCGGGGTGCAGGACCCCGGCACGCTCGGCGGCCTGCACCATCTCCAACGCGGCCTTGATCTTGATGGAGCCCGCGAAATTGAATCCCTCGCATTTGAGATGCATCGAGTGCCCGACCACGCCACTCAGGTCGACGAATAAGTCGTCCACATTGAATTCATGCGGAGCGCGGATCACCGGCATTGCTTTACTCCGTCACCTGTCTGGCGCGTGCCGTTCCCTCGGCCACCACCCGCGCGGCGACTCGGCGGAATGCCAAGCCCTGTCCGATGGCGACCAGTGCGTTGGCGACCACCAACGTGGTCCACAGGCCGGTGATGCCGGTCGTCGTGGCGATCGGGATGCTGACCAGCGCCAGCGCCCCGTAGACCACGGCGAACACCAGGAAGCTGGGCACCGTGCGTTTGAGGGCGGTGAGCCCGAAACCGAGGACGGCCTGGATGCCGTCGCCCAGGATCGCCACGGCGACCAGCGGAAGCAGCAGAGCCACCGTCGAGGACACCGAGGGGTCGGCGGTGAACAGACCGGCGATGCCGGAGCGGAACACCACACCCAGGGTGCACAGCACGCCGAGCGCGATCATGACCACGATCAGACCGGCCCGTACTCCCTGGTAGAGACGCGCGGGTTCGTCGGTGGCGGCGTACCTGCTGATCACGGGAAGGCCGGCTTGGCCGACGGCGACCGCAGCGGTGAAGGTGATTCCGACCAGGCTGGTGGCGATGTTGTGCACCGCGGCGTCGGAGGTACTGATCCGCGCCGCAGCCAGGGCCAACACACCCAGCACCGCGAACTTCACCAGGACGGTGCCCGCCATCGGGATGCCGACCTTGGCCAGCGCCAGCACCTTCCGGACGTGGAAGCGGGCGCTGATGAGGTTGCGCAGCGGGACGCCGAGGTGCTTGCGCAACGCCGCGAGCATCACGGTGGTGATGACCAGATTGGACAGCAGCAGCGCCCAACCCGAGCCTGCCAGCCCCAGTTCCGGAAACGGTCCGAAGCCGGTGACCAGGGTGAACGACAGAATGGCCGTGCAGGCCGCGCCCGCGAGGCCTGCGGGTAGCACGGCCTTGCTGTTGCCGAGCGCCACCAGGCTGGAGGTCGCCATCGAGCCGAATCCGTTGAGCAGCACACCGCCCGCCATCAACCAGGGGAAGGCGCCCAGGCTCTCGATGGTGCGGTCGGGCACACCGCTGGCGGTGGCCAGCAGCGGCACGGCGGCGACCGCGCCGCCGCCGACGACTCCGACGACCACCGCCAGCCAGGTCCCGTCACGGACCACGGTCAGCAGGCCGGCGCGATCGTCGGTCTTACTCGCCAACAACGGCATGATTCCGCGCACCGCACCGGAGACGGCGGCCATCGCGGGGGAGTAGACCGCCACGGTGACGGCGAACCCGGCCAGCGCTGCGGTGGCGTGTCGGCCGAGGACGGCGGTGTTGATCAGCGCACTGAAGGACACCACCACCATCGACAGATACAGCGGGACCGCCATCCGGGTGATGCGCTTGACGTCACCGCCCACGGTGTCTGCGGCTGGTGCGTTCATGATCCCCCGCCCCGCCCGGCCCGCGTCGATATGTGCTGAGCGCGAATCCAACGGGCATTGTTGGAAAGTTGGCTAGAGTCACCGTAATGGATGGTTATGCCGCTGGGAGGGCCGTGCTCGCAGACCGCACGGCGCTGGTGTTTCCTGGTCAGGGCTCGCAATTTCCGGGAATGGGAGCCGAATTCGCCGAGGATGGTGTGGCGGATCGCTGGTTCGCCGCCGCCGACGAGGTACTCGGGCTGAAGCTGGGCGAGCTCTGCCGTTCGGGCTCGGCCGAGGAACTGCGCGCGACCGAGATCGCGCAGCCCGCGGTGCTGGTGGCCAGCCTGATCGCCTGGGAGGCGCTGCGCGGTCGTGGCATCGAACCGGCGGTGGTCGCGGGCCACAGCCTCGGTGAGTACACGGCATTGGTCACCGCAGGTGTCCTCGAATGGACGGATGCGCTGCGGCTGGTTCGACGTCGAGGCGAACTGATGGCCGCCGCGGCCGACCGTAATCCGGGCAGGATGGCCGCGGTGCTGGGTCCGTCGTCCGCCGAGGTGGAGTCGTGGTGCGCGCGGGTCCACGCCGAGACCGGTGAGATCGTGGCCGTGGCCAACCACAATGCGCCGAGGCAGCAGGTGGTATCCGGGACGCTGGCCGGGGTGGACGCGGTGCGGACCCTCGCGCGTGCCGAGGGCGCCGACGTGGTGCTGCTCAAGGTGTCCGCTCCCTTCCACAGTGAACTGATGCGCGATGCCCAGACGGAGTTCGCCGCTGATCTCGACGCGGTCGACTTCGGCGTGCCGAGGGTGCCGGTGATCGCCAATGCCACCGGCGACTACGTGCTCGACGGGGCTGCGGCGCGGGACGCCCTGCGGGTTCAACTGTGTGCTCCCGTTCGTTGGACGGCGACCATGCGGCTCCTGGCGGACCAGGAGATCGCCTCGGTCGTCGAGGTGGGCCCGGGTCATGTGCTGACCAACCTCGCCGGTCTGTGTGCGCCGGAGCTGCCTGCCGTCAGCGTCGGTTCGGCGGCGGGTCTGTCTGCTGCGGTGGACCGGTTGCATGGCTCGGTGGCGCTCACAGATCGGCACAGCGACGCTGCAGTTCGGTCAGCGACTTGATCGCCGACAGCACGTCGTCGGTGCCCACACCGAAATCGATCAGGCAGGCGATCTCGTCCACCCCGAGCTCGGCGACTCGTTGCACCACCGGGATGCAGCTGTCCACCGAGCCGATCAGACAGCGGTCGGCGGTGAAGTCGCGGTAGGTGTGGTCCAGCAGCTCGGCCAGTTCGGCCTCGGTGAGTTGGTCGGCGGTCGGGCTGCCGGGGCGGTTGACCGAGAAGAGGTCCATCGAGGACCGCAGGTAGGCGGTGAGCGGTTCGCGGGCCAGCGCGTGGGCGTGCTCCTCGCTGTCGGAGACCAGGGTGTGCAGCATGAGCGCCACCCGTTCCGCGCCCGCGCCGTGCCCGTGGCGTTCGATGGCATCGCCGTAGTCGGCCAGGTTCTCCGCGAGGCGGTCGAAGGACTGGCCGAGCAGGTGGGTCAGCACACCCGCGCCGAGTTCGCCTGCGAGGCCGAAGGTGGCGGGGGATCCCGCCGCGGTCAGCCACAGCGGCGGGCGATCCCGTACCGGACGGGGATAGGTGCTCACCTCGGTGGCCGCGCCGTCGGGGCCCGCCCGCTCGACGGACTCGCTGGCCCACAGCGCGGTGAACTCGTCGATCTGTTCTCGGAGGATCCGCCGACGGTCGGCGAAGTTCTGCGGGGCGAGGACGAAATCGGTCGGGTTCCATCCGGAGGCGAAGGCCAACCCGACCCGTCCACCGGAGAGCTGGTCGACCACCGACCATTCCTCGACCACTCGCAACGGATCGTGCAGCGGAAGCACCACGCTGCCCGCTCGTATCTGGACTCGGGAGGTCACGGCGGCCACGGCTGCGGCGGTGACGGCCGGATTGGGGAACGGGGCGCCGAAGGGGTGGAAATGTCGTTCCGGCATCCACACCGCCTCCAATCCCGCTTCGTCCGCGGCACGGGCGGCCTGCAGCAACAGTCGATACTGCTCGGCGGCGTGGTCGCCGGTGGCGAAGAACAGCAGGCTGAATCTCATGCGGTGGCCTCCAGGACCGGGGTGGGGGCGTCCGGGTCGAAGGTGAGGTGGTGCAGTGCTCGTCGGTGTCGGGCCAACAGATCCTCGGCGGACACGGCGGGCAGCGCGGACTTCACCACGACGGTGACCTGGTCGTCGGAGTCCAGGACCGTGAGTGAGACCAATTGGTCCTCATCGAGTCGATCCGGGCCGACCGCGCTGCACCGTGCCCCCGCGAAGGTCACCGTGTCCTGTTCGGAGCGTTGGAAGGAGAACACCAGTTGGGGATCCACCTCTCGGTCCTCGGTGTTCGCCGGGTCGGCGAGCGGCACAGCCCGGACGGCGCGTACCGCATCGGCCAGGGGCCGCATCGTCGTGAACGCCTCCGCAGGCGTCGTGGCCCCGTCGAGTCCGAGGCGTAGCGGTGCGATGGTGGCGAAACCGCCGATCGTGGCGTCGAGGGTCCCGACGGGCCTGCCGTCCATCGGGATGACACACCGACCGGGCAGCACCGCGTCGCCCAGCGTCTCGATCGCGAGCGCGAAGGCGGTGAGATGCCAGGTGAATGCGGTGGTCCGTTGGTCGGCGCAGGCCTGCCGCAGCGCGGCGTGCAGCGGACGCCCCGATCGCCAGACGGCCCGATCCGGGACACCGGGTTCGTGGCGGGGCGCGTCGAGGGCGGTGCCGTGGGCGCGCAGCCAGTCCAGCGCGGCCGTGGTGGTCGCGGGTTCGGGGTCGGCCCGCCAGTTGAGGTAGCGGAGGAACCCGTCGTCCTCGGGACCCAGGCGGCCGGGGCCGTCGAGATAGGCCTTGTCGAGGTCGGCCAGTAGAACGAGTTGGCTGCGGCCGTCGAGCACGAGTCTGTGCACGGTCATCCCGAGGATGCTGTGCCCATCGGGCCGGGTCGCCAGGGTGAACCGGACCGGGGCGTCATGGCGAAGGTCGAGGGATTTTCGCAGCAGTCGGTCGGGAAGGTGCGTCAGGGTCTCGTCGTCGATAGCGCCCACGACGTCCAGCTGTGGCGGCGTGTCGACCGTGATGAGTTGCGGCGCCGGATCGGTGCGCAGCCGCAGTCGCAGGGCCGGGTGGCGCCGGGCGAGTTCGGCGACGGCGGCTTGCAGCCGGTCCGGATCCAATCCGGTGGACACCTCGTACACGAAGGACTTCTGATGCTGCGGCGCGGGTGTCTCGGTGGCCAGCCACGCCAGGCCGGGCGGCAGCGACACGGGGATCGTCGCCTGCGGTAGCTCGATCGCCTGCCCGTCGATAGCCGACCGGCCGAGTGCCTCGGTGACGGCCCTCGGGGTGCCCGCGTCGAAGAACTCGACCATCGGCAGGGTGGTGCCGAACTCGGTGCGCAATCGGTGCACCAGGGTCGTTGCCAGCAGCGAGTGCCCGCCGACGTCGAAGAAGTCGTCCTCGGGACCCAGCTCCGGGCGTCGCAGCACCTCCCGGAACGCGGCCAGCACCCGACCCTCGGGGGTGCCCGGCCGTGCGGAGTGCGGCGGCGCGGATTCGGTGCCCTCGGGCGCGGGCAGTCGGGCCGGGTCGACCTTGCCGTTGGCATTGACCGGAAGGGCATCGACGCGGGTGAACGTCCTGGGCACCATGTAGGCGGGCAGTTCGGTGCGCAGCGCGGCTCGGATCCTGGTGATGGCCGGCTCGGTGGTCTCGTCGGCGTCCAGCACCAGATAGGCGTGCAGTGCGCGGTCGCCGTCGGCGGCATCGCCGGCGACGATGGCCACGTCACGCAGCGCCGGATCCCGGCGCAGCGCCACCTCGATCTCGCCGAGTTCGACGCGGAATCCTCGGATCTTCACCTGCTGATCGGCGCGGCCCAACAGTTCCACCGCTCCGGAGCGCAGCAGCCGGGCTCGGTCGCCGCTGCGGTAGGCACGGGCCCCCTCCGGCCCGGCCGGTACGAAGCGTTGTGCGGTCAGCTCGGCGCGGCCCGGGTACCCGGTGGCCACACAGGGACCGCAGATCACCAGTTCTCCGATGCTGCCTCGGGGGACGTCGTTGCCGTCGCGGTCCACAATGCGCAGGGCCACCCCGGGGATCGGCGTACCGATCGGCGCCCAACGTGGCCAGTCGGCAGGCGGCCCGGCGAACCGATAGGAGGTCACCACATGGGTCTCGGCCGGGCCGTAGTTGTTGATGAGCGTGCAGTCCGGCAGCGCGGCGAACAGCTCGACGATCCGGTCGCCGATGCGTAGTTGTTCCCCTGTCGAGGCGATCTCGCGCAGGGTGGCGAGCGCGGTGCGATCCGAGGCGGGTCGTGCGGCCAGGGCGTGCAGCAGCGACACCGGCAGGATGGCCTTCTGCACGCGGTGCTCGGCGATGAAGGCCAGCAGCAGGTCGTGGTCGTGTTTGACCTCCTCGCTCGCCACGTGCAGCGAGCCGCCCGCGCACAGCGCCGCGAACATCTCGTGGAAGGCGGCGTCGAAACCGAAGGACGCGAGTTGCAGGAAACGCACGTCGCGGGAGTATCCGGCGCTCTCCCAGTGGATCAGGTGGGTCAATGCCCGGTGCGGGAAGTGAATGCCCTTCGGTTGCCCGGTGGTTCCGCTGGTGTACGTCAGGTAGGCGCCGACCCCGCCCGGCACGTCGTCGCCGGGCGCCTGCCCCGATCGGCGGGGACGGGTGTGCAGGTCGGATACCTCGACCACGGCCAACCCGCTCGCATGGCGCCGCCCGGCGGCGTCCGTGCACGCCACCCGAGCCGCGCAATCGGCGACGATCGCGGCGATCCGTCGGTCGGGGTGGTTGAGCTCCACCGGCACCGGGGTCGCTCCAGCGCGCAGCACTCCCAACACGGCGACGACGAGCGGGGTGCCGCGTCGCATGGCCACCAGCACGGGTTCGCCCGTCGAGACCCCGTGTTCGATCAACTCGGCGGCCACGCCGCCCGCGAGGTCGACCAGGTCGACGTAGTTCAGGGCCGTCTCGCCATCGGTCACGGCCAGGCGTTCGGGGAGGCGCCGGGCGACGTCGACGACCCTGGCGTGCACAGCCGATTCGTCGACGTCGGCTGCGGTGGGGCCGGTGAGCGCGCGGGCGGCGGCGGCTCGCGCGGAGGGCGGTTCGACGCGGACCGCGTGCAGTGGGCGGTTCGGATCGGCGAGCACCTCGCGGACCAGGGTGCGCAGGATCTGTTGCCAGGCGGCCACGGTGGACTGGTCGAACACCTCCGCGTGCAGCACCCGGGCGGCCACGCCGCCGTCGGCGGTCAACCACCAGTCGAGCTGGAAGTCCATCGGGCTGCCGGCCATGTCGAAGGGCACCGGCTCGACCTCGAGCCCCGGCCCCGCGTCGGGACGGGACGACGCGGTGTCGAGCATGTTGAACAACACCTGGAACACGGGTGTGGTGGCGGGATTCCTCGGCCCGTGCAGTGCGCGTGCCACCACCTCGAACGGGACGTCCTGGTGGTCCAGCGCGGCGCGTTGTACCGAGGTGACGCGGCGTACGACGGTGCGGAAGTCCTCGCCCCCCGCCGCCGAGAGCCGCAGCGGCAGTGTGTTGACGAAGTTGCCGATCAGGTGTTCGGCGTCGGGGCGGTGCCTGCCCGACACCGGGACGCCCACCACCACCTCGGGCGCGCCGGAGACGCGGCAGAGGAAGGCGGTGAACGCCGCCAACAGCACCGCGAACGGGGTGGTGCCCTCCTCGGCCGCGAGTAGACGCAACGCGGTGCCGGTGCCCGGCGGCAGCGAGAACGAGCGGCGGCCACCCCGGAAGGCCCGGTCGGCGCCTCGGGGCCGATCGGTGGGCAGTTCGAGTACGTCGGGTGCGCCGCGCAGGGTGTCCACCCAGTACTGCCGTTGGGCGTGGGCGTCCGGAGTGGACAGCCACGCGTTCTCGGTCTGCACGTGGCGGGCGAACAGCCCGTCGATCGGGGCGAGATCGGCCGGGGCGCCGCCGATTCGTTCGGCGTAGCAGGCGTAGAGATCCGCTAGGAATACCCCGGTGGAGCGCGCGTCGGCGACCAGATGATGCAGAACCACGATCAGGACGTGCCGCTCCGGCCCCATCCGGGCCACCCTGGCCAGCAGCGGCGGCGGACTGTCCAACGGGATGGACGTGCCGAGCAGCTCCCGGATCAACTCCTGTAGTTCCGCGTCCGATCCGGGTTCGACCACCGGCACGGGAACGGTGCCCACGGCGGTGATCTCCTGCACGGGCCCGGTCTCGGTGTCGCGCACCGACAGACGAAGGCTCTCATGGCGGGACACCACATCGCCGACCGCCGCACCCAGCGCCTCGACGTCCAACCGTCCGCGCAGGTCGGCGAGCACGGGCACGTGGTAAGCCTCGGCGGCGCCCGGGAGTTGCGCGAGGAAGTGGAAGCGTTGCTGCAGCGCGGTCAACGGCAGCGGCCCGGATGGTGCGTCGATGACCTCGTGGGCCGGGCCCGAGGTGCTCGGTCGCGTGCCGGTGGCCTGGATGACGAGGTCCGCCAGGTTGCGAGCGGTCGGGTCGGCCATGAACGAGCCCAGCCGCACGGAGATTCCGAAGGTGCTGCGGGCCAGCGCCACCACCCGCAGCGCGGCCAAGGAGTCCCCGCCCTCGGCGAACAACGAGTCCGTCGGTGCCAGGTCGTGGCGGCCCAGTGCCGCACCGACGACACCGCGGGCCCGTTCCAGCAGCTCGGCCTCGGTGGTGGCTGCTGCGGCCACCTCGGTCTCGGGATCGGCGGCGGTGCGTGGCACCGGGTCGATCCAGTGCCGTATCCGGTCGAACGGGTGTCCCGGCACGTCGACGATCCGGCCGCCCGGTGCGACCGGCGCCGGTTCGGGCAGGACACCGACGACCCACGCGGCCGTCACCGCCGCTGCGAGGTCCTCGCCGACATCGACCGGGTCGATCTCCAGCGCGAAGGGGAACAGTCCGTGCGGCAACGGTGGGCCGGTCGGGCCGGGCACCACCGACACCACGGCGTCCACCAACGGCGGCAGGGTTCGCCTGCCCGGCAGTGGGTCGCCGGTCAGCACGGCGGTCAGATCGGGTACCTCGCCGGGTGCGCAATGCTGGTCGCCGGACTCGGCATACCAGGGCAGCGTCGCCCGTCGCCTCGGTAGGGCGTCGATCAACGCCCTCGGATCGCCCCCGGCGGTCTGCACCGTGAGCAGTCGCGCCGCCTCGTCGTCGGTGAGTAGGCCGCAGAGCACGGCGGCGGCCAGCCGGGTCCGACCGTCGGAGATCACGGCGACCGCTCGCACCCCCCACCGGTTCCAGACCGCCGCCCAGGCCAACGCCGCCGCAGCGTCGCTCGGATGCGGTCCGTATCGGGCGGCCTCCGCCGCCGCCTCGGGATGCGGACCGACCCGGCCCGCCCGCAGCCGCAGGGCCGCGCCACGATCCGAGGTGCCTGCCGAGACGATCACGGCAGGTGTGCTGCCGGTGCGCCACACCAGGGCACGTCGGCGGGCCTGGCCGAGTCGACTGCGCGTCAGGGTGTGAGCGACGTCGAGGACCTCGGCCGGTCCGGCCCCCTCGATGCGCTCCAGCAGGGCGGTGTGCAGCTCGTCGAGCGCCGAGTCGGTGCGCGCGGTGAACGGCAGGGCCACCGTCGTCGGCCTCGGCTCGACCCGAGCCTCCTCGTCGGGGGCCGCGCCGACCAGCAGATGGGCGTTGGTGCCGCCCACTCCGAAGGAGCTGACACCGGCGAGGAGTCGTCGTGTCCACGGCCGACCCTCGGTGACCAAGGAGAACGGTGAGGATTCGAAGTCGATGTGGGGGTTGGGCTCTTCGGCGTGCAAGGTCGCGGGCAGATGGCGGTGGCGTAGGGCGAGTACCACCTTGGCCAGTCCGGCCGCACCCGATGCCGCATCGAGATGGCCGATGGCGGACTTGACCGAGCCGAGTCCGCAGTCGCCTCGTCCCATGCCGCTCGCGCGGAACGCCTCGGTGAGCGCGGCGACCTCGATGGGGTCGCCGAGCGCGGTGCCGGTGCCGTGCGCCTCGACATAGCCGATCTCCTCGGCGGCGACCCCGGCCAGCCGGTGCACCCGGGAGATCAGCTCGGCTTGGCCGTCGACGCTGGGTGCGGTGTAGCCGGATTTGCGGGAGCCGTCGTTGTTGAGGGCGCTGGCGCGGATCACCGCGTGGATCCTGTCGCCGTCGGCGCGGGCGTCCTCCCAACGCTTGAGCACGAACATCACCGCGCCGCTGGCGAACACCGTGCCGTCGGCCTGCGCGGAGAAGGGGCGGCATCGGCCGTCGGGCGAGGAGATGCCGCCTTCCTCGTGGTGATAGCCGAGGTTGGTGGGCGCCACGGCGGCGGCGCCTGCCAACGCCGTGTCGGTGTCGTAGTCCAGCAGTGCCCGACACGCCTGGTGGACGGCGGCCAAACCCGAGGAGCAGGCGCAGTCCACGGCGATACTCGGCCCGCGCAGGCCGAGCCGATAGGAGATCTGGGTCGCGGTGAAGCCCCGGTCGTTGCCCATCAGCACCCGATGCCAGCCGAGGGCGCGGATCGCCGATCGCTCGGGCAGGACGTGCCGCATCAGGTAGTCCGAGTGGTTCATCCCGACGTAGACGCCGATGTCACCGGGATAGCGGCTCGGATCGATCGCGGCGTCCTCCAACGCGCGCACCGACATCTCCAGCAGATACCGCTGCTGCGGGTCGGTCGCCGCGCTCTCGGCCGGGGTCAGACCGAAGTGCGCACCGTCGAACAGGGCGGGATCGGCGGCGGGCTTGCGTTTGGCGACGAAACCCGGCTCGTCCAGCAGCCGCGTCAGACCCGCGCGTTCCAGCTCCTCGGGTGGCACCGTCTCCAGCGGTTCGCGGCCGGAACGCAGTAACTCCCAGAACTCCGAGGCCGATTCCGCGCCCGGCACTCGGCAGGCCATCCCGATCACGGCGATCGAGGTCAGGTCGTCGTCCGGTGTGGTCGGTTCGGGAGTGCTCATGTGTCACCGTCCCGTTCGCGACGCTTGCGTAACACCTGCCGCCTGCGTCGGAGCGCGGCCTCACTCGGCGCCGGACCGGTGTTCGCGGCCGGAGCGGGCTGTTCGGGGCCGGTGAGGTTCGCGACGAAAGCCCGCACCGAGGGGAACCGGAACAGATCGACGATCCGAGCGGCGGGCACTCCGGCGGCCCGCACCTCGCTGAGCAGGCGTGCGACCAGGATCGAGTTGCCGCCCGCGAGGAAGAAGTCGTCGGTCACCCCGATCTCCTCGCGGCCCAACACCGAGCGCCACACCGCCAGCAGTGTCTCCTCCAGCTCGCCTGCGGCGGGAATCGCGGCGCCATCGCGTTCGAGGCCGGTGACGGCCAGCTTCGGCAGCGCGGCCCGGTCCAGTTTGCCGTTCGGATTCAGCGGCAATGCCTGCGTCTCGGCGAAGACCACCGGGATCGCGGGCGGCGGAAGCAGCGCCGCCAACGCGGCCTGGATGGTCGTCGCCGAACCGGGGCCCGGCCCGGCGGGGACGTAGTGCGCCACCAGATGGGCCCGATGGTCCTCGCGTTGGACCGCCGCCGCGCAGGCCGCGATCCCCGGCACCCCGGCCAGGGCCCGCTCGACCTCCTCGAGCTCGATGCGGTAGCCGTCCACCTTGACCTGATTGTCGATGCGGCCGGCCAACTCGACGGTGCCATCGGGACGCAGCCGGGCGAGGTCGCCGGTGCGGTAGACCGGCTTGCCTGCGTCCACCCCGGGCAGCGGACCGAACACCGCAGTGGTCAGGTCCGGACTGCCCACATAGCCCCGGGTCACGCCTGCGCCGCCGATCACCAGCTCGCCGACCATGCCGACCGGCACCGGCCGCAGTTCCGCGTCGACCACGTGCAGGGTGGTGTTCGCCAGGGGCGATCCGACCAGGACGCGTTCGGGGGCGGCGGGCACCGTCCACGCGGTGGACCACACGGTCGTCTCGGTGGGCCCGTACATGTTGAGCACGGTCGGACCGTCCAACTCGGTCAGCGCGGTGGCCAACGCGGGGTCCAGCGGCTCACCGCCGACCATGAGCAGCCGCAGCCGGCGCAGCGCCGCCGTGGCACCGGGCAACCGCAGCATGCTGCGCAGGAAACTGGGGGTGGCCTGCATCGCCGTCACCGCGTGGGCGGCCATCGACTCGGGGACCGTCAACGGCACCTCACCGGGGCCGTAGCCTGCGGCGATCGTCTCACCGTTCTCCCCGAGCACCACCGGCACGCCCCGTGCGAGGGTCCACAGCAGTTCCACCACGGCGATGTCGAAGGTCACGTTGGTGACCGCCAACCATCGGGCGTCGGCGGGCAGCGGCACCGCCTCGTCCAGGGCGACGAACAGGTTCATCAGATTCCCGTGCGTCACCTCGACGCCCTTGGGCATCCCGGTGGACCCGGAGGTGAAGATCACGTACGCGGTGCTGTCGCCGTCGACGACCGGCAGCGGCGGCCGATCGGCGGCGGGTGGAATCGCGTCGGCCGGGTCCGCGACGGGCACCGTCAGCACGGGCCCGGTGAACCCCTCGGGAGCGTCCTCTCCGGGGGAGAGCAACACGGCCGCGCACTCGGCGGTGGTCAGGATCCGTCGGGCCCGTTCCGCCGGGATGGTGCCGTCCAACGGCACGTAGGCCATGCCCGCCCGCATCACTCCCAGCAGCGCCGACACCAGTTCCGGCGACCGCCCCACCCGCACGGCCACCCGGTCGCCGGGGCGCAGACCCGAGGCGGCGAGAGCGACGGCGATCGCATCGGCCTGGTCGGCCAGCCGCCCGCCGCGCAGCGTGCGGTCGCGGAAGGTCACCGCTGGCGCGTCGGGTGCGGCACGCAGGGCGGCGACGATCTGCGCGGGAACCGTCTCCGGCGGTATCGGTCGTTCGGTGGCGGCATTGGCCCGCGTCAGGGCGGCGGTGTCCTCGGCGTCGAGCAGCGACACCTCGCTCAGCGGGGTGTCCGGGGCATCGGCCAACACGGTCAACAGCTGCCGGAACCAGGAGGCGAACCGGGCCGCGTCCTCGGCGTCGAGGAGCTCGTCGTTGTGGATCAGCAGACCCTCGGCGCCACCGTCGACCTCGCGCAGTTTGAGCATCAGGTCGTATTGAGCGGCGTAGATCGGCGCCGAGTACGCCGAGGCCCGCACCCCGGTGAGGTCCAACGGCGATTCCGGATAGCTCTGCAGGATGAACACCGCCTGGAACAGCGGTGCGTGCGCGGCGCTGCGGTGCGGCGCCACCGCCTGCACCACCTGGTCGAACGGAAGATCCTGATGGGCGAACGCGTCGAAGGCGGTACGTCGGGTCGCCGCCAGGTACTCCCGCACCGTCATCGTCGGTTCGGGTGCCATCCGGACGGTGATCGAGTTGAAGAACAGGCCGAGGGTGTTCTCCAACGCCGGATAAGGCCTGCTCGCCAGCGGACTGCCCACGGCCAGATCGGCGCTGCGGGTCATCCGGGACAGCAGTAATCCGTAGGCGGCGACCAGTCCGCCGTAGAGGGTGGTGCCGCATTCAGCGCACAACGCCCGGATGCGGTCCATGAACGCCCGGTCGTAGCGGAAGGTCAGTGCGGCACCCCGGTAGCTCTGCACCGATGCTCGCGGCCTGCCCGGCGCCAGATCCAGCAGCGGCGGCAGATCGGCCAACTGCCCGCGCCAGAAATCGCGTTGGCGCTGGGCCCTGGCCCCGCCGACCCAATGCCGTTCCCACGCGGCGAAATCGGCGTAGTGAACGTCCACATCGGGCAGCTGCGCGGATGTCCCGTGGACCCGAGCCGCGTAGAGCGCGGACAGCTCCTTCTTGATCAACCCGACCGACCAGCCGTCGGAGATCACGTGGTGCTGGGTGATGACGAAGACGTGTTCCTCCGGTCCGCAGCCGATCAGGTCGAAGCGGATCAGCGGCGCCGAAGCCAGGTCGAAACGGTGCGAGACCACCCGGCGAACCGTCTCGTCGACGGCGTCGGGCGGGACCGGGTGCTCGGTGAAGACCGGATCGCACTCCTCGACGACCTGCACGAGGCCGTCGCCGTGTTCGGCCAGGGCGGTGCGCAGGATCTCGTGGCGTGCGGTCATGTCGCCGATCGCGCCACGCAACGCGGCGACGTCCAGCGGACCGCTCAACCGGGTCGCCAGGTACATGTTGTAGACCGGGACCTGCGAGCCGAGTTGCTCGATGAGCCAGAGTCGCTGCTGGGCGAAGGACGCGGGCAGCGGTGCGGACCGGTCGGCCCGGCCGATGCGGGTGTTCCGTCGTTCGTCCTCGTGCTCGCGTTCCCGGAGGAATTGCACCAGCTCGTCGCGAACCGAGGTGATCGCCGCGCGCAGGTCCTCGTCCAGCGCGCCACGCGGCGCCGAGATACGCAGTCTGTCCTCGTGCAACGAGAGCCGGATACCACGGTGGGTGATCTGCGCGAGCGTGTCGGTGAGGGTCACAGGTCCACGGTCTCCAGATCCTCGTCGGCGGGTGCGTCGGTGTCGTGGACCCGGGAGTAGAGGCTGCCCAGGCGTACCTGCTCGGCGACCACCTCCGTCATCCCGGCCAAGGTCTCGGCCTCCAGCAGGGCACCGAGGTTGCAGCGCACATCGAGCCGGTCCAACAGTCGGGCCAGGATGCGGGTGGCCAGGATGGAATGGCCGCCCAATCGGAAGAAGCTGTCGGTGGGGGCCACTCGGTCGACCCCCAACACCTCGCGCCAGATCGCTGCGACCTCGGCGGCCACGTCGTCGGTGCCCTCGCCCGCGCCGATCGGCGCGGCCTCGCGCGCGACGGCGACCTGCTCCGTCAAAGCGACCTCGGCGGCCCAGTGTCGTTGCTCGTCGAAGGGGAAGCGCAGCGGCGCCCGCCGAGCCCCGGCGGGCAGCAGCGCGCCCCATGGCACGTCGACGCCCCGTTCCCAACAACCGCCCAACAGCCGCAGCAGCTCGACCCGGCTCGCCAGCGCCCCGGCGAGATCCAGCACCCCGTCTTCGCGGGGACTCTCGAGCAGGCCCATGAACGCCGACCGCGACTCCTCGACCACGTCGTCGACGGCCACCGGGATGCTTCCGGGTAACTCCACTCCGCTGGCGCGCAACAACACCGGGCAGCTCGGCGCGGCGAGCTCGTTCTCGAACAGCAGCAGTTCGATCTCCTCGACCACCTTGTCGCAGCCACTGAGATCCCCGCCGTCGGCGACGATCTGCTGCCCCTCGGCGTGCAGCGCGGCACAGCGAACGGCGATGGCGGCGGGCACGGCCCCGGCGGCCGCCAGCGCCAGATACGCGCCCGCCCCGGCCCCGGAACAGGCGTCGGGTCGCGCGCCGAAGCGGATCAACGCCTCGGCCAGGGCCAGTGTGGACTCGCCGTCGTCGTCGGCACCGAGTTGAGCCAGCAGCCCGGTGGTGTCGGCGGCGATGTCGAGATCGAAGACCAATGGGCCGTCGGGCTCGGTGGTGGGCGGGGCGCTCAGTTCCGCGACTAGCTCGGCGTGATCAGCGGCGATGACGGCCCGTCGATAGGGGCGCAGGGCACGTCGGCAGGCCAGCGCGGCGGCCAGGTGCGCGGGCCGGTGCGCCGAGTCGGCCAACGCCCGGCACAGTGCGTCGAAGGCCGACTCGGTGTGCGCGGAGATCGGCAGTAGCCGAACCTCACCGTCGGGTTCCGGCTCGGCCGCTGCCGGGGGCGCCTGTTCCACGACGACATGCCCGTTGGTGCCTCCGACGCCCAACGAGGTCACCGCCGCCCGGCGTGGTCCGTCGGTGACGGGCCAGGGATGCGCGGTGGTGCTGACGTAGAGGCCGCTGTCCCCGAACGGGATGGCCGGGTTCGGCTCGGTGTGACCTGCGGTCGGCGGCACGACACCATCGCGGACCGCGAGGATCGCCTTGACGAGTCCGGCCATGCCCGCGGCCTCGTCGAGGTGTCCGATGCTGGACTTGACCGCGCCGACCGCGCACGGACCGGTGGCACCCGACTCCGCACGAATCCGGCTGAGCGCGGCCAGTTCCACCGGGTCGCCCAGCGGAGTTCCGGTGCCGTGAGCCTCGATGTAGCCGACCGACGACGGGTCGACGGCGGCATCGGCCAACGCGGCGGCGATGACCTCGCGTTGCCCGCGCACACTGGGAGCGGCGAAGCTCAGCCGGTCGGCGCCGTCGTTGTTGAGCGCCGAACCGCGTAGCACCGCATGCACCCGATCGCCATCGCGCACCGCATCGGCCAGTCGCTTCAGCACGAGCACGGCGACACCGCTGCCGGGCACGGTGCCGTCCGCAGCGGCGTCGAAGGGGCGACACCGGCCGGACGGCGACATCACTCCGCCGGGATGTGCCAGGTAACCGTGGGTGTCGGGCAGCTGCACGGCCACCGCTCCGGCCAGCGCCACCGAGCAATCGTCCGTCTGCAGCGACCGGCGGGCGAGGTGTACCGCCGACAGCGAGGTCGAGCACATCGACGCCACATACACGCTGGGGCCACGTAGATCCAGGTGATAGGACACCAACAGCGGCAGTGCCGCAGGCCGATCCCATGGCATGCGTTGTCCGGTCGGACCACGGCGACGGCGAGCGGCGTAGTGGTTCTCGCCCGCACCGCAGAACACCCCGACCGACCGATCCGCATCCAGCGGCCAGCCCGCGTCGTCCAACGCGTGCACCGCTTCCTGCAACAGCAACCGGTGCTGCGGATCCATCGACTCGGCATCGGCCGGGGCGATCCCGAAGTAGGCGGCGTCGAAACGATCGATGCCCGTCAAGGCGCCCGCGGTGGGCACGTAAGCGGGGTGGTCGCGCAATCCTGCTGGCACGCCCTGCTCGGCCAGTGCCTGCGGCGTCGGCGTACTGGTAGCCACGACCCCGTCCAGGACGAGTCGTGCGAAGTGCTCGACGTCCGGTGCGCCGGGGAACCGGCACGACATGCCGACGATCGCGATCTCGGCGGTGTGCTGCTGATCAGGCATGTCGGACACGCTCCTCCCGGCGGCCCAGACCGTCGCGGATCGTTCGGGCGACCGCGGCGATCGTGGGGAACTCGAACAGATCGGTGATCAGCAGCCCGGGTGCGGGGCCTGCGGCGAGCCTGCGGTGCAACCGGATCAATCCGATGGAGGTACCGCCGAGCTCGAAGAAACCGACATCCCTGGGCACCTGCTCGACGCGCAGGCCCAGCTCCGCAGCCCACAGCGTGGCCAGCGTCTCCTCGGCGGAACCGTGCGGTGCCGCCGCGCCCTCCACCCGGCTGCGGGCCCTTGGCGCGGGCAGCCTGCGTAGATCGACCTTGCCGCTGGGCGTGGTGGGGAACTCGGCAACGACGGTGGCGTGGGTCGGTACCAGCACGGCAGGAAGTCGGGCGCGCAGCGCCGCGAGGATCCGCGCGCCGAGCCGTTCGGGATCTGCCGAGGGGACAGCGGCCACGGCATGCACCATCAGGGACTCGTCGGGCGCCCGGCGCACCTGCACGACGGCGTCGGCGACGCCGTCGACGTCCAGCACCAGCGCCCGAACCCCGTCCAACTCCACCCGGACACCGCGCACCTTCACCTGGTCGTCGTCGCGTCCGTGGAAGATCAGCTCCCCGTCCGCCCGCCACAGTGCGATGTCCCCGGTGCGGTAGACCCGCGCCGCCGGGTCCGTCGAGAAGGGATGCGGGATGAAGCGCTCCCGGGTGTGCTCCTCGCGGTTGAGATAGCCCAGGGCCAGCGGTAAACCGCCGGCCAACAGCTCGCCTGCGAAGCCGGGCGGCAACAGTTGTCCACCTGGACCGACGACGTAGCACTGTCCACCCGTGACCGGCCGCCCGATCGGCAGCGCGGCGGCGTCCGCCTCGTCGACCGTGCAGACCCGACCGGAGATGTCGATGCACGCCTCGGTCGGGCCGAACAGATTCACCGTCGGGACCCCGAGCTGATCGTGCACGGCGCGCACCACCTGCCAGTCCAGAGGCTCACCGCCGCAGAAGACCAACCGCACCGAGCGGCAGGCGTTCAGTCCACCGTGAGCCAGGACGACCTTGAGCAGAGTGGGTACGAACTGGACCACGGTCACCGCGTGATCGCGCAGGTCGGCAAGCATGCCCTCGGGGTCGCGGTGGGTGTTCGGCGCGGCGACCACGCACGAGCCGCCGAGCGTGAGCGGGGTGAGGAACTCCCACAACGAGGCATCGAAGACCGGCGGTGTCTTGAAGTAGAACCGATCCTGCGTGGTGAGTCCGAACGCGCTCTGCTTCCACCGGATGTGGTTGGTCAGCGCCCCGTGGGCAACCACGACGGCCTTGGGCAGTCCGGTGCTGCCGGAGGTGGCGATGACATAGGCGGGCGCCGCCGGGTCCACCTCGGGCAGCTCGACGGTGGCCGAGGGCGTCTCACCGACGTCGAGAACGGGCATCCCCGGCGGGACCGGCACCTGGTCGCCGTGCACGATCGCCGCCGCGACGCCGGTGTCGCGCAACAAGAACGTCCGTCTGCCCGCAGGCTGTTCCAGGTCGATCGGCAGGAACGCCAACCCGGCTCGGGACACCCCGAGCACGGCCGTGACGAATTCCGCAGAGCGCGGCAGCAACAGCGCGACCGGTGTCCCCGGCGCCAACGCCAACGCCGTCAACCGGGCGGCCAGAGCCGCGCTGGCCCGATCGAGTTCGCCGTAGCTGATCCGTCGACCGCCTGCCAGCAGCGCGATCGCTTCCGGGGTGGCGGCGGCGTTGCGCAGGAAGCCCGCGTGCAACGGGGCGACGGTGCTCGGATCGGGTTCGGGGTTCCAGACCTGCGACACCAACCGCAGATCGTCCTCGTCGGCGAGGGCGACCGCGCCCACCGGAATGCGGGAACCCGCACAGAGCTGGTCCAACACGACCCGGATCGCGGTGGCGATGCGGCGCGCCGTCGGTTCGCCCAGCACATCGGCGCGGTAACGCAGCAGCCCGGTGGTGGTTCCGTCGACCTCGAAGTAGGCGAGCAGATCGTTCTTGGCCGCCGACGGCGCCAGTTTGTAACGACGCACGTCGAGGCCGGGGAGCCGGAGGTCGGCCCCCATCGCGTGCTCCAACGTCAGGGCCGCCGACACCCGGGCACCCGCCCCCGGCGGATTGAGCGCCCGGACACGGGCCCAGAGGCCGTCGTGGGCCCCGCCCTGATAGTCCACGGCGTCGAGCAGGGCACCCTGGATCTCATCGACGACCTCGATGAGCGGTGTGTCGTCCGCAGGCGCACAGTGCACGAGCAGGTTGTCGGTGAACAGCCCGACGACGGGTTGGTGGTCGGCATGGCGCGGGTCCACCGACGGGAAGACCACGGTCACATCGGGCTGGCGGAGGTAGTGCCGCAGAACGACGGCGTAGGCGGTCATCAACAGTGCGAACGGCGAGACCCGCAGTCGATGCGCGGTGGCGTCCAGCTCGTCGGGAACAGCGATCGGCACCACCGGGCTCGGACCCGAGGGCGGTTCGCCTGTGCCCAGACCGGTCCCGGGTGCGCTGGCGCCCTCGGGCAGCAGGGCGGTCCAGTGCGCGGTGTCCGAGACGCCGTCCTCGGTGGCCCAGTGCTCGCGTTGTTCCCGCGCGTAGCGCAGGTAGCCGTCGGCGGTGGCCGTCGTGTCGAGCTCCCCGCGATAGGCCCGTTCGAAGGAACGCAGCAGCACCGCGACGGAGGGTCCGTCCACGGCGATGTGATCGAAGGTGAAGAGCAGCACGGCGTCATCAACTCCCCGCCGCAGCAGCTCGGCGCGGGATCGCACCCGACCGGGCGGGGCCAGTGGCGCGGCGGCGTGCCGGTCCGCGTGGGTTCGCAGCGTCGGCGCGTCGGTGTCGGGGGAGAGATCGACAACGTGGACGACGCCCGCCGGGTCATCATCGCTCGGGGGTGGGAGCACCTGTTGGACGATGGTCCCGTCGCTTTCCTCGCACACGTGCACTCGCAGCATCGGGTGCTCGACCAGAACCGCACGCCATGCTCTGCTCAAGGCGTCCGGATCCACCGGTCCGATGAGGCGGAACGCGATCGGGACGTGGTAGGCATCGCTGGCGGGGTCAAGCTGTTGAGCTGCCCAGACCATCTCCTGCTGCCTACTCAATACCCCCTTGGGCAGCGTGGACATCACCGCACCCGACTTGAAATCGAACCGGCATTCGAAAAGGTGAAAGTGTGCCCGCTGATCGAGCGGGAAAATAGACCAATATCGTCGGAGGGCGCTTTCCCGCGATCCGATCCGCATTCCGCCCGCCGCCGTGGATAGAGTCGATATCCGGATCGATGTCGCTCTGGGTGACGCGGGCTCGGGTGACTGACGGTCCGGCAATTCGCCCCTGCGATCCGGTTCGACGTCGAGGTCCGGGCGCGGTTCATCGGCATTTCGTGTTCCCCCACGGATGGCCTCCGACCAGCGCAGGCGCCGGTCGATGAATGGCCGGATTTCTCGTAGCCGGTCAGGTAAGGCCGTGCAGTCCTGGAAGATAACTTGAGTTCGGAAGCCGAGATAGGGCATGTGGCGCATATCACTATCCATATTTTTGTGTTTGTTCGCCGCATATCTTGGATTGGCTTCGGCGGAACGCCACGGCTGTCGAACACGGCGGGCTACAACGCATCATGCTTGGGGGGAACATGGCCAGCGCAGCGAAGCGCGATGACGCACGCCTATTCCTTGATGGCCCGATACCCGCCACCTGGAATGCGACCGCCCGTCCGTTCAACGCCGCCACCATCCCCGACCTCCTCGACGACGCGGCCCGCCGACATCCCGATGCGCCCGCGCTGCTGGGCGCCGACGGCAGCGGCATCGACCACGGGGAATTACGGACGCGCACCCTGCGGCTGGCGCGGCACCTCCTCGGCCGAGGCGTACGCCGAGGCGACCTGGTCGGCGTGCTCTGTCAGCGCACCCCGGATGCCGTGATCGCGATGATCGCCGTGATGCGGGCCGGGGCGGCCTACGTGCCGCTCGATCCCGGGTGGCCGACGCAACGCACCGTCGATCTCGCCGCCCGCCTCGACCTGTGCACCATCGTCACCGACGCGGGCACGCTTCACGCGGCGGGCGCGACCGGACGCCCCCTCGTCGTCCTGGGCGCGTCACCCGCCACACCGCTGCCCGAGCAGACGAGCACACAGTCCGACGTGGACGAATGCGGCACGAAGCCGCCGCAGGGCCCGACCCCGGACGACATCGCCTACACGATCTTCACCTCCGGCTCGACCGGGATTCCCAAGGGTGTCCAGGTGCCGCATCGCGCCGTGGCCAACATCGTCGACTTCGTCAACCGCGAGTTCGAGGTCGGTTCCGCCGACCGTTCGCTGGCCAGCGCCTCCTTCTGTTTCGACCTCTCGGTCTACGACCTGTTCGGGCTGCTCGCCGCCGGTGGGTCGGTGCGGGTCGCCTCCGACGAGGAGGCCGCCGAACCCGACCTGCTCGCCGATGTGCTCGTCGACGAACCCATCACCACCTGGAACGCCGCGCCCGCCGCCATGCTGCAGCTCGTCCCGTTCCTGCAGGCGCTGCCCCGCAGGGGCCGGTCGGACCTTCGACTGATCCTGATGGGCGGCGACTGGATTCCGCTCACCCTGCCGGGGGAGTTGCGCGCGGAGTTCCCCGCCGTGCGGCTCGTCTCCTTCGGCGGGGCCACCGAGCTGACCGTGTGGTCCACCGCGTTCGAGATCGGTGACATCGATCCCGACTGGGCGAGCATCCCGTACGGCACACCGGTGCAGAACACCCGCTGTCATGTCTTGGACGAACGCTTGCGCCCCTGCCCGATCGGTGTGCCGGGCGACCTCCACGTCGCAGGCGCCCAACTGGCCATCGGCTACGCGCGCGATCCGCTCGCGAGCGCCACCCGCTTCGTCCCCGACCCGTTCTCGGTCGACCCCGGGGAACGGATGTACCGCACCGGAGACCGGGCCCGCTGGCTGCCCACCGGGGTGCTGGAGTTCCTGGGCCGCGCCGACAACCAGGTCAAAGTCCACGGATACCGCATCGAGCTTGGCGAGGTGCAGGCCGCGCTCGGCCAGGTGCCCGGCGTACGCGCCACCGCCGTCACCGCACCGGAGACCAGTACCGGCCGCGAGCTCGTCGCCCACTACGTCGCCGACGACATCGACCCCGCCACCCCGCGACAGGTTCGGGAGGCTCTGACCGCTCGCCTGCCCGAATACATGGTCCCGCGCCGCATCGTCCAGCTCGACGAGCTTCCGGTGGGCCCCACCGGGAAGGTCGACCGCGCCGCGTTGCACCACTGACTCGACCCGCACGATCAGGAGGAACCGCAGTGCTCGACCAGACGATCCCGGAGCACGACAACACGCCCGACGTCGTCGGCACCGTGGTGACACTGTTCGCCGCCATCCTGGACACCGACGAGGAGATCACCGAGGACACCGACTTCTTCGAGGCGGGCGGCAATTCCGTACTCGCCGCTCGCGCGCTGGCCCGGATCCGCACCGAACTGGGTGTGCGGCTGAGCATGCGGGAGTTCTTCGCCGCCCGCACTGCGGGCGTGCTCGCCCGCAAGGCGGCCGAGAAGCAGGGCTGAGCGGGTGCACCCCACGACGATGGGGCACGCCGCGCTCTGGTTCGCCGATCAGCGCACCGAGCCGGGCGCCTACACGATGTCGATCACCTGCAGTGTGACCGGGCCGCTGACCGACATCGAGATCACCGCCGCCCTCGACCGCTTCATCGCCGCCGAACCCGTGTTACGGGTGCGGATGGGCCTCGACGAGCACGGTGACGTGGTGCAGTGGTTCGACCCGGAGCCGCCGCGTGTCGACTTCGCCGACGTGACGCTGCCCGATCCGAGGGCGGGGCTGTCGGAGGACGATCGGGTGGCCGAAGCGGTCCGACCGCACCTCGTGGAGCCCTTCGATGTCGATGGCGGTCCGCTGTCCCGGCTGATCGCCCTGCGGGCGGCCGACCGGACGATCCTCGTGGCGGCCGTGCATCACCTGCTGATCGACGGTGTCGCCCAGGTCGTCTACGCGGATCGACTGGCCGCCGCCGTGCTCGGCACCCCGGTACCCGGCTCGGCGGCCGGCTATCTCGCCTTGGTGGAAGAGGTCCGCGCCGGGGAACGCCGCGCCGAGGAGACCGACGGCGAGTACTGGGCGCAGCGCGTCGGCGGCAGGCTCGGCACCGAGGAATGGGCGGGGCCGACCACGGATACGACGGCGGAGGTTGTGCGGGCGAACGCGTCTCCGGCCGGGCTGGAACGCATCGACGCACTCGCAGGCGATCTCGGCGTGAGCCGATTCCTGGTACTGGCGGGCATGCTGCACCGCGCGCTGGCGCTGCCCCGCACCGTCGTGTGCGCCGCGACCTCCGTGCGCCCTCGCCGGGGATTCGAGGACACGGCGGGGTGCTTCATCAATCAGGTTCCGCTGATCGCCGAGCACCATCGCGGTGATTCGCCCGCGGATCTCCTGCGACGCGAGGCTTCGGGCTGGCGGACCGATCTCACCCGTAGACATCGTCCGCTGCTGGCCACCGCGCACCAACACGGCCCGGTCCGATTGGACCGCGTCCTCACCTCCTACCGACCTGCGGCCAACGTCGGCGTGCTCGTCTACGCCGATGGGGACCGCACGGTGCGGGCGGACCTGTTCAACCGGTACTACCAGGCGAAGACCGACCTCTCGGTGCGTTTCGTGCCGAACGCCGAAGGGATGGAGTTCGAAGTGGAATGGGCGGCTCGGATCCCGTCGACCATGGGTTCGGCCTTCGCCGAGACCGTGCGAACGGAGCTGATCGGATGAGCACCGACCACACGATCCCGCTGGGAGACAGCGGTTGGCGGATCTGGCGACTGTCGGCGCTGCGCGGCGCGGGATTCCCTGCCACCCTGCTCGACCGCACGGTGGATGCGGACCTGGCGCGGGACGCCGCCGAGACCGCCGTCACCGACGAGGAGTTCGCCGACCGCTATCGGGCCGCCGCCGCCCGCCAGTCGACCGAGCTGGCCGCGATCGCGCGGGATCCGGCGTTCCGCGAGGCCGTTGCCTGGCAGAGTCCGCACCTGTTGGCCACCTGCATCGACAAGGTCGCCGTCGAGCCGATCGACCCGAGGCGCCTACCCGGTTCCAAACAGCGGCAGCGAGAGCTCACCACGGCCGCCTACATCCAGCGATACGCGCTGAAGAACGACTCCATCGGTTTCTTCGGCCCGGTGGGCTGGGCGAGATGGACCGAGGATCCGGCTGCTCTCGTCTCGGTCGCGCACCGACCCGCACTGTCCCGCCGCACCGTGTGCTTCGAGACCTGGGCGGCCGATGCGGTGGCCGGGGCGTTGTCCCGAGACCTCGAACTGGTGCCGTGGCTGCTGCCGGTACGTGCTCCGCAGAACCTCCACGGGCCCGATGGCGTCATCACCCCGCGCGGCCGGCTGCTCGCACTGTCGCCGTCGGACGGTCGACTGGTGGCCGCTTGCGATGGCGCGACACCGATCGGGCGGATCGCCTGCGATGCGGTGGCGCGTGGCGACTATCCGGACGCCGAGTCGGTCCACCGTGCACTGCTGGGATTGCAGGAGCGGGAGGTGCTGCGCGTCGACCTGGAGGTCGTGGCGGCCGCACGTCCGTTGGCGGCCTTGCGCACCGCTGTCGAAGCGGTGCCCGCCGAGACGGCTCGACGCGGTGCGCTGACCGCGTTGGACGAGTTGGAGGCGCGGCGCGGCGAGGTCGCCGCCGCCGCAGGTGATCCCGACAAACTGTTGGCCGCGCAGGACGCCCTGCAGGCCGCGTTCGTTCGGTTGACCGGCGAGGGCTCCCAACGGCGGGCGGGCGAGAGCTACGCGGGACGCACCCTCGTCTACGAGGACACGGTCCGCGCCGTCGACGTCACGCTCGGCGCGCCGATGCTGGCCGCGCTGGCTCGTCCGCTCGGCATGCTGCTGGACGCCTCCCGCTGGCTCGTCGCCGAGGCCGCCGCCGCGTACCGACGCCTCTTCGACGAGATCTTCGACCGGCTGTGCGCGCGTCGCGGCCAGGACAGCGTCCCGTTGGCGGTCTTCTACGGCGCGGCGACCCCCGACCTGGTGTTCTCCTTCCGCGAGCTGCCGCCGATCGTGCAGCAGGTCGTCACCGAGTTCCAGCGACGGTGGCAGCGGGTCCTGGAGATCCCCGACGACGGCGTCGCCCGACACGACATCGACGGCGCGAGCATCGTCGCCTCGGTCGCCAGGGAGTTCCCGCACTCCGAGGTGCCGTGGTCCGCCGCCGTGCACCACGCACCGGACCTGATGATCGCCGCCGCCGACGTCGACGCGGTGCGCCGAGGCGAGTTCCTGGCGGTGCTCGGCGAGCTGCACGCCGGGGCGAACACCATCGAATCGCGGTTGTTCGTCGAGCAGTCGCCGGATCCGGCGGCGTTGATGGCCGCTGAGGAAGCCGACCACGGCACCCGGCGCATCGTGCCGGTGCTCTCCAAGGAGTCCAGCAAGGTCAACTCGCGCACCACGCCCTCCGCGCTGCTCTCGCCCGGTTACACCTACTGGGCCATGTATCCCGACGGGGCGTCCCGTCACGACGAGGTGGTGCCTGCGGCGGCGCTGCGCGTGCATCGCAGCGCGGACGCGCTGGAGGTGCGAGGCGCTCCGGACGGCCGGGCCCTCCCACTCATCGAGGTGTTGGGCGAGGTGCTCGGCAGCGCGGTGATGAACGGGTTCAGCATGCTGCCCTCGGCAGGCCACCGGCCGAGGGTCACCGTCGACAACCTGGTCGTCTCCCGCGAGTCCTGGCGGATCCCGGCCGAGGAGTTGGCCTGGGCGGCCGAACGCGACCCCGACCGGCGATTCCGGGGAGCCACCCGATGGCGACTCGATCGAGGCCTGCCTCGCCGGGTGTTCTACCGGGTGCCGGTGGAGGACAAGCCGCTGTTCCTGGACTTCGCCGGGGTGTCGCTGGTGGAGATGCTGGCCCGGTCGGTGCGGCGCACCCTGCGGGACGCCGATCCGGGTTCCCGGATCTCGTTCAGCGAGGCACTGCCCGACACCGACCAGACCTGGCTACGCGACGCCGACGACCAGCGCTACACGAGCGAATTCCGGATCATCGCCGTCGCCGACCGGGCGTCGTCCTAGTAGCGGCTCAACTCGTGGAAGAAGTCGGGCACGGCCACCGCCTGCCCCGAGGCGACGGCGTGCTCGTAGACGAACCGACCGACCGCCAGGTCCAGCACACCCAACCCGAACGGGGAGAACACCACCGGCCGATCGCGCTCCAGGACCAGGTCTCCCCGCAGGACGTCGGCGAGCACCCCGTCGACGAATTCCCGGGAGCCGGTGTGCTGCTCGGCGAGGTGCGGCGAGGTGTCGGCCTTGAGGCAGTGCTCGACATCGTCGAGGACGTTGTGCGCGGCGAGGATCACCTCGGGGGACAGGTCTCGAAGGGAGACGTTGAGGACCAGCGGATTATGGGCGAACCAGGCCGGATCCACGACGTGGGGCGCGGCCGCCGTGGTCGCGAGGATCACCAGATCCGCGGCGCGCAGCGCCGACTCGGCATCCGGATGCACCACCGAGCGCTCCGGGTCCGCGCCGATCGCGTCCAGGAACGCGGAGGCGAACTCGGTGCGTAGATCGAAGACGCCGACCTCGTCGAACTCCCAACCGGTCGCGGCGAGGAATTCGTGGATGTAGCGGGCGATGAGCCCCGTCCCGACGAAGGTCACCCGCCGAGGCCGGGCTCCCCGGCTCAACCGGTCCGCAGCCAACGCGGCTGATGCCGCCGTGCGCGTCGCGCTGATGATGGAGCTCTCCAAACAGGCATAGGGATATCCGGTCGCGGGATCGTTGAGGATCAGCACGGCGGACGCCCTGGGTAACCCATGCTCGATGTTGCCGGGAAAACTGGAGATCCACTTGATGCCGTCGACGGCCTCGTCGCCCCCGACGGAGGCGGGCAGCGCGATGATCCGCGACGAGGGTCGGTCGGGAAACCGAAGGAAGTAGCTGGGCGGGTTCACACTCTCCCCGCGAGCATGCGTCAGATAGGCGCGTTCGATCACCTCGACGACCGCGGCGTGCCGCCCCGCCAACGCGGCGCGAACCGCAGCACCGCCCACCACCGAGAACCCCGGTTCCGTCACGGATCTTCCCCCTTCGAGTGTCACTACGTGTCGAGGCGACTTCACCGGAAGGCTCCCCGATCGGCAACCCCTAGCGCGGGAGCCTGTCCGCCGACAGGGCGATGCTGCCGGAGGAACGGACCGTGGTCTGTTGCGGCAAGACGTCGGGAACACGATTCGAGTGGCCTGACTGAGGAGGGGCCGTGCATCGGCGTTCATGCTCACTGCGATGAACACTCCAAAGACGGTTTCGGATTCGCGCCCTTCAGAACTGGGTTCGGTGCGGATGGCACGCGGCTGAAGCTCAGTACCCTCGCCGGCATGCCCCGCACCCGTCAGGTCCTCATGCTCACCGCCGACCTCGTGATTCTCACGATCCGTGATGGGACCCTGTGTCTACTGGTGGTCGAGCGAGGCAACGAGCCGTTTCGTGGGTGCCTCGCCTTGCCTGGGGGCTTCCTGCGAGGTGACGAGAGCATCGGGGAGACTGCGGCGCGGGAACTCTCGGAGGAAACCGGAGTCGACGCCGAGGAGCTACACCTCCAACAGGTCGGTGTTTACTCTGCGCCCGATCGCGATCCGCGAAGTCCCCGGGTCGTCACCTGCGCTCACCTGGCGATCGCACCGGGGCTGCCGTTGCCGTCCGCAGGCTCCGATGCTCGGGCGGCACAGTGGTTGCCCATCTCCGAAGCCCTCGAGCTGAGGGACGGACTGGCGTTCGACCACGATGAGATCCTCCGTGACGCGCTGGAGCTTGCCCGTGCGGGGCTGCAGTTCAGCACTATCGCCACCGCATTCTGCTCTCCGGAGTTCACGATCAGTGACCTGCGCGAGGTGTACGAGTGCGTATGGGATGTCGAGCTCGACAGGTCGAACTTTCATCGCAAGGTCACCGAAGCCGAGGGATTCGTCGTGCCGACAGGACGACGACGGTCCACCGTCAACGGGCGGCCCGCAGCGCTGTATCGAGCTGGAGATGCGACAAGCCTCAGCCCGCCGATGATGCGGCCCAGCCGTTGATCTCGTGTCGATGGTGCCAGCCCTCCGGATCTTCTCCTGTATTGGAACCTGTTCAAGCCTCGGTCATCGGCGTTGCTGAGCTCAGGAGCTGGTCAACCACTTGATGTCAGAGTGACAATAACCTAGCGTGATCAATATGGGTACTCATGGTCAGCAGGAGTTGAAGGCCACGAAACATACGGCCGACGTAGTGCTGTTCACCAAGCGGACCGGTGTGCTGTCGGTGCTCGTTGTGGAGCGAGCCAAGGACCCGTATCGCGGAGCGCTCGCATTGCCTGGCGGCTTCGTTGAAACAGGCGAGCGCGCAATAGACGCAGCAGTCCGGGAGTTGGCTGAGGAGACCGGGATTCGGCTGGGGGCGGATCGCCTCCACCGATTCGGTTGTTATGGCCGGCCAGGACGTGATCCGCGCGGCCCTGTCGTCAGCGTGGCGTATCACGGCTATCTGCCGGGAGCACCGCCAGTCGTTGGCGGCGACGACGCGGACCGGGCGGCGTGGATCGGGCTACCGGAGTTGTTCGCCATCGAAGTTGTGGCGTTCGACCACCGCGACATTGTTCGGGACGCCGTTTTCCGCAGGTTCGGATGGCGAATGCCGACTGAGGGCGGCGGCAAGGTTGCGTCGAGCGGCGCGTCGGATACCGCCGATGGGGGATCTTCCGGTGTTGCGGGATTGTCCTAGCTGGCGCCGAAAGCAGTCGGGCCGCTGCGCCGCTGTGGTTCTCCCGGGGTAGCGCAGGTAGTGGACCAGTTAAGGTCAGATTGACAAAAAATAACGCGCTCGGCTAGCCTCCTCGGCGCTGAGCCTCCGTCCCAGCAAGATCGGGCCCACGCACATCGGGACCCAGGGCTGTGGACGCTGATCGTTCGGGCCGTCTCGCGGATTCGCCCCCGCGCCCCAATGCACAACGAACGGACCTTGCGTGAGGTCCTCATGGGAGACGAGCGATGATCGTGATCCAGACTGCGTTGCCAGTCGAGCAGCAGGCAGTCCTCGAACATCTGGCTGGTGCTCGAGTGCACCGGCATCGAGCGGGAACCCTGTTCGACGTGGGTTCGCTCGTCGGCCACCCGGACACGGAGATCGCCCTCGGTGTGACGGGCCCGGGAACGCTCGGTGCGGCGGCTCTCACCGAACGCGCGATCGCGGAATTCTCGCCGCAAGCAGTGATGTTCGTCGGGGTCGCGGGTGGCCTGCGTTCCTGGCTGGAGATCGGCGACATCGTGGTAGGTACGAAGATCCATGCTTATCACGGTGGCCGCAGCGAAGACCACGCATTCCTGGTTCGCCCGAGGTCATGGGACGTTTCCCATGAACTGGAGCAGGTTGCGCGTCGCCTCCCTCGCAGGGACTCCTGGTATAGCCGATTGCCGGACTCGGGTGCGGGGATCACTCCCGCCGTTCACTTCGAAGCGATCGCGGCCGGTGATGTCGTGTTGAACTCCGGGACCTCGGCGGTTGCTCAACGGATTCGTGAGAACTTCAACGATGCCGTGGCAGTGGAGATGGAAAGCTCGGGATTCGCGCTTGCCGGACACCTCAGTGGAAGCGTGCCCATGGTGACCATCCGTTCCATCAGCGATCACGCCGACGGGACGAAGGAGGCGAGCGACAGCCGAGGGTCGCAACGTATCGCCGCGCGCAACGCTGCGGCATTCGCGGTGGCGTTGGCCGAGGCAGTTCAACAAGTCGTTCGAACAGAGGAACGTGACAGGCCGAAGAGCCAACCCCACGCCTCGAAGGGTGAGCTGGGCAGCATCTCCAATATCGCCCAAGGTAACGCGCAGGTCGGCCAGCAGATCGGGGTCAGCAATGGCGCAACTTCGTTGACCTGGGGGATGGGATCCAAGTGAACACATCTGGATTCGACATCCCCCACACCGGGCTACGCGGCGAAATCCGTAATGAAGCACGCGACGGCTCGACCGTCGCTCAGCAGATTGGTGTGGTTTACGGCACGGCGGTGCACAACGAGAACGTCTACCACCTCGAACCCGGTGCTCGCCCCGAACGCCGCCATGAGGTCGCGCGGAATTTTCTGGTAGGTGGAACCCCGCGACCAGCCGAGCAGATCCTGGCCGATCTGCTACGCGAGGGCGAGGTGACTACCGAACGGATGTACCACTACTTCCTTGCCGTGGTCAGCGATCGATCGTTCCATGACATCAAGGCTGAACATGTCGACCTGGTCAGCGTCGCACGGAAGACGATCGCTCTGCTCGGTCGCGACGAATGGAGTGACGCCTTTGAGGTGATATGGGAATTCTTGACCTACGCACGGATGCGAATGCAAGGCGAGGAGGAGGACAATGCCGCGGTACTCGATGCATTCAAAGCCCTTCCCGACGCTCGCCAAGAGGAGATCCACCTCCATCTGCAGATGATCCTCAGCAGCGCCGACCAAGCAGTGCTCGATGCAACGCGGGCGGGTCGTATCGCTGTCGAACGGTTCTCCGGCGACCGAACCGCGCGGGCCTGGAAATTCTTCGAGCCAGATCCGGCGCCACCACGACTGAGCATGCCGCAGGCGACTGTCCTGGAGAGGGGGACCTGGACTAGGGCGGTGGCAGGTGTCCTACTACTGGCTACGGCGCTATGGTCGGCGGTGATCGGAGCCACAGGCGTGGGGCTTGCGGTGTCTCTACCGCTTCTGGCCGTCGGCATCCAACTCGCACTGCGACATGGCATCGTCCGGCGGGCCGGGCAGGCGTGGAAACAGGCACGGCAGAGCGAGGTGACACCCGGGCCTCCGGAGGAGGCAGTCTCACCGGGACACTGGGTTCCGACGGCATTCGTCAAGGACATACACCGAATGGTGGACGAGCGGTTCTCCCAAGCCCGCCCGCATCAGGCAGGTGATTGGCCTCGGTACATAGGTGGCTTTCGCGAGCACCTCAAGCGGCGGTTGGTAGCGCAGTATGGCAACGCTCGAGTGGACGCCTCAGAGATCGATTGGCTGATCAACTGGCATGCGCGACGCGTTGCTTCGGGTTGGTCCGCACAGGAGCTCTTCCGATTCCCTATGCCGCATGAGCCCAGGTCGACTCGCCTGTCCGCGCTAGGAATCGGGCTTGCTTGCCTCGCGATTGCGATCCTAGCTCTTAACGGTGCATTGGTAGCTGCGGTCATCATAGGACTCGGCGGCGGCCTCGCAGTGGAGGCGATCACGCACCTAGCCGGTCTCAGGCGCGCGGACGCTTTGCTCCTCAGCGATGCGAAGGCACTGTTCGAACAGGAGCAAGCAGCCTATGAGCAGCGTTGTCAGGAACTCGCCGATCGGCCCACGGACGCGGAGATGGCCCGGTGGCTTGCCTTGGACAAGATCTATCTGCGCAATGACGCAATGCGGCGCGCGAAGCTGGGCGAGCAGGACCTGGTCACTCACGTCGTGATGACGGAAGGCGCCCAAGGTGCTCGGGCCCGGGTCCTGAACGGTCCACCACGATTCGCTCGCTACATCGTGCAGATCTTCCTTCTCACGCGTAACGGAGTGCGAGAAGCTCGCGTCGATCTCGAATTTCTCAGCGGTAAAGCGAGCGATGAGCGCCGAAATCTCTTCCGTTACGAGGCGTTGGCCTCCGCGTCTGTCACCGAGAAGGGTTCCCGAGTCACCGAGGTCCTCGGTAATGTCACCCGCCCGGTGGAGTCATTGCGGAGCCGGACGTTCCGACTCACTTTGGTCAATGGAGATGCGATCACCGTCGTCGCAGAGAACTTCCGTAAGCCGGAGGACGATGTCATCGAGAACGACTCGGATCTGTTCTCCGCTGCGCTGCAGAGTTCGGGGATCGACACGGCGCTCCCGATCCTCGAAGCCGTGGCCGCGGAAGGATCTCACTGGATCGCCAGGGACGAGGAACGTCGAGTGCGGTGGTCGCGCGACTGGACATCCTGATGTTGCCTGCTGATTGAGCTGCCGGTGACATCGATGCCTCACTCGGATTGAACGGCGGCCCCTCACAACAGGTGCTCGGTGCACCCGAGGGGCCGCCGCCCGGGCTGGCTCCAGGCCGGCGTGCGTCGTGCTGGGATCACTGCGCTTGGCACTGCGCTTGGCAGATCACCCCATCCACCCTGTCGGGGGGATGTTGTGGTTGATGCGGAACAGATTGGTGGGGTCGTAGGTGTCCTTGGCCTGCACCAGCCGCGCGTAGGTCGTGGGTTCGTAGGCGCTGCGCATCGCATCGACGGTGTTCTCGCTGCTGGTGATGAAGCTCAGGAACGGGCCGCCGATCCGCCACGGCTCCAGGTCGTCGAGCAATTGTCTCTGTGCCGAGCGCAGCACTGGGACCTGGCTGCCCTCGGCCATGCCCGCGCAGAACAACGTGTACCCGGCGCTGCGGAACGGCACCGCGTTCGGTACTGCGGGCGCGTCGGCCAAGGCGCCGCCCAGGGCGCGGATCTCCACGATGGTGATGGGGGAGCCGACCTGCGGACCCACCGATTCGAGCAGGGTGTCGATGGCCCGGTCGTCGAGACCTCGGAGCCTGCCGGATCGGTCGTAGTACGAACCGGGCTCGCTCGGATCGCCGTTGATGGATCCGACCTCCGGGTAGGGCAGCTCGGCGACGGTGTCCAGCACCGGTTCCGCGATCCCGCGCAGCGGGCGGATCAGCCGTTCGCCCTCCGCTGCATCACCGCGATACGCGAACCGAAGATGCCCGACGAGGTTTCCGCGCAATGGCGCGGGGATGTCGTCGAGTTCGGGGAATCTCAGAATGCCGACGGCGGTATGCATCTCGGGGGGCATCGTGGCCGCCCAGTCCCGCCACGCGGGAATCAGGTCGGACAGCGATGCGCCCGGCATGAACAGCCCGCCCCCGTACACGGTGGTCACCGGGAACAGATCGACCTCGATCGAGGTCACCACGCCGAAGTTGCCCTTGCCCCCGCGCAACGCCCAGAACAGCTCCGGTTCGCGGTCCGGCGTGACCACGCGCAAGCAGCCGTCGGCGGTCACCACATCGAGGCTGCGGACCCGATCGGCGGCATAACCGAAAGATCGACCGAGCGGGCCGATGCCGCCGCCGAGGACGAAGGACACCGCCCCCACCGTGAGCGAGGAACCGTTGAGCGGAGCGAGCCCGTACGTCGCGGCCTCGCGGACGACTCGGCCCCATCGCACGCCCGCCTCGATCCGGACGGTGCGTGCATCCGGGTCGAGGCGCACACCGTCCATGGCACTGGTGCCGATGAGCAGTGCATCGTCACCGGTGACCGAGGGACCGTGGCCGGTGGCCTGCACCGCCACCGGAAGCCCGTGCCGGGCGGCGAACCGCACCGAGTGCACCACATCGGAGGCACCTCGGGCGGCGACGGCGAACACCGGCCGCGACTCGACCGTCCGGTTGAACCCCATGCGCTGCTGGTCGTAGCCCGTGTCGGCGGGCGACAGGACCGCGCCGACCAGGTTGGGTTCGAGCTCGCGGCGGGCGATCTCGACGAAGCTCGCGCGCTCCGCGTCGGTGATGGGCACACTCACGGATATCTGTTTCCTCTCGCCCGCGTCTGCGGGGCCGGTGGTGGGGAGCAGCCGAGAACGGCCGGTCGGTGAGTGCCCACATCTTTGATCATGATCAGCTGCGGCGCGCAGGATACGGCGCGGATGAACACCAACGGTGTGTGTCAGGCCGCGCGGCGGCGGATCGCCTGCGGACAACACGAGGCCGGCGGGTATGGATCGCAGTAGCGCGGAAGAATCTCAGCCGAATCGGTCGACGACACCGGGTTTCGATTGAAAGATTTCCTTTCGGGTCGGGGTTCGATGCCCTTTTCGATCGAGAATCGATGTCGGTTCAACCGGGCGCGACGCAGCACCGCTATGGCGTGGCGCGGCACTATTCGAATCGGTCGGAGAATGCACGAGACGGGGCCTGGCTGTTTCCGGTCCGAACTCGTCGGCCGGGCTCCAGCGCGGCCCCGTCTCGTGTTGAGAGCCTTCTTGAAGTTACCGCAGGGTTAGGTGCAGTCCTCGAATACCCCCAGGTCACAGCGCTGAGGTGAACTGGGGTGTGTAAGCGTGGATCGGTGTGCTCAGCCGAACCTGTGCTCGTTCATGCATTCGACATGAAGGTAACTGTCGGGCACGAGGTGATCGCAGGATCCGGCCGCCGCCGCAGGGGCGGCGGTGGTGAAAGCTGCGGCGGCGGCGAGTGCCAGGGCACCGAGAAGACGCGACATGATGCTCCATTCGCTGAATGGTCAACCGATGGTCTCGGTTTCGCTGAACGAGTATGCGGTTCATTCATTGGGTCGTCAAGATCAGGGGAATCCGCTGCGGGTCCAGGCTAAAGGATCGGCTGTATTGATACCCGGGGAAACGCGAATATAAATCATGTTCTGTTGTCGTCGGTACCTGTTCGTCGAGTGAGCTGGAAGTGATCTCGACTGTTGCCATCGGGAGGGGCGGGAAGCGCCGCGCGGAGTCACACTCGCCGACGCCCGGGACCGTCGGCCGAGGAGCTTCCGAATCCCGGACCGAGGTCTGGCGACCCGACGTCCAGCCGGGCCCGCCGAACACGTCGATCGCACCGGTCGAGTTCCGGCCGCCGAGGTCCGCCCTGGTCACGGGCGCGGTCGCTCGCCAGGTTAAGGACGTATTTCGCTGTGAATTCACCCCTTTACACCGGCGCGCTTCTCAGTAGTGTGTCACCCATTACATCGCGGCCTGACGGCGAAGGGACCCCCGCATGGACCGTAAGACGAGCTCCGAACGCGAGGTCAACAGCGCCGCTAGCCCTGCGCAGCCGGGCCGGACCGCCGCCGTGGCGCCCACTCCGGAACGGGTGTCCGCGATGCCTGCGGACCGGGTCGTCCTACGCGGCGGACTGCTCGCCGACTGGCAACGACGCAACCGAGCGGCGACCATTCCCCACACCATCGAGCGACTGCGGGCGGAGGGCAGCCTCGGCAACATCCGTGCCGTCGCCGAGACGACCGGTGCGGAATACGTCGGGCGGTATCCCTTCCTGGACACCGACGTCTACAAGACCTTGGAGGGTCTCGCCTACGAGATCGGTCGAGGCGAGGCCGACGAGGAGACGACGGCCTTCTGGGAGGAGGCCGTGGGCCTCATCGAGCGAGCTCAGCGGTCCGACGGGTACCTCAACTCCTTCGTGCAGAACCAGCACACCGCTCGCGAGCCGTGGTCGGATCTGGCCTGGGGACACGAGCTCTACAACCTCGGCCACCTGTTGCAGGCGGCTCTCGCCGCGAGCAGGCAGGCAGGCGACGATCGATTACTGCACGTCGCCCGCCGCTTCGCCGACCTCGCCGTGACCAGATTCGCCACCACCGACGACGCCTGCGGCCATCCAGAGGTGGAGATGGCCCTCGTCGAGCTGACCCGACACACCGGCGACCAGCGGTATCTCGATCTGGCCGCGTCCTTTGTGGACCGACGCGGACACGGCGCAATCCCGAAGTCCTTCTTCGCCCCCGACTACTTCCAGGACGATGCACCGTTCCGTGAACTCACCGGGCTGCGCGGCCACGCCGTGCGGATGGTGTATCTCGCGGCCGGGGCCACCGACGTGGCGATCGAGCGTGGTGACGCCGAACTCCTCGCCGCGTCCCGACGGCTGTGGGACGACATGGTCGCCACCCGGCTCTACCTCACCGGCGGCCTCGGCGCCCGACACTCCGACGAGGCGGTCGGCGACCGATACGAACTGCCCGCCGAGCGCTCCTATTCGGAGACCTGCGCGGCGATCGGGACGATGCAGTGGGCCTGGCGCCTGCTGCTGGCCACTGGAGACGCGCGCTATGGCGACGTGTTCGAGCGGATCCTGTACAACGCCTACGCGGTGGCGCTCTCCCAACAGGGCACGGCCTTCTCCTACGACAATCCGCTGCAACGGCGTCCCGAACACCGACAGGGTGGCGGCGCCCCGGCGGGCTCACCGCCTCGGCGCGAGTGGTTCGTGTGTGCATGCTGCCCGCCGAACGTCATCCGGTGGATGGCCGAACTCCAGGACCACCTCGCCATCACCACTCCGGCGGGCGTCGGCGTGGTCGTCTACGCCGACGCCGAGATCGAGACCCCGCAGCTCGCGATCGACATCCGGACCGCCTACCCCGACGACGGTCGCATCACCGTGACGGTGCGCCGAGGCCGGGCGGGCGCGGAACTGGCGCTGCGGATGCCCGACTGGGCCACCGAGGCGACCGTCCGCATCGACGGCGCCGCCGTGCCCGCCGAGGTCGGCGAGGGCTGGCTTCGCCTGCGACGGGACTGGACACCGGACACGGTCGTCGAACTCGACCTGCCCATGCCGGTGCGGCTGCACGGTGCACACCCTGCGGTCGACGCGCTCCGAGGCTCGATCGCCGTCGCCAGGGGTCCCGTCGTCTACTGCGCGGAGCAACAGGACCAGGACGTGCCACTCGACGAGATCGTGCTGCGGACCGCCGATCTGGCCACCGCCCGGCTCCGCCGCGAACCCCTTGGCTCCCAGCCCGACACCGAGGTCGTGCGTATCACCCTGGACGCGCGGGCGCACCCACCGGTCTCCGCCGAGCTCTATCCCGTGCTCGGGTCCGCGAACGCCTCGGGACCCGAGGACACCCAGACAGCCGAGGACACCCCGACCTCGGTCGACCTGCTGCCGTACCGGTTGTGGGCCAATCGCGAACCCGGCGCCATGCGGGTCTGGCTGCGCACCGAGTGAGCTCGGTACAGCCGACCCAGCAGGCAAGCCGCCTCTATCCAAGAGGCACCCAGGTATCCCCGACGCATTCGAGAGTGAAGGAATCATGGCCACTACTCACAGGGCACGCGCCGCGATCGGGGGCCTCATGGTCGCCGCGTTGACACTCACCGCGTGCGGCGGATCCGATGACACCGCCAACGACGTCGTCACCACCGACGGTGGCTTCGCGCTGAACACCGGCGAGACTCAGCCGGGCGGCATCGTGACCGTGCTCGGCACGGTCGACCTGTCCCATCTCGATCCGGCGATGGGCAACGACGGCAACGTCAACAACGTCTACGAGCTGATCTACCGCCAGCTCACCGACTACTCCTACGACGAGCAGACCGGCGAACTGGAGATCGTGGGCGACCTGGCCGTCGGACCGGGAGAGTCCAACGAGGACGCCACCGAGTGGACGTACACCCTCAAGGACGACCTGCGTTACGAGGACGGCAGTCAGATCACCTCGGCCGATGTGAAGTACGGCATCGAGCGGTCGCTGGATCCCGCGCTGGCCATCGGCTCCGACTACCACGGCATCATCGCCGGTGCGGGGGACTATCCCGGCGTCTACGAGGCGCCGGAGGGCTTGGATTCCATCCAGACCCCGGACGACAAGACGATCGTGTTCCAACTCGAGGGCCCGCTGGCCGGGTTCGACGCCGTCGCCGCGACCCCGCCGTTCACGCCGTTCCCGACCGGTGAGGTCGCGGTCGACCAACTCGATCAGCAGCCCATCGCCTCCGGTCCGTACCGGGTGGCGGAATACAGCCGAGGCGAGCGCCTCACGCTGGTCCGCAACGAGGAATGGGAACCGTCGACCAGCCAGACCCACCCCGCCATCGCCGACGGCTACGAGTTCCTCTTCGGCATCGACGGCAACACGGTCGACCAGCGGATGCTCTCCGGCCAGGGCGCCGACGCCAACGCGATGGCCGCCAGCACCAACGGCATGCAACCCGCCTCGCTGGCCCAGGTGATGTCCAACCCCGAGCTTCAACAGCGGACCGTCCGGGCGCTGCCGACCTGCACGATGTACATGGCGATGAACAACACCCACGAGGCCTTGTCCGACGTGCGGGTGCGCCAGGCCATCAACCACGCCGTCGACAAGGAGAGCGCCGTCACCGCGACCGGCGGCCCGGCCATGGCCGAACAGGCACACACGATGCTGACGCCGTCGGTTCCCGAGCGGCAGGAATTCGATCTCTACCCCTACGACCCGGAGAAGGCGGTCGAACTCCTCGAGGAGGCGGGCATCGCCGAGGGCGAGTTGTCCCTGACCCTCGACGTCCGGGCATTGCCGAAGTGGCAGGCCCAGGGAGAGTCCGTCCAGCAGTCCCTGAAGGCGGTCGGGATCGACGTCGAGCTCAACGTCATCGACGCCGCCACCTTCTACGAGGTCATCGCCACGCCCGCCCAGCAGAACGATCTGGCCATCACCGGCTGGTGCTCCTCGTGGATGTCGGGTTACCCGTTGCTGACCTCGCTGTTCGACGGCGAGAGCATCACCGACACCGGCAACACCAACATCAGCCAGTTCGATGAGGAAAGCATCAACGAACGGTTCGACGAGATCGAGGCGATCGCCGACATCGACGAACAGGACGTCGCCTACGGCGAGCTGGACCGGGAGATCATGGAACTGGCTCCCGTGGTGCCGCTGGTCAGGGAGACGCCGTTGCAGCTGGTGGGCGAGAACATCGGCAACGCCTACGCCAGCTCGGCCCGGACCGGGTACGTCGACTATTCGCAGGTCGGCCTGAAGAACCCGCAGGGGTGATCTCGCCATGGCGATGACCACACAGACATTCACCGGTCAGGCCGCGCGCAGGCGCAAGGGCAGTCGATGGCGACGCCCCGCCGTGATCGCCTCCTTCGTGTTCCTCGGTGCCGTGGTCCTCATGGCGGTCTTCGCGCCGCTGCTGACCACGATCAGCGGATCGGGTCCGTACGAGTTCCACGAGGACAAGATCGACGCCATCCGAGGCGGTCTGCCCATCGGATCGTTCGGTGGGATGAGCCCCGAACACTGGTTCGGAGTCGAACCGCTCAACGGTCGAGACATCTTCGCCCGCATCGTCTACGGCGCACAGGTGTCGCTGACGATCGCGGTGAGCGCGGCCGTGGTCACCACGACGCTCGGCGTGGTGTTCGGGGTGCTCGCCGGGTTCTTCGGCGGGATCGTCGATCAGATCGTCTCGCGGGTCATGGATTTCCTGATGGCCTTCCCCGCGCTGATCTTCATGATCGCCATCCTCTCGGCACTCCCACAGGGCAATCGGCCGGTACTGCTGGTGGCCGTGCTGGCCCTGTTCGGCTGGCCGTCCACCGCCCGCGTGGTGCGGGGACAGACCATGTCGATCGCCCAGCGCGAGTTCGTCGAGGCGGCGCGGTCCTCGGGAGCGAGCCGGATCGCCATCGTGTTCCGCGAGGTGCTGCCGAACCTGGTCGGCACGATCACGGTGATGGCGACGCTGTCGGTGCCCACGTTCATCGCGACGGAGGCGGGACTGTCCTTCCTCGGCGTCGGTGTGCAGCCGCCCACCGCGTCCTGGGGGCAGATGATCGCCTCCGCGGTTCCCTGGTACGCCGCCGATCCGATGTTCTTCATGATCCCGGGCCTGTTCCTCACCCTGACCGTGCTGTCGTTCATGGTGATCGGTGACGCCCTGCAGGCGACTCTGCAGAGGAGGACACAGCGCTGATGCCTCTCTATATCGCCAGACGACTCGTGAGCGCGGTGTTCGTTCTCCTGGCCGTCGTCTTCTTCACGTTCGTGGTGTTCTTCGTCCTCACCCCGGATCCCGCGCTGAGCATCTGCGGTCAGACGTGTACCCCGGATCGCATCGAGGACATCCGCACCAGACTCGGGTTGGAGGACCCGTTCTGGGTGCAGTTCTGGGTCTTCCTCGCCGGGATCTTCGTCGGTCGCACCTACGGCGAGGGCCCGACGGCGATCATGTGCGAGGCGCCCTGTCTGGGCTACAGCTTCCAGACCCGGCAGTCGGTGATGACCATGATCGGCGACCGCATCGACGTCACGGTCACCATCGCCATCGGTGCCGCGCTGCTGTGGCTGCTGGTGGGCGTCGGCGCCGGGCTGCTCAGCGCCGTGAAGGCGGGCACCTGGTGGGACCGGGGAGCCACCGGACTCGCCCTGGGCGGGATCGCGCTGCCCAACTACTTCGTCGCGCTGATCCTGCAATGGCTGCTCGTCGTCCAGTTGGAGGTGCTGCCGTTCCCGACCGTGGTGGCCTTCGGCGAGGATCCGCTGCGGTGGTTCCAGACCTACCTCATGCCCTGGATCGTGCTCTCCATCATGTACGCCGCGATGTACACGCGGATGACCAGGGCGAATGTGATCGAGACGCTGTCGGAGAACTACGTTCGCACGGCGCGCGCCAAGGGGCTGTCCAACGGGAAGCTGTTGACGCGCCATGCCTTGCGGCCGTCGCTGACCCCGGTCGCGACCCTGTTCGGCATGGACTTCGCGGCACTGCTCGGCGGCGCCCTGATCACGGAGACGGTGTTCGGCCTCAACGGCGTCGGCAAGCTCGCCTACGACGCCATCGGCACCAACGACCAGCCCGTCATCATGGGCGTCACCCTCCTCGCGGGTGCCGCGGTGGTGCTGATGAACATCGTCGTCGACCTGCTGTACCCCCTGTTGGACCCGCGTGTGAGGAAGGGGACCCGATGAACGCCGTATCGACGGCCGAGGCCGACGAGCTGCTGTGCGTCACCGGATTGAGCGTCGCCTTCGGACCCGAGCCCACCGACGTCGTCGTCGACGACCTCTCGTTCTCCCTACGAGCGGGCCGAACCCTCGGCGTGGTCGGGGAATCCGGTTCGGGCAAGTCGATGACCTCGCTGGCCATCATGGGTCTGCTCCCACCCGAGGCCATCGCCTCGGGCTCGATCCGCTTCGGCGACCAGGAACTGCTGCAACAGTCCGATCGGCAGTTACGGGCGATCCGTGGCGATCGGATCGGAATGATCTTCCAGGACCCGCTGTCCTCGCTGAATCCGTATTACACCGTCGGATTCCAGATCGCCGAGGCCTATCGCGCGCATCGACAGGCCACCTCCGCGCAGGCCAAGAAGGTCGCGGTCGAGGCGATGGAGCGGGTCAGCATCCGCGAGCCGCAGCGGCGGTTCGACCACTATCCGCACCAGTTCTCCGGCGGGATGCGGCAGCGGATCATGATCGCGATGGCGCTGGTGTGCGAGCCGGACCTGATCATCGCCGACGAGCCGACCACCGCGCTCGACGTGACGGTGCAGGCGCAGATCCTGCGACTGCTCACCGACCTCCAGCGCGACACCGGGGTCGGGATGCTCTTCATCACCCACGACCTCGCCGTGGTGAGCGAGGTCGCGCACGACGTCCTCGTGCTCCGCGACGGTCGCCAGATGGAGGCGGGCACCGCCGAACAGGTGTTCTCCCAACCGAGGGACGCCTACACCCGACACCTGCTCGATGCGACGCCACGCATCGACGAGGCCGAGGAGGACGGCTCATGAACGTCCCGATCCTGTCCGGCCGTCAGCTGGTCCGGGAGTTCACCCCCGGCGGCAGGCGAGGTACCCCCTTCCGGGCCGTGGACGAGGTGAGCCTCGAGGTCGGCGAATCGGAGACCCTCGCCGTCGTCGGGGAGTCCGGAAGCGGCAAATCGACCACGGCCCGCCTACTGGCCCGCCTCGACGATCCGACCTCGGGAACGATCGAACTCGAGGGCGAGGACGTGACCACCGCGCCCCCGGCGCGGTTGCGGAACTTCCGCCGCACGGTGCAGGTGGTGTTCCAGGACCCGTTCTCCTCGCTGAATCCGCGACACAACGTCGAACGGATCATCACGGCTCCGCTGCTCTACCAACGGCTCGGGCAGCGCAAGGACACCGCGCGGATCTGCAAGGAGCTGTTGGAACGGGTCGGTCTGAACCCCGATCACTCCACCCGCTATCCGCACCAGTTCTCCGGCGGACAGGCCCAGCGCATCGGGATCGCCCGTGCCCTGGCCGTCAACCCCAAGGTGGTGATCTGCGATGAGGCGGTCTCCGCGCTGGACGTGTCGGTTCAGGCGCAGGTCATCGACCTGCTGCGCGACCTGCAACGCGACCTCGGGCTCAGCTACGTCTTCATCGCCCACGACCTCGCGGTCGTGCGACGACTCGCCGACCGGGTCGCGGTGATGAGCGGCGGGCGGGTGGTCGAGCAGGGCACCCGCGACCAGATCTTCGACACACCGAAGGAGGAGTACACGCGGGCGCTACTGGCGGCCGTGCCTCGCATCAACCCCGAGTGGGAGAGACGGAGAAGAGAATGGACGGCACGAGATGGCCAGGACTGACATGACCGCCGCCGAGACCTTCCGGACGATCAGCGAACGGGAATGGCAGTGGCGGCTCGGCGAGTTGGGCCGCCAACATTACGGTTCCGCTCTCGGCGTCGACGACTTCCTGCCCGACGAGAGTCCCGAGGCACACCAGCGGCGGGCGGCGCACTGGCACGCTGTTTTGACGGAGGTCCGTGCCCTGGATGTGGCGGAGCTCGACGATCAGACGCGCGTGGACCTCGCGGTGTACGTGCAGCAGGTCCAGACGCTGGTCTCCGGGGTCGAGCATCGACAGTTCGAGCGGCCCGCCAACGCCGACACGGCGTTCTGGACGACGCATGCCGACCGGGCGAACGTCGTGCTGCGCGACGAGACCGAGGCCGAGGCGTTCCTCACTCAACTCGCGGAACTGCCCCGCTGGTTCGACCAGCACATCGAGAACATGCGAACGGGTCTGGCCCGGGGCTTCGCTCCGCCCCGGGTATCGATGGCGGGCCGGTCCGACCCGGTGCGATCGGTCTCCTCTGCCAGTTCGCCGGAGGAGACCCGCTACGCCGCGCCCTTCCGGCAAGCCCGCGAGTCGGGCATCGTCGACGATGCGCTGGTCGCACGCGCCATGGCGGTCATCGGTTCCGAGGTGATTCCCGCCCACGCCGAACTGCTGCGATTCCTCGACGAGGAGTATCTGCCGAGGTTGCCCGAGGAGATCGCCGCCACGGCGGGCCCGGGCGGTCGGGAGTACTACCTGGCCCAGCTCGCCGAGTACAACACCACACAGCTGAGCCCGGAGGAGATCTTCGCCCTCGGCGAGGAGAGCGTCGCCGCCATCCGCGCGGAGATGGTCGCGGTCGCCCACGAGGCGGGTTTCGACGGCGATGTGGCCAGGATGCTGGAGTTCATGCGCACCGACTCCCGGTTCTATGCCACCACGCCGGAGGACCTGCTCAAGGAGGCCGCCTGGCACGCGAAGCGCTTCGACGGGGTGGTCCACGAGTACTTCGGTCGCGTTCCAATGCGGCGCTTCGGGATCGTCGAACCGCCGCCTGCCCTCGCACCGTTCTACACCTTCGGTCGGGGTGGGATCGACCGGTACACGTTGAACACCTACAACCTGCCCGCTCGACCGCTGTACTCCCTCTGCGCGCTCACGCTCCACGAGGCCGCACCGGGGCACTGCTTCCAGATCGCGCTGGCCAGCGAGCTGGCGGACCTGCCTGCCTTCCGCCGTCACGTCTACATCTCCGCCTACGGCGAGGGCTGGGCCCTCTACACCGAGCGGCTGGGCGTGGAGATGGGCATGTACCGCGATCCCTTCGAGATGATGGGCATGCTGAGTTTCCAGATGTGGCGGGCGGTGCGGTTGGTCGTCGACCCGGGCATGCACGCCTTCGGTTGGAGTCGGGAACGGGCCCAGGAGTTCCTGCGGAGCAACACCGCCATCGCCGAGCACGAGATCGTCACCGAGATCGACCGGTACATCGCGTGGCCCGGCCAGGCCACCGCCTATTTCATCGGTCAGTCCACGGTCACCCGTCTGCGGCGGCTCGCCGAGGACACCCTGGGCCGGGACTTCGACATCCGCTGGTTCCACGATGCCGTTCTCGGGCTCGGCAGCGTGCCGCTGGCCGTGCTGGAGGACGAGATCGGCCGGGCGATCCGCGTCCGGGCCGCCGACCGCGAGAGTGAGGAACGCGCATGACGAACGCCAGGAACGCGGCGACCGGAACGATCACCGTGGTCGGCGCTCGGATCTTCGACGGCGAACGCATCCTCGACGACGCGAGCGAGATCTCCGTCGTCGACGGGGCCATCGCGGAGGTGGGCAAGGACCTGCCGCGCACCGGGGAAATCTTCGACGCGGGCGGGCGGACGGTGTCGCCCGGGCTCATCGACGCGCACTTCCACGCCTACGGAACCAGCATCGACGTCATGGCGATCGAATCCTCGCCGCTGAGCTACGTCTCGCTGGTGGGCGCCGACCGACTGACTCGTGCGCTGTTCCGGGGGTTCACCACCGTGCGCGACGTCGCAGGGGGAGACGCCGGGCTGGCCAAGGCGATCGACGCCGGCTACGTGACCGCGCCGCGATACCTCTACACCGGTCCGGCGCTGAGCCAGACCGGCGGGCACGGCGACCCCCGACAGGGCGACCTCGATCATTGCGTCGCCCACGCCCACCTGTCCGAGGTGGTGGACGGCCCGGACTCGGTGCGTAGGGCGGTGCGGGAACGGTTCCGCACCGGGGCGCATGCGATCAAGATCATGGCCTCCGGCGGGGTCGTCTCGCCGACGGACCCGATCCAGTACCTGCAGTACCACGCCGACGAGGTCCGGGCCGCGACCGAGGAGGCTGCCCGACGTGGGAGCTACGTCGCCGCGCACGCCTATCCACCCGAGGCGATCATCCACGCGGTCGAGAACGGCGTGCGCACCATCGAGCACGGAAACCTGCTGGACGAACGTGCCGCGGCGATCATGGCCGAACAGGGCGCCTATCTGATCCCGACACTGGTCGCCTACGACGCGATGGAACGACGTGGCGCGTCGATCGGGCTCTCGGACGTCGGACAGATCAAGAACCGGCAGGTGCTCGCGGCGGGTAAGGAGGCGATCCGGATCGCCCGTGCGGCGGGGGTTCCGGTGGGCTTCGGCTCCGACCTGATGGGCGAACTCGAGGACGATCAGCTCATCGGCCTTCGGCTGCAGGTCGACGTCGACGGGGTCCTGGAGACGTTGCGAGCCGCCACCACGGTGAACGCGCGGGCCATTCAGCGTCCCGATCTCGGCAAGATCGAGCAGGGCCACACCGGTGACCTCGTGATCTTCGACGGCGATCCGTTCACCGATGCGTCGTTGCTGTGGGAGGAGACCAAGCCGCGCACGGTGATCCAACGCGGCGTCCTACGCTGAGGGAAACGAGGCATCACCAGGCCAGCAGGTCGACCTGCGCTGCGGAAGAGGATGAGGAACCCTGTCCGGCTTGAAGATCCAGAGACAGCTGAGTCTGCGTGCTCAGGTGGAGGAGGCGCTGTCCTCGGCGATCGTGTCGGGGGAGTTGGCCCCCGGTTCGCTGCTGACGGTGCCGACGTTGGCGGCACAGTACGAGATGTCGGCGACGCCGGTGCGCGAGGCCATGCTCGATCTGGAGAAGCGCGGATTCGTGACCCCGGTGCGTAACAAGGGCTTTCGGGTCACGACGGTCAGCGAGGAGGCGCTCGCTCAACTCCTCGATGTTCGGCAGCGCCTGGAGCCCTCGGCGATGCGGGATCTGGCGGCGAGCGGAATCCGGGTCGACATGACCCGGTTCCGCGCACTCGCCGATGCCATCGTCACCGGTGCCGCGACCAGCGATCTGCACACCTATCTTCAGGCGGACCGGGAGTTCCACCTGGCGCTCACCGACCTGCTGGCCAACCCGCTGCTCACCCAGATCATCGCCGACCTGCGGTCGCGGACCCGGTTGGTCGGGCTGGTGACGATGCTCGAATCGCGTCAGCTCGACGAGTCGGCCTCGGAACACCACCTCCTCCTCGACCGGATAGAGGCGGGCGACGCGCAGGGGGCGAAGTCCTTGATGCACCAGCATCTCGCCCACATCAGCGGTTGGTGGGCCGGTCGGGCGGAGAACTCCGCGTCCTGAGCCGCGTCGGGCCACCAGCGCGGGTGGTCGATCTCTGAGATGTGCGGAGAGATTGCGGCAGAGGACTCATAATCCCTTGAGATATGTGACATATTACTTGCGGAAGGGGGTCGGATGACCGAGATCGTCGTGATCGGGGCGGGCATCGTCGGTGCCGCCTGCGCCCGGACGCTGAGCAGACTCGGCCACCGCGTCCGCATCCTCGACCGGGGTCCGGCGATGACCGGCACGAGCGCCTCCTGCGAGGGCAACCTGCTCGTCTCCGACAAGGGACCCGGCGCCGAACTGGACCTGGCCCTGGCCGCGAACGCGGGCTGGCCCGCCATCGTCGCCGAACTCGCCGACGAACTGGGCCCCGCCTTCCCCGCCGTCGAGTTCGAGAAGAAGGGCGGACTCGTCGTGGCCACCACGGAGGCGGGTGCGCAACCCCTGATCGACTTCGCCGCCGAGCAACGCGCCGCCGGCGTGGACGCCCAGGTCGTGTCCGATCGACAGGCCCGCGAACTCGAACCGGACCTGACCCCCGACTTCACCGCCGCCGTGTACTACCCACAGGACTGCCAGGTCCAACCGGTCGCGGTGGGTGAGGCGTTGTTGGCCTCCGCCCGCCGCCATGGTGCCGAGATCCGCACCGGCGTCGAGGTGCTCGGTGGTATCCGCCGCCGGGACCGGCTCGTCGGCCTGCGTACCTCGCAGGGCGACATCCCCGCCGACGCGGTCGTCCTCGCCGCCGGGCCGTGGTCCGGCGAGGTGTCCGACCGGATCGGCGCGCCGGTGGCGGTGCGACCCCGACGCGGGATGGTCTTGGTCACCACCCGGATGCCGCACCGGATCTTCCACAAGGTCTACGACGGCGACTACGTCGGCGCGACCCAGTCCGCCGACGCGGCCCTGCAGACCTCCAGCGTCGTCGAATCGACCGCGGCGGGCACCGTCCTCATCGGATCCAGCCGCGAACAGGTCGGCTTCGATCCGAGCATCCGCGTCGACGTGCTCCGCGAGATCGCCCGCAAGGCCGTGACCCTGTTCCCGTTCCTGTCCTCGGTCCCGGTCATGCGGGCCTACGGCGGATTCCGCCCCTACCTCGACGACCACCTGCCGCTCATCGGTGCCGACCCCCGACTGCCCGGCCTCTGGCATGCGAGCGGACACGAGGGCGCAGGCATCGGCCTCTCCGTGATCACCGCGCAACTGCTCGCCGCCGACCTGTTCGGCGGGCCCGCGCCACTGGACCCGACGCCCTTCCGGCCCACCGGACGCCCCTTGGTGGCCCCCGACCTCGTTGTGAACGGAGGCGCCGCATGAGCCCGCGCATGGTGCCCGATTCCGAGGACGTCATCGGACGCACCGACGGCCCCGCCCTCGTCATCGAGGTCGACGGCGAGCCGGTCACCGGTGTTCCCGGTCAGACCCTGGCGGGCGTGCTGTTGGCCGCAGGCCGGGATTCCTGGCGCACGACCAGTCGGGCGGGCCGACCGCGCGGGGTGTTCTGCGGGATCGGGGTGTGCTTCGACTGCATCGTCACGGTCAACGGCGAGCGCGACGTGCGTGCCTGCCAACGGCGTGCCGCAGCAGGCGACGTCGTCACCCGGCAGTCCGACGAACTCCCGAGGAGCCGGTCATGACGGTCGTGATCGTCGGCGCCGGACCGGCGGGACTCGCCGCCGCCCGCGCGGCCCGCACTGCGGGAGCGTCGGTCGTCCTGCTGGACGCCGCCGAACTCGGCGGCCAGTACTGGCGGCATCTCCCGGCAGAACGACGGGCCCGCGAACAACGGCGACTGCACCACGGCTGGTCGCGTTTCCTCGCCCTGCGTGCTGCGCTGACCGCCGACCCCGGCTGCGAAATCGTGACGGGAGCCCAGATCTGGGCGATCGACCGGACCGAGGATCGACTGCGGGTGCACGTCCTGATCGGAGCCGCCGACGGGCGGGCCAGGACGCCGCGCACCCTGCTGCCCGACGCACTCGTGCTGGCCACCGGGGCACACGACCGAACCCTGCCATTCCCCGGTTGGGACCTGCCGGGCGTCTACTCCGCAGGCGCCGCGCAGGCGCTCGCGAAAGGCGAGCGGATCGCGGTCGGTAAGCGGGTGCTGGTGGCGGGAGCCGGTCCCTTCCTGCTGCCGGTCGCCGCGTCCCTGGCTCATACCGACGCCAGCGTCGTCGGGGTCCACGAGGCAGCCCGGTTGCCCGTCCTCGCCAAGAACTGGACCGCCCGACCCTGGGAGCTGTTCGCTGCGCTGGGCAAGGGCGCGGAACTGGGCGGCTATGTTCTCGGCCAGGTGCGGAACCGCATCCCCTACATCACCGGTTCCGGGGTGATCGCCGCGCACGGGGACGAGCGGGTCGAAGCCGTCACCGTCGCCGAACTGGATACGAGCTGGGCGCCGCTGCCCGGCACCGAACGGCGCATCGAGGTGGACGCCGTCTGCGTCAGCCACGGCTTCACTCCGCGCATCGAGCTGGCCATCGCGGCGGGCTGCCGGATCGGCCCGGACCGTTTCGTCGTCACCGACGTAGACGGCCGCACCAGTGTCGACGGTGTCTTCGCCGCGGGCGAGATCACCGGCATCGGCGGCGCCCAGGCCGCCGAGACCGAGGGCGCACTTGCAGGCCTGGCCGCTGCGGGGGCCGTCGACGACCGCCGCACGGCCAAACTCCGCCGCAGCAGGGCGAGTGCCGTCCGCTTCGCCGCACGCATCGAACAGGCCCACGGCATTCGAAAAGGCTGGACCGCCTGGCTGGACCGCGACACGCTGCTGTGTCGTTGCGAAGAGGTCACCCACGGCGAGTTCGTCGACACCATCGCGGCGACCCGGTCCAGGGGGCTGCGTTCCACCAAGCTCACCAGTCGCGCCGGGCTCGGCATCTGCCAGGCCCGGATGTGCGGCAGGAACGTCGAGGACATCCTCGGGCAGAACGTGCCCGACGGGGTCATCACCGACACCTCCACCGATCATCGGCCCATCGCCGCGCCGATCAGTCTCGCGGAACTGGCGGCGCTCCCGGCCGCCCCGACTGCACAGGAAGGGCACATCTCATGACCGGCACCCAGTTCGACCTCGGCGGCGTCATCGTCGCCACCACTCTGGCCTTCAAGGAGGACCCCGCCGCACCGGCAGGTCTCGCCGTGGACTACGACCGGTTCGCCGCTCACTGCGACTGGCTGATGAACAACGGTTGCCGTGGCGTCGGTCCGAATGGATCGCTCGGCGAATACTCCTCGCTCACCGATGAGGAACGACGCAAGGTGATCCAGGTCGCCAGGGAGACCGTGGGTGACCGAGGACTCGTCGTCGCGGGTGTGCACGGCGTCGGCTGGCACCAGGCCAAGCACTGGGCCGAGCTGGCTGCCGAGGACGGTGCGGACGGGGTGCTGTTACTGCCGCCGACGATCTTCCGTGCGAACGAGCGCGAGATCATCGAGCACTACGAGAAGGTCAACGAGGTGGGCCTGCCGATCATGGCCTACAACAATCCCTTCGACACCAAGGTCGACCTCACCCCCGACCTGCTCGCCAAGATCGACGGTCTCGAGAACCTGGTGGCGATCAAGGAGTTCTCCGGCGACGTGCGACGCGTCATGGAGATCCTCGACAAGACGAACCTGCAGGTCATCGCGGGCGCCGACGACCTGCTGTTCGAATCTCTGGTCGCGGGTGCGACCGGTTGGTTCGCCGGCTACCCGAACGCCTTCCCCCGGGAGGCCGTCGAGCTGTACGAACTGGTGATGGCGGGTCGGATCGACGAGGCCAGGGAGCTGTACCGCAACATGGTCCCGGTGTTCGCCTGGGACTCCAAGACCGAGTTCGTCCAGGCCATCAAGCTCTCGATCGACGTGATCGGGGAGAGCTACGGCGGCGTGACCCGACCCCCGCGCGGCCCGCTGTCCGAAACGGCCACGGCGGCGATCCGCAGGGACACCGAGCGAGCGCTGGCCTACACGAAGAACCGCTGAGCCCACCGCCAGGGAGGAGGACGACAACCGTGCGATCCGTTCGGACCGTCAGCGCGGTCGACTCACACACCGAGGGGATGCCGACGCGCGTCATCACCGGCGGCGTCGGCGTCATCCCCGGCGCCACCATGAACGAGCGCCGACTGCATGCCATCGAGCACCTCGACGAGCTGCGCACGTTCCTGGTGACCGAACCCCGGGGCCACGCCGCGATGAGCGGGGCGATCCTGCAGCCCAGCACCCGAGCCGACTGTGACTGGGGCGTGCTGTTCATCGAGGTCTCCGGCTTCCTGCCCATGTGCGGGCACGGGACGATCGGCGTCGCCTCGGTGCTGGTGGAGACCGGCATGGTCGAGATCAACGAGCCGGAGACCGTCATCCGCCTGGACACCCCGGCGGGGGTCGTCGTCGCCCGGGTGGCCGTCACCGACGGCCACGCCGAGTCGGTGACCATCGAGAACGTGCCGAGCTTCGTGGACCGCCTCGACCAGGTCGTCGCGGTTCCCGGGCTCGGCGAGGTGCCCTACAGCCTGGCCTTCGGTGGCAACTACTACGCCATGGTGGGACTCGACGACGTCGGTCTGCCCTTCGACCGGTCCCGCGCCGACGACATCCTGCGGGCCGGACTGGACATCATGGCCGCCATCAACGCGACGGCCCCACCGCGACACCCGAACATCGACGGCGTGGACCACTGCCATCACGTCGAGTTCATCGCACCCGGCTCCGATGCCACGCTGTCCAAACATGCGATGGCCATCCACCCCGGCTGGTTCGACCGCTCACCCTGCGGCACCGGCACCAGCGCCCGGATGGCCGAGCTGTGGCAACGCGGCGAGTTGGCGTTGAACACGGACTTCGTCAACGAGTCGTTCATCGGAAGCCGTTTCGTGGGCAGGCTCGTTCGGGAGACCGAGGTGGCAGGCATTCCCGCCGTGGTCCCCACCATCACCGGCCGGGCCTGGGTCACCGGGATGGGCCAGTATCTGCTCGACCCGACGGACCCGTTCCCGGCTGGGTTCTCCTTCTGATTCCGCCCGCCGGATTCGCTTCGGCGCCGCCACCGACCTGCCTCTGGGACGGTGGCGGCGACCGTCGAGGAAGGCCCGGGCAGCAGGCGCGGGCGACGGCCTCGGTGTCGGCCGTGCCTGCCGACATCACGGGTACGGAATGACGTGTGCGGTGGTGCTCTCGATCGCGGTACCTGCGGTCACGGATCGACCAGTGCCGAGACGATGTCTCGGATGGTCTTGCGTCGCGCGGCGTGGTCGCCATGGGGTTCGACGGCGTCAAGGCTCTCGCCGGGTTGCGTGAACCACATGCGGGAAATGCTCTGCACCGCCAACACCAGCTCGGCGGGATCCAACCGCGAGCTGATGGTTCCGTCGACCTGCGCGGCGGCGACCGCGTCGATCTTCTGACGCATCGCTGCCGTCACCGTGCTGTCGGTGTCGCCTCCCGAGGCGCGCTCGAGTTGGTACCAGGAGACGAACCGCTCCACTTCCGGGTTCGCGGCGCTCAGGTCGTACAACCGGACGGCGTAACCGGGCAGATCCTGTGGGTCGATCGGGGCCTGGTCGACGGTGCGGGCGGTGATGTCGTCGAGCACCGCGTCGAACAGGTCTTCCTTGCTGCCGAAGTAGGTGTAGACGAGCCCGGCGCTGCATCGCGCACGGTGGGCGATGCGGTCGATGCGAGCGCCGGAGAGACCGCGCTCGGCGAACTCGGCCAGGGCGGCGTCGAGTAGTCGACGCTTCTTGCTCTCGGGGTCCCGGACTCGCACGCACCCAGCTTATTGACTGAGCATTCATTTGACAAGGCGGGGGACGGCGGCCTAGCTTCGCTATTGATTAAACGTTCATTTAATGAGGGGTGTTCATGCCGAAGGTCTGGTTCGTCACTGGAAGCTCACGCGGGCTCGGTCGCTCGATCGTCGAGAACGCACTCGCCGCGGGTGACCGGGTCGCGGCTACCGCGCGTCGACCTGTCCAACTCACCGAAGTCGTCGAGCGGTACGGGGATGCGATCCTGCCTCTGGAACTGGACGTGGCGAACGCCGAGGCCGCTGCCACCGCCGTCGAAGCAGCCTCCCAACATTTCGGCCGGATCGATGTCGTCGTCAACAATGCTGGTTATGGCGACGCGGCCTCGGTCGAAGACGTCGAGCTGGGCAGTTTCCGGGCTCAGCTGGACACGAACTTCTACGGGGTTGTTTACGTGAGTAAGGCGGTGCTGCCGATCCTGCGGAAGCAGGGATCGGGGCACATCGTCCAGATCTCCTCGCTCGGCGGCAGGCTGGCAACGCCGGGCCTGGCGGCGTATCAAAGCGCGAAATGGGCGGTGGGTGGGTTCTCCTCGGTGCTCGCCCAGGAGGTCGCTCCGTTGGGCGTGAAGGTGACCGTGCTGGAACCGGGCGGTATGCGTACCGACTGGGCAGGTTCGTCCATGACCATCCCGCCGATCAGCGAGCCATACCAACAGACCGTCGGTGCCTTCGCGGAGATGGTCCGTACGGCCGGTGGTACGGAGCCCACCGACCCGGTCAAGGTCGCGCAGCTGATCAGAAAGGTCGTCGAACTCCCGGAGCCGCCGCTGCGGCTACTCGTGGGTGCCGATGCCGTGCAGTACGCCGGCCAGGCAGCGCGGTGGCTCGCCGAGTCGGACGAGCAATGGCGACACCTCAGTGAATCCGTTTCCGAATCCGTATCCGCCGAGGCCTAGGCCCGATCGGTACGCCCGTTCGCCGGCGGAATAGGCGGGCGTGACCGAGCACGATCATCCCCGGCCGCCGTGGGCGTGCGCCTCGCGGCGGCCGGCCGGAGATGCGAGCGGTGTGGGTGTAAGCACTCGCAATGCGGTGGGGGAGAGATCGACCTCGGAGCCACAACTGCACCGATGCTCGAAGACGGCGGCTAGCCGTCCACCTGGTTCCGTCGACGCACCATCTCGGCGATCCAGGTCGGCGCGAACGGCGAGGTGCAGTTGGGCGGCGTCGGATAGTCCTTGAGCACTTCCAGCCGCTCGCCGATGGCGACGGCCCGCTGCCGATGTTCGGCGTGCTCGATGCCGATCTGCGCCAGGCAGTGGTTCATCGCCCATTGCAGGCGGGCGGGGGCGTCGCGCATCGATGCCTCGATGACATCGAGCAGCGCGACGAGGTCGAGGCCTTCGGGCTTCTTCGCCACGCGGTCGGTGGTCAGGGCCCAGCCTGCGCTCGCCACCACGGGATCCGCGTCCGCGAACCAGGCCAGCCGCAGCTCCTCGGCGTGCGGGCTCTTCTTCACCACGTAGTTCACCAGCCAGTCCTGCACCTTGGGGGTGCGGGCCGCGCGCAACATGCCGTCCAGCTCGGCTCGCTCGAACGCTTTGGGGCGACAGATCAGGATCGCCAACAGCCGTGCCGAGGAACCGCCGGTCTTCCAGAGGCTTAGTGCGAGCTCCTGCTGGGTCTTGAGTTGCTTGGCCAGGGCGCGCAGCTTGCCGAGGTTCACCCCGTGGTCGTCGCCGTGCCTCTCGTTGATCGCCCGTGCCTTCGGGTCCTCCATGGCGGCGAGTTCCGCCAGCACCGCAGCCACCGTCGTCTCGGTCATGTCGGCCTCCCACCATCCCCGTTCGTGCGGTCCCTGACGAACCGATTGATCGAAAACCGCTGATCAAGCGGGGTATTCGACTGTTCGGACGCGGGGAGACTACCGACTGCGTGCCTCGGTGGTGTCGCGGGTACCGGGCAACGAAGGACGACAGACGCCTGCCGGGTGCGGTGCCGACTACTGCGTCAACGGTGCGTCGGCGTCCTCGGGGCGCATCGTCGATCGACGCGTGCGGGCGACGACGTGCCAGACCACGGCATACACCAGGACGGCGGCCACGAACGCCGCGCCCGCCCGCTTGGCCGCTCCCGTCACCATGCCCTCCGCGAGAGTCCCGAACGAGGCCTCGGCCGTCGTGGTCGGGTAGGTGGTCTCGCTCGTGCCGTCGTCGAAGTCGATGGTGATCGGGTTGTCGAGGTCCACCACCTCGACCTGGCGGAAGCCCTGATAGTCGCCCTGGAGTCCGACTGCGGCGGCCGCCAGCGGAACCGCCACCAGCAGCGCCACCACGCCCCACCGCACTGCCGGGCGCAGCCGCTCCTCGCGGCGGACCGGATCACGGACGCGGTCGCGACGGCGCCACAGATACCAGCCGGTGGCCACCGCGCCGACGATGGTGCTCGCGGCCTGCAAGAGCAGCGAGACGGTCAGCAGATCCCACAGCAGGTGCGTGGCGATCCCGATTCCTGCGGAGAGCAACAACCACATCGCGAACCGGACCCTGTCCCGCCAGCCCGGCAACGGCTCGCGGGGCGGGAGTCGGATCGCAGCTGGGAGTATTCCGTTGATCGGGGCGCGCAGCAGCCAGTAGACGACGACCAGGGCGACGGCGAGCGGCAGGTTGAGCACCAGTCCCCATAACGAGTGGGTCTGGGTGGCGTTGGGCAACAGCACTCCGTACCAGTCCTGGGCGCTGGTCGAGGTCAGACCGAGGTTGCTCAGGTAGTACGGCAGGTCGGGCGCCAAGGCTCCGGCAACCAGCGCCGCCGCGACGAACGGCGGCCGGAGCAACGGCAGCACCGCAGCGGGATGGGTCAGGGTGAACGGCAACTCGAACGCTCCAACGACATCGGAACCGGCGGATCGCACCCTAGCCGCAGACGATTCTCGGCTGATCGCAGCGGCGTCCACGCCCGCCGGTCCGCACCGAGGTCGATCGGTCTACCGGCTGTAGATCCGCAGGGTTCTTCGGCAGTTCGTCGAGGGCGTCGACCGCCGTGCGTGCCGACCGGCCCGCGTCGATCGGTGCGCGCTTGTCGACCGATGCCGCCGCCGTGGCTCGTCACCGGCCGGTGGCGGGCGACGACGGGCCCGCCCCCATCGTTCGGGGACGGGCCCGAATGCACTATCAGGCGAGGCCGGCGCTCCGAACGGCGCAACGCGGCTCAGCTGGACACCGATGTCCCGGGTGTCATGTCATGAGCGGCCTGCACCGTTTCGGGCCGGACTCCGTTGTTGAGCTGCTTGTCCCATCCGGCATCGACCTGCTGCCGTATCGATGCCTCGTTCTCCGCAGGCAGTACATGTCGGTACCGGCTGTCCTCACCCAGGAGCACCCGCACCGTTGTCTCGAACACCGGCTCCGAGTCGTACTGCGCGTGCGGGAACGATAGGTGCGAGTGGTCGATCAGCCGTTCCGACGGCTCGTCGCGCCAGGTCTTCCATGCCTCGAACATCGTGTCGTTGAACCCGGTGAGGAACGGCCCGGGGTTGATCGTCGCCACGGTCACGCCGAATTCCGCGAGTTCCTGGTCCAACGCGTCGGCGAAAGCTTCAACCGCGTGTTTGGACCCCGCATACGCGCCGGTGAACGGGTCCACCGTCAGCCCTGCGACCGAGGACATGAAGACGATGCGGCCCCGCCCTCGTCGAGCCATCGTCTTGGCGATGCCCTGGGTGAGCAGGATCGGACCGAACACGTTGACCTCGAATTGTCTGCGCAGTCGATCGGCCGGAATATCGACGGTCGACCCGCCTTCGGCGATCCCCGCGTTGTTCAACAGCACCGCTACGTCCCAGGTCCACGCGCGTTCCCGATCGCCGGGGTCGGTCACATCGAGTTTCTCCACCCGCAATGACACACCGCGCTCCCGCGCCGCCTCGCGCACTGCGGAGACCTGGGCAACGATCTCCACACCGGCGATCACGTCGTGGTTGTCCGCTGCCAGCCGCAACGCGACTTCCTTACCGAAGCCGCTGCCTGCTCCGGTGATGAGAATGGGTCCGCCCATCGTGCTGTCTCCTATCCCCTCGTGCTGTTCCGGTGCGGTGTCGCACTGAAGCGATCGACCCGAGCCGATTTCCGTGCGCCTTCCGGCGCGGCGGCGGCCTTTCCACCGAAGACGATTCGACGCCCCGCGACACCTCCCACTCAGGGCCGGAACAGCACCTTCACGGCCCCGTCCTCCTTCTTCTGGAACTTCGCGTAGGCAGCGGGCGCGGTATCGAGCGGCACATGATGGGTGGCGAAGGAATCCACGCCGAGCGGGTCGTCGTCGCCGAGCAGGGGCAGCAGGTCGTCCACCCAGCGGTGCACGTTGGCCTGGCCCATGCGCAGCTGGATCTGCTTGTCGAACAGGGTCAGCATCGGCAGCGGATCGGCCATTCCGCCGTAGACGCCGGACAGCGAGATCGTGCCGCCTCGGCGGACGATGTCGATGGCCTGGTACAGCGCATGCAGCCGGTCCAGGCCGCCGGTCTGCATCAGCTTCTGCCCCACCGAGCTGGGCAGGAGACCGACGAGCTGATGGGCGATCTTGGCCACGGGCGAACCGTGCGCCTCCATGCCCACGGCGTCGATCACCGAGTCCGGGCCCCGGCCCTCGGTCCGATCTCGGATGGCGTCCCCGAGGTCGTCGTCGTGGTCGTGGAGATCGATGGTGTCCACGCCTCGACTGCGCGCTCGGGCCAGGCGTTCGGGAACGCGGTCCACACCGATCACCTGCCGGGCGCCGCGATGCAGGGCGATCCGGGCGGCCATGTCGCCGATCGGACCCAGTCCGAGTACCACGACGCTGCCGCCCTGCGGGATCGCCGCGTACTCCACGCCCTGCCACGCGGTCGGCAGCACATCGGACAGGAAGACGAACCGGTCGTCCGGCGGGCCCTGCGGGACCGAGATGGGCAACGTGTTGCCGAACGGGACCCGCAGGTACTCGGCCTGGCCGCCGGGAATCTGGCCGTACAACTTCGTGTAGCCGAACAGGGAGCCGCCCATCCCCATGTCGCGAACCTGGGTGGTCTCGCATTGGGAGTGCAGGCCGCCCTCGCACATGAAGCAGGTGCCACAGGAGACGTTGAAGGGCACCACCACCCGGTCCCCGGGCCGCACCGAGGTCACCGCCGAGCCGACCTCCTCGACGATGCCCATCGGCTCGTGACCGAGGATGTCACCGGGTTCCAGGAACGGCCCGAGCACCTCGTACAGGTGAAGATCCGAACCACACAGCCCGGTGGAGGTGATGCGGACGATGATGTCGTCGGCGTCGCGCAGCTCCGGATCCGGCACCGTCTCGATGCGGACGTCGCGTCTGCCGTGCCAGGTCAGTGCCTTCATGTCGGATCCCCGCTCCCACGTCCAGGTTGTCGGCGCGTGGTGGTCCCCGGCGACGAGTCACACGCCGCTGTCGAAGACCAACCCGTGAGCAGAGCAGTGTGCCGAGCACGGAAGTCCGGCCGTGCCTCTCGCCGCCCACCGTCGGTCTGCTCTGTCGTCGCCATGTCCCCTGGCCATACCCGGTGCGCAGCTGATCAAACTTCGACCGGGATTCGCGGGTGGGGCGCGCTGGGGTCCGGGGAAGCACCTCTCGGCGCCGAGCGGTTCGTCTGCGAGGTGTGTGCGACGGTGGCCGGACATCCTGGTGCGGTGGTGCCCGGCCGTCGTGCTCCGCCACCACCGCATCAATCCCGTTCACGGGCGATCGCGATGTTGCCGTTCAGCCGATGTCCGGCCTCGTAGACCATGTACGAGACACCTCGGTCGGTGCCGAAGGACGGCGCGGCGCTGCGGCCGTTGTCGGGGAAACCGGCCAGCGGGCGGTGGAAGACCCCGAGGTGATCGCGCCGCGAGAAGTCCTGCCCGACCTCGGTGATCCGGATGAGGCCCTCGTCGGTGTGGTAGACGACGAAGGTCCGTCCGGCCCGCTCGAGCACGTGCGGGCTGGAGAGGTCCCGCACCCCGAGGTCCTGCGGCCGGATCAGGGGCTGTTGGGCGAACTGCCAGGACCTGCCGTCCGCCGACCAGCCCCAGCCGATGCCACGCCGATTCGAGGCGTCGTTGACCATGAAGACCATGACGTAACGGGATCCGCGGGACGGGATCGGATACTCGAACACCCGCGCGTAGGAGGTCTCGGTGGTGCCTGCGGGCAGCATCGAGCTGTTCAGGACGACGCGGTCGTAGGTGAAGTCGATGCCGTTGGTCGAACGTGCGAGCCGAGTCGTGTTGTTCTCGCCGTGGAAGTACAGCCACATCTCCCGGGCCTGGGAGTTCCACAGCACATGCGGGGAGGAGACGTGCGAGACCGAGTAGTGCGAGCCCCACGACCTCGAGACGATCGGATTTCCGGTGTACTCCGTGTACGGGCCCGCGATGGCATCGGCGTAGGCCAGGCAGATACCGCCGGGTTCGTCGTGCGGGGCGTAGTACAGGTAATAGCGGCCGAGCGGGTTCGACAGCCGGTCGTAGACGCCACGGATACATGGGAAGATGAACTCGTCGTTCGGGTTGTACCGCAGCGAGTCCTTGTCGAAAGCGATGCCCGAATAGGCGTAGTCCGGGAAGCCGCCCGGTGCCGCGTGTGCGGCGGGAGTGCCGAACGGGTTGAGTCCGGTGGCGGCCACGGCGCCGCCCATGGCCAGCGAGGCCCCCGCCCCGCGCAGTAGCTTCCGTCGGGAGAATCCGATCTGAGGCGAGTGGTTCGTGTCGTCGTTGTCCACGGGTTTCGCTCCCTCGTCCGGGCGCGGGCCACGAACGAGGGCCACAGCGCCATCGAGACGACGGTAGGCACGATATGCGGGCGGATACTCGCTGCTCATACGTATTAGTCGCCTGCGGCGGCAATCTTCGCGTTCCGTGGAACTGATCTGCATCAGAGTCTTGACCGGGTGTGACGTAGCACTCCATCGTGTGCCTTCGCGCTAATGCGTATCACCCCTCGTGACCGCCTCCAACAGGTTCGGGCGTGGTGGTCCCATGACGTGAAGGAGGGTCGATGACGACTCGCGTGCCCGGTTCCACCCCGCCACGTCCGAACACGGGTTCCGCACGGCCCCGACAGGCCGATGTCGCGGCCGCCGCCGGGGTCTCGCAGGCGACCGTCTCGTTGGTCCTGGGGGACAACCCCGAACGTCTCGCCCTGTCCGAGGCGACCAGGGAGCGGGTGGCGCTGGCGGCGCGTTCGTTGGGGTACGTGCCCAACCCGGTGGCCAGGCGACTGGCGGCGGCGAGCACGGATCTGCTCGGCGTGTTCACCTTCAGCCACGCGTTCCCCGTGGAGGTGCGCGACTCCTACTACCCCTTCCTCGTCGGCGTCGAGCGCGCCGCCGCCCGACTCGGCTACGACCTGTTGCTGTTCACCGGCACCTCACCGTCGAACGTGGGCGACGACGGCGCCGACAGCGCGGCGGTGCAGAAGGTGCGCCTCGCCGATGGCTGCCTCTTCCTGGGTCGACGGGTGCCCGAGGTGGAACTGGACCGGTTGCTGGCCTGCCGGTTCCCTATCGTCTACATCGGACGCCGCACCGAACTCGGTGGCAGGCTCTCCTATGTCGGCGCCGACTACGTCGCGGGCGCGGCTCAGGTCGTCGACCACCTCGTCGGGCTCGGTCATCGGCGCCTGCTGTACCTGCGCGGCACCGACGACGTCGTCGCCTCCACCGACCGGGAGGACGGCTTCCGCCGTGCCGTCGCGGCCTCGGGGGAGGGCGTGCAGGGCGAGGTGCTGCGCGCCTATGCCACCAGCGTGGATGCCCGGGCGCTGCGGGCGTGGCGCGAGCGCGGGATCAGCGTGGTCGTCACCGAGGAGAACGACACCAACGATCTGCTCGCCGCATTGTTGACCGCCGCGAGGGAAGACGGCGCCCGCATTCCGCAGGACCTGTCGATCGCCTTGCTCGGGGAGGACCGCAGCCTCCCCGAATCCGAGGTCACCGGGTTCCGCATCCCGCGCCAGCAGATGGGTGAGGAAGCGGCCGCGCTGCTCGTCGATCTCGTCACCGGCGCCCGCAGCGGGCCCGTGCAATGGCTCCTCGAACCGACCTTCCTACCGGGAACCACGACCGGGCCGCCTGCCGTATCGGGTCCGGCGGCCGTATCAGAGCGCACCCCGTCCACCGCAGCAGAAGGAGATCTCCATGGTTGAGCACGACACCGACCGGCACGTCGACGTCCTGGTCGTCGGCGGCGGTGTCGGCGGCGTCGCCGCCGCGCTGGCCGCCGCTCGGGGCGGTGCCCGGGTGCTGCTCACCGAGGAGACCGACTGGATCGGCGGCCAGCTGACCAGCCAGGGCGTGCCCCCGGACGAGAACCCGTGGATCGAACAGTTCGGTTGCACCGCCACCTATCGCCGGTTCCGGGACGGTGTCCGGGAGCACTACCGCACCTGGTATCCCCTGCGCGCCGAGGCGGCCCGATCGTCGAGGCTCAACCCGGGTGCGGGCCGGGTCGGCAAACTCTGCCACGAGCCCAGGGTCGCCCTCGCGGTCCTCGAGGCGATGATCGGACCGGTACGCGCTTCGGGGATGCTCGACGTCGCGCTCCAGACCCGACCGGTGGCCGCGCACGCCGACGCAGACCGGGTCGAGGCGGTCACGCTGCTCGACGAGCGCACCGGCAACCGCTACACGGTGAGTGCCGCCTACGTCCTGGACGCCACCGAGACCGGTGATGTGCTGGCCCTGGCCGACGTCGAGCACGTCGTCGGTGCCGAGTCTCGCGCCGAACACGACGAACCACACGCCCCTGAGCAGGCCGACCCGCTCAACCAGCAGGGCATCACCGTGTGCTTCGCGGTCTCCCACCACGCGGGGGAGGACCACGTCATCGAGCGCCCTGAGAACTACGACTTCTGGCGTGGCTACACACCGGAGCACTGGGGCGGTCCGTTGTTGTCGATGACCGCACCGGACCCCCGCACACTGGCGCGGGTCACCCGGACCTTCGCGCCCAATCCGACTGCGGACCCACTCGCCGAACTCGCCGACCAGTCCAAGGACCCCGGCGACAAGGACCTCTGGCGTTTCCGACGCATCCTGGCGCGCGGCATGCACACCAGCGGCGCGTTCGACTCCGACATCGTGCTGGTCAACTGGCCGATGAACGACTACTGGCTCAAGCCGCTGGCCGGTGTCGACGACACGGCCCGCGCGGCCGCTGTCAACGGGGCCCGCGAGCTGTCCCGGTCGCTGATGTACTGGTTGCAGACCGAACTGCCCAACCCCGACGGCACCCAGGGCCTGCCCGGGCTCCGCTTGCGGCCCGACGTCATGGGGACGCACGACGGGTTGGCCAAGGCGCCCTACGTCCGGGAGTCGCGGCGCATCCGTGCGCTCACCACGGTCACCGAGCACGATGTCGCACTCGACATCACCGGGCCGACCGGCAGCACCCGCTACCCGAACTCGGTGGGGATCGGCAGCTACCGGATCGACCTGCACCCCTCCACCGGCGGTGATCCGTATATCGACATCGCGAGCGTGCCCTTCGAGATCCCGCTCGGCGCGCTGCTCCCACAACGGGTCGACAACCTGCTGCCCGCCGGGAAGAACCTGGGCACCACCCACATCACCAACGGCTGCTACCGCCTGCACCCCGTGGAGTGGAACGTCGGCGAGGTGGCGGGTCACCTGGCCGCCTTCGCGTTGCGCACCGGGCGCACCCCCAAGGAGGTCGAATCCTCCGCCCCGGCCTTCGAAGCCTTCGCCGCCGTCCTCGATGCCGCCGGAGTCGAACGGCGTTGGCCCGAGGTGCGCGGCTACTGACCAGCGCCTCCTCCGCATCGCAGCCCAGACCGAACCGCCCCGAACCGCACGGACACTGGAGTCCCATGAGCGAGGCACCGGACGCCCCGATCTCTTCCGATTCACCGCCCGACCCGCCCCCGGAACCGCCCACGCCCGAACGTGGATCGATCCGGGTCGGTATCGACGTCGGTGGCACGTTCACCGACGCCGTCGCGGTCGACGCGGGCACCAGGGAACTCATCGGCCAGGTGAAGGTGCCGACCACGCATCACCACGACCACGGAGTCGCGGCCGGGATCATGCAGGCCCTGGAGCGGTTACTCGAGACGGTCGGTCGGACCCCGCAGGACGTCGCGTTCCTGGCGCACGGCACCACCCAGGCCACCAATGCACTGCTGGAGGGCGACGTCGCCACGGTCGGAGTCATCGGAATCGGCCGAGGGATCGGCGCCGCCTTCACCAAGCGGCTGCGCACCCTGGGCCGGATCGAGCTCGCACCGGGACGGAACCTCCCCGTCACCTACGCGCATGTCCGGGACGCCGCCGACACCGGTCAGGTCGGCACCGCCATCGACACCGTGCTGGCCGGGGGTGCGGAGGTCGTCGTGCCCGCCGAGCCGTTCAGCGTCGATGCCCCCGAAGCGGAGGACTCGGTGGCCGAGGCGGTTCGAGCGGGTGGCAGGTTGGCCACGACGACCCACGACATCACGCACCTGTACGGGCTGCGGCGCCGCGCCCGCACCGCTGTGGTCAACGCCAGCATCCTGCCTCGCATGTTGGCCACCGCCGACGTCGTGCAGTGGAGCATCGACAAGGCGGGCATCACCGCTCCGCTGATGGTGATGCGATGCGACGGCGGTGTGATGTCCCTCGACGAGATGCGACATCGTCCGCTGTTGACGGTGCTCTCCGGCCCTGCGGCCGGGGTGGCGGGCGCGTTGATGAGCGAGAAGGTCAGCGACGGGATCTTCCTGGAGACCGGCGGCACCTCCACCGACATCAGCGTGATTCGAGGCGGCCAGGTCGTCATCCAATACGCCGTGGTGGGCGGGAAACCGACCTACCTGTCGGCGCTGGACGTACGCACCGTGGGCGTCGGCGGCGGGTCGATGATCCGCGTGGGTCGCGGCCGGGTCACCTCGGTCGGTCCCCGAAGCGCCCACATCGCCGGACTTCGCTACGCGTGTTTCGCCGAGCCCGCCGAACTGGCGGACGCCCGCGTGATCAGCGTGACCCCGGTGCCCGGTGACCCGGCCGACTATCTCGCGCTGGAGACGGCGACCGGTCGTTTCGCCGTGACGATGACCTGCGCCGCGAACGCCTCGGGTCTGATCGGCGAGGACCAGTACGCCAGGGCCGACCAGGAATCCGCCCGCATCGCCATGGCCGCAGTGGCCGAGCACCTGGGAATCGGTCTCGCCGAGGCCTGCTCGCAGGTGCTGGACGCCGGGGTCGCACCGGTGCGCGCCGCAGTCGACACCCTGGTGCGCGACTACGGACTCGATCGTGAGCAGCTGACGCTCGTCGGCGGCGGAGGCGGTGCCGCAGCGGTAACCCCGCATCTCGGGACGGTGACGGGCATGAACCAGCGCATCGCCGCCCATGCCGAGGTGATCTCCCCGCTCGGCGTGGCGCTGGCACTGGTGCGCGAGCAGGTCGAGCGGATGGTCCCCAACGCGGGCCGCCAGGACGTGCTGGCCGTGCGCGCCGAGGCCGAGGCCGCGGTCATCGCGCAGGGCGCGGCACCTGCGGGTGTCGAGGTCGATGTCAGCGTCGACCCCCGACGCAACATCGTTCGCGCGGTCGCCACCGGTGCCACCGAGATGCGCACCGCCGTGGAACGCGACGCCGTCGGCCTGCAGCAGGGCCGCGCCGAGGCCGCCCGCAGTCTTCGGTTGGCCGAGTCCGAGCTCACCGTCCTCGCGCAGACCCCGCAGTTCACGGTCTTCGGCTCCGGCGCGCCACCCGCCGGCGTGTTCGACCGGGCGGGTCGGCGCCGGGGACGCAACCCGGTGCGGATCGTCGATGCCGACGGAGTCGTCCGGCTCGGCCTGCGCGATGCAGGCGTGGCGACGTGGACGGTGGGCGAGGCCATGACCCGGCTGCCCGCGCTCCTTCGACAGCACATGGGTTTCGGCGACGGCGGCGCGCAGTTGCCCGGGGTTCGGATGCTGCTGGGCCCGCGAGTGGTGGACCTGCACGGGGTGTCCGATCTCGAGCAACTCCTGGCACTGGCCGACACCGAACTCCGCACCAGGGCCGACGACGAACCGGTGGTCGCCGTCGTGGAGTCCCGATTGTGAACGCCCGCCCAGCCTCGGCCGTCCCCTCGGCGGCGGGCTTCCGCTACTCGCTGCGCGGGGGCGCCGTCGAGATCGCGAACCGGTTGGCTGCCCGCGAGGACGTCGATATCGCGGCCGACCTACTCGCGGGCAGCCACCTGCATGCCGCTCGCAGCACCGAGACGCTGCGACAGTGGGCGGCCGCCGCCGCCGACCTGGGTCACCGAATGGCCACCGACTCCGGACTCGACCACGACCCGTCGGTGCCGGTCACCGAGGAGCCCGGCGGTCTGGTCGGGGACCAGCTCGTGCTGGCGCGTTATCTCAGCCGCCCGCCCACCGTGGTGCTGCACCCGGCCGCCATCGCCGCCGCCGAGGCGGTCGTGACCGCCGCAGGCTGGGCGACGTTGTTCCCTGCGGGCACCGTGCGTCGGGCCGCCATCGCCCACGAGGTCGCGCACGGACTGCTGGACGGGCCCTACCGACGCAGGCTGCGTGCCTGCGCCGGACCCGTCCTGCTCCGCTGGGGACATCGATCGTGGCGCGGTGTCGTCGTGGGCGCCGACGAGATCGCCGCCCACGCCTACGCCCGAATCCGGCTCGGCCTGCGCCGTTCGCCGCTCCTGCTCGCCGCGGCCGTCACCGAACTGGTGCGTCCGCAGCCACCGACCGACCCCTCTCGAAGGACGAAGGAGTCCTGACATGGGCATTGCCATCCTGGTCGTCATGGCCGTGGGCGTCGCCCTCATGCTCACCCGCAGGCTGCCCACCGCGTTCGCCCTCGCCCTGATGGGCGTGGCGATCGCCCTGGTGGTCGGAGCGCCGATCACCGGAGACGAGGGCAGCGTCCTGGTCACCGTCCTGCAGGAGGGTCCGGTCCTCCTCGCCGCGACGATGATCGCCATCCTGCTCGGCTCCTGGTTGGGCGCGCTGCTGGGCGACACCGGAATCGCCAGCACACTCATTCGCAAGACCGTGGAGTTCGCCGGGGACAAGCCCTATGTCGTGGCCTTCGGAGTCTTCATCGTGGCCATCCTCTGCGGCGCGGTCACCGGCTCCGCCCCCGCCGCGATGCTCGCAGGCATCGTCGGCATTCCCACCATGATCGCCGTCGGCGTGCATGCCCGGGCAGCTGCGGGCACCGTCCTGATGGGACTGGGTGCCGGTATTCCCTTGGAGCTGACCGGCTGGCAGTACCTCTCCGATGCGTTGCGTATCCCGGTCGAGGTGGTCCGCGACTTCCAGATCCGGCTGTTCCCGATCGTGGTCGGCGTCGGCCTGGTCTATGTGTTCGTGCAGTCCCGGCGGCGCGGTCTCGTGCATTCCTGGGCGATGAAGGTCAGCGGCGCGCAGGAACCGCCCGGTGAGGATCTCCGCTCGCGGGGGCGTCGGGTGGGTGATGTCGCCTGGTATGCCCTGCCGACGCCGTTGGTCCCGCTGGTGCTGGCGCTGGGCCTCGAGGTCCCGATCATTCCCGCGCTGTTGGCCGGTGTCCTGTATGCATTGCTGACCACGACCCGGTTCTCGCAGATCCCGCGCCGCGCCCTGCGGACGTTGTACCGCTGTTTCGACGTCGCAGCGCCGCCGATCGTGCTCTTCCTGGCCATCGGAATCCTGCTCGCGGCCGTGCGGCTGCCGGGCGCGGTCGAGGCACTCGATCCGATCCTCGGCGCGGTCAGCCCCACCCTGCCGATCCTGTTCGTGGTGGTGTTCGCGGTGCTGGCGCCCCTCGCGCTCTATCGCGGGCCGGCCAACATCTACGGGCTCGGCGCGGGAATCGGCGGTGTCCTCGCCGTGGGCGGGGTGTATCCGATACCCGCCGTGCTCGGGCTGATGGCCTCGTACGGCCAGGTACTCGGCGTCTCCGACCCGACTTCCACCCAGGTCGTGTGGGCCGCCCAGTACGCGGGCGTCCGACCCGAGCGGGTCATGCTGGACACGCTGCCCTATACCTGGATCATCGCGGCAGGCGGGATCGGCCTCGCCGCGGTGCTGTACCTGTGACGGTGCCGGGTGGTGGCGAGCTCACGGGGTGCGGACGCAGTCCGAGTTCACTCGACGTCGCCATCGACGTAGAGCCAGACCTTGTCGACGCGGGTGAACCGGCTGTTCTCGGTGAGCGATCCTCGCTCGCCGTCCAGCCGGTAGCGCGCCCGGAAATGCACCGTGGCCTCGGTGTCGAACGGGGTTCCGCCCGTTCGGCCGAGGATGTCGAGTCGGATCCAGCTCTGCCGGGGGTCCAGGCTCAGCTCGCGGGGGCGGGTGGTGGGATGCCAGCTCGCGAGCAGGTATTCGGTGTCGCCCACCGCGAACGCCGAGTACCGCGAGCGCATGAGTTGCTCGGCGGTGGCCGCCCGGCGTCGGCCCTCGTGCAGTGGTGCGCAGCAATCGGCGAAGGCCTCGCCGAGCCCACACGGGCAGCGGTCACTCATGCTCATCCACCGAGTTTCTCAACCCGACGCGCCCGGCGCCGCCCCCACCCTGCTCAGCCGGTCACCTGTTCCAGGAACTCCTGGGTCTCGGGGTCGGGGGAGTAGACGCACACCCCGCGCATGCCTCGGGTGAGCAACACCTTGTAGGTGTTGCGGATGAGACCGGCGAAGTGGAGATCATCCGCTTTGCGGACGGCCGGGTCGTGCGAGCGATCACGGCGCGCGACCCAGCTTCCCTCCCTGCGGACGAAATCGGGGCCGATGACGACTCCCGCCCAGTCGTACTCGAAGCCCTGCGCGGTGTAGATGCAGCCGACCTGCCCGAAGCCGCGGTCGTCGGACGCCCAGAAATAGGACTCCGGGGCGTGCGGCACCCGTTTGTCGGGTTTCACGTTCCACGGACGCTTCCAGTCCTCGATGACGACGTCGTCGACGAGCCGCTGGCCGTCCTCGGTCTTGGTGGGATCGCTCCACGGCCAGCAGTAGCCTGCGGCGATGCGTGCCGTGCCGCCGAACTCGGCCTGCTTGGCCAGCAACCAGCTCTCCATCGCCTGTGGTGAGGCGGCGCTGGTGACGACGAAATCCTCGTCGCCCCCGGCGGCGAGCCGGGTCCAGTCGCTCGGGGCGGCCTGTTCGAGTCCGAGTAGCCGCGACACCCAGCGGTCGAACACGGCGGAGCCACCGCACCGGAACTGGCCGTCGAGGCGCACGATCTCGATGTCGTAGCCCTTGGCGGTGGTCGCAGCGGTGATCTCCGCCAGCGACCCCATCTCGCCGGGCCGCACGACCTGGTGCTCGTCGAGCAGGAACACCGGCACCCAGGCCACATCGATCAGTTCGTCGATCTGGCGGCCGGCCCGCGCCCGGGCCTCCTTCTTGGTGAAGCGGTTGACGCTGGTCTCACGGATGCGATGGGCCTCGTCGCAGATCAGGACCTCGAGTTCGCGCGGCTCCGACTCGACATAGTTGTTGAAGTACTTGAACAGCCCCTGGACGCGGGTGCTGCGGCTGCCCGCGATCTTGCGCAGGGTCCGGGTGAAGGCACTGGAGCCGGTGGCGTGATGGACGGTGTGTCCCTGCCGGGCCAGCGCACCGACGAGGCTCAGCGCGATGACGCTCTTCCCGGAACCCGGCCCACCGAGGACGATCACGACGGTGCGGGTGCTGGCGGCACGAGCCCGTCGCACGGCCTGCCGGACCGCCTCGAAGGCGACCTTCTGCTCGTCGAGCAGAACGAACTGCTCGCGGTCTCGGATCTCCTTCGCCGCCAGGTCCAACAGCGGTTTGGTCGGCGCATGGCGGAAATCGAGGAACTCGTCGGCGCCCTCACGCGCGGCATCGCGGTCGCCTGCGGGGTCGAGCAGGGAACGCAGGTGGTCGACGAGTGCACCTCGATCGTCGAGGGTGAAGAGCCGTCCGTACTCGTCCGCAGGGTAGTCGCGCAACGCGGAGACGCCGGAGTTCCGCGCGTTGTGCAGGTAGGCGATGCCGTGCACCGCCAAGGGACGCGCGGCCAGCGCGGGCGTGGAATCCACCAGGTACTGGCAGTAGCTTCGGACCTGCTCGACCGGATGCAGCACCGGATCCGTCCCATACGCGGCGATCCGCACCAGTTCGCCGAGCGCCGATTCGACGTGCGACCACTGTTTCAATTCGACGAGGACATAGCTGGGTTCGCCGGTTCTGGGATGCGTGCCGCACAGTACGACGTCGATCCGCCGAGGACTGTGCGGAAGGCGATGCTCTAACAGCACCTCGACGTGTCCGAGTCCGGCATCGGCGAGATCCGCGAGCAACACCGGAAGACTGCGTTGCCAGGATCGCACTTCGGCGACCCCCACTCGGGATTCGAACTGAAAACGAGCCTGTTCGCTCAGCAGCAGATGCAATCGATCTGATTTCGCGTCCGCGAGTAGCTCCGTCGCACTCCGACGAACCAACGCCACTTCCAACCCCCACTGGGCACGCGTGAACCACGCGCGGGTGGGGGCAACGACGAAGTGGCGACTTCGGTGCCCGTCGGGCCGCGATCTTGTCGAATCAGATTAGCGGGTTACGCGAAGCGGAAACGGTCAGGGCGGGCGACGCCCAGCATCGTGGAGGGAATGCGCCGTCGCCCGCCCGAGGTCGGCTCTTCGCCAGCCGTGAGCGACCGCGAAGGGGAGCGCCGACCTCGTCGCAGGCGTGGCTTCCTACTCGGCGGCCAGCGTCAGCACCGCGGTGGCATGCAGGCCGAGGACGAGCCGGGAGCCGTCCACCGGCCGCGAGGCGGGCGGGGCCGACCCCGTGTTGACGTCGACCCAGGACAGCGTTCCCCTGGCCTCACCCAGATCGAGCTCGACCTCGTCCTCCCACTTGTTGATGATCAGCAGCTTGCGTTCGCCCTGTGCGGTCCGGAAGCCCTGGACGAAGACGCGCAGGTCCGGGAAGCCCGGATACCCGCTGGTCGTCTCGACCTGGGTATCACCGGGACCGAAGTGGTCCAGCAGCAGCTTGGTGACCTGGTACCGGGCATTGGGCTCGCCGGTCTCCCAGTCGATCAACGAGACACCGGGGATCATGCTCGGATAGTCCATGAACTCCGCGATACCGACCAGATCGATACCCAACTGGACACAGCGGGCCCAGAGATAGGCGTGTACCGAGCCGCTCAGCGCCCAGTACGAGTCCGGGATCTGCGGGTTCGGGTTCATCACGTCGGCCGGATAGGTGCCGATCTCGTTCAGGAAGGTCTTCGTCTCCGGTGCCAACCGCCTGCGGATGGAATCGATGAACCGGACCTGGTCGATGAAGGATTCGGCCTGGGCGAAGAACAGGCTGCGCCAGATCGTCTCTTCCGCGTTGCCCTCGGGAGCGAAGGGATTGACGATCTCGGGCTGCGCATAGAAGTGATACGAGAAGGCGTCGAGCGGGGTGCCCGGGAGGTGGTTCTCCGAGTCGAGAAAGTGCCAGAAGTACTCCGGATTGTGGTGCACGTGGCTCAGCGACAGACCGATGAACCGCATCTCGGGATCCAAGGGCTGCAGGCGCTCGACGACGGCATCGTAGAGCCGGGTGTAGGTCTCGGGAGAGATCCGGGAGTTCAGATCGGGCTCGCAGAGCACCTCCCAGTAGGCGAACCGGTAGCTGTGGCCCGACTCGTGGCGAACCCCGAGCTCATCGGTGAATCCACCCGCGATGTACCAGCTTGCGACGCGGTAGAAGTAGTCCGCGACCTCGGCCAGCGTCTCGTCCCGGAACTCGCTGCCCTTCTCGTAATCCCAGTGGATCACATCCGGGTCGGTCGAGTACTCGGCCACGTCGGTGAACATCCAGGCGGGAATGGTCGCGAAGTTCGCCACGACCGGCCGTCCTTCGCTTGCCGCGACGAAGTCCTCGACGAAGGGGTCCAGGTTACTGAAATCCCACGAGGTGCTCGTCTCGGTCGGCGCATCGAGCTCGGGCACCGACAGGACGGGGTGCGAGAACCAGGGCAGGAAACGCGCGTAGTCCGCCCGAAGGTCGCGTAGCGCCCCGAAAACCCGATCGTGGATCGGCGATTCGCGGCGCAGGGGAGGGGCGGCCCAGAGGTGGGTGGTGAGGACGGTCTTCGACACCGTGACCGGCTTCTCCCAGTCCGCGTGGACCGGGGCGGCTGGCGGGGACTGCGTGGCGTTGTCGCCGTTCATGGCGGTACGTCCTTGTCGTCGTCGGCTGCGGATATGGGCGGAGACCGGCCGGGTCCGTGTTGCTGCAGCCGAAGAATACATGTGTCTTATACATGCGTACAACACGTCTGTATTAGACATAAGTGTCATACGTGCGTATAACACGCTTGTATGGCGACGCGGGCTACCATGCGGGCATGGGACAGCGAGACGACCTGTTGGCGGGCGCCCGGCAATGCCTGATCGACAAGGGCTACGCGCACACGACCGCCCGGGACATCGTTGCCGTGACCGGAGCCAACCTCGCCGCCATCGGCTACCACTTCGGAACGAAGGACGCGCTGCTCAACGCGGCGGTGCTCGAGGCATTCGAGGAGTGGGGCAGCTCCATCGAGAACGCCAGCACACTCACCCCGGCTGCCACGGCCGAGGCTCGACTGCGTGAGTTCCTGGACGGGCTACTGAGCGCGGCCGCGCAGCAGCATGCGTTGTTGGTGGCGAGCGTCCAGGCGTACGCGCTGGCCGAGTTCGCCCCCGAGGTCCGTGCGCAGTTGGCGGCGACCTACGCCAAGGCTCGCCGAGAGCTTGCCGCGATGGTCCTCGGGGTGCCGCCCGAGGACGTCACGCCGGGGCAGGCTGCCTCCACCGGTTCGCTGATCGTGGCCCTGATCAACGGTGCCGTCCTGCAGTGGCTGGTCGATCCGCACGATGCTCCCAAAGCGAGCGATCTGATGGACGCGATGCGCACTCTCAACCCCGAGGTGGATGCGGGCTGACGCCCGAGGCGGCCCACGGCTCCCTGTCGACGACCCCGGAACCTCGTTGTGGAGCCCGAAGTCGGGCTGAGCGCAGTTTAAAATCTCATAGATCGCTATGGTTTCAGTGCTGAGTAAAATTAATACCTGAACACCTAAACAACCAACAACGCCACGAAGAGGAGAGTCGGCCGTGGGACGAATGAGGCGAGTCTCATGCCTGGGCCCACTTCGATTCTCCGAGGGCTCCACCTGCGCTCACCTGCGGTTAACGCTTGCACCCGAGTGTCACCCAGCGCGCAATCCTTTGATCGCGGCTTGAGTGTGCCGCTGCGCACCTGGCTGTCGACCATCGTCATGGCGTACCTGCTCGACCGTGCGGGGATTCGGGGCCCGGCCGAGCAGGCGTTGCGGAAGCTGACCTACCGCGCCAAGCGGCGGGAGGAGAAGGAGACGGCCGCCTCGGCTTGATGCGAAGGTGGGCACCTCGGCGGCGGGTTGCGCCGAGGTGCCCAGCCGATTGCGTCGGTGCCGGATAACGGTCGCCGATGCTCGGGAATCAGGGGTACTCGTAGAAGCCGCGACCGCTCTTGCGGCCGAGTAGTCCGCCGTCGACCATCCTGGCCAGCAACGGCGGCGGAGCGTAGAGCGGTTCGCGGTACTCGGCGTAGAGCGCGTCGCCGACGGCGGCGACGATGTCGAGACCGATCAGGTCGATCAGGCGGAGCGGTCCCATCGGATGCGCGCAGCCCTGGGTCATGCCCCGGTCGACGTCTGCTGCGGTGGCGAAGCCGGATTCCACCATCCGCACGGCGGACAGCAGGTAGGGCACCAGGAGTGCGTTGACCACGAATCCGGACCGGTCCTGCGACTGCACGATCTCCTTGCCGAGCGCGGAGACGAAGTCACGGGCCGCTGCGGTGGTGGTGTCCGAGGTGAGCAGCGAGGGGACGAGCTCGACCAAGGGCAATACCGGTACGGGGTTGAAGAAGTGCACGCCGATCACTCGATGCGGACGTGCGGTGGCCTTCGCCAGGCGGATGATGGGGATCGCGGAGGTGGTCGAGGCGAGGACCGCGTCCTCGTCCTTGACGATCTCGTCGAGTGCGGCGAAGACGCCGTTCTTGCGTTCCTCGTCCTCGGGCACCGCCTCCAGCACGAACTGTCGGTCGGCGAGTCCAGCGAGATCGCTGCCGAAGGACACGCGGGCCACGGCGGCCTGTGCTTCGGCCTCGGTCAGCTTCTCCTTGGCGACCGCCTTGTCGAATGCTCGTTGCAAGTGGTCGCGGTCGCGGCTCACCGCAGCGGGGCCGGAGACGACGACGCGGACGTCGTGGCCGCGTAGGGCGCAGAGTTCGGCGAAACCGCGACCCATCAGGCCTGCGCCGACCACGCCCACACGGAGTTCTGTCACCTCGGTCATCGGACACCCCGCTGGGGATCGTAGGTATTGACCGACATTCATCCTCCGAACCCGGCGTGCAACATCGTCTCGCCGTCGGCGAGTGTGCTGGAGCCGTCTGCGTCGTCGAACGCGGCCGGTGCCGCTGGGGATCGAGTTACGTGGTCATGGAGACCGGCGGTCATGGCTCCTCACGCGACCGAGGCGGCGGTGAGGGCGAGGGGAGCTGGGGCTGCGGTGCCTGCTCGGGCCCGTGCTTCGGAATCGGTGATGCCGAGTCCGGGTTCCGGGGCGAGGCATAGGACGCCGACCTTGCCGATGTGTTCGTTGACCTGCACCTTGCGCGCGGCCTCGCCGACCTCGGTGAGGGGGTAGAGGTGGGAGAGCGCGGAGGAGATTCGGCCCTGGGTGACGAGTTTGTTGGCTTCCCACTGCTCGTGCAGGTTCGCCGCGTGGCTGCCGATCACTCGTTTGAGTTTCATCCAGAGGTAGCGGTTGTCGTATTCGTGGCGGTAGCCGCTGCTGGAGCCGCAGGTGACGATCGCGCCGCCTCGGCGGACGACGAAGAGTGAGACGCCGAAGGTGGCTCGGCCGGTGTGTTCGAAGACGATGTGTGGGTCTTCGCCGACTTCGCGGCGGATGATGCGGCCGAGGCGTTTGCCGACTTCCAGTACGCGGGCGGGATCGTCGGCGATGGTGTTGTCCAGGCCGATCTCGCGGCGGTCGACGACCACCTCGCAGCCGAGTTTGCGGATGGCTTCGGCTTTGGCGTCGGAGCTGACCACGCCGACGGGGATTCCGCCGCCGTTGCGGACGAATTGGATGGCGTAGGTGCCGAGTCCGCCTGCCGCGCCCCAGATCAGCACGACGTTGCCCTGTTTCATGCGCGCGCCGTGTTCGCCGACCAGCATGCGGTAGGCGGTGCCCATGCAGAGCGGGTTGCTGGCGGCTTCCTCCCAGCTGAGCTGGGCGGGTTTGGGGACGAGTTGGCTGGCGCGCACCACGCTGTAGTGCGCGAGGCCGCCGAAGTTGGTCTCGAAGCCCCAGGCGAGTTGTTCGGCGCCCAGCATCGCGTCGTCGTGGGAGGCCGATTCCTGTTCGTCGACATAGGCGGGGTTCACCACGACGTGGTCGCCGATCTTCCAGCGGCGTACTCCGCTGCCGACGCGGACGATCACGCCTGCGGCGTCGGAGCCGATCACCTGGTAGGGCAGGTCGTGGCGTGCGGTCCACCCGCCTGCGCGGGCGAAACGCTTGAGGAATTGGAAGGTGGGGATCGGCTCGAACATCGCCGACCAGACGGTGTTGTAGTTGATGGCGCTGGCCATCACGGCGACCAAGACCTCGTCGGGGGCGAGTTCCGGCATCGGGACCTCGCCGACCCGCAGCGATTTGCGGACGTCCTTGTCGGCGACGTCGGTGAACATCTCGGTATCCTCGGCGCGCAGATGAGCGGCGACGTAGCTCGCAGGCGTGTTGAGTGCGGCCAGTTCCTCGGCGGGAGCACCCGCGATGACAGCTTCCGACAGTGGATCCATCGAACCGCCTTTCTGCTGGTCGTCCCGGGGCGCCGGGGAAACGCAGTCGAGCTAACCGGTGTGTCCCCCCTTGTCGATACCCCTGCGTCAATCGCGGATACCACGGTCTGGTTATGGCACGGAGTGGCGGAATTCGATGAGCATCGCGGTGTCGATAGTCCGATCTGGACCGCTCTGATGGACGGTTTCGGAGTGGTGGTCGCAGCCTCGGATCGGTGGTGTTCGGCGTGCTGTCAGCCCTGTGTACTGCGGTTTCATGGGGAGGTTCTGGTTCTCGGTGGCGGTATCTCGGTGTGGCGGGGAAGGTTGCGGTGCGGTCGGTGGTGTTTGGAATGGCAGTATTGACGGGTCGTGATATCGCGGCTATCGCGTTGGCCGGGATTTGTCGATCAGTCGATTCCGATGGGTTCGTGGCGGCTATGTGTGTCGGTTTCTGCGGCGGTCTGAATTCGCGGTGAACTGTGTCGGGGCGCGGCTTGTCCCGCGTCGTGGGCCGGGATGCCGTTGCGGGTTGGGCGATATGCCTTAGGGGGTGGGCTGGACCGCTTCAGGGGGTCGGCAGGCCGGCGGGGCTGCTTAGCATTCCGGCTGACGCTCGCCGAGTGTGCCGTGCGACGCCTGGTCCTCGCCGGACACGAGCGGGGGACCGGTTTTCGCCAGCGACCGCCGCGAGGTATCCAGGGTGACGAACGAAGCACAGCTTGTCGACTTCCTGCGAAAGATGACGGCCGATCTGCGCCAGGCGCATCGTCGCGTTCGTCAGCTCGAGGAAGCCAGGTCCGAGCCGATCGCGATCGTCGGCATGGCGTGCCGATATCCCGGTGGGGTGACCTCTCCCGACGAGCTGTGGGAGGTGGTGGCGTCCGGTCGGGACGCGGTCTCGTCGATGCCTTCGGACCGTGGTTGGGATGTGGCGGGGCTGTTCGACCCGGATCCCGATCGGAGTGGTCGGTCGTATGTGTGCGAGGGGGCGTTCCTTCGCGATCCGGGTGGTTTCGATGCCGACTTCTTCGGTATGTCGCCGCGTGAGGCGTTGGCCACCGATCCGCAGCAGCGGTTGCTGTTGGAGGTGAGCTGGGAGGCGGTGGAGAGCGCGGGTATTCCGGCGCCGTCGCTGCGTGGCAGTCGTACCGGGGTGTTCGCCGGGATCATGAATCACGATTACGCGAGTGACTACGACAATCTGCCGCCCGAGGTCGAGGGCTATCTGAGTACCGGGATGGCCGCGAGTGTGGGTTCGGGGCGGGTCTCCTACACGCTGGGTCTGGAGGGGCCTGCGGTCACGGTGGACACGGCGTGCTCCTCGTCGCTGGTCGGTCTGCATCTTGCGGCGCAGTCGTTGCGGTCGGGTGAGTGCGATCTGGCGTTGGCGGGTGGGGTGACCGTGATGGCCACGCCGACGACGTTCGTGGAGTTGTCGCGCCAGCGTGGGCTCGCCACGAACGGTCGGTGCAAGTCCTTCGCCGACGCCGCCGACGGCACCGGGTGGGGCGAGGGCGTCGGGGTGCTCGTGTTGGAGCGGCTGTCCGATGCGCGGCGCAATGGCAGGCGGATTCTGGCCGTGGTGGCGGGTTCGGCGGTCAACCAGGACGGGGCGTCGAATGGTCTGACCGCGCCGAATGGTCCTTCGCAACAGCGGGTGATCCGGGCGGCGTTGGACGGTGCGGGGTTGGTGGCCGCCGATGTGGACGTGGTGGAGGCGCACGGTACGGGCACGCGGTTGGGTGATCCGATCGAGGCGCAGGCGTTGTTGGCGACCTATGGGCAGGAGCGGCAGCAGCCGTTGTTGTTGGGGTCGGTCAAGTCGAATATCGGGCATACCCAGGCGGCGGCGGGCGTGGCCGGGATCATCAAGATGGTGCTGGCGATTCGGCATGGTCGGGTGCCTGCGACGTTGCATGTGGACGCGCCGAGTACCCAGGTCGATTGGTCGGCGGGTGCCGTGGAGTTGGCGACCTCGGGGCGTGATTGGCCTTCGGTGGATCGGCCTCGGCGGGCCGGTGTGTCGTCGTTCGGGATCAGTGGGACGAATGCGCATGTGATCATCGAGGCGCCGCCCGTGGAAGAGCCGACGGCCCCGGTGGTCTCGGATTCGCCGGTGTTGATCACGGCGTCGGCATCGAGTGCTGCCGGGTTGGCGGCGCAGGTCGCGAGCATGGACGGGTGGTTGGCGGCCAATCCCTCGGTGGCGGCTGCGGATGTGGCGTGGACGGCGGCGACCGGGCGGACCGGGTTGACGCATCGGGCGTACCGGATGGGGTTCGACGGGCCCTGGGAGTCGGGCGTCTCACCGGGAGAGGGCGGTATCGGTCTGCTTTTCACCGGTCAGGGTTCGCAGCATGCGGATATGGGTTCGCATCCCTTGGTGGCCGAGGAGTATGCGCGGGTGCGGGCGATGTTCGACCCGGTGGTGTTCGAGGGTGATCCGGATTCGACCGGGGTGGCTCAGCCTGCCGTGTTCGCCTTGCAGGTCGCGCTCTGGAAATTGTGGCAGTCCTGGGGGTTGCGTCCCGATCGGTTGATCGGTCACTCGGTGGGCGAGTTGGCTGCGGCCGTGGTGGCCGGGGTGTGGTCGTTGGAGGACGCCTGTCGGGTGGTGGCTGCGCGGGCGCGGTTGATGCAGGCCTTGCCTTCGGGTGGGGCGATGCTGGCGGTGGATCGGTCGGTGACCGAGGTGTCGGGTGGGATCTCCGTTGCGGCGGTGAACGGTCCCACTTCGACGGTGTTGTCGGGGCCGTCGGGGGAGATCGAGGCGTTGGCCGTCGAGCTGCGTGCGGCGGGCGCGCGGGTGAAGCGGTTGACGGTGTCGCATGCGTTCCACTCGGTGTTGATGGAGCCGATGCTGGCGGAGTTCGCCGAGGTGTTGGCGGGTGTGGAGTTCTCGGCGCCGCAGATCCCGATCGTCGGCACCAGCGGGGCGGGTGGGGATGTCGCCACGGCCCGGTACTGGGTGGATCAGGTGCGGGCCACGGTGTGTTTCGCCGCCGCGGTGCGCACGGCGGTCGCGGAGGGTGTCGACACGTTCTTGGAGCTCGGGCCCGATGCGGTGTTGACGCCGATGGTCTTGGAGACCGTGCCCGAGGTCACGGCCGTGGCTGCTCAGCGTAAGGATCGGGATCAGCAGCTCGGTGATGCGCTGGGGCGGATGTGGCAGCGTGGTTTCGACCCGGATTGGGCTGCGGTCCTGCCTCGGGGCGCGCATGTCGAGCTTCCGACGTATGCCTTCCAGCATCGGACCTATTGGTTGAAGTCGGGGCCTCGGTTGCCGTCTGCTCTCGATGTTGCGGAGCACCCGTTGTTGACGGGCAGGCTGATGGTGGCGGCGGGGGAGACGACGGTTCTCACCGGGTATCTCGGGCAGGCGGCGCAGCCGTGGTTGGCGGAGCATCACGTGGCGGGTACGCCGATTCTGCCGGGTGCGGCGGTGGTGGAGTTGGCGTTGCACGCCGCTGCGCTGTTGGGGCACGAATCGGTGCTCGATCTGACGTTGCAGGCGCCGCTTCCCACGGCGTCCGGGGTGCAGTTGCAGGTGAGTGTCGGTGCGCAGCAGGCCATCACGGTGCATGCCAGGGCTGAGGATGCGGATCCGGAGGATCCGTGGGTGTTGGTGGCGGCCGGGACGCTGGGTGCTGGTGACGCTGCGGCGTCCGCGTTTGCGCTCGGCCCGCCGGAGGGGGCCGAACCGGTCGAGGTGACCGAGTTCTATGCGGATCTGGCGGATGCCGGTCTGTCGTATGGTCCGGCGTTTCAGGGCGTGCGGTCGGCGTGGCGGCTCGGTGCGGTGGTGCACGCCGAGGTGGTGCCGGGGGATTCGGTTGCCGAGCAGGCGGGCGCTTTCGGGTTGCATCCGGCGTTGTTCGATGCGGCGCTGCATGCGTTTGCGCTGGTCGGTGGTGCGTCGGCGACGCCGAGGGTGCCGTTCGAGTTTCGGGGTGTGCGTCTGTTGCGTCCCGGGGCCGAGGCGTTGCGGGTGACGGTGACGGCGACCGGTGTTGATTCGATGAGCTTGATGGCCACCGATGTCGACGGTGTGCCGGTGTTGGTGGTCGATTCGCTCACGGTCCGGCCGATCGCTGCCGTGCCCGGCGGGGAGTCGCCGCTGGTTCCGGTGTGGCGGCCGATTCCGTTGCCTGCGGCGGTGGCCGGCACGGCGGGGTTCGTGGTGGTGGAAGCGGAGTGGGATCGGGCGGGTCCGGATCCGGTGGCGGCGCATCGGGCCGCCGAGGCGGCGCTGCGGTGTTGTCAGGATTGGTTGGCCGATTCGGGTGATGCCGATCGGACGTTGGTGGTTCTCACGCGCGGGTCGGTGGCGTTGTCGGGGGAGACGCCGGATCCGGTCGCGGCGGTGTTCCGGGCGTTGGTGGTGGCGGCGGGGACCGAGCATCCGGGTCGGTTCGTGGTGGTGGATGTCGGGGTGGCCGATGCGGTGCCCGCCGATTCGCTGGTGGCGGCCGTCGTGGGCGTCGAGGAACCGGTGGTGGTGCTGCGCGGCGGTGTGGCGCATGTGTTGCGGCTGGAAACGGGTGCGATGGAGCGGGCCGTTGTTGGGCCGATCGATCCGGCGGGGACGGTGTTGATCACCGGTGGTACCGGTGCGCTGGGGCGGATGGTGGCTCGGCATCTGATCGAGCGGCATGGGGTGCGCAATCTGGTGCTGACCAATCGCAGTGGTCGGGGCGGTGACGCGTTCGCCGATGTCGATGCCGAGGTCACCGTGGTCGCCTGTGCGGTGGACGATCCGGCGGCGGTGCGGTCGTTGGTGGCGGGTATCCCGAGGCTCACGGCGGTGTTCCACCTGGCGGGTGTGGTGGACGACGGGTTGGTGACGGATCTGGACGTCGACCGGTTGCGTCGGGTGCTGGGGCCCAAGGTGGACGGTGCCTGGAACCTGCACGAGGCCACCCGGGATCTCGAGTTGAGCCATTTCGTGTTGTTCTCCAGTGCTTCGGGTCTGCTGGGCGGTGCGGCGCAGGGCAACTACGCGGCGGCCAACGCCTACCTCGACGCGCTGGCCGGGGTTCGGCGGGCGGCCGGGCTTGCCGGGCAGTCGTTGGCGTGGGGTTTGTGGGAGACCGATCGCGGTATGGCGGGGTCGGTGCAGGCCTCAGCGGCGGGCAGGTTGGCGCGCACGGGAATCCAGGCTTTGGAGGCGCGTCGGGGACTGGAGCTGTTGGATTCGGGTCTGCGGACGGGCGAGGTGTTGCTGGCGCCCATCGGGTGGGAGCGGGCCGCGTTGCGGCGGGTGCCGGTGGCCGACCGTCCGACCGCGCTGCGGGAGCTGGCGCCCGCGCCGGTCGCGGTGCGGCGGGCGGCGGGCAGGGGACGTTCGGGGTTCGGGGATCGACTCGCCGGTCTGACCGGGCCCGAGGCGGCGAGGGCGGTGCGTGATCTGGTCCGCGAGGTGACCGCGGGTGTGTTGGGGCACGACGGTCCCGATGCGGTGGACGATCGGCGGCCGTTCACCGATCTGGGGTTCGATTCGCTGGCCGCCATCGAATTGCGTAATCGGCTCGGCACGGCGACGGGGGTGCGGCTGCCTGCCACGGCGATCTTCGACCATCCGACGCCCTCGGCTCTGGCGGAGCACCTGCACCGTTGTTGGTCGGGATCGGCGACCCCGGTGGCCGAGGCTTCGACGCCGAACGTCGTGTCCACGGCGGATCCGATCGTGGTGGTGGGCATGGCCTGCCGCTATCCGGGTGGGGTGCACAGCCCCGAGCAGTTGTGGGACCTGGTTCGCGATGGGGTGGATGCGATCTCGGAGATGCCCTCGGATCGGGGTTGGGACGTCGAGGCCCTGTACGACCCCGAGCCGGGGTTGCCGGGCCACAGTTACACGCGCCATGGCGGGTTCCTGCACGATGCGGGCGAGTTCGATGCCGAGTTCTTCGGGATCTCGCCTCGGGAGGCCGTGGCGATGGATCCGCAGCAGCGATTGTTGCTGCACACGGCGTGGGAGGCGTTCGAGCGGGCTGGGATCGCGGCGGAGTCGGTGCGTGGCAGCCGCACCGGGGTGTTCACGGGTGTGATGTACAACGACTACGGCTCGTGGCCCACCGGTATCGAGTCGGAGACGGGTGGCCATAGCGGTCTGGGTACGGCGGCGAGTGTGTTGTCGGGTCGGGTGGCCTACGCCTTGGGGTTGGAGGGGCCCGCGATCAGTGTCGACACGGCGTGTTCGTCGTCGTTGGTGTCGTTGCATCTGGCCGCGCAGGCGTTGCGCAACGGGGAGTGCGATCTGGCGTTGGCCGGTGGTGTGACGGTGATGTCGACGCCGGGCACGTTCGTGGAGTTCAGCAGGCAGCGTGGTCTGTCGGTCGACGGGCGGTGCAAGTCCTATGGGGCGGGCGCGGATGGCACGGGGTGGAGCGAGGGCGTGGGCCTGTTGCTCGTGGAGCGCCTGTCGGATGCGCGTCGGCTGGGTCACCCGGTGTTGGCGGTGGTCAGTGGTTCGGCCGTGAATTCCGATGGTGCGTCGAACGGGTTGACGGCGCCGAATGGTCCGGCGCAGCAGCGGGTCATCCGGGCGGCGTTGGCGGCTGCGGGTCTGGTGCCCGGGGATGTGGCGGTGGTCGAGGGACATGGCACCGGTACGACCCTGGGTGATCCGATCGAGGTGCAGGCGTTGTTGGCGACCTACGGGCAGGACCGGGAGGTTCCTGCGTGGTTGGGTTCGGTGAAGTCGAATCTGGGGCATACACAGGCGGCGGCGGGTGTGGCAGGCGTGATCAAGATGATCATGTCGATGCGGCATGGTGTGCTGCCCAGGACACTGCATGCAGGCGAGCCCTCGACGATGATCGACTGGTCTGCGGGTGCGGTGCGGTTGCTTGCCGAGGAGCAGGCGTGGCCTGCGGGGCCTCGGCGGGCGGCGGTGTCGTCGTTCGGGGTGTCCGGTACGAACGCCCACGTCATCATCGAGGCCCCGCAGGATGCGCCGAAGCAGGCCGGGCCCGCTGCGGATGACGGTCCGGTGGCGTTGGTGCTGTCCGGGCAGTCGCCGGAGGCGTTGCGTGCCAACGCGGTCCGGTTGGCCGAGCATCTGGTCGCGCGGCCGGATCAGCGGGCCGTGGACGTCGCGTTCACCCTGGGGGTCTGCCGGACGGCGGGTCGGATGCGTGTCGCGGTGCCTGCCGGTGCGGTGACGGCGGCGGGGCTGGTCGCCTCGGCCTCGGATGACGGGTCGGTGGTGGAGGCCCGCGAGGTGCGGACGGCGTTCCTCTTCACCGGGCAGGGCGCCCAGCGGGTGTCGATGGGCCTGCGGTTGGATGCGGCGTTCCCGATGTATGCCCGGGCCTTCGACGAGGTGTGTGCGGTGCTGGACCCGCTGTTGGGTCGGCCGTTGCGCGAGGTGCTCGAGGATGCGGAGGCGTTGGACACCACCGAGTACGCCCAACCTGCGTTGTTCGCGGTGGAGGTGGCGTTGGTGGCGTTGTTGGCTTCCTGGGGGGTGCGTCCCGATGTGGTGGCCGGGCATTCCATCGGGGAGTTGGCCGCCGCGCACGCCGCCGGGGTGTTTTCACTGGCGGATGCGTGCACGCTGGTCGCGGCGCGGGGCAGTCTCATGCAGCAGTGCCCGGCCGGGGGTGCGATGGTGTCGGTCACCGCTTCGGAGTCCGAGGTGCGGCCCTTGGTGGACGGTGTCGACGGGGTGGCGGTCGCGGCCGTCAACGGCGAGCGGGCCGTGGTGCTCTCGGGTGATGCCGAGGCGGTCGGGGTGGTGGCGGAGAAGCTCGCCGCCGCAGGTCATCGCACGCGGCGGTTGAACGTGTCGCACGCTTTCCACTCCGCGCACATGGATGCGATGTTGGAGCCCTTCGCGGCGGTCGCCGCCGGTGTCGAGGCCGGGGAACCGGTGTTGCCGTTGGTCTCGGGTGTGCTGGGGCGGACGCAGGACGCGGCCGGGTGGAGCGATCCGGACTACTGGGTGCGGCAGGTGCGCGATCCGGTGAGGTTCGTCGACGTGCATGCGGCGCTGGTGGCCGACGGCGTGGATGTGTGTGTCGAGATCGGGCCGGATGCGGCGCTCACGGCGATGGCGCCGCCCGACGGGGCGCATCTGGCGTTGTTGCGTCGCGATCAGGACGAGGCCGCGACGTTGTTGACCGGGATCGCTCGGGCTGCGGCGCACGGTGTGCCGGTCGATTGGGCGGCGGTGTATTCCGAGCGGGCACCCCGGCGGGTGGAGTTGCCCACCTATGCGTTCCAGACGGCCCGGTATTGGCTGCCGCGTGCCGTGGCCGATCCGGTGCGTGCGGTGTCGGGGCAGGGTGGCGTGCACCCGTTGCTGGGGGCGAGCGTGGTGTTGGCCGAGGGCGGCGGCGTGGTGTCGAGCGGGGTGTTGTCCGAGGCGGTGGAGCCGTGGCTGGCCGAACACGTCGTGGCCGGGACGGTGTTGCTGCCGGGTTCGGCGTTGGTGGAGATGACGATCCAGGCGGGCGATCGCATCGGTTGCGGGCGACTGGACGAATTGGTGTTGCACGCGCCGCTGCCGCTGGATGGGGCGGTGGACGTGCAGGTGCGGGTGTCCGAGGACGACGAGGACGGCCGCAGGCGGGTGTCGGTGCACTCGGCTCGACCCGAGGGGACGTGGGTGGCGCATGCCTCCGGTGTCCTGGCCGAGGAGGACGGGGCCGAGATCGCCGAGTTGTCGGTGTGGCCGCCGGTCGGCGCCTCGGCGTTGGATGTCGGTTCGCTCTATGCGGATCTGGCGGCCGCCGGGTACGGGTACGGCGACACCTTCCGGGGTGTTCGGGCGGCCTGGCGGGCAGGGGAGGAGTTGTACGCCGAGATCGCGTTGCGAGAGGAGGATCGGGCATCGGCGGGGCGGTACGGCATCCACCCCGCGTTGCTCGACGCCGCGCTGCACATGTTGTCGGCGGCGGGGACCGGGAACGAGTTGCAGCTTCCCTTCGCCTGGACCGGGGTGCGGCTCGTGGCGTCCGGGGCGACCGCGGCCCGGGTGCGGTTGTCCCCGGTGGACGGCGGTTGGCACATCGTGGTGGCCGATGGAACGGGTGCGCCGGTGGCGACGGTGGAGCGGTTGGTGCTGCGCGCGGCCGAGCCGGTCGCGCAGGCGGCGCACCGGGACGACGGCCTGTTCCGCGTCGACTGGAGTACCCCGGCCACGGTGGGAGAGGTCCGTGGTGTGCGGCTGATCGGACCGGACCCGTTCGGGGTGGGCGAGGTTGTCGATGCGGGGCCGGGCCCGAGCGTGCTGTGCGTCGCGGGAACGGGTTGGGCCGATCCCGCCGAGGCACACCGGGTCGCCGAGGAGACCCTCGATCGGGTTCGCCAACGGTTGGCCGCCGACGAGGACGTCGTGGTCGTGACCCGCCGGGCCATCGCCGCCGGTGAGGGCGAGGACGTGGTCGATCTGTCGGCCTCGGTGGTGTGGGGGTTGCTGCGCTCCATGCAGAACGAGAATCCCGGGCGGCTGGTGTTGGTGGATATCGACGACGATCCCGCTTCGGTGCGGGTGGTGCCCGCGCTGGCGGGCGGCGCCGCCGGGCAGGTCGCGGTGCGACACGGTAGGGCGACCGTGCCGAGGTTGGCGGCGGTGTCCTCCGAAGGCGACATGCTGCGGCCGCCGGATCGGGGGCCGTGGCGGTTGGACAGCACCGGCGGCGGCACGTTGGACGCGTTGGCGTTGGTGGCCGCCCCCGAGGCGCAGCGGCCGCTGGCCGCGCACGAGGTGCGGGTCGAGGTGGTCGCGGCGGGCGTGAACTTCCGCGATGTCGTGGTGGCCCTGGGCTTGGTGCAGGGTCTGGCCGGGATCGGCGGTGAGATGGCGGGGATCGTCGTCGAGACGGGCGCCGAGGTCGCCGACCTGGCGGTGGGCGACCGGGTGATGGGTTTGTGCCCGGATTCGTTGGGTCCGCTGGCGATCACCCATCACCGGTGGTTGAGCCGGATGCCGAGGGGTTGGTCGTTCACTCGGGCGGCCGGGGTGCCGTTGACCTTCCTCACAGCCTATTACGGCCTTGTCGATCTGGGTGGGCTGCGTTCGGGGCAGAAGGTGTTGGTGCACGCCGCCGCCGGTGGTGTCGGCATGGCCGCGGTGCAATTGGTGCGGCATTTCGGCGGTGAGGTCTTCGCGACCGCCAGCCCCGGCAAGCATTCGACCTTGGCGTCGATGGGGTTGGCGCCGGAGCGGATCGCGAACTCGCGCACCCTCGACTTCGAAGCGGAATTCCTGGCGGCCACGGGCGGGTCTGGGCTGGACCTGGTGTTGGACTGTCTGGCGGGGGATTTCGTGGATGCCTCGCTGCGGCTGCTGCCCGGCGGTGGCCGATTCCTGGAGATGGGCAAGACCGACATCCGTGTGCCCTCGGAGGTCGCCGCCGACCATCCGGGAGTGCGGTATGCGGCGTACGACATCCAGGACGCCCGTCCCGAGCGGATCGGGGAGATGCTGGACACGCTGGTGGGGTTGTTCGAGTCGGGTGCTCTGACCGCGCAGCCGATCACGACCTACGACGTGCGGCGGGGCCGGGAGGCGTTCCGGGCGTTGAGTCAGGCCGCGCTCGTCGGCAAGGCGGTGCTGCAGATGCCCCGAGCACTGGATCCGGTGGGCACCGTGCTCATCACGGGCGGCACGGGTGGGCTCGGCGCGGCACTGGCCCGGCATCTCGCCGCGACCCGCCCGGCCGGTCATCTGCTGTTGGTCGGTCGCGGTGGACCGGACGCGGCCGGGGTCGCCGAGTTGGTGGCGGAGTTGGGTTGTCGGGTGACGGTCGCGGCCTGCGATGTGGCCGTTGCCGGGCAGTTGTCGGCTCTGCTGGCGCGGATCCCGGTGGAACACCCGCTGACGGCGGTGGTGCATGCGGCGGGTGTCCTCGATGACGCGGTGAGTTCGGCGTTGACCGCCGAGCAGCTGCACACGGTGTTGCGGCCCAAGGTGGATGGGGCGTGGCGTTTGCATGAGGCGACCGCCACGTCGGATCTCGCGGCGTTCGTGGTGTTCTCCAGTGCTGCGGGCATTCTCGGTGGGGCCGGGCAGGCGAACTACGCGGCAGGCAACACCTATCTGGATGCGTTGGCCCACCATCGGCGATCGTTGGGTTTGGCTGCGCAGTCGTTGGCGTGGGGTGCGTGGGTCGGGACGGCGGGTATGACGGCCGAGTTGTCGGAAGCCGATCGACAACGCATGGATCGGACGGGTTTCGGTGCTCTCACCGTCGCCGACGGTCTGGCCCGTTTCGACGCGGCCACCGCATCGGCACACACCCTGCTTGCGCCGATCGCGGTGAATGCGGCCCGGATCGGGCAGGCCGACGACGTGCCGGAGCTACTGCGTAACCTCGCCACCCGGCCGGGGTCGCGCCGCCGCGCCTCGGCCGGTGAGGAAGCGGGTGCGGTAGGCGGGTTGCGCGACCGGTTGGCCCGGCTGCCGGTGGCCGAGCAGCACGAGGTGTTGATCGAGGTGGTGCGTTCGGGGGCGGCCCGGGTGCTCGGGCATGCCTCGACGGCGTCGGTGCCCGCGCAACGGCCCTTCACCGATCTGGGTTTCGATTCGCTCACCGCGGTCGAGTTGCGCAACCACCTCGGTGCGCGGACCGGTTTGCGGTTGCCGACGACGTTGCTGTTCGACCATCCGACGCCGGTCGAGCTCGCCGCCCAGTTACGCGAGGAGTTGGCGCCTGCCGAGGTCTCGCGGGTCGACGAGGGCCTGCGGGTGGTGGCCGAACTCGAGGAAGCCCTGGGGTTGGTGCCCGCCGACGCCGCCGATCGGCATCGGCTCACCCACCGGTTGCGCGAGCTGATGGACCGGTGGGCGGGCGACGGCGGCGGCGAGGACCTGGACGAGGCGAGCAACGAGGATCTCTTCGCCCTGGTCGATCAGGGTTACGCGGCGCACGGAGGAGCTGAGGGCTGATGGCCGAGGACGACAAGCTTCGCGACTATCTTCGCCGGGCCGTCACCGACGCGAAGCGTTTCCAGGAGCAGCTCACCGAGACCCGCCGTCGGGCGGCGGAGCCGATCGCGATCGTCGGGATGGCGTGTCGGTTTCCCGGAGGGGTCCGCGATCCCGAGGACCTGTGGCGGTTGGTTCGCGACGGCGTCGACGGGGTGGGCGCATTCCCGGCCGACCGTAGCTGGGAGGCGTCGACGCTGTATGGGGCGACCGACGGTGACCGGGCCACCCCGCTCGACGGTGGGTTCATCGACGGGCCGGGGGACTTCGACGCCGAGTTCTTCGGTATCTCACCTCGGGAGGCCATGGCCTCCGATCCGCAGCAACGCCTGCTGTTGGAACTGTCCTGGGAGTCCCTGGAACGCGCGGGCATCGACCCCACCCTGTTGCGGGGTAGCCGCACCGGGGTCTTCTTCGGCGGCACCTCTCAGGAGTTCGCCGGTCTGCTGGCGGCCTCGGAGCACGCCGAGGACGGCCATCTGCTCACCGGGACCTCGGCCAGTGTGTTGTCCGGTCGGGTCGCCTACGTCCTGGGGTTGGAGGGGCCCGCGCTGACCGTGGACACGGCCTGCTCCTCGTCGTTGGTCGGTATCCACCTCGCCGTGCAGTCGCTGCGTCGGGACGAGTCGACGCTGGCGTTGGCCGGTGGTGTGACGGTGATGGCCACCCCGGGTGCTTACAGCGAGTTCTCCCGGCAGGGCGGTCTGGCCAGGGACGGTCGGTGCAAGGCGTTCGCCGATGCGGCCGACGGCACGGGTTGGGGAGAGGGTGCCGGCGTCGTCGTGTTGGAACGGCTGTCGGAGGCCCAGGCCAACGGCCACCCGGTATTGGCGGTGCTCGTGGGCTCCGGCGTGAACCAGGACGGCGCCTCCAATGGGCTGACCGCGCCGAACGGGTCGGCGCAGCGGCGGCTCATCCGCCAGGTGCTGGCCGAGAGCGAGTTGGCGGGCTCGGAGGTGGCGGTGGTCGAGGGGCACGGCACCGGCACCACGTTGGGTGATCCGATCGAGGCGCGCGCCCTGCTGGCGACCTATGGCCGGGACCGGGCGACACCGTTGCTGTTGGGGTCGATCAAATCGAATATCGGCCACACGCAGTACGCCGCTGGGGTGGCCGGGGTCATCAAGATGGTGCAGGCGTTGCGCTACGGCCTGGTGCCCCAGACTCTGCACGTCGAGGCGCCCAGCTCTCATGTGGACTGGAGTGGCGGTGCGATCGCGCTGGCCACCTCGACGCAGCCGTGGCCGGCGATCGAAGGGCCTCGGCGGGCGGCGGTGTCGTCGTTCGGGGTGAGCGGCACCAACGCGCACGCCGTTCTTCAACAGGCACCGCCCATCGAGGAGGCCGCGTCGCCGGAACCCGACCGGCCGATTCCCGTGGCACTGTCTGCGCGGAGCACGGCCGCGTTGCGGGAGCAGGCCGCCAGGCTGCTGGCCCACCTGGACGCGGACCCGGATCTGAGCGTGACGGATCTGGCCTACTCGCTCGTCGAGCATCGGGCCGCGTTCGAGGAGCGGGCGGTGCTGATCTGCGCCGACCGTGCCGAGTTGCGCAGTGGACTCGACACGCTCGCAGGCGAGGGCGCCGCCGCGCTGGTGGTGCGAGGACGTGCCCGTGGGGGTCGTCCGGTCTTCGTCTTCGGCGGTCAGGGCTCGCAGTGGGCGGGCATGGGCGCGGAGTTGGCGTCCCGTTCGCCGGTGTTCGCCGAGGCACTCGCGGAGTGTGCTCGGGCGCTGGACCCGTTGGTGGACTGGTCGTTGACCGAGGTGCTGGGCCGCCCGGCGGGTGATCCGATGCTGGAACGCGTCGACGTGGTGCAACCGGCGTTGTGGGCCGTGATGGTGTCGTTGGCCGCGTTGTGGCGTTCCCACGGCGTCGAACCGGCCGCGGTGGTCGGGCACTCCCAGGGCGAGGTGGCCGCGGCGTGTGTCGCGGGTGCGCTGTCGCTGGCCGACGGGGCGCTGATCGTCGCGGTGCGGTCCCGGTTGGTCGCCGCGCAGCTCTCCGGTAAGGGCGCGATGATCGCGGTGCCCGTGGCCGGTGACGACCTCGAGGAACTGTTGACGCCCTGGGCTGGACGGCTGGGGGTCGCCGGGCGCAACAGTGCGCTGTCCTCGGTGGTCTCCGGCGACGCCGACGCGGCCGAGGAGTTCCTACGCCACTGCGCCGACCGGGAGATCCGGGCCCGCCGTATCGCCGTGGACTACGCCTCGCACTCCGGTCATGTGGAGGTGCTCGCCGGCGCGCTGTCCCGGGAGTTGGCCGCGGTGAAGCCCCGGGAGAGTGAGGTGGCGTTCTATTCCACCGTCACCGGGGGGCGGATCGCCACGACGTCGTTGGACGCCGACTACTGGTACCGCAATCTTCGGGAACCGGTGCGTTTCGGGCAGGCCTCGGCCGCGTTGCTCGCCGACGGGCACCGCGCGTTCGTGGAGGTCTCGCCGCATCCGGTGCTCGCCATGGCGCTCTGGGAGAACGCCGACGCCGCCGAGGATCCGGCGGTGGCACGGGAACTGGTCACGATCGGCACGTTGCGCCGCGACGAGGGCGGACAGGAACGGATGCTGCGGTCGTTGTCCGAGGCGTACGTGGCGGGGTTGCCGGTGCGGCTGGTCGAACTGGTCGGCGGCGGGCATCGGGTCGCGTTGCCGACCTATGCGTTCCAGCGACGCCGATACTGGTTGGAACCGCCCCGGCACACCGGTGATCCGAGGACGGTGGGGCTCGAACCCGCCGGGCACCCGTTGCTGGGTGCGGTGGTGGACCTCGCCGACGGCGGGGTGCTGGCCACCGGGCGGATCTCGGCGGGTACCCGGCCGTGGCTGGGCGAGCATGTCGTGTTCGGCCAGGTCGTGGTGCCCGCGACCGCGTTGCTGGACCTGGCGGGGTGGCTGGGACGTCACACCGGCGCCGAGGAGGTCCGCGAGTTGACGCTGCGGGCCCCGCTGACACTTCCCGACGGGGCGACGGTCCGGCTGCAGGTCACGGCGGGTGCGGTGGACGAGGTGGGTGAGCGGGCGGTGTCGATCTCCTCACAGGTGGACGACGATCTCGACCGGCCGTGGATTCGCCACGCCGAGGGGTTCCTCCGGTCGACGTCGCATCCGCTGGACTCCACCGTCGGCCCGTGGCCGCCGGCAGCGGCCGAACCGGTGGTGATCGAGGGTTTCTACGAGCGCATCGACGCCGCAGGCGCGACTTACGGTCCGGCGTTCCGAGGGCTGCGCCGGGTGTGGCGGGCCGGAGATGTGTTCACCGAGGTCGAGCTGTCCTCGTCGGACACCACCGGGCATCTGATCCACCCGGCGTTGCTGGACGCAGCGTTGCAGGGCATCGCTGTGACCGGCGGCGACGGGCAGGGCATCGCGATGCCGTTCTCGTTCACCGGCGTCCGTTTCGGCACCGCCCCCGGGCAGGCGATGCGGGTCCGGCTGGGCATGAACGACGGCGGATCGGTGTCGGTGTCGGCGACCGACGCGGTGGGTGTCCCGGTGTTCGAGGTGGCGTCGTTGGTGGTTCGGCCGGTCTCGGCGCAGGCTCTCGCCGCAGGCGGCACCTCGGAGCTGCTCTTCGAGACGACGTGGATGCCGGTGGGTCTCGCGGGGGCCGAGGAGTCCTTCGTCGTGGCGCCGGACTTCGGCGAGGACGTGGCGGCGGCCGAGGAATGGGCGTCGCACGTGCTGTCCGCGCGGGAGCCGGACACTCGGCTCGTGGTGGTCACCCGAGGCGCGGCGACGGTCGAATCGCACGACCGGATCGACCCGGTACAGAGCCACCTCGCCGGGCTGCTGCGCTCCGCCGGGGTGGTGCTCGTCGACCGCGACGCCGCCGAGGTCGACAGTGTGCCCGCGACCGGCGACGAGACCGAGGTGGCGTTGCGATCGGGACGTGCCCACGTTCGAAGGCTGCGCCGGGCCACGGCGGCCGCGGGCGACGCGGCGTCGGCTTTCGGACCGGAGGGGACCGTGGTGGTCCTCGGCGCCCCACCGCAGATCGTCACGGCCGTGACCGAGGCCTTGGGCGATAAGCGGGTTCAAGGTGCGGACGACGTGGCGCCCCACGGGCCCGCAGGCGTCGTCTGTTGGGCCGCCGACCCGGACGGCATCCGGGAGGCCAGCCTGCTGGCCGGTTCGAATCCGCTCGTTCTGTTGTCCGCCTCCGACTACGGCGAGGCGCTCGTCCGGCAGCGGATGGCAGCCGGTCTGCCCGCGACCGCGCTGCGCTGGGAGGCCGGGTTGAGCGACGCGGAGATCCAGGCTCTGGCCGTCCACGCGGTGTGCACCCCGAACGCGGTGCTCCTCGGGACCAGGCTGCGCCGCCCGACAGGCCCGGTTCCGCCGTTGCTGCGTGGCCTGCTGCGCGCCGAGGCAGCCGAGACGATCGACGTCGAGGCCGACAGCGCCGCACTGGCCGCCCGGCTGGCCGCGATGACTCCGGAAGCACGCCACGACCATCTGCTCGGCATCGTGCGCGGGTGGGTGGCGGCCGTGCTGGGCTTCGCAGGGGGCGAGCAGGTGAGCGTCGAACTGTCCTTCCAGGAGCTGGGGCTCACCTCGGTGACCGCGGTGGAGCTGCGCAACGGACTGCAGTCGGCGACGGGGCTTCGACTGCCCTCGACGCTGATCTTCGACTATCCGACCGCCACCGCAGTGGTGGCGTTCCTCCTCGACTCGCTCACCGAAGCGGATGCCGAGGTCGACGAGGAGACGCAACTGCGGGCGCTCCTGGCGCGGATCCCCCTCGGCCGACTGCGGGCGGCAGGGCTGCTCGACCGGCTGCGCGCACTCGACGGTGCGACCGAGTCCACTCCGGACACCCCGGAGGCCACGGCGGCGGATGCCGACATCGCCACGATGACTCCCGCCGATTTGATCCGGCTGACAATGGGTACTTGACAGCCATTTCTCACCTGTTTCGTTAATTTCTCACCAGGAGATGATCACACGGTAATTGATCGTCACCGACGGTTACCTGCTGTCCCGAATTGCTTGCTGAATTGGTTGGTTCGTGCACACCTTGCAGGTACAGAAAGGCAGCGCGCGACCTCGGGACCGTTCGCCCGTATTTTGGTAACTTCATTGCGGGTACAACGGTACGTTTTGCACCGCAGAGTGGCGGTGTGGCGCGCAGATCAGTCCACATTGCGAAAGGGAGCCGTAGGTGCGGTTAGTAGAACGTGCGGTGGAGTTGACGGCCATCACTGCTGCTTTCGACCGGTGCCGGACCTCGGGCAGTGAGATCGTCGTCGTGTCCGGTGCGGCAGGATCCGGTCGGACCCGGTTATTACGAGAGGTCGCCTCCGTTGTATCCGACTCCGGTGCTCTCGTACTGGCCGCAGCAGGTTCACCCGCCGAGACCTCGCTGGCCTACGGCGTGGCCCGCCAACTGTGGCAGAGCGCGGGCATCGAACAGGAACTCGACGCGTACCTGAACCAGGCGGGCCCCGAGCGTGGTGCCCGACCCGACGAACGGATCTGCTCGGAACTACTCGACCGCATCGGCGACCGACCCACCCTGTTGTGCATCGACGACGTCGAGCACGCCGATCCGATGTCGCGGGGAATCCTGCTGCACCTGCAACGCCGCGTCGGCAGCAGACACGTCCTGGTGCTGCTGCTGGCGGGCGAGTCCGCTTGGACGACGATTCCCTCCTTCGACGCCGAACTGCATCGCAACCTGCCCTGCCAGCGGCTCCGGCTCGAACCCCTGAGCCACGCGGCCGTCGCCGAACTACTCGACGTGCCCACCACCTCGGCCCGCGCGGCGGCCTGCCACTACGCCTCCGGTGGCAATCCGCTGCTACTGGGTGCGCTGATCGCCGATGGGGAACACAGCGGGGCCGACGACGACGGAGCGCCGCCCGCGCCTGCGGCCCAGTTCAAGTCGGCGGTCTCGGCCTGTGTGCACCGGGGCGACGAGGCATTGCTCGCGGTGGCCCGCTGCCTGGCCGTGCTCGACCGCACTCCCTCGCAACGGCTGCTCAGACGCCTGCTGCGGTTGGACGCGGCGAAGGTCGAACGCAGTGTCGCCGAGTTGACCCGCATGGGCCTGCTCGATACCTACGGCGGTTTCCGCCACCCCGAAGCCCGGGCCGCCCTCGTCGAGGCCACCCCGGCCGCCGAGCGGGCCCTGCTCAACGGGCGAGTGGCCGAGCTGCTCTACTCGGAGGGCGCCGACGTCACCGCGATCGCCACCCACGTGCTGCTCTCCGGGGAGCTGAACACGGCGTGGTCGGCCGAGGTCATGGTCGACGCCGCCGCCGAGGCGCTGCGTTCCGACCGGTCGACCGTCGCCGCGGACTACGCCGACTTCGCTTTACGCGCCGACCTCGAACCCGGGCTGCGAGCCGCCGCCCTGGTCACCCTCGTGCGCGCCAAGTGGCGTATCGCGCCGTCGGCGGTCACCAGCCACCTGCCCGCGCTGCGCACCGCACTGCGCGCGGGACAGCTCGACACCCGAGGCGTCGAATCCCTGCTGAGCAGTCTGCTGTGGACCGGACGCTTCGACGAGGTCCTGGAGATCACCCGGGGCGATGTCGGCGGCGAGGCCAGACCGGCCTGCGGCAGCGGCGCGCAGGCCGCCCTGCTGTGGTTGGAGTTCCTCAACCCGTCGGTGCTCGACGGGACACAGACCGATCACAGCCCCGACCGCCACCACGGCGACCTCGGGATGCGCGCGATGGCCACCCTGGTCTGTGCGGTCCGGCAGAAACGGGTGACCCACGCGGCCGCCGCGGCCGATGCGGTCCTGCAGAACTGCGAGCGGGCCGACCCGTTGATCGAGACGGTCCTAGCGGCGTTGCTCACCCTCATCCTGGTCAACGAGCTGGACCGGGCGGAGAACTGGTGCGAGCGGCTGTCCTCGGACTTCCGCAGGCGTGGCCTGATCTCCCTCACCGCGGTCGTGGCTGCGGTGCGCGCCGATGTGTCGCTGCGCAGGGGCCGCGCGTCGGTGGCCGTCCGCGAGGCGGGTATGGCGCTGTCCATGATGTCGCGGGCCAGTTGGGGGGTGGTCATCGGTTATCCCCTCGGCACGCTGATCGCCGCGCGCATCGACACCGGGATGCTCGACGAGGCCGAGAACCTGCTGCGCAGGCCGCTGCCGCCGGAGCTGCTCGATTCCACCTTCGGACTGCCCTACCGGTATGCGCGGGGCAGGCACGCGTTGGCCAGTGGCCGCCCGTATGCGGCCATCGAGGACTTCCGCCACTGTGGGGCGGTGATGGCGAGCTGGGGCGTCGAACTGTCCACCCTGGTGCCGTGGCGGATCGGTCTGGCCCGGGCGTACGCCGCGTTGGCCCGCGCCGACGATGCCCGTTCGACCTTGGAAGACCAGGTCAAACAGGCCACCGGTCGGTCGGCGTTCCTCGGGGCTGTCGCGCTGCGACTGTTGAGCAGCCTCGACGAGGCCGACCAGTGCCTTCCGCTGTTGCAGCGGGCCGTCGGCGTGCTGGAGAACTCCGGCCACGACCGGGAGTTCGCCCTGGCATTGGCCCAGCTGAGCAACGAGCACTATGCCCGCGGCGACTCCAAGCACTCCCGCACGGTGGCGCGCCGGGCCATGGAGGTGGCGCGCTCCTGCGAGTGTGAGGCCGAGACCCGGGAACTGTTGTTGGGTGGGGAGCAGTTCGATGTCGCCGACCTGCTGGGCGAGAACGACGACCACTATCCGGAGCTGACCGATGCCGAGGGCAGGGTGGCGCGGCTGGCGGTGAACGGCCTGACCAACCGGGAGATCGGCCAGCGCCTCTACCTGTCGACGAGCACGGTGGAACAGCACCTCACCAAGATCTTCCGGAAGTTCAACGTCACCCGACGCACCGACCTCATCGGGATGCTGCGGGCCGAACCGAGCAACGCGGTCCCCGCCGCTCGCCTGCCGATGTCGCCCCTGACCAGCCCCCAGAAAACACCGGGCAACCCCCCGAACAACGCCGAATACCCTGCCGCTGCCGATACCATCAATGTCCTATTGCATTAGCCGTGGCCGGATCCGTGTCGATCAGAATGGGTGATCAAGCCGCTCGTTGATTTTTTCACCGACCCTTCCGTCTCGATCGAATGAAGGGGCGGTTCGCGCTGGCCGCCGAATCATGTGGCGACCGTCGATTCGGCGTTGCTGAAATGAGGGAAACGGTCGGAGGTTTCGAGTATTCCAACTGAACTTCGACGGCATATTCAACGAAGTTCGATCGTGCTACCGTGGCGCTATATTCGAGCGCCGGACGTTGCTGCTCGAAATTTCCCGCCAGTTCCCCGACAACCAAGGGAGAGAACTGCCGTGGTCACAACGAATCCATCCTCGGACAGTCTGCAGGACGTGAACGGGATGTCCGAGGTAATCGACCGGTTGATCGTGGAGAACACCGGATCCGATCACAGTAGCGCGGAGGCCGCCGAGGCGAAGCGTGTGGTCTCCACCGTGTACGACCTGCTCGCCAGCACCTGGAAGCTGGTCGAGATGTGGAACTGGGGATACGACGACGCCCAGTTGCACCAGGAGATCGAGAAGCGCATCCCCGGGTTCTCCCGGTTCGGCACCGACGGTTTCTCGGAGGCGCTGTACTACTACACGTTGCGACAGGTTCCGACCGAACTCACCGATTACCACGGAAAGCGGATTCTCGAGGTCGGCAGTGGAATCGGCGGGGGTCTGAACTTCCTCTCCCGGGTGGCGGATGGGGCGGAGCTGTCCGGAGTGGACCTGTCGAAAACGGCGGTCGCTCGAGCGAATGCGCGACACTTCCGCCCCAACAAACTTTCCTACACCAATGGTGACGCCGAGGACATTCCGTTCGAGGACGGCACCTTCGATGTGGTGATCAATCTGGAGAGTTGCCACAACTATCCGCATCTGGACAAATTCTTCTCCGAGGTATCGCGGGTGCTCAAGCCCGGCGGCCACTTCTCCGCGGTCGACCTGTTCAACGACCAACACCTGGCGAACTTCAAGCAGGCGCAGTCCACCAACGCCCAGCTGAAGTGGTTGAGCGAGACCGACATATCGCCGCAGGTCATCAGCGCGGTCAACAAGCGGATGGTGAAGGGCAGCTACCTGCAGGAGACGTTCTCCAAGCAGAAGGGCCCGTTGCTGCAGCAGCTCATCAGCAGGCCCTGCTGGACTGCGGCGTTCGGTGCGCTGTTCAGCGGCGACGCCAGTACCTCCCCGGTGGCGAAGTGGGCGCGCAAGGTAGGCGGGCTGTCCAGCATGGACAAGGCGCCGATCCGCATCTACCGACACAATCTGGCGACTCGCGTGGTGTGACGCGATCGATCCCGAAACCCGTCGCTGCCGAACTCGATGGTTTGTCTCCTCGTGGACCGCGAGTTCGGCGGCGATGTCGTCGGCAACCGCCACCCGCGTGTTCTCCCGCTGAAGTAACCGAATTCGGTGTGCCCACACGAATGCGTGGCCCCGCCCCGGAATAATCGCTGAGATGGCGGCTTGCTTTACCGTCGGTAAAGTCATGGCTTGCCGATGATCACTGAATCGGTGGTTTCTCGGTACCCGTCCAATCACCTATCCAGGGCGCCATCGCGAGTGGCGATACCCGGGGTGAGCACCTCGCACCCTCGGGCGACTCGGGCATGGTTGGTGATTCACCTACCAAAACATCGAAACGTCAAAAAGAAACCGCCGCTGCCGGCTCGCGGTCTCGACGCAGGCAGATCGCGCCACCGCGCCACATCCGGAATCGACGCCGTCGGCAGCGCACCGGCCAGAGCCGATGCGCTGCCGGGCCGATCCGGGCAGGTGACGCGGTCCGGGACACCGAGCAGCGCAGTCCGACGCCCGCCGACGTTCATGGCGCACCGGCCCGGTCCCCGGTGTGCGATCAACGTCGGTGCAGCACCGCCAGGCCGCCCTTGGCGGGAGCCACCGAGATGCCGTGGTCGGGGTGGTGTTCCCCCGGTTCCAAGGTCGGTACGAGGGTGAAGTCACGGAGCATGGTGCGCAGCACGACGTTCATCTGCATCGTGGCGAACGCGGCGCCGATGCACCGGCGGACGCCGCCACCGAAGGGAATCCAACTCGGATCGGGGCGTGCGCCGACGAACCGGTCGGGGTCGAAGACCTCGGGGCGGGGGAACAGCGACTCGTTCTCGTGGAGCAGGGAGATGCAGGCGGTGGCCACGGTGCCGCGCGGCAGCGTCCACCGGCCGATCCGCAGCGATTCCGCGCGGACCTGCCGGGCGGTCATCTCGACGACGGGGCGGATGCGCTGCACCTCGATCAGGGTGGCCTCGCGGAGTTCGCTGCCGCCCTCCTCGTCCTCGGTGACAAGCCTGCGCACCAGCTCGGGGTGGCGGCGGAGCCGTTCCACGGCCCAGGCCAGGGTTCTGGCGGTGTTCTCCTGCCCGGCTGCAAGCAGCGTCAACAGCTGGTCGGCGATCTCGCTGCGGCGCATGGGGGAGCCGTCGTCATATCGGGACTGGATGAGGATGGCGAGCACGTCGTCGCGTTCGGTGAGCTTGGGGTCCGCGCCTGCCTGGTCGATGAGCCGGTCGATGATCGCGTCGTACTGCGCTCGGTAACGGTCGAACCGAGCGCCCGGACCGCGGCCGCCGAGATCCACGCGCGCGATGGGCAGCGAGGCGACGAACGCGCCGACCTTGAGCATGGGCGGCAGCATGGTGCGCAGTTCGTCGAGTTCGGCGCCGTCGGCTCCGAACACGGCGCGCAGGATGACGTTCATGCTCAGCCGCATGGTCGAGGGCAGCACCGGGAACGGCTTGCCCTCGGGCCAGGACGCGGCCTCCCGGCGGGTCTCCTGCTCGATCAGCGCCTCGTGCGCGCGCAGCCGACGCCCGTGGAAGGGCGGCGTGAGCAGCTTGCGCTGTCTGCGGTGCTCCTTGCCGGTGATCGAGAACAGCGAGCCCGGTCCCAGTACGAAACCCAGATTGCTGTCGGGGGTCTCCGCCTGTTCCGAGTTCGCCTGGAACAACTCCCGGACCTCGCCGGGATCGGAGAGCATCACCATCGGGCCCAGGATGTAGGAGCCGAAGGTGAACGCCGAACCGTAGCGGTCCCGCATCTTGCGCAGGGTGCCTCGGCGGGCGGCGGCGTAGGCGAGGGTCTGCACCATGCGCGGACTCGTCGGGCCGTCGGGTAACACCGCGTCCGGATGGATTCCCGTCGTCATCGCTGACCTCCGCTGGCGAGTTCGGCTGCGGGGGATTCCTCGCCGACCGCCCCGCCGTCCGATGCTCCGGTGGGCTGCGCGGGCACCGACAGGCCGGGAACACCGAGGTCGGGGATCGTCTTGATCGCCGCGAGCGCCGCGTCGATCGCACCCGACAGGGACTCGCCCTCGACGTCGAAATCGAGTTGCCCGACGGTGACGTCGGGATTGGTGGGCAGTGTCGTGGTCGAGGCCGTCGCCTCGCCCGAACCGGCTTGCCGCAGCTTCGTCAGCTCGTCGTCGGTGATTTCACGGCTGAGCGCCAGCGTGAATTTGTGGGCCACTACTTTCCACCTGCTCATTCTCGCCGATCGCCACGAATCCCGTCTGGTAGGAGAAACGCGGACATGGAAGATAAGGGCGACCGTATGCACGCCCCGGCGCACCGACAACGACACGGCGGCAGGGCTGGGGACCGGGCGGGACAAGTCGGGGGGTCGGCGGCTGCCGCACTGGCGGTGATCCGGGGCCTGCGGCAACGGGTTTGCGCCGGATGGCCCCTGGGCTTCTCGGATCTCGCCCTTCGCCGACGTTGAGTTGCGATGGCTCTGGACCATCGTCCTCGCACGGCCCGGCCCGCCTCGGCTGGCTGCGTCGCGGGGTGATCCGATCTGACATCTCCGCCACCGCCTGCCGGGGCGCGGCCCGGATGCCGACGATGCCGGACGAGGGCGGATGGCAGAAGGACCAGCGGTCGGGAACGTGGGGCGACTGCGGCGATCTGCTGCGGCCACTGGTCCGACCGGGGGAGCATCGTGGCTGGTTAGGGGGTTGAGTTAGGGGGTTCGACCGTAGCTAGCCTGGCCCGGACCTTGCGCCCACAACGGTGTTGCGCACGCTGCGGTGCGCGCCCTTCGACGTGGGCGGAACCGGTCCTCAGGGAGGCTTCGGTGCAGCAACTACTCCAAACGATCATGTCCGATGACGCCGAGCCAGACGACTTCGCGAACGTGGAGATCCCGGAGCACTATCGGGGCGTCGGTGTTCTGGCCGACGAGACCGAGATGTTCGTGGGCGTCGCGTCGGAGGAACGCAGTCCGGCGAAATCCCTGCACCTCCAGTCGGTGGCCACGCCGCAGCCGGGGCCCGGCGAGGTGTTGGTGGCGGTGATGGCCAGCAGCATCAACTACAACACCGTGTGGAGCGCGCTGTTCGAGCCGAGGCCCACCTTCAAGTTCCTCGCCCGCTACGCCCGCGAGATGCCCGAGGCGGCCCATCACGATCAGCCGTTCCACGTGGTGGGTTCCGATCTGTCGGGCGTCGTGCTGCGGACGGGCCCGGGGGTGCGTGGATTCCAGCCGGGGTCGCGGGTCGTGGCCCACTGTCTGTCCGTCGAGTTGTCCTCCTCAGACGGGCACAACGACACGATGCTCGATTCCGATCAGCGGATCTGGGGATACGAGACCAACTACGGGGGCCTGGCCGAGTTGGCGTTGGTCAAGGCCAATCAGCTGATGCCCAAGCCCGACCATCTGAGTTGGGAGGAGGCCGCTGCCTCGCAGCTGGTCAACTCGACGGCCTATCGGCAGCTCGTGTCGCGCAACGGGGCCGACATGAAGCAGGGCGACCTGGTGTTGATCTGGGGTGCGGCGGGTGGTCTGGGCTCGTATGCCACCCAGCTGGTGCTCAATGGCGGTGGCATCCCGGTGTGCGTGGTGTCCAGTCCGGGCAAGGCCGAGCTCGTTCGCTCGATGGGCGCCGAACTGGTCATCGACCGGTCGGCCGAGGGCTACCGCTTCTGGAAGGACCCCGACACCCCCGATCCGAGCGAGTGGCGGCGTTTCGGCAGCCAGATCCGCGAGCTGACCGGCGGCGAGGATCCCGACATCGTCTTCGAGCATCCGGGTCGGGAGACCTTCGGGGCGAGTGTGTACGTGGCGCGGCGCGGCGGCACGATCGTCACCTGCGCCTCCACTTCGGGCTACGAGCACACCTTCGACAACCGCTACCTGTGGATGCATCTCAAGCGCATCGTCGGGACGCACTTCGCCAACTATCGCGAGGCGTGGGAGGCGAATCGGCTCATCCGCCGGGGCATGGTTCATCCCACGTTGTCGCGGGTCTTCCCGCTGGCGGAGGCCGGGCTGGCCGCGGAGGCGGTGTATCGCAACACCCACAGCGGCAAGGTCGGCGTGCTCGGTCTGGCGCCCCGGGAGGGGCTCGGCGTCCGTGACCATGCCCTGCGCGAACGGGTCCTGCCGCAGTTGAACCGCTTCCGGGAGTCCCGTCTCGGGTCGTGATAGCCCGTGATCCGGCCGTCGCCGGTAGTCCCGCGACGCCTCGCTTCGAACTCACCCGCACATGACTGTTCGCCCAGCCGAAGGAGCATCTGTGTCCACCGAAGACATCGCCGGGACCGAGGAGCAGGTTGTCGGCCAGGAGCCGCAGGAGCCTGTCGTGTTCACCGCTCCGAAACCCGCCGAGCAGCTCCATGAGCTCGACTTCCTGCTCGGTGCGTTCCGCGCCGAGTACGCCGAGGTCAGCTTCGATCCGCCGAAGACGGGCGTCTCGTTCTGGACCACCGAGACGGCCATGGACGGCCACGTCTACGAGATGGTGCAGGACGTGCCGGGCCCGGGGATCCTCGCGCGTTGGACGTTCGGTTGGGACACCGTCGGGCAGAACTACTTCACCACCTACTACGACAACTGGGGCAACCACGGCTCCACGCGTTGCCAAGGGTGGGAGGACGGGAAGCTCAACTTCAGCGGCGAGTACTTCGCCTTCGGCAGCAAGTTCGTCTTCAACGAGCAGTTCACCATCGTGGACGCCGACCACTACCGCAAGGAGGGTTCGGTGAAGGAGGGCGACGACTGGCGGCTGCTGGACGTCATCGAGTGCTACCGGATCACCGACCCCGAAGCCTGATCTGCTGCGCGAGCGAAGGGACTGGCGATGTCGGTAGCTGCCCAGGGCCGTGGTGGCGCGGTCGCGGTGATCGGCGTGGCCTGCCGATTGCCCGGAGCGGACGGACCGGAGGCCTTCTGGTCGTTGCTGCGTGACGGCGTCGACGCCATCACCGACACGCCGGAGCAGCGCTGGGACCGCGAGTCCGACCCGGCGGGTGGCCGCCCACCGGGCACCGATCGGGGCGGCTACCTCGATCGGGTCGACGAGTTCGACGCCGCCTTCTTCGGGATCTCGCCGCGCGAGGCCGCCGCCACCGACCCGCAGCAGCGCCTGATGCTCGAACTGACCTGGGAGGCCTTCGAGGACGCGGGCATCCGGCCCGCCGAGCTGCGTGGCGGGCGGGTGGGTGTCTTCACCGGCGCGATCCGCGACGACTACGCCCTGTTGTTGCATCGGCGGGGTCTGTCGGCCGTCACTCCGCACAGCAACACCGGGGTGCAGCGCGGCATCATCGCCAACCGCGTGTCCCATGTGCTCGGGTTCGCCGGTCCCAGTCTCACGGTGGACACGGCGCAGTCCTCGTCGCTGGTGGCCGTGCATCTGGCGGTGGAGAGTCTGCGTCGAGGCGAGTGCAGCACCGCCGTGGCGGGTGGGGTGAACCTCAATCTGGCACCGCAGTCCTCGGTGGCGGGCGCCCGGTTCGGTGGTCTCTCCCCGAGTGGCCGCTGCGCCACCTTCGACGAGTCGGCCGACGGGTATGTGCGCGGCGAGGGTGGCGCGGTCGTGCTGCTCAAGTCGTTGGACCGCGCGTTGGCCGATGGCGACGACGTGTATGCCGTGATCCGGGGCAGCGCGGTCAACAACGACGGGGACACTGACACGCTCACCGCGCCGAGTCGGGCCGCGCAGGCCGAGGTGTTGCGGGAGGCGTATGCGGCGTCCGGGGTGGATCCCGCGGAGGTGCAGTACGTCGAACTGCACGGCACCGGGACCCCGATGGGTGATCCGGTGGAGGCCGCCGCCCTCGGCGAGGTCTTCGCCTCGGTCCGCGAGCCGGGTCGGGCCGTCGTGGTCGGTTCGGTCAAGACCAACATCGGACACCTCGAGGGTGCGGCGGGCATCGCCGGTCTACTCAAGACGGTGCTGGCGATTCGGCACGGCAGCATCCCCGCGAGTCTGAACTTCCATACTCCGAATCCCCGGATCGATCTCGACGGCCTCCGGCTGCGGGTGCAGACCGCGACCGGTGGCTGGACGGATCCCTCGACACCGCTCGTGGCGGGCGTCAGCTCGTTCGGCATGGGCGGCACCAACTGTCACGTCGTCCTCAGTGCGCCGCCCGAGTCGACGACGCAGGCCCCGACGGGGGGTGGTCGGGTCCCGGCGGCCGTTCCCCTGCTGCTGTCCGCGCGGACGCCTGCCGCGTTGGAAGGGCAGGCCGCCCGGCTGCGCGACGCGCTGGCCACGGGCGTGGATCGGCGCGATGCGGCGTTCTCGCTGGCGACCACCCGGACGCACTTCGCGCATCGAGCCGTGTTGCTGGGCGACGAACTCGCCACGGCGGTGCGGGGCGTGGCCGACCAGACGGGCGATCCGGTGTTCGTGTTTCCCGGCCAGGGTTCGCAGTGGGTCGGCATGGGCATCGAGTTGTGGGACAGCGAGCCGGTCTTCGCCGAGATGATGCAGCGCTGCGCCGAGGCGCTCGCCCCCCATGTGGACTGGTCGCTGCGTGCGGTGCTCGCCGATCCGGCGGCTCTGAGTCGCGACGACGTGGTGCAGCCCGCGTTGTGGGCGGTCATGCTCTCGCTCGTCGAGTTGTGGCGTTCGTATGGTGTTCGCCCGGCAGCGGTGGTCGGGCACAGTCAGGGTGAGATCGCCGCAGCCTGCGCGGCGGGCATCCTGTCGCTGGCCGAGGGCGCCATGGTGGTGGCCCGGCGCGGTCGGATCATGCGGGAGCTGGCCGGGATCGGCGGCATGCTCTCGATCGCCGCTCCGGTGGCCGAGGTGCGGCCGTTGCTCGACGACGAACTCGCGGTGGCCGTGCTCAACAGCCCGACCCAGACCGTGGTCAGCGGACCCTGGGAGCCGCTGGAGCGGTTGCGGGCCGCGTGTGGGCAACGGGACTGGCGCACCCGCACGGTGCCGATCGACTATGCCTCGCATTCCTCGGTGGTCGAGCAGATCGAGGAACGGCTCGTCGCCGAGCTCGACGGTCTGAACCCCGCCGACGGGGGGATCCCCCTGCATTCCACGGTGACCGGGCAGGTCGTCGACGGCCGCTCGCTCGACGGCGGCTACTGGTATCGCAATCTGCGTTCGACCGTGCTTTTCGGGCCGACCACCGCGTCGCTCGTGACGGCGGGCCATCGGGTGTTCGTCGAGGTGAGCACCCATCCGGTGTTGACGCTCGCGGTGCAGCAGGCCGGTGACGATCTCACCGTCACCGGCACGCTCGGCCGGGATCACGGTGGGTTGGATCGGTTCCTCGGTTCGGTGGCCGCGCTGCACGTGCGCGGGGTGGACGTCGACTGGACGGCCGCGTTCCGGGGCACCGGGGCGCGCACGGTCCGCCTTCCGACGTACGCCTTCGACCGTCGTCGTCACTGGTTGGCCGACGGCGACGGCCGCGCGACGCCCGCGAGTGCCCCACCGGTGCCGCAGGCCGCGCCGAGTGCCGAACCGGCACCGGTTGCGCAGGGTCTGCTGGAGTTGGTCCTCGGCCAGGCCGCTGCGGTGCTCGGCCATGCGGGCCCGGCCGAGGTCGATCCGTCCGCCACATTCCGCGACCAGGGCGTGGAATCGCACACCTCGGTGGAGCTGCGCAACCGGTTGACCTCGGTCACCGGTCTGCGGCTGCCGTCCTCACTGTTGTTCGACCATCCGACGCCGATTGCTCTCGCCGAGCACCTGCGTGCGCTGTCCGAGGCGCCGCAACCACGGCGGTCCGTGGCCGCCTCGGCGCCCGACACCGACGAGCCGATCGCCATCGTGGCCATGAGCTGCAGGCTGCCCGGCGGTGTGCACACTCCCGAGGCATTCTGGGAGCTGCTCGTCGAGGAACGCGACGCCACCGGCGACTTCCCGAGCGATCGAGGGTGGGATCTCGCCGCGCTGCGCGATGCCCAGCACGGCGAAGCGGGCACCAGCAGCACGGCGCGGGGCGGGTTCCTCGCCGACCCGGCCCGTTTCGACGCGGAGTTCTTCGGTATCTCGCCCCGCGAGGCCCTCGCCATGGATCCGCAGCAGCGGTTGCTGCTGGAGACCTCGTGGGAGGCGTTGGAACGCGGCGGCATCGTCCCGGGAGTTCTGCGCGGCTCGGACACCGGTGTCTTCGTGGGCGTCATGTACCACGATTACGCGGCCCGACTCGACCACACCGACGCGCCGATCGAGGGCTACGCGCTCACCGGCACCGCAGGCAGTGTGGCCTCGGGGCGGCTGGCCTACACCTATGGTCTGCACGGCCCGGCGATCACCGTGGACACGGCCTGTTCGTCGTCGCTGGTGGCCCTGCACCTGGCAGCCCAGTCGCTGCGCGCGGGGGAGTGCTCGTTGGCGCTTGCGGGCGGGGCGACGGTGCTGGCCACTCCCGGCATCTTCGTCGAGTTCAGCAGACAAAACGGGCTTTCGGCCGACGGTAGGTGCCGGTCCTTCGCCGAGGACGCCGACGGCACCGGGTGGAGTGAGGGCGCGGGCATGCTCGTGCTCGAACGGCTCTCCGATGCCCGCCGCAACGGCCATCCCGTTCTGGCGCTCGTGCGGGGCACGGCGGTGAACTCCGACGGCGCCTCCAATGGGCTCACCGCCCCGAACGGTCCCGCTCAGCAACGGGTGATCCGGGCGGCGTTGGACCGCTGTGGGTTGGCCGCGGCCGATGTGGATGTGGTCGAGGCGCATGGCACCGGGACGCGGCTCGGTGATCCGATCGAGGCCGAGGCCCTGCTGCGGACCTACGGCACGGATCGGGGCGGCGCGGAGCCGCTGTGGCTCGGTTCGGTGAAGTCGAATATCGGGCACACCCAGGCCGCGGCGGGCGTGGCGGGCGTCATCAAGATGGCGTTGGCGTTGGAACACGGCATCGTGCCCCGGACCTTGCACGCCGATGAGCCGTCCCGTCACATCGACTGGGACAGCGGGTCCGTGCGGCTCGCCTCCCGATCGGGGTCGTGGCCCGTCGCCGACCGGCCGCGCCGGGCCGGGGTGTCGTCGTTCGGTATCAGCGGAACCAATGCGCACGTCGTCATCGAGCAGGCCCCGCAGGCCACCCCGCTTCAGGCCGGGTCCACTCGGGTCGGTCCGGTGCCGTGGGTGTTGTCGGCGCGGACGCCCGAGGCGTTGCGGGCGTTGGCCCGGAGTCTCGCCGCCGCCCCGGCGGCCGACCCGGTCGAGGTCGGTCGTGCTCTCGCGTCGGCCCGCACCACCGATTTCGAGCATCGAGCCGTGCTCCTCGGTGACCATCTCGACGGGCTGCGTGCGCTCGACGCGGGCACACCCGGTCCGATCACCGGGACGGCTCGCGCCGGTCGGGTCGCGTTCGTGTTCTCCGGGCAGGGCAGCCAGCGCGTCGGCATGGGCCGGGAGCTGTATGTCGGCTATCCGGTGTTCGCGGCCGCTTTCGACGAGGTGTGCGCCGCGTTCGACGGCCTGCTGCCCCTGCCATTGCGCGAGGTCGTCTTCTCCGACGAGGCCGCACTCGACCGCACCGAGTTCACCCAGCCCGCGCTCTTCGCCGTGCAGGTGGCCCTCTACCGGCTCGTCACCTCGTGGGGGGTGACCCCGGATCTCCTGGCGGGTCATTCGATCGGCGAGATCGGGGCCGCCCACGTCGCCGGTGTCCTGAGCCTGGGCGATGCGTGCACGATGGTCGCCGCCCGGGGCAGGCTCATGCAGGGGTTGCCTTCGGGCGGGGCGATGGTGTCGTTGACCGCGCCCGTCGCGCGGGCTCGCGAACTCGTGGCCGAGCACGCCGACGTGGTGGGGATCGCCGCCGTCAACGGTCCGGCCTCGACGGTCGTGGCGGGAGCGGCGGACGCGGTCGAGCAGATCGCGCGGCGCTGGCGCGACGAGGGCGGTAAGGCCAGGCGGCTGCGGGTCGGCCACGCCTTCCACTCGCCGTTGATGGACCCGATGCTCGACGAGTTCGCCGAGGTGCTCGCCGGGCTCGACTTCCACCGACCGACGGTGGAGATCGTCTCGGGCACCCCGGGCGCGGATCCGACCGATCCCGCGCACTGGCTGCGGCATGTGCGCGAGCCCGTGCTGTTCCACGACTCGGTGCGGGAGTTGGAGTCCCGGCGGGTCACCACGTTCCTGGAGATCGGGCCCGACGGCACCCTCAGCTCGATGGCCGAGGGCGCCGGTTGGATTCCGATGCTGCGCTCCGATCGGGCCGAGCCCACGGCGTTGCTGACGGCCTTGGCCGCCGCCTACGTCGAGGGTGTGTCGGTGTCCTGGGCCGCCGGGTTCGGCGCGGGCGCCACCGCGTCGCTGCCCACGTATCCCTTCGCCGACACCCGCTATTGGCCGGTCGCGCCGCTGCTCGACGCGCCGGTGCCACTCGCCGACGCCCACTCCGGCGCGGAGGCAGGCTCCGACGAGGTGCTTCTCACCGGCCGGTTGTCGGCGGCGGACCGGCCCTGGCTGCTCGATCACGTCGTCGAGGGCACCGCGCTCCTGCCGGGGGCGGGTTTCGTCGAGCTGGCTCTTCGCGCGGGAGCGACGGCGGGGTTGGACACGGTGGCCGCGTTGACGGTGCACGCGCCGCTGCCGGTCACCGCCGACCGGCCGGTGCCGATCCAGCTGCGCCTCGGTGGAGGCGACGCCACCGGTGCGCGGCGGCTGACCATCTCGGCCCGGGACACCGTCGGCGACTGGACCAGGCATGCGAGCGGGGTGCTCACCGCTGCGGACGCACCGGCCGTCGCCACCCCGACGGCGTGGCCGCCCGCCGACGCGATACCGCTCGACATCGCGGGGATCCACGAGCGGCTCGACGCGATCGGACACCGATACGGCCCCGCCTTCCGGGGGCTGCGCGGGCTGTGGCGTGCCGAGGACGGCTCGCTGTTGGCCGAGGTGTCCTTGCCTGCGGAACTGCGCACCGAGGCTTCCGGATATGTGCTGCACCCGGCGTTGTTGGACGCGCTGCTGCCCGCGCTCGACGCGGGCCTGCCGTCGGCTCCGGAGGCCGGTCCGCTGCTGCCGGTCGACTGGACGGGTGTCAGTGTCACGGCTCACTCCGCGACCATGTTGCGCGCGCGACTGTCCGAGGTCGGCGGTGGCTACGCCATCACGGCCACCGATGAGGCCGGGCTGCCGGTGATCGCCGTCGAGTCGTTGACCCGGAGCACGGTGGGCCCGGTGACCCTCGGCGAGCGTGATCTGTACGTCGTCGAGGCGGTCCCCGTGACGCTGCCTTCGGCGCGGGACCGCGAGGTGCCGGTGCTGGACCTGCGCGATCGAACCGAGGTGCACGCGGCGACGCACACGGCCTTGGCCGCTCTACAGCGACACCTCGCAGGCGAGGGCGTCGCCGTGGTGCTGACCGGCGACGATGTGGCCGGGGCGGCCGTTCGAGGGCTGGTCCGCTCCGCGCAGACCGAGAATCCGGGGCGGTTGGTGTCGGTGTCGACCGACGGCCCGGTGGATCTCGGCGCGGTGCTGGCCAGCGGTGAACCCGAGGTGCACGTCCTCGGTGGTGTGGTGACGGTTCCGCGCCTACGACCCGCAGGCGGCGCCCCCGGCGGTGCGGCCGGGTTCGGTCCCGACGGCCGGGTGTTGTTGACCGGGGGCACCGGTGGCCTCGGGGCGTTGCTGGCCCGGCACCTGGTCATCGCGCACGGCGTCCGAGATCTGGTGCTGCTGGGGAGAAGCGGGCCGCCGGCGGCGGGCGTCGCGGACTTGGTCGCCGACCTGGCGGCCCTCGGGGCGACGGTCACCGTGGTGGCGGCGGACGCGGCCGAGCACGCGGCACTGGCCGCCGTGCTCGACCAATGGCCGCCTACGGCCGTGGTGCACGCGGCGGGCGTGCTCGACGACGGTGTCATCGAATCCCTGACACCCCAACGCCTCGACATCGTGCTGCGAGCCAAGACCGATGCGGCCCACAACCTGCACGAGGCGACCGCAGACCTGGACCTCACGGCGTTCGTGCTGTTCTCCTCGATCTCCGGTTCGGTCGGGCTGGCCGGACAGGGCAACTACGCCGCCGCCAACGCGAGCCTGGACGCCCTCGCGAGGACCCGCCGGACACAGGGTCTGCCCGCCACCTCGCTGGCCTGGGGTCTCTGGGCGCAGCCCACCGGCATGGGCGGCACGCTGGCCGAGGCCGACCGGGCCCGGTTCGCCCGCATCGGGATCTCGCCGCTGCAGGCCGCCGAGGGCCTGGCGCTCTTCGATGCGGCGCTGCGCCGGAACGAACCGGTGTTGGTGCCGGTACGGCTGGACGCGGCCGCGATCTCCGTCGACGAGCCGCCTGCGGTACTCCGGGGGTTGCGCCGTGCACCGGTGCGTCGAGCGGCGAGCACCGCCGGTGCCGCCGATTCCGCCGGGTCGCTGGCCGATCGGCTCGCCGCCCTGCCCGAGGAGCAGCGATCCGAGGCCGTGAGGGACCTGGTGCGCGGCCAGGCTGCAGCGGTTCTCGGTCTGGCGGGCGCTCGATCCGTCGATCCGGAACGGGCGTTCCGCGAGAGCGGCTTCGACTCGTTGACCTCGGTGGAACTGCGTAACCGCCTCGCTGCCGTGCTCGGCGTGCGACTGCCCACCGCCATCCTCTTCGACCACCCGACTCCGGCGCGGCTCGGCGCCCGACTCGTCGAGCTGCTCGCAGGCGAGGACGCCACCCGGGAACGCCCCGCAGCCACCACCTCCGACGCCGGGCAGGCAGGCGAGGACCCGGTGGTCATCGTGGCCATGGCCTGCCGGTTCCCCGGGGATGTGCGCACGCCCGAACAACTGTGGGAGGTGGTCGCGGACGGGCGGGACGTCATTACTCGATTCCCCACCGATCGCACGGGGAATCCGGCCTTGGTCGACGCCACCCTGGCAACCCCGGGCAGCACCTACACCGACCGAGGCGGTTTCGTCACCGAGGCCGACCGCTTCGACGCCGACTTCTTCGGGATCAGCCCCCGTGAGGCCCTGGCCCTGGATCCGCAACAGCGACTGTTACTCGAAGTGGCCTGGGAGGCCGTCGAACGCGGTGGGATCGCGCCCGCCTCGCTGCGGGGCAGCGACACGGGTGTCTTCGTCGGCTCCTCCTTCACCGACTACGGCACGCTGATCGACTCGGCGGCGGCTCGTGAGGCCGGGGGATATGCCCTGACCGGTGGTCTGGCCAGCGTCGCCTCCGGTCGGCTCGCTTACACCTTCGGTTTCGAGGGCCCGGCCGTCTCCGTCGACACGGCCTGCTCCACCTCCTTGGTGGCCATGCACCTGGCAGCCCGCTCGCTGCGCGCGGGGGAGTGTTCGCTGGCTTTGGCCGGTGGTGTCACCGTGCTCGCCACCGGACAGGTCCTCGCCGAGTTCTCCAGTCTTCGTGCGCTGGCCACCGACGGTCGCTGTCGGCCCTTCAGCGCCGACGCCGCCGGATTCGGCATGGCCGAGGGTGCGGGCGTGCTGGTACTCGAACGGCTCTCCGACGCCCGTCGCAACGGGCATCCGGTGCTGGCCGTGCTGCGGGGTAGCGCGATCAACTCCGATGGAGCGTCCAACGGGTTGACTGCGCCGAACGGACCCGCTCAGGAGCGGGTCGTGCGGGCCGCGCTCGCCGACGCGGGCCTGGCGCCGTCCGAGGTGGACGCCGTCGAGGCACACGGCACCGGCACGACCCTGGGCGATCCCATCGAGGCACAGTCCCTGCTGGCCACCTACGGCGTGAACCGTTCCGAACCGCTGTGGCTCGGGTCGATCAAGGGCAACATCGGCCACACCCAGGCCGCGGCGGGTGTTGCGGGCGTCATCAAGATGGTCGAGGCCATCCGGCACGGTGTACTGCCCCGCTCGCTGTACGCCGAGAATCCCACCCCGCACGTCGATTGGGACAGCGGCGCGGTGCGGCTGCTGGATACCGAGCGGCCGTGGGAACCCGGCAGGCCACGTCGGGTCGGCGTCTCCTCGTTCGGGATCAGTGGCACCAATGCCCACGTCGTCATCGAGCAGCCGCCTGCCGCCGACCTCGACCGCGAGCAGCGGGCGGATCCGGGGGTGTTGCGTTCCTCGCTGGTCGCCCTTCCGCTGTCGGCCCGGTCCAGAGACGCCCTGCGTGCCCATGCCGAGCGGATCGCGGGCACCCTGGCGCCTGCGGAGGTCGCCGTGGCCGATGTGGCCCGCGCGCTGGGTACACGGCAGGACTGGGAGCACCGGGCCGTGCTGGTTGCCGACGACTCGACCGACGCCGCGACCGCGTTGTCCGACTTCTCCGACGAACTCGTGACCGCAACGGCCCTCGGCGATGCCCGCGCCATCTGGGTCTTCCCCGGCCAGGGCGCCCAATGGCGGGGCATGGCCCGAGAACTACTCGACGCCTCGCCGGTGTTCGCGCAGCGGATGCGTGACTGCGCCGAGGCCCTGCGGCCGTATGTCGACTGGGATCTGGCCGCCGAAGTGGACGGACCGCTGGACCGGGTCGACGTGCTGCAGCCGGTGTCCTGGGCGGTGATGGTCTCGCTCGCCGCCGTGTGGCGGAGCGCGGGCGTGCGACCCGCGGGTGTCGTCGGGCACAGCCAGGGCGAGATCGCGGCCGCCGTCGTGTCGGGGGCGCTCAGGCTGGACGATGGTGCGCGCATCGTGGCCCTGCGCAGCGCACTCATCCGCGACCGGCTCTCCGGCCTCGGCGGGATGGTCTCGGTGGCGTTGCCCGTGGACGAGACCACCGCCTTACTCGCACCCTGGTCCGACACGGTGTCGGTGGCCGCGATCAACGGGCCCAGGGCGACGGTGGTCGCGGGTGCCCCCGACGCCCTTCGCGCGCTGGTCGCCGAATGTGAGCGCCGCGAAATCCGGGCCCGCCGCATCGACGTCGACTACGCCTCGCATTCGTCGCAGGTCGGACTGATCGAGGACGAGCTGCGCACCGCGCTGGCCGACCTCGCCCCGCGACCCGCGCAGGTGCCGTTCTTCTCGACCACCCGGCCGGGGCGGCTCGACACCACCGAGCTGACGGCGGGCTACTGGTACACCAACCTGCGGGAATCCGTCCATTTCGGACCCGTGGTCGCCACGCTGCTCGACGCGGGATACGGGGTTTTCACCGAGATCAGCACCCATCCCGTGCTGGTGCCCGCCATCCGCGATCTCATCGAGGACGGCGAGTACACGGCCCATGTCTCGGGCACCCTGCGGCGGGACGAGGGCGGAGATCGGCGGTTGCTCACCTCCATCGCCGAGGCGTGGGCGCACGGGGTGGCCGTCGACTGGGCGGCGCTGCGACCGGCGGGCAGACGGATCGTGCTGCCCACCTATCCGTTCCAAGGAAGGCGGTTCTGGCCCGAGGGTCCCACCGAGACCGACCGGGTGGGCTCGCAGCTGTGGCGGGCCGTGGACACGGGCGACATCGCGGGTTTCGCGGCGGCCTTGGGTCGGCCCGCCGACACCCAGGTGGCGAACACCCTCGAGGTTCTCGGGGCCTGGCGGCATCGTGCGGCGGACTCGTGGCGCTACGAGGTCGAATGGCAGCCGTGGCACGCGCCCTCGGCTCCCGCACTCGACGGAACCTGGCTGGTGGTCGGGCCCGCAGCCACCGGGATCGACGCGTTGCGCGAGCGGATCGAGGCGGCGGGCGGCGCGGTTCGAACCGTCGTCGAGGACGGCGGAACGCCCTTGGTCGAACGCGTTCGCGCGGCGGGACCGGCGGCCGGAATCCTGGTGCTGCTCGACGAATCCGAGCCCGAACAGGCGCTCGGCACGATCCAAGCCGTGTTGGCTGCCGGCGGCGGGCCGCTGTGGTGTGTCACCCGCAACGCCGTCGCCGTCGAACCCGGCGATCCCGTTCGGCCCGCCCAGGCGGCCTGTTGGGGCCTGGGCCGGGTGGTCGGCCTGGAACATCCGGATTCCTGGGGCGGGATCGTCGACCTGCCGGCCACCGACTCGACGCGCTGCCTGGATCTGCTCTGTGCCGTGCTCGCGCGGCCCGGCGCCGAACAGGAACTGGCCGTACGCCAGACGGGCGTGACCGTGCGGCGTCTCGTGCCCGCGCGGCCTCGGCCTGCGGGCACGCCGTGGCGGCCGTACGGCACGGTCCTGGTGACCGGCGGCACCGGTGGTCTTGCCCGCAGGGTGAGCCGCACGCTCGCCGAAGCGGGCGCGCAGCGACTGCTGCTGGTGGGCCGTCGGGGCGCCGACTCGGCCGGTGTGTCCGAACTGGTCGCCGAACTCGCGGGCATCGGCACCGCCGTCGAGGTGCTCGCCGCCGATCTGGCCGACCGCGACGCGGTGGCCGGGCTGCTCGCGGCGGCCGATCGCGGTGGTCCGCCCCTCACGGCCGTCGTGCATGCCGCCGGGGTGAGCCGCGATGAGCCGATCGCCACCCTGGACCAGAAGCACTGGGCGCAGGTCTACGCCGGGAAGGCCGACGGGGCCCGACACCTCGACGAACTACTCGGCGATCGGGAACTCGACGCCTTCGTGCTCTTCTCCTCCGGCGCGGCGATCTGGGGCGGGGCGGGCCAGGGTGCGTATGCGGCGGGCAACGCCTACCTCGACGGGCTCGCCGCGTACCGGCGTTCCCGAGGCCGGACGGCCACCTCGGTGGCCTGGGGCAGTTGGGACGGCGGTGGCATGGTCGACGCCGCCACCCGGGAACGGCTGGCCCGACAGGGTGTGCGACCGATGGACCCGACCGCCGCGGTCGGCGCCCTGCTGGCGGCCGTGGCATCCGACGAGACGGCCGTGACCGTCACGGACATGGACTGGTCGGTGTTCGCCGATCTCTACTCGGTCGCTCGCCATCGCCCGCTGCTCGACGCCCTTCCCGGAATCACACCCTCGGGTGGGGGCGCGGCGGTCGAGGACGCCGCGCTGCGCGATCGGCTCACCGGGTTGACCGGTCGCGACCGGGAGCGGGCGGTCCTGGAGATCGTGCTGGCCGTCACCGCGCGGACCCTCGGACACGCCGATTCCGACGCCGTCACCGCGACCCGCCCCTTCAAGGACCTCGGAATCGACTCGTTGACGGCCGTCGAACTGCGCAATCGGTTGGGCGGGGCGACCGGGCTGAGCCTGCCCGCGACCCTGGTGTTCGATCGGCCCACGCCGTTGGCCGTCGCCGGTCTGGTGCTCGAACGGGTCGACGGAACCGGCGATGCCGAACCGGAACGGGTCATCGCCGCTGCCGCGCCCGCCGCCGATGATCCGGTGGTCGTCGTCGGCATGGCCTGCCGCTACCCGGGAGCGGCCGACTCGCCCGAGCAGCTGTGGGACGCGCTGGCCGCGGGCGTCGACGCCATCGGCGCGTTGCCCACCGATCGTGGCTGGGATTCCGCGATCGAGCTGGGTGGTGCCGCGCCCGTCGGCGGGTTCATCGACGCGGCGGCCTTCGACGCGGCGTTCTTCGGTATCTCGCCGCGTGAGGCCGTCGCCACCGACCCGCAGCAACGACTGATCCTGGAAACCTCATGGGAGGCGCTGGAGCGGGCCGGCATCGACGTGCACTCGTTGCGCGGCAGTGCAACCGGGGTCTTCGTCGGGGCGGGCGCGCACGACTACGAACACCTGGTCAACGCGACGGGCGAGGGCAAGGACTACGCGTTGACCGGCGCGGCCGCCAGCGTGCTGTCCGGCCGGATCGCCTACAGCCTGGGTTTGGAAGGCCCCGCGATCACGGTCGACACGGCGTGTTCGTCCTCGTTGGTCGGTATGCACCTGGCCATGCAGGCCCTGCGTAGCGGCGAATGCGACCTGGCGTTGGCGGGCGGGGTGGCGGTGATGGCGACCCCGTTCGCGTTCGAGGCGTTCGCCCGGCAGCGCGGGTTGGCCGCCGATGGTCGGTGTAAGTCCTTCGCCGATGCCGCCGATGGGACGGGTTGGGGCGAGGGCGTCGGTGTCGTGGTGTTGGAACGCCTGTCGGACGCGCGGCGTCACGGCCACCGGATCTTGGCCGTGCTGGCGGGTTCGGCGATCAACCAGGACGGCGCATCGAACGGGTTGACGGCCCCGAACGGCCCCTCCCAGCAGCGGGTGATCCGGGCCGCGCTGGCCAACGCCGGTCTGTCGCCTGCGGACGTCGACGTCGTCGAGGCTCACGGCACCGGTACTCGGCTGGGTGATCCGATCGAAGCGCAGGCCGTGCTGGCCACCTACGGTCAGCCACGTTCGACGCCGTTGTTGCTGGGTTCGGTGAAGTCGAATCTGGGCCACACCCAGGCGGCCGCGGGCGTGGCCGGGGTCATCAAGATGGTCCTGGCCCTGCAACACGGCCTGGTACCCGCCACCCTGCACGTCGACGATCCCAGCCACGAGGTCGACTGGTCCTCGGGCGCGGTCGAGCTGGTGACCTCGACCCGGCAGTGGCCTGCGGTGGATCGGCCGCGTCGAGCCGGGGTGTCCTCGTTCGGCATCAGCGGCACCAACGCGCATCTCATCATCGAGCAGGCTCCCGCGTTCGAGGCACCGGAGCCCGCAGCAGGTGGCCCGTTGTTGCTGACGACCTCGGCCCGCAGCTCCGCCGGGCTGGCCGCCCAGATCGGCCGACTCGACCGGTGGCTTGCCGAGCACCCCGACCTCTCCGAGTCCGATGTGGCCTGGTCGTTGGCCACGGGCCGCGCGGCCCTGGAACACCGGGCGTTCTCAACCGGCGCGGGCTGGCAGACCGGCGGCCCGGTGTCCTCGGGCGCGGTGGCGGTGTTGTTCACCGGTCAGGGCTCGCAGCACGAGCAGATGGGTTCGCATCCGCTGCTCGTCGAGGAATACGACCGGGTGAAGGCCCTGTTCGACCCGGCGGTGTTCGGCGGAGACCTCGACTCGACCGGCGTTGCGCAACCCGCCGTGTTCGCTTTGCAGATCTCTTTGTGGAAGTTGTGGCAGTCCTGGGGATTACGGCCCGACCGCCTTATCGGCCACTCCGTGGGGGAACTCGCCGCCGCCGTGGTCGCCGGGGTGTGGTCCTTGGAGGACGCCTGCCGCGTAGTGGCAGCGCGAGCCCGATTGATGCAGGCCCTACCCGCAGGCGGGGCGATGCTCGCGGTGGACCGACCGGTCGACGAGGTGCCCGACGGTATCGCCATCGCCGCCGTCAACAGTCCGACCTCCACGGTGCTGTCCGGACCGGAGAACGAGATCGAGGCCATCGCCGCGACCCTGAAGAAGTCCGGCGCAAGGGTCAAGCGTCTCAAGGTCTCGCACGCCTTCCACTCCGCCCTGATGGAACCGATGCTGACCGAGTTCGCCGCCGTGCTGGAGACCGTCGCCCTTCATCCACCGGAGATCCCGATCATCACCACGAGCGGCGCGGGCGGCGAGATCGACACTCCGCAGTACTGGGTCGACCAGGTCCGCGCCACCGTCCGCTTCGCCGACGCGGTACGCACCGCCGTGGCAGACGGCGTGGACACCTTCCTGGAACTCGGACCCGACGCGGCACTCGCCCCCATGACACTGGAGACCGCGCCCGACGTCGTCGCGATCCCGGTCCAACGCAGGGATCGAGAGCAGCTCCTCGACGCCCTCGGCCGGATGTGGCAGCGCGGCCTGGACCCCGACTGGACCACGATCCTGCCCCGAGGCGCCCAGATCGACCTGCCCACCTACGCCTTCCACCACCTGCGCTACTGGCCTGGACCCGCCCGACCCACCGGCAACCTGAGCTCGGCGGGCCTGCACGACACCGGCCATCCGATCCTGCAGGCCTGCGTTCCCGCCGCCGACGGCGATCGCACCGTCTTCACCGGTGTCCTCTCCTCGGCGACCCACCCGTGGATCGCCGACCATCGGGTCTTGGACACGGTGTTGTTCCCCGGCACCGGTTTCGTCGAACTGGCCCTCACCGCAGGCGCCGCGCTGGCAGTCCCCCGCCTCGTCGAGCTGACCCTCAGCGTTCCGCTGGTCCTGCTCGGCGAGGCACGGCACCGCATCCAGGTAGTGCTCGGCGCGGCGGACGAGCAGGGCGAACGAGTTCTAACGATCTTCTCCGCCCCCGAGAACGAGACCACGGGCTGGACCACGCATGCGACCGGCCGCCTCGGCCCGGCGACGTCACCCGTCGCGGCAGTGTCCTGGCCGCCCAGTGCCCCCGAGCTCTCCGTGGCCGATTTCTACTCGATGCTCACCGAGGCGGGCTTCGACTACGGGACCGCTTTCCAGGGACTCACCCGAGCCTGGCGCGGCACCGGCCAGGTCTTCGCCGAGATCACCCTCGACGCCCAGACCGACATCGACGGCTACGCCCTGCACCCCGGTCTGTTCGACGCCGCCCTGCACGCGATGGGGCTGCTTCGCGACGCCGCGCCCGCGACCCGGCTGCCCTTCGCCTGGCACGGCGTCCAAGTGCACGCCACCGGCGCCCGGACCCTGCGTGTCGTGCTCAGCGAACAGAACGACGGGTCCGTCGCGCTGCTCGCCGCCGACGGCGAGGGCTCGATCGTGGCCGAGATCGACGAACTCGTCCTGCGTCCGGTGGGCCGCGAGCAATTGGCCCCCACGCCCACGAGCATCGACGATGCCCTGTTCGAGATCGACTGGCAGCCGGTGGACGTCGCCGCCCCGCGCCACCCGACCGGTGTCTGCGCGGTGCTCGGCGCCGCCGTGCCCGGCCTGGTCGATCGACTGCGCCGCCACGCCACGGTCACCGAGCACGCGCGGCTCGCCGACATCGGTGCTCCCGACACGGTGTTCGCCTGCGCCCCACCGGCGTCAGACGATCCCGCCGTCGCCGCGCACATCGCGTCCGCCTGGGCGCTCAGCCTGCTGCGCGACTGGTTGGCCGCCGATCGACTGGCCAACAGCCGTCTGGTCCTGTTGATCCGCAGCGGTCTGGCCCACGCAACGCTCGCCGGACTGGTGCGCACGGCGCAGACCGAGAACCCCGACCGAATCCTGCTGGTGCACCTCGATGACGAGACACCGCCCGTCGATTCCCTGGCCACCGACGAACCCGAGATCCTGGTGCGCGGCGGCAAGACCTACCGGCGGCGGCTGGTCCGGTCCCGTCCGCCGCTGTCGCGGCCCGCAGGGCACTGGCGGCTCACCTCGGGCGAGCGGGGCTCGCTCGCCGATCTACGCCTCACCCCGGACGTCGAGGAGTCCACCCCGCTCACGCCGGGTCGGGTTCGGATCGCGGTGCGCGCCGCCGGACTCAACTTCCGCGACGTGCTGATGGCGGTGAATCTGTACCCGGGCGCGGGGGAGATGGGCATCGAGGCCGCGGGCGTGGTCGCCGAGATCGCCGAGGACGTCACCACCCTGGCGGTGGGCGACCGGGTGTTCGGCATGGTCGACGGCGCGTTCGGCGACCGGGCGACCGCCGATGTCCGTGCGCTGACTCGAATCCCCGCCGGCTGGTCCGACGAGCTGGCCGCCGCCACACCGATCGCCTTCCTCACCGCCTGGTACGCCCTCGTCGACGTGGCCGCCGTCCAACCCGGCGAACGCGTCCTCATCCACGCGGCCGCAGGCGGGGTCGGCACCGCGGCCGTGCAGGTCGCGCGGCTGCTCGGCGCCGAGGTCTTCGGCACGGCCAGCCCCGCCAAACACGATCGGCTCCGCGCGGCCGGTCTGGACGCCGACCACATCTGCTCATCGCGCGCCCTCGACTTCGCGGCCGAGATCCTGGCCGCGACCGCAGGCCACGGCGTCGACGTGGTCCTCAACTCGCTGACCGGCGAGTTCATCGACGCCTCACTGGCCACCCTGCCGCGTGGCGGCCGGTTCGTGGAGATCGGCAAGACCGACCTGCGTGACGCCACCGCCATCGCCGACGCACACCCGGGAATCCGCTACACCCACTTCGATCTGGGTACCGCCGGGCTCGACCGGGTCGCCGAGATGCTGGGCGAGCTGGTCGTCCACTTCGACAGCGGTGCGCTCGTCCCGCCGCCGCACACGGTCTGGGATGTCACCCGCGCCCCCGACGCCTTCCGCGCGGTGAGCCAGGCCGCCATCGTGGGTAAGGCGGTACTGCGGGTCGGCCCGCTGTTCGAACCCGACGAGACCGTGCTCATCACCGGCGGCGCCGGTTCCCTGGGCAGGTTGATCGCCGGTCATCTCGTGCGTCGACACGGCGTCCGCCGTCTCACGCTCGTCGGCCGCAGCGCCGAACCCGGTCCCGAGGTGGACGAGCTGCGCGCCCAGCTGGCCGAGTGGGGTGCCGAGATCACCGTGACCGCCTGCGATGTGGCCGACCCGGTCGATCTCGAACGTCTACTGAAAGCGCAGACGCGCCTCACCGGTGTCGTCCACGCGGCAGGGGTGGTGGCAGACGGCGTGGTGGGCGCGCTCGACGAGGCCCGTCTCGCGCTGGTTCTGCGCCCCAAGGTCGACGGTGCCTGGAACCTGCACCGACTCACGAGCGGACTCAAGATGTTCGCGCTGTTCTCCTCCGCCTCGGCGGCGTTCGGGAACGCAGGTCAGGGCAACTACGCGGCGGCCAACGCCTTCCTCGACGCACTCGCCGAGCAGCGACGGGCCCACGGGCTGCCCGCCGTCTCACTCGCGTGGGGCCCCTGGGAGCAGACCGGCGGCATGACCTCGGCGTTGAGTGCCGACGACCACCGGCGGATGCGCAGACTCGGCGTCGAACGGCTCACCACCGAGACCGGCCTGGAGCTGTTCGATGCGGGAATCGCCGCCGAGACACCGGTTCTCGTCACGACCAGACTCGATCTCGCCGACCTGCGGCGCCGCGAGGAGGACGTCCACCCACTGCTGCGGGCCCTGGTGCCGCCCGCCCGACGTCAGGCCTCGGCGACACCCGCCGCGACCGAGGGCGGCTGGGCGGATCGCCTGACCGGTCTGTCCCCGGCCGACCAGACGCTACTGCTCGTCGACCTGGTGCGCGCCGAGGCCGCCGCCGTCCTCGGCCATGCCTCGCGCACCGACGTCGAACCCACCCAGGCTTTCAGCGAACAGGGCTTCGACTCGCTCACCGCGGTCGAACTACGCAACCGACTGCGCTCTATCACCGGCATCGCACTGCCACCCACCGTGGTCTTCGACGAGCCCACCCCACAGGCCCTCGCCGCCCACCTGCTCGCACGGCTGGCCCCCGCCGAACAGGACCCGGCCGAGGCCCTGCTGCGCGGACTCGCGGCACTGGAACCCGCGGTGGAGGCCGTCACCTCGGCGGGCGGCGACCACGGCGCGGTGACCGAGCGTCTACGGCGGATGCTGCACCGCCTGCAGGTCGTGAGCGCCGCGCACGCCGACCAGGAGCAGTCGGATCTCGAGGGTGCCAGTACCGACGAGGTACTGGCGTTCATCGACAGCGAGTTCGGCGATCTGGCCGAGGACGGAGCCGACTAGACCGTGGTCATCGACGAACGAGTTCCCGGCTGCCCGCCGATGCGATCCACCGTGGGCGGCCCGAACACGAGCACCGACGAAGTCCTCGCCTGTCGCGACAGCGAGTGCGGCGAGTTCGCAGAGAACGGAGCGGAATAACGTGGCCACTGACGAGCGCGTCGCGCAGTACCTCAAGAAGGTCACCGCCGATCTGCAGCGGACTCGCCAGAAGCTGCGCGAGTTGGAGTCGGCGAACAGCGAGCCGATAGCGATCGTGGCGATGTCCTGCCGCTATCCGGGAAGCGTCGGTTCTCCCGAGCAACTCTGGGAGTTGCTCGCCGACCAACGTGACCCGCTCCAGCCGTTCCCGACCGATCGAGGGTGGGACAGCGGGCGACTCGGCCCCGAGGTCACCCGCCGGGGCGGCTTCCTCGACAACGCAGGCGACTTCGACGCGGGCTTCTTCGGCATCAGCCCCCGCGAGGCTTTGGCGATGGACCCGCAGCAGCGGCTCTTGCTGGAGACCGCCTGGGAGGCGGTGGAGCGCGCGGGCATCGACCCGGCCGCTCTGCGCGGCAGCGATACCGGCGTGTTCGTCGGACTCGCCGACCAGCACTACGGGCCGCGTGACGCGGCGGCAGGCGACGAGGTCATCGGCAACCTGTTGACCGGCACCACCAACAGCGTGGCCTCCGGCAGGCTCGCCTACGTACTCGGCACCGAGGGCCCAGCGCTGTCGATCGACACCGCGTGCTCGTCGTCGCTGGTCGCCCTGCACCTGGCCATCCAGGCGCTCCGAGGCGGCGAGTGCTCCGCCGCGTTGGTCGGCGGCGCCGCCGTGATGGCCAACCCCGATCTCTACGTCGAGTTCGCCGAGCAACAGGGCCTGGCCGCCGACGCCCGGTGCAAGTCGTTCGCGGCGGCGGCCGACGGCACCGGATGGGGCGAGGGGGTCGCCATGCTGCTTGTGCAGCGGCTCTCGACGGCTCGGGCCGCAGGCAACCCGGTGCTGGCGGTGGTACGCGGCAGCGCGATCAACTCCGACGGCATCTCCAACGGGCTCACCGCCCCGAACGGACCCTCCCAACAGCGACTCATCCGGCAGGCCTTGGAGGACGCGCAGCTGAGCGCGGGACAGGTCGACGCCGTCGAGGCACACGGCACCGGCACCCGGCTGGGCGACCCGGTCGAGGCACAGGCCCTGCTCGCCACCTACGGGCAGGACCGCGACCAGCCGTTGCTGCTCGGCTCGATCAAGTCGAACATCGGCCACACCCAGGCGGCTGCAGGCCTGGCCGGTGTGATCAAGATGGTGCTGGCCCTGGGCCACGGGCGGTTACCGGCGACCCGGCACGTCGACGCGCCCACCCCACAGGTGGACTGGACGACCGGCAGTGTCGAGCTGACCACCGAGGCCCGTGACTGGCCCGAGACCGGGCGCCCGCGCCGGGGCGCGGTCTCCGCGTTCGGCATCAGCGGCACCAACGCGCATGTCATCCTCGAACAGGCCCCCACCCGACCCGACGACGAACCCGCGAGCCCGGTGGAGCGCCCGGTTCGTGCGCTGTTGCTCTCCGCCCGCGACGACGGGGCACTGCGCGCCCAAGGCGCCCTGATCGAGTCCTACGCCCGAACCCACCCCGACCACGATCTCAGCAGCGCGCTGGCCACCACCCGGGCCCGCCTGACACACCGGGCGGTGGTGGTCGGAGCCGACGACGAGAGCCTGCTGACCGGGCTGCGGTCGGTCGCCGACGGCGAGCCTGACCCGGCCGTGGTCCGTGGCCGTACCAGGGCACCGGGCAGACTCGCCTTCCTGTTCAGCGGCCAGGGCAGCCAACGCCCGGGAATGGCGGCCGGCCTGCGGGCCGCGTATCCGGTCTTCGCCGAGGCCTTCGACGAGATCGCGGGTCATTTCGATGCGCTGCTGCCGCAACCGCTGGCCGAGGTGATCGACGACCCGGAGCTGCTCGACCGCACCCGCTACACCCAGCCCGCGTTGTTCGCGGTCGAGGTCGCGCTGTGCCGGTTGCTGGCCTCCTGGGACGTCGTGCCGGATGTCCTGCTCGGCCACTCCATCGGCGAGATCGCCGCCGCCCACGTCGCAGGCGTGTTCTCCCTCGCCGACGCGTGCCGACTGGTTGCCGCGCGCGGTCGGTTGATGGACGAGCTGCCCGACGGCGGGGCGATGGCCGCTGTGGAGATCCCCGAGGGCGAACTGCCCGCGCTGCTGGCCGAGACCGGCTGCGACGTGGAGATCGCCGCGGTCAACGGGCCGTCCTCGTTGGTCGTGGCCGGGGACGTGGACTCGGTGGCGGCGGTCGTGGCCGCCTGCATCGGCCGGGGTGGGCGGGCGCGGCGACTGCCGGTCAGTCACGCGTTCCACTCCGCCCGGATGGAGCCGATGCTCGAGCGATTCCGCGAGGTCGCCGCCACGATCGCGTACTCGGCGCCGACCCGGACCATCGTCTCCGATCTCACCGGCAGCCCGGTCAGCGCCGCCGAGATCGGTACCCCCGACTACTGGGTGCGGCAGGTGCGCCAGACGGTGCGCTTCGCCGAGGGAATGGGCAGGCTCGCCGCCGACGGTGTCACCGGGTATCTGGAGATCGGGCCCGGCGGTCTCACCCCGATGGCCTTGGAGAACCTGGCGGAGGCCGACACCCCCGCCGCCGTGGCCGTCACCCTGCGCCGTGACCAGCCCGAGCCCGAATCGCTGCTCACCGCCCTTGCCGAGCTCTACGTCGCGGGCACCCCGATCGGCTGGGATCGCATCGTCGCCGCTCCGGGGGCGCCTCGACTGGACCTGCCCACCTATCCGTTCCAGCGGGAGCGGTACTGGCTGAACAGCGGCACCGAGACCAGCAGGCCTGCCGTGATCGCCGCCGCCCCACGTCGATCGGGTCGTCCGGAGCACCCGCTTGCCGGACTCGACGCCGAGGAACTGACCCACCGGCTGTTGGCGGGGGTCCGCTCGGCCGCCGCGGCAGCGCTGGGACACCGCGACCGATCGGCGATCGCCGCCGACCAGGCCTTCGTCGAGCTGGGCATGGATTCGCTGGCCTCGGTTCGGCTGCGCGACATGTTGGTGCAGGACACCGGATTGGCCCTGCCCGCCACCCTGGTCTTCGACCATCCCACGCCTGCGGCGGTGGTGGCCTTCCTACGCGAGGAACTGCTCGGCGGGGCACAGCGGGTCGTCACCCGTCGTCGAGCCGCCGCCGACGACGATCCGGTCGTCATCGTGGGCATGTCCTGCCGTTTTCCCGGTGGGGTCCGCAACGCCGAGGACCTGTGGCGGTTGCTGAGCGAGGGAACCGACGCGGTGGGTCGTTTCCCGACCGACCGAGGCTGGGACACCTCCACACTCGGCGACGACGTCGCTCGGCTGGGTGGCTTCCTCGATTCGGTCGCCGACTTCGATGCCGGTTTCTTCGGGATCTCGCCGCGCGAGGCACTCGGCATGGACCCGCAGCAGCGACTCCTGCTCGAGACCGCGTGGGAGGCCTTGGAACACGCGGGCATCGACGCGGCCGATCTGCGTGGCAGCCGAACCGGGGTGTTCGCCGGGGTCGCGGGTTCCGACTACGCCGATCTGCTGACCGGGGTCACCGAGGCCGAGGGCTACGTGATGACCGGTACCTCGACCAGTGTCGTCTCCGGTCGACTCTCCTATGTGCTGGGTCTGGAGGGCCCGTCCGTCACCGTCGACACCGCCTGCTCGTCCTCGCTGGTCGCGCTGCACATGGCCGCGCGAGCGCTGGGCGAGGGCGAATGCGACCTCGCGCTCGCCTCCGGCGTGACGGTGATGTCCACGCCTGCGGGGATCTCGCTGGTCTCCCAGGTGGGTGCCCTGGCGGGCGATGGACGGTGCAAGGCGTTCGGCGCGGACGCCGACGGCACCGGTTGGGGCGAGGGCGTCGGCGTGGTCGTCCTGCAACGCCGCTCCGAGGCGCTGCGGGCGGGCAACCCGATCCTGGCCACGGTCGCGGGCACCGCGATCAACTCCGACGGCGCCTCCAACGGGCTCACCGCCCCGAACGGACCCTCCCAACAGCGGGTGATCCGCGACGCCCTGGCCGACGCGGGCCTCGACCCGGCCGACGTCGACCTGTTGGAGGCCCATGGCACCGGCACCGCGCTGGGCGATCCGATCGAGGCGCACGCACTGCAGGCGACCTACGGTGCCGACCGCACCGAACCGCTGTGGTTGGGCTCGCTGAAGTCCAACATCGCGCACACCATGGCGGCCGCCGGAATCGCAGGCGTGATCAAGTCCGTGCTCGCGCTGCGACACGCCAGGATGCCCCGGACCCTGCATGCCGAGGAGCCCAGCACGAAGATCGACTGGTCGGCGGGCACGCTGCGGCTGCTCACCGAGGAACGCGCATGGCCCGACCCGGGGCGCCCCCGCCGCGCTGCGGTGTCGGCGTTCGGGATGTCCGGCACCAACGCGCACGTGATCCTCGCCGAGGCCGATCCCGTCGAACCGTCGGAGGCCCCGGCCGATTCCCCGGACACCGACTCGGGTGCGCTGCCGCTGGCGTTGTCCGGCCGGACACCCGAGGCGCTACAGGCACAGGCCGTCGGGCTGGCCGCATATCTGGACCGGCGGCCGGACGTGAACCTGCCCGCGGTGGCGCGCACCCTGCTGCGGCGCACCGCTTTCGAACACCGGTCGGTGGTGATCGGCCAGGATCGTCACCGCCTGCTCGACGGGGTACGCGCGGTCGCCGAGGGCCGCCCGCACGACGATGTGGTCACCGAACCTGCCAAGGCGTTCGACCGTGGCCCGGTCTGGGTCTTCCCCGGCTACGGCGCCCAGTGGGACGGCATGGCGGTCGAACTCCTGGACACCGCGCCGGTGTTCGCGGCCCGCTGGGCCGAGTGCGACGCCGCGTTCGCCGCGCAGCTGGGGTGGTCCATCACCGACGTGGCGCGGGGCGCGGCGGCACCCGAGGACGTCTCGGAGATCCTGGTCAACCAGGCGTTGCTGTTCTCCACCATGGTGTCGCTGGCCGAGTTGTGGCGCTCCTACGGGATCACGCCCGCCGCCGTCATCGGTAGTTCGCAGGGCGAGGTCGCGGCGGCCTGCGTCGCCGGAGTGCTCTCGTTGTCGGACTGCGTGACGATCCTGGCCCGCCGAGTCTGGCGGGCGGTGGCGCTGAGCAGGCCCAGTGGTCTGGCCACGTTGGCGGCGTCGGTCACCGAGGTCGAATCCTGGACCGCCCGTTTCGAGGGCGTGGAGATCGGCGTCGTGAACAGCCCCCAGGCGGTCACCGTCAGCGGCGATCAACAGGCCATCGAGGAGTTGGTGGCCGAGGCCCGCGAGAACGGGGTGCGGGCGAAGCTGATGGCCGCCACCTATGCCTCGCACTCGGCCCACATGGAGCCCCTGCGCGATGACCTGCTCGTCGACCTCGCCGAGGTCACCCCGCTGACCGGGACGGTCCCGTTCTTCTCGACGGTCACCGTGGACTGGACACAGCCGGGTGAGGTGGACGGCGAGTACTGGTATCGCAACATGCGCGAGCGGGTGCAGCTCGCCCCCGCCGTCACCGCCCTGCTCGACCAGGGCTTCCGGGCGTTCCTCGAGGTGAGTGCGCATCCGCTGCTCGTCGGGCCGATCAACGAGACGGCGGAGGCATCCGATGTGGCCGCCACGGTCGTCGGGAGTCTGCGCCGCGACGAGGGCGGCCTGCGTCGGATCCTGACCTCGCTGGCCAGGTTGCACGCCGAGGGCGTGCGCGCCGATCTCGGCCGGTCCTTCGACGGCGGCGGCCATCTCGACGACCTGCCGAGCTATGCGTTCCAGCGCCGCCGGTTCTGGCCTGCCGAGACCGATCGGCCGCGTGGCACCGGGGATCCCGCCGACGACCGGTTCTGGCAGGCGGTCACCGATCACGACGTCGACACCCTCGCCGCGACGCTCGGGATGACCGAGAAGTCCGGTTTGGACACCGTCGTTCCGGCGTTGGCCGACTGGCACCGCAACCGCAGCGAGCGGGCCCAACTGGATTCCTGGCTGTACCGCGTCGACTGGGCGCCGCTGCCTGCCGCGCCGCCCGGCCGTCTCACCGGCACCTGGTTGGTGCTGGTCTCCGATGGACACGGCTGCCCTGCAGCGGTGGACATCGTCGCGGATCGGGCGGACCGCGCGATCGTGGTGCCGGTTCCCGAGCCGGGCACCGACACCGGTGCCGACGCGGCCGAACTGGGCGAGAGCATCCGGGCCTCGGTCGGCGCCGACCCGCTGGCCGGGGTGCTCTGTCTGACCGGGCTCGACGAGCGGCCGGTGACCGCCTACCCCGACACGACCCGGGGTGCGGCCGCGCTGCTGGTCGTCGTCCGGGCCCTCGATGCCGCGGCGCAGACGGCGCCGCTCTGGTGCGCCACCTCCGGTGCCGTGGCGGTCGAGGCGACCGACGGCCCCGCCGCCCCACTGCAGGCGATCGTCTGGGGACTGGGCCGCTGCATCGGCTTGGAGAAGCCCAAGACCTGGGGCGGGCTGCTCGACCTGCCAGCCGAGTGGGACGAGTCCACCGCCGCGCTGGCCGCTGGCACCCTGATCGGGACCGATGGCGAGGATCAGGTCGCCATCCGCGCCGAGGGTCGCTACACCAGCCGGGTGCACCGGGCGCCGGACCTCGCCGCCACCCCCGGGTGGAGCGCTGCGGGCGCGACCGTGTTGATCACCGGCGGCACCGGCGCGCTCGGTAGCCAGGTTGCGCGATTCCTCGCCGATCAGGGCGCCCGCCGAATCATCCTGACCAGCAGGCGCGGCGCTGCTGCGCCCGGCGCGGCGGAACTCCTCGCCGAGGTCCGCGACATCGGCGCCGAGGCCGTCGTCCTCCCCTGCGATACCGCCGACCGGGCCTCGGTCGCGGCGATGCTGCGCGAGGCCCAAGGCGACGGTGTGCTGATCGACGCGGTCATCCACGCGGCCGGGGTCGGCGACGGTGGACCGATCGAGGAGGCCGAGGTCCAACAGCTCGCCCGAGTCTCGGCGGGCAAGGTCACCGGCATCGTCAACCTGGAGGCCGAACTCGACCCCGGCCAACTCCGGGCCGTCGTGTACTTCTCCTCCGGCGTCGCGGTGTGGGGCGCCGGTGACCACGGTGTCTACGCGGGTGCCAACGCCTATCTCGACGCGCGGGCCGCGCAGCGCACCGCCGAAGGCGTGCCGACCTGGTCGATCGCCTGGGGTCCGTGGGCGGGCGAGGCGGGCATGGTCTCCGTCGAGGCCTACGACACGCTGCGCCGCACCGGTCTACCGGTGATGGACCCGGAGGCCACCGTCCGAGCCCTGGGCCGGGTGCTCACCGGCGACGGGGGAGCGCTGCTGGTCGTCGAGGTGAACTGGTCGAACTTCATCTCCGTGTTCACCGCCCAACGGCCGAGCGCGCTGTTGGCCGATCTCACCGGTGCGCTACCGACGGATGCCGCGCCGAAGACCGGTTCCGGGCTGGCCGCGAAACTGGAGGGACTGGATCCGCAGGCCCGTACGGAGGCCGTGCGCGACGTCGTTCACCAGCAGGTGGCCACGGTGCTCGGGCACACCGACAAGAACGCCGTCGACTCCGGACGTGCCTTCTTCGACATCGGATTCGACTCGCTGACCGCCGTCGAGCTGCGCGACCGGCTCGTCGCCGCCATCGGGGTGCCCCTGCAGAGCACGCTGATCTTCAACTACCCGAGCGTCGACGAGCTCACCCGCTACCTCGACGAGGAGGTGCTCACCACCCGGTCCGCACCGGCCGAGCCGACCATCATCCGGGCGGCCGTCGCCGACCAGTCGGATCCGATCGTCATCGTGGGCATGAGCTGTCGCTTCCCCGGCGGCATCGACACCCCGGAACGGATGTGGGAGGCACTGGAGGCGGGCTCCGACATGGTTGCCGGGCTGCCGGAGAACCGTGGCTGGCCACTCGGCACGCTCTACGATCCCGACCCCGACACCCCGCGCAAGACCTATATCGAGCGCGGCGCCTTCCTCTACGACGCCACCGAGTTCGACCCCCGGTTCTTCGGGATCTCGCCGCGCGAGGCGGCCACGATGGACCCGCAGCACCGGGTGCTGCTGGAGACCTCCTGGGAGGCCTTCGAACGCAGTGGGATCGACCCGCATTCGCTGCGCGGCACCCGGACCGGCGTCTACCTGGGTATGACGCACCAGTTCTACGGCGAACGGGTCCGCGCTGCAGGACCCGAACTGGAGGGCTACCTGGTCACCGGGGGCGCCGCCGCCGTGGGCTCCGGGCGGATCTCCTATGTGCTCGGCCTGGAGGGACCGTCCATCACGGTCGACACCGCCTGCTCCTCCTCGCTGGTCACGCTGCACATGGCGGCCCAGGCACTGCGGGCGGGCGAATGCGACCTGGCGATCAACGCCGGGGTGGCCGTGATGTCCGACCCGACGTCACTCCTGGTCTTCAGCAGGCAGCGCGGCCTGGCCCGAGACGGCCACTGCAAGGCCTTCGACGCCGCAGCGGACGGATTCGCGCTGGGGGAGGGCGCCGGAGTGATCGTGATGGAACGGCTCTCCGACGCGCGCGCCAACGGCCACCGGGTATTGGCGACGGTGCTGGGCTCGGCGATCAACCAGGATGGCGCGTCCAACGGCCTGACCGCCCCCAGCGGTCCGTCCCAGCAGCGGGTGATCCGCGCCGCGCTCGCCAACGCGGGGCTGGGCACCGCCGATGTCGACCTCATCGAGGCACACGGCACCGGAACCAAACTCGGCGACCCGATCGAGGCGGACGCGCTGCTGGCCACCCACGGGCAGGGCCGCACCGAACCGGCGTGGCTGGGTTCCTTCAAATCCAACGTGGGCCACACCCAGGCCGCCGCAGGCGTGGCAGGCGTCATCAAATCCGTGCTGGCCATGCGCCATGCGGTGATGCCACAGACCCTGCACGTCGAGGAGCCCACGCCGCACGTCGACTGGACCGCGGGGCAGGTGCGACTGCTCACCGAGGCACGCCCCTGGCCGCAGGGTGCACGGCCGAGGCGGGCGGCGGTGTCGGGCTTCGGCATCAGCGGCACGAACGCCCACGTGATCCTCGAGGAGGCCCCGCCCGAGGAACCCGACGCCCGCGAGAGCATCGCGGCGGTGCCGACGCCGATCGTGCTCTCCGGCCGCAATCCGGAAGCGCTGCGGGCCCAGGCCGGTCGACTACGCGACCTGCTCGCCGAGCCCGACGCGCTGCCGTTGGACGTCGGCTACTCCACGGTCACCACCCGCAGCGTCTTCGAGCACCGACGCGTCGTCACCGGCCACGACGCCGAACAGCTCGTCGAGGAGCTGTCCAGGGTGGCCGCCGAGGTCGGGCCCGAACTACCGGATGCGGCGGGCCGCGTCGCGTTCCTGTTCACCGGGCAGGGTGCGCAACGCCCCGGAATGGGTTCGGCGCTGTACCGGGCGTTCCCGGTGTTCGCCGAGGCCCTCGACGAGGTGTGCGCCGAACTGGACGGTCTGCTCGGCCGTTCACTGCGGGAGATCCTGTTCGAGGGCTCCGACGACCTGCATCGCACCGAGTTCACCCAGCCCGCGCTGTTCGCCTACGAGGTCGCCCTGTTCGCCCTGGTCCGCTCCTGGGGTTTGACGCCGGATGTCCTGGCAGGGCATTCCATCGGCGAGGTGGCGGCCGCGTACTGCGCCGGGCTGTGGTCGCTGCCCGACGCGTGTGCCGTGGTCGCCGCGCGGGGCAGACTGATGCACGCGATCACGGCGCCGGGGGCGATGGCGGCGATCGGCACCACCGAGGACGAGGTCCGGGCCGCGTTGGAGGCGGACGCCGAGGCCGTCGACATCGCGGCCGTCAACGGCCCCCGGTCGGTCGTGATCTCCGGCGACGCCGACCGGGTATCGGTGCTCGGCGAGAAGTTCGCCGCCTCGGGTATCCGTGTCAAACGACTGCAGGTCTCACACGCCTTCCATTCGCCGCTGATGGAGCCCATGCTCGACGACTTCGCCCGGGTGCTGTCCGAAGTCACCTTCAGCACACCGACGATGGACCTGGTCAGCGGCTTGACCGGCCGGGCGGCGGTCGAGGAGGTCCGCACGGTCGAGTACTGGGTGCGACACGTCCGGCACGCCGTCCGTTTCGCCGACGTGGTCGCCACCCTGACCACGGCAGGCACCGGGGCGTTCGTGGAGATCGGGCCGGACGGCGTCCTCACCGGAATGACCGCCAACTGCCTGCCCGACGACACCACCGCCGTGGTGACCGCGACCCAACACCGCGAGCGCGAGGAGACCATCACCCTGATCGCCGCGTTGGGCGGGCTCTACTCCCGAGGCGTCGACGTCGACTGGGCGGCCTATTTCGCCGGTACGGGTGCTCGCCGAACCGACCTGCCCACTTACCCGTTCCAACGCCAGAGCTACTGGCTGCACACCGCGATCCCGGGCGTCGACGACACGCCGGACGACCGTGGCGCGTTGTACGAACTGCGGTGGACCCCGGTCCCCGAGGCGCCCGCGGTCCCGTCGGTGTCGGCAGCCGAGGTGGTCCGCGTCGACCTGCCCGCCTTCGACGGTGATACGGGCCTGGCCACCCGGACGGCCGTGCTGGACGCGCTGACCAGGGTGCGGACGCTGCTCACCGACGAGGAACAGCTCGACAAGCGCGTCGTGGTGTGCACCGAACAGGCCGTCGCCATCGGCGACGAGCCGATCGACCCGGTCCGCGCGGCGGCGCGTGGCCTGTTGCTGTCCGCGCAGTTGGAGAACCCGGGACGGCTGATCCTGGTCGACACCGACGATCCCGAGGACCTGGATCCGGGGGTGCTCCGGGCCGACGAACCACAGCAGGCGGTGCGCGCAGGCGCGGTGCTGCTACCGAGACTCACCCGACTTCCCGCCACCCGCCCGGCGCCCGAGACGACGACGGGACCCGCGCCGGAGGGCACCGTGCTGATCACCGGCGCGACGGGGGCACTCGGTGCACGGCTGGCGGTCCACCTAGCTCGGACCGGTCGCGCCGCCCGGCTCCTACTCCTCAGCCGCAGCGGCCCGACCGCGCCCAATGCCGACGGGCTGCTGGCCGAGTTGGCCGCCACCGGGGTCCCCGCCGACCTGGTTGCGGCGGATGTCGCCGACCGGGCGCGGCTGGACGAGCTACTGGCCGCGATTCCCGCCGAGCAGCCGCTGACCTCGGTGATCCATGTGGCCGGTGTCAACGACGACGCCCCGTTCACCCATCTCGCCGCCGAGCAGGTGACCAACGTCCTGCGTTCCAAGACCGACGCCGCATTGGCGCTGCACGATGCGACCGCCCATCTCGAACCGAGGCGTTTCATCCTCTTCTCCTCGGCGGTCGGCTCCCTCGGTAGCGCCGGACAGTCCAACTACGCCGCCGCCAACGCCTCACTGGACGCGCTGGCGGTGCACCGCCGAGCAAACGGACTGCCTGCGACGTCGCTGGGTTGGGGCCTGTGGGAGACCGACGACGGGATGGCCGGACAGCTCCGCGAGGTGGACAAGCTTCGGGTGACCCGAGCCGGAATGCTGGCCCTGAGCCCCGAGGAGGGCATGGAGCTGTTCGACCTCGCGTGGGACAGCGACGCCCCGGTGCTGCTGCCGCTGCGCATGGATCCGACGACGATGGCGGACAACGCCGCAGCGGGCACCCTGGCGCCCGTGCTGCGTTCGCTCGTGCCCGCGAGCGCTCTGGCGGCGACCCCCGCCGCCCCGACGGCCACCGCCGATCCGGCGCCGGGGTGGGCGGCCCTGCCCGCCGCCGACCGGCGCAGGCAACTGTTGGAACTGGTTCGACAGCGGGCCGGGGTGGTGCTCAACCTGCCCACCGAGGAATTCCAGGACAGCAAGAGGCTGTTCCGGGACTTCGGTTTCGACTCGCTCACCGGGGTCGAACTGCGCAACGCGGTCTCCTCGGCGGTCGGCGTGCCGCTGTCGGCGGCGATGGTCTTCGACCACCCCACACCGGACGAGCTGGTCGACCACATCGAGGACGAGATCCTGCGGCGGGCGGCACCGACGGCGTTGCCGATTCTGGCCCAGCTCGACCAGCTGGAGGCCGCCGTGGCCGAGCTCGACCCGTCCGAGGGCGTCCGCCAAGAGGTCGAATCACGGCTGCGGGACCTGGTCGCAGCCTGGAGCGCCACCCCGGCCGCCACCGTCGCGGCCGAGACGGACCCCGACACCGGAACCGTCGATGACCGGCTCGCCGACGCCAGCGACGACGACATCCTCGCCTTCATCCGTAACGAGTTCGGCAAGCAGTGACGTGTATGAGCTCGACGAGCGGGAGTGAAACCGATGGCCACTGACAACGAACTCCGGGACGCCCTCAAGTGGGTCACCGCGGACCTGCACAAGTCGAAGCGGCGGATCAGCGAGCTGGAGTCGCAGCACGACGAACCGGTGGCCATCGTCGGCATGGCCTGCCGTCTGCCGGGCGGGGTGCGCTCTCCGGAGGACCTCTGGAACCTGGTGCACACCGGTACAGACGCGATCGGCGAGTTCCCGGCCGACCGTGGCTGGCCCCTCGACGAGCTCTATCACCCCGACCCGGACAACCCCGGTACCTGCTACACCCGCGAGGGCGGCTTCCTCTACGACGTCGCCGACTTCGATCCGGAGTTCTTCGGTATCTCCCCGCGCGAGGCCACCGGGATGGACCCGCAGCAGCGTCAGCTGTTGGAGGCGTCCTGGGAGGTCCTCGAACGGGCGGGCATCGACATCGCCGGTCTGCGAGGCAGCCGCACCGGTGTCTTCGCGGGCATCTCCCAGCAGGATTACGCGCTGCTGCTGAACGCAGCACCGGGCGGCATGGACGGACACGCGACCACCGGCACGTCCAACAGCGTGGTCTCCGGGCGGATCTCCTATGTGCTCGGTCTGGAGGGACCGTCCATCACGGTCGACACCGCCTGCTCGTCCTCGTTGGTGGCGCTGCACCTCGCCGTGCGAGCGCTACGCAGCGGGGAATGCGACCTGGCGTTGGCGGGCGGGGTCACCGTCATGTCCAGCACCGCAGCGCTGGTCACGCTGTCGCGGCAGCGGGCCCTCGCCCCGGACGGCCGTTCCAAGGCATTCAGCGACGACGCCAACGGCACCGGCTGGGGCGAGGGCGTCTCGGTGCTGGCGGTGGAACGGCTGTCCGACGCGCAGCGCAACGGGCACCCGATCGTCGGGATCATCCGGGGCACCGCCGTGAACTCCGACGGCGCCTCGAACGGCTTGACCGCGCCGAACGGACCGTCGCAGCAACGCGTCATCCGAGCCGCCCTGGCCGACGCCAAGGTCGCCGCGGGCGACATCGACGTGGTCGAGGCGCACGGCACCGGAACCTCTCTCGGCGACCCGATCGAGGCCGACGCGCTGTTGGCCACCTACGGACGGACCCGAGGACCGGACCGGGCACTGTGGCTGGGCTCCATCAAATCCAACATCGGCCACACCCAGGCCGCAGCGGGCATCGCGGGTGTGATCAAGATGGTGCAGGCGATGCGGCACCAGACGATGCCGCGCACCCTGCACGCGGAACGACCCTCCACCTTCGTGGACTGGTCGGCGGGCACGGTGCGATTGCTGCAGTCCGAACGGGACTGGCCCTCCGACGGGCGGCCGCGCCGAGCCGGGGTGTCGTCCTTCGGGATCAGCGGCACCAACGCGCATGTGATCGTCGAACAGGCTCCCGTCGCCGAGGAACCGGCGGCGGCCGTTGTCCCGGCGGAGGAGATCGGCGCGACGCTGCCGTGGGTGCTGTCCGCGCGCTCGGAGCCCGCGCTGCGCGGCCAGGCCCGGCGACTGCTCGCCCACCTCGCAGACCGGCCGGAGCTCTCGGCTGCCGACGTCGGCCTGTCGCTGGCGACCACCCGAACCGCACTGGAACATCGGGTCGCCCTGCTCGGCGGTGACCGGGACGAACTGTCCACCCGACTGACCGCCTTCGCCGAGGACACCGCAGATCAGGACGCCGACGTCATCGAGGCCGCCGCCACGCCGGGCCCGGTGGTGTTCGTCTTCGGCGGACAGGGTGGCCAGTGGCCGGAGATGGCCCATGGATTACTGGCGGAGTCCCCGGTCTTCGCGGCCGAGGCGGCCCGCTGCGCCGAGGTGCTCGCCGAGTTCCTGGACTGGGATGTGCTCGACGTGCTGCGTGGCGCGCCGGATGCGCCGTCGATGAGCCGGACCGATGTGATCCAGCCCGTGCTGTTCACGCTCATGGTCAGCCTGGCCGCCCTGTGGCGCAGCGCCGGGGTCCACCCGGCCGCGGTGGTGGGTCATTCCCAGGGCGAGATCGTCGCCGCGTACGTGGCGGGCGGGATCAGTCTGCGCGACGCCGCACGGGTGGTCGCGTTGCGCAGCAAGGCGATGAGCCTGGTGGACGGCCGGATGGCCTCGGTGGTGTTGAGCGCCGAGGACACCCGGGCCAGGTTGGCCCGCTACGAGGGCCTGCTGTCGTTGGCCGCGGTCAACGGGCCGAGCTCCTCCACGGTGGGCGGGGACCCCGAGGCGTGCCGGGAGTTCGTCGCCGAATGCGAGCGAGACGGCATCCGGGCCCGCATCATCACCGGTGTCGCCACCGCAGGCCACTCCGTGTTGCTCGACCCGTTGCGGGACGGGATGTTGGAGACCCTGGCCCCGGTCCAGCCGATGACCGGCACCATCCCGTTCTACTCGACGCTGACCGGCGCGGTGATCGACACCGCGACCCTGGACGCCGACTACTGGTACCGCAACGCCCGACACACCGTGTTGTTCGAGCCCACCGCCCGGACGCTGCTGGCCGACGGGCACACGGTGTTCCTGGAGATCTCGCCGCATCCGATGCTCGCCGTGCCGGTCCGGGAGATCATCGAGGACACCGGCCACGCCGCGTCGGCCACCGGCACCCTGGTCCGTGGCTGCGGTGGGATGAGTCAGTTCCGCCGTGCGTTGGCGCGTGTGTTCGTCCACGGCGGCACCGTCGACCTCTCGGGGCTGTTCCCCGGCGGCGACCGCGTCGAACTGCCGACGTACGCCTTCCAGCACCAGCACCTCTGGGCCACGATCCACGCCGGTACCGGCGACGCGGGGGCGCTGGGCCTGCGGTCCCTCGACCACCCCGTACTCGGGGGCGCGATGGTGCTCGCCGACGGCGACGGTGTGGTGCTCACCGGGCGACTCGATCTGTCCCGCCAACCGTGGTTGGCCGACCACCCGGTCGGCGACCGGATCCTGTTCCCTGGCACCGGTCTGCTCGACCTCGCCGTGTTGGCGGGCGATCAGGTCGGCTGCGCCCAGGTGGACGAGCTGACCCTGCAGGTGCCGATGGTGCTGCCGACCACGGGTGGACTGGTCGTCCAGGTCCGGGTGGAGGCGCAGGCCTCGGACGGCGCCCGCGAGTTCGGTATCTACAGCCGCCTGCGGGACGAGACCACCGAACTGGGCTGGACCCGACACGCCTCCGGTGTGCTGGCACAGCCGACGAACGCACCCGGGGTGGACGGGCTGACCGCGTGGCCGCCCGCAGGGTTGGACGAGGTCGACGGCGCGGCGCACTACGAGCGGATGGCCGCCGCCGGTTACGGCTACGGCCCGCTCTTCCAGGGGCTACGGCGGCTGTGGCAGGGCGACGGCGAGGTGTACGCGGAGGCGGCCCTGCCGGAGGCCGCGCATTCCGACGCGGGTCGCTTCGGTCTGCATCCCGCGCTGCTCGACTCGGCGCTGCATGCCTCGTTCGTGCTCGGCGACGGCCAGGACGACGTCCGGCTGCCCTTCTCCTGGCGAGGGGTCCGCCTGCACGCGGGCGGCGCCACCCTGATCCGGATCCGCATGACGTTGACCGGCCCGGATTCGGTCTCGATCGAGGTCGCCGACACCACCGGCGAGCCGGTGCTGACCGCCGAGAACCTCGTGGTCCGGCCCCTGGGCAAGGGCGACGTGGTCCCCGCCCGCGACGAGGCGCTGCACCAGGTGCGCTGGCCGGAGTTGGCGACACCCATCGAGCAGACACCGGTCGCCAGGGCGGTGCTACGTGTCGAGGGCCCGCAGTTGCCCGACGGCGTGCTTCCCGGAGCGGCCGTCGCCACCGGACTCGATGACCTGGCTGCGGTGTTCGAGGGCGTGGGAACGCCTGCGGACGTGGTGGTCGCGGCGGGCGGCGACGAGTCGTGGCCGCCGGTGCTGGCCGCTCTGGACCTGTTGAAGAGCTGGCTGGCCGATCGCCGCTTCGATGATGCGCGTCTGGTGTTCGTCACCACCGCAGCGGTCGGCGTGGAACCGGAGTCGACGGTCACCGACCTGTCGGGCTCCGGTGTGTGGGGGCTGCTGCGCTCGGCCCAATCCGAGCACCCGGGCCGATTCGCGATCGTCGATGTGGACGACACGGCCGACTCCTGGACACAGCTGCCCTCGGCGCTGGCCACCGGGGAGGTGCAGGTCGCGGTCCGAGGTGGGGTGCTGCGGGTTCCTCGACTCGGACGCTGGGACCGCGCGGGCGTGATGCTGCCGCCGCCCGGCGAGGCGGCCTGGCGGGTCGGAAACCGCCAGCCGGGCACCATCGAGGGCTTGGAACTGGAGCCGTACCCGGAGGTGCTCGGCGCACTGACCGAGGGCGAGATCCGTGTCGACATTCGGGCCGCAGGCCTGAACTTCAAGGACGTCGTCGTCGCGTTGAACCTGGTCCCCGGCCTGTCCGGGCTCGGTGGCGAGGTCGCGGGCGTGGTCGGCGCCGTCGGACCGGGGGTGACCCGGTTCGCGGTGGGCGACCGGGTGATGGGCATGACCGCCGAGTCGCTCGGTCCGGTCGGGATCACCGACGAGCGGCTTCTCGCGCCGATGCCCGCGGGATGGACCTTCGAGGAGGCGGCGTCGGTTCCGGTCGCCTTCCTCACCGCGTACATGGGACTGGTCGACCTCGCCCAGGTCCAGCCGGGCGAGCGACTCCTCGTACACGCGGCGGCGGGCGGTGTCGGCACCGCCGCGGTGCAACTCGCCCGCCACCTCGGGTTGGAGGTCTATGCCACCGCGAGCCCGGCCAAGCAACACCGGCTCCGGGACTGGGGAATCCCCGACGACCGGATCGCCAACTCCCGCACCCTGGACTTCGAGGACGCCTTCCGGGCGGCCAGCGGTGGCGCCGGTGTCGACGTGGTCCTGGACTGTCTGGCAGGCGAGTTCGTCGACGCCGGTCTGCGGCTGCTCTCCCCGGGCGGCCGATTCCTGGAGATGGGTAAGACCGACAAACGCGACGCCGAGCAGGTCGCCCGCGACTATCCGGGTGTCCGGTACCGGGTCTACGACCTGATGGAGGCCGGTCGAGACCGGCTCGGTGAGATGCTGACCGAGATCGCCGCACTCATCGAACAGGGCGAGATCCGCCCGCCCACGGTGAACGTCTTCGACGTCCGGCGGGCTCGGACCGCATTCCGCTCCCTGAGCCAGGCCGCGCTGATCGGCAAAGCGGTGCTGAGCGTGCCGAAGCCGCTCGATCCGGCCGGGACCGTGCTGGTCACCGGCGGTCTGGGCATGCTCGGTGCGTTGCTCGCCCGCCACCTGGTCGCCGAGTACGGCGTCCGCCACCTGGTGCTGACCGGCAGACGTGGTCCCGAGACGCCCGGGGCAGCCGAGCTGGTCGCCGACCTCGCCGCGCAGGGCGCCCAGGCCACGGTCGTGGCCTGTGATGTCACCGATCGGGAGGCGGTGACGCACCTGGTGCGGGCCGTGCCCGAGGCCCATCCGCTGACCGGCGTGGTGCACACCGCAGGTGCGCTCGAGGACGGCCTGATCGAGACGCTGACCGTCGAGCAGACCGTCCGCGTGCTGCGGGCCAAGGTGGACAGTGCGCTGGTGCTCGACGAACTGACCAGGGACCTCGATCTGGCGATCTTCGTGCTGTTCTCCTCGTTGGCGGGCACGATGGGCGGGCCGGGGCAGGGCAACTACGCGGCGGCCAACGCGATGCTCGACGGGCTCGCTCAACGTCGCCGTGCCACCGGTCGGGCCGCGGTATCGCTGGCCTGGGGTTTCTGGTCGCAACGCAGTGAGATGTCCGCGCACCTCAGCGACGGGGACCTGGCCCGTTTCAGTCGGGGCGGCGCGCACCTGATCTCCGAGGAAGAGGGTCTGGGCCTGTTCGACGCGGCGCTGCGCACCGGCCTGCCCACACTCGCCCCCGCACCCTTCGACACCGCGGCCTTGGCCGCGCAGGGCGACGCGTTGTCGCCGATCCTGCGTGGCCTGGTCCGCCCGGTGACCCGACGTCGAGTCAGCGCCGGTCCCGGCGACGCCGACGGGCCCTCGCTACGTGACCGGTTGACGCCGCTGACCGTGCCCGAGCGCGATCGGGTGCTGCTCACCCTGGTGCGGACGAACGTGGCCACCGTGCTCGGGCACTCCGACCCGGAGTCGGTGCGTCCTGCGGGCACGTTCCAGGAGTTGGGTTTCGACTCGCTGACCGGTGTCGAATTCCGCAATCGACTCTCCACCGCCACCGGGCTGCGGCTGCCGGTGACGTTGGTGTTCGACCATCCCACCCCGCAGAAACTCGCCCGCTATCTGCTCGGCGAACTGCTCGGCATCGACGCCCCCACCCCGGAGCCCGAGCCGAGCGCTGCGACCCAACGCTCGGCGGACGCCGCGACCGACCCGCTGGTCATCGTCGGCATGGCCTGCCGCTATCCCGGCGGGGCGGACACCCCGGAGAAGCTGTGGCAGCTCCTCGTCGACGAACGCGATGCCATCTCCGCGATGCCCACCGATCGCGGCTGGCCCGAGCAGACCGCGGGTGGCCAGCGCTTCGAGGGCGGTTTCCTCACCGACGTCGCCTCGTTCGACGCCGGATTCTTCGGGATCACCCCGCGCGAGGCGATCACCATGGATCCCCAGCAGCGATTGATGTTGGAGGCTGTCTGGGAGGGCATCGAGCGGATGGGCACCGACGCCCATACCTTGCGCGGCAGCCGGACCGGTGTGTTCATCGGCGCCTCCACCCAGGGCTACTCGGCGCTGTTCGATTCGGATTCCGAGGTGATGGCCGGCTACGGCGTCACGGGCCTGTCGGCCAGCGTGGTCTCCGGCCGCATCGCCTACGCCCTGGGGCTGGAGGGACCGGCGATCACGGTCGACACCGCCTGCTCCTCCTCCCTGGTGGCCTTGCACAACGCCGCGAACGCGCTCCGAGACCGGGAATGCGACCTGGCCGTCGCGGGCGGTGCGGCGATCATCTCCAGCCCGTTCCTCTTCGACGACTTCGCCAGGCAGGGCGGCTTGGCCGAGGACAACCGCTGCAAGGCGTTCGCGGCCGGAGCCGATGGCACCGCTTGGGCCGAGGGCGTCGGCGTCGTCATCCTCGAACGGTTGTCGGACGCCCGCCGCAACGGGCACCCCGTGCTCGCCGTGCTGCGGGGCACCGCCATCAACTCCGATGGCGCGTCCAACGGGCTCACCGCGCCGAACGGCGCAGCACAGCGCCGGGTCATCCAGGCCGCCTTGGATCGCGCCGGATTGGATCCGTCCGAGGTGGACCTCATCGAGGCCCACGGCACCGGAACCCGCCTCGGCGACCCGATCGAGGCCCACGCCGTGCTCGACGTCTACGGCGGTGAACGCGAGACGCCCGTCCGGTTGGGGTCGTTGAAGTCCAACATCGGGCACGCGCAGGCGGCGGCAGGGGTCAGCGGGGTGATCAAGGCGGTATTGGCGCTGCAACACGGCTTCATGCCTCGTTCGCTGCATCTGGACGAACCCTCGCCGGACGTCGATTGGACGCGGGGTCGGGTCCACCTGCTCGCCACCGGCGAGACCTGGCCCGAACTCGGCCGTCCCCGGCGCGCGGCGGTGTCCTCGTTCGGTATCAGTGGCACCAACGCCCACCTCATCCTGGAGCAGGCACCCGAGGCCGGTCAGGCGGAGCGCGGCGCGCCGCTGCCGATGCCATGGCTGCTCTCCGGCGGCACCCGACAGGCACTCGCCCAGCAGGCGGGTCGCCTGCACGACCGCCTCGCCGCCGACCCGGAACTCGACCTCGTCGACGTGGCCTATTCACTGGGCACGACCCGCGCCGCACTCGACCATCGGGCCGCCCTACCGGTCACCGACCGCCAATCGGCCCTCGCCGGGCTGGCCGAGCTACGGGACGGCGGTGGTCGGGTCCGGGAGGCCGTCGATGGCGGTCTCGCGATCCTCTTCACCGGGCAGGGCGCCCAACGCGCGGAGATGGGACTCGGCCTGTACCAACGCTTCCCGGCCTACGCCTCGGCCTTCGACGAGGTGTGTCGCCACCTCGACGAACAGCTGGATCGCCCGCTGCGCGAGGCAATCGGCGACGCCGACCTGCTCGACCGCACCGGCTACACCCAACCGGCGCTGTTCGCCGTCGAGGTGGCGCTCTTCCGGCTGCTGCAGAGCGGGGGCATCCGTCCCGACTTCCTCCTCGGCCATTCGATCGGGCAGGTCACGGCCGCGCACGTCGCCGGGGTGTTGAGCCTGCCGGACGCCTGCAGGCTGGTGGCGGCCCGAGGCGCGCTCATGCAGGCCCTGCCTGCGGGCGGCGGGATGCTGGCCGTGGCACTGCCCGAATCGGAGACCGGCGCGCTGTTGGGCGCGGGTGTCTCGGTCGCGGCCGTCAACGCACCCGATGCCACGGTGCTGGCCGGACCGGAGTCCGAACTGGAGCGGATCGCGGAGACACTCGCGGGCCGAGGCATCAGGGTCCGTCGCCTCGCCGTCAGCCATGCATTCCACTCGGCTCTCATGGAGCCGATGCTCGCCCCGTTCGCCGATGTCGTGGCCGAGCTGACCTTCGAGGCGCCGGAGCTACCGATCGTCAGCGACCTCACCGGCGAGGTCGTCACGGCGCAGGAGATCACCGACCCGGCCTACTGGGTCCGGCATGCCCGCGAGTCCGTCCGATTCGCGGCAGGCATCGAGACGCTGCTGCACTCCGGCGTGCGGACCTTCCTGGAACTGGGCCCCACCGCAGTACTGACCCCGATGGTCACCGGCTGCCTGGACGCGACCGACACCGAGGCCGAGTGCCTGCCGATGCTCAGCCGCGAGGGCGACGAACCCGCGCTGCTGCTCGCCGCCGTGGCCGCCGCCCACGGCCGGGGCGTCACGGTCTCCTGGCCTGCGGTGCTGGCCGACGACGGTTCACGGCGCGTCGACCTGCCGACGTACGCCTTCCAACGGGCCAGGTACTGGCCGGAACCGCGCTGGACCGAGGACACGGGTCTGCCGGGCACCGGTCACCCGCTGCTGCCCGCGACGCTGCCCACCCCGGCGGGCGAGGTGCTCTTCGCGGGGGAGCTGTCGCGCGACCGGCAGACCTGGCTCGCCGACCACCGTGTGCAGGAGACGGTCATCTTTCCCGGCGCCGGATTCGTCGAGTTGGCCACCTGGGCAGGAGCCCGACTCGGCAAACCCGCCCTCGCCGAGTTGGAGCTGCACAACCCGCTTCCGCTGCCCGCCGAGAGTGGACTGCGGGTGCAGGTCGCGGTCGCCGACGACGGCCGGGTGTCCATCCATTCCAGCGAAGACGGCCAGTCCTGGGCCCAACACGCCGAGGGGCGTCTGGACGAGCAGTCGTCCCCGCCCGTCGGCGGATTCGAATCCTGGCCGCCCGTGGACTCGGTGCCCATCGAGATCGCGGCGTCCTTCTACGACGACATGGTGGCCGCCGGGTTCGGCTATGGACCGACCTTCCGAGGGCTCACGGCTGCTTGGCGGCATGGCACGGACGTCCTCGCCGAGGTCACCCTGCCGTCTTCCTCGGTGATCGGCTACGGCCTGCATCCGGCGCTGCTCGACGCGGCGCTGCACGCACTGGCCTTCCGACCGGGAGCCTCGGCGCAGAGCAGGCCGAAACTGCCCTTCGCCTTCACCGACGTGAGTGTCTGGCGCACCGGGGCGACGGCGCTGCGCGTGCGGATTAGTGAGACCGGCCCGGATACCGTCACGGTCGAGGCTTTCGACGTCGACGGCGCCCCGGTGGCCAGGATCGGCTCGCTCGTCCTGCGGGAGACCACCGGGGTACGCCGCCGCGACGACCTCTACCGCACCGAATGGGTGCCCGCACCCGTCACCGATGCGGGCGCCGTGCTACCCAAGGCCGTCCACGTCCTGCTCGAACCCGCCGCGGATCGGCTCGACCCGGCGGGCACCCACGAGCTGGTCGGTCGGCTGCTGCAGACCGTGCGCGACTTCGTCACCCAGCCCGACGACGGCACCCGGCTGGTGGTGCGCACGGTCGACGCCACCGCCGAGAAGCCGGATCTGGCGCATGCGGCGGCGTGGGGCGTGCTGTGCTCCGCTCAGCTCGAACACCCCGACCGGGTCGTGCTGGTCGACACGACGCCGGGGGAGTCCGCCGACGCGGTCCAGATCGGACTGCGGCTTGCCCAGTTCCACGGGGAGACCCAGGTTCGATTGCGCGACGGCCAGGTCTGGGTGCCCCGCCTCGCCCGGTTGACCACCGAGCCGGCCAGCTCGTTGTGGCCGCACAGCGGAACCGTGCTGATCACCGGGGCGACGGGGATGCTCGGCTCGCTGTTCGCCCGGCATCTGGTGGCGGAACACGGTGTACGCGATCTGCTGCTGCTCAGCCGCACGGGCAGGCAGGCCCCCGGCGCCGAGGCGCTCACCCGTGAACTCGACGAACTCGGCGCCACCGTCGACTGGGCCGCCTGCGATGTGTCCGACCGCCAGGCACTGCGCACCGTCCTCGACGCCATACCCGCGCATCGCCCGCTACGCGGCGTGCTGCACGTGGCGGGCGTGGTCGACGACGGGGTCATCACCTCGCTTACCCCGGAACAGGTCGATCGCGTGCTGCGGGTGAAGGCCGATGCCACCCACCACCTGCATGAACTCACCGAGAACGCCGATCTCGACGCCTTCGTGGTGTTCTCCTCGGCCGCAGGCACCTTCGGTTCGGCGGGACAGGCCAACTACGCGGCCGGAAACGCCTACGCCGACGCCCTGTGCCGCCACCGGCGATCGGCAGGCAGGCCCGCGATCTCCTTGGCCTGGGGCCCCTGGGAGGAGGACGGCGGGATGACTGCGGCGCTCACCGACACCGACCGCAAACGCATCGCCCGAGCCGGGCTGCTCGCCTTCAACCCCGAGACCGGCGTCGAGGTCTTCGACCGGGCCGTGTCCGCCGAGGACGCCACCGTGGTTCCGATGCGGATCGACACCAAGGCCCTGTCCGGCCGGTCCGGCGACACCACCGTCCCCGTGTTGCTGCGTTCGCTCGCCGCGCCGAAGGCCGCGCAGGCGGCGGCTCCGGCCGAGGATCTCGCGCGGCGACTCGCACCCCTATCGCAGGCGGACAGATTGGCCGCACTCATCGAGTTGGTGCGCACCGAGGCCAGCGCGGTGGCCGGTCTGCCACCGGGTACGGGCATCGCACCCACCAAGGCCTTCACCACGGCGGGATTCGATTCGCTGATGGCCGTCGAGATGCGCAACCGGCTGGTCGACCGGACGGGTGTCCGGCTGCCTGCGACGCTCATCTTCGACTATCCGACCACCGCCGACCTGGCGGGCCGCCTGGTCACCGAGCTGGATCTGGCAACGCCGGAGACGATCGATCCGGTGGCGGTCGCGTTGGACGACCTGGAACGTGCCTGGCAGGCCGGGACGGCAGGGGAGGGCGACCGGGCGTTGGCCAGTCGCCTGCGAGTGCTGCTCGCCCGCGTCGAACGCGGCGGTGCCACGGCCACCACCGACGCAACGGAGGTCGACGACCTCGGTTCGGCCGATGCGGCCGAGCTGCTCGATCTGATCAGCGACGAGTTCGGTATCCGCTGACCCCGGGGTCGGGCCACTCCGATCGCAGGGGTGGCCGCCCGGGCTTTACGGGGGTCTGCGCAGCAGCGCCGACCTTAGCCTCGATGCGACACGCCAACCGTCGCGCCCGCCCGGCCACCGGCGGGCGCGATGACCGATGCCACCGGAAATTGGAGCGTCCATGGATTCTGCGGCGGGCTCGGAGGTCTCCGTCACCGAAGCGATCAGCGCGCTTCGGGCGTCCCTGCTGGAGAATCAGCGGCTGCGTAAGCAGAACCAGGAGTTGTTGGCCTCGGCGGCCGAGCCGATCGCCGTGGTCGGGATGGCGGGTCGCTATCCCTCGGGGGCCAACGACCTCGACGGGTTATGGCGACTGCTGCTCGACGAGACCGACGCCATGACCGAGCCGCCCACCAATCGCGGCTGGGAGTTGTGGAACTCCAGCATCGACGGGGTCGGCGCGTTCCTGGACGACATCGCAGGCTTCGACGCGGCGTTCTTCGGCATCTCTCCGCGCGAGGCGGCCTCGATGGACCCGCAGCAGCGGGTGTTGCTCGAAGCGGCCTGGTCGGCATTGGAGAACGCCGCGATCGTGCCGTCCTCGTTGCGGGGCAGCCGAACCGGTGTCTTCGTCGGCGGCACTCCCCAGGAGTACGGCGCGCTGCTCGCCCGCTCGCCCGAGCTCACCGACGGATACGGCGTCACCGGGGTTCCCGCCAGCGTGCTCTCCGGTCGCATCTCCTTCGCGCTCGGGCTGGAAGGACCCGCCGTCACGGTCGACACGGCCTGTTCGTCCTCCCTGGTCGCCCTACATCTGGCGATTCAGGCTCTGCGCAACGAGGAATGCGACCTGGCGTTGGGCGCGGGCGTGTTGCTGCTCTCCTCCCCGGCCATCTGGGACGAGTTCGCCCGCCAACGCGGCCTAGCGGGCGACGGCCGGTGCAAGTCGTTCGCCGACTCGGCCGACGGGACGGGGTGGGGCGAGGGCGTCGGTGTCCTGGTGTTGGAGCGGTTGTCCGACGCACAGCGCAACGGCCATCGGGTGTTGGCACTGCTCCGAGGCTCGGCGGTCAATTCCGATGGTGCGTCCAACGGATTGACCGCCCCGAACGGTCCGTCCCAGCAGCGGGTGATCCGGGCCGCGCTGGCCAACGCCGGCCTGTCGCCTTCGGACGTCGACATGGTGGAGGCCCACGGCACCGGCACTCGGCTGGGTGATCCGATCGAGGCGCAGGCGCTGCTCGCCACCTATGGGCAGGATCGCGAGCGGCCGCTGCTTCTCGGCTCGATCAAATCGAACATCGGGCACCTCCAAGCGGCGGCCGGGGTCACCAGCGTCATCAAGGCGATCCTGGCGTTGCGGCACGGCATGGTCCCGGCGTCGCTGCACATCGAGACACCGAGCAGCCAGGTCGACTGGGCGGCGGGTTCCGTCGAGCTGGTCACCTCGGCCCGGCCGTTGCCTGCGACCGGCAGGCCGTGGCGGGCCGGGGTGTCGTCCTTCGGAATCAGTGGCACGAACGCCCATGTGGTCGTGGAACAGGCACCCGCCGTCGAGCAGGCAGACCCCAGCCCGGAGGTGGCCGGGTTGCCGTTGCTGGTGTCGGCTCGCTCCGAGGCCGCATTGGACGGTCAGATCGCCCGACTCGACCGGTGGCTCGCCGATCATCCCGACACGCCTGCCGCCGATGTCGCGTGGTCGTTGGCCACGACGAGAGCGGTCCTCGACCATCGGGCATTCCTGCTCGACGGGGCGTGGCAGCGCGGGACCGTGCTGTCGGGCGCGGTGGCGGTGTTGTTCACCGGTCAGGGTTCGCAGCACGAGCAGATGGGTTCGCATCCGCTGCTCGTCGAGGAATACGACCGGGTGAAGGCCCTGTTCGACCCTTCGCTGTTCGACGGCGACCTCGACTCGACCGGGGTCGCGCAACCCGCCGTGTTCGCTTTGCAGATCGCACTGTGGAAACTGTGGCAGTCCTGGGGATTACGCCCGGATCGGTTGATCGGCCATTCGGTGGGGGAGCTCGCGGCGGCCGTGGTGGCCGGGGTGTGGTCGCTGGAGGACGCCTGCCGGGTCGTGGCAGCGCGGGCCCGGTTGATGCAGGCATTGCCCGCAGGCGGCGCGATGCTCGCGGTCGACCGGCCGGTAGAGGGAGTGCCGGACACCGTCTCGATCGCGGCGGTGAACTCGCCGACCTCGACGGTGCTGTCCGGGCCCGAGGACGAGATCGAGGCCATCGCCGTCGAACTCCGTGCCGCAGGTGCCCGGGTCAAGCGCCTCAAGGTCTCGCACGCCTTCCACTCCGCCCTGATGGAACCGATGCTCGCCGACTTCGCGAGTGTGTTGGAAACGGTCGTCTTTCATCCGCCCCGGATCCCGATCATCACTACCAGCGGTGCAGGCGGTGAGATCGACACTCCGCAGTACTGGGTCGACCAGGTCCGCGCCACCGTCCGCTTCGCCGACGCCATCGGCACCGCAGTCGAGCAGGGCGTGGACACCTTCCTGGAACTCGGACCCGACGCGGTGCTGACGCCGCTGGCCCTGGAGACCGAGGGCACCGTCACCGCGATCTCCGCCCAGCACCGGGATCGCGACCTGCTATTCGACGCCCTCGGTCGGATGTGGCAGCGCGGTCTGGACCCGGACTGGACCACGATCCTGCCCCGAGGCGCCCACGTCGACCTGCCCACCTACGCCTTCCACCACGAGTCCTACTGGGTGCACCCCACCGTCGAGGAGGAGTCCGCCGATCCCGCCGACGCCGAGCTGTGGCGGGCCATCGAGTCCGGGGACGTGGCCGCGCTCGCCGCCGAACTGGACCTGCCCGATCACTCCCTCGACACCGTCGTCCCCGCCCTCACCGCCTGGCGTGCCCGCCGCAGGCAACGCGCCGAGAGCGACGCCTGGCGCTACCGGCTCGTCTGGAGGCCCGTCGCGACCACGGACGGCACCGAGCCGACCGGCCGCTGGTTGATCGTGGTGCCCGAGGACGTCGACGCCTCGCCCGTTGTCGCGGCACTGACCGGCGCCGAGGTCGACATCCTGGTCGCCACCGGCGACTGGGCCGACCGGCTGGCCACCCACCCCGACGTCGACGCGGTGCTGTCGCTGCTCGCCTTCGACGAGCGCCCGCATCCCACGTACCCCGAGATCACCAACGGTCTCGTCGACACGCTCGAACTGATCAAGACCATGGCGGCGCGGCTGCCCGCCACGGCACGCTGGATCATGACGCGCGGTTGCCACGATCGCCCCGCGCAGGCCGCAGTCTGGGGTCTCGGCCATGTCGCGGGCCTCGAACACTCCGCCCCCGGCGGCCTGATCGACTGCGCCGACACCGCATTCCTGCCGCACCTGCCCGCCGCCCTGTCCAGCGGCGAGGATCAGGCGCGGCTGACCGAGACCGGAGTGCTCGGCCGTCGGATGATCCATGCACCGCTGGCCGAAGCAGGCCCCGCCCGACCGTGGACCCCCCACGGCACAGTCCTCATCACGGGCGGAACCGGAGGGATCGGCGCCCATCTGGCCCGGTGGGCCGTGGCCAACGGCGCCGAGGGCCTGGTGCTGACCAGTCGCCGAGGCCTCGCGGCCCGAGGGGCCGAAGACCTACGCGACGAACTGAACGCCGCCGGGGTCGCCGTGACGATCGCGACCTGCGATGTGGCCGACCGGAACGCCGTGGCCGAGGTGCTCGCAGACATCCCCGCCGAGCGGCCGCTCACCGCCGTGCTGCACGCGGCAGGGGTGGCCCGACACACCGAGTTGTCCGCGTTGGACGTCGACGAGTTGGCCGACGTGCTGCGCGGCAAGACCTTGGGCGCCCGGTGGCTCGACGAGCTGACCGCCGACCTGCCGCTCGATGCGTTCGTCCTCTTCTCCTCGGGTGCCGCCGCGTGGGGCGGAGCCACCCAGGGCGCCTATGCGGCAGCCAACAGCTATCTCGACACCCTGGCCACCGCCCGGCGGAACCGAGGACTGCCCGCCACCTCGATCGCCTGGGGCGCCTGGCAATCCGACGGCATGGCCGAGGGCGCGGCCAGGGAACTGATCCAGCGACTAGGCCTGCGCCTCATGGAACCGGGACCGGCCATCGCCGCGCTGCGGGCCGCCGTCGAACACGGGGACGGCACGCTTGCCGTCGCCGACATCGACTGGTCGCTCTTCGCCCCGGGCTACCTGTTGAGCCGCCGTCGCCCGCTCATCATGGACATCCCCGAGGTCGCCGACGCCCTCGCCGAGGTTCATACCGACATCGACACCGATTCCGGCCTGCGCGCCGAACTGGCGGGCTTCGCCCCGGCAGACCGACACCGACGGTTGATCGAGGTGGTCCGCTCGGCCGCGGCCACCGTCCTACGCCACGGATCGGCCGAGGCCATCGACGTCCGACGCCCCTTTCACGAACTGGGCTTCGACTCGCTCACAGCGGTCGAGATGCGCAATCAGGTGGCCGCCGCCACCGGCATCCGGCTGCCCGCCACACTCGTCTTCGATCACCCGAGCGTGCAGGAACTCGCCGCCCATCTCGACGAGCAGCTGGGTGGCGCCGCTGCGCAGCCCGTCGCCGTGGCCCCGACGGCGCGTACCACCGACGACCCGATCGTCATCGTAGGCATGGCCTGCCGTTATCCCGGGCAGGTGCGCAGTCCCGAAGACCTGTGGAAGCTGGTCTGCGACGGCGTCGACGCCATCGGATACGCGCCCGAGGACCGGGGGTGGAGCAGCGACGGCCGGGACTTCACCGGTTCGGGTGGGTTCCTCGCCGAGGCGGGCGACTTCGACGCCGCGTTCTTCGACATCTCGCCCCGCGAGGCGGTCTCGATGGACCCGCAACAGCGGCTGCTCCTCGAAACCGCGTGGGAGGCGGTCGAACGCGCAGGCATCGACCCGGCCTCGCTGCGCGGCAGCCGCACCGGTGTCTTCGTGGGCGGTGCCGTGCAGGAGTACGCCACCCTGCTGGTCAACTCGGCCGAGGGCGCGGGCGGTTACACCATGACCAGCTCCTCGGGCAGCGTGCTCTCCGGCCGGATCTCCTATGCGCTGGGCCTGGAGGGGCCGGCCGTCACGGTCGACACCGCCTGCTCGTCCTCGCTGGTCACCCTGCATCTGGCGGCGCAGGCGCTCCGGGCGGGGGAGTGCGACCTCGCCCTGGCAGGCGGCGTCACCGTGATGACCACGCCGGGAATCTTCCAGGAGTTCGGCAGACAGGGTGGGCTCTCCTCCGACGGTCGGTGCAGGTCGTTCGCCGACACCGCCGACGGCACCGGATGGGGCGAGGGAGTGGGCCTGCTCGCCGTGCAGCGCCTGAGCGACGCCCGCCGCGACGGACACCGGGTGTTGGCTGTGGTCGCCGGTTCGGCGATCAACCAGGACGGCGCCTCGAACGGTCTGACCGCGCCCAACGGCCCGTCGCAACAGCGGGTCATCCGAGCGGCCCTCGCCGACGCCGGCCTGACGGCCGCCGAGGTGGACGTGGTGGAGGCACACGGAACCGGCACCCGATTGGGCGACCCGATCGAGGCGCAGGCCGTACTGGCCACCTACGGCACGCACCGCGATCGGCCCCTGCTCCTCGGATCGATCAAATCGAATATCGGACACACCCAGGCGGCGGCGGGCGTGGCCGGAATCATCAAGATGGTGCTGGCGATTCGGCACGGCCAGGTTCCTGCGACGCTGCACGTGGACGAGCCGAGCCGCCAGGTGGACTGGACGACGGGCCAGGTCGCGCTGCTCACCTCGGGACAGGACTGGCCCGCCGTGGACCGGCCGCGCCGGGCCGGGGTGTCATCCTTCGGGATCAGCGGTACGAACGCCCACGTGATCATCGAGCAACCACCGGCGGCCGAGCCGGTACCCGAGCCTGCACCGGCGAGCGCGCCGCTGGTGGTCTCGGCACGGACCGAGACCGCCCTGCATGCCCAGACCGAAGGTCTGACCCGATGGTTGGCGGCGAACCCGGACACCTCCCCGCGTGGTGTCGCCTGGTCGTTGGCGACGGCACGCGCGGCCCTCGATCACCGGGCATTCCTGCTCGACGGCGGATGGCAGCACGGGGAGGTGCGGCCCGGTTCGGTGGCGGTGTTGTTCACCGGTCAGGGTTCGCAGCACGAGCAGATGGGTTCGCATCCGCTGCTCGTCGAGGAATACGACCGGGTGAAGGCCCTGTTCGACCCTTCGCTGTTCGACGGCGACCTCGACTCGACCGGGGTCGCGCAACCCGCCGTGTTCGCTTTGCAGATCGCTTTGTGGAAACTGTGGCAGTCCTGGGGATTACGGCCCGACCGCCTTATCGGCCACTCCGTGGGGGAACTCGCCGCCGCCGTGGTCGCCGGGGTGTGGTCGCTGGAGGACGCCTGCCGGGTCGTGGCAGCGCGGGCCCGGTTGATGCAGGCATTGCCCGCAGGCGGGGCGATGCTCGCGGTCGACCGACCGGTGGACGAGGTGCCCGACACGCTCTCGGTCGCGGCGGTGAACTCGCCGACCTCGACGGTGCTGTCCGGACCCGAGGTCGAGATCGAGGCCATCGCCGTCGAACTCCGTGCCGCAGGTGCCCGGGTCAAGCGCCTCAAGGTCTCGCACGCCTTCCACTCCGCCCTGATGGAACCGATGCTGGCCGAGTTCGCGGCGGCACTGCGGGACATCGAGTTCAACGCTCCGCGGATCCCGATCATCACCACCAGCGGGGCCGGTGGCGAGATCACCAGCCCGCAGTACTGGGTCGACCAGGTCCGCGCCACCGTCCGCTTCGCCGACGCGGTGCGCACCGCCGTGGCAGACGGCGTGGACACCTTCCTGGAACTCGGACCCGATGCGGCGCTCGCTCCGATGACACTGGAGACCGCCCCGGACGCCGTCGCGATTCCCGCGCTGCGCAAGGGACACGATCAACTCGACACCGCGCTCGGCCGGATGTGGCTGGCGGGCTTCGACCCGGACTGGACCGCGATCCTGCCCCGAGGCACCCACGTCGACCTACCCACCTATCCCTTCCAACACGAGCGCTACTGGGTCACCCCCGCACCGGGCGCAGCCTCGGACAACGGTCCCGATGCCGAGCTGTGGCAGACCATCGAGTCCGGGGACGTGGCCGCCCTCGCCGCCGAACTGGACCTGCCCGATCACTCCCTCGACACCGTCGTCCCCGCCCTCGCCGCCTGGCGCGCCCGCAGACAGGAACGCGCCGTCACCGACGGCTGGCGCTACCGGATCAGCTGGAAACCCGTGGCGCTCCCGCGTTCCCCACGGCTGACCGGCCGCTGGCTGATCGTGGTCCCCGAAGGCGTCGACCACTCGGCCGTGGCACAAGCCCTGATCGAGGCGGAGGTCCGCACCCTCGTCGCGACCGGTGACTGGACCGAACACCTCGACGCCGATGTCGTCCTGTCGCTCCTCGCCCTCGACGAACGACCCCATCCCGACCATCCCGAGCTGACCCGAGGCCTGGTCGACACCCTGCTGCTCGAACAGGCGATGCGCCGCACCGAATCGCCCGCAACCCGATGGTTGTTCACCCGAGGCGCCGACCTCGACCCCCGGCAGGCCGCGATCCACGGTCTCGGCCAGGTCGCGAGCCTCGAACACCCGCAGGGTTGGGGCGGCCTGATCGACTGCGCCGACGACACCGGACTGCGTTACCTCACGGCCGCCCTCGCCAGCGGTGAAGACCAACTACGCCTCACCGCCGATGGCGTCCTCTCTCGACGGCTGCGCCGCGCCCAACCCGAGCACGCCGAATCCTGGATGCCGAGGGGCACCGTCCTCATCACGGGCGGCACCGGCGGTCTCGGAGCGCACCTCGCCCGCTGGGCGGCCTCCCACGGCGCCGATCGGCTCGTCCTCACCAGTAGACAGGGCATCGCCACACCGGGCGCCGAGGCATTGCGCGCGGAACTCGGCGCAACCGGGGTGGCCGTCACGGTCGCCGCCTGTGACGTCGCCGATCGTTCGGCACTGGCCGAGTTGCTTGCTACCGACCCGCCCGACGCGATCCTGCACGCCGCAGGCGTCGCCCCCTACGAGGACCTGAGCGGCATCGGACCGGCGGAGCTAGCAGCGGCCATGCGCGGCAAGGCGATCGGCGCCCGCTGGCTCGACGAGCTGACGGCCGAACTCCCGCTGGACGCGTTCGTGCTGTTCTCCTCCGGCGCGGCCGCCTGGGGTGGCGCCACCCAGGGTGCCTACGCGGCGGCCAATGCCTACCTCGATGCGCTCGCCGTCGCCCGACATGCCCGCGGCCTCCCCGCGACCTCGATCGCCTGGGGAGGTTGGGATGGGCCCGGCATGAGCGCCGCCGCCGATCACGCCGCCCTGGCCCGGCGCGGTCTGCGCCTGATGGATCCGGCCCTGGCCCTGACCGTGCTGGCCCGCACCGTCGCGGCGGGCGATTCGCAGCTGGTCGTGACCGATATGGACTGGTCGAAGTTCGCGCCCGGTTACGCCATGGCCCGCCGCCGCCCGCTCATCGAGGACATCGCCGAGGCGGCCGAGGCACTGGCCGAGACATCCGACGGCGTGGCGGGTGCGGGCGACGAGCTACGCGATCGGCTCGCCCCGCTGGGTGCGGCCGATCGCCGCGACCGGCTCACCGAGCTGATCCGCATCGAGGCCGCCGAGGTGCTCGGTCACCAGGACGCGACCGGTGTTCCGGCAGGAAGGCCCTTTCAAGAGCTCGGCTTCGACTCGCTGACCGCCGTCGAGTTGCGCAACCGCATCGCGCGGGTCACCGGCTTGCGTCCGTCCGCCACCATGGTGTTCGACCACCCGAATCCGACCGCGCTGGCCGACTTCCTGCTCGCAGAGTTGTTCGGGGCCGACCCGATCGAATCCGCATCGGCCGTGGCCGCGCCGGTGACCGACGACCCGATCGTCATCGTGGGCATGGCCTGCCGTTATCCCGGCGGCGTGCGCTCCCCGGACGATCTGTGGCGGCTCGTGGCGGCGGAACGCGACGCCATCGGCCCGGTGCCCACCGACCGAGGCTGGCAGACCGGCGCCGACACCGAGGGCGGTTTCCTACACGACGTGGCCTCGTTCGACGCGGCGTTCTTCGGCATCTCGCCTCGCGAGGCACTCGCCATGGACCCGCAACAGCGGCTGCTCCTCGAAACCGCCTACGAGGCACTGGAATCCGTCGGCACCGACCCGGCGACGTTGCGCGGCAGCCGGACCGGCGTCTTCGTGGGCGGCACCGTCCAGGAGTACGCCCCGCTGCTGGTCAACTCGCCGGAGGGCAACAGCGGATACACCGCGACGGGTGCCTCGTCGAGCGTGATGTCCGGTCGGATCAATTATGTGTTCGGCTTCGAGGGGCCCGCCGTCACGGTCGACACCGCCTGTTCGTCCTCGCTGGTCTCGATGCACCTGGCCGCGCAAGCGTTGCGTGCGGGGGAGTGCGATCGGGCACTCGCGGGCGGGGTGGCGGTGATGGCCACTCCGGGGGCCTTCGCCGAGTTCGGCAAGCAGGGCGCCATCGCGGGCGACGGCCGCTGCAAGGCATTCTCCGATGGCGCCGACGGCACCGGCTGGGCCGAGGGCGTCGGCCTACTCGTGCTGGAGCGCCGCTCCGAGGCCGAACGCCACGGCCACCCGATTCTGGCCGTGGTGTGTGGTTCGGCCACCAACTCCGATGGTGCGTCCAACGGCCTCACCGCACCGAACGGTCCCTCGCAACAGCGCGTCATTCGCGCCGCGCTGCGCAGCGCGGGCCTGGCGCCGTCCGAGGTGGACGCCGTCGAGGCACACGGCACCGGCACGACCCTGGGCGATCCGATCGAGGCGCAGGCGGTTCTGGCGACCTACGGACAGGACCGTGTCGAACCGCTCTACCTCGGCTCGATCAAATCGAACATCGGCCACTCGCAGCATGCGGCGGGCATCGCCGGGGTCATCAAGATGGTCCAGGCCATGCGCCATGGCATCCTGCCCGCGACGCTGTACGCGGCCGAGCCGACCAGTCAGGTCGACTGGTCGGCGGGTGCGGTCAGCCTGCTCGCGCAGTCACGGCCCTGGCCCGAGGCCGACCGGCCGCGTCGGGCCGCCGTCTCGGGCTTCGGAATGAGCGGCACCAACGCCCACGTCATCCTCGAACAGCCCGCCACCGTCCCCGCAACGGACGACGCGGTGCCCGGTGGTCCGCTGCCGTTCGTGCTCGGCGCCCACTCCGGGGAAGCCCTGACCGAGATGGCCGCGACACTGGCCGCCACGCCGTGGACACCCGCCGACCTGGCCGCCACCCTGGCGACGTCCGGGCGTTCGGGCCTGTCTCATCGCGCGGTGCTGACGGCCCAGAGCGCCGAGGAGTTGACCGCCGGGCTGCGGTCGCTCGCACAGGGTGAGCCCCGGCCCGAGCTGGTGCGCGGCGTGTCGACCGAACAGGGCCGCGTCACCTTCGTCTTCCCCGGACAGGGCGCGCAATGGCAGGGCATGGGCCGCGAGCTGTGGGCCACCGCGCCGGTGTTCGCCGAGTCGATGCAGCGGTGCGCGCAAGCCCTCGAACCGTACGTCGATTGGACCCTGCGGGAGATGGTCGACGGCGGCCCCGGCGAGGCCGTCGACGTCGTGCAACCGGTCTCCTGGGCCGTGATGGTGTCGTTGGCCGCGCTCTGGCGGGCGGCAGGCGTCGAACCCGACGCCGTGGTGGGCCATTCGCAGGGCGAGATCGCGGCGGCGGTCGTGGCGGGCGCGCTCACCCTCGACGAGGGCGCCCGCATCGTGGCGCTGCGCAGCAGACTGATCGGTGCGACGCTCTCCGGCCACGGCGGTATGGTCTCGGTCGCCCTCGACGAGGCATCCGTGGCCGAGCGCATCGCACGGTGGGACGGGCGCATCTCGTTGGCCGCGGTCAACAGCCCGGAGTCCTCGGTGGTGGCGGGCGAGCCCGAGGCATTGCGGGAATTCCTCGACGGTTGTGTCGAGGAGGGCATCCGGGCTCGACGCATCGCCGTGGACTACGCCTCGCACACCGCGCAGGTCGACGCGCTCGACGCCGATATCACCGAGGCGCTGGCCGGGCTCGCCCCGGTCACCGCGCCGATCACCTTGTGCTCCAGCGTCACCGGCGACATCCTGGACACGGCCGAACTCGACGGCGCCTACTGGTCACGCAACCTGCGGTCCACCGTGCGTTTCGGCGACGCCGTCGAAACGCTGACCGACGCGGGGCACACCGTCTTCATCGAGGTCAGCTCGCATCCGGTGCTGGCGATGGCGGTGGACGCGACCGCGTCCGCCCGGGAGGTCCCGATCACCGCGACCGGTTCCCTGCGCCGCGACGACGGCGGCATCGATCGGTTCACCCTCGCCTTGGCCGAGGCCTGGGTTGCGGGGGTGGCCGTCGACTGGCCCGCCGTACTGCCCGCCCGACGTCGGGTCGCGCTGCCGCCCTACCCGTTCCAACGCCGCCGCTTCTGGCTCGACTCCACCCTGACCGCCGCGCGGAACGCCGATCCGGTGGACGAGCGATTCTGGACGCTCGTCGAATCGCACTCCCTGGCGGCCGAACTGGACATGCCCGCCGACACCCCGCTGTCGGAGTTCCTGCCCGCGCTCGCCGGGTGGCGGGAACGCGGGCGGCGCAACACGGCCGCCGATGCCTGGCGCTACCGCCTGCGGTGGAAGGCCCTGCCGCACACCGGGCCCGGGCTGCTCGCTGGCACCTGGCTCGTCGTGGGAACGGCCGCAGGCCCGGACATCACCCAGGCCATCGAGGCCGCAGGGGCGAGGGCGCTCAACGAGCCGACCGACGAGGCGGGCTCGATCAGCGGCATCATCGTGGCGCCCACCGACGCGCGGGACACGGTGGCGCTCACCCAGACGCTCGACGCGATCGACCCGACCGCACCGCGCTGGTATCTCACCCGCGACGCCGCCGACCGTCCGGACCAAGCGCAGATCCGATCCATCGCCCAGATCGCGGGCCTGGAACAACCTCGGACCTACGGTGGCATCGTCGACATCGGACCCGGTGGTGCGCACCGGCTGGCTGCCGCGCTGACCGCAGGCCAGGACGAGGTGCGCGTCACCGAGGCCGGGCTGTTCGCCCGCAGGCTCACCCGCGCCCCGCTCGGCGGCGCACCGGCCTCGCGCAGCTGGCGGCCGAGCGGCACCGTCCTCATCACCGGTGGCACCGGCGGTATCGGCGCGTCCCTCGCCCGCTGGGCGGCCGATCGGGGTGCCGAGCACATCCTCCTGGTCGGCCGTCGCGGCGATCAGGCACCGGGCGCCGCCGAACTGCGCGAGGAACTCGTCGCCCTCGGCGTCCACGCGACCGTGGCGGCCTGCGACCTGGCCGATCGCGATGCGGTGGCGGCCCTGCTCGCAGGCATCCCCGCCGAGTATCCGCTCACCGCGATCCTGCACGCCGCAGGCATCGGGGGCGGATACGCCGAGCTGTCCGACCTCGACCCGGCCGACTTGGCGGCCACCGCAGCAGGAAAGGCCGATGGAGCCCGACATCTCGACGAACTCACTGCGGACCACGACCTCGACGCGTTCGTCCTGTTCTCCTCCGGCGCCGCTGTCTGGGGAAGCGCCGGTCAGGCCGCCTACGCCTCGGCCAACGGCTACCTGGACGGACTCGCCGCCGCCCGACGGTCTCAGGGGCGGACCGCCACCTGTATCGCCTGGGGCGCCTGGGGATCCGGCGGCATGCTCGACGCCGACCGCGCGGCAGGCGAGCGCTTGGCGCGCCTCGGCGTGCGTCTGATGGATCCGGCGCCCGCGATCGCAGCGATGGTGCAGGCCGTCGAGCACGACGAGACCAGCCTGACCGTGGCGGACCTCGATTGGGAGCGGTTCGCGCCCGGCTACACGATGTCGCGACGGCGCACCCTCATCGACGACATTCCCGAGGCCACCGAGGCCCTCGACGACGACGCGGCACCCACCGAGGCATCGGGCGTCGGCGCGGATCTGCGTGAGCTGCTGGCCGGGCTGACCGACTTCGAGCAGCGCACCACCCTCATCGAGGTGTTGCGCGGTGAGATCGCCGCCGTCCTCGGCCACGACGATCCCGCCGAGATCCGGGAGGACCGCCCGTTCACCGACCTCGGGTTCGACTCGCTCACCGCGATGGAACTGCGCAACCGGCTCACCGCCCGCACCGGCAACCGAATGCGAGCCACCCTCGTCTTCGACTTCCCGACCACCGAGGCACTCGCCGACCACGTCCTGTCCACCATGGACCTCCAGCAGACCGCCCCCCGCCGCGAACTCGCCGATGCCACCGAGATCGGCCACGAACTGGACCGGATCGAACGAGCCCTGCCCGCCCTCGGCGCCGGACCCGAATCCGACGCGCTCCGCGACCGATTGCGCAGGCTCATCGCCGTGCTCGGCACCGACACCACCGACCTCGACGACGCCACCGACGACGAGCTGTTCGACCTCATCGACCGCGACCTCGGGGTGTCCTGACCTGATCGGCGACGACCCTGCCCGACGCACCCAGACAGGAAGAGCCGCATGGCAGACGACGACAAGATCCGGACATACCTGCGGCGGGTCACCGCGGAGCTGCAGCAGACCCGGGTGCGCCTGCAGGAGGCCCAGGACCGCAACCGCGAGCCGCTGGCCATCGTCGGCATGGGCGCCCGCTTCCCCGGCGGCGCGGACACACCCGAGAAACTCTGGCGACTGGTCGTCGACGAGGTCGACACCATGGGCGGCTTCCCCACCGACCGGGGCTGGGACCTCGGCTCGCTGTTCGACCCGGACCCCGACATGCCGGGCAAGACCTACACCGACCAGGGCGCCTTCCTCGCCGACGCCGCCGACTTCGACCCGGCCCCCTTCGGCATCTCCCCTCGGGAGGCCCGCTCGATGGACCCGCAGCAGCGGCTGCTGCTGGAGACCTCGTGGGAGGCGTTGGAGAGCGCGGGCATCGACCCGACCTCGCTGCGCGGCAGCCCCACCGGAGTCTTCGTGGGCGGCAACGCGATCGAGCACACGACGCTGCTGATGAACTCGGCCGAGGACCAGGGCTACGCGCTCACCGGCGGCTCCGGCAGCGTGCTCTCCGGCCGCGTCTCCTACGCGCTGGGCCTGGAAGGGCCCGCGGTCTCCGTCGACACGGCCTGCTCGTCCTCGCTGGTCGCCCTGCATCTGGCGATGCAATCGCTACGACAGGGCGACTGCACCCTCGCGTTCGCGGCCGGGGCGGGCATCCTCTCCACGCCGGGCGCCTTCGTCACCCTCGCCCGGCAACGCGGACTCGCCGCCGACGGCCGTTGCAAGGCGTTCTCCGCCGACGCCGACGGGATCGGGTGGGGCGAGGGTGTCGGCGTCGTGTTGATCGAACGACTCTCCGACGCCGTCGCGAACGGCCACCCCGTGCTCGCGGTCATCCGGGGCAGCGCCGTCAACCAGGACGGCGCGTCCAACGGCATCTCCGCGCCCAACGGGCCGTCCCAGGAGCGGGTCATCACTGCCGCGCTCGCCAACGCGGGGCTGCGCTCGGACGAGGTCGACGTCGTCGAGGCGCACGGCACCGGTACCTCGCTGGGCGACCCCATCGAGGCACAGGCCCTACTCGCCACCTATGGCCGGGACCGCGCCGAACCGCTGTGGCTCGGCTCGATCAAGACCAACATCGGACATACCCAGGTGGTCTCCGGCATCGTGGGCGTCATCAAGATGGCGCTGGCCCTGCAGCACCGTCGGATGCCCAAGACGCTGCACGTCGGCGAACCCACCCGTGAGGTCGACTGGACCTCGGGCAACATCCGACTGCTCACCGAGGCCCGCGACTGGCCCGACCCCGGCCGACCCCGCCGCGCCGGGGTCTCCTCCTTCGGGCTCAGCGGCACCAATGCCCACGTCATCCTCGAAGAGGCGCCGCAGGCCCCCGCCGAGCAACCCCGGAACAGCAAGGACGACCGGGCAGTACTGCCCTGGGTGCTCTCGGCCGCCTCCGCCTCGGCCCTGAGCGAGAACGCGCGCAGGCTCGCCGCCCAGGTGGCCGAACATCCGGAGCACGACACCACCGATATCGGTCTGTCGCTGGCGACCACCCGCGCGGCCCTCGAACATCGCGCCGTCGTCATCGGCTCGGACCGGGCGGAACTGACCGCAGCACTCGACGCCGTCGCCGCAGGCCGAGCCGACCCGGCCGTGGTGCGCGGCTCGGCCGGTCGCCCCAAGGTCGCGTTCGTCTTTCCCGGACAGGGCTCGCAATGGGCCGGGATGGGGCGGGAACTCTGGGCTACCTCCCCGGTCTTCGCGGCCTCGATGCAACGCTGTGAGGAAGCCCTGGCGCCCTACGTCGACTGGTCGCTGCGCGAGGTGATCGAGCGCGACGACTTCACCGACGTCCGCGTGCTCCAGCCCGCCACCTTCGCCATCGTCGTCTCGCTCGCCGAACTGTGGCGCTCCTACGGCATCGAACCCGGCGCCGTCATCGGACACTCGCAGGGCGAGATCGCCGCCGCCGTCGTGGCCGGTGCCCTGTCGTTGACCGAAGGCGCGCGCATCATCGCCCTCCGCAGTCGACTGATCGAGAAGCTGATGGTGGGCCACGGTCGTCTCGCCTCGGTGGCGTTGTCGCACGCCGAGGCGAGACGCCGGATCGAACCCTGGTCGGGCAGGCTCTGGATCGGCGGAGTCAACGGTCCGAGCTCCGTCGTCGTGTCCGGTGCGGCCGCCGCCTTGGACGAATTCCTGGCCGGCTGTGCCGCCGAGGAGATCCGTGCACGCGTCGTCGCCACCTTCGGCTCGCACAGCCCGATGGTCGACGTCATCCGCGACGAGTTCCTCGACGGGCTCCGCGATCTGAGTCCGACTCGATCCTCCGTCGGGTTCTTCTCCACCGTCACCGGCGGGCGTCTGGACACCGCGACGATGGACGCCGAGTACTGGTTCCGGAACCTACGCGAACCCGTCGAGTTCGAGGCCACCACGACCGAACTGATGCGCCGAGGCTTCGACGTCTTCATCGAGATCGGGCCCCATCCGGTCATGGCCGTTCCACTGCAACAGATCGCCGACGCCGCGGACCGGCCCGCCACCGTGCTCGGCTCATTGCGACGCGACGACGGCGGCCAACGCCGCATCCTGACCTCACTCGGTGAGGCCTTCACCGCAGGCGTCGCCGTGCGTTGGAGCCAGCTGTACCCGGGCGGGCGCCGGGTCTCGCTGCCCACCTATGCCTTCGACCGCCGTAGCTTCTGGCTCGACCAGACCAGTCTGGTCGCCGCCCCCGACCCCACCACGGCCTCGTTCTGGGCCGCCGTCGACAACGCCGACCTCGACGCCCTCTCGGCCGAACTGGGCCTGCCCGACTCGGCGCTCGTCGAGGTCGTCCCGGCGCTGTCGGCCTGGCGACGACGCGGCAGAAGCCAGGCCACCATCGACGGTTGGCGCTACCGCATCGACTGGCAGCCCGTCCCCGTCCGCGAGGGCGTCGTCCTGACCGGCACCTGGCTTGTCGTGGCACCCGAGGGCGTCGACTGCACAGCCATCACCGAGGCCATGACCGGCGCCGAACCGATCGTGCTCACCGTGCCCGCCGACGCCACCAGGCAAAGCCTCGCCGAAGCACTGCGCGAGCACACCGAACCGGCAGGCGTCCTCTCCTTGCTGGGCCTGGCCGAGGGACCGCACCCACAGCACGAGGGCGTGCCGCTGGCCGCCGCCGCGACACTGCTACTGGCCCAAGCCCTCGACGATGCGGGCATCACCGCGCCGCGCAGACTGCTCACCCGGGGTGCGACCGAGACCGGCGAGGCCGCGCAGACCTGGGCCCTGGCCCAGATCACCGGACTCGAAGCGCCCGCCACCTGGGGCGGCGTCATCGACCTCGACCACGACTGGGCGGCCGAACACCTCGCCGACGCGCTCACCAGCGACCAGGATCAGCTGCGACTCGGGCCCGACGGCCTGCGCACCCGTCGGCTGGTCCGGGCCCCGCTCACCCCGGCGAACCCGATCCGCGAGTGGACACCACGAGGCACGGTGCTCATCACCGGCGGCACCGGCGGAATCGGCGCCCACCTCGCCCGCTGGGCTGCCGAACACGGCGCCGAACACCTCGTCCTGGTGAGCCGTCGTGGCATGGACGCTCCCGGCGCCGAAACGCTGCGGGACGAACTCCTCGCCCTCGGCGTGGCGGTCACGGTCACCGCCTGCGACATCACCGATCGCGCCGCCCTCGCCGAGGTGCTCGCCGCCATCCCGGCGGAGCTACCCCTCACCGCCGTGCTGCACACCGCAGGCGCCACCCTCGGCTACGTCGAGATCAAGGACACCACGACCGCCGACCTGGCCACAGCGGCAGGCGGCAAGGTACTCGGGGCACGCCACCTCGACGAGTTGACCGCCGAGATACCCCTGGACGCGTTCGTGCTGTTCTCCTCCGGTGCCTCGGCATGGGGCAGCATCGGCAGCGCCGCGTACGGATCGGCCAACGGATACCTCGACGGTCTCGCGGCTCAACGCCGCGCCCGAGGCTTGCCCGCCACCGCGATCGCCTGGGGCGCGTGGCGAGACAGCGGAATGGCAGGCGGTGACACCGCCGAGGTACTCGGCCGACTCGGCTTCAGCATGATGGACCCCGACCTCGCCACCACGATACTCAGCCAGGCCGTCGCACACGCCGAGACCGGACTGATCGTCGCCGAACTCGACTGGGAACGCTTCGCACCCAGCTATGCGATGTCCCGCCGCCGACCATTCCTCGACGGCGTGCCCGAGGCCGTGCGGGCCCTGCGTGGCTCCGCCCCCGACGAGACCGAGGTCTCCGGGCTGCGATCCGAGCTCGCCGGATGCTCCGCCGCGCGCCGTCGCGAGATCCTCACCGAACTCGTGCGTACCGAGGCGGCAGCGGTACTGCAGCTCGCCACACCGCAGGACATCGCTGTCGCCAAGCCGTTCCAACTGCTCGGCTTCGACTCGCTCACCGCCATGGAGCTGCGCAACCGGCTGCAGACCGCCACCGGACTCGCCCTGCCCGCCACCCTGCTCTTCGACCACCCGACCACCCGTGAGCTGGTGTCCTGGTTGGACACCCGCCTCGGCGGGCTGGTCGAGGACACGCCACGAGCGGCCCCGCAACCGGTCGAGGCCGACGAGCCGATCGCCATCGTCGGCATGGCCTGCCGTTTCCCCGGCGGCGTCACCGACCCCGACCGGCTGTGGGACCTGCTGACCGGCGGCGTGGATGCCATGGCCGGATTCCCCCAGGACCGTGGCTGGCCCACGGAGCAGCCGGACTCCGCGCTGAGATTCGTCGAGCGCGGCGCCTTCCTCTACGACGCGGGCGACTTCGACGCCGAGTTCTTCGAGATCTCGCCGCGCGAGGCGGCCGCGACCGACCCGCAGCAGCGCATCCTGCTCGAAACCGCTTGGGAGACGCTGGAACGCGCAGGCATCGACCCCTGGTCGCTACGGGGCAGCAGCACCGGCGTGTTCGTGGGCGCCACCACCCAGGAGTACACGGCACTCACCATGAACTCGCCCGCCGCCATGAGCGCGGGCTACTCGCTCACCGGCACCTCGGCCAGCGTCATGTCCGGCCGGATCTCCTATGCCCTCGGTTTGGAAGGGCCCGCCGTCACGGTCGACACGGCCTGCTCCTCGTCACTGGTGAGCCTGCATCTGGCCGCGCAGGCGCTACGCAACGGCGAATGCGATCTCGCGCTGGCGGGCGGCGTCACGGTGATGGCCACCCCCGGCGTCTTCATGGAGTTCACCCGGCAGGGCGGCCTCGCGGGCGACGGTCGGTGCAAATCCTTCGCCGATGAGGCCGACGGCACCGGCTGGGGTGAGGGCGTCGGCCTCGTCGCGCTGCAACGGCTCTCCGAAGCTCGCCGAGAAGGCCGCACCATCCTGGCCGTGGTGGCCGGTTCGGCCGTCAACCAGGACGGTGCGTCCAACGGACTCACCGCCCCGAGCGGACCCTCGCAACAGCGCGTCATCCGCGCGGCCCTGGCCACCGCTGGACTGACGCCCGCCGAGGTGGACGTCGTCGAAGCACACGGCACGGGCACCAGGCTGGGCGACCCGATCGAGGCGCAGGCGCTGCTCGCCACCTACGGCGCGGACCGCCCCTCGGATCGGCCGCTGTTACTGGGCTCCATCAAATCCAACATCGGGCACACCCAGTACGCCGCAGGCATCGCGGGGGTCATCAAGACGATCCTCGCCCTACGGCACGGCATCGTGCCCGCCACCCTGCACGCCGAGCACCCCACAACTCAGGTCGACTGGACAGCCGGAGCCGTGGAACTGGTGACCTCGGCGCGAAGCTGGCCCACCACGGGCCGACCGCGCCGGGCAGGCGTGTCGTCCTTCGGCATGAGCGGCACCAACGCCCACCTGATCCTCGAACAATCCACCGATGCCCCCGCGACCTCGACGGCGGACGCTGTCGGCCCGCTCGTGGTGTCCGCGCGATCGGCGAACGGCCTCACCGCGCAGACCGAACGGATCGACGACTGGCTCGACGACAATCCCGATGCACCGGCCGCCGACGTCGTGTGGTCACTGGCGACCGGCCGAGCCGGTTTGGAACATCGGGCGTTCCGGTCGGCGGACGCGGACTGGCAGCGCGGCACCGTATCGCCGGGCGGGTTCGGTGTTCTGTTCACCGGGCAGGGCTCACAGCATCCGGACATGGGTTCGCACCCGCTGATCGCGCCGGAGTACGCACGCGTGCGGGCGCTGTTCGACCCAGAGACCTTCGACGGCGACCCGGACTCGACCGGCGTCGCCCAACCCGCCGTGTTCGCGCTGCAGATCGCGCTGTGGAAGTTGTGGGAATCCTGGGGTCTTCGCCCCGACCGGCTGATCGGACACTCGGTGGGTGAATTCGCCGCCGCCGTCGCCGCCGGAGTGTGGTCCCTGGAAGACGCGTGTCGGATCGTCGCCGCCCGTGCCCGGCTGATGCAGGCCCTACCTGCGGGCGGGGCGATGCTGGCCGTGGACCGCCCGGTGCCGGAGGTGCCCGCGAGCATCGCGATCGCTGCCGTCAACAGCCCCACCTCGACCGTCCTGTCCGGACCGGCCGTCGAGCTCGACGCACTGGCCGATCGGCTGCGTGCGGCGGGCGCCCGGGTGAAACGGCTGCCGGTCTCGCACGCCTTCCACTCGGCGCTGATGGAACCCATGCTGGCCGACTTCGCGGCGGTGCTGGAAACGGTCGAGTTCCACCCGCCGCGGTTGTCGATCATCGCCACCAGCGGGGCGGGCGGCGACATCGGCACCCCCGGATACTGGGTCGACCAGATCCGGGCCACGGTGTGCTTCGCCGACGCGGTCCACACGGCCGTCACCGAGGGCGTGGACACCTTCCTGGAACTCGGACCGGACGCCGTGCTCACCCAGATGGTCTTGGAGACCGACGAGACCATCACCGCCATTCCGGCTCAACGCGGCGATCACGACCAACTGCACGAGGCCCTGGGCCGGATGTGGCTGCGTGGCTTCGAACCAACCTGGCCCGCGATCCTGCCGCGTAGCGCCCGCGCGGACCTGCCCACCTATCCCTTCCAGCACCGGACGTACTGGCTCGATGCGCCGCCCGCCGTCCGACTTCCCGCCGGTATGCGCGCAGGCGACCACCGCTTTCTCACCGCCGAATTTCCCTTGGCGGACGCCGACGTGCACCTGCTCACCGGTGTCCTCGACCCACGGACGACGCCATGGCTGCGCGACCACGTGCTGGCCGACACCCCGATCCTGCCCGGCACCGCCTTCGTCGACCTGGCTCTGCACGCGGCTACCCGGACCGGCCACGACGCCGTCACCGACCTGGTCGTGCACACGCCACTCGTCCTGGCCACGGCGGCCGATCTGCAGGCGCGGGTCACCCGGCCGTCCGCGCAAGGCCGTGCCGAGTTGACCATCCACTCCCGCCCGACCGGTGCGGCCACCGACGAACCGTGGACCCTGCACGCCACGGGCTCCCTCGGCGACTCCCCGCAGGCAGACCGGCCCGACGGGCAGCCCTGGCCACCGGCGGAGGCCACGGAGGTCTCGCTGGCCACCTTCTACTCCGGTCTCGTCGAGGGCGGCATCGACTACGGGGACACCTTCCACGGCCTTCGACGGCTCTGGCAGCGCGGCGGCGATCTCTTCGCCGAGGTCGAACTCCCCGCCGGACACACCGCCGACGGCCACGTCGTGCATCCGGCACTGGCGGACGCGGCGCTGCAACCGCTGGCCCTGGGCTTGCTGGGGGAGGGGCTGCCCGACCGCGAATCGGTGCACGGACTTCCCTTCAGTTGGTCGGACGTCCGCTGGTACGGCAGCACCACGGCCGAGACCGTGCGCGTGCGACTGACCCCCGAGGGACGCGACGCGGTCCGCGTCCTGATCACCGACTCCGCCGAGACACCGCTGCTCTCCATCGGCAGCGTGACCCTCCGGCCGCCCGCGCAAGCCATCGCCGCCGCGCCGCTCTATGAACTCTCCTGGCCGCCCGCACCCGCGATCGAGACGACCACCGGCTCCTGGGCCGTCCTCGGCCTCGACCCGTGGGGACTCGGCATCGAGCAGCTCGACGACCTCGCCGGTCGGATACCCCGCAACCTGGTGCTCTGCGCGGATGGCACCGGTGAACTGCCTGCCGCCGCCCACCACCTCACGCGCCGGATCACCGAGACGCTGCGCCCGTTGCTGGCCGACGAACGCCTGCGCGGCACCCGCGTGGTCGTGCTGACCCGGCACGCGGTCGGCATCGACGGGCAGCCCGTGCGCGACCTCGCCGCCGCCGCCGGGTGGGGCCTCGTGCGCGCCGTGCAATCGGAGTATCCGGGTCAGGTCGCGTTGGTGGACCTCGACGACTCGCCCGCCTCGGCGCGACTGTTGTCCACCATGGACCTCGATGGGGAGCCGCAGCTCGCCATTCGCGAGGGCGTCGCGCACGTCCCCCGGCTGGCGCGGATCGACCGCGCGCCCGGAATCGATCCGCGCCCGACGACACGGTTCGACCCCGACCGAACCGTGCTGATCACCGGAGCCAGCGGCGCCCTCGCCGGTCTGGTGGCCCGACATCTGGTGCAGGCGCACGGTGTGCGGCGGCTTCTGCTGACCTCACGCCGAGGCGCCCAGGCACCGCGCTCGGTCGAGTTGGCCGCCGAACTCGCCGAGTCGGGTGCCCGAGTCGACGTCGTCTCCTGCGATGTCGCCGACCGAGCGGCGCTCTCCGCTCTGCTCGCCGACATCGACGACGCCGCGCCGCTGGGTGCGGTCGTGCACACGGCGGGCCTGGTGTCCGATGGGCTGTTCGAGACCTTGACGCCCGAGCGGCTCGGGGACGTGCTGCGTCCCAAGGTCGATGCAGGCTGGCTGTTGCACGAGCTGACCCGCGAGTCGGACCTGTCCGCGTTCGTGCTGTTCTCCTCGGCCGCCGGGGTGCTCGGCAGCGCGGGACAGAGCAACTATGCGGCGGCCAACGCCTTCCTCGACGGACTCGCCGCGCATCGACACGCCTCAGGGCTACCCGCGCTCGCCCTCGACTGGGGGTGGTGGGACCTCGACGGTGGCATGGCTGCGGAACTGGACGATCAGAACCGCGGCCGCATGACCGGCGCCGGCCTGCTGCCTTTCGATGCAGCGCGGGGGATGGCCGCCTTCGATGCGGCCTGCGCCATCGGCGACCGCCCCGTGCTGGTGCCGATCCGACTCAATCCCGTCGCGGCCGACCCGGCCGCCCCGATGCCGCCGGTCCTGCGTGCGTTGGCCCGGTCGACGCCGCGCCCAACCACGATGGACAACACCGCCGAGGACCTACGGCGGCTCGAACCTCTCGAACGGTTCGCGGCGGTACTCAGCCTGGTGCAGCGGCTCACGGCGGGCGTCCTCGGACATCGGGCTCCCGAGGACATCGACCCGGGTCGCGCCTTCGGTGAGCTGGGCTTCGATTCGCTCACCTCCGTGGAGCTGCGCAATCTCTTGAACGGCGCGCTCGGTCTGCGACTGCCCGCCACGGTGATCTTCGACCATCCGACGGTGGCCGAGCTTGCGCAGGTCGTCGACGGAACACTCGCCGATACCGAGGTCGATCCAACACCCGAGCCGACTGCCGAGTCGGCGGTCGACGATTCCTCGGTGCTCGACAGCGTCGAGGTGCTCTACCGGCGCGCGCTGGAGGCCGGGCTCTACGAGGCGAGCGAGAAGATCCTGTCGAACACGGCCGTGCTGCGCCGCTCGTTCTCGGAGGACGACGACCAGGTTCCCGGCCCCAAGCCGGTGCGCCTGGGCACCGGCGACGGACAGCTGCCGATCATCGGGCTCCCGTCGACCTCGGCATGGTCCAGCGACCAGGAGATGGTGGCCGTGGCAGGCGGACTGCGCAATCAGCACGACGTGTGGTCGATCATGGCCCCCGGTTTCGTGGCCGGTGAGCGCGTCGCCGACGGAATCGACGCACTGACCGCGTACTACGAGCGGCAGATCCGCACCATCGCGGGCGACAGGCCGTTCGCGCTGGCCGGCCGCTCCTCGGGCGGGTCGGTGGCCTATGCCGTGGCACAACGGCTGGAGGCCGCCGGGATGCCGGTGCAGGCGGTGATCCTGCTGGACACCTATCTCAGCGGCACCGAGCAGACGAAGTACATCATGCCGGTGATGGAGTCCAAGACGCTCGAACTGGAGAAGAAGTTCGGCCGGATGACCGGCGTGCGACTGACAGCCATGGCCGCGTACTTCATGATGTTCGAACTCTGGCAGCCTACGCCGCTCAAGGCACGGGTGTTGCTGGTGCGGGCGAGCGAGGCGGTCGGCCACGATCCGAGTCAGGGCGGGCAACTGCCCGGCGAGGAGTGGCAGACGGTATGGCCGGTCCCCATCGACATCGTCGATGTACCCGGTGACCACTACAGCATGATCGAGGAACACCGAGACGTGACCACCGCCGCCATCCACGACTGGCTCATCGACTCGTAACGCGGGCGGAGTCGCTTCCGTCGGCAGCGGGGGACCAGACAGGCGTCCGGTGGGCCACGAGCGCACCGGGCGCCGTGTCCTTGTTGGACCGAAGGCACGGTGCGGACGGGGTGACCTGTGTGTTCTCCCCGCGCGCACCCGGCGATTTGACATTGTCTATGTAGTGACTGTTAACTATCAAACATGACGGCAGGCAACGGCTTGCCGATCGACTTCGAAGTCCGCACGCACCGCAGCACGGCCGAGCGCTGCAGGCACCCCTGCGGTCGGCTTCATCTCCCGGATAACCGCACCAGTGTCAGAGATCTTTTTTTACGAACTTGATAGTGCCTACTCACTATCTAGAGGCGGTTCGGCCGCACGAGACCACACCCGATGCGGCACCGCCAAGCCCGATCGCTCGGAGAAGGAGGCACGCGATGAGTGACGGGTCTGCTCTGGTTGGCAGGCAATCCCACCTCGCACCGGTTCGCCGGACACCTTCTCGGCGCCGACCATCCGACCAAACCGTTTTTCGAATAACCGAAACAGAAAGCGGAGGAAACACCGATGATCTACCACTGCATTCGATTCACCATCAAGCCCGGCGTTCCAAAGGAGACGGTCGACGCCATCATCTCGGGAATGAGCGCACAGAACGCCGATACGGCGACGTCGTTGTTCGGACGTGATTTCGGCGGCGACTACGAATACGGCGCCGTCTCTCTCGTCGCGGACATCGAGACCTACGAGAAGATGATGAACTCCCCGGCGCACCTGGCGGTCGACCGGATGGGCCTGCCGCTGATCGAGAGGTTCGCGTCGTTCGACATCACCGACGACCTCGACCCGGAGCTGGGCGCGAAGATCACCGCCGTCCACCAGCGCCGATTCGACGCCAATCCCGACATCGTCGAATTGGTCTCCAACCTCGCAGAATACCGGGGAAGCGCCGCTCCCGGAAAGCACGCGAGCTGATTCATAAAACGACGCGAGGCGATTCGCTCGTGCCGTTGAGCAGTGTGCCGGTGGACCTGCGAAACGCCTCGCGTCGGATAGACAGCCGATCAACTCGATGGCTACCGAGTCGCAACCACGAATTGCGGTGAAGGAACACTCATGACTGATCGATTCGACGCCGACGCGATCGTCGTCGGCAGCGGGTTCGGCGGTGCCGTGGCCGCAGCCCGTCTCGCGCAGGCAGGCTTCTCGGTCATCGTCCTGGAACGCGGCCGACGCTGGGGACTCGGCGATTTCCCCCGCGCCCCCGAACTGACCGACGGTTGGTTATGGGACCTCGACCGAGGCCTCTACGACATACGCTGGCTCGACAGCATGGGCAGCGTTCAGGCGGCAGGCTGGGGCGGCGGATCACTCGTCTACGCGAACGTGTTCGCGCGGCCCTTCGAACAGACCTTGGACGAACGCTGGCCCGCTCACCTCCGCCGTGAAGAACTCGATCCCTACTACGACCTCGCCGCGCACATGCTCGGCGTCTCGCCCGTCGGCAAGGACCCGCGTACCGGCAAGATCCCGCCCCGCACCGACCTCATGGAGCAGCTCCTCGAGGGCACGGATCGGGACGAGGCCACCGTGCGGCCCAACCTGGCCGTGACCTTTGGCGACCCGGACACCTGGAAGCCGAACATCCACGGGGTCGCCCGCCGGGGATGCGCCTTCGTCGGCGAATGCGTCATTGGTTGCAACCACGGGGCGAAGAACACCCTCGACTACACCTACCTCGCCGTCGCGGAGCAGGCCGGGGCGCGGGCCGTCACGGATGCGCAGGTCACCCGCATCGAACACCTCGGAGAGAGCTACCGGATACACGTCTCGACGCCCTCCGATCCGGAGGCGGCCGAGCGCACCTGGGTCGCGCCCAAGGTCGTGCTCGCCGCAGGGGCGGTGGCCACCAACGAACTCCTGCTCCGCTCCCGCGACGTGCATCGCACGCTGCCCGGTCTCTCCCGGCAACTGGGCAAGGGCTTCTCCGGAAACGGGGATTTCCTCACCCTGGCCGAGCTTCGAGGCAAGCGGCCCGACATGACGACCGGACCCACCATCACCACCAACACCGTGTTGGACGTGCCCGAGGGCAGGCGTCCGGTGTGGTACCAGGTCCAGGACGGCGCGTTCCCGCCGCCGCTGAACGCCCTGTTCGACTCGATTCTGCCCGCCAGGCGGGCGCGCGACTGGTGGCAGCGCAGCGTGCGGCACACCGAGCCGCGTCAAACCTTCACCGTGCTCGCGATGGGGAAGGACTCGGGCAAGGGGACGTTACGGCTGGACACCAGGGGCGATGCCACGTTGGCCTGGAACAACCGATGGCAGGCTCAGCTGTATCGGTCCCAGACGCGGGTGGGCCCGTTCGTGGCCCGACTTCTCGACGCCCGGCTGTACAACCCGTTCACCTGGTCCCTGCTGCGCCGCACCATCACCGTTCACCCGCTGGGCGGGGTGCGGTCCGGCCGCGACGCCGCCACCGGGGTCGTCGACGCGGCGGGGGAGGCGCACGGTTATCCGGGCCTGTTCGTCATGGACGGCTCGGTGATCCCCGCAGCGACCGGGGTGAATCCCTCCGCGACGATCCTGGCCGCCGCGGAACGCTCGATGGAGACGATGATCCGCCGGTCGGGGCGGATCGGCTGGCGGGCACCCGAGTGGGAATCGGTAATACCCGCCGAGGTCCCCGAGGACGGCGCCTATCTGTCCCAGGCCAAGCTGCACGCCGCGACCAAGGGCGATGGCCTGATCTTCGCGGAGCAGATGGCCACCGACGCCCGCGAACACCCGCGAATGGTGTTGTCCCTGCACGCCGAGATCCCGGGCATCGACCCATTCCTCGCCGATGGTGCGCACACCGTGCAGCTGCGGGGGCTGGTCGACATCGATGACGTCGCCACCCAGATGGACATCTCGGGAACGCTGTCGTTGTTCCCGGTCGGCAGGCGCGAGGCGATGGTCTATTCGCTGCGTTTCGACGACGACCGGGGACGCCCGTGGCAACTCTCGGGCACCAAGACCGTCCGCTCCCGCAACCCCGTGGACCTGCTGTCCGGGCTGACCATGCTGCGTACCGAGGTCTCCCCGGTCGACGCAGAACCGGACGAGGTCCAGCGTTTCGTGCTCACCATCGGAACGCGCGACCTGGCCCGGCTCGGCAGGTCGATCCGGGGGAGAGCGTTCACCCGCTCCCGCCGCCTGCGCGCCGCCAGCCGTTTCGTGTCGTTCTTCGCGATCTCCGCGCTGCGGCGGCGCACTCGGTGAACGACCACTAGCGCCACCGCTTCGAAGCGGCGGCCGCGACGGGCCGCGACGACACCGGCCGGCCCGCCCTGGCTTCATCCCAGCACCGACACACCTATCGCGATCGACCCATGTCCAGATATCGACGAATCGACCGGAGGATCACCATGACCGACTCCACCACCACAGCCGAGGCCGTCGACACCTCGGCGGAGGTGCCCGGCCCCGGCCCGATCGACAGTCGAGGCCCGTATCTGAGCTTCGCCTTCGCCTTCGTGTTCGGGCATGGCGCCTTCGCCGTGAGCGCAGGCGTCGACCCACTGCTGGCCTTGCCGAGCTGGGTGCCGTTCACCCTGCTCGCGATCGGCATCGTGCCCGGGGTGGCAGGCTCGCTCATCGGGGCCCGGTTCGCTCAGGTCGGCGCGGGCAAAGACGTCGTCGCCAGTGAGAAGATGGTCGGCAGCGCCTGGGGCACCGGCTTCATCGCACTCATCCTCGCGATCAGCGGCCTGACCAGTACGGTCGAATTGCCGACCGAGATTCAGAATGTCCTGTATCCGACCGGTGCGGCCTTCGTCGTCGGTCTGATCAACATCGCCGAGGGCGCGGTGCGGCGTAACGTCCTGCACCACAGCCTCGGTAGCTGGCTGGCACTGATCTCCACCGCTGCGCTCTTCCTCACCGGCGCGGGCCCGTTCTGGGTGCTCGCGCTTGCGGGCGGCGGTGCCTACGCCCTCGCCGCGGTCCTCGAAGGACGCAGGCTCGCCCGACTGCGCTGACCCATTCTCGTCGCGCCTGCGAAAGCCGAACGCGGTGGCCTCGCGGGCCACCGCGTTTCGCTGGAATTCACCGATCCCGCAAGGGGACCAGTGATCCGTGCACTGTTATTCCTGATTCACCCCCCGACAACAGAATTCTGTTGGGCGAGGCGCAGGGGATCAGACGATCATTAGTGCACGGCCATGATCAAATGTGCGGTCGAGATCGATCTCCGTTATTGGATCCGATCGGCGACCTCGATCAAGGACAGGTGTCGAGCATTCCCGAGAGAGCGGCCTGCTCGTCATCGGTGATGGTCAGGTCGTAGCGGGTCTTCACCTCGGTCCAGTGCACGGCGTAGGTGCAGTGATAGCCGGTCGCCGGGGGAACCCAGTCGGCCGGTGTCTGGTCTCCCTTGGACCTATTGGACCGTGCCGAGACCGCAAACAGTTGCGGAGCCTCCAGATCATTGGCGAACTGCCTGCGTCGGGCTGTATCCCATTCGTCCGCGCCGGAGCGCCATGCTGCGGCGAGCGGGACCATGTGATCGATGTCCACACCGGATGCGGGGCTGACCTCGACGTCGTCGTAGACCGACCACCAGGTCCCGGTCACCGCGCGACACTCCTGGTCGACCTCGACGTCGCTGCCGTCGCGGATCAACACCAGCTCGCGGGTGTTGCAACGATCGCCCCAGGAGATCCAGTGTGGGAAGAGTTCTCGGGAATAGCCGTCCATCGGTCCTTCCGGTGCGACCGTCAACGTGGCGAGTTGTTCACGGGCCACTTCCTCGGACACCGGCCAATCAGCAGGAGGAATAGGCGGAACCGGTGCTGCGGGGTCAACAGTGGAAGGCGAGATCAACAATGACAGGGCTGCGGCTAACGCTGCACCATAAGCACCCAACATGACAGACCTTTCGACGAGGACAAGGGCGATGTCGTGGCGTGCATACCGATGGGAACAGTCTGTGGGCGCCTCGGGTCTATTCATTTCGATCCCACCCGATTGATCGACCGGATAACACTCCGATGCCCTAATTGCGGTCCCAGCTGCGCGCTGGTTGCGCCGAATGCGCTGATGACCGAGTCGTCGTAGCCGTGTTCATGCCTGTGCAGTCGTCGAACTCGGTGCGTCGGAGACGGGGGTCAGGGCTCCGTCGTCCGGCCATCGTGCTGGGCCCGGTCGATGTCTGAACCGCCGTTCATCCGCAGCCGAGCCACCGGCCGAAATACCAGAGAGACGCGGAATGGTCTAGACCCTTGTCGCGGCTCCGGGATACTGCCATGCTCGATGTGCTCGGATATCCGGCCTGGAATAGGAGCGCCCATGCATGCCCTTCCGCCTTTCTCCCGCCGCCGGTTACTGAGCACCGCGGGGGTTCTCGGGGCCGCAGCAGCATTCGGCGTGCCCGCTCCCGCCGCCGTCGCGGCTTCCCCCGGGACCGGCGTCCGACCCATCGATTGGCAGAGCCTGGGGTCCTATCCGGGGTCGGACGCGGCCGGAACACGGATCCGGACCATTCTGGCGGGCAGCTCCCGCTATCTGGTCGGTCCCTGGTATGCGGGCAGGTACACGCGTTATCTACCGGACGGCTACATCGACCTCCAGGGGACCGATGAGCGGGCGATCAGGTTGCCCGCCATGGCCGCCGTGGCCACCACCACCGCGTTGATCACCGACACCTACGATCCCCGGACGCTGTCTGCGGCCAACGCCACCATCCGAACCCACAATCTCGTCCGGACCCTCGCCGCCCGCCACCGAGCCAATAACGACGACACCGCGACGAGGTGGGGCAGTGGTTGGCAGACCGCACTGTGGGCCTTCTACACCGCCTTGGCGGGCTGGCTGTTCTGGGACGAACTGGACGACACCGAACGCGATCACCTCGCCGCGATGCTGGCCTGGGAGGCCGACCGACTGACCACCGGAAACGATGTCCACCTCGTCGGCACAAGCGGTGCGGAGCTCTACATGACTCGCCGCGATGGCACCGTTGTCTCGCCGGGAGACAGCAAGGCGGAGGAGAACAGCTGGAGCGCGGCCGCACTCTCCCTGGCCGAGGTGATGATGCCTCGGCATCGCAATATCGCGCGATGGCGACGTCGGAACGTGGAACTGCTGTTGGCAGGTGCGGCCTGCCCGGCAGATCTCACGAGCAACGAGACGATCAACGGCATTCGGCTGTCGACCTGGTTGCAGGGCACGAACATCGAGGACGACGGCACCCTGCAGAATCACGCTCGGCTGCATCCGCTCTACATGGTCTCGTTCGATCAGAGCCTCTATCAGGGCTTCGTCTTCGGCCTGGCGCGGCGAGCCGCCCCGAGGGCCGCACTGCACAACATCAATCGGACGTACTCCGCCCTGGTAGACAAGCAGTTCCCGCTACCGGACGGGGGCAGCACTCCGATCTACCGGCCCGGCTCGGCCGAGATCTACTACCCGGAGGGCAACGACTGGGGCACCCATTTCCCGTTCTACTTCGGGAATTTCGACCTGCTGGTCGCTCTCACCGGCCAGGACACCGGAATCGACCCGGCAGCGTCGGAGTGGGAACGACTGCACAACGAGGACCAGCTCGCACTCATGTCGCGCTTCACCGATGGCCGCACCTACGACGCGAACTCGGAGAACACCTACTACGGCCGCGAACACCGCATCGGCGTCATGGCCGCCCAGGCGTATCTGACCCTGTTCCTAGCCCGCAACACGACCGGGAATCTGCTGCGCTGGCGGTAGAGCAGCCGGGGCATCGGCGGCGCGCTGCGCCACCGGTGTCCCAACGACCCGCACCGGAGAGCCTCTCCCATCGAATCGCGGGAAGAATGGTGGGTAACGGCTGTCAACACCAGGTGGGGGCCAACCATGGAAGCCCTACGGACCCTCGCTGCGACTACCCCCATCGTTTTCACGTGGTCGTGGCTCTCGGACAACCTGTTGACGGTCGGGGCGTCCCTCACTTTCGCAATGCTAGGCGTCTTGTTCGTCCTGGCGGCGGTGATCGTCGTCGTAGCTTTGCGCGGCTTGGCCTGCCCGTTCTCCTCGCGACGACGAGGACCCTTGTGACGCCCTATTCGATGTATCGAGGCAGGATCGATCTCCGGTGAGACGGTGATTCTCGCGGGCGTGATCGGCGTCTACCCCAGCCGACCAGTACCGATGGAATGTCGTCGCGAGCATCGATACCCGAGCTGATGCACCTGCCTCCGAGCGAGCCAGTGGAGCGGGCACCTACTCCGTTGACGCGTATCCGATCCTCGGCGAACCGCGCAGAATGACCGTAAGGACCTGGAGACCCAGCCCGACCATCGGTCCGCGTTCTCAGGGCGTCACCCGCTACTCGTTCTCCGTACTCCACGCGACGAGGGGATGCAGGACCCGCATCAGGCTCTTCCCGCGTTCGGTGGGTCGATAGCTGATCTGCACCGGGGTGGTCGGCACCACGATGCGCTCGATCAGCCGGCGCGCCTCGAGTTCGCGAAGACGCTGCGACAACAGCTGATTGGAGATCCCCGGGATACGCGCGCGATATTCGACGAATCGGCGGGCGCCCCGCAGCCCTGCCAGAAGCACCGCAGCGGTCCATTTCTTACCGACGGCCTCGACCGAACGTTGGAAGCTGCGGCATACCTCCTCGTCGATGTGCTCGAAATCGGCGTCGGCACGTTGGGCCGCGAGGGAGGCAAAAGACCCGTCGATCGGTTGGGAGCCGCTCATCAGCCCAGAATAGTAGAGCGAGTCATTTTTGATGATCAGGTCACGTCACACTTGGTGTCGCCGTCCGATGCTGGGCAGCCTGGGGCCCATGACCAACTCGCCTACCCGTGACGACCTGCGGTGAACGACGGACGACGACCGAACACCCGGTTGCGCCCCGCCTGCGGTGCCGCTTCGACGAAACCGATCCGGCCGAAGCAGCTCGATGACGCGGCGCCGCGCTGGCTGCGTGCGGTGGGCGACCAGCCCGGCGTGGCGGGGTCTCCTGACGAGCCGCGCGCCGGGACCCCGATCTCGGCCTCCCCGCCACGATTGTTCGGCCGCCACGCCGAGACCACGGCGCTCGATGCGCTCCTCGACCAAGCCCGCGCGGGAATCGGTGATGCGCTCGTGCTCTGGGGTGAGCCTGGAATCGGTAAGACCGCCCTGGTCCAACACGTCCACCACCGGGCCGGGGAGTTCGTCCGGCTGAGCCACCGGGCCGCCCGAGCCGAGTCCGAACTGGACTTCGCGGGGCTGCACGGGCTCCTACGGCCGGTCTCGAAACACTTCGAGTCCTTGGCCGCGCCACAGGCGGCGGCGCTTCGCAGCGCCGCCGGATCGAGCAGCGAGCCGACGAATCCGCTCGTGGTCGGAGCGGCCGTGCTGTCGCTGCTCTGCAGGCTCGCCGACAAGCGGCCCGTTCTCGTCACCGTGGATGACGGACAGTGGCTCGACGACGCCACGGCGCGGTGTCTGGGCATCGTCGCCCGACGGTTGCACCCACACCCCGTGGTGATCGTGCTCGCCGACCAGCACGACCCGGCCGCCCGCCGCTGGGAAGGCCTGCCGGAGCTGCGGGTCGACGGGCTCACCGACGCGAGCGCCCGGCAACTCCTGGCGGCGGTGGCCGCTCCCACCGACGAGGTGGCGGTGGCCGACATGGTGGCGAAGGCGGGCGGCAACCCGCTGGCACTACGGGAGTCGGCCGGGATCTGCGAGAGCGCCGAGGACGACGAACATCGGATTCGCGGCCGGACACCCATCGGGCCGCGAATGCGACGGGCCTTCCGCGCCGCACTCGACGCGCTCAGCGCCCCCGCGCAACTGCTGATCGTGCTTGCAGCCGCCGAATGCGACGGCGACCGCCGCACGGTGCAGCGCGCGGGCCGGGCTTTGGGAGCTCACGACGCCTGGGACGAGGCGATCGACACCGGACTGCTGCAGGTGGGGGACGACCAGATCGAATTCCGCCACCCGATCGTGCGCGGAGCCGTGTATGCGGGCAGTGGCGCCGAGATACGACGTCGGGTGCACCGGGCACTGGCCGAGGCGATGTCGGACGAGTCCCCACACCACGCCTGGCACCTCGCCGAGGTCGCCGACGACCGCGACGAGCAGATCGCGACCCTGCTCGAACGGACCGCGGCCCACTCCCTGCTTCGCGGAGCCACCTCGGCTGCGGCTCGCGAGCTGCGGCGGGCCGCCGAACTCTCGTCCCTACCCATCGACGTGTCGAAACGGCTCGCCGATGCGGCGCGAGCCGCCTGGGACGCCGGGTGGCCGGCGCTCTCGGAACGACTGCTCGACGACGCGGAACGGCTGGCCCCCGGCGACCACATCGCCCGCCGCAGCCGAGGTCTGCGCGGACTCCTGGAGATCGCCAGGGGACGACCGGATCGCGCCTACCACTATCTGACCATCGACATGGACCGCGTGACGGACCCGGGCACGGCGCTGGAGCTGGGCACGATGGCCCTGCGCGCGAGCTGGTCCGCCGCCCGCGACGACCTTCAGGCCGCCGCGCTCACCAGGCTGCTCGAACTCGACGTCGACGGCCGGGCCGGCTGGGCAGCCCTGCTCGCCTGGTGGCGCGATACCGATCGGCCAGCGGTGCCGCCGACATCGGCGATCGCGACCGACGTCCCCGATGCGACCGTCACGGCTCGAACGGCGGTCTCCCGCCTGCTGCCGCCGACCTACCTCGGACACGCCTGGGGCCTCGACGAACCGATGGGCGAGGCCTTGCGTCGTCGAACCCCGGATCTACGGCGACGCGACGAACGTGCCCGGCTCGCCGTGGTGTTGGCCGAGACGGCCGTTCTGGAGAACTTCGCCGGGAACTGGGCGGCGGCCGAATCCTCGGCCGGCGAAGGACTGGGATTGGCCGAACAGGTCGGCACCGACCACATCGCCGCCCAATGCCGCAACAGCCTCGGTTGGCTTGCCGCAGCACGCGGCGAGGAGGACCTCGTCGCCGAGGCGGGAGCCCGAGTGCTGCAGGGGTCCCTCGCGCAGGGCGTGCGCTCGCTGACCGCGGCCGCCTACTGGAACCGGGGCATGGCATCGCTGTTCCAGGGGCGTCCGGAGGAGGCGCTGGCGAGCCTGATCCGATTGACCGAACCGGGACACGCCGCGGCACACCCGACCTTCGCCCTGCTGGCCTCGCTCGACATCGCCGAGGCCGCCGTTTACGTCGGCAGGCACGATCTCGCCGAGAAACGAGCCCGAGAGCTGCATACCTGGGCGCGACGCACCAAGGCATCGTGGGCGGACTCCGCCGCACAACTCATCCGCGCCCTGCTCGGCGGCCCCCATGTCGAGAGCGCCTTCCTCGCCGCCCTCGACATGCCCGGTGCTCGATCACATCCGCTGTTCTATGCCCGTGCGCAGCTGTTCTACGGCGAATGGCTACGCCGGGGCCGCCGACGCACCACGGCCCGTGCTCGACTCGGTGAGGCCCGCGCGCTGTTCGACGGCCTCGGCGCCGAACCGCTGCGTCGCCGAGCACAGCGCGAACTGGAGCTCACCGGACCACCGGGAAGCCGCAGGGCGCCGGACATCGCCGAGTTCTCTCGACTCACCGCCCAGGAACAACGGGTCGCCCGGCTGGCCGCCGAACAACTGACGAATCGAGAGATCGCGGCCCGACTGCGCATCAGCCACCGCACCGTCGGTCACCACCTCGGCAATGTGTTCGCCAAACTCGGTATCAACGAGCGAGTGCAACTTCGGCACACCCACGCGGGCCACGAGCGGTGAATTCATGGGTCCTCATGCGCATTCGACCCGAACGACTACATCGTGCCTGGCTCACGCCACGGGGCTCGGCCGGCTCGTCGCGTCCGGCGCGGCGTTGGTGCCGGCTGAACTGGTCGAACCCGTAGTAGGGATGGGCTGGCGGAAGAGCGCGATTCCCTACCGGCATCCGACCATGCGGCTGGGGCCGACACCACGGTGGCGGTGCGATCGGAGTTCGAGGCACCACCCCGTCGCACCGCCCACGATGGTCGTGCTCTTATCAGTTGGGCATCAGGTCTGGAAGGCGGGCGGGTTCTCCCCACGCAACCGGTAGTCCGGGCGCGGGCGTTCCAGCCGGATCGACTCCAACACCGTGTAGGCGTGGTATTTGGTCTGGGTGGAGACGCCGGCCAACCGCTCCCACCACAGCCTGCCGTCGCTGGTCTTCTTCTCCAGGACGTGTCGGGTCGTGTGGTTGGCCATGGAGTTGATCCAGTTCTCCACGCCGACGAAGGTCCGAAGATCACCCGCGCCAGCCAGGATATCAACCAGTGCGTCGGAGCGGCCGAAACGCTCCACCGCCGCCGTCGCCCCTTCGAGGATGTCGGCGAAGTACTCCACACACAGCTTCACCTGCTCGCGGGTGCCGTAGTGCATGTGATGTCCGCCGACGAAGAAGTCGAAGTCGTACTCGAGGATCTGAGCGTGCGCCTCATACCACCCGGTGATGTTCTGCGAGGCGTCACAGTGCATGAAGGTCGCGCTACCCGGGCTCAGGATGTCGACCGCCGTGAGGACCTTCTGCTGCGGCGCGTAGATGAAGATGTTGCCCGGGCAGTGATTCTCGCCCTTATAGGACAACTCCAACCGCGCACCGCCCACCTCGAGGACGAACTCGGTGTCGAAGACCGTCGTCGGCACGGGACGCTTCGGATCCGGGAACCGCTCCAGGAGTTCCTTGGTGATGCGGTGGGCGATGATCTCGACATCCGGGCCGAAGACCGAGGCCGCTCCGATGTGGTCGGAGTGCCAATGGCTGTAGATCACATGGGTCACCGGTAGATCGGTGACCTCCTCGATCGCTGCCAGCATGTTCTCGCCCAGCGTCGGCGGCGCGTCGATGGCGATCACGCCTGCCTCGGTCACCACGAATGCGGCGTCGTAACCGGCGCTGGTGACCCAGTGGAAACCGCCACGCAGTTCCTCGGTGTGGTAGCCGAACCTCTGGAAGCGCTCGCTCTGTAGATAAGCCGGGTAGTACTCCTCGGGGTCCACCGGATCGTCGGCCCCGGCACGGGGGAACCCGTAGTGGTCGATTGCGTAGAAACCCGGCGAATCATCGACATTGATGGACTTTTGATCGTCATGACACATCGACGAGCTACCTCTCGTTATTCTCTGATAACCAGAATCGGTGCGGATTACGAATTCGAAAGCAATGGGGATTCCGCATCAGGTGAAACGCAGAACCGCCTTGATGGCGCCACCGGAACCCGCGGCGTCGAACGCGGCGTTGACGTCGGAGAAATCGTAGAAGGACAGCAGGCGGTCGATCGGGAACCGACCCGCTCGATAGAGCTGCGCGAGTTCGTTGATCAGCAGCGGCGAGAGGGCATCGCCCTGGATGATGCCCTGCAGGCTCTGTCCGACCTGGAGTCGACCGGCGTCGATCATCGCGCCGCCGCCCTCGTGGAACGCCACGAAGCCGAACCGGCCCAGGTTCGCCAACGCGCCGACGCCGGCGTCGAGGTTCTCCTTGCGGCCGCTCGTATCGAGGGCGTACTCGAATCCGCGTCCCTCGATCGCCCGCAGCGCGGCCGTCAGATCCTCGATCCGGGTTGGGTCGACGACGTGCGTGGCGCCCAGCTCCCGAGCCAATTCCAGCCTGCCCGCGTCAACGTCGACTGCGACGATCGTGGCCGCACCGGCGACGTGAGCAGCCATGACGGCTGCCAGCCCGACCGCCCCCACTCCGAACACCAAAAACGACGCGCCCATCGGGACGGCGAGCGCCGTGAACACCGCCCCGGCGCCGGTCTGCAAACCGCAACCCAGCGGTGCCAAGGTCTCCAAGGGCAGGTCGGCGGGAACCTTGATCGTGTTGCGTTGGTGGGCGAGAGCGTGGGTCGCGAAGGATGACTGGCCGAAGAAATGGCCGCGCGGCTCAACCCCGTCGGCGACGTGCAGCGCATTCGAGCCGTCCAGTCGCGCGCCCGCGAAGTTCGTCGCCCAGGCCTCGTCGCAGTAGGCCGGGTGGGAGGACACGCACGGCTTGCAGCGGCCGCATGAGTGATAGGACAGGACGACGTGGTCGCCTGGCTCGACGGAGGTGACCGCGGCCCCCACCCGCTCGACCACTCCCGCACCCTCGTGCCCCAGCACCACCGGCAGTGGAGTCGGCATCCGCTGCGCCCGCACCTGGGCGTCGGTCGCGCAGATCCCGGCCGCGACCATGCGCACGAGAACCTCGTCGGGACGTGGTTCCTCGATCTCGATGTCGCGGAATTGGAACGGCCCGTCCTGCGCCTCGACAACGGCGGCCCGCGCGAACGTGCTCATGCGGTGGCCTTCCGAGAAGCGCCGTCGGCGCTATGACGACAGAGGACAGAAGACATCGACGACTCCCTGATCGGGTTACGGGCCAGGCAGGCCCATCAGCGAGCCGCAACCTATGTCCGCCGATCACTCGCGCGGATCGGTTGCCGTATCGGTCGTGACCGGGTGCGGAGCGAAGAATTGGTGGGGGAGTCAATGGGGGGTTCGGCTTGGTTCCGCACGGAGTCGACGGTGCCGTGAAGCGGCGTCTCGGTACCGGCCGATCGACTCGCAGGGATGCGGCGTGTTCCCCGTCCGGATGTGGAAAACTCGCGTTGCGATGACGACAGCGCTGAGGGACGGCGACCGCAGAATGCAGGACCGGTGAGCGACGAGCACGTCGCGCGCATCGACGTGTCGCGCCTTCCTGAAGACCTCGTGGCGTTGATCGACCGCCTCGGGACGGGGGATCGGCTGCTCATCGCCCGGGACGGCGATGTGATCGCGACGATCTCGTCCACCACAGCGTCGATCGAGGATGACGCCGGCCCCGTACCTGCGGACGAGGCCGTCTGCGAACCTGCCATGGATTTCGGCGACGTGCTGGTGGTCGCCACCGCGATGAAACTGTCCGCTTCGGCGAGGGCGTCGCTGTCCGCCCAGCTCGGCCCGGACTACATCGTGCTGGACATGCACGCGGCACCGAGAACGGCAGATGTGCTGCTCGTACCGCCCGTCAGCCCACAGCTGATCGCAAGCCTGCGCACCGTCTATCCCAAGGCGCGGGTCGTCGTCGCCGAGATCGAGGACCGCGAACTCGGGATCACTTACCAGGGCCCGGTCCGACGCATGCTGGACGCCGGAGCGCAGACCTACCTGATGTCGACCACCATCCCCCGGCTGGCCGAACAGCTCGACCACGCGATCACACAGTCACAGCAGCTCAGCCTGGGAAACACCGCCCGGCTGGAGATCGAAGCGGAACGGGATCCTCGGGTCAATTCGAAGAACCACACTGATCGACCGTTTGCGTGAGAACGAGTTTCGGCGTGGAACGAATTCTCAGCATGGGTCGTCGATGAGCAGGCCCCCGAACCGTGAAGGTATCCGTGTTCGGTGCAGGCGGAAGTCGTCGGTCAGCGCGACGATGGTTCGATGATCAGGAAACGAGGCAACGATCTCGGCGGGTTCCTGCGCAGCAGGCGGGAACGCCTCACCCCAGCAGAGGCGGGCATTGAGCCCGGTATCACCCACCGGCGAGTCTCCGGGCTGCGCCGGGGAGAGTTGGCCGAGCTAGCCGGGGTCAGCGTCGGGTACTACACCCGGCTTGAACAGGGCGTCAGCACCAGCGCTTCCGGCGCCGTCGTCGACGCGCTGGCCATGGCGCTGCGGCTCGAGCCCGCCGAGCACGAACACCTGCGGATCCTCGCCTCGCCGCGACGACCGGTTCGTCTCCGATCCAGCAGAAGCACCCTGAGGCCTTCGATTCGTGTCCTGCTCGCGACCATGTCCGCGATACCGGCGGTCGTGATCGATCACCGTTCCGATGTCCTCGCGTGGAACAGGCTCGGTCATGCCCTGCTGGCGGGGCATGTCGATTTCGATGCCCCGGACAGCCGGGTCCGGCCGAACATCGCCCGCATGTTGTTCCTCGACCCGCACCACCGCGCGTTATACCGCGACTGGCAGGCCAAGGCACAGGTCACCGTTGCGGCGCTGCACCAGGCGATAGCGCGGCATCCGGCTGATCCGGAACTTGAACGTCTCATCGGTCGGCTCGCCGTCGACAGCCCGGAGTTCGCGCGAATGTGGGTTCGCCGTCCGGTCCGTGCCTGCTCGTACTACCTACGTCAACTCGACCACCCGGTTGTCGGACAAGTGACCTTGTCGAACGAGACAGTCACCCTTCCCGACGATGACCAACAGATAGGGCTGTTCTATGCGCAACCCGGTACCGCTGATGCCGATGCGCTCACCCTGCTGGCGCAGGGCCTCGAACTGCACCCCGTCGGGCCGGAAACCGCAGCACAGAAGGAGAACGCACAGTGAGGATCGTCGTTATTGGTGGCGCAGGCACTATCGGGCGACGATTGGTCCCGGCCCTCCGATCACGACACCACGACGTGGTGGTGGCCGGACGCACCTCCGGTGACGTGCACGTCGATCTGAGCGCGCCCGCGACGATCGACGCCATGTACCGCGAGATCGGGGCGGTCGACGCCGTCGTGAGCATCGCGGCACACGGGGCACTCGACGAGTTCGCCACCCTGACTGCGACGGCGCTGCACGAGAACATGCGGGCCAAGTTCTTCGGGCAGGTAGATCTAGTCCTCACCGGTCAGCGCTATTGCGCGGAACGCGCCTCCTTCACCCTGACGTCAGGCATTTTCGCCGACCAGGCATGGCCGCATGTCACCGGCGGAGGCGTCATCAGCGGCGGTCTGCACAGCTTCACGCTGTCGGCCGCGATCGAGCTACCGCGAGGTATGCGGATCAACACCGTGAGCCCCACGATGATCGGTGACTCCGTCGATGCGTTCGCCGAACACTTCCCCGGTATGCGGCCGGTGCCCATGAACGAGCTCATCGACCACTACCTCGATTGCGTCGAAGGCGACAGCACCGGCCGGGTCATTCGTGCGTACGGCTGATCAAGGTGGGCAGCACCGAGGTAGGCGACTACCTGGGACTCCGCTCTCGATCGGCGGTAGCGCGAATCCGCGGCGGTCGAATTGGCCATCCACCCACTCGATGCCTCGCTCTGGACAGCAGCCGTTCTGCCCGCTCAGAGCAACCGCCCGGGCACCGCAGGCATCATGCGATCAGGACCGGCAGGCCATTCAGGCGCCGCTGCTCCCAATCCGCATGCACGCGCGCGGCGTCGTCGAAGGGGTAACGAGCGATGTCGAGGTCACTGAAAATGCCGGAACGGATCACATCCCACAACTCAGCGGTGGCAACCGCGACTGCCTGGCCGCGTACATATTCTGGTGCCCCGCCGCTGCGGACCTCGACCTGCCGCTGCGCGAGACCGAAACCGGTCGGCGACGGCTGTCCCGATGCCGCGCCGATCGCGGCGATCACCCCACCCTTACGCACGCTCGCGGCAGCCAGTGCGAACGTCGCCTGCCCGACGAGGTCGTAAACGACGTCCACGCCTGCTGGTGCGATGTCTTTGATCTTCGCGTCGAGGTGCGGGTCGTGGGAGGGAAAGGCGTGGGTGGCAGCGGCAGCGACCTTCGGGAGCTTGTTCGACGATCCCGCGACACCGATCACTGTCGCACCCAGCGACGTGGCCCAGCGCGAGATCATCGAGCCGACGCTTCCCGAGGCGCCCAACACCAGCACCGTGTCCGCAGACTTGAGGTGGTGCATGGCCCGCAAGCCCATCCAGGCGGTCAGGCCCTTGGCCAGAAACGTGGCAGCTACCTCGTTCGAGATGTCGGCAGGAAGTCGGATAAGCGACGCAGCCGAGACCACCCGCTCCGTCGCATAAGCACCCTCGACGAAGAAGTACGCAACACGGTCGCCCGTCGATACGCCAGCAACGCCGGGCCCGACCTCGGTGACTGTTCCGGCAGCTTCGAAGCCGAGGACCGCAGGTAGCTGAACCGGATAGAGGCCCGTGCGGGCCATCATGTCGACGTAATTGACTCCGATGGCGTCCTGGATGATCTTGACCTCGCCGGTGCCCGGTTTACCCACTTCAGCCGCGACGGTCTCCAGGGCCGATGGGCCGCCGTGCGAGCGGATGCTGATCGTTCTGGTCACGGGGTTCTCTCTTCGGGTCGTGTGCGGCCGCCCATGACGGGGAGCAGCCGCGGACTTACTCGGCGAGTCCTCGTCGGCACCTGTTGCTCCCTGTTCCCGCCCTGGCATTGCGCCCTATGCAACCAGCCGAGCCGCGTTGAGCGAATCGGTCATGCAATCGGCAAGGGGCCGCGCGGTGATCTACTTGGGGTCGTGATCGGCGATCGTGCTTCGGGGGGATTTTCATACGCAGATCACCGGGAACGTTCTCCCAATGACGGCCCGCTGCCAGCTTCGTGACTCCTTCCGGCTAACCGATCGACCATTGCTCCGCTGCCGCACGTGCTGCGACGAACCTGGCGTAGACCCCATCGCGAGCGAGGAGTTCCTCGTGCCGTCCGTTTGCGGTGATCCTGCCGCTCTCCAACACCAGGATCTGGTCCGCAGATCGAACGGTGTTCATGTTGTGGGCGATGACCAGTACGCTTCCCGACCCGGCGAGCACCGTCATAGCGCGATGAACGATGTGGACGTTCTCCGGATCGAGCGCTGCGGTCGCCTCGTCCATGATGGTGACGGGCGCGGCCTTGATGACGGCTCGCGCGATCGACACCCGTTGGCGCTGGCCACCCGACAGCCGCCGTCCCCCCTCGCCTACCTGGGTCGCGATCCCCTCGGGGAAGGTGTCTTCGAGATCCGCCAAGCCAGCGAGCTCCAAGGCCCGCGCGAGCTCTGCTTCGGTGGCATCGGGACGGCCGATCCGAACATTGTCCTCGATGGAACCATCGAAGAGATACACGTCTTGGAACACGATGGAGAGCCGGGCGTAGAGCTGTTCCGGTGACAGCTCCCGCACGTCCCTGCCGTCGATACGAATCACGCCGGACCGAACATCCCAGAACCGTGCCAGCAGTCGAGCAATGGTGGTCTTCCCTGAGCCGCTCGCTCCCACCAGCGCCGTCAGCCCACGAGGAGGTAGCGCGAACGTGAGATCGTCGAGAACCGGTGCTCGGTCGTCGTAGGCGAAACCGACCTTGTCGACGGTGACGATGGCGTCCGCCCTGGTGATCGGTGGGCCCGGGTCGACCGGTTCGCGGACCGGCAACGGGTCGGTTTCGAGGATATTGCGAACCCGCGCGAGTCTGCCCGCGTTCAGCTGCACGGCGGTGCCGAGTTCCGCGCCGGAGGCGCCGATCGATGTCAATCGTGCGGCGACGATCACGAATCCCAGGAACGTGCCCGCAGCCAGATCACCACCGGTGACGAGGACGGCGCCTGCGGCGATCAAGGCGCTGAAGGCGAGTTGCACGGTGAACGAGAAGGCCACCAGTCCCGGGATAACCGCCGCCATGGACTTTCTTCCCGCAGCACCGGCATCGACCAACGCCCGATCCAGCTCATTCGATTGATCATCTGCGGTGGTCCGTAGGACCTGCTGGGCGCGTGCGTACTCCAGAACCAGAGTGGCAGCTCGATCGCTTGCCGCATGCCGTTCCTCATCGGCTCGCTTGACCCGCTCGCGCGCGACTCGGGAGACCGCAGCCGCGATCGTGCTGCCCAGGAGCAACACGCCAGCAAGGCGCCAGTCCACCGTGAGGAGTGTGATCGCGGCGGCGGCTGGAGTCACGACTGCGGTGATCAGCGGGCGCAGCAGGATAGCGGGGTAGGACATCAGCGCGGGGACGCCGGTGGTATTGACCTCGACCAGGTGCCCCGCCTTCGAGCGGGTGAAGAAGCCGAGCGGCAGGGTCGCGATGTGTTCGGCGAGCAATTGGTGCAGAGCTCGTGCGGTCTCGCTGCCGACTCTGAATGCGATCTCCTGCGACGCGGACTGAACGGCGATGTACAGGGCGCACAGGAGGGCGAGCGCGACCAACCAGGGAATGCTCGTCGCAGGATCCGGCGAGAGAAGAGCCTCGAAGAAGGGCACGCACAAGGCGAGCGTGATCCCTTGCAGGGCCGCTGCGATAACCAGCCAGCCAGCCAGTTCGCGTAGTTGGCGGGCTTCTCTCGGCCGCATCAGACCGACCAACATCGTGAACATCAGTGTGACTCCTTGGCTGGCTGTTGTGCGTCCCACATCCTGCGGTAACCGCCTTCGGCGGCGATCAGCTCGGAGTGGGTGCCGCGTTCGACGAGAACACCGTCGTTCAGGACCAGGATCTGGTCGGCCTTGGTGATGGTCGTCAGATGATGAGCGATGATCACCACCGTGCGACCTCGGACGAGCGCACTCACTCCGGCCTGGATCTCGGCCTGTGTCTCCGGGTCGGCAGCGGCGGTGGGCTCGTCGAGGACGACGATCGGTGTGTCCAATAGGAGTGCCCTGGCGATGGAGAGCCGTTGTGCCTCGCCGCCGGAGAACTCGACGTCCTTGCCGATGACCGAGTCATACCCCAGCGGAGTCGCCAGCACACGATCGTGGACCGATGCCGCACGAGCAGCTGCGTGCATGGTCTCGTCATCGACCGGGCGCCCGCTCGTCAGATAGTCCCGGACGCTGCGGGAGAGGAGCACGACGTCCTGGAAGACGAAGGACACCGTGCGGTACAAGGACTCCGCAGTGAACTGTCGGACATCGACGCCCCCGATGCTGATGGTTCCGTTCTGTGGATCGTGAAAACGCGCGATGAGGGCGGCCATGGTGGACTTCCCCGCACCGGATGGCCCGACCAACGCGGTCATCGCCCCGGGGACGAACTCGACCGTCAATCCCTTGAGAACAGGCTGATCTGGCGAATAGCCGAAGGTGACCTGATCGAATCGCAACCGGTTGTCGGCCGGCTTCACTCTGCCGTCTCCCCACAGTGTGGGCTCTCGATCGAGCACTGCGGTGATCGACTGTGCCGCTGCGGCACCGGTACGGATGGCCTGCAGCCGTGGGCCGATGACGGCGATGGGTGCGCTGATCGCGGGGCCGATGAGTGCGAGGGCGAGAACCGAGCTCGCCGATGCCCAGCCCGCCATGATGGCGAGCGCGGCAACGCCCGCGAACGCTGTCAACGTGACAGCGGGAGCGACCACCATCCACGAGGCGGTGGTCGCCGCTGAGGTGGACGAGGACCACGCGCGGAAGAAGTCGTGGAATCGGTCGGCCGATCGGGCGAACGCCTCCTGCGCGCCTCGGGCCCGGCCGAAGGCCTTGATCACCGGGACTCCGTGGACGTATTCCACGATCGCGGAGTTGATGTCGCCTTGGGCTTTGGCGTAGACGGCGAAGTTCGCACCCGAACCACGCATCGCATGTAGGAACAAGGTGGTTCCGGCAACCAGTGGCAGCAGCGCCAGGATGGCGAACCGCCAGTCGATCCCGAACAGCACCACCAGGCCCGTCACCGGAGTGATCACCACGGACGTCACATCGAGCACGGTGTGCGCGACGAGGTAGTGGATGGCTCCGACGTCATCGTGCACCACCTTCTTGAGTCGCCCGGTTCCCTCCTTGGTGAAAGAGCTCAGAGGTTGTCGGGAGAACGCGGTGATGAGTCGTCGTTGCACGTCGAGCTGAACGGCGCTGTCGGCGAGATGGGACAACCAGCTGGCGAGTGATGCGAAGAGGACTCCCGCGATGGCGGACACGACGGCGATGGCGATCGGCATGCCCGCACCCCCGGTGGAACCGGTGATCCAGGCGCCGCCGAACTGCACGAGTGCCGCCAGGGGCACCACGACGGCGGCGGAGGCCAATGCCTGAGCGACCAAGGCGGCGAGCAGTAACCCTCGAACAGGGCGGACGAGGCGGAAGAGAGGATGTCGTGTCACGTCAGTCGGCTTTCGGCGAGATGGAGGGAACGGGACGCGTGAGCGGCGACGCGATCGCTGTGTGTGATGAGCACGACGGTCAGCCCGAGACGGGCGCGGATTCCGTCGAGTGTGTCGAGTACGTGAGCCTCGGTCGCCTCGTCGAGTGAGGCCGTCACCTCATCGCAGATCAACACCTCCGGGCAGGAGGCGAGTGCTCTGATCAGATTCACCCGCTGCCGCTGCCCGCCGCTCAACTGGCCGGGCGTGCGCTCGGCGACATCGGGTGGCAAGCCCACAGCGGCCAGCAGGTCTGGTTCCTCCATCGGGGACAGACCGTGGCGAAGTGCTGCGACGCGGGCCCGATGCAGTGTTCGAGAGACTCGTTCCCACGGTGCGAGGGCGGCCTGGGAATCCTGCTCGACGTAGGACACCGCGATCCGAGCGCTACCTTGTCGGGCGGTGACGGGCCACGGGATGGGCCGACCATCGAGGGCGAGCACGCCGGAGCGCGGTCGTTGCAGCCCTGCGAGGCAGCGGGCGAGACTGCTCTTGCCTGCGCCCGATTCGCCACGGATGGCGAGGCATTCGCCGCGGCCCACGGAGAAGGAGCCGTCGACCAGAAGCTCACGGGAACCGTAGGCGATGGTGATCTCGTTCGCGGTGAGGGCCGCAACGGTGTCACGCCGGCTCGGTGCGCGTTCCTGGGGACGGCACCGCCGGCGAGGAGCCGGCACGATGCGACCGTCGGAGACATGCTCGACCCGATGGGCGAGTCCGGTGAGGAAGTCGGCGTCGTGGCTGACCACGACGATCGACATCGGGTCGATCGCGGTGCCCAGCACGGTCGCCAACTCGCGTGCAGTCGCCGCGCCGACGTTGCTGGTGGGCTCATCGAGCAGAAGAAGCCTCGGCCGAGGCAGCAGTGCGGCGGCCAGCGCGACCCGTTGGGCCTGTCCGCCGGAGAGTTCGGCCGGGCGAGAGCGGAGCAGCCGTGGGGGCAGTCGGACCGAGTCGAGGACTCGGTCGATCTCTTCGGCGCGGTGTGTCCGGGACAAGGCTGGCCGAGTGCGACGCAGAACCTGATCGAGATGCCAGCGCACCCGGTGAGCCGGGTTGAGTGCACCGGCCGCGTCCTGCGGAAGGTAGGTGACCTGCAGACCGCGCAGGGCTCGTCGGCCTTCGGAACTGAACGGATCCGCACCGCATACTCGGACGGTGCCCGCAGTCTGCCGCACGCCGGGCGTCAGTCGACCGATCATGGTGTGCAGAAGTGTTGTCTTTCCGGCCCCCGAGGGTCCGCTCAAGCCCACTATCTCGGCGGGACCGACTCGAAGGGTCACGGAGTCCACAATGGGCCGGTCGGCGGCGTGCACGCTGAGCTCGTCGATCTCCACGATGGTCATGCGCCCGCCGCCGCACCGATATCGGCGCCCGTACGGGCGGAGAGGCGATCGATGAGCAGCGTGAAGCCGAGGGCCAGCGCGATGATCAGCGCGGCGGGAACCAGAACGGGGAGCGGATTGATCCCGACACCCACGACGTTCTCGCGGACCATCCGGCCCCAGTTCGCCGCAGGCGCACCTGCGGTGAGGCCGAGGAATCCCGCTGTGGCCGCGAGCTGGACCGCCGCGACGAACCGCACCCCGGCATCGGCCCACATGGCCTCGGTGATTCCCGGCAGGATGTCGTGGCGAAGGCGTTGCAGGACACTGTCTCCTCGTGCCCGGGCAACTCTGGCGAACGCCGTCTCGTAGACCTGACGGGTCGCCTCGCGCAGGACACGGACCGAGAAGGGCGTGGTGACGGCCACGATCGCGACCACCACCACGAGGTCGTTTCCGGGGGTGCCCGAAGCGAGCAGCAGCAGGATGAACAGTGGAGGCAGCGCGGAGAGTCCGTCGAGTATCCGCAGCGGCACGGCACTCCACCGCCGGGTGGTCATGCCGGTTACCGCACCGAGCAGAACACCGACGACACTCACGGTGGCGGTGGCGGTGAGTGCCTGCATGATGAGCGTCTGTCCGCCCGCAGCGACTCGGGCGAGGGTGTCGCGGCCGAGGAAGTCGGTTCCCAGCGGGTGTGCGCCGGATGCCGCTGCGAACGGGGGCCCCTGCACCTCCGTCGCCGATCCCAGCGGCAACAGCGGCGCGAGTAGACCGAAGAGCACCACCGCGAACAGGGCGACGGCGATACCGCGCCTGCCGGTCCTCATGAGGTCCCGCCCGAAGCCGACGGCCTGGCCAGCACGCGAGCGCCGAGATCGCCCAACAGCAGGATCAGCAGGGTGCAGCTGCTCAGCGCCAGACTCAATCCTGCGACGACGGGCACGTCGCGAGTGCCCACCGCCTGGGTGAGTTCGAATCCGATGCCGGGATAGTTGAACAACGTCTCGACGACGATCCCCCCACCGAGTAACCCGGCCGCCATGATCGCGAGTGCCTGGACCCCGGGGCCCAGGGCGTTCGGCAGGACATGCGCCACGGCCAGCCGGAGGCCGCGTGCGCCGTTGAGTTGGGCGTTCTCGATGTAGGGGGCGCGCATGACACCGATCACGCTCGAACGCACGAGCCGCGTGGTGCCGCCGAGACCGCCGAGCACCAACGCCGCAGTGGGCAGCACGAGGAGTTCGGGGTGCTGCCAGGCGAAGTCACCCAGCGGGAGCAGGGATACAGCGGGAAAAAGTCCCAACACGGTGGCGAACACGGTGAGCAGCAGCGTTGCGAGGAGGAAGTCCGGTGTGGCGATCAGGCTCATCGTGGCTGTGGTGAGCGCACGGTCGAGTCTGCCGCCCACCCGCATCCCGGACAGGAGTCCGACCGTCACCGACACCACGGCGATCAGCACTATGGCGACCGTGACCAGGGTGAGTGTGTTCGCCAACCGGGGAAGGAGGATCTCGCTCACCGGCCTGCCGGTGACCATGGAATCGCCGAGGTCGCCGCGCAGCGCCGCGCCCACCCATTCCAGGTAACGGTCGAGGGCAGGCCGGTCGAGGCCGAGCGCATCCCGCACGGCCTCGCGTTCGGCCTCGGTCGCATCGCTTCCCGAGAGCACCCCGACCGCGTCGCCGGGCAGAATCTCGGTCGCCCAGAACACGACGACCGACAGGACGCCCAGCGTGATGACCGCGATGGCCAGCCTGCCCGCGATGAACCTCGGCATACCGGACATCCTCATGGGGACAGACGTGCGATCGTCAGATCCGGGAACTGTTGGGCTCGCACGCCGCTCACCGTGTCGATGGCCGCGTCGATACCGGGCACGAAGACCGGTCCGATCTGGTTCCCGTTCTCCCACAACAGCTGTTGTGCCTCGTGCGAGGCGGCCAGTCGTTGCTCTGCCGTTGCACCACCGCGCGCGGTGATGACCAGGGCGTCGACATCGGGCAGCACCCCGGGCGTGTGGTTCGGTTCGAACAACGCGGGCGGGTTGTACCCGACGGCGAAGGGGAGTGCGGAATAGGCTTCGTAGTCCGCGAACAACTGGCCTGCGGGCAGCTCGCGGAGGGTGGCATCAACCCCGATCGCCTTGAGGTTCTCGACGATCAGCGTGCCGGTCTCCACCATTCCCGGCATCTCCGGGCCGACCGTCAACTCGACGCTCATGCCACTCTGCCCGGCTTGCTCCAGCAGGTCCCGCGCCGTATCCGGGTCGTAGGCACGCTGTTCGAGTTCCGAATGGTAGGTCGGGAAGCCGAGCGCGGGGACGTCGTTTCCGAGGTATGCCCGGCCGTAGTAGACGTTGTCGATGATGGACTGCCGGTTGATGGCGAGCTTGAACGCCTGCCGTACCCGGACATCGGCGAACGGTTCGAAGCTCGGGTTCATCACGAACCGGAGATAGGAGGCGTAGGGCAGCTCTGCGGTCGTCACGACGATGCCGTCGGTGCCATCGAGGTTCTGCGCGACGCCGGTGCTGATGCCGCTGACGAAGTCGGCCTGCCCACCGGTGAGTGCAGCGACCCTGGCGTTGTCGTCGGCGATCGAGAGCAGCTGGATCTCGTCCAGTGTCGGCTCGTCGCCGATGGCTGCCCCGAAGTAGTCGGGGTTGCGGGTCAGGAGAGTCTCCCGCCCGGCCTCGAACTGCGTGATGACGAACGGGCCGCACGAAGGGGTGTCGGTCGTGAACTCCGTGGTACCGGCCTTGATCGCCAGCATGCTCTGGCACAGCAGCAGCCGACCGTCCGCGATCGGGTGCAGCGTGGGCAGTGTCAGTGTGCGATCGTCTTCGACCACCGCGTTGTCGAGGTCGAAGTCACGCCCGACGATCTGTGTGAACGGCAAGCCTTGGAGCAGTGCAGGCGCACGCAACGAATAGAGGATGTCCTCGGCGGACAGCATCGAGCCGTCGGTGAAAGCAATGTTCGGACGCACCCGCAGCGTGTACGTCATCAGGTCGTCGCTGATCTCGATGGACTCCAACGCGCCGTACCGCACCCCGTCCGGTTGGTCGACGTCGATCGTGCCGAGAGCGGCATGAACCAGCCGGGCACGGACGAAGTCCAGTGCGGTGGGTCCGACCAGATAGTTCAACGTCTCACCCGCGCCGCCGCCGGTGAATGCCGCGCGTAAGCGCCCAGTGGTCTGGGCTGGTGCGGCCGTGCCGCAACCGGCGAGTCCGGTTGCGATGACGGCGGCCGTGAAGGCACCCAGGCCGAGAAAACGACGACGATCAAGTTCCACCACGAGACGGCCCTTACCTGTTCGGCGCGCGGCTCAACCGGTTCGGGAGGAACGGGACCGCGCGTACTATACGCCGTAGACTAGACATTGACGAAAATGATTGTCAATTTAGGGGAGTGCATGCCTGCTGCCGGCCTGGACCGAGATGCCGTTGTCGGGGCCGCGCTCGACATCGCGGCCGAGGGTGGTTTCGCGGCGATGTCGATGCGTGTGCTGGCGGAACGACTCTCGGTGACGCCCATGGCGATCTACCGCTATGTCGCCAACCGGGAGGCACTCAACCGGTTCGTCGCCGACGAGGCGGGCAAGCTCATCCAGCCACGTCTGGACCCCGACGCCGTCTGGCATCGCAACGCCCGCGAATGGGCGCGCGCACAGCGCAGCGGACTTCGCCGCTTCCCCGGCCTGGCCGCCTGGTTGACGGCGAACGGACCGGCAGGCGAACAGGCCTACCGACTGCTCGACGATCTGGCGGGAAGCATGCTGAAAGCGGGTTTCGACGACGAGACCGCAGCCCGTACCTGTTCGATGATCATGAGCTGGGTGTTCTCCCGCGTCAGCGTCGAAGACGCAGCGGACGCACGCGCGTCGCAAGCCATACCGAGCAGAGCGCGAGCATTCGTGTCCGGACTGGCCGCCATCGACGGCGATCGGTACCCGGCGGCATCGCGAATCGGGGACCGCTTCTTCACCCTCAGCATGGACACCGTCTTCGAGAGCGGACTGGATGCCCTGCTCACCGGCTGTGCCGCCGGCGCGAACGGGTCGCTCGAGTTACCGGGGAACAGATCGTCGACGGCCGATGAGCGATGACCTACACCCCGCTTCGATCGCGGCCGACGTGGTGCCCCTTGATCAGAAAGCGTTGATCTCAAAGGAGAGATGATGCCGATCAGTCCGGATTCTGGGAGACAGCCGAGCGAGAACCCCACCGAGAAGGGCCCGCCTACCGAAGCGAACCGGAGGCGTGCCGACCGCACGCCCACCGGGTTCACCGCCGATTTACGGGGTTCGCTCCTCGATCTCGGCATTGCCCTGCTCATCACCGCATCCGTTTTCGTCTTCCTCTACCTGCGGGTACGCGCTGGCCGCTCGGACACGGTGTCGGTGATCTCCTACATGGCCGACGCCGACCGGTACTGGGTCTATTTCCTCAGCCAGGCCTTCGGCTGGTCCGCGCTGCTCTGGGCCTATTTGGCGGTCGTCCTCGGACTTCTCGTCTCGGGCCCCAAACCCGGCTGGCTGCGGTGGCGGACACCCAGGATCGAACGTCTGCATCGCACCACCAGTCTCAGCGTGCTCAGTCTGATGGCGGCCCACGCGCTGCTGTACGCCGTTCAGGTGGTTCGCGACCGAGCGGCTGAAGCATGGGGAGACCGCGTGTTCGGTGCTTTCGTCCGTGCCTTCGTGCCGGGCGGACACGACGGCAGCACCGGATGGATCGCGATGCCGATCGGACAGGCGGCGTTCTACCTCGCGATCCCGCTGGGCCTGGCCTATTACTTTCGAAGGCGAATCGGTTCCAGGGCCTGGCGGATCCTGCACCGATTCATCATCGTCGTCTACGCACTCAGCGTGTGGCACACGCTGCTCTACAGCACCAATGTCTGGTACGAGGGCTGGCCGCGCACGGTGTTGTGGTTGCTCCAGGTTCCGATCGTGCTTCTCCTGCTGTGGCGGTTGATCCAGCCTGCCCGGCGAGGCGAGCGGCTCGACATGACGGCGGAGCAGACGGGACTGCTGCCGCACTGGCTGCGGCTGGCGGGACGAATCTCGGTGGCTGTCATCGCCGTGTTGCTGATCGTGGTCGCCGTGACCGGCAGAGACGGTGGTCGACTCCGACCGGAGCACGGGGGAGAGGTGCATGACCACGCCGATCCGCATGAACACGAGAGCGCGGGATGACGACAGCGCGGGCGGTGACGGCGGGCCACTCCGGCGGCCTGGCGACCGCCCGGCATGATCACGACCGCCGCCGTTGACCGCCCGCGTTGGGGAAGGATGAGCGCCCAACGGCATCGTCGATCAGACGCCCCGCGCCGTCCTTCCCTTCCCCGGTCGGTATCAGTCCGCCGTCAACTCGATGGCCGCCGCCGGGCATCGCTCAACTGCTTAGCGGACGGCATCGAGCTCGGTCGCGGGCGGGGCGGTAGTGCGAAGAGCGACCAGCCCGTCGTCCGGTCCCTGGTCGAACACGACAGGTGCGGTGAGCACGCACTGTCCCGCGCCGACACACCGATCGGGGTGAGCGAGGACGCGCATCCGATACCTCCATTTCTCGGCGAAGCGGATCGAATAGCTGCGGCAGTCAGCCGCGAGACCGAAGTGCTCTCTTGTCGACCTTGCCGAGCGGAGTCAGCGGCAGCTGTTCGATCGCGACCACTCGGTCCGGTGCCTTGTACGCCGCGAGGCCGTGCTGCCGAAGGAAGGCCGCGAGTTCTCGCGCAGTCGGCGCGTCGCGGGCACAGACGACGAAGGCCACGGAACGCTCGCCGAGTTCGTCGTCATCCTCGGCGACCACGGCCGCCGACACGATCCCGGGATACCCGAGCAGACACTCTTCGACCTCCGTGGCATCGATCTTCTCTCCGCCCCGGTTGATCTGGTCCTTGACCCTCCCCACGACGGTCAGATGTCCGCTCGGTAGGCGCTTGACGAGGTCTCCCGTTCGATAGAAGCCGTTCTCGGTGAAGTGGGTGACGGCGTGCTCCGGCGACCGGTAGTACCCGCGCAAGGTGTAGGGGCCGCGTGTCAGCAGCTCGCCGGTCTCGCCGTCGGGAAGCGGATTCCCCTGATCGTCTACGACGAGAACCTCGTCCTCCGGAGAGATCGGCCGCCCCTGCGTGGAGCAGACGATGTCCTCGGGGTCATCGAGGGCGGTGAGATTGAGCAGGCCTTCGGCCATGCCGAACACCTGTTGGAGGCGGCATCCCAAGGTGGGCCCGATGCCACGTGCGATGTCGTCGGGGAGCCGGGCCGCTCCCACCTGGAGTACCCGAAGACTCGATAGGTCGGGCGTGCTCTCCGTGTACTCCTTCAGCCAGTACGGCACGAGCGGAGGGGTGACCGCCGTGATCGTGACCCGTTCTCGCTCGATCAGGGTGAAGACGGTGTCGGGACTCGGGTTCGGGGCCAGGACGACGGTCCCACCGGCTTGGAGGGTTCCGAGGATGCCGGGACAGCTCATGGTGAAGTTGAAGGCGATCGGCAGCACGGCGAGATAGACGCTGTCCGAGGTCAGCTCGGAGATGTTCGCGGCGGCCCGAGCGTTGTAGGCGTAGTCCTGATGGGTCCTCGGAATGAGTTTGGGCGTGCCCGTCGTACCGCCGGAGAGAAGGAGTAGCGCCAAGTCCTCGGGCGCCGGACGTGCGAGTTCTGCGATGGCGGGTGCCGTGTCGTCGTGGAGGGCGTCGAACGGGACGAAGTCCGGGCGAGCGCCCACGTCGCCCACGACGATCACCTGACCCAGGGACGGGTGCTCCGCCTTCATCTCGGCGGCGAGTTCGCGGTGGTCGAATCGTGCGTGGCGGGCGGGGATCACGTAGGCGACTGCTTCGGTGAGCCGAATCAGGTGAGAGATCTCGTGTCTGCGATGACCGGGCATGGCGTGGACGGGGACGGCCCCGAGTCGCTGCAACGCGAACCAGCCGAGGACGAACTCCGCGATATTGGGCAGCTGCAGGACGACCCGGTCGCCTTGGCGCAATCCGAGTCGGCTCAGCGATCGAGCGAGGATGTCCACCTCGGACTCCAGTTCGCGGTAGGTCCATCGACGATCACCGTCGACCAGCGCCACCGCCGCCGGATGCCGGGTCGCCCCCTCCCTCGGAAGTTCGCCGAGGACCTCGTCGCGCCAGTGACCGAGCGACCGGTAATGCCGTGCGAACCGCTCGGGCCACTGTGGACGGTCCGCCTCCGTTGGTCGCAGCACCGTGGATGAGATCTTCGCCATCCTTGCTCCTCTGCATTGCCCTGATGGGTGGTGTAGACGGCGGCGAGTGCCTACAGTGAGCTTAGGTGAAAGTGGTTTTCATTTCTATCTAGCCCTTTCGTGTCCGATCGGCGACCGATGGCGACTCAGGAATCACGCTCGGTGAACCCCTGAGCGGTGCCCCGCGCCTCGTCGATCGAGCGATGAGTGAAGGAGGCGATCAACGCCAGTGACTCAGTCATCCCGATCGGCCCAGGCGTCGCTGACCGAGGCGGACGTCCGGGTCTCCGCATCGACGACCATCGGCGTGCCTGCCGCGGACATCGGACTCGACGTCGACCTGTTCGAGCTGGGCTTGGACTCGCTCGGTCTCATCCGGCTCACGGCCGACTGGCGCAGGCGCGGACTGAAGGTGAGCTTCGAAGACCTCGCCGAGACCGCGACCCTGCGCGATTGGCTGCGCATCCTCACGGCCGCAGCAGCGAAGAACACCGACACGGCATCCGGCACCTCGGCGGCCCGCAAGAGCTCGACGCCGGCAGAAGACCGCCACGTCGCAGCAGACGCCTTTCCGCTGGGCGCCATGCAGCACGCCTACTGGATCGGTCGCCAGGACGGCCAACCGCTCGGGGGAGTGGGCGCGCACTTCTACGCCGAGATGGACGGCGCGGGAGTGGACCCGCAGCGACTCGGTCGAGCCGTCGCGGCCCTCCGCCGCAGGCACGAGATGTTGCGGATCGCGGTGCAGGACGACGGATGGCAACGTGTCCTGCCTCCGGACGACGGCGATCCGGTGGTGATCCACGATCTGACGGCGGCCTCCCCGCATGAGGTGTCCACGGCGCTGGCTCGGCTTCGTCACCGCTACACCCATCGACGCATGGACGTCGAGAATGGCGAGGTACTCGAGGTCGCCCTCACCCTGCTTCCCGACGGTGCGACCCGACTGCACATCGACCTCGACATGGTCGCCGCCGACGCCGCCAGCATGCGCGTCCTGCTCGGCGACCTCCGCACGCTCTATGCCGAACCGGAAGCGCCACTGCCGCAGCTCCACGACTCCTACCAGGACTATCTCCGGCGGAGTCAGGGCGACCGCGCCGCCGACCGCGCCGAGTCACGAGACTGGTGGCAAGGAAGGTTGGACACACTCGGGGCGGCACCCGATCTCCCCACCGTCGTCGATCCGCTGAGCCGCGAATCCTCCTCGCCCCGCTACCACCGGACGATCCGCCTGCATCACCAGCTGACATCCGAACGCACTCGATTGCTTCTCCATCGCGCCCGCCGCCACGGACTGACACCGACCGCCGTGTTGGCGACCGCCTTCGCCGAGACCGTGGGCGCGTGGAGCGCCGAACCCCGGTTCCTGCTCAATCTCCCACTGTTCCACCGCGACCTGAGCACTCCCGAGGTCGAACTACTCGTGGGGGACTTCAGCAGTTCGATCCTGCTCGATGTCGATCTCACCGGCGAACGGTTCTTCGTCGACGTAGCGCACGACATCACCGCCCGACTTCGCTCCGCCATCGCGCACGGCTCCTATCCCGGTGTCGAGGTCCTGCGGGACCTCTCCCGGGTCGCAGGCGGGACCCCGGTGTTGGCCCCGGTGGTCTATACCAGTGCGCTGGGGCTCGGGGAGGTCTACGACCGCGCGGTACGCGACACCTTCGGTGAACCCGTCTGGATCATCTCGCAGGGCCCGCAGGTCTGGCTCGATGCGCAGGTCACCGAATTCGACGGCGGGATCCTGCTGAACTGGGACGTCAGGGAGGACCTGTTCGAGCCGGGCGTCCCCGCAGCGGCCTTCGCCGCGTATCGAGACCTCGTCGAGAAGCTCCTCGACGACGAGCAGGCCTGGTGGCGTTCGACGGCCCCGCAGCTTCCCGCAGAGCAGCTGCGGGTTCGTCAACAGGTCAACGCCACGGACGCCCCCCTCGTCGGGGATCGGCTGCATGAGGGTTTTCACCGTGCCGCCGATCGTCACCCGGAACACATCGCCCTGGTGGCCGCCGGTGAAACGGTCACCTATGGAGAGCTGGCGCGACGCGCAGGCCAGGTAACCGCACTGCTGGCGTCCCGAGGAGTCCGTCCGGGGGACTCGGTTGCGGTCAGTCTGGGTCGCGGGGTAGGTCAGGTAGCCGCCGTGCTGGGCGTGCTCGGCGCGGGAGCGACCTACGTCCCGATCGGGGTGGAACAACCCGTCGAACGAGCGCACCGGGTCGCGGAGGCAGCCCGGGTCGTCGCGGTACTCACCGAGCTCGATGACATCGGGCGCCATGGCGGGACCGCCGAGACCGCGATCCCCCTTGTACTGCAGGCTGATGCGACCGGACTCGACCCCGTGCCGCCGATCCTCGACCAACCCGTCGACTCGATCGCCTACGTCATCTTCACCTCCGGCTCGACCGGATCGCCCAAAGGCGTCGAGGTCTCACATGGTGCCGCGATGAACACGATCGCGGCGCTCAATGCGCGTTTCGACGTACGACAGAACGATCGTGGCCTGGCCTTGGCGGAGCTGGATTTCGACATGTCGGTGTACGACCTCTTCGCACCGCTGTCGGCGGGCGCATCGGTCGTCCTGATCGACGAGGACGCGCGCCGCGACGCCACCTATTGGATCCGGCTGGTCCAAGAACTCGGTGTCACACTGATCAACTGCGTGCCCGCGCTGCTGGACATGCTGCTGACGGCCGCCGAAGCCGATCCCGACGGGCTGGGCGATTCACTGCGACTGGTGCTGCTCGGCGGTGACTGGGTGGGGCTGGATCAACCCGGCAGGCTACGCGCGTTGCGTCCTGAAGCGAGGTTCGTCGCCCTCGGCGGGATGACCGAGGCCGCGATCCACTCCACGATCATGGAGGTGGCGGACGTAGATCCGGCGTGGACGTCGATTCCCTGGGGCGTGCCGCTGCCCAACGTGCGGGCCCGCGTCGCCGACCACCGAGGCCGGGACTGCCCGGACTGGGTACCGGGGGAGCTGTGGATCAGCGGTGCGGGCCTGGCTGCGGGCTACCGAGGAGACCCCGAGCGCACCGAGCAGAAATTCGTCGAACACGAGGGCCGCCGCTGGTATCGCACCGGTGACCGGGCACGCTACCGCGCCGACGGCCTACTGGAATTCCTCGGGCGAACCGATCACCAGATCAAATTCAGAGGCCATCGCATCGAACTGGGAGAGATCGAGGCCGCCGCCGTCGAACGAGCCGACATCGCCTCCTGCGTTGCGCTGGTCACCGGGCAACCTCGGCGGCTAGCCCTGGTGGCGGCGCGCCAGCGGGACCACGCACCGTCGGAGGCCGAGCTTCACGACACCCTGAGCCGAGCCCTGCCCCCGTACATGGTCCCCAGTCAGGTGGTGATCGTCGACGAGCTTCCGCTGACCCGTAATGGAAAGCCCGACCGACGACGAGCCGCCGAGCTGGCCACCATGGCAACAGCACCGACCGACTCGCGGCACGAACCACCGACGGGGTGGGCGGAGGTGGTGCTCGCACAGGCATGGACCGAGGTTCTCGGCGTGGCCGACATCGGACGCGACGACGATTTCTTCGTTCTCGGCGGTGACTCGCTGCTGGCGACGCGCGTGATCGTCGCCTTACGCCGCCGTGGAGTGGGCGGCGCGCGGGTCGGCAGATTGTTCGCCGAGCCTCGCCTGGCGGATTTCGCCACGACCCTCTCCCGGACCGAGTCTCGAGAGCAGGGGATACGCCACGGCGACCTCGCACGCAGACACGAGCCCTTTCCCGCCACGGACGTGCAACGCGCCTTCTGGATCGGCCGGGACGACCGGTTGCCGCTCGGCGGGGTCGGCACGTACCACTACAGCGAGTTCGACGACGTCGACGTCGATCTCGAACGGATGCAGCGCGCTTGGCGTGTCTTGGTCGGTCGGCACGAGATGCTGCGCGCGGTCTTCGACGAGGACGGGCGGCAACGCATTCTCGCCGAGGTGCCCGACTTCACCATCCCGGTCACCGAGGTGACGGACCCCCACGCCGCCGAGCCGGTGTTGGCTCGGCTACGAGCGGAATCGTCCCATCGCAGGCTGGATGTGACCCGCTGGCCGTTGTTCGACCTCCGCGCCGTGCGCTACCCGAAGGACGGTCGGATGCGGACCCGGCTCGCGATCGGACTGGACTACCTGGTGCTCGATGGGGCGTCGATCATCCTGCTCTACGGCGAACTCGACCGGCTCTACGCGTCTCCCGACACCCCACTGCCGCCTATCGAGGTTTCCTTTCGGGACTACGTGCTCCAGGTGGTTCCGGAGAAGAAGGTGGTCGAGCGGGCCCAGGAGTACTGGCTGCGAAGACTCGACGAACTCCCGCCCGCCCCCGCGCTGCCGCTGGCGGCGGATCCCGCCACGATCGACCGGCCATGGTTCACCCGTCGGAGCCGTCCCCTGCCTGCCGCGCGATGGTCGGCCCTGCGGGAGAAGGCGCGCAGCCACGGGTTGACGCCCTCCTCGGTACTGCTGGCCTGCTACGTCGAGGTCCTCGCTGCCTGGAGTGAAACTCCGGGTGTCACCGTGAACCTGACCCTGTTCAACCGGCTGCCGGTCCACCCGCACATCGATCGTGTTGTCGGGGACTTCACCTCCGTGTCCTTGATCGGCCATCGTCCCCGGCCGAACGAGACCTGGGCGGAGACCGCCCATCGGGTGCAGCGCGTGATGAGCGAAGACCTCGACCATCGTGAGGCATCGGCTATCTGGCTGCTCCAGGAACTGGCCAGGCGCACCGGCACCGTCGACGCGGCCATGCCGGTGGTGTTCAGCAGCTCGGTCGGGGTCGGCGACCGGGACGTCAAGGACCTCTCCGACGCCTTCCCGGCCAAGCTGTGGGGCATCTCGCAGACACCGCAGGTGCTGCTGGACAACCAGATCACCGAGGCCGACGGTGGGGTGCTGGTCAGTTGGGACGCCGTCGAGGAACTGTTCCGCGATGGTGTCTTGGACGCCATGTTCGAGTCGTACGTCCGCATGCTGGATTGGCTCGTCGATCACGACTGGACCGGCTCGCCCCCCATCGTGCCTGCGAGTGAAACGGACCGGGGCGGCTCCGTTCCCGCCGCCTCGCGGGGTGCCGAGGCCGATGGCCTCATGCACGAGGATCTCCTGCGTCGATGCGGCGAGGATCCCGAGCGTGTCGCTCTGTTGTGGCCGACCGGCTCGATGACCTACGGCCGGTTGCTCGAACGGGTAGGTCGGGTCGCAGCCGGGTTGGTCGATCGAGGTGTTCGTCCAGGTGACACCGTCGGCATCGCACTCGGCGCGGGACCGGAACAGGTTGTCGCCGCCATCGCGACCTTGTACGCGGGCGCTGTCTACCTGGCTGTCGATCCGAGCAGAGCTTCGAGAGAGCAGACCCGGTGGTATCACGAGGCCGATGTCGTTCTCGTGATCGCGACGGAGGCGGCCCGCCCCGGCCGAGACGATGGCATACCCCAGATCGGTATGTCGGCACTCGAAAGCCAGTCTGCGTTGCCCACCGCGGTGCCGCGAGATCGCACGGATACCGCCTATCACGTCGTCTCGTCGTCACCAGACGGCGAACCGAGTCTGCTCTCCGTCAGTCATCTGACCGCGGGCAGCACCATCCGCGATCTGCGGACGCGCTTCGCCATCGACCAGGACGATCGTGTCCTCGCCGTCGCAGGCCTGGAAACCGATCTCTCGGTCTTCGACGTCTTCGGTCTGCTCGGTGCGGGCGGGGCACTCATCGTGCCCGACGATCAGGAACGAAATGACCCGGCCGCGTTGGCCCGCCTCGCAGGCCGACATCGCGCGACCGTGTGGAACGGGACCCCATCGCAGCTCGATCTGTTACTGGCCGAGATCGAGTCGGGCACCGCCGAACCGACGTCGTTGAGACAACTCCGGTTGGCGGTGGTCTCGCAGGAACGGGTGAGTCGTGACCTGCCACACCGACTGCGGCGGCAGGCCGACCCACACCTGCGGTTCGTGGCGCTCGGAGCCGGTGCGTTCGGATTGCTCGCCCGTGTAGCGGAGTTCGACGCGGCAACGGAGAGCCAGAGCTCGGTCTCCGATGGCGCGCCGCTGGCCGGGCGCAGGCTCCGCGTGGTCGACGCCGATGGCCGTGATCGCCCCGACTGGGTCGTCGGGGAACTCTGGACCGGCGGGCTCATCGCCTGCGCGGGCGACCGGCAGGCAGCGTCGACGAGCACGGACCTGTTCGTCGATGTGGATGGACGACGATGGCACCGCACGGGAACCCGAGCGCGTCACCTGCCGGATGGCGGTCTTGAGTTCCTCGGTGACGCGTCGCGCAGGGTCGACGTCGGAGGGCGCGGCGTCGAGCTGGACGAAGTCGAGGCTGCGGCGGAATCGCATCCACAGATCGTGCGCGCGGTGGTCGCCAATCCCGCAGCTCAGAGCGACGGCAGGCCGCAGCTCATCGCACTGATTCGCGGCCCGCGGCCGGACGACCTCGGCCGTCACCTAGCCGATCGGCTCCCTCCTCATGCGACGCCCACCAGGATCACCTACGTCGACGCCTTGCCCCTCACCTCGGCGGGCACCGTCGACCACGACGCGCTGTCGGACATCGTCTCCGCCGACGACGGACTCGCCGGTCTGCCGGCCGGAGAGATCGAAACCCGCATCGCCGAGATCTGGTCAGAGATCCTGGGCGCCGGCGTCACGGACCGGTACATCAGCTTCTTCAGCGCGGGCGGGGACAGCCTGTCGGCGTTGCGCCTGGTCGCAGCGGTCAGCACGGCCTTCGGCGTGGACCTCTCGGTCCGAGCATTCCTCACCGCCTCCACCCTCTCCGACCTGACGCTGCAGGTCGAGAGCGCGGGCGGAACCTCTGTCCCGGAAGAAAGCGGAGTCATATGAACGTCCGTCAGATCGTGGCGACTCTGGAGAAGGAAGGCATCCGACTTTGGGAGGAGGACGGGGCGCTTCGATTCCGCGCCCCGCAGGGCACGCTGACCGAGGAACGGCGGGCCCTGTTGCGGACCAACCGTGACGCGGTGCTGGCCCACCTGATCGACCGACGGGAAGCGACCCAGCTGGTTCCGGACTTGGCCGCCGGGAACGAACCTTTCCCGCTGACCGATATCCAAGCGGCCTACCTCGTGGGACGAGGCAGCGCCTACGGTTACGGCGGCGTGGCCTGCCACGTCTACGTCGAGCTCTCCTATCCGGCCGACACGGACCCCGACCGAGTGAACTCGGCCTGGTGGGAGGTGGTGCGTAGACACGACATGCTCCGGGCGGTCGTGCACCCTGATGGTTTCCAAGAGGTGCTGTCGGAGATGGCGGAGCCTCCGGTGCCGACCGCCGACCTGCGCGGTTCGACGGCCGCCGAGGTGGACCGGGGCATCGCCCGGATTCGGAGTGAACTCGCCGCCCGAGTACCTCGTACGGACCGACCGCCGTTGTTCGTGCTGCGAATGACCCGCTCGGACGACGAACTCGTCCTGCACCTGTCGATCGATCAGCTCATCGTCGACTACGCCAGCCTGATGATCGTCCTCGCCGAGATGGAGGACGTCTACCACGGCCGCCCGCTCGCTCCGCTGACAATCGGATTCCGCGACTACGTGCTGGCCCGGCGCAAGCAGACGCTCACCGGCGATTACGACCGACATCGCGACTACTGGCTGCGGCGACTCGCCGAGCTGCCCGGCCCTCCCGACCTGCCGGTCGCCACCGACCCCGACGGGGCACGCAGCTTCCGCCGGTATGAGGTCGTGCTGGGGGAGCACCAACGGAAGGCCTTCGAAGCCAATGCCACGGCGAACGGAACCACTGCATCCGCGGCGGCGCTGACCGCCTACGCCGAGGTCGTCGGCCGGTGGAGCCGCAATCCCGAGTTCATGCTCAACGTTCCCACCTTCACTCGCCTGCCACTGCACACCGAGGTCGACCAACTGGTCGGCGATTTCACCGACGTGGAACTGCTCGCCGTGGATCTGCGACCGAGGCAGACCTTCGCCGAACGCTCCAGAACGCTGGGCGCGAACCTACTGGAGGACCTGTCGCATTCGCTGTTCACCGGGAGCCGGGTCCTCGCGGAACTGAACCGCGCACGCGGTGCCGACACGGTACTGATGCCGGTGGTGTTCACCAGCACCCTCGGTTCCGCTACGACCCGGCAGCCAACGGGTCGAATCCGGCACGCACGGACGCAGACACCACAGGTCTGGCTCGACTGCCAGGTGATGGACCGCGCTGGTGAACTGGCACTGAGCTGGGACGTGCGCGAGGGGGTGCTCGCGGAGAACACCGCCGCGCATCTCTTCGACGCCTTCGTCGAGTTGATATCCACCCTGGCCGCCGATGACACCGCGTGGCGCACACCCGCCGCGATCGAACTTCCAGCCCAGACGCGTGCCGTTCGCGAACAGCCCCCCGTCGCCGTCGTGCCTCCACCGAGGGCGTTGTTGCAGGACGCCGTGCTGGCTACGGCTGCTCGACTGCCGGACGAGATCGCCGTGGTCGATCGAGGGCGCCGGATGACCTATCGGGAGCTGATCCGACAGGCGACGGGCGTGGCCAGGACACTCGCGGCCGCAGGCGTCGAACCGGGCGACCTCGTCGTGATCACCATGGAAAAGGGCTGGGAACAGGTCGCCGGGGTCCTCGGGACGCTGCTCGCGGGCGCCGCCTACCTGCCGGTGGACACCACACAGCCGCAGCGGCGTCGCGAGGCGATCCTGAACGACGCCAAGGCGAAGGCGGTCCTTACCCAGTCCTGGTTGATGGGTGACTGTGCCTGGCCAGAGCACGTCACGTCCCTTCCCGTGGACGGCATTCCCGCGACGGACGGCCCGCCGCCCGAGATCCACGTGGATGTCGACGCACTGGCATACGTGATCTACACGTCGGGTTCGACGGGAGCTCCCAAGGGCGTGATGATCAGCCATGCGGCTGCGGTGAACACCGTGGCGGACATCAACCGGCGGTTCGACGTCCAGGAGGGTGACCGGGTATTCGCGTTGGCGCAACTCGGTTTCGATCTGTCCGTCTACGACGTGTTCGGTCCGCTGTCGGTGGGCGCGACGATCGTGTTGCCCGATCCAGCGCGACGTGGGGATCCCTCCAGTTGGGTCGAGATCCTGCGCACGGACGGCGTCACGATCTGGAACTCGGTGCCGGGGCAGTTGCAGATGGTGACCGACTATCTCCGAACGGACGATCCGCCACTGCCGTCGTTGCGACTGGCCATGTTGTCGGGCGATTGGATTCCCCTGACCTTGCCGGAGGCGATATGGAGATGGGCGCCCGATCTGAAGATCCACAGTCTCGGGGGTGCCACGGAGGCATCCATCTGGTCGATCCATCATCCCGTCGACCGAGTCGACCCCGCCTGGCGCAGCGTGCCCTACGGCAAGCCACTGTCCAACCAAGGCTTTCATGTCCTCGATCACGCGATGCGGCCGTGCCCCGACTTCGTCGTCGGTGAGCTCTACATCAGCGGCGTCGGACTGGCGAAGGGCTATCTGGGCGATGCGCAGCGCACCGAGTCCCGCTTCATACCCCATCCCGACACCGGAGAACGGCTCTACCGGACCGGTGACCTCGGGCGGTTCCACCCGGACGGCGTGATCGAGTTCCTCGGGCGCGAGGACCAGCAGGTCAAGATCCGGGGCTATCGGATCGAACTCGGCGAGGTCCAGGCGGCACTGGACTCCTTGCCCTCGGTCGGCTCCAGTGCCGTGGTCGTCGCAGGAGGTCGGGGCGACGCGGGCACCACCTCACCCCGGGTGCTGACCGCCTTCGTCGAGCCCGCGCACCGTGCGACGCCCCTGCCGATCCCGGATGGGCTGCCCGCTGTGTTGGCCGAGGCTATGGACGGCGCGGTACAGGAAGTGGATCTGACCGCGCTGACGTCGTTCCGCACGGCGATGGGCGAGGCCGCACTGTCCTCGATCGCCGACGCACTGACCGCGGCCTTCGTCGGGGATGCGACTCGAACCGCCGAGCAGGTCTGTTCGATGCTCGATGTCGCCCCCGCCCAGCACAGACTGGTTCGACGTTGGCTGCGTGGTCTCGTCGGAGCAGGCAGGTTGAGTCGGGACGCGGCGGGCGCCTATCACGACCTGGTGGTCCACGGACCGCAGCACACCGCACAAGCCTGGTCGCAGGCCGCCGAACTCGAGAAGTCCGCAGGATGGAGCGCGGAACTCTTCGCCGCAGTCCGGCACTGCGCCGAGGATCTACCTCGGCTGATCAGCGGGCGGACAGACCCGATGAGCCTGATGTCGGCCGCCGCCGGTCCCGACGCGCTGACCGCGGCGTACACGGGAAACACCGCAGCAAGAACCCTGCACGAGGTTCTGACGGCCTTCGTCGCCGAGATCGCCGGCAACCACCGGGCCGACGGACCGCTGCGCATCATGGAGGTCGGTCTGCGTGGTGGTGGCGCCGCCGCGCGCCTGGTGCCCGCACTCGCCGGGCAGGACCTCGAATACCTGGCCACGGACGTCTCGGCGCACAACCGGGCGGCGGCTGCCGAGCTGCACTCCGAGGACGCCAGGGTGCGTTGCGCGGCCTTCGACCCTGCCACAGACCCTCGTGCTCAAGGGTTTCCACCGAACTCCGTGGACGTGCTCGTCTGTATCGGGGTGCTCGACAATCTTCCCGATGTCGGTGCTGCGTTGGCCAATCTACGTGCGCTCGTAACACCTGGCGGCTGGTTGGTGCTCATGCAGAACATCGACGACGACGATCACGCGTTGCGTGTCTCGACCGAGCTGCTCCCCGAACACGCGGGCCCCTTCTCCGACGTGCGTGCGGCGGAGGAACAGTCCTTCCTGCGCGCCGCGCAATGGACCGAACTGCTCGGTGCCCAGGGTGACCGGGTGATCGCCGAGCTTCCCGCCTCAGCGACCACGGCGGCGGTCTTCGGACAGCGGCTCTTCGTGGTGCAGCCCAAGCCCGACCGGGAACCCGTCTCCGTGGTCGAGCTGACTCGGCGAGCGGAGGAGCTGCTTCCCGAGTACTCGGTTCCCAGCCGATGGGAGGTGCTGGACGCCCTGCCACTGACGGTGAACGGAAAACTCGACCGGACCCGACTGGAGAACTGGGCCGAAGCCTCGGACCAGCAGTCCGCCGTCGCCGAATCCGCCGCGCCGCAGGACGAACTGGAGCGTGCACTCGCCGCGCTGTGGGCCGAACTACTGGAACGTGATCAGGTGGGTCGCGATGACGACCTGTTCGCCCTGGGCGGGGACTCGCTGCTGGTGGCCCGGATCGTCGGGCGCCTTCGGGATGGCGTGACCACCGAGGACGGCCGGGAGACCCTGGAGTGGGACCTCGAATGGGAGGTGGTCCTTCGGCACCTGCTGCGCAGGCCGACGGTTGCGGGACTGGCCGCCTACCTGCGTGGCGTGGCAGAGGAAGGTGCGGCCGACGGGAATCGCGAGGTCTCCCCGATCGTCGTGCTGGAGGAGGGCACCGAAGCGGTCACCGTGCTGGTACACGCGGGCACCGGCATCCTCTTGCCGTACCGGCCCCTGATCACGGAGTTCCGCACACAGTCCTCCGGGCGAAACGGCCTGCTCGGATTGGAGATCCCGGAGCTGGACGACTTCCTCAACGCCGATCCGAACGGACTGATCGATCGACTCTCCGCCCGGTATGCGCAGGCGCTGCTCGATGCCGGTCATACCCGCTTCGACATCGTCGGTTACTGCGTGGGTGGTGTCATCGCCACCGAGGTGGCGCGGGCCCTGTCGGAGGCGGGCGCCGAAGTGCGGAGTCTCACCGTCATCAGCAGTCACAGTCCGACGTTCCGCCTGGACGACGAGCTTCTGTCGGAATACTCGTTCGGTCTGATGATGGGCATCGATCTGGCGGCGGTCGGCTTTCCCGAGGATCAAGCCCGGGTCGGGGCGGCGGTCGGCGCCGTACTCGAGCAGTCGCCCGAGGCTGTGCTCGACGGTGCCATCGCCGATCTCGAAGGGGAGTACGCGGATATCGCGGCGGCGTTCACGGCCATGGAGGCGTTGCCGAGGATGCGACGGGTCGCCTTGATGTGCGAGGCACTCCCGCCAGAGCTGGCGGGCACCTATCAGCCCGAGGGCCTGCTGCGCGCGCTGCGCACCTACCAGCAGAGCACCTTCGCGCTGAGCAGGCATCACGCCGAGCCGTACGCCGGAGACATCACCTTCCTTCGGCACAACGGCTCCTACCCGTTCCCCGGCAGCGCGGAGACCATCACCGACCACTGGGCGAAGATCTGCCTCGGCGAACTGACCAGTCGGGACATCCCCGGCCAGCACTTCACCTGTATGACCGGCGACCACGTCTCGACGGTCTTCGGGCACCTGAGTGAACTCATCGAAGGAACCACATCGTGATCGCAGTACTCGGTGCATCCGGCGCAGTGGGGAGGCATGTCGTCGCCGCACTCATCGAAGCCGGCGTCGGTCCACTGCGCCTCGGCGCCCGCAGACCTACCGCCATCATGGTCGGAAAGACCGCCCCCGGCACGCAACTCATGGCCGTCGACGTCACCGATCCCACAGCACTGGCCGAATTCTGCGCGGGGGCCGATCTGGTCGTCAACTGTGCAGGTCCCGGTTATCGATTGGCGGAGACGGCCGCCAAGGCCGCATTACACGCCGGAGCCGACTACGTCGATGCACTCGGCGACGAAGTCGCCATCGCACCGGCCGAGGCACGGGCCGCCGACCGAACAGTGGTCCTGTCGGCCGGGACAGTCCCCGGGCTCTCCGTGCTGGTGCCGCGCCTCCTTGCCGAGTCCGCTGTCGCCGCGCAGTCGAAGGCGACCCGGCTCGTGGCCTACGCGGGTGGGTTGGAGATGGTCACCACGACGGTCGCCGCCGACATCCTGTCCTCGTTGAACGTCGGCGGTTCCCACGGTGAGCCGTTCGGATATCCCCTGGCGGCCTGGCGACACGGCCGTCGAGAGGCTCGGGTGCTGCGTTCCGACGAGAACGCCGAGGTGCCGTTCTACCCGACCCGGGTAGCGGTGCAGCCCCTGCTCACCGCTGAGATCGAACGGCTCGCTGCGAGCCTCGGGCTGACCGAGGCCGATTGGTACAACGTCTACCCGGGCCAACAGGTTCGAGCCTTGTTCACCACGCTACCGACCCTGCCGACGTCTACTAGCCAGCAGCGTTCGGAGATCGTCTCCAGGATCATCCGGGCGGCTGCGATCGACCTGGCGGGGGTGGAGCCCTATTACCGGATGGTCTTCACCCTGTCCGGGCCCGACTGGTCTCGCACCGCAGTGGTTCGCACCGAGGACAGCTATCGGCTCACCGCCGAAGTACTGGTGATCGCCGCACGCGCGGTTCTGGACGGGCGCATCGAGACAGGTATCCACCTGGCTGGTGATGTACTGCGGCCGGGGGAGGTCGTCGCCGAGATCGAGCGACGCGGAGCCGCCGGATACGCCGTGATCCAGAGTTCCGTCGACCCCGGATCACCGATGGACGGCGGTTTCGAGGACGGTGAACTGTGAGCACACCATCGGCAGGTCGCCTGCGCACCGTGGTGTGCGGTACGAATTTCGGTCGTTTCTACATCGATGCCGTGCGGGCGCATCCCGGCTTCGACCTCGCGGGCATCCTCACGACCGGCAGCCGGTACTCCCAAGAGATGGCCGCGCGCCTCGGTGTGCCGTGCTACACGAGCGTCGACGAACTTCCAGCCGACGTGGACGCCGCCTGCGTCGTTGTTCCGTCCGCAGTAATGGGCGGTGGCGGTTCGGAACTGGGGCGGGCCCTGCTGGAACGGGGCGTGCATGTGCTACAGGAACACCCCGTGCACCCGGACGAGCTCGCGGCCTCGCTGCGGTCGGCCCGAGCGAACAAGCGCCAGTACCGGGTCAATACCCACTACCCGCACGTGGAGCCGGTACGACGATTCATCGAGGCGGCGGGGGAGCTTCGGCGTAGACAGCAGGTGCTCTTCGTCGATGCCGCTTCCCCGGTTCATGTCCTGGCGCCGATGGTGGACATCCTGGCTCGGGCGCTGGGCGGCGTGCGGCCCTGGCGGTTGGGGGATCCTGCGTCGGTTGCCGACGAGGTCCGTGCGGCCGCAGGCGGCGTGGTGCCGGTGCACAGCCTGCACGGCGTCATCGCGGGAATACCGCTCACCCTGCGCGTCCAGAACCAACTGCATCCCGGCGATCGGGACAATCACGCGTTGTTCTGGCATCGCATCACCATCGGCACCCAGGGCGGGGTATTGACCCTTGCCGACACACACGGGCCGGTGCTCTGGAATCCGCGACTGCATTCGCCCCGGGATGCCGGGCACCGCCTGATTTTCGAGGCCGGGCCGGGCGCGGAAGCCCTGCGGTTGCCGACGAGTTCCGTCCTCGGCGATCCGGACGAGATTCAGCCGTCCTTCGAGGAGGTCTTCTCCCGACTGTGGCCCTCGGCGGTGGCTGCCGCTCTCACCTCCTTCGCCGAGGCGATCGCGGCGGAGTCCGATCCGTTGCGGACCGCCCAGCACGATCTGGCGGTGTTCGGTATCTGGCGGGACCTGATGGCCCGACTCGGTCCGCCCGAGTTGATTCGACCGCCGACACCGACGCCGCTCGCCGTCGAGGATCTCCGTGTCGTCGGAGCGGGGACACAGGGTCCGATCACAACCCGACCGCGCGGCACCACGGCGGAGAACGGAACACCGGAGCCGGACGGGGCACCTGGCTCGGGCTATTCGGAATCCGCCGAGTTCTTCGACCTGGGCGCCCGCGACCACACTTCGCGTACCGGTCCGGCGGTGGTGGCGGCCCTCGGCGTCATCGACCGGCACGCGGGTCCACTGTTCGACATCGGGGCGGGCACCGGCTTGGTCACCCGTCAGATCGCCAGAGCCCTTCCCGGCTGCCAACTGATCGCGACCGAGCCTGCTGCGGGGATGCGTGCGGTGCTCACCAGCCGGATCGCCGATGATCCCGAGCTGGCCTCTCGAGTGACGGTACTTCCGCACGCCGCACACGAACTCGTGTTGCCGGAGCGGATCAGCGGGGCGGTCGCCTGCGGGGTGCTCGGTCACCTGGACGCGGCAGCCCGGCGGGCTCTGCTGCGGAGCATCGCGGCTCGTCTTGCTCCCGGTGCCCCGCTGGTCGTCGAGCTTATGGGGTTCCACACGCCGATCTCGATGCCGCGGACTCGGCTTCGGCACGCCATGCTGGGCGGTCTGCGGTACGAGTGGTGGATGGCCGGTGAGCCTTCGGGAGCGGATCGGATGCGCCTCGATACCACGTGGCGGGTGTTCGATGGGGAGGAGCTGATCCGAGAATCCCACGATCATTACCACTGGTATCCGGTGGATCTGCCGAGGATCGCTGAGGAGAGCGGATTGATTCTAGAGTCGGTGCCATCGCCGCATGACAAGGCCGTTCCGCACCTGGGCCTGTTGCGAGGTGCGGAACAACCCTGCGTCACCACGTGACGAGTACCCGTTCCGGCCCGAAGGCGATTCCATCGTTTCGGAACCGGACGGAATGCAGGGGAACTGCGGCGCGTAAGGTCGGAATGCGATCTAGCAGGGTACCGATGGCGATTGCCAATTCCAGGCGCGCGATGTTCTGCCCGACACACTGGTGAATACCGAAGCTGAAGGCGACGTGCTGTCTTCCCCGGCGATCGAGATCAATCCTCTCGGGGTCGGGGAACACTGCTGGATCGTGATCGGCGGCGGCTAAAAGCGGGATGATTCCATCACCTGCCGGAATCACCTGATCGCCGACCTGGAGGTCTTCGGTGGCAATTCGAAGGGCGATCGAGTCGCCGACGGAGAGTACTCGGAGAAGTTCCTCCACGGCATCTGGCACCCGGGACGGATTCTGCTGCAACTCGGTGATGAGCTCGGGTTGATTCAGCAGTGCCAACACACTCAACGCGATCTGGTTGGTGGTCGTCTCCCAGCCCGCCACGACCAGGATCGCGACCGTGGTGATCAGCTCCGCCCTGCTCGCCAGCCCCGGGTGCAACTGCTCCTTGATCAGCGTGCTCAACAGGTCTTCTCCGAGATCTTGCTCCCGGTCGGTGATCAGACCGTCCAACACGTCGGACAGGGCGGCGATCCCGTCGCTGGCGCCTTGCGCAGTACTGGCCCCACCACCGAAGACACCCGATCCGAGCGCGCCGGTGATGCGTCGGAACCAGGGATCGGCCCGTCTGACCCCGATCAACTCGCACATCACGGTGGTCGACACGGTGTGGGCATAGTGCGTGACCAGGTCTATCGGGGGACCGGCTGCGAGTAGTTCATCGATGCGCTCGTCAACGATCCGCTGGATGCTCCTGCGCATGCGACGTGCTTTGCGAACCGTCATCTCGGCGAGCAGCATCCGACGGAACCGCGTGTGCTCTGGCGGGTCCATGCGAATGAACGGCCGCGTCCGTGCGCCCACCTCCTGCTCGCCATCCACGAGGGCCGGGTAATTCGGGTTACGGACGTCGGCACTGACGCGCCGGTCCGCCAGAATCGCCCGGACATCGTGATAGCCGGTGATCACCCAAGCCTGCCTACCGGTGGGCAGTCGTACTCGTGATGCCGCGCCCTCCCTTCGTAGGTCGGCGTATGCCTGGGGCGCCGAGAACGGACAGTCGCGAATGGCGGGAAACGTGTGTAGGGCGTCACTGGTCGGGCGAATATCAGTCATAGAAGTCGATTCCTTCGTGTGGAGATACGTTCACCATACGTCTTACCGATGGCGACCTGCAGTGTGCGCGTCAGACGATTTATCGCATCTCCGTATTGCGATGTGTTCATAACTGCCGTTGTGTTCTTCGATACCTTTGATCGGTCGGTTCGCCGTGCAACCATCTATTGATTCGCGGCGCGTCGGTCGGCGGCCCGACAGCGCTGTCGTCGAGTAACAGCGGATGGGAATGGAATGGAAACGAATCATCGTGATCCTCGGCGCTGGTTGCGCAGACCGGCGGCGCAGACCGGTGCAAGCATCCGGCTGATCTGCCTGCCGCATGCAGGTGGCGCGGCCTCGTCGTTCCGCCCTTGGCAACATCTGTTGCAACCCGAGATCGAGCCCGTGACCATGCAGTACCCCGGGCGTGAGGACCGGTTCGGCGATCGTCTGATCGACACGATGGACGTCCTCGTCGCGGAGATCGTGGACGTCCTCGAAACCATGCTCACCCAGCCGTACGCCCTGTTCGGACACAGTATGGGCAGCGCGGTGGCCTACGAGATCGCCGTGGAGGCACGTCGCCGAGGACTGCGGGCGCCAGTACGGCTGATCGCCTCGGGCAGGCCATCGCCGCACCACGCGGTGATCAGCGACGTGCACCGTCAGGACGATGCCTCGCTGGCTGCCGAACTCGTGCGACTCGGTGGCACCCCGCGAGAGGTGATGGCCGATGACGAGCTGCGGGCTGCGGTGCTGCGCTACGTGCGCAACGACTACCGGCTGATCGAGACCTATCGGCCCTCCGTCGTCGAACCGCTCTCCTGCCCGGTGAGTGTGCTGATCGGCTCAGGCGATCCCGAATGCGGTGAACCGGCTGCGACGACCTGGCGGAGCACGACCTCGGAGGCGGTGTCCGTCGTCGTGTTCGAGGGCGACCACTTCTTCCTCGTCCCGCAGCGCAGCCGAGTCGCTGCGGTCATCGGCCGTGAACTGGGTTTCGCGGAGGCCCGAGACACCCGTACCTGGCCCAGCACCCCCTAGTTCTACGAAAGAGGACACGTCATGGTCGCCGACTACTACACCACTTCCGCCGAGTTCTACGAGATGGTCGCGATGCGACACGTGCGAACGAGCGCGGGGCCGCTGAAGACGGCCCTGTCCGGAGTTCGGCCTGCGCACGGCCCCGTCGTCGAGGTGGGCGCGGGAACCGGACGGATCACGGCTGTGATCGCCGAGGCGCTGCCGACGGCGTCGATCATCGCGACCGAGCCGTCGACTCCGATGCGAGCGATGCTGACGAGCCGGGTGTTCGGTGACGCCGACCTCCGGTCCCGCGTCACCGTTCTCGCCGATCCAGTACAGCTGCTTCGTCTACCCGACAGCATCAGCGCCGTCGTGATCTTCGGGGTCGTCGGCCATCTGACCGAGACCGAACGGAGGCTGATGTGGCGACGATTGAGTGAACGACTGCCCACGGGCGCCCCGATCATCGTGGAACTGATGGGCACGGGCACCCCTCGGGTCGTCCCACCGTTCCGCATGTTGCGGGAGACCATGGGCGAGCAGACCTACGAGTGGTGGACCGAGGCCGAACCGCTGCGGGATGACGTGATGCGATGGCGAACCTCGTGGAAGATCTTCCGAGACGGTGATCTGGTCCGCAGCACCCATGACGAGTACGACTGGGAGAACCTGAGCCTCGATCGGCTCGCGGCGGAAGCCGGGATGAACAGCAGATTGATCAGCGCGGCAGGTGTTCCCGGCTCTCCCGAGATCGGCATGCTCATCCGCTGACCTCGGTACCCAGCCCGCGGCTGTCGCATCGCTGTCGACGTCGGACTCGACCAGAGGGTGCCGAGTCCGACGTCCTCGCTGGTGGAGAGAGGTTGTCGCGGCAAATCGGTCAGGCGGGGACGAGGAAGGGAAGCACACTGTCCAGCTTCTCGCGGGTCTCCTCAAACTCGCGATCGGGAGTGGAGCCCGCCACGATGCCTGCGCCCGCTCGCAGCCAGGCCTGTCCGTCCTCCTGGTAGACGGCTCGCAGTACGAGGGCGGCGTCCAGATCTCCCGCCGAGGACGCGGTGACGATCGCACCGGAGTAGAGACCCCTCGGTTCGTCGAGTCGCAGGATGGCGTCGAGCGAGTCCGGCTTCGGAATGCCAGAGGCGGTGATCGCGGGGAAGAGCACGGAGAAGGCATCCCAGGCGCTGTTGCCTGGCGCGAGACGTCCTCGGACCGTGGAAGCCAGATGTTGGACGCTGCCACGCTCGGAGACGCTCATGAAGTCGGAGACGGAGGTGGAATTCGGATCGCACACCGAGTTCATCTCGGTGAGGGCCGCGCGCACGGAGACCGCGTGTTCGTAGATCTCCTTCGGGTCGGATTCCAGATCCGCTCTCGCGGTGGCGTTCCGGGCATCATCTGGCCCGAAGGCCCTGGTTCCCGCCAGCGGATTGGTGACGACGTTGCGTTGCTCGTCGACGGTGACGACGAGTTCGGGGCTGAAGCCCGCACAGCGCACGCCGTCGAGGTCGAGCAGGAAGGATCGGGCGGGGGAGTTGCCTCGACGTCCCGCCACATAGGTGGCGGGGAAGTCGACAGAGAAGGGCAGTCGTACCACCCGGGACAGGATCACCTTCTGGTAGAGGCCACGCCTAATCTCCTCGATTGCAGTGCGAACCCGGGCCCGGTAGGACGCCGCGTCTGCCTCCGCGTTTACCGAACCGCCGCCATTGCCGGATGTGGCAGGTGTGGCCCGCAGTTGCGACAGCTCGGCGAGAACCCGTTCGGTCGCGGCGATGTCCATCCCCTCGACGGTCGTCCCGGCAGGAGTGCAACGGACCTCGGTCCGGGGAATCATCAGACGTGCGAGTCTTCGGGGTGGTGCCTCGGGCGCCGGAGGGTCGATGTGGACGGCCGAGGCGAAATCGAATCCGACCCAACCGTAGGCCCGCCACTCGGGGTATCCCAATGAATCGAGGGCGTTCCGTAATGCCTGTCCCGGGTGGCCCCGGTAGGCGTGTGACACCGGTTCGCCACCCGCATGGTGGATCGTGATTCGATCGCTGTCGAGCGCGATGCTGCTCAGCACCCCGCCTGCGAACGTCCATTCGTCGTTGCGTTCATAGCCGACGTACTCGGAGAAGAGCCCCGACCGGGCGAGCCCGGCCGTCAGTGCGACGGGGTCGAGGGACGTCTCGACGACGTCCTGGATGTGATGGGTCACTCCGGCTCCTAGTGAGGGACATCGATACCGACAGCCCTGTTCTGGATGCGCCCGTGGCGCGTCCGAGAGCTATCGGAACGGTGTCGTGGGACCGCCCGCCGGGCGGCTGGCGCCGGAGACGGGGCACGGCGAGGGTCTGCAGGGTCGTGTCCGAGAGGAATCAACAAAAGATAATGATTCTCATTTTCATTCCGTTGAACCGCTTCGTCAACCGCTTCTGATGTGATCAGCCGCACGCTCGCGCCCTCGGGGCGGGCCGATCACCGCACGTTGCGGCGACGGTCGGCGGGCGGTTCCCGTCCGGTGAAGGCGAGCAGAGTGCTGACGGAGTCGCTCGATACGGCCGTCGTTCCGGTCGGCACGAACGCCGACGGCTCGCGTTCGGCTCCAGCGAACGGGCTCGGGCCGCGTACGGGTGGTCACACCCGGGAGCCGCGCCGGAGTTCCGAGTCAGTCCAGCGGGCCACGGTCGATCGTGTACATCGCAAGCTCGGATGGTCCGGTCCTCGCTGTTCGCAAGCCGCGCGCTGCGACCTCGGCGCGGAGGGTGTCCTCGTCCAGCACCCACCAGTCGTAGTGGACTCGATGTTCGGCCTGGATCTCCTCGTCGTGGTAGACGCGGTAGGTCATCTGCCAGGTGACGCTGTCGGGCCCCGAGATCTCGGCTCGGCCGGTGCCTTCGTAGCGACGCCTGCCGACTCGAGCGGAAATGGGCGCCGTTTCCGGAACGGACTCGGGCCTGGCGGGCGGTTGGAGGTTGAGCACCACGCGACCTTCGGTGGCAAGCCGCTCGGCGAGGAGGTCCCACAGTCTGCCCCGGTCGGTCGGGGTGAGATGGCCGATCATGTTGATCGCGACCATGGCCGAGAAGGTCTCGGGCAACGACGGTGCCTCCAGCGGGCCTCGATCGATCACCGTCACCCTGTCTCGTAGTCGTGGCGACGCCGCGACGGCGGACAGCAGGATGCTCCGCAACGTGCGTGCTGGTTCGAAAGCCCAGATCTCCGCATCGGGCAGGGCCGCATCGATGGGGGCCAGCGCCCGTCCGCTACCGGCCCCGAGGTCCAGCACCGGCCCGGTGCTGGCGTCGACGCCGTCCAGTGCGTCCTTCAGCGCAGGCTCGAGGAACTCCCAGTGCGGGGCGATCAGCAGGTCGAGGAATTCGCCGGATACCTCGTACTCGTCACCGGGGGATCGTTGCTCGCTCGGCATCGACGTCATGTCCTTCCTCGGCTGTCACAGGACATCGAGGCTACATGAAAATGATTACCATAATCTACTAGCGGCGGGTGCATCGCCATCCAGCTCTGTCCCCGGGGGCTCGGCCTCACGTCGGCGCAGGTGTTGTCGGTCGCTGGATCGGTGGTGCGCTATCCGTGGGCGGTTACGGCGGGTCGGAAGCCGCGCTGATCACTGTCGAAACATGTGCAGACCGATCACGGACGCTGATCAGGCGAGATGGTCCGGAGGTTCCCACCGGACCATCTCGTTCATCGCAGGTTCATCTGACCGTGCGCAACTACTGGTCTGATGCCTAAGGTAGTGGAATCGCACCTTCTTCATCGGCGGATGATGCCGTGCTGGTTTTAGCCAGCGCGATCCGGACGGCATCCGGATCATGCAACTTCCAGGAAGGCATACGGATCGCGCTCGACTCCGACCCGATCGGAGTGAGGAGCTCGCATCGGCGCAGCTGGCGCCGAAGATGACGTGCAGGATCGGCAGCGCCGGTATTGCCTCGGTCAATCAGCACCGGGCGGGCGATCCCATCCTCATGTGTGAGTACCGCGTCAACGGCGTATCCGTTCATGCTGCAACTGAGCTCGATGCCCACACCGGGAATGGCAGTTGCCACCTCATAGAGCCGTTGGCCGAGGTCATCGGAGGCGTGCGCGAGGCTCGATCCTGCGTCGGAGGCACGCTCGGCTGCAAGGACGAGTTCGCTGCCTGTTCCGCCGTATCCAGACCAGAATTCCCTGTCCCCGACGACAATGAGGTGGGATCGAGCGCGAGTGATCGCGACATTCCACAAATTGAGCTGCTGGTTCACCCAACTCACAGCGCCGGGCTTCATCCCCGGTCCGGCCACCAGCGAGAGGACCATGGCATCTCGCTCACCACCTTGGAACGTGTGCACGGTGCCCACACGGACCCGTTCCTCGGCGCGTAGCACGCGCATGAGCTCGGTCTGTTGCGCCTTGAAAGGTGTGACCACGCCGATCGTGGCGTCCTGGGGGAGATGCTCGAGAAGATAGTCGACACACTTGCGCACTATCAGGACTTCTTCGCGGTTGATCCATGAGCCACCATTTTGAGGGCGCTCCGATTTGCCGGAGGCCTGCGCCCAGGTCACAGCGGGCCGGTTTACAACGGGCCTGCCTCGGATATCGGTCAGTACGGCGAGCGCTCCACCGTAGAAGAGTTCGTTTGAGATGGCGGCGATATCGGGGTGGCAGCGGTAATGCTCGTCGAGCAAGAGACTGCCGCGATGAGAGCTCTCCGCAGCGTGGAAAGCGGAGTGTCGACGAAAAGCGAGCCTGTGCTGTTCGAGGAAGGCAGAACTGATGCCAGCGCGGCGCCGGATAGTGCTCTCACGCTGAGATGTTAGCGATGTGATGTGTGCCAATTGCATGACGTCGCCGATGATCAGAGCCCTTCGGGCACGAAACAGCAGCGGAATGATTTGTGGGATGGAGCATTGGCTCGCCTCATCGATGATCACAAGATCGAACAGAGCGGGGTCGGTAGGGAACCGTCGGGCGGACAGACTTGTTGTTGCCCAAGCGCGGACATGGGGCACGGCTCGACGTCGTGCTGCCCAATCTGACGAATTCCCTGTGCTGGCCTGCAACAAGGCTTGGATGGCGGGCTTCCCCGTATTGACCGCCGTGATCAATGCGGCTTTCCAGGTCGCAAGAGAGGTGTCCTGAATGGCTGCATCGGTGGCACTGACCGCCCCGGTGAGCACATCGTCCGTGGGGGCGGTATCCGCGTCAGCGCGGAGACGGAGCCAAGCGATTTGCGAAGCTGCGAATGAGGCCAGCGACTGGCAGCTCGCTCGGGTGTCAGTGTTGGCGTCGATGCCGAATCGTCGCAGCAGACGGGTGCGGCGCCACTCGCCGAGAAAGCGAGCCTGTTCGAGTTGTCGAGCTCGCCTTTCCCATTTAGACAGCCTCGAACCGAGGCGTTCAGTGAGGGCATTTGTTGAGCAGCCGAGGATCTCCGAGTAACGCTCTCGATCCTTCGCCGCTGTTCTCAGCGAGGACTCCATTTTTGCTTTTCGGGCGAGCTCTTGGCGGACTCCACTGTGCTCACGGTGCGTTCGCTTGTGTTCCGCGGTTGCCGTTGCGACATTGATATTCGATGGCGTCGATTTCAGCAGGCGTTGCAACGCATCTGTCTCATACTGTCGATAGTTAATGGGGCTCGATGAACCGGTTCGTACGACGCTGTCTGGTAGAAGTCGATTGCAGCGTTGCCAGACTTCGTCGACTGCTTGGTTGTTGGTCGAAGCGATGAGCACTGACTGTTTGTGGGACATGGCCGTTGCAATGGTGTTGGCCACGAGTTGACTTTTGCCAGTCCCCGGTGGCCCCGTAGCCACGGTGATCGGTTGGGTCATCGCTGCCTGAAGCACATCGACCTGCGCTTCGTTGGCGGGGAGTGGGGTGACGGGAAGCACTGGCTCTGCGGGGATTCCATTGCGTGAGCCGGGTAGCAACGCCCCCAACGCAGTGTCGGGGATCTTCGCGTGGTGCTGCGCGATGTATTCGAGATCTTTGAGTAGCTGCGTGCTCGCGCCGCCGCTGGGAGCGTGCCGGATCAGAACTGCGGCGTTGCGGGCGCCATGGCCAGGTGAGTTGGTGTCTATACGAGACTCAAGGAAATCGGGGTGGAGTTCTTGTACACAAGGAAGTTCGAAGTCTTGCATAACCAGGTTGCGCGCGTCTCGTGCGAGCAACCCATGCTGACCCGCATGCCAGGTCGGTTGATAGGTCTCGCCAAGATGCGCTGCGGCTTCTTCACCTAAGTGGTCCGTGGCCAGCCCTGGGTGCGGGATTACCGGACCGAACGGCCGGAAGCGCGGCGGGGCGCCATCTTCACCACCGACGATCTCGACGCGACGTATCAACAGCGGTGCGAAACGAGGCGCTGGCCATGCTTTTCCGGTACGCGGCTTATTGAGCACCACAGCCGGATACCCCGCCCATAGTTCATCGGTCTCATTCGTCGAAGCGACGAAATCCTGTGCTTCCGGCGGGACTTCGGCGGTGCCATGCTCGTCTAGGTGGCCCGAGATGATCTGTTCTTCTCCAGGCAGACAGACGTAACTCTGGCCATTTTCTGACACCGGCAGATACGGCATGGCCGCGCTCTCTTCCAGCACGCAACCCCGGTAGTAGTCAACCAGGTTCTGCCAGGTGACCGGTCGTTTGGGAACGTCGGCGTCCTTGCTGGTGTCGGTGCGCGTCCGATCCCGAGGACGCTCCGCAGGCGGCGCGTGCCGGAGGGAGGCCAGCTCCGGTGCTTTTCCGACCGGGCAGGATGCGATCACGACGCGATCGTTCACACCGAAAGCCGACCGCGTGGGAATCTGTCCCTTGCGGCCGCGAAGTTTCCTGGTGACGTGGTCACCGAGGTCTTCTACCGATACGGTCCCGGAGCCGTCTTTGCTTGCCTGGCCGGTGCGCAGTGCTTCGACCACCGCGCCGGTGAACACCGATGGTGCAGGCTCGTCTGCCGTGCCAGCTCCAGAGAAGGATTCCTCCAGCGGGCCCGAGGAGCTAAGAACATAGACACCGTGGCTGTTCAGGGGTGCCTGCGTCGCCTGCGGCGCGGACTTGGCGATTCCCCGCGAAGGGTCGCTTGTGCGCAAGCCCATCACGAACCCGCCGCTGAGGCAGCAGTCCAGCATCGCGATCTTATGCGCTGCCCAGCATTGTTCGAGTTGTTCGTTGACGAAGCCAGCGCCAAGCCCGGTCTCCGCGAGTCGATCGAGGTCCGTGTCGGTGGCGACGAAGTAGAATTCTCCGGTCGTCTGAATCGCTCGCTCTCCATGACCGGAGAAGTAGAGCAAAGCCAGCTCGTCCTGTTCACAGCTTTCAAGGAATTCGGATATCTCGATGCGCAGGTCATTGGCGGTGAGATCACCGACAACCTTGACGGATTCGAAGCCTCCGATGTTGCGGTGGTCCAGAACCTGCTTGAGCTGCCAGGTGTCAGCTCGTGTCGAAGGCAGGGCCGGGAACCGGGGGTCCTGGTAGTTCTCGGTGTGGATCAGCAGGGCTCGTCGTCGTGTCACTCGCCGACTCATGCGTCGTCTCCGAACTTCTCCATGAATTCCCGAGCGAGTTCTTGTTGGGCAGCATCGGGCTTGCCGGTGATTTCGAGAGTGGTATCGCCTCTGGTGATGCGTACCGTCCGATGTCGCTCCCGCGCGCACCACTGCGTGATCAACGTCGTGAGAGAACGGACGGCAACAGCCGAGGACCCCAAGATCACCACCAGCATCGGATCGATAAGGCCGCCGCTCTTGCTACCTGGCGTCGGATCATCGGTCGGCATGAAGTCGACCGTGAGCCCATCCCATTGGGCAAGATCATCCCGAAGTGAGCGGGTCCAGCGCTCTTTTCGCAGGGGGTCGCTACCTGCGACAACTTCGACCCGATAGGTGGTCGCGCCTTCAACCATATAACCCTCTCGATCGTCTCGCAGAGCAAGATCGATGGCGAGGGTAGAACGGTCAGACCGGTTCGCTGCGGGTATCTGTCCGGTTACGCCCGGAAGGAGTACTGCTGTCTAATTCGGGTACGACCGCTCGGAATTTGTGTTAGTCGATAGACACCGCGATCACCCCGCGCCCCCTGCAGCTATCGGCGTAACGGGGTAGTCGCTTCGCCGCCGGTGCCATTCCGGGTCGTGGCCGTGGGCCTGTAGGTGGGTCATCAACGTCGGGGAGACCGGTTGCCAGCTGGTCGTCTCGCCTTTCTCGCGTAGGAAGATCAGGCACTGCGTCGGACCCGGACCTGAGGCCGTAGGGCCAGGGCGCCACCTCGGCGGCAGGCGGTTTCGATATGAAGTCGCAGGAGCAAGGTGTCCAGAGCTGGATCGTTGCCGGTGGTGGCCGCAGTGTGGTTGATTTCGGCAAGGCGGGTGTCGGCAACCGCCCTGCGGGTGGTGGGCAGCCGCCGAGGTTTCGCGACCTTGAGCGCCGGGTTGTCAGCCCGAGTGATCAATCCGTCGTCTTCGGCGTGGCGGTAGAGGCATCGCAGGGCGGCGATCAGATGTTCCCCGGCGCCTCGTCCGCCTCGGGCGTTGCGGCGGGGGACGACCTCGGCTCTGATCCGTGTGACGAGTTCTTTGATCTCCGACGGTGTCGGCTCGTCGAGCTGACGTTCACCCCAATACCGCAGGATCCAATTCCAGTAGGAGCCGTACACCCGGCGGGTGCCGTCGGTGACGGCGGCCGAGACCACGGGAATGTACTCGGCGAACGTCGGCACCACCGGCCGATCCGCCGGTGCCGCCAACAAGTCCTCAGGTGACAGACCGAGACGGGTCAGCAACAGCCGGGCGGCGTCCATCTCAGTCGACGAGGCCGCGTCCGACGCAGCGGAAGTAGTCATCCGAGGTCACCACCGGACAACACCACATGAGGGACCACGAGCAGATCGTCCAGCACTGACGGCGGGTACACGATCAGACGATCCCCAACAGGATCAGCTGCCAACAACACCCGATCGCCAGCAACCAAGCCCACCCGATGCCGGATCACCGCAGGAAGACGAAGATGCCCCTGAACAGTGATCAACAACACGGCCGACGCTGAGCGCTCGACGACCACCAACCCATCGCGGGCGCACAGCTCTATCCGTGTGCCCGCAACCCAACCCAACGCACGCAGAACAGAGCGATCAGCAACACGGCCTCGGCTATCCACCGCACCCATCGCGTACACCGAAGTGCCACTCCGGGGCACCGGAACAACCGGCAACGGAAGCGAGCGACGGATTCGGGACGCCGCAGAATGAGAGTCAGCAGAAACGACACTCGACACCGGAGAAACGAGATTCACCGGGCCGATCACAGCCCCATTCACGACGAACACCCCCGCCGAAAACGGCGAGGGTGCGCCTTACAAACCACAACACCGTGCCTGAGCGTACTCAAACACTGAACACAAAACTGTGGCATAGATGCCACAAAACTGTGTCCGAGGGGGGACTTGCACACTAACCACACGCCTCCTACTTGCTGAAGCAGGTTGAAGCTAAAGGGTTTTCGCTGTTCCGTCCGTTCCGGCGCGACGACACCTGGGACACCTCTGGTCGGACAGGCGGGCCTGCACTATGTACCGCGGAAACGGGATCCGGGGACGGGTCTGCGGGTGTCCCAGTGCGCACCCAAGTCGGCTCTGACCGTAATTCATGGCCGCAGACGTCGGCCGCGGCTACGTGTCCCGCAGTGTGACATGGAAACCTACTGCAGTGTCACGATCTCTTGATCGTTCGAAAATAACGATATCTTCAGTATTCAAGTGAAATAAAGACTATGTGGGAATCCAAGCATGTGGCGCGGTGCTGCCGTCACGGAGATTCTGCAGACGCCACCAGGCGCGCGGGCTAGGCGGCTTCGCGGGCGGTGGTTGCGAGGTCAGCGGCTACGGCGATCCGACGCGGATCGAGACCCCATCGGCCACCGTCGGAACAGGCGATCATCTTCGGCAGGCAAACCTCGGTCGATGCGAGGTCGAGGAGTATGACCCGAACGCGCACCGGTAAGTTCCAGACATCCGGAACGGTATGTGGTGCTGTCGATCGCCGGACATGTTCCCATAGTCGGCTCAAGGCGACCCCGTCGCATAGTGCGTCCCGATCACGTCCGGGTGTCGGTCTTGGTAGGCGGGTCCTCCGCAGATCTGGTCGATCGTAGAGTCGGGGTTCTGTTTCGATCATTATGATCGCGTGAGGAATTGTTGATCTCGTGTGCGAGGGGGTGGCTTCGGTGGCCAGCGGTGGCGCGACGCCGGGGCCTGGTCGGGTTCGGCGCTGGTTCCAGTCGAGGCCATCGCCGTATCCGTGGGAGCAGGAGGGCCTCGACCACGTCCGGCGCCTCATGCCCGACACCGAGCCGTTCCGTGGCTGGGCGACGTTCTCGTTCACCGCGTCCTCGGGGCGGATCAATGAGTGCGATCTGTTCGTGGCGACGCCGGGCGGCCTGTATTTGGTCGAGCTCAAGGGGCACCCCGGCAGGGTGATCAACAGCGGCGACACCTGGAGGTTCCGCGACCAGGGCGCGTCGTTCTCCAGCACACTGCGCAACCCGCTGCATCTGACGGACATGAAGTGCAAGGATCTGCGCTCCCGGTTGGACTGGGCTTTGCGCAAGCGCGGTCACCAAACGGAGAAGACGCCGTGGATCCAGCCCGCGATATTCCTGACCGCCGAGAATCTGCGCTCCGAGCTCGACGAGGTGCAGGCCGAGCACGTCTACGCTCGCTCCGAGGAGTCGAGGCTGCCGGAGATCTGGCGGGATCTGCTGGCGAAGCCACCGAAGCACGAGAAGCAGCGGGTCCAGCCCCAGTTCTCGCGGCTGCTGCCGGACCTGTTCCAGCAGATCGGGATCAGTGCGTCCACGGCACACCTGCGTTTCGGCAACGACTGGACTCTGGAGCCAGCGAAGCTCGACGCGGGCAACACGTGGGAGGACCGGCTCGCGCAGCGGTCCGAGCCGGTCAAGGAAGAGGGCCGAGTCCGGATCTACCTCACTGCGCAGCAGGCCGGTGACCAGCAGCGTCAGTCGGTGGAGCGGGCCGCGAAGCGCGAGTATCAGGTGCTGCAGGGCATCCATCACCGCGGCATCGCGCAGGCCGTGCAGTTCGCCGACCACGGCGGTTCCCCGGCGATCCTGTTCCGCCACAGGCACACGGACCTGCGGCTGGATTCGTATCTCGACCTGTTCGGCGAGTCGCTGAGTGTGGAAACGCGGCTGGAGCTGGTGAGGCAGCTCGCGGAGGCCGTGCAGTACGCGCACCAGCGGTCGCTGTATCACCGTGCGCTGTCGGCCCGGTCGGTGTATGTGTCGGCGCGTGACGACGGGTCGCAGCCGGTCGCGCGGATCATCGACTGGCAGACTGCCGCCCGCGATTTCGACACCACTGCCGGTGTGTCGTCGATGGGTAACAGCATGGTGTCGGGCGAGCACCTGGCGCACTCCTCGGAGGTGTATCTCGCGCCGGACTTCGACACGCTCTACTCCGACCCAATCGAGCTGGACGTGTTCGGTCTCGGAGCGCTGGCGTATTTGCTGCTCACCGGTAGCCCGCCGGCAACGGCGCGCAGCGTGTTGCTGGACCGGCTCGGCGAGAACCAGGGGCTGCGGCCGTCTGCGGTGGCCGACGGCGTCTCTGACGAGCTCGACGATCTCGTGTTCGACGCGACTCGACCGGATCCGCTGGACCGGCTGCTGTCGGCCGACGACTTCCTCAAACGCCTGGACGACGCCGAGAAGGAGTCGGTGCCAGACGTCGTCGCGGCCCCGGACGCGGATCCCCTGGAGGCGTCGGCGGGGCAGGTCGTCGACGGTGAGTGGGATGTCGTGCGCGTGCTGGGCAGCGGCGCTACCGCCCGTGCGCTGCTGGTGTCGCGGCTGGACGAATTCGCCGACGGGGAGCCGAGACCCGAGTACCGGGTGTTCAAGGTCGCCCTCGACGAGGACAAGGCCACCCAACTGCGGGCAGAGGCCGAGGCGCTGACGAAGGTCGGCGGCGGTGTGGTCGTGAAGCTGCTGAACCCGGTGCGGCACCTGGCCGGGCGCACGGTGCTGGAACTGGAGTTCGCAGGGGGCGCCGATCCGGGCGGGCGGACGCTGGGCGAGGTCATCCGCGACGAGGGCAAGCTGACCTACCACAACCTCGAACGCTACGGCCGCGACCTGTTCACCGCCTTGGACGCGCTCGCGGCGCACGGGGTGTGGCACCGGGACATCAAGCCCGACAACCTCGGGGTGTTCCGTCGAGCGGACCGCTCCACGCAGCTGAAACTGTTCGACTTCTCCCTCGCGGCGGTCTCCGACCGCGATGTCAAGGCGGGCACCCGCAGTTATCTCGACCCGTTCTTGGGTATGCCCCGCCGCCCGGAGTACGACGGCCACGCCGAGCGCTACGCCGCCGCGATGACCCTGCACGAGATGGCCTCCGGGCGCCTGCCGGAGTGGGGCGACGGGATGGCCCATCCGCAACACCTCGACGACGAGACACCGATCTTCGCCGCAGACCTGTTCGACCCGGACCTGCGCGAGCCGTTGACCGCTTTCTTCCGCACCGCCCTGCACCGCGACACCGACCAGCGCTTCGAGAACCTCAAGCGGATGGCCGACGCGTGGTGGAAAGTCTTCCAGACCGCCGACCGCACGCCGCCGCTGACCACCCCGGGCACTGTCGAAGGCGACCTCGAGGCCGAGCTGGCCGACGACGAGCTTGAAGCGCTTCGCGACGCGGCCGCGAAGAACGCCACCCGCGACACCCCCCTGGATGCGGCAGGGCTGTCGCCACGCGCGCTGTCGGTCGCGAGCGTGTTCGACGTGTTCACCGTCGGCGAGCTGCTTCGGGTGCCCGCGCACCAGATTTCGAAGGCACGCGGCCAGGGGCGACGCGCCAAGAACGAACTCCAGCGCCGCTACCGCCAGTGGAGCAGGAAACTTGGCGCCGAGCACGAACGCCCGAGGATCGAGGGCGCGTCCCCGACGATCGACGACCTCGCCACGCTGCTCACCAGCCTCGCCGCCGAGCAGCGCCGCACCAAGGCCGCGGGTGCGATCCCGCTGCTACTCGGCCTGCCGGGTGAGAACGGCGTGCCGGAGTCGTGGTTGACCCAGACCGAGGTCGCCAAGCGGCTCGGCGTCACCCCGGCCGCCATCTCGACGAAGCAGCGCAACGCGGTCGGCGAGTGGGCCGCCGATGCGCATGTCACTGCGGTCCGTGACGAGCTCGTGGACCTGCTCACCGAGTCCGGCCGCGTGATGACCGCCGACGAGCTGGCCGCCGCACTGCGCGCCCGGCGCGGCTCAATCGAGCCCGACCCGGCACGCGTGCGGGCCATGGCTCGGGCCGTCGTCCGTGCGGCGGTGGAAACAGAGAAGGCGCCGGTCGACGACGCCGAACCCAGGTTGAACATGCTGCGCCGCAACGAGAAGGTACTCATCGCGCTGGAGACGATGCCGGGCTCCTCGGACCCGGACGCGGCCGAACTCGCCGACTTCGCGATGCACCTCGGCGAGTGCGCCGACGAGCTGGTGCGCACGGAGCCGCTGCCCGGACGCGCCGTCGTGCTGCGCGACTTGCGTGCGATCACCCCACCGGACGGCCTTGCGGCCCAGGCGGACACCCGTCTCGTCGAACTGGCGGCGGCGATGTCGCGGCACGCGGCCGCGTCCCCGCGTCAGGAGCTGTATCCGACGGACCTGGACCTGGTGCGGGCACTGCGGATCTCGCAGGCGCCAGCCGGGGTCCGCGAAGTCGGCATCACGGTCGAGGGCCTGATCGCCAAGGTCAGGGCCCGGTTCCCGCTGCTCGACCTCGACGAGGACATCACCCACGTCCGCTTGGAAGAGTCGCTGAACGCGGCGGGGTTCCGGCTCGTGTTCGACACCGCGAAGGCTCGGTTCGTGCCGCCCGCGCCCGACGTGTCGCGGAGCGTGAGCAGCTCGTTCACGTCGATCGCGAGCACGAAGCAACCCAGCGCATCGGCCGTCGCAGCCCAAGCCCGCCTCGACAGCGCGGTGCAGCGGGGCGGGTTCGTGGCGCTGACACTGCGCGGGGTGCACCTGCCGGGCGCAGCCGAATCGATCGCGGCGGCGTTCCCGGTGAAGCCGGTGCACGTCGACTCGCTGTTCCTCGCGGCGTTCCGTGACCTGGTCAAGAAGTACGACGAGGACTGGGATACCTTTCGCGCGCTCGACACCGAGTTCGGCGCGACCGGTCGCCTGTCGCCCGGTTTCGCGTCGTTCGTCGAGGTCGCGTGGGACACCGTGGCCGAGGACCTCAACGGCCGCGACCCGAAATCGGTGCTGTTCCTGCACCACGCGAGCCTGCTCGGCCGCTACTACGAACGCGGCGGCCGGGACCTGCTGACGAACCTGCAGAACGCGGCCCGACGCGCCGACGACCGCCCGCACGGGCTGTGGCTGCTGTGCCCAGGCGAGTCGGCGAGCGACACACCGCGGCTCGAACAGCACATCGTCGAGGTGTTGGGGGAGTCGGAGCGCGCTGTGCTCGATGGCACCTACTTGTCCAGATTGGCTGCGGGCGAGGGCACCGCGTGAAGGAGACGGCAGTGACCGAACAGACGACCCGCGGTCTCGACCTGTCAGCGCTGGTCAAGGACCTGCGCGCCCAGGTCTCTACGCTGGAAAACGATCTGCGGGCCCGCGCGGGCGCGGTTGAGGAGTTCGACACGAGACTACGCGCGGAGTACGCGAAGGCCTGCGAGGCCGGACGCACCGCAGCGGCCTATCAGTCCTGGTTGGACGATCGCGTCACGCAGATCGCGGCGGCGTGGGTGCTGGGCACGGTGTTCGTGCGGTTCTGCGAGGACAACAGCCTGATTCCGGGCCCGTTCCTGACCGGTCCCGGGGAGCGGTTCGGGGAAGCCGAGGACCGGCACGAGGCGCACTTTAAGCAGCGGCCTCAGGACAACGACCGCGACTGGATCGTCACGGCTTTCCGCGCCCTCGCCGATGCGCACCCGACTGCAGCCGGACTGTTCGACGCTGACCACAACCCACTGTGGGAGGTCACGCCGTCGTTCGAAGCCGCCACCGAGCTAATCCGGTTCTGGCGCCGCCGCGACGCCGACGGGCACGTGCGTTACGACTTCACCGACCCGGAGCTGGATACCCGTTTTCTCGGCGACCTGTACCAGGACCTGTCGGAGAACGCCCGCAAGACATTCGCGCTGCTCCAGACACCGGAGTTCGTCGAGGAGTTCATCCTCGACCTCACCCTTGAACCAGCCGTCGAGGAGTTCGGGCTGGAGGGCCTGCGCACCATTGACCCCGCTTGCGGATCGGGGCACTTCCTGCTCGGGATCTTCCACCGGCTCCTCGACAAATGGCGCGCGGCCGAGCCCGGCACCGACCGCTGGGAACTGATCCGCCGGTCCCTCGATTCCGTCCACGGCTGCGACAAGAACCCGTTCGCTGTGTCCATCGCCCGGTTCCGGCTGCTGGTCGCGGCACTGAAAGCGGCCGAGGAGTCCAGGTTGGACAGAGCTGCGACGTTCCCGATCCACGTGGCTGTCGGGGACTCCCTGATCCACGGCAAGGACGTGCCCGGCACGCAGCTCACGACCGACTCGCTGGAGCACACGTACGAGCCCGAGGACGTCTACGACTACGTGCGCGCCTGCGAGCTGCTGACCAAGGGCTCCTACCACGTGGTCGTCGGGAATCCTCCGTACATCACGGTGAAGGACAGGAAGGAGAACGAGAAGTACCGCACGAGCGCGGATTACAGGGCAGTGTGCTCGGGGAAGTACGCACTGTCGGTGCCGTTCGCGAAGCGGCTGTTCGACCTCGCGGTCAAGGCGCCCGGCTCGGAGCGCCGGGCCGGGTACGTCGGGCAGATCACCGCGAACTCGTTCATGAAGCGCGAGTTCGGCAAGAAGCTCATCCAAGACTACTTCGCCCAGAAGATCCACCTCACCCACGTGATCGACACCTCCGGCGCCTACATCCCCGGACACGGAACGCCGACGGTGATTCTGGTGGGGCGGAACCACTTTCCGCGCATCAACGACCCGATCCGGGCGGTACTCGGGGTTCGTGGTGAGCCGAGCCAGCCGGAGGTTCCGGCCGAGGGACTGGTGTGGTCGGCGATCGTCGAGCAAGTCGGCAAGCCGGGTAGTGAATCTGAATGGATTTCGGTCGCGGATTCTGAGCGGAATCAGTTCTCGCTGTTTCCATGGATGCTGAGCGGTGGCGGTGCAGTAGATCTTTCGCGTCATCTTGAAAGCGTGGCTGGAAAGCGGCTGCGTCGATTGCTTTCGCGCGCGATTGGGTTCGCGAGCTTCCCTGGTCGCGACGAGGTTTTCTTTCTATCAGAACCTTGGTTTCGGCACAACGAGACGAAGGATTCTATGTGTCGACCCTTGGTAGTTGGTGAGAATATTCGAGATTGGCGGGAAAATTCGGAAAGTCCCGCGCTCGTGCCCTACGATCAGAAACATGAGCCCGTGGATTTCGATCTCGAATCGTCATGGGGGCGCTATCTCTGGTCTATGCGACGGGTTCTAGGGTCCACGACCGGTTTTTCTGGAGAGTCGCGCGACAGTACGGACGCCCCGTGGTGGACGTGGTATCGCTGGGTGGCAGATAGATACCGCCGTGAGGTTGCATTGGTTTTTTCCGATGTTGCGACTCATAATCATTTCGCGTTGGATCGAGGGGGAAATGCATTTAACCAGCATGCCCCCATGGTTCATATGGCCAACGAGGCGACCGAGGACGAGCATCTGGCGTTGTTGGGGGTGTTGAACTCGTCGGCGGCGTGTTTCTGGCTCAAGCAGGTCAGTCACAACAAGGGCAATGAGGGCTATCAATCCGGCATCAAGACCGAGATGTGGGAACGTTTCTACGAGTTCACCGGCACGAAACTCCAGGATTTCCCGCTGCCGCAACAGCTTCCAACCGAACTCGGTCGCAAACTTGACTCGCTGGCGCGGGCTCTGTCGGCGGTGACGCCGTCGTCGATCGCGGCCGAGTCGGTGCCGACCCGAGAACGGCTCGACACGGCCCGCGCGGGTCACGACAGCATCCGCGCCCGGATGATCGCGCTGCAGGAGGAGCTGGACTGGACCGTTTACCACTCCTACGGACTGCCCAACGACGCGGAACTCGCCGGTGTGCGTGCGGAGTCGTTCGACGACGTGCCGGATGTGCGGCTGGGGGAGCGTGCGTTCGAGATCGTCCTCGCGCGCAAGGTGGCGGCCGGTCAGGCCGAGACAGCGTGGTTCGAGCGCCACGGCTCGACGCCGATCACGGAGATCCCGGATCGCTGGCCGTCCTGGTATCGCGACATCGTGCAGCGCCGGGTCGAGATGATCGAGACGCGGCGTGATATCGCGTTGATCGAGCGTCCGGAGTGCAAACGCCGCTGGTCGGAGACCCCGTGGGACAAACGTGAGGCCGAAGCGCTCGAAACGTGGCTGCTGGACCGGTGCGAGCGGCGGGACCTGTGGTTCGCGTTGCGGGAGGGGCTCGAACAGCCACGCACGCTGACGATCCACCAGCTCGCCGACGCCGTCGGCCGGGATGCCGATGTGCGGTCGGTCGCGAGCCTCTACGCACGCGATCATCTCGGCAAGCCAGACCTGTCGGTGGCGCAGGTGCTCGACAAGGTGGTCGCCAGCCAGCATGTGCCCTACCTCGCCGCACTGCGCTACAAGGATTCCGGTCTACGCAAACGCGCCCAGTGGGAAGAAGTCTGGGAACTCCAGCGTCAGGAAGACAAGACAGGCGAGCGGCTGCCGATCCCGGTCCCGCCCAAATACACCTCCGCGGACTTCCGCAAGGGCTCTTACTGGTCGCAGCGCGGCAAACTCGACGTGCCGAAGGAACGCTTCGTTTCGTATCCGGACGCCTCGCCCGGAGCCGACGGATCGCTGCTGCTGGGCTGGGCGGGCTGGGACCACCGGGACCAGGCCCAGGCCCTGGTGAACCTCGTCAACGACCGCACCGATGAGTCCTGGACACCCGAGCAGCTCACGCCCCTGCTGGCCGGGCTCGCCGAACTCATGCCGTGGATCCACCAGTGGCACGGCGAGCACGACGCCGAGTGGGACGGCAATCCGGCGCAGGAGTGCCAGGCGTTCCTCGAGCAACACCGCAACCGCCATCAGCTGACGAACGAGGACCTCTCGGCCTGGCGCCCCGCCACCGGCCGCCGCAGCAAGCAAGGTGACCAGCAATGAGCACGCAGTATCTTCGTGACGTCATCGCCCTCCCGGAGTCGGTGCACTCCGGGGATTTCAAGGTCGAGCTCTCCGGCGGGTTCGGCAAGACCGCCGAGCGGGTCGAGCAGTACGTCGTCACCGACCAGCTTCGGGATGCGTTCCGGCGAGCGCTGTCGATCGTGCGGGCGGCGTTCCGTGACGGCAGCTCGCACGCGGCCTACCTGCACGGGTCGTTCGGTTCCGGTAAGAGCCACTTCCTGACCGTGCTGCACGCCGTCCTCAACAACGACCCGGCCGCCCGCGCCAAACCCGGGCTGCAGCCGGTCATCGCCGAGAACGAGTCGTGGATGTCGGGCAAGCGGTTCCTCATGGTGCCGTACCACTTGGTGGGGGCGAAGGACATCGACGCCGCGTTGCTTGGCGGCTACGTCGACCACGTGCGCCGTGAACTCCCGGACGCGCCGCAGCCCGCTGTCTACCGGTCCGACGCGATGCTCGACGACGCGCGCCGCATCCGGGAGACCGTCGGCGACGAGCAGTTCGCCGCGATGCTCGGTTCCTCGTCGCAGCCGGCCGGTGCCGGTGGTGGCGCCAAGGACGTCAAAGTCATCACCAAGGGCGGGTCGAAGAAACTCTCGTGGGATTCGTCCACCCTGGACGCCGCGTTCGCCGCGCCCCAGGGCAGCGACGAACGTAACGCACTGGTGTCGGCGCTGCTGTCCGGCCCGATGTCGTCGTATAGCAAGAACGTCAGCGGCGACGAGGCCAAGTTCATCCCGCTCGATGACGGGCTGTCGGTCATCTCCCGGCACGCCCGCGACCTCGGCTACGACGGCCTTGTCCTTTTCCTCGACGAACTGATCCTGTGGCTGCAGGCCAAGATGAGCGACCAGGTGTTCGTCAACGAGCAGGTCCAGAAGCTCGTCAAGCTCATCGAGTCCGGCAACGCGGATCGGGCCGTGCCGATCGTGTCGTTCATCTCGCGACAGCGTGACCTCTCGCAACTCGTCGGTGACGACATTGCCGGCAAGGATGTGAAGAACCTCGAAGCGCAGGTGCATTATCTGGCGGAGCGGTTCGACACCGTCACCATCGAGGACTCCAGCCTCCCCGCGATTATCAAGGAGCGCGTGCTGAAGCCGCTTCCCGGCGGGCGGGAAGTCCTCGACGCCGCTTTCGCGTCGATCGAGTCCACCAAGGCCGCCGACCGCGAGACACTCCTGGACGCGGCAGGAGCGACCGGCGCCACCTGGGACGACTTCCGTGCGGTGTACCCGATCTCGCCGGTGCTACTCAACGTGCTCGTCGCGCTGTCCGGGGCGCTGCAGCGCGAACGCACCGGGCTCAAGCTGCTGCAGGAGATGCTGTACCGGCGGCGTGCGGACATGAAGGTCGGTGAGTTGATCCCGCTCGGGGACCTCTGGGACGTGCTCATCGACAATAGCGGGGACGCGTTTACTGACCGGCTCAAGGGCGAAGCCACCGCCGCCCGCCGGTTCTATGACAAGGCCCGCAAACACATCGAAGGGAAATACCCGCCCGAGAGCGCGGACTTCCTCGCCGCAGACCGGATCGTCAAGACGCTGCTGCTCGCCGCTCTGGCGCCGAGCGTGCCCGCGCTGAGCCGGCTCACCGGGGCGCGGCTCAACGCCCTCAACCACGGCTCGATCCGCACCCGCACCGTCTCGCCAGGGTCGAAGGCAGTGCAGATCCTGCGGGACATGCAGGCTGAGTTCGGCGAACTGCGTTCGGAGCATGAGGAGAACCCGGTGTTCCGGCTCGTGCTGTCCGACATGGAAATCGAGCCGCTGCTCGACCAGGTCGACGAGCAGGACTCCCTCGGTGAACGCCGGAAGTGGATCAAGCGGCAGTTGTTCCGGGAGCTCGGAGTCGGCGACGTCGACGACGCAGTCTCGGACCGCGAGGTCGTGTGGCGGGGGACGCGGCGGACCGCCGAGTTTTTGTTCGCCAACGTGCGTGACGAGAACGAGCTGCCCGCCACGGCGTTCGAGCCGAGCGTTCCGGGGCGGATCCGGATCGTGGTGGACTATCCGTTCGACGACGCCGACAAATCCCCGGCCTTCGATGCGGCGCGCGTCAACCAGCTGCGGCGGGACAAGGTCGTCGCCCCGACGGTCGTGTGGCTGCCGCACTTCCTCTCCACGCAGAAGGGGCAGCAGCTCGGCAGGCTGCTCAAGATCCGGTATCTGCTGGACAAGGGTCGGTTGGCGACGTTTGCGGGGACGATGTCCGAGGACTCGCGAATGAAGATGCGGCACCAACTGCAGGCCAACGCCGACAACCTGGAGAGCCAGCTCGTTGCGACCCTGCGCGGCCTCTACGGCATCGCGGGGATCGACGAGAACGCGGTGAGCAAGCGGGTCGGCGACGACGGGCATCTCATGTCGCTGCTGCCCGACCACCAGCCGCGTCCCCTCGCCGGGGCCGGCTTCGAGCAGAACGTACTTGCGATCGCCGACGGGCTGTTCGACCAGCTCCATCCCAAGCACCCGGACTTCGACGTCAACCGCAACCGCAAGGCTGTCACCCTCGGCGAGCTACGGACGGTGTACGGGTGGATCGCGCGGGCCGCCGAAAACGGGGGCCGGGTGGTCGTCGACTCGAAGAATCTGGCTCTGGTGCGGCGGATCGTGCACCCCCTGGGGCTAGGGGAGGTCGCCGACGGGCCGCTCAACCTCCGCTCCGAATGGCGGCGCCGCATCGAGCAGGCCGCCGCGCAGGATGGCGTCACCGGGGACTTCCCAGTCGACAGAATCCGCACCTGGATCAAGAACGCCGGATTCACCGGCATGGACAACGCCGTCATGGGGCTGGTGATCGCGACCTACGCGCTGCAGTCCGACCGGGCGTGGCTGATCAACGGATCACCCCTCGCGGAGCCACCGAGCCTCGACAAGATCGGGCTCGGGCACGCTCTGCGAGCGCAGGAGCTGCCTACGGCCGAGGAGTTCGCCCGGGCCCGTGAGAGGTTGTCGTCGATTTTCGGGGCGACCGTGCCCGACACGTTGTCGGCGCGGAACGTGGCGGCACTGGCCGAGATAGTGCGGTCGAAGGCTCAGGAGACCGAGGAGGCCCTCGCCCAAGTCCGGCACACGCTCGACCGGCATCGGGATGATCTCGGCATCGCCGTCGACGCGGATCGGATCGTGTCCACCCGGGACGCATCCGACCTCGTCGCGCGGGTCGTGCGTGCCGAAGGTCCGACCTCACTCGTACGGGAACTGGTCGGTGCCTCCTACGGCACCACCGACGTCGTGCTCGGGTCGGTGATCGCCTCGGCCGGGCAGCTCGCCTCGGTGTTCAACACCGTCGAATGGCAGCTCGTCACATCAGTGCGGTCCCTGGTCGGCCGGGAAGCACCGATCGGGAACTGCGCGGAACGCCTCATCGACGGACTGCTCGAGACCGCCTCGGCCAGCCAGTGGACCAGGGACCTCGGGCCCGTGCTACAGCAGTTCCGAGGGGCCGCGCTGGACCTCATCCAAGAGGCAATGCGGCTGGACAACCCGCCGCCGACCCCTCCACAGCCGACGACCGGGACGGTAAACCAGGTCACTCCGCCGGAATCAGGCTCCGGTGCCGACGGGGTGAGCGCCAAGCGGGTCAAGGGCAGCGCCGTCGAGTCCCAGCTGCGCGCGCTGCTCGACGCCGTCCAGGACGAGATCCGCGCGCATTCCCAGGCCCACCCCGGCGTCGAGGTCGAGATCACCTGGCGCGTCGTCGGAAACGAGCGTGATCAATGACCGCACCACCCACAGTCGACCGGCGGGTGATCGAGGCGCTGGTCAAGGAACAGCTGCAGTACGCGAAGGATCGGCGGCTGCTGTTGGTCTACGCCCGCTACGACGACCCGGTCACGACCTTCGTGCTCACCGACGAGCGTCGGCGGCGGGTGTACGTCGATGACCAGCACTCAGTGCTGGGGATGGCCGAGGCGTGGCGGCGGCATCTCGACGAGCACGCGTCCGACGACGATGTGCTGGTGCTCACCACGAGCGTGCCCGACGACCAGCTCGGCTGGGACCTGCGGGCGTATGCGGTGAAGCGGTCGGTGCGCGACGTGGACCGGGCGCGGATCGTGGCGCAGCGTTTCGGCGCCAAGGGCGTGGACGCGCGGGTGCGCTCGGAGGAGTGGCTCGTCGACGGCCTCCTTGACGCCGAGCCGGTCGACGGTTGGCCGCGAGCCGGTTCGGTGCTCACTCGCGACCACGCGATCCGCGCGCTCATCGGTGCGAGGCTCGGGCTCTCGCTCGACGGGGGGATCGACCCCGGATCGCTGCTGGAATGGTCGCGGACCTCCTCGGCAAGCCGGTTCGCCGAACTCGCGGGGGCTGAGCGGGACGGGATCGCCGCGTGGCTCACCGACGCCGTCGGGAGCGCGGCGACGGTGCTGCTGCGGCTGGTCGATCAGGGCAAGGCGGCCGACGCGATGCCGCTGGGTGTCGTGGCCGCGGTGGCGACCGGGCCGAATCCGCCGGTCGAGGCGGGCCTCGCGCTGGGCGGGTTGCTCGGAGGTGTGCACGGGCCACAGCTGCGGGCGTTCACCGAGGCCGTCCGCGGCACCCTCGAACGCTGGATGGGCCAGATCGAGCATCCGCGACACGGCGACGCGGCACGGCGCCGGGTACTGGAGATCGCCGAGCGGGCCGACGAACTCGCCGCCAGAGCCGGCCTATCCGAGGCCTTGCGGGACGACACGTTCGTGCCCTCGGCGTTCACCGCACGGCTCCGAGCATTGGGAACGGCCGTGTCCGGACCGGGTGCCGCGATCGTCGAGGCCGAGCGGGCGCTGAACGCGGTCGGGGATCACGTGGTCGCGCGGCTGCGCCCAGACCGGGTGCGGGCCGCGGAGATGGCGGTACGGCTGTTGCGCTGGTCGCGCGAGCCCGATGTGGACACGAAGTCCGTGGCCGCGGACATCACGCGCTACGTCACCGACACGGCGTGGGTCGATCGGGGGCTGCAGGCGCTCTGGCACGGCGACCCCAGCGGCGACCTGGTCGTGGGGCAGGCGTATCGGGTGCTGTGGCAAGAGGTGCGGCAGCGGCGGGATCGCCTTGATGAGGGGTTCGCGCAGCGGCTGGCGACGTGGGCGCCGCACGCGAGCGCCGTCGGATCCGACGGCGTGCTGCTGATCGAGCAGGTGCTGCCCGAGGTCGCGGCTCCGGTCGCGCGCCGCGCCGCGCCGCTGATCGTCGTGCTCGACGGAATGAGCGCCGCCATCGCCGCCCGGCTCGGCGAGGAACTCACCGAGTGGACTGAGGTCAGCCCCGAACCGCGGCGGGTCGCGGCCGTCGCGACGATTCCGTCGGTGACACAGATCAGCCGCGCGAGCCTGTTGAGTGCGACCGTCACCGACGGTGGGCAGGACGTCGAGAAGACCGGGTTCGAGAAGTTCTGGCGTGGACGCAAACGTTCCGACGCCCGCCTGTTCCACAAGGCCGAGATCGCCGGTGGCGCTGGCACGTGGTTCTCCCAGGAGCTGTACGAGGCGCTGTCCGTGCCGGAACGGGTCGTCGGGGTCGTGCTTAACACGATCGACGACGCCCTCGACGATGGGAAGGAGGGCGACCGGGCCGAGTGGCGGGTCGACGACGTCACCTACCTTCGCGTGCTGCTCGATTCCGCCCGCTCCTATCAGCGGCCGGTCGTGCTTGTCTCTGACCACGGGCACGTCCTCGACCGTGGCGGGCCGCAGACCCAGGCCAGCAGCGTCGAATCCGCTCGCTGGCGACGCGGAACGCCCGGTGACGGGGAGCTCGCGCTCGCCGGTCCGCGGGTCGTCCCCGGTGCATTGGTGGCGCCGTGGCGGGAGGACATCCGCTACACGCGACGCAAAGCCGGCTATCACGGTGGCGCGTCCCTGGCCGAGATGACGGTGCCGGTGTTGGTGTTGGTGCCGAGTCTGGAATACCTGCCCGATCAGTGGCACGTGGTACCGAGGGAACGCAGCGAACCCGCGTGGTGGAGCGGACGGACCGTCCACGCCGAACCTGAGCCGACACCGGTCGCCGCGCCCACGACAGCTCCAACGAAGAAGGCGGCGAAGAACAAACCCGCGCCCGAGACTGATCTGTTCACTGTGGACCCTTCAGCTGCTGAGGTGGCAGTGCCACCCGTGTCGTTGGGCGAACGCGTCGTTGCCAGCGATGTCTACGAGCGCCAGCGGATACTCGTTCCGCGTGCACCGGAACGGAAGTCGGTCGCCGCGGTCATCGATGCGCTCGTGGCCGCTGACGGCCGCGCCAGCACCACCGCCGTCGTCGCCGTCGCCGGGCGGGCCGCCCGGCGACCCGAGGGCTTCGTGCGCATGATCGAGCGGTTGCTCAATGTCGACGGCTATCCGATCTTGTCCATCGAGGACGGAGGAACCACGGTGCGCCTCGACGTGGCGCTGCTGCAGGTCCAGTTCGGAGTCGAGTCGTGAGCGTGGTCAGCGAAGCAAGGCGCCGCGACGTCATCGACGCGCTTCGACGAGGCACCGTGCCCCAAGCGGGACTGGACCTGCTCGCGGTCGGGCTCGACCGGTTCGCCGCCGCGATGGGCGAGGATCTCGACACCGCTGCCCGAGGCGGCGCGGCCTTTCACGCCGTGCGCGGCGAATACGGCTCTGGCAAGACGTTCTTCTCCCGCTGGCTGGCCGAATCCGCTAAACGACGCGGCATGGCCGCGGCCGAGATCCAAATCTCCGAGACCGAGACCCCGCTGCACCGACTCGAAACCGTATACCGCCGGTTGACCGAACGCCTGACCACCGCCGCGCACCGGCCCAGCGCGCTGCGTGCCGTCGTCGACTCCTGGTTCTACACCCTCGAAGAGCAGATTCTCGACGCGGGCGAGATCGATCCCGATGACACGGCAACGCTCGGTGGGGCCGTCGACGCCCTACTGGAACAGCGGCTCGCCGACGTCGCCCGCACCACCCCCGCGTTCGCCGCAGCCCTGCGCGGCTACCGACAGTCCATGGACACCGGCGACACCGTCACCGCCGAAGCGCTCATCGCCTGGCTGGGCGGGCAGAAGTCCGTTGCCGCCTCCGCCCGCCGGGCAGCCGGGGTGCGCGGGGATCTCGACCACTTCGCCGCACTCGGATTCCTGCAGGGCCTGCTCACCGTGCTGCGCGACTGCGGGCATCCCGGACTGCTGCTGGTGCTCGACGAAACCGAGACCCTCCAGCGCGTGCGCGGGGACGTGCGGGAGAAAGGCCTTAACGCGCTGCGGCAGCTGCTCGACGAGATCGACGCCGGACGCTTCCCCGGCCTGTTCCTGATCTTGACCGGCACGCCAGCGTTCTTCGACGGACGACAGGGTGCGCAGCGCCTGCCGCCGCTGGCGCAGCGGCTGGCGACCGACTTCACCACCGACGCCCGCTTCGACTCGCCCCGCGCGGTCCAGCTGCGACTGCCCGGCTTCGACCTGGATTCACTCGGCGAGCTCGGGAGACGCGTCCGCGACCTCTACGCCGACGGGGCACGGAACCCGGAGCGGGTGCGCTCGAGGGTCGACAATTCCTACGTGGACCTTCTTAGTCGGGCGTTGGCCGGTGAACTCGGTGGGAAGGTCGGCGTCGCGCCGCGGATCTTCCTGCGGAAACTCGTCGCCGACGTGCTCGATCGGGTCGATGAGTTCGACACCTTCGACCCTCGCCGCGACTACACCCTCACCCTCGTGGGCACCGAACTATCCGATGTGGAACGCAACGCGGTGCGCGCCGACGAGATCGACCTGGATCTGTCGTGAGCACCGGCGCGCCGGAACCGTGGGCACGACTGCATCCTGCACTGACGCACCACATCGTCAACACGCTCGGGTGGCGCAGCCTCCGCCCGCTGCAACGCGAGGCCATCGATCCCGTGCTCGACGGCGACGACGCGCTGCTGCTCGCCCCGACCGCGGGCGGCAAGACCGAGGCCGCGTGCTTTCCGCTGCTGTCGGCGATGGAGCATCACGGTTGGTCGGGTGTGTCCGTGCTGTATGTGTGCCCGCTCAAGGCGCTGTTGAACAATCTCCTGCACCGCCTCGAGGACTACACCGCCTGGCTCGGGCGGCGCGTCGGGATCTGGCACGGCGATGTCACCGCCTCGGCCCGCAAACGCCTGCTGCGCGATCCACCCGACATCCTGCTGACCACCCCGGAATCCCTAGAATCGATGCTGGTCAGCACCCACGTCGACCACGCCGCGCTGTTGGGGGACGTGCGGGCGATCGTCGTCGACGAGGTTCACTCCTTCGCCGGAGACGACCGCGGCTGGCATCTCCTTGCTGTGTTGGAACGCATCACGCGGTTGACCGCACGACCGATCCAGCGGGTGGGCTTGTCGGCGACGGTGGGAAACCCGGAGGACCTACAGCACTGGCTTCAGGGCTCCGGGCGGGGTGAACGTCCGGGATCCGTCGTGGCACCGGGAGTCCCGATCGCCAGCGCGGCTGGCAGGCCGGACGTTCCAAACGGAACTGGTGCTCGCGGTCGTGGTCGAGGCGTCGGCTCCATCGAAATGTCCGCTCGTGCCTTGAGCGATGCGGCACGTGCAACCGGCAAAGATGCGCGCGACACCGAGAAGGCGACAGTCTCCAGTGAAACATCCGCAGGCCCAGCCTCCCGCGAGGTTCCCCCCGGCGAGATCGAGCTTGACTACGTCGGCTCCGTCGCGAACGCCGCCACGATCATCGCCTCCCTGCACCGCGGTGAGAAACGCCTCGTGTTCTGCGACTCCCGGCAACTCGTCGAAGAGCTCGGTGCCGCGCTGCGCGGGCGAGGGGTGACGACGTTCCTCTCCCACGCCTCCCTGTCGCTGGACGAACGCCGCCAGGCCGAGGACGCCTTCGCCGACGCCCGCGACTGCGTCATCGTGTCGACGTCCACATTGGAACTGGGCATCGACGTCGGCGACCTCGACCGAGTCATCCAGATCAATGCACCGGCCACGGTCGCGTCGTTCCTGCAGCGCCTCGGCCGCACCGGACGCCGCCCTGGAATCAGCCGCAATTGCCTGTTCCTCGCACTGCGCACCGACGCGCTGCTGTGGTCTGCAGCCCTGCTGCGATTGTGGGGGCGAGGATTTGTCGAGCCGGTAACGGCGCCGCCCGCGCCGCGCCACATCGTCGCGCAGCAGCTACTGGCGCTGTGCCTGCAGAACCACACGATCGGCGAGCACACCTGGCCTCAGGAATGGAACGGACTCGAACCGTTCGACCGCACCGCCGAACCAATCCTGCGTCATCTCATCGACGAGGGATTCGTCGAACGCGACGGGCCGATGCTGTTCATTGGACGCGAAGCTGAACGTCGCTTCGGCCACCGCCACTTCATGGACATGACCGCGGTGTTCACCGCCCCGCCCCAGATCACCGTCCTGGAAGGCCGCCGCGAGATCGGCCACACCGACCCCGCACTGCTGACCGAACACGTCGACGGCCCCCGCCTGCTGCTGCTGGGCGGCCGCAGCTGGAAAGTCACCTGGATCGACTGGAAACGCCGTCGTTGCTACGTCGAACCGGCCGAAGCCGGCGGACGTGCACGCTGGATGACCCCGGGCGTCAGGGGTACCGGATACGAGTTGGCGCGGGCCGCTCGCGAAGTGCTGCTCGGCGCCGATCCACCGGTGGCGCTGACCCAGCGGGCGACCTCGGCGCTCGCGGGCATGCGGGAGAAGCGGTCGAGTGTCGTGACCAAGGATGCCACCGTGATCAGCCGCGACGGCGATGACGTCCGCTGGTGGACATGGGCGGGCTTCCGCACGAACGCGACCCTAGCAGCGAGCCTGAACGGCCTGACCGACGAGCATACGCGGTTCGACGACACGACGATCCGACTGCGCGGCGATCTGACCCACGAGATGTGGCGAGCCGGAATCGAGGCAGCCGAGACCCGGCTCGTGCTGCCGGATGTGAACGAACGCGCGTTGGAAGACCTGAAATTCAGCGAGGCACTCCCGCATAAACTAGCGACCGCGACGCTGGCCGCGCGGCTGGCCGACGAACCCAACGCCCGCACAGTCCTCGGCGAACGAGTCCAGTTCGTCGCCGAGGGGTGAGGTGCTAGGAGCCTCGGACGTCGATCCAGCCGCTGCCCACACAGCGCCACGAGATCAGGTGATGTATAGCGCCCAAGTTTCGTGCTGATCCTCGTGGTCCTGGTGACGCGGCATCCGTTGTCGACGCCGCAAACACCAATCGGCGGAACGTGCCCCGGGGGCGTTTCACGACCGAGCCCGAAGCGGACTATTTCGTCGCCCGCAGGGCGGGCCGACGGAACACTGTGCTGCCGTTGCCGGGCTCGCGGCTTCTTGGCGCTGTTGTCGGCATGGCGCTCGGGCGCACGCCGCGCCCACCCCACCGTCGCGAAGGCCCACCTCTGGGCGGCTCCTGTCGCTGGCCGGCCGGGTCGTGGTCTACGCCAGCGTGATTGTCGCCATACAATGGGCGCTGGTTGCCAGTGAGGTGCACCATGGCGTCTTACTCACCGCACTGACGGTCCCAGCATTGTTCGCCGCCCATAGTCTGGCCCGCGCACTAACGATCACCACGAACTGAGCGCCACCTCAAGAAAACCGGCACTGCCGATAACCCACAAAACGAAAAAGAGGCCGCCGAAAAACGACGACCTCTCAACCGTTGAACACAGAAAACTGTGTCCGAGGGGGGACTTGCGCACTAACCACACGGCTCAACGTGTAGTTTTTTGAAGAAAGCTCAATGTTGTTTCTCTTGCTCTGCGAGAGCAGCGATCGCAGAGCAAGAGAAACAACGAAGAAGCTTCGCGCACTATACCCTACGTTCCTTGCGGCGACCAAGGGTCGATCTAGATTTTATCCAACCCGCGCAGAATTCGAACCGCACTAATGGTTGCTAATTGTTGAACCTTAAGATTACCAATAAGGTCAACTTCATCTTGCAAATCAGCGCCCAGGAAGCTGAGGACGGGTACCCACTCTCCTCCGTCCTCAGTCGCATAATCTCGCCACACCGATGCAACGCGAACGCGGTCATGCACAGCGCGATTGCGAAGCTCGATGGCGTTTCCAATGCACGAGATCTCAAATTTCCATAACTGAATGTCTCCCGCGCCCATGTTCTTCGTGATGTCGTTGAAAATCGATCCTGCCGGGCGGTCAATTTTGCCGCCAGGCTTAATCTTGCGGAGAATCATTCCAAGAACTGCTTCAGTCTCTGATGACTGAACCATAATCATACCGCGCAGTTCATTCATTTCGCGCGCATCCGAGTCGGAACTCCATCCTTGAGGTTCTTCGTCGACTTCTCCGGGATAGAGTTCGTACTCCACTGTCTCCCAAGAGACTGAACATACCCCGAAGGGAGGTTCCTCTACGGCCACCCATGAATCATGACAGTCAGATGCTCCGATGTCTACCTAATTTTTTGCGGTAATTCTTTTGCGCGGTTCGATGGAAGCGCGGTAGTCATATCGCCTAGAATTGAATTGTCATGCAAAATGGCCGCGACATCAGGCATAGGAGCCCTTAATGCTTCAATGCGACTTCGAGGATACTGATTTTCCCCCGGACCCTAGTGGTGCTCGCCTCCTTTAAGAAAGGAACGGTGAATCTTATCCGCCTGCAGCATGTATGATTCGAGGGCATCCGTCACGCGGCTCCAGCTACTTTGGAGGCTGAGACCGCTTCCCAGTGCAAGCTGGAGGTACCCGTCCGGGTGGTCTGATTTTTGCCGTTTGAGCTCGATGACTTCGTACGCCGATATTCCCCGGTCCGCATAAATTGGGTTGGATTGCAAAGCAGGGTGGCGAAGGTTCACCTCTTGTTCTTTGATTACCCTTTGGATGATGGGAAGAATGGTGAGCGCAAGATTATCCAAGTCTTTCCCTTGGCTTGGTGGCATAACAAGAAATATAACCTTCAGTGGAACCATCAAGGGCGACAAGCTGCGCTTTCTGTGGAAAAGTTCGATCAGCTCTTTCCTGACGGATTCATGAAACAGTGATCCCTCGCCGGAAGATTTCGGCAGTCGCGGCAACGGATCTGTAATCATACTCGACAGGAGAAAGGAATCTGAATCATTGTTAAGTGGAGTATGACACCTTGTCATCGCCATCAAAATTTCTTTTAACTGCGGCGCCATTATTGGTTCGATTGATCGGCGCGCACTTCCGGCGATGATCCTGGGATTGAACGTTAGCATCGATGCAACCCGTGCTTCAGCTCCTTGCAGGAAGGCGCTCTGGAATTCAGCTAGGCTAAACTGAGCATGCCAATGGTTTCGTTCCTTCCATCGATTTCTTTCCTCGGGCGATGCGGCGTAATTCAGATCAAGAAGTGGCTCTAAAGTATGGGCTGGAAGCTTCGGAGAGCGCATGGGATCATTCTCTTCCTCCCAGATTTGAGTTCGGCTTTCCAGGATTCGCACTAATTCAAGGTCGGCTACTACGTCTCTGAGTGGACGCGCGAAAATCTGAGTCGATCCTTTGGGTGGAAATCCAGCACTGGTTGATTTCTTTAGTGAAACATAAAGCAGCTTAACCTGCCGGTCATCGCGATAAACGATCCCATCCCGGTTCGGGTAAGGTTCCATGGCTGGCCCGATTAGATCAAGCGTATGCTTGGCAAGTCGTTGTATGGATGGTGGTTCGCGACTTGTGCAATGAAAGTCCAACTCTAGCGCCACGGGCCCGAGTAGCTCGCCGTGCTTGCTCGAATCTAGTTGTGTCATTATGCTGCGCTGCGCTTTAGTTGATCGATATTGCACGCCGCGCTTGCCTTTTTGGTCCGGTTCACCATCAATTTCAACTCGCCTAGAGCGGAGGAACCTTCTCATCCATTTAACCGAAAGACCGTCAGGGCTGTCCCAATATTGATCCACTACGCCTCCGTGTGATCCACATCGAAGGCTATTCTACCAAATGGCAACTCCAGTGCGCTCTTCCGAGGACGATCGTCGAGGTCATTCATAGTTCAATAGATACGTGCTCGGTCGGAGCAGGTGTCCCAGCAGTCCCAGATTTTGCGCTCCCTGTGACTGGAGGAGGCGCCTAGGGCGCGGGACGGCTGCTATTTTCGGATGGCTTACAAGGCCTTGCGGGGAAACGCCTCCGCCACCGGCACACAGTCGCACTCGACGCCACCCCGGCAACGGCTACTCAGCCACGCGACGCAGCGCGCCCGTTGGGCGGCGGGGCTGTCCGGTGGGAGCAGAGGTGCCCACGGGTCCGAGGATCGATCTTCCGGGTTCTTCGCCATCAGCGTCATGCCTCCCACCGAGTAGGGAGAACGCGGCCGGGGTGGGGCGCCGGTACGGCTGTCCCGGCCGCGTTCCGGCGCGCGACGGTTTGAGGCGGGCGCGAATGCCCTCCGTCGGGCGCCTGCTTGACCAGCTGCTTTACAGCCGTGCCAAACTGAAATCATCATTTCGTCAGCTTGCGGTCAGCGGTACGACCGCACGCGGACCTAGTGACGACATCAACGGACCTGGGGTGTGGGGTGGCTCGTGAGCGTGTACCGGACCGTGCTTGAGCAGAAGGTCAAGGAACGACGTCAGTCCGTAGAGGAGTTCGCGGAGTTCGTCGAGACGTTCGCCCGCGAACACGGTGAGCCCGGCACCTTAAGCGCTCGGCACCTGCAACGACTGATCTCCGGCAACCGAGCAGATGGCGCCCCGCTCGGCCCTGTTCGGGCGGTTACGGCCCGCCTCCTCGAACGCATTTTCGGGCTCGACATCGATGTCCTGCTGTCCCCGCCACGGGACACCCTCGGGACGGGCGCCACGGAAGTCGGGACACCCTCTCCTGAAGCGGAACCAGCCTCGGGGACAGCCAGGGAAACAGTCGCACTCGCACCCGCAGCGACATTCGAACACGCCGGGTTGTCCTTTGCGTTCGATTGGCTCGACGCGAATACCGGTTGGCTGCCGCAGACAACTCGTACCAAGGTGGCCGTGCGGATTGAGGAACGCGCGACGCAGGGGGAGGCCGACCGCAGTCGACGCCGTTCAAGGACGGATCGGAGTTCTCTTGCCCAGGGCATCGCGGCCTACTACGACCGTGGGTTGCCGGGACATGACGTCTATCGGGCTCGGTGTGACCATCGGGAGATCGTGACGACTGTTCTCACTCGACCAGAGTGGCTCGATCTCGCGTGTCCGCTGGGGCCGGAGACAGACTTGTTGCGGTTGGACGATGCCAGGTTGAGCACTCCGCCGGTCCACGCTGGCCCACAGCACGCCATCGAGCGATTGGCGGAAGCGGTGGAATCCGGCGTGCGTTTCACCGACCTTCCGCTATACCGGCTGCTCGACATCGACATCCGAGGCGGCAGGATCGCCGGATCACTGGGGCTCGCCTCGTTCGTCGAGTACGCGTTGACGATGGACCTACTCGAACACGAGCTGGTCGATGCTGTCGCTCGGGATGCGACACCGTGGCACGGAACTTTGTCACTGCGGGACCGGTATCTGCCGACCCTCACGGCCGCACTCGACTTCCGTTCTCGCCTCTGTGTGGGCGGAGTGGTCTCGCTGTGTGCCATCGCCCGGCCCACCGACGGCTATCGGCCAGCGGACTACACACTGCTCGTTCAGGAACGCTCCGCCCAAGTGCTCAACGCGGCTCGCCGCCTGGCCGTGATTCCCAAGGGCTTCCACGAGCCGATGACCGACGTTCGTGCGGATGCCCGGCTGGGCGCGACACTCCGACGCGAGATGGAAGAAGAGCTGTTCGGCCGCCGCGATGTCGACAGCACCGGGGGAGGGAATCGGGCCGCCGACCCGATGCACTTCGGACGCCTGTCCGAGCCTATGCGTTGGCTGACCGAGGAACCCGGCAGGCTACAGACGGAATGCACCGGGTTCGGGTTGAATCTGATCAGTGGGAATTATGAGTTCGCGAGTCTGATCGTCATCGATGATGAGGACTTCTGGCGGAAGTACGGCGGTGCGATCGAGGCCAATTGGGAGACGCACGGGCTCCGCCTGTATTCCAGCCTCGATCGTCGCCTGTTGGCTGAATTGATCAGTGACGAATCATGGAGCAACGAGGGGTTGTTCGCTCTGCTGCAAGGTCTTCGACGACTGGGGGAAATCGGTGGTGATCGCGTCGACCTCCCCCGAATAGAATCGTACGGGAAACGGTGATCAGGAAGGGAACGACGGCCAACGGACGGTGATGACCACCGAATCGGCGAGCGCTTCCCACGAGTGATCGATCCCCGGCCCCCACAAGACGTAGTCGCCTTGCCGAGCAAGGGTGACGCTGCCCTCGGTGAGGTCGAGTCGGAATTCTCCCTGGACCATCAACAACAGGGTGGTGCGCTGGTCATCGGCCGTCCACTCGGCGCGTTTGTCGCCTGCCGGGTGGTTGGCCCATTTCACCTCGACGTCTTGGGTCGAGCGGATTCCCTCGGCGGGATCAATGAAGTGGCCGAGCAACCAGCCACGGTTGTCCTGCGTGTCATCGTTGGCGTTTCCGTGTTGCCAGCGAGTGGTCAACTCCGTACCTCCCAGTCGATCGCAGGCAGGTTGACGCGGTCCCCGCCGATCTCTTTCAGTCTGCGAAGGCCCTGCAACAGTGCGAACAGGCCTTCGTTGCTCCACGCTACCGCACCGATCAGTTCGGTGATCAATTGCCGGTCCAGACTCGAATACTGGTGGAGTCCATGCGATTCCCAGTTGGCCTGGATGTCGCCGCCATAGCGCACCCAGAAATCTTCATCGTCGATGACGATCAGACCGGGGAACTCGAAATTGCCGCTGACGAGATTCAGCCCGAATCCCGTGCATTCCATTCGCAGCCTGCCGGGCTCCGTGCTCAACCAGCGCATCGGCTCGGACAGGCGGCTGTGGTGCATCGGGTCCGCTCGCAACTGACTGGTCAGCGTTCCATCGACGTCTTCGCGGCCGAACAGCTCCTCTTCCATCTCGCGGCGGAGCGTCGCGCCCAGTCGGGCATCCGCGCGGATGTCGGTCATCGGCTCGTGGAAGCCCTTAGGAATCACGGCCAGGCGGCGAGCCGCGTTGACGACGTGTCCGGACCGTTCTTGAACGAGCAGCACATAGTCCGCCGGTCCTCGGCGCGGTTCGGCCGGGCGAGCGATCGCGCAGAGAGCGAGTGTGCCGCCAGCACAAAGCCGACCGGCGACGTCGAGCACGGCGGAGGTGTCGGGCAGAAGTCGGTCCCGCAGGGGCAGCGATCCGGGGCCGACTGCACTTCCTACGGCGAGCGCGTCGACTAGCTCGCCTTCCAGCAGGTCCATCGTCAATGCATACTCCACGAACCGGGACAGTCCGAGTGTTCCCGCGACGCGGCCCGTCGCCATATCGATTCCGGTCAGTCGGTACAGCGGCATGTCGGTGAGCCGGATACCCAGGGCGAGCGTCTCCGCCAGCCGTTGGACGGCATGATCAGCTGCCTTGTCATTCAGCGGAGCGCCGATCGTCGAGGCGCTGTCGACTGTGAGCCGGTCGTGCTCGGTCATGAGGGCGGCGCCGAGATCGAGCCAGTCCGGGTGGGTGAGGACGCTCGTCACGGCTTCACCATCGTCCCCGTACCGGGCGGCGTAGCGGCCGTGCCCGCTGCCGCTGTTGCGGTAGTAGCCGCCGAGCGCGTTCGCAATGCCTCGTTGGTCGACCCGGCTGCGGCGACGACCCCGGTTCTGAAGATCGTTCAGGTCGATTGTGGCCAGCCGGGAGGAGACCGCGAGCCGAGCACTGCCGGGTTCCCATCCTGCATGGTCGTCGAGCCAGTCGAAGGCGCCTGCGATGTTCGGGTCTGTGTTCAACCGGGTCACTGCGGCAGGGGAGATCGACGTTAATGCGGTGCTGGCAGAGTCCGATACCGACGGCGAGTTGAGCGCGTCGAATCGCTCCCGCGCAGCCGGTGAGGCCTGTTCCAACATCGTGTCGAGAAGCTGTTGCATCTCCGGTCGTGGGCGGGTCGTCGGCTTCTGATGCCAACCGGCGACAGTGCGAACTGCGATTCCGAGTTGGGCAGCGAATGACTCATTGCTCAGCCGCAGTGCCGCTTGTAATGCACATGCGCGTTCGCCGGTCCAGCCTGTCGTCAGCGCCATCAGCTCATACCCCCGTCAATAGCAGTGTCGTGTTGCTCTGCACTGGTCATGCATCGGAGTTGCACTGTCATCGCATGGTTCTCCACCTGCATTGCCGGTGGAATCAATGGCATGAGAGAGACCCGATTCCCTGGTCCGCGATTCACACCGTTATTTCGAATCGCGGACATGCTCGATCACCGTCGCCAGATCGGTGTGCAGCTCGTCGAGACGCTCGGTGATCTCGGTCAGCCGATCTTCGATGCTCTCCAGTCGCGACCAGACCGTGTCGACCTCGTCGCTCACCGGTTCGTCCACTTCGGACGGTGTACGACCGCGAACCACGGCGTCCAGGTGTTGCGGGTGCCAGCCCAGCGTCACGGACAGGGATTCCAGGGTGCGGGGGCTGCGTCTGCGCTCGACGGTGTGGTGCTGAAGCTCCCGGACGATCGCCTGCGAGACGTGCGAACGCTCCGCGAGTTCTCGTTGTCGCCAACCCAGCTCGTTCACGCGCGCACTAATCGCCTTGGCGACTGCCGCCCAGTCCTCCGACACCTATTCCTCCGCGCTCCGCCTCGGCGCCGAGATTAGTCGCTCCACACCTATTTGCGTGACGACAGGGCGTTGTTCGGGGCGCCGGCGACACAACACGCCCTATTGAGCGCTGAAATCAACACTATGTTGCTGAAATCAATACATCAGGCTTCGTCGAGAGGTTTTCTCATGGCTATTCGTCTGCCCGAATCCGGGCGAGAAACGCACTACACCGTCCGCCAAACCGCATGGATTCTCGGAGTCCATCCCGCCCAGGTCTCGCGTGCCGTTCGGCTCGGCGCGCTGCGTGTCCGGTGGCACGAAGGCAGTCCCCGCATACCGGCGACCGAACTCGTTCGCCTGCTCGGCGAACACGGCTACTCGGCAGCCGGGGGTGACGCCTGATGACTCACGAGCAGTGGGACGGCGTCATCCGCCGCCTAGCCGAGTTCGCCCCCGTGCCCACCGATGTCCTTCGCAACACCGTCGAGCGCGACGGCCTGTGTCTCTCGGAGCACCGCGAAGGCAACCCGCCCGAGTCCGACATCACCGAAAACCCGGACCGCGAGCTGGCCGCGCGCTTCTGTGACGGCTGCTCAGTCCCGGACGAGTGCTTGGCGCTCGAACTCCGTACCGCTGGGGCCGAGACCCACGGCATCTGGGGCGGGCTCGCCGAGGACGACCGGCGCGCGCTGCATCCCGTCTGGACACGACACCGCTTCTCCGACTCCGACGCTTCCGATCACGAAGGGGCATCACTGTCATGACCGCTCTCACCTTGACGCCGATCGAGATCATGGCAGGGCTCGGCGTGCTGATCGCGTTTGCCTCGGTGTGGCGAGCGGGGGCACGACGTGCCCGCGCTGCGGCGGACAAAGCCCAGGCCGGTGGACGCCTGTTGTCGCTCACCGGGCGGGTCTTGTTCAACGCCGGGCTGATCGTCGCCGTTCAGTGGGTGCTGTTGTCCAGCCGAGTTCATGACGGATTGGTGCTGACGGCCTTGGCCGTGCCGGCGCTGTTCGCGGCCTACAGCCTGACCCGCGCATTGACGGTCACCACGAACGACCTGCCTCGCCGTAGGGGTGGTCGTCGATGAAGAGAGCGAAGACGAACGAGACGAGCACCGCTTTGGACCGATCTCCGGCAAGTAGCCCGCCGATCCCGTTGCTCGGGCCACAACGCTCATTGGCCGCTCGGCTGGTGGACCAGTGCCGTCACTCCCGAGTGTTCCGGTCGAGGCGGTTCGGAAGGCAGGCCGTCAAAGATGCCGTGACATGGCTGCTTCGCTCCCCGCTGCGGCTGGCAAGCGCGGTCGGCCGAGGATTGTTGGCCGCGCTACGCGCATGGCGCCGATGGGTTCGAGTGCAGGACTACCGGGACGCGATCGAACAGGCTGAGAAGCTCGCAGAGAAGTTCGTCGAGATCCGCGCGTTGACGCTCTACCGCTGGCGCGTCACCGGGATCACGGCAGTAGCCGCCACCTTTCTTCTCCTCATGGCCCACGTGATCGCCGCGCCACTCGCGATGTGGGGCGCGGTCGGGGCGAGCCTGATCGCCCTGGCGGTGGCCGGACGCCGGAAGGAAGGGGCGACGGGCCGCACACCGGCTCTGGGCGGGCCGCGCACGCTCGCTTGGACGATGGACCCACAGGTGTTGGTCGATGCCTTCCGGGACGCGAAGTTGATCGGCCGAGACGAGTCGCTCCGCTTGGTCGAGCGCGCCACGCACACCGGCGGCGGGTGGTCGATCACCGTCGACCTACCCGCCACCCGCAAAGCGGCCGACGTGATCAAGCATCGGGACGCCCTGGCCTCCGCACTGGCGGTGGACGAAGTGCAGTTGGTCGCCGAGCGGGTGCGCGGCCGAGGCGGACATGCCGGACGGGTGTTCCTCTGGGTGGCCGACGTCGACCCCTACAGCGGTCCGCCGTTCTCCTCCCCGCTCGTTCGCGCGGAGAGCTGGGACGCCTGGCGGCCGGTGCCGTTCGGCCGCGACGCGCGACGGCGGAAGGTCGATCTTCCCTTGGTATGGACGTCGTTGCTGGTCGGTGCGATCCCTCGGCAAGGCAAGACGATGGCGGTGCGCTTGGCCGCAGCCGGATTCATCCTGGATGCCTTCGCCCGGCTGTATGTGTTCGACGGCAAGGGCGGGAAGGACTGGCGGGCGGCCGAGGCCGTCGCCCATCGGTTCGTCTGCGGCGACGACCAGGCGGACGCCGAAGCTGTGCGGGACGGCTTGGTCGAACTCGTGGCGGAGGTTCAGTCCCGATACGCACGCATGGCCGAACTCGACGACGAGACGTGTCCCGAATCGAAGATCACGCCGCAGCTTTCTCGTGATCCCGCCCAGCGGATGCCCATCACGGCCGTGATCTTCGATGAGGTTCAGGTGTTTCTCGACAACCCGACCAAGGTGGCCATCGGGGAGCGGGGAACGACCCTCGGCGAGTACATCGCGGACATGCTGGCCTACCTCGCTCGCAAGGGTCCGGCCGCCGGGATCATCGTGGTGCTCGCGACCCAACGGCCCGATTCCCAGACCATCCCGTCTCGGCTCCGATCGGTGCTGGGCACCCGTTTCGCGCTGCGGGTGATGGACTGGCGGGATTCCAACATCGTGTTGGGCGACCAGATGAACACCCGTGGCTATGACGCTTCCACGCTGCTGCCGAGCCATAAGGGCGTCGGCATCCTGCGGCCGGACGGGGAGACCGACGCGGGTGCGGATGCGGTCGCCCTGACGGTGCGGACCTTCTACCTGACGAACGCCGAGTGGCGGGCTATCTGCGTGCGCGGTCGACTGCTGCGGGAGATCGCCGGAACCTTGTCGGGTTACGCGGCCGGGGAGGACACGACGCGGGCCGTCGACTCGGCGGACGTGGCGGGGGCGCTCAGCGCAGGGCCGGTGAGCTGGAGTGCCGAGCGGCTGCCGGAACCGCTGGGGGCGGTCGTCGAGTTTCTGGGCGAGGAGTTACGCCCCGGCGGCCGTCGCTTCGTTCCGACCGCCGAACTCACCGACGCACTCGACGTGGAGCCGAGTGTGTTCGCCCGGCAGATGGGCGAATTGGGCTGCCGACCGACCCGGCATTACGTCCCGGAAGGCGACGGTGTTCGGCGGGTGCGCGGGTATCTGACGGCAGAGATTCGGGACGCGGTCGCCCGCGTCCGATCTGGTGAAATCAGCTCGACTGGTGACGATGCGGACGGTGCGGCGTGACCGCGCGGACGACGGACGCCGAGGGTAAATCGGTCGTCTCGGTCCAACTTCCCACCGATCTACCAGTGCTGACAACGTCTGTGAGTCGTGTTCTGCTTGCCATACTGGTCGAGTTGACCACGATCCCGGTCCTCGGCGACCGAACTGACGAGGTGATCAGATGACTGTTGAAATCAACAACCCCTGGAAAGTACTGGACGATCTGCTGGGCGTGGAGGTCGTCGAACCGGTGGACGTCGGTATCGGGCCGGTGGCCTTCTACGGCCGGTGCTCCACCGAGGACAACCAAGATCCCGAGACGTCGCACAGCTGGCAGGTCGGTACCGCACGGAAGTTCGTCGAGCCTCTCGGCGGGACGGTGACAGCCGAGTTCTTCGACATCGGCCAATCCCGTTCGGTCCCGTGGGAACGGCGGAGCGACGCGGCTCGCTTACTAGCAGAACTGAAGAACCCGAACCGGGGTTGGTCCGCCGTGGTCGTGGGGGAGGGGACACGCTGCTGGTTCGGCAATCAGTTCTCGTTGATCGCGCCCAAGTTCGCGGCCTATGGCGTTGAACTCTGGGTTCCCGAACTGGGTGGGAAGTTCGACCCGCGCAATCCTTCACACAAGATGCTGATGAGTGTGCTCGGCGGGATGAGCGAGTCAGAGCGGCAGCACGTTCAAGCTCGTGTCCGTGCGGCCATGGATGCACAGGTGCTCAACGAGGGGCGCCATCAGGGCGGTCGAGCCCCGTTCGGTTATGCGGTCGTCGACGCCGGTCCGCATCCGAACCCGCGTAAGGCTGCCGAGGGATACCGGCTGCGGGTACTGGAGATCGACCCGGAAGCGGCCGAGATCGTGCGGCGGATCTTTGCCGAGTATCTCGATGGCAAGGGGGATCGGGCTATCGCGGCAGGGCTGAACCGCGATTCCATCGCCTGCCCCTCGGCACGTAAGCCCGAACAGAACCGGCATCGGCTCGCCGACGGGTGGCAGGCGAGCACGGTGCGCGCGATTCTCGACAACCCCCGCTACACCGGATTCGCCGTGTTCGGACGGTGGACGCGACACGAGACGCTGCTTGATCCCGAGGATGTCGCGGCCGGTCACGTCACCCGGTTCCGGCGGGCGGAACCGGAACAGGTGGTGCGGTCCCGTCGCCCTGCCCATCCCGCAATCGTGTCTGTGGAGGACTTCACGGAAACACAGTTGGCGCGGCGTTCCCGCGCGTCTGGAGGAATGCGCGGCATCGCGAAGCTGGAGCGCACACGGACAACGGGGACACGCCCGTATCTCCTCCGAGGGATGGTGCGGTGCGACATCTGTGGCCGGAAAATGCAGGGCGCGACGATCCGCAAGCATGACACCTACTACCGCTGTCTGGCACGTTCCCTTGCTCCTGGATCGGCTGCATTGGCCGAGCACCCGCGCACGGTCAATCTCCGTGAAGACGAGCTGTTGGAACCGCTTAACGACTGGATCGGCAGACTGTTCGAGCGGCGAAACATCGACCGCACCGTGGCGGCACTGGTTGCCTCCCAGGACGGCGGCGGCATTCCCACTGATCGAGACGCCGCGAAACAGAGACTGGCAGAGGCCGAAAAGAAGTTGCGCCGATTTCATGACGCGATCGCCGCAGGCGTCGATCCGGCTGCGCTGGTCGACCCGATCAACGAAGCACAGTCCCAGCGGGCGACCGCTCGCGCCGAACTCACCGGTACCCGCGCTCCCGGCCTGATCACTGAAGCCGAGGTACGCGCCATGATCGACTCACTGGGGAACGTGGGAGAAGCGCTGTCCGGTGCTGATCCGAACGAACTCGGACAGCTGTATTCAGAACTGCGGCTAAATCTCCGTTACACACAAAAGGAGCGGACTGTGATTGCCACAGTCTCGCCCCGTGTGTTTAACGAACGTGTCCGAGGGGGGACTTGAACCCCCACCTCCTTATCGGAGACTAGCACCTCAAGCTAGCGCGTCTGCCATTCCGCCACTCGGACCAACTTCGGCTTCTGCCGTGCTGATGGGCATAGGTTAGCTGATCGCACCTCGAGTTCCCAAATCGGCCCCCTGAACCTCCCATCGGCGGGGTACCCGGTGGTAGGAAGTGCAGGTGAGCACCCATGCAGACACCAGCGGGCTCGGCGTCGTCGAGGATGACGCGGTCCGGCTGACCAGCGAACTGATCCGGATCGACACCACCAACACCGGTGACCCCGACACGTTGGTGGGGGAGCGTGCTGCGGCGGAGTATGTCGCCGAGCAGCTGGCCGATGTCGGGTACGAGCCGACCTATGTGGAGTCCGGGGATCGTCCGGGGCGCGGCAATGTGTTCGTGCGGCTGCCGGGGGCGGATTCGAGTCGGGGCGCGTTGTTGGTGCACGGGCATCTCGACGTCGTGCCCGCAGACGCCTCCGAATGGTCGGTGCACCCGTTCTCCGGTGCGGTGCAGGACGGGTATGTGTGGGGCCGGGGTGCCGTCGACATGAAGGACATGCTGGGCATGTCGCTCGCGGTGGCTCGCAGGCTCAAGCGGGAGAACATCACGCCGCCGCGCGACATCATCTTCGCGTTCCTCGCCGACGAGGAGGCCGGTGGTCTCCAGGGGTCGCACTGGCTGCAGGCCAACCGCCCGGAGCTGTTCGAGGGCGCTACCGAGGCGATCAGCGAGGTCGGCGGGTTCTCGGTCACCTTCAAGGACGGGGTGCGCAGCTACCTCGTCGAGACTGCGGAGAAGGGCATCGCCTGGCTCAAGCTGACCGTCCGGGCCCGGGCCGGTCACGGGTCGATGATCCACGAGGACAACGCGGTGACCAAGCTCGCCGCAGCGGTGACCCGGCTGGGCAATCACCGGTTCCCGCTGGTGATGACCGACTCGGTGCGGGAGTTCCTGGACGGGGTCGCCGAGCTCACCGGGTGGGACTTCCCCGAGGACGACCTCGATGGCGCGATCGGCAAGCTCGGCGCGATCTCACGGATCGTGGGGGCCACGCTGCGCGACACGGCGAACCCGACGATGCTCTCGGCCGGCTACAAGGCGAATGTGATCCCCTCGGTCGCGGAGGCGACGGTGGACTGCCGCATCCTGCCGGGCAGGCAGGAGGCCTTCGAGCGCGAGTTGGCGGAGGTCCTGGGCCCGGATGTCGAGCGGGAGTGGATCGTGGGCCTGCCGCCCGTGGAGACCACGTTCGACGGGGCGTTGGTGGACGCGATGAGCGCCTCGATCACAGCGGAGGATCCCGGTGCGCAGGTGCTGCCGTACATGCTCTCCGGCGGAACCGATGCGAAGGCCTTCTCGAAGCTGGGCATCCGGTGCTTCGGGTTCGCGCCGCTCAAGCTGCCCGCGGACCTGGACTTCTCCGCGTTGTTCCACGGGGTGGACGAGCGGGTGCCGGTCGACGCGTTGAAGTTCGGCACGCGGGTGCTGAACCGGTTCCTGCTGAACAGCTGATCAGCGCGCTGCCACAGCGCGAGAGGTTGGTCCGGCGGGGCGATTCCCGTCGGACCGGAGCTTGGACCGGTCGTCTCAGGTGTGTAGGCCGGGGATGCCGACGGCGCTGCGTTTGCGGCGCAGCCAGACCTTGCGGGTGCCATCCCCGTAGAGCAGAACGCGGGAGAGTTCCCAGCCCGCGAATTCGGCGTGGATGGCGAGTTGGGTGGCTGCGGCTCGGCGCGAGACGCCGGGCGGCAGTCGAAGCGGTTGATATTCCCAGTCTCCGTCGCTGACGGATTCGTCGTTCACGGATGCACCACCTGAATCCCTTCTCCGGTTGCGGAGCCCACGACCACCGTGCCGGTGTCCTGGTCGATGGCCACGGAGTTCGGTTGCTGCACGCTGGGGAAACGGTGCTTCTCGACGGGATCGCCCGCGGCGATGTCGAAGCCGACCAGCTCGTTGGTCTCGGTCAGGGTGACCCATGCCAGGTCGCGCTGCTCGTCGTAGGCGAGGGCGTAGGGGCCGCCGGGGACGGGGTGCCGCTGGCGGAGCAGGAAGGGATCCGCAGAGAAGACCAGCAGTTCACCGGAGCGGGTCTCGGTGACGATGATCCGATCGAAGCGGTCGACGACGGCGTTGGTGGCGCCTTCCCCTGCGCGCAGCGCCAGGCCGCGCCGGGTCTCGTCCAGGTCGACCTCGACGAGGGAGCTCTGGACCCGGTCGAGCGCGTAGACGATGCCCCCCGCCGTGACGACCGTGGTGGTTCCGTCGAATCCCGGCACCTCGCGGTGCTCGCCGTCGGCCTCGATGATGCCCACGGAGCCATCCGGGTGGGCGATCACGGTGGCCTCCTCGGCGCCCTCGGTGGTCGACACGGCGGCTTCCGCCAGGGCGATCTCCTCGGTGTCGCCGCTGGCAAGGTCGACCTCGACTAGGGCGCCCGCATCAGGGATCAACGCCTGTACGGTGCCCGCCTGCGCGCTTTCCAGCCGAGCCGCTGTCCCGGGAAGGTCGATCTCGTGGGGTGTGGCCTCGAGATCGTCGAGGTCCTGCAGCAACAGTCTGGGTGGATCGGCGACTGCGGCGACCAGGGTGGCCGTCTCCGGGTCGGCGAGCAGGGCGGTGACGGGTGCACCGGCTTCGACGATGTCGCCCGCCGGGCTGTCCTGCCGCACCGGGGAGTCGGCCGGGCCCGCTGCCGCCGAGACTGGTACCGGGTCGTCCCCGACGATCTCTTCGGCCACACCGAAGGAACAGCCTGCCATCAGGGTTGTTCCCGCGGTGAGGGCTGCCACGAGGCGAGTGGTCGCGCCCCTGGTCCGAGTTGGGCGGGACGAGATGGCTGCGGGCTGAGCGGGGTGCATTCGTCCAGCATCCCCCATCGACCGTGGTGCCCGTGGCCCCAGGGTCGCCCGTCCGGGGAAGGCCCGGGGCGTCGAGTGACTGCCCCGGGCCCGTCACCGTGGTATCAGTCGATGCGGTTGACCTGCCCGGTCTCGAGGTCGTAGACGGCGGTGACGATCTGCACGCCGTGACCCTCGACCGCGTCCCGGACGATGTCGGAGCGTTCCAGGAGCATGGCGGCGGTGCGCCGGACCTGGTTCTCGACGCAGGCGGCGAAGAAGGCGTCCGGGTCGGAGTCGGCCGGGGTGGCGCGGACTGCGGCCTCCACGTCGCGGACCAGCGAACTGATGTCGCCCTCGAGGTGGCCCTCGCCGTTGACGGTGTCGATGGCGGCGGCGACTGCGCCGCACTGGGCGTGGCCCAGGATCACGACGAGCGGGGTGCCCACGTGTTCGACGCCGTATTCGATACTGCCGACGACAGCGTCATCGAGTACTTCGCCTGCGGAGCGGATGGTGAACAGGTCACCGAATCCCTGGTCGAAAAGAACTTCCGGTGGGACTCGCGAGTCAGCACAGCCGAGAACGGTCGCGAAGGGGTTCTGTCCTTCGACCAGGGAATCGCGCCAGGATTCGTCCTGATGGGGATGACTCGGCTGCCCCTGGACGAATCGGGCATTTCCCTCAGTGAGTAGTCGCCAGGCTTCCGTGGCATCGGCGGGGTGGCCGGCTGGCGACGTCGTTCCTGGTGGGGAGGTTTGTCCGGATACCGGGGACGCGGCGGCGAAGGACGCCAGCGCTAGCCCGGCGGTGGCGGCCGCTCCTAATCCGAAAAGGCGACGCCGGGACATTCTGGCCGGTTCTTCGACCGGGTTCGTTCCCCCAGATGTATTAACCATGCGAGAACTCTAAACGCTGCTATGTCCGTTCCGTGGAGTAAATGATTCGGACTTCTTGGACAGAGAATCCGAAACAACATGAAAATGCTTTGTGATGCGCATCACCGGGACCGCCTGTCTGTTGGGCGGACGCACAGCACTCGAGCGTGCGGCCGAGTCGACCCTGACAGGAATGGTTACTCGCCGGTAAGGTCTGGCGGGTGCGACTTGGGCTGAACCTTGGGTATTGGGGCATGGGCAACGACCACCAGAACCTGGCGCTGGCGGTCGAGGCCGATCGATTGGGCTACGACGTGGTCTGGGTGGCGGAGGCGTACGGGTCGGACGCGCCCAGCGTGCTCGCCTGGGTCGGCGCGAGAACGGAACGAATCGGACTGGGCAGCGCCGTGATGCAGATCCCGGCGCGTACCCCGGCGGCCACCGCGATGACCGCTGCGACCCTGGACACGCTGTCGCAGGGCAGATTCCGACTGGGCCTGGGCGTCTCCGGTCCGCAGGTGTCCGAGGGATGGCATGGCGTGCGTTTCGCCAAGCCGTTGGGCCGGACCAGGGAATACGTGGACATCGTCCGCACGGCACTGCGCCGCGAGCGACTGAGCTATGCCGGGGAGCACTACCGCCTGCCGCTGCCGGACGGACCCGGTGCGGCCCTGAAGCTCACTGTGCATCCGGTGCGGGAGGAGATCCCGGTCTACCTGGCGAGCATCGGGCCCAAGAACACCGAACTCGCCGGGGAGATCGCCGACGGGTGGCTGGCGGTGTTCTTCTCCCCGGAGCATGCCGGCGAGCAACTCGGTTATCTGGCAGAGGGCAGGCAACGAGTGGGCAAGGATCTCGCCGGTTTCGATATCGCCCCCACCGTCCCGATCTGCCCCGGCGACGACTGGCGAGCGTGCGCGGACGCGATCCGCGGCTATGCGGCGCTGTATGTGGGCGGGATGGGCAGCCGCAAGCAGAACTTCTACAAGGACCTCGTGATCCGGATGGGCTTCGCCGACGCCGCCGAGGAGGTCCAGCGCCGCTACCTGGAACGGGATCACGCCGGAGCCATGGCGGCCCTGCCGGTGGAGTTCCTGGACGCGATCGCGCTGCTCGGTCCGGTCGAGCGGATAGCAGACCGCATGCAGGCGTTCGCGCAGGCGGGGGTCACCACACTGTCTCTCGTTCCGATGCTGCAAGATCCGACGCGGGGAGTCGAAACCCTTCGTCTTGCCGTCGAGGCTCTTGAGCTAGCGGGAGTATGTAAGTGACGTGGATCGAAGCCCTGGTCCTCGGACTGGTCCAGGGGCTCACGGAATTTCTTCCGGTCTCCTCCTCCGGACATCTTCGGATCGTCTCGGAGTTCTTCTTCCAGGAGGACGCAGGCGCCTCCTTCACCGCCGTCACCCAGTTGGGAACCGAGGCGGCGGTGTTGATCTATTTCGCGAAGGACATCGGTCGGCTGTTCATGGTGTGGTTGCGGGGCTTCCGTGATCCCAGCGTGCGCTCGACGCCCGATTACAAGCTGGCCTGGTACGTGATTATCGGCACGATCCCCATCGGCGTGCTGGGCCTGCTCTTCGCCGATCAGATCCGGACGACCGCACGAAACCTGTGGTTGATCGGCACGACGCTCATCGTGTTCGGTGTGTTGTTGGGCCTCGCCGAGTATCTGGGCAGGCAGCGCCGAGAGATGAGCCAATTGACGCTCAAGGACGGGATCATCATGGGCTTCGCCCAGTCGATGGCCTTGATTCCTGGTGTGTCCCGATCCGGCGGCACCATCACCGCGGGTCTGTTCCTCGGTCTGAACCGGCCTACCGCGGTGCGGTTCTCCTTCCTGCTCGCCATTCCGGCAGTGGTGGCATCCGGACTCTCGGAGCTACCCGAGGTGTTCGAGACCGGCGGTCCCGGACTGCAGCCGAGCGGCGCGCAGATGTTGGTCGCCACACTGGTGGCGGGCGCGGTCGGGTACGCGATCATCGCGTGGTTGATGAAGTACGTCGAACGACACAGCGTGTACCTGTTCGTCTGGTATCGGATCGCGTTGGGCCTGTTGGTGTTGGGTCTGCTCTCCTTCGGGGTGATCAGCCCGGTCTGAGTGACATCGCGAGGCAGCGGGGGTCGGCACGGGTCGTGTCGGCCCCCGTTGTCGTCTGTGCGGTGGTGGGTCGGCACGGATGCGCCGTCACCGCCGGTCATTCCGGTAGCGTGATCGGGTCGAGCGAGAGAACGTGCTGGTGAGCGTGGGCGAGAAAGGGAGTCAAGAGCATGTCGACGCAGGATCAGCCGAGGTCGAGTCTCAGCTCGGACGAGGCGATCCGGGCCATGCTGCTGTTGATGCCCCGTGTGGCGGCCCGGCTCAAGCGCATCCCGATCCCCGAGCGCCTGCAATCCTTCAATCTCGCCCCGCGCCATCTCTCCCTGCTGTCCTATCTGTTGTTCGACGGCCCGATGCCGGTCAACCAACTGGCCGCCCGTTTGGAGGTCGCCCCGACCACGGTGAGCCTGATGGTCAGCGACCTGACCGGCCGAGGCGTCCTGGAGCGGCATGCCGACCCCGATGACGGCCGACGGACCATCGTGGCGATCACCCGGGACGAGCAGACGCGAGCGGCCATCGACGGCTGGTTGGCCAACGGGGCGAACGCCTGGCGTTCGGCGTTCGCACCGCTCTCGGCCGAGGACCGGGCGATGTTCGTCAGGACGATCGAGGCCTACGAGCGTGGCACCACCGGCGAGCTGAATTAGGCGTCGTCGCCATCCGAGACCGTTCAGCTCTCGCAGAAGGCTATGCCGAACAACCCGAGCAGCGCAGTCGGATCGGTCGGGGTCTCTCCGGGGTTGTAGGACAGCACGAGGGTTCGGCCGTCCTCGGATTGCACGGCGTAGGTGAGGTAGCCGATGAGTTGCCCGCTGTGCCCACCCAGGGTGACCCCGCAGGGCAGTTCGATCTCCTGGTAGCCGAGTCCGTAGGCGAAGGCGGTTCCGGTGTCGACGGTGGTGCGCATCGCCGCCAGCGTCTCCGCGCTGAGCAGTTCGCCGCCGAGCAAGGCGGTGAGGTAGCGGTCGAGGTCCTCGGCGGTAGAGATCATCTCGCCTGCGGCCCAGTCCAGCGAGGGGTTCATCTCGGTGGCATCGACGGGCTGCCCGTCCACGATGATGTAGCCGCGGGCGTGTGGGTCGGGAAGGCCGGGCTCGATCCCGGGGACGCTGGTGTCGGTAAGGCCTAGCGGCTCGAGGATCCGCTGCTGGACCTCGTGACCGTAGGGTCGACCGGTGATCTGCTCGATGAGCATCGCGGCGATCACGTAGTTGGTGTTGGAGTACTGCCAGCCCTGTTCCCACGGTTCGAAGTACGGCCCGTGATCGACGGCGACCTGGACCAGTTCGGCCGGCTCGTAGGTGTCGAATCGGGCGTCACCGCGCCACCGGTTGGTCGAGAGGTGCTCCTCGTTGGCGTAGTCGTAGATACCGCTGCTGTGGTCGAGGATCTGCCGCACGGTCATCTGGTCGCCATTCGGCACGAGACCGGGCAGATGGGTCTCGATCGGGTCGTCGAGTGCCAACCGCCGTTCGTCGACGAGCTGAAGGGCAACGGTGGCGACGAAGGTCTTGGTGACACTGCCGATTCGGAAGTATCCGAGCGGATCGACCTCGCCGCCCTCGACTCGATCGGCGACCCCGGCCGCGCCGGTCCAGGTCTCGTCGCCGTCGCGGAAACGGACGAGTGCTCCGGTGGCCATATCGCCGTCCACCAGTTGGTCGACGGCCGCCTGCAACCCGGCATCGGATACTCGATCGACCGGCTCGGGTACCGCGCCCGCGTCGGGGCTACCGCAGGCTGCGAGCACGGAGGAGACAAGCAGAATTGCAGGGAGACTGTGCACCTTGGTCATGGGCACAACGCTAGGAATCCAGGTGGCGCTCGACCATGAGGCGGACCGCCGAGCATCGGTGTGTGTTGTGGCAGCGCCGCACTGTGGAGATCCACAGTAGGGCGGCTGCTCGATCCTCCGCTCGGCGCTGACCACACGCTTCCGCGATGGTTTCCTCGGAACCGCTGCGCTCGTTTCCGTGTCGCGGGTGTGGCCCGGCGCACCGAGTAACGGACCGCATCATCAGTAGGCTTTCACCATGGCCACTGTGATCCTGCTTCGGCACGCCAGGTCCACCGCGAACGGAGCGGGCGTGCTCGCCGGGCGCACACCGGGTGTGGGTCTGCACGACATCGGTATCGGACAGGCCACCGAGCTGGTCTCCAGGTTGTCCGATGTCCCCTTGGCCGAGGTGATCACCTCGCCGCTGCAGCGCTGCCACGACACCCTGCGGCCGCTGGTGTCAGAGCGCGGGATCGAGCCGGTGATCGAACCCAGGCTGGCCGAGGTCGATTACGGTGCCTGGACCGGCCGTACCTTGGGTGACCTGGCCAAGGAAGACCTGTGGTCGGTGGTGCAACAACAGCCGTCGGCGGCGGTGTTCCCCGAGGGCGAGGGCCTGGCCCAGGTGCAGGCCCGCTCCGTGGCCGCCATCCGAGAGCACGATCGACGGATCACGGCGGAGCACGGTAGCGACGCGGTCTGGTTGGCGTGCAGCCACGGCGATGTGATCAAGGCGATCCTCGCCGACGCGCTCGGCACCCATCTCGACGGCTTCCAACGCATCGTCGTCGACCCCGCCTCGCTGAGCGTCGTGCGATACACCGCGCTGCGTCCCTTCGTGATCCGCGTCAACGACAACAACGGCGACCTCTCGGCGTTGCTGCCCGCTGAGAAGGCGGATAAACAGGTCGGCGACGAGACCGACGCGGTGATCGGCGGATCGACCGGGCCCTGAGACCCGGAGAAGGCCGCGACGCGCTCGACCTGAATCCCCTCGTTCCTTGAAGCCGCAGATCAGGCCTGCGGAACACGGTGCACCGACAACCCCCGTTGGCCGGCTGCGCGATCCGGGAGCAGGACGTGGTCGTCGTCGTAGTCGCCCGTGTTCTGCTTCCGGTAGGCAATGGCGGGGGTGTCATCGAGGGTCTGCAGCCGTTCGCGTAGTGCCTCGGCGGCCGCCTCGTAGTCCGCCTCGCTCAGGCGGTCGGCGCCGAACACGGCCAGCGGCGGGAGGACCGTGAGGCCTGCGTACCAGAACGTGCCGTGCTGGATGGGAAACAGCAGTTCATCGAGGTCACCGTTGATCCCTCGTGGGCTGAATGCCGATTCGCCGCCGCCCGCCGTAACGATGATCATGGCCCGTTTGCCTGCCAGGGTGCCCGCGCCATAGCGGGCGGTGCGTCCGTTCGGTTCCCGAACGCCATAGGCGAAACCCTTGACGAAGACGCGGTCGAACCAGCCTTTGAGGATCGCGGGCATACCGAACCACCACAGTGGGAACTGGAAGACGATCGTGTCGGCCCAGTCGATCTTCTCGTGTTCACGCCGGATGTCCGCGCTCAAGCCACCCGATTCGTAGGCGCGCTTGGACTCCGCACCCACGACCAGCCGGGTGTCGGGGTCTTGATCGAAGTCGGCGTGGTCGACCACGGCATTCCACCCCATCGCGTACAGGTCCGACTGGCGATGTCGATGTCCGAGGCCGGTGAGTGTGCGTAGGCCTTCATCGCGCAATGCGCCGTTGAGCGAGCGCGCCTCGGGATGGGCATAGATCCACAGAACATTCATGGACTCGTCCTTCTCTCGTCTTCGACCAGCGGATATGCGTCTGACGCGCCTGGTGTTGCCGCGTTTCCGTGGTCGAGCTTGCCGAGCCGTCCACGGTTCGACGAGTGGCCTGATAGCCAACATGTGAAAGAATTCGGCCATGTCGTCTTTCGGTATCACCGGCAGGCATCGGGTCGCGGTCCTGGTACGACCGGGCCTGTTGACCATGGAGCTCGGCGTCGTCCATCGACTGTTCGGCCAGGCTCGCGACGCGGGCGGCGAGTCGCTGTACGAGGTCGTGACCTGCGCACTCGAACCCGGGCAGCTACGGACCGACGCCGATATCACCGTGGCCGTCGCCCACGGCATCGCCGCGCTGACCGAGGCCGACACCGTGATCGTCCCGGCCTCCGATGAGGACTACGACCCAGACGACTGCCGGATCGGTGCACCGTTGGCCTCGGCGATGGCGAGCCTGCGGCCGGGTACCAGGATCGCCTCCATCTGCTCCGGTTCGCGGGTGCTGGCGGCCGCAGGGCTGTTGGACGGCAGACGGGCGACCACCCATTGGCGGTCCGGTGGCCGGTTCCGCGAACTGTTCCCCGCCGTCGAATGGGCCGAGGACGTGCTCTACACCGACGACGGTGACGTCCTCACCGGTGGCGGCGTGGCTGCGGGCATCGATCTCTGCCTGCACATGATCCGCCGCGATCACGGGTCGGCAGTGGCGAACGAGGTCGCCAGAGGGACCGTGGTGGCTCCCCATCGCCCGGGGGGCCAAGCGCAGTTCGGCCGACCGTCGGCTGCGCCGGTGTCGACGTCCTCGTCCACCGGTTCGATCCGGGCGTGGGCCCTCGATCGGCTCGACCAGCCGCTGACGTTGCGGGAGTTGGCTGCGCAGGGCTCGATGAGCGTGCGCACCTTCACTCGCCGGTTCCGGACGGAGGTCGGCGTCTCGCCGGTGCAATGGTTGGGCCGACAGCGCGTCGACCTAGCCCGACGGCTACTCGAGGAGACCGATCTCCCGGTCGATCGGGTCGCACTCGCCTCGGGCTTCGGCACCCCCGCCTCGATGCGCCAGCATTTCCAGGCGGCCCTGGGTGTCTCACCGAGCGGTTACCGCGGCACCTTTCGAGGCAGCCCCGACGTGCCACGGGCCACCGCCTCGGCGCGGTGACCGGGGGAAGCGCCGCCACGGCGGTGCTCGCGGACGGTTCTCACAGCCCCAACCGGGTCACGGCGTTGTCGTCGAGGGGGTTGGCCACGCGAATGTAGCGGTGCACCGTGCGGGGATTGGACCAACGGCCCTGCCGCATGATCTCGCGATCGCCTGCCCCGCCGAGGGCCGCCTGGGTGGCGAAGCCCGCGCGCAATGAATGCCCGCCGAACAGATCGGGATCCAAGCCCGCACGGAGTGCGTAGCGTTTGACCAGGTCGGACACCGCTCGTCCCGACAGCGACTTCTCGGCGATACCGCCGTGGCGGTTGACCGAGGGCAACAGGGGCATAGCGAGGTCGGTGAGTGCCGCTACCGGGGTGAACCGATGGCAGCGGTGGACCTGTTCCGCCGCGTCCGCGTCGGCGAGTAGGGAGCGAACACCGTCTTGGCCGTGCCGTCGATGGGTGTCGATCAGCTCGGTCCAGGCGGCGAAGGCACATACCGGGCAGGTGTGCGGCCTACCACCCCTGGGCAGGACCACCTGCTGCTCGGCGGTGCCCGAGGCGTCGGTCTTGGTGACACCGAGTCGCACGATCAACAGTGGTTCCCCGGTGGCGGGGTCGACTTCGGCGGCGACGTCGGCGAAGGTCAGAGCCGCGAGTTCGCTGCGTCGAAGTGCCCCGGCGAAGCCGACCAGCAGTAGGAGCGTGTCGCGGCGACGGGTCACGCCGCCGGGCCAGTTCGCATCCGGGCGCTCGGCGAGCAGGGCTTCCAAGGTGTGCAGCAGTACCGGGCGCTTGCGGCTCTGTCTGGCTCGTCTGGTTCGGCGGATGCCTCGCAGAGTCAGCCGGACGACATCGGCGCGGGTGGGGGAGGGCAGGCCGTTGGCGGCGTGGACGGCGGCGATGGCTGCGGCTTTGCGATCGAGTGTCGCCGGGCTGTACGCCCATTTCGGCGGGTCGGAACCCGCACGTCGCGCATCGGCCGCCAATGCGAAGTAGACCGAGACATCGACCGGATCGGCGGGCAGCGCTTGTCGTCCCTCGGTGGCACACCATGCGGACCACGCGATCCAGTCGGTGCGGTAGGCGCGCAGCGTGTTCGGCGATTGGGATGCCTCGAGGTAGCGCGACAGGGCGTCGGCCTGCTCGGTGTCGAAGCGGTCGCGGACTGCGGCCACTGCGCCGTGGTCGACCAGGACGCTGCGGTTGGAACGGTGCTGCAGCGCCGCCTGCACTGCGGCGGGCAGCCGGTCCTCGGAGACGGCGTCGGGTCGTTCGGTCACAGGCCTCATGATCCAGCACGCCGCGACGTGGCGACGCTGCGCACCTCCATCGCCACATAGTCTCACTCTTTCCGGTGGGATTCCGGCTGGATATTCTCGCGTCGATTACCTGGAGTCGCGAATTCCCGATAGGGCCTTCCCGTCACGCGAGTCACATCCGAACGAATTCACCACCCGATTCCCGGATGGGTCCTCCGGCACTCACGTGGCATCGAGTTCGTGACGAACAGCGATTTCCATCCAGCGAACGTCAACAAGGCCGCTCTTCCGGCACGTCAGGCCTTTGACCTCTCCTAATGCTTTCCAGAAGATGACGTTCATCAATTCCGTGCACCTAGCACCGCTCGCCTTCATTTGATCTCCACGGGCGGGTTGAATGTGAATTCACCCAGGCCCTGCGCAGAGTGGTAATTCAAGGAGGAGCGATGCGGACGTTCGACCACACCGAAACATCGACCGTCCCCAGCGCCGAGGAGATTCGCGCGGTAGCGGAATTGATCGAGGAACCGGAGAACCCGATCGCGGACCCGCCACTGTTCGAGCCGAAGACGCTTGGCGACTGCATGTTGGTGGTCTCCCACGGTGAGCCCAAGGCACCACGATCCGCCGCGGGATGAGCGCGACGCGAACCCGAGGAAGGAACGAGAACGTGTCCCAGCTCGACACCGAGCAGACCACCCGGGCGAACTTCGCGGCGCTGGCCGATGCACTGGCCGAGAACGTCGTCCGTGCGCTGCGTGGCATGGACGACGCCTACACCCTCAGCGCCGCGGTCGACGTCACCGACGAGAAGGGTGCCCTCGCCGCCGTCCGAGTCCTCGGGGTGGACGCCCTGGCGCCGCACCTGCTGAGCGGGCGACGGCTGGACCGGGCCGATGTCGAACTGGTGCTCGCGGGTTTGCGGGCCTTCCCGTCGCTGAGCCTTGACCGGGAGCTGCCCGCTATTCCCCGGGTACGCGACTGGCTCACGTCTTGGGCGCTAGCCTCGATGGGGGTCGCAGGTCTGGACACCGACTGGCCTGCGGAGATCGGACCCGGCTTCGGTAGACAGCCGGGCTGGGCGTCCTGGTGCACCGTGATGGCCCGGCTCTCCACACTGGCACTGCCCGGGGTGCACTGCCCACTCCACGAGGACGCGCGTCGATTCCCCGCAGACCTCGAACGCGGTATCGCCAGGTCGATTCTGCGCCGCGATCACCGCACCGCCGCCCGGCTCGCCCGATGGCGTGCCTTCGGAGGCGGTGCGAAGTCGGAGCTGTCGCTGACCTCGGTCCTGCGGCATCTGGAACTGGTGGCCGGGAACGATCCGCGAGTGCTGCTGGACGTGGTCGTCGCGACCCGCATGGTGGAGGGAATTCGGCGATGAACAAGGAGTTGGTGGCCCTGGGCCACCACCTGGCCGGTTCGGCATTCGGCTGGCTGAGCGAGGCCGCGCCGCATTTCCGACTCGTCCCGGACCTACCCGCGACCGAGGTCGACATCGGTGACAGCATCAAACCGCTGTCCGAGCTGGCATTGGCGGGATCGTTGGCGGTGCGCGAGGGCGTGGCCGGGAGCCGCGAGGCCCAGATCGCGCCGGAGATCGTCGATTTCGCCTGGCGGGAGTTCGGCTGCGGTTCGCTGCTGCTGGCCATGCAACGTCGAGCCCCCGGCGAGACCTACCCGATGGAGACCTACGCGCCCTTCGCGCGCGCGGGTCGCCGCAACCGGGACCTCGACGAGTTGTTGGTCCACCTCGCCGGGCTGCGGGCCGCCCGAGTACCCGAGCTGATGCCCAACCGACTGCTCGCGGTGGCAGGGGCTCAACGGATCATCGGATTGCCGCAACACATCGACCGGGTGGGCGCGCTGGCTCGCACCTGGCTCGGCGGCCGACCGGAACCGTGGACGATCGACTTCCTCACCGCCTACGCGGTGACCCACACGGTGTTCCACGTGACCGACTGGGGTGCGCACCCGGCGGAACTGCCCGTCCCGCTGCAGAACTATCTGCACCGTTGGCTGCCCGCATGGCTCGAGGTGTACCGAGAGGCACGGCAGTGGGACCTGGTCGGCGAGCTGCTGTTGGTCGATCTCTGCCTGGAGTCGCCGAGCTACCCGGTGTCCTGCTGGACCGACCTGGCCGAGGCGCAGCGGCCCGACGGGCTGCTGCCCTACGGTCCGTTGCCGGCGCCACGCCGGGTGGCGGAGGCGTTCCGGAGTTGCTATCACCCGACGGTCGTAGCCGCGATCGCCGGAACACTCCTGGTCTCGCGGGGCATCACCGCGCTGATCCACACACCGCAGGCCGCAGGCGGGGTCGGAGTCGGGGCATGACTCGCCCTCTGGAGCGACTGAACACCATGCTGCCCGCGTTGCTGCGCGAGTCCCGAGGCGCGTCGCTGGTGTTGGGCACCGTTGTACGGGGTCGACGGTCGGTGATCTGCCATGGTGCGCTCGATCGGGAGGGCAGGCCGCCCGCCGATGCACGCACCCTGTTCGAGCTCGGGGCGGTGACCAAGACGTTCACCGGGCTGCTGCTCGCCGAGATGGTCGAGCGCGGCGAGGTGGGCCTCGACGAACCGATCCGCACCTATCTCCCCACCGAGGTGCGGGTCCCCCGGCGCACCGGACAGATCACGCTCGGACAGCTGGCTTCGCACACCTCCGGGTTGCCTGCGGTACCCCGCAATCTCTCTCGATCTCGGGCCCGCACGCCCAATCCGTTCGAGCGCTACGAACTCGCCGAGTTGTATGCGGGGCTGAGCCGCACCACCCCGCACGGGCGGCCGGGAACGGCCGGGCCGGATTCCGCACTGGGCGTCGGGCTGCTCGGAATCCTGCTCGGAGCGGTCGCAGGGCAGGACTGGCAGCGCTTGGTGGTCGAGCGGGTCTGCCTGCCCTTGGGCTTGACCCAGACCTGCGCGGACGAACGAGAACGACCGGAGCTGCTCAGCGCCATCGGCCATCGGCGAGGCCGGAAGGTGCCACCGTGGCGGATGGGCGCATTGGCAGCGGCAGGTGCGCTCCGTTCCACCCCCTGCGACCTGTTGCGCTACCTCGACGCCCATCTACGGCCGGAGCGCACCCCGCTGGAGCGGGCGTTGTGGCGCAGCCACGAGCCTCGGGGGAGAACCCGGAGCGGTGATCAACGCTGTCTGGACTGGTTGCGACGCATCGACCCGGCCGGCGAGACGGTCTACCTCCATGCCGGTGGTACTACCGGCGCCCTGTCCTTCCTTGCCCTCTGTCCGCGCCGGGGCACCGGGTTGATGCTGGCCGCCGACGTCAACCCCGGCGGGCGGGCCCGGGTCGTCGATCTGGCCTACCGATTGTTCACCGAGATCACCGCGGATGAGGCCGTCCGCCACCGCGAGGCCGAACTCAGGGTCTGGGCCTCGGCTGCGCCCTACTCCGGGCCGTTCGAGATGCCCGCTCTCAGCGGAGTGTTGCTGCCCGAGGCGTAGTAGACGGTGGCGTCGTTCGACGCGGACTTGGCCCGATCACCGGCGGGTGCCGATGACCACGGTGGCGTTGAGTGCCTCGGAGGTCGCCACGCGGGTCGCGAGTCCGTGGTGTTCGAAGGCGTCGACGGCCCGCGACGCCTGTTGCGCGCTGGTCTCGATCAGCAGGGCTCCGGCGGGAGCCAACCACGCCGGGGCGAGGGCGGCTACCCGGCGCAGCATGTCCAGTCCGTCGGCACCGCCGTCGAGAGCATGCCGGGGTTCATGGTCACGAGCCTCCGGCGGCAGGAGTGCCACGGCGTCGGTCGGCACATACGGAACGTTGGCGACGAGGATGTCGACCCCGCCACGCAGAGCATGGGGCAACGACGAGTCCAGATCGCCCTCGTAGACCCGGCCGCCGTTGACGGAGGCCATGTTGCGTCGGGCGCATCGCACCGAGACGGGATCGAGGTCTGCGGCGTGCAACTCCACCGACGGAAGGTCGGCGGCGAGTGCGACCCCGACTGCTCCGGAACCGCAGCACAGGTCCACCACGACCGTTCGACGCGCCCGTGCCTTCGCGGTGTCCACCGAGCCGGGGGTGTCGACGGGGGCCGACTCGATAGCCTGCTCGACGAGGAACTCGGTGCGTCGGCGAGGAACGAAGACACCCGGCTCCACCGCGATGCGCAGGCCGCGGAACTCGGCCCAGCCCAGCACGTACTCCAGCGGCATGCCGTGGGTTCGGCGCCGCACCATGGCGTCGAGTTCATCGTCGTGCTCGGCGGCGGCGATCAACAGGCGTGCTTCGTCCTCGGCGAAGACACAGCCTGCGGCGCGTAGTCGTTCGACGATATCGGTGGCACGGGGCGGTTCAGGGAAGGTCGACATGATGAGCCTTTCGCGATGTCGACGGGTGCGCCCTCACCCACACGGTGTCTGGCGGACCGTGCGGCGATGAGGCGGGAGCATCCGTTCCGAGTCGGCGATGATGACTCACACCTCCTTTCCAGCGGGTCCACTACGTGCGGCGGTCACCCTACTCGCACACTTCCGGCGGCGGAGATCAAGATCGGCTTTTCGGATGCCTGTCGGCTCGGAACGCCCCGGTCCGCGAGGCGGCCCTGCAAGGACATTCCTAGCTGGCTATATTCCCAACATGGAATCTATGCTGGCCGGCATGCGGATCGATATCTCGGTCGGCGAGCTCTCGGTTCCATCGGCACCGACGATCCACCCGACGAGGGAAAGAGGAACCACCATGTCTGACGCTCTGCGCCCGGCGGGCGACAAGTGGGCGCTGCGCTTCGAGCGACGGTTGGCGCACCCGCCCAAGAAGGTGTGGCGCGCGATCACCGAGCCGGCGAACCTGAGCGAGTGGTACCCGCTCACCGTGACCGAACTCGATCCGCGCATCGGCGGAGCGATCCTGTTCCGCGATGAGGAGGGCACCGAGCTTCGTGGTGAGATCACCGAGTTCGAACCGCTGAAGGCCTTCGCGTTCCAGGAATTCGGCGAGCAGGACCGTGTCGACGACCTTCAGCTCGAGCTGCGGCCCGACGCCGACGGCTGTCTGCTGATCTTCACCCACACCTTCGCCGACAAGACCGAAGCAGCGGGAACCGAGACTGGTTGGAACCGTTGTCTCGACGCGCTCGACCAGGCGCTCGACGAACGCGGGTGAGGCACACGCAGCGCCTCGCCTCCCACTCGACGGTTCTGGCGAGTCGCTGCCTCTCGCAGGTGGGAGGGCCCGGCGGCCAAGGCTGCGAGCCGCCGGGCCGGTGAGGAAAACCGATCGACTGGCCGAACTCGGACCGGCTACGGTGTCACACCCCAGGCTGTCCGGAGGAGCCCCCGATGTCGTGCGCAAACCAGCCGGTCGTCGTGCCCGAGGGCTTGGCCCGATTCCATCAGCCTCGCCGAGCCGACGAAGGCGGCCCGGAGTGGATCGCCGCGTTGCCGACGTTGGCCGCCGAGATGCTTCAGCGCTGGCAGCTACGAGTGTCCGGGCCTGCCCGACACGGCATGGTGGCGCTCGTCCTCCCGGTGATCCGCACCGACGGCTCGCAGGCAGCGGTGAAGTTCCAGCCGGTGAACGAGGAGAACATCGGAGAGCCCCTGGGTCTGCGCCGATGGGATGGTGACGGGGCCGTTCGCCTGCTCGATGAGGACACGGCGACGGGCACCCTGCTTCTCGAACGTCTCGACGGCGGCCGTTCCCTGGCCGACGTGCCGGACATCGACACGGCCCTGCGTGTGCTCGCGGACCTGGCCGCCCGACTCAGTTCCGTTGCCGCCCCCGCCGAGCTGCGTACCCTGGCCGACATCGCCGCCGCGATGCTCGCCGACGCCCCCACCGCGGTTCCGAGACTGGCTTCTCCCGACCACCGCGAATTGGTACGTGACTGCGCGGCGGCCGTGGCCGAAGTGATCGACGAGCCCGGCGACCGACTGCTGCATTGGGACCTGCACTACGAGAACGTGCTCGCCGCCCCGGCGGGAAGCGATCGTGAACCGTGGTTGGCGATCGACCCCAAGCCACTGGCCGGTGACCCCGGATTCGAGATCCTTCCCGCGCTGGACAATCGCTGGGATGACATCACGGTCACCGGAGATGTGCCGCGTTCGGTGCTCTGGCGCTTCGACCTGCTGACCGAGGCCATGGGACTCGACCGCAGGCGCGCGGCGGGCTGGACCCTGGGTCGCGTGTTGCAGAATTCTCTCTGGGGCGTCGCCGACGGTTCGACCACGATCACCGACGACCAGACCGCCATCGCAGCCGCCCTGCTGGAGAATCGCCTCTGAACAGGCGATCGGGACGCCGGACTCGCGGAGACGCAACCGCCCGCACCGCCGCCGACTGTGACAACTCGGCCTGTGGAGCTGTCGACCATTACCCGTCTCAGCGCCGCCAACCGGCCCGACCGCGCAAAGATCACTCGTCTGAGCAGCGCGGAGTGCCGGGGTGCGCGCTGAGACTGTGAACATGACAGCCATCCCGGCCCGCACCCCTTCTCCCGAACGCCTCCTCGGCCGGTGGGGGTACCCAGCTCCTGTCGTCGATCCGGCTTATGCGCGCCTGCGGCGCCGAGGCGCCTAGCGAGTCCCCGCTGTCCGGACACACGCAGCGCCGAGGTCACCGCGCCGCAAGAATCCACATCTCGTCAACGTCCCTGGAGGAAAGATGCAGTCCATTCAGTTCGCCGAGTACGGCGGCGCCGACCGGCTGGGACTCGTGGAGGTACCGATCCCCGAACCCGGTCCGGGGCAGGTTCGGGTCGCGGTCCGCTGTGCCGGGGTCAACCCCATCGACTGGAAGCAACGCAGCGGTGCCATGGCCGATGTCGCACCGTTGGATCTACCGCACACTCCGGGCGTCGAGCTGTCCGGCATCGTCGACGCCATCGGCGAGGGCGTCGAGTTCAGGATCGGCCACGAGGTCTTCGGTTGGTCCGACAGTGGTTCCTACGCCGAGTACGCCCTGGCGACGACCGTGGTCACGAAGCCGGAGGACCTCTCCTGGCGCGATGCCGCCACTCTGCCGGTGGCGGGGGAGGCCGCGCTGCGCGTGCTGCGGCTGGGTGCAGGCGCCGGGCAAACCCTGTTGATCCACGGTGCCAGCGGTGGGGTCGGATCGCTGGCGACTCAGCTCGCCGTCGACCAAGGCGCCACCGTCCTCGGCGTCGCAAGCAAGGACAGCGCCGAGTACGTGCGATCCCTCGGCGCCACACCGGTCATCTACGGCGAGGGGCTGGTCGATCAGGTCCGTGAGATCGCGCCGAACGGGGTCGATGCCGTCTTCGATGCCGCCGGGCGCGGAGCCCTGCCGGATTCGGTGACCCTGCGAGGCGGCTCGACGGACCGGATCGTCACGATCGCCGATCCCGCCGCACAGGAGATCGGCATCCCCTTCGATTCCGGTGACCCCGCCGACCACAGCAACGACACGCTGACCCGACTGGCCGACATGGTGGTCGCAGGCAAGCTGCGCATCAAGCACGCGACGAACCTTCCGTTGTCCTACGCGGCACAGGCGCAGCGACTCAGCGAGACCGGACACAGCGGCGGCAAGATCACCCTCGACGTCAATTAGTGGACCGCCGTGCCGGCCTCGGAGCGTTTTCGAGCGGCGAACGCCGAGGTGGGGCGGCGGTGTCGGAGTTCAGTGGGTTCCCCGACACCGGACGCGCCCTACCCGGTGGTCGTCGCAGGCTGCCGGAGGAAGTCCCCCACGACCGACGCGAATTCCGCTGGGGCGTCGTCGTGCACCCAGTGACCGCAGCCGGAGAACTCCCGCAGAACGGTGTCGGGCCTGCGACGAACCATCTCCGAGGCCAGGGAGGTGGGCAGGATGGCACTGTCGAGGCCATGCACCAGCAATGCCGGACAGTGTGATCCGAGCCAGTCCGACCACCAGTCGCCGATCAAGGCCTGCTGCGAGGCCATCATGTCCTCGCGGTCGAAGAGCAACCCCCAACCATCCGGGTGTTCGACCGCGCTCTCCAGGAAGTAACCGGCGTCCGGAATGCCGTGTGCCTCGATGGCTCGACGCAGATCGCCGAGTGTCGCGGTGCGACGCGGCCAGCCCCGCACATCCAGCACCGGATGCGCCACCACAGGCTGCCGGTTGAGCGCGCCACCCTCTTCGACCACGAGCGTGCTGACGAGCTCGGGGTGGCGGGCGGCGAGCCGAAAGGCGAGGACCCCGCCCATCGAGTGGCCCAGCACTGCGACCGGACCGAGATCGAGGTGTCGGAGGAATGCCGCGACATCGGCGAGGTAGGCGTCCGGCTCGAAGTCGTCCGCACGATCGCTGTTGCCGTGTCCACGTAGATCGAGCGCGATCACTCGGAAGCCCTCACCGAGATCTGCGGCCAGCCGAGCGAACATCCGCGCCCGGCCGAAGTGACCGTGCAAGGCCACCAGGGGTGTGCCCGTTCCGCCGAAATCCCAGTAGGCCAGGCGTAAGCCTGCTGCCATGACGTGACGTTGGGTGGGCAGTGTCATCTCGATCTCGCTCCGGTCGGTGATGGTCTCGGTGTCGGCGACGAGCTCGGACGCATACTCCGTGCGGCCCGATCAGCCGTGCCGGTCGAGGATGCCCTCGACGATGCGCAGTACTCGATCACCGACTTGGTCGATGCTGCCGTTCTGTGCACTGACCTGAGCACCCTCGAGCACGAAGGTGATCTCGGCGGTGCATTGTTCGGGGTCGGACACGCCTGCCCCGGTGCACATTCCGAGCAACCGATGCGTTTGGCGGGCCTTGTGCTCCTCGATGACCCTGCGGGCGGGATGGGCCCGGTCCGGCAGCTCGGCGAGGGAGTTGATGAAGGGACAGCCCCGATATGAGATCGCAGGCAGGCTGTCGGCGATGAACCGGGCCAGCGCCATGATCTGTTCGCGAGGACGATCGGGATGTTCGGCCTCGGCACGGTCGAAGGCCGCCTGATAGTCGGCGGCGACGATTCGCAACCACTCCGCCACCAGTGCGTCCTTGGTCTCGAAGTGCCGGTAGATCGCCATCTTGGTGGTCTCGGCCTTGTCGGCGATGGTCTGGACCCCGACGCGGCGAATCCCCTCGCTGTGGAACAGCTCTTCGGCTGCGTCGAGGATGCGTTCCCGAGGAGGAAGTTTCGCGATCCTGCTCGGCCTGCCTGCGGTCGATGCCATGGGTTACTCCGTGCGATCCAGGGTTGCTCGGCCCCACGATACCAGTACGTTCTATGCGATACCGTTGAGTATCGTCCAGAACTAATCGGTACCGGGGAAGTGCGATGCGAGTCTCGGAGTACGTGAACTACGACGCGGTCGGCCTGGCGAGACTGGCCGCCCACGGCGAGGTGACCAACGCCGAACTGGAGGCGGCGGCACACGAAGCAGCGCGGGCGGTCAATCCACAGCTCAACGCCATAGTGGAGACCTGGCCCGCCGATGACCGACCGACCCCGGGAAGCTCACCGCTGTCCGGAGTCCCGTTCCTGATCAAGGACATCGGTGTCGCCATGGCGGGACGGCGGATGGAATTGGGCAGCAGGCTTGCTGCCGGGAACGTAGCCAAGGCCGATTCCGCTCTGATGCGGCGCTTCCGCCGGGCCGGGCTGGTCACCTTCGGCCGTACCGCGACACCAGAACTGGCCTACAGCATCACCACGGAATCCACGCTGTACGGCGCGACCCGGAACCCATGGCACCCGCACCGCAGCGCCGGCGGCTCCAGTGGAGGAGCGGGCGCGGCGGTCGCCGCCGGAGTGGTTCCGATCGCCCATGCCACCGACGCCGCAGGCTCTCTGCGCATCCCCGCCGCCTACACCGGCCTGTTCGGGATGAAGCCCAGCCGAGGCCGCATTTCCGCAGGTCCGGAAGCCGACGAGATCTTCAACGGCTTAGGCGTGCACGGCAGCCTCAGCCGCACCGTCCGCGATAGCGCGGCGTTACTCGACCAGATCCGCGGTCCGGAACCGGGCGACCCCTACTTCGCGCCGCAACCCGCCCGCCCCTACACCGAGGAGATCACGCGTCCACCGGGTGCACTGCGCATCGGTGTCCTACCCCAAGGCTGGGGCGGCCGCCGCACCGCCCCGCCGGTCGCCGACGCGCTCTCGCGCACCGCCCGGTTACTCGAATCCCTCGGTCACCATGTTCACGAGACCACGGCCGAGCTAGGAGTCGGCTGGGAGGAGTTCGTCCTGGCCAACGCCCGCCTGCTGGCGACGAACCTCACCGCCTCGATCGATGCACTCGCCGCCGCCTTCGCTCGCCCCGTCGACGCCTCCACCCTCGAACCGGTGGTCCTCGCGAGCCACCACTACGGGCAGCAGGTGAGCGGGGCCCGGTTCGTCGATGCACTCGCCGTTCGCAACCGCGTCGCCCGCAGCCTGGCCCGACACCTCGACACCTACGACGTGCTGCTCACTCCCACCACACCGGAACTCCCCGTGCCCCTGGGCACCTACGCCGAAGGAGCGGAGACACTCGACGGACTCGGCTGGATCGCGCGGATCCTCGACCGCTCGCCGTTCACCATGGCGTTCAACGTCGCCGGCACCCCCGCTATGTCCGTTCCTCTCACGAACGACGTCGAGACCGGTCTCCCGATCGGCATGCAGTTCGCCGCCGGATACGGCTTGGAGGACCGACTCTTCCGGCTCGCCGCCCAGCTCGAACAGGCAGCGCCGTGGTCGGGCCGAGTCCCGCCCGTGTGGGCAGGAACAGCCGGTGGAGGCGAACGACCGTGAGCCCAGGTCGAGCCCAGGGCTCACCGCCCGCACCGATGTAGGCCGACGACCGCGATCGAGTAGGTGCGACGGCTTTCGGGTAGCCCGGATTAACCAGGCCGCCGCGCGCCGGTGTCGAGCCGCGCGCATCGGCCCGCCCGGGCCTAGTCAGCCGTTGAGTCGACCGAGGGAGGCGCGATGAGCACCATCACGACCAATGACGGTACGACGCTGTTCTACAAGGATTGGGGAGTCGGAACACCGGTCGTCTTCTCACACGGTTGGCCTTTGCACGCCGACGTCTGGGACGACCAGCTCAACCTGGTAGCCGAGGCGGGCTTCCGCGCGATCGCGCACGACCGACGCGGCCACGGTCGATCCGAACAGACCTGGACCGGAAACGACATGGACACCTACGCCGACGATCTCGCCCGGTTGATCGAACAACTCGATCTGCGCGACATCGTCTTGGTCGGCCACTCGACCGGTGGCGGGGAGGTGACCCGCTATATCGGCCGCCACGGCACCGCACGGGTACGCAAAGTCGTACTGCTGGGCGCCGTCCCACCCTTGATGCTGCGAACGGAGGCGAACCCGGAAGGCACCCCGATCAGCGCCTTCGACGACATTCGCGCAGGCATCCGAAAGGACCGCTCACAGTTCTACCGGGATCTAGGCGAACCGTTCTTCGGTGCCAACCGGCCGGGGAACTCGGTGACGCAGGGTGCCAGGGATGCGTTCTGGCTGATGAGCATGCAGGCGGGCATCAAACCGGCGCTCGACTGCGTCGAAGCCTTCTCCGAGACCGACTTCACCGAAGACCTGGCCCGCTTCGACGTTCCCACCCTGATCGTTCACGGCGACGACGACCAGATCGTGCCGATCGATGCCGCGGCCAAGAAGTCCGCCGCGATCGTCCCGGACTCGACTCTCAAGATCTATCCGGGGGCGCCGCACGGCCTGGCAGGCGTCGAAGGATTCAAGGAGACCTTCCATGACGACCTGCTGGAGTTCCTACGGGGCTAGTTCGGACTTTCGCTCGGGCACGCGCGGATTGCTACCACACGTACGTGCATTAACCGAGGGCTGGGCCTGAGTTTCACCCATAAGCGCAGGAGACATGCTTGTCGCCATGCATGACGTGAACATCTGGAGCGAAGAGTTCGGCGCCGAGACGGATACGCCGATCCTCTTGATCATGGGGTCGATGTCCCAGGGCGTCCTGTGGCCGGATGAATTTATCGATCGGCTGGTTGCAGGCGGCCGCCGAGTGATCCGGTACGACCATCGAGACACCGGTAGGTCGGACACCGTCGACTTCACCGCAACGCCGTACACCTGGGACGACATCAAAAACGATGTCTACCGCGTCATGGACGCTCATGGGTTGGACAGCGCACACCTGGTCTGCCACTCGGCGGGAGGAACGCTCGGCCAGTTCATCGCGGTGGAGCGGCCCGAACGGGTGTCCTCGCTGGCGGTCATCGGTTCCTCGCCGCTGGGGGGCGGTGAAGGTGCAGTGCTCATGCGGGCTCTGCTGGGGGAAGCACAGCCTGAGGGCAGTCTGCCCGAACCCTCACCGGAATTCGTGGCCTTCTTCCGCGCGCTGATGACCGCCGCGCCGCCTGCGGACCGATCCGCTCAGATCGACGGAATGGTCGAGGAACAACGTCTGCTCCACGGCACCGGCCTGCCCTTCGACGAGGATGCAGCACGAAAGCTGCAGGAACTGATCCACGACCGGGCCCGCGACCTAACGGCCGTGGCCAATCATCGAATGGCCGCAGCAGCCAAGCCGGACTTCGAACCGGTCGGCGTGTTGAACCAGGTGAAGGCGCGCACGCTGGTCATCGAGGGCAGCCACGAGCCGGTCAAGCCGGGGCACAGCGCGGTCATCGCCGAGCAGATCCCGGGTGCGCGACTGATGATTCTGCAGGGCATGGGCCACACGTTGCCGTCGGAAGTGCACGAAGAACTGGCCGCCGCGATCCTGGAACACACCGCTGGCTGAACAGCGACCTGTCCGCCCTCGGGGCCCGGCGACACGCAGGGCGTTCCCCGCAGCTGGGCCGACGAAGACCCCCGCCAGGTGTTCTGGCGGGGGTCTCGGGTGTTGTTGCTCGGGTGTTTCTTACTGGACGTTGATGCCGCGCTCGGCCAGCCAGGGCTGGGGGTCGAGCTTCTGGCCGCCGACGTTGACCTCGAAGTGCAGGTGCGGTCCGGTGGACTGGCCACGGTTACCGATCGTGGCGATCTGATCCCCGGCCTTGACCTGCTCACCCACACTCGCGGTGAAGGTCTCGACGTGGCCGTAGGTGGTGATCGTGCCGTCGGGTGCCTGGACGCGGACCCACTGGCCGAAGCCGGTGGCCGGCCCGGCGTTGATCACCGTGCCGTCGGTGGCCGAGACCACGGGGGTGCCGATGGGGCCGGCGATGTCGATACCGAAGTGGTTGGTACCCCACCGGGCGCCGTAGCCGGAGGTGAAGGTGCCCTCGGCGGGCTTGACGAACTCCGGACGGTTGGCCTCCGCCTCCGCAGCCGCCTGCTCGGCGACCCGGGCGGAATGGGCCTGGGCCTCACCCGCGAGGGTGTGGAACTGCAGCGTGGGGGCGACGTCGTTGTACAGCGGGGCCATCGCCGCACCGGCGTCCTGCTCGGCGCTGACCTCGACACCCTGCTCGGTCGGCGCCGGGGCCTCGGAGGCTCCCGCGAGCAGCGGCTGGCCGCCCAGCAGGGAGGCACCGGCCAACGCGGTGGCGATCACGGCCTTACCGGCACGACGACGAAGAAACGGGTTACGGGTACGCAGCGTCAAAAGAACTCCAATGAGACTCGGGGGAAGAGAGAATCAACGGCCCGGTCACATCGGCCGGTCGAAGGAACGACCAACCAGCCACCACCACTCTTGAATCGAGGGCGGGCATCTCGCGTGTCTTTCGGGGTGACCCGGCGTGACGTACAAGGCCAACCTAAGCGCCGCTCACCCAACGCCACCACCGGATGTGACCCGCACCGCCACCAGGCACAAACCGGCGCGTAGAACCTCGACGCAGCGTCACCACTCCCCGCCAGACCGCCGCCCACAACGACCAGACCTCGGAGCGCCTCGCACGAAGATCGACCGAGTTAACGGGGCGGGAGAAGGGCCAAGCCCAAGCACGAACCGGCTCAGCGCTGGACACGTCTGAGGAGCAGGGGACCGGAGAGTGACGTGTGACGGGAGCGAGGACCGCCTGAGCGGGAGAAGGACTGGATGCTCCTCAGCCGGCAGACAAGCTCCCGAACAGGAGAGGAGACGGACTGAGCCTCGTCATGGTTTGCCGGATCCAACCGGCTCCGCGACCTTCAATTGAACTGGCAGATCACAGCGCTAGTCCCGCCACGAGCTGCCCCGGGTCGATGCTGGGAAGCGCGGAACTCTTCACCAGGCGCACGCGACGACATGAAGGACCAGCTCGGCACGGGCGTGGATGATCAGCCAAACGGTGCCTCACCAGATCGCCGCCTCGATACGGGCCCCGCCGTCGCGCACACAACTCGAACCTGGTTCTGTGGCGGGACCGCTGACGCAGGTCCACGGCCCAACCTCCACCGGTCCGCCACCGCCGATGCCTGGCGCGGCGCCGTCACCCAGGGCGAGGTAGTACTCCTGCATGATTCGGGTCGCCTCGAAACACGGCACCTCGCCCTGGCGAACCGTCACCTCGGCGGGGTGGTCCGCCGCCGTCATCACGATCGCTTCGCAGACCGTTCCGGGTTCGGCTGCCTCATAGGACAACGAGGCCCATCCCCACAGCATCCGGTGATCCGAGCAACGCATTCGGCCGCACTCGGCCTCGTCGATGGTCACCCGTGATGACACCACTTCGCCGAAGTGCTCTTGGTCGACGAATACGTAATCGATCTTCCTCGGGTTCTGTGACAGATAGGTCCATGGGCCAGAACGTGATCGTTGCGTGCACCCGTCGGCAGCCGTGGGATCATCGCGGCCGCATTCGGATACCTCGCGGAAGATTCCCGTACCCGGCGGCGTCACCTCCGACGAATACAACCTCGACATCAGATCCGGTTCCCCATCGGTCGGCGTCGGCGTGGCGTTGAAGTCGCCCAGCAGGATCGTCGGAAGCATCGGGTCGTCGAGCTGCCATTGCAGGTTCAGGGCGTCGAACTGCGCGGTGAATTCACTGCTATCGCTCGACATATGAGCCACACAGGCACGAACGGTGGTCGGTTCGGCGGTGTAGGCGCAAATCCCTCGGGCGGCCTCATCGAGGGGATCGTCCCCGACGCGATATGACGACGTGTCCGTGTACACCACCGATGTCAACATCGGTTCTCGGACGAGCAACGCCATGCCACCTCGATGTTCGTCGACGGCATCCTCCCGCCCGCGGACATCGGAACACTCCCGTGTCACCCGTTCGCTGTGCTGACCCGGGCCGAACGCGTACTCCATCGGATGACCCAGCTCGCTCAACGCCTCGACTAACAGCGTCACCTGGCTCTCGCAGACCTCTTGGAGTCCCACCACATTCGGGCGCCCTTGCGCGATCTGTGCGCTGAGGAAGTCCACGACCATGTGTCGACCTGGCTCGACCTCGGTGTCGACCTCACCGCGCATGATCCCCAATGCGTTGTAGGTCATGATCGTCATGGTGGTCTCGGGGTCGACCTCGGGATAGTCACCGGGCCGGACTTCTTGTGGCAATGCGGTCTCGTGCGGAGCGGCCGGGTCATCCCGACCCCGGCGGCGTGCAGCCAGCGGCGATGAGCAGCGCGGCGAGGACGAAGAACAGTCCTTTGTGGGGAGTCGCACTGGTCCGTGCCACTTGCCCGGTATGCACCGCAGTCATGAACGCTCCAAGAAGTCACCTTGTGCCACGGCGACGGTACGTCGGTGGAGCTGCCCGGCCGGTTCGATTGCCGCAGCCTCACCTATTCGGCTTCCGGTCGGGCGAACGGCCCTACCAACGCTGGGGCGAGTCGGGGCACCGGACCAGCCCACGACAGGGTCGTGACCTGTGGTTTCCGGCTAGGTCAGCAAAGTGCGCCGACGAGGCAGGCTAGGAACAACAGTGCTGGACGCGAGCGACCGGCTCGGGCGTTATGCCAGGTCAATCAGGCTTACTTGTTTCGTCATAGTTTCGTCAGGCTTCCATCGAGCTTGGCGCAGTGGGGGAGGGTCGAAACGCCGAAGTGGTCGCCGATGACGAGTCCTCATGACTAGCTCTGCGTACCACATCGGCGTTCGGAGAACCGGACCAGATTTTTTGCCGCTGGCGAGACGATCTGGGACCACGAGCCCTTCCATGCTGGTGAGGGCATGGCGTTCTCCGCATTCCCCCGACGGAGCCGCTCTCGATCTGACGGACCCGTCGGGCGAAGCGCGAGGGTCGCCTCGGTGATGCCGGTCCGATCGGGCGATCACGAGAGATCGTAGGGTTCGGGGGAGCGACCGTCCCAGATCTGACGGGATGCCTGTTCCGGGTAGGGCAGGGTCTTCGACTCGGTGTCGAGGACGCGAGTGAGGCGCCAGCCGGGCCGGTGGGCGGACCAGCCCGGGTTGCCGGTGCTGACGAAGCGGACCCATGCATCTTGGAGTTCACGAGAGATTGCGACCGCCTCGGGAGTGGGCTCATCGCCGATGAACTGACTGCAGACGGGGCTGTCCAGTGTGCCGAATGCCAGGGGCACGTCGAGGCTGTGGCAGGCACCCAGGATGCCACCGAGAACCGGGGCAACCCAGCACAGTTCGAACAGATACGAGGTGCCGCCTGCTGCGGCGTTCGCCTCGGCCAGCTTCTGCGACGGCATACGGAAGAGGGCGTCGGAGTAGACCGTCTCCACCAGCTCCTCCGGGCCTGCCTGCGGGAAAGCGGCACGGTAGGCCCGTGCGCCGTCCGGCTGTGGGGCGAGCAGTTCCAGGGCTGCGTGGGCGTCCGCCTCGGTGAAGGTGCCGTACCGCCCGCTCATGACGCTGAAGTAGCGGAATTCATCTCGGGCGTGGCCGACGAGCAGCTCGGTTCCGTTCGCGCGCGCCCCGGTCAGCGCGGACCAAGGCGATTCCGGGAGGACCTCGCCGTCGACGACGGGACACAGCGCGGTGCCGGTCTCCGTGAGGCGTCCCCAGCTCGCCCGGTGCGCGTGGAGGCCGGCGTTGAAGGAGGTGAGCTCGGCCGCCAGGTGCCATGGGTCGATGTCACGCAGGGCCTCTGCGGTGGGGGCCGCCGCGCCGAGCCGGTCCGCGAAAGCCGAGGTGACCTGCCGTGCGAGCGCGGGGGTGCTGTGCATCCCCGGCACCGAGTGGGCGATGGCTCGCCGGAACAGTCCGCGCGCTGACCTCATCGTCAGCAGGGCGGCGACCGAGCCCGCCCCGGCGGACACCCCGCCCACGGTGACCTGGCCGGGGTCGCCTCCAAAGGCGGCGATGTTGCGCTGCACCCACTCCAGCGCCGCGATCTGGTCGAGGAATCCGCGGTTGGGCGGCGCGTCGTCGAGGAATGCGAATCCCTCCGCGCCCACGCGGCAGTTGATGGTCACCACGACGACTCCCGCCACGGCCAGCGCCGCCGGGTCGTACATCGGGTCGCTCGACGCCGCCGCGAGGTAGCCGCCCACGGGGATCCACACCAGCACCGGCAGTCCCGCCGCGCCGGGATCCGGAGTGCCGACGTTGAGCGTCAGCCAGTCGGTGCCCTGCGGGGACACGGCGATCGGCAGGGATAGCGGCACCACGGGGCCGAACTCGACCGCCTGCCTCGTCCCCTCCCAGCGGTGCGGCGGAGCGGGCGCGGCGAACCGGAGCGCTCCGACCGGGGGTTGGGCGTAGGGGATGCCGCGGAACACCGCGTGTCCCTGCCGCCAGCGCCCCTGCACCACGCCTTCCGTGGTCCGTACTTCTGGCTGTTCGGACATGAGAATTCCTCCCTCGAAGCGGAACCCGAGGTTTATAGGTCAACTGTATTATGTCGACTGTATTGTAAAACTACGGATGGGAAGCGACCTTGCCGAAGCAGGTGGATCACCACGGACGCCGCGAAGCGATCGCCCGCGCGCTGTGGCGGGTGGTGGAGCAGCGCGGCATCACACAGTTGACGATGCGCGTGGTGGCGCAGGAGGCGGGCATGTCACTCGGGCAACTGCAGCACTACTTCGCCTCCCGGACCGCCATGCTCTCCTTCGCCATGGACCTGGCATCCGAGCAGACCTCGGCGCGCGTACACCAGCGACTCGAAGAGCTTGGTGACCGCCCGCACCCTCGTGACGTGCTGCGCCTGACGCTCGCGGAAATGCTCCCCCTGCACTCCGACGCGCGCGCGACCAGCCGGATGAGCGCTGCCTACGTCCTGGAGGCGCTGCACGACGAGGCCGTGCACGAGCAGGCGCGCCGCGGCCTCATCCAAGGGCGGGCCCTCGTCGAGCGGCTGGTCCACCAGGCGATCGACGACGGGTACATCGACTCCGGCCGCGACCCAGCGACCGAGACCAACCTGCTTCTCGCTCTCACCGGCTTGACCCCCCTGATCGAACTCGACGTGATCGAGCCCCAGGACGCGATCGCCGCAATCGACGTGCATCTGGACCGGCTGTTCAGGAGTACGTGACCGGCGCCTCTCTTCCGGCCCCGCGTCCATCCGAGCGAGCTCTACGCACCTGTTGGCCGTACAGCTCATTCCGTTTACGTTTTTTAGAAACGTTTCATACGAAACGATATGGTGAGAACGCAGCGTGTCGACACCGGCACTCATCCTGACTACCGATAAGGTTCACTTATCGGTAGTCAGGAAAATGAGCCCATCCGGGCGAGTATTTGATGCGTTTCGTTGAAAACGTTTTAACGCTACGGATACTAGGCTTTGGATCATGACGACTCAGGAAACTTCGGAGGGGTCGATCGCCGCCGGCGATGGGGCGGCCGGCGGCGACGTGACGGACCCGAAAGCGCACGAATGCAATTACCCGGGGTGTCAGCGGCCGGTACGTCGCGCTGGCGGACCGGGAAGGCCCTCGGAGTACTGCGACCTCGCCGAACACACGCGTTGGCGGGCCTGGCGTGAACGTCAGCGGCAAGCGCAGAGTGCTCCGCCAGCGGGAATTAACGTCACCGTGACGAAACAAGCTGGACCGGTTACCGCAGCGAAGATCAGGGCAGATGATCTGCTCACCGAGTTCCGCAGCCTCGCCAACCAGGTTTCGCAGACGATGACCCAGGCGGTCGCCGAACTCAACACGCTGGCCGATCCTGGCGTGGCCGAGGAACAGATCCAGACCGTGCAGGCCGAGGCGGCTCGGCGGATCGCCGAGGCCGAATCCAGTGTTGCCGAGGCCGAACGTCGACGCCGCGCCGCCGAGACCGGTAAAGGCGCTGCGGTCGAGGCGGCGGAGGATGCGGCGACCTCGGCCGAGGCAGCCGAACGGGACGCCGAGGCCGCTCGGGAGGAACTCGCCGCACTGCGGGTCCGAGCCGAGGAATCCATTCGGCAAGCGGCGCTCGACACCGAAGCGGCTCGCAACGAAGCCGAGGTGTCGATCGCCGCTGCTCGACGGCAGGCCGAGGAGCGTATCGAGGGTATTCACGAACAAGCCGTTCGCGACACCGAGAATGCTCGCCGGTCGGCAGCCCAGGAGGTCAGTGATCTCCGTCGCGCCGCGGCCGAGGAGGTCAGTGCGGAACGCTCGGCCCGGGAACATGCCGCCGTCCGCGCCGAACGCGCCGAGGTCTCCGCCCAACGTGCCGAGCAGGCGACCCAGGACGCTCGAGCCGAGCTCGACCGAGTGCGCGCCGAACTCGTCGAGGTGCGACGCGCAGCCGCCCTCGATGTGGAACGTTTGCGCTCGGAAGCCGCCGACCAGCGTGCGGACCTCCTACGCGCCGCCGAGGATGCCCGCGCGGCCGCCGATCAACGGCTGAGTGCGTTGGAGGAGGTGCGCACCCTGGCCTTGGCCCGAGCCGAGAGAGCCGAAGCTCAGGTCGACTCGCTTACCGAACAACTCCGTGCACAGCGTGGCGGCTCCTGACACGGACGTCGACCAATCTCGCCCCGCCAACGCTGGCAAGCGCACCACCAGCGCTAACGTCGGCGATAACCCGGGTGTTGTCCGAGAACAGGTCGTCGAAGTCAACCAGACCCGGTCGTGGTCCGCAGCGGAGGTGCTCGGCCTTCGAGCATCTCCGCCAGGGGTGTTGCGGGGGCGTACGGCTACCCCCTGGATCCCCGACCCTGGCGAACACCACCCAAGGCGGCGTGCACTCGACCGACGAGTCTGCTCGGACTGCCGGGGCGCCCTGCGACCAGGCCCGGTCAGCGAGATCGTCCACGGTCGTCGAGTGATATCCGAACGAATACCCAGATTCGTGCCTGTGCCGGTGCCACCCACGCCGAATAGTGCCGCACCAAGCTTCGTGGAGCGCGAATCCGCAGTGTCACGCCCGGTTGGGCCTCGTGTGCGACGACCTCGGCGGCGGGTCCTGGAGGAACCCTGACGGAGACCCGATCGCGGAACAGGTGCCCGCCGGTGCGCAGTCGGAGGATGCCCTCGCGCTACTCCCGGGCGAGTAGTAGGCCGCGCCTGGCCGGTGTGGAGCCGAAGCCCGCCGGGCCGAGTGCTCGGTGCGCGGTGTTCACGCCGTGGGTGATCGGCGCACGTCACCGAATCAATGGGCCAGCCGGGTCCTCGGCCAGCCACTCTCGGAAGGTCCGAGCGGGGTGTCCGGTGATGCGTTCGATGGAGTTGTTGATGGTGGCCGGGATTCCGACCGACGAGGCCGCCACGTCGATGAGTGTCGTCAGGACTTCTGCCGGCAGCCACGGGGGTCGCCGCGCCAATGCCTCCTCCTTGGTCAGTTCGTCGATCGGTATCTCCATGCCGAAGTGCTCGCCGATGGCGGCGACGACCTCACGTTGGGTGAGTGATTCCGGGCCGGTCAGTACCAATGTCCGGCCTCGGAATCGCTGCCGTGTGAGGAGTTCGGCGGCGACGTCGGCGATGTCCTGGATGTGGATGGGGGAGAAGGCCGCGTCGGGGTGGGCTAGGCCGAGCCGACCGGTGGTGCGGATCTCCTCGGCCCAGTCGCGCCGAGGGTTGGTGGCCAGCCAACTGGGATACAGCACGGTGTGGTCGAGTCCGGATTCCTCGAGCATGCGTTCCACCGTGCGGTGTGCGTGGCCGATACGTGCGTCGAACTCAAGGGGTTCATAGGCAGCCGGGGAGGAGAGGAGGACGGTGTATCGGACTCCCGCGTCGCGGGCCTGCGCCAGGAACGCACTGATATCGCCGAAGGTGGGGTAGAGGAACATCGTGTCGATGTCACTGAGGACGTCTTCGATGTCGTCGGCTGCGGTGAGATCGAGGGCAGCGGTGTCGACACCATTGGGCAGGTCAAGGGTCCTCGGGTCGCGGGCGGTGGCCCGTACCGGATGGCCCGCCGCTGCCAGGGTGTCGACCAGCAGCCGGCCGATGTTGCCTCGTGCCCCGGTGATGAGAGTGGTCATGCCTCTCGCTTCCTGATCTTCTCGAGCTCGAGCAGCTCACTAGAGTTTGCTTTCAAAGCAAACTAGATTTGCGGGCAAAGTTAACCCGTGTGGTGCTCGGTGTCAATCGGTTCCTGCCACGAGAAGGCGGGGCATGTGTGCGCACGATCACGAGCGATACCTGGCCGCAGGCCGGCTACCATGTCTTCTCGTAATTGTGGAGGTGACGCGGGTGACGCCCCGATCGTGGTCTCACGGACCCGACCGCGCAGCCGGTCCGAGGAGCGTGTCCCGTTGCCGCGACCATGAATGTGATCGGCGGGGACACCGCGAACCGCTGCGGGAAGTGGCAGCCACTGACCCCCTGCCACCGATGCGCAGGACGTATCGCCGCGATGAGCTGCGGCGCGGACTCGCGCCGCAGACGCAGCCGATGCTCACCCGACAACTCCGGGAGCTCGATGCCGACGGTGTGTCGTGAACCGCAGGGTGCACGCCGAGGATCGACGGCGTGATCACACAGATGATGACAGGGACAACGAAGTACCGTGTCCCGTCCGCGGACGGATCACCGGCCACCGCTGAACTCGACTCCGAAGACGACCGCAAGGAGACCCACCCGGCATGAATCTCCTCTTTCGGCTGCTGTGGCTGCGCATTCGTTCGCGTCGCTGGCCGAGAACCGACATCTGGGCGGGGACTCGAACCCCTTTCCGGGTCACGCTGACCGATCTCGACCTGCAGATGCACATGAACAACGGCAAGTACCTCTCACTGCTGGACCTGGGCCGTATCGACATGATGAACCGGTCCGGTCTCTGGTCGAAGGTCCTCGCCAAGGGCTGGTACCCGGTGGTGGCAGGCCAGACCATCACCTATCGCAAGTCACTCAAGCTCGGCGAACGCTTCGCCATCCACTCGCGCATCGCGGGTTTCGACGAGCGTGCCGTGTATATCGAGCAGTCCTTCTACTGCGGAACCGACCTCTACGCCCGAGCCACCGTCAAAGCCCGCTTCCTCAAGCGTGCAGGCGGGTCGGTATCGCAGCAGGAACTGGCCGACCTCGTCGGAGGTTTCCCCGAGGACCTGCAGCTGCCGGACTGGATCACCGACTGGTCCGACGCCACGCGCCTGAAGTCGGCACGGTCCGCAGGCTGAGAAGGCGCACCCGCAGCTTCCGCAGTGTGTGAGGGTTCCCGACCCCTGCCGACTGCGGACGGCGACGCCCTCCTCCGACCATCCCGACCGGGGTGGGCGTCGCCGACAGCGGCTCGATCGTCGGCTCGGCAAGCGCCATCGACCCGCCGAGCCGGCGACCTAATCACGACAGCGGCCGATCATGGGTTGTTCCCCGGTAGCGACCATCGAGTGTCCTTGCCGCTAGCACGCCCTCGTCGCCATGGCCGGGCCCGCCGCGCGATCGAACGGGCCTTGCGGCAATCCTGGTCGCACATCGCTCCGACCAGCGAGATCGTCAGGGTAGCCAAGCTCGTGAATTCTCGGCCCGGCGCCGCGTTCGCCCCCTGTAGGCAGTGGACCGAGCCTCTCCGCCACGCAGCTACGTCACCGTGACGAAACAAACTCGGATGGAGGGCCTCCACACCGACGCCCCGCACAGTCTCGATCCACGGACGAGAATTGCGTTTTCAGTGGGCCGGTTCTCACCGAATGCGGCCGAGTCGATCAGTCGCGGGTGTCGCTTTGCGGGTGGACCGGTGGGAAGGGCACGTCGGCGAGAAGCGGCACCAGGACCGATTCCTCGTAGTCGAGGTGTGCCAGGAGCCTCCTCGCCATGCCATCCAGCTCGTCGCGAAAGCGGTGTGGATCGGCGCTGGTGATGTCGCGCAGCAGCGCGACGAGATCCTCCTTGATACGCGCGATGTCCAGGTGTTCCGTACCGAGCCTGTCGAAGGCCTCCCGCAGGTGCGGGTGATACCCGGCCATCACGGGAAAGATGTGGGCGTCCTCGCTGGTGTGGTGGAACTCCAGCGTCCCGCAGAAGGCCAGGCAATGTTGGCGGATCTGCATGCCGAGGCTGGGTACGAATGCGGGGTCCGGGTGTTGCTCTCGCGCGGCGAAGTACGCCTCGGTCTCGGCACGCACCTGACTCAACTGAGCCCGTAGCCAGGCATGAATCTCCAGGATCTTGTCGGCCAGAGTGGTGATCGTCCGGCGTGCCGCCGCCGGTGTCTCCCAGCGTTCCAACACCACGACAGGTAGTTCTCGGGCGGTGTTGGCCTGGTAATCGCCGTATCCGGGCGCTGCGCGCACCACTGCGGCGAATAGTTGGTCCCGCCGGTCGCCCTCGGCGGGGACGGCGATAGCGTCGAACTCCGCATCGCCGAGTTCGACTCGTACCTCGGGATGGGCGAGCAGGTTGTGGTACCAGTCCGGGTGGCGGGGTGCGCCGAGATACGACCCCACGATCAGCAGCAGTCCCTCGTGGTGCACGTACCCGAGCGCAACGGTGTGCTGCTTCTTCGATCGAGCACCCGTGGTCGTCAGCAATAGCAGGTCGCTGTCCGCTAGCGGGCCGCTGATCTTTCCTCCGTTGGCACGGTATTCGTTGATGACGGCGTCGTTGAACGATATGGACATAGGGGAGCTCCGTGAGTAAGCGTGCGCCGCATCGCTGCGGCGTCATGGAAGACAGCACAAGACAGGCGACATCGAGGCACGCGTGACCACCACAGTCACGAACCCGAGGGCTCTCGCCTCACCGGGTACCGCAACCGAGGGCAGCATGGAGACGACGTCGAGTTGGTGCGCCCGCATCGCCCATGGCGGGACGCGCGCGACGGCGCGTTAGATCAGATTCGAGGCACGGAGTGGAGACTCATCACATGACCCCTTGCTGAGCAGGTGTTCGCCAGACTGCCGACCTGCCCACTACTCTCTGGTCGGTGCCCCACGACACGCGGGCTATTAGAGCCCAGGGGCTCGCGAGCTGTCAACGCCGCACCCGTGGCGCAGCTTCACCGTCTGGCTGGTTCCACTCGGCCATTCCGTCGTCCGTCGAGGTCGTGGTGCTGGCGATAGCATGCGCGTCATGGTTGACCCGGCGCTCGCATCGAACACCCGCAGTCGAACGCGCCAGGCCATTCTCAGCGCGGCGTGTTCGGTGCTCGCCCACAACCACACCGCGACGTTGCCCGAGATCGCTGATGCCGCAGGTGTCAGCCGCACGACCTTGCGGCGGTATTTCCCCGATCGGGACAGCCTCATGAATGCCGCGGTGCAGGACTCCCTGGATGCGCTGGAGCGTTCCGTCGACGAAGCGGCGCTCGACCAGGGCCCGCCCTTGGAGGCGATGCGCCGACTGGTGGCGGCCATGGTCGCTGTCGGGGACCGGTTGATGTTCCTCTTCGGTGACGACCGGGTGCTCGAGGGACATGAGGCTCCCGACGATCTCGAGTCACCGGCCGACCCGGTGATCGCCCTGATCGAACGCGGCCAGGCCGAAGGGGTCTTCGACCCGGAGGTGAGTCCCGGCTGGATCCAACGGGTGCTCTGGGGAGTGGTCTACACCGGCTGTGAGGACGCCGACCAGGGAAGGCTGCCCCGACACGGCGTGGCGAGCACCGTGATCCGCACCTTCGAGAACGGGATTCGCGCTCGATAGGGAGTGCCACCGAGGCGGCCGCGCTGTCCCCCGGTTCGGCCGCGACCGCGGGCCTGGCACGATGTCGGGGCGCCGAACAGGCGCCGACCGGCTTCGACGAGAGGAGGAACGGTGCCCGAGACCGATCAGCCGTCGCTGCGTGGAGAGCGGCCGGACCTACTGGCCGACTGCTCCCGCTGCTTCGGATTGTGTTGCGTCGCGCTGCCGTTCAATGCCTCCTCGGACTTCGCGGTCACCAAGGCGGCGGGCACCCCGTGTCACCACCTACGGGAGGACTTCGGCTGCGGAATCCACGCCGATCTACGGCGCGAGGGTTTCGCAGGTTGCACGGTGTTCGATTGCTTCGGCGCAGGTCAGAAGGTCTCCCAGCACACCTTCGGCGGCAAGGACTGGCGTCGAGCGCCACATACCGCAGGGCAGATGTACGCGGTGCTTCCGGTGATGCGACAACTGCACGAGTTGCTGTGGTACCTGACCGAGACGCTGATGATTCCCCAGGTGGAGGACCTGCACGGTGAGCTGCGTGCGCTGCGCGACCGCACCGATCGCCTGACGATGGGCACCTCGGCGGAGTTGCGATCCGTGGATGTCGGTGCCCATCGCGCCGAGGTGAACACGCTGTTGCTACAGGTCAGCGAACGAGTCCGCGCCCGCGTTCCCGGGCGGCGGAAGAATCGTCGGGGCGCCGATCTGATCGGCGCGGATCTGCGCGGCGCAGACCTTCGCGGTGCCAATCTCCGGGGCGCCCTGTTGATCGCGGCCGATCTGACCGACGCGGATCTGCGCGCCGCGGATCTGATCGGCGTCGACTTCCGGGATGCTCGGTTGGGTGGCGCGGACCTGACCGGGAGTATCTTCCTCACCCAGGCACAGCTCAATTCCGCCAAGGGCGACGAGACCACCCGGGTACCTGCGGCATTGACGCGCCCGCAGCACTGGTAGCCATCGGCGCCCGAAGGGCGGATGTTCGTCGACCCGCCCCGGCGACCGACGTTGTCGGTGCATCCTGATCTACTCACCTCGGCCAACGTCGGTGCTGTTCTGCGCGTTCACACCGTTGTTGCGCAGGCAGACGAAGCACCCTGAGGAGAGGATCGAACCGATCATGGCGGAACACCGATCGTCCGAGGTGCGTACCTGGTATGACGATCAGGGCTCCGGAGATCCGTTGCTGTTGCTGCACGGCGGGTTCAGTGACGCGCGGGATTTCGATGGCAATCTCGCGGGCCTGTCCGATCGTTTCCGCGTTCTGCGGCCCGAGCGTCGGGGACACGGGCGCACTCCGGATGCGGAAGGTCCGATCACCTTCGAGGTGATGGCCCAGGACATGATCGACTTCCTCGATTCCGTCGTGGGTGGACCGGCCGACGTGGTCGGCTATAGCGACGGTGCGACGGTGGCGCTGTTGGTCGCCCTGCGGCGCCCCGATCTGGTCCGGCAGTTGGTACTGATCAGCGGTGTCTTCCACCGCGAGGGCTATGCGATCGACATGGACGGCGACGGCGAGATGCCCGAGGAAGTGGTGGCGGCCTACGGTGCCTTGTCCCCAGACGGCGTCGAGCATTTTCCCGTGGTGGCCGAGAAGATCGCGCAGTGCGCCGCCGAGGGGCCGACGTTGTCCGAACCCGAGCTAGCCGGCCTGGCGTGCCGGACGCTGGTCATGACCGGTGATGACGACATCGTGGCGTTGGAGCACCTCCTCGCGTTGTATCGAGCGGTTCCGCGCGCGGAACTGGCCGTGGTACCGGGCACCTCGCACACCTTGCTGCAGGAGAAGCCCGCGTTCTGTACCCGGGTGATCACAGACTTCCTGACCCTCGATCCCGTGCCCACCATGATCCCGATACGCCGTAGCTCCTGACTCGACCGCGCGCCCCGGGGCGTACCGGCCAGCCGATCGTGTTGGTGGGACACGGGATGTTCTACTCGGTGCCTTCGTCGAACAGCGAGGGCGCGTGGTTCCCGTCCTCGACAGCGACCGTGACTAGTCGATGTCGAGGACGGCCTTGCCGTGCAGTCTGCGTTCTCGCAGGGCCGTGATGGCGTCGCCGAATCGACGCCAGCTCCCGCGCCAGGCGACCTGTGGATTCAGTTCCCCGCTGGCGACCCGGGCCGCCAGCCAGGTCAGGTCGGGAGCGAGCCCGAGGCAACCGGCGAGCTGGAATGTCACGATCGACCGGTCGTGGCCGTGCAGGTCCGACAACAGAGCACCGTAGGGGAAGTTCTCGCCGGTCCCGGTGACGTGGCCGACCGCCACCAGCGTTCCACCCGGGCCGAGCCTGGCGAAGGCATCGACCAATTGAGGGCCGCCAACCAGGTCGACCACGCCGTTCACCGGTTCCGTGAACTCCAATGAGCCCGAGACGACCTCGTGGGCACCCAGTGCGCGCAGATCGGCGCCATGTCGGTCCGGATCACCGGTGGCGGCCACGACATGGGCACCACCGAGTCGGGCGAGTTGCACCGCATACCGGCCGACTCCACCGGTGGCGCCGGTCACCAGCACCCGTTTGCCCAGGATCGGGCCCAGGCGGTGCAGGGCACGTAGGGCGCTGGCACCGGCGACGGGGACCGTGCTGATCGCGCCGAGGTCGGACTCCGGTGGCACGACGCCGACGGCTGCGGCATCCACCGCGCGCAACTCGGCCCACGCGCCACCCATTGCCAGCGTGACCACCGAGGTACCGACGGCCGGACCGGAACCGTCGGCGGCAGCCCGCTCGACGACCCCGGCGGCGTCCCAACCGTGCACTCCTCCTTCGGTGGCGGAGGCGAGTTCCGGTCCAACCTCGCCGTGGTTGAGAGAGATCGAGGTCACCCTGATCAGCGCCTGATGATCTGCGGTTTCGGGTTCCGCTGCTTCCCCGAGCCGCAGACCACCGGGAGCGGAGTGGTCGATCAGTAGAGCACGCATGTCGTATCGCCCTTCGCCAACACAATTTGCCACTGAGTGGCACTAGCCTACAGGGGACACTTTATGGCGATCTAGACTGGATGGATGAGCTCTCCGGTACCTGGATCGTCGTCACCGTCCTACGACGACGGAACGCGGGCTGCTATCGCGGGTGCCGAGTTCTCGCTCCGCGAGCGCAAGAAGCTGCGCACCCGCCGCACGCTCGTCGACACCGCCCTGGATCTCTTCACCACTCAGGGCTTCGACAACACGACCCTGGAGAAGTTGTGTGCCGAGGTCGAGATCTCCAAACGGACGTTCTTCCGCAACTTCGCCAGTAAAGAAGACGTTGCGATGATGCCGGTCCAGGCGCTGTGGACCACTTTTCTCGACGTACTCGAATCACACGATCTGCGCGGATCGACGCTGTTGGAGGTGCTGCGCGATGCGTTGCTCGCCGCGCTGGACCGCATGTCCGATCCCGAGTGGGCCGAGCGTGCGGTGCGCTGCCTGCGGCTGGCCGCCGAGACACCGTCGATGGACGCGCATAATCTGCATTTCTGCGAACGGGCCACCCGCTCGGCCATGGAGATCCTGTCCCGACGGATCGAGTCCTCGCGGGTAGCGGACATCCACATTCGACTGGTGTTGGACATCGCGACCGCCGCATCCCAGTACGCACTTCGGGAGTGGTCCACTCGGCCGGGAGAGGCGTCTCGCTCCGAGTTGACTGCCTTCCTCCTTCGGGTCTTCGCAGCGATCCCGACCAGTATCACCATGACGGCCGAGCCTGCCGGGATCTCCGGCTGAGAACCCGACCACTATGCCGAGCACCGAGATTCGAGGACGGGCAAGGCGTATCACGCTCGCCAATCGGCGGCAGCGACCGGGATACTCCCGGCTGCGGTCCAGTGTCGAGTCCGATATGGACGAAGGTTCGCCACCGCGGCCGGCCCGGCGCCGGTAACATCCCCGCCGATGACGATGCACGCGCCCCGATCGGATCCGGCGGGCCGTCGTGGTCCGGTGCAGACCGGCACGGTGTTCTGGGTCGGCCGAAAGGTGCGGTTGCGCCAGATCGTGCCTGCGGATCGTCGCACTCTCACCGGTTTCGACCGGGACTCGGCTCGCAGCGGGTCCGCCCCGCTCGACGGGTATCGACATTGGGCCGCGCATCGAACGTCGGTGCCGGACCCGGGAGACAACTTCCGGTTCGCGATCGAGACGCTGCACAGCCGGATGCTGGTCGGCTCGATGTCCGCGGTCCAGACCGACACTCGATCCGGCCGATTCAGCTACGGAATCGGCATCGGCGCGGCACACCGACGCTGCGGGTATGCGGGTGACGCCATCACCGTGTTACTGAACTTCATGTTCGTCCAGCGGCACTACCGCAAGTGCGAGGTCAGCATCTATGGCGGGAATCTCGCGTCCTTGTCGCTGCACAGCGGGCTCGGTTTCCGGGAGGAGGGCCGCCCTCGAGATACCGAGCTGTTGCGGGGCGAGGTGAGGTATCCGGTGTTGATGGGTATCACGGCGCAGGAGTTCGGAGCCAGACTGGCGGGTGGGTCGGCGGCCTCGGCGGCCGAGACGACTCAGCGCGGGCGACATTGGCGCGTGCGCAAACGCGGGCGGCACCGGCGGGACCACGACCTTCGTTGAGCTCTCGATCTTCGCCTGCGTCCGGCGGCCGACCCCGCTCGCGGGCCATAGCGGCCAGCCGGCCGCCGGCCCGAACCGTGAGGAGGGCCCGCTGGTGCCCCGCCGACACCGTTGCCGGATTGGACAGGGCCCATCGTGGGCAGCCTGATGGCCGAGACTGTGGCGTACGACAGGGGAGTAAGCCATGTTCGAGGACAGCGCGGCGTTCAGCGGGTTCGCGGTGGACGACATGCCCAAGGCCAAACGCTTCTACGGTGAGACCCTGGGTCTGAAACTCACCGATGCACCGGAGTTCGGGCTGGTGAACCTGCACATCGCCGGCGGGCGCGATGTGTTGATCTACCCGACGCGGCATCACGTCCCCGCCGGGTACACGATCTTGAACTTTCCCGTGGCCGACATCGATGCCGCCGTCGACGAGCTGACTCGACGGGGCGTGGTGCTCGAGCGCTACGAGGGCTTCGATCAGGATGACAAGGGCGTGCTCCGTGGTGACGGACCACTGATCGCGTGGTTCAAGGATCCGGCTGGCAACGTCCTGTCGGTGCTGCAGTCGAGCTGAACCGTCGGATGCGCCGCCGGGCGAGAACGAATCGGCGTTCTCACCGCGGTCGTTCGTCGTAGGCGGTGCGAGCTTCGGTGATCTGATCGACGGAGGCCTCCAGCAGCTCGACCAGCCCGTGCAGCCGACCGGCGATGGTGCCGCCCAGCGCGGTGAGGGAGTACTCGACCCTGGCCGGGATGACGGTGACGACCTCCCGACGCACCAGGCCGTCGCGCTCCAGGGCCTGGAGCGTCTGGGCGAGCATCTTCTCGCTCACGCCCTCGACGCGGCGGCGAAGTGCATTGAACCGGTAATCACCCTCGGCCAGGGCGAGCAGGGCGAGGATCGACCACCGGCCGCTCACGTTCTCCAAGGCGGACCGTGAGGTGCAGGCCCTGGCGAACACGTCCGCGACGAGTGCGTCGGTGGGCCCTTCGTCCATGGGCGGGCTGGCGACGCCTGCGGGCGCAATGGGCGAGTCGGGCATAGACCCATCCTACCCACCTTCCACGAAACGGAGGGTACTGTAAAAAAGTTAGTACGGTGCGACGGAGTGCGTCGCGTCGGTCAACCGCGACCGCCAGAGGAGAACCATGACCACCTACGCCGTCACCGGCGCCACCGGGCCATTCGGCAGGCTCGCAATCGGGGCGCTGCGCGCACACGGCGTGCAGCCGGGCGACCTGGTCGCCATCGCCCGCACCCCCGCCAAGGCGGCGGACCTCGCCGAGGCCGGGATCGAGGTCCGCGAGGGCGACTACTCGCGACCGGAGACGCTCCCCGCCGCCCTGGCGGGGGTGGACCGGTTGCTCCTGGTCTCTGGCAGCGAGGTGGGGCAACGCATCGCGCAGCACAAGGCGGTGATCGACGCGGCGCAGGCCGAAGGAGTCTCACACCTGGCCTACACGAGCATCCTGTCGGCGGACACGACGTCGCTGGCGCTCGCGCCGGAACACCGGGAGACCGAGGCGATGATCCGGGCGTCCGGGCTCGCGCACACCATCCTGCGCAATAGCTGGTACATCGAGAATTACACCGCGTCACTGAGCCAGTACCTCGCCGCAGGCGAGATTCTGGGCGCGGGCGGCGCCGGCCGCATCGCGGGCGCCACCCGCGCGGACTACGCGGCGGCCGCAGCGGCCTCCCTGACCGATCCAGGGCCGGACAACGCGGTGTACGAGCTGGGCGGCACGCCGTTCACCCTGGCGGAGCTGGCTGCGACGATCACCGAGGTGACCGGCACGCAGGTCGTCTATCGTGATGTGAGCGTCGATGAGCTCGCGGCGACGTTGCGGTCGGCAGGCTTGGACGCCGACACCGCAGGTTTCGTCGCCAGCCTCGATGGATCGATCGCCGAAGGTGCGCTGGACACCGATAGCGACGACCTGCGTCGGCTGACCGGCAAGGCAGGCACTCCGGTGGCCGACGCGGTGCGCGCGGCGCACGTTGGCGCATCGCAGGCAGCCGAGTAAGGCCGGGCCGGCGGCGGACGGTAGGCAGGAGCGGGCGATTCGCCGCAGCCGTGCCACCGTCCGCCCGGCCCGAGTCTTCGATCCGATCGCACTGCGGGCTCGTCCGGTTCGTCGAGAACACGCAGCCGGGCCCATTCGCAGACTCGCCCTTGACCTCAACATTGGTTCTGGTTCTAGCCTCTGATCGTCGCCACGCGATCTCGCGTTTCGGCGCCGACCGTGTTCGCGCGGACTCCTCCGCTTCGCCGTCATCGGCGACCAGGAAAGGACAGAGGCATGGCTGAGCCCATTCGGCTTGCAGTGATCATCGGGAGCGTTCGCCAGGGCCGCTTCGGCCCGACCGTCGCCGACTGGTTGACCGAACAGGCCACCCACCGGGCGGCGACGAGCATCGATGTCATCGATCTGGCCGACGAGGCGAGTCGCCCTCGCCTCGCCGAGCGCATCGGCGCTGCGGACGCGATCGTCGTCATCACACCGGAGTACAACCACGCCTACCCGGGCCCGCTGAAGGAGGCCATCGACTCCCTCGGCGCGGAGTGGTACGCCAAGGCCGTGGCCTTCGTCTGCTACGGCGGAATCTCCGGCGGCTTGCGCGCCGTCGAACAGCTTAGGTTGGTCTTCGCCGAGCTCAACGCCGTCACCATTCGCGAGACGGTGAGTTTCCACAACGCAGGAAATTGCTTCGACGCCGCAGGTAGGCCGCTGGACACCGCAGCGGTCAACCGAGCGGCAGCCACCATGTTCGACCAGCTCGACTGGTGGGCGAACACCCTACGGCAGGGCAGGTTGGCTCAGCCGATCCCCGCCTGACCATCGCCACGGGACGGCCCCCACCACGGGTCCCGCTCTGCCAGGAAACGTCTGCAATGCCTCGGTAGAGCGGGACCCGCGCTGCGGATCGGGCGAGCAACCAGCCTTCATCAGTCCGCCGGTGCCGGTCGATCAGGCTCAAGGGGGCAACGGGCGCCCAACTCTGCGCGGAGATGCGAATCGATCGATGGTCCGCCGTAATGCATCCGGCCTTGAAGAATCACGACCACGCCGCGTCGGTCTTGCGAGGCAGCACGAAGACCAGGGCCAGCGCGAGCAGCACCAAGGCGATGTTGACCAGCAGCGCCAGTTGTGTGCTGTGCAGATAAGCCTGCGCCCGGCCGGACTGCTCGACCCGCAGCGTTCCGAACAGGACGCTGCTCACCATGGCGATCCCGATCGAACTCCCGAACCGTTGTGCCGTGGACAACAACGCACTCGCGGTCCCCGCCTGAGCAGGCGGCACCGCCGAAAGCACCAGATTCGTGTTGGGGGCGATGAAGAGCCCGTTGCCGATGCCTGCGAGTGCCATCGGGAACACCAAGGTCCAACCATTCGGATCCGGTGTGCCCAGCTTCAACATGAGCAGCGTGGCACTCAAGCCCAGCCCGACCAGTACCGCCGCCACCATCAAGGCGGTGCGGCCGAGTCGCGCGGCGAACCGAGCACTGCCCAGTCCACCGAGGAAGTTCCCCAGGGCGAACGGCATCAAGATCAAACCGGTCTCCAGCGCGTCGTGGCCCAAACCCTCCTGCCACAGCAACGCCAACGAGAAGAACACGCTGGTGAACGCGGCGAAGTAGACCAGGGCCACCAGAGCTCCCGCAGCCAACGCCGGTCTGCGCAGCAACGCGGGGGACAGTATGGGATCGCCCTCACGTTCCTCCGAACGACGTTCCCACCACCACAACGTCCCACCGGCCAGCAACGCCAGTCCGAGACTGACCAGCGGCCACCCCGACCACCCCGCGTGCTGGCCCTCGACCAAGGGCAGCAGCAACGCGGTGATACTCACGAACAGCAGCCCCAGGCCCACCAGATCGGCCCGGCGGGCCTCGCTTCCGTACTTCGGTGCCGGTCTCGGTAGCAGTCGCAGGGCGGCTGGTACCACGATCACCCCGATCGGCACGTTGACCAGGAACACCCACCGCCACCCTTGGGTGCCCAGGCCGTGCACCAACAGCCCACCCACCAGCGGACCGATGGCAGTGGAGATACCGATGACCGCACCGAGCAGCCCGAAAGCCCGTGCGCGGGCTCGACCGGTGTAGGTGAGCTGAATGAGCGCCGCGATGACGGGGAAGAACAGCCCCGCGCCCAAGCCCTGGATCACTCGGAGGAACACCAGCAGCCCCGGCGAGCCCGCCAATCCACACGCCAGGCTCGCAACGGTGAACAGGGTCATTCCCGCGACGAACAACCTGCGGTGGCCGAATCGATCGCTGAGCCGCCCCGCCGGAATCAACACGAGTCCGAAGGACAGGAAGTACCCGGACAGGATCCACGCCAACGCCGTCTCCTCGGCGCCCAGCGCGGTACCGATGTCGGACAGAGCGACGTTGACGATCGTGGTGTCCAGCAAGGCGATGAAGGCGCCGCTGAGAACCACCGCCAGCGTCGGCCACGAACCTCGGTCGGCCAGGGTCTCGGTCGCGGGGCCGATGTGGCTTCCGCTCTCAGCGGATTCGACGCTCTCCCGCTCTGGTTGATCGCCGTTCACAGACCTTCTTCACCTTCGTTCGGGACCGGTCGAACCGATGTGTCATCCGGTCGACGGTGACGCAGCCATGTCGTCGTCGCCACGCGAACCTCCTCGGTCGAGGGGAGTGACCGGGCCGATAGAACACAAAACACCGAAGGCTTCGACCCCGGTCGAGAACGATCGCCGGCGGTCCGCGCAACACGCCAGCCTGATGATCGTGGCACGCGACGGTCGATGATCGCTCGGTTCACCTCGGCGGAGAGTGCTCTGTCCTGGCAGGTCACGCCATGGGTCCCGGGTGGCCTCACCTCGTCGACATCGCAGGCGCGCTAGCGTCGGGCGGTGACCGAACGCCGCCCTATCGCCGAGGTGTTGGCAACGGAACGACTGACGTTGCACCGCCCGGTCGAGGCCGACATCGCCGCGATCCTGCGTATTCACCGCGATCCCCGTACCTGCGTCCACAACCCCTCCGACGGACTGCGCACCATCGAACAGGCCACCCGGCTGTTCCACCGGTGGAACGACCAGTGGAGCCGCTTCGGAATCGGCTATCTGACCGCGCGCGAGCACGGATGCGCGACCGTGCTCGGGTTCTGCGGGGTGAAGGCCATGCTGCTCAAAGACCGTCCGATCCTCAACCTGTTCTATCGGCTGGACCCGGCAGCCTGGGGCCATGGGTACGCAAGCGAGGCCGCCCGGTCGGTGGTCGGCTGGGCCGGACGCCGGCTCCCCGGCCCGCCGATCGTGGCCCGCGTCCGCCCGAGGAACACCGCCTCACAACGAGTCGCCACCAAAGCCGGCCTCACCCGAGCACCAGACCTCGATGGACCCGGTTCGGATGGCATCGACTGGATCTACGTCTCCGAATGGCCCGAATAGCGACCGCGAAACGCCGATCCACCGCAGGCCGCGTGATGACCGCGATGCCGACCACCTACGTGGCCAGCGCCTCGGTCGAACGAGGCTCACCGAATCGTCGCCCGTACCGTCTCGGTGAGCCGGTGTGCCCGGTCGAGCAGGTCGTCCACCCCGGCGACCTCCTCGCGCAACGCCACTTGAGCGCCGAGATCCTCGATATTCGCGAGATCGACCTCCACATTGACCCGGGCGATCGCCGCCGCAGCCCTGGCTGCCTCAGCCGCCGCAGCGACATCGGCGATCACGTCACGATCGCCGACCGACAGCAGTGTCTCCGCCAAGGCAAGGATCTCGGCGACGAGCGCGATGGTGTCCACCGATGGGCGGGCGGCGCCGCTGAGCGCGTGCTGGATCGCATCGCGACGGGCGGCCTTCTCCGCACGGGTGCTGCGGGGATGCGACCGGGCCGCGCCTACCTCACGCGGAGTGTGGACGTCCTGTTCGGCCAGTTCCAACGCTCGCAGTCGCAGGATCTCCGCTTCGGCCAGTGCGGTGCCCACGATCTCGGAGTGCTCGGCGTGCCGATCCCCATCGGTGTAGCGGGCGACCATCGCCAACAACGCGGCCGCCTGGGCGGCGTGCAGACACGCGGCGGCCCCACCATCCGGTGCGGGTGTCCGCGCGGCAAGGTCGTCCAGAAATCCTTCGATCGACTGATCGCGCACCCGCTCGCCCCTTCCTTGCACCACACCATCGATCACCTACCGTATGCGGTCGGCGACGTCACGTGCCGTCGCCATGCCGCTCGACATGATCCGGCGGCCCGGGACCAGGAACAGCCCGCCGGAGACGTTCGTTGCAACCATCGCGAAGAAGACGAACCGGGCACCGGACCCGGTCGGTTTTGGTTCGGCACACGAACCGAGGTCGACTACGCTTCGGTCGGGGAGGCAGGCGATGACCGATACGGTCGAGAACCCGAGCTTGGCCGAGGTACTGGTCCAGTTGAGCCACCTGGTGGATCGGATCTTCCTCGAGGTCAGCCGCAGCCGAGGCCTGACACCCGCCCAGACGAATCTGCTCTGCATCCTGCGTGCCGGGCCGATCGGGATGAGCGACCTGAGCAGGGTCCTGCACCTGGAGAAATCGAGTCTGACCGGGCTGGTCGATCGAGTCGAGCGACGCGGGCTGGTAGCCAGGATTCGAGACACCCACGACCGACGGGTCTTCCAGATCGAGTTGACCGCCCAGGGCCGCCGGGTCGCCACCGAGGCCCACCACGCGGTCACCGACCAATTGGAACGACTCGCGCAGGACATCCCCAGCACGGATCGAAACCTGCTGATCACCGCACTCGGCAGGCTGCTGCCCACGGCGTGACAGCCGGGCACCGGACCCTGTGAAGCAGGACACCCGGTTCGGACGAGCGAACCGTCGGTACCCGGATGAACAATGGCCGATGGCCGCGCAGGACACCGGCGGCGCCAGGTAACCCACCCGTCCGCACCAGGGCGAACACCGGGGGAGACCGCGCAGACGCGGATCCCGACGATCAGTTGGAGCCACGATGAGCACCGACCCACAGCGACCTGCGCCCCACGTCGCCGACACCCACGACGTGATCAGGGTGCACGGCGCGCGGGAGAACAATCTCGACGACATCGACGTCGAGATCCCCAAGCGCAGGTTGACGGTCTTCACCGGTGTCTCCGGGTCCGGGAAGAGCTCGCTGGTCTTCAGCACCATCGCCGCCGAATCCCAGCGCATGATCAACGAGACCTACAGCGCGTTCGTGCAGGGTTTCATGCCGACGCTGGCCCGCCCCGACGTCGACGTGCTCGAAGGGTTGACCACCGCGATCATCGTCGACCAGCAGCGCATGGGCTCCGATCCGCGCTCCACGGTCGGCACCGCCACCGACGCGGGCGCGATGCTGCGCATCCTGTTCAGCCGACTCGGCCAACCACACATCGGATCGCCCCAGGCGTTCTCCTTCAACGTCGCCTCCATCAGCGGCGCAGGCGCGGTGTCCTTCGAACGCGGCGGCAAGACCGTCAAAGAACGCCGCGATTTCAGCGTGATCGGCGGCATGTGCCCGCGCTGCGAGGGCAGGGGCACGGTCTCCGACATCGACCGCACCCAGCTCTACGACGACTCCAAGTCGATCTCCGAGGGTGCTTTCACCATCCCGGGGTGGAAATCCGACAGCTGGTGGACGGTGCGCACCTACGCCGAGTCGGGACTACTCGACGCCGACAAGCCCATCCGCGACTTCACCGAGCAGGAGATGCAGGACTTCCTGTACCGGGAACCGACCAAGGTCAAGGTCGAAGGCGTCAACCTCACCTTCGAAGGATTGATTCCCAAGATCCAGAAGTCGTTCCTGGCCAAGGACAAGGAGGCGATGCAACCGCACATCCGAGCCTTCGTTGAACGCGCGGTCACCTTCACGACCTGCCCCGATTGCGACGGAACCCGGCTCAGCGACACCGCCAGATCCTCGAAGATCCAGGGCATCGACATCGCGGACGCCTCGATGATGCAGATCAGCGACCTCGCCGACTGGACCCGCAAGATCACCGATCCCTCGGTGGGGCCGCTGTTGACGACACTGCAGCAGACACTCGACTCCTTCGTGGAGATCGGCTTGGGCTACCTCTCCCTCAACCGTCCCGCAGGCACGCTCTCGGGCGGCGAATCTCAGCGGGTCAAGATGATCCGGCACCTCGGCTCGGCGCTCACCGACGTCACCTACGTGTTCGACGAACCCACCATCGGACTGCACCCGCACGACATCCAGCGGATGAACGATCTGCTGCTGCGCCTGCGCGACAAGGGCAACACCGTGCTCGTCGTGGAGCACAAACCGGAGACCATCGCCATCGCCGACCACGTCGTCGATCTCGGCCCCGGCGCGGGCACCGCAGGCGGAACCATCTGCTTCGAGGGAACCGTGGCAGGCCTCCGAGACAGCGGCACCAGCACCGGCAGACATCTCGACGACCGTGCCGCACTCAAGGAGACGGTGCGCGAAGCCAGCGGAAAACTCCCGATCCGGGGCGCCGACGCCAACAACCTGCGTGACGTCGACGTGGACATCCCGCTCGGAACACTGGTCGTCATCACCGGCGTCGCGGGCTCCGGAAAGAGCTCGCTGGTACACGGCTCGCTGCCGCAGCTGTCCGAGCAGACCGGGGTGGACGTCGTGTCCATCGACCAGAGCCCGATCCGGGGCTCCCGCCGCAGCAACCCCGCGACCTACACCGGCCTACTCGACCCCATCCGCAAGGCCTTCGCCAAGGCCAACGGCGTCAAGCCCGCCCTGTTCAGCGCCAACTCCGAGGGAGCCTGCCCCAACTGCAACGGCGCAGGCGTCATCTACACCGACCTCGGGATGATGGCGGGCGTGGCCACCACCTGCGAGGAATGCGGCGGCAAGCGGTTCCAGGCCTCGGTACTGGAATACCGGTTCGGCGGCCGCGATATCAGCGAGGTCTTGGCGATGTCGGTGTCCGAGGCCGCGGGCTTCTTCGGTGAGGGCGACGCTCGCACCCCCGCCGCGCAACGCATCCTCGATCGACTCGCCGATGTCGGACTCGGCTACCTCCGACTCGGCCAACCGCTGACCACCCTGTCCGGTGGCGAGCGGCAACGACTCAAGCTGGCCACCCACCTGAGTGAGAAGACCGGCGTCTACGTCCTCGACGAGCCCACCACCGGCCTGCACCTGGCCGACGTCGAACAACTGCTCGCCCTCCTCGACCGACTCGTCGACTCCGGTAAGTCGGTCATCGTCATCGAGCACCACCAGGCCGTCATGGCCCACGCGGACTGGATCATCGACCTCGGCCCCGGGGCGGGTCACGACGGCGGCAAGATCGTCTTCGAGGGCACTCCCGCCGATCTGGTCGCCGATCGTTCCACCCTTACCGGGCAACACCTCGCCGACTACATCCGCACCTGAGATCGAACTGTCGACGACACGTTTCCTGCACAGCCACTAAGTCGAGGTGACAGGCATGAACACCGCCGAACCACAGACAGAGCGACCCCATGCCGACCCACCACGGCTGCGCGCCGACGCAACGGAGAACCGCAACCGCATCCTCGACGTCGCCCGGGCAGCGTTCGCCGAACGCGGCCTCGACGTCCCGATGGCCGCGATCGCCCGACGAGCCGAGGTCGGAGTGGCCACCCTCTACCGCCGGTTCCCCACCAAGGACGCCCTGATCACCGAGGTGTTCGCCGACCAGATCTCGGCGTGCACCTCGGTGATCGACGAGGCACTGGCCGACCCAGACCCCTGGCACGGCTTCCAGAACGCCGTCACGACGATGTGCGAGATGCAGGCCGAGGACCTCGGGCTGACCTCGGCGTTCCTCACCGCCTTCCCCGAGGCGGTCGACTTCGAACGGCAGCGATCACACGTGGAACAGGGCCTCGCGGAACTGGTAAGGCGGGCCCAGGACGACGGGCGACTACGGCCCGACTTCATGGTCTCGGATCTCATCCTGGTGTTCTTGGCCGGCAACGGTGTGGCCACCGGGGCTTCCGAGGCCTCCCGGGCTGCCTCGCGCAGGGTGGTGGCCTACCTGTTGTCGTCGTTCCACACCGATCGCGTCGATCCGCACACCCCGTTGCCGCCCCCCGCGCCACTGGACATCGGGCATATCGCCCGGCTGATCACCAGATAGCCGCCGGCCTGGAGCGAACGCTTTTGGTCACGATGTCGTCGGACGCTTCAGCACGTCGGCGATCCGACCGAATCCTTCTGAGCCGTGTCCCTGCTCGATCGCCCGCACGGCGATGTCTCTGGCGGCCGTGAGGACGCTCGCGTCGATTCCTCGGTTCCGGGAGACATGGATGATGTGGTCCATGCTCGTCGCCACCGAGGCGATCGTGGAGTCCTCTCCGGGGTGGTCACCGGCGTCGGCTTCCTCCGCGAGGGCGTCGATGATGTTCGGGAGGATCCCCGCGATCCCCTTGGCATAGGGGGCCAGTGCGGTGGCGGTGATGCCCTCCGCCTTGGCCAAGGCGAGTGCGTGCACGAAACCGCTCATCGCGCTCCAGAAGAACCCCAGCAGTGCTACGTCGTGTGCGGCTGCCCGACCGGGGTCCGTTCCCAGATGGCTGGAGCCACCGAGGTGTCCCAGCGTGTCCTGCCAACGGGTGAACACCTCGATCGGCCCGCTGTACAGCACACTGGCCGAGGCGCCGCCGATCGTGTCGGTGGGAGTCATGATCGACCCGTCGAGGTAGGCGATGCCCCGCGCGGCGGCCCAATCGGCCATGTCTCGGGCGCGTTCCGGCGAATCGGCGGTGAGGTTGATAAGGGTGCGGCCGTCGAAGGCGTCGGCGGCGGGCGCCAGGATCTCCTGCACCGCGTCGTAGTCGAGGACGCACACGATCACCAACGGGCTGGCCTGGACCGCCTCGGTCACCGAGTCTGCGGCCACTGCTCCTCGGGAGATCAGCTCGTCTGCGCGGCCGGTTGTCCTGTTCCAGACGGTGGTGGGGTGTCCTGCGGCGAGTAGCGCCCCGGCCAGGGCCCGGCCCATCGGACCCAGGCCGAGCACCGAGACGGGAACGTGGTGGTCAGTGATGGTCGAAGTCTCGTTCATGGCGGCGACGGTAGGCTTTGACATCGATGTCAGAGTCGAGCGGAAGTGACCTGGGACACATGCGCATCGGGGAGCTCTCCCGCCGTACGGGAGTCAGCGAGCGGTCGTTGCGGTACTACGAGCAGCAGAATCTGCTGAGCCCGCAGCGACGTCCTAGCGGCTATCGCGAGTTCAGTGAGTCCGATGTCGGCCTGGTACGGCGGATCCGCACGCTGCTGGCGGCCGGGCTGAACACGTCGTTGATCGCCGAGACCCTGCCTTGCCTGGTCGAGGAGGAGGGACAACTCGCGCCGGGCTGCCCCGAGCTGTCGGTGGAACTACTCAGGGAACGCGATCGCATCACCGCGCACATCGAGGAGCTCCAGGCCGCCCGCACGATCCTGACCCGGATCGCCACGGCGATACCCGCCACCGTCTCCGAGGCCGACTCCTCCTCCTCGGAGGTCTGCGGGCCCGGCGGCCAGGGCGGCCGGGTTCGACAGCGTCAACCTCGCCGCAGGGTGGCCTGAGACGGTCGATGCGGGCCGGGCCGCTGTCTGCTCAGGTCGTCAGCGATTGATCGCCGATCACCGAGAGCAACTGTAATTTCTCGTGGCTCTCACTACCGGGGACAGCGGTGTACACCAACAGAGTCTGTGCCTGATCGAGGTCGTGCAGCGTCTGGCAGTGCAGTTCCAACAATCCGACCTCGGGATGCAGGATGCGCTTGGGCCCGGGATAGCGCAGACCGATCTCGTGGCGTTCCCACACCTGGCGGAACTCCGCGCTGGCGGCGGTCAGCGCGGCGAAGATGGCTGCCGCCCTGGAATCCGAGCCGTGTTTGGCGTAGGCCGCTCGAAGCTGCGAGGTGAACACCCGACTGTGCATCGGGTGGTCGGACTCCGGATACGCCCGGCGGGCCGCGTCGCTGGTGAACCAGCGGTAGACCATGGCGCGGTCCAGCCCCTGGAATCGGGTGAGGTCACCGAGCAGCGCGCGGGCCAACCTGGTCTGCAACAAAGCCTCGCCCAGCCCGCTCATCACCTGCGCCGGGGTGTCGTCGAGACGATCCAGCACCCGCCGCACCCCGACGTCGACGTGATCGCTGCGGAGCGCCCGCTGCGGAGCGGTGTGGCCCGCCAGCCGAAACAGGTGATCGCGTTCGTCCAGGGACAGGTGCAGTCCCCGGGCGATCGCGGCCAACATCTGCTCCGACGGGCGGGTGCCCCGACGCTGTTCGAGGCGGCTGTAGTAGTCCACCGACATGCCGCATAACGCCGCGACCTCCTCACGGCGCAGCCCGCTGGTGCGCCGCCGAGGCCCCCGGGGGATACCGACGTCCTCCGGTTGCAGGTCGTTGCGTCGCCGAGTCAGGAAATCGGCCAGCTGGGTGCGGTCCACCAGCACATCCTCTCCGTCTCGCCGCGTCGGGTCGTCCACCTCGGTCACAACCGGGTTCCGCCCGACACCTCGATCCGTTGTCCGTTGATCCACCCGGTGTCCTCGCGCAGGAGCGCGGCGATCACTGCGCCGACCTCGTCGGGTTCACCGACGCGGCCGAGCGCCGTCACCGATGCCAACCCAGCGCGGAGATTCTCGTCGTCGCGCAGCGCCCCGCCTTGGAAATCGGTGCCGATCGGGCCGGGCGCGACGATGTTCGCCGTGATCCGTCTCGGTCCGAGTTCACCGGCGAGGTTCCTCGTCAGTACCTCGACCGCGCCCTTCATCGCCGCATAAGCCGAGTGGTGCCCGCCGACGAACCTCGCCAACCCGGAGGACAGATTGACGATACGACCACCGTCGGCGATCACCGGGAGGAGCCGCTGGGTCAGGAAGAACACTCCTCGGAAGTGCACGTTCAGCAGAGAGTCGAAATCCTCCACGGTGACCTCGGAGAACGGCCCGAACACACCGTTACCCGCGTTGTTGACCAGGAAATCGAGGGTTTCACGGCCCCAGTGCTCGGCCAACAGCGCCCGAACCTGCCCCGCGAACGCATCAAACGTGTCGACCCGCGCGGTGTCCAACGGCAACGCCACCGCACGACGTCCCATCGCCGCCACGGCCTCGACGACCTCCGCTGCCCGGTCCTCGCGGGTCCGGTAGGTGATGATCGAATCGACACCGTCCGCGGCGAGTTTCAACGCCGCACTGCGCCCCAGGCCCCGGCTTCCACCGGTGATGATCGCGATCTTGTTCCGTGCCGCCATGGTGATTCTCTCCTCGAATCCGTGCACCGCTCGCACGTCGTGTCGTGCGAGGGCCTCGGCGCGCTCGCGCCACCGACAACATTCGTGGCCGCGCAGGAGTGGAACAAGGCCGCGCTCATCCAGGGAGTCGGAGTCCCTCCCGACGTGTCGAGGCCCGCTCGGTGCACTGCCACAAGCTCGAAACGCACCGAGCGGCAACCCGTCTTGGCCGATCACCCGCCGTAGAACCCGGCCACCTCGATATCGGCCAGCAGGATCCGATCGGGCGGCGCCGTCGGTGTATCGGCCACGGCCGTCCCGGGGGACCGCAGGACCACCGCCAGCACCGGCTCCTCATCGATGCGCTGAACCAAGGCGTAGAGACAGGCCAACACGTGCACACAGCGCGGTGTGCGCGCCGGACACGAACACCGCACCAACTGTTCCTGCGCGGGCACCGCGACGGGCACCGCATGCCGTCGGAGATCCTCCGCGAGCGAATCCGGTAGGTCACCCGCAGCCAGCCCGGCATGTTGCTCCCGAGCCGCGCCGATGAGCCGGTCCGCCTCCGCCCGCACGGGCGCGGCCCACACTGCCAATTCGATGCGCACCCGCTGCACACCCGACTTGACGAGCACCTCGGCCTCGACCAGGCCCGGCCCGATGGTCAACACGGTGACCGCGTCGTTGCGGACCAGACTGCGCGCTCTGGGCAGCAGGGCGTTGGACGTCGTCACCGAGGTCGTCTCGACGGTGCGCAACCACGCCTTGCCCCAGACGGTGGCACCGTACTCCGCGATCATCAGCCGATCACCCCTTCATCGAGAGTCAGCACCGCGCGCAGGTCCTCGTCGGACAACTCCGCCAACGCGGCCTCACCACCGCCGACGACCCCGGCCAACACCCGCTTCGATTCGTGCATGCGGGCGATGTGGTCCTCGATCGTCCCGGCGGTCACCAAGGTGTGAACCGCCAGCGGTCGATCCCGGCCGATCCGATGTGCACGGTCGGTGGCCTGTTCCTCCACCGCCGGGTTCCACCACCGGTCGTAGTGCACGACGTGACCTGCACGTGTGAGATTGAGCCCGAACCCGGCCGCCCGCAGGCTCAGCAGCAGGACCGGCGGCCCGTTCTCGTCATGTTGGAAACTCCGAACGAGTTCGTCGCGGCGCTCGAGGCTCAACCCGCCGTGCAGGAACGGCACCGTCTCGACGCCCAGCTGCGCGGACAGGTGCGTGGACAACAGCTCACCCATCGCCCGGTACTGGGTGAACACCAACGCCCGATCGTCCTCGTCGACGATCTCCGTCAACATCTCGGTGATTCGATCGAACTTGCCGGAACGACCGGCCAACCCGCGGTCGTCGGGCCGGAACTGGGCGGGGTGGTTGCAGATCTGTTTGAGGGCGGTCAGCAGGGCCAGTACCCGGCCCCGCCTGCCGAATCCGGTGCCCAAACCCTCGTCGAACGCCTCGGACACCGCCTGCCGATACAACCCGGCCTGTTCCTCGGTCAGTGTGCAGGCCACGGTGGCGTACATCTTCGGCGGTAGATCCGCCGCCACCTCCGCCTTGCGCCGACGCAGCACATGCGGCTCGACCAGCGCCGACAGTCGGGCCGCGGCCCGACTCGAACGTCGTTGCTCGATCGGCACCGCGAAGCGCTGCCGAAACCGCCCTCGCGTGCCCAACAACCCCGGGTTGGTGATGTGCAGGATCGCCCACAGTTCATCCAGCCGGTTTTCCACCGGTGTCCCGGTCATCGCGACCCGGACCACCGCAGGCAGATCCGCCGCGGCCTTCGCACCTCTGGTGTCGGGATTCTTCAGCTGTTGAGCCTCGTCGAACACCACGACGTCCCAATCGATGCCCGTCAGCAACGCGACATCCGAACGCAACACGCTGTAGGAGGTCACCACCACCGTCCCGGCAGGCGGTGGGCCAGCGAGCCGACGGCGCGACCCGTGATGGGCGATCACCGGGGTCTCGGGAGCGAACCGCGCCAGCTCGCGACACCAGTTGCCCACCACCGAGGTGGGGGCCACCACCAGGTGAGGTCGAGCACAGCGTCGCGTCGCCAACAGGCAGATCGCCTGCAGTGTCTTGCCCAAACCCATCTCATCGGCGAGGACACCGCCGCCGGGGGAGTCCCGCACGCCGGCATCGACTTCAGCCACCGTCTTCCCGCCCAGGGGCGGGGCCAACGACCGCAACCAGGCAACCCCCTCCACCTGATACGGGCGCAAGGTGGCACGGATGTCGGCCGATTCGAGATCGCCCCGTACCTCGGCCGCCGCCCGGAAACGGCTCAGCACGGCCGCAGCGGTCTCGATCGCAGCCGGATCCACGTCGAGAGCGGCATGCGCGGCGGCGGGCATCCGCGCAGCCAGCTCCGTGAATGCCGCCGGAGCCCCGGCAGCCGGCTCGGCGGTCAGCTGCGCGGCCTCCCGCCAAGACCAGACCGACGCCCCCAACTCCCCGGCGACATCGTCGGCCGGTCGTAGGCTGCGCAATGCGGACAACGAATCGCCCAGGCTGACGAACCGGGCCTGCACCAGCGCGGCGGCGACCGCGCGGGACCCGCCGACTCCGATGGGCACCGCGCACCTGAATCGGCCCTCACGGCCGACAGGCAACCGGTGTGCCGCGAGCACGACTGCCAGATCGGGCACGCCCCACCAGGCGAATGCGCCCTCCGCCGGGACGAACGTGACCTGGACGCGACCGGGCAGATCGGCCGCGCCCAACTCCGGAAGGCGGGTCTGCGGGGGCTCAGACACCGGACGTCACCGCCCGGTGCTCCCGCCACCGAACAGAATGAGCCGAGATCTCCCTGTACGACAAGCCGACTCCTGACCGAGGTTACCCAGGACGATGGCGCACTCGTGTATCGAGCAGCGCCCTGCGGCGGCACAAACTACCAGCGCGAGCCCTCGGTTCTCATCCGTGGAATTCTCGACTTGCCAAAAACCCGGACCCTCTGTCCCACGGCTCCCGATCAGCCACCAGAGGAAACTGACCAGCGGAAACAGCAACCCGACTCAACGGGACCACCTCCGTGATCAACGGTGGAAATCGGCGAATAATTCGTTCTCAGGTGCCGTGTGGTCCGATTCACTTCGAATCTTGGATAGCGGGCACCAGCGGGAATTCAAATCGCCGAGAACCCGACCACCAACGGGAGAACACCCATTCCCGCCGCCCGTGCGATACCGACCCCCGAGAACGGATCCCACGTACGCCCAGAAAGCCCACCGGCCCCCGGGGGCTATGCCACCTCACCCGTCGGCCGACCCCGAACCCCCGACCGAACGCTCCCGATGCCGCAGCACCGCCCTCGCCGTGTCCTCCTCGACCAGGTCGAGATTGACGGCCGCAGCGGCATTCGCCCCCGCCGCAGCCGAACTGATCACCCGCGCCTTGAGATCGACCGCATCGCCCACCGCCCACACCCCGGGCACCGACGTGGCCCCCACCGCATCGACGGGCAGGTAACGGCCCATCAGATGCCCGTCGACCCGCTGCTCGACCGGCTCCACTCCCAAAGCCCCCGCGACGTCGACCCGGGCCATGAACCGGGGCGCCACCGCCAACACCTGCCGGGCGACCACCTCACCCGACCGCAGCCGAACACCGCTGAGCTGGTCGTCCCGGCACTCCACGGCCACGACCTCACCGTCGACCAACCGAATACCCCGCGCGGCGAACCGCTCGCGCTGCTCCTCGTCGAACGCGGGGGAGACGTGCTGGAACAACGTCACGTCGGCGCTCCACTGCCGGAACAACAACGCCTGGTGCGCCGCCATCGGCGAGGTGGCCAGAACGCCGATCGCCTGGTCACGCACCTCCCAACCGTGGCAGTACGGGCAATGCACCACGTCGCGGCCCCAGCGTTGCGCCAGCCCCGCCACCTCCGGCAACTCATCCACTAGCCCGGTCGCCAGCACCAACCGCCGCGCGGACACGACCTCGCCGTCCGACAGCGTGATCCGGAAACGCTGCTCTCCCACACCGTCACCGACGGCCTCGGCCGCGACCGCCTCGCCCGTGATCACCTCGCCCCCATAGCCGACGACCTCGGCCCGCCCGGCCGCCAGCAACTCACCCGGGGCAGTGCCCTCCCGCCCCAGATAGTTGTGCACCCCCGCCGCCGGGGCGTTGCGCGGTTCACCCGCGTCGACCACCAGCACCGAACGACGCGCCCGCGCCAAGGTCGAGGCTCCCGCCAACCCGGCCGCACCGCCACCGATGACCACCACGTCATAGGCGCCCTGCATCACGCGCTCCTCGCTGTCCACATGACGCCGCCCCAACAGCGGCGTCCACGACAACGACCTTCCGCGCCATCAACGGGAAACCACAAAATATTTTGCCGATCTGGCAAAATCCAGTCGCATGGACAACGACGACGCACTCGCGGGTGTCCTCAACACCATCGGGCCCCGACTGCGCAGCCTTCGCCGCAGCCGAGGCATCACGCTGGCCGAGCTCTCCGAGAGCACCGGGATCTCCACCAGCACCCTGTCCCGCCTCGAATCCGGACAACGACGCCCCACCCTGGAACTGCTGCTACTGCTCGCCAGAGCCCACCGCACGACACTGGACGAGCTGGCGCACTTCGCCAAGATCGAAGACCCCCGAGTGCGGCCAAAACCCCGAATCCGCAACGGCGTCACCCTCCTCCCACTCACCGGAAGACCCGCCGGAGTCCACGCATACAAAATGATCTTCCCGGCGGGCCAACCCGCAGGCGAACCCGAACAACTCGTCCACGAGGGCTACGAATGGTCCTACATCCTGTCCGGGAAACTGCGCCTACTCCTCGGCGACCACGACATCCTGCTGACCCCCGGAGAGGTCGTCGAGTTCGACACCCGCCTCCCACACTGGTTCGGCAACCCCGGGCCCGGCCCCTGCGAAGTGCTCAGCATCTTCTCCCCGCAAGGAGAACGACTCCACATCCGCGCCCGATCAGACCCGCACTGAGCAGTACCGACACCGCAGAGCACCAGGGCACTCGGCGTGATCAGCTGGAGAACCGCCAACTCGTCGCGCTGTACTGGGCGCCACGCCCATAGCCGTACACCGTCACCGGGCGGACCTCGAACACCTCGGCGACATTGCCCGACGCCCCGACGAACCGGCCATCCTCGACCCGGAACACCCAGCCGTACTTGCTCTCATAGTCACCGGCCACCACAGCCAGACGGGCCTCATCGGTGACCGACACGGCCCGCCCCTGCACCACCACATCGAAACCCGAACCCATCCGGTTGCACCCGGTGGTCAGCACACACTCCGGATTCGCCGCCAGATTACGGGCCTTGACCTCGTCACCACCGGTGCAGAAGTACAACGCACCATCCCGCCACACCGCGATGAGCGGCGTGACATGCGGCTGGCCGTCGGGGCGCACCGTCGAGATCCAGAAGACCTCCGCCTCCGCCAATGTCTCAAGCACCAGAGACCACGGTTGTGCCGTCGCATCGGGGCTGCTGAATCCCGCGTGCAGCGTTCCCGTCCGGTCCGTGTCCGTCATCGCCGTCCCACCTTCATCGCATCACCAGACAATCGAACGCCTCGAGCGCTCGCCGGGGCGCAGAGCCCCGCGCCAGAACAGACTTCCCCGCGACCACGAATTCATCGGCCCTCGCAGAATCCCGCGATCCCGACGGTCGTTCCCACCCCGGACGCGGTGTGGATATCGTGATGGCTCCGACGCGGGAGAGGACCCCCAGAGTGCGACCGACCGGACAGGTAGAGATCAATTCCCAGGCCGAACTCACCGAACTGATCGGCGAGCCCCTCCAGCGCACGGCGAACAAGGCACGCCCCACCCTGCACGCCCTCGACCGTGACTGGTTGGCCGCCGCGCCCTTCTGCCTCATCGCCACCGCAGACGCCCAAGGCCACTGCGATGTGTCACCCAAAGGCGACCCGCCCGGCTTCACCCTCGTACTCGACGACACCACCATCGCCGTCCCAGACCGCCCCGGAAACCGCCGCGTCGACGGCTTCCACAACATCCTGACCAACCCGCAGGTCGGCCTGATCTACCTCGTCCCGGGCCGAGGCGACACACTGCGCATCAACGGCCGGGCCCGGCTGGTCAGCGACGCCCCCTTCTTCGACGACATGATCGTCAAAGGCAACCGCCCGAGGGTCGCGATGATCGTGGACGTCGAGGAGGTCTTCTACCACTGCTCCAAAGCATTCCTGCGATCACAGCTATGGAAGCCCGAGACCTGGAACCCCGAGTCCATCGCCTCCCGCCCCCGCATCGCCCAGGCCCTGGAACGACCGGAAGACAGCCTCGCCGAACTGGAGGCCTATTACGGCCCCACCTACGCCGAGAAGATGTACGGCTGACCCACCGCAGCCACACACTCTCGATGGCCTAGAGCTGCACACCGACAAGCACAAAAACGCAGGAAACAGCCGGTCGCACCACGCTACGGTCGAGGCCATGCGTCGCCGCCCCCCGTACCCCGACCCCGGGGAACCCGACCTTCGCGGACCAGGCCGATACCTGTGGTGGCTGATCACCGCACATCCCCGCCGAGCCACGGCAGCCGTGCTCTGGAGCACCGTGTGGATGTTGTGCCTCATGCTGCCCGCCTACCTGCTCTCCCGCGCCGTCGACGACGGACTGCGCGCCGGTGACCTCACCGCCTTGAGCTGGTGGACCGCCTCGATCCTGGCGATCACCCTGATCAACGCCCTACTCGGCCTGATGCGGCACCGAACCATGACCCTGCTGCGCATGGACGTCTCCCTGCGCACCGTCCAACTCGTCACCCGCCACACCACCCGACTCGGCGCCGCACTCTCGCGCAAGGTGACCACCGGCGAGGTCGTCACCATCGGAGCCACCGACCTCACCCACATCGGCCACGCCATGACAGCCCTCGGCCCCGGCCTCGGCGCCGTAGCCGCCTACCTGGGCGTCGCAGCCGTCCTGCTGTCCATCTCCCCGCTACTCGCCGTGGTCGTCCTGCTCGGCGTACCCCTGCTGTGTCTGGCCGTCGGACCACTACTGAACAGACTCCAGACGACCCAGACTCGCTACCGCGAACAACAGGGCGCGCTGAGCAACCGAGCGGGCGACATCGTCGCCGGGCTCAGAGTGCTCTGCGGAATCGGCGGCAAAGACGAGTTCGCCCACCGCTACCGCACAGCCTCCGCAGCACTCCAAGCCGAAGGCATGCACGTCAGCGCCGTCAGCAGCTGGATCCAGGCGCTCTCCACCGGGCTGCCGTCGTTGTTCCTCATCGCGGTGACCTGGTTGGCAGCACGCATGGTCATCGCAGGCGAGATCACCGTCGGCGAGATGATCGCCGTCTACGGCTACGTCGCCGCCCTCATCGTCCCCGTCTACTTCCTCATCGAAGGCGCAGGCGACCTCGCCAGCGGACTGGTCGCCTGCCGACGAGTCACCGCTGTCCTCGCCCTCACCCCGCTGGTCGACGATCACCCCGACCCACTACCGGGCCCCACCGAACCCGCCGTCCTTCACGACCCCGAATCAGGAGTGACCATCGCACCGGGCTCCTTCACGGTCCTGGTCACCGCCCGCCGCGACGAGGCCCTCCCCGTCATGGACCGCCTCGCCCGCCGCATCGACTCCGAGAGCACCTGGGGCGACACACCCCTGAACCGGATGTCCCTGACCGAGACCCGCAGCCGCATCCTCCTCGCCGACGACGACGCCTACCTCTTCGCCGGAACCCTGCGCGACATCGTCACCGCAGGCCGGCAACACGACGACGACACCGTCACCGACGCCCTGCACACCGCGGCAGCCGACGACATCCTGCTCGGACTACCGCACGGACTGGACTCCACCGTGCAAACCCAGGGCCGGGATCTGTCCGGCGGCCAACAACAACGCCTCCGCCTGTCCCGTGCCGTCCTCGCCGAACCCGAGGTCCTGCTGCTCGTCGAACCCACCTCCGCAGTCGATGCACACACCGAGGCCGCCATCGCCCGCCGCCTGCACACCGCCCGCACCGGCTCGACCACGCTCGTGGCCACCACCTCACCCCTGATGTTGGACCACGCCGACCAGGTCGTCCTCCTCGACGCAGGACGCGTCCACGCCACCGGCGACCACCGCGACCTCCTCGCCACCAACGCCCACTACCGCAGACTCGTACAACGCGACGACGACCAACAACCGATCACCATCACCCACCCCGAGAAGACACCACACACCGAGGGTGCCGCCCGATGACCACCGGCCCCCGAACCCCCGACGACCCGACCCGGCTCCCCATCGCCGACGCACCCGCCACCCGACGAGCGATCTGGAATCTGCTCGCCCACGACCGACGGGCCATGGCCGTCGTCATCACCCTGACCGGCCTCGCCGCCGCAGCAGGTCTCGCCACTCCGAGACTGGTCGGCGCGATCGTGGACCGCATCGAAGCGGGCACCGACACCACAACGCTGGACCTACTCGGCGTGGCACTGCTCGGCTTCGCGATCGCCCAGTTCCTCCTCAACCGATTCGCCCGCTACGCCGCACACCGCTTCGGCGAACGCATACTGGCCCGCCTGCGCGAACAGTTCGTCCAACGCACCCTCGCACTACCGACCGACGTCGTCGAGAAAGCAGGCCCCGGTGATCTGCTGACCCGCAGCTCCGCCGACGTCGACACCGTCGGCGCAACATTGCGCGACGTCGGTCCCGGCGTGGTGCTGGCCGTCGCGCAGATCCTCTTCGTCCTCGCCGCGATCGCTCTGCTCGACCCGCTACTCGGCCTCTGCGTCTTCGCCGCCACGCCCGCGTTGCTGCTGATCATGCGCTGGTACCTCCGTCGGGCACGCACCGCCTATCTCGCCGAGGGCGCTGCGAACTCGACGATGGCCGAAGCGCTCGCCGCCACCGCGGACGGCGCGGCAACGGTGGAATCCTTCCGGCTTCAGAACCAGCGGATCGACGAGGGCAACCGACAGGTGGCCACCGTCTACAACGCCAGGAAACGCACCCTGTTCCTGCGCAGCGTGCTGTTCCCCGTCATGGATTTCTCCTACGGGATCCCACTGGCCGTCGTTCTGCTCATCGGCGGTCTCCGCCACGTCGAGGGCGCCATCGGCCTCGGCACGGTGATCGCCGCCAGCCTCTACGTGCTCCAACTCAGCGACCCGCTGGACGAACTCCTCGAACACATGGAATTCCTCCAGCGAAGCACCGCAGCCCTCGCCCGCATCGAGGGCGTCGGTGCCGTCACCGAATCCCCACGACCACACCGAACCGCAGCCCCCACCGACGACAGCATCGACGTCGTCGCCGTCCGACACGCCTACCGCGACGACCACGACGTCCTGCACGACGTCGACCTCACGGTGCGGCCGGGGGAGCGCCTGGCACTCGTCGGCCCCTCCGGCGCCGGGAAATCCACTCTCGGCAGACTGCTGGCCGGAATCGACGCACCACGCGCGGGAAGCATCACCGTCGGCGGCGTTCCCATCGCGGAACTGACACCGGATGAACGTCGCCGCCGCGTACTACTGGTGACCCAAGAACACCACGTCTTCCTCGGCACACTGCGCGACAACCTCGCGATCGCCGCACCCCACGCCGACGACGACACGCTCTACGCCGCCCTACACGCAATCGATGCCCACTGGGCCACCGAACTACCCGCAGGTTTGGACACCGAGGTCAACACCACGGCGCTGCGCCTCGATGCAGCCCAATCCCAACAGATCGCGCTGGCCAGAGTGATCCTGGCCGACCCGAACACCGTCATCCTCGACGAGGCCACCGCCATGCTGGACCCCACCACGGCCCGCCACGCCGAACGAGCACTGGCCGCAGTACTGGAAGGACGTACCGTCATCGCCATCGCCCACCGCCTGCACACCGCACACGACGCCGACCGCGTCGCCGTGCTCGAGGCGGGGTCGATCACCGAACTCGGCGACCACGACACGCTGCTGGCCGCCGATGGCGCCTACGCCGCGCTATGGCGCTCCTGGCACGGTGTGGCCGGGACCACCGAGATTTCCTCGGCACCGATCTTGACCTCCACTCGACACGAGCTTTCAGGATGACGCAGCACGCAAGCACATTCCCGGACCGGAGGCTCTCCATGCCGCACGTCATCACCAATCCAACGGAACTGCACGACCCCACCGCATTCGGCTACAGCCATGTCGTCGAGGCACCGACGAGCGGGCTGGTCTTCATCTCCGGCCAATACGCATCCGACGTGCACGGCGACGTCGTCTCCACCGACTTCGCCACCCAGGTCGAGAAGGCATTCGCGAATCTGGGCACCGCACTGGCCGCAGTCGGGCTCGGTTTCGGCGATGTCGTCCGCCTCGGCAGCAACATCGTGGACCACGACGCCGAACGCTTCAACGCACTCCTCCCGGTACTCACCCGCATCTGGGGCGATCGCCCACCGGCGCACACGCTCGTCGGCGTCGCCAAGCTAGCCATGCCAGGCATGCTCTTCGAGGTCGAAGCGACCGCAGTGCGCAGCTGAGGCCGCCCGAGTAGGGGAGTGGGCCCTGCGGAGACACCTCGGGCCCACTCCCGACCCGCGCTAGCCGTCCTGCCGCACCGCAGCGAACACCAAGGAATCACGCCAAGCGCCGCGCACGAACAAGTGCGAGGTCAGCCGCTCCGTGAACCGCATACCGGATTTCTCCAACACCCGAGCCGAGGCAACGTTGCCTGGATGGCAGGTCGCCGAGACCCGCTGCAACCGCAAGGACCCGAACCCGAATTGCAGCAGCAGCGCCGTCGCCTCGGTGGCATAGCCCTGCGACCAGAAATCCCGGTGGAACACAAAGCCGAGCGCGCCATGCCGTCGTTCCACACAGGTGATTCCGATCGACACCGACCCGATAAGTCGATCCGTCCCCGCATGCACAGCGGCAAGGCTGAATTCGACACGCGGCTCATTCGCCGCCTGCGCTACCACACCCGCCATGAATTCGCGCGTATCCGCAACCGTGTTCGGGCCCCAGTCGGTGAACTGCGTGACCAACGGATCACTAGCGAAGGCGTGCACCGCAGCAGCATCGGACGCGAGGAAGTCCCGGAGGATCAACCGGTCACTCGTCGCATGGACCCTCGGTCGTTGGCGCTGCTCAGGCATCGCTGCTCCTCCACCGGCGCGGACCACGGCACCGGACAAACCCGAGAGTGGCCGCCGACATCGTGCATCGAACGTCACAGCCGACACTAATGAGCCACCTCGCCGCGAACAACGCGATTTCAGGCGACACGACGTCGACTGAAACCCACTCCTGCATCGGCGAATGCGGCGCCACCGCCATCTCGATGCCAAGGACGCGAACCTGCGAACCTCACGCCCGAACCGCGTGGGTATGCAAACCATCGAGCACCAGGCCGGTGTGTCTTCGCCACACCGCATTCGCCGCATCGGTCCGACCGATACCCGCCTTCGACCCAGCACCGACCGATCGAGCGCCCTCCACAGAGGGCAACGCGGCATCATCAGCGGAGCCCGGAACCCGACCATCGGTGCCCGCCACCGTGAGCTGCACGATCCGCCCCAACGCGAAGATCAACAACCCGACATCGACCGAGGACACGTCCAGCCGAAGCGTGCCCTGCCGATGCGCCCGATCGACCAGTCCGTCGAGCATCCGATGCAAGGTTTCCAGACGATGCGCGAAACCCGCAGGCGCCGTAGCGGGATAGGACAGACCCTCCAGAACCGCCCGATGCCTGGCCATCACCGCCAAAGTCTGCTCGATGAGCAGCGTGAGACCGAACCACGCATCCTCGGTGGCCGTCGCGATCTCAATGGCCTCGGCCCACTCGGCGAGATCTTTCTCGACCGTCGCCAAGACAAGATCGTCTTTGGTGGGGAAGTGCCGATACAGGGTCGCAATGCCGACATCGGCACGCCGAGCCACCTCCCGAACATCGGCGCTCAAACCCTTGGCCGCGAACACCTCCCGCGCCACCGCAAGGAGTCGGGCACGGTTTCGCGCGGCATCCCACCGCTGGCGACGCGGAGTCTCGGACACCCAAGGCACCCTACACATTCCGGAACATGCGTTCCGGAACAGCCACACCAAACCGGAACGGGCGTTCCGGAACAGCCAGGGGAGTGCCACCACCAGCGAAGATCAACCAACCGGCGGGGCGACCGATGGGGGCACCAGCGGGCACCGCGCCGTGCGCTACCGAAGAACGAAAGAGGAAGACCACGGGGAAAGAAGACCACCGACACCCGAATCCCGCATCCGCAGGCATGGCCCGATGGAGTGCTGTCACGAATGGCAAACGGAACGATCTCCTTGCTGCCACCTACTTTTTCGTGAGTACCCGACTAATAAGTGCGTACTTGAAGAGATCCACTCTCGGGCCCAGTCTGGATAGGCGAAACGTGAACACCACGAAGCGCACACCAATTCGCCGAAGCACCCAGAACCCGGAGCAACCGTGCCTGAATCGACTACCCCCTCAACCGCCACCCCGGTGACCATCATCGGGCTCGGGGCGATGGGCACCGCCCTCGCCAACGCCTTCCTCGACGCCGGACACTCGACCACCGTGTGGAACCGAACCGCCGCGAGAGCCACCGCACTGGCGGCCAGGGGCGCCCATCACGCCGAGACCGTTACCGAGGCCATCGCCGCCAGCCCACTCGTGATCGCGTGCGTGCTGGACTACGACGCCTTCCACGAGACCCTGGCTCCGGCGACCGACGCCCTCGCCGGGCGCGCCCTGGTCAACCTCACCAACGGCACCCCCAAACAAGCCCGCGAAACCGCCTCCTGGGCAGCAGACCACAGGATCGACTACCTCGACGGCGGCATCATGGCGATCCCGCCCGGGATCGCCACCCCGGACAGCTTCATCCTCTACAGCGGCCCGCTGGGCACATTCGAAGCCCACCGGTCCACGTTGGAGGTGCTGGGCGCGGCCAACCACGTCGGCACCGATCACGGCTTGGCGTCGTTACACGACCTTGCCCTGCTCACCGGCATGTACGGCATGTTCGCGGGGATCCTGCAGGCCTTCGCCTTGATCGACTCCGAGGGCATCCCGGCAGGCGACCTGGCACCGATGCTGACCAATTGGCTCACCGGAATGGCACACAGCGTCGCGCACTACGCCCAGCAGATCGACACCGGCGACTACGAAACCGGCGTCGTGTCCAACCTGGCCATGCAGTCCGCAGGTTTCGCCAATCTCGTGCAAGCAGGGGAGGACCAGGGCGTGGACGTCGGATTACTCCGGCCGCTCTTCGAACTCATGCGGCATCAGGTCGCGGCCGGATACGGCAACGGCGACGTCGCCAGCGTGATCGAACTGATCCGGCGCGAAGAACGCCGACAGCCGGCGAAGTCTCCCGGTGCCGACAAGATCACTCGCGCAAGGCGGCCGTAGGCGCTAACGAGATCATCGACCCATTCCTGGTCGCGATCACGCGCGAAGGCTTCGCGGTGGCGCCTGCGGGCGGCGCCGCGCCGTAGCCCGTCGTCGCCTCGGAACGACGGGCTGGCCCGTTCCGTTCACCAGCTGGGCAAAATGCGATCGACGGCCGGGGCGAGGATCGTGTACCGGCGGCTAGGAAACAGTCGAGAGCCCCGCCGTGGAAAGCGGCGGCGTCCACGAAATCGCACCCACCCGTGAACGCCGCCGCCCGCAGGGAAACACACCAGCAGGAATCGGCACACCGCGTCGAGGTACTCGTCGACGGCACTGGTGCTCAGCGGAGGAGCGCTTGCACTGCCTCGCGGGCGCCGATCGTGTCGCCCAGTTCGATAGTCAGCGGACTGGGCGTGCTCGGCGACCGGGGCAGGAAGCATGGGACACGCCGGTCGATGCCTGCAACAGGCGTGGCTGAGCCACTTCCGGAGGAGCCCCACGAACTCACTACTTAACATAATGTACATTATCGGCCAATTGGTTATCCGCAGGTCAGCAAAGGGATCGGGGTGGATTTCTCGGTCGTCATCGCGGTAGCCGCGTTTTCCACGCGCGAGCGGTGCCTACTCGATTTCGGTCGCCGGGACGAGCAGACCGGCGAGGGCGAGGCCTCGTCGGCGCCCAGGTGCGGCAACGAGCAACGCGTCGCTGGACGTGGGCCATTGCGAGCGATTCGACGGCCCAGCTGGCGTCGCCAGCAGATACCCGCAGTCGCCGCAGATTCGTCACGGTGACATATCAGGGACGGCAATCCCGTCAGTTTCGAGTCGGCGACGCGTGCCAGCGGGCGTCGCCCATGGCCACCTGGGCAGCCACCGGCTTTTCGATCCGATGCCCGGCCGGCCCCATCCGATGCGCGCGTCGTCGCCTTACCGCACATGCTTTCGCAGGACATATCGAGATCGGGCTCTAACGGCGGCCGCAATTCTCTACGGCATCTCCCCGCGCCGAAGAATGGCAACACCTGGAACCCGACCCATATTTTTCATGCATAATGTTGATTATGCATGAATGATCATGGTTGATGCCGTTGCCGCGTCAGGCAGGCGTGCCAGCCCGATGCCGCAGGACGAGGCCGTCGACCTGCACTCCGCCCTCGCCGATCGCCGGGCTTCGGTCGCCCCGGGCTCCTACTGATGCGGCATTCCGGCGCCGTGGGATTCGGATTCCGTTGGCACCGCCGTTCCAATGCTCGGAAATGCGGCTCACTCCCCCTCGACCCGAGGAGTTTTCGCATAGACCGCACATCAGGTCGCCCGCGCTCCCCCGTTTCTTCGGGCGCTCATTACCCAACGGTGTGAATAACGGCGGCACACCCGGTGCGGAAGATCAACGACCCTTATTTTTCGCAGGAAGGTAAGACGCGGCACAGCCGTCTACCAGGAAGGATCTGCTCGACGATGTTCCGACATCTCATGAAGTTGCTCGCAACGGTGTTCATGGCAACGACGATGGTCACCGCCGTACCGACCGCATCCGCGCAGCAGGGCCCGGTGACGTGCGGTGTGAGCGGGGAGGCCGGTTTCCAGCCCAGTGTCCTGCTCGTACCGAGGCAGAGCAGACTCACGCTCGATGGCGATGAGGCAGCGTGCATCGACGCCGACGGCGAGGTCGCCGCCGCTTCCTTCCAAGGGATCGCCGACGGCGTCCTGAGCTGCCTGGGCAGCCCGGAAGGCACCTCCGGCCGGGGCCAGATCAGCTGGACACTGGACGACGGCACCGTCGAGACCAGCACGGTGGACTTCGTCTTGGCCGGGACCAGCCTGGCTCACGTCGAGTTGACCGGTTTCGTCATCGCCGGACGCTACGAGGGTGAGCGGTTCACAGCGCAGTTCAACGTCGAGATCATCAACCCCGGAGTGCGTTGCGCAACCTTCCTGGGAGTGGACTCGGCTGGGTACGAGGGAACCTTCAGCATCGGCTGACCTACAGCGATGCGCAGTGTGAGTGCCCGTAGGACCTGTTCGTTAGCCGTGCTCCCGGCTACGGGCGGTGGCACCTGTCGTTGTTGTCCCGGTGTCACCGCCCGCGTGAGAACATCGATCACGGACGTCGCGTGCGCTACGCGGCTGCCGGGCAGGCGACAGGCGTATCGCCTCTCCCTCGGCCTCGCGTCCACCGCCGCGACGCCCGCAGACTCCTTCCCGTGCGATCGGTCTACAAGGAAGCGTCGCGCCGAGAAGACCGGTGGTCAGACGGCTGACGGGTGCTCGGTGGGATGGTCAGTGATCGAGGATCTCGGCAAGGTTGATCTGCACGTGGTCGTCGGTGGACTCCGCGCGGTCGGCGGCCTCCCTCGTCGCTTGTTGCAGGGCGTCGAACTCCTTGGGTCCCAGGACGTGTCCGACGACGGCCCCGGTCTCGGTGTCCTCGATCATGAGGGACACCAGTCCGAACTCGCTATCCGGTGTGATCCACATTTTCGCCTGCATGTGGTCGACGGTACGCGCCTGAATACCGTCGGTCGGGATACGCGACCGCCGTTCGGCCTAGCGGGTGATCACCTGTTCCGCTGTCTCGGGTGCGCTGCGGGGGCGCGTCGAGGGTCGGTGGAGGTGCGCGAGGCGTGGTCGACGGTGTACAAGATCGGCATGCGGTTGCTCGAAGCCCAGGACGCCTTCTTCCTTGCTCGGCGATCCCGAAAAGACTCCCCCCATACGACTGCGGCGTACCGACGAGACCTCGCTGGAATCACGTCTTTGCTGGTGGGAGAGCTGCAGCGAGCGGCGGGCGAGATCGCACTCGGCGAGGTCACCTCCGGTTCGCTGCGGGCCGCCTTCGGCGCGTTCGCGGATTCCCACGCGAAGAGTTCGGTGTTGCGGGCCTGGTCGACCTGGAATCAGTTTCTGACGTTCTGTGTCGCCGAGGCGTTGGTGGCGGGCAACCCGATGGCTGCGGTGGCTCGGCCCCGGACGCCGGCGCTGACGCCCAAGCCGCTGCGGGGCGAGCAGACTCCCGAGGAGCTGCTCACGGCGACCGCGGCAGGCGCGAGTCGAGCCCGTGATCCCTGGCCGGAGCGAGACGTGCTGGTCCTGGCATTGGGCCTGATCACCGGTCTGCGGTCGGCGGAGATGCGGGAGCTGACCCTGGGATCGTTGGTCGGCAGACCGGGAGAGCGGCGGCTTCACGTGCGGGGAAAGGGCAGCCGTGAACGGTCGATTCCCATCGAGGCGCCGATGGAAAAGATCGTGGAGAACTATCTGGTCTCCTGTCGTACCCGGTTTCCGCGTCGAGCCCGTGGTACCTCGGCGCCTTTGCTGCTGGACCGGCGCGGCGACGCGATCGGTCGTGGTGCGCTCGAATACCTGGTGCAGTCGTGTTACCGCTCATCAGGTGTCCACGACCGAGTGCCGGCGGGGGCGAGTCTGCACGCACTGCGACACACCTTCGCCACCCGGCTGGCCGAGGACGGGGCCAACGCCTCCGAAATCATGGCGTTGTTGGGACATGCGAGTCTGGCGACCAGCCAGAACTACATCGAGGCGACCGGCCGTGAGCAACGGTCTGCGGCGGCCGTGAACCGGACGTATCAGGCGTTGGCGCGGCTGACCGAACAGGATTGAACTCGGTCCGTCTGGCCAGCTGTACGGCGATGTTGCGACCTCCGCCGCAGACTGCCGGCCGGGGGCGCCTCGTGGCGGCTCAGCCCGCAGGCGGGATCGCGGGCTGTCCGGTCAGGGCACCCGCCCAGATGCCGGGGTTCTCCACCATGGCGTGGGAGAAGCCGTCTGGGCAGCTCACGACGGCGGTATGGCCCACCGAGGTGAAGCCGGGTCCACTCTGGACGCGACCGCCGAGTTCGACGGCGCGTTGCACCGACTGCACGATGTCCGGGCTGGCGAGGTAGCAGATCCAGCCGACGGCGTGATCGGTAGCGGCGGTGCGGCGTCCCGCGACGGCACGGCCGTCGACCTGGTACACGGCGTTGGCCTGATCGTCGCCGGGGTCGGCGTCCCAGCCCGCGTTTGCGGCCCAGTAGGCGTCGGATCGGGCGGGGTCGGCGGTGACCAGCTCGGCCCAGCAGGGTTCGCCTTCTCGCGGCTCGGGCGCCCACGGTCCGTGGGTGACGCGACCGGTGTCCAGGATGGCGTGCAGGCCGCTTCCGTCGTCGGTAAGGGTCCGCGGTCCTCGGCGTTGGCCGCCGCCGAAGACGATATGCCAGCCTGCTCTCTCCCCCGGTCTCGGTCTGCGGACGTGTGCGGTGCGGCGTTCGCCGACCCAGCAGCTGAAGCGGTCGTTGGCTTGGGCGAGCACGACCCAACCGTGCAGGTCGGCGTGGAACTCCACGGATCTCGCGGGATCGGGGGTGAGCAGTTCGAGGCGACGAACACCCCGTACGGCGGTGGGATTCACGCGGACGTTCTCCTGCGGCATGTCGGGCACGGTCGCCTACCAGCGACGGACCGGTAGATTCTGACAGAGGCGAAGTTCATTCATGTTTGCTTAGTGGGGCAATACTCCGTTCGGCCTCGCCAATAGGTCCGTCAGGGGGGCAGGCCTGCCCAGGTGGAATCCCTGGGCGATCTCCACGCCCAGCTTCATCAACGCCTCGACCTGCGAGGGCCGCTCCACCCATTCGGCGACAGTGGACAACCCCAGCCCGTTGGCGATCTCCATCATCCCGGTGATCAGCACGGCATCGGTCCGACCCTGATCGATGCCCCGAACGAACTCCCCGTCGATCTTGAGCCCGGTCACCGGGAGATGCTTGAGATGCACGAACGATCCGAACCCCGAACCGAAGTCGTCCAGAGTGATCCGGCAACCCGCATCCCGCAGCCGCCGGGACAGATCCCGGGCCGCGTCGAGGTTGGTCATCGCCGCCGTCTCGGTGATCTCGATGCCAAACCTGCCCTGCGCGATGTCGGCTGCGGCCAACCGGTCGAGGACGAAATCACAGAAGTCCTCGTCGTCGAGCGTGCGGGCGGAGACGTTGACGTCCAAACGCAGACCGGGTCCGCGGTGCGTGGCCAGTGCGTCGATGGCCTGCCCCAACACCCATCGATCGATCTCCAGCACCAAGTCCGTGCGCTCGGCGTCCGGCAGGAAATCCGCCGGTCCGATGTAGGGCAGGACGTGGTCCTCCAACCGCAGCAGCAGCTCGTAACCGAGGGTCCGGCCGGTGCGCATGTTGACCATGGGCATCGCGTGCAACGCCAGATGCCCCTTGCTCAACGCCGTCCGCAGCCGTTCCAACACATCGACGCGCTTCGCGGTGTCGGCATAGTGCGCGGGATCGTAGACGGTGACCCGGTTACGGCCCGCCGCCTTCGACGCGTAGAGAGCGAGGTCGGCATTGGCCAGGACGGCCTCCCAGCCGTGCCCCGAACCGAAGGGCGCGACGCCGGTGCTGATGGTGATCCTGATCGTGGCGCCTGCGACGTCTATCGGCACCTCGGCGATGGCCTCGGCCAGACGTTGCGCGAGAACCCTGGCCTGCGCGGCATCGACCTCGGGCATGATCACGGCGAACTCGTCGCCGCCGAGTCTGCCGAGGAACTGCTGGCCCTCCATGTGATCGCGCAGTGTCGCGGCGAGGGTGCACATGACCTGGTCGCCGATCTTGTGTCCACGCAGGTCGTTGACGTCCTTGAAGTTGTCCAAGTCGATCAACAGCAGCGAACCCGTGGTGCTCACCGCGAGCTGGCTCTCCAGCTCCCTGGTCAACGAACGACGATTGGGCAACCCGGTGAGCGGGTCCTCCTCCGCCATCTTGCGCAGTTCGACGTGCACCTGGTGGGCCTGGGTGATGTCGTGCGCACTGCCGACCAGCCGCACCGGAACACCCTGCCGATCGTGGAAGACCTCGCCGAAGCACTCGAAGATCCGATCGGGCGCGTCGGGGTCGGCGTTGAGCGCCCGATGGATGTAGGTGAACGGCTCACCGGTGCGCAGTGCCCGGCTGAGCGTGTGCTTGACCAGCGGCAGGTCCTCCGGGTGGACCAGACCCAGGAACGCCGAGTAGTCAAGCTCGGCATCGGCGGGGTGCCCGGACATCTCTCGCATGCCCTCGGACCACACGACTCGGTCCTCCCCGACGAACCACTCCCAGTTGCCGACCTGCCCCACGATCGGCGAACGGCGGGTGGACTCGTCGGTCCTGATCAGTTCCTGTTCGCGCCACCGCGTGACGTCCATCGCCCGATACAGCAACCGATCGCCGCCCGGCATCCCCAGACAGACGACCTCGATCCATCGTGGTGGCGTGTTCTCCCCCGCGAGCCTGCTCAACCACGGCAGGCCATCGGCGGTCTCGGCGATACCGGGAAGCAACGCGGGCAACGAAACACCGATGCCCTGTTCTTCGGTGACACCGAGGAGACGGGCGAGCGCGGCGTTCAGCCACTCCAGGCGCCCTCGGGCGTCCGCCACACCGAATCCGACGTCCGCGTTCTGCAACACAGCGTGCTGCACGGCCTCGTCGTCCGTCACCCGTTCCTCCCTGGTGCCCACCCTGCTGGAGCAATCGTGGCGTTCGAATGGTGCCGTGGGCAAGCCGCCGTCTGTCCCTCAATCGTCAGCGCAGCCGTTCCAACCGGCGGGCCGTGTCGACGAGCCCGGTGGCCAGCCGGTGCATCTCCTCGGTACCGAGGTCGTCCTCGATACCGGTGAGGACATCCTCCGCAGCGCAACGAAGTTGGAACAAACGATCTTGCAGATCGGTGATCTCCGTGGCGGACAACACGACCGCGTCCTCGGGCAGCCCGCCGCGCTGCACCATGCTGCGACGTTCATAGGCACGTTGTCTACATGCCTGTCCGCAATATCGGCGGGGTCGGCCGGTCCGGCCCGAGGCGGAGAGACGAGCGCCACACCACGTGCAGTGCCGGGGTTCGCGACGAACGATCGGGGGCAGGGAGTCTGCAAGATGCTCCACGGCGACACACGCTAGCGGCCCGTACACCGGGTGCAGCGATGCCACGCCGCACTTGCACACTGGGCCGGTGCCTCGACAAGTACCTCGCCCGCATCCCTATCTCGACGGGCCGTATCCGCGAGCGTTCGCCCACCGCGGGTGGCATCTGGATGAATTGGCGGGCCTGGAGAACTCCGGCGCAGCCTTCACCCGAGCCTGGGCCGAGGGTTTCCGATACCTGGAGACCGATGTGCGGGCCACCGCCGACGGTGTGGTGGTCGTCCACCACGACGAGACGCTGGACCGCACCACCGATGCTCTCGGGCCGGTGGCCCGGTTGCCGTGGTCGACGGTACGGCGGGCCCGGATCGGCGGCCGGGAGCCGGTGTCGCGCCTGGAGGACGTGTTGGAGGCGTCCCCGGCCGCGCGGTTCAACATCGACGTGAAGTCCTCGGATGCCATCGCGCCGGTGATCCGGGTCTTGGAACGGATGTCGGTGTGGGACCGGGTGTGCCTGGCCTCGTTCGACGAGAAACGCCTACAGACGCTGCGGCGAACCTGTGGCCCCCGCCTGATGACCTCGGTGGCCGAGCACTCCGCACGACTGCTGTGGGCGGGGGCCCGGGTGGGTCGTCTCGGTGACCTGCTCCCGGTCGCCGGGCGGCTGGCCCAGCTGCCGCAGCATCGCGGTTCGCTGACGGTGGTCGACCGGGCCCTGGTGCGGGCGGCACATCGTCGAGGGATCGAGGTGCACGTGTGGACCGTGGACGAGCGGGACCGGATGCGCACGCTGCTGGATCTGGGTGTCGACGGGTTGGTCACCGATCGACCGGATCTGCTGCGGGCCGAGTTGCGGGCGCGCGGGGTCTGGCCCGACGGGGCTTGAGGGGTCCCAAGGTGAACGGCCGGCAACGCTGAGGACATGTGTTCGACGCGAGTGGATGTCGGCTGCATCGTTCCCGGGTCCGGCAGTGGATCAGCCGAGTACAGTCCCGCCACCTGGGCCAATCAGCCTCGCCCGGGCGAGAGGAACTGGGGCCATGGTTTCCAACGTGTCAGGCGCTGCGACCAGCGAGGAGAAACGCCGCGAACAGCGCGGCTGGGTGTGGTACGACTGGGCGAACTCGGTGTTTCCGACCTCGGTCATCACCGTGTTCCTGTCGCTGTATCTGACGGAGGTCGCGGAGTCGGCGGCACGCGCGGACGGACAGTCGTGCGCGGACGGGTCCGCCTTGGTGGACTGCGACATCAGTCTGTGGGGGTTGTCGTTCCCGGCGGGTTCGCTGTGGGGTTATCTGCTGTCCGTGGCGACCGTGGTGCAGGTGTTGGTGCTGCCGATCACGGGTGCGATCGCCGACCGGACGCAGAACAAGCGTGTGATGCTGGCGGGTTTCGCGTTCGTCGGTTCGGCGGCGACCTCTGCGTTGGCGTTGTTGGCGGGGACGAACTGGGAACTCGGCGTCGGGCTGTTCATCCTGGCCAATATCTGTTTCGGCGGGTCGGTCGTCGTCTACTACTCGTTCCTCCCGGAGATCGCCGACGCCGACGAGCGGGACGGGGTGTCCTCGCGCGGTTGGGCGTTCGGTTATCTGGGTGGTGGTCTGGCCCTGGCGTTGCATCTGGCGCTGTATCTCAACCACGAGGCGTTGGGCCTGACAGAGTCCGAAGCGGTTCGGTGGTGTTTCTTCACCGCGGGTCTGTGGTGGGCGGTGTTCACGTTGATCCCGTTGGCTCGGCTGCGAGGTCACCAGGCACCGCAGGGCACCGAGCGGGGTGTGGCGGTGTTCCGGGCGGGTTTCCGACAGTTGGGGCAGACACTGCGGGAGGCGAAGTCCTATCCCCTGACGCTGGGGTTCCTGGCCGCGTACCTGATCTACAACGACGGGATCGTGACGGTGACCAACGTCGCCGGGCAGTACGGCGAGCGCGAGCTGGGTCTGGACCGGACGGTGTTGATCACCACGATTCTGATCGTGCAGTTCATCGCCTTCGTGGGCGCGGTGGTGCACGGCCGAGCGGCGCGGCGGTTCGGCGCGAAGCGGACGATCATGGTCAGCCTGGTGTTATGGGTGGTGGTCGTGGGCGCGGCGTTCTTCGTCGAGGCGGGCCAGGAGTTCCAGTTCTACGGACTGGCGGTGGGCATCGGCCTGGTTCTCGGCGGGACCAACGCCCTGTCGCGGTCGTTGTTCTCCCAACTGGTGCCGCCGGGTCGCGAGGCCGAGTACTTCTCGGTGTACGAGGTCGGTGAGCGGGCGACGTCGTGGCTGGGGCCGATGGTCTTCGCGGTGGCCGGGCAGATGACGGGTTCCTATCGGTTGGCGATCGTGTCGCTGGTGGTGTTCTTCGTGGTCGGGCTGATCGCGGTGTCCTTCGTCCCGGTGCGTCGGGCTATCGAGGCTGCGGGGAATCGCCCCCCGAAGGTGGTGTGATCTCGGCGGCCGGGCGGCGAGCGTGCGTCGGGACTGATCGGCGCACACCGTAAGGTCTGCGGCCGTGGATAGTGCAGTGTTGGCCGATGACCCGACCGATGCCCTCTCCTCGCTGCCTCGACGCGCCGGGCGTCGAGCGGCGGGGCAGGTGAGGTTCTTCTACGGACCGATGGACTGTGGGAAGTCGACGCTGGCGTTGCAGATCGATCACAACCACGCGCGGCAGGGCCGGGAGGGAATGCTGCTGGTCCGCCATGATCGGTCGGGGCATCCCAAGATCTCCAGCCGTATCGGGATCACCCGGGGTGCGGTGGAGGTCCATGAGGATCTGGACATCCGTGAGCTGGTCCGGGGGCGTTGGTCGGCGAGCAGACCGGTGGACTATCTGATCGTGGACGAGGCGCAGTTCCTGACCGAGGCGCAGGTGGATCAGCTCAGCGAGCTGGCGGACGACGTGCAGGTGGACGTGTACTGCTTCGGGATCGCCACCGACTTCCAGAGCAGGCTCTTCCCGGGGTCCCGCCGGTTGTTCGAGCTGGCCGATCTGATCCAGGCGGTGCAGGTCGAGGTGCTGTGTTGGTGTGGCTCGGCGGGCCGGTTCAATGCCAGGGTCGTCGATGGGCGGGTAATCCGTGCCGGTGACACGGTGCTGGTGGCCGACACCGCGCGGGATGATGGACAGCGTGAGGGGGCTGCCGCTGTGGACGCGGCGACAGTCGACGAGAAAACTACCGTGCGTTACCAAGTGTTGTGTCGCCGTCATTTCAGGTCAGGTGATCTCGGTCCGATCGCGGCTGGGCAGGGGCAACTCAGCCTGGCTTGATAACCTCCGCCTTGGCACGGTCACCCATTCGCGTGATCGTGCTCGTTACTGGGCGGAAAACGCGTCACGAACCACACTTGTTTGCATCCCTATGGAGGAAGTCTTCGTTGACGCGTGAAACACGTCACCGTGGGCGACCGACTAGGCCAAACCGGGAACGACCGCGACCTGTGCGTCGTTGCACTCGGTGAGCACGTACCCCGGGGTCGATCCAGACCCTGGACCGAGCGAAAGGACACCGTTATGGCCGACCGCGTTCTGCGTGGCAGCCGGCTCGGAGCCGTCAGCTACGAGACCGACCGCAATCACGACCTCGCACCGCGCCGGACGGTGCGCTACGCCTGCCCCAAGGGCCACGATTTCGAGGTTCCGTTCTCCGACGACGCCGAGGTCCCCTCGGTCTGGGAATGTCGGCTGCACGGCAACGAGTCGAAGATGCTCGACGGCAACGAGCCGGAACCCAAGAAGGTCAAGCCGGCTCGTACGCACTGGGACATGCTGCTGGAGCGCCGGACGATCCCCGAGCTGGAGGAACTGCTGTCCGAGCGGCTGGAAGAGCTGCGCGGCAGGCGCACCTCTCGGTCCGCCTGAGTCGCGGACCGCACGATGCGGCGATATGGGCCGCCTGAACTGCTGGTTCAGGCGGCCCTCTTCGTGTCGGTCCTGGCGAGGTCACCCCGGTGGTAGCGACACACCGGGGGACGCTGCCGCAGCGGCGACCGCGGTAGCGGACATCCGCCGCGCTACTGGGTGCGCTTGCCTGCCAGTAGGGCCTGCAGCTGCCTGCCCCGCCGTCGCAGCCCCCACTTGGTCACGCGGAGCAGTGCCTCCCGCACGATGTTGCTGCTCATCTTCGACTCGCCGTGGACCCGCTCGGTGAAGGTGATGGGCACCTCCGCGACGGTGAAGCCCGCCTCGATCGCCCGCCACGCCAGGTCGATCTGGAAGCAGTAGCCCTGCGAGGCGACGTTGTTGAGCCGGATCTTCTCCAGGACCTGTCTGCGAAACGCCCGGTAACCGCCGGTGATGTCCTTCACCCGGGCGCCCAGCGCGATCTTCGAGTACAGGTTGCCGGTTCGGGAGATCCATTCGCGTCGCTTGGACCAGTTCACGGTGCGTCCCCCGGGCACATACCGGGAGCCCAGCACGAGATCGGCGCCATCGGCGTCGTCTCCCAGCGCCGCCAACAGCCTCGGCAGTTCCTCCGGGGCGTGCGAGCCGTCGGCGTCCATCTCCACCACGACGCCGTAATCACGCTCCAGGGCCCAGTTGAAGCCGGCGACGTACGCCGCGCCCAGACCTGCCTTCTCCGTGCGGTGCAGGACGTGGACGCGCGGGTCCTCCGCGGCCATCTCGTCGGCCAGCTTGCCGGTGCCGTCGGGGCTGCCGTCGTCGACGACCAGCACCTCGGCGGTCGGCAACGCCGCGTGCAGACGCGTCACGATCGGGCCGATGTTGTCCCGCTCGTTGTAGGTGGGAATCACCACCAGCACCTTGTCGAGGTCGGGCACCTGCCGCTCGTCCTCGGCCGCCTGCTCCGCCATGTGTCTCCTCCTCGTCGACGCCGCTGATCGCCGCGCCGAGCGTCTATGCCCGTTGGTTCGCCGCTCCCCGACGATCCACGTGCTCCGGTGCTCGTGTCGCCGACGTCGACTCAGGATTTCTGGATCTCACCCTGAGTAACGGGCTCGCGGTCGTGTCGGCGACGTCGAACGCCGGCGATCACGACCCAGCCCGCCGCCACCAGTCCCAGCGCGGACAGCATCCACTCCGGGCCGGAGCCGAGTCGGGTGGCCAGAGTAGTCGTCGACCGCAACGGGATCTCTTCGACCAGTGCATCGGCGGTGAACAACTCCGACGAGGAGATGATGTCGCCCGCTGGGGAGACCACGGCGCTGATCCCGCTGGTCGCCGCGACGAGGACCGCGCGACCGTGCTCCACCGCCCGCAGCTGGGAGATCGCCAACTGCTGTTCGGACATCGGGGTGAGCCCGAACGCGGCGTTGTTGCTCGGCACCGACAGCACGGTGGCCCCCGCGCGCACGGTGTCGTTCACGCGGTGATCGAAGGCGACCTCCCAGCATGTGACGACGCCGACGCGGGCGTCACCCATTGCGAACACTCCCGGTGTATCTCCGGGCTGGTATTCGCGGTCGGGAATGCTGATGGAGGGGTTCACCACGCTCATCACCGCGCTGACCAGGCCCCGCAGTGGCATCCGCTCGCCGAAGGGCTGGATCTCGCGTTTGCGGTAGGTGTCGACCGGGCCCTCGCCCGCCTCCCAGTGCACGACGGTGTTGTGGATGTCGCCCTGCGCGGGGGTCTCCAGGGTTCCGACCATGGTCGGCGCGTCGATCGCCCGCACGGCCGATTCGATCACCGCTGCGGCGTCGGCGTTGCGGAACGGGTCGATGTCCGAGGCGTTCTCCGGCCAGATCACGATGTCGGGTTGCGCCACGTCGCCCGCAGCCACCTCGTCGGCCAGCTCCCGGGTCTGTGCCGCATGGTTGTCCAGCACGGCGCGGCGCTGGGCGTTGAACTCCAGACCGAGCTGCGGAACGTTGCCCTGGATGACCGCAGCCGTGACGGTGCCCTCCTCCGCGTCGCTGCCGACCGTCGGCAGTACCACCAGCGCCACCAGCACCGGGACGAGAATCAGGGCCGCGGGTTGAAGCCAGGACCGAGGCGTCGCCGTGTCCGTGGCCGGGTTCCGACGGCCGGTCAGAACCCGGCGGGCCAGCTCGGCGAGCCCGAATCCGCACAGCGCGACCGCGAACCCGACCAGGGCCACGCCGCCGATTGAGGCCAGCGACAGGAACAGCCCGTCGGCCTGTCCGAACCCGACGCTGCCCAACGGGAACCCACCGAAGGGGATCGCCCCGCGTACCGTCTCGGCGGCCACCCAACCGCCTGCCGCCCACAGCGGCGCCAAGGGCAGTCGGGACACCAGGGCGATCAAGATGGCCGCCACACCGAAGAACAACGCTTCCAGTGCCGCCAGGATGATCCACGGCACGGCGCCGACGTATTCGTTGGTCCAGGTCAGCAGAGGCAGGAAGAACGCCATGCCCGCGACGAAGCCCAACCCGAAGGCCCCGCGCGCGCGACGGCGGTGAACGGCCGACGCGAAGAGGGCCAGGGCGATCGGCGCCAACCACCACCACGAGAACGGCGCGAACGTCAGCGACAGCAGCCCGCCCGATGCGAGCGCCGCCAAGACCCGCAGCAGCGTGTGCCGCCGATTCGGGGTTGCCTGTTGATCGGGGCCCGCCGGGCCGCTCGGCGAGGCCGCGATGATGGCTGAAGACACACCGGTAACCCTACGGAATCACTCCGGGTCCCCTGCTTCACCCCAGCGTGGAGACGCCCCGGTCGGGCAAGCCTTGGTCCCGGCGTTCCCCGTCCCGCTCTGCCCCGTTCGGTTGGACGGCGACTCCCCTGTCTCCGGTCGGTCGATCGCTGATCGCGGCGGCTACCGGTCGTCTCCGTGTACGTGCAGGGCTGCCACGGCGCGTCGGTATTCGGCGAACCGATGTCGGGCTTGGCGCCTGCGGGTGCGATGTCGAAGCCAGTCGACGAGGAGGACGGCGATCACCATCAGCGAGAACAACACCAACCAGGCGATCAACAGTGCACCCAACAACGACCAGAGCATCGACGGACACCTCTCTGTGACCAGACATCACTGTTCGTGATGACAGGTGACCGTAGATCCACTGCGGGCCGTGAGCGAGTCGACATCGATCAGCACCACCCGATCAGTGCGCGGTCGGGCATCGACCGGCGGGCCGGATGCCCCGCCGTCCTCGATGATGTGGGCCATGGGCACTCGTTCCGACGCTCGCCGGACAGGGGGGCTGGGTCCGGCGCCGGACCCCGAGCCGTACCGGGTGACCTCGGAGTTCTACGACCTGCTGCACCGGCGCGGGTATCGACGCTGGGCGCGCCGCGAGCTGGCCGGACTGGCCGGACAGGCCCGACATGGGGTGGTGGAGATCGGCGCGGGCACCGGCGTGGTCACCGAGGTGCTCGCCGAGGCGGCGGCGGTGCCGGTGCACGCGGTGGAGCCGTCACGTCCGATGCGCGCGGTGTTGCTGTCCCGGTGGGCGGCGTCGCCACCGATGCGCCGCCGGGTCCGGGTGTGGCCGACACCGTTCGAGCAGCTGCGGCTCGGGGCTTCTGCGGATCTCGTGGTGTGCGTGAACCTGGTGAACTCGTTGTCTCCGGCGGATCGCGACCGGTTGTGGGCGGCGGCACGAGACATGCTGCGCCCGGGTGGTGTCGTGGTGCTGGATCGGCAGGGGCCCGCTCCCACTAGGCCCCGGGTCTTGTCCACGGTCTCCGTGGGAGAGGTGTGTTACGCGGTGTCGGTGTCGGTGGCGCCGCTTCCGGATTCCACCCGACAGCGGTGGACCTTCCGCTACACGGTGTCCGAGGCGCGGGAGACGGTGCGGGAGGAGGTCGAATCGTTCGATCTGTGGCCGGTCGAGGAGTCCGACGTGGGCACGGGGTTGGCTGAGGCAGGGTTCTCCGCGCAGCCCGGATCGGCGGGTTTGCTGGTATTCCGGCGTTGAGCTCGGGTTTCGGCCGGGGATAGCCCGTCGGGTACGGCAAGGCCCGGTGTCGGTGTGATGCCGTGGGCGGTTCCGGTGATCGCGCTGAGGCGCTCGCCCACCGTTCGCAGGTGCTCCACGACCTCGGGGGAGGCTGTGACCGTGGCCTTCTGATCGAGTCCGATGAGCGCGACGAGGTCTTGGGCGATCGTGTCCAGGGAGTCGGCGCTCAGCCGCACCAGGCAGTGGGTCTCCGACAGCGGTGTGACCCGGTGGGCAATCGCGGTGGGCAGCCGCGTGTGGATGTCGGATGCCTGCGCGGCCACTGTCACCTGCGCTGTGTGCCGGTAGCCGGTGGAGGTGATTGCGCGAGCCAGGTATTCGGCGGCATCGTCGGTGGGAAGTGTGCGAATCGGTGCCTTCCTGCCGCTGGGCCGTGGATCGGTGAGGCGGTCGACGCGGAAGGTTCGCCAGGCCTGACGGTCGGTGTCGAATCCGAGTAGGTACCACAATCCGTGTGAGCTGATCAGCCGGTGCGGTTCGACGCGCCGCAAGCCGGTGCTGCCGTCACGGCGCCGATAGTCGAAGGACAGTATCTCCTGGTCGCGGCAGGTGTCGGCCAGTACGCCCAGTGTCGCGGTGTCGATGGTGGGATGGCGGCGGCCCACGGGGACGACCGTGGTGGCGAGAGCGGCGACCCGGGGTCTGAGCCGGGCGGGCAGCACTCGATCCAGTTTGGCCAATGCGCGCGCCGAGACCTCCTCGAAGCCGGGTATCCCATCGGTGGCTGTGCGCAGTCCGACGGCCACGGCGACGGCCTCGTCGTCGTCCAACAGCAGCGGCGGCAGGTGGCGACCCGCGATGAGCCGATAGCCGCCGGCCGTACCCGAGACGGCGCCGACCGGATAGTCGAGGTCGCGCAGGCGTTCGATGTCGCGACGCACCGTCCGGTCGGTGACCCCGAGATGCTCGGCGAGGACGGGTCCGGTCCAGGTTCTGCCAGTGAGTAACAGCGACAGCAGGCGCAGCATTCGAGCGGTCGGGTTCCTTCGCACTCAGCCGATTCTGCGCCCGGTCACGGACATTCGGTGTCCGCGACCGCTTCTACCTTTCGGGCGAACACCGGATCAGTGATCTCACATCCGGTGGCTGGCCAGCGTCTTACTTCATGCGCCAGGAGAACGGCGGCAGCCCGCCACCTCAGGGAGGAAATCGTGTCCAGTCTCAGACGATCGCGAGTCCAGGAGTACGCCGCCCAATCCGATCAGGGCCTCGCCGGCGTGGTGCGCGGTTCGGTATCGGTGGCCGGCGGCCCCGGCTACGACGTGGCGCGCACCGGGTTCCAACGCGGATATGCGCACCGGCCGTCGGTGGTCGTCGGCGCCGTGGGCGCCGCCGACGTCCGTGCCGCCGTCGACCATGCGGCGGCGCACGGTCTCGCGGTGTCCATCCAGGCCACCGGGCACGGACTGTCCGTGCCGAGCGAGGGAGGCGTGCTGATCGACACGGCCCGCTTCGACGGCGTAGAGGTCAACGTCGGTCGGCGGCGGGCCAGGATCGAGGCAGGCGCGCGATGGAAGGACGTCATCGAGATCACGGCAGCCCATGGCCTGGCGCCGCTGTCCGGTAGCAGCCCGACGGTCGGCGCTGTCGGGTACACCCTGGGTGGTGGGCTGGGGTTGCTCTCCCGCGCCCACGGTTGGGCCGCCGACCGGGTCGAGGCCGTTGAGGTCGTCCTGGCCGATGGGCGGCTTCGGCGGGTCACGGCCGATGCCGAGCCAGATCTGTTCTGGGCCGTGCGGGGTGGCCGGGACGGCTTCGGTGTCGTCACGGCGATCGAGATCGAGCTGTTCGCGGTGCCCAAGGTTTTCGGTGGTGCCCTGGTCTTCGAGGGCGACCGTGCGCTCGAGGTCCTGCACGCCTATCGGCGTTGGACCGACACGGTGCCCGAGGAGATGTCGTCCTCGGCGACGATCCTGTCGTTCCCGAGGCTGCCCAGCATTCCCGAGCCGCAACGCGGCGAGCGCATCGTCCAACTCCAGATCACCTATGCCGGTGATCCCACCGAAGGTGCGCGACTGGTCGCGCCACTGCGGAAGATCGGCGGGCTGCGGGAGGACACGCTGCACGACATGTCGTTCGCCGACTCCCACGTGATCCACTCCGATCCGACCGATCCGCACGCCTATCAGGGCGAGGGTGTCCTCGTTCGAGGTCTCGACGACGACGTGCTGGGCAGGGTGTTCGAGCTGTGCGGGCCGCAGGCGGCGGCGATGTCGGTGCTGACGGTCAAGCACCTCGGTGGGGCGCTGGCCCGTCCTGCCGAGGTGCCCAATGCGGTGGGCCATCGCGAGGCCGCCTTCCTGGTCACGTTGATCAATCCGGTGACGTCCGCGCCGGTTTCCACGGACGGCGAAGTTCGCGCGGATGCCGCCTCCGGTGTCTCGGCGAGCACTATGGGAACCGGATTCCACGCGGTCGACTCCGACATCGCCGATATCCGGCTGCTGCACGGCGAGTTCGCGACGGTGCTGCGACCCGTCACGCTCGGGCGGAGTATGAACTTCTTATTCGGCGAACGCACCGCCGCCGCGCGGACGTCGACGCACTGCCCTGCGGTCGCCCGACGGCTCGACGAGTTACGCGCCCACTACGACCCGACCGGGATGTTCGTCCGCTGACCATCTGCGATGGGACGGTGCCGATGACATCAGCTGGTAGAAGGCAGTGTGCGGGTGCACCAGCACCACCGTCGGTGGGTGTGTCGGGGGCGATCCCGGCGCCGGGCGGTGTCGGTGGGTGTCGCATTCGGCGGCGTCGCGCGTCTGTCCAGAAGGGGCGGTGCGCGCGTAGCGCGGCTACGTGGGGCGAGTGTCGCCAGTGTGCAGGGCCCCGGTTCGGCGTGGGGTGCGAACCGGGGCCGTGCGGAGGCGAGAGGAGGTCGGTCTGCTAGTCGAAGCTGCCGTACTGCGGTCGCCCGGCAGGCTGGTACACGTTCGCGGTGATACCGCTGGCGGTCGTCGACGACTCGACGAGCCGCAGCGCGGTGGGGGTGCGACCTGGTTCCAGGAGCCTGCGGCCCGCCCCCAGCACCACGGGGAAGGTCAGTAGGCGCAGTTCGTCGACAAGGCCGTCGTCCAAGAGTGCCTGTACGAGAGTCGGGCTGCCGTGGACCTGCAGTTCCCCGGTTTCCCCGACCTCGACCTTCAGGCGGCGAACCGCGTCGGTGAGGTCGCCGCCGACCACCGTGGAGTGCTGCCACTGCGGGTCGGTCAGCGTGCGGGAGACCACATGTTTGGGCAGGGCGTTGAGCGGGCCCGCGATCGGGTCGTCGGGGTCGGTGACCTGCGGCCAGTAGGCGGCGAAGATGTCGTAGGTCTTGCGTCCCAGCAGGAACGCTCGTGACTGGGCGAACCAGTTCGACACCAGGCGCCCCATGTCCTCGTCGGCGTAGGGCACGGTCCACCCTCCTTGGTCGAAACCGCCGCTGGTGTCCTCCTCGGGACCGCCCGGGCCTTGGACTACGCCGTCGAGTGACAGGAATGTGGTCACCGTCAGTCTTGCCATGGGGGTGCATCCCTTTCTGCTGTTCGCCCGGTTCGATGGGCGAACCGGGTCGAGTCTGCTCTTCTCCTTACCCGTCGAACGACACACCGCCGGATCGACACGGCGTGGCAATCGGTTTCAGGCGGCTTCGTCGACACCTCCGGGGGATGGCGGGTCGCGGTGAGGTGGAGCAGAGAAGCACGAGTCCCGTCGGTCTCCAGCGATGAAGCCGAGTTCCATGTTTCATCCGGTTTCGACGACAACGGCGGTCCGGCGGATAGATCGTTTCTCCGGCTCGGGTCGGGAAACTACGGTCGTGCTGATCATCCGCGGGGATGAAGGAGACTCATGTACGGCCTGACCTCGTACTACTGGGATACCGATTCGCTCAAACCCAGGGAGCGTCGGGCGGTACGGGTGCTGGATCAGACCCGGGATCACGCCGAGGTGGCGGGCGCGGTGGGCAAGTTGCTCGGCAGCCCCCGCCATCAGGCACAGGGCATCGCGATGGATCAGTACCACTAGTGCGTCGCCCAGATGCGGTGGGGAGTGATCAATCCGCTGGAGGACTTCGAGGAGGAACTGCGTTCGCGGGCGTTGGCGATGATCGAGGTGGTTCTCGCCGCACAGGACCGGGGCGAAGGCCAGCCCGATGGAATGTTCGGCAGCCCGTTGGGAATCCTGTTCCACCTCGCGAGACCCGAGGATGCCGAGCTGCTCCACCGAGTCCTGGATTCGTGGATCCCCCGGCTCTCCGAAGATCCGTTCGGTGGCCTCTTCTTCGAAGTGGTCGGCGCGATCAAGACCTGCCTGAACCGGACCCCGAGCGACCGGCGGTGCCGCGCATTCGGTGCCCGATTCGCCGAGGTCTTCACCGACGACGACCTACCCGGGCACATCCGGGCGACGGCGATCCGACCCTTCCTCGACCACGGCGATGGTGCCCCGACATCAGGGCGGACCGAAGCCTTGGTCGGTCTACTCCGACACGAGGACCTCACATTGGCCGGCACCGCGGCCCTGACGTTGTTCCTCCGAGGAACCCACGGCGCCCTGGTCCGCGAGATCGCAGCGAGCTGGCCCACTATCCGAAGCAGATCGTCTGGGAGTGTCAGCTGACTCGCGAGTACATCGACGACGCCGACCTACGCACCGAACTCCGCCACACCCTCACCACCGCGCACGCCTCGACGGCGCCGATCGGCCAAGCCCTGCTGAACCACATCACAGAACTCGGCAGGCTCGGCGATCAGACCGATCTCGACCTGGCCCTCTCCCTGGCAGCCGGCCAATGCACCAGCGAGGCGATCGAAGCCGTGGGTGCCGCAGTGCAACGCCTCGCACGCAACACCGGTTCGGACGAGCGAGAACACCAGCTCGAACAGCGGCTCGGCGCCATGGTGCACCACAGTGATCCGCGATGAGAGCCTCCCCCACGACGCCAGGTCGGCCGCGTTCCGCCCGCTGCGCAACACCGGCACCGCGCTCGGCCAGGACCGGACGATGCTGGAGCTCCTCCACGGCACGGACCCCTGGTTGGCGGCCGCAGCCGCCCGAACGCTGATCGACGGGCAACACGACGCACTCGTACGCGCCGCAGTGGCGACCTGGCCTGCCGACGCACCTGATCCGGCCGAGGCGGTCCGGTCGCTGCTCGCTCTCGACGACTGACCGTCCGACGTGCCGAACCGAGACCATGCAGGCGAGCGGGGACCGGACGCCCTCCGGGGCACACCCCGTGCCGCGTTCGACACCGACACATCACCGCGGCTCGACCACCAACCGGCGCCGCAGCTCACCGGGGAACCTCCACATAGTCGACCTCCCCCACCGTCAGCTGTGCCTCGCCCCCGGTGATCGAGGTGATCCACTCCTGAAAATCGGCCACCGCAGGCGCATCGACGGCGACGTCGAACCGGGCCCTATCGGTATAGGCGGTGTCGCGCACCGCATATCCCGAGGCACGCAGTTCGTGTTCGATGCGCCCGGCCCGGGGGAAGTCCACCGCCACGTTCACCAGCCGAGCGGGCCGCAGCTCGACGACACCGAGCAGGTCCGCGGTCTCGGCGACCGCCTGGCCGTAAGCGCGGATCAACCCTCCCGCGCCCAGCTGCACTCCGCCGAACCATCGGGTCACCACGGCGACCACGTCGCTGAGCTCCCGACGACGCAGCACCTCCAACATGGGCACCCCCGCGGTGCCTGCGGGCTCCCCGTCGTCGCTGGACTTCTGCTTGTCCGATGCCGCACCGAGCACGTAGGCGGTGCAGTTGTGGGTGGCGTTCCAATGTTCCTTGCGGCGGGCGGCGATGACCGCGCGAGCCGCGTCCTCGTCGTCGACCCTGCGCAACAGGCAGCGGAACCGAGAGCGGCGGATCTCGATCTCGTGCTCACCGCTCCGGGCGATCGTCCGGTATCCCGTGAGCATGTCCCACCCGTTCCCTCGTGATCTGCAACGACATCCGAGGCGATCCTGCCGGAACCCGCCGCCGGAACCGACACCCGGTGGTGCCGGCCCCGGTGCCCGGCGCCCCACCAGAGTGTCGCCACCAGTACCGCCGCTGTTGGTGGCGACGGCGGTGCGTACACCATCGGTCGACCTTCACACGCCGTCGGGGCGCGCGATCTCCTCGAGCCTGCCCTCGGACAGCCGCAGCCACCGGGTGACTCCGATCTCGGCGAGGAACCGTTCGTCATGGCTGACCACGACGAACGCGCCCTGGTAGGCGACCAAGGCGCTCTCCAGCCTGGCCACGCTCACCAGGTCCAGGTTGTTCGTCGGCTCGTCCAACAGCAACAACTGCGGTGCCGGTTCGGCGAACAACACGCAGCACAGGGTGGCGCGCAACCGTTCACCACCGGAGAGTGCCCCGACCGCCAAGTGCACGCGATCGCCACGGAAGAGGAACCGGGCCAGCAGATTCAACCGCTGTGCGTCCGACATCCCGGGTGCGGCGGCTGCCAGGTTCTCGACCACGCTGCGTTCGGGATCCAACAGGTCCAGTCGTTGCGACAGGTACGCCACCCGGCCTTCGGCGCGGTTGATCGCGGGCCCGGAGGATGCCAGGTCGCCGTGGATCATCCGCAGCAGCGTCGACTTGCCCACGCCGTTGGCGCCGGTGAGGGCGATGCGCTCGGGTCCACGGATCGTCAGGTCGAGGCCCTGTTCCGCGAACATCTGCCGCCCCGCGAAGTCGGTCTGCAGTCCGTCACCGGAGAACACGGTGCGCCCGGCGGGAACCTGGGTCTGGGGCAGTTCCAACGCCAGCTGCGGTTCCTCACGCAGGGCCCGGCCCGCTTCGTCCAGCCGCGCCTTGGCCTCCCCGACCCGCGCGGCGTGGGTCTCGTTCGCGCGACCGGCCGATTCCTGTGCGCCGCGTTTCATCGCCCCGGCCACGATCCTGGGCAGTCCGGCGCTCTTCAGATTCCGCGCCGCATTACTGGCTCGGCGTGCGGAGCGCTCCCTGGCCTGCTGCATCTCCCGTTTCTCCCGCTTGACCTCCTGCTCGGCGTTGCGCACGTTCTTCTCCGCCACCTCGCGGGCCGCGCGGACGGCCGCCTCGTACTCCGTGTGGTTACCGCCGAAGACACGCAGTTCGTGCCGGTCCAGCTCCGCGATGCGATCCATCCGATCCAGCAATGCCCGATCGTGACTGACCAACAGCAGACAACCGGTCCAGTCCGCCAGGACGTCGTAGAGCCGTCGGCGGGCAGCCACATCGAGATTGTTGGTGGGTTCGTCCAACAGCAGCACGTCCGGTTCCTTGAGCAGTTGCGCCACCAAGCCGAGGGAGACGATCTGGCCTCCGCTGAGGGTCGCCAATCGTTGGTCGAACGACAACGGTCCGAGGCCGACCCGGTCGAGCTGGGCGCGAGTGCGTTCCTCGATGTCCCAGTCGTTGCCGATCGTGGTGAAGTGCTCCTCGTCGGCGTCGCCTGCCTCGATGGCCGCCAACGCCTGGATCATCGGCGCGATACCGAGCACCTCGGCCACGGTCGGCTCCCCGACCAACGGCAGGTTCTGCGGCAGATATCCGAGGACTCCGTTGACCGCCACGGTCCCCGCCGTCGGCCGATACTCCCCGGCGATCAACTTCAGCAAGGTGGTCTTACCCGCCCCGTTGGGCGCGACCAGACCGGTGCGCCCAGCGCCGACGGTGAACGACAGATCGTCCAGGACCGGGGTGTCGTCGGGCCAGGAGAAGGACAGGTTCGAGCAGGTGATGAATGCATCGGACATCGCAGTGGCGCCCTCGGGGAAAGCGGGCGCGTCGACGCGCCCGGTGCGAGTGAGGTTCGGTTCGAATGACGACGACACGACTGTGGGCGGCAACGCTCGCGCGCCTGCCACACCGTCATGCAGCTCCGGTATCACCCGGAGATGTCGTCGTCACTCACCACAGTCGAACTCCCTCGGTTCCGCTCACGCGCCGCCACCCTAACAGCACCCTCAGCTGGGTTCATCCCATTTACCGGCCCTTGGCGGGCCGAACCTCACCGCACACCGCAGGTGTCACAGCCTCGGGCTCTCAGACAGGAGGAACGCGGACATCACGATGACCGGACGAGAAAATCCGTGGCCTCTCAGAGGCGTGATCGGGCACGCTCGGAGCATGACGCGCAGCTTCGACGAACTGATCTCGGAGGCGGCGACAGCCGATGTCACGGGCTGGGGCTTCGCCTGGCTCACCGGCCGGGCCACCGAGCAACGCGCACCCTGGGGATACACCCGGTTGGTCGCCGAGCGCGCCGTCGGGGCCACCGCACTCCTGGATGTGGAGACCGGCGGCGGTGAGGTACTCGCGGGCATTCCCGGGCTGCCTGCACGTACCGTCGCCACCGAGTACTGGCCACCCAATCTCGCCGTCGCCCGTCGCACACTCCACCCGTTGGGCGTCGAGGTCGTCGACGGCGATCCGCAGCAGCTGCCCTTCGAGGATGAGACCTTCGACCTGGTGATCAGCCGCCATCCCGTGGCACTGCCCTGGGGGGAGGCAGCGCGAGTGCTACGGCCGGGCGGCACCCTGCTTTCGCAGGGCATCGGCTCGGACAGCATGCTCGAACTGGCCGAGGCCGTCGCCGGGCCCCGCCCACCGAGCACCACGTCGCGTGCGGAGGGCAACGCGGAGGCGGCGCGAGCAGCCGGGCTCACTGTCACCGACCTGCGAACGGCGGCCCTTCGCGCCGAGTTCTTCGACATCGGCGCGGTGGTCTACTTCCTGCGCAAGGTGGTCTGGACGGTGCCGGATTTCTCCATCGAGACCCACCGGGCCCCGCTCGCCGAACTCCACCAGCGCATCCGCACCGAAGGTTCCTTCGTCGCCCATGCACAGCGGTTCCTGATCGAGGCGCACAAGCCCGTGTGACCCGCCCCCACGGTTCGTCCTGCCCCGCCGGGCCACCTTGTCGTGCCGCCTGCCCGGTGGGTGGGCGACACGGTCGGTCGGTGCCGGGTCAGGCCACCGAACCCGCTTCGGCTCCGAAGCGGCCCGCGAACACGACGGCGGCCATGCGCGCTCCCTCCGACCAGGCGACCGGGCCGACCTCGCTGCACCGCAGTCGGGTGCCCTCGGGCAACTCCCAGAACAGTTCGCCGGTGCAGGCGGGCAGGTCGGGCGAGCCCGCGCCGATCCAGTACTTGGCCTCGATCAGCCTGCCGCGCTCGAAGATCGGACACACGACGTATCCATCGCGGACCGTCAGTCCCTCGGTGTGGCAGCGCTCCAGGGCATCGCCCAACTCGACGAAGTGCCCATCGGCGTAGTCGGTCAGCGAGGTCGCCGTCGCCGACATCACGATCGGTCGGGCCTCGGTCTGCCGGAACAGCTGCGAGACGGGTTGCTCGATCTCCAGGACCACGGCCAACTCCTGGAAACTCTCCAGATCGGACAGCAACACGGGGTGCGCGATCGCCAACCGTTCGGGGGTGAGGGTCTGCACGGTCCCGGCGGCGTCCACCACGAGGACCGCGCCGTCGGCATCGATGTCGCGCAGCAATCCGGCAGACCGGGTGATCAGCGCACCTCGTTCGTCCACGGGGACCACGACGAGCGCGGACAACGCGTCCCGCCAGGTCTCGTCCTCGAACAGTCGGACCAGCGTCGTCACCGGAATCGGCAGGGAACGCACCATCCACCGCCGCACGGTCTCCCGGCATTCCCGCCGGAACCGGGCCTTCGGGTCACTCGGCGCGGCGGGCGGTACGACGGCGGGCAGTGCCGCACCGTCGGAGGCGACCAACACCAGATGTCCTCGGTCGGCTCGTCGTGTTGTTCGACGCCGGTTCCGCCGTCGGGCGACCCCCGTGATCGCAGTCCGCTGTTCGTCCCTCGTCATGTCTGTCGCCCCCATCTGAAGATCGTTGATCAAGTCGACGCGGACTGTATGGCAGTGCGCCGACAAGACCGCCGGCGCCCATCTGATCACGCACCGGAATCGGCTGTCATCGTACGGTGGTCGCCGGGTGCGGCGGGCGAGGTTTCGCGGCCGCATCGACCGGCCGCAGCACGCCGTCGAGGCGCGGGGGCGACGCCGGCGGGGAAGCCCGGTAGGTCTGTTCGAGCACGACTACGTGCGCGCGCCCACCACGAACGACCAGGGGTTTCGGTTGGCGTGTGGTGGGCGCGTGCGCGGCCTGTGGCGCGGAGTCGACTCGCGACGGTGGTGGTCGTGGCTATGGCGGGCTCGGCGAAGATTTTTTTATCAACTTTCATTGACGCTGAAGTGATCGAGCGGGCGGTGATCACTTCAGCGGCTCACGTACACCCGACGGGTGATCCCGGATCACCCGTCGGGGACGACGATCAGCGAACCGCTCGATGACGACAACGACCCGTAGTGCTCTGCGAGCAGCTCAACCCCTGGTGTCCTCCGCTGCCCGCGCCGTCGGAGTGGTCTGACCGAACACCCAGGGATTGGCCTCGCACTGGGCGAGGAACTCGCCGGGGAAACCCACCTCGAACCTCGCGGCCGCCGACAGCCGACGCACCGCCTCGGCAGACAGAACCAGTCCCGCCGCCCCGAGATTCTCGGTGAGCTGCTCGACGTTACGAGCACCCACGATCGGATGCACCCCGGCGAACCGCGACCGCGTCCACGCGAGCGCGACCTGCGCCGCACCGACGCCCAACTCCTCGGCCACCGCCAGCACCTCCCGGGCCACGGTGTGATCGACCTCGGTCAACGACTCGGCATCGACCCGAGTCGCGACAGCGGCGTCGCCGACAGAACGACGGCCACCACTGAACTTCCCGGACAGCACCCCACCCGCCAACGGCCCCCACGCGGCCACGCTCAGACCAAGGGCCTCGGCCATCGGCAACAGCTCTCGCTCGGCATCCCGCCGCAGCAGGTTGTACGGCAGCTGCACCGCCGCGAACGCCGTCCAATCCCGCCACTGCGCAAGGGTGTTCGCCCGACTGATCAACCACGCGGGCGCGTCCGAGATCCCGACGTAGAGGATCTTGCCCGCCCGCACGGCATCATCCAAAGCGCGCATCGTCTCCTCGATCGGCGTATGCCGATCCCACAGATGCACCCAGTACAGATCGAGATAGTCGGTACGCAGTCGCCGAAGGCTCTGTTCCAAGGACGACACCAGGTTCTTGCGGTGATTGCCCGCGGCATTCGGATCGGTCTGATCACGCGAGATCGTGTATTTGCTCGACAACACGAAACGATCTCGACGACCCGCCAACAACTCCCCCAGTATCTGCTCGCTCTGGCCATAGGCGGAGGCGGTGTCGATCACATTGCCGCCAGCCTCCGCATAGGCGTCCAGCATCGCCCGATACTCGCCGATCGCATCCCCCTCGTTCTCGTAGAAGGACATCGCACCGAAGAACAACTCGGACACCCGCAGCCCACTGCGGCCCAACAAACGATGACGCACAGACGTTCCCCTCCTACCCCGCGCCGCCGATCAGCCCCGACCCGCCGGAGTCACCGTGCGGGCCGCGAGATCGAAGGAGTCGCCGTCCAGTCCCCAGGACAACACCCGCCTCGGACGGATCACCATCCACGCCTCGTCGAACGGGAACGGCGCCGCCAACGCCAACCCCTTCGCAGGCCCGTCCCCCCACCTCGGCTCCGCCCGCCCACGAACCTCGATTCCCCTCGGCGCCCACGGATCCACCGACGCGAGATCATCGACGAGGAACGACACATCGGGATTGCCCACCACATCACGGAACTTCTTACTGCCCGCCATCCCGCTGCCCGCCACCCCACCGATCACCAGAACGTCGTCCTCGGCGTCGAACAGCACCCCGACCGGTCGCACCGAGGGACGCCCATCCCCACCAACCGTGGCGAACCGCCCCAACGGCTGACTTCTGAGATACGCGATCTCGTTGCTGGTGAATACGCTCATGACACCGACCCTTCTCGATCGGCCACCCCGTAACCAGACCGCGCCGAGACCAGCCCCACCAGGGACACGATCGACGAAACCCGCCCTACGACACTGCCTAGGATCGACCGGTGGGCGAAAACGAGATGGGTGCCTTCCTCCGGGCACGACGAGAAGCAGTCACCCCGGCCGCCGTGGGCCTACCCGACGGAACACGACGCCGCACCCCCGGCCTCCGACGCGGCGAACTCGCCACGATCGCAGGAATCAGCGTCGAATACCTCACCCGACTCGAACAGGGCCGCGACCGTCGCCCCTCCACCGAGATCCTGGCCGCCCTCGCCGACGCCCTGCACCTCACCTCCGACGAACGCATCCACCTGTACCGCCTCACCAAGACCGTCACCGGCAACGTCTGCCACGGCGGCGCCCCACCCAGCCGACCCCGAACCACCGTCCTGGCCCTACTGGCCCGGATGGACCCGAGTCCGGCCGTGATCATGAACCCGCCCGGTGACCTACTCGCCCACAACACCGCATACCGGCGCCTCACCGAACCGACCGGACTCCTGGACGACGAGACACCCAACCTCGCCCGCTTCGTCTTCACCGACCCCCGCGCACCCGAGGTGTTCCCCGAATGGGACCGCATCGCCGACGAACGCGCCGCAGACCTCTGGGCCGCCGCCTCACTCGGCGACGTGCCCTCGGCACGCCTGGCCGAGGAACTCTCCATCGCCGCGGGGACGAGCTTCAGCGACCGCTTCCGATCACCGGCCGCGCTCCCCGCCCGCACCGGAACACACCAGTGGGCCCACCCCACCGCAGGCACCCTGACCCTGCCCTACGAAACCCTGGAGATCCCCGACTCCGACGAACAACGCCTCCTGGTCTACCTCCCCGCCGACGAGAACACCGCCGCACTGGACCAGCTCACCCAGCCCTAGCTGCCCACCAGACAACCACCGAACGGCACCGTCTTCACCCGGAGAGGATCAAGGCCGCCCGTGTACCGGGAACAACGACCGCCACCACGACTACGCGGCCTGGTCCGCTGCCTATGGCAAGCACAAGAACCCACGGCGCGACTGATCATCCCCGACGGGTGCCTCGACCTCATCGTGACCGACGACCGAGTCTTCATCGCGGGCCCCGACACCCGATCCTGGCAGTCCGCCCTGCCACCGAACACGATGATCACCGGCCTGCGCTTCCAACCCGGCCAGGCCACCCGCGCCCTCGGTGTTCCCGCCGATGCGCTGCGAGATCGCCGCGTGGACCTCGCGGAACTCTGGGGAACCCACGGCGCGGCCCTGACCCGCCGATTGCAGGACGACCCCGACGCACTATCCGCGATCATCGCCCACCGACCCATCGCCCGACCCGACCCCGAACTGCGCGAGGTGCTGGCACGCATCGACGCAGGCGCAACACCGGTGTCCTCGGTGATCGCCGAGATCGCGTTGAGCGAGCGGCAACTGCGCCGCCGCTTCACCGCAGCCGTCGGCTACGGCCCCGCCACCTACCGCAGGATCAGCCGACTGCACCGGGCGATCGATCGGGCAAGGCACGCCACGACCACATCCCTGGCCGAGATCGCCGCCGAAGCGGGCTACGCCGACCAGGCCCACCTCAATCGCGACTGCCGGGAACTCACCGGTCGGACACCGGCCACCCTCCTACGACGAGACTGACCCACCCACCACGTCGGGCGCGCAGGCGCCGCTGGAGGTCAGTCGGTCGCCCCGAGCGCCCCGGCCACGATCGCCGTCGCCGCCGCCACCGTCGCCCGGCCCGTCGTGGACTCCGGATCATCCGGCGCGGTGTACACGGCGATCACCCACGGATCGGCCTCCGGCGGCCACACCACGGCGATGTCGTTGATCTCACCCAGCGAGCCCGACCCGGTCTTGTCGCCGACCTGCCAATCGGCGGGCAGCCCCGCCCGGATCTGCTCGTCGCCGGTGGTATTGGCCCGCAGCCACCCGACCAGCAGTTCTCGCCCGGTCTCGTCCAACCCCGCACCCAGCGCGAGCTCCCGAAGATCGACGGCCATCTGCTCCGGCGTCGAGGTGTCCCGTTCGTCCCCTGGCGCACCCACGTTCAGCTCCGGCTCCATCCGATCCACCCGGGTGTGCTCATCGCCGAGTGACCGGCAGAAGTCCGTGACCCCGTCGGGGCCGCCCACCAGCTCCATCAACAGATTCATCGCCGTGTTGTCGCTGACCGTGATCGCCGCATCGCACAAGGCCGACACCGTCATGCCATCCGCGACATGCTGCGCGGTCACCGGCGCATACTCCAGCACCTGCGACTGGTCGTACTGCACGACACGCTCCATCAGCTCCGGCTCCGTGACCCGCAACCGCAGCACCGCGGCCACCGCCAACACCTTCGCAGTCGAGCACAACAGGAACCGCTCCTGCGCGCGATGGCCGATCGAGTTCCCCGAACCGGTGTCCACCGCGTACACCCCGAGCCTGCCCCCGAACTCCGCCTCCAACGCGGCGAGCTCCGCCTCGACCGCAGCCGTGTCCACCGAGGACGGCACCGGCGAAGAAGACCGTCCCGACGGCGACGACACGGACTCCGAGGTCGCCGAACACCCCAGCACGGTCGCACCCACCGCCGACAACCCGCCGATCAACAACACCCGGCGAGCAACTTCCCGTCCCAACACCACGAACACCCTCCTGAAGCGAATACCGACTCCTCGACACTACGTCGCCGCCACCGGAGGAAACCGACAACCGCGACCCGGCGTACCCGTCCGCGAACCCCGGCCGGCTCGCACACCACGGCCAGCCAAGCCGCCCTCGTCGCCACCGGGCGTCGTGCACCGACGCCCCACAGGAGGTGACCCGGATCTCCGGCGCTCGTACAGTCGAAGCAACATCGACTTCGGCGACGAAGACCACCGGCGTCAGGAGGCCCCCATCCGCACCCCAACACCGCTCATCCGTCCCTACCGGACGAGCGACCGCGATGCCGTCTACGACGTCTGCCTACGCACCGCCGACAAGGGCGGCGACGCCACCGGCCTCTACGAGGACCCCGAACTCATCTCGAACGCCTTCGCCGGGCCCTACCTGCACCTCGAACCCGACCTGGCCTTCGTCCTGGACGACGGCCAGCGCGCCGTCGGCTATGTCATCGGCACCGCCGACACCACACGCTTCGCCTCGGCCTTCGCCCGCGAATGGCTTCCGCTGGTCACCCATCGGCACCCGCCTCCGCCACCCCGGCCCAGCACCCCGGACGAGGAGATTCGGGCACTGTTGCACCATCCGGAGCGGATGGTGCACGCCGCGCTGGCCGACTATCCCGCCCATCTCCACATCGACCTACTACCGCAGGCACAGCGGGCCGGGCACGGCCGTGCGCTGATCGCAACCCTGTTCACCGCGCTGCGGGCTCGCGGTGTTGCGCGCGTGCACCTGGGCATGATGCCGGAGAACCGGGCGGCCCGGGCGTTCTACGATCGACTGGGGTTCCGAGAGCTCGTCGTCCCCGGCGAACCGAGGGGCACCTACCTGGGCCGGACCACGGAACTCCCGGTCAGACCGACAGAGACGTCGGCGACCATCCACACCGGCTGACCGAGAGTCACTCGTGGAGGATCAGCCCCCGTTGCGGGGCTGATACCGGGGAATGTCCAGTTTGGGCTTCGGGCTACTCAGCGGCGTGACCGAGTCGAGGAACACCCGCCCCATCACCGAACGAGCCTGCACCACCGGGTGGGTGGCGCCGAAATCGTCCGCGCCCTCGGAACCCCGAGCGAACAACGAGTAGGTCAACACGGGTGCGCCGTCGACATCGAAGATCACGCCCGCTTCATTGCGCCCGTCGGCGAACCAACCCGCCTTCGTCGCCACCCGCAACCGCTCGGCGGAGGACATCTCCCGCCGGATCCCGTCGGTGAACGCCACCGGAGCCCGCAGCGTGTTCAACAGGAACTCGGTGGACTCCGGCGACAGAACACTCCCCGCCACCAAGGCATTCACCAGGTCGTGGGTCTCACGTGGTGTCGTCGTGCCGAGGAAGAAGCGATTCGGATTCTCGACGGGAACCACCTGGGTCTGCGGGAAACCCTTGGCGACCAGGATCTCGTTCAATTCCGCTGCCGGGCACACCAGACCGCATAACCGGACCGAGGTGTTGTCCGACACGGTCAACAACACGGCCAGGGCATGGCCCACGGTCACCAGACTCGGATAGGCGCCATCGAGGTGGAAGATCCCGTCCACATCGTCGACGACGATGTCCGCCGACACCTCCAGCTGCTGGTCGAGGCTGATCAGGCCCCGGTCGACCTTGTCCAGCACGGCGACAGCCACCGCGATCTTGTTCACGCTGTACGCCTCGACCACCTCATCGGCGGCCTCCTCCACGGCGGGCACGGCCGTTCCCGCCGCGTCGACGACCGTGACCAGCGAGTTCCACACCCCGCCCGCCCGAACCGACTCCGTCTGGTACACCTCGGCCACCGCATTGGACGCCGACGCAGCCGAGACCACGCCCCTGGTCTGACGGGCGACGCCTGCTTCCTGAGCGGTCGCGGTCAACGAGGTTCCCCACACCGTGCTCGCCGCCGCGACCGTACCCAGGCCCCAGCTCAACGCAGCCCGACGATTCAGATTCGCTGCCACATCGTTCCTCTCCTCGAAGAAATGATGAGCGAATCCAATCACGAGCGAATTTCACGTACTTCGGCGCCATTGAACCGACTAATCCCCCGAAGAACGACAAACAGCACCCGAAAGTCAATACCTACAATTCGCCCACTGCGGCGACCCTGGACCGCTCCAATTCCAACAACGATTCCTTACGCTTCATGCCACCGCCATACCCCGTCAACGAACCGTTCGCACCGACCACCCGATGACACGGCACGATGATCGAGATCGGGTTCCGCCCGTTCGCCGCCCCCACCGCACGCGACGCCGTCGGCCGACCCAACTGCTCGGCGACCCACCCATACGACACCGTCTCGCCATACGGGATCTCCCGCAACACCGACCACACCTCATGCTGAAACGGCGTGCCCTGCGGCGCCGTCGGCAGATCGAACTCGGTACGCCGCCCCTCGAAGTACTCCGTCAACTGCGCGATGCAATTCGTGAACACCTCGGCGTTCTCCGCACCGAACGTCTCCCACGCAGGCCGATGCCGATGCTCGGCCATGTACACGCCGCACAACGCACCGCCCGCCGCCACCAACGTCATCGGCCCCAACGGGCTCTCCATCACCGTATGCACCCGCTGCACAACCCCGGCCTGCACCATCGTCTGCTCTCTCACCATTCGTTCCATCGACACTTTCCTCACCACCGCCACCTCACACGGTGGTCGACTCCGCACCCGGCAAGACATTGATCGGATGCTCACCCACCCCCCACAGGTGTTGAACCGCATACGCCCGCCACGGACGCCACACCGCCGACCGCTCGACCAACCCCGCCGGACTGACCGGCAGACCCAACTCGCGCGCCGCCGCCCGCACCCCCAGATCCGTCGCCACGAACGCATCGGGATCCCCCAGCGCACGCATGGCGATCGACTCCACCGTCCACGGCCCCAACCCCGGCAACGCCGACAGACCCGCACGCGCCCGATCCCAATCCGCGCCGACATCCAAGGCCAACTCCCCCGACGCCAACACCGACACCAGAGCCGCCAACGCCCGCCGCCGAGCCCGCGGAAACGCCAAGGTCTCCGGATCCACCTCGCACAACGCCGCAGGCTCCGGGAACAACCAACCCAGCCCACCCTCCGAATCCGTCACCGGAGTCCCACAAGAACGCACCAACCGACCGGCATGCGTCCGCGCCGCCGCCGTCGACACCTGCTGCCCGAGCACCGCCCGCACCGCGAACTCCGCGCCATCCACCGCCCGAGGCACCCGCCGCCCAGGCGCGGCAGCCACCAAGGGCGCCAACACCGGATCAGCCGACAACTGCTCGTCCACCGCAACCGGATCGGCATCCAGATCCAACAACCACCGACACCGACTGATCGCCATCGACAGATCCCGCAGATCGGTCAACATCAACCGGGCCACCACATGGCCGGGCCCCGGACGCAACGCCACCACCCCCGGACCATGCGGCAACCGCAACGTTCGCCGATACGCACCGTCGCGCCACTCCTCCACACCCGGCACCGCGGTCGCCACCAGATGCCCGAACAGGTTGTCCGGCCACAACGGCGCCCGAAACGGCAACCGCACCGTCAACGCCCCCGGCACACCCAACGACACACCACCGGCAGCCCGCCGACGCAACTCCGACGGCGACGTGGCAAACACCTCCTGAACCGTGTCGTTGAACGACCGGATACTGCCGAACCCCGCCGACGCCGCCACCTCACCCATCGGCAACGCACTCGTCTCGATCAACACCCGAGCCGCCTGCGCCCGCTGAGCACGCGCCAAAGCCAACGGGCCCGCCCCGACCTCGGCCAACAACGACCGCTCGACCTGCCGCACGCTGTACCCGAGACGAGCCGCCAACCCAGGCACACCGTCCCGATCGACCACCCCGTCGGCGATCAGCCGCATCGCCCGCCCCACCACATCGGCACGCACATTCCAGGCGGGCGAACCCGGCACCGCATCGGGTCGGCAACGCTTACACGCCCGAAACCCCGCCTGCTGGGCCGCCGCCGCCGTCGGCCAGAACCGCATGTGCTCCGCCTTCGGCGGCGGCACCGGACAACTCGGCCTGCAGTAGATACCCGTACTGGTCACCGCGGTGAAGAACCACCCGTCGAACCGCGCGTCCTTGGACCGCACCGCTCGTACACACCGCTCGACGTCCTCATGCACGCCGTAAGCATGCCCGGACCGCACCACCACAGCCGGCAGGAAAACGACATGGCATGTGCACCCGACCCCACTCAAGGTCCGGCGACGCCAAGCCGAGACACGGGCGCGCCGTCATACCAAGCACGGACCCCCGCAGCACCGACCGGGCCGGAATATCCCCCCGGCCCGCCTCGTTGAACCGGAAGTCGATGCGGCGGTGTCCCCCGGGCTCACTACACCGCCGTCGCGGAATACCGGTCCGGCCGGAGCCGCGTTCGGACTCGCGCCGAGAGGCGACCCGCCGCATCGGCCCTCGTCGTGCCGAGCCCACCCCGACCGGCTCGGCACGGCCCAGCCGCCGACGGAACCACTTCCGGCCATGTCAGGCCCGATACAGATACAACTCCGTCGGCTCGGCACTGAACTGCGAGAACGGAAACGGCTCCGCCGACAGCGCCGTCACCCCCGCCCCAAGGAACTCCCGCGCCACCGCACTGCCCGTCTGCGCATAGACGACCAACGGCACACCGCGCTCTCGACACGTCGACAACAGCGCATCGAAAGTGCCGTTACCCAACGTCATCCCCGTCGCCACCACCGCGTCAGCCTCGGCCAACACGGTCGCCATCGAGGCCACCACCGGATCACCCCATGCCGTCGCGGCCAGGTTGAAATCACACGGCAGCGGAACCCCACCGCGCTCCCGGATCGCCGCGACCAGCGGGTTCACCACTCCGATCAAGGCCACCCGAGACCCCGGCTTGATCTCGAGCAAACCCGCGACCGCCGCGTCTCGCGCCGCAGCCCGCGACTCCGGACTCCCCGACGGCAACGTCGTCGACACCGCCGCCTCCGACGACCGATGCGGCCGCACCGCGCCCAGATACGCATCCAAAGCCGCCGTGCGAACAGCGGGACGCCCATCGCTGATCAAAGTGTCCAGCGTCCGACCAGCAACACCCTCGCAGAAGTCGGAATCGACCTCACCAGGCTCGAAGGAACTCGCACCGAAGGCAGCACCGCAGCGCAACACCACATAGTGGTTGAGGTACGTCGTCGGCGAACCGGCCAATCTCGTCGCATGACGCAGCCAGAAACCGCTGGTGGCCGTCAACGCCGATGGCGGCGGCCCCATCTCGCCTGCCAACACCGAATCGGTCAACTCGCCCAGTGTCGTCACACGCCCCGTCATCGTCTCCGCCTCTCATTCCACGACCCGCTCAACGACCCGCACCGCCGCACCGCCCGGTCGGCACGGGCCCCGCCGACGAACCCGCCGCAGCAGGCATCGGCGCGGGCCGCCCCGCCCAGTTCATCGCCGACCAGGGCCGCGCCAACTCCCCCAACGATTCGATCTCCACCGGCTCCAACTTGTCCACGTCATAAGCCTCGGCGTATCTGCTGAAAGCCGAATCGACATACCGATGACCGGTGTCCGGCGCGATGAAGACGGGCCTGCGCGCACCATCGAGTCGATGCTCCCAACGGGCCGCCAAATAGGCGGCCCCGGTCGACAAACCGGCGAATACCGCACTGGAGCGCAACAATCCGACGGCGCCGGACATCGCATAATCGAACGACAGCCAATGAATGCGATCGTACAACTCGTGTCGCACGTTCTCGAATTCGATCGAACTGCCGATTCCAGCGATCAGAATCTCGGCGTCGTCGATGTGCTCGCTGCCGAAGGTGACACTGCCGAACGGCTGCACTCCCACCAACAACACATCCCGGCCCGCAGCCCGAAGCCCGGAGGCTATCGCCCCGGTCGAGGCTCCCGTACCCACCGCACCGACGATGCTCAACGGGCCTGCGGGAACCTCTGCGGCGATCTGCCGCGCGACCTCGGCATATCCCGAGTAGTGCACCGAATCGTGGTACTGCCGCATCCAGTGATAGGACGGATTCTCCCGCAATAACTCGGCGATCCGGTGTACCCGCAGGTTCTGATCCAGCCGGAGACTCGACGAGGGCTGCACCAATTCCACGGTCGCGCCGAGGATCTCCAACTGCACCCGCAGCACCCGGTCCACCGTCGTGGATCCGACGATGTGGCACTGCATCCCGTGGCGGTGACACGCCAGCGCCAACGCATAGGCATAGATTCCACTCGACGAGTCGACCAGTGTGTCGCCCGGACGGACCTGACCGGAATCCAGCAGCGCACGCACCGCACCCAAAGCCGAATAGATCTTCATCGTCTCGAATCGAACACACACCAGATCCGAGTCCACCGAAATCATCGCGGGCCGTTTGACGGCATCCGTGACATGGTCATACATCCGTGCCCCCGAACCAATCAGAACCTTATCGCGGTCAGACACCGGAATGACTGTTCGATCCGCAGCGGCGCGGGCGCCACCCACCGACCGCACACGCGCGGCGGCAACAGGCACTCCCGGTGAGTCGAGCAAGCTCCGCCCGGCCCGGCTCAGGGCAACGGGCGGCGCAGTCGGAAGAAGTAGGTCAGCACCGCGTCATCCCAGGTCTGCACGTGCATGACCTCCACCCGCAGGCCAAGACGTATCGCATAGCCGATCGCGCCACGAAGGTCGGCGGTGTTGGACAGGATCAACACGGCCGACCCGTCGGCGGTCAGCAGATCCCGCTCGACGAGTTGGTCGAGGAACCGATCCACGATCGCCCGGCCCACGCACACGTTGCGGACCACATCGGGCTCGTCGCTGGTACGCAGGCTCACCGCCGGCGGGTTGAAGGTGACGACGTCGAACCGCGTTCCCGGCTCGATCGCATCGAAGAGATCCGAGGTGCGAGCGTCGAACCGGGTCGGCGCGTCGACAGGGGTGAGCCGGACGTAGTGCTCGGCGGCCGTCCGAACGCTGTCTGGGTGGACGTCCAGAACGGCGACCTCCCGCGCTCCCCGTGCGCCCGCGATCACCGCTTCGACGCCGAGCCCCGCACCCATCGCCGCATAGGAGCGGCCGGCCAGCTCGATGGTCCCGTCCAGAAGTCGGTCGTGCATCAGCCTGCTGGTGCCGCCCGGCAGGAACACGCCTGGTGGTACGTCGAAGGTCCATCCGTTGTATTCGTGTCGCCGCCAGGTGTGCACCTCGCTCTTCGCCTGGTTGACCGCGAGGATCTCGGCGCGCGACAGCGTTGCGGGAAGGGCGTGGAACCACTCCGGGGCGCCTGCGGGATCGGCGGTGTGGGCGGCCGTTGCGCGGGACTGCTCGTCCGAGGCGGATCCGTCCGCGCGGCGGGTCACCGGCCATCTCCCCTCGGAAGGGTGCGACGACGATGCACACGGTCCTGAGTGGATCGTGCCGTCCCGTAACCACGCTCCGAATTCATTCGAGTACCGATCGATGCATGACCCGATCATGGCACTAACGAGAACAATTCTCAATAGAGCGGTCGGCCGCAACGGCACTACCTGCGCAGATTTCGGATCTTTGGCATGAATTGGGCGCCGAAGGCGCCTCGATATGGGTTTTGCTCTGGGGTCGACGGGTATTAATTTTGATGGAAACTGAAGTGATGGGGATTTTCAAAGTTTCAGACTCGTGTCGGTGTGGCCGCCCCGCCGAGAGTGGGTGGGGCCGGATACCGTGAACGGTATGGCCGTGCTGCTGCTCATCGACGTTCAACAGAACATGCTCGAACCACCGAAACCGGTCCCGGATGCGGCTGCCGTCGCTCCGACCATCGAGCGGCTACTCGCAGGAGCCCGCGCGCAGGGCGCCGCAGTGGTCCACATTCGCAACAACGGCACGGACGACGACCCCGATGTCCCCGGCACCCCGGGCTGGGAACTGGTCCATCCGCCGAGGCCGGACGAGGAGATCGTCGACAAACACGAACCGGACGCCTTCGAGGGAACCCGGCTGGCCGAGATCCTCGCCGAGCCGACCACGGTGGTCGTCGCAGGCATGCAGAGCGAGTTCTGCATCCGGGCGACCTCGCTCGCCGCAACGCATCGCGGGCACCGGGTCCAGTTGGTGCGGGGAGCGCACGCCACCTACGACGACACGGTCGAAGAGCTACCGGCCCGCACGATCTCCCACGAGGTGGAGCAGGAGCTGCGCGCGGCCGGTGTCGAGCTCGTCGACCCCGCCGAGGTCGCCTTCGCTTGAGGCTGCGGTGGGGCCGCAGGCGAGGATGATCTCGACCGATTGCAACGAACGCCTATCCCCCGGCCGGTTCGGTGTAGTGGTCGGCCACCACCCGCGCCATCGCCTCGGCGGCGTTGGAGGTCAGCGAGGAATGGCTGAAGAACACGTCGCCGCCGACCTCGGGATGTGCCTCGTTCAGGGTCAGATGCTCGCTGAGCTCGGCCGTGTCCCAGGCCGCATTGCTGCCGACCTTGTAGGCGGCCTGTCCGATGTAGAGCCGGACATCGGTACCGGCCACCACATCGGCCCACCAGGGAACCAGGACGGCGTAGTCCGCAGCGGCGTGGCCGATCTCCCAGTAGACCTGGGGACTGATGTAGTCGACCCAGCCCTGCGTGACCCAGCGTCGGGTGTCTGCGAAGATCGCGCTGTAGGACTCCAGGCCGTTGGTGTCCGAACCGGCGGGGTCACTGGAGTCGTTGCGCCAGATACCGAAGGGGCTGACACCGAAGGCGACATCGGGCTTGACCGCCTCGATCCGCTCCCCCATCTCCTGGACGAGCAGGTCGATGTTGTTACGTCGCCAGTCCTCGATGGAATCGAAGTCATCGCCGAACTCGGCGTAGGTGTCCTGGTCCGGGATCGACTCCCCGCTGATCGGGTAGGGATAGAAGTAGTCGTCCCAGTGCGCGCCGTCGATGTCGTAGTTCTCGACCGCGTCCATCATCGCCGTCTGGACGAACTTCCTGACCTCCGGGATGCCCGGGTTGTAGTAGAGCTGACTGCCGTATCGAAAGATCCAGTCCGGGTTGACTCGCGCCGGGTGGTCCGGGGCGAGCTTGCTCGGATCGCTCTGTGTGCTGACCCGGTACGGGTTGAACCAGGCATGGAACTCCAGGCCTCGCGCATGCGCCTCCTCGACGAGGAAGGCCAGCGGGTCGTAGCCGGGGTCGGCGCCCTGCGTACCGGTCAACCACTGCGACCACGGCTCGTGCGGTGAGGGCCAGAACGCATCGGCTGTGGGCCGGATCTGCACGAAGACCGCATTGAGCCGCAGGTCGACGGCCTCGTCGAGCAGGGCGACGTATTCCTGTTGCTGGGTCTCGGCACTGAGCCCGCTACGACTGGGCCAGTCGATGTTGGACACGCTGGACACCCAGGTGCCTCTCAGCTGCGTGCTCTGGCGCGGCGCGGCGTCCTCGGCGCCTGTGTCGTTCTCGACTCGCGGCGTGCCCGCAGCGGCCGAGGTGAGCGACAGCGTCGAGCAGAGCAGCCCGACGGCCGCCGCCAAGGCCACCGCGGAGCGGCCACCGATTCGGTTTCTGGACAGGGGCACCGGGCCTCCCGAGGTCACGTCCGGTTGGCCTCCCCCGCCGGCGAGCACCACTGACAGTGGGAAATTCTCCTCATTCGATCGAATCAGGCAAGATTCTCACCACGATCCCGCCAAGGATCCCCCGTTCGGCCCAGCGGCGTCCACCGTAAAGAGAAGCCGGTGACGGCGCGCGCCCTCGTTGGCATGCCGCACACACGGCAGGCGCGACGAAAACCCGTTGCGCCGCCCGCGATCGGGCGCGGTCGGGGCGGCGACTCCGCGAGTCTCAGGCCGGGCCGTCGTCGTGCTCGCCGTTGGCCGACCGCAGGGTCCGCATCGCCTGGGCGAGGCTTGCCGAGGACTCGGGCCCCAGCGGTTCGATCACGCGGCGCCGCAGGATCTCGGCGCACGCCGCACGCGCCCGAGTGGCCACATCGCGGCCGTGGTCGGTCAGTACGGCGTAGGTGATCCGTCGGTCGGTCGTGCACGGCTCGCGTCGGATCAGGTCGGCTGCGACGAGCCGGTCGGCGACCTTGGTGAAACCGCCACTGGTCAAGGCCGCCTCCCGTGCGAGCCGGGTCATCGGCAGCCGGTTCCTCGGCGAGCGAATGAGTCGGACGAGGATGTCGAAGGACGCCGGGGCCAACCCGAAGCTGTCGGCGATCTCCCCCATCAGCCTGCCCTGGGTGGCGTGATAACCCTCGATGACCAGTCCCCACCAGGTGACCAGTTCGTCGTCCCCCGGCCCCCCATCCGCCGATGCCGCGGTCGTACTCACCGGATGCCCTCCGTTCCCTGTGCGCACGGACACAGCCTAGCGCGCTGAATTCTTTCGCAGATATATCTTCCATGGAAGATGTTATCTCGATAGCATCTTCGGTAGATCATCATCGCCCAGCGCTCGCAGCGGCACCCCCGCAGTTCGGCAATCGACGACGAGGAGTCCAGCACCATGGCGATACAGCCCAGCGGCCTACACCACGTCACCGCGATCGGCTCAGACCCGCAACGCAACGTCGACTTCTACTCCCGCGCGCTGGGTCTGCGGCTGGTGAAGACCACGGTGAACTTCGACAACACCAGCAGCTACCACCTCTACTACGGCGACGAGGCGGGCCGGCCTGGTTCGCTGATGACCTTCTTTCCGTGGCAGGGAGCCCCGAAGGGCCGACTCGGCACCGGGCAGGCGACGGCCACGGCGTTCTCCGTTCCGGAGGGGTCGCTGGGCTGGTGGAGCGACCACCTCGGCAACCTGGGCATCGACGCCGACCCGATCCAGGAACGCGATGGCGAGGAGGTCCTCACCTTCCGCGATCCGGACGGCCTGATCCTGACCCTCGTCGCGCACCCGCAGGGCGACCCGAGGACGCCCTGGGACGACGGGCTGATTCCCGTCGAACGAGCCGTCCGAGGCCTGCACTCCGTCACTCTCTCGGTGGCCGACGAATCGGCGACCTCGGAGCACCTCGTCGACGATCTCGGTCTGCGCTTCGTTCACCGCCACGGAGATCGGCTGCGCTTCGCCGCCGGGGACGGCGGGCCGGGCGCCCTGGTCGATGTGCTCGTCACCCCCACCGCCCCCGAAGGGCTCGTGGCGGCGGGCACCGTGCACCACATCGCCTGGCGGGTCGACGACGAGGCGACCCAGATCCGGTGGCGTGCCGAACTGATGGAACGCGGTTTCTCGGTCACCTCCATCCTCGATCGGCAGTACTTCCGCTCGATCTACTTCCGGGAACCGGGCGGCACCCTGTTGGAGATCGCGACCGACGAGCCCGGTTTCACCGCCGACGAACCGCTGTTGGAACTCGGCAGGGCCCTGCGGCTGCCGCCCTGGTTGGAGCCAGACCGCGAACAGATCGCGGCGACCCTGCCCCGGCTGAACCTTCCCGCCGAGAACAACCCGGAACGACTCGCCGAAGCCGACGCCACGGCCGCGACCGAGGCACCGGCATGACCGACGCCCGCCCCGCGATCAGCGGCGTTCCCCGACAGCGCGAAGGAGCGCAGTGACCGACTCCGGTTCCCCACTCCACCATCGCTTCCACCCCGGCTCCCCCGACGCTCCCGTATTCCTGCTCCTGCACGGCACCGGCGGCGGGCCCGAGGATCTCGTGGAGCCGGCCAGGGCTCTGGATCCGAGGGCTTCGCTGCTGGCGCCGAGCGGGCCGGTCCGAGAACGGGGCGCCGCCCGCTGGTTCCGCAGGCTGGCCGAGGGCGTCTTCGATTTCGCCGACGTCGAGGTCAGGGCGCGGCATCTCGCCGATTTCCTCGATCACGCTCGGGATCGCCACGACTTGGCCGACCGCAGGGTTGTGGCGATCGGTTTCTCCAACGGCGCCAACATCGCCGCCGCCACCGCCCTCCTGCGACCGGACTCGCTGCGGGAAGCGGTGCTGTTCTCGGCGATGATGCCGCTGGCCGCCGATCCCGTGATCGCACTCGCGGACACCCGAATCCTGGCCTCCAACGGCTCGGTGGACCCGTTGGCGCCCGCAGCCGAGGCCGATCGGCTGATCGAGACGCTGCGGGCGAACGGGGCCGAGGTGTCGGTACACCGTCATCCCGGTGGACATCCGATCACCGCGGCCGGGATGGCGGCGGCTCGGGAGTGGTTGACCAAGCCGAACGACGACTGATCGGAGAACACCGTGCGGACCTTCGTCCATGAATCCTCGCCCGGCCGGGTCGTGTTCGGCGCCGATGTCGTCGACCGCGTCGGCGACGAGGTCCGGCGGCTCGGCGGCAATAGGCCGCTGGTGGTCAGCGGCCCCTCCCGACGCTCCGTGGACCGGGTGCGCCGAGGCTTGGATCCGCTGGCGGTCGGCGAGTTCGCCGGCGCGGCGATGCACGCTCCCGTCGAGGTCACCGAGCAGGCGTTGACGGAATTGCGCAGGCACCGGGCCGACTGTGTGGTGAGCATCGGCGGCGGGTCGGCGACCGGGCTGTCCAAGGCGTTGGCAGCGCGAACCGACCTGCCGCAGGTGGTCATCCCGACCACCTACTCCGGCTCCGAGGTCACCTCGGTGCTGGGTGAGACCAGCCAGGGCCGCAAGACCACCCGCTCCTCGCCGATGCTGTTGCCCGAGACGGTGCTGTACGACGTGAATCTCACGCTGGGTCTGCCGGTTGCCGCCTCGGTCACCAGCGCGGTGAATGCGATGGCACACGCCGTGGAGGCACTGTATTCACCGCAGGCCAACGGGCTGGTCGACGCGGTCGCTCTCGCCGCGATCCGCATGATCGGCCCTGGGCTGTCCGGGATCCGCGTCGATCCCCGGGACACCGAGTGCCGGGCCGCCCTGCTGGAGGCAGCGTGGCTGGCGGGGATGACCCTGGCCTCGGCGGGAATGGGTTTGCACCACAAGCTGTGTCACGTACTGGGTGGTTCGTTCGGACTGGCGCACGCCCCGACGCACACCGTGGTGCTGCCGCACGTATTGGCGTACAACTCCCCCGCCATCGGTCGGACGACGGCCCGAATCGCCGACGCGCTGGGAGTCGGCGATGCCGCGGTCGGGTTGGCACACACCATCCGCGATCTGGGCGGACCGGTCAGCCTTCGCGCGCTTGGTCTGCGGGAAGCGGATCTTCCGGAGGTCGCGCGTCGCGCCGTCGCCGCTCCCTATGCCAACCCGAGGCCGGTCGAGCAGGCCCCGTTGGAGGCGCTGCTGCGGATTGCCTGGGAAGGCGGCGATCCTCGGACTCCGTGATCGGCTGCGGGCGGTGTCTTCACGCCGGTCAGGCATTATTTTTAATCGACACTGAAGAGATAGGCACAATCATGCATTCGGCAGCCGGGGGATGACCGTCCGTCATCCGCAGCCGGAAGCCACCCGGTCGGTGGCTCACACGGGTGGAACGGAATGTCTCGAGTTGCCGACCACGCCGACACCCCCAATGCTCCCCAGCGTAGTCAGTTGGCTACGCAAAGTATGAAATGGAGGTCGAGGTGGACGAGCAGGCGACGTCGAAACGCCTTGAACCACCCACGCCGGCACAGCTCGACGGGTCCACCCAGGGCTCGGTCGACGCCGGGCTGGGTGCGAGATCGGCCTCGACGGCCTGAGTACCCCTGTCGGCCCCCGTTGCCTGCGATCGGATGGCCTCCCCGGCGCCCACCCGAGTAAGGCGACGATCGCGAACGGCGGATGACCACCGCCGGTGCGGCACGAGGGCGCGACGGCATGTCGACGGTCGGGTCGACCCGGGGGCGGTGGTGATCGGCTCCCCCACCGATCATCACCGCCCCCATCGACGCCCACCCGGCAACCGACCGGCCGCCTGCTTCCCGGGTCACCGCCGGGGATCGACCAGGACCTTCGCGTGCCTGCTCTGCCCGGATTCCAACTCCGCCAGGATCCGTTCCAGGTCATCCAGGCCGACCGTTCCGGTGTGCAGTTCCTGGGTGCGCACCGAGCCGTCGGCGATGGCCCGCATCGCACCGAGGAAGTCCTCGTGGTTGTAGGCCAGCGAGCCCACCACCGTCAGCTCGCGCATCTGCCAATCGGCGTAGCTCACCTCGGAAGACACCATCGGGAATCCCAACAGGGCCAACCGGCCGCCCCGGCGCACGAGTTCGCCGGAGGACTGCAGTAGCCCTGCCACCCCGCTGCACTCGTACACGATGTCGGCGCCGAGACCGCCGGAGACCTGGCCGACTCGTGCGACGAAGTCGGACCCCGGGCTGTGTACCTCGGCGAAGCCCAAGGCCCGAGCCGTCGCCCGCCGATCGGCGGACGGCTCCACCACCAGCACCATCCCGGCACCCGCATGGCGGGCGTGCTGCGCGGTGAGCAGTCCGATCGGTCCGGCCCCCTGCACGACCACGATCGCACCGAAGGGTTGCCTGGCGCGTTTGACGGCGTGAAAGGTCACGGCGGTCGGTTCGACCAGGGCGGCCTGCTCCTGACTGAGCCCATCGAGGACGCGCATCACCCGCCGCGCGGAGACCGCCAGTTCGGTGGCGAATCCACCCCATTGCGGTGCGTCGTCGGTGACGCCGTTGGCCTCGGCGAAGGCCGTGTCACAGTGGTCGGGATTGCCGAGTCTGCATTGTGCGCAGTGGCCGCAGGCCGGGCCGACGCAGGCCACCACCCGGTCGCCCACGGCGAAATCCGTGACCTCGGCACCCACCGCGCGGATGGCGCCCGTCCACTCGTGGCCGAACACCGAGGGCGGCACGAGTCCACCCGAGGCGTAGGCGTGGGTGTCGGTGCCGCAGACCCCGCAGTAGGTGATGGAGACGACGACGCCGTCGGCGGCAGGTTCGAGCCGCTCGGCGGTCTCCCGGATCTCCACGGCACCCGGTGCGGTGACGACGGCGTAACGCGCGGACTCCGAACTGGTCCTGGCACTCATACCAGCGAGTTTATGGCGATCGGCCCAGTCGGCAGCGCGAGCGCCGATTCCGCCGCCCGCCGATCGGCGTTGCTCGGGCGGGTCGCGGTCAGACGGTCGGTCCCGGCTCCCGGCTCACACGACCTGTTCGGTGATGCCACCCTCGGCGACCTCGATGCGGCGATTCACCCGTACCGCGTCGAGCATTCGACGGTCGTGGGTGACCAGGAGCAGGGTCCCGGTGTAGGAGTCCAAGGCCGATTCGAGCTGTTCGATCGCGGGCAGGTCGAGGTGGTTGGTCGGCTCGTCGAGGACGAGCAGGTTGACCCCCCGGGCTTGCAGCAGGGCCAGAGCCGCGCGGGTCCGCTCCCCCGGCGACAACGAGGACGCTGGCCGGAAGACGTGCTCGGCGACCAGCCCGAACTTCGCCAACAGGGTGCGGATCTCATCCGGTGGCGGGCCGGGTAGCTCGGCGCGAAAGGCCTCCAGCAACGGCATGTCACCCAGGAACAGCGCCCTGGCCTGGTCGACCTCGCCGACGACCACCCCGGAACCGAGCGCCGCAGATCCCGTCTCCGGTTCGAGCCTGCCCAGCAACGCCGCGAGCAGGGTGGACTTGCCCGCCCCGTTGGCCCCGACGATCGCGACGCGATCGGCCCAGTCGATGTGCAGGTCGATCGGTCCGAGGCCGAAGGTCCCACGCCGCAACACCGCACCCCGCAGGGTCGCCACGATCGCACCCGATCGGGGGGCCGTGGCGATCGACATCTGCAGTTCCCACTCTTTCCGAGGCTCCTCGACGACATCGAGTCGTTCGATCAGCCGCTCGGTCTGGCGGGCTTTCGCCGCTTGCTTCTCGGTGGACTCGGAACGGAACTTGCGGCCGATCTTGTCGTTGTCGCCGGACTTCCGTCGCGCGTTCTTGACGCCCTTCTCCATCCAGGCGCGTTGGGTGCGGGCCCGCGCGGCCAACGCGTCCCGGGTGTCGGCGTACTCCTCGTAGTCCTGTCGGGCGTGGCGGCGGAGTCGTTCGCGCTCGGCGAGGTAGGCGTCGTATCCGCCGCCGTAGAGGTGCACCCGCTGTTGGGCCAGGTCGAGTTCCAACACCTTGGTGACGGTCCTGGCCAGGAACTCCCGATCGTGGCTGACCAACACCGTGCCCGCCCGCAGGCCGTTGACGAACCGTTCCAACCGGTCCAGTCCGTCGAGGTCGAGGTCGTTGGTCGGCTCGTCGAGCAGGAAGACGTCGTACCGGCTCAGCAGCAGCGAGGCCATTCCCGCCCTGGCCGCCTGACCACCGGAGAGCGCCGTCATGTGCCGGTCGAGATCGACGTCGAGACCGAGTTGCCCGGTGATCTCCTCAGCGCGTTCCGCGAGGTCGGCGCCGCCGAGGGCGAGCCAGCGGTCGAAGGCGGTCTCGTAGGCGTCGTCGGCGCCCGGGGCGCCTTCGGTGAGTGCGGCGACCGCGGCGTCCAGCGCGGTCTGTGCCGAGGTGACACCGGTGCGTCTGGCGAGGAAGTCCCGGACCGTCTCGCCGGGTCGCCGCTCTGGTTCCTGCGGTAGGTGGCCGACGGTCGCGCTGGGCGGGTTGAGGGTGATGGTCCCCTGATCGGGAGTGCCCAGTCCGCCGAGTAGCCGCAGCAACGTCGATTTGCCTGCGCCGTTCACCCCGACCAGACCGATGACGTCGCCGGGCGCGACCACGAGGTCGAGTCCGCTGAACAGCAGATGGTCGCCGAAACCGGCCGCGAGGTCCTTGGCGACGAGAGTTGTACTCATGAGGCGTCCGATCCTAATCGGCGCGCCCCGATATCCCCGGCAAGCCCTCGACGTGCCTGCGCCCTCGGCGCACGTCGCCGCACCCGTCGGTGCGGCGACCGTCTCGGCGGCTCAGCAGGCGCGGGCCCAGGTGCATTCCAGTGCCGATTCGTCGACGGGGGTGCGCGGATCGTCGACGGGCAGCCGAATCTCGGGTGTGGACAGTGTCTCGACGTCGATCACGCGGTCCTGCTCGCCCGCATAGCGGGCCAGCCGCAGCGCGACGAGATCCTCGATGTCCTTGGGGCTCGCGCCGAGGTAGTTGTTGAACACCACCGAGAAGACCAGCTCCTCACCGGAGGCGGCCGTGACATAGCCGGACAGCCCCGTGACACCGGTGAGCGAGCCGGTCTTGGCGTGCACGTTGCCCGCCGCCTCGGTGCCCGCCAACCGATTCCGCAGGGTGCCGCCGACCAGCCGGTCGGACTCGCCTGCGATCGGCAGGGACTCGTACCAGTCCGAGAACCACGGTCGGTCGCCTGCCGCGACCAGCAGCGTGGTGAGCTGGTCGGCCGTCACCATGTCCATCCTGGAGAGACCCGACCCGTCGACCAGTCGGTAGTCGGCGGCAGGCAGACCGAGGTCGGCGAGCGTGTCGGTCAGCACCGCGCCGCCGGCCCGCCAGCTTCCCGAGGCGCCGTGCTCGGCGCCCATCGCCTTGACCAGCACCTCGGCGTGACCGTTGTTGCTGAGCTTCATGAACGGCACCATGAGCTCGTCCAGCGGCATCGAGTCGTGCTCGGCCAGCACCTCGGCATGCTCGGGTGTGCTGCCCCGGACGACATCGCCGAGCACTCGGACGTCGTGATCGGCCAAGGCCCGGTGGAACACGTCGGCCGCGTAGTCGGTCGGTTCCCAGACCGTGCTCCAGTCCTGGGTGGGAGCACCGTCGAGCGCGATGCTGCCGTCGACGCGGATGGCGTTGCCGCCGCGTTCCCGGTGCACCGTGATGGCCTCGGTGCTGCCCGCTGCCGAGGTCGTCGCGCGGACGTCCACGGTGACGTGGTCGGTGGGCGGTTCGACGGTGACCTCCGGCGGGGCGCCCTCCTCGGCGCCGGGCGCGACCTCCACGATCACCGTTCCCGCGTCGTAGTCGGTGTCCGGGGCGACGGTGAGGGCGGAGATCTGCGCCGAGTAGTAGTAGGGCTCGTCGTCCCAGGCCCAGCCGGTGCCCAGCCGCACATCGTCGAACCAGGTGTCGTCGGCGACGAGGTCGCCGCGCACCAGATCGATGCCCGCGTCGGCGATGTCGGCGGCCAGTGCGTCGTAGTCCTCGGCGAGCAGGGTCGGATCGCCGGTCCCGCGCAGATACAGGTCGCCGTTGAGCACCCCGCCGTAGCGCCGGGCCGGACTGCTGACCTCGGTGCGGAATCGGTAGTCCGGTCCGAGGGCCTCCAGCGCGGCGACGGAGGAGAGCAGTTTCGCGTTGGACGCGGGCAGCAGCAGCTCCTCGGCTCCGCGTTGGTAGAGGGTCTCGCCGTCGGCGACGGTGCGCACCACCACGCCCACGCCCGCACCGTCCAATCGGGAGTCGGCGAGGATGCGATCCAGATCCGAGGCCAGGGCTTGATCGCCGATGGGTTCGGTGCTGCCCGCCATGCCGGGCAGCGCAAGTAGTCCTATGAGCGAAACCGCGGTCACCGCCGCGCCCACGTAGTGCAACCGACTGGTCATCGCAGCCTCCGAAAGGGGGCGATCCCGAAGTGATCGGACAGTCGACATTAGGCATGTCCGGGTGAACCGGTCAACGCATCGACCGCAGGCAACCCGCCGAATGGCGAATAGCGGACCCCTGATGGAGTGAGCGGGACGGTCGCCTCTGTCGAGTGAAGTCCACCGGGATCGACTGCCGGGCCCGGCGAGTTCTGCGATCTTTGAGAAACCGCAGAGATCGTCACCATCGGCGACATCCCGGGAATGCGCCGAAGCACGCGATGGCCGAGCGGCGGGCGCGTCACCTCGCGTCGGTCGCTCTCGTCGACGACGAGTCCGAGTCTCGACTCCCCCGAGGACCAGCTGCCCGACCGAGGTCGGATCCGGTCGTCTCGGGGTGAGCCTGCGCGAGTCCGCTGTTCCAACCGGGGAGGTATGTGGTGCTGCGACGCGAACACGGACCTGGATCGATCCGGGGCTCCGGCCGGGCGCGGAGTGCAGGGGTCGGTCGGTTCGCCGCGAGCCTGCCGTGCGTCGGCTCGACCGAGGCGCCTGCCCGCAGTATCGAACCGGGCCGGGTGCTCGACCGGGTGCCCTGGGGCTGGCCCCTCGAGCATGCGCATTGGACGTCCGCGCCACGAGGTCGTCCCCCGGGCAGGCCCAGCGAGCGCGGACGTGATCGGCCCGATACGAGCCCGCCGTCCCGGCGCGGATTGCGACGGCGCCGGAACTAGCGCGTGGTGGATCGCGATCGACATCGTGGTCCGCCTTTCTGACGAGGCCGCCGACACCCCGAGTCGGCGGCCTCGTCGCGTCATGCCCGACGCTTTGCGACGAACCGCACTCGGCCGACGGTTCGAGGACCGTCGGCGCTGTCGTGTCGCCGCTCGGATACCCACCGTTGTGAGGAACGTCCCTTGTCTTACGGCCGCTCGTCCCGCAGCATCCTCGTGAAAGATCTTTTCTCGGGAAGGACGACCCACTGCGATGACCGCCAGCACGAGCGAAGCGTGGATACGACGTTTTCATCCGACCTCGACCGCGCGAGCGCGTCTGCTCTGCCTGCCGCATGCGGGTGGGGCCGCAAGCTACTTCTTCCCGCTCTCCCGAGGTCTGTCGCCACAGATCGAGGTACTCGCCGTGCAGTACCCGGGCAGGCAGGACCGGCGGTCCGAGCCCTGCGTCGAGACCGTGGAGGAGTTGGCCGAGCGTCTGGTCGAGGTCGTGCTGCCCTTCCAGGACAAGCCCTTGGCGCTCTTCGGCCACAGTCTGGGCGGCTCGGTGGCCTTCGAGCTGGCCGCACGACTGGAGGCGCATGGAGTGGTGCCGACGACCTTGTTCGTCTCCGGCAGACGGGCCCCGAGCGCCATCCGGGAGAACGAGACCGCGCACCTGCGTGACGATGCGGGCTTGATCGACGAGATCAAGCAACTCGCGGGCACCGACGACGGATTATGGGACGACAAGGAGATGGTGGCGCTGGTGCTGCCCGCCATCCGCAACGACTATCGCGCGGCGGAGACCTACCGGCCGGAGCACCACACCCGCATCGCCGCGCCGATCCACGCGCTGCTCGGGGACGACGATCCCAAGGCGAACGTGAACGAGGTCCAACGCTGGGCCACTCACACGACGGGCGGCTTCGAGCTCGACGTCTACCCGGGCGGGCACTTCTACTTGAACGACCATGCACCTGCCCTGATCGAGCACATCGCGAACAGGTTGACCGGGCGCGTCACCACCGGAAGCTGATCGACCGGGCACGTCGGAACAGCCGACGTGCCCGACTGCCTCGCCGACCGATCGATCGGCAGCCGCGCGACGAGGTCGCGAGACGGACACCGGAGAATGCGGGAACCCCATCCGCCGAGAGGGAGATCGTGATCAAGCAGATCCTGCCGTCCGAGGTGGTCGCGGTGGATGTGCGGGAGGACCCGCCGGAGGCGACGCTGTTTCCCGAGGAGGAGGCTTTGGTCGCCGCCGCCGTGGAGAAGCGGCGCCGCGAGTTCCGCACCGTGCGGCACTGTGCCCGGCTCGCGCTGGCCGAACTGGATGTGCCGCCGTCGCCGTTGCTGCGTGGCGAGCGCGGGGCACCGATCTGGCCTGCGGGAATCGTGGGAAGCATGACGCACTGTGCCGGATATCGGGCCGCCGCGGTGGGCCGGTCAGAGGTGGTCTCGACGATCGGGATCGACGCCGAGCCGCACGACAGGCTGCCCGACGGAGTACTGGACGCGGTCTCGCTGCCCGCCGAGCGCGTCCGGCATGCCGCGTTGGCCGGGGCGGACGCCACCGTGCATTGGGACCGGATCCTCTTCAGCGCCAAGGAGAGCGTCTACAAGGCGTGGTTCCCGTTGACCGGCCGGTGGCTCGGTTTCGAGGATGCCGACATCACGATCGACGCCGAAGCGGGGGCCTTCCAGGCCCGGCTACTCGTCCCCGGCGACACCGCCGAAGGCCTGTATCTGACCGGGTTCGCGGGCCGATGGCTGGTTCAGGACGGCGTGGTGACCACGGCGATCGCCGTACTGCGCTGACGCCCGCCGTCCTCACCGTGGCCCTCGGACACACGACGTTCGCCTGATCGGCGCGGTGGAGCGGTGTCGGCTCCCGACCCGATCGGGCCCCCGTGACCCGGGCCACGGCGGAAATCTCGAACCAACCCGGATACTTAGGTTAGTCTAACCTTCATTATCCGCCGGGCGTTGATCGCGCGTGGCACGGAAACCGGGTCGAGCGCGCTCGCATTATGCCTCGCCCGCCGTCGGCCGCTGCCCACGCCGTCAACCGGGACGAGAACGAGGACCATCGCATGAACTCCGCCCTTGGCCGGTTACGCACGACCTCGGTGCTGATCGCCGCCGCACTCGTGGGACTCGCGGGCTGCGGTGCAGGCAACGACACCGGCACCGACACCACCGGAGGCGAGAGCGAGGGCGCGGTCACCATCCAGAGCGCACTCGGCGACGCCGAGATCCCCGCCGACCCGCAACGCGTCGTGACCCTCGGCCAGGGCTCCGCCGAGACCGCCATCGCCCTCGGCCGGATCCCCGTCGGCGTCGAGAGCTACGAATGGGGCAGCGACGAGACCGGCTACCTGCCCTGGGTGCACGAGGCGATCACCGAGGCAGGCGGGGAGCTTCCGACACTGTTCACCGGCGGTGAGGACATCGACTTCCCCGCCATCGTGGAGTTGGCCCCCGACGTGATCCTCGCCCCCTGGTCGGGCATCACCCAGGAACAGTTCGACATCCTCAGCGACATCGCGCCCACGGTCGCCTACCCCGACCTGGCCTGGAGCACCGACTGGGACGAGCAGATCGAGATCATCGGACGCGCCCTGGGCATGCCCGACGAGGCCGAGGAACTGATCACCACCATCGACGAGCAGTTCGCCGAGGCGGCGGCCTCCCGCCCCGAGTACGCCGACGTCACCTTCTCCTACATCTACACCAACGGCCCTGGCACCCTCGGTGTCTTCCTGCCGGACGAGCAACGCGTCGCGATGGTCCGCAACCTCGGGCTCACCGTCGACCCGATCGCGGAGAGCTTCCCGGAGACGGAGGGAACCGACTCGGCGTTGATCGGACTGGAACAGGCCGACCAGTTCGGCGACAGCGACCTGATCTTCACCTTCTACTCCGACCCCGAGACCCGGGAACAGATCGAGGCACAGCCGCTCTACGGCTCCATCCCCGCCGTCGAACGCGATTCCCTGGTCGCCAGCGACGAGAACCCCTTCGTCACCGCATCCTCCATGATCAACCCGCTGACCGTGCCGTGGGCGATCGACCGCTACCTGCCGCTGATCGACGACGCGATCAGCCGAATCGACTAGCCGGACCAGCCCCGACGTGACCTCCGCCCCCACCACCACCCGACCACGCGCCGCCCGACACGCCACCGCACGCACCGGCCGCTATCCCCTGCTGCTGGCCGCCTGCCTGGCGCTGTTGGGCGGGGCGGTCCTCGCCAGCCTGATCCTGGGCTCCCGCGTGACCACACCCGCCGATGTCCTCGCCGTGTTCGACGGCACGGCAGACCCATACCTGGTCACGGTCATCGAGAGTCGCTACCCGCGCACCCTGCTCGGCATCCTCGCCGGCGCCGGACTCGCGATCGCGGGCACCCTCCTCCAGGCCATCACCCGCAACCCACTGGCCGAACCGGGCCTGCTCGGGATCAACATGGGCGCGGCCGCAGGCATCGTGACCGCCACCGCGTTCCTCGGGGTCCAGGGCGCGACGACCACCGTGTGGTGGGCCCTGCCCGGCTCGATCCTGGCCGGACTGTCGGTCTACCTCATCGGCGCGGCCGGACCGGGCGCAGGCCTCGTGCGGCTGGTCCTGGCCGGCGCGGTGGTATCGGCCGTCCTCGCCGCCTACATCCAGGCGGTCACCCTCAGCCTCCCCGAGGCCTTCGACGGCTACCGCCACTGGGTGGTCGGCTCGCTGGCGGGCCGAGACTTCGACCTGGTGTCCTCCGTCCTGCCGATCCTGCTCGTCGGCCTGGCCATCGGCGTCGTGTGCAGCCCCGCACTCAACGCCCTCGCCCTCGGCGACGAGACGGCGGCCTCACTGGGCGTCAACGCCACCGTCGTACGAGCAGCAGGACTACTGGCAGCCATCCTGCTCAGCGCGGCGTCGACCGCCGCAGCAGGCCCCATCGCGTTCGTCGGCCTCGCCGTCCCCCATATCGTGCGCGCACTGGTGGGCATCGACTTCCGCAGGCAGATCCCCTGTGCCCTGCTGCTCGGACCGACACTGCTGCTCGCCGCCGACGTGATCGGCCGCGTGCTGCTGCGCCCCCAGGAATTGATGGTCGGCGTGGTCGCCGCCTTCGCGGGCGCACCGTTGCTGCTGCTGACCGTACGGCGAATGCGCGGTGACGCATGACCACCCACCTCGACCGGACCCGCCGACACCGCCGCCCCGGCCTGCGACTCGGCTCGGCCGTCATGCTCCCGATCCGGCCCCGCTCCGCGATGGTCGCACTGTCGCTTGTGGCGGCCACGCTCATCGGCGCCACCGCGACACTCACCCTGGGCACCCTCGGCGTCGCACTCGCCGACCTGGCCCGCCTGGCCACCGGCGACCTCGACCCGCAGACGGCGTTCGTACTCGAACGACTGCGTGGCCCTCGCCTCGTCGTCGCGATCGGCACCGGCTTCGCACTGGGACTGGCGGGCGCCCTCTTCCAATCCGTGGCCAGGAATCCGCTCGGCAGCCCCGACGTGATCGGCGTCGGCAACGGCGCGGGCGCGGGCGCCGCCTTCTTCGGACTGCTGATCCCCGGGTTGATCCCGGTCCCCGTGGGCGCCGTGATCGGCGGCGCGGGCGCGGCCCTGCTGGTGTACTTCTCCACCGGCACCGGATTCCGCAACCCCGGCCGGCTCATCATCGCGGGCATCGGCGTGGCCGCGATGGCGACGGCCTTCACCCATTACGTGGTGTTCGTGGTCGCCCGCGATCAGGCCACGGTGCTCTCGGCCTACCTCAACGGCAGCCTCGCATCCCGTTCCTGGGAGCACGCCCTGACGATCGGACTCGCACTGCTGGTGCTGATCCCCTTCGTGATCGTCCTGGCCGACCGTGTCTCGATCACCGAGATGGGCGACGAGCTGGCCGACGGGCTCGGCGCCAACCCACGTGCGGCCAGGGCATGGGCGATCGTGCTGTCGGTGTTGCTGTCCGCGGCCGCCGTCAGCGTCGCGGGACCGATCTCCTTCATCGCCCTCACCGCACCGAACATCGCCAAACGGCTCTCGCGCAGCCCCGGCCCGAACCTCGTGCTCTCGGCGTTGACCGGGGCGTTGCTGCTGGTGCTGGCCGATCTGGGTGCGCAGCACTCCCCGCTCGGCGACGGCCTGCCGGTGGGCATCTTCACCATGGGAATCGGCGGGGTGTATCTCGGGTTCCTGTTGATCCGCGAATGGCGAAAGGGCGCGCTATGACACTGCACCCCGACACGGAGGCCGGCGAGCGCTCCGATGCCGCAGGCACCGCGCCGTGCTGCCTGCGCGCCGACGGCGTGACACTCGGCTACGGCCGAGATCCCGTGGTGCGCGAACTGAGCCTGGACATCCCCACCGGCGGTCTGACCGTCGTCATCGGGCCGAACGGGTGCGGCAAATCCACCCTGCTCAAGGCGCTCGGCCGAGTGGTGGTGCCGACCGAGGGCCGGATTCTGCTGCACGGCACGAATCTGCGTGGTCTGCGGGGCAAGGCCGTCGCGCGCCGTCTCGCCCTGCTGCCGCAGAACCCGATCGCCCCCGAACGCATCACCGTCCGGGAGTTGGTCGGCCGCAGCCGCTACCCGCACCACTCGCTGTTGCGGCAGTGGAGCGACGCCGACGACGTGGCGGTGAACCGGGCACTGGAACGCACCGACCTCGTCGCCAGCGCCGATCACCCGGTCGGCGAGTTGTCCGGCGGCCAACGCCAACGAGCCTGGTTCGCGATGGTCCTCGCGCAGGAGACCGACATCGTGCTGCTCGACGAGCCGACGACCTTCCTCGACATCGCCCACCAGTTCGATCTCCTCGAACTGTGCGCCCAGCTGCATCGCGACGGACGCACCATCGTGGCGGTGCTGCACGACCTGAACCAGGCCGCCCGCTACGCCACCCACCTCGTCGTCATGAACGCCGGGACCGTGGTGGCCCAGGGTCCGCCCGCCGAGGTGCTGACCGCAGAGCTGGTGACGACGGTCTTCGGACTGGACTGCGATGTCATCGCCGACCCGCATTCCGGAAGTCCCCTGGTCATCCCGATGCCCCGCCCACTGGCCGACCAGACGAACGCCTGACGGGCGGCAGTCCGGCGTGGCGGCCCTATTCGAACCGCGAGGGGTCGCCCGCACCCCGGCGAACGATGACCGGCTCGTCCTCGGAGAAATCGATCACCGTGGTCGGCTCCGTCCCACAGTCCCCCGAGTCGATCACCGCGTCCAGGCTGTGGTCCAACTCCTCCTTGATCTCCCAACCCTGGGTCAACGGCTCCTCGTGATCAGGCAGCAGCAGAGTGCTGGACAACAACGGCTCGCCGAGCTCGGCCAGCAACGCCTGAGTCACGACGTGATCGGGAATCCGCACACCGACCGTCTTCTTCTTCGGATGCAGCAGCCTGCGCGGCACCTCCTTCGTCGCGGGCAGAATGAAGGTGTACCCACCAGGCGTGGAGGCCTTGACCGCCCGGAACACCGCATTGCCCACGTGCACGAACTGCCCGAGCTGCGCGAAATCCCGGCACATCAGGGTGAAATGGTGCCGATCGTCGAGCCGTCTGATCGCCCGGATCCGATCGAGGCCGTCCCGGTTGCCCAGCTGCACGCCCAACGCGAAGCAGGAATCCGTCGGATACGCGATCAGCCCGTCGGACCGCACCAGGTCGACCACCTGCCCGACCGTGCGCCGCTGCGGGTTCTCTGGATGCACATCGAAATACTTCGCCATCCCAGGAGCTTAGGGGTGTCGGTGTGCGGCGGGGGATCACGTCGCGGCGAGTGCGGTGGGCGGCGGGATCGGTCGACCTGTCGAGATCGATGTTGGTGGAGAACACACAGAGACGACTGAACCGGATGGCCAACCTCCATGTACGTGGCGAACTGTCTTGGGCCACGGTGGCGACATCCGGTAAATCGCCGATTCTCGCTTGCCCATTCGCCCCCGGCCGAACGGCCGTCAGAGCCGGTGCCGGGCGCATACCTGCAAAGGGAACGTGAAATCTCTGCGAGAATGGCGCGGTGGAGGACGAGCAGATCGAGATTCGCATCGGTGATCGTGAGCGCCGGAGTGTGGACGCCCGGTTGCGAGCGGCGCTCGATGACGGCGTCTTGACATTGACGGAGTACGACGAGCGGACCGCGCAGGCCTGGGGTGCACGGACTCGCGCGGAACTGGACGTACTCACCCGTGATCTCCCAGAGCCGACAACTACGGAAAACGAGGCGGACAAGAAGCCGGTCCCGCCCGAGGGCTCCCAGGCATGCGAGGAGACCAAGCCGGAGGAGGGCGGTCTCCTCTCTCGCATCATCGGCACGATGATCTCCGGCGTGGTGCTTGCAGGCGGAGCATTCCTCGGCTGGCAGGTGCTGAATTCCGACGACGGCGCGGCGGTGTTCGGCAGGCAGACGATCCATATCGGCGCCGACGAGCCCAGTGTCGAGGTCGGCGCGTTGTTCGGTCGCCTCGAGATCGTTGTGCCCGATGACGTCCGGGTACGCACGGATGGTCCTTTCCTGTTCGGTCGGTCCAACTGCGAACAGGCATGCATCGGCTCCGACGACGCGGACGAGGTGACGGTCACCGTGCGGGGTGCGATGGCCAGGGTCGACATCCTCACGCAGGAGGAGTTCGCGTCCGAGAGCCGCGACCAGGACGAGGACGAATAACAGCCGTCCACAGCGGAATCGGCCAGGAGGCCGACAGCGACGTTCCGGCGAACACGGGCCCCTCGGATTCAGCGCAGTCTCGGCGACCGAACGGCCGCTTGACGGTGGTGTGACCCACACCTAGCGTTGAAACCGCTTTCGGTGCCTGAAAAGGCACGTGAGAGCGTTCCATCGGACGCTGTTCTCCGTCGGCTCCGGTCGCGTGGTCGCGCGTTCCCCCGGGTGGATGATGCCGTGGCAGGTCCGGCGTTCACCGCATGCGGTCCGGTCGAGCGCGCCCGAGGAGCAGGTGGTCCGTTCGCCTTCGATCGAAGGGTCCGTCATGGACAGTCCTGGTTTTCCCGACCGCCGACGAATGCTCAGAACAATGGGATTGGGCGCGACCGTCGCCGCAGCCACCCTCTCCGGCGGCCTCGTCGCCAATGCGGCCGCTCTCCCCCGTTCCGGTGGGCAACGGGCCGCGCAGCAGTGGAGCAACCCGATCATCCAGCACATCCACACCGCCGATCCCGCCGTGCTGGTGCATCAGGATCGGGTGTATCTGTACGCCGGGCGGGATGTCGCCCCACCCGAGGCAGGCGACTTCCTGATCAACGACTGGCATGTGTTCTCCAGCGACGACCTGAGCACCTGGATTGATCACGGCGTCCGGCTGAGTTGGCGGGATTTCTCGTGGTCGGACGGCGCGGCCTACGCGAGCCAGTGTGTCGAGCGCGATGGCCGTTTCTACTGGTATGTGCCGATCTCCGATCGGGGCCCGGCGTGGTTCTCGATCGGCGTGGCGGTGGGCGATTCGCCGCTCGGTCCGTTCCGCGATGCACGAGGCACCCCGCTGGTCAGCGGTAGCGACCCGGGCGCGCCGACGCTCAACATCGACCCCACGGTGTTCGTCGACGAGGACGGGCAGGCCCATCTGTACTGGGGTTCGTGGTGGGAGCTGCGCTATGCCCCGCTGGCGGACGACATGATCTCGCTCTCGGGTCCGGTCCAGACGATCACCGGGCTGCCCGGTTTCTGGGAGGCGCCGTTCCTGCATCGTCGTGGCGACCTGCACTACCTGTCGTACGCGGCTGGCGGCAATCCCGCGACGATCGACTATGCGACCTCGCCGTCGCCGACAGGGCCCTGGACGTTCCGGGGCACCGTCAACGGCCGGGTGAGCAGCCCGACGAATCATCAGGCGTTTTTCGAGTTCCGAGGGCAGTGGTACATCGCCTATCACACCTCCGACCTGCCGGGCGGCACCCAGTTCCGCCGTTCGGTGTGTGTGGACCGGGTGGAGTACGACGCCGCCGGCCTGATGCGGCCCGTCCAGCAGACCCGGGGCTGACCCTGTTCGACGAACCAGCGAATTCGTAGCCTCAATGATGAGGAGATGACATGCGGATCTCGAAACCTCGATTACTCGCTCTCACGCTGGCCGCCGCGCTGACCATCGCGACACCGGCCGCAGCCGAGCCCGCCGCGCCCGCCGACGCCGATCGCGCCGGTGCCACCGAGGCCCCGGCGGGCTCGCCGACCGACCCGCTCGGAACGGTCGCCCCGACCACTCCGGACAACGCGACCACCGCAGGTTCCCCCGCCGCCGAGCAGTCCACGCAGGGCAAGCAGGCGCGGATCCCCCAGTTCCTGTACGACGCGGGCGCCGAGACCGGCAACAGTCGGGAGCCGGCCAATTTCGTGGTCCGATGGGGCGACTCCGTGGACGTCGTGCGATGGGCACAGGAGAACCGCGGCATCGCCGACTACCCGGCCTACGTGCTGGATGTGATGGAACGGACCTACGACTACTACGTCAACCAGGTCGGTTTCGCCGATCCGGACGCACTGTCGCCCGGCCGGGACTTCAAGATCAATATTTACCTGTGTGGGAGTTGGTCCGGCGGGTTCCTGCCGCCCGCCAACTGGGCGGGTGCCGACGAGGTCGGCGCGGGGCACATGTGTCTGCCCTATGACAAATTCTGGGACGACTGGGTGGAGTCGCACGAGTTCGTCCATGTCCTGCAGGTTTACGCCAGCCAGCAGAACCGGGCGGCGGGCAATGGCGGCGGGTTCGGTGAGGGCAATCCGTATGCGGGCCCGTTCTGGGAGGCGCACGCCAACTACCTGGCCCGGATGCGTCGACCCGAGGTCGTCACCGGCTCGGGGTATCTCGGCCGCCACCACTACCGGTGGCTCGACGAGCAGACCTATTACGGCGACTGGACGTTGATCAACACGCTGCGGGATCGCTACGGAACGTCCTTCGTCGACGATCTGTGGTTCGAGGCCCGACAGGGTGAGCACCCGATCACCACGATCAAGCGGGTGCTGGGACTGGATCACGGCTCCTTCGCGGAGTTGATCGCCGACCACGCCCGCCGCAACGTGGCCTTCGACTACACCGACGGCGCGGCCATCCGCAGTGATCTCTGGCGCGCGCCCGGGGCGACCTACCGGCCGCTGTACACGGTGTCGTTGCAGACGGTGGACGCGAATGCGGGTGCGTACCGGATACCGGCGGATCGGGCTCCCCAGCAGTACGGCTACAACCACATCGAGTTACGACCGGATTCCTCCGGCGCGATCTCGGTTCGGCTCGACGGCACCGGCGGCGGGGCGCCCAGTCCCGACTGGCGGTTCGGTTTCGTGGCGGTCGGCGCCGATTTCTCGGCCCGGTACAGCCCGCTGTACCGCAGTGGTGAGTCCGGTTCGTTCGCGTTGGAGGCCGGGGAGACGCATCTGATCCTGGTGGTCACGGCCACGCCGACCGAGCACGTCGACTATCCGCTGGGCACGCCGAGTCCCGGTTACCCGTATGCGCTGACGGTGCAGGGCGGCACGCCGGTGGCGGGAACGACCTGAGTCCTGCCGCTTCTCGCGCAATCGCGCCCGGCGGCCAACCCGCCGGGCGCGATTCGGTGTCGTCGATCAGGCCGAGCCGCGCCGCACCAATCGTGGTGGCACCCGGATCAGGCCGCCCCAGATCGGCTCGTTGCCTGCGAGGACGAGGCGTTCTGCGGCGAGTCTGCCGAGTAGGCCGAGGTTCATGTCGATCGTGGTGAGTCTGGGTCTGGTCTCCACGGCGAAGGGTTCCCAGTTCTCGTAGCCGACGACCGCCACGTCCTCGGGCACCGCTGCGCCCCGGTCGCGTAGGCCGTCCACCGCGCCCGCCGCGATCTGGTCGCTGGCGCAGAACACGCCGTCGAGGTCGGGGTGTCGTTCGAGGAGCAGGTTCGCCGCGCGGCGGCCCCAGCCCTGGCTCCAGCGGCCCGGTCCGCAGGCCGGTGCCAGGGGTGTCAGTCCGGAGCGGGCCAGTTCGGCGGCGAAACCGGCGGAGCGTTCGAGGGCAGATCGGTCGGCGGGCGGCCCGGGTATCTGGGTGATCCGGCGGCAGCCTCGGTCGAGCAGGTGTCTGGCCGCCAGTGCTCCGCCCGCGCGGTCGTCGGTGATCAACGAGAGGTCCCGAGCGTTGCACGAGGGTGTGACGGCGTAGACGACGGGGGTGGGTTCCGCGCCGGGCAGCGGGATGGGGTGTCGGGTCTCGCGCCGGGAGCCGAGGACCAGCAGTCCGTCGACGCCGTGTCGGACGAGCGCCTCGGCGTGTTGGCGTTCGCGGCGTCCCTCGCCGGGTGTCCAGCAGAGCATGGCGACGACGTGGGTGCCGCCGAAGGCCGCCTCCGCCCCGGTCAGGACGGGCAGGCTGAAGCGTTCGGCGGCGCACGCGGTCACCGCGTCCTGCTGATCGGGGTCCACCGCACGGTCCGAGTTTCGGCGTGGTTCGGGCACCCGCCCCGCGTGCCCGGTGAGCAGGCCGATCACTCGTTCTCCGGCGCGGTCTCGGCGGCGGCCGCTGCCCTTGGGGCGTCGGTAGCCCAGGCTCTCGGCAGCACGGAGCACGCGCCGTCTGGTCTCCTCGTGCACGTCGGCTCGGCCGTTGAGTGCCCGCGAGACCGTGGCCGCCGAGACGCCCGCCCGCACCGCCACCGAGTGCACGGTCGCCTGCCCAGTCCTGTCCATGACCGCTCCATCGTTCCCACGCGGGCCCGTTACCGGACGGGCAACCACACGCGCATCGTCGAGGGGCCTCGGTTGGCCCATTGGTGGTAGGGGCGCAGCAGGACCCAGTGACCGAGGTCGGGTTCCGGGGCCGAGGCGGCGGTGTCGGCTTCGAGCACCGTGCCGTGGGCCGTGGTGGAGCTCTCTGCGGTCTTGCCGCCATCGGTGACGAGGTCGTTGTCGAGTTGGTGGAGTGGATACCCGTAGGGTCCCCATCCGCCGAGCCAGGCGATGGGCTCCGGTCGTCGTCGCACCCGCACCATCGCGCCTTCGGGACTGGGCTGCGGAGCGACCGAGAGATCCACCCGAAGGTCCTCGAGATCGAGCTCGGCAGGGAGATCGACGGACTCGGCGCACAACACCAGCGGGCCGCGCTCGACCGCGACACAGCCACGCAAGGCATCCACCCGGTCGTCGGCTCTGGTGTACCTGGGCGTGAGGTCGAAGTCGAGTCGGAGCGTCTCACCCTCGGCGAACTCTCGCCGCACGGTGACCGTCGGGTCATCAAGCTGCGCCAGCAAGCCGTCACCCGCGTCCAAAGTGGCTGTGCCCTGAGCCCAATGGGGCACGCGCAGGGTGAGTCCGAAGTACCCGGGCGTGAGCACACGGATCGCGACGCTGCGGTCATGCGGGTACGAGGTGATGATCTCCAGGTCGATCTCGGTGCCGTCGTCGAGCCGGGTGCGGATCTCGCAGGCGGTGTACTGGTGGATCTGTACCCCGTCGGCGTCGCGGGTGGCCACATAACCTGACACCGAGGCGAGGGTGCGGGCGATGTTGGTGGGACAGCAGGAGACGCTGTACCAGGCGGGTCTCAGGCTGGCGCCGGCCGACGCGCTGACCTCGTCCTCGGCGGGGATCCGGCCGGGGATTCGTTGGTGCAGGGTGTTGGCGTAGAAGAAGGCGCGTCCGTCGGCGCGAGACGAGGTGGCGACGATGTTGAACAGGGTGCGTTCGACCAGGTCGGCGTAGCGGCTGTCGCCGGTGGCCAGCAGCAGCCGCCAGGACACCATCACCGAGGCGATGCCGGCGCAGGTCTCGGCGTAGGCCCGGTCCGGTGGGAGGGCGAAGTCGGCGCCGAAGGATTCGTCGAGGTGGTGCGAGCCCATTCCGCCGGTGAGGTAGGTGCGGCGGGCGAGGGTGGTCGCCCATTGGGTGCGGACCGCGTCGATCAGGGTTCGGTCGCCGGTCTCCACTCCGACGTCGACGGCGCCCGCCGAGAGGTAGAGGGCTCGGACGGCGTGTCCGCGTAGGACGGTGGCGTCGCGGATGGTCTGGTCGTCCTGGAAGTAGGCGGCGCCGAAGCGGATGGCGGGCAGGGTGCCGGTGCCTCGGCGGTCGATGAACAGGGTGGCGAGTTCGAGGTGTCGTCTCTGTCCGGTCACGCGGTACAGCTCGACCAGGGCGGTCTCGATCTCGGGGTGTCCGCAGACGGCTGTGCGTCCGGTTGGGCCGAACTCGGTGTACAGGTGGTCGGCGACCCGCCGGGCCACGGTGAGCAGTAGGTCGTCGGCTGCGTTGGTTCTGGCGCGGGCCACGGCGGCCTGGATCAGGTGTCCGTAGCAGTACAGCTCGTGTCCCCAGGCGAGGTCGGAGTAGCGCTGGGGCCTGCCGGGACGGCCGTAGCAGGTGTTGAGGTAGCCGTCGGGGTGTTGGGCGGCGGCGACTCGGGCCGCCAGTTCGGTGAAGCGGCGGTCGAGGTCGGCGTCGCCGCTGCGGTGGCTCTCCCAGGCCAGTGCCTCCAGGAGTTTGTAGATCTCGGAGTCGGCGAACTCCGGTCCACGATGATCGCCCTCGGTGCCGTGGGTGAGGGCGTGGGCGGCGATGTCGAAGTTGTCGATCCAGCCGAGGCGCTGCATCCAGCGCTGGCAGTGGTCGAGGGTGTGCTCGGCGTTGATGCGCGCCCGCTGCGCCCAGAAGCCGTCGGTGAGTCGCACCTCGTCCAGTCCGAGCGGGGTCAGCGTGCCGTGGTTGGGCGACACGGGTCGCGCATGGGTCGCAGCGGAGTGGGGTGGGTGGTTCTCGGCCGTGGTGGATGCGTCGGGCGGGTGCATCGAGAGGGTCTCCTTCACCGTGGTCGTCGAGGGCTGCACTGGTTGGGCGGTCGGTGCCGGGTGTCTGGTCAGCCTTTGAGTGCGCCGGAGGCGAAGCCTCGGACGTAGTGCCGTTGGAGGAGGACGAACAGGAGCATGCAGGGCACGGCGCTGACCACGACGCCGGATTGCAGGGCGCCGAAGTCGATGGAGCCGAAGTTGCCGGAGCGCATGGCGGCCAGTGCGACCGGCAGGGTGTAGCGGGATCCGTCGGTGACCAGCATCAACGGCGCGATGAACTCGTTCCAGGAGTTGAGGAAGGCGAAGAGGGCCACCGTGATCACGCCGGGGGTGACGGCGGGCAGCAGGACCGACCAGAGGGTGCGGGGTATCCCGGCGCCGTCGACGAGGGCGGCCTCGTCGAATTCCCTGGGCACGGCTTCGAAGGCGTTGCGCATCATGAACAGGGCGAAGGGCAGTTGGAACATGATCAGGACCAGGGAGAGTCCGATCAGGGAGTTCTGTAATCCCGCGCGGCTCAGCAGCACGTAGAGCGGGATGAGGATGGTCGGGTAGGGCACCATCATGATCGCCAGTGTGCCGAGGAAGAGCAGGTTGCGGCCGGGAAACCGGAAGCGGGCGATCGCGTAGCCCGCGAGGACCGAGATCAGCACGGTGCCCACCACGGTCAGCAGCGAGACGAGGATGCTGTTGGTCGCGTAGACGAGCAGTCCCTCGCCGTAGGAGAACAGTCGTCGATAGTTCTCCGTGCCGAAGCCGGCTCCCTCGCCGGTGGCGTCGGGTCCGCGTAGCGAGGAGTAGCCCGCCCAGGCCAGTGGGAGCAGGAACAGGATCGCCAGGGCGGTGCCGGTGACGAGTGCACCGGTGTCGGCGATCACGATGCGCAGCCGGGTTCGGCGTGCTGCGGTGCTGGTGGCCGTCACGACTCGTCGCCCTTCCTGATCAGGCTCAATTGGACGATGTTGGCGAGTACCAGTGCGATCAGGACGACCACGGACATCGCGGCGGCCCAGCTGAGGTCGAAGAGGGTGAAGGCTTGGCGGAAGATCGTCGAGACGACCGTGACGGTGGAGTTGTCCGGTCCGCCGCCGGTGAGCACGTAGAACTGTTCGAAGGCCAGTAGTGATCCGGTGACCGACAGGACCAGCACGAGGGCGAGGGTGGGTCGCAGCAGGGGCACCGTGATGCCGGTGAAGGTGCGCCACCAGCCTGCCCCGTCGATGCGCGCGGCCTCGTAGACCTGGTCGGGGATCGCTTGTAGTCCGGTGAGCAGGATGATCATGTAGAAGCCCGCGAAGCGCCAGATCACCATCAGGACCGTGGACCACAGCGCGCCGTCGGGCGTACCGAGCCAGTTCACCGGTTCGTCGACGAGTCCCAGGGTGGCGAGCAGGTCGGACAGCGGCCCGACCTCATTGGAGTAGAGGGCGAACCACAGCAGGCTGGCGACGGCCAGTCCCATCGCGGCCGGGAGGAAGAACGCGGTGCGCAGGAAGCCGCTGCCGAAGCGGGTCTGCTGCACGAGCAGGGCCAGTCCCAGGGCGACGGCGGTCAGCAGGACCGTGGTGATGAGGGTGTAGCGCAGGGTGAACCAGATGGCGTCCAGGAACAGCGGGTCGTCGAGGATCGCGTCGTATTGGGCGAGGCCGACGAAGCTCGGCTCGCCCAGCAGCGGCCAGTCGGTCATCGACATCCATACCAACAGCGCGAGCGGGACGACGAAGAGCAGTCCGACCACCAGGGCTGCGGGCAGCGATAGGACGATCGCCTGGGTGGATCGGTCGGTGCTGCGGCGGCGGTGTCGGTGGTGGGTGCCGGTGCTTCTCACGAGGACTCCCTTGATCCGGGCTCGGTGGTCCTCGAGCCGGAAGGCGGTGTCATGTCGAGCGGCGAGTGGGTCGCCGGGGCGGTGACGCGAAGGTGCACTGGTGGCGGCGGGGTTCAGCCCGCGACGTCGAGGGCGGAGTCGAGTCGTGGTCGGTGCTCGGCGATCGTGGTGTCCACGGGGTCGGGGCCGAAGATGGCCGCTCGGGCGAACTGCAGCCAGGGGCCCTGCGGGTCGTTGAAGGTCGCCCCGAAGTTGACGGCGGTGGGGACTCGGCCGAGGTCGACGACCTGGTGGAAGGTGCGTAGGTGTGGGTCGGTGCCGTCGGTCGGGGCGATGTCGGTGCGGACGCTGACGTCGCCACCTGAGGTGAGCACCTCGCGTTGGACGTCCTCGGTGAGTGTCCAGGACAGGAAGTCCCAGGCGGCGGCGGTCTTGGTCGAGGTGGCGGTGATGCCGAGGACGTCGCCGCCGACGAAGGTCGACTCGCCGCCGTCCATTCCTCGGATGGGTGCGACGCCGATCTCCAGGCCTTCGTGTTCGGGCATCAGTCGCAGCATCGTCGAGCCGAGGGGGGCGACGCCGACCGTGCCCTGGGCGAAGGGTTGCAGCCAGCTGATGCCGTTCTCCTGTGCGGCCGATTCCGGTGCCAGTCCTTCGGCGTAGGCGTCCCGGTAGGTCTGGAGGATCGGGCCGATGGTCTCGCTGTCCATGGCGGAGGCGGTGCCGTCGGGGGTGAGGATCTCGCCCCCGTCGGCCCAGACCATCGGCCAGAGGGTGAACAGCAGGCAGCCGGGGCAGTTGCCGCCGAAGTAGGTGCCGGAGATTCCGTCGCCCAGGGCGGAGATCGCCTCGGCGTGCTCCATCATCTCGGGCAGGCTGGTCGGAGGTCGTTCGGGGTCCAGACCTGCTTCTCGGTAGAGCACCTTGTTGTAGAAGATCAGGGAGAGGTCGAGGGTGTGCGGGACCGCGTACTGGGCGCCGTCGGCGGTCGCGGCGTCCAGGTGGGCGGGTGCGAGCTCGTCGAGGAGGTCCGTCTCGGCGAGTCGGTCGCCGAGGTCGGTGTAGAAGCCGTGGCGGATGAAGTTCCTGGCGTAGACGACGTCCGCGCCGAGGAGGTCGGGCAGACTGCGCCCGCCTGCTGCGGTGGCGACCTGTTGAAGGTAGGTGTCGTTGGGTACCACCGTCAGCTCGACGGTGTTGCGGCCGAGGTCGTTGTAGGTGTCGACGAAGGCCCTGGTCTGGGCCTCGGTGGCGGCGCGGGTCCAGAGGGTGAGGGTCTGTCCGGTCTCGGCGTCTGCATCGCCGACGTCGCCCGAGGTGCAGGCGGTGGTGAGCAGGGCGGCGGCGAGCACGGCGCCCAGGCGGTGGCCGAAGGTGTTCTCACGCACGGCACGTTCTCCTTGTGCTCATCGTTGAGCGAAGTCGAGCGGCATGACGGTGAAAGCCTTCGTCCACTTCGGCCAGACGAAGTGGAAGAGGACCGATGGTGTCTCGACCGGTCGTTCTCCCCGCTGGTAGAACGACTGGGGTGGCAATGGTCTCCGTGGTGTGGAACCCAATACCGAAACTACTTTCGGTATCGTAGGTTCGGGCCGGTTCCGACGTCAATACCGAGGCGGCGGGAGAATGCGGCCGCACTGTGCGAATTCTTCAGCCGAGGAGCATGAGGCGATGGGCCGTGACAGCCGGGGCGAGCAGAAGCGTTCGATCACCCTCACCGACGTCGCCCGGCTCGCCGGGGTCTCGGTGGCCACGGCGTCGAAGGCGCTGAACGGCAGACGGCAGGTTCGCGACGAGACTCGGCAACGGGTCCTGGCCGCGGCCGAGACCCTGTCGTTCACCCCCAATCCCTTCGCGCAGGCCTTGAACATGCCCCGATCCGGCACCGTCGGGATGCTCACCAGTGACCTGGAGGGCCGCTTCGCGCTGCCGATCATGATGGGGGCGGAGGACGCCTTCGGATCCGGTGCGACCTCTGTGCTGCTCTGCGATGCCCGGGGGGACGCCGAACGCGAGCGCAAGCATGTCGAGGCGCTGCTCGCCCGGCGGGTGGACGGGCTGATCGTGGTGGGATCGCGTACCGACCCCCGGCCGAGTCTGGGCCAGCGGTTGCCCGTTCCGGTGGTCTACGCGTATGCGCCGTCCGACGACGACGCCGACGTCTCCTTCGTGCCGGACAACATCCGAGGCGGCGCCCTCGCCGTGGAACACCTGGTGGCGGGCGGTCGACGACGTATCGCGCTGTTGGCGGGCGATGCCGACTACGCCGCCGCGCGCGACCGGGTCGCCGGCGTGACCGAGGCCCTGCAGGCGGCCGGGCTCGAACTCGTCGGCGGCGCCGCGTCCTTCGGGCCGTGGTCCGAGGCATGGGGCAGGCGGGTCACCGCCGAACTGCTCGATTCCGATCCGGAGGTGGACGCGGTGTTGTGCGGCAACGACCAGGTCGCGCGGGGCGCGTTGGAGACGTTGCGGGAGCGCGGCCGCCGGGTGCCGGAGGATGTCTGGGTGGCGGGTTTCGACGACTGGGAGGTGCTGACCACCAGTTCTCGGCCGCCGTTGACCAGTGTGGACATGAACTTGGAGGAGTTGGGGCGCACGGCGGCCCGGCATCTGTTCCACGCGATCGACGGGCAGCGCCACGGCGGGATAGTGACCCTGCCGGTGCGGTTGGTGGTGCGGGAGTCGACCGGCGGCGCCGAGAACGGCGCGGACTAGCCGGGCCGGTGCGCGTCGCGCACCTCGGCGTGCGGTTGGAAACCCGCCGACACGTAGGTGGGTACGGCGCCGAGGTTGCCGCTGGGCGTGCAGACGAAGGCGCTCGATGCGCCTAGTTCCCGGAGCGCGGCGGCTGCGGCGACGGTGATCGCGGTGCCGTGGCCTCGGCGTCGATGATCCGGGTGCACGCCCAGCGGTTCCAGCAGTCCCGGCTTGCCCGGTCCTGCCGACCACACCGTCACGATCGCGGCCGCGGCGCCCGAATCGGCATAGGCGATGAGACAACGGGCATCGCGGTAGAGCGAGCCCGCCGCCATGGCCTGCCAGCGTTGGGTGGTGAAGGACGAGCCGCCGAACGCCGCCCGCTGGACCTCGACTCGGTCCGCAACACGGTCCGCGTCGACCACCTCGATCCGACCGGCGGGCGGTGGTACCGGTTCGGTCAGATCGCGGTGCAGCGGTGTCCAGGGTTCACCGGCGACCCAGCCCGCCTCGAGCAGCTGGTCCAGGATCAGTGCGTCGGGTGGCGCCTCGACGTCGACCGCACCCTCGGGTAGGACACCGCGTCCCGGCTCGATCACGTCGGCGATCACCGATCGTGCCAGCTCCCGGTCGCGCCGTGTCTCGGGTGCGGTCGTGATCCGCAGCAGGCCGGGTCCGTCGAGCAGTCCGACGGCGAGGATCCGGCCGTCTCGGCTCCACGTCCGCACCGCCGCAGCGGTGGCCTGGGCCCCGAGTTGCCAGAACCAGCCCACATCGCCCGGATGCAGTTGTCGCGGTGCCGCGTCGGATTGCCATTCGCGTAGCGCGACCACGGCTGCGTCCAGTCCGTCGCTTCCCGGGGTGGCCAGCACGATCGTCATGACGGCGATAAGACACCACCGGGCTCCGTGTCCGCACTGGATTTTCCGGGCGGGCGGGCGCCCCTCGGTGTCTCGGCGAGCGGTCATCGCCGCTAGGTGACCACCACCCGTGCCACCGCGACGTGGCCCGTGGTCTCGACGGTGCCGGTCACCTCGAATTCGCCGGGGCGGGCGTAGTCGTCGGGGTCGATCTCCTGCCAGGTCACCGGGATCGAGCTGTCCTTGGAGCCGTCGTTGTAGGTGGCCACGACCGTGCTCGGCAGGTTCGGCGCGTGGCCTGCGGTGGTGCCGATCTCCCAGGGATCGAGGCTGGTGATCTGGACGGCGTCGGAGGTGCGCACCCAGATCGTGGCGCTCGCGAGCAGAGCCGAGACGTCGGTTATCCCGTTGACGGTGAACGAGGTGCCGCCGTCGGCGACCTGGTCCGGGTCGATGGCGGGCCACGCCACCTCGACCTCGCTCGTCGCGCCACCGGGGTAGACGAGGGTGACCGTCGAGGGCGGTTCGGGAAGGACCTCGCGGGTGGTGGGCACGTGGATCGGCCGGATCTCGCTCGGTTGCTGGGCGAGGATCCTCCACTGGCCGATGCCCACCGACAGTCCCGGGTTGTTGGACAGCACGGCTCGCAGGCGGGTGGTGGTCACCGGGTCGAACTCCGTCACGTTGTAGCGGTCGGCGGCCACCCCGTAGTCGTCGGCGCCGGAGATCGGCACGAACTCCTCGGCGTCGTCGTCCCAGTACTCCAGCCGCCAGGCCGCCGGGACCGCGATGCCGTCGGGGGCACCGGGCTGCACGTCGCGGAAGAAGTACATCTCCGAGCGGTCGATGCGGACCGGCGAGTCCCAGGTGTACTCGACCCATTGTTCGGTGCGTTGCGGCCAGGTTCCCCAGAACGGTCGGTCGGTGGAGGAGTCGGGATCGCGGCCGTCGTTGAGGGCGGTGACCGGGGTGCCGTTGGCACTGAAGGAGGCCGTGGCGGTCGCGTCCACCGCGAGGTTGCGTCGCTCGGGTAGGGCGTCGACCGTGACCACGACCTGGTCGCTGGTCTGCTGTGCGCCGTCGGTGGCGGTCAGCGTGAGGGTGTAGGTGCCCTCGGTGTCGAATCTCGCGATGGTCGTGGGCACCGAGTCGTCCTCGAGGATCACGGTGGCCCCGTCGGGGGCGTCGGCGACGGTCCAGGTGCTGTGTACCTCGCCGGTGGGCAGGCCGTCGTCCTTGACGATGCCGATCAGGCGCGCCTGGCCGGGCACGCGGTGCCCGGTGTCCACCCTGGTCCGCACCTGCGGGGCGAGATCGTGGGAGTCGGTAGGCGGCTCCCCCGTGGCGAAGGCCTGGAATTCCTTGAGTGCGATCGGGTGTCCCGGTTGTGCGGTGAGGTCCACCCGCAGTGCCGAGGTCTCGACCGGGGCGAACCGGATCTCGTTGTGGTTGGCCCTGGGGTAGGCGGGGGTGCGGACCGGTTCGGTGACCGCGCGCCATTGGCCGTCGTCGAGGTAGGAGACGGTGTAGAGCGCGGGTTCCCGGTGGCCGCGTGGCTGTTTGTCGTTGCGGAAGAACAGTCGCACCTCGTCGACGGTCTGGCCGGAGTCCAGGGCGACCTCGAAGGAGTGCTGGTTCTGCGCGGAGCCCTCGGTGCTCCAGTACGGCTCGTTGATCGTGGTGCCGTCGACCGCTCCCGCCGGTTCGCGGCCCGGTGCGGAGTAGGAGGCCGAGGCCGGGGCGCCCTCGGCGAGGTTGGTCGCGTCGCGGGTGCTGCCGATGTCGCGGCCCGCCTTGGCGAAGACGTCGACCACGCGGCTGTCGTCGGTGAAGGCGACCTGCGCTGCCTCGGTGACCGAGCCCGCCGCCTGGTGCAGTATCTCCGCCGGTTCGTCGGGGAACTCGATCTCGCCGGTGGTCGGGTCGTAGTGCACCGGGGTGAGCGTGTCTAGGGTGAGAACGCGTTCGCCGTCGAGGTAGAGGGAGTAGCCCTCCGGGATATCGGTGCCGTAGTGCCGGGCGCCGTCCCCGGGTTGGTCCCAGACGATCGTCAGGTCGCCGCCGCGATAGCGCAGGTTCTCCACGGCGAAGTGGTCCCAGCCGAGGTCGATCGGCCAGAGTTCCACCGTGGTGTCGGTCCGGGGTCGCAGGCCTGCGACGTCCTCGATGATCGTGTAGTTGGTGGTGCCCAGCATGGTGTGGTGGATCCAGGAGCGGTAGCCGATGTGCTGCGGGTCGGGGCTCGCGTCGGCCCAGAACTCGTTCTGGTCGGGCCAGCGGTTGTCGCCGTCGACGTAGTGCGACCAGGCATTCCACAGCAGCAGCTTCTCGTACAACTCCGGGGTGACGTGTTCGGAGGGATAGTCCCGCAGTGCCGCGCTGTACACGTCGAGGTAGCGCTGGGCGTTGATGACGGAGAAGTTGTTCGTGCCGGGATGGCCCTGCTGTGCTGCGGCCGCTTTGTCCGCCTGGTTGGCGGTGAAGAAGGGGAACACCGGATACTCGCGGCGATCGGCCAACAGCCGCAGCGCGTCGACGTATTCGGGTTCATCGGGCATCAGGCCGACTGCGTACGGTATGAAATTGTTTCCTTCTTTCCACGGCACCAGGGCGTCGGTGGCCACATGACGGTGTTTGATCATGCGGTCGGCCGGGTCCCACAGGTATTCCAGGGTCGCGGCACGGATGCGTTCGGCGATCTCGTCGAGTTCGGCGGCCTTGTCCGCCTCGCCCAGTAGTTCGTAGGCCTCGGCTGCGGCCCGGGCACCGGCGAAGACGTAACCCGATTCGGCGCGGTCGAGTTGACCGGCGCGCCAGTGGAAGGACACCGCGTCGGCGTCGTTGCCGGTCATCGCGCCCCAGTCGTACTCGATGAGGCCGTTGCCGTCGTGGTCGTAGGTGGCGAGTTGATCGCGCACGTCGCCCTCGGCGTAGCGGGCGAGGTTGCGCACGATCCCGTCGGGCCCGCCGTGGACCTGGTAGGACTGCCAGGCCGCCTCGGCGAGGTACTGGGTGTAGCTGTTGCTCCAGTTCTCCGGGTCGCCGGGGTTGTCGGAGAATCGACCGCCTCGGGAGGTCTCCCCCGTCGAGACCCAGGTGCCGTAGGCCCACGCCGGGTCGCGGAGGTATTTGAGGTCGTCGACGAACATGCCGGAGGTCAGGGCGATGGAGTTGTTGTAGCCCAGTACGCCTTCGACGGCGGTGGGGAACTGGTAGTCGTCGCCGGGGATGTCGGCGTCGAGGAAGTTGTAGCGCAGCAGCCACCAGCGGTAGTAGAGGGTCTTGCCGACGTCGGCCGATGGCACGTCGAGGTAGGGCAGATTCTCGCTCCACCAGCGGTTGTACTCCCGCACGTGGTCACGGAAGGCCACTCCGGGTTCGGCGGTTCGGATGGCCTCGTACTCGGTACGCGCGGCCGGGATCTCCTCGGTGAGCAGTCCGAGTCGCACACTCGTGTGGACGGTGTCGCCTGCGGGGATCACCATGCTCGCCCGCAGTTCGCCGTCCTGGACGGCCATGTCGGTCCCGGAGAACCGAGGGTGCAGGGTGGTGAGGTCGTTGCGGACCGAGTGGACTCCGGTGAGTTCGTCCTCGGTGGGCTCGGTGGCGTACGGCGATGCCGCCGAGATGTCCAGTACTCGATCCGAGGCACCGGCGTTGCGCACTTCGAGGTCGGTGACCAGCACGTTGGCGTCGGTGATGAACTTGCGTTGCACCACGGAGAGGCCGCCGCCCGCGTCGAACTCGCTGCGCCAGTGGCTGGGTACCTGTCTGCGGGCCGAGATGTCCTCGGTCAGGTCGAGTGCCGTGCCGTCGGTGGCGAGTTCGATCGTGTAGCCGGGTCGATCGTCGATGCTCTCCCAGTAGGCGAGTTGGCCGCCGAAGCCGAGCACGCCGGGCTGGTGGGTCTTCATGAAGGCCGCGCGGCCCCTGGTGAACAGCCAGTCGCCGGCGGGATCGTCGCCGTGGCGCGCGAGCATCCGGTCCATCCAGAAGTCGGTGCCGTCTCCCGCCGCGAGGTCGGCCTCGTAGCCTGCCGCGAGGGTGCCGTCGACCCGGAAGGGCGCGGGCAGCGGCGGCACCGGTTCGGCGTCGCCGCTGAATCTCGGGTGGCCGATGGTGTCGTTGGCGAACTCCCCGATTCCGGAGGTGTCGGTCTGCCCGAACGCCGTCGGGCCGAGGGCCGCCGGGGCGAGCAGGATCACGGCAGCGGCCAGGACCGGGAGGCGCCGGGGCCGGGTTGCGGTCAGGTTCGGCTGCCACACCCTGGGTGGCCTGCCCGACTGCGATCGGGTGGCCGTCGGACCGGCGGCGCGACGTGGAGACACGGGAACCTCCAGGTGGTCCAGGCTGTTCCGCCGGGCGGCGGAACGTGCGGGAGAGCGTTGGTGATGACCGCTCTCCCGCTTCGGCGGCAACCGTGAACACTGCGGATGATCGGCGTTGTTCGAGTCTGGCCGGCGGAGCGAGACACCGACAAGACTTTCCGGCGCGTTTCATCGATCACCGTGTGTCCAGGGTGGTCGCCTGCCGTCACCGTTGCGAGGTCCTCGTTCGGTTCGCGTTGCGGCGGGAGCGCTGTCGTCCCCATTGCAGCCAGGCCTCGACCGCGAACAGCGGCACCGTCCAGCCCAACCAGTTGGCCAGCCCGGATATCGCATGATCGAAGGCGATCTGGCTGCCCTGGAAGGTCGAGTCGACTCTCGGGGACAACAGGATCGTGGCCAGGGCGCCCCACAGCCGATTGGAGATGATCGACATGGTGAGGGTGAAGCTGCGGATCATCCACACCCGGTGATCGGCGAATCGCCGGGCACGGGCAGTTCGGAAGCCGTTGATGGTGAAGGCGAGCCACAGGATCGCCAAAATGCTGCTGCTGACCTGCGCCACCGGGCCGAACGGGGTGTGGATCGCGATCACCAGGCCGGTGATCCCGCCGGGCAGGCAGCCCGCGAGGACGTAGACCCGGCCGAGAACTCGGTGTGCCGCGCGGAAGCGGCCTCGGAACCACGGCCAGACCTGGAACACGCCGGTGACCATCGCCACCGAGGAGAAGACCACGTGCGCGACCAGGGTCGGGTAGTAGAAGGCGAGGCCGTCGGGTATGGGAACTCGGGCCAGCTCCTCGTCTCCGGTCAGATAGGGCGGGAGTGAGAAGCCGACGAAGGCGACGGCGAGGAAGAGTAACGGCACGACCCACGGCCGCCGCCACCATGGCTTGGACCCACCGGCCCGTCGAGGGGGTGCCTGCGTGCCGTCCGGCTGCGCCGAGGGCGAATCGGTGGAGGTGGTCATCGTTCTTCTCCTTCGTACTGGTCGGGGCCGGGTTCACCGGGGCGCGGGCCGAGACGTCGGCTCGCCGTGTGGTGCGGCCCGGTGGGTTGCGATGCAGCGAGCGGGCGTGGCGCGGGATGCCATGCCCGTCGTCGGCCGACGTGGGCAGATCGCCTGTCAGGCACGGCGGTTCGCGGCGTTGCGGTGGAACGTCGATCAATCCCCAGCAAAACTGCGAACGTCGTTCGCGTTTCAGCGAAAGGGTTTCGCAGTTTTGCGGTACTGTCAAGCTGTGCAGGTCGAGGAGGATTACCGCTCCCCGCAGACGACGGCACAGAGGAACGAATGAGCCACAACGCGAAGCGAGCCACCCCCGCAGGCCTCGAACTGCTCTGGGGCGAACGCCAACGCCCCCGGCGCGGACCGAAGCCCGGACTGAGCGTGGAGCAGATAGTCCGGGCCGCCATCGAGGTCGCCGACGCCGATGGTCAGACCGCGTTGTCGATGGGGCGAGTGGCCGAGCAACTCGGCACCGGCGTCGCCTCGCTGTACCGCTACGTGCCGGGCAAGGCCGAACTCGTCGGCCTCGCCGTCGATGCGGTCCTCGAACACCCGCCGCGCTCCATTCGGGAGGATGCCGACTGGCGGAGCAGACTGGCGGAGTGGGCGCGCGCCCTTCTCGACGTCATCCGCAGGCACCCCTGGATCCTCCCCCTGCTGACCAGCAGAAAAGGTGTCCCGGGGCCGAACGAGACGCAGTGGTTGGAGGACGCCCTGGCTGCGATCTCGGACATCGGCCTCAGCGACGTCGAATGCATAGAGGTGATCTCGCTGCTCAACTGGTACGTCCGAGGCGCCGCCCAGGTCGCCATCGACATCCGGCTCGGCACCCCCGAGGAGGACGCGAGCGAGTCGCCCATCTCCGGGCCGATGCTGCGGCTGGTGACCGGCGAACGCTTCCCCACGGTGAACCGAGTCCTGGCATCCGGCGCCTTCGACCAGCCCGCGGACGTCATCGAGTTCGGGTTGAACCGGGTGCTCGACGGCGTCGAGACCTTCCTCGCCGCGAAGGGCGTCCGCACCGAGAAGGACTGAGCCGACCAGCGCGTTCCACTCCGGGGAACATTCTCCACACCTCACGTGTTATGCATGCGCATACACTTTTCAGGAGGCTGGCGACATGCAGTTCGGAATCTTCACCGTCGGAGACGTCACCCCGGATCCGACCAACGGCACCACCCCGACCGAGGCCGAGCGGATCAAGGCCATGGTCGCCATCGCGCTGAAGGCGGAGGAGGTGGGTCTCGACGTCTTCGCCACGGGTGAGCACCACAACCCGCCGTTCGTACCGTCCTCCCCCACCACGATGCTGGGCTACATCGCCGCCCGCACCGAGCGGTTGCAGCTCTCCACGGCGACCACGTTGATCACCACGAACGACCCGGTGAAGATCGCCGAGGACTACGCGATGCTGCAACACCTCGCCGACGGGCGGGTCGACTTGATGCTGGGACGCGGCAACACCGGTCCGGTCTACCCCTGGTTCGGCCAGGACATCCGACAGGGCATCCCGCTGGCGGTGGAGAACTACGCGCTGCTGCACAAGCTCTGGCGAGAGGACGTCGTGGACTGGGAAGGCCGGTTCCGCACACCGTTGCAGTCCTTCACCGCCACGCCGCGCCCGCTGGACGGGGTGCCGCCGTTCGTGTGGCACGGATCGATCCGCAGCCCGGAGATCGCCGAGCAGGCCGCCTACTACGGCGACGGGTTCTTCGCCAACCACATCTTCTGGCCCAAGGAGCACTTCATCCAGCTGATCGACCTCTACCGCAGTCGCTTCGAGCACTACGGGCACGGCGCGGCGGACCAGGCGATCGTCGGTCTCGGCGGACAGCTGTTCCTGCGTCCTCGTTCGCAGGACGCCGTCCGGGAGTTCCGGCCGTACTTCGACAACGCACCGGTCTACGGACACGGGCCGTCGTTGGAGGACTTCACGGAGCAGACTCCGTTGACCGTCGGCAGCCCGCAGGAGGCCATCGACAAGACGCTGCGGTTCCGGGAGTACTTCGGCGACTACCAGCGTCAACTCTTCCTCGTCGACCACGCGGGCCTGCCGTTGAAGGTGGTCCTGGAACAGCTCGACATCCTGGGCGAGGAGGTGCTTCCGGTGTTGCGCAAGGAGTTCGCGGCGCGCAGACCCGCTCAGGTGCCCGCCGCTCCGACGCACGCAAGCCTGCGGGCGGCCCGGGAGCAGACGGGCACCCAGACCGCAGCCGGGGAGCAGCGATGACCAGCAGGAAGCTCGCTGTGGTGGCCGCGGGCCTCAGCCAGCCCTCGTCGACCAGGCTGCTGGCCGACCGGCTGACCGAGGCCACTGCGGCAGCCCTGGACACCCACGGCGTCCGCGTCGACATCGAGGTGATCGAGCTTCGCGGTCACGCCAGGGAACTGGCCGACAACCTGGTGACCGGTTTCCCTGCGGGGAATCTGCGCACGGCGATCGACCAGGTCACGAACGCCGACGGGTTGATCGCCGTGACGCCGATCTTCACCGCCTCCTACAGCGGTCTGTTCAAGATGTTCTTCGACGTCCTGGACTCCGACTCGTTGGTCGGGCTGCCCGTCCTCATCGGCGCGACCGGTGGCACCGCACGGCATTCGCTGGCCTTGGAACACGCCCTGCGGCCGATGTTCGGCTACCTCCGGTCGGTCGTGGTGCCCACCGCCGTCTACGCCGCTTCGGAGGACTGGGGATCGGCAGGGACGGACAGCGCACTGGCAGGCCGGATCGATCGCGCGGGCGGCGAACTCGCCGGTCTGATCGCCGGACGGCCGGTGAGCCGGGCAGCCGATCCCTTCGAGAACCCGGTTCCCTTCGAGCAGCTACTGGCCCGGAGGGACGAGCGATGAGTGGCGAGACGGCGGGCGAGGCCGACGACCGGAGGTCGCGATCCTCGGCCCGCATGGCCGAGCGGGACGCCCGCCGAGCCAAGGTGGACGTGTGGCGCTCGGTCATGGAGGTCCACGCGAGGGTGCTCGGCGAGCTGGAACGCGAGTTCACCACCCGGCACGGCCTGTCGATCAGCGATTTCGACACGCTGTCCAACATTCCGACCGGTGGGGTACGGCTACGCGAGTTGACCGACCGGGTCGTGCTCAGCCAGAGCGCGTTGAGCAGGCTGGTCGATCGGTTGGAGCGACGCGGACTCGTCGAGCGTTCGGTGCCGCCGGACGATTCCCGCGCCGTCTACGTGCGCCTCACCTCGCAGGGACGTCGGCTGGCGCTGGCTGCGATCCGCACCAATGCCGACGTCGTCGAGCGGGTCTTCGCCGATCGGCTGTCCGAACCGGAACTACGCGCCCTGGGCACGGTTTTCGGCAGATTACGCGCCGAACGGCCGGATTGAGGCGGCGCGCTCCCGTCCGCCCGGCCCGGACGGGAGCGGCGGCCATCGCTTCCGGACTCAGCCGACGGGTCCACAATCGGGTACGGCACGGCGAACGTCGAAGTGCCGGGTCGTGCTCCCGGAGACCCCGCCCTCACCCTGCCGTACCTCGCCGTCGTCCACCTCACTCGCGGCGAAAACCGCCCGGCACGGCCTCGGTGGGAGGTTCCTCGGGCCAGAATCGCACGGTGCTGAGTGCGCCCGCGTATAGCTCGTGCTGGACGGCATCGCTCCCCTCGCCGGATTCCACGGAGACCGACACCGGAATGTCCGGTTCGATGCCCGCCCATCGCAGCGAGAGCTTGCCGTCCTCGATCGATCCGGCGATCTCATCCTCGTGCGCCATCGCGGCCCGGCCCTCGTTGAACTCCGATTTGATACCGATCACCGAGGCGATCTCCATCTGCCGGCAGCGCCCAACCCGGTGCCAGCGGTCAGTGCGATCGCCGCCGCCAGGACGACGGTCTTGCTGATAGCCATCTTCCCTCCCCCGAAGATCCGGCGAACGACTGTAGCGACGCTCGACACGGAGTGTGAGCGTTTCGCTACATCGCGCCATTGGTGGAGGTGGCGGCTCGGTCGGGCCTACGGCGTCACCGGCGTCAATCCCAACTGCACGCGACCGACCCGGCCGTAGGTGGTGCCACGCTGCCGGGCAGGCCTGCCGATGCGGTCGGCCAGCGCGCGTAGTTGTTCGACGGTGCGAGCCGAACCGTGTTCGGAACCGGCCATCCGACTGATGGTCTCCTCCATCAGCGTGCCGCCGACGTCGTTGGCGCCGCCGGTCAAGACCTCGGCGGAACCCGCCTCGCCCAGCTTCACCCAGGAGCACTGCACGTTGTCGATGCGGCCGTGCAGCAGCACCCGTGCCATCGCGTGCACGGCGCGGTTGTCCCGACGCGTCGGACCCGGTCGCGCCAATCCCGCCAGGTACAGCGGCGCGTTGCGGTGCACGAAGGGCAGCGGCACGAACTCGGTGAAGCCGCCGACGCCGTTGGCCGTGGCCGTGTCCTGCACCTCGGCGAGGGTTCGCAGGTGCCCCAACCAGTGCTCCGGGGTGTCCACGTGGCCGTACATCATGGTCGACGAGGACGGGATGCCCAGCCGGTGCGCCGTGCTGACGACCTCGATCCACTGCGCTGCGGGCAGTTTGCCCTTCGTCAGCACCCACCGGACGTCGTCGTCGAGGATCTCTGCGGCAGTGCCGGGGATGCTGCCGAGTCCCGCGTCCCGCAGGTCGGTGAGCAGTTCCTCGATGCTGATGCCCGCCTTGGCCGCCACGCTGACGATCTCCATCGGGCTGAACGCGTGCACGTGCATCTCCGGGACGCGGGCCCGGACGGCGCGTACCAGGTCGACGTACCCGGTCACCGGCAGCCGTGGGTCGATGCCGCCCTGCATGCAGACCTCGGTGGCGCCCGCCCGCCAGGCCTCCTCGGCCCGGTCGGCGACCTCCTCCGGGGAGAGTCGGTAGGCGTCGGCATCCCGTTCACGCTGGGCGAAGGCGCAGAATCGGCAGCCGACGTAGCAGATGTTGGAGAAGTTGATGTTGCGGTTGACCACGTAGGTCACGTCGTCTCCGACCACCGTGCGTCGGAGGTCGTTCGCGATGCCCGCCAGCGCGTCCAGCGCGACCCCGTCGCAGGTCATCAACGCCATGGCCGCCTCGGTGTTGGCCGGGTCCAACAGCGCGGCCGGGTCGTCGGCGGCGATGCGCAGGCCCTCGCGGACATCGGTGTCCAGGCGTTGGGGGGCCGAGGTGTCCGGCAGACTGGATTTGAGCGCGTCCCAGTCGCCGTAGACGGTGTCGAAGTCGCCCCGGCGGTCCTCGGTGCGGCCTGCGGTGTCGATGCTGGCGTGCAGGTCGGTGCGACCGATCGACTCGATGCCGCCGTCGGGCTCCTGCCAGGCACGGCCGGTGAGCTCGGCGTCGGGCTCGGCGAGGCCCTCGGCGGTGGCGAGGGCTGCGACATGGGCCGCCACCCGCGTGTCCAACCACTGGGTGCTGTCGCCTGCCAGGCCCTGCCGGAGATGCCTTGGGTAGATCGTGAGCCGCTCACGCAGGGTGAATCCGTTGGCGGCGGTCATCTCGGCGAGGGTGTCGATGGCGGGCCAGGGGCGCTCTGGGTTGACGTGGTCGGGGGTGACCGGGGAGACCCCGCCCCAATCGTCGATACCCGCGCGAAGCATCAGGGCGTGTTCGGCTCCGACGAGGTTCGGGGGCGCCTGGACGCTGACTCCGGAGGGCATCAGTAGCCGGGCGACCGCGATCGTGGCCGCCAGTTCGTGCAGGTCGGCGTCGGGCATCCCGCGCATCGCGGTGTCCGGCTTGGCACGGAAGTTCTGCACGATCACCTCTTGGAGGTGCCCGTACTGGCGGGCGCTGGCCCGTAGCGCCAGCAAGGACTCGGCGCGTTCGAGGTGGTTCTCGCCGATGCCGATGAGGATGCCGCTGGTGAAGGGGATTCCGATCCGGCCCGCTTCGGCCAACACCTTGAGTCGGACGGCGGGTTCCTTATCGGGGCTGGCGAAGTGCGGCATGCCCTTCTCGCTCCACAGCCGCTCGGCCGTGGTCTCCAGCATCATGCCCATGCTCGGTGCGACGGGCTTGAGCCTGGTCATCTCCGACCAGCTCAGTACGCCCGGGTTGAGGTGCGGCAGCAGGCCGGTCTCCTCCAGTACCGCGATGGCGCAGGACCGCAGATAGTCCACGGTGGACGAGTAGCCGCGGGCCTCCAACCACTCTGCGGCGGCGTCCCAGCGCAGTTCCGGTCGATCCCCGAGGGTGAACAGCGCCTCTTTACAGCCTGCCGCGGCGCCCTGACGGGCGATCTCCACGACCTCCTCGCGCTCCAGGTAGGCCGACTCGACCTTGTGCGGCACGGTCGCGAAGGTGCAGTAGTGGCACCGGTCGCGGCACAGCCTCGTCAACGGGATGAACACCTTGCGGCTGTAGGTGATCAGTCCGGGGCGGCCTTCGGCGGTCAGGTGTGCATCGCGGGCGCGCCCTGCGATGACGAGCAGCTCGTCGAGATCGCTCTCACGGGCATGCAGCAACACCGCTGCCTCGGTCGCATCCAGCGCTACTCCGTCGCGGGCGCGCCGCAGCGCGCGGCGCATGGCCGACGGCGTGGGAGCGACTCCGGTCGAGGATGACTCGATTTCGATCGACACCCTCGCAGGCTACAACTCGGCCGACCTTCGAACCGTTGTCGAATATGTCTCACACCCCGCTGTCCTCGGTATTCCCATCATCTGGACGGGGTGATCGATGCACCGCCGGATATCGGGAATAAAAGAGCCGATCTTGATCGGTGGACTCCACAACGGACGGTGCGGTCAGCGTCGCAGCACCGCCCGCGAGAGTCGATTACCGATGAACTGGGCGAGTTGCACGAGGACGATCATGATGACCACCGCGACGGCGGTGACCGCCCAGTCGAAGCGCTGGTATCCGTAGGCGATCGCGAAGTTGCCGAGCCCGCCGCCGCCGACCGCGCCCGCCACCGCCGTCATGTCGATCACGGCGACGAAGACGAAGGTGTAGCCGAGGATCAGTGGCCCGAGCGCCTCGGGAACGAGAACCGTGACGATGATGCGCATCGGACCGGCACCCATCGCCCTGGCCGCCTCGATCACGCCGGGGTCGACCGACACCAGGTTCTGCTCGACGATCCGGGAGATGCCGAAGGTCGCCGCGACGATCAATGCGAAGGTGGCGGCCGCCGTTCCGAGCGTGGTGCCCACGACGCTGATGGTCAGCGGACCGATCGCGGTGATGAAGATGATGAACGGAATCGGTCGGATGATGTTGACGAGCACGTTCAGCACCACGAACACCACCGGATTGGCCAGGATGCCGCCCTTGCGGGTGGTGTAGAGCAGGATTCCCAGTACCAGGCCGAGAAGGCCGCCGAGGATCATCGTGGCCAGCACCATCCACAGCGTCTGCCCGATGGATTCGAGCAGTACCGGGCCGAGACGCTCCCAATCGGTGCTCATGCCGCCAGCTCCTCGACCTCGGTGGTCTCCCGAAGTTCGGCGATCAGTGCGTCCACACCGTCCGGCGGACCGATCAGCTCCAGGGTCAGTCGACCGATCGGCTCGCCACCGAGTTCCTTGATGCCGCCGTAGACGATCTCGAAACGGACCTGATGGCGGCTCAACGCGCTGGACAGGGTCGTGCCGATGCGCTGGTCGTCGCGGATCCGGGCGGTGATCAGTCGGCCGCCGTGCCGAGTACGCAACCGGGCCAGGTCGTCCCCGTCGGGTTGATCGTGCAGCACGGTCGCGACGAAACGCCGGGTGGTCTGCGTCCTCGGTTCCGCGAAGACGTCGATGACCCGGCCCTGTTCCACTATGCGACCAGCGTCCAGCACGGCCACCCGATCGGCGATCTGTCGGACCACCTCCATCTCATGCGTGATGACCAGAATCGTCACCCCGAGCTCCGTGTTGACCCGTTTGAGGAGCCGCAATACCTCGCCGGTGGTCTCGGGGTCGAGGGCGCTGGTGGCCTCGTCGGCCAAGAGGATGGTCGGATTGGTGGCCAGGGCTCTGGCGATCCCGACGCGCTGCTTCTGTCCGCCGGAGAGTTGGTCGGGGTAGTGCCAGGCCTTCTCGGTGATCCCCACGAAGTCGAGCAACTCGGTGACGCGTTCGGTGCGGCGTTGTCGATCCCAACCGGCGATCGTCAGGGGGTAGGCCACGTTGCCGAACACGGTTCGGGACCGCATCAGGTTGAACTGCTGGAAGATCATCCCGATCCCGAGCCGCACCGTCCGCAGCCGCCGCTCACTCAACCGGGTGATGTCGGTGCCGTCGATCAGCACCGAGCCCTCGGTCGCGGTCTCGAGTGCGTTGACCAGTCGTACCAGGGTGCTCTTCCCCGCGCCGGAGTACCCGATGATCGCGAAGACGTCGCCCGCGTCGATGGACAGGTCGATCCCGTCCAGAGCGGTGACCCGCCTGCCGCCGGACTCGAACACCTTGGTGACACCCCGGAACTCGATGAGCCCGCTCACCTCGCTCACTCCTGCGAGTCCCGCACGGTCTGGGTCAGCCGATCGAGGATCTCCGCGAGCTCCGTCTGCGGGCGGTCGATTCGCACCGAGGTGCCCTGCGACTGGGCTTGGGACTGCTCGATGACACGCTCGTCGGCGAAGATCTCGGCCACGCGCCGATAGAGCGGGTTGTCCACATCGGCCGACCGGACGGCGAAGATGTTGATGTACGGCTCGGCCTCGGGACTCTCCGGGTCGTCGCTGTACAGCGCGCCGGTGAGGTCGAGTTCCGCGTCCAGGGCGAAGTTGTTGTTCACGATCGCCGCGTCCACCGACGGCAGTGAGGCGACCGTCTGGGCCGCGTCCACCGGGGTGACCGTGACCTTCGAGGCCGCCTGGTCGATATCGGCGGGGGTGGACAGCACGGTGCCGCCGCCCGTCAGCTCGACCAGCCCGGCCTGTTGCAATACCAGCAGCGCTCTGGCCTGGTTGGTCGCGTCATTGGGAATGGCGACCTCGGCCCCGTTCGGGATGTCCGCCAGCGCCGAATGCCGTTGTGAATACAGACTGAGCGGCACCACGAATGTCGAACTCAACGGTGCCAGTGTGTCGTCGTTGGCGACGTTGTAGTTCGCCAGGAACAGCAGATGCTGAAACTGATTGAGATCGACCTGACCCTGGGACAAAGCCGGGTTCGCCTGGTTGTAATCGCTGAAGTTCACCAGTTCGATCTCGATGCCCTCTTCAGCGGCAATGGTACGGAAGGTCGCCCAATGGTCGGCGGCGGCATCGGTGACTCCGATCCGCACCACCTGACGCTCTCCACCGCCCGTCCCGTCGTCGCCCGGTTTGACCAGGAAGAACACCGACAAGGCGACCGCGACCACCACTGCTGCGGTGCCGAGCACGAGCCCCAGTCGGTTCTTCCTCGGTTTCTCGGGAAGCGCACTGGGGCCGCCGGTGGACGGCGCGTCGTTCTCGGACATCGTCGGACCTCTCCATCGGGACGGCGCGGACGACCATCGCGGTCCGCGCTTTCGACTCTGGACACGATGCCCGGGTAGTCGGGCCGCCGGGAAATCGTTTCAGCATCTGGCGGGAAACGGCGGGATTTGTCACCGGGTGAGTCGTTGTGTTATTCGCCGGCCGACTGCGCATCGTCACCGAATCCGGGGTGGACATTGGTCGATGTCGCCCAGCCGGTGGACACGCGCGACTCGGTATCCATCGGCGACGCTGTCCGGCCGCAACCCGGACCACGAGCGGCTCGATGACCCGGCTCGCTTCCGCATCTGTCCGACGTTGCCCCTGCGGTCCCGAATCCGCAGCCTGCATCGATCTTGACAGTGTCGGCGCTCACACTTAGCCTCAGATTCGACGAGATCACGGACTACGTCCGACATTTCGGACATTGGTGGACCTCTGGAGACAACGGAGTCGACGTGTCCTCAGCCTTCGCTGCCGCTCCGAGCGCCTCCGCAGCCACCCTGCGCAAGATCTCGCTCCGTCTACTGCCGCTGTTGGGTCTGCTGTATGTCATCGCCTACATCGACCGATCCAACGTGGGTTTCGCGAAGCTCACTCTGCAGGCCGAGCTGGGGCTGTCCGCGACGGTGTTCACGCTCGGCCAGGTCTTCTTCTTCGTGGCCTACGCCCTCTTCGAGGTGCCCAGCAACCTGGCGCTGCACCGCTACGGGGCGCATCGGTGGATCGCGCGGATCATGTTCACCTGGGGCCTGGTCACCGTCGCGACGGCGCTGGTCGACCAGACCTGGCAGTTCTATCTCGCCCGGTTTCTGCTCGGAGCCGCCGAGGCAGGCTTCTTCCCCGGGGTCCTCTACTACCTGACCCGCTGGTTCCCCGCCTCACACCGCAGCACGGCCATCGGACTGTTCATGCTGGCCGGGCCGCTGTCCTTCATCATCGGCAACCCACTGATGGGCGGTCTCAACGATCTACACGGACTCTGGGGTCTGGACGGCTGGCAGTGGATCTTCGTCGCCACCGGATTGCCCGCCCTGCTGATGACGCCCGTCGTGCTGTGGATCCTGCCGCGCGACCCCGAGACCGCGCGGTGGCTGGCGCCTGCGGAGCGGTCGTGGCTGACCGGCACACTGCGCGCCGAGGCACAGCAGGCGGGCGCACAACCGCACAACCCGCTCGCGGTGCTGGCCGACCGCCGGGTGCTGTCGATGGCGCTGTTCTTCCTCTGTTTCCCGCTGGCCACCTATGGTCTGGCCTTCTGGCTGCCGACGATCGTCGAGGGCTTCGGCGAGATGTCCGGGCTCACCGTGGGCCTGGTCTCCACCATCCCGTATCTCTGCGTCATGGTGGGTCTGTTCCTGGTGCCGAGGCTCGCGGCCCGCCGGGGCAGCCCGTTCTTCTGGCTGGGTCTGATGTTGGCGTTGTCGGTGGCCGGTTTCCTCGTCGCGGCCACCGCGAGCGCACCCTGGCTGCAGATGATCGGTTTATGCATCGCCTCCGTCGGCGGGTACTCGGCACAACCGGTGATGTGGAGCCTGGTCCCGAGATTCCTGGCGGGCGCGGCCGCAGCGGCGGGCATCGCGGCGATCAACGGAATCGGCAATCTGGGCGGCGGGTTCGGGCCGATGGGCATCGCGGCGATCGTCGACGCGACCGGCTCCCCCGTCACCGGGTTGATCTTCTTGATCGTCGTCTCGGCGATCGGTCTCGTGGGCACCCTCGGGCTCCGCCGGGTGCTTCGGGTCCGCCCGGCCGACACCGAGGGCACCGGCCTGGTGCAGGCAGATCCAGCGCAGACACACGACGATGCGGGCGCGACGCCGTTCGATGCCGTTCGAACCGAGCGGGACCGGCCGAGCTCGAAGGACTGATCAGGCTTGATGTCCGTCCGCACGCCCAGGTCTCGCCGCCGCAGGACGGACGGGCTACTGCGGTACCGTCCGCGACCATGCCCTCCTTCCGGCTGACGATGACGATCGGACTCCTACGACCCGACGCCGCCCCGGAGGACGTTCTGCCGCATGCGGCGAACGCCACCGCCGAGCTGGCCACGCTGGAGTCCAGAACGGTCACGGTCGTGTCGGGCGAGGCGCGCATCGTCATCCGATTCACCGCCGATGACGCCGAGGAAGCGGCGCGGATCGCCGCGCAGGTCGTCGAGGCGACCGCGACCTTGGCACAGGTCCTGGCCTGGCGGGTCACGGGCCGGGTGCGCGGGCGGTGGGCGGATCTCGTCGTCCGGTGAGATGGGCCCCGCTCGGCTCGGCAGCCGGCCCGCGAACGACCCGATATATCACTCTGTGAGACGACCTGCCCATGGTGCGAGCAAGGACCTAGCCTCCGGGTGAGTCCGTTCGTTCGCCCGCGCCCTGGAGTCCCCGTGTCCGCAGCACCCGATCAGACCGTCACCCGCAGCCGGTTGGCCTCGCCGACCTCCTGCGCTGCGCCCGCCGCAGCACCGGCGGATCCGGTCCGCGTGGTGCCGCTGACCATCGCGGCGGTGTTGGCGGTGGCGCTGAGCTGGTACGTCTGGTCGGCCCACGGCGCACGATTCGGCGCGCTGTTGGTGATCGGGCTCTTTCTCGGGGTGGCGCTGTTCCACTCGCGTTTCGGTTTCACCTCCGCTTGGCGGCAGCTGATCGCGGTCGGCAACGGCCAGGGATTACGGGCCCACACGCTGCTGCTGGGCACGGCCGCGACCTTGATCACGCTGATCCTGGTGTCGGGTGCCGGTCTCTTCGGCAGCGTCCCCGAGGTGACGGCCAAGCCGATCGGGTTGGCGCTGTTCGCCGGGGCGGCGCTGTTCGCCATCGGCATGCAGCTCGGTGGCGCCTGCGCCTCCGGGACGCTGTTCGCGGTCGGCGCCGGGCAGTCCACGATCCTGTTCACCCTGGCGGGTTTCATCCTCGGTTCGATCTTCTACACCTGGGCCTTCCCGATCTTCGACGGTTGGCCGCAGGTGCCGGGCATCCTGCTCTCCGATCACGTCGGCTGGTTCGGGTCCTGGGCGATCACCATCGTGGCGCTGCTCGGCGTCGTGCTGCTGACCAGGGTGATCCAGGCACGGCGGACCCCGCCGCCGGTGGCGTCGGTGCCCACGGCACGCGGCATCGCCCGGGTCTTCCGAGGATCGTGGCCGGTGCTGGTGGGAGCCGTGGTCCTGGCGGTGTTCGCGGCCGCGGTCGTGCTGGTCTCCGGCGGAACCTGGGGCGTGACGTTCTCTTTTGCTCTCGTGGGAGCGAAATTCCTCCAGCTCATCGGGCTGCACCCCGAGACCTGGGAGTTCTGGTCGTCGGTCAACAACGCTCAGGCACTGGCGAACCCGGTGTGGACGGACAAGACCAGTCTCACCAACATCGGCATCATGATCGGTGCGGGCGTCGCGGCGGCGGCCGCGGGCGCCTGGCGATTCCGTGCCGAGATCCCGTGGCGGACCGCGTTGGCCGGGATCCTCGGCGGGATCCTGATGGGGATCGGTGCCCGACTCGCGGGCGGCTGCAATATCGGCGCCTATCTCGGGGGCATCTCGACCGGCAACCTGCATGGCTGGCTCTGGGGCCTGTTCGCGCTGGGCGGTACCTGGATCGGCCTCCGGCTGCGCCCGCTGTTCGGATTGGCGACTCCGAAGCCGACCGACAGCGTCTGCTGAGCGCAGGCCGATCCCGCGCAGGCTCGGGCCTGATCGTCGGCGCACCGGGCAGGCGAGATACTCAGCCTGCCCAGTCGACCCGGGCGGCCACGACCCAGCCGTGCGCGCAGGCGCCGCGAAGCTCCTCGGCATCGACGGCATCGGTATCGGTCTGTGCGGATGCGTCGGCGATTCCGCCGGACTGCCGGACGCCGAGACGGAAGCCGTAGAGCACCACGACGTGTCCGGCGGCCGCGGCCGCCGCCGACCACGCAGGATCGAGCTCCAGCGGTGTTCGCGCCCACAGCCCGTCCTCCTGGTCGGACAGTTGCAGTTCGCCGTCGAGCAGGCGCAGCGTCCAGCCTCGGGCGGTGTCGACGTCGGCGGACGGTTCGGCGATACGGCCGCCGAAACCAGCCTGGACGATCATCTCGATCTGGAGTTCGGTCTCCGAACCAGCGCCGTCATCGATCAGCAGGGCTCGTCGCGGTTCGCACAACAACACCGGCGCCGCTGCACCGTCAGGTCCGTCGGTTCCCAGCGCGGGATGGCCTGCGGGCAGGGCGCGGGCGATCACCCGGGTATCGGCCGCGATGCGCTCTGCCTCGGCTTGCTCGGGAGCACCGATCCGAGGAGCCGTTCCGGGTCCGGCGGGCTTTCCGATCAGCGGATTCGGCGGCGCCGAGTCTCGCGACGCCGCCGATCCCGCAGTTCCTGGCGCGTCCGAATCGCTCTGATGTCGCCCGGCTCTGCGCTGTCGTTTCGCTCGTCGTCCGCTCACCCCACCGAGCCTGCCCCGCCTCGATCGACGTGCACACCGGACTCACCCCATCGAGGCGGCGGCCTGTGGGCGACCACGGCGGGACGGTGGTCGCCCACAGGACGAGGCCTTCATGCGCCCCCGAGGTTGTGATTGTCTTCATGGGTCTCCGAGATTCACCTCGCCCGCGAGGTAGCTTAGGCTAGCCAAAATTAGGCAATGCTTAGCAAAGTTCCGGAGAGTCTCCTGATGCGCACCACCCCACGACGTCGAGGCCGGCTGGCCGCCACACTGCTCGGCTGCGCCCTGCTGATGTCGGGTTGTGGCGCGGCGCAGGAACGGTCCACCCCCGAGATGCCGCAGGCGGATGAGGGCGCCTTCCCGGTCACCATCTCCACCGCGTTCGGGGACGTCACCATCGACGAACAACCGCAACGGGTGGTGGCGCTCGGTTGGAACGATGCCGAGACAGCCCTCGCGCTGGGTGTGCAACCCGTCGGAGCCGCGGACTGGCTCGACATCGGCGGCGACGGAGTCGCACCGTGGGTCGAGGACGGTTACGACCACCCGCCGACCATGCTGGGCACCCTGCAGCTCAACATCGAGGCGCTCGCCGAGCTCGATCCCGACCTGATCCTGGACACCCGAGCCAGCGGCGAGCAGGACCGTTACGACCTACTCAGCGGACTCGACGTGCCGGTGGTGAGCATTCCCGAGAGCGGCCACGCCTATCTGACGAGCTGGGAGGACCAGCTCGACATGATCGGACGTGCCGTCGGTCGCGCCGAGGAGGCCGATCGACTGCGCACCGAGCTGGACGAGAAGTTCGCCACGGCCAAGGACGCCCATCCCGAGTTCGACGGCGCAACGACCGTGGTGGCGGCCCGCACCACCTCGACATGGGGCGCCTACATCACCGATACCTCCCGCATCCAGTTCATGGAGAAGCTCGGCTTCGTCAACTCCCCCGCCATCGAGGAGCTCGCTGACGAGGGTTTCTCCGTCGACATCTCCCATGAACGTCTGGACCTGTTGGACGCCGACCTCACCGTGGTGTCGGGCATCGGGGTGGCCGCCGAGGAGATCGAGGACGACCCGCTGTTCCAGGCGGTCCCCTCGGTTCGGGACGGCCACAGCATGGTGCTCGACGACGAAGCCCTGGACCAGGCCTTCGCCAGCGCATCGGTGCTCGGCCAGTCCTACGCGCTGGACGGACTCGTCCCCGGATTCGCCGCCGCCGTGGCGGGCTGAGCCGATCATGGAAACACTCACATCGGACCGGGAGACGGCGTATCCCGACACGTCGACTCCCGGCCGTCGTACTCGTCGGGACGGGAACCACCTGCTGTGCGGGCCCGGGAGGATGAGTTGACCGCGACGCATCCGTCCGCCGCCCGGACCCAGCACGGTGGGTTCCACCGACACCTCGCTGTCCGACTCCCCGACGTCCCCATCGAGGCGGTTGCACAGCGACCGCTGGTTCTAGGAGCAGTCGATGTCTGTCAACACGGAGATCCGCGCCCCGCGCTCGACGGTGGTCCGACCGTTCTCCCTCTTCTACATCACCGTGACCGAGGCTCGCGCCATCACGCCGAACATGGTGCGGGTCACCTTCGGCGGCCCGGACCTGGCGGGTTTCACCAGCGGCGGGCTCGACCAACGGGTCAAACTCTTCTTCCCGTTGGCCGGGCAGGACGTGCCGGTGCTGCCCGCCCCCGACGACTGGTACCAGGCGTACAAGGACATGCCGGACTCGGTTCGGCCGGTCATGCGGACCTTCACCATCCGAGACCACCGCAAGGACGATACCGAGATCGACATCGATTTCGCCGTGCACGGCGATCTCGGACCTGCCTCGCGCTGGGCCGGGCGGGCGCAGGTGGGTGATGTGCTCGGATTACTCGGGCCGGACGCGCGTCATGCCGACAACGGCGGGGTGGAATACCGACCGGAGGGTGCCGACTGGCAATTGATCGTGGGAGACGACACCGCGTTGCCCGCCATCGGCGCCATCATCGAATCGCTCCCGGCCGGCACCCCGGCGCAGGTGTTCCTCGAGGTCGCCACGGCCGCGGACGTCCAACGATTCGACACCGAGGGCGACGTGCGGATCACCTGGTTGTCGCGGGCGCAGGCCGACCCGGATCAACCCTCGCAACTGGTCGCCGCCGTACGCAACGCGCAGCTGCCCTCGGGCAGGCCGTACGCGTGGACGGCGGGCGAGGCAGGCATGGTCCGCGAGTTGCGCAAGCACCTGGTGACCGATCTCGGCTGGGATCGCAAGCACGGCTACTTCGGTGGGTACTGGCGGGTCGACACGGCCGAGGACGCCCGCTGACCTCGCAGGCCCGACCGGCACCGCGACGCAGGCTGACGGCGAGACAGAGCCCGCCGTCAGCCGAACGCCTCGGCACCCAGGGCACCGGAGAATCCGGCGCATCCGATGTCGGTCAGTCCAACGCGACCAGTACCTTGCCCCGGTTGACGGCCCGGTCGACGTACAGACTGCCGTAGGCGGCGGGGATGTCGTCGAAGCCGTGCCGAACGGTCTGGATGTAGTCGACCTCGCCGCGACGGATCATCCCGCCGAGGTCCTCGTGCAACGCCGCCCAGTTCTGCTCGGTGAACCACTCCAGCGAGAAGATCCCTCGGATCGTCGTCCGGGGGAACATGATGTACGGCAGCAGACGGGGCCCGGTGTAGTCGTTGCCGACCTGGGTCGCCCACTGCCAGCACACCGCGACCTGGCTGTCCACGTTGAGCATCGAGAACGCCGCGTCGGTGATCGCGCCGCCCAGGCAGTCGAAGTACTTGTCGATGCCGTCCGGTGCGACCGACCGCAGGGCCTCGCCGACGGTATCGAGGTCGTCGCCCTGCTGGTAATCGATCACCGCGTCGAAGCCGAGTTCCCTCAGGTAGGCCGCCTTGGCGGGCGACGAGGTGCTGCCGATCGCCCGGCCGCCCGCCCGTCGGACCAGTTGGCCGAGCAGGGAACCGAGGGCTCCGGAGGCACCGCTGATGAGCACCGTGTCACCGGGTTTGACGGTCATGAACTTGTTCAGCGTGCCCCAGGCCGTCATGCCCGGCCCGCCCAGCACCCCCAGCGCCGTGCTGAGGGGCAGGCGTTCGTCGTAGTCGTCCGGGTTCAGTTTCCGGAACGCCGGAAAGACCATGGGGAAGGTCCCGGTCTGCCACAGCGCGGGGGTCCCGTCGCTCACCAGGTGGCTGCGCCAGCCGCCGAAGCCCTGAACGAGGTCGCCGGGGCGGAACGGGGCGTTGGGACCCGACTCGAGCACCTCCATGACCGAGTCGGCACCCATGTGATCCCCGATCGGGGTGTCCAGGGTGATGCCCTGCAGATACGGATCGACCGAGACGTACAAGGTCTTGAACAGCATCTGCCCGTCGCCGAGTTCGGTGTCGAGGTCCTCGGTCACCTTGTGGTAGACCCGCTCGACATCGGGCACGCCCTCGTGGTGCTCGGCGACGACCCATTTCTCGATCTTCACTCTCAAGCTCCTGTTCGGTAAGACGACGAGGCGACGGCGGGCACCGGGTCGGCTTCTGGCGCGGTGGTCGGCGCGGGACCGACCGGGATCAGGCGATGGGTGGGCGGCGGCTTCGTCTCGTCGACGGAGGCGGTGAACTCCAGTCCGTCGTCCCGGCAGATGAACTGCATGACGTGTCGGCCCGCTGCGGCGGCGCGGATCAGCCCGCCCGTGGTGGCCCACACGCCCGACAGGTAGAAGTTCTTCAGCCCCGGCAATCCGGGTCCGTGTTTGCGGATCAGGACCTCCAGGGTCTCGCCGCTCTCCACGAACGGCTGCCAGCCCAGCACCGTGCCGTCGTAGTTGCCGGTGTAGCGCAGTTGGGTGAGCGGACTCGACATGTCCTTCACCGCGATGGCGTCCTTCAGCCCGGGATAACGCTGGTCGAGGAATCGCACCATCGCGTCGCGCACGCGCCGCTTGGCCTGGTGGTATTCGCGGCCATGCCGGACCGGCAGGGTGTGCAGCTCCTCGCCTCGACGGATCCGGCTGGCCTGCTCGGGTCCCTCGTTGAGTGCCCGCCACGGTTCGATGTCGCAGAAGTACGTGGCGTAGACGACGGTCGTTCCCTCCGGCGACAACTCCGGGTAGTGCTGGCTACGGAACTGGACGTTGATGCTGGAGTGCCGGATGCCGAGCATGTCGGCGGCCGCCTCGTCGTCCAGTAGATGCGTGGTGCACGGCTCGCCCTCCGGGAACGGCCGCCGCAGTCCGAGGAACAGGATGAAGTAGCCGGGGAAGACCATGCCCGGTTCCTCGATGGTCTTCGTGTACAGCTTGCGGTACTCCTTGTTCAGGTATCGACCCTTGAGCAGTTTCATCGTCGTGGTGTGGCCGTCCGCGGCCGAGACGACGATGTCGGCGCGGTACTCGCGTCCATCGCTGAGCCGGATGCCCACGGCCCGGTCGTCCTCGACGAGCACCTCCTCGACCTTGGCGTTGTAGGTCACCTCGCCGCCGAGCCGTTGGTAGCGCTCCTCGATGGACTTGGCCAGGCCGAGGGAGCCGCCTTCCGGGACGCCCGCCGACATGTTCGCGTGCGAGGCGAGCTGGAAGTAGTTGGGCAGCACCGGGAAGGCCGGATGCCGCTCGTACAGGATGAAGTTGAACGCCTCTCGAAGGAGTGGGTGTTGGAACTTCGAGGAGTAGTCCGACATCAGTACGCTGATCGACTTCCGGACCACGTTGAAGTACGGCAGATATCGCGACATCATCCGCCAGCGTTCGAGGGTGCCCATCAAGCCGACCGGCTTGAGGAAGGGATACACCGCCAACGCCTTCTTGAATTTGCGCAGTCCGTCGCAGAAGTTCCGGATCAGCCGCGCGTCCGCGGGTGAGATCTCGGTCAGGTGCGTCTGCAGACGATCCGGGTCGGAGTAGAAGTACACCGGCTGGCCATCGCGGCCGCGCACGATGTTGAAGACGTCGAAGTGCCGCATCTCCTTGCCCTGCAGGGCACCGAGTTCGAGCCAGATCTGGTGCATCTCGTTGCCGGGGCCGTTGCCCAGCAGCCAGCTGATGCAGCAGTCGAAGGTGAAGTCACCGCGATCCCATGCGGTGCAGCATCCCCCGGGGATCTCGTGCATCTCGAAGATCTGGCTCTGATATCCGTTCATCTGCGCGTAGCAGCCGGTGGACAGGCCGCCCAGGCCTGCGCCGACGATGATCATCGACTTCCTGGGCTGTGCTCGCGTTGTCGTTCGTGGCATGTGATCTGCTCCTCGAGATGGGCTCGGTCTGGTCGTCAGCGGACCGGCCGGGCGTCGAGCTGCGGCAGGTGACCGAGTTTGTCCGGATGCCAGGGCTCGGTTCCCGAGCTCTCCCAGGCCTGGAACTCCACGCCCAGCTCCGCGCACAGGAACTGGGTGACGAAGCGGCCGGTGGATGCGGCGCGGATCAGCCCGCCGAGGCCGACCCATTGGCCTGCCATCGAGAATCCGCGTAGGCCTGGCAGGCGCATGTGTTCCTTGTTGATCAGCTTCGCGGCCAGGTCGTCGGCATCGGAGAACGCCTTCCAGGCGAGGATGCTGCCGTCGAAGTTCCCGGTGTAGCGGTTCGTGGTCGCGGGAGTGGCGATGTCGACCAGATCGATCCGACCGGCCAGTTCCGGCAGTCGGCTGACGAGGAATTCGCGGACGAACTCGGCGATCTGCCGTTTCTGCGCCCGGTACTCCCGTCGGTCCGTGTTGCGCAGCGACTTCCAGTACGAGTAGTCGCTGAAGTAGGTGCAATGGATGACCGACTTGCCCTCGGGCGCGAAGCCGTCCGAATACTGCGAACGCAGCTGCACGACGATGCTGTTCTGCAGAGATCCCGGCAGTCCCGGTCCCGCGGAATCGGGGAGCAGATAGGTGGTGCTGTGGGCGCGGTCGGCATCGAGATCGCCCTCGATGCCGACGAAAGCGGAGACCACGGCGGGGAACAGGGTGCCCGGTTTGGTCAGCAACTCGTCGTACAACCGGTCGATGGTGGGACCGGTGTAGCGCCCGTCGAGGAAGTCGTAGATGGTTGTTCGACCATCGCAGGCGGCGACGACGTGATCGGCGTACAGCCGTTCGCCGCCCTTGAGTTCGACGCCCACCGCCCGGTCGTCCTCGACCAGGATGCGGGCCACCCTGGCCCGGTAGGTGATATCGCCGCCGAGACCGAGATAGCGTTCCTCGATCGATCGGGCCAGGCCGAGCGACCCGCCCTGCGGGAAACCCGCGTTGTCGTTGTGCGCGGCCGCCATGTTGAACAGGAACGGCAGGAGCGGGAAGTCCTCCGGGTCCTGGAAGAAGATGTTGCGGAACGCCTTGCGCAGCAACGGATCGGCGAACTTGTCGGCGAAGGTCTTCATCTGGGTGGCCGCGGTGCGCCAGTACAGCACGAACGCGGGCAGGATCGTCCGCAGCTTCGCGATCTTCTCTCCGACGCTCTCCAGCGGCGGCGGGGTCAGGAAGGGATACAGGTTCATCGGGATGAACCGGCGCAGGTCCCGACAGAACGCGCGGATCAGCTTGGCGTCGGCCGGCGAGATCTCCAGCAGGTGCCGTTCGAGGCGATCCGGGTCGTTGTAGAACACCACCGAGCGACCGTCGGAGTCGACGACCTTGTTGAACATCGCGAAGTTCTTGATCGTCTTGCCGTCGAACGCGCCGAGTTCCCGCCACAACTGGTTGGCGTCGTTGCCCTCGGCGGTGCCGATCAACCACTCGATGGTGTAGTCGAAGATGTAGCCCTCCCGCGCCCACGCGGTGCAGCAGCCGCCGGGGAGCACATGCTTCTCCAGAATCCGGGTCTCCATCCCGCTCATCTGGGCATAGCAGCCGGTGGACATCCCGGCGATGCCCGCCCCGATCACCAGGACCCTGGGTTTGTCCCCCGGTGCTCGGTCTCGGCGGTCCCAGCCTGCTACGAGATCACGCGCCACGGTGGCCACCTCCGACGAGGATCTCGCGGGTCAGCCCCGCGTTGTGCTGGAGGTGCTGCTCGTCGAGCATCTCCGCGTGCGTGCCGAGCCCTCGGAACACCGAGGTGCCGGTGGTGGAGCTGCCGTGCCAGGTGCCCTGTTCGGACACCCCGTAGAACTCCACCTTCTGTTCGTCGGAGATCACGTCCACCGACGCCTTGATCAGCGCCAGGTTCGGGGTTCGGCCACAGAAGCGGATGTAGTCCCTGGCCTGCTCCAGGGTCTCCTCGGTGAGGACCTCCGACCCGGTGTGCTTGCGCAGGTGCTCGCCCAGCTCCTGTTCGAAGGCGTCGAAACGCATTCCCTCCAGCTCGAAGGCCTCCGGGATGCGGTAGGAGTCCATGATCACGACGTTCTCCACGGCCCGACCCCTGGCCTCCAGCACCGAGGCCACCTCGAAGGCGAGGTTGCCGCCCAGCGAATAGCCGAACAGCGGGCAGGGCCCCACCGGATGGAGTTCCTCGATGAGATCCGCGTAGCGCTGCACCTTGTCGTCTCCCGGCAGGTAGTTGAAGGCGATGAACTCGTATTCCGGCAGGTGGGCGGCGAATCGCCGGTAGATCAGGCCGTGCCCACCTGCGGGCGGGAAGCAGAACAACCGTCGTTCGCCGCCCGGGTTGAAGCGCAGGTACGGTCGGGCGCCGCCGATGCGGCCCGTGACGATCTGTTCGACGGTGCCCGCCATGCCCTGCAGGGTGGTGACGGTGAACAGCTGGCTCACCGGGATGTTGATCCCGAACTCGTCCTGCAGGTGGTAGATCAGTTCGATCAATTTGATCGAGCTGCCACCGGACTCGAAGAAGTCGTGCCGCAGGCCGACGCGTTCCAGCCCCAGCAGCGACTCCCAGTGCGCGGCCATCCGCACCTCGTAGAGGCTGATCGGTGCCTCGTACTCCCTGTCGTCACCGGTCCGCGCGGGCGCGGGCAGTGCGGCCACATCGACCTTGCCGTTGGCGGTCAGTGGCAGGGCAGGCAGCTCGACGAAGTAGGCGGGGATCATGAAGGTGGGCAGGTACTCGGCCAGGTGCCTGCGCAGTGCCCGCAGGTCCAGCTCGCCGTCGCCGCCGGGTACGCAGTAGGCGCAGAGCACCGACTCCCCTCGGTCGTCCGGGAGCAGTGTCACCACGGCCTCGGCGAGGTCGGGCCAGTCGGCGAGTTGGGATTCGATCTCACCGAGTTCGATGCGATGGCCTCGGACCTTGATCTGGCCGTCGATCCGGCCGAGGAGCTGCACGCGCCCGGCGCTGTCCCACCGTGCGAGGTCGCCGGTGCGATAGAGCCGCAGCGGTTCGCCGTCGGTCGAGCGCGCGGTCCACCTCGTGGTGACGAAGCGGGTGGCGGTCTGCTCCGGGTCTCCCGCGTAACCGATCGCCACGCCCGCGCCGCCCACCCAGAGTTCGCCGGGCACCCCGACCGGGACCGGCTCGGCATGTTCGTCGAGGATGTAGAGCGCGCTGTTGGGCAGCGGCCTACCGATCGGCACCATCCGGCTCGGTTCCAGGCCATCGGTGGGGCCCTCGAAGTAGGCGCTGTCGATCGTCGCCTCGCTGAGCCCGTAGGAGTTGACGACGCGGGTGTCCTCGGCGCACAGCGCGCGCAGCCGGTCGTACTCCTCGACCTTCCAGGCGTCGGAGCCGACGATCAGCAGCCGCAGCGAGTCGAGTCGCCGATCGGTCTGCTCGCAGTGATTCATCAGCGCTCGCACCACTGCGGGGACGAATTCGCCGCAGTCGACCCGTTCGTCGAGCATCGTCTGGTGCAGCCGAGCGGTGTCGAACAGCAGCTCGCGGTCGACCAGCACCAGGGTGCCGCCGGAGCACAACGCGCGCACCAGGTCGCCGGTGAAGACGTCGAAGGAGAAGCTCGCCATCTGCAGGTGTACGCGCACCTCGTCGTCCAAGCGGTACTCCCGGCGCCAGGACTCGTAAGCGGAGGCGAGATTGTGGTGGCTGACCTGCACCGCTTTGGGCCTGCCGGTCGAGCCGGAGGTGTAGATGACGTACGCGGGTTCGGCGAGGTCGATCGGACCGGCGACCTCGGCAGGTGCGGCCTCGACCACCGATCGCGTCTGCGGGAGCAGGCTCGTCGTCTCGGCGTTCTCCGCTTCGGCCGCACGGTGCAGATCACCGAGCACCAGCACGTCCTCGCCCACCAGGCCGGCGAGTCGGTCGCGGCGAGACTCGTCGACGATGGCGAGGACGGCGCCGACGTTGCGCACCATGAAAGCCAGTCGATCGGTCGGGTGGTCGGGATCCAGCGGGAGATACGCGCCGCCCGTCTTGAGCACCGCCAACACCGTGACGACCAGTTCCGGCGACTTCTCCAGGCACAACGCCACCACGGAGCCCTTGCCGACGCCGAGGGCGCCGAGTCGGCAGGCCAGGTTGCAGGCCCGGCGTTCCAGCTCGCCGTAGGTCAGCGTCCGCCTACCCCGATCGTCGGTGCCGGAGCGCAGTGCCTCGGGCGCCGATGTCAGCCCGGCGGGCATCGACACGGCGATCGCGTCGGGGTCCTGTGCCGCGGCCGAGGTGATCAGTTCGTGCACCGGCACGTCCACGTCGACGGTCGAGCTCGCCCCGCTCCAGTCCTCGAGGATCTCGCTGCGCTCTTGGTCGCCGAGCAGCGGCAGTCGGGAGATCGACTCGGTGGCCGGTGCACTGGTCAGCGCGTCCAGCAGCGTGACGTAGTGCGACGCCATCCGCTGCATCGTCTCCGCGAAGAACAGGTCGGTGTTGTACTTGAAGACACAGTGGAAGCTCTGGTCCGCCTCCTCCTCATACACCGACAGGGTCAGGTCGAACTGGCCCTCCTCCTCGGGAAGCTCGATGTAGTCCAGTCGATAGCCGTATTTCTCGGTGGCGACCTTGTGCACGAGCAGGATGAACATCGCCTGGAACACCGCGGAGCGGCTCGGGTCGTGCTGCAGGCCCAACTTCTCGACCAGCAGCACGAAGGGGTACTCCTGGTTGTCCAGTCCGTTGAGGACCGTGGCGCGGACCTGTTCCAGCAGCTGCGCGATGGACGGCGAGCCGGCCAGGTCCACGTGCAGGGGCAGCGGGTTGACGAAGTATCCGTAGACCGAGGAGAACTCCTTCTGGGTTCGGCCGGTCACCGGGCTGCCCACGATGACGTCGTCCTGACCGGAATAACGGTGTAGGAGCAGGTAGTAGGCGCTCATGAGCACCATGAACACCGTGACGTCGTGCTCACGGGCCATCGCGTGCACCCGGCCGCTGAGTTCCCGGTCGAGCACGAAGAACTCGGAGGCGCCGTTGTAGGTCTGCACGACGGGGCGGGGCTTGTCGGTCGGCAGGTTGAGGATCGGGACCTGTTCTGGCAGGTGCCCGCGCCAGTACTCGAGCATCCGCTCGGCGTCCCGGGAGGCCAGGAAGCGGTTCTGCCAGTTGAGGAAGTCGACGTATCGCGACGACGGGGGCGCGAGCTCGACGGGCCGCTCGGCGCGCAGCCCCTCGTACACCGCCAGGAGTTCCTCGATGAAGGTGAAGGTGGAGATGGCGTCGGAGATGATGTGGTGGACGGCCTTCATGATCACCCAGCGGTCGTCGGCGCGCTTGAACAGCCGGAACCGGATGAGTGGATCGCGTTCGAGGTCGTAGGGCTTGCGGTATTCGGCGATGATCATCTGGTAGATGTCGTCCCAGTCCCGATCGACGACGTCGAACAACGCGATGTCGTGGACGAGGTCGGAGACCTCACGCAGCTCCTGGACCGGCACGCCGTCACGCAGGTGGAAGTTCGCCCGCAGGCTCGGATGCCGAGCGGTCAGGGTGCGTACCGCGTCGAACATCAACTCCGGGTCCAGCTCGGCCCGGACCTCGACCGCGCCGCCGATGTTGTAGGCGAATCCGTCGGGGCTGAGTTGTTTGAGGAACCACAGCGCCTTCTGGTTCTGGGTGAGCGGGTGACTGCGCTCGTCCTCGAAGATCTCCACCGCCTCGACGGCCGTCTCACCGTCGTCGTCGGCGATCACCTCGACGAGTCCGTCGTGGAGCTGGTCGATGGCATCGCTGATCGGTGCGCTGCTCAGCAGGGCCACGACCGGCAGCGCGATCCGCATCTCGGTGTGCACTCTGGCCCGCAGTTCCATCGCCAGCAGCGAGTCCAGACCCAGGGCACCCAGGCTGACCGAGGGGTCGACCTGACCGGTGCGCACCCGGAGTACTCCCGCCACCACCGAGGTGAACTGCTCGGTGACCAGCAACCGTCGTTTCTCCTCGTCCGCGGCGCGGAAGGCGTCGAGGAAGCTGCTGCTCTCCGAGGCGCCGTCGGTGCCTGCGGCTGCGGCGAGTTCGGCGACCAGCGGCGGCGGGGCGGGGTACCAGGCCAAGAAGATCGGCCAGTCCACCACGGTCGCGACCAGCAGTTGGGCCCGGTCCTGACCGATGACGCGTTCCAGCACCGCCATTCCCGCGTCCGGCGACAGGGAACTCATGCCCCGGCTGTTGCGGTAGTGGTCGATCAGTCCCAGTTCCTCGATCATGCCGGTGGCCCACGGGCCCCAGTCGATGCTCAGCGCGGGCAGCCCGCGAGCTCTGCGGTGGTGGGCCAACGCGTCGAGGAAGGCGTTGCCCGCGGCGTAGTTCGTCTGTCCGGCGGTCGTCAGCAGGGAGGCGATCGAGGCGAACAGCACGAAGTGCTCGATCGGTTCCTCGATCAGGTGCCGATGCAGGAGGTAGGCGCCGACGACCTTCGGGTCGTGGACGGAGTCGAAGACCTCGCGGTCCATGTCGGGGACCAGGGTGTCCTGCACGTGTCCGGCGAGGTGGAAGACGCCCCTGATCGGCGTCGACTCGGTGCGGCGATAGTCGGCCAGCCACGTGGTGAAGGCGTTCTCGTCGGTGATGTCCAAGGGCGCGAGCACCGCCTCGGCACCCATCGCCTCGAGCTCCGTGAGCAGGTGCACCGCCCGGCCCACCCGGGTTCCCGGGTCGACCTCGTGCCAATGACCTCGCTCGAGCAGTGTGGTGCGACCCACCAGGATCAGGCGGCGCGCGCCCCTGGCGACCAGGGTCTTGCACAGGACCCGGCCCAGTGCGCCGAAGGCGCCGGTGACCAGGTAGCCGCCGTCCGGACGCAACCGCAACGGCAGCGGTCGGGTGAGCCCGTCTGCGATGCGGAGCCTGCCCGACCGGCGTCCGTCGGCTCGCAGCGCGACCTCGTCCTCGTCCGAGATCGACGCCTCCCGAAGCAAGGCGCGGGCCTCGGCACTGCGGGACTCCTGGTCGGTGCCGCCCGCCGGGTCGAGGTCGATCAGCCTGCCTCGGTGTGCGATGAGCTCCTGATTCCACAGCACCCGACCGATTCCCCAGGCGGGGGCGCCCAGCGGTTCGACCGGGTCGTCGAGCGCGACGGCCTGTGTGCCCCGGGTGACGATGTGCAGTCGACCCGCCCGCTCCGGATCGGATGCCAGGGTCTGGGCCAGTGCGATCAGCGAGTAGGTGCCGAGGCTCTCGTGGTCGGTGAGGCTCGACCGAGCGGTCTCATCGATCGAGGGCAGGTCGAGGTTCCACAGGTGCACGATGGTCGCGAAGGAGTCCAGCCCCGCCGCAGCCAGTTCGGCGAACAGGCGGGCCAGGTCCTCGGCCGAGCCCGGTACCACCACGGATTCCCGGTTCCCCGGTTCCATCCGGTACTGCTCGCCCGGCCGCACCAGGTGGCACCGGCCGCCTCGACCGGCGACCAGCTCGGCCAGCTCGGTGCCGATGCCGCCCGCGTCGCAGAAGATCAGCCACTCGTTGCTGACCGGGTCGGCCGCGCCGAGCGCGTTGAGGTCGTCCTCGACGGCGGCCGCCTCCGCCGGGAGTGGGGCATCGACCCATTCGACCTCGGTCAACCAGTGGTCGATCGTCGACAGGCCGACCGTTGCGGTCGCCTTCTCGACGTCGGCGGCGCGGAATCCCTCGATTCGACCCAGCGGGACCCCGCTGTCGGAGTAGACGACGATGTCGCCGACCAGCTCGTCGCCCTGCTGTCGGGTGATCGTGGCGTGCGCCCACACGGGTTGCGTTCCGATCGGGGCGACCCGCATCTCCTCGATCGACAGGGGCAGTCGGATCCCGGTGCTCGTCGGGTCGGTGTCGTCGTCGAGCAACTGCGGGGTCAGCAGTGATTGGAAGCAGGCGTCGAGCAGGACCGGGTGGAAGTGGTACTGCCCGTCCTGGTCGGTCGGTGCATCGAGCGCGGCCGAGGGGCGGATCCTGGCCAGTGCCTCGCCCGGTCCGATCCAGACGTCCTCGATGCTCTGGAATGCCGGGCCGTAGTGGTAACCGAGTCCCGCCAACGCCGAGTAGCAGTCCGCAGAGCCGAGCCTTCGGACGGTGCGCGACTGGATCGCCGTCAGGTCCAGTGTCGAATTCAGCCTGCGGCGCTGCCCGACGCGCACGACGCCGTCGGCGTGCACGGTCCGTTCCGGCGCGGCCGGGTTGACCGTGGCGATGGTGAAACCGGCCGCGTCCGAGGAGAAGGCCAGTTGGACCGTCGTGGCGGCGTCGTCGGTCAGGAACAGTGCCTTGCGTAACCGGATGTCGGCCAGGGTCGCCTCGGCCGAGCCGGTCATCGCGTGTACGGCCTGGGCCGCCATCTCCAGGTAACCGGCGGCGGGGAACACCACGTTGCCCTGGATGCGGTGGTCGGACAGGTAAGGCAGGTCCTCCACGTCCAGACGTGCCTCCCACGTCGGCTCCACGGTGGCCATCCGACGTCCCAGCAATGGGTGGTCGAGCCTGCCGAGCCGCACCTGCTCGACGGAGGCGGGTTCGACCCAGTAGCGGTCTCGCTTGAACGGGTAGCGCGGTAGGACGACCGCCGGGCGTTGTGGGTACATCGAGTGCCAGTCGATCTCCCGGCCCAGGTTGTGCAGGGTGGCCAGCGACATGGCGATCCGCGCCGCCTCGTCTTCGCCACGCCGGATCGAGGGCACCGTGCGCCCCTCCACCTCCCGGGCGTCCAGGGCCTCGCGGATCGAGTGACCGAGCACGGGATGCGGTCCGATCTCCAGGAAGAGTCCGTAGCCGTCGTCGATCAGGCCGTCGATCGCCTCGTGGAACCGAACGCTGTCGCGCACGTTGTGCCACCAGTAGCCGGCGTCCAGTTCGGTTCCGTGGGCGCGGCCCCGGCGCGCGGTCAGGTACAGCGGCACCTCGGCGACCTGCGGGGTGATGCCCGCCAGCGCGGAGAGCAGTTCGTCCTTGATCGAGTCCATGCGGGCGCTGTGGTAAGGCACCCGCACGGTGAGGAATCGGGCGAAGGTCTGTTCGGAGCGCAGCGCGTCGGCGATCTCGGCGAGCACGTCCTGGTCACCGGCCAGCGTCATGGCGGTGGGACTGTTGATCGCCGCGATCGACACCCGGTCGCCATAGGAGGCGATGCGGTCGGCGGCCTCGCTCTCGGTGAGGCTCACCGCGAGCATCGTGCCGGTGCCCACCAGCTTCTGCTGGAGCCTGCTGCGGTGCAGGACCACCGTCACGGCGTCGCGTAGTGAGTAGACACCAGCCTCGTAGAACGCGGCGACCTCGCCGGTGCTGTGCCCGACGATGGCGTCGGGGGTGATGCCGTAGGACCGCCACAGCGCGGCGAGTCCCATCTGGACCGCGAAGTTCGCAGGCTGGGCCAGCCAGGTCTCCTCCATCCTGGAGTCCGCCTCGTCGGCCGACATCTCCTCGATCAACGACCAGCCAGACTGCGCCTGGAACTCGGCGTCGCACCGTTGGACGGCCTCGCGGTAGACGGGCTCGCTGTCGAACAGCATCCGGCCCATCGCCCACCACTGCGGGCCCATCCCGGTGAACGCCCAGACCAATCCACGCCGTGCGGGGTCCCACTGTTGGTCCAGCAGCACATGCGGGTCCGCCTCACCCGCGAGGAAGCCCGCCAGCTTCTCGTCGAGCGACTCTCGGGAGGAATAGACGACCGAGAGTCGGGAATCGAGGTGTTGCCTGCGGTGCGCCAGGGTGCTGCCCAGATCGGCCAGCGAGATCCCGGTGGCGTCGGCACCGGCGAGTTCACGACGGATGCCCTCGACCAATTCGGGAAACACCGCCGGGTCGCGTGCCGTCAACGGCAGGATCGCGTAGCCGGCGGAGGGTTCCTCGGGTTCGTGGTCGGCATCCCGTCGAGCGGGTGCCTCCTCCAACAGCACATGCGCGTTGGTGCCGCCGAAACCGAAGGCGTTGACCCCGGCGCGGGCCGGGCCCTCGTGGTCGGGCCAGTCGGTGACCTCGGTGGGAATCTCGTAAGGCAGCGTGGCCAGGTCGATGGCTGGGTTGACGGTTCCGAGGTTGATGTGCGGCGGGATCTTCTTGTGCTTCAGACACATCGCGGCCTTGATCAGACCCGCGATGCCCGCTGCGGACTCGGTGTGCCCGATGTTGGTCTTGACCGAGCCGACGTAGCAGCGGGAATCGGGTTTGCGCCCCATACGCAGCGCTCTACCCAGCGCGTTGGCCTCCAGCGGATCGCCTACCGGGGTGGAGGTTCCGTGTGCCTCGACGTACTGGAGATCGCCCGGCGCGATACCCGCCTCGGCGCAGACCCGTTCGATCAGGTCGATCTGCGCCTCGGGGTTGGGCACGGTGATCCCGCTGGTGCGGCCGTCCTGGTTGACACCGCTGCCGATGATCACCGCGTGGATCGGGTCGCCGTCGCGCACCGCGTCGTCCAACCGTTTGAGTGCGATCACACCGACCCCCTCGGCACGCACGTAGCCGTTCGCGTCGGCGTCGAAGGTGCGCGACCTCCCCTCGGGCGAGAGGAAACCGCCCTTGGTCTCCGCGATCGTGTACTGCGGGGTCATGTGCAGCAGGGTTCCGCCCGCGAGGGCGAGGTTGGTCTCTCCACGGCTCAGGCTCCGACAGGCGAGGTCCACGGCCACCAGCGAGGAGCTGCAGGCGGTGTCGATCGAGATGCTCGGGCCTCGGAAGTCGAAACAGTAGGAGATCCGGTTCGAGACCATCGTCATCATCGTGCCGGTGGCTGTGTGTGCCGCCAGGGTGTCGAAGGACAGGTCGGCGAACTGCACGATCTTGTAGTCCAGGGTGAAGGCGCCGACGAACACCCCGACATCCGATCCGGCCAACCGGCCGGGTTTCTGTCCGCCGTCCTCCAGTGCCTCCCATGCGACCTCCAACAGCTTGCGCTGCTGGGGGTCCATGTGGTGGGCCTCGCGCGGGCTGATGCCGAAGAAGGCCGGGTCGAACTCGTCGAAGCCGTCGATGTACCCGCCTCTACCACCGACCAGTCGACCCGGTTTCGACTTGTCCCGGCTGCCGAGGGTCCCGATGTCGTATCTGTCGGCCGGGGTCGGTGTTATGCAGTCCTTACCGTCGATCAGGTTCTGCCAGAAGGTCCGGTAGTCGGAGGCGCTGCCGGGCAGCCGACAACCGATACCGATGATCGCGATCTTGTCGCGGGAGGCGGATGTGGATGAGTCCGACACCGTGGAGTCCTTTGGTCGAGGGAACACTGCAGTGGGCTTTCTGGGTAGGGAGGCGACGGGTCGGTCAGTCGCCGGGCGGCGCCTGCTCCGGCGGCGTCGTCTTCTTCGGTGACCGCCACGGCTGCAGGAGCGTGGCGAGGATCGCGCCGGTCTTCGGGAAGGAGTCCGGATCGGACAGGCCGACCGCCACCGGCTTACGGCCGGGGTACCAGGTGAAGCTGCCGAACACCCGGTCCCAGAGCGAGAGGTCCGAGCTGTAGTGCCCTGCTTCGTCGAGGTCGATGCTGTGATGCAGTCGATGTTGTTCCGGGCCTGCGACGATGTGGTTCAACCAGCCGAGACGGACATCGATGTTGGCGTGGACGAAGTAGCCCTGCAGGACGATGAACAGGCCCGCGACGAACACGGACTGGTGCGAGAAGCCCACCAGGGCCAGGCCGAGTTGCACCAGGCATTGGGTGATCGCGATATCGACGACGTGATTGACGCCGTTGTTGGCCACGTTCACCTTGTCCGGGACATGGTGCACGCCGTGTAACCGCCACAACCAGGCATGGGTATGGAAGAGGCGGTGGATTCCGTAGCTGACCAGCGAGCCGAGCAGGACCGCACCGGGGATCTCCACCCAGAGCGGCAATACCGGTTCGGGCATGGCCACCGAGCTGACCAGTGCGTTGACCGGCAATTGCGCGATACCGGCGCCCGCCATCGTCAGCAGCACGTAGATCGCATAGAACCCCCACTCACGACGGCTCGGGTGCCAGTCGCGCTCGTAGGGGATCAGTCGTTCGAGGAGCGCGAGGAAGGCTATCGTCCCCACGAGGAAGGCGAAGTTCACCCGCCCGAAATCCCAGCCGTAGTGCACGGCGGACACCGCAGTCGCGACCATTGCCGCGAGCATGATCGGGTAGGTGATATGACACAGGATCGAGCGCGGTCCGGTGGTCGTCCCGGCGTCGTCGCGCAGTCTCTTCTGTAGTGATCTTCCGGACTTCGATTGAGTGTCCATGACTCGATTCCATCCATGAGGGGGCATCGGGACCGACGAATGTCGGGCGCCGAATGTTTTCCGTTTCAACATCGGAGCGCTGGCCGGATAACGATCGCCATCGACCTCGGACAGACTCCGGCTCTGGAATCACCGGAACAGCGGCTCAACGCCGTTCTCGTCGTTACCAACCCCGCTTGTCACGGTTTCCATCGTCAGGTCTACAACTTCCATTCGTGAGGTGGGCAGCGCTGATCCAAGCAGCGGTGCACAACGGGAAGACCGACGGCGACGTCGCCGACGCCGCGATTCGCAACCGATCTCGGTCGCCGACGTATTTCTATCCAGTGGTCAGCGCTGACCGCTTCCGGCGCTGTTTCGGCCGGATCGGAATAGGTATCGCCTGGCGCCTGGACGGCGCGGCTCTCCGGTGCCACGACTCGGCACCATGGCGCTCGGATCGGTTGCCGAGCTCTAGCGCGATCGACTACCTCTCTCGGATCCCCCGGTCATTCGGACTCGATGCCCACGAACAAGTCCGGTCCGCCCTGTTCTGATGTCGTCCGCCTTCGCCCATCACCATCGAATCCCACCCACCTGCCCGCGCGATGCCACGCAGCCGGCGCGCAGGCCGCGCCGGAGGAGCGGGCCGTCGAAGCTCACCCATCGGTCCGACGCCCCGGGACGGGCTGCCACCGAGTGCCGAGTGACGACATCCCCACCCGCTTTGCCCACGGCACCTTCAGACACGACGTCCTCCCCACAACGGACCATCACCTAAAGTGTCCGATCAGATGCTAACCGTAGTTGTCAGAGTTCAGGGATCACCCGATCGGTGAGAGCTTGACGAAGATCATGCCTGCAGACAGCGATACAGCGACGGCCTCCGCCACGAGGGGATCACCCACGATCCGGCGAGCGAGGACCGCGAGGCGCCTGGCCCGCGCATCGGGACCGCGACCCGGACCGGCCGCTCGGCGACCGGCCAGGCATCACGACACCGACGGCCTAACGGTCGGCAATGCGAACTACCGACGGTCGGCCGCCGAGGCCTCCCGCCGGAATTCCCGACCAACCCGCCACCGAATCGGCCCATTCATTCAGCACCTGGATCACCGCATGCGACGTGATCGATATCATGCAGATCCGAGCATTCCGGCGGCCGGTAATTTTCCTCCCCTCGGAACGACTTGGAAATTAACAACATTCCCAGGAAATCCATCCTGTACGTAGTAGTGTCAGACCGCTTCGGCGACACAGGCCGCCTCGGCCGCAGCTGCGCGTCCACCGAAAAAAGGAAAACAATAGTGCGAGCACTACACAGCAGGAACCTGACGGCATGGGCCGTCGGCATCATGTCGACCATACTGATGGCTGGCGTCCCGACCATCGCAGGCGCGGAAGCGGCCGAACCCGCCGTCGATTGCAGGAACTTCGCGTCTCTGTACTCCGCGGACGAGGACGGCAGACTCTACGAGAGATCTCATAGCCGACCGACCGAAGGACAGGGCTTCTGGGATTCGGCGATTGGATCCATCGGGAGCGGTGTCACCGGAAACATGCTTGCGGGAACCGACGGGCTGATGTACCAGATCAAGCCGGACGGAATCGTGGAAGCGTATCGGCACATCGGCGGCAGATCCTGGTATCAGTGGGAGGACGGCTCGTACTCACGGAATATCAGCACGACGCTGGGCGGCTACACGGACCCGGTATGGCGGAAACGAATCACGGTCGACTCGAACGGCACGTTCTACCTTATTCGAGGAAACAATCAACTTTATCGCGCAACAGTCGATATCGAAGGTCTTGAATTCCGTCAGCAATCCATCGCCGAGGATTGGAGTCGTTTCGACGCCATCACGGCGGCCGGCCCGGGGGTGCTCTATGCCCGAGAGAGCGACGGTACGTTGTACCGCTTCCATTACGAGGAATCCTCACAACGCTGGATCGACGAGGGGACACACGTCGACGACGGCTGGGATCGCTACACCGCGTTCGTATCGCCGGGCGCCGACATCCTCTACGCCGTCGACACGGAGAGCGGCGGCGTGTATTGGCATCGGTTCTTCCCCTACTCCGAGGAAACCGTCGAACCACGCCTGATGGTGGTCGCGGGCACGCACGACTATCGGGTTGCCATGCCGTCGGACTCCTGTGCGTGGATTCCGCCGACGGAAGACACGACACCCGAATCGGGTGCCGCAACGAAACCAGGTTCGACCGAGGGCGCCTGACTCACGATCGGAGCGGTGCGGCTCGGCGCCGGTCCTCCATCATGATCGCCTGCCGTCGTGATCGATCGGTTCGGTGAGTCAGCCGACCTGGCCGCCGTCTCCCACCACAGCGGTGCGATCGGGCAGGTGCCTGCCGAACCAGTCCGCGCTGAGTCTGGCGACCTCGTCCAGGGCGCCCGGCTCGGCGAACAGGTGGGTCGCGCCGGCGACGATCTCGATCCGATGCGGGGCGGACAGTTCCGCCGAGGCACGTCGGTTGAATGCGAGCACCTGCTCGTCCGCCCCACCGACGACGAACAGCGTCGCGGCGCGCACCGATCGCAGCACGGCAGGCTCTACGAGATCCGGGCGACCACCTCGGGACACCACCGCACGAACTTCCGGCAGTCGCGCCGCCGAGGCCAGTGCGGCGGCGGCTCCGGTGCTGGCTCCGAACAAGCCGATCGGCAGTCGGCCCGTGGAATCGGCCTTGATCCAGGCCACCGCGTCGATCACCCGTTGGGTCAGTAGCGGGATGTCGAAGCGCAGCTCCCCGGTTCGCTCGTCCAGCGTGGACTCCGCCTCGGTCAGCAGGTCCAGCTGCAGCGTCGCCAATCGGTGTGCGTGCAACACCGCTGCGACCGTCCGGTTACGCGGGCTGCGCCGCGAGCTTCCCGAGCCGTGGACGAACACGACGATCCCCCTCGGCGCATCCCCCACCGTGAGATCGCCTGCGAGAGAACCCGCCGACGTACTCACCGAGATCGGAACCGACACCGCCATCGCCCGCCCCCTGGCTTCTCGAGGCCACCTCTGTTCCGGGGTTGCCGCCGATCACTGCGGGCAAACGTGATCTTGCTGTCCTCGTCGGAGCGCAGCCCCGCTGCAACCCGTGATCCGCTCGTCGCAGGCACCGATCGGGTCAGGACGAGGCACGCGCCGGATCCCGTTCCCACACCCCGCGCAGGAAGGCCGCCTGGCCTGCGTGTTGGAGATCGTCGCCGACCACACTCACCAGTCTGGATGCCAGCGAGACCGGGGGATCCCAGCTCTCGTCGACGATGCGGTCGAAGTCCGAGTCGGTCACCGACGACAGGTATTCCACCGTCATCGCGTGCACCGCATCGTGGTAGCCGGTCAGAAGATCCGCGGAATCGACGCAGACCACGCCCACCTCCCGCGCGGTATGTCCGAACCCGGTGTCGGCGGCATCGAAAGGAAGCCCGAACCGGTCGAACCATCCCTCAGCGGTCCAGATCTGCTCGGACCCCGCCAGTTCCGAGACGTGGTCGTCCTGGATTCGCGTGAGGTGCCACAGCAACCAGGAGATCGAGTTGGACCCGCCGTCGAGTCGAGCGGACAACACCTCCGGGCTCAGGCCGGTCGCATTCTGCGCGACGAGCTCGCGGATTCGGTCGAACGCGTCGATCAGCACTCGTGCTGCTCTGTGGGCCGTCATTCCTCCCACGCTAGGAGACCGGCGGGCCGCTGTCCGGCTGAAACGGCACCAACCAACTCGTCGGGTCCGCGCTGCGGATCCGGCACCGCGACTCGGCCGGGCGCGACCGCGGCCGATTCGGCCGTTCGGCCCTGGAGCCCACCGCTGCCGATTGCGCTGTCCGGTGGCTGTCACCGCCGAATCCCCACGGTTACCTTCATTCCGGGTGCGCGGTCTCGATGTCAATCCTCCACGAGGTACGGAGAACGAGATGTCTTCTCACACGCATGCCCGAATGTCTTTCGCCGCCCGACTGGCGGCCATCGGATCGGCGGTGTTGCTGCTCCTTGCGGGCCTGTTCACCGGGACCGCCTCCGCACACGGCTCGGTGATCGACCCCGGTTCCCGCAACTACGGCTGCCACGACCGGTGGGGCACCGACCACCTGAACCCGGAGATGGCCACCGAGGACCCGATGTGCTGGCAGGCGTGGCAGGACAACCCGAACGCGATGTGGAACTGGAACGGGTTGTACCGCGAGAACGTCGGCGGAAACCACCAGGCGGCCATCCCCGACGGACAATTGTGCAGCGGCGGCCAGACCGAGGGTGGACGTTACAACTCGATGGACGCGGTGGGCGACTGGAAGGCCACCGACATCGCGAACGACTTCTCGGTACACCTGTACGACCAGGCCTCGCACGGCGCCGACTACTTCCAGGTGTACGTCACCGAGCAGGGTTTCGACCCGACCAGTCAGAGCCTGGGCTGGGGTGACCTCGAGTTGGTGGAGGAGACCGGGTCCTACGCGCCTGCCACCGACATCACCTTCGACGTCAGCGCTCCCGGTCGGACCGGCCGCCACATCGTGTACACGATCTGGCAGGCCAGCCACATGGACCAGTCCTACTACATCTGCAGCGATGTGAACTTCACCGGCTGAGTCGGCCTGGTGGGTCCGCCCCTCGCCTCACCTCGACCCCGCGCCACCCGACGCACGGCATCGGTGCGACATGATGTCGGGTGGGGCGACGAGGTCGGTGTCGGGTGCGGCGGGGTGCGGCCCGCAGGAGGCGATGGTGATGGACGGACACGACGATCGGGCGGTGCACGATCTCGGTGCCTTCCTCCTCGGACGATGGCGTCTGGATCGGAGGATCGTCGACGACCGGGGCGACCTGCTCGGCACCGTGGTCGGCTCGGTCGTGATCACCGAGGTCGCGGCGGAGGTGGCGACGCCCCCGCCGCGCAGCCTCGACTACCACGAGGAGGGCGAGCTGGTGCTCGCCTCATACCGGGGCCCGATGAGCCGACGGTTGGAGTATCGCCTCGGTGAAGCGGGCCGGGCGGTGGTCCACTTCGATCACGGCGGATTCTTTCACGATGTGGACCTGCGTAGCGGGCATTGGCAGGCACGTCATCCCTGCGGCGATGACCGCTACCTCGGCACCTATTCCGTGCTGGGCCCGGACCGCTGGCGGCAGGAGTGGCAGGTCGAAGGCCCGTCGAAGGCCCACACGATCCACTCCGAGTTCCACCGTGTCGGCTGAGCGGGTAGACCGCCCTTCATCGATCCCCTTACGCCGAGTCGAGCCGCTCGGTTCATCGCCGGCAGGCGAATCGGTCTAGGGCCCGGCGGAACTCCTGCCGCATGGTGTCGCTTCCGGTGTGCCCGGCATCCTCGACGATGACCAGTTCCGCGTCCGGCCACCGGCCCGCCAGTTCCCAGGCATTGCCCAACGGCCCGCCCAGGTCGTGCCTGCCGTGGATCAGCACGCCGGGGATGCCGGTCAATCGGTCGGCCTGTTGCAGCAGCACACCCTCGGGCAGCCAGGCGGCGTTCGAGAAATAGTGCGCACAGATCCGAACGAAGGCCGACAGATCCCGATCCGGCCGGTCGCTGTAGGCATTGCGTCGGCCGTTGGGCTCCTGGGAGATGACCGTGTCCTCCCAGTCGGCCCAGTCCCGGGTGGCGCGGGCCCGTACCTCGGGGTCGGGGTCCGAGGTCAGTCGCGCGTAGGCCGCGAGTAGGTCGCCGTCGCGGTCGACCTCGGGAACGCCGTCTCGGAATCGTTCCCATTCCTGGGGGAACAGCAGACCGACACCTCGGTACAACCAGTCGATCTCCGAGCGACGGGTCATGGTGACACCGGCGAGGACGATCTCCGAGACACGATCCGGATGTCGCTGTGCGTAGGCCAGAATCAGGGTGGAGCCCCATGATCCGCCGAAGAGCAGCCAGCGGTCGATGCCCAGGTGTTCACGCAGCCGCTCCATATCGGCGATCAGATGGTCGGTGGTGTTGACCGTCAGGTCGGTGGCAGGGTCACTCGCGTGCGGGGTACTTCGGCCACAGCCGCGTTGATCGAACAGCACGACCCGGTACTCGGCCGGATCGCAGTACCGGCGCAGGCCCCGCGAACGCCCGGCCCCGGGACCGCCGTGCACGATGAGGACGGGCTTGCCATCGGGGTTGCCGCCGACCTCCCAGGCCACGTGGTTTCCGTCACCGACGTCCAACATACCTTCGTCGAACGGCTCGGTCGGCTCGTAGTACTCGGACATAACCGCCTCCAACAACGCAGATGTATTAGCGCTGTTACATTAACGGCATGACGGTCCGATCCAGCCTCCCGGGCAGCGGCAGCGAACTTCTCGGCACGCGACTGCGTCATCTCCTGGAGCTTCTGGAGGGCGATGTCGCCGCGGTCTACGCCGATCTCGGCCTGACGGGCTTCCGTCCGAGATTCACACCGATCGTGGTGTTGCTGCACACCGACGGCCCACAGTCGATCCGTGACATCGCGACGGCGACCGGCGTGACGCACTCCGCCGCGAGTCAGACCATCGCGCAGATGGTCACCGAGCAACTGGTCATCCTGTCCACCGGCTCGGACGCCCGCACCCGGCTCGCGCGGCTTACCCCGAAGGCGACCAGGCTCATCCCCGCCCTGGACGCGGAATGGGCGGCCACCACGGCCGCCGTCGGCGAATTGGAAGCCGAGTTGTCGGCACCGCTGAGCGACGTGATCGACGAGGCGCTGGCCGCACTGCGGCGACGATCGATGCGCGAACGCATCGCAGCGGCGGCATCGAATCAGGAACCTTCGAACACGGCGCGCTCCGCCACCTGGGATGCGATCTCGCGCGTTCCGAATCCCTGATCAGCAGGGCTCGCCCCTGCACCGGGGAACGCCCGGAACGGTTCCCGTCGCGCCGCCTGCCGAGTCGGCGGGTAGGCCGATCATCGTCCCTGCGACGCGACGGGTATCGCACTCAGCGAGCGCCTGCTCGGATCGCCAGCACTCGGTGGTGAACGCCGATCAGCAGGCGTCGTACTGATAGGTCGAGCTGCCGGGCCTGCTGACGGGGACGTCCCGCAGCACAACCGAGATGGAATCGCCGACCTGGTCGCAGGTCCAATCGAAGTTCTCGCGCTCGTACTCGATGGCGATCACCCGGTCGCCGAAGACATCGCGGTAACCCTGGCACTCGGTCCACTCGCCACAGTTCTCGGCGATGGCGAAGTCGAAGCCGATCACCTCCAGCGAGACCTCGGCTTCGAGCTCGACGGTGTTCTTCTGCGCGGAGGCCATGCCCTCGGAGTGCGCGACCTCGGTGATCAGCGTGGCGAACTCGACGGCCTCCTCCTCACCGAAGGGCACCTGCCCCTCCAACGGCGTCCCGTCGAAGCGGATCCACGAATCGAGGTTGTCGTACTCGACGGCCTCGAAGCCCTTGTCCGCACAGGTCTCGATCATCGGACGCAGATGCTCGACCGCGTCGGCACGGTTGCTCTCGGTCGAGATGTCGACCAGGTACTCGCCACCCCAGTTCGGGTCGTCGCCCAATTCGTTCAGCACGAGGTGCGCAGGCCAGTTCGACTGCGCGTCCGGCCGGTCGAGACCACCGTCGTCGCTCTGGGTCTGGAAGGCGTTCACATAACAGATCCCATAGGCACCCGCAGGCGCGTCGCCCGCGAACCAGTCTCTGGAGACGACGGAGACACCCTCGGGCAGCTCGTAGTCACCACCGATCTGGTAGTCGAAGGTCGCGTCGACCGGCGGCGCACTCCACGCCTGGTCGGCCGCATTCTCGACCTGAGCCGTGGAGCCCGCGACCAGTTCGGGCGTCCCGGCGGACATGGTGGGGGTCTCTCCGCAGGCTGCCGCCAGCGGGAGTACCACGGCGAGAGCCGAGATCCGACGAATCACGATGCGATCCCTCTCCATCGATCCGATTGGGAGTCGCAGTGGTCGGGTTCGACCACCGCAACCCAGCCCACAAGTTGATCTCTCGGGGCGTTCAGCACCCTACGCGTCCGTGCGCGGGCAACGACCGGCTTCGCGGGCCGATCTGGAACCCGGGATTGCGGGGTGGAGATGATGCCCGCCAAACCCTTGCCAGGACCGGTTCGATGGTGTGGAGACGGGGCCTGCGGGTGCCGGAGATCGCCATCGCCTGCGATCTGCGCAACCGCTCGCACACCCAGCGTACTCGCTTCGTGACCCGCGTCACTCCAATGCGAATTCTTCTCGGGAACTGTGGTGCGTGACACAGCGACTTGTCCACTGTGTACGTGTCGAGCACGAGTGACCGAGACGAGACCACCGCACACCGCGCCGGAGGGCGCGGGATCGTGGGCGGCCTCGCTCCGGCACCACTCGGCAACGCCGGGAGGAGGTGATTCCCATGCGCAAGAAGGTGATGACGGCGAAGGTTCGCCGGAAGAAGACCCGCACCCGCACCCTCACCAACCACGGCTGATGAGTTCGGCGGTCGCCGGCATTCTCGACGGCGACCCCGGACAGCGATCCGCAGCAGCCGGTCGGCGCTTCACGGGTGGGGTCGCGGTTGCGACCTTCCGCTCGTCGGCGCCGGCCGGCCTGCGCAACCGAGTGGCAGAAAGGCGGTCCTTGAGGTGGAGTACCGACGCTCGCGCAGCCTGGTGCTGTACTGGCACGACGGCGAGCTGACCGTGGAGAACTATCTGGAGGTCCGGTCCACGGACGTCGAAGGCGACAACGCGGTGGCCATCGACGAGGAGGCCGTCGCGTTGCTGAGCCGCTTCGACGACTTCACCGACGTCGAGGACGTGGTGGCGGACTTCCCCGAACACGAGCCCGATTCGGTGCGAGGTGTGATCAAGGACCTCGCCGAGGACGGACTGCTCCTGACCAGGCAGCAGACCGATCGGGAGGACCGGTTCCTCGACTCCTGGGGCTCGTGGGGCGAGGAGGCCCGGTACTTCCACTTCGGAACCCGCAACGCCCTCTACTCCGGCGACAGCCTGGAGCAGCGACGCTCCGATGCCCGGTGGATACGCGAGACCGGCGGCGACCCGCCCGCCATCTTCAAGAGCTATCCCGATGCCCCTCGGGTGTACCTCCCCCGGATCCCCCGCCGGATCGACGAGGATTTCCTCACCGTCTTGACTCGACGCCGTACCCATCGGGTCTTCACCGGGGAACAGGTGCGCCTGGCCGATTTCGCCGCAGCGCTGTTCTACACGTTCGCGCCGATGCAGCTCTACGACGCGGGCGACCTCGGAACCCTGATGCTGCGGACCAGCCCGTGTGGTGGGGCGCGACACGAGCTGGAGGGCTATGTGGGGGTGTTCGACGTACAGGGCGTGCAACCGGGCCTCTACCACTACAACGCCGAGTGCCACGCCCTGGAACTGATCGACGGCGACTTCGACCGCGAACGGCTGCACCGACTCACCTACGAGTCGGAGATGTGCACGCCGTCGGCCTTCGTCTGCTTCGTGACCGCCGTCTACGAGCGGACGATGTACAAGTACCGACACTCCCGCGCCTATCGGGTGACGCTGCTGAGCGCCGGCCACCTGGGCCAGACCTTCGTGCTCACCAACACGGCGCTGGGGCTCGGGGCATGGCAGACGGCCGCCTTCCGTGACGACGAACTCGACGCCGCGCTCGGTGTGGACGGTTTCACCGAGGGCGTGCTGTACATGTTCGGTGCGGGCCATCCGGTCTACGCCCCCGACGGCATGCCCGCCGGGATCTCGCGCGCGGGCCTGGTCGACGGCGCCGCGCTGATGGCACCGCGACGACAACCCGACGGCGACCAGGACTAGCCACATCCCGAGTCGGGCCCGCGCCGGTGTCAGTGCGCCGGCCCGACTCGTCCGACCGATCACCACCGATGACCACGGCCCGAGCCGACGGCCCGGAGCCAGGCGAGAACGAGGAGCTGCTCGTGGAACGGACCGACGACGCCCCCAGACGGTCCCGAGGGGAACTGCGTACGGATCTGGTCGCGACCTCGGTCGAGCTGGTGATCGCCACCGTGCTGACCAGCGCGGTATTCCTGCTGCTGTACCAGCGGATCGAGGCGGACACCTCGGACACCACGCTGGTCATGCCCTTCATGAACGACGCCGCGATGCACTGGCCGTACTGGCTCAGTCAGGCCTTCGGTTGGACCGCGCTGCTGTGGTCCTGGGTGACGGTGATGCTCGGACTCGCGGTCTCGGGTCGATCGCCCGACTGGCTCACCATCTCCCCCGCCCGGATGGAACGGCTGCACCGGTCCACCAGTCTGACCACGATCGTGCTGATCTTCGCGCACGCCCTGGTGCTCTCCTGGGATCCGGCCGATCCCAATCTCGCGGGCAGCTTCATCCCCTGGATGTACTCCCACCCACCCGGTCGGTTCGGAGTGGCGCTGGGCGTGATCGCGTTCTGGTTGGCCATCCCGCTCGGTCTGTCCTTCTATCTCCGGCGGCGGATCGGCCCCCGCACCTGGCGCATCGCGCACCGGTTCGTGATCGTCGTCTACATCCTCGGGGTGTGGCACACCCTGTTGTGGGGGACGAATGTCTGGTTCGACGGCTGGGTGCGCTGGCTGCTGTGGGCGTTGCAGATCCCCGTCGCGGTGCTCCTGGTCGCGCGGCTGCTGGCACCGGCGCGGCGGGGTGAACGGCTGCCGCTGCGTCTGAGCGAGCTCCGGCAACGGTGGAGCGGCGGCACGCTGGCCCGGCTCGGTGGCCGGCTGGTAGCGGTGCTCGCGGCGGTGGCGCTGGTCGTGGTGGTGGTGACCGGTTCGATCGGCGGCCGGGATCGCGAGGACTACGACCGCACCCCGGCGGAGACCGGGCACGAACACGAGCACTGAGTCGCTGTCCGACAGGGCGTTGCGCTCGGCCGTCTGCTGCCTTCTCGATTCGCCGAAGGCCGATGGCCGCGACGGAGCGAGGTTGGTCGCCGCCCTGCTCCAGCCCAACCGATCGGAGGCCGCACGCCGCGCTGAGAACCACCCGTGCCACGCGGCGAACCGCAGGCGACCTACGGATTCGCTGCCCGGTATCCGATCGCGGCGTTCGGCTTCGTTCTCTCCGAACGGGCATCATCGCGCGCAGGCCGCCATCGCGGCTGTTTCATAGCGAGGCTCGACCGACTCCGCCTCCCGATCGCGCGAACCTCTGTCATCGAGCGGGGCCATGCCGTTGCCGTGGCCATGTTCACCGATCCTCGCGACGGCCTGGCGTTGCTCCACGCCTTGGATGACTCGCGGTTGGCCTACGACCGGCGGCCCCCTGCGGCGCGGGCACAGCTGTTGGAGAAGGCCGACGGACTCGATGCCGCTCGACATGCTTACCTCCGAGCAGCCCAGCCCGGCCACCGACGTGCACCACATGCGCTACCTGAACGCTCGAGCTCATCGACTTGGCAGTGGCCTCGACGCCGACCGGTAGACCGGCTGACGATTCTCGGGGCGAGGCGCATCGCTGCAAGGTTTTGCGGCGGCTCGAGACACGGCTAGCGCCCGCTCGGGCAATCAATCATGCAGAACAAGAACCAGTTCGTCGACGTCTCCCCCTTGACGATCAGCCGACCGCTCTTTACCTTCAGGAAACATCCACGTCACTCCTGCAAAATCTTCTCGACGTTTGCAAGAAAGCGTCAGCCACTCCTCGGCTACGCCAGTTCGTCTTACCCCTTCGGTCAACGGTCGCGGCGCCACGAGCGCCGGGCTGAGTCACGCGTTCCAAGGAGGTAACCGTGAGATCGAATCCCCGCCCACGCATCGGTTCCGCCCGTACGGCGGCGCCCGACGCACGTCGCACGACCCGACGACGCAGATCGATCGGCGCATTATTCGCAGGCGCGATGGCGATGGTGATGACCATCGGCGCCGCCGTTCCCGCCCTCGCCGAGTCCCGGTCCGAGGCATCCCAGGCCGCCGGGACCGTCTCCGCCGAACCGGCGCTGGCTCCGCCCGGCGACAAGGACGTCACCGCGGTGCTCTTCGAGCAGACCTTCGCCTCGGTGTCCCGCGCCTGCACCGAGGTACTCGGCCCGAAAGGCTACGGGTACGTCCAGGTCTCGCCGCCGCAGGAACGGATCCAGGGTTCACAGTGGTGGACGGCGTACCAGCCGGTCAGCTACCGGATCGCCGGACCGCTGGGCGATCGAGCCGCCTTCCAGAGCATGATCGGTGCCTGCAACGACGCGGGCGTCGAGGTCATCGTGGACGCGGTGGTCAACCACATGTCCGCAGGCTCCGGAACTGGCACCGGCGGCACGCAGTACTCGAAGTACGACTACCCCGGGCACTATCAGGACCAGGACTTCCACGGCTGCCGCCGAGACATCGACAACTACAACGACCGGTACAACGTCCAGCAGTGCGAACTCGTCGGTCTGTCCGACCTGAACACGAGCAGCGAGTACGTGCGCTCCGAGATCGCCGAATATCTCGACGATCTGATCGGGATGGGCGTGGCGGGCTTCCGCGTCGACGCGGTGAAACACATCGACACCGATGATCTCCGGGCCATCAAGGACCGACTGTCCGACCCCGGCGTCTACTGGGTCCAGGAGGCCATCTACGGCGCGGGCGAGGCGGTGAGCCCGAGCGAGTATCTGCAGAACGGTGACGTGCAGGAATTCCGCTACGCGACCGATCTGAAGCGGGTCTTCAACAACGAGAACCTCGCGTACCTGGAGAATTTCGGCGAGGCGTGGGGATACATGCCCTCGGCGCAGTCGGGCGTGTTCGTCACCAATCACGACACCGAACGCAACGGGTCGACGCTGAGTTACAAGGACCAGGCGAACTTCACGCTGGCCAATGTCTTCATGCTCGCCCATCCCTTCGGCACCCCCTCGGTGCACTCCGGCTATGACTTCTCCAACCACGACGCGGGCGCGCCGAACGGGGGCGAGGTCAGCGCCTGCTACACCGATGGCTGGGGCTGCCAACACGCCTGGCCGCAGATCGCCAACATGGTCGGCTTCCGCAACGCCGCAGGCGATACCGCCGTCACCCACTGGTGGGACAACGGCAACGACGCCATCGCCTTCGGTCGGGGCGACCGGGCCTTCGTCGCCATCAACCAGGAGAACGGCGGGCTCACCCAGACGTTCCAGACCGGACTACCCGCAGGCACCTACTGCGACGTGCAGCACGGCGGCCCGACGGGATCCGGCGGCTGCACCGGGCCCACCTACACCGTCGACGGCGACGGCCGGTTCACCGCGACGATCGGCGCGCGCGACGCCGTGGCGCTACATGTCGGCGCCACCGGCTCCCCCGCTCCCGAACCGGGACGCGGCGGTGCCTCGTTCAGCGTGACCGCGAGCACGGTCTTCGGCGAGAACATCTTCGTCGTCGGCGACCGCGCGGAGCTGGGCAGCTGGAATCCGGCGGCCGCCCTGCCGTTGTCCGCCGCCGACTATCCGAGGTGGACCCGGGACGTCGCGCTGCCCGCCGGGGTCGTCGCGCAGTACAAGTATCTGCGCAAGGACGCGAGTGGGGCCGTCACCTGGGAGCAGGGTGGTAACCGGTCGTTGACCGTGCCCGCCACCGGAACGATCCGGCTGACCGATTCCTGGCGCTCGTAACCGAGCTGATCCACCGCCCCGGCAGGCGGTGACGACGCCCGATCTGCACACGCAGGTCGGGCGTTCGTCGCTTTCGGGCCGCCCCTCCCGGCCACACATGACAGGATGTGCTTATATAAGAGATGACTGATATAAATCGGCCTTCATCTGGACCGTGCCACGACGACCACCGCGAGTCGGGTGCGGTGTGACGGCCCGCCTGCCACAGGCGAGAGGAAGGGAAGAACCACCGCCATGAGCGACATCGTCGACCAGATTCGCAACACCCACCGCGAGGTGGGCACCGGCCGCATCCCTGCGGGCGAGGGCTACACCGTGCTGCTGCGCAGGCACTACGACGCCGACATCGACGACGTCTGGACCGCGTGCACCGAGCCCGACCGGTTGGCCCGCTGGTTTCTCCCGGTGTCCGGCGACCTGCGGGTCGGCGGGCGCTACGAACTTCGTGGCAACAACACCGGCGGGGAGATCCTGCGGTGTGAGCGTCCCACCTCGCTGACGGTGACCTGGGTGTTCGGCGAGACCCCGACCGAGGCAGACGTCACCGAGGTCCGGATTCGGCTCTCGGCCGCGCCGGAGGGCGGCACCGTCTTCGAACTGGAGCACACCGCAGTGATCGACGAGGAGCGTTGGAAGCAGTACGGACCGGGTGCGGCAGGCGTCGGCTGGGACATCAGCCTGACCTCGCTCGGTCGATTCCTGGCAGGCATCCCGATCGAGGACCCCGTCGCGTGGGAGAACTCGGAGGAGGCCCGCGAGGTGAGCATCGCGAGCAGCCGGGCGTGGGGCGCCGCGTTCGAGGCTTCGGGGGCGAGCGCAGCGGCGGCCGCAGCCGCGACCGCGCGGACCACGGCGTTCTACGCACCGGAGCCCGACCAGGGCTAGGCCGACGGCGGGCAGCATCCGCCGCCACGACCCCGCGTGAATCGCCCGCCTGCGCCGCAGGCGGGCGATACGTTTCGTCCCGGATTTCGATCTCCCGTCGACGTCGGGGTCGATATGCCGCTCGAATTTCGATTCGATCGACCGAGTCAACCCTCCAATTCGACGCCGTTTCCAGCGAACGCAATTCGATCCCGCCGACTCGCAGCCGGCGCAGTCCTCGACGGCAATCGTCGGAATAACCGCCGCCGAATGTCGGATCGCCTGCCATGATTCTTTTTTCCTCGACAATGGTGCGCTAGTGTCCGACGGCGCCGAGGCTTCGTCGAATGCACGTATCGACGGGCGGCGGCCACCATGGTCGACGGCCCTGGGTCGACCGTTCTCGCCGATGCGGTCGACGGAGGTTCACGGGGTGCACAGCTCACGCGAGCGCGGCAAGCCGCTGCGATCACCCACGCCCGGTTCGTTCAGCAGAAGAAACCTGCTGCGTGGCACCGGCCTGGGACTGCTCGCCGCAGGCGGGATCGGCACCCTCTCGGCCTGCGGTTCCTCTCGGGACGATGCCGCGCTGCAGTGGTGGGACTACATCATCGAGCCCGAACGGCAGGCGGGCGTCGAGGCCTTGATCGCCGAGATCGAGCAGGCTCATCCCGACATCCGCATCGAACGCCGGGTCTTCCCCTATGCCGATCTGCAACCCGCGTTATTGCGCGGGGCGATTTCGGGCGAATTACCCGATATCGCGGTCGTGGATACCGTCCAGGTCGGCATTCTCGGCGGCTATGGCTTATTGGCCGACCTGACCGAACAGGTGCATCGCTGGGGCGAGGCGACCAACTACGTCCCTGCCGCCTGGGATGCAGGCGTGATCGACGATCGGATTCTCTCGATTCCCAATAACAGCAATTGCCTGGCACTGATCTCCAACGTCGATCACCTGGAGGAGGCCGGTGTCGAGGTGCCCTCGGACTGGGCCGAGCTGGCCACGGTGGGCCACGCATTGACGACCCCGGAGCATCGGGGGCTCGCGGTCTGCGCCACCGCCTCGGAGGAGGGCGTCTTCCAGTTCCTACCGTTCCTCTGGCAGACCGGCGGCGATCTCGCCGACTTCGACACCTCGGGCGCCGAGGCGTTGGAACTACAGCAGCAGCTCGTCGCCGACGGCGTGCTGTCCGGGCAGGCCGTCGGGTGGACGCAGCAGGACGTGGCAGGCCAGTTCATCTCCGGAGCCGCCTCGATGATGATCAACGGACCGTGGCAGCTGCCCACGCTGCGCGCAGCCGAAGACCTGCGGTTCCGCGTGGACCCCCTGCCCGCCGGACAGACCAGGGCCTCCTGTCTCGGCGGCGAGGGCTGGACGGTGATCGCGGGCTCGACGAAGGTCGACGCCGCCTGGCGGGTCATCGAGTACTCGCAGCGCCGCGAGGTGCTGGTGCCCTATCTGGACACCATGGGCCTGTTGCCCGCCCGAGCCGACCTGACCGATGCGGGCCCGTGGGCGCGCGACCCCGAGCTCCAGATCTTCCTGGCCGAGTTGCATCACGCCCGCCCGAGGGCCTACGGCGCGGCCTATCCGGAGATCTCCAACGAGGTGTCCCGCGCGCACCAGACGGTGCTCTCCGACCCGGACGCCGACCCCGCCGCCGTCGCCGCCGACGCCTTCACCCGGATCGCGGGTGATCTGCCGTGACGAGGCCGACGGCGACCTCCGATGCCACCGACGAGCCGGGAACGGCGACCAGTCTGCACACGGCGAGGCCCGGCTCGCACCGACGGCGACGACGGGGGCATCTGGCGGCCACCCGGCGCACCGAGGGTCTGCTGCTCGCTGCGCCCGCGTTGGTCTTCCTGGCCGCGCTGCTGCTGTTCCCACTGCTCTACAACCTCGTCACCTCGTTCCTCGACGTCGATCTGGCGGGTCTGCTCGGTGAGGGGACCCCGTTCGTCGGCGGCGAGAACTACCGCGCCGCCGTGTCGGAGTCGGACTTCTGGGCGGCCGTCGGGTTGACCCTCGTGTTCACCGTCGGTTCGCTGGTACTCCAATTCGGGATCGGGTTCGCGCTGGCGCTGCTGTTCGCCAGGGACTTCCCGTTCAACGGTCTATTGCGCTCCCTGATGCTGGTCGCGTGGCTGCTGCCGCCGGTGGTGAGCGGCTCGCTGTTCCGCTGGATGCTCGATGGCGACGTCGGCGCCTATAACGCGATCCTGCGCTCGCTGGGGCTGGACGCCCTGACCAATACCTGGCTCACCGACACCGGAACCGCGTTGGGCGGGGTGATCTTCGCCAACGTGTGGATCGGTGTGCCCTTCAACATGATCCTGCTGTTGGTCGGATTGGTCTCCCTGGACCGCGACCTCTACGCCTCCGCCGCGCTGGATGGAGCGAGTGCCTGGCAACGGTTCCGCTTCGTGACGCTGCCGCTGATGCGCCCGGTATCGGCGGCGGTGCTCCTGCTCGGATTGATCTACACGTTCAAGGCCTTCGACATCGTCTTCGTGATGACCGGTGGTGGCCCGGTGGACGCGACCCGGGTGCTGCCCCTGCTGGCCTACGAGCAGTTCTTCGAGTTCTTCCGCTTCGGCGAGGGAGCCGCGATCACGGTGCTGCTGTTGGTGATCCCGTTGGTGGTGTCCATCTGGTACGTCCGCCGGATCGGCAAGGAGGGCGATCGGTGACCCGCACCCGCAGACCATGGCTGCTCACCGGCATCGCGACGGCGATCGTCGCGGTCTTCCTGCTGCCGCTCTATTGGATGGTCGCCACCAGTCTGAAGCGGCCGGAGAACGTCCTGGCCATCCCGCCGCAGTGGGTGCCGCTGCCGCCTTCGGGCGAGAACTACGCCTCGGCCATCGCCGATCCACTGCTGACGCAGGCGTTGCTGAGTAGCGCGATCATCGCCCTGGGGACGACGATCCTCACACTGCTGCTGGCCGCGCCGCTCACCTATGCGATCACTCGGACGGGGGTGCCGGGCTCCCGTTCGATGCTGTTGGCCATGATGGTGGCCCAGCTGCTGCCCAGCATCGTGTTGGCGGCGCCGTTGCTGCTGCTCATGCGCATCATCGGCCTCACCGACACTCACCTTGGGCTCATCCTGGCCGACACCACGCTGACGCTGCCGTTCGCCGTGATCGTGCTGCGGCCGCTGATGGCCGCGCTGCCCATGGAGTTGGAGGAGGCCGCCAGGATGGACGGGGCCTCGATGGTGGACGTGCTGCGGCGGGTGGTGCTGCCGGTGCTGCGTCCCGGACTGATCGCGGCGGGCGCCTTCGCGTTCCTGCTGGCCTGGGGCGAGTTCGTCTTCGGTATCACCCTGGCCAGTTCGGAGTCGGTGCAGCCGGTCACCGTGCTGCTGAACTCCTTCGTCGGCCGGTACGGAACGGCCTGGGGATCGTTGATGGCTGTGGCGACGCTGATCAGCGTCCCGATCGTGCTGATCTTCGCGGCGTTCCAGCGTTTCATCGTCAGCGGTCTCACCTCGGGCAGCGTCAAGGCCTGACCACATCCGTCGCCGCCGTGATGCCGGTCGGAGCGGACTACGAAACGGCGGCGACTCGACACGGTCTCGAAGTGGCAGCGAAGCACTTGAACGACGCTTCCGACGTCTTCCGCTGCGCGAGGTGATGGGTTACGTTCGAATCGGCCGTCACTCCAATGAGGACGGTGCAGTTTCTGCTGCGCGATGGGGGAAGCCGGTGCGAATCCGGCGCTGACCCGCAACCGTGAGCGCCTGCCTGTGGCAGGTGCGAGTCGGACTGCCCATCGTGCCGCATTGTCCAGCTCCTCTGTCGTGGAATGCAGCGCGGAGCTTCGGAGCCGATCGGCTCCGGACTGCGGTCTGCGGTGAACCGAAGGGAACTCCAGGCCATGTCCTCGAGTCGTTCGATCCATCGTGTCTTAGCCGGATTCTTCGCGGGCGCCCTGCTGGTGGCGGGCGCACCCGCCGTCGCTGCGGCCGACCCGCTGCCCGACGAGGTCGGTATCGCCGCCTGGACCGACGGGCCGTGCACCGGAAGCAGCGGTGTCACGGTGGTCGTCGACTTCACCGGGCACGCCGGTGGCGAGGTGGTCCGGCGGTGCACCGACCTCGACCCCGCCACGGCCTTCGCCGCGCTGACCGATGTCGACGTCGCACCCGAGCACGGCGTCGGAGAGGGCGAGGCGGGCCCCTACCAGTACCTGTGTCGGATCGACGGCCTGCCCAGTGCGACCGACGACAGCTGCACCGGGTTCCTGCCCGACGCGTCCTACTGGGCGTTCTGGGTGCCCGACGTGACCGGCACGGCCTGGGGCTACGCCGACGAGGGCGTGGACACCTACGACCCGCCGTCGGGTGATGTCCTCGGCTTCTCCTTCGGTGCGGGCACCGCCGCAGACCCGAACGAGATGAGCCTGACGCTGGCCGAGGCCCTCGATCCCGATTGGGTGCCCGCGCCCTGATGGTCCGATTCCGCTCCGGGCTCGCGGCAGGCGCACTCCTGCTGATCGTCGGGCTCGTTCATCCCACCGCCTCGGCGGATCCGACACCGGGTGTCGGATCCGCCGAGGCGGGCACGGCGGCCGGGTTCCTGGAACGGGAACTCGTCCGACTGGACTACGTCTTCCCGTCCACCACCCCGGGGACGCCGGACAGTGGCCTGCTGGCGGACACCCTGATCGGGCTGCACGCGGCCGACCGGCATGGCGAGGCCTTCTCCCAGGGAGTGCGCTCGCTGCGGGAGATGTACTACAACGGCCGGATCACCGTCTCCGGCGGTGTCGCGAAACGCCTGATGGTCGCCGTTCGGGCGGGCGTCGACCCCACCGATTGGGGGGTGGACTCCGAGGGCGTGCCGATCGACCTTCCCGCGCGGTTGTCCGCGACCCTCGACGTCGACGGGCGCTATCGCAATCTCAACGTCGGCGAGTACGACCCTCGTCGCGACCTGTCCAACACCTTCTCGCAGTCTCTGGCGTTGATGGCGATGCAGGAGCACGCCGACCAGGCGCGGCTGACCCTCGATCAACAACCCAGCATCGACTACCTGGTCCGCCAACAGTGCCCGAGCGGCGGATTCCGCAACGCCCCGCCCGTCGCCGACGTCGGATCGACGTGTTCGGAGACCGACGACGCACTGGTCAGTGTGGACAACACGGCGATGGCGGTCTGGGCGCTGGCGGAGGTCGGCGGCGACCAGGCGGCCTTGGACCGGGGTGTGCGGTGGTTGCGCGAGCGGCAACACTCCGGCGGCGGATTCGGCTTCGACTCCTCCTCGCCGCAGCTGATCGAGCAGACCCTCAACGCCAACAGCACCGGACTGGCCGCGCTCGCCCTCACCTCGGCGGGCGCAGCCGAGCCCGCCGGGAGGGCGGGTGGCTGGCTGAGTTCGGTACAGCTTCCCCCCGACGTCGCACCGGGGGACATGGCGGGCGCGGTGTCCTACTCGACACAGGACTATCTGGACGTCTTGGAGGACGGCCCGCTCTATTGGAGTCGCGCGGGCAACCAGGACCGGCTGCGCCGCTCGACCTCGCAGGCGCTGCTCGGGTTGTCCGCGACGCCACCGACGGACCCGCCTCCGCCACCCGCGCCGGAACCTCCCCCGACCGATCCTCCGCGAGAATCCGAACCGCCCGAGCCCGGTGAACCGGGAGTACCGGGAGTACCGGGAGCGCCGGGCCGACCGGGGGCTCCTGGGGAGCCGGGTGCGCCGGGGCAACCCGGCCTGCCGGGTCTACCGGGTCATGCCGGGTCACCCGGGTACGCCGGTACGAACGGCCTCGATGGGGAGTCCGCCGAGGAGACGGCCGAGGAGACCGAACAGGCGACCGGTGAATCCGACCGTTCCGAGCTGTCTTGGTTCGGCGGCCAGACTCCACAGCCGAGCACCGAGGACCACGCGTCCGCAGCGACGAACCCGCCGGGCCCGGCCGCAGCGCTCATCGCCTTCCTTCGGACTCCGGCGGGTTCGGCGACGGCGATCGGTGCGGCATTACTGCTCGCGGCGGCGAGTTATCTGTTGATCGGCCGGTTGGGTCGACGAGCGAAGGTGTGACGCCGATGAGGCTGGTGCAACGGGTCGGTGTCATCGCGGTCGCGACCCTCGCGGCCCTCGCGGGCACGGTGATCGGAACGGCTCCGGTTCCCGCCGAGGCCCAGGCCTGCACGGCGTCCACCGGGGTCGTGGTCGTCGTCGACTTCGGCGCCCTCGGCGGTTCGGCGGTGTCCCGCTGTGTGCCCGGCACGCCCGAGACCGGCTACGCCGCCCTGCAGGAGGCGGGGTTCCGACTGGCGGGCACCGCGCACGACGGGGCGGGGTTCATCTGTCGTATCGACGGTCGGCCCGGGCCCGAGCAGGAGGCGTGCGATGACACGCCCTCCGGCGACGCCTACTGGTCGTACTGGGTCGACGAACCGGGCGGTAACGGCTGGTCGTACAGCAGCAGGGGCGCACTGGCGTCCTATCCCGAAGTCGACCGGATCGAGGGCTGGTCCTTCGGCGCGGGCGATCCGCCCGGGTTGACCGGCGCGGCCGCCAGGTCGCATTTCACCGGCGCCGAGCCGCCCGAGGAGGGCCCCGGCGCGCCGGACGCCGACCGGCCGGGGACGCCGGACCGTCCGTCGCCGGGCGATCCAGCAGCACCGCCCGAGGAACCCCGAACACCGGATCAGGCCCAGCTTCCCGACGCGCCGAATTCCGACCAGAACGGCGATCGAGCCGACGTCGACTCGAGCGACGCACCGGAATCCGCATCGCAGGACCCGTCCGCAGGGCAGGAAGCCGAGTCCCCCGGTTCGGCGTCGCAGGACGGTGGGCAACAGGTCGCAGGCGAGGCCGCCGAGGAGACCGCCGGCGGCGTGCCCTGGGCGACGCTGATCGCCTTCGCGGCGATCTGGGTGCTGGGCATCGCCGCCGGGATCGCAGCGAGGAGGAGACGACGTCGGGCCGAGTAGGCCTGTCGCCCCCTCGACGACGTGGCCGCCGGGTCCGGCGCGCGGGTGCTAGACGATGCTCGATCCCCTGGCGAGGAACAACATGACGACCAGACCCGAGGTCAGGACGGTGGCGTGGAAGGGCCACCGACTCGTCGGAGCGGCCGGTAGAGCGGTGCCCGTGATCGCCACAAGCCCGGCCACCCCGGCGAGGAGCAGGCTGATCAGCGTGATCCGGTCGGGCGCCGCCAGCAGGACGGCGACGGCCGTGAGCAACAGCAACGGCGTCAGGACACGGCAGGCGGTACGGCCGATCCGTTGAGGGAACCCGTGCACTCCGGTCGCCACATCGCCCTCGATGTCGGGCATCGCGTTGACCAGGTGGGCGGCCACCCCCAGCAGGGCCGCCACCAGGACCGCCCACCAGGCGGGCCACGGCCTGTCGGGCAGGCCGAGGGTGATGAACGGCAGCAGCGAGCCGAAGCCCACCGCGTAGGCCAGTGGGGACATCAGGGTGCGCTTGAGCCCCAGGTTGTAGGCCCATCCCGCGACCGTGCCCACCAGGTGGATCGACCCGGCGAGCACCCCGCCTGCCAGTGACAGCGGAATGCAGACCGCCAACGCGATCGCGGCGGCCACCGCCACCGAGTTCCCGTCGATCCCGCCGGTCGCCGCGGGCTTGTCCCGACGGCCGGTGCGCAGATCTCGGCGAGCGTCGATCGCGTCGTTACTCCAGCCGATGGACAGCTGCCCGGCCAGCACCGCCGCCGCGACCAACGTCGCTCCCGCAGATCCCCGGCCGACCGCCACCGCGAGAATCGTCGCGAAGGCGGTGACCGCCACCGTCGGTCCGGGGTGGGCGCTGCCCAGCAGCGCCACGATCCGCCGTCCGGTCGACGGCGGCCGGTCGAGACCGACGGCGGGCTCGGTCGGGGGCGGTGGGCTGGTCCGACGGCGCAGTTCCACTCGGTCAGTCTTACCCGCAGCGCGCGGGATCCGACACCGCCGCCACGCGCGAGGACATACCTTCGGGCCTCGCCGACGACTATGTTCGGCAGCAGGATTCTCGCCAGCAGGCAGGCCCGAGGGAAACCCGTCGACAAGGGATGGTCGCCAATGCCGTGGTATCTCCTGCTCGTAGCGGCCGTGGGGTTGGAGCGGCTGGCCGAGCTCGTCGTGGCCCGCCGCAACCAGCAGCGAAGCCTGGCCAGGGGCGCCCGAGAGTACGGGCAGGGCCACTACCCGGTCATGGTCGTGCTGCACACCAGTCTGTTGGTGGCCTGTGTGGCCGAGGTCGTCCTAGCGGATCGACCGTTCATCCCCGCGCTGGGGGTGCCCATGCTGGTCCTCGTGCTGCTCGCACAAGCCCTGCGTTGGTGGTGCATCCGCACTCTCGGCGATGCCTGGAACACCCGGGTGTTGGTCGTGCCGGGGGCCGAGTTGGTCGCGGGTGGGCCTTATCGCTTCCTCCGGCACCCCAACTACGTCGCGGTCGTCGTGGAGATCGTTGCACTGCCACTGGTGCACTCGGCCTGGCTGACGGCGGTGGTGTTCAGCGTCGCCAACGCGGCGCTGCTCACGGTGCGCATCCGATGTGAGAACGCCGCGTTGGACCAGCCACGGCCCGCGATCGCGTGACCGGGGACGCCGATCTGTTGATCGCCGGGGGCGGCCCGGCAGGGTTGGCGACGGCCCTGTACGCACTTCGCGCAGGGTTGCAACCGATGATCGTCGAACCCCGCTCCGAGGGGACGGACAAGGCCTGCGGCGAGGGCCTGATGCCGAGCGCGGTACGGGCGCTGGACGAGCTGGGCGTGTCGGTGCCGGGACAGCCGATCAGCGGGATCCGCTATGTCCAGGATGGACTTCGCGTGGCAGCGGAATTCCGGGATGGCACGGGATTGGGCGTACGCAGGACGGTCCTGCACACCGCGTTGCACCGAGCGGCGGTGGCGGCGGGGGTGCCGATCCGCCGTGGCAGGGTGACGGAGGTCCGGTCCGAGTCCGCCGGTGTCGTCGTCCCGGAGCTAGGGCTGCGCGGGCGCTGGCTCGTCGCCGCCGACGGATTGCACTCGCCGGTGGCCCGCGGTCTCGGCCTGGTGGTCGACGATCGGCGGGCTCCCCGGTTCGGTCTGCGCAGGCACTTCGCCGTGGCGCCCGGTTCCTCCTCGGTGGAGGTGCACCACGGACCACACGGCGAGGCCTATCTGACGCCGGTGGGCCCCGAGCTGACCGGCGTCGCGTTGTTGACGACACGTCGGGCGCCGTTCGGCACGCAGCTCGCCGCGTTTCCCGCCTTGGCGCAGCGTTTCACGCCCGAGCTGGCGGTGACGGCCGTGCGTGGCGCCGGTCCGCTGCGACGGCGGGTCCGCCGCCGCGTCGCCGATCGAGTCCTGCTGGTCGGCGACGCGGCGGGCTATGTGGATGCCATCACGGGCGAGGGCATCGCCTTGGCGTTGTCGGGGGCGGCGGCGTTGGTCGACTGTCTGCGGCGGGGTCGACCGCAGGACTACGAGGCTGTGTGGCGGCGGGCCACCCGACGGCATCGGTTGTTGACGGAGTTGCTCGTCGCGGCACGGACCACTCCGCTGACGGCGAATCGGATCGTGCCCGCAGCCAGGCGGTTCCCCTCGGTGTTCGCCGCCGTGGTCAACGCCCTGGCGTGACGGCCGAGCATCCCATCGACATCGGGGTCACCAGCGGAGCAGGACGAGCTCCGAGCAGAAGCCGGGGCCCATCGCGAGCAGCACCGCGAAGGAGCCCGGAGCGGGTGCCTCGGCGATCGTGCGACGCAGCACGTCCAGGACGGAGGCGGAGGACAGGTTTCCGTTGGCGGCCAGCGATGCCACGGTGTGCCGCAGCGCGTCGGGAGCCAGGTCGAGGGAGTCCCGGACCGCCTCGATGACCTTGGGGCCGCCGGGATGACAGATCCAGTGCGCGATGTCGCCCGTGGTGAGACCGTGGTCGGAGAGGAAGGCGACCACGTCCTTGCTGAGGAATTCCCGGGCGATGGCCGGGACGTCGGTGGAGAGCACCAGCCGGAAGCCGTCGGCTCCGATGTCCCAGCCCATGACCGCTTCGCTGTCGGGATAGAGCCTGCTACGGGTGGCGATCACGGTCGGCCCTGGGTGTTCGATCTCGCAGGCGCTGCCGGTCAACACGACGGCGGCGGCCCCGTCGCCGAACAGACTGCTGCCGACGATGTTGGCCGCCGAGGCATCGCCGCGTTGCAGGGTCAGCGAGCACAGTTCCACCGAGAGCAGGATCGCCACCTGATCGGGCCAGGCCAGCAGATAGTCGTGCACCCGCGCGATCCCCGCAGCGCCCGCGACGCAACCGAGGCCGAACATCGGAATTCGCTTCACGTCCTCGCGCAGCCCCAACCGCTGCGCCAATCTGGCCTCCAAAGACGGGACGGCCAATCCCGTGACGGTCGTCGAGACCACCAGATCGACCTCCTCCGGTGCGATGCCCGCCACCGCCAATGCGCGGCGCACCGCCTGCTCGCCCAGTTCCAACGCGGAGGCGAGATAGGCCTCGTTGGCCTCGGTGAAGTCCGCCAATCGGCGCAACCGTTCGATGGGAACCGCGAAATGTCTGGTCCGAACGCCGGAGTTACCCGAGATGCGCTGCGCCGCACGCCGACGTGAGTCACCGGGAGAGAGGATCTCCTCGACGAATGCCGCCGAGATCTCCTCCTGCCGATAGACGTGCTCGGGGAAGGCCATCGCGGACGAGGCCACCCGTGCTCCACTGCCGGGCCACCGGGTCGCCTCCCGTGTCGCGGCACCGTGGTGACCGGCGGAGTTCTCCCTGCGCTGAGACATCGACATCCTCCACTCGCGTCCCCGGTTCGCGTCCCACTGCGCGGCAGGCGCGATCGCCGCTCAAGCCGGACGTCGAGTGTCTGCGGTCACGACTGAGAAAGCTCAATGCCACCGCCGGGGATGGAATTGGTTCAACGGTCGATGTTCATCATCCATGGGTTGGGGCGGGCCGGCAGCCGTGCGACGCACGTCGGCGCTGGTCGGCGCAGCGCACCATCCATTCGCGACTCGCCGGTAGGCCGGTCGTCCCATCGCAGCACGCCGAAGGGCGTAGCCAGGACCGGCGCGTCGGGCTCTGCCGCCGGCCGGCGGCCGCAGGCCATCCGACCCGCATCGCAACTGCCGGTCGGCGGCCATCGCGTCGTCGTGCATGGTTCACGCGGTGGCCGCTCGCCTGCCCCTGCTCGGTTCGTTCAGTCCAGAGTCAGGACGGGCTGGTCCGGGCAGTCCAGCCACAGGGTGTGGACGCCGTCCGGAGTGATGGTGAGCCCGTAGCGAGCGGGCTCCGGCCTGCCGTGGCCGTTCCACAATCGAGCGATGCGCATGTAGTCGTCCCACAGATCGCGGGTGCCGCCGTGCACGATGGCGGCGCGTGCCGATCCGATCGACCGGGCCCGCGCCCAGGAACCGGTCGCCGGATCGCCGAGCACGTGGGCCTCCCCGCCACCGTCGTGCCGGATCACCCGGTGCACGTCCGGGTGGACCAGCGCACGCAGGCACTCCAGCGGCCGCGCCCCGAGGAAGTCGGGGAAGCCGTCGGTGCGCACGGCACTGTCGACGCCCTCCTCGGTGGCCATCTCGATGATCTCGCGGCCGGTGGGCGTCCGGAACGAGGGATACGGCCGCAGCCGCATGAAGGCGGCGTAGTCGGTGAACGGGCCGACTGCTTTGCCCTCCGCGTCGACGGTCAGCCGGGCCAGCGCGTACCCGAGGTTGACCAGGATCACCCCGCCGGTGGAGACCTGCCGCAGCCAGGCGGTGGGCACCCTGGCGACGCCGCAGGTGGCGATCAAGCGGTCGAAGGGCGCGTACTCGGCGACGCCGTCGGCTCCGTCGCCGATGATCAGGTGCGGATGCTGGCCGAGTCCGGCCAGCGCGTCCCTGGCCCGCACCACCAATGTCGGATCGATGTCGATGCTGGTGACCGCGTGATCGCCGAGCGCATGGCAGAGCAACCCGGTGTTGTAGCCGGTGCCGGTGCCGATCTCCAGCACCTTGTGGTCGAGTCGGACGTCGAGACGTTCCAGCATCAGGGCCATCAGGCTGGGGGTGGTGGACGAGCTGGTCGCGGTGCCCCCCGCATCGCGCTGGGTCAGGAGATTGGTGTCCCGGTAGACGGCCTCCAGCGCCGGGATCCGATCGACGGTCAGATCGAACAGGGTCTGCTCGCCTGTCGGGCTGCTGACGATGAAGCGCTCGACGAAGGCCTCGCGGGGCACGGTGCGGAATGCCTCGAGCCAACGACGGCTCTGCAGGTAGCCACTCGCACGCAGGGAATCGGCCAGACGGTGACGCAGTCGGTAGCTGTCGACGGTGGTGATCATGTGCACGCTCCGAAGGATTCCTCGGCCGGTGGCGGCATCGAGAGGACACGGTGGAGTCCTACGGCTGCCTTCGGCCTACTAGCTGGCAGATGCTGTCGCGTGACGCCGTCCGGTGCGCGGGTTCAACCACGCAGCCAAGGCGGCGGTGTTCTCGCGCGCAGCGGACGAGGAGAGCCGATGCTCCCGACGACGACCCGGTCCACTCGGCGGGCCGGCCTGCGAGGGCCGGAAGTCGGTCGAGTGGCTGCCTCGGGTGCTCCGCCTGCTGTCGGGTCCGTTCCGGCGGACCTGGGTTCACCGCCGGTCATGGTGTCGAGACACCCGAGTGAGCGTGGGATGCGGCCTGGACGAGCGAATCACGATCGACGAGACGGTTCATGCCTTCCCCCTTGATTGACACGCACTGTGCTCGTGCGGACACTCTGAGTGTCCATCGTGGTGGGACTTCGAACATTCACAGTCCATGCACAACCGCCTACGCTGTGAAGTCGAGTCTTTATGGATCTGCCACGCCATGAGTCCCTCGGGCACGGGGACGACGACCTATAAGAGAAGAGACGTAGTCATGGCCGAGGACGCATCCCATGTCGGCGCCGCCATCCGTCGCGCGCGGCTGGCCGCCAATCTCACCCAGCCCCGACTCGCTCGACAGGCCGCGGTCTCCCTCAGCCTCCTCGGCAAGGTCGAATGCGGCGACCGGGTCGCGACCCACGCATTACTGGCCGCCGTCTCACGGGCGTTGAAGATCCCGGTGGAACGTCTGACCGGGCAGCCCTACGCGGACAATCACCGCGACGAACAGACCCACCGAGCCGTGGCGGCGTTACGCACGGTGTTGCGGCACTACGACCTGCCCGGCGACATCACCCCGCGCCCACTGGCCGAACTGACCTCGGACGTCGAGTCGATCGCTCGGATGCGCCGCAACGCCCAGTACAGCGCTCTGGCCGTGCGGTTGCCCGCCCTGGTCGAGGAACTCACCGCGGCGACCCAGACCACCGATGCCACCAACGCCCCGCACGTCTTCGGGTTGTTGGTCACCGTCTACCACGCGACGCACACCCTGCTCCACCGCTTGGGATACGCCGACCTCGCCGAGTCCGTGGAGCATCATCTGGCTCATGCCGCTCACCGGGCGAGCGACCCGCTGGCCGCGGGCCTGGCGCATTGGGCGCGGGTGCAGAGCTTCCAGTCGGCGGGCGACTACGCCCACGGGTTACGCCTGATGGACGCCGCCCGGGCCGAGCTCGACGACACCCTGCGCGCGCCGGACGAGGCCGCGATCACCGTGTACGGCAGCCTTCATCTGCGTTCGGTCACGCTCGCCTCGCGAGCCGGTGACGCCGACACCGCCCGGTCGCACCTGATCGCCGCCCGCGATCTCGCCAGGGAGCTGACCACCGACCACGTCCACTATGGACTGACCTTCGGTCCGGCGAACATCACGACGCACGAGGTGGCCGCGCAGGTCGAACTCGGCGACGGCGCCGCAGCGCTCACCGCCGCCAGGGCCTGGTCACCGCCGCGCACGATGCCGAGGACCCGCCGGGGCCATCACCATCTCGATCTGGCCAGGGCGCATCTGATCCAAGGCGACCGCAACGGTTGTTTCGATGCCCTGCAACAGGCGAGGCACATCGCGCCGCAACAGACCAGGCTGCACCCCATGGTCCGGGAGACCACCTCCGTGTTGATCAGCCTGTACCGCCGATCCCACCCGGAGCTGTCGCACTATGCCGACTGGCTGGGTCTGACCGCGTGATCGGCCGACGGGCCGTCGCGGCACCCGGCTATCGCGTGGTGGCCGAGGTCTCCGTGATCAGATAGCTCTCCCCCGCCCGCATCGGGATGATCACCACATCGCCGAGGTGCTCCGATGCGATCGGCTTGCCGGTCGCATCGGTGACGGCCGTCTCGGAGGCGAAGCGGCCGACGCCCACTCGCACCGGCCCGGTGCGGCCGGCGTGCAGCACGACCCTGCTCGGCACGCCCCGGGTCCATTCGATGTCCACCGTCAGGTCGCCGCGCGCACGCAGCCCGCTGACCGAACCGGTGGGCCAGGCCGAGGGCAGTGCGGGCAGCACCTCGATCACGTCTCCGTGGCTCTGGACCAGCAGCTCCGCCACCCCCGAGGTCGCACCGAGGTTGCCGTCGATCTGGAAGGGCGGGTGGGTGTCCCACAGATTCGGCAGGGTCGAGTGTCGAAGCTGGTCGATCAGCGCGGCGTGGGCGCGATCGCCGTCGCACAGCCGCGCCCACAGATTGATCCGCCACGCCTTGCTCCAGCCGGTCTCCCCGGCACCGCGTGCGCGCAGCGAGACGCTCGCGGCCGCGGCCTCGGGGCTCTCCGGCGCGAGACCGGGACCGGGATACACGGCGAACAGGTGCGAGACATGCCGGTGATCGTCGGCGGGGTCGTCCCAGTCGGCCTTCCACTCCTGGAGCTGCCCCCAGGATCCGACGCGGATCCCGGAGTCCAGTCCGTCTCGCGCATCGGCCAGTCGAGCGGGCAGGTCCGTGTCATCGGCGAGCAGCGTCGCAGCCGCCGAGGTGGCCGCGAACAGAGCTGCGACGATCTGTTGAGACATCGCCGCCCCGGCGGAGAAGCCGCCGTGCTCCGGCGAGTAGCTCGGCGAGACGACCAGCGTGCCGTCGCGCGGATCGACGTGCAGGGCGTCCAGCCAGAACTCGCTGGCCGCGCGCATGATCGGATACGCCACCGTGCGCAGCCGGTACTCGTCGCGGGTGAACAGGTACCGCTCGTGAAGCTGCAGGCTCAGCCACGCCGCGGCCTCGGGGAACCAGAACGCGGTGGCCCAATCGTGCACACCGGTGAATCCGTACGGGTTGGTCTCGTTGTGCACCACCCAGCCGCGCGCGGCGTGGATCTGCCGTGCGGTGTGACTGCCGGGCGCCTGCAGCGCCGTCACGAACCTGTCGTAGGGGTCGAGGGTCTCCGCGAGGTTGGTGGTCAACGCAGGCCAGTAGTTCATCTGCAGGTTGATGTTGAGGTGATAGTCGCAGGACCAGGCCGGTTGCGTGGACGCGTTCCACATGCCCTGCAGGTTCGCGGGCAGCGGTCCGTGGCGCGACGAGGCGATCAGCAGATAACGGCCGTAGGAGAAGAACAGCACTTCCAATGCCCGGTCCTGGGCGGAGCCGCCGCCGGTGTACTCGGCCAGCAGCACGTCGGTGGGCTTGGTCGAGTCCGACCTCCCGAGATCCAGTCGGACTCGATCGAAGAGCCCGCGATGGTCGTCGAGATGCTCGGCACGGATCGCGTCGTAGCCTGCGGCCATGGCACGGTTCACCGTCTCGGTCACCCGGATGTGCGGGTCCTCGCCTCGGTAGCGCGGGTGGTCGTCGGAGTAGTCGGTCCCTGCCGCGATCAGGAAGACGAGCCTGTCGGCTTCGGTGATCACGAACGAGGCATCCGGGCCGGTTGTGAGGCTGCCGCCTTCGACGAGCACTCGGATCTGCACCTCCCAGCGAAGCCCGTTGTCCGCCAGCGCGCCCCGAAGTGTCAGTCGGTCGCCCGCGATGGTCGCGGTGCCGCCGTGTGGCGATTCGAGGCGCAGTCGGCCGGACACCGCGCCGGGCCGGTCCGCACTCACTCGGCCCGCGATGACCTCGTGGGGATGGCTGGCCAGGTACTCGCGTCGATATCCGACGCCCGCACACCGGTAGCGCACGCCCGCCGTGGCCTCGGCCAGCGCCAGTTCACGGCGGTAGTCGGTGATGGGGGCGGGCGCGGGGAGATCCACCAGGAGTGCGCCGAGCGGTTGATAGGCGCCGAACCCGCGACGCGGTCTGCCGAGTAGGTCGACCACCTCCTCCGGTGATATCCGGTGCACGGCGTCGATCCTCGACCGCACCCGGCGAAGCGCTTCGGGTCTCGGAGTGTCCCCGTCACCGTGGTCGTAGCCCTGGATCGAACCGGGGCCACCGGTCCACAGGGTCTTGTGGTTGAGAGCGAGCCGCTCGGTGGGCACGCCGCCGAAGACCGTCGCTCCCAGCGAGCCGTTGCCGACCGGGAGGGATTCGGTCTCCCAGTCCTCGGCGGGCTCGTCGTACCACAGCATCACGGGCGATCCGCTCCTTCGGTGCAGGGGGTCGTCGTCCGAACGGCGACGATGCGAGAACGCCTGTCCGCTCAGAGATCGGCGAACCAGGTGTCGATCGTCTCGTTGCGGAACCGACCGTGTGGGTCGAACTCCCGCCGCAGGCTGCGGAACCGGTCGAACTCGGGGTAGCGACCGCGCAGTTCCTCGGGCGGCAGGACGAACAGCTTGCCCCAGTGCGGCCGGAACGACCATGGTGCGAGGGACTGTTCCAGTCGCGTCAGCACGTCCAGGACGGCAGGCGTGTCGGGGCGCCAGGTGAAGTGGAAGACCACACTGGACCGACGGTAGGTCGGGCTCAACCACTGTTCGTCGGCGGCGACCGTGCGGATCTCGCCGGTCAGCAGCACCGGGGCCAGGTCGGCTCGCAGGGCCGCCACCGCGCGCAGTGCGGCCCCCGCCTCCTGCCGGGCCACGAAGTACTCGGATTGCAGCTCGGCACCGACGCTGGGCGCGAAATCGGCACGGAAATGGGGCAGCCGTTCGTGCCATGGACCGGTCTCGCCCAGCTGCGGGGTGCAGTGCTGCACGGGTTGCCCCACGATCGGGTGGCGGGGCGCCGTCGCCTCGCGCGCACCGGTCCAACCCAGGTCGACGGGCTGATCGCCGACCCGGTGCTTGACCAGGACGTCGGCGGTGTCGTCGAAGGTGGTGAACGTGCTCACGCTGAAGGACTCGGAGTACACGCCGTCGAAGTCGTCGGCCAGTACGGCCAGCGGCACTCCTTGATAGACCCGTTGTTCGACGTCGAAGGTCGGCGTACAGCGCAGTTCCATGCTCGTCACGATGCCGAGCGCACCGAGCGAGACCACCGCGCCGTCGAAGCCGGGCTCGCCTCGACGCAGCGTTCGCAACGAGCCATCGGCCAAGACGAGGTCCAGCGCGACGACCGCGTCGGCGAGCGAGCCGTGGGCGTCGCCCGAGCCGTGGGTGGCGGTGGCGCAGGCACCGGCGACAGTGATGTGTGGCAAGGACGGCAAGGTCGGCAGCGCCAGTCCGTATTCGTGCAGATAGGCGGCCACTCGACCGAGCCGTAAGCCCGCGCCGACGCGGATCGTGTCGGACCCGATCTCGAGGATCTCGGGAAGTTCGTCCAGAGAGAGCAGGGTCCCCTCGGTGTCGGCGATCCGGCTGAAGGAGTGCCCCGCCCCGACCACCCGGACCCGCCGCGAGGCGGTGACCACCTCGCGTAACCCGTCCAGCGAATCGGGCGAGACGATCCGCTCGGCGCCGAAGGTGACGTTGCCCGCCCAGTTCGTTCGCATGGTGGTCATCAACGGGATTCTGCCGGGTGAGCGTTGCCCGGTCGACCACTGTTCTTCCGAGGCCCCGCAGGCGGTGCCGCCGTCCGGGATCACGTCGGATCGTCCGGACGGCAGCACTACGGCGTGCCTGGGTGAGCAGGGACGAGGTCCACCCGGCCGGGTCAGCGCATCGAGGGCGACATCTCGCCGTCCGGTGGTGGCACCGCGTCTCGTCGCCCGGTGGCCCACGCGGTGCCGCCGACCACGAGCGCCGAGGCCACCAGCGCCGCGCTGATCCACAACGGCGACCGGTAACCGAAACCCGCGCCGATGGCCAGGCCGCCCAGCCACGGTCCCAGCGCCGCGCCCACGTTGAAGGCGGCCGTGGCCAGTGCACCCGCCAGATTCGGCGCCTCGGTCGCCGCATAGAGCATCTGCGAGATCAGCGTGGATCCGACCGCGAAGGACAGGGTCGCCGTGATGAGCACCAGCACGGTCGCCGCCACCGGGTGTCCCGCCGTCACGGCGAATCCGACCCAGCCGACGCACAGCGCGAGTCCGCCCCATCCCAACAGCGGAATCGGCCGGGTATCGGCGATGTGCCCGGCCGAGGCGACCCCGATGAAGGAGCCGAATCCGAAGAGCGCCAGCATGGCGGGCACCCAGGCCGCGCCGAGGCCGGCGATCTCGGTGATCACCGGCGCGAGGTAGGTGAACGTGCAGAAGGTGGCACCGTTGACCAACGCCGCCAACAGCAGCGTCACCGCCAACCGAGGGCGACGCAGTGCGCGCAGCTCCCGGCGAGCACTCGGCCGCCGCGTCTCGACCGCGCCGGTGGGGACGGCATGCAGGATCCCGACGACCGCGGGTACCGAGATGATCGCCACCGCCCAGAACGCGGAACGCCAACCCCACAGCTGACCGAGCAGTGCCCCGGCGGGCACCCCCGCGATGCAGGCGATGGTGACACCACCGAGCAACGTCGCGGTCGCACGCCCCTTCGCATCGGGGGCGACCAGGTCGGTGGCGGTGATCAGCGCCACGGCCAGGAAGCCTGCGTTGGCCAGGGCACCGAGGATCCGCATCGCCAACAGCAACCAGTAGCCGGTGGTCAACGCGCCGACCACGTGGGCGAACAGGAAGCAGAGCAGGAACAGCAATAGCGCGCGGCGCCGAGACCACCGCAGACTCAGGATCGCCGCCAGCGGCGCCCCGACGATCATTCCGAGCGCGAACGCCGAGGTCAGCGCGCCCGCAGCAGGCAGCGACACCGCCAGGTCGGCGGCAATGGCGGGTCCGAGGCCCGACAGCATGAATTCCGAGGTGCCCTGCGCGAAGACCGCGAGGCCGAGCAGGTAGAGGGAGAAGGGCATGACTGACTCCGCAACCACATCGAGGAATCGACGAAGCAGCAGGTCGTGGCGTATCGACCGAGACCAGGAGAGTGCGGACCGCGACAACGCCCGACCGCCGCACGGGGAGGATCTCCGGCGTCACCACGGTGACGCGCGCCCGGCATCGCAAGGGCGATGCGGGCCGAGATCGAACACGAGACGGTGCTACGGCGATCCGGTGGCAGCGGACGGACACAGCCGACACCGCGCGGTCGAGGAACGCGCGGATCAGTGTGTGAAGTGGAGCAGCCACCGGACGACCGGTGGCTTGGTTCTCGATGCCTCTGGGCTGGACACGGGCGCAGCGTAAACGGGACCGGCCCCGACGTCCACCGAATTCTCGAGGTGGTCGTCGGGGCCGGGCGTTCGTTCGATCGGTCCCCGCCGGGAGCGGGGAGGCCGCCGGGGCGGCTATGTCCGAGTCGGTGCCAGGCTAGCCTCGGCCCGCCAACTCGGGTGCGTCGGCGATGAAGGTGTCGAGTACCCCGTCGGCGACCTTGATCGGCCCCTGCGGGCGCGTGGTGCCGGGAATCGTCTGGATCGCCGATGCCTCCTCGGCCAGTTCGGCGGACTCGGCGAACGCCCGGTCGGCGCCCTGCGGGTCCTCCGCAACCCGGTCGAGACCGTCCACGGTGAGCTGTAATGCCCGACCCCACAGGGCGAGGGCGTCCAGCCATGGTTGGGTCTGCTCGAGGAACGCCGGGTCCGCCACGCCCGCCCTGATCTGCTCGGATGCCGTGGCGAGCAGGTCGGCCCGCTCCCTCAGCTCGCGCAACGGCAACCCCGAGGGCTGCGCCCGCACCGCATCGACGGCGGCGGCCAGCGCCGGAGCCTGCGGCTGCCAGGGGGTGTCGCCGAAGGTCGGGGCCAGGTGCTGGGTGTCGAAGAAGGCCACCAACGCCTCGGCCGTACGGGCATCACCGTCCGCCAGGTACTCCGCTGCGGCCCACCAGGTGGTCTCGGCGTCGTAATCCCGACCGTTCCAGGCGAAGGACGCGCCGCCGAAGAGCGCGACCTTGCTCGGGGCGGCCTGGTTCATCGGGTTCAACACGATTCCGCTCAGCGCCGAGTCGAGCCCGGCCTCCCGTTTGCTGTATGGCGCCATCAGCAGCCGGCCGGTGGTCTGCCCGAAGTCGTTGACCGGGTAGTTGTCCCAGAGGAAGACCTTGCGACCCCAGACCCGAGCGGCGGCCTCGGCGTCGGCCACGGTGATCGAGGCGGGCACCACATCGGTCCCGGTCCACTGGATCACGATTCGCTCGTCCAGTGCCGTCCGCAACGCGGTCTTGTACGGGGAGTCCTCGACGTCGGAGTACTCGGTGGGCACGGTCTGCAGCGGCTGGGCACCCTCGACCGTGTCGAGGTAGTCGTGTTGGACCGCATTGAGCAGGTCGGCTTGGGCTCGGCCCGCCGCCTCCTGGTCGGCGGGGCCGTAGTGCTCCTCGTCGGCGGCACAGTTCCATCTGCCGTACTCGATGTCGTCGAGGGCGACGTAGAAGCTGCGGACACCCAGTTGGTAGAGCGAGTCCAGCTTGTCGATCAGGCTCGCCCGGTCGGCCGGGTCGCTGTAGCAGATGGACAGCCCGGGCGAGATCGCGTAGGTGAACTGGACGTGGTGCCATGCGGCGGCCTCGACGAGCTCGGCCAGCTTCGCGAGTTCCTCGGCGGGGTAGGGATCGCGCCACTGCTCGCGCAGGTAGACGTCGTCCTTCGGGGTGTAGATGTAGGTGTTGGCCTTGATGTCGCCGTAGAACGCGAGTTGGTCCAAGCGGTCGGCATGCGACCACGGCGCCCCGTAGAAGCCCTCGATGCTGCCGCGCAGCGCCATCAGCGGATGGTCGAGGATGGACACCGCCGCGATCGTCCGGTCCTCGACCAACTGACGGAAGGTCTGGGCGGCGTAGTAGACGCCGTTGCCGTCGTTGCCAGCGAGCGCGACCAGCCCGCCTCGACGGGAGGCCTTACTCGCCAACGAGTAGCCCTCGGCCGCCGGTTCCGGGGCGACCTCGCCGCCGGCCTCGGTCAGCGCCTCGGTGACGGCGGGGTCCTCGATGGAGCCGACCACCACGGTCAACCCGGCCCCCGCATCCGCACGGATCTCGCGGGCACCGGCCCGTTCCAGCGCGGCGCGCAGCACGTCCTCGGTCGCCTGATCGACTCCCGAGCCCAGGACCAGGGAGACCTCGGGACCGACCCGGAGGTCCCGGCCGTTGGGTTCGATCTGTTGCGGTGTCGGGGTCACCACCGGTAGTCGGCGGGCGTCGTTCGTCGCGTCGGTGGCGGGCTGGTCGGCCGGTTGTTGGGCGAATGCGGGTTGCGGCAACAACACGAGGGCCGCGAGCAGCGCGGTCAGAGCACCTGGTCTGGAAGGGCGTCGAAACACAAGGACCTCCTGAGCACGGTTGGTCCAGACCACCATGGGGATCGGCTCGGGTCAAGGGTTCCGCGCAGGCCACCCGGCTAGCCGGGTGGCGACGAAGCCCGGGATCACCGCCGTATCCCGGGCCGCCGCCCGCCGGGCGATCCGGTGGCACGCGGTGGGTTCCCGCGCTGTGCTCGAAGATCGCCCGGCCGTGCAGAACGAGAGACTCAGCAGACGTTGTAGCTGCTGTTGACCCTGGTGATGTTGCGGAAGGTGATGTTGTTCCCGCAGGGATTCTCGGTGACCGCCGAGTTGGTGACGGTCAGATTCTGGATCGTCACGTCGGAGTTGCCGGGAAACTCCGTTCGGGCGGCCAATCGGATGTCGCCGGGCCCGGAGACACTGCCGCTCTGTGCCGCGAGATTGACGTTGTAGCAGTTCTCGATCAGGATCGCGTTGTTGCCGGTACCGGAGATGTCGATCCGGTCGATGACCACGCCGCCGCTCTCGGAAACGCAGAAGATCCCTCGGCCGCCGCCTCGGGCGATCACCTCGCCGACGCGGATGTTGGTCGGGTAGGAGTTGTTCACCCGACCATTGCGATTCGCCATCCGGAACGCCGCGTAACCGGTGCCTGCGCCGGTGCCCTCACCGTCCACCCGGTCCACCGTCGCGTTGATGGTGTCGTTGAGCAGGAGCCCGGATTCGCCGGTGTTCCTGGCCGTCACGGTGCCGATCGAGAGACCGTCGACGCCGTAGGTCTCGACGCCGTGTGCACTCGCACCGGAGACGAAGACGTTGTCGATCCGGATGTTGCGGCTGCGGACGCTCGTGTCACCCCGGTTGTCGATCCGGATACCCAGGCCTGCGGACAATCGCATGTCGATCTGGCCGAGGTGGACGTTGGTCACGTTGCGCATGAAGATGCCGTAGAGCGGAGCGCCGGTGACGTTGAGGTGCTGCACCTCGATGTCGGTGGTCCCCCGGGAGTACACCGGGGCCTGGTCGCCCGCTCCCGAGCCGGTGACGTTGATGGTGCCGCAGACATCCAGGACCGTGTAGCTGGGCAGTGAGATCCGGGAACCTGCGCTGATGGTGCCGGAACCGCGCACGACGACGCGTTCCTTCGAGGTGCGGCCCGAGCTGAGACTGCCGATGGCCGCCTGCACGGCCTCTCGCATGTCGTTGCCGGTGTAGACGGTGCTGTTCCCGCGTCGGGAGGTCCAGGTACCGCCGCTCTCCACCGCTTCGGCGTGGAAGCTCCCGCTGCCGCACTCCTGGGCGATCGCGGGTCCGGACGAGGAGGTCGTGTCGGTCTGCGCGGGAGCGGCCGTGGCGGCGGGCGACCCCACCACCTGGATGGACCCGGTCAGCATCGCGGCCGCGAGAACGGCACCGCCCAGCAGTGATCCGAGTCTTCGAGAACCTGTCGAACGATTCATTCGATCTCCCTGTTCGTCGTCGTTGACGGAGAAGGCGGCGGCATCGATGCGGCCGAATTTCACCGACTCGCCTCGCCCGGAATAATCCGAAGCGGATTCGATGCCATCGACATCCCTCGGGTCGAATAAGGCGATCACGAACCCCGAATCAACCGCCGAGCGCGGTGCGCACTGATTCGATACCGACCGAGGGAATGTCGAATAGAATTCGATTGAATTCCATTTGTCGGCAGGTTAGTAGGATCTTTCCAGCCCCGTCAACAGACCTGCGGTTCGCGCATCACGGGACAATCACGCAGCCGAATGCGACCACTGAATTCCCCGGCGGGCTCGCGGCACCCGGATCGAACGAGATCACCGGCGATGGGTGGTTCCCCGGGCACCCACGGCCGCCGGACTCCGCCCTGGCGCGCCGGGACGCCGCCGAACCGCACAGCCGGAGCAGGAAACAGCAGGTGACAGCAGGTTCTTCCGATCCGATGCAGCGGCGCAACGCCACCGGATGCGCGAGGACACCGTGCTGCGACCAGTCGAGCGCCATGTTCGTCGCTCCGGCGGGCCTGCGACATCGAGGAGTCTCGGAGCGCGGCCCGCAGGCACAGCAGGGCACCATCGGCCAACGACTTCCGACGGCGCATTCCAGCCATCTTCGTGGCCGGCGCCGGTAGCGCGGTCGGACCACCGCGAGGAGATCAGGACAACAACGCGACCAACAGAATCATCACCGGCATGCTCAGGATCGTGGAGATCAGCGCCGAATCACGGGCCAGCGTGACCCCCTGATCGAATCGCACGGCATAACCGAACACATTCTGCGCGGTGGGTAGCGCGGCGCAGACCACCACGGCCAGCAAGGCGGGACCGTCCAGTCCCAGGATCAGTCCGCACAGCAGGCCGAGCAGCGGGTGTAGCACGTTCTTGATCAGCACCACCGAGGTCAGCAGGATCGCGCCCTCCTTCGAGCCACCCGGTCGCGATGAACCGTGCAGGGAGATGCCGAAGGCGAGCAGCATTCCGGGGACCGCCATGTTCGCGATCAGCTCCACCGGCGCCAGCACCGGCGCAGGCAGGTCGATGCCGAAACCGGAGACGATCAGCCCGGCGACGGTGGCCACCGCGATCGGGTTGCGCAGTGGCGCGGTCAGCGTGCGCAGTAATGCCGGGCGCGTGCCGTTGGCCCGTTCGGTGAGGATGTCCAGGATCGTGGTGAAGACCGGGGTCAGCACGGCCAGCTGGAAGAGCAGTACCGGCGCCACCTCGGCCGCGTCACCCAACGCGTACGCCGCGATCGGCAGTCCGAGGTTGCCCGCGTTGACGTATCCGCTGGCCATCGAACCGATCGCGATCTCGCCTGCGGGCCGCTTACGCAGCAGACCGATCGGAACGAAGAGCAGACAGGCCAGGCTGCTGGTGACGCCGGTGACGATCAGCGCCGAGGAGAACACCGCGGCGACGTCGGCGTGGGCCAGGGTGACGAAGAGCAGCGCGGGGGTGGCGACGAAGAACGCCGTGCGGGAGAGCGTCTGCGTGGCCGAGGGCCCGAGTACCCCCGCTCGCCCGACGACGTAGCCGACGGCGATGACGATTCCGATGACGAAGAAACCCTCGAGGACGCCATTCATTCCACAGTCACGTCTAGCCACCGTAACGCTGTGACGGGGGTCAATGCGCGGCGGGTCGCGGCGGGAAGCGGCCATCGTTGCCGGATACGGGCACGATTACGACGAATCGGACCGGCAGGCCACTAGGGGCACGCCGATGACCCGGTCAGTGGTGGAACGCGGTGTTGTGCTTCGGGTCGGCCCGGACGCCGGGTGACTGCCGAAGATCGGTCAGCACGCGCTTCAGATCTTCGACGAAGAGATCCGCCAGGTCGTGGGTGAATCCGTTCCGGCAGACGACCCGCAGCACCGACAGGTCGGTGCGGTTCGCCGGGAATGTGTAGGCAGGAACCTGCCAGCCATGCTCACGCAGCCGTTTCGAGACGTCGAAGACCGTGAAATCGGTGCCCTCGGCGATGGCGACGGCGAAGACGGGCAACTCCTCGCCGCGCGTGATGAGCCGGAACGGCCCCAACTCGCCGATATGATCGGCCAGGCGGACGGCGACGTCCCTGGCCGACTGCTGCACCAGCCGGTAGCCCTCTCGGCCGAGTCGGACGAAGGTGTAGTACTGGGCCACGACCTCGGCTCCCGGACGGGAGAAGTTCAGCGCGAAGGTCGGCATGCATCCGCCCAGGTAGTCCACCGCGAAGACCAGTTCCGAGGGCAGCAGCTCGCGATGACGCCACAGGATCCATCCGACCCCCGGATAGACCAGTCCGTACTTGTGTCCCGAGGTGTTGATCGACGCGACACGGGGCAGGGCGAAATCCCAGACCAGATCGGGATCGAGGAAGGGTGCGATCATCGCGCCCGAGGCACCGTCCACATGGATCGGGATATCCAGCCCGGTGCGGCGCTGCAGGTCGTCCAACGCCGAGGCGATCTGTGCGACGGGGTCGTAGCTGCCGTCGAAGGTCGAACCCAGGATCGTCACGACGCCGATGGTGTTCTCATCGCAGCGCGCGACGGCCTCGGCGGCATCCAGGTGGAACCGGTCACCGTCCATCGGCACGATCCTCGGTTCCACCTCCCAGTACTCGCAGAACTTCGACCAACAGATCTGGACGTTCGCCCCCATCACCAGGTTGGGCCGTCCCGGCCCCCGCCAACGGCGCTTGAACGCCATGCCCGCGAGCATGCACGCCTCGGAGGAACCGGTGGTGGAACAGCCGAGGACATCGTCGAGGTTCGGCGCGTGCCAGAGATCGGCCAGGATGTTCACACAGCGCCGCTCCAGTTCGGCGGTCTGCGGATACTCGTCCTTGTCGATCATGTTCTTGTCGACGCACTCGTTCATCAACTCGCGAGCCTGGTCCTCCATCCAGGTCGTCACGAAGGTCGCGAGGTTGAGCCGCGAGCTCCCATCGAGACGCAGCTCATCGCGCACGAGCCGGTGCGCGGTGTCGGGCGGGATGGGGTGTCGACCCAGTGCCCGTTGCGGCAGCACCATCTCGGCGCCCGCGGTCGGGTCTGCGACGCCGTAGAAGGGATTGGAGTCACCTCGACGTTCCGGGCCCGTCCGATGGCCCCCATGCAGCGGCATCAACCGAGCGTACGGCCGGTCCAGCGGGCCCGCAGGGCCCCGTCGGACCGGCCGATCGCTCCCGCGCGGACACCGTGGCCGAGCCTCGACCGGTCCGCCCCGGACGGGGCTAGGACGCCGCAGCGGTCGGCGACACGATGTCGGCGGCCAGGGGCGCGATCGTGTCGATGATCGTCGAGACGGTCTCGGCGGGTACCCCCGCGCTCACCAGGGCACCCGACAGGTGGGCCGCGACCCCGTCGAAATGAGCCTGTTCGACGCCCAACCCCCGATGCACATCCTTCATCGACCGCCCCCGGTACTCCATCGGCCCGCCCAGCGCCGAGGCGAAGAACTCCACCTGGTGCCCCTTCAACCTCGGCATCGCCACGCCGATGAAGAACGGCGCCAGCGTCTCGTCACCCAGGACTCGAACGTAGAAGTCGTCCACGACGGCCACCAAAGCCGCGTGTCCGCCGATCTGCTCATAGATCGTCGACATCATGATCCTCCGACCTGCCCGCATCACACAATGTGACCACGTAAGCACCGAGTGGTTACGGGCATGTCACCGGAGAGTCACCGATGCGGCAGCGGCAACGCACAGACCGCACCGACGGCCGTGCGACGTCGGGTTCGGGCCACATCCGGGCCCACCGATTGCGCCGGTGCACCACGCGAGAGTCCACGATTCGACGGATCGAACCGGCGTGGGGCCGGGCCGTGCCTGCCTTACGGCCTCGGATAACAACCCGGAGCCGCCGACGCCGTCCGGCTCGGCAGAATGGTCCCCCATGTCGGCTCTTCCGCAGGATCTGATGTCCGCACTCGACGGTGCGTTGACACGCTTCTCCCGCCAGGCATTGGGGCAGTCGGTGGACCGACTCATCCAGCAGTACCGCTCCGGCAGGCCGCCGTCGACGCCGATCCTGAACTCCGATCTCGATGTCGCGGCCTACGCCGGTTATCGGATGCCCGCCACCTATGCCGCAGCACGTTCGGTGTTCGACCAGGTCGCGGTGGTCGCGCCGGGCTTCCAGCCTCGGACTCAGATCGACATCGGCGGCGGCACCGGAGCCGACGTGTGGGCCGCCGTGGATGTCTGGTCATCGCTCGCCGACATCACCGTCCTGGAGCAGTCGTCCCAGGCCATCTCGCTCGGCAGACGACTCGTGGGCTCCGCAGGATCGGCGGCGCTGCGGCAGGTGTCGTGGACGCGCGGTTCGATCGACGTCGACTCGCCGCCGCCCGCCGCCGATCTGGTCACGCTGTCCTACGTCCTGGGCGAGCTGCCGGAACGCCGCCGGGCGGACATCATCCGGTGGTCGGCCCGCAGCACCGCGATGCTCGTGATCATCGAGCCGGGCACCCCGGCGGGCTACGAGCGGGTCGTCGCCGCCAGGGATCTGCTGCGCGACCTCGGTCTTCGACTGGTCGCGCCCTGCCCGCACGAGGACGACTGCCCGATCCCCCGGGGCAAGGACTGGTGTCACTTCGCGACCCGGTTGCCCAGGACCTCGGTCCATCGGCGGGTCAAGGACGGCGCGCTCGGCTTCGAGGACGAGAAGTTCTCCTACATCGTCGCCTCGCCCGACAACTGGCGGCGGGCGGCAGGCCGGGTGCTGCGGCATCCCCGCAAGCCCAAGGGTCAGGTGGCCCTGCAGATCTGCGCCGACGACGGCTCCCTCGGCGACGTGACGGTCTCCAGACGGGAGGGCAGCCGCTACCGGGCGGCCCGCGATCTGCGTTGGGGTCACGAGTGGCCGCCGGTGGGCGGTGACCTCGAACCGGTCGGCGACGGCACCGAGTTCGGCTGATTCCGCCTGTGGCGGGCCACGCATGCTGGTGCGAGGCTCGGGCGTGATAGCGCGTGAGTCGAGTCTCATGGGAAGCCGGGTACTCCTCGACTAAAGTCCAGGAAGCTGATCGGTGACAGTGCTGCGCGGATCCGGTTCCCCATGCACCGAGGCCGATAGTGGAGGTAGTCCCGCATGCCGCTGCCCCTTGCTCAGACCACCTCGCGGGGCCGCGCAGGCGGGGCGCTGTTCGCGCTGGCGCTGGGCGGCTTCGGCATCGGAGTCACCGAGTTCGCCACGATGGGATTGCTGCCGCAGATGGCCGATTCCTTCGGCATCTCCATCCCGGCGGCGGGCAATGCGATCACCTTCTATGCGCTGGGTGTGGTGGTCGGCGCGCCACTGATCGTCAGTCTGGCGGCTCGGTTGCCCCGCAAGGGCCTGCTGATCGGGCTGATGGTCGCGTTGGCCGTGGGTAACGGCCTGTCGGCGATCGCACCGAATCCGTCGCTGCTCATCGTGGCCCGGTTCATCGCCGGTCTACCGCATGGCGCGTTCTTCGGAGTGGCCGCCGTGGTCGCGGCCGCCTTGGTGCCACCGGGGCGCCGAGGACGCGCGGTGGCACGGATCATGATCGGTCTGACGGTCGCCAATCTCGTCGGTGTTCCGCTGGCCACGGCGGCGGGCCAGCAGATCGGCTGGCGCAGCGTCTACTGGGCGGTCGCCGTCATCGCGCTGGTCACCGCCGGGACACTGCATCGGCTGGTGCCCGGGATGCCCGCGGGTCAGGGCGCGAGCATCGTGGGCGAACTGCGCGCCTTCGGACGGTTGCAGGTCTGGTTCGCACTGATCACCGGCATGGTCGGCTTCGGTGGCATGTTCGCCGTCTACTCCTACATCTCGCCGACCACGACCGAGGTGACCGGCCTGCCCGCCGCCGCGGTGCCGTGGATGTTGGCGGTGTTCGGTCTCGGGCAGACGATCGGCGCGCTGGTGGGCGGCCGGTTCGTGGACCGCTCGGTCACCGGCGCCGTGGTCGGCTCACTCGTCGCGATCTCGGTGGTCCTGACGGTCTTCGGACTGACGGCGACGGTCGCCGTACCCGCGATCATCTCGGTGTTCCTGATCGGGTTCACCGCCCAGATTCTCGCCTCGGCGCTGCAGGTCCGGTTGATGGACGTCTCGCCGGACGCGCCATCGCTGGCCTCGGCCTCGAATCACTCGGCGCTCAACATCGCCAACGCGGCGGGCGCGTGGTTGGGCGGTCTGGCCATCGCCGCCGGGTGGGGCTACGCCTCCACCGCGTGGGTCGGGCTGGCCCTGAGCCTGACGGGGCTGGCAGTCGCCGCCCTGTCGATCGCCGTCGCACGGATGGGCCGCTCGCGCAGGCTCGTTCCGGCCGGCGCCGGATCGGGCCCACGCCGGGACTGAGCCTGCACGAAGCCATGTCGTTCCCGCCTGTGAAAAGCTCTGTCGGTGAATTCCTCCGCCCGGTCGCGTCACCGAGCACGGTCTCCCTGGCTGCTGATCACGACGATGGGGGTGGCACTGACCGGGTGCTCGCAACCGCAGCCGCCGGTCCCCCCACCACCGCCCCCGCCGACGAGCTCCGAGCAGGGCACGGACTGCCCATCGCCCGGCGTCCGGATCACCGCAGGCCCCAGCGACGCCGCGACCGGGGAACGGGCGATGCCGCTGGACCTGATCAACTGCGGCACCGGCCCGTTCGAGGTGGCGGGATACCCGTCGCTGCGGGTGCTCGATGAGGACGGGCAGGTCTTACCGATCACCATCACCAACGGCGCATCACCCATGGAGGACCCCGGTCCGCAGCCGATCGTGATCGAACCGGGTGAGATGGCGCGGGCGGTGACGTACTGGCGTAACACGGTGGGCGACGGCGGCCCGGTGGCCCTGACCGGCACCGCGCTGGAGGTCCGAGCCCGGCCGGGAGACGAGCCGCAGCCGGTGACCTCCGACGGCCCGATCGACCTGGGCAGCACCGGCACCCTGGATGTCACGGCCTGGGAGCCGTATTCCGGCTGACCCGTCTGCGCCGTTCGTCGTCGTGGTGGTGCGCCACCACCCTGAGGGGTGGATTTCAATTTCCACTGAAATAATTGTGCCAAAGGAATTCGAGTGGCCCCGTCGCGACTCGGGGCGAATCGTCGACACGGACGTCGAAATCCGCATCGTCGATCCACTTCGTTTCGACAGCGTTACGAGAAACCTATTCGAAGAATTCAACCGGCAATTCCATTGACAACCGTTGTTTATTTACTCCAGACGGTGCATTACCGCATCCGATGACGGCGCTACCCTGGTGCGGGACAATTCCTCCGACGATGTGGGGATGCTATGTCCACTCATACTCTGCTGCCTCGGGCGGCCGCCATGAAAGTACTGGCCGTAGCCGGTGTCGTGGTGCTGTTCCTGTCCACGTTATGGGCGGGTTCCGCTTTCGGACACGGCTCGACGATCGACCCGCCGTCCCGGAACTACGGTTGTTGGCAACGCTGGGGACACGACTTCCAGAATCCGGCGATGGCGACCGAGGATCCGATGTGTTACCAGGCATGGCAGGCCGACTCCAATGCCATGTGGAATTGGAACGGGCTCTACCGAGAGCAGGTCGGCGGCGATCACCAGGGTGCCATCCCCGACGGGACGCTCTGCAGCGCCGGGAACACCGGCGGGACCCGGTACGCGGCCCTCGACGAGCCGGGCCCGTGGGAGGCGACCGAACTCGACACCCGGTTCACCGCGACCGTCCACGATCAGGCCCTGCATGGCGCCGACTACTACCGGATCTACGTGACCCGGCAGGGGTTCGATCCGCTGACCGACGAACTCGGGTGGGGCGACCTCGAACTCGCCGGCGAGACCGGGCGGATCGCACCGGGCGAGGGCACGCCGAGCAGCGAGCCGTCGCTGGGCGGGGTGTCGGTGGACATCGAGGTCGACGCCTCCGGCCGCTCCGGTCGACACATCGTCTACATGATCTGGCAGGCCAGCCACTTCGATCAGACGTTCTACGGGTGCAGTGACGTGATCTTCCGCTAGTCGCAGCGTCCGCAGCCGAGGCGGGAACGACCGTTCCCGTTCTCTTCCCGCCTCGGCCCGCTTCCCCGGAGCCTGCGTCAGCCTGCGGTGGGCCTGCTCACGGGCCCGTTCCACTCCTGGCGTGTCACCGCATAGTCGGCCTCGCCGTGTTCCGTTCCCTCGATCGGGTCGTCGAACACCTCGTGGCGGATCCCCACCGGGGTCAGGCCCGCCCGTTCCAGCACTCGTCGGGATGCGAGGTTGACCGCCATCGTCGTGGCGAAGACCCGCTCCAGCCCGGCCGTGTCGAAACCGCGTCGCAGCAGTTCGACGGCTCCCTCGGTCGCGTAACCCTGTCCCCAGGCCCGGACATGCAACCGATAGCCGAGCTCCGCCTCGCCCACCGAAGCCGTGGGACACAGCTCGAACCAACCGATGAAATCACCACCCCGGCGGGTGAACGCCGCCCAGAAACCGAGGATCTCGTCGTGCGCCGAGGCGGCGAGCATCGCGGGCAACCGTTCGTCGCGCATCACCTCCCGAGGTGTCGGCTTCCCTCCGGTGAGAAAGCGCATGACCTCGGGTTCGGCATCGAGGGCGGTCAACAGGTCGACATCGGCCTCGGTGAGCCGACGCAGCACCAGACGAGCCGTCGAGATCGACATCGAGTCGTCGGCCGTCACGGCGTCGGTTCCCGCAGTCCTTCCAACAGCTCGACCTGCTCCGACAGCACACCGGTCAGGATCGTTCTGGCCACCGCCATCAGTTCGGCCACCTGCGGGCTGGTCAGGGAGTAGTACACCGCCGAGCCCTCGCGCCGGGTCTCGACCAGGCCCGCCCGTCGGAGCACGGCCAGCTGCTGGGACAGACCCGCAGGCTCGATACCGATCTCGGACAGCATCTCGCCGACGGCATGCTCTCGACGGCTCAGCAGTTCCAGCACCCGGATGCGCACCGGGTGCCCGAGCGTCTTGAAGAACTCGGCTTTGAGCCGGTGCAGTGGGGTGCTCACCGGTCCCGCCCACCCGATCCGAGCGACGGCGTGATCGAGCAGCGCGAACTCGGGACAAGCACTGCCCGAACCGGACGTGGCACAAGCTTCATGTCACACATTCTTTCGCATCGGGGCCCGCGTGGGGTTCCGCAGACCGCGACACCGCCCGGTGGTCCCGCCGCGCCAGGGTTCGCGCGTGGTCGACAGCATCGGCGAGTTCGAGGAAGATCCGGCCGGTGGTCCGGATCCGTTCCAGATTCGGCAGTCCGAGCAGGGGCCGGGCATGGACATCCCGGAGCTCGGAGAGCAGGACGACGACCCCCTCGCGTTCCAGCTCCTCGATCGCCTCGTCGAGCGCCTGCGCTCCCGTCGCGTCGATACCCGAGATCCGCGACATCCGAAGGATCACGATCCTGGCCCGCTCGATCGCGGCGACCTCGCGGCGGAAGCCGTCGGCGGTGGCGAAGAAGAGCGGGCCGTCGAAGCGGTGCGCGACGATGCCGTCGGGCCGTTCCGCCGCCGATGCCCGGTCCGCCCCGTGGTCCACCACGACGTGTTCCCCTCGGGCTCCGCGCGCGAGTGCCACGGTGGCGAGGAGGACCGCGATCGCGACTCCCAGGACCACCGCGCTGATCAGGTCGACCGCCACCGTGACGATCAAGGTGACCACCAGCACGACCGCGTCACGCGGGGTGGCCTTGATCAGGGTGAGCAGCTCGCGCCCCGCCACCATGCGCACGGTGGTGGCCAACAGCACGCCTGCCAGGGCCGCGAGGGGGATCAACCCCACTATCGCCGAGAGGCTGAACACCACCAGCGCGAGCACCACCGCGTGGACGAACGCCGCCAACCTGGACCGAGCGCCGGAGCGGACGTTCACAGCGGTGCGGGCGATGGCCGCAGTGGCGGGCACTCCGCCGAACAGTGGAACGACCAGGTTCGCCACTCCTTGGCCGAACAGCTCGCGGTCCGGGTCGTGCCGCTCGACGCCGTCGCTCATTCCGTCGGCGACCGTCGCCGACAACAGGCTCTCCAAGGCGGCGAGTGCCGCGACGGCCACGGCCGAGGGGAGCAGTTCGGGGATGATCGAGAGGTCGACGAAGTCGAGTGCGGGCCCGGGCAGCCCGGTGGGCAGCTCACCGATCTGGGCGGTGTCGAGATCGAAGACGACGACGGCCAGGGTGGCGATGACGACGGCAGGCAACGAGAAGGGGATCGCGGGGAACCGACGGCCGCCCACCAAGGTCACCAGCGCCACGCCCAAGGCCAGCAGTACCGGGACCGGTTGGGGGTCGGCGAGGAAACGCGCGGCCGCCTCGGCGGCGGTCGCCCAGACCCGCTCGCCGTGCAGTCCGTCGACACCGAGCATCGCGGGCACCTGCTGCAGAGCGATCACGATCGCTATCCCGGCGGTGAAACCCACGATCACCGGCGTCGGTAGCAATCGAACCACCCGCCCCGCTCTGGTCAGGGCCAGGACGATGAGAAGGACCCCGGCCAACAAGCCGACCAGCAGGACCCCCGACACGCCGAACCTGCCGACGATGGGGACCAGCACGACGGTCATCGCGCCGGTCGGGCCCGAGACCTGCAGGTTGCTCCCCCCGAAGATCGAAGCCAACGCACCCGCGACGATCGCGGTGATCAGTCCCGCCTCGGCACCGAGACCGGAGCTGATTCCGAAGGCCAGGGCGAGCGGCAACGCGACCACGGCCACCGTCACGCCCGCGATCAGATCGCGGCGCGGTGCCTGGCGCACGGCGCGCCAATCGGATCGCCCGGGCAACAGCGAACGCAGGCCCGCGCTGCGCTCGGGGACGGGGCTCTCTCGACTCACCACGGCGACTCCGGTCGACTCCGCCCGTCCGCTTCGACGGACAGTGCAGCAGGGATTTCGAATCTATGCAGTTATGAAAACATGCAATTGATGTCACGCGGCGCAGTCGGAGCTGTGACGCCGCACACTCGCCGTGCGCGACTCGTGCGCCGCCCGGGGACGCGGCCGGCGCACGACGGCTCCGGCCGGGCAACGGGCGGCGGCCCGAGGAGACCGCCCTGTGGTCGGCGGTTCAGGCGACCTGGAACGACCGCTTGGACAGGCCCATCATGTAGCCCTCGATGGTGGTGGTCACCGGTCGTTCGGGACCGGCCGCGCCGAGGGTCACGAAGAGCGGGATGTAGTGGTCCACCGTCGGATGGGCGAAGGGCATGCCGGGCGCCTCGGAGCGGTAGGACGCGAGTGCGTCCACGTCTCCCCTGGCCAACGCCTCGCTCGCCCAGGCATCGAAGTCCGACGACCAGCTGGGCACCAGATTCCTGGTGATGATCTCGCGATCGAGATACGGCAGGCCGTGGGTCATGAAGCCGGAGCCGATCACCAGCACGCCCTCCTCCCGCAGCGACCGCAGTCGCGAGCCCAGCGCCAACAACCGGTCGGGCTCATGGGTGGGGAGACTGAGCTGGAGCACCGGCACGTCGCCCAACGGGTACATCGCCTTGAGCGGCACCCACGCCCCGTGGTCCAGCCCTCGGCCGAGGTGCTGATGCACCGGCTCCGTGTCGGGCATCGCGGCGGCGACCCGGGCGGCCAGGGCCGTCGCGTCCGGGGTGGCATAGGTCATCTCGTAGTAGCGGCGGGCAAAGCCCCCGAAGTCGTAGACCAGCGGGGTGTTCGCCGCTGGATCCGACAGGCTCACCGGTGCGGCCTCCCAATGCGCACTGACGATCAGGATGCTGCGGGGCTTGGGCAGCGCTAGCGACCACGCGAGCAGTTGCCGCAGCCATTGCGGGTCGTCGAAGAGCGGCGGCGCGCCATGGCTGAGGTAGAGGGCGGGCAGCGGGCCGTCCTCCGGGGTCCACTCGCGGTGCGCCCTGGAGGCGGTCAGCGCGTCACCGATGAAGGCGTCGAACGCTCCGGCGGGGATCTCGGGGTTGATCGGCGAGAACATGATCTGTCCTTCCTGACAGGCAAGCCCGGCCCCCGGCGACCGCGATGCACGCACCGAGGAGACCGGACGGCCTGGAGCGTCGCGGCCATCCCGCAACGCTCGCTTGAAGCTTCAAGGAACACGGTACTCCTCGTTCACTTGAAGCTTCAATAAGGACTTGTACACTGGGAAGATGACCGACGGTGTTCGCTGGCTGAGTCCCCGAGAGCAACAAGCCTGGCGGGCCTACCTCCATGCCGATCGACTGCTACGGGAGGGCCTGGAACGCCAACTGCGCCGCGACGCGCACATGTCGCACGTCCACTACCAGATCCTGGTGCACCTCTCCGAGTGCCCGGATCGCAGCAGATCGATGACCTCGCTGGCTCGACTGGTCGACATCTCCCCCAGCAGGCTGTCCCACGCGATGAGCACGCTGGAATCCCGGGGCTGGGTCTCCCGGTGCCGGGATGCCGACAACGGCCGGAGCGTGGTGGCGAGGTTGACCGACGTCGGATTCGCCGCGCTCACCGAGGCGGCACCCGGCCACGTGCGCGAGGTCCGTCGTCGGGTGTTCGATCGGCTCACCAGCGAGCAGATCGACGCGATGGCTGCCATCGCAGCCGTGATGGCCGGACCGGAGCCCGGCCCGATCTGATCGAGAACCGCCGATCGTCGCCGTTCGGGGCGAGACCGGCGACGCACCCGTCTACCGGGAGGAACGGATCAGCCGGGACAGGTGCCGGCCCGCGATCCGCAGCGCCCGGTCGTCCCTGGCCACCTGGGCCGTGACCTCGGCACCCTCGATGGTGTTGATCACGGTGCAGGCCAGCTCGTCGGCATCGACCGCCTCGAATCCGTCGGCGAGTAGACGCTCGGCGACGATGCGCTGCCAGTTCTCCAGCGCCGCCGCACATGCGCGCTGGATATCGGGCGTCCGGCCGAGGGTCTCCAACGCCGTGGCGTTGACCGGGCAACCCCCAGCCAGTCCGATGCGCGCAGACCGTCGGCCAGCAGCGTGACGATGGCGAGCATCGCGTCTGCGGAGTCGGCCTCGGCCGCCAGGCCCGCGCGCAGCACCTCGGCGAACTCCTCGTCGCTGTAGCGGATCGCCTCGGCGGCCAGCTCCTGCTTGCCGCCGGGAAAGAAGTGGTAGACGGACCCGAGGGTGGCCTCGGCGGCCGCGGCGATCTGCTTGATCGGAGTGCCCTCGTAGCCCTGCCGCTGCAGCAGCCGGGCGGTCACCCGCACGATGCGGTCCCGAGTGGAGGGAGAACTCCGTGAACAAGGGTCATGGCCGGTCCGCGACGGTAGGCCCGCACGTCCACCGCGTGCCCTGTCGGACCGCCGTGCTTGTCTGTACAACATGTACGCACCGACGACTCCGCTGCCCGAACTGATCCGCCGCTGGCAGGCGGGCTGGGGAACGGCACGCGGATTGGCCGCCGCCGTGGAAGCGCGCGGCGGCCTGCACGTCGTGCACGGCGAGCCGGATCGGCACACCGAGAGCATCGCCCTGCACGCCGAGGAGGACCTCGATTCCGTCCGATCCCTGGCCGAAGCGACCGCAGCAGCGTCGGTGCCGACCTGGTGCACCGTGCCGACCCGGCATCCCGAGGTGGTCGCCACGATCCTCACCGAGGCCGGACTCGTCCTCGGCACGGGCATCGAGACCCTGATGACCGCCGAGTTGGAGTCGACCGCACCGCTGCCCGCACCGGATCCGTACCGCGCGACCTTCGCGGTCCGGCCCACCGATGGCGTGCCGGTGATCGAGGCGACCGTGCGCCACCCGTCCAGGACGATCGCCGCCCGAGGCTTGATGGCGGTGCACGGCAGCGACGCCGTGGCCCATTCCATCGAGACCAGGCCCGCGCACCGGCGGCGGGGCCTGGCCTCGGTGGTGATGAGCACGCTGATCGCCGAGGCGGTACGGCTGGGCGCCACCACCGGCTTACTCGTCGCCAGCTCCGATGGTGAACGGCTCTACTCGGCCCTGGGCTGGTCGGCGGTGGCGACGGTGCTGGTCGCGAGCACACCGCCGAAGCACCGACGCGCGGGGGCGCCGGGCGCGGCGCGGCCCTGAGGCGTTCAGTCGGGCGGGGTCAGCGCGAGTTCGATGCCGAGGTCGCGGATCCCGTCCGCCGCCGCCTCGGCGAGCCCATCATCGGTGACGATCGCGTCGAACTCCCGCAGGCGCGCGATGCGGTACATGCCGTAGGTGCCGTACTTCGGGCTGCCGGCCACCAACAGCGAGCCCGATGCCGCCGCCATCGCCGCCTGCTTGACCTCGACCTTCGCCGAGGACGGCGTGGTGACGCCACGTTGTAGATCCCAGGAACTGGTGGAGATCAACGCCAGGTCCAGTGAGAGCTGTTCGAGGGTCCTGGCCGCCAACCGCCCCACGCTGGAGCGGTTGGCGTGCTCGATCCGGCCGCCCACGTGGATCAGCTCGACCTCGGTGTTGCCGACCAGGGCGTCGACGATCGAGAAGTCGTTGGTCACCACCGTCATGCCCACGTGTTCCAGGATGTACGGCACCATCGCCAGCATCGTGGTGCCCGCATCCAGATACACCGTCGTGTCGTCGCGAAGGAAACGCGCCGCCTCCCGCGCCATCGCCAGCTTCTGCGGCCGCTCGGTGACCGACTTGTCGATGAAGCTGGGTTCCTGCCGGACCTGGCTGGCGATCCGCACCCCGCCGGGGACCGAGAACGCCCGGCCCTCGCGTTCGAGCGCCGCGATATCGCGTCGCACGGTCATGTGGGAGACGCCGAGGATCTCGGTCAACTGGTGGACGCTGAGTACCAGCTGACCTCGCAGGTGCTTCAACAGCAGCTCACGTCGCTGATCCGGGATCAGCGGAGTCTCCTCGACCATGATCGCGACCTCCCTCGCGCGCTTGACGGTACAGGGCGACTCAGACGACACCGACCGCCAACAACACGTTCAGCACGATGAAGCCGGTGATCCCGGACAGCAGCGAGGCGATGCCGATGGATCGGATGCCCTGCCCCACCGTCATGTTCGACAACGTGGTCGTCACCCAGAAGCCCGAGGAGTTCGCGTGCTTCATGATCTGGGCCCCGGTGGCGCAGGCCAGGTAGATCGACAACGGCGACAGGCCCAGCGTCTCGATCAACGGCTGCATGATCGCCGCGGCGGTCATGACGCCCAGGATATTGGAGCCGGTGATCGTGCAGACCGCCGCAGCGACCAGGAACGGCACGAAGATCGGCGAGATCCCGACCGTCTCGATGCCACCGGCGATGCTCTCGGCGACCCCGGTCTCCCGGATGATCTGTGCCAACGCACCGCCGACACCGGTCACCGCGATCGGCATCGCGGCCAGCTTCAAGCCCTGCTCGAACGCATCCGACAGGATCTCCTTGCTGTGCCAACGGCGCCCGAACAGCGGCAGGGCCGAGATACAACCCAGGAAGAGCGCCACCACCGGTTCACCGACGAAGCCGAGGATCTGCCCCGCCGTGGACTCCGCGCCCAGCACCGGCACCAGGAAGGACGCCAGGATGATGATCGAGATGGGGAACAGGACCGGGATCAACGACAGGGTCAGGCTGGTCTTGGGCTTGGTGTCCACGCTCGTCCCGGTGCCCCCGGAACCCGTCGCATCGGTGCCCAGGTCGGCGATGTACTCCGGCTTGGGGTCGACGTGCGTCTTGGTCCGCAGCAGGTAGAGCGTCGCGACGATGATGCCGGGGAAACCGACGACGAAGCCCCAGAGCAGTGCCTCTCCGATCTCGACGCCGAGCAGCGAGGTCGCCGCCAACGGGCCGGGTCCGGGGGGCATCGTGGAGGTGAAGACGTAGGCGCCGATGTAGAGGATTGGGCCGAGCTTCATCATCGAGATGCCGGTCTTGTGCGCCATCACCGAGACGATCGGGATGAGCATCAACACCACGGTATCGGCGATCAAGGGGATTCCGATGACCATCGACGCCAGGGCGATGCCCCACGGCAGCTTCTTGCCCGGAAGCAGGCGTTCGGTCTCCTCGGTGATGCGCAGGGCCGCGCCGCCGAGTTCGAGCATCTTGCCCAGCACGCAGCCGAAGATCACGAGCAGTCCGACACTGGCCAGCGTCGAACCGAAGCCTTCCGTGACCAGCTCGATCGTGCCGAGACCGCCCATGCCCAGGGCCAGGCCCAACGCGGTGACGATGATGAACAGCGTCGGGACCGGATGAACCTTAAATTTGGCGATCAGCAGCACGAGAACCACGATCGCGATGCCGAACGCGGCGAGCGTGTAGAGATCCGACATGGGTCACCTAACTTGAGAGCAAGGAATTCGGAGCAGGCGGGTAGGGGTCACGGACGGCTGACGGCGAGCCCGTCCCGCCAGGCCCCGAGCAGGTCCTCGTCGTGCCCCGTGAGGTCGTCGAGGGTGATGAGTTCGCCCGCGACGACGTCGCGCGCGAGGGTCGCGCCCGCCGCGAGGTAGAGGGGGGCGGTGTCGTCCGGCGCCTGCGCCGCGGGTAGCAGCACCGCCTGGACTCCGTCGACGTCGTGGTGGTGGCCGCCCATGGTCAGCACGGTGCCGGCTGCGAGGTCGCGGTCGGCCCGGCCGGCGAGCACGGCGTATTGCCGGGGCGCGCCGCCGCCGGAGGCACGGCCGTGCAGCACGGCGGAGAGCAGCGTGATCGGCGTCTCGACGCCCATCAGGTGATAGGGCAGGTAGATGCAGGCGTACCGGCCGTCGCGGCTGAGAACGTGGCCCTTCTGCGCCAAGGTGGCCCAGGTGACGGGGTCGTGGGTGCGTACGACGGCGAAGACGCCGCCCGCGAAGCTCGCCTCCTCCGGCAGCCGTAGCGCACTGAAGACATCGACGACTCCGGTGCCGTTCAGGATGCCGCCGTCGGCGCGCAGTGCGTACACGTCGGCCAGTTCGGCCGTGCGGACGACGGGGTAGTGCAGGCTCTCCACGTCCGGCACGCAGCCGGTGCTGTTGGCGACCACCGACATCTCGCAGTGGTCGGCGGTGGCGCTGCGTCGGAGTGCGGCGACCGCCTCCGCGCGGGCGGCCAGGGTGGCGCCGACATCGGTACCCAGGGTCAGCAGCTCGGCCATCCCCGGGGCGTCGATCGTCTCGTCGAGTTGGGTCAGCCGTCCGGTCTCGGGGTCGAACACCAGGTCGTATTCGCCGGATTTGCCGATCGCCACGATCTCCAGCCCCAGTAGCCGGGCCCAGCTGTGCAGGCCGATGAGGTTGGCAGGCTGGTCGCCGTCGGCGGTGGTGTAGACGAGTCCGTTTCGTTCGGCGAGTTGCGCGAGCGCCACGCCCGCCACCGAATCGACCTCCTTGCTGACCATGGCGACGTGCTTGCCGCCGGTCAGCGCATCGCGCGCCGCGGTGTGTCCGACGGCGGGATTGCCGGTGGCCTCGACGAGGATGTCGTAGGGCGCGGCGGTCAGCAGCGCGATGTCGGCGACCAGTGCCACCGCGCCGCGCTCGACGGCTGCTGCGGCCTCGGCAGGCGTGGTCGCGACGACGAGCTCGGACTCGGCGAATCCGAGTTCGCGGCACAGCTCGTGCAGGCCGGGAACATCGAGGTCGCAGAGCACGGCGGGCGCGAGTCCGGGCATCACCCTGGACTGTGCGAGCAGTGTGCGGGCGAAACCGCCCTTGGCCCCGGTGAGGGCGAACGTCACGGTCTTGTCGCCCGCAGCCGCGAACAGCAGCTCATGGTTCATCGGTTCTCCCGTGCTCGCTCGGTCGTCGTGACCCGAGTGCCCAGACTTGCTGCCACGACGCAACAACGCACGCAAACTAGCCCCGGATTCACATTGAAGTCAACATATGTATCATTTCTTCACAGCCGGTGGTCATTCGATGGGCTCTCGACACCGAATGAGCAGGCTGGCGGGTTCTCCGTCGGGACGAGAGATCGTCATTGCCCACGGTCACCGGTATCCGCGCCGCCGGGCGACCGCTGATCCCGCCCGCCGTACCGGCGCCCGATCCGACTCCCCGACCAAGGAGGTCGCATGCCCCTGTTGGGCGCCATTGCCGACGACTTCACCGGTGCGACCGACCTGGCCACCAATCTCGTCGCCCGAGGCATGCGCACGGTGGTGACGCTGGGCGTCCCCTCTCCCGCGGACCTGCCCGAGGCCGCCGATCTCGACGCCGTCGTCATCGCGGTGAAGATCCGCACCACCGAGGTCGAAGAGGCGGTGACCACCGCCCGAGCCGCCCTGCGCACCCTGCGCGACCTGGGGTGCGAGCGGATCTACGACAAGTACTGCTCGACCTTCGACTCCACGCCGCAGGGCAACATCGGTCCCATCATCGACGCCCTGCTGGCCGACCTCGACGCACCGGGCACCGTGGTCGTGCCCGCGTTCCCCGACACCGGGCGAACCGTCTACCAGGGTCGACTGTTCGTCGGAACCGAGCTGCTCGAGGACAGCTCGATGCGCCATCACCCGTTGACGCCGATGACCGACTCCCGCGTCCGGCGACTGCTGGAGCCGCAGACCCGCCATGCCGTCGGAGAACTGGCGCACCCCATCGTGCGACGTGGCGCCGAGGCGGTGCGCGAGGCACTGGAATCGGAGTTCGCCGCCGGTCGGCCGCTGGTGGTCCTCGACGCGGTCGACGAGGACGACCTGCGCACCATCGCCGAGGCGACCCGCGATCTCCCGTTGATCACCGGCGGCTCCGGGCTGGCATTGGGACTCCCCCAGCCGGCCTCCTCCGCGCTGGCCGCGCGTCAAGCCGAGTCGATCCCCGTGGTCGACGGACATCGTGCCGTCCTCGCGGGCAGTGCCTCCGCCGCGAGCCGGGCCCAGGTCGCGGCGGGCAGGGAACTACTGCCCTGGCGCAAACTCGATCTGGCCGCCCTGCGCGCCGACACGACCGCCGAGGTCGACTCCATCGTCGAGTGGGCCCGAGCCCGCTGGGCCGAGGACCCACAACGCCCGGTGCTGGTCTATGCGGTCGACTCCCTCGCCGACATCGAACCGCCCCGGCCCGACGGCGGCGAACCGGCCTCGGCCCTGATCGAACGCGCCCTCGGGCAGTGCGCGGCCGCCTTCTTCGAGCACGGAATGCGCCAGCTGGTCGTCGCGGGCGGCGAGACCTCGGGCACGGTGCTCACCGCGTTGGACGTCACCCGACTGCGGATCGGCGCACCGCTGTCCCCCGGCGTCTCCTGGGCCGCAGGCACCACCGGCGACGGCGACGTCGTCAATCTCGCGCTGAAGTCCGGAAACTTCGGCGATGAGGACATCTTCACTTCGAGCTGGGAGCGACTCGCGTGACCGATCTCCGTCAGACCCTCGTCGAGGCAGGCCGACGCCTCGATGCACTCGGCCTGAGCCCCGGCACCTCCGGCAATCTCAGCGTCCGCGACGGCGACCGGATCCTGATGACTCCGACCGGGGTGTCCCTCGGCGAGTTGTCCGCCGATTCGCTGTCGGTACTCGACCTAGGCCGACCAGCCCCCCGGGCACACCTCGACGGGCCGAAGGCGTCCAAGGAGTTCCCGCTGCACCAGGCGTTGTATCGCCGCGACCCCGAGGTCGACGCGGTGGTGCACCTGCACTCGACCCACGCCGCCGCCTACTCCTGTCTGCCCGCGTGGTCGGAGCACAGCGCGATGCCGCCGGTCACGCCCTACTTCGTGATGAACGTGGGGCAGTTGCCCTTGATCCCGTACGCCGCTCCCGGCGATCAGGATCAGGCGATGGGCATCGAGGAACTGGACTTCCCGTTCCGCGCCGTGTTGTTGCAGAACCACGGCCCCGTGGTCGGCGGTCCCACGATGGATCGGGCGGTGGCCCTGGCGATCGAGATCGAGGAGACGGCAAGACTGCTGCTCGCCTTGGGCTCGCGGACCCCTCGCATGCTGGACGAGTCCGAGATCCGAGAGCTGACCGAGCGCTATCGCAGTCCGTGGACCACCGCCGCCGCAGGCTGAGGACGGACTGGCCGAAGCTCGGGCCCTGCACCGGCCCCGGGCTTCGGCCCGCAGGCCGACGCGGCGGTCGCACTCGTCACCCGGTCGGTTGGCCGGGCGCGGCCGACTTCGCGCCCGCATGCACCGCCATTCCCAGCACCAACGCGATCAGCGTCAACCCACCGAGCACCGCGCCGACCCCGGGGTAGCCGGCCAGGGACAGGCCCGCACCGCCGAGGGCCGCACCGATGAAGACGCCGAGGCTCATCCCGGCGGCGTTCACGGTGAGCGCGGCCCCGCGTTGGTTCTCCGGGCATCTGCGGACGAGCAGGCTGACCACGCAGGCGGCGATCACCGCGTGGGCCACGCCCAGCGCAGCGGTGCAGATCAACGCCGCAGGCAGCGAGCGGCTCAGATAGAAGCCCGCCATCGACAGCGTCGCGACCAGCAGTCCGAGCAGCAGCACTCGCTCGGTGAGCAGTGCCCGATCGATCCGGTTGGCGAAGCGACCGGTCAGCAGGTTGCCGACGAAGAAGGTCGCACCGCTGAGAGTCCACACGAAGGCGAACGGTCCCGGCGCCAGGTCGAATCGCTCGTCGTAGAACGGCGCCAGATAGGCCAGATATCCCATGAAGGCCGCGGTACGCAGTGCGGCGATCAGCAGCAACGGCACCGCGGTCCGAACGGCGGCCAACGCCCGGAACGACGCGAAATAACCGAGGCGCGGCGCGGCCGAGGCAGCAGTGGCGTGGCGCAGCCGGTTCGATCTCAACACCAGCAACGCCGCCAGCACGACCGCGATGACCGCGACGGCCAGCAGATTGCCCTGCCAGCCCCAGATCAACCCCGGCGCCACCACCAGCGGCGCCGCGAGCATGGCGGTCAACGACTGCGTCGCCGTCACCAGGGTGGCGGCGCGCCCGGCTGCGGCCGGGGAGTCGAAGCGGTCGGCGGCCGCCGTGGCCAGTGCGGGGCTCACCACCGAGGTGGCGGCGCCGATGAGGAAACAGAATGCGACCAGCGCCGCATAGTGACCGATCGCGCCCAGCGCGGCGGCGGCTCCCAACAGCACCAGGCCGCCCGCTGCGGCGAGATCCCTGGGCATCCGGTCGATCAGCGGCGCCAACACGGCCCCGACGACCAGCGAGGCCAGCCCGCCGAGACCTCGGAGTCCGCCCATCTCCGCCACACTGGTGTCGGCGTAGGCCGCGATGGCCACCAGGAAGGTGCTGAACACCGTGAAGGGCAGCAGGCTGACGGCCGAGGCCACCAGCAGTGGCCACAGCACTCGGGCCATCCGCAGATCGCTCGGCACCCCTGCGGGTCGGGCGGACTCCTCCGGGGAGGGCTTCGGAGCCGTCGCAGCAGGTGAGTCCGCTGCCGCACCCGATGTCGAGGTCGGCCGATCGTTCAGCGCGTCGACCGCAGGTTGCTCGGCCTGCTCGATGGGCCCGTCCGCCCGCAGCGGTCGCGCCTGCACCTCGGCGGCCTCGGGCGGCGGAGTCCGCTGGGAGGTAGCGCGCGTTGCACCGATGCTCACGACCATTCTCGTTTCCATTCGCTTCCGAGCCCGAGACAGCCGCCTGGCGACGCCCCGACTATTCACGTGAGCACAACGGTGTCATAAGTGTTTATCCGCTGTCATATGCAGAACCCGCGATATCGCGGGTACCGGTGGTCGCCGGAGGCAGGCGGGCAGCGATGCCGGCCGCGTCGCAGGTCAACCCGGACTGTCTCGGGCAAGCCGGGCGCTGCTCGGCCCGCCGCGCCCATCCGGTTGTACCCACGAATTCGAGGGTTTCCATCGACGAGTGCGCCAGCCATTCCGGAATTCCGCGATATGAAGAGACATCGCCAGCAGTGCACAATGCGGTGATCCGACGCGTTGAATCCCACTCGGCGGCGCTGGCCCCGCCGAATAACCCCGCCCTGATCGTGCGACCATCCCGCACTGGCGAGCCGTCCCGATCAGGCCCGGTCGGGCATCGCGATCGACTGATGGATTCGGGTGTTCGGCGATTTCACACTGCTACGAGGGCCCACCGATCGGGGTCCCCTCGTCGGGTCATACACCGCCTAAGGCATTGACATCCGCCGCTCGTTATCAGACTGTTGCTATCAGTGACGGGTCGACTCGGTCGATTCTCCGGACCACGCATACCGGTGATGACTGAAGCGTACTGCTCGTGGTCACGCACCGGTCGTCGAGTTCTTCCGGAGAACCATTCCGTGCTCGTCACAATAACCCCACTAGGAATTCGAGGTGCTGACATGGCCGATCACGGAATCGACATCTCGCATTGGAACGCGGTCGACGATTGGCAGGCCGTGCACGGCGACGACATCGTCTTCTGTTCGCATAAGGTCACCGAGGGCGTCGATCACGTCGACGCCCAGGCCGCGCAGAAGATCCCGGCCGCGCGCGACGCCGGGATCGCGGTGGGCGGCTACCATTTCGCCCGCCCAGGCGACGTCGCCGCGCAGGTCGATCACTTCACCCGGCTGCTGACCGAGAACGACTTACTGACCGACGGATCCTTCGTACCGATGCTCGATGTCGAGGCCGCCGAACTCCGGGACGGCGCCGACGCGTTCGTCGGTGACTTCGTCAACCGGTTCCGCAAGGCCGCAGGGGTCGGCCGCATCGCCGTCTACAGCAACCTCGACTGGTATCAGCACGTGCTCAAGCCCGACGGCTGGGCCGACGACGAGGTGTTCTGCTGGGTGGCCCGATTCAACGGCGATCCCGGCAATCCCGGCTGGTCCCACTCCCGGCTGGCGCTGCATCAGCACACCGACCGGGGCAGTGTGGCGGGTATCCCCGGTGGTGTGGACCGCAATGTCACCCTCGATGGCTTCGGAGTCGGCGATCTGACCCTCGGCTGACGCCGTGCCTGGCACGCTATCCGCCCGCGAGTTCCTGTTCGGCGCGTTCTAGGAACTGGTCCACCGCGTCGTCGATGGACAGTTGTCCGAAGCCGACCACCGAGTTGAGGCGTTGCCACTCGCGTTTGAGTGCGCTGTTGCCCGGTGGTGGGGCGGACGGGGGTTCTTCGAGTTGGTCGGCCAGGGCCTCCTCGTATTCGTAGACGAGTTGGTCGGGGCCTTGGAGTTCGGCGCCGACGGCCTCGCGGACCTCGGTGTTGACGGGCATGCCTCGGGAGGTGCCCAGGATCTGTCCGGCCTCGACGTCGTTGAGCAGGAAGTCGACCAGGGCGGCCGATTCCTCCGGGTGCTCGCTGTTGGCTGCGATGCTGATCAGCATGCCGGGCTTGGCGAACTGCCCGACCCGGTCACTGCCCTCGATCCGAGGCATCGGCGCCAGATTGATGCCGTCGGGCAACACCGAGAAGAAGCTGACCGCGGTGCTGTCCCAGGTGAAGTCGGCGAAGGCCGTGCCCTGGGCCAGTGGGGAGTTCTCCACCGCGCCATCGATCTCGGAGGTGATGTTGGCCGGGGTCGATGCCTCGGTGCTGCGGAATTCGTCGAGGAGTTCGAGGTAGGCGGTCAGGTCGTCGCGGTCGAAGCCGAGTTGGTTGTCCTCGGTGTAGAGGTCCTTGTCCTGCTGACGCAACCGCACCTGGAACGTCTCCCAGGACCACCCGAAGTCCGTGGTCCCGAACGTCTCACCACCCGAGGCCTCGGTCAGCTCCTGACTGCGCTGCAACAACTCGTCCCAGGTCCAGCCCTCGGCCGGTAACTCCACCCCGGTCTCGGCCCACGCCTGCTCGTTGTACGCCCACGCATGGGTGTTCTGCGCCATCGGCAACGCGAACATGCTGCCCTCGATCTCACCCGAGGACGCCAGCAACGGGGTGATATCCGCGGTCCGCAACACGTCCTCATCGAACTCGTGCAAATCCGCCAACACCCCCCGATCCCCGTACTCCCGCAGATACGCATAATCCATCTGGATCACATCAGGAGCGTTACCCCCGGCCACCTCCGTGGCCAACCGCTCGAAATACCCCGAGAACGCCGCATACGACGTGTTCACCGTGATATTCGGATGCCGCTGCTCGAACAACGCAACAGCCTCCTCGGTGATCTCCGCACGATCATCACTACCCCACCAGGTGTACCGCAGCTCGACCCGATCCTCGGGCCCCGCGCCCGCTCCCCCGCACGCCGCGGTCACGGCGGCCGCGAGAGCCAGCGCCGCCGCAGCGGTCACCCGGCGCACCGGCGAGCGTCGTTGCACACCCATGGCGGAACTCCCGTCCTCTGCTCGCCCGGCGCGACGGCCGGCTTCCTGGCCTGCGAAATCCGGTCACAACGCCGGAGCGAGACCCTCGAACCGCACCGTCCAACCGCCGTCCGTGGGAAAGCCGGGGGCAACGTCGTCCGGGCCGTCGGTCCAGCCCGCGCACAGCATCGCGACGGCGTACAGCAGTCCGCCCGCGCCGGGGAAGTACGGCGAGGGCACCCCTGATTTACCGCTCGCGGGCAGGCCGGATTCGGTGAACCCGAACCGCTCGTGCAGCAGGTAGTCCACCGCGCGTGCGGGATCGCCCAGCCGCGCGGCGTTCATCGCCAGCAGCGGGAAGTCCCAGCTGTAGAGGTCGTCGACGGGCCAGGTTCGGTACACCTGCGCAGCGGTGGCGCGCATGGTCTCGACATCGACGCCGTCCCCGGGGAGCATCCCGTACGGCGCGATGGGATCGGGATGGTTCGTGTTGTGCTCCGTCCACATGTTCTCGACGCCTTCGTAGAGCACGTACACGCCGTCCTGCACGGGCAGCGGTGCCAGGTGGGTCAGCACCTCGTCCCAGTGCGGATCCCGTTCGAGGCCGAGGCGTTCCCGCCACTGTTGCGCGACACGTAGCCCGAACCGCCAGTAGGACAGTTCGAAGGCCGGGTTCGACGTGGTCGCCGAGTCGTTGCGCTCGTTGGCCGTCATCACCGGCGGTCCCAGCACGTAGCGGCCGTCGGGCGCGCGGTGCGCGAAGGACGCCATGAAGTCCGCGGTGGCGAAGAGGACCTCCTGCCACCGCACCAGCGTCTCCCGTTCGGGGTGCGCGCGGTAATCCAGTTCCGCCAGGAACAAGGCGTGCGGCTGCTGCCACAACAGCAGCGCGGTCGGGATATTGGGCGACTCCCGGCCCTGCGCGGTGGTCATCTTCGGCCATCGGGCCCCGGTGAATCCCTGTTCGGCGGCACGATCTCGGGCAGAGGGGAGCAGCCGCCGATAGATATCGGTGCTGCGATCCAGCAACGACCAGCGGTTCCACAACGCGTAGTGCGCGGCGTGCCACCAGTACATCTCCAGATGGAACTTCCCGTACCACCCGTTGTTGACCAGACCGGACTCCTGGGGCGGTTCGTTGCCTGCCTCGTTGACCGCGAGGTGGTACTGGCTGAGCACGATCCGGCGCTCGAGCTCCCGCCAGCGCGGATCGGCCGAGCCGGAGAGGTCGACCGCGCCACCGGATCTCCAGAATCGGGGCCACCAGTGCGCGCTGGCGCGTTCCACCGAGTCGACCGAGGGCGCCGTCGCCGCAGGGTGGTCACCGGGGGCGAACAGGAAGCTCGCGGCCACCGTGTCCGCCCGGCCGCCCACCAGGTGGTATCGGTGTGCGCGCTCGGTGTCCCGCTCGATCCGGCTCGGGCCCCGCCACGCCAGACCCACCTGGTAGGTCGTGTCATCCAGGCGGTGGGTGAGCGTCGCGCGACGACCGCCCCGGCGTGTCACTTCGCTGGCATGGTCGGCCTGCCGGTCCCAGAACCCGACATAGGGCGCGGAGAACTTGTCCTGTCCCGCCGCCGTGGCATAGGGCAGGTCGATGTACAGGGCCAGCCGCCCCTGCTGCACCAGCGGGGAGGTCACTCGCACGGCGACGGTGTCGGTCTCGGGATCGCAGGTGGTCTCGACCTCGACGGCATGACCGTCGAACACGAAGCGGCTGTGCAGCCTGCCGGTCCACAGCTCGAGGTGCTGTCGGGTCTCGGTCAAATCCGATTCCACGGCCTGGGTCCCATCGGACCTGGTCAAGGTGAGGCCGATCCGACCGAGGTTGATCCGATGCGGGTTCTCCCGAAGCCAGTGGTGCATCTCCGGCTGGTCGGCATCGCCGGTCCAGTAGTAGACCGGCCGACCGTAGGTGTCCCAGATGGTGCCCCGGTAGTCCTCGATCTGTTTGCCCGGCGGTAATGCGTCGGAGTGCCAGCCCCAGTCGGACATGGTGGCGAAGGGGGCGAAGGTCTGGAGTCCGGTGATGTCGGCCCCGAAGGCGAAGCGCCCATTGCCGACCTGGAGCGGGAGTTCGAGATCGTTCGTCGTCCGGTGGACGTCGTGTCGGGAGACCAGGGCGTGCCGGTCGATGCGATCCTCGAAAGCGGAGTCGTCGCCGCCCGCAGACGATGTCGTGTCCGCCTCTCCGTCCCGTTGTGCCTCCTCGGCGGCCAGCACCCGGGCAGCCAGTGGTGCCGCGAGCGTTCCGCCCATGCCGTGCAGAATCGACCTTCGGTTGATCATCGGTGATCTCCCTCGGTGAAACATCGCCGGTCCACAAAAGACCTGCACAGCGAGTGCGGGCCGTGATTCGGACAGTAGGAACTCGGCGACGCGACGACCACCACCCTGGCCAGATGCGGACGAGAGTGGCGTGGAACACATCTTTCGCCCGCTGCGGCGGCAGGCGGGTTCCCCTCGGCGAGCGCAGCGCGCGGCCGCCGAGGCTCAGTGGTGGTCGATCCCGAGGCCGCCGCTGGTCACGGGCGTCCCGGCGCGGCCGGTGGGCACGACGCCGGGACGCGTGTGAGCGCGATCTAGGAGGTGTGCGGAGCCGGGTCGACGGCGGCCTCGGTCCACACCCGTGCCAGGATCTCCGTCACCGTCTCCTGTGCGGTCTGCCCCGAGGTGTCCAGCCACAGGCCGATCCTCGGGGTCTCGGCACGGAAGAGCCGGTCGAGGTCGGCCGGTCCCCAGTGCTGTCCATAGGCGGTCTTGCCTCGGCCCGCCTCCCGGGTCTCGATCGAGTCGATGCTCGGCGCGAGCACGACGACGAACAACGGCCGCGCACGGATCTGGGCGAGGGTGCGGGGAAGTTCGTCCCCGATGACGATGTCCTGCACCACGGCGGTGAACCCGGCCTGCACGTACTCGTCGGCCACCGAGGCCGTCAGGCGATGCCGCAGCCGCAGTTGCGCCACGGCCTCCGGGTCGGGGTCCGCGCTCATCTCCTGGCGGCCCGTGACGACCATCTTCCGGAACAGGTCTCCTCGCACGTGGACGGCGCGCGGGAGCCGCTCGGCCAACAGCTGGGCCACGGTCGACTTACCCGCCGCCTGGATTCCGGTGATCAGGATGACGGCCGGCGTGCCCTGCTCCAGGGAGTTCGGCGTGGTGGCGCCTGCGTCGGCACGTTCGGTCGTCATAGTCGTTGCTCGCTCTCGATGCGGTGGTGCACGGGTGTGGATCGGTCGGATCGGCGGCAGGAGGAACGTGCGATGCGGTCGTCCCGCGCGGCCGAAGTGGACGATGGTAGCCATCCGCGCCCCGGCTACGCTGCTCTTTTTGTCCGCCTCGTGGTAGCCGAGGATCGCCTCGACTACCACAGGTGCCTGCCGGTTCGTCGTCGAGAGTCGCCTCAGCCGCTGACGGGTTCCTCGATTACACGCAGTGCGGGCTCAACCTCCTCGGACTCGTCGAACTGGGTCCGGTACAGCTGCTCGTAGCGTCCGTTCGCGGCGAGCAGTTCGGTGTGCGTACCGCGTTCCACCACCCGGCCGTCCTCGATGACCAGGATGAGATCGGCGGCGCGGACCGTGGAGAGCCGGTGCGCGATGACCACCGAGGTCCGGCCCGTCAACGCCTCCCCCAGTGCGGCCTGCACGGCTGCCTCGGAGGTGGAGTCCAGGTGGGCGGTCGCCTCGTCGAGGATCACCACTCTCGGCCGCGCCAACAGCAGCCGAGCGATGGTCAGTCGCTGCCGTTCGCCACCGGAGAGCCGGTAGCCGCGTTCGCCGACGATGGTGTCGAGGCCGTCGGGCAGGCCGGCGATGAGGTCGTCCAGCCGGGCACGCCGCAGTACCTCCCACAACTCCGACTCCTCGGCCTGCGGGCGGGCTAGGAGCAGGTTCGCGCGGATCGACTCGTGGAAGAGATGGCCGTCCTGGGTCACCAACCCCAGGGTCTGTTGGATCGAGTCGGCGGTGAGGTCTCGGACGTCGACGTCGCCGAGCCGGACGGCTCCCTCGTCGACGTCGTACAGCCGGGGCAGCAGCGAGGCGATGGTGGACTTGCCTGCACCGGAGGATCCGACCAGGGCCACCAGTTGTCCGGGCTCGACCCGGAACGAGACGTCGTGCAACACCTGTACCCCGCCTCGGGAGTCGAGGGTGGCCACCTCCTCCAGCGAGGCCAACGACACCTTGTCCGCCGAGGGGTAGCCGAAGCTCACCCGGTCGAACTCCACGGAGACCCCGCCGGTGGGCACGGTGCGGGCCTCGGGCTTCTCCTCGATCAACGGCTTGAGGTCGAGGATCTCGAAGACGCGCTCGAAGCTGACCAGCGCGCTCATCACCTCGACCCGGGCGCCCGCCAACGCGGTCAGCGGCGCGTAGAGCCGGGTCAGCAGCATTGCGAGGGTCACGACGGCACCCGCGTCGAGCCCGCCGCGCAGGGCGAAGTAGCCGCCGAGCCCGTAGACCAGGGCCAGGGCGAGCGCCGAGACGAGGGTGAGCGCGGTGACGAACACCGATTGCAGCATCGCGCGGCGCACTCCGATGTCGCGCACCCGCGCGGCCCGCTCGGCGAACTCCCGCGATTCGTCCGCGGGCTTGCCGAAGAGCTTGACCAGGGTCGCGCCCGGTGCGGAGAACCGTTCCGTCATCTGGGTGCTCATGGTCGAGTTGTGAGCGGCGGCCTCCCGTTGCAGCCGCGCGAGCCGGGCGCCCATCCGACGGGCGGGCACCACGAACACGGGGAGCAGGACCAGGGAGAGCAGGGTGATCTGCCAGGAGATACCGATCATCAACACCAAGGTCAGCACCAGGGTGACGAGGTTGCCCACGACTCCGGAGAGGGTGTCGCTGAAGGCGCGCTGCGCACCGATGACGTCGTTGTTCAATCGGCTGACCAGTGCGCCCGTCCGGGTGCGGGTGAAGAAGGCGATCGGCATCCGCTGGACGTGGTCGAAGACGCTGGTCCGCAGATCGAGGATCAATCCCTCGCCGATGCCTGCGGACAGCCAGCGCACCGCCAGCCGGAGTCCGGCCTCGGCGATGGCGATGCCCGCGATCAACACCGCCAGTCCGACGACCACGTCCACGGGCTCGGCGGCGATGATCGCATCGACCACCCGGCCCGCGAGCACGGGTGTCGCCACGGTGAGTACCGCGGTCACGATGCTGAGCAGTAAGAACTGCACGAGTCTGGGTCGGTGTCTAGCCGCGAACCGGCCGATCCGTCGCAGGGTCGCGGCGGAGAACGGCCTGCGGTCCCGGTTGGCGCTGGTGACGTTGTAGAGCGAGTGCCACGCGGTGGACTCGATACTCATGGGGTTTCTCTCCTGGTCGGTTCGGGACGAGTCGGTCGACCGTGTGGTGCGACCGAGACGGCTCCTCGGTGGTCGCTTCGAAAGCTGTGGTGGGTTCTCCAGAATCACCCATGCCGCCGACAGCGCCGCCGTCGCGGGGGTGCGGTGCCGGTGCCTTCGCTGCGGTGGAGCGCGGGCGTTCGGGTCAGGACACGGGCGCGGTCTGGGCGTCCGGCTCGGTGTGCTTCGGCCCGGGGCGCAGGATCATCGCCACCAGGACGGCGATACCCAGGACCATCGCGGTGCTCGCCAGCGCGGTGACCTGCATTCCGTCGACGAACGCGGTTCTCGCGGCGGCGAGCATCGGTTCCGCTTCGGCGGCGGGGAGTCGCTGCGCCGTGAGTACGGCGCCGCTGAGGCTGTCCCGCGCCGCGTCGGCCGTAGACAGCCCCGCCAGCGTGTCGCCGACGCCGATCCGATAGATCGCGCCACCGAGGCTGCCCAGCAGGGCGATTCCCAGCGCCGTGCCGAGTTCGCCGCCGGTCTCGGAGATCGCGGCGGCCGCGCCGCCCCGGTGTGCGGGGACCGCGCCCATGATCTGGTCGGTGGCCAGGGTCATCGTGGGCCCCAGACCGAGGGAGATCAGCACGAACCCGAGGACGAGCGTCCACACACCCGAGTCGGGCGAGTCGCCGACCATCGAGACGATCAGACCTCCGACGGCGGCCAGGGCCAGTCCTGCGGTCATCACCGGAGCGACTCGGGCGGTGCGGCGCATGATCAGCGGCACCAGCAGCGTGCCCGCCGTCGCTGCGGCCATCGACGGCACCATCCACAGCCCGGCCTGCAGCGGCGTGAGGCCGAGAATGAGCTGGAGGTACTGCGCGGCGAAGAACTGCAGGCCCGCCATCGCGAAGATCGCGAGGGTCTGGGCGGCCAGCGACACGCTGAACGCCGAGGAGCGGAAGAGCGTCGGGTCCAGCAGCGGGTGGGTCAGGGTGTATTGACGTCGGACGAACAGCACGCCTAGGGCGAGTCCGACCAGAAGCGTGATTCCCTGCGGCCACTGCGCGCCGTCGGCGGCCAGACTCTTCAGTCCCGCGACCATCAGCAGCACCGCCGCCAGCGACAGTACTGCGCTGAACAGGTCGAGCCTTCCTGCCGTCGGATCGCGTTGCTCCGGCAGTACGAGGGGCCCGGACACCAGGAGGACCAGCATCACCGGAACGCCGAGCAGGAAGACCGAGCCCCACCAGAACCGCTCCAGCAGCAGCCCGCCCGCCAGCGGGCCGACGGCCGCGCCGACGGTGAAGCACGCCATCCACGCGCCGATGGCGACCCGCCGCTGTTGCGAGTCCTCGAACATGGCACGAATCAATGACAGGGTCGAGGGCATCAGGGTCGCTCCCGCGATGCCGAGCAGGGCGCGGGTGGCGATGAGCATCTCGGCGCTGTCGGAGAAGGCGGCCAGTACCGAACCGGCCCCGAAGGCCACCGCGCCCCAGAGCAACAGGCGCCTACGGCCTATCCGATCGCCGATGGCGCCCATGGTCACCAGGAATCCGGCGATCAGGAATCCGTAGATGTCGACGATCCACAGCAGTTGGGTACCGCTGGGTGCCAGGTCGGCGCTCAGCGCGGGCACCGCCAGATGCAGCACTGTCATGTCCATGGCCAGTAGCAGGGTCGGCAGTGTGAGCACGACGAGTCCCAGCCACTCCCGTCTGCCTGCCCGTCGGGGTGGGTTCGACTGTGTCATCTGATCTCGGTTCCCTCCGGCTCATCGGCACGCCTGACTGGCTGCCGGAACCGACCGTAGAACCCAAACCAATATTGAGGTCAAGGGTCCGCCACGGGTTCGTCGTCATGCGGCGCTGCCGACGGCGGGGCACCCTGAAGTGGTCCCGCCGAGGGATCACGGCCTGCGACGCGCGCCGCCGTGGGCTCGGCTTGGATCGGAGGAACCGGGCTGATCGGCCTCTTCCGCGTCGACCTCGGGTGCCGATGCGGACGGCTCGACATCGGTGATCAGCGGGAACAACCGTAGGACCGCCGCCACCGGGGCCGTACCCGCAGGCCGGGCCCGGACATTCGTGTCCCGCCCCCGGAATCGAGCGAGCAGCTCCCGGACCTGCGCACCCAACGCAGTCAGTTCCTCGGGGGTCAGGTGGACCACCGCGCTGAACGCCTCGTCCCGCCGCCACCGCGCGGGTACCGCCGCCCGGTGGGCCAGCCAGTGTTGGTGGCTCTCGTCCTCGAGATCGCGCGCGAGTTCCCCGAATCCCGCGTTCGACGCGCCGGTCGAGTCGTCGCCGTGCTCGACGCCCGCACGCAGCCGCCACGGACGGACGCGACCGCCGGTATGCGGCGACTCCTCGATGAGTCCGTGTTGCGCCAGTCGTCGCAGGTGGAACGAACACAGTCCCGAGCTGCGGCCCAACGCCCGCGCGGCCTCGGTCGCGGTGAGCGTCGGCATCGTCGCCAGCAGACTCAACAGCTCGGTACGCACCGCGTGCTCGGGCAGCCCGGCGCCGGGTCCGTGGGGAGTCCGCGCCGCCATCGGGGATTCCTGACTACCGTCGCTGCTCACTTTGCAAAGTCTGCTACTTTGCAAAGCACTCGGTCAACTTTCCTCGGCACGCCGGAGCGAACTGCTGCGCTTCCGCGGCCGGTTGCGCAGAGAGGTGTCACGCCCCATGAGTTCGGACAGTCCAGGCTCCATCGATCGCCGGGTGCGGGTACAGGGCAAGCCGGTCGACGGAGTCTTCCCCCGTCGCGCGCCCGAGGCCGAACGGGGCTCGGTGCGGCGCGTGACGGTGGTCGGCGAGGAGGTCCTGCACCGGCCCTGCCGGGACGTGGTGGATTTCGGCACGCCGGAGCTCGCGGCCCTGATCGACGACATGTTCGCGACGATGTACGTCGCGGAGGGCGTGGGGTTGGCAGCCAACCAGATCGGCGTCGACCTGCGGGTCTTCGTCTACGACATCCCCGATGGCGACGGTGTTCGCCACGTCGGTCATATCATCAACCCTGTGCTGGACGAGATCCCCGCCGCGCAGCGCAGGTTGGAGGACGGGACCGAAGGCTGCCTGTCGGTACCCGGCCCCTATCTGACGGTGGCCCGACCGGATCACGCCATCGCCCGGGGTCAGGATATGCACGGCGAGCCACTGGTGCTGGAGGGCCGCGAATTCTTCGCGCGCTGCCTGCAGCACGAGACCGACCATCTCAACGGCAGCCTCTACATCGACCGACTCTCCGCACGAGACCGCAAGACCGCGTTGCGCGAGATGAACGAGCGTCGCGACGAGGTCTTCGCCGCGCGCGCCGCCCGGGCGGCGGCGCTGAAGAGCTGACGGGTTCGGCACACATTCGCCGAGGTGCGGCAGCCGCCGCAGCCAGGCCGGAATCCTGGGCGGCGGACTTGCCTCGTCGGCGACCTAGCATTGGCGACGTGCTCAAGATCCGTGATCTCCATTCGTGGCCGTCGACGGAGTCGGAGGCGGTCGCCATCCAACAGCGACTGCGACCGCTGGTCCGAGTGGAGACACCCACCGCGACACCCCGCACGGCGGCGGGGCTCGACGTGGCCTATCGCGACGGCGATGCCCTGGTCGCGGTGGTGACGGTGCTCGACATCGCGACGCTGGCCGTGCTCGACAGCGTCGTGTTGCGGTCCACCACGACCTTCCCCTATGTGCCCGGGCTCTTCGCGTTCCGCGAGGCGCCCGCGTTGCTGCGGGCGCTGGAACGGTTGACGGTGCTGCCCGACGTCCTGCTGTGCGACGGTCAAGGCCTGGCCCATCCTCGGCGCTTCGGACTGGCCTGTCACCTGGGCGTGCTCACCGAGCTGCCGAGCATCGGCGTCGGCAAGACCCCCATGGGGCCGTTCGATGCGCCCGAGGACGTGCGTGGCGCGTGGACACCGTTGGCCTTGGACAACGACGTGGTCGGCCGCGCGCTACGCACCCAGGCCGGCGTTAAACCGGTCTTCGTGTCCGTCGGCCATCGCTACGACCTCGACGCGGCCTGCGCGTTGGTGCTGCGCTTGGCTCCCCGATACCGACTTCCCGAGACCACCCGCACCGCCGACCATCTGGGCCGGATCAACTGAGGCGTGCGGGTTCCCAAGTCCGTACCCGGGTTGCCCGGGTGTCGTCAGCGACCCGGGCGCGGACCCGTGTACACCCCGACCGGACGGAATCGCATCGTCGGCTCCCGGTACTCCTCGATCGCATGGGCCAGCCAGCCAGCCACCCTGGCCACGGCGAACACCGCCTCGCCCGCATCGGGACGCATGTCGTAGGCGTGCATCATCGCGGCCAGCGCCAGGTCGATGTTCGGGAACGCCGACTCGTCCTGACTCTGCAGGCGCTCGGCCACCTCGTCGATGGCACGCAGGGGCTCCTCGGCCTCGCCCGACTCGCGCAACAGGTCCAGCAACAGATCGGCGCGCGGATCGCGTCGCTGGTAGACCCGGTGCCCGAAACCCGGCACCGTTCCGGAGGTGCGCAGTCGATCGGACAGGGCCCCGACCGGATCGGACAGGGCCTCCCCGAGGAAGCGGTAGGCGAGGCTGCTGGCAGCGCCGTGCCGAGGCCCGTCCAGCGCACCGAGCCCGGCCGAGACCACGGCGTAGGGGTTCGCCCGGGTGTTCGCCGCGACCCTGGCGGCCACGGTGGAGACCGCGAGGTCGTGATCGGCCAGCAGGATCAGTACGGCGGTGAGCAGCCGGGGCCGCACCGGCCGGGACGTCAACACCGGCCAGACCCGCAGGGCGACGGTATCGCCCTGCGGCGCATGCGGGGCATGAGCGGCGGCCAACACGCCGAGCAGCGTCTCCCCCGCACGCACCACCGACTCCGGACTCAACGCGAATCGCAACGGATCCAGGGCGCCCAGCGCGACGACTGCGACCCGTAGCCGGTCGGTGAGGCGGGCGGTCCTCGGTAGCACGGCGATGGCGCCGACGGCGGATTCCACTAGATCGGACGGGGCCGGGAACGGCGGCCGGTCACCGAGTTCACCGGTCCAGAGCAGGTGGGCCACCGACTCCACGGTGGTCGTGGTGGCCAGGTCCACCGCCCGATAGCCCCGGTAGTACAACTCGTCGTCGGTGATCAAGGTCAGTTCCGTTCGGATGCGCTCGATGGAACCCGATGATTGTCTGCCGTCGCGCCGACGCTCGGCCAGGCCCTCGACCTCGTCCTGCCGGAACACGCTGCCGCGACTGCCTCTGGTTCGAACACTGCGCAGCAGCCCTCTGCTGACGTAGGCGTAGACGGTCGCTTCCTTCACATCCAGCCGGTGAGCCACCTCGCCGGTCGTCAGGTACCGAGTGTCGCCGTCGGCAGTCATGACCGTCCTCCGGTTCATATTGACTGTATCAATATTGACAATACAACACTGTCACGTCGACAGTGACGGCACCATAAGGAGGACTCATGGAGACCACAGTGGACGGACCGATAGAGGTTCCAGCAGGCTTGCGCAACGTCATCGTCACGACGACCGAGGTCGGCGATGTACGGGGTTCCCAGGGCTTCTACCACTATCGGCAGTACTCGGCGATCGACCTGGCCCGGACGAGATCGTTCGAAGAGGTCTGGTTCCTGTTGATCGAAGGACGGCTGCCCGACTCCGCAGAGCTCGCGGATTTCGTGGCGGAGTTGACGACGCTGCGTGCCCTGCCCGAGGAGCTGACGAATCTGCTCCCCACGATCGCCGCTGCGGGGGCGAAGTTCGACCCGATGTCCGGGCTACGGACGGCGTTGTCGGTGTTGGGCACAGCCCGTGATCTGCTTCCGTTGTGGGACAGCGAGCCCACGCAACGCCGAGCTGACGCGCTGCTCATCTGTGCCGCGACCCCGACGATCCTCGCGGCTCTGCACCGGCTCCGCGCCGGGTTGGAGCCGGTCGAGCCTCGCGCGGACCTGTCCTGTGCGGCCAACTGGCTGTGGATGATCACCGGCTCCGAGTCCGCCCCGGCCCACGCCCGCGCGGTGGAGAGCTATCTCATCGCCACCATCGACCACGGTTTCAACGCCTCCACCTTCACCGCCAGAGTCGTCGCCTCCACCGGAGCCGATGTCGCGTCGGCGGTCACCGCGGCGATCGGTTCCTTCAGTGGCCCGTTGCACGGTGGGGCCCCGGACCGGGCGTTGGACTCCCTCGATGAGATCGGCGCTCCCGACCGCATCGACCCCTGGGTCCGGGCCCAGGTGGAGTCCGGCGGTCGCATCATGGGGTTCGGCCATCCCGTCTATCGCACAGCGGACCCGAGGGCCGTTCTACTTCGAACGATCGCCGAGGAGCTGGGCGGCGACCTCGTCGAGTTCGCCACCACCGTGGAGCGCAGGGTCGTCGAGATCCTCGCGGAGTTGAAACCGGGCCGCGAGCTGCACGCCAATGTGGAGTTCTACGCCGGAGTGGTGATGGAGCTCTGCGGCATCCCCCGCAGGATGTTCACCCCCACCTTCGCCACCAGCCGCGTCGTCGGTTGGACCGCCAACATCCTGGAACAGGCGGCGGGCGGACGGCTGATCCGTCCTTCGGCGCGCTATGTCGGCCCGCCCGCACCTGCACCGGTACCCGTTCGTCGACTCCCTGTTTGAACCGCGCCGCAGCCGGGCGGCGACCTTCGCCGTTCGGCCTTGTGGAACAACAATCTCGGACAACTGGTTGTCAGCGGTATGACCCTCGACATCGGCGTGATGTTGCCTGCCTCCGTTCCTGGCCCCGACCACCCCGGACTCGGCGATATCCGGGACAGCGCCCGGTTCGCCGAGGACGTCGGCCTCGATTCGATCTGGAGCACCGACCACCTCATCGCGAGCGCGCCGATCCTGGAAAGCAATGTCGTTCTCGCCACCGCCGCCGCGGTCACCGAACGCATCACGATCGGCTTCGGCGTGCTGCTGTTGGCATTGCGGCCGGTCGCCTGGACGGCGAAGCAGATCAGTACCCTGCAACATGTCTCGGGCAATCGAGTCGTGCTCGGGGTGGGGACCGGCAACCCCGCGCACGGCGATGCGGGCTGGCGCGAAACCGGGGTGTCCTTCGCGGACCGAGGACGCCTCACCGACGAGGCGCTGCGGGTACTGCCCGGCCTGGTCACCGGTGCGGCGAGCACGTTGCCGGACGGGCAGGCGGTACAGCTGGCCCCAGGTGCCCCCATGCCGCCCGTGCTGGTCGCGGCCAACAACAGACGGGCGCTACGCCGGGCAGCCGAGTTCGGCGACGGTTGGATCTCCATCGGAATGTCAGCGGCTGCGGTCCGCGCCGAACTCGCGGTGCTGCGCGATCTCGCCGCCGAGCACGGCAGGCCAGCGCCCGATGCGGCCGTCGTCGGTCCCGAGGTGAGCGCCGAACCCGCCCGGGCCGCTGCCGACCTGGCCGCCTACGCCGAAGCGGGCGTCAAGCGGGTGATCCTCGCTCCGACCGGCGCGGGCTGGCAGCGCGACTACGAATTCGCCTCGGCGGTCCGCGCCGCGCTCTGAGCCGAAAGCTCCTACTCGACCGTCCGGGTCTCGGCCTGCCGCGGCGCCAGCAGGCCGATCAAGAACGCGAGGTCGACGCCGACCAGTGAGGACCGCAGAATTCGGCGTTCCCCCGGCTCGACGGGCACCTCGCAGGGCACCGCGAGCACCGTGGCCCCGGCAGCCGCCGCCGAGGCCACGCCGACCGGCGAGTCCTCGATGGCGACGGTGTCCGCCGGGTCGACGCCCAGTGCCTCGGCGGCCTGCAGGTACGGGGCGGGGTGCGGCTTGTTGTGCGGCACCTCGTCGCCGAACACGGCCACGTCGAAGAGATCGGCGCCGATCGTCTCCAGGGCGACCTCGCCGATCGACCGGATGGTCGAGGTCACCAGTGCCATCGGGACGCCGGCAGCGCGGACGGCGTGCAGGGCTTCCTGCGCGCCGGGGCGCCAGATCAGGTCGGTGCGGAACAGCTCGGTGGTGAGTTCGGCGACCCTGGCACCCGCCGCCGCCACCGACTCCTCGGTCACGGCCAGGCCGAGGTCGGCGAGCAGGATCCCCATGCTGTTGCTCATATTCGAACCGACCATCGATGCCCTGGCCTCGGCGCTGATCGCCCCGCCCAACTCGGCGGCGGTCTGCTCCAGCGCGATCGCCCACAGCTTCTCCGAGTCGAGCAGGGTGCCGTCCATGTCCCAGAGAACGGCGGCCAGCCGAGCCGTTCCCGCCGCCGAGGCCCCGAGTGAGGACTGGTCGAGGGTCTGCTCGACGACCACGGGTTCCGCAATGGTGAGCCCGGCCGCCGCCGAGGCGGTGGCCTCCGAGGTCTCGGCGGCGGTGGACTCGTTTCGGCCGTCCGTCGTGAACGGTCGCATCACTGAGAACTCCTCGAATCGGTCGGAACTTCGGTCGATCCCGACGTCGGTTGGCTACCGGCCCCGGCCTCGGCACCGGGGCGGGCTCGATCAGGTGTTGAAGTAGGTCGCTTCCGGGTGGTGGGTGACGATGGCGTCGGTGGACTGCTCGGGATGCAGCTGGAACTCCTCCGACAGTTTCACCCCGACCCGTTCCGCTTCGAGCAGCTCGACGATCTTGGCCCGATCCTCCAGGTTCGGGCAGGCACCGTAGCCGAGCGAGAAGCGAGCGCCCCGGTAGGCCAACCGGAAGTACTCCTCGACCTCCGCCGGATCCTCGTCGGCGATCGAACCGCCGGTGGAGAAGTGCAACTCCTCGCGGACCCGCCGATGCCAGTACTCCGCGAGCGCCTCGGTGAGCTGCACGCTCAGGCCGTGCACCTCCAGGTAGTCGCGGTAGGCGTCGGCGGCGAACAACTCGGCGGCGAAGTCCGCGATCGGCTGGCCCATCGTGACCAGGGTCAGCGGCAGGACGTCGACCACGCCCTCGGTCACAGCCATGTCCCTCGGCCGGAAATAGTCGGCGAGACAGAGCCGTCGATCCTTGGCCTGCCGGGGGAAGGTGAAGCGGAATCGCTCGGCGGCGTCGGGTCGTGGCTCGGTCAACACCACCACCGAATCCCCGTCGGCGACGCAGGGGAAGTAGCCGTAGACCACCGCAGCGTGGGCGAGGATGCCCTCCGTGGACAGGCGGTCGAGCCATTCCCGCAGGCGGGGACGGCCCTCGGTCTCCACGAGTTCCTCGTAGCTGGGACCGTTGCCGCCCTTGGAGCCCCGCAGCCCCCACTGTCCGAGGAACGTGGCCCGCTCATCGAGCATCGCCGCGTACCCGGCCAGTGGAATGCCCTTGACCACCCGGCTGCCCCAGAACGGCGGGGTGGGCACGGGGACGTCGGTGGCGGTCTCCGATCGTGCGGGCTGCACGACGTCGGCGTCCTCGGCGGCGGCCTTGGCCTTGCGTTCCTCCGCGATCCGACGCGATCGTTCGTGTCGGGCCCGCCGTTCGGCGATCTTCGCCTCCTCCTCGGGATCGGCGATCACCAGGCCACCGCGCTTCCTGGTCATGATGCGGTCCATCAACCGCAGGCCCTCGAAGGCGTCCCTGGCATAGCTGACATGACCGTTGAAGACCTCGGCGAGGTCGTTCTCCACATAGGATCGGGTCAGCGCCGCGCCGCCGAGCAGCACCGGCCAACGCTCCCCGACACCCCTGGTCATCATCTCCAGGAGGTTCTCCTTCATGATCACCGTCGACTTCACCAGCAGCCCGGACATGCCGATGACATCGACCCGGTGCTGCTCGGCGGCATCGAGGATCGCGTTGATGGGCTGCTTGATCCCGAGGTTGACCACCTGGTAGCCGTTGTTGGACAGGATGATGTCCACCAGGTTCTTGCCGATGTCGTGCACATCGCCCTTGACGGTGGCGAGCACGATACGACCCTTGCCCTCGGAGTCGCTCTTCTCCATGTGCGGTTCGAGGTAGGCCACGGCGGTCTTCATCACCTCGGCGGACTGCAGCACGAACGGCAGCTGCATCTGGCCGGAGCCGAACAACTCGCCCACGGTCTTCATCCCGGCGAGCAGGGTCTCGTTGATGATCTCCAGCGCCGGACGCTCCAGCAGCGCCGCCTCCAGATCCACCTCCAGGCCCTTGCGCTCGCCGTCGACGATGCGCCGCTGGAGCCGGTCGAACAACGGCAGCGCGGCCAGTTCCTCGGCGCGGGAGGCACGGGCCGAGGACGCGGTGGCGCCCTCGAAGAGCTGCATCAACCGCTGCAACGGGTCGTAGCCCTCCCGTCTGCGGTCGTAGACCAGGTCCAGCGCGATCTCGCGGTGCTCGTCGGGGATTCGCGCCATGGGCAGGATCTTGGACGCGTGCACGATGGCGGTGTCCAGACCCGCCTCGACGCATTCGTGCAGGAAGACCGAGTTCAGCACCTGTCGCGCCGCGGCGTTGAGCCCGAAGGAGATGTTGGAGATGCCCAAGGTGGTCTGCACGGCCGGGTAGCGCCGTTTGAGTTCGCGGATGGCCTCGATCGTCTCGATGCCGTCCCGGCGGACCTCTTCCTGACCGGTGGAGATCGGGAAGGTGAGGCAGTCGACGATGACGTCCTCGGTGCGGACGCCCCAGTTCTCCCGCAGGTCCTCCAGGATCCGGGTCGCGATGCGGACCTTGCCCTCCGCCGTGCGAGCCTGACCCTCCTCGTCGATGCACATCACCACGACGGCGGCGCCGTGCTCGGCGACGAGTTCCATCGTGCGGTGGAACCGCGAGGTCGGCCCGGTACCGTCCTCGTAGTTCACCGAGTTGACGACGCAGCGCCCACCGAGACGTTCCAGCCCGGCGCGCAGCACCTCCGGTTCGGTGGAGTCGAGCATGATCGGCAGGGTGGACGCCGTCGCAAGCCTGCCTGCGAGTTCGCTCATGTCCGCAGCGCCGTCGCGACCCACGTAGTCGACGCAGAGGTCCAGCAGGTGCGCGCCCTCCCTGGTCTGGGCCCGGCCGATCTCGACGCAGTCTTCGAAGCGCCCTTCGAGCATCGCCTCCCGGAACGCCTTCGATCCGTTGGCGTTGGTGCGTTCGGCGACCATCAGGACGCTGGCGTCCTGGCGGAAGGGCACGGACTGGTAGAGCGAGGCGACGCCCGCCTCCGGCCGGGGCGTCCGGGGCGCCGGGGTCAGGCCTGCGACCGCGTCGACCACGGCGGAGATGTGGGCACCGGTCGTCCCGCAGCAACCGCCCACCAGGCCGACGCCGAACTCGGTGACGAATCCGGAGAGCGCCTCGGCCAGTTCCTCGGGCCCCAGCGGATACTCGGCGCCGTTGGGCCCCAGCTGGGGCAGCCCGGCGTTGGGCATCACCGACAGCGGGATCCTGGCGTTCTGGGAGAGCTGCCGGAGGTGTTCGCTCATCTCGGCGGGTCCGGTGGCGCAGTTCAAGCCGATGAGATCGATGCCCAGTGGTTCGAGCGCGACCAGGGCGGCGGTGATCTCGCTGCCCAGCAGCATGGTGCCGGTGGTCTCGACCGTCACCTGCGCGATCACCGGGACGATGCGACCCTCCTCGCCCATCGCCCGCTTGGCCCCCAGGATCGCGGCCTTGGTCTGCAGCAGGTCCTGGCAGGTCTCCACCAGGATGGCGTCCGCGCCCCCGGAGACCAGTCCCCGGACCTGTTCGGTGTAGGCGTCGCGCAGGGTCGCGTAGGTGGTGTGTCCGAGCGTGGGCAGCTTGGTCCCCGGCCCGACGGAGCCCAGCACGAACCGAGGACGCTCCGGCGTGGTGAATTCGTCGGCAACCTCCCTGGCCAATGCGGCACCGAGATGCGATAGTTCGCGAATTCGGTCGGCAATGTCGTAATCAGCCAGATTGGATAGATTGGCGCCGAAGGTATTGGTTTCGACGGCGTCGGCTCCTGCTTCGAGATAACCTCGATGCACGGAGCGGACGACGTCCGGGCGGGTGACATTCAGGATTTCGTTACAGCCTTCGAGACCCGCGAAATCATCGAGCGTCAACGGCCAGGATTGCAGCATCGTCCCCATCGCCCCATCGGCCACGAGGACCCGGTGGGCAAGGGCGTCCAGAAACGGCGACGTGACACGATCCGACATGCGCCCAGCCTACGGTCTTACTCGTCGTGCCAGGGTCGTAGTCTTGACGAGTGACCCCTGCGGAAATGAACGCTGACGAGGTAGCGGCAACACCGCCGACCCTGACGGATCCGGTACTCGTGGCCGCGTTCGAGGGTTGGAACGACGCTGGTGACGCAGCTAGTACCGCAATCGAGCACCTGCAACTCGCCTGGGACGCCACTCCTCTGTTCGAGATCGATCCCGACGATTATTACGACTTCACGGTGACCCGGCCCACGATCCACCTGGTGGACGGTGTCACCCGCAGAGTCGAGTGGCCGACGACCAGGATGACTGTGTGTCGCCCGCCGGGTTCATCGCGTGACGTGGTGCTGTTGCACGGTATCGAGCCCAACATGCGGTGGCGGTCGTTCTGCTCGCGTCTGGTCGAACAGATCGAGAAGCTGGGAGTGACCACCGTGATCACGCTGGGTTCGCTGTTGGCCGATACCGCCCACACCCGGCCCGTTCCGATTACCGGAAGTGCTTACGACAGCGAGGCCGCCACCCGCTTCAATCTCGAACGTTCCCGATACGAGGGCGCATCGGGAATCCTCGCCGTCTTCCACGATTACTGCGTTCAGGCCGGGGTGCCCGCGGTCTCCTTCTGGGCCGCCGTTCCGCATTACGTATCGCAGGCTCCGGCGCCCAAGACGACGCTGGCACTGCTGCGGCGGGTCGAGGACGTCCTGGATATCGAGGTCCCGGTCGGGACGCTGCCCGAGCAGACCGAGGAGTGGGAGCAGACGGTCTCGGAGATGGCCGACGAGGACGAGGACGTCGCCAACTACGTGCGTGCCCTTGAGGAACGCGGCGATGAGATCACCATGACCGAGGCCAACGGTGACGCCATCGCCGCCGAGTTCGAGCGTTATCTACGCCGCAGGCACCGTGGCGGTTGGGGATCGTCCGGTTCCGGTTCGAAGGGATCCTGAACCGCCTCTCATGGTGCGGGGCTCGGGACGCCCCTGGTCCGTCGGGCCAGCAGCTCGACCACGTCCTGGATGCTGTTCCGCCGCGCGAACGCGGCTCGTTGACGGGCCACCGGCGACTCCGCGCGGCGGGACGCCGCCAGCAGCGCCGTGACCACGGCCTCGTCGCCCATCGCGGCCAACCCGGGCCGCGCCCAGGCGATCATCCGGTCGATCAGCACCCTGCCGGGCAGGAGTTCACCGGTCATCGGGTCGATCACCATGCCGTCCGCGCCGTCTCGGGCGGCCCGCCAGAGCGCCAGGCGCAGCGTCGGCTCGGCCACGGCGGGCGGCGGTAGGCCCGCGTCGACCCGGATCAGCGCGGTCGCCGCCAGCCCCCGGATGATCAAGGCGAACAGCAGTGCCTCCTCGGCGGTCGGTAAGACGTCGCCGATCCGGATCTCGAGAGTGGGCAGGTGCGAGGACGGCCGCATCAGCCAGTAGATCATTCCCCGGTCCAGCGCCGCGCCGGAGCGGAGCACTTCGCGGACCCCGTCCTGGTAGTGGCTCACCGATTCGAAGACCGGCGGCGGCCCCGCCGAGGGCACCTGCCACCACATGGTGCTGCGCCAGCTCGCGTGCCCGGAGTCCACTCCCCGATGGAACGGCGAGTTCGCGCTCAAGGCCAGCAGGCCGGGGAGGAAGGCGCGCAGCTGATTGCTCACGGCCACGGCGTGTTCGAGATCGGGCATGCCGATGTGCACGTGGCAGCCGGAGGTCAGCAGACTCTCCAGCATCGCGCCCATCTCCTCGGCGATCCGCAGATAGCGACTGGTCTCCGTCACGGGGAACGGGCGGTCCAGTTCGTGAATGGGAGCCCCGCAGGCCACCAATCGGTGACCGTGGCGGTCGGCGGCCACGGCGAGGGCACGTCGACCGGATTCGAGCTTGCCGATGAGCTCGCCCGCGGTGCGACAGATCGGCGAGACCGACTCGACCTGGAACTCGCTGACCTCCGCGCTGAATTCAACCTCGGCGGGCGCCACCGTGCGCAGCACCTCCGGCGCCGCCGTCACACACCGGCCGAATCGATCTACCAGGAAGAATTCCTCTTCGACACCGAACGTGAGGGGCTCCACCGACGGTGGTCGCTGAATCGGGAACCCGGCTGGCACGACGCTATGAGTCGGCGAGTCGGTCGGCGTACGCCTCTGGCCGTCTGCTGTAGATGTCATCGCAGGTGAACCAACCCCTCATCAATCGGCGCTCCGGCCGCGGGATTGAGCAGGAGATCTCCATGTTCTGCCTCGGGTCAGCCGGCCGGCTACGGTCGGCGACCGTTGTCACTCTGGTGACACACGGGATGCGGCCGGACGGAGCAGTGAACGGCGGTTCCGCTCGGGTGGATGCGACCCGCTCGCCTCCGCACCGACGTCACATCGCCGGACAGCCGGTCGGTCTGGCTCGCATCGGGCGGAGAGATCCGAGGCCGGGCCCCGGTCTCGAATCGGTGCGCGCCCGCTGATTCCGGGCTACCCAACAGGCACTCGAGGTATTCGCCCATCCGGGGCTCACCGGAGCCCCGCATCCTCGCATGCGGGGCACCGGCACCACCGGAAGACGACGGAGTTCGCGGCGAATCGAAAGATCGACGAACGTCACACCGCACACCCGGCGCGCGGACCACGACGTGGGTTTAATCGATCTCGAAACCAATTCACGAAAGGGCGTGGCAATGCGAAGGCGTTGGCGATGGGTGCTGGCGGGGACGGCCACGGTGGCGCTGGTGTTGGGCGGCCCCACCGCCTGGGCGTACTCGGCTAGCTCCGGACGGATCGTCGAGCCGGATGAGGCGCCCGAGACCGACGTCGCCCTGGTGCTGGGCGCCGGGGTTCGACCGAACGGCCAGCCGTCGCGATTGCTTGCGGGCCGGTTGGACGTGGCCGCTGAGCTGTACCACCAGGGCGTGGTCCGCGTCCTGTTGCTCAGCGGCAGCGTGGGGCCCGGCGACTACGACGAGCCCGGGACGATGCGGGACTACCTGACCGAGCGTGGCGTGGCGCCCGAGGCGATCGTGGAGGACAGCTCGGGCAACAGCACCTGGGATTCCTGCCTACGGGCCAGGGACGTCTACGGCATCCACGATCTGATCATCGTGAGCCAGCGCTTCCATCTACCGCGTGCGGTGGCGCTGTGCGGTTCGGCCGGGCTCAACGTCCACGGGGTGCCGCACAACTCGGGCGAGTCGAATCCGCCGGGCACCCGGTTGGGCTATCTGCGGGAGACCGCAGCACGGCTGCCCGCGATGTGGACGGCGCTGGTGACGAGTTCCAACGCCGCCAGCGACGCCGCCCCGGACCCCTCGGTGTCCGACGCACTCGACGTCGAGGCCCCGACGACGGCCGACGAGGACTCGACGCAGCAGGCCGGCCACGGCGCGCCGAACGCCAGGCAGGGCGAATAGCCCCGCCGCCCGCTCGGACCCGCTGCCAGGACGGCTGCCCACACGGCCCGCATCGCCCGATTCGTCGGCGGACGATGCCGGTCTCGACAGGCTCCGCCGTCCTGACGGCACCCGGCGGTTCTCCCGACGATCAGAGAGCGATGCCCAACAGCGCGTCGACCGCCCGGCTGACGAGCCCGCCTGCGGTGGTGTCGTCGCCGCGCCCGTTGGCCGTCTCGGCGGCCCAGGCGTCGATGGCGGCCAGAGCCTTCGGTGTGTCGAGATCGTTGGACAGGTGATCCCGCACCCGGTCGATCACCTCGTCGGCGGGTGGCCCCGCCTGGAGCGCCACCGCCGCGCGCCACTTCGCGAGCCGGGCGGTACCGGCGGCCAGTACGTCGTCGGTCCACATCCGGTCGCTGCGGTAGTGCGCGTCGAGCAGGGCGAGCCGTAGGGCCGCGGGGTCGACGCCGTCGCCACGTAGTCGAGACACGAAGACGAGGTTCCCCCGCGATTTCGACATCTTCTCGCCGTCCAACCCGACCATGCCGGTGTGGCAGTAGTGCCGTGCGAACGGGTGCTCGCCCACGAGTGCCTCGGCATGCGCCGCACTGAACTCGTGGTGTGGGAAGATCAGGTCGGAACCGCCGCCCTGGACGTCGAATCCCATCCCGAGTCGCTTCCTGGCGATCACCGAGCACTCCACGTGCCAACCGGGCCTGCCCGCGCCGAGTTCGGATTCCCAGGACGGCTCGCCCGGCCGGGCCTGCCGCCACAGCAGGGCGTCCAGGGGGTGCCGTTTGCCGGGACGATCCGGGTCGCCGCCGCGCTCGGCGAAGAATCGCAGCATCTGCGCTTCGTCGTAGTTCGACTCGTAACCGAAGTGGCCGCTGGCGCGGTGATCGAAGTAGACGTCGGCGTACTCCGCGTCGTCGATCCGATAGGCAGCACCGGCCGCGATCAGCTCCGCGACGGCCACCGTGATCTCCGGGATCGATTCGACGGCGCCGACGAAGTGGCGCGGCGGTAGGACTCGTAGCGCCTCCATATCCTCCCGGAACAGGGCGGTCTCGCGCATCGCCAGCACCATCCAGTCCGTCTGGTCCCGGGTGGCGCGTTCGAGCAGCGGATCGTCGATGTCGGTGACGTTCTGCACGTACTCGACGTCGTGGCCGTTGTCCCGCCAGATCCGGTTGATCAGGTCGAAGGCGAGGTAGGTCGCCGCGTGACCGAGATGGGTCGCGTCATACGGGGTGATGCCGCAGACGTACATGCCCGCGGTCTTACCGGGCGCGGTGGGTCGCACCTGCGCCGAGGCGGTGTCGAAGAGCCGCAGGGGACGAGGTGTGCCAGGTAGGGCGGGCACCGGGACCGACGACCAGGTTTCCATGTCCCCGACCCTATGCGCGGTTGGCGATGCGAGGGCCGCCGGGTCGCCGACCTTCCCGCTGGGTGGTCATCGCGGCACGCTCGTGGCCTCGGAGTCCTCGGCGCGACCGCTCTCGGATGTGGTGCGCACCGCACCCGGCCCGATTCCGACCGCATCGCCGGGGTAGGAGACTCGGGGACATGGGATCGGGCGAGGTCGGGCTGGTCGAGTGGTGGGAGCGCCACCAGATAGCCCTCTATCTGGGAGCCATGGCGGTGGGAGCCGCCGTCGGGCTGCTCGCGGGGCACACGGCCACAGGGTGGGAGCGGGCGATCAACCCCGTGCTCGCCGCCCTGTTGTATGCGACCTTCCTTCAGGTGCCCGCCGCCGAACTGCTGCGTTCCCTGCGTTCCGGCCGGTTCCTCGGCGCGGTACTGGTGATCAATTTCGTGGTGGTCCCGCTGGTCGTGGCGGCGATGTTCACACTGTTGCCCGCCGACCAGGCCGTCCGACTCGGCGTGCTGCTGGTGCTGTTGGCGCCCTGCGTCGACTACGTGATCGTGTTCAGCGGGCTCGCGGGCGCCGACAGCAGGAAGCTGCTGGCGGTCACCCCGCTGCTGTTGATCGGCCAGATGCTGCTGCTGCCGGTATTGCTGGGGCTGTTCCTGGGTCCCGATCTCCTGGAGCTCGTGGAGCCGGAACCGTTCGTCGAGGCCTTCGTGCTGCTGATCGTCATCCCGTTGGTAGCGGCCTGGCTCACCCAGGCGTGGGCGGCACGGGCCCGGACCGGCCGTGTGGTCGCGAAGGGCGTCGGGATGGCGATGGTGCCGTTGACGGCGGCCACCCTGCTGACGGTGGCGGCGGCCGCCCTGCCCCAGGCGGGCGGCGACCTGCCCAGGGCGCTGACGGTCGTCCCGTTCTACGTGGTGTTCCTCGTGGTGATGCCACTCGCGGGGCTACTGGTCACCCGACTGTTCCGGCTGGGCGGCCGCGACGGTCGGGCGATCCTCTTCAGCGGGGCGACCCGTAATTCCCTGGTCGTGCTGCCGTTGGCGCTCGCCCTGCCCGAGGACGCCGCGATCGTCGCGGTGGTGATCGTCACCCAGACCCTGGTGGAGGTGATCGGCATGGTGGTCTACCTACGGTTGGTGCCCCGCGTCCTCCCGATCCGCGAGCCGCAGGGCTGAGCGGCCCCATTCGCCCGGATCGAACCGTCGAACGCGGTTGCCGAGCACACCGACCGGCCCGACCCGCGCACCGGCCCCGGAGGGTCGATGCGGCAGGCCGCACTATCCTCTCGCACGACCAGGCCAAGGCCGCTCCCTGCTCCGGGGCGGTCACCGTAATCCGGGGGATCATGCCGATGAGCGATGAGATCAGGACCGAGTCCGAGCGGGAATGGCCCGCCAGGACGGACGGCAAGCCGGGGTTCTGCTTCTCCTTCGTGCACCACACCCTGCCCGAACAGGCTTTGTGTCTGCTCGGCGGCGAGCAGGAGGACATCGTCGTGGTCACCCCGGAGCGGGCGGTCGAGTTGACCGGCTCCTTCGACCTCGGCTACCCGGAGGTCGCTCAAGCGGTACGGATCGGCGACTGGACGGTCTTGGTGGAGGTCGACGGCTTCCAGGGCACCCGTCGGGAGGTATTGCGTTCGCTGTCCGAGAACGGCGAGGTCTACTCGATCTTCCACGACGGCGGCGCGACCGGTCAGTTCAGTCACGCGGTGGACGGGGAGCTGCGTACCTGCTTCGACCAGCTGGCCCCGGAGCGCAGATGGGGTGCCGAACCCGATGCGCTGCTGGCCGCCATGGCCGAGGTCGGCCTCGGCGAATCGGACGGGACGGCGGGGGTCCCTCGGCCCGCCGCCACCGCACTCGCCCTCGTCGAGCGGCTGACCGGGGTGGTCGTCACCGAGGCACACACCACCGGGCACCTGTTGACCGTGCCCTTCCACGCCCCGCTGCCCGATGCACGCCCCGCACTGCGCCCCGCGGTGCTCGAACCGCATGCTCCCGAGGCTGCAGCTCGACTCAAGGAGCTATCCCGGCCGAGCTCCCGTGCCGAGTTGATCGATCTGGTCCGGGGCATGGCCGAGGCGGCAGGGTTGCTGGACTCGGAGGCGCTGCGGGCCGCGCTCGTTCAGACCGCCTCCGGTGCCGCCGTCGCTCTCGACCGGGGATCGCCGTTGTACGACCAGGTGATGGCCTGGCAGGTGGATCACCAACGCGCCCGCCGATCGGCGGAGCAGCCGGGGCAGGCCGACCGACTGGACACGCAGGCCCGCGCCGCGATGCAGGCACGCTACGAGGTCGGCCTCGCCGTGCGGGACGCGTTCGCCGTGTTGAACAAGGTGCGCTGAGCCTTCGAGTGCCGGGTCCGGATTCCCGGGCGCCGGCTGCTGTCTCCTCCCGGCCGTCGATCGGCGGTGCGTGCCTCAGCGGCCTCGGGTGAGATGGGCGTGGCACAACAGGGCGAGCAAGGGAAGGAAGGCGCCCGCCAACTCGGGCAGGCTCGCGCCGAACAGATACAGCCACAGGTCGTCCGGTACCGCCCACTCCGCCTGCGGTACGAAGAGGGGACGAAGCAGTTCGAACGCCCGCGGCAGTCCCTCGAACGGACCCACCTGGTACAGCACCAGCACCGCGATGATCAACGGTGCCAGCACCGATAGCGGCCGAGGCCGCGAATCGCCGCCGACCTGTTCGCGCCTGGGCGGCACGGGCACCGGGGTCGGCGACGGTTCGAGAGTCGATCGGCCGGGCTCGACGACCCGCGCCGACGTCGAACCGGTCTGGTCCAGAGTCCCGATCATCATCTCCGCCTCTCCCCCGCTGTGACAAACGGTAGGAAGCGGACGGGGATCGGGCGATCACGCCACCATCCCTGTCAGGGTGGTGCTAGCCATACCGCCATTGGCGGCACCGTGGGAGAGGCTCGAGCCGCGCGATGTCGTTCAACGGCGGGAGCGGCGGATATGCAGATAGTCCTGTACCACCGCAGCACCGAGCCCGTCGACGTCGGGGGTGTACACCCGCCCGCCGGTCCGCCGGGCCACCAGATCGACGAAGGCGGCGAGGCGCTCGTCCTGCCCGAGCCGGAACACGCTCAGCGCGGTGCCCATCCTGGCCAGGGCCTCGACCTCGGCCATCGTCGCACGCATCGTCCTCGGGGTCGGCGGGTAGTCGAACACCGCCTCCCCATCGGTCTCCAGGTGCGCGGTCGGCTCCCCGTCGGTGACCACCAGCACCACCGGCATCGCGTCGGAGTGCCGTCGCAGATGTCGACCCGCCAGCGCGAGGGCGTGGTGCAGGTTGGTGCCCTGCTCCATGGTGGCCTCCAGTTCGGTGAGCGCCGCGATGTCGGTGCGCGCGGCCCGTCGACCGAAGGTGACCAGCTGGAGGTGGTCGCCACGGAAACGGGTGGTGATCAGGTGGTGCAGGGCCAATGCGGTGCGCTTCATCGGCGCCCACCGACCGTCCTGGACCATCGACCACGACACGTCCACGCACAGCACCACGGCCGCGCGGGTCCGGTTCTCGATCTCGGCGAGCTGGATGTCGTCCACGACCAGATCGGGTCCGGGCCCGGTAGCCTTGCGCAGCACCGCGTTGCGGGCCGTGCCCGCCGCGTCCCAGGGTTCGCTGTCGCCGAACGACCACGGCTTGCCCGCACCGGTGGGCTCGCCTGCCGTCCCAGCCCGGCGGCCTTCGCGGATGCCTCGCAGTGACCTGGTCGCCTCGACGACGTCGCGCAGCAGATCTTGACCGAGGCTGCGCAGCGCGCGCGGCGTCAATCGCAGATCGCCGTCGGCAGATCGGTCCACCAAGCCGGTCCTGGTCAGTTCCCGTTCCAGATCGGCCAGCCCGTGCACCGCGATCCTGGCATCGGCACCGAGTCGACGTTCCAGAGCTGAGAGGTCGACGTCCTCCAGCCTGGCCCCCGGATAGGCCTGGCCCAGCTGCTCGGCCAGTTCGTCCAGCTCGCCGAGTTCGGTCAGTGCCTCGGCCGCCTCCGACAACGACAACGGTTCGGTACCTCGGAATCGGCCGCTGCCGCGCCAGTCCTCTCCGGGCCGTAGGTTCTGCAGCCGCGCATCCAACTCGCCGAGGCTCGCGGCCAATCGGGCATCGCCGAACGCCTGTTGGGACAGCTGGGCCAGCTCGGCCCGTTGCTGCGGCGAGAGCGAGTTGAGTGTCCTGGCCGCCGCTGCGGCCCGAGCGGCGAGCACGTCGATCAGCTCTTCGATGTCCCGGGGTTGTTCGGGGAAGAACCGGCCGTGCTCGGCCATGAAGGCGGCGAACCGATCAGGAACATCGGGGACTCCCTCGGCGTGGGCGGCCAGCAGCGCGTTGAGGTCGGCGAGCATCGCGCGAACCTGGGCCACCTGTTCCGGTCCGGCATCCCGTAGGGCTTGGCGCATTCCCTCGAACCGGGCGTCCAACAGCTGCTCGCCGAGCAGCTCGCGAATCCGTCGATAGTCCCGACCGGCCTGTTCGGAACGCCAGTCGTAGTCACCCAGCTCGCGCACGGCGCGGCCGGGGTTGGTCGACAGGGCATCCAGCCGCATCTCCCGGAACCGGGCGTCATCGGTGGGTTCGGGGAACAGGACCCGGCGCTCCTCGGCCAGCGCGCGAGCGAGCAGCTCGCGCACCTCGCTCAAAGTGCCGTCGACGCGATGCCGACGCTGCAATCGCGACCGCTGCTCCCAGATGCGTCGGGTCAACTCGTCGAGCCCGGTACGGCCGGGAAGGCCTCGTCGGAGCAGTTCGCGCAGCGCAGCCCTGGTGGAGGAGCCGTCCATCACGTCGTTGCCGATCTCGGCCAGGGCGGCCCGCAGATCCACGGGAGCGGCCAGCGGGTCCGGGCCGCCCTGGAAGCGGCCGTAGCGGTACCCGGCGACCTGCCCGAGCCGGTCGCCAGCGTCCTCGGGGTCCGACTCCCGGGGCGCCGAGGAGTCGTGGTCACCGTGGTGTGACATCTCGCCGTCGTCTCCTCTCTCGTGGCACGAACGCTGTGGGCATCCGGCGCCGCGATGGATCCGAGCCTCGTCGGCCGTGGCTCATGCCCCGTAGACGGAGTGCTCGGCATCGCTGTCCTTGCTGAGCTGCCGCGACAGGTAGAGCAGCTCCAGGGCCAGTTCGACCGCCGAGGCAACCGGACCGGCTGGTCCGGTGGGGTCGGCGCCCATCCGCTTGGCGATCTCCGCCACCTCCACCGCCTCCGGCAGGCTGCGGAGCAGTTCCTCGGCGGTGATGCGTTCCCCGGTAGTCACCGACCGGCCCGACACGGCCTCGGCGAGCGGCGCCAGGTCGATCCCGGCGAGCAGTTGGCGCGCGGTGTCGGCGGTGGCCCGCCGCAACAGGTGCCCGAGCAGCTCGTCCTCCCGGCCCTCCTCGCCCGCCTCGAACTCGATCTTGCCGCGCAGGATCGGGATGACGCCGTCGAGATCGACCGGCCGCGCCACGGCGGCGGCCTCCCCGGTGCGGGCCGCTCGCCGAAGCGCGGCCGCCGCGACCGTCTCGGCGGCCGCCACCGCGAACCGTGCCGAGACGCCGGAGCGTTGATCCACCGAGGACGAGGCCCGCAGGGAGCGCACGAACCGCGCGAGCACCTCGATCAGGTGGTCGCCGACCTCGGCGACCAGTTCGGCCTCCTGCCGGACCAGGGCGATCTCGGCCGTGATCTCCAGGGGGTAATGAGTACGGATCTCGGCGCCGAAGCGGTCCTTGAGCGGCGTGATGATCCGACCCCGGTTCGTGTAGTCCTCGGGGTTGGCGGTCGCGACCACCACGACGTCCAGCGGGAGCCGCAGCGTGTAGCCGCGGACCTGGACATCGCGCTCCTCCATGACGTTGAGCAGGGCCACCTGGATGCGTTCGGCGAGGTCGGGAAGCTCGTTGATCCCCACGATGCCGCGATGGCCTCGGGGTATCAGGCCGAAGTGGATGGTCTCCGGGTCGCCGAGACTGCGGCCCTCGGCGACCTTGACCGGGTCGACGTCGCCGATGAGGTCGCCGACCGAGGAGTCGGGGGTGGCCAGCTTCTCGGTGTAGCGCAGCGACCGGTGTACCCACTCGACCGGCAGATCCGGACCGAGTTCGGCCGCCCGCCTGCGGCTCGCCGGAGTGATCGGTTCGTAGGGATGCTCGCCGAGTTCGGCACCGGCGATCACCGGGGTCCACTCGTCCAGCAGTCCGGCCAGCGAACGCAACAGCCGGGTCTTGCCCTGGCCGCGTTCGCCCAGCAGCACCACGTCGTGGCCCGCCAGCAGCGCGCGCTCCAACTGCGGGAGGACCGTTCGGCCGAATCCGACGATGCCCGGCCACGGGTCGACTCCGGTGCGCAGCGCCGTCAGCAGGTTCTCCCGCATCTCGGACTTGACATCGCGCAATCGATGCCCGGAGGCACGCAACGCGCCCACCGTGGTGGGCAGTCCGGTGGGGATCGCGGGGGTGGCGGACAACGGAAGATCGCTCACGCCTCGACGCTACGCAGTCTTGCCCGCGCACACCACGTCGAGTCGCTCCAGCTCCCGAGACCCGACCGCGACCGGCGATCGGGGCGGACCCGACGGCGCTGCGCCGCGCAGGGCGAGCCCGCCGGTCGGGGCGGCGGCAGGCCAACTACGGTGTGCTCCACGATCCAGCACGGATCTCGATGGGAAAGGCGGCCAGGGTGCTTCCGACGGTGACCGCGACGCGGTACGTGACCCCGTTGCGCGAGGGCGGTTCGCTTCCCGGCCTGGTGGAAGCCGACGACGAGGGCACCTACGTCGTGAAGTTCTGGGCCGCCGGTCAGGGCCCCAAGGTGCTCGCGGCGGAGATCATCGCCGGCGAGTTGGCGCGCCGACTCGGATTCCGGGTGCCGGACCTGCTCATGATCGAGATGGATCCGCGCATCGCCCGTCATGAGCCCGACGAGGAGGTGCAGGCGCTGCTGGCCGCGAGCGCCGGACGCAACCTCGGCATGGACTTCCTCCCGGGCGCCTTCGGGTTCGATCCGGACGCGTTCCCGCCGGATCCGGCGGAGGCGGCGCGGGTGCTGTGGTTCGACGCGTTGATCAACAATGTCGACCGCAGCTGGCGCAACCCCAATCTGCTGCGCTGGCATCGGGAGTTGTGGCTGATCGACCACGGTGCCGCGCTGTGGTTCCACCACGATTGGTCTCGGGCCGGTACGGCCGCTCGACGCCCGTTCCGCGCCGACGACCATGTCCTGGCCCGCCATGCCGCCGATCCCGCCGAGGCTCACCGCGAGCTGGCGGACGGCGTGACCGAGTCGGTGTTGCGCGAGGTCGTCGAGCTGGTTCCCGATCAATGGCTGGTCGACGACGACTCCGGGTCCGGGGCGTCCGCCGCCGAGCGGCGAACGGCCTATGTGGACCACTTCCTCGCACGGATCGAGTCCGCACCGCACTGGGTGCCGGGAGGAGCGGCGTGAGCGAGCTGGCGGTGTTCGAGTACGCGACGCTGCGCGTCGTGCCCCGCATCGAGCGGGCCGAGTCCATCAATGTCGGTGTGCTGCTCTACTGCGGGTGGCTGGACTTCCTGCAGGCCACCGTCGCCCTGGACGCACAGCGACTGACCGCCTTGGACCCTCGCTCCGATGTCGACTCCGTTCGCGCGGCCCTGCGGTCCATCGAACGCGTCTGCTCCGGCGAGGATCGGCTGGTACCGGCCTGTCAGACCAGTCGGGGCCAACGCTTCCGTTGGTTGACCGCGCCCCGCAGCACGGTGGTGCAGACCGGACCGGTCCATGCCGGTCTCACCGACGATCCGGCGGCCGAACTGGAGCGATTGACGACGACGCTGGTTCGCTGAGTCCAGCCCTCACGGTGGTGCGGTGGGACGGCAGACGTCCGTCGATCGTGTCGCGCCGTCGGCGTCACCCGTGATTACTCGCCGCTGCCCGCCTACGATCGCGAGTGGACGTCACAAGAGGACCGCGCTGCGGCACCGATGCGCTTCGGGGCTCCTCTCGACGAATAGGAGCGCACAATGGACACTCCCGGACGACGGCATCGCGTCATCACCGCTTTCGGCTCCGCCACCTTCATGACCCTGGTCTTCGCCCTGTTGAGCAGTCTCGACGACCTGCCGCTCACCGAACTTCCGTTGGCGTATCTGGTCTTCTTCGGATTCTGGATCTTCGCGACCTGGGTGGCGCAGCCGTGGTTCGACCGGCTGCGCGGCTGGCCGGTCGGGCAGGCCCATCGGTCTGATCAGCCGCACTCGGGCGAGTCCTGATTCTCGCTGCGGGGTTCCGGTGCGCTCACTCGATTCGGCCGACCGCCGCATAGAACCCTGCGTGCTCGCCGCCGATCGAGGGCTCGCCCCGCCACTCGGTCGCGTCCACCAGGCCCGGTTCCACCAGGGTCATCCCGGCTGACATCGCCTCCAGCTGCGCCCGGGTCCGGGTCAGCACCGGGGTATTGGCCTGTTGATAGACCCTGGTGGCCGCCCGGGCCTGCACCGGGTCGTGATCGTCGGTCACGTGCGAGATCACCACGTGGCTGCCCGGTACCAGCACCGACCGATAGGCGGCGAGGATCTCCTCGGGACGCTGTTCGTCGGGGATGAAGTGCAGTACCGCGACCGCCAACACCGCCACCGGGGCCGTGAAGTCGATCAGCTCCCGGACGGTCGGCTCGGCGAGTACGGCGGCGGGATCCCGCAGGTCCGCGTGTGTCACGGTCGCCAGTGGATTGGCCGCCAGCAGGTGTCTGCTGTGTGCGACGGCGACCGGTTCGTTGTCCACATAGGCTACCCGGCAATCCGCCGCCGCGTGTTGGGCGATCTCGTGCACGTTGCCCACGGTCGGGATGCCGGATCCGAGATCGACGAACTGACGGATGCCCTGCTGCACGCAGTACCGCACCGCTCGGCCGAGGAAAGACCGGTTGGCGGAGACGGCCTGCCGCATCCAGGGCATCACCTGCAGCGCCTTGTCCGCCAGCTCCCGATCGGCGGCGAAGTTGAACGCCCCGCCCAGGTAGTAGTCGTACATACGTGCCGCGTTGGGTCGATCCAGGTCGATTCCGGTCCCGGTCCAGCTGACATCGGTCTCCACGCTGCCGCTCCCTCTCGAACGGACGGATCACCGAGAGCGCAGTCGGCGCCGCGTCGACTCGGTCTGCCGTCGGCGTCACTGCCCGCAGCGCAGCCTGCCCAGTTGATCCACTTCCGTCAAGGGTCGGCGATCACGGGGACCGACGCGCCCTCGATCACTCGCCGCCGACCAGGTGGGCGTTCGGCCTGCGGGCCTGCGGGGCGAACTCGGGAAGCTCCACGACCTCGCGGTCGGCCCCGCGCAGCAGTTCGGCTCCCTGGCAGTCGACGAACAGCGCGGGCTCCCGCCAAGCGAAGACGACCCGGGAGATCGGGGTGTCCAGGATCAGGCTCGTGCAGCTGCGCGGGCGCGACGCCCGGGTGCTGCACGGTTCGAGCGAGCTGTAGATCGTCGCTCCGACCAGTCGGGGATCGGTGGCGGACAGACCGGCGAGCGCGACCTCCTCGGCGTGGTCATGCGGGTCGGTCGCCCGGGAGTATCCGGTCGCGATGACCTCCCCCGACGCATCGGCGATGATCGCGCCGACCGAGAAGGCGTGTGTGCTGGGCGGGCATCGGTCGGCGAGCGCGATCGCGCGCAGCAGCAGTCGGTGGTCTCGCGGCTGGTCGGTCATCACACCAGTCTGCCCACTCCGGCGAGCCGGGCCGCACCACGGTGCCGCGTGCCCGGCCAGCGCGGCACCGCACCAGCTCATCGAGCCCGGTGCCGGCCGGGATCACGTCAGAAGGCGGGCCACGGGATGGCGGGCCACTCATCCGAGGGAGAGGGGAACACCCCGGCGGCCGCCAGTCGGTCGATGCGGTCGCCCAACGCGGCGACCTCCTTGCGGGTGAGGTGGTCGTGCAGCGCATCGCCCAGCCCACCGGCCAACTGTGCCCGTAGCGAACCGAGGGTCTCCAGGGCCTCGGCGCCGAGGCCCTGGCCGATCCAGCCCCACAGGACCGTCCGGAGTTTGTCCTGGGTGTTGAGGCAGATGCCGTGATCGACCGCGAAGACCTCGCCCTCGGCGGTACTCAGCACGTGGCCGCCCTTGCGGTCGGCATTGTTGACCACGGCGTCGAGCACCGCCATCGTCTTGAGTCTCGGATGGTCGGCGTGAGCCAGCACCGCCGGTTCACCCGCTCGATCATGGGCCTGCAGAACCGGTCGCCAGCCGCTGGGCACCTCGGCGGGGCCGGTCACGTCGACGAGTTCGGCATCGGTGTCGGTGTCGATCCATAACTGCACCATGCCCGGACCGAAGGGACCGGGACGCAGCACCGTCGGCGGGACCAGATCCCACCCGGCGGCGGCGCTGATCAGGTACGTCGCGACCTCGCGCCCCGCCAGGGTGCCGTCGGGGAAGTCCCACAGCGGCTGCTCGCCCCGCACCGGTTTGTACACGCAGTGCCCGGAGACACCCTCGTGCTCGATGGCGCAGTAGAGCGTGGCGTTGGAGGCCGCGACCAAACGGCCCTCGACCTCGATCCGGCCATGCCGCAGAAACTCGAGCGCCGAGGGATCATCGGGTCTCACCGACACCGGCGTTGCCTCAGCCCTCGTCGCCGCGACGGTAGCCGTTCTGACGGGGGCAGATGTGGCCTGCGGGATCCAACGGCTCTCCGCACAGCGGACAGGGCTTGCGCCCCGCGTTGACCACCCGTTCGGCCCGCGCCGCGAACGCCCTGGCCTGCAGGGGCGTGAGGAACACCCGGAGCGCGTCCGGACCCTCCTCGGTGTCGTCGAGTACGACGGACTCGTCGACCTCCTCCTCGGTCATCGCCAACAACTCGATGACCACGGCGTGGGTCTCGGCGTCCCACCCCAGCCCCATGGTTCCGACGCGGAACTCCTCCTCGACGGGCACGTCGAGGGGTTCCACGTCGATGACCGCCTCGGGCGCCGCACCGGGGACTTCGGTGTCGAAACGCAGCGCCACCTCCTCCAGGAGGGCGCCGATGCGTTCGGCGAGCACCGAGACCTGTTGTTTCTCCAGCTGAACGCTCACCTTGCGGACGTCCTCGGACGCCTGAAGGTAGAAGCTGCGGTCGCCGGGCTGCCCGACGGTTCCGGCGATGAACCGGTCGGGCTGACGGAATACATGAATGACACGAGCCATGACACCGACGACATTAGGCCACCGGGCTCCACCGGGCAGCGCACTCCCCCCAGTTGGCCGCGAAATCGTCTCGGCTTCTGGGTCCGAGCGCGATGCGCGGTTAGGCTGCGCGAGTGGTGACGATCTCTCCGTACGGGGCTTGGAACTCACCGATCGACGCTGCGGACGCGGCCAGGTCGGGTGGTGGGGTGCTGACGGCCGACCTCCACTTCGGTGAGGTGTGGTGGACCGAGAGCCGCCCGGAGGAGGGCGGCCGGGTCGCGCTGATCCGCCGGGCCGCCGACGGTCGCACCCTCGAGGTGCTCGGCGCCCCGTGGAATGTCCGCAACCGGGTGCACGAGTACGGCGGCAAGCCGTGGGCCGTCTTCGCCGGGGACGGCGGCAAGCAGGTCGCCTTCACTCATTGGGATGACCAGCGTGTCTACGTGCTCGCGCTCGACGAACCCGATGCGATCCCGAAACCGGTGAGCCCTGCGCCCGAACGCCCACACGGCTACCGCTACAGCGATCTGGTGGCGGGTCCCGACGGTCGCGAGGTGTGGTGTGTCCGGGAGACCGTCATCGGCGATTCACGGGTGGATGTCCGCCGGGATCTCGTCGCGCTGCCGGTCGCGGGGACCGCGGCCCAGGACGCCGACGCGGTCCGAGTGCTCACGGCGACCCATCACTTCCTCACCGCGCCCCGGCCGAGCCCGGACGGGCGCCACGTGGCCTGGATCGGTTGGGAACACCCGGCGATGCCCTGGGACGGCACCGAACTCTGCGTGGCAGAGATCACCGAGGACGGATTCGGACCGCACCGGGTCCTCGCGGGCGGTCCGAGCGAATCGGTGTGCCAGCTGCGCTGGACCGACGACGACGCCTTGGACGTACTCACCGATCCCACCGGCTGGTGGAACCCGCACCGGGTGCGGCTGGACGGCACGTCGACACCGCTGCTCGACGCCGAGGTGGAGATCGGCGGCCCGCTGTGGCAGCTCGGCGCCAGCTGGTTCGCGCCGCTGGGCGACGGCCGACACGTGGTGCTGCGCGGTGGTAGGCCTGCGCTGTTCGACGAGTCCGACCACAGCCTCGTCGACATCGAGACCCCGCTGACCGCTTGGCGCGCGTCGCTGGCCTGCGATGGACACACCATCGTCGGGGTGGCCGGTGGACCGCACAGCAAGCCCGCGGTCGTGGCCCTGGATGTCGAGACTCTGACCCCGCAGATCCTCACCGGCCAACCCGAGGGTCTGCCGGATGCGGCGTACCTGCCGCTCCCTGAGGCACGCGTGTTCACCGGGCCGGACGGGCAGCGCATCCCGGCGGCGGTGTACCCGCCGACCAATCCCGACTTCGCGGCGCCGGACGGCGAGCTGCCGCCCTACCTGGTCCATGTGCACGGCGGACCGACGGGCCAGCACAGCACCGTGCTGGACCCGACGATCGCCTACTTCACCAGTCGGGGAATCGGCGTGGTCGCGGTCGACTACGGCGGCTCCTCGGGCTACGGGCGGGCGTTCCGGGAACGGCTCCGCGAGTCCTGGGGCGAGGTCGACGTCGCCGACTGTGCCGCCGTCGCACAGGCCCTGGCCGACGAGGGCACGGCGGATCCCGCGCGGCTGGCGATCCGAGGTGGCAGCGCAGGCGGCTGGACCACGGCGGCATCACTGACCACGGTGTCGGTGTATCGCTGCGGAACCGCGTTGTTCCCGATCCTGGATCTGGAGGGCTGGAGCGGCAGCGGCGGCGAGACCCACGACTTCGAGTCCCGGTACCTCGACAGCCTCGTCGGACCGCTTCCGGAGACCGCTCAGCGCTACCGGGACCGCTCCCCCATCCACCACGTCGACCGGTTGGCGGGACCGATCCTGCTCCTGCAGGGACTCGAGGACGAGATCTGCCCACCGGAGCAGAGCGATCGCTTCGCCGCACAGCTCGAAGGGCGGGGCATCCCGTTCGCCTACCTCACCTTCGAGGGCGAGCAACACGGCTTCCGCCGGTTCGAGACGGTGCAGACCGCGTTGCGGGCCGAACTGTCCTTCTACGCGCAGACCCTGGGTTTCCAGGTGTCCGGCGTGCCGACGCTGCAGCTGCGCCGATGAACGGCCTACGCCGAGCGCGGCGGCTGGTTCCCGGCGACCGGGTGGCGATCATCGCTCCCGCCGGGCCGGTGGTGGCCGCGACCTTGGACGCCGGGGTGGAGATCCTGCGAGGTTGGGGATTGGAGGTGGTCCTGGGCAAACACGTCCTGGACCGCCATCCCGACTTCGCCTACCTGGCGGGCCTGGACGCCGATCGCGCGGACGACCTGCGCAACGCCTGGCTGGACCCCGACATCGCAGGGGTGCTCTGTGCCAGAGGCGGCTACGGCTGCACCAGAACCCTGCAACGTCTTCATCCGGCGGAGCTCGCCGCCGGAAGCCCGAAGGTGTTCGCCGGTTCCAGCGATGTGACGGCGCTGCATCAGGTCTTCGGCAAAGTGCTGGGACTGGCCACGCTGTTCAGCCCCATGGTCGGTAGCGCACCGTTCGTCGACCACCCCGGCGCCGTGGAGGCGCTGCGACGCACCCTCTTCGAACCCGAGACCGCACTAGTGCTCGGCGGGCCCGACGCCGGGCCACCGCTGGTCCCGGGTCGGGCCACCGGCCGACTCTGGGGTGGGAACCTCACCCTGCTGGCCGCCGATATCGGCACCGTCGACGCACACCCGCCGCCGCCCGGGGCCATCGTGCTGTTGGAGGACGTCGGCGAGGAGCTGTACCGGCTGGATCGGATGCTCACCGAGCTGGACCGGGCGGGCTGGTGGCAGCAGGTCGCCGGATTCGCGTTGGGCTCCTGGACCGACTGCGGGCCACTCGACGCCGTTCGAACGCTGCTGGCCGACCGCCTGGGCCATCTCGGGGTGCCCATCGGCTGGGAACTGGGCTTCGGGCACTGCGCGGATCAGCTCACCGTTGCACTGGGTCTCCCTGCCGAACTGGACGCGGACGCGGGCACGCTACGGCTCTTCGAGCCCGCGCTGACCTGAGGCAGGCGACGGCACGCAGGCACGTCGCACCGAGCACCGCGCCCGGCTTCACCTGGAAACAGGGCGGGGCCGGGTCCTCATGGCCGTCTGCCGAGCCAGGCCAACATCGTCTCCTGCTCGCCGGCTCCCCTGGGCGCTGGCACCGCTGGGGCGAGAAGTCCTGCCTGCCGCCAATCGTCGATGTGGGGACGGATGTCGGCGTGCACGGCAGCCACCAGTTCCGGATCGAGACTCTCGTCGGCGCCGATGCCCACGGCGAGGTCCCAGGCGTGCACCGTCATGTCGTCGATCATCTGCCAGCCGTACTCCCGCGCCGGGATGATCCCGGCCCCGGTGTGCACCATGCCGTCCATCGCTCCCGGCGCCGACCAGGCATCGTCGGCGGCGGCGATCGCACGCGACCACACCGCCACCGGCTCCGACCCGAGCTGGTCGCCGTCGAATCGATCCCCCACCTCGTCGATCGTGGCCCCCGAGAGCAACGGCGGCACCCACAGCTGTTCGACCACCAGATGCGCGACCAGATCGCGGACCGTCCACTCGCTGCAGGGCGTCGGGGCGTCCCAGCGATCGGCGGGGACGGCGCGCACGCGCCGGTCGAACTCCGCTATCGCCCTACGACGAGCGTCCTGCTGGTCCATCGAATGCCTCCAGTTCTGTGCCCCGCGCGGCAGCCGAACCCGAGCCTAAGACGCCGGCCCCGACCTCGCCCGTGGATGCGGCACCCCGAGGACCGGTACCCACCCACGCGGACACCGGGACCGGCGAGCACGCGGCTGGTCGAACCTTCGGCGAACCCGGTGACGCCGACCGAGGCCGGACTACGCGAAGATCCCTGGGTGAACGGCGATCGACTCACCTCGGCGGAATACACGGAGTTCATCCACGCGCAGACGGCCGTCGGACCGACGCCGTTCGTCCCCGAGGTGCAGTTACACCTGGCTGCGGAGGCCTTCGAGCTGTGGGAGCGAACCGAGCGGGAACTCGGCGGATCCGATACCCCGCCGCCGTTCTGGGCCTTCGCCTGGGCGGGTGGCCAGGCACTCGCGCGCTATGTGCTCGACCATCCCGCCGTCGTCGCCGGGCGTCGGGTGCTGGATGTGGCCGCCGGTTCGGGTCTGGTCGCGATCGCGGCGGCGTCCTCGGGCGCGCTCCGGGTGCAGGCGAGCGAGATCGATCGATTCGCGGTGACGGCGATCTCGCTCAACGCGGCGATCAACGCTGTGTCGGTGACCGCCGAGCTTCGCGATGTCCTCGACGGAGACGGGCTCGACGCCGAGGTGGTGCTGGCCGGAGACGTGTTCTACGAGCGGCCGATGGCGGCGCGCGTACTGCCCATGCTCTCCCGAGCGCGGGCCAGAGGCGCCCGAGTGTTGGTGGGCGATCCGGGACGGATGTATCTACCGCGTGCGCGATTCACCGCGCTTGCCGAGTACGAGGTACCCGTGGTCGCGGCACTGGAGGACACCGAGGTCAAGACGAGCACGGTCTGGGAGTTGACCACCTGAGCATTGCGCCGCCGCACACCATCGCGGCGGCGCGGCACGGGGGCTCGCGACTCGATGGGTCGAGTCGAGGCTGCGGGGGTGAGGCGATCAGCCGCCGACGGAGCCTCGGCGGGCCCGTCGATGCCCTCGGTTGGTCAGCACCGTCATCAACAGGTTGGGGTCGTCGACGCTCAAGGTGACGTGTCGGACCGCGACGCGCCTACCGAGCCGTCGAGCATGGGCCGGAGCCTCGAGAAGAATCTGCACGAGAGCCGTCCTGGCTCCGAGCAATCGAACTCCGCCGGGCCCCACATCGGCGCCCGGAACGCGGTGGTGGGGCAGCACGATGACGGAGGACACCGATCGCAGCGGGAAGGCGGTGCGGAAGAATCGGCCCGCGCGGATGACCACCTGGTGTAGACCGACATCGACCCGACAACTGCGCGGTGTCGAGCCGGTGAGCGTCAGCATGACCCTCCGGAGCCAGTTCACCCGGAGCCGGAACCGAACGGCACCTAGGTCGACCCTTCGTGTCACAGCACCTCTCCCTGCGTTGTGCACCCAAGTGGGGCAGGTCAGCGGACGACCCATCCACACGACGACATATCCGACACGGTAACGGGCAGCGAGCCCGTTGAACACCGGCACCACGGGTAGTCGCCCCTGATCGGTGAATCAGGCCCCAAGACCCGAGATGCCCCGGCGAGACGAACTCGCCGGAGCATCTCGTTCACACCTGGGTGTTCACACCTGGATTCACTACGAGAGCGGACGGACTCGCTCCGCCTGCGGACCCTTGTTGCCCTGGGTGATCTCGAACTCCACGCGCTGGTTCTCCTCAAGCGTACGGAAGCCCTGAGTGTCGATGGACGAGTAGTGGACGAACACGTCCGGTCCCCCGTCCTGAGCGATGAAGCCGAAGCCCTTCTCCGAGTTGAACCACTTGACGGTGCCCTGAGCCATGAACTGTGTCTCCTTGTAGGGACGATTCGGGGTCCGCACCTCGCGGATCCCGGGTTCTGGTTCGTCGTCCCCCGTCATGGACCGGGGCCCACGTACAGAAAACGCCCGCTATGTGGCTCCGCGGGCGTCCAAGAACATGCGAGGAACTGCAACAGCAACCGGCGCAACCGTAGCACGATCGGGCCGTGCGGGTAGCGGCCCAATGGGCGAATCTCCTCCGGCGTGTCGAACCGTCGGTTCGCGTGCCCCTCGGCGCCCTCGATGATCGCTCGATTCGGCACTCCCGCCGGTCAGGACGGCCCTCGGCGTACCTCGTCGGCGATGCGGCGGGCCGCCTGCTCGACCGGTTCGTGTTCCCAAAGACGTACCGGCCGCCAACCCGCTTCGATCAACCGCCGGTCGGTGTCCGCATCGCGTTCACGGTTCGTCCGCAACTTCTCCGCCCAGTACGCGCCGTTGGCGCTGGCGACCGTGTGGTGCAACGGGCACCCGTGCCAGAAGCAGCCGTCGACGAAGACGGCGACTCGCGCGCGGGTGAAGACCAGGTCCGCCGTTCGACGGAGATCAGGCAGCGGGCGGGCGGAGACCCGATATCGCAGGCCCATGGCATGCACGGCGCGCCGTACCGCCAGTTCCGGCCGGGTGTCGCGTCCCCGGTTGCCGCGCATGCTCTTGCGTACCGAGGGTGAGGAGGCCCAGGACTGGGAACTCCCCGTGCGCGCCACGCGCCGCAGCCTATCCGTCGTACAGCGCCGGCCGTGTCCGAGCCCGGTCGCCCCGGGCCCGAACGACCGGGCGGTTCGCCTCGGCGATCGTCCGACGACGGGACTCATGCCCGCTGCCCGGCTCGTCACCGGTAGGCGCCGAGGGACGCCGACAGGCGAGAACGGCGCGTGTGTCGACCTATCGGACTACCCGGTCGCCCGCACCCCGCTTACGATGACCTCGTGCCGACGATGATCGACCTGTTCGCCGGGTGCGGCGGGATGACCGGCGGGTTCGTCGCGGCTGGCTTCAGCACCGCCCTCGCGGTGGAGCTCAATCCCTACGCCGCAGCGACCTACGCCGCCAATTTCGGCGAGGATCACGTGCGCCAGGTCGACATCGCGACGGTATCGGCCGCCGAGGTTCCCCGCGCCGATGTCGTGGTCGGCGGGCCACCGTGTCAGGGTTTCTCCAGCCTGGGCAGTCGCAATATCGGCGATCCGCGCAACCAACTCTGGCGGGAGTACGTCCGTGTCGTCCGTGCGGCCAACCCGAAGATCTTCGTCATCGAGAACGTCGACCGCTTCCTGCGCAGCCCGGAGTTCGCCCTGCTGCGGGCCGAGGTCGACGGCGGCAGCCTCGCCGGATACGAGTTGACCTACGGCCATCTCAACGCCGCCGACTACGGCGTGGCCCAGCGGCGCCGTCGCACGATCATCATCGGCTCGCGCATCGGCCCGGTCGCCCTGCCGGAGCCGACCCACGGCAGGGGCGAGCAGGACGCGCTGCCGGTCGGGTTGCTGCCCTGGGCGGGTACCCGGACCCGTATCGCCGAGTTGCCGGAGCGTCCGGACACCACCGAGCTTCCCAGGATCACGACCACCTTCTTCGGCAGGCCGGTACCGGGCGTCTTCAGCGGCCTCGACCTGCATCTGGGTCGCAGACCGACCGAGTTGTCGCTGCGCCGCTACGACTGTGTCCCGCCGGGCGGTGGCCGGTTCGACCTGCCCACCGAGCTGCTGCCCCGCTGCTGGCGGGAGAAACCGTCCGGCACCACCGACGTGATGGGTCGGATGCGGTGGGATGCACCATCGCTGACGATTCGCACCGAGTTCTTCAAGCCGGAGAAGGGGCAATACCTGCATCCGCAGTGGGAGGCGGACGAACCGATGCGTCGGGTGAACCGGCCGATCACCCACTACGAGGCGTCACTGCTGCAGGACTTCCCCGCCGACTTCCGGTGGTGCGGGACCAAGGCCGAGATCGCCAGACAGATCGGCAACGCCGTCCCGTTGGGTCTGTCCCGGGCGCTGGGCAACCAGGTCGCGGCCGCGTTGCGGTGAACCCGTGGTGGGCGAATCCAGCTACTCGTCGGCGGCCGCTCTGCCCCATACCGTTCGGTGCCCCGCCTTCCGACGGAGCACCGCAGCCGGCATTCGTCTACTCGGTCTCGGCGGCTCGCGGGCGGTCCGGCTCGGACACCTCGCTCTGATCGCCACCTGCGGGCCCCACGACGGTCAGGTCGGCGGCCGGGTCGCGTACCTCGGATGGCGGGGCGGTGATCGGGCCCAGAGCGGTCCCGGTCAGCGCGCCCGGCCGGTCGGGGTCCGAGGAGTCCGCAGCCGTCGTATCGGGCGCGGCGACGATCTTCACGACGCGCGGCGGCTCCCCGCCGGTGGGCCCGGTCGAGTTCTGTCGTCTGGTCAGCGGGGCGGGCACGGCGGCGAGCAGTCGGCGGGTGTAGTCGTGCTGTGGATCCGACAACACCTGCTCGACGGTGCCCGTCTCGACGATCCGGCCGCGATACATCACCGCGACCCGGTCGGCGATGGCCCAGGCCAAGCCGAGATCGTGCGTGATGACCAGGGTGGACAGCCCCAGCCGCACCCGGAGATTCAGCAGCAGCGCCAGGATCTCGCCCCGTACCGAGGCGTCCAAGGAGGCGACCGGTTCATCGGCGATCAGGACGCGAGGCGACAGCGCCAGCGCGCCCGCGATCACCACCCGCTGCCGTTGGCCGCCGGAGAGTTCCCCGGGCAGCGCGTTGAAGAAGCGTTCAGCTGGTCGGAGTTCGGCCTGTTCCAGGGCCGCCGCCACCAGTTCGGCCTCGTCGCCCTCGACGCGATGGATCCGCAGGCCCTCCGCCACCGACTCGTAGACGCTGTGCCGGGGGTTGAGCGCGCCGGTCGGGTCCTGCAACACCAGCTGGACCTGACGGCGGTAGTCGCGCAACCCGCGTCCACGCACCGGAAGCGGCTGCCCCTCGAACTCGATCCGCCCGGCGGCCAACGGTTGCAGGCCCACCAACGAACGCGCCATGGTCGTCTTGCCCGAGCCGGACTGTCCGACCAGAGCCACGATCTCGTCCCGTTCCACCCGCAGGTCGACGCCGTCGACCGCGCGGGTGGTGCCGCCACGGCGGCCTCGGAAGACGACGGAGGCACCGGAGGCGACCAGCAACGGGCTGCTCGTCCGGCTGACGGACGGGGTAGGTTCCGCAGCAGGCCGCGCGCTCTCCGGGGCGTCCGAACCGGCGCCGATGCCGTCGGGTCCGTTCGATTGATCGGCCGGGGTTCGTCCGGTGGTCAACCGCGACGCGGGGTCGCCCACCTCGGGGAAGGCCGCCGCCAGCGCCCGGGTGTGCTCGTGCTCGGGATCGGCGATCACCGCCTTGGCCGGGCCCTCCTCGACGACCCGACCGTCGTGCATCACGGCCAGCCGTTCGCAGCAGGAGGCCAGCACCGACAGGTCGTGGCTAATCATCATCAGGCCGAGTCCCCGGTCGGCGACCAGGCGGGTCATCAGCTCCAGGACCTGGGCCTGCACGATGACGTCCAGCGCCGTGGTCGGCTCGTCGGCGATCACCAGTCTCGGGGAACAGGCCAGTGCCATGGCGATCATCACGCGCTGGCGTTGCCCGCCGGACAGCTCGTGTGGGTACGCCGAGGCCTTGGCGGCGGGCAGTTCCACCTGCCCCAGCAGTTCGGTGACCCGGCGATCGACGGCGGCGGAGGTCCTCGCGTCGCCCCCGTGCAGCCGGATGGGCTCGGCGATCTGCTCCCCCACGGTCCGCACCGGGTTCAGGGCGTGCATCGCGCCCTGGAACACCACCGACGCCCCGGCCCAGCGCACCGCGCGGAGCCTGCTCCAGCCCATGGTGCGCACGTCCTCGCCGTCGAGGAGCACCTCGCCGCCCAGCCGGGCGGTGCGGGGCAGCAGTCGCAGCACCGACATCGCCACGCTGCTCTTCCCACACCCCGATTCCCCGGCGACGCCGAGGGTCTGTCCGACGTCCAGCGTCAGGTTCACCCCGCGCACGGCGGGCACGACGCCCCGCGTCGACTGGTAGTCGACGGTGAGGTCCCGCAGTTCCAACAATGTCACCGGGACCCCCGCAGACGTGGATTGAGCACGGTCTCCAATGCCCTGCCGCACAGGGTGAACGCCAGGACCACCGTCACGATGCCCAGCCCCGGCGGCAGCAGGTACCACCAGGCACCGCCGGTGACGGCGCCGGTGTCCATCGCCGATTTCAACATCGCACCCCAGGAGACCAGGGTCGGATCGCCGAGACCGAGGAAGGACAGCGTGGACTCCGCGATCACCGCGCTGGCCACCGCGAGCGTGGTGTTGGCGAAGACCAGCGGCAGCACGCCGGGCAGCACATGACTGCCGATGAGGTGTCCGTGGCCCGCGCCCAACGCCTTGGCGCGCTCGATGTAGGGCCGCGCCTCGACGGCGAGGGTCTGGGCCCGGACCAGTCGCGCCGTGGTCGGCCAGGCGGTGAGCCCGATGGCGAGCACGATGGTGCCGAGTCCCCTGGCGAGCACCGTGGACAACGCGATCGCCAACACCAGGGACGGCACGACCAGGAAGAAGTCGGTGACCCGCATCAGGGCAGCCGAGGTGAGACCGCCGAAATGGGCCGCCAGGATCCCGACGAGGGTGCCGATACCGACGGACAACACCGTGGCGGCCAGACCGACCAGCAGTGAGATCCGCGCTCCCCACCAGGTGAGCAGCAGTACGGAGCGACCGTTCTCGTCGGTGCCCAGCCAGTGCTGCATGCTGGGCGGCTCCAGCCGATCGGCCGTCGCCTGCGTGACGTCCAGACCGGCCTGGTCGGTCAGCAGCGGTGCCGCCAGTGCCAGCACCGCGATCAGGACGAGCACACCGAGTCCCACCAAGCCCGCACGTTGGCTCCGGAAGGACGACCAGCCCGTGGCGAAGGCCGTCCTGCGGCGTGTCCAGGCGATCGCGCCGGGGCTCTGCGTCGCGGTCATGAGGCACGCACCCTGGGGTCGAGGAATCGATAGAGCAGATCGGCTATCAGGTTCATCGCCACGACCGCGCCCGCCAGGACGATGAAGGTGCCCTGCAGCAACGGCAGATCGGGGACGTCCAGGGCCTGATAGGTCAGCAGCCCCAGGCCCGGCCACGAGAACACGGTCTCCACCATGATCGCGCCGGAGACCACCAATCCCAGGTGCAGGAAGATCAGCGTCACCGTGGGCAGCATGGCGTTGGGCACCGCGTGTCGGCGCCGCACCAGGTCATCGCGCAGCCCCTTGGCCCGTGCGGTGGTCAGATAGTCGGCGCCCATCTCCTCCAGCAGCGAGGAGCGCATCACCATCTGATACTGCGCGAAGATCACCGCGACCATCGTGATGCAGGGCAGCACCAGGTGGTGCGCCACGTCCAGGACGTAGGGCAGCAGGCCGGGCGGCGTGTCCGGGGAGGTGATCCCGCCGGTCGGGAACATGCCGGGGATCGGCCCGACCCCGACGCCGAACACCATCAACATGATCAGGCCGAGCCAGAAGGTGGGCACCGACCACAGGGTCAGCGAGACCCCGGTGGCGGTGCGGTCGAACCGGCTGCCGTGCCGCCAGGCACTGCGGGTGCCCAACCAGATACCCAGCAGGACGGCCAGCACGGTGGACGTGCCCGCGAGCAGCACCGTCGGCCAGAAGCGTTCGGCGATCAGGTCCGACACCGGCCTGCTGTAGAAGTAGGACACTCCCAAATCGCCGCGCAGCACGCCGAACAGGTAGTCGACGAACTGTTGCCAGAGTGGCAGATCCAGCCCGAACCGCTCACGCAGCTCCGCAATCTGGTCGGCGCTGACCGCCCGCCCTCTGGTCATCGTCTGCACCGGGTCGCCGGGCAGTACCCGGAACAGGAAGAACCCGAGCAGGATCACCAGCAGCAGGCTGGTCAGCGCACCACCGAGCTTGCTCACCACGTAGCGGGCCAGGCCGCCGCCCGAACGGCCCTCCGTGTCCGGGGCATCGCCCAGGGACTCGGATGGGGCGAGCACGTCACTCACCAGGTCACTCCCGATCGTCGGCGGTCGCGCGACGGCGTCGGGAGATGAGCAGGGCCGCGCCGCCACCGAGCACTATCACGACGCCGATACCGAGCAGGATCGCCCCGCTGTCGACACCGCCGCCGCTGGAGGCGCCGTCGATGGGTCGGGCGCCGTAGTAGCCCCAGTATCCGTTCTGTTCCCGAATCACGCCGCCGGGATCCGGCTGAACCTGGAAGCCCTCGAAGCGGTCGGAGCGGTAGGCCTCGAGCGCGTTCTCGTAGAACAGGGTCATGGAGGAGGACTGCTCGTAGAACAGCTCCTGCATGTCGCCGACGATCTCCTTGCGGGCGTCCGGGTCGAACTCGGCCAGCTGCGCCTGGTAGAGCTCGTCGAACTCCTCATCGCAGAAGAAGGCGTCGGTGGTTCCGCCGGTACCGTCCGCGCCGGGTCGCTGGGCACAGGTCTGGATGCCGAGCACGTAGTCGGGGTCCGGGTTGACCGCCCAACCGCTGAAGGCGAGGTCGTACTGGCCGACGCTGGTCAGCTCGTTGAGTCGGGTCCCGGCCATGATCTGCAGGTCGATCTCGATGCCGATCTCGCTGAACCAGCTACGCAGGAACTCACCCGACTGGGTGTCGAATGCGCGGTCGCTGCGGCCATAGAGCCGGAAGGACAGTGGGTTGCCCTCCTCGTCGACGCGGATCCCGTCCTCGCCGAGCTGGTAGCCCGCCTCGTCCAACAGTTCGTTGGCCGCGTCGAGGTCGAAGTTCCAGCGTTGCTCGTCCGAGGGGCTCCAGGCGTAGTTCTCGAAGACCGGCGGGATGTATCCGGCACCGGGTTCGCCGTAACCGCCCAGGACCCGTTCGACCAACACGTCCCGGTCGATCGCCTGGTTCATCGCCTGCCGCACCCGAACGTCCTCCAGCGCGGGGTGGCCGTCACCGATCGGCTCGCCCTCCCTGGTGGCGGCGCCGGGATTGGTGGCCAGTTCGAAGAAGCGGCGACCCTGGGCCTCGTTCACCGCGATGCCCTCGGTGTCGCGCAGCGCGTCCATCTGGGCGGGGGTCAACCTGTTGACCAGGTCCACCTCGCCGGTACGCAGGGCCTGAACGGCGGCGTCGGCGTTGCGGTAGAACAGGAACTGGAGCTCGTCGATCTCCGCGGGGCCCCGGAAGTAGTCCGGGTTGGCCTCCATGCGGATGAACTGTTCGGCGCGGTACTCGGTGAGGATGAAGGGGCCGCTGCCGACGACGGGCATCGTGTCGTTGGTGAAGGACGCGATGTCCTCGACCTCCGACCAGATGTGCTCGGGGACGATGGGGACGTCCAGGGCGAGCATGGTGGCCTGCGGGGTGGCCGTGGTGACCACCAGCGTCTGCTCGTCCTCGGCCACGACGGTGTCGAAGTTGGCGACGAAATTGCCGTTGGCCGTGCGCGCCGCCTCGTCCTCCATCATGAGGTTGTAGGTGAAGGCCACGTCCTCGGCCGTCACCGGCTCGTCGTCGGACCAGGTCACGTCGTCACGCAGGGTGAAGGTCCAGGTCAGATTGTCCTCCGAGGTCTCCCAACTCTCGGCGAGTCCCCCGATCGGTTCCTGGTCCTGCGCCGAGGGCAGCGTGACGAACTCGTACATCAGCCGCATCAGCTCGGTGGACGAGGCGAAGATCGCGATGAACGGGTTGAGCGAATCGATGTTCTGCGTCACCGCCACCCGCAGGACGGTCGACGAGTCGTCCGTCGTCTCGGCCTGTGCCACCGGTCCGACGGCGGGAGCCGCCACGGCAGCGATCACTCCGACGGCGGCCGCGACGGCGCCTGATCTGACTCTCATCCGATGAGCCCCTTTCCACCCAGTGGGAGAAAACCAACCACCTGGTACCGAGGCGAGTCAATGACTTCCGATCCACTTTCGTCACGACATGCGCACCCGTGACATGATCTTCGCCGCATCGGGATCGACGGCGGCGAATCCGCTACGTAACACCGCACGGCCGAAGGCCGCCCGACCGCCGCATCTCGACACGGGCGGCAGGATCGACGCGGTACGGTCGGCGATTCCACATCGTGATCGAACGGAGTTTCGTCCGGCGCACTCCCGCCGGGCCCGCCGCCGGGCCTCGGCACCCGTCTCGGCCGGTGTGGGAGTGGGCGACACGATCCGCCGTAGCGGGCAGTCCCGCCGCGCCCGATCGGACCGGTGTCGTTTTTCGACCATCACCCATCATTGTCTGCAAACACCGTTCGATGCACGCCGCCGTCGCCCCACCGAGAAGATCACTCGGCCAGCGCGACGACGGTCGACCCGGCAGTGAGCGACGCCGCACCATCAGGGGACCACACCGTCGCGTACCGTGTGCGCTGCGCGAAATCGGACCGGTTTCGTACCGAAGTCGAGTGGCATAAGACGGGCACCGGAGTCCGGCCAACTTGGACATGGTCGGAAAATTACCGATATCAGCCCGGATATGTGGCACATAAACGCAGGTCAGCCCATTGCCCCAGGCTTCCACACCGTGCTTCGATGATCTGGAAACGACGCCCAGGACAATGCAGGCGCGAAGCAACCCAGCGTTTCCTCGCCGCCATGCAAGTAGTGGTCGAACATTTCGTGAACAACAAACGCCGGGAAAGTAACGGCGGTGCAGGAAAAATTCCACGAACGGATTAACGGATAGCCCAGTACGACGCCTTGCGTCGAGCTGCTGGGAGCCTGAGGAGGAAACAGATGAAGGCACGTGCCGGTCTTGCACTGATGACATCGTCGCTGGCGGCGGTCGGGACGTTGGCACTCGCCACGCCCGCCCACGCCTCGCTGACCACGCACTGCGTCGGCACGGCGGGAGCGGTGACCGTGCCGGGCGACCTGTATGTCCCGGCGGGCGAGGCATGCGCGTTGGAGGGCACCACGGTGACCGGCAACGTCGTGGTGGCCGAGGGTGCGGACCTGCTGATCGAGGACGGCACCTTCGACGGTTCCGTCACGGTCGAGGGCAACGGCTTCTTCGAGGCCGTCGGCACCAGCATCTCCGGTGACGTCAGCACCACCGACGCCTACGGAGTCGACCTGACCTCCTCCCAGCTGGGCGGCTCGGTCGTCCTCACCGGCGAGGCGAACGCCAAGTACCCCACCTACGGTTTCGTCTTCGATTCCACGGTGGCGGGCATCGACTCGACCGCGGCCGAGCTGCTCGTCGAGAGCTCGTCCATCGAGGGCTCGGTGACCTCCGAGGCCTCCCTCTACGCCGACCTGGTGGACTCGGTGGTGAACGGCGACCTGTCGGTCACGGGCGCCGAGCTCGGTTCGGTGTTCTGCGCGGGCGAGGTCTACGGCGACGCGGTCTTCGACGGCAACGCCGACGTCGTGCAGCTCGGCGGCACCGGTCCGGTCCTGAACTGCGAGGGAACCTCCTTCTGGGGCGGGAACGTCACGGTTTCGGGCACCACCGGCGATGTCGTCGTCGCGGAGAACATCATCCGGGGCGACCTGGCGGGCGAGGGCAACGACACCACTCCGGTCGTGTCGAACAACCGGGTTCGCGGCACGGTCAGCGGCCAGTTCGCGGCCCAGGACCCGGCCGTCGAGCGCAAGGTCATGCCGTTGCGCGTCTCGCTGGACCGCACCGCCGAGCTGGAGAACCGCTCGGAGGAGCGTCGCACCGAGGCGGAGGAAGCGGCCATCGCAGCAGGGCCCGCCAACCTCTGAGCCGACCCGTGCGTCCCGTAGGGGCGCAGTGCACGAACAGCAGGCCCGGTACCCGAGAGATCTCTCGGGTACCGGGCCGTTCGTCACGGTGACCGTGGGTGATCGGTGGCGATCTCCGCCGGCGGCCCGACCCACAGTGCGATGGCGGTCGAACGGCCCGGTCGAACGACCCACTCGTCCCGGTGAACGCACCGTACGGCGGTGATCGACCTGGGCAGGCGTCCCGCCTACTCTGCACCCATGCACATCCTGATCTCCGCCGATATGGAAGGTGCCACCGGCGTCACCTGGACCGACGATGTGCGGCCGGGCACCGAACAGTGGCAACGGTTCCGGCGCCTGTTCACCCAGGACGTCAACGCCTGCGTGGCGGGTCTGTACGCGGGCGGTGCGACCCGGGTGCTGGTCAACGAGGCGCACTCCTCGCAGCGCAATCTGCTCCTGGAGGACTTGGACGAACGCGCCCGCCTGCTTACCGGGCGGCACAAGCCACTGTCGATGATGCAGGGGATCGATTCCGGTGTGGACGGCGTCGTCTTCCTCGGCTATCACGCGGGAGCGGGGGTCGAGGGCGTGCTGTCGCACACCTATCTGGAGAACTCGATCACCGGGGTGTGGTTGGACGGGGTACCTGCCAGCGAGGGCAGGCTCAACGCCGCACTCGCCGCCGAACACGGCGTTCCCGTGCTGCTGGTCACCGGCGATGATCAGACCTGTGTGGACGCGAGCGACTACGCACCCTCGGCTGCCATGGCTCCGGTCAAGGAATGCGTCAGCCGCTACGCGGCGATCTGCCTGCCGCCCCCAGGCGCCCAGGCCCTGATCGGCGCGCAGGCCGAGCGGGGCATGGCGGCGGCGGGCCGCATCGAGGGCGCGGTCGGTGCGCACCACATCGAGGTCGAGTTCGACGCCGCGCATCTGGCGGCGGCCACCGCCGTGATCCCCACCGTGGAGCAGCTCGACGTCCGTCGAGTCGGCTTCGACGCGCCGTCGATGACCGAGGCGATGAAGTGCTTCAAAGTGGTGACGGCGATCGCGGGCGGCGCGGTGCAGGGCATCTACGGCTGATCGATGGGCGACCGGTCCGTGCCACGAGGCCGGCCCGGTCGGCCACCGGCCGCGATGGCAGCGTGCAGGCTGCCGCGTGATTTTGATCCGACTTCGAGGTGGTGTCCCTACAGTCGAGCGCCCGGGTGATCTTCGCCCGCGAACGGAGGGCTCGGCTCGATGTCTGTTCGTCCTGGACGCCCGACGGGCCGGCCGCCGCTCGCTCGGGCCGCCGCGCTCGGGGCGCCGTGCCCGCCGCCGAAGCCCGCCCCGATGGGGCGCGCCGGTAGGCAGGCGACACGCCGATGAGCAGCACCGAGGTCGCCGCCCCGTCGCAGCGGACCGTCAACGCGGTCTTCCTCGGCTTGAGCCTCGGGGTGTTCCTGGCGGCGCTGGACGGAATGATCATGATGTCGGCGTTGCGCACGGTGGCCGATGAACTGGGCGGATTGACCCAGCAGGCATGGGCGACCACGTCGTATCTGGTCACGATGACCGTGTCGACCCTGTTGTACGGGAAGCTGTCGGACATCTTCGGCCGGAAACGGCTCTATCTGATCGCGATCTGCATCTTCACCGTCGGTTCGCTGTCGTGCGCACTCGCCCAGTCGATGTACCAGCTGGCGTTGTTCCGCTGCGTCCAGGGCCTCGGGGCCGGCGGGCTGTTCCCGTTGGCACTCGCGGTGATCGCCGACATGCTGCCGCACCCGCGACGGATCGGATACCACGCCAGGCTGGGCGCGATATTCGGCGTCGCCGGTGTGGCTGGGCCGGTGCTCGGTGGACTATTCGCAGGCGCCGAGTCGCTGCTGGGTGTCGATGGCTGGCGGTGGGTCTTCCTGGTCAACGTCCCGGTCGGGCTGGCGGCGCTGGCCGTGGTGGCCGTCGCGTTCACCGTCGACTCGCCCCGGATCGCCCACCGAGTGGACTGGTGGGGCGCCACGACGCTGGTGGTGGGCATCGTGCCGTTGCTGATCCTGGCCGAACAGGGCCGGGACTGGGGATGGTCCTCACCGACGACCCTGTCGACCGCAGGAGTCTCACTGATCGGCTTGCTGCTGTTCGTCGGCGTCGAGCGGGCGATGGGCGACGAGGCGCTGTTGGCACCCCGGTTGTTCCGCCGACCGGCTTTCGCGCTGGTCAATGTGATCAATTTCCTGGGCGGCATCGGCATGTTCGCCGGAATGGCGCTGATCCCGCTGTATCTGCAGATCGTCCGAGGGCTCTCCGCTTCGGCAGCGGGGTTCCTGCTGCTCCCCCAGGCGATCGCGATGCCGGTCGGTGCACTGCTGTGCGGCCCGCTCCTGGCGCGAACCGGTCGTTTCACCGGGCTGCTGGCCGGCGGCCTCACGATCATGGCGGCCTGCTTCCTGGCCCTGGGGCTGACCGAGTCGGCCGCGCTATGGCAGACCACCGCATTGGTCACGATGCTGGGTCTGGGCACGGGCGTGTACTTCCAGGTCGTGCTCACCGCGATGCAGAACAGTGTGGACCGCACCGAGATGGGTGTGGCGAGTTCGCTGGCCGGTTTCTCCCGCCAACTCGGCGGAGTCGTGGGCACCGCGGTGACCATCTCGATGCTGTTCGGCCTCGGCGCGCAGCGCATCGCCGCCGAGTTCCACGCGCTGCTGGGCTCCGCGGAGTTCGCCGCCGCATCGAACGCGGACCGGACGGACGGCGCCGCTGCGGAGTTCCTCGCGGGAGTCCGCTCGGGCGAGGTCGATCTCGACGACACCTCGGTCCTGACCGAACTGGATCCGCTGCTCGCGCAACCGGTCGTCGACGGCCTGGGCGGTGCCTTCGCCGTGGTGTTCGTGTCGGTCGGCGTGGTGTTGTCGCTGGCAGTCCTACTGACACTGCCGATTCGGACCCGCTCGCTCCAGAGCGCGCGGTGATCGCTCCGGCGCGCGGTGGCTCCTGGCCGGGCGATACCGACGGTGACGGCCCGATCTGCCATTCGAGGTAATCTGCGGCTTCACGATCGATTCAGTGACCTCGACCCGACGTCGGTGATCAAAGAACCGCTAACGTCTCCTTTCAGAAAATCGTTCACCAAAGCTGCGTCGCGCCGGACGGCGGCGGCCTCGCGTCGCACCCCATCTGAAGGAGTCTCGATGAGTCGAGGTCGTACCGGACTGGCGCTAGGCGCCGCGACGGTTCTGTTGACGGCCTTACCCGTGCTCCCAGCCGGAGCAGACACCACCCCCGACAGCCGGGACGACGCCGTCGTCTTCTTCGACGACTTCGCCGGGTCGGAGATCGACCGTTCGCAGTGGACCGTGGAGGTCACCGGAACGAACTTCGGCACGGTCAACAACGAGCAGCAGGCGTACATCGATTCGCCCGAGGTGCTCTACCTCGATCAGAACGTCGACGGCGCGGACAACGTGTTGGCCATCCATCCCCGATACCGCCCCGGCACCGTCGCGCCCGACGGCCGGACCTATGACTTCGTCTCCGGGCGCCTCAAGACCCAGGACAAACGCGACTGGACCTACGGCAACTTCGCGATGCGACTGAAACTGCCTCAGGGCGGCCAGGCTCCCGGTCTGTGGCCCGCAGCGTGGATGCTCGGCTCCAGCATCGGCCACGGCACGCCCTGGCCCGCCAGCGGCGAGATCGACATCATGGAGAGCATCGGAGAGCCCTTCACCAGCGTGGCGCTGCATGGGCCCGGGTACTCCGGTGCCACCCCGCTGAACGCCCGCCAGCATTTCGAGGGCCTCGACCCTGCGGATTGGCATGTCTACAGCGTGGACTGGACTCCGCAGGGCTTCACTTTCTACATCGACGACCGGCAGGTGTACACGGCCAGCCGCGCCGAGGTCGAACAGTATGGCCAGTGGGTGTACGACGATCCGCAGTTCATCCTGTTGAACTTCGCGCTCGGCGGCGACTACCCGGCGGGCGTCAACGGGGTCAGCCAGCCCTACCACGGCATCCCGCAGTCGACGGTGGACATCGTCGCCGCCGACAACGCCCGGTACCTCATCGACTGGGTGAAGGTGGAACAGAACTAACAGCAGCCGAGGCCCAGTGTGGTCGAGGCGGATCGACGTCCGTGGGGAAGGACAGGTACGGGCAGCAGGCCTTTTCGGGGAGGCGTGGAGTCCGTATCAGTGCGGGAACCGTCCCCACGGCTTCCAGGGTGCGGGGTTCGTGATGTGTGGCTCACGAACCCCGCACCGCTTTCATGCCGTTCCTCTCGCGGTCGACCCCGTATCACGGGCGATCCGCGAGCCGGTCCGCGTCGGGTGCGCTCGGCGGCCGGCGGTCGTGGGCCCCGCGTTGGGAGCACGCGGCCGCAAGCTGCAGCTCGCCGCACCGCAGTGCGTGGTAGTCGGGATCGATGCGAACGGCGAAGGCCGAGCCGATCCGGTCGATCCCATCGGCGGAGCGGGCCAGGGTGGCCAAGGCCTCGGTGAGCCCGATCCGGTCGAGATCACGATGACAGGCGGCGGCCACGGTGTCGTAGGCACGTAACAACAGGCGTGCCAGGGCCTTGTCGGCCCGACGATCCAGCGACTTCGGATCCGACGACCCGGTCGGATGGGTCGGGCGGACCGGGTTCTGCGCAGGCTCGGTGGACTGCAGCGCCCGACCGGAGGCGGCAAGCTTCCGACGCCGTCGTCGCAGATCGGCCGGATCGGTCTGCGCCAGGATGCCGCTGTCGAAGCGCGGGCGGGTCAGGCCTGTATCCACCGTGCGTTCGGTGGCCGAGGAACCGAGTCCTGCGGTCGAGCGCCTGCCCGGCGCGGCGTCGTCTCGACGCGCCGCGCGCAACCGCTGCTCATATCGGCGCAACGCCTCGATCTGTTGTCGTCTGCCGAGCACTCACCGCACCCATCTCCTCCGATGGCGGCGCGTCGATTCAGCCGCACGCCGCGCAGCGTCATGCAACCCGCTTATCGACCCCGGCCCGGGCGCCGTTACATCCCGGTGACCTCGCAGAGCGAGACGTGAACACTCGTCCACACTGGTCCGAGGCAGGCCGACGACCTCTTCCCGCAACGGGTCGGGGTCGACAGCGCCGCTCGCTCTTGACAGCGGCCGCGCATCGGCCCACTGTCCGAAGTGGCAGGAGAATCCCGATAGGCGGACCAGGACGACGAAGACGGCATTGCAGCCGCAACCCGAACTCCTCCCGATTCGCATCACACCGAATACCGCCGAACAAGCGGCCGAATGGGCTAATGACAGCGACCGGTCGGCTCATTCCATAGCCAACGGCAACCCAGCACGGTTATTATTTGACCAAGGTCGACATCGATTCGTCGATTGGAAACAACGGGTGCTCTCGAAAGACAGCGCCGGTTGCCCGGATCCGCTGCCGGACCGCCGGCCCTCCTTTCGGCGGACACCGACTACTGGAGAACGGAGAACAGCTGACGTGACGACCACAGGTCGGCGGGTCTCCACCCGGTGCAGGCGTGCCGAGGCGGCGACCGCCTACCCGCCGAGACCAGAGCCACGGACAGGCGACGACCGGGCGTAGTCGGAGCAGGTGAGACGAAGGCACGCCGTGCCGGCCGGCCTACGGCGGCGAACACCGCTCGTAGGTGTCGTGACGACGGGCGACCAGGACGGTGTGTCGCATCCCGTTCCACGTCGGGACATTTTCACCCGATAGGGGTGTGTCGGGCCTTCGTATACGTGCTCGAGACGGGCGGGCCGCGGAAACGACCTCGTCTGGCTCGTCGCCCTCGCACCGAGCACCACCGGGTTCGACGACCGAACCGAGGAGGAACCCCATTATGGAGATCACCAGTCGCGCTGCGTGGGGCGCGCGTTATCCGGATGGCTTCCGGAGTGCACCACTACCCGCGCAGGAGGTCTATCTACACCACTCCGTGACCACGGGGAGCGGCGCCGGGGCGGTGCGCACGCTGGAGGACATCGGCCAGCAGCGCTTCGGCGGTGGGATCAGCTACACCTTCGTGATCGACTCGACCGGCACGATCTACCAGGGTCACAGCGTCGGCCGTCAGGGCGCGCACACCGGCGGGCGCAACGACATCTCGCGCGCGATCTGCCTCATCGGCAATTACGAGACGCAGCAGATGACCGATGCCCAGATCCGGGCCGTGGCCTGGCTGCTGCGCGAGGGTCATGCCAAGGGCTGGTGGCGCAGCAATCAACTGACCGGTGGGCATCGCGACGCACCCGGCGCCTCCACGGCCTGCCCCGGAGCCAACGCGCAATCCCGGATCGGCGAGATCAACCGCCTGGCAGCCTCAGACGACGATTTGGAGGACGACATGACTCCCGATGAGCGCAACGCCCTGTTCGAGGTGCGCGACACGCTGCGCAGGGGCGAGAGCAACTCGCACCCGCCGGGTCAGATCTGGTTGGCACTCGACGAGCTGCGCAGCCGGATGTCCCGGTTGTACCAGGACCTCACGCCGGGCAAGGCGAACCAGAAGCTGCCCGGCGACACCTACCTGCAGCTGATCGCGCTGCGCAAGCAGGTCGACGTCCTCACCACGATGGTGGCCGAGCTCGCCGAGGCGAAGGGCGGCGTCGACGCGGGGGAACTGACGGCGCAGATTCGCAAGGCGCTCGCCGAGGACGAGGCGATCGCGGCGGCCGACGCCTCGACGCCCGAGGGCAACACCACCGCCTGATCGACGGAGGTCCGTCCGCGCGGCCGGTCACTCGCGGTGGGTGCGCGGTCCGTCCGGCTGCGCGGGCGGGGCGACACAGTCCTGCAGCGGCGCCGAGTCGGGAGAACAGTCCGCCGGAACGGTGTCGCATTCGAGTCGGCGGGCGCCGGGCCCCTCGGCCGCCAGCCGGTCGTGCGGATTGGACAGCACACAGGTGTCCAGCGACAGGCAACCACAGCCGATGCAGTCGCTGAGGTCGTCGCGAAGTCGGACGAGTTGGGTGATCCGCTGATCCAGCTCGGTGCGCCAGGTGGTGGACAGCGTCTCCCAGTCGGCCCTGGTCGGGGTCCGTTCGTCGGGGAGGCCGCGCAGGGCCTCCCCGATGGCGGCCAGCGGGATGCCGACCCGCTGCGAGACGCGGATGAAGGCGACGCGCCGGAGGCTGTCCCGGCGGTATCGACGTTGGTTGCCGGACGTCCGTCTGCTGGAGAGCAGGCCCTGCCGTTCGTAGAAGTGCAGGGCGGACACGGCCACGCCGCTGCGAGCGGCGAGCTGACCGACGGTGAGCTCTTTCGCGTTCCACGCGGGCATGGTCATCGCAGGCCTCCTTGAACCTCAATGTTTATCTAGGTTAACCCCGTTCCCGACGAAGCGTTTCGACGGTCATCAATTTCACTTACCACTGAAGCGATGAGGGCAAGAGAATTCCGAGGAGGGTCGCCCTGCGAAAGACGATCGCCCGGCGCATTCTTGTCGACATGAAAGCCGAGGTCCGATGACCTACGCGGGCGCCGCTGCGGGCCGGAGTCGATTCCCCGACCGGATCGACCTGGACATCCCGAATGTGGCGCGGATGTACGACTACTACCTCGGCGGCGCGCACAACTTCGCCGCCGACCGGGAATTGGCCGAGAAGGCCATCGAGGTCCGTCCCGAGGTGATCACCAATGCCAGGGCGACCAGGGATTTCCTGCGCCGGGTGGTGAACTACGCCCTCACCAGGGGGATCCGGCAGTTCCTCGATCTCGGCACCGGCATCCCCAGCCGTGGGCACGTCCACGAGATCGCGCATCGACAGCACCCGGAGACCAAGGTCTCCTACGTCGACCACGATCCGGTCGCGGTCGCCCATGCGGTCGCCATCCTGCGTGGCGTGGACAACACCACCGTCACGCTGGCCGACCTGCGCGATGTCGACGACGTACTCGAAAGAGCCACCAAGAACCTGGACCTGACCCAGCCAGTGGCCGTACTGGCGACCTCGGTACTGCACTTCGTGCTCGACACCGAGGCCGCAGCCGAGGCGGTGGCTCGATACTCCGAGGCCATCGCCCCCGACTCGCTGTTCGCACTGTCGCACTCCACGGCCATCGAGATCCCCGATGAGGCCGAGGCGATCGCGAACCTCTACAAGGCGACCGCCACGCCGATCACCATGCGCAGCCCCGAGGTGTTGCGCAGCTGGCTGACCGAAGCGCACTTGGAACCCATCCTGCCCGGCATCGTCGACGTCACCCGATGGCGACCCGACACGCACCCGCTTCCCGAGCTCAGCTCGGTCTTCGGCGGGGTCGGGCTGCGCCGCTGACGATCCGATGGCGGACGGGGCCGACAGGACAGGACTCAAGCGGCGAAGCGCCCGAACCGCCCAGCAGGGCAGTCATCGAACGACGGCCGGACGCATCGACACCGCCTCGAATCGAGTTCGACGGCTATCGCACACCGCCCGCCACCTCGACAATCACCGTCAAGCCCCACTTCGGGGACTAATTTGTTCAGCCGTTCTCCTATTCGAAACATCTTGACCTGCTCGTCGCCAGCTGCCTACCCTACGACGGTAAGCGCTTTCCTAAGCAGTTCCCGCACTATGGCGCAGTGGCTTTACCGTCCATTCTCGACGTTTAATCAAGATCATTGAACGCGCTATCGATAATCCAGACGGTGAATCTCCAAGTCGCATGATCGAATCGAACGGAGGGTCATGACTGCGCAGAGCACCATCGACGATACGGACGCCACTCGGTCCGCGGTGAGCGGAGTCGCCGAACGCGGCAGGCCCGGTATCGGCGAGCGTCTGACGGCATTCCTCGATCAGGCTTGGCGACCGGTTGCGCTGTTAGCGGCGCTGTTCCTCGTCTGGTGGGCGGTCACGGCGGCCGAACTCGTGGAGCCCTATCTGGTTCCCTCCCCCGGCGACACGCTCTCGGCGATCACCGAGCGGCCCGAGTACTTCATCGACAACACTCTGGTGACCACCTACGAGACCGTGCTCGGTTTCGTGATCGCCAGCATCGTCGGCGTACTGGCCGCTGTGGTGATGGTCTACTCCAGCACGATCGAGAAGACGCTGTATCCGCTGTTGTTGTTCGCACAGGTCATCCCCAAGATCGCCATCGCGCCGCTGTTCGTGGTGTGGCTCGGCTTCGGCCTGGAGCCCAAGGTGGTCGTCGCGGTGCTGATGGCGTTCTTCCCGGTGGTGATCGCAATGGTCACCGGGTTGAAGTCCATCGATCCGGAGATGCTGGAGCTGTCGGCGACGATGGGTGCGAGCCCGGCCCAGACCTTCTGGAAGATCCGGTTCCCCGCGTCGCTGCCGCAGCTGTTCTCCGGCCTCAAGATCGCCGCGACGATGGCCGTCACCGGTGCGGTGGTCGGCGAGTTCGTCGGCGCCAACGAAGGCCTGGGCTTCGTGATCCTGCAGGCCAACGGAAACCTCGACACACCGGTGCTCTTCGCGGGTCTACTCGTGATGTCACTACTGGGCGTCCTGCTGTTCGTGCTGGTCGAGGTAGCCGAGTACTTCCTGCTCCCCTGGCACGCCAGTCGACGCTCGACGGCCTCGGCCACCACGTTCTAGACCCCATCCACACCTTCCGCCAGGATCAAGGAGGCTCCTCATGAAGGTCAGCAGAGTCGTGGTTGGCGCCACGGTGATGGCGCTCGCCGCAGGCTGCGGTGGCACGGGCGGTGAGACCACCACGAACGCCGACGGGGTCGAGCTCGACGTCGTCACCCTGACGCTGAACTGGTACCCCTATGGGGAGCACGCGCCGTTCTATCACGGCCTCGAACAGGGCGTCTTCGAGGAACACGGGATCGATCTGCGCATCCAGGCCGGGCAGGGCTCCCAGAAGACGGTGCAGGCCACCACCTCCGGGCAGACCGATTTCGGCTGGGCCGACACCCCCGCAGTCTTGGCGGGCGTCGCACAGGGACTCGACGTCACCAGCGTCGGAGTCTTCCTGCAGACCACTCCCTCCTCGGCGCAGTTCTTCAGCGACAAGGAGATCGAGAGCCCCGACGACCTCCGCGGCATGACCATCGCCAGCACGGCGGGCGACGCATTGAGCGCGACGTTCCCCGCGTTCCTGGAGATCAACGGGATCGAGGCGGACGAGGTCGAGCTCCAGAACACCGACCCGGCGGGCAAGATGGCCGCGGTCATCTCCGGACAGACCGATGCGCTGCTGGGCTTCGCCACCGACCAGGGGCCGACCATGCAGGAGAGCGCGGATCGCGACGTGTCCTACCTGCGCTTCGCCGATCACGGCCTGAACTTCTTCAGCAACGGACTCATCACCGCCTCGGACAACCTGACCGAGCGCGAGGACCTGGTCCGTCGGATGGTCACCGCTTCCAGTCAGGCATGGGCCCAGGCCGCCGAGGCCGATCCGGCCGAGGTCGTCGGCGCCATGAGCGACGCGGGCGAGCAGCTGCCCTCCCCCGAGGTCCTCACCGAGCAGTTCGAGGCGACCTTGGAACTGCTGCACACCGAGGCCACCGAGGGCATGCCCCCGGGCGTCAACACCGAGGAAGACTGGACCACCACCATCGAGATCTTCGCCGAGGCGGGCGTGATCGAGACGGCCGAGGAACCCGCCGCCTATTGGGACGCGTCGTTCGCACCGGAGGGATGACTCGATGACTCGTATGACGGAGAGCGACACGATCGGCGCCATCGAGCCTGATCGGCCGCACGGATCGGGCTCGGCGGTGGACCTGCTCGACGTCGCGGTGCGCTTCCGCACCAAGAAACGAGACGTGACCGCCCTGCAGGAGGTGTCACTCCAAGTGGCGCCCGAGGAGTTCGTGGCCATCGTCGGGCCGTCCGGCTGTGGGAAGTCGACGCTGCTCAAGCTGGTGTCGGGCCTCCTGCAGCCCTCCTCCGGCGACGTGCGCCTGCTCGGCGATCCGGTGTCCAAGCCCCGGCGCGATGTCGGGTACGTGTTCCAGCGGGCCGCGTTGCTGGAATGGAGGTCGGTGCGCCGCAACATCGCGCTGCAGGCCGAGATGCGCAAGATGCCGACCGCCGAGGCGGCGGCCCGGGTGGACGAGCTGATCGCCATGACCGGGTTGCGCGGGTTCGAGGACGCCTATCCGCACGAGCTCTCCGGGGGTATGCAGCAGCGGGTCTCGCTGTGTCGAGCGTTGCTGCATCGGCCGCCCGTGCTGCTGATGGACGAGCCCTTCGGCGCCCTGGACGCTCTGACCAGGGAACAGATGAACGTCGAACTGCGGCGGATCCGCCAGGAGACGCGGACCACCGTGCTGCTGGTGACGCACTCGATCGCCGAGGCGGTCTATCTGGCCGATCGCGTGGTGGTGATGACCGCCCGGCCGGGCACGGTCGCCGAGATCATCGACGTGGATCTGCCGACCGAGCGGGACTACGCCGAGACCCTGACGCATCCCGAGTTCGCCAGAGCCAGCGGCCGCATCCGCGAGCTGCTCGGGGCCGCATCCGCCGCCGAGTAGGCACGTCCGAGGCACCACAGCGCAGGACCCGGTACCCGGGGGACGAGGGCGATTCGTCCACGCGGGTGTTCCGACGCGCCCGACCGGCGGCGGCCGCGGGTCCCGGCCCAGCCCTGCCCAGCCCTGCCGAAAAGGAGTAGGGCCCGGCCTCGCCCGGGCGACCGTCGAAGGGCCGGACATCCGCCCCGGCGTCGACGAGCGCTCGATAGGGCGGCGGGCGCCGATCAAGACCAGCCCAGACCCGCCGGAAACCGGGTGCGGTCGACGAGGAGATTCACGGGAGAGGACCGAATATGTCGAGCACGGCTGATCGACGCATCGGGATCGTGATGAACGGCGTCACCGGTCGAATGGGCTATCGGCAGCATCTGGTGCGGTCGATCCTGGCCATCCGGGCCGAGGGCGGACTGCTCCGCGCCGACGGAACGCGACTGATCCCCGAGCCGATCCTGGTCGGTCGCAATGCCGCCAAGTTGGAGGCCATGGCGCGCGATCACGGCTTGGAGCGGTGGACCACCGATCTCGACGCGGCCTTGGCCGAGCCCGATGCCGAGGTGTACTTCGACGCCCAGGTCACCAGTGGCCGGGCGGCCGCCATCACCGCCGCGATCGCGGCAGGCCTGCACATCTACACGGAGAAGCCGGTCGCCTCCGACCTGACCGACGCATTGACGCTGGCCCGGACCGCCCGGGATGCCGGGGTCAAGGCAGGCGTCGTCCAGGACAAGTTGTTCCTGCCCGGCCTCCGGAAATTGCATCGATTGGTCACCGGCGGCTATTTCGGTCGGATCCTGTCCGTGCGTGGGGAATTCGGTTACTGGGTCTTCGAGGGCGATTGGCAACCTGCACAGCGCCCGTCGTGGAATTACCGAGAGGAAGACGGCGGCGGCATCATCCTGGACATGTTCTGCCATTGGCGATATGTGTTGGAGGAGATCTTCGCACCGGTCAGGTCGGTGCAATGTCTCGGCGCAACCCATATCCCGCAACGCTTCGACGAAGCAGGCGAACCGTATGCGGCCACCGCCGACGACGCCGCCTACGGGACCTTCGAACTCGACGGCGGGATCGTCGCGCAGATCAACTCGTCCTGGACGACCCGGGTGTTCCGCGACGAACTGGTCGAGTTCCAGGTCGACGGCACCGAGGGCAGCGCGGTGGCGGGCCTGCGGCGATGCCGCGTCCAACACCGCTCGACCACTCCGAAACCGGTGTGGAACCCCGATCTGCCCGCCACCGAGGACTTCCGCGCAGGCTGGCAGGAGGTGCCGGACAACGCCGAGATGGACAACGGGTTCAAGACCCAGTGGGAGCTGTTCCTCCGGCACGTCGTGGACGACGAGCCCTTCCCGTGGGATCTGCTGGCGGGTGCCAAGGGCGTGCAGCTGGCCGAGTTGGGACTGCAGTCCTGGGCGGAGGGCCGCAGGCTGGCGGTCCCCGAGCTGACGTTATGACCCGGTCGAGGGCGCCGAGGTCGCCGGAGACTCTCCGGTGACCGCCGCAGCGGGCCCGGTGCCCACCGGACGTCGTTGGCCGTCGGCCGCGGGCGCCTGGCTGGGTATCGGCGCGGCACCGGGCGCCCTGGTACTCGGCGCCCAGGTCGCCCAGCGCAACGACGGAGCGCTACCGCTGGTGGTGCTGCTCGCGGGCGGCCTCGTGATGGCGGCCCTGCTGGCCGGACAGGGCATGCTCGGCCTGCTGCCACCTGCCGGGGAGAACTCCACGCTCTCCGCCGCCTCGGCCCGCTACCTGCCGCCGGTCGCCGATCACGCCGTCGCCCTGTTGATGACGTTGGCCATGATCGGTTGGTTCGGCTTCAACGTCGGGCTCGGCGGCGCCGCTCTCGGCGCGTTGACCGGTCTGCCGGACTGGGCGGCGGCCATCGTGCTGGGCCTGCCGTTGTTAGGCGTGATCGTCGCAGGCGGTGGACGGTGGAACGGCCTGGCGATCGTGGCCACCTGTAGCGCGATCGTGTTGATCGGTCTGGTCGCACTGCGCACGGCGCCGTCGTCGGTCCCGGTCTCGTTGACCTCGGGCGGACCCAGGTCGATGGCGGTGGATCTGGCGGGTTTCCTCGGGTATGTGTCGGTGTTCGCGATGCGCGCCCCGGATTTCACCGTCGGTCTGCGTGGTCGCCGGGACCTGGCATGGTGTGTCGCCCTCCTCGTCGGTCCCGCTCTGGCGGCGGCGATCGTCGGCGCCGGGTTGAGTGCCAGCACCGGCTCCAGCGACGTGGTGGCGACACTGGCCGGTCCACAGGGGATGGCTGCGGCGAACCTGTTCCTCGCGGTCGCCGTGGTGGCACCGACTCTGGCGTGCATCCATTCCGGATCGCTGGCGCTGGGACGGTTGGCCCGGCTGCCGCGCCTGCTGCTGCCGTGGGCCGTGGCGATTCCCGGCCTGGTCCTGGCCATGCTGCGGGTGGACCGGTTGATGGCCGATTGGTTGGTGCTGCTCGCGGCGGCAGTGCCCGCGCTGGTGGTCCCGATGGTGTGGGAGGCCGCACGACGGCGACGTGGTGGCGCCCCCGAACTGATCTCGACCTGGGCCTGGCTGCCCGCTGCGGTGATCGCGGTGCTCGGCACGCTGGCCGGCTACCCCGAGGCCGCGTTGGCGGGGCTGGGTCTGGCCGTCCTCGCCGCGATGTCGGCCCAGTGGTGGCGACGGCGGAAGGCCGGTGATCGATGATCCGTTCGACGAGAAGCGACAATCGGCGCCGTTCGCACGCACCGGGCGACTAATGGGCTCGTCGTTTCAGAGCACCGCTTCCGCACTATTCTTGCTCCGCTTATCGAATCGATTCGACAAGCGGCTTATCGGACTGCCCGGAGCGATATCGATGTCGATGACGCCCACTTCGGAACCCGCATCCCAATCCCAGCGAACCGGCCATTGACGCCACGAATTCGACGTGCTTTCATCGATTGTGAAAGCATCGTAAGAGAATAAGTTATTCGGATGAATTAATGTCCGCCATTGGCGGGCGCGCGTTCGGCGGTCGACCTGAACGCGCTTTGCGGCCACTGCCTGCGGGTTATCGAGGAATCGCTGGCGTGAGGAATCGGCAACGACGCCGTTCGCACCTGGGGCAACGGCGATCGCGCTCGGATCGGCGACCAGGAGGACCGATGACGCCAGCGGGATCGGTGCGACCATTCCGAGGGGGACGACCAAGGTCGTCTCTCGACCACGGCACCGCCGCGCAGTCGCGAACACCGCCACGAACAGCGGTGATCAGCACGTTCTCCCGCGACGGTCCATCCAGGACCGACAGCACGATCAACCCTTCGCACTCTCGCGAGGGCATCGAGGGCTGTCATGGCCACCCGGCCCGCGCCACGTTCGGCGAGACCACGTGTCCCCCGAGGACAGTCGCCGTCCCGTGCCGCGCCAATCCGCCGATCTCGATCCGACACCGTCTCGATCTGGGAGCACCATGAGACATCCGACCCGTCCCCATTCCGGCCGAAGGAATCGATTTGCCGCCGCTCTAGGCGGCCTACTCGCCATGGTGCTCGCCACCACCGTCGCCGTCCCGACGGCCGGGGCCACCGAGTCCCGATTCACCGTACTGGTCTTCTCGAAATGGACGAACTTCTACCACGACTCCATTCCGGCCGGCATCGAGGCGATCGAGGAACTCGGCGCCGCGAATGATTTCGACGTCGAGGCCACCGACGACGCCTCGATATTCAACGACGAGGACCTCGACCGCTTCGACGCGATCGTCTTCAACAACACCAATTCCACCCCGGAGTCCGGCGACCTGCTCGACGCCGACCAACGCGCCGCCTTCCAGCGCTACATCCAGGACGGCGGCGGCTGGGTCGGACTGCACGCGGCCTCGGCCAGCGAACGGGACTGGGACTGGTACGAGGGCCTGGTCGGCGCGATCTTCGACCAGCATCCCGAGATCCAGCCGGGCCGAGTGAAGGTTCTGGACGGTGCACACCCCTCGACCTCGGAACTTCCGGAACTCTGGGAGCGCAACGAGGAGTGGTACAACTGGACGGCCAACCCGACCGGCAACGTGCACACCCTCGCTCAGATCAAGGTGCGCGACGGGATCGAGGGCCTCGACGAGGGCGTCGACCACCCGTTCTCCTGGTGCCAGAACTACGACGGTGGCCGGTCCTGGTTCACCGCAGGCGGCCATGCCAGCACCGACTTCTCCGACGAGCTGTTCCTCAACCATCTGCTCGGCGGCATCGAGTGGGCCGCCGGGGCGGCCCCCGGTGACTGCTCGGCCACCCAGACCGGGAATTTCCAGCAGATCCCGCTGGTCACCGAGGGCTTGGCCGACCCGTTCGAACTGGCGGTCGCCCCGGACCGTCGGGTGTTCTACATCGAGCGCACCGGCGCGCTGAAGATCGTCGACCAGGAGACGCTGGCCGTCAGCACCGCACTGGACTTCGACTACACCGCTGAGATGACCAGCCAGTCCGACGGCCTCCTGGGCCTGACCCTGGACCCGGACTTCGCGGAGAACAACTTCCTGTACCTGCTGTACTCCGACAAGGACGAGGCCAAGCTCAACGTCTCGCGGTTCACCGTGGAGGGCGACTCCGTCGACCTGGCCACCGAGGCACGGCTCCTGGAAATCCCCACCTTCCGAGGTGAGGGCCGCGCCAACTCGCACATGGCGGGCTCGCTGGCCATCCACGACAACGGCGACCTCTACATCGCCACCGGCGACAACACCGACCCCTTCGCCTCCGACGGCTTCTCCCCGATCGACGAACGGGAGGGCCGCCGCGCCTGGGACGCCCAGGCCACCGCAGGCAACACCAACGACCTGCGCGGCAAGATCCTGCGCATCACCCCGCAGGACGACGGCAGCTACACGATCCCCGAGGACAACCTGTTCGCCGAGGGCACCGAGCTGACCCGGCCGGAGATCTACGCGATGGGGATGCGCAATCCCTTCCGCATCACGGTGGACTCGAAGACCGACGCGGTCCTGGTGGGCGATTACGGACCGGACGCCCGCGCGGCGGACCCGAACCGGGGCCCGGAGGGCACCGTCGAGTTCGACCGCATCACCGAGGCGAGCAATCGAGGCTGGCCGTACTGCACCGGCGCCAACACCCCCTTCAACGACTACGACTTCGCCACGAGCACCGCGGGTGAACCCTTCGACTGCGCCAACCTCGTCAACGACTCGCCGAACAACACCGGGCTGACCGAACTCCCGCCCGCCGCGCCCGCCTGGGTGCACTACGCCTACTCCGAGTCCGAGGAGTTCCCCGAGCTGGGCACCGGCGGTGGCGGTCCGATGGGCGGCCCGGTCTACTCCTACGACCCGGACAACGAGCGGATCACCAAGTTCCCCGAGTACTTCGACGGGAAGTGGTTCACCTACGAGCTCACCCGCCAGTGGTTCAAGACGATGTCGATCCACCAGACGAGCCAGGAGTTCACCGACCCGCGCTTCGAGCCGACGAACGAGGGCGATCTGCACTCGATCAACGGCATCTTCGAGGACATGAGCTGGATTCAGCCCTTCGAGGCGGAGTTCGGGCCGGACGGCTCGCTGTACGTCATCGACTTCGGTGAGGGCAGCGGCACCGGCCGAGGCGGCAGCAACGAGGGCTCGGGCATCTACCGGGTCGATTACGTCGCCGAGGGCCGAGTCCCCACTGCCGCCATCTCCGCAGGCCCCGACTCCGGTCAGGGACCGTTGGAGGTCTCCTTCTCCAGCGAGGGTTCCGGCGCGGGTGAGGACGAGTCGGTCCGCTACGAGTGGGACTTCGACAACGACGGCACGATCGACTCCACCGAGGAGAACCCCACCCACGTCTACACCGAGAACGGCCAGTACTCGGCACGCCTGACCGTCACCAACACCGAGACCGAGCTGGCAGGCGTGGCCGTCACCACCATCACGGTCGGCAACACCCGACCCGAGGTGAGGATCGACTTCCCCCACCACGGCGGGATGTTCGACTTCGGCGACACCATCCCGTTCACCGTGGAGGTGACCGACGCCGAGGACACCGAGATCGACTGCTCCCGGGTCGTCGTGCAATCCCAGTTGGGCCACGACGATCACCTGCACCCGATGGACAACGTGACCGGCTGCCAGGGTGAGTTCATCACCGATCAGGGCGACAGCCACGGGCCGGGTCAGAACCTCTTCGCCGCCTTGAGTGCCCAGTACCAGGACGGCGGCGGCACGGACGACGTTCCCCCGCTGGTCGGCTCCGCCCACGCGACCCTGGAGCCCAAGCGCAAGGAGGCGGAGCACTTCGAGGACACCGGTGGCGACAACGATGGTGTCCAGGCCGTGAGCCGGGAGGGTTCCTCCGCGGGCAGGCGGATCGCCGAGATCGAGCACGGCGACTGGGTGGCCTACGACCCGATCAACCTCACCGAGATCGACTCGGTGACGATGGGCGTCAGCTCCGGCGGTATCGGCGGCACCGTGGAATTCCGCGCCGACGCACCGGACGGTGAACTGCTGGGCTCGGTGGAGGTCGGCAACACCGGCGGCTGGGACTCGGTCATCTCCCCGACCGTCCCGCTCACCGATCCCGGTGGACCGATCACGCTGTACGCGGTCTTCACCAATCCCGAATGGGCGGCGGACGGGCCCGACCTGATGTCGGTGGACTGGCTGCACTTCAACGGCCAGGGCGTCACCAAGCCGGAGATCTCCGCCACCGTGGAGCCGGTCGCGACTCCCAACACCGGCGCCGCGCCGCTGACCGTGGACTTCAGCGCCGAGGTGACCGCACCGGAGGGCCGGGAGATCGTCGACTACCACTGGGAGTTCGGCGACAACCAGTCCACCCACGACGAGACCGCGAGCCACGAGTACACCCGGAGCGGCCCGTTCACCGCACGGCTGACCGTGACCGACGACGCCGGAGTGCGCACCTCGGCGACGGTCGACGTCTCGGTCGACTAGAACACGCGCGGCTCGGCCGGGGCCGCCTCCCGGCCGGGCCGCGCGTTTCACCCCACGAACGACGAACAGCACCATTCATCGAGGAAGGCTGTGTGGAGATGGGCATCGTGCAACCGGAGTCCCGCCGGGGATTCCTACGTCTGGCCGTCGGCTCCGCCGTCGCGGTCGGTGCGTCCGGTCTGATCGCACCGAATGCGGTGGCGGCGGCGGCCCCGGGCGGGAATCGCCCCGTGCCGAGGGAACACATCGGCATCCAGCTCTACACGGTGCGGAGCCTGATGGAGTCCGACCCGCAGGGGACGCTGAACCGGCTCGGCGAGATCGGCTACGCGACGGTCGGGGTCAGCGGCCTCTACGGCCACAGCCCGCAGGAGTTCCGCGCGATGCTCGACGCCGCCGGACTACGCGCGGTCCTCACCCACCTGAGCCTGGACGCGATCCGAGGCGACTGGCAGCAGGCCCTCGTCGACGCCCACGTGCTGGGCGTGCAATCGGTCGTGGTGCCCTCACTGCCGAGCGACCTGCAGAACCCGGCAGGCTACCGACAGGTCGCCAAGGAGTTCAATGAGGCGGGCCGCGCGGCCCGCCGGTCCGGGCTGCGGTTCCTGTACCACAACCACGGCTTCGACTTCGCCACCGTGGACGGCCAGATCCTCTACGACATCCTGCTGCAGGAGACCAAGCGGCAGTGGGTGAACTTCGAGATCGACCTGTACTGGGCGGTGGAGGGCGGCTACGACCCGGTCGACTACTTCCGCCGGTATCCGGGCCGCTTCCCGGTGTTCCATGTGAAGGACATGGCTGAGGACGGCTCCTTCGAGGACGTCGGCCACGGCATCCTGGACTTCCCACGCATCTTCGCCGAACGACGGTCGGGCGTCCGCGAGTACATCGTCGAGCACGACGCGCCCGCCGACCCGCTGGCCAGCGCGCAGCGCAGCTACGAGTACCTGTCGACGATGCGGTTCTGAACTGCTCCTCGACCTTTGAATAACGACTCCCCCGGGCACACCGATCGATCTTCGCCGAGCCGGCAACCTGGTAGCCGGTCGGCTACGTCAGGTGATCGACGAGGTGTGTTCCCGGGGGAGGCCACAATGCGGACGAGGACATTCGGCACGGCGATCGGCGGGGCGTTACTGCTCTTCGCCTGTGTAGCGTGCGGATCGGACGCACCACCGACCGGCCCCTGGCAACTGGCCGAGGGGACGACGGCGGAAGGGGCCATCCCCCTCGATGACGCGTGGCCGGTGACCTTGCGGTTCGAGGACGGCTCGATCAAGGGGACAGCCGCGTGTAATCACTACGGCACCAGAGCATCGATCAATGGGACGAGTCTGCGGCTGGCCGAGGGTGGGCTTACCAACATGTACTGCCCCGCCGATGATTTCGAGGTAATGGCGACCGAGAGTCGGTATCTCGAAGCGCTGTGGGCCGCCAACGGCATCGAGCAGACTTCGGAGACGTTCACCCTCACCGGCCCGGACATCGAGCTGACCTTCCGTCCTCTGACCGAGCCGCCCGTTGCGGACCTAGTGGGCCGTACCTGGGTGCTGGATTCGCTGGCCGGAACGGAGGACGGTACTTCCGAGCCTGTGGGCACGCCCGCCGAACTGGAGATCACCGAGGACACACTGCGTGCCGACACCGGCTGCGGCGAATTCTCCGGCCGGTGGATCATCCGAGGCGAGCAGATTCTGGTGAACTACGCAGCGTCCGAAACCCCCGAGGAGTGCGCTGAGGACGTTGTTGACCAACATGGCCATCTCATCAACATCCTCGGCGACGGCTTCCGCCCCGACCTCGACGGCGACCGACTCAGCCTGATCTCGGCGGGCGGCCGGGCCGCCGAGTATCGGGATGCCGGCTGAGACGCGGTGTTGTTGCGGCAGGCAGCCATGGCGTTGGGAACAGCAGCACATTGTGATGCGCACCGGCCCCGAAGGACCGGTGCCACAGGCGCTGAATTCGCGGGTGCCCAAGTACGGCTGGTGGTTTCGATCCTCACCGGCCCCGAAGGGCCGGTGCCGCCCTAATTCCTTAGGGATAGTGCCACTTCATCAGCCGTAAGGTTTAAGCCATTGATCGACAAGGACAAGTCTGCCCGGTTTTGGGAGCGAACCCACGGACACCGGTTTCAGATATCAATCCCGGTCTGTTGACTGTAGCCCCCCGTCCACCCATAAAGGACATCGGTGATAATCGGAACAAGGTCGCCCCTCTCCTCAGCCCGCCGTACGCTGCTCTTACTGAGCGAGACGGTATACGGTTGCAGCGCTCGGATTGCCTCGCGCAGCCGTGTCGGTTTCGCCGCGCTCGCAGCATTGCCGACTGCAGCGCGGATCTCCGCCAGATGTTCAAGGGCTGTTTCTCCGATCGGCCCCCGATAGGAGCTGATCACGACGGGAACGCTGTCCTCATCGATCATCTGGAATCGGTGCACGCCGTCGGCGACATCGCGAAAGTTGAGGCGGGACCTGTTATGCGTGACGTGGTGCCAGTGTTCCCACTTCTGCTTGTTGCGGGGAAATCCCTGAGAATCAAGCTTAAGATAGTGGAACACCTCACCGAAGTACTCGGACAACGCATCGAGGTTGTCTGGGTTCGCTTGGGCTGGACCGAAATGCCTCCGCGCCACCTCGGCGCCCACCCGATAGTAGCCAGCCGGTAGCCGGCCACCTGCGGGATCGAAGATGATCACCAGTCCCTCGCTGCGATTGCCTTCACGGTTGCAGCGGCCTGCACTCTGCAGATGGGCCTCCGCCGTTGCCCACGCCCGGTAGACAGTCGGGAAGTCGATGTCGACGCCCGCTTCAACCAGCTGCGTGGTGACCAGGAGTAGCTTCTCGTTCCTACCGAGAGCCTTTTTCGCCGACTCGAAGGTCGCCATGACGTGGCGATCACACATGTTGCGGGAGATGTGCAGGACCCGGTGTTCCGGGGCGGCCCGCTGGCAAGCTGAGTAGAGATCGCGGGCATCGGCGCGAGTATTCACGATCAGTAGCGCCTGATCGTGGGTAGCGGCGTCCTGGGCTACCTCGTCCCAGGTCGGCCGTGGATCCGACCAGTAGCGAAAGCGCACGGTGCGAGCACGCTCCAGGCGAGTCTTCGGCACCGTGACGATGTCCTTGACTGTCAGTTTTCTCCAGATCGGAAGCCGGTCGAAGGTCGGTTGGGTGGCGGAGCAGAGCAGCACCGTGCAGCCGAAGTGTTCGACGAGTATGCGTAGGGCATCGAGGATCGGAACCAACATCGTGGCCGGCAGGGCCTGCACCTCGTCGAGGATGATCACCGATCGAGCAATGCGGTGGAGCTTGCGCATCGGGCCCGGCCTTCGGGCGAAAATCGACTGAAAGAATTGCACCGTGGTGGTGACGATGAAAGGGGCATCCCAGTTCTCGGTAGCCAGTTTCGTCCAGGAATCGTTGGGGAGATCGACCGCGGAATGGTGTTCCAATACTGATTCCGCGCCGAGCTTGCTTTTCAGTACCTCGGCGTTCTGCCGGGTGATGGTGATGAAGGGCACGACCATGATGACGCGGCGATGGCCATGCTTACGAGCGTGATTCAGGGCGAAACCGGTGGAGGTGAGCGTCTTTCCCGTCCCGGTTCCGGCCGTGAGCCGGTACATGCCTGCCGGCAGCTCGGCGGACTGCACGGCCTGCTCGTAGATGTCGTCACGAAGCAGATTGAGCTCGGATATGGGCAACGCCCGTGATGTACGAGCCTCGTCGAAGCGGGCCAGTAGGTTGACCGTGGTCAGGTCCTCGCCGGTCCGGACCTCGGTGGGGGCCATGAACGCGCTGGTGTCGAGGTAGTCGGCGTCGACGAGGGCCGAATAGACCAGGCGCAGTCCCATATCCCGCAGCGATCGGTTCTCCCGCCACTCCGCAGGAATGAGATCCCGACGGTTCAGGAGGTCCTCGGCCCGAGGAACCGCCCGCAGGAAGGCCCGTTGGGCCTCGGCGAACCGAGCGGCCTGATCCGGATTCGCGGGCAGGTCCGCAAGCTCGGCAACGGTGGTGAGCCCCTTGTGGTGTCCCAGCACAGCCAAGGCCGCCGGGCCTGCGGCATCGCGGAGCAGATGCGCTCCCACATCGGCATGTGGGATGCCGACCCGACCGTGTCGACGGCCCCGTCCACCGACGGCGAGAAACCGACGCTGCCAGTCGTTGAAGCACTTGCCCGCGTCGTGGCAGAGACCGAGTAATTCACCGAGGTCCGGCGCATTCAACGGTTCGGCGAAGAGCCTGGCGAGCAGAGCGGTTCCCTCCGCGTGATCGGTGAAGGGATGCCAGTGTTCGACGGATGCACCCGCCTTGCTGTGGGCGTACTCCATGTCTTCTCTCTTCGTGTACAGGGCCGTCGCTTTGGTACCGCGAGTCGATCAGGCCAGTTGCGCGACGGTGACGCCCGCAGGCAGACCGGAGTCGTCGAGGTCGAGCTTGTAATGCTCAGCGAAGGACCGTGCCGGTTCATCGGGGCGCGTCCGGTGGACCACGATGCGGTCGAGCAACTTATGCGCGGGCACGACTCCATAGGCATCGGGGTGGCTGAACACATAGAGACCCCGGGTGGCCATCTCGCCACGACTCGCCGAGCTGGTGTGATCCCACATCATCAGGAGCGCTCGGTAGAAGAGTTCAAGGTCGTCAGCGGTCACCCCGGCCTCCTTGCCTCGGACGGCGGAGTAGTGGATTCGAGCGGTGTAGAGGCCGTAGGGCACGGTCCATTTGTTGCCCATCTCGCCGTGTCCGGCGTCCTCCGCGCGGGTCTTGGCGACTCGGGTGATCGCGTGTTGCTCCGGTGCGATCGGGTCCACCGAGCGACCGAAGGTGACCTGCATCGGGCCGCGCATCTTGCCCAGGGACTGCGTGTTTCCGGTGCCCAGCACGCCCCCGAACAGGCGGAGGTCGTAATAGCGGTTCCGCAACCAGGCCCGTGCCTCGTCGGCCTGACCGACTTCGATGCGTTTGCGGGTCTTCTTCGCACCGGTGCCCTCGGCTTTTTCCAGTGGGATGTTGTTCGCGGTGTAGGACTCCTCCAAGCGGGGGTTGAGTGTCTCCCCCGCTTCGACGAAGATGCGGTACCGATCCGGATCAGCTGACGCGGCAGCCGCGAGCAGCGGAACGGTGTCTCGGATCTTGCGCTTGATCGCCGCATCAGTGATCAGGCCCTGGTTGGTCTGCAAATCCTGTCGGGGCTGGTTCGCGGCGTCGGGGTCCCCGTTCGGGTTGCCGTCGAGAACATCGAAGACCAGAAGCATGTCGTGTCGAACTGCGGGGTCGCTGTACGCGGTGGTCATCACTGCTCTCCGGAGTTGTCGGTGTCGTCGGAGTCGATGTTCGGGTCGGCTTCGCGGGCACGGGCACGGGCGCGGGCGCGGGCTTCGTCCGCTCGTTCGAACAGCCGGTGTCGTTGGTGGCCGAGTCCCAGTACGAGCAGGACCTGGCCCGAGGGGCTCAACGGGCGGTCGAGCGCGGTGTCGTCGGTGATCAACACCTGTACGGCGGCCAACTCCCTACGTAGCGCCATCGCCGAGACCGGTTTCGATCGATCGATTTTTGGCAGCCACGCGCTCTCCGCTAGCTGTATGCCGTCTCGCAGCACAAGTCCTGGGCGAGCCCGAGCGCTACTCAAGGTGCGAGCCGCGAACGTGCGGTTGATCTTCCCGTCCGAGGATCGGGCCTGCACGGAGTCAAACAGGGCGATCAGGCGTCCCAGCACATAGGCAGCCGGTTGGTCGGGTGCGTCGAGTGTCAGCACCGGTTGTCCCCTTCGGGTGAGTTGGAGGAGCGCGAGCCGTGGCCCGTCGATGTGGTGATCGCGCCAGATGCGGTGCAGCACTCGGTTCGCGACCTTGCCGGGGACCGGCAGACCGAGCAGAGCTGCATGCAGCAGGATGTCCTGCAGGTCCGCGAGTCGATCGTCCGATTTGGAGCCCATCTGGGCGTAGCGTTTATCGGTGTAACGTCCGCAGGACACGGCGAGCCGCCGGAGAGAGAACACCCGGCCGTTGACCCGATGGTCGGTCATCCAGGACCGGACATTGGCGAGCAGTTCCGACAGTGAGATGTCGATCCAGTCACGGACCACGAGCCGGGAGATGTAGGCGCCCAAGGTGGCCGCTCGGAAGTGGGCCGTGGCGATACTGCGGCGCCGTTCCATCCCGTCGCGAGCACTCCCAAGTACCTCGCTCACGTCATCGGGATCGTCGCTTCCCTCCTCCAGCAGGGTGCCCATGATCGCCGCTGCGACCTGTTCGGCGGCCGAATCCGATACCCACCAGGTGGTGACCGAATGTTGGCCGGGCCAAGAGATCCGGTTGTGGGACAGCACGTGCACCGCGCCGTTGACGATGTCGTCCGCACACGGGAAGCACAGGGGTGCATGGGCCAGCTGCAGCGCTCCGTCATACCCGAATGCCGCACCGTTCACGCTGGCCACACTGATGGAGCTGGTAGCACCGGGAAGCAGACCGCGCGGAATCGAGCCGGGAACCGTCATGGCCAGCGGCCTCTGTTGGCTGCAGATCAGGCAGAAACCTTCTCGCGTGTTGTCGGAGCCCTGCGCGCTGATGCCTCCCTTCCGGCGCTTGATCTCGGCGGCCCAGAACTCCGCCGCGCTCGCCGACTCGTGAACCGGGATAGTCCTGCCAGCCAGCCGAACCGTGAGCATCACGTATTGCGATCCATCGGCATCTACGGGCTGTTCGACGACGATGCCAGACTGGAGAAAACCGGCCACGATATGCGGCACCGGATCACGCTCCGGTTCCGTCTGGGCCGCCCAGTCCTCCATGAGCCGACGGAATGCCCGCTGACGGCTCGGAGTTTTGGCATTCGCGATTCGTTCCTTCGTCTTGCGGTCGACTCGTTGCCAGCCCAAGACGTACTCACCGATGTCGCTTCCGAGCCCCGCTGCCACTTCGCTGCTTCGACTCGGATCGGGGATCAAGTGTGTCGTTCCTCGTGTTCCTTGCAGACCAAGCGGTGTCAGTCCCAACACCCGACCGTCTCCGTCGAGGTCGAGTTGCCAGTGCACGGACCGCTCCACGTAGTTGCGAGGAGCGTCACCGGAGTTCAGGAGCGCGCCCTGCTCGGCGAAGTGATGCAACAACATCAGCCCGCTGCCTCCAGAGCGGATTCCGCCGAACTCGGAGTGAGTCCTTGGCGCGGAACGTCGAGCACGCCGCCTTTCAGTTCGGCACTGAACCAGTTCCAGCGCACCAGCTTCCCGGCACGGTCGTAGTCCGCAGAATGCGGCATCAAACCCATATCGAGGTCGAGGTTCTGCTGCAGCGGGGTCTCGTCGAGCACGCCGAAGTCGGCCACGAACTCGCGCGAGCCGAGGTAGGGCTGGCTGAAACAAGCTCCGCGTCGCAGCCGCCGGTTGAACTGATCGCGGTAGGCGGGCAGTGGTTTGTCAGCGCCGTCAAGCACCTGTATCCACGCATGGATCCGATAGCCGACATCTCGCAGACACAGCGACATCCGCTGAGTACGCGCTTCCGGTGTAGCGGTGTTCAGGATCTTGCCCGCCAGCGCGCTACGCACCGAGGGGACCGCCGAGGTCTCATTGCGACGGATCGCGAACTGCGCGATCGGTTTGAGCACCTCGATGCGATCCATCTCGTAACGCATGCCCGGATGCCAGTAGATCGACTCCAGCACACCGACCGCCGCCGTCGGTGTCAGGCACGGGTACGTAACCCTCTCCGCCTTGAACTCCGGCCGGGTGAACAAGGCGGCCTCACCCCATACCTGCATGGACACCCGACCACGCGAGTTCATCGCGCGATGCGCTGTCATTCGACGCCTCCTTCCACATGCCACGCCCTACGCAACAAATTAAGTGAAATATTTTCCGTTTCAGGTGCTCATCACCCCGACCTGCGCCAACCATGCGCCGCATTGTTGATCCGGAAAATATGCGCGACCCCTTCGACCCAACCAGCAAGGGACGCAGCGAACCGTAGGAACGAGGACCGACAAAAATCGGCCCTCCACAGGACAGCGATCGTCGAGATCACCTGATTGAATGAAATATTCACCAGGGTCGTCGGATTCTGATATGGAGACGCAAAGCCATGCACCACAGGCTCTACGCAACGGCAACGGCCCAACTTCACCTTGGAGTCGACTGGCCGCCCCCGAAGTACACCTCTCCTCGGCAGCTAGAGTCAACGATGCATGTCCAGTCGCTCCGACGCTTGCGTCCGGAGAGGATCGCAACATCAAGTGATGGAGGCTTGCCAGCCATCACGAAGGCGCTCATCGGCCATTCGGCCGATGAGCGCCTTTTCATTTCTCATTCGAGTTCGCCAGAGATCTCGCAACACAGCGTTGCCTCCACGCTTACTCGACCCCACTCCAGACCTGCTACGCAGCCAGGGGAAGACTTCTCCACCGCATCGGCGAGCCTCCATCATTTGTAGAAGAAAAAAGAACTACCATCACCCTCGAAGCCAGACCGCAGACAGGAAGGATGTGGATACCTTTCACGATGACGCCCCGTGGACGAACGTGAATATCCCTCCGAGGCCTACTTAGTCGCATCTTTGGCCTGGGATACGGCTCAGATAAGACATCACCGAAAGGACACCGATGAGGCAACCGAAAAAACCTAGGCCTTCTGACTGGCTACTGCAGATACTCAGCTCCTGGGGAGCAACAGCGCGAATAGTCGTGGTTATGTTCTTCCTGTTCGGTTCAGCATGGCTGACGAGCACGGACGTTGAGGTCGGGCCGCTGAAGCTCACAAACCTCGACACGAACGAGAAGCACGACCACTGGGCGGCTACATCCTGGGGATAAGAACGGCAGGGTCGAGCAGGCAGCCGAAGTTCTCAACTCCGGCTGCCTCCTGCTCCTGACATCGCTATAGATGTTTGCGGATCACCGACGGGGGTCGAGCAGCCCTATCCGATCGGCGAGGAAGCGCAGGTCTCGCCCGCCCGCATCGCGGCGTGCGCGTAGCAGTAGCTCGGTGACGATCTCGCGGACGAAAATGTCGTGCTGGGTACGCGTCGGCGCAAGTCGGTACGCCTGTTGCAGCAACTCAATCACTTCGAGGTCGTGCCCTCGCAGCGCGGCCAACGCCCGGGCATGGTCGATCAGTAGACCGGTTCGACGCGAGGCGAACGGGATGCGCTCCGGATCGAGGTCTCGGGCTACCTGTGCCGCGAGTATCGGGTCCTCGGTCTCCATAGCGATCGAGATTCGCCATTGATCGACGTTGGCCTGCGAGAACGCCAAGAAGAACGCATTACTTGCCTCCGTCCGCGCAGCCAGTTCGGTTGCCTCGGTGATAGCAGCAGCCGGGTCGGCAGTCTCGGCAACAGCACCGGCAAACGCACTGGTCAACAACGTGTTGCCGCGCAACTCCAGCAGCTCGGTGCTATCGACTGAGTTAGGCAGCATTTCCACGGCTTGCCGCGCCAGCGCCTCGGCCCTCGCGAAGGCACCAAGTCCGATCAATGCCTGAGATCGCGCGAACTCACTGGCCGCGATCCATACCGGATCATCGAGCCGCATTGCTGCTTCGTGGCCACGTTCGGCGGCGATCCACGCCAGGTCGGTCGCTCCGAGATTCTTGACCAGCATTGTCGTGACCTGACAGGCCAGCACCAGGCTACGCAACGCCTCCGCCCGAGCTGGGCCATCACTGGCAGCCACAGCATGGAGATCGACCAGCAGAGCAGGCATTGCCCGGCCAACAGTGGCGAGTTCGGCAGACTGCCGCGCGACAGCCAATCGCGTCGTCTCACTTTTCAGGGCGAGAATGGACCGTTCACATTCCTGACTCGCATCGTCCAGGCTGGACTGCAACAACGCCAACCGGATATCTGGGATCGCGCCGCTGACCTCGTCGCTGCTGCCCGCCAATAGATGCTGCTCTCCGGTGAGATCGCTCAGGCTGACCCGTAGCGCATTGGCGATCTTGGTCAAGGTGGAGCGACGTTCGACCGTCACATAACCGTTCTCGATCTTGCTCCAGTATCCCTTACTCATCCCGGCCAGGCCTGCGGCCTGTTCAACGGTCATACCCCGCCAACGCCGTAGCCGTCGCGTCGCCGTTCCGAGCGTGACACCGCTCTCGCTGCCCTGCTGCATTTCGCCAGCCTACGAGCTGTCTCAGAACAGGAGAAGAGCGAAGTTTCCTCAGGTTTCCATTTAGGAAACTTTGTCTAATCAACGACCCATACCTTCGGTGCGATCACAGGAGGTGTTCACATGATCGCAGTCCGCAGTGGAGTGCAGGTGACGAGTCCTCGGAGCACGGCGACTCGGCTGCCAGCCGATGAAACTCCGACTCACGAAGACAATGCGGCCACGAAACTGCGCAACCGACGACCGTCCAAGTCCAACGCGCAGTCAGTTCGGCGAGGCGCTGGCTCAGAGACCGAAATGGAGCCCGGCACAGCTGCTGATGCTTCCCGCCGTTGGGCTGGCCGGTTTCGGCGACTGGAGCATCGGCGGGACGAGGGGTACAGCTCGGTGTCCGTCGCGGTCTGCGGCGCCGTGTTGGTGCCGGTGGACGAATGGGTTCGGCTGTTGCGTTGCGCGCAGTGCTTTCCGAAGGCGGCGGACGCATGAACCACCTGGCCTGGTTCGTGCGGTCGGTTCGATCCGGGGACACGCATCTGGCTTCGATGCGCGGCCACGATTCCATCCGGCCGGTGTGTGCCCCGGAGATCGAGTTTCGGCCGATGAATCGTCGAGGGTTGATCGTCTGCTTCTACGACGAGCAGCGGTGCCCGCTGTGTCTGCCGTACGCGAGCGGCCGGCTACCCGGATCAAAGCGGTTGGCGGTCGTGCGATGAACCGGGATGGCGAGCGCTGGTTCCTGCAGGATGCGTTGCCGCGCGCCGGGTTGTGCCTGGACCGGCATCTGATTCGGGGCTCACGACCGGCGGAGGGAACGGACGTGATCACCGCGTGCGGTGTTTCGGTGGTGGTGAGTCCGTCGCCGGACTGCGACGTGGACGGCGATCTCGCGCTGTTCAGCGTTCGGCCGTGCTGGCTGTGTGTCGAGCAGGCGACCGGCGACTCCCGACCCTATGCACGCCCGCGGCCTGATGCCGAGGGAATGCGATCTCTTCGCAGGAACTTTGACTGATTTCCATCGCCGGCTCGAACGGCCCCGGCTACGCCGACCGAATGATGTGCCGGGCCCGCGACCGGGCCCCACGACAACGAGCGAGGAGTTACCGGGCCCATGCCCGATGAGACGACGTCCACCCCAGCCCCGGACAACGGCCGTCCGGCTCGGCCACTGCGGACAGTTCAGAGTCGACCGCCGAGGCTTCAGACGGTGCCGCGTATTCACCCGTCCATCCCCACCCGGCCGGCGCCGACCGAACAGGTTCCGGTGATCCTTCGGGCCTCGCCCGGGGCCAACGAGCCGTGGTTGGTCTGGGAGGCCCTGTTGGCAGCCGCGCAGCGATGGACGGTGCGACCGGCGGAGGCACTTCGGCACGCCCATGGGATCAGCGTCTACGACTATCGGCTGTTGCGGCTGCTTGCGCGGGCTCCGCACCCGATGCGCAAGGCCATCGTGACGACCGCGCTGGACCTGCCGCCGCGAAGCCTCGATCACAGCGTCACCCGGCTCGCCGAACGCGGCTTCCTGCTCGTCCGAGGCGCTCGCACCGATCGGCGACTCGTGCTGACACCGGCAGGCACGCAGTTCCTGATCGAGGTGGTGGCTACCCTGCGCTCGGTCACCGACACGGCGGTCGGCGCAGACACCGCGCTGCGCCCCAGCGAACGGGCGGCGTTGGTGGCGTTGCTGGCGAGACTGCGGACGTGAACGGGCGCGCGGGCTCGGCGGGCTGGTAACGGTACGGTCGACCTCGGTGCCCTAGTCGGCGGTTCATGTCGATGGGCTGGTTGCTCGGAGGATGGACAGTCGTGGCGTGGAGTACCCGTCAGCTCGCCGAACTCGCCGGGACCAGCCTGCGGGCGGTGCGTCACTATCACACCGTCGGGTTGTTGGCCGAGCCCGAACGAGACTCCAACGGCTACAAGCGGTACGCCGTGGCGCATCTGGTGCGGCTGCTTCGGATCAAACGGTTGGCCGACCTCGGGTTCTCGCTGGCGCAGATCGCGAATCTGGCCGACACCGACGAACATCCCGAGCGGGAGATGCGCGCGTTGGACGCCGAGTTGGCCAAGAACATCGAACGGATGCAGGCGGTGCGCGCCGAACTTGCGGCCACACTGGAGAACTCGCCGCCGATCGACCTGCCCACCACGCTGGGTCTGTCCGCCGAGGACGTGCGGTTCAGCGAGGCCGATCGCTCGTTCATCGTCGTGCTGTCGAGGCTGGTCGACCCCGAGACTCTGGGCCCGTGGGCGGAGATGCTCACGGCCGCCGAGGACGAACTGTCGACGCTGCGCTCTGACGCCGACGAGGACACCCGGCAGCGGTTGGCGGAGCGGCTCGCCGAGCACCTCTACGATCTGATGATCGCTTTTCCGAGCATGGCGGACCTGAGCGAGGACAGCAGGCTCAAGAAGGAGAGTTCGGTGCAGGCGATCGGCGCCGCACTCGTCGACCTCTACAACCCGGCACAGATCGATGTGATGGTGCGGATGAACATAGCCCTCGCCGCGTTGCGCGAACCCGCTACCTCGGATGCGGCGACACCGGACGACGATCGCCCCGATACCGACGGCGGCTGATCTCCGGCCCCGTGCCCGCAGCGGCGAGGCCGCCGCGACTCAGTCCAGACCGGACAGGATCAAGACCCGGTCCTGGGTCAGGTCGTCCATCGCCGCCCGGACGCCCTCGCGGCCGATACCGGAGTCCTTCACTCCGCCGTAGGACACCTGGTCGGCCCGATAGGACGGGACGTCGCCGATGACCACCCCGCCCATGTCGAGCACCTCGCTCGCCCGGAATGCGGTGCGCAGGTCGTGGGTGAACACACCGGCCTGAAGGCCGAATCGGGACTCGTTGACCGCCGCGAACGCCCCATCGATCTCGTCGAAGTCCGCCACGGTCAGCACCGGGCCGAACACCTCCTCGGCCACCAACCGCTCCCCCGGCGGCACGTCCGCCACGATGGCCGGGGTGAGGGTGGCGCCGTCCCGGGCGCCACCGGTGAGCAACCGACCGCCTGCCGCGACCGCCTCGGTGATCCAGTCCTCGACGCGGCGGGCGGCGGGCTCGTTGATCAGCGGTCCGACCTCGGTGCGTTCGTCTGCGGGGTCGCCCAGAGTCAGGGCGCGCACCGCTGCGACAAGCAGCTCCGTGAAGCGTTCTCGCAGATCACGGTGCACAAGGACTCGTTGCACCGCGATGCAGGACTGGCCTGCCTGATACGTGGCGAAGGCGGCGATCCTTCGGGCGGCGCAGGCCAGATCCGCCTCCGACGACCAATCAGGACAGACGATCACGGCCGCGTTTCCGCCGAGTTCCAGGGTGACGTGCTTGCGCGGCACGGCGTCGCGGATCCGCCAGCCCACCGGGACCGAGCCGGTGAAGGACACCACGGGCAGCCGAGGGTCGGCGACCAGCTCCGGCATCCGATCGTCAGGCACCGGCAGCACCGACCAGCTGCCCTCGGGCAAACAGGCCTCGGCCAGCAGCTCCCCCAGTAGCAAGGCGGTCAACGGGGTGGCGGGAGCGGGTTTGACGATGATCGGGGCGCCGACCGCGAGTGCGGGCGCGAGCTTGTGCACCACCAGGTTGAGCGGGAAGTTGAACGGCGCGATACCGAGTACGGGGCCGCGCGGCACGCGGCGGGTCATCGCGATCCGGCCGACGCCGCCCGGATCGGTGTCGAGCCGTTGCAACTCGCCCGACCAGCGGCGGGCCTCCTCGGCGGCCCAGTCCAGCACGCCGGCGGCACGGGTGACCTCGATCCGCGACCAGCGCAGCGGTTTGCCGCTCTCGGCGGTGATCAGCGCGGCGATCTCATCGGCGCGACGGCGCAGTCCGGCGGCGGCGGCTCGCAGCGCATCGGCCCGGCGGTAGGCGGGTAGTGCGGCCGTCTCGGCGGTCGCGGCCTGGGCTGCGGCGACGGCGCGTTCGACGTCGGCGGTGTCGGGGACGGCCGCCACGCCAACCGGCGCGCCGTCGAACGGGTGGTACACCGGGAGGGTCTCGGTTCCGGTCACGGGTCGGCCCGCCACCCAGCAGGGTCGGATCGTGTCCATGTCAGCTCCTAGCGGGTGTCGATCACGGCCTGCCGCGTGCGCTGCCAGCGCCGATACAGCTCGTCGTAGCGGTGGGACCGCTCGGGATCGGGTTCGACGCCGGTCAGTCGTGGTGCCATCGCGGCCTGGGCGGATCGCAGGTCGGGATGCAGCCCGGCGGCCACGGTGGCCAGCAAAGCCGCGCCTCTGAGACTGACGTCGGCCTCGACGCAGACCGACAGCGGCCGACCCAGGACGTCGGCTCGCAACTGGGTCAGCGAGGGGGATTTGGCCGTGCCGCCCGCGAGAAGCACGGGCACACCGTCATCGGTGCCGCCGAGTGCCTCGACGGCGGAGCGGACGACGTAGGCGGCGGCCTCCTGGGCGGCGCGCACCACGTGGGCGGGTCCGTGTCGTTCGTGCATTCCCCACAGCGCGCCGCGTTCGGCGGGCTGCCAGTCGGGGAAGCGACTACCGGTGACGAGTGGCACCAGGGCGAGTCCGTCGCAGCCCGGCGGGATGTCGTCGTAGGCGGCGCCGAGTTCGGCGGTGGCCGTTGCCGGGTCGCCGAGGCCGAGTAGCGCGGTCCAATGGGCGACGCCCGCACCGGTCATGCCGGTGGCGCCGCCCAACGACCAGTGTGCGCCGTCCAGGTAGGGGTTGAGCACGCCCGCGCGGCCTGCCGCCTCGGCGGGGTCGGTGAGGATGCGGGTGAGGACATCGGTGCTGCCTGCGACGTCGACCACGGCGCCGGTCCGACTGCCGAGCACGGCAGCGGCTCCCACCGTTCCGTCGGGTCCGCCACAGGCGACGGGCAGTCCCTCGGGCAGCCCGGTCCGGCGAGCGGCGTCGGCGTGGACGTGGCCGACGAGGTCGGTGGCGGCGTGCTGTGGCGGGAAGCAGGTCGGGTCCAGGTCTGCGGCGGCGATCAGTTCGGCCGACCAGGTTCGGCGGTGGACGTCGGAGCCGAGGGTGTAGGCCGCGCTGGTGTGGTCGGTGGCGGCGACGCCGGTGAGTCGGCCGACCAGGAAGTCCTTGGGGCTCGACACGCAGCGAATTCGCTGATGCGCCCGGGGATCGGTGCGGCGCAGTGCGCGTAGGGCGGGGACCGCGCCGCCGGTGACGACCGGGCGCCCGGCGCGATACAGGGCGACTGCGGGATCAGCCCAGCCCTGGGTCACCTCGTCGGCGCCTGCGGTGTCGGCCCAGCCACCGCCGGGGGCCACGGGTTCGCCCGTGTCGTCGAGGGCCACGGTGCCGATGTGGCCCGCCACGGCCAGCGCCCGCAGGTCCTCGCTTGCCGCGTCGCCCTCGGTGCCCTCGGCGAACAGCGTGCGCAGCACGATCTGGAGGTCCGCCCAGAGCCGCAGGGCGTCGAAGGTGACCGCGCCCTGCCCGGGCGGGCGTTCCCGGCGGGCCTGGCGCAGGACTCGGCCGTCGGCGGTGACGACGGCCGCCCGCACCGCCGAGGTGCCCACGTCCACGGCGCAGACCACGGGGCGGGCGTCCACTCAGGCCTCCAGGCGGATCGACAACGGGAACTCGGGGCGGGCCCAGCTCTGCACGAACTCGACCGGGTTCGAGGAGTCGTCGTAGGTCTCGCGACGGGAGGCGATCAGCGGCGAGCCCTCGTCGACGCCGAGGATCCGGGCCTGTTCGGCGGTGGCCGCCGACGCGGAGACCTCCTGTTCGGCCCAGCGCAGCCGCAGGCCGCAGCGTTCCTGCAGCGTGCGGTACAGCGAGTCCCCCAGCAGCGGTTCCCTGGCCACCACCGGCGCCAGGGCGTAGGGCAGCCAGGATTCCTGCAGCGCGGCGGGGACGTCGTCGACGATGCGCAGCCGTACCAGCCGGACCGCTTCCTGTCGGTCCTTGAGTCGTAGTCGCGCCGCGATGTCCGACGGCGGGACGAGGGAGCCCTGTTCCCGGATGATGCTGCGCATCCGATCGTGCTCGGCGCCGACCTCCTCGGCGAAGGGGGCGAGTCGGTTCAGGCGGCGGGCCCGACTCCTGGGGTGGGTGACGAAGGTTCCCGCACCGCGCCTGCGTACCAGGAGTCGTTCGTCCTGGAGTTGGTCGACGGCCTGTCGCACGGTCATCCGGCTGACCCCGTACTGCTCGGCGAGCAGTGGCTCGCTGGGCAGGCGTTCGTCGGGTTTGAGTCCGCCCGAGGTGATCTGGGAGGCCAGGTCCTCGTAGATCAACTGGTACCTGGGAACACGGCTCACGGGGTGCCTCGTTTCCTCGTGCCGCCCCGATACGGCGCGCTGGCCGTCGGTCGGGGCGGGTTCGACATCATGATCCCCATCGTCGTGGGTGTCGCCTCGGCGACGGGATCCGCATCCATGATCAGATCGCGCCGTCGGCGCGGAGCCGGGCCAGGCGATCCGCCGAGAGTCCGAGCAGGTCGCGGTAGACGGTCTCGTTGTCCTCGCCGACGGTCGGTGGCGCCTTGCGGATGGAGCCGGGTGAGGCGCTGAGTTTGATCGGGATGCCGGGCAGCGTCAGTGGTCCCAGGGTGGGGTGTTCGACGTCGACGATCATGTCCCTGGCCGCGAGTTGCGGCGAGGCGAGGACCTCGTCGAGGTCGGCGACCTTGCCGAAGGGCACGCCCGCCTCGGTGAGGGCGGCGGCGATCTCCGGGCAGGTTCTGGGTCGGGTCCACTGCGCGACGGCGGCCTCCAGTTCGGCCACATGCCTCATCCGGCCCGGGACGTCGGCGAAGCGGGGATCCTCGGCGAGGTCGCCCCTGTCCATCACCGCGCAGAGGCGGGGGAACAGCGGGTCGGTGCCCGCGTGGATGTAGACGAAGCCGTCGGTGGCAGGGAAGACACTGGCCGGCGCGGTGAGTAGGTCTCGGGATCCGTTGCGGCGGGGTTGTTCGCCGAGCATGGCGTAGGCGCTGGGCCGGGTGCCGAGCATCGCGAACAGGGCGTCGAGCGATCCGACGTCGACGTGTTGGCCCTCTCCGGTGCGTTCCCGGTGCAGCAGGGCCAGCAGAGCGCCCATCGCTCCGTGGAAACCCGCGACGTAGTCGGCGACGTAGGTGCCGGTGAGGGTGGGTTCGCCCTCCGGCGAGCCGGTGAGGCTCATCAGTCCGGAGGCGGCCTGGGCTACGGCGTCGAACAGTGCGCGTTGCCGATCGGGCCCGGTCTGGCCGAAGCCGGAGATCGACACCAGGGTGATGTCGGGGCGCAGTTCGCGCAGCCGGTCGTAGGACAGCCCCATCTTCTCCATGGTGCCGGGGCGGTAGTTCTCCACGACGACGTCGCTGTGTCGGACGAGGTCCTCCAGCAGTCCGAGGGCGTCGGGGTGTCGGGTGTCGAGGGTGATGCCTCGTTTGTTGCGGTTGTAGACCATCGTGTAGACGCTCTCGCCCCGGTGGAAGGGCGCGTGTTTGCGCGCGTCCTCACCGCCGGGGCGCTCCAGTTTGATCACCTCGGCGCCCATGTCTCCGAGGATCTGCGCGCACAGCGGGCCTGCGATGAAACGGGACAGGTCCAGGACCCGGATGCCCGCGAGCGCGCCGGGCTCGGTTGCGGGGTGGCCGTCGGTTCCGGGGTGCCGGGCGGCCGTGTCGGCTGCGGCATCGTCGGTGCCCGCCCTCGGCAGGTCGGTGGGTTCGTCGGTCACGTCCTGCTCCTGCTCTTTCTCGACTGCGGCGGCTGTGGTCTCGGGTGGTCAGCCGTCCTCGGGATCGTGCGGCCGGAACGCCGGGTATGTCCAGGCGTTGACGTCGGGGTCGATCGGCACGTCCAGCAGGACGGGTCGGTCGCCGGCCAGTGCCTCGCCGACGCGCTTGGCGAGCACGTCGAGGTGGGTGACTCGTTCGCCTGCCACGCCCAGTCCCCTGGCGACGAGGCCGAAGTCGGAGAGTCCGAAGTCGACGCCGATGGTGCGGCCGTCGAAGTGCACGATCTGTTCCTGTCGGATGTTGCCGTAGCCCGCGTCGTTGAACACGACGATGCAGACGCGACCGCCGATTCGGCCGACGGTCTCCAGTTCGCCGAGGCTCATGCCCAGCGAGCCGTCGCCGACCAGCACGAGGACCGGTCGTTGCGGGTCGATCGCGGCGGCGGCGACTGCGGCGGGGACGGCGAAGCCCATGTTCCCGAAACCGACGGGCTTGATGTAGCTGTTGGTCTGTCGCACGTCCCAGAGGTAGGACCACACTCCGGGGTTGCCCGCGTCGGGGATGAGCAGGGTGTCGTCCGGGGCGACCTCGCGGAGTCGGCGGACGATGTCGGCGGGTGAGAGTAGCGCGTCGGCGGGTCGCGGGGCGATCTCGGTGGCCTGCCACCATTCGGTGCGCGCCGTGCGCAGTGTCTCGACCCACGGGTTGCGTTTCTCGGCGGGTTCGGCTGCCCGGTCGGCGATCGCGGTGCGCAGGGCGTCCATCGCGGTGGTCGCGTCGGCCACGATCCCGGTGGTCTGCCTGCCGTAGTAGCGGCCGATGGTGCCGGGGTCGACGTCGATCTGCACGATGTCGGGCAGGGCGAGCCGCCAGCGCCCGGTGGACACGGCGTTGAGGCTGTTGCCGACGGCCAAGACCAGGTCGGCGTCGCCGATCACCCTGCTGCTGAGGTTGGTGCCCATTCGGCTGAGGGCGCCGAAGACCAGCGGATGGGTGGTGGGGACGGCGCCGATGCCGTTGAAGGTGGTGATGACCGGTGCGTTCAACGCCTCGGCCAGGGCGAGCACGGCCTGGCCTGCGTTGGAACGGTTGACGCCGTTGCCCACCCAGATCACCGGGCGTTCGGCGGTGAGCACGCGCTCGGCGAGGGCGGCCAGTTGTGCGGCGTCGGGTTGGGGGCGCTGGCGCACCCAGTCGCGCAGCGGGTGGACCTCGGGGATCCTCGGCACCGTCGCCAGCGGCTTCTCGATGGTGTCGCGAGCGAAGTCGAGGTGGATGGGGCCGGGGTTGCCGGTCATCGCCCGGACGTAGCCCTCCTCCATCGCCTGCACGATGGAGCTGCCGTGGGCGACGAGCCTGCTCCACTTGGTCAGGGGTTTGAAGAGTTCGACGTGGTCGGCGTTCTGCGCGTCGTCCTTGTGGATGTTCTCGCCATTGTTGTTGCAGGTGATCACGAAGGCGGGGCTGGAGTCGCGCAGTGCGCCGCCGACGCCGGTCATCAGGTTGGTGGCGCCGGGGCCGGTGGTGGCCAGGCAGACGCCGGGGGTGCCGGTGAGGCGTCCGTAGGCGTCGGCCATGACGGCGGCGGCGCCCTCGTGGCGGGCCGTGACGAACTCGATCTCCGGGGTGTCGCGGATCGCGTCGGTGATGGCCAGGGTCTGGCCGCCGGGTACGCCGAAGACGTGGCGGACGCCGAGCGAGACGAGGAGTTCGACGACGAGGCTGCCGCCGGTGGTGGTCACGGTTGCGGTGGTAAAGTCGCTCATGGTCGGTTGCCCTTCGTCGTGCTGTCGTTCGAGGTGGTCGGTCGGGCTGCCGGTCGGGTCGTCCCGGGTTCGGCCCCGGCGGCCTCGGGGTCTGCGGTGATGTCGGAACGGTGGGTCTCGGCCGCCAGGAAGGCGGCGATCACGGAGATCAGCGAGGCCAGCACCATGTAGAGCGCGACCGGCCAGGCGGCTCCGCCGCTGGCGGCCAGCAGTGCGGTGGCGATGAACGGCGCCAGTCCACCCGCGAAGACGGCGGTGATCTGGTAGCCGATGGAGATGCCGGTGTAGCGGACTCGGGTGCCGAAGAGCTCCGCGAAGAAGGCGGGCTGCACGCCGTATTGCGCGCCGACGGCCAGCGAGTAGGCCACGATGATCGCGAGGTAGATCAGCGGGGTGGATCCGGTGTCGAAGAGCCAGAAGAACGGGAACGACACCAGTACCGAGCCGATCGCGCCGCCGAGGAACACCGGTCTGCGACCGATGCGGTCGGAGAGTGCACCGAAGGCGTAGAAGGTGAACATGCCGATCACCGCGGCGACGGTGGTAGCGGTGAGCACCACGCTGCGTTCGACCGAGGCGTGGTCGGTGGCGTAGCTCAGCGCGAAGGTCAGGATGATGTAGCCGAGGACGTTCTCGCCGAAGCGCATGCCCATCGCCAGCAGCAGCGGGCGTCGGTTGTCCTGGAGGGTCTGTGCCAGGGGCGAGCGTTCCCGGGACGTGGTGGACGTCGGCTCGGCGTGGCCTGCTGCGGCGCGTTCCTCGAGTTCCCGCAATTCGGCGGCCTTCTTCGCCTCGGCCTGCCGTTGGGCGGCTTGGAAGGCGGGGGTCTCGGTGAGCTGGAATCGGATGATCATGCCGACCGCGACGAGGACGGCACTGAACAGGAACGGAATCCGCCAGCCCCAGGAGAAGAGCTGCTCGTCGGGTAGTCGAGCCACCAGCGCGAAGACTCCGGTGGACATCACGACACCCAGGGCGTTGCCGACCTGCGGGAAGCTTCCGTAGGCGCCTCTGCGACCGTCGGGAGCGTATTCGACGGCGACCAGTGCCGCGCCGCCCCATTCGCCGCCGACGCCGAAGCCCTGGATCAGGCGTAGCAGCACCAGCAGGATCGGGGCCAGGATGCCGACCTGTTCCGCAGTCGGGAGCAGGCCGATGAGGCAGGTCGACACGCCCATGATCATCAGGGTGGTGACCAGCGCGGCCTTGCGGCCGATGCGGTCGCCCATGTGCCCGAAGACGATGCCGCCGAGCGGGCGGGCGAAGAAACCGACGCCGAAGACGGCGAAGGCGGACAGTGTGCCGATCAAGGGGTCCGTTCCGGGGAAGAACAGTCGCCCGAAGACCAGGGCCGAGGCCGACCCGAAGATGAAGTAGTCGTACCACTCGATCGCCGTGCCGACGAGGCTCGCCGTGGCAGCGCGACGGACGGTGCGCCGTGAGGGCGCCGTCGGCTCCGCATTCGCGGGCATGGACATGACCGCTCCTTTGACTAGTTGTCTAGACTATAGCGTTGCAAACGCGCGGTCTCCGACCATCGCGAGGGAGTCGTCAGGGCCGCGACCCGGTCACCGCGCGGTAACGGCCGCACCGACACCGGACGGATCGGACCGACGACCGTCGTCAGCCCGCACCGGGGCGAGGATCAACCACGAGCGAGCAGGTCCGCGGGCCCCTCGGTGATCCCGGCCAATTCCGCCGACGCCCAGCCGATCGCGGTCCGGACGCCGTCGTCCTTGGTCGTCCAGACCTCCAGCTCCAGACGACCGTCCCGCTCGCCGACGACCGCACCGTGCACGGTCAGCGCCTCATCTACGAAGGCCGGATGCACGAAACGCAGATCCAGTTCGCCACTGGTGAACCAGGACGCGCCGAAGAAACCGGTCATGGCCTGGACGATCAGTCCGGTCTGCTGTTGGGCCTGCACGATGGTGCGGTCCAATCCGGAGGCCGCCGCGCGTTCGCGGCTGGTGTGCACGTTGGCGAAACCTCGGCCCGCCCAGGAGAAGACCATCATCTGGTCCTGGGAGAACGCCCGTCTCGGCCCCGCCACCGGGGTGCCCGCCTGCAGCCCCGGCGCAGCCCGGTGTGTCACCGGAAGATCCGCGCGGGCCTCGCCGTGTACCCGACGGCCCGAGGACGATCCGCCCGATCGCCCGCCGCCGACCACCTCGCCCGCGACGGTCCGCATGATCTCCCGTCCGCTGTGCTCGACGAGCAGCCTGCCGTCCCCGGCACGGGCCTCGGCGTCGAGCACGACATAGCCGTGGCCGCGTCGTTCATACTTCTCGGTGTAGGCCCCGGTCACGGTGACCTGTTCGCCGCGATGCACCGGGCTGTGGAATCGGAGTCGTTCATGGGTGTGCAAGCCCTGCGCGGTGTTGCCGTCGTATCCCTCGTAGAAGAGGAAGAGCAGGTCGTTGGCCAGAATCAGTGGGTGACCGACGGGGCCGCCGAAGGGCGAGTCGCCGAAGTACCAGGATCCGTGGTCGCCCTGCGCGAAGGCGTAGGAGAGCGTCTTGGCCTCGTCGACGACGAACTCCACCGGGCCGAATCGTTCCGGGATCTCGACCAGCTCGAAGCGGGCTTCCTTCTTGGTCGACGTGGTCTTCATCGTGGTGTCCTCTCGTCTGATCGGTGTCGGGGCCGCCCCTGCCGGGAGCCCCTGCCGGGCGCTCATGTCGGGTTCGTCGGCTCGGTCTCGGCGGTCTCCTCGACCTCGCAGGACGCCCAGCCGACCGTGCTCAGGCGCCCGTCCGCGCGCCGCACCCAGACGTGCAGTTCGGCGGCGACGATCCGACCGTCCTGTTCGGTGAGATCGGTGACCACGCCGCCGACCTCCAGCGGCTCGAAGACCTCGACGGGATTGACGAACTTGGTGCGCACCCAGCCCGAGGTGAACCAGCGCAGCCCGAAGAATCGGGTCAGCAACTCGGTGACCAGGCCGCACTGTTGCTGGCCCTGCACGATCGGGATACGCAGGCCCGCCTTCCTGGCCAGATCGAGGTCGGCGTGGACGTTGCGGACGTACTCGCCGGTCCGGGAGAACACCGAGGCCTGTTCCTGGGTGATCGTCTTGGCCAGCGGGGTCAGTGGTTGGCCGATACGCAGCCCGGTGCCCGCGCGGTCGGCGAACGGCAGGCTCGCGTCGAACTCACCGGTGACTCGACCGGGTGCGGCGGCGGAGTCCGCCTGGGTGCTGCCGCGACCGGCGATCTCTCCCGGCACGGTCCGCAGGATCTCCACTCCCCTGGCCCGCAGCAGCGATCGTCCGTCCTCGCCGGTGGCGGCGGCCTCCATCACCACGTAGCCCTGGCCGCGTCGTTGGTAGGCCTCGACATAGCGTCCCGTCAGGGTGACCTGCTCGCCGAGCCGGACGGCGTCGTCGTACCAGAGCTGTTCCTCGGTGTGCAGGCCGACGGTCCGGCTGGCCGCGTAGCGGGTGGTGAACAACTGGACGATGTCGTTGGTCAGCAGCCCGGCATGGGCGATCCGCTCGCCCAGCGGGCTCGCCGACAGGTGCCACGGGTGATAGTCGTCCTGCGTGAAGGCATATCGCTTGATCTTGTGGTCGTCGACGACCAGGGTCACCGGGCCGAGTTCCTCCGGTATCTCCAGGTTCTCGAAGATCGGCTCCTTGAGCCCGGCCTCCCAGTCGACACCCTCGGCGACCCGACGTGGATCGGTCAGGTCTCGCCACACCGACATAGGACTTCCTCTCGTTTCGCGGTCGGACAGCTCGGCGACGCCTGCGCTACGGCGTCGGTGCTGCTCAGATGACTCCGTCGGCACGCATTCGCGCCACCTCCGCCGCGTCCACGCCCAGCACTCGCCGATAGACCGCGTCGTTGTCCTCGCCCGCCAAAGGCGGCGGCTTGCGGACCTTGCCCGGCGTGTCGCTGAGCTTGATCGGGATGCCGGGCAGGGTGAGGGTGCCCAGCGCGGGATGCTCGACGTCGAGCAGCATCTCTCTGGCGGCGACCTGGTCGGATTCCACGGCCTCCGCGACGGTGACGACCTTGCTGAAGGGGACGCCGACCTCGGTGAGGTGCGCGTCGATCTGCTCGCAGGTCAACGCCTCGGTCCACGTTCGGACCAGTTCGTCGAGTTCCTCGACGTTGGCGAGCCGGGCGGTCTGATCGAGGAACCGGGGATCCTCGGCCAGGTTCGGGCGGCCCATCGCCGTGCAGAGCCGGGGGAACAGCGGATTGGTGCCCGCGTGGATGTAGACGTGCCCGTCGGCGGCCGGGTAGACGTTGGCGGGCACGGTGATCTGATCGCGGGAGCCGGAGCGCTGCCGGGTCTCACCGAGCATCGCGTAGGCGCTGGGATGGGTGCCGAGGCAGGCGAACAGCGCATCGACGCAGGAGATGTCCACGTGCTGGCCGAGGCCGGTGCGCTCCCGTGCCGACAGGGCGAGCAGGATGCCCATCACCCCGTGGAACGCGGAGATGTAGTCGGCGACGAAGGTGCCGGTCATGGTCGGCTCGTCCTCGGGCTTACCCGTGAGGCTCATCAAGCCGGAGGCGGCCTGCGCGATGGCGTCGAACAACGCGCGCTGCGTGTTCGGGCCGGTCTGACCGAAGCCGGAGATCGAGGTCAGCACCACCCGCGGGTTGATCTCCTTGAGCCGGTCGTAGCCCAGGCCCATCGCCGCCATCGTGCCCGGGCGGTAGTTCTCGACCACCACGTCGACCTCGGCGACGAACCTCTCCAGGATGGGCAGCGCACGGGGATGCCGGGTGTCCAGGGTGATGCCGTGCTTGTTCCGGTTGAAGATCATCGGATAGACGCTGTGGCCCTGGTGGAAGGGCACATGCCGTCGGCCGTCCTCCCCGCCGGGCCGCTCCACCTTGATGACCTCGGCCCCCATGTCGCCGAGGATCTGGCAGCACAGCGGTCCGGCGATGAACCGGGACAGGTCCAGCACCCGCAGGCCTGCCAACGGCCCGTCGGTGGTCGGGGTGGTCGGCCCGCTCATGAATGCCTCCCGGTGTCCGGTGTCGACGGTCCGGCGGTGGATTCGCCACCGAGCGCGATCGACGGGGTGGGTTCCAGCGCCTCGGCCTGGCCGCTGGGGTGATTGGCGGCGCCGGTGATCAGCGAGACGACCTCGTGCTCGCCGATCTCCCCGGTGGGCACGTCGGCGGCCTTGCGTCCCTTGCGCAGCACCACGATGCGATCCGCGAGCGCCATGACCATCGGAATGTCGTGGCTGACCAGCACGATCGCCGCGCCGTCGCGGCGCAGGTCGCGGATGGTCTGCACGACCCGTTCGCTCTCCTGCACACCGAGTGCCGCAGTCGGCTCGTCCAACAGCACGAGTCGGCGCCGCCAGAGCCGGCAGCGCGATAGCGCCACGGCCTGGCGTTGGCCGCCGGAGAGCGCGGAGACCGCCGCGTCCGGCGCGGGCACGTTGATCGAGAGGGTGGCCAGCACCGAGCGGACCTCGCGGGTCATCCGACGGTGGTCGATCCGCCGCAGCGGCCCCCGACCCTTGGTCGGTTCGCGTCCGAGGAAGACGTTCTCGGCGACGGTGAGGTTCTCGCAGAGCCCGAGATCCTGGTAGACGGTCTCGATTCCGGCGTCACGGGACGCGGTCGGCGAGCTCAGCTCGACCGGGCTGCCCTCGATCTCGATCCGCCCGGAACTCGGTTGCACCGCGCCCGCCAGGATCTTGACGAAGGTGCTCTTGCCCGCGCCGTTGTCGCCGACCACGGCGATCAGCTCGCCGGGATCGATCCTCAGGTCGACGTCGGCCAGGGCTTGGACCGCGCCGTATCGCCTGCCGAGCCCGACGGCGGTGAGCAGCGGTCCCGTCGTGGTCGGGTCCGAGGTGGTCGTTAAGCGGGCGGCCATCGCGCTACCTTTCGAGGCCGGTCGAACAGGGCGGTGGGGCCGGGCCAGGTCAGGTGCCATGTCGGGCTCCCCTGCGCTGCTGCACCGCGCTGAACCAGACGGCGGCGACGACGAACAGCCCCTGCGCGATCAGGTAAACGTAGGAGGACACGCCCATCAAGGTGAGGCCGTTGGCGAGGGTGGAGATGAACAGGACACCGATGAGGGTGCCGACGAGCCTGCCCCGGCCGCCGAACAGTGCGACGCCGCCGACGACGACGCCCGCGATCACGTCGAGTTCCAGCATCCGACCCACCGTGGCATTCCCGGAGTTGAGCTGCGAGGCGTAGAGCAGTCCGCCGAGCACGGCCAACGACTGGACGATCACGAAGACGCTGACGCGCAGCACTCGGACGTTGATGCCGTAGCGGCGGGCCGCCTCGTTGTTGCCGCCCATGGCGTAGAGGTGACGCCCGTAGCGCGTCTGGCGCAGCACCCACATACCGACGCCCACGACGAGCGCCATCAACCAGACCGGCGTGGGGATACCGAGCAGGCTGCCGTCCCACAGGGCGGCCATTCCCTCGGGCATCGGCGAGATGGTGACGCCGTCGCTCAGGGTGAACGCGATGCCCTGTAGTGCGGTGAGCAGGCCGAGGGTGATGATGAAGGACGGGATCTCCCAGATCACCCGCAGCGCGCCGGTGAAGAGACCGATCAGTACGCCCATCGCGAGGACGATCAGGATTGCCAGCGGCAACGGCACGTTCTGCTGCGCGGTGAGCATCGCCACCACCACGGTGGTCAGTCCGATCGTCGAGCCCACCGAGAGGTCGATCTCCCCGGTCAGGATGACGAAGGTCTGGCCGACCGCCACGATCATCAGCACCGACATCTGCTGGAGCAGTAGGGAGAGGTTGGTGCCGCTGAGGAAGTTCGGGGCCAGGACGGACAGCAGCAGGGTCAGCAGAACCAGGCCGACACCGACGCCGATCTCGGAACGCCAGGACGACCAGATCGACACGCTGCGCGCGGGGGTGCCCGCCCGGTCGGAGGCCGCCGGGCCGGGAGCGGCGGGTTGTCTCGGGGTCTCGACCGTCATTCCTGCACCGCCTTCCGGGCGAGCGGCCTGCCCGGCGTCCCGACGGCGATGGCCGGGTCCGGACCGGGTGGGGACGATGCGGGGGTCGGCGGGTTCGCGGGCACGGTGCGGCTCATCGCGTGGCCTCCAGTTCGCGGTAGAAGGTGGCCAGCGCCTGCTGGTCCTCGCGGGTGTAGACGACCGGCTCGACCTCGGTCTCCGGTGGGACGTCCTGCCCCTTGGCCAGGGCGATGCCCGCGTCGACCGCCGAGCGTCCGACGTCGTAGGCGTGTTGGTCGGCAACGGCGTGCACCGGCGAATCCGGTTCCGACATCGCGTCGGCGACCTGTCGGCTCATGTCGATGCCGAAGATCGCGACGTCGGAGTCGAGGCGCTGGGCGGCGGTCACCGCGCCCTGCAGGGCGGCGCCGTTCCACGCCCAGACGACGTCGACGTCCGGGTGGGCCTGCAGCACGGTCTCGAACGCGCGGGAGCCCTCCTCCGGGGAGCCGACCGCCTCGGCGGTGGTCAACACATCCAGCCCCGGGGCCTCACCGAGGAACGCGTCTCGTCGCGGTGGGCCGTTGGGCTCGGTGTCACCGACCAACAGCGCCGCGGTCGCCGTTCCGCCCAGGTTCTCATCCACATAGGACTGAGTGATCTCGCCGAGCGCGGCACCGAGTTGGGCCTGGTCGACGCCGACGAAGTAGCCGAAGGAGTCGTCGTGGACCCGGTTGTCGTACTGCACGATCGTCATTCCGCGGTGCCGGGCTCGTTGCAGCGCCGAGGCGGAGGCCGCCAGATCGAAGGGCGCCGCGACGAGCACGTTGTCGCCCCTGGCGTACATCGTGTCCATCAGCTGGCTCTCGGTCTGCAGCTCCCGATTGGACACGTCGATGTTGATCGGCACCTCGTGTTCGGCAGCCGAGGACCGCATCCCCGCCTCGACGAGCTGCCAGAACTCCAGGTCGCGGGCGTACATGATGGCGCCGACCTGGATGGGGTCGTCCTGGCGTGCGTTGTCGGGGACCGGCTCGGTTCCGGTGGAGCAGCTCACCGCCGTCAGACCGAGCACCAGCCAGAGCGCGAACAGCCTGCGGGGCCTCCGTCGGCTCCCGATCGCGTGCCGTCGTCGTTTCGTCATGATGTCCCTTCGTCGCCGTTGACTTCAGGTGTGCACCGCCGGCGGGACTGGAGGGACCTCGACTCCGCCACCGAGATGACTAGACATCTAGCTATTGCGGAGGAGTGTGCGCCGCACCACACGGGCTGTCAAGACTCCGGCGGCGTCGAATATTCGACGCCGGGGACGCGGAGGATCCCGGCAAGGGCGGCACGACCCACCCTGCAGTGAGCCACTCACCTTCGCCACCCCTCGGACGATCGACAGCGACACAGCAATGGTGCTCGACGGTTGGCCGATCGATGTCGACCCCCCTTCTTAAGATCACCAGAAACGACGATAAGATTACTGATCCCCAGCCCGATTAAAACAAAGGAAATGCCCGGAAGTCCGCCGTTCAATAGAGCTTCCTTGCAGGTCAGAACGTTGCAAAATCAGCCTTCATTCGCTTTCGCCCAAACACAAAACGGCATAGCCGCCCGAGAATCCCAGTCACATGAATGCGCCTGAGGGAATCTGATGGGTTCGCCGCCGCAGGCAGGATCAGCAATCGAGAGTCGACGATTCAAGATGACCGACCCCACCGACGCCGCCCTGTGACCGGACTCGATCACAGGGGGCGAGCTCAGGAGAGGCCGACAACCGCCGTTCCCTTGAGCACGCCCCTCGGCACCGTATTCCGGCACGGCCTACGGAGGACCTGGCTCGTCATGGCAACGCGGCGCCCGGTCCAGCCGGCGGCATCGGTAGGTTTGGCGGCGCTTCCGGCGGCGGTATCGGCGCTTCCGGCGGCGACAGGTCGGCCTCGGTCTCGTCCTCCGCGTCCGACGGCGGCTCGCGATCCTGGCGCTCGATGCTGCTGGGAACCGGTCGTTCCTCGGAGGGGACCGGACCAGCCGGAATCGGCGATCGGCCGTCGTCCGACCCACCCGGTAGCACTACGGCGATCAGAATGATCACCGCGGCCGTCATCCCGCCGCTGAGCAGCATCCCCACGGTCCTCCGATTGCGGCGCCGCCGATGAGCGAGATGGATGATCCGGTCCGCACGTAGGCGCGTCGCTGGAAGCTCACGCTGCGCGAACCGGCTGAGCTCCGTCCGAACGTCCTCCTCATGCATCGTCTTCCACCTCACTCGCCCACGATGTCGCCACGAGCCGTTCACCGAACTGCGTACGCAGCCGAGCGCGCAGCGTCGCCAATGCTTTGAAAGCCTGACTCTTCACCGTCCCCGGCGAGCACCCCAGGGCCGCCGCCGTGTCCTCGATGCCGAGGTCGTGCCAGTACCGCAGCACCAGCACCGCCCGCTGTCTGGCAGGCAGCGTTGCCAAGGCTTCGACCAGCACGATTCGATCCTCGCCCGTGGAGTCCGGACTCGGAGTCTCCGGTGTCGAGTCCGTCAACCACTCCAGCCGACGCCACAGCCTCCGACGCTCGGACAGGAAGGTACGTACCACGACCTGCCGCAGGTACCCCGCCAACCGGTCGCGGTCGGTCAGCCGAGGCCAGGCCAGATAAACCTTCAAGAAGGCCGATTGAGTCAGATCCTCGGCCCGATGCCAGTCGCCGCACAGCAGACGCGCGGTGATCCGGACGTTGTCGACGTGATCATCGAAGCAACGGCGGAACGTCTCGTCGTCGGCGGGGGCGCGCACGGACGCCTGTGAAGCCCGCACCTGAATGTCATCTCCCATTCCACGAGTCGCCGAAGGGGCGCTGCCCGCAAGGCGAGCAGCGCCCGATCACCAGTGCTCGAATCCGGCTGATCGGCCAACCCGACCAAGTTCGACTAGTCGACCGGCGGCTGCGGCGCCCCCGGACCCTCCGGCGGCTGCGGCATCCCCGGACCCTCCGGCGGCTGCGGCGCCCCCGGACCCTCCGGCGGCTGCGGCATCCCCGGACCCTCCGGCGGCTGCGGCGCCCCCGGACCCTCCGGCGGCTGCGGCATCCCCGGACCCTCCGGCGGCTGCGGCGCCCCCGGACCCTCCGGCGGCTGCGGCATCCCCGGACCCTCCGGCGGCTGCGGCGCCCCCGGACCCTCCGGCGGCTGCGGCATCCCCGGACCCTCCGGCGGCTGCGGCATCCCCGGACCCTCCGGCGGCTGCGGCATCCCCGGACCCTCCGGCGGCTGCGGCGCCCCCGGACCCTCCGGCGGCTGCGGCATCCCCGGACCCTCCGGCGGCTGCGGCATCCCCGGACCCTCCGGCGGCTGCGGCATCCCCGGACCCTCCGGCGGCTGCGGCGCCCCCGGACCCTCCGGCGGCTGCGGCATCCCCGGACCCTCCGGCGGCTGCGGCATCCCCGGACCCTCCGGCGGCTGCGGCATCCCCGGACCCTCCGGCGGCTGCGGCGCCCCCGGACCACCGGGCGGATTGCCCGGTCCGTCGATCGGGGACTCGGGGGGCTCCTGATCGGTCATCGCGTCGTTGGTCGACTGCGGCGCCTCCAGCACGGAGGCGACGGCGGGAGCCCCGGTCACGACGATCAGTGCCAGCCCGGTGGCTGCAATCGCACCCACCAGGCCCTTGCGATTGATTCGCACCAGCTGATCTCCTTTCATCCGGCGGCGTCGATATGCGTTGCTAACGCCTCACCGGGAAGCACGTCGCCGAAGATCAATCTTGTTGCCCCGAGATCCAGTGACCCCAATCACAGTTGACCTGCAGTCATCACCACAGACCGGAGTCGGCCGCGATCGGCAGACTGAGACGATCCGCCGCCAACGACACCGGGTGCCGATTGTCGGATCAACGCGCGGGCTCGGTGATCCCCGTGGCCGACTGCCACCAGCCGGAGACGGCGGTGGCCAGCACCGTGGACTCGCGGACGACCAGCCATCGCGCGCACCCGCACCGCAGATAGCGCAGCGTTCCGTCGGAGGTTCGATGCCGGGAGACCTCGGTGAGGTCCGAGCGGCCGCAGGACGGACACCGGTGCGTCGGGGATCGACGGTCGACACTCATGCGGCCAGCGTGGTGTCATGGGTCAGTGCATTTCAACCCTTACGGAGGGCTGGCGGCCGAGATGGCCGCCGAGCTGGTCAACCTGGGTCCGAACGCGACTCCCGCCGAACTCGACAACCTGCTCATCCGGATCGACTACCGGCCCCGACGGACTCCGAACGCCCGACAGACCCGGGCGCTGCTGGAGTGGGCGGGCCGCCTGCGCCCGGTGTTCGGCGAGACCGATCTGGACCGTCAGGTCGACCTGGTCAACGCGCTGCTCGCCGATTCCGCCGCCCGGCCCTACATCTCCCGACACGATGGGCGAAAGCCACATCTGCACTACGCGGACGAGCGTCGGCCGGTGGACGAACGAGTATTCGGCTACACCTCGGCGGGCCTGGCCACTGCGGTCTGCCAGGACGGCCGCCGTCTCGGCTCGTGTGCCAGGGCGGGCTGTCGGATCGTGTACGTCGACACCTCGCGCAACGGGCGGCGCCGCTATTGCACCACCCGTTGCGCGAACCGCGTCCACGTCGCCGACCATCGCAGCAGAACCTCGGTCCCGCCGCAGGCGACCGAGGCTGCCGACTGAGGTCTACCGGTCGCCCGATGATTCGGGAATCGGCATCCTCGAGCTGTCGAGGGAGACCTCCGGCGGCCCCTCCTGGCCACCGGCCCCGGCGCCGTGTGCCGGTAGCCGAGCCGACGGGTTCGGAACGGGATCCGATTCCCCCGGACGGTCCTCCGGCGCCGACTCCGGCGGCTCGGATTCCGTCGGGAGCTCGGGGGTCGACGCGGCGGAGGACGGCGAGGGTTCGACAACCGACTGCTCTCGATCAGCGGGCACCAGCGGACGCTCGTCCCGACCCGCGCCCGAGGGGAGCACCACCGCGACCAGGACGACCAGTGCGGCGGTCAGTCCACCGCTGACCAGCATCGCCGCCGTGGTTCGCCGCCGTCGCACTCGGTGGGCCTGGTGGATCACCCGGTCCGCGCGCAGCCCGACCGGCGGCTGTTCCTCATGGAAGAGACGATCGAACTCCGCTCGGAGCTCCTCCCCCTCATGCATCGTCTGTCACCGTCCTCCTCGATGTCGACACGACGCGCTCGGCGAAGGATCCGCCGAGCCGGCTGCGCAGACTGGCCAGGCCCTTGGAGCTCTGGCTCTTGACGGTGCCCGGCGAACAACCCAGCACCGTCGCCGTCTCCTTCACCCCGAGATCGTGCCAATACCGCAGCACGAGCACGGCCCGTTGCCGAGCGGGCAGTTTCGCCAGCGCGGCCAGCAGCACGAGTCGGTCCGTGCCCGGCCTGCCGTGATCGGCCCGTTCGGGAACCGCGTCGGTCAACCACTCCCGACGGCGCCACAGCCTGCGCCGCTCGGACAGGAACGTGCGCACCACCACCTGCCGGAGGTAGCGCGACAGCTGGTCGGTCTGGTCCACCCGCGACCAGGCGAGGTAGACCTTCAAGAACGCCGCCTGGGTCAGATCCTCGGCGCGATGCCAGTCGCCGCACAGTAATCGGGCCGTGAATCGGACCGACTCGACGTGCTCGGCGAAGCATCGACGGAATGCCTCGTCGTCGTGCTCCGTCGTGGGCATCGGTGTGTCGGAAGCCCTCACCGCCGGGTCGTCTCCTGTTCGCCAGGTCGGTCCGAGCCCATCGTCCCGGACCGATCGGAATCTCTCCTACTTCGTACCCTCGGACCAGGCCTCGGCCGGGACCGGCTCCGCAGGCACAGACGTGGGGTCCGCCGTGGGTCGGGCCTCGGCGGGTGCGGGACTCACCGACACGGTGGGGTCCGCGGGCTGCGGAGTGTGCGGCTCCGCCGACGGCGGCTGAGATTCGGCGGGCTCCGAGGCAGGCGGCTGGGGTGAGGGCACCGGCGACTCCGAGGGCACGGGCGCCGAAGTCTCCGAAGGCACCGGCGATTCGGCGGGCACCGGAGTAGGCGGCTGCTCCGAGGGAGTCTGCTCCCGCGATTGCTCCGAGACCGACTCGGGGAACATCGCGGCGACGGCCGGGGCCGCCGTCACGACGGCCACTGCGGCCGCGCCGCCTACGAGCACCCCGATCAGGGCCTTACGACTGATGCGCATCCAAGCTCCTTCGATTCGACGGATGAGCGGCGCTTCGCGTCGACCTGCGCCGTCACCTCTACCCACCCGCCGGGAACCCGGCCGGTTGCCCTCGATGTGGTGATGCCGATCACAACCTGCCGACAGGCCCGCACCCCGTCGACTCCGCGTCGGCGACGACACGGCTGGTCGGGGGACCGATCGGCATCCTCGCGGCGGCAGACTCGCCTGATCCACGGCCGATGCCCACGCACAGCGATCGTTCGGATACTCTGCGCCAATGCCTCCGATGTGTCCCCAGCCACGCCGGACGTCACCAACAGTGCCCGATTCCGCACGAACAGTGCATGCGATCACCGCAATGCGGAGGAGCGCAGACGATTGCGAGTTCGAATGGTGATCCGCGCCCGATCCCTTCTCGAGCGGTACCGACGCCACGGGGCGCGGGCGCTGCTGGACCAAGCCCGTTCTGCGGCAGTGCAGTTGCTGACGCCCGAACCGCCTCCTCCGGTGGCCCCCGCCCCGCCGTCGCCGTTCGACACCCCCGCCGACAAACCCACCTCGTCGAACAACCCCGCTCCACGTTCCCCGGGCGAGGCGGCCAAGGCGAGCGACGACGTGCTCGCGGGCATGTGCGCAGGCATCGCGGTGCGCGACCTGAATCTCGTCGACTCGCTGCTGGCGATGCTGGAGAAGATGGAGGTCGACGAGGACGATCCCGACACCCTCGCCCGCCTCTACCGGCTCGATCACCTCGCCACCAGGCTCCGACGCAATGCGGAGAATCTCCGGGTCCTAGCAGGTCAGGAAGCTGGTAATGCGACCGAGGAGACCACGTCGTTGATCGATGTGATCCGAGCAGCGATGTCCTCGATCGAGCAGTACACCCGGATCGAGATCGGCCGGGTCGCCGGGCTCGCCGTGGCGGGTTTCGCCGCCGACGACGTGAGCCGGTTGGTCGCCGAGTTGCTGGACAACGCGGCCGTGCAGTCGCCGCCGACCTCCCCCGTCACGGTCAGCGCCCACATCACCGAGCAGGGCAGCGTGCTGTTGCGGGTCGAGGACGCGGGCATCGGGTTGCCGCCGGACCGGCTGGCGGTGCTGAACGAACGGCTCACCTCGGCGCCGCGCCTCGACAGCGACTCGATCGAGCACATGGGACTGGCCGTGGTCCGTTCGCTGGCCCGCAAGCACGAGATCCAGGTCTGGTTGGGTAGACGATCCCCGCACGGCACCACCGCCTCGGTGCTGTTGCGCCCCGAGCTCGTCCGGGAGACCGCGCCTGCGGCCTGGGTCAAACCCGAGGAGACCGAGGCGAAGGCGAAGAGCCCTCGCCGGGCGACCATGCCCGCTCCTCGGACCGATCCGGAACCATCCGGCGAGCTGACGTCCAGTGGGCTGCCCCGCCGGGTGCCCGCCGCGCGCCGACCCGAGAGTGACCGGGCCCCGACTCGACCCACCAACGGCATGCGATCCGATCCGGGACCGGGGCAGCCACCCGATCGACCGGCGGAGCCGCAGAGCGCGACCACACCGAACGGTCTGCCCCGGCGGGTGCCCCGGAGCCTGCGCCCGGATAACTCCCTCGAATCCGTCGGTTCGGCCCGGGCCTCGGAAGCACAGGCCAGGGCGGGACGAGCCCAACTCGTCTCCGACCTCGGCGCGTTCGTCGACGGCGAACAGGCCGCCCGAGCGGGCCGGAACGGGGACGACCAGCAGAACCGAGATGGAGAGCTTCCTTGACGACTGACAACGACACGAAACCGCGAGATTTCACCTGGCTGGTCAACGGGTTCGTGGACCGGGTACACGGGGTGACCCACGCCCTGATCATGTCCTCGGACGGCTTCCCGTTGACCTCCTCGGACTCCGTCGGCCGGGACGACGCCGAGCAACTCGCGGCGATCTCCAGCGGGTTGCTCTCACTGGCTCGCAACGGCGCGGCGCTGTTCGGCAAGGGCGACTGCGAGCAGATCATCATCCGGCTCAACGGTGGATACCTGCTCTTCACCGGCATCGGTGAGGACGCCGGTCTCGCGGTCCTGACCTCGCAGAGCTGCGACATGAAGGTCGTCGCCTACGAGATGACCCAGTTCGTCGACAACGCCGGTCATGCGCTGACCCCGCAGGCGCGCTCCGATCTGCGTCGGGTGGTCACCGCACGGCGAATCGGCGACTGACGCCGCTAGGAGGAGGACCGACCACGGTGGCACAGACCGCGAAACGCAGCGCGAGGGTGCGCCCCTATGCGATCACCGGTGGGCGCACCAGACCACGGCACCACCTGCTGGTGGAGACCCTGATCTCGGTTCCGAATTACGATCCGGAATTCAGCGAGACGCTGATGCCCGAATCCAGGGCGCTCTATGAACGGGCGCGGATGACGATGTCGATCGCGGAACTCTCGACCCATCTCACCACGCCATTGGGCGTGGTCCGGGTTCTGATCAGTGACCTCGCCGCCCAGGAGATGGTGTTCATCCACCCGACCGGTCATGCCTATCACTACGACCGAAACATCCTGGAGAGGATCCTCGATGGACTCAAGAGACTCCCGGCCTGACTTCTCTTCGTTGACGATATCCGCGAAGATCGTGGTCGCCGGTGGTTTCGGAGTCGGCAAGACCACCTTCGTCGGTTCGGTCTCGGAAGTTCCGCCGCTGAGCACCGAGGCGTGGATGACCGAGGCGGGCGAGGGTGTGGACGCCGTCGACCCGACGGGCCATAAGACCACCACGACCGTGGCGATGGATTTCGGCCGGATCACGCTGCAATCGGATCTGGTGCTCTATCTGTTCGGCACGCCGGGGCAGGCGAGATTCTGGTTTCTCTGGGACGACCTGTCGCGCGGCGCATTAGGCGCGATCGTCCTGGTGGACACAAGGCGGATTCAGGAGTCGTTCGCCGCGATCAATTACTTCGAGAACGACTCCGATATCCCCTTCGTCGTGGCCGTCAACATGTTCGACGGCCGACTCGGACACGATCTGGACGAAGTACGGGATGCGTTGGCGCTCGCGCCGGATACCCCGTTGACCGTCTGTGACGCGCGAAGTCCTGGTTCGACAGCGCAAGCGCTGCGGGAGCTCGTCTCCTACACGATGGACCTCGCCGTCTCCTACGGGCCGTCCTGACCGGCCCCTGCTCCCTGGGGGACAGCCCGGCTCAGGCATGACTCGACCCGTTGCTTGTCGAAGCACACGCTACGAAGGGTGACACATGCGGAAGGTGTTGATAGTCGGGGCAGGCCAGGCCGGTTTACAGCTGGGTCTGAGCCTGCTGGCACACGGGTACGCGGTCACGATCATGTCCGCGCGTACTCCCGAGGAGCTGCGTGCCGGGCGGGTGATGTCCACCCAGTGCATGTTCGGCCCGGCGCTGGAGAAGGAACGCACCTACGAGCTGAACCTGTGGGAGGAGGACGCTCCGGATATCACCGGACTCGGGGTATCGGTGGCCGGTCCCGACGGGGGCCGGGCGTTGGACTGGTTGGCGCCGACGGCGGAGTTCGCACAGTCGGTGGACCAGCGGATCAAGATGGCGGGCTGGTTGGAGCTGTTCGAGGATCGTGGTGGGACCGTGGTGTTCCACGGGGTGACCACCTCGGATCTGCACGCGTTGGCCCGGCTGTACGACCTGGTGGTGATCGCCGCGGGCAAGGGCGAGCTGGTCCAGCTGTTCGACCGGGATCCGCGCTATTCGCCGTTCACCAGTCCACAACGTGCCCTGTCGGTGGCCTATGTGCACGGCCTCGGACCCCGACCGGAGCATCCCGAGACCACGGCCGTCCGATTCAACGCGGTGCCCGGGGTCGGCGAGTTGTTCGTGATCCCGGGCCTCACCCTCACCGGACCGTGCGACATCCTGTTCTTCGAGGGTGTGCCCGGTGGACCGTTGGACTGTTGGCAGGACCGACCGGGACCGCAGGAACACCTGCGCCGGATGCTGGCCAAGATCCGCGAGTACGTCCCGTGGGAGTACGGGCGTTGCGGTGCGGTGGAGTTGACCGACGACCGCGCGACGCTGGCGGGCGGGTACACCCCGGTGGTGCGCAGACCGATCGGCACGCTGCCCGGTGGTGCGCTGGTGCTGGGGATGGCCGACGTGGTGGTCGCCAACGACCCGATCACCGGCCAGGGGTCGAACAATGCGAGCCGGTGCGCGGCGTCCTATCTGGACAGCATCGTCGAGCACGGCGAACGGCCGTTCGACCAGTCGTGGATGCAGCAGACCTTCGACCGGTACTGGTCGGAGGCCCGGCATGCCACCACGTGGACGAACATGATGCTGCATCCGCCCGCGCACGTTCCGGAGGTCCTCGGCGCCGCAGCCGAACGTCCGTCTGTCGCGACCCGGTTCGTCGCGGGGTTCTCCGAGCCCGCCGGCCTGGACGAGTGGTTCTTCGATCCCGAGGCGGCGCGGGCCTACCTTGCGGCGGAGGCGTCGGCTCAACCGGTGTGATGTCGCTGCGGACGACGGGGTGGTCATCCCGTCGTCCGCAGCATGGGCCCTCGATCCGAGCATCGGCTATCCGACGACGACCTCCCTGGTGGGCGCAGGCGCCGCCTCGGATTCCGGGTCGGCAGCGGTGGAGATGCGCAGTGCCGCGACGAGTTCGCGGTACAGCTCGTCGACGGCCAACAGTTCGTGATGGGTGCCCTGGGCCCGAACTCGGCCCGCCTCCATGACGATGATCCGGCCCGCGTCCACCACGGTGGACAGCCGGTGCGCGATGGTCACCACCGCACCCCGAGCGGCGAGGTGGGCGATCACCTCGTGCACGGCGGCCTCGGTGAGTCCGTCGAGTTGAGCCGTGGCCTCGTCCAGTAGCAGGATCTCGGGCTGGGAGACCAAAGCTCTGGCCAGGGCGATGCGTTGCCGTTCGCCGCCGGAGATCGTCGTATCGGCCACCGAGGTGGCCAGCCCGTCGGGCATGGATCTGACTCGGTCGGCGAGGCGCACCGATTCCAGCGCCGCCCAGATGGCGTCCTCGTCGGCGTCGGGATAGGCGTAGACCAGGTTCTCCCGCAGGGTTCCGGGTACCAGCGGGGTGTCCTGCTCCACGTAGACGATGCGGCGGCGGATCTCGTCGGTGGCCACGGTGTCGAAGGGTCTGCCGTCCAGCCGCAGTTCGCCGCCGTCGGGTTGGAGGAACTTCAGCAGCAGCGAGAACATCGTCGTCTTACCCGCGCCGGAGGGCCCGACGATGGCGGTGTGTCCGATGCGGGGGATCTCGACGCTCACGCCCTTCAATGCCGGGTCGACGTCGGGTCGGTATCGGACGACCACCTCGTGCAGGGCGAGCACGGTCGCCGCCTGCTGCGCTTGCGGCGTGGTCGGGGTGCTGCCGGCATCGGTCGGAGCACCGTCGGTTTCCTCCATCTCCAGTGCCTGGATCTCTCGGATTCGAGCCGACGCCGCGATTCCGGACTGGAGCTCGGTGAACGTGGTGGTGAGCGACATGACCGGCTCCATGAGTTGGAACTGGTACAGCAGGAACGCCACCAGGGCCGAGACGGCCAGGGCTCCCGTGCTGACTCGCCAGGCACCGACCGCCAGGATCAGCAGGATCGCCAACTGGATACCGCTGCCTGCCGCCGTCCAGGCCACGGCCTCGATACGGACGGAGCGCACGCTCTGGCGACGCGATTCGGCTGCCTCCTCGAGGATCCGTTCGGTCTCCCGGCCTTCGGCGCGGCTGGCCTTGACCGTGCGCAGTGCGCGCATCGCCCCTTCCAGGACGCCGCCGAGCCGTCCCACGGCGGCCTGTGCCTGCTCTTGAGCCGCGGCGATCTTCGGCATCATGACGCCGATGACGGCGCCCATCGTCAGCAGCGCCACCACGGTGACCACCAGCAGAACCCAGTCCAGCACCGCCATTAGGACCAGGGCGCCGACCAGGCTGACCGTCCCGTTGACGAGTTGAACAAGGCTGGAGGCGGCGGCCTCCCGGAGTAGCACGGTGTCCGAGGTGACCCGGGTGACCAGCTCGCCGCTGGAGCGGCCCGAGAGCTCCGTCACCCTGGCGCCGAACAGTCGACGCACCATCGATCCCCTGGCGTCGAACACGATCCGCTCGGCCAGCGTGCCTAACAGGATCCATTGGACGAGCCCGACCACGGAACCGATCACCAGCATGCCGACCAGCAGCCACACCGCGGGCGCGATGGACGCCTGCGCCGCCAGCCCGTCCAGCAACCATTTGGTCGCCATCGGAGTCACCAACCCGGCGCCGGTGGTCAGCAGTCCGAGCAGGATCCCGAACAGCAGAACTCGACGATGCGGCCGAACGAACGACCACAAGACCTTGAGATTCCCCCACCGCGCAGGGGTCGGCTCGACCTCGACCGACGTGGACACGCGCACTCCTTGCCTACCTGGTTCGCCCGGGTATCCCCATGAATTTCCAAAGTATCAGAACAAAACTTCGACGCACTCAAATAAACTCCACGAGTGCATTTAGGTACACATGGAACCCGAAATGGGACTTTGATGTTCCATTTTGACTCGGTGTTCCGCTCTCCAGCACGATGAGGCGTGTGTCCAGCATGCAGTCGGGCAGCAGTGCTCGAACGAGACAAGCGATCATCGATGCGGCGGGTGAGCTCCTCGCCCAGCGGCCTGCCGCTTCGTTGGCCGAGATCGCCGAGGCGGCGCGGGTGGGCCGCAGCACGCTGCACCGCCACTTCCCCGATCGGGCCGGGCTGATCAGCACACTGATCCGCCACCTCGCGGATCGTGTCGATCGGGTGATCGCCGAGGCGGCGCTCGATCAGGGCACCGCCAAGGCGGCATTGCACAGACTGCTGCACGGGTACTTCGAGCTCGGTCCCGGGCTGATGTTCGCGCTCGCCGAGACGCGGCGCAGTCAGGATGAGCAACTGCACGGCGCGATGTCGGCCGCCGACCGATCGGTCGCGCGGCTGCTGGAGCGCGGCCGCGCCGAGGGAGAGTTCGATTGCGCCCTCACCGCCGATTGGACTCGGCGGGCCCTGTGGTTCCTGCTGGCGGCGACCTGGGACGCCGTCGGCGCGAAGTCGATGTCTCGTCACGAGGCCGTCGACACCATGGCCCGCACCCTGGAACGGGGCATCCTCGACCAGCACGATTGATCACGGACGCCGGAGGTCCGTCGCAGGCAGACGATCCACGCCCGGGATGTTTCACGGTATGGGAGACGTTGCGTCGCGCGGCCGCGATGACGAAGGTCGAGAGCAAGGCAGCGCACGGTCCGACCCGCGCATCCGACTCCCAGCCACGATCGGCGGGGAGATCGCAGGCCTACCGTCGCCCACGCTTTCGACATCCACATCGGTGGGCGCATCGATCGGGCAGCACTGCCGTTCCCCTTCCATCCCGCAGATCAGGGAGAGCGAGCATGACGACGAATCCGAGCATCGGCGTTCTGGTCGGCAACCCGAGGCAGGCATCCCGAACCCTGCATGCCGCCCTCTCGTTGGCGGAGGCAGTTCGGCGTGCCACGTCCGCCGGGACGCAGGAATCCACGGCCGAGCTGGTCGTGGTGGACGCTGCCGAGATCGCCCCGGAGGTCTTCCATCCCGGCAGCGGTCACGTCCGCAATGCGTTGGCGACTCTGGCGGAGGTGGATGTGCTGGTGGTGGCCTCGCCGACCTACAAGGCCACCTACACGGGGCTGTTGAAGGCGATCCTCGACCAGGCGCCGGGCGGGTGGCTTCGCCACCGGATCGCGATACCACTGTTGGTGGCGGCCTCGGATCGTCACGCCCTGGCGGTCGAGGTCCATCTTCGGCCACTGCTGGTCGAGCTGGGCGCGTTGATCCCCGGCCCCGGCGTGTTCCTCAATGAATCGGAGCTCGGCGCGGAGCGCGGCGTGTTGATCGATCGCTTGACCACGCTGCTCGACGAGAACGGCATCCTCGCCGGGTTGGACCGACTGGCAGCGGGCCGCAGCCCTGTCGGCGATCCGGTCTGATCGAGAAGTCCCAGAGTGTGAACGCCTGTCGAATCGGGACTTGGCGCGGATCGGGAAATCTGCAAGCATTCAAATATGCCGATGGCGCCCTTGCTCACCTCTCGCCGACACGTCGATTTTCATCGACTGTCCAGCGCGCTGTGTCCGAGTCATCGCTCTTTCCGATCGATCGGCATCTCGAATCGCTTCTGATCGATCGCTCTGATTCTTCGTCGATACTTCACTAGGGCGGGTTATCCGAATATCGGTGCACTGCCCGATCTTCCGGACGCCGGGGCAATCGTGTCGGACGATGACGAATCAGCGGTGCCCGTCCTCGTTCCCGCCTCCATGATGTCGGCCCGCATCGGCATCGGCGGGCAGCCCCGGCCACAGCCGATCACAGGCCGCCCCGTATTCGCAGCGCACAGCACCACGGAAGGCGGCCTGACATGTCGGACGAACCTCGACCCGAGCAGTCGACCGCCGAACCTCCACCGACTTCGACCACCGCATTCCACCGTCCGTCCACTGCGGAGATCCCGACTCGGAATCCGGACCGCATCGAGTCGACATCGAATTCCGGCTGCAGCTGGACCCGGTTGGCGGCGGCGGGATTCGACCGTTTCGACGTCTGACCGGACCGTATCCGCTCATTCTTCCCGATAACTCCGGGCATACCGGACCGGAGGATTTCGCCGCTTGACCGCGACCATCGGTTTGTTTTTCACGACCATCTGTTTCGACGTGAGGAGAATGCGGCCGTCATCCCGTCCTGCCGCACCGCGCCCGAAGGAGAGACATGGCCTTCCCGATTCCCAGTCCACGGGAGCTCGGCACCGCTGAGAACTCCGAATCGATCGATCCCGATGATTTCCGGACCGCCTTTCGCAGGCATCCATCCGGGGTCGTCGTCATCACCACGGATGCGGGTTCCGGTCCCGTGGGATTCACCGCGACCTCGTTGACGTCGGTCTCGTTGACTCCCCCGTTGATCTCCTTCGGGATCGCCTCACGGGCGTCGAGTTGGCCGCACGTCCGCGATAGCAAGGCAGTGGTGGTCAACTTCCTCGGCGCAAGCCAGGAATCGGTCGCTCGACGGTTCGCCACCAGCGGCATCGACCGATTCGCCGCCCCGATCCGCTGGCATCGACTCGCGGGCGGCCAACCGGCTCTCGACGACGTCTCCGGGCGGCTGCTGAGCTCGATCGAGGCCATCCTCCCGGTGGGCGATCACCACGTCGTGATCGCCAAGGTGGTCGGCGCACAGTTCCTGTCCGACGAGGAGCCCTTGGTCTACCGGGACGGCTGCTATCACCGCGTCGCTCCCGCTCGGACCGAGTGAGGATCGCCTTCGCAGGACCTAATCCGTTCTCGGCCGTACGGGGCCCGCGCCGATCCCGGCGCCGTGGCGCACCCACCGCCCGTCTCCGTCAGGAGTACCTGTGAACCACGTTCATCCCGCGCGTCCTCGGCCCGGTCGTAGACCGGCGTATCCGGTGCTCCTCGCCTCGGCGGCCGTCGTCCTGCTGACGGCCTCGGCCTGTTCCGACGCCACGGGCGGATCGACGACCTTCACCGAGCCCGGCCCCGGTGGCACGTTGAGCTACGCCCTGTCGCAGGCGCCCGACTGCCCCGACCCGCAACAGGCCGGGCAGAACATGGCGGTGTACATCGCCAGGCAGGTGGCGGACTCGCTCACCGATCAGGATCCCGAGACCGGGGAGATCACTGGGTGGCTGGCCGAGTCCTGGGAGGTCGACGACGCGGGCACCGAGTTCACCTTCCAGCTGCGGCCCGAGGTGACCTATTCGGACGGCACACCGGTCGACGCGGAATCGGTGCGCACCAATTTCGACTCCATCGCCTTCGAGCTGGGTGCCTCGGCACCGTTGGGCAGTACCTATCTCGCGGGTTATCGGGAGACGCGGGTGGAGGACCCACTGCGGGCGACGGTGGTCTTCGAGGAGCCCAACGCCCAATTCCTGCAGGCGACCTCCACGTTCTCGCTGGCGCTGGTGGCCGATGCGACGGTGCGGACACCGCTGGATCGACGGTGTCAGGGCGAGGTGATCGGTTCCGGACCGTTCGTCGTCTCCGAGTTCGTCGAGGACCAACGAGTGATGTTGACCCGCCGGGACGACTACGACTGGGCGTCGCCGGTGGTGAAGCACTCCGGCGCTGCCTACCTGGACGCCGTGGACTTCCAGATCATCCCGGAATCGAGTGTGCGTGCGGGCAGTCTGGCCTCGGGGCAGCTCGACGCGGTGAGCGATGTGCTCCCCCAGGACACCCCGCAGATACAGGCGGGCGGTGGTTCCGTCCTCAGCACGGCCAATCCCGGGGTGCCGTTCATTCTGCAACCCAATGTTTCGCGGGGTCCGCTGGCCGAGGAGGCGGTACGGGATGCCGTGCAGCTCGGCATCGACCGCGCGGAACTGGTCGAGACCCTGCTCGGCGAGCACTTCCACCCCGCGACCAGCGTGCTGGCCCACACCACGCCCGGCTATGCGGATCTGAGTGCGGAGCTGTCCCACGATCCCGACGCGGCGGCCGAGTTGCTGGACCGCGCGGGATGGACGTCGGGGCCCGAGGGCATTCGGGTGCGCGATGGCGAGGCGCTGTCGATCGACGTGGTCTTCAGCGCCGCGTTCAGCGGGAGCCAGGCGGTGCTGGAGTTGGTGCAGCAGCAGCTGCGGGCGATCGGCGTCGACCTTCGGCTTCGGCTGGTCACGCCCGCCGAGTCCGCGCAGCTTCAAGAGGACGGCGATTACGACTTCTACTTCTACAACACCACCAGGGCCGATCCCGACATCCTCCGAACCCTGTTCTCCACCGATTTCGTCAATCGCAATCTGCGGGCATCCGATGAGGAACTCGACCCGCTGTTGGCCCGGCAGGCGGCCACGCTCGACGTCGACGAGCGCGATGCGCTGGTGGCCGAGGCGCAGCTGTTGATCGTCGATCGCGGGTTCGCGATCCCGTTGTTCGAGTTGTCGCAGGCGATCGGGGTGTCGGGCGACGTGCACGATCTCGCCTTCGAGGCCTCCGCCCGGCTGCGATTCCACGATGTGTGGCTGGCCGACCGATGAGCCCGGCCTATCTGGGTCGCAGGCTGGCGCAATCGGGGCTGGTGCTGCTGGCCGCGTTCACGGTGACCTTCGTGGTGCTGTACCTGCTGCCCAGCGATCCGGTGCGGATCATGCTCGACGCGGGTGGTGAGGGCGGCTATGTCGATCCGGCCGAGATCGCCGCGCTGCGTGCCGAGCATGGCTTGGATCAGCCGCTGCTGATCCAGTACCTCGGCGCGCTCGGTCGGGTGGTGACCGGCGATCTGGGCACGTCGATCGTGTCCGGGGCTCCGGTGACGCAGTCGATCGGGGAGGCGCTGCCGCACACGCTGGCGTTGGCGGGCTCCGCGTTGCTGGTGGCGGTGCTGCTCGGCGGGGCGGTCGCGGTGGGCGGTACCGCGCTACGCCTGACCTGGTTGCGGAATCTGGTGCTGTCGCTGCCCGCGCTGGCGTTGGCGGCGCCCACGTTCTGGGTGGGCCTGCTGCTGCTGCAGTTCGTCTCGTTCCAGGTCGGGCTACTGCCCGCCTTCGGCAACGACGGCATCGCCACCCTGGTTCTGCCCACCGTCACGTTGGCCTTGCCGACCGCGGCGGCGGTGGCCCAGGTGTTGGCCGGTGGGTTGACCGATGCGTGGCGACAGCCCTACATCGAGACGGCACGCGCGAAAGGCGCTGGACAGCTACGGGTGCATCTGGCGCACGCCCTGCGCAACGCGGTGATCCCCACGATCACGATGTCGGGCGTTCTGATCGGTCAGTTGTCGGCGGGTGCGGTGGTGGTGGAGACCGTGTTCTCCCGGGTCGGCATCGGTCGGTTGGCGCAGAGCGCGGTCACCGCACAGGACATCCCGGTGGTGCAGGGCTTGGTGTTGCTCGCCGCGCTGGTGTTCGTGCTGGTCAATCTGCTGGTCGATCTGGTCGTGCCGCTGCTCGACCCCCGGATCTCCGCGCCAGCGGCGAGCTGAGAGGAACTGTGATGTCGGTTCTAGCCGCCCGAGCGGACGCCACGGAGTCCGGATGGGCACGTGTCCGGCGATGGCGTCCGGGGGTGGTGCTGTCCGTCCTGGTGCTTCTGATCACGCTGGCCTGGGCGACGGTGCCCTCGGTGTTCGCGCCCGGTGATCCACTCGCGGGTGTGCCCGCGCGGGCGTTGACGCCACCGGATGCCACGCACTGGTTCGGCACCGATCACCTCGGTCGGGATCTCTACACCCGGGTCGTGCACGGCACGGCGCTGTCGGTGGCGGCCACCGCGATCGCGGTGGCCTTGGCACTGGTGGTGGGGACCGTGATCGGCCTGCTCGCCGGTTTCCTCGGCGGTCTGGTGGACGACGTCCTGATGCGGCTGGTGGACGTGCTGTTGGCGGTGCCGCCGCTGCTGATGTCGCTCACGGTGATCACCGTGCTGGGGTCCGGGACGATCACGGTGGCCATCGCGGTCGGTGTGGCCTCGGTGGCGGGGTTCGCGCGGGTCATGCGTGCCGAGGTGTTGCGGGTGCGGCAGGCGACGTTCGTGGAGGCGGCGGTGGGCGGCGGGGTACGCCCGGTCCGGGTGCTGCTGCGGCATGTGCTGCCCAACGCGACCGGGCCGGTCGGTGCGCTGACCACGGTGGAGTTCGGCCAGGCGTTCCTGGCCGTGGCGGCGCTGGGCTTCCTCGGGTTCGGCGCCGCGCCGCCGCAGCCGGAGTGGGGCCTGTTGGTGTCGGAGGGACGCGGCTATCTGGCGACGTCCTGGTGGTACACGACGCTGCCCGGTCTGGTGATCGTCGCCGTGGTGCTGGCGGCGACTCGGCTGGGTCGGGCGCTCAAGGAGAACGGGCGGCGAATATGAGCGACGCGGTGTTGGTGGTGACCGACCTGCACGTCCAGTACCGGGTGAACGGACGGACGGTGCCTGCCGTGCGGGGGCTGGATCTGCGGATCGCGCCGGGCGAGGTGGTGGCGATGGTCGGCGAGTCCGGTTCGGGAAAGTCGACCGCCGCCCACGCGGTGTTGGGTCTGCTGCCGGGCTCGGGTCTGAGGACGCGGGGCCGGATCGAGATCGACGGCGTGGACGTCACCGAGTGGTCGGATCGACTGTTGGCCACCGTTCGCGGTTCGCGGGTCGGGTTGGTGCCGCAGGATCCGACGGTGTCGCTCAACCCGGTGGTGCGCGTCGGTGCGCAGGTCGCCGAGGTGCTGCGGTTACACGGGTTGGCCGATCGGCGGAGTGCACCGGAGCGGGCCGTGTCGATCCTGCGGGAGGTGGGGATCGACGACGCACCGCTGCGGGCCCGGCAGTATCCGCACGAGTTGAGCGGCGGACTTCGCCAGCGGGTGTTGATCGGGATCGCCCTGGCCTGCAGGCCGCCGCTGTTGATCGCTGACGAGCCGACCAGCGCGTTGGACGTCACGGTCCAGCGCAGGGTGCTGGACCACCTGGATGTGCTGACCAACAGGTTCGGCACGGCGTCACTGTTGATCACGCACGATCTCGGAGTGGCGGCGGACCGCGCGCATCGGGTGCTGGTGATGCGGCACGGCAGGGTGGTGGAGCAGGGCCCCACCGAGACGGTGTTGCGCAGCCCGTCGCACGACTACACCCGTGAGCTGCTCGCCGCCGTCCCCGGCCGACGTCGGGTCGCCCCGGATGGTCGGCGGGCGGCAGCCAAGGGCAGGGATTCCGCTGCTGCGCCGCCGATTCGGGAGGCGCCCCTGGCGGTGGTCGAGGACGTGCGCAAGGCGTTCCGGGTGCGGCTGGCCTCCGGGGCACACCGGCTGGTGGAGGCCGTCCGAGGGGTGTCGTTATCGGTAGGACGCCGGGAGACGCTGGCGCTGGTCGGCGAGTCCGGTTCGGGGAAGTCGACCACCGCGCGGCTGTTGCTCCGGCTGACCGACGTGACCTCGGGGACGATCCGTTTCGACGGGCGGGACATCACCCGGCTGCGTGGGTCGGACCTGCGGTCCCTGCGGTCCCGAGCGCAGCTGGTCTACCAGAATCCGTACTCCTCGTTGAATCCTCGACTGACGATCGAGCAGGTGGTTGCGGAGCCGCTGGTGGCCTTCCGCCGGGGTGACCGTCGTTCCCGTGCCGCCAGGGTCGCCGAGCTGCTGGATCAGGTGGCGCTACCTGCGGGTACCGGTGATCGCAGGCCGGGCGAACTCTCCGGTGGTCAGCGGCAGCGGGTCGCGATCGCCAGGGCGTTGGCGCTGCGGCCCGAGCTGTTGGTCCTGGATGAGCCGGTGTCGGCGTTGGACGTCTCCGTGCAGGCGCGCATCCTCGATCTACTCGCTGATCTCCAGCAACAGTTGGCCTTGAGCTGCGTGTTCATCTCCCACGATCTGGCGGTCGTACGTCAGGTGAGCGACCGGGTGGCCGTGATGCGCGGCGGCGAGCTGGTGGAGCTGGGGGAACGCGACGAGGTTTTCGATCGGCCGCGCCATCCCTACACCCGCGAGCTGTTGGCCTCGGTCGCCGGGGGCGGCCTCGTGGCGGCCGAGTCGCTCGGTGCCGCAGCGACGCATCCGCCGGAGTCGGACCAACGTACGGCGGCCGGGTCGCTGCCGCCCTGAGCCCCGCCTCCCGTTCTCGAACCGCCTCGACTCACCGACCTCTCTAGGAGCGGATCCCGTGTCTCCCACGACGCCTCTGCCGTTGTCCGTGCTCGATCTGAGTCCCGTGCCGCGTGGCGGCACCGCCGCCCGCGCCCTGGCCGACACGATCGAGTTGGCCGGGTTGGCCGAGAACCTCGGCTACCACCGATTCTGGCTGGCCGAGCATCATCTCAATCCCGGGGTGGCCTCGGCATCACCTGCGGTGCTCATCGCCCTGGTCGCCTCGGCGACCCGGCATATCCGGGTCGGTTCCGGCGCCGTGCAGATCTCGCATCTGACCCCGCTGTTGGTGGCCGAGCAGTTCGGGACCATCGCCCAGGTGCATCCGGATCGGATCGATCTGGGCCTCGGCCACCTCGATCTGGGTGCCCTGCAACGCAGACGCACGGCGGGTCCACCTTCCGGGGGCACCGTCGCCTCGGCCCGGGTGGTCGACGGTCTGCTGGTTCCCGCGCCGGCGCGGTTCGGCGGCAGCATCGCGACCTTCGAGCTGCTCGCGCGGCTGCTCGGGTACCGGCCGAACGAGGAGCGTCAGTCCTATCAGGACCAGGTCCGAGACCTGCTGGCCTTCCTCGACGGCGAGTACCGCGACCCGGCCGGGCGTGCCGTGCACGCCGTTCCCGCCGAGGGTGCCGACCTGCAGACCTGGGTGCTGGGTTCCAGCGGCGGGGTCAGCGCGCAGACCGCCGGAGCGGTCGGTCTGCCCTTCGCGGCGGGCTATCACGCCGCGCCCGCCGGGGTGTTGGACGCGGTGGCGGCGTATCGGGCGGCGTTCGTGCCGTCGGTGAGTTCTCCCCGGCCCTATGTGATGGTCTCGGCGGACGTGGTGGTCGCGGAGACCGACGCCGAGGCACGTCGACTCGCGACGCCGTTCGCCTCGTGGGTGCTCGACATCCGCACCGGGCGCGGGGCGCAGCCCTATCCGACGCCGGACGAGGCCGAGTGGCGACGGTGGACGGCCGAGGAACGCGCGATCGTCCAAGATCGTGTCGACACGCAGATCGTGGGTTCGCCCGCCACGGTCGTCGAGCGGTTGCGCACCCTGGCCAGGGTCACCGGGGCCGACGAACTGCTGATCACCACCATCACCAGCGAGCACTCCGACCGGGTGCGTTCCTACGAGCTGTTGGCCGAGGCCTGGCAGGCGATCGGACGTGGTGGAACCGACTCGGATGCGGCAGCGCAGTCGACCGAGGTCGACGTCTCGAACCCGGCGGTCGCAGGCAACGGCCTTCCGGTCGAGAGGGAAGCGCGGTCCGAGGCGGGCGCCGGGGCCTCTCGTCCTCGGCTGGCCGTCGAGCTGGACGGGGCGGGCAGGCATCCGGCGGCGTGGCGGCTCCCGGACGCCAAGCCGGACCGGTTGTCGACGGCCGAGTGGTACGTCGAGTCGGTGCGGCGGGCCGAGGAGGGCGGGCTCGACTTCGTCGCCATCACCGACGCGTTCACCCCGTACTCCGATAGGCCGGGGCAGGTCGCGGGCCGACTGGACGCCGTCGCGATCGCGGCCCGGGTGGCGCCTGTGACGTCGTCGATCGGGCTGGTTCCCACCGCCACCGTCACCCACACCGAGCCGTTCCACCTGTCCAAAGCGCTGGCGACGCTGGATTTCGTGAGCCTGGGCCGCGCGGGGTGGGAGGTGGCGGTATCGCAGACACAGGCCGAGGCGGATCTCTTCGGCCGCAAGGACGCCGCAGCCGCCGAGGTGCTGTGGGCGGAGGCGAGCGACGCGGCGGAGGTGGTGGTCCGGCTGTGGGACAGCTGGGACGACGACGCCGAGATCCGCGAGGTGGCCACCGGTCGGTTCATCGACCGAGATCGCCTGCACTACATCGACTTCGACGGGGAGTTCTTCTCCGTACGCGGACCGTCGATCACGCCGCGTCCCCCGCAGGGCCATCCGCTGATCGTGGTCGGGGTGCACGACCCCGAGGCGATCGGTACCGCTGCGACCCATGCCGACGTGGTGCGGGTGTCCGCGCCCGATCTGGACTCGGCGCGGGCGATCCGCTCCCGGGTTCGAGCCGAGGTCGCGGAGGCGGGGCGGGATCCCGACGAGGTGTCGGTCCTGCTGGATCTGGAGGTGTTGCTCGCCGCCGACGGCGCCGCCGCCCGAGCGGTGCTCGGCGAGCTCGACGGGTGGGCGGGTGCGGCGGTGCCCGCCCGATCGCTGCGGGTCGTCGGTGCCCCCGGCGAGGTGGCCGATCTCATCGAGCAGGGCTTCCGATCGGGTGCGTTCGACGGGGTGGTCTTCGCACCGTTGGCGCTGCCCGGCGGGTTGATCTCGATCGTCGAGGACGTGTTGCCGGTGCTGGCCGAGCGAGGCCTGGCCGAGACGGCCGTCGAGCGCGCGAATGCGGTGCGGAGCCAGGGGCTGCGGGCCCGGCTGGGCCTGCCCGCCCGGGCGGCGAGCCGGTTCGCCGCAGCCGAGGAACCGGTGTCGTCGGCACCGATCGAGAAGACGGCCGTCGGCACCGACGACCGGCAGAAGGAGCAGACCCGATGAGCACGACCCGTAAGCAGATCCATCTCGCGGCGCACTTTCCCGGGGTGAACAACACCACGGTGTGGAGTGACCCGGCCAGTGCCAGCCAGATCGACTTCGCGTCCTTCGTGCACCTCGCGCAGACCGCGGAGCGCGGGTTGTTCGATTTCTTCTTCCTGGCCGAGGGGCTGCGACTGCGCGAGCATCTCGGTCGGATCTTCGACCTCGACGTGGTGGGGCGACCGGACACCTTCACCGTGCTCGACGCGCTCGCGGCGGTGACCAGCCGACTCGGTCTGATCGGCACGATCAACGCGACCTTCAACGAGCCCTACGAACTGGCCCGCCAGTTCGCCTCGCTCGATCACCTCTCGGGCGGGCGGGCCGGGTGGAACGTGGTGACCTCCTCGGACGCCTTCACCGGGGAGAACTTCCGGCGGGGCGGCTATCTGGCGCACTCACAGCGCTACGAGCGTGCCGAGGAGTCGGTCGCGGTGGCTCGCAAGCTGTGGGACGCGTGGCGGGCAGGCACGGTGCCGGTGGATGTCGAGCGAGGCGTGTTCGTCGAGCCGGGCTCGGTGTCCACGGTGGAGCATCGGGGCGCGCAGTTCTCGATCACCGCCGCGCCCGGGCTGCCCGCAGGTCCGCAGGGGCATCCGGTCGTGTTGCAGGCCGGCGACTCGGATCAGGGGCGCGAGTTCGGCGCGACCCGGGCCGATGCGATCTTCTCCCGACACGGCACCCTGGAGGCCGGGCAGGCGTTCTACCGGGACATGAAGGCACGGGCCGTGCGGCACGGGCGTTCGGCCGACGACCTGAAGATCCTGCCCGGGGTCACCGTCGTCGTCGGGGACACCGACGCCGACGCCCAGGAGAGGGCCGAGCACATCCGCAGGCAGCAGGTGGGCCCGCAGACCGCGATCGCGACCCTGGAACGGATCTGGGGACGTGATCTGTCGGCCTACGATCCGGACGGTCCGCTGCCCGAGGACGACCCGGTGGTCGATGGGACGCCGGTCGTGCGTGGCCGTACTCGCGAGTCGACGGCGCCGGTCGAGATCGCCCGGCAGTGGCGGGCGCTGGCCGAGGAACGCGGGCTGAGCATCCGCGAGCTGGTGATCGAGACGACGGCACGGCAGTCGTTCATCGGCAGTGCCGCCGAGGTAGCCCGGCAACTCGACGAGCACGTCCAGGCCGACGCCGCCGACGGTTTCATCCTGGTCCCGCACCTCACTCCCGGTGGACTCGATGAATTCGTGGACCGGGTGGTTCCCGAGCTGCAGGACCGGGGCGTCTTCCGGACCGAGTACACCGGGAACACCCTGCGCGATCACCTGAACCTTCCGCATCCGCATCGCCGCACCCGAGAGCTCTGATCCCCCGGCGGTTTTCACAGCAGAGGAGCGCAGTCGATGAAACTGGGAGTGTTGAGCCTCGGGAGTACCGCGCCGGACCCGGTGTCGGGCCGCGTGCCGTCGACGACCGAACGTTTCGAGGAGGTGCTTCGCCTCGCGGAGCTGGCCGAGGAGTCCGGACTGGACTACTTCGGTTTCGGCGAGCATCACGCTGGGCGCACGGTGGCCAGTGCTCCGCCGGTGGTGCTCGCGGCCGTCGCGGCCAGGACGCAGCGCATCGGGTTGATCTCGACGGTCACGCTGTTGAGCACGTTGGATCCGGTGCGGGTCGCCGAGGACTACGCGACCGTGGACCAGCTCTCGCACGGCCGTGTCGAGGTCATCATCGGCAAGGGCAACTCCGCCGATCCTTATCCGCTCTTCGGCTACGACCGGGAGCACCAGTGGGAGTTGCTCGCCGAGCATCATGGCCTGCTGCGCAGGCTGTGGCGGGACGAGCCCGTCACCTTCACCGGCCGGTTCCGTGGCCCGCTGCGGGAGGTCACGACCCTGCCTCGACCGACGAGGGTTCCGCCGATCTGGCACGGGGTGGCCACGAGCCTGCACTCCCCCGAGCTGGCCGCCCGCCATGGCGAGCCGATCTTCGTGGCCAACGCCATCCAGCCGCTGGAGAACTACGCGCGGCTGGTGGATCACTACCGGCGGGTCTGGGCGGAGCAGGGCCACGATCCGGCTGCGGCGCGGGTCGGTTGTGGCGGGCAGCTCTATATCGGCCGCAGTTCGCAGGCGGCGAGGTCGGAGTTGCGGCCCTACTACGAGGCGTTGTGGTCCGATCGCGACCCGACCAGGGATCGGGGCGGTATCGGGGACGAGCCCTCGGGCACGACGTTGGAGGATCACGTCCGCGATGGCGGGCTGTTCACCGGCAGTCCCGCCGAGGTCATCGACAAGATCGGCCGCTACCACGAGCGACTCGGCCAGGACACGATGATCTTCGGGGTGGAGCTGGGCGGTCTGCCGCCCGCCAGGGTCGCCGACTCGCTGTTCCGCTTCGCCGAGGAGGTCGCGCCGGCGCTCCGCGCGCTCTGAAGGCCGTGTCCGGTGCTTCGGTTCCGCTGTCGGTCCGCCGCCGGGTATGCAGGCGCCGGCCTTCCAGCTGGCAAGTCCGCCCGGATCGTCTCAGCAGCCGGGAGAAAGGGGGCGATCGGCCGAAAGGAATGGCGGTCAAGCCGGGTGAAGGGGTCTGATCAGGCCGGATCTCGCCGGGACAGCCGGGCGAGCAGGTCGAGAGGACACCACGGATGAGTGCGACGGATCGAGATTCCGCCGACGTCGGGGAATCCGCCGCAGGGCGGAGACCCTCGCGCGGTGCGCGGCGCTGGGTACCGGCCGCGTTGGTGGTCTTAGCGGTCGCCGTCGGGGGCTACGCAGCGTGGCCGCTGCTCACCGGCTCCGATGAGACCACCACGCGGCAGGACGACGCGGACTCGCCCGCAGTCGATTCCGCCGCGACCGGCGAGGTGTCCTCGTGTGCGGCGGTGGAACCCGACCCCGCCGACGAGTTCCTCGCGGCGATCTGCGATCCCGAGTTCCACGCGGCACGTCGGGCGGCCTTGGAGGCGGCGGCGCAGGACACCGGCTTCAGCATCGGGGTGCGCGGCGACGTGCCTGCCGACGGCTACATGGTGTCCTTCGACGATGCACCGGGTCTGACGCTGGAGGGCGAACTGCTCGCGGACACCGACGCGCTGGAGTCGGAGGTCGACGAGTTCCTGCTGACCAATCGGGCGTTCTTCGCCGAGCGCACCGGTTCCTATCTGGGCGGGTGGATCAATCCGGACACCGAGGAGTTGGTCATCGGCGTGTCCGAGCGCTACACCGATCGCGCGGAATCACTGCGGGTCGGGGCCGATCGGGACCAGATCGCGGTCTACGACCTCGGTGCGGGCGAGGACATCCTGGTGTCGGAGGCGGCGCCCGCTGGGAACTGACGCTCCGGCCCCACCGGCCGGTTCGTTGCCGGGGGCTCGACCGCGCAGGCGTGCGAGCTCCCGGACGCCCAAGAGCAGCGTCGGGTTCAGCCGCGCGTGAGCGATCGACCACGCTCGGCCCACCATCACCCGATCAGGAGAAGTGTCCACATAGCGGGAAATGCCCCGCCAGGGTGGCGATCATTTCCCATATCGTGGCCATCGGGCCTAATATCCGTGCGACCGATCGGGTGAGTTCCGGCCGCATCGAGGCTGCCGTGGTTGCCCACAGTTGCTCGAGCCACGAAGGATCGTCATGCCGCGTCCCCGCCGATTCGCCGCCGTGCTCTCGCTGGCCGCCGTCGCCGCAGTCAGCTGCAACGCCGCCTCGACCGAGTCCGGAGCGGACGACGGGTCCGGGCCGTCCTTCGTCCTGGTCACTCCTAATCCCGTCGGCGTGAACGACTTCCTCAAGCTGTCCGTGGCGGGAGTCGAGGCCGCCGCGGCCGACCACGGCGGCAGCTCGAACGTCTACGAGAGCAGCGACCCCGCCTCGCTCCAACAGAACATGGCCGCCGCCGTGCGCGAGGCACCGGACGTGATCGTCGCCGTCGGTTTCAACTTCGCCGACGTGCTGGCGCAGGAGGCCGAGCGCAACCCCGACCAACAGTTCTTATTCGTCGACTCCTGCACCGAGCAGGAGTTCGCCAATGTCACCTGCGCCACGTTCCGGGAGCACGAGGCGAGCTACCTCGCGGGTGCGCAGGCGGGCCTGCTCACCGAGACCGACCACGTCGGCGCCGTCGTCGTCCTGGACTCACCGCAGTTCCACCGCTTCTCCGACCCCTTCGGCGAGGGTGCGACCCAGACCAACCCCGACGTGGAGTTCACCCAGCTGTTCATCGGTGGGCAGAACCCGTTCAACGATCCGGCCAGGGCCAAGGAACTCGCGGGCACCCTCGCGGGCGAGGGCGTCGACCATGTGATGGGCGCGGCCTCGGCGGCGGGCAACCTCGGCGTGTTCGAGGCGGCGGAGGAGGGCGGATTCTTCGCCTTCGGCGTCGACTCCAACCAGTGCCCGGCCAGTCCCGGTCAGGTCGTCGACAACGTCGTCAAGCGCACCGATGTGGTGATCACCGACGGCATCGACGCGATCCTGGGCGGCGCCAGCGGCGATAACCGGTCGTACGGGCTGGCCGAGGACGGCCTGTCGTTGAGCGGTCTGCTGGACGACGCAGGCGACTCGCAGTGCGTGATCGCCGAGCATCCCGAGGTGATCGAGGAGATCGCCGCGCTGCGCGATCAGATCGTCGCAGGAGAGATCACCGTCACCGATCCGGCGGGTTCGTGACGCCGACGATGCCTCAGCAGAGCCCGCCGCCCGATCCGGCGCGGCGATCCGACTCCGAGTCCGCCGCCGTGCTCCTGCGCGGCATCACCAAGCGGTACCCCGGCGTGCTGGCCAACGACCGGGTCGACCTGGCCGTGGCGACCGGCGAGATCCACGCGTTGATGGGTGAGAACGGCGCAGGCAAGTCGACGCTGATGTCGATCCTCTACGGAGCGGTGCGCCCCGACGCCGGGAGCATCGAGCTGCACGGCAGGCCGGTGCGGTTCGCCGGGCCCGCCTCGGCCATCGCCGAGGGCGTCGGCATGGTGCACCAACACTTCATGCTCTTCCCGAGCCTGTCGGTGACCGAGAACGTGGTCTACGGCCGGGAACCCCGGCGCCGGGGGCTGCTCGACCGGTCGGCGGCCCGGGCGCGCGTGGCGGAGTTGATCGAGCGGTTCCAGCTCGATGTCGATCCGGACGCCACCGTGCGCGACCTGCCGTTGGGCGTGCGCCAACGGGTGGAGATCCTCAAACTGCTGTACCGCGACACCCGGGTGCTGATCCTCGACGAGCCGACCGCGGTGCTCACCCCGGACGAGGTCGACCGGCTCTTCGAGGTGCTGCGGGGTCTGGCGGCGCAGGGCCGCAGCGTCGTCCTGGTGACACACAAGCTCGGCGAGGTGCTGGCGGTCAGCCACACCGTCACCGTGCTGCGTGGCGGTCGGGTCGCGGCCCGGATCCCCACCGCCGAGGCGAGCCCGGCGAGCTTGGCCGAGGCGATGACCGGCCGCACGGTCGAATTGGACGTGGTGCATCCGCCGGGCTCCCCCGGTGCGACCGTGTTGGACGTCGAGGACCTGACGTTGGCCCGACGCGGCGGTCGTCCGCTGGTGGACTCGGTGTCGTTCCACGTTCGGGCGGGCGAGATCGTCGGCATCGCGGGAGTGGCGGGCAACGGCCAGAGCGAGTTGATCGAGGCGATCGTCGGCCTGCGCCGGATCAGCGAGGGTCGGGTTCGACTGCACGACGTCGACATCACCGGGGCACGCATCGCCGCCCGGCGGCGGGCCGGGCTGGCGTATCTGCCGGAGGACCGGGGCGCCGTCGGTTCGGCGCCGGGTGCCTCCCTGGCGGAGAACCTCGCGGCGGGTTTCCATCGGACCTCGCTGCGATCGCGGCGCGGACTACTGCGACCGGCCGCCCTGCACGCCCACGCCCGCTCGATCGTGGAGCGCTTCGGAGTCCGCGCCGCCGACACCCGGACGCCGATCCGGGCGTTGTCCGGCGGCAACCAGCAGAAGGCGCTGCTGGGCCGGGAGGTCACCCGGGATGCTCCGCTGCTGGTGGTCGAACAGCCGACCCGTGGGGTGGACATCGCCTCGGTGCATGCCGTGCACGCCGAGCTGATCGCCTATCGGGACGCGGGTAACGCCGTGCTGCTGGTGTCGGCGGAGCTGAGCGAGATCCGCGGCCTGTGCGATCGAGTGCTGGTCTGTTACGCAGGGCGACTGCTCGTCGAGCTGTCCCGGGAGGCGGCCACCGACGCCCGGTTGGGCCTGGCGATGGCGGGTGAGGCATGACGACGGTGTTGCGCGGCCGCCGGAGCGCGGTCCTGCTCGCCCTGGGTGCGGCGTTGGTGGTGGCCACCGTGCTGTTGGCCGCGACCGGGGCGAACCCGCTGCAGGCCTATGAGGCCCTGGTGGTCGGTGCTTTCGGTGCCGACGGATTCCCCGGCACGCTGGCATATCTGCTCCCGGTGTTGGGCATGGCAACGGCGTTGGCCATTCCGCTGCGGGCGGGGATGGTCAATCTCGGTGGCGAGGGACAGCTGGTGCTCGGGGCGATCACGGCGGTGGTCGTCGGGCTCTACAGTCCGTTGCCCCCCGCGTTGACCGTGCTGCTCGCGCTGGCGAGCGGCGTGCTGGCCGGGGCGTCCTATGCGGCGCTGGCCGCGTGGTGTGAGACCTCGCTGGGGGTTCCGCTGCTGGTCAGCTCGTTGTTGTTGAGCTACCCGGCGATGTCGCTGGCCTCGTACCTGGTGCGGTTCCCGCTGGCCGATCCCGGTTCGAGTCTGCCGCAGAGCCGTCGGCTGCCCGAGGGGGTCGCGCTCCCGGAGATCGGTCTCGGCGAGGTGACCGTGGGGTTGTTCGCGGTGCTCGCCGCCGTCGGGGTGTTCCTGGCGATCGATGCGCGGACGCCGACGGGCTACGAGGTGCGGATGACCGGTGCGGGACCGCGATTCGCCTCCTACGCGGGGATCGACCGGCCCGCGTTGACCCTGCGTCTGTTGGCCGCCTCCGGCGGCTTGGCCGGGCTGGTGGGCGCGATCATGGTGCTGGGCTTCCCCTACCGCTTCATCGACGGGGCGCTGATCACCCCGCAGTACACCTGGATCGGATTGATGGCCGCACTGCTGGCCGGGGCGAGCCCGGTGGGCACGGCGTTGGCCGCGTTCTTCTTCGCGGCACTGACCAACGGCGGTTTCGATCTGGAGCGGGTCACCCAGACGCCTCGGGAGCTGACGGCCATGTTGCAGGCGATGATCATCGTGTTCCTCGCGGCAGCCACCGGTCTGCTCCGCAGGCGGGGAGGACAGCGATGACGATCGATCCAGCGTTGTTCGCCGCCGCCCTGCGCGCGCTGACCCCGATCCTGTTCGCGGCCTTGGCGGGGGCGCTGTGTCAGCGGGCGGGGGTCTTCAACATCTCGTTGGAGGGCACCATGCTCGTCGGCTGCTTCGCCGGGGTGGCGGGCAGCTGGTTCAGCGGCAGCGCCTGGGTCGGGGTGCTGGCCGCGGTGATCGCCGCTGCGGCCTTCTCCCTGATCCTGGCGGTCGGCCACGTGACGCTGGGCGCCGATCCGATCGTGCTCTCGGTAGCGATGAACATGCTGGCGGTGGGCCTGACGGCCTTCCTGCTGCGCACGGTGTTCGGTGCGCAGGGCAGCTTCAGCGATCCGGCGTTGCAGGGCCTGGGCCGGGTCGACATCCCACTGCTCGCCGACGTGCCGGTGCTCGGTCCGGTGTTGTCCGGGCACTCGCCGCTGCTCTATCTCTCCTGGGTCGCGGTGGTCGTGCTCGCGGTGGTGCTCTACCGGCATCCGTGGGGACTGCGGTTGCGCGGCGTCGGCGAGAATCCGGAGGCCGCCACCAACCTCGGGGTCGACGTGGCCCGCCACCGCTACACGGCGATCGTGGTGGGCGGGGCCTTGTGCGGGCTGGGCGGGGCGCAGTTGGCGTTGGGCAACGTGACGCTGTTCGCCGAGAACATGACCGCGGGCCGGGGCTGGATCGCGGTGGTCGCGGTCATGCTGGGGCTGGCCGCGCCGGTCGGGGTGTTCCTGGCCGCGCTGCTGTTCGGCCTCGCCGAGGCGTTCGGCTTCCGACTCCAAGCCGTGGGGCTGCCGCAGCAGGCGGCGGATGCCGCCCCGTACGTGGTGACCCTCGTGGCACTGTTCTTGTCCAGCCGTCGCATTCGGCGACGGGATGAGGCGAAGGGAACCCCGACGCGATGACCGAGCCACGCGACAACGCACCCGATAGCGTCTCCGACGACGTGCTGCCGGTGACGAAGGTTCCCCGGCGCGGGCTGCCCGGCCTGGCGCTGGTGGTCGGCGATCCGGCGCGCGCCGATGCGGTGGCGGCCCGGTTGACCGACGCACGCTTGATCGGGGAGAACCGGGAGTACCGGACCTTCCGGGGCACCTGGCGTGGTGTCGAGCTGGTCGTCTCCTCGCACGGCGTCGGTGGGCCGGGCGCGGTGTGCCTGTTCGCCGAACTCGCCGAGGCGGGCGTGCACACCCTCCTGCGTTACGGCACGACCGGGGCCCTGCGCCGCGACATCCAGGACGGCGACCTGGTGATCGCCGAGGCCGCGGTGCGCGATGACGGGGTCTCCCAGCAATTGGTCCATCCGGAGTTCCCGGCCTTCGCCACCCCCGAGGCGACCCTGGCGTTGGCGGCGGCGGCTCGCGAGCACGGAGCGCGGCACCGACGCGGTGTGGTGTGGACCAGGGCGGCGTTCAGCCCCGGGGTGCTGACGCTGCCGGTCGACGAGTATGTACGGGCGGGCGTGCTGGCCATCGAGATGGAGATGTCGGCGTTGTACGTGTTCGCGGCCCTGCGTGGCCTGCGAGCGGGCGGTGCGCTGGTCGTGGACGGCTACGCGGGCAACGACGACGTCGACGCCACCACCTACGCCCCGCATCGCCAGGTGGTCGTCGACGCGGTCCGACGATCGGCCGACGTGGTGTTGGACGCACTGGTGGCCCTGCAGGAGAACGGAGAACCGGCATGACCACGTCGGTGCAGCTGTCCGAGGTGCCGCGCATCGCGGCGGAGGTGGCGCAGCGGCTTCGCTCGGATGCCGTGGAGCGGGAGCGGGTCGGTGCCCAGCCGACCGTCGAGGTGGCCCTGTTACGCGAGTCCGGTCTCCTGCGGCTGCTGGTGGGTGTCGAACACGGCGGCTTGGGCGGCGATTGGCCGTTGGCACACCGGGTGATCCACACGGTGGCGGCCGCCGACGCCTCGATCGGGCATCTACTGGGCTATCACTACTTCCAGCTGTGGCGGACCCGGTTGTTCGATGTGCCGGAGCAGCAGACCCGCCTGGAACGCGCCACCGTGGAGAACAGCTGGTTCTGGGCGGGCGTGAGCAATCCGAGAGATGCGGCGCTTCTCGCCCGGCCGGTGCCGGGCGGGGTGTCGATCAGTGGACGCAAGTTCTTCGCCACCGGGGCCAGCGTCGCCGATCGGTTGATCGCCAGCGGCACCGAGGAGGAGACCGGCCGCAAGATCGCCTTCACCCTGGACGCCTCGGCACCGGGCATCCGATATCTCGGCGATTGGGACAACCTCGGTCAACGGCTGTCGGCCAGTGGTGGTGTCGAGTTCACCGAGGTCTTCGTGCCCGATGGCGACGTACTGGGCCAGCAGCCCGATCGCGAGGAATCCCGCGCGGCGCGGGATTCGCTGGCGCCACTGGGATTCCAACTGCTGCTGAGCAGGTTGCACGTCGCCATCGCCGACGGTGCGCTCAGCGAGGCGGCCCGGTACACGGCCGAGCAGTCCCGCGCCTGGCCGCTGTCCGGGGTGGAGCAGGCCACCGATGATCCGTACGTGCTCGCCGAGTACGGCAGGCTCGACGCCCGGCTGGCGGCCGCCACCCTGCTGGTGGACGCGGCGGCCCGCGCCTTCGAGGAGGCCGAGCGGCAGGGCACCGCGCTGGCCGCCGAGGCCAGGGGCGCACTCGGGGTGTCGATCTCGCGGGCGAAGGTCGTGAGCACCGAACTGGTCAACGAGACGGGCACCCGCATCTTCGAGTTGACCGGGGCCAGGGCGACGGGTGCCAGGTACGGCCTGGACCGCTACTGGCGCAACGCCCGCACGATCACCTTGCACGACCCGGTGAGCTACAAGGCACGCGAGATCGGCAGGCATCTGCTCACCGGCGAACTGCCACCGGTGACCGGATACAGCTGAGGCGGTACGCCGGGTGTGTCGTGACGATGAGTAAGGAGCGAGGACATGACGCTGTCGCAGCCGACCGATCCCCCGCTCGGAGACCGGCCTCGGGCCGAGGCCGAACCGGTGCCGCCGGGTGAGGAACCCGGCCCGGTACTGGCGCACAGTGTGCGTCTGGTGGACGACGGGGTGCTGATCCTGGATCGAAGGGTGTTCCCCTTCGAACGTCGGTGGGCGCACTGTCGGACCGCCGAGGAGGTGGCCGTCGCGATCAAGGACATGGTCACGCAGTCCTCCGGGCCGTACTTCGCCGCGCTGTGGGCGATGGTGTTGGCCGCGAGGGCGGCCCGAGGTCTCGATGCCGCCGGGGCGCACGCGACGCTGCACGGTGCGGGGCGGGCGCTGGTGGCGAGTCGACCGACGAACGATGCCTTGGGCAAGGCGGTCGCCCTGGTGTCGGCCGAGGTCGCTGCGGCGCGCCCGGACCCGCGACACCCCGCGGCGCCGGCGAACTTCCCCACCGGGGACGCGCTCGTCGAGGCGGCGGCACGCGGGGCGCGGGCGGGTGATGTCGAGTATCGGTCGCGAAGTCGGGCGCTGGGCGAGCACACCGCCGAGCTGCTTCCGGACGGCGCCACGGTGCTCACCCACTGCTGGGCGGATCTGTACCTGACCGAGACGGTGGCGGCGATCGGCCGTCGGGGCCACACGGTGCGGTTCGTCTGCACCGAGACCCGGCCCTATCTCCAGGGCGCCCGGCTCACCGCCGAGACGCTGGCCGAGATGGGAGTCGACGTCACCCTGATCACCGATGGGATGGGTGCGGCCGTGTTGAGCGCCGGCTCGGTGGACGCGCTGGTCACGGCGGCCGACCGGGTCACCATGGACGGCCATGTGGTCAACAAGGTCGGCACCCTGGGCCTGGCGGTGGCGGCGCGGGCCTTCGACGTGCCCTTCTACGCCCAGGTGCAGACCCCGGATCTCGGTGCGCCCGGTGCCGCCGACGTGCCCATCGAGTACCGCGACGGCGACGAGGTGCTGCACACGCTCGGCCGACGCACCGCCAGTCATCGGGTGCGCGGCCACTACCCCGCCTTCGACGTCACCCCGCCGCGTTTCGTGACCCGCGTGGTCACCGATCGCGGCGCCCTGGACCCCGGCCTGCTGGCCGACTATCACCGAGATGGAGAGGACACGTCGTCATGACCGGCAGCCTGAGGGCCCGTTGGGTGGTGGTGGACATCGAGGGAACGCTCACCGCCACCAGCCAGGTGCACGTGGTGCTCTACGACTACGCCCGCCCGCGACTGGGCCCGTGGATCGACGCGCATCCCGAGGACGAGCGCGTCCGGCGCGCGGTGGCCGACACCAAGGCCGAGGGCGGATTGTCCGCCGATGCGAGCACGGCCGAGGTCGTCGCGGTGCTGCACTCCTGGATGGACGCCGATCGCAAGGCCGCCCCGCTCAAGGCGCTCCAGGGCTTGATCTGGGAGCAGGGCTACGCCCGTCGCGAGCTGATCTCGCGGTATTTCCCGGATGCGTTCCCGGCGCTGCGGCGCTGGCGGGAGTCGGGGGTGGACCTCGCGGTCTTCTCCTCCGGTTCCGTCGCGGGACAGATCGCGTCCTTCTCGCACAGCACCGACGGCGATGTGACCGGGTTGTTCGAACATCACTTCGACACGGTCAACGCGGGGCCGAAGCGGGAGGCGCCGTCCTACCGGGCCATCGCGGCCGGTCTGGGCGATCCGCGTCCCGAGGAGATCGTGTTCCTCTCGGATGTGCCGGCCGAGCTGCACGCCGCCGCCGAGGCCGGTTGGCAGACCGTGGGCCTGGCCCGGCCCGGTGAGCCGTTCGCGGACGCCGATTTCGCGCCGCACCGCGCGGTCGAGTCCTTCGACGAGATCCACATCGTGCCCGTGGGCGGGGGAGACACCGATGTCTGAGCTCGCCGCCACCGCCACCCAGCTCGATCAGGCGGGTCGCGCGCTCGCGCAGGAGGCCGCCCGCTACACCCGGATGGGCTGGATGCGCGGCACCTCGGGAAACCTGTCGGTGACGTTGAACCGCGATCCGCTTCGGTTGGCCGTCACGGCAAGCGGCTTGGACAAGGACGAGCTGACCTCGCGAGACATCGTGGTGGTCGACGAGACCGGCGCGGCCGTGCCGGGCGGGTCGTTGTCGGGACGAAAGCCCTCGGCGGAGGCAGGCCTGCATGCCAGGATCGCCTCGGTCACCGGGGCGGGCGCGGTGGTGCATGTGCACGTACTCGCCCCCGTGGTGGCGGCCGAGCGCTGGCCCGCCGGGGTCGAGCTGCGTGATCTGGAGATGCTCAAGGGCTTCGGTCGGGCGGCGCACGACGACCTCGTGACGATCCCGGTGGTGCCCAACAGCCAGGACATGGTGGTACTCGGCGATGCCTTCGAGGCGGGCTTCGATCCGGCGACACCGGCGTTGATCGTGGCTCGGCACGGCCTGTATGTGTGGGGAGAGGACCTGCATTCGGCGCGCAACCGCGCGGAGTGTCTGGAGTGGCTGCTTCGGTTCAGCCTGGAGACCAGGGCGGATGCCGGAGGACAACCGGCGAGCGGAAGGTGGACGTGATGACGTTGTTGACGGTCTGGCCGCAGGACTATCCGGCCTCGGTGCTGCTGCGCACGACGGACCCGCAGGAGGTCCGCACGACCCTCGCGGAGCTGGGTGTCCGATTCGAACAGTGGCCGGTGGTGGCGGATCTGCCTGCCGAGCCGACCTCCGAGGAGGTGATCGCGGCCTACCGCCAGCGGATCGACACCGTGATCGAGCAGCAGGGTTACGTGCTGGTGGACGCCCTGCACATGACGCCGAGCGACGATCCGGAATGGCGGGAGAAGGCGGCCGCCGCCCGTAGTCGCTTTCTCTCCGAACACACCCACGACGACGACGAGGACCGGTTCTTCGCCCGAGGTTCCGGGGTGTTCTACCTGCACACGGCGGGCAGGGTGCACGCGGTGCTCTGCGAGGCCGGTGACCTGCTGAGTGTCCCGGCGAACACGACACACTGGTTCGACATGGGCACGAGGCCCGACTATGTGTCGGTGCGGTTCTTCCACGACGAGGACGGTTGGGTCGGCGATTTCATCGAGGACTCCATCGCCCACCGCTTCCCGACCTTCGACGAGCTGGTCGCGGGCCGGGGCTGACTTCTCGGTCTGTTCGCGCGGACTCGCGACGTCGCCGCCTCCTGGCGCAGCACATCGGGAAGGGTGAGGCGAACCCCGGCCGCCACGACGGCGACCGGGGTTCGACGGTCGGTCTAGCGCAGCGGCGGCTTGCCGAAGATGTGGATCAACGCAGTCGGCCTTCGCGAATCGCGCTCACGAACACGCCGAAGGCTTCCGACGACACGGCGAGCGTGCCGCCCGCGCGGTGCTTGGTGTCTCGAATACCGACGAGCTTCCTCGTCGAGAGTCCGACCTCCACGCAGTTGTTGCCTGCGGCATCGCTGGCGGCGGCCTTACGCCACCGGGTGAATTCGATCTGTGCCATGACTACTCCTTCTCGGATTGATCGCGGTACCGACTGCGACCCGGGTCGGAGGTACGTCCGGTTGGACGTCGATCCGGGAAGCCCGCTTCCCCAGTAGACTGCGTCACCGTCGGACTCACCAACGCAGACACGCGGTCTTTCTCGATGACGTCACTTCCGACGATCGAACTCGGCAGACGTCCTCGGTCTCGGTGACGAATGCGCCGGAGAACTCGGCAGTACCGGCGCCAACGCGAGTTTCAGCGTGTCGACGGCAGATCGGTGCGGGCGAGGGATCTCGACGCAATACCGCTGGCGATGGGCGAAATTGCGAAATCCTTTCAAAAGCGCTGTGTGAAGACACAGTTCATCCGGAGTGCCGCGCTGGTGTGGCAGGCGGAATGTGGTCTCAGGAAGGTTCGATGAGGCGGTGTGTTCCGTCGGCGGCTACGTGGACGCGGTGGTGTTCCGGGGCGGGCCGTCCCTGTCGATCCCACCGTTGAAGGAAAGTGCTGATGTCCGACCAGAGTTGCCGGTCGCCGGTCACCTCCACCCGGCCGTCTGGGCGCTCGGCGGCCTGACAGCCGGCTCCGGTGGTGCTGTTCGTCAGTAGGTGGACGATCCGCCCCTCTGGGTCCCGCCGCGATGCCCGTCGTAGTCCGGGCAGTGAGATGGAGAGCAGCGCGCGACCGTTCGGCACATCCAGAGCGAGAGGCATCGTGTCCGTGAGCGGGGCGGTGGCGTCCTGGGGCTGGGGCTCACTCAGTTGAGAAGGCACCGCCGTCTCAGCTACCGAGGATCGTCGGGGCATGAATCCGGCCTGGTCGGCCAGGATCGGCCCGTGGGCGGTGCCGTCGGCGTTCACGGTGAGCCGGACCAGGGTGAAGCCGAGATTCACCAGGATCAGACCACCCGGCCGAACCTGCCGCAACCACGCCGCCGGGATGTGGTCGAGACCGCAGGTCGTGATCAGTCGGTCGAACGGCTCCTGTCCGGGGACGCCCGCCGCGCCGTCACCGGCAACGAGGAGTGGCTTCAAACCCAGGGTGGCGAGTCGGGTGCGAGCGGCGGTGACGAGATCGGGATCGATATCGATGGAGACCACGCTCTCCGCTCCGAGTCGGTGGCTCACCAACGCCGCGTTGTAGCCGGTGCCGGTGCCGATCTCCAGCACTCGGTGGCCATCCTGGACATCCAACGCGGCCAGCATGAGCGCCATCAGTCCCGGTGCGGTGCTGCTGGAGACCGGGGTGCCGTCGGCATCGAGTTCGGTGACCAAGGTCGTGTCGCTGTAGACGTGTGCGAGCCTGCCGGGATCGTCGATCTTGATCGGCATGAGTGCGGCGGAGCCGGGAGACGCCACCGAGAAGTCGTCGACGAAGACCTCCCGAGGGATGGCGCGAAAGGCCGCCGACCAGGCCGGGTCGGCGAGGTGCCCGGCACTTACCAGGTCGGAGACGAATTTCTCGCGGATGTCGACGGTTGTCACGGGAGATTCCTTCGAGTGAGTGCGTCGGCGACTGCCGCAGTGAGCGGCAGCTCGGTGTGCTGTTCGAGCCACGCCCACTGGCCGTTGGGATTGTTCTCCAAGAACGTCCACCGGCCGTCTGGCGAAGTGTGCGGCGCGTGCACCCGTGGCCTGTTCATACTGCGGCTGCTCCAGACTCCGGACTACATCAAGGCTGTAGCGCTCGCTCCCGACCAGCCAGCACAGAGGAAGACCTCCAACGCTCGGTCGACCTTCGTCAGGCGCGACAGGAACGCTTGACAGGCAACCGAAGCGCTACCGGGTCGTGCTCAACGAAGCCGTCATACGTAGGCAAGTAGGTGGGCCAGCGGTGATGAAGGCCCAGTCCGCCCATTTGTTGGAGATGGCCGAGCTGTCCTACGCGACCATGCAGATCCTGCCCTTTTCCGCAGGGGCCCATCCGGCGATGATCTCATCGTTCAAGATGCTCCGTTTCCCCGAAGAACTGAAGATGAACGCCGTCTACGTGGAGAACGAGCGCGGCGCGGTCTTCCAGGAACGACGCGGCGACCTCCAACGTTTCATGGAGATCTTCGAGCAGCTGACCGAGCTCGCCCTCTCGCCTATCGAGACGAAAGAGCTGGTCGTTAGCCTGACGAAGAACCTGTGAGCATCAGCGAAAGGAGGGGCGGGATGGAAGATCTCTCCCACGCCGTATGGCGGACGAGCAGTCACAGCGGCGGCAACAACGGCGACTGCGTAGAGATCGGCAGAGCGCCGGCGGTGGTCGGCATCCGCGACACCAAGAACCGCGACGGCGACCCTCGTCGTCGGACCCGTGGCTTTCGGGGCCTTCGTCGCCGCGATCAAGGACGGTCGGCTGCGCTGACGCGGCCCGACAGTGACCGTGCCCTGTCCCGCTCTCGTACGGGACAGGGTTTCGGCATTGTGCGTTTCCTACGAGTAGCGGCCTTGCGACCTCACTCGTCGAAGCGGCGGCGGGCGTCGTCGATATGCCGGATGTAGAGGTGCGTCCACTCGCACATCGCGTCGACCGTGGCTCGGAGGGCTCGGCCGGATTCGCTGAGCGTGTACTCGACCTTCGGCGGCACCACGGGATACACCCGACGCTCCACGAGGCCGTTGCGCTCCAACATGCGCAAATTCTGCGTGAGCATCTTGTGGCTGATGCCGTCGATCTCATCGCGCAGCTCGCTGAACCGCAGGGTTCGGTCCGCCACCGTCTCGATGATCAGCAATGCCCATTTGTTCGCCACGTCGGAGAAGATCTCCCGCGCCAGCGAGTCGGCCCGCCGAAGATCTGAATCCTCGGGCAGGCCGGTGAACTGCTTGGTAACCATCGGGTTCCCCAGTCACTGGAAAGTGCGTTCTTCCATGTCAGCGCACACTCTCCTACGGTTTCCGAGTAACCACAAGTGACTACGGGCGTTCGGCCGAGAGACCGCCGCCCGGTACTGAGCAGAGAGACTGGAGCCAATGACCATCACCCTGGTGAACCCGAGCGGACTAATCGAGTCGGACATCTACCACCAGATGTCGATCGCCAGCGGCTCGAAGCTGGTCTTCATCGCGGGCCAGGTCTCCTGGGACGCCGAGGGCACCGCCATCGCCGAAGGCGATCTCGCGGGCCAGGTGGAGCAGTGCTACGCCAACGTCGCCCGCGCACTGGACGAGGCGGGCGCCACCTTCGACGACGTGGCGAAGTTGACCATGTACGTCGTGAACCTGCACCGCGACATGATGCCCGTGCTGTTGGAGGGGATCCGCCGGGCCGGTGTCCGGCTCGGCCGCACCCCGGTGCCGCCGATCTCCGTGCTCGGCGTGATGGGCTTGGACGTGCCGGAGCATCTGGTCGAACTCGAGGCCACCGCAGTGCTCGACTGACCGGGCGGGCCGGCTGCGGGTCGGGGATCCGCAGCCGGTCGCCCCGCTTTCCGCCCAACCTCACATCCGATCACCCGAATACCGCGGCATTCGGCCCAACACACCATCGCCCACACCCATCCAGGCCGTTTCGCGGCATTCTCGCGTCCACATCCCGGAACGTCGATCGCCGATCATTGACACCGCTTCGATCACTCTGAAGACTTCGTGTCATGTCCGGCGTCGATATTCTCGTCTCGCGCCTGCACGTCGATCTACGGCAGCAGGCCAGCGCACTCTGTCCCGGCCACTGATACTCCCTCGCTATTCGCCCGACAACGGGTTTCGCGAACCCCGCCGCCGATTCTTGGCACGGTGGAAGTACGGCATCCCGTCCGGTATTCGGTCGAATCCCCTCGTTAGCATGCGAACAATCGCGGGAGTCTCCCTTGGCGATCTCCACTCCGACCACCCCGTCACAGGCCGACGCCCGGCCCGTCGGCCTGCCACCACCGACGAGCCGACGCCGCCGAGGCCCCGACCTGCGCCGTTGGATCAGTCCGCTCGCGCTACTTGCGCTCTGGCAGCTGACCAGCGCCGCAGGCCTGCTGTCCCCAGACCTGCTGAGTTCACCGTGGACCATCGCGCAAGCCGGGTGGGAGGTGACGCGCAGCGGCGAACTCGGCGAGGCGTTCGCCGTCTCCATCGGCCGCGTCACCATCGGTTTCGCGATCGGCGCCGGAATCGGCCTCCTGCTGGGGATCACAGCCGGATTATCCCGCTGGGGCGATCTGCTGATCGACCCGCCGGTACAGATGTTGCGCACGCTGCCTTTTCTCGGCTTGATCCCCTTGTTCATTCTGTGGTTCGGCATCGGCGAAGCACCGAAGATCGCCTTGGTCGCGCTCGGCGTGGCATTCCCGTTGTATCTGAACGTGTATTCCGGCATTCGCAATGTGGACGACCAATTGACCGAGGCGGCTCGCGTTCTCGGGTTCAACAGGTTCGAACGGCTCTGGCACGTGGTGCTGCCCGCAGCAGTACCGCAGACCCTCGTCGGACTGCGGCAATCGTTGGGCATCGCCTGGCTGTCGTTGATCGTCGGCGAACAGGTCAACGCCGATGCAGGCCTCGGGTACCTGATCAACAACGCACGGGAGTTCTTGCGCACCGACGTGATCGTGGTCGGTCTGGTCGTCTACGCCGCGCTCGGGCTGGCCACCGATGCGCTGGTCCGGTTGTTGGAACGGAGGGCGCTGCGATGGCGGGCGACGAACTGACCGGGAATACCGTGCGGGTCCGGAGTCTGAGCAGGTCATTCGGATCCCGAACGGTGTTGGCCGACCTTGATCTCGACATCGCCAGGGGCGAGTTCGTCGCGTTGCTCGGTCGCAGTGGCTCCGGCAAGTCCACATTGCTGCGCATCCTCGCCGGCCTGGACCGGGAGATCACCGGGACCGCGACCGTGGCAGGCACCGTGTCGGTGGCATTCCAGCAGCCTCGGCTACTCCCCTGGCGTCGCGTGTGGCGCAATGTGGTGATCGGACTGCGAGTGCCCGCCACGTCGAACGGCTCCTCCCCCGAGACGGCCAATCCACCTGCCGACCCGTCTCGGCCCCGCAACCATGCGCTCGCCTTGCGCGCGTTGGGCGAGGTGGGGCTGTCCGACCTCGCCGAGGCGTGGCCACGAACGCTCTCCGGCGGCGAGGCACAGCGGCTGTCCTTGGCGAGGGCCTTGGTCCGGGAACCCGACCTGTTGCTGCTGGACGAACCGTTCGGTGCGCTGGACGCCCTGACGCGGCTCACCATGCACCGCCTGGTGGAGAACCTCTGGCAGCACCACCATCCGTCGATCCTGCTGGTCACCCACGACGTGGACGAGGCGCTGTCACTGGCCGACCGAGTCCTGGTGCTCGATGCGGGCCGCATCGGCGCCGAGTACCGCCCCGCGCGAGAACGGCCGCGCCGGATCGCCGACCACCTCGAACTCCGCGCCGAGGTGTTGACCGACCTGGGAGTGACCGACAGTGCGTACTCGTGAAGTCGTGGCGGCCCTGTCCGTGCTGTCGATCCTGCTCGCGGGCTGTGCATCGACTCGGAATGCCGACGCCGGGGTGCCCCCGCCGGTGTCGGACACCGAGCTGGCCGAGGTCACCCTGACCGTCGGCGATCAACGCGGCGGTTCGCAGGCGATGCTCACGGCCGCCGGCCTCCTCGACGACGTGCCCTATTCGCTGGAGTGGTCGACGTTCACCTCCGGACCGCCGTTGTTGGAAGCGGTCTCGGCGGGCGCGGTGGACATCGGCGGCGTCGGGAACACCCCGCCGATCTTCGCCGCCGCAGCCGACGCGAACATCGCGATCGTCAGCGCGGCACAGGGCGACGTGCAGGGCGATGCGCTGTTGGTGCCCGCCGACTCACCCCTGACCGACCTCGCCGATCTGCGCGGCAGGACCATCGCCGTGGCCAGGGGCAGTTCGGCTCATGGCCAGGTGCTCTACAACCTGCGCAGAACGGGACTGACACCCGACGACGTGACCCTGTCGTTCATCCAGCCCGCCGACGCCTATGCCGCGTTCGGCCAGGGCAGGCTGGATGCGTGGGCGGTGTGGGATCCCTACACCGCCCAGGCGGAGCTGGAGGCCGAGGCGCGGGTGCTCGCCGACGGCGAGGGCACCGCCAACGGATACACGTTCCAGGTCGCCGGCCACGAGGCACTGGCAGACCCGGCGCTCAATACCGCGATCCGCGACTACGTGACTCGCCTGGCCGAAGCCCAGCTCTGGGCTCGGGATCACCCCGCCGAATGGGCGGTGGCGTGGTCGGCGGAGACCGGGCTGCCCGAAGACGTCACCCGGCGGGTGACCGAACGGGGCACCGACCTGCCGGTCCGACTGGACGCGGCGGTGGTCCAGTCCGAACAGGACCTCGCCGACGCCTTCACCGAGGCCGGTGTACTGCCTGGGTCGCTGGTATTCGGCGATTTCGTCGATGATCGGTTCGAGACGGACCTCGAACCGATCGTGACGACCGCCGAGAACCGATGACCGCTTCGAGAACCCGAAGGAGTCTGCGCTGATGAGCATCACGCTGCACTGGTTCCTGCCCACCTCCGGCGACGGGCGGACGATCGTCGAGCGGTTCCACGCCAATCGGTCGCTCGGCCCCTCCGCGCAGCGGACACCCGACATCGACTATCTCGCGCAGGTCGCCCGCGCCGCCGAGGCGCAGGGTTTCGACGGGGTGCTCACCCCGACCGGCACCTGGTGCGAGGACGCGTGGCTGACCACTGCCGCGTTGCTGCGGGAGACCTCGCGGCTGAGGTATCTGGTGGCCTTCCGTCCCGGCGTGATCTCGCCGACGCTGGCCGCGCAGATGGCGGCGACCTACCAGCGCATCTCGAAGGGCAGGCTGCTGCTGAACATCGTGACCGGCGGCGACGATCTGGAACAGCGTCGGTTCGGCGACTTCTTCGATCACGATCAGCGCTATGCGCGCACCGACGAGTTCCTCTCGATCGTGCGCGGCATCTGGTCGGGGACGCCGGTGGACTTCGACGGCGAGCACCTGCGGGTGGCGGGGGCGACGGTGCTGGCCGCGCCCGATCCACTGCCTCCGTTGTACTTCGGGGGCTCGTCGGACGCCGCTCTCCCGGTGGCGGCCCGACACGCCGACGTCTACCTGACCTGGGGCGAACCACCTGCGCAGGTGGCGGAGAAGATCGGCCGGGTCCGGGAGCTGGCGCGGGCGGCAGGCCGGGAGATCCGATTCGGCATCCGACTGCACACCATCTCGCGGGACACCTCGGTCGAGGCGTGGGCCGAGGCACAACGACTGATCGACGCGCTCGACCCCGCAAAGGTGGCACGCGCACAACGCCAGCTGGCGGCGAGCGAATCGATCGGCCAGCAGCGGATGGTCGCCCTTCACGGTGGCAGGCTGCCCTCCGATGCACACGCGCTGGAGATCCATCCGCACCTGTGGGCGGGTATCGGCTTGGTGCGCGGCGGGGCGGGCACCGCGCTGGTCGGCAGCCACGCCGAGGTGGCCGATCTGATCGAGGAGTACCACGCGGTGGGCGTCGAGGAGTTCGTCCTCTCCGGTTATCCCCATCTGGAAGAGGCCTACTGGTTCGGCGAAGGTGTGCGCCCCGAGCTGCGCCGCCGAGGCCTGCTCGCCGAGGCGGGCGGGGCCGCCCCGGTGCGAGAGGCCGCGACGGTCGGCTGATCACGTCGAGCAGGCACCGACTTCAGCGTTTCACGGTCGCGTCCTCCGCTCCGGTGGACGGGGCCTGTCCACCGAGCTCGGCGAGTGCGGCGAGGACGTCCTCGGGGCCCGGCATCGACTCGATCTCGGCGCGCACCTGCCTGCAGCGTCGACGGATCTCGGCGGAGGCCAGGACGCGGTCGAGGCTGTCGGTCAGCGTCTCGACGTTCTGCTCTGGTTCGGTCAGCACGATCCCGCAACCACTGCGCTGGACGGCGTCGGCGTTCAACGGCTGGTCGGCCATTCTCGGCAGCACCAGTTGCGGGGTGCCGTGCGCGAAGGCGGTGAAGGCGGTGCCCGAGCCGCCGTGGTGGACCATCGCCGAGCAGTGCGGTAGCACGGAGTCCAGCGGAATCCAGCCGGTGGCGATGACGTTGGCGGGCAGTCGGTCCTGGTCCGGTTGCGCAGGCGCGTCGACGGCGAGCACCACCTCGGTGTCCCGCTCCGCCGCGGCGCTGATCGTCGCCTGCACCAATTCGTCCACCTCGGACCCGGGTAGCACCGAGCCCATCGTCAGACAGATCCTGGGCCGGGCTCCGGCGGTGCAGACCGCGTTGCTGAGCAGCGCGCCACCGTTGTAGGGCACGTAACGCAGGGGCAGCCCCCGGTCCGACCTGGCCGGACGCAGCGTCTCGGGACAGAGGTCGATGACGGCTGCCGGCGGGTCGAGCCGGCCTGCGACGCCGTGGCGTTCGGCCACCTCGTCGAGCACGCCGAGCAGACTGGTGGCGGGTGGATGCGGCAGCCCGATGCCGTGCAGGACCGAGGGGATACCGACGGCGGTCGCGGGAATCTCGCCTGCGGCGAGGAACGAGGTGAACACCAGGACGTCGGCTCGCCAATCGCGAGCGATCCGCACCGTCGCATCGATCATCCGACCGCTCACGGCGAACAACGTGGTCAGGAAGTCGACGTCCGCGACAGGCCGCCGCTTTCGGACCGTCGACCAGGAACCACCGAATGCGGCGGTCATTCCCCGCCATTGATCGGCGGGATCTCCGTCGGCCGGTCGGTTCCCCGCCCGCCTGGCCAGGGCGCGCGGGGCCAACTGGTGATAGTTGGCGGTGGCGCTGTCGTCCGGCGAGACATCGACGGTGGGCAGGCCGGAGCGGATCGCCATTCCCAGGCTCGGTCCGGTGGTCGCCACCAGAACCTCGTGGCCTGCGGACCGCGCGGCCCACATGGTCGGCACTGCTGGCAGCAGGTGACCGACACCGGGCGCGGCCACCAGGAGTATCCGCATCGATTTTCCCCCGCCTGTTTCCGATAACCGAACGGGCCCTGAGATCGGGGATCACCCGGCCCGGGCCCTGCGTCGGGCGAGCATCCCGCGATCTTCGTGCCCGGGACAAGCCACGATCGACGGATCGGGGACGGGGTCGAGCGGATCTTGAGTGGGCTGCGAGGCGGGGTTCGACCAGCCGGTTCAGGTAGGAAAGGACACGACCGAGCGGGCGCCCTCGCCTCGGGTCAACCGGTCGAGGGCCGAGGGCGCCTCGGCCAGGGCGAGACGGTGGGTGATCAGCGGACGGATGTCGAGGGTCCCGGCCAGGACCTCCTCGGCGAGTGCGGGCACATCCCGGTCCGGGTCGGCGGCGCCGTACACCGAGGACCGCAGTACCCGGCCGGAGTGGAAGACGTCCAGGGCGCCGAGTCCGACCACGTCGTCCCGGCCGCCCATCCCGACCACGATCACGCCGCCGCCGCGCCGCACCGAACGCCAGGCGGTCTCGATGGTCTTGGCTCTCCCGACGCACTCGAAGGCGTGGTCGGCGCCTCGGCCGTCGGTGCGCTCGCGGATCGCCCGGACCAGGCTTTCGTCCGAGAGCAGGAAGTCCGTCGCACCCGCCGCCGAAGCGAGGGATCCTTTCGCCGCCGCGACGTCGACGGCGATGATCTGGGCCGCACCCGCCTCCCGCGCGGCCAGCACGGCGGACAGCCCGACGCCGCCGAGTCCGATCACCACAACGGATTCCCCGGCGGCGACCCGCGCGGTGTTGCGCACCGCACCGACTCCGGTCAGCACCGCGCAGCCCAACAGCGCGGCCTGTTCGAAGGGCACGGCGGCGGGCACCGGGATGACCGCATGCTGCGACACCACCACCTCCTCGGCGAGCGCACCGAGGCCGAGGGTGACGTGCAACGGGGTGCCGTCGGCGGTGGTGCCACGCGCGGCCGACGGCCGACCGGAGGTCTCGCAGAACCACGGTCGACCCGCCGTGCAGTGCCAGCAGGCCCGGCAGGCGGGTGACCAGTTGAGCACGACGCGCTCACCACCTGAGAGCCGGTCCACCCCGGCGCCGAGCTCGGTGACGATGCCCGCCGCCTCGTGTCCGAGCACCAGCGGGAAGGCCGGGGCGAGAGTGCCGTCGATCATCGACAGATCGGAGTGACACACACCGGCGGCACGGATCGCGACCCGCACCTGTCCCGGCCCGGGAGCAGGAATAACGACCCGTTCCACGGTGGGCGGTCTGCCCGCGCCTCGGGCCACCAGCGCCGAGATCGTGGTTGCCGCACTCGTGGCCGGATCGCCTGCGGCGCGGCCCGTCTCGCGGTGCGGGTCGGCGGTGTGCGTGCCACCCGGTGCACCGTCGACGTTCGGCGTGCTGCGGTCTGCGGTGGCCATGGCACCCCTGCTCGTCGAGCGGTCTCACGACATGGACTAGCACTGCTAGTTTTCACTGTAGTGCGACTCGATCCGCATCGGAAGGGGTGTGCGCCGGGCTGTCCACAGTGCACCAGGGCCACCGAGGTCGGCACGGTAGAAACGCATTCAACGCCGGTGGGAGGCCCCGGGGTCGACGGTCTGCGCGTAGACCTGGACCAGTCCCGCGATCAACGCGTCGACACCCAGCGAGAACGCGCCCTCGTCCACGCTGCGCCGGTGCTCGCCGAGCCGATGCGCCTGCGAGAGATGCGGATACCGGTCGGCATAGAGCGCCGGGTCGGTGTCGAAACCCGAGGCGAAGGAACCGAGGGCGGAACCGGCGACCAGATAGCGCATGGTGGCGCCGATATGGGTGGCCCGCGCGGGCGGCCACCCGGCCGCGACCAGCCCGCCGTAGACGGCATCGGCCATCGCCAGCGCCGCGGGCCGACGGCCGGGGCCCTGCGCCAGGAACGGTACGACGTTGGCATGGGCCACCAGGGCGTCCCGGTAGGAGTGTGCCCAACGCCGCAGCGCGGTGGGCCAGTCGTGGTCGGCGAAGAACGAGACGTCGACCCGCGCGATGATCGCATCGGCGACGGCGTCGAGGATCTCGTTCTTGGTGGCGAAGTGGTTGTAGAGCGACGGCCCGCGCACCCCCAGTTCGACGGCGAGTCGTCGAGTCGAGAACGACGCGAGGCCTTCGGCGTCGATCAGCGCGGTGGCCGCCTCGACGATGCGGTCTCTACTCAGCCGAGGCTGACGCGGCCGAGCCATGATCGGTCCTCCTCGCGGTGCGATGGCGCTCACCCGACCCGACGACGAGGGCGGATCGGCGCTGGACGCCCATAAACTTTCAGCGCTAGTTTAGAACCGGCCGCCCACTTTCGACGACCGGGAGGCGAAGTCCGCGAGACACCGGCCTGCGGCGGCCGTCCGCCATCGGCCGCGATGCCGACCTCCGAGCCGCTCTCCCCGCGAAGCAGTCCGACCACTCCCGAGGAGCCCGCCGATGCGCCCCGTCCATTTCCTGGCCGCCCGTCGCACCCCGATCGGAAGGCTGCGCGGGGCGTTGTCGACGGTGCGTCCCGACGACCTCGCGGCCCAGGTCATCGGCGGATTACTCGGCGATGTCCCCGCACTGGACCCGCAGCGGATCGACGACGTCTACTGGGGAGCCGCCAACCAGGCTGGCGAGGACAACCGCAATGTGGCCCGGATGGCGGGGCTGCTCGCCGGGCTGCCGTTCTCGGTGCCGGGCGCCACGGTGAACCGGCTCTGCGCCTCGGGTCTGGAGGCCGTGATCACCGGGTCCAGGGCCATCGCCTCGGGCGAGGCCGACATCGTGGTGGCGGGTGGCTCCGAATCGATGAGCCGGGCGCCGTTCGTGCTGCCCCGTCCGGAGGACGGCCTACCGTCCAGAATGGAGTTGGCCGACACCCGACTGGGCTGGCGGCTGGTCAACGAACGGATGGCCGACCGCCACGGCGTGCTGGCGATGGGCGAGACCGCCGAGGAGGTCGCCGAGCGGCACTCGATCTCTCGACAACGTCAGGACGCCTTCGCGCTGCGCAGTCACCGGCAGGCGGCACAGGCGCGGCAGGCGGGCCGATTCGACGCCGAGATACTGCCGGTGCGCACGCCGGACGGGGAACTCGTCGAGGCCGACGAGGGCATCCGAGGCGACACCTCGTTGGAACGGCTCGGCGCGCTGCGGCCCGTGTTCCGCGCGGGCGGCAGCGTCACGGCTGGCAATTCCTCCCCGCTCAACGACGGCGCTGCGGCGGTCCTACTGGCGAGCGAGTCGGCGTTGGCCGATCTCGGGGTCGCCCCGCTGGGTCGCTACGCCGGGGGTGGCAGCGCGGGCGTGCACCCGGATGTGATGGGACTCGGTCCGATCCCCGCAGTACGGAAGCTGACCACCCGACTGGGCAGGCGGATCGAGGATCTGGACGCCGTCGAGGTCAACGAGGCCTTCGCCGCGCAGGCGCTCGCCGTGATCGACGAGTTGGGCGTGGCACCGGACTTGGTCAATCCGGACGGTGGCGCGATCGCCCTGGGCCACCCTCTCGGCTGTTCCGGCGCCCGAATCCTGACCACTCTGCTGCACCGCATGAATCGGATCGGTGCCGCCCGAGGCCTTGCGACGCTGTGTGTCGGGGTCGGGCAGGGCACCGCCGTGCTGGTGGACCGTGATCGGTCCGAACACTGAGTACGTCGACTCGAATCGAGGAAGGGATCACCGTGAGTAGATTCGCGGAACGGATCGCCATCGTCACCGGTGCCGCCCAGGGCATCGGTGCCGCGACAGCCCGCACCCTGGCCGCGGGCGGTGCGACGGTGGCCGTGGTCGACCTGACCGAGCAACGCGCCCAGTCCGTCGTCGAGGAGATCACCGAGAGCGGCGGGACGGCGGTGGCCATCGGTTGCGATGTCACCGACGAGAGCGCCGTGCAGGCGATGGCGGCACAGGTAGTGGATCGGTTCGGCCGGGTCGACATCCTGGTCAACAACGCGGGGATCACCAGGGACAACCTGTTGTTCAAGATGCCCGCCTCGGAGTGGGACGCGGTGATCAACACCAATCTGACCAGTATGTTCCTCTGCTGTCACGCGGTGCAGGCCTCGATGGTCGCCGCCAAGTACGGCCGCATCGTCAACCTGAGCAGCCGCTCCGCACTCGGCGCCAGGGGTCAGGTGAACTATGCGGCGGCCAAGGCCGGGGTGCAGGGCTTGACCGCGACGCTGGCCATCGAGCTCGGACCGTTCGGGGTGACGGTGAACGCCGTCGCACCCGGCTACATCGCCACCGCGATGACGGCCGCCACCGCACAACGCGTCGGGCTCGAAGCCGAGGACCACCAGCAGCAGGCCGCAGCGCAGACGCCGCTGCGGCGGGTCGGCCAGCCGAGCGAGGTGGCCGAGGTGATCGCCTTCCTCGCCTCCGACGCGGCCTCCTACGTCAGCGGTCAGACGCTGTATGTCAACGGCGGGGCGCGATGAGCGTCCCGGAGGATCCGTCGGCCGCCTCGGAGGAGGCGCCCCCGGTCCGGGTGTTCGCGTCGCTGGCCGAGCTGGCCGGGGCGGTGGGCGAGGTGCTCGGTCCCGGGCAGTGGCAACCCATCGAGCAGGACCGGGTCGACGCCTTCGCCGAGGCCACGGGCGATCGACAGTGGATTCACACCGACCCGCAGCGTGCCGCCGCCGGTCCGTTCGGCGGAACCGTCGCCCACGGCTACCTGATGTTGTCCCTGCTCCCGATGCTCAACCGCAGCCTGTACCGGGTGGCGAGCCTGCGAACCGGGATCAACTACGGGCTCAACAAGGTGCGGTTCCCGGCGCCGCTGCGCACCGGGAGCGCGGTGCGCGTCACGAGTCGCATCGACGAGGCCACTCCGTTGGACGCCGGTTCCCTGCAACTCGTGGCGACGGTGACCGTGGAGGTCCGCGACGGCGAACGGCCGTGCTGCGTCGCACAGACGGTCTCCCGGCTCTACGAGGACACCTGAGCCCATTTGTCGCGCGCTGGCGGTGACCGCCGCCGGCGCGCGAGGGGTGGGTGCGCTCAGCCCAGGACGCGATGCGCCTCCATGGCCAGGGACAGCTCGACCAGGTCGCGCGGCCGGTTCAGGGATCGGCCGGTGAGGTGCTCGTAGCGGCGGAGCCGATTGAGCACGGTGTTGCGGTGGCAGAAGAGCCGGGTGCCCGCCCGCAGCGCCGATCCGTCGCTGTCCAGCCACACGGCAAGCGTCGACAAGAGGGACGCTCGGTCCGGTTCGTCCAAGGCGAGCACCGCCCCGAGGCTGCGCTCGATGAGCGCGGCACCCAGTTCCGGGCAGGACAGGGCCATTGCGGCCGGCAGATGATCGTGGAGTAGGGCCGTCTCACCGTCGCGGGTGCAGGTGGCCAACGCGGTCTCGGCGAGCGCGCCTGCCGAGCCCAACGCGGCCAGGCCGCCGACCGCCGGGCTGATGCCGGCCCGAGTCCCCGCCGGGACGCGCAGTACCGAGGCCAGCTCCTCGACGTCGAGTTCCCCGAGGAGCACGATGCCCCGATCCGACTCGGCGCCGATGTGCCAGACGACGCGGGCGCCCGCGACCTTGGCGGGCAGCCCGGAGCCTCGGCAGGCGCCTCGGTCGCCGCCAGCGATGGCGATCACCGCGTAGCGCGCGAATTCGGGCAGCTCCAGGGCGGCGGCGACGGCGGGGACGTCGGCGATGCGGGCGGCGCCGTCGAGCACGGCGCCGACCAGGGCCCGCATCCGCTCGTGGCGTCGTCGGGTAAGCCTGCTCTGGACCTGACGGTATGCCTCGGCGATCAGTCCGGAATGCTCGTCGACGAAGTTCCACACGTCGGCGGCGACGTGCACCAACAGGTGAGCCTGCTCGGGTTCGCGTCGGGTCGCGGTCTCCACCAGACCCTGCCAGACGATCCGACCGCCCAGCCGGAAGGCGTGCAGCAGGGCGTCCAACGGCATGCCCTGTTCGGCACGTTGGGCCCCGATCCGCCAGGAGCAGAGCCGCGCCGACTCCCTCGTCTCCTTGGGACGGAGGAACGCTCGAACGTTGTTCTCCAGCGACTCGTGGACCTCCTGCCACAGCTCGTCGGGGTCGACGACGGCCGCACGGTAGGCCGATTCCTGCTCGCGCAACGAGCCGACCAGTCGGTCGGTCAGCTCATCCAGCTCACCGAGGAGCACGGCGGCGGTGCGGTGCAACAACGCCACGGCCGCACCGTCGGCCGTGGAGCGGATCGGTGGTTCGGCGGCGGGCAGTCCCGGGAGCGATCGGGCGTCCAGGCGGGCGGTGCGGGCGCGGTGGTGGGCGGCCCTGGGGTCGTGGCGACGCAGCCTGCCCCCGAACGCCGACGGCCCGATCGGTCGGTTCGGCTCGATGCCCGGACTGCCGGACGCCATCGGTCTCACCATGGCCCTCCCTCGATTCGCCACCTCGTGAACGTGTCCGGCCGCTCGATCGATTCGAGACGCGGGTCCTCGGCCCGATCGGCGACCTTGGTCATGCCCTGGTCTCGTTGGGTCGCACGGTGCTGTTCGGGAGCACGGCGTTCTGGAACACGGTGTTGCTCGGAAGCACGGTGTTGCTCGGAAGCACGGTCGGCTCCGAGGCGCTCGGGTGGCTCGACGTCCCGATGCCGTCGTCCGCGACCAGCACATGCGCCAGTTCGGTCCTGGACCGCACTCCGAGCACGACGAAGACGTTGCGCAGATGGTGATCGACGGTGCGTGGGCTCAGGCACAGCGTCGAGGCGACCTCCCGATTGGTCGCGCCCGCCGCGACCTGCCGCGCGATCCGCAGTTGCTGCGGGGTGAGTCGGGCGATGCGACCCGGGGACAGCGCCGCCGGTTCGGCGCCCGCCGCCCGCAGTTCCTCCCGGGCCCGGTCCGCCCAGATCCGGGCCCCACACGCCTCGAAGCGACGCAGTGCGCCGCCCAGCTGTACTCGGGCCGCCCTGGGTCGGCGCCTACGTCGGAGGATCTCGCCGTGGAGGCGTTGGGTGCGGGCCCCCTCGAAGTCCGCGCCCGCCGCCTCATGCAGTCGTAGGGCCTCGCCGAACAGGCGGTCCGCCGAGGCGGGGTCCGCAGCCAACAGGGCGCGACATCGGAGGGCCTGTGCCAGGGCGCCTGCGTCCTCGGTGGTCCGCGCGCGCTGCTCGAACCGACGCAGCGCCACGTCGATCCGGCGGGAGTCCCTGGCGAGGACGACGGCTTCCGCCAGGCAGGGCACCGCGAAGATCCGGACCGCGAAGTGACTGTGTTCCGATCGACCCTCCACCAGTGGGAACAGCCGGTCCGCCGCGTCCTGCGGGCGGGACAGCGACAGATCGAGCCGGGCCAGGCTCCAGTCGGCGACGCTGACCGCCATCGCCAGGCCTCGGACCCGGCCGGTCGCGATGACGGCCTCCGCATGTGCCCGACAGCCTGCGGCATCGCCGGTGACCGCGGCCGACATCGCCAGCACCGCACGCAGTTGGAGGGCGCAGTTGCCCTGGCCTGCGGCGCGGGCGGCGGCCAGGCCCGCCGTGGCGTGTTCGGCGGCCCTGGCGTGGGCACCCAGCCGCAGCTCCGCATAGGCGAGGTGTTCCAGGGCCTGCGGGATGATCGCCAGGCGACCGCGTGCTCTGGCTCGGACGACGGCCCTGGTGGCGGTCACCCTGGCCACCGAGAGCGCACCGACCAGTAGTGCCGCCGAGGCCAGATGTGCCAGCAGCTCGGGAGAATCCTCCCGTTCGGCCCGACGGCGCAGCACCTGTGCGGCATCGGTTCCGGCGCGTCCATCGCCGTGGAGCACCGGGGTCAGGGCCGCATCACCGTCGGTCCAGCCCGGCACGCCCCGGTCTCCGTCGGGATCCGGCTCGACCCTCCGGGATCCCCGCAGGTTCGCGACGGCGTCGACCTCGGAGAGGAAGCCCTGTTCGTCGCCGGTGATCAGCGCGGCCTCGGCGGCCCGAACCAGTGCCTCGGCCGCCAGGCCGGGATCGGTGGCGGCGAGGTGATCGGCGGCCAGCAGCAGGGCCTCCCGGGCGTCGTCGACGATGCCGTCCCGCAGTTCCACGATGCCGCCGAGGAATTCGAGTCTGCCCCGCAGGATCGGCTGCGGCGGGAGGTCCCGCAGCCGGGTGAGCAGCGGTCTGACCCGATCCGTGCGGCCCGCCGACCAGGCGTGTTCGGCGGCACGGACCAGCCGATCCGCCCGACGGGCGGTGTCCTCGGTCAGCTCGGCCGCGGCGGCCAGGGCCGAGGAGCAGGCCAGCAGGGTGGTCGAGTCGAGTGTCTCCCCCGCGGTGGCCCGACCGACGGCGGTCTCGATGGTCTCGGCCAGTCCGTCGTCCGATCCGACGACCGATGCGGCGCGGTGCCGCAGACCGCTCACCGTGTCGCCCTGCTCGATCAGCACCTCGGCCAGCCGTCGGTGCGCGGCCCGTCTCCGCCACGACGGCTCGCCTCGGTAGGACGCGGTGCGCAGCAGGGGATCGGTGAAGTGCAGCCGGTCGCCGTCGCCGAAGACCAGACCCTCGGATTCGGCGATCTCCAGGGAGCCCGAGGCCAGGCCTGCCCGCTCGGCCGCCCGCAACACGGTGCCCAGCCCCGCCGCAGGCTCCACCTCCAGCGCGGTGGAGGCGAGTAGGAGAAGTTCCCGGGCGTCGGTGGGAAGACCGGCCAGGTGCGTGCGGTGGGCTCGGCGAAGGGACTGCGCCGCGAGCAGCCGTTCGGGCAGCGGATCGAGTCCGGCCAGTTGCGTGCCGGACAGGCCGTCGACGAGTTCGATCAGCTGTCGTGGAACGCCGTGGCCCGCGCGCAGCAGCACGTCCCGCACCTCCGGCGACAGCGGGCCGGGTGCGCGATCGGTCAGCAGTGCGGTGGCGGCGGGCTCGTCGAGCGGGGCGAGCCTGCGGGTCCGGATCTCCGGTGGCCATGCCCTGCCGTCCTCGCGCGCGGCCAGTAACACGGCCGCCCGGTGTGCCGGGGTGAGCCTGCGGATCGCGAAGCACAGCGCGTCCCGGGATGCGCGGTCGAGTCGATCGGCATCGTCGATGCAGCACAGCAATGCCCGCCCGGCCGCGAGGACGCTCAGTGTGTGCAGCAGCGCGCGGCCGAGCGAATCCGGTTCGGGTTCCAGTGGCGCGTCGCCGATACGCACCTCGGGGACCCGTCGCTCGGTCCCGGTGAGACCGACGGCGGCCAGCAGGGCGTCGATCCGGAAATCGGCGATGCAGCGCAGCTGTTCGGCGACCGGCCGCAGCAGCGCGTGTAGTCCACTGTGGATCCGTGTCGACTCGGCAACCGTCGCTCGCAGGTGCAACACCGTCCCGCCGTTGATCGGGCGGGCGCCGTGATCGACCAGGGTCGTCCGGCCCAGACCGGATGCGCCCAGCAACAACAGCGCGCCGCCTCGTCCGACCCGTGCACCTCGGCGTAGCGCGTCGATCTCCGCTCGTTCGGCGGTCCGGCCGTGTACTCGGCTACCGACCGCCCTGTCAGGTAGTCCGATCACCTCCCTCAAGTTACGCACGGGTTACACGTCGGGGAAGGACCGAATGCGGCAGGCGGCGCGGCCCGGCCACCGGACAGCACCGAGCGGCGGACCGTTGCGGAGGGCGAATCCGCTGATCACCAGGTCGACGACGCCACCGGGCCAGGTCAGGGCCGGTCGGGCGTCCTGTGCGGGCGCACATCGTGACCGCTTCCGCGCTGGGCACCACGACAGCTCCCCCGCACCCGACCGAACCGTGCGACCCGGCGGCTCATCGGGACGGATCGATCACCAGTCTGCCGACGGTGTGCCCGTCAGCCAGGCGTTGCAGCGCATCGGCGGTGTCCGCGAGCCCGACCAGTTCGGTCACCCGTGGGCGCACCACGCCTTGCGCCGCGAGCCTGCTCAGCTCCCGGTGCGCCGCCGCGACGGCCGTCGGATCGCGGTGGACATACAGCCCCCAGTGCAGACCGAGGATCGAATAGTTCTTCACCAGCGCGTGGTTGAGACCGGGTTGCGGGATCACCCCGCCTGCGAAGCCGACCACGACGATGCGTCCCTCGAAGGCGATGCACTTGGTCGAGCGGGTGTAGGCGTCACCGCCCACCGGGTCGAACACCACGTCGGCGCCGCGACCACCGGTCACCTCGCGCACCACCTCGACGAAGTCCTCCTCGTCGCGGACGACGACGATGTCGGCACCGGCCTGCCGGGCCACGGCCACCTTGGCCGCGCTACCCACCACGCCGATCACGGTGGCGCCTGCCGCCGAGCCCAACTGCACCGCCGCGCTGCCGACACCGCCTGCGGCGGCGTGCACCAACAGCACCTCCCCCGGTGCGATCGCCGCCCGCCGATGCAGTCCGAACCAACCGGTCTGGTAGCCGATGTACAGCGCGGACGCCTCGGCGTCACCGAGCTGTTCGGGGGCGGGTTGCGCCGCCTCCGCCGCCATCAGCGTGTACTCGGCGAACGCGCCGTGCGGCAGCACCGACAGTCCGATCACTCGGCTGCCGATTGCGGGCGCGGACACCCCGGTGCCCAGTTCGACGACCTCACCGCACAGTTCGACTCCAGGGGTGAACGGCAGTGGCGGCCGGACCTGATACCGGCCCCGGCACAGTAGGACGTCGGCGAAGTTGACGGCGGCGGCGCGCACCCGGACTCGGATCTGGCCGGGGCCGGGTGTCGGTGGGTCGGTCTCCTCCGGGACGAGCACCGTCCCCGGTTCGCCGGTTTCGTGGACCTGCCAGACACGCACGAGTCCTCCTCGATGAGGGGGCGGGGCGAACCTGGATGTCCGCCCCGCCTGGGATTTCCGGATTGAGCGCCGCCGCGCCGCCACCTGCGACCGGCGGGCACCCGGATCGGCCTGCTTCCTCACGCACCGTCGGAGTCGGCGTACCGGCGGCGCAGCTCACGTTTGAGCACCTTGCCGCTGGGGCCGAGCGGCAAGGCGTCCACCAGCTCCACCAGTCTGGGGTACTTGTGTCTGCCGATCCGTTCGGAGGCCCATCCGATGATCTCCGCCGCGCTCGGGGGGTCGGCGGGATCTGCGGGCACCACCACGGCGCACACCTCCTCACCGTGCAGCGGGTGCGGCAAACCGATCACCGCCACCTGGGCGATGCCGGGATGCCGCATCAGTTCGCCCTCCACCTCGCTGGGATAGACGTTGAAGCCACCCCGGATCACGACGTCCTTGGTGCGGTCGACGACGGTGATGAAACCGTCGACGTCCTTGGTGCCCAGGTCGCCGCTGCGGAACCAACCGTCCACGATGGCCTCGGCTGTGGCCTCGGGCAGGTTGTGGTAGCCGAGGAAGACGTTGTGGCCCCGGATGACGATCTCGCCGAGTTCCCCGGTGGCGCACAGCTCGATGCGATCCGGCAAATCCTGGCGGGCGATCTCCACCTCCACGCCCCAGACCGGGTGCCCGACCGTGCCGGGTCGGGTGCCCATGCTCGGTTGGTTGGTGGTCGCGGTGGGCGAGGTCTCCGACAGCCCGTAGCCCTCGTAGACGGTGGTCTGGAAGAGCTCCTCGAACCGCTCCAGCACGGCCATCGGCAGCGAGGCGCCGCCGGAGACGCACAGCCGTAGGGGCGGCAGTGACCGTTGCGGGTCGGCCGCGACGCTTCCGACCAATGCCACGTACATCGTCGGCACGCCGTGGAAGACGGTGACCCCGTGCCGCACCATCAGCTCCAGTGCGGCGGCGGGTTCGAATCGCCGCATCAGCACCAGGGTGGCACCGAGCCGGAAGGCGGTGTTCATCGCGACGGTCTGCCCGAAGGCGTGGAACAGCGGGAGGCAGCCCATCACGACGTCGGTGCTGCGGGTGTCGTTGGCGTCGTAGCCGTTCACTGTCGCATTCATGATCAGGTTGAGTTGGCTGAGCACCGCGCCCTTGGGGGTGCCCGTGGTCCCACTGGTGTAGAGGATCACGGCCGGATCCTGGGCAAGTCGGGTGACGTACCCGGTCAACGGCGCCACCTGTGCGGCGACGTCCTCGAGTCTGGTCGGCGCCGACCCCTCGGCGGCGCCCACTGTCAAAACCGGCAACCCCGAGCCCTCGGTGCCGCGCACCGCGCCCTCGGCCAGCAGGTGATCGCTGATCAGCAGCCGCGCGCCGCTGTCCTGCAGGACGTGGGCGATCTCCTTGGCCGCGAGCAGCAGGTGCACCGGAACGACCACGGCCCCGACGCTGAGGATGGCGAAGTAGGCGCGGGCGAAATCGGCCGAGTTGGTGGCCATCAACGCCACCCGATCGCCCGGCCGCACCCCCGATTCGCGCAGGCCCGCCGCCAGCGCGAGGGTCTGGGTCCAGAGTTCGGCGTAGGTGTGCCTGCCGGTGTCGTCGATCACGGCCACTCGTTCGGGATGGGCACGGGCTGCCTCGGCCAGGATGCAGGCCAGCGATAAGGACATGGACCCTCCAGTCGGCGTCGAAAGCGAACGGGGTGCGAACGGGGTGCGTGCCGTGATCAGCCGAGCTGGTCGCCGACCCGGGTGTGGCCGCGCAGCAGGTCGCGGGCGATGATCAACCGCAGCATCTCGTCGGTGCCCTCGAAGATGCGGAACAGTCGGACCTGCCGGTACCAGCGTTCGATGGGCAGCTCGCGGGTGTACCCGATGCCGCCGTGGATCTGCATCACCCGATCGACGACGCGGTTGACCATGCCCGCGCCGTACAACTTCGCCATCGCCGAGGTGTGGCGCGGATCGCGACCTTGATCGACGGTCCAGGCCGCACGCAGCACCAGCGCCCGCGCCGCTTCCAACTCGACCTCGGAGTCGGCGATCATCCATTGGATGGCCTGATTCGACCCGATCGTCCGGCCGAAGGTCTCCCGGGTGTTGGCGTACTCCACCGCCATGCCCAGCGCGCGTTCGGCGATGCCGATCCCCTGTGAGGGGATGGCGTAACGGCCCTTGCCGATCCACTGCATGCCCAGGGTGAAGCCCTGACCGATCTCGCCGAGGATGTTGCGCCCCGGTACGCGGACGTCGTCGAAGACCAACGCGGCGGGTCCGCCCTCGCCCATGGTGTCGATGAACTCCGAACGCCACCCCATCTCCCGGTCGACGAGGAAGGCGGTGGACCCGCCTCGGGCGCCCAGTTCGGGGTCGGTCACGGCCACGACGATGGCGAAGTCCGCCTCGTTGCCGCCCGTGATGAAGACCTTCTCGCCACGCAGGACCCAGTCGTCGCCGTCGCGGCGGGCGGTCATCCTGATGTTCGCTGCATCCGAGCCCGCGGCAGGCTCGGTGATGGCGAAGCAGGACAGCCGATCGCCCGCGATGGTCGGCAGCAGATACTCCGCCTGCTGCGCCTCGGTGCCGTGGAAGAGGATGTTGTCGGCGTCGCCGCCGAAGCGGAACGGAACAAAGGTACGTCCCGCCTCGGTCCAGATCAGCGACTGTGTCACGGCGGGCAGGTCCATACCGCCGAGGCTCTCCGGGGTGGACAGTCCCCAGAAGCCGAACTCCTTCGCCTTGAGTTGCAGAGCGCGCAGCTCGGAGCGCTCCAGGCCCGGCAGGCCTCGGCGTTCCCGCCGCAGCACCTCGGGTTCCATGGGCATGACCTCCCTGGCGATGAAGGCCCGGGCGGTGTCGCGGATCGCCTGTTGTTCGTCGGTGAATGCGAGGTCCATCGGCTACTCCGGTCGTCGCGGTGATCGGTCGCCGCTTTGTCGGGCACGGCGGTGGACTCGGCCGGTGGTGTGCTCAGCCGGTCGGTGGGAAGACGTAGTCGTCGACGGTGGACGCCCGGCCTGCCGGTTCGACCTGGACGAGTCCGCCCGCAGCTCCGACCTCGGGGCGCAGCACGTAGGAATCGAAGGACGGCGGTCGGTCGGGGTCGGAGAAGTCCATCGCCATGCCCAGGTCGCCTTCGACGAGTCCCTGGGTTCGGTGGGCGGCGATGATGCCTGCCCGGCTCAGATCGCCCTGTTCGCAGGCGATCCGCAGGGCATCGGCGAGGAACTGGAGCACGCCGTATCCGGAGAGCACCCCGCCGTCGATGTCGGCGTCCGGATAGGCGGCCCGGTAGGACTCGACCAGCGCCTGCACGCCCGGGATCTCACTCGATGCCGCCGGGGCGCCGGAGACCATGAAGAACATCTCGGTCAGGGCTGGCGCCACCGCCGTCTCCAGAAGTTGGGAGGCGTAGGCCGGGGTGTTGCCGACCACCGGGACCTCCCAGCCGCCCGCAGCGGCCACGCCCACGAAGGACGCCGTCTGCGCGGGGCCCGCGCTGAGGAGCACGGCGGTCACGTCGGCGGCCCGTAACGCGGCGACCTGCGCGGTCATGTCCTGATCGGTCGGGCTGACCCGCTGCTCGACGATGGTCACGCCCGCCGACTCGGCGGCGAACTCGGCACCGCGCAGCGCGTTCTCGCCGTACTCGTTCTCGAAGTAGACGTGCCCGATCGCATCGCCCTCGGCGAGGTGGGCGCCCCGAACGAGGAAGTCGATCGCGTTGATCATGTCGACGTCGTAGGTGTTGCCGGGAATCTGGATCTCGGGTCTGCCCAGCAGGGTGGAATCCCAGCTCTGCGGGAAGGTCAGCATCTCGTCGGCGGCCAGATCGTCGAGCAGGGCCGCCAGGATCGGGGAGCCGAGCAGTTGCGGCATCGCCGCGACGGTGGGGCCGATCTCGGTGTAGGCGCCCAACGCCTGCTGTACGTCGTAGCCGTGGTCGCGGACCACCATCTCCAGCGAACGACCACAGATGCCGCCCGCCTCGTTGATCTCGTCCACGGCCAACTGCTGGGCGTTGACGATGCTGCTGCTCAGGGCCGCATACGGACCGGTCAGATCGGTGAGCGCCCCCAGTTGGATGGTGGTGTCGGTGATACCGGGTCCGGTGATCAGCCCCGAGCTGCCGCCGGGGCGGTCGTCGGCTGCGGTGCTGCATCCCGCGACGAACAACAGGGCGAGGCCCGAGAGAAGGGCGATCGTTCTTCGGGGTCCGGGAGAGCTCATGTCGTCGGCTCCTTCGCGGTGGCGGTGTGGTGGCCCTTCTCGCCCGCAGCGTCGGGGCCGACGTCGTCATCGGTCGCCTCGGCGGGCCTGGACCGGGTCTCCTGCGGTGGTGGTCGCCGGTGTGCGGGTCGCAGCCTGCGCAACAGGCCGATCAGGCCCTGCCTCGTGAACAGCAGGACGAGCACGATCGCCAACCCGTAGAGATAGCGGGACAGCTCGGCCGGGGTCACACCCGGTTCGGTGGATCCCGGCGCCACCACCAGGGGAAGGCTGTCGGCGTACTGGGTGAGCAACTGCGGCAGCGACGTGACGAACGCGGCGCCGAGGATGGCGCCGCCCACCGAGCCCAGCCCGCCGATGACGATCATCGCCAGGTAGTCCAGTGCCAGGGCGAAGCCGAAGTAGTCCGGTACGACCCGGCGGAACACCAGGGCGATCAGCACCCCGGCCGCGCCCGCGTACATCGAGGACACCACAAAGGCGCCGGAGCGGTATCGCGCGACGGAGACGCCCATCACCGAGGCGGCGATCTCGCTGTCCCGCAGTGCTCCCAACGCTCGGCCCGGCCGACCGCGCAGCAGGTTGCGTGCGGTGATCCAGGCGATCGCGACCAGGACCACCCCGAGATACCAGAGGCGTTCGAGGGCGCCGAAGGGGTGGCCCAACACCAGCAGGCCGGCGGGGTCGTCGTCGGTGAACCCGAAACCCGGGATGGTCAGCGGTGGCACCGACCGGCCGTTGAATCCGCCGGTGACCGACTCCAGTTCGAGCAGGACGTGGTGGCCGATGAAGACCAGCGCGAGCGTGGCCACCCCCAGATACATCCCGCGCAGCCGACCCGAGATCGGGCTGAACAGGCCGCCCGCCACTCCGGCGAGCGCCACGGCGAGGATCGCCGCGACGGGACCCGGCAAGCCGAGCCCGGCCGTGGACTCGCCCGACTCCCCCGCCGCCCACACATAGCCGTAGGCGCCCACGGCGAGAAAGAAGGAATGCCCGAGGGAGAGCTGCCCCGCCGAACCGGTCAACAGGGTGAGGCCGATGGCGCCGATCGCCGCCGCCATGGCGAACAGTCCGGTCTGCAACCACAGCGGGGGCAGGACGAAGGGCAGTCCGAGCAGCAGCGCCACACCGCCCGCCGCCGCGAGCGCCCCGGCGTGGGGAATCCGACGGGCGCGAACCGGGACCTCGGGGGGTTCAGACACGGATGGTCTCCCTCGTGCCGAGAAGACCTTGGGGACGCACCAACAGCACCAGCACCAGCACCACATAGGGCGCGATGTCGCCGAGACCCTCGCCGATCGGGCCGAGACTGCTCTGGTAGCCGGCAGCCGCAGCCTCGGTGACCCCGATCAACACGCTTCCGATCAGGGCGCCCGCCACAGAGTCCATCCCACCGAGCACTGCGGCGGGGAAAGCGCGCAACGCCAGTTCACCGGTGGCCCGGTCCAGACCGGGGGTCGGGAAGGCGGTGAGGAAGACGGCCGCCACACAGGCCAGCGCGCCCGCGACGCACCAGGCGAGCAGTCGCATCCGTCCCAGCCGCACCCCCATCAGGGCTGCGGCCTCACGATCGGCGGCGGCGGCCCGCATCGCCAGTCCCCACGACGACCAGCGGAAGGCGGCGACGAGCAGGGACACCAGTGCCACCGCGACCACCACCGAGACCACTCTGGACTGGGCCACGGTGATCCCGCCGCCGGAGAGCACCCCGGCTCCCCACGGATCCCCGAGGTCCAGCACGTCCGGGCCGATCCGCCGGGCGAGTTCGGTGAGGAGCAGGATGTCGACGCCGATGGTGACGATCGCCAACACGTGTGTCTCGGCAGGCCGCCGCCGCATGCAGAGCAGCTCGATCAGTCCGGCTAATGCTGCGGACGCGACGATGGCGCAGGCGAGCGCGGCCAGGAATCCCAGCGGGGTGTGCAGAACGGCGGTCAAGTAGCCGCCGAACAGCAACAGCGAGCCGTGCGCGAAATTCATCACGCCGGAGGCCCGGAAGATCACCACGAAGCCGACCGCGATCAACGCGTACACCGAGCCGAGGGACAGCCCGTTGAGCAACACCTCCGGCAGGCTCGTCATCGGCCCACCTCCTCGGCGGCCGACGGCGACGCCCCGGCGATCCCGGTCCCGAGATAGGCCCGGATCACCTCGGGGTCGCGCTGCACCTCGCGCGGCGTTCCCGTCGCGATCCCGCGACCGAAGTCGAGCACGGTGACCTCGTCGGCGATGCGCATGATCAGTCCCATGTCGTGCTCGACGAGAAGGATCGACAGGCCGAGTGCGGCCCGCACCCGTCCGATCGTGGCGGCCATCCGGGCCCGTTCGGCGGCGTTCATCCCGGCCACCGGTTCGTCGAGCAGCAGCAGAGTCGGCTCCATGCACAGCGCCCTGGCCAGCTCGACCCGTTTCCGGTCTCCGTAGGACAGCAGGTCGACGGGGATGTCGAACAGCCTGCCGAGGCCGACGAACTCGGCGATCTCACGCGCTCTGGCCAGGTGGATCCGCTGTTCTCGGCGAGTGCCGGGGAGACCGAGCGCGGTGGCCACGAAACCGCCGCGGGTCAGGACGTGCCTGCCGAGCAGCACGTTCTGCGCCACCGTCCCCCTGGTGAGCACGATGTTCTGGAAGGTGCGTGCGACACCGAGTTCCGCGATGCGATGCGGTGCGCACCCGGTGAGTTCACGGCCTGCCAGGGTCACCGACCCGGAGTCGGCTCGGCACACTCCGGACAGGACGTTGAACAAGGTGGACTTCCCGGCGCCGTTCGGTCCGATCAGGGCATGCACACTGTCGGGCCGCACCGTCAGGTCGACACCATCGAGAGCCAGCACACCGGCGAATCGCACTGTCACATCGCGCACGACGAGGGTCGGCGGCGCGCCGGGGTCCGTGGCCTGCGCGCGTCGAGGGCCGGATGGGCTCATGGCACCCACCGCCGCAGGTCGGGTCGTTCGTCGGCGGCCGGAGCGGCATCGGGTACGTCGTCGGCGGCGGCACCGAGATAGAGCCTGCGGACCTCGTCGCTGCCGGACAGCCACGCCGAGGTTCCGGCCAACCGCACTCGTCCGACGTCGAGCACGTAGGCGTGACTCGCCAGCCGCAGCGCCATGGCGGCGTTCTGCTCGATCAGCAGGACACCGACTCCCTGCCGGTTGATCGCGGTGATCACCTCGCCGATGACCGCGACCATCGCGGGAGCCAGTCCCAAGGAGGGCTCGTCCAGCAGCAGCAGTCTCGGTTGGGCCATCAGGGCTCTGCCGATCGCGAGCATCTGCTGTTCGCCACCGGAGAGCAGCCCTGCCCGCCGGGTACTGCGCCGGGCCAGCGCCGGAAAGAGGTCGAACACCCGGTCCGCGCTGGCTCCGACCACGGCGGGGCGCCGGGAGGACCGCCGCAGACCGAGCGTGCCCGCCCGCAGGTTCTCCGCGACGGTGAGTCCACCGAAGACCCGTCGGCCCTCCGGAACCTGCACCACCCCGGCCCGCACCGAGGCCGCCGGATCCCGGCCGGTCAGCGCCCGACCGGCCACGGTGATCCCGCCGCCGGTCAGGCGGCCGTCATGCAGCGGCAGCGTTCCCGAGACCGCCCGCAGCAAGGTGGACTTGCCTGCCCCGTTGGGTCCGAGCACGGCCACGATCCCGGCGGGCGGGACTTCGACGGTCACCGAGTGCAGGACGTGGCCGGAACTTCCGTAGTGCACATCGACGTCGCGCAGCCGCAACAACGGCTCGACGGCGGCTGCCTCATCGGTGGGTTCGGTCACCGTGCTCCCTCCTCGCGGATGTCACCGGCCGATCGGGCCGACCGAAGGTCCGTCCCCGCCGACGCGGGGGTTGTCGAACGCCCGGGCGCGCATCCGGGCGTCACCTCCGTCGACCTGCCGGATCCCCGGGCGGCTCTGCTGGTGCATCGAAGGGCATCCGGGTCGAAGTGTGACCACGACAACACGCGGTGGCGGTCGGCTCCAGATCCCGCGCCGAGTTCGAGGCACCCGCCCAGCAAGAGGGCGGGCGCCGTGTGACGACGCACAGCCTGCCGACGACGGGCGGCGCGGGCGGGCGACACTCGCTCGTCGACAGACCGGTACGCCCGCGTCCGTTCGGGTGGTCATCGCCACCCGAATCGGGTGGCGCGACGCCCACGCATCGGCCTCTATCCAGGGCTTTCCCGAATCCGAGTGCGGTGGTGGTCGGTGCGATGGGCCTGGGTCATCGGGGACGGAGGCAACATCATCGACAGGATGAACAGCGAGCGAGACTTCGACGACCGCGCCCGAAGCGCCACCGACCGGCAGCCCGATACCGGGGTTCGCGCCGAGGATCCGCCGGGACTGGACTCGGAGCTGCTGGCCGATCACCTGCGGCAGGAGCTCCCCGGGGGCATCACCGGCGAGTTGTCCGGCAGGCTGCTCACCGGTGGCCGGTCCAACCTGACCTACGAGGTCCGGGACGAGGCGGGCAGGCGGTGGGCGGTGCGCCGACCGCCGCTGGGACACGTCCTGCCGACCGCGCACGACATGGCCCGCGAGTTCCGGGTGATCAACGCCCTGCGAACCACCCCGGTGCCGGTGCCGGAGGCGATGCTGCTGTGCCGCGATGTCTCGGTGCTCGGCGCGCCGTTCTTCGTGATGGAGTTCGTCGACGGGCACAGCGCCTTGGATGTCGAGGGGCTCCGCGAACTCGGATCGCGGCGGACCGGCCGCATCGGCTCGGCCCTGGTGACCCAGCTGGTGACATTGCATTCGGTCGATCCCGAACAGGTGGGACTCGGCGATTTCGGCAGGCCCGAGGGTTTCCTGGCCCGGCAGCTTCGGCGCTGGCGCACGCAGCTCGACGGTTCGCGCAGCAGGCCCACCGATCTCCTCGACGCACTACACACACGGTTGGGCGATGCGCTGCCGGTCTCCCCCGCGCCGACGATCGTGCACGGCGACTACCGGGTGGACAACACGATCTTCGGCGACGACGACCGGATGCGCGCGATCCTGGACTGGGAGATGGCCACCCTGGGCGATCCGCTGGCCGATCTGGGCATGTTGTTGGTCTACGGCAGGCGCGCTCCGCTGGCGGGCCATGCACCGGTCAATGCCGAGACGACGCCCGGATATCCGACCGAGGACGCGCTGATCGAGGCGTATGCGACCACCTCGGGCCGCGATGTCGACGGACTCGCCTGGTATGTGGGCTTCGGGTTCTTCAAGCTGGCGGTAATCATGGAGGGCATCCACTATCGGCACCGACTCGGTCAGACGGCTGGCGTGGGATTCGGTGGGATCGGTGAGTTGGTCGAACCGTTGGCCCGGTCCGGCCACGACGCGCTGCGGGCGGGCCTCCGGTAGGCCGACGCACAACCGGACGTCGATCTCGGTGGGCGCGGGCACCGGTCTTCGCGAACGGCGCCACAGCCCGCTGGACGACAGCGAGTCACCAACACCCTCGACGACCAGCCGTTAGGGGGCTGTTCCAGGCCACGCGGCCCGATCTCATCGGGCGGCAGGCGCGATCGGACTCGATCGACATGCCCCGCAGTCTGCCTATCATCCGAAGTGGAGATCGGCAGCCCACTCGCCCGCGAGCTCCCGTGGCCGGGCAGTTCTCGATTCGACGCCCCACAACGGGCAGAAAGCGAGAATCATCGACGATGTCGCCGCCCTACACCCTGCAGGACCGCATCGCGGTGGTCACCGGTGGTGCCTCCGGCATCGGCGCCGCGCTGGCCCGCACGTTCGCCTCGGCCGGTGCGCGGGCCGTGGTCGTCGTCGATCGAGACGGCGCGGCGGCCGAAGAACTGGCCGGGTCGCTGCCCGCAGCGGTGGGCCGGGCGGTGGCGGCCGACGTGACCGACGCACCGGTCGTCGGCGACCTCGTCGCGCGGTTGGAGGCCGAGATCGGGCCGATCGACGTGTGGTGCTCCAATGCGGGAATCGCGCGTGGTCGGGGTCTCGGAATGGCCTCGGACTGGGCCGATTCGTGGGCGGTGCACGTCATGGCCCATGTGTATGCCGCCGACCACGTCCTGCCCCGGATGATCGCCAGGAACAGCGGACGGTTCATGCTCACCGCATCGGCGGCGGGCCTGCTGACCAACATCGACTCGGCGCCCTACAGCGTCACCAAACACGGCACGGTGGCCCTGGCCGAATGGCTGTCGATCAATTGTCCGGCGGACGGGGTGGCGGTGTCCTGCCTGGCACCGCAGGGCGTGCGGACCCCGATGCTCGCCGATGCCGGACCCGATTCGGCCACGCTGGCCGCCGGGGCCGTGCTCGAGCCGTCCGAGGTCGCCGCCGAGGTCGTTCGAGCGCTGGTCACCGGCGCCTTCGAGATCCTTCCGCATCCGGTGGTCGCCGAGTACGAGCGCCGCCGAGTCACCGACCGGCAGCGGTGGCTGGGGTCGATGCGCCGACTTCGCGAGCGGTTGGCCTGCGTCGCTGCGACCCCGCAACACACCCGCTGGGAAACCGACGATCTCCAGGAGCGGCAGTGAACGCGACGACGACCGGCGAGGGCTCCAGCGTGGCCCGCCGCTTCGAGGGACAGACGGCGTTGGTCACCGGTGCCAGCCGGGGCATCGGGCTGGAGATCGCCCGGCGGCTGGTCGTCGAGGGCGCGCGGGTGTGCCTCACCGGCCGGAACCCGGCGACGCTGGCGGAAGCGGTGGACGCCCTGGGCGGGCGGACGCACGCGATCGGTGTCGCAGGCCGCAGCGACGACGCCGAGCATCGGTCGAGTGCGGTCGCCGCCGCCATCGACGCCTTCGGCAGCCTCGAAGTGCTGGTTAACAACGCGGGAACCAACCCGTTGCACGGCCCGCTGCTGACCGCCGATGCGGCGGCGGTGCGCAAGACCTTCGAGGTCAACGTGTTCGCCGTGCTCGGCTGGGTGCAGGAGGCGCACCGGGCCTGGCTCGGCGCGCACGGTGGGCGCGTCGTGTGCGTGTCCTCGGTGTCGGGGCTGCGCCCCGCCGAGGGCATCGGGGTGTACGGCGCGAGCAAGGCGGCGCTGATCCGTCTCACCGAGCAGCTCGCCGTCGAGTTGGCCCCGAACATCCGGGTGAACGCGGTGGCCCCTGCAGTCGTGAAGACCCGGTTCGCCGCCGCGCTGTACGAGGGGCGGGAAGACGCCGTGGCACGAACCTATCCGCTGCAACGGCTGGGGGTGCCCGCCGATGTCGCCGGTGCGGTGGCGTTCCTGGCCGCGCCGGAGTCCGACTGGATCACCGGACAGACACTGGTGATCGACGGCGGCGTCACCCTGACCTGACCTGCGGCGCTCACGTGCCGGTGTCCTGGTCGTCGACAAAGAAATCGGAGCAGCCGTGGACTTCGCCCCCGATCCCCGAACCGAGGAACTCCGCCGGTCGCTGCTGGACTTCATGGCCGAGTTCGTCTACCCGGCCGAGGAGACCTTGGAGGCGGAACCGGTGGTCTCCTGGTCTCGGCCGCCGGTCCTGCAGACGCTGCAGGCCGAGGCTCGCAGGCGCGGTCTGTGGAACCTCTTCCTGCCCGGGGAACACGGGGCGGGGCTGACCAATCTGCAATACGCGCCGCTGGCCGAGATCACCGGCCGCAGCCCGCGGTTGGCGCCCGAGGCGCTGAACTGCGCCGCGCCCGACACCGGCAACATGGAGATCCTCGCGGTCGCGGGCGATGACGAGCAACGCCTACGCTGGCTGGCTCCGCTGTTGGCGGGCGAGATCCGTTCGGCCTTCGCGATGACCGAACCCGACGTGGCCTCCTCCGACGCCACCAACATCGCGACCAGCATCGTCCGTCGAGGGACGAACTGGGTGATCAACGGGCGGAAGTGGTTCGTCTCCGGCGCCAAGGATCCCGCGTGTCGCATTCTGATCGTGATGGGCCGTACGGCCGAAGACGGTCCGATCCGGGAACGGCAGAGCATGATCCTGGTCCCCGTCGACACCCCGGGTGTGCAGATCGGTCGGGGCATGAGCCAGTTCGGCTACGCCGACGACGATCACGGCGGGCACGCAGAGATCACCTTCACCGACGTCGAGGTCCCGGCGCGGAACCTGCTGGGTGCACCGGGATCGGGCTTCGCCATCGCCCAGGCCCGGCTCGGCCCCGGACGGATCCATCACTGCATGCGGCTGCTCGGAATGGCCGAACGCGCCCTGGACCTGGTCCGGGAACGCGCGGCGAGTCGCGTCGCCTTCGGCAGGCCGCTCGCCGAGCAGGGCGTGGTGCAGGAGTGGGCCGCCGAGTCTCGGGTCCGTATCGAACAGGCCCGGCTGCTGGTGCTCAAGGCGGCGTGGTTGATGGACACCGAGGGCAATCGGGCCGCGCACACCGAGATCCAGGCCATCAAGATCGCCGTGCCCCGCGCGGTCGAATGGATCCTCGACAAGGCCGTGCAACTGCACGGTGCCGCCGGGGTGAGCCAGGACCTTCCGCTGGCCCGCTTCTGGGCGATCGCCCGGTCGCTGCGACTGGCCGACGGTCCGGACGAGGTCCACCTGCGTTCCCTGGGCCGCAGAGAGCTCAAGCCACGATAAGACCTCTCGCGTAGGGGTGGGTCGTCTCGACGTGGAGCGGCGGGGTGCCGAGCACGGCAGCGTGTTCTGGCCTCGCGGGCGGGCGGAGTCGGCGGCTGTCGAATGGGCCACGAAGCGCCCCCGCTTGATCGGTCGGTGATTATGCTCGCGGGCGCGTGATCCACGACGGACCGATCGGCTACTCCTAGCGAGGGAGCAAACGGATGACCCGACAGATCCGAGTGCCGGGCGCCGAACGCGCCCGGCCCCGGTTGACAGAACGGCCCCTGCTCGACCCCGTCGCCGGATGACCGCCCCCACGGAGGGTCGTCTGGTGGCGACCAGCGATCTGCACATCGGACACCAGGACAATCGACGCATCGTCGAGGACATCCGGCCGGAGCATCCGGACGACTGGCTGATCGTGGCTGGCGATGTCGCCGACCGCGTCGAGGACATCGACTGGACCCTGCGGCTGCTGAAGGATCACTTCACCGAGGTGATCTGGGTGCCCGGCAACCACGAGCTCTGGACACCGGGCAACGATCCGGTGGAGCTGCGCGGTGTGCGGCGCTACGAGCATCTGGTGCAGGTGTGTCGGGGGCTGGGTGTGCACACCCCGGAGGATCCGTATCCGGTGTGGCGGGGCGCGGGCGGACCGGTGACCGTGGCGCCACTCTTCCTGCTGTACGACTACACGTTCCGGCCGGAGGGCACCCTGACCAGGGAGACCGCGCTGGCGAAGGCGTACGAGGCAGGCGTGGTCTGCACGGACGAGTACCTGCTGCATCCCGACCCGTATCCGACGCTCGACGCCTGGGGGCGGGCCAGGGTCGAGGAGACCGAGAGACGACTCGAGGCCTTGCCCGCCGACACGTCGACCGTGCTGATCAATCACTGGCCGATGACCAGGGATCCCACGCGCATCCTGCGGTATCCCGAGTTCGCGCTGTGGTGTGGCACCGAGTCGACCGCCGACTGGCATGTTCGGTTCAACGCGGCGGCGGTCGTCTACGGGCACCTGCATATCCCGCGCACGACCTTCCAGAACGGGGTGCGCTTCGAGGAGGTCTCGCTCGGCTATCCCCGGGAATGGAAGCCCAGGGGTCTGCCGCGGGGCGTGTTGCGCACCATCCTGCCCGGTTAGGCCCGGCCGGACCGCCGCGCCGCCGTCACCGTCGAATGCGGTCGGCGCAGCCGACGCAGGTGGTGGCGGCGGGACGGGCGGTGAGACGCTCGCCGGGGATCAGCCGACCGCAGCGCAGACAGTGGCCGTAGGTTCCCGAGGCGAGTCGTTCGGTGGCGCGGTCCAGATCGTCGAGTTCACGCCGGGTCTCGGCCAGCAGGGAGAGCACCTGGGCCCGCTCGTAGGCCAGCGTCGCGCCCTCGGGGTCGTGCTCGTCGTCGCCACTGGACAGCGCCGAGGACTCGGCGATCGAGTCGCGTTGGGCCAGCAGGGAGTCGACCAGTCCGAGCAGCGTCGCCCGCTCGGCAGCCAGCAGGGGTGCGAACTCCTGCTGCGCGCGGTGCGGGTCGCCTGCGGTCATCCCAGCATCAACGCCGGTCGGCCTCGCGCGCATTCCGCGACCCCGGTCACCTGCGGTGATCCCCGGAGAGCCGCGTCACCGAACCGGCCACCCCGCTCGGAAGGTTCTTTCACACACAGTGACCAAGGTGGTTGCGGTGCGCGATAAATTCGGTGGCGCAGCCGTCGGTCGGCTTGTCACGATCTTGCCATGACTCTGCACACCTCGGATCGACGCGCGCTCGCACTCGACGCACTGACCGGGCTATCGGTCGGCGACGCCGCAGGGAATCAGGGCTTTCCTCCCGCCTGGCGGGTCCGATCCCCGGAGCGGCCCGCGGGGGCGTGGTCGTGGACCGACGACACCCAGATGGCCTGCTCACTGGTCGAGGTGCTGTTCCGATACGGACAGGTCGACCAGTCGGCCTTGGCGCAGGCCTTCGCCGAGCACGCTCAGGAGGTGCGGGACTACGGGTCGGGCGCGTTGAGCTTCATGGCTCGGGTCCGTGCGGGCGAGGACTGGCAGCGGGTCAGCGCCGATCTGTTCGACGGCCTCGGTTCCTGGGGCAACGGCGGCGCGATGCGGGTGGCGCCGTTGGGCGCCTGGTTCGCCGATGATCTGGACCGGGCGGCCGCCGAGTCGGCCCGGTCCGCCGAGGTCACCCACGCACATCCCGAGGGCGTCGCGGGGGCGGTGGCGGTCGGGGTGGCCGCAGCGCACGCCGCCGCATTGCGGGGAACCACCGTCGTGGGGCCTGCGGTCGAGTTGTTCGACGTGGCCTTACGGCTGGTCGGCGCGCGCGGCGCCACCGCTTTGGGTCTCCGCCTGGAACGGGCGACGACCATGGTGGAGTCCTCGGTGGCGGAAGCGGCGCAGGAACTGGGCAACGGCGCGCGGATCAGTGCCGTCGACACGGTTCCGTTCGCACTGTGGGTCGCCGTGACGCATTTCCACGACTTCGCAGCGGCGATCGAGGCGTGTCAATCCGTAGGCGGCGATATGGACACCACCGCCGCCATGGTCGGCGGCATCCTGGCAGCGCACCACGGTCCAAGCATCATTCCGAGGGCCTGGCGGGAGATCCGCGAGCCGCTGCCCGCCTGGTTGGCGGTGCCCGATTCGGTGTGATCGGGAGTGCGGCGTCGCCTGCGGTGGAGATCCGGCTCGTGATGTCGCCGGTCAGGTGGCGCGCTGCGGTGGGGTGGGCGGCTCGGGGTCGGCGCGGTCCGGTTCGACGATCCAACGACCCAGGCCCGCCGAGGCCAGGAGACCCACCACACCCATCGAGGCCACCGACGCCGCCAGGGACACCACGGAACCCACCCCGATCAACAGCGGTCCGAGACTGGCCCCGGTGTCGACGCACAGCCGCCAGGCACTCAGGAAGGCGGGGCGTGCGTTCGGCGGGGCCATGTCCGCGCCGAGGGTCATCATGATGCCGCTGCCCAGGCCGTTGCCGATGCCCATCAGGGCTGCCACCGCGAGCAGCCCGACAGCACCATCGGTCAACGGCAGCAGGAGGTACGACAGGCCGAGCACCAGCATGGAGGGCACGGCGACGAACCGGCGGCCATACAGGTCCATCACCCGACCCGCCGGGTAGAACAACAGCATGTCCAGCGCCCCGGACAGGCCGAAGATCAGGCTGATCACCGCGGGATCCAGCCCGAGATGATTGCCCCACAGGGGCACCACGGCCTGCCGGGACGCCCGGATGGCTCCGACGAACAGCGCCGAGGTGCCGAGGGTGGCGAACAGCCGTCGGTGATCTCGGAACATGCGCAGCGGGCGGACCCGGCCGCCGTTGCGGGCCCGGGAGTGACGGTCCACATCGGGCAGCACGAGGATGATCGTGCCCGCGACGGCGACGGCGACGACCTGGACCCAGTAGCCACCCCGGCTACCGAGGAGCAGCGCACCGGCTCCGACCAAGGGACCGGCGAACGCGCCGATGCGCACCACGCCGCCCAGGGTGGACATCGCCCTGGCTCGGAGCCGCAACGGCACGACCTCGGTCAGGTAGGTCTGTCGGGCCAGGTTCCAGACCGAGTTCGCCGAGCCTGCCAGTAGGACGGCCAGACCGAGCAGCCACAGGTTCGGGGCCAGGGCACAACCGATGGCGGCCAGTACCGCCAGACCGGTGGCCGCCAGCAGCGCGCTGCGTTCGCCGATGACCCCGACCAACCGGCCCGCAGGAAGGTTGCCGAGGATCTGGCCGAACCCCAGCAGTGTCACGACCAGGCCCGAGACGAAGAGCGAGGCGCCGAGCTCGCGAGCGGTGAGGGCGATCAGCGGTGCCGCCGCGCCCTGACCGAATCCGTACAGGGTCGCGGGCAGGAACACGGCCGGGATCAGCGAGCGCAGGGTCACCGGTTGCCCCAGCGTCGATTCCGAGGCCCCGCTCATCGCCTGCATCCACTCCCAGCTCGTCGCCGACGCCCACGTCGACCGACGGCACAGGCGGTTATCGGGCGGGGTCGACGATCATGATCGTCACCCACTCGGGGAGTGTCGTCCGGCCGGTCGAACCCGGTCAATGCCCGTGGTCACGAATCACCGGTGAGCAGAAACACCCGGCTCGAGAAGTGTCATGCCCCGGGCGGCTGGGCGTTGGGCGTTGGGCGGAACGTCGGCGTGGATCGACACCAGACCCACGCCGGGTTGCGAGTGGCCGCGCGCGGATCGAAACGGCAAGGCAACACGCTGCCCTCGCCCGACCGCGCCGCCCAGGCGCGGTCGGCGGTTCCGTCGCCGGAGACCGACGATCAGGCTTCGGCCGGTTCCAGGACCACGACCGGGATCACCCGGCTGGTGCCCTTCTGGTAGTCGTCAAAGCCGGGCATCAGCGCGGCATGCGCCGCGTAGAGCCGATCGCGTTCGGAACCCTCGGACTCGATCCGAGCGGTCCCCTCGAAGGTGCGTTCCCCCACCTCGACCGTGACCTTCGGGTCGGCGGCGATGTTGCCCAACCACACCGGGTCCGTGTCGGCACCGCCGTTGGAGGCCGCGATGACGAGATTCGACCCGTCGGTGGAGTACACCAGCGGGAACGTGCGGGGCTTGCCGGTGCGGCGGCCGGTCACCGTCACCAACAGCATCTGCGCGCCTTCGAACGGGCCGCCGACCTTGCCGCCGTTGGCCCGGAACTCCTCGATGATGCGATCGTTGAACTCGGACATGCCGTCTCTCCTCGATGTGGGCGAAGGCACAACGTTATCCGGTCAAGCGGCACGCGCGGTGTGCGCGATCCAGCCGTGAATGCGACAAAACCCCAGCCACTCCGGACATTCCGGACTTTCCGGGACGCGGCGTCCGCAACCCGGTCTTCGTCGTGGCCGCAACCACAGGCCACGACGAAGACCACCGTCGGACTCAGGATCGCTTGCCGTCGACCACCTGTCGGACGCCGGGCGCCGGTGCGTCGGACACGGCGACGGGCAGCAGCGAGGCGGGGAGGTTCTGGTAGGCGACCGGCCGCAGGAAACGCTCGATCGCCGCCGTACCGACGGAGGTGCTGGTCGGCGCGGTGGTCGCCGGGTACGGACCGCCGTGGTGCTGCGCATCGCTGACGGTGACCCCGGTCGGCCACTGGTTCCAGATCACCCGACCGGCGAAGTCCGACAGCGGTTCGACCAATGCGGCGGCCACCTCGTCGCCGTCCTCGCTGCCCTGGATCGTCGCGGTCAGCTGTCCGTGGCCCAACGCGGCCACCGCGAGCAGTTCCTCGGTCGAGGCGTAGGAGACCAGCAATGCGGCGGGTCCGAAGCACTCCATGCCCAGCAGCTCGGGGTCGGCCAGCACCCGCGCGGCGGTGGTGCGCAGCAGCACGGGCGTCACGGCGGTGTCGGCCGCGACCTGGATGGAGGTCGGTTCCACGCCGTCGCAGTCGGCCAGGCCGCCCGTGGCGGTGAGGAAGCCCGTCTGGATCCGCTCGTTGAGCATGGGCCCCGCCGTCAGCTCGGGCAGCAGGTCGAGGAATCCGTCGATGTCGGGCAGCAGTACGACACCCGGCTTGGTGCAGAACTGGCCTGCGCCGAGGGTGACCGAGCCCGCGAAGCCCGTGGCGATCTCGGCGCCCCGATCCGCCCAGCCCTGCGGCGTGATGAACACCGGGTTCGTGCTGCCCAGCTCGCCGTAGAACGGAATCGGCACCGGCCGGGAGGCGGCGATGTCGAACAGCGCCCGGCCGCCCGCGACGGATCCGGTGAAGCCGACGGCGGACACCCTCGGGTCGCGTACGGCCTCGACACCGTCCTCGAAGCCCTCGATCAGCGCGAAGCTGCCCGCAGGGGCGCCCGCCGATTCCAGGGCGGCCACGACGACCGCCGAGGTCTGCCGGGACAGCCTGGGATGTCCGGGGTGCGCCTTGAGGACCACCGGGCAGCCTGCGGCCAACGCCGAGACCGTGTCGCCACCCGCGACGCTGAAGGCGAACGGGAAGTTACTGGCTGCGAACACGACCACGACGCCGAGCGGCCGGAGCGCGCGCCGGATGTCGGGTCTGGCCCCCATCGGCCAGTCGGGATCGGCGTGATCGATGCGTGCCTCCAGCAACCCGCCGTCCCGTAGTCGTTCGGCGAACAGCCGCGCCTGGAAGGTCGTGCGGGCCAACTCGCCGGTCAGGCGTCCGACGGGCAGGTTCGTCTCCGCCTGCGCCGTCTCGATCAGTTCGGGACCTGCGGCATCCAGAGCCCGGGCCACGGCGTCCAGCCAGTCGGCGCGCTGCAGGGGACTGGAGCCCGCCAGGCTGCGGGCGGCCTGGCGGGCCGAGGTCAGGACGGCGTCGAGGGTGGGGGCGGGAGTCGTCACAATGCTGCTCCGATCAGCGTCAACCGGGGCGAGCGTCGTCTCAGGCGAGACGGCCGTCGACCTCGGTGTTGGTCACGGTCGAGAAGAACGGTCGGGTCGAGCCCGAGCGGCGCCTCGATCTGGTCTCACGTGCTCTCGCTCCCGGCACGGTCTCACACGGCGGATCCACCGGGAGCGACCGGCCGTCAAGATCCACAACTCGGGATCGGCGGGCTCCGCACACCGCAGCACGCGGAGCCGGCGTCAGCGCTTGCGTTGCGACGACGCGGCCCGTTGCGGACTGTCCTTCGGGTGCAGCGCCCGGCGGACGATGTCGGTGACATCGGTGTCGGTGAACGACTCGGGCAGTGTCACGGCGAGTGTGCCGAACAGTGTGCGCACCTCGTCGACCGTGGGTTCGTCGCTCAACCGTAGTTCCTTGGCAAGGGCGACGTCGACCCGCTTGGCCTGCTCGAAGCTGGCCGCGAGTTCCCGATCGTAGGCGCGGTAGTGCGGTCGGCTCCGTTCGAAGAGCACGGCCGGTGCGGCCGACTCGTCCTGAGTCAGGATGATCCAGTTCGACGACAGATCCCACCGCAGGGTGGTCATCACCCGGGACAGCGCGATCTCGACGCGCAGCAGCGTGAACCGTTCCCGATACCAACAGGCGGCCAGGATGGTGGCGAGGGCCTCCCGCTGCACGCGGGCGGTGGTCCATTTCTCGCCGTGGCGGTCCGAACCCGGGTTCAGCGAGGACCGGTACTGCGCGTACTCGGTGCACAGTGCTTCGTCGGTGGGGTCGATGATCTCGATCTGGATCCTGGTCGGACGCTGAGCTGCGCGGGCGTTGTCCACGCACTCCTTCAGCGTGACCGTCCGCAGGTGGGTGCCGATACCGCCCTTGAACAACCAGCGGTCGGTGTCCTGGTACGCCTCGGCGTGTAATCGGTCGAGGTCGGCACCGTGCACTACTTGGACGGCACTGGCATCGTCGCGTACCCGCGCCGTGCTGCTGCGGTCGCGCAGCAACGCGATGGCCAGCAGGGCCAACACGATCAGGATCGCCACATCGGTCACGGCACCGGAGCGCTCCCCCGCACCGAGCAGGTCGATCCCGAGGACCGACGGGACGATCAACACCGCCGTCGTCCCGGCGATCACCGAGGCGAGGATGCCGTCGACATTGTTGCGGAGCCAGCTGGCGAAGGAGGGCATCGTTCTCCGGTTCCTGATACGAGCGGCGACAACGCCGGGATTCGGTGGGGCCGGGCGAAAACGCACCGAGGATACCGAGATCACCGATTTCCGAAAGGGTTCCGCGCAAGCCCGTCGACCGAGCGGCGTCGGCCCCTGGCCCCGGCACGCCAGGTGCTCCGCACGGCGGGACTCACTCGACCGCGAGATCTTCGGCGGTCCCCCGGGCGACCTCGGCCAGGATGTCCAACGCCCTGGCCAGGTTCTTCGGGGTAGGCGAGCCCAGCGCCAATCGCACGGCTCCGGGGGCCCGACCCGATCCGACGACGAAGGCGGCGGCGGGGGTGACGGCGATACCGTGTCGCGCGGCCGAGGCGACGAAGGTCTCGGCTCGCCAGTGTTCCGGGAGCCGCCACCAGCAGTGATAGGAGCCCGGGTCGGCCTGCACGTCGAAACCCGCCAGTCGCGTGGCGACGATCTCCTGTCGGAGCCGGGCATCCTGCTGTTTGGCCGTGCCAAGCGATCGGGCCATGCCGTCCTCGATCAGCCGGGTGGTGGCCGTCAGCGCGAAGCTGCCCGGCATCCAGGCGCCGGATCGAATAGCCGCAGCGATCTTCGGGCTCAGGGCGGGCGGTGTGACGACGAAGCCGAGGGTCAGGCCGGGGGCGACGCGCTTCGACATGCTGTCCACCAACACGGTGTGCTCGGGTGCGAGGGCCGCCAGCGGCGCGGGGTCCTCGCGGAGGAAACCGTTGACCATGTCCTCGATCACCGGGATTCCCAGTTCGCCGGTGACCTGGGCCAGCTCGCGGCGCCGTGCCTCGGGCATGGTGATGCCCAGCGGGTTGTGCAGCGTGGGCTGGACGTACACCGCGCGTAGAGGTGCGGACCGGTGCACCTCGGCGAGGGCGGCGGGAATCAATCCGTGTTCGTCCATCGCGATCGGGACCGGGGTGATGCCCAGCCGCGCGGCCACCGCCTTCATCACCGGATAGGTGAACTCCTCGACGGCAAGCCGCTGTCCGATGCCCAGCAGCCCGGCGGCGACGGCGGCCAACGCCTGCCGCCCACCGCCGGTGAACAGGATGGACTCCGGGGCAGGCTGCCATCCCGACCGCGACAGCAGCGTGGCGGCGGCTGACCGGGCCGCAGGGGTACCCGCGACCACCGTCGGACGCAGCCCCTCGATCATCGTCGCCGGGCTCAGCAGGTCGACGAGGCTGGTCGCGACCAGTTCGGCCTGCCCGGGCAGCATCGGGAAGTTGAATTCGAGGTCGATGCGCCCGCTCGCGGGTTCCGCCAAGGTCGTCTCGGCACGCAGAGTGCCGGTCCGGACGAACGTCCCGCGCCCGACCTCGCCGACGGCCAGGCCCCGGCGGATCAACTCCCCGTAGACCCGGGAGGCCGTCGAGGCGGCCACCCGGTGTGCACGGGCGAACCGCCGCTGCGGCGGTAGCCGATCGCCGGGGCGGAGCCTGCCCGCTGCGATGTCGGCCGCCAACGCGTCGGCGAGGGCACGGTAGTCGTCCATGAAGCCGGAATCCCCTTTGCACCGAGAGCATTGTTTTTATTGCACCGAGATCCTGCTCTGGTTATGGTCGGATCGTCAAGAAGAACGGCGAATTTCGCACCGAGGTTCCGGGCTCGGACGACGGTTCCCCGCCCGTTCCCACCACCCCACCTCGGGCGATGCCTCGGCGGCGCGTCCCGACCGACCGGTTGCCCCGCCCGATCCCCCTACGGCGACACCGATCATCCGACGGCTGCCGCGCGGGCATGCCCCGGAGTCGGTCGGTGCGCGCCCACGTCGAGAGCACCGAGAGGAAGTCGGCCATGCACACCGTGTCGCACGACGGCACCACCATCGCCTATCGGGACATCGGTTCGGGCACGCCGGTCCTGCTGGTGCACGGCCACCCCTTCGACGGTTCGATGTGGCGACCCCAGATCGAGCAATTGGCCGAGGCCGGCCACCGGGTGATCGTTCCCGATCTCCGGGGTTACGGACGCAGCAGTGTGGCACCGGGCAGTACCACGATGGAGGACTTCGCCGCCGATCTCGCCGAATTGCTCGACCGGCTGGACATCGACCGGGTGCTCCTCGGCGGATTGTCGATGGGCGGCCAGATCGTGATGGAGTTCCATCGGCGGTTTCCGAGTCGGGTCGCCGGTCTGTTGTTGGCGGCGACCTCGGCACGGGCCGATGATCCGAGGGCCCGCCGCGCCCGGGTCGAGACCGCCGAGCGGATCCGGCACGAGGGGATGGCGGCCTACGCCGAGGAACTGCTCCCGAGGATGCTGGCGCCGCACAACATCGTCGGTCTCCCCGAGGTGGCCGACCATGTGCTGCGGATGATGCGCTCGGCCCCCGCCGAGGGCGCGGCGGCGGCCTTACGCGGCCGGGCGGAGCGGCGAGACTACCGGGACTCCCTGGCTCGGGTCTCGGTGCCGACGCTGATCGTGGTCGGCGATCACGACGACTTCACGCCCGTCGCCGAGGCCGAATCCCTTGCGGCGCACATCCCGGCCTCGGTGCTGCGGATCATCGAAGGCGCCGGGCATCTGCCGAACCTGGAGCGGCCCGCCGAGTTCGGTCGCGCACTGGCGGAACTGTCGACCGCGATCGACGTCGGATAGGACCGGGCCGCCGCCGCTCGGAGAGCACCTGTCGAGAGAATTGCTCCGATATGACTCGGAGCAATTCCGCCGACGTCCGATCCGGCCCGGCCGCACCACGATGCTCAGGCGGTGCCGAGCATCCAGTCCGGCAACGGTTCGTGCAGCGCGGCCCAGGTCCGCGGCGGTTCGGCCGCGCCAGCCCCGACGATCCCGCCCACGATCGCGCAGGTGGTGTCGATATCGCCGCCCGCGCTCGCCGTCGCCCAGAACGCGTCCGCGAAGTCGTCGAAGCGGGTGAGCGCGGCCCACAGCGTGAAGGGAACGGTGTCCTGGGCGCTGGTACGCGAACCGTTGCCCAGTTGCCGGGCCACGACCGAGGCCGAGGTGACCGGCAGCAGTTCGCGCGCGAGTTCGATGCCGTCGTGCACCTGGCCCGCAGGCGTCAAGGCCAGCACCGCGTCCAACAGATCGGCAGGACGTTCGGCGTTTCCGAAGCCCGCCAACATGGATGCCGTCACCGCGACCGCGACGGCGCCCGCGATCCCGTCGGGGTGGGCATGGGTGACCTCCGCGGAAAGCGCGGCCTCCTGCGCGGCCCGGACCGGGTCGCCCGCGAACCAGGCACCCAAGGGTGCGACCCGCATGGCCGCGCCGTTGCCGAACGAGCCGTGACCGTCGAAGGTCTCGGTCACCAGGTCACGCCAGTCGCCACCCTCCCTGATCAGACGCAACAGCCGGTTGGTGGAGGGGCCGTAACCACGATCGAAGTCGTGGTGGTTGGCGAAGCTCGCGGCGAGCGCGTCCTGGTCGATGCGGCCGTGTTCGGCGAGCACGGCGACGATGGAGCACGCCATCTCGGTGTCGTCGGTCCACTGCCAGGGCGCGGGCGGCAGGCGGCGGTTGTCGAATCGGTTTCGGTTGGCGGGTACGAAGAATTGGGAGCCGAGCGCGTCGCCGATGGCGAGGCCACGCAGCGAGCGCTGCGCTCGAATGAGGGAATCGGTGGTCATCGCCGGCGATCATCACATGATCAGGCGGAGTCACGGGGCCATTTTCGCCGTCCGAGCGCGGTCACGATCCGAGCGGTACGGCATCTCCGGCCCAGAAGACATGGGTGATCGCCCCCTCCCTGCGGAATCCCACCAATGCCCGGTCCAGGCTTCCCATGCTCATCCGGACGCCGCCACCGGCCGAGACGATCTCGACGTGGTCGGGGAAGGCCATTCCCCACGCCCGCAGGTGCGCGCCGGGAACGTGGTCGTACTCGTGGACCAGCGCGAACACCCGAGGCGCAGCGCCATCGACCAGCGCCTGGGTCCGTTGCTCGAAGTCGGGGAGGGCATCGGCCGCCGCCGAGCTGTCCGTCGCCGCCGGGCCGAGATGTGCACCATGATCCACTCCGTCTACCATCGCCATCTCCACTATCTGTGATCGACCTGATACAGTGAGTCACACGTTGGCATACGGATATCCGCTGAACAAAGTGGAACTTCCAGATTGACCCGATGTGATGTACGGGAGAGAAGAAACGCCATGCAGCAGAACGACGGCGCGGTGGGCGGAATGGTTCGGCGCTGGCAGCTGGCCGAGACGCTCCGCAATCTGCGGGAGCAATCCGGGCTGACACACGACCAGGTACTCGCCGAGCTGAGCGGTCAGGGCCGCTGGTCTCGGCCGAAGCTCTCGCGAATCGAGAATCGCGAACAGGGCGTGAAAGCCCGCGAGGTCGAACAGCTGCTCAATGTCTACCGGGTGACCGAGAGTTCGCTGCGGGAGTGGCTGCTCGAACTGGCCAACACGCCGAGGGAACGCGGCTGGACGGTGGATGTCCGCAAGAGCCTTCCCGAGGACTTCCATCGATTCCTAGCGCTCGAATCGGCGCTGGTGGCGAGCCGTCAGTTCGAGACGCTACTGATTCCTGGGCTCTTGCAGACTCCGGAGTACGCACGAGCGTTGATCAGTGGCATCGGACCGCAGCTACCCGAAGACGAGGTAGAGCGCCGGGTCGCCGCCCGGATCACCCGGCAGCAAATTCTCGCTCGAACGAATGCACCCACCCTGCACGCCATCGTGGACGCCGGGGCGCTAGAGCGACCCGTCAGTGAACCCCGGGTCATGCGCGGCCAGATGCGCCGCCTCGTCGAGGCTGCAGAACTTCCCCATGTCACCGTTCAGGTGCTGCCGAAATCGGCAGGTGGCGGTCCCGCAGTGGAAGGCCCGTTCTCCATCCTCACTCTGCAGGATCCGATTCCGGATATCGGCTATTCGGAGGGTCCAGGGCGGGCCGTCTACATCGAGGATCGCGATCAGGTCCGTGACTACACCTTGCGCTTCGGTGTTCTCACCGAGCAGGCTTTGAGCCAACATGAATCGACGGCACTGATCGACGATCTCGGCCGAGAACTTGAGTAAACGCCGATGGAGGATTGACATGAGAACCGAAAATCCGGACTCCCTCAAGTGGCGTAAGAGCAGCTTCTCCGGGGGCGGCGGTACCGGCGGCGGTAACTGCGTCGAGGCGGCTGCGCTGCCGGACGGACGCATCGCCATCCGCAACAGCAAGAACCCCGACGACGGCACCGCCTACTTCACCCGCACCGAGATCCACGCCTGGCTCCAAGGCATCAAGGCAGGCGAATTCGACGACCTCGCCTGACCTTTCAGCCGCCCACCACCACCGATCCTCGGCTCAGCGCAGCGTCGTCCCCGGTTCCAGCCCCAGCAACGGCAGCTCCTCACGGGTGGGCAGCCCCTCCCAGTCGCCCGGCGAGGCGACGGCGAAGGCGCCGAGCACCGAGCCTCGGCGCAATCGTTCGCTCACCGGCTCGCCGTCGAGCAGGGCGGAGAGGTATCCGGCGGAGAAGGCGTCACCGGCTCCGACGGTGTCGACCACCGGTACCCGGACCGCCTCGACCTGCTCGACACCGGCCCGGTGGTGCACCCGCGCGCCGTCGGCGCCGAGTTTGACCACCACCTCGCCGACGCCTGCGGTCAGCAGCCGGTCGGCCCTGGCCAGGTCGTCGTAGCCCTCCGGTTCCACGATCGCCAGCTCGTCGGGCGAGGCGATCACCACGTCGGCGCGGCGGGCCAGCGGGCCGAGCGTCTCGGCCGCCGCCTCCGCCGACCACAGCAGCGAACGGTGATTGACGTCCAGGGACACGATCCAGCCCTGCGCCTTGGCGTGATCCACGGCCGCCAAGACCGCCGACTTCGGGCCGGGGCCCAATGCGGGCGTGATGCCGGTGACATGCAGCAACCTCGCCCCGCCGGACAGCACCCCGGACAGGTCCTCGGGTTGCAGCCGCGAACCCGCCGAGTCCGTGCGGTAGTACCGCACCCGGATGAGATCGGAGATGCGCTTCTCGAACAGGATCAGCCCGGTCGGCTGCTCGGGGTCGATGACCACGCCGCCCACCTCGACGCCCTCGGCGCGCAGCGTCCTGGTGACCAGTTCTCCCGGCTGGTCGGCGCCGACCCGGCCGACCCAGGCGGTGCGATGTCCCAGCCGGGACAAGCCGATCGCCACATTCGACTCGGCGCCCGCCACCGACAGACTCAGTTGGCCGCCCAACCGCATCGGACCGTGGCCCCGCATCGCGGCCATGCTCTCGCCGAGGGTGATCACCTCGATCATCAGGCCGTCCCCTCTCCCGAGGCCGGCGCGGAGCCGGCGGCACCCGGGGCCGGGAACTCCGCCGCGACCTGCCGGAACAAGCGGGCGCGCTCGCGAAGCTCGACGAGATCCGCGCCATCGGCGGCCCCCGCCAGCAGAGGCGAACCCACGCCGACGGCCAGCGCGCCCAACTCCAGATAACGGCGGGCCGCCTCGACATCGACCCCGCCGACCGGCACGAACGGCACCGTCGGGAAGGGATCGCGCAGCGCCTTGAGGTAGGCCGGGCCGCCCCCGTGCGAGGCGGGGAACAGCTTGACCGCGGCCGCTCCGGCGCTGTGTGCCGCGTAGACCTCGGTGGGCGTGAGGGCGCCGACCAGGGTGGGCAGCCCGAGTTCCAACGCGGTGTGCGTGCCGGGACCGATCGCCGGGGTCACCGCGAAGGTCGCTCCCGCAGACTGGACATCGCGGGCGTCCTGGGCGGAGAGGATCGTGCCCGCGCCCAACGCGGCCGCGCCGGTTCGGGCGTCGGCCAGTCTGCCGATCACGCGCAGTGCATCGGCCCCGGTGAGCGAGACCTCGACGAGGTGGATGCCCTCCTCCCAGAGGGTCAGCACCGCACGATAAGCGGCTTCGGCGTCCCGGCCACGGACGATGGCGACCACACGTTCCTCGGCCAGCCGTTGCGACAGGTTCATCGTGCGCCCTCCAGAAGTCGATGACGAGGCCCGTTCCCGGTGGCATACCCGGCGACGGACGCCTCGGATCCGGCGAAGTCCAGTGCGGTCACCATTCGGCCAGCGAACCGTCGTCGTGCCGCCAGATCGGCGAGTGCCAGTCGTGACCCACCTCGTCGGCGCGGCGGACGGCGGCCTCGTCGACGGTGATCCCGAGCCCGGGCCCGGTGGGCCGCAGCAGATGCCCGTCGACGAACCGGAACATCTCGCGGTCCACGACGTAGTCCAGCAGGTCGGCCGCGGTGTTGTAGTGGATGCCCAGGCTCTGTTCCTGGATCAGGAAGTTCGGGGTGCTGAACGCGATCTGCAGGCTGGCGGCCAACGAGATCGGACCCAGCGGGCAGTGCGGGGCGAGCTGGACGTCGAAGGTCTCGGCGAGCGAGCCGATTCGACGCACCTCGGAGATGCCGCCCGCATGCGAGAGGTCCGGCTGGGCCACGGCGATGCCCGCCTGCAGTGCCGGCAGGAACTCGCCGCGCGAGAACAGCCGCTCCCCGGTGGCGATCGGGATCGGGCTCGCCCGCACCACGTCGCCGATCAGATGGGTGTACTCGGGAAGTACCGGCTCCTCGATGAACATCGGGTGCGCGTCGGCCAGCAAGGGGATGATGCGGCGGGCGTTGGCGGCGGTGAACCGGCCGTGGAAGTCCAGGGCCACGTCGCGAGTCGGACCCAGGGCCTCGCGGGCCGCCTGCAGCCGTTCGAGGACACCGTCGATCTCGGCGACGTTGGCCAGCCTGCCCATCCGGCCGCTGGCGTTCATCTTCACCGCCGTGAGCCCCGCCTCGACCTGCGCGGTGACCGCCTCGGCCACCTCGGCGGGATCGTCGCCGCCGACCCAGCCGTAGACCCGCACCCGGTCGCGCACCGGCCCGCCCAGCAGTTGGTGGACCGGCGCGCCGAGAGCCTTGCCCGCGATGTCCCACAGCGCCTGGTCCAGGCCTGCGACCGCGCTGGAGAGGATGGGGCCGCCTCGGTAGAACGAGCTCTTGGTCATCCGCTGCCAGTGGTCCTCCACCCGCAGCGGGTCCTCGCCGATCAACAGTTCGGCCAGCTCGTGGACGGCCGCACGCACGGTGTGGGCGCGGCCCTCGACGACGGGCTCGCCCCAGCCGACCAGGCCGTCGTCGGTCTCGATCCGGCAGAACAGCCAGCGCGGCGCGACGAGGAACGTCTCGACCCGGGTGATCCTCACGACGACTCCCTCTCGTTCGGCGGAACGACACCCGCCGGGGCGGCCTCGGCCCCGGTGCTGCTGGTGTCGCCGGTGGTGACGCGGCGCAGGTCGGAGTCCGACTTGGCCAGCAGAGCCAGCATCGCCTCGTTGGCGGCGGCGGGATCCTGTGCCCGGATCGCGTCGAGGACCGCCCGGTGACTGGGCACCGGGTCGTCCTCGGCCGACTGGTGGTGGACCAGCCGGTCGCGTTCGGACAGACCGGGTTCGATGAAGATCTCCATCCGCACCAACATCTCGTTGTGGGTGGCGACCAACAGGGCGCGGTGCCAGGCGAGGTCGGCCTCGGCGGCGTCGGCGGGGTCGCCGCCGACGGCCCGGCCCATCGCCGTCAGCGCGGCGTCCAGCGCGATCAGGTCGCTCTCGGTGCGGCGGGCGGCCGCTAACCGGGCGGCGGCCGGTTCGATGACGGCACGCACCTCGGCGAGGTCCCGGAGGAAACCGTCGGCGGCGCCTGCGGCGAACTGCCAGCGGATCACGTCGACGTCGAGCAGATTCCAGGTGTCCCTGGGCCGCACGAAGGTGCCGCGCCGCTGGCGGGCGTCGACCAGTCCCTTCGCGGTGAGCACCTTCAGTGCCTCGCGCAGGGCGGTGATGCTGAGGTCGAGTTCGGTGCTCAGTCGGGGTAGGTCCAGGGTCTCGCCCTCCGCGACCGCACCGGAGACGATCCGCGCGCCGAGCAGCTCGACCGTGTTGCCGTGCACGCCACGCCCGATATAGGCGGCCATCGTCTCGTTCCTCCGTTCCTCTTCGCCGGATCGACTTCTCTCACCCGGTTGGGCGGTACCACGTTCTCACGCCTGCGGGCCGGTCAGGACGATTCCTTGTAGGCGCTCCAGCCGCCGTCGATCACCAGAGCGGTCCCGGTCACGTAGGAGGCGTCCGGCGACGCGAGGAACGCGATTCCGGCCGCCACCTCCTCCGGTGTCCCGAAGCGCCGGGCGACCGTCTGTCGAACGCTCTGCTCCCGGTCGGCTTGGTCGACCTCGTCCCAGGCTGCCGTCAGGATCGGGCCCGGCAGCACCCAGTTGACCCGGACCTCGGGCCCGTACTCGACGGCGAGCTGCCTGCCGAGAGCGGTGAGCCCGCCCTTGGTCGCCGCGTAGGCGGGCCTGCCGGGCAGCCCGATGAGGGCGTGCACCGAGGAGGTCAGCACCACCGCTCCCCCGGTGGTCCGCAGGTCGGGCAGGCAGGCCCGGACCCCGAGGAACGCACCGGTGAGGTTGACCGCGAGCTGCTGATCCCAGGACGCCCTGGTCATCTCGTGGGCGGGTTTGACGTCCACGACATAGGCATTGGAGACCAGTACGCCGATGGGGCCGAACTCGGCGCGGACCGCGTCGACCGCGGTGGACCAGGAGGCCTCGTCGGCGACGTCGCAGACCTGCGCGATCGCCCGGCCGTACTCGCGACGCAGTTCTTCGGCCGTGTCCTGCACCCGGGGATCGCGGTCGAGCAGCGCGACGGAGGCGCCCTCGGCGAGGAGTCGGCGTGCCGTGGCCGCGCCGATTCCGCCTGCGGCGCCGGTCACCACTGCGGTGCGGCCGGTGAAGCGTGTCGGTTCGCCGCTCATCGATCCCGTCCCGTCTCCTCGGTCACGCCTGCGGTCGGCTCCGCGGGTTCGGCCTCGGTCGTACCGATCTTGGACTGCGCGCCTGCCGAGGTCGACACCGGCCAGGTGAGCGTGCCGATCGGCTCGCCCGACACGGTCAGGTCCACGGTGACGGCGTCGTGGGGCACCGCCCGGCCGACCGGCAGGGCGCACGGTCGGCCGGGGGTGAGTTCGGCGAGATCGGCGCTGTCGACGACCTCTCCCGCAGCGTCCAGGAAGCGGGCGTGCAGCCGCGAGCCCGTGCCGGGCACGAAGACGCCGCGTAGTTCCCGGCCGCCCTCGGCGGTGACGATCCCGGTGGCGGGTTCCGTCCAGTACCCGGCGGCGGTGACCGCCGCGACCGGGCTCGCGGTGACGCCGAAGCCGAACACCACGGGCAGGGTGGTCCGCTCGCCCGGCTGGAGGGTGGTCAGCGGGCCCAGCGCCTCGCATTCGACGACCCGGTCTCGGGGCAGCAGGTTGCCCAGTTCGGCGATCGGACTGGTCAGCGGGTGTTCCAGCCAGACCTCGACGCGCGAACCCGCATCCGGGTACTCGGCCGTGACGTCCACGGGGAAGGTCTGGGTGAGGGTGCCGTGGGCGCCGACGTCGGCGAGCCAGCCCGCCGCGTCGGGAAAGCCGACCTTGCCGACGACGTCCTGCGCGGCGACCCGCACGACCGAACCGCCCTCGTCGATCACCGAGGGCGCGGGGCCCGCCGTGATCAGTTCGACCGAACGGGGCAGTCCCGATTCCAGCAGCCCGACGTAGACGCCTGCGGTCGGCCCCGCCTCGGCGGGCGGCTCACCCGCGAGTTGAGTGACGTTCCACAGTCCCCACCGCACCGGCTTGCGCTCGATGTTGGTGAAGGCGATCTCCAGGGTGTAGCGGCTCTCGCCTGCGACCAGCCGCACGGTGCGCACGGTCCGCAGTCCGGTGCGCGGGTCGTCGCCGCTGGTCATGACGATCTCGACGGCCTCGCCGTCGACCCTGGTCCTGGCCTGGTACGAGCCCGAGTCCAGCACCGGGTCCGGCGGGCCTGCCCACTGGTCCGGGCCGTCCCAGCCCTGCGGGGCGGGCCAGGTCTTGTCGCCGCCGAAGTTGAGCCACTCCGACATCGGCCCGCTCGTCGGGCGCGGGCGGCGGCCATCGACCGGGTGCAGCCGGTCATCGAGCAGCCGGGGATTGCGATACAGGTACTCGCGTCCGTGGAAGACCACCGAGAGCACCCGGCCGCCCAGGGCGGGCACGATGCCGATGCGCAGCGTGCCGTTGTCCAGGTGGAACACGTCGTACGGCCCGGAGGTGTCCCGCTCGATCCGCACCTCGCCCGACGGAGTGACCCGGGCGGCGGCGCGGGTGTCCGCGCCGGTGGAGTCAGAGGGGGTCCGCTGCTCGGCCGCCGCGCCGTCCTGGGGCGACGACGAGGACGGGGTCACGAGGCGTCCAGGTCGGTGTCCGCGACGAGCACGACCTTGCCGGTGCCCGCGCCCGCCGCCATCCGGTACGCGGCGTCGGCCTCGGCCAAGGGCAGCCGGTCGCTGACGATCTTCTCCGGTCGGGAGCCCCAGCGGACCAGATTGTCGGCGAGCTGGGCCATCGCGGGCACCGAGGTGACCCAGGAGGCGAACAGGGTGAGCTGCTTGTGCAACAGGGTGTCGGACACCTCGGTCTCCAGGGTGCCGCCCTCACCCACCAGCGAGACCCGGCCCCATTCGGCGGCGTTCTCGATCGCGGTGCTGCGGCCTGCCCGGCTGCCGGAGCAGTCGATCGTGGTACTGGCACCCCGGCCGCCCGTGAGGTCGGCGATCACCTCGCCCGGTGCCTCGACGCCCACCGTCGCGTCGAACAGGTCGAGGCCCTCGGCCCAGGATCGACGCTGTTCGGAGGGCTCGACGCCGATGATGCGCCGAGCGCCCATCCCCCGGCCGATCATGGCCGCCGCCAGGCCCACCGGGCCGAGGCCGACCACGAGCAGATCGTCCTCGCCGCTGACGGCCAGGCGCCGCAGGCCCTCGTAGGCGGTGCCGAAGCCGCAGGCGATCAACGCGCCGTCCACGTAGGACAGTTCGTCGGGCAGCCTGATGCAGGTGGTCTCCTCGACGAGGATGTAGTCGGCGTTGCCGCCGTCTCGCTGCCAGCCGTAGGAGGCCCGGCTCGCCCCGGTGCAGCTGATCTGGTAGCCGCGTCTGCAGTTGTCGCAGTTCATGCAGCCCGCGATGTGGTAGACGATCACGCGGTCGCCGACACCGAACTGTCGGACTCCCGGGCCTGCGGCGACGACGCGACCGCTGGGCTCGTGGCCGGTGACCACGCCCTGGTAGGCGGGGCCGTCGACACCGCGATGGCTCTTGTGCTCTCGGTAGATGTAGCCGATGTCGCTGCCGCAGATGCCCGACGCGCCGACGCGGAGCAGGAGCTGTCCGGGGCCGGGCTCGGGGACCGGGATCTCCCGGACCACGGCGGTCGAGTCGCCGGGGAGGTAGACACCCCGCATCGTGGCCGGGATGGCGGTGCTGCCCATGGACGTGGTCTCCGTTCGTCTTGTCACGCTGGTTGGCTACTCGGGGGATCGGGCGCCGCCGTCGGCGGGAGGGCGGCGCTAGACCTGCCGCACGGCCCGATCGCGCTTGCTGATCGCCACGTTCACCAGGACCGCGCCGACGATGATCACGCCGCGCACGACGTTCTGGAAGAACGAGTCGACGCCCAGCAGCACCAGCCCGTTGGCGATCACGGTGATGAAGGCGACGCCCAGCAGCGTGCCCACCAGCGAACCGCGTCCCCCGGAGAGCAGGGTGCCGCCGATGACCACGGCCGCGATGACGTCGAACTCCAGACCGGAGGCGGCGCCACCGTTACCGGAGCCCAGCCGGGCCGCTAGCAGCACGCCGGTAATGGCCGCGAGCAGGCCGGTGGTGGCGAACAGGATCACCTTGATCCGACCGGTGTCGATGCCTGCCAACCGCGCCGCCGCGACGTTGCCGCCCGTGGCGTAGACCGAGCGGCCGTAGGCGGTGTAGCGGGCCACGTAGGCGAAGATCGCGAACAACACCAGCATCACCACGGCCGAGGTGGGGATACCCAGGATGCTGCCGCCGAGCATGCGGAAGGTCGCGTTGTCCGGCAGTGCCACCGGGAGCGCATCGGTCATGTAGAGGCCGAGGCCGCCCAACACGCTCCACAGGCCCAAGGTCGCGATGAAGGAGGGCACGGTGAATCGGGCTACCAGCCACCCTGCCAGCGCGCCCCAGGCGATGCCCATGGCCAACGTCGCCAGGATCCCGCCCCAGGTGCCCAGTCCCCAGGCGCCGACGCCCTTGGCGACCAGCACCGAGGAGAACGCGACCGCCGGGCCGATGCTGATGTCGATCTCCCCGGCGATGATGACCAGGGTGACGCCCCAGGCAGCGATGCCGATCGTGGCCGCCTCGCGCAGCAGACCGAGCTGGTTGTCCACCGACAGGAAGCCGGATGCGGTGCTGCCCAGCACGATGTAGAGCAGGGCGATGGCGGCGAGCAGTCCGATCTCGTTGAGTCGTCTGGTCCGCTGGGAGCGGGCGGGGCCCGCACCGGTCGGCGAGGTGGTCGGGGACGTCGCGGTTCCCGAGACCTGACCGGTCTGGTGCGAAGAGTTGCTCATCGGATTCCTCACAGTTCAGACGGCCATCGTGGCGGCCAGGATGTTGTCGACGGTGATCTCGGCCCCGTGGAGTTCGGAGCGGATGCCGCCGCCGTGCAGGGTCAGGACGCGGTCGCAGACCAAGGGGAGCTCTTCGAGTTCGCCGGAGACGAACAGCACTCCCGCGCCCGCTGCGGCCAGTTCTCGGACCAGTCGATAGATCTGGGCCTTGGCCTCGACGTCGACGCCCCGCGTCGGTTCGTCCAGCAGCAGGATCCGGCTGTCCGCGTGCAGCCAGCGGCCGATCACGGCCTTCTGCTGGTTGCCGCCGGAGAGGTCGGCGATGGGTGTCTGCGGCCGGGCGGTCTTGATCCCGAGTCGGCGCACGAGTTCGGTCGCCGCACGGTGGACGAGGCCGGTGGAGATCGACGGGCCGGTGGAGACGCGACCGAAGTCCGACATCACCATGTTCTCGTCGACGCCGAGCATCGGGACGATGCCCTCGGCCTTGCGGTTCTCCGGAGTGAGTCCGACGCCGAGTCGTTTCATCCGCGCGTTCGTCGGGTTCTCGATGCGCTCGCCCTCGACCTCGATGTGCCCGGCGGCGATCGGGTCGAAGCCCGCCAGGGCGCGCAGCAGCTCGGTGCGTCCGGAGCCCAGCAGACCGCCGAGGCCCAACACCTCGCCGGGGTGCAGGTCGAAGGTGACTCCGGTGATCTTCGGCGCCACGACCAGGTCGCGCACCGCGAGCAGCGGGGTGCCGGAGCGGTCGATGTCGATCGGGGTGACCTGGGTGGCCGCCTCGGTCACCCCGCCGAGCATGAGCTCGACGATCTCCTGGGTGGTGGCGCCCTTGGCCGGGATGGTCTTGATGGTGCGTCCGTCGCGCATCACGGTGATGCCGTCGGCGACCTGGCGGATCTCGTCCAGCCGGTGGCTCACGTAGATCACCGCCACGCCCGAGGCCGCGATGCGCCCGACGACGTCGAGGACCATCGCCACCTCCGCTGCGGCCAGCGCCGACGTCGGCTCGTCGAGGATCAGTACCTTCGGGTTCTGCCGGACGGCCCTGGCGATCTCGACGAGCTGCTGCTCGGCCAGCGACAGGGTGGCGACCGGCCGTTCGGCGTCGATGTGCAGGCCCAACTGGCCCAGCACCTCGTTCGACTCGCGGCCCATCAGCTCGTAGTCGATGCGCGGCCCGGTGCGCGGCCACGCCCCGAGGAACATGTTCTCCGCGACGCTCAGCCACGGGACCAGGCTCAATTCCTGGTAGACGGTGGACACGCCGAGTTCGACGGCGCGGCGCACGCCGCCGTCGCCCAGCGGGCTACCTCCGATGTGGACCTCGCCGGAGTCCGGGCGGTCCACGCCCGCGATCATCCGGATGAGGGTCGATTTGCCCGCGCCGTTGCGGCCGAGCAGAGCACGCACCTCGCCGGGGGCGATGTCGAAGTCGGCTCCATCCAGCGCGACCACGCCGGGATAGGCCTTGGTCGCATTGCGCACCCTGGCGGCGAAGACCTCGTCGTCGGTCACCACGTCACTCCGTTCTGTGCCAGGGAGATCGTCGTCTCGGACGCGCTCCGCTGGGTGTTCCACGCGGCAGGCTGGGCTTGGCCGGACCGGTCGGTCCGGCGCGTCGGCTCGATCGGGCGCTGTGGCCCGGCGCCGCCGATCACGGCAGACCGTCCGGGTGCGCCTCGAGCCAGGCCTGGCCGTCCTCGGGGGTCGTGTAGATCTCGACCGGAGCGGGCAGGATGAACTCCTCCAGCTCTTCACCGGCGAGGACCCGCTGCGCGGTCTCTGCGGCCATCCGGCCGACCTCGACGCCGGAGATGTCGACGTTGCCCTTGAGTACCCGGTGGTCCACCAGGGCGTTGGCGGCCTCGGTCGACATGTCGCCGCCGAACACCACGGTCTGGCCGACCTTGCCCCTGGCCTGCACGGCGCGGATCGAACCGAGCGTCGCGCCGCCCGCTTGGCCGAAGAAGGCGTCGAGGTCGGGGTGGGCGGTGAGGATCCGCTCGGCGACGTCCACCGCCTCGTCGACCTCGGCGCCCTGCTGGTTGGCCACGATCTCGGCGTCGGGAAGCTTGGCGAACAGGGCCTCCTCGAACCCGAGCCTGCGTTGCACACAGACCTCGACCTGTTCGCAGTTGACGATGCCGATCTGCGGCGCCTCGATGCCCTCGGCGATGAAGTAGTCGGCGGCGGCGTCGCCCAGCAACCCGCCGAACTCCAGTGGGTCGCCCAGGATGAACGCGTCGACGTACTCCTGCGCGGCCTCGTCGGCGATGCAGGTGTTGTAACAGATCACCGGCACCTCGCTGCGGTGCGCGAGGCGGATGGCCGGGATGGATGCCGTCTCGGAGACGGGCGAGAGCACCAGGGCGTCGACGTCCGCCGAGCTGACGGTGTCGATGAAGGAGCTCTCCTTGGAGGCGTCACCCTGCGCGTTGAGTTCGAGCAGCTGAACGTTGCGGCCCATGCGCTCGGCCTCGTCCTGCATGCCCTTGCGAACGCCTGCGTAGTAGCCCTGGGCGTCCATGTAGACGACGCCGAAGCGTCCGCCCTCGCCGATCTGTGCCCCGCAGCTCGCCGACGCGAGCACCGCGACGAGCAGCGCCGCGATGGCGGCCACTGTTCGGCGACGACCTTGCACGATCCTCGTCATCGGCTCCCCTTCGAACCAATCTGCCTGCCCCCTCGGGGCGAGTGACAGGAAGTATCGACAGCGCTCACCGGCCAAGTCAAGAAGTAATACTAATTAATTATTACCCTCACCGAGGGCGTTCGCGCGCTCACCGGAAAGCGCCCCGGGTCGAGACCGACCCGGGGCGAGGACAGATCCACCCTGCGTGACAGGCGGGCGCAGGGATGCCGTGGCTCAGCCCAGGTGCTCCCGGGCCCAGTCCTCGAAACCGGTGAGCGGGATGCCGAGATCCCTGGCGAACTCCGGCCGACCGGGCATACCCGCGACGTTCATCCATTCGTGGGTGGCACCCATCTGGGGCATCCCGGCAGCGAGTGCCGCCTCCTCGGTCAGGTTCGGCGCGGTCAGCGGGGTGCCCAGGACCCGGGAGAGGACCTCGGCGATCTGCGTCATCGACAGGTACTCACTCGCCAGCTCCAGCTCGACGCCGTCGAACCGGGCCGGGTCGGCGATGGCCGAGGCAGCCGCCGCGCCGATGTCGGGCACCGCCACCAGCGATAACCGCGTGGTGGGCTTCAGCACGCTGACCAGGCCGCCCGCCAGGCCGCGCGGGAACAGGAACGCCATCGACGGCAGGAAGTTCTCCATGAAGAAGCCCGGCTTGAGCAGGGTCCAATGCGCGAAGCCCGCGGTTCGCAGGTGATCCTGGATCGCGGTCTTGGCGCCGAGGGAACGCCCCACCGCCCAACCCTCGGACCAGCGGGGATGCTCCAGATGCTGACCCGCCCCCGTCACGGAGGTGTGCACGAACTGCGGCACCCCGGCGGCGCGGGCGCCCTCGATGAGGTTGACGCCCTGGGCCACCTCGCCGTCGAAGTCGAAGTCGCCATCGGAGGTGAACCCGGGCATCTGCACGGAGAACACGGCGCGGGCGCCCGCCGCCGCCCGAATCACGGAGTCTCGGTCGTGCAGATCACCGGTGACCAGTTCGACCCCGAGCGCCGCGATGGCCTTGGCCCGATCCGTGTCCGGGTCGCGCACCAGAGCGCGGACCGCGATGTCGGCAGCGAGTAGGGCGCGGGCGGTGGCGCCGCCCTGCTTCCCGGTGGCGCCGGTGACCAGTACCGGGGCGGAATCCATCGACATGATACTCCTCGAACTTGTCGGATACCAGAAATGGCGGGGGCCGCCGTTTCCCGTCCGCTACGATACGGCGGGGCCCGCCATTTAGACAAAGTCGGAGGTCAGCCGATGACCGAGCACCAACGCGCCGACGCGAGGCGCAACTACTCGCGGATCCTCACCGTGGCCGAGGAAGAGGTCGCCGCCCATGGCGCGAACGCCTCGCTGGAACAGATAGCGCGCACCGCCGGGGTCGGGTCGGCGACGGTGCGCCGTCACTTCCCCACCCGCCGCGCGCTGTTGGAGGCGGTGGCCCAGACCCGGATCGAGGCCCTGCGGGTGCTCGCCATCGAGCTGGCCGACGGGCAGGACAGCAGGGACGCGCTGCTGGTCTGGCTGCGCGAGGTCGTCGCCTACTGCGTCACCGCGCGGGGGCTGGCGGCCGTGCTGGCCTACGACGGCGACGAATCCGAGTCGATCTACGAGAACAGCTGCGCATCGACCCTGGAACAGGCGGCCGGCCCGCTACTGGCACGCGCCAGCCGGGACGGTGCGGTCGCGGCGGGCGTCACGGTCGCCGACCTGATCACGCTGGCGGTGGGCATCGCGTTGGCCACGGAACATCATCCCGACGCGGCCGCCCAGGCCGATCGGCTGTTCGAGTTGACCGTGGCAGGGTTGAGCCCGCAGGAGTGACGCCGCCCCGGCCTGGTCGGATCCGTTCCAGCACGTGGCGCCGACCGGAGCGGCTCACGCCTCGCGTCGGCGGGCGGCGTAGGCGCGGGCCTTCGCCCGGTTGCCGCAGACACGCATCGAGCACCAGCGCCTGCTGTGGTTCTTCGAGGCATCGAAGAAGACCATCGCGCAGCTGAGCGCGGCGCAGCGGGTCAGCCTGCCGATCTCGCCGGTGATGCGGATGGTCGCGACCGCCCCCGCGATCGCGCTCATGGCCCGGCGGGCCGCCGTCTCGGTCGGATCGGCGGTCAACGTCTCCGCTTCGACGCCGAAGAAGAAGTCGCGCGGGAGGTCCGTGGCGGGGTCGACAGCCGGCACGGCATCGAGCGCCGCATCCTCGGGAGCCGGTTCGCCCTCGACGACGACCGGCCGCAGCATCGAGGACAACGAGACGAACATCGGAAGTCGCCGGGTCACCTCGTCCGAGGCGGCGACCAGGGTCGGATCGGGGTCGCCTGCGGCGTCGAGCAGTTCGCGAACCCCGGCACGGAGCACCAGGAAGTCACGCAGTTCCGACTCGCAGACGTCGATCGAACCCGCTGCGGCCAGTCCCATCTCGATCAGCCAGCCGGCCAATCCCTCGCGGGAGTCGGCGCGATCGGTACCCGCCTCCACGTCGAGCGTGTTGGCGAACTCCTTGACGAGTAGTGCGCGGCGCGACGGCTCGGCCATGGCGACCTCACCTCCCTCCTCGTCATGAATCCCGACGTCACCAGGCTAACCAACCGACCCCGCCAGGCTGCGGACATGATCGAGAACCCGACGACCGTGTCGGAATCGGACGCGTGCCGCTGCACCAGAGGATCACCGCCCCGGTATGGCCGTAGGCCGTAACGTGTTGCATCCTGACATTGCGAGTTGGATCACTTCTTGGCGCGTTAGCGACTAACATCACCGACGTGTCGAATCGATCCGCCGAGACACGTGCGCGCATCCAGCAACGTGCACTGGAGCTGTTCGCCCGCGATGGCTACGCCGCCACCAGGGTGGTCGACATCGCCGCTGCGGCAGGGGTGTCCCATATGACCTTCTTCCGGCATTTTCCCACCAAGGAAGACGTGGTCCTGGACGATCCCTTCGATCCGTTCATCGCGGATCTGATCGCCGCCCAGCCCCGTGATCTCCCGGTCCTGGAACGGGTGCGCCTCGGACTGCTCACCTCGGCCACCGAACTGCCGGAATGGGCGGTGGCACAGACCAGGGAGCGGATTCGGCTGGCCGCCTGCGAACCCGCCCTGCGCGCCCGACTGTCCGAACAACTGCGCACCACCGAGCGCTGCATCGTCGCGCGGTTGATCGAACAGGCGACCGACCCGCTCACCGCGTCGACGGCGACCGCCGCCTGCCTGGCGGCCCTGCGGGTGGCCCTGCTGGACTGGGGCGAGCACGGCGACGAGACCCTGAACGACCGCATCCGCGCCGCGCTCGGCGTGCTGGGCCCGGCCGAGGCGCCCTGCGAGCCGAGCACGAACGCCGAGTGACCGTGGGATTGCCACCGCAGAGCGGCGCTCCGTCGGTCAATGCGCGCTCTTCGAGGGCGCGTCGTCGTCCGGGTGCACCCCCGTCTCGGCGCGGCGCCGGTATGCCCGGTTGCGCACACCGAGCACCAGGGAGGCCGCCAGCGCCGAGAGCAGCGAGCCCGCCAGCACTCCGACCTTGACGAACTCCGCCCGAGGGTCGTCGGCGCCGAAGGCGAGCTCACCGATCAGCAGCGACACCGTGAAGCCGATCCCGCCGAGCATCGACAACCCTGGCTGCACCCCCATGTCGTCACCTTGGCCGTTTCCGTCCGGTCCCCTGCCCGACGGTCCGGGCGCGGAGGGTGCGGGCTCGATCAGAACCGGGCACCCAGCTCCGGGTGGTCGGTCGGCACCAGGAACGGGCTGGAGGCGATGCCGCCGTCGGCGTCCCGGGGCCCGCTCAGCACCGAGGAGTCCGTGCTCGCCAGGTCCGAGTCGTCCCACTCATCGGCGATGTCCCAGGAGTTGCCGGTCCCCGTCGAGTCACCCAGCTGCACCGGGACGACGTCGCCCACCGTGAGGTTCCCGGTCAGCACGCTGGTCGACTTGTCGAACTGGAAGCCGTATCGACCGTTGTCGTAGGAGGTGTTGCGCTCCACGGTGAGCGTGCCGGGGTTGTTGTTGTCGATGAAGCCCGCGACCTCGTTGTCGAAGGAGATGTTGTTGCGCACCACGTGATCGGCGGGTTGCACCTCGTCGCCGCCACCGAGCTTGAATCCATTGCCGTCGCCCTGGAAATCCGGGAAGTCCCAACGGTTGACGCCGTTTCCGTAGGCGACGCTGTCCTCGATCAGAATCGGGGACAGGAACTCCCAGGCGTCGAAACCGTCGTCGACGTTGTTCCACAGCCGCGCGCCCCGCACCACGTTGCCCTCCCCCGAGCCCTCCTTGATGGCCAGGCCGTCGGCGCTCTCGCCGTTCTTGCGCGGGTCCCGGTTTCCGTAGCTGTCCAGGTTGAGCACCAGGTTGTCGCTGGAGGAGCCCTGGATCTGTAGACCGCTCTCGTAGTTGTCCCGGGTGGTCAGCCCGTCGAAGACGGTGTTGTCACAGCTGTCGCAGTAGATGGCGTACGGACCTCTGATGATTTCCAGATCCCGGTAGACCCAGTGAGCGGCGTTCTCCTGGTGGATCGCCCCGCGCTCGGAACGCGGGATGCTGCCGCCGATCGGCGTGTGGCTCGCCGGGAGCGCCTCGCCGTCGATCACCGCGTGTTCGTCCTGGTACGGGGCGATCGTGATCGGTCGGTCCGGTTCGCCGCTGTGCAAGATCTGGATGTTGGTGCTCAACGCGTAGGTACCGCCCCGCAGCGCGATCACGTCGCCCGGCTCTGCGAGATCGACCGCCCGCTGGATCTCGCGCAGGGGCGCGTCGATCGTGCCGGGGTTGGCATCGTCGCCATCGGGGGCGACGACGATGAGGCCGTCCTGGACCTGCGGCTCGGCCACGGCGACCGTCGAGGTCGCCAGTACCGCGACCGGGACGACGGCGATCACGGTCAGCACGCGCAGGCGATCTCGCGTGATCGACCTCGGAACGGCATGGTGCACAACGACGTTGTTCATGGCGGCACCCTTCTTCGTCGAAGGCCGCACTGAAGCGGGGTCCGATGCAACCTCGCGCGGAAAACGCTTTCCATCACGGTAGGGAGCCGACTCGCACCCGGTCAATCGACCGGATCGACGCAATGCGAGGCCGCCATCGGGACCAGTTCGGCAGACTGCCCCGAGCCCGAACGCGTCGGGCTCGCGCTGTCCTGCAACGCATACGGAGCGTCGGAACACCAACCACAGGGCCTGCCGCCCTCGCGGGATAGCCCGAAGGCTCAGCTCAGCGGCGGGTCGGGAGCAAGGCTGCCGTCGGGAGCGATGTGCTCGAAGATCTGGTCCACCAGGGCGACGACGTGCGGGTCGTCGACGGTGTAGAAGTGCTGACGCCCCTCCCGGCGAGCGGAGATGACCCCGGCCAGCCGAAGCTTGCCCAGATGCTGACTCACCGTGGCGATGCTGACGCCGACGCGACGGGCCAGGGTGCCGACGTCGTATGACCCGTGGGCCAACAGCCACACCAGATGCAGTCTCGGCCCGCTGGAGAGCAGAGCGAAGGTGGCCGCAGCGGCGCTGAGCTGCACCGCGGTCGGCTCTGGCGCGGAGCACGAATGCGTGCCCGGCTCGGCGGGTGCTGAATCGGATTGGACCATGGCGATCTTCATTGTCTCGCATGCACCACCACCAGCACGAGACCGGTGTCGGCAAACCTCCCATTTCGTCGTTTCGTCGATTGCGAAACCATCGAAAGGTATGGCAGCATGGGCTCGTTCCGAAGGGGAGTAGCCCGCAAGCCCATCGTCGACACGCTGAGACCCACCTCGGTCTCCGGCGTTGGGGCCCGGCCCATCCGGCGGCCAGGGTGGGCGAGACCTTCGGCCAGCAGCCATCGCCTGGCCGAGGTCGTTCTTCGTCCCCGCCCTGGCATGTGCTCGACCGGGGAAGGTATCCATGTTCGCCAAGCTGATTCGCCCGCTGGGGTTGTGCCTGATACTGGCGCTGCCCGCCTTGGTGCTCCGGATGGGTGGCATCCACCCGAGCCCGCTGATCGCGCTGCTGCTGTTCGGCGCGGGGGTGGTGGCCGCGTCGTTCGTACTGGCCTGGGCCGCCGAGGCCGCACAGGTGGATATCTCCGGCGGGCTGGCCATCGCGATCCTCGCCGTGATCGCGGTACTGCCGGAGTACGCGGTCGATCTCTACTTCGCCTTCACCGCGGGCAGTAATCCCGAGTACGTCGCCTACGCCGCCGCGAACATGACCGGATCGAACCGGTTGCTGTTGGGACTGGGATGGTCCCTGGTGGCGCTGATCGCCCTCGCGGTGGCCAAACGCCGCACCGGCAAATCGCTGCGCGCCCTCACGCTGGACTCCGGCCACCGGGTCGAACTGGGCTTCCTGCTGGTGGCCTCCGTGCTCGCCTTCACCATCCCGTTGACCAGCCAGATCCACATCACCCTCGGTATCGGCCTGCTGATCTTCTTCGGCTTCTACCTGTGGAAGGTCTCGCGCGGCGACACCGAGGAGCCCGAGTTGGTCGGCCCCGCCGCCACGATCGGCGCCTTGCCGGTCAAGGTCCGCAGGCCGCTGGTGGTAGGCCTGTTCGTCGGTTCCGCCACGGTCATCCTGATGTGCGCCGAGCCCTTCGCGGACGCATTGATCGAAAGCGGCGCGCAGCTCGGCATCGATGAATTCCTGCTGGTCCAGTGGTTGGCGCCGTTGGCGTCGGAGGCTCCGGAGTTCATCATCGCCATCCTGTTCGCCCTGCGCGGCAACGGCGCGGGCGCCATCGGAATGCTCATCTCGGCGAAGGTCAACCAGTGGACGCTGCTGGTGGGTAGCCTGCCGGTCGCCTATCTGATGGGCGGCGGCGACCTCGCCCTGAATCTCGATTCCCGGCAGGTCGAGGAGTTCCTGCTGACCGCGACCCAGACTCTGCTGGGCATCGCCGCGCTGCTGGCGCTGCGCTTCCCGCGTTGGGCGGCCTGGACGCTGCTCGGCCTGTTCGCCGTGCAGTTCCTCTTCCCCGGTCAGGAGGCCAGATACGTACTCAGTGGGGTCTACGCGGTGATCGCACTAGGCGCCTTCGTCTATCACCGCAGGTACCTGCTGCCCACGCTGGCCGCGCCGTTCCGGGCGCATCCGGACGAGGTGGCGGCCGCAGAACCGGTGGAATCGGGGCGCCGCTCCGGTTCCTGATCGGTGGGCATGGCAGTCCCACCCGAGGGCCGCGCTCGGCACCGGAAGTGCGGCCCGTCCGGTGTCGATGCGTGGGGTTCGAGCCGGGGACGGGTGGCTGAATCCGGCCTCGCACGGTCACCGGCATTGACCGGAGAGTGAGGCCGGCTAGGTTCGGAAATCGACATCCCCGCCGCGGCGATGCCCGTCCCGCCCGCTCCACCAGCGAAGAACGCACTGCGCTCCACCGTGGACTCGAGGATCCCGCTCGATCCCCACCGACGACGGGTCGCGCCTCGGGTCAACGCCGACGGAACGGAGCTCGTCCATGCCTGGATTCGGCCGACGTGGTTTTCTCGCCGGAACGGTTGCCGCAGGCGCCGCCGCCCAACTCCCCTGGCTCGGCACGCCGATCGCCGCAGCGGCCCAGGACTCACCTGCGGCACCCGACGAGGTTCGGCTCGGCTGGCTGGAGGGCGGTGCGCCCGCCGAGACACCCGGAACCACCTGGGGCGTGCCCTGGCCGAAGGGTGCGCTGCCCGCCGATCAGCCCTTCGCACTGCATACCGAGAGCGGCGAGGCCGTGCCCGTGCAGACCTGGCCGATCGGCTACTGGCCCGACGGCTCGCTGAAGTGGTCGGCGCACTCCGTCGGGCCGCACACCGCCGCCGAGGGCTACCGACTCACCCCGGGTGACGGCGCCGCACCGCAGGCCCCGGTCACGGTGCAGGAGGACAACCGCACCGTCACCGTCGACACCGGGGTGATCCAGGTCCGCATCCCGCGCAGAGGATCCACCCTGGTGGAGTCGATCAGCCGAGACGGCGTGGAGATCGCCAGAGCGGGCGAGTTGATCCTGATCCGAGGCGACTCCCCCGAGGACGGCGACGAGGGCACCAGCAGACGCGAGCGGTTCATCGGGCGGACCGACACGGTCACCGTCGAACAGACCGGGCCGGTCCGTGCCGTGGTGCGGGTGTCGGGGATCCATCGGGCCCGACGCGGCGGCCGCGAGATGCTGCCGTTCACCGTGCGGCTGTACTTCCACGCGGGCGCCGAGAACCTCCGGATGATGCACAGCTTCGTCTTCGACCGGGACGGCCAGGAGGACTTCGTCCACGGTCTGGGCGTGCGATTCCAGGTCCCGATGCGCGACCAGACCCACGATCGGCACATCAGGTTCGCGGGCCAGGACGGCGGTCTGCACGCCGAGGCCGTCAAGGGGCTCACCGGCCTCCGCCGCGATCCGGGCGAGGAGGTGCGCAGCGCACAGGTCGCCGGACAGCCGACCCCGCCGGTGGCCACCTTCCCCGACAATGTGCGCACCCGCCTGCACCTCATCCCGGACTGGGGCGACCACAGCCTGAGTCAGTCGTCCTCGGAGTCCTTCCAGGTCCGCAAGCGCACCAAGGAGGGCCACGCCTGGATCTCGGTCGACAGTGGCGGCCGGGCCGCCGGGCTGGGGTATGTCGGCGGCATCAGCGGCGGTCTGGCCTTCGGGTTACGCGACTTCTGGCAACGCCATCCCACCCAGCTCGACGTCCGCAACGCCGCGAGCGACACCTCGGAGGCGACGGTGTGGCTGTACTCGCCGGACGCCAAGCCGATGGACCTGCGGTTCTTCCACGACGGCCTCGGTCAGGACACCTACGAGGAACAGCTGGAGGCCCTGGAGATCACCTACGAGGACTACGAACCGGGCTTCGGCACGGCGGAGGGGATCGCGCGCACCAGCGAACTCCTGTTCTGGGCGCTGCCCGCGACACCGAGCTCGCAGCGGCTCGCCGCGATGTCGACGGCGGTGAGCACACCACCGCTGCTGACCGCGCCGCCCGCCCACCTACACGGCGCCGGAGTGTTCGGCGACTGGAGCCCGGTGGACCGGTCCACCCCGGCCAAGGCGGAGATCGAGGACCGGCTGGACTTCCTGTTCGACTTCTACCGCGATCAGATCGACCAACGACACTGGTACGGCTTCTGGGATTACGGCGACGTGATGCACACCTACGACGCCGACCGGCACGTCTGGCGCTACGACGTGGGCGGCTACGCCTGGGACAACTCGGAGCTGGGCACCGACATCTGGCTCTGGCTGCACTATCTGCGGACCGGCAGCGCCCAGGCGTTCCGGCTCGCCGAGGCGATGGTGCGGCACACCGGCGAGGTCGACGTCTATCACTCCGGCCCGTACGAGAAGCTCGGGACCAGGCACAATGTGCAGCACTTCGGTTGCAGCGCCAAACAGGTGCGGATCTCCACGGTGGCCAACCGTCGCTACTACTACTTCCTGACCGCCGACGAACGGGTCGGGGACCTGATGCACGCCCAGATCGACGTCGATCAGACCTTCCTGACCCTGGATCCCAGTCGCAAGGTCCGCGACGACGTCTACGAGCCGGACCCCAACGCCTTGAGCATCGGCACCGGTACCGACTGGAGCGCGCTGGCCATCGCCTGGTTGACCGAGTGGGAGCGCGGCGGCGATCCCATCGCCAAGGAGAAGCTGCTGGCAGGCGTGGAGACGATCCCCCAATTGCCGCACGGCTTCTACACCGACGGCGAACGCTACGACATCGACACCGGGCGCTACCACCTTCTCGAGGATCACGGGATCAGCGTGTCCCACCTCAACGCGGTGTTCGGCCAGGTCGAACTGTGCAGCGAGTTGATCGACCTGCTGGACGATCCCGCGTTCACCGAGGCCTGGCTGCAGTACTGCAGGTTGTACAACGCCACCGCCGAGGAGCAGGAAGCCGAGTTGGGCGAGTCGCTGGGCAATCTGAACCTGGGCCAGGGGCATTCCCGGCTGACCGCCTACGCGGCGCACCGCCTCGACGATGCGGCGTTGGCCGAGCGTGCCTGGGCGGAGTTCTTCGGCGGAGCCGCCGGTTACGGTCCCGACATCGAGTGGACCACGACCCGGATCGAGGGCGAGCACAGCCTGAATCCGGTGGACGAGGCCACGTTCGTGTCGACCAACGCCAGCGCGCAGTACGGGCTGGCGGCGATCCAGAATCTGGCGCTGATCGGCGACCGCCTGCCGAACTGACCACACCCGACTCGGCCAGTCCTCGCCGTGCGCATCGGCGAGGACTCCCCGAGTGCTCCGCTCCTCGATCGGACCCGCGGGTGACGCAACATCGACCACTCATCGAATCCCGGACGGTCGATGCGCCAAGCGGGTGGTTACCCGACGATCACGAGTGCATCCGCTCGGTGATCGGTAGCGTGGAATGGACAGCGGCACGGGGGTGCCGCACGGTCACCAACCCGGCGGGTGTCCGGGTGGTGCGGTCCTGGCTCGCCGTGGTCATCGGCGACGGATCGCTCCAGCCGACATACCCGCAGGCCGTCCCGTGCGACACAGGGGCGCCCCGCGAGGCAGCCCCGCGATAGGAGCCTTGGTGAGCATCGCCATCTGGGTGCTGCAGATTCCCCTAGCCTTGACGTTCTTCATCTCCGGAATCATGAAACTCGTGCAACGGGAGCACGAGTTACTGGTCAACATGCCCTGGTCGGAGGAGTTCCCCGTCCGGCAGGTCCGCATCATCGGCGGAATCGAGTTACTGGCGACCGTGGGCCTGGTCGCCCCCGGTCTTCTCGGCTTCGCGACCTTCCTCACTCCGTTGGCCGGGGTCGGGGTGGCGCTGCTGATGATCGGCGCGGTGGTCGTGCACGCCCGCCGATGGGAGATCCGACCGATGCTGGTCAACCTGTTGCTGTTGGTGGCGGGGGCCGTGGTGGCGTGGGCCCGATTCGGCCCGATCCCGTTCTGACGGCAGCGCAGTACGCAGGCGTGGACGCAGGTGTGGACAGTGCCCGGCAGCTGATGAGTGAGGCCCCGTTCGGGGCGCGGACCAGGATTGACCTGGGAAGGTACCGCTCGCGGCTGCGGCGATGACCGAGGGCGCCTGCCGACGACGACCAATGCGGACAGTCGGCGCACCGCAGAGGCGATCACCTACGCACCGGCGACTCGGCGGCTCGCCGAGCCGGGTTCGCACGCCGATGTGGCGCAGTGACGAACCAGGGGCAAGGCGGTAGGTTCTGATTGAGGAAAGCGCTTTCCCCTGCCGGTCCCGTCTCAGCGTGAGGCTCTCCTGGTGTCACTCTCGCGATATCGCGAACTGCTCTCGATTCCCGCCGTCCCCGGTCTACTCGCCGCCTCGGTTCCCGCCCGCGCCTTCACCGGGATGACCAACCTGGCGATGCTGTTGTTGGTCACCCAACACCACGGATACGACGTGGCCGGGTTGGTCACCGGCTGCTCGGCCATCGGCTCGGTGTTGGCGGGTCCCGCAGTGGCGAAGCTGGCCGACCGCGTCGGTCGACGACTCGTGCTGTTGATCGGTTCGGTCGGCTACTCGGCGACCCTCGTCCTGCTCACGATCCTGCCGCCCGAACCGTTGGCGTTGATGGCGGTGGCCGCGCTCGGCGGCGCGTTCACCCCGCCGGTGTTGGCGGCGCTGCGGGCGGCGTTGGCCGCGCTGACCTCCCCGCAGCAACGACTCACCGCGTTCTCCCTCGACTCGACGCTGCAGGAGATCGTGCTCGTCACCGGCCCGATGTTCACCACGCTGCTGGTCGCGTTGGCGAGCCCGTCCGCTGCCCTGATCGGTTCCGGAGTGCTCACCCTGGTGGGCACGCTCCTGTTCTGTGGGCAACGCGCCGCCGAGGCGGGCAGATCGGCCCGGACAGCGCGTCCGACCCGGACCGAACGCGGTCGGAGCCGCAGCCGGTTGGCCGGGCCCGGCTTCGTCATGATGCTCGCGGCGGCGAGCGCGCTGCTCGCAGGCCTGGTGGTGGTCAATCTCGCGGCGGTGGCGGGCGCGGGCGGTCCCGACGCGCCGACCGCGTCGGCCATCATGCTGGCCTGTGTCGCCGCGGGTTCCGGCGTGGGCGGACTGGTCTTCGGCGCGCGGGCCAAGGGAGACACCGCGCTGGCGCTGTTTCCCGGCGGAGTGGCGGTGGGCGCGGTGCTGCTCGCGCTGGCACCGGGGATCGGGATACTCGCGGTGCTGCTCTTCCTGTTCGGCACGATGGTCGCGCCCGCGCTGACCATGCTCTACGACGGCATCACCCGGCGGGCGTCGCCGAGCCGGGCCACCGAGGCCTACGCCTGGTTGGCCAGTGCCACCGGCGTTGGCGGGGCGCTCGGCAACATCGTCGGCGGGTCGGTCGTCGAACACCTCGGTCCGAGCACGGGATTCCTCGTCGCCGCAGCGCTGCTCGGGACCTGCGCGGTGATCTGTCTGCTGCCCGTGCTGCGCAGACCCGGGGTCGGCCCCGAACCGTCGAGCAGCGAACCCGCGTACCGGTAGGACGGGACACCCGGCTTTCATCCCGGCGGCACGGCGAGGGAGTCGAGCCGGCCGTCGGGTCACGGCCGATGCTGCCGGCGGTGGTCATCACCATGACGGCCGAGGCGATGGTCGGGATGCTCCGGCTACTGCACCTGCAACGCGGGTTCGACCTGAGGATCACCGAGATCGCGTTCGTCCTCCTCCCCGGCGCGATCGCGATGGGGGTCCTGCCGCTGGGAAGCAGGGCTCCGAGGACGGCGTGGCCGGGATCGTCTACGGCGCCGCGCGAATCTGGGCCCTGGTCGATGCGCTGTGCACGATCTGGCAGGTCGTTCGGCCCGACGGGCGGCCGCAGCTCATCTCGAGCCGCCGCGTCGGGTGCCTCACGCTGTCTCGTCCGCCTCGCGGCCCTGCCAGGCCGCCCACAGCCGGGCATACCGGCCCCCCGCCTCGACCAGTTCGGCGTGGGTGCCGCTCTCGATGATCCGGCCGTGGTCCAACATCACCACGCGGTCGGCGGCCACCGCCTGCGGCAGCCGGTGGGCCACCACCAGGGTGGTGCGTCCCTCGGTGGCGGACACCGCAGCCCGTTCGAGTTCCCTGGCACCGGCGCTTCCCGCCTCGGCACTGGCCTCGTCCAGGATCGCCACCGAGGGGTCGGCGAGAACGAGCCGGGCCAGCGCCAGCTGTTGTGCCTGTGGGGCGGTGAGTCTGCGCGCGCTGTCGCCGACCACGGTCTGGACGCCGTCCGGCAACGCCGTCACCCAGCCCCGGGCACCGACCCGGTCCAGCGCGGCGAGTACCTCGTCCTCGGTGGACTCGGGGGCGGTCAGTCGCACGTCGTCGATCAGCGGGCCGGAGAAGACATGCACCTCCTGGCTGATCAGCACCACTCGGCGGCGCAGCGCCCGCAGGCCCAACTCCCCCGTGGCCACCCCGCCGAGCGACACCGAACCGGAGGTGGGCCGGATGACACCCGCCGCGATACCCGCCAGCGTGGTCTTGCCCGCACCGCTGGCACCGACCAGGGCGACTCGCTCGCCCGGACGGATGTGCAGGGTGACGTCGTCGAGTACCGGCGGGCCCTCGCCGTACCGGTGGGAGACCGCCTCGATCCGCAGGCCCGAGTCGACGGGTTCCGGCGGGTCGGCGGGCTCCGGTTCCACCGGCATATCGGCTACTCCCACCAGCCGAGCCAGGCTCGCGCCCGCCGACTGGACCTTGTCGAATCCCATCATCACCGCGCTGAGCGGGTTGAACAGTCGATGGAAGTACAGGGCGGCCGCCGTCGTTGCGCCGACCGTGACCAGGTCGGCCCGGACCAGTAGGAAGCCGACGATGATGATCGAGGTCAACCCGACGAACTCACCGAGGTTGACCCGGATCCCGAACCGGGTGAGCAGCCGGAAGACTCGGACCGAGATCGATTTCGCCGCCTCAGAACGGTCGTCGATCATCGCGACCCGCTCCGCGTTCCAGCGGTAGGCGTCGACGGTGGCGCGGCCGTGCAACGAACTCATCATGACCTCGGCACGCTCCGCGATGGCGACCCGTTCCGAGGCATACCCCGGGCCCGATCTCGGGAGATACCAGAACAGTCCCCGGATGTAGATCGGCAGCGCGACGAGACCGGCCAACCCCAGCCGCCAGTCCAGGGCCACCAGGCCGCCCATGGTCAGCAGCAGCGCCAGCACGGCGGAGACCAGCACCGTCGCCTCGCCTGCGACCATTCGACCGACCACGGCCACGTCGTCGCCGACCCGGGACAGCAGGTCGCCCGCGCCCACCCGTTCCAGGGTGCCGGCAGGCAGATGCAGCGCGCGGTCCACCACTCGCTCTCGCAGCCGGGCCAGCATCGTCTCGCCCGCTCGTACCATCAACGCACCCGCGAGCGCGGTGAAGGCGCCACCCACGAGCGCGGCGACGGCGATCAGCAGCACGGTGCGCAGTACGTCGCCGCCCGTCGCGCCACGGGTCACCGCGTCGACGAGATCGCCGAGGGCCCAAGGCGCCACCAAACCGCACAGGGTGGCGAGCACCCCGGTGATCAGGGCGGCCGAGGTGGTTCCCGGGGTGCGGAAGAGCTCCGCGACCACCACGTTCCACGTCCGGGACGCGGTGGCGATCGGGAGGACCGAGGGCGGCTCGGTGTTCACCGCCTGCCGCGTCCGGTCCTCGGCCCCGGTCGCACCGCGCTCCGGCTGCGCGCCGGCTGCCGGCGGGGTCCGGCGGTCCTCGGGTTGCGGCTGGGGTCGGGGTGGCGACCCGTGGTCACCCGCCTGATCGGTCGGCGAATAGGTCATCGCAGGACTCCGCTCCGGTACTGCTCGTCGGCCGCCGTCAACTCGGCATGGGTACCCACCAGCCGGACGCGGCCGTCCACGATCGACACCACCCGGTGGGCCCTGGCCAGCAATGTGGGGCTACTGGTCAACACGATCGTCGTTCGAGGCTGCGGCACCTCGGGACCATGGCGGAGCTGGAACAGGTTGCGCGCGATGGTCTCCTCCGTGACCGCGTCGACGGCCGTGGTGGGGTCGTGCAACACCAGGATCGGCGGGTCGGTGACCAGGGCCCTGGCCAGGCCGAGGCGCTGGCGCTGCCCACCGGAGAGCGTGGCTCCTCGGTCGACGACGACGTGGTCCAGGCCCTCGGGATGGGCGGCCGCGACCTCGTCGGCTGCGGCGGCGCGCAAGGCCGAGGCGACCTCCGGTTCGGTTGCCATCGGCCGACCCGACGAGACCGTCGACCGCAGCGAGCCCTCGAACAGGTCGACGTGGTGGTGCTCCACCAACAACACCCGGCGCAGCTCGTCGAGTCGAAGGGTGTGCAGCGGGGTCTCCCCCAGCCACACTCCGGAGTCCGGTGCGGCGGTGCCCGCCTCGACGGGCAGTCGGCCCGCGAACACCTCGAGCAGTGCCTCGGCGTCCCTCGGGTCATCGGCCACCACGCCGACGAACTCCCCCGGCTCGGCACGGAGATCGAGGTGCCGCAGCGAGCCGTGGTCCACCTCGGTGAGACGCAGCACCGGCGGCCCGACGAGATCGCCGGTGCCCGCATCGACGCGATGCGGCGCCTGCAGGACCGTGGTCAGTCGCGCGGCGGAGGCTCGCGCCACGGCGAGGGTCTGTCCGCAGTAACCGAACAGCTGCACCGGCTCCGCGATGAACTGCGCGAGTCCGACCACGGTGATCAACTCGCCGATCCCGATCCGGCCCTCGACGGCATACCAGCCGGCGAAACCCGCCACCGCCGCGAGCAACAGGCCGCTGGCGGCGGTCGTGGAGCCTCGGTAGACCCCGATCGGCGTCGCGGCCCGCAGGGTGCTGCGCAACGCTCCCGTGCTCAGCTGCCGGTACCGTTCGCCCGCGCTGTGCTCGGCGCCAAGACCGCGCAGTGCGTGCAACCCTCGAATCAGATCCGTCGCCAGCGCGGAGAGCCTGCCGACCGCAGCCTGCTGTTCACCGCTGCGGCGGGTGAGCAGCGGCGCGGCGAACTGCAGCAGCAGCACCAGGACCGGGACACCGATCAGCACGCCGAGCCCGAGCGGCACATCGATGCTCAGCAGTACGACGGCGGAGAGCACCATGGCCGTGGACCCGGCCACCGCGAGCATGACGACGTCGAGCACGCCTGCGGAACGCTCCGCGTCGGTCGTGGCCACCGAGAGCAGTTCCCCGGCGGGGGTGTCCCCTCGGGTTCCCCTCGGGTCCAGGACTCGCCCGGCCACCTCGACACGCAGTAGGTGGGTCTCCTCCTGCAACGCCCCGAACAACGATCGAACGCCGGTCCGGTAGGCCACGTTGAGGGTGAGGAACAGCATTCCCAGCGCGGCGACCGACAGGGCCAGCGCGCGGAAGTCGCCGCTGACCACCGCGCTGTCGATGATCAGGCCGATCGCCACCGGGACCATCGTCTCGGCGGCCTGGTGCGTACTCAGGCCCAGCACCCCGACGGCGAGCCTGCGGCGATGTCTGCCCAGCGCGCGGCGGAGCAATCCTCCCGGGGTCACGATGCGGCGGAATCGGCGCCTGCGGCGGCCATGGCACCGTGATGCCTGCCGATCGGCACCACCATCGGTGTGGCCGAGACCGGGCAGGGCACCACGCGGGAGGACATGTCGAACACGTCGGACACCAGTTCCTCGGTCACGATCTCGGTGGGCGGCCCCTCCGCCACGATCTCGCCGTCCTTCATCGCGATCAGGTGGTCGGCGTAGCGGCAGGCCAGATTCAAGTCGTGCAGGACGAGCACGACGGTGGATCCCTTACGTCGGTTGAGATCGGTGAGCAGATCCAGCACCTCAACCTGGTGGCTGACGTCGAGGAAGGTGGTCGGCTCGTCGAGCAGCAGCAGATCGGTCCCCTGTGCGAGGGCCATGGCGATCCACACCCGCTGTCGCTGCCCGCCGGAGAGTTCGTCGATGGATCGGGCCGCCAACTCCAGCGTGCCGGTGGCCAGTAAGGCCTCGGCGACCGCGTCGTCGTCGCCGCTGCTCCACTGGCGGAACCAGCCCTGGTGCGGATAGCGGCCCCGGCCGACCAGGTCGGCGACGCGGATGCCCTCCGGCGCGGTGGGCGACTGCGGCAGCAACCCGAGCACGGCGGCCACCGCCTTCGTCGACTGCGTGTTGATGTCCTTGCCGTCGAGGTAGATCGTTCCGGCTGCGGGCGAGAGCAGTCGCGCCAGACCGCGCAGCAGTGTCGACTTGCCGCACGCGTTGGCCCCGACGATCACCGTGACCTTCCCCGGCGGGATGTCGACGCTGAGGCCCTTGACCACCTCGCGGCTGCCGTAGGCCAGGCGCAGGTTCTCAGCGCTCAGCGTGTGTCGGTCTGTCATCGGCAAACTCCTCATCCGCTGCTCATTCACTGCGACCCACCCGGTTCGATACCGCCAGCAACCACAGCAGGTAGGGGGCGCCGATCAGGCCGGTCACCACGCCGACCGGGAAATCGGCCCCGGTGATCAGGTGTTGCGCCATCAGGTCGGCGACCACCACCAGAAGGCCGCCGACCAGGGCCGACGGCAGTAGCGCCAGGCCTGCGCCGGTGAGCAGCCGTCGAGCGATCGGCGCGGCGATCAACGCCACGAACGACACCGGTCCGGCCGCAGCGGTGGCCACGCTGGCCAACGCGACCCCGATCATGATCAAACCCAACCTCGACCGTTCCACCCGCACTCCGAGGGCCGAGGCCGAATCGTCGCCCAGCTGCAGCGCGCGCAGCGGACGGGACAACACGACCACCCCGGGCACCAGGACGAGTAGACACCACACCAGCGGCGTGGCATGGGCCCAGGTCCGGGCGTCCAGGCTGCCGGTCAGCCAGACCAGGGCCTCCTGGGCGGTCTCGATCCGCGTCCTGGTCATCAGATACGAGACGACGGCCGAGAGGATCGCAGCCACCGCGATCCCGATCAGGACCAGGCGCTGCCCGGTGACTCCTCGGCGCCAGGCCAACAGATAGATCGCCGCTGCGGTGGCCAGGCCGCCGAGCACGGCCCCCACCGACACCAGCGTGCCGCTCACGCCGAACACCACGATGCACAGCACTGCGGAGGCCGAGGCGCCCGAGGTGATCCCGATGATGTCGGGGCTGGCCAAGGGGTTGCGCAACAGGTTCTGGAACAGCGCTCCTGCCAGACCGAGTGCGACGCCCACCAGGATCCCGGTCAGCGCCCTGGGCAGCCGCAGTCCGCCGATGATGAACTCGGTGGCCGGTTGGGCTCCGCCGGTCAACCACGCCAGGACCTCGGAGACCGGGATGGGGAATTCGCCGAGCGCCAACGCGGCGACGAAGGCGCCCAGCAGTGCCACCGCGAGCACCAGGGTCACGGTCACCTCTCGGGTGCCGTGCCCACGTCGGGCCGAGGCAACCATCCGCCTGGCCTGCTCCCGTTGGGAGGCGGACCGGGCGGTGGGTGGGGAATCGGGTACCGGTCTCGAACTCGACACGGTCGTCCTGTCGGGGGCCATCACAACTCCGGCAGACTGCGTCGACGGATCAAGGCGATGAACACCGGCGCACCCAGCACCGCGGTGACGATCCCGACCTGCAGTTCGCCGGGATGCGTCACGACCCGGCCCAGGATGTCGGCCACCAGCAGCAGGATCGGGGCGAGCAGTGCCGAGTAGGCCAGCACCCAGCGGTAGTCGGGTCCGGTGATCAGTCGGGCGATGTGCGGGACGGCGAGCCCGACGAAGCCGATCGGACCCGCCGCCGCCGTGGCCACGCCACAGAGCAGGACGACGACGCTCAGCACGATGAGCCGGTCCCGTTGCACCCGCCTGCCCAACGACCTGGCCAGGTCGTCGCCGAGCGACAGTGCGTTGAGCAGTCGCCCGAAGAACAACGCGACGACCAGGCCGACCAGGACGAACGGCAGCGCCTGCACGACGACGTCCATTCCACGGCCCGCCAGCGCGCCGACCTGCCAGAATCGGAAGCGGTCGAAGGTCCCGCCATCGGTGATCAGCACCGCCGTGGTCAGCGACAGCAGGGCCGCACTCATCGCCGCGCCCGCCAGGGCCAGCTTGACCGGCGTGGCCCCGCCGCGTCCCACCGCCGCCACGCCGTAGATGACCACGACGCTTGCCGCGGCTCCGGCGAATCCGAACCAGACGTAGCCGGTCAGGGTGGTGACGCCCAGGACGCTGATGGCGATGACCACGAAGAACGCCGCTCCGGCGTTGACCCCGAGGATGCCGGGGTCGGCCAACGGATTGCGCGTCACGCCCTGCATCAGGGTGCCCGCGACGCCGAGGGCGGCGCCCGCCAACACACCGAGCAGCGTTCTGGGCAGTCGCAGTTCCCGCACGACGAGGTGGTCGCTGTCGGACGGATCGAAGGTCCAGAAGCCGTTGTGGAAGAAGGCATCGAGGACCACGGCGGGCGGGATCGGCTTGGTGCCCACCGCGAGACCCGCCACGGCCGCCGCCACCAACAACACGACCAGCCCGACGAGTCCGGCGCTCAGCCCGATCCTCTTGGTGGCGGACCGCCCCGCCATGGCCGCCGAGGCGCCCGCGTCCGGGGGTGTCGCGCGGTCCGGAGCAGGTTCGACGTCGTCGGGAGTTCGCAGCGCGGTGCCCACCGCCGACCCGGTCGGTCCCCGGTCGAGCTGCCGTGGACGGTCGCCGTCATGGTGCATCTCTGAGGTGTCCTTCTGCCTTGTCGACTACAGCGTCGCCGGTCAGCGGACCTTCTCGACCAGTTGCGGCACCAGCTCGTCGATGACGAAGGGAATGCTCAGCACGGTGTTGTGCGCCATGGCCAGACCGGGGTCTCCGGTCGCCAGCCAGATGACGTCGTCGCGCTCGACGACGTCCAATGCTTGGAAGACGGCGTCGTCCTCGGCCGCCTCGCGATCGCCGTCCCGTTCGAGGACCACGAGCACGTCCGCCTCCAGCAAGTCCATGCGCTCGGCGCTGAGGTCGAGGTAGAAGGACGCGCCGTCGTCGAGTTCGGCAAGGGCGTCGGGGAGCCGCATCCCCATCGACGACAGGAACTGGCCGCGCGGATCGAGGTCGGTGTAGGGCCAGTAGCCGCCGTCGGGGTTCGGCAGCAGCGTCGCGCCGGTCTTGCCCGCCAGCTCGGGGTTCTGCTCCGCGGTCTCCTGGAGCAGGGTCTCGGTCTCCTCGATCAACGCGGCGGCCTCGTCCGGCTTGCCCACTGCCTGGCCGATGACCTCGGTGTGCTCCTGCCACGGGATCGCGAAGTCGGCCTGATCGGCGGACCGGACCACGGTGGGCACCAGTTCCGAGAGGGCGTCGTAGGTCGTCTGGTCCATAGCGGAGGTGACGCCGATGATCAGATCCGGGGCCAGCGCCAATACCTCCTCTGGATCGGGATCGGTGGCGCTGGGGAAGATCTTGGGCTCGGCGTCGCCCAGGAGTTCCTCCGCCCACGGTCCCACGTTCTCCATGGAGAAGCCGGGGTGCACCGCGATCGGGGTGACGCCCAACGCCAGCAGCGGGTCGTGGTCGGTGATGCCGAGGGTGACGATGCGCTGCGGCCGATCGGTGATCTCGGTCTCGCCGAACTGGTGCTCGATGGTCACGGGGTAGGCCTCGCCCACGCCGCTGTCACCCGCCAGTCCTGCGTCGGTGTTCGACGCGGAGTCCTCGGTGCCGCCACAGGCGGACACCAGTAACAGCGTGCCCGCAAGGCAGGCGACCGCCCGGCGTAGATTCCGGGGTGACGGGTGCGAGGGCATGGGGTTCCTTTCACCAACGAACCAGAGTTAGGTCAGGCTAGCCTAAAGCTTGCAGGTGATCGGTGGTACACGGAGGTGGCACGGATCGCTTCACTCGGCGCCGACCCCACCCGAGGAACCCGACCGCGGAACCCGAGCGACGACCCACCGTCGACCGGTCCGGACGCAGCGTGTGTTTTCCGGACCGCCACGGCCGATCGGCCACTTTTCCCCCTCGCCACGCGTCGACCAGCGGGTTCTACACTCGAATCGTGATCATGCCGCGTCGCCCACCAGCGGCGAGAAGACCATGAACACGCCGTCACCCGGAGTGGCTCGGCATCGGCGGATCCGCCCGCGGCCGACCGACGGCCTGAGGCGAGGATCCGAGGGTGACGGGGTCCAGGCGAGGACGCGAGGACACGGATGGATTCGAACGAGATCCAGGCTTGCGAGCCGATGTTCCGGCTACTGGGCGCGGTGGACGTCCAATCCGTCGAGCTACCGCTCGGACCGCCGAAACAACGCTGCCTCCTCGCCGCGCTGCTCCTCGAACCCGGGCGCACCCGCACCGTCGAACAACTCATCGACGCCATCTGGGGTGAGGATCCGCCCGCCTCGGCACGCAAGGCGATCCAGGTCTACGTCTCGAACCTACGTCGCGCGCTGGCCCCGCTGCGGGATGTCGCCCTCGAGACCGCCTCGGGCGGATACCGGCTGGTGAGTCCCACCGTGGCCATCGATCTCCTGAGATTCCGAGAACTGGTCGATCGCGCGGGCACCGAATGGGGCACCACTCGCCGGACCCTGCTGCACCGCGCCGTGCGCTTATGGCGCGGCACTCCCCTCTCCGGCACCGGCGACAGCGACTTCATCCTGCGCAATCAGGCCCGGCTGCAACAGGAACGGCTGGAGGCACTCGAAGCCCGCATCGCCGCCGATCTCGACGCCGGTGAGATGGCGGGGCTGACCCGCGAACTCGATGGGCTGCTCATCGAGTTCCCGCTGCGGGAACCGCTCTACGAGCTGCTGATGTTGGTGCACTGGGCCGAGCAGCGTCCCAACGAGGCGCTCGCGGTGTTCGCCACGGCGGGCAGGGTGCTCTCGAGGGAACTGGGCACCGACCCCGGCACCGCGCTGCGCAGACTGCACCGCCGACTGCTGGCCGCCGATCGACGTTCGGCCGAGACCACCCACACCGCGCCCCGGTTGGCCCAACTGCCCGCGGGCACCCCGCAGTTCACCGGTCGCCGGGCCGAGCAGCGACGCATCGCGACGTTGCTCGCCGACGCAGACGCGGGTACCAGTCCGGTGATCGTCGTCGACGGGATGGCGGGGGTCGGCAAGACCGGGCTGGTGTTGCGATGCGCCCACCAGGCAGCGGACCGATATCCGGACGGACAGCTCTACCTGGACATGCGCGGCCACGGCGGCGGCAATCCGGTCTCCGCGCAGGAGGCGCTCGAACGCCTGCTGCGCTCGCTGGACGTCCCGGCCGAACAGATTCCCGAGGACGAATCGGCCGCCGCCGCGCTCTATCGCAGCACGCTGTTCGGGCACAGGCTGCTCATCGTCGCGGACAACGTGGGACACGCCGAGCAGATCTACCCCTTGATCCCCGGGGATCTCGACAGCCGGTTGATCGTGACCAGCAGGCATCGACTCAACGGGTTCATCGCGAGGACGGGAGCCGACTCGGTATCACTGGACGTGCTCTCGACCGGGGAGTCGGTGGAGCTGATCGGCCGGGTCGCGGGGCCCGACGTCGTGCTGCGGGAGCCCGAGGCGGCCAAGACGCTCGCGGCCCTGTGCTCCTACCTGCCGCTGGCCCTGCGCATCGCGTTGGCCCGGATGTCGGCCGAGGACGGTCTCGGCGGGCTGGTCCGGCGGCTGGGGGCGGGCCGACCACTGGCCGACCTGCATTTCGACGACGATCCCCACGCCTCGGTGCGCACGGCGTTCCATCACTCCTACGTTCTGCTCCCCATCGCCCAACAACGCCTCTTCCGGCACATCGGGCTCAGCGGGCTCGGGGAGATCGACGCCCACGGCGCGGCCGCCCTATTGGAGATCGAACTCGCCGAGGCCGACGACCACCTGCGCAGGTTGGCGGAGGCGCATCTCGTCGAGCCTGGCGAGAACCGGGGGTTCCGCCTGCACGACGTGGTTCGCGAGTACGCGATGGAACTCGGTTCCGAACGGGACTCCGCCGAGGCCAGGGCGGCCGCATTGGGTCGGCTGCTGGCCTACTACCAGCAGACCGTCGAAGCGGCGGTCCACCACATCATCCCGCCGCATGACCGCCCCGCGCGGACTCCGGCGACCCAGCACCACTTCGCCGATCGGGCGACGGCGCTGGCCTGGCTGGACTCGCAGCAGGTGAACGTGGTGATCCTGGTGGAACAGGCGGCCGAGCAGGGCCGGGTCCGAGCGGCCTGGCAGCTGGCCGACGCGCTCTGGCGCTACCTGCTCTTCCGCAGGCACATCACCTACTGGCTGTCCACTCACCGGGTGGCGCTGCGCAGCGCGGAGCTCGCGGGCGATCGCATCGGGGAGGCCATCACCCTGACCCACCTGGCGATCGGCACTTTCAGCGCCGGGCGTTTCCACGAGGCACAGCGATTGGCGGATCGGGCGCTGATCCTGCACCAGCGCTCCGGGGACTGGGCGCACGAGTGGCAGACGATGAACAGCCTCGCCAATTGTGCGTTCCGGCTCGGCAACAGCGCCGAGGCGCTGGAATGGCATCGCCATGCCGCCGCGCTGTGTCGTCGCCACGACGCGGTCGCCATGCTCGCGGGCACCATGACCAACCAGGCACTGCTGCACGAGCAACTGGGCGAGTTCGCCCAGGCCCTGAGTTGCTCGGAACAGGCGCTGACCGCCTATCGGCAGATCGGCGACCGACCCGGCGAGGCGCGGGTGCTGAGCAATCTGGGCAAGATCCTCACCCGCAGCGGTGATCCCGGGAGGGCGTTGGAGGTACTCCGCGACTGCCTGGCCATCAAGGAGGAGTTGGGCGACCGGGACAGTCTGGCCGCCCCGCTCGCGAACCTGGGCAGCGCGTTGGCCCGCCTCGGCAGGCTCGCCGAGGCCGCCGAGTACCACCGGGAGGCGCTGGAGATCGTCCGGCGTACGGAGCCGACCGTGGCGGCGGAGATCCTGAACTCGCTGGGTCTGGTGCTCACCGCGATGGGCGAGGCCGCCGAGGCGATCCGGCACCACCGGGCGGCGCTCTCCTCGGCTCGACAGTGTCGGGACCGCTATCAGGAGGCCAAGGCCCTCGACGCGCTGGCGACGGCGCACCGATCCCTGGGCGAGCACGCCACCGCGCGGGAGCGACTGCGCGATGCACTGAGCGTCTACGAGGCCCTGGGCGTCCCCGAGGCCGAGGCGACCCGCAGCAGGCTCGCCGAGGACGCCGCGGCCGACGCGGACCGGGCCTGCCCACACGGCTGATGCGTGCGGGACGCCCGAGCCCTCCCACTACGGCCGCCGCGCCGCTCGGTCCGCCGTGCGACCGGCCGTCTCGACGGGATCGGCGATGCGCAGCGTGCGTAGTCGGTTGAGCGCGGCGGCGACCTCGAACATCCTCGGCACGGCCAGATCCCCGGGGAATCCCGCGGCCAACGCCGAGGGCCCCCGCTCGGCGATCTCGGCCGCCAACCCGGTCAACGCCTCGCGCAGGGTGCGAGTCCCATCGAGCCGACCACGCTCGCCCAGTGCGGCCAGCGCCAAGCCGACTCCGACGAGTTGCGCCGGATCGACGAGCTGCTCGATCAACCGGACATCGATCTCCTCCTCGCCCAACAGGACCACGTCGAGTCCCCGGGCCCGGACGCGCCGTCGGCCGCCGCCGATCGCGGCATCGATCGACTCCGCCAGCGGCCGCCTGGCCCGCACCGGGGGGAAGATCCGATCGTCCTCGGTCGCCCGATCACCGGCCAGCAGGCGGGCGCGCTCGGTGACCTCGCGCGGCTGGTAGGCGTCCATCATCACGACGTGATCGGCGACGGCAAGGTAGTCGCCGGTCCCCCCGGTGACCACGATGGTGGAAGTGCCGTGATCGGTCCACAGGGAGCGAATGAGATCCAGCAGCGGGGTGAGCGGCTCGTGCTCGGCCGATACCAGCGCCCGCATCCGCGCATCCCGGATCATGATGTTGGTGGCGGCCGTGTCCTCGTCGATCAGCAGGGCACGCGAGCCGACCTCCAACGCCTCCACGATCGACGCCGCCTGCGAGGTGGATCCCGAGGCGTCGGCGGTGCAGAAGTCCGCCGTGGTGGCGCCGTTGGGCAGGGTGGACAGGAAGGCGCCCAGATCGAGCCGGGTGACGGACCGGCCGTCCTCCGCACGGATCTTCACCGCGTCCGCCCTGGTGACCACGAGTTCTCGACCGTCGCCGGGCAGGTGGTCGTATACGCCGCGTTCGATCGCGCGCACCAGCGTCGACTTCCCATGGAACCCGCCGCCGACGACGACGGTCACCCCCTCGGGGATGCCCAGGCCGGTGACCTCGCCCCGGTACGGCAGCCGGACCCGGACGGCCATCGACTCAGGCGCCCGAAACGGTAGTGCCGTCGACATGGGTTCCTCGGAGACACCGGAGCGTCGGGGCAGGATCGCGCCGTCGGCCACGAAGGCGATCAGGCCCAGTTCGGGCAGCATCTCGCGGAGTGCGACGGCGTCGGCCACCGTGGCCACGACGCGGCGGGCCGCAGGCAGATCGATCGACTCGCCCCGGACGGCGTCGACGGCGGTGGGCAGCAGATCGGTCAGCGCGCGGCGGGCGGCCCGGCCGTCGATGCGACGGCCGCGCCCGGGCAGCGCGAGCGCAAGGCAGAGTGTCACCGCGCCGTCGAGGATCCGGCCCGAGCTGCGGTCCAGGATCTCCGGCCCACCGACGTCGACGGTGAAGGGCCCGCCGGACAGGGCGGCGGCGAATCGGCGCAGCAGGTGGGCACTCGTCGCCCGCGCGGCATCCGGGGTGTCCCACAGATCCGAGGGCAATCCGGCGGATCGGTCGCCGATCTGCACCTCCACCCGGCTGGGCGGGGCGTAGGGATCCGGTTGGGCCCGGCGCACCGTCAGGGTGAAATGCGGGAAGACCCAACGCCCCTCGATGCGGCGATAGGCGGGGTAGCCGTCGCCGTCGATCCGTTCCAGTAGCTCGGCCAGTTCCTCGGAGTCACCGCCGGACGCGGCATGCGAGGTGGAGCTGGACGCGGCCGGGCGCGGTCGGCGGCTCGATGGCCGGCCACCGGGAGGGCCGTGCTGTCGCGTCATGTCCGACTCCTACCACGGTGTCGGATATCAGCGCCCGGCCACCCGCGCCGGGGCGCTGTCCTGTGGCCGATCGCGCACCCGAGGCGCGGCTGATCAGGCGTGATCTCGGGGTAGCCTTCCCCAGCGTCATCCCAGGGTGGATCGGCGACCATCGTGGATCGCCGACCGCGCCACGCTTCGACTGGAGGACCCATGACCGGAGCATCGCCTATCGTTCGCCTCGCCTCGGCGGTGGGTCGATGGTTCGCGCTGCTGGTGCTGTTGGGCGCCGTCGTGGGGCTGCTGGCGCCTGGCCCGATGGCAACGCTGTCCCCGTGGGTCCCGGTGTTGCTCGGCGCGATCATGTTCGGGATGGGCTTGACGCTGCGCGGGCAGGACTTCGCGCTGGTGCTGCGTCGTCCTTACGCGGTGATCGTCGGCGTGGTCGCCCAGTTCCTCGTCATGCCGCTGATGGCGTGGCTGATCGGCACGCTGCTCGGGCTGCCGCCCGCCCTGATGGTCGGGATGGTGCTGGTGGGCGCCGCACCGGGCGGCACCGCGTCGAACGTCATCGTCTACCTCGCCAAGGGTGATGTGGCGCTGTCGGTGACGATGACCTCGATCTCGACGCTGCTCTCGCCGCTGTTGACCCCGCTGCTGGTGCTGTGGCTGGCAGGCTCGGCGCTGCCGGTGGACGCGGGAGCCCTGTTGCTGTCGATCGTCCAGGTCGTCCTGGTCCCGGTCCTGGCCGGTCTGATCGTCCGGCTCGTGGCGAGCCGGTTCGTGGAGCGGGTTCTGCCGCTGCTGCCGCTGGTGTCGGTGACCGGGATCGTCCTCGTCGTCGCGGCCGTGGTGGGAGCCAACGCGGACGCGGTCCTGGGCAGCGGATCGCTGGTCATGCTCGCGGTCGTGCTGCACAACTCGGCGGGCCTGCTGCTCGGCTATCTGGCCGCCAGGGTCGCGGGGATGAGCGAATCGGCGCGACGTGCGGTCAGCGTCGAGGTCGGGATGCAGAACTCGGGCCTGGCGGCGAGCCTGGCGACCGTGCACTTCACCCCGCTGGCCGCGCTGCCCGCAGCCCTGTTCTCGGTGTGGCACAACATCTCCGGGGCGCTGGTCGCGACCTTCTGGGCGCGGCGGGGCAGGCCCGAGGACGCCGAGTCGGCAGGCCCGGCAGCCGAGGACGACTCGCCGACATCGCGATAGCGGCCTCGGATAGCCGCTGGCCACGGTCGGTGTGCTGATCTTCACTGGCCGACGTGAGTCGAGTTCGGGTATCAAGCAGTAGAACATCGACTCTGGAGGCACGATGGCAGATCGTCAGATCAGCGCGACCCGCACCATCTCCGCGCCGGCGGCGCGACTGTTCGACTTGGTCGCAGACCCCGCCAAACACCCGTTGGTCGACGGGTCCGGAACGGTACGGGGCGTCCGGGAGAACCAGACCAAGCGGCTGGAGCTGGGTTCCCGGTTCGGGATGGAGATGCGCATGGGCGTGCCTTACAAGATCACCAACCAGGTGGTGGAGTTCGAGGAGGGCTCGCTGATCGCGTGGCGCCACCCCGGCAAGCACATCTGGCGGTGGGAGTTCAAGGCGATCGACGACGACCGCACCGAGGTCACGGAGACCTTCGACTGGTCCGGGGTCAAGGCAGCGAAGTTCTACGAGATCGCCGGACTCCCCCGGCGCAACCTCAAGTCGATGCAGAACAGCCTGCTGCGCATGGAGCAGGTCGCCGTCGGCTGAGCGGCGCCGGAATCGCGGCGCGGGCTGCCGAGCTGCCTCGACAACGAGGTCGACGCCGGTGCCGCCCGTGGGCGCGCGGCGGTCAGGACCCCGCGGCGGGGACCTCGCAGAGGGAGACGACGTCATGGCCGCCGAGCGTTCGTTCGGCGCCGAGGCCCGCCAGACTCACCAGGGCGGCCATGCCGGCCACCGTTCCGCCCGCCGCCGAGACGAGTCGCGCGGCGGCGGCGAAGGTTCCGCCCGTCGCGAGAAGATCGTCGACCACCAGCACCCTGGTGCCGGGGAACACGGCCTGGCGTCCGATCTGCAACGTGTTGGTCCCGTACTCGAGCGAGTAGCTCTCCTCCAGCACCTCGCCGGGCAGCTTCCCTGGTTTGCGCGCCAGGATCAGCGGGCGCGCCTCGTGCCGGGCCAGCGCCGCGCCCAGCACGAATCCGCGGGCCTCGACCGCGAGAACCGCGTCGAACCGTCCGGTGAATCGTTGCGACAACTCCGCCACCGAGGCTCCGAAGAGTTCGGGGTCGGCGTAGATCCCTGCGAGGTCGCGAAACAGGACTCCCGGGGTGGGGAAGTCCGGAATCGAGACGAGACTTGCGGCGATACGGTCGGCCAACACCGGGCGAACCTACCCCAGCCGGAAGCATGGCCGGCCACCACTCTCTATTACCGAACGCTCACAGGCTCCCCGTCTTGATCATCTTGACGGGGTAAGGTCACTCACTCGTTTGAGGTACTTGTCACTTCAAGTGGCAGGCGGCGAATGGAGGGCACATGGCCGAGACACCGGAGCGCCCGGACGGAGTCGATATCACCAAGCCGAGTGCGGCTCGGATCTACGACTACGTCCTCGGCGGCAGCGCCAATTTCGCCGTCGACCGGGAGTTCGCCGACCGCGCGCTGGAACGCTTCCCCGGGGCCCGTCTGGTGGCGACCGCCAATCGATCCTTCCTTCGCAGGGCCGTGCAGTTCTGTCTTCAGCAGGGCGTCCGTCAATTCCTGGACATCGGTTCGGGGATCCCGACCGTCGGCAACGTCCACGAGGTCGCACAACGCATCGACCCCGACGCCACGGTCGTGTACGTCGACTATGAACCGGTCGCTATCGCCCACAGTCGCCAACTTCTCGAGTCCAATCCCAAGGCGACGGCGGTACTGGCCGATGCCCGCGAGCCCGAGGCGCTACTCGACAACGCGGATCTACGCGCACACCTCGACTTCGATCAGCCGGTCGCGGTCCTGATGGTCGCGCTGCTGCACTTCGTCCCGGACGCCGATGATCCCGCAGGCCTGGTCCGGTCCTATCGGGACGTCCTGGCGCCCGGCAGCCTGCTGGTGATCTCCCACGGCACCACCGATGGCGTCCCGGAGGTCGCCGCGCTGGCCGACCAGTACAAGCACAGCGCCAACCCCGCGACCATGCGCAGCCGCGAGCAGGTCACCGCGATGATGGATGGATTCGAGATCCTGCCGCCGGGCGTGGTCTTCAGCGCCGCATGGCAACCCGACGACGAGCCCGGCGAGGTTCGCCCCGAGCAGTCCGGCGCCTACGCCGTGGTGGGGCGCAGGCCCTGATCGATCGTCGCCCGGTCGACCTAGTTCACCGACCCCGATCTTCGGGTATCCGAGGCAGGCACACCTGCAGGCGGAGACCAGGAGGAACGGCATGGCGAACACCTCGGGACCGGGCGAGCAGACCCATGGCGGGGACGAGAAGGATCAGGATCTCGCCTCGGCACGGGTGGACCCGGCCGGGAGCAGGCTCACCACGGCGCAGGGGCTGCGGGTCGAGCACACCGACGACTCGCTGCGGGCCGGTGAACGAGGTCCGACCCTGCTGGAGGACTTCCATGCCCGAGAGAAGCTCACGCACTTCGATCACGAACGCATCCCCGAGCGGGTCGTGCATGCCAGGGGGTCCGGCGCCTACGGCTACTTCCAGCCCTACAACGACGTCCTAGCCCAGTACACGGTCGCCGAGTTCCTCCGGGACCCGGCGCGGCGCACCCCGGTGTTCGTCCGGTTCTCCACGGTGGCCGGCTCGCGGGGCTCGGCGGACACCGTCCGCGATGTCCGAGGGTTCGCCACCAAGTTCTACACCCGTCAGGGCAACTACGACCTGGTCGGCAACAACATGCCGGTGTTCTTCATCCAGGACGGCATCAAGTTCCCGGACTTCGTGCACGCGGTGAAACCGGAGCCGGACAACGAGATGCCGCAGGCGGCCTCGGCGCACGACACGTTCTGGGACTTCGTCGGCATGCAGCCCGAATCGCTGCACATGGCGATGTGGCTGATGTCCGACCGGGCACTGCCACGCAGCTTCCGCATGATGCAGGGATTCGGGGTCCACACCTTCCGTCTGGTCGATGCCTCCGGGGTGGGCACCTTCGTGAAGTTCCACTGGACGCCGAGGCTCGGCACCCATTCCCTGATCTGGGATGAATGCCAGCGAATCGCTGGAAAGGATCCTGATTTCCTGCGCCGCGACCTCTGGAACGCGATCGCTTCGGGCGACTATCCGGAATGGGAACTCGGTGTGCAACTCGTCTCGGAGTCCGACGAGTTCGCCTTCGACTTCGATCTCCTGGACGCGACCAAACTCATTCCCGAGGAACTCGTCCCGGTACAGCCGGTCGGGCGAATGGTGTTGACCCGGAATCCGCAGAACTTCTTCGCCGAGACCGAGCAGGTCGCCTTCCACACGGCCAATCTGGTGCCCGGCATCGATTTCACCAATGATCCGTTGTTGCAGGCTCGCAACTTCTCCTATCTGGACACCCAGTTGATCCGACTGGGCGGCCCGAACTTCAGTCAGCTACCGGTGAACCGCCCGATCGTCCCGGTGCACGACAACCAGCGGGACGGCTATGCACAGCAATGTATTCATCTCGGGCGCGCCCCGTACCACAAGAACAGCATCGACGCGGGCTACCCGATGGTCTCCAGCGCGAGCGAGGGCGGGTACACCCATTATCAGGAGCGGGTCGACGGCCATAAGATCCGCAGCCGCAGTGGGAGTTTCGCCGACCACCACAGCCAGGCGACGTTGTTCTGGAACAGCATGGCGGAGTGGGAACGCGAGCACATCGTCGCGGCCTTCCATTTCGAGTTGGGCAAGGTCGACCGGCTCGAGATCCGCGAACGAGTCGTCGCGCATCTGGATCACATCTCCCGGGAGCTGGCCGAACGGGTAGCGCCGGGCATCGGCGTCACGGTGCCGTCCGGGCCGGCACCGACCACGCACTCCCGCACGTCACCGGCGTTGAGCCAGGAGGGCACCGTCACCGACATCGTCCGAGGCCGCAGCGTCGCCGTGCTGGCGGCCGACGGGGTGCACGGTGAATCGCTGCGTTCGCTGACCTCGGCACTGTCCGAGTTCGGGCTGCTGGTCGAGGTACTGGCGCCCCACGCGGGTCCGCTGCGCGCGGTGGGCGGCGGACAGGCGAGCGCCGACCGGGCCATGCCCACCATGTCGTCGGTGCTCTACGACGCTGTGCTGGTCGCCGACGGGGAGGAGTCGGCGGCGAACCTGCGTGCCGACGGGCTGGCCGTGCACTTCGTCGCGGAAGCCGTCAAACACGCCAAGGCCGTCGCGGCCGTGGGCGCGGGCGTCGAGGTCCTGCGGGCCGCCCCGCTGGCGGGTTTCCGATTCGCCGAACCCGGCGAGGACCTCGTCTCGGACCAGGGCGTGCTCACCAGCGGGTCCTCCCCCGACGTGCCCCCGACCCGCTTCCTCACCGCCTTCGCGGGCGCGATCGCCGCCCATCGCACCTGGACTCGGGCCGTCGACTCGATCCCGGCCTGAATAACCGCTGGTCAGAACCCTATCGGGTTTGGCATTTCCCCGATCGAGGTAACCCTCGTCGGTATCCACCCCCGCTGCCACACCGGCGAACGGAGGAGACGTCGATGACGGCCGCACGACACATCATGACGCCCGATCCAGCTCTGCTGAGTGCCGAGGACAACCTCCGGGCGGCCGCACACCGCATGCAGGAACTCGGGGTCGACTCGATGCCGATCTGCGACTCGGAAGGCAGTCTGCTGGCCATGCTGAGCGAACGCCAGATCGCCCGACACGTTCTCGCAGGCGAGCTCGACGCCGAGGAAACGAACATCGGGGAACTACGGGGAGGCGAGCCGATCAGCATCCTGCCGGACGACTCGGCCGAGGGACTGATCAACATCATGATCGACAACCGGCTGCGCAGGCTCCCCGTGCTGGACGGACCTCGGCTGATCGGCATGGTCTCGCTCGCCTCGGCGGCCGAGGCCATGCCCGAGGACGACATCGGCCTGGTGATCGAGGCACTGGCCATTCCCTGACCGAGGAGAGCGAGCCCGAGCGAGGACGGAGAGCCGAGATGTCCCAGCGCGACCAGCTGACCGCCTATCGAAGCAAGCGGCGTCCCGAGGTGTCGGGCGAGCCGACGGGCGGCACGCCACGCGAGAAGCAGACCTTCGTGATCCAGCGACACGACTCGCGACGCCTGCACTTCGATCTCCGGCTGGAGATCGGCGGCGTGCTGGTCTCCTGGGCGGTCCCCCGAGGGCCGTCGCAGGATCCCAGCGAGAAGCGGCTGGCCGTGCGCACCGAGGACCATCCCTTGGACTACGCGCGCTTCGAAGGCGTCATCCCCGGCGGTGAATACGGCGCTGGACGGGTGGTCGTCTGGGACATCGGCACGTACCAGAACATCTCCCACGACCGCCACGACGAACCGGTCTCGATCGAGGAGGCACTGGAGCGCGGCCACATCGGGTTCTGGTTGCACGGCACTCGACTCACCGGCCCGTTCGCGTTGACCAAGACACCGACCTCCGGCCGTCAGGAGCCCTGGTTGCTGGTCAAGGCACGCGGAGTCGGCACCGATCGCCGGGCCCACCCCGCGTTGACCAGCACCGAATCAGTGCTCACCGGCCAGGCCAGCCCCGGCGCGGGCGGCCGATCCGTCTGAGCCGGGCGATCAGCCGCCGAATCGTCGAGGGGAGCGTCGGATGGCAGCCCATGAGCAGGTCGAGATCGACCACCGGGTGCTGACGCTGTCCAATCCGGCGAAGGTGCTCTATCCCGCCACCGAGGACCGCGCCGAGATCAACAAGCGTCAGGTGATCGACTACTACCGGTCGGTCGCCGATGTGCTGTTGCCGCAGCTGCACGGACGGCTGCTGACCATGCGCCGCTACCCCGACGGCATCGAGTCGGCCGGGTTCTTCCAGAAGGACGCGGGCGGCAGGCTGCCCTCGTGGGTGCACACGGTGTCAGTCGCGCACCGCCGCAGGGGCGGGTCGACGAACCATGTGGTGTGCGAGGACGAGTCCACCCTGGTCTACCTGGCCAATCTGGCGAGCCTGGAACTGCACATCCGGCTCTGTCCGGCCGACCGCCCCGAATACCCGGACCGTTTCGTGGTGGACCTGGACCCACCGCCCGGCGTCGGCACCCGCGAGCTTCGCCCGCTGGTGCGGGCGGTCGCCGAGCGCTTCGACGAACTCGGCCTGACCCCGTTCCTCCAGACGACCGGCGGCAAGGGCTTCCACGTGGTGGCACCGCTGATCCCGGACTGTCACGTGGACGACGTTTTGGCCTCGGCCCGCCGGATGGCCAGCGATCTCGCGGCGGCGGAACCCCGATTCACCGTGGAGCAACGCCGGGACAAGCGCGGCGGACGAGTACTGCTCGACGTCAATCGCAACGGCCATGCTCAGACGGTGATCGCGCCCTACTCGCTGCGGGCACGGGCGGGAGCCCCGGCGGCGGCACCGATCACGGCGAAGGAACTCTCCAGGGCCCAGCCTGCGGGCTTCCATCTCGGCAACCTGCCGCGTCGGATCGCCGCGAAGGGCGATCCCTGGGCCGAGATGGACCGGCACGCGACCTCGGCGACGCGCCTCCACGAACTGCTGGGCGGCTGACCGCTTCCGTCCGCAGTTCGAACCGCTGATGACATCACGATCGAGATCGGCGCGGGTCAGTCGCGCTCGGCCTCCTCGTCGGCCAGCACGTCGGCACGCTGCTCGACGACGTCGGCCTCGCCTGCCTCCTCGGGCAGCGCCGCGCCCGCCTCCACAGGCAGGACCTCGCCCGCCTCGGCAGTGGACGGTACGGCCGACTCGACGACCTCGCGCTGCTGTTCCGCCCGGTCGGCCGCAGTTCCCGCTGGCTGAGCTGGCTCGTTGCCGGTCACCGAAGAACCTCCGAGGGTCGGGCGTCGAGCCGGGCTCGATCGCGAAACGCGGGCGTGGTCACATCATGCCCCCGGTGGACCCGCTCCCGCCGGATCACGATCGCCCAGTCCGGTGTCTCTCACTCCTCGGGCACGTGGATCATCGAACGGTCCAACGAACGCCCGTCGGCCCGGTGCAGGACGCAGTAGCCGAGATTGGAGTCGGTGTCCTCCTCCTCCGGATCGCTCGACCATTCGGCGGCGGTGGGCACGATGACCGTGAAGGCCAGCTGTTCCTCCTCGCTCTCCGGCTTCTCGATCAGATGCGAGGAGAAGTTGATCCCGCAGACGGCCCCGATATACGAGGTCAGCGGTTCCTGTCCGGGATACTCGACGCCATCGGCGAGATCAAAGGGCCGAACCCGCCGGAAGACCTCGAAATCGTGGTCGCTCTCGCAGACCAGCGCGGAGCCCTCGGTGAAATCCCGGGGACCCGCAGTCAGATCGCCGTTCCCGCAGCTGCCCACGTCGATGGAGAAACCGGTCAGGTTGGGGGATTCCGGCAGATCGCCGTCCGGGGTTCCATAGGTCACCGTCCTGGCCCAGGCCTCGGGTCGGGCCACCGTGTCATCCGAGGACACCAACCGGTGGGTCAGGAATCCACCGCCGAAGGCGAGTCCCGCGATGAGCAGGACCACCGTGCTGCCGATCACGATCTTCTTGAACGTCGTGGCACCGGTCGGCTGCCCAGACGCCTGCCCGACGAGATGGCTGGTCGCCGGGCCGCCCATCGGGCTGGTCACCGACTGGTGCGCGTGGGTATGGCTCGCCGTCGACGGCTGACCGGTGGACAGCTCCGGTCTGGCTGCGGCCGCGTCCAACAGCGTGCCCGCCTGCTCCGAGGAGATCCTGGCCGAGGGCGCGGAGATCATCAGGCCGCTGATCACCGAGGCCAGCGGCCCCTGACAGCGGGTCAGATAGGGCACCTCGTTCATGATCGCGTGCAGTGTCGCGGCCGTCGACGGCCGCTCGAACGGCGCCCGACCCTCGACCGCATAGAAGAGCGTCGCGCCCAGCGCCCACAGGTCCGAGGCCGGGGTGGCGGCGTTGTCGCTGATCCGTTCGGGGGCCATGTAGGTGGCGGAGCCGACCAACAGGCCGGTGCTGGTCAGCCGGGGGTCGTCGGCAGCCTGGGCGATACCGAAGTCGGTGAGCTTGGCCCGTCCGTCCGGGAAGACCATGATGTTGCTCGGCTTGACATCCCGATGCACGATCCCCGCCGAGTGCGCGGTGTGCAGCGCGTGCAGCAGCCTGCGGCCCAGGTCGGCGACCTGCGGCGCGGGAAGCGGGCCGTGCGCCCGCACCAGGTCGGACAGCGTCGGCGCTTCGACCAGTTCCATCACGATGTAGGTCGTCTCATCCTCGGAGACGACGTCGAAGACGGTGACCACGGACGGGTCGTTGAGTCGGCCTGCCGACCGCGCCTCGCGCAGCACCCGTTCCTCCAGAACGCTGCGCTCCTGCTGCGGAACACCCTCGGGTAACCGAAGTTCCTTCACCGCGACGCGGCGGCCGATCACCGTGTCCTCGGCCCGCCAGACCACGCCCATCCCACCTCGGCCGATCTCCTCCAACACGACATAGCGACCCACGATCTGTCGCTGCTCGCGCGCGGAGGCATGCTGATCGGTCACCCTCGGTCTCCTTCTCGGCTGTGCTGTTCACTGGTCCGACGGCGTGCTGCGACACCACAGCAGGCGCCATGCTGTTGAGACTCGTTTGTCCGAGTCGGCCCGTGCTGTCGCCGAACGCGCCGGTCCCCGTCCCCATCGGTCTCCCGGCACGGGCCGCCGCTTCGCGGCGATGTCGTGTTCTCTCGCCACGCGAGACGGCGAGGAGGAAACGGCCAGGCGGGCGACCACCGCAGACCGACATCAGAGCCGTTCGACCGACATGCGAGGCCGACTCGCGACCTGGAAGAACGGTAGCCGATCTCCATGCCGCGCCGGGCACCGACCGGGAGGTCCGTCGGACCGTTTCGGAGATCGTCGGGTCGGTCGGGATGGGCGGACGCGACGGCAGGCCGGCCATTCGGCGCGGACCGCGACGGCGATGACGTGGGTGGGGGCTCGGCCGTACGAGGGCGATACGGCATCGAGGCCGGGGCGGACGCCGGGTGCCGTCGGGCCGCCCCGTCGAGGAGACCCTCGCCGAAGGCGGGCGCGCTCAGCGCCGCCGATACGCAGGCGGCCACGGACGCGACGGTCCGATGGCCGTCATCTCGCCACGAGTGCCGAGCTCGGACGGACGACCATGACAGGCGTCGAGTGCGTCGGACGGCTGCGTGAATACGGGATCTCGAAGAGCAGGAGTCGGGCGGGCACGCTGGCCGGGCGAGACGGCCCGGCCGACGGCCCGAGGTTCACCGCACCGACGCCAGCCGCGCTCTCGGTCGCGACCGGGTCACCTCCAGGCAGCGCGGGCAACGCTGTTCGTCGAAATAGCAGACTTCGATGGGCTCACGATTGAGCGGTGAGAAAGCGACCGTCGATTCACAGACCGGATCGACGGGGTTGTATCCGTCCCAGTCCTCTTCGGCGAGATGGGTATCTCCAGCGCGGACGGAGCGCACGAACCAGGCGTACATGGGGACTCCGGGAGAGCGGGCGAACCCCGGGGCGACCGACGGGTTCGCGGATACGACAGAGGGAAGCCTCCCGATGGAGGACGACACGGGCCGGTCCGAGTCCGGCGGAGATCTGTCTGCGCTCGCAGCGTTGTCGGTTCGATGAGGTACGCCCACCGGAACTAAGTCATGGGTCGATACCCCAGACTGTACGGACGGTCCACCGACGTCCATGTGATCACCTCCATGAGAAACGGTTGAAAGCCGACCATCAGCTTGGTACGCATTCGGAGCCAGTGGTCGAGTTACACCCGGATGTGCTACCTGTTTTTCGGCCGAATGGAGTATTCACCGCAGGCGAACGGGCGAAAGTCCGCCGGCTCGACCGACTCCGCATCGACCGAGACGGGCGGGTTTCGTGCCTGCCGACTGCTGCGGGACGGGGCCGGGGAAGAGGTCGCGGCCTGACGGAGGTCGGCACGATCCGCATCATCGTCCGCCACGCCGGATCTCGCATGACGAGTTCACCCTCGGCGGCCGACTGGTCCGATCCGCGAACGTATCGCGACCGATGTCCACCCGATCAGCTGAGCCGGCTACCGGCCTGCCGAACCGATGACAAAGAAGTACCCCCCTTGCGGCCCCGGTGCCCCTCCCCCTGGCACCGGGGCCGCCTCTCGTCCGAGGAGTGCCACCGACCGGCCCGCGCGGCCAAGCGTTCACCCTTGGGTCCACGCACCGCAGGGCGGCGAGAACCACGTGTCGGGCCGACCGGCGGCCATACACCGCACACAGGTCCAGGTGCGGTGGCCCAGCACGTCCGGTGTGCAGTCACAGGGATGCCAGCCGACGAGCAACTCACCGGGGCCCAACGGGTGGTGCCCACTGGGACAGCGGGACGGCCACCTCGGTTCGCTCATATGTTCGATGCTGCGATGCGGTTGGTTGTGATCGCAACAAGATGGGAATCACGTCGGGAGGCCGACTACCGCCTCGCTCGGCCGTGAACGGCGACCGGGCGGACACGCTTACACCCGAGATTCGCGATCACCGAGTGTTCACCGCAGCCCGATCGAAACGCGGGATCACCGGCCGCCTGCTGCCATCCCGCGGGCCAAGACCGCCCTGGCGACATGGAACGGCCCCGACGCACGGGGAAGTCGACCGTCGGGGCCGTCTTCTCCCCATATCGGCAGCCGGATCGCGTGGCCGGCTAGGCCGTCCGGATGATCGTCGGGCCGACAACGCGGCGAACGGGTGATGTCCCGACCCGAGGTCATGTCCTGACGCCCAACGACGCCGACCCGCGCGGGCACCGGGATCGGACGTCAACCACTCCCGATCTCCGATGCGGCGTCGAGTTGCGCAGCACAGGCGTCACGCACCAGCTCGCGGAGCTCGATGGCCGAGCCGGAGAAGCCGTCGTCCCAGACCTCGTCGACGCCGAACGCTCCCGACAACGGCAGGGCGTAGGCCTCGTCGACGTAGGACACCGCGTGCAACACCCGGTCCACGGTCCAGGCCACCCACCGTTCCTCGACGAGGCCCTGGAGACACAACCTGGCCAGGTAGCGGAAGCACGCCTCGGCGGCCTCGACCTGTGTGGCGAACGGTGCCACCGCCACTTCCTGGAGGACCGACGGCATCAGGTCGCGAATCTCCCTGGCGTCCTCGGCACCGAGACCGGCCAACTCCCGCAGTGCCGGTCCGTCCCAGCCCTGGACGAGCCACTCCGCCGCCCACCAGGGCACCCGGTCGGTCTCCAACAGACCGAGCACCCACCACGCCGCCACCTGCTCGGGCGGCGGGGTCTCCGATTCGAGCCCCGGAATGATCATTCCCTCCTTTCTAGCCCTGCAGTGCGGGCAAGACCATCTCCTTTCCCGAATCGGAGCCGATCAGAGCAGTGATCGGGCGGACACCGCGACTACGCGGAACCACGAGCGGCGTCGAACTCGCAACGCTCACCCGATCGGGAGCGATTCCCACCGACCGAACCAACGTGAAGCCCGAGATCGGACCGATACGGCTACCGTGTGGTGACCGCTTCACTCGTCCAAGGGAGCAGTCCATGACCTATCTCGGTCCGGGCCTGCGCCGGTCGGCAGGTGGCTCACCGCACGAGTCCTCGGTCGAGATCGCACAGGCGCCCGGTCTCACCTGCATCCGCGACGCGAAACACCGCCACGGCGGAACTCTCGAGATCAGCAGGCGCCGGTTCCTCGATTTCATCCGCGCGATCAAACAGGACCGCCTGCGCCGACCATGAACAACTACTTTCGGTGATGGTTCCTCGACCGAGGGTGTGGGCTTCCGTATGCTGCTGCACCGGAGACGCCGCGTCAGACCGCGTCCGCCCTATCAGAGGCAGGGGCGGTGAACCGACGCAGCGCCGACTGGGGCAGTGATCGTGAGGAGAAGCCTGAAGTGACCCGAGTGCTGTTGTGCGCGATACCGGTCTATGGCCATGTGATGCCGCTACGCCGGATCGCACGGGATCTCGTCGAACGCGGCTACGACGTCCTCTTCCTCACCGGAAGTCTGTTCCGCACCGCCATCGAGCAGACCGGGGCCCGGTTCTGCCCGCTACCCGCCGAGGCCGACATCGTCACCGGGTTCGACGAGCTGTTCCCCGAACGCGAGACGATCAGGTCGCCTGCCGAGCGGCTGGAGTTCGACGCCCAACATGTCTTCGCCCGGCCGATGGTCGCCCAACACCAGGCGATCCAGGCGCTGCTCGCCGAGGACGGGGCGGAGCCGACGATCATCCTGCACGACACCGTGTTCCTCGGAGTCTGGCCCATCCGGCACGGCGCACCAGGCATCGAGCCCTTGGGCGTGGTCGGGATCGGCGTCGTCCCGCTCCCGCTGGCCGATATCGATCACGCGCCCTTCGGCTACGGCTTGTTGCCGGACTCCTCGGTGGAAGGACGTGACCGCAACCGGCGGCTGGCGGCGGAGGCCCGGGAGCTCACGGACGCGGGCTCGTACCGCGAGCTGGTCGCGGGGTTCCAGCGTGCCGGTGCGACGGAACCGCCGCCGCAGATGTCCCGAGGCCTGGTGTGCGTGCCGGACCGCTTCCTGCAGCTCAGCATCGAGAGTCTGGACTACCCCCGCAGCGAGCCGCTCCCGCCGCAGTTGCGCTATGTCGGCGCACTGCCTCCGGAGCAGGACATCGAGGCCACGCTCCCCGAGTGGTGGGACGAGGTGGTCGCGGCGGACCGGGTGGCGGTGGTCTCCCAGGGCACCCTCGCCAATGCGAACCTCGGCATGCTGATCGAACCGACATTGCGCGCGCTGGCCGACCTCGACGTGCTCGTGGTGGTCTGCACCGGCCGCGATGTCACACCGACGGACGTCCCGGCAAACGCCAGGGTGGCCGAGTTCATCCCCTTCGATCTGCTGCTGCCCCACGTCGACGTGCTGGTCAGCAATGGCGGGTTCGGCGGTGTCCAGCAGGCCCTGTCTCACGGCGTCCCGCTGGTGCTCGCCGGATCCACCGAGGACAAGGTGGAGGTCGGTGCCCGCGCGGAGTGGTCGGGGGCGGCCGTGAACCTGGCCACCGGCGAACCGGACGAGTCCGATATCCGCAAGGCCGTCGAGGAGACCCTGCAGGATCCGAGCCGTACCGAGCGGGCCGGGCAGTTGCGATCGGAGTACGCCGCCCGCGACCCGTATCAGGCGATCGTCAACGCCATCGAGGAGCTGGCCGGAGGTCAGGGGTGAGCGGGGACACCGGCCGGGTCACACGGTCAGGCTCCCCTTGGCACGACCCGATGCGGTGAGCAGCGAGCTCACCTCGAGTGCCGTCGAGGCCAGTCGTTGCGGCGAATCGGCCATGAGTGCGTCCGGCGGGAAACCGCGCAGCCATTTCGCCAACAGGACCGGGTCCTCGGCGGTGACCAGCCAACGCTGGGCATCCGAGGCGATCCACCGGTCGGTCGGCGAGGGGAACCTCGGTCGGACCCGGACTCCGGCCGGTAACACCGGCGATTCGACGTCGAGCCGGACCGGCAGTTCCATCGCGAGTCTGCGGGCGGGCGGCACGGCCCACGGCTGGCCGAGGCACAGGTCGACGAAGGCGTCGTAGGGATCGAGGCCGGTGGCGTTACCACCGAGATCCGCCAGGCTGCTCAAGCCGCCGTCGACCCGAAGGACCTGGAGTCGTCCTCCGCAGATGGCGAAGTCGATCCGCCATGGGCCCCGTACGTCGAAGTTCGCCAGCACATCGCGGATGAAGTAGGTGAGGTCGAAGCCGACGGAGGTGGGCAGCGCCACCGGTGCCAGTCCGGTCCGGTGGGTAGCGGCATGCCTGGGGTCGGCCCGGCCGAAGGAGACGATCGGCCACAGTTCGGTGACGCCGCCCGCGCTCATCAGTTCCAGGCCGAACTCCTCACCGCCGCAGGCGTGCTGGACGACGAGGGGGGACCCGGTGGCGGGCAGGGCGGCGATCGCGTCGCGGTCGGCGAGGTGCGCACGCCTGCGGTCCGGCGGCGCCGTGGCCTGCTCGACCACGACGGGGAACCCGCCGACCTTGGCGACCGCCGCCTCGATCTCGCTTCGGCGTCGGCAGATCACGGTCCGAGGAACCGGCCAGTTCTCGTCCTGCGCGATCCGGTGGAACAGCGCCTGGTCCGTGACCAGGTCGGCGAACGCCGTCGAGTGCACGACCGCCCGGCGTCCGCACCCGCGCCACCGCTCGGCCGCCGCAGCCAGGGTGGGCAGCAGTCGACCCTGCTCGATCGGGCACAGACTCGGCACGACCAACTCGATGCGTTCCTCGGTCCAGGCGTCCACCAGTTCGCCCTGTTCGGTTGATCCGACGATGGGCCGGTGGCGAGATCGTCTTCCGACGTAGCCGGTGACGTCGGTGGGGCTCAGCAACAGCAGATCGTGCCGCCCCGACCGGGTGATGGAGTCGACGACCCGCTCGGCGCGGAACTCTCCGATGACGGCGATCCTCATGTGACTGCCTCGTCCTTCGTCGGTAAGCCCGGCCACCCGGACGACCGTTGTCCTGACGTCGTCTCGGGTCGCGGGTTCGAGCCGTCCGATCGGCCGTGTTCGCGGCGGCTGGCGAACGCCGGTGAAGCCCCGCCACCGCCATTCGACCACTCTTCGTGACCAATGTCGATCACTTACGGTGATTACCTCGGTTGCACGGGCGTTACGCGAAACGGAGTCGCGTTTCGAGGTCTCCTGCCGCCATCGGTACTCCGGATGAATGCGGTGCGCTGATCGACTCCGGCTCGACCACCCGCAGGGCCCGCAACATGCCCAGGGCCTCCGCACTGCGGCTGCCGGGTTCCGCGTGGTAGATCACGAGCTGTTGGCCCGCCGCGCCACGCACGTCGAACGCCTGGTAGGTCAGGGTCAGCGCTCCCACGTCGGGATGAAGGAAGTCCTTTGCCTCGTGGGTCTTACCCCGGACCTGGTGGGTCCCCCACAGCTCGCGGAACGCCGGACTGCCCTCGGACAGCGCCTCGATCAGCGACTCGAATCTCGGATCGTGCTGCGCGAAACCCGAGGCCGATCGCAGGTTGGCCACCGTGGCCTGGGCCGCTCGATCCCACTGCGGGTAGAACCGTCGGGCGGCCGGATGCAGGAAGACCATCTCCGCCAGGTTCCCTGCGGGACGCAACGGCGCGAACAACGCGTCGGCCAGGGCATTGGTGGCGAGCACGTCCAGCATGCGGTTGATGACGAACACCGGGGTGGCGAGGTAGCCGTCGATCAACTGGCGCAACTCGACGCCGACGCCGGGCTCGATCGCCGATTCGGCAGGCGGCGTCGAGCCCGCCAGCCGGTACAGGTGCTCCCGCGCGGCCGGGCCGAGATCGAGCGCGCGGGCCAGCGCATCCAGCACCTGCGGCGACGGGTTGCGTTCCCTGCCCTGCTCCAGGCGGGTGTAGTAGTCGACGTTCACCCCGGCGAGGACGGCGACCTCCTCACGCCGTAGCCCGCTCACCTTGCGCTGCCCGGAGTACAGCAGACCCGCGTCCTGGGGAGTCCGCTGTGCGCGGCGCGCTCGGAGGAACTCGCCCAACCCGCTACCCGTCATATCCCCACGGTAGGGGCACCGCACGTCGACGAGGTGGGTATGTCACACCCACCCAACCTGGACCTCGGACGCCTCGAGATCGATACTGGATCATCGCCGAGAGCGTGGGTTAATCTGCTCGGTGGCCTGTCCCGCCGGTTGCCGCCGGTGGACGACGGCGACAACTCCATACGTCTCTCGGGCGGGGGAAGCCGGTGACAATCCGGCGCTGACCCGCAACCGTGAATCGTGCGCCGTCCGCATGATGAGCCGGATCACCCGCCGGAGACGAGCGGCTTCAAACACTGTCGTGGTCCACGGTGGGAGCCCGAATCGGCAGACATGCGTCTGCGCCGGCTCTCGCCGGTCGCCGCAGGCATGCCGCCGGTTCGGACGCCTCTTCCCAGACCCACTCGGGAAAGGCGTTCTTGAACGATGCTGGGTGGGCCGGGCAGGACACCGCGCGGTCGAGCGCGGACCGCCGAACCGACCAGACGCTCCGACCATGCCGAACACCGCATCGAGATCGGGCGGGCCGGGTGAACGGCGTCGCGAGTCTGCTGGGCAGCGCCCTGCCGCGCCCGCTGCATCCCGGAGCCTGGTGGTTATGGGCGCTGGCACTGGCCGCGGCGGCGAGTCGGACCACCAATCCGCTGTTACTGGGCCTGATCCTGACGGTCGCGGGCTACGTGGTGGTCCAGCGGCGTGGGAGTGCGCCGTGGGCGGCGACCTTCCGGATGTACGTGTACCTCGGGGTGTTCGTCGTCATCATGCGGGTGTTGTGGCGAGTGGTCTTCGGCGGCGGCGCTGGCGAGCACATCCTGTTCGCGCTGCCGGAGATCACCCTTCCCGAGGCGGCGGCGGGGATCCGGCTCCTCGGCCCGGTGAGCGCCGAGCAGGTCCTCGGCGGCTTCTACGACGGTCTCCGGCTGGCGACCATGTTGATCTGTCTCGGCGCCGCGAACTCACTGGCCGATCCACGACGGATGCTCAAGGCGGTGCCCGCCGCGCTGTACCAGATCAGCACCTCGGTGGTCGTCGCGCTCTCGGTGGCGCCACAGCTGATGGAGAGCGTGCTACGCGTACGGCGGGCCAGAAGGCTGCGTGGTGGCGGCGGACGCGGGATGCGGGCGTTGCGGGGGATCATCGTTCCCGTACTGGCCGACGCGCTGGACCGATCGCTCGCCCTGGCCTCCGCCATGGATTCACGGGGCTATGGCCGACTCGGCGACACACCGGCGAGAACGCGCCGATGGACCGGTGGTCTGGTGATCGCCGGCCTGTTGGGGGTCTGCGTCGGCGTCTACGGCCTGCTGGGCGGTACCGGACCCGTGTTCGGCCCGGCGATCACGGTCACCGGATTACTCCTGGCCGGCTCGGGTTTCGCGTTGGCGGGCCGTCGCATCCGGCGCAGCGTCTATCGGCCGGACCGCTGGCGGCTACCGGAGACCTCGGTGGTGATCTGCGGGCTGATCACGGTGATCCTGCTCGTGGTGGGCGCCGAGCTCGACCCGCTGAGTCTGCATCCCGCACTGAGCCCGCCGAGTTGGCCGACGGCGACGCTCCTACCGGTTCTCGGCATTCTCGCGGGGGTCGCCCCCGCCTGGCTCGCCCCACCGCCGGAGGTAACCGCGTGATCCGTTTCGAGCAGGTGTCGATCAGCTACGACGACGACACCGGACCGGTGCTGTCCGAGATCGACCTGGAGATCGCCGAGGGCGAACTGTGCCTGGTGGTCGGCCACACCGGATCCGGGAAGTCGACGCTGTTGGGTGCGATCAACGGGCTGGTGCCGCACTTCACCGGTGGCACGCTGCGCGGCCGGGTACACGTGGCCGGCCGGGACACCAGGACGAACCCGCCCCGTGAGCTGGCCGATCTGATCGGAGTGGTCGGTCAGGACCCGTTGGCCGGATTCGTGACCGACACCGTCGAGGCGGAGCTGGCCTACGGGATGGAACAACTCGCCATCCCGGCGGACGTGATGCGCAAGCGGGTCGAGGAGACGCTGGACCTGCTCGGCATCGCCGAGTTACGCGATCGCTCGCTGCGTTCACTCTCCGGCGGCCAGCAGCAACGGGTGGCGATCGGCTCGGTGCTCACCGCGCACCCTCGGGTGTTGGTCCTCGACGAGCCGACCTCGGCGCTGGACCCGACCGCCGCCGAGGAGGTCCTGGCCTCGATCACCCGACTGGTGCACGACCTCGGGGTGACGGTGGTGATCGCCGAACACCGCTTGGAACGGGTCGTGCAGTACGCGGACGGGATGATCTTCCTGCCCGGAGACGGCCGAGTCGTGCACGGACCGCCCGTCGAGGTGCTCGCAGAAGCGACCTTGGCGCCGCCCGTGGTCGAGCTGGGCAGGGTGGCGGGTTGGACGCCGCTGCCGCTGTCGGTGCGCGATGCGCGCCGCCGCGCCCCCGAACTGCGCACCAGGTTGGCCGGGTGCACACCGCAGACAGACACCGTTCCGGACTCGGCGAGCCCGTTGCTCGGTGCGCGCGGCGTCGTGGTGCGGCACGGCGAGACGGTGGCGGTCCGCGAGGTGGATCTCGATCTGCATCGTGGTCGGGTGACCGCGCTGATGGGCCGCAACGGATCCGGGAAGTCCTCCCTGCTGTGGGCGCTGCAGGGCTCCGGTCGGCGGTTCGCGGGCACGGTGTCCACCGGCGGGATCGACCCCGCCGCCGTTTCTGCTCGGCAGGCCAGGTCTCTTGTCGGGCTGGTGCCGCAGACGGCGGCGGACCTGCTGTATCTGGACACGGTCGCGGCCGAGTGCGCGCAGGCGGACCGGGAGTCGGAGGCACCGCCGGGTACCTGCCGGTCGCTGTTGATCAGGATGATCGACGAACCGGATCCCGCCGCGCACCCGCGCGATCTCTCCGAGGGACAGCGGTTGGCCTTGGTCCTGGCCATCCAGCTGGTGACCGCGCCGCCGGTCGTCCTGCTCGACGAGCCCACCCGGGGCCTGGACTACCGGGCCAAACGGCGATTCGGTGCCGTCGTCGCGGAGCTGGCCGCCGAGGGACGGTCGGTGGTGATCGCCACCCACGATGTGGAGTTCGTCGCCGCCGTCGCGGACCGGGTCGTCGTCCTGGCCGGTGGCGAGGTCGTCGCCGACGGCGATACCGCCGAGGTGGTGAGTTCCTCACCGTCCTTCGCTCCACAGGTCGCCAAGATCCTGGCACCGCAGGGCTGGCTGACGGTCGAACAGGTGCGTCGGGCGCTGGCCGAGGACTCGGGCCGGTGACGGTGCGTCCGCGAGCCGGGACGGCCGTCGTCCGCATCACCCCGCGCCGGGCCGCAGTGCTGACCCTGGCCGCGCTGGCCGGGGTGGCGATGTTCCTCTGGCCGTTGTTCGTCGCACCTCCAGCCGACCCCACGGCCCGTGCCGTGGACGCCCCGCTGGTCTTCGTGATCCTCCTGCCGCTGCTGCTGGCCATCGTGCTCGCCGAGCTGTCGGACTCGGGGATGGACGCGAAAGCGCTGGCCCTGCTCGGCGTGTTGTCGGCGGTCAACGCGGGTCTGCGCCCGTTGGGTGCGGGGACGGCGGGTATCGAGACGGTGTTCTTCCTGCTGGTCCTGGCCGGCCGGGTATTCGGTCCGGGATTCGGATTCCTGCTCGGCTCGACCTCGTTGTTCGCCTCGGCGCTATTGACCGCCGGTATCGGTCCGTGGCTTCCGTTTCAAATGTTGTCCTCCTCGCTGTTGGGTCTCGGTGCCGGGCTGTTGCCGGCCCGACCGCGCGGTCGGGCCGAGATCGCGATGTTGGCCTGTTACGGAGTACTCGCCGCCTATGTCTTCGGTTTCCTGATGAACATGTGGTCCTGGCCGTTGCTGACGGGCACCGATACCGCACTCTCGTTCGTTCCCGGCGGGCCGATCGCAGAGAATCTGCACCGTTTCCTGCTCTTCACGCTCACCACGTCCACGCTGGGCTGGGACACCGGTCGAGCGATCACGAACCTGGTGGCCATCCTGCTGGTCGGGCCCGCAGTCCTCACGGTGTTGCGACGTGCCGCCCGACGTGCCGCATGGGCTTGATACTCCCGATGGAGCAATTCCGGCCGTCATTCGGACGCAATTCCTTCTCGTCGCCCCGACCGCAGTCGGCGAAACGCGATCCGAAAGAACCAGCGACGTGGACTGTTCATTCGGATAGAATCCGGTCGAGGCATCCTGAAAACGGATCTCACTATTTTCCGGTCTCAGATGTCGCACGCGGGACGATCGAGGTGATCAGCGTCGATCAGCGAGCCGTCTCGATTGCCAGTGGCCGGTCGAGAAAACGGGGAAGGACCGGCTGGGGAGACGGCGAGAAACGGACGGTCGATGACCTCTGAGCGATACCAATCGGACCAGACGGACGACGACCTGATGGTCGGGCTGACGGGCGCGAGGTTCGGCCCGACGTCGGGCAGACGGATTCGCCGTGCGCAGGCCGACGAGGACGCGGCATTCGCGCCGCCGAACCAGGCGGACGAGGGGCGGTCGACGATCGGTACGACCGGCGCGCGGTTCGGCGGTGCCGCCCGCCGCCGACGCGACACGCCCGAGGGTCAGCCGAGGTCGACGCCCACGCCGCCGAGCGGGGACTCCGGGCACGTCATGCATATCGACTTCGACCGCACCGCCGCCCGACTGCCTGCCGCCTTCGACGATCTCGACGAACCCATCTGGCCGCCCGGGCTGGCCGGAATGGACGGCTGGGGCGCGATCACCTTCGAGGAATCCCTGGTCCGCCCGTATGCCAGGACCGGCGGGCGCACCTCCGTCGGTCTCGACCTGAGCATGGAGACGCTGATCTCCGCGACGGCCGAGCCGATGCCGTTCGCCGTCGCCGCCCGCCCGGAACTCCGCCGGATCACCGAGATCTGCGCGGAACCCTGCTCTCTCGCCGAGGTCGCCGCATTGATCGCCCTGCCGATCGGCGTCACCAAGGTCCTGATCGCCGACCTCGTGGAATGCAACGGAGTCCGGGTACACCCGCCGATCGATACCCAGGCGCTCGTGATGGACGGTGCCTTCCTACAGCGGGTGCTCACGGGACTGCAGCGACTCTGACCATCGCGGCAGGCGACGCGAATCGAGACGGCGACCAGCCGCGGTTCGCTCCACGACCGCGTCGCCCGCCGCCCGGGTCGTTTCCCCGCGAAGGGCGGGGGTACCCGCCGCACATGAATGCAGTACAGCGATGGTTGAAGTCGATCGAATCCCGGCAGTCGCTGGACGCGGTGGCCGAACGGCTGCGCTCGCGGGTCCGGCCCTTCCTCCGCGAGCGCCCCGGCCTGGATAGAGCGCTGCGAGGCAAATGGCTGGGCCACCCCGCCCATCCGGCACTCGTCGCGATGCCCATCGGCTGCTACGGCGCCGCAGCGGTCTGCGACCTGCTCGGCCGCCGGGTGACGGCCCGACATCTGATCTCGCTGGGCCTGCTCACTGTCCCGCCTGCGGCGATCACGGGACTCGCCGACTGGAGTGAGCTGGACCTGCGGCAACGCCGCGTCGGCTTCGTGCACGCCTCCGCGAATATCGCGTCGTCGGTCTGCTACCTGATGTCGTGGACTGCTCGACACCGCAGTAACGACACCGCCGGACGCGGCTGGGCGCTGCTCGGACTGCTCACCGTCAGCGCGGCCGGTGCGATCGGCGGACATCTGGCCTACGCGCAGGGCGCAGGCGTCTTCCGCTGGTCCCGGCCCGCCGAGGCAGCCGACGGGCCTGCGGGACCGATGCCACGCACGCCGGAGGACGACGCCGCCGGCAGTCATCGAGAGCGAACGTCGGGGTCGGGCAGACAGTGACCGCAGCAGGCATCCGGGTGGTGGTCGTGGGGGCCACCGGCAATGTGGGCACCGCCCTGGTCCGCACCCTCGCAGGCGACTCCCGAGTCGCCTCGATCGTCGGAGTGGCCCGACGCCAACCGTCCTGGCGACCGCCGAAGACGACGTGGCGGACCGCCGATATCACCGACGACGACCTCGTCGAGATCTTCCGGGGCGCCGACGTCGTCGTACACCTGGCCTGGCGGTTCCAGCCGACGCACTCCCCCGATGTCACCTGGCGCACCAACGTTCTGGGTGGCATTCGGGTATTCGAAGCGGTCGCCTTCGCGGGAGTGCCCGCCCTGGTGTACGCATCGTCGGTGGCGGCCTATTCCCCCGGCCCCAAGAATCGTGGCGTGGACGAGAGCTGGCCGACCCATGGTTGGCCGGGCGCCGCATACAGCCGGGAGAAGGCCTATCTGGAGCGGGTGCTGGACACGGTGGAGGACAGCCAGCCCGATCTCCGGGTGGTGCGCATCCGTCCGGGCTTCATCCTGCAACGGCAGGCCGCCCAGCAACAACGCAGGCTGTTCGCCGGTCCCCTGATTCCGTCGGTGTTGTTGCGGCCGGGCGGGATACCGGTGGTCCCTGATCTTCCGGGCCTGAGATTCCAGGTTTTGCACGCCCAGGATGTCGCCGAGGCCTTCCGGCTCGCCGCGCTGAGCCGATCGGCCGGTGGGTTCAATCTGGCCGCCGAGCCGATCGTCGATGCCGAGCTGCTGGCCGACTGCCTCGATGCCACGGTGGTACGACTCCCGGCACGCCCGGTACGGGCGGCGATGTCGGCGGCCTGGCGGTTGCGTGCGGTCGCGGCCTCGCCCGATCTGCTCGACACCCTGCTGCGCCTGCCGGTGTTGGACACGACCAGGGCGCGGGTGGAACTCGGGTGGTCACCGGTGCACACCTCCCGTGATGCCCTGGGCGAGTTCTTCCTGGGCCTGCGGACCGGCCCGGGGCCGACCCCGCCGCTGGCGGCGCAGGGGCTCGGCCGACTCCGAACCATCGGACGACGGTAGTCGTCCCCGGGAACCCGCCGGTATCGGTTCACGGCTCGGGTGAAACCGCGGCGGATCTCGGTCGGCGTCCTCAGCGGAGTCCGTCGAGGACTCCGGTGAGGACCGGATGCCAACGGTCGGCGATCTTGCGGTCGCCTCCCTCGACCGGGTGCACCCCGTCATAGGTGTCGTTACCGGTGTCGAACCCGGTCCACTGGTCCACGACGAGCACCGGGGACGTCTCGGTGCTCAAGCCATCGGCCCACGCGGGGATGGCGGCGTTCAACTCGACGACCCGTTGGGCGCACTCCCCGCAGTTGACCGGGTTCATCGGGATGATCTGTGCGACGAGGATCCGCATGTCCGGATTCGACTCGCGCATCTGGGTGACGAGGGTGGTGAACGCGGACAGGATCGACTCGGTGGGCCGGGCGCTCCAGGCGTCGTTGGTGCCCAGATGCATCAGGACGACGTCCGGGTCGGTGGCCGAGAGCCAGCCCGGCAGCAGGTTCTGCTCGGCGATCCCGGTGGCGAGGAAGCCGCCATGTCCCTCGTTGTCCCCGTCGTGTTCGACGCCGCAGCCCTGCGGGCCGAGGGTTCCGACGAAATCGACATCGGTGTGCCCGGAGTTCTGCAGGTCGTTCCACAACATCGCTCGCCAGCATCCCGGGGATCCGGTGATCGAGTCGCCCAGCGGCATGATGCGCAGCGGATCCTGGGCGGAGACCGCCGTTCCCGCGCCGACACCGACGAACATGGCCGTCAGCACCGTCAACACCATGCCGAACACCGAGGTGCGTCCGAGTCTGCCCCGTAACCCACGCATCGATCGCCTCCTGTGCTCTGCGGCGACCCGGTGGGTTGGTGCTTCGGCATGCGGAGGCGGGATCGCCGGACGCCCATCGACGAATCGATGTCGGACCGCATGTCGAGGTCGAGCAACCGGGTGAGATGCTCCTACCGCCTCGACCGTACGACGACCGCGTCCGGGGCGGTATCGCCCCATCGGCGGCATTGTCGACGTCTGGCGGAGGGATTCGTCCGATCACGACTGCCGCAACAGCCGCAGCGGGTCGTCGGTGATCCCGAAGCGCTGTCGTAGCACGCGCCGAGCGGCATGCAGGCCCGCCATGCCATGGACGCCGGGGCCGGGAGGCGTCGAGGCCGAGCAGAGGTAGACCCCGTCCAGGGGCGTGGCATAGGGATCGAACCGGAGTACCGGACGTGCGATCAACTGGCGCAGGGTGACGGCCCCCGCCGCGATGTCGCCGCCGACGTAGTTGGCGTCGTGTCCCTGGAGGTCCATCGCGGTCCGAACCCGGTGCGCCGCCACGATCTCCCGGAATCCCGGGGCGAATCGCTCGATCTGGTCGATCACCGCCGCGCTCACGTCCCGGTCGGAGCCCTGCGGCACGTGTGCATAGGTCCACAGCGTGTGGCTGCCTGCGGGTGCCCTTCCCGGGTCGACGACGCCTGGCTGCACGGCCAGCACGAAGGGGCGTTCGGCGTGCAGGCCCGCTGCCACGGCACGCTGGGCGACGACCGCATCGGCCCGGCTGCCGATCAGATGCAGCGTCCCTGCCGATGCGCAATCGGAGTTCGCCCAGGGCACCGGGGCTCTCAGCGCGAAGTCGACCTTGCAGGCCGCACCGCCGTAGCGGAACGCCGCAAGCCGGCGGGCGTACCGTTCGGGCAACTCGGAGCCCGCGATCCGCAGCAGCCCGGCGGGCGTGAGATCGAGCAGCACCGCGCGAGCCCTCGGCAGCTGTGCGAGCCGGTCGATCCGGCTTCCCGTGATCACCCGACTGCCATGCGCCCGCAGATCGGCCACGAGGGCGTCCGTGATCGCCGCGCTACCGCCCTCGGGGATCGGCCACCCCACGCCGTGCGCCAGCGCTGCCAGCAACAACCCGGCCCCGGCCGGCGCGATCGCCTGTGACGGGGCGATCGCATGGGCACAGACTCCGGTGAACATCGCGGGCGCGATCTCATCTCGGAATCGCAGATTCCACAGCGGCGAGCCCTGCTCCAACATCCGACGAGCCAGCCGGATGGCCGAGAGCGGATCGGCGGGTACACCACGCAGATCCGACATCGCCAGGTCGACCACCCCTGGCCAGGCCGCCGCGAGCGGACCGAGCAGGCCACGCCATGCCCGGCCGTCGACGCCGAGGCCCGCCGCCGTGCGGCCCAGATCCCGCCAGGCCAACCCCGCCCGACCGCCGTCCAGCGGATGCGCGTAGGCCAGGTCCGGTTGAAGCATCCGCACGCCGTGCGCCGCGAGATCGAAAGCACGGAAGAACGGGGAGGCCAGGCCCATCGGGTGGACGGCCGAACAGACATCGTGCCGATGACCGGGCAGCGTCGACTCCTCGGTGCGCGCCCCACCGCCGGGGGTCGACGCAGCCTCGTGCACCTCGACGGACAGTCCGGCCCTGGCCAGGATCACCGCAGCGGCCAGCCCGTTGGGGCCCGCGCCCACGACCACGGCGTCGAGCGAGGAATCGGTGGTCATCGGTGTCCTTCCGCCGGGGCCGGACCGCGCTAGGCGACGCGGCTGCCACCCGCCCATCGCGGCCGATCGCGGTGTTCCCAGTCCACGGCGTCGAGTGTGGACCCCTGCGTGTCGAGGCGCCGTGGCGGCGCGGCGTCGGAGACCGGTGGAGCGATCAGCGCCGGTCTGCCCGGTTCCGGGCTGCGCCGAGATTCCTGGCGTCGCACCAGCGCGAGCAATCCGAGTCCCAGGACCAGCAGGCCGTGCGAGGCCACCCGCATCAACTCCACCTCGCCGATGACGAGGTCGCGCACGCTGAAGATCGCGAGTATCAGCACGAAACCACCGAGCACCGGCAGCATTCCCCGGGAGAGCCCGGTGCGCAGCGCGGCCCAGAGCATGCCGAGGCCGATGGCCAGGCTCCACGCGGTGCTCTCGTTGAGCAGGTGCACCGAACCGGCGGCATCGTGGCCGAGCCCGTGGTCGAAGCCGAAGAGCTGGGCGATCGCCAGTGCCAGCTGCCCGATCCCGACCAGGCCCAGGGCCACCCGCGCCACCGATGGAGGGCGCACGGTGTGTTCGGCGGCGGCCAGGATCCGCTCGGTGAGGTCGGGAGTCGACACCGCAGGACGGACCCGCATCGATCTGGTCAATGCGGTGGCCTGTTGTTGCCAGATCCGGCATTCCACACAGGTCTTCAGGTGTTCGTCGGTCCGTTGCGCCTGCACGGGCTCCAGCTCGGAATCGAGCCGGGCGGACAACGCGTCACGGCAGCTGTCGCACTCCACGCGGAGAATTCTCCTCCATTCGGCGGACCGGGTCAGTATGACGATTGCGCTAATCTTCCGATCTGTGACCTGGCCGGCCGACGCCGATGTCGACCTCGATACGACAGATTCGGCTCTCGCAGCGAGTGCCGGAGATCGTCGTGCCCTGGAACGCTTCATCCGGGCCACCCAGCACGATGTGTGGCGGTTCACCGCGCATCTCGCCGGTACGGCGTCGGCGGACGACCTGACCCAGGAGACCTACCTGCGCATGCTGCGCGGGCTATCGAGTTTCCAGGGTAGATGCTCGGCACGGATCTGGTTGCTGTCCATCGCCCGCCGGGTCGTCGTCGACCAGTATCGCAAGGCGGGCCGCAGGCCGCGTCAGGTGTCGGGTATGGACCTCACCCAGCTCGCGGACGCGACCGCACGGCCGGGCTCGACCTCGGGCGGCTTCGAGGATGCGGTCGAACTCGATCTGCTGCTGGCCGATCTGGCGCCGCAGCGGCGGGAGGTCCTGGTACTGACCCAGCTGCTCGGGCTGTCCTATGAGGAGGCTGCGCTGGTGTGTCGCTGCCCCGTCGGCACCATCCGATCCCGAGTCGCCCGTGCCCGCAGCGAACTGATCCGCGCCCTGAACGCCGCACACGACGGCGAGTGAGCCGAACAGCACGCAGGCGCCGGGGCATTGTGTGCCCGATCACCGTCCATTAGTCTCGAATCGCCGCCACAGGAAGCCGGGTCCTGTCGTCGCCGGCGTGCTGTCCTCGGTCCGCCCGACGCTTCCCCGCTCGCGGGTTCACTCCCGGATCCTTCCCTGAGGTAGGTCATGAGAAGACGACTCGTATCCCTCGGCACGGCCGTGTGTGCGCTGCTCCTCGCGCTCTTCGTCGTCCCCACCGCGCACGCCGAAACCGGCTTCCACATCGAGAACGGCAGACTGCACGAGTCCAACGGCTCGGAATTCGTCATGCGGGGGGTCAACCACCCCCATTCCTGGTTCACCAACGAGACGCCCCAGTCGCTGGCCGACATCAAATCGCTGGGCGCCAACACCGTGCGCGTCGTCCTGAGCAGCGGCGATCAATGGACCGAGAACGATGCCGCCGACGTCGCCGAGGTCATCGGCCAATGCAAGGCCAACCGGCTGATCTGCGTGTTGGAGGTACACGACACCACCGGTTACGGCGAGCAGCCCACTGCGGTCAGTCTGGACCGAGCGGTGGACTACTGGCTGCGAATCCAGAGCGCATTGGTCGGTCAGGAGGACTACGTCCTGGTCAACATCGGCAACGAGCCCTTCGGCAACAACAACTACACCGGTTGGGGCGCCGACACCTCGGCCGCCATCGGCAGGCTGCGGGCCGCGGGCTTCGATCACACCCTGGTCGTCGACGCGCCGAACTGGGGACAGGACTGGTCGGGGACCATGCGCAGCCAGGCTGCGGGCGTGTTCGCCTCCGATCCCGATGCCAACACCCTGTTCTCGATCCACATGTACGGCGTCTACGACAACGCCACCGCCGTCAGTGATTACCTCGAGTACTTCGTCGACCAGGGCCTGCCCATCATGGTCGGCGAGTTCGGCCACGATCACTCCGACGGCAATCCCGACGAGGACGCCATCCTCGCGACCACCGAGTCGCTGGGCCTCGGCTATCTCGGCTGGTCGTGGAGCGGCAACAGCGGCGGCGTCGACTACCTGGACATGGTCGAGAACTTCGACCTGAACAGCCTGACGTCCTGGGGCGAGCGCATCTTCCACGGTGAGAACGGAATCGCCGAGACCGCCGAGGAGGCAGCCGTCTTCGGTGGCGGTGCGGCCGACTGATCGACCGATCACGGCTCGGAGTCCGAGACGGGACGTCCACGGTGTACTGCGCCGACTCGGTATGCGTCGGCGTCCCGTCGCGGGCTCGGGTACGGTTCGTCGGCGGTTGTCCAGACAGCACCGCGCGATGTCCAGCCGTTGGGAGTCGTTGACACTCCTCGGGGCGCTTGGTGCGATCGATGATGTGGTCGCCACCGTGCTCACGCGCCGCCGTCATGTGGACTACGTCCGCGTGACCACCCAATCCTGTGCGAGATCCGGTCCTGGCTCCTGTTCGGCACCGGCCCCCTCGTGAGGAAGCCCATGGCACAACCGTTCTCGCCGCCCCCGACCACCATCCGAGCACCCGAAGATCCGATGGACGACGCGGCCGTGACCGTCACCTTGAGCACCGACGATCACGACCCGGCGAGCCTCGCGGGCCGGCTGGTCGAGATCATCGGCACGGTGTTGGACCCGCAGTCGGTCACGGTGACCGTTCGCGGCGCCTCACTACGATCCGCCGCCCCACGACCGCGCCCCGCCGGTGCGACGGCGCCACCCAGACACATGGTGCCGGTCGGTTCCGGGTCGGTTCCGGTGCTGATCGACGTTCCCTCCCGGCGCGTCGTCTGCCGTGGACTGCCGATCGAGCTGACCCGCCTGGAGTTCGACCTGCTGCTGTTCCTCTGCGAGCACCGAGACCGGGTACATCGCAGGACATCGCTGATCAATCGACTCTGGGGTGCCAGCCACGAGCCGCCGGGCAATCGCACGGTGGACGTGCACATCCGCCGGATCCGCGCGAAGCTCGGCGACGAGGCCGAGGTGATCAGCACCGTCCGTGGGATCGGGTACCGGGTGGACGTCGACGCCGAGGTGATCGTCCGATATCACTCGCCGCCTGCCCCGGCACACCGGCCGTAGGCCGAATGCGGCGGATCAGTCCTCGTCGTCGTCGTCGGTCCAGCGGCGCCGCTTCTTCTTGGGATGCCGGATGACGTCGTCGCCGAGTAGCGAGAAGCTCTTGATCCGCACCACGGGCGAGTTCGGCAGCACCGCGCTCTCGTCGACCTTGACCGTGGAGTCACCCAGCAGCCGGAAGCCCTTCGAGTGCTCTACCCGGACTCCCTTGGGCACGATGATCTCGTAATCGCCGAGGACCCCGAACAGGGTGATCTCGACCTCCGGGCCGCCTAGTTCGGCATTGCTGAGGTCGATCTTGTTGTCTCCGAGGACGGAGAAGAATCCCATCCGACGGTGCACCCGCCACCGGCCGCTGACCTTGTTGTCGCCCAGCAGGGCCAGTTTCCACTTCCGCTTCGCAGAAGGGTCCTTCTCGACCTTGGCAGGCGCCGCATCGGCCGATCGATCCGCCGCGACCGGCAGGTCCGTGACCAGTTTCTCCAGCTGTCCCCTGGTGTCCGCCGCGTAGGCGAGCCCGACGCGTTCGGTGAACTCCTCCAGGGTCAACCGTCCCTCGCCGACCGCCTGGTTCAGCAGGGTGGCGGTCTGGTCGCGCTCGGCATCGGAGACACGGACCTCTGGTCGGCGATCGGGTTGCTCGGTCACGTAAGCCATCCTATGGGGTGAGCGATCTTCGATCGGCAGCCCGGGAGCGACGACTGATCGACCGTCGCCCACCGACGCGGCCTGCACGGTGCGGACCGGACCGATAGGGCCGCGCTCGGTCAGTCCTCCAGTGCGCGGCGACGCTTGCGCTTCTTGCGCTTCGGGTTCTTGATCTCTTGCCCGCCCATGAAGTTGTACGTACGGATCCGCACGACCGGCGCGTTGGGCAGCACCTCGTCCTGATCGATCTTGACATCGTCGCCGCCCATCAGGTTGAAGCCGCCCACATGCTCGACCCGGACGCCTCGGGGAACGATCACGGTGTGACCGCCCATGATGCCGATCAGCACCAGCTCAACCTCCGGTGCATCCAGCTCGGCATCGCAGAGGTTGATGTCGCTGCCGCCCATGAATCCGAAGAAGCCCATCTTGCGACGGACTCGCCAGCGGCCCTTGAGGTCGCTGCCACCCATGATCGCCAGGTCCCACTTCCGGCGGTCCGCGTCACCAGCGTCGTCGGAACGCACCACCACGCCCTGCGAGGCATCCGGGGTCGCCACGTCCCGAGCGACCGGCAGGTCGGCGACCAGCTGGTCCAGTTCACGCCGAGTGGTCGCCTCATAGACCAGGCCCACCCGTTCGGTGAACTCGTCGAGGCTGATCCGTCCCTCCCCGACCGCTTGGTTCAGCAGTGTGGCGATCTCATTGCGTTCGACATCGGAGGCACGGACCTCCGGTCTGCGGTCCGGTTGTTCCGTCACGCTCACACACCCTAATGGGATCGGGTATCGGTTGAAGCAGGTATGACCTCAACGAACCGCGCAGACCATCGCCCACCGTCGATCAGCCGACAGGCAGCAGACCCTCCGGGTCGTGGATCGCCCGACCACGCAGCACCGTCGCCCGACACACCGGCAGGTCGACATCCGGCTGGAGATTCGGAAGCCGAGGAACCCTGGACCGGGGGTCGGTGGACCACCGGGCGATCCGGTTGTCGGCTGCCGGTGCGACCAGCTCGCCTGCCGTCCAGATCGCGTAGGTCGCCGAGGCACCAGGGACCAGCGATCCGGTCAACTCGTCGGAGGCGCCGGAGGCACGCCAGCCGCCTCGGGTGTGCGCGGTGAACGCGGCCCGGGGCGAGATCCCCGCGCCGGGGGTTCGGTGGTGCACCGCAGCGCGAACCGCGGCCCAGGGGCCGATCGGGGTCACCGGGGCGTCGGAACCGAAGGCCAGCGACACGCCTGCCGAGGCGAGGGTGGCGAAGGGATTGAGCCCGATCCCCCTGGTCGCGCCCAGACGATCGACGTACATCCCGTCCGGCCCGCCCCACAATGCATCGAACATCGGCTGCACGGAGGCGATGACTCCCCACCGGGACAGGGCGGCGGCCTGCTCGGCGTCGACCATCTCCAGGTGTTCCAGTCGATGTCCACGCACGGTCAGCGCCTGAAGCCCGACCACGGCCTCGGCACGACGGAAACCCTCGATGACCTCGGCGGTGGCCCTGTCGCCGATGACGTGGAATCCCGCCTGCATGCCATGTCGAGTGCATTCCACGAGGTGGTCGGCGATCTGGGTCGAGTCCAGGTAGGCGGCGCCGCTGGTGTCGGGGGCGTCCGTGTAGGGCTCGGTCAGCAGAGCGGTTCGGGAGCCGAGCGCACCGTCGACGAACAGATCGCCCGCCAACCCCGCCACCCGCAACCGTCGGGCGACGCCGGCCGAGGCGAGTTCACCCCAGTACGCGGTCACCTCGGGCAGATCCTCGGTGCCCGCGAGGACGAGTAGATCGGTGAGGTCCTGGGGGTCGGAGATGTCCGGGCCTGCGCACTCGTGCACGGCGGCGATCCCCTGCGCGGCGGCATGCCGCAGGAATCCGTGTTGGGCCCGACGACGCTGAGCCGCGTCGATGCTGTTCCTGGCCACCGCTCGTACCGCGTGATGGGCCTGGGCGGTCAAGGGGCCGTCGGGGTGGAAACCGGGCGCGGTGCGCGCCTCGGGCGCCTGATCGAGCAGTGCGCTGGACACCAGGGCCGAATGCACGTCGATCCGAGACAGGTACACCGGATTGCCCGCCGCGACCGCGTCGATCTCGGCTCGCGTCGGCGGCCTGCCCTCCGGCCAACGGCTCTCGTCCCAACCGTGGCCCCAGATGATCGTCCTCGGGTTGGCGGTGGCGTGCTCCCGCAGCAGGCGCAGACAGTCGGCGAGGGTGCGACAGTCGGTCAGGTCCAACCCCTCGAGCAGCAGACCGGCCGAGGTGCTGTGGACGTGGGCATCGACGAAGGCCGGTGCGACGAAGGCGCCGTCGAGGTCGACGATCGTGCTCTGACCACCGAAGAGCGCATCCCCAGCCGCATCCTGGCCGATCCAGACGACCACCCCGTCGGTGACCGCCATGGCGGTCGCGTCCTGGCTGGCGGGCGAATGGATTCGACCGCCTCTCAACAGCGTCGTCCGGTGCTCAGTGGTCGTCACAATGCAGCAGTCTGCCCGGCTGGCGGACACAAGCCGACTCGGTGTGAGGTCAATCGCGATCGGTCGGGGGTAACGGGCGTTCGGAGGAACCGGACGTCGAGCCGGTCCGATCGGTCTCCGACGTCGACGAGTGCGGTTCGACGTTCTCCGAGATCACCTCGCCGTCGATCACCTCGCCCTCCACGACGGACCCGCCTGCGGGTGCACCCCGATGCGGGGCACCCGCCGGGCCGGGGACGAACCCACCCGCACCGGGCTGGGTGACGAAACGATTGCTGCGGCGCAGCCTGTCGGCGACGAGACGCTTGCTGACCGGGATCATCAGCAGCAGACCGGAGAAGGTGGTGACCAGCCCGGGGATCAGGAACAACAGCGCCACCACGATGCCGATCGGGTCGGGGGAGTCCGTTGCGATCCTGCGGGTCCGCATCGTCTCCTGCACCGCGGCCATCGCCTTGCTTCCCTCCCTGCGGAGCAGGTAAGCGCCCAGGACGCTGCCACCGACGACCAACAGGATGGTGGGCAGCACGCCGATGAGGTTGCCGACCACGATGAGGGCGGTGATCTCGAGGATCAGGAAGAGCAGGGGAAACAAGGGCACGGTGGGCGGCTCCCTCGGCAGTCGGGCATTGAGGTCGTACCGTGTCAACGACGGGACGGTGGCGTTTGCTCCCGCCGGCGGACGCCGATCGTAGTACGCCCACCCAGACCGTGGTGTACATCACATCCAAGGGGCGTGGTGTAGGCGCATGTTGCCGAATCATGTCAGTTTCGCCGAATCGCTAGTGGCGCATTTCACCATCCGGCACCCTCTCGTGGTGTGAAGGCCAAGCGCAGCACGTTTCGCAAGCTTCCGTGGACTCGGGCGCCGCGTGCGGCGCTGTCCAGCCCCTCCACGATGCTCGTCGCGATGCTCACCGGTCTGGTGGTGGCGTTCGTGATCGCCGGAGCGGTCCTGCACGTGTCGACGGTGGGCAGCGCAGCGGTCTCCTACAACCTCGACCGGCTCTGCCCGCACAACCTCGGGCCGAACGTGGTCGGCGAAGCACTCGACAACGACAACGCCGCGACGGTGGTCGACGCGGCGACGGAATCGGGCGCGCGGCATGGCTTCACCGAGAGCGTCAGCGGTCGCTACACCATGCCGCTCAGGGTCGACTTCGGGACGGACAGCGCGCTCACCCGGATCGGCCACCGCGATCAGGCGATGGACAACCTCACCGTGCTCGAAGGTGGGGAACGCAGCGGGTTGTGGATCGCGCGCTCGGTGGCGGAACAGGCCGGAGTCCGGGTCGGCGATCGCGCCCAGGGTCTCGGCGTCGATGCCGCAGCATCGACCGTGACCACGATCTACGAGGATCTGGTCCAACCACAGGACCAGTTCTGGTGCACCGAGGAAGCACTGGTCACCGTGCGACCGCTCAGCGGAGACTTCGAAGACGCCCAGGTGTTGTTCTTCGCCGACCGCGAGGAATTCGAAGCCTTCACCGCCGCGACACCACTGTTGCTGGCGACCACGGTGCGGTTCCCGGTCGAACAGCCGCAGACGCCGGACGCCGCTTCGGCACTATCCGAGCGTGCGGCGCACGTGGTCTCGGATATCCGAGGGGTCGTCGGCGACTTCGCGACGGACCAACCGGTCACGGCGCGGGCCTACCTGGATCGGCCCGTGGAGCTGGCAGGCGAATCCAGTCGGAGTGTCACCCTGGCCGTGCTCCCCTTGACGCTGGTCAGCCTGTTGGTCGGCCTCGCCGGGGTGGCCGCCGTCGCGGTGCAGTGGTGCCAGCGCCGACACACCGAGATCAGGCTGCTCTGGTCGCGTGGGGTCTCGCCCCTCGCCATCGGCGCCAAGGCCGTACTGGAGCTCGGCCTGCCGCTGCTCGCGGGTATGGGTCTCGGGGTCGGGGTGGCCTTCGCTGCGTTGGACCTCTTCGCACCGGCTTCGCAGATCCAGCCCGGAACGGGAACCCTGCTGACGTTGATCATGTTCGGCGTGGTGGCCGTCGCGATCGGCGTGGTGGGGGCAACAGTCGCTGTTCGAGTCCGAAGTGGTCTGGAACGGGCCCGGGTCCGACACGGTGGCCGCGTGCGGCGGATCCTCACCCTGCTGCCCTGGGAACTGGCCACGGCGGGCTTGGCGGTCTGGGCAGGCAGCAGGCTGTGGGACGGTGCGCTGAGCGTCGAGGCGGACGAGGTGATCCCGCGCATCGACCCGGTCGCGTTGGCTTTTCCGCTGTTGATCGTCCTGACGGTCGCCGGGCTGATCGCCCGACTGCTCAACGGCTCTCTGATCAAATCCCATTCGCTGCAGATGTGGTCTCGGCCCGCCGCCCAGCTGGGAATCCGCAGGCTCGCGGCCTCGCGCGGCACCGTGACCGGTGTGCTCGTGGTGGCGTTGCTGGCGGTCGGCACGATCGCTGTCGGCAACGGAGTGGTGACGGCCCAGCAAGGAGCCTTCAACGCGAAGTCGGGCCTCAGTGTGGGCGCCGAGAGCTCGGTCCAGGTCGGCAATGCCGAGATCAGGGACGGGTTGACGCTGCCTGCCGAGATCGCAACCGAATCCACCTTCGTCGGAGTCACCACCAGGGCGATCCCGGACCAAAGCCGCGATGGTCGCATCGTGGTGGTCGACCCGGCGACCTTCGCGCGAGGAGCGTTCTCCGACGACACCGCACGGTCTCGACAGATCGACGAGGCCCTCGAATCGCTGGGCGCCGCCGACACGAACGGTCGGATACCCGCCCTCGCCGTCGCGGGCGCCGCCGAGGGCACGGTGGACATCGGCGGGGGCATGGAGGTGCGAACCGTCGGTGCGGTCGAGGGCTTCCCCGGTCTGACCCGCAGCATCGGCTACGTGATCGCCGCAGAGGCCGTGGAGCAACCCACCACTATCGCCTCGTGGTTCGTCTGGTCGAACCACGGCTTGACGACGGTGGTGGAGGCACTCGCCGCCGAGGGCGTGGAGGCGTTGAACACTGCGGAGCGGGCTGCGGCGATGGATGCGCTGGCGTTCTTGACCGTGGAATGGACGTTCTCCTTCATCGTGGTCCTCGGCCTGGTGCTCGCGGCGCTCGCAGTGGTCTCGCTGCTGCTGTCCGTGGAGGCCCGGCGCAGGCAGAACGAGCTGTCCGGTGCGTTGGCGGCCCGGATGGGACTTCGGCTGCGCACACTGGTGTCGAGTTATCTCGTCGAGTTGAGCGTGGTCGCGGTGTTGGCCATCGTCTTCGGCTCGCTCGCAGGCATCGTCGGCGCCCAGCTGTCGTCCAGCAGGCTCGACCCAGCGCCGGAGGTCTTCCCGGCTCCGGAGCCGGGATTGCCGTGGGGATTCTTGATCTGGACGGTCCTGATCACCTCGGTCGTGGTTGCGGTCGCGACCTGGATCGCCGTCCGACTGGTGCGGACCGCTCGAGTGGGGGAATTGATTCGTGGCTGAGATAACGACGCAGACCACCGTCACGGCCGAGTCCGTACTCGGCCTGCGCGCGGTGTCGGTGACCTATCCGACGCCGTCGGGCCCGGTGGAGGCGGTCCGAGGGGTGACGCTGGACGTCCCGAACCGTGGTCTGACCGTGCTGGCGGGTCCGTCCGGATCGGGGAAGTCCACGCTGCTCCGGGTGCTGGCCCTGCTCGACAAGCCGACCGAGGGCCAGGTGTTGCTGCGTGATCGGGAACTCGGCGGCCTGGACGCGGGCGAGCTGCGCAGGCTACGGCGCAGTCGCATCGCCCTGGTGTATCAGAATCCGGCCGAGAACCTGTTCGACTACCTGACCGTGGCGGAGAATCTACGGGCTGCGGCACAGCTGGCCGATCGCCCGGATCCGGGCGAGGAACTACTGGAACAACTCGGACTGCCCGGGACCGGTGGCTGGCGGATCCGCTCCCTCTCCGGCGGGCAGCAACAACGCCTGGCGTTGGCGTGCACACTGGCGATGGGCTGTGAGGTGGTACTCGCCGACGAGCCCACCTCGCAGCTCGATGCCCGCTCGGCCGATCTGGTGCTCGATGCGCTGCGTCGGGTCACCGCGCTGGATGTTCCGGTCGTGGTCGCCTCGCACGATGAACGACTTCGATCGGGCGCGGACACCCTGGTCTGGTTGCGTGATGGTGAGCTGACGGCGATCGAGGGAGCGGGCAGATGATGGGGACGCAGATCGCGGCGAACGCGCCGGTGCTGCGGGCGAGCGGCATCCGACGGTCGTTCCGACAGGGCACGACGACGGTCGACGTGCTCCGAGGGGTCGACCTCACGGTCAACGCGGGCGAGATCACGACCCTGTCCGGGCCGTCCGGTTCGGGCAAGAGCGCGCTGTTCTCGGTGCTGTGCGGCTTCGATCGCGCTGACGAGGGCGAGGTGTCGGTCCTCGGCGACCCGCTGAGCCCGACCATCGCGTGGCACGTCGTGGCGGTCCTACCGCAGGCCATGGGTCTGGCCACCGAGTTGACGCTGGCGGAGAACGTGGCCTTGCCGCTTCGGCTGGCACCGGCCGAGCACACCGTGCCGGTCGGCGACATCGACGAGCGGGTCCTGGAGTTGCTGGCCGTGCTGAAGGTGGATCAGCTGGCGGATCGGTATCCCTCGGAGGTCTCGTTCGGACAGCAACAGCGAGTGGCACTGGCCAGGGCGCTGGCCGTCCGACCCCGAGTGCTGCTGGCCGACGAGCCGACCGCCCATTTGGACCATGAGATGGTCGCGGCCGTGTTGGGCCTGCTCAGGCAGGCCGCAGACGACGGCGCAGGTGTCCTGCTCTCCACACACGACGACGAGGTCCGACGGATGGCCGACCGCAGGCTGCGGATCTCGGACGGCCGGGTCGTGGCCGACTAGGACGGGGCGGGCCGGTACCGGGAGACGTCCACCGAGAAGCGGACCGTCACCCGCGCAGGCAGCCGCGCGACCTTGCGGTCGAGCTCGGCCGGGTCCTGGTGCCAGGCGTTGGGTCCCATCCCGACGACGGCCCGAACCTGGGAGTGGTCCAGTTCTCGGTGCCAGGTGGTGGTGTGACGCTCGTCGAGCGCCAGGCCCGGGCCCAGGGTGTCGGCCAGCCTGCTGTGCTTGTCGGCGGCGACGGTCAGCAGATCGAGTTCCTGGATCAGCTCCGATAGATGCCCTCGGGTGGGGGTCACGATGAACAACCGGCCCGCCGGGGCGAGCACCCGACGCAGTTCGGGGCCGTTGCGCGGCGCGAAGATGTTGACCACGGCGGCGGCCGAACCGGTGCGGACCGGTAGACCGCGCCAGACATCGCAGCACACGGCGGCCATTCTCGAATGTGCTCGCACCGCCCGCCGCAGCGCCGGTTTCGACAGGTCCAGCGCGATACCGACCCGCTCGGGCACCGCGTCCAACACCCGGCCGAGGTGCCTACCGGTGCCCGCGCCGACGTCCAGCACACACCCCGGGACGTCGTCCACGGCGGCGGCCACCAAGGACCGCAGCGCCTCGGAGATCGGGTCGAGGTGGCCACCGCCGAGGAAGTCCGACCGAGCCGCGACCATCTCGGCCGTGTCGGCGGCCTGTGGCCGCGCCGCGCCGGGCAGCAGACTGACGTAGCCCTGCTTGGCGACGTCGAAGACGTGCCTCTCGGGGCAGTGCAGCGAGCCTGCCACTCGGTGCAGCTCGTGGCCGCAGTGCGGGCAGCACAGGAACGGCACCGCCTGATCGAGCGTCATCGACGCGGTCAACTCCTCGTCCTCGCCACGGTTGGTGTCACGATCGGGTCGGTCCAGGCCGCACCGAGAGCTCGTCGGCGCGGTCCCGCCCGCCAGGCTGGCCGGGTCGCAGGCCCCCTGTCCGAGGGCCTCGACGTACCGACGAACGCCATCGCGGGCGCCCTACCCTAGGGTCTCCCACCGATCCGATCGGACCACGGCAGCGTCCGGCGTTGCCTTCCACCGGGAAGGGTCCGATTTCTCCCGCAATCGCGTTCGCGTGAAATTCCCTAGACTGACGGCGATGCATCCTCCTCGCCATCGGCTCGCCATCCTCCTGTTGGCCCTCGCACCCCTGCTCGGTCTCGTGGTGCTCGTGGGCGACAGCCCCGTGCCGCCGAGGCCCGGCCCGCCGCCAGGCGCACCGGACGTCGTGGTGGCGATGGGCGACAGCACGATGTCCGGCGAGGGCGCCGGCGACTACGAGCCGGGCACCCACGGCGAGAACGGCAACTGGTGCCACCGCTCCCCCGCAGCACTGATCAATCTCGTCGAGGGCGAGCCGATCGACGAGCGGATCAACCTGAGCTGTTCGAGTGCCCGTTCCGAGCACCTGCGCCTCAGCGGGGTCGGGCAGCACGGCACCGACTCGCAGACCGTGCAGTTGGACACACTGGCCTCGGAGAAGCGGATCCGCACGGTGGTCATCGGTCTGGGCGCCAACGATGATCCGCGCTTCTCCGATGTGCTCGGCGAGTGCTTCCAGGCCTGGTTCGCCCGCAACGGCCCCGCCTGCACTCACGGGGAGTTCGAGGAGGAATGGTTGGACCGGGTCGACCGCATGGTCCCGAAGGTGACCGCGGTCCTCGACGACGTGCGCAGCGTGCTGCGGGACAACGGCTACCCGGACAGCGCTTACGAACTCGTCGTGCAGTCCTATGCGTCGCCGGTCGGTGCGGACCTTCGACGCGATCTCGCGGGCCTGACGGGCTGCCCGTTCCGGACCGAGGACGCCCGCTGGATGCAGGAGGTCGGCGTGAGCGCGCTCGCCGATGGCCTGCGCCGGGCCGCCGAGGCCGCCGACGCCCGGTTCCTGGACTACTCCGAGGCGGGGGTCGGCCGGGGTGCCTGCTCGGCGGAGGACGTCTCCGACGAGTGGTTCACCCGACTGACGGTGGACTGGAGCGCGTTGGAGGACCAGGATCGTGCGCCGCACGCGATCCAGGAGTCCTTCCACCCCAATGCGGCCGGACACCGCGCCTTCGCGCAATGTCTGTCGGAGTTCCTCGCCACCACCTCGGACAGCGCCCGGTGTGTTCCCGACGACGACGGTGGCCTTCGGGCCACCTCGGAGGAGCAGCTGGTCAGCCGGGCGACCGGCTGACCGGCCGCGCCAAGCCGGCGTCGGCGACGTCTCAGACCGCGGGCGAGCGATTCTCGAACGGGGTGGACAACACGACGGTGGTGCGCGTCGCGACCTTCGCCGCCTCCCTGATCTGCCGCAGGAGATCCTCCAAACCTGCGGGCGAGGCGACCCGCACCCGCAGGATGTAGGACTCCTCGCCTGCCACCGAATAGCAGGACTCGATCTGCGGCAGATGTCGGAGGCGCTGCGGATAGTCGTCCGGTGCGGCCGGGTCGGTCGGGGTGAGCGAGATGAACGCGGTCAGTCCCAAACCGATCTGCTCGCCGTCCAGCCGGGCCGCGTAGCCCTGCACGACGCCTCGCTGCTCGAGGCGCCGCACCCGCTGGTGCACGGCGGACACACTGAGGCCGACGCGTTCGGCAAGGTCGGTGAAGCTGCATCGGCCGTCGGCGGACAGCTCGCGCAGGATGGCACGGTCGGTCGGTTCCAGGGCGGTGGTCATGCGGGCAGCACCGTCAACTCATGGGTCCGGGTGTTCACCGAGCGGACCCCGTCCGCCGTCACCACCACGATGTCCTCGATCCGCGCGCCCCACCGGCCCGGCAGGTAGATACCGGGCTCCACGCTGAACGCCATGCCCTCCTCCACCGGGAGGTCGTTGCCGCCCACGATGTAGGGCTCCTCATGTACGTCCAGACCGATCCCGTGCCCGGTGCGGTGGATGAAGAACTCCCCGAGGCCGGCCGCTTCGATCGGCTCCCGCGCCGCCGCGTCGATCTCGGCGGCGGTGACCCCGGGACGCACCGCGTCCACCGCGGCCTGCTGTGCCGAGCGGAGCACCTCGTAGGTGGCGCGGACGTCGTCGGCGGGCTCGCCGAGGACATAGGTGCGAGTGCAGTCGGAGTTGTAGCCGGAGGGGATCGGCCCACCGATGTCGATCACCACCACGTCACCAGCCTGCACGATCCGGTCCGAGACGTCGTGGTGCGGGCTGGCCCCGTTGGGGCCGGAGCCGACGATCACGAACTCCGCCCCGGTGTGCCCCTCCTCGACGATCGCGGCGGCGATGTCGGCGCCGATCTCGGCCTCGGTGCGGCCGACCCGCAGCCACTCGCCCATCCTGGCGTGCACCCGGTCGATGGCGGCTCCCGCCGAGGCGAGTCCCTCGATCTCCTCGGCGGTCTTGCGCATCCGGAGTTCCCGCAGGACCGGCCCGGTCAGGCTCTGCTCGATGCTCGGGTCGATGGTCCGCAGCGCGAGCACGTGCATCGCCTCGAGCATGTCGCCGACCGCGACCCGGCGAGGCAGCCTGCCGCCCGCGCCCAACAGATCACGGACCAGCTGGTACGGGTTCTCGCCGTCGACCCAGGTCGCGAGACCCAGACCGATCTCCTCGGCGGGGACCGCCGCGAAACCGGGAGCCTCCAGCTTGGGCAGCACCAGGATCGGCTGCGCATCGATGCCCTCGGCGGGCACCACGAGGGTGGTGAGTCGTTCGTGAGAGCCGCCCGAGACACCCAACAGATACCGGAGATCGGAGCCCGGGGCGACGAGCAGCGCGTCGAGACCGCCGGCTGCACAGGCCGCACGGGCGCGATCGATACGGTCGCGGAGTACCTGGGCAGTGGGCAGCGAGACTGGGGTCGACGACATGGACGACAGCCTAGCGAGACCGCCGAGCGGTCGAACACCGATCGCCTCGCCACCGGAATGGTCGACGCAGGGGGAAGCGGGGTGTCCACGGCGCGTTCGTCGGTCCCTGCCGGCAGTCTGACACGGTGAACGCTCCCCTGGTGCTCCTCGACTCCGCGAGCCTGTGGTTCCGCTCCTTCCACGCGTTGCCCGAGTCCCTGACCGCTCCCGACGGCACCCCGGTCAATGCCGTCCGGGGATTCGTCGACACCGTGGCCCGCATCGTGTCGGACCGGCGGCCGGGACGGCTCGTGTGCTGTCTGGACGCCGACTGGCGACCTGCGTTCCGGGTCCGGGCCCTGCCGTCCTACAAGGCGCATCGGGTCGCGGAGGAGTCCCCACACGAGGGGGGCGCCGACACCGACTCGGCAGGCACCCCGGTGGCGGAGTCGGTACCCGACACCCTCACCCCGCAGGTCCCGATCATCCTCGAGGTCCTCGCCGCAGCCGGGCTGGCGACGGCCGAGGCCGCCGGATTCGAGGCGGACGACGTGATCGGAACACTGGCGCATCGGGAGGGCCGCGACCCGGTCGAGATCGTCAGCGGTGACCGAGATCTGTTCCAGACCGTGCGCGCCGAGCCGACGACGGTCGTGGTGCTCTACGTCGGTCGAGGCTGGCTCAAACGCGAACGGATCGACCCGGCCACGCTGGCGGCGAGATACAGCATTCCCGAAGCGGATGCGGGCTCGGCCTATGCCGAGATGGCGATGCTGCGCGGCGACCCCTCCGACGGGCTGCCCGGGGTTCCCGGGATCGGCGAGAAGACCGCCGCGAAGTTGATCAGCGTCTTCGGCTCGCTGGCCGCCCTGAGGCAGGCCGCCGCGGAGTCCTCGGCCGAGGTCCCGAAGCGCGCTCGGACCGCGTTGGTGGCGGCGGCCGGCTACCTCGACGTGGCTCCGACCGTGGTGCGTGTGGCGCTCGACGCGCCGATCACCGGCAGCGAGACCGACCTCCTGCCTGCCGAGCCCGCCGATCCCCAGCGGCTCGCCGAACTCGGCGAACGCTGGGGCTTGACCAGCTCCGTGGATCGATTGACCCAGGCGTTGGCCCAGGCACGGCGCTGATCTCGGGAGCCTGCGGCGGGCGGACGGGATCAGAAGAAGGTGCCGCAGTAGGGCGGAATGGTCGTGCGGAACAAGCGATCGGCCCGGGCCAACACCGTCTCGTCGGTCGCGGTGAGCCAGCCGGAGCAGGCCAGCGCCGAGGGTGCGACGTCTCCCAGATACAGCGCACCCAGCACGGCCACGCTCATCACCAGGTCCGCGGGTTCCTCGGTGCGGTGGGCGCCCTCGCCGTCGATGCGATAGCGGCCCGAGTTCGCGGGCAGCTGTGGGTCCTCGACCTCGATGACCACCGCATCGCCGCCGGCGTAGGTGCGGGCGGCCAGAGCGGTCGGCACGTCGAGGATCCGCAGCCAGGTCGCGTCCTCCACCCCGGTGACCTCTACCGCCCGACGGTCGGTGAGCAGCCACTCCAACGGGTCGTCGACCGCCTGCATCATCACCTTGATCGAATCGATGAGATCGATGCTCAACAGGAATCGCCAGAGTTCCCGGGTCGCCGTCGGCGTGGCACCGTGTAGGTCGATCACCTCGAGGAAGCTGGTGAACCCGGAGCCGTCCTTGGCGGTGCGATAGACGACGAAACCGTCGTCGGTGCCGTCGGCATCGGAGTGCACGGCCGTCCGAATCAGGTCGCTGCTCGTGCGCCAACCCAGGAATCGCGCACGCCACAGTTCGTCGGGACGCGTGATCATGCCCGCCCGGTGCAACCCGATGCGCTCGTAGAGCGCGGGTAGCAGCGAATCGATCCGAGTCTGGTCGACGAGCCGGGTGTGCCCCACACGCGGCACCGTCGGGCGAATCCGCGCGATCGCCGACCGCACCGTGATGGACCGGATGCGCTCGGCGACCCCGTAGCCGAACCGGCCGTAGATCGATGCCTCCGAGGCACGCAGCGATGCGAAGACCTCGCCGCGACCGGCGAGGTCGGCCAGTTGGTGTTTCTGCAGCATCGTGAGAACGCCGCGTCGGGTGTGATCCGCGCGGACCGCGATCCTGCTCACCGCCGCCATGGAACGAACCGCACCACCGGGCACCGCCAGGGCCGACGGGAAGGACATCGCGGTGCCCACCAGGTCGTCGCCGTCCAGGACGCCAAGGGCGCGGCCTGCGGGGTAGCCTGCCCGCACCTCGGCCCGATGTTCGGCCTCGGACGGTCGGGAATGCAGTGCGGCTCGGAAGAGGGTGTTCGCCTCGACGACGTCGTCGCCGTCGAGCGTTCTGATCGCGTAGTCGGACACCCGGCCGATGATGCCCGTTCGGCGCGCGGGGAGGCGAATGATTTCCGTCTCCCCGGCGCCGCTGTCGTCAGGGCTGGCCGACCTGGTACTCACCCTCGTCGGTCTGGACCGAGATGGTGATGGTCGACTGTTCGCCGTCCACCGTCGCCGTGCAGTCGAACGAGGTTCCCGCTTCCAACGGCCTACCCGCCGGGCAGGTCACGTCCGAGACCTCGCTGGCGCCGTAGTCCTCCCGCACGATGCGGGTGACGGCCTCCTCGACGGCGTTCTCGTCGAAAACCCGGGTGTTGAAGAAGCCGGGCCAGACGAAACCGAGCACGGCGAGGGCACCCAGGAGCACCACGACGATGCCGGTGATCACCCAGGGCAGAGCCGACTTCTGCGGCGGCGGCCCACCTTGCGGATAGCCGTAACCGCCCTGGCCGCCGTAGGTCTGCTGCGGGTAGCCGCCCTGTTGCGGATAGCCCTGCTGCGGGTAGGCGCCCGTCTGCGGGTAACCCTGTTGCGGGTAGCCGCCCGTCTGCGGATATCCCTGCTCGGGTGTCCCGCCCGCAGGCGTTCCGGTGTAGCCCCCGTAAGGCTGCTGGCCCCACTGTTGTTGTGGGTCGTTCCCCCCGGACGGTCCGTACGGGCTGGTCATGGTTGCCTCCGGGTTGACACTGGATGACACGGTGCTATTCAAGGGATCCGGTGCGGACATAAGCCACCGATTCCGGCCGATCACACCATAGTCCTAGCCCTGACCACACCGAATGGTCGAGGCTGTAGTAGGGCTGTGATCGATGGTCGCCGCTCAGGCAGTACTCATCGCGACGACTCCACGCCGCAGCGACGCCACCGCCTTGGCCGCCGCGCCACCCACCGGGTCGCGGGTGCCCACGACGGTGCGCAGTTGATCGAGCAGATCCACCACCTGGCGGCACCAACGCACGAAGTCCCCAGCCGAGAGCTCATGGCCGGTGCTCTCCGCCGCCGTCAGCACCTTCTCCAACGATTCGCCGCGCGCCCACCGGTACACCGGCCACGCGAAGCCCGCGTCGGGTTCCCTGGTTCGATCCAGCCGATGCCGACGCTCGTCGTCCTCCAGGTCCGCCCAGATCCGCATCGTCTCCCCCAGCGCATCGGTCACCGGTCCCGCAGGCAGGGCGACGATCGGACCGTTGTCCCGGCGGGACTCGAAGACCAGGGCGGAGACCACCGCGGCCAGTTCGGCCGGTTCCAGGCCACGCCACACCCCGTGACGCAGACACTCGGCAGCGAGTAGGTCCGATTCGCTGTAGATCCGGGCCAGCCGACGGCCGTGCTCGCTGATCACCTCGCCATCGCCGCCCACCACGACCACGGTGCCGCGCGACGGGATCGGCTCGGCAGCGGCCTCCGCCGGAACATCGTCCGACCTCGTCACGCCCTCCGAGACATCCTCGGTCGCCTCCACCTGCGCAGACTCCGAGGTCGAGACCGCCGGGGCCGACTCGCTCCGGATCTCGCCGCCCTGTGCCGCGCCGGGTTCACCGGGTTCCAGGTAGCCCCTGGCACGCAGCAGTGCCCGGATGCGGTCGAAGGTGCGAACCAACGAGTGGGTCGTCCCGGCGACCTTGCGCCGTAGTTGATCGTTCTCGGTCGCCAACCGGTGGTGTCGTTCGGCCCAGCGGGCGTGATCCTCCCGTGAGTCGCAGCCGTGACAGGGGTGGGACCGCAGGGCGCGGCGGAGCGTGTTGAGCTCCTCGTCCTCGTGCGCGCCGCCCGGCTTGTTGCGTCCGCGGACCGGGACCGCGATACCGGTGGAACGCAGAGCCGATGCGAGGTCCCGACGGGAGCGCGGCGACCGCACCTCAAGTTGCTTGGGCAGCCGCATCCTGCCGAGCGCCTCGACCGGTGAGGGGAAGTCCATCACCGACAACCGGCCGCCCCATCGATCCTCGGTGACCACCAGCGGTCTCGGCTCGTTCAACGGATCCAGGCCCGGGTCCACGACCACGGCCAGCCCGGATCGCCGACCGGAGGGAACCGCGATGACATCGCCCTTGCGCAGCCGTTCCAGCGAGGCGGCGACCTCGGCCCGCCGCCCAGCGCTGTTCTGCCTGGCCAGGGCCTTCTCCCGTGCCGAGACACGCCGTCGCAGGTCCATGTACTCGTCGAAGTCGCCGAGGTGACACCGCGCCGACTCCCGGTAACCGGCCAGCGCCTCGTCGTTGCGCTCGATCCGACGGGACAGCCCCACCACCGAGCGGTCGGCCTGGAACTGGGCGAACGACTGTTCCAACAGGTCCCGTGCGGCCGGGACGCCCACCCGGTGCACCAGGTTCACCGCCATGTTGTAGCCGGGGCGGAACGACGAGCGCAGCGGGTAGGTGCGGGTGGAGGCCAGCCCGGCGACCTGACGCGGGTCGATCCCCGGCTGCCAGATGACGACCGCATGGCCCTCGACGTCGATGCCGCGTCGACCCGCCCGGCCGGTCAACTGGGTGTACTCCCCCGGTGTGAGGTCGACGTGCGCCTCACCGTTGTACTTGACCAACTTCTCCAGCACGACGGTGCGGGCAGGCATGTTGATCCCCAGCGCAAGCGTCTCGGTGGCGAACACCGCACGGACCAGGCCCCGGACGAACAGTTCCTCGACGGTCTCCTTGAAGGCCGGCAGCATACCCGCGTGGTGTGCGGCCACCCCGCGCTCCAGGGCCTCCCGCCACTCCCAATAACCCAGCACACCGAGATCGCCGTCGGGCAGGTCCACGGTCTTGAGATCGATGACGCGCCGGATCTCCTCGGTCTCCGCCTCCGTGGTCAGCCGCACCCCGGCCCGGACACACTGATTGACGGCCGCGTCGCAGCCCGCCCGGCTGAAGACGAAGATGATCGCGGGCAACAGCCCGGCGGAGCCGAGGCGCTGGATGACGTCCGGGCGAGCGGGTGGCCGGAAACGGGCAGGGTGCGAGGGGCCGCCTCTACGATCACGCGACCCTCGATCACGCCGGGGCCCACGCCACGCAGGCTCACTGCGTTCGGTGTTCTGCACCTGGCGCAACAGGTGCGGGTTCAGCTTCAGTTCGCCACCCGACTCGCCGCCGAAGAGGTCCATCGACCGGTTACCGACCATCATGTGCTGCCAGAGCGGCACCGGCCGGTGTTCGTCGACCACCACGGACGTGTCGCCTCGGACCGCGTCCAGCCATTCGCCGAACTCCTCGGCGTTGCTGACCGTCGCCGACAACGACACGAGCCGGACGTTCTCCGGCAGATGCAGGATGACCTCCTCCCAGACCGCGCCACGGAACCGGTCCGCGAGGTAGTGGACCTCGTCCATCACCACGTAGCCGAGTCCCTCGATGCTCGAGGAACCCGCATAGAGCATGTTCCGCAGCACCTCGGTGGTCATGACGACGACGGGAGCGTGGCCGTTGACGGCGGTGTCGCCGGTGAGCAGCCCGACGTTCTCCGCCCCATGGCGTGCGCACAGATCGGCGTACTTCTGGTTCGACAGCGCCTTGATCGGTGTCGTGTAGAAGCACTTCCGCCCCTCGGCCAGGGCCAGATGGACGGCGAACTCACCGACGATGGTCTTGCCCGCACCAGTCGGTGCGCAGACCAGGACGGCGTGTCCCGCCTCCAACGCCCGACAGGATTCGAGCTGGAAGGGATCGAGTTCGAAATCGATCTCGAGGAGGAAGTCCGACAGACGAGGGGCTCCGCTGCGAGCGCGGGCGGCGGCGTAACGACCCGATGGGGTCAGTGCCGAGTTGTTCGAAGAGCGTGCGGCCACGACCTCAGGCTTTCACATCGAGCCGACGAGTACCCGGATCATTATCGACATTCGGCGCCTGATCAGCGGAGATCGGTCGAATAACCGTGGGGTCCGGCGGCGGGGAACGCACTATCCGGGCACCGATGCCGGTCGGGCGCGCGGACACCGACGGCGTTGCCGGATGACGAGAAATCGATTGAGATCCGGCGGATACCAACGGAAGCCGCCCCCTGCGCGTCACTAGGAAGACGGAACCTGTCGCCATTGATCGTTCGGCGTCGTTAACGTGGAGGAGAGAGATCATCACCGACAGTGGTGATCCTCGCGCTGAAGAACAGCAGAGGGGGTGTGCACCAGTGAGCGTCTACCACTGGCAGCCTGCGAGTAATCAACGCCATGTGCTGCGCGGCCCGCGTCGCAGGTATGGAGACGAGGAGACCGCGACTGCGCTGTGTGACGAGGTGGTCGTCGTAGCGAGCGACGACAACGGATTGGCTCGGTTCTGGGCGAGCTGCGAGAAGTGTTGGGAAGCGGCCAAGGAGATCGACATGTCCGCCACCCAACGAGGCTGACCTCGGCGGAGGATCGCGCGACGATAGAACCGACTCCATCGGGCCCGGCCGGTGTGGGAATGCCGGGCCCGACGAGTGAGCTGTTACTCGGCGTTGTTGGACGTGGCCTGCTGTTGCGGGGCGGCGGCTGCGGGCTGGGCCACGGTGGGCTGGGCGGCCTGCGGCGCAGCCGCGGCGGGCGGCGCGGTCTCGGCGGGTGCTGCCGCTGCGGGCTGCGCGGCGGGCTGCGGCTCGACTGGCTGGGCCACCGGCTGCGCGGCCACCGGAGCGGCCGTCGCAGGCTGGGCGGCCTGAATCGGCTGCGGAGCCGGAACCGGTGCCTGCGGGGCGGGGGCGGCGGCCTCGGGTGCCGCGTCGTTCTCCTCCTTGCCCTCGCTGCGCATGCCCTTGGTCTCCGCCTTCAGAATGCGGGCGGACTGGCCGAGCGAACGCGCCATCTGCGGCAGCTTGGTCGCGCCGAAGAGGAGCACGAGCACTCCCGCGATGATCAGGATCTCAGCGGTTCCGAGGTTGAACATTGATGACGCTCCCGTTCTCGTCCTGGTGATCGTGGGGCACCTGGGTTGTCGGCCTGTTGTTGCGTTCCTGCACCGCGACCTCGACGGCGGCGAGCCGGGCTCGAAGCATGCCGCCCCGGTCCCGGACCGTGCGACTTAGCCGCGACTGGGCGTGACGCATCCTCCGCAGCGACCTTAGTAGCCGATGCAGGACTATGGCGAGAAGGATGAGACCGACGACGACCAGCCCGCTGAGCAGATAGACCACCGGTCTACCGTATCCCGTCGGCCGCGAGGTCTTCCGCGAGCTTGTCGGCCAGCGACAACGCCGCACCGGCTCGACTCCGAACCGCCTCGGCCAGGCTCGCCGGTTCGAGGATCTGCACCCTGCCGCCCAGTCCGAGCACCAGCCGCAGCATCCAGGAGCTGTCGGAATAGCGCATGGTCACGCGGAGTCTGCCCCCCTCGACCTCGATCGGGTCCTCGACCGGGTGGTACTCGGCGACCCAGCGCACGTCTCGGTCGAGCACCAGTACCGCCGCGTGCTGGTCGGCGGCGGGTCGGAACGCACCGGTGGTCAGGTCGACCGGCTCGGCGTGCTTGGGGGGCGCCGCAGGCTCGTCGGTCACGTCGGCCTGGTCGATCCGATCCATCCGGAACAAGCGCATGCCCTCGGCGGATCGACACCAGCCCTCGAGGTAGTCGCGCCCGTCCAACAGCACCAACCGGGTCGGATCGATGGTGCGCTCGCTGATCTCGTCGCGCGATGCCGTGTAGTAGCGAAGCCGCAGGGCCCTGCGACGTTCCAGCGCCTGCTGCACCGAGTCGCGCACGCCCTCGCGGACGGCACCGTGCCTGCCGAGACCGACCACCACACCGGAGGGCTGGGCGCGACCCACGGCAGCCTCGATCTTGGCGACGGCGCGAGCGACCGCGTCGACGTCGGTGACGCCGGGGTCGTCGGTCAGGGCCCGCAGGGCGACCAGCAGCGAGGTGGCCTCGGTGGTGGTCAAGCGCAGTGGCCTGCTCATGCCCGCGTCGTAGGAGACCATCACCGACTCGTCGTCGAAGGACAGGTCGATCAGGTCACCCGGCCCGTAACCGGGCAGGCCGCACATCCACAGCAGTTCGAGGTCCTTGCGCAGCTGCCGAGGAGTCACGTCGAAGTCCGCGGCCGCCTCGGCGATCGGGATTCCCGGCCGGGCCAGCAGGTACGGGACCAGGGACAGCAATCGGGACAACCGTTCCGACGAGGCACTCATCGCGTTCCCTCCCCAATCGCGCCGAGCAGCGCGGTGCGCACCGAGGTCCGCAGTGGCTCGGGCTCGATGACCAGCACGTCCGGTCCGTAACCGGCGATCCAGTCGGATGCCGTGCCGGAATCGTTGAACTCGACCTCGAATAGGTCGCCCTCGATGCCGTCCACGGTGCGTTCACCCAGCTCGCGCCCATGTCTGCGCAGTCCGGTCGCACGGTCCCTGGCGATCCACAACACGGCGGGAGCCGCAGGCGCGGGCGGTTCGGAGGTGTGCGCGACGATCGACAACAGGTCGACGCCCTCCGGCCTGCTCACCGCACCCTTCTCCCCGGAGGCGGTCACCGGTCCGACGATGCGGGACAACCGGAAACAACGGGTCGCCTCCCGGTCCCGGTCGTGCCCGACCAGATACCAGCGGCCCCGCCAGGACACCACGCCCCACGGTTCGACCACCCGGCGGATGGGCTCCGGGCTGCTGTTACGGCGATGCTCGAAGCTCACCACCTGTCCGGCCTGTACTGCCGCGTGAAGTTCGGCGAAGGCGGGTTCGGTGATCCGCACCCTCGGTTCGACCGACGGTGCCGTGCCCTGGTCGACGTCCACCCCGGCGGCCCGCAGCTTCACCACGGCACGCCGGGCGGCGTCGGCGAAGTCGTGCGAGTCCCACAGGCGGGCGGCCAGCGCCACGGCAGCGGCCTCGTCGGGCTCCAGATCGATCTCGCCCAGCTCGTAGTCCCGCCGGGCGATGCGGTAGCCCTCGGTCCCGTCGAAGCTGGAGTTGCGGCCGGTCTCGAGCGGGATCCCCAGGTCCCGCAACTCGGCCTTGTCACGTTCGAACATTCGGAAGAAGGCGTCGCCGGTCGGCGCGTCCGCGTAGCCCGGAACGATCCCTCGGATCCGGTCGGCCCCGAGAAACTGACGGGTGGACAGCAGGCACAACACCAGGTTCACCAGGCGCTCAGCGCGTGCAGTTGACACCTTCGCACCCTAGCCGCTGGCCACCCGACGGTGTGACGCACCCGCTACCTCTGGACGACATCGATCTCCGGCCCGATGGAGGGCCCTCCAGCCACACCCGCACCACCGGTCACATCGGCAGGCGGGACCGTCGACCCGAACCGGCCTCATCCGAACGGACTGCGCAGGACGGAGGCCGGCCGGTTCCGGACGCGGTGTCACAACGAGGCGATCAGGCGTTCCACTCGCTCGTCGACCGCTCGGAAGGGGTCCTTGCACAGTACGGTCCGCTGAGCCTGGTCGTTGAGCTTGAGGTGGACCCAGTCGACGGTGAAGTCGCGGTTGGCGTTCTGCGCCGCCGCGATGAAGTCGCCGCGCAGCTTCGCCCTGGTGGTCTGCGGCGGGGTGTCCTCGGCGGCCTCGATCTCGCCGTCGTCGGTGACCCGCGCGACCATGTCCTTGCGTTGCAGCAGGTCGAACAGGCCCCGGCCTCGACGGATGTCGTGATAGGCGAGGTCGATCTGCGCGATCCTCGGACTGGACAGTTCGAGGTCGTGCTTGTTGCGGTAGCGATCGATCAACCGCTGTTTGATCGCCCAGTCGATCTCCCGGTCGATGAGGCCGAGCTGCTGCTGCTCGACGGCGTCGAGGGTGCGTCCCCACAGCTCGACGACCCGTTCGAGCATCGCGTCCGGCTCGCGGTCACGCAGGTGCTCGACCGCCTTGGCGTGGTAGTCGCGTTGGATGTCCAACGCCGAGGCCTCCCGGCCGCCCGCCAGCCGAACCGGTCGCCGACCCGTGAGGTCGTGGCTGATCTCGCGGATGGCCCGGATCGGGTTGTCGAGCGTGAAGTCGCGGAACTGCACCCCGGCCTCGATCATCTCCAACACCAGGTGCGCGCTGCCGACCTTGAGCATGGTGGTCGTCTCGGACATGTTGGAGTCCCCGACGATCACATGCAACCGTCGATAACGCTCGGCGTCGGCGTGCGGCTCGTCCCTGGTGTTGATGATCGGCCGAGACCTGGTCGTCGCACTCGAGACGCCCTCCCAGATGTGCTCCGCGCGCTGAGACAGGCAGTAGACGGCACCCCGAGGCGTCTGCAACACCTTGCCGGCGCCACAGACGAGCTGGCGGGTCACGAGGAACGGCAGCAGGACGTCGGCGACCCGCGCGAACTCGCCTGCGCGCCCCACCAGGTAGTTCTCATGGCAACCGTAGGAGTTGCCCGCAGAGTCGGTGTTGTTCTTGAACAGGAAGATGTCCCCGCCGATGCCCTCGTCCGCCAGTCGACGCTCCGCGTCGATCAGCAGGCCCTCCAGGACGCGCTCGCCCGCCTTGTCATGCGTCACCAGCTGCGTGATGTCATCGCACTCCGCGGTGGCGTACTCGGGGTGGGAACCCACGTCGAGGTAGAGCCGGGAACCGTTTCGAAGGAACACGTTGGAGGAGCGTCCCCAGGACACCACCCGTCGGAACAGATACCTGGCCACCTCGTCCGGGGACAGACGCCGCTGCCCGTGGAAGGTGCACGTCACCCCGAACTCGGTCTCGATCCCGAAGATCCGCCGCTGCATAAGGTCCACAGTAAGCGCTGTGACGGGATTCCTCCGTGATCCGTTCGGGGAAACGCTAGCGTCTATCCGGTGTGGAACTGGCTGCGCAGCGTGGCAGGCGGCATCGACCGCGTGGATCGAGACCTCGTCCGGCGGAGTTCACGCCTGCCGAGGACTCCCGCCGACCCGCTGATGAAGGAACTGGGGAACGCCGCGAACCACAGCCTGCTGTGGGTCACGGCGGCGGCCGTGCTGGCCGTGCGCAAGGGGCCGACTCGGCGAGCGGCGTGGCGCGGGTTAGCCGCGATCGCCGGGGTGAGCACGATCGCCAACGCGGTGGCCAAGCCCCTGTTCCCCCGGCGGCGCCCCGCAGTGGACTTGCTGCCGGAGCACCGGCGCTACCGATACCGTCCGCGCTCCTCCTCCTTCCCCTCGGGACATGCCGCCTCCGCCACCGCCTTCGCCACGGCGGTGGCCATGGAGAGTCCGCGCGCGGCCATGGTGGTCGCTCCGGTGGCCGCCGCGGTCGCCGTCTCGCGGGTGCACACCGGGGTGCACTGGCCCAGCGACGTGCTCGGCGGTGCCGTGTTGGGTGCGGCGGTGGCAGGCGCCACCCGCCGCTGGTGGCCGGTGTCCGAGGAGGTCTACGACGGGCCCGGCGTCGAGATCGACCTGCCGAAGCTGGGTGACGGCGACGGGTTGGTGTTGTTGATCAACCCGGGGTCCGGGGTGGAGGGCGAGGACGCGAGCGAGCACCTCGCCCAGGCCTGGCCCTCGGCCACCGTGGTCTACCCGAAGGAAGGCGCCGACCTCGTCGAGCAGCTGGCCGAGGTGGTCGACGACTTGGGTTCGAGCGTGCGGGCGATCGGCGTCTCCGGTGGTGACGGCACCGTGGCCGCCGTGGCCTCGGTCGCGGCGGTCCGCAAACTTCCGCTGCTGGTGATCCCGGGCGGCACCTTGAACCACTTCGCGCGCGATATCCGGGTCGACGGGCCGACTGCGGCGACACTGGCCGCCGAACAGGGCACCGGGATCGAGGTCGACCTGGGCAGCGTCGAGATCGACGGACGCACCGATCGCTGGTTCCTCAACACGGCCAGTCTCGGTGGCTACCCGGACATGGTGCGGTATCGGGAGCAGCGGGAGGACCGGTGGGGCAAATGGCCCGCCGCCGGTGCCGCCCTGGTCCGGGTGCTGCGGGAGTCTCGACCGATGACGGTGCGGATCGACGGTCGGGTCCGGCGGGTCTGGCTGCTCTTCGTCGGCAACGGCGCCTACCAGCCCCGAGGCTTCGCGCCCATGCTTCGCGGTGGACTGCACCACGGCACCTTGGACGTGCGCTACGTGCGAGCCGACGTCCCGTTCTCCCGGCTGCGATTCGTGTTGGCCGCGATGACCGGCGCGTTGCACCACAGCCGGACCTATGTGCAGCGCTCGTGCGCCGAGCTGACGGTGCAGGTGGCGGGCGACCCCGTCCTGCCCGCCACCGACGGCGAGGTGGGACCGGCCGGACGTCGCTTCCGCTTCGCCGCCCACTTCGGCGTGCTGCAGGTGTATCGACCCCGACTGAGCAGGGCGATGCGCGACTGATCGAGATTTCGCCCGATCGGCAGCTCGTCACAGTAGTGTGGTGTGTCTCACCCTGGAGCAATCGACGCAGGGAGTCCGCCATGCCGAACCTCGACAAGGTCAGCTATTCCACACCGGACAGGGCCAGGCCGCCGCTTGCGAATCGGGACCGGTAGGCGATGCGAGCAGATCTGGGTATCGATGGCGGGGTCGTCGTGGGTATCGACGGCTCCGAACCCTCATTGCACGCACTCCTACTGGCCTCGGACGAGGCACGACGACGCGAAGTCACGCTGCATGTCGTACGGGCATGGACGCTGCGTACGGCACCACGACCGCCCGGATTCCGCCCCTCGGCCGTGCCCAGTGTCGAGGAGTTCCACCACTGGGTGGAGAACCGCACCCAGGCCCTCATCTCCCAGACACTGCCCACGCAGGGTCCGGCCTCGGGGATACAACTGCATCTGCCGCGATCACAGGCGGTGGGAGCGCTGTTGACGGCGTCCGAGACCGCTGAACTGCTCGTGGTCGGTCACCGTGGGCGCGGAAGCAGGTTGATGCTCGGTTCGGTGGCCGCGATCTGTGTCCGGCGGGCAGGTTGCCCGGTGCTGGTCACCAGGCCGCATCACCGCCGTGCGCTGCAGCGCAAGCCCCCGACCCCCTGACCTCGGGTCCGGCGGCCGCCTAGCCCGCTGGCCATGCCCTGTCGGGCACGGCCAGCGGCTGCCTCATGCCTCCGGCCTCTCCTGAGCCTGCTCGTCCGAGTCCGAGTCCGACTCCGGCTTCGCGGGCTCGGAATCCTTCTTCGCGTCGCCGTCGGCGGTCTCCAGGATCGCGCTCACCGAGGCCGATCTGATGCGGCGGAATGCCCGGTGCGGCCGGTCACGCTCCAGGACGGCCACCTCCAGCTGTCCCACCGGCAGCTCCCGGGGTTCGTTCTTGCTGTTGGCCGGCTCGGCGGTCAATGCTCGGACCGCGTCGCGGACGGCCTCCTCCAAGGTCGACGTCGCATGGTCGGCGTCCCGCAGGGCGCCGGAGATCGTCTCGGCCTGTCCGCCCATCACCACGAAGCCGGGCTCCTCGATGATCGAGCCGTCGTAGGTGAGGTGGTAGAGCTGGTCGAGGTCCGGTGACGCACCGACCTCGGCGACACAGATCTCCACCTCGTAGGGCTTGATCTGCTCGGTGAAGATCGCCCCGAGGGTCTTGGCGTAGAAGCTGGCCAACGAGCGTCCGGAGACATCCCGCCGGTCATAGGCGTAACCGGTGAGATCGGCATGGCGGATGCCTGCCACCCGCAGGTTCTCGAACTCCGGATAGCGCCCGGCCGCGGCGAATCCGATGCGGTCGTAGATCTCGGAGACCTTGTGCAAGGTCTTCGACGGATTCTCGGCGACGAAGAGAACACCACCCGCGTAGGTCAGGACGATGGCGCTGCGGCCCTTGGCGATTCCCTTTCGGGCCAGCTCGGACCGCTCGCGCATCAACTGCTCTGGCGAGGCGTAGAACGGCATGCTCACGAGTGACGCTCCTGGCGTTGTCGGACGGGCAAGAAGTACACGAGGCGATGGGGATCCCTCCGCAGGAGGCCGCAGCCGATCCCGGTCGAGGCATGACCTCGGCCCGGTGACCCCATCGATACCAACGGCTCAGCCGCCCGGGTTCTCCTGGCGACCCTCCACCACGGCGCGCGCGACGGCCTCGGCTCGATCGTCATCGAGCCTGCGTGCGCCCTCCTCGGTGATCAGGACCACCGTCGGGTAGATCCGTCTGGTCAGATCGGGGTGTCCGGTGGCGGTGTCGTCGTCGGCGGCGTCGTAGAGCGCCTCCACGGCGGTCCGCACCGCCTCGTCGGCGTCGGCCTCGGGATCGTGCCGCTTCTTGAGCGCCGATTTCGCGAAGAGCGAGCCGGAGCCCACCGCGTGATAGCCCGACCGCTCCTCGTAACGACCGCCCGCGACGTCGTAGGAGACGATGCGACCCGCACGCAGCGGATCCGAGGCGTGCACGTCGTAGCCGACGAACAACGGGATCACCGCCAGCCCCATCATCGCCTGGTCCAGGTTGCCCCGGACCATGCCCGCGAGTTGGTTGGCCTTGCCGTCCAGGGACAACGAGACGCCGTGGATCTTCTCGTAGTGCTGGAGCTCCACGGTGAACAGCCGCGCCAGCTCCACCGCGATCCCGGCGGCGCCCGCGATGGCCACCGCAGAGTGGTCGTCGGTGACGTAGACCTTGTCGATGTCGCGCTGTGCGATCAGGTTCCCGCTGGTAGCCCTGCGGTCGCCCGCGATCAGGACGCCGCCTCGGAAGGTCAACCCGACGATGGTCGTGCCGTGGGGGGTATCCACTCGGCCTCCGTTCTCAGCTCGGCCACCGGGCAGCAGCTCGGGTGAGGCCGCTCGAAGGAAGTCGACGAAGGACGAGCCCGGCGCGAGGTACGCGGCGGGCAGCACGGCGCCTGCAGAGGGCGCAACCGAGGACGGTTCCATCGGCGAGATGATCTCCTTGGTCGAGGGGACGGTGGCGGTCGTGATCGGAGTGGCTACTGGCCACCCTTCTGGACATAGGCGCGCACGAAGTCCTCCGCGTTCTCCTCGAGCACGTCGTCGATCTCGTCCAAGATCGTGTCGACGTCCTCGCCGAGCTGTTCGCGGCGCTCCTGACCGCCGGTACCCGCGTCGGGAGTCTCCTCCTCGTCGCCGTCACCGCCGCCATGGCGTTGCGTTCGCTCCTGGGCCATCTCGCCTCCTCAGGTGTTGGGGCTCGACATCAACATTACCCAGCCTGGCCTGCCCTGTCGCCTACTCGAACAGCGGTAGACACCGTCAACGACGGGTCAGGGAGTCGACCAGCTCCTCGGCGGTCTCGGCCGCCTCGAGAAGGTGTCCGACGTGCGCCTTCGTGCCGCGAAGGGGTTCGAGGGTGGGAATACGCACGAGGGATTCGCGTCCGAGATCGAAGATCACCGAGTCCCAGGACGCGGCGGAGACCGCCGCCGGGTAACGCTGCAGGCAGCGACCTCGGAAATAGGCCCTGGTGTCCTCGGGCGGCATGCTCATGGCGGCGAGCACCTCGTCCTCGGTGACGAGCCGCCGCATCGAGCCCCGCGCGACGAGGCGGTTGTACAGGCCCTTGTCGAGCCGGATGTCGGAGTACTGCAGGTCGACCAGGTGCAGCCGGGGCGACGCCCAGCCCAGCCCGTCCCTGGTCCGATATCCCTCCAGCAAGCGCAGCTTGGCAGGCCAGTCGAGTCGGTCGGCACACTCCATCGGGTCACGGCCCAGAGCGGCGAGGATCTCGCCCCACATGTCCAGCACCGCCCGACCCGCAGGTTCGAGGCCGCCTGCATCGGCGAACTCCTGGGCGCGGGCGTGATACGCCCACTGCAGGTCCAAGGCGGTGAACCGACGGCCGTCGGCCAGCGAGACCGTGGTCTTGAGCGTGGGGTCGTGACTGATGGCGTGCACCGCCTGTACCGGGTCGGCGAGCCGGAGATCGTCGAACCGCCTGCCGGACTCGATCAGATCCAGCACCAGCGCGGTGGTCCCCAGCTTGAGGTAGGTGGAGGTCTCCGCGAGGTTGGCATCGCCGAGGATCACGTGCAGCCTGCGGTACTTGTCGGCATCGGCGTGCGGCTCGTCGCGAGTGTTGATGATGCCGCGCTTGAGCGTCGTCTCCAGTCCGACCTCGACCTCGACGTAGTCGGCGCGCTGCGAGAGCTGGAATCCCGCGCCGTCGCCTGCGGCGCCGATACCGACCCGTCCAGACCCGCAGACCACCTGCCGGGAGGCGAAGAACGGCGTCAGACCGGAGACCACCGAGGTGAACGGTGTGCTCCTGGCCATCAGGTAGTTCTCGTGGGTCCCGTAGGAGGCGCCCTTGTTGTCGATGTTGTTCTTGTAGAGCTGGAGCTTGGGCTGCCCGGGCACGGTGGCCGCCCGCATGGCCGCCGCCTCCATGATCCGCTCGCCCGCTTTGTCCCAGATCACCGCATCGCGCGGGTTGGTCACCTCGGGCGCGGCGTACTCGGGATGCGCATGGTCGACGTAGAGGCGGGCGCCGTTGGTGAGGATGACGTTGGCCGCCCCGAGTTCATCGGAATCCGGATCGGCGGCGGGAAAATGGCCGGAACCGAGATCGAAACCGCGCGCATCGCGCAGCGGAGACTCGACCTCGTAGTCCCAGCGGGCCCGCCGCGACCGGGGAATGTCCGCCGAGGCCGCGTAGGCCAACACCACCTGCGTCGAGGTGAGCACCGGATTCGCGGTGCTGTCCCCCGGCACTGCGATGCCGTATTCCACCTCGGTGCCCATGATCCGCCGCATGGTCGCCAGCCTACGGGTTCGCGGGCCCGACGGTCGGCGGTCGGAAGATCACGGAACAGTCGTCGCACGGGGCCGGGTCCTCGGCGTGTCGTCCGTGCAAGGGGACGTCACGGCGCGATCGGGAGGGCGCGCCGCGCGCGGGCCGTCTCCGCCGGAATGGCACGCTCGGTATTGCCCGTTCGGATGACAGCGAGCCCGCCGCTCAAGCCTGCGCGACGGGTCGGGCGCCTAGTTCCACGGCAGCGCGGCGCGTTCCTGCCAGTACCGGGTCGCGGGCTGGGCCAGTCCGGCGATCTGCTCGAGTTCGTCCTCGGTGAGCCGCACATCCTCGGCTGCGAGATTGGCCCGCAGCTGGCCGGGGCCTGCCGGGCCGAACAGCACGGAGTCCACCCATGGCGGGCACAACGCCGCCGCCAGCACCACGGCGTCCGCTCCGACGCCGTGTCGGCGAGCGATCTCGCCGATGACGGCGGGCGGCTCCACCACGAGCCTGCCGTTGGCCAGCGCCTCTTTCACCAGGACGTGAACACCCTCGCGATGCGCTTCGGCGAGAGCGTCACCGACCGAGGGCTCCAGGGGGTTCCACGTCGACTGCACCGCTCGGAACAGCCGTCGCCCGTCGAACTCCAGCTCGAGCGCTCGGCGCACGGTGTCGGCCTGGCCGGGCCCGGACGTGGAGAAGCCCAACCGCACGCCCTCCGCCGCGATGTCGGCGAGCGCCGCAAGCAACTCCGCGTCCTCGAACAGCGGGCTGTCGGAGGTCAACGAGTGCACCTGGTAGAAGTCGATCCACCCGTCGAGCAGCGCTCTACTCTGCGCCCATTGGGTGCGCAGCCGCTCTAGGGAGTGCTCCTTCACCTCGTGCACAGTGGCGTCGGTACGCCACTCGCCGACGTAGGCGTAGCCCCATTTGCTCGACACCGTCACGTCGCTGTGGCCTCGTTCGGTGAGCCAGCCTGCGAGGAACTCCTCGGAACGCCCGTAGGAGCGGGCGACGTCCACCCAGCGAATTCCGTGTGCGTAGGCGAGATCCAGCGTCTCCCAGGTGGCCGCCTGCATCGCCGCGACGCTGCGGTCGTGCGGTAGCTCTCCCTCCCGACCGAGATTGATGTAGGCCGGTCGCCCTAGGGCTGCCAGCCCCAGCGCCACCCTGGGTGCGATCGGTTGTCGGGAAGTCGTGGGCACGGCGACCACCGTAGTCGGTCGTGGCACCACCCGCGGTTCTCCGGATTCGTGTTCCTCGATCACAGGTCGGACCCGACGTCGATCGCCGAGTGCGCCCCGAGGCCTTCCGGAGGCGGCGCCGGGTCAGCGGCCGTCCAGGACCTCGCTCGCCAGCTCGGCGGCCACCTCGCACGGCGTGTCGTCCCGCACCAACCGCACCTCGACGCTCAATGCCGCGCCGGAGACATCCACCAGGACCGCGCAGCCCTCATCGGTGGCTCCTTGCGTCGCGGGTAAGCCACCGATCTCCAGCGTGGAGGTCTCGCCGGTGATCAAGGTATCCGACTCCAACCATTCCGCATACGGTGCTCCGGAAATAGCAGTGATCGTTGCTCCCTCCAGGTATTCACGGTTAGTCCAATTGCAGGTAGGCCCCTGCACCCGGTTGGTGGTGTAATTTCCGGTGGCATCCGGTAATTCCTGCAATACCACCTGGGTCGGTTCATCGCAGGCGCGTTTCGCGGCCGCGATCAACTCGTCCTCGGCCGTCTCCACGGAACTCCGGGAATCGGAATCCCCGCCGGGAGCGGCCGAATCGGCCTCGCCGCAGCCTGCCAAGAAGAGCAGCAACGCCGCCGACGCGCCCGCGCTGGCCAGCCGGGGAATAGACATCGACATGATCAGCTACCTCTGTCATCACTTGAGCTTCAGAGAACGCCTGGGCTCATCAGCCGGGAGAATCCCGAGTAGCGGACTCGTCGGTCGTAGGCGCCGTACTGCGGATCACGCATCTACTCCGCGCCTCGCCATCATCACTCGATCTCCGGATTCGGCCGATAACGGAGATCACCTTACACAGCGAGAAGGCCCGGATTGCAAGGTTGAAATGGCTCAAATCGGAAGCGAAATTTTCAACCGGGTCGGATTGCCGCTGACCTGCGGAGTCGCCGTTGACGATTCTCCACGACCTCAAGAAATGAACGGGCCGAAAATAATTCACCAGATGCCCGCCGCGTACCGCCACCGATTGCCTTACTCGCCGCCCGGGTCGGCCTGACCCTCTCGCGCGATCGGCCCGGGACGCGATCCGCCCCGGGCCGGCCACACTCGTAAAAACAGCTACAGGTACTGCCCAGTGTTCGTCGCCGTGTCGATGGCTCGACCCGACTCCTGGTTCTTACCGGTCACCAAGGTGCGGATGTAGACGATCCGTTCGCCCTTCTTACCGGAGATCCGCGCCCAGTCGTCCGGGTTGGTCGTGTTCGGGAGGTCCTCGTTCTCGGCGAACTCGTCCACGATCGCGTCGAGCAGATGCTGGACCCGAAGCCCCGGCTGGCCGGTCTCCAGCACGCCCTTGATCGCGGCCTTCTTCGCTCGGTCGACGATGTTCTGGATCATCGCGCCCGAGTTGAAGTCCCGGAAGTACAGCACCTCTTTGTCACCGTTGGCATAGGTGACCTCGAGGAAGCGGTTCTCCTCCGACTCGGCGTACATCCGTTCCACGGTGTTCTGGATCATGGCATCGACGCAGGCCTGCTTGTCGCCTTGGAACTCCACCAGGTCGTCGGCGTGGATCGGCAACGTGGCGGTCAGGTACTTGGAGAAGATGTCCTTGGCGCCCTCGGCGTCCGGGCGCTCGATTTTGATCTTCACGTCGAGCCTGCCCGGTCGCAGGATCGCCGGGTCGATCATGTCCTCCCGGTTGGAGGCGCCGATGACGATGACGTTCTCCAGCCCCTCGACGCCGTCGATCTCGCTCAACAGCTGCGGAACGATGGTGGTCTCCACATCGGAGGAGACGCCGCTGCCCCTGGTGCGGAAGATCGAGTCCATCTCGTCGAAGAAGACGATGACCGGAGTGCCCTCGGAGGCCTTCTCCCTGGCCCGCTGGAAGATGAGTCGGATGTGTCGTTCGGTCTCGCCGACGAACTTGTTGAGCAGCTCCGGCCCCTTGATGTTGAGGAAGTAGGACTTGGCCTGCTCGTCGGGGTTGCCGCCGCGCGCCGTGACGACCTGCTTGGCCAGCGAGTTGGCGACGGCCTTGGCGATCAGGGTCTTCCCACAGCCCGGCGGACCGTAGAGCAGCACGCCCTTCGGCGGACGAAGTTCGTACTCGCGGAAGAGATCGGAGTGCAGGAAGGGAAGTTCCACCGCGTCGCGGATCTGTTCGATCTGCCTGCCGAGCCCGCCGATATCGGTGTAGCCGACGTCGGGCACCTCCTCCAGCACGAGATCCTCGACCTCGGCCTTGGGCACCCGTTCGTAGGCGTAACCCGCCTTGCTGTCCACGAGTAGGGAGTCGCCGGACTTCAGCGGCGCCTCGCTGAGTGGCGCCGCCAGCCACACCAGACGTTCCTCGTCCGTGTGACCCACGACCAGTGCACGACTCGGGCTGCTCTGTCCGGGGTCGGTGAGGAGCTCACGCAGCGTGCAGATCTCGCCGATCCGCTCGTAGCCGCCCACCTCCACCACGGTCAGCGCCTCGTTGAGACGCACGGTCTGGCCCAGGGTGATCTCCTCCGCCGAGACCGTCGGCGAGAGCGGCACCCGCATCCGACGGCTGGCGGTGAACACATCCGCCGTGCCGTCTTCGTGCCCTCGAAGGAACACTCCATATCCGCTGGGCGGCTGGGCGAGGCGATCGACCTCTTCCCGCAACGCTGTCAGCTGGGTACGAGCGTCTTTGAGGGTGTCCACCAGTTTCGCGTTGCGTTCGGTGAGTTGGTTGATACGGTCGGACGCCTCGACAAGGCGCTGTTCCAATAGTTGGGACTGCCGAGGAGACTGCGAGGACTGACGGCGCAACAGCGCCACCTCGTCCTCGAGGAATCGGATCTGCGCAGCGAGCTCGGCGTCCCCACCGAACCGCTGCTCGTCGCCGCTGTCAGGCTTGCTGCCGGGATGGTCGTGCGGCATCTCGGCACCTCCTCCCGTGCTGGTGGATACCACGGTACCGGCGATCACCGTCCTTGGCGGTGTTGCTCCTGGGTGTGACCCATAAACGCCCGGTCGGCGGGATGGAATCCACCGAACAGGGCTAAGGCGGGAACGAAATCAATTACGGTGCGTCCCAAGTGTCAGCACCGGTTCGACCAGCCGCTAGGCTCCGCCCGATCACGTGGATGCGGCAGCATTGAGGAGAAAGTCATGACCGTCCCGCCCAACCCCCAGGGCCCCTACGGGCAGCAAGGCCAGCCGGGCGGTCAACCGCCGTACGGCCAGCAGCCCGGACCCTACGGCCAGCCCCCGCAGGGTGGCCAGCCCCAGTTCGGCCAGCAGCCCGGCCAGTTCGGGCAGCAGCCGCCCCCCGGCCAGTTCGGCGAGCAGTCCGGACCGTTCGCCGCGCAGCAGTACGGCCAGCAGCCCGACGGTTTCGGCGGCCCCGGCGGCGAACCGCCCAAGAAGAGCCCGCTGCCGTGGATCCTCGCGGGCGGCGGCGTCGTGGTGATCGCGGTGATCGTCGTCCTGATCTTCACCCTCGGCGGCGGTGGTAGCTCCGGCAGCCCGCAACAGGCCGCCGACGGCATGGTCGCGGCGATCAACGAGCAGGACTGGGAGGGCGCAGCCGAGTTCATGTGCGAGGCGCAACAGCCCACTCCTGAGGACCTCGCCACCCAAGAAGAAGACATGGCCGCCGGGTTCGAAGCACTGGGTGAGGACGTCTCCATGCAGTTCTCCGTGGTCAGCGTGAGCGAGCCTGCAGACGGCAAGGCCAATGCCGAGATCGCGATCGAGCTGCAGGGACTCGACCCGCAGATGCAGCAGATGATGGATGAATCGGGCGAGAGCATCCCGACTCTCTCCTTCGAACTGGTTGAAGAGGACGGCGGCTGGAAGGTCTGCGGCGGCGGACTGGGCAGCATGTGAGCCGTTCCACCTCGTAAGTCGTTTCATCTCGAAAGCGGCCGGGTCCCGTACGGGACCCGGCCGCTTTCGTGTCTCCTACCCGGACCGACCAGCAGGCACGCGGCGACCGTCTACAGCAGCCCGAGCAGACGGGCATCACGGCCGTTGGTTCCTTAACACGATCCTCACTGTGCACGTGAGAATTAATCACACTTATTCGCCGCCTTCTTCGAAAGAATTCCACGAACCTCCGCGCAGGGCGCTACCGTCGCCGGGCAGACCGCACATCACGGTGCCGACCGCAAGATGCGGCGGGCAACGGTCCGCGAACAATGTCGACGAGACGTCCGTGCGTCGTAGGAGAGATTCGCTATGTCCATGCCGCCCCAACAGCCCGGCCCGCACGGCCAACCGGGAGGTTGGCAACCGCAGCAGGGCGGACCGCCGTCGGGCGGATTCCCGCAGCACCACGGCCAGGGCCCCGGCCCGGGTGGCCCGGGGCAGCCCGGCGGCCCGCAGGGTTACGGCCAGCAGCCCGGCGGGTACGGCCCCGGGTTCGGCGGCCCCGGCGGGGAACCACCGAAGAAGAGCCCGCTGCCGTGGATCCTCTCCGGTGTCGGCGTGCTCCTCGTCGTCGGAATCGTGGCGGCCATCTTCCTCTTCGGCGGCTCCGATGAGGATTCCGGCGACGGGCAGAACGCCCAGTCCGGTTCCGGATCCGACAGCCAGAGCGAGGGTTCGCCCGGCGAGGGCGGCGATTCCGAAGGTAGCGGCTCCGAAGGCGGCGGCGGCTCCGAAGGCGGCGCATCCGCAGATTCGCCGGAGGGCGCTGCCACCGCTTTCGCGAACGCGTTGAGCGAAGAGGACTACATCACCGCGAACAACATGACCTGCGAAGCCGAGCGGGTGCCCGACGAGGAGGCCTCGCAGATCGACATCATGGCGGGTGCCCCGCCCGAGCTCGCCAACGCCGTGCCCCAGTTCACCGTCGAACAGGTCAATGAACCGGACTCCAGTGGTGCGGTCGCGGTCGATCTCTCGATGGAGCTCACCGGTCTCTCCCCGGAGGAGAAGACGCAGCTGGAGGAACAGGGCATGCGGCTCGCGGCCGACGCGTCCATCACGGTGGTCGAAGAAGACGGCTGGAAGATCTGCGACCTCAGCGTCGGCTGACGCGAACACCTCCCGTTGTTCCAGTGTGGTCGGGCTCGATCGACCGGGTCCGACCACACCGCTGTACAGGCGAAAGACCGAGGTGTGCGGCGTCCGAGCATCGTTGCGAGCCACAGGATGCGCTCCCACCTGTGTGCACCTGGAAATTGTCTAGTCGGCAAGCGCTCGACTTTCGGCAACCGCCCTCCACGAGGGCGAAAGAGGCCGCTACGGTCGCCTCACGCCGTTGTCCGACAACAGATCCGGACCGGCGCCACGATGCCCGCCCGCTCCATCTTCGGGCCTCGCCAAGATCCGATCCGGTGACCGACCTCCGTGAGTCGTAGGAGATACATCCCATGTCCATGCCTCCCCAGCCCGGCCCCTATGGGCAACAAGGCGGCTGGCAACAGCAGCCCGGCGGCTACCCCCAGCAGGGCCCCCAGTCCGGCGGGTTCCCGCAGCAGGGCCAGCAGCCCGGTGGCTATCCCCAGCAGCCCGGCCCGCAGTCCGGTGGCTTCCCCCAGCAGGGTTGGGGCCAACAGCAGCAGCCTGGTCAGTACTACGGACAAGGTGGTCCGGGTGGTGGCCCGGGCGGCGCAGGCGGGCCCGGCGGCCCCGGCGGTAAGAGCCCGCTCCCCTGGATCCTGGGTGGCGGCGGTGTCCTCGTCGTCGTCCTGATCGTCGTTCTCGTGATCGTTCTCGGCGGCGGCGATGACAACGGCGGCAGCTCGAACACCGCCAGCGGCAGCGACTCGGCCGGTTCCTCGCAGGACGACGGTGGTGGCGGCGACTCCGAGAGTGGCGGCGGCGCCGTCGCCGGCACTCCCGAGGAGACCGCCCAGGCGCTCGCCGACGCCTCGAACAACGAGGACTACCAGGCCTTCATCGATCTGACCTGCGAGCAGTATCAGAACGAATATGGCACTGCCGAGATCGAGGAGATGGCCGGGGGCATGGACATGTCCCAGGTCGACCCCTCGCTCGCTGAGATGGAGGCGACCATCTCGGTGGACAGCGTCGAGCAGATCAGCCCGGAGGAAGCCGAGGCGCGGCTCGTCATCAACTACTCCAATGTTCCTCCGGAGCTGGCGGACTACATGCCCACCGACATGGGCGTCTACTTCACGCTGGTCCCCGAGGACAACCAGTGGAAGATCTGCGACTTCCGTCTCGACGAGGGCTCGATGCCCTCGATGCCCACCTACTGATCGTCGGACGCCCGGTCGTCACTCCCGTTCGGGGGCACTGCGCACCTGCAGTGCCCCCGTCGTCATGAGCGGGCCGCGTCCATCAGCCCTTGCTGGGCCGCCGTTGCGGCTTCGGCGCGCTGACACCGTCGGCGAGTCGACGGGCGGTCAGCAGGAAGGCCGTGTGGGCGACCATCCGATGTTCCGGCCGCACGGCCAGGCCCACGACGTGCCAAGGGCGAACCAGGGTCTCCCACGCCTCGGGCTCGGTCCAGCACTGCTGTTCGCGCAGCGCCTCGGTCACCCGGGAGAGCTGGGTGACCGTGGCCACGTACACCACCAGCACTCCGCCGGGAACCAGGTTCGCCGCCACGACCGGCAGTTGCTCCCACGGCCCCACCATGTCCAGCACCACGCGGTCCACCGGACCGCCGTCGTACTCGGCGAGGTCCGAGACGTTCAGCTGCCAGTTGTCCGGCTTGTCACCGAAGAAGCGACGCACATTGCGGTCGGCGTGCTCGGCGTGGTCCTGGCGGATCTCGTGCGAGACCACCGAACCCTCGTTGCCCACCGCCCGCAACAGCGAGCACGTCAGCGCTCCGGAACCCGCGCCCGCCTCCAGCACTCGCGCCCCAGGAAAGATGTCGCCCCACATCAGGATCTGTGCGGCGTCCTTCGGATAGATGACCTGCGCACCACGCGGCATCGACAGCGTGTAGTCGGCCAACCGGGGCCGCAGGGCGAGATACGTGGTTCCGCCGACCGTGGAGGTGACCACCGACCCCTCCGGCTTACCGATGAGCGCGTCATGGGCCAGGGCACCGCGATGAGTGTGGTACTCGCCGCCCTCTTCCAACACGATCGTGTAGTGGCGGCCTTTGGGATCGGTGAGCTGCACCCGATCGCCTGCCTGGAACGGGCCGCTGACACTGCTCACTGGGGTCGAACCTCCTGCGCTGATCTATTCGTTGACACCACACGACCGTGCGGCGGCTGGGCGATCGTCGCAGACGGTCGCCGACTCGCCGACACCGAACCTCCCGGACGGGCCGTTCGCAGCCGATCGCCGAGCCTGGACGGCAGCGCTCATTCCGTGCCGAGTGCGGCCCGCAGGTCCTCCCGGCGCAGCACACCGGACGGCCTGCCGTCGTGGCCCACGACCAGGAACTGCCCGGCCGAGGTGCTCAACACGCGTTCGGCGATCTCCTGGCCCGGTTCGGAGTCCAACACGACGTTCTCCGCGGTGATCGGCTCCGCCGCGTACTCGGCTGGCGAGGCGGGCGAGATCGCGGCGAGGTCCTCGGCGGTCCGACGGTCCAGCAGGCCGACGGCGACCCCGTCGGCCCTGACCAGCACCACACCTCGGCCTGCGGAGGCGGCGAGCGCGTCGGCGACCGGGCTCTCCGATGGCAGTTGCAGCACCGGCCGGGTCAGCTGATCGAGCCGCAGTCGGGCGGGCCAGGGCCGCCGGGCACCGAGCGCCAGCTCCGCGCCGATTCCCAGGCCGATGAACCAGATCATCACCACGCACGCACACAGTCGCAGCCAACGGTCGTCGCTGGTCGTGAAGAGCCCCGCCAGCGCCCACCACGCGAGCAGCACGGCGACCACCATGCCGCCGACCGCCGCCGCCGTGGTCCCGGTGCCCCGCCTGCCGCTGATCCCCCAGACGACCGCCCGCAGCATCCGTCCGCCATCCAACGGAAGTCCTGGCAACAGATTGAAGGCCCCGACCACTGCGTTGGCGACCGCGACCTGCGCGACCAGGAGCCACAGGACACCGCGCGGCTCGACGATCGGCAGGAAGCCCGCGAAGACAGCGGCGAGGGTGAGCGACACCATCGGCCCGGCCACCGCGATCATGCCCTCTTGGCTGGCCTTGTTCGGCGGACGGACCAGTTCGGCGACCCCGCCGAGGAACTGCAGCCGGATCCGCCGCACGGGCAGGCCGAGGCTGAGCGCCACGAAACAATGGCCGAGTTCGTGCAGCAGGACCGAGACCCCGAGCAGCAACACGAACGCCGCCGCGAGCACGGCGGAGGCACCGAGACCGATCTCGGGCAGCAATCTGCGGACCAGCGGGGTGTACAGCACGACGATCAGCAGCGAGATCAGCCACCACGACGGTGCCAACAGCACTGGGACGCCCCGCACCCGAAGCAGGAGCAGTCCCGGGATCGGACCGGCAGGCGAGACGTGTCTGCTGGTGGCGGGCATCCTGGCAGCCTAGAACCCCGGGAGTGTGGCGGCAGTGCATCGGTCGCCGGTCTGTCGCGAACTCGGCGGTAGGCCGATATCCGGGCATGCCGGAACTCATTCGATGCTCCCGTCCACCGGAGGTCGGTCGAGCCGCCGGCGGTGCTCGACTCCCGTTGTGTTCGAGACGTCCGACGGGAAGCGGACGAGAGGGTCGGTGCGGTGTCCTAGGGTGCGCTGCATGACCGACACTGCGGCGACCAGCATCGAGGCCGGGCGGCTCCCGGAGCGCGCGGTCCGCAGACCAGCGCTGTCGCCGTCCCGCGCGGGCGACTTCAAGCAATGTCCCCTGTTGTACCGCTTCCGGGCCGTGGACCGGTTGCCGGAGAAGCCGACCAAGGCCCAGGTACGCGGCACGGTGGTGCACGCCGTCCTCGAACGGCTCTTCGCACTGCCGATCGACGAGCGACTCCCCGAGCGCGCCGAGGCCCTGCTGGAGCCCTGCTGGCAGGAGCTCTCCGCCGAGCAGCCCGAGTGGCGTGCGTTGTTCGACGGACCGGACGATCCCGCGCTGGCGGAGTGGCTCGGATCGGCCCGCAAACTGTTGACCGGGTACTTCGAGCTGGAGGATCCGCGCAGATTGCAACCGGAGGCCTGCGAGCTGCTGGTCGAGACCGAGCTCGACTCCGGGGTGTTGTTGCGCGGCTACATCGACCGGCTCGACGTCGCCCCGACCGGCGAGATCCGGGTGGTCGACTACAAGACGGGTTCCGCGCCCAGGGCGATCGGGGAGGCCAAGGCGCTGTTCCAGATGAAGTTCTACGCGCTGGCCCTGTGGCGGTTGCGCGGCGTGGTGCCCCGGCAGCTCCGACTGATGTATCTGGCCGACCGTCAGGCCTTGGCCTATACCCCGGACGAGGCCGAGCTCCGTCGGTTCGAGCGAACCCTGGACGCGATCTGGCAGGCCATCCTGCGCGCGGGCCGCACCGGCGATTTCCGCCCTAACCGCAGCAAACTCTGTGGCTGGTGCGATCATCAGAGCCACTGTCCGGAATTCGGCGGAACTCCACCGCCCTACCCCGGTTGGCCCGAGCCGATCGCGCCCGCCGAAACCGCCCTCGACCGAGCCGACTGACCGGCGGGTACGGCAGAACGCCACCGCCGACATCCCCGGTCGAGTCGGCACCGCGGGTCCGAACTCCTGCTGCGATGTGACCGCACGGGGTCCAGGCGCCGCTTCCGCGAGGTAGGGCGGGTCTCCCGGGGGCAATCGACGTGCGGGGCGCGCCCGCCAGGAGGTTTACATGTTCGGCATCGCGGCGGCCGTGACGGTGATTCTGACGATCCTGATCTTCGCGACCATGGCGCGTCGATTACTCGGGGTCCAGTTCAGTCGATTCCGCACGGTGGCCGCGGGCTTCGCGGGCATGGTGGTGGGCGGCCCGCTGATGCTGCTCATCGTGAGCCCGGACGTCGACGAACCGGGATTGCGGCCCCTCGCGCAGCTCGCCCTGGCCACCGCGTGCGCGGTGTTGTTCGCGATGGTGTTCCTCGTGCTGGCCGAGGCCTTCGTGCCCAGCGGTTCGGTATCGCCCATCGCGCAATGGATTCCCGCGCTGCGCAGGCGGATCGCCAGGACCCAGCGGTACACCAAGCTGACCTCGATCGCCGTGCGGCACGGGCTCGGCCCCTACCTGCGGGGCCGTCAGCAGACCGGACCCGACTCCTCGGGCGGCCGGCACCGACTGGCTCGTTCGCTGCGAGCGGCCTTGGACGAGGGCGGTGTCACCTTCGTCAAGCTCGGTCAGGTGTTGTCGACGCGGCAGGACCTGGTCTCCCCCGAGTTCATCGAGGAGCTGTCCGCGCTGCAGGACCGGGCGGCGCCCATCCCGTGGGAGCAGGCCAGCGCCGTGTTGACCGCCGAGTTGGGTCGTCCGCTGGACGAGGTGTTCGCGGAGTTCGAGCGGGAACCGCTGGCAACGGCCTCCATCGCGCAGGTGTATCTGGCCCGCCTGGTCACCGGCGAGGAGGTGGTGGTCAAGATCCAACGGCCGAACATCGCCGCCGCCGTGGAACGTGATCTCGACATCGTCACCCGGTTGGGCCGCACCCTGGAGAAGTCGACCCAGTGGGGCCGCTCGTTGGGGATCGCCGAGTTGACCGAGGGCTTCGCGACGGCACTGCGCGAGGAACTGGACTTCCGCATCGAGGCGGGCAACATGGCCACCGTCGTGGCCAACGCCAGGGCCCGGCGTGACGACAGCGTCGTGCTTCCGGAGCCACACGCGCAGCTGTGCGGTGAGCGGGTCCTGGTGATGAACAGGATCTCCGGCGTTCCGCTGCGCCGCGCGGGTGGGCTGCTCGAACAACGTGGCATCGATCCGGTGGACACGGCCAGGACACTGCTGAGCTGCGTGCTGCGGCAGATCATGTTCGACGGCGTCTTCCACGCCGATCCGCACCCGGGCAATGTGATGGTGACCGAGGACGGCGGCATCGGACTGCTGGACTTCGGGTCCGTCGGCAGGCTCGATGGGGCCACCAGGGATGCCCTGGCCCAACTGTTGGTCGGGCTGAACTCCGGAAACGCGGGGATGGTCACCGACGCGCTGTTGACCGTGGTCCTGCAACCGGAGCCGGTGGACGAGCAGCAGTTGGAGCGGTCCCTCGGACAGTTCATGGTCCGACACCTCGGTGCCGGGTCGACGCCGTCGGCGCAGCTGTTCATCGATCTCTTCACCATCGTGTCCGACCACGGTCTGTCGGTTCCGCCGCAGATCGCGGCCGTGTTCCGGTCCTTGGGCACCTTGGAGGGAACGCTGCAGGTCGTCGCGCCGACCTTCGATCTGGTGGGTGAGGCCCGTGCTTTCGGGTCGGCTCAGTTCGCCGAACAGGGTTCGATGGGCTCGCTGCGGGAGACTGTCCAGAACGAACTGATCTCGCTGCTGCCCATGCTGCGCAAACTGCCGCGCAGGGTCGATCGGATCTCCGATTCGCTGGAGCGCGGCCGACTGAGTGTCAATGTGCGGCTGCTGGCGGACGAACGCGATCGGCGCTTCCTGACCGGCCTGGTGCACCAGGTACTGCTGACCGTACTGGGGGTCACCGGCGGACTGCTCGGCGTGTTGCTGCTCGGGCTGCCCGAGGGCCCGGACGTGGTGGAGGACCTGCCGCTCTACGACGTCCTCGGTTACGCCATGTTCGTGCTGTCGTCGGTCCTGGTGCTGCGCGTGGTGGCATCGATCTTCCGCAACGGCTCCGGCGACGAAGACGGCCGCGACTAGGCGACACGTCGGAGCCCGGGCAAGCCGGGTACGGGAAAAACCGGTCATCTCACCCGGAGTGCCCAGGCATACTCGGCGGCCGAAGGTCACGTCGACATCTCCGAGATTCGCTACGAGCTTGCCGATAGGTGAGCACCCACCAGTCGCCTGCGGTCCCGCCGCAGCACTGTTTTCCGGCTTCGGTAGTCCAGGCCATCGAAACAGACCGGCCCGAACCGGCCGTTGCGATGCCGAGCGAGCCCCACGCCGACGAGGATGCTGAAGTCACCGCTCAGCACGACAGCGATGTCCCGGTCCTTGATGATCGGTGGAGCCGCCCGACCAGACGAAGCGGGGTTCGATGGTCGCCGCTTCGTCACGCATCTCGCCGTCTGCCCGGCTGGGGCGCGAAACGGGAAGACCGCGCCGCAGCGCAGAACGCGCCCGTCAGACGCTCAACGCTCCTTCCACGTCGTTTCCTGCTGTAGCGCCGTCATGCCGGCGGAAGAAGGGGATGATGACAGCTGCGGCGGCGATGTGCATGGAGGTCAGGGCCAGTGCGGTCGCGAGGTCCGCCTCATAAGCGAACGCCGGCAGCATCGAGGCAGCCGCCGCGGTGAGCGCGACGACCGTCCAGATGGTTCGGGCTCGCGTAGTGAGCGCTTCGAGCACGATGAGCAGGATCCATCCTGCGGCAGCGGCCGCAAGCACGGAACCGATGACTGCTCCGACGGTCACCTCCATCGTCGCGTCCGTTGTGCCGAACGAGACCGCGAACGATGCGCCCATCGCAGCTCCCGCAAGCCAGATGAGGACGCAGGCCAGCACGGCGATGACGGCGCCGATCGAGCGCGAGCGCCAACCAGCCGCCAGTGCTGCGCGCAAGGTGGGTCGCGGGGTGGATTGGGCAAGTTCCTGCTCGGCGCGCATCGGGTCTCCTGATTCATGAGGCCGCACCGGGACTCGGTGCGGGCAAGAATCACGCTATGGCCCTGATGTACGACGATCAATACGCATACAGATCAATAAAATGCGTGATCGTACACACCGGCAATTGCGCAGATAGGATCAATTCGTGGACATGATGAGTGAGGTCGTCGCGGTCCTCCGTCGAGGTCGACCGCGATCTCAGCGCGTCACCTGGAACGCGCCATGGGGTCAGCACTTCGCCGCGGTCGGTGGCTCGGCAGGCTTCCAGGTTGTTCTCCGCGGATCGTGCTGGCTGCTCCGTGATAGTGAGCAGCCCGTTCGCTTACAAACAGGAGACGTCGTGTTCCTCCCCAGCGGCGCCGAACACGCACTCGCCGACCGAATCGATGCCGAGCTCGCCGCTGCATGCGAACCAGGCCAGGTGACGGACAACGGCGCAGTCGAGGTGCCCGCGAGCTCGGATCATGCGCCGGGAGAGAAGACCGTGACGCTGTGCGGTGCTTATGAACTCGACCTGCGCTTCATTCACCCACTGCTCGCGCAGCTTCCACCAGTGGTCATCTTGCAGGCGCCGTTCGATCGTGGCGATCCGCTCAGGGATGCCGTGGAACTGCTCGGGATGGAACTCGACCGACCTGGACCGGGCACGGATCACTTCATCGCCGCGCTCCTCGACATGCTGTTCATCCTCATCCTCCGTGCGTGCCACGATGAACGTGTCCTGCCGGACCAAACACGATCGTGGGTCGCAGCGATCCAGGACACAGGAATCCGCTCCGCACTCGACGCGTTCCACGACGCCCCCGGGCACCCTTGGACGGTCACCGAACTCGCTCGACGATCGGCCATGTCCCGCACCGCCTTTGCTCGGCGATTCCACGAACTGATCGGGAAGCCACCCATGACCTACGTCACATGGTGGCGCATGAATCTGGCCAACGCCTTGCTGACCGACACCGATCAATCGATGCACGCCATCGCGCAGCGGGTGGGCTACAGCTCGGAGTACGCCTTCGCGCATGCCTTCCGCCGTGAGCGTGGCATAGCACCTGGTGCGGCGCGCCGCACCAGCGCGCGCGACCGCCTGCCGGACTCCGCCCGCCGATCACGAGTCGGAGTCACGGCATGACGACCCGAACCCCGGCCGCCGCCGCGAGGATCGTCCGGCCGCGATCACCGGCTCCGCATCGGAACGCAACTCGACGTGTTGTTCGTAGTCCCCCGTCCCGACCTGGTCGGTCAGATCGGGGTCATCGGTGCCGGGGCGCAACCGTCGAGATGTCCGGGCACTGCTTCGAATGGGGTACCGCTCGCGAACGCGTGCCGGGCATCGGTCGGCTACAGCCGGGAGGGGCCGACCATGAGCCCACGTGCAAGTCCTCAATGTGGCGCAGGCGTGTGCCGAGCATCCGGGCGGCGCAGAAGCAGTAGGGCGATCACCACTGCTACACCTGCCAGTGCGGCGGCGATACCGAAAGCCAGGTGGAATCCATTCTTGAGGGCGTGCACCGGCTGCAACCCGTCGGTGAGGAGTGCGGCGGTGTGGGCTGCGGCCAGCGTGGTGAGTGTCGCGATGCCTGCGGTGTCTCCGATCATGCCGGAGGTGGCGGCGACTCCGGATGCCAGCCCTGCCTCCCGGAGATCGCGGACCGTCATGCTGGACGCGATGACCGCTGGCATCACGATTCCGCTGCCTGCACCAACCAGCGTGATCGCAGGCAGGATGTCGATGATGTAGAGCGGATCGGCTGGCAGGCGAGTCGCGAGCAGGAGACCGCCCGCGACCACGATCAGACCTGCGGCCAATGTGCGTCGACTATCGAATCGCGAGGCCAGGCGGGGGTACAGGGCGAGCGAGGTGACCGCGGAGGCAAGCGCGAGCGGCATCAAAGCCAACGCAGCATCGAGAGCGCTGTAGCCCGCAACCTGTTGGAGGTAGAGAGCGATCATGATGTTGAAGGGAACGGTGCTACCCGTCGTCAGGATGTGGATGATGTTCCCACCGGCCAGGGTGCGGTTACGTAGAAACCCAAGAGGAACCAGTGGCACGCGGGCGGTCGCCTGCCGAAGGATGAAGCCACCCAGCAGAGCCAGCGAAACCAGGCCGACAAGCACGTTCGGAGAATTCCAGCCGTGGTCGCCGATGATCACGATGGCGTATGCGCCGAGCATCAACCCGGCTGTGGCGAGCACCGCGCCGAGAGCGTCCAATCCCGCGCGTAGCCCGATGCCGCTGTCCCTCGGAATCCGCCGGATGGCGAGGACGGACGCGACGAGACCGATGGGGACGTTGACGTAGAAGATCCAATGCCAGCTGATGGCGTGTGAGAGGACACCACCGAGGAGGACGCCCACCGAGGCGCCTGCGGCCTGTGTGAAACCGACCAGACCCAGCGCTCGGCCACGTTCGCGCGGCTCGGTGAAAAGTGTGATCACGATGCTCATGGCGACCGCGTATGCCAAACCCGCTCCCACGCCTTGGACGAACCGAGTCGCGATGAGGATCTCCTGGCTCCACGCCACACCGCTCAGTGTGGAGGCGACCGTGAACCCGGCCACGCCGGCGATGAACACGGTTCTGCGGCCGATCAAATCTCCTAATCGTCCGGCTAGTAGCAGCAAACCGCCAAACCCGATCGTGTAGGCGTTGATCACCCAGCTCAAACGCGATTGATCGATGTCGAGATCGCTCTGAATGGAGGGAAGCGCGATCGTGACAATGCTGACATCGACGACGATCATCGTCTGCATTCCGCATAGCACTGCGAAGGCGAGCCACCGGTGACGACGAGTCCGATCCATCGATGTGCCTCGGTTTTCAACCGCCATGCCCGCACCCTGCTCCCTCATCTGCCTCACCTGACTGGTCGACAGCTCGCAAACCGACCCTAAAGAGGCAGTGATTGTGCGACCAATGCGTTAGACGGCGCCGGTGATGCGCAATCGTCCCAGATTCAATGGTTACGCTGCTTGCTACTCCTGGTTACGAAGGCCTGCACGCCGGGGAGAGACACCCGGGGTCAACCCGGGTTGACGACCCTCCGGTTCGTCAATTACAGTTGACCACGCGGAGCGCCCGACGACGCTGACCCGGGGCGACGGGGTGGGGGCCGTCGGCCGGTCTGAAGTTGACGGTGCAGGTTCGTCAAGAGATCGAACGGGTGGAGGCAGTGCTGGGACGCCACGTCCGCAACCAAAGCGCGGCCTGGATGAACATCGCCGTGGCGTTGGGAGTGTCCAAGCAGGCCATTCAATAGAAATACGGGCAGAGATCTGTTCGGGGGACAGAAGTAAGTCGGTAACCAGCGCCACCGTAAGCGGTTGAGCAGCAGTCTCGACCACCGTAGATCCGCACACTCGAGAAAACGGGCGGTTTCACCCTGCCCACCCGTAGATAAGGAAGGACCCACAGACTCGAGAGCGAGACAATGCGCTCGACTTTCACACCGACGATGAGGACGACCACTCCGTCCTGTAGTGGGGCGCTGCCCCGGGCACAGGAAACTCCTCCACTGTGGTCCGACTCTCCGAGTAGTCAGACATCGGCCGATCGAGGCGGTCGTGGACTCCCGCGAGCCGCGCGGCTCGGTCTGCCCGTCGTTGGCGATCTGGTTGATGACGCCCGCCGCGCCCGCGATAACGGCACGACCGCCGCACAGGCAGCCATGCTCCGCACGGCGGCCCAACGAATCCGACAGTGTTCACAGAAGGGAACCCTCATGGCCGCGATGATCAGCGCCATAGATCTCCGCAAGACCTACGGCAAGCGGCAGGCGCTCGACGGATTCACGCTTTCCGTGGACGAAGGAACAGTCTGTGGGCTTCTGGGACCCAACGGTGCTGGAAAGACCACTGCGGTGCGTATCCTCGCCACGCTACTGAAAGCGGACTCCGGCAGCGCCAGCATCGCCGGATACGACGTCGCCACGGATGCCGGCCGGGTTCGCGCCGCGATCGGTTTCACCGGACAGTACGCGGCCGTCGATGAGATCCTGACCGGACGGCAGAACCTCGACATGTTCGCCCGGCTCTACCACCTCGATCGGCGACGATCACGCGAGCGAACAGACGAACTGATCGACAGGTTCGGGCTTCACGACACCGCCGACCGACCCGCAGGCGGCTACTCCGGTGGAACCCGGCGCCGCCTCGACCTCGCGGTCAGCCTCATCCTCGCTCCACGTGTTCTCTTCCTAGACGAGCCGACGACCGGCCTCGATCCACGCACGCGCGCCGAGGTCTGGAAAGACATTCGCCAGCTGGTGTCCGCAGGAACAACCGTCCTGCTCACGACTCAGTATCTCGATGAAGCCGACCACCTGGCCGACCAGATCGCCGTCATCGACGACGGGGCGATCATCGCTGGCGGCACACCTCGCGAACTGAAGGAAAGCGTCGGAGGCGACCAGATCGAACTCGTGCTCCGCGACGAGGAACAGATGGAGTCGGTCGCACGCATCCTTGCCGCCTCAACGGGCAGCGAGCCCACCGTCAACCTCGACCGACGCCGCATCAGCGCGCCCGCTCCCGACAGATTCCGCAGTCTCGACACCACCATGCGCAACCTCGACCGGGCAGGCATCGATCCCGAGGACATCGCCCTGCGCCGCCCCACCCTCGATGACGTCTTCCTCAAGCTCACCGACCGTAAGGAGAAGGCAGCATGATCTCGCTCGCGCCCTGCACAGGCCGTTCGCCAGCGCGGTGGGCTCTGCACGACAGCCTCGAGGTCGCCCGTCGATACCTCACGCACTTCCGCCAGCAACCCTCACGGCTGATCGGCAATCTCTTGTTCCCGATCGTGATGGTGCTCATGTTCGGGTACGTATTCGGGAGCGCGATCGTTCTGCCCGACGGCGGAAATTACCGCGAATTCCTGATGCCTGGACTGTTCGTGATGACGATGGCGCTCGGCATGGCCCAGACCGTCATCTCCGTTACCACCGACACGGCCAAAGGCATCACGGACAGGTTCCGCACGATTCCCATGTCCGACGCGGCCGTCGTCGCGGGGCGAAGCCTCGCGGACCTCGTGGCGTCCGTCCTCGACCTGATCGTCCTGCTCGCCTGCGGACTGCTGGTCGGCTGGCGGGCCAACGGCACCGGATGGCAAACGATCGCCGCCATCGGACTTCTGCTGCTCCTGCGCTACGCGCTCGCCTGGGTCGGCATATACCTCGGCCTGACTTTGCGGTCGCCCGAACTCGCGGGCGTCGCCCTCGCCCCCATCTACCCGCTGACGATGATCTCCAACACCTTCGTTCTCCCTGACCAGATGCCAGCCTGGCTCGGCGCGATCGCCGAATGGAATCCTCTGTCGGCCACGGTCACCGCAACGCGCGAACTATTCGGCAATCCCGGCGTCACAACACCGACGTCCTGGGCCGCCGAGAACGCACTGTCCCTCGCGATCGCATGGCCCATCGTCCTCATCGCCGTGTTCCTTCCACTGGCAGCCCTGCGCTATCGGCACTTGGCCAAGTAGGAGTACGGGATGCAGCCGGCCGCCGTCGTCGACTCGTCGCGGTCTCGCGCCGAGCACACGATCTCCGAAGACCTCGTCGGGTCGGGCACTCCCCCAAACGGTCATCGTCGTGGCGCCGTCGGGGCGGCGGCTCGACGGCGCCACGAACGCGCTGTTTCCCGCCTCGGTCCGATCTCGCCGGACGAGTGACATCGCGACGCCTCGCCGGCTACAGTGCGGGCATGCGCCCGTTCGCAGAGCCGCCGCAACTCCCCCTGTACGGGGAGGATGACGAACGCGGAGACCTCGCTCCTTGAACCGGCGGCGAGTCGGCAGCCCATCGCGCGCCGCTCGTCAGGCCGAGTAGTCGCACACCCCACTGTTCAGGGAGTCCTCGTCATGCCCGAATCCGTTTCGAACGTCCATTCCTTGATCGATGCGTTGCCCAAGGTCGAGCTGCATGTCCATCTGGAGGGATCGCTGGCCCCGGCGACCCTGTTGAAGCTGGCTCGCAAGCACGACCTGTCCTCGGTGCCCAGCACCCTCGACGAGCTGCGGCAGTGGTACGCATTCCGGGATTTCCCGCACTTCATCGACGTGTATCTGGCGTCGTTGCAGGCCCTGCGCGACGAGGAGGACTTCGCGCTGCTGGCGTTGGAGACCGCACGCAACCTCGCCAGGCAGAACGTCCGATACGCCGAGGTCCACATCAGCCTGCTCAACCACCTGGAGCGGGAGGTGCCCGCCGAGGTGGTCTTCGCGGGAGTGGAGGCGGGCAGGCGCCAAGCCGAGGAGGAGCACGGGATCATCCTGCGGTGGATCCCCGACTTCCCCGGGCACTACGGCCCGGATGCGGGTGAGCAGACCCTCAAGGAGGTCATCGCGGTCGGTCCTGACTCGGTGATCGGTTTCGGTGTCGGCGGCATCGAGGTCGAGCGCGATCAGTTCACCGAGGTCTTCGCCAAGGCCAGGGCCGCCGGGCTGCGCAGCCTGCCGCATGCGGGTGAGACACACGGTCCCGACCGGGTCTGGTCGGCCATCCGCGCCCTGCACGCGGAACGAATCGGACACGGTATCGGCAGCATGCAGGATCCGGAGTTGGTGGCCTACCTGCGGGATACCCAGCTTCCGGTCGATGTGTCGCCCACGTCGAACGTGGCAACCCGCATGGTCGACACCGCGGTGGAGCACCCGCTGCCCCGCATGTTGGCCGAGGGGCTCCTGGTCACGTTGAACTCGGACGACCCGCCGATGTTCGGTACCGACCTCACCAACGAGTACCGCACCGCCCACCAGATGGGCATGACGCCCGATCAGTTGGCGACGCTGGCGCGCAACGGGGTGACGGCGTCCTTCCTCGACGACACGCGTAAGACGGCGCTGCACACCGAGATCGACGAGGTGCTGCGTCGCTGGCAGGCCGACCAGGGCTGAGCCACTCGGGAAGACCGGGGTGTCCGGCGGTCGTCGCCGGACACCCCGGATCTCACAGCCTGCAGAATCGGATGTCGGAGGCGAGGATCGCCTTGGCACCCAGTGCCGCCAGCCGGTCCATCACCTCGTTGGCCTGCTTCCTCGGCACCATCACGCGCACCGCGTTCCATTCCGGTTCCGCCAGCCTCGACACCGTCGGCGATTCCAGGCCGGGGGCGATGCGAATGGCCTCGGACAGCAGAGCCGCCGGGCAGTTGTAGTCCAACATCAGGTACTGCTGGGCGAACACCACGCCCTGCAACCGTGCGGCGAGCTGGGTCTTGGCCGGGCTCTCCTCGGCGTGCACGCCTTCCAACAGCACGGCCTCGGACACACAGATCGGCGCCCCGAAGGCCGTCAGGCCGTGCTGACGCAGGGTGATACCGGATTCGACGACATCCGCCACGGCGTCGGCCACATCGAGCTGCACCGAGATCTCCACGGCACCCTCGAGCCGGATGACCTCGGCCTCCACCCCGTGGTTACGCAGGTCGTTGCGAACCAGACGGGGGTAGGAGGTGGCGACCCGCTTCCCGGCCAGGTCGGCCACCGTCCACTCCCGGCCCGCCGGGGCCGCGTAGCGGAAGGTCGACGCCCCGAAGCCAAGGCCCAGCAGTTCCTTCACCGGCGCCTCGGAGTCCAATGCGAGGTCACGGCCGGTGATTCCCAGGTCGAGTCGGCCGGAGCCGACGTAGACCGAGATGTCCTTGGGGCGCAGGAAGAAGAACTCGACCTCGTTGGTCGGGTCGAGCACGGTCAGGTCCTTGGGTCCCGGCCTCCGCCGGTATCCCGCCTCGGCGAGCATCTCCGATGCCTTCTCGGCGAGAGATCCCTTGTTGGGGATCGCGACACGCAGCATGTGCTTCTCCCTCGAGCTCACAGATAGCGATAGACGTCGTCGGTGTCGATCCCTCTGCCGATCATCAACACCTGAAGGCGGTAGAGCAGTTGGGAGATCTCCTCGGCGAGTCGCTCATCGGATTCATGCTCGGCCGCTATCCAGACCTCACCCGCCTCCTCCAGCACCTTCTTGCCCTGCGCATGGACCCCGGCGTCCAGGGCGGCGACGGTGCCGGAACCCGCCGGGCGGGTGGCGGCGCGATCACGTAGTTCCGCGAACAGCTCGTCGAACGTCTTCACGAGGCCCGATCCTCGCATCCCCGGCCCGATGGCACCCCGGTCACCCCGAACACGGCGGGTCGAGACCCCCGGCGGGACCGCGCTCGACCTCACACCAGACAGAGCACCTCGCCGTGCAGCACGGCGAACCAGGCGTCCTCGTCGGCCGCCCAGTCCCGCCACCCGTCGGCGATCTCGGCGAGTTCCGCGCTGGTCGAGTGTCCCTCGTCCACGGCTCGGGCGGCGATGGTGGACTCGGTCATGCGCTGCGCCCACAGCCCGCCCCACCACCGACGATCGGCAGGCTCCGCGTAGCACCAGGTGGAGGCGGTGGCCAACACCTCGGTGAATCCCGCACGTCGCGCCCACCCCGCGAGTCGCCTACCCGCGTCGGGCTGGCCGCCACTCGCCGAGGCCACTCGCCGGTAGATCGATCGCCACCGTTCGAGGGCGGGCGGCTCGGGAAACCAGGTCATGGCCGCGTAGTCGGCATCACGTGCGGCCACCACGCCACCGGGCCTGCACACGCGGCGCATCTCGCGCAGGGCGGCAACCGGATCAGACAGGTGTTGCAACAGCTGGTGGGCGTGGACCACGTCGAACGAGTCGTCGGCCTCGTCCAAGGCGTAGACGTCGCCGACGCGGACCGCCAACTCCGTCAATCCGGTTCGATCGGCCAGTTCCCGGGTCGCCGTGACCGCGGTGGCGGCGGCGTCGATCGCCACGACCCGGCCCGGCGCCACCAGATCCGCCAGTTCGACGGTGATCGTGCCGGGGCCGCACCCGACGTCGAGCAGGTCGTGACCGGGACGGAGCCGATCCGCCAGGTACGCGGCGGAATTGGCCACAGTCCGCCACCGATGGGATCGCAGCACCGCATCGTGGTGGCCGTGTACATAGCGATCCGACGTGGCGCTCATCGCCGCCCACTCCCTCCGAAGCAGATCGCGACCCGCCTCAATTCCCATTCACCGGGAGGAATCCTCCCATTATTCGAGAATACCAGCGGACGACACGCACTGGACTCCGCCCCGATACCCGCAGGCAACGGCGATGCGGGCAATTAGCCCGCATACTGGGTCAGACTGGGCGAAATGACACCGATCCGGCGACCGGGGAGTTGCGCTCGACGATTGCCATCACCGACGCCCGCCGCCACATTCCGGGTGTTACCTGCATCGATCCACCCGAAACCGCGATCCGCCGATGTCTCTCCATTGTTGACGCTGCTCCGTTCGTCCTAATCGAGATTGGACTGATTCCATCTCGGCGCTCTTGAGTTTCGTTTTCGAATGAGTTTGGATCCTTGTCTGCCATTGTGTCGACTGGCAGTGTGAAACCGATCAAGAGACTTCCGAGGGGGCGGTGCACCATGACCACTAGGTCGCAATCGAGCAACTCTTCTTTTCCTCGGCTCGCCACGGATCTTCGCAGCGTGCAGGAATCGATCGTCGATTCGATCACGGTCGGCGATGATCGGGCGCGTGGCCCGTTCGAGCATTTCACCAGACGCCCCGGCAGGTTGTTCCGACCGACCCTCACCCTGACCTCGTCCTATGTGGTGGAACCGCAGATCGCGACGGATCAGGCGGTCCGCGCAGCAACGATCGTCGAACTGCTCCATATCGCCACGCTCTGCCACGATGATCTGTGCGACAACGCGCAGACAAGGCGCGGACAACCCACGATCAACGCCGTGTTCGGCAATACCACAGCGCTGATCTCCGGCGACTACTTGCTGGCCTGTGCGACCAGTCTGGCGGCGACACTGGGCACCGTCTCGATGCGGATTGTCGGCGAGACTCTGAAAACGGTGTGTCTGGGACAGTTGCAGGAAGGTCTCGATCTCTATGACGTCGACCGCACCGAGGACGCATACTTCTCCTGCATCGCGGGCAAGACCGCTGCACTGATGGAGGCCGCCGCGATGCTCGGTGTGGCGGCTGCGGGTGGCGACGCGGCGACCCGGTCGGGAATGGGCTCCTATGGCCGAAACCTCGGAATCGCCTTCCAGATCTGGGACGACGTCCTGGACATCTGGGCACCGGGCGAGACGACCGGCAAGGAGACCGGCCAGGACCTGGCCAACGGTGTCTACACGCTGCCGGTGATCTACGCCTTGCAGGAACGCCGCGCGGAGTTGGCGCCGCTGCTGGGGGCGGGCGAGTTCACGCCGCAGCGGCGCTCGGAGATCCTCGCGGTGCTCGATCGGACCGATGCCGCCGAACGCGCCATGCGGGTGGCCAGGGCGCACGTCGAACAGGCGCTGACCGACGTGACGGCGCTATCCGGTGTCGCACCGGACGCGGCCGGTCGGCTGCTCTCGGTGGCTCGCAACCTCATGCCGGAGATCGATCGACTGATCCACGCGCCTGCCGAGTTCGAGGTGGCCTGACCGGGGAGGAGACCTCGGCTCGTGTCACCGCTCGGCGACCACCCAGGCCCGCGTGTGGGCCTGGGCGCCGAGGTCGACGCAGGTCGTGTGCACGTCGGCCATGCTGTCGTCGACCTCGACGAGCAGGTCCGTCCGAGGCGGCAGCGCCGAGGCCATGGTGCAGAGCAGTTCCCTGACCACACCGGGCGCGCGCGTCGAATGCGGTTGCAGCGAACCACCGCTGAAGATCCAGCCGTCGTCCTGGAACAGCAGTGCCGCCCCGGCGGGGCGTGCCGAGGTGGCCTCCACCAGCACTGCGCCGATGGCCGCCGACAGATGGCTCTCGGACAGCAGCTCCCCCACCTGGGGATGCGGCGGGTCGGTGGGATGCGCCGCGACGTAGAAATCCCGGAATGCCCTGGCGAGGCGGGGATCGTCCAGGGCCACGGCCCGACCGAACCCCTCGGGACGAGGGAATCGATCGGCCCGCAGTCCTCGGATCTCGGAGTCGATGAGCAGCCGCTGCAACCCGAGCGCCCAGGCGAAGCCCGCCGACGGACCCCCCGGTCGGACCTTCGCCCGCAGCGGACGACCGTCGGCGGCGCCGAGTTCGCGCAGCGCAGTGAAGATCGCCGTCCCGATACCGCGTCTGCGCTGGTCCGGGCGGACCTCCACGTAGACCCAGAGCCGGCGGGGATGGAAGCGGGGCGAGAGCAGTGCACCCATCCCGACGACCGTGCCGTCGATCTCCGCGACGATGGTCCGCCGCCAGTGCTCCCCGTCTCGCTGCGGACCGAGCAGCGCTCTGCCCTGTGCCCAGAGGACGTCCTGCTCCCCCGACGCGATGACTCCGGCCAAGGCCGGCGCGTCGTCGACTGTCCAGGGACGAAGTCGCATCGTCGCATTCTGTCACCGCGTGGCACCCGGGCTGCGGTCAGTCCTCGATCATCGGAGATCGCGCGCGGACAGCCGTTGGAAGGAGATCGTCTCGTAGGAGGAGTCGACTCCGGTCTCGTAGTAGACGCCGACGCCGCCCCGGTGCAGCGGCACCAGATCGGAGTAGGCCGCAGGCGCCTCGGACAACACGACACCGTCCGACCAGCTCGCCCCGTCGTCGTGGCTGGAGCGCACGGCGAGGCGTTCGCGTCGGTCGGGATTGCTCGGGGCGGCCAACAGCAGCGGACCGTCCTCGATCTGCAGGACGCTGCCCTGCACGACCGGGGTGAGGAGGTCCGGCACCGGCTGCAGTGGCTCGTCGAAGCCTGCGCCGCCATCGCTGCTGTAGGTGGCGAGGCGGTTTCCCGGCGCAGTCCCGTTCTGATTCCGGGAGTTGACGTAGATTCGACCGTCCGGCAGCTCCGCGATCGTCGTCTCGTTGCCGTTGACGGCGCCGTCCGGGGTGTCCTCCATCGCCCCGATGGTCCAGTTCAGCCCGCCGTCGTCGCTGTAGATCAGGTGGGCGTCGTAGTAACGGTCCTCGATCCCGGTGTCCGGGCTCCCCTCCGGCGGCGCACTGGAGTGATTGGCGGGCACCACCAGACGTCCAGCGTGCTGCCCTCGACTCAGTGCGATGGCGTGCACCGGACCTGTCGCATACCAACGCCATTCCGGCAGTTTGGTGTCCTCGGTGATCTCCCGGGGCTCGGTCCAGGTCCGGCCGTCGTCCTCGCTGTGCTGCACCCACACCCGTCTGGAGTCGGCGGGGTCGACCTCTCCGGCGCGGATCTCGTGCTCGGTGACCGTCCCGCCGTTGTGGGTCGACAGCAGCACGATTCGACCGGTGGCCGGATCCACCACCGGGCTGGGATTGCCGAAGGTGTTGGGGCCGTTGTCGCCGACCACCGTGAGCGCTCCCCAGGTCCTGCCGTCGTTCGTGGACCGCTTGAGCACCAAGTCGATGTCGCCGCTGTCGCCACCGCCGTCCCGGCGCCCCTCGGCGAAGGCGAGCAGGTCGCCGTTGGACGCGCGGATGATCGCCGGGATGCGGAAGGTGTCGTACCCCTCGGTGCCCGAGACGTAGACCTCGGTCGGCGAGTACGGGCGGCCGGGCCGCTCCGAGCCCGGGCGGGCGCTGCCCGGATCCGCCGAGGCCGGGAGACCCGTTGCGCAGAACAGCAATGCGGCGGCGAGCAGTGTCGTGGCGGCTCGTGGAAAGGCTCTCATCACGCTCCTTCGAGGATGAGCGGCCGTGGTCTCCTCTCGAGAGACCTCGGCCGTTCCGGCGCCGAGCCGATTTGGACATCGGACATCGGACGTGGGATGTCTAGACGCTACTGTCGCCTACCTAGACCAGACAAGACCGCTCGGTACACTCCGCCGCGAGCACACCGCCGCAATTTCAGGGAGCAGCCGATGAGCACACGCTCCGCGCGAGTGCTCTCCTGGCCCCTGGTCGTGCTCGCCACTCTCTCCGCCGTCCTGGGCCTCGTCTCGAATTCGGGCATCCGACCCGGGACCACCGGAGCGACCATCGGTCAGTCGTTCTTGACCGCGCGCACGGAATCGGTGGAACGCACCGGGAATCGTGGCGTTCGCCCGTTCGCGGGCACCACCTGGCAGACCGCCCGCACCGTGGTCGGCGCGGTGCTGACGGTCGACGAATCGCCGCAGCGCGAACAGCTGCTAGGCCCGCCGAGCCCGCCGACACTCATCGCTCCGAGCCACCTCGAACATCGACCGATCGCTGCGTCGGTCCGTCGACTGCGACCGGCCTGGTCTGCGCTCGTCGGCAGTCGCGGACCGCCGTAGCCCACGTCGGACTCCACGCCCATGGCGACCGTCGACGCGGCCGCCTCATCGCTTCCCCGGCGCCCACGGCGCGCGGGGAATCCGACTTGGAGAGACTCAACGTGTCAGGCAAAACAGAACGACGTGGGCTGCTCGTCAGAGGACTGCTGTCCCTGATCGTGCTGATCGCCTCCGGAGCGCTGCTGGTCACCACGGAACCCCGGCTGGGGCTCGACCTCGAGGGCGGCACACAGCTGACCCTGGAGGGCATCCCCGGCGAGGACGTCGTCATCAACGACGAGACGATGAACCAGACGCTGGAGGTGATCCGCCGCCGGGTGGACTCCCTCGGTGTGGCCGAGCCGAATCTCGTACGGTCCGGCGACAACCGCGTCGTGGTCGAGCTTCCCGGGGTGGAGGACCCGCAGGAAGCGTTGGAGACCATCGGACGCACCGCCCAACTGACCATCCATCCGGTCACCGCCGCCGCCAGCCCGGAGGAAGCCGAAGAAGCCGCCGATCCCGAGGCGCAGGCCAGTGACGAACTCGTCCTCACCGACGAGAACGGTGCCGCGCTGCGGCTGGCGCCTGCCGTGATGACCGGCGAGGCGATCAACAGTGCCACCGCCCGGCTCGACGGGCAGACCGGCCAGGGCTGGTTCGTCGGCCTCGACTTCGCCGACTCGGCGGGCTGGTCGCAGGTCACCGGCCAGGCGGCCTGCGCCCCGATGGGCGACCCGGCGCGCCGCGTCGCGATCGTGCTGGACAGCACGATCATCTCGGCGCCCGAGGTGCAGGGCGACACCACCTGCAACGTCGGCATCCCCCCGGGCGGGGAGACCCGGATCACCGGCGACTTCAACCAGGCCGACGCCGAGCAACTCGCCCTGCTGATCAGCGACGGCGCGCTGCCGGTGCCGGTCGAGGTCGTCGAACAGCGGACCCTCGGCCCGACACTGGGCGACGATGCCATCAGCGCCAGCATCACGGCCGCCATCATCGGTATCAGCCTGTCCGGTCTGTTCCTGGTCGTCGTGTACCGACTGGCGGGCTTCATCGCCACCCTCGCGCTGGCCGCGTACACCGGTATCGCCTACGCACTGCTGTTGGCGATCGGCGCGACCATCACCCTGCCCGGCCTCGCCGGTTTCGTACTGGCGATCGGTATGGCGATGGACGCCAACGTGCTGATCTACGAACGATCACGTGAGGAATACGCCGACAGCGTCGGCACCAAGTCGGCGAAACGCCGGATGTCCAACGCGGTCGCCGGCGGCTTCAAGGGCGCCATCACGGCGATCGCCGACTCCAACATCACCACCCTGTTGGCGGCAATCCTGTTGTTCGCCCTGGCGACCGGCCCGGTTCGCGGCTTCGGCATCACGCTGACCACCGGTGTGCTCGCCTCGATGTTCAGTGCCCTGGTGCTCAGCCGGGTGCTTCAGCAACTCGTCTTCCGGGGTCCGGTCGCCAAGCACCCGAAGATCAGCGGTATCGCCCACATCGGCAAGGTCCGTCAGTGGTTCGAGCGGCGCTCGCCCGACTTCCTCAAGGCCTGGCGCAAGTGGCTGGTGGCCTTCGGCATCGTGCTCGTGGTGATCGGCTCTGGTCTCGCGATCCGGGGCCTCAACCTCGGTGTGGACTTCACCGGCGGCCGATACATCGCCTACCAGGCGCAGGAGGAGCCCGACCTCGGCGCGGTGCGCAGTGCACTGGAGGACGCGGGATTCGACGACGCGGCCGTCTCCGGCGCCGACGACAACGGTCTGACCGTCCGGACCGGACCGTTGCCGGAGGAGCGGGTCGGCGAGATCCGCGAGGCCGTCGTCTCCGCAGTCGGGGAGGTCGACCAACTCCAGAGTGATCTGATCGGTCCGAGCCTCGGCGAGGAGCTACGAGATCGCGCGATCCTCGCGTTGCTGCTCGGCGCACTCGCCCAGGTGGTCTACCTGTCCTTCCGATTCGACTGGCGACTGGGTATCGCGGTCATCGTCGGTCTGGCCGCGGACGTGATCTTCCTGCTGGGCACCTTCGCCTGGACGGGTCGACTGGTCGACAGCGTGTTCGTGGCCTCGATGCTGACCGTGATCGGTTATTCGGTCAACGATTCGGTGGTCGTCTTCGACCGGGTACGCGAGCTGCGGGCAGCCCGACCGAAGGATCCGTTCTATCGGATCGCAGGTAGCTCGGTGCTCCAGACGATGCCTCGGACCGTCAACACCGGTATCGGTGTGTTCGCGGTGTTGGGTGCGCTGCTGTTCCTGGGCAGCGGGTCGCTGGTCGACTTCGCGTTCGCGGTCATCATCGGCGCCGTGATCGGCAACCTGACGACGATCTTCGTCGCCGCGCCGTTGGCCATCGGCCTCGATTCCCGTTGGCCGGGAGCCGCCAAGCAACGCAAGAAGAAGAAGCGCGACCCGAACAGCAGCGGCGCGGTCGTCTAGCGCCGAAGACCCCGGTACTCCCGTATCGTCGGGAGCACCGGGGTCGACCGCCGTTCCTTCTCGTCGGTTGCTGTTTCCCGAATCTTCACGATCCCCCGCTACGCTGTGCGCCCCGCCGGGCAGAACGCCGGGTACCCCGTGATCACACGCTCGCGGCGACGATGAGGAGACGGGACCCGACGATGGCAGCAACGCCCGGAAGCCGGGGTTCCGGTGTCGCAGGGACCCTGCGACGACGACTGACCACGCGGGACGCGGTCTTCGTCGGTTTGGGCGCGATGCTGGGCGCCGGAGTGTTCACCGCCTTCGCCCCCGCAGCTCGCGCGGCAGGCGGCCTGCTGTTGCCCGCCCTGGGGATCGCCGGCCTGATCGCCCTGTGCAATGCGATCTCCTCGGCCCGACTCGCGGCGCGATATCCCGTCGCGGGTGGCACCTACGTCTACGGCCGAGAACGGTTGGACCCGTTCTGGGGATACCTGGCGGGCTGGTGCTTCGTGATCGGCAAGACGGCCAGTTGCGCTGCGATGGCGTTGACCATCGGGCTGTATCTCTGGCCGGACCACGCACGTCCGGTGGCGACCTCGGCGCTGCTGGCCCTGACCGCGTTGAGCCTGTTCGGGGTGCGTCGCGCCCTGTGGTTCACCCGGATCGCCGTCGTCGTGGTGCTCGCGGTCCTGGTCGTGGCTGCGACTGCCGCGGTCTGGGGCGATCCGCGCCCGATGGACGTCGCCCCCGGCGCTGCGGGCTCCCCCACTGCGGGCGGACTGCTGGAGGCGGCCGGGCTGCTCTTCTTCGCCTTCGCGGGATACGCCCGCATCACCACCCTCGGGGAAGAGGTGGTTGATCCCGCCCGCACCATCGGCCGCGCAGTGCCGATCGCCTTGGGCATCACCTTGACGGTGTACCTCGGCCTGGCTGCCGCACTGCTGACCGGGGCAGGGGCGGACGCGGTGGCGGGCTGGGCCGATCCACTGGCGACGGTGGTCGCGGTGTCCGAGTTGTCCTGGGCGGCCCCGCTGGTGCGGTTCGGCGCGATACTCGCCGCCGGAGCCGCGCTGTCGGCGTTGTTGCTCGGAGTGTCCAGGACCGTGTTGGCGATGGCCCGTGATCGTCGTCTGCCCGGGGCACTGGCGGTGATCCACACTCGGCATGAGGTGCCCATGCGGGCGGAGCTGGTGGTAGGGCTGGTGGCCGCCGCAGCGGTGTGGACCGCGGATCTCCGCGACGTGATCGGCTTCTCCTCCTTCGGCGTGTTGGTCTATTACGCGATCGCCAACGCCTCGGCGTGGACGCTGAGCCGTTCCGAGCGTCGGCCACCGAGGTGGCTCAGTGCCGTGGGACTGGCGGGCTGCGTGCTTCTCGCGGCCTTCCTGCCGACCACATCGGTGATCGGCGGGCTGATCCTGGTCGCCCTCGGCGTTATCGGATGGCTGGTGCTGGCGCGCCGCGACGTTAAGCGGCCCGCCAATCGCTCGTCCGAATAGTACAAGCGATGAATTAAACCTATCGGGTCCACTTAGGTCCGGACGAATGGCCGACGACGACCCCGCAATAGGAATACAGTGCGTGTCTGAACATTCTTTCTTCGCCATCGCACACGGCGTGTGACCACTGCCATAGCACAGTATTTCGCAAGAATAAAGACTGTGTTAACAGCATCGGCATTCACATACTTGAGCCTGCCCCGAACAAAGTGGTCGAGCGCTCCTGGCGGCGGGAGAGCGCGGCCACCGTTGACCCATGTCCAGAAAGGACCCGCATGTCATCGACACGCCGTCGCGTGCTGGGGTTCGTCCTCGGTGCCGCGCTGCTGGTGCCTTTGGCCGGGGTAGCCCCGGCCGCCGCCCAGCAGTCGGATCCGCAGCCACCCGAGGAGAGCACCAGGCTCACCGCGGTCCCCGAAGACCTGACGCCGTTCGCCGAGGCCACCGGCGACTTCGAGAAGATCCAACTCACCGAGGACGTCGGCGAGCCGATGGCGCTGGCCGTCACACCCGACGGCCGGGTGCTGATGACCGACCGACGCGGCATCATCAAGATCTTCAACCCGGACAGCTACAACGTGACGACCGCCGCGGAGATCGAGGTCTACGCGGGCGAGGAGGACGGCCTCCAAGGCATCGCCGTCGACCCGAACTTCGAGGAGAACGGCTGGGTCTACACGTATTACTCGCCGCCGGACCCCGAGCCCCGCAACCGCCTCTCCCGGTTCAAACTCGAAGGCGACGTGATCGATCGCGAGAGCGAACAGATCATCCTCGAGGTCCCCACCCAGCGCGACCTGTGCTGCCACGTCGGTGGTGACATCGACTTCGACTCGGCTGGCAACCTCTTCCTCTCCACCGGAGACAACACCAACTCGTGGGCGTCCGACGGCTACACGCCGATCGACGAGCGCGAGGACCGCTCCGCATTCGACGCGCAGCGGTCGTCCGGCAACACCAACGACCTGCGCGGAAAGCTGCTGCGCATCCACGTCGAGGAAGACGGCAGCTACACCATCCCCGAGGGCAACCTGTTCCCCGAGGGCACCGAGGGCACGCGCCCCGAGGTGTACTACATGGGTCTGCGCAACCCGTTCCGCTTCAGCGTGGACCAGGAGACGGACCGGATCTTCCTCGGTGTCGTCGGCCCCGACGCACGGGATGCCAACCCGGACCGTGGCCCGCACGCCTTCGACGAGGTCTACCTGATGGACGGCCCCGGCAACGGCGGCTGGCCGTTCTGCATGGGCCCGAACGAGCCCTATCGGGACTACGACTTCGCCACCGGCGAGTCCGGCGAGGCCTTCGACTGCTCGGCCCCGGTCAACGACTCGCCGAACAACACCGGTCTGACCGACCTGCCCCCGGCGACCCCGGCGGACATCTACTACACCTACGGCTGCTCCGAGGAGTTCCCGGAGATCCCCTGCGAGGGTGGCAACTCGGCCTTCGGTGGCCCGGTCTACCGCTATGACGAATCGCTCGATTCGCCGACGAAGTTCCCCGAGTCCTACGACGGGGCACACTTCTTCTACGAATACTCGAGAAACTTCGTCGCCGACGTCCGCTTCGACGAGAACGGCGAATACTCCTCCATGACGCCGTTCCTGGAGGAATTGGACTTCAACCAGCCGATGGACATGGAGTTCGGGCCCGAGGGTTCGCTCTACGTCATCGAGTACGGTGGCGGATTCTTCACGCCCGGCACCTACGCGGGTCTCTACCGCATCGATTACACCGAGGGCGTCCAGTCGCCGGACGTTGCGCTGGCCTCCACCGAGACCTCGGGCGAGGCCCCGCTGGAGGTGTCCTTCGACGCGACCGGCACCACCGATCCCAACGGCGGAGAGCTCAGCTACGCCTGGGACTTCGAGGGTGACGGTGTCAACGACGCCGAGGGCATCACCGGTACGCACACCTACACCGAGAACGGCATCTACAACGCCAAGCTGGAAGTCACCAACTCGGCGGGCCGGGTCACGGTACGACGAGTGACCATCACGATCGGCAATTACGCCCCCGAGGTCGAATTCACCACCCCCGGCAACGGCGCGTTGTTCGGCTGGGGCGATGAGATCGCCTACGACGTGTCGGTCGACGACGTCGAGGACGGCACCATCGGCGATGGCATCAGCTGTTCCGCTGTCACCGTGCAGACGGCATTGGGCCATGACGTCCACGCGCACCCGCAGAGCAATATGCAGAGCTGCGAGGGCGTGACGACGACCCAGGAGGACGGCGGCCACGGCGGCGAGGCGAACCTCTTCTGGGTTCTGCGATCCAGCTATGAGGACCGAGGCGCCGAGGGCGTCGCGGCCACCTCGGGCGAACAGGAGATCATCCTGCAGCCCAAGCGCAAGCAGGCGATCCATTTCGACGGCTCCGAGGGTGTCGAGGTCATCGACGACGAGGCAGCCGAGGGCGGCCGAGCACTGGGCGGGGTGAACGCGGGCGACTGGGTCTCGTTCTCGCCGTACAACCTGGCGATGATCGACTCCGTGCGTCTCGGCGCGGCGGGGTTGGCGGGCGGCACCGTCGAGCTTCGGGCGAACGCCCCCGACGGCGAGGTCATCTCGACCACCGAGGTGCCTGCGGGCTCCGGCGACGAGTACGTCGAGCTGGACCCGACCGAGATCACCGCTCCCGAGGGCACCTTCGAACTGTTCGTGGTGTTCGCCGGCGAGGGTGACGAGGAACTGCTCAAGCTGAACTACCTCGACTTCGACGGTCTCGGTGCGGCAGGCCCCCGGGTGATCCATGCCGAGTCCGATGTCGACCGTGGTGCGGCACCGCTCGCGGCGAACCTCACCGTTTCCGGCGAGGCGCTTCCCGAGGGCACGACCTTCTCCTGGGATCTGGGCGATGGCAACACCGCCGAGGGCGAGTCCGTGTCGCACACCTACGAGGCGACCGGCGAGTACACGGCCACGGTGACCGCGACCGATGCGGACGGCGTGGTCCGAGGGTCCGCCGAGACGACGATCGCGGTGCACGAGCCGATCGACGGCACCATCGAGGTGACGCCGGAATCGGCCGAGCTGAACACCCGCGAGCAGCAACAGGTCTCCGCGACCTTCACACCCGGTGAGGGCACGCCCGCCGACAGCGCGGTGAGCATCGAGGTCTACCGCTCGTCGCCCGCCAGCGAGCTTCCGCCGGGACACACCGAGGGTGAGCCCTACGTCCGAGTCGAGCAGCATGTCGCCGAGCCCGACGAGAACGGTGCGGTCACCTTCGACTACACCAGCACGGTCGGCGCGTCCGACCACATCGTGGCGTGCCTCGGTTACGGCGGCTCGTGTGTCCGAGGTGAGAGCCTGGTCGTCACCGATGAGGGCCCGGTCAACCTTCGGGAGGACCTCGCCTCCGACAGTGGTTCGGTGAGCTGGCAGGCAACGCCCGACGAAGAGGGTTGGATCACCCTGTTCGACGGCAAGAGCCTGGCGGGTTGGGACCACGTCGGCCAGGGCGGCTTCGAGGTGACCGAGGAGGGTCTGCTCAAGCCGCAGACCGGTGGCTTCGGCGTCCTCTACTACGACGACGCCGAGTTCGAGGACTACGTCCTGGAGGCGGAGTACGAGAGCTTCAGCGTCAGCGCCAACTCCGGTCTGTACCAGCGTTTCCCGGATCCGGAGGGTGACGCGGGGGTCCCGGGCCGCGAGGGCTACGAGGTCGCGATCCTGGACCGCGTCGACAACGTGGTCAACCGAACCGGGTCGATCAACGGGTTGATGGCCGCGAAGTACCTGACCGCCAAGCCGCCGTACGGCGGTTGGAACCTCTTCGAGATCGACGTGACGGGCGATCAGTACAACGTCGTCCTGAACGACCGCGTGGTCACCGAGTACACCGGCGATGGCAGCCGGGGTCAGGGTGGGCACATCGGTCTGGAGAACAGCAACGCCAACCAGCTGCACTTCCGCAACATCCGGATCAAGCCTGCAGACGGCGGCGGCGAGGAGGACACGACGGCGCCGGTGACCTCGGCCAGCACCACCCCGGGTGAACCCGACGGACAGGACGGCTGGTTCACCAGCAGCCCCGTCCAGGTCACCCTCGAGGCCACCGACGACGACAGCGGCATCGACACCACCGAATACCGCATCGGCGACGGCGACTGGACCACCTACCAGGAACCCATCACCCTCACCGACGACGGCACCCACACCGTCGAATACCGCTCCACCGACACCGCAGGCAACATCGAGGAACCCCAAACCCTCGACATCGCCATCGACACCACCGCCCCCACCACCGAGGCCACCTTCCCCGATGCGGGCGAGGGCGGCTGGCACGATGGTGAGGTCACCGTGGCACTCGAGGGCATCGACGAGGGCAGCGGCGTCGCTCGGACCGAGTGGAGCCTGGACGGCGGTGACTGGACCACCTACGAGGAGCCCGTCACCGTCACCGGCGAGGGCCCGCACTCAGTGCTCTATCGCACCATCGACATCGCGGGCAACATCGAGGCCGAGAAGGCCGCCACCATCCTCATCGACCCGACCGCACCGACTCTCGTCGTCGCGGGCGTGGCCGACGGACGGGTCTACGGCGACGCCACCGACCTCGTCCTGCACTGGCAGGCCAAGGACGCCACCTCGGGTGTCGCCACGACGGTGGGCACGCTCAACGGCGAGGAGTTGGAGTCCGGGGAGTACCTGCCCCTGCACCGGCTTCCGCTCGGCGTGCAGGAGCTCTCGGTGACCGCATCGGACAACGCGGGTAACACCACCGAGCAGTCGGTCTCCTTCGCCACCAACACGTCCACCAGGGACATCAGCCAGTTGATCGACCGGTTCCGCGCCACCAACCGGCTCAGCCTCACCGCCACCATCCAGCTGCGCGAGCAGCTGACCGAGGCACGACTGGCCGAAGCACGCGGTGACGACCTCGCCACCATCGACGAGCTCCACTCGCTCCTGGAGGCCATCGGCGACACCACGCTCGTCACCGCCGACGATGTCCGCGAAACGCTGTCCAGGGACATCCAGGCTGTCATCGACGCGATCGAAGGGGTTTAGCAGCGAACGCGATCCCGACCGCAAGCACCTTCGAGTGATTCGAAGGTCGTGAGCAGGCGGGCGGGCCGACGATGAGGTCGGCCCGCCCGCCCCCTCTTCTTTCAGCACAGAAAGGAATCGAGACGTGCGCGATGTACGACGAATGCTCGGTGCTGCTCTCGCCGGTGTCACCCTGAGCAGCCTGTTCGCGGTGGGAATCGGTGGCTCTGCGAGTGCCTCGTCCACTCCCGAGACGGCGAAGGATCCGGTCGCGCTGGCCTGCGAGGCTCCGGTCCGGCTGTTCGACGGCAACACCACCGAAGGCTGGTACCAGGCTGGGCCCGGCGGATTCGACGTCGTCGACGGCACCCTGCAGAGCCGTGATGGCATGGGTCTGCTCTGGTACGACGAGCAGGACTTCGCCGACTACATCCTGATGCTGGACTGGCGGGTCACCGCCGAGACGGACAACTCCGGGGTCTTCGTCCGCTTCCCCGATCCCGGCGACGACCCGTGGGTGGCCGTCGACCATGGCTACGAGATCCAGATCAACGACAACCCGGCGGGCGACCCGCAGAAGACCGGTTCCGTCTACAACCACCAGGAGCCGAGTTCCTACCCGTCCAACGAGGTCGGCGAGTGGAACCGGTACGTGATCAAGGTCGTCGGCGAGCGCTACCAGGTGTACCTGAACGGCACGCTCGTCAACGACTTCACCAGCACCGACCCCGCCCGGGGCCTGGAGGGTTACATCGGGTTGCAGAATCACGATCCGGAGACCCGGACCCAGTTCCGCAACATCTGGGTGCAGCCGCTGTGTGAGCAGTAGTCCCGTGTGACAGCGCCGCCGTCTACCGCCTCGGTTCCAGCAGGCGGAGGACGGCGGCGCCGTCGTCTCTGGAGGGTGCGGCCTGCATCGAGGCCCGCCCATTGCATCCCGAGCACTGCCGCGCACCGTCGACCGTGTGGTATAGACCAGTGCCACGGATCCGACGAAGGAGGCGGCGATGACCGACAGCATCCCGACGAGCTACGGCACGATCGTGGGCGACCATCTGGCACGCATCGAGAAGCACAACGCCGAGGCGATCGACCGGGCCGCGTCCGCGATCCTGACGACGGTGCGGGCCGACGGCACCGTGTACACGGCCGGGGCGGGACATTCGCTCGCCGCCGTCGCCGAGACCTTCTACCGGGCAGGCGGTCTCGCCCTGATCCGCCCGCTCTATCACCCGGATCTCCTCCCGATGCACGGCGCGCGCAGCAGCACCACCGCCGAGCGCCGCTCGGGGCTGGCCGAGGAGGTGCTCGGGAAGGTCGACATCACCGGCGAGGACACCCTGGTCGTCTTCTCCCATTCCGGGATCAACCCCTACCCCGTGGAGCTGGCCGCAGCGGGCCGCGCCGCAGGCTGCCCGGTGATCGCGGTGACCTCCACCGCCGCAGGTGCGGCGGCCCCGCGTCGGTCGCACAGCACCGTCGCCGAGCAGGCGGACGTCATCCTGGACACCCTGGTGCCGCCCGGCGATGCCGCCTATCCCCGCGAGTCGCCGGTCACGGCAGCGCTGTCCTCGATCTCCACCGGCTTCCTGTGGAACCTCGTGTTGGTGCGGCTGCACGACCGCACCGAGACCGAACTCCCCCGTTGGCGCAGCGCGAACGTCGTCGGCGGCGATCAGGCCAATGCGGCGCTGTTCGACCGCCAGCTGCCCCGGATCCCCGAGTTGGGCTGACAGCCGCCCTCGACCGGCCCCGTCTGCCCTCGCCCTCACCACGGCGCACGAGAGGCGCGGGGCCTCCGCTCGCCGAGGCAGGCGGGATCAGCCAGCCGGGTGTGACCGGTCGTACCGATCTTGTGCTGCCACGATGTCGTGCGCCCGCAACGCAACCCAGTCCAGCATTCCCTGCAGCGGGACGGTCAGTTCGTCCCCGAGCGGCGTCAGCGCATAGGAGACCTGCGGCGGGGCGGTGGGCTCGACCGCGCGGTCGACCAGCCCGTCGCGCACCATCAGACGGAGGTTCTGCGCCAACATCTTCTCACTGATCCCATCGATGCGGTCGCGGATCGCCGAGAATCGAAGCGGACCATCGCGAAGCGCCGCCAAGACCAGGATTCCCCACCGGCTCGCGATATGGCTGATGACAGTCCGACCAGGACAGTCGTTGTTGAATGCATCACTGGTCGGATCGGCGGCGGGCGCACTCGCCAGCATGCTTACGTCCACTCCACAAGCTTACTTATCGGTAGGTACTTACTAGAAGTGCGCCGATCTTCCTAGGCTCCCCTCTCGTTGACCGCTCGACAGGACGATCGGTCCGGACAGTGATGGAGAGCTCATCGATGACGAATCTCAAGCCAATCCTGGTGATCGGCGCGACCGGCCACGTCGGTGGGGCGGTGGTCAACCGATTGGTCGAACTCGGCGTCCCGGTCCGCGCGCTGAGCCGCCGACCGGCGGCGGTCGACCTGCCCGGCAGCGTGTCCGTCGTGCCGGGTGATCTGTTGGAGCCCGCAACGCTGCGCTCCGCGGTACGAGGCGTCGATGCGGTGTTTCTCGTGTGGCCCTTCTCCGACGGAGAAGCAGCAGGCCGCATCATCGACGTGCTCTCCGACGGGCCTCGACGTTTGGTGCTGCTGTCCACGGCCGCAGTACGCGACGACCTCGAGGAACAGGACAACCCCATCGGCGAGGCTCATGCGCCCGTCGAACAGGCGATCCGACGGTCGGGACTGGAATGGACGTTCCTACGGCCATTCGGATTCGCGACGAACACCCTGAACTGGGCATCCCAGATCCGCGCCGACGGAGTCGTGCGCGGTGCCTTCGGCGCGGCCGCAGCGACCTTGATCCATGAGCGCGACATCGCCGACGTGGCGGTGGCAGCACTGACCGAGCCAGGCCACGCGGGCCGAAGCCACCTGCTGTCCGGCTCCGAGCCGTTGACCCAGATCGAACAACTTCGACTCATCGGGGCAGCGATCGGCCGGGAACTACGGTGGGAGGAGGTCACCCGCGATGAGGCACGGCAACGGCTGAGCGTCTGGCTGCCGGCCCGCTTCATCGACGTCATGATCGACGGCCTCGAGCAGTCGGTGCAATCGCCGATCCCGGCACTGCCTACGGTGCAGGAGATCACCGGACGGCCCCCTCGATCGTTTCGGCAATGGGCGGCCGATCACGCTGCGGACTTCCGTTGATCACGCCACGACAGGCTCAGCAGACAACAGGCACGTGAGCGCACGCTGATCGATGAGCCTCCGGCAGTGCACGCGCGTCGGGATCACCGCAGCGGCGCGAAACCAAGTGTTACGACCCGGCTGCGTTTCAGGACCGCAGCCGGGCGTCGGTGTACCCGAGTCGCCCACGGCGATGGAGCTCCGGCGATGACCGGGAATGAGCCACACCGAGGTGTCATACCAGCTGCAGAGAAGCGGGGCGGACCCGCTCCTCGATGGAGACCACCACGATATGGCATGCGGAGATGTGCACCGGTGTCCACATCAAGTCCGAAAGAGACGGATGCACGATCTCGTCCTAAGCGCTCGCGCCCCCAACCGCCCGTGCCAGCGACCGCAGTTGCGCGGCACGTTCAGCAGCGCGCTGCTCCACCGGCGGCCTGCCATCGGCTGCGGCCGAGAGCAACCGCAGGGTCTCGGTGACCGCCGCCGCAGGAGCGGCCAGCGCCGCCTCGACGAATCGATCCACCGCGCCTGCAAGCTCGGCGGCGGGAACGGCCGCATTGGCCAGTCCGATCCTCGTCGCCTCCTCGGCGCCCACCGACCGGCCGGTCACACACAACTCCGCTGCTCGTGCATAGCCCACCAGCCGCACGAGCCACGAGGTCCCGCCGAGGTCGGGCACCAGCCCGAGCTGGGTCTCCGCCATGGCGAACTGCACATCATCGGCCACGATCCGCACGTCACACGCCAATGCGAGCTGGAAACCCGCACCGACGGCGTGGCCGTGGACCGCGGCGATCGTCAACCGCTCGGGATCGGCCAGCCAGGAGAATCCCGTCTGGTACTCCGCGATCCTCGCATCGGCGTCCTCGGAGTCCGCCGCCGCCAAGGACGGCAGCCCCGGCATCCCGTCGAAGCCCTCTTCAGTGAACAACCGCCGATCCAACCCCGAGGAGAAGGATCGGCCGGTGCCCGCGATCACCACCACCCGCACCTTCTCGGGCAGACTTCGCCCGATCTGCGATAAGGCCGCCCAGGTGCGGGGCGTCTGCGCACCCCGTACCTCGGGTCGGTCCAGCGTGATCGTCGCCCGAGGGCCATCGATCGCCAGCTGGAGGCCGCCACGGCGAAGCGTGTCGGCATCCACCGGTTCGTCCGTCACCCACCGACCTCTCTCGAACCGCCGCGCCCACGACGCGGCGGGTCCTTCCTGGGAAGAGCCGGGGACTCGGCCGGGCGACACCGCCCGAACCCCGGTCCCTCGATCACTTCTTCTTGGTTCGGGTCGCGCCCCCGCGCCCCCGAAGCTGCACGCCGGATTCGCTGAGGACCCGATGAACGAAGCCGTACGACCGACCGGTTGATTCGGCCAGGGCACGAATGCTCGCGCCCTTCTCGTACTTCTTCTTCAGATCCGTCGCAAGCTTGTCCCGTGCGGCGCCGGTGATGCGGGCGCCCTTCTTCAGGTCAGCCACCTTGTCCCGCCTTCCGTCCGAGCAGGTCGGGCCCCTTGCGGCCCCCGTCGCCGCAATGATCGAACACGAACAGCATTAATGCCAGGCGATCATGGGAAAACATCGCAAAGTGTTTATTGCCGCACTGTGCGTTATCAATGCTGACCAGGGGGTACCGTGAAAGTCACCGCGCGTAGATCAGGCGAGCTGTACCAGCTCCAGATAATCGTCCGACCAATGATCCTCGGTGCCGTCCGGCAGAAGAATCACCCGTTCGGGTTCGAGTGCCTGGACGGCACCGGGGTCGTGCGTCACGAGGATCACCGCGCCCTGGTAGGTGCGTAGCGCTTCCAGGACCTGTTCCCGGCTCGCCGGATCGAGGTTGTTGGTGGGCTCGTCGAGCAGCAGCACGTTGGCGGCGCTGGACACCAGTCCCGCCAAGGCCAACCGGGTCTTCTCGCCGCCGGAGAGTGTGCCCGCAGGCTGGTCGAGCTGCTCCCCGGTGAACAGGAAGGCACCGAGCAGGGTGCGCAGTTGTTGGGCGGGTGCGTCGGGCGCCGCGTGTTGGATGTTGGCCCACACACTCGCCGAGTGATCCAGCGTCTCGTGTTCCTGCGCGTAGTAGCCGATGCGCAGGCCGTGCCCGGGGATCACCGAGCCCGCGTCAGGGGTCTCCCTGCCACCGATCATCCGCAGCAGGGTCGTCTTGCCCGCACCGTTGAGGCCGAGCACGACCACCCGCGAGCCCCGGTCGATCGCCAGGTCGACGCCGGTGAAGATCTCCAGCGAGCCATAGGACTTGGAGAGGCCCTCCGCCGTCAACGGCGTCCGGCCACAGGGCGCGGGAGCCGGGAAGACGATCTTGGCCACCTTGTCGGAGACCCGCTGTTCGTCCAGCCCCGCGAGCAGTTTGTCGGCTCGCTTGGCCATGTTCTGCGCCGCGACGGCCTTGGTGGCCTTGGCACGCATCTTGTCGGCCTGGGCCATCAGCGCCGAGGCCTTCTTCTCGGCGTTGGCCCGTTCCCGGCGACGGCGCTTCTCGTCGGTGGCCCGCGCCTCCAGGTAGCGCTTCCACTCCATGTTGTAGATGTCGACCTCGCCACGGGTGGCATCCAGGAACCACACCTTGTTGACGACGGCCGCCAGCAGTTCCACGTCGTGGCTGATGACGATGAGGCCACCGGTGTGGGACCGCAGGAAATCACGAAGCCAGACGATGGAGTCCGCGTCGAGGTGGTTGGTGGGCTCGTCCAGGAGCAGGGTCGTCGCCGACTTGCCACCCGGCCCGGACTCGGAGGCGGCGAACAGGATGCGCGCGAGTTCCACCCGGCGGCGCTGGCCACCGGAGAGGGTGCTCAGCGACTGGTTCAGGATGCGGTCGGCCAGGCCGAGGTTGGAGCAGATCCGCGCGGCCTCGCTCTCGGCCGCGTAGCCGCCCAGCGAGGAGAATCGGTCTTCCAGCCTGCCGTATCGGCGGATCGCCGCGTCACGCTTGCTGTCGTCGACCAGCTCCGCCATCGCGGTCTGGGACTTCTCCATGTCGCGGAGCAGCTCGTCGAGTCCTCTGGCGGAGAGCACCCGGTCCTTGGCCGAGACCGAGAGGTCGCCCTCGCGGGGATCCTGAGGCAGGTAGCCGAGCTCACCGGTGCGCCGGGTCTCGCCCCCGTAGGGCGCCCCCTCACCCGCCAGCACCTTCAGCGTGGTGGTCTTGCCCGCCCCGTTACGGCCGACGAGACCGACGCGGTCGCCGGCCTGCACCCGCAGGTTGGCCTCCGAGAGCAGGATGCGCGACCCAGCGCGCAGTTCGAGATCCGTCGCAGTGATCAAGAGAGAACTCCGAGAAAAGAGGTGTGTGGTCACGGGCATGAGGGAGCGGCCCGTCGAAGAGACGACGCGCCTGCCCATGGGTTAATCGATGCGGACCACGTGCCCCAGTGTACGGGTCGGATCAACGCGAATTCCCCCGCGCCGACCCCTCGGACGACCCGGCCGCCTGGCTCGCAGGTCGGCTCGTACTCGCGGAGGGCGCTTCGGCGGCGGCCCACGGTGTTCGAGGAGCCCGAACGGCCATGATCGCCGTCGCGGTGTGGGCCGGGACGACACGGCGGCTCGATCTGGTGCATTCCGGCGGCCCGCCCAGGCTGTCGGGCGGACCTCGTCCTCGGCAGCTCGGCTCCCGGGGCGAACGCCCGGTCGAGCGCGCCTCAGGCGGGCGGGTCGACGACCACCACCTCCACGGCACGGGCCCGCTGTGCCGCGTCGTCCAGGACGACCCTGCGTGGCTCCACGACATCGAGGAGTCGAGGTTCGGCGATCGCGAAGAGCGGCGCGAGCCGGTTATCGGCGCGGAGTTCGTCCACCGCGTGCCGATCACCGCCGAACACCACGGCCTCCAGGGTCGGCACTGCGGGCAGCAGGACCTCGAAGGTCGCCTCGGCCGCAGCCGACAAGGACACCCGGGCCTGTCCCGCCCGACGGCGGGCGAACCGCTGCTGCGACCAACCGCCCGCCTTGTTCCGACCGTGGACCTGTCGGCGGCCGCTGCGCGAGGACACCACCGCGCCGTCGACCGCGACGCCCACGCTGAACCCACCGAGCCGCACCAGCACCAGACCGATCCGACGGGACCGTGACACGTGCGCGGTGAGTGCCTCGACCGCTCGTTCCGGCGCGCCCTGCTCGGTGCCGATGGCGGCGACGGACTCATCGGTGAGTCCCCCGAAGGGCACCGCCACCGAGACGGCGGCACCGTCGGCGGCGGTGATCTGCAACTGTGTCGCCGAGGTCGTCGTCTCGGCGAGACCGCCGTGCCGCTCGGCGAACCGCCCGAACCAGCCCGCCAACCGCTCCGGCTCGATCTCCACGGCCCGACCACCGCCTGCGACGCTGCGCACCCGGCTCATCGCCGGGCCCCCATCGAGTACCGCATCCGATTCATCCCCCGTCTCGCACTGATGTGGCCGCCGCCCGGTGACGTGTCCCGGCAGGTCCCCGCGCCCCGCCGTGCAGCAGCGCCGGGGCTCATCGGGGCGCCACCGCGACCCACACCGGCAGCGGGTGCCCGCTCTCGCCCGGCGACAGGCGCTGTACCGCCACGAAACCGGCGATCTGGAAGGCCTGCGCGATCTGGTCCCTGGCGAGTACCCGATGTCGGGTGGCGGTGCTGTGGGCTACCTCCCAGTCACCGTCCCGGCGATGCAGCCGCACTACTTCGAGTCCGTAGCCGGTGCCGTCCTCGGACCAGTCCCACAGCTGAACGGTGATCTGCCGGTCCTCCCCCGCGCCGGTGACCCTCGGTGGCGGCGCAGTCGGACGCAGGCTGCGTAGTCCGCTGAGTTCGGGGACTGCGGCCACCACGAGTCCACCGGCGCGCAGGGCGCGGCGGGCGGCGGCCAGCGCCCCGCTCACGCTGCCCTCGTGGGCGAGTTGCGGCAGGACGTCGTCGCCCACCCGCACCACATCCAGCCGCTCGGCCATCCGACCGTCTAGGACGTCGAGCAGTTCGGCCGAGCGGTACTCGGCGGAACCCAGGACCGCCGCGGCGACCTGTTCGAGGGCGTCCGCAGACGCGGCGGAGCCCGTCGAGGCGTGGGCATTACCGGGAAGTCGGCCGCCGGTCATCTCGAAGAGCCTAGATCCATCGGGGGCCCGAGCCCAGCCCGTGGTGCCGTCCGCCGCGTCATAGCACGAAGGCGTCGGTCCAGGTCTGACCGGAACGGCCGGACAACGCGTCCAGCAGTGCCACCGCCTGTCGGTCGCTGAGCGAGGCCACGAAGTCGACGACCGCACGACCTCTGGCCAGCGAGGCCACGGCGTCCGGCCCACTGGGGATCTCCCCGGTGGGGCCGGTGAGCAGGCTCGCGTCCCGGGCCGCCAACGACCGGTACTCCTCGTGCGCCAGCTCGACGAGGTCGTGCAGCCTGCGTGGTAGCCGCGCCGCCTCCATTCGATCGGTCAACCACTGCTCCAACGCCTCGACCAGGGCGGTCAGCAGTCGGGCCTGCCCGCGTTGGTGCAGGGCCAGGTCGGGGCGCAGCAGGACGAAGTGCCGGTGGACGAACTTCAGGACCTGGACCTCGTGCCACTGCCGGGGCGCGAGCACGATGTTGGCCGACCGGTTCGTCGGTTCGGCGAGGACCTCGACACCGGCGACCAACCGGCTCGTCCAACTCGCCGAGAACGAGGCGACCGCCTGTTCCGCCTCCACGGAACCGTCGAAGGGCACCGCGAGAAGTCGATCCACCACCTCCCGCTCCACCCGGTCCACCGCTTCGGCGAACGCCTCGTCGTCGACGATCCAGGAGTCCTTCCAGTGCAGTCGGCGGCGCAGTCCCTCCAACGCGTGGCCTGGTTGACGGGCCCGATCGGCCAGCTCGTCCTCCGAGAGGTTGCGCAATTCGGCCGCTCGGCTGAGCCAGCCGTGCAACTCGGCCCACACCGTGGCGTGTTGGAGCACGCCGACCCGATGGAAGTCGTCGAGATCGTGGATCGCGTAGGCGATGTCGTCGGCGGTGTCCATCACGGCCGCCTCGACGGTCTGCTGCCACTCGGGTATCCGGCCGAGGAAGGCCGCCCGGGACTGATCGAGATCGTCCAGCTCGGTCACATACGCCGAGAACTTGGCCGAGCCGGTGCCCGGTGAGTCGTCGGGCTCCGCGGACCCGCGCGGCGGGACCGCCATGGTCCGAGGATGCGGATGCGGGTGCGAGAGCCGGGTCCACGGGTATTTGAGGACGGCGGCACGCACCGCTGCGGTCAGGTCGAGGCCTGCGGTGGCGGTTCCACCGGTGTCGATCGTGGTGACGATCCGGAACGACTGGGCATTGCCCTCGAAGCCGTCGGCCAGACCGAAACGGTTGCGGGCCAGCCGATCGAGCACCTGCTCCCCGAGGTGCCCGAACGGCGGGTGCCCGAGGTCGTGCGCGAGCGACGCCGCCTCGACCACGTCGGCGCTGAGGCCGCCGAGCTTCGCGACCAGGCGCTGTGCCGCCGGATCGGCGGTCAGCCGCTCGGCGATCCCCCTGGCGATCTGGGCGACCTTCAGGCTGTGGGTGAGCCGGTTGTGCAGCAGCAGCCCGGATCCCGTCGGGCTGACCACCTGGGTGACGCCGCCGAGCCGCGCGAAGAAGGGCGATGCGGTGATCCGGTCCCGGTCCACCCGATAGGGGTGGGCGGACAGATCCGATGGGCTCCGGCCCGCGCCGGAACGCCGGATCTCACGCAGCTTCTCGAGTGTCGTCTCCTCGGTCACCGGATGACCGTATCCCCGAGACGGTCGGGTGGGGCTCCGGCCCGTGTCCGGACCGACGTGCCCCGGCTGCCTGCCATGGTCTCGGTGCCCGGCGGCGGATCGACCGGTTCCGGCCGCCCGAACTCACCGCTGGGAGACGGTGACGTCCCGAGCCGCCTGCATCGAGACGCCGGCGAACCCTCCCCTAGTGATGGCTTCTCATCCGACCATCGAAGTGCTCTGCGGAGGGCTCCTGGCCAGTGCCCGCCTGTCGGAGTAGCGCGAGCGCCTCCCCTGCGGGTGAGCCGAGCGCAGTCGTACACACGATCAGCGCCTGTTCCGGCGAGCGGGCAATCGACAGCGTCTGCTGTGTCACGGTCACCGTGCCGACGACGGGGTGGTGCAGTTCGTAGGACGCGGCGTCACAGGGTGCCACCCGGTGGTCGCCCCAGAGTGCGACGAATTCCGGGCTCTTCATCGTCAGTTCGCCGATCAGCTCCGCGAGGAATGGGTCATCCGGGTGCCTGCTGACGGCGATCCGCAGGTTGCCGACGATCGCACGGGCCTTGCGCTGCCAGTCCGTGTACAGCTCCCGGCAGTGCGGGTCCAAGAACAGCATCCGACTCAGGTTCGGCCGTCGGGCCGGATCATCCGGGTCGAGGAAGTCCAGGTGACCGGCCAGCAGGGCGTGCCCGAGGGTGTTCCACGCCAGCACGTCCGTGCGCCTGCCGAGCACCAGCGCCGGGACGCCGTCCACGGCACGGAGGAGATCCCGCGTCTCACAGGCGAGCTTCTCGGGCCGAGGGCGTCGCGCGCGGGGCATACGGCGGGCGGCGCCGACGAGCCGGTGGAGGTGCGCACGCTCGTGGTCGTCGAGCAGCAGGGCGCGGGCGATCGCGTCGAGCACCTCAGCCGAAGCCCCTCGGGACAGGCCCTGCTCCAGTCGGGTGTAGTAGGAGACGCTGACGCCTGCCAATTGGGCCAATTCCTCCCGCCGCAGCCCGGGTACCCGCCTGCGAGGCCCCAGTTCGCGCAGGCCGACGTCCTCCGGCCGCAGCCGGGCCCGTCGGGCTTGGAGGAAGTCGCCGAGTGGGCCGGGTGCGTCCATGACCCCAGTATTCGGGGCACGACCCGACCCCAACCACCCCCTGCGAGGGGTACCACAACGCGGGAGTGGTTCGTGCTCGTCCCGGTGTCCAGGCTCGGTCGTATTCGGGCACATACCGCGAATTCGAGGACGGCTCACATGGAACAGACTCCGGAACAGATCGTTTTAGGCGACGTCACCGTCACCCGCATCAAGGAGTTCTACGGTCCGGTAGGGATGACTCCTGACGAGTTCTTCCCGGACAGTCCCGACGGCTCCTGGGAGGAGCACCGTGGCTGGCTGTCGCCCGACTTCTGGAATCACGAAACAGCCGAGTGCCACTCGGCGATCCAGTCCTGGCTGCTGCGCAGCGAAGGGCGCACGATCCTCGTCGATACCGGTGTTGGCAACCACAAGGACCGGCCGTACTCGCCGGTGTGGAGCAGGCTGAACACCGGATATCTCGACAACCTCGCCGCAGCAGGGGTGCGACCCGAAGATGTCGACATCGTGGTCAACACCCACCTGCATGTCGACCACGTCGGCTGGAACACCCGCCTCGACGGGCGGAGGTGGGTCCCGACCTTTCCGAACGCCACGTATCTGATGACGCGGCGGGACTTCGAGTTCTGGGACCCGGCCAACGAGAACGAGTCTGTGCTGGGTCGTGGCAACCAGAACGTCTTCGAGGACAGTGTCACTCCGGTCCACGAAGAGGGGCTGACACACCTGTGGGAAGGGTCGTACCGGATCGACAGGAACCTGCGGCTCGATCTCGCTCCCGGGCATACCCCCGGCTCGTCCGTGCTGACGCTGGACTCCGGTGGCGATCGGGCCCTGTTCGTCGGGGACCTGGTGCACACCGCGCTGCAGATCGCCGAGCCGGAGACCAATTCCTGTTTCTGCGAGAACCCGGCCGAGTCCCGTGCCACCCGACACAGGCTGCTCGGTCACGCCGCCGAGAACAAGGCACTCGTCTTCCCAGCGCACTTCGGCGGCCACGGCGCCACGGAGGTGGCACGCAGTGGTTCGAAGTTCACGATCAAGCGCTGGGCGGGCTTCTCCCGCATCTCCTGATGACCCGAACGAACCAGGAAAGGAAGTATTCCGTGCGCCAGCTTGCAGGCCCGGTCGTCACAACACCGGCGGGCGCCGTGCGCGGCATCCGCGACGACTTCGGCGAGCTCTACCGTGCCGTCCCCTACGCGGCAGCACCGACCGATGCCCGCCGCTTCGCCCCGCCCGCACCGCACCCGGGCTGGTCCGGGGTGCGCGATGGCACGCAACCCTCGTCCACGGCTCCCCAACCGGCCCGCGACTTCGGCAGGCTCGACATGACCCCCTACTTCGGACCCGGCTGGGTACGGGGCGGGGAGTACCTGACCGTCGATGTCCGCACCCCGGCCGCCGGCGACGGCGAGCGCCCCGTCATGGTCTTCGTGCACGGCGGCGGATTCGTCACCGGTTCGACAAGCGCCGCGCTGTACGACGGCAGTGCCTTCGCCCGCGACGGCATCGTCCTCGTCACGGTGAACTACCGCATCGGTATTCCCGGTTTCCTCGACCTACCGGGAGCTGTGCCCAACCGAGGATTGCTCGACGTGCTCGCCGCGCTCGGCTGGGTACGCGACACGGTCGCGGCGTTCGGCGGCGACCCGGACAACGTCACGATCTTCGGCCAGTCCGCAGGCGCCACACTCGTCGGAGCGTTACTCGCGACGCCACAGGCCAACGGCCTGTTCCAGCGGGCGATCATGCAGAGCGGCAGCGGTACCGGCGCCTTCACCCCGGAGCAGGCGCACCGAGTCACCGTCGCAGCGGCCGACGCGCTGGGTGTCGAACCGACAGCCGAAGCCTTCTCCTCGATCACCGACGAACGCTTCATGGAGATCCTTCCGGCCCTGGCAGGTCTCGATCTACGCACCGGCTCCGCCACTGATCCGCTGGCCGGGCTCAGTCCGTTCGGTCTGGTTCTTCCAAGCCAACCCGCCGACACTCTCGCCGACGGCCCGGCCCGCCACGTAGACCTGCTGATCGGCACCAATACCGAAGAGGGGCACCTCTACCTCGTGCCGCAGGGCGACCTGGAGTCCTCCACCGAGGCCGACGTGCTCGCCATCGCCACCAGGGTGTACGCGAACCCGGAGACCGGGGTCGCCGCGCATAGCGCGGCCCGACCGGACGCTACACCTGGTGAACTACGTTCCGCCGTGCTCGGAGATGCCCTGTTCGGAGCTGGTACGGCCCGCATGGCACAGGCACACGCACGGATTTCGAGCGGCGGCACGCACGTCTACTCGTTCGGTTACCGCTCAACCGCCTTGGATGGGCGACTCGGCGCCGCCCACACCGTCGAGCTGCCCTTCGTATTCGACCTCGCCGACAAACCATGGCTGCACGGGGAGACCGGTCTATTGGGCCCCGACCCCGCCCCGGCGAGCCTCGCGACACGGATACACGCCGCTTGGGTCTCGTTCGCCAGAACCGGGGACCCCGGCTGGGCTGCCTACGACCCGCAACACCCCGTGACGGAGATCCTCGGCAGCTGATCCGCGTCCCGGACGGGGAGGCGTCCGAACGATCGGCGATCCCACCCACCGCGGTGCCCGCCCCCGAACCCGACGCAGGCTGAACGAAGACCCGTTCGTAGGCACCGGCGAACTTCCCAGAACGCTGGAGCCGGGTGGTTCCCGGGCAACAGGTGCCCACCGAACCGATGCGGCCCCAGCGCGGACGAAGTGTTTGGCGCAGCGCGTTCAGGTGCCGGCCGAGGATTGGCCCATCGGCTCCCCGCCCGGCCTCGAATTGACCCGACAGGATTGAGCGACGGGTCCCAACCAGTGGGAGATGCAGCCGGGTCGCAGGCGGGTCGCAGGCGGGCGACCAGATCGGTGTGTCCCATTTCGTCGGAGAAACCTGGTAGTGATGGCGGAGTGGTCGACATCGTCATCGCGGGAGCCGGGCCTGCAGGCCGGGCTCTTGGCGCGGCCTGCGCGGATCTCGGGCTGTCGGTGACGCTGATCGATCCGGCTCCGCAGCGTCCTTGGCGGGCGACCTACGGACTGTGGCTCGACGAACTCCCCGGTCTGCCCGACAGGGTGATCGCCACCTGCGCGGAGACTGTGCTGGTCGTCACCGACTCCGGACAGCGGCGGCTGACCGACCGGAGTTACTGCGTGTTGGACAACGCGGCGTTGCGCGCGGAACTCGCCCGGCCCGACATCGTCCAGCACACCGGACGGGTGCGGGCGGTGGAGCACAGCGGATCCGGGTGCACCGTGCTGTTGGCCGACGGCCGGTCGATCGAAGCCGGGCTGTTCGTGGACGCCAGTGGCACCGGTCGGTGGCGGCGGGGAAGCTCGCCGGCTGTCGGTCACTGTAGCGAGGCTGCCGCCGGAACCCGCCTCGGCTCGGCCGGAACCGATCGATGCGGTGCGCGGCGACAATCCGCCGCGCAGACCGCATTCGGCGTCGTGCTGCCGTCCACAGCCGCTCGCCGCTATGTTGCCCCGGGCGAGGCGATTCTCATGGACTGGCGGCCGGTGGAACAGGTCGGGCGAACCCCGAGCTTCTGCTACGCGGTGCCGCTGGGCGACGATGAGGTTCTGATCGAGGAGACCTGTCTGGCGGGCCGACCGGCCCTGTCCTTCGGGGAGCTGCGCAACCGGTTGTCCCGGCGGATGGCAGGGCACGGCGTGGATCTCAGTGGTGTGCGGCGCAGGGAACGAGTCCGGATCGATCTCGACCGGCCAGCCGCGACGACCGCCCGAACCATGAGTTTCGGGGCCGCCGCCGGACTGGTCCATCCGGCGTCCGGATACGGGTTGGCGACCGCCCTGCGGCTGGTCCCGGCCATGGCCACGGCGCTGGCGGCAGGGGTTCGAAGCGGTCCGTCTGCGGTGACCAGGGCGGCCCGACACGTGCTTTGGCCACCCAAGGCACGCATGGTGCACGCGTTGCGGCGCTATGGTCTGGAGGTGCTGCTCACCCTGGACCGCGCCGAGTCGTCTGAGTTCTTCACGTCGTTCTTCCGGATTCCGACCGACGTGCGGACCTCTTATCTCTCCGATAGGGAGGATGTGCTGGGCACGGCCAAGGCGATGGTCGCGGTACTGGCGGGCTCGGGGCCGTCCTTGGCCCTGCGCATGACCACCGGCGGTCGGTTCGCGGCCACGGTACGTGCCAGCGATGGCAGACACCGACTGTGACGGAGCAGACAGACAAGGACGCGACCTCGGTCTCGTCTTCGATCTCGGACAGGGGGGAGCATGGTCAGGTGACCGCGCCGCCGCAGAATGTGCGCTTCGCCTTCCAGCCGCTGGTCAACCTCGCCACCGGCGGGATCGTCGCGCTCGAAGCAGTTCCCCGGCCGCATGGCGGTGAGATGCGTGAGCTGTTCCGCCAGGCGGTGCAGGCCCGCAAGCTCACCGAACTCGACGTCGAGTTGGCCATGGCCGCCGCATCGGAGGCGGCAGCGGGCGGAACCAGGTTGCCGCTGCACATCAACGTGCTGGCAGGCACGATCGCCTACGATATCGAGCGCTTCGAACTGCTCGACGCGGTCTTGGACGAAGCCGGGCGACCGCCGCATCAGGTGACCCTGGAGGTCGGTCCGCCGTTCTACCGCCTGGACCACGAGGCACTGCTCAACGGGTTAGGCGTGTTGCACGAGCGCGGCTACCGGCTGGGCCTCGACGGGCTCGGCGAGGGCGATGCACCCCTGCGGCTGGTGGCCTCCGGGCTGATCAACCTGCTCAAGCTCGACCAGACCCTGGCCACCCGGGCACATGCCGAACCGGCCACACTCGCGTTCATCGAGTCGATGGTGACCTTCGCCGACCACAGCGGGATGCAGCTGGCCGTCCACGGCGTCGACACCGAGGAACAACTCACCGCGCTGCGAGCAGCAGGCGTCGGTCTCGTCCAAGGCGATCTGATCGCGGCGCCGTCGCGCAGGCCGATGTCACAGGTGGCCGTGAGTTCGGTGCTCTCCGAACTGTCCCAGGTGCAGGCACCCCGGATCGCGGCGCGCTCGGCGGGTCCCCGCGTCACCGATTTCCTCCAGCCCGCCGTGCCGCTGCCGACCACCGCTACCGCCGACGAGGTGCGTGTCGTCTTCGCCGACCACCCCGACAGCACCAGCGTCGTGTTGCTCGACCGGACCGGGCGGCCGCACCGGTTGGTCGACCGCAATCGCTTCCTGCTCGCGGTGACGGGCCCGTACGGGCACGCCCTGCACGCCCGCCGCGAGGCGTTACGACTCGCCGAGGAACCGAAACTCGTCGGAACGCACAACACGGTGGTCGAGGCCCTGGACCTGGTCGCCGACTCCGGGCCGGATCAGATGTACGTAGACCTCGTCGTGGTCGATGAGGCCGGACGTTGTCTCGGCGTGGTGCGGGCCGGTGATCTGTTCCGGGGCGTGGCGGAGATGAAGGTGGAACAGGCCGCCACCCTGAACCCGCTCACCCGACTGCCCGGCACCGATTCGGTCGCCATGGAGATCGATCAACGGCTGGCCGACGGCGAGGCGTTCACCGTCAGCTGGCTGGACATCGACGGTTTCAAGGGCGTCAACGACACGGTCGGCTTCGCGGCGGGCGACGAGCTGATCCGGTCGTTGGGCAGGCATCTGACCGACCTTGCAGCGGGAATGCCCGGTGTCGTGGTCGGCCACGTCGGCGGCGACGATTTCCTGGTGGTCTGCGACCTCGACCAACTGATGCCGCTGGGAGCAGAACTGCTGGACGTAGAACGGGAGGCGGAGGGCCGACCGGTGACGGTGTCGCTGGCCTCATTGGTCTGCGCACCCGGCACCGTGCCGAGCCATCACGACGCCTCCCGTCGACTGTCGCCGTTGAAATCGAGGGCCAAGGCACTGCTCGGCACCAGCTGGGTCGTCGGCCGATCCACCTCCGACCAGGTCGACGAGCTGCGCGGCACTCCCCCACAGAGCCCATCGCAGTCCCAGATGCCGCCCCGCCGGCGAGCCACCGGCTGAGGGGCGGCCCGGTCTGCGGCGGGCCGGGCACCGGTTCGATCTGTCTTCGGCGAGACAGCGAAACCAAGCTTCCTTGACCCGGCGGACATTTGGATGGACTCCCCCGAGGGTCACAAGATCCAACCGACGCGAGTGTGAGGAGTAACCGTGCGAACCACATCGAACCCCACCGACAGCCGCGTGAACCCGACGTACTGGCGTAAATCCAGCCGTAGCGCCGACACCGGCGGTAACTGCGTCGAAGTCGGCTTGGACAACAACGAGATTCAGGCCATCCGGGACAGCAAGGCGCCCGAGGCCGGGGCGCTGTCCCTGACGCCCACCCAGTCCGGCGACTTCTTCGCCGCCGTCAAGGCCGGGCGCTTCGACAGACCTCGCCCAGTCTGAGACAGCAGTCCTTTAGACACCTCAGATAGCGGGTAGTAGAGAACTTGCAGCGTGTCGCGCTCGGTCCCACCCAGTCGCTGGCGCTGATCAAGTCGATGATCGCTGAGTAGGACTCATGGGAGGAACGTCATGGACACGTCGACTCGGGTGAGTGGTTGGCGGAAGTCCAGCCGTAGTGCGAACAATGGCACCTGCGTCGAGTTGGCCTGGGTGGGCGATGCCCAGGCCATCCGGGACAGCAAGGCGCCCGGGGCCGGGGCGCTGGCCCTGACGCCCTCGCAGTCCGCCGACTTCTTCACCTCCGTCAAGGCCGGGCGCTTCGACAGACCTCGCCGTGGGCGCTGATCCGAGTCAAGACCCACCTGCGGAACGACAACGCGGCCGGATCCCGATCGGGGTCCGGCCGCGTTGTGAAGTCCGTGGTCGTGCTCAGACGGTGAAGCCCAGCGCCCGCAACTGGTCGCGGCCGTCGTCGGTGATCTTCTCCGGGCCCCACGGCGGCATCCACACCCAGTTGATGCGGATGTCGCTCACCAGACCGCCGTCGGGGCCGCCGGTGAGTGCAGACCGGGTCTGGTCCTCGATGACGTCGGTCAGCGGACAGGCCGCCGAGGTCAGCGTCATGTCGATGGTCGCGATGTTGCTGTCGTCGACCGTCACCCCGTACACCAGACCGAGGTCGACGACGTTGATGCCGAGTTCGGGGTCGACCACGTCGCGCATGGCCTCCTCGATGTCCTCGATCTCCGGCTTGTCGGCGCGAGGGGCGGGCGGCTCGGGGAGTCCCTCGACACCGCGCTGCACCTGCTCGGCCCCGGGATCCGAATTCTGGTCTGCCACGCTGGTCATACTGTCCTCACCTCGTCGACGACGCGACTCACCGCGTCCTTGAACGCCATCCAACCCAGCAGCGCGCACTTCACCCGTGCCGGGTATCTCGCCACCCCGGCGAAGGCGATGCCGTCGCCGAGGACGTCCTCGTCCGGCTCCACCTTGCCCCGCCCCTGCATGAGCTCCAGGAACGCCTCCGAGACCGTCATGACCTCGGGCAGCGGTCGACCGACGACGAGATCGGTCAACACCGAGGTCGATGCCTGGCTGATGGAGCAGCCCTGCGACTCATAGGAGACGTCGACGACCGTGGCGGCCGAATCGTGCCCGGACAGGGCCACCCGCAGGGTCACCTCGTCACCACACATCGGATTAACCTGGTGTGATTCGGCGTCGAACGGTTCCCGCAGGCCGTGGCCGTGCGGATGCTTGTAGTGATCCAGGATGATCTCCTGGTACATCTGGTCCAGCTGCATGTCAGGCCACCCCCGCGGCCGAGGTCGCCCCATCCGAGTCGACGCCGAAGAATCGACGGCTCTCCCGGACGCCTGCCACCAACGCCTCGACGTCGGACAGGTCGTTGTACAGATAGAAGCTGGCCCGCATCGTCGCCTGGATGCCCAGCCGTCGATGCAGCGGCCAGGCACAGTGATGTCCGACCCGCACCGCGATGCCGAGGCTGTCCAACACCTGACCGGCGTCGTGCGGGTGGATGTCATCGATGACGAAGGACACCGCGCCGCCTCGCGCCACGGTGTCGGAGGGTCCCACGATCCGCACACCGGGCACCTCGGCGAGACCGGCCAGCGTGGCCTCGACGAGGGTCTTCTCGTGATCGGCGATGCGATCCATGCCGACCACCCGCAAATAGTCCACGGCCGCACCCAAGGCCACCGCCTGCGAGGTCATCGGCACACCCGCCTCGAAACGCTGCGGCGGGGCCGCGAAGCTGGAGGACTCCATCCGCACGATCTCGATCATCGAGCCGCCGGTCAGGAACGGGGGCAGCGCGGCCAGCAGCTCGCGCCTGCCGTAGAGCACCCCGACGCCGGACGGGCCCAACATCTTGTGCCCGCTGAACACCGCGAAGTCGACGTCCAACGCGTGCAGGTCGATGGCGGCATGCGGCACCGACTGGCACGCGTCCAGCACGGTCAGCGCGCCCACCCGCTTGGCCAGGGCCACCAACTCCGACACCGGATTGACCGTGCCGAGCACGTTGGACTGGTGGGTGAAGGCCACCACCTTGGTGTGCTCGGTGACCACCGAGTCGGCATCCGACAGGTCGAGCCTGCCCTCGTCGGTGACGCCGAACCACTTCAGCGTCGCGCCGGTCCTGGCGCACAGCTGCTGCCACGGCACGAGATTGGCGTGGTGTTCCATCTCGGTCACCACGATCTCGTCGCCGGGGCCGAGCCGGAAGCGCGCCGCCTCCGGGCCGGAGGTCGCCGCGTTGCCCATCGCATAGGCCACCAGGTTGACGCCCTCGGTGGCGTTCTTGGTGAACACCACCTCGTCGTCGTCGACGCCGATGAACGCGGCGATCCGCGCCCTGGCCGACTCGTAGGCGTCGGTGGCCTCCTCCATCAGCTGGTGCGCCCCGCGGTGCACCGCCGCGTTGGAGGTCTCCAGGAACGCCCGCTCGGCGTCGAGCACCTGACGGGGCCGCTGTGCGGTGGCGCCGGAGTCGAGATAGATCAGCGGCTTCCCGTCTCGCACCGTCCTGGCGAGGATCGGGAAGTCAGCCTTGATGCTTGCGATGTCCAGCGGTGTCGCCGTGGTCGCCATGGCCGCCGCCCCCTTCTTCAGTCACGATCCTCGCCTGCCTCGGATACCGGTCCTCGTCCGCCGCCGGGTGCGCGCACCCTGATCGGCGGACTGCCAGGACATCGGTATCAGACTGCGGCGGTCTCCTTGTTGCCGGTGAACCGCACGTAGCCGTCCCGCTCGAGCTGGTCGGCCAGCTCGGCGCCGCCGGACTCCACGATGCGGCCGCCCGCGAACACGTGGACGTGGTCCGGCGCGATGTGCTTGAGGATCCGGGTGTAGTGCGTGATCAGCAGCACGCCCTTGTCGCCGCCTGCGGTGTAGCGGTTGACGCCGTCGGAGACGACACGCAGGGCGTCGACGTCCAGACCGGAGTCGGTCTCGTCGAGGACCGCGAACTTCGGCTTCAACAGGTCGAGCTGCAGGATCTCGTGCCGCTTCTTCTCACCACCGGAGAAGCCCTCGTTGACGCTGCGCTCGGCGAAGGACGGCTCGATGTCGAGGTCCGTCATCGCCTGCTTGACCTCCTTGACCCAGTGGCGGATCTTGGGGGCCTCGCCACGGACCGCCGTGGCGGCCGAGCGCAGGAAGTTCGACATCGAGACGCCGGGGACCTCGACCGGGTACTGCATGGCCAGGAACAGGCCTGCGCGGGCCCGCTCGTCCACGGTCATCTCCAGCACCTCCTCGCCGTCCAGCAGCACCGAACCGGAGGTGACCTCGTACTTCGGGTGGCCTGCGATGGCGTAGGCGAGGGTGGACTTGCCGGAGCCGTTGGGCCCCATGATCGCGTGGGTCTCGCCGCCGCGCACCGTCAGGTCGACGCCCTTGAGGATCTCCTTGGGCGCGTCGTCGGTGGACACCGAGACGTGCAGATCCTTGATTTCCAGAGTGGCCATCGGTCTTCGTTCTCCTGATTTCGCTGGTAAGTCTGGGGAAGGCGCGGGTGGGCGTGGCGCGGACGCCGTCGCCTCAGCCCGCGATCCTGCGTGCCGGGTCGACACGGACCCAGCCCTGGCTGATCTCGGTCGCGAACACCGCCACCGGATCGGTGGCGGGCAGACCGGTCGGAGCCCCGGTGCGGAGGTCGAAGCACGAGCCGTGCAACCAGCACTCCAACATGAGCTTGCCGCCCTTGGTGACCAGGTCGCCCTCGGACAGGGCCACCTCGGCGTGCGAGCAGACATCGTGCAGCGCGTGGACGCCGTGGGCGTCGCGCACGAGGACGACGGAGACACCGTCGACATCGTGGCGAACGGGCTTCCCCTCGGGCAGCTCGTCGACCTCGCACACCGGGGTCATCGTCATGTGCCGACCGCCGCCAGCTCGGCCTCGATAGCGGCCTCGAGCCGCTCGCGGACCTCGGGCACCGCGATCTTCTGCAGGATCTCGCCGAAGAAGCCCCGGACCACGAGCCTGCGGGCCACCTCGACCGGGATTCCCCTGGCCTGGAGGTAGAAGAGCTGCTCGTCGTCGAACCGACCCGTGGCGCTGGCGTGTCCGGCACCCTGGATCTCCCCGGTCTCGATCTCCAGGTTCGGCACCGAGTCGGCACGCGCACCATCGGTGAGAATCAGGTTGCGGTTCAGCTCGAAGGTCTCGGTGGCCTCCGCGGCAGCCTGGATCAGCACGTCGCCGATCCACACCGTGTGGGCGCCCTCGCCCTGCAGCGCGCCCTTGTAGACCACGTTGCTCCGGCAGTTGGGCACGGAGTGGTCCACCAGCATCCGGTGTTCCAGGTGCTGGCCCGCGTCGGCGAAGTACAGCCCGAGCAGCTCGGCGTCGCCGCCCCTGTCGCGGTAGTTCACCGTCGAGGAGATCCGAACCAGGTCGCCGCCGAGGGTGACGGCGAAGTGGCGCAGGGTGGCGTCCCGACCGACCGAGGCGTGCTGGGCGCCGACATGGACGGCGTCGGTCGCCCAGTCGTGCAGGGTGATCACGGTCAGTCGGGCCGAGTCGCCCGCCACGATCTCCACGTTGTCGGCGACCGCGCCGGAGCCCCGGTAGTCCAGGACCACGGTGGCCTCGGCGAACGCCTCCGCCCGCAGGTGCAGGTGCCCGTAGGCCGACTTGTCCGCGCCCGGACCGGTCACCACGACCGAGATCGGGTCGGGCCGGGTGTCACCGGGGATGGTGACCACGGTGGCCTCGGTGAAACCGGACCAGGCGGCAGCGGCCACCCGGTCGGCGGGCACGCCGCCCTGACCGATCCTGGCGTCGGAACGGTCCACGGTCTCCACGGTCACGGGCGCCTCGGCGGTGACCTCCACGGTGAGGCTGCCGTCCACGGTCTTGGCGGCCTCGTGCAGGCCCGCCAGCCTCCGCAGCGGGGTGAAGCGCCAGTCCTCCTCGCGGCCGCCGGGAACCTCGAAGGCGGCCACGTCGTAGGAGGTGAAGCGTTCCCCTCGGGAGGACTGCGGGATCACCGGACCACCGTGCGAGTGGGCCTTGCCCGCAACGCCGGGTGTGACATCCGAGGTGTGAGTCGGTGTCGCCATCTCAGCCGACGGCCCCTTCCATCTGTAGCTCGATCAGGCGGTTGAGTTCCAGTGCGTACTCCATCGGGAGCTCGCGAGCGATGGGCTCGACGAAGCCGCGCACCACCATGGCCATCGCCTCGTCCTCGGTGAGGCCGCGCGACATCAGGTAGAAGAGCTGGTCGTCGCTGACCTTGGACACGGTCGCCTCGTGTCCCATCGCCACGTCGTCCTCGCGGACGTCCACGTAGGGATAGGTGTCGGAGCGGCTGATCGTGTCGACCAACAGCGCGTCGCACTTGACCGTGGACTTCGCGTGGTGCGAGCCCTTGTTCACCCGGACCAGTCCTCGGTAGGAGGCCCGGCCGCCGCCCCTGGCCACCGACTTGGAGACGATGGTCGAGGAGGTGTGCGGTGCGAGGTGCGTCATCTTGGCGCCGGTGTCCTGGTGCTGGCCCTCGCCCGCGAAGGCGATCGAGAGGACCTCGCCCTTGGCGTGCTCGCCCATCAGGTAGACCGACGGGTACTTCATCGTGACCTTGGAACCGATGTTGCCGTCGATCCACTCCATGGTCGCGCCCTCTTCGGCCTTGGCGCGCTTGGTGACCAGGTTGTAGACGTTGTTCGACCAGTTCTGGATGGTCGTGTAGCGGCACCGACCACCCTTCTTCACGATGATCTCCACCACGGCGGAGTGCAGCGAGTCGGAGCTGTAGATCGGTGCCGTGCAGCCCTCGACGTAGTGCACGTAGGCACCCTCGTCGACGATGATCAGCGTCCGCTCGAACTGGCCCATGTTCTCGGTGTTGATCCGGAAGTAGGCCTGCAGCGGGATGTCCACCTGCACGCCCTTGGGCACGTAGATGAAGGAGCCGCCGGACCAGACCGCCGCGTTCAGCGCGGAGAACTTGTTGTCGCCCGCCGGGATGACCGAGCCGAAGTACTCCTGGAAGAGCTCGGGGTGCTCCTTCAGACCGGTGTCGGTGTCCAGGAAGATGACGCCCTGCTCTTCGAGGTCCTCCCGGATCTTGTGGTAGACGACCTCGGACTCGTACTGAGCGGCGACACCGGCGACCAGGCGCTGCTTCTCCGCCTCGGGGATGCCCAGCCGGTCGTAGGTGTTCTTGATGTCCTCGGGCAGGTCCTCCCAGCTGGTGGCCTGCTTCTCCGTCGACCGGACGAAGTACTTGATCGCGTCGAAGTTGATGCCGGAGAGGTCGGCGCCCCAGTTCGGCATCGGCTTGCGCTCGAACAGGCTCAGACCCTTGAGGCGGGTCTGCAGCATCCAGTCGGGCTCGCTCTTCTTGCCCGAGATGTCTCGGACCACGTCCTCGTTCAGACCTCGGCGAGCACTGGTGCCCGCCGCGTCGGAGTCGGCCCAGCCGTACTCGTAGTTACCCAGCGTGGCGAGCGTCTCCTCCTGGGTCAGCGGCTGCTGGCCCTGGGTGGTCGACGCAGTGGTGGGTGTTCGCTGCTCGGCAGCGGCAGTCATGCGGGTTCCCCTCCATCCGGATTCGGGGCGGTCTGAACTGGTGTCGCGGTAGCGGGCACCAGACTGGTGGACGAACAGTCGGGGGATTCCGACTGCTCGATATCGGTGTGCTCCGGTGCCCGCTCGGCATGTGGGACGTGCGTGGTGCACGCCGCGTCGCCGCGAGCGATCGTGGCCAGTCGTTGCACGTGGGTGCCGAGGAGCTCGGCGAACAACGCCGTCTCGGCCTCGCAGAGTTGCGGGAACTCCGCAGCGACGTGCGCGACGGGACAGTGGTGTTGACAGAGTTGCTCTCCCGACCTGACCCGCCGGGTCGAGGAAGCGTAACCCTCGCTGGTGAGCGCCTCGGCGAGCACCTCGGCACGGGCTTCGGGCTCGGCGGCGGCGACAACGGCCCGATGGCGGACCACGAGGTCGGCGACCCGCTGCCTGGCGAAGGCCGTCACGGCGTGTTCGCCGACGTGCTCGGCCAGGAAACGCAGCGCGGAGACGGCCAGATCGTCGTAGGCATGGCCGAATCGGGCGCGACCGGCCTCGGTGAGCAGGTACAGCCGGGCGGGGCGGCCTCGCCCCCTCGGGCCCTTGGGGGCCTGCCTGGTGCTCGCCTGGCCGTCGGCGATCAGCGCGTCGAGGTGCCGTCGCACCGCAGCCTGGCCGAGACCCAATTCCTCGGCGATGACCGCGGCGGTGGCGGGGCCGTTCTCGAGGAGCAGCCTGGCCACGGCGTGCCTGGTGCGTCCCTCGGCGCCAGAGGTGCCGGTGGTCGAATCCGTCGGTGCGTCGGGCTCGCTCGACGCCGGAGTGGCCTCGGGCGTCGATTGCGCACGCGGAAGCACGCCGGGCACCACGGTAGGGTGCTCGGCGTCGTTCGCAGCCGCAGCCGACGGTCCGACGAATTCCACAACGCGAATGTTACCTAATTCGAGCGGGCGATCAACCGGCACGTCCGCCAGCGTGAGTGGCGTCACGGCGACAGCCCTTTCCCTCGGTGTCGACCATGATCACCTCGGCTGATCCTCATCGTGCCGCAGGCAGGCCCTCGCAGCATGAGCGACTCCAATGGGCGGCTTTGCCACCTTGCTCGACCGACTTGCGCGATCCGGCGTTCCGGAACTGTCGGTCACGGCTACCCTTCTGCCCCGTGATGTCGGGCGAGGCGATCGGTGGTCGGGCGATCAGCAAGCAGAGTGCACACGATGCGGAGCAGGTGGCCGACTCGTCGAACCCGCGCCGGACGATCTCGGCGGATTCCACCGACGAACGGTCGGAGAGCCAAACCGACGCGCAGTCCGGTGACCAGCCCGAAGCGCACGATGCACCCGAAGCAGGCGGTGGTCCGACCTCGGATCCGCCGGACGCGGAGAACGCCTCGAAGGCCGAGCGGGGCGCGGCGGCCACCCCACCGGCACCGCTGAACCCGGCCGAACGCCGAAGTCTCAACGTGGTTCGCCACTTCGGCACGGTGGCCGCGCTGTTGATGGCCGTCGGTGCACTGGGCGCGGGCGCGGCGCCGGTGATCAACCCGGTCTCCGGTGTCCGGTTCCTCGGCCTGCTGTCCCGGATGCCCACGGTCGCCCTGGCGATCACCTACACGGGCATGCTGATGCTGGTGGCCTCCTGGCTGTGGCTGGGCAGACTCGCCAGGCCCGGCCGGGAAAGATTGCTGTCCCGCAGCCAGATGGATCGCACGCTGGTGATGTGGACGCTGCCGTTCGTCGTCGCGCCGCCGATGTTCAGCCGCGATGTCTACAGCTACCTCGCGCAGAGCGAGATCGCGGCACGCGGGATGGACCCCTACGAACTCGGTCCGGCCACCGCATTGGGCGTTGACGACCCGCTGACCAGGGGTGTCACCAACATCTGGCGCGAGACCCCCGCGCCGTACCAACCGCTGTTCCTCTTCCTGTCCCGAGGCATCACCGCGATCGCCTCCGACAACGTCGTGGCGGGCATCCTGCTGCACCGCCTGCTCGCACTCCTGGGGTTCGCACTGATCGTCTGGGCCCTGCCCCGGCTGGCCCGTCGCTGCGGAGTGCAGCCGGTCTACGCGCTCTGGCTGGGCGCCGCCAACCCGCTGTTGCTCTTCCACCTCGTCAGCGGGATCCACAACGAAGCGCTCATGATCGGCCTGATGATGGCGGGCCTGGAGATCGCGCTCTCCCGATCGATCTGGATCGGCGCGATACTGATCTCGCTGGCGGCGATGATCAAGATTCCCGCCGTGCTCGCCCTGGGTTTCCTCGGGGCGATCGTCGCCCGCCGCAACGGCGGGCGGATACCCGATCTGCTGCGCATCGCGACCGGGTTCACCCTCGTGTTCGTGTTCGTGACCGTCGGGGTGTCGATGGGTAGCACCCTGGGCTTCGGCTGGATCGAGGCCCTGAGCGTGCCTGGATCGGTGCGCAGTTGGCTCTCCCCCGTGACCGCTGTCAGCCAGGCGAGCGCAGGTGTCGGCATCCTGCTCGGGGTCGGCGATCACACCGACGCGGTGATCTCACTGGCCCGGGTTCTGAGCTACAGCCTCGCCGCGACCATCTGCGCCCGACTGCTCTGGGCGGCGTTCCGGGGTCGGATCGAACCGCTGGTCGGTCTCGGTGCCGGTCTGGGCGCCGTCGTGTTGCTCGGCCCGGTGCTGCACCCCTGGTATCTGCTCTGGGCGGCGATCCCCCTGGCGGCCTCCAGCACCCGGCTGCGGTTCCGGCTCACCGCCACCGCGTACTCCGCGATCGTCGCGCTGTTGGTCTTTCCGACCGGCTCCGGTTTCGACAGCAGAACCTACGTGGTGGCACAGGCCTTGCTCGCGGCGCTGGCGATCTTCCTGCCTGCCATGTTCATGATGCGCAAGCGCATTCCGGCGGCCGAACCCCTGCTGCACCCGGCTGCACCACCCCACTGAGCTGGAGTTGCTCTCGGCTACCCTCCAGCTTCGTGACACCTCCCGCCGACCAGCCCGCCGTCGAGGTCGAGGACCTGGCAAAGCGGTTTCGCTCCACTGTCGCGGTCGATGGGCTGAGTCTGCGGCTGGACCGGGGCCGGGTATTGGCCCTTCTCGGTCCCAACGGGGCAGGCAAGACGACCACCGTCGAGATCTGCGAAGGATTCCAGCGACCCGATTCCGGCAAGGTCCGGGTGTTGGGACTCGATCCGATCGCCGACGCCGACCGGCTGCGGCCTCGGGTGGGAGTCATGCCGCAGGGCGGCGGGGCGTATCCGGGAGTACGCGCCGAGGAGATGCTGCGATTGGTCGCCTCCTGCGCGGCCAACCCGCTGGACGTCCGGTGGCTTCTGGAGACCCTCGGCCTCGATTCCGCCCGTCGCACCCCGTTCAAGCGGCTTTCGGGCGGGCAGCAACAGCGCTTGTCGTTGGCCTGCGCACTGGTCGGCAGGCCGGAGTTGGTGTTCCTCGACGAGCCCACCGCAGGGCTCGACCCGCAGAGCAGACACCTGGTCTGGGAACTGGTCGCCGCCTTACGAAACGACGGCGTGAGTGTCCTGCTCACCACGCACCTGATGGACGAGGCCGAGCGATTGGCCGATCAGGTGGTGATCGTCGACGGCGGCACCGTGGTCGCACAGGGCAGCCCGGCCGAGTTGACGAGCGAGGACGCCCACCGGCTTCGGTTCCGCTCCAGGGCGGGACTCGATCTGCGACTGCTGCTGGATGCGCTTCCCGACGGCTATTCGGCCAGCGAGATCGGTCTGGGCGAGTACGCGGTGTGCGGCGTTATCGACCCCCAAGTGGCCTCGACCGTCACCGCGTGGTGCGCCCGACACGAGGTGTTCGCCCAGGACATGCGGCTGGCCCGCCGCAGCCTGGAAGAGGTCTTCCTCGAATTGACCGGACGGGAACTTCGCTCGTGACCGAGCCCACCGCTGCCGCCACTCGGTTCCCACCGGGTGGGTTCCGCCCCGATCCCGGACGCGGACACCTCGGCAGGATGCTGCTGACCCAAGCTCGGACCGAGCTGATGCTGACCTTGCGGCACGGCGAGAATCTGCTGCTCACCATGCTGATCCCGCTGGCGCTGTTGATCGGGTTGAGCACCCTCGACGTGATCGAGATGGCAGAGCCTCGGGTGGACAACATCGCCCCGCGCATCCTGGCGCTGGCCGTGATGTCCACCGCATTCACCGGGCAGGCCATCGCCTTGGGTTTCGATCGTCGTTACGGCGTGCTCAAGCGCCTGGCCGCCACCGCCCTACCCCGCTGGACGCTGGTATGCGGGCGGGTGCTGGCGACCTTCGGCGTGGTCGGAGTCCAGCTGGTGGTGCTCGGCGGGGTGGCCCTGTTGCTCGGTTGGTCGCCCAACCTGGCGGGACTCGGGTATCTGGTGCTGTTCCTGGTGCTGGGCACCCTGGTGTTCGGGGCACTCGGCGTGCTGCTCGGCGGTTCACTACGCGCCGAGATCGTGCTGGCACTGGCCAACACCGTGTGGTTCGCCATGCTGCTGGCAGGCGGCGTGGTGGTCCCGCTGGACACGTTGCCCGACGGGCTCGCCGCCGTGGTCTCCTGGCTGCCCTCCGCAGCGTTCGCCGAGGGCATGGTCTCGGCGACGCTGAGCGGTTCGGGGGTCGGCTGGCAACCGATCGCGGTGCTGGTCGGATGGGGTGCCGCTGCGGGAGCGCTGGCGATCCGCACGACCCGGCTCACCTGATGGACCGGCCGTCACGGGGCGGCCTGTTCGCCCGATTCGGCCGGGTCATACGATGCGTACCGTGCCTGCGCAAGACGCCTTCTCCCGCCTGACCGATCGGCTTCCCGATGTCGGAGCGCGGGTGATCCGGTGGCTGCTCGTGATCAACCTGATCTGCCAGACGGTCATCGCGGTGACCGGCTCGGTCGTCCGGGTAACCGGGTCCGGTCTGGGTTGTGACACCTGGCCGAACTGTCACCCCGGCACTCTCGTGCCGGTGGCACACCCCGAATTGGACGCGATCACCCAGTGGATCGAGTTCGGCAATCGACTGCTGTCGGTCGGCATCGGCCTGGTCGCGTTGCTGTGTGTGCTGGCGGTGCTGGGGCATCGCCCCCGCAGGACTCGGCTGGCTCGACTCACCATCGTGACGCTCGGTGGAACGCTGTTGCAGGGTCTGATCGGCGGCATCACCGTGCTGATGGACCTGCGGTGGTGGACCGTGGCGGTGCATCTGCTGGTCTCGATGAGCCTGGTGTGGACGGCGATGCTGGCCCTGCGTGCCAGCGGCGAGGGCGATCGGGAGCCTCGTCCGCTGGTCCCCGCCCCGATCCGGCAGCTCGTCGCCACCGCCAACGGTGTGCTCGGGGCCCTGCTGGTGGCAGGCACGCTGGTCACCGCCGCTGGTCCGCACGCAGGCGATGCGGCGACGCCCCGGCTCAATCTGCCGATCGATGTCCTTGCGCAGCTGCACGCCGAGCTGCTGTTCCTCTTCCTCGGCCTGCTGATCGCGCTGAGCTTCGCGTTCCGCGCGGTCTCGGCTCCACCGAGGGTGTGGCGGGGCTATTGGTGGCTGTTGGGCGTGGTCGTGGCGCAGGGCGCCATCGGCATGGTCCAGTACTGGACCGGAGTGCCGGAAGTACTGGTGACACTGCACGTCCTCGGCGCGGCGCTCGTGGTGGTGGCCGCCGCCTGGCTGTGGACCACGCTGCGTGATCGAGGCTCGGTCCCCACCGCCTTCGACCCGACCAAGACCAATGCGATCGCCGATTCGGCGGGTCGACGCGGCGAGTTCGCTTCGTCCAAGTGACCACGGGTGATTCGTTCGCGGGCAGGACGACTCAGCGTCGAGTGTTGCGACGTTGTTCTTCCCAGCGGGTCCACAATTCCGGCAGCTGGTCGGTCAGCCAGTCGTAGAACTCGGTGACCTCACGCAGCCGCGCGGCACGCTGCGAATCCCCGGACAACAATCGCAGGCCTTCCTTGGTGAGGTCTCTGGCCCGCGATACCCGATCGAACCGGTCCTGCACGAACCCGGGCCAGCGCTGCTCCTCGAGTCGGTACAGGGCGGCTTCCCTACCGCGCCGGGTGGTCTTGCTGACCAGTCCGGCCCGCGCAAGCAGGCGGATATTGGTGCTGACCGATCCGCTGCTGGCGTCCACGGCTGCGGCCAGTTCGGCGGCCGTGCGCTCCGGTGGATCACAGATCAGCAGGTAGCCGAGGATGCGGCCTGCGATCAACGGCATCCCCTCTTCGACGTAGAAGGCGGCTACCCGCTCGATCCAGTTCGCCGCCGGAGTGGAGTATGTCCCGCGCTCGGTCATCGGCTACTTCCCCAGACTAGGTTCATTCGACACTGAAGCAACCGTAGTTCCTGAATGATCAATAGACAAGACGTCGCCTGCAGCGCACGGCGTCCGGCCGGGTCGGTAGTGCCAAAATGATGAAGGCCGAGCAGCACGACAGACCACGAGGTGCGAACGGCGGCCGAAGCCCGCCCGACGAACCGTCCGGTCAGTTCGCCCGGAGCCTGGTCTGCACGGCGTCGACGAACCGCTGGATCGCCGAGGGCTCGGTGCGACCGAAGCCCAACAACGGCTCGCTCAGCTCCAGTTCCAGCAGCAGCGGGGCGCCCGTGTCGTCGGCGATGAGGTCGACCCGCGCGTACAGCAACTCGGCAGGCCGCAGCCCGAGCTGAGCTGCCGCCGTCTTCAGCGCGTGCTCGGCCACCGCCCGATAGTCGGCACTCGCCTGCGCGGGCCGCACCACCTCGGCGTCGGCCAAGTCCGTCTGGGTGCGGGCGGGCCGCCCGTCCAGCAAGGCGGGCTTGGCGAAGGCGTGCGAGAAGCGACCGGCGAAGAAGACCAGGGCCCGCTCCCCGACGGTGTCCACGCTGGACTGATAGGGCTGTACCAAGGCCGCCGATCCGGCGTTGTGCAGCGCGGTGAGATGCGCGACGGCGTGGTCGCGCCGTTCCCGGGCGAAGCGTCCGACACCGACGGATCCCGCGCCGACAGTGGGTTTGACCACCACCTCGGCCCACTCCGCAGGCCACGCCGCCGGTTCACCGGGCGCGATGATGGTACTGGGCACCACCGCGACGCCCGCGCTGCTCAACTGCGTCAGATAGCGCTTGTCGGTGTTCCACCGGACGACGGATGCCGGATTGGCCAGCCGGGGAACCGAATCGCACCAGCGCAGGAACTCGTCGAGCCGCTCGAAGTAGTCCCATGGCGACCGCAGCACCACCAGATCGGCGGCGGCGAAATCGACGGCCGGGTCATCCCAGCGACTCCATTCGGCGGCGACACCCGCCTCCCCGAGTGCGCGAACCAGGCCCGCGTCGTCGGAGTAACCACCGGGAAGGTCTGCGCAGGTGACGAGCAGGATTCGCGGCGAACTCATCGGACCCGCAGACCCGCCATCCGCCTGCGGTGCGCGGGACCGATGGTCAGGGCAGCCGTGGTGTCCCGGTCCTCCCAATCGGACTTCGTGAGCCCCTCGACCCGGTCGCACAGCGCCTCGCCGATGGCGACGTCGTCGACCACGATGTCACCGAGCGCGCCGTCGGCACCGACCAACGTGACCCTGGCGCCGCGACGTCCGAGGTGCGCGACCACGGCGCGGGCGTTCTTTCCATGCGCAGCGAGGAACCGCTGGGCAGCAGCCACGGCGGCGGGCGGGACGACAGGCTCCGGTGACGACTGCTCAGACATACGTCCGAGCCTAGGTGTCCCGGCCGGTCGCAGCAGGCGATTTGATCCGTATCACAACCGGACCGAGCGGTTTCGCAGATCGGTGTGCACCGGACTCCCGTCGCGCGAGGCGACCGGGAAAGGCGCGGACCACGGGTTCAGCGGAGCGGAGTCGGCCCCGCGACGACAGTGAGATCCGTGATCGAATAATCCGTATGACCGGTTTAGCGGTGCAGGCTCCCGATAGGGGCTCGGTGCTCTCGTGGGGAGTCGACATCGGAGCCGCCGCCGCGCTCGTGGTGGCGTTCTGGCTCCGACCCATGATCGATCTCACGGAACCCAGGATCGTCCTGGCTGGGGTTTGTTCGGCCGCCGGGGTGGCGGTGGCGGTGGTCCTACGGTGGCGACTGCCCGCGATCGCGCCCGCCGTCGCGCTGGTGGCCACCGGTATCGGCTGGGTACTGGAGGCGAGCACCGACCCCCTGCTGGGCGTGGCCTGGAGTCTCTATCCGCTTGCCGTACGCAGTGCGGTCCGGGCACGGCTGCTCGGCGTCGCTGCGGTGGTGACGCTGATCGCGGTCTCGGTGAGCTATGGAGGCGAGCCCTCGGGCGGTTTCGATCAGCGCATCGTGCTGGCGGGCGCCGCGATCGGCATCGCGTGGTTGCTCGGTCATACCGAGGCTCGCCGTCAGGAGGCCACCCGGGAGGCGGTGCGCCAGGAAGCCGAGGCGGAACAGGCCCGGCGGCAGAATGCGATGGCGCGCGAGGTTCACGACGTCGTCGGCCACGCATTGAGCGTGATCAGCGCGGAAGCGGACGTCGCCAGAAGCCTGCCGGATCTCCGGGAGGCCGACCTTCGATCGAGCCTCGCCGACATCGAACACCGAGCGCGCAGCGCGTTGGAAGAGGTACAGGGTCTGGTCCGCGCGCTGCGCACCGGTGAGAGCAGCACGCAGGCGGCCGTGATCCTGCCGCAGCTGGTGGCCGCCGCGCGGGCGAGTGGGCTGGAGGTGGCCCAGCACATCGAGGTGACGGCCGCTTCCCACCAGACGGATCTGGTGGTGGTCCGCGTGGTGCAGGAGGCGGTGAGCAACGTGATCCGGCATGCGGGCGCCCGCTGGTGCGAGGTATCCGTCTCGCCGGAAGACGGCGCGGTCGTGGTCCGTATCGACGATGACGGCTCCGGGCTGCCCGACGACTGGCGGCCCGGGACGGGGTTGATCGGAATGCGGGAACGGGTCGAGGGGCTCGGCGGTTCCCTCACCGTGACGAATCGGCTCGCGGGCGGGACGCGGGTGCTGGCGAGGGTTCCCGTGGCGGCCGTCTCGTGAGCGAGCAGATCAGGGTGCTCCTGGTCGACGACGACCCGGATTTCCGGCGGGTCTACCGGCGGTTGTTCGAGGGCAGTACCGGGTTCCGAGTCAGCGGTGAGGCAGGCACCGGTGCGGAAGCGCTGCGGATGCTGTCCGCCTTGCGTCCGGATGTGGCGCTGGTCGACGTGCAGATGCCCGGCGGCTCCGGATTGGACGTGGTGCGCGGGGCTGCTGAGCTGGGCACCAGGATCATCATGCTGACGACCTTCGACCTGGACGACTACGTCACCGAGGCGCTGCACGGCGGCGCAGCGGGATTCCTGTTGAAGAACGCCTCCTCGCCCGAGGTGCTGGCTGCGGTGCGCGCCGTGCATGCGGGCCACAGTTCGCTCGCCCCCGAGATCACCGCGCGCCTGGTCGACCGGTTCAGCGGCAGGCCACGTCCGAGGCCGCACCCCTTCGTCAAGGTCAGGCTGAGCGAGCGTGAATTGCAGTTGGTCAGGTTGATCGCGCGGGGGAGATCGAATCGGCGCATCGCCGAGGAGCTGTTCCTGAGTGCCGAGACGGTCAAGACCTATGTGAAGCGGCTGTTCACGAAGCTCGACGTGACCGATCGAACCCAGCTCGCCGTGCTCGCCCATGAGGCGGGTCTGTTGCACGAGCCCCGCTGAGGTGTCCACTTTCGGGGGTCACAACCCGATGCGATGAAACGTCACGGTGGCAGGGAACAACTTCCCGGTTCCAGTGTGAGGAGCAGCACCGCATGATCGAAGTCAACGACGTCACCAAGAGATACGGGGCGAAGACGGCGGTCGATGGGGTGAGCTTCGCCGCCGAACCCGGCCGGGTGACCGGATTCCTCGGGCCGAACGGCGCGGGCAAGTCCAGTACGTTGCGCATCCTCCTCGGCCTCGACCGAGCGACATCGGGAACCGCGCTGATCGACGGGGAGCCCTATGCCTCGTTGCGGCAGCCGTTGCGCACGGTCGGGGCCATGGTGGACGGAGCTTCCGCGATTCCGGAACGTCGTGGCATCGATCACCTGCGCTGGATCGCCCAGTCCAACCGCATCCCCGCGCAGCGCATCGGTGAGGTGTTGGAAACGGTCGGACTCACCGACGCGGCGAAGGTACGGGTGAAGAAGTACTCGCTGGGGATGAAACAGCGGCTGGGGCTCGCGGTCGCACTCCTGGGTGAGCCGCGCATCCTCGTGCTCGATGAACCGGTCAACGGCCTGGACCCGGAGGGCATCCGCACCATTCGCACCTTCCTGCGCGGCTACGCCGAGCGGGGCAACACCGTTCTGTTGTCCAGCCACCTCATGGGTGAGACCGCCGAGACGGTCGATGACATCGTGATCATCGACAAGGGCCGCGTCATCGCCACCGGCACCCTGACCGAGATCACCGAGGGACACGCCTCGCTCGAAGCGGCGTTCTTCTCGTTGACCGGCAGCACGCCCGGCGGGAGCTGGTGATCGCCATGCTCGGCATCATTCGATCCGAACTGACGAAAATCCTGACACTGCCCAGCGTGTGGATCACCGCAGGCGTCATCCTGGCGGTGAACCTCTTCTTCCAGTACCAGAGCATCGGGTTCAACATCGAAACGGTCGCGAACATAGGGCCGGACGGATTGGTCGAGGTGCGCGGGCAGCTCGAATCCGCGGAGACCGTGCTTCGCCAGGCACTCGAAGCCAGCCTTTTCAGCCCCAGCATTCTTCTGTGCGTGCTGGGCGCGGTCATCGCAGGCGCCGAGTTCCGCACCGGACAACTCGGTCTGAGCCTGGTCGCCGTGCCCGGTCGGGTCCGACTCGTGCTGGGCAAGATCATCGCCACGACGGTCTACGCGCTCGGCTTCGGCCTGTTCTGCATCGCCCTGGCTGCCGCGTTCCTGTATGTCGCCGCCCGGGACTGGAATCCCGGCATCCTGTGGAGCCTGGAGCTGCTGGCGGGCGAAGCCAGGATCCTGCTGTTCATGGTCACGTTCACGCTGATCCCGCTCGCGATCACGCTCATCACCCGCCGGACGCTGAGCGGGATCATCGTGGCGATGGTCCTGGTCATGCTGACCATGGCCCAGGTCGTCGCGGTCGTCTCGCCTGCGGTGGACGCGTTCCTACCGGTGAGTGCGGCACGGAACTTGCTGTTGCAGGGGACGGACAATCCCGTTCCCCTGACCGGTAGCGCCGGACACGGTGCGATGGTCCTGATCGGATGGACGGTACTGACCTGCATCGCATCGGTACTGATCATCAGGCGGAGGGACGCCTGATGAGCGTGCTGCTTCCGCCGCCGGTGATCCGGCTGCGAGATGTCATCGCCTCGGAGATCACCAAGATCACCACCGACCCGGTCACCGTCCTCATGCTCACGGTCACCATGACGGCGAATCTGCTCCTCGCGGGCATCGAGGCATCGGGCGTCACCTTCTACACCGGAGGCGCAGGCGAACAGCCTGCCTCGTTGTCCTCCTTCGGTGTCGTCATGTTCGCTCCGGTCTACGCATTCCTCGTCCTCCCGGTGCACGCCGCAGCAGGCGAGTACCTCGGCGGGCAACTCCGGGTGAGCCTCACCGCGACGCCCGACCGGCGCACCCTCGTGGTGGCCAAGTCGGTGGCGATGGTGGCGGTGGTGTCGGTCGCCGCGATCATCGCGCTCGCCCCCGCACGACTGGTCATCGGCATCTCGGACGGGGTGGGGCCACCCGCTCTCCTGGCCGACCTCGGTGCCTGGGTCGCCGCGTACCTGGCCATGTCGGTGATCGCCTTCGGGCTCGCCGGGCTACTACGCGGTGTGGTGGCACCTCTGGCGATCCTGATCGCCTCGCCCATGGTCGTCGCCACCGGCATCCTGCAATGGCCCGCCGGACTCCGATTCCTTCCCGACCAGGCAGGCATGAGCCTGCTCGGAACCCCCGCCTACGAGATCACCGCGATCCCGATCGGAATGGCGGCCCTCGCCCTCGCGGCGTGGGCATCGGTGTCCATCGCCGTGTATGCGCTCACCCTGCTCCGCCGGGACGCCTGACCCCACGGATTGACGGGCCGACAACCGTACCGTTAGCAAGGCGAACTGATTTAAAGTCGTCTGATGACCGCGCACTCCGAGCTGACACTGACCGCGCTGGTCGAGGACTACCTCGGCTGGTACTACGACCGACATCCCGTGCACGCCGCGACGCTGGGCTCCCCGGCCCACCAGAACACCCTGGGAGACTTCTCCGCCACGGCTCTGACCTCGGTCGAGACCGAGGGCACGGCCTGGCTGCGCCGATTCGAGGCAACCGCTTCCGGCGGGCTGTCCGTCGACGATGCGGTGGACCGGGGCCTAGTGATCGCCACGCTGCGCGGCGCCGCGATCAACGCCGAGTGGCCGTTGTGGCGTCGCGATCCCTCGGTCTACACCGGCCCGATCTTCAGCGCGCTGTTCATCCCGTTCCTGCGCGGCGGCGCCCCGGAGGCGGAGCTGGTCGCCGCCGCCCGCCACAAGCTGGCCGAAGTGCCTGCCGTGCTGGCGGCGTGCCGGGCCAACCTCGATCCCGAGCTGTCGGCGCCGCTGTTGGTGCGGCGTGCCCTGGAGCAGGCGCGGACCGGCCGGTCCTTCCTCACCGAGTCCTTACCCGCGATGGTCGCCGACCCCACCCTGCGGGCACAGCTCGCCGAGGCCGCCGAGCCTGCCGCCGAGGCCTTCGACGCGGTGGTGGCGTTCCTCACCGACTTCGCCGAGCGAGCCAGGGGCGACTGGCGGTTGGGCGAGAAGGGCTACTCCGCCCTGTTGCTGGACAAGGAATTACTCGGTTACGACACGGCGGAGCTGCACCGTCGCGGGCTGGCCGCGCACGCCGCCTTGGAGACCGAGATGCGGGAGGTCGCCCAGCGCGTGCCCGGCGGCTCCGCCGACTGGCGCGCGGTGATGGAGCGCCTCCAGGACGACTACCCGCCCACCCTGGAGGCGATGCGGTCGGAGTACGCCGCCGAGACCGAGCGAGCCCGGCGCTTCCTGATCGAGCACGAGCTGGTGTCCTTCGCCGAAGGCGAGCGTTGCGAGGTCGTGCCCTCCCCCGCGTACCAACGACCGATCCTGTCGGTGGCCTCCTACATGGCCCCTCCCCCGCTGACCGCCTCCCGACTCGGCCACTTCTTCGTCCCGTTCACGCCGGACGACTTCACCGAGGAACAGGTCCGGCAGCGGCTACAGACCAACGCCCGCGCGCAGATGCCGACCATCGCGGTGCACGAGGCCTACCCGGGCCACCACTGGCACCTGTCCTGGGCCGCAGCCAATCCGCGTGGACTCCGCAAGACCTTCCGCACCCCGTACTTCAGTGAGGGCTGGGCGCTCTACGTCGAGACGCTGATGCGGGAACAGGGTTACTTCGCCGACCCCGCCCACGAACTCGGGCACCTGGAAGCCCGGCTGTTCCGCGCAGCCCGCATCGTGGTGGACACCGCGCTGCACACCGGAGAGATGGAGATCGCCGAGGCCGAGGAGTTCATGGCCACCAAGGCATCGCTGACGCCCGGCACGGCCAAGGGCGAGGTCCGGCGGTACTGCGCGTGGCCGACCCAGGCGCCCTCCTACCTGACCGGCTGTCTGGAGATCGAGTCGATCCGGGCCGATTACCTGGCGGCCGGACGTGGCTCGTTGCGGACCTTCCACGACACCATCGCGGGCTCCGGCGCGCTGCCGCTGGGACTGGCTCGGCGGGTTGCGCTCGAAGGCTGAAGCGGACAGGTCCGAATGGCGGGCGGGTCCATGAGGGGCTCGCGCGCCGCAGGCGACCGGAGTTGGATGGGCCGGGCGGATGATCGACGTCGGCCCGACCCGTCGAATCGGGTCTGCGGAGGCACAACGAAAGGGAGTACCCATGCGGGCGATCGAGGTTGCGGCGCCGGGTGGACCGGAGGCCATGGTCTCCGTCGAACTCGCCGACCCCACGCCGGGGCCGGGCGAAGTGGTGGTGGCCAGTGTCGCCGCCGGAGTCAACTTCATCGACACCTACCAGCGCTCGGGCGTCTACCCGGTGTCCTACCCCTTCGTGCCCGGGCAGGAAGGCGCGGGCCGGGTCATCGAAGTAGGTGATGGGGTCACCGACTTCGCGGTCGGCGACCGGGTCGCCTGGGGCCACGGTGCTCGGGGATACGCAGAGAAGGTCGTCGTCGCCACCGGCAATCTGGTGGCGCTGCCGGACTCGATCGAGGAGCGCACGGCAGCCGCCCTGATGTTGCAAGGGCTGACCGCGCACTACCTCGCGGTGTCCACCCATCCCATCACCGCAGGCGAGACCGTGCTGATCCACGCGGCGGCGGGCGGCCTGGGGTTGCTGCTGACGCAGCTGGCGGCGGCACGGGGCGCTCGGGTGATCGCCACGGTGTCCACCGCCGAGAAAGAGGCGCTGGCCAGGGAAGCAGGCGCGGCCGAGGTGGTGCGCTACACCGAGGTCGACTTCGTCCCGGCGGTGCGCGAACTGACCGAGGGCGTCGGAGTGGACGTGGTCTACGACAGCGTCGGCAAGGACACCTTCGACGGCGGCCTGCAGGTATTGCGGCGGCGCGGCCTGATGGTGCTGCTCGGCGGATCCAGCGGCCAGGTCCCGCCGTTCGATCTACAGCGGTTGAACTCCTCGGGTGGCCTCTTCGTCACCCGCCCGTCCCTGGCCCACTACCTGGCGGAGCCGGGTGAGCTGGCCTGGCGCGCAGGCGAGCTGTTCGAGGCGGTCGCGTCGGGAACGTTGTCGGTGCGCATCGGCGGCGAGTATCCGCTGGCCGAGGCGGCGGCGGCGCATTCCGCGCTGGAAAGCCGGGCGACCACGGGGAAACTGCTGCTGGTGCCCTGAGTCGACGGTCGTCCTCGATTCGTCACCGGAGGCAGCGACGGACGCGGGCCTCGTCTTCCCGAGTAGGAAGACGAGGCCCGTCGTATCGGTGCAGAGGTCCTAGGCGGCGGGACCGGTCTCCACGACGTCGACGATGAAGATCAACGTCTCACCGGCCAATTGCTGCCCACTCCCCGCAGGGCCGTAGGCCAGCTCCGGCGGGACGATCAGCGCGTTACGGCTGCCCGTTTCGAGTCCGACAAGCCCTTGGTTCCAGCCATCGATGACACCGGCCTGACCGACGTTCTCCACCAGAATCGGCTCGTCCCGTTCGAACGAGGAGTCGGCGATCTGCCCGGTGGACCACACGGTGAGTTGGTAGTCCATCATCGCGATGTCGCCCTCGGCCACCGCGGGCTCCTCGCCCGGCTCGATCGGGACGACGACCAGCTCGGTGGGCGGGCCGCAATCCTCGGGAACCGTGACCTGCGGGTCCTCGCCGAATCCGCCGACGACCTCGATCTCCTCGCCGGTGCAGGGCGGCAGGTCACTGGCCGAGTCCTCCTCGGCCAGACTGGTGGTCGGCGTCTGCACGTCGTCCGTGCGTGGGGGATCGGCGGGCTCCTCCGCCGAGGTACAGGCGGCCACCATGGCCAGCGATACCAGGGACAACCCGATCGGGGCAAGTCTGCGCATGGTCACGCACTCTACTGCGGAGGGGTCAGATGCCAGGATTTGCCCATACAATCCCAGCACACACTCTCAAAAGCTGACCTTAGCGCAGAAGTCGCGCTCCGAAGGAGAGATTATTAGATTCGGAGCACGAACCTCCTGTCACAGGCTATCTCGCATCAACGCAAGCTGCCGCAACCCACGCAGTCAACATCGGCACACGCACGATCTCATACCACGCTGTATAAACTGGGCCCCCAGGTGTGCAAGTGTAACTACCACCATAGGTAAAACCCATAATGTTTCGACATTCACCCACATTAAGAGCCACTGGCGAGTCATAATTAGTGCCAGGACCAGTCCTCACCCTCACTGGGCCGTACGATCCTCCGCATGCCTGCTGTTGCATAATTTCCTGACCGTACACCTCATCAGATTCAACCGGGCTCGATGCGGACGCCTGAGAAATTGACCCAAATTGCAGGAGCACAACTGCAAAAAGGCCAATCAAGACTCTGGAAACTCTTCCAAGTAACACGGCAATCCTTCCAAACTTCCGTATTCTTACGCAACTAGCCTGACGCCCATGAACCATCAAGCGGAAGACGAAATGACCCAAACCACACCAAAGGAGTAACCCCGTCACATCCAGTAACGACCATTCGGCGGTACACCTCTGCAAGCACCGTCATATCCAGGTAAAAGTTATCCACATTCAGCTCACGCCTGACATGCTCCGCATTGAGCACACCACAAGGTCACCACGCTCCCTACCGGAACCTACCGACCTCCACCGCCAAATTGAGGCCATAATTACACCGTTGCAGTCGAAGTCAATTGTGCCTATAAGGCATATTTATCACGCATGAAAATCGCACGCAGTAATCAAAGATTATATGCCATTTCCGGGAGTCATGCAGCATCGATATACAACGAGAATCCTGGACTATTTCACCGAACGCAAGATTCATTTCCGGCGGTAGAGATCGCGCAACTGCTCATCGAGTTCCGTTGCGGCCTCGGCATCGGTGATCCCACCGGGGACACCGCGCACCAGCCCGCCGCCGCGTTCGATCACCGCGATCAGCGGAGGTTCCTCGGCCGCATAGTGCCGGGCGGCCCGTTGGTCGGTATCCAGCGCAACCGGGTAGCCGACCGCGTGCTCGACGAGGAAATCCCGCACCTCCGCAGGCTCGTCCCGACCCGCCACGCCGAGGAACGCCACCGCGTCGCCGTGGGCCGCCACCAGCTCCGACAGCCTTTGCTGTTGGTCCGCACAGCTGCCACACCAGGAACTGAAGAAGACCACCACCGTCGGTCGCTGCGTCCACAGCTCCGACAGCTCCAGCTCGGTGCCATCGAGGAGGGTCAGGTCGAGGTCGGGGGCCGTCGGCAAGCCGGGTGTCGGTTCCGAGTACTCGATGCCCTCGGCGACCGGGCCGGGCAACAGGTGCCGCCCGCCCGGCTCCGAATCCTCGGTCGGGGCGCCGGAAGTACAGCCTGCGAACAGGAAGAACAGTGCGAGCAGCCAGCCGAATCGACGCGGGGTCCACGAGCGCAGCAGAGGGTCGGCCGAATGCGAAGTCGCGCCGGATAAAGGGTCGGGAAGGTCCGTCCGTCGAAGACTCAGGGCAGACTCGCAATCCATTGGCCGTCGCCAGCCGAGGTCAACTCCACCGGCTCCCGATCCGCCACGGCAAGCCGATACGCCGAGGCGGGTGGCGCGATCACCGCCAGTGTCATCTCGCAGAAGGTCGGGCGACGCGGCACGATCTCGGGATCCAGCGCCGAATCCAGTTCGGCATCCACCGCCGATACCGCCCGCCCCGGAGACAACTCGCCCGTCGCGACCCGCCGGTCGGAGTCGTCCAACAGTTGGAAAGGCGCGGTCGCGTGCAGATCACTCATCGACGCCGTTCCGGAGCATTCGGCGCCAGGGGCCCGAAAACTGCCGTCCCGCAGCAACACTCGCACCGTCAGTTCGGCCTCGGACCCGGCAGCTCCGGGGCCGCCCGCGCAGCCCGCAACGCCACCGGGCACGAGAACGAGCGCCAGTCCGATCCCCGCCCTCCGCCACTCCGACCGACCAAACTGTCCTGGCCGATCGGTCACCGGGACAGCACCACCCGGCAGTCGGCGGTCTGCCGCTGCGTCGGGTCGCTCTCCGAGACCGCCGTCAACACGACCTCGCCGGTGCGCGCCGCGTCCTCCGCTGCGGTGGCCAGCACCGAGACCGACACCGTCTCCCCCGGCGAGCTGGTCACCAACTCGGTGGGCAGCTGGGTCGACCAGCCTTGGGCGTCGGTATCCGCGCTGAGCCGGTAGACGTCACCGCCACCCTCGACAGCGCCGAGATTGCGCAGCGGGAACGAGCACTGCGCGACACCCTGCTCCGCATGGGCGGCGCCTGTCGGGCGCAGCGACAGGCCACGACGGTGTGGTCCGTCGCCGTCCAGGGAGCGCACCGCCACCGTGTAGGACAGCACCCCATCGGCGTCGCGGTTCAGATCCAGGACATAGAAGTGCAGGCGGTTGGCCTCGTCGACGAACTCGGCCGCACTACCGGACTCGGTGCCCGCTTTGAACAGTGCGTCGGCCAGCTGCCGGGGATCACCGATCGAGACCATCGCCGGGGTGCCGTCCGGACGGTAGAAGTCCACCAGTCCGATGTCCTCGGGGTTGGCGTCCACCACCCAGATGAAGGGGGCGCGGTCGATGTCCTTGGTCTTGGCCAACAGCACGCCGCTGTCCGGGGTGAAGGAGTCGCTGCCCATTCGGTCGACGACCTCCAGGGTGTAGTTCTGGTAGCCGCCGCCGTCGCACAGCGGGTTTTGTGCCTGATCACAGGCGGGCGACTGATCGCCGTCGGGAAGCACCACGTTGATCCCGGTCACCGCGGGCCCCTCCGGCGCGACGACGCGGGCGGTCACCTCGGCGATCGCCACCCCGTCCTCGGCCAGTTCGCCCGCGTCCAGCCGCAACACCTCGGATTCGTCGATCAGGCCGAGTTGGAGTTTGTTGCGCATCATGTGCTGCGCCCCCATCGCACTGCCTGCGGTGGGCGGGATCAGCCAGCGGGTGTGGGTACCGCCGGGGCCGTTGAAGGTGCCCCGGCTCATCATGTCCCAGAGTCCGCTGTAGGAACGGATCGGTGGATCGGCGTAGGGATTGTTGTAGTTGTCGCCGATGCCCAGGATGTGGCTCAGCTCGTGGACGTACACGGCCTGACCGGAGCTTTCGGCCTGTGTCGACGAGCCGGATCGGGCGTTGGGCCAGATTCCGGCCGCCGCGCGCCAGGAGGTCCAGTCGACATACCGGGTGTCCGACCAGTTGGGCAGGCTCTCGTCCGGCGGCCCGAATTCATCGGGTACGTCCTCGCGGTCGGCGAACATCATCTCGCCGAATTCCTGCCAGGTGGAGGACTCGTCCTGGCCTGCGCTGAGGAAGAACACGAAGTCGAAGCCGTCCGCGACCTCGTCACCGACCTCGGCCCGCCACGCCGCTCCGGCGTCGGCGCGCAGATCGCGATCGCAGGAATACCCGGTGGGACAGAACTCGGGACCCTGCATGTCGATGCCGTATTCGAAGGACCGGCCGGGCAGGCGGAACGGACCGAACCCGGTGAGTTCGACGCCGAACCGGCCCCGCGAGTCCTCCATCCAGTACTCGTTGATGGTGTGGCCGTGGTTCAGCTCGCCCGGCGTGTTGAGGAAGGAGGCGTAGAAGTCGTCGACCTCATTCCTGGGGACGTCGGCGGCCAGCACATCGGGATTGCCGAACACCGTCGATCCTGCGGGTTGGGTGACCGCGAAATCCTGGTCCGGGTAATCCGCGAGGACCAGTGCACCCCGGAAGGTGTCCTCCGTCGGCACCAGCGAGGGGTCGGCCCAGTTCGTGCCGGGCACCGCCCGATAATCGGCCCAGCTCATGTCCTCCGGGTTGACCCAACTCGGCGGATCGATCGGCGCGGACGCGACCGCGAATCCGTCCGTGCCGACCGCCGAGGATTGCGCGGTGGCGGGAAGGGCGCCGATCGAGACCACCATGGCGGCTGCCACGGTCGTCACCGCCGCTCGCCGCCCGATCCGTCGTCTGATACCGGTGTGGCGTGGACGCATCGCCGACCTCCTCCGCGCCCGGCATCGCCCTCGACGCGGCGCCGAAGATGCAATCCGGGTGAGTCGGTTGCCAGGCTAGGCAGGTCAGGACGGAGATTCTGCGGCCAGACGGGGTAATCAGTCGGCCACGCTGAGTTCTTCCCTGGCATAGACCAGGAATCGTCCTCGAAGAACAGACCCCGCGATATCGACGCGAACGGGCGGTGATCCTCGATCGAGGGCTCGGCGGTCTGAGTCCCAGGAACAGCGCGGCCGACAGAGCGCTACCGCCCAGGCGGGCCGAGAGGATCGCGCTGCACCGAGCGGCTCTAGAAGGTCCAACCGAAGGCGGGCCAGCCGATCACCGAGTCGACCGCGAGCCCCACGAACAAGGCCATCAGATAGGTGTTGGAGAGGTGGAACAGCCGCATCGGCCGCACCTCGGTCCCCCGGCGCACTCCCAGATGCATCCGGTGCGCGGAGATCAGGAACCACGCCCCGGACACCACGGCCAGCACCAGGTAGATCCAGCTCGCGGCGGGCACCAGCAGCAGGGTCCAGACGACCATGACCCAACTGAACACGACGATCTGCCGCGAGACGTACTCGGCGGAGGCCACGACCGGCAGCATCGGCACCCCGGCCCGCTTGTAGTCCTCACGGAAGCGCATCGCCAGCGCCCAGGTGTGCGGGGGCGTCCAGAAGAAGATCACGCCGAACATCACCAGCGCTGGCCATTCGATCGTGCCGGTGACCGCCGACCAGCCGATCACCACGGGCATGCAGCCCGCCGCGCCGCCCCAGATGATGTTCTGCGCGGTCCGACGCTTGAGCACCATCGTGTAGACGAGGACGTAGAACAGGATGGTCGCCACCGCCAACACGGCGGCCAGCAGATTCGTGGTCGCCCAGAGGAAGGCGAAGGACCCGATACCGAGGGCCACGGCGAAGATCAGCGCGTTGCGGGTCGACACCTGGTCGCGGACCAGTGGTCGGGCGCTGGTGCGCTTCATGACCGCGTCGATGTCGGCGTCCAGAACACAGTTCAACGCATTCGCACTCGCAGCCGCCATCGTGCCGCCGATGAGAGTGGCCAACACCAGCCACAGCGACGGAACACCGCGCTGGGCGAGCAGCATCGCCGGGATCGTGGTGACGAGCAGTTGCTCGACGACTCTGGGCTTGGTGAGCGCGACATAGGCCCGCAACACCGAACCGACAGATCGAGGGGGATTCTCGCTGACGTCGGTGTTCACCGGGTGTCCCGCAGTGCTCGCCGACGACATGAGACTCCTTAGCAGCGTTGTTCCAAGCCCTGGACAACCGGGCCGCTCGAATGGTAGCCGCGCTACCTGATCGGCCCGGCCACCGGGTTCACACATGTGAGCTGAGACTCGCTCTGAGCTGGGGAAACCCGTCCGAGGCCGAAACCGGATCGACGCAGGCCGACGCACGATTCAGCGATATCGGGCGCAGCGATGCACACTGGAAGATCCGCTGAAGCGATCATCGCGACCGATCGGCCGAGACCAACCGGCACTGATCCGAGCGACGATCCGAAGATCCGCCGCGACCCGTCGGCGCGCGCACCCCTCCGGGCGCCGCGATCGTCGGCGAGGCACGCAACCCTCGGCCGCAGCTGCGGCAGATCGGACAGAAAGCTCGGTGAATCGCGTGACGAAGACCGCCCGATGCGCACGACGCGGCGCTCCTGCGTTCCGGTCCACCCGGACTAGGCTGGTCGATGGACGAAGGGTTGCGTGATTCGGGGCAGGAGGACTGGGAAGAACCCGAGTACTCCGGTGCCGCCGATACAGCCCGTTTTACGAGCGAAACAGGAGCAGAGTTCGTGTCCGTAAGCGACGATCTTAGCCGCCTGACCACGCCCCAGCTGCCCGCCGATTGGTCCGATCTGGACCGTCGTGCGGTCGACACCGTCCGGGTGTTGGCCGCCGATGCAGTCCAGCGCACCGGCAACGGGCATCCAGGCACCGCGATGAGCTTGGCGCCCGTCGCCTACGCGCTCTACCAGCGGGTCATGCGACACGACCCCACCGACGCGGAATGGACCGGCCGGGACCGCTTCGTGCTGTCCGCCGGTCACAGCAGCCTGACCCTCTACATCCAGCTCTTCCTGTCCGGTTACGGACTCGAATTGGAAGACCTGAAGGCGCTGCGCAAGTGGGGATCCAAGACCCCCGGCCACCCGGAACACCGGCACACCCCCGGCGTCGAGATCACCACCGGACCGCTGGGCCAGGGCCTGGCCTCCGCCGTCGGCATGGCGATGGCGGCCCGCCGGGAGCGGGGCCTGTTCGACCCCGAGCCCGCACTCGGCGAGAGCCCGTTCGACCACCACATCTACGTGATCGCCTCGGACGGCGACATCGAGGAGGGGGTCACCTCCGAGGCCTCCTCGCTGGCGGGTCACCAGGAACTCGGCAACCTGGTGGTGATCTACGACGACAACAAGATCTCCATCGAGGACGACACGACGATCGCGTTGTCCGAGGACACCGCCAAGCGCTACGAGGCCTACGGCTGGCACGTGCAGGTCGTCGAGGGCGGCGAGAACGTCACCGGCATCCTCGAGGCGCTCGAGGCGGCGAAGGCCGAGACCGGCAGACCGTCGTTGGTCCTGCTGCGCACGGTGATCGGTTTCCCGGCGCCGAACAAGGCCAACACCGGCAAGGCCCACGGCGCCGCGCTCGGCGACGACGAGGTGGCCGAGACCAAGCGCATCCTCGGTTTCGACCCCGAGCAGACCTTCCAGGTCGACGACGAGGTGCTGGCCCACGCCCGCGCCGTGGCCGACCGGGGCGCCAAGGCCCACGCCGAGTGGCGACAGGGCTTCGACGCCTGGGCACAGCGGGAACCGGAGCGCAAGGCGCTGCTGGATCGGCTGATCAACCGAGAGCTGCCGGAGGGCTGGACCGACCGGCTGCCCAGCTGGGCGCCCGATCCGAAGGGGATCGCGACCCGCAAGGCCTCCGGCGAGGTGTTGGCCGCCGTGGCCGAGGCGCTGCCGGAGCTGTGGGGCGGTTCCGCCGACCTCGCGGAGAGCAACAACACCACGATGAAGGGTGCGGACTCCTTCGGTCCGACCGGCATCTCCACCAAGGAGTTCAAGGCCAACCCCTACGGCCGCACCCTGCACTTCGGGGTTCGCGAGCACGCGATGGGCTCGATCCTCAACGGCATCGCGCTGCACGGGCCGACCCGGCCCTACGGCGGCACCTTCCTGGTGTTCAGCGACTACATGCGCCCGGCGGTCCGGCTGGCGGCCCTGATGAAGGCCCCCGCGGTGTACGTCTGGACGCACGACTCGATCGGACTCGGCGAGGACGGACCCACCCACCAGCCGATCGAGCACCTGGCCGCGCTGCGGGCCATCCCCGGTCTGACCATCGTGCGGCCCGCCGACGCCAACGAGACCTCGGCAGCATGGCGGACGATCATGGAGCGTCCCGACGGCCCGGTCGGATTGGTGCTGAGCAGGCAGAACCTGCCGATCCTGAAGGGCACCTCGACCGAGGGCGTGAGCCGAGGCGGTTACGTGCTCGCCGAGGCCGAGGGCGGCGAGCCGAGGGTCGTGATCATCGCCACCGGTTCCGAGGTGCAGATCGCGGTGGAGGCCCGTGAGGAGCTGCAGGCCGAGGGCGTGCCCACCCGGGTCGTCTCGATGCCGTCCGTCGAGTGGTTCGAGGCCCAGGACCTGGCCTACCGCGAGAGCGTGCTGCCGCCCGAGCTGCACGCCAGAGTCGTGATCGAGGCGGGCATCGCACAGCCGTGGTACCGCTTCGCCGGTTCCGACGGCGTGATCGTGTCCGTCGAGCACTTCGGCGCCTCCGCCGACTACCAGACGTTGTTCCGCGAGTTCGGCCTGACCACCGATGCCGTGCTGGCCGCCGCGCGCGTCACCCTGACCAGAGCCGAGGAGAAGCGATGAGCAGCAACGACCGACTGGCAGCACTGTCCGAGGCTGGAGTCTCGATCTGGCTCGACGACCTGTCGCGCGACCGGATGGACTCCGGCAACCTCGCGGAGCTCATCCGCGACCGGCACCTCGTCGGCGTCACCACGAACCCGACGATCTTCGCGGGCGCGCTGGCCAAGGGCACCGCGTACGACGAGCAGGTCGCCGAGCTGGCGGCCCGGGACGCCTCGGTGGACGAGGCGGTCCGGGAGATCACCACGGCGGACGTCCGGCGGGCCTGCGACGTGTTCCGCCCCGTGTGGGAGGCCACCGACCGGATCGACGGTCGGGTCTCCCTGGAGGTCGACCCCCGCCTGGCCCACGACACCTCGGCGACGGTCGCCGAGGCCGCCGAGCTCTGGGAGACCGTCGACCAGCCGAACCTGTACATCAAGATCCCGGCGACGGTCGAGGGCGTGCCCGCGATCGCCAAGACGCTGGCGGCGGGCATCAGCGTCAACGTGACGTTGATCTTCTCGGTGGACCGCTACCGCGATGTCATGGACGCGTTCCTGGAGGGCTTGGAGCAGGCCAAGGCCAACGGCCACGATCTGCGCACCATCACCTCCGTCGCGTCGTTCTTCGTGTCCAGGGTGGACAGCGAGGTCGACAAGCGACTGGACGCGCTGGGCGGGTCCACTGCGGAGGGACTCCGGGGCAAGGCGGCCATCGCCAACGCCCGGCTGGCCTTCGCCGCCTATGAGGAGGTCTTCGCCTCCGCACGGTGGCAGGAGCTCGCCAAGGCAGGCGCGCGGCCGCAGCGGCCGCTGTGGGCGTCGACCGGCGTCAAGGACCCGGCGTACTCCGACACCCGTTACGTCGACGAGCTGGTGACCTCCGGAGTGGTCAACACCATGCCGGAGAAGACCCTGTTCGCCGCGGCGGAGCACGGCACGGTCGACGGCGACACGGTGCGGGGCACCGCCGAGGCCTCCCAGGAGGTCTTCGATGCGCTGAGCCGCGCTGGCGTGGACATCGACGACGTGTACGCCGTGTTGGAGAACGAGGGCGTGGCGAAGTTCGAGAAGTCCTGGGAAGAACTGCTGGAGACCGTGTCCGGCCAGTTGGAGAAGGCGAAGGACAGCACTCGATGACAGAGGTGAACGATGCGGCCCCGTCGGTGGTCATTACCGGCGGGGCACGCGCCGAGGAAGCACGCGAGCTGGCCGAACGGCTCGCGGCGGAGTCGGTCGCCAGTGAGCTGACCATGGGCAACCCCACGCTGTGGGGGCCCGAGGCCGAGGCCGAGGCGGCCGTGCGGTTGGCCTGGACGGGGCTGGCCAGGACGTCCCGTCCGCTGCTCGGCGAGATCGCCGCCCTGCGCAGCGATCTACACGCCGAGGGTGTCGACCGAGTGGTCTTGGCGGGAATGGGCGGTTCCTCGCTCGCCCCCGAGGTCATCACCGCGGCGGCCGGGGTGCCGCTGACCGTGCTGGACACGACCGACCCCGGGCAGGTCGCCGACGCACTCGCCGGTGATCTGTCGCGGACGGTGCTGGTGGTCTCGTCCAAGTCGGGCTCCACCGTGGAGACCGATAGCCATCGCCGGATCTTCGAGGCCGCCTTCGAGGCGGCCGGAATCGTGGCCTCCTCGCGGATCGTGGTGGTCACCGACCCGGATTCGCCGTTGGAGCTCACCGCCAGAACCGCCGGGTACCGCCATGTGTTCCGCGCCGATCCGAACGTGGGTGGCCGCTACTCGGCGCTCACCGCGTTCGGGTTGGTCCCGGCCGGGCTGGCGGGCGCCGATGTCGGCGCGTTGCTGGCCGAAGCGGCGGCAGCGGCACCCGCGCTGAGCCGCGACGAGGCGTCGAACCCGGCGTTGGTGTTGGCGGGTCTGCTGGGCGCGGCGTTGTCCCGAGGCGCGGAGAAGGTCGTCTTCGCCGACAACGAATCCGGCCTGCCGGGCTTCGCCGACTGGGCCGAGCAGCTCATCGCCGAGTCCACCGGCAAGGACGGCACCGGGCTGCTTCCGGTGGTGGTGGAGGGCATCGACGCGCCGAACTTCGCCGATGCGGGCGACGACGCCACCACGGTGGCCGTCGGCGCTCCGACGGAGGCGGCGACGGTGGCCGTGTCGGGTTCGCTGGGTGGCTCGTTCCTGCTGTGGGAGTACGCCACGGCCATCGCGGGCCGGCTGCTGGGCATCAACCCGTTCGATCAGCCCGACGTCGAGGCGGCCAAGAAGGCAGCTCGTTCCCTGCTCGACGCCGACTCCGACGCCCCGACCGGAGACCCGGTGCTCGTCGACGGCGCGGTGGAGCTCTATGCCCCCGGGGCGTGGCAGCCGCCTGCAGGCGCCGACCTGGACGAGGCGATCACGGCGTTCGTCGCCGCGACCCCCGACCAGGGCTATCTGTCGATCCAGGCGTACCTGGACCGGGAGCAGGACGCGTCGGCCTCGGTGCTGCGCCGCGAGCTGGCCCGCAACGCCGGAGTGCAGACGACCTTCGGCTGGGGCCCACGGTTCCTGCACTCCACCGGGCAGTACCACAAGGGTGGCCATCAGAACGGGGCCTTCCTCCAGATCACCGGGGTCGCCGAGGAGGACCTCGAGGTTCCGGAGCGTCCCTACACCCTGGCCACCCTGCAGCTGGCTCAGGCGCTCGGCGACGGGCAGGTGCTGGCCGAGAAGGGCAGGCCGCTGTTGCGCGTGCACCTGACGGATCGGCTGGCCGGGCTGGCCAGGCTGGTGCACGCAGTCCAGACGGTGCGGGGTGCGGATCGGTGAGTGTGCCGAGGAAGCAATGGCGCAACCCGCTGCGCGACGATCGCGACAAGCGTCTCCCGAGGATCGCGGGCCCGTGCGGGCTGGTGATCTTCGGGGTGACCGGCGATCTGTCGCGTCGCAAGTTGATGCCCGCGATCTACGACCTGTCGAACCGGGGGCTGCTGCCCCCGGGCTTCGCGCTGACCGGGTTCGCCCGCCGCGATTGGGCGGATCAGGACTTCGGCAAGGTGGTCTACGACGCCGTGCGCGAACACGCCAGGACCCCGTTCCGGCAGGATGTCTGGGATCGGCTCGCCGAGGGACTGCGATTCGTCCCCGGCAGCTTCGACGACGACGAGGCCTTCGACCGGCTCGCCGCGACGGTGCACGAGCTGGACGACGTGCGTGGCACCGGCGGCAACCACGCCTTCTATCTGTCGGTTCCACCGAAGGCGTTCCCGCTGGTGTGCAGGCAGCTCGCGCGGTCGGGGCTGTCCACGCCGCAGGAGGGCACCGACCAGTGGCGGCGGGTGGTGATCGAGAAGCCGTTCGGTCACGATCTGTCCAGTGCCCAGGATCTGAACCGGATCGTCAACGAGGTCTTCCCCGAGGAGTCGGTGTTCCGCATCGACCACTACCTCGGTAAGGAGACGGTGCAGAACATCCTGGCGCTGCGTTTCGCCAACCAGCTGTTCGAGCCGCTCTGGAACGCCCACTACGTCGACCACGTCCAGATCACCATGGCCGAGGACATCGGCCTCGGTGGCCGGGCCGGGTACTACGACGGGATCGGCGCGGCGCGGGACGTCATCCAGAACCACCTGCTGCAGTTGCTGGCGCTGACGGCGATGGAGGAGCCGGTCTCCTTCCATCCCAAGGCGCTGCGCACCGAGAAGGTGAAGGTGTTGGCGGCGACGCGGCCGATGGCCCCGTTCACCGAGACGGCCGCCCGCGGCCAGTACACCGGCGGCTGGCAGGGCGGGCAGAAGGTCCTCGGGCTGTTGGAGGAGGGCGGTTTCGCCGCCGATTCGGTCACCGAGACCTATGCGGCGATGACCATGGAGGTCAACACCCGACGGTGGGCGGGAGTGCCGTTCTACCTGCGCAGCGGCAAGCGGCTGGGCAGGCGTGTGACCGAGATCGCCGTGGTGTTCAAGCGGGCCCCGCATCTGCCGTTCGACGCCACCGCCACCGAGGAGCTGGGCGAGAACGCCCTGGTCATCCGGGTGCAGCCCGATGAGGGCGTGACGATGCGCTTCGGCTCGAAGGTGCCGGGCACCGCCATGCAGATCCGCGACGTGACGATGGACTTCGGTTACGGCCACGCCTTCACCGAGGACTCCCCCGAGGCCTACGAGCGGCTGCTGCTGGACGTGCTGCTCGGTGAGCCCTCGCTGTTCCCGATGAACGAGGAGGTCGAGCTGTCCTGGCAGATCCTCGACCCGGTGCTGGATTCGTGGCAGGCGGAGGGCACACCCGAGTCCTATGCCGCAGGCACCTGGGGACCGCCCTCCGCCGATCGAATGCTCGCTCGAACAGGAAGGCACTGGAGGCGGCCGTGATCATCGACCTGCCCTCGACAACCACCTCGAAGGTCAACAAGAAGCTGGTCGAGCTCCGGGAGAGCGGCGGGGCCGTTGCGCTCGGCCGCGTCCTCACCCTCGCCATCATCACCGACGACGGAACCCAGGCCGAGGAGGCCATCGCGGCCGCCAACGAGGCCAGCCGGGAACATCCCTGCCGGGTGGTGCTCATCGCCAAGGGCGCCCGTCGTGCCGCGGCGCGATTGGACGCCCAGATCCGGGTCGGCGGCGATGCGGGCGCCAGCGAGGTGATCATGCTTCGGCTGTACGGCCCGCTGGCCGACGAGGGCGCGAGTTGCCTGGTGCCGCTGCTGCTGCCGGACGCCCCCGTGGTCGCCTGGTGGCCGTACGAGACACCGAAGGTGCCCGCCGACGATCCGATCGGACGGCTGGCGCATCGCCGGATCACCGACGCCAAGTCGGAGCGCAATCCGGTGAAGGCACTGGAACATCGGGCCGCGGTCTACGCCGACGGGGACACCGACCTGGCCTGGACCCGGCTGACCTCGTGGCGGGCCCTGCTCGCCACGGCGTTGGATCTGCCCCCGCACGAGAAGGTGGAGTCCGCCACCGTCACCGGTCGGGCCGATTCGCCGTCGACGACGTTGCTGGCGGCGTGGTTGGCGACGGCGTTGCAGGTGCCGGTCCAGCGGGTTCGCTCCGAGGACGGTCAGGGCATCGTCTCGGTGGTGCTCGAACGGCCGTCCGGCAAGATCACCCTGGACCGGCCGGACGGTCAGGTCGCCACGCTGACCCAGCCGGGCCAGCCGGATCGGCGGGTCACCCTGCATCGGCGCTCGGTCCGGGACTGCCTGATCGAGGAGCTGCGCAGGCTCGACCCCGACGAGATCTACTCGATGACGCTGAAGGCGTTGCCGAAGGTCGAGCGGCGGGGATCGGGCACCTCGGCAGGCCGGAGCACGGTCAAGCGCAGCACGCGCTCGTCGGCCAAGTCGAGTGTGGCGAGTGTGGCGGGCAAGACCACCAAGACGACGAAGCCCTCGGCCGCCACCGGGGCGAAGGCCTCGGCCCGGGCCGTCGCGAAGTCGGCCGGTATCGCCCGAGGCGGCAGGCGGACGGCGGAGCCCAAGCCGAGCAGGCGCAGCTCCGCGGCCTCGGCCCGGGCCAGGGGCAAGGCCGTCGAGAACGGGGAGGACGCCGGTGAGCAGAGCTGAGCTGATGGTGCACCGCTCCGGCGAGCAGTTGGCCGAGGCGGTCGCCGCCCGGCTGGTGACGGTGCTGTCCGAGGCGCAGGAGCTTCGGGGACGGGCGTCGCTGGTGTTGACCGGCGGCCGGACCGGGGGTGCGGTGCTGACCGCGCTGCGCACCACGCTGGCGCGGGATGCCGTCGACTGGTCTGCGGTGGACTTCTACTGGGGTGACGAACGGTTCCTGCCCTCGGGCGACGAGGAGCGCAACGAGACCCTGGCCAGAGCCAACCTGCTCGATCACCTGCCGGTCGACCCGGCGCGGGTGTACCCGATGGCGGCATCCGACGGCCCGTTCGGCGCCGATCCGGACGCGGCGGCGGCGGATTACGCCCGAGTACTGGCCGAAGCGGCAGGCGAGGGCGACGTACCGGTCTTCGATGTCTGCCTGCTGGGGGTCGGCGAGGAGGGCCACACGGCCTCGATCTTCCCGGACTCGCCTGCGGTGCACGAGCACGAACGCAGCGTCGTCGCCGTGCGGGACTGTCCCAAGCCGCCGCCCACCCGGATCTCTCTGACGCTGCGGGCGATCCGTTCGTCGGCACAGGTCTGGTTGCTGACGACCGGCGCGGGCAAGGCCGAGGCGGTCGCGGCCGCGATGCGGGACGCCGACGAGGTCACAGTGCCCGCCGCAGGCGCGCGTGGCCGGGACCGCACGCTGTGGATCGTGGACTCGGCTGCGGCCGCGCTGCCCGACAGCGGGCCGCCACGCTGAGCGGACATCTGGTCGCTTTCGGGGGAGGCTGCGGTTGCGCAGGCTCCCCCGATGCGTTCGCGGACGGGCGCTGACCAGGGGTTTCCTGACCGGGGTGTACTCGGGACGTCGTCCGGGTAGGGCGAGAGAGACCCCTGGAAGGAGGGACGCCCATGCGACACGACGAGTTCATCGGCCAGGTCCAGGCCAGGGCACGGTTGTCCAGCCGTGGAGAGGCCGAGGCCGCCACCAGGGCCGCGTTGGAGACCCTGGGCGAGCGAGTGCCGGAACGCGCCGCCGATCACCTCGCCGACCAATTGCCCGCCGAGATCGGCGAACACCTGCGCCGCACCGAGATCTGGGACGGCGCCGGGCCCGGCGAACGGTTCGACTTCGAGGAGTTCGCCCACCGAGTGGCCGAGCGCGGCCATCTGCACGAGCCCGACGCGATCTATCGCACCCGGGTGGTGCTGGAGGTGACCGGCGAGGCCACCGAGGGTGTGCTGGGCAAGGTGCGGGATCAGTTGCCCGCCGACCTACGTCCGCTGGTCGATGCGGGCAGCAGCGGCCCGCTGCGGTGACCCAACGGAAAGTGGCACGGCCGCAGGCAACGCGGCCTGCGGTCGGGCTGGGGGCCGCTGGAAGGCGGATACTCGAACACCGGCGTCGGCTCAGCCCGGCGCACCGCCGCTCAGGGCCTGCCCCGCCGCTCCGGTGCCCGCCAGGATGTCGGCGGCGGCGAGCGGGCTGAAGTAGTCGCGATAGTGTGCGATCTCGCCGTCTCGGACGGTGATGACCGCGATGTAGCGCATCAGATAGGGCCGTCCGGTGGGGACGACGGTGCCCTCGATGGCGAACTCGACGATCATGGTCTCTGCTTCGGTGCTCTGGTGCACCACCTTCTCCGCGAGCCGCTGCGGCCGCAGGATCTCGGGGTAGGCGCCGAGGTACTCCTGGACTGCGGCTCGACCGGTCAATCTCCGAGCGGCTCCCGAATCGGCGAAGGGGAACTCCAGGATCCCGTCCTCGGCCCATAACGCGGCGAAGGCCTGCATCTTCGAGGCGAGTACGAGGTCCACGGCGTGGTCGACCAGTTCACGAGGTTGCATCCGACACTCCTAACGACAGGACGGTACGTTACCGTCCCGTCGACAGAGTACTCGCAGTCGATCTCCCGTCGCCAGCCCGGTAGACCGACCCTCTCGGCCCTCGGCCCTCGGCCCGACCGGACGCCCGATCGCCGCCGCGCAGCCGCCCCAGTGATCGCCGTGTTCGGCGCTGGAACCGGCCTCGGCGCATCCGTCGCCCGCCGCTTCGGACGCGAGGGCTTCCGGGTCGCGCTGGTGGCCCGCAGGCAGGAACGGCTGCAGACCCTCGCCGGGGAACTCGCCGAGGAGGGCACCGAGGCCAGCGTGTTCTCTGCCGACCTCGCCGAGCCCGCCGGGGTGCCCGCTCTCATCGCGGCGATCCGGGACCGCCTCGGTCGCATCGACGTGGTCGAGTACGGGCCGATCAGCACCGCCGAGGGATTCACCCCGGCCGCCGAGTTGGACGCGGCCGCCCTCCAAGAGCTGATCCCGCTCCTGCTGCTCACCCCCGTGGAGGTGGTGCAGGCCGTGTTACCGGAGTGGACCGAACGCGGCGACAGCGCCTTCCTGCTCACCCAGGGCTACTCGGCGGTGCAACCGATGCCGCACCTCAGCGGCCTGGGTCCGGTGATGTCCGCAGCCCGGAAATAATCTGTACTCACTCCACTCCGACGTAGCCGATGCGGGGTTCTACGCCGGAACCCTGAGCATCGCGTCGCTGATCGCCCGAAGTGAGATGAGCGCCCGGGCCCAGGCCACGTTCGAAGCGGTCGACGACGCCCCGCAGTTCTCGACCGTCGACCCCGACGACCTCGCCGATATCTACTGGGAGATGTATCGCAGGCCGGATCGGGTAGAGCAGGTTCATCCAGCACCGACAACCGCCGCATAACGCCTGCGTCGTCGAACAGCAGCCGGGTGGACAGCTCCGCGAGTGCCCCAGAGATCGTCCCCGCCTCGCAGGCTGCTCTACCGCGCGCACCCGGACCCGGGTCGACGGCATCCTCCGAACGGGAGAATGCCGTCGACCCTATCGGGTAGCCATCGGCTTCCCGGAGTTCCTCAGGCAGCACGCCGGCTCATTCGCGACCCAGCACCTGCGCAGGACACTGCTCCGTCTCATCCCACGTCGACCCCGGTCGTGCCGGTCGACAGTTCCCGATCATGCGCCCGCCGTTCGGCGAGATGCGCGGCCGTGCGCTCGGCCAAGGCCCGCGCCTCGGCGCGGGACAGGTCCGCCTGCGGCCGCAGCTCGGCCAACGCTGGATCGATTTCGGCCGCCGTCAGCTCGGCGGCGATCACGGTGACCTCCGCACCGAAGAGGTCACCGAAGATACGTCGGAGATAGGGCGTCGCGTGATCCCAGCCCTCGCGTGGGGCGCCGGGGGCGTAACTGCCACCGCGCGCGATCACCAGCGTGAGCGGCACCCCCGCCAGCGCCCGTCCGGGCAAGGTGTGCCTCGGGTCGAACCTCGGATCGGTGATCAACAGGTCGACCCAGGATTTCACACTCGCCGGGGTGCCGAAGTTGTACAGCGGTGCACCCACGACGATCTCGGTGGCGGCGAGGACCTCGTCGGCGAAGTCGGCGGCCAGCGCCTTGCCCCGGCGCATCGCAGGCGTCCAGTGCGGCTCGGGCAGGAACCCCGCCGAGGCGGCCTGGTGCCAGGCCGCATGAAGGTCGGGGCAGCCGGTGAGGTCACGATGGACGACCTGGTCGGCTGGCCAGGTAGCCGCCATGATGTCGGCGAGTTCCCGAGTGATGGAGCCGAGTCGGCGAACACTCGTGTCGACGCGCAGCAAAGTCATCTGATCTGGTGTCCCATCGGGTCGATGCGGGTCGTCAAGAACATGACGACAGGCATGACGGATCCGCGCGGCACAAGGGGACAGATGAACGAACGGGACAAGGCCGCACGGCGGTTCGAGGAGCATCGAAGCCACCTGCGAGCGGTCGCCTATCGAATCGTCGGCTCGCACACCGAGGCCGAGGACGCCGTGCAGGAGACCTGGCTGCGCTACGACCGCTCCGACACGGGCGCCGTCGACAACCTCCGGGGCTGGCTGACCCGGGTCGTCGCGCGGGTGTGCCTGGACATGCTGCGTAGTCGACGAGCGCGACGCGACCGACCGACACCATGGCCGGAACCGGAATCCGACTACTCCCGGACGGGGAACGAACCCGATCCCGACGCGATCGATCCCGAGCACGAGGCCGTGCTGTCCGACTCGGTCGGCCGTGCGCTACTGGTGATGATGGAGACGTTGTCACCCGCCGAGCGCATCGCGCTGGTCCTCCACGACAGCTTCGCCGTCCCCTTCGCGGAGATCGCACCCCTTCTCGACCGTTCCCCGGGCGCAGCGAAGAAATTGGCGGTCCGAGCCCGGCAGAAGATACGGGACACCGAGACCCGCCAATCCGATCTGTACCGACATCGCCGGATCGTCGACGCCTTCTTGGCCGCCGTCCGCAGCGGTGATCTCGACCGACTACTGACGATCCTGCATTGCGATGTCGTGCGGCGAGTGGACGGCGATCTCGCGGAACAGGCGCCCATCGAGGTGCGTGGCGCGCGCAACGTCGTGGAGGAGGCACGGCTCTTCGCCGGACGAGCCCGCTACGCCCGACTCGTCCTGATCGACGGTGCACCCGGCGCCGTGGTGACCGATCGCGGCAGGCCCACACTGGCTTTGACCTTCGTGATCAAGGAGGAGCGGATCATCGAGTTCGAGGTGATCACTCGATCGGCGCGACTGCGAAGAATGCGATTCGCCCCTGGGCTGTCGGTGAGAGAACGTGCGGCGGCTCTCCGACCCCACCCGTGATCGCCACACCCTCCCCAACGAGAACGACGGCACCGTCCCGATCGGGACGGTGCCGTCGTTCTCGTGCAGACAGGATCTCGGGCCGGACTTACTCGCCTCGGCGCTCGCGGAGTCTCTTGAGCGCCTCGTCGAGGATCGCCTTGCCGTCCGAATCGCTGCGTCGTTCCTTCACGTACGCCAGGTGCGTCTTGTACGGCTCGTTACGCGGTGGTGCCGGAGGCTGCTCCTCGTCACGCCCTGCGGGACAACCGCAGCGTGGACAGTCCCAGAACTCCGGCTCGTCCGCTTCCACCGCGAAGGATGGCCGCACCTCATGGCCATTGGCGCACCAGTAGGAGACTCGACGCCGAGGCGCCGATTCCCCTCGTTCCGACTCGCCTATCGGGCCCGCCCCGACTCGCGTGCCCCTGATTGCGTTACCACCAGCCATCGACGCTCAACACCCCACAACGTGGTCGCCCTACATGCCGGCCGGGGAGACCGGCATGGTGCTCGCCGGAGTCAGACCTCGACCCGGACCAGCAGACCCACCGCCACGATGCAGATGACCCAGATCGCGGACGTGAAGTACGTGATCCGGTCGAGATTCTTCTCCGCGACGTTCGATCCGGACAAGGTCGACTGCATCCCGCCGCCGAACAACGACGACAGGCCGCCCCCGCGACCCTTGTGCAGCAATACAAGCAGGATCAGAGCCAGGCTGGAGATCACCAGCATGACGTGCAGGAAGAGTCTCATCTCACCCTCGCGTTGGCGGTAGGCATCATAGGGTACCGGGTCGGTGACCGCGGGTGGTACGCCCGGCTAGCTCTAGGGCAGTGGTCCGCCCGCCGCGAGCGCGCAGAGCTTAGCGAACTCGTCGGCGTCCAGACTGGCACCGCCCACCAGGGCGCCGTCCACATCGGGCGCCGCAATGAGCTCCCCGATGTTTCCGGACTTCACGGAGCCACCGTAGAGGACCCGAACCTGTTGACCCACCTCGGCGCCGTATTTCTCGACGAGGGCGGCGCGCAGTTCTCCGCAGACCTCCTGGGCGTCGGCAGGCGTGGCGACCTTGCCGGTACCGATGGCCCACACCGGTTCGTAGGCCACCACGACCTCGGCCACCTGCTCGGCCTTCAGGCCCTTGAGTGCCGCGAGGAGCTGGGCACGGCCGTGGGCGACGTGTTCACCCGCCTCCCGGACCTCCAGCGGCTCACCGACGCACAGGATCGGGGTCAACCCGTTCTTGAGCGCGGCCCGCACCTTCTTGTTGACCAGCTCGTCGCCCTCGGCGTGGTACTCACGCCGCTCCGAGTGCCCGATCACGACGTAGGTGCAGCCCAGCTTGGCCAGCATCGAGCCGGACACCTCGCCGGTGTAGGCACCGGACTCGTGTGCCGAGAGGTCCTGCGCGCCGTACTTGAGCAGCAGCTTGTCGCCGTCGATCAAGGTCTGCACGCTGCGGATGTCGGTGAACGGCGGGATCACCGCCACCTCGACCTTGGCGAAGTACTTCTCGGGCAGCGCGAACGCGATCTTCTGCGTCAGCGCGATGCCCTCGAAGTGGTTGAGGTTCATCTTCCAGTTGCCCGCGATCAGCGGTAGTCGAGCAGCCATCTGTCGGTCAGTCCTCCAGAACCGCGACGCCGGGGAGGACCTTGCCCTCCAAGAACTCCAAGGACGCCCCGCCCCCGGTGGAGATGTGGGAGAAACCGTCCTCCGGCAGACCCAGCGCGCGGACCGCCGCAGCGGAGTCACCGCCGCCGACCACGCTGAAGGAGTCGCCGTTCACCAATGCCGTGGCCACCGCGCGGGTGCCGCCGGCGAACGCCTCGAACTCGAAGACGCCCACCGGTCCGTTCCAGAACACCGTGGCGGCGTCGGACAGCCGCTCGGCGAACAGTTCCCGGGTGCGCGGGCCGATGTCCAGGCCCTCGCGGTCGGCGGGGATCTCCTCGGCCGAGACGATCTCGACATCGGCGTCGGGAGCGAACTCGGTCGCCGCCAGCACGTCGACCGGCAGCACGAGCTCGACGCCCCGCCGCTCGGCCTCGGCGATGAAACCGCGCACCGTGTCCAGCTGGTCGGTCTGCAAGAGCGACTTGCCGACCTCGTGGCCCTTGGCCTTGAGGAAGGTGTAGGCCATCCCGCCACCGATGAGCAGCCGGTCGACCTTGGTGATCAGGTTCTCGATCACCGCGAGCTTGTCCGAGACCTTGGAACCGCCCAACACGACCGCGTAGGGCCGGGCGGGCTCCTCGGTGAGCTTGCGCAGCACCGTCACCTCGGCGAGGACCAGCTGGCCCGCGTAACGCGGCAGCAGCCGCGCGACGTCGTAGACCGAGGCCTGCTTGCGGTGCACCACACCGAAGCCGTCGGAGACGAAGGCACCGTCCTCGCCGACCAGGTCGGCCAGTTCACGGGCCAGCTCGGCGCGCTCGCCGTCGTCCTTGCTGGTCTCGCGCGGGTCGAACCGCACGTTCTCCAGCAGTGCGATCGAGCCTTCGCCCAATCCGTCCACGACGGACTTGGCCGAGGGCCCCACCACGTCCTGCGCGAGCGCCACCTCGGCGCCCAGCAACTCGCCCAGTCGGGCGGCCACCGGGGCCAGGGAGAACTTCTCGTCGGGCACGCCCTTGGGCCTGCCCAGGTGGGCGGCCACCACCACTCGCGCGCCCGCCTCGATCAGCTTCGACAGCGTGGGCAGCGAGGCCCGCACCCGGCCGTCGTCGGTGATCCGCGCGCCGTCGAGCGGGACGTTGAGGTCGGCGCGCACCAGCACGCGCCGACCCCGAGCCCCCTCGGACAGCAGGTCCGCAACTGTCGCGACGTCCCCACGAGGGGACTCTGACGTCGTCACTGGGTCGTCCTCTTCCTGATCAGGAGAGCTTGGAGCCGACCAGCGCGGCGAGGTCCGCCAGCCTGCTGGAGTAACCCCACTCGTTGTCGTACCAGCCGAGGACCTTCACGGTGGTGTCCGCCTCGTCCGGGCCCGCGGTCTGGGTCAGCAGCGAGTCGAACGTGCAGGACGCCGCCGAGCCGACGATGTCGCTGGAGACGATCGGGTCCTCGGTGTAGACGAGGACGCCCTTCAGCGGGCCCTCCGCAGCGGCCTTGAACGCCGCGTTCACCTCGGCCTTGGTCACCGGGCGCGAGAGCTCCACGGTCAGGTCGGTCAGCGAGCCGTCCGGAACCGGGACGCGGATGGCCATGCCGTCCAACTTGCCCTTGAGCTCCGGCAGCACCAGCGCGGTGGCCTTGGCGGCACCGGTGGTGGTGGGGATGATGTTGCTGGCCGCGCCACGGGCCCGACGGAGGTCCTTGTGCGGGAAGTCGAGGATGACCTGGTCGTTGGTGTAGGCGTGCACCGTCGTCATGAGGCCCTTGACGATGCCGAACGCCTCGTCCAGGACCTTGGCCATCGGCGCCACGCAGTTGGTGGTGCAGGAGGCGTTGGACAGCACGACCTGGCTGCCGTCGTACTTCTCGTCGTTGACGCCCAGCACGATGGTGAGGTCCTCGCCCTTGGCGGGCGCGGAGATGATGACCTTCTTGGCGCCTGCCTCGATGTGCTTGCGCGCGTCCTCGGCCTTGGTGAAGCGGCCGGTGGACTCGATGACGACGTCGACGCCCAGCTCACCCCACGGCAGCGCGGCGGGGTCCTTCTCCGCCAGAGCCTTGATCGACTTGCCGCCCACCTTGATCGAATCGCCCTCGGCGACGACCTCCTCGGCGAGCGTGCCGAGCACACTGTCGTACTTGAGCAGGTGTGCAAGGGTGCCGATGTCGGTCAGGTCGTTGACGGCGACGATCTCGACATCCAGGCCGGATGCGTTCACCGCACGCCAGAAGTTACGACCGATGCGACCGAAGCCGTTGACGCCTACACGAACCGTCACGGTGCGTCTCCTCAGATACTCGAACGATTGATTGCCACTGCGTTACGCACGGATGGCCACGCTGCCAGCCGCCACCCTATCGCTCGATGAGAAGCACAGGTCATCACAACCTGATGTGTTTCTTGATCGAGCCAGCCACACGGTAACCGGAGCGGTCCCCGACTGCCCAGCCCCCTCGAACAAGCCGCTTGCGATCGCGAAGTGGCTCGCGGGCCGGGGCAGCCGGTCGAATGCAGCTCCGCGCGGGGTCCGCGAGCGTCGGCGGGACAGGCACGGCCGTCCACGCGTCCACATCCGGTCGCCCGGGCTCGCCGGGTCGGCGGTGTCGCGCGCGGCGGTGTCGTCGCACGCCGCGCGCCCCGCGTGGGAGCCGGCCGAGGGCGCCTCAGACCTCCGCCTCCAACATCTCGGCGGTGACCGCGGCATCGGTGTCCGGCACCCCGAGGTCCCTGGCCCGTTTGTCGGCCATCGCCAGCAGCCGCCGGATCCGGCCCGCCACCGCGTCCTTGGTCATCTGCGGGTCGGCGAGCTGCCCCAGCTCCTCCAAAGACGCCTGCCGGTGGGACAGCCGCAACCGACCGGCCGCGAGCAGGTGCTCCGGCGTCTCCGGCCCGAGCAGCTCCAACGCGCGCTCGACCTTCGCCGCGGCCGAGACCGCCGCCCGCGCGGAACGACGCAGGTTCGCGTCGTCGAAGTTCGCCAACCGGTTCGCCGTGGCCCGCACCTCGCGGCGCATCCGGCGCTCCTCCCAGGCCAGCACACTGGAATGCGCGCCGAGCCTGGTCAGCAGGGCACCGATCGCATCGCCGTCCCGCACCACGACGCGGTCCGCCCCCCGGACCTCCCTGGAGCGCGCCTGCACGCCGAGCCGCCGGGCCGCGCCGACCAGCGCCAACGCCGCCTCCGGCCCCGGGCAGGTCACCTCCATCGCGGAGGACCGTCCGGGCTCGGTCAGCGAGCCGTGCGCCAAGAACGCACCTCGCAACGCCGCCTCCGCGTCGCAGACCCCACCGGACACGACGTGCGCGGGCAGCCCGCGCACCGGCCGCCCCCTCGGATCGAGCAGCCCGGTCTGTCTAGCCAGTCCCTCGCCGTCGGCGGCGACGCGCGCCACGTAGTGGCTGCCCTTGCGCAGCCCGCCCGAGGTGATCACATGCACCTCGGCGGTATAACCGAACAGATCGTGGATCTCCTTGCGCAGTCTGCGCGCCACCGAACCCGTGTCGAGTTCGGCCTCCACGACGACCTTCCCGCCCACGATGTGCAGGCCCCCCGCGAAGCGCAGCAGCGACGAGACCTCGGCGCGACGGCAACACGTCTTGGTCACCGTCAGCCTGCTCAGCTCGTCCTTGACCGACGCGGTCATCGCCACGATCAGTCCTCCTCTCCCTCGGCTCGCCGCGCCACACCGCGACCGCCGGAATCCCCGTGCCGACCGTGCGCCCCCGCAGCGGTGAAGGCCTCGGACAGGGCGCGGGCCAACGCCTCGGGATCGTGTCGCTCCGGCGCTCCCGCCGCCGCGACCCGGCGAAGATGGGCCGTGCCGCCCAGCGAAGCGGCGGCGGTCCGCAATCGGTCCGGTGTCGCCACCGAGTCCACGTCCGCTACCACCGCATCCACCCGTAGTCGGGGGGCGTGTTCGGAGAGTACGTGCAGGTGTTGTTCCGGTGAGAACCCGGCTGTCTCGCCCGGTTGAGGGACGAGATTGAGAACGACGACCTTTCTGGCGGCCGTTTCGACGAGTGCCTCATGCAGTTCCGGCACGAGCAGATGCGGCAACACGCTGGTAAACCATGATCCGGGGCCGAGCAGAACGACGTCGGCACCTCGGACCGCCTTGACTGCTTCCGGGGTCGCCGTCGGGGTCCGATTCGGACCGGTCGCGTTGTGGAGCCGGACTCTTTTCACTCGTCCGGGGGTAGTCGCGACGGCGACCTGGCCCCGGATCCGCCGAATCACGGCGGGATCCTCGTCCAAGCCCGTCACATCGGCCTCGATGTCCAACGGCTCCGTCGACATCGGCAGCACCCGGCCGTCGATGCCCAGCAGGACCCCGGCCTGATCCAGTGCGGCGACCGGGTCGCCGATCACCTCCAGCAGCCCGGCCAGCAGCAGATTGCCCACCGCGTGACCGGCCAGTGCCCCGTCACCGCCGAAACGGTGCTCGAACACCTCGCTCCAGGGAGCCGCGCCCATCCCGTCGTCGGCGAGCGCGGCAAGGGCCTTGCGGAGGTCCCCCGGCGGCAGCAGCTCCAACTCGCGCCGCAACCGTCCCGACGACCCCCCGTCGTCGGCGACGGTGACCACGGCGGTCGGGTGCACCGCGAGTCTGCGCAGGGCAGCGAGCGTGATCTGAAGTCCGTGCCCGCCGCCCAGCGCGACAGCCCGCAGCATCTCCGACCGCCCCGCCGTCACTCGCGGCCCAGATCCCGGTGCACGACCTTGACGGTCAATCGGTCCTCGGTGGACAACCGCCGGGACAGCTCCTCGGACAGCGCGACACTGCGGTGCTTACCGCCGGTGCAGCCAAGGGCCAGCGTCAGATACCGCTTGCCCTCCCGCCGGTAGCCTGCGCTGACCAGTCGCAGCAGTTCGTGATAGCGGTGCAGGAACTCCTCGGCGCCCTCCTGGGAGAGCACGTAGTTGCTGACATCCGAGTCCTGGCCGGTCTGGTCCCGCAATTCCGGGATCCAGAACGGGTTGGGCAGGAACCGGACGTCCATCACCAGATCCGCGTCCATCGGCAGACCGTACTTATAGCCGAATGACAACACTGTGACCCTGGTGCGGGTGCTGGCCTCGGTACCGAAGGCGTCCTCGATCTTGCCCCGCAGCTGATGCACGGACAGCCCCGTGGTGTCCAGCACCAGGTCGGCCTCCTCGCGCAGTCGCGCCAACAGCGCGCGCTCGGCGCCGATGCCGTCGGCCAACCTGCCGTCGCCCTGCAGTGGGTGACCACGGCGGACCGCCTCGAAGCGGCGGATCAGCACCGCGTCGGTCGCCTCCAGGAACAGCACCCTCGGCTTGTATCCCCTGGCGTCGAGATCCTTGATCACCGAGGCGAGATCCTCGGTGAACGCCCGGCTCCGGACGTCCATCACCACGGCGACCCTGGTGATCACCGAGCTCGACCGCGCGCCCAGCTCGACCATCGTCGAGATGAGTTCCGGCGGCAGGTTGTCCACCACGAACCAGCCCAGATCCTCCAGGCACTTGGCTGCGGTGCTGCGCCCGGCTCCGGACAGCCCCGTCACCACGGCCACCTCGATGCCCGGCTTGTCGTGCGACCCCTCGTTCTCGGGTGCGCTCGTCACGTCCCCTCCTGTTCCCCGTTCGCGGTACTCCCACTCCTGTCCCCGTTCAACGCCGAATGCACCGCCTCCGCGGTGCGGCGTCCGACGCCGGGAACCAGGCTGATCTCCTCGATATCCGCAGCCCTCAACCTGCGGAGCGAACCGAAGTGTTTCAGCAGGGCTGCCCTACGGGTGCGACCGAGCCCGGGAATCTCGTCGAGCGCCGAGGTCGTCATCCGCTTGGACCGCTTCGCCCGGTGGTAGCCGATGGCGAATCGGTGGGCCTCGTCCCGGACCCGTTGCAGCAGATACAGCGCCTCGCTGGTCCTGGGCAGGATCACCGGATCGACCTCACCGGGCACCCAGACCTCCTCCAACCGCTTGGCCAGCCCGATCACGGCGACGTCGGTGATGCCCGCCTGGGCGAGTTCGTCCGCGGCCGCAGCGGCCTGCGGGCCCGCACCGTCGACCACCAGCAGATTGGGCGGGTAGGCGAAGCGGCGCGGTCTACCGGTCTCCGGGTCCAGGCCGGGTCGAACGGCGGGCATCGCGACCGGGTCGGCGGTCTCCGATGCAGGCTCGGCGCTCTCGGCCGAGGCCAGGGCGGCGTCCGTCTCGACCATTCCGTCCTCGGCCGCCGGATCCCGCACCGGTTCGTGGCTCGGTGGCGACGCGGGCGGCTCCTCGGCCGTCTCGGCGCGGTAGCGGGCGAACCGCCTGCGGACCACCTCGGCGATGGACGCGACGTCGCCCCCCTGGGCGCCCTCGCGCACGGCGAATCGCCGGTAGTCGGACTTGCGGGCGACGCCGTCCTCGAAGACCACCAGCGAGGCCACCACGTCGCTGCCCTGCACGTGGCTGACGTCGATGCACTCGATGCGCAGGGGCGCGCTGTCCAGCCCGAGCGCCTCCTGTAGGTCCTGCAGGGCCTTGGACCGCGAGGTCAGGTCGCCCGCCCTGCGCAGCTTGTGCTGGGCGAAGGCCTCCGCCGCGTTGCGGGCCACCGTGCCCAGCAGGGCCCGTTTGTCGCCCCGGCGGGGCACCCGCAGATTGACCCGTGAGCCGCGCAGTCCGGACAACCACTCGACCATGGCCTCGGTGTCCTCGGGCAGCCTCGGGACCAGTACCTCCTTGGGCACCGGACTGCCCCCCGCGTCGGCCTGGTCGGCCAGACTCGCCTGCTCCCCGTAGAACTGGCTCAGGAAGCGGCCGACCAGCATCGGGGAGATCGTGCTGCCCGGCTCCTCCGCCGACTCGTCATCGGCGGACCTGAGCTCGGGCCCCGACCGTTCGCCGGATTCGGGCGCCGACTCCGCATCGGCGGCGGAAGCGTCGGAATCCGGCTGCGTCGTCGTTTCAGCCAGATCGGCGGAATCGGCGGCCGGGTCCTCGGTCTTGTCGATGACCCATCCACGCTGACCTCGGACCCGGCCACCTCGGACGTGGAAGATCTGGACGCCCGCCTCCAACTCGTCCTGCGCGAAGGCGATGACGTCGGCGTCGGTGCCGTCGCCGAGGACGACCGCCTGCTTCTCCATCGCCCGACGCAGTGCACCGAGGTCGTCGCGCAGGCGGGCCGCGCGTTCGAACTCCAACTCGTCGGAGGCCGCCTGCATCTCGCGTTCGAGTTTGCGCACCAGGGAGTCGGTGCGACCCGCGAGGAAGTCGCAGAAGTCGTCGACGATCGACCGGTGCTCCTCGGCGTCGACGCGGCCGACACACGGCGCCGAGCACTTGCCGATGTAGCCGAGCAGGCACGGCCTGCCGATCTGCTGATGGCGGCGGAACACCCCGGCCGAGCAGGTTCTGGCGGGGAACACCCGCAACAGCAGGTCGAGGGTCTCGCGGATGGCCCAGGCGTGGGCGTAGGGGCCGAAGTACCGCACGCCCTTGCGCCGGGGCCCCCGGTAGACGAACAACCGGGGGATCTCCTCGTGCAGGGTCACGGCGAGCACCGGGTAGGACTTGTCGTCGCGGTACCGGACGTTGAACCTCGGGTCGTACTCCTTGATCCAGGAGTATTCGAGCTGGAGTGCCTCCACCTCGGTGCCGACCACCGTCCACTCCACCGACGACGCGGTGGTGACCATCTGGCGGGTGCGCGGATGCAGCGTGGCCAGGTCCGCGAAGTACGAGGACAACCGGGAGCGCAGGCTTTTGGCCTTGCCGACGTAGATCACCCTGGCGGTGTCGTCGCGGAATCGATAGACACCGGGTTCGTCCGGGATGACACCCGATGCGGGGCGGTACGTCGATGGGTCGGCCACCCGCCCAAGCCTACGGGCGGCCCCGGACAACGCTGTCGGCTCACCCACTGCCACCGCCTCGGGCGGCCGAACAGGCGCCCGCGGAGTCGGGTGTCGGGGTCGGCGACCTGCGATCGCCGGTGTCCGGCCGTCCGCCTCGGCTATCGCGGGGCTTCCTCGGTCCCGGGGCCGTCCCCGACGATCGGCTGCCCCGGCCAGTGGAACTCGGTGGGCCCGGACCCCTCATCGGGCCGGAGAGCGGCCGAGGCATGCCCGCCGGGAGCCGAGTCCGCCACCGTGGCCGGTTCCGACGCGATCAAGGCATCCGATCCGTCGAGGAGGTCGATCCGCAGGACGATCGACGGGGCCGCGGGGTCGGCTCCCGCCTCGGTCAGCAGCTGGGACACGCCTCGGCCGACCCAGACCAACAACAGCACCAACAGCAGGACCGCGATGACGGCAGGCAGCATCAGGGCCGGGATCACCAGAGCCTCCGGTTTGAAGCCTCGCCGCCGACGAGGTCCGGTCCGAGGCGCGGGGTCCTCCTGACCGTCGTCCGGCTGCCAGGTCTGCGATTCCGCGTCCTCGCGGCCCTGGCGGGGCTCCGGCACCGAATGCTCGACGAAGGTCTCCTCGGCCAGCTGTGCCTCGCTGGGCACGTCGAACCCGAGGTTCAGGGCCAGCAGCGCGGCGTGCACCTCCGGCGAACTCCACCGTCGGCCACCCCGGTCGAGGCGGGTGATCGTCCTGCGCAAGGACTGGTGATCGTTGGCACAGACCAGGTAGTCGCCGAACCGCGCGGCGGACCGGTCCTGTCGCACCTTGAGGTCGGGGCCCGCCACGCACACCAACCCGGCCACCGCGTCGCTGCGCGCGCCGGAGACCCGCAGGTGCTCGCGTAAGGCGAAGACGAGTCGGGTGACCCGCTCACCGGGATTGGCGTCCTCCTCGGTGCGCAGGCCTGCGTCCATGCCGTCCACCGTCCAGGTGCCGCTGGTCTCGGCCCGCAGTCTGCCGCCCCGATACCAGGGCAGCGAGCGGAGTTCGACCACGATCAGCATGGCCGGTGTCAGCAGGATGGCGTGTGCCTGTTGGGTCGGACCGCCCTGCATCGGGATGGGGACCTCGAAGTAGGCCAGGCCCGCCGGTCCGGCCCCCCGGCCCGTCTCCAGGAGCCGCTGCCTGAACCACGAGCCCGCGGTGCTGGACAGCAGCTTGGCCCGCTGAGTTCCGACGACCTGCATGCCGCCTCCTGCACCACTGCGCTTCTCGTGCCGCCGGCCGCGATCACACGGCAACCTAGCGCAGCAGCGCACCGAGGCCGAGCCGTGGACGGCGATACCACCGGTACGGCGGCATCCCCTCACCCGGCCGGCGCAGGACGGCACGGCGGCCGTCGCCGGCCGTGGTCCGGCCTGCGGGCACCGCGTCACCCGGATGCCGGATGCGGACCGCCCGATCCAGAACGGGCCCGGGATCAGTTCGCGTGCGGGCTGTATTCGTAGTAGAGCCTGCGCAGCTCACGGATCGCCCGCACGGCGTGCTGGCCGTCGGCGGCCTGGATGGCCATCACCGCCTCGTACTCGTCGTCGGGCAGCTCCAGCCGCGCCCACGGCGTGCCGTCGGGGAAGGTGACGTCCAGGATCAGCGCCCATTCCAACCGCTTGGTGCCGGCGAAGTTGCGGACCGTCAGGCCGGTCGAGTCGGCCACCAGCTTGGGGCGCGCGAAGATCAACGCGCCGCAGCCGAGTAGGACGCCGAGCAGGGCCATCGCGATCTGGTCCGACAGCCGGAAGTACACCCCGGTCGGTGTGTCGCGAAGCAGGGTGGCGACGACGGCGAACACCACGATCAGCACCACCGCCGCGCCGATGGCCACCGCCCTGCCCCGGCGTGGCCGGACGACCAGCAGGGATCGCTCGGTGGCCTCGGTGGTCGACTCGCTCATCCCTGGCTCCCGCCTCTCGATTGGCCACGCAGGTCCCGCAGCAGCGCGGCCGCGTCGATCGCCGCGATCGTCGCCTCGTGACCCTTGTCCTCCTGCGCTCCGGGCCGACCGCTGCGTGCCACGGCCTGTTCCTCGTTGTCGCAGGTCAGTACACCGTTGCCGACCGGGGTCGACTCGTCGAGCGCCACCCGGGTCAGACCGGCCGTGACGGCGTCGCACACGTAATCGAAGTGCGGGGTGCCACCCCGGATGACCACACCCAGCGCAACCACGGCGTCGTGGTCGCGCGCGAGTTGCTGACAGATCACCGGGAGTTCCACGGCGCCCGCCACCCGTACGACCAGCGGCGGCGGCCCGCCCGCCTCGGCCAGCGCGGCCTCGGCGCGCTCCACCATCGTGTCGACGATCGCCGCGTTCCAGCGGGTCGCCGCGATCGCCACCCGCATTCCCGCCGCCGAGGGGGTCTCGGCGGTCGGCCTACCGGTTCCGCTCATCGTTGTGCTCCTGCCCCGCCGTCCTCGGTTCGCCCGACGGGCGCTTCGAGGTCTCCCAGTTCGTGGCCCATCCGGTCCCGCTTGGTCTGCAGGTACCGCAGGTTCTCCGGGTTGGGTCGGATCGGCAGCGCGACCCGCCCGGTCACCCGGAGTCCGTAACCCTCCAGGCCGATGCGCTTGTCCGGGTTGTTGGACAACAGCTGCATCGACCGCACTCCCAGGTCCACCAGGATCTGCGCGCCGGTCCCGTAATCCCGGGCGTCGGCGGGAAGTCCCAGGGCCAGGTTCGCATCCACGGTGTCCGCCCCGGCGTCCTGGAGTTGATACGCCTGCAGCTTGTGGATCAGCCCGATCCCGCGCCCCTCGTGGCCACGCATGTAGAGCACGATGCCCCGACCCTCCTCGGCGACCGCGGCCAGCGCGGCGTCCAACTGCGGGCCGCAGTCGCAGCGCAGCGAACCGAAGACGTCACCGGTCAGGCATTCGGAGTGCACCCGGACCAGGACGTCCTCACCGTCGCCGATGTCGCCGTACACCAAGGCGATGTGTTCGATCCCGTCGAGCGTGCTGTCGAACCCGTAGGCCCGGAAATTCCCGTGCGGGGTGGGGATGCGGGCCTCGGCGACCCGCTCGACCTGCTTCTCGAACCGACGTCGATAGGCGACGAGGTCGGCGATGCTGATCAGGGTGATGTCGTGTTCGGCGGCGAACACCTCCAGCTCCTCGCGCCGCGCCATCTCGCCCTCGTCCTTCTGGCTGACGATCTCGCACAGCACCCCTGCTGGATGCAGTCCGGCGAGCCTGGCGAGGTCGACGGCGGCCTCGGTGTGGCCGGGCCTGCGCAGCACCCCGCCCTCCTTGGCCCGCAGCGGCACCACGTGACCGGGTCGCAGCAGGTCGGCGGCGGTGGCGGTGGGGTCGGCCAGCAGTCGCACGGTGTGGCTGCGGTCGGCGGCGGAGATGCCGGTGGTCACCCCGTCCTTGGCGTCCACGGTCACCGCGTAGGCCGTGCCGCGTCGGTCCTGGTTGCTGTGGTACATCGGCGGCAGGTCCAGCCGGACGCAGTCCTGCTCGGTGAGTGCCACGCACAGGTAGCCCGAGGTGTGCCGCACCATGAACGCCACCAGCTCGGGAGTGGCCCTGGCGGCGGCGAAGATCAGATCGCCCTCGTTCTCCCGGTCCTCGTCGTCGACGACCACGACGGGTTTGCCCTCGGCGATGTCGGCGACGGCCCGCTCGATCCGCGCCAGGTCGGGCCCGGTGCCCGTGCCGTGCCCGCTCATCGGGTCGCCTCCGTCCCCGTCGCGATGCTCGTGCCGAGAGCAGCGGCCGGCGCGGCCGTGAGCTTCTCCACATACTTGGCCAGCACGTCGACCTCGAGGTTGACCCTGGCACCCGGCGTCCGGTGGCCGAGGGTGGTCAGTTCCAGAGTGGTCGGGATCAGGCTGACGGTGAAGGAGTCCGCGTCGACGGCCGCCACGGTCAGGGACACGCCGTCGACGGCGATGGATCCCTTCTCCACGACATAACGGGCCAACGATTGCGGTAGCTCGATTCGGACGAGCTCCCAGTGCTCGGCCGGGGTGCGCTCCAGGACGGCGCCGAAACCGTCCACGTGACCCTGCACGATGTGGCCGCCGAAACGAGCGCTGACGGCCAGGGCGCGTTCCAGATTGACGGCGTCGCCCTCGGCGATCCCGTCGAGGTTGCTGCGGCGCAGTGTCTCGAGCATCACATCGGTGGTGAAGGCGCCGTCGAGGACGTCCACCACGGTGAGGCAGACGCCGTTGACCGCGATCGAATCACCGTGGCGGGCGTCGGAGACCACCGTGGGGGCGGCCACCGTCAGCCGAGCGGCGTCCGCTAGCCGGGTGACCTCCCGAATCTCGCCCAGTTCCTCCACGATCCCGGTGAACACTGGTGACCTCCATGACGAGTGACGGCCGCCTGGCGCCGACGTCGGCGGCCCGGTGCGGTGCGCGGTGTGGCAGCGCTGTCCTCGGAGTCTCCCACCGTTGGCAGCACGGCCCCCAGTCCGGTCCCGATTCGGCGAGGGGTCGAACAATCCACGTCGAACACCGGCGCAGGCCCGGCCGTCGCCGGGCCACGCGGTCGCGGGTCAGTGCGCCGGTCGTGCGGCCGCGGCCTTGTCCCGCAGCGTGGTCACGGCGAGGCCTGCGTCGGGCGCCGAGTAGACGGCGGAACCGGCGACGAAACAGTCGACGCCCGCCTCCGCGGCCTCCTCGATCGTCTCCGCGTTGATCCCGCCGTCGATCTCGATGAGCAGCCGCAGGTGCCCGGTCTCCACCAGGTGCCGCGCCTGGCGGACCTTGGCCAGGGTCGCGGGCAGGAAGGACTGGCCGCCGAACCCGGGCTCCACCGACATCACCAGCAGGGTGTCGTAGTGCCGCAGCACGTCGAGGTAGGGCTCCAGGGGGGTGTCCGGCTTCAGCGAGAGACCCGCCCGCGCTCCGGCGGCCCGCAGATCGCGGGCGATGCCCAGCAGGTCGACGGCGGCCTCGGCATGCACAGTCACGTTGTGCGCCCCCGCCTCGGCGTAACCGACCGCCCACCGCTCGGGGTCCTCGATCATGAGGTGGCAGTCCAGCGGGATATCGGTGGCCGCGCGCAAGGCCATCACCACGGGCAGCCCCAGTGTGAGGTTGGGCACGAAGTGGTTGTCCATGACGTCGACGTGCAGCCAGTCGGCGCCCGGGCTGTCCTCGGTTCCCGCCACGGAGGCGGCCTCCTCCGCCAACCGGGCGAAGTCGGCGGACAGGATCGACGGGGCGATCATCGGCCTGCGAGCTGCGGTCGAGGACACGGCGCTTTCTGACACGGCGGACACGGCGCCGAGTCTAAGTGGCCGGTGCGGCCCGATCGGGGAGTCGGGTCCGCGGCGCACCGACGGCGCCCGCATCGCGGTTCTCCCCCGGTGGTCCGGCGTCGGCTCTCGGAGATCGCCTGGGCCGATCGCACCACGCCCGCCGCAGACCGCTTCGTGACTAGACTCCTGGCGACCAACGCCCCGGCGAGTGTCCCCCTGGGACTAGGAGCCTCGTGTCCGTCCAGCCCATCACGTTCTTCGGTGATCCGGTGCTTCGCACCAGAGCGCAGGAGGTCGTCGACTTCGACAAGACGTTGCGGGCCCTGATCCAGGACCTCTGGGACACCATGGAACAGCAGGGCGGCGCGGGCGTCGCCGCGCCGCAGATCGGCGTGGGACTGCGGGTCTTCGCCTACCACTGTGCAGGCCATGCAGGCCATCTGGTCAATCCCACCGTCCGGGTACTCGACGAGGAGCTCGACGAGCAGGCCGAGGGCTGCCTGTCCATCCCGGGGATGAGCTGGGAGTGCCGCCGGGCCAACCGGGTGCTGGCGACCGGGTGGAACATGCACGGCGAACCCGTTCAGGTACCGGGCGAGGGTCTGCTGGCGCGTTGCCTGCAGCACGAGGCCGACCATCTCGATGGCGTCCTCTACATCGACCGACTCGCGCCCGAGGACGCATCGCTGGTGATGCGCGACATCCGCCAGACCGCGTGGTTCGACGACTCCGCACTCGAGGAGCTCTCGCCCGCGCTGGCACGAAGGAACTGAGGCGACCATGCGACTCGTCTTCGCGGGCACTCCCGAGCCCGCGCTCCCCGCTCTTCGCGCGCTGATCGACTCGCCACGCCACGAGGTGGTGGCCGTGGTGACCCGGCCGGACGCCCCGGCGGGCCGGGGCAGGCGACTGCTGCGCTCGCCGGTCGGCATGCTCGCCGACGAACACGGCATCGAGGTGTTGACCCCGCCCAAGGCCAGCGATCCGGACTTCCTGGCGCGACTGACCGACATCGCCCCGGACTGCGCGCCGGTGGTCGCCTACGGCGCGCTGCTGCCCAAGGTCGCCAGGGATATCCCCACCCACGGTTGGGTCAACCTGCACTTCTCGCTGTTGCCCGCCTGGCGGGGCGCGGCGCCCGTGCAGGCGTCGATCAGGGCGGGCGACGAGATCACCGGGGCGAGCACGTTTCGGATCGTCAGGGAACTGGACGCCGGGCCGGTCTTCGGCGTGGTGACCGAGCGGGTCGACCGCCGAGACACCGCAGGCGACCTGTTGGGCAGGCTCGCCGAGTCCGGCGCCGCGCTGCTGGCCGCCACGCTGGACGGGATCGAGGACGGCACGGTGACCGCCGCCGAGCAGCCTGCGGCGGATGTCAGCTACGCCGCCAAGCTCACGGTGGAGGACGCCCGACTCGACTTCACGCTGCCCGCGACGGCCGTCGATCGCACGGCCAGGGCGCTGACCCCGGAACCGGGCCCCTGGGCGATGTTCCGAGGCGAGCGACTCAAGCTCGGCCCGGTACTGCCGGTCGTCATCGACGAACCGCTGCCGCCGGGGCGCATCCTGGTGGAACGCAAGCGGGTACTCGTCGGGACGGCGACGGACCCGGTCGTACTGGGCGAGGTGCAGGCCCAGGGCAAGCGCAGGATGGCGGCGACCGATTGGGCGCGCGGCGTGCGCATGGAGCAGGACGAGGAGCTGGGATGAGCCCGCAACCCGCAAGGAGGGACCGCCGAGGCGGCCCGTCCGGCCCGCCGCGTGGTCGAGGCGGCCCGCGCAGGCCCCCGGCGCAGGACCCGGCCAGAGAGGCCGCGCTGGACACCCTCGGCGCGGTGCGGGAGAAGGACGCCTACGCCAACCTGGTCCTCCCCCGGTTGCTTCGGGACCGACGGATCGGCACCCGCGACGCGGCCCTGGCGACCGAGCTGGCCTACGGTGCCAGCCGGACGCTCGGTCTGCTGGACGCGGTCCTCGGCGAGTGCAGCGAGCGGCCCCTGACCGAGATCGACGGCGTCGTGCTGGACGGCCTGCGGCTGGGCGTCTATCAACTGCTGCGAACCCGGATCCCCCCGCACGCGGCCGTCTCGGCCAGTGTGGAGCTGGTCCGGAGCCGGGCAGGCACCGGGGCGGCGGGGTTCGCCAACGCGGTGCTGCGCCGAGCCACCGAACGCGACGAGGACGGGTGGGTGGAGTTCCTCGCGCCGGACTCGGCCGAGGACCCGCTCGGCTACCTGGCGCTGCGGCATCCCCACCCGCGTTGGGTGGCCGAGGCGTTCGCCGCGACCCTGGCCGAGGCGGGGGCCGAGGACGAGCTGGCCGAGCTGCTGGCGGCCGACGACGCGCGTCCCGCCGTTCATCTGGTGGCCCGGCCCGGTGAGATCAGCTCGGCCGAGCTCGCGGCGATCACCGGCGGCGACGAGGCGCCCTACTCGCCCTACGGTGTGCGGTTGGAGGCGGGGGCGGGTGATCCCGCCGATCTGGAGCCGGTCCGCGAGCGACTCGCGGCGGTGCAGGACGAGGGCAGCCAGCTGGCGGCGCTGGCGTTGACCCGGCCGCAGATCGAGGGTTCCGATCTTCGCTGGCTGGATCTGTGCGCGGGCCCGGGTGGCAAGGCCTCGTTGCTGGGCGCGCTGGTCGGTCTCGACGGCGGCACCCTGGACGCCGTGGAACCCGCCACGCATCGGGCCGACCTGATCCGCTCGGTGGTCAAGGATCTCCCGGTCCGGGTGCATATCGCCGATGGACGCCGGAGCGGGCTGCCCTCGGCGGCCTTCGATCGGGTGCTGGTCGACGCGCCGTGCACCGGGCTCGGGGCGCTGCGCCGCAGGCCGGAGGCCCGGTGGCGACGGCAGCCCTCGGATGTCGCGCCGCTGACCACCTTGCAGACCGAGTTGCTCGGCACGGCGCTCGATCTGGTGCGGCCGGGCGGAGTGGTGGCCTACGTCGTGTGTTCCCCACACCTGGCCGAGACGGTCGAGGTGGCGACGGCGGCGGCGGCTCGACCCGGCGTCACCCAACTCGACGCCAGGCCCTTCTTCCCCGACGTACCCGGGCTGGGCGAGGGGCCGGGTGTGCAGCTGTGGCCGCATCGACACGGCACGGACGCCATGTTCTGCGCGTTGTTCCGTCGCGACTGATTCGGCCGGTCCGGGTTGAGCGGTCCCGTTGCGGCCGTCCCACCCGGCGCGACGGATCGGCACGCGGCCGGGGTCAGACCAGGTCGAGTGGGTCGATGTGCACCCGGATGGGTTCGGCCTCCCGGCGGGCGGTCCGCACGGCGATGGCCTCGGCCACGGCGGCCGACAGCGCCCTGCCCTGACTCAGCGGCGCCCGCACCAGCAGTCGTTCCCGGGCCTGCGGCTCCGATCGGGCACCCGATCCGGGCTGCGCAGCGGCGCCTGACGGCAGCGGGACGGGTCCGAGCAGCTCGGCGCCCTCGGGCAGTCGGAGTAGTTCCCGGATCTGTTCGATCGCGGCGGGAACGGCATCCAGGGCTGCCATTCGGGCCACGGGCGGGAAGCCGAGCTCCCGTCTGCCCGCGAGTTCGACGACGGCGTGGCGGACCGGGTCCCACCACACCAGGGCCTGCACCGGATTGAGCGAGGACTCGGCCATCACCACGACCCGACCGCCCTGTTCGGCGGGCCGGACCATCGCCGCCGCCGAGAGCCAGCGTCGCAACGCCTCCTCCTCGGCACGCAGGTCCGGACGGCCGAGCAGGGCCCAGCCGTCCAGCAGCAGGGCGGCTCCGTAGCCCGTCGGGGCCAGTGGTTCCGCGCCGGGAGTGCACACCACCAGTGCGGGACCGGCCGGGATCTCGTCGAGGACCTCCGAACCTCCCGAGGTGCGCACCACCACCCCGGGGAAGGCCCGGCCCAGCTCCTCGGCGGTCCGTCCTGCGCCGACCACCACCGCACGCAGTCGACGCGATCCACAGTCCGGACAGCGGAAGCCCGCCTCGGTCGCGCCACACCAACGGCAGGCGGCAGGCCGGGGCACCCGATCGTCGGAGCCGGGCAGCGCCAGCGGTCCCGCGCATCGACGACAGCGGGCCCGTGATCGGCACTGGCCGCAGGCCAACGTCGGAACGTAGCCCCGCCGCGGCACCTGGACCAGCACCGGAGCCTCGGCCGCCAACGCCGCCCTGGCGGCCTCGAAGGCGATGCCCGGCAGCCGGGCGCTGCGGGCCGCCGGGTCGCGTGCCTCCTGCTCCGCGCTGGCTCCGACCGCGACCACCCTCGGCGCCGCCGCGCGGACCACGCTCCGCTCGGCGATCACCTCCTGCGCCCACCGGGTCTCGACCAGTAGTTGTGCCTCGGCCGTGCGAGGGAATCCCGCGATGATCAGGCCCGCCCCGGTGAGGTGCGAGCGCAGCATCAACACCTCGCGGGTATGCGGGTAGGGCGCGTGCGGATCGGAGTGCACGTCGTCGCCGTCGTCCCAGACCACCAGCAGACCGGGGCGTTCGACGGGGGCGAAGGCCGCCGAGCGGGTGCCGACGACGATCCGGGCCGTTCCGCGCCGGATGGCCAGCCACCGGCGGTAACGCTTGGCCGGTCCGAGCCCGGCCGACAGCGCCACGACCTGCTCCGCCTCGCACAACCGGGTGCACGCGGCGGCGACCCTGGCCACATCGCGTTGGTCGGGCAGCACGATGACGACGCCGCGCCCGGTGGCCGCGACGCTCGCCGCCGCCTCGGCGAGACGGGCGGGCCAGTCCTCGCCGGGCAACGGCTGCCAGACCGCGCGAGCGGCCTTCCCGGCATGCAGGGCCGCGAGGAGTCGATCACCGTGCTGGTAGCGGCGCCAACCGCCGGGGTCCGGGGCCTCGGTCTGGATGGTCTGGGGCTGGTCGGCCTGGGTCTGGGTGGCCTCGGTCTGGGTCTGGGTGGCCTCGGGATGCCGCTCCGGCGCGGCGGGCGACGGCTCTTCGAGTGACGGAACCGCGCCGGCTGCGATGGCCTGCTCGGCTCGCTCCCGTTCGGGCGGGCTCGGCTCGGCGGCCCGCGCCGCCTCCTTCTCCACGGCGGCATGTCGGGGTGGGATGGCCAGCCGCAGGACGTCCATCAGCGTCCCGGCGTAGCGGTCCGCGACCGCCCTGGCCAGTTGCGCCACCTCCGGGCTCAACACCGGCTCTGGGGAGACGACCTTGTCGATCCACTGCAGGGTGCCGTCGAAATCGGTCTCCGCCACCCGCTCGAGTAGGAAACCATCGACCAGTCGACCGGCGAACCGCAGGCGGACCCGGACACCCGGTTGCGCCTGTTCGTCGAGGTGGGCGGGCACCCGGTAGTCGAAGACACGGTCGAGGTGGGCGGGCGAGACGTTCACACAGACCCGTGCGACCGACGCGACCGACGCCTGCTGCCATTCCCCGCGTCGGGGGGTCGTCGACCGTGCCATGTGGATGGGTCTACCAGACGCCACGGACGGTGCTCGCCTGCCCCGGGTCGATCAGCTGCGATCCGATTCGATGCGGCGCAGACCGAGTTCTCGACCGCGCCGGTCTCAGGCGACGCCGGGTCGCCGATATACCCGATAGCGGGCCGTTCTCGCCTGCCGCAACGGCAGATCGGGGTCCACACCCGCATCGGCCATGACGTCTTCAACCAGCTGGGCCAGCGGACCGAGATCGCTGCCGCCCGCCCAACCGTCCGGGTCCTGCGCGGCGGCCGCCATCGCCGCCCTCGGGGTGTGCTCGACCGCGTAGTCGACGACGATGTCGCCCGCTCTGACCAGGCCACGACAGGCGACCTGGTCGACCTGGTCGGGGTTGGTCTCCAATCCGTTGCCCGCCTCGGCGGGTGGCACTCCCCGCTGTTCGGCTCGGCGGCGTAGTTCGGCGAGGAGGTCGTCGATCAGGTTGGGCGCGCGACCGCCACCGACATCCAGGCACAGCGCCCCCGCCGGGCGCAGGACGCGGGTGGCCTCGGCGACCGCCGCCCGCCAGTCCCTGGCCCGGTGCAACGCCCTGGAGATGTGCACACCTGCGAGTGCGCCGCTGCGGAAGGGCAGCTCGTCGGCGGCCGCCAGCACGAACGGCACGTCCGGGCACTGCGGGCCTCGCCGGTCGGTGACGTCGGTGGCCATCAGCCCGACGCCTCTGGCCGCGAGTTCGGCGGCGACCGAACCAGGGCCGGTACCCACGTCGAGTACCGGCCCCTCCCCCCGCCAGGTCGCCGCCGCAGCCCCGAAGAACTCGTCGGCCGCCTCGGACGGCAGTTCCGTGCGTCGATCGGGCAACGGAATCGGACCATCGTCCGGAATCACGCGAACCGCTCTCATCCGTGCAAGATTAGGCCGGCCAGCGGGCCACGACACGCCTGCGGAAGTTCCCGGTCGGCCAATGTGGACGATCGCCCGAGGCGAGATCGGTTCAGTCGGATCGCAGGCGGATCGCCTCGGCGGGACACAGTTCCGCCGCCTCGCGAACCTCGTCGTGCGCCGAGGCGGCCGGGTCGGCCACCAGCAGCACGACCCGCCCGTCGTGTTCGTCCTGATCGAACATCTCGGGTGCGGTCAGGGCGCACATCCCCGCACCGACACAGCGTTGCCTGTCTACTTCGACCCGCATCTCGACCTCCTACCAGGCCACCGGCAGGCTGTGCACGCCGTAGATCGCCTTATCCGTGGTCAGGACCACCTCGTGCGGTTCCACCGCCAGACGCAGGTCCGGGAACTCCCGGATCAGGGTGGCGAATCCGACGCGCATCTCGGTCCGAGCCAGCTGTTGGCCGAGGCACTGATGCACCCCGTGGCCGAAGGAGAGATGGCGGGCGGATCCCCTGGTGACGTCCAGCCGGTCGGGATCGGGGAATCGTTCGGGGTCCCGATTGGCCGCAGGCAGCGAGAGGATCAGGTTCTGTCCCTCCTCGATGGTCACGCCCGCCAACTCGACGCGCTCCAGGGCACATCGCGAGGTACCGAACTGAATGATCGACAGGTAGCGGAGCAGTTCCTCGACCGCGCCGTCGATGAGGGTCGGGTCCGCACGCAGCGCAGCCAGTTGTTCGGGATGCCGGAGAAGCGCGAAGGTACCGAGTCCCAACATGTTGGCCGTGGTCTCGTGCCCGGCGACCAGGAGCAGCAAGCCGATCGACACCAGTTCGCGGTCGGACAGCGCGGTGTCGGTGATCAACCCGCCCAGGATGTCGTCGGTGGGTTCGGTCCGCTTGGCCGTGACCAGCTCCCCCAGAAAGGCATGGAACGTCGCCATGTTGACGCCGAATTGTTCGGGCGTCTGGTCCAGCCGCAGGAGCGCGGCAGTGGTCTCCTGGAACACCGCCCGGTCGGCATAGGGCACGCCGAGCAGCTCGCAGATCACCAGGGACGGAATCGGCAGCGCGAAGGAGGACACCAGGTCGGCGGGCGGCCCTTGGGCGCGCATCGCCGCTGCGTGGGCTTCGACGATCTCGACGATTCTCGGTTCCAACGCTCGCATCCGACGCACGGTGAACTGGGCGATCAGCTCGCTTCGATACCGGGTGTGGTCGGGCGGATCCATCCGGATGAACATCCCCGGTTCGGCGGGTGGCTGCGGCTGTACACCCAGCGGGTGTTCGAACGGCAGGCGTCGGAGTTCCTGCCGCGCGCTGAACCTCGGATCGGCCATGACCGTCCGGATCGCCTGGTAGTCGGTGACCAGCCAGCCCTGGTGTCCGTCCGGGTACGCCAGCGGGTGAATGCCCCGGTCCGCCCGCAGCCGTAACAGTTCGGCGGGCGGGTCGAAGGGATTGTCGCGTGTGGTGGGCAACGTGATCGCACCGGAGCGGTCTGCAGTCGTCATCGTCGAGCCTCTCGATTGAGCGGAAGACGTTCGATTCCCCACGACGGTTCACGGGGCGGGCCCGCCCGCCCTCGTGATCGCCGATCACCACAGTACGCAAAGTTCAAGAATTTCGTGAACTTATTGAAGTAGATAGCATCGGCGGATGAGTCAGGACCAGGCACCCGATTCCGGGTCGCCCACCGCCATCGAGGAACGCGACCCCGACGAGATCGCGCGGTTCCTGGAACGGTTCGCGCTGGCGTTCTCCAACACGGGGATACCCAGGATGGCGGCTCGGACCTTCGTCGCGATCATGATCTCCGATGAGGGCACGCGCACCGCCGCAGAACTGTCCGCGCAGTTCGGGGTCGGCGCGTCCGCCATCTCCGGCGCCGTCAAATACCTCGAACAGCTGCGACTGGTGACCCGGGAACGCGATCCGGGCCAGCGCCGTGATCACTACCGGGTCGACGCCGACGTCTGGGGCACGCTGTTTCGGCGCAGGCTCCAATGGCTGGAGGATTGGGATCGGGGAGCCCGCGAGGGCGCCGAACTGCTGGGCCGGTCGACACCTGCGGGTCGTCGGCTCAGCGAGATGGTCGAGATGATGGACTTCCTGGCGGTCGAGCTGCCCGCGATGCTCGGACGTTGGTACGAGCATCGCGACGCCATCCGGGCGGCGGCCGCCGGCTGAAGGGCGGCTCGTTCGGCTTCGGCCCTGCTGGACCCTGCCGGTGGTGGGCACGGCAGATCAGCGTGGGCTCGCCCGGCGCACCACCCGGGCCGTTCTCCGCAGAACGACCGACGGCCGCCGTCATCGCGAGGACGACAGCGACCGCCGGTCGTGGTCGATCGATGATCGGGGTCAGGAACCCGCGATCGACTTCAGTGCCTCTGCTCGATCGGTGCTCTCCCAGGGCAAGGCGCAGTCGGTGCGTCCGAAGTGTCCGTAGGCTGCGGTCTGCGCGTAGATCGGCCGCAGCAGGTCCAGATCACGGATGATGGCCCCGGGGCGCAGGTCGAACACCTCGGCGATCGCCGCCTGGATCTTCAACGGGTCCACCGTCTCGGTCCCGAAGGTCTCCACGAACAGACCGACCGGCGCAGCCTTGCCGATCGCGTACGCGACCTGGACCTCGACCCGGGAGGCCAGGCCTGCGGCGACCACGCTCTTGGCCACCCAACGCATCGCGTAGGCACCGGAGCGGTCGACCTTCGACGGGTCCTTACCGGAGAAGGCGCCGCCGCCGTGCCGCGACATGCCGCCGTAGGTGTCGACGATGATCTTGCGGCCGGTGAGGCCCGCATCGCCCATCGGGCCACCGATGACGAACCGGCCGGTCGGGTTGACCAGCAGCCGGACATCGGAGACGTCCAGGTTCAGGTCGGCGATCTCCGGGTCCACCACCTTGGACCGGACATCGACGCCGAGCATCCGATCGAGGTCGATGTCGGCCGCGTGCTGGGTGGACACGACCACCGTGTCCAGTCGCACCGGCTGATCGCCCGCGTACTCGATCGTCACCTGGGTCTTGCCGTCCGGACGGAGGTAGGGCAGCTCGCCGTTCTTGCGAACGCTGGTCAGCCGCCGGGACAACCGGTGCGCCAGCGCGATCGGCAGCGGCATCAACTCCGGGGTGTCGGAGCAGGCATAGCCGAACATCAGTCCCTGGTCGCCCGCGCCCTGCCTGGCGATCTCGTCCTCGGAACCCTCGACGCGGCTCTCGTGGGCCGTGTCGACGCCCTGGGCGATGTCCGGGGACTGCGAGCCGATCGCGACGTTCACCCCGCAGGAGTGACCGTCGAAGCCCTTGGCCGAGGAGTCGTAGCCGATGCCGAGGATGACCTCGCGGACGATGGTCGGGATGTCGGCGTACGCCTCGGTGGTCACCTCGCCCGCGACGTGCACCTGCCCCGTGGTCACCATGGTCTCGACGGCCACCCGGGACCGGGGATCCTTGCTCAGCAGCGCGTCGAGGACGGAATCGCTGATCGCATCGCAGATCTTATCGGGATGGCCCTCCGTCACCGACTCGGAGGTGAACAACCTGCGGGCGTGCTGACTCACGTGATTCTCCATCCGCTTCCGGCCCCGGTCTGGCTAGTCATACCGGTGCTTCAAGTTGATGACCAGCGTATCCACCGGTGCCCACCACGCCCTCAAGCGTGAAGCAGGGGGAAAACCCCGTCCCACACCATGGACGCGAGCTCCGATTTCGCCCGCCTCGGCAGCGTTTGCTCGCGACCATCGGCGTACAGCAGCCAGCCCTCGTTGTCCTCGGTCTCGAAGGCCCGTCCCTCGCCGACCTCGTTGAGCACCAGGAGATCGCACCCCTTGCGCTGCAACTTGTGCCTGCCATGGTGCAGCACATCGCCCGCGTCGTCCCCGGTTTCGGCGGCAAAACCGACGATCACCGTGTCCGGAGTCCGTCGAGCGACCAGTTCGGCCAGGATGTCGGGGTTTCGGACCAGTTCGAGGGCTGCCGGATCGCTCGCACCCTTCTTGATCTTGTGCTCGGCACGCAGGGTCGGCCGGAAGTCCGCCACCGCCGCCGACATGACGACCACCTCGGCGTCGGGAGCCCGCCGCAGCATCTCCGTACGCAGCTCCTCGGCGCTGCCGACGCGCACGACGTGCACCGCCGCCGGGGTCGGCAGATCGGCGTTGGCCGCCACCAACGTCACCTCGGCGCCGCGCTGCGCGGCGACCCTGGCCAAGGCGTAGCCCTGCCGCCCCGAGGAACGGTTGCCGAGGAAACGCACCGGGTCCAGGGGCTCGCGAGTGCCGCCTGCCGAGATGAGCACGCGACGACCGTCGAGGTCGCGCGGCAGTGCCTCGCGCCGGGCCAGCAGCAGCCGGGACAGCTCGACGATCTCGGCCGGATCGGGCAGCCGGCCCCGGCCGGTGTCCGCGCCGGTCAGCCTGCCGCTGGCCGGCTCGGCGACCACCACGCCACGCTCGCGAAGAGTCGCGACGTTGGCCCTGGTGGCGGGGTGCTCCCACATCTCGGTGTGCATGGCGGGCACCAGCAGGACCGGGCACCGCGCGGTCAGCAGGGTGTTGGTCAGCAGATCGTCGGCCAGACCGTTGGCCGCCTTGGCGATCAGGTCGGCCGTCGCCGGGGCCACCACCACCAGATCGGCGTTCTGCCCGAGCCGCACGTGCGGGACCTCGGGGACGTCGGTGAAGACGTCGGTGCGGACCGGGAGTCCGGAGAGCGCCTCGAAGGTGGCCGCTCCGACGAACCGCAGCGCCGACGCCGTCGGCACCACCCGCACGCGATGACCGGTCTCGGTGAGTCCGCGCAGGACCTCGCAGGCCTTGTACGCGGCGATACCGCCGCCCACCCCCAATATCACCGAGGGCGGGTCGGACTCCGTCGCCGGATCAGGGGTCGACGGTGTCGTCACTCGCCCTCGGTGTGCTCGAGCACGCCCGCGTGGATCTCGCGCAACGAGATCGACAGCGGCTTCTCCCTCGGGCCGGGCTCGACGAGCGGTCCGACGTACTCCAGCAGGCCCTCGCCGAGCTGGGCGTAGTAGTCGTTGATCTGCCTGGCACGCTTCGCGGCGTAGATCACCAGCGCGTACTTGGAGCTGACCTGCTCGAGCAGGTCGTCGATGGGCGGGTTGGTGATGCCCTCAAGGGCGGTGCTCGGCGGCGTGCCGAGTCCACCCAGTTCTGCCGGGGTGATCACGTGGATGACTCCTGGGGTCTGCTCGACGGGCCCGTGGCGCTAGTCCGCGGCTCTACGCGCGGATCGGGCCCGGTCAACAAGGTTAGCAACTGTTCGGCGGCCTGTTCGACATCCTCGTTCACCACGACGACGTCGAACTCGTCGGAGGCCGCGAGTTCACGGCGCGCGGTCTCCAGTCTGCGCCGCACGACCTCGTCCGACTCGGTGCCCCGCCCGACCAACCGGGACACGAGCACATCCCAGCTCGGCGGGGCGATGAACACGGTGAGCGCCTCAGGAAGCGCTTCCCGAAGGTTTCTGGCGCCCTGGAGGTCCAGCTCGACCAGTGCAGGTCGGCCTGCGGCGAGCCGCAGCTCGACGGGTTCGCGTGGGGTGCCGGAGCGGTGGGTGCCGCCGTGGATCTCCGCCCACTCGAGCAGGTCGCCCGCCGCGATCGCATCGCGGAAACGCTCGGCGGTGACGAAGTGGTAATCCCGACCGTCCACCTCGCCGGGGCGAGGAAGCCTGGTGGTCATCGAGACGCTGAACCACAGATCGGGCAACAACTCGCGTAGCCGGGCGACGACACTGCTCTTACCGACACCGGAGGGGCCGGCCAGTACAACCAGCCGGCCCCTCCTTGATGAAACACTCACTCGCTGCTGAATTCGGCGAGCAGCGCCTTGCGCTGCCGATCACCCAATCCACGCAGACGACGACTGGACGCGATTTCCAAGCGTTCCATGATCTGCTGGGCCCGGACTTTTCCGACTCCCGGAAGCGCTTCCAGCAGTGCGGACACCTTCATCTTGCCCAGGACCTCGTCGGCTTCCGCGTCGGTGAGCACCTGCTTCAAAGTGGTGCCACCGCGCTTCAGGCGCTCTTTCAATTCCGCCCTGGCGCGGCGGGCAGCAGCCGCTTTCTCCAATGCTGCGGCCCGCTGCTCCTCGGTCAGCTGGGGAAGGGCCACGATCTCCTCCGTGGTGTGGGTTCCTCTGGATCGGTGCCGCGACCGTACCGACCGCGTCTGACGCGGCACAACACGGGTCCGGCCTACCCAGGTGATTCTCACCTGGGCGTTCGCCTTCGGTGGCGCGGGCGCACAAGCTACCGCCATTCGTAGAGAGCCCATTACCCAGGGTGCCGATCAAGACGAAAGCGCTCTCGATCGACGGAACCCGATCGCGCGTTAAGATGATCATGATGGACGGACCGAGAACAACGAACCTGCTGGTTAACCCGATACGAAGGCCACGCCCGGGCACTTCGTGTCCTCCGAGGTGCCTGCGGTCCGCCGAGCTCTCGTGTCGCGTTCCACGCTGTCGGGCGCCTCGACGGTGTCTGCTCCTCCCTCCTTCCGGAGATCGGCCGCCGACACCGCCGAGGCGTGCCCGTGATGGGGTCGAGATCACGCCGAGATCGAGGGTCGATACCCGTCGTTCGTCGGCGGCGACACCGATGCGGCACCTCTCGCCCGCGCGGACGCCCCGAGTGCGGGTGGTGGGCGTCGGCCACCACGAGCCGGTCTCGACTCGCAGTGGTCGGCGGTCCACCCCCGCCACCGGACGGCCCCGTCACCGAGGGGCCCGGCCGGAGTCAGGCCGCCGGTTCGGTGAGCCGCGCGCGCAGCTCGCGAACCGCCGCCCGCAGCGCCTCGGCGTCCGGTCCGTGCCGCAGGACGTCGCGGGAACTGGTCGGCAGGACTCCTTCGAGGTTCGGCCCGAACAGGCGACGCAGATCCGCGACCGTGCCGCCCTGTGCTCCGAAACCCGGAGCGAGGATCGGTCCGTTCAAGCCGCTCAGATCGAGATTCAGCGTCGGCAGGTTCCCGCCGACCACAAGTCCTACCGCGCCCAATCGTGGAGCTCCCACGTTGAGCTGGGCGGCAGCGTCGACCATGCCCTGCGCCACACTGCGCTCGCCGTCCGCCTTCGAGGCGACCGCGTCCTGTACGGATGAGCCCTCCGGGTTGGAGGTGCGCGCGAGCACGAACACCCCGCGCCCCGATGCGCTCGCGGCCTCGAAGGCGGGTGCGAGCGAGTCGAAGCCCAGATACGGGGAGAGGGTGACCGCGTCCCCGGCCAGCGCCGAGCCCTCGGTCAGATAGGCCTTGGCGTAGGCGGTCATCGTGGAACCGATGTCGCCCCGCTTGGCGTCGACGAGAACCAGGGTTCCCCTGGCTCGGGCGTCGGCGATCAACTGCTCCAGCACCGCGATCCCACCGGAACCGTGGGATTCGAAGAAGGCGGACTGCGGCTTGAGCATCGCGACCTCGTCGGCCAGCGCCTCGACGCAGATCTCCGCGAAGCGCCGCAGCCCGGTGAGGTCGTCGGTCAGCCCCCACGCCGTGAGCAGCGCCGGGTGCGGATCGACCCCCACGCACAACGGGCCCCTGGCGTCCATGGCGGCACTCAACCGAGCACCGAAGGTCGTGATCATTCGCGCCCCTTCCGCAAGGCCGCCTGGAGGTCCTGGAGGCTGCGTACGCCGATGTCGTCGCGGATCGACGCCTCGATCCCCTGGACCGCAGCCGCCGCGCCCTGCACGGTCGTCACACAGGGGATGTCCCTGGCCACGGCCGCCGTGCGGATCTCATAACCGTCGACCCGGGGTCCGGGGTTGCCATAGGGGGTGTTGATCACCAGGTTCACGGTGCCCGCCCGGATCTCGTCGACGATCGTTCCCGCTCCCTCGAAGTGCTTGCGCACCACTGTGCAGCGGATCCCGTTCCGCCGCAGCACCTCGGCGGTGCCCGCCGTGGCCAACACCTCGAAACCGAGGTCGGCCAGTCGTTTCACCGGGAACACCATCGAGCGCTTGTCCCGGTTGGCCACCGACACGAACACCCGACCCGAGGTCGGCAGCGAGCCGTAGGACGCGGCCTGCGACTTGGCGAAGGCCGGGCCGAACGCCACGTCGATGCCCATCACCTCACCGGTCGACTTCATCTCCGGGCCCAGCAGCGAGTCGACGCCCTGTCCCTCCGGGGTACGGAACCGGTGGAAGGGCAGCACGGCCTCCTTCACCGCGACCGGTGCATCGGCGGGGAGCTCGCCCCCGTCGCCCTCCCGAGGCAGCATCCCCTCGGCGCGCAGTTGTGCGATGGTGGCGCCGAGCATGATCCTGGCGGCCGCCTTGGCCAGCGGCGCTCCCGTCGCCTTGGACACGAAGGGGACCGTCCGCGACGCCCGCGGGTTGGCCTCCAGCACGTACAGCACGTCGTCCTTGAGCGCGTACTGGACGTTGAGCAGACCCTTCACCCCGATGCCCTTGGCGATGGCCTCGGTGTGGCGGCGGACCTGTTCCAGGTCGGTGCGGCCCAGGGTGATCGGCGGCAGCGTGCAGGAGGAGTCACCGGAGTGGATGCCCGCCTCCTCGATGTGCTCCATCACGCCGCCGAGGAAGACCTCCTCGCCGTCGCACAGCGCGTCGACGTCGATCTCGATGGCGTCGTCCAGGAAACGGTCGACCAGCACCGGGTGCTCGGGCGTGACCTCGGTGGCCCTGGCGATGTAGTCGGCCAGCGTGGTCTCGTCGTAGACGATCTCCATACCCCGTCCGCCCAACACGAAGGACGGCCGGACCAGCACGGGGTAGCCGATCTCGTCGGCGACGCGCCGGGCGCCCTCGAAGGAGGTCGCGGTGCCGTAGCGCGGGGCGGGCAGGTCCGCGGCGTCGAGCAGCTCACCGAAGGCGCCCCGGTCCTCGGCCAGATCGATGGCCTCCGGAGCGGTGCCCACCACGGGGACGCCTGCCTCGGCCAGCCTGCGGGCCAGCCCCAGCGGTGTCTGGCCGCCGAGCTGGACCACGACGCCGACCACGGTGCCCGACGCCTGCTCCGCGTGCACGACCTCGAGCACGTCCTCGAAGGTGAGCGGCTCGAAGTAGAGCCGGTCGGAGGTGTCGTAGTCGGTGGAGACGGTCTCGGGGTTGCAGTTGACCATCACGGTCTCCAGCCCCGCCTCGCGCAGGGCCATCGCCGCGTGCACACACGAGTAGTCGAACTCGATGCCCTGGCCGATCCGGTTCGGCCCGGATCCGAGGATGATGACCTTGGGGCGATCCCGCTGCTCGACGACCTCCGTCTCGGCCGCGGCGTCGACCTCGTAGGCCGAGTAGTGGTACGGCGTGGTCGCGGCGAACTCGGCGGCGCAGGTGTCGACGGTCTTGTAGACCGGGCGGACCCCGAGCCGGTGCCGCAGCACCCGGACGCCGTCCTCCCCGGCCAGCTCGGGGCGCAGGGCCGCGAGCTGGCGGTCGGACAGGCCCGAGCGCTTCGCGGCGCGCAGCAACGACTCGTCCAGCACGGGGGCATCGATGATCTCCCGACGCAGCTCCACCAGCGAGAGGATCTGGTCCAGGAACCACGGGTCGACCTTGGACGCCTCGTGCACCTGCTCGATGGTGCCGCCGAGTCGCAGGGCCCGTTCGATCGTGTACAGCCCGCCGTCGTGCGGGACCCGCAGTCGGGCCAGCGTCGATTCGAGGGTCTCGCCCTCGTCGTCGGGCTTGGTCCAGAAGCTCAGCGCCCGGGTCTCCATGGAGCGCAGCGCCTTGCCGAGGGCCTCGGTGAAGCTGCGGCCCATCGACATGCCCTCGCCGACGCTCTTCATCGTCGTGGTCAGCGTCGGGTCGGCGCCGGGGAACTTCTCGAAGGCGAACCGGGGCACCTTGACGACCACGTAGTCCAGCGTCGGCTCGAAGCTCGCCGGGGTCTCACCGGTGATGTCGTTGCGGATCTCGTCGAGGGTGTAGCCGACCGCGAGCTTCGCGGCGATCTTAGCGATCGGGAAGCCGGTCGCCTTCGAGGCCAGCGCCGAGGAGCGCGACACCCGAGGGTTCATCTCGATGACGACGAGCCTGCCGGTGGTGGGGTTGACCGCGAACTGGATGTTGCAGCCGCCGGTCTCCACCCCGACCGCCCGGAGCACGGCGATTCCGAGATCGCGCAGCTCCTGGTACTCGCGGTCGGTCAGGGTCATGGCGGGCGCGACGGTCACCGAGTCGCCGGTGTGCACGCCCATCGGGTCGATGTTCTCGATCGAGCACACGACTACCACGTTGTCCCGGTGGTCGCGCATCAGCTCGAGCTCGTACTCCTTCCACCCGAGGACGCTCTCCTCGATGAGCACCTCGGTCACCGGGCTCTCCGTGAGACCGGTCGAGCCGAGCCGCTCCAGCTCCTCCTGGGTGTGGGCCATGCCGGAGCCCAGGCCACCCATGGTGAAGCTGGGCCGGATCACCACCGGCAGACCCAGGTCCTCGACGGTCTCGCGGACCTCCTCCATCGAACGGCAGACACGGCTGCGGGGCACCTCGCCGCCGACGGAGCGGACGATGTCCTTGAAGATCTGGCGGTCCTCACCGCGCTGGATCGCGTCGATGTCGGCACCGATCAGTTCGACGCCATAGCGCTCCAGCACGCCGCGTTCGTGCAGCGCGACGGCGGTGTTCAGCGCGGTCTGCCCACCGAGGGTGGCCAGCAGCGCGTCCGGACGCTCCGCGGCGATCACCTTCTCCACGAACTCGGGCGTGATCGGCTCGATGTAGGTGGCGTCGGCGAACTCGGGATCGGTCATGATCGTCGCCGGGTTGGAGTTGACCAGGCTGACGCGCAGCCCCTCTTCTCGCAGTACCCGGCAGGCCTGGGTTCCCGAGTAGTCGAACTCGCAGGCCTGACCGATGACGATCGGCCCGGAGCCAATCACCATCACATGGTTGATGTCGGTCCGTTTCGGCATGGATTCCCTCACTGGAGCAGGCGACGGACTCCGTCGCGAAAGTCTTCGAACGCTTCTTCGGGTGGGCTCGGCGGGCGCGGCTCGCAGGCGCGGGCACCGCTGCCGAGGCGATCGGCGGCGGCCGGAGGCAGCACGGCCGCCGCCCGGGCCGACACGGGCATCTGCCCGGCGGGCACTCGGGCCTCGTCTCGAACCGGCAGGCGGGGTCGGCCCGCCGGGGTGGACTCGCCGAGAGCACGGCCGATCCGGCCGGTGCACCGGGCGATCCCGGCCGCCGCGCCCGTGGCGATCGCACGGCGGCGCGGCAGCCGGGACTCGGCGTCATCGCCGAGATGCCCACCGGGATGTTCCGCAGTCCGCCGTCGTCACGACGCGGATGCGGATCTGGTCGCCATGAGGTCGACGAACTCGTCGAACAGGCCGGCCGCGTCGTGCGGACCCGCCGCCGCCTCCGGGTGGTATTGGACGCTGAAGGCGGGTGCGTCGGTGCACCGCAGCCCCTCCACCGAACCGTCGTTGGGGCAGTGGTGACTCACCTGCGCCGCACCGAAGTCGGTGTCGAACCGGTCGCCCGCCGCGCCCGCCACCGCGAAGCCGTGGTTCTGCGAGGTGATGGCGACCCGGCCGGTGGCCGCGTCGACGACCGGGATGTTGATGCCCCGGTGCCCGTAGGGCAGCTTGTACGTGCCGAGACCCAGCGCCCGACCGAGGATCTGGTTACCGAAGCAGATACCGAACAACGGCAGCTCGCGACTCAACGCCGCCCTGGTCAACGCGACCGGGTGGTCGGCGGTGGCCGGGTCGCCCGGGCCGTTGGAGAGGAACATGCCGTCGGGTTCGACCGCCAGGACGTCCTCGAAGGACGAGGACACCGGCAGCACGTGCACCTCGATCCCCCGCTGCGCCAGCATCCGGGGGGTGTTGGATTTGATGCCCAGATCCAGGGCCGCCACGGTGAACCTGCGTTCCCCGATGGCGGGCACCACGTAGGGCTGCTGCGTGCTGACGTCACCTGCCAGATCGGCCCCCGCCATCGGCGGCGCGGAGCGCACCCTGGACAGCAGCTCCTCGTCATCGGCCAGGGCCGCACCGGAGAACACGCCCGCCCGCATGGCACCGCTCTCGCGGATGTGTCGGGTCAGGGTGCGGGTGTCGACGTCGGCGATGGACACGATGCCCTGCCGGTCCAACTCCTGGGCCAGGGTGCGACGGGACCGCCAGTTCGACGGCGTTCGGCTGGGGTCGCGCAGGACGTAACCCGCGACCCAGATCCGCTTCGACTCGTCGTCCTCGTCGTTCCAGCCGGTGTTGCCGATCTGCGGCGCCGTCTGCACCACGATCTGCCGGTGGTAGGAGGGGTCGGTGAGCGTCTCCTGGTAGCCGGTCATCGCCGTGGAGAAGACCACCTCGCCGAGGCTCTCACCCTCGGCGCCGTATGCCCCGCCGGTGAAGACGCGCCCGTCCTCCAGCACCAGCTTCGCCGGGGACCGTCCGCTCACCTATCCGCCTCCGTCGTCTCCTGGGGCGTACCGCCGAACGGTTCGCCCGCCGCCAGGGCGCGCACGTCGCGCACCCACTGCTCATAGTCGCCTCGCTCGTCGGCACGGAAGGCGGTGTCCAAGTCGAAGTCCCCGTGCTGCCAGGTGATCACCAGCAGACCGCCGCCCGGCACGACCTTGCCCGCCGACTTGCTGTCGATCCGGGCGGTCCGTAAGGCGTGGGCGGGCAGCCACAGGGTGCTCGCGCCGTCGCGCTCGATCAGCGCGCCGTCGGCCACCAGCCGCAGCGAGCCTGCCGAGCGGTGACCGAAGTCGCCCGCCAACACCCTGGCCTGCCAGTTCTCCGCCGAGGTGGTGCCGATGTAGACACCGGTGAGGGCGGGGCGCAGGTCGGTGGCCGCCAGCAGTTCGGCGGTCGCCGAGGGCGGGTCCGGCAGCATCGCGGCCTGGTCGGCGGCCCGTCGGTGCCAACCGCGCCACATTCCGTAGGCGCACAGCACGAAGAACCCCAGTACGGCCAACGTCATCAGCAGTCGGATCACCCGAGCACCTTCCCGTCCTGCGCGGTGAATCGACCGCGCAACATGGTCGCCACCACCCGAGCGGGCAGTCGCATCCCCTCGAAGGGGGTGTTGTCAGCGAGACTCGCCGACTCCGTGCCGCGCACCGTCCAGTGCGCGGTCGGGTCGACGAGGGTCAGCGAGGCCGGTTCGCCGACAGCGATCGGCCTGCCCTGGTCGGTGAGCCCGACCAGTTCCGCAGGACGCTCGCTCATCACCCTGGCGACGCCGCGCCAATCCAGCAGCCCGGTGTTCACCATGGTCTCGACGACGACGGACAACGCCGTCTCCAAGCCCAGCATCCCAGGTCTGGCGGCGGCCCATTCACAGTCCTTGTCCTGCGGGGCGTGCGGGGCGTGATCGGTGGCCACGCAGTCGATGACGCCCTCGGCCAGCGCGGACCGCAGCGCGAGCGTGTCGGACTCGGTACGCAGTGGCGGATTGACCTTGTTCACCGGGTCGTAGGTGCTCAGCCGGTCGTCGGTGAGCAGCAGGTGATGCGGGGTGACCTCGGCGGAGACCCGGCCGCGACGACCGGAGGCCGCCGGGCCGCGCAGGCCGGACAGCGAGGCACGCGCCCAACGCAGCACCTCGACGGTGCCCGCCGTGGAGACATGGCACACATGCAGCCTGCCGCCGGTGTGATGGGCCAGCAGACAGTCGCGGGCCACGATCGACTCCTCCGCCGCGGCGGGCCAGCCGGCCAGGCCCAGCAGAGCGGCGTGCTCGCCCTCGTGAGCCTGGGCGCCGACGGTCAGCCGAGGCTCCTCCGCGTGTTGGGCGATGGTGGCGCCCAGCGTCGAGGAGTACTCCAGGGCCCGGCGCATCAGCAGCGGGTCGGCGACGCACAGCCCGTCGTCGGAGAACATCCGCACGCCTGCCTGCGAGGCGGCCATCCCGCCCAGCTCGGCGAGCCGCTCGCCCGCCAGTCCGACGGTGACCGCCCCCACCGGGTGCACGTCCACCAGCCCGACCTCGCGGCCACGCCGCCAGACGTGCTCGACGAGCACCGCGTTGTCGGCGACCGGATCGGTGTTGGCCATCGCGAAGACCGCCGTGTAACCGCCCAGCGCCGCGGATGCGGAACCAGTGTCGATCGTCTCGGCGTCCTCTCGACCGGGTTCCCGCAGGTGGGTGTGCAGGTCGACGAAGCCGGGCAGCACGATGAGCCCGGCGGCCTCGACGATCTCGGCGCCTGTGGTGTCGAGCGAGTCGACCGGGCCGATGGCGGTGATCCGTCCCTCGTCGACGCGCAGGTCGACCGGTTCGCCCTCGCCATAGGGGCGGGCCCCACGCAATACCACGGGCGTCGAGACAAGATCAGTCGAGCTCATCACTCGGCCTCCTCTCCGGCCAGCAGGTGGTAGAGCACGGCCATTCGCAGGTGAACGCCGTTTCGGACCTGTTCGGTGACCTGTGAACGCTCCGAGTCCGCAGCGGCGGAGCTGATCTCCATACCGCGCAGCATCGGACCGGGGTGCAGGACCGGTGCGTGCTCGGGCAGCAGGTCGAGCCGTCGTTTGTTGAGGCCGTAGTGCACGGCGTACTCGCGAGCCGACGGGAAGAAACCGCCGTGCATCCGCTCGGCCTGCACCCGCAGCATCATCACCGCGTCCACCCCGCCGAGAACCGAGTCCAGATCGTGCCGTACCTCGACGGGCCAGGATCCGACGCCGGTGGGCAGCAGAGTGGGCGGCGCGACCAGCACGACCTCGGCCCCCAGAAGGGTGAGAAGGCGCACATTCGATCGGGCGACGCGGCTGTGCAGGACGTCACCGACGATCGCGACCCGCCTGCCTGCGAGTTCACCCAACCGTTCGCGCAAGGTCTGAGCGTCCAGTAGTGCCTGGGTGGGGTGCTCGTGGGTGCCGTCGCCCGCGTTGACCACGGCGACCCCGGTCTGGTCCAACCAGCTCGCGAGTCGATGCGCCGCCCCGGAGGCGGGGTGCCGGACGATCACGCAGTCCGCGCCTGCGGAGGCCAGGGTGAGCGCGGTGTCGCGCAGCGACTCGCCCTTGCCCACCGAGGAACCGCCGATGGAGACATTGATCACATCGCCGCTCATCCATTTCCCGGCGATCTCGAAGGAGACCCTGGTCCGGGTGGAGTTCTCGTAGAACACGGTGACCACCGTGCGACCGCGCAGGGTGGGCAGCTTGCGCACCTGCCTGCCGAGCAGCGTCTTCTTCAGCTCGTCGGCGGTGTCCAACAGCATGTTCGCGTCGGCGACGTCGAGGTCTGCGATCGAGAGCAGGTGTCTCATCCGGCGTCCTCTGGCGTGTGGTCCTCGGCGGCGACGTCGGACTCCGACCTGCGTAGCAGTACCGCGTCGGCACCGTCGAGCTCCGCCAGCCGCACCAGGACCTCCTCGCGGCGGGCGGTCGGCACGTTCTTGCCGACGTAGTCCGCGCGGATCGGCAGTTCACGGTGGCCTCGGTCGATGAGCACCGCGAGCTGCACGGCCGAAGGACGGCCGTGGTCCCGCAGGGCGTCCAGGGCAGCCCGCACCGTCCGACCGGAGAACAGCACGTCGTCCACCAGAACCACCAGCGCGTCGTCGAGACCACCATCGGGCAGGCTCGTCGGTTCCAACGGCCGGTTGGGACGACGTCGCAGGTCATCGCGGTAGAGAGTCACGTCGACGGTGCCGGTGGGGATCGTCACACCGGTGAACTCGGTGATCTTGGCGGCCAGCCTCCTGGCCAACGGGGCACCTCGGGTCGGGATGCCGAGCAGGACGACTCGTGGGGCATCCGACGCGTCGAGCGCCGTCTTCTCGATGAGCTGATGGGCCATCCGGGCAATCGTGCGTGCGACATCGGCCCCCACGAGCAGTTCGCGCTCCTGGGAACTCGTCGCACCCGCTCGGGCTGAGCGTGGCGCCACGGTGTAGACCTCCTTCCCCGCCTCGCTGGACGGGTCGTTAAAGGACGTCGGGGTCCGAGGGTCTCGGACGGTTCGGACGGTAGCAGTGTGCGATTGTCAATCTTCCGGGTGGTGTCAGAAACTCGCCCGGCTGTAGCAGTCGCACCGGCTTGACCTGGTGACGACGGCAAGCGAACATTACTCTGCGTATTGATCTGGGCCTTCCCGCAGACCTGTCTAGAGGCTGACGGGGCGAACGAAACGGAGAACCGCCACATGGGCGACTACGCCAAGGCGCTGGGCGCCAAGCTCCGCGCGATCCGCCAGCAACAAGGGCTGTCGCTGCATGGGGTCGAGCAGAAGTCAGGCGGCCGGTGGAAGGCCGTCGTCGTCGGTTCCTACGAACGCGGCGACCGGGCGGTCACCGTCCAGAAGCTCGCCGAACTGGCCGACTTCTACGGCGTGCCCGTGGCGGAACTGCTTCCGGAGGGCCGGGTGCCGTCCGGGGCGGAGCCCGCCACGAAGATCGTGATAAATCTGGAACGTCTGCAACAGCTGCCAGCGGAGAAGGTCGGTCCGTTGGCTCGCTACGCGGCCACCATCCAGAGCCAACGGGGCGACTACAACGGCAAGGTCCTCTCCATCAGAACCGAGGACCTGCGGTCGTTGGCGATCATCTATGACATGTCGCCGGGGGAACTGACCGAGCAGCTCATCGACTGGGGGGTCCTTCCTCCCGAGGCGCGACCCGCCAAGGAGGAGTGAGCTGCTCACCAACTGAAACACCCGAGCTCCACCCGCACCACCGTTGAACCGCCGGGGGCGCCGTCATGACACAGGTGACGGCGCCCCCGAGGCGTCAACTCGCCGCGCGCAACCGATCGGCGATCCTGGCCAGCCGGTCGAGAATGCCGTTCACGAACCTCGGGGAGTTGTCGGTCGACAGAGTCTTCGCCAGCTCGACGGCCTCGTCGATGACGACCTTGTCGTCCACCTCCTCCGACCACAGCAGCTCGTAGACGCCCAGTCGCAGCACCGCCCGGTCCACCGCGGGCATCCGCGCCAGGGTCCAGCCCTCGGCGTACTCCGAGAGGAGCTCGTCGATCCGCTGCCGGTGCTCCTTCACGCCCTCCACGAGGGTGATCGTGTAGTCGTTCACCGGGGGCAGCTCGGGCACGCCCACTCGATCGGAGAGCAGCGTGATCGGGTCCACCGAACGGACGTCGGCCTCGTAGAGCAGGTCGACGGCGCGCTTGCGGGCCTTGCTGCGTGAGCCCATTACGAGTTCACGCGGCCCAGGTAGCGGCCGTCGCGGGTGTCGACCTTGACCTTGTCGCCCGTGTTGAGGAACAGGGGAACGCTGATCTCCGCGCCCGTCTCCAGCTCGGCGGGCTTGGTTCCACCGGTGGAGCGGTCGCCCTGCAGGCCGGGGTCGGTGTGCTTGACGATCAGCTCCACCGAGGAGGGCAGCTCGACGTACAGCGCGACGCTCTCGTGCACGGCCACGACCGCCGTCTGGTTCTCCAGCATGTACTTGGCCGCATCGCCGACGGTCTCGGTCGGGATGTGCAGCTGCTCGTAGGTCTCGCCGTCCATGAACACGAAGTCGGTGCCATCACGGTAGAGGTAGGTCATCTCGCGCTTGTCGACGTTGGCCGTCTCGACCTTCACGCCTGCGTTGAAGGTCTTGTCCACGACCTTGCCGGAGAGCACGTTCTTCAGGGTGCTTCGCACGAACGCGCCGCCCTTACCGGGCTTGACGTGCTGGAAGGACACGACGGTCCACAGCTGGCCGTCGAGGTTGAGGACCAGTCCGTTCTTGAGGTCGTTGGTGCTCGCCACGGTGGTGGTATCTCCTGAGTCGAGTGGGCCCGCCGGAAAGACGAGCCGGGGCGGGGACTGGCCGCAGGCTGCACGCCCGCATACCTGCGGCGATGCGACGTGAACTACGTCAGACGACCACGAGTTCTTTCGTGGTCAAGGTGAGGAGTTCCGGCTCGCCGTCTCGAACGACGAGGGTGTCCTCGATGCGGACGCCACCCTGCCCGGACAGGTACACACCGGGCTCCACGGTGACGGCCATACCGGCGATCAGTCTACCGGCACCGGCCTTGGACAGGCTCGGAGCCTCGTGAATCTCCAGGCCGACCCCGTGGCCGAGGCCATGCAGGAAGTGCTCGCCATGACCGGCGGCCTCGATCACCCCTCGCGCCGCCGCATCCACCGCGCGCACCTCGGCGCCGACTGCCACCGCAGCGCGTCCGGCGGCCTGAGAGCTCCTGACCAGCTCGTACAGCTCCTGCTGCCAGTCGGCGGGTGACCCGAGCACCATCGTGCGGGTCATATCCGAGTGGTAGCCGTCGACCAGCGCACCGAAGTCGATCTTGACGAGGTCACCCGCGCGCAACGCCTTCGCGGTCGGCCGGTGGTGCGGCACCGCCGAGTTCGCACCCGAGGCCACGATCGTCTCGAAGGACGGCCCGGAGGCCCCGTTGTCGCGCATCCGGTTCTCCAGATCGCGCGCGACGTCGATCTCGGTCCGGCCTACTCGCAGGCCGTCGTTGGCCAACAGCTCGGCCAGCGCCCGGTCTGCGGCGGCGCACGCCATCCGGAGCGCCTCGACCTCGGAGTCGTCCTTGATCAACCTCAGCTGCTCCACCAGGCCGGGCGCACGCACCAGTTCGACGCCCTCGGCGGCGGAGGTGAGGGAGCCGAGCCCGTCGACGGTCACCGTCTGGCTCTCGAAGCCGGTGCGTCGGTACGCGGCGGCCTCGGCGCCCGCCTTGGCGGCCAGCGCTGCGGCGGAGGCCCGTTCGATCACCCGGTTCAGGTCGGGCACCTGCTCCCCCGCCTGCGTCAGGTAACGCCCGTCGGTGCAGAAGACAGTACGGTCCTCGGCCCCTGCGGAGTCGGAACCGTGCACGAGCAGAGCCGCGTTGGACCCGGTGAAGCCGGTCAGATAGCGGACGTTGAGCAGGTCGGTCACCAACAGGGCGTCCAGGTTCGCGTCGCGCAGCAGTTCACGCAGCGCGACGCGACGCAGGGCATGTGATTCAGGCATGCCAGGCAGCATAGAAGTCCGTTGACGTGCCGACCGCCGCTTTCGCCCGCAGGCCCGGGTCTCGCCGGCGAGCGCGGCCCGGATGCTCGGCCGAATGGCGCAGAGCGGGAGCCTCGATAGGAGGACCCGCGACCCGAGATCAGATCGTAACCTTGTCGTGTCTGGGAGCGCTCACAGCACGGTGTCTTCGTACACCAACGACCAGAGGAGAGAGCATGACCAGCAGAATCGGCGCGGGTATCGCCACGATCGCCGTCCTGGTCGCAGCCATCGGTGGCGCCGTCGTCGCACCAACGGCATCGGCCGACGCCCCGCTCGACGACACGTTCTACGTCAACCCGGAGACCAATGCCGCACGCTGGGTGGCGGCCAATCCGGACGACTCGCGAGCAGCGCTGATCGGCGAGCGCATCGCCACCGTCGCACAGCCGCAGTGGTTCACCCAGCACAACCCGGACGAGGTCGCGGCGCAGGTCGACGCATACGTCGGCGCCGCAGCCGATGCCGCAGGCATCCCGATCATGGTCGTCTACAACATCCCGAACCGGGACTGCAGCAACCACAGCGGCGGCGGGGCACCCGACCACGATTCCTATCGAACCTGGGTCGACCAGGTCGCGGCAGGACTCGCCGATCGACCTGCGACGATCGTGCTCGAACCGGACGTGTTGTCGCTGATGGACTCCTGCATGTCCGAGGCGGAACAAGCCCAGGTGAGCGATTCGATCGCCTACGCAGTCTCCGCCCTCACCGCAGGCTCGGCGCAGGCCGACGTATATCTCGATGCAGGCCACTCCGGCTGGCACCCGCCCCAGGAGACGGCGGCGAGACTGGTTAGAGCAGGCATCGCGGACGGCGCTGCGGGCATCGCCACGAACGTCTCGAACTACCGCTGGACGGACGACGAGACGAACTACGCCAAGGCGGTCCTCGACGCGACCGGCGTGCCGGGACTCGGCGCGGTGATCGATACCAGTCGCAACGGCAACGGACCGGCGGGCGACGAATGGTGCGACCCGGCGGGACGCGCGATCGGAACCCCGAGCACCTCGGCCACCGGGGACGCGGCCATCGACGCCTACCTGTGGATCAAGCTGCCCGGCGAGGCCGACGGCTGCGCGGGAAGCGCGGGCGAGTTCGTTCCGCAACTCGCCTACGACCTGGCGGCCGCGAGCACCCGGTGAACAACGGGGACTGAGCGGCCGACCGCGACCATCGGCGCGGCGGGCGGGCACCGGACAGCCCGCCGCGCTCCCTGGTCCCACCGGGATCGGCTCGCGCGACCGGGAACCTCACCGGGCCCGAACGACCTCGTGCCCGCCCATGCCGGACGAATCGTCACCAGCGCGACGTGTCAGGCCGAGTCGAGGCTCAGCCGCCCGGCCGCATCTGGCGACGCCGGGCGATTCGGTCACCCGCCGGTCGCAGGGCACGTCGACGTAGGTCGCGGATGTTGCGTCGCGCCGCCCACTCCTGGGGGGTCACCTCGGTGATCCGCGAGCCGTTCAGGTCTGCGACGTCCTTGCCGCCGACCACCCACAGCCGGTCCTCGGTCAGCAGACCGACCGGCCCGTCCGCGACCTGGACGCCGGGCAGTTCCGAGGCCAATGTCCCGTCCGAGGGCAGTTCCGCCACGGCGGGCACGGGTTCGTCGAGGACCCGATGGGCGAGCTTCTCCGCCACCGAACGTCGTTCGATGCGTACCCGGGTTCCATCGATCACCAGCTCCACCGTTCGGTCGGGAGCCGGCACCGCGTAACCGTCCAGCACTGCTGCGGCCCGACGCGCATCGCGACAGCCGTTCGCCGCGACCACATCGAGACCGAAGTGCGCGATGTCGGTGGGGACCGAGCCCGTCGTGGCCCGCAGGACGTCGAAGGGCACCCGGCCGCATGGATCCTCCGACGGTACCGGCGCGTGCCCCCCATGCGATCGCACCAGACCCGGACCCTCTCGCCACGGGCCCTCGATCAACAGCCGTTCGTAGGGCGCGTAGCGGAAATCGCGGTCCCAGAAGGTGAGGCTGGTGCCTCCCTCGGTCTGGTGGGCGATCACGAAGCTCTGTAGCGCGTCCACCCACATCAGGTCCGCGCTGAAGGCGTCGACCACCGAGAACGTCCGAGGCTCCTCGGTGGAGTCCACAGGCTGGAAGCCGTTCTGGCCGAGCGCTTCCAGGCCATCGGTGAACAGCGGGTCCCTCGCACGCAGAACGAACTGACCGGCCCCGTTCCACCCTGCGGCCGCGCCGGTGGTGTCGGTGAACATCAGGTAGAACCAGTCGTCCAGGAACACGGCGGCGGGTTGGCCCGCACCGTAGGCGTTCTCCCGCTCCTCGTCGTAGGACGCGGAGACCACCGGGTGTCCCTCGCCGAGCCGATTCCAGGTGATCCCGTCGGAGCTGTGCGCCACTCCGACGCCGTTGCCGTCGTTGTGATCCCCCGCCGCTCCCGTGTAGTAGAGGTAGTAGGAGTCCTCGACCTTGAGTACCGAGGGATCACAGGTGTGCATCCCGTCGAAGGAGCCGGGCTCGCCGGTGAAGACGGCGACCGCCGGGGAACCGTCGGCGGCCGTGTACGGCCCACCCGGCGCGGTGGCCTCCGCGTACAGCACGTCGTCGCCGGGAGGTCCCATGCCGGGCAGCTGGCTGCACCAGTACGCCCGGTATCGACCGTCGTCGAGCAGCACGGTGGGTCCGTAGTTGTAGGGGGCGCGGTGATCGCCCGCGAGCACCGGGGTGTCGTTGCCGCGCACCGCGTCGACCGCTAGTTGCAACGGCTCCGGTGGTGGGCCCGCGTCCGACCCGTCCTCGTCCGGCAACGCCAGGACATCCACCGAGTCGGATCCACCGTCCTCGCGGTCCGCGCCCTGCGCTCCGGTGCAGGCCGCCACCGTCACGAGGACGAGCAGTACTGCCCAAAGCCGCAGGATACGGCGATAGCCGGTTCCGGGACGCGTCACCACACGACCACCGACAGCGGACCACGCACCGTGGTTGACCCCTCCATGAGAGCACCGGACCCGGTGCCGCCTGAGACCCCGGAGCACCCACCGGGGATCCGCATCAGTGTAGGGATCACGGCATGGGCGGCGCAGTCGAGCCGGGAGAGCCACCCCATCCGGTCTGCGGCCGGGGACTCGCCGAGAGAGAACCAGGAGGAATAAGACACAAGGCCACAGAAAAGGCGACAATCGACCGAGAAAGGACACCGCGCAGCGCGAATCGCTTCATCCCGCGTTTAGCCATGGTAAAGAAAGACGACCTCCGACGGTCATATCTCTCGGCAAAGCAAAGATGCTTCTCCGTACCGAAGTCGAGTAGCAGTACGCACTCTCCCACCGTGGTTATACTCCCCGAATGAATTACCCCGGCCAGCAGAACAGGCCTGGCGAGCAGCATCCCCAGTACCCGATCGCGCCGCCGCATCCACAGAATTCCGGTCAACCGCCCGCCATGCCGCCGAACACCGGCGCTCCCGGCCAAGGACAGCACGGCGGGCCCGGTCAGTACGGCGGCCCCGTGGCCCCAGGAACGGCCTACCCGACGGGACAACATCAACAGCCGGGCACGCCGACCCCGCCTGCGGGAAAGCAGCGCTACACGCGTTTCAACGCGCTCCCCTCGGCGTTGGTCGTGGTGGGGACGATCGTCGCCGCGATCGGAGTGGCGGCGCTGGACTGGGCCCGGGGCGAACCGCTGTTGAGGGTGCATGAGCTCTACCGCACGGCGCTCGACCAGGGAATCCTCTCGGGTGCCTGGGGCAACCACCTCATGGTCTGGTATTTCGGCTGGGGCGCTCTCGTGCTGGTCGGGCTGCAGGGCCTCTACGGCGCCACCTGGACCATGGGCGGCGTCAGAGGCAAGGTCGGCACCTGGATCATCCTGTGCAACTCTGGCAAACAGCTCGCCCAGGGGCGAATCGCCGGATCCAACACGACAGCTGCGGTGACCGCGTTCGCCATTACCGTCATCCACGGCCTGTACATCTACCGGCTGTTCGATGGCGACTTCGCGGCAGCCGAAATCGGATGCTGGGTCACGCTGCTCGGTAGCTGCCTGGTCACTGTCGGAGCGGGAATAGGGCCACGGCTACCACAGCGAACCCCAGCGCAGGCTCCACCCAGGTATTGATCGATCGCAATCCGGTGGGTGCCCTCTTATCCGACAAGGCGTTGCGAATAGTGCAACGATCCTGGTTCGAATATCGCCGGATGCGTGAATCCAAGCACTATCCACAGCGAATCGGGGAATCATCGCGGCCAGCCGATTAAGGAAACCGCATGCGGCAGGCCACCCGCATCCATATTCGCCCGTGGGTTCCGTGAATCCGCGCTCGGCCCGGGTCTGCCGGGGTGGGGCGGGCCATCATGTCCGTCCATCGTGATGGCCCACCCGGCCTCGGTCGAGCCCGTCGCGTGGATGTCCCAAGCGTCACGAGTCACGGCCGCGATCTGGCGAACGACGCGGGTCAGGATCCACCGTGTTGCGACAACCAACGCAGCGCCAACGGATACCCGGCGACCCCGAGCCCGACGATGACCCCGCTGGCCAAGGCGGAGAGATAGCTGTGGGAGCGGAACTCTTCCCGCTGATGGACGTTGGAGATGTGCACCTCCACCCACGGAGCGGTGAGTTGCGCGCACGCATCCCGGATCGCGATGGAGTAATGCGTCCACGCCGCGGCGTTGAGCACGATGGGCAGCTTCTCGTCAGCGGCCTCGTGAAGCCAGCCGATCATCCGACCCTCGTCGTCGGTCTGTCGGACGGTGACCGACATGCCCAGCTCGTCGCCGGTCGCCTCGCACAACGCCACCAGGTCGGCGTGGGTGGTCGATCCGTAGACCTCGGGCTCCCGGAGTCCGAGCCTGCCCAGGTTGGGCCCGTTGAGCACCAATGCCCTCACAGCAGGATCCCTCCGTTCGGTCGAGTGGGCTCGCCACTGATCGCCGAGTAGGCAGCGGCCAGCAACGACGGATCGGGCCCCTCCAGCCTCCCCGGCTTGCCGATGCCGTCCAGCACGACGAACCGCAGGACGCCCGATCGGGTCTTCTTGTCCCGCCGCATCGACTCGACCAAGGACGACAGCGCGTCGGGGTCATAGGACGTCGGCAGGCTCAACGCGGCGAGGACCCGCCGGTGCCGCTCGACGTCCGCATCGTCCAATCGGCCCGCCAACCTGGCCAGTTCGGCCGCGAACATCATGCCGACCGCCACGGCTGCGCCGTGCCGCCAGCGGTAGCGCTCCCGGCGTTCCACCGCGTGGCCGAGAGTGTGCCCGTAGTTCAAGATCTCTCGCAGACTCGATTCCCGCAGATCGGCCGCCACGACATCGGCCTTCACCTGGATCGCTCGGCGCACCAGCTCGGCCAGCACCGGTCCGGTGGGATCGGTGGCCGCCTCGGCATCCTCCTCGACCCGCTCCAGGATCACCGGGTCCGCGATGAAACCGGCCTTGACGACCTCGGCCATCCCCGCGAGCAACTCGTTACGCGGCAACGTCTCCAAGGTGGCGAGATCGACCAGCACGGCCGCAGGCTCGTGGAAGACGCCCACCAGGTTCTTGCCCGCGTCGGTGTTGATCCCGGCCTTGCCACCGACTGCGGCGTCGACCATCGCCAACAACGTGGACGGCACGTGCACCACCCGGACGCCGCGCATCCAGGTCCCGGCGACGAAGCCCGCGAGATCGGTGACCGCTCCCCCACCCACGGAGACGACGACGCCGTCCCGGTCCATTCCGATCTTTCCGAGCACGTCCCAGCAGAACCCGGCCACCGCCAGACTCTTGCCGTCCTCGGCGTCGGGAATCTCCACCCGGTGGGCGTCCAGGCCTGCGTCGACGAGTTCGGTCCGCAACGACTCGGCCGTGGTGGTCAAGGTCGGCTGGTGCATGATCGCCACGGACGACGCGGTGCGCAGCGTCTCCACGAGTTCGCCGAGCAAACCTCTGCCGATCACCACCTCGTAGGGGCGCTCGGTGGCGACGCGAACTCGTATCGGGTCTGACATTGCGCTCCTCAGCACGGTCGTCGGTCGGTTGCAGATGCGGCAGGCCCGGCGGCCGGGGTGGCACGCCCGCACCACAGGTCCGTCAGCTCGTTCGTCCGACCGACACCGGGACAGAAGGGCCACCCGGCCGCTCTCGGAGCCCGGCACGGAAGGAAGCACCGGGCCGCCATCCGATGCCAGCATTCCACCACCGGCGGATTGCGCTGCGGGCCCCAGGGTCAGCCGTTGATGTGCAGCGTGTTCACGGCCAGCCGATAGGCGGGTAGCCCGGACTCGAACTCGGCGAGATCGAGTCCGGTGAGGGTCACGATGATCGGCTGTGCCTCGGTGTCCACCGCCAGCGCCAGTTCCTGGCGTTGCCACTCCCCCGCCCGGAACAACGACACCTCCACGGCGGGCGTGCCATCGACGACGACGTCCCGGAATTCGGGGACGCCCTCGACCGCCTCGCTCGCATAGGCCTCGAGGGCCGTGGTCGCATCCGAGGCCGGGTCCTGCGAGGTGTTCACCCGGATCGAACCGAACACCCCGGCATGCCTGCCGTGCAGCTCGCACAACGGAACCAGCCCGTGCATCACGATGTCGAGGTCGGTCACGTCCATGACCTCCCAGTCCGCGGCCGCGCTCAGACTGACGGGTAACGGACACGGGCCGTCCGGCGAGCCGACGGTCACCCCGCTCTGGGCGACCTCGCCGGGTGGGGCGGGCGCGCCCGGAGCTCCCGGGTTCGAGCCGGGCGGGTCGTCCGCGATGTGCGAGGGGTCGGGCTCTGCGGAGCCGCCCGGTTGGACATCGGCGGATTCGGTGGTAGTGCCCTCGGAGGCCTCGCCATCCCCGGTCGAGGGGCCGCTCGGCGGAGCGGCCCCGTCGCCGTCGGCGGGCCCGGTAGTGCACCCCGCAAGCACTGCGACGCCGAGGACCAGCGAGAGCACGGCGGAGGTCGAGAGACGGATAACCCGGTTCATGGCATCTCTTCTCGATCGGCCCGCCCGGCTGGCAGGCGTTGCCATCTCGACGTCCACCGGCGGGTTCAGGTTGCCTGCGCCGCTGGATTCACCCGTTTCGCCACTCAGACGGTGCCGGGCTCGGCCGGACCCGCGTCAGTGGACCCGCTCGCCGCATCCCCGCTGTCGAGCGCGGCGAGTTCGGTGAGCACCGCGACCGCGACCTCGTCGGCGCTCTGTCGATCCGTGATGACCTCCAGGCTCGCGACCTCGCGATACAACGGGAGTCGAGCGTCCAGCAAGGCCTTGAAGGTCGCCCTGGGGTTGATCCCCGCCAACAGCGGGCGGTTGGAGGAGAGACCGGTCCGCCGAACACCCTCGGCCATCCCGACGTTGAGGAAGACCACGGTGTGCTCCCGCAGTAAGGACCTGGTCTCATCGGCCAGCACCGCTCCGCCGCCCAGCGCGAGGACCCCGCGATGCTCGACGAGGCTGCGACGCACCGTGTCGCGTTCCCACTTGCGGAAGACGTCCTCGCCCTGCCCGGTGAAGATCTCGGCGACGGTCCGGCCCGCCTGCCGCTCGATCTCGTCGTCGACATCGAGGAAGCCGAGGCCCAAGCGCCCGGCCAGCAGTCGTCCGGTGGTGGACTTACCCGCTCCCGGCGGACCCACCAGCACGATCGGCGTCGAGCCGCTCATCGGCGCTCCTCCAACTCCCGCAGGTATGCCTGGGCATTGCGTCGTGTCTCGGCGACCGAGTCGCCGCCGAACTTCTCCAAGACCGCGTCCGCCAGCACGAGCGCGACCACGGATTCGACGACCACCCCTGCCCTGGGCACCGCGCAGATGTCGGACCGCTGATGGATGGCCACCGCCGGTTCGCCGGTGACGACGTCCATGGTCGCCAGCGCCCTGGGCACCGTGGAGATCGGCTTCATCGCGACCCGGACCCGCAGCGGCTCGCCGTTGGTCATACCGCCTTCCAGACCACCCGCGCGATTGCTGCGCCTGCGCACCCAGTTCGGGCCGTCGGCGGGGTCGATCTCGTCGTGTGCGGCGCTGCCGCGACGCCGGGCGGTGGTGAACCCGTCGCCGATCTCGACGCCCTTCATCGCCTGGACCCCCATCAGCGCGCCCGCCAGGCGGGCGTCGAGGCGCCGGTCCCAGTGCACATGGGAGCCGAGCCCCGGCGGAAGTCCGTAGGCGAGCACCTCGATGACGCCGCCGAGGGTGTCGCCGTCCTTCTTCGCCGCCTCGACCTCGGCCATCATCGCCTCGCCCGCAGCCGGGTCGAAACAACGCACCGGGTGCTCGTCGATCGCGGCCAGATCGCCGAACTCCGGCAGTGGATGTCCCTGCGAGGCCGCCTCACCGATGGACACCACGTGGCTGAGAACCCGCACCCCGAGCACCTGCTCCAGGAATCGGGCCGCGACCGTGCCCAGCACCGTGCGGGCCGCCGTCTCCCGAGCACTGGCGCGCTCCAACACCGGCCGTGCCTCGTCGAACCCGTACTTCTGCATTCCCGCCAGGTCCGCATGTCCGGGCCGGGGCCTGGTCAGCGGTTCGTTGCGCGCCGAGCCCTCGAGCTCCGAGGGGTCGACGGGGTCGGCCGCCATGACCTTCTGCCACTTGGGCCACTCGGTGTTGCCGATCCGGACCGCGACGGGGCCGCCCTGGGTTGTCCCATGCCGGATGCCACCGATGACCTCGAGGTCGTCCACCTCGAAGGCCATCCGAGGGCTCCTGCCGAAGCCGAGCCTGCGGCGCTCCAACTGTGTGGTCATGTCGGCGGTCGTCACCTCGACGCCTGCCACCATGCCTTCCATCACCGCGACCAGCGCGGGCCCGTGCGACTCACCTGCGGTCATCCAACGCAACACCGGGCGATCCTCCCACGTCGCATCGGTCGTTCCCCTCCCGGGAGCGGCCCGACCACCGCCGACGCGCACCGCCCGGGATCCTCGTCTCGACAGCAAGAGGGGCGCCCCGCCGGTCACGGTTGGAAGGTCACGAGAAGCCAGGCGGGAATCAGCATGCTCGGACCGTGCGGTATCGAGACGCGGCCGCCCCGACGCAGCGCGACGGCAAGCCCCAGCAGACCGGTCAGCAGCGGCGTGATCACCGCCGCCAGCAGCCAACTCGCCCAGGACACCGAGGCCAGGATCATCCCGACCACCATCGCCAGCTTGACGTCGCCCGCGCCCAACGCCCTCGGACTCGCGAGGTGCACCGACGCATAGAGCGCGGCCAAGCCGAGCCCGCCGAGCACGGCACGGATCAGGACACCGCCATCGGCCGCCGCCCAAGCGGCGAAGATCAGCAGCAACGCCAGTATCGGCGGTGCCCGCAGCGTCAGCAGGTCCGGCAGGCGTCGATGAGCGAGGTCCGTCGCGGCGGCGAGCACCGTCAACAGCCCCGCAGCACACGAGACCGCCAACCAGCCGACCGGCAACGCCCCCGAGGAGACGCGCAGCGCAGCGACCGTCCACAACAGACCCGCCAACGCCGCACAGCCGTACACCGGCACGGGAGCGGGCACCCGGAGTCGACCGAGCAGGCGTGCCCCCGCCCCGCCGAGAAGGAAACCGACCACAGCGGCGAGCAGGGTGAGAGCCACCGGGAACCACGCTTCGTTGATCATGGGAACCAGGCTGCCGATCGACCTCGGCGCGGCGCATCACTCGGCCGGGTAACACCGCAGGAAGATCGGGTGATCAAGGCCGACAGGCGAACAGCTCCTCGCCGGTGGCCACCGGCCCGTCGGCATGCAACTCCAGCAGCGACTCCGGCGCGGCGTCCAGCGCGATCACCGGACACACCGTGGCCAGGCCCTCGCCTCGAATGGCCGTCGGGCTCCAGTCGATCAGCTTCTGTCCTGCCTGCACCGTGTCGCCCTTGGCTGCGTGCAGGGTGAAACCCGCGCCCTTGAGTCGCACGGTGTCGATGCCCAGGTGGACCAGGATCGAGACGCCCGTCGGCGCGGTGACGACGAAGGCGTGCGGATGCAGGGCCGCGATGACACCACCGATGGGCGCGACGGCCGTCGACGCCTCCTCGTCCTCCGGTTCCACGGCGATACCGGGGCCGACCACGGCCTGCGCGAAGACCTCGTCCGGTACCTCGGTCAAGGACACCACCCGGCCGTTCACCGGTGACAGGACCGAGGTGCGCACCGACTCGTCGGAGGTGGTCTCCGTCGATGCGTTCATCGCAGATCCTCGATGTCACTGGCGATGTTGTCGGCATCCGGGCCGACCACGATCTGCACGGCATCGCCGGAACGCAGCACGCCGTGCACGCCGATCTTCCGCAGGGCGGTCTCGTCGACCAGATCCGCGTTCGACAGCTCGCAGCGGAGTCTGGTGATGCACGGTTCGATCTCGATGATGTTGTCGCTTCCGCCGATTGCGGCCAGAATCCCGGCGGCCTTGTCCTGACTCACGTCGTCGTCCTCCTCGTTCGCACCCGGCGCCATTGCCCAGCGACACCGAGAGCGGTCTTCGGCACGGGAAACCCCGCTGCCGCCGAGACTCGCTCGTGACCTCACGAATGGTTGACACCCGAGATCGCGGCGAGCATTCTCCACGGCTAAGTGGTCTGGACCGGACAGTACCAATCCACCCTGGCCGCAGGCGAGAAGTTCGTACCGATCGGCAGCTGCCGACAACACCAGGACGGGGGCTCGCTCGATGGCCGAGCATGGCGAGAGACCCGCACGGCGCGATCCGCGCCGACGCCTCGCCGCGGGCCCGACCCCGAAACACGTCCAACTCGGCGCCATCCTGCGTGATCTGGTCGAACACGAACTGCCGCCGGATTCCGCGGTCCCCTCGGAACGCGAACTGGCCGAGCGATTCGGCGTCTCCCGGCTCACGGTGCGGGAGGCCATCGGCAGGCTGGTCGCGGCGGGTCTGCTGACCCGGATCCGGGGGAAGGGGACCTTCACCGCGCGTCCTCGGCTGGAGACACCGCCGCTGACCTCGTTCACCCAGGAGATCGAGCGGCATGGCATGACCGTCACCAGCATGGTGTTGACCTGCGGCGAGGAGGTTCCGACCGCGAGCACCTCGACGACACTGGGGCTGGCCCCTGGTGAACCCGCCTACCGGGTCTGCCGAGTGCGGATGGCCGACGGAACCCCGCTGGCCTTGGAACACGGCTGGTTCAGCCCGAAACGGGTGCCCGGCCTGCTCGACCACGACCTGACCGGATCGCTGTACAACCTGCTCGCCCAGAACTACGGGGTCCTGCTCGATCACGGGCGGCAGACCGTGTGGGCGGCCGAGGCGGACGTCTCGACCGCGCGATTGCTCAAGGTGCGGACCTCCAGCCCGCTCCTCGTCTTCCGCCGTGTCTCGTCGGCGGGAGAGCATCCGGTCGAGGACACCACGTCCTGGTACCGGGGCGACAAGTACCAGTTGACGATGCCGTTGGACCGACCCGGCACAACCGGGGGTCCGCACCATCCTGCGCAAGGAGGAACCCATGAGCGCTGACGCCTCTACGGCGGCACGCGGTCGCAACAGTAAAGGATTCGCCCTGGCACAACGGTTCGGCCGCAGCCTCATGCTGCCGATCGCGGTGCTTCCGGCAGCAGCGCTGCTGTCCAGATTGGGCTATATCGATGGTTCCGGCGCGGGGCAGGGTGAGCTGATCGCCGCCATCCCCGGTGACTTCTTCGACCGCGCGGCGCAGGTCGTCGGCCAGGGTGGCGACGCGCTGTTCCAGTACCTACCGCTGCTGTTCGCCGTGGGTGTCGCGATCGGCATGGCGCGCAAGGCCGACGGTTCCACCGCCCTGTCGGCCGTGGTCGGCTATCTGGTGCTCCACAATGTCCTGTGGGCGATGCTCGGTGAGGAACTGACCGAGGGCAAGAACTTCAACAACGGCCCGTACGGCGTGTTGGGCGGCATCGTCTCCGGTTTGATAGCCGCCTATCTATGGCAGCGATATCACCGGATCAAGCTGCCGACCTACCTCGGCTTCTTCGGCGGGCGTCGTTTCGTACCGATGATCACCGCGTTCGTGATGATCATCGTCGGCGTGGTGATGGGCCTGATCTTCACCGGGTTCAACGCGGGCCTCACCTGGGTCGGTGACGCGGTGGCCAGTTCCACGGTGTTCGGCGCGGGCGTCTACGGCGTGTTGAACCGCTTCCTGCTGCCCTTCGGTCTGCACCACATCCTCAACTCGGTGGTGTGGTTCCTGTTCGGGGACTACGACGGAGTCACCGGCGACCTCAACCGGTTCTTCGCAGGCGACCCCGCAGCGGGCACCTTCATGACGGGCTTCTTCCCGATCTTCATGTTCGCGCTGCCCGCGGCGGCCCTGGCGATCTACCACACCGCCAAGCCGCACAAGAAGAAGATGGTCGGCGGTCTGGTCTTCGCGGGAGCCCTGGCCTCCTTCCTCACCGGCGTCACCGAACCGTTGGAGTACGCGTTCATCTTCGTGGCGTGGCCGCTACTGGTGGTGCACGCCCTGCTGACCGGTCTTTCACACGCCGTCACCAACGCCTTGGGCGTGCATCACGGTTTCGGCTTCTCGGCAGGCGCGATCGACTACGTCCTGAACTGGGGTCTGGCCACCGCCCCTTGGTTGATCATCCCGATCGGTCTGGTCTTCGCGGCGATCTACTACTTCGTCTTCCGCTGGGTGATCACCAAGTGGAACCTGGCGACGCCGGGTCGGGAGGACGACGAGGACGACGAGGGCGGCAGTGCCGCTGCGCCCGCAGCAGCCGAGCCGGTGACGGTGGCATCCACCCCGGAGAGCGGCGCGACGTCGACCGAGACGAAGTCCGCAGAAACCACGTCCGCCAAGGAGTCCACCAGCCCGGCGAGCAAGCCCTCGGCAGAGACGAAGGAGTGATCACGAGGATGGCGGAACGACGAGTGACGGTGGCGAGCGTTGTCGGCCTCCACGCCCGGCCCGCAGCCCGACTGGCCAAGGCGGCCGCCGCCGCGAAGCCGCTGACGGTCACCATCCGCAAGGGCGACGGCCCCGAGGTCGCCGCGGCCAGCGTGCTCGGTTTGATGACCCTCGGAGCCATGCACGGCGACGAGGTGGTGCTCGCCGCCGAAGGAGAAGGCGCCGAGGCCGTGCTCGATGATCTGGCCGCGTTGGTCGCCGCACAGGCCGACCACGAGTGAACGACGGCCGCCGACCTCAGCGGAGGTCGGCGGCCCGCTCGACGTGGGTTCCCGTGACCGATGCTCGAGGCTCAGCTCAACGGCAGCGGCACCGCGCCGCCGGTGGCCGCGCTCAGCGCATCGCGCATGTCTCGCCTGGGCGCGGGCCGGCCGGTGAACAGCTCGACCTGGCCGAACGCCTGGTGCAGCAGCATGTCCAGGCCGGTGGCCATCCGGCCGTCCGCCGCCGCGACCGCCTCGGCGAGCGGGGTCGGCCAGGGGTGGTACACGGCGTCCAACACACAGGGCGCGGCGGCGAGCGTGTCGGCCAACGAATCCGCGACGCCTGCGGGCACCGTGGAGATCAGTACCGCCGAGGATGCCGCGGCGGCCGCCAACTCCGGTTCGGACAGACCCACGATCTGCACCGACACGCCCGATCGCTCTGCGGCGGCCAGTGTCTCCGCCGCGCGGGCCGCAGAGCGCACTGCCAGCCGCACCGAGGTGACACCGAGATCCGCGAGCGCCACCATGGCCGCCGCTGCGGTGCCGCCCGCGCCGAGAACCAGTGCCGTATCCGCCGGGTCGGGCCGGTAGCCCGCCGCGACACGGAGCGCACCGGTGATGCCCTCGACGTCGGTGCAGTCGGCCCGCCAACCGCCGTCGGGCAGCGGGACCAGGGTGTTCGCCGCGCCGACCGCTTCGGCGCGGTCGGTCACCACGTCGGCCATGGCCAGGGCGGCACGCTTGCCGGGCATGGTCACCGAGAGCCCGACCCATTCCGGGCCGAGGTCGGCGACCAGCGCGGGCAGCGTCTCGGCGTCGCACTCGACACGGTCATAGCGCCAGTCGGACAACCCGAGCGCCCGGTAGGCGGCACCGTGCAATACCGGCGAGAGCGAGTGCGCCACCGGCGAACCGAGCACCGCCGCGCGGCGGATAGTCGTCTCATTCATCAGGACGCCCCCTGTCGGGCAGGCGAGATCTCGATTCCGATCGAGCCGAAGTCATCCGGCCATTGTGTTCGGCTGGCGAGCCTACTCACCACACGCCTCGTTCCTGAGCGTCGAGACGATCCGCGTCGTGTTCCTCGAACGTGTAGTTGAAACACGAGGTGCCGTCGGTCTCGCACTTGACGAAGTACATCCACTCCTCGTCCACGGGATTCGCCACCGCTTCCAGGGCCGGAGTGTGCGGGGAGGAGACGGGAGTGGGTGGCAGGCCATGCCGCATGTAGGTGTTGTAGGGGTTGTCGATCAACCGAACATCGCGGTCGGTGCGGATGGATCCGGTGCCCGCGAAGTAGTTGACCGTGGAGTCCAAGCGAAGCCGGTCATCGATCTGCAGTCGGTTCAGCAACACCGTCGCCACCGACGAGAAGTCGGATTCGATGCCCTCCTTCTCGACCAGCGACGCCAGGATCAGGAATTCGTACGGGGTGAATCCGGAGTCGTCCGAGATCCCCGGCATCCCCGCAGCCTCCAGACGAGCTGCCGAAACGGCCAGAACCTCGGCCAGCAGCTCCTCGGCGCTCCAGCTCGGGTTCAGATGGTAGAGACCGGGCGCGATCAAACCCTCCAGCCGACGGCGCGGCTCCGGAGCCGCTTGAACGCCGCTTGCCGCCCAGCTCGGGACATCCAGTTCCGCGAGGTCGGTGTTCTCCGCGACGTCCCACAACTCATCGATCGACACACACTGCTCAACACCATCGAGCTCCGCACAACTGGCCTCGGCAAGGATCGTGATGATCCCCTTCGACTGCACACTGCCATCCCCGGCCATCGTGTCGTGCAGCAACATCCCACCCTGCACATCGGCCTGCCCCAGACGAGCCTCCTCATCCAGGATCCGATTCAACGCCGCCTCACCCGACATCTCACTACGCAACAGGTAGAAACCCGGCTGGATACCCGTCGCCGCAGGATTACTCTCAGCAGCCGAGGTGAAGGCCCGGCCACTGGCGATGACGCCTTCGTCGGCCATCGTCTGGGCGATCTGGCCCAGACTGGCTCCGTCGGCGACCTCGATGACAACGCTGCCGGTGCCCTCACCCGCGTAGTCGTCGTACCCGCCGATTCCGGTGAACTGCCGAATGCCGTAGACCGCCCCTGCGGCGACCAGCCCCAACATCACCGCCCCAGCGATCAGAGTGATCACGCGCCGACGACGTCGGGTGTGCGCCTTATCGCGGAGCACAGGCGTGCGGCTCGTCCGACCGGGTTCGTCGGTCTCCTGGTCGACCATTCCGAGGTTGTCACCCACTGGGAGCCCCCTGAATTCAATGCCGCTGGCCAGCCCGCGACCGCTGCACGCACCCGAGGAGAAGGCGGTGGCGGACTCCCCCGACGTCAACGGGAGGGCTCAGCCTAGCGACCAGCATGGAATGGTTCATCGACCGCCAACGCACACTCATCGGGCCCCCGGTTGCTCCGCGCGATGCAGCAGGCGCACCCGTGCCGAGGATCCACCCGGTGCGTCGATACGAATACGAATCGGCGGCGCCGGTATATCCAGGGGAAGGCCGTCGGTCCCATGGGGCGATTCCACGAATGGAGTCGCCCCACGAGTCCGACCGGCCGGGTTAGCTCTTTACCAGACGTCCCTGGCCTGCGCGTCCGCGACGTCGGCCTGGTGCTCCTCATAGGTGAGGTTGAAGCAGGAGGTGCCGTCGGTCTCGCACTTGACGAAGTACATCCACTCCTCGTCCGTCGGGCTCGCGGTCCCCTGCAGGGCAGGAGTGTGCGGCGAGGAGACGGGAGTCGGCGGCAGGCCATACCGCACGTAGGTGTTGTACGGGTTGTCGATCGCCCGCACGTTGCCCTCGGTACGGATGGATCCGGTGCCCGCGAAGTAGTTGACCGTGGAGTCCAACTGGAGCCGCTCGTCGACCCGCAACCGGTTGAACAGCACCGTCGCGATCGAGGGGAAGTCGGACTGGATGCCCTCCTTCTCGACCAGCGACGCCACGATCAGGAATTCGTACGGGGTGAATCCGGAGTCGTCCGAGATCCCCGGCATCCCCGCAGCCTGCAGGCGGGTGGCCGAGGTGCTGAGGACGTTGGCCATCAACTCCTCCGCGCTCCAGCTCGGGTTCAGGTGGTAGAGACCGGGCGCGATCAGGCCCTCCAGCCTGCGCCTGGGTTCCGGGGCGGCCTCGGCGCCGTCGAAGGCCCAGCTGGGTACGCCGAGCTCGGCGAGGTCGGCGTTCTCCGCGACGTCCCACAACTCATCGACCGACACACACTGCTCAACACCATCGAGCTCCGCACAACTGGCCTCGGCAAGGATCGTGATGATCCCCTTCGACTGCACACTGCCATCCCCGGCCATCGTGTCGTGCAGCAACATCCCACCCTGCACATCGGCCTGCCCCAGACGAGCCTCCTCATCCAGGATCCGATTCAACGCCGCCTCACCCGACATCTCACTACGCAACAGGTAGAAACCCGGCTGGATACCCGTCGCCGCAGGATTACTCTCAGCAGCCGTCGTGAATGCCCGAGCACTGGCGATCACACCCTCATCGGACATCGACTGGGCAATCTGACCGAGACTGGCACCATCCGCCACCTCGATCACCACACTGCCCGAACCCTCACCCTCGAAATCCTCGTAACCGCCGATGCTCATGATCTGTCTGATGCCGTAGACGGCGCCTGCGGCGACGACCATCAGCATCACCGCGCCACCGATCAAGACGATCATGCGCTTACGTCGCCGGGCGGCCGGATCCTGAGTCGTCTCCTCCTTACGAGAGGACTTCGATCTCTTGCCGCCGGACTCCTCGTCGAACAGTCCGAGGTCGTGGTCGTCACTCACGGGGCTCCTCCTGAGTCCGCCGCTGCTGCACGGTCCGCGCGGCCGACCTGACGTCCAGCCAGGTCTGCAGGATCTCGACGGCCGCCGCCTGGTCCACCACAGCACGCTGCCGTTTTCCTCGGACACCGCGTTCGGCGAGCACTCGGGTGGCTGTGACCGTCGTCAGTCTCTCGTCGGAGAGTCGAACCGGCACCGGAGCGACCCGCGCCGAGAGGACTGCGGCATAGGCCTCGGCGGTCTGTGCCGCGACGCCGTGTCGGGCCGCCAACGTACGAGGCAGTCCTACGACCACCTCGACCACCTCGTGCTCGGCGACGAGGCGCTGGAGCTCGTCGAGATCCCGATCATCGCGTTCATCACGGGACAAGGTACCGAGGGGGGTGGCGAGTATCGCGGCGGGATCACTGATCGACACGCCGACTCGAACGGATCCGACGTCCACCCCGAGGCGACGCCCGGCACCGGGATCGTCGGCGCCGGGCCGGTCGGGACCCGAACCGGCGTCCCGACCGACCTTCTTCGGCTTCTTGGCCCGGCTCACCGGCCCGCCGTCGCGGCGGCCAGCTCCCGCTGGAGTGCGGCGATGGCCTCGGGCACGCCCGCCGGGTTCGTCCCGCCGCCCTGCGCCATGTCCGGCTTCCCGCCGCCTCGGGCGGCGATGGCGGGTGCGAAGGAGGGCACCAGCTTTCCGGCGGCCAGTCCCTGCTCGCGCGCGGCCGCGTTCAGCGTGACCAGGAAGGCGACCTTGCCCGCCGCCTCATCAGCCGAGAAGAGTGCGACGACTCCGGGCCGCTCCCCCAGCCGGGTGCGAACGTCCATGGCCAGGGTGCGGAGGTCTCCACCGCCGACGCCTGCGGGCAACGCAGCAGCGACCACGGCGAGCCCACCGACGTCCGTCGCGCTGTCTGCGATGGCGCCCGCCGAGGACAACAGCGCGGCGGCCCGAACCTTCTCCAGCTCCTTCTCCGCGATCCGCAGCCGCTCCACCAGGTTCTCCACCCGGGCGGGCACCTCATGATCGGGCACCTTCAGCAGACCCGCGATGTTCTGGACCAGCGCCCGTTCCTTGGCGAGGTAGCGGAATGCCTCGATGCCGACGTAGGCCTCGATGCGTCGCACGCCGGAGCCGACCGAGGACTCGCCCAGCAGTGTGATGGGCCCGATCTGCGAGGAGTGTTCGACGTGGGTGCCACCGCAGAGCTCCCGCGACCACGGGCCGCCGATCTCCACGATGCGGACGGTCTCGTCGTAGGTCTCACCGAAGAGCGCGAGCGCGCCGAGCTCCCTGGCGCCCTCCATCGAGGTGTGTCGCACCGCCACCGGGAGATCCCGTCGCACCGCGAGGTTGGAGACATCCTCGATCTCGCTCCGGGTCTCCGAGGACAGTCCGCCCGGCCAGGCGAAGTCCAGCCGCAGGTAACCGGGCTTGTTGTAGGAACCGCTCTGCAGCGCGGACGGGCCGAGCACCTCACGCAGGGCGGCGTGCACGACGTGGGTTCCGGAGTGGCCCTGTCGGGCGCCGGTCCGCCATTCGGGGTCGACCTTGGCCAGCACCCCGGCGCCCTCGACCAACTCGCCCTGCAGCACCCGAACCTGGTGGACCCAGAGCTTGCGGGCGACCTTCTGCACGTCGAGCACCTCGGCGCGCACCGAGTCGCCCAGGATGCTGCCCGCATCGCTCTCCTGACCGCCCGACTCCGCATAGAGCGGACTGCGGTCGAGCACCACCTCGACGATGTCGCCCTCGCCCGCACTGCGGACCCGCTCGCCGTCGGCGACCAGGCCGCGGACCACCGACTCGCTCTCGAGCTGCTGGTAACCCACGAAGTCGGTGGCGCCCTGGTCGAGCAGCTCGCGGTAGACCGTCTTGTCGCCGTGTCCGGTCCGCTTGGCGGCGGCCGCCGACTTGGCCCTGGCCCGCTGCTCGGCCATCAGGGAGCGGAATCCGTCCTCATCGACCGAGAGACCCTGCTCGGCGGCCATCTCCAGGGTCAGGTCGATGGGGAATCCGTAGGTGTCGTGCAGCTGGAAGGCCTTGTCTCCGGGCACCACCAGGCCACCACCGGCCTTGGTCGCGGCGGCGGCGACGTCGAAGATCTTCGAACCACTGGTGAGGGTGGAGAGGAAGGTGTTCTCCTCTGCCTGCATCACCGACTCGATGCGGGCGTAGTCGGTGGCCAACTCGGGGTAGGCCGGGGACATGACGTCCCGGACGACCGAGGTGAACTCGCCGAGCACCGGCTCGTGCACACCGAGCAGCCGCGCGGAGCGGACGATGCGACGCAGCAGCCTGCGCAGCACGTAGCCCCTGGCCTCGTTGCCCGGCGTCACCCCGTCGGCGATCAGCATCACGCCGGAGCGCGCGTGGTCGGCGATCACCCGGAAGCGGACGTCGGCGACCGGGTCGGCGCCGTAGCGCTTACCGGAGAGCTCCTCGGCCTTCGCGATGACCGGTCGGACCAGGTCGGTCTCGTAGACGTTGTCCACGCCCTGCAGGAGGTACGCGACCCGCTCGACGCCCATGCCGGTGTCGATGTTCTTCGCGGGCAGCTCGCCCAGGATCGGATAGCCCTCCTTGGCGGGTCCCTCGCCTCGGATGTTCTGCATGAAGACGAGGTTCCAGATCTCCAGGTAGCGATCCTCGTCCACCTCCGGGCCGCCCTCACGGCCGTGTTCGGGGCCCCGGTCGTAGAAGATCTCCGAGCACGGTCCGCAGGGTCCGGGCACGGTCATCGACCAGTAGTTGTCGGCCATGCCACGCCGTTGGATGCGTTCCTCCGGCACTCCCGCGATCTTGCGCCACAGCAGGGCGGACTCGTCGTCATCGTGGTAGACGGTGGGCCACAGTCGATTGGGGTCGAAGCCGAAACCACCGTCGGACTGGCTGGAGGTCAACAGGTTCCAGGCGTGCTCGATCGCCTCGGCCTTGAAGTAGTCGCCGAACGAGAAGTTGCCCGCCATCTGGAAGAACGTGTTGTGCCGCGAGGTCTTGCCGACCTCGTCGATGTCGCCCGTGCGAACACACTTCTGGATGCTGGTGGCCCTCGGGTACGGCGCGCCTGCCTCACCGAGGAAGTAGGGCTTGAACGGAACCATTCCCGCGTTGACGAAGAGGAGGTTCGGATCGTCGAGCAGCAGCGACGCGCTGGGGACCACGGTGTGGCCCGCCCGCTCGAAATGAGAGAGGAAACGTTGGCGGATGTCGTGTGTCTGCACGGTGATCCCTTACTGAATCAGGTCTCGTCCTGGACGCGGCGACCGAAGCGGGCCTACCCGGGCGACGGCATGGCATCGGCGGCCGACCCCCATCGGGGGACGACACGAACACCCCCGTGGGCGCTCGATCACGCCTGTACAGCCGTTCATCTTCCCGGCCGCGCCTCGGCAGGGTCCGACGAGGTGGGCGAAACGGCCTTTCGGCCGACGTGCGGGCTGTCTCGGCGGGAGGGTCTACGACAAGCTCTCGGCGACGAGGAGTCGCGTCAGCCTCCCGCCCTCCGCGCTCGTCCACGCGAGCCGCGCGCCGCCTGCACCGGCGGCAGAGCGCCGGAGATCTCGGCCCGTCGGTGCAGGTCGCCGGTGACGGGCTTGATCGTCCGAACCGGACGGGACAACCCGGGAATCGACTGACCGGGCACCCATGAACGTGCCGCCGGGTCGGTCCTGGTCGTGGATCCGGTGCGGACCTCGACGATGTCGGCCAGCTCTCGCTCGCGCTCGTCCATGCCTGCGCGCACATCGGCACCGAAGGAGCCCACGGCGACGGCGAGTTCCCGCACGGCGTCACCGACGTTGGCGGCGATGCCCGCAGGCGTGGCCTGGCGGGCCGCCTCGGCCATCCGCCTGCTGACGGCGATACCCGCTGCGATGCCCGCGCCGAACCAGAACAGTCGACTCATCGCCTGCCTCCTCTGATCCGAACCCGTCGACGACCACCACGGTCGGAGTCGAGACTACCGCGTCCACCGCGCTTCCCACGCCTACCGCGCAATGCCTTGCTCAGGCCGTAGAACAGCGCCGCGAGCTTGACCAGGGGGCCGCCGAGGGTGGCGGTGAACAACGAGCTGAGCGCCGAGACGTTTCCGGTGACGGTGCGCGCGTTGGAGGTGATGCCGTCCACTCGCTCTAGCTGCGCGTTGACATGAGTGAGAGTGGTGTTGGCCTCGGTGAACAACGGCTCGGAGTTCTCATGAGCCTTGCGGATGGCGATGGTCGCCTCGTCCAGGGTCCGACCGAGCTTCAGCAACGGAACCGCCAACAGCAGCACCAGCAGCACGAACGCACCCGCGGCCACGAGTGCCGCGATCTGGCCTGCCGACACGAGACTCCTCCTAGCGGATTAACCGGTGAATGGGAGGTATCGCGATCCCCCGCCGATTCGCCGCGGGGCCGCGTTCCTTGATCGTTCTTCGAACGGCGATCAGGTTACCGGGTGGCATGCGGAGCCGCTCGGGCAGGCCGATCGGCGGGGAGGGGAATGGGCTGTCCGGCGCAGCAGCGGCAGCTGTTCGAGTGCCGAGTGTCACCCCTCACACACACTCCGCACCTTCCCATGCGCAGTCTCGTTAGCCTAACCTAACTTTTGCCAAGGGTGGCTTAGCGGTCACCAGCAGACGAGAATTGTGAGGTCCCGTGACGCAGACCCTGTGGTCCGCTCCGCCCGAAGCACTCGGTGGTTCACCCTCGCTGGCCGCATGTTCACCGGCCGACATGCTGCGCGTGATCAATCTGATGACCGCTGGTTTCGCCGGAACCACGGACGTACCCACCCGTTCCGGGCCGCTACCGGAAGGCGCCCCCGCCAAGGTCGCCGAGATCGTGTCGTCCGCGCTGGGACCCGCCCGGCTGGCCGAGGACGGACTCGGGGCCGCCGACGCGCTGCGGCGCGTGACCGGCGTCCTGGTCGAACAAGGTCTGAACCTGACCCATCCCGGGACGCTGGCGCATCTGCAGCCCGCCCCGCTGCCCGTCGCGGTCGCCGCCGATGTCTTCGCGTCGTTGGGGAACGCCTCGCTGGACACCTATGATTCCGGGCCCTCCGCCGTCGCGGTGGAACGCTGGTTGATCCGCGTGCTGACCGGCTTGGCCGGACTGACAACGCGGGCGGACGGTGTGCTGACCCCCGGCGGCTCGCTGTCGAACCTGATGGCGTTGTTACTGGCCAGAGATGCGGCGGCGGCCAGGATCGGCGTCGACATCCGACGGTCGGGCATCGCGGGCCTGCCCGGTCCCGTGGTGTTCTGCTCCGAACTGGCGCACTTCTCCGTACATCGGGCGTGCGCGGTGTTGGGCCTCGGAGAGGAGGCGGTGCGATCGGTCCCGGTGGACCGCCACCACCGGATGCGGCCGGATGCGTTGGCCGCGATGCTCGCGGAGCTGGGCCCAGATCGGACCCCGATCGCCCTGGTGGCCACGGCGGGCACCACCGACTTCGGCAGCATCGACCCGCTTCCGGAACTCGCCGAGATCACCGCCGCACACGACATGTGGTTGCACGTCGACGCCGCCTACGGATTCGGCACGCTGTTCTCCGACCGGCTCGCCGGGCTGCTGCGTGGGATCGAGCTTGCCGACTCAATCACCGGTGACCTGCACAAGCTCGGCTGGCAGCCCGCCGCCGCCAGTGTCCTGCTCCTCGCGGATCGCGCGTCCTTCACGCCGTTACACCGCGAGGTCGCCTACCTGAACCCCGCCGACGACACGGCCGCCGGTTTCGGCGGTCTGCTCGGACAGACCCTGCAGACCACTCGACGCCCCGACGCGGTCAAGGTCGCCACCACGCTGCTGGCCCTGGGCCGAGGCGGTCTGGGGCGGATGGTCGAGAGCTGCCACGACCTGGCCGAACACGCGATCGGACGCATCCTGGAGCATCCCCGGCTCGAGCGCATCGGCGGCGGAACGCTGACCACCGCGGTCTTCCGCTTCCGCACCGCACAGGTCGCCGACTCCGATTCGGTGAACTCGGCGCTGCGCAGGAAGCTGTCCCAGACCGGCGGCAGCCTGCTGGGCCGCACGACCGCCCGCGACGCAGACGGGATCGAACGGACCTGTCTGAAGCTCACCTTCCTCAACCCGGACACGACTCGGGAACAGGTCGACGAGGTCCTGGCCGAGGTGGTCGCGACCGGGATCGCGTTGGAGCCCGAGATCCGCGAATCCTCGGTGATCGCCACCGAGACCATCACGGCGGAGACGATCGGCGCGGAGAAGATCGGTGCGGCGACGCTGCGGACCGCCGGAACCGAGGAGAGCGCATGACCGGCCACGACCCACTGCTGAGCACCGATCCGGCGGCGGTGTCGGCGCACGCGCATCTGGAGGCGCTCCTGCGCTGTTGGGTGCGCGAGACCGGCATGGAGATCACCGCCGGTCCGCTGCGGATCGCGCTGCCGCGCACCGGCCTGACCCTGGGCACCGAGGTGCTGCACTTCTCCGCCACCGATTGGCATCGGTTCGGCCCGGTGCGGTTGATCCGGGCGGACGGCGGCGACGCGGGCCCGGTCGATCCGATCCTGGCGGCGGCGCTCGTGGCAGACGAGGCCGCCCGGACCGGACAGGCGTTCTCCACCGAGGACGGTCTGCTCCCGACCGCCGCTGCTGCCGAGGTCGCCGATCTCCTCGGCCGCACCTCGGAGTCGCTGACCCGGGTGGCCCGGTACATCGAAGTGCGGCGTAGCGCCGAGGCCTCGGGCGAGCACGAGTCCGATGGATTCCTCGCCGCCGAGCAGGCGCTGCTCCTCGGGCATCTGCGCCACCCGGCGCCCAAGAGTCGGGACGGGCTCTCCGAGGCCGAGGACGACCGCTTCGCGCCGGAGCTGCGTGGCGGCTTCGCACTGCACTGGTTCGAGGCCGATCCCTCGATCGTCTCGCACGATGCGGCGATCGACGGGCCGGGAATGGCCCAGCGCACCGCGCCCCAGCTGTTCGCCGATCTGTCGGGCATCGCCGCCGTCGATGGTCGGATCCTGCTGCCCGCTCATCCGTGGCAGGCCAGGGAACTCCGAACGCGGCCCCGGATCGCGGCATTGCTGGCCGCAGGCACACTGCGGGATGTGGGCGAGTCCGGTCCACAGTGGCGGCCGACGTCGAGCCTGCGGACCGTCTACCTGCCCGGCGAGTCGGTGATGCTGAAACTCTCCTTGGGCCTGCGTCTGACGAACTCGCGTCGGGAGTTCACCCGCACCGAGTTACTGCGCGGTTTGGAGGTGCATCGGCTGCTCGCCGCAGGTCTGGCCGACTCGACCTTCACGGCCCATCCGGGCTTCCGGGTGCTGCGCGACCCGGCCTGGGCGGCCGTCGACGAACCCGGTAGGCCGACGGGACCCACGGTGACCGGTCTGGAGGTCGCCGTTCGCGAATCGCCCGCCGACATCACCGATCTCCGCTGTCTTGCGGGGCTGGTGGCACCTCGCCCCGGGCTGGGCCGTTCCCTGCTGGGCGAGATCGTCGCCACGCACTCGAGCTCCTCGACGATGGCGGAGGCGGCCGCCGCCTGGACCGCCGACTACGTCGACCGGGTGTTGGTACCGATGCTGCACCTGTATGCGAGCACCGGCATCGGGCTGGAGGGACATCAGCAGAACACGCTGGTCCAGCTCGACACGACAGGCCGGATCGTCGGCGGCGCGTTCCGCGACAACCAGGGCTACTACCTGGCCTCGTCGCGACTGCCGGAGCTGTTGCGGGTCTCGGCGGCGTCGGCTTCGACCCTGGCCGTCGTCGAGGACGCGTTGGTGGACGATCGGCTCTCCTACTACCTGTTGCGCAATCAGGCGCTGGCCGTGGTGGGCGCGCTGGGTGTCGACGGGTTGGCCGAGGAACACGATCTGCTGGCCGTGGTCGCCGACCGGCTGCGGGCCGCGCTGCCCGACCTCGCGGAGGCGGGTCCGGACGGGGATCGACTCGCCCGTCGCTGGTTGGACGCCGAGGCCCTGCCCTGCAAGGCGAACCTGCTGACCCGACTGAAAGGCATCGACGAAGTGCTCGCACCCTTGGACAACCAGTCCGTGTATCTGACGGCGCCGAATCCGCTGGCGTCGGCGCGGCTGGGTGCAGGCCGATGAGCGTCGAACGTTGCGACGTGCTCGCGGTGGGCGGCGGACCGTTCAACCTGGGGCTGGCCGCGTTGGCCGAGCCGCTGGCCGATCTCGACGTCGTGGTCTGCGAGGCGGCGGCGGAGGCGGAGTGGAGCTGGCACTCCGGGGTGCTCTTCGACGACGCCATCCTGCAGGTGGGCTTTCTCGCCGACCTGGTCTCGCTGGTCGATCCGACGAGCCCGCTGTCCTTCTTGAACTATCTGCGGGACCGGGGTCGGCTCTATCAGTTCTACGTGCGGGAACGGTTCCACCCGACCCGACTGGAATACCAGGACTACCTGCGCTGGGCAGCGAGCAGTCTCGACGTCCGCTATGGACACCGGGTGCGCACCGTGACCTGGGACGTCGAGGCGCAACGGTTCGCGGTGTCGATCAGCGGTCCGGACGGCGAATCGCGCGAGATCTCGGCCCGGCACCTGGCGTTGGGAGTGGGAACCGCGCCGTGGTTGCCACCCGAGCTCGCGGGCCTGGGCGCCGACGCGGTCGTGCACTCGGCCGACTATCTGCATCGGGTCGCCGACCTGGACCGCGCCGAGCGGGTGACCGTGGTCGGCTCCGGTCAGTCGGGTGCCGAGGTCATGCTGGATCTGCTGCGCCGCAGCGGAAGCCGAGGGCCCCGGCTGAGCTGGTTGACCCGCACCGAGAGCTTCGCGCCGCTGGACTACAGCAAGCTGGTGCTGGAGATGACCACGCCCGACTACGTCCGCTACTTCGCCGGTCTCCCGGAACAGGTGCGGGACACGCTGATCGCCAATCAGTGGCGGCATTACAAGGGCATCTCCGAGGAGACCCTCGATGATCTGCACGACGAGTTCTACCGGCGTCAGGCCCACGGCGGGCCCGAGGTGGAGTTGCGCAGCGGGGTCGCGGTGCGGGGCGCGGCCGCTCACGACCGGGGGTTGACGTTGGACTGCGTGCATCGGGACACCGGCGGCCGGTTCGAGCACCACACCGACATCGTGGTGGCGGCGACCGGTTATCGACACCGCTCCACCGAGTTCCTCGCGCCGATCGCCGATCGGCTGGGGCGCGATGATGCGGGCCGTCTCCAGATCCGCGAAGATCATTCCGTTGCGACCGACCCGTCGATCGTGGGCCGGATCTTCGCGTCCAACGCGGATCTGCACCGGCACGGGGTCGCCGCGCCGGACCTCGGTTTCGGTGCGGTGCGCAATGCGGTCGTGCTCAACACCGTGCTGGATCGAGAGGCGTACCGGCTGCCGACCCGCACGGCGTTCACCAGTTTCGGAACACCAGGAGAGGGCGGATGACGGCGGTGCCGACGCAGGCGGAGATCTGGCGGATGGCCTCGGCCAGACTGCTGGCCAAGATGATCGGGCAGCTCGCCTTCGAGGACCTGCTGCGTCCCGAGCCGTTCGCCGACGGCGAGTGGTTGTTATCGCTGGCCGAAGCCGAGTACTCCTTCCAGGCCGTGCGCGGCGCGTTCGGCGACTGGACGGTGGCGCCGGAGTCGATCCGGCATCGGGTGACCGGGATCCTCGGCGATCGGCTGGGGCAGCCTGCCTGGGATCCGGCGCGGTTCCTGCTCGACGCGGCCGGCACCATCGGGGTCTCGCCGGAGACCTCGGCGAACTACCTGGCCGAGCTGACCGCGACCCTGCGGGCCGACGTCGCACTCGCCGAGAACGACGTGCCCGTCGACGTCCTCGCCGACCTCGGGCACACCGAGCTGGAGGGTCACCTGGTCGGTCACCCCTGGCTGGTGGCGAACAAGGGCCGCGTCGGTTTCTCCTCCGACGACCAGGCCCGTTATGCACCGGAGGCCCGTAGCAGGTTGCGGCTGCCCTGGTTGGCCGTCCATCGGGGACTGGCCGAGTTCCGGGCCACGCCCGCGCTCTCCGAACACGCGGTACGCGAACACGAACTGGACGAGGCGACCAGGACGGCCTTCGCCTCGGTGTTGCAGAGCCGAGGCGTCGACCCCGACGCCTATGTGTGGCTGCCGGTGCATCCCTGGCAGCTCGACCACGTCGTGCGCACGTTGTGGGCACCGGAGCTGGCGGCCGACCGCATCATCGAGCTGGGCGTGGCCCCCGACCCGATGCTGCCGACCCAGGCCATCCGGACGATGTCCAACGTGGAACACCCGGATCGGTTCCAGGTGAAACTGCCGCTGCGCATCCTGAACACCGCAGTCTGGCGAGGCATCCCGCCGCACTGCACCTCGGCGGCCCCGACGGTCACCCAGTGGCTGCGTGGGCTGTGGGACGGTGACGCGGAGTTGGCCGAGACCGGCGCCGTCCTGTTGGGCGAGGTCGCCTCGGTGACGATCGAGCACCCCCTGTTGTCCACGGTGCCCGGCACGCCCTACACCTGGTTGGAGACTCTGGGCTGCATCTGGCGGGAGTCGGTGGACCCGACCCTGCGGCCCGGGGAGCGGGCGGTCCCGCTGGCGGCCGTCCTACATGTCGACACGGCGGGCCGCAGCCTGGTGAGCGAGTACATCGCCCGCTCCGGCTCGGATGCACAGAGTTGGATGGCCGATTTGTTCGCGGCGTTGCTGCGGCCCCTACTGCTGGTGCTCTACCGGTACGGGATCACGGTGAACCCGCACGGCGAGAACGTGCTGCTGATCCTCGACGAGTCGGGCAGGCCGACGCGCGTGGCGATCAAGGACCTCATCGACGATGTGAACGTCTCGGTGGAACCGGTCGCCGAGCGCGGCCCGGAGCCGGACTCGCATTACCGGGTGCTTCCTCGCAAGCCCTGGCATGTACTGCGGCAGTACCTGGTGGATGCCCTGCTCGTCGGGGTGTTCCGGCCGTTGGCACGCCTGCTGCGCGAGAACCACGGGGTGGCCGAGGCTCGGTTCTGGGGTCGGGTGCGCGGCGAGATCGAGGACTTCCGCAGGCGGCACCCCGAGTTGGCCGACCGCATGGCGCAGGGCGACCTCCTCGGCCCCACCTTCGCCCGATACCCGCTCAACGGCGACCGACTCGTGCAGACCGGTTACGCGGAACTGTCCTATCGGCATGCCATCGCGCCGCACGGGGAACTGCCGAATCCGCTGTACGAGGTGACGTCCATCGCCCCCGAGGGGCGCTGAGTCCTCGGTTGTGCGCCGATGCGGCGGCCGTCGGGCCGCCGCATCGGGCGTCATCGAGGTGGATCGGGCTCCGCAGGCGACGTGCCGGTCGCCGGGGGTCGATGGCGGATCAGTCGCCTGCGGCGATGGCCCAGTCCACATCGCGCACCGGCTCGTCGGTCTCCTCGGCAGCCGTGGTCTCGGCGGTGCGGTCGGCTGCGGCGGGCGTCGCGAGGGTCACCGGGGCCGCCGACGCCGAATCGGCGGGGCTCGGCGACGCCGCCTCCTCGAATTCCACGAGGTCGAGTAGCGACCAGGGCCCACCCGGGACGTCGGCGGCGAAGACGTTGCGCCGCATCGTGCCGTCCGGCATCCAGCGGAACAGACTGACGGCCGCCCTGAGCCCGTCGTCGCGACGCAGGCCGAGGTCGTCGGTGAGTCGGCTCGGCTGGGTGGAGACCACCTCGATCCGCCGCCAACCCCGTCGTTGGACCTCGTCGTGCAGCGCGCCGGGCGAGGCAGGGGCGAACACCACGACTGCGGCACGCGGAGCGAGGTGCTCCACCAGGCTGTCGAGCCCGTCGACCCAGCGGGCCGAATCCGGGCAGGATCGCAGCCAACCCTCGTCGAACCGCAGGTGGTATCCGATGAGGACCCGACGCGAACCGAACAGACCGGCCAGCGTGACGGGTTTGCCCGCCGCCGTCGTCAGCGGCGTCGCCGACTCCGCCAGCGGCCCGGCGGGAAGCGCCCGACGCGCGGCGGCGAACTCGGCCGCCGCATCCCACAACTTCCGCTCGGCCTTGCTCAGCCGGTCACGGGCCTGCCTCGGACCGTCGACGGCCCCATCGCGAGGTCTTTCCATGTGCCGGGAGCTTACGGTCGTCCTCAGCTCCGCCGGGGCGTTTCGCCTCGAATGACCCGCCGTAGCCGGGGAACCCGCTCCGACAGGGTTCGCTCGGCTCCTCGTTCGGTGGGTTCGTAGTAGTCGCGTCCGACCACGACGTCCGGCGCGTACTGCTGGGCCAGCACGCCCTCGGCGACGTCGTGCGGATAGCGGTAGCCCGTCGCATTGCCCAGTTTCGCCGCACCCGAGTAGTGCCCGTCCCGCAGGTGCGCGGGCACCGGACCCGCCGCCCCGGAGCGGACGTCGCCGAGCGCCGCATCGATCGCCGTGATCACCGCGTTGGACTTCGGCGCCGTGGCCAGATGAATGGTGGCCTGCGCCAGGGTGATGCGGCCCTCCGGCATCCCGATCAACGCCACCGCCTGAGCGGCGGCCACCGCCACACCGAGCGCCGTGGGGTCGGCCATCCCGATGTCCTCGCTGGCATGCACCACCAGTCGTCTGGCGATGAAGCGGGGATCCTCCCCCGCCTCGATCATCCTGGCCAGATAGTGCAGCGCGGCGTCCACATCGGACCCTCGAATGGACTTGATGAAGGCACTGGTCACGTCGTAGTGCTGGTCGCCGTCGCGGTCGTAGCGCACCGCCGCCTTGTCGACGGTCGCCTCCACCGTCGACAACTCGATCACCGCCGAGTCGGTCGACTCCGCGGCCTCGGCGGCGGCCTCCAACGCCGTCAACGCCCGTCGCGCGTCCCCGGAGGCGAGCCGCACCAGGTGCTCGGCGGCGGCCTCCGTCAGCCGCACTCGGCCGCCCAGGCCACGTTCCTCGACGACGGAGCGATCGACCAGCGTGCGCACGGCCTCGTCGGTGAGCGACTGGAGTTGCAGGACCAGCGATCGCGACAGCAACGGTGACACCACCGAGAAGAAGGGATTCTCCGTGGTCGCCGCCACCAGGAGCACGACGCGATCCTCGACCGCGCCGAGCAGGGCGTCCTGCTGGGTGCGGGAGAACCGGTGTACCTCGTCGATGAACAACACCGTCGACTCCCCGGAGCGACCGAGCCGGTGTCGAGCCTCCTGGATGACCGCCCGTACTTCCTTGACACCGGCCGACAACGCCGAGAGCGCCACGAATCGTCGTCCGGTCGCCTGCGACACCAAGGTCGCCAAGGTCGTCTTGCCGGTGCCCGGCGGGCCGTAGAGCAGGATCGACGCCGGGGCCGCTCCCTCCACCAGTCGCCGCAACGGCGCGCCCGGTGCGAGGAGATGGTCCTGGCCGACGACCTCGTCCAGGTTGCGTGGGCGCATCCGGACCGGCAGCGGCGCGTTGTCGGCCAAGGCACGCTCCGCCTTGTCCGCCACCTCGGCGCCGAAGAGTCCCTCGTCGAATAGCCCGTCTGCCACGCGCGCGACGCTACCCGGCCCGCACGACACCGACGACGGGCACCACGGCGTGCGACTCGGCGATAATCGTCGGATGAACTCGACGGTGTCCCTCGCGGACAAACTCGGCAGGATCGACGACCACTGGTCGCCACGCATCGTCGCCCAGCTCAATGATCAGCATGTCAAAGTCGTCAAGCTGCTCGGTGAGTTCGTCTGGCACGAACACGCCGACACCGACGAGCTCTTCCTGGTGGTACACGGAACCCTGCACATCGATCTTCCCGACGAACGTCGGACCCTGCGCACGGGTGAACTGTTCGTGGTCCCCCGAGGAGTCCGGCATCGGCCGGTGGCCGAGCAGGAGTGTCAGGTGGTGTTGATCGAGGCCGCAGGCACCGTCAACACCGGCGACCGCTCGGACAGCGAGTTGACCAACCCTGCGGAATGGCTCTGATCAGAGCGCCGCAGGCATCGGTCGGTACGCGAGACGGTCAGCGGAATGCCGGGTAGAACGGAAGCCGCTGGCCGGACAGACCGAAGTGATCCCGCAGGGCAGCGGCGGTGGAATCGGCGAACTCCGCCAGCGGTTCGGCCACGCCCGCGTCCGAGGCCAGCCGTTCCCACTGGTCGATGACGTCCAGGTACCGCAGCATCGGGTCGCCCTGCTCGGTCTCCGAGGTCATCACGCCGCTGGTCCCCGACAACACCCGCCAGGTCGCCACCCAGGCGTAGATCAGCTGCGCCTGGAAGAGCCTGGGCAGCAGGATCTCGTCCTGATCGAGTTCCGGCCACACCGAGGTCACCTCGGAACGCCAGGTGGCCAGCATCGCCTCGCCGATCTCCTCCGGCACGCGCAGCGCGCAGGCACACGAGGCGAACGGGACCAGCAGGCTGATCGCGTCCAGGGCGATATCTCGCACGCAACCGGACTCGAAGTCGAGGAATCGGACTCCGTGCCCGGTGACCACGCTGTTGTCCGGGCTGATGTCGCTGGTGCTGAACGCCCGATAACGCTGTGCGGAGAACAGTTTGAGCGCCTCGCCCACATCGGCGAGGACCTCGTCGGGAACCGGGCGTTCGTGCAGCGTGGCCAACAACGCGGGAAGTTCGCGCACGGCTTCGGCGGCCTCCTGCGCGACGGGGTGTATGCCGTCCCGGCCGCCCAACCGCCGCAACAACGCATCGAAGTCGGCGTCGCGACCGGCGGTGCTGGTGTGCAGCCTGCCCAGGGTCCTGGCCCAGGACAGCAGGGTGTTCTCGGCGGCCCTGGTGTCCTCACCTCGCAGGACGTCGGCCAGCGTCGAGGCGCGGCCGAAGTCCTCCAGGATCACCAGTCGCTCGTTCTGATCCTGACCGACCAGTTCCGGGCTGACCCAGCTCTCGGCGGGCAGCGCGGTCAGCAGCTGGCAACTCGCCGCCTCCCTGGCGAACGCGCCGCCGTCCTGGTCGTCGGCGACACGGGGGTAACGCTTGATGACCAGAGTCTTGGGCATCGTGAAAGGGGTCTCCGCGACCCGGACTCGAACGACGGCGGCTCGGCCGCTGCCCCCGAGGTCTTCGGGGTCGGCGAGTCGTACCGAGGCGCCGAACCGGCCGGTGAGCACCGTCTCCGCCGCGCGAACCGTGTCGTTCAGTTCATCGTGACTCGTGGTGCTCCGGTCGGACGCCTTTGACCGACTGACAGCTGTCTCGAGGCTCATCTCTTCCGACCCTACCGTGGTTCGCCATCCCATGATGACCACTGTTCGGCTGAAACAACCGATGAATCCCCGCCCCGGGAACGTCCCGGGGCGGGGTACGAGCTCAGGACTGACGTGCGTTGGGCTTGGCGTCGACGCCCGCTTCTTTACGCTGCTCGGCGGTGATCGGCGCGGGTGCCTCGGTGAGCGGGTCGAAACCGCCACCGGACTTCGGGAAGGCGATGACCTCGCGGAGCGATTCCGCTCCGGCGAGCAGCATCACGATCCGGTCCCAGCCGAAGGCGATACCGCCGTGCGGCGGGGGACCGTACTGGAAGGCGTCCAGCAGGAAGCCGAACTTCTCCTGTGCGTCGGCCTCGGAGATGCCCATCACGCCGAAGACCCGCCGCTGCATCTCGGCCTGGTGGATACGGATCGAGCCGCCACCGATCTCGTTGCCGTTGCAGACGATGTCGTAGGCGTAGGCCAACGCGTTGCCCGGGTCCTCCTCGAACCGCTGCGCCCACTCCTTGGTCGGCGAGGTGAAGGCGTGGTGCACGGCGGTCCAGCGACCGGAGCCGATGGCGACGTCGTCGGTGTCCTCCGCCGACTCGAACAGCGGTGCGTCCACGACCCAGACGAAGGACCAGGCGTCCTCGTCGATCAGGTCGCAGCGCCGACCGATCTCCAACCGGGCCGCACCCAGCAGCGAACGGGCTCCCGCCGCGGAACCCGCCGCGAAGAACACGCAGTCGCCGGGGTTCGCGCCGACCGCCGCTGCCAGACCCGCGCGCTCGCCCTCGGTGAGGTTCTTGGCCACCGGGCCGCCCAGGGTGCCGTCGGGCTGGATCAGGACGTAGGCCAGGCCCTTGTGGCCACGCTGCTTGGCCCAGTCCTGCCAGGCGTCGAGCTGACGTCGGGGCTGGTCCGCACCGCCGGGCATCACGACCGCGCCGACATACGGCGCCTGGAAGACGCGGAAGGTCGTCTCGGCGAAGTACTCGGTCAGCTCGGTCAGCTCCAGACCGAAGCGCAGATCCGGCTTGTCGGTGCCGTAGCGCGCCATCGCGTCGGCGTAGGTGATCCTCGGGATCGGGCGCGGGATGACGTGGTCGGCCAGGCCCTGCCAGAGCGCGGCGACGATGTCCTCGCCGAGGGCGATCACGTCGTCCTGCTCGGCGAAGCTCATCTCGACGTCGAGCTGGGTGAACTCCGGCTGCCGATCGGCGCGGAAGTCCTCGTCGCGGTAGCAGCGGGCGATCTGGTAGTAGCGCTCCATACCGGCGACCATCAACAGCTGCTTGAACAGCTGCGGGGACTGCGGCAGCGCGTACCAGGAACCCGGCTGCAGGCGCGCGGGAACCAGGAAGTCGCGGGCGCCCTCCGGCGTCGAGCGGGTCAGCGTGGGCGTCTCGATCTCCACGAAGTCCTGGTCGTGCAACACCGTCCTGGCGATCCGGTTCGCCTCGCTGCGCATGCGCAGTGCGGCGGCGGGGCCGGAACGACGCAGGTCGAGGTAACGGTGGCGGAGTCGGGTCTCCTCGCCGACCTCCAGGTGCTCGTCGAGCTGGAAGGGCAGCGGCGCGGACTCGGACAGCACCTCGAGTTCGTTGACCGTCACCTCGATCGCACCGGTGGGGATCTCCGGGTTCTCGTTGCCCTGGGGGCGGATGACGACGTCACCGATGACCCGCAGGCAGAACTCCGAGCGCAGCCGATGGGCCCGCTCGGCCATCTCGCCCTCGCGGAAGACGACCTGGGCGACCCCGGAGGCGTCCCGAAGATCGATGAAGATCACGCCCCCGTGATCGCGTCGACGCGCCACCCACCCGGTGAGGGTGACTGTCTTGCCGACGTGCTCGGCGCGTAGGGCGCCGGCCTGATGGGTGCGCAACACGGTTCCTGATCTCCTTGCCGACCGTCTGGCGGATAGTCGTCCAGGCCGTTTCATGACGAGTGCCCAGACCGATACCAGGCTAGCCAACCTGGCAGCGGCCGACGCCGGCAGGCTGGATCGCGGGCGCGGGCCGAGGCGACGCTCGACGGCGTGCAACGCTCGCAGCCAGGCCCGCGATGAGGGAGTACCCGATGTTCGAGGGGGCCAGATGACCGATTCGGTCTGGATTCGACGGCACGGCTGGTGGTTGCCGCCCGCACCCTTCCGCGAGGACCACGGCTGGCACCTGTGGCCCGCCGGGCAGACGCCGAATCGCTCGCCGGTGCGGCTCTTCGCTCCCGGTTTCCGGTACTACGTCTGCGATGGGGGCCGTTCCGGCGAGCGCCGGGTGCGGTTCCTCACCGAGATGGAGGCGGTCTCCCCGGTGTATGCCGTCGTGTCGCTGGACGAGGGTTTCGGGAGGCTGGAGGAGTTCTTCGGGCGGCAGGGCAGGACGATGTCCTGGTCGGCCTGGTACGAGGACTCCTACGCCGTCGAGAAGTTCCGCACCCCACGCACCTTCGCCCTGCTGGCGTGGACGTTCTCGGTTCGACGGTCCTTATCGGTGCCGTTACCGCGCGCGCAGCGCTTCGCTCCCAGCGGCTGGTTACAGGTTCCGCGAGACGCGATCGCGCTGAAGTGACCGATGATGCGGGCGATGGACCGCGCCGCGCGGTCGGCGCGATCGTAAGCCTGCGCCGTGGCGGCGTCCGCGCACACCCGACCGGCAGGACGACGAGACTCCTCGCCACGGCGTCGCCCGATTCGACGCCCCGGAGCACATCGATGTGATCGACTCAATCCTCCGGACGGGCCAAATCCATTCTCGCCACATGGACGAACACGTCACGGACCGTTTTCAGTTCCTCGGTCGTCACCGATCGGCCACGGCCCAGCCGCAATACCAGCAGACGCGAATAAACATCGGCCGCATCGACCACCTCCGGCGAGCCGAGAAGATAGACGGGGGCGAGCGCGGACCACAGATTCTGTCCGAGTCGGGTGAGTTCGATGCGCCATTCGGAATCGGCGGAGGATTCGGGTTCGGCCGAATAGCAGGCGAGCAGATAGACATTGGCTGCGCCGAGGAACTCGGCATAGGCCACCCGCCGCTGGTGCACCTGTTGGCGCCGCACCTGCTCGGTCGTTCGTCGGTCGGCCTCGCGCTCCAGGTCCCGCCGTCCGTGCTGGGCGGCGATGCGCAGTTCACGCGCCCGGTGTTCGGCCTGCTCGTTGAGCCGGGTCATCGCGTAGTTCGCCTGTTCCCGGGCCTGCTTCTCGAATCTGCGTAACGACCGACCGACGAGGGTGAACGCCACCAGAGCCGCCACCAACGACACCACTGGCGCGGCCATCCCGACCAACTCGAGGATCGTGGGGTTCACCCATAGAACGTTAGGCGGCCCGGCCCGCGATTCCTAGCCGTCCATCGGATCCGCGTGCTATCGATCCGTCCTATTCCGGCCGCAGCGCCGTCGAATGCTCGTTGGTGGCCACGGAATTCCATCGAGGCGGGTACATAACGGTCGACCGACCGTGATGACCACCGCTCAGCGATCGGTTCGACTTCACCGACCGGACGCGTTTTCCACAAGGCCGACATAATCACGACTCGCCGCGACCACTCGGTGCAATCAATTCGCGCGATCAGGTGATCCACTACGGCCAACGGGGTGATCGAAGCCCTCGACTCCTTGAGGACGCCTCGAGTGCGAAGTCAAGATCGTCTCCACGCCACAGCCCCTCGACAGACAGCAGACGCCCCACCCGGTCCGGACGAACCCCAGACAGGCTCGGCGACCCGATTCGGGAGCCGTGCGGAGTACGACCACCCGAAAGCGCAGTACCAACCCGGCGGCGAGATCCGCGCGCACACCGAGACCGCGGATCCGGCGACGACCAGCGCAGAGACGAGGACTCGGATGAGCTTGCACCGCCTACTGACACTGATCGAGCCGCCACCGCCCCGAACGGCCGAGTACGGCAGCACCGTTCTCGCGGTGCGCACGGGACTGCGGGCCTGGGCGGCGGAGGTCGGACTCGTCGGTTCGGGGTCCGCCGGAGAACGCGTGGTGGGCGACGGCGTCGAGTCGATGGCGGTCCGCAGCTTCCCCACCGCCCCGGTGGAGCGGGTGACCCTCTTCACGAAGTGGCTGGCCTGGGTCCTCTGGGAGGACGACGAGATCGACGAGGGTGGTGTCGGCGGCACGCCGTCGTTGGTCGCTCAGCGCTATGACTCCCTGTTGAGAGCATTGCGGGCCGGAGTCGCCGGGCCCGACGCGGACGGCCTCGAACGCGCCGCCGTCGCTCTGTGGCAGGAGACCATCCCGGAGATGGGCGCCGCGTGGCGGGAACGTTTCCTGACCAACCTGGCCGGGCACGCGGACGCGACGCTGGCTGCGGCACACAACCAGCAGCGGGGTCGGACGCCCACCCCGGCGGAATTCCCGATGCTGCGCGGTGGACTGGCCGGTCTGCATGTCTACGACCTCGCAGAACCGGTGTTGGGCCGAGAGTTGCCCGAAGCGGTGGCGAGCAGCCATGAATGGCGCACCCTGGTCGGGGGCGTCAACGATGTGGCGGCCTGGTGCAACGACATCGCCTCGCTGGAGCGGGAGACCGCGGGCGGCGAGGTGCACAACTACGTGATCGTCATCCGGCACGCCCTCGGCTGCTCGGATGAGGACGCCATCGCCTGGGTGGCGGACCGGATCGCCGATCGCTTGTCCGAGGTGGCGACGACACAGGCGGCGCTGCCCGCGTTGACACGACGGCTCGGCCTGTCCGATCACGATGCACACACGGTCGAGGCGGACGCCAAGGTGATCTGCGCGGTTCCTCGCGACCAACTCGAATGGCTCGTCGGATCGCAGCGCTATTCGACGGTCGCCGTCGGGCCGGTGGAGACCGCCACCGGTTGAGCACCACGGCAGCGGTCGCTCCGGCATGGCCGCGTGCCTCGCCGGGTGGTCGATGTCCGGATGCGCGACCGACGGGTCTGTGCTCCCTCGCACGCGAGTGCCTGCCGAGCGAGGCCGGTCGGGTGCCCGAGAACGATCGTTCGAATGCACGCGATGGTGTCCTCGGCAGGAGTCGGGTCGACGCCTTCGGCGACCGCGATCTCCCCGGCGGGCGAACCACCGCCCGCCGCAGGGCCGGGGGCCTGCGTGTTCTCTCCCGGGAGCCGGATCGGGGGCTCGGGTGGAGCGGGATCCGCATCCATCCGCACTGTCTTACACCGTGGCGGCTCGGAGCCCGCCTCGGTGCGCCCCGATGCCGATGCCGCCGGGTGTCGGCGTCGGCTGGCGGCCCGCCGCCCGCGTCACGCGGCGGCCGGCACCTCGGGGCGGTTGTTCTTGAAGACGACCGGGGCCAGGAAACGGTCGATGCTGAAGGCACCGGCACCGCTCACGGCCAGCAGCAGAGCCGCCACCATGATGACGAGGACGAACTCGAAGCCGCCGTCGCTGACGAAGATTCCCACGCCGGTGTGCGCGACGGCCCAGGCGCCCGCCATGTTCGCGGCGACCAGGACGCCGACGATCGGCACGGCGAGTCCGAGGATCAGTGCGATTCCGCCGCCGAACTCGACGAGGGTCGCGAACCAGGCTGCGGCGCCGGGCAATGGGACTCCCATCGCCTCGAAGCCCGCAGCGGTCCCGTCGATGCCCCCGTCGATCTTCTGCCAGCCGTGGGCGATGAGCACGATTCCGAGCCCCAGCCGTGCGGCGAGGAGCACGAGGTTGCGAATGAGTTCGAAGGATTTCATGTCGTCTTCTCCTGGTGTCCAAGCGTGGCTCGCAGCATGGGATGGGAAGTCACCACGTGTGATGACGGTAACCGCAAGTCACGCTTTGATATATTGAAGGTTCAAGGATCGTGACGATACATGAGGCTTCAACTGTTTCCACTCCGCCTCGTGGACCAAGAAGTCTCGACCGATCCCTGCGGCATTCGGCGGAGCCCGAATGCGCCTCACCTCGATCGCGAACCACAGCCGACCGCCCGGCTCGATGGATAGGATCCGCAGGTGGACGAGGCACGGTGGCTCACCGACGAGCAACAACGGGCATGGCGGAAGCTCGCGGGCGTGATCACGGTGCTCCCGGCGGCCCTGGATACCCAGCTGCAACGCGACGAGTCGCTGACCCACTTCGGCTACTGGGTCATGGCCCTGCTGTCCGAGGCCGAGCAGCGATCGGCCCGGATGAGCGACCTCGCAGCCAAGGCGAACGCCTCACCGTCCCGCTTGTCCCACGTCGTCAGCAGGCTGGAGAAGCAGGGCTGGGTGCGAAGACAGCGGTGTGACCAGGACCGGAGAGGAAGCCTCGCGGTCCTGACCGATGCAGGCTACGAGAAGGTGGTCGCCGCAGCGCCCGGCCACGCCAACAAGGTCCGCGAACTGCTCTTCGACGGCTTGGACGATGACCAGGTCCGGCAGTTGGACGACATCTGCGCGGTGTTACTACGCCAGATGGGCTACCACGCCGACACCGCGATGCCGATCGACCGGTCCGACGAGACCGAGCCGCCGTGTTGACCCCACTTCGAGTGGCCGTCGAGGCGCGATCCGGCGCGACGGCGGGACACGGCCTCGTTGCCCGCCCCGCCGCCGCAGGTCGTCGAACCCTCGCGGATCAGCTGCAGAGGGTGTCGTTCACCGCGAACGTGGCGGGCACGGAGTTGCTCCCGCCATGCGTGCCCTGGAACCCGAAGGTCACCGAGCCACCGACCGGGATGTGCCCGGTTCCGCTGTTGGATCGCACGGTCACCTCCGCGCCCTGCTGAGCCACCGAGGCTCCCCAGGCGTTGGTCACCTGCTGCCCATCGGAGTAGGGCCAGGTCAGACCCCAACCGGAGATCGCCGCGCTACCGGTGTTGCGCAGCACCACCTCGGCCACGAAACCGTTGTTCCATTCGCTCTGCTTCGTGTACTCCACCGCGCAGTCGATCGCGATCGGCTCCGGCTCCGGCGGCTCGGGCTCACCGGGGTCTCCGGAGTCGCTGAACACGACGTCGGAGCAGTTGTAGAAGGCCTCCGCGCTGTCCGAACGCTGCCAGATCGAGTAGATGAGGTGCTTGCCGCTCTTGCCCGAGGGCAGCTGACCGCGCCAGGTGTACTCCGCACCATGCGGACCGCTGCCGTCGATCGGCGGATTGGTGACCTCGTCGAAGGGCACCGACTCCAGGTCCGACCACCGCAGCGGCTGGTTCGGGTCCCAGCCGTCCTTGGTGATGTACTGCGACCACGTCCCGGGATGCGGGGCCCAGGCGTTGTACCGGAAGGTGATGTTCGCGCCCGCCTGCAGCTGGGTGGTGGGCCAGTCGGAACGCGCGAGGTTGAAGCCGCTGAACGTATCGGAGGGCCCGCAGAGGTTGCCGTCCGGGATGATCTCCCGGTGTCTGCCGCCCGCATCGCTGATGAGGTTGCCGAACCAGTTCCACAGCGCGTTCTTGCCGCCCTGGGCGACCGCTGCGGCACAGGCCGGATTGGTCGGGTTGACGTCGCCGCCCTGCCCGCCCTCGAGACCGTTGACGTAACAGGCATAGGTCCTGGTCGCCGGGTAGGTCAGACCGCCATGCGCCAAGGCCTCCTCGGCGGGAGTGACCACCACCAGGGCACCGACCAGGGCGGCGAGAGCGCCCCAGAAGCCCACCTTGTGTCGTGTCCTCACTGCAATCCTCCTTGATTTCAGTTCTGACAACCTCGGGTGACGGTCGTGCTCCTCGTGGCCTGCTTTCCGTCGACGAGACGGGACACATCGGGATAGCCCTCGCCCACTCGGTGAGTGATCGATGCGAAACCACAGCGGTCGGATGGGCCTCGGGCCGCGCCGCCCGATCACCCACGGCTCCCGACCCGGCACGCTTCGCAACTGGGAGCGCTCCCAGCGTGACGGAGGCCACGGCACGTTGTCAATATTCGTTGCGAGACAGCACCATTGCCGCCGCGACCTGGTGTGATTTCGCTTCCGCCCGAGGTGGGCCGCCCGGACATCCGGTTGCGGCCGACTGCGGCCTCGATGTCCGATCCAGGCGTGCCGGCTCCCGTTATTCGATGGGAATATCGATCCGAGCGCTTACTCCGGGAGCGCTCCCAGGATCCCGGTGCGCCTTCGCGGCCGAATACGGCGCTTGGTCAGTCGCCGACGGTCCGGCGCAGGCGGACGGGGTCGAAGATCCGCGACTGCCACGCCAGGAACAGCCCGAACACCGGTAGCACGGCCATCGCGGTCGGCAGGCTCACCGCGTCGGCGAGCATGCCGATCAGCGGTGGCATCAGCAGGAAGCCGACCCGCGCGAACCAGGAGACGATCGCGATGGCATTGGCGCTAGGGATCCCCGGGATGCTCCCGGCCGCGTGGATCGCGGAGGGGAAGAGCGTCGCAGTCCCCAGCCCGGCCAAGGCGAAGGCCACGATCAGCACCGGCACCGAGCCGATGGGCAGCGCGATCGCCATCGGAACGGCAATCAGCAGACCGCCTGCCTGCCCGACCCGCAGGTGTCCGAACCGGTCGGTCATCCGGTCGCCCAGTAGACGGCCGACCATCATCGAGCCCTGGAACGCGACATACGCGGCACCCGCCAACGCGGCCGGAGCGGCGTAGGAGTCGCGCAGCAGCACCGCTCCCCAGGACGCCGGGGTGTCCTCCACCGCACAGGCCGCCATCATCACCAGGCCGAGCAGACCGAGGACGCGACGAACATGTCCGGTCTCGGTGCGGTCCCGCTCGGTCGCGTCGGTCGTCGGGGTGCCCGCCTGCGGCCGGTCCGCAGCCAGTTCACTGTCCTCGCCCCCCGGCAGCAGCAGGGGAAGGCAGCTCACGGCCAACACGGCGACCGCGATCCCGATCGCGATGAGATGCACCCCCAACGGGATACCCAGCCCGGCGGCCGCACTGCCCGCGACTCCCCCGCAGACCGCGCCGAGGCTCCACACGCCGTGGAAGCTGTTGAGCACCGAGCGGCCGTATCGGCGCTGCACCCGGATTCCGTGCGCGTTGCTGGCCGCGTCCATCACGGAATCGGCGGCGCCCAGGACGAACATGGTCGCGGCGAAGCCCAACCAGAGGTCGGCCAGCGACGCGGTGGGCACGACGACGCCCAGCAGGACGCCTGCGAGCACCGCGAGCCTGCCGCTGCCGAGCCGGGTGGATAACGGCCCGGCCAGCAGGCCTGCGACCAGCGCTCCGGCGGGCATCGCCGCGATCCCGAGGCCGAAGGCGCTGTTGCTCAGCTCGAGATGGTCCTTGAGCTGCGGGAATCGCGCCACGATGTTGGCGTAGGCGAAGGCGTTGATGAAGAACAGCACCGCCACCGCGACTCGCGTACGTCGCAGCGCCGCCATCGTCATCTCGGGCATCGCACTCCCTACGACCTCGTGAGACGACTGGCGGCCACCGCGCCGATCCCTCGAACGGGTATCTCTCGTCTGCCACCGCACCGGTGACCGTGCTGGTTCTACAGGACCGGATCCGGCGGCGCGGAAGCAGTCAGGAGATGCCCGCTGCGATCTCGATCCCATTCGCCCGACGCGGGAGAAATGACGAGACCGGCCTCGGCCGCCCCGCCTATCCTGGGCGGCGTATGAGAACGTCGTCTGTGACCTCGCCGCTTGCCGAGCTGTCGGCACGCCTCCCCGAACTGATGCTCCGTGATCAACACCGCATCGCGCGGCGGTTGGACGGAATGCGCCGAAACCGCAAATCCGGTGGCCCCGCCCGCGAGGAGGCGCTCGCTTCGATCAGCGCCGAGATCGATTCCGCCGCACTGCGCATCGAGCGACGTCGGGCCGCCGTGCCGAAGATCAAGTATCCGGCCGAGCTGCCCGTCGGACAACGCAAGGACGAGATCCTCGAGGCCATCCGCGACCACCAGGTCGTGATCCTCGCGGGCGAGACCGGCTCGGGAAAGACCACGCAGCTGCCCAAGATCTGCCTCGAACTCGGCCGTGGCGTGCACGGGTTGATCGGGCACACCCAGCCCAGACGACTGGCCGCCCGCACCGTGGCCGAACGCATCGCGGAGGAGCTGCACACCGAGCTGGGCCAGGCGGTGGGTTACGCGGTGCGCTTCACCGATCGGGTCGGCGAGGACACCCTGGTCAAGCTGATGACCGATGGCATCCTGCTGGCGGAGATCCAGCGGGACCGGATGCTGCGTCAGTACGACACGATCATCATCGACGAGGCGCACGAGCGCAGCCTCAACATCGACTTCCTGCTCGGCTATCTCAAGGAACTGCTGCCGCGCAGACCCGATCTCAAAGTGATCATCACCTCCGCGACGATCGACCCCGAGCGGTTCTCCCGGCACTTCGGCGACGCGCCGATGATCGAGGTGTCCGGCCGGACCTATCCGGTGGAGGTCCGGTACCGGCCGATCGTGACCGACGAGGTCGAGCGAGATCAGGTCCAGGCGATCTGTGACGCGGTGGACGAACTGGCAGGCGAGGCACCGGGCGACGTCCTGGTGTTCCTCAGCGGTGAGCGGGAGATCCGTGACACCGCCGACGCGCTGGTGAAGCAGGACCTCCGCAACACCGAGGTGGTCCCGCTCTACGCCCGACTCTCGGCGCGCGAGCAACATCGGGTGTTCCAACCGCATACCGGACGGCGCATCGTGTTGGCGACCAACGTCGCCGAGACCTCGCTGACCGTGCCGGGGATCAAGTACGTGATCGACCCGGGCACGGCGCGGATCTCGCGGTACAGCCTGCGCACCAAGGTTCAGCGGCTGCCCATCGAGGCCATCTCACAGGCATCGGCCAATCAGCGCTCCGGCCGCTGCGGCAGGCTCTCCGCAGGCGTGTGCATCCGGCTCTACTCCGAGCAGGACTACCTCGCGCGGCCGGAGTTCACCGACCCGGAGATCCTGCGTACCCATCTGGCCTCGGTGATCCTGCAGATGAGCGCACTGGGGCTCGGCGACGTCGCGGCCTTCCCGTTCGTCGACCCGCCGGATCGACGCAACATCTCCGATGGCGTTCAGCTGCTCCATGAGTTGGGCGCGTTGAACCCCGACGAGCCCGATCTGCGCAAGCGACTGACCCCGCTCGGCCGCAGCCTGGCGCAGCTGCCCGTCGACCCGAGATTGGGTCGCATGGTGCTGGAGGCCCAGCGCAACGGCTGTCTCCACGAGGTCATGGTGATCGCCGCCGCGCTCTCCATCCAGGATCCGAGAGAACGGCCGGAGGACAAGCAGCAGGCCGCCGCCGAGCAGCACGCCCGGTTCGTGGACAAGAACTCCGACTTCATCTCCTATCTGAACCTGTGGGAGTACCTGCAGGAGCAGCAGAAGGAGTCCTCCTCCAGTCGGTTCCGCCGGATGTGTCGTGCCGAGTACCTGAACTATCTGCGGGTCCGCGAGTGGCAGGACGTCTACGGACAGCTGCGGCAGGTGGCCAGGACCCTCGGTTCGGCGCCCGGCGATGACCGCACCGATCCCGATCGGGTGCATCAGTCGCTCCTGGCGGGGTTGCTCTCGCAGGTCGGCCTCAAGGACACCGACAAGAACGAGTACCTGGGTGCTCGCAATGCGAAGTTCGCGGTCTTCCCGGGGTCGGCGCTGTTCAAGAAGCCGCCCCGGTGGGTGATGGCCGCCGAGTTGGTCGAGACGTCCCGGTTGTGGGGCCGCATCGCGGGCCGCGTGGAACCGGAGTGGATCGAGAAGGCGGCGGGACACCTGGTCCGGCGCAGCTACAGCGAGCCGCACTGGGAGAAGAAGCAGGCGGCGGTCATCGCGTTCGAACGCGTGACGCTGTACGGCATCCCGCTGGTGGCGGGTCGCAAGGTGAACTTCGGACGCATCGACCCGGAGACCTCGCGTGACCTCTTCATCCGACATGCGTTGGTGGAGGGTGACTGGGAGACCCGACATCGGTTCTTCCACGAGAACCGCGAGCTGCTCGCCGAGGTCGAGGACCTGGAGCATCGGGCGCGCAGGCGCGACATCATGGTCGACGACGAGACACTGTTCGAGTTCTACGATCAGCGCATTCCGGCCGACGTGGTCTCCGGTCGACATTTCGACAGCTGGTGGAAGAAGGCCAGGCACGACGATCCGGCTCTGTTGACCTTCGAGAAGTCGATGCTGGTCAACGACCAGGCGGCGGGGATCGGCGAGGCCGACTACCCGGACGTCTGGTCGCAGGGTGACCTTCGGCTGCGGCTGACCTATCAGTTCGAGCCGGGCACCGACGCCGACGGCGTGACCGTGCACATCCCGCTGGCCGTGCTCAACCAGGTCACCGAGACCGGCTTCGACTGGCAGATCCCCGGTTTGCGGGCGGAGCTGGTGGAGTCGCTGCTGCGTTCGTTGCCCAAGACCCTGCGTCGACATGTCGTCCCGGTCCCGGATTGCGCCGCGGCGCTGCTGCACCGGATGACCCCGGGCTCGGCACCGCTGTTGGACGCGGTGGAGGACGGGTTGCGCCGTCAGGTCGGCATCGTGGTGCCGCGCGATGCCTGGCAACTCGATCGGATTCCCGACCATCTGCGCATCACCTTTCGCATCGTGGACGAGCGGCAGCAGCGGCTCGCCGAAGGCCGCGATCTGGCCCGGCTGCGTGACGAGCTGCGGCCCCGACTGCGCGAGACCCTCACGGCATCGGCGCAGGGGGTGGAGAAGACCGGGCTGCGGGACTGGACCATCGGGGACCTGACCAAGACTCACCGCCGGAAACAGGGCGGCTACCTGGTCACCTCTTACCCTGCGCTGGTCGACGAGGGCGACGACGTGGCGGTCCGGCTGTTCGATTCGGAGGCGGAGCAGCGCCACGCGATGTGGGCGGGAACGCGCAGGCTGGTGCTGTTGGGCGCCCCGGCGCCCATCAAGCTGATCCAGGGCAGGCTGAGCAACCAGACCAAGTTGGCGCTGACCCACAACCCGCACGGCGGGGTGGGTGCCCTGCTGGCCGACTGCGCGTCCTGTGCCGCCGATCGGTTGATCGTCAAACACGGCGGTCCGGCGTGGACGAGCGAGAAGTTCGCCACGCTGCGGACCCAGGTGCGGGCCGAGCTGCCGCCGCTGATGACGGACGTGGTGACGAAGGTGGAGGCCATCCTCACCGAGTGGCGCTCGGTGGAGCTGCGGTTCAAGGAGGTGGCCCGGCATGCTCCGGCCGCGTCCACCGCCGATATCCGCACCCAGCTCGGTGATCTGGTGTTCCCCGGTTTCGTCACCTCGGTCGGCTACCAACGGCTGCCACACGTGCTGCGTTACCTGCGGGGTATCGATCGGCGCTTGGAGAAGTTGCCGGAGAACCCCGGCCGCGATCAGGACTGGACGGCGAAGGTCGCCGCGGTCACACAGGCCTATCAGCGCCTCGCCGACCGGGTGCCCTCGACGGTCACGCCGAGCAAGGGCCTTCGCGAGGTGCGGTGGGCCATCGAGGAACTGCGCTTGAGCTACTTCGCCCAGAACATCAAGACCGCGTTCCCCATCTCGGACAAGCGGATCATGAAGGCTCTGGAGCAGCTGGAGAGCTGATCGGTCGACTCCGGATCCACGAGACGCGGTCCGGGTGCGGGAGGCTCAGGCGCGGCGGGTCAGCACGGCCAGGACCACGGCGAGTACCGCCGCGAGCGCACCGGCGCCGATGCCGAGGTCGAGGAGGGTGCCGCCCCACAGGTCCACATCCGGTGTGCCCAGTCGACGCACCGTCGTTCCCACGGGCGGCAGCCATGGAGTGAGCGCGGTCGCCAGCACCACCCCCGAGGTCGCGGCGAAGGTCCATCCCGCGCGGTGCACCAGCGGGCGGGCGCACAGCAGGCCGACGGCCGTCCCGGCGAGCGCGGTACCCAGGTGGGCGAGCAGGCCCAGGCCGATCAGCGCAGGCGGTGCCGAGCCTGTCCCGATCACCGGCACCCCGACCGCCGTCACGATGAGCAGCAGGTCTCCCAGTACGCAGACGACCACCGTCCCGGCGAGTATCGGGCCGTGGCCGCCCGCCGCGACCACGGTCACCGTGCGCCCGACCGGTTCCTCGGAGTTGGCCACGGTGGTGGCCAGCCAGGCGCTGATCGGGTACAGCAGCAGTACCGAGGCGGCCCACGGCTCGGGCGGCGCTCCCGCATCGTTGGAGAAGAGGATGGCCAACACCGCCGCATAGGTGAGCATCGGCGCCAGGAAGAGTTGGGAACGCAGCAGGTCCGCCAGCAGATACCGTGCAGCGGCGATCGTCTTCATGCCCGGTGTGTCCTCGCTTCCGACCACGCGGCCGAGTCGCTCGGTCCGCCGGACCCCGATCCGGCGGTACGGACGGCGCGCACCGAGCACCCCGACTGGAGGGCTCGCAGCAATAGGGCGTCGCAGAAGTCCGCCGCCACCCGGATCGCGTGGTTCGCGCTCGATGGCCGCTCCGCCTCCGGTGCGGCTCCGGGCGGGTTGTCGGCGGGCACCGTGGGGATCACGTCGGCGGGCAGACCCGTCGTCAGTGCGGCGGGGTCGATCGGACAGTCGAGTTCGACGTGCATCCACGCCGTCGGGGCCCGCCGAGTCGGTTCCTCGACCACGATTCCGTCCCGCAGTCGTACCGCGACCGCGCCGGGCAGGCCGATCGCCGTCGAGGTGTGGTCGGTCAGCAGGACCGCCACGCCGGTCGCCGCCAGGGCGCCCAGTCGCACGCTCAGTGTCTGCCGGGCGGTGTGGTCGAGCCCGGACCACGGCTCGTCGAGGATCAGCAGTCCGACCGGGTCGGCCATGGCCTGGGTGAGGGCCACCTTCTGGGCGTTGCCCTTGGACAGGGTCGACATCGACGCCTCCGGGTCGCCGGTGAAGCCCAGTTCGGTGAGGAACTCGCGATGCCGCCGATCGGCCGGTGCTGCGGGCGCCCCACGCAGCGCGGCGAGATGCCGCAGGTAGTCGATGCTGGAGAGCCGGAGCCGGGCCGGGAAACGGTCGGGCACGTACCCCACCGAGGCGGGCCGGTCCACGATCCGACCTCCGGTGGGCCGGGTGATGCCTGCCGCGACGCGGAGCAGGGTCGACTTCCCAGCCCCGTTGTCGCCGAGTAACACCACGATGCGTCCGGCGGGCAGCTCCAGATCCACGCCGCGCAGTACCTCGGCGTTGCGGCGGTAGCCGAGCCGTACACCGTCCAGGCGCATCACGGCGTCGATCCTCTCATCCGCAAGCCGCCACAGGGTCGATGCGACGGCGGGTAGCGTCGTGGAGTGCCTTCCCCCGCAGCCGACTCTGTGGAGCAGACCACCCGCTCGCTGGCCCAGACCCGGCTCGCCGACGTCCCGGCCCTCACCGAGCGGCTGCTCCTCGCGGTGGGTTGCTCGGCATTGGCTGCCATGGCCGGCCGCTCACCCACGTCGTCGCTGAAGAGCATGGCCAACACGGCTGCATAGGACGAGCATCGGTGCCAGAAGGAGCGGCTAACCGCGCCGCAGGAGGGTACTTGCGGCTCAGGCCTCACATCCGAGCACGTGATCATGGCTTTAGACTGATGACGCGCTGGCATGTGCGAGCCCATGCCAGACCTGATGACAAAGGGAAGAAACATGACGATCGACCAGAATAAGACTTCCGCCAAAAAACTAGTCGAAGGCCTAGGAACGAACGGGAGTCCGGACGCCTTCGACCTGCTTCACGAGAAAGCAGTGTGGACCGTCATGGCTGACGCTGCCACTTTCCCGGTCTCCGGAGATATGTCAAAGCCCGCGTTCATCGAACACATGAAGAGGTTCCACGACTCGCTTCCTGATGGCATACACATGTCGGTGATCAGCGTGATTGCAGATGAAGCCAATGCGTCGGTGGAGGCGAGGTCGCACGCAGCCCTCGTTAACGGGAAGAGCCTCAATCAGGTATATCACTTCGTATTCGAATTAGCAGACGGTAAGATTATCGCAGCACGCGAATACATCGACACGGCCCGTGCCCTCTCCGCGTTTTCCGGGTGAGCGCACTGTTCATAAATCGACTCAGGCGTGCTTGAGAAGATTGCTTCGACTGCATCGACTTGCCTGCCCCGTTGCCGCCGAGCAGTACCGTGCTGGCCCGTAGGCACGTCGAGGTCGATGCCGCACAGCACATCCAGTCCTCGGCCCTATCCGAGCCGCACATCCTCCAGCCGTATCATGACAGCAATCGCCTCATCGGCATGATCGCCGTACGGTCACATCGACGGCGGGTAGCGTCGTGGAGTGCCTTCCCCCGCAGCCGACTCTGTGGAGCAGACCACCCGCTCGCTGGCCCAGACCCGGCTCGCCGACGTCCCGGCCCTCACCGAGCGGCTGCTCGCGGCGATCTTCACCGATGATCCCGATTGGACGACCGACTACAGCCCGGTCCCGCCCGACGACCTGCGGGACGGCTGCCGCCGTTACCTGGGGCAGGTGTTGCGGGTGTTGTGCGGCGAGGACGAGACACCCGAGGACGACGTGGCCACGGCCATCGGTCGGGACCGCGCCGAACAGGGAGTACCGCTCGCGGTGATGCTGCGGACCTTCCGTCTGGGCGGTCGGATCGTCTGGGAGGCGTTGGTCGAGCAGGCGCAGATAGACGGGGCCGCCCCGGAGGTGATGTTGCGGGTGGCGACCTCGATGTGGACCGTCATCGACGAGTTGTCCTCGCGGCTGTCGACGTCCTATCGCCAGACCGAGTTGGAGCGGTTGCGCAGCGACGAACAGCGCAGGCATGCCCTGGTCGAGGGGCTGCTCAACGGTCGAGCCCAGGATGCGGGCTTCGCGCAGCGGACGGCCAAGGAGTTGGACCTGCCGATCGGCGGCCGCTATCTGGTGATCGTGGCCGAGGCCAGCGCCGACGGCGGTTTCGCGCTCAAGGGCCAGCAGCAGACCCTGGACGCGCTGCATCTGCGCTCGGTGTGGCAGGTTCGAGCCGACACGCTGGTCGGTCTGGTCGCCTTGGAGCGCCGCGACGAGGCGTTGGCGCTGGAGAAGCTCCGGCCGTTGGCCACCGGCCGGGTCGCCGCGTCGCCCGCCGTGGTCGGACTCGCGGAGCTGGGCACCGGGCATCAGCTGGCGCTGACCGCGCTGGGCACCGCGCCGCACGGCGAGTCGGGACTGATCTCGTTGGCCGAGCGGTTCCCGGAGGCCCTGCTGGTCCAGGCACCCGACCTGGCTCGCAGGCTGGTGGACTCCCAGCTCGGTCCGGTGTTGGAGTTGCCGGAGCGGGAGCGGGACATGCTGCTGGGCACGTTGGCGTGTTGGCTGGAGCAGGAGTGCTCGGCTGCGAACGCCGCAATTCGGCTGCACTGCCATCGCAACACGGTGTTGAACCGGTTGCAGCGGATCAGCACCCTGATCGGCCGGTCGTTGAACGGGCATCGCGCTCATCTCACCCTGTCGCTGGCCCTGTCGGCACTGGCGCTGTCCGGACCCGAGGAGTGACGACGGCTCGGCAGCCCGTCGAGTCGCGCTCCAGCCGCCCGAGCCGCCCGGACGGCCGTACCGACGCCGGGATTCGGCGTCGAGAGCGCACCGCAGCGCCACCCGATGAGACGCAGGCCTCACCCGATTGGGCGCTGCGCCCAGTTCTCAAGCCCAAGGTCTGGGCGATCAGGCATGGCGCGAACGTGGTCGGGATCACGAGACTCTGATTCAAGACCCGCCGGGCACGATGCTGCCCTGACGCGGGCGAGAAGCAGCAGCAGAAGGAGCACGCCGAGGTGCAGGAGTCCGACCGTCGCAGGGCGACCGAGGCCGCTGACTCGCGGCGCCGGGCACACAGCGCCCGCGCCGACCGGTATGGCTCCCATCTGGGCAGATGCGCGGGGCACACCCGAGGCTCCTGTGTATCCACCCCCTCGCGACCGACACCGTCCACTGGCGATCCGCTGGCACGCAGATCGTTTGCCACCGACGTCCAGGGGCAGTCGGGTACGGCGTCCGCCGAACCGATGCGGGTGGTTCACACCGCCCAGGCGGCGCCTGCTCGACCTCTTGAGAGGAGAACCAGCAATGGCAGACACGACCACCCGCAGGGGGTCGACGACGCGCGCAGGAGCCAAGAGCCGCAGCGCTCGGTCCCGCGCCAAGGACGCCGCCCAGCCGGAGGCGTCCGAGGTCGAGAAGTCGGAGGCACCCGCCGAGCCGTTCGCTGGTGAGTCCCCGGAGGTCCTGCTCGACTATCTGCGGCAGATGACGCTGATCCGCCGTTTCGAGGAGCGCGCCGCGCAGGGCTACACGCAGGCCAAGATCGGCGGCTACTGCCACCTGAACCTGGGTGAGGAGGCCACCGTCGTCGGCCTGATGGCGGCGCTGCGCTCCACCGACTACCTGTTCACCAACTACCGCGAACACGGCTACGCGATCGGCAAGGGCATCGACCCGGGCCGCGTGATGGCCGAGCTCTACGGGCGCACCACCGGTACGTCCAAGGGCTGGGGCGGCTCGATGCACATGTTCGACGTCGAGACGCGGCTGCTCGGCGGTTACGGCATCGTCGGCGGACAGCTCCCGCTGGCCACCGGTGCGGCCTTGGCGATCGACTACCGGGGTGGCGACGAGGTCGTCATGTGCCAGATGGGCGACGGCACCACCAACATCGGTGCCTTCCACGAGGCGTTGAACATCGCGGCACTGTGGAACCTGCCGGTCGTCTTCGTGGTGATCAACAACTACCTCGGCATGGGCACCACGGTGGAGAAGTCCTCCGCCGAGCCCGAGCTGTACAAGCGCGCGGCGGCCTACCGGATGCACGGCGAGCGGGTCGACGGCAACGACGTCGTCGCGGTGCGCGAGGCGGCGGGCAGGTTGGTGGAGCGGGCCAGGGAGACCGGGGCCCCGGCGCTGCTGGAGGCCGTCAGCCACCGGCTCAAGGGCCACTCGGTGGTGGACCCGGCGAAGTACCGCAGCGACGAGTCCGTCGAGCAGGCCCGGTCCGCCGACCCGGTGGTGAACCTGCGTGCGCAGTTGATCGAGGCGGGTCTGCTCGACGAGGCGGGCGCCGAGGAGATCGACCGGCAGGCCCAGGCCGAGGCCGACGCCGCGGTGGCCTTCGCGGACTCCAGCCCGCACCCCGACGTCGAGACGTTGTTCGACTACACCTACGCGACCCCGGTGGCAGGCGAGGACCGCAGGTTGCCCGCCGACCCGCTGTTCTGATCGCGAGCGCTTTCCACCACCGGTATCGCTGAGCGGCCCGCCCCATCGGACGAGGCCGCTCACCAGGACTTCCAGGAGAAACCCCTTGGCCGTCATCACCTATCGTCAGGCGCTGCGGGACACGCTGCGCGCGGAGATGCTCCGCGATGAGGAGGTCTTCCTCATCGGTGAGGAGATCGGCATCTTCGAAGGTTCGTACAAGATCACGGCCGGTCTGCTGGCCGAGTTCGGTGAGAAGCGGGTGCGCGACACCCCGATCGCCGAGGAGGGCTTCGTCGGGGCGGCCGTCGGCGCCGCCATGCTGGGTCTGCGCCCGGTCGTCGAGCTCATGACCATCAACTTCTCGTTGATCGCTCTGGACCAGATCGTCAACCACGCCGCCAAGATCTACGGCATGTTCGGCGGTCAGAACAGCGTCCCGATGGTCATCCGCATGCCGGGTGGCGGCGGGCAGCAGCTCGGCGCGACCCACTCGCAGAACATCGAGCTGTACTACGCCTTCGTCCCCGGGCTCAAGGTCGTCGCGCCGAGCACCCCCGCCGACGCACGGGCCCTGATGCTCGCGGCGATCCGCGATGACGACCCGGTGTTGTTCCTGGAGAACCTCGCGCTCTACAACACCAAGGGCGAGGTCCCCGACGACGTCGAGCCCGCCGAGATCGGCAAGGCCGCGGTGACCCGCCAGGGCACCGACATCACGATCATCGGTTACTCGCGGATGGCCGTGGTCGCCACCCAGGTGGCGGAGGCGCTCGCCGAGGAGGGGATCTCCGCCGAGGTCGTCGACCTGCGCAGCCTGCGCCCGCTGGATCGGGAGACGATCGTCGAGTCGGTCCGCAAGACCGGTTGTGCCGTGGTGGCCGAGGACGACTGGCTGACCTACGGCATCGGCGCGGAGATCGCCGCGACCATCTCCGACGGAGCCTTCGACTTCCTGGACGCCCCCGTGCGCCGGGTCGCCGCTGCGGAGGTGCCGTTGCCCTATGCCAAGCCGTTGGAGCGGGCCGCCCTGCCCTCCGCCGAGTCCCTGACCACCGCAGTCCGCGAGACACTGGACGCGGTCGGCCACCGCCGCTGATCACCAGCCTTCGCCGAGGAAGAACATGACTGAGATTCAGATGCCACGGCTCTCCGACACCATGGAGGAGGGCGTGATCTCCTCTTGGTTGAAACAGGAGGGCGACAAGATCAGCAGAGGCGACGTGGTCGCCGAGATCGAGACCGACAAGGCCGTCATGGAGCTGGAGGCCTACGACGACGGCGTGTTGGAGAAGATCCTGGTACCCGCCGGTGAGCTGGTACCGATCGGTGCGGCGATCGGCCTGCTCGGCGACGGTTCCGAGTCGGCTTCGGCCTCGGCCCCGGCCGCGCCCGCCGAGCAGCCTGCCGCCGCCGAGACCGTCGAGGAGCCCGCCGCGCAGCGGGAACCGGCTCAGGCCGACGCTGCTGCGGAGTCCGACTCCGCAGCCGGTCCCGCCTCCCGGCCCCGGTCCTCCCCGCTGGCCAGGAAGATCGCCCGGGACGCGGGCGTCGACCTGGACACCGTGACGGGCAGCGGGCCGCGTGGACGGATCGTCCGTGCCGACGTGGACGCCGCAGTGGCGGCGAAGCGCTCCGCCGAGGCCGAGCCCACCGAGTCGAAGCCCGCGCCGACGCAGGCCGCGAAGCCCGCCGCCGTCACGGCCGCCGCCGAGGACGTCGAGGAGATCCCGCTCAGCAACATCCGGCGGGTGGCCGCCAAGCGGCTGACCGAGAGCAAACAGCAGGCGCCGCACTTCTACCTCACCAGCGCGGTGGACGTCACGGAGCTGCTGACCTTCCGCGCCGACCTCACCGCCCGAGTGCAGGCGGCGGGCGGCCCGAAGATCAGCATCAACGACCTGCTGGTCAAGGCGGTCGCCACCGCGCTGCGGGCGAACCCGACGGTGAACGTCTCCTTCGCGGGCGACAAGATCCTGCAGCACAAGCGGATCCACCTGGGGATCGCCGTGGCCATCGACTCCGGCCTGGTGGTCCCGGTGCTGCGCGACGCCGACCGCAAGAGCGTGTCCGAGCTCTCCGGCGAGGCCAGGGAGAAGGCGGGTCGCGCCAGGGAGGGCAAGCTCAAGAGCGACGAGATGACCGGTGGCACCTTCACCATCTCCAACCTCGGCATGTTCGGCATCGAGGAGTTCGCGGCGGTGATCAACCCGCCGGAGGCCGCGATCCTGGCCGTCGGGGCGGTCCGCGACGAGCTTCGGCTGCGCGAGGACGGCAAGAACAAGGTCGAGGTGCGCAAGATCCTGCGGATCACGCTGTCGGCCGATCACCGCGCCATCGACGGCGCGGTGGGTGCCGTGTTCCTGCAGCAGCTGACCGCGCTGCTCGAGGACCCGATCCGCATCATCGCCTGATCGGGGCGAGGTCGGCGGTCGTCGACCATCACCGCAGGTCGCCCGTTGCTGTCGTGTCCACGACACGAACAGGAACGGGCGACCTGCACCGTCTACTTCAATAGACACTTGCACGTCTACCTGACTAGACTTACACTGTGGTGAACAAGCGAATGAAGCCCGCCAGAGTGCTCAGCCTGATCAGGCGGAGTGCACGTGACGCTGGCCTGACGATCGAGCAGATCCCCGGCAGGGGAAAGGGCTCCCACCAGATCTTCGTGGTGCGCAACGATTGCGGAACCCAAGTAGGACGGTTCGCCATCACCGGTCACGGTCGAGAGTTGTCGTGGACAGTGCTCCGAAGCATCGAGCAGGCACTCGCACCGCTGTTCGGCGCACAGTGGATGGAGGAGAAGTGACGGCTCTACCGGTATTCGTGGTCAGGGTCAGCCGCGAGGACAATCTTTGGGTTGCCGTCGTCGACGGCCTGCCAGGCGGCGCGACCGACACCATCCGGCTGGACGATATCGAGCTCGAGACACGCGATCTGATCGCCGGGCTGACCGATAGGGAACCCAGTGGCTTCCAGCTCGAGTGGAGATTCGAGCAGGACGGCCACGATCTTACTCCGATGTTGAGCGCCCTGCGGTGGCGAGAAGTCGAGGCAGCCACCGCAGCCGGGTTGCGGGATGAGGCCCGTCGGGTCGCGATCGGTGCCCTACGAGGAGCCCGGTTGAGTCTGAGAGCCGTCGCCGAACTCATGGGAATCTCCCATCAACGCGTCCAGCAGCTCACCGACGAACGAGTAGTCGATCAAGACGGCCGGTCCGCGTCCCCATCCACCTCACGAACCACGACCGGCGTGCCCGGCCCCGCATGGAGCACGGGCGCATGACGCGCTCTCGACAAGGTCCGACCGGCACGTAGGACATCGACGATCCGCGCATCCGATTCGCCCCGACGACTGCCGCGACGGTGAGGGGCCACCCGAGGTGACATCGCCGGGAGACAACAGGCACCATCGACTCACCATGACCCTCACCGACCGGATTCCCCCGACCCCCGATCCCGACGTTCTCTTCGAGGCCTTCTCCGACTGGGCCGACGAGCAGGGCCTCGCCCTCTATCCGGCGCAGCAGGAGGCGCTGATCGAGGTCGTCACCGGCTCCCACGTCATCCTCAGCACCCCGACCGGATCCGGCAAGAGCCTGGTCGCCGTGGGCGCGCACTTCACCGCGATGGCGCACGGCAGGCGGAGCTTCTACACCGCGCCGCTGAAGGCGCTGGTGTCGGAGAAGTTCTTCGCCCTGTGCGATACCTTCGGCGCCGCCAACGTCGGCATGCTGACCGGTGACGCGAGTGTGAACGAGACCGCGCCGATCATCTGCTGCACCGCGGAGATCCTGGCCAACATCGCGCTGCGGGACGGCGCCGAGGCCGACGTCGGTCAGGTCATCATGGACGAGTTCCACTTCTACTCGGAGCCCGACCGGGGTTGGGCCTGGCAGATTCCGCTGCTGGAGCTGACCAAGGCCCAGTTCGTCCTGATGTCGGCGACGCTGGGCGATGTCACCCGGTTCAAGGAGGACCTGACCCGACGCACCGGGGTGAGCACCTCGGTGGTGCAGTCGGTGGAGCGACCGGTCCCGTTGATCCACTCCTACGTCGTCACGCCGCTGCACGAGACGATCGAGGAACTGCTCACCACCCACCAGGCCCCGGTCTACATCGTGCACTTCACCCAGGCCGCCGCCGTGGAACGTGCGCAGTCGTTGATGAGCATCAACGTGTCCACGCGGGCGGAGAAGGATGCGATCGCCGAGCTCATCGGCGGTTTCCGGTTCACCGCAGGCTTCGGCAAGGTGCTGTCCCGGCTGGTTCGACATGGGATCGGCGTGCATCACGCGGGGATGCTGCCGAAGTACCGGCGGCTGGTGGAGCGATTGGCCCAGGCGGGTCTGCTGAAGGTCATCTGCGGCACCGACACGCTGGGCGTCGGCATCAACGTGCCGATCCGCACGGTGCTGTTCACGGCGCTGAGCAAGTACGACGGCGTGCGCACCCGGCATCTCAAGGCGCGCGAGTTCCATCAGATCGCGGGCCGAGCGGGCCGCGCGGGCTACGACACGCTGGGCACGGTCGTGGTGCAGGCGCCCGACCACGTCGTCGAGAACGAACGGCGGCTGAAGAAGGCCGGGGACGATCCGAAGAAGCGACGCAGGGTGGTGCGGACCAAGCCGCCGGAGGGCTTCGTCAACTACGGCGAGTCCACCTTCGACCGGCTGGTCGCCGCCGACCCGGAGCCGCTGAACTCCAGTTTCACCGTGAACCACGCGATGCTGCTGAACGTGATCAGCAGGCCGGGCGATGCCTTCCAGGCGATGCGCAGACTGCTGGAGGACAACCACGAGCCGCGCAAGTCGCAGCTGCGTCTGATCCGCCGGGCCATCGCCGTCTACCGGGCGCTGCTGGCCTCCGGAGTGGTCGAACGACTCGACGAGCCCGACGAGACCGGCCGCACCCTGCGGATCACCGGCGACCTACAGCTGGACTTCGCGCTCAACCAACCGCTGTCCCCCTTCGCGTTGGCCTCCCTCGATCTACTCGACCGCGAATCGCCCACCTACGCACTGGATGTCCTGTCCATCATCGAGTCGACGCTGGACAACCCTCGGCAGGTGCTCTCCGCACAGCAGTTCAAGGCACGCGGCGAGGCCGTCTACCAGATGAAGGCGGACGGCATCGAGTACGAGGAGCGGATGGAGCTGCTGGAGGACGTCACCTATCCCCAGCCGCTGGCGGAGTTGTTGGGCGCCGCCTTCGAGATGTACCGCCGGGGCCACCCCTGGGTCCTCGATCACGAGATCGCGCCGAAGTCGGTGGCCAGGGACATGTTCGAGCGGGCGATGACCTTCACCGAGTACGTCGGTTTCTACAGTCTGGCGCGCTCGGAGGGACTGGTGCTGCGTTATCTGGCCGACGCCTACAAGGCGGTGCGCCAGACCGTACCGGAAGAGGCCAAGACCGAGGAGCTCAACGATCTGACCGAGTGGCTCGGCGAGCTGGTCCGGCAGGTCGACTCCAGCCTCCTCGACGAGTGGGAGCAGCTGCGAGACCCGAATCAGCCCGACGCGCCCGAGGTCACCGTCGAGGCCGGTCCCAGAGGGGTCACCACCAACGTCCGCGCGTTCCGAGTGCTGGTCCGCAATGCCCTGTTCCGCCGGGTGGAACTGGCCGCGCTGCGTCGCTACGACCTGTTGGGCGAGCTCGACAGCGAGATCGGCTGGAATGCCGAGGCCTGGTCGGAGGCCGTCGAACCGTACTTCGAGGAGCACGACTCGATCGGCACCGGTCCCGATGCCCGAGGCCCGAGGCTGCTCATCATCGAGGAGGACGGCCGGACCTGGCGGGTACGTCAGATCTTCGACGACCCGGCGGGCGACCACGACTGGGGCATCAGCGCGGAGGTCGATCTGGACGCCTCCGACGAGGCCGGTACGGCGGTACTGACCATCACGGGGGTCGACGGACAGTAGGCGAAGCGGTCGGTACACGGTCGGCGGGCCGCTGGTCGAACGACCGGCGGATCACGCCGAGTCCTCGGTCGGGCTAGGTAGGGTCGGCCGCAGTCAACCGACGACGAGGCGAGGTCCGATGAGCGAAGTCGACGCCTCTGGGCTGGCCGACGCGGATCTCACCGGCCTGGTGACCGCAGCAGGCCTGGCAGGCCCGGTCGTCTCCCGGACCCGGCTCGGCGGCGGCATGTACAACGCCGTCGAGCGGGTCGAGCTCGCCGACGGGCAACGGCTGATCCTCAAGGTTGCCCCGGACCCGACGCTGCCTACGCTGCGCTACGAACGGGACATCCTGCGCACCGAGGCGTTGTTCTACCGCCAGGCGAGCCGGGTCGGTGCGCCCGTGCCCTCGGTGCTGCACACCGCATTCGATCGAGCGCAGAACCAACCTGACGTCCTGTTGATGACCGAGCTTCCCGGCGTTCCCTGGGCACAGCGGGCCTCGACGCTGTCGGACTCGGCCCACCGGACGGCTCGTCGAAGCCTGGGCGGGGTGGTCGTCGATCTGCACCGGGTCACCGGTCAGCGATTCGGCTATCCCACCGGGGCGGTCGGCCCCACCGAGGCGCGCTGGCAGGCCGCGTTCCTGACGATGCTCGACGCCGTGTTGGCCGACGCGCGCCGGTTCGAGGTCGCACTTCCGTGGGGCAGCAGGGAGATTCGGGCAACGATACGTGGAGCGGCGGGGCTCGGCCCCGGGTCAACGGTGGCCGACGGCACCGGGCTGTTGGCGGCGATCACGACGCCGGTTCTGGTCCACTTCGATCTGTGGCCGGGCAACCTCCTACTCGCGGGCCCGGACGAGGCTCCGGTGATCAGTGGGGTGATCGACGGGGAACGCGCCTTCTGGGGCGATCCCGCCGCCGATCTGGTGTCGCTGGCACTCTTCGACGACGTCGAGAAGGACGAGGATCTCCTCACCGCCTATCGGGACGCGGGCGGGGCGATCGTCTTCGACGACGCCACCCGGACCCGTCAGGCGCTGTACCGCGTCTACCTGTACCTGATCATGCTCGTCGAGACGGTTCCCCGGGCCACCGCAGGCGATGCCCTACGCCGGCTGGAGCACAGGGTCGGCGGACTGCTGGTCGACGAGTTGTCCTGGCTTCGCAGGCAGACCTGAACGCAGCAGACATGTCCGGTCCGCGTTCATCCGCCACCGGTCACGCCCGCGCCCGCAGTCTGCGCAGCATCCGGGCGTCCTCGAAGCCGACCACCCTGGCCGCGGCCTCGTGGGTACTGCCCTGCTCGATCAGATGCTCGGCGCGTTCCACTCGCAGAAGCTGTTGGTAGCGCAGCGGCGTCATCCCGGTGGCTCGACGGAAATGCCGGGTCAGGGTGCGTTCGGCGGTTCCCGCGATCGCCGCGAGTTCCGGCAGCCGCAGCGACTCGCTGAAGCGTGCATCGAGCGCGTCCTGGGTCCGGTGCACCACGTCGTCGAGGTGATCCCGGTGTCTCAGCATGACGCTGGCCTGCGGGTCGGAGCCATTGCGCCGGGCGTAGACGACCATCGCCCTGGCGACCCTGGCCGCCTGCGCAGGCCCGTGGGCCGAGGCCACCAGGTGTAAGGCCAGGTCGATGCCGCTGGCGATGCCCGCCGAGGTGACCACCCGATCGTCGACGACGTAGAGGACGTCGCGAACCACGATCGCCCTGGGGTGGCGGGCGGCCAACTCGTCCTGCACGTCGTGGTGCGTGGTGCAGCGCCTGCCGTCGAGCAGGCCCGCCCTTCCCAAAGCGTCCGCACCGGCGCACACGCTGGCCACGGTGCCGCCTGCGGCGTGGTGTGCGGTCAATCGCTCCAGTGCTGCCGCCCCGAACGTCCCGGTGCCACGCAGGGTCGGCGCCCGCCAGCCGGGCACGATGATGAGGTCGTCCGGGCTGGATCGCGGCCAATCCGTGGCTGCGGTGAGGACGATGCCCTGCGCGGTCGGGATGTCGGTGGTCTCACCGAGGTGGTGTTGGGTGTACGGCAGGCCGAGATCGGCGGCGGTGGAGAAGACCTGGGCCGGGCCCGCGAAGTCGAGTAGGTGCACGCCCGGCGCAAGCAGGAAGAGAACTCTGGTCACGATCCGGTCATGCTACGCATCGCCTGCCAGGACCTCGGCCACGGTGCGGACGTCGGCGAATCGTCCGGACAGGGCGTAGACGGTCCGCGCCACGATGTCCTGGGTGGACAGCGTGGTCGGGTCGGCGAGGATCTCCTCGATGCCGCGGCAGGCGGGCGCGTCCGGGTGCTCGATCGGCGTCGTCGCGGTGGCATCGATGGCGAAGGTGACCCGGTAGCCGAGGTCGGAGGCGAGCCGGGCGGTGGTCTCGCAACACTGCTCGGTACGCACCCCGCACACCGTGAGATCCAGGATGCCCGCCGAGGTGAGGAGATGAGCGAGATTCGTGGTGGTGAAGGCGTTGTGCACGGTCTTGCGAAGTACCGGTTCATCCTCCAGCGGCGCCAATCCCTCCAACGGCCGCACGAAGCCCAGCGCCGGGTCGAAGACGGTGCCGGTGTGCGGTTCGGTGTGCAGCACCCAGACGACGAGATCGCCGCGCGACCGCGCCCGGGTCACCAACTGGTCGATCCTCGCGACGATGTCCGGATTGGACACCGCCTGCCAGTTGTCGCGCTGCCGAAAGGATTCCTGAGCGTCGATCACGATGAGTGCCTCGGTCATGGGTGCGATCCTCTCCCCGGTTCCGACGCCCCGGTAGGCACCGATGCGCCGGAAAACGGACCGATCCGGTCACCGATCGACTGTCGGAGCGTGGGCAGCCGAGCGCCAGGCCACCGTTCCGAGAGTCAGCACTCGGTTCGGCGCAACGTGAGCCATCGGCCCTGAGCACCAACCATCGAGTGATTCGAACGTGCGTTCGAGTGAGATCGGCCGTTCTGTCGGCCCTCTCCACTAGAATAAGACGCATACCAGGTGCCCTGACCTGGCATTTCGGTACCGGTCACACGTCGCGCCAGACCTGCGGAGGCCTCGATGCCGTCGATCACTCTGCCCACCTTCGTGAGCTACACCGCCAGTGGTGGTGCCGCTCGCATCACCACGATCCACCAGCAACGCCGGAGGTACGAGAACCCCGAGCCTGCGGCGTTCAACTTCTACCGCCGACCGGCCGACGCGATCCGCGCCGGGTTGGCCACCCATCGCGAGGAACTCGCCATGACCACGATGGTGCAGCAGGCACACGCGGTCCAACGGCCGCACTACGAGGCGATCGCCGATGGTTGGCTGGCCTTACTCGCCGACTGGCATCCCCGACTGGTCGACGTGGGCCGTGCGCGGTGGTCCTCGGGCAATCTGGAGGTACGGATCAGCCCGCACCTCGGTCTACTCGACGACGACAACCGGCTCTGGTCGGTCTTCCTGCACTTCAAGGAGGCCGAGCTCACCAGAGAGGGCTCCTATGCGCCGCTGCGCCTGATGGAGCAGAACATGGACGAGCTGTTACCCGGCGGTGCCCCGTTGGTCATCGATGTCCGCCGATCCCGGGTGTTCAAGGCGACCAACCGTAGTCGGCAGCGGCTCGATGCCTGGCTGACCGGTGAGGCCGCCGCGTTCTCGACGCACTGGGCCTGCGCGGCCTAGCCCCGGAATGCGGATGCCTCGCGGTGAGTGGGTGTCACCGCGAGGCATCCGCCGGGTCCAGGTCTGCCGCACCATCAGGCGGCGCACGGTTCCCCGACGCCAACCGGTGGTAGTGGTTCAGGACCCGCCAAGTCGGTACCAGCGACGCGCGTTGGCGGCCAGCACCTCGGTCCGCTCGTCCGCCGACAATCCGACGCACAGTTCTCGAGCCAGGCTCAGCACCCGACCGTAATCCCCTGCCAGCTCGCAGACCGGCCAGTCACTGCCGAAGATCAACCGATCCGCGCCGAAAGCCGTCAGCAGCCGGTCGCCGTACGGCCGGATGTCCGCGACGGTCCACCGTGTCCAGGATGCCTCGGTGATCAGTCCGGACAACTTGACCATCACGTTCTCCGCCTCGGCCAGTTCACCCAACTCCGCCGACCATCGCTCGGCCGCCGACGGCGAGCCGCCGACGGGACCCGAACCCGGAGCCAACGGTCCACCCGTCCTGATCGGCGGTTTGCCACCGTGGTCCAACACGAAGCGGAGATCCGGCAGTGCCCGCACCACATCCCGTGCCGAGGACAGCTGATCGGGCCGGATCAACAGGTCGTAGACCAGGCCCGCGTCGGCCACCGCTCGTAGCCCACGGCGGACGTCGGCCCGCGCCAGCCAATCCGGATCGGCCTCGCTCTCGACCTGGTGTCGGATTCCCACCAGCGCGACGCCACCGGGTCGGTCGCGCAGCGCGGCCAACTCCTCGGCCACCTCGTCCGAGGTCAGGTCCACCCAACCGACCACCCCCGCGATCAATCCAGCGCTGTGCTGGGCCGTCGACAGGAACTCCTCGGTCTCGGAGCGCTCTCCGACGGTCTGCACCAGCACGGTCGCCTCCACCGGAGTACCTGCCAGGGCGGCGGCGAGTTCGGGCAATCCGTAGCGGCGGCGGATCGGGGTGAACTGCTCCCCCGACAGCCACGGGTAGCTCCGGTGCGCCGGGTCCCACAGGTGATGGTGGGCGTCAACGACGCCGACGTCGGTCATCGGATCACTCCTCGGGGACGCAGACGTCGGCCCGCAACAGTCCCTCCGCCTTGAGCCGAGCCCAACAGTCGGCGGGCACCGGTCGGGCGGCCAGGGCGATGTCGTGGGCGATCTCCTGACTCGACCGGGCACCGACCAGGACTCCGGCCACCGCAGGATGGCCGAGGGGCAGTTGCAACGCGGCCTGCGGCAGCCGAGCCTCGTGGGCGTCGCAGATCTCGGCGATCCTTCGGGCGCGATCGATCAGCGCGGCCGGGGCACGGGCATAGTCGTAGGTGGCGTCGGGACCCGGTCGGTCCTGTGCGGACAGTCCCGAGTTGAACACGCCGCCCGCCAGCACCGAGGTGCCCCGGCGCAGACAGGCGGGAAGCAACCGGTCCAAAGCGCCCTGCTCCAGCACCGTGTAGCGGCCCGCGAGCAGCACCACGTCCAGTTCGCACTCCTCGACCAGTCTCGAGAGGGCGTCCGCGTCGTTCATCCCCGCCCCGATCGCCCCGATCACCCCAGCGGCGCGCAGCTCGCGCAACGCCGGGTAGGCCTCGCGGATCGACCAGTCCAGGTGGTCGTCGGGATCGTGCAGCAGGACGACGTCGATCCGGCCGAGCCCGAGCCGGTCGATCGAGTCGGTCAGGGCGGCCCGCACCCCGGCGGCGCTGAAGTCCCAGCGCCGACGGTGGGTTGCCGGGACATCGAAGCCCTCCTCGTCGCCGAGCACCGTGGTCCCCGGTGCGACGGGATCCAGGAGGCGCCCGACCTTGGTGGACAGCACGTACTCGTCACGCGGACGATCGCGCAGCGCAGCGCCGAGCCTGCGCTCCGACAAGCCGAGGCCGTAGTGCGGCGCGGTGTCGAACAGCCGGATGCCGCCGTCCCATGCGGTGTCGACCGTGGCGGCGGCCTGTGTGTCGGGTAGGGCGGTGTAGAGGTTCCCGAGCGCCGCGCAACCCAGGCCCAGTGGCCCGACGCGCACCTCGCTGCGGCCGAGAGCGACCAGGTCGGTCGGGGATCTCATGGCAGCTGCCAGACCATCGGGATCCCGCTGTCGTCGCCGGAGTAGTCATCGGGCACGGCCAGCAGCGGGGCCAGCCGTCGTTGCCACTCGACGTTGGCAGGATCCTCCCGCAGGGCAGCCCGCATCGACTGGTAGTCCTCGCATTCGACGAGGTGGAACAGCTCACGGCCGTCCCGCCAGATCCGCCAGGAGTGCACACCCGCCGCCCGCAGTGCCGCGTCGAGCTCGACCGGGATCACCCGGTGCACCTCGTCGTAGTCCTGTTCTCGGCCCGGCTCCAGCCGGGTGTGCAGTGCGATCGTCTCCATCGGTGGATTCCCTTCTGGCAGGACACATCCGGGCACGGGCTGGCCCGGTCCGGCGGGCCGGCCTTTTGTCGGCGGATGGTCAGCGGGCGGGCGGTGGCAGTCGCAGTCCCTGCATCCCGCCGTCCACCGCCAGTGCGGTACCGGTGGTGGCGCCCGCGTCGGGGCCCGCCAGGTAGGCGATCGCGGTGGCGACCTCCTCTGCGGAGACCAGCCTGCCGATCGGCTGTCTGCGACGCAGCGCCTCCCGTTCGGCCTCGGGATCGGCGGCGGCGGACAGCAGCCGCTGCACCCACGGGGTGTCCACGGTGCCGGGGTTCACGCAGTTGACCCGGATCCCCTCGGCCGCGTGGTCTGCTGCCATGGCCAGGGTCAGCGACAACACGGCGCCCTTGCTGGCGCTGTAGAGCGCCCGGCGGGGTAACCCGGCGGTGGCGGCGATCGAACAGGTGTTGACCACGGCGGCCGCCGTCGAACGACGCAGCCAGGGCAGCGCCGCCCTGGTGACCCGCACGATGCCCAGCAGGTTGACGTCCAGGACGGCCCGCCACTGGTCGAGTTCGTTGTCCTCGACGGTGCCCTGCGCACCGATACCCGCGTTATTGATCAGGATGTCGATCCCGCCGAGCTCCTCGGCGGCGGCCGCCACGGCGGTGGCCACCTCGCCGTCGTCGGACACATCGCAGCGCACGCCCAGCAGCGGCGGCGTCACACTCGCCGGGTTCACGTCGAGGCAGGCGACCCGGGCGCCCCTGGCGGCCAGGGTCTGCGCGGTGGCCGACCCGATGCCGGAGGCACCGCCGGTCACCACCGCCCGCAGCCCGGTCAGGGCGCCCGGGGCGGCCACGGTGTCCGAGGGGAGGTCGGCAGGGGAGGAAGACGAGGTCACAAGCTCCTACCTTTCGTCCGCCGCAGCGGCTGCGCGAGAGGATGTGCTCGGTGGGGAAGCTGGATGGCAGCACGGCGATCCGGTGCGGTGCTCATCGGAATACCGGTTCGCCGAGCCGCTCCGGTTGCGGCCCGCACCCCGCAGGCTAGTCCTCGAACAGGTCACGGTGAAGTGTGTGCGCAGATCGCCCGCGCTGAAGAGATCCGATGTCTCGGGCCGGACCGAAGCCGGCAATCCAGGGGCGCCCGTCCCGATCGACGACACGGGCGCCCCTGGATGAGACCGGATCACCGGCTCGGTGCGGACTCCGCGCCGAAGTAGAACCCGGGCTGGGTGGACTGCATGTATCCGGAGGACTCGCTGGCCAGACTGGACCGGTAGTCCTTGTCCTGCAGGAAGGTCGGGAACCGGTGTTCGGTCGGAATCGTGGTGGTGTAGATCCGGACCTCACTGGCGTCGTGCACGTAGAAGACCTCCTCACGCCAGTCGCCGATCACATCGCCGTAGCCCAGGACCGAGTACCGCTCGGTGCCGCTGGCCGGGTCCGCCTCGGCGGTCACCAGGTTCACCAGTTCCTCGTTCTCGTAGTCCCACTTGTCGATGTAGACCCCGTCCAGGGACTCCCGCAGCAGGTCGCCGTCCCACCAGATGCCGTAGTTGACGCTGTACGGCCGGGTGCCGACGACCTCGCCGGTGGCGTCGTACAACTTGTCGGTCGGCGGCGCGATCTCGGTGGCGCCCGTGGGATCCGGCCGCCCCGACCACACCTCCAGGCCCGGGCGGGTGGGGTCGATGTCGGCGGCCGAGCCGCGACCGACGTCGGCCCACTTCTCGCCCTCGATACCCCAGATCAGTTCGCCGGTCGCCGCGTCCCTGAGGTGGATGGGGTGCTCGTAGTGACCTTCGACCTCCTGAACGTAGAAGATCTCCAGCCCGGGACGTGTCGGGTCGATGTCGGTCATGTGCAGCCGGTCGCCGTGGCCCTCGCCGGTGATCCACAGGGTGGTGCCGTCATCGTCGATGGCGACGCTGCCGTTGATCAGCTCGTCGCGGCCGTCGCCGTCCACGTCGCCGGTGCGGATGTTGTGATAACCCATCCCCTTGGTGTATTTGCCCTGTTCGTCCCTCGGCCGCAGCCAGCTCCACAGCTTCACGGGTTCGTCGCCGTGGAAATCCCAGGCCTCGGCCTTCATCTGCGCGTAGATGCCGCGCATGACGATCAGGCTCGGCTTCTCGCCGTCGAGGTAGGCCACCGCGAGCTGCTGGCGTTCGGAGCGGTTGCCCTTCTCGTCGCCCCACTCCCCCGGTTCGCCTCGGGAGATCCAATCCTCCCGGTGCAGGGTCTGCCCGGTCGCGCCCTCGAGGATCTCGACGTACTCGGGCCCCTCGTAGACCCGCCAGTTCGCCGATCCCCGATAGTCGGTGCGCCCGTCGCCGTTGAGGTCCTCGTCGACCTCGCTCGACTTGTAGGCGACCTCGGCCTTGCCGTCGCCGTTGAGATCGGCCACGACATAGGGGGTGTACCAGATGCCCGTCCGGAGATTCACGCCCAGATCGCGCCGCCAGAGGAACTCGCCCTCGTTGGTGTAGCCCTCGAGCTTGTAGGTGTCGGTCGGTTCCTCGCCCTTGGACGGGTCGATGTTCTGGTTGCCCCGCTTGATGACGAAGTCGAGATCGCCGTCGCCGTCCAGGTCGCCGGTGGCGATGTGCCGCGCGGTCTGGTCGATGTCGTCGGCGAGATCGAAGGCGAGATAGCCCTGCTCGGCGCTGTCGGCACCGAGGGTGTACGCGGTGCCCCGACGGTCCGGTGCACCGTTGCCCACGGCCTGGACCGTGTAGGTGTTCTCCTTGGTCAGGTCGGCCGTGGTGTCGACGAGATTGGTGCTCTCGCGCAGCGGCGACCTGGTCAGTTTGGTCTTACGGCCATCGGTCTCCCGGAATACATGGAAGCCGACCTGGTCGTGGTCGGCCTCCAACAGCCGCCAGCCGACGTAGACCCGACCCTCGCCCTGGTTCAACGCGACGACGCCCCGGTCGAGGTTGGGCTCGACACCGTAGGACTGTCGTTCGACGGGCACCCAGTCGGAGCCGCGCTGCGACGGCTGATCCTGCGCAGGCCGGTGCTGCGCGGTCGCGGCCGTCGGGGCCCCGAGCGTCGCGGCGATCAGTGCGGCCGCCACTCCGGCTGCGGACACCGCAGACCGGCGGGCTCGCCTGCCTCGTCTCTCCACACCGTCTCCTCACCATCACGCCTGCTCCTCGTCGAGCAGGGCAACACATAGGACGTATCTTCGAACTCTTCCGCATGAAAAGTCCATGTAGCCCCCTTCGCCCTGGCCGATTACGGCAATTAATCCGATGTATTGGCGGCCATACACATCGACCCGAAAGCCTTGAGACAGAACACGTCCGACGTGGGCGGTGCACCCCGAGGGGTGGCGCCGGTGTCGACCCGGGCGCGGGCTGTCGTACGCTCCTGCGCACCACGACTGCACGGCGGAGGACGACAGGTGTCGCTGACCGACACGGCCATCACGAAGATCCGCGGCATGATCGTCGCTGGGGAGCTGCGACCGGGCGACCGGTTGCCGCGTGAGGCTGATCTGGCCGATCGGCTGGGGTTGTCCCGGAATTCGCTCCGCGAAGCGGTGCGCGCGCTCTCCCTCATCCGGGTGCTGGACGTCCGACAGGGCGACGGCACCTACGTCACCAGCCTGGAGCCCTCGGTGTTGTTGGAGGCGATGGGCTTCATCGTCGACCTGCACCGCGACGACAGCCTGCTCCAGTTCTTCGAGGTGCGCCGCATCCTGGAACCCGCCGCCGCGTCGCTGGCCGCGCAGTCCGCGGACGACGCACAGGTAGCGGATCTCGCCGCACTGCTCGACGATCTCGGCGCCGATCCCTCGGTCGACCAACTCCTCGCCAACGACCTGGAGTTCCATCGCCGGGTCGCCTCGGTCAGCGGGAACGAGGTGTTGGTGTCGTTGATCGAGACGGTGTCCAGTCGCACCCAGCGGGCCAGGATCTGGCGAGGGCTCACCGAGAACGGCGCGGTGCAGCGCACGATCGCCGAGCACCGCGCCATCCTCGACGCCATCCGCTCGCGGCGGCCGGACCTGGCGGCCGCCGCGATGACCATGCACGTGGCAGGCGTGGAGCAGTGGCTACGCGCGCAGGCTCAACTCGATGACGGGAACGGCTGACTCCGGCTGTCGTGCGGGCAGGGTGAGGACCACCGAGCCCTCCGGCCCCAGTGCGACCCGATGTGGCACATCGGCAACCCAGTCCCGCACCTCGACGAAGGGCACCTCCGCGCCGTCGTGCAGGAACGAGGCATAGCGCAACCTGCCCGCAAGTCCTTCCAGGACCAGGTGCCCGGCCGGCCAGGAGAACAGGTGGACGAACACCCGATCTCCCGACTGGGTGATGCGGCAGTCGGCGGGCGCCTGCACCTCGGTGCTCGCGCCCGCGCCATGGATCGACTCGCCGTGCAGGCGCATCCACTCACCGACCTCGGCCAGCAACCGCCTGGCCCTCGGCTCGAACTCGCCTCGGCCGGTGGGGCCGACGTTGAGCAGCAGATTGCCGTTCTTGGCGACGCCGTCGATCAGCAATCGGAGGATCTGCCCGGCGTCGAGCCACTGTTGGAACGACGGGGCGTAACCCCAGGAGCCGTTCAGCGTCCGGCACGATTCCCACGGCACGGCCCGCTCTCCCGCAGGCGGCTGGGCGTGCGGCGCCATCTCCTCCGGGGTGACGAAGTCGGCGCTGCCCGGCAGGTCGAGACGGTCGTTGATCAGCACATTCGGGTCGAGCTCTCGGATCCGCCGCACCAGCCGATCCGACTGCCAGTCCGCGCGCCCCTTGCCCGGCGCGTCCTTCTCCGGTGGGAACTCGGGGAAGGAGAAGTCGAACCACAGCACGTCGGGGTGATGGGCGGTGACGAGCTCCTCGACCTGGCCGTGCAGGTATTCGACGTAGGAGGGCAGGTCACCGCCGGGCTCGACACCGCTTCGCCAGGCCGGGTGCATCCAGTCCAGCGGATAGTCGGGGTGATGCCAGTCGATCAGGGAGTGATAGAAGCCGACGCGCAGCCCCTCGGCACGGAAGGCGGTGACGAACTCGGCGAGCAGGTCCCGGCCTGCGGGGGTGTTCGTCGCCTTGTAGTCGGTCAACGCCGAGTCCCACAGGCAGAAACCCTCGTGGTGCTTGCTGGTCAGAATGGCGTAGCGCATCCCGGCGGCCTTGGCATCGGCGGCCCACTGTGCGGGGTCGTAGCGGTCGGCGCGGAACTGCTCGAGGTAGCGGTCGTAGTGCTCGTCCCCGAGACGCTCCCGGAGCTTGACCCACTCATGTCGAGCGGCCAGCGAGTAGAGACCCCAGTGCACGAACAACCCGAAGCGTGCCTCGGTGAACCATTCGGTGTCGGCTGCGGACGTCATTCGTTCATCTCCTTCGGATGGATCGTCTCGCCGGTGGGTGTCTCGACGCCGCCACCGGACCCGGGAGACGCCACGAGGGCGCCGCCCCGGTCTCCCGGTGGCGGCACCCTCGTGCGCGATGCGGTGGTGGCCCGGGAGAATCACGCGGGCCGGGGGTCAGGAGAGCTGTTGTTGCGCTCCCGCGATGAACTCCTCCGCGGCTTCCTCGACGGACAGCCGACCGAAGGCGACCTCGTCGTTGATGCGCTGGAAGTCCCGCTTGATGGCGCCCTCGCCGGGCGGCGGCGGTGCGGGTGCGGCGACCAGCTGGTCGGCGATGCCCTCCTCGAACTCGTAGGCGGCCAGTTCGGCGCCTTCGAGCGAACCGCTGATGGACTCCCGCACCTCGTCGTTGGCGGGCATCCCTCGGGTGGTGCCCAGGATCTCGCCCGCCTCCGGGTCGTTGATCATGAAGTCGATGAACAACGCGGCCTCGGCGGGATGCTCGGATCCGGAGAAGACCGATGCCAACATGCTCGGCTTGGCGTACTGCCCGAGCTGGTCGCCGTCGCTGGGGAACGGCGCGAGGCCGATCTGCTCGCCGAGGGTCTGGGTGTAGGAGACGAGTCCGCTGTCGTACCCGAACTCCGATGCCGCCCGATTCTTGCCCATCGGGCTGGTCGCGATGGAACCGTCGGCACCGGTGCCGATCTCGGCGGGTGTCGCCGCCCCGGACTCACGGAAGCTGTCGGCGAGGTCCCAGTACTCGGCGACCTCCTCGGCGCCGTACCCGAGCTGGCCGTCGGCGGTGTAGAGCTCGCCGCCCTGCTGGGCGAGCCAGACCTCGAACCAGTCGATGGCCATGCCGAAGTCCGCCGTACCGAACATCTGACCCTCGTCCAATGCGCTGACGGCCTCGGTGGCCGCCGCGAAGTCATCCCAGGTCCAGCCGTCCTCCGGGGAGACGCCGGCCTCCTCGAAGAGCTCGGTGTCGTAGAAGAGGATCTGGGTGTTCTGGCTCATCGGCACGCCGAGCAGCTGGTCGCCGAGCCTGCCGGAGGACAGTAGTTCCTCGGCGATGCCGTCGGTGCCGAGCTCGGCGGCGATCTCCGGCGAGGAGAGATCCGCCAGGGCGCCCCGGTCGCCGTACTCGCGGAGGTAGCGGTAGTCCATCTGAATGACGTCGGGAGCGTTCCGACCGGCGGTCTCGGTGGCGAGCTTCTGGAAATAGGACTCGAACGACGCGATGGACGCCTCGACCGTGATGTTCGGATTGCGCTCCTCGAACAAGGCGATGGCCTCGTTGGTGGCCTCGGCGCGGTCGTCGTTACCCCAGTACCCGAAACGCAACGTGACCTGATCGTCCTCGCCCGCAGACGAGCTACAGCCGGCGGCCAACACGGCGACGGCGCCGACGATCCCCACCAGAGAACGTCTCAACATCGAGTACGGTCCTTTCTGTTTGCGCCTCGCGGGCTGTCCCCGGGCTCATGCGCGTCGAACACGATCTACGGGCGAGTGCGGTGTCCGTCGCGTCGGAGAGATCACGCGAGCACGTCGCCTCGAACCGTGGGTTCGGTGGCGGCCATCAAACCCCCCGAGGGCACGGCAGGAGACGGTTCCGGGCTGCGAAGGCCCCTTCCGGCCACTTCTGACTCCGAATGGCCGATCAGGCGGAGAGCGCGGGGCCCGCCTCATCGCCGAGGCTGGCGTTCGCCACGGCGTCCAGGGACAGGTCGAGGGCGGCGGCCAGCGCGACCACGGTGAAGAAGGCGGGGGTCGGGACCCGGCCGGTCTCGATCTTGCGCAGGGTCTCGGTGGAGACGCCTGCGATCGCGGCGATCTGCGCCATGCTGCGCTCGCCCCGTGCCTGCCGGAGCAGAACGCCCAGTCGCTCGCCTCGTTCACGTTCCACACCGCTCAACGGGGGTCGCACCATACCGGGATAGTAATACCGCCGAGGCCACCCCGCGTAGCGCGGAAGCCCTCCGATTCGCCGCAAGCCGGGACGGTGGTCGATACCCGACTACCGTGATAAGAATACCGGTATAGCTATTGGCACTCCGGGATGAGGAGAACGGGCATGGTCGAGATCAAGACAGCCTCGGAGCTGTCCGCGATGCGCGAGGCGGGCCGCGTGGTCGGCAGGGCACTGGTCGAAGTCCAAGCCGAGGCCAAGGCCGGCGTCTCCCTGCTGGAGCTGGACGAGCTGGCGCACACTGTGATGCGGGAGGCGGGCGCCAAACCGTCGTTCCTGCACTATCAGCCGACCTTCGCGACCACGCCGTTCACCGGAGTGCTGTGCACCTCGGTCAACGACGCCATCGTGCACGGCATCCCGAGCCGATACCGGTTGCAGGACGGCGACCTGGTCAGCATCGACTGCGGCGCGGAACTCGACGGCTGGCACGGCGACGCGGCCGTCAGCATCGTGATCGGTACGGGCACCGAGGCCGACCACCGCCTGATCGCCGACACCACCGAGGCGCTGGAGGCGGGCATCGCCGCAGCCGTGGTGGGCGGCAGAATCGGCGACATCTCGCACGCCGTGGGCACCATCGGACGGGCCAGAGGACGTGGAATCCCCGCGGACTTCGGCGGACACGGTGTCGGTCGCGCCCTGCACGAGGGGCCCGCCCTGCCCAACGACGGCGAACCCGGACGCGGGATGCGGTTGCGTCCCGGTCTGGTCCTGGCCATCGAACCCATGTTCATGGCGGGCGGCCGCGACGCCTACCGGGTGGACGAGGACGGCTGGACCCTGCGCACCGTCGACGGCAGCCGCGCCGCACACGTCGAACACACCGTCGCGGTGACCGAGGAGGGTCCGCGCATCCTCACGCTCCCCTGAGCAGTGCCGGACGGACTCGGCCCACTGCGGACGATCCGGCGTGCGGCCCGGAACGCGAGTCGGCTCTGGAACACTGACGCCCGCCGCGTCGTGCGGCAGCCCCAGACGCGGGACGCCGGGTTCGGCCGACCGCCATCGTCGATCGCCGGAGGGCACCCATGAATCAGCCCGTCGACCACCCCAGAGTCCTGGTGTTCTCCCGCACCACCGCATTCCGGCATCGCTCCATCCCCGCCGGGGTGCAGGCGATCCGCGAGCTGGGTTCGGAGCACGGCTTCGCGGTCGAGGCCACCGAGGACGCCGCAGTGCTGACCGCCGAGGCGGCACATCAGACGGCGATCGTCTTCCTCAGCACCAGCGGCACCGTGCTCGACGCCGGGAGCCGGGCCGAGTTGGAGAAGGCGGTCCGCGCGGGGGCGGGTTTCGTCGGGATCCACGCGGCGAGCACCACCGAGCGGGACTGGCCGTTCTATCGGGAACTACTCGGAGCCCGATTCGTCGACCACCCGGCCATCCAACCCGCCGGGATGACCGTCGAGGACGCCACGCATCCCGCCACCGCCCACCTCGGCGCCACCTGGGACGTCGTCGACGAGTGGTACAACTTCGACGGCAATCCGCGCGGCGAGGTGCGAGTCCTGCTCTCCGTCGACGAGTCCGGCTACGATCCGGGCCCCAACACCATGGGCGAGGATCACCCGATCTCCTGGTGCCACGAGCGTTTCGGCGGTCGCAGCTGGTACACCGCACTGGGCCACGACATCGAGACCTACTCGGATCCGAGCTTCCGCGCCCATCTGCTCGGTGGCATCCGCTGGGCCGCGCGCCTGACGGCCTGATCGAACGCCCAGACCTCGTCGGTCCGGCCGCCGCCCGCACCGGGTGCGGCGGACGGCGACGGGACCGGGTGTCGGCCGAGGCGTCAGCGCACCACCGCCAGTGGTCTACGGGTCGATGCGGTCGTGGCCGCCACCATCAGGCAACTCGGGCAGCGCTGATCGTCGTAGTAGCAGTCGCGGATCGCCACGCCGAACGCATTGGCCGGGTAGAAGGGTCGGCTGGGATCGCAGATCGGTCGGACCGTGCCGAGTCCACTCCAGTTCGCTGTCGACAGGTGGGTGTCGCCCTCGGCGACGGAACGAACAAACCAGGCGAACATGTTCTCTCCAGTACAGGGAATCGACTGACGTTGGCGGCCGGAACCGGCGCGACGGGTGCCCACCGAGAAAGGGAGCGAGACCCGCGCACGCGACCGCAGGTTGTGCGGGGGCGCGGGCCTGTCGATCGGCGGTGAGAAGACCGATCGCGCTCATTTCCCTGGTCCCATCGCGACGACGGTTCGCGAAAGCGGTTCGGGTGAACCGATTCAGCAGCCGCTCTAGCTCGTCACTATTGGTTACGATTGGTAGACGAAGAGTAATATCTCATTGATTCCCGCACCGCAGCACGACACGCGGTCCACGTCCTGACGCACCTCGAGGCGGACCCGTTGATCACACGACAAAGCTTCTCGATCGGGTGAAAGATCAGGCTAGCCTGGGCGCCGTGACCGACAGGGATGCACGACTGCGTTGGGGAGTCATCGCCACGGGCAAGATCGCCTCGGTGGTGACCGAGGATCTACATCGGGTCGACGAGGTCGAGGTCCTCGCGGTCTCGTCCCGTTCACAGGCCAGGGCGACGGAGTTCGCGGAGCGACATCGGATTCCCCGCGCCTACGACGACTACCGGCGCTTATTGGCGGACCCGGACATCGACGTGGTCTACATCGCGACACCCCACTCCCAACACCACGAGGTGGCCAAGGCCGCGCTGATCGCAGGCAAACACGTCCTGTGCGAGAAGCCGTTCACGTTGACCGTGGCGGAGGCCGAGGATCTGGCCGCCCTGGCCAGGATCCATGGCCGCTTCCTGATGGAGGCCATGTGGACTCGGTTCAACCCGCTGATCCAGCAGCTGCGCACGCTGGTCGCCGACGGCGTGCTCGGCCAGGTCCACACCATCTCCGCCGACTTCGGCTTCGCCCATCGCTATGACCCGACGCACCGGCTGTGGGACCCGGCCCAGGGCGGCGGCGCGTTACTGGACCTCGGGGTCTACCCGATCTCCTTCGCGCACATGCTCTTGGGCGAACCCATCGGACTCGAGGCCCACGGCGCCCTGGCACCCAGCGGCGTCGACGCCGATACCGGCCTTCTCCTGCGGTACCCCGACGGCGGCCATGCCGTGCTCCGCTGCTCCCTCCGGGCCGCGCTGGACGCCCGAGCAGGCATCTCGGGCCCGCTCGGCCGCATCGACCTGCCCGAGCTCTTCTTCCGGCCGACCGAGCTCATCGTCCGGATCACCGGGGAGGAACCGGTGACCCACTCGATCGAGCTGGACGGCGCCGGGTACACCTACCAGCTCCGCGAGGTCTGCCGGGGCATTCGTGCAGGCGAGGTCGAGAGCCCGCAGCTCACCCATGCCGAGTCCATCGCGGTACAGCGGACCCTCGTCGCCGCGATGGAGACCGTCGGCGCCCGCGTGGGATAGGTGCTCGGTGCCGGTGCATTCCGCCGAGGGCGAACCGCCGGGAAAACCCGTTGCCGTGGTCTCCGCCGCGCGCCTATGTTCGTCTTACACGAGAGAGGAGGTGGTCCAGCGTTGAATACCAGCAGGACTCGTGAGGTGGGTACCCGCTAGACCGCCCGACGGCGTTTGACTGCCGCCCGGCCCGCTGCGAGACACCCCCGGCCACACACCGGGAGTGCGCGACGGGAACTGCGGTCGGCGAATACCAGGTAGTCACCCGGCCCTCGAAGTGCCGAGCTCCAGTCCGGCTCGGCCCTGCGCGTCCCACGCGCAGGAGCGACTTCGGGGGCCGTTTCCTGTTCTCGGGCAGCTGTCAAACCGGCCGACGACCGGCCGCCCTTGCTCATGGGAGCGCTCCAAAGAGATCATGGGGCCGCGGTCTCGACGACGGACCGCCCCCAACGGCGATCAGGAGTCCTCTGTGCCCATTCCCGCAGCCGCCCGCGATGTCGACGCCCCCGGACTGCGCTTCCCGCCCTCCTTCGTGTGGGGCGTGGCGACCTCGTCCTATCAGATCGAGGGTGCCGTGGACGCCGACGGCAGAGGCGACTCCATCTGGGACGCCTTCAGCAGGCGACCCGGTGCGGTGGCCCGAGGCGAGAGCGGCGATCCGGCGTGCGACCACTACCACCGTTGGCCGCAGGACGTCGAACTGCTCGATCAGCTCGGTGTCGACGCCTACCGGCTGTCCATCGCCTGGCCTCGAATCCAGCCGGAGGGGCGCGGACCGGTCAACCGCAAGGGCATCGACTTCTATCGCAGGGTGCTCAGCGCGGTGCGCGACCGAGGCATCTCGCCGTTCGTCACCATGTATCACTGGGACCTGCCGCAGGCGTTGGAGGAGACCGGCGGATGGCGGTCCCGGGACACCGCGCTGCGCTTCGCCGACTACGCCGTGGCCCTGCACGACGAACTCGGCGATCTGGTCGAGAACTGGATCACACTCAACGAGCCGTACGTGTCCTCCATCGTCGGCTACGGACAGGGCAGGCATGCGCCGGGCGCCAGGGAGGGCCACGGCGCGCTGGCCGCCGCCCACCATCTTCTGCTCGGGCACGGGCTGGCGGTGACGGCTCTGCGCGACCAGGCACGACCGGATGATCGACTCGGCATCACGCTGAACCGCTCCCCCGTGGTCGGTGTGACCGACACGGCGGCCGACATCGCAGCGGCGGCCCGGTTGGACTGCGTGCTCAACCACCAGTTCAGCGACCCGGTGCTCGGCGCCGGGTATCCGGCCGAGCTCACCGAGATCTACGCCGGGGTGTCCGACTTCTCCTTCCGGCACGATTCGGATCTCGCCACCATCGCCGCGCCGCTGGACTTCCTCGGATTGAACTACTACTACCGGATTCATGTCTCCGATGCCCCGTATGCCGAACCGGACCCGGCCGCACGCAACGCCGACGACCTGGGCTCGGATCGGACGCATCGGCCTGCCGAGGCACGCCGTAGCGGCCTGAACTGGCCGATCGAGCCTGCCGGACTGCGTGAGGTGCTCACCGGGCTGCGCGATCGACACGCGACACTGCCGCCGATCTATCTCACCGAGAACGGTTGCGCCTATCCCGATCCCGCAGCGAAGGGTGTGCCGCCCGAGCACACCGACGAGCCAACCGAATCCGCTGCCACCGCGAGCCCGGCGTCGACCACGGGCGTTGCGGGCAACGATGCCCCCGACGACGCGGAGCGCATCGACTTCCTCGCCGAACACCTCGCGGTACTGCGAGAGGCGATCGCGGCGGGCATCGACGTGCGGGGCTACTTCCTCTGGTCGCTACTGGACAACTTCGAATGGGCACTGGGTTACGGACCCCGGTTCGGGATCGTCCGGGTGGACTACGACACCCAGCAGCGGACCCCGCGAGCCTCGTTCCACTGGTACCGCGAGCTGCTCAGAGCACAGCGGTCCGGAGCCGACACCGAGGTGGCCGAGTCGGATCCGACCGGCTGATTCGATAGGAAGCCCGGGGCGCGGCTGCGGCGGCGCCCCGGGCGTGTTCCCCGTCTGGTCGGTCTGTTCCGGCTAAGTCAGTGCCACCGGCCCCGGCAACGACGTCCGTGGCCCTTGTGCTCGGGCTGGGCCTGAGTGGAGTGTCCGCACTGGTGGTGCCCGCGGTGCCAACGATGCCCATGCAGGCCTCGGCGCTGCCAGTGCCGCCCATGATCCTCGGATTCGTGACGACGATGCGGGTGCCGGTGGTGGTCATGATGCTCGTGGTGTCGTTCGCCTCGCTGCTGCTCGCCGTGCAGCGCGTTGACCACCTCGATGGCGCCGGTCAGCAGTGGAACCGCCCACTGCACCATCCGAAGTCGTTGCTGCAGCGCCACCATCTCCGGGTCGACCTGGTCTGCCTCTTGGTCACCGCGCGCGGACGGCTGATCGGTCATCTCGTCGAGCCTGCGGCCGAGTTGTTTTGAGTAGACGGTGGCGGCGAGCGCGAGACCGGTCAGCGCGGCCTTGACCGCACTGGAAGCGGCGACACTGCGATGCTCGGCGATCCGCTGGCGATTGGCCCTGGTCAACGCGATACCGCCGAGCAGATGCGTACCGATCGCCAAGGCATTGAACGGGGCCCATCGTCGCCACCCCGCCGTCACGATGTGAATTCTCTCGGTGGCGGAGGAGCTCTCCTCCGATGCGCCGGTGAGCCCGACCGCGCCCATGAGCGACCCGCCGAACCACGCGGCGAGCCCGACATCGTGTACGGCGCGGACCACGGTGTTCCGATGCGACATCAACTACCTCCCCAGACCGGATGCGATAGGCACCGGATACCCGCAGGCGCCGCAGACCATCCGGGAGTCGGCCGATGATTCGCGCGAGTCCCGAACCGGCGGGCACGCCGAGGTATCGCCTCAGACCGTGGTGGAGCCGACCAGTCGCTCCTGCAATTCGTGCAGGAAGTTCTCGTCCAGGTGAACCAGCCAATCGAGGTCGATGTCGTGTTCGATGTCGCCGCCACGCTCCGCCAGCACGCCGACGGCCGCCTCGACGAGTCGTCGACCGTCGGCATCGGAGAGCCCGATCCGGGCCGGGAAGGTCACGCTGTACACGACCAGGTGGTGGGTCGTCTGCTGGGCCCGATGCATCACCACGGCGTAGGTGCCCTCACGCATCTCCCGCGCTTCGATCCACTGGTCCATGGTCATGGTCCTCCCCCGCGTGGGTACGTTGTTCCTCCGTCCTACCCAGTGCTCCGCACCACTACACCGGGCTGCCCTCGCCTGGAGGTAGCTCGATCAGGCGAACATCGCGTGAACCTCTTGAAAGCTGTGACGGATCTCGGGACCGCGTGGTGTTCGCCGAGGTGCGATGCCCACCCGAGAGCACGCGTAGGTGCGGCCAGCCGGATCCACTCCGACCGACCGCACCGTGATGAGAACCGATCAGTGCCCGTACACGGGCCCCGAACCAGGTCGGTGCGACCTGGTGGCGTCGGTCGCCGAGGACTCGGACGGCCTCGACGCATCGATCGTGTCCGACGACCGATCCTGGCGGCTACCCGGCAGCAGGGCCAGCAGGAGCAGGCCGAGGCCGGTAAGGAGGTGCAGCCAGTTGTCCGCGCCGTTCATCGGGAAGAAGTTCGCCGTGCTCTGCTGGTCGACCAGCGCGCCGTAGAGGCCCAGCGCCAGCAGAACCACACCACCACCGATCAGCATGCCCTTGGCGGCAGCCGCCGCACGTCCTGCGGCCAGCAGCGCGGCACCGAGGATGAGGTGCAGGATGTTATGCAGGACCGACACCTGGAAGATGCCGAACAGCATCGCCTCGGACTCGTGTCCCGCGAACTGCATCGTGTCGTAGTTGGTGGTGATGCCGGGAATGAATCCCAACACACCGAGTAGCAGGAAGATCGTTCCCACGACCCGTGCCGCAGTGGTGGCTGCGGACGTGGACGGGCTCGCGTCGGCAGCACGCGCCCCGTGAGTCTGAACCATCGCCCCTCCCTTGGGTCCGAAGTGAGTTCTCGATCCGTACGTCTAGCGGCTACCCGAACGCCCTCCCCGATAACCCGATGGGGCGGCCAGGCACGGCACCCAGGCCGGACCTCGCCAGGCGGCGGCAACCGTTTCGGGCGGGCGGGCCCGGGTAATCCCGGGCCTGCACACGCCCGAGGGCTCGGACGCGCGGATCCAACGCGGGATAGGGGAGCTGACCATGACCGGTCTCGGCGATGCGGGCGGTTTCGGGGCGAACCCCTTCGAGGAGTTCCTCGCCCGCTTCTTCGGCTCCACCGATCCGCGCCACGGCGTGCGACGGGTCGACTTCACCCGCCTGATGAGCGAGCAGGCCCGGCAGATGGTCGTCGCCGCCGCCCAGCACACGGCGGAGCGCGGCCGCGACGATCTCGATGCCGAACAGCTGCTGTGGGCCGCGACGCGCGCAGAGTCGACCCGCGAGCTGCTCAGCCGAGCGGGCACCGATCCCGATCTGCTGGCCAGTCGTATCGACGAGCAGACGCCTCCGGGTGGGCATCAGCAGGCCGCGCCGATGCTGACCCCGGCCGCCAAGCGCGCGCTACTGGACTCCTACCAGCTCTCCCGGGGCCTGGGCTCCTCCTACATCGGACCGGAACATCTGTTGTTGGCCTTGGCCGCCAATCCCGATTCCGGTGCCGGGCGACTTCTCTCCGCCGCCAGGATCACCCCGGAGGCACTGCGTTCGGCCGCCGAGGGCCGGGCGAACAACACTCCCCCCGGCGGCACGGCGCCCTCGGCCGCAGGCGCGTCGACGACCCCGAGTCAGACTCCGACGCTCGACCAGTTCGGCCAGGACCTCACGGATCTGGCCCGGCAGGGCAGGCTCGATCCCGTGGTGGGTCGGGCCGACGAGATCGAGCAGACGATCGAGGTGCTGTCCCGACGCACCAAGAACAATCCGGTGCTGATCGGGGAGGCGGGCGTCGGCAAGACGGCCATCGTGGAGGGACTGGCCCAGCGCATCCACGATGGCGAGGTGCCGGATTCCCTGATGGGTCGCCGTGTCGTCGAGTTGAGCCTGGCCGGTCTGGTAGCGGGGACCCGATTCCGAGGGGACTTCGAGGAGCGGATGCGCAAGGTCGTCGACGAGATCAGGGAGGACGAACGCCTGATCATCTTCATCGACGAGCTGCACACCATGGTCGGAGCCGGTGCGGGTGCCGAGGGCGGCATGGACGCGGGCAATCTGCTCAAGCCGGCCTTGGCCCGAGGCGAGCTGCATGTCATCGGGGCCACCACCCTCGAGGAATACCGGCGCACGGTGGAGAAGGACGCGGCGTTGGAACGCCGGTTCCAACCCATCACCGTGTCCGAACCGGGAGTCGAGGACGCGGTGACGATCCTGCGCGGGCTGCGGGACCGCTACGAGGCGCATCATCAGGTCCGCTACACCGATGAGGCGTTGGAGGCGGCCGTGGTGCTGTCCGATCGGTACATCAACGACCGGCACCTGCCCGACAAGGCCATCGACCTGATCGACCAGGCGGGCGCCCGGCGCCAGCTGCGTCGGAGCACGCCGCCGGGGGACGTCCGAGGTCTGGAGCAGCAGCTCGACCAGCTCGCCAGGGACAAGGACGAGGCGGTCGCCCAGGAGCAGTACGAGAAGGCATCCCAGCTGCGGGACCGGATGCAGTCGGTGCGCACCGAGATCAGCGAGGCCAGGATGCCGCCGAGTGGGTCGGTGACCGAGGTCAGCGTGGGCGACATCGCCGAGGTGGTGGCCCGGGCGACCGGCATCCCGGTCAACCAGCTGACCGAGGAGGAACGCGATCGACTCCTGCGGCTGGAGGACCGACTGCACGAGCGGGTCATCGGCCAGCGCGATGCCGTCTCGACCGTCGCCGAGGCGATCCGACGGTCCCGCTCGGGCCTCGGCGACCCGAGGCGGCCGGTGGCGAGCCTGCTGTTCCTCGGGCCGACCGGGGTGGGTAAGACCGAACTGGCCAAGGCCCTCACCGACACCATGTACGGCGACGAGGACCGGATGATCCGGCTGGATATGAGCGAGTTCCAGGAACGGCACACGATCAGCAGGCTGGTCGGCGCCCCGCCCGGTTACGTGGGCTACGGCGAGGCGGGGGAACTCACCGAGCCGGTGCGGCGCAGGCCCTATTCGCTGGTGTTGCTCGACGAGATCGAGAAGGCGCATCCGGACCTGTTCAATCTGCTGCTGCAGATCCTGGACGACGGGCGCCTGACCGACAGCGAGGGCCGCACCGTCGACTTCCGCAACACCGTGTTGATCATGACCTCCAATCTGGGTTCGGATCTGCTCGGCAAGGCGACCACCCTGGGTTTCCAGAGCGGCACCGGCGACGGCGACGCCGACCTGCGCCAACGGCTGACCGCCCGGCTACGCGAGTCCTTCCGACCGGAGTTCATCAACCGCATCGACGAGATCATCATCTTCCGACGACTCGACGCCCGGGAGTTGCACGAGGTCACCGAGCTGCTTCTGGAGGACACCCGCAACAGGTTGAACGACATGGACATCACCGTGGAGTTCGACGAGGACGCCGTGCGGCTGATCGCCGAACACGGCCACCAGCCGGAGTTCGGGGCCCGTCCGATGCGGCGCACCATCCAACGCGAGGTGGACAACCCCCTCGCCGCCCGACTGCTGGACGGTTCGCTACAGGCGGGCGGCCACGTCCGGGTGTCGGCGGCAGACGAGGAGTTGGACTTCCGCATCCATCAACCCGCCGAGGAGCAGCAGGGCACCGACGACCAGCGGTGACGACGTCGGTCCACCGCAGGCCGGGCGAGGAGCAGGAGGCAGCTGTGACCACCGTGCTGACGGTGAACGCCGGATCGAGCAGCCTGAAGAGCCACCTGGTCGACGCCGAACACGAGACGGTGCTGGCGGAACGCACCATCTCGCACCTGCCCTCCCGCGAGGAGACACACGAGCTGCTGGACGGGCTGCTCGACGAGGCGTCCCACAGCGGCGTCGAGGTGGACGCCGTCGCCCACCGGCTGGTCCATGGGGGAAGCGAGGTCCGGAAGGCCACACTCGCCGACGAGGACTCGATCCGGGCCGCGTGGCAGGCGGCCTCACTGGCCCCCGCCCATGTCCCCGCCGCGCTGCACCTGCTGGAGTACACCCGGGACCGCCTGCCCGACCGGCCGCAGGTGTTGTGCCCGGACACCGCCTTTCACGTGGGGCTGCCCGAGGAGGCGGCGACCTATCCGCTGCCCGCGCGGTGGCGGGAGCGGTTCGGCCTGCGACGTTACGGCTTCCACGGACTGTCGTTCCAGTGGGCGACCCGTCGAGCCGCCGCGCTGTTGCCCGGGGCGGCCGATCGGCTGTTGCTGGCGCATCTCGGTGGCGGGGCGTCCGTCTGCGCGGTTCGAGGTGGGCGCAGCATGGACACGTCGATGGGGTTCACCCCGTTGGAGGGGCTCCCGATGACCACGCGCTCCGGCAGCGTCGATCCCGGCATGTTGCTGTGGTTGCTCACCAAGGAGGATCCGCTGACCTCGGCAGACCTCGCCGACGGCCTGTACCACCGGTCCGGCCTGCTCGGTCTGTCCAACGGCCGCTCCGCAGACACCCGCGATCTGGTGGCCGCTGCGGCGGAGGGCGACACGGCGTCGGAGCTGGCGCTGGCCGTCTTCGCACACCGGACCGCCAGGGAACTGGCGGGTTGCGCGACCGCACTCGACCGGATCGACGCCGTGGTGTTCACGGGAGAGATCGGTTGGGACCAGCCGGAGGTCCGCTCCGCCGTCTGCGCGCGGCTCGCCTTGCTGGGGGTGTCCGACTCCCTGTCGGGCAACCGATCGAACGACGGGCTGATCAGTGAGCAGGGCGCGGCGGTACCGGTCCTGGTGATCCAGACCAGGGAGGAACTATCGCTGGCCGCCGAGGCCGCCGCCATCGTGCGGCGGTGACCGCGCCCGCCGGTGTTCGGCGCATCGGCGTCTACTCCCGCCGGTGCGGGTCGCGCGGTTCGAGGTCGTAGACCGCATAGGCGGAGTGCAGCACGGGCTGGGCGACGTTGCGGACCCGTACTCCGCCCGGTGTCGTGCCGTGCTCGGTGCCGTAATGCGCGTGTCCGTGCAGTGCCAGCGCGCAGTCCGCCTCGTCGATCGCCTCGGCGAGGTGATACGAGCCCAGGAAGGGATAGATCTCCAGCGGTTCGCCTCGCAGCGTGTCGGTGACCGGCGAGTAGTGCGTCAACGCGAGCCGGACGTCGACGTCCAGTGCGAGCAGTGCCCGGCGCAGGCGCCCGGCGATCGCCGTCGTGTGGTCGATGAACGCCTTCATCTCGGGTTCGCCGAACGCGGTGCCACACCGGCCCGCGAAACCACCGCCGAAGCCCTTCACCCCGGCGATCCCGACGCTGAGACCTGCGATGGTGAAGACCACCGAGTCGCCTTCGAGCACCGTGATCCCGTGTGCGGCCAGCACACGACCGACCTCGTCCTGCTGATCGGAGTGATAGTCGTGGTTTCCCAGCACCGCGACCACCGGCACGCCGAGCTCGGCGAACTCCTCGCCGACGGTCCGGGCCTCGTCGAGGGTGCCGTGTCGGGTGAGATCCCCGGCGAGCAGCAGCAGATCGGCCTGCCGTGCCACCGAGTTCAGCGCCGGGCGCAGGGTCCCCGCCGTGGACGGGTCGAGATGCACATCGCCCACGGCGGCGATGCGGATCACCGAAGCTCCTCGGCCGTGGACGGCCCGCGTGCCTCGGTCACCCGCACCCGGTTGTGCACCTGGAGCCCTGCACCGGCATCACGGGCGACCTCGGTCAACGCTTGTGCGCGCGCCGCACCGGTCACCTCGCCATCGAGGTATGCCACGTCGGCGCGAACGCTGACCTGGACGCCCAGTTCCGAGGTACGCGGATCCGAGGCCAGGGCCTGGCGAATCTGTTCCACCGCGTACTGCGGTGGCTCCGGCTGGTTCCGTTCGCTCATCACGACCTCCGCTTCACTCCGGTCTCGGCCACCGCCAATCTGTCGATCAGCAGTAGGAAGGCGGCGGCATACGGCGATGTCTCGGTCGCAGCCTCGACCTTCGCCCAATCGACCTGCTCACGCAGCGCACGGGCAGGCGGTAGCGCCTCGGTGAAGTCGCACCGATGCGGGCCGAAGACGAGCAGCTTGTCGATCACGACGTCGGTGGCCGTGACCACCGGAGCCAGCACCGCGCCCACTCGCATCGGCTCGGCACGGTTCAGAGTCTCGTCCGTCACCGGACGCTCGTTCGGCCGGTGGATCAGGTCGACGAGCACCTCTCCGTCGTAGACCTTGGACAGCCAGTCCTCGGGTGGATCGACCGCTCGCAGACCGGCCTCGACCAGGACTTCGACCGCCTTGTCGACATCGCCGAGTCGCAGAAGCAGGTCCACATCGTGATCGGTCTCGGGTCCGCCCCTGGCATAGACCGCGAGCCCGCCCGTCACCGCGAACGGGATCCGGTGCGCCTGCAGAGTGGTGGCGACGCGCGTCAGTGTCCGCACCAGCCGATCGACCTGCGATGCGTCCATCATGAGGCGTGAATCGGTACTCATCGACGACACCCTCCGCTGTGTTGCGCGGCCTGATCAGGCCGCGCTGCGAGGAGACGGAGTCTCGACCACCGCCTCGATCGTCTCCGATACGACGGTCGTCGGTCGCGTCACCGAGGCGATCGCATCGGACAACACCTGAGCGAATTCCGCCGTGATCACCTGGCCACGACGTACCGTCACCTCGATCGTTCCCGAGTCGGAGCGGCGTACCGCGACCGAACCGGGGATGTCGTCGGAGACGGTGAAGAGCACAGCCTGCATATCCTGCCTCCCGAGACCGAAATCCCTGATCGGGTGACGATCCTCACCCGATGTCGTATTCGGTACCCTCGGCTCGGCGAAGCCAAACGGTGCGCCTGAGCGGCTCGTGGCCGAGGAGCGCCTGCTGGGTCTCCCCTACGGGCAGGACCGACGCAGCGGATCAGCTGTCGGCGAGCTGCTCTCGCAGGTGCCGCAGCGTCTTGGTCAGGATGCGGGAGACGTGCATCTGCGAGACACCGACCCGTTCGCTGATCTGGGTCTGTGTCATGTTGCCGAAGAACCGCAGCAACAGCACGGTGCGCTCGCGTTCGGGCAGCGCGGCCAACAACGGGTGCAGTGCCTCGCGGTTCTCCACCACCACCATCTCCGGGTCCTCCGCGCCCAGCGTGCTGCTCAGCGCCGGGGAGTCCTCGTCACCCAGCACCTCGTCCAGGGAGGACGACCGGTAGGCATGGCGGACCTCGAGACCCTCGATGACCTCTTCGCGGGAGATGCCCAGCTTGGCGGCGATCTCATTCGAGGTCGGTGCCCGACCGAGCACCTGGGACAGCTCGCGGACCACCGCATTGATCGCGAGGTGCAGTTCCTTCAGCCTTCGTGGGAGGTGCACCGACCAGCTGCGGTCCCGGAAGTAGCGGCGTACCTCGCCCATGATGGTCGGTACCGCGAAGGCCAGGAAGTCGGTGCCCCGCGCGGGATCGAACCGGTCGACGGCCTGGATGAGACCGACATTGGCGACCTGTACGAGATCGTCCATCGCCACGCCCCGATTACTGAACCGTTGCGCGATGTGCAGCGCCAACGCCTGATGCTCGGTGATGAGGCGCTCGCGCACCGAACTCCGCCGGGGATCGCCCTCCGAGATCTCGGTCAGGGTCACGAACAGCGGAAGCAGGTGTTCGTAGGTCTGATCCCGGCTGCTCACCGGCGAGCGCTGAGTCACGGAATCGCCTCCCTGCGGACTTTGACGAACTCGATCTCCAGCAGTTGCCCGGTGCGGTGCTCCGAAGTCCGTGCGACGGCGGTGACCTCCGTGACGAGCGTCGTCAACACCCGCCACCCGAAGGTGTCCCGCCGGAGTACGGCGTCCTCGGCCGCGATCACCGTGACCTTCCCGGTGATCGCGTCCGGCGCGACCTGGAACCGGGCCACGAGCCGTGTTCCGGGTATGGCCAGGCGCACCAGAGACGAGCATGCCTCGTCCACCGCCAACCGCAAGTCGTCGGCCGCGTCGAGGTCGAAGTCCGCACGCAGCGCAAGACCCGCGACGACGCTGCGCACGACATGGAGCCGAGCAGCGTCCGCCGCGACGCGTACCTCGGTGGTGTCGACCGAGTCGGCTCGCCAGCGACGTTGATCGGGGATCTGTTCGGCTGCGCTCACGCGGCCCGAGGCTACCGATCGTCCGGTCCCCGTCCGAGGCCGTCGGGGGCAGCAGGCGGCGACCGGCGCACCGGGATCCTCGGTTGGGCAGGCACTCACCCGGACGGGATCGACCGGCATATCGGCGGCCCGGACACCGCATCCTCAGCGTCGGGACCAGGCACGCCGACCGATCCCGGATCAGCGTCCGACGGCGTCCGAGGACACGCACCGTCGCCGGTGGCGGGGGCGAACGGGTACGGCGAGCTCGTCGCGGATCGAGCTGGAGAACACCCATCCCGGTGACAGAATTTCCATCGATCTCCCGTTTCGGGTTGCTCGCCGCGACCGGTGCTCGGTGACACGACGGCGCCTCGAACGGCTCACGATCACATCGGGGTTATGCCCGACGGCGTCGGGTACCCGGCGCAGATGAGCCTGCCTCCCGATCCCGAGCCGGATCCGCCCTCAGAGTCCGAGCCGGGCGGCGGCGTGCCGCCTGGCTCGACACCGCCCGCCGAGGGCAGCGCGACCCGAGGTGTCTCGCACAACGAGACCGTCCCGTCGCCCCGATGGGCCAACCGCCTGGTCCAGGTGCTCATGGTGCTGCTGTTGGTTCTCGTCCTGGTGTTCGTGGTGCGTCATCTCATCGCCTTCATCGCAGGCTTGTGATCTCGCCGGTCCAAGGCCGTTCTTCGCCGACAGCCGACCCGCCACACCTGATCGGGTGCGGCAGGAAGGTGTGATTCCGCTGGTAGCGGGTACCCGAACGGGAGCGCAGTCCAGCGAATGGAGGATCGTCGTGACGACCATCACGAAGTCGGTCGACGTGCATGTCCCGGTGTCCCGGGCCTACGACCAGTGGACCCAGTTCGAATCGTTCCCCCAGTTCATGAAGGGGGTGGACCGGATCGAGCAACTGACGCCGACCAGGACACGCTGGCGGACCTCGATCGCGGGCGTGGTGCGCGAGTTCGACGCCGAGATCACCGAACAGCACCCCGACGAGCGCATCGCCTGGCGTTCGGTGGAGGGCCCGACCCAGAGCGGCGTGGTGACACTGCACCGCTTGGATGCGAGCACGACGAGGGTGCATCTGCAGATGGAGTTCGAACCGACGGGCGCGGTCGAGAAGGCGGGCAGCGGCCTAGGGTTGGTCGATCACCAGGTGCAGAGCGACCTGGAGCGCTTCCGCGAGTTCATCGAGGGCAGAGCCCAGGCGACCGGTGCCTGGCGCGGCGATGTGCCCCGTGCCGCGCAGGAGGGCGATCCGGCGGCGCCCAAGCCGAAGCCGGGCCCCGCCAATCGACCGAAGCCGGGCCCGCGTCCCGGACCGCCGAACCCGGCCGGGCAGCCGGAGGCACCGCGCACCGGAGGCCCGCGCCCCGGACCACGCTGAGCTGAGGCGAGAACCCGATCAGGGCCTTGCGAACCACTCCGGTTCGCAAGGCCCTGATCGCGTCACGGGGGTCGGGTCACGGCGGCTGGTCGCCGGTGATCAGCCGACCACCACGTCTCGGTCCGCCAACTCCGGGTCGACACAGCGCTGCGGCGCATGCACGGTGGCATAGACGCGTGCGGTGTCGGCCGCGATCCGGTTCCACGCATAGCGCGCCTTGGCCCGATCGCAACCCGCCACGCCAAGGGACTGGCGTCGCGAGGCGTCCCGAATCAGTGCGCGCAACGTCGAGGCCAAGGTGTTCGCCTCACGCGGCGGGACGTGCAGACCCGTGACCCCGTCGACCACGGTGTCGGCCAGACCGCCGACCGAGCTGACGACCACCGGCACGCCACAGGCCATCGCCTCCAGAGCGACGGTGCCGAAGGACTCGTACCAGGGCGCACAGACGACGACATCGGCGGAACGCAACACCGAGGGCAACCTCGATCGAGGAGTCGGACCCGCCCAGTGCACGCGGTCGGCTACTCCGGATCGCTGCGCATGGGCCCGCAGTCGGTCCCGATCCGCATCGCGTTCCGTTTCGTCACAGGCGTTCCCGCCCGCCACCACCAACTCGGCCTCCGGCAGCAGTCGCAGCGCCGCGATCACGGTGTCGATGCCCGTGTGCGGCAGCGAGGAACCCACACACAGCAGCCGGAACCGTCCGCTGCGCGACGCCACGGGCCCGGTGGGGGTGAACCGGTCGACGTCGACGCCGGAGGGCGCCACGATGATGTTCGTCCTGGCCACCCCCATCCGTACCAGCTCGGTGACCTCGGCGGCACTGGTCGCCGCCACCCGGTCGGCGGAGCAGGCGATCATACGTTCGAGTCGGAGCCGTTCCGAGGGGTCGATACCGGTGTCGGGCAGGGTCTCGCCGAACCGGCTGCGGACCGACTGGAGGTCGCGGAAGGTCTGCACCACCGGGATCGGGGGCCGGTCCGACGGCTGTCCGCGAACCGCCAGCAGCGCGGCGAGGCCCGACATCCAGCAGTGGGCGTGTACGACGTCCGGCGGGTCGGTGGCCCAGTTGTCGACGAGCCCCCTGGCGAACAGTCCCAGCTGGGCGAGAAGTCGCTCCGCCGGAAGAACACAGGCCGGTCCTGCCTGCAGGGACACGATGCGGGCACCGGCACGTTCGGTGGGTGCGGGTTCGGTGGGTCGATCACGTCTGATGTAGACCGAGACCTCGTGTCCTGCGGCGACCAGAGCTGCGGACAACTCGGCGACGTGGACCTGTGCGCCACCGCAATCCTCGTCCTCCGGTCCGGACAGTGGGCCCGCCTGCGCGGAGATCATCGCGATCCTCATCAAACCCCTCCCTCGGCTGCTCGTCTCGACGGACCCAGCGGATGGTCCGCAGCGCAGGCCGGGAGATCCGGATGTGTCGAGCCGTCCGACAGTGGAGATGCCGATCACGACCGTCGAAGCATCAACCGGTTCCGCCGCGCAGTGGGGCCGGTGCCTTCCTCGGCCATCCTCCCCGGCACGGCACGGGCGGGCATCCTGGAGGAGGGCACCGAACGGGTCGGATTCACCACGGTAGGGCACAGCACCCAGCCGAGGATCGGGTCACCGACGCAGAACGTCGGGATGTCCCGATGCGGCGGGGATCAGTGCAGTCGACCGGTCGGGCGGCGCCCCGGCTCCGGAGTCCTGGGGCCCGGCAGCGCGTCCTCCACGATCACGCGGGGCAGTGCCAAGCCGAGTGCCAGGTGGACCGCGAGGTCGAGGTCGTCGGCGACCAGGGGCGCCTGCTCGATCTCCACCGGGAGCGTCATCGGGCTGGGGACCAGGATCGGCGTTGCTCCGGCGGCGAGGGCCGCCTGCATGTCGCTGCCCGTGTCACCGATGACCACGATCTCGCTGACCGGAACGCCCAGTCGGCTCGCGCAGGACAGCACCATCCCCGGCTTGGGCTTCCGACAGGCACAGCCGCCGTGATCGGTGGGCTGATGCGGGCAGACCGCCCAGACGTCGAACCGGCCGAGTTGGGCCTCCACGATCCGGTTCACGGCCTTGACCTGCTCCGGTGCCATCAGGCCCCGGCCGAGCCCCGACTGGTTGGTGATCACCCCGACGGGGATGCCCAGGGCTCGAAGCCGCTCGAGCGCGCGACGAGCCGATGGCACGGGGCGCACCCGACTCGGATCTCCGTTGTACGGCACCTCTTCGATGAGCGTGCCGTCGCGGTCGAACAGCACCGCCGAGACCCGGCCAGTCGGTCGTCCGGTCGCCGCAACACTCGTGCCCTTCATGTGCGGAGGAGTTGCCGGGCCGATCAGCGGCAAACACCGGGTCTTCAATTACTACCGAGGGTAGCTATCCTTCACTCCGGTTAGGGATCCCGCTGCACTACTTCGACCGCTGACATCACGGAAAGCTGTCGAACGCGGGTCACTCTCGGTGTGTAGGAACGTCGAGTGCGGGTACTGCAAGTCCACAAGCCGCGCCGTCGAGAACCGCGAGGTGATCATGTGTTGACCATTCGGCCCACCGAGGTTCACCCGGAATCGACGGAACGCGACGAGGACGTCTTCCTGCGCGTGGCGGCCACGGAGCAGCGCGTGGCCCTGGTCAGAGGGTTGGCGGGAGACATCGCGGCGCGCGCGGAGTTCGACATGGACCGCATCGAGGATCTCCGACTCGCCGTCGAGGAGGCGTGCGCCGTCCTCATCGAACAGTCCGTGCCCGGCGCGGTCCTCGACTGTCGATTCCGGATCGCGCCGGACCGGATCGGCCTCCGGCTGCGCAGCGCGACCGATAACGCAGCGGGACCCGATCGCGACACCTTCGGCTGGCATGTCCTGGAGACACTCAGCGATTCCGTTCGGCTAATGGTCGACCCACCGACCGTCGAGTCCGCGGCGAGCACGCTGGAGCTGGAACTCGGCGTTCGGCGGCGCCCGTTGCACGGCCAGGACGGCAGGCCGACCGCCGACGAGTTCGATCCCGCGCGCGTGTCGGAGTCGTCCACTGTGGTCGACGCGATGGCCGCGCGGGCGGTCGGAGGCGACGACGAGCGCGAGAACCCGATCACCGAGCGCATCGAGAACGCTCCTTCGGGAGCCAACGGGACCGTGGTGCCTGCTCCGATGGCAGGGAGCGAACAGTGAGGACGGGGACTCGGCGGGTACGACACCTCGTCGTATTGCGTGCGCTGGGCATCGGCGACCTGCTGGCCTCGGTTCCCGCGCTCCGCGGCCTGCGGGAGGCGTATCCCGACCATCGGGTGGTGCTGGCGACCTCGCCGACGCTGGAACCGCTGGTCTATCGGACCGGCGCCGTCGACGAGGTGCTGCCCGCCCACGGACTACGCGTCCTGGACTGGCGGGACTCCGCCGATATCGTGGTCAACCTGCACGACCGGGGGCCACAGAGCGCGCGCATTCTCGACGCGCTGCGTCCCGGACATCGAATCGGGCATCGCGCTCCCGGTTGGGACGGGCCGGAATGGGAGTCCGCCGTTCCGGAGCGCGAGCGGTGGTGCAGGCTGCTCGCGGCGCACGGCGTGCCCGCCGATCCGACCGACCTGCGGTTGGATCGCCCGCGTCGCACCGGCGGGCTGCCGCGCGCGGTCGTGATCCACCCCGGAGCGCCGCAGGCCAGTAAGCGATGGCCGGTGGAACGCTTCGCCAAGGTGGCGCGAAGCCTCCACGACTCCGGTCATCGAGTGGTGATCACCGGGAGCTCCTCGGAACTGCCGCTGGCCATGAAGGTCGCGGGCCTGGCCGGACTGAGCATGCGCCACGTCCTCGCGGGTCGCACCGACCTGGCGGCCCTGACCGCGCTCATCGCGCGCGCTCGGCTGCTCGTGTGCGGTGATACCGGTGTAGCGCATCTGAGTTACGCCTTCGGCACCCCGTCCGTGGTGTTGCTGGGTCCGACCCCGGCGCGGGAATGGGGACCGCCCCCGGGCGGCCCGCACCTGGCGTTGTCGGCGGACCGGCTTCGTCGCGGCGAGGTGTTCGCCGACACCCCGGATCCGGCGCTGCTGGGGGTGGGCACCGATTGGGTGGCCGCCTCGGCGCGGCGGTTGCTCACCGATACGCCGAGGCGGACCTTCGCGATGTGATCGCGCGGGTGTCGATCAGCCCCGTTCGGGGCGGTCGTCCTTCGGATCGACAGCGGGGCCGTCGTCGTCGGCGGCGGACGGGGTAGGCCCGTCTGCGCCGGGGGCCGCCGAGGTGCCTGCCGCGCTGGCCGCGGTGCCCTCGGTCGTCGAGGTCGGGGCGCCGACCGCGACGGGCTCGTCCTCCTTGACGTAGGTGGGGCGAAGGTGGACGGGCTGGTTCTTGGCCCGGTTCGCCTTGGCCCGCAGGTTGAGGAACTCCACCAGGATCGAGAAGGCGATCGGTCCGTAGACGTAACCCTTCGGGATGTGCTGTTCGAAGCCCTCGGCGATCAGGCTGGCGCCGATGAGGACTAGGAAGGTCAGCGCCAACATCTTGACGGTGGGGTGGCGGTTGACGAATTCACTGATCGCCCCGGCCGAAACGAGCATGATGATCATCGCGACGACGACGGCCGCGACCATCACCGGGAGTTCGTCGACCATACCGACGGCGGTGATCACCGAGTCGAGCGAGAACACGATGTCCAGCACGAGGATCTGCAGGATCACCGCACCGAAGGACGCCGCCTTGCCGCTCTTGGCGTGCTCGTTTCCTTCGAGATGTTCGTGAATCTCATACGTCGCCTTACCGAGCAGGAACAACCCGCCCAACAGCAGGATCAGATCTCGTCCCGAGATACCCATCCCGAACACCTGGAATAGGTCCGCGGTGAGCCCGATGATCCACGACAACGAGGCCAACAGCAGCAGCCTGGTCACCAGGGCGAGCGTCAGCCCCAGCGTGCGGGCCTTGGCCTGCTGCTCGGGAGGCAGCTTCCCGGCGAGGATGGAGATGAAGACGACGTTGTCGATGCCGAGCACGATCTCCAGCAGAAGCAGTGTCGCGAATGCGACCCAGATCTCCGGGCTGGTCAACAGCTCCATCCTTGCGCCCCTCTTCCAGACATGATGCGGCGGACCGACTCTCGGACCGCTCGCGCAGGGAGACCATAGCGAAAGGACATAGGCGAGAAATCGACAATCTCGGAGATTTCGAATCGACACACGGACCACACATCCGTTAGGGCATGGTCTATTGCCGAATCGGCGGATGGCAGGCTGCGGACACCACTTCCCGCACCGTGCAAGGAGATGCTCCATGACCAGCGCAGTGATCGTCGACACCGTGCGCACCGCCTCCGGCCGGGGCAAACCGGGCGGTGCTCTCTCCGGTACCCATCCGGTCGATCTGCTGGCCGTGGTCCTTCGGGCCCTACAGGAGCGCAACGACCTCGATCCGGCCCTCGTCGACGACGTCATCGGCGGCTGTGTCTCGCAGGTCGGCGAGCAGAGCTTCAACGTCACTCGCAAGGCGGTGCTGGCCGCCGGCTTCCCCGAGCACGTACCGGGAACGACGATCGACCGGCAATGCGGTTCCAGTCAGCAGGCGGCCCATTTCGCCGCGCAGGGCGTCATGGCAGGCGCCTACGACGTGGTCATCGCCGCCGGGGTCGAGACGATGAGCCGAGTGCCGATGTTCTCCTCGATCCAGGACGCCGAACAGTACGGAGCCGGGATCGACGCGCGCTATCCCGAGGGACTGGTGACGCAGGGCATCGCCGCCGAGTTGTTGGCCGCCCGCTGGAACCTGGGTCGCGGTGAACTGGACGAGTTCGCCGCCCGTTCGCACCGGCTGGCCGCCCGCGCCGCAGCCGACGGACTGTTCGACGCCGAGATCGTCGGAGTGCCGGTCGAGGATGGCGTGCACGATCGGGACGAGACGGTGCGACCCGGCACCACCTCGGAGGGGCTCGCCGCGCTGCGGCCGTGCTTCGTCGACGAGGCCGCGGGAGCACGTTTCCCGGAGATCGAGTGGCGGGTCACGCCCGGTAGCTCGTCCCCACTGACCGACGGCGCCTCGGCGACGCTGATCATGAGCGAGGAGCGGGCCGCGCAGCTGGGCTTGCGGCCACGTGCCCGTTTCCACTCCTTCTCCGTGGTGGGCGACGACCCGACCCTGATGCTGTCCGGCGTCCTGCCCGCCACGCACCGGGTGTTGGAGCGCTCGGGCCTCGGCATCGGCGACATCGACGCCGTCGAGGTCAACGAGGCCTTCGCACCCGTGCCCCTGCTGTGGGCCGCCGAGTTCGGAGCCGATGAGGACCGGCTGAATCAGCGCGGCGGAGCGATCGCCCTCGGCCACCCGCTCGGGGCCTCGGGCACCCGACTGTTGACAACGCTGGTGAACACCCTTGAACACACCGGCGGGCGATACGGATTGCAGACCATGTGCGAGGGCGGCGGGATGGCCAACGCGACCATCATCGAACGTCTCTGACCCGGCTCGCCTCGGCCCGGCCACCACACCGGGCCCGGGCCCTCCCCGAACATGTCGGACGGTTGGTCGAGGATGCAGCCATGTTCACGGCGGTGGCGGGCAGCGACGATCGAGGCTCGGATGGTCGGGGCGGCGCCCTGGTACGGCTGGACCACAACGGTGCGGCACGAGAACCGGTCCGATTCGTCGCGGATCTGGCCGCCGCCATCGCCGAGGAGGAGACCGCCGAACGTCCTCGCTGGGTACTGGCCGACGCGGCAAGGACGGCCCGGCGACTCGCCGAGGCCGGTGTGCGGATCCGACGCTGCCACGACCTGCGCATGACCGAGGCCCTGCTACTGGGCCATGCGGGACGGTGGGGGGAACCGGCCGCTCTGGCTGCGAGCGTGGCCCGGTTGCGGGGCTTGGCCGTGCCCGAGGACTCCACGGTGTCGGATCACGGACTCGTCCCCGCCCTGTTCGAGCCGGAACCACCTCCCCTGCCCGGTGGCGGGCGGGAGATCGACGCGGTGCTCGCGGTCCATGCCGACCAGCGACGTCGAATCGCGCAGACCGGACAGCCGGGCCGATTCAACCTGCTGGTGGCCGCCGAATCGGCCGGGGCGCTGGTCGCCGAGGAGATGGGGCGCCTCGGTCTCCCCTGGCGGGCCGACATCCACCACGAGCTGCTGGTCGGGCTGCTGGGGCCGAGGCCGCCCGCCGGGGTCGCACCGCGAAGACTTGGCGAGTTGGCGTCGGCGATCGCCGACGCGTTGCAGGCACCTCGGCTGCATCCCGACTCGCCGCAGGAGATCATCCGAGCCTTCGCACAGGTCGGTGTTCGACTCACCTCGACCCGGTCCTGGGTGCTGCGGGAGGTGGACCATCCCGCTGTCCCCCTGCTGTTGGAGTATAAGGAACTGTCCCGACTGCACAGTGCCCACGGCTGGTCCTGGTTGTCGGAATGGGTTCACGACGGCCGTTTTCGTCCGCAGTACGTCCCGGGCGCGGTCGTCTCGGGTCGTTGGGCCAGTCGTGGCGGCGGCGCGCTGCAGATCCCCAAGACCATCCGACGGGCGGTGGTCGCGATGCCCGGTTGGACGCTGGTGGTCGCCGATGCCTGCCAACTCGAGCCGAGGGTGCTCGCGGCGATCTCGGAGGATCCCCGGCTCGCCGCGGCCAGCCACGATGCCGACCTCTATCGGACCACGGCGGCGGAGGCGTTCGACGGCGATCGCGAACGGGCCAAGATCGGTGTGTTGGCCGCGCTGTACGGCCAGACCAGCGGAGAGGCCGGCACGTTGGTCGCGGCACTACGACGTCGATTCCCCGTCGCGGTGGACTACGTCGAGCACGCCGCGCGGCAGGGCGAGGCAGGTGCCCTGGTGCGGTCCAGGCTCGGTCGTACCTGTCCCCCGTCCACCTTGGACGCCGACCGCGCCGCCGAGAGCTCGGACGATCCGGCGTCGATGCGTGCGGGCTGGGCACGCGGCCGGTTCACCCGCAACTTCGTGGTGCAGGCGAGTGCTGCGGACTGGGCCGCCACGCTGGTCGCGCTCCTACGGACCGCGTTGTTCGAACGCGCCGACGCCGAACTCGTCTTCTTCCAACACGACGAGGTCATGGTGCACTGCCGCAAGGAGGTCGCCGAGGAGCTCGTCGAGACGATCCACCACGCCGCCTCGGAGGCATCCCGGCTGGTGTTCGAGGGTAGCCCGGTCCGCTTCCCGATGGATATCGCCGTGGTCGACTGCTACGCCGACGCGAAACAGCCACGCACCCCCTGAGACGATCCACCGGTGGAATTCCGGTCGAGCACAGCGCAGCGGCTGCCCGTCGAGATCGCCGACTGGATCGACGACCGATCAGGCGGACGACGAATCCGGCTGGCGCTGGATGCGCCGGTCGCCGAGCACGGCGCGCAGTTGGCCGAGTCGCTGGTCGACGAACTGGCCCGCCGAGGCCGTCCGGCGTTGCGGGTCGCCGCCGCAGGATTCCTACGTCCCGCCTCACTTCGATGGGAGCACGGGAGACAGGATCCGGACTCCTATCCCGATTGGCTGGATCACGCGGCGTTGCGCAGGGAGGTGCTGACTCCCGCCGAGACGACCGGCACCGGCCGGATACTGCCGAGCCGCTGGGATCCGATCACGGATCGGGCCACGCGGGCCGACTACGTCGCGCTGCAACCGAACTCCGTCGTGATCGTCGACGGGATGTTCCTGCTCGACGGGACGCTGGACTTCGACCTGACCGTGCACCTCGCGGTCTCCCCGCGCGCGATGCAACGTCTGATTCCCGAGGAACTGCAGTGGACGCTGCCTGCGCACCGCCGGTACGCCACCGAGTCCGTCCCCTCGGAGGTGGCCGATCTGATCGTGCAGATGGACCACCCCGAACGCCCGGCGTATCGACGACGATCACGCTGAACTCCGGGCTATTCCTCGGGATCGAACGCGGAGAACCGGCGGGTACCGCCGGGAGAATCCGTAGGCCGCGCAGGTGGTGGTGGCTGTGGCGGAGCAGTCCCGGAGCCCGAGGCCGCGACATTCGGGGCGACGCCTGGCGGGCCACCGGGTTGCGGAGCGGCTCCGGAAGGAGCACCCGCGCCACGCGGACCGGTCGGCCCGGGAGCACCGCCGTGGCCTGCCTGCCCTTGCGGCGGAGCGCCGGTGGCGAACGGGGGTCGGTTCGGGCCGGGCCGTCCCATCGGAGCCGATCCGGTGGGCGGCATGGGTGGGCGGCCCGCCGAGGAACCGGGCGGGGCCTGTCCCGGCGGGACCGGACCCGGTCCAGGTCTGCCGGTGGGCGGACCCGGTGGCCGAGGCGGTGGATTCCGGGGGCCTTGGACCTGGGTGGGCGCCGCCGATACACCCGGTGTCGGCGGACCGAGCGGGGCCTGCGGTCCGCGTTCGGCGGCAGGCCCGATCGGCGGGGCGGCCCGACGGGTGGTGGCGTCGGAGTCCGGAGTGGCATCGGTCGTGCGCAACCGCTGGGTCACCGGACCGTCGGGGCTGGCCCCGGATCCGTTGAGGTAGGCGGTCATTCCCGCTGAGATCATCGTCAGCGACGGCCGACGAGACGGCTCCGGGCCGAGGGCGGCGACCAACCGAGCACGGTGCTTGCTTCGTTCCGGGAGGTGGACGAGCTCGGCGGCCTCGGCGGCAGCCATCAACGCCGAGATCGGACTGTCCCGATAGCCCCGGGGCGGATTGCCCGTCAACGCATAGGACACGGTGGCCGCCAGTTGCCAGCTGTCGGAGGACGGGCTCGCGGCCTCGCCCCGGGCGACCTCGGGCGCGAGGAAGTCCGGCGTGCCGACCATCATCCCGGTGGCGGTCAGTGTGCTGTCGCCGTCGCTGCGCGCGATCCCGAAGTCGATGAGCTGCGGCATCCCCGCCTCGTCCACCAGGATGTTGCCCGGTTTGATGTCCCGGTGGAGCAGGCCCTTGTCGTGGGCGGCGCCCAGCGCCTCGGCCATCGTGCCCCACAGTCGTGCGGCGGCCACGTCGTCGAGGGGGCCGCTCGCTCGCACCACATCGGACAGCGCGTCGCCCGCGATGTACTCCATGACGATGGCCAGGCCGTCGGTGCCGTCCCCGAGGTCATCGAGGATGTCGTAGATCCGAACGCAGTTGGGGTGCCGAACCGCGGCCAAAGCCCGCGCCTCGCGCAGCATCCGCTCCTCGCTCTCGGTGTCGGGCGCGTGAGCGATCTTGACGGCCACCTCGCGGTTCAGGCCGGTGTCCAAGGCCAACCAGACCTCACCGAACCCGCCCTTGCCCAGACGTCGAATGCGTTGGAATCGGCCGCGCCCCGCTCCGCTTCCACTCACCGGCACGCTGCCGCCCAGCAGCGTCGGAACGTCCATATTGGCGCCTGCATCGGCATCTCCGCGTGCGGAATCGCCAGCCCCCGCGGGTGCGGCACCACCGAGCAGGAAGGCGGGCAGGGGACCCGGGGTGTCGGCCAGCCTCGGCGCGTCGTCGGGCTTCGGTTCGACGGCCGACGGCGGCAGGATCGGGGCCTGCTCCACCGGTGGCGAGCCTGCCCGCACCACGTTGTGGTGTGCGGGTCGCGGATCGACGGGCGGCTGGGGCTGCGCCATCGGTGTGTACTGCTGGTCCTGCACGGCGACTCGTTGGGGAGCCTGCGGCTCGCGGGGGTGGTGAGACTGCTGGACGTCGTAGTCGTCTCGCGGGGAGTGCTCGGCCGACGACCGCTGATGGTCGGAGCTGTCCGAGTCCGGCCGTTCCGACCACTCGATGACCGCACGCGGCGGTGGGCCGACCGCGAGCAGGACCAGCGCACCGACGAACAGCGGCGGCAGCATTCCGACCCACAGGTGCACCACGATCTGTGCGGTCAGTCCGCCGGTGAGCAGCGCGAGGATCGCGAAGGGCGCCCACAGCGTCACTCCGGGCCAGGCCGGACCCCTGCGCGCGGCGAGGCGACCCTGCCAGGCGACCAGCGCCAACAGCACGATGGGCAGCCCGACGAGCGCGGCGATGTACAGCCACCGCAGCGGGGCACCACTGTCGACGATCGCATTCGACACCGAGCCATTGGCGATCAGGTAGTCGCCCTGGGTGCCGGGACCGCCGAGGCAGATGCCGACGGACAGGCTGTCCGATGCCTGCGCAGCCAACGGGCCGTATCCGGAGGCCGCCCTCGTCAGCGCCTCGGAGATGCCCTGGAAGAACATAGTCGGGATCACGAATGCCGTGCACACGCCGATGAGGCCGATCAGCAGCCCGATGCCGACGTTGTAGCGATTGCCGATGCCCTTGCGCAGCACGGCGATGACCAGGCTGCCGAACGACACGATCATTCCGATGAGGACTCCGGCGCCCGTCACCGTCCATGCCCAGTCACCGGGACAGAAGTTCGCCCCCACCAATCGGTGCAGCCAAGACAGGAGTGCCGCCGCGAAATCAACGACGGGTTCCAACTGGTCTCGCCCCTTCCCTCACGGTGCTGTCGGCATCGAGCGAGCACCACAGCCGCGTCCTAGGGCCACCCGCGGCAGGCGCGAGCCTGCGCGTACACGATATGCCTGCGGGTCCGCAGGTTGTGGATCAACCCCGAAAGGCACTGCCGAGGTCGGTGTGCTCGACTCGATCGAGAAGCTCGCGGCCGTCGTGGCCGGGGATCGAAGGAGCCGAGCGTTCGCGGTGCCCCGGCGGCGATTCGACCGCCGGGGCATCCGGATCAGGCCGATCGACCGCTGGCGTTTCCCAGGGGGAACGGCACCAGGGCAACGGTGATGTTGTCGTGGCCACCGCCCCGCAGGGCGAGGCTGGTGAGCTCGCGGGCCGCGTTGAACGGATCGCCCAACGCGGCGACCCTGGTCGCGGTCTGCGTCGGATCGCCCAGGTAATGCCACAGACCATCGGTGCAGACCAGCACGATTCCCGGACCGCTCGGCCGGAATCTCACCACCTCGGCAGGCCTGCCGTCCGAGTCCGCGCCCAACCATCGACACAGCGCCGGAGCTCGCCGGTCGCCCTGGATCTGCAGCTCGGTCATCTCACCGGTGGAGACCATCTGCCGAGCCCAGGAGTGATCCAGCGTCAGACAGGCGGAACCGCCCGCCGCGACCACCTCGGTCACCTGCTCCTGATGAGCCTGCGAGCTGATCGCGATGTCGGCCCCGCCCACCACGCCGAAGTTGGCCATGGTCGACTCGGGCTCCGGCAGGGCCAGCCAGTAGGCCCGGCTGTCGCCCACCCAGCCGATGGTCACCTCGGTCTCGGTGACCACCGCCGACACATACGTGCAGGACGGCGGGTCGCGGTCGGCCGCATCGGTGTGCAGCCTTGCGACGGACTCCGTGGCCGCCCGTACCGCGCGGCGGGTCGCCTCGGCGGTCTCCGAACCCGCCCGGACCGCCTCGGACAGCAGTTCCGCCGCGGTGTAGGCGGCCACCCGGGAGGCGTCCTCGGCGCGCGACGAGGAGGAGACCCCGTCGCAGACCACCACGATGGTCGCCGACGTGCCGTCGGGACACGCCAGCGTCCGAAGCCCGAAGGCGTCCTCGTTGTGGTGATGTCGAAGCCCTCGGTCGCTGACGCCGGCGACCACGCCGAGATCGACCTCGACCCGATCGTTGTCGGCGGGTTTGGCCCGACCGCACCGGGAGCAGAGGCCGTCCGCGGTGAACTGCGAGTGTCCGCAGCCGCCGCAGAGGACGGTTCCGGCGGGCGGGGCGGCCGGTGTGGGTTCGGGTGTCTGGGCGAGCACGGGGCCCAGGTTCTCCCCGCAGTCCTCGCAGAAGAGATCGCCTGCCATCGTCACGTACTCGCATTGCGGGCAGGCCGGTCCGGTCGGCGTGTCGCCGAGGACCGAGGTCTGTCGTTGCGCCATCGGCTACACCAGAGTTCGGGGGCGAAGGCTGTTCGCCCGGTCCACCAGGGCGATTCGCTCGGCCCGGTCTTCCACGGCCTTGGCGAGGCTGCGATAGCCGCTCTCCAGGCCGAGTCGGAGGATGTGCTCGTCCAGTTCCAGGCCGAACAAGCGGCCGGGCGCCCTGGGACGCCCACCCATGCCTGCACCGACACCTCGGGCCCACTCGTGGGCCGCCTGCAACACCTCCACGATCAACCGAGCACGTCGTTCGTTGTCCAGGCCCAAGGGCTCGAGTCGGACGGCGGCGTCGAGCAGGTCCTGATGACCGAGGTCGCCGGGAGCCCGATCCTGCACGCGGGCCAGGACGGCGGCGATCCGCGCTGCGACGTGATGACTCGAGGTCTCCGGGACGGACTCCAACACCGCGACCGCACCGCGCACGTCGCGAACCCGCAACCGGGCTCTGGCCAGGCCGAACGCCGCACTCACGAAATCGTGGTCGCTACGCCACACCATCTCGTATCGGCGGGCGGCCGAGGCGTTGTCGCCTCGGAACTCGTCGGTGACCGCCACGGCCAGCTTCGTGGCCTGTTCGCCGGGAAAACGGTCGTAGAGCGATTCGAATCGGCGCTTGGCGTCCTCGAAATCACCGCCCGCCAGCGCGCCCAGCGACAGATACCAGGCGATACGCCAGTCATCGGGTTCCTGGCGTGCCGCATCCTGCAACACCTGCCAGGCCGGGCGCAGCTCGCCTCGATCGATGTGTGCCCTGGCCAGCCGCAACCGGACCTCGATCGTCTGCATCGCGCCGCGCAGCTGATCCGGGCCCGCGTCCTCCGCGCTGAGCAGGAAGCCCGCCGCCGGGTCCTTCGGATCCACCAGCGGCACCGGCAACGCCATCGCGACCCGGCGGGATTCCAGCACCGCGCTGCCTGCGGCGATCTCCCGCACCTTCTCGATGCCGAAGCTGCGCCTCTCGGGGGTGAACAGCGGTGACACGCCGGGGATCGGCTTGTGATCGCGAACGGCGACGACCTCGCGCAGCACACCGGTGAGCTGCTCGGCCATCTCGTCCGCCGAGTCGAAGCGTTGATTGGCGTCGGTGTGACAGGCCCGCCGGAGGAAGCGCAGCAGGGATTCGTGCTCGGCCAGCACCGGAACGTCGGCCGGGTCGGGCAGCCGTTCCTTGAACTCCTTGTTGTAACCGGGGAAGTGGAAGCTCAGCACGGCCAGCAGCCTGCCGACGGTGTACAGATCGGAGGCCACGGACGGACCGATGGTGGCGATCTCGGGCGCCTGGTATCCGATCGTGCCGTAGACGGCGCCGTAGTCGTCGTCCATCCGGAGGACGGCGCCCATGTCGATCAGTTTGACCTGTTCGGACGTCTGGATGACGTTGTCCGGTTTGAGGTCGCAGTACAACAGGCCGTGTTCGTGCAGGTAGCCCATCGCGGGCAGGATCTCCAGCACGTAGGCGATGGCCTGGTCCAGGGGTAGAGCCGCCGTGGCGCCCTCGGTCTTGCGGCGCTCGGTCAGGATGTCGCGCAGCGATTGGCCGCCGACGTACTCCATCACGATGTAACCGACGGTCTCGGTCGAGCTGCCGTCCGTCGGCTGGACCACGTTGAAGATCCGCACCACGTTGGGATGCTCGACCTGGGCCAACGCCCGCTGTTCGTTCAGCGTGGCCTCGACCGCGTCCGCGTCACCGTCGTTGAGCAGGCCCTTGAGGACGACCCAGCGGTCGTGCACGTTGCGGTCGCGGGCGAGGTAGATCCAGCCGAAACCACCATGGGCGATACAGCCGAGCACCTCGTACTGCCCGGCGAGGAAGTCGCCCGCCCGCAGCTTGGGGCTGAAGGAGTACCGCGCCCCGCACTGCGGGCAGTAGCCGTCCACCCTGCCGGGCCTGCCGCCTCGACTGCGGCCGACCGGCTGCTGGCAACTCGCGCAGTACCGCTTGTTCTCGGCGACCTGCGGATTGGCCAGGACCACCGATGCCGGGTCGCGGGCGGGTACCTGCGGCACCTCGACGAGTCCACCGCCGAGCCTGCCCCGCCTGCTGGATCGCGAGGATCCACGACGTGAGGGCGACGACGCGGTCCGGCTGGACGTCGAGCTGGTGATCTCGCCGCGCGTTCCGACCTGGTTGGTCTGGGTGGTCTGCGGCGAGGCGAAGGCCGCCCGGCCGGGCGGATTGGTCACGACGGTCCGATCCGGACCGAGTCCGGATCCCACCGAGGCACCGGGCGGGTTGGGTCGCGGCTGCGAGGTGGAGCGGGCCGTGGTGTTCGGCGGCTGCGGCGGCGCAGGTCGCGCCGGTCCGCCCGTCGGGTAGGAGACCGAGGTGACTCCGGGGGGTACTCCGGGAGGCATGGGTTGCCGTCCCGGGGACACCGGAGTCCGCGTGGTCAACGGCGGCGGATACTGCGCAGCAGTGTTCGGTGGCGGCGGGTACTGCTGTTGAGGCGTCTGCTGTGTCGATCCCGGCGGCATCCCCGGTGGCCGTAGACCTGCCTGCTGTTGGCCCGTCACCCCGCCGGGAGGTGTCGACTGACCCGAGGACATCGGCCGCGCGCCGGTCTGCTGCGGTCGACTCACCCCCGTGGCGGGCTGTTCGTGCTGGGTGGTGACAACGGGATCGGCCTGCTTGTTCGCCTCACCCGGACCGGACACCCGTCGTCGGCCCTCATCGTCGAGCCCGCCGAGCCGAGCCGCGACGCGCGAGGGAGTCGGTGGTTCGTCCGTCGACGGGTCGACGAGCCGGTTGACCACGGAGTCCGTCCTGGGCTGCTCGGCGGCGGGTTGCCCGCAGACCCCACAGCGGCCGTCGACCACCCGGCCGTCACAGCCTGCCTTCGTGCACTCGGTCATCGTCGTCCCTCCTTCCCCGTCATGTCGTGTCCGTGCCGCGCGACACTCACCCGCGCCTCCCGCCCAACGCCGTCCTCATCGGTCCGGCGGTCCGCAGGCAGCCCTCGCGCCATCAGCGACACGTGTCAGTCCCGGTAGTTGGCGGTGGGCGGGTCCGGGGCGGGCCCCAGGTCGGTCAGCCAGTCGTCGTACATCCGTTCCCAGGTCCCGTCGTCGCGCATCTGGGCCAACAGCGCGTTGGCGAAGCGGACGAAGTCCTCGGCGTCCTTGTTGAATGCCATCCCGTAGGGCTCGCTGGAGAACCGGTCGCCCACCACGTGCAGCTGCGGATCCTGCCTGGCCATGCCCGCCAGAATGGTGTCGTCGGTGGAGAATCCCTCGACCTGGCCCTGCTGCAACATCACCAGGCAGTCCGACCAGTCGGCGACCTCCACCGGCACCAGGCCCGCGTCGTGGGCGGCGAGTCGGCGCAGCGAGGTCGAGCCCCGCGCGGAGCAGACCCGTTCGCCTGCGAGGTCCTCGACGTCGGAGTAGCCGGAATCGCGGTGCACCAGCAGCCGCTGTCCCGCCTCGAAGTAGACCGTGGAGAAGTTGACGCGTTCCCACCGTTCGCAGGTGACGGTCATCGTCCGCACCACGACGTCGACGGTCCCCTCCTCCAACGCCTCCTCGCGCTGATCGGAGGTGACGGTCACGAAGCGGACCCGGTTGGGATCGCCGAAAAGTGCGTCGGCCAACTCATGGACCAGGTCGATGTCGAAACCCGAGAGGCGCTCGGCCGTGGGGTCGCGGTATCCCATCAGATAGGTCGTCTGGTCGACACCCGCGATGAGGACGCCTCGGTCGACGATCTCGTCCATGGTCGAGCCCGCAGGCATCTGACCGGGCTGCGGAAGGCCGCCGGACGGTCGAAGGCTGGCCGTGGGATCGCAGGCCCCGTCCTCGGACGGCGGCGGATCCAGCTCCCCCGCCTCCTGGGCGCCGACCGGTAGGGGGCGTTCGACGTCGACCTCGACGTCGGTGGGCACCGAGGGGGCCCCGGAGCAGCCCGCCAAGGTCAGTATCGCGGCCAGCGCGACGGCGACTCGACTACCAGACCTCATCGATACTCCCTCACGCGCTGCCAGATGCCCGCACCAGCGCCGACCGCCGCGATCAGGGAGCAGGCCAACATGCCGATCGCCAGTCCACCGAGGGCACCGTGCGCATCGGCCGAGCGAGCGACCATGGTGTCCCGGACCGCGTCGAGTGCCGTCATCAGATTGCGGTCGACCTCGGAGAACGCCTCGTTCGCCGTGGTCGTCGTCAACTCCACCGCGTCATCGAAACTGCCTGCCTCGTCGTGGGACCTGATCTCGGCATGTAACGACATCCACGTCTGGTTCTGTTCGATCGCGGCGTCGACCGCGTTGCGGACCTCGGGGTCGGTGGCCATCTCCCTGGCCTCGCCGAGCAGTCCGCCCGATCCGTCGGTGCCGCCCAGCTGCTCGGCGGCCTCGTCGAAGTCCTTGACGTAGGAGCCGCCCGAGCCCTGCGCCACGAGGGTGAGGGTCTCGCCGCTTCTGGCCTGCAATGCGGCGATCCTGGCCCTGGCCAGGACGTCGACCTGCGCGGATCCCTCGGTGCGGCTCTCGTCGAGGCTGCTCAGCATGCTCAGCTGGGCGATCCCGGTCCAGGCCAGACTCGCGACCACGGCGACCGTCGCGACGACCATGCCGATGTTGAGGATCCGGTTGGTTCGACGGAAGACGTAGAGCTGGCCGAAGGCCAACGCCCCGAGTAACACCACGCCAAGAGCGACCTCGACGATCGGCCAGCCGGAGGCGTCGTCCTGGTCCGTGACCACACGGGCCATCTCGGACTGGTAGAGCTCCTCGGCGGCGGGCAGCATCGTCGACTGCATCAGGCCGGAGGCCTCCCGCAGATAGGCCGCACCGACCGGGAATCCCTGCCGGTGATTGGCCCTGGCTGCCTCGACCAGGCCGGTGTACACCGGCAGCTGGTTGGACAACCTGGCCACCGGCTCGGAGAGCCTGCCCGCTCCGCCCGCGCCGTGGGCGGCGGCGGTCAAGGCATCGGCGGCCGCGGCGATGTCGGCCTCGTAGCGCTCCCGGACGGCGAGCGGTTCGCCGCCGCCCACCAGGAAGGCGCCCGCGACAGTCGCGTCCGCATCCGACAGCGCGCTGTAGAGATCCTGGGCCGCGATGCTGAGCGGTTCGCTGCGCAGGACGAGGTCGTTGAGCCCGTCCTCCTTGGTCTGCACGGCGAAGAACCCGAACAGACCGGCGATCACACTGAGCAGGGCGATGGTCGCGCCGAGCATCGTGAACCGGCCCGGCGTGGTCGAGCGCAGCGCACGCAGATCGGCGAGATAGCGGCGCAGCGCGCCCTGTCGTGCGGGCCGTCGGCGTTGCTCGGCCGGATGCGATGCGGGCGGCTTCGGCTGTTGTCGTCCCACGGTGCCGGGCTGCGGCGGTACACCCGGACCGGCCGGGGGCCGAGGCTGCTGGGGCGGCGGTGCGCTGTTCATGCCTGCGATCCCCCTCGCGACCGTGATCGGGCCGCGAAGCCCTGCCGCCGAGGACGTGAAGACGCCCCGAACCGGACGATTCGTCCGCTCGGCGTGTCAGGACCCCTCACCGCGTCACACCCTCACGATCTGTTCCGGCCACATCCAGTGGATTCGCCGCCCGCGAGAACCACATGTCCTCGACGGAGGCCCGGCGGTATCCGGCGATTCTGCCGTTGGAAGCAGAATGCGGGTACACCGCCCGCACGATCAGGCGTGCCGACCGGGCGACTCACTCGGATCGCCGAGCATGCGCCCGATCTCGTCCCCTCGGACATTCGTTCCTGCGTACTGGGAGCGAAGATACCGCCCGCTCTTGATCAAGATAGCGGTTTGGATCATTTCGTGACGCGGCAGGCGGCCCGGTGCGACGGGAGGGTTCTCGTCACACCGGGCGCAGCGGGCTCAGCCCAGTCCGACGGCCACCGCCTTCGACCAGATCTCCAGGCCCTGGTCGATCTGCTCCGCATCCACGATCAACGGGGGGATCATCCGCACGACGTTGCCGTGCGGACCGCAGGTGAGCAGCAGCAGCCCCAGATCCGATGCGGCGCGATGCACCCTGGCCGCGGCCGCCGGGGCGGGGGAACCGTCCGGTTCGACGAATTCGCTGGCGACCATCAATCCGAGGCCCCGCACATCGCCGATCGCCGAATGGTCCGCGGCGATCCGGCGGGCACCCGCCAGAAGCTGCTCGCCGGTGGTCGCGGCATTGGCGACGAGTCCCTCCTCCTGGATGACCTCCAGGGTGGCGATGGCCGCAGCGCAGGCCACCGCGTTGCCGCCGTAGGTACCGCCCTGCGAGCCGGGCAGGGCCCTGCTCATCAGCTCGGTGCTCGCAGCGATGGCCGACAAGGGGAATCCGCTTGCCAAGCCCTTCGCCGTGATCAGGATGTCCGGCTCGACCTCGGAGTGCTGGTGCCCCCAGAATCGACCGGTCCGGCCGAATCCGGTCTGCACCTCGTCGAGGACCAGCAGGATGCCGTGTCGATCGGCCCGCTCGCGGAGTCCGGCGAGGAAGGCCGGTGGCACCGGAACGTACCCGCCCTCGCCGAGCACCGGTTCGATGAAGAAGGCCGCGATGTCGGCGGCGGGGCTCGCGGTGGCGAACAGATAGTCGAGCTCGCGCAGTGCGAAGGCGACCGCGTCCTGTTCGGACAGTCCGTAGCGGTAGGCGTAGGGGAAGGGTGCCACCGTCACGCCGGGGACCAGCGGGCCGATGCCCGCTCGGATCTTCGCCCCGGAGGTCGTCAGCGAGGCCGCGCCGAAGGTCCGGCCGTGGAAGGAGCCTTGGAAGACCACCGCGTTCTGCCTGCCGGTGGACTGCCGGGCAAGGCGGAGCGCCGCCTCGACGGCCTCGCTCCCGGAGTTGACGTAGAACAGCGAGTCGAGTCCGGCGGGCAGTACCTCGCCGAGTCGCTCGGTCAACGTGATCAGCGGCTGGTGCATCACGGTGGTGTACTGGCCGTGGATCAGCGTGGCCACCTGTCGTTGAGCTGCTGCGACGACCTTCGGATGACAGTGTCCGGTGCTGGTGACGCCGATCCCGGCGGTGAAGTCGAGATAGCGCTGGTCGTTCTGATCGTAGAGGTAGACACCCTCACCCCGGGTGACCTGCACGGGAGTGGCCTGCTTGAGCACCGGCGACAACTGAGCCATGATCACACCCAACTGTAGGATTGTCGACAATCTATCTCCATGCAACCATCGACCGTGGTCGCATGTCCACACCAACGCGGAGGGTCTTAGGCAATGAGCGTCGAGACGGTCCTCGAGAAGACTCCGAGAGATCTCTTCATCGGAGGCAGCTGGGTGCCCGCATCCGGCGGTCGCACCTTCGACGTCGACGATCCGGCCACCGGGGCGGTGCTGTGCTCGGTGGCCGACGCCACCGCCGCCGACGGGCGGGCCGCGCTCGACGCGGCGGTCGCCGCCCAACCGGGTTGGGCCGCGACACCGCCGAGGGAGCGCGGCGAGGTCCTGCGACGCGCCTTCGAGCTGCTGATGGCCCGACAGGACGATCTCGCGTTGTTGATGACCTCCGAGATGGGCAAACCGCTGGCCGACTCCAGGTCGGAGATCGCCTACGCGGCCGAGTTCTTCCGCTGGTTCTCCGAGGAGGCCGTCCGCATCGACGGCGGCTACCAGGTCGCGCCCAACGGCGCGGGCCGGTTCCTGGTGATGCGGCAACCGGTCGGGCCGTGCCTGTTCGTCACGCCCTGGAACTTCCCCATGGCGATGGGAACCCGCAAGATCGGGCCCGCCATCGCGGCGGGCTGCACCAGCGTGATCAAGCCCGCACACCAGACCCCGCTGTCGATGCTGGCGTTGGCCGCGATCCTGCAGGAGGCAGGACTACCCGACGGCGTCCTGAACGTGGTGCCCGCCGTGGCCGCAGGCGAGCTGATGGAGCCGTTGATCCGCGACGGTCGTGCCCGCAAACTCTCCTTCACCGGCTCCACCGCCGTCGGGAAGAAGCTGATCGAGCAATCCGCCGACCAGGTACTACGGGTCTCGATGGAGCTCGGGGGCAACGCGCCGCTGTTGGTCTTCGACGACGCCGACCTGGACAAGGCCGTGGACGGCGCGATGCTGGCCAAGATGCGCAACATGGGCGAGGCGTGCACCTCGGCCAATCGCATCTACGCCCAATCCGGCATCGCCGAGGAGTTCGGCAGGCGGCTGGCCGAACGGATGGCCGCGCTGCGGGTCGGTCACGGCATCGAGGACGGCGTCCAGGTCGGGCCGCTGATCGACGCCAAGGCCAGGACGAAGGTCACCGAGCTGGTCGACGACGCGGTCGAGCGGGGTGCGCGAGTGGTCCTCGGCGGCGGCGCGCCCACGGGCGAGGGCTATGCGGGCGGCTACTTCTACTCCCCCACCGTGCTGACCGACGTGCCGACCGACGCGAGGCTGGCGAACGAGGAGATCTTCGGTCCGGTGGCGCCGATCAGCGTCTTCGAGACCGAGGCGCAGGCACTGGAGTTGGCCAACAACACCGAGTACGGCCTGGTCAGCTACGTCTTCACCACCGACCTGGCTCGCGGCCTGCGTATGTCGGAGGGCTTGGAGACCGGGATGGTCGGGCTCAACCAGGGCATCGTGTCCAACCCCGCCGCGCCGTTCGGCGGCGTGAAGCACTCCGGCCTCGGCCGCGAGGGCGGCAGCACCGGAATCGATGAGTTCCTCGAGACCAAACTGGTCGCCATCGCACTGTGAACCAGGGTCGGCGGGGCCCGCTGCCCGAGCCCCGCCGACATCGGGTCGATCCGGTCGAACGCCACGCTCGGTCGGGGTCAGCGGTGGCGGGTCAGCCGCTCGACGGCCTCGGCCATGTGCGCTTCCAGACTGCTCAGCACCAGCGCCGCGTCGCCCGCCTCGATCGCGTCGACCAATCCGCGATGCTCGTCGATGGTGTCGCCGGAATGCCGTGTCGTGCCCTGCAACGCGAGCAGGCACATCCGGGTCTCCACGAGCAGTGTCTCCGCCATCCGCTCCAGCCGAGGGCTGCCGGAGGCCGACACCAGCGTCTGGTGGAAGAAGTGGTCGGCGTCGACGAGTGCGTCGGCATCGCCCGCAGCCGACGCGGCCGCCATCCCCGCGTGCGCCTTGCGAAGTCGCGCGACCGCCTCGACGCGATCCCCGCCGAGGATCAGCTCGCACGCGGCGCGCTCGATCGCGAATCGCGCCCGGTAGATGTCCCGCACGTCGGCATCGTCGAGGTCGATGACGAACAACCCCCGATGCGGCTCGCTGCGCAGCAGGCCCTCCTGCACGAGCCGTTGCATCGCCTCGCGTAGCGGGCCCCGACTCACCCCGAGCCTGCTCGCCAGGTCGATCTCACCCAACTGACCCCCGGGGGGAAGCTCACCCCTGGTGATCGCGGTGCGCAGCTGCTCCGCGACGATCTCGGCGGTGGATCTCCTGGTCAGCGGCCCGAGTCCGCCCACCGCCTGCCCAGTGTCGACGGTCACCATCGTTCACTCCGTTCTCCGGCCGGACAACACGCCCAACCCCTGTGGCGCTACCGCGTCCACCAGGCGAAGACCCTCCCACACACTCACCTGGTTGGCGGTCAGCACCGGCTTGCCCACCCGCGCGGTCAGCTCGTCGAGCAACAACGCGGTATGCAGCGCCGTGTCGGGGACCAGCACGGCCTCGGCGTCGGGATGATCATGTGCGGCCACGAATTCCAGCACATCGGCGCTGGAGAGCGTCCCGACCTCGGCCGCGGTCACGATTCCTCTGCTGGCCAGCGACGACACCTCGACGCCGTCGTCGGCGAGGAAGTCCACGAACCGCTCGGCCACATCGCCCGGATAGGTGGCCGCGACCGCCACCCGTCGCACGCCCAGCGCTCGTAAGGCCCGGACGAAGGCGAACGAGGTGCTCGATGCTGGCACGCCCGCCACCTCGGCAAGCTGTCGCACCTGCCGGGTGGCCCCCTCCACGCCGAAGACGAAGCTCCCGCTGGTGCACGCCCAGACCACGGCGCTCACGTTCTGCTGCCGCAGCCGCTCGGCGCCCGCCGCCAGGACCTCGGCGGAACCGATGTCCAGTAGGGCGTCGACCCGGTGTGCGTCCTCGCGCATCTCGGTGTGCACCAGCGGCAGGGCCACCTCGGCGCCGAGGATCCGTTCCAAGGTCGGATAGTCGTCCTCGGCGCTGTAGCCCGGGTACAGGAACCCCACAGTCACGGCCACGATGTCTCCGATCCTCACCCGACTAGATTGTCGACAATCCTACCGGGTCAGGCCGCAGGAAGCCGGGTCTGCCGCAGAAGCAGCTGCTCCGGTGCCACCGCCTCGCGGTCGAGGAGGCGCAACGCCGCCCACATCGTCACCTGATTCGCCGTCAGGACGGGCTTGCCGAGGATGCGTTCCAACAGCGGGATGATGTCGTAGGTCGGCAGGTTCGTGCAGCTGACGAACATCGCCTCGGCCTCGGGCCGGTCGGCGGCGCACACGATGTCCACCACCTCCCGATACGGCACCTTCCAGATCTGGTCGAGCAAGCCCAGGCCGCAGCAGGAGGCCACCTCGATCCCGTGCTCGGCGAGATAGGAGTCCAATCGTTCGTTGATCGGCCCGATATAGGGCGTGGCGACGGCGACCCGCCCGACGCCGAGCAGCCGCAGCGCCTCGACGAGCGCCCCGGAGGTCGTGACGGCGGCGGGAGCCCCGGCCTCCAGCATGATCGTGGTCAACGCCCGCTCCCCGACCAGGCCGTTGACGAAGGAACCGGACGTGCAGGCGTAGGCGATCACCTTCGGCCCCGGGGTCAGCAGATCCCGGGTGGCCGCGTGTACCGCCTGTTCATCGCTGATCATGGTGGCCATCTCGACGGTGACCGGCACCGGCACGAAGGGCACCCTGGTCGTGTGCAGGGTGACTCCCGCCGGTACCCAACGCCACAGTTCGCGATCGAGCGCGAAATCGAATGGGGCGACGATGCCGATCCCGTCATCCGGGTACGGGCCGTCGACCGCCCCGAGAACCTCGGGCGGCATGGCGTAGTCCCGGATCAGCCGGAGTGCCTGCGGTAGACCAGCCGCTCGCCGACCGCGCCGGAGCGCCAGACGTCGTTACACGCCTCGGCCATGGGTTGCAGTCCCTCGACGATCGTCGCGTAGACGTTGCCGGGCACCCAGCCGACGTCCCCGTTGAGCAACAGGTTGTTGCGCCCGTAGAAGATCGCGAGGTCGATCACGCCGGGCAGACCGTGGATGTTCTTCTCCTCTTTGAAGCGACGATCGAGCATGCCGCCCGCGAAGTCGAAATACACCACGTCACCGGGGATCGGCGTGACGGTCGGGTTCTCCAGACCCGGCGGCTCGGCCGCGAACCTGGGCACCATCGTGTACACCTCGTTGCGCGCGTACTTGGCGTGATGGATGTCGCCGCCCTGCGGTAGCGCCTGCCAGACGACCTCGCAGGTCAGCGGGGCATCCGCGTCCAACAGTTCGGCCACGCAGGACACGCCGCGTTTGGTGAGCTCGATCTCGATGTATCGGGGCATGGCGGAGACCTTTCGAACGGGTCGCGCTGCGGTCAGCTATAGGCGTTTCGAGGCGGGCCGACGTTGGCCTTGAGCTTCTCCGCGCGCCCTGCCCTATGGACGCCCATCGGTGCCGGTGCGGATTGTTGACAATCCTACGAGAGCTTTCTAGCGTGTCAATGCCCGAGCTGGTAGACCGATGGTCTCTTCGTGAACCGCCCCCGACCGACGGAGCCTGCTGCATGTCGCCACTCGTCCGCCCCGCCGTCGCCGTCCTGCACGATGGCCGCGATCCGCTGCCCGCCTCCGCCGAGCTCGACGAACTCGCCGAGGTCCGACCGGCCGAGGCGGACCGGCTCGCCGAGGTGCTGCCCGGCGCCGACGTGCTGTTGGCCTGGGACTTCTCCTCCGGTCAGGTCGAAAAGGCCTGGCAGGCCGCCGATTCACTGCGTTGGGTGCACTCGGCCAGCGCCGGAGTGGACCGGCTGTTGTTCCCCGGGCTACTCGACTCGGACGCGGTGCTCACCAATTCACGCGGGGTCTTCGACCAGCCCATCGCCGAGTACGTCCTGGGGTTGATCCTGGCCTTCGCCAAGGGGTTCGTCGAGACGATCGACCTGCAACGCCGGAACCACTGGCAGCACCGGGAGACCGAGCGCATCGCGGGCAGGCATGCGCTGATCATCGGCACCGGTCCCATCGGCCGTGCCACCGGCCGGTTGCTCCGCGCCGCCGGGCTGACGGTCGAGGGTGTGGGTCGCCGCCCCAGGCAGGCCGACGTGGACCTCGGGCTCGTCCACGCCAGCGAGAACCTGCTCGACGCGCTCCCCCGGGCCGACTTCGTGGTCTGCGCTGCGCCATTGACCCCCGCCACCCGAGGCATGATCGACGCAACGGCCTTCGCCGCGATGCGCCCCACGGCGCGGTTCATCAACGTGGGGCGGGGACCGCTGGTGGTGGAGGACGACCTGATCGCCGCGCTACGGGCGGGCTCCCTGGCGGGGGCGGCCCTCGACGTCGTCGCCCAGGAACCGCTGTCGCCGGAGTCGCCACTGTGGACCATGCCGAACGTGATCGTCTCGCCGCACATGTCCGGTGACGTCACCGGCTGGCGCGCGGAGCTGTTCGAGCTGTTCCTGGCCAACCTCCGCCGCTACCGCGCGGGCGATCCACTCGAGAACGTGGTCGACAAGAACCGGGGCTACGTCCCCACGGGATGAGGTTCGCCCGACCGGCGGACACACGGTTGAGAAAGCTCGACGATGAGGAGGCCGACGGTGGGCGAGGACGTGGCGGACTTGACCGCGCTGGAACTGCGAGCCGCCTTCGACCGGGGTGAGACCACGCCCCGAGCGGCGGCCGAGGCGGTGCTGGCCCGCATCGATCGACTCGACGAGCAGGTGAACGCCTTCTGCCTGCTCGACGAGCCGACGACGTTGGCGGCCGCCGACGCCGCCACCGAGCGGTTGCGACGGGGCGACTCGCGCGGTGCGCTCGATGGCATCCCGGTGTCCATCAAGGACGTGCTGCTCACCACCGGGTGGCCCACCCTGCGTGGTTCGCGGACCACCGATCCCGACCAGCCCTGGGACGCCGACGGGCCCTCGGTGGCGCGGCTACGCGAGCACGGGGCGGTGTTCGTCGGCAAGACCACCACCCCGGAGCTCGCCTGGAAGGGCGTCACGGACGGGCCGTTGACCGGTGTCACCCGCAATCCCTGGGACACCAGCCGGACGGCGGGCGGTTCCAGCGGTGGCGGTGCCGCGGCCGTGGCGCTGGGCATGGCCCCGCTGACGCTGGGCACCGACGGCGGCGGCTCGGTGCGCATCCCCGGCAGCTTCTGTGGAATCTTCGCGCTCAAGCCCACCTACGGACTGGTACCGCACTATCCCAGCAGCCCGTTCGGCACCCTGGCCCATGTCGGCCCGATGACCAGGACCGTCGCCGACGCAGCGCTGCTACTCGACGCGGTCGCGGTCCCGGACCCGCGTGACTGGTCCGCGTTGCCCGCTCCCACGGCGTCCTTCCTCGACGGACTGGACGCCGGAGTTCGCGGGCTGCGGATCGCCTACAGCCCCGATCTCGGCTACATCGAGGTGGATCCGGCGATCGCCGAGCAGGTCGCGGCCGCCGCCGCGGTGTTCACCGAACTCGGTGCCACCGTGGAGGAGGTCGGACCCGGATTCGCCGACCCGGTCGCCGATTTCCACACCCTGTGGTTCTCCGGTGCGGCGAAATCCCTGGAGACCCTGTCGAGGACACAGCTGGCCGAGCTGGACCCGGGGCTGCGCGAGATCGCGGAGCAGGGCGCGGGCTACTCGGCGTTGGACTATCTCACGGCCAATGCCTGCCGCGCCGCCCTCGGCGCCGTGATGGGCGATTTCCATCAGCGCTACGACCTGCTGCTCACCCCCACGATGCCCGTCGCGGCCTTCGAGGCGGGCATGGAGGTACCAGCCGGGTCGGCCGAGGCGCGGTGGACCAGCTGGACGCGGTTCACCTATCCCTTCAACATGACCCAGCAACCGGCCGCGTCGGTGCCCTGCGGGTTCACCTCCGACGGCTTGCCGATCGGCCTCCAGGTGGTCGGCCCCCGGCATGCCGACGCGATGGTGCTGGCTGCCTGCCACGCCTTCGAGCAGGCCCGACCGTGGCATCGGCGGCGTCCGCCCCTGCTCGCGGCGGGCTGATCACCTCACCGCTCGACTCGACCATCCTCCACGGTGGGAGGCGGTAGCGTCTCGGACGGCTGCGGTGCGGGATCCTCGGCGAGCACCGCTGACAACACCCGCATGCCCTCCTTCTCGATCGGGAAATGGCCCGCACCCGGTAACAGCACCAGCCGGGTGGGGGCGGTGATCCGCTCGAAGAACGGCAGGCTGAGTTCCACCGGCGTCCAACGATCCGCAGCCGGATGGGCCAGCACCAGCTCGGGTCCGGTGAAGTCCTCGGGTTCGACGCTCGGCACGGCGTCGAGATAGCTCTGCAGGAACCCCAGCGGCAACCGGTTCCCGCCGCCTCGCCGATCCCGGAGGACCAGGTCGACCAACGCAGGCTCGTTGCCGACCGCCCGCATGTTCGCCAGGAGACGCAACGGCAGCTCGATCCGTGCGAGCGGCCCGATCGCCGCGCGCAGCATAGGTCGCGCCATCGCGCCCAGCCACGGGGTTCGCGCGATACCCCGGCGAACACGCCGGTCGCGAGTGTCCAACAGGCAGGTGACGACCACGCGATCGGCGAGTCCGGTCCGCGCGGCGACCTCGTAGGCGATCATGCCGCCCATGCTCGCGCCGATCAACGTCAACGGACGCGGATCGCCGCGCCGCTCGGCACGGAGCAGGTCGCAGACCAGCTCGATCCAGGCCCCGTACCTCAGCGAGCCGCGCCGAGGCGCCTGCGTCCGACCGTAGCCGGGCAGATCCGGCACCAACACCTCGAAACCTCGACAGGCCAGCTGCGAGCTGACCGGCCACATCGTCGCCGAATTGCCGCCCACGCCGTGCACCAGCAGCGCCCGTCGAGGCGCATCGGGCTCGCCGACCCGTTCGAGGTGTACCGCCGGATCACGGCCGTGCCACCAGGTCGAGCGTCGGGTGGGCAACCGCTCGGGGCGAAGATCGTCGGCCAACAGCGCCAGATAGTCGTCATGCACACCGATAGTCTTGAAGCCCTGGACCGACTCCGACAACTCGCATTGGGGCGCTCGTCGACACTCCCCGCAAGATCCCTCGCCAGCAGCGTTCACGGGAGACCGTGGCGGTGGTGCTGGAGGCGGCTGCTCAGCTTTTCGATCGAAACGGCCTGGCCGCGACCACGAATCACATCGCCGAACGGGCCGGGGTGTCCATCGGAACGGTGTACCAGTACTTCCCACGCAAACAGGCCCTGCTGTACGCGCTGGCGGTCCAGCACGCCGCCGTGGCGACCGCACGACTGGACACGGTGTTCGCCGAGCTACGCGATCGGCAGCCGTCCTTCGAGGACCTCGCGAGCGTGCTCGCCTCGGAGCTGGTGGCGCTGCATGCGGCGCGGCCGAGGCTGCACGCCCTGATGCACCGCAACGCGCCGAGGGTCGCGGAGGGGGTCGCCGAGTTGCACGCCTTCGCCGACCGGACGATCGACGAGGTGTCCCACCACCTGATCCGCTGTGGACTGGGCGGCACGATGCCGGAGCTGGTGGCGGCGACACTGGTCCACGCCGTCGACGCACAACTGCACCGGGTACTGCTCGAGGCGCTGCCCGCACCGGCCGATCAGGTCGATCGACTGGTCGCGCTGATGCTCGCGGTCGCGGGTGCGGCACCGGAGCACCGACAGGCCTAGTCGGCGGGCCTGGCAGCGGATCGCTTTCGCATCGGCGGTTCGATGCAGTCGGTGCCGCGCGCCGAGAGCCGCGTCGCACGGCAGGCAGGACTCTGTTGCCGAGGCAACAGGGCTGGAACAATCAGCGGACCCGGACCCGATCCAGGGATGCGCCGCACAAGCCGCGCCGGTCCACCACAGCGCCCGCGATATGCACGCGGGCTCGATTCCACCGAGAGAGGCCTCTTCGACATGGGTAGGAAGCACGACTACGAGATCACCGTGCAGTGGACCGGTAACAGCGGGCCGGGCACCTCGGGCTACCGCGCCTACAGCCGCGACCACGACATCACGGCGTCGGGCAAGACGACGATCCAGGCCAGCGCCGACCCGGCGTTCGTCGGCGACCCGCAACGCTGGAATCCCGAGGACCTGTTGGTGGCCTCGCTCTCCGAGTGCCACATGCTCAGTTATCTCTCGTTGTGCTCGCGAGAGGGTGTCGTGGTCGTCGACTACACCGACACCGCCCGAGGGACGATGGAGGAGTCCGCGCGGACCGGCGGCCGGTTCGTCGAGGTCGTCCTGGCACCCGTGGTCACGGTCGCGGAGGCGGGCTTGGTCGCCAAGGCCGAGGAGCTGCACGAGCGGGCCCACGAGGTCTGTTTCATCGCGAACTCGGTGAACTTCCCGGTTCGGCACACCCCGACCATCCGGGTCGAGGGCGCATGAACAGCTGAGCAGCCGACTTCGGACCGGGGCGCACCGTCTGCCCCGACACCGCAGGGGTCGCCCGTGCTCGACTTCGCGGCCGACCACCGAGCGACGCGCTCCGGTCCCGGTCGGCGAGGCCCACGCCCGTCGGCTCCGGGGTCAGCGCGGCATCAAGCTGGTCATGACGTGTTTGAACCGCGTGTAGTCGTCCAAGCCGTGTCGCGAGACCCCGGTCCCGTGTCCGGAATGCCGAAAGCCGTTGTGCGGCATCTCGGGCACCACGCTGCCGTGTGTGTTGATCCAGACGCTTCCGAAGGACAGCGCCGAGGACACTCGGGCGGCCAAGGCGTTGTCCGCGGTCCACACACTCGCCGCCCGGCCGTAGCGGACGCCGTTGGCCAGGGTGAGCGCCTCCTCGACGTCGGTGAACCGCTGGACGGTCAGCACCGGACCGAACACCTCGTTCTGGACCACCTCGTCGTCCTGGCGGACACCCGCGATCACCGTGGGCCGCAGGAAGAATCCCGTCTCCCGGGTACGACCTCCGGTCGTCAAGACATCGGCATGATCGGGCAGTCGATCGAGGTAACCGTTGACCTGTTCGAACTGGGTGAGATTGTTCAAGGGCCCGTAGTCGGCAGAGACGTCCTGAGGCGGCCCGGTGCGCAGGGCCTGCGCTCGCGTGACGATCTCGGCCACGAGTTCCTCGTAGACGGTTTCCGCTGCGAGGATCCGCGTCGCCGCCAGACAGTCCTGCCCGCCGTTGGCGAACGCGGCCCGCACCAACCGCGCCGCCGTGTCCGGGATGTCCACATCGGCGAAGACGACGGCGGGTGCCTTGCCGCCCAATCGGAGATGAACGCGCTTGAGATCGGAGGCGGCCGAGCCCGCGACCTCCATTCCCGAGCGCACCGAGCCGGTCAAGGCGATCAGCCTCGGCGCCTCGTGTGCCACCATCGCGCGCCCGGTGTCCCGGTCGCCACAGAGGACGTTGAGCGTGCCCGGCGGGAGCACTGAGGCGGCGTGCTCGGCGAGGAGCAGGCTCGTGGTCGGAGTCGTCTCGGCCGGTTTGAGCACCACCGCGTTGCCTGCCGCGAGCGCCGGGGCGATCGAGGCCGCCGCGAAGACCAGCGGATGACTGTGCGGCGTGACCTGCGCGCACACTCCCAACGGCTCGCTGTGCAGCATCGAGGAATGTCCCGGCACGTACTCGCCACTGGCCGTGCCGTCCAGTACCCGGGCGGCCCCGGCGAAGAAGCGGATCTGGTCGACGGCCTGCGGTAGTTCATCCTCCACGACCTGCCGCACCGGTTTACCGGTGATCGCGCATTCGGCGAACACGAAATCCGCGGCGGCGTCCTCGACCGAGTCCGCCAAGCGCAGCAACGCACGTTGCCGTTGGGCCGGCGTGGTGCTCGCCCAGGTCTCGTGCGCACGTTCGGCCTCACGCATGGCGGCATCGACGTCGGGCCAGCGACTCAGCGGTGCGTCGCCGACCTCCTGGGCGGTGCTGGGATCGATCAGGGTCGTCGTCGATCCGTCCACCGTGTCGACATACTCGCCGCCGACGAAGTTACGCAGCATCGCCAGGTCGTCCACTGTCGAATCCGCCCATCCCGGGTTGCGCCGAGGCGCAGGTGGTCACTCCGTCTCGCCCGCCGCCTTGTGCACGGCATCGACCAGCAGACCGAGCTCGCCACCCGCGTGGGCCAACCGTTCGGCCACCACACTGGCATGTCCCGAGAGATCCCCCCCGTAACCGGTGCTGCGCAACCACTGGGTGATTCCGTCCAAGCCGTCGGCGGCACCGGTCACGGCGGCGGCCAGGCCCGCCACGATCCGCTCGATATCGGAGAGACTGTGCAGCGCATTGGTGTCCGAGAGCTGGTCGCCCAGCTGGCGGGCGGCTTCGCCGACTTCTTGTGCGACATCTGCGGGGGGCATCGCGTCGTTCCTATCGACGTCCTTGGCCCCGCGCCGCGGACCGGTGCGCGGGACCGGCTTGTAGCGGCCGGCCCTACCCGTCTGTCGTTCCCGGTGCGTGGAGGCATCCATGAGTTGCGAGGGTAGTCCCCTTCGGCCCCTTCGTGTGCAGACTCCCGGGCCACCGATGATCGGCGAGTCGGGGGTCATCATGATCACTCAACGTGATATTCCGTGCTCAGTCGTCGCGGCGTCATCTCTCCGACACCGAGTGGACGGCGCGTCCGGTCCTGAATCGACATCTCGATGTGTTGGGACACGCAGTCCGCCGGATCGTCGGTCGGCACCCGGCGGACGCGCTCATTCTCCGGGCTCGGCCCCGGGTTCCCGGCCTGCGCCGAGTTCCGGGCCTGCCGACGACTTCAGCGCGCCCAGGCCCGAGACCGGGCTCGGCACCTCCTTCCGGGCGACCTCCTCGGCGGCGCGGACCGCTTCGGCGACCTTGGGGTCCGATGAGGTGTCGAACCAGCTCGCGATCGACTCGTCCTGTTGTTCCGGGCGCGATTCCGGGATGTCCTCGGTCGGCGGCTCGTAGCGGAACACGCCGTCCTCCCCCGGCGCACCGAGCATCCTGGCGAACCCCTCCAGCGACTTGTTGAAGTCACTGGGGATCACCCACACCTTGTTGGCGTCGCCCTGCGCCATCTGCGGCAAGGTCTGCAGGTACTGGTAGGCAAGCAGTTCCGGGGTCGGCTTGCCCGCCTTGACCGCCGCGAAGACCTTCTCGATCGCCTTGGCCTGTCCCTGCGCTTGGAGGAATCGGGCCGCGCGATCACCCTGGGCCCGCATGATCGTGGCCTGCCGGTCGCCCTCGGCTTCGAGGATCGCCGCCTGCTTGGCGCCCTCGGCCCCCAGGATCTGCGATTGCTTCTGGCCTTCCGCGGTCTTGATCGCGGCCTCTCGCTCGCCCTCCGCAGTGAGGATCATGGCGCGCTTCTCCCGGTCCGCGCGCATCTGCTTCTCCATCGAGTCCTGGATGGACGGCGGCGGGTCGATGGCCTTCAACTCGACCCGGGCCACCCGGATCCCCCATCGCCCGGTCGCCTCGTCCAGCACACCCCGCAGCTGGCCGTTGATCTGATCACGCGAGGTCAGCGTCTGCTCCAGGGTCATCCCACCGACCACATTGCGCAGCGTGGTGGTGGTCAACTGCTCGACGCCGATGATGTAGTCGGAGATCTCGTAGACCGCCGCACGGGGATCGGTGACCTGGAAGTAGACCACCGTGTCGATGGACACCGTGAGGTTGTCCTCGGTGATCACCGGTTGCGGTGGGAACGAGACCACCTGTTCTCGGAGGTCGATCCGCTGCCGGACCCGGTCGAAGAACGGCACCAGGAGGTTCAGGCCGGGTGCGGCCACCGCATGGAACCTGCCGAGTCGCTCGATCACGGCGGCGGACGCCTGGCCGATCACGAGCACCGCCTGGGAGACGATGGCCACGATCAACAACAGGATCACGGCGAACACGATGGCAGTCGTCATTTGATCAAGACCCTCCACTGTAGAACGGGACGTTCGACGCCGGTCGTCTCGTTCATGGCGCTTCCCAGACGACGGCCGTCGCCCCCGATATCTCCATGACGGTGACCACGCGATCGACTGCCATGACCTGGGTCGGGTCAAGGCTGCGCGCGGACCAGACCTCACCTGCGAGCCGGACCTGTCCGCCGGTCGCGCTGACCTCCGACAGGACGGTCGCCTGCTCTCCGATGAGTGCCTCGGCGTTGGTCTTCACGAGCTCGCCCCGGTTCAGGCGTCGGCGCAGCGCCGGCCGAGCCAGTGTCACCAGGCCGACCGAGAACACTCCGAACACGGCCAGGTCGACCCAGAGCGGCATCCCGAGCCCTGCGGAGATCGCGGCCAACAGCGAGCCGAGCCCGAGCATCAACAGGACGAGCTCGCCGGAGACGACCTCGGCAACGATCAGCAGCGCTCCCACGATGACCCAGATCAGGGCTGCCATACCGTCCATGGTGGCAGAACACTCACCGACCGGTGTGACGAGAAGCACTGCCGCAACGAGAGCGTGATCTCAACCGAGTGCGATCACCGAGGACTCGAGGATCGCCCGGCCGCGCTCACCTGCCCCGTCGCCGGGGCGTGATCAGGAGGCGCCCGGTTCGGTCACGAAGTCGATGAGACGTTCCACCGCGCCGAGCAACGGCGCTTCCAGATCGCGATATCCCTCGACCGAGGCCAGCACCCGGCGCCAGCCGTCGGCAGGCTCGCCCCAGCCGAGTTCGGCGCAGACCCCGGCCTTCCACTCGGTGCCCCGCGCGATCACCGGCCAGGCCGGGATCCCGAGCGACGCGGGCCGAACCGCCTGCCAGATGTCGACATAGGGGTGGCCGGTGATCAGGACGTGCGGCGAGTCGATGGCGGCGACCAGCCTGGACTCCTTGCTGCCGGGAACCAGATGATCGACCAGCACCCCCACCCGTCGATGCGGTCGCGGATCGAACTCGGCGAGCGCGTCGGCGAGGAGATCGACACCCTGCAGGGGCTCGACCACCACCCCCTCCACGCGCAGGTCGTGTCCCCACACCCGCTCCAGCAACTCGGCGTCGTGCAGGCCCTCCACCCAGATCCGACTGGCCCGAGCCGTCCTGGCCCGTCGAGTCTCGGCCCGCACCGAACCGGAGGCCGAGCGCGCCGGACCAACGGGGGCGGCGGTGCGCGGCGGGACCGTCAACGTCACCGGTTCGCCCTCGAGCAGGAAACCTCCGGGGTGCAGTGGGAAGACCCGTCGGGCACCGTGGCGGTCCTCCAGCGTCACGCCGTTGCGATCGCAGTGGACCACCGCGCCGCAGAATCCGGCGAGATCCTCCACCACCAGATCGTTCGTCGCCGGGACCTCGCGGGGCGGCGCGGGTCGGCGACGCCCGTCGAGGACGCCGTGCCGGTAATCGGCGTTGCTGTACCGGGAAGTCACCCGGCGACCTTACGACCGCCCCGGGCGGTGGTGCATCCACCGACCCTCGTGCGCCCGCCGGGGGAGGGCAGGTAACCTCCCTCGTCGTGCCATGCCCCAGTGCGACGATCGTGACCTGGACCTCGGCTTGGCTGCGAGGAGCAGCCGCCGCTGACGACGTGTTAGACGCGCTACGTGTCTGGGCACAGGCGCACGAGGTGCGTGCCGCCGACCAGCACACGGCCGCGATCGCCGACCTCCCCGGACCGGACGAGCAGGCCGTCGCCCCCGCGATGCTGCTCGCCACGTTGCGTCGCTTCCCGGCGACGACCGCCCGGCTGGTGCTCCCCGTCGCGGGAGACGTGCGCGGGCTCGGCGGGCCCGGCCGCTTCGCCGAGGACGCCCTGCGAGTCGGCGAGGCAGCGCTGTTCCCCGAGGCCGGGCTGGCGTTGGTGCCCGACATCGGCCCGGAGGGACTGATGTGGTGGACCGTCCACACGCTGCCCGAGATGATGCCGCCCGTCGAATATCACCCGATCGGCGAAGCCGAGCATGGGCTCGCCGCAGCCATGCGGCAGGCCGCGACGGCGCTCACCGAACTCGGAGTCGCCAGGCGGCGCCCGGGCGTCCGCGAGGAGATCGCCGAGGCGTTGGCATCGCGCCCGATGCCGGATTGGCCGGAGGGCATGCCGCAACGGGCCCTGCGGGTTCTGGAGCGGGCCGCCGAGGTCGCCGCGATCCTGGACGTCGCGGGCCGCGATGCGCCCGGCGGGGCGTTGTCGGCCTCCGCCGCGCGGGCCAGGGACGAGGCACTGCGCCCGATCAAGGCAGCGGTGCGCGCGGCCAGAATGACGGCGGTGGACGACGCCGCCCGTATCCTCAGTGAGCGTGCCGAGAAACACTGATCATCGCGATCCGGTTCGACAACGGCGTCGGCCCACGATCGGCGAACGCAGGCCCATGAGGCGCGTGGGCCCTCGATCACCGGGAAGGACGGCTCAGTTGTCCGACGAGGGCTCACATCCACGCCGTCGGCAGGCGGCCGACATCGTCGACTGGTCGGATCGCGCGATCGTGGCCATCAGAGCCACCGACACCGACCAGCTCCACCGCGTCGTGACCGAGGTCCTCGGCGCCGATCGACTCACTCCGCTGTTGCGGCACTGGACCGACACGATCGTCCGATTCGCCGAGCATGACGAGACCGGCGGTGTGCATGCGCCGGCACCGCCTCTGACCGGCGACAATCGAGAGCTCTGGATGCACGCGGTCGCCGAGTTGTTCAGCGCCACCGCAGCGGGGGACGAGACCGCCGCGCAGCGGATCTGCTCCGGAATCGCGGCGTGGTCGGATGCCGACCAGGAGGCGCTGGCCGAGACCTTCGCCCGGGTGGTGAGCAGCGCGATCTCGCCCTTCGCCGTGCCATCGCACTACGTGGTCCTCAGTCAATGGCTGTCGACCGGCGCACGAGGTCGGTACGACGAGAAGCTGGTCCGCGACATGGCGTTGGTCGTCACCAGGATGTGGTTGGACGACGGCACACCAGGGGCGACGGCGGCCGGGGCGCTGCTGACCACGACCGAGCGGCTCCAGGAGGCGGTGACCCTGCTCGCCCGCACCCTCGGTTCCCGGTTGGCGCCGGGCGCGCAGGTGGTCACCCGCGTGATCGGGGTCGATGCCGCCGACCACAGCGACGACCTGGACGCCGCCACCGAGGATCCCTCGACGGTGCTGGATCCGCGCAGGCGGGCACTGCTCTACGCGGGGCGCGCGGTGCGGGACATGGCCAACGGCGAGCCGGATCGGGTGGCCGCCGACCTGGAGTCCATCGGGGACGATCGGGAGATGTTGGGGATCGTGGTCCTCTCGCTGGCCTACATGTTCCGGACCACGATCCTGCGGATGGCCCCCGACATGGGCGGCCCCGCAGCCCGGTGAGACACCCGGCGCAGTGCGCCGGTCCTAGGCGTCGACGGTGACCGGGGTCTGCCGGGCCGGCCTGCGAGCCGGGGCGCAGCAGTCGGTGGCGCACCAGGCGCCGTTGACCGTGCAGCCCTCGGCGGGCAACTCCGACATCCGCCGCACCGGTGCCCCGTCCGTCAGCTCACGGATCAACTCGACGATCAGCTCCGCGAACCTGTTGTCGGTGCCGGGCGCCGCCGCTCGGGCGAAGCCCATGCCGAGTTCCTCGGCGCGCTGCCTGGCCTCGTTGTCCAGGTCCCAGATCACCTCGAGGTGATCGCTGACGAAGCCGATCGGACAGACCACCACGGCCTGGGCGCCCGAGGTGTAGAGCGTGTCGAGGTGGTCGACGATGTCCGGCTCCAGCCACGGAACCTGAGGCGGGCCGGAGCGCGACTGCCACACCACGTCGTACTCGTCGATGCCCAGCTCGGCCGCCACCAACCGGGATGCCTCGAACACCTGGCGCGAGTACAGATGTCCGCCCAGCGCGGGCGGTCCCGCCGAGGCGTCCGCCGACTCCGGCACCGAGTGGGCGGTGAACACCAGCCGTGCCCGCTCCCGTTGCGCGACGGGCAGTTCGGCGAAGGCCCGCCTGACTCCGTCGGCGAAGGCGGCGACGAACAGCGGGTGATCGAAGAACTGTCGTAGTTTCACCAGCTCGGGCGCGGCGTCGCCCACGGCGGTCCGCGCGCGAAGGATGTCCTCGTCGTACTGCCTGCACGCCGAGTACCCGCCGTAAGCGCTGGTGGCGAACACCAGGGCGCGACGAACGCCGTCCGTCGTCATCCGCTCGACGGTCTCCTCCACCATCGGATGCCAGTTGCGGTTACCGAAGTAGATCGGCAGGTCGAGCCCGCCTCGATCCAGCTCGGCACGCAACCGGCCGATGATGTCCCTGTTCAACGCGTTGATCGGCGACACGCCGCCGAAGTTGTGATAGTGCTCGGCCACCTCGTCGAGCCGTTCGGCCGGGACGCCCCGACCTCGGGTGACGTTCTCGAGGAACGGCCGGACGTCCTCCGGGCCCTCCGGCCCGCCGAAGGACAGCAGAAGCACCGCGTCGAAGGGGATGCGCTCGTCGGTCACCCCGCCATTGTCTCCCCGCCGGTTCCCGGCCGACCGGCGGCCCCGGTCGCCGGGTCCACCGGCACCGGGGCATCGGCCCACAGGATGTTCTTCGCAGGTCGACAGGTCTTTCTCAGAAGCCGACCGCGTGGAAACCGCCGTCGGCCATCACCATCGAGCCGGTCGTGACCGGCAGCCAGTCCGACAGCACCGCCGCCACGGTCTTGGCCACCGGCGTGGCGTCCTCGACATCCCAGCCCAGCGGTGCCCGACCGCTCCAGCCCTGCTCGAGGTCGACGAAACCGGGGATCGACTTCGCGGCCATGGTGCGCACCGGACCCGCCGAGACGAGGTTCACGCGGATCTGCCGGGGGCCCAGGTCCCTGGCCAGGTATCGGGTGGTCGATTCCAGCGCTGCCTTCGCCACACCCATCCAGTTGTAGGCGGGCCACGCCTGCCGCGCGTCGAAGTCCATCCCGACGATCGAGGACCCCGCCGACAGCAACGGCAGCGTCGCGACCGACAGCGACTTCAGCGAGTACGCCGAGACCTCGACGGCGGTGGCGACGTCGGACCACGGCGCCTCGAGGAAGTCGCCGCCCAGGCAGGAGGCCGGACCGAAGGCGATCGAGTGCACCACCCCGTCGAGGCCGTCGACATGCTCGCCGACTCGATCGGCCAGGGTGTCCAGGTGTTCCTGGTTCGTCACGTCCAGCTCGACGACCGGTGCGGGCTGCGGCAGTCGGCCGGCGATGCGCTGCACCAGGCTCATCCGACCGAAGCCGGTGAGTACCACCTGAGCGCCCTGTTCCTGGGCGATCTTCGCGACGTGGAAGGCGATCGATGCGTCGGTGATGACACCGGTGACGAGCAGTCGTTTGCCCTCGAGCAGTCCGCTCACTTCGTTCCTCCTAGTTGATGGGCGTGCATGGGTGGTCGACTCGGCGCGGTCCCGAGGTATCGCGGTGCGATGGACGCCCTGGCCGGTAGGCGGTATCGCGTTGCGCTCTCGGCGAGCGCAACGCGCGCGGGCGACCGGTTCTCGCTCCGGCGACAGCCGACGGCGGGCGCGGCGATCTGCGAGCCCGCCCGGGATCACATCGGGGTCAGTGCCCCATGCCGACTCCGCCGTCGACGGGCAGCACCGCGCCCGTGACGTAGGAGGCCTGGTCGGATGCCAGCCAGGTCACCGCGGCGGCGATCTCCTCCGGCTTGCCGAAGCGGCCGATGGCGGCCTGACCGAGGATCTCGGCCTTGCGCTCCTCGGAGACCGTGTCGGCCATGTCGGTGTCGACGAATCCGGGAGCGACCACGTTGGCGGTGATGTTGCGCGAGCCCAGTTCCCTGGCGATGGAACGCGCCATGCCCACCAGTCCCGCCTTGCTGGCCGCGTAGTTCACCTGGCCGGGTGAGCCGGACAGGCCCACCGCCGAGGAGATGAACACCATCCGGCCCCAGCGCTTGCGCAGCATCGCGGACGCCGCCTGCTTGGCGACGCGGTAGGCGCCTGCGAGGTTGGTGTCGACGACCTTGTTGAAGGTGTCCTCGTTCATGCGGAGCAGCAACGTGTCCGAGGTGATGCCCGCGTTGGACACCAGCACCTCGACGGGGCCGTTCACGGCGGCGATCTCCTTGAAAGCCGCCTCCACCTGCGCGCCATCGGTGACGTCGCACCGAACGCCGAGAAGTCCCTCGGGGACCTCGGAACCCCGGTGGGTCACCGCGACCTTGTCGCCCTGTGCGGCGAACGCCTGGGCGATCGCCAGCCCGATACCTCGGTTTCCTCCGGTGACCAGAACCGACCGTGCCAAGAAAAGCTCCTCTGTTAGGTGCCGGCCTCGCCCCGGCGCCCGACCAACGCTATCGGTTGGCCTCGACCACCCTGTTCACCACCGTCGACGGCACAGCAGGCCGGGTTTTGTTCACAGGGAACGTTGACCGATCAGCAGTGAGGCGGCTCCGGCCAGCAACGCGCTGATCGTCCCGAGCACGAACCACGGACGGGAGGCGTCCCGCTGCTCCAGCTGGTAGCCGATCTGCTCGCCCAGCGTGTCGTACACCCGACGCAGTTCCTCGGCGCTGGCCGCCTTGTGGAACTCGCCGCCGGAGATCTCGGCGATCTCCTGCATCGTCAGGTCGTCGACGGGAACCGGCACCGGTTCGCCCTCGATCTCGACCTGTCCGCCGTCGGTTCCGAAGGAGATCGTCGAGATCGGGACCTCCCGGTCAGCGGCGTCCTGCGCGGCGACCAACGCGTCCATGCCCACGGTGCTCTTGCCATCGGTCATCAACACGATACGGGCGGGCGGCGGTCCCTCGGCGCCGCCGACCACGCTGCCGAAGGTGTCGATGGCGGCCAACGAGGCGGTGATCCCCTCGCCGGTCGCGGTCGCCTCGGCCACGTCCAGACCGTCGATCGCCTGGGTCACGGTGTCGCGCTCGGTCGTCGGCGGGACGAGCACCGTGGCCGAACCGGCGAAGGAGATCAGTCCGATGTTGACGCCGGGCGTCATATCGGCGACGAAGCTGGTGGCAGCGGCCTTGGCAGCCGCCAGCCTGCTGGGCTCGATGTCGGTGGCATTCATCGACATGGACACGTCGATCGCCAACATCACCGTGGCGCGGTTGCGGGGCACCCGTTGTTCGGAGGTCGGTCCCGCCATCCCGATGGTCAGGAAGATCAGCGACACCCCGAGCAGCACCGGCGCCAGGTGTCGCCTGCGTCGGTTACGAGCCGGGGCGACCTTCTCCAGCAGCTCGAGATTGGCGAATCGCAGCGTGTCACGGCGACGGCGGCGCATGGCCAGCACATAACCGACGACCAGTGCCGCGATGAGCAGCAGGAGCAGGAACCACCACGGTTCCACGAAGCCGCGCAACGACGGCATCAGGTGACACCTCCCGACCAACGGCGTTTGCGCGATACGACGAAACGGACGATGTCGGCCACCCAGTCGGAATCGGTGCGCAGCGTCAGATGCGCACAGTTGGCCCGCCGCAGCCCCATGGCCACCTCGTGGCGGTGGGCACTCGCGGCGGCCGCGAACTCCCGCCGCAGCAGCGGCGTGGTCTCGATCTCGCGTTGTCTGCCGGTCTCGGGGTCGGCCAGCACGACGGTTCCCACGTCGGGCAGCTCGATGTCCCTGGGGTCGATCACCTCGACGGCGATCAGATCGTGCCGCAGGGACAGTGCCCGCAGCGACCGTTGCCAGTGCAGCGGCCCGAGGAAGTCGGAGATCATCACCACCAGGCCCCGGCGACGCGGCGGCCTGCGCAGTTCCTCCAACGCGGTCACGACGTCGCCCCGCTCCCCCTCGGCCGCCCGAGGGGTCTCGGCGACCCGTCGGACCAGGCTTCGCGTATGCGGCAGCCCGCCCCTGGCCGGAATGCGCACCAACCGGTCGCCGGTGGAGACCACCGCCCCGATCCGGTTTCCGCCGCCCCTGGTCAGGTGGGCTATCGCCGACACCGCTGCCACGGCGAGCTCCCGCTTCTCACAGTTGACCGTGCCGAAGTCGAGGCTGGCCGACAGGTCCAGGGCCAACCAGGTCTCCAGCTCCCGATCCGCGACCGTCTCCCGGAGATGCGGCTGGGTGGTGCGTGCGGTGACCGCCCAGTCCATCCGCCGCACATCGTCGCCGGGCTGGTAGAGCCGGGCCTCCCCCGGTTCGCTGCCCGGTCCCGGCACCAGGCCGAGGTGGTTGCCCTGCAGCAGACCGTCGAGTCTGCCTCGGACGCTGAGCTCCATCGTGCGCAGCGCCGCCTCGAGTCGTCCGCCGCTCAGGGAGGGTGGCGCCCAGGACGGACGGTCCGCCGTCGGCTCGGCGGCTTCGTGCGGCGAGTCCGCCGTGCGCCGCCCGATCACGGATGTCCCGGGGCTCCAGCCGCCGCGGGAACGCCCTGCGCCCCGCCAGACGACTGTGGCCGGGCGGAGACCTGCGGCAACGGCACCGTCTGCAATGCCCGGTTGATGATGTGCTCGACGGGGACCCCGTCGGCCAGCGCGTCGTAGGACAGAACCAGGCGATGCCGCAGCACGTCGGCCGCCACGTCCACCACGTCCTGCGGCAGCACGTAGTCCCGGCCTCGCAACAGTGCCAACGCCCGCGCCGCGGCCACCACGCCGAGCGTGGCCCGGGGCGAGGCGCCGTAGGCGATCCACTCCGCGACATCGCCGAGACCGTGCTCGGCGGGCGACCGGGTGGCCACCACCAGGCGCACGACGTAGTCGACCAGCGAATGGTGCACGAACACCCGGGAGGTCACCTCTTGGAGGCGGATCAGCTCCTCCGGCGTCAGCACCTGCTGGACCTCGGGCCGCGACACCCCCATCCGGTAGACGATCTCGCGCTCCTCCTCCGGCGAGGGGTACTCGACGAGGATCTTGAGCAGGAAACGGTCGCGCTGTGCCTCGGGAAGCGGGTAGACACCCTCGTTCTCGATCGGGTTCTGCGTCGCGAGCACCAGGAAGGGCTTGGGCATCGGGAAGGTCTTGCCACCGATCGAGACGTGGCCTTCGGCCATCACCTCCAGCAGCGCCGACTGAACCTTGGCGGGCGCCCTGTTGATCTCGTCGGCGAGCACGAAGTTCGCCACGACGGGACCGAGTTCGACGTCGAAGACCTCCCGGCCCTGTCGGTAGATGCGGGTGCCGAGGATGTCGGCGGGCACCAGGTCCGGGGTGAACTGCAACCGCGAGTACGCGCCGCCGACCACCTGGGCGACGGTCTCCACCGCGAGGGTCTTGGCGACGCCGGGGACTCCCTCCAGCAGCAGGTGCCCCTTCGCCAACAGACCGACCATCAACCGCTCGACCAGTCGGTCCTGACCGACGATCACCCGTTTGATTTCGAACAGGGTCCGTTCGAGCAGCTGTGCGTCGCGGGCAGGCGTGGGCGGGGCCTGACTCGAGAAAGTCTGATCGGCGGGCCCGGCATCGGTCACTGTCGACAACCTCCTACGGGAAACGGCGTACGACCGCCAGTCTCCGCCATCGTGTCCCGCCTGCGGACGCCAGGGGGCGCCGTCGTCGCCCCGGCACGGGAGCAGACCATCAAGACGGTATGGGCTCGGTGAAGATCGCTGGGTGTCACCCGGCGGGGTGCAAGGCCCGTCACCGGGGACGCCCTCCAGTATCCGGGTCGGTACCTGCTCGGAGACGGCGTAGGTCCTCCGGCGTGTCGATGTCCCAGGCCTCGTCGGCGCACGCGGCCACCTCGATGACCGAGGACGAACCCAGTACCGACCGCAGGGAGACACCGTGGGGCGAGGCAGGCAGTGTCGCGCGCAGCGCCGGCAGCCGCCAGCACGAGACCAGCCATTGGCGTCTGCCGGTCGCATCGACGAGCACCGCGCCGTCGGCGTCCGGCGTGGCCCGCAGCGCCGCGCGCAGCCGGTCGCCGGTATCGGCACTCGGCGCGGCCTGGTCGCCCGCATACAGCAGCACCCGATCAGCCGGGACGAGTCCAGGGCAGGAGTCGACGGCGGCGACCTCGGTCAACCGCCGCAGCCCGGCGGACAGGGCCGCCACCGGCCCCCCGAGGGGTGGTTCCTCCCTGGTCCAGTGCACCTCGGACTCGGTCGGGATCTCCGGTCCCACGACCACCACCGGCCGACTGCCGCGCAACGCCCGCAGGACGCGATCCAGCAGGGTGCGGCCGCCCACCATCAGCCCGGGCTTGTGCACGCCGCCGAGCCGCCGACCGCCGCCGCCCGCGAGCACGATTGCGGCGACGGAGTCCTGTTCCCCGCCGTTCATCGGCGCCGTCCTCGGTCCGCCCGGTCCGGCGAGGAGAACGAGGTCCGAGTCTTGGTCGCGTCGTGCCCGCAGCCGAGGCCGAGGAAGCCTCGCACCGCGCCGGATCCGCACCGTTGCATGGCTCGACACGGTAGCGGTGCCGATCACCGTCCGGTGACGAGTCGCGTGTCGGGGTCCGCCGCCGTCCGCAGCGGTCCAGCGGATCTCCTGCGTGTCATCCCGACGGCCACGAGCACGACGACCATGCCCAGCACGACTCGAATCCCGAGTTCCTCGCCCAGGACGATCGCCCCCAGGGCAACCGAGACGACCGGCAGCAGATATCCCACCGCGGCGGTATTGGTGGCGCCCTCGTCCGCGATCATCCGGTAGGTCAGCGCGAAGGTGATCCCGGTGCAGAACACGCCGAGTACCAGGACGGCGATCAGGATCACCGGGCTGAGCGCAACGGGCGGCCAGCCACTCGCCGGGAGGGTCACCGTGGTCAACCCGGTCGCGACGAGGAGTTGCGCGGCGGCAAGGGCGATCGCAGGCGTGCCGCGCCCGACGAGATGCCGCCCCATGTAGACGAAGCCGATGGCGTAACCAACCGCCGCCACCACGATGGCAAGGGCGCCCCAGCTCACCATGCCGTCCTGCTGCCATGGCGCGAAGATCAACAGGATCCCGACGAAACCGAGTCCGAGCCCGCCCAATCTGATCGGCCGCAGGTCGCGCTCCGCGCCGATCACGATGCCGATCACCAGCGACCACAGCGGTGTCGTGGCGTTCAGAACGCCCGCCACGCCCGAGTCGACCGTCTGTTGTCCCAGGCTGAACATGGCGAAGGGCAACGCATTGCAGAAGAACGCCGCCACCAGCAGATGCCCCCAGGTGGCCCGGTCTCGCGGCAGCCGTAGCCGGGACACGGCACACCAGACGATCAGGACGATCGTGCCGAGGGCACAGCGGACGAGGGTGACCTGCACCGGGGCGAGCCCCTCCAGAGCCACCGAGATCCACAGGAACGTCGAACCCCAGAGCAGGGCCAACACCCCCATCCGCGCCACGGCTGCCGCTCCACCGGTTGCACTGGTCACTGTCGCCTCCTCGTCGATGTCCTCCCACGATGAGGCCGAACACTCTTCAGAAAAAGCGAAAAGATCTGCACATACCGTTAAGCTTCCCTTCATGCTAGATGTGCGGCGAATGCAGATCCTGCGAGCGGTCGTCACCAGTGGATCGATGACCGAGGCCGCTGCGAATCTCGGCTACACGCCCTCTGCGGTGAGTCAACAGATCGCCGCGCTGGAACGGGAGGCGGGCATCGTCTTACTCGAACGGGTGGGGCGCGGGGTCCGCCCGACGGCAGCGGGCCTGCTGCTCACCGAGCACGCCGCCGTCATCAGCCGCGATGTCGCAGAAGCAGAGGCGGCGCTGGCCGAACTCCGAGCAGGGCGCACCGGGCGGTTGGTGGTCCGCTATTTCTCCACGGCGGGCGTCGCGCTGGTCCCGCCCGCCCTGGCTCGGCTACGCCGCGAGTTTCCCGGTGTCCGGGTCGACCTGACCCTGATCGATCCCGCGGATCCGCTGCCGGACGTCGAACGGGGCGACGCCGACCTGGCCGTCGTCGTCGGCGGACGCACTCGGCCCCGTGATGGCGTCCGACTGGTGCCGCTGCATGACGACCCCTACCGTGCGGTGCTGCCCCGAGGACATCGACTCGCGGACAAACGCGTACTCGACCTCGCCGATCTCGCAGACGAGCCGTGGGTGGGCACGGAGTGGCGGGCCGGACGGTGTCTGGAGATCATGCTGGCTGCGTGCGCCACTGCGGGTTTCAGTCCGAACTTCGCCGTGGAGAGCGACGATTACGCCACCGCCCAGGGCTTCGTGGCCGCAGGACTGGGGGTCAGCCTCATTCCCCGCCTCGGTCTGGGGACCCGGCATCCCGGTGTCGTGGTGCGCAGGGTCCGCAAGCCGGAGCCGATCCGCTCCATCTATGCGGCGGTGCGGGAGGCCTCGGCGACCGATCCCGCGCTGCGTGCACTGATCGACGCGTTGCGCGCGGCCGCACCCGAGTGACGAGTCGGTCGGGCACCGTCGACGTCGTCGCATCGCACGGCCGCAGCGACCCAAGCCCGCCCTGGAGCAGGTGTTCTCTCCGCCTACTCCGGTTTCGGATCACCGCTCGGAAGCAGGTTCTCCACCGTGTCGGCCGCCGAGGCGGCTCCGCCGGATTCCGCGATCTCGCCGCGCATCCAGGCCAGCCGGTCCCGTATCCCGGGGTCGTGCATGACGCCGTCCACGGCCTCCCACAACGCCTCGGCGGTCAGCACCTCCGGGTCGAGCGCGCGCCCGAGCCCCAGATCGACGATCCGGTCGGCGTTGGCCCGCTGCTCGGCCATCTGCGGCAGCGCCACCATCGGCACGCTGTGGCTGAGGCTCTCCATCGTGCTTCCCATGCCCGCATGCGTGACGAACGCCTGAGCGTGTCGTAGCACGGCCAACTGCGGCACCTGTCGGTGAATCTCGACATTCGGTGGCACCGGGCCGAGCAGTTCGCGGTCCACATCGCCGATCGCCATGACGATCTGCCCTGGTCGGTCGGCAGCGGATTCGAGGACCATGCGGTAGAACTCGGGGCGGGCGTTATAGGCCGTGCCCAAGGCGATCAGGGTGACCGGCGATGCGGTGGGCTGCCAATCGGCTTGGAAGCTCCGTTCCGTCAGCATCGGTCCGACGAACTGGAAAGTACCGCCGAAGGTGTCGCCCTCGTATTGGAATGCCCTGGGCAACAAGACCAATCGACTTGTCGCCTCGTCCCCGTTGAAGAAGCGGCCGATGCTGGTCACACCCTCACTGCGCAAGAACCTGGCGATCCGCGCGGTCTGCAAGAGGAACCGTGGACTGAACGGATTGATGGTCGTGTAGTTCTTCGCCATCGACCATTCCGCGTTACTCACGAAGTTGGGCCAGGTCTCCACCGAGGGCACCTGCCAGCGCTGCGCGAGAATCCGGCCCCACCACGCCAGCGTGCCGTCGTGCACGACGAGGTCGGGCCGTTCGACCTGGGCCGCGACCGGCAGAATCGCCTTGGTCTCCTCCAACAGCAGTCGCATGGCCCTGACCAGTTCCTTGCCGTGCATCTGTGGTACCTGCTGGGCTTGGTCGTGCGCTTTCCAGGTGGAGACGGTCGGGTGGTGCTCGGCGCCCGTCTCCAGGATGCGATCGGCGTATTCACGCGGTGCGCAGTAGATCACGCGGTGACCTCGGCGTACGAGTTCGGTCACCAGGCCGAGGGTCGGGTTGATATGCCCGGCGCCTGCCGGGCCGAAGAACGCGATCAGTGCCACCCGAGCATGCTATGGCAGCGTGGTCGAGGAATCGGCGAGAACGAGGAAGGAACCGGTGGGACCGAACTGAAGACCGCGTGCCGGGGACCTTCAGAGCATTCGCACCGCGTAGGGTGCGATGCCCCCATAGCGGACCGGGGTGACGCGGACCTGGTTCCCGGAGTATGGAGCCTCGACCATCATTCCGTCGCCTAGATAGAGGGCGACGTGGTGAATTCGCCCGCCGGTCTGCCAGAAGATCATGTCGCCCCGACGCATTTGCGCCAGTGGAACGCGATTCCCCGACTCGTACTGGTATCCGCTGTATTTGGGCAGATCGACCCCGGCTCCGGCGAATGCGAACACCATCAGCCCGGAACAATCGAATCCGACCTTCTGATAATCCCCATGGGCGTCGGCCACTCCGCCGTCTCGCACACCGATGGTCGGTCCGCTCGCCGTACCACCGCCCCAGGAATAGGGCACGCCGAGTTGAGCCATGGCGCGCTCGATGACCACCTCGATGGATCCGGAGGTGGTCGCGGCGTTGTGGACGGGTGCGGGCGCGGACACCTCCGCGTGGATGGCCGTGGCCACCTGTTCGGCTTCCTCCCGCTGCTGTCGCTGCCATTGCTCGAACTGGGCACGTTGCGATTCCAGTCCGTCGACTGCGGAGTGGGCGGCGGAGAGCTCCTCCTCGACGGCGGACCGCTCGGCCTCGACCTCGGTGATCGCCGCCTGTTGCTCCTGTTCGGCGGCGATGGCGGCCTCGAGTGCCTCGTCGGCGGTGGACTTCGCCTGCGCTGCAGCGGCCTCGTCGGTCTCGGCCTCGGCCAATGCGGCCCTGGCCGCCGAGTCCTTGTTGACCTTCTCCGTTCTGGCCCGTTCCAGTTCGTCGAGCAGGTCGACATGGCTGCCGCTGACGGCATCGAGGAGCTGAGCCCGCTCCAGCAGATCGTCCGGACTCTCGGCGCCGAAGTACGCGCTCAGCGAGCCGACCATGGTCCCCTGCTGGTAGCTCGCCGCAGCGAAGTCGTCGAGTTCGGAGCGCACCCGGGCGATCTGCTCCGCGGCCGCGTCGGCCTCGATCTGCGCGGTGGTCGCCGCATCGGCTGCCCGCTGCGCGACCTCCTCGGCCGTCTCGAGGTCGACCAGTGCGCGGTTGGCGTCCTCCATGGCGAGCTCGACCTGGGCGAGAAGCTCGTCGCGGCGAGTACCGAGTTCGGCCATCCGGTTGGTGAGCTCGCCGACCCGGGTCGCCGCGTCCTCGACCCGCGCGTTTCCCCGCTCGATCTGGGCATCGCTTGGCTCGGCGGGCGGTTCGGCGGCGGACGGGGCGCTGCCGATCAGCAGACCGACCACGGTCAGCAGTGCGAGCATCCGGGAGCGAAGTCCGGACCGATTCCCCATTGCCGGTCGATCGACCGGCTGCCGCGCATTCCGTCGTCCGAGCACGACGCCCCCAATTCCTCGCCCACGCTTCTTCGGCCACCGATCGCCCGCCGTCGGCTGACTAGGCCGTTCGGAGCAATCACCGGGACTGTCCCATTAGGTCACTCGAGCTGCTACTCGCCTCGCCCGTGTCTCAGGAACCTTCAGCCACTCGAGGAAAAATCTTCACGGGAAGTGACGAAAATGCGTCGGTTACCGTCCAGTACGCCGTGGTGGCAAAACTTGTGGGTGACAGCTGCCAGAATCCGCGACGTGCAGAATTGGCCGCGCCACCGAGCCCCGATCATTGGGATCGCCGGGATGACGATCGCCGTGATCGGCACCTTCCTCCCCTGGCTGCGGTCGGGATCGGTGTTTCGGGACAGCCATCAGACGCTGGGCGTCCTTCGTAGACTGCTGGAGCCGCCGCCTGCCCTCGACACGATTCTCGGGGCCTGGCCGCTGCTCATTCCCGTGCCTGCGCTCGCCGTTCTGCTCTACGTGATCGGACTGCGCGCCACCGCCGCAGGAGTCGCTTTATTTTTCTCCGTCCTGATGGGAACCGCGACCACCGTCGCGCTCGTCCTAGGACTCAACAGCACCGCATTGATCGGCCTTTCGGGAATCGGCCCGATCACAACCCTCATCGGCTTGGCGCTGACCGTGTTCGGCGCGCTCGACGGGTTGTTCCATCGTGTTCCACAGAAGTCGTAAACGCAGGAGGCATGTCGTGTCCCACCCTGGTTCCGGTCCCTGGCAGCCGGAGAACCAGCAGCCGAATGGACCGGGTTACCCCGGTTCACCTCAAGGCGGCGGTTACCCCATGCCCAACACACCCCACGATGGCCAGCAGTACGGGGCGCCGTTACCCGGCCCGGCGGGCTACGGCCAGCCGCAGCCCGGCCCCTACGGCCAGCTTCCGCCGCAGGCACAGCCGCCGAAGAAGAAGACCGGCCTGGTCATCGGTTCGGTCGTCGCCGTGGTGGCGGTCGCCGCAGCAGCGACCGGCACCTGGTTCGCCTTCAACAACTCCGAGACCGCCGTGGCCGGGGAGGCGACTCCCAGCGACGCGGCGACAAGGCTGCTCACCGCGACCGGCAGCAACGACGTCGTCGGTCTCTTCGACACGCTGGCGCCGGTGGAGGCCCAGCTGAGCAGGGACTACCTCGAGGCCACCGTCAGCGAGCTGACCCGGTTGGAGATCTTCGAGCCGGGCACCGATCCGTCCGCCATCCAGGGTTGGGGAACCACGCTGGAGGGCCTGGAGTTCGACCAGGCGTCCGAGGAGCGGATCAACGATCACCTGGTCATCACTCAGGCGACGGCGGGCACGTTGACGGTGAACTCCGACCTCGCGGAGCTGCCGCTGACCGACAGCTTCGTGGCTGCGGCCTTCCCCGACGGGTTGCCCGAGGGCGAGAACGAGCAGATCGATTTCGCCGAACTCGATGAGCCGCTGCGCATCGCGACCATCCAGGTCGGCGACGACTGGTACCCGAGCCTCTTCTACACGATCGCCGACTACGGTCTGCGCGAGGAGGGCATGACCTGGCCCGAGTCGTCGGTGCAGCCGGTGGGCGCCGACTCGCCGGAGGCCGCCGTCCAGGAGTTCGTGGCCGCTGCGGGCTCCGGTGACGTCGAGAAGCTCGTCGGGATGACCCCGCCCGACGAGATGGGCGTTCTCTACGACCTCGCCCCGCTGTTCCTGGACGAGATCCCCTCGATGACCGACGACCCGAACGGCGTCACGGTCACCGATCTGCAGACCAGCACGCGGGAGTCCAACGGCAGCACGGTCGTGATGTTGGAATCGATCTCCATCGAGGGCAGCGGGCCGCAGGAGCAGGCCACCATCACCATCAACGGCGACTGCATCGACATCGCCGTCTCGGGTGGTCCCACCGACAACATGTGCATCGACGACATCGTCGCGCAGATGGAGATCGCCGCCCAGCAGGAAGGCGCGGCGCTCCCGCCCGAGCTCGCGGCCTTCGCCGAGCGGCTGCTGACCAACGTCCTCGACATCGGTGTCGCCACCGTCGAGGTGGACGGCCGTTGGTACGTCAGCCCGGTGCGCAATGTCGGTGAGATCTTCATGCTGCTGCTGCAGAGCACGGAGCCCGGCGACATCCAGACGCTGATCACGGCCGCCAACGAGACCTACTGATTCCACACCCGCCCCGGCAGGGGCGGACACGGCGGCAATCGGGCCGGAAGCGGATCCTCGCTTCCGGCCCGACGTCGTCTCCGGGGGCGTCTTCTCCGCGACCGCGCGCGGCCTCGATTCCACCGCCCACAATGGGATTCACCGCCGGGACCACACCGAGCTATCACCCCAACGGCGGTTGCCGGTGATCTCCCCACCGTGCCCGTCGAGATCGACCACCCGACTTGAAACCCAATACAGGACAAGCGTACTGTTTGTTCTTGCCGCCGTGTCCGCGACGATCGACGGCCTGCTCGACGAGCGGGGCGCCAGACCAGACCGGGCACGCCATTAGAAGAAGTCGAGCAGCATGGCCCGCGCAGCTGGGCCAGACTTGACGTCATTCCCGAACTGACGTGCGCCGTCGCGAGATGGAGTTGTTGGACGTGACTGCACCTGCTAGCCAGGACAGCTTCGGCGCCCGCGGCACGCTCTCCGTCGGGGACACCTCGTACGAGGTGTTCCGACTGAGTGCGGTCGAGGGCGCGGACCGACTGCCTTACAGCCTGAAGATCCTGTTGGAGAACCTGCTCCGGACCGAGGACGGCCATAACATCACCGCCGACCACGTCCGGGCGCTCGGTTCGTGGGATCCCTCAGCCGAACCCGCCACCGAGATCCAGTTCACCCCGGCCAGGGTGATCATGCAGGACTTCACCGGTGTGCCCTGCGTCGTCGACCTCGCCACCATGCGCGAAGCGGTCACCGGACTGGGCGGCGACCCGTCCAAGGTGAACCCGCTGGCACCTGCGGAGCTGGTGATCGACCACTCGGTCATCGCCGACATCTTCGGCAGGCCGGACGCCTTCGAGCGCAACGTCGACCTCGAGTACGAGCGCAACCGCGAGCGGTACCAGTTCCTGCGCTGGGGCCAGAGCGCGTTCGACGAGTTCAAGGTCGTCCCGCCTGGCACCGGCATCGTGCACCAGGTCAACATCGAACACCTGGCCCGCGTCGTGATGACCAGGCAGGGCGGCGACGGAGGCACCACACTCCAGGCCTACCCGGACACCCTCGTCGGCACCGACAGCCACACCACCATGGTCAACGGCATCGGCGTCCTGGGCTGGGGCGTCGGCGGTATCGAGGCCGAGGCCGCGATGCTGGGTCAGCCGGTGTCGATGCTCATCCCGCGCGTGGTCGGTTTCAAGCTTCACGGCGAGCTGCCCGCAGGCGCGACGGCCACCGACCTGGTGCTGACCATCACCGAGATGCTGCGCGAGCACGGCGTGGTGGGCAAGTTCGTCGAGTTCTACGGTTCGGGCGTGAGCGCCGTGCCGCTGGCCAACCGGGCCACCATCGGCAACATGAGCCCGGAGTTCGGCTCGACCTGCGCGATCTTCCCGGTCGACGAGGAGACCACGAACTACCTCCGGCTCACCGGCCGGTCCGAGCAGCAGGTCGCGCTCGTCGAGGCCTACGCCCGCGAGCAGGGCATGTGGCACGACCCCGAGGCCGAGCCCGCCTACTCGGAGCGGCTCGAACTGGATCTCGCCTCGGTAGTCCCGTCCATCGCAGGCCCCAAGCGCCCGCAGGACCGGATCGACCTGTCCTCGGCCAAGTCCGCGTTCCGCGCGGCCATCGGCGATTACGTCGACGCCGACGAGTCCGTGGTCGATCAGGCCTCGCAGGAGTCCTTCCCCGCTTCCGACGCCCCCACCTACTCGCGCGAGGACGACAACGCGGGCAGGCCCGTGCACTCGGCGGCCAACGGCGCGACCGGTAGGCCGAGCAAGCCCACCCGCGTGACCGTGGACGGCGCCGAGTTCGAGCTCGACCACGGAGCCGTCGCGATCGCCGCGATCACCTCCTGCACCAACACCTCGAACCCGAGCGTGATGATCGGTGCCGCGCTGCTGGCCAAGAAGGCGGTGGAGCGCGGTCTGGCCCGCAAGCCGTGGGTGAAGACGACCCTGGCCCCGGGCTCGAAGGTCGTCATGGACTACTACGAGCGGTCCGGGCTGCTGCCGTACCTGGAGAAGCTCGGCTTCAACCTGGTCGGCTACGGCTGCACCACCTGCATCGGCAACTCCGGCCCCCTGCAGGACGAGATCTCCGAGGCGATCAACGCCGAGGACCTCGCCGTGGTCTCGGTGTTGTCGGGCAACCGGAACTTCGAGGGTCGGATCAACCCCGACGTCAAGATGAACTACCTCGCCAGCCCGCCGCTGGTGGTGGCCTACGCGCTCGCAGGCACCATGGACCTGGACCTGAGCACCGAGCCGCTGGGCACCGACACCGAGGGCAAGCCGGTGTTCCTGTCCGACATCTGGCCCGACGCCGCGGAGGTCCAGGAGGTCATCGGATCGGCGATCTCCTCCCAGGGCTTCACCGAGGGCTACGCCGACGTCTTCGCGGGCGACGAGCGCTGGCGTTCGATGTCGACCCCGGAGGGCAAGACCTTCGAGTGGGACCCGGAGTCGACCTACGTGCGCAAGCCCCCGTACTTCGAGGGCATGACGCAGGAGCCCACCCCGGTGAACGACATCGCGGGTGCCCGCGTGCTGGCGATGCTGGGCGACTCCGTGACCACCGACCACATCTCGCCCGCCGGTGCGATCAAGGCGGACTCCCCCGCGGGCCGCTACCTCAGCGAGCACGGTGTCGAACGTCGGGACTTCAACTCCTACGGTTCCCGCCGCGGCAACCACGAGGTGATGATCCGAGGCACCTTCGCCAACATCCGGCTGCGCAACCTGCTGCTGGACGCGATCGAGCCCGGCGGTGTGCAGGGTGGCTTCACCCGCGACTTCCTCGCCGAGGGCAAGCAGACCACCATCTACGACGCGTCGGTCTCCTACGCCGAGGCGGGCGTGCCGCTGGTCATCCTGGCGGGCAAGGAGTACGGCTCCGGCTCGTCCCGCGACTGGGCGGCGAAGGGCACCAGCCTGCTGGGTGTGCGTGCCGTGATCGCCGAGTCGTTCGAGCGCATCCACCGGTCGAACCTGATCGGCATGGGCGTGCTGCCGCTGCAGTTCCCGGCCGGGCAGAGCGCGAGCTCGTTGGGTCTGGACGGCACGGAGACCTTCGACGTCTCCGGCGTGACCGGGCTGAACGACGGCGGCAAGCCCGCCACGCTGCGGGTGACGGCGGCCAAGCAGGACGGCACCACCGTCGAGTTCGATGCGGTGCTGCGCATCGACACTCCCGGCGAGGCCGACTACTACCGCAACGGCGGCATCATGCAGTACGTGCTGCGCAAGATGCTGCGCAACTGATCCAGAGCTGAATTGTCGGGGCCCGAGCGATCCTCTCGCTCGGGCCCCGAGCTCGTCTCGGGACCACGGCCCGCCGCGCGGGAGCCCGATCGGTCAGTGCCCGGCGTGTCCGTCCTCGTGTAGTCGTTCCATGAGTGCCACCACCGGTTCGGGGGCCACCACGAAGGGCCGCATCATGCCCATGTCCTCGTGCTCCAACAGGTGACAGTGGTACATGTACTGTCCGGTCGCGCCCTCGAAGTGCGCCATGATCGTCACCTCCTCGCCCCTGGCCACCCGGATCGTGTCCTTCCAGCCCTCCTCGTCGGGTAGCAGAACGCCGCCCCGCTCGTATCGGATCGGGGTCACGGTGCCGCCACGGCTCTCGTCGAAACCCGCGACCACCACCGGGTTGCCATCGACGATCTCGGTCTCGTTCACCACGTAGTGATCCCGGGTGATGGCCTGGAACCGCACCAGGTGCAGGTGTATCGGGTGGACCGGCGCGCCCAGGCTCATCAGGTGCCAGTCCTCCCAGTCCCCGTGTCGGACGAACCAGTTCACGGTGTCCTCGAACACCCGGGACAGCCGCCGGTAGGTGACGATCGTCCCGCCGACCTCCTGGATCTGGACGAATCCGTCGTGGACGGTGCTGCCGTCGAACTCCGGGATGTCGTCGACCTGCGGATCCAGCTTGCGCATCTCCCAGAGTTGACCGTGCCCGGTCGGCCCGTTGGCCAGCATCAACATCCGATGCCGTGCCGAGCGGTGTGCACCGGGTAACCGCCGGTAGGAGCTCGACAGGGTGGTCGGCAGCCGGAATCGGTCGCCGCTCGGCCTGCGATCCACCCGGAACTCCATGACCTCGGGGTGGACGGTGTTCGGGTCGGCGTCGACCAGGCGGACCGAGGCGCCGCGCAGCCCACCGAAGTCGATCAGCAGGTCGACTCGTTCCGCGGGCGCCATCGTCAGACCGTCGGGCGGGAGTTCGATCGGCGCGGGCAGCAATCCGGAATCGGTGCCGATCTGCCAGGCCACGCCCGGGATCGGCTCGCCCGAGTCGTCACGCAGTGCGAGTCGATAGGTACGGGCGTTGGCCGAGTTGAGCACGCGGAAGCGGTACCAGCAGGCACGGACCGACAGATGCGGCCAGATCGTCCCGTTCACCACGGTGAAGGGCCCGCTGAAGGCTCGTTCGTCGACCGTCTTGTGCACGAGCCTGCCGCTGAGCGAGCCGTCGTCCTCCGTGTCCAGATTGCGGTCGGCGATCACCAGTGGGACCTCCCGCTCCCCGGCGGGCAGGCGCAGCGCGTCCTCCTCCGCATCGCGGATCAGATAGGTGCCGACCAGGCCGGCGTAGACGTTCCACCTGGTGATCATCATGGCGTGGTCGTGGTACCAGAGCATCGCGGCTGGTTGGTCGTTGCCGTACTCGCACAGCTGACTCTCGCCGGGCAGCACCCCGTTGTGGGCCCAGCCATCGCTGCCCGCGCCGACGACGGCGCCGTGCAGGTGGGTCACCGACCAGGCGGGCAGCCTGGTGACCTCGGGGATCGGGGTGCCGCCGCTGAGACCGGGCACCTCCGATGGCGAGGGCTCCCCCTCGGCGGGAGGCGGTACGTCGACCGCCACCACCGGGAAGGGGCCCTCGATCTCGTTCCGCCATTCGATCCGGACCCCGGATCCCCGCCGTACCTCGATGGTGGGGCCCGGGTAGTGGCCCTCGTAGGCCCACACCGTCGTGGGCGGCAGCTCCGAGTGCAGCCGCACCGACGTCGTCTTCTTCGTCAGGACCAACGACTCGCCGTCGGCGGCCGTCAGGACCGGCGGAACGCGCAAGGGGTCGAGGAACCTCGTCAACTCGGTGGTGGGGACGCGGTCGCCCACCGCTGCGTCGAGCGCGCCCGGCGCCGGAATCCGACCGGCCGCGGAAGCACTGGTGAACCCGGTCTCCGAGGTCGTCGCGGTGAGCGGCGGCCCGCCATCGGGGGCGACCGGGTTCGGGTCCGAGGGCCCCGCCGCAGCCTGTGCGGCGGGGCCCGCCGTGAGCAGCGCCGCCGCAGTCCCGGCGCCGATCCCCATCAGACGTCTTCGCGAGAGCGACGTTGCCCCAGCAGAGTGATCCATCCATGCACCGTATGCACTAACCGGGGCGCGCGACTAGAGCAGAACCGAATGGATACAGAAAAACCTGCGCGGACACTCCGATCCGGGGGCGCCCTTGCCGTGACCTGGCAAGATCAGCTTTCTGATCCACTCACGATGCCATCCTCGTCGCCCGCGCGGCAGCATGGTGGCCGCCACCGTGTCCGTGTAGCTGCTCCATCAAGGTGATCACCTGATCAGGGGCGACCACGAAGGGCCGCATCATGCCCATGTCCTCGTGCTCCAGCAGATGACAGTGGTACATGTACTGCCCGGTCGAACCGGTGAAGTGGGCCAGGATCGACACGAGATCGGCCGAGGCGACCCGGATGGTGTCCTTCCACCCGTGTTCGTCGGGCAGCAGTTGCCCGTCGGCCAGGAATCGAACCGGGGTCGCCGTCCCACCGAGCGCGGAATCGAAACCGCTGATGTCGAACCGGCTGCGCGCAGTGGCCTGGAACCGGACCAGGTGAACGTGGATCGGGTGGGTGGGACCGGTCAGATTCAGGATGTCCCACTGTTCCCAGCTGTCCTGTCGCACGAACCAGTTCACCGTGTCCTCGAAGACCCTGGACATCCGGTGATAGGTGATCACCTCACCATCGGCGCCCTGTACCTGGACGTATCCATCGTGGACGGTGACGCCGTCGAATTCTGGAATGTGATCGTGCTCGGGATCCAGTCGGTGCATCTCCCAGAGTTCCCCGTGCCCGCTGACACCATTGGCCAGCACCAACAGCCGATGCCCGTGCTCATGGCCCGGATCGTCGTGACCGAGCCGGACATAGGAATCGGAGATCTTCGCGGGCAACCGACGGAATTCGTCGGGAACGCGTCGTCGTCCCACCCGGAACTCCATGACCTCGGAATTGCCCGCCGGGTCCGCCGCATTGACCAATCGCAGCTTGCGTCCGGCGAAAGCGGCGAAGTCGATCAGGAGGTCGGCCCGCTCGGCGGGTGCCATCACCAGGCCGGTCTCCGGCACCGGAAGCGGGGTCGGGAGCAGACCGCTGTCGGTACCGATCTGCCAGACCGCGCCATGGACGGGCTCACCGAACTCGTCCTGAAGCGAGAGCGCGTAGGTGCGCGCGTTGGCGGCGTTGAGGACACGGAACCGGTACCAGCGGCGCTCGACGTCCAGGTGCGGCCAGATCGCCCCGTTGACCAGGGTGAACGGCCCGCTGAATGCACGGGCGGCGACGGTCTTGTGCACCAGCTCCCCGGTCAGACCCCCGTCGGCGTCCGCGTCGAGATTGCGGTCGCCGATGATCAGCGGGATCTCCTGGTCGCCGGAGGGGAGGTTGAGCGCGTCCTCCTCCTCGTCACGCAGCAGGTACATCCCGACCAGCCCCGCGTAGACGTTCCAGCGGGTGATCATCATGGCGTGGTCGTGGTACCAGAGCGTCATGGCCGGCTGATCGTTGAGGTACTCGCACAGTTGCGCCTCGCCGGGCAGCGAGCCGTTGTCGGCCCAACCGTCGTTACCGGCCGCGGTGACCGCACCATGCAGGTGGACGACCGTCCACGGCGGCAGTTCGGTGACCTCCTTGATCGGCGTGCCACCCGAGAGCCCGGGAACGGTGGACGGCGAGGGCTCCCCCGGCTCCGGCAGCGGCACGTCCACGGCCGTGACCGGGAAGGCGCCCTCGATCCGGTTGGTCCATGCCACCCGCACCCGCTGTCCCCGACGCACCTCGAAGGTCGGGCCGGGGAAGTGTCCGTCATACGTCCAGACCCGGGTGGGCGGCAGCTCCGAGTGCAGCCGTGCCCAGGCCGCCTGCTGCACCACGGTCACGATCTCGTCCCCCTCCGGCCGCAGCACCGGCGGGATCCGCAGTGGATCGCGGAACTTGGTGAGAGTCCTCGGTCGTCGCTCGGTGGATAAGGCCTCGAGCGTCGGGTCGATCACCAGACCCAGCTCGGCATTTCCTCCGGTACTCGCCACTGTCTCGGTCATTTATTCGTCCCCCCAGATTCCAGTACAACGACGAATACCCGAGCCGCGTTGCAACGGACTTCGGTTCGACATTCGTCACCCCCGTCGAAACAGATCGCTCAACCACGTTCCGGGCAGGCCGAAATAGCCGCTCGACCCATCCGGTAGACGCGAAAGAACACCACAGCAGGGCCGAGGGCACTCGGCGCAAGCTCCTTCGATCACCTACCCGAACAATGCGGGCAGGTTTGGTTAGACCAGCTGACCGCACAGTCAGACAGTCATCTTCGCCACCCCCATGGCGCCCCTCTCCCCCAACGGATTCGAGGTCTGCGCATCACCCCCTGACGCGCGCTTCTCGATCCAGACGCCACCATAGTACAGATTCGCGGAACCGCGCCGGCTTATTAGGACAATCGGTTCACCGGGCGATTACCGCACCCTCCTTGTACGGAACTTCGAATACGTCGTTGGAATACCTTTCACACCCCGTCGGACACATCGGACGTCGTCCACCGCCGCATCCGGGTGCCCGCAGGCTCGTTCCGGGAGTCGGCGGTCGCGACATCCGCCCGCAAGGGGAGAACCGAGGCACGAGATCGCCTGACGCCACAGGAGGGCGACCCGAGAAACGATTACCCACGGTGATCGATCTCGCCGTGTCCGGCTCCATGCACCGCTCGTTCTGGTGATCGCGGGCGAGGCGAGAACGGCTAGGGTTTCGGCGAGGTGAGCGGCATCGAGGCTTCTCGTAGGCAGACCACCGCCCGACTGCGGCTCACCGTCTCCAGACGAACCGCCGCCACTCACTCCCTGCGAGGAAGACATGTCGCACACCACTCGCCCGTACCCCGCCTCAACGGAGCCTGCGAGGCCCTCGCGTGGGGTGTCCCGGTTGGTAGCCGCACTCACGGTCGGCGTGGCGGCGATCGCGCTGACCGCCTGCTCGGAGATGACCGATGCCGTCGACGAGGCCTTAGGCGAACCGACCGGATCCTCCGGTGCGCCCAACGGACCCGATGCGGCGACACAACTCGCCGAACTCACCGTGGCGGCCGAGCAGCCGATGACCGACTACTCCCGGGACGCGTTCCCACACTGGTCCAGCCAGGGCGAGGGCTGCAACACCCGCGAGGTCGTCCTGGAGCGCGACGGAACCGATGTGGTGACCGACGACGAGTGCCGCGCCGAGTCGGGAACCTGGATCAGCGTCTACGACGACGAGGAGTTCACCGACGGCGGCGACCTCGACATCGACCACACCGTCCCGCTCGCGGCGGCGTGGCGCAGCGGCGCAGCCGACTGGGACGAGGAGCGCAGGGAGGCCTTCGCCAACGACCTGGAGGCGCCGCAGCTGCTCGCTGTCTCGGCCTCGTCCAACCGGTCGAAGGGCGACCAGACCCCGGCCGACTGGGTCCCGCCCGCCACGGCGTACCACTGCACCTACGCCTCCGACTGGATCGCGGTGAAGCACGCCTACGAGTTGACCGTCACCGAGGACGAGGTCGCCGCCTTGGAGAAGCTGCTCGCCACCTGCTAATCCGACCCGGCCGAGCCCGGCCCTCGGCGGCGATCCCCGACCACGGTGATCCGTCGCGCCGGGCTACCGGTCGGCCTCGGCCAGACTCACCGCGAACAGCCCGTCGGGATCGGTCCACTGCCGATGCAGCCGGAAGCCCGCCGCACCCAACTCGGCGGTCACGGTCTCCGGTCGGAACTTGGCCGACACCTCGGTACGGAGCTCCTCGCCCTCAGCGAAATCGACGGTCAGTCCCAGGGCCGCGATGCGGACCCGGGACGCCGACTTCGCCCGCAACCGCATCTCGATCCACTCGGCCTCGGCGTCCCAGTGCGCCACGTGTTGGAAGCGCTCGGGATCGAAGTCGGCAGCCAGCTCGCGGTTGAGCACGCGCAGGACATTGCGATTGAACTCGGCCGTGACGCCCTGGGCATCGTCGTAGGCGGCGATCAAGGTCGCCTCGGGCTTCACCAGGTCGGTGCCCAGCAACAACCACTCTCCCGGTTGCAGCGCCTGCCTTGCCTCGGCCAGGAAGGCCGCGCGTTCGGCGGGCAGCAGATTGCCGATGGTGCCGCCGAGGAAGGCCAGCAACCGGCGGCCGCCGCCGGGCAGGGTGTGCAGGTGGCGGGTGAAATCCCCGACGATCCCGTGTACCTCCAGGTCGGGATAGTCGGCAGCGATATCGGCCGCCGATCCGCGCAACGCGGCGGCGGAGACGTCGAAGGGAACGAACCGCCGAAGCGCGCCCTGCTTGCCCATGGCGTCCAGCAGCAGCCTGGTCTTCTCCGCGGCTCCGGAGCCGAGTTCGATCAGTGTGTCAGCCTCCACGATCTCGGCGATGTCGACCGCCGCCCGATTCAAAGCCGCTCGCTCGGCCCTGGTCGGGTAGTACTCCGGCAGCCGGGTGATCGCCTCGAACAGCTCGCTACCCCGCGCGTCGTACAACCACATCGAGGACAAGGTCCGCCGCGCGGCGGTGAGACCCGCGGCGGCTTCGGCACGCAGACTTCGGCCTGCGGCGGCCTCGTCGAGATGAACATCGATGCGCGCAGCGTTCACAGTCTCCCTCTCGATGGCGCCGGGTGAATCGGCGTGATGTCGATCTCGTCGCGGGTGGCGACGAGCAGGCTCGCGTCGGGCACTTCCGTCCATCCCTCGGCGGTGTCCAGCGGTTCGGAGGACACCATGAGGCGGCCGGGTGCGCTCTGCACGAAGAGCGAATGGGTCCAGGTGCTGGCCACCACCGTCGAACCGTCGGTGAGCAACAGGTTCAATCGAGATCCGGGGATCTGCGCTGCGGCGCCGACGAGGTCCCGGACCGCCGAGGCCGGTGGATCGCCCGCGTCGAGCCTGGCACGCAGCCAGGCCCACAGCAACGCGGAGTCCGTCGCGCCCGAGGTGGCGAGTGCGGCGGTGGGCAGCGTCTCGATCAGTCGCGTCGCGCTGTCCGGCCAGCCGGGCAGTAACCCGTTATGGCTGAAGAGCCACCGACCATGGCGGAACGGCGCGCACGCCTCCTCGCTGATCGGCATCCCGACCGTCGCCGAGCGGACGGCGGCCAACGCCGCCCGGGTGCCCACCACGGTGCTCATCTCGGCGAAACCGTGGTCGTTCCAGATCGGCCCGGTTCGTCGGTACAGCAACGGCGCATCGGCCTCGGATCCGACATCGGCTCGTGCCTCGTCCGGCGCGGCCGGGAACCAACCGACACCGAAACCGTCCACGTTGACCGTGCCGCCCTGTCGCATCATCGTCGGCGCCCAGGATTGCCGCTCCAGTGAATTGGCGCCTTCGAAGATCAGGGCGGCCAACGACGTGGCAGGGCCCAGGTAGGCCAGATGACGACACACGCTAGGCCCACTCCCCGGGCGAGACGTCTCGGGCGCAGCGGAATCCGGCGAAGATCTGCCGACGAATCGGGTGGTCCCAGTTGCGGAACGTGGCGCGCCCCATCGAGGTATCGGTGCCGAAGGACCCACCACGCAATACGCGATAACCGCTGTCGAGGAAGACCTCGGAGTACTCCCGGTAGGGGAAGGCCGCGAAATCGGGATAGCCCCGGAAGACCGACGACGTCCATTCCCAGACATCGCCGACCAGCTGATGCACCCCGGCGGGCGTCGCGCCGCGCGGGTAGGCGCCGACCGGGGCGGGTCGCAGGTGCCGTTGGCCCAGATTCGCGTGTTCGGCGGTCGGTTCCGCAGCGCCCCAGGGATAGCGCCGCGAGCGCCCGTCGATCGGATCGTGTCGCGCCGCCTTCTCCCACTCCGCCTCGGTGGGCAGTCGTCTGCCACGCCAGCGGGCATAGGCCTCGGCCTCGTGCGCGCAGACGTGCACGACGGGTTCGTCGGCGGGAACCGGCTCGACGACCCCGAACCGTCGCCGCCACCAGGAACCGTCCGAATCGCTCTCCCAGAACAACGGCGCGCGCAGTTCGGCGCGGGAACGGTGTGCCCAGCCCGTCTCGGTCCACCACTCGCGCCGCCGGTAGCCCCCGGCCTCGATGAACTCCGCGTAGGCCGCATTGGTCACCGGGGTCGTGTCCAGCAGGAACGGCGCGACGAACACGGTGTGCGCGGGACGCTCGTTGTCCAGGGCCCATGGATCGGTGTCGGTGCCCATCGTGAAGGGGCCGCCCGGGATCAGGACCTCGGTGGTCTCGGGAAGGGCGCTCGCCGACGGTGGCGCGGGCGCGTGCAGGACAGGCTCCCCCATCCGGAGTTGGTGCGTGGCCAGCATCGTCTCGGCGTGCTGCTGCTCGTGTTGGGCGATCATGTGGAAGGCGAAGCCTCCCGCCACGAGCCTGCGCCCGCGAAAGCGAGTCCGGTCCAGAACGTCCAGTGCCTTCTCCCGAACTCCGCGCACGTAGGCCCGCGCCTCGTCCGGGCTCAACAGCGGCAACGCGGGTCGATCCGCGCGCGCATGCTGGAAGGCGTCGTAGAGCTCGTCGATGTCGCTGCGCAGCGGCACGAGACCGCCCACATCCCGGACGAGCCACAGCTCCTCCTGATTGCCGATGTGCGCGTAGTCCCAGACCAGTGGAGACATCAACGGCGAGTGCTGCCTGGTCAGGTCCGAGTCGTCGACGCTCTCGGTGAGCGCGATGCTGCGGTGGCGGGCCCTGCCGAGCTCGGCGGCGATCGCCGTGCGCAGTGTCTCCTCACCGCCGATGGCCGGTTCCGTCGTCATATCCCGTCCTCTCCGAGGTCGGCCGTCACTCCCGCCGCACGTCGTTGCGCCGTCTCGACCACCCTGGCGAGCAGGTCGGCGGGTAGGTCCAGCCCGCACAGTGCGGCGCAGGCCAGGTCGATCACCTTGGGCGCCGCTGCCGCCAATACCGGATCGGCCAGTCCGTCCCTGGCCGAGGTGATCCAGCGGTGTGCTGCGGGCCTCGACAGCTCGGCGGCCCGCGCCACCGTCGCGGGCTGCGCGAACAGAGCGATCAGCACCAGGGCGGGCACCGCCCAATCCGCCCCCGGCTGTGCGTCGAGGTAGCGGACCTCGAGGTAGCCGCGCGGCCGCACCGGCGGAAACAGCGTCGTGAGGTGATAGTCGAGATCGTCGATGCCGGGCGGTGGTGAGAGGGATCCCTCGATCCAGTCCGCGAAGCGCATCGGGAGGTCGACGTCCCAGCACTGCCCGGGTCGGCGCACACAGATCGTCGGGGTGTCCAGGACCCGCCGTGCCCACTGTCCGGCGGGGTCCGGGTCGCAACGGCCGGGGCGCACTCGGACGGGATCGGTGGCGAACAGCGACCTCATCCGGGCCGATGCCCACCCACTCGGCGCGCCCGCCGCCTGTCGCGAGTTGGCGAAGGTCGCGATGAGGATCGGCCCGAGCGCGTGCAGGGTGGACCAACGCAGCGGGGCCTCATCGATCTCGCCCGCGTCCAGGCATACCTGCAGACCGGCCGTGCTGCACATCATCGTCTTGCCACCGGGGCCGATCCGGTCGAAGGCCCGTTCCATGGCGTCGTAGCGCGGGGTGTGCAGCAGTCGATTGGCGGGCCGCCACGGATCGATGCCGCGCGTACCCAGCCGCAGATCATGTGCGCCGAGGAGTTCGGTCAACAGCGCGCGGTCCTCGTCGACGACCTCGACGAGACGGCGGATGCCGTGTTGGGGAAGACAGGAGATCTCGACCTGGCCGCCCGGTTCGACGGTGATCATCGAACCGCTGGGCAGCGGGAGATGGGGACTATCCGGGACGAGCATGGTGGGCGCATGGGCACCCAGAGCCGAGGCCAGCGTATCGGCGTCGAGCGGCCGTCGGGGGTCTGCGCGATGGTGCACGGTCCATTCGAGTTCGACACCGGCCAAGGTGGGCGGTCCGTGTTTGAAGCACACCGAGGCGACGTAGGCTTCGGCCTCCACCCGACTCCGGATCCGGGCGGTGTCGATGCTCTCCTCCGACGGCCGGTGGGACAGCGTCATGCAAGCTCACCTCGCACTGCATTCGGAGAACCGACGCTACTCCCGTCTCTCCTGCGGTGCAGGTTTCTCGCCCGTCCGTACCAGTGCCACCCAAGACGTACGTACGTGTTGGATTTTCGCCTGTCGCACTGGGACGATCTCCGGTATGCCACGCGTCACCCAAGATCACCTCGACGCTCGTCGACGACAGATTCTCGACGGCTCGCGGACCTGTTTCACCCGTCACGGGTACGAGGGCGCCACGGTGCGGCGACTCGAGGAGGCGACCGGGCTCTCCCGAGGCGCCATCTTCCATCATTTCCGCGACAAGGAGTCGCTCTTCCTCGCCTTGGCCGAGGACGATGCGCATCGGATGGCCGAGGTGGTCGCGGAACAGGGCCTCGTGCAGGTGATGCGTGATCTCATCGCGGCGCCCGCGGGCTCCGAGGCAGTCGATCACCCCGCCTACTGGCTGGGCACTCGCCTGGAGGTCTCCCGGAGGCTGCGCACCGATCACGAGTTCCGCGCCCGCTGGGCGGAGCGCTCGCAGGAGCTCACCTCGGCGACCCGGGCCCGGCTGTCCCGGCAACGCGCGGCCGGGAAGCTCCGGGACGACGTCGAGGTGGACGTGCTCACCGCCTACCTCGAGTTGGTGCTGGAGGGACTGGTCTCGCACCTGGCCAGAGGGCTCTCCGCCGAGGCGATGGGCCCGGTGCTGGATCTGGTGGAGGACTCGGTCCGCCGACACCGTTCGTCCGACTAGCGGGTCCTCGCCGTGCTCCGAACGGCGTAACGCCTCATCCGGCCCCGACCGGCGTCCCGGCCCGCTGCCCCGAACGGCGGCGGGCGCTGCCACTTCGCCGCGCCTTCGATCAGTCCATCGGGACTATCCGCCCATCCCTCGATTCGCCACTAGGCCGTTCGGCGCTGTCCTGCTGCATACAAGCCCTACAATGAGCCTTCCGAATCCCTGACCGGACTCGACGTGCCGTGCACCGACACCTCGGGCGCACACCGTCGGGCGGGTCGGTCTTTAGTGAAAAAGGAGTGAAGACTTCCGTGCAGAAGGCGGAGTCACCCGGCAGCAGTAGCGAGCCGGGCGAAGATCCCGGCTGCCAATCCGTCCCGAGCGCCCCACGAGGGTGCGCCCGGTGAACGAGATCCTGATCACCATCCTACTGTTGTCACTGGTCGTTGTACTCACCGCAGGAACCTTCATCTGCGTCGCGGCCGAGTTCGCACTCACCTCGCTGGAGCGGAGCACCATCGACTCGCACGTCGCCGAAGTAGGCGACAAACGGGCGAAGATGGTCCTCCATGCTCATCGGACGCTGTCTTTCCAGCTCTCCGGCGCGCAACTCGGCATCACCGTCACCACCGTCACCACCGGCTTCCTCGCCCAACCCGCCATCGGCGAGCTCATCAGCCCTGCGCTGAGCGGGCTCGGTCTCTCCGCGTCCACGGCGGCGGGCGTGTCGGTCGGACTGGCGTTGGTGATCGCCACCTCGCTGTCGATGCTGTTCGGCGAGCTGGTCCCCAAGAACCTGGCCATCGCCAGGCCGCTGGAGACCGCTCGCGCCGTGACCGGCATCTATTCTCGGTTCACCCGGATGTTCCGTTGGCTGATCAACGTGGCCAACAACGGGGCGAACGCCATGGTGCGGAAGCTGGGAGTGGAACCGGCCGACGAGCTGCGGTCCGCACGATCCCCGGAGGAACTGGGCTCCATGGTCCGCAACAGCGCGGAACAGGGGACGATGGATGCGGGAACCGCAAGCCTGCTGGATCGCTCGCTGCGGTTCGGCGACCGGACGGCGGGCGAGCTGATGACGCCCCGGGTCCGCGTCGCCGCACTGACCGCGGACTCCACGGCGGTCGATCTACTCGAGATCGCCCACCGCACCGGTTTCTCCCGGTTCCCGGTCCACGGCGGCGACCTCGACGACGTACGCGGTGTCGTGCACGTCAAGCAGGCCTTCACGCTGCCGACGGCCGAGCGGGCGGCCACCCGGGTCGCCACGCTGGCCAGGCCGGTGCCGAGCGTGCCGGACTCGCTGGAGGGCGATGCCCTGCTCGACCGGCTGCGCGGCTCCGGACTCCAGCTCGCGCTGGTCGTCGACGAGTACGGCGGCACGGCGGGGCTGGTCAGTTTCGAGGACGTCATCGAGGAGATCATCGGCGACGTGCGAGACGAGCACGATCGGCGTGAGATCTCACCGATCCGCCCGCTCGGCGAGGGCACCTGGGTGGCCTCCGGGCTGCTCCGGGACGACGAGCTCGCGGAGGCGACCGGGTTGCAGATCCCCGAGGGGGACTACGACACGCTCGCAGGCTTCGTCCTCGATCGACTCGGTCGGATTCCCGACGTCGCCGACGAGGTACGGCTCGATGGCTGGCTGCTCACGGTCCTGCGGATGGATCGCAGGCGCATCGCCGAACTCCGCGTGGCACAGGTCACCGAGGCCTCCGGCAACGGTGCACATCCGGATGCGACCTCGGGTGACGGTGGATCGGCCACGCCCGAGCAGAGCTCGGCGAACACGGTGACCAGCAACGGTGTGTCGCACACCGTGATGCCGAGCAAGGCAGAGGAGGGCCTGCGATGAGCGACGGAATGGCCGTGCTCGTCGCGGTGCTGTTGTTGATCTTGAACGCCTTCTTCGTGGGCGGCGAGTTCGCCCTGCTCTCGTCCCGACGCGACCGCCTGGAGAACCTGGCCGAGCAGGGACACAAGCGGGCGAGGACGGTGATCAAGGCGAGTAAAGAGATCTCGCTGATGCTGGCGGGTTCACAGCTGGGCATCACCATGTGCACGGTGGGACTCGGTGCACTGGGAGAACCCGCGGTGGCTCACCAGCTCGAACGGGTATTCGAGCCGTTGGGTGTTCCCGAGGCACTACTACATCCGATCGCATTCGCGATCGCTTTGTCACTTGTCAACATCTTGCACATCATGCTTGGTGAAATGGTGCCGAAGAATCTCGCGATCGCCTCGCCGGAACGGATGGCGATGTGGCTGGTTCCCGCACACGTGGGCTTCGTGCGGTTGGTTCGACCGGTGATCGCCTTGTTCAACATCGCGGCGAACGGAATCCTGCGATTGATGAAGATCGAGCCGAAGGACGAGATCGCCTCGGCTTACACGGCTCAGGAGATGACGAACCTGATCGCGGAATCGCGCCAGGAAGGGCTTCTGGAGGATTCCGAGCACCGCAGGCTCGCCAAGACGCTGTCCTCGGCGGAACGCACCGTGGGCGATGTGCTGGTTCCCGTCGGCGAGCTGACCACGATTCCGGAGAACCCCACCGTCGGCGACGTGGAACAAGCCGTATCCCGGACGGGCTTCTCGCGGTTCCCGGTGCGCTCGGCCGACGGCCGGATGGTCGGCTACCTCCACATCAAGGATGTGCTGGAGCAGGCCGACGCGGATCGAGGCGCGCTGGTCACGGCGGGGCGGATCCGCAGTCTGCCGCAGGTCGCAGCCGAGATGCGGCTGGGCGAGGCGTTGACCACGCTTCGCCGCGCGCAAAGCCACCTGGCGGCGGCCGTGGGCGCCGACGGCGAGGTGCTGGGCGTGGTGGCGCTGGAGGATCTGGTCGAGGAGTACGTCGGCACCGTGCGCGACGGCACTCACGTCCGGGCCGTGCCGCGAACGGCGGGATGACGACTGCGGATGATTTCCGCATTGCACGATTCGGGGGCGGGGCGGCGACTCACGCGGCCTCGCCCCCCACTCGCGGTGATCGGGGAAACGCCGTCCGATCACGGCATAACTCGATCTCCGGTCCTTCGGCCCACAGTCGAATTCCGGCCGAATGACGACCGGTCGCGGAAGGATCTTGACCGAGAGTCTTCACCTGTTAGCGTAGCTTTCGGCCAAGCGGGCTCACAGCGTTGTGACCAGTCCGTTCTCGTTACTTAGCGAAATGAACTTTCGCTTTTCTACGTGAAAGGGAGCCGAATGGCTCGACACCGTGGCTCAGGACTCAGGCTCCGCCGAGTCGCAGGATGGCCTCTCGTGGTCGTCGCGGTTCTACTGATCTCGACGCTCGGGTACGTCGGCTGGTCGTCCCTCTCCGCAATGGTCGCGCAGCGTGCCGACGCCGAGGCGGCGAGCTGTCCGGCAGGCGATCAGACACTGCGCATCGCCGTCGAGGACGCGATGGCCGAGCCACTGATCGACTCCGCCCAGGCGTGGAGCGCCGAGCGCCCGGTGATCCAGGACGCCTGCATCCGGGTCGAGGTGGTCGCGCACGACTCCAGTGAGGTCCTCGCGGGTCTGACCGGCGAATGGAACGAGGGCGAACTCGGGCCGAGGCCGAACGCCTGGGTCCCCGACTCGCTGCGCTGGGTGCAGCAGCTCACCGAACAACAGGGCGACCTGATCGGTTCGCAGCCGCAGATCCTGGCCACCAGCCCGGTGCTTCTCGCGATGACCGAACCCGCAGCCGACGCCGTGCGGATGCACGGCGGGATGAGCTGGACCGACCTCGCCTCGCTGGTCGAGGACCCCCAGGGCTGGAGCCGGTTCGAGGAACCGGCCTGGGGACAGTTCCGGTTGGTGCTCCCCGATCCCGCGACCAACCCGACCACCGGCTTGGCACTCCAGGGTCTGCTCGCGGGCGAGAATGGCACGGGACCGTTGACCTCGGAGGCGCTCGCGGAGGAGTCCACGCAGGATGCGCTGCGGCAACTGTGGCAGAACGAGCCGCTGGAGGTGCCCGCCAGCACGCACGATGCGCTCGTCGAACTCGGCGCGGCCACCGAGCCGGGCATCGAGGGTTTCCACGCCACCCCGGTGAGCGAGGTGGATCTCTACCGGCGCAACCTGGGACTCGATGGCGAGCGGGCACCCGGCACCCCCATCGCGGGTTTCATGCCCGGCGGTGCCAACCCGAGCGTCGAGTACCCGTTGGTCGCGATCAACGGCGGCGCGGACGACAGCACCCTGAGCCGGGCTACCCAGCAGTTCGGCGAGTTCCTCCGGCATCGCGATCAACAACGCGGGATGGCCGAGGCAGGCTTCCGGGTGACCGCGGTGATGTACTACCCCAACCCCGCCCCCGGGGTGCGATGGAGCACGCCCGACGCGAACCTCACCGCGGCCGATGGCGCGACGACCCAGGAGTTGATCGATTCCTGGCACGGTCAGGCCGCGAGCTGAGGCGGGGCAGGCGGCGATCCGAGCGACCTACCGTTCTACCAAGGGCTGACACCGGGGTTCTGCGCCTGGCTCAGCCACTTCTCCGGACGCATCCGGACCAGGACCGACTGGTCGTTCAGCGTCGTGTCCACGAAGGAGACCGCCTGGTCTGCCGGAAGGTAACGTTCGGCGATCTCCAGCGCCTGTTGGCGGCTGGGCGTATCGATGCCCACGACCGGCCCCTCGACGGTGACGAATCGGTACGGCAGTGTCACCGTCTGCGTGGCCAGGCTGAACCAACCCGCCGCTTCGATGGCCCGGTGCTTGGTCGAGCCCCGGTTCATCCGGATCGTGACCTCGCCGCCGGGCTGGTAGCCGTACCAGATGGGCACGGCCAACGGGCCCCGTCCCTCCCGGCCGATCGCCAGGATGGCGACATGTGCCTCCGCCAGATAGGCCTCACGCTGGTCGATACTCATCACCGACCACAACGATTGACTCGCCATCACGCCTCCAGCGGTTCGACCGGAAAGATCCACACTCTTATGTCGATCAACCTCGGCAAGGGTGCGGGGTATTCCCGACCGGTACGCCAGAGATGTGTGCCTCGGCGATGCGGATGACGGCGTCTATCGCCCACCCGGCGTGGCACGACGCCGACCGGCCGGGCCGCGCGAACACGACTCGGCCGGGCCTGAAGCCCGTTAGGGGCGGATGACGTCCGTACCGATGTAGGGCACCAACGCCTCCGGGATACGCACCGAGCCGTCGGCCTGCTGGTTCTGCTCCAGGATCGCCACGATCGTGCGGCCCACGGCCAGACCGGAGCCGTTCAACGTCGCGGCGAAGCCACGCTTGCCGTCCTTGGTCCTAGTACGGATGCCCGCGCGGCGCGACTGGAAGACACCGCAGTCCGAGACGCTGGAGATCTCCCGATACCGCTGCTGGCTGGGCAGCCACACCTCGATGTCGTAGGTGTACTGGGCCGAGAAACCGATGTCGCCCGCAGGCAGCGTCACCACCCGGTAGGCCAAGCCGAGCCTGCGCAGGCACTCCTCGGCGTGTCCGAGCATCAACCGCAGTTGGGCATCGGACTCGGCGGGATCGCAGAACCGGACCAGTTCGACCTTGGAGAACTGGTGCATGCGGATCAGACCCCGGGTGTCACGCCCGTAGGAACCGGCCTCGGACCGGAAACACGGCGTCTGAGCCGTGTAGGCCAACGGAAGCTCCTCGGAGGCGAGGATCTCGTCCGCGTGCAGGTTGAGCAGCGGGACCTCTGCGGTCGGCACCAGGAACAGCTCCCGGTCGGCGACACCCGTGCGGAAGAGGTCCTCCTCGAATTTGGGCAGCTGTCCGGACCCGGTGAGCGCGGCGCGATTGGCCATCGCGGGCAGACCGAACTCGGTGTAGCCGTGTTCCTCGGTGTGCAGAGCGAGGAAGAAGCTCGCCAAGGCCCGCTCCAACCGTGCGCCCGCTCCCTTGAGGACGGCGAACCTCGGTCCCGCGATCTTGGTGGCCCTGGGGAAGTCGAAGATTCCAAGCCGCTCGCCGATGTCGACGTGATCGGCGGGTTCGAAATCGAACCGGGGCCGCTCACCCCAGACATTGACCTCTTCGGCGAACTCGTCGGTGGCGCCGTCGGGCAGTCGATCGTCCGGCAGGTTGGGGATGCCGAGCAGCAGCTCCGTCAGCTCCGCGTCGAGGCGTTGGTGCTCCTCCTCCGACTCGGCGATGCTGCCCTTGAGGCCCTTGGCGTGTTCCCGCAGCTCGGTGATGTCCTCGCCGCGCTTGGCGGCCTGTCCGACCGAGGCGGCGACCTTCTTCGACTCGGCCCGTGCCTCGTCGGCGCGCTGGATGGCGGAATTCCGGGAGGAAAGCAGCTTCTCGAGTCGCGTCAGGTCAAGCTGGTAGCCACGTCGTGCGAGCTTGCGCACGGCGTCGGTGGCCGGGTCGAGCAGAACGCGCGGGTCGTGCATCTCTTCAAAGCTCCATCGCCTCAGAGGACGGGGCACCGCCGCTGTCGCACGGCGCCACCGCAGGCTTTCGGTCGGGTAATCGCCTGACAGCCTAGCCGCCGGGCACCCGGCCCCGTCGCTTCCCCGTGGCGCCTCGGCGGGATCGGGTCCGCGCGGGGCCGTGGCGGCGTGTGCCACCACGACCCCGGCGAACCCGTGCGGGGTGTCAATCCTGGTAGGCCGTCAACGGCGGGCACGAGCACACCAGGTTGCGGTCGCCGCGCGCTCCGTCGATACGCCGCACCGGCGGCCAGATCTTCTGATGCGCACGCCCGCCCGGGTACACCGCCTGTTCCCGGGAGTAGGGGTGCGACCACTCCTGGGTCAGGCACTCGGCAGTATGCGGCGCATTGCGCAGCGGGTTGTCCTCCGCAGGCCACTCCCCCGCGCCCACCCGATCGATCTCGGCACGGATCGAGATCATGGCCTCGCAGAAGCGGTCCAACTCCGCGAGATCCTCGCTCTCCGTCGGCTCCACCATGAGGGTGCCGGGAACCGGGAACGACATCGTCGGCGCGTGCAGGCCATAGTCGGCCAACCGCTTGGCGACGTCGTCCACGGTCACGCCCGTGCTCTTGGTGATCCCGCGCAGATCGAGGATGCACTCGTGCGCGACGAGGCCGCCGCTGCCCGTGTACAGCACCGGGTAGTGCTCGGCCAGGCGCCGGGCCACATAGTTGGCCGCCGCCACCGCGGTCAGCGTGGCACGCCGCAGCCCCTCGGCGCCCATCATCCGCACGTAGGCCCACGAGATCGGCAGGATGGCGGCGCTACCCCACGGAGCCGCACTGACCGGCCCGACACCGCCGATGGGGCCCGCCGAGGGCTGCAAGGGGTGCCCGGGAAGGAAGCGGGCGAGATGCTCGCGGACCCCGACCGGTCCGACTCCGGGGCCACCGCCGCCGTGCGGGATGCAGAAGGTCTTGTGCAGGTTGAGGTGGGAGACGTCGGCGCCGAACCGACCGGGCTTGGCCAGCCCGATCAGGGCGTTGAGGTTCGCGCCGTCCACATAGACCTGACCGCCCGCGTCGTGTACGAGGCCGCACACCTCCCGCACGGTGTCCTCGTAGACGCCGTGCGTCGACGGATAGGTGATCATGATGGCGGCGAGGTCCTCGCGATGCTCCTCGACCAGCTCGCGCAGATGAGGCAGATCGACGTTGCCCGCGTCGTCGCAACGCACCACCACGACACGCATCCCGGCCATCACCGCGCTCGCCGCGTTGGTGCCGTGTGCGCTGGCGGGGATCAGACACACCTCGCGCCCGGACTCGCCACGATCATGGTGGTACGCCCGGATCGCCAGCAGGCCCGCGAACTCGCCCTGGCTGCCGGCGTTGGGCTGCATGCTCACCGCGTCGTACCCGGTGATCTCGGCGAGCCAGCGTTCCAGGTCGGCGACGATCGACAACAGCCCCGCCGCGTCCTCCACGGGGGCGAAGGGATGCAGCTCGCCGAACTCCGGCCAGGTGATCGGCTCCATCTCGGCCGTGGCGTTGAGTTTCATGGTGCACGAGCCCAGCGGGATCATGCTGCGGTCCAAGGCCACGTCCTTGTCGGAGAGCGCCCGCAGGTACCGCAGCAGCGCCGTCTCCGAGTGGTGCCGATGGAAGACCGGGTGAGTGAGGAGGTCCTCGGTGCGTAGGAGTCGCTCCGGCAGCGCATCGGGTGCGGATCCGTCCAGCCGGTCGATCTCGGCCTGGCTCACTCCGAACGCCCGCCACACCGTGCCGAGGTCCTTGATGGTGGTCGTCTCTGAACAGGCGATACCGACGTGATCGGCGTCGATCCCTCGCAGATTGACGCCCAGGTCACGGGCGATCGTCACCACCTGCTCGGCGCGGCCCGCGATCCGAACGCAGACGGTGTCGAAGAAGTCGTCGTGCACGATCTCGTGACCGCCCCGGCGCAGTCCCTCCGCCAGCACCACCGCCATCCGATGTGCCCGCTCGGCGATCCGCCGCAGCCCGTTCGGCCCGTGGTAGACGGCATACATCGCCGAGACGACGGCAGGCAGCACCTGCGCGGTGCAGATGTTGCTGGTCGCCTTCTCCCGGCGAATGTGCTGTTCGCGGGTCTGCAATGCCAGCCGGTAGGCCGGTGCGCCGTCCGCGTCGATGCTCACGCCGACCAACCTGCCGGGCAGCTGACGCTCCAGCCCCTTGCGGACCGCCAGGAAGCCTGCGTGCGGGCCACCGAAGCTCATCGGGAACCCGAAGCGCTGCGCCGAGCCCACGACGGCGTCCGCGCCGATCAGTCCGGGCGAACGCAGCAGCACGAGGCTCAGCAGATCCGCGGCCACCGCCACCATCGCGCCCCGTCGGTGGGCCTCGGCGATCAGCTCCTCCTGGTCGGTGATCCGGCCGGAGGCGCCCGGGTAGGAGAGCAGCAGGCCGAAGAGGTCGCCCTCGGGCAGGACGCCGCCGCTCAGGTCGGCCTCCAGGATCTCGATGCCCAACGGCTCCGCCCTGGTCCGCAGCACGGCGAGTGTCTGCGGCAGGGTGTCGGCGTCCACCACGAACCGCGCCGACCTGGACTTACCCGCCCGGCGAAGCAGCGTCATCGCCTCGGCCGCCGAGGTCGCCTCGTCCAGCATCGAGGCGTTGGCGACCGGCAACCCGGTGAGGTCGGAGACCATGGTCTGGAAGTTGAGCAGTGCCTCGAGCCTGCCCTGCGAGATCTCGGGCTGGTACGGCGTGTAGGCGGTGTACCAGGCGGGGCTCTCCAGCACGTTGCGCCGGATGACCGGCGGCGTGACCGTCCCGTGGTACCCAAGGCCGATCATCTGCACACCGAGCCGGTTACGCCCGGCGAGCCCGCGCAGCTCCTGAAGGGCGACCGTCTCGCTCGCCGCCTGCGGAAGCGCATCCGACATCGCCTCGTCGCGGATGCCCTCGGGCACGGCGCGGTCGGCGAGTTCGTCGAGCGAGTCGACGCCGATGACGGCCAGCATCGCGGCCAGGTCGGTGGCTCGGGGGCCGATATGGCGTTCGGTGAAGGGGATTCCCTGTTCCAGCACCGCCAGCGGCAATCGTTCTGGACGGGTCCGTTCGGTGGGTCGCTGCTCGGAGATCGTCATGGCCGAACCTCGGGTGACTCGGGGGCGGTGGCCTCGCGTCGGGCGCCCGACGTGAGGGTTCTCCTCCCCCTCTGTCCGTACCCGCATACCGCGCGGGCGCCTGAGAGCTTCGTCCGAGTTCGGCCACGGACTTGCACCGTCGGCGGGGCCTCCCGATGAGCGGCTTGCGCCACCGCACCGTCGGCCCGCTTTCCAGAGGCGTCTGTCTCGTGCGGTCCCTGCTGCCTGAGAGGTTCCGGGGAGGAGTTGCTCCTTCGGCGCCGCCGCCACCCATCAGAGTGACAACGGACTCTCCCGCACGAGGTTCGGTCCTGCGGGCGAATCGAGCTTCCGACTCGCCCACAAGCCCTGACGACTACGCGCAGAGGCTACCCCGAACCGGATGGGGTGAACCCGGTGCGACCGTCGAGGGTCAACCGGTGCGTCGGTCCCGTCGTCTGCGGGACAGCTCGTCACAGGCGGGTTCCTCGGAGATCGGGCCCTCCGCCCGTTCGGCCGGGAACTCGTGAATGGTGCCGCTGATCTCTCGCATCGCCCCACTCACCGCGATGCCGAACACGCCTTGGCCACCTTGGAGGAGGTCGACCACCTCCTCCGGGGAGGTGCATTCGTAGACGGTGGTTCCATCGCTGAACAGGGTGATCCTCGCCAGATCCGCCACGCCGCGTCGCCGGAGGTGTTCCACCGCGACCCGGATGTTCTGCAGGGAGACCCCGGTGTCGAGTAGCCGTTTGACCACCTTCAGCACCAAAAGGTCCTTGAACGAGTACAGCCGTTGACTACCGGAGCCGTGCGCACTCCGTATCGACGGCCCCACGAGGCCCGTTCGCGCCCAGTAGTCGAGCTGCCGGTAGGTGATGCCCGCGATCTGGCAGGCCGCCGCACCGCGATAACCGACCAGTTCGTCCGGCAACGACACGTCGGGGAACAAGCCGACCTGTTCACCGGAGGTCGACCAGACCGGCGAATCCTCAGTCACGCCTGCCTCCTCTCGTGCGGCCGTGGAGGCCGTTCCTACGTCTCATGATCGCCCACGCGTTACGAGACCGCCACGACGACCTGGAGGGGTATTCCAGGTGACATTCATCCGACAACGACGGTAAGACCGGCATGCAGACAGGTCAACGCGACGCGCGGGAGCGCGGAACACAGGTGTGGTGTGTCGCGAGGCCGCTCCCGCACCCAGGTCGCAGCTGGGAGGCATCCGAGGCCGGTGGTCCCGTCGGTGGCCATCGATGACGGTCGGCCGGGCGGCCGCGCCCGGGCCTCAGGTGTCGGCGCCCCGGAAGTCCTCCGGCGAGACGGAGTCCAGGAACTCCCGGAACTTCTCGACCTCGTCCTCTCGCTCGTCCTGTTCGTCGGCGACGATCAGCCCCGCCTCGGCGAGCACCGATTCGTCGGCGTGGATCGGTACTCCGACGCGCAGCGCCAGGGCCACCGAGTCGCTCGGACGGGCCGAGACCCGGACATCGCCGTCGAAGACCAGCTCGGCGAAGAACGTGCCCTCGTGCAGATCGGTGATCCGCACCTGCTCCAGCTCGCGCCCGAGGGCGCCGATGACGTCCTTGAGGAGGTCGTGGGTCATGGGGCGCGGTGGCCGCATGCCCTGCTGCTCCAGAGCAATCGCCGTCGCCTCGACAGAACCGATCCAGATCGGCAGGTACCGCTCGCCGTCGGTCTCGCGCAGCAGCAGCATGGGCTGGTTGGCAGGCAGTTCCACCCGCACACCCACGACGCGCATCTCACTGCTCATCGGGTCTCGCCTCCTCCCGTGAACCACACACTGCTCGGCGCACACACAACAAGTCGGACAGCACACCATCGAGGATTGCCTACCGTCGCCTTCGACGCTACCCGCGATGACCGCAATACGCTCTACATTCTTGGCGGACCAGACCCGGATTCAGGCACGAGTTCATCGGCCGATCACATCGCGCAATCCGGTCTTGACCAGGAGTGCATGCAGGCTGACCGACAACGCGGCCAGTTCCCGCAAGGTCTCCTCGGCCCGCGCTCCCGCATCGGCGCCGCGCTGCCGTGCGATCGGTCGCACGGCCTGCGCCAACAGGTCCACCTGTCGATCGGCCGAACTACGCAGCGCGCGCAGGTGCCGGGGCTCGATGCCGAACTCCGTCACCGCACGGACGGTGCGGGCGATCTCCACCGCGTCGGGATCGTAGAACCCCGCCTGCCCTGGACGCACTAGACCGTATTGCTCCATCTCCGCGAGAAGCGCAGGCGCGATGTCGGAAGCTGCCAGCATCTCTTCCCTGGTCAACCGCATCTCGCCACCGCTCGCGAAGTCGGACGCTCTCGGCATTCCGGTACTGGCGACACCTATCGGCGGTCGCCCCGCCTTCGGCAGGGCAAGCTCGCCCCCTCGCTCGGCAGCCAACAGTTGTTCCTTGATCACTTTGAGCGGCAGATAGTGGTCGCGCTGCGCGCCGAGTACGAATCGGAGCCGCTCGACATCCTGCTCGCTGAACTGTCGGTAGCCGGTCTGGGTACGTGCCGGGCGGACGAGGCCTTCTGACTCGAGGAATCGAATCTTCGAGATGGTCACCTCAGGGAAATCGACACGAAGCTGCGAGAGCACCATGCCGATGCTGAGCGCACCGCGCTCGGACCGCCCGGCCGCGGTCACCGTGGTTCCTGACCCCCGGACACACCGGACAGGAACACCAGGCGGAACTTACCGATCTGAACCTCGTCGCCGCTGGTCAGCACGGCCGTATCGACCGGCTCGCGGTTGACGTAGGTGCCGTTCAAACTCCCGACGTCGACGACGACGAACTCGCCGCCCTCCCGCCGGAATTCGGCGTGCCGCCGCGAAACCGTGACATCGTCGAGGAAGATGTCACTGTCCGGGTGCCTGCCCGCGCTGGTCGTCTCCCGATCGAGCAGGAAGCGCGAACCCGCGTTCGGTCCCCTCTTGACGACGAGCAGCGCCGAACCGGCGGGAAGCGCGTCGATACCGGTGACTGCGGGCTCCGGAGCCGCGTTCTCGGGGTTCTCGACCTCACTGAGGAAGTCAGCCCGGAAGACGGAGGTCTGTTCCGGGGACCGCTCCGGCGGAACGCCGGGCCCGTCGTTCGTGCTCACCTGAGCTCTCCTCCTGCTGAATAAACGATGCCAAGCTCGCCTCAAACTACCTTGCCGATCAGAGCGCACGTGGCCCGACTCCCGAGATCAGGTTGTTCACCATGGACGTCCGCCGTCGGTCGACGGCGGCTGAAGTATCCCGTCGCCGTCGGTCGACGGCGGCCGAGGGACAGACCGCCATTACTCCGGCGCGATCAACTCGCCGTACGCGTCGGCGTCGAGAAGGTCCTCGAACGCCTTGCGGTCGGCAAGTCGCACCTCGATCATCCACCCTGCCCCGTATGGGTCCGAGTTGACCAGCTCGGGTTGTTCCTCCAGGTCCTCGTTCCGCGACACCACCTCGCCGGTCACCGGCGCGAAGAGGTCCGAAACGCTCTTGGTCGATTCCACCTCGCCGATGGTCTCCCCCTGGGAGACGTTGTCTCCCACCTGGGGAAGCTGGACGAACACCACATCGCCGAGCTGCTGTTGCGCGTAGTCGGTGATGCCGATGCGCACCGTGTCCTGATCGCCCGATGCGAGCCACTCGTGCTCCTGAGTGAACCGCAGCTCCTGAGGAACCGACGACATCCTGCCTCCGCTCAATGCTCTCCTTCGGCGCCACCGTCCACTGTGTGCGGACGGTCACCGCCAGGGCATTCTGCCACTACCCAGTGTCGGGTTCAGTCGGCATCACACCCAGCCGCCGAGTCACACCCCTATCCTGCCAAGTCCCGCCGGCGGGCACACAGGGGCCATCGCTAAATTCGGGCTCGCTGCCGGGATTCCGCCTGCGCCCCTAGGACGCGGCGCGCTCCATGGGCGCCCGTCGGACCCGGCGGATCGCTCCGCCGAACTGGATGAGGTACAGCGCCCCCGACCAGAGGTAGAGCAGGCAGCCCCACGCGGTGAAGGCGAGGCCGAAGGGGCTCGCCACGGCCGCGAACGCGGAGTCGCCCTCGGCGAGCAGCAGCAGCGGGAAGGCGTACAGCAGGGTGAAGGTGGCGGCCTTACCGAGGTAGTGCACCTGGGGCGGCCCGAAACCGTTGTGGCGCAGCATCAACAGCGCGCCGACGAGAACGATCTCCCTGGCCACCAGGACCGCGACCAACCACCAGGGCACGATGCCCCTGATCATGAATGCGATCAGGGTCGACAGGATGTACAGCCGGTCCACCGAGGGGTCGAGCAAAGCTCCGAGCGCGCTGGACTGATTCAGCCAGCGAGCGATCTTGCCGTCCAACCAGTCGGTGATCCCACTGACCACCAGGACCAGCAGCGCGAGCATGTCGTACTGCGGGCCCAGCAGCAGCCAGAGGAAGAGCGGGACGCCCACGAGTCTGAGAAGACTCAACAGATTGGGGACGGTGAGCAGTCGATCCCTGCGAATCGCGTTCCAGATGCCGTCGCCGAACTCCGGCCCGAGAAAGGCTTCCGCTCCGCTCGGCCTGGCGATGCCGGTATCGCCGCCCACTACGCCTCCCCTGCGTCACCCTGAACGGTGGGAACGCAGGCCCCTCTCACCGGACCGCCCGACCCACCGTCAAGGTCTCATAGCCTGTCATACCGGCTCGACGGCGGGCGTGCGTGGTGTCTCTACGACCAGCTACGACTCCAGCCACGCTGTGTGAGCTCGGCACTGGTCAACACGATGGGGCGGCCCCGATCGTCGACACCCACCCAACGGGCCTGCCCCGGCCCGCCCTCCAGGACGTAGGCGTGACCACGGCTCCAGACCACGCTGCAGGGCACGGTGGGCAGGGTCGGGTCGGTCGGCCTACTGATCGATCGGACGTCGGCGTCGGTCGCCGTATCAGTACTCATGTGGTGCACCTCCATCGGGGATGACGACACGTCGTTGTGTCGCGATCCCGGCCTTCGATTGTGGACCTTCTCGCTCGTGTTCGGCTCGGACCCGCCCGAGCCTTAGCCCACCGGACCGGTTCAGTCGTCCACCGACCAGGTGGCTACGTCGAACGGATGCGCGCGACCGAAGCCGGGCCTGCCGTTCGCCGCGCGTGAGAGACCAGTCGTCCACATCGAGATGACAGCCCGTCGCATGCGACGAGGATGCCCGTCCAGTGCTAACAGCCCGTTAGCGCGATGTTGCGAGGCCGAGGTGAATCCCGCCACCTTCGGGCGTGTCGCGCGCGACCCCGAGGTGAGAAGGACGCTCTTCGGGTTTAGCGTTAGACCTGATCCACTGCGACTTTCGTCTATTCACCGATGCGAGGTGGCTACTCGTGACGTACACCCTTCCGGACCTGCCCTACGATTACGGCGCACTCGAACCGCACATCTCCGGCAAGATCATGGAGCTGCACCACAGCAAGCACCACGCGACCTACGTCAAGGGCGCGAACGACGCGCTGGAGCAGGCGGCGGAGTCCCGGGAGAAGAACCAGCTCGGCACCGTCAACCTGTTGCAGAAGAACCTCGCGTTCAACCTCGCGGGTCACGTGAACCACTCCGTCTTCTGGCCGAACCTGTCGCCCAACGGCGGCGACAAGCCGGACGGCGAGCTGGGCGCGGCGATCGACGATGCCTTCGGTTCCTTCGACGGCTTCCGGGCGCACTTCACCGCGAACGCACTGGGCATCCAGGGCTCCGGTTGGTCCATCCTGGCCTGGGACTCCCTCGGCCAGCGGCTGCTGCTAGAGCAGCTCTACGACCACCAGGGCAACCTGGCGGCAGGCAGCTACCCGCTGCTCATGCTGGACATGTGGGAGCACGCCTTCTACCTCCAGTACCAGAACGTCAAGGCCGACTACGTCAAGGCGTTCTGGAACATCGTGAACTGGGCGGACGTGACCGAGCGCTTCGAGAAGGCTCGGGGCGTGAAGATCAACTGATCTGCCGCACCTGTACGACGGATGCCTCGTCGCCTCGCTCGTCAACGGAGCGGCGACGGGGCATTCCGCGTCGTCGACGACGGTAAACGCCGATCCTCCGACGCCTAACGCTCGTCGGGGTTCGGCTCCTCCGCCGGACCCGCCGCCACGTTCTCCCGATCCGCGGCCACCGAGCGCCATTCCCCGATCAGTGGCGAGGAGACGAACGCGCGGGAGACCAACCGGAGGAAGGCCGCCTCGCTGCGCAGTTCCGGCTCGATCTCGGCCCGCCCGAGACGCCCGGGATACGCATCGGCCGGATCTCCTTCCTCATCGACCGCCGCGGTCGCCGGACTGCCCCGGCGTAATGCGTCGATTCCCGCAGCCAGGCCGACGGCCTCGATCGTGGCGACCAGCTCGTCGCCCGCCAGACCAGCCGCGCTCGCCCTGTCTGCGGCCCACAGCTCCACGGCGGGGTCGCGATAGGGCCGTACGACCAACACCCCGTCTCGGATCTCGATGACCCGCCGGTATAACCGCATCCCGACGTCGCGTCGGGCATAACTGCCCGTCACGGCCTGCGGCGAGGTCAACGCGATCTCCGGGACCGCGCTGTACAGCGCGTTCCACAACGGCCGGAGTTCCCGATGGACCCGGTACTCCAGCGGCCACCGGACGACCCGGACCACCACCGGAGCGGCCACCGGTAGCGAGATGCCGATCAGCATGACCAACACCGAGATGGCGGGCATCCCCACCGCCATCGTGCAACCGAAGTTCTCGAATGGGTGCACACAGAACTCGGCGGCCGCGTCCGGCCCGTGCAGTGTCTGACGCAGGGTGCTGACCAGCTTCTCCGCGATGTAGGACAGACCGAGCAGACATCCGAGGGCCAACAGCCGCAGTCCAACCCGCAGCGCGCCGCTGGTGGCCGAGGAGTACCGCAGGGTCAGCCGGCCCAGGTCGACGAGCACCGTTCCGAGGTAGGCCGAGTAGACCAGGACGTATCCCGCGAGGGTCGGATGCGTCGAGTAGTACTCCGAGAACAGCCCCCGGCTCTCGGGGATGTCCGACACGAAGAACAACACCCACATCGCGATCACCGAGACGACGTAGGTGGCCAATCGCCTGGGCACCCTCGTCCTGGCCTGCTCCTGCGGGTAGGCCAGATACAGGACGAGGGTCAACGCCGCCAGCGCGGCGGTCAGCGTCGCGGTGTTGGAGAGCAGTCTGCCCAGGTTCGGGTAGAGGCGGCCCTCGATCTCCTGGATTGCAGGCGCCAGGAACAGGAAGGCGAAGCCGAGGGCGCCGAGCAGGCCTGCCAGAGCCCAACGGCCCGGGTTCGACCGGTCGCGCGGCGAACGCAGAGCTCGATAGGCCCGATAACCCGCAGCGACGAAGGTCAGTGCCGAGACGCTGAGGAAGAGCAGCGTGACCAATGGAATGGGCTCCTTACCGGGCGGAACCGGACACGGTCGGGACGCGATCAGCGCGAAGGGGTTCGACGGCTTCGAACATGCCGAGCGGGAACACGGCGCGATCCGACCCGGACCGACCTCGTCGGTTCACCCCGGACTGATCGGCCACCGGATTCTCCCCAGCGTCTGGCGGCTCAGCCGCCGAAGATGTCACGGAATCGGTCGGCGATCTGGGCCGCCTGTGGGGAGGCCTGCTCGGTGACCGCCCCGCCGCCCCGGTGTCGAGCACGTTCGAGGATCAGTGAGGCGATCATCTCGGCCTCCTGCTCCTCGATCTCCGAGTACGACGTGCGGCCCATCATCCGAACCGCGACCGCGGGATCGACATCGGGAGCCAGTCGACGCAGGAAGTCCTGGTCGAGTAGCTGACCACCCCGGTGCGCGGAGATCATATGTCCGACCTCGTGCAGGACGATGTGCCAGACGTGCAACGGCGTCGTCACGGCGTGTGCGATCACGTCGGCGTCCCCGAGGTCCAGCCATAGTCCGCAGGCACGTCCCGCGACGTGCTCACTCGGATGCAACAGGATGGGCCTGCCCCGGTGCTCGGCGAGCCGGTCGAGGAAGCTCTGCAGCTCGAAGGGGCGCGGGATGCCTGCCTCGTCGTCGAGCCTGCGCACGCGATCCTCGCAACGCCGCCGCAACTCCTGGTACTGCATCGAGGCCATCGCCTCCTTGATCAGCGGCGGTGCCCATCCACGAGCCAGGCGAAGACACGCGGGTGGGCGGGAGGGCACCCTGCGAGGGTCGTGTTCGATTTTGTCATGTCCGCCCGTCACTACTCCGCCACCATCATGCATCCGGTGCGAGCGGCGAGGTGTTGGGCGGGCTTCCCGGTCGTAGGCCCCGGATCTGGCTGATCTCCGCGACGATACGGGCCACCGAGCGACGTGCGTCGTCGTCGAGCTCCATCGTCCGCAGGGCGACGTCGCGGACGTCGGCGTCCCGCAGTGCCGTGATCAGGTCGAGCTGGGCATCGACGCGCGCCGCGTGGGCATCGTCGAAGAAGTAGGCCGGGGGGACGCCGAAGAAGCCCGCAAGCGCCTCGAGATGCCGCTTGGTCGGGTTGTCCGAGCGACCCTTGCGCAGCGCCCAGATGTAGCTCTGCGAGATGTTGACGCCCTGCTCCCTGATGGCAGCGGCGACATGTTCGTTGCTGTACTCGGCCTGGCCCGCCGCGCGGACCTTGCTGAACAGATAGTTCAGCTTGTCGGCCAGGCTCCGTTCGTCCTGATTGTCCGACATCGCCACGGCGACCACTCCCCAGTCCATCTCCACTCATGAGAAACACGAATGGAGCAACATCTTCACCCCGGTTGAAAAAACGTCTGTCTCAACCCTAGACTGCCACTGACGGCGGCTCAACTGACCTGAAGACGGAGCCTCGTTAGCTTCCACTGAAGTGGAGGCCCACGTGCCAGCCTGGGGATGCCGGGGGCGGCAGAGTGGGTCACCGCTCGGATGTCGGGAGGGGCGTCCGAGCGGTGATCAGCTCTTCACCGTTCCCCGGCGCAGGCAATCATCCGCGTGCTGAACCCGGTTCGGATCCACCCGAGTACCGGATGCAGAACTTCACTCGTATAGGTGAAGGCGCGCTTGTCCTTCCCGCTTCCGATGTCGACTCGCGACACACGTCGCAGCCGACCGGTCGCCTGCGAAGGGCTCAGCTCCGGGTGGAGAACCGTTGCGGATCGAACATCTCGATTGAATGTCCGGTCACACCGTCGACCACGAGGTCGGCCAGGATCTCCCCGATCACCGGGACGAACTTGAAGCCGTGACCGGAGAACCCGCAGGCCACGGTGACCCGATCGTGCCCCGGATGGGCACCGATGACGAAGTCCTCGTCCGGCGTGGTGGTGTACATGCACGTCTTGGCACGGACCAGCGGCCCGGGAAGTGCGGGCACCTTGCTGAGGAGGAACTCGCGCAACGGCTCCTCCTCGCCGGGGGCCACCACACGATCGACGGTGTCGGCGGTGCAGGTGGCTCCGTCCCGGAAGAACGCCGCCTTCACCGTTCCGTCCGACTCGGGGTGGATCGGGAAGGCATAGCCCTGCCGCCGGTCGGCGTCCTCCCAGATGAAGATCGGGTGCCTGCTCTCGTCGAAGTCCGCGGCCGAACCCGTGGGCTGGAACCAGAACTGCACGACCCGCTCGATGACCAGCGGCAGTCCGAGATCGGCCAACAGCGCGGGTGCCCACGCTCCGGGACAGATCACGAGTCGATCGGCCCGATGGACACCGTCGGCGGTGCGCACCGTCACGCCGTGCGCATCGGTCGTCCACCCCTGCACCTGGACGCCGTATCGCAGCTCGGCACCTGCGGCCGCCGCCACGGCCAGGTTCGCGGTGACGGCCCGCTCCGGGGAGACGAAACCCGCGGTCTCCTCGTACAACGCGATGTCGGAGTCGGCCGGGTTCATGGTGGGGAAGCGACGACGCAGGGCGTCGGCGTCCAGCAGCTCGTGGTGGAGCCCGTGTTCCCGCGCGCTGCGCAGGCTTCCCTCCACCGCCAGGCTGTCCTGTGCGCCGATCATCAGGCCGCCGGTGCGGTGGCGGACCTCGATGCCGGACCGGTCCTCCAGGTCGTCCCACAGCTCGAAGGCGCGCACCAGCAGTGGAACGTAATCGGCGCCCTCGAAGTACGCCTGCCGGATGATCCGTGAGCCGCCATGGCTGGAGCCCTGATCGTGCGCGGGCGGGAATCGATCCAGGCCGAGCACTCGCAGGCCCCGGCGCGCCAGGTGATCGACTGCGGCGCTGCCCATGCCGCCGAGGCCGACGACGATCACATCATGAGAAGACATCCTGACCCACCTCACGCCTGCCGGATTCACTAGGCGAGCTCGCCCGAGCCACCGGACTCGGACTCTGCCCGGCCAGGTGTTCCGTTGTCCAGACCCGACTGGATCGGGGTGATCGGCCGCACGATCTCACGGTCGACGGACGGAGCCGATCCAGTCGGGGTGCTGTGGACGCGCCGGTCAGTGACCTCGGGCGATCCACTCCGGCAGAGCGGGCGCCTCGGCACCGATGGTGGTCCGATCGCCGTGCCCGGTGTGCACCTCGGTCTCCGGAGGCAGCGTCAGCAGCCGCTCCCGGATGGACTCGATGATCGTCGGGAAATCGGAGAACGACCGCCCGGTGGCGCCGGGACCACCCGCGAACAGGGTGTCACCGGTGAGGACTGCGGCCAGGTCCGGGATGTACAGGCACACCGATCCCCAGGTGTGTCCCGGGGTGGACAGCACTCGGACCTCGGTTCCGGCGACCCGGAGCACCTGCCCGTCGGACAGTTCGCCGTCCGGGGTGGCGTCGGGATGCGCCTGTGCCCAGAGCTCCTGGTCGGCCGGGTTCAGCAGCACCGGCGCGCCCACCTCGGCGGCCAGCGCGACCGCGCCGTTCACATGGTCGTTGTGACCATGGGTGCAGACCACCGCGACGACCTCGCGGCCCGCCACGGCGCGTTGCACCGCGGCCGGATCGTGCGAGGGGTCCACGACGATCACCTCGGCATCGTCGCCGACCAGCCAGACGTTGTTGTCGACGTCGAAGTCCTGGCCGTCCAGGCTGAAGACGCCCGAGGTGACCACGTGCTCGATTCGGGCCGCCATCAGAGCACCACGACCGAACGCAGCACATCGCCCTGGTGCATCCGGGCGAACGCGTCCTCGACGTCCTCGAGGCCGACCTTCTCGGTGACGAAGGCCTTGAGATCGAGCCTGCCCTGGAGGTACAGGTCGATGAGCATCGGGAAGTCACGGCTGGGCAGGCAGTCGCCGTACCAGGAGGACTTGACCGCTCCCCCGCGCGAGAACACGTCGAGCAACGGCAGTTCGAGTTTCATCTCCGGGGTCGGCACCCCGACCAGGACGACCTTGCCCGCCAGATCCCGGGCGTAGAAGGCCTGGTTGAAGGTCTGTGGGACGCCGACGGCATCGATCACCACGTCGGCGCCGTTGCCGTCGGTGAGTTCCCTGATCTTCTCCACGACGTCGTCCTGATCGGCCCGCACCGTGTGGGTGGCACCGAGACCGACGGCCCAATCCAGCTTCTGCTGGTCGAGATCGACGGCGATGATCTTCGCGGCCCCCGCGAGTTGGGCACCCGCCACGGCGGCCGCACCCACCCCACCGCAGCCAATGACGGCCACCGAGTCGCCTCGGCCGACCTCGCCGGTGTTGATGGCCGCGCCCAGTCCCGCCATCACACCGCAGCCGAGGAGTCCGGCGACCGCGGCCTCGGCCCTGGGGTCGACCTTGGTGCACTGTCCCTGGTGGACCAGGGTCTTCTCCGCGAAGGCGCCGATGCCCAGCGCGGGCGAGAGCTCGGTGCCATCGGTGAGGGTCATCTTCTGCGTCGCGTTGTACGTCGAGAAGCAGTACCACGGCCTGCCCCGATTGCACGCGCGACAACGGCCGCAGACCGCACGCCAGTTCAGCACCACGTAGTCGCCGACCGCGACGTCCTCGACGCCCGCCCCGATGGATTCCACGGTGCCTGCGGCCTCGTGGCCGAGCAGGAAGGGGAACTCGTCGTTGATCCCGCCCTGTCGGTAGTGCAGGTCGGTGTGGCACACCCCGCATGCGGCGATGGAGACCACCACCTCACCGGGCCCCGGGTCGGGGATGACGATCGTCTCGACGGTGACGGGGGCATCTCGCGCGGTCGCCACGACCGCTCTGACCTGCTGCGGCATCCGATTTCCTCCGATTGGCCCGACGCTCCCACTACAGACTGTGCCGGGAGCGAAGGACCACGGTAGAGCAGGTCTGGACGACGCTCCACCCGCCCGGCGGGTGATCGATACCCGAAAGAGCCGGTCGTCGATCGGAGGCGCCGGACGAACACCACGCCCCGGTGCTCGTCCGGCGAGTTCGGTCCGACCGATCTCGGACGGTGCCGACGGTGCTGGGCGATCAGCCCTGGAGTGCCGCCCGACGGGAGCGGGCGGCCGCGACCATGGCGCGCAGGGCCGGTTCGACCTCGCGGTAGCCCCGGGTCTTGAGGCCGCAATCGGGGTTCACCCACAGCCGATCGGCGGGAACCGCTTCGAGGGCGGCCGCGACCAGTCCCGTCACCTCCGCCTCATCGGGTACCCGAGGCGAGTGGATGTCGTAGACGCCCGGACCGACACCCCGGCGGTAACCGATCTTCTGCAGGTCGGCCAACACCTCCATCCGCGACCGGGCGGCCTCGATGGTGGTCACATCGGCATCCAACGCGTCGATGGCGTCGATGACGTCGCCGAACTCCGAGTAACACAGGTGGGTGTGGATCTGGGTGCTGTCGGCGGCGCCGGAGGTCGCCAGCCGGAAGGAATCGACCGCCCAGTCCAGGTACGCGGCACGGTCGGCCTCCCGCAGCGGCAACAACTCCCGCAGCGCCGGTTCGTCGACCTGCACGATGCGCAGTCCGGCCCGCTCGAGATCGTGGATCTCGTCGCGCAGGGCGAGCGCGACCTGCCGGGCGGTGTCGCCCAGCGGCTGATCGTCTCGGACGAACGACCACGCCAGGATCGTGACCGGGCCGGTGAGCATCCCCTTGACCGGGCGCTCGGTCAGCGATTGTGCGTACGAGCTCCACTCCACGGTCATCGGCGTCGGCCTGCTGACATCGCCGTGGATGATCGGCGGCCGCACACAACGTGATCCGTAGGACTGGACCCAGCCGTGCTCGGTGGACAGGAAGCCGATCAGGTGCTCGGCGAAGTACTGGACCATGTCGTTGCGCTCGGGCTCACCGTGCACCAGCACGTCGAGTCCGATGTCCTCCTGCAACGCGATCACGTCCGAGATCTCCGCGCGCATCCGGTCCTGGTACTCGGATTCGTCGATCCGACCCGCCCGAAGATCCGCCCTCGCCCGGCGCACCGAGGTGGTCTGCGGGAAGGAGCCGATGGTCGTGGTGGCCAGCGCGGGCAGGCCCAACCGTTCGGCCTGGCTCGTCGCGCGCTCGGCGTAGTCGGCTCGCTTGCGGTGCTCGGGGCGGAGCGATTCGAGTCGGGCCCTGATCCGTTGGTCGCGAGCTGCGGCGTTGCGCGCGTTGCCGACGGCCCGACGTGCCTCGTGCAGGGCCTCGGCCACCGTCTCGGTCTCGCCTCGCAACGCCCGGTCCAGCAGTACGACCTCGTCGACCTTCTGGCTGGCGAACGCCAACCGGGAGCGCAGCGCGGGATCGAGGTCGGACTCGGCATCGAGGTCGTAGGGCACGTGCAGCAGCGGCGCCGAGGTGCCGACGACGACCTCGCCTGCCACACCCAGCAGCGTCGCGCAGTAGGCGAGGGCGGCGTCCACGTCGGTCCGCCAGATATTGCGTCCGTCGACGACGCCCGCCAGCACGGTCTTGTCCCGCAGGCCTCGGATGCTCGCGATTCCGTCGAGGTCGGCACGGCCCGCCACGAGATCCAGTCCCACCGCCTCGATCGGAGCCTCGGCCAGCACCTCCAGGGCCGCGCCGAGTGCACCGTGATAGCAGGCCACCAGTGTGCTCGGCCGCTGCCGAGCCTCGCCGATCCTTCGGTAGGCGTGGGCCAGGGCCCGCAGCTCGGCAGGCGTGCGGTCGGCGGCGAAGGCCGGTTCGTCGAACTGGACCCAGTGCGCCCCGGTCTCGGCGAGCTCGGCGAGCAGTTCGAGATAGCAGTCGATCACCGCGTCGAGTTTCTCCAGCGGATCGAATCCGGCCGGGGCCTCGGCGGCGGGCTTGGACAGCAGGAGGAAGGTGACCGGCCCCAACAGCACCGGTCGAGTGGGCACACCCAACTCGGCGGACTCGACGAACTCCTCGACGGGTTTCCGGCTGGCGAGCCGGGGATCGGTGTCGGGCCCCAGCTCGGGCACCAGGTAGTGATAGTTGGTGTCGAACCACTTGGTCAGCTCCAGAGGCGCGAGCTGATCGGCGCCTCGGGCCGCAGCGAAGTAGGTGTCCAACGGTGTGCGATCGGAATCGCGGAAGCGCGCGGGCAGCATGTCCAGCAGGACCGCGGTGTCGAGTACCTGGTCGTAGTAGGAGAACGTGTTGGAGGGCACGGACCCCAGGCCCGCGTCGCGCAGGGCGGTCCAGGTGTCCGCGCGCAGCGAGACCGCGACGCTGTGCAGGGCGTCGGCGTCGATGCGTCCGGCCCAGTACGCCTCCAGCGCCCGTTTGAGTTCTCGATCCGGTCCGATTCGGGGGTAGCCCAGAACCGTGGCGCCCAGCGCCGGGACGTCGGTGCGGTGGGTCATCGCTCTCTCTCCTCGCGAGGCGGCAACGAACCCCGAGGTCGGACACCCGGGCGGCCGGAGACGCGAGCGGACCGCAGCGTGACGGCAGAGGTCACCGATCCCATCGCACCCGGTCCTCCCGCGAAGACCTCGGAGCGGCACGCGCCCAGCCGGGCACGCGCCGCCGATGGCAGGTCTTCGGACTCGCGGGCATTCCGGCCGGGTCGGCCGGTGGACCTACTGTCCGTCGCTTCCCGGGGGCCGCAGACCCCCAGTGCTTCTGATCCGTCCTCGTGCGAGGACGGTGACGGAGTTCGTTCCCGCTCACCGCTGCGGGGCAGTCCCGGAATCACACCGGGTTCCCTCTTGCCTCGTCGCCGCCCGCACCGCACCGATTCGAGCGCGCTGTCGGCCGACGACGAACCATCGGCGGCACCGATCCTAGTCGGCCATGGTGACCGTCGACTCAATATCTCGGCCGTCGGGATCGCCTACGCTCGGTGCCATGCATCCCGTCTCCGAGCTTCCCGGCAAACCGACCTCGGCAGCGGCCACGACACTGAGTCAGATCATGACCGCGAGCGAGACCAACCTGTATGGCACGGTCCATGGCGGCGTGATCATGAAGTTCGTCGACGACGTGGCCGCGGCATGCGCGGGGCGGCACTCGGGTGGCACCGCGTTGACGGTGTTCATGGACGAGATGCTGTTCCTCGTCCCGGTGCGCGTCGGCGATCTGGTGCACGCCAGCGCCCAGGTCAACTGGACCGGACGGACCTCGATGGAGGTCGGCGTCCGGGTGGTCGCGGAGCGTTGGAACGAGTCCGTGCCATCGACCCATGTGGCGACCGCCTACCTCGTCTTCGTGGCCGTCGACTCCGACGGCAAGCCCAGACCGGTGCCGGAGGTACTGCCGGAGTCGGCCATCGACCGCCGCAGGCAGGCGGAGGCCGAGATCCGCCGCGAACACCGATTGGCCCGGCGGGCCGCCATTCGACGCAGTCGTGAGGTCGAGGCCGAGCCGGAGCGGGCCACCGATGCCGCGTCCCGAGGCTGATCCGAGATCTCGGTGCGGGTCGGTTCGTCGTCACCCCTCATCGACGACGAACCGACCATCCACCTGCAGTGCCGAGCCTGAATTCGCCGACCGGCGAATCCACCCCCTCGACCGGTTCGATGGGCCCGCCCGTTCCCATCGGACCGCTCGACTGGCAGGCACTCACGGGAGGCCGGTTTCCCGGCGGATGCCCGCACACACACCGGACACCGTTCTCCCCCCGATCGAACGAGTGATCTCCCCCTATCGAGCGTCCTCGTCCGACGATTCGGTCATCAGCGAGCAGTCCTGCGGACGAACAACGTCGTCGCGATACCGAAGGCCACCAATCCGATGCCGAGACACCAGACGACGGCGAGCAGCGCGTTGTCTCCCACCGGCAGGCCCAGCGTCAGCGCGCGTACCGCCTCGATGACCGGGGTGGCAGGCTGGTTCTCCGCGATGACCCGCAGGAACGAGGGCATCGAGTCGGTGGGCACGAAGCCGCTGCTGAGGTACGGCAGGAACAGGATGGCGAAGGAGAACTGGCTCGCGCCCTGCACCGTCTTGGCCAGCAGGCCGAAGATCATCGACAGCCAGCAGATCATCAGGATGTAGAGGGCGATCACGCCGACGGCGGCGATCCATCCCAGGACATCGGCCTGCGGCCGGAAACCGATGAGCAGAGCCACGCCGACGACCAGACCGGTCGAGACGAGGTTGGTCAACAGGCTCGAGACGACATGTCCGGTGAGTACCGAGGACCTCGTGATCGGCATGGTTCGGAAGCGGTCCACCACCCCGGTGACCAGGTCACCGGTGAGCCCGGTTCCCGTGGAGGATGCGGAGAACCCCGCCGCGAGGATGATCACGCCGGGGACGACGTAGTCGACGTATTCCCGACCCACCTCGATCGCTCCGCCGAAGACGAAGACGAAGAGCAACATCATGATGATGGGCAGCAACAGGGACACGATCAACTCGTCGGGCGTTCGCCGGACATGGCGAAGTTTGCGACCGATCATGATCAGTGAGTCGGAGATCGCCCAGCGCGGGCCGCTCGCGACGGCCGGGTTCGAGGTACTCATCGGGCCGATACCTCCTGGCGGGTGGCGGGATTCGTCGATGCGTCGGAGGTGAGGGCGAGGAACACGTCGTCGAGGCTCGGGGTGTCCAGTTCCAAGGTCGTCGCCGTGGCGCCCGCCTGCCTGGTCCGTTCCAGCAGGACACGGACGTGTTCCGCGGTGCCGTCGAAGGCGACCCGCAATTGCAGTCTCGTCTCGTCGCGGTGCAGAACCTCGTGGCCGAGTCGCCGGGCCGCCCGGTCCAGGTCGGTCTCGTCGAGGAAGGCCAGCTCCACCGCCCCCGGCGACAAGCCACGCTTGAGTTCGGCCGCGGTGCCCTCGGCGACGATCGTGCCGTTGTTCAGCACGGCGATCCGGTCGGCGAGCTGGTCGGCCTCCTCCAGGTACTGCGTGGTGAGCAGGATCGTGGTCCCCGCCGCCACCAATTCGCGGATGACCGTCCACATGGTCTGACGGCTGCGCGGGTCCAGTCCGGTCGTCGGCTCGTCGAGGAAGATCACCGGAGGGTTGCTGATCAGGCTGATGGCGAGGTCGAGCCTGCGTCGCATGCCACCCGAGTAGCGTCCGACGATCCGATTCTGGGCGTCCTCGAGGTCGAACCTCGCCAGTAATTCGGCAGCGCGTGCTCGAGCTGCGGCCCGCCCGAATCTGTTGAGGCGCGCCATCATCACCAGATTCTCGCGACCGCTGAGCAATTCATCGACCGCCGCGTACTGGCCGGTCAGACTGATCACCCGACGTACGGACTTGGCCTGCCGGACCACGTCGTATCCGGCAACCGTCGCGGTCCCGTCATCTGGTCGCAGCAGCGTGGACAGGATGCGCACCATAGTCGTCTTACCTGCGCCGTTGGGTCCCAGTAACGCGAAGACGGTGCCCCGCTCGACGGCGATGTCCACCCCCGCCAACACTGGGTTGCGGCCGTAGGACTTGGTGAGTCCGACGGCCCGAACGATTGGCTCGGAACCCATTGATCCCCCTTCTCATCGGTCTTGTCGAAGCGACGCCGGATCCCCTGGTACACGCTGGCGCCGACCTAAGATATATGACATAAACAGGTTTGTGTATGCCATATGCGGGAAGTGTATCTCATACACAGATCTATGATGCGACTTCGGTGCGACAAGGCGGATGCGGGGGACGATGGGCGACGACGGCAGGGCCGACGAGGTGCGACAGGACACGGAGATCGAGCTTCCACCCGCGCTCGCACTGTTGTGGGGCAGAACGGACCGGCCACGCTCCGGGCCCCGCCCCGGCCTGAGCCTGGAGGCGATCATCGAGGCCGCGGTCGAGGTCGCCGACGCCGACGGACTCGAAGGCCTGTCCATGGCCAAGGTCGCCCAACGACTCGGCTTCACCACCATGTCGCTCTACCGCTATGTCAGCGGCAAGGACGTCCTGCTGGTCCTGATGAGCGACCGTGCATCCAGGATGCCCGCCGAGGTCATCCCGGAGTCCGGAGATTGGCGCACGCGGTTGGAGACCTGGACCCGAGCCCAGCTCGACATGTATCAGAGCCGCCCGTGGCTGGTCGACATCAAGATCACCGGACCGCCGTTGCTGCCGAGCTCGATGGACTGGATGGAACACGGGCTACGCGCCGTGGCCGACACCCCGTTGAACGCCCGATCCCGACTCGGTGTGATCGAGATACTCACCGGCTACGTGCGCAACCAGGCACGATTCTCCCGCGACCTCGGCCAGCGCGACCCGCAACAGCACAGCAGCACCGGGTACGGTCAGGCGCTCGCGCAGCTCGTCGATTCACGGACCCATTGGGCGCTGGTCGATCTCGTCGGCTCCGGGATACTCGACGGTGCCCCCGACGAGACTCTGCAGGAGGGTTACCTGGACGAGGATTTCGACTTCGGCCTGAAGATCATCCTGGATGGCATCGCGGCCATGATCGCCGAGCACGGGTCCGACTGAGTCGACGTCACCGGACGCGGAAATTGGCCATCATCATCATGTCCTCGTGCTCCAGATTGTGGCAGTGGAACACGTACCGGCCTTGGAAACCGTCGAAGCGAACGATGATCTCCGCCTCCTCCCCGCCCGCCAGGTCGACGGTGTCCTTCCAGCCCGCGTCATACGGCCCGGGCGCCCGCCCATTGCGGGTCAACACCTGGAAGTGCGCCATGTGCAGGTGCACGGGGTGATGCACGTTGGTCCGCAGCCGCCAGATCTCCACCGCGCCGAGGGCCGGGTCGGCATCGATGCGCTCCGGGTCGAAGGGCAGACCGTTGATCGTCCACATCCGGACGCCGTCGACCCTGTCGTTGGCGAAGCGGAAATCACGCTCGACGGTCGCGTCCGCGCGGTCCAATGTCTCGAACTCGACGAGGCGTTCCGGGATCCGGGTGTCGTCCGGCTCCTCACGAACGACGTGGAACCGCATGATCGGTCGGGTCGTCTCGACCCCGTAGGCGTTGACCAGGGTCACCTCGGTGCCCACCGGATAGGCGGCGAAGTCGATCACGACGTCGAATCGCTCCGCCGAGGCGATCTCGATCTGGTCATGGGCGATCGGCGCCCCCAGCAACCCGACATCGCTGCCCACCTGCACGAAGGACGGACCCTCCGCCGGTCGCGGGTCGAGCTGCAGCCGGTATCTCCTGGCGTTGGCGGCGTTGAGGATCCGAAAGCGGTACCGAGTGTTGGAGACCTCGAGATACGGCCACGGAGCACCGTTGACCAGGTTGACGTCTCCCAGCACGCCGTCCATGAGGTCGACGGGGACGCCGGGGACGCCGCCCAAGGACGGATCGATCGAGGGGTAGGCGAACGAACCGTCCTCCGCGAAGGTGCGGTCGCAGATCATCAGGGGCACATCCCGTTCCCCTCTCGGCAACGGCAGGGCGTCCTCGATGTCGTCTCGGACCAGATGGAAACCGGCCAGTCCCCGATAGACCTGCGGACCGGTGAAGTCCATCCGGTGATCGTGGTACCAGAGCGTGCACGCCGGTTGGTCCAACGGATAGACGTACTCCCGTTCGTCCTGGCTGGTCACCCCCAACGGATGCCCGGCGTGTGCCGGGTCCGGCTGCCAACCGCCGACGGGCAGGATGACGTCGATCGGGTACCCGTCGTGTTCCTCGGGAGTGACTCCGCCGTGCAGGTGCACCGCCACCGGGACCGGTAGCTCGTTGCGCTGGCGCACGACGGCCCGCCGCCCGCGACGGGTCACCAGGGTCGGACCCGGGAAGATGCCGTTGTAGCCCCAGATCTCGGTGGTCAGTCCGGGCAGGATCTCCCGCTTCGCCGCGCGCTGGGTGATCTCGTAGTAGTCGGTGGACTCGTCGGTGCGAACCGGTTCGAGCACCGGCGGGATCGGCAGCGGCACCCCGAACGGTTCCGGCAACGGTGCCGCGCTCGGCACCAGGATTCCGGTGCTGCCCTGATCAGCGCAGCCTGCGAGCAGGGGCAGGGCGACGACAGCACCACCGAGGATTCGAAGCACGACTCTGCGCGGCAACGACATGCCTGGTCCTCCACAATCGGTCCCACCGGCCGCGTCCCCCGCACAGCCCAGGCGACATCATGCGCAGAGTGTTCACGTCAGCACGGTAAGGAGTCGATGCCGGCGTGTCGGCCGTTCGCGAGATCGCCGGATTCGCTGGGCCTCAGTCCGAGGAGCCGATCGAGCTGCGCGAACGCCCGGGCGACCGTGGATTCGCCGCGCTGCTCCGGCGACGACCGAACAGCAGCGCGATCAGGAAGATCCCGACCGAGCAGAGGCCGACGGTCCCCGCGATCGAGGAGTTGAGGGCCACCGCCAATGGCTGTCCCAACAGCGCCGCCGCCCACGCAGCGGCGACCGCGATGGCCAGCATCCCGTCCAGCCGGACCGCCAGGAGGCCGCCGGTCGCCGCGGGCACGATGAAGAAGGTCACCACCAGAACCGCGCCGACACTCTCGAAGGCCGTCACGGCGACCAGCGCGGTGGCCACCAGGACGGTCCGGTCGACGACACGCCTGCCCAACCCGACGACCTGCGCGAAGTCCGGATCCAGCGTGGCGGTCTGCAGCGGCCGCCACAGGACGAGAACCAGTATCAGCACGCCTGCTGCCGCGAGTCCGGTGATCACCAGCGAACGTGGCACCTCCGCACCCAGGATCGACATCGTCCGCAACGGCGCGAAGGTGATCTCCCCGTAGACCGCCGCGTCCAGATCCAGGTGTGCGCCGCTCGCGAAGCGGCTCACGCCGAGGACACCCAGGGAGAACAACGCGGGGAAGACCAGGGCGATCGCGGCGTCCGAGCCGAGCAGGCCACTGCGCCGCAGGGCGGTGTAGCCCACCACGCAGATCACCCCGAAGGCCGCGGCACCCAGGATCATCGTCAACGGCGCGCGCTGGCCGGTCACGAGGTAGACCAGGACGATGCCCGGCAGCGCCGCGTGGCTCATGGCGTCGGACAGCAGGGCCTGCCGCCGCAGCACGAGGAAGCATCCCAACATGGCGCAGCCCGTGCCCAGCAGCCCCGCAGTCAGGATGATCACCAGATCGTCGGCGCTCACCGTGGACTCCCGACCGCTCGCCGAGATCGTCGGCGCGCGCCGCGCAGCAACACGCCTCGCCCGGGTGCGAACAGGACCGCGGCCAGGGCGATGGCCGTCGCGACCAGCACGATCACCGGCCCGGTCGGCAGGTTCTCCCCGCCGGAGACGAACGCGCCGATGCCGCCGGAGAGGCCGCCGATCACTCCGGACACCGGGATCAGCGTCGCGAGACTCCTGGTCAGCTGGCGCGCGGCGACCGCGGGCGCGACCAGCAGGGCGACCATCAGGATCGCTCCCGTCGTGCGCACGCCCAGCACGATCCCGACGACCAGCAACGCCGTGATCAACATGTCCACCGCCCAGGCGGGAATCCCGATCACCGAGGCGAAACCCGGATCGAAGATCGCGGTACGCAGCACTCGGAACCAGCAGATCACGACGCCGACCGCGATGACGCCCACGATCGAGGCCACCACCAGATCACCCCGCACCAGCCCCGCAGCCTGCCCGAACAGGTAATCCTCCAAGCCACTCTGCCCACCGCCGCCCTCGGAACCGACCCTGGTGAGCAGCACGATGCCCAGCGTGAACGCGGCGGAGAGCACCACTCCGATGGCCACGTCGGGGCTGATCCGCCGCGCCCGCTCCAGAGTGATCATGGCCACCGCTGCCAGCGCGGCGGAGATGGCCGCACCGAGCAGGAGCAACGTGGGGTCCTTCACCCCCGCGATCATGAATGCCAGTACGACGCCGGGCAGCGTCCCGTGGCTCATCGCGTCGCCGAACATGCTGCGACCCCGCAACACGGCGAACGGGCCGAGTATCCCGGCCACCACACCCAGCAGGACGGAACCACCGATCACCACCGACGCCGCGTAGGACAGGCCGAGGAACCCACCGGTCATCCCGCCCGCTCCGGGCCCGCGTCCTCGACCGCAGGGGCGGGCTCGCCGATTCCGGCAGCATCACCCGGTCGACCGGTGCCCACTCGATCGGTGGTGGGCATCGGGATTCCGTAGGCGGTCTCCAGGTGCTCCGGGCTCAGGACCTCGCGCACCGATCCTGCGGAGATCACCCGACCGGCCAGGAGCACCGCATGGTCGAAGTGGTCCCGCACGGTACGCAGGTCGTGGTGCACCAGCACCACCGACCGGCCCTCACGCGCGCAGAACTCGGTCAGCAGCTCCAGCAGTCGGGCCTGGGTACTGGAGTCCACTGCGGCGAAGGGCTCGTCCAAGACCAACAGGTCCGCCTGCTGGGCCAGTGCCCTGGCGAGGAACACCCGTTGTCGTTGTCCGCCCGAGAGTTCGTCCAGGGGCGTGTCCGCATGGGCCGCGACACCGGTTCGGTGCATCGCCTCGGCGACGGCGAGATCGTCCTGCCTGGTCAGCCGGCGGAACCAGCCCCGATGGGGGTACCGACCCATTTCGACCACCTGCACGGCGGTGATGGGGAAATCCTGGGCGACCGCGTCGCGTTGCGGGACATAGGCGACTCGGCTGCGGACCGAGGACAACCGCCTGCCCAGCAGCCGGATCGTGCCTGCGTCGATGGGCAGCAGGCCGAGCGCGGCCTTGATCAGGGTCGACTTTCCCGCGCCGTTGGGCCCGACCACGGCGGTGAGTCTGCCCGCCGGGACCACCAGTTCGGGCACCGCCAGCACGGCTCGGCCCCGGTATCCGACGGTCAGGTCGGTGATGGACAACGCGGGTGTGGCGCTCATCGCAGCCCCGCCACGAGCAGATCGACGTCGGTCCGAATCATCCCGGGATAGGTGCCTTCCGGGGTCCCGGCCGCACCTGCCGCGTCGGCGTACAGGCTGCCGCCGATCGTCGCGGTGGCTCCGAGCGCGGCCGCGGCATCCAGCACGGCGGCCGAGGTCTGCTCGGACACACTGGATTCGACGAACACGGCGCGCACTCCGTGTTCGGCGATGATGCCCGCCACCCGGTCGATGTCGGACACCGTGGCCTCGTCCGCGGTGGAGATGCCCTGGATCGCCTCGACCCGCAGGTCGTAGGCCCGACCGAGATAGCGGAACGCGTCATGCGAGGTGATCAGGATGCGCCGGGACTCCGGGATCTCGGCGAGTCGGGCCCCGACCTCCTCGTGTAGGGCTGCGAGCTCGGCCCGATGTCGGTCCCAGCGGGATCGGTGCCTCACGGCGTGGCCGGGGTCGACCTCGGTGAGCGTGTCGGCGACGGACTCCAATGCATCGCTCCACAGTGCCACGTCGAACCAGAGGTGCGGATCGTACTCCTGCGCGCCGCCCGATTCGGCGGGCAGCAGCGCGGCGGTGGGCACGGTCTCGCCGACGAACACCACGCGGGTGTCCTCGGCGAGATCGTCGAGAACGGGTCGGAGCCCGGCCTCCAGGTGCAGTCCGACGGCGACGACCAGATCCGCTTCGCGAAGCAGGGTCAGATCGCCTGCCTGAGCCTGGTAGAGGTGCGGATCGACGCCGCTTCCCATCAGTCCGGTCAGTTCGATGTCGGAGCCGCCGATCACGCCGACCGCATCGGTGAGGAAGTTGGTCGTGGTCACCACGCGCAGTCTGTCGCCCGATTCGGCGTGATCGGCGGAGTTCCCGCCGCCCAGCGCCCACCCGGTGGCGGCGAGTACTGCGGCGATCGACGCCGTGATGCCGAGTGCGACACGCCGAGTTCGGCAGGTTCTGGCCCGTTGCCGGTCCCGCGCGGGAGCCTCGTGCTCACCGGGGACCTGATCCGATATCGGCTCCACCGCGCTCCTCTCGACCGATCACACCCGCACTATTGAGAATAGTTTTCACCAGAACCCGGGGTCGAATCGACTGTGACACCGCCCCGCGACCACGGATCCGCAGTCGTCTCGGCGCGTCACCCTAACCGACCGCCTCACGAAACACGCCAGGATCTTGGGGTGAATTACAGAGCGGACCCCAACATGTAGTCTCTCCCCCGCTGATGGTTCGTCACGGCCCCAACGGGTGCCACGACGAGGAGACAGGGAACCCGGCGGGAATCCGGGACTGCCCCGCAGCGGTGAACGGGAACGACAGCCGTCGCCGTCCAACTTGGACGGTGTAGCCACACTGGGAGACCTCCGGTCCCCGGGAAGTGACGGCCGTAGGACCGGTGAGAGACCACTCGCCGGATGCCCGTGAGTCCGAAGACCTGCCATCGGCGCGTGCCAACGCGCACGTCGTCCGCGGCCTCGAGGGTGGGCCGAGTGGACAGTGCCTGCCCCGCCATGCCGTGGGCCGGGCGCTGCCGCGCGCTCCTTCCTCACCGGGCCGATGCCATGCCGGCTACGAGGAGACCACCGTGACCGTCGAGTCACTCCGACCCGCCCGAACCGTCTCGGACGATCGCCGCGCGATCGCCGAGACCGCCGCCCTTTTCCTGCCCGGCACCGAGGCGTCGGCGGACCCCACCGAGCCGATGCCGCCCGGCGAGCATCCCGGTGTGCCCACCATCGATGTGCGCGCCGCCGTGGCCCGCGACATCGCGGTGCGCGGTACGGACGGCACCTCGAGCCCCTTGGACGTCGGCAGGCTCGCAGCGACCGTGGCACAGGCCTGTGCGGGTCTGGCCGGAGTCAGCGCACAGACGGTCTTCGATGAGACGCTGCGCAATCTCTACGACGGGATCGGCGCCGACGAGCTCGCGCTCGCGCAGATCATGTCCGCCCGCAGCATGGTGGAGATCGAGCCGCACTACTCCCAGGTCGCCGCACGGCTGCTGCTGGAACGACTGCGGGCCGAAGCGCTGACCTTCCTCGACCAGCCCGTTCCCGCCGCCGACTCCGAGGACATCGTGGCGGGTTACCCGGCCGCGTTCGAGGCCTTCGTCCACCGTGGTGTCGCCCTGGAACTGCTCGACCCGGCACTGGCCGAGTTCGACCTCGACCGGATCGGCGCGGCGCTGCGCCCACACCGGGACCGAGACTTCCAGTTCCTCGGGCTGCAGACGCTCTACGACCGGTACCTCCAGCACAGCGACGATGTCCGATTCGAGCTGCCGCAGATGTTCTTCATGCGGGTGGCGATGGGCCTGGCGCTGCGCGAGGACGACCGGGAGGGACGGGCGATCGAGTTCTACGAGCTGCTGTCCACCTTCTCGTTCATGTGCTCCACGCCGACCCTGTTCAACTCCGGAACCACCCGGCCCCAGCTCTCCTCGTGCTTCCTCACCACCGTCGAGGACGACCTGAGCGGGATCTTCCACGGGATCCGCAACAACGCGATGCTGTCGAAGTACGCGGGCGGGCTCGGCAACGACTGGACGCCGGTGCGCGGCCTGGGCGCCCACATCAAGGGCACCAACGGCTCCTCGCAGGGCGTGGTTCCCTTCTTGAAGATCGCCAACGACACCGCGGTGGCGGTCAACCAGGGCGGCAAGCGACTCGGCGCGGTGTGCGCCTACCTGGAGACCTGGCACGTCGACGTCGAGGAGTTCCTCGACCTGCGCAAGAACACCGGTGACGACCGGCGACGCACCCACGATATGAACACGGCGAACTGGGTCCCCGACGAGTTCCTGCGTCGTGTCGAGGCCGACGAGCAGTGGACGCTGTTCTCCCCCGACGAGGTGCCGGACCTGCACGATCGCTACGGCCAGGACTTCGCAACGGCCTACCGGTCCTACGAGGCGGCCGCCGACCGGGGCGAGATCAAGGTCTTCCGCCGGGTCCGGGCCGTCGAGCTGTGGCGTCGGATGCTGACGATGCTGTTCGAGACCGGGCACCCGTGGATCACCTTCAAGGACCCGTGCAACCTGCGGTCCCCACAGCAGCACATCGGGGTGGTGCACTCGTCCAACCTGTGCACCGAGATCACCCTGAACACCTCCGCCGACGAGGTCGCGGTTTGCAACCTCGGCTCGGTCAACCTCGCCGCCCACCTGCACCGGGGCCCGAACGGCGAGCTCGAGCTGGACCGGGATCGGCTGCGCACCACCGTCACCACCGCCGTCCGGATGCTGGACAACGTGGTGGACGTCAACTTCTACACGATCCCGGAGGCCCGTCGCTCCAACCTGCGGCACCGCCCGGTCGGGCTGGGCATGATGGGCTTCCAGGACGCCCTGTTCCGGCTCGGACTGCCGGTCGCCTCCGAGGAGGCGGTGGCCTTCGCCGACCGCAGCATGGAGGAGATCAGCTACCACGCGATCGCCGCGTCCAGCGAGCTGGCGGCCCAGCGCGGCAGCTACGAGACCTTCGCGGGTTCGCTGTGGAGCCGGGGTGTGCTGCCGATCGACTCGATCGCGTTGCTCGCCGAGCAGCGCGCGAGCGGTGACCTGGTCATGGACACGACCTCCACGATGGACTGGGACGCCCTACGCGAGCGGGTCCGCACGGTCGGGATGCGCAACTCCAACGTGATGGCCATCGCGCCGACCGCGACCATCGCCAACATCTGCGGGGTCGGCCAGTCCATCGAGCCGCAGTATCAGAACCTGTTCGTCAAGTCGAACATGTCCGGCGACTTCACGGTGGTCAACCCGCACCTGGTGGCGGCGTTGAAGGAGCGTGACCTCTGGGACGAGCAGATGGTCACCGATCTCAAGCGTCACGACGGCAGGCTCGGCGCGATCGAACGGGTGCCCGCAGATCTGCGCTCGCTCTACGCCACGGCCTTCGAGATCGACCCGAAGTGGCTGGTCCTGGCCGCGTCGCGGCGGCAGAAGTGGCTGGACCAGGCGCAATCGCTGAACCTCTACCTCGCAGAGCCCAGCGGCCGCAAGCTCGACACGCTCTACCGTCTGGCGTGGCGTTCGGGCCTGAAGACCACCTACTACCTGCGGGCGCAGAGCGCCACTCACGTGGAGAAGTCGACCTTGCAGGGCACCGACGGCAGGCTCAACGCGGTTCAGGCGAGCGTTGCGACCTCGGCCCCGGTGCCGAGCGCGACGGTGCCCGCCGCCGAGGTGCCCGTAAGCGACGTCCCCCTCGAACTCACCGGCGCGGCCTGCTCGATCGAGGACCCGGAGTGCGAGGCATGCCAGTGATCACGACGACAGCGGCCTGCGCGCCGATGAACGAGCAGAACGGAGCAACCCGATGACCGGAGTCGAGACGGAGCGGCCCTCGGTCGCAGAGGGCAGCGGACTCGGTGAGATCGACCGGCAGGGCGGTCGGGTCGACGTCGACGACAAGGCCATGATCAACGCCAGGGCCGACGTCAACCAGCTGCTCCCGCTGAAGTATCGGTGGGCGTGGGAGAAGTACCTGGCGGGCTGCAACAACCACTGGATGCCCACCGAGATCTCCATGCAGGCCGACATCGCGCTGTGGAAGTCGACCGACGGCCTCACCGACGACGAGCGGCGCATGATCAAGCGCAACCTCGGCTTCTTCGCGACCTCGGAATCCCTGGTGGCCAACAACATCGTGCTGGCGGTGTACCGGCAGCTCACCAACCCCGAGTGCAGGCAGTACCTCCTGCGGCAGGCGTTCGAGGAGGCGGTGCACACCCACACCTTCCAGTACATCTGCGAGAGCCTCGGCCTCGACGAGGGCGAGCTGTTCAACATGTACCGGGAGGTGCCCTCGATCACCGCCAAGGCGGCCTGGGCACTGGAGTACACCCGCAACCTGGAGAATCCGGAGTTCCGCACCGGCACCTTCGAATCCGACCAGGCGTTCCTGCGGGACCTGGTGGCGTTCTACGTGATCTTCGAGGGCATGTGGTTCTACACCGGGTTCGCGCAGATCCTCTCGCTCGGGCGCAGGCACAAGATGGTCGGCATCGCCGAGCAGTACCAGTACATCCTGCGAGACGAGTCGATCCACCTGAACTTCGGCATCGACGCGATCAACCAGATCAAGATCGAGAACCCCCGACTGTGGACCGACGAGTTCCAGGCCGAGATCCGGCGGATGCTCGTCGAGGCCTGTGAGCTGGAGGTCGCCTACGGGCACGACACCATGCCCCGGGGCGTGCTGGGCATCAACGCCGAGTTGTGCGAGCAGTACATGCACTTCATCACCAACCGGCGCTGCGGTCAGCTCGGACTGGAGCCGGTGTTCCCGGCGGCGGAGAACCCGTTCCCGTGGATGTCGGAGATGATCGATCTCAAGAAGGAGAAGAACTTCTTCGAGACCAGGGTGAACGAGTACCAGACCGGCGGAGCGCTGGACTGGGACTGACCCGGTAGCGGCTCGAAGCGGATTCGGGCTGGAGAGCAGAAGGGCCACCACGGCGGCGACTCCGCTGTGGTGGCCTTTCTGGCGATACCACCGCGCCGAACGCGCTCGCGGCTTCACCCGGCTCGATTCTCAGTGCGCCGGGGTCGCCCGGTGCGAAGTCCACGCCTGTCGGATCGGGCCGGGTCTGCTCACTGTGCTGCGATCCCGCACCGGTCCAGGATCTCCGCCACCGTCTGCTCCACGGTCTGCGAGGCGTTGTCGATCCACAGGCCCTCCCCGGCGATCTGCGACCGCATCGCCGCATCCAGGAACGACCAGTCGTCGACGAGGACCTTCTCTCGCGATCGATTGCGCGCGTTGGCCACCTCGGGGTCCGGAGCGAGCACCACCAACGTCGGGTTCCGGGTGCGCACCGACTTCCGGTAGAAGTCCAGGTGCGGCTTCAACACCACCACGTCGTCGATCACGGGCACCACCCCGGCACTGGCGAAGCTGTCGGACAGCAACGCCGCATTGCGTGCACGCAGGAACAGCTGTCGGTCCGGTTCCTCCTCCGGTTCCGGGCCCGGCCATCGACCGCCCGAGACAATGCACTCCTGAAGCTTGTCGACCTCGATATAGGCTCCGAGCGCGAATCGCTCCGCCAGCGCACGCGCCACGGTCGACTTGCCGCTACCCGGAATACCGGTCACCAGGAAGATCGCCGGAGGCGGCGCTCGATCGATGGGAACGACTTGGAACTCTTTCACGGTGTGCCTCGCTGACAGTGCCTAGCGGAGATGAACGTATTCGCGCGATCGATTGTCCAACCGGACTAGAGCCAGCGACCGGGGGGCGTGGAAAGACCGATGGTCGAGTGGGTAGGGCGGCATTCGGCGCTCGGTCGCCGCGCGGGTCCGCCACCGTCTGCTGTGTGAGAGAGAACAACGGCGGCGGGCAGGAGGAGGGCCTGCCCGCCGCCGAAGCGAAGGTGAATCACATCATCGATCAGGAGTTGATCTGCGCCTGGATGTCGGCGGTGTAGGCGCCGACCCGCGTGTAGACACCGGGGTAGCCCGCCTCGGCGCAGCCCTGACCCCACGAGGTCAGACCGACCAGGACGCCGTCCACGACCAGCGGCCCGCCCGAGTCACCCTGACAGGCGTCGATGCCGCCCTCCGGGTAGCCCGCACAGATCATCGAGTCGCTGCCGAACGAGTTGCCGTAGGCGTCGGAGCAGGTGGCGTCACTGGTCAGCGGCGCCACGGCTTCCAGCAGGTAACGCGAGGTCGATCCGGTCTCCGTGGTGCCCCAGCCGAGGATGGTGGCCTCGTTGCCCTCGGTGTACAGGGCATCGTCGGCCGACGGAGCGAGATCGATGGTCTCGTAGGGGAGGTCGGTCTCCAGCGTCAGCACCGCGACGTCCTCGCCCGAGGTCACCGTGACGTAGTCCGGGTGCACCCAGATGTCGGTCACGCCGACGACGTCGCCGTCGGTGCCCTGCTTGTCCTCCCGACCGGCGACGACATCCACGTCGGAGGCCGACGAGCCCTCGACGCAGTGTGCCGCGGTGGCGACCTTGTCGGGTGCGACCAATGCACCGCCACAGAACTGGAAGCCAGTCGGCGTGGCGAGGTAGACCGTGAACGGGTAGTCGTCGATGGACGCCCGTTCGCCACCGATGACCCGCGTCTCGACGGGGTCGCCAGCGGTTTCGTCTGCGGCCGAGGCGACACCGAATCCGGTGACGCTGAGCGACACTGCTGCCAGTGAGGCACCCAATAACGTCCGCAGGCGAGGCCGGGTGATCGCCATGTGGTTCTCCTTCGTCCGTGGTTGCTGGTGAAGCGCTTTCAGACCAGCAGAGACGGTTAATCACATACAAGAGGCCGATCGGGTTACTTTGCGCCAAATGGAGCACCGGGATGGCTCATTAGTGACAGACATGTCACCTGGAGTAAATATCGCCGCGCGATCTCACTGATCAGTATTCGAGCCAACACCGAAGGTGATCGAGTCCGACTGCAAGAATTTCCGCTTTGCCGCCCGGAAGGAAGCCTCGCGACAGCAGGCGGATCACCGACACCGAGCGTGATCGCGACGGCCGGGGCTGCCTCTTTCGGACGGGCGCCCGGGGCTGCCTCGGCGCCAGCCAAGATCGACAGCTGGCGAGCGCAGAGCCGGATTCCCCGCCGCCTCGGCAAGAGCAATGGTCGACCTGAGCCCCAACGACGCCGAGCCGGGCAGCCCACGGCGAAAACCCCATCGTCGGATCAACGGGTTCGGGCCAGCAGTGTCAACCAGCCGGCCGATCGGCGAAGGCCCAATCCCGACATTCTGGCAACAATCTGAACGATCGCTACATTTGTTACGATCGTTCAGGTTTTTCCCTGAGCTAGGAGGTCCCACCGTGTTGCGTCCATTCCCCCGCGTCCACCGGACCGGTGCCCGTCATGGCTAACTCCTATGTGCGGCTCTTCTCCGCTCCCGGCGCGGTCGGTTTCTCCATCGCAGGATTCCTCGCCAGGATTCCGCTCTCGATGACCGGCATCGGCATCATCACGATGCTGTCCCGGGTGCACGGCGACTTCGCGCTCGCGGGGGCGGTCTCGGCAACATTCACGCTGGCGGTGGCGTTGATCAGCCCCCAGGTATCCCGGTTGGTGGATCGACACGGCCAGGCGCGCGTGGCAATGCCCGCAGCAGCAACCAGCGTGATCTCGATCGGCGCTCTCCTGTTGTGTGTACGAGCCGATGCGCCGGTCTGGACGAATTTCGTCTTCGCGGTACTGGCCGGTTGCATGCCCAACATGGGGGCGCTGGTCCGGGCCAGATGGCAAGCGCTGTATCCGACGTCATCGAGGCTGCACACCGCTTTCTCCTTCGAGTCGGTGGTCGACGAGCTGTCCTTCGTCATCGGTCCAGCGCTCTCGGTGGCACTCAGCACCATGCTGTTCCCGGAGGCTGGTCCGCTGACCGCTGCGGTCCTGCTGGCCGCAGGCACGGTATGTTTCCTCGCCCAACGTGCGACCGAACCACCGCTCACCTCGTCGACCGGAGGTACCGGCCGGTCGGTTATCGGCTCGCCCGCGGTCTTGATCCTGGTGGGTACCCTCGTCGCGGGCGGCGTGATCGTCGGCACTGTCGATGTGGTGAGCGTTGCCTTCGCCGAGGCACAGGGCGATGCCTCCTCGGCAGGCTTGGTGCTGTCCGTCTACGCCGTGGGCTCCGCGCTGGCCGGATTGTGGTTCGGCGCCCGAACTCTTCCGATCCCGGCGCCCCGACTGCTGATCACGGGCACTGTAGGCACAGCGCTCACCACGTTGCCGTTGTTGCTCTGGGTCGACGGAATCCCCAGCCTTGCCGCAGCGGTGTTCTTCGCGGGTGTCTTCTTCGCACCGACCATGATCGTCGTCATGGGCCTGGTCGAGCGCATAGTCCCGGCTTCCCGACTCACCGAAGCCATGACGTGGGCCATCACCGGGCTGAACATCGGAGTCGCACTGGGAGCCGCATCGGCGGGCCGGGTTGTCGACGCGCACGGTCCCAGCGGCGGGTTCGCAGTGGCCGTGGTCGCCGGCACCACGGCAGCGGCAACAGCGCTGGTCGGATACCGGCTGCTCACCTCGGCGACGCGTGCCTCGGAGGATGAGGATCCGGCAACCCTTTCGGCGGAAGAGACATCCCCCGAATTCAGCAGCAGAGAAACCCCGGACGGTCACGAGGTCTCGCCTGCATCGCAGGATCGAGTTCGCTGACCGAGACCACCGGATATCTTCGACGCCCACACTCACCCATACCGGGAGAATCACACTGAACGAGCCGAAGACAGACGGCCGCCTGGCCAAGGGCGAGCGTCGCAGGCGGGAATTGATCGACGCCACGGTGCGCGTAGTGGCCACCCATGGCGTGGCGGGCGTCAGTCATCGGACCGTGTCCAAGGAGGCGGGCCAACCCGCGACAGCTGCCGCCTATTACTTCCGCAGCATCGATGATCTCCTCACCGCCGCGTTGAGCAGCGTGATGGATGCGGACTCCACACGGTTGCGACAGGTCGTCACCCATGGCCGCGATGGAGTGACCGGCCTTCGCGCGGTCGCCGAGCTGATGGCTTGGGCCGTCGGCGATCGCGCGCACCTGCTTGCGGAGTACGAGCTGTTCCTACTCGCAGCTCGTGACTCCGCTCTGCGTCCCCCCACACATCGGTGGTTGGAGGCAGTCGCCGAACTCGGCAGACGGCACACCGACGATCCGGTGCGGGTCGCGGGGTTGGTCGCCGCCTTCGATGGGCTACTGCTTCATGCACTGCTCTACGACGAGCCACCCAGCGCCGAGGAGTTCGAGGCGATTCTTCGCATGCTGTTGTCCGGTTAGACAACTGAGAATGCAGAAAGTGACGCGCTTTCGAGACTGCGTAGGCGCAGACTGTCCGGGTGCGGCGGGCCCGTTCCAGGGTTCACCCGCCGCACCCGCACCGGACGGGCTCAGATCTGAGCTAGCCGAGCTCGGCGAGCTTGGGCACGATGGGGGCGACCCCGTCGATCCAGGCGGCAGGCAGACCGCCGGTGGGCATGACGATGACTCGATGGACACCCAGTCCGGCGTATCCCGCCATCTGCCGGACGAATTCGTCGTGGGTGCCCGGATCCGGCTGCAGTCCACCGGCGAGGATGGTCTTCTGGATGGTCGTGTAGTCGCGCCCGAGGTCGTCACAATGCCGCCGCAGCACCGCAAGCTTGTGTTCGACCTCCTCGACCGAGCTGGCGAAGAGGTTGCAGGCGTCGCCGTACTGCGCGACCAGCCGTAGCGTCTTGCGCTCGCCACCACCGCCGATGAGCACCTTCGGTCGGTTGATCGGCTGCGGCGAACAGAGCGTCTCGGCAAGTCGATAGTGCTTGCCATCGAAGGGTCCGTTGTTCGCCGGATCCCACATCTGTCCGCAGATGCGCAGCGTTTCCTCCAGCCGTTCGAACCGTTCGGCCACCGGAGGGAACGGCACGCCGAGCCCGTGGTGTTCCCGTTCGAACCAGGCTGCGCCGATGCCCAGGGTGGCACGGCCGCCCGAGAGCACGTCGAGCGTGGTGACGATCTTGGCGAGCAGGCCGGGGTGTCGATACGTCACCCCGGTGACGAGCAGGCCGAGATCGACGGTGGACGTGTGCGCGGCCAGGAAACCGAGGGTCGTGTAGCCCTCCAGCATGTTGGCCTCGGTGGGCAGCCCGGTCCCCTCGATCTGGAAGAAGTGGTCCATGAAGGAGAGCCAGCTCGCGCCGGAGGCCTCCGCCGAGGTACCCGCCCTGGCCAGTTCCCCGGCGATGGCGGTGGGGCCGCCATCGATATCGAAGACGGGGAGGTGAAATCCGAGCTCCATCAAGCGATCCCTTCGGTAAACGAGAACTGCTTCGGTCCAGCCACCGACGCGCACGTCTCACTGCGACGAGAGGAGATAACGGGATGATGCCGCGAAACCGGCGACGCAGCGGCGGGCCGAGCCCGTGTTCGACCTCGCCGCCATGGCGACCACGCCGCAGCGCAGATGCCCTGACGTGTTCCGCCAGGCCAGACTATCCCCGATCTCGGTCCGAGGCAGAGAGCAGCGTCGGCGCCCGCCGACCGGTCGATGGCACGCTCCCCTCGGATCCACGTTCCCGAGGACAGCACCGGGAATCGTGGGAATACTGCACGGCATTCGTCCCATCGGCCTTCTCGAGGCCGACCGTTGCGGAGGAGCCTGCGCGCGATGGGGACGTCGGCGGGCGGATCCGTGTGAGAGAAGACGACACCGTCGGACTCGTGGAACCGCACGGCGAGGCTCGGCCGGGTTCGGAGGACGAGCGGTCGGCCAGGATGCGGGCAGTGCTTGCTTCGCCTCCGTCGCGACAGGGTGGTCAGCGCGGGTAGGCAGGCAGGGGGCGATACCTGTCGCAGGTATCGCCCCCGCTCTCGGCCACCCGTTCCGGGCTGTCAGGCCGGATAGAGCGGTCTCACCGCCCTGGCCAGAGCCGGTGGCTCAGCTCGTTCGCAGTCGAGTTCCGTCCGCACCCACCGGTGAGGTGAACCGAATCGACCGGCCCGAGGACAGCACCGGCGTGTCGTAGGAGAACAAGAGGGCGTCCGTGCCATCGGCGTTCTCCAAGCCGATCGTCGCCGAGGAGCCCTGTGCTCGTTCCGAGTCGGCGGGCACCTCGCCGTAGCCGAAGACGAGATCACCGTCCTCGTGGAATCCGACCGAAACGGTGACCAGTTGGTCGCTTTCGATCATCCGCAGGCCACGCCACTCGATGACGAGAACGCGGTCGCCCGCCTCGCCGTGCAATCCGGTGTACACCCGGCCGCCGTCGGTCGGGGTCAGGTCATCCCAGAACGGATAGACCGCCGCGTTGGGGTGATCGGGATCCGGGATCGCGGTGTTGTCGTAGACCGACGTCGACGCGTCGAACGACAGGTAGCCGTTGGCGGAGACATGCGCCTGCTGATAGGTCTGTCCGTAGAAGCCCACGGGGAAGGGAAGGTCGATCGTGGTGACCCCGTCGTCCCCGGTCAGGCCCAGATCCGTGTTGCCGGACAGGAACTCCTCGGAGCCGACCCGACAGGTGTGCCCATACTCGTCGGTGACATCGGGCAGCTCGAGGTCCAGGCGTGCAGCGCCGCCCTCGACAGACAACTCCCGATCGAGCGGCCCGAGACAACCGTCGGCCGTCGCGGTCACCCGGTAGGTCCCCTCGGGCACGGCCTCGACGCGATAGTCGCCGTGGGCGTCGGTGGATACGGACGGCAGGACGCCGTCGCCGATGGTCACCGTGGCGCCGGGCAACCCGGCTCCCGCCGAGTCGACGACCCGGCCGGTCACCGAGTGGGTGGGAATCGCGCCGAGCGCGAGTTCGACGGTGGTGGACTCTCCGCTCGCCACCGACGTCTCGACCTCGGTCGGGTAGAAGCCGAAAGCCGAGGCGGCCACGGTGTAGTCGCCCACCACCAGCAACACCGAGAAGGTGCCATCGTCGCCCGCACCGATCTCCCGCTGCTGCGGCCCGGCAACGGTGATCTCGGCGCCGGCCACCGGCGCTCCCGAATCATCGACCACCGCTCCCGCGAGCACGCCGGTCTCGCCGCGCGGAGCCGCCGCGATGAGCGCGAGGACATCGAGTCTGCCCTCGCCCCACACGTTGTTGTCCTCGGCCGTACCGCCGCAGCTGGTGTCGTCGACGTCGATCGCGCTGCCGTCGAGTAGTGCCCTGGTGCCCGTGATGTCGCCGACCAGGTTCGGCACCGCCGACCACAGCAGCGCCACCGAGCCGGAGACATGCGGTGCGGCCATCGACGTGCCGCTGGACAGGCCGTAGGCATCACCGGGCCGCGCCGAGCGCACGTTCACGCCGGGCGCGGCGATGTGCGGTCGGATGTCGCCGTTCGCGCCGGGGCCTCGACTGGAGCTCGCGGCGATCTGATTGTCCGCGCCATAGGACCCGACGCTGTAGGAGTGCACGGAGTCGCCGGGCGAGCCCGCCGAGTCGCAACCGGGACCGTAGTTGCCGTTGGAGAACACGGCGAAGATCCCCGAGGCGGTCCAGGCGCTGACGATATGGTCGTACCAGGGGTTGATCGCCGAGCCGTTGGCCATGCCCCAGGAGTTGTTCACGATGTGCGGACGCAGGTCCGGTCGCGGGTTCTCACCCGCCGTGTTCGTCGGCGCGAGCATGAACTGCCCGGCGGCCAGCAACGATGCGTCGGAGCAACCACCGCCCTCGCAGCCTCGGGCCGCGATCCATCGGGCCCCGGGTGCCACACCGATCCGATTACCGGGGCCGTCGTCGCCGACCATGGTGCCGGTGACGTGGGTGCCGTGCCCGGATCGGTCACAGGGCTCCACCGAGATCCCGTCGCAGTCGCCGGTGGGGTCGAACCAGTTGTAGTCGTGGTCGAAGCCGCCGTCGCCCAGGTTCCCGCGATAGGCCTCGACCAGCGCCGGGTGGTCGTACTGGACACCGGAGTCGACGCTGCCGACGACGATGTCCTCGCCGAGAACGTCGTACTCCGACCAGGCCTCGTCGGCCTTGATCGACGACAAACCCCATTCCACGTCATCGCGGCCGGCCTGTTCAGCGGTCTCGAACGTCTGATCAGGCAGGTCCAGGTGGCCGGTCAGGGTGACCTCGTCGACGCCCTGCAGCACTGCCATCGCGTTCGTCAACGATGTCGAGGCGTCGCGGACGAGCACCCGATTGGAGATCCAATAGGGAGTGAAGTCGTCATGCCGCTCCTCGAGCAGCTCGACGATCTCGGCCTGACTGCGTTGCGCCTGATCCCGCAGGGCGTCGACGACGGCGGCGCCGCGATCGGCCCAGTCGTCGATCGCCGCAGCGGCAGTCAGATCCGGCTGTTCGTCGAAGACGACCCAGACATCGGTGGAGCCCTGATCCGCCAGCGCCGCGACGACGTCGGCGTCCACCCGGCCGGGGGCCGTGCTCGGCGAGTCGTCACCGGTCTGTGCGAGGGCAGGTCCAACGCCGCTCACGACCAGTGCACTCGACATTGCGATCGCCAGCCCTACCGCGCCCGATCTGGCCGACCGGCGCTCAGCCACCCACGCCGGTAAACGCTTTCTTCGCACCGATTCTCCTTCTTGTCGCATTCAGCTCGAACGTCACCGCCACGTCGGATTGGTGCGCGATGACTGGTTTCGACCTAACCGCTGAATCGGTTCACTTGGCAATCGTCTGATCGGCGTAGCAGACCGAATATCGATGCCCCATTGATTGTTGCCGGCGTTGACCTCCGCGCGATCGCGCCGACACCGAATCTGCGGCAATAGCAACAGAAAGACCGGATTTCATCGCAGCGTCGCCCTTTCATGCAGATAAATCCGTGCCCTTCGAGCAGTAATAGCGACCCAAACGCACCACGCCGCGCTCAATCGAGCGAATCGGCAGGCGCGAGCGAACCAAGAAAGAGAACGGTCGGTGAATTACCGACCGGACCGAATAGGCCATTCGTGGGTTATCGGTGAACAGCGACACACCTACCGATCAAGCGATTCGACCGCCAACGCGGCGATGGGTGGTCGCCGAGCGGATTCCCCGCTCGGCGACCACCCACATCACCTGAGAATCGTGCGAACTATTGGTGCCGGTCACCAGTCCGGCCGGTGCACCACCTCGACGTTGTTGATCGCGGCGGGCTGGTAGCTACGCCGGTTGAGGAACTCGATGTCCAAGGACTCGCCCTCATCGATCGTCACGGTGTACACCCGCTGATCGGCCGCTCGCCCACCCACCGTCTGGGCGATGTCGTAACCGAGCAGCGCCACCTGGTCGTTGAGCGTGACGTCGAACTTCCGCCAGTCGACCTTCGGGGACCTCTTGAGCTCGGCGAAGCCGAGGGTCACCTCATAGGTTCCCGCAGGCAGATCATCGAACCGATACGCCTCCAGATCGCTGCGCTGACTTCGGTAGAGAGCGTCCTCCCTGGTGTTGACGATCTCCACGTTGTCGCCGACCGCATCGGTGACGGAATCCTCGCCGATCCAACCCCACGAACCCTCGGTGTACGCCTGGTCCGGCGCGAACGCGATCTCGTCGGCCGCCACGTGCTCCTCCACGCCACCTGCGGAGACACCCTGCCAATAGCCGGAGACCACCACCTCGACCGGAACCTGCACGACGGGCTGCCTGCCCGCGTTGGTGTCGAACAGCAGTGTCGCCTGATACACGCCGGATTCCAGGCCCGAGGTGTCGATCTCGACCTCGACGTCGATCGAGTCTCCCGGCTCCAGCGAGCCGGTGGTGACCTTCTGCTTCAGCCACGGGACATCCGTCGACACGGGCACCCCGCTGTCGATGAGGTACGCCGTGTTGGACACCTGGGAGGTCACCCACAATGCGCCGTCGGCGTCCAACTCCGCGCCTGCTCCCGCGAACTGGACGGTCTCCGGGAAGGCCACCGTGGAGATGACCGCGCAGGTCGCGGGGTCGATCTGATAGATCGTGTCGGTCGGGCTGTTGGTGGTGACCCACAGTGTCCCGGCCACCGGGTGATAGGCGAGACCGGCCACGCCCGTCTCCGGCGCGGTGCAGCTCGCCAGGAGCGAGCCCGGCTCGGAGTGCGAGGAACCCGCGACGTGGTAGATGACGCCCTCGTTCCAGCCGCCGATGTAGAAGGAGTCGTCGTCGGCCCGGTAGGCGAGTCCGCGTTGCGAGGTGTCGCTCCACGGCGAACCCGTGATGCTATAGCCCACCGAGCCGTCGGCCTCGTCCCAACAATGGATTCCGTTGTCGCCCCCCACATTGACCTGGCAGAGCAATCCGTTGCGCGAGTCATAGGCGAGATCGGCGTTCCAGGTACCCGCCCAGTCCGCATCGAAGGTCCGGCCGGTCGCCGAGCCATCGGTGGCGAACTCGGTGTTGGTGATCGACACCGGGTCCGAGATCCACACGCTCTCGTTCACTCCGACGCCCCAGGCGGTGTCGACCTCGTCGACGTCCCAGGAGGCCAACACCTCGCCCTCGGCCAACGGTGCGGCGCCTGCGAGGTCCGCGATCTCCTCCTCGGTGTAGTTCGCTCTGGTGTCCACTGCGGAGCGGTCGGCCTCCGAACGCACCTCGGCCAGCAGTTCGGCCTGCGCGGGGGTCTGATTGACGCGATCGCCGCCGCGTTCGGAGATCGCCCAGCTCAAGTCGTGATCCCCGGTGTTGCTCAGTGTCACCGAGGTACTGCGGGTCGCGTCCTGGGGAACGATCCAGGAGACATCACCGGGGCTGGCCTCGCCCCGAGCCGTGGTGAGCTCGGCATCGACGGTGACCGTCTCCCGGTTCTCCCCCAGGTATGCGGTGGTGGTGAACTCCGAGTAGTCCTCCTTCCCCACCGACACCGTGTAGTAGCCGAGCAGCTGCTGGGCTACGAAGGTGCCGTCGTCGGCGGTGGTCACCGTGTTGAGCACCGAGCCACGTTGCGACACCGCCACGGAGGCGCCGCCGACGGGCAGGCCATCGTTGGCGTCGACCACGGTGCCGGTCAGGAAGCCCGCGTCGGGCTCGTCGAAGCGGATCGAGGTCCCCTCGGCGAGCACAGCGGAGTTGAAGGAGTACTGCAATGCGTCGGTCCCCGAGGCGTTCTCGATTCCGACGGTGGCCGAGGACCCCAGTGCAGCGGGCACGCCCGAGGGCAGCTCGGCGTAATTGAAGGTCAGCCCGCCTGCTTCCTGGAACGCCACCGAGAAGGTGATCCGAGCCTGCGAGGCCAGGATGCGGACGTTCCGCCATTCGATGACGAACTCGCGCTCGCCCTCGTCACCGGACAGCCCGGTGAAGACGCCGCTCGACGAATCGACCGTCAGATCGTCCCAGAACGGATACACGGCCCCGTTCGGCGCCGCCGAGCTGGGCAGTGCGCCGTTGAGATACGAGGTGGCCGGTGCGGTGAAACTGAGGAAACCGTTGGTGGACACGTAGGCCTGGTCGTACTGCTGACCGTAGAACCCGACCGGGAACGGCAGTGCCACGGTGGTCTGGGCGTCGTCACCGGTCAGCGACACGGGGGTGTCGCCTGCCACGAAGGCATCGCCCTCGGTGCGGCAGAAATTGCCGTGGGTGTCGGTGATGTCGGGAAGAGAGAAATTGGCGACGGTGTTGCCACCGGCCACCACGAGCTCCCTGCTCTGATCGCCGACACAACCCGAACCGCCTGCGGAGAGCTCGTAGGTTCCCTCCGGTACGGCGTCGAACGTGAACCCGCCGTTGGCGTCGGTGGTCACCGGGGCGAGCACGCCGCCGTCGAAGGCGACGTCGATACCGGAGAGTCCGGTCCCCGCCGAGTCGGCGACCTGACCGAACACCGTGCGGGTCGGAACGGCGGTCAACGCGAGGTCGACGGTGGCGGTCTCGCCGGCCAGCACGGCCGCCGATCCGTCGGCCGAGCCATAGCCGAATGCCGATCCGGTGACGGCGTAATCCCCGACCGCCAGGGTCAACGAGAAGGTGCCGTCCTCGTCTGCGGTCGCCGCGCGCTCCTGCGGGCCGGACACGGCGATCTGAGCACCCGAGACCGGTTCGCCGGTGGCGGTATCGGTCACGGTGCCAGCCAGGATTCCGGTGTCGCCCCGAGGCGCGGCGTCGACGGCGGCCGCGATATCGAGTCTGCCCTCGCCCCACACGTTGTTGTCCTCGGCGGTGCCGCCGCAGGTGGTGTCGTCGACGTCGATCGCCGTGGTGTCCAGTAGAGCCCTGGTTCCGTCGATGTCTCCCACCAGGCTCGGCGCCGCCGACCACAACAGCGCGACCGCACCTGCCACGTGCGGGGCGGCCATCGAGGTGCCGTTGTAGGAGCTGTAGCCACCGCCGGGCACCGACGAGCGGACGTTGACGCCCGGCGCGGAGATACTCGGGCGGATGTCGCCATCGGCTCCCGGTCCCCGGCTGGAGAAGTAGGCGATGTCGTTGTTGACGTCGTAGGCGCCGACGCCGTAGGACAGCGCCGAGTCGGCGGGTGAACCGGTGGTGTTACAGCCTGGCCCGGAGTTGCCGTTGGAGAACAGACCGAAGATGCCCGAGGCGGTCCAGGCACCGACGATCTCGTCGTACCACGGGTCGATGATCGACCCGTTCGAGGATCCCCACGAGTTGTTGACCACGTGGGGTCGGAGGTCGGCTCGGGGGTTCTGTCCATCGGTGTCGGTCGGAGCCAGGATCCACTGACCGGAGGCGAGCAACGAGGAGTCGGAGCAACCGGTGCTCTCGCAGCCCTTCGCAGAGATCCACTGGGCGCCTGGAGCGACGCCGATCTGGTTTCCCGCTCCGTCATCGCCGGTCATGGTCCCGGTGACGTGGCTGCCGTGCCCGTTGTTGTCGCAGGGTGCGACCGACGGCGAACCGCAGGCGTTGGACGGGTCGAACCAGTTGTGGTCGTGGTCGAAGCCGCCGTTACCGAGATTGCCCCGGTAGGCATCGATCAACGCGGGGTGGTCGAACTCGGCACCGGTATCGATGCTGCCCACCACGATGCCCTCACCGGTGACGCCGTGATCGGCCCAGACGTCATCGGCGTTGATGGAACCGATGCCCCACTCGATCGCATCGACGACCGCATCGGCCTCGGTCTTCTCCAGCGGTTCCGGTATCTCCAGGACGGACGGCAGGGCGACCCGCTCGACACCGGGAACCTGCGTGATCGAGTTCGCCAACGACTCCGAGGCCGACCGAACGAGGATGCGGTTGGAGATCCAGTAGGGCGTGAACTCCGCTGCCGATTCCGTCAGTAGCGCCACTGCCTCGGCTTGGCTCTGCTCGGCGTGCTCCTGCAACGTGTCGACGACGGCCTCGCCACGGTCCGCCCAATCCGATACCTCGGCGGCCGCCGAGAGATCAGCGCGGTCCTCGAGGACGATCCAGACGTCGGCGCTGCCCTTCTCCTCGAAGACCTCGAGGACCTCGGCGTCGATCGATGCCGTCTCGTCGCCGGTCTCCGTGGTCTGCTGAGCTATCGACGGTGCTGCGGTGGCCGCCGTCAATGCGGCCACCAAGGTGAAAACCAAACCGGGTGCGCCGGGTAAGCGGGTTCGGTCCGGGGTGCGTCTTCTCGACCGCATTGTGCCGATGGTTCTAGACACCGAGCCTCCTTGTAGGTCCAGACACCAGGGCCGACGAATTCTCGGCTAAAGCCGAGTAAAACGGCGGCCGCATCCGACTTAACTTCGCGCTCTCGATTCCCACAAGAGACCAATCGGCGGATCGCGGGGCAGGACACATAACGTCGGCTGATCGATCGGCCGGTCCGGATAATCGGATACCCGATTTGTCTCGGTTCACATTATTAACGCGCCGGAAACCTGTGAATGCGGGCCTACGCCCTGGGCTGGGCGCCGCCAGCCCGTGGCCACGTTCCGAGAACGACGACGGAACGAGCCAGTCCACTATTCGCCATCCTGACACCGCATAGGAGATTGGGCGGTGAATAACCGACATGAAATCCCCTGCGTTACCTCCGTTTCAAGGACGCCTGATTTCTAGTCGCCGGTATCGCCGTGTAGTCCGGCGCTGAGACGCAGTGCACCATCGCGCAGCCGGTGAGTCGGTCGATCGGCGACCCGGTTCATGATCCTGATCATGCGGAGATCGTCGGGCTGGGTACTGGCGTGCACCACACCGATCCCCCGGTCCTGAGCGGCCCGCATCAGGCGCCGAGTCAGTGTCGTGCCGAGACCCGAGCCCTGTCGATCGTCACGCACCAGCAGGCCCAGCTCGGCTTCATCCTCCCGCCAGACGAGGCAGCCCATCGCGATCACATCGCCGGCTGCGTCGCGAACGAGCAGGGTATGGGATTTCTCCGGGGCCAACAGCAAGCGCAGTCCATCGCGATTCGGCCCGGCCGGGGTGCCATAACGCCTCGACCGGGATTCCGGTGTGCAGCGTCGATGCAGGTCTCGCACGGCGGCGAAATCCAACTGGTCTGCCTCGACGATCGTGATCGTCTCTGGTTCGGCCGCAGGACGATCCACCCCGTTCCGCGCTGCTGATCGCGCCGTGAGCGCCAGGTCGCGCAGCGCCCGCGCCCGCGCGAATTCCGCAGGAGTGAACGGAAGTCCGCTACGAACGATCCGGACGATGCCTAGCTCCGGGTCCGAGAGGATCAGTACGGTCGCCGACATTCGATCGGGCTCGGTCGACGGCACGGGTGTTCGGTGGACGTCGACGGCGTCGAGCAGATCGATCAGCGCGGCTTCCAGATCGGTGGGGTCGGCCGCGACCCTCGCGGCCAGCCGCAGCGCCGAGGCGGGTGGGTCGGTCAACTCGTGTACGTCGGCTACGGTGACATGCGGTTCGGTGCCGCCTGCGCGCAACAACGCCTCCTGAAGCTCCGTCGCCGTCACGGCGGTGGGGGCGGACACCAACAGCTCGTCGATGATTCCGACGTCGGCTGGATGCACCTCCAAGGACCGGATGTCGACCGACAGACCTGCCAGCACACCCGCAAGGTAGGCCAGTCTCCCCGGTCGGTCCTCGAGGTTGACCCGCAGACGCCACAGTGTGGTGGCCAGGTCGGTGCCGGTGAGCGGTGCGGCGATCTCATGGCGCTGTGGGGAGCGCGCCGAAGCGGCGGACGGAGTCCCGATGTGGTGGGCGGGCGCGACGCTGGATCGCCTACGCGGCCGACGCGCGTGCCAGCTTCGAACGAGGATGGAGATCAGGATCAACGTTGCGCCGACCACCAGCAGGATCACCGATCCATCGTGCTGCGCGGCCACCCCCGAGGCGAAGACGTGCGCGATGGCGGCGGCGAAGCAGACACCGGCGAGTTCCAGCATCTCCCTGGTCCAGCCCGGTGCGGCCGGTCGCTGCACGTCGGTGGACGTCGGGGGCGTCGAATGATCGCGTGACGGGTGCCTGCCCGCCGTCCTGTCGACTGTCACGGTTCCAGCATCGACACGGTGTGTTGCGTGAGCGGGACTTCACGTGACGTTTCCGTGAAGAGGGTCCACGCCGTGCCCAGCGTTACCGAACGGTCTCCCCCGATCGAAGGACGCAACCGCGCGAGCAGCGGAAATGGAAACCCGTCGCACCCAACGTGAGCGGCGGGTGCGACGGGTCGTCTCGGTGGAGTCGGGTCAGCCCAGTCGGCCCAGGACCCGATCCAATGCGTCGACAGCCACGGTGAGTTCCGCACGGGTGATCGTCAACGCCGGACGGAACCGAATCGACCGCTCGCCGCTGGGCAGCGCCAGCACGCGCTCCTGGTCCAGCAGTGCGCTGAGCACCGCGCCTCGGGTGGCGGCGTCCGGCAGGTCGAGCGCGACCATCAGACCGCGGCCGCGCACGTTGTCGATCAGGCCCGGGTGACGTGCCGCCAGATCGGCCAGCTGCTCGGCCAACCAGGTGCCGTCCCCGGCGACCTTGTCGAACAGGCCGTCGCGCTCGATGATCTCCAGGTAGCGCCGCGACCGGACCATGTCGACCAGGCCACCGCCCCAGGTGGAGTTGATACGACCGCCCACGACGAAGACGTTGTCGGCGACCTCGTCGACGCGACGACCGGCCATCACGCCGCCGACCTGGGTCTTCTTGGAGAAGGCCACGATGTCCGGGCTCAGACCCAGCTGCTGGTAGGCCCAGGCGGTCCCGGTCACGCCGACGCCGGTCTGCACCTCGTCGACGATGAACAACGCGTCGTTGGCGTGGCAGAGCCGCTGCATGGCCTGGAGGAACTCCGGGCGCAGGTGGTTGTCGCCGCCCTCACCCTGGATGGGTTCGACGATGAAGGCGGCGATGTCATGGGGATTCGCGGCGAAGGCGGCCTCGGCCTCGGCGAGCGACTTCTGCTCGGCGGCGATGATGTCGTCCAGGTGCTCGGCCATCGGGAACCGCATCGCAGGCGAGGAGATCCTGGGCCAGTCGAAGGCCGGGTACCGCGCGGTCTTGCCGGGGTCGGTGTTGGTCAACGACATGGTGTAACCGCTGCGACCATGGAAGGCCCTGGTGAGGTGCATGATCTTAGTGCCGAGTTCGGCCGACCGGCCGTGCTGTTCGTTGTGCCTGCTCTTCCAGTCGAAGGCGCACTTGAGTGCGTTCTCCACCGCGAGCGCGCCGCCCTCGACGAAGAACAGGTGCGGCAGTTCCGGGTCGCCCAGCACGCGCGCGAAGGTCTCGACGAATTCCGCGTAGTGCGTCGTGTAGATGTCGGAGTTGGCGGGCTTGTTCGCCGCCACCTCCGAGAGCACCGCCATGAACTGCGGGTCCTCGACGATCCCCGCCGGGTTGAAGCCCAACGGCGCGGAGGCGAAGAAGGAGTACAGGTCCAGGTAGCGGTCGCCGTTGCGTGCGTCGACCAACCAGGAGCCGGAGCTGGCCGCCGTGTCCAGAACGAACGGGAATCCGTCCACGAGCAGGTGCCTGCCCAGCAGCTGATGAACGTCCTTCGGTGCGATCGTCGCGTCGAGTTCCGCCGTCGTGCTGCCCTGAGTCATACCGACTCCCTCCAGGATTTTTTCCATTAGATCAGTCGAATGGCCGCAAAACCTACGTTAACCGGGTCGTCCGCCAGAAGCAATGCGCAGAGAACTCCGACCTCCCATGAACCTCGTGCACCGCCTCCCCCGATGACGCCGCGCGCACCCACCGTCGACTCGCGCGGCGCAGCACCACATCGGCCATGTCCAGATCTCGGTCCTCCCGTCCTCCCGATACCGAGCCGAGGCTGATCAGGGCGCTGACCTGCGGCGGGTCGGAACAGAGCGTGACGGGCCGGTAGAGTGGCTCGGCGCGAAGGTGCGCCTGCTATCGGGCCACCGCGACACCATCGATGGGCACCAGGACAGGGAGCGGACAGTGGCGGGCAACGATCCGGCCCTAGGGCGACAGACCAAGAACGACGAGTCGCAGGTGATACGGGAAGCCGCCCGCCGGAGGACCTTCGCCGTCATCAGCCACCCCGACGCGGGAAAATCCACGCTCACCGAAGCACTCGCCCTCCACGCCCAGGTCATCTCCGAAGCAGGCGCGGTACACGGCAAGGGCGGCCGCAAGGGTGTGGTCTCCGACTGGCTCGAGATGGAGAAGGCCAGGGGAATCTCGATCACCTCCGCCGCCCTGCAGTTCGCCTACGGCGACACGGTGATCAACCTGTTGGACACCCCCGGCCACTCCGACTTCTCCGAGGACACCTACCGGGTGCTCGCAGCTGTCGACTGCGCGGTGATGCTGCTCGACGCGGCCAAGGGCCTCGAGCCCCAGACGCTCAAGCTCTTCGACGTCTGTCGGCATCGCAATATCCCGGTGATCACCTTCGTCAACAAGTGGGACCGGCCAGGCCGAGGCGCCCTGGAACTGTGTGACGAGATCTCCGAGCGGATCTCGCTGCGTCCGATGCCGCTGACCTGGCCGGTCGGCGAGGCGGGTGCCTTCAAGGGCGTGCTCGATCGGACCGATGGCGGCTTCATCGGCTTCACCCGCAATGCGGCGGGCGCCAGCCGCGCGACCATACAGACCATGACGGCGGACGAGGCGGCCGAATCCGTCGGCGAGGAATGGGAGCAGGCGGGCGAGGAGTCGGAGCTGTTGTCGATCTCCGGTGCCGACATGGACTACGACGAGTTCCTCGACGCGAAGGCGACCCCGGTGCTGTTCGGCTCGGCGGTGCTCAACTTCGGCGTCAAGCACCTCTTGGACCTCCTCGTGGAGCTGGCGCCTCGGCCCACTCCCCGCCCGGACGTCGACGGCGGCGCCCGATCGTTGGAGGCACCGTTCTCCGCTTTCGTCTTCAAGGTGCAGACCGGGATGGACCGTGCCCATCGCGATCAGGTGGCCTTCGCCAGGGTCTGTTCCGGGCGTTTCGACCGAGGCATGGTCGTCACCCACGCCGCCTCGGGCAGGCCCTTCGCGACGAAGTACGCCCAGCAGGTCTTCGGGCAGCAACGCAGCACCCTGGACGTCGCCTATCCCGGCGACGTGATCGGCCTGGTCAATGCCTCGAACCTTCGAGTCGGCGACACGCTGTACGCAGGCAAGCCGAAGGTCACCTTCCCCGGTCTGCCAAGCTTCGCCCCGCGTCACTTCGCGACCGTGGCGGCCAAGGACCCCGGACGGGCCAAGCAGTTCCGGCGCGGCGTGGAACAGCTCGAACAGGAGGGCGTGGTACAGGTACTGCGCTCGGACCGTCGTGGCGAGGCGACGCCGATCTTCGCCGCAGTCGGCCCCATGCAGTTCGAGGTGGCCACGGACCGTCTACAGAACGAGTTCGGCGTGACGATCCTGTTGAACCACCTGCCCTACACCGTGGTCCGCAGGCTCGGCGATCCGAACGAACGCAAACTGATCGACGGACACTCCAGCGAGGTCCTGACCAGGGGCGATGGCGCGGAACTCGCACTATTCACCGATGACATCACGCTTCGGCTACTACTGCGCAAGCATCCCGACGTCAAGCTGGAGAGCCTCGCGGGCGGCGTCTGATCCGCGCCCTCGCACCCGTATTAGCCCGGTCGGGCAGCACGACCGCCCGGCTGGGCATGATGCGGCGCGGTCACAGCTGCCCTCCGACAAGACTGAAGGGGGCTACCCGGCCGGGTAGCCCCCTTCAGTGAACAGCCTCGCTCAGCATCGAACCGCCGGGATATCAGCCCTCGACGGTGACGCCCATGGACCGCGCGGAACCCGCGACGATCTTCATCGCTGCGTCCAAGTCGCCGCCTGCGTTCAGGTCGGGCATCTTGCGCTCGGCGATCGCCTGGACCTGCTCCTTGGTGAGCGTGCCGCCGGGAACGTGCCCGGGACGCTCGGAGCCGGACTTCGCGCCCATCGCCTGACGGATCAGGAAGCTGGTGGGCGGGGTCTTGTACCGGAGGGTGTAGGTCCGGTCCTCGAAGACCGAGACCACCACGGGAACGATCTCGCCTCGGTGAGCGGAGGTGTTCTCGTCGTACTCGAGCTTGACGTTTCGGGTGTTGACACCCGTCGGGCCGAGCATCTTTCCGAGATCGACCATGGCTGCATTGCCAGCCTCAAGTTCGAGTGTCGCCTCGAACGTCTTGCGCTGCTTGGGTGGCACCTACGACCCCTCACCTTTCGAACACTTCGCCGACGAATTCTACACCACGTCGATCGCTGGACACGGCATACCAGCCGTGCAGGCCCGAGCATCGGACTCGCACAGCACAACGCCATCGCCGGATGCGTGGTGTGATGAGGTCGGTCCGCCGTCGACTCCGCCTGATCCGCCTCGACCGTCGGGCTCACGCCGCGAGTCCGAGATCTTCGACCGGCCTCTTGCCCACCACTGTGTCACACACAAGGCCACCCAGGTCGCCCGGGGGTTGCCCAACCCCACGTCGCCGCAGCCGCAGGTACCGCAACCACGATGGGGCTACCGTCCGCTGGTGGCGGACTCGCATATCGACCGAGTGGATTCACGGGCGAATCGCGGACAACACGCGATGTCTCGGGCACCGTCGAGACGGTGCCCGATCAAGCCTCGGACACTCCAGGTCACCCGTTCGCCGAAGGAGTCGACGATGACCAATTCAGTTGTCCCCTCACGCCAACCGCTGGTAGGCGACCATCCAGCCGTCGATCCCGGCGAGGAGGCGGTATCCGATGAGCGTTGACCAGTGGCCGCCGGTGGATCCGGCCCCGACACAGTCCTCGACGACGAACCGCTCCTACGAACTGCGCGTAGCGGGCCGGTCGGTGTACCGAATCGCGCAGGTCTTCCCCGAGATGAGCGTCGGTCGCAACACCCAGGAGGCGATCCTGCGCGGAACGATCCTCGATGACGCCGCGCTGCACAGCCTGTTGGTCCGGGTCCAGACCCTCGGTCTGCGGCTGCTGTCCATCCACCAGGTTCCGTCGATCTCGGATCCGGAGTCCAGCACGGGCGACTCCGGACCGCCCGCCACATCGGCGGCCGCGCCCGCCGTCACCCCGGAATCGCGGCGCAGGCCGAGTTCGTCCAAGCGGAGGTCGGCCAGCCGGACCGGCTGAGCCGTCTCCCCCGAGGCGGGTGGTCGGTCGCCGACCGCCCGCCACCGAGGGGTTCTGATCGCGGGCGCCTGCCCGAGCAGGGTTTACGACGAGGTGGACCGCAGCGCGGCACGCATGGTGCTCAGTAGGAACCGAGGACGAGCGAGTTCACGGGGATGGCTGCGCATGGCCGCGACGTCGAGATAGCGACGATGCACCCCCGCATCGGTGATCGTCGCCTTGGCCAGCAGGTCGGTGAACACCCGGGAGAGCTGCAGGCCGAACGGCCCTTTGCCCTCGGGCTGCGACGGTCGGCTGTCCTGGGCCGCCGCGCTCGCCCATGCGGCGTCCACCACGACCCTACTGCGTTCGAAATAGGCGTCCGCGGGTTCGCTCAACACGGCGGGCCCACGCAGCCAGCTGTGCAGTGCGCTCGCCTGCAACGCCGCGAGGATCAGGCCCTGACCGTGCATCGGGTTGAGCGAGGCCACCGCATCGCCGAGTGCGATCAGGCCCCCTGGAAGGCGTCGGATCCGGTGGTAGTCCCGGCGTCGGCTGTCTCGATGCCGAGCGGCGGCGACATCCGAGACCGGTTCGCCCTCCTGAATCAGTGTTCCCAGCTCGCCGACCGGCTCGATCCGGCACCGTGCCTCGAAGTCCTCGATGTCCCTGGTCGGTCGGTTGTCGCCATAACCGATGACGGTGGCGCTCCATCGATCGCCCTCGACGGGCAGCAGGACCAGTCCGCCAGCCGGCCCGGAGCGGCCGGTGCGCAGCGAGTAGACGCTGTCCATTCCGTCGACCGTCTGGCCGGGGCTTCGCCGGTAGAGCCGGGTGGCGTAGCCGAGGTCGCCGCCGAGCCTGCGCATCGGCGGCGGGGGGTAATCCGCGCGCTCCAGCCAGTCGCCGAGCCTGCTGGATCGGCCCATCCCGTCAACGACCAGGTCGGCGCCGATCCGTTCACCCGGCCCTCGATGCCCCGGCTCGGCGACCAGCGCGCCGTCCACTCGGGTTCCCCGGTGTGTCAGGCCGGTGGCCTTGCCTCGTTGGAACCGCACCGCGCCGAGCCCGGCGACGTGTTCCCGCATCCGACGGTGCAGGAACGGCAGGGTGAGGCTGACCAGCGGCTCGCCCACCACGGGTGCCCGGCGGACCCCGTCCACGTGCCAATGCGATCCGGAGTCGACCGGTTGAGCACCATCGGCGACCAGTTCCTCGATCAACCCGGGCATCCAATGGTCCAGTTGTCGACGAGCCAGTTCGGGGATCGGATGGGAGTGCGGCGCGGTGGGTGTGCCCCGCCGTGGGCCCGAGTTGTCCGCCGGATCGTCGCGGTCCACGACGATCACCTCGTCCGCATGTTCGGCGAGCACTCTGGCCGCCGTCAGTCCCGCGATGCCGCCGCCGAGTACCAGCGCACGTCGCACGAAAGCCACCTCACTCCTCCGACGGAGAGCTCCGCCTTGATCACTCGAACCGGACGGTAAACCGATCACCGAAAGTGATCGAACCCGCCGTGCGACCCGCGCGACCTGCGGCGCCACCGATCGACTACCACCACCGCGCACCCGCCGGTCGCGGTACCCGGCCGGTGCGGGCGTCGTCGCGGGTCCGCAGGGCCATTCCCGGTATCGATGCAGCGTTGATCACCCTGTCACACCCGACGGCGGACAGTCCGCCAACACGCTCCCCCACCGTGACCGATCACAACCCGTGACCATGCTCACGTCCTCCGCCGCCCACTGGACCTCGCAGCCAGGCCGGTCCAGCCGGGATTGTCACCGTCGAGGATGAGACTCGCCTGCACCGCCCGGCCATCGACGAAATCCTGCAGCGTCGTAGCCGCCCACCATGGGAGGCTTCCCGGGTCCCGCTGCCCAGGAAGGACGTCCAACCCCACATGAGTTTCCTCGACGACATCGCCGACGATCTGGAAAGGGCGATCGACACCGAGCCGGAGCCGGTCATGGCGCTGTCGCTGCGTGCGAAGCTCCACCGCTCCCACGCCCGCGACGACGAGGCGCTGGCCGATCTGAACCGCGCGCTGAGCTTCGAGCCGGACTCCGCGGAGTTACTCAGTCAACGCGGCGAGACACACCGCCTGCTGCATGACAACGAGGCGGCCGTGGCCGACTTCGATCGTGCGCTGCGGATCGAACCGGACGAACCGTGGACACTGGCCAGCCGGGGACAGGCACATCGCGCGCTGGGCAATGCGGTGCAGGCCTTCACCGACATCGATCGCGCGTTGGATCTCGATCCAGAACTCGATTGGGCCCTGGTCGAACGGGGCGCGCTGCGGCAGGACGCCCGCGAGTTCGACGCGGCCATCGTCGATTTCAGCGCCGCCATCGAACAGAATCCCGAGTACACCGCCGCGTATACCCGGCGGGGCGAGTGCCATCGGATGTCCGGCCGGATCACCGCGGCGATCGCCGATCTCGACCACGCGGTCGCGCTCGACCCCGAATCCTTCTACGCGCGCATCGAGCGCGGTGAGACCCGCCGGTTACTCGGCGACGACGCCGGTGCGATCGACGACTTCGATCTCGTGCTCGCGCGGATGCCCGATCACGCGTTCACCCTGGCCTCGCGGGGACAATCGCACTTCACCCTGGGCAACCATCGCCAGGCGCTCGCCGATCTGAGCCGGGCGCTGGACCTCGAACCGTTCCTGGCCTGGGCGCTGGACGACCGGGCACGGTTGCATCGTGTCCTGGGCGACCTCGAGGCTGCCGCCGAGGACAGCGAGCAGGCCGTACTGCTGATGCCGGACAACCCCACGACGGTGGCCAACCGCGCGGAGACCCACCGAATGCTGGGCAACCTGGGACGCGCGTTGGTCGACTTCGACCGCGCCATCGAACTCGCCCCGGACTATGCCTGGGCGCTGGGCGGCCGCGCCCAGGTCAACCACGCGCGGGGGAAGGCCGAGGAAGCACTGGCCGACCTCGACGCCGCGATCGAGCTCCGTCCGACCATGGAGTGGTTGATCGCCGAACGTGCCTTGGTCCACCGGTCGCTGGGCGACGTGGACGCGCAGCTCGCCGACCTCGACTGGCTGTTGGAGCTGGATCCAGCGGCGGACTGGACCTACCTGCAACGGGGGCGGCTGCATGCGATGCGCGACGACGTCGAGCAGGCGTTGGCCGATTTCGATCGCGCGTTGGAGATCGCCCCCGACAACGCCAACGCCCTACATGACCGAGGTGAGCTGTACCGCTTCATCGATCGCTTCGACGAAGCTCTGGTCGACCTCAACCGCGCGTTGAAGTGCGACCCTGGGCTCGCGCCCACCTATGCGAGCCGGGGAGAGGTATACCGGGTCACCGGACGACTGACGGCGGCGCTCGCCGATTTCGACCGAGCCGTGGAACTCGACGACGACTATCCCTGGGCGTTGGCGGGTCGGGGCCAGGTCCGCCGGGCGCTGGGCGACCTCACCGGTGCGCTCGCGGATCTCGACAACGCCCTGGAGCTGGATCCCGATCTCGGCTGGGCACGGTCCGAACGGGACTCGGTCCGCGAACGGCTGAGCGGCCTCTCGACCGGAGCAGACGACGGCGACCAGGACGCAACGCGGGGGCCCGGCGAGATCGCCGCTGCCGAGCCTTCCGACCGAGACGTTCCGCTGCCGGCCTCCGACCGTGAGGCTCTCCGCGAACTCGATCGAGCGGTGGCCGACGAACCCGACGACGGGTCGGGTTATGCGGCCCGTGGCCGGGTGCACCGCAGACTCGACAATCACGCCGAGGCGCTGGCCGATTTCGACCGGGCGGTGGAGCTGGGTCTGGACCAGGCGTGGCTGCATGACGAACGCGGCAGGCTGCGTAAGGCGCTGGGCGACCTCGATGGCGCGCTCGTGGACTTCGAGCGGGCGCTGCTACTGGAGCCCGACCGCAGGCTGGTGCTGGTAGCCCGCGGACACACCCATCGCCTACTCGGCCGGGAACGACAGGCACTCGCCGATCTCACCCGCGCCATCGAGTCGTCATCACGCTTCGTTGCGGCGATCGGCGCCCGAGGTCATCTCCACCGGGCCATGGGCAACCACGTCGAGGCGCTGGCCGATTTCACCCGTGCGCTCGAGATCGCCCCCGGGCTTCGCACAGCCATCGCCGGACGCGGCGAGGTGTACCGGTTGACCGGCGAACTCGCGCTGGCGCTCACCGACCTCGATCAGGCACTGGGTGGCGACCCCGACGACCACTGGGCGCTGGTCAGCCGGGGCCGGGTGCACCGTGCGCTGGGTGATCACGAGCGTGCCGCCGCAGACCTGGATCGGGCGGTCGAGCTGCTGACGGCCGCGGCGAGTCGCGAGAATTCCGCCGCAGCAGCCAGGGAGCACTACTCCGCCGGTGGCGGTTTCGATTGGACGGTGGGACTGGACCCCGAGATCCAACAGGCCCACCACCGCCAAGGCGAGCGACATCGGTTGGCGGGCCGATTCCGGGAGGCTCTGGCGGACTTCGATCTCGCCATCGCGATGGATCCCGACGACGCGAGTGTGCTGGCCAGTCGAGCGCAGACCCACGCGGACCTCGACAACCACGCGCGGGCCATCGCCGATTTCGACCATGCGCTGGAGATCGAACCCGACTACGTCTGGGCCTTGAAGCATCGGGGCGAGGCACATCGACTCGCCGGGGACACGGCGGCAGCCATCGAGGACTTCACCCGCGCGTTAGAACTGTCCCCACACGACGCATGGGCGCTGGCCAGCCGGGGTCAGGCTCTCGCGGCACAGTTCGACCTGTCGACCGCACTGATCGACTTCGATAACGCGCTGGCCATCGACCCCGGACTCGACTGGGCACTGGAGTCGCGGAGTGCCCTGCACCGACTCCTCGGCGATGACGACGCCGCGCTCGCCGACCTCGATCGGCTCATCGAGCAGGACGGCACCGATCTCGAGGCCCACCTCGATCGAGGCCGACTCCATCACCGCCGCGGCGACCACGATCGGGCAGCCGCAGACTTCGACCGCGCGGTGGAGCTCCATCCCGAGGCGGTGTCGGCCTACAACGCCCGTGGCGAGTTCCACCGAGCGACCGGCCGGTTCACCCACGCGATGGCGGATTTCGATGCAGCCATCACGCTCGCTCCCGACCGAGGCTGGTCGATCGGAAGCCGAGGGCAGGTCTACCTGGCGCTCGGCGACGAGACTCGGGCGCTCGCCGATCTCGACCGCGCCGTGGAGCTGGGTCATGATGCGGACTGGGTGCTTTCCGAGAGGGCAGGTCTGCTACGTGATCTCGGGCATAGCGAAGCCGCCATCGCCGACTACAGCAGGCTTATCGAGCGTGATCCCGATGATCGGGCGTCCTATCTGAACCGGGCGCTGTCTCTTCGGGAGACCGGGCGGCACCACGAAGCGCTCGCGGATATCGACACGGCGCTGCGGCTGGGGCCGGATGCCGCCTGGATCGCGGCTGAGCGGGGACGCAATCTCCGATCGCTAGGCGAGCACGAACAAGCGATGGTCGCCTTCGATCGGGCCGTGGAGTTCGCCCCAGACCACAATCATGCCTACACCCCGCGTGGCAGGCTGCACCTCGCGCTCGGGAGATACGACAGGGCGGTCGACGATTTCATCGCGGCGGACCGGATCGATGGCGACGAGGCCTTCGATACCTACCTCCTCGCCCTGGCGTACTTGGGGATGCACGACCTTCAAGAGGCGGCGCGGCTGCTCGCCGATGCCCTCGCCCAGGATCGCGCCAAGCTGGCCCAAGACGGGACGCAGCATCGAATCCGGTTGAGTATCGGCACCTACCTCGCTGCGGCAGGCCAGGACGAGGCGGCGACGCGCGCGATCCGGGAGGCATTGACCTACCCGGTCTCCTCGGTCCATGTCGTTGCGACCGTCGAGGACTTCCGAGAGTTGGAGGCCTGCACCGGGATTCCGACCGAGGACCAACGCGAGCTTCTGATCTCCTGGTTGGACGATCACGACGCCCGCTGAGTAGGGATAGCCGAGGCCGAGAGACGACATCGCCTCTCCCGGCCTCGTGCCGACCTCCCGATGAAGGCCGCGCCTAGGTGTTCGAACGGTCAGCCGACGCGGGCGTCCCAGTCCGACCAGGCGCGGTATTCGGCGGGCCATTCGAAACCGGTCGACCGCGCTCCATCGGCGTGGGCCGGTGCCTCGACGGTACGTAGGGCAACGGTGAACCCATTCCGATGGGGCGCGCCCCGGTGGGTGGCAATCGCAGCGTCGTCCGGCGTTGAGATCTGGATGGCATCCGACAGGCCGAAGGCCGGATGCCGCAGCCGGTCCCGCACGGACCGTGGCGCAGGCCCTGCGGCCCATTCCCACCACCACTGTCCATGCCGTCCCCATGACGTGGACCAGAGCGCCGAAGACAGCAGCCCGCTGCGGCGCAGCAGCTCACTACCCACGCCCGCTGGGTCCGATCCGGGCGACTCCGTGAGGTGTTGCCGCTCTGCTGCGTCCAGCCGATCGGGCGACGCCTCCGCGATCGAGTGAGTCCCACGTTCGGTCTCCGTCGCCCAGCGGGAGGCGAAGGCGAGACCTGCCCGGAAGGTTCGGCCATTCACTCCCGCCAACACCACCCGACCCGGCAGATCGTCGCCGAGCAGCACCAGTTCGACGGATCGATGCCGCCGTCGATACCGCAGACCCGGCACTCCTTCGAAGTGGCCCGCGCCGGTCCTCGGAAGCAGTTCGAACAACAACGGCCCCAGAGCGTCCGGCCACAGGTGCACGATCAGCTCCGCTGTCGTCGGCCGTACGGCCCGGATCGGCTGCGCGGGACGAAGGAGATCCGCAGGCGGGCGTAGTTGCAGATGGCTGCCGACTCGGGTGAGTGCCAGCAGCAATGCCGAGTCCAACCGGCGTTGCCCCGGCGTCCCGGCAGGCGAGAGCAATGAATGCCGGACCGAGTCGGCAACGCGTATCCCACCGATCTCATCGGGACCGGCACGAAGGACATCGACGAGAGTGCTTCGTTCGTCTCGGGCCAGGTGAGTCACCGCGGCGACGATTTCCGGGGTGGCCGCGCTGGCGTTCCCACCCGTGTACTGGCAGCGCAGCGCCACAAGCTGGTCGGTCAGCGAGGTTCGTGACATGACTGTCCTCGGTTCCGCCGCCCGGCTCGGCATGGTGAGGACGCTCGGCTGGCGGGCGTCGAATGAACGGATCTTCGTCGATGAGCAGGGGATGCCTCAACCCTGCGGCGGAAGCGCCACTCGATGCACCGGGGAGTGGCTCCAGCCTCACGTCTGCTCGAACGCCTGACCGACATCATACGCGGGCTCGAGACCGACGTCGCAAAGCCGGTGGATGGCCCGTGGCGTGGGACTCGCGGCAACCGGTGTGGGAGGGCTCCAGTTGCCCGCGCCATGTCCTCGCCGACCCCATAGGATGCGCGGAATGATCGAAGCGCCGCTTGCTGGCGAGGTCGTGTGAGCGACGAACGCCGAGGTGACGACTGGTTCGGCCATTCGCCCACGCCCGAAGGTTCCCCGTCGGATCCGGCTGCCGGCCCCGCATCCGACGTCGAACGACCACGTCGCCGCAGACAGCCCCCCGCCGCTGCGCCCCAGGACGGCCGCCGTCGGGCACGACCGGCCGAGGAGACCGGCGGAGAGCGACATCCCAACGCTGGGCACGGCTCGGGCGACGCCTCGCCACCGCGACGTCGGCGACCGATGCCCGGAGCGGAACCGCCGGAACCGAACCGCCGCCGAGCGATGCCTGACGACCGTGGCGAACGGCCTGCCGGACCGGGAGCACCCGACATCGGCTCCGGGACAGAGCGAAGCCGTCAGGCCGGCAGGCGGGATGCAACCGGTGTCCCTCGGGAACCCGGTCTTCGGGGCGAACGGCCGGACGAACCGAGAGCACCCGGAGCCGGCCGTCCACAACGACGCGATCCCGAACGACGTGCGAGCACGTCGGCCAAGCCGGTCCATCCTGCTGATTCCACCAACGCATCCGATGCGGTGCCGACCGATCCCGGTGACCGCACCGCAGGCAGGCGCACCGGACGCACTTCGGCGACCACGGCGGGAAAACCCGCTCGCCGCGAGCGCAGGACCGCCGAAGCCGTCGGCCATGGCCATGGCCATGGACACGGACACGGGCCCGCAGGCCGCTCCTCGACCAAGGTGCGCATCCTGTTGGCCGCGCTGTTGGTCCCGGTCGCGCTGGCCACCGTGATCGGGGCCTTGCTGCTCCACCCGTTCGGGCAGGAGACGCAGAGCTCCAGTGAGCTCGGCTTCTTCCAGGAGCCGTTCAACGCCGAGGTCCTCTCGGCCGAGGTGGGCGGCTGTCAGAGTGGCGGAGCACAGCCTGTCCCCGGCGGTACGCAGCCCGATCCCGGCGGTGCAGACCCCGGCGGTGCGCAGCCCGATCCGAACACCGGTGCGCCGCAGGATGATTCGCAGTGCCAGGTACTCCAGGTGCGGCTGGACGACGGAGAGGCCGCCGGTCAGACGATCGAGCAGGTGCTCCCGTTGGAGCCGAGCACGCCGACCTTCGAACAGGGCGACCAGGTCGTACTGTCGTACACCGGCGCACAACCGACCGAGCCCTCCTCTTATCGCATCGTCGACTTCCAGCGGGGCGGATCGCTGCTGTGGCTGGCCGTGCTGTTCTCGGCGGCCGTGCTGCTGCTGGCCCGCTGGAAGGGACTCACCGCGCTGGCGGGCCTCGCCGTCAGTTTCGCGATCATCACGATGTTCATCATCCCGGCGATCCTCGCAGGCGAGAACGCCGTGACCGTGGCCGTCATCGGCTCGGGACTGATCATGTTCGTGGTCCTCTACCTCACCCACGGTTTCTCGGCACGCACCTCGGCCGCCGTGTTGGGCACGTTGATCAGTCTGGCTCTGATCGCCGTCCTCGGGATCGTCTTCTCGGAACTGACCAAGCTCACCGGCTTGGACGAGGAGACCGTCAACCTCATCACCATTCTCGGCACCGACGTCGATGCACGCGGCCTGTTGCTCGCCGGCGTGATCATCGGCGCACTCGGTGTCCTCGACGACATGACCATCAGCCAGACCAGCGCGGTCTGGGAACTACGCAAGGCCAACCCGACGATGGGCTGGGGAGCCCTGTACACCGCGGGCGTGCGCATCGGACGAGACCACATCTCGGCTGCGGTGAACACCCTGGCCCTGGCGTATGCGGGTGCCGCCCTGCCGTTGTTGTTGTCCTACTCGCTGTCCGGTGTCGACCTCGGGACGCTCTTCGGCGCGCAGGTCGTCGCGCAGGAGATCGTCCGAACGCTCGTCGGCAGCATCGGTCTTGTCGCCGCCGTGCCGATCAGCACCGCGCTCGCGGCGTTGGTGGTCACCAGAGGACCGACGGAACCGACCGACGACCATGATCCCGTGGACCCACCCGACCCGGTGTACCCGCCGGACATCGAGGACGAGCACGGCGACGACACGGCACACACCCCTCGTCGGGAGGCGTCGGCAGGCACAGGGGGTCTGCAGGCACGCGCCGCCGAGGACGCCCCGCGTCGATCCGGCGGTACCCAGACCAGACCACCCACAACCCGTACCCGCCGCGACGAAACCGAGGAGGACCCACGCCGCGCCGACCAGCGACGACGCGTCCGCCCGGCACAACAGCCGCCTGCCGAACCGGATGCAGTCGGGGACCGCGTCGCACGCGACCCGGCTGGTCGGCCGCCGCACGATGGACAGCGGCGGGCGCCTCGACGCCCCACGCCGGAGGACAGGCCCGCCCGACGGGCTCCACACGGCGGGACACCGGGTCGGACCGACGGTCCGAGGTCCGCGGCGGAGGGCCGCAGGCGTCGACCGGAGGGCCACGAGCCGATCTAACCGGCCTCGGCCCCGGCAGCAGCGTCGCCGGGGCCGGGATCCGCCGATCAGTCCAGGGTGGAGACGAACCGGGCGACCGCCTCGGAACTCAATCGGGACGGCAGTCGACCTGCGGGAGCCACCGAGGCCAACTTGTACAGCGGACGATCTGCGGCAGCCTCGCCGCGTGCCTCGGCCCGAAGCTGTGCGACCAACAGCTGCGACAGGGTCAGCGTGCGCATGTCCCCTACGGCGGCCAGGGCGTCGGCGAGACGGCGAAGCTCCAGGATGCCGAGTTCGCGACCGCCTGCACCCGCGTAGAGCGCCAGAGACAGGTTCACCGTCTTGCCCTGCCCCTGCATCAACAGCCCCACGGTGCGCATTCCGCGCTGATCCAGGACCAGGACGTCGATCTCCCGCAATTCGTTGAGATCCACTCTCCGGGTGCCGAAGGCCGACACGGAGACGACGCTGCCGGCGAGCCGGGTTCGTCGACGAGCCTCCGCCCAGGCCAGCAACAGCAATGGAACGGCGATCACTCCGCCGGCGACCAGGCCGGCCGTGCGCCCGCCGATCAGACCGAAGAGTCCCCCCAGCGCCGCGCCGACGATGAGCGCGCCTGCCGCGATCGACCACGCACGTCGCCGAACCAGTTGGGAAGGAAGTAGGTCGAGCGCGATGCCGGGCTGGGCGGGCTTGCCCTCGGATCGCGCTGCTCGGTCGGATTGCTCGCCGGTATCGGACCGCTCGGGAATACCGGGTCGGTCGAGCTCGCCGGGATCGTTCTCGGTCACCGGGTCGATGCCTCCTTCATCCGCGCCACTGACACGATCGTCCACGAGTCCCGGCCCGTCGGGTCAGGCGCCCGGAGTGCTCAGGCCCTGCAGGAACGGGTTGGTGGCCCGCTCCCGGCCGATGGTGCTGGTCGGGCCGTGCCCGGAGAGCAGCACCATGTCGTCGGACAACGGAAGGATGCGATCCCGCAGCGTCTCGATCATCACCCGTTGATCGCCGCCGGGGAGGTCTGTCCGCCCGATGGACCCGGCGAAGAGCGTGTCGCCCGCCAACAACAGGCTGGTCCGTTCGGTCGGCTCGGATCCGACCTCGGCTGCCGGGTCAGCGGGTGCGATCACCACGTGGAAACACACCGAGCCCTCGGTATGTCCCGGGGTGTGCAGCACGGTGATCCGCAAGCCCGCCAGGTCCAGGGCCTGGCCGTCGGTCAGATCACACAGCTGCTCCGGCTCGCGCATGGCCAGCTCCGGCCCCAACAACCGGGCGAGTTCGGAGCCGACACCACGAAGCGGTTCGGAGAGCAGGGGCCGGTCGCCGGGATGCGCCCAGACCGGGATGTCGTGGGTCTCGGCGACCTCGGTCGCCGAGTAGGCATGGTCGAAATGCCCGTGGGTGAGCAGCACGGCGGCAGGAGTCAGGCGGTGCTCCGCCAGCCGGGCCTCCAGCGGGGCCGCCACGTCCTGACCGGGATCGACGACCACACAGGGCCCATCGGGCCCGCCCGCGAGCAGATAGCAATTGGCCTGCAATGGGCCACTGGGGAACCCGACGACGAGCACGAGGCGCCTCCGTGGAGAGCAGGGGTCGGGTTGGGCCGAAAGGCCGCACCCGCAGACCGACCAGCCTAGCCGGCCCATACCGGTACACACAGACCACACCCGCTGGCTCTAGACTCCCGGCTGCCACCCCGTCTCCAGCATCCCTAGGAGGGAGCCGGTGCCCACCAACGAGCAACGTCGCGCAGCCGCCAAGCGGAAGCTCGAACGGCAGCTCCAACGCCGTGCCCAACGCGCCAAACGCCGCCGCACGATCGCCATGAGCGCGACGGTGCTGGGGACGGTCCTGGTCGTCGGGCTGGTCTACTTCTTCGCCACCCAGGGTGGCGATGACGCCGAGGCCGCCGGGCAGAGCGACACGCCTGAGACGCCGTCCTCCGTCGAGACGACGGACGGCCCCTGCGGCTATGTCACCAGCGGCGAGCCCGCCAAGGAGGTCGACATCCCCGAGGACGTCGATCCCACGCCCGCCGAGGGCACCGTCGACGCGACGCTGGCCACGAACCAGGGCGAGATCGGTCTGACCCTGGACCGCGAGGCAGCGCCGTGCACGGTGCAGAGCTTCGTGCACCTCGCGGAGAGCGGCTACTTCGACGAATCGCAGTGCCACCGGCTGGTCACCGCCGAGGGCTCGTTGGAGGTCCTGCAGTGCGGCGACCCGACCGGCACCGGCAGCGGCGGGCCCGGCTATGAGATCGCCGACGAGCTGACCGGCGAGGAGACCTACGGCCGAGGCACCCTGGCGATGGCCAATGCGGGCCCCAACACGGGTGGCTCGCAGTTCTTCATCGTCTACGGTGACTCGGAGCTCCCGCCGTCATACACGGTCTTCGGCACGATCGACGAAGGCGGCCTCGAGGTCGTCGACGGGATCGCCGAGGCGGGTGAGTCGACCGGTCAGGGCGACGGTCCGCCCAACACCGAGACCATCATCGAGAGCGCGTCCATCACAGCCTGACGCCCTCTCGCCACGACATTCGGCCCCGGTCACCGTCTCGCCGACGGTGACCGGGGCCGAACTGTCTCCCCCGCCGTCGGCTCGTGCTCCGTCCGGACCACATGGCCGACCTGAGCAGGGGGAAGGCGGCCCTTGGTGATCCACTCGATCGATACCTTGCCGGAATCGAACATCCGTTCGATCATCGAGTCATGGTCATCACTGCAGGGTTTCAGGCGATCTGCCACTCCACAGCGGTCCGCTCCCTTCGGGGCCGAGGTGTCCCCGCGGGCGAGGAGTGCTCGAGATACGAGTGGTCGACGCATCACCGAGTAAGACGACGCCTGCGATGGGCTGTGCCCGCACCGCCGTGCTCCGGCTCCGCACCGCCACCGACGAGCGGGGCGGCCCCGGTGGGGCTATGCGGTCGAGGTGACCCGGTAGACGTCGTAGACGCCCTCGATGTTGCGCACCGCCTTCAACACGTGCCCGAGATGTTTCGGGTCGCCCATCTCGAAGGAGAACCTGCTGACCGCCACCCGATCCCGGCTGGTGTTGACCGAGGCGGACAGGATGTTGACGCGCTCGTCGGCCAGGATCTTGGTGACGTCGGAGAGCAACCGATGCCGGTCGAGTGCCTCCACCTGGATCGCCACCAGGAACACCGAGGACGACGATGGCGCCCATTCCACCGGCACCAGACGCTCCGGGCTGGCGCGCAGCTCGTCCGCATTGGTGCAGTCGGTCCGGTGCACGCTCACGCCGCCGCCCCGGGTGACGAAGCCGAGGATCTCGTCACCGGGCACCGGGGTGCAGCAGCGGGCGAGTTTCACCCAGACGTCACCCGCGTCCTTGACGACGACCCCGGCGTCCGAGGTGGCCCGCCTACGGTGGTGCATCGTGGAGGGCGTGGAGCGCTCGGCCAGCTCCTCCTCGGCATGCTCCTCGCCGCCGACCAGGGCCATCAGTCTGGTCACGACGTGCTTGGCCGAGGAATGGTGCTCGCCCACCGCCGCGTAGAGGGTGCTGATGTCGGTGTAGTGGAGTTCGCGCGCCACGGCGCCGAGCGAGTCCGCGGAGACGAGCCGCTGCAACGGCAGTCCGACACGGCGCAGTTCCCGCGCGATCGCCTCCTTGCCGCTCTCGATGGCTTCCTCGCGGCGTTCCTTCGCGAACCACTGTTTGATCTTTGCTCGAGCCCGAGGAGAGGCCGCGAACGACAACCAGTCGCGGCTGGGCCCCGCACCCTCGGCCTTCGAGGTGAAGATCTCGACGACCTCGCCGTTCTCCAGACCGCGTTCGAGCGCCACCAGCCTGCCGTTGACCCGGGCCCCGATACAGCGGTGACCGACCTCGGTATGCACGGCGTAGGCGAAGTCGACCGGTGTGGAGCCGGTCGGCAGCGTGATCACATCCCCCTTGGGGGTGAAGACGAAGATCTCCCTGGTCGCCAGGTCGTAGCGCAGCGACTCCAGGAAGTCGCCGGGGTCGGCGGCCTCACGCTGCCAGTCGAGGAGTTGACGCATCCACGCCATCTCGTCGACCTCGACCGCGGAGGTTCCGCCGCTGCCGTTATTGCCCTTGGTCTCCTTGTACCGCCAGTGGGCGGCGATGCCGTACTCGGCGGTGCGGTGCATCTCATGGGTGCGAATCTGCACCTCGAGCGGTTTCCCGTCCGGGCCGATGACGGTCGTGTGCAACGACTTGTAGACCCCGAACCGAGGCTGTGCGATGTAGTCCTTGAAGCGGCCCGGCATGGGCTGCCAGAGGGCGTGCACCACGCCCATCGCCGCATAGCAGTCCCGGACCTCGTCCACCAGGATGCGCACGCCGACCAGGTCGTGGATGTCGTCGAAATCGCGGCCTCGGACGATCATCTTCTGGTGGATCGAGTAGTAGTGCTTGGGCCTGCCCTCGACCCTGGCCACCAGCCGGGCACTGTTGAGGTTGTCGGTGAGCTGATTCACCACGCCGCGCAGGTAGGTGTCTCGAGAAGGCGCGCGGTTGGCCACCAGACGAACGATCTCGTCGTACTTCTTGGGCTGAAGAATGGCGAAGGCCAAATCCTCCAGCTCCCATTTGACCGTCGCCATCCCGAGTCGATGCGCGAGCGGAGCCAGCACCTCGAGCGTCTCGCGGGCCTTGCGGGCCTGCTTCTCCGGCGGGAGGAAACGCATGGTGCGCATGTTGTGCAGGCGGTCGGCGAGCTTGATGACCAGTACGCGAGGGTCGCGGGCCATCGCGATGACCATCTTACGGATGGTCTCGGCCTCGGCGGCCGCACCGAGCTTGACCTTGTCGAGCTTCGTCACGCCGTCCACGAGGTGCGCGACCTCGTCGCTGAAATCGCTGCGCAGCCGCTCCAGCGAGTAGTCGGTGTCCTCCACCGTGTCGTGCAGGAGCGCGGCGACGAGCGTGATGGTGTCCATGCCCAGTTCCGCCAGGATGGTGGCCACCGCCAGCGGGTGGGTGATGTAGGGGTCACCCGACTTACGACGCTGGCTGCGGTGCTTCTCCTCCGCGACGTCATAGGCGCCCTGCAGCAGGGCCAGGTCGGCCTTGGGATGCAACTGGCGGTGCACGGCGGCCAAGGGCTCGAGCACCTGCTTGACCGACGAGGAGCGCTGGGCGGTGATCCGACGCGCCAGCCTGGCCCGGACGCGACGAGTGGCCGACGGCTGCCTCGGTGCACCCGGTTGGCCCTGTTCGACGTCCTGACTCACCGGCACGCTCCAGATTCATCGCGTTGCTCGTGGTCCCACGTCGGGCACACGACCCGAGTCCCTCTCCGGGCAGCCCGGATGACGAGGATAACGCCGATCCGATCCCCGATGTTCAATCAGGGTGAACCAGCGGGAGTCCCACGCGGACGCACTCGGGGTCGCGACCGCGTAGACCGCCGTGACCAGATCGCATCGACAGTCGATCCCGCCCTTCGACCACGCCGACGCGCCTGCCGAGCATGGGCCGGGTTCGTCTCGATCGACGAGTGGTGGGCCTCTCGCCGGCGCCGAAGGAGGCCACCGGCCACCGATGGCGCGTTACCAGCGAAGACCCGGCCATCGGCTATTTCTTCCCCGAGGCGGGTGCGCTGACCTGATCTGGCCGATGACGCCGATCGCCCGCCTGCCACCCCTCTCCTTGCGGAGGGGATCGGCCTGCGGGCGATCGAGGTAACAGAGACGGTCAGGACTTCTTGCCGGCGTCGGCGCCCACACTCGTGGTGGCCTTGTCGGCGTCAGACGTGACCTCGGACACCTCGTCGGCGTCGTCCGTCTTGGCGGTGGTCTCGTCGGCGTCGAAACCGGTCGACTTCTCGATGCCCTCGGACTCGTCAAGGCTCTCGGGAAGCTCGACGTCGGTGTCCTCGGACTCCGGCGACACCCGCTCGCGGATGGCCGCACGCACCCACGTGGTGGTCACGCCGGGGGCGATCTCCACGTCGATGGTGTCTTCGCTGGAGTCGGTCACCGTGCCGTAGAGACCAGAGCTGGTCATCACGCGGTCACCGGGCGCAAGGGAGTTCTGCAGCTGCTGCATCTCCTGCATCGCGCGCTTCTGCTTGCGGCTGGCCAGGAACAGCGGCAGCACCAGCAGGAGCAGGAGCAGCGGAAAGATGAAGGATTCCATCGTTCTCCGTTCAGCGGACGCCAAGCTCGACGCACGGTTCGTCCGTTATTTCGGGTATCGACTACCCAGTGTGCCAGGCCTGCTGAGCTGATGACCCACCACCCGTGCCTGCGGGACACTCCCCGACTCCGGTGAGCGCACTGAGACGTCAGGTCAAGTACCGAGTCTAGTCCTGATCGTCGGCGAACAACGATCTGGTGCCACCAACCGTCTCGGGAGGAGGCGTAAGCCCCAGGTGAAGCCACGCTGCGGCAGTCGCCACCCGACCCCGGGGAGTCCTGGCGAGCAGACCCGCACGCACCAGGAACGGTTCGCACACCTCCTCGACCGTGGTCGACTCCTCACCCACCGCGACAGCGAGGGTGGAGACACCTACCGGCCCCCCACCGAAGGAACGGACCAATGCCCCGAGCACCGCCAGATCCAGCCGATCCAACCCGATCTCGTCTACCTCGTAGACCTCCAGCGCGGATCGGGCCACCGACCGGGTCACCGCGCCGTCCGCCCGCACCTCGGCGAAGTCCCGGACTCGGCGTAGCAGGCGGTTCGCAATTCGTGGGGTGCCCCGCGAACGTCCCGCGATCTCCTCGGCGCCATCGGCGTGCAAGCGCAGGCCGAGGATGGCCGCCGAACGGTGCAGGACCTGCTCCAGCTCTGCAGGGCTGTAGAACTCCATGTGCGCGGTGAATCCGAAACGGTCCCGCAGGGGTCCGGTGAGGGCGCCGGCCCTCGTGGTGGCACCGACCAGAGTGAACGGCGCGATCTCCAGCGGGATGCTCGTCGCCCCGGGGCCCTTGCCCACCACCACGTCGACCCGCAGGTCCTCCATCGCCAGGTACAGCATCTCCTCGGCGGGGCGGGCGATCCGGTGGATCTCGTCGATGAACAGCACGTCGCCTTCGACGAGGTTGGAGAGCATCGCGGCGAGATCACCGGCGCGTTCCATCGCAGGCCCCGACGTGACACGCAACGCCGAGCCGAGTTCCGCAGCGATGATCATCGAGAGACTCGTCTTGCCGAGCCCGGGTGGGCCGGAGAGCAGGACATGGTCCGGCGGGCGCCCTCGCCGCAGTGCTCCGGACAGCACCAGCTCGAGTTGTTCCCGAACGCGCGGCTGGCCGATGAACTCGCTCAGGTCGCGGGGGCGCAGCGAGGACTCCACGTCCTGCTCTGCGACCTCGGCATGCGGGGAGAGGTCGACGGTGCCCGGCTGGTCGAAGCCGGCTTCCGTCATGTCCCCGACGGCGGGCCACTCCTCGGTCACCGCTCACTCCCCCGTTGTCCGTGCACTCATGTCGTCCAGTTTCCAGCCGCGCCGTTCCCAGCCGAGGCAGTGGCGGTCGCTCGCGGCCACCGTGGATCGGCTTGCGGCTCGCGGGCGTCGCCGAGGCGCTAGCTTTTACGTCCCAGTATCGCCAGCGACCTCCGCAGTACTCCGGCGGTGTCGGCAGGGCCGTCGGGGTCGGCGAGCACGGCGTCCACCGCCTGTTCGGTCTGCTTCGCGGTGAAGCCGAGACCGACCAAGGCCTCGATCACGCTGGTCCTGGTCTCCGAGGCCGCAGCGGTCCCGGGCGCGCCTGGCGAGGTCGTGGGACCGACCTTGTCACGAAGCTCGACGACGAGACGCTCCGCCCCCTTGCGGCCGATGCCCGGAACCTTGGTGAGTGCAGTGAGGTCACCCTCGGACACCGCGTGTCGGAGTTGATCCGGATCCAGGACCGCCAGCATCGCCAACGCGAGTCGCGGTCCGACACCGGAAACGGTCTGGACCAGTTCGAACAGGCCCCGAGCGTCGGCGTCGACGAATCCGTAGAGAGTCCAGGAGTCTTCTCGGATCACCAGGCTGGTCATGAGTTCCGCCTCGGCACCGCGTCGTAGCGTCGCCAGGGTGGCGGGCGTGGTGCGAACGGCCAATCCGATCCCGGAGACCTCCACCACCACATGATCGAGGGCGACCGACTGCACTCGCCCGCGGACCGAGGAGATCATCCGCTTACCTCTTTCGTCGTCGTCTCGTCCCTAGTGGTGCTGCGGCGAGGTGTCGCCGACACCTGCCGATCAGCGCCGCCCTGCGGGCTTCTCGGCTGTGATGGCGTCGGCTGCTGCGGTGAGCTCGACTGCGAGGTGGACCCGGGTGTCGCTGTTCGTAGCCGAGCGGCCAGAGTCCGGCCCGTCTGCGGCACCGGCCTACGCCGGGCCGACACCGGCGCCCCGGTGGGTAGACCTTGGGTCGGTCCGTTCTGCGGCGCGGCCGGTGCGGCCTGCGGTGCTGTGGCTCGGACACCATGATCAGCGGGTGCGCTGCTGCCGTTCCGCTCGCTGCTCGATGGCGCCGACTGCGATCCCTTCCCTCGCGCCCCGGACAGCCTGTTCCGGTGCGCTGCGGCGAGTCGGTCGGATTCGGCCTTAACACCGGCGAGCCGGTCGGCGGCAGGGGCCCGCCATAGATGACAGATGGCCAGGGCCAGTGCATCGGCGGCATCGGCGGGTTTCGGGGGCGCATCCAGCCGAAGTAGCCGGGTGACCATCGCGGTCACCTGCGCCTTGTCGGCCCGGCCCGAACCGGTGACCGCGGCCTTGACCTCGCTGGGTGTGTGGAATCGCACCGGGAGTCCACGCCGTCCCGCCAGCAGGGCGACCACACCGCCTGCCTGCGCGGTACCCATCGCGGAACGGACGTTGTGCTGGCTGAAGACCCGTTCGATGGCGACCACGTCGGGTCGGTACTCGTCGAGCCACTGCTCGACGCCGTCGGCGATCTGACCCAGTCGATCCGGGAGTTCGTCCTCGGGTGGGGATCGAACGACACCCACGGCCACGCAGGAGATCGTGCGGCCGACGCCCCCGTTCACCACGCCGAGGCCGCATCGGGTCAACCCCGGGTCCACGCCGAGCACCCGCACTCCGGCCTCCGATCACGAACATCAGTTCGAGTGACGAGGTTACCGGTTCGCGATCTACCTCCGTGACACCACGCGCCAGTCGGCCGGCCGATCTGACGGTGATGTCGCGCGAGGGCAGATTCGGATCCGGCCGTGACGGGAGGAGCAGGCCATCTCCATCCGGTGTCGCGATCAGACGGACGTTGCTCTATCCGGCCCTGGATCAGCCGCAGCCCCGACCTCGGCAAGGCCCTCCGGCCGTCCGATATGGATCTCCGTTATGGACCTCCGGGGTGGATCGACGAATCGCCGGGTCCGGCGGTCGCCGGGACCGAGTTCGCTCAATGGATCGGGTCCCACTCCGCACGAACCGAGTACACGGCGGGAAGCGGGAATCCCTCTCGTTCCCAATGCCACCAGCCACTATGCCCCTCCAACGCCTGCTGCTCCGGCCAGCGCTGCCACGGGCTCAGTGCGTGCTCGGTCAGCGTGCGAATCCTGAATCCCGCCGCTGCCAGTGCACTGACCACCTCACCCAGGTCGTGCGACCACTCGAAGCTGACCGCCGAGGCCGGATCGACGATGCGTCGCCCCTCCCCCTCGTAGGTTCCACCGTCATCGAAGCGGAAGGCGGTTCCCGTGCTCAGGTAGGGGAAATCCGTCGACAACCCTGCGCCGGGCTGGGCGTCGGCTGCGGCGATGAACAGCGGGTGGAACTCGACGAGATACAGGAACCCGCCCGGCCGTAGAAGGCCTGCGGCGGCTTGGGCCCATTGCGCCAGATCCGGTAGCCAGCACAGGGATCCCTTGCCGGTATAGACGATGTCCGTGCTCCCCGCACCGAGGAGTTCGACGGAGTCGTACACGTCACCGTGGACGTACTCGATGTCGACAGCGCAGTCGACTGCGAGCTCACGGGCGGCATGAACGGCGGCCTCCGAGAAGTCGAGGGCTCGGACGACCGCATCGCGTCGAGCCAGGTCGATCGTGTCGGTGCCGAGGTGACACTGCAGATGCGCGATGCGGCGGCCCGCGATCGGTCCCATCTCGGCGAGTTCGAACGGCGCCAGCCGGGCGCCACCGGAACGCAGCGAGGCCAGGTCGTAGCCGGTCAGATGGATGGGAACTCGCGCGTCCCAATTTGCTCGGTTCGCTGCCAGCATGGCCGGTTGATCGGGTGCTTGCGAATCCTTCGCCATACCGCACAGTAAATCGACGATCTGGTCCGGTGCTTACGATTTATTCGTTTCTTCGTGCACCGGCAGGGTTTCGCAGACAGCACGGCGAACACTCATGGACTGCATTCAACCGTGGGAACGTCGTACGGCCGACCGCCGTCAGGGCGAGCAGCGAACAGGCCGGTTCGGCGGGCCGTCGATGTCGTGGAATCCGAAGTCGATCGATGCGCTTTCGCAGGGAGATCTGCGCGGTAGTAGGCGGGTAGCGGAGGCCGGTGGCGATCACCGACCCGTCCGATGATCGGCGCCCACGAGTCTGTTTCCGACGCCTGGACCACGCGCCGACAGAAACTAACTAAGATCGTGCCCAGTTCGCCAAGATCCACCATTCAGCGGTCGCCGGCGTCGATCGCAGACGGGCGCGAGTCGTACGGCACCCGACCACTGGAGGTCGTGAACATTTCGGCCCGGTTCTTGCGCACTCAACCATTCCCAGAAGTTTTTCCAGAAAATATTTCAAATAGACCACCATGAAAGACTCATTCGAAATGACGTCACCAGAGACGGTACGGTGGCGTCAATCCAGCACCATCGCACGCCAGGACCATGTTCGCCAGCCCGGCAAACCATGCCCTAAGGTGTGCCGCATCGCGGCCCCTGGCCAACATATTCTTTCTCGAGTAATCGGAGGAACCATGGCGAAGCGGCGGGCATCCAGCCCGTTGACGCTGGCGGTGTTGGCCTGTCTCGCCCAGCGGCCGATGCATCCCTACGAGATGGCCACCACGATGCGCGATCAGCACCACGATTCCGCAGTGAAGATCAACTTTGGTTCGCTGTACAACGCGGTCGAGACCTTGCGCAAATCCGAGCTCATCGATGTGCAGGGCACCGGCAGGCAGGGCAACCGACCGGAGCGCACGACCTACGAGATCACCGAGAGCGGCCGTGATGAACTCGCTCAGCGGCTACGGGAACTCCTGAGCACTCCTGCCAAGGAGTACACGCTGCTCGCCGCCGGGTTGACGTTCATGACAGCGCTCGCACCGGATGATGTCGCCGCACAGCTCGCCCTGCGTGCCCATCGATTGGAGAAGGAACTCGAGATCGGCCACGAGGAACTCCGCGCACATCACGAGGGAGCCGATGGAGCACCCCCGCTCGCGCGGATCTTCCTGGTGGAGGACGAGTATCAGCTCGCCCTCAAGGAGACCGAGCTGAAGTGGGTCCGAAGATTGCTCCAGGACATCAACAGCGAGGTCCTCGATGGAGTGGCGGACTGGCGAGAACGGTCTTCGTCCCGTCGCCCGAGATGAGTCGGGCGACACGGGACGAGCACTCCGGGTCGACCTGTCTCCGGGACAGGGCGGCGCCCGACCGGCGCCGCCCGCGCAATACTCGGGAGAGGTCCCGTCGTGATGTCGGCGTCGACGGAGGCCCCGGAAGCAGCCGGTGTCGCTCATGCCCTTGCCGCCCGTTACCCCCGCATGGCCGTGAATCCGGGACGCCCCCGCGCTGTGCTGACGAGACGGCGCCCTGTTCTCAGCCGAGCCCTCGACGTGCCCGATGACGCCGCGCGGCGTGACCCGAGACCGTCGGTTCCTGCTCACCGCCCGTCCCGACGGCCGGTTGTCCGCACAATGCGAGGCGCCGGTCGCCGGGATCGCAGCCGATGACGGGCGTTCAGTACGCGGCTGCCACCTGGTAAATCCCGAAAGGAGTTCGCAGCCGAGGATCACGGAACGGCCGCAATGGCGCCGTGCTGTCGCGGTGGGTCGCGCTCCGCTCCCATGCGTGGAAGGCCGCGAGGTCCTGCCATGCACTGGCGACGACGAATCCACTGTGGTCGTGCACCGACCGCAATAGCTCGTTGCCGTTCAGACCCGGCACGCCGCGCAGACTGACGCTCGCCTGGTGGTAGGCCTCTTCGATGGCCTTCGCATCCGGTGTCGCGTGGTAGACGAGGACTCGGACTTCACCGGTCATCGAGCGGCCTCCCACTCGTGATGGCTGACGTCCTGGGCTTGGCCGCGTAGATACGCCACGACGTGCATCGTCGTGATGGATCCTTCCGACCGATATGGATGCAGTTGTTGACGGTGTTGGAGATGTCGATCGCTGTGTTCGAACTCGCGGAAGCGCGGCTCGTCGACCCAGTCGCTGACGATGAAGTAGACGCCGTCCTGCGCGCGGGCCAACCACTGGCCGAGGTTCGCCGGATGAGAGGTGACGGAATCGCCGACCTCCAGCCACACACGTTCGAACTCCCGCTCCATTCCAGTCTTGATCTGCATGCGGAGCATCACGCGGAAGGCCATCAGGAGATCCCTCCGTCGACGTGGATCGTCGCTCCGGTGACGTAACGCGAGAGGTCGCTGGCCAGCCAGAGCACCGCTCCGGCCACCTCCTGCGGAGTGCCGAGCCTGCCGAGCGCCGTCTTCTCGCTGTAGCGCCGGATCATCGATTCTCGTTGTTCGGCGGGCATCGCCTGCATCGCCTCGGTCTCGATGACCCCGAGGGCCAGGACGTTGAACCGCAGGCCCGCCTTGCCGTACTCCTTGGCCAACGAGCGGCTCAGACCACGCAGTGCGGCCTTGGTCGCCGTGTAGTGGGCCCGCTGCGGAATACCGACCTCGGACGAGGTGGAGCCGATACCGATCACCGACGAGCCGTCGCCCATGAGGGGGATCGCCTGCTGGACGATCAGGTACGCCGCGGTGAGGTTGGTGTCGATGATCCGTCGCCACTCGACCAGCTCCAGCTCGCCGTAGGGCACGTGGCTGATGGCGCCCGCGTTGTTCACCACCACATCGAGTCGTCCGTGATGCCTGCCCGCCGTGTTGACGAACTCGATGGCCTGGGCGGGGTCGGCGAGATCCGCCAGCAGGACCCGGTGGTTGCCGCCGATCTCCTTGAGCTCACGTTCCAGCGAGGCGACCGCCTCGCTCTGCCGCCGATAACAGGTGACCACGTCGACGCCCGCCTTGGCCAGAGCGAGCACCACACCGCGCCCGATGCCCCGGGTCCCCCCGGTCACCAGTGCCTTCTTACCCGTGAGATTGAGGTCCATCGTGTTCCTTTCGCGAGTCCTACGCCGAAGTCGGCGCCGAACGGGCCACCCATCGATGCGATTCGTTCCCCGAGGGGCGAGGGGCGGTCAGCGGTGCGCGAGCAGATGCGGGCACGGCTGCTCGGCGGAGCAGCGGATCGCCCGCGCACGACGATGCGGCAGCCGCACCGTCCGCCGTGGTGCGGTCGATCAGCCCGAGACCTCGGCGCGGGCTGCGGCCGCCTCGACCTTCTCCTTGATCAGCGCGAGTTGGATCGGCGAGTTCCCGTTGATCCGCTCGGTCATCGCCGCGTCGTCCACCGGGGCCTGCGGTCGCATCTCGAAGTCCTGCACCCAACGCATCCGCACGCCGTCGTCGGTCTGGAGGTACTCCCAGTAGATCCACATGTATTTGAAGGGGCCGGTCTGGACACGGTGCGAGCGGACCGTCCTGGTCGCCTCGTCGGGGGTCCGGGCGGAGACCCAGTCCCAGACCTTGCCGTCCTCGTCCGGGTGCAGGGCGAGCCGGAAGAGGATCGTGCCGTCGCGGCGCTCGATGATCTCCGCCTTGCTGTACTCGCTGAACAGATTCGTCCAGGACTCGATGTCGTTGGTCATGTCCCAGACCAGGTCCATCGGTGCGTCGATGACGATCTCGTTCTCGGTGTGTCCCGCCACGTCCTCAGGCTCCTGCCTTCTCGAGCTGGATGTTGATGAAGTGGACCGCTTTCGCGGGGGTGCCCGACTCGGTCACGATGTCGTCGGGGATGGGCACGCCGTAGCGGCGCTGCACGATGCTGGCGAATTCCAGGACGGCCAGGGAGTCGTAGCCCAAGTCGTCGAAGTCGCGGTCGCCGATGTCGGAATCCAGATCGACGCCCTCGTCGACACCGGCGCTGGATCGCATGATCTCCCGCAGCTCGTCCAAGGTGAAGATGCTCACCGAGGTCTCCCCTCTCCTGCTTGTTGGAGTGCCGCGCCGAAACCGGCACGGCGAGGTCGTTGCTCGCCCGAGGTGGTCGATGGGCGTGTCAGCGCTGCCGGTCCGACGCGAACCCGGCCCGACCGAGGACGAGCGCGGCGGTGAATCCGCCATGTCCCCTGGCCAGTACCAGCGCCCGCCGCAGCGGCAGACTGCGCGGCTGTCCCAGCACGAGATCGAGCTCGATTCCGGGGGCGAGGCGGGTGGTTCCCGTGGTGGCGGGAACCACCTGGTCGCGCAGGGCGAGCAGCGCGGTCGCCACGTCCAGCGACGCGCCGCCGCCGTAGAGCCGTCCGGTCAGGGTCTTGGGGGCCGTCACCGGGACCGCACCCGCACCGAACACCGAGGAGATCGCACTCGCCTCGACGAGATCGGCCGACCGCTGCCCTGCGGCGTCCGCGAAGACCACGTCCACATCGGTTGGAGCGCACCGGGCATCGGCCAACGCCCGTTCGATGGTGCGTCGAAGTACCGGCGGTCGCGCCGATCCCTCGGGCGGATCGAAGCCCGCCGCATAACCCAGCACCGAGCCATAGCCTGCACCGATGCCCCGTTGTCTGGCTCCGTCGAGGGTCTCCATGATCATGATTGCGCCGCCCTCGCCCGGCACGTACCCGGTGGCATCGACGTCGAAGGGCAAATAGGCGCGATCCGGGTGCTCGGCGACCGACAGCAGTCCGGTGGCGAGTTGGGCCACCAGGCCGTAGGGGCAGAGCGAGGCATCGGTTCCGCCGCTGACGACCAGCCGGGCATCGGCGCGCAGCAGCCGACGACCCTGCCCGACCGCATCGATACCACCCGCCTGCTCGTTGCAGACCACCCCGCAGGAGCCGCGCATGCCGTGTCGGATCGAGACCTGGCCCGTGGTCGCCGCGTAGAACCAGGCGATGGACTGGTACGCCCCCACCCAGGACGGACCGTTCTGATAGAGCCGTTCCATCTCGTGTTGGCCGAACTCGGTGCCACCGGAGGAACTCGCCGTGACCACGGCCATCTCGTACTCGGGCAGCGTCGCGGGCACCACCTGGGCGTCGTCGAGCGCCGCCTGCGCGGCGGCCAGACCCAGGTGTGTCCAGTGGTCGGTCTGCGGTATCAGCCTGCCGGGAACCCGCTCGCCTGCGGCGAATCCCGAGACCTGGCCCGCTAGCTTGACCGGATACGGCGAGGGGTCGAAACGGTTGATCCGGCCGATGCCGGACTTCCCGGCCAACACGGACTCCCAGTGCGCCTCGACGCCGAGGCCCGTCGGCGCGACCACCCCGATCCCGGTGATCACGGTTTCCGTCGTGTGAGCGGATGCAGTCATCGCTGGGTCTTCCTCCTGCGGAGTTCCGGCGGCGCACTGATCGGCGCCGCGTTCACGGCGGGGCCACCACTCCGGGGCGGGCCAGCAGCATGGCGCTCTGGAAACCACCGAAACCGCTACCGACACTCAGCACGACGTCCATCTCGTGCTCCCTGGCCACCTTCGGCACGTAGTCCAGGTCGCACTCCGGGTCCGCGTTCTCCAGGTTCGCCGTGGGCGGGACGACCTGGCGGTCCAGGGCCAGGGCACACGCGGCGACCTCGATCGAACCGATCGCCCCCAGCGAGTGCCCGACCATCGATTTGATGGAACTGACCGGCACCTCGTAGGCGCGGGATCCGAGGCTGCGTTTGAAGGCGGCCGTCTCATGCCGGTCGTTCTGCTTGGTGCCCGAACCGTGGGCGTTGATGTAGTCGACATCGGAGGCGTCGACTCGGGCCTGATTCATCGCGACCCGGATCGCCTCGGCCATCTCGCGGCCGTCGGGTTTGAGCCCGGTCATGTGAAAGGCGTTGCTGCGCCCGGCGAATCCCACGAGTTCGGCGTAGATGTGCGCGCCCCTGCGGCGGGCCGACTCCGCGTCCTCGAGGACCAGCACGGCGCTGCCCTCGCCGAGGACGAAGCCGTTCCGGGTGGCGTCGAAGGGCCGCGAGGCGTGTTCGGCGTCGTCGTTGCGTGGCGAGGTGGCCTTGATGGCGTCGAAGCAGGCCGAGGTGATCGGGGAGAGCGGGGCGTCCGTCGCGCCCGCGATCATGATGTCGACGCTGCCCTCGGTGATCAGCGCGGCGCCGTGGCCGACCGCGTCCAGTCCCGAGGTGCAGCCCGTGGAGATGAGGCTGACCGGGCCCTCTGCGGCGTTGTCCCTGGCGACCTCGACCGCCAGCGTGCTCGGCACCATGTAGCCGTAGAGGTGCGGGACGCCGTGGTGGTGGTCGACCAGCCAGTTCCGCCCGTTGTCCGACAGGACCGCATACTCCTCTTCGAGGCCCATCGTGCACCCGACGGCGCTGCCGATGCTCACGCCGACCCGGCTCGGATCGGCGGTCAGGTCCACGCCGCTGTCGGCGATGGCCTCTCGTGCGCTGACGACGGCGAACTGTGCCGCCCGGTCCATCCGGCGGATCTCCCGTGCGGTGAGCCCCGAGGCGACGGGATCGAAGTCGGCCTCGGCGGCGATCTGCGAGCGGAAGGCCGAGGCGTCGAACATGCTGATCCGGCGGGTGGCAGTCCGACCCGCCGTCAACAGTTCCCAGAAGTTCTCTCGTCCGACACCGCCGGGGGCGACCACTCCGACACCGGTGACGACCACCTGTCGGCTCACCGAGCTCCCCCGACGTCCGGGTTCGGCGCCTCCGGTGAGGTGGGCGTCTCGGTGTCGACGTGGCCGAGTTCCGGGCGGGGGGCCAACGGGGAGAGGTGGAAGACCGCGTGCGCCTGGGTGGTCCCGGTGTTGACCAACCGGTGTCGAACCCCGATCGGCACGAGCAGCGAGTCACCCGCGGCGAGTGCGATGGGCACGCCGTCGAGACTCATCTCGAGGTTGCCCGCCACCACATGCAGGAACTCCTCCGAGTACGGGTGATAGTGCTCCGTGACCGCCTCACCCGCCTCCAACCACATCACCCCACCGAAACCGGAGGTCGACCCCACCGTCTTCGGGCTGAGGGTGACCCGCAGATCGCCGCCGCGCTTGCGGTTCGGCACGGCCTCGGAGAAGTTGACCTTTCCTGGTTGCGTCGCGGTCACGCGATCCTCCCGTGCTCAGATGTCCAGACATAGAACGGCGATGCCATCGCATCCCTCGGCTCCCGCCAGCCCGGGTCGTAAGGCGAGACCAATTCGGAGAGCCGATCGTTGATATCGCGATAGAGAGGATGCGACCTCGCTTTGTAAAGGTCTGGTTGGATGTCGTGGGCCGCTTCGACGAGGTGGAAGTACAGATCGTGGAAATTGAAGAGGGTGCGTCTGGCCACCCCGACCATTCGGGGTAGGTCCGTCGCATCCGATTCGGCGAACACCTGGGCGATGGCAGCAGGATCGTCGGTCTTGAGCTTGGCGACGATCAGAGTGCGGTGCACGGTCTCGGCCTCCTGTGGTCGCGCGATCGAGCGGGACGACACGAGCGTGCCAACCGGCTCTCGACACCACCTCGAACCGAACTAAAGGCGGAATCGAGAAACGAGCCGATAAGCCCTGATCGAGAGGAGAATTCTTCGCAGGGGCGCGCGAAGTCGATAGCGGATGCGCCGTTTATTCGAGACGAAGGAGCGATTCCCGATGCCGTTCGCCGCGATCACCTATGACATCAGGGCAGGCCACGAGGATGAGGTCGTCGAGGCTTTCGGCGGATTCCAGCGGGTGCCCTCGGCCGAGGTGGTCGACGGCGAGGGCCGGGCGGCGGCCCGGATTCTGGCGACGGCGGTATTCATCCGCGACGACCTGCTGGTCCGGTTCATCGAGTACGAGGGAGACCTGGACGCGGTCGCGCGGTTCATGGCCGCTCAGCCGGGGGTGCGCGAGGTGGAGCGCAGGCTGGCGCCGTACCTGAAGAGTCCTCGCAACACCGGCACCGTCGAGGGGTTCGTCAAGACCTTCGCCGACAGCATGCTGCGGTCGGTCACCCAGATCTCGGTGCCTCGCGGGCCCGCCACCGAGACATCCGCCTGACCGTCCGCGGGTCGCAGGCGGGTTCGGCCGGCCCGTCGAGGCCCGCACAGGGTCGAGCGGGCGCCCGGGCCTGCGAGTCAACGACGATGTCGCCGACGCTCCACGATGGTGGCTCTCGACGACAGTCGAGTACACCCGGCGGAACCTCGGTCCACGCTGCGCAGCCGCTTCCTGGATTCCGACGAATCCCTCCGCATCGCCCGATTTCGACGTTAGGATTTCCGCGGCCACAAAACGGTTTGACGGCCGCCCGCACCGAGCTCGCGGGTCCGGCCGTGCCGTCACCATGGATCAGTGAGCTGCGGGGTCTTCGACGAAGCAATCCGCCCGGTTCGGCGGAGAGCGTTCACGATCAGGGGATCCGTCATGGTGACAACATCAACACAGGAGGAAAGACCGAACGCCGTAGGAACCAATCGATGGCGCCGACCATTGATCTACTTCCTCTTCGTGGTACCCGCCGCCGCGATCGCGCTGTTCCTGGTGCAGGCACGCACGTCCTGGGTCGGCGACGAACCGGCGCAGGCGGGCATGGCGGGCCAGCTGGTGGCACCGCTGCACGACGTACTCGGCCTGGTGCTCGTCGCCTGCGCCATCGTCGTGGTCGCCACTCAACTCGCCGGCGCTCTGGCCGCCCGATTCCAGCAGCCGAGGGTCGTCGGGGAGATCACCGCCGGTCTCCTGTTGGGCCCGACCGTGCTGGGTTTACTGGCCCCATCGGTCTCCGAACTCCTCTTCCCAGGCGACGTCCGGTTCTTCCTCACCACGATCGGCCAACTCGGCGTCATCTTCTTCATGTTCGAGGTCGGTCGGGAACTGCCCTTCTCACTGCTCAAGAAGAACACCTCGGCCGCGGTGATCGTCGGCCACGCCGGAATCGCGATCCCCTTCGTACTCGGGGTCTGCCTCGCGGTGTGGCCGTTGGCGGATCTGCGACCGGAGGGCGTCGGAAGCGGTCCGTTCGCGATCTTCATCGGGGTGGCGTTGAGTGTCACCGCGTTCCCGGTCCTGGCCAAGATCCTGCACGACCGCAAGATCAAGGACACCAGGATCGGCGCACTCGGCATGGCGACCGCGGGAATCGACGACGTCACCGCATGGTGTCTGCTCGCGCTGGTGGTGGCCGGGGTCAACGGGGACTCACTCGGCAGCGTCCTCGGGATCGTGCTGCTCTCGGTCACCTACGCGGCGATGATGTGGTGGGTGGTCCGCCCATTGCTGGCCAGGCTCGCCGCCTATACCGATGCCGATCCGAGCAGATCGCCGATTCTGATGATCGCCATCCTGATGCTCATCATGCTGTCCTCCGGGGCCACGGCGATGATCGGCATCGAGGCCATCTTCGGCGCATTCCTGGCAGGCATCGTCACACCGAGGTCTTCCCGAGGGGCGACGGAGTTCGCTTTCCGACTGTCGGGGCCGACACACTGGCTGATGTTGCCGGTGTTCTTCGCAGGCATCGGCTTGAGCACCGACCTCTGGGATGCGGCATCCGGAGCCGGCGGCCTCGTCATGGGACTGGTGCTCCTGGTCGCCGTCGGCGGGAAGTTCCTGGGAGTCGTCCTGCCCGCGCTCGCGGTCGGCACCGGCGCGCGAACGGCGCTGGCGCTCGGCTCGATGATGAACTGCCGAGGACTCACCGAGATCGTGGTCCTGAATCTTGGGCTGTCACTGGGAGTGATCTCGGCGGACCTGTTCGCGGCGTTCCTGATCATGACGCTGTTGACCACTGCGGTCACCGGTCCGCTGTTGGAGCTGCTACGCCCCCGCAGCGGTCCGGACGTCGTCATGTGGCAGATGGAGCCGGAGGCGGTGCAGGAACCGGTGTCGAGCTCGACGCGTTCCTGATCCATGCAGGATGACGGGGTGGACATCGCACGGCGGATGTCCGCCCCGTCGTATCGTCCCGCTCAGCCCAGGCCGAGAGACACGGTCGTGCTCAGTGCCGCCAACAGCGACAGCACCGTCCGCGCCGCGTGCCATCGACGCCAGAGCGGCCGGGGGTCCGACCAATCGGCGGGCATGGACTCGGGATCCAACACCTTGACCCGCCGATTGATCGGCACATTGCAGAAGTGGGACACCACCGAGACCGCGGCCAACAGCGCTGCGGCGAGGAGATACAGCAACCGTCGAGAACCCTCGGGAACGAGGAACGCGAGGACGAGACAGACCGTCGTCGAGGACAACACCAGGATCGGCATCGTGGGGTCCCAGTTCCGACCGATCAACCTGTGGGTATAGACGTACCGATCCGGTGGCATCGCGATCATCGCAGGCAGCACGCTCAGTGCCACGGCGAACAGCACCCCGGCCACCACCGAACTGCCGAGCACGGCGGCGGTCCCGAGGACGAGGACCGTCATGTCGGGACCGCCCCGATGCTTGCCTTCACCTGATTCGCTCCTTCCCCGTGGCACGGCGGGCTCGACCGTGCGCCTGCTGATTCCGGCGCACCCCACGGCCCGTGTCCAGGACGGCTCAGCTCGTGCCGGTCGATGTGGCGCTGGGGACGGACACCGCGGCGACGTCGACCACGGCGGCCGCGTCATCGTCGCCCCGCCCCCGCTCGATCAGGGTGTCGAACCGGCGGGCCGTCTGATCGACCACCGGAAGCGCGAAGCCGTGATCGGCGGCGGCCTCCTGCACCAGGCGGAGGTCCTTGCGCATCAGCTCGGTGCGGAACCCGGCGGGGGTGAAGGTCCCCCTCCGCATGAAGTCCGCACGGAAACCGAGGACCGGGGAACGCCAACCACTGTTGTCCAGCGCGTCGAGCACCAGCTCCCGGTCCAGTCCCGCCGATTCCGCGAAGGCCAGCGCCTCCGCCAGACCGGCGGTCTGCACCCCGAGGATCAGGTTGAAGGCGAGCTTCAACGAGCTGGCCCGTCCCCATGTCCCGAGGTAGCGCACCTCCTGGCTCACGGCGCTCAGGACGTCCGAGACGGAGTCCACGGCCTCCTGCTCTCCCGAGGCGAAAACCCGCAGCATGCCGAGCGTGGCCATCTGCGGGTTGCCGATCACGCATCCCTCCACCCGGTCGACCCCGAGGACGGCGAGCCGATCGGCGGCGGCCCTGGCGAAGTGTGGGGCGACCGTGGACGCGTCGATCACCGTGCTGCCCGGTACGAGACGAGCCGCGGCCTCACCGAAGAGGATCTTCTCGACGGCGGCCTCGTCGGCCAGGCTCAGCAGGATGACCGGGGACGCTCCCGCAGCGTCGGCAGCCGACTCCGCGAGTGTCGCCCCCGCCGCCACCAACGGCGCGGCCTTGGCGGGGGTCCGGTTGTAGACGGTGACAGGGAAGTTCGCGGCCAACAGGGCATGAGCCATTCCCGCGCCCATCCCGCCGAGCCCGATGACCGACACCGGACGCGGGGTGCGGGCTCTCTCGTTCTCGGCGACCTGCAGACCCGATTTCGGGCGGGCCCCGGGGTGCTCGGAGTTCGACACAGTCGACATCGCCATGGCACTAGCTCCCGACTCGATGTGTGTCGACCGACAGCTGGGAGATGCAGCGCATGGTCGCATCCCGGAAGTAGGCATCGAAGCCCTCCTGCGTATCGGTCTCCCGCTGTTGCTGCAGGTAGGGCGCCAATTCGTCCTCGACCACGTGCACCCCGCGTTGGGTCGCCATATGCCCGGCGATCGCGCTGAAGTCCCCCTCGTAGTGGATGACCCGAACCATGAACTCGTCCTTGATGAAGACGGCGGTGCCCAGCAGGCGTCCGGCCGGAGTGCCGTCCGGCGAGCGGAACTCGGGAGTGTCCACCCGCTGGTAACGGCCGAAGATCTCGGCGATCGCATCCTCGTTGCCGGGCTGCACCCGGTAGGTGATCGCGGCGTACGGCATCAGATTCCTCCATCCACGTTCAGGATTGCTCCGGTGATGTAGGCAGACGTGTCCCCTGCCAGGAACAGCACGGCGCCCGCGACGTCCTCGGGTCGGCAGATCCGCCCGAGCGCCGTCATCGCGACGATCCGGTCGTGAACCTGCGGTGGTAGGTCGTCGGCATCCTCCGACGCCACGACGCCGGGGGCGACGAGGTTGACCCGGATGCCGCGCGGACCGAGTTCCTTGCACAGGGCGCGGGTGAAACCGATCAGCGCGGCCTTGGCAGCCGTGTAGTGCACGCCCGCAGGCCTGCCCCGCAACGCGACCGAGGACCCGATCCCGACCACGGAGGCGCCGGGCGCGAGTAGATCGTCCAAGGCGTGGGTGACCAGGTACGAGGCGGTGATGTTGTGATCGAGGACCCGCCGCCACTCCTGCTCGCCGAGCGCGCTGAACGGGACGGCCCCGTCGACCCCGACGTTGTTGACCAGCACGTCGACCGACCCGAGGCCCTCGCGTACCGACTCGGCGAGCCGCTCGACGTCGTGCGCGACGGTCACGTCCGCTTGGACGAGTCGCGGTTGCAGGCCCCGTTCCGCCAGCTCCTTGGCGAGGTCGTCCGCCGCATCCCCCGGCGAGCGGTGGACTACGAGCAGCTCGGCGCCCTCTCGCGCGAACGCCTCGACGATCACTCGACCGATCCCTCGGGTCCCGCCGGTCACGACAACCTTCTTCCCGGCCAGAGCTTGGTCCACCGGTACTCCTCTCCTCGACGAAACAGGTGCCCGAACGAACCCGCGAGCGCACTTGGGCGCTGGCTGAGCGAGAAGCATGGGCAGTGCAGGCGGCCCACCACGGACACGAACCGGACCGGCGCGATGGATCGCCCTCAGCCCGAGCCGATGGGCGTCGGCGGTGGCCCGACCGGCCGATTCGGGACCGTCGAGCCCGCGCTCCCCTCGCCGCGCCCCCGGCTCAGCGATCGGGTCAGTCGTCGCCGACCCAGCACGAAGCACAGACCGACACCGGTCGTGATCGAACCGAGGAGCAGGTAGTAGAGGGGCTCCGGAATGAGTTGGGCCAGTTGCACGACGCCACTGCCCAGGCCGCCGCCGAGGCCGGCGAAGAGCCACAACAGACCGAGGAGCCGCGAGGTGAACTGCGTGGGCAGCACCTCCGCGGCGGCGGCGATGCTCACCGAGGCGATGACGATCTCGCCCCCGGCATGTGCCAGGTACACCACCAGCAGCCAGCCCGGCGAGACCAGCGCGCCCATCGAGGCGAGCGAGGTGGCCACCGACATCAACAGGAAGCTGCCACCCATCAGCACCAAGCCGATGGCGAACTTCACCGCGACGTTGTTGCGCCGTCCGATCCTGGGCAACGCGGCGGCGATCACCGGCGCGAGCATCAGGATGAACAGCGGGGTCGCGGACTGCAACCAGCTGGCGGGAACCTCCCAGCCCAGCACCATCCGATCGGTGTGGTCCCTGGCGAAGAGATTCAGCAGCGAGGACGCGTGCGCATTCATCATCCAGAACAGCGCCGCGCCGAGGAACACCACCAGGAACGCCCGAAGCCTACGTCGGTCGCCGCTGCCGAGCCCCGGATCACGGTGCAGAGCGGCGAATCCGAGGAACGGCGCGATCACGGTGGCGATCCCGATGAGTGCGACCACCACCAGCAGGTGAAGCGCACCGAACCACCAGAGCACCAGTGTCGCGGCCAGGACGACGCCCAAGCCGATGGTGGCTCTGCGTCGCGCGACGGCTCGTTCCCGGATGTCCAATGGACGAGCCGGTGCCGCGCCGACCACGCCGAAGCGGCTCCCGCTGTTCGCCAGCCGCAGACCGCACAGCAGCATCATGAGGGCGGCTACGAGGAAACCGAGCCGCCAGTGCACCCGCTCACCGAGATAACCGGTGATCAAGGGGGCTAGCAGCGCGCTGATCTGAACACCGACGTACATCAGCGAGATACCGGCCTCGCGTTGACGTGCATCGGAGAACATCAGGTTGATCATGGCCTGGTGGTTGGGTTTGAAGAGGCCTCCCGCGACCGCCAGTACGATGAGGCCGAGCACCGTCTGGATACCGACGGGCAAGGCCATCAGCAGGTAGCCGACCATCCCGAGGAACGCGGCCGAGGTGAGTGCACGGCGTTGGCCCAGGACTCGGTCCCCACACCAGCCACCGAAGTGCGAGAGCATGAACATCAGGCCGATCCAGGCGCCGAACAGGGGCGCCGCCTGGCCTATCGGCAGACCCAGGCCGCCCTCCGTCCGAGGCGCCGATGCATAGAGCACCAGGACCGCCTGCATACCGAAGAATCCGAACCGTTCCAAAGCGTCGGTGGAGAACAGCGTCGCGTACCACCGAGGCATGGCTCGGAGCCGAACGGGTTCGGCCGAGGGATGTGGTGTTGCGGAGTTCATCGGACGCCTCCCGCCGATAGCGCGCGGTCGATCGGTCAGGACCGCAGAACCGGCGGCGAAGCGACCGTGATGCGACTCCGGCGGAGCCGGGGCAGCGAATGAGGCGAGCTCTCGTCGGCAGTGCTCGCGCTCGGGCCACGCCGGTGATCACGCCGCAGCATCGCAACCCTGCCTGCGGCGCGGATCGACGTGGCGTGTGCCTGCGGCGAACACCCGTCGACGTCCAGGTGCGATGCCCGGCTCACAGAACCTGTCATGGCGCCAGACTGACGATCCGCCATCGAGAACCGCTCAAGTCGATCTCGGAGGCGCGGTCGTCCGGTCGAGGGCGCCGATGCCCTCGCACGCGCGGACACGGTGCACGTGGAGCGCTCGTGACGGGTTCCGCCATCGCGGAATCAGGATTCGACGGAATCGGAAAGCTTCATCCGGTCGGTTCCACACTCGAAGACAGGCCGAGAACGGGTGACACCCGAGGGTCACTCAATCGGGCGGAGTCCTATTTCGCGGAAACATAACGACGATGCGCCACGACAAGCATATGACCACCGAAACCAGGCGCAGCAGTGTATTGGTCACCGAAGCGACACCGGTCCACCACAGGTGACACAAGCTGTTCTATCCAGTCGATTTCCAGCCTTACTCCAGTCAGACTCCAGCCAGCCTCCAGTTCGAGCGACGAACGTCGCGCTTGGTGCAGGCGACCGGATAAGACGAGAACCGTCTACATGAGCCGGGATCGACTGATATCGAAGCAGTGAGGGGAAAGAGTCGAGACAGTAGCGACCCTGCGGGGGCCGTTGGGGGCCGATATCGCCGCCGATCGCGGGTACACGACCTGGTGACTATCCGCCATCGACACGTGAGATCGGCATTCCGGGAGCTCACTGGATCAGGTCGACCGGAAGGAGAGTGTCAGTAGTGCAGGTCAATGTACTGGGGCCATTCGAAGTACTACGGGAGGGGAGATATGCCACACCCTCCGCGCCGAAACTCCGTCAGGTACTCGCATTGTTGGTGACTCACGCCAACAACATCGTCCGCACCGACCAGTTGATCGAGGAGTTGTGGGAGGACCATCCACCCAAGAGCGTCACGACGACACTGCAGACCTATGTGTATCAATTGCGCAAGCTGCTGCACCTCAGCGGTTCGGGAACCCCCGTACTGCACCGGACCGATCAGTTACTCGAGGCGATGCTGTCGACATCGCCCAGCGGTTACCTGCTCGGGCTACCGCCGGATGCCATGGACTCGCACCGTTTCGAGCAACTCGCCGAACGGGGCCGGGTCGAATTCGAGGCTGGGTCGCTCGCGGAGGCCACCGAGACGCTCGGTACGGCGCTGAAGCTGTGGCGCGGCCCCGCGCTGGTGGACGTCACGCCGGGTCCGGTCCTGCAGGCCGAGGTCGTCCGGCTCGACGAGATCCGCAAGAACGCCTTGGAACGACGGATCGACAGCGCACTCTCGCTGAGCAGGCATCGCGAGATGCTCGGTGAGCTGACCACCGCCGTGACCAGGGAGCCGACTCACGAGGGCTTCCAGGCCCGATTGATGCTGGCGCTCTATCGATCGGGTCGACGCTCGGACGCGTTGCAGGCCTACCAACGGGCTCGGAAGGTACTCGCCGACGAGCTCGGGCTGGACCCGTCATCGGAACTGCAGCGATTGCACAGCGCCGTGCTCTCCGCCGATCCCACGCTGGAGGCGCCCCGGATCCGGGAGTCGGTCCGGGTGTCGCAGTCGGTCGACCCTCCTGCGGAGCTGCCCTCGGATCTGGCCACGATCATCGGCCGGGAGGCACAGCTGACCACGGCACTGCAGGCGTTGACGAAGCCGGATCGCAAGGCCCCTCCCGTCGTCGTCGGTGTCGGGTCGCCCGGCACCGGGAAGTCGGCCTTCTGCATTCACACCGCGCACCGCATTCGCGGTGACTATCCGGACGGGCAGCTCTACGCCCAGCTGCTCGACGCGCACGGTGAACCGGTGGATCTCAACGAGGTGCTCGGTCACTTCCTGCGCGCGCTCGGTGTCGCTCCTGCGGCGCTGCCGAGGTCGTTGGACGAACGCTGTCAGATGTTCCGGGGCCGAACGGACGGGCGGCGCGTGCTGGTGGTACTCGACGATGTGGTCAGCACCGAGCAGGTCCTACGGCTCAAGCCGACCGGCAGCGGATGCGCCGTGCTCGTGGCCAGCCGAAGACGTCTCTCGGATCCGACGATCACCACGACGGTCGAGATGACGCCGTTGAACATCGGCGACTCGCTCGCGTTGCTCGGGGCCACCTTGGGCGCACATCGCGTCAACGGCGAGGTCGACGCCGTGCACGCGCTGGCGGACCTGTGCGGTGGTATGCCGCTTGCGCTGCATGCCGCCGCCGGCAGGTTGCGATTGCGGCCGCACTGGTCGATCGCGCGGTTGGTCGACTGGGTCCGTCGGGAACAACGGCGCGGCCCGGAGCTGGCGGTCAAGGCGTTGGATCTCTCCGCGAGCATCGAGCAGACCTATCGACTGGCCTCGCCTGCGGTCCGGACGGCGTTCCGTCTGGTCTCGATCCTGCATGAGCAGCCGGTCTCACTCCAGGCAGCCGCAGCCGTTCTGCGCTGCACCGAGTTCTCCGCCGAGTCCCTGCTCGAGGAACTCGTCGAGTTCCGGCTGTGCGATGCCGAGCCCGCCGCCGAGGAACCCGGGGGCTTCCGTTATCGATTCCCGAGTCATCTGCGGGCCGCCGCGGGCCTGTTGGAGGTAGTGCCCGACCACGACGAGATCTTCCTTCCCTCGGTCAGCGCGACACCGACCCAACGGACACCGAGTCCGCGCTGAGCGCGGCAGCAGTCGGTCCGTGGTGTGCCCGGCTTGCGGCGTCCTGTCCTCGTTGTCGCGGACAGGGCGCCGCATTGTCGGGGCTCCACCCGCCGAGACAGCCTGCGAGCTGCGTCGCCTCGCCATCCAGACCCGTCGATTCCCGCTGTTCCCGGGCGAACCACCGCGCCAGTGGGTGGAAGCCGAAGCGGAGCTCCTCGGTCGGGGCCCGCGCGACGATGCGCAGCAGGCCGCGTCCGACCAGTTGAACGAGCATCGCCTCGACCTTGGTCGGGTCGGCGTCGATCCGCTGCGCGGCGTCGGCCACGGTGAAGGAGGCGGGCAGTGTGGTCAGCTCACGCAACACCCACCACGCGACGCTGGTGAGGCCGCGAATCCCGGTGGCGAGACTTCGTCGTACGTCCAGGCCGTCGAAACGCAGCAGATCCAGTGGGCGCCCACTGCTCTCCAGGTGACCGGCCATCCGCGAGATCGGCCAGCCCGCCGCCGCGCTCAGGCGTGCACCGACACACCGCACCGCCAGCGGGAGGTGGCCGCACAGCTCTGCGATCCGAGCGGCCTGTTCACGTTCCGAGTCGACGCGATCGGCCCCGATCATCAGGCCCAGCAACGCCAGGCTCTCGGCGCTGGTGAGCGATTCCAGGGCATGGACCCGAGCGCCGGGCAGGCCGTGCACCCCGGCTCGCGCGGTGACCAGCACACCGCACCGTTCGCCTGCGGGGAGCAGTGGTCGGACCTGCTCGACGCTCGCGACGTCGTCGAGCACCACCAGCAGGCGACGTCCCGCACTCCAGGTGCGAAACAGCGTCGACAATTCGACCAGTCCACCGGTGAGCTGCTGCGGCGTGAAACCGGCCGCACGTAGGAAGTCCCGGAGCACCTCGACCGGCGATCGTGGTGTGGCGGAGCCCCCGAGGTCGCAGAACAGCTGGCCCCCATCGAAACAGCCCCGCAGCCGATGTCCCACCCGCACCGCCAGCGAGGTCTTGCCGACACCGGGCATCCCGCTGAGTGCCAGCACCCGAAGACCGGCTCCGGCGGCCGCGCCGGGGGTCAACCAGTCGGCCGCGTCGTTCAGCAGGCCGGCTCGGCCGACGAAGTCCGCGATGTCATGCGGGAGCTGGGCGGGCGGCTGTTCGAGACCGACGCAGGCAACGCCGCCGGGACCCGACGGCCCGATGCTGCCGATCGTGGGGCTCTCGGCGCCCTCGGTGGTTGTCACCTCGCCGCTGAGCAGCGCGTTGTGCCGGTTCTGGAGTTCGGCGGAGGGTTCGAGTCCGAGCTGGTCGATCAGGTTCCGCCGAAACCGTCGATAGACGTCCAACGCCTCGCTGCGGCGGCCTGCGAGGTTCAACGCGCTCATGAGCTGGCCGTGGAAGCCCTCGTCGAGTGAGCGGGCGACGGTCAGCTCCTTCAGCTCGCTGATCAGTTCACGGTGCCTGCCCAACGAGAGGTCCGCCTCGATGCGGTTCTGCAGGACGCGAAGCCTGCTCTCCTCCAGCCGGGTGAGGTACCCGGTCAGTAGGCTGCCGACCTCGATGCCTCCGAGTCCGGGGCCCCGCCAGAGGGACAGGGCGGACCGAAGTCGTTCGGCCGCGGACCGCACGGAACCGGACTCCAGCTCGGCCCGCCCCTGCCGGGCGAGTTCCTCGAATCGGTATTGGTCTATGTTCTCGGCGGGAGTGATGATCAGGTAGCCGGAGTACCGCGTCCGCAACGAGACTCGTTCCTCGATGGGCAACAGCGCGAAGAGTAGTTTCCGCAGTTTGTATATGTAGGTCTGCAACGTGACCAAAGCGCTCGCGGGCGGTCGCTCTCCCCATAATTCATCCACGATCTCGCTTGTGTGCACCAGCGTATTGTGTCGCGAGATCAATAATGCGAGAACCTGTCGGATTTTCGGGGCGGTCGGAGTCAGATCGCGATCACCGACGACGACCTCCATCGGACCCAGCACGTTGAACCGAACAGCCATTCTGCCTCCGGGATTCGCACGCTGGCGGGCGAAGCCGACCCGAGCCGATCGGCTTTCCTCGATCCGCATTCGAAGACGACCAGACTACTCTCCCGCCAACGCCGCCCCATTACCCGGAAAATGTAGGGCTAATACCCGGAAGAGTCACCAACAACGCGCTGGGTGAGATTCGAAAACGAAGAAGGCAGAAACCCAATACACGTTGGGCTTAATTCATCGCGCCGCCGACGGGAGTTCCCGGCGGGCCCGACCGTGGTCGGTGGGCCCGCCGCTCCCGTGTCACGGCCCGGTTCGGCCCGGAACCCAGCTCACCGGACGGCCGGTGTCGGTGAGAATCCGCTGCCAGCGGACCAAACCCTCCGGGGCATCCGGAGACCACGGCCAGGCCCCCTGCGGAGTGGACCCGATGAGCTGCACCGCCGGGAACTCGGCCTTGCGGTACAGCAGCAGTGCATGCCCGAGGTACTCGGCGTAGTAGCCCTTGTCCACCCGTTCGAAGGTGACCGGGCAGTCCTGGAGGAAATCGTCGTACTCCCGGCCGATCACGAAGGCCTCGCCCGCGACGGTCCGCCGGATGTACTCGTTGAGCACGGTGTGCGCCACCTTCGGCGGCATCCCCACGGCCACGACCTCCGGACTGCCACACCGTCGCCACAACCCGACGGAGAAGGCGAACGGCGGCCCGGTGCGATCACCCGCGATATGCACGACGGCGGCGCCGTGCTCCTCCGCATCGGCGAGCAGTCTTCGACGGGCCTCGGCGTCTCCGGGAAGCATTCGGACGGTTCCTCCTATCCGGGTCGCCGACCGAGCGATCAGGCCTCGACGGCCTGCATGACCTCGTCGGACACATCGATGTTGGAGAAGACGTTCTGCACGTCGTCGCAGTCTTCCAGAGCATCGATCAACTTGAACACCTTGCGCGCGGTGTCCACGTCCAACTCCACGGTTCCCGACGGAACGAAGTCGGCCTCGGCCGAGTCGTACTCGATCTTCGCCTCGCGCAGTGCGTTGCGCACGCCCACCAGGTCGGCCGCCTCGGAGACGATCTCGAAGTTCTCCCCGAGGTCGTTGACCTCCTCGGCACCGGACTCCAGCACGGCACCCAGCACGTCGTCCTCGCCGAGTCCGTTCTTCGGCAGCACCACGACACCCTTGCGGGAGAAGAGGTAGGCGACCGAGCCCGGGTCGGCCATCGAGCCGCCGTTGCGGGTCATCGCCGTGCGGACCTCGGAGGCGGCCCGGTTGCGGTTGTCGGTCAGGCACTCCACGAGGACCGCGACGCCGTTGGGCCCGTAGCCCTCGTACATGATCGTCTGCCAGTCGGCGCCGCCCGCCTCCTCGCCACCGCCGCGCTTGCGCGCACGCTCGATGTTGTCGAGCGGGACCGAGTTCTTCCTGGCCTTCTGCATCGCGTCGTACAGGGTCGGGTTGCCGTCCGGGTCACCACCACCGGTACGCGCCGCGACCTCGATGTTCTTGATCAGCTTGGCGAAGAGTTTGCCCCGCTTGGCATCGACGACGGCCTTCTTGTGCTTGGTCGTGGCCCACTTGGAATGGCCGCTCATGTCTCCTCCATCGTCGAGGTCCTCGTCATTTCGCCCCGCCGGGCGGGCGGTCGCCGACCGCACACGACACCGACACCACAGCGAATCCAGCAGCCCGGTTCATCGCTCGCGCACGACGCGGACGAACTCCTCGTGCACCCGCCGATCGCCTTCCACCAGCTCGGGATGGAATGCGGTCGCGATCACTGCACCCTGCCGAACCGCGACGATCCTACCGGCGGCGGATCCGGCCTCGGGCACCTCGGGCACGGTTGCCAACACCTCGACGTCCGCACCGACCGATTCGACCCAGGGCGCCCGAATGAAGACCGCCCGCATCGGACCGTCGGACAGACCCGCGACATCGAGCGTCGCCTCGAAGGAGTCGACCTGCCTGCCGAAGGCATTGCGTCGCACCACGATGTCGAGCGCGTCGAGCGAGCGCTGGTCCTCCCGGCCGTCGAGCACCTCGCGGGCGAGCAGGATCATGCCTGCGCAGGAGCCCAACACCGGAAGTCCGTCGGCGATCCGCTCACGCAGCGGCTCGAAGAGGTCGAACACGGTCAACAGCCTGCTCATCGTGGTCGACTCCCCGCCGGGGAGCACCAACCCATCGACCTCGGCCAGCTCCGACGCCCGGCGAACGGGCCGGGCCAGCACGTCGAGCTCGGCGAGGGCGACCAGATGTTCACGAACGTCGCCCTGCAGGGCGAGCACACCGATGACGGGCGCGGCGGACACGAAACTGCCTCCTGGATGCGGTGAGATCACGTTGCGCTGATCTGCGCTGTGGGGTCTGCGCGGGTTGCGCTGCGCCGACCAGCCTAGTCAGGGCGCGGCGCGGCCGATGTCGCCGGTGAACCCGCCCTGTGCTCGACCAGGCTCAGGGCACGCCGATCAGTCGTAACAGCGCGGCGGTGGCGGCGGCGGCGAGCACGACCAGGACGAAGGGGACCCGACGCCAGGCCAGGACCGCACCGACGGCGACCCCGGCCGGCCGCGCCCAACCGGCGAAGCCGCCCGCCTCGGTCAACGCCGAGGTCAGCAGCAATGCGGCCAACAACGTGGTGGCGGCGGTGGCCAGCAGTCGTTTCGCCTCGTCCGACACCTCGACCCGCCCGCGCAGCAGCGGGCCTGCGACGCGCAGCAGATAGGTGCCCGCGGCCAGCACGAGCACCGTCGTCATCGACATGGCGTCTGCCTCCCCTCGGGTCGGCTCTCGCTCGCGGTGTCGGGCTCGGCCTGCTGCACGGGCTCGGCCTCGATCGCGGACATGCTCGCCGTTGCGATCGGATCGGACATGGTCGCCGCGGTGTCGGGCTCGTCGGTCGGATCGGCGGGCGGGGTCGGGCGCCCTCGCCTGGTCGCCCAGGCAGGCAGCGGCAGCGCGAACACGATGCCGATCAGCGCCAGCAGCACCGGCATCCCGGCGGGCAGCACGGGTGTCGCGACGACCGCGATGAGTGCGCCGACGATCGCCGAACGACGGGTTCGGGCCTCGGATCGCAGCGCGGGCAGCACCAGTGCGACCAATGCGGCGGGGAAGGCGGCATCGACGCCGTAGGCGCTGGTGTCGCCGAGCGCCTCGCCCGCCATCGCGCCCAGCACGACCGCCGGATTCCAGGCCAGGAAGGCGGCGATGCCGGACAGCCAGAAGGCCGCCCTCGCCCGCGCCGGGTCGCGTTGGGACATCGCGAACGCGACCGACTCGTCGATCAGGATGTGGCTGCCCACCAGCTTGGCGAGCAGGCCTCGCCCGATGGTGTCGCCGAGGGCGAGTCCGAAGGGCAGATGTCGCAGGTTGAGCAGCAGTCCCGCGGCCACGGCCGCCACCGCGCCGCCACCCGCCGCGAGCACTCCGACGACCATGAACTGGGAACCGCCCGCGAAGACGATCAGCGACATGAACAGGGCGTCCCAGGTCGAGAGGCCCGCGGCCACCGCCACGGCGCCGAAGGACGCACCGACCACGCCGACGGCTGAGGCCAACGCGCCGACGTCGCGGAGCAGCGCCCTGTCTATCGTTCGCCATATCGAACCCATCGACTCACATCCTGAACACCACGGCCGCGTTCGTCAAGGAGAACGACTGTTCACCGGAGGAAACATTGACTGAGAACGAGCAGCCCGGAGCCCCGTTGGACATCATCGCCGCAGCATTGCGGCGCGAACGGGGGCGGGCGGGACTGACGCTGAGCGAGGTCGCCCGACGCGCGGGCGTCGCGAAATCAACCCTGTCGCAGCTCGAGGCGGGCAATGGAAACCCGAGTGTGGAGACGCTGTGGGCATTGGGGGTCGCGCTCGACGTGCCCTTCAGCAGGCTGGTCGACCCGCCGAATCGGCCGATCCAGGTGATCCGGGCCGATGAAGGGCTACGCGTTCGCTCCGAGCAGGCCGACTTCGATGCCCGCCTGCTCTCGTCCTGCCCGCCGGGCGCTCGACGGGATGTCTACACCGTCACACTGCAACCCGACGGGGTCCGGATGGCCGAGGGACACCTGCCCGGCACCGTCGAGCACCTCGTCGTCGCAGCGGGGGCGCTCCGGGCCGGCCCCGTCGATCAGGTCGTCGAGCTCGGCCGGGGCGACTATCTGAGTTTTCCCGGCGATGTCCCCCACCTGTACGAGGCCACCGCCATCGACACCAGCATCGTGCTGGTGATGGAACACGTCTGACACCGCCCGGATCACCGCGGCAGAGGCCCGCTGCCCCGATCTCCGAGGCAGCGGGCCTGCCCATGACTCGATGGGCTGCGGTGCATCACCAACCGCGGTCGGCGTACCGCTGGCTCTCGGGCAGGTCCGTGACGTTGAGGCCCACCATCGCCTCGCCCAGGCCCCGGGAGACCTTGACGATCACGTCCGGGTCGTCGTAGAAGGTGGTCGCCTTGACGATCGCCTCGGCCCGCTTGGACGGGTCGCCCGACTTGAAGATGCCCGATCCCACGAACACGCCCTCGGCGCCGAGCTGCATCATCATCGCCGCGTCGGCGGGCGTCGCGATGCCGCCTGCGGTGAACAGCACGACGGGAAGCTTGCCCGCCTCGGCGATCTCCCGAACCAGCTCGTACGGGGCACGCAGCTCCTTCGCGGCGACGAAGAGCTCCTCGTCGTCCAGCACGGCCAGCCTGCGCAGGTCCGCACGGATCTGCCGCATGTGCCGGGTGGCCTCGACCACGTTGCCGGTGCCCGCCTCGCCCTTGGAGCGGATCATGGCCGCGCCCTCGGAGATCCGGCGCAGCGCCTCGCCCAGGTTCGTGGCACCGCACACGAACGGCACGGTGAAGTTCCACTTGTCGATGTGGTGCGCCTCGTCCGCCGGGGTCAGGACCTCGGACTCGTCGACGTAGTCCACGCCGATGGCCTGCAGGACCTGCGCCTCCGCGAAGTGACCGATCCGGGCCTTGGCCATGACCGGGATGGACACGGCCTCGATGATGCCGTCGATCATGTCCGGGTCGGACATCCTGGCGACGCCGCCCTGCACGCGAATGTCGGCGGGCACCCGCTCCAGTGCCATCACCGCGACGGCACCGGCGTCCTCGGCGATCTTGGCCTGCTCCGGTGTGACGACGTCCATGATGACGCCGCCCTTGAGCATCTCCGCCATTCCGCGCTTCACTCGCGCGGTTCCGGTGACCGGAGTCACGGCGGCCTGGTCGGAATCGGGGCTGGTGATGTCGGACGAGGTCACAGCATGAACCTTTCGCGGAACTCGAGTAGGGGTTCACCCGTTCGTACGAGTGCGGTCTCCCAGTCTACGACCCTGGTGGACCGGTCTCCCAGGCCAATCGACCTCTATCTGACCAGTCCACTACGTGGCCACCCGTGCGTGATCACGACCGCTCATAAGTCGCATATCGTGCGTTCACGACAACGGAGGTCCGATGCGCATCCTGGTCGACGGGCTCGACATGACCGGCAAGTCCACCCTCACCGAACTCGTGGTGAGAACGCTCGAGGCCCGAGGCGTCCCCGCGAGACGACACCGCGGACTGATCAGCATCGGCGCCCTGCTGGAGCCGCTGCGCAGCCCCCTCCGGCCGTTCCGGCTGCCCAGACGCACCCTGGCCAGCACGACCTTCCTGCTCGCCGGATACGCGTTGGACGCGTTACTCACCAGGGTGCTGCCCTACCGCCACCCCCGGCTGGTACTGGTCCAGGACGGCTATGTGGACCGCTGTGTCGCCTCGGGGATCGCGGCTGGCCCCTACGCGCCCGCCCGGTGGGCACTGCGCCTCGCAGATTGGTTCGTTCCCTTCGACCTGGCCGTGTACCTGCACGCTCCCCCGGATGAGCGGGCCGCCCGGCTGGCGGAACGCGCGGATGCCGATACCAACGATCGACACTCGGTCGCCGATCCCGCCTTCGCGGCCGAGTTCACCCAGGTCCTGATCGACGGCATGGGTCCCCGACACGATCGGCTGCTGGTGTTCGACACCACGACGCACAGCGTGGAGGAGACGGCGCGGATCATCGTCGACACCCTGCTGTCCGATCCCAGGCGCGCCCGCGACAGACGGCGATCGATCATCGGCGACGGTGCTCGACGGACGTCCGGTGCACACCTGGCGACCGGCAGACGAACGGCAGCCGATCGAATCGCGCCGCCGCCGGTGGCCACCGAGCCGCCTGCAACAGCACCGGAGTAACGGCCTCCGGTTCACCTGGCTGAGCTGTCTCGCCCAGTTCGCTGGTCCGGACGCCGAGCCCAGAAGGCGCCAGCGGGCGGATGTGCACCCACCCGACCGTTAATTACCGTCGACAGTTGGGAGCATCACGTAAGGAGATAACCGTGACGAGACGGCGCAAAGGCGCGTTGATCGGTGCGCTGGCGGGGATCGCGGGGCTGCTCGCGGTCCTGATGCCCGGCAGTAGCGCCCTCGCCCATGGCGGGATGTCCTCACCCGGAACCCGGACCTACTTCTGTTTCGAGGAGGGACCGGAGAACCCGCAGTCGCAGGCGTGCACCGATGCGATCGCCGAAGGGGGCACCCAGCCGCTGTACGACTGGTTCGCCATTCTCATCAGCGATGCCGCGGGCAGGCATCAGGAACTGATCCCCGACGGTCGACTGTGTGGGGCGGGTACCGACAAGTACGCTGCCTACGACGTGCCTCGGGACTGGCAGACCACCACCGTTCCCTCGGGTAGCGAGTGGACCTTCGAGTACGTGGCCTGGGCTCCGCACCCCGGCGACTTCGACCTGTATGTCACCAAGGACGGTTTCGACCCCGATCAGCCGTTGACCTGGGACGACCTCGAACCCGAGCCGTTCTCCACCGTCACCGATCCGCCGATCGTGGACGGCTCGTACCAGTGGACCGCCGAACTGCCCTCGGGCAAGACCGGCCAGCACATCATCTACTCGATCTGGCAGCGTTCCGACAGCCCCGAGGCGTTCTACAACTGCTCGGACGTCGTCTTCAACTGACTTTCGGCGGCCCCGGGCGGCAGGCGGCCGCGATCGCCCTCGCGCTGCAAGTGCTCGAGTGGGCCCAGGTCCTCGCCCGTCGTGGACCTGGGCCCGACCGACGTCCGGCCGGTGGTCACGCTCACAGCCGAGCCCGCACCACGACTCTGCTCCGGCGGCACGTCGGCCGGCGTGATCCGGCGGGACGCACCAGACGATCCGCCCCTGGCTACGGGCCGGCCGGCGAATCAGGACGTCGGGTCTCGTCCCACGAGGACGCGGGCGCCTGCTCAGCGGATGGTGCGCACCTGGCCGTCCCATTCGGCCGCCAGCAACTGCGGCAGGAACTCGGCCAGCTGCACCGGATAGACGGTGTCCTCGCTGGCGGCCAACTCGGCCGCCGTCCACCAACGGTGGCCACGCACCGTGCGCCGTTCCAGCTCGGTGAAACCGGAGACGTCCACGACCGGTGCGCTCGATCCGGCTGCCCGGACCAGGAAGAACCACTCCTCGCTGTCGAAGACATCACCCTCGAAGCCGAACACGGCCCGCCGTCGCCACACCGGTCCGATCAGCTCGGATTCCGTCAGTAGCAGCCCGGTCTCCTCCCGGACCTCCCGAATCGCCGCCGCCCGCAACTCCTCGTCGGCCTCGACGCCACCGCCCGCAGTGCACCAGAAGGTCTCCTGCGGCCGGTCCGGATCACTCGATTCGAAGAGCAGCAGACGATCTCGGTCGTCCAACAACAGGACCCGCGCCGACGGCCGGTAGGTCGCCGCAGCGACCGGCTCCGACTCGCCGGCCCGCTCGATGATCTCGAAGTACTCCGGGGGCGGGGCGCCGCCTGCCAGCCGCAGCCAACGCACCGGACGACGGGCCCGGAGGGCCAGTGTGTCGCGCACGGCGTCGTTGTAGACCCGCCTGGCCAGCATCACCCGTTCCTCGGCCTCCACGAGTTCGGCGGCCAAGGGCGAGGACAACCTCGTGCGATCCAGTTCGCCGAGCAATCTGCCGAGGAGGTTCTCGCTGTGCTCCCGGCCCGATCGCGAGGTGCGCTCGGCCTCCCAGGCGGCATCCCGCAGGCGATCCGGGTCCACCCCGAGCGGGTTCGTCCCGGGTTCCGCCGCCGTCACGGGCGCCGGGCTGCGATCCTCACCCGTGCCTGCGCCCAGCGGCGCCACCGCCGCCACGGCGCGCGCCACCACGGCCCGTCTGCCCAGCGAGGCCTCCAGGGCGGCCCACCCCGCGTCCGTGCGGATGTGCAGGCGGTTGAGTCGATTGGCGATGAGCAGCGACCACCCCCCGACCAACAGCAGGACGACCAGAACGGCCAGCACCACGGCCAAGAAGGTGGTCAGGGTCACTCGGGATCTCCCCAGCTCCGCCCGTCGACGGGCTCCTCGTCATCCGGGGCATCGTCGGCCTCGCCGACCCGACGCGGGTCGGCGGCCATGGCGGTCTCATAGACCCGCAGCACCTGCCGAGCTACCACCGGCCAGTCGAAGTTCTCCACGAACCGACGGCCGGACTCGGCGTAATCATCGCGTCGAGCGGGATCGTCCAGCAGATCCGCGAGACGCTGGGCGAGGGCGGCGGGGTCCCCGACCGGACTGAGCACTCCCGCTCGGCCGTCGTCGAGCACCCGGCGGAAGGCGTCCAGGTCGCTGGCGACCACGGCGGTGCCCGCGGCCATCGCCTCGGCGAGGATGATCCCGAAGCTCTCCCCGCCGGTGTTCGGCGCACAGTAGACATCGACGCTGCGCAGGGCGCGAGCCTTGTCGATATCGCTGACCTGGCCCAACAGATCCAGCCGGTCGGCCAATTCCGGCCCCGCCTCGGTCCGCAACGCCTCGGCGTCGCCACGGCCGACCACCACCAGACGAAGGTCGGGCCGCCGTGAGATCAGCAGTCGCATCGCCCCGAGCAGCACCGACATGCCCTTGCGGGATTCGCCGTAGCGGCCGACGAATCCGACGGTGCCACCTCGGCGCGGATAGCCCACCAGCGGATCCGCCGAGGCGAAGAAGTCGACGTCGACCCCGTTGGGAATCAGTACGGCGTCGCCGCCCAGATGCTCGACCTGGACACGCCTGGCCAACGCGGACACCGCGATCCGCGCGGTGATCTTCTCCATGAACGGCTGTAGGACGGAGTGGAACGCGGCGAGGGTGCGGGAGCGCTGGGTCGAGGTGTGGAAGGTCGCGACGATCGGTCCGTCGGCGACCATCAGGGTCAACAGCGACAGGCTCGGCGCCACCGGCTCATGCAGGTGCAACACGTCGAATCGGTGGTCGCGCACCCACCGTCTGGCCCTGGCGAAGGACACCGGTCCGAAGGACAGCCGCGCGACGGACCCGTTGTACGGGATGCCCATCGCCCGGCCTGCGGGCGTCACGAAACTCGGCAGGTCGGTGTCCTCGTCCGCCGCCGCCAGTACGTTCACCCGGTGGCCGAGTCCGATGAGCGTGTGGGCCAGGTCCATGACGTGCGCCTGAACTCCACCCGGCACCTCCAGGGAGTACGGGCAGACCAGGCCGACCCTCACGACGGCGGCTCCGTCCGGCCGTGGCCCGTCGATCTCGAGGTATCCGGTGCCACCATCGGCGATTCCACGACGGCCGTCGGATCGGGCGTGTCCCGGCTCAGCCGCGCCCGCCGTCGCTCCGAGAGATCGCTCAGCCAGAGCGGTTGCATCATGTGCCAATCCTGCGGACGGCTCGCGATATCCGCCGCGAACCGGTCCGCGACCCGCTGGGTCGCCGCCTGGACGTCCGCATGACTCGAACTGGCGACGGAGATCGGTTCATGCAACCGGATCGCCCAACCGTCGTCGGTGAACTCGCAGGCGGCGGGTACCAGCAGGGCGCCGGTCTGGGCAGCGAGTCGCGCCGGTCCGCTGGCCATGCGGGTGGTCTCGCCGAAGAACTCCACCTCGACACCACGTCGGCTCAGGTCCCGATCGGCGATGAGGCAGACCAGTCTGCCTTCCCGGATTCGGGTCAGCAGGGTCTCCATCATCCGCTTGCCGCCGTCGTGCGGCATGATCTCGAAACCCAGCGCCTCGCGATAGGCGACGAAGCGTCGGTACAGCGGCTCCGGGCGCAGTCTCTCGACGACCGAGGTCATCGAGCCGTAGGTCCCGACCGCCCACACGCCCGCGATGTCCCAGTTGCCGCTGTGCGGCAGGACCGCGATCGCCCCCTTGCCCGCAAGCGCCGCATCGAGGTTCTCGCGGCCGACCAAGGTCGTGTTGACCTTGGCGATCACCGCCGCCAGGTCCATCGTGGGCAGTCGGAACGCCTCCCGCCAGTAGCGCAGGTAGGAACGCATCGACTGCCGCACCAACTCGTCCAACTGAGCCTCGGTCGACTCCGGCGCCACCCGACGCAGGTTCCGGCGAAGCTGGTCGATCCCTCGCCCGCCCCGCCGAACCACGAGATCGGCGCCCGCCTGGAACAGCGCGACCGCCGCCCTCTCCGGCAGCAGCCGCACCAACCGCCATCCCGCCGTATAGGCGAGTTCCGCGCCGCGCTCACGAAGGGTGCGTCTCGACTTCTGTCCGCTCATGCCGCCTGCTCCACCGAGGATCGATACACCGACCACAGCCGTTGCCCCACGGTGATCACCGAGAGCACCGCCAACAGCCACAGGCTCACGGGCAGTGCGTAGGGCACACCGAGACCATGGATTCCGACTCCGACCAGGCCGATGATCAATCGCTCGGCCCGCTCGACCAGACCTCCGTCGGCCGACAGCCCAGATGCCTCCGCACGGGCCTTGATGTAGGAGATGACCTGGCCACAGCTCAGACAGATCAGGGCGGCGATCCCAGCCGCGCGATCGTCGCCGCCGACGAAGCACCAGTAGGCGATGGCGGCGAACAACGCCGCATCGGCGAGCCGGTCGCAACAGGAGTCCAGGACGGCGCCGAAGACGGTGCTGCCGCCGCTGACCCGCGCCATCGCTCCGTCGAGCAGATCGAACAGCACGAACACCGTCACCACGGCCGCGCCGACGAAGAGCTGACCTCTGGGCAGGAACCACAGCGCGGCGACGATCGTCCCCACGGTCCCCACCACGGTCATGACGTTGGGCGAGAGCCCACGACGTACCAGCCACCCGCCCACCGGATCGGTGACGCGGGAGACGGAGTCACGCGCGAAGATGTTGAGCATGGGGCTGGTGGACTCAGACCTTCTCGTCGACGGCACGGATCGACGATCGCCTGCTGGCCGTGCCGGGCCCCGGCGGAACGTCGATTTCGGAAATCAGACTAACGAGGCGCGAATCCGCCGCCCACGGCGGCGCATCGACAGGCCCGGAAACCCGTGCCGGTCCACCTCGTCATTCCGCAGGCCAGGCATCGGCCAGCATCGATCTGGTCTCGCCGAGTAGTTGCGGCAACACCTTCGTGTGCGCGATCACCGGCATGAAGTTCGCATCGCCACCCCACCTCGGCACCACGTGCTGGTGCAGGTGGGCCGCGATACCCGCGCCCGCGACGGGTCCCTGGTTCATCCCGATATTGAAACCGTGCGGCGCCGAGGCGGTGCGGACCGCCCGCATGGCGCGTTGGGTGAACGCCGCCAGTTCCGTGGTCTCGGCCAGATCGAGATCGGTGTAGTCCGGGACGTGTCGGTAGGGCAGCACCATCAGGTGACCCGGGTTGTACGGGTACAGGTTCAGCAGCGCGAAGACCCGCTCCCCCCTGGCGACGATCAGCGCGTCCTCGTCGTCCAACGACACCAGCGTGCAGAACGGACAGCCCGCCTCGTCCGAACCGACGGGCTTGTTCGCACCCCGGATGTAGTTCATCCGGTGCGGTGTCCAGAGTCGTTGCAGAGCGTCGGGCACACCGACGCCCTGCTGCTCGGCGAACTCGGTCATCCCAGCTTCGCGGGGTCGAAGATCTCGGCGTTCGGCGAGGCGTTCTCCCGACGGCCCACCCAGTCGGTCAGCGCGGCGATCGCCTGGTCGACCGGAACGTTGTTGATCTGACCGCCGTCGCGGAAGCGGAACGACACCGCACCGGCCTCGACGTCCTTGTCCCCGGCGAGCAGGAGGAACGGCACCTTCTGCGTCGTGTGGTTGCGGATCTTGCGCTGCATCCGGTCGTCGGAATCGTCGACGTCCATCCGCAGGCCCTTGGCCTTGAGCGCCTTCTGGACACCGCGCAGGTGCTCGACGTGGTCGTCGGCGATGGGGATGCCGACCACCTGCACGGGGGCCAGCCACGCCGGGAACGCGCCCGCGTAGTGCTCGGTGAGGATGCCGAAGAATCGCTCGATCGAGCCGAAGAGCGCGCGATGGATCATGACCGGCCGCTCGCGGCCCGACGCCGAGGTGTACTCGAGTCCGAATCGCTCCGGCAGGTTGAAGTCGAGCTGGATCGTCGACATCTGCCAGGTTCGACCGAGTGCGTCCCGGGCCTGCACGGAGATCTTCGGTCCGTAGAAGGCGGCGCCTCCCGGGTCGGGGACCAGTTCGAGCCCGCTGGCCTCGGCGACCTCGCGCAGCGTCTCGGTGGCGGTCTCCCAGATCTCGTCGGATCCGACCGACTTCTCCGGGTCCCGGGTCGAGAGCTCCAGATAGAAGTCGGACAGCCCGTAGTCGCCGAGTAGATCCAGCACGAAGGTCAGCAACGAGCGGATCTCATCGCGGACCTGCTCCGGCGCGCAGTAGATGTGCGCGTCGTCCATCGTCAGGCCGCGCACCCGGGTCAGGCCGTGCACCACACCGGACTTCTCGTAGCGGTACACCGAGCCGAACTCGAAGGTCCGCAGCGGCAACTCCCGGTAGGAACGCCCCCTGGCCTTGAAGATCAGATTGTGGAACGGGCAGTTCATCGGCTTGAGGTAGTAGTCCTGCCCCGGCTTGCGAACCGTGCCGTCCTCGTTGAACTCGGCGTCCAGCTGCATGGGAGGGAACATGCCGTCGGCGTACCAGTCGAGGTGACCGGAGGTCTCGAACAGCGCGCTCTTGGTGATGTGCGGGGTGTAGACGAACTCGTAGCCCGCCTCCTCGTGGCGGCGCCGCGAGTAGTTCTCCAACTCGCGGCGGATGATGCCGCCCTTGGGGTGGAAGACCGGCAGACCCGAGCCGATCTCCTCGGGGAAGCTGAAGAGATCCAGCTCGGCGCCGAGCCTGCGGTGATCGCGGCGCTCTGCCTCGGCCTGCAGCTCCAGGTACTCGTCCAGCGCCTCGGTGGATTCCCATGCGGTGCCGTAGACCCGCTGGAGCTGTGGGTTCTTGTCGTTCCCCCGCCAGTAGGCCGCCGCCGTCCTGGTGAGCTTGAAAGCGGGGATGTGCTTGGTGGTCGGGATGTGCGGGCCCCGACAGAGGTCGCTCCAGATCCGGTCCCCGGTGCGCGGGTCGAGGTTGTCGTAGATCGTCAGCTCCGCACCGCCCACCTCCATGACCTCGGAGGTGTCGACGGTGACGTCGGCGGTCTCGCCCTTGATGTCGACCAGTTCGAGCTTGTACGGCTCCGAGGCCAGCTCCTCCTTCGCCGAGGCGACCGAGTCGACGACCCGGCGGGAGAAGCGCTGGGCGCCCTTGACGATCTGCTTCATCCGCTTCTCGAGCGCCTTGAGATCCTCCGGGGTGAAGGGCCTCGGCATGTCGAAGTCGTAGTAGAAGCCGTCGGTGACGGGCGGTCCGATGCCCAGCTTCGCCTCGGGGAACAGATCCTGGACCGCCTGCGCGAGCACGTGGGCCGTCGAGTGGCGGATCACGGCGCGCCCGTCCGGGGTGTTCGCGGCCACCGGCGTGACGTCGGTGTCGGTCTCGGGGGTCCAGGACAGGTCCCGCAGGACGCCTGCGGCATCGCGGACCACCAGCACGGCGTCGGATCCCTTGACGGACAGGCCCGCCTCGCGAACCGAGGTACCCACCGTCGTCCCGGCGTGCACCCTGAGCGGCACTGCGGATTCGGGCGGCGGGGACTGCGGTCGGGACACGGTCACTCCTTGACGATCATGGGGAACATCGGACTCTGATGCTCTGGGCCGATGCTATCCGGCCGAGCCGTCCCGACCCCGCCCGGTTTGGCGTCGCGGCCGCGTGGCGGGCCCACGCGGACCGGTCAGAGCGTTTTGGCCAGCGCCAGCAGGCGATCGGCCAGGGCCGCCGCACAGGCATCCAGCCAACGACGTCCCTTCTCCGCCGAGGCACGGCCGGGTTCGTCGGTGAACCCGTCGATCCGACGCCACCGGTCGCGACTGTGCAGGGTGATCCCCGCCATCGCCTGTAGTTCGCTGACCGCTCGCGCCCCGGGACGGTCGGCGACCAGCTCCTCCCGCAGGGCGAGCAGCATCGCCGTCTCGAACACTCCGGCGTGTCCCGGCACCAGCGGGCTGTTGCCGCCCGCCTCCGCGGGGAACAGCTCCCAGTAGTCGGCGTAGCCGACGGAGAGGTCGAAACGGATCGCGGCGGCCTCGGCCACCGAGTGACACGGCCCCTTGTTTCCGCCGTGGCCGTTGACGATGACCAGCCGACGGCCGCCGCCCATCGCAATGGACCGCACGATGTCCAGCAGAACCTGGGTGAAGGTCTCGAATGTCAACGACAGGGTGCCGCCGAAGGGCAGGTGGTGATCGGAGGAACCGAAGGCCACCGGCGGCGTGATGATCAACTGTCGCGATGAGTGATCGGCCGCCTGTGCCACCGCCGCCTCGACCACGGCCTGGACGATCAGCGTGTCGGTCCCGGTCGGCAGGTGGGGGCCGTGCTGCTCGATGGCTCCGACCGGCAGGATCACCACACCCTCGGGTAAGGCTTCGATGAGGCGCTCACGTGTGGAGCCATGCCACCGCATCACGTTCACCGATCTCCTCCTCTGTACCAATCGGTGAAGCACTGAATTGCTGCATCACCACGGATGCGCACTCGGATTCGCTTATCATCTACCACACGCCCGAGTGGGATTCCCGGCCCCTGGCGCGGCAGGAAAGCGCTCCCTTGACTACAGAGCGCAACGGCAATAATCATGCCCCGCACGCATACGCACATCTGGGCTATCCTGTAGAGGTGAGTGCGGGATTGGAAACAGTGCTGGCGAACGCGGGTCTCGGGGTCTCGCCCCGCGAGTTCCTCGCCTTCGTCGAGGACGCCGTGCGCAAGCTGGCTCCGCCGCGACCGGATCCGGCCGCCTATCTCAGCCTGGACGAGCGCACGGCGCTGACCGAGGTCGGCCTCGACCTGAGTCGTCGGGGCGACACCGAGAGCGACCACCGCGCGCGCGCCATCGCGCAGCAGGCGGTTCTACACGACACGGCGCTGACCGTCCCCCAGGCCGCGGCGGCCCTGGGCATCGACGCCAGCCGCGTTCGACACCGCATCGCAGAAGGACGACTCGCAGGTTGGAAGGACCATCGAGGCTGGCGGCTGCCCGCATGGCAGTTCACCACGCACGGAGTGCTCCCCGGCCTGGACACCGTCCTCGCCGCCGTTCCGTCCGACCAACCGCCGCTCGTCGTCGCTGCGTTCATGTCGACCGTGCAGGAAGATCTTCAATCGGGACCGGCCAATGCCGCTCCTCGGGACTGGCTCCTCGCAGGCGGGGATCCGACCAGGGTCGCCCGACTGGCGGCTCGGCTCGGCGAACCCGCCTGATCAGTCCCGTCCCGGACATCCCGAAACGGAAGACGAACGAACGACGATGGCTCGGCTCCCCCAGCCGCCTGCTCCCGACGTCCTGCGCACCATGCTGCGCGAGACCGAGGACGTGGTGGCGGTTCATCAGGCGACCAGGTTGGTCCGGGTCTTCACGACCGGCGGCCGACACCGCCAGGACTGGAACACCTTCCGACGGGTGGGTCCGCTCGCACATGCCAGATTCGATCCGCATCCCGCCGTCGGGGACCCGCCTAGACCGGAACCCGCCGACGACGGAGTCCTGTATTTCGGTCTGTCGGTGCGCACCAGCATCGCCGAGGTCTTCCAGGCCGGTTCCATCGTCGACCGACGCACCCGAGCGCCACAGCTCGTCGTGCTGCGTCCGGTCCGCCCGCTGCGGCTGCTCGACATCGCGGGTCTGTGGCCCACCAGGGCGGGTGCGTCGCAGGCGATCAGCAGTGGACCCAAGGACCGCACCCAGGCATGGGCACGGGCCATCCGTGAGGCCTATCCACAGCTCGACGGCCTCTGGTACCGCTCGTCGATGGACTCGGGCAGCCCCGCGGTGTGTCTGTGGGATCCGCCCAGCGGCGGCGCGCTACCCGAGGAGCCCGATGTCCTGCTGCCGCTGGCCCATCCCGGGCTGGACCTGCCGCTGGGCCGGGTCTGCGAACAGTTGAGCTACACCCTGCTCGACTGACCCGGATCCCGAGTGGGACTGCGCCGCTCAGCCCGCCTCGACGGTCGCGGCGGCCGTCGTCGCGGGGGTGGAACCGGTCTCGGGGTCCACCGGCAGCGGTCGCGAGTATCGGATCTCTGGAAGGCTGAATCCGGGCAGCTCCAGCGGGCGCACGACCTCGTCGCACGACCATCCGACCGCCTCGTAGAACGCCCGGCCCTCGGCGTTGTCCGCCATCACCCAGACCACGACGTGCTCGAAACCGGCCTCGGTCAGATGTGTCAGGCCTGCGTCGTGGGTCAGTCGGCCCGCGCCGGTACGCAGCCACCGAGGCGCGGCGTACAGCGACATCAGCTCGCCGGTTCGCCGCGTCGGGTGGGCGTCATCGGCCTCCCGGACGGGACCGACGGTGGCGTAGGCGCCGATCCATCCGTCTGGGTCCGAGTCGGTGATCGCACCGGCCCGATCCGACACGCCCGGTCCGCCCGCAGCACCCGGCTCGTCCCCGGGTAGGACGGCGAGGAAATCGGCGTGCGGCTCCGGCCAGCCCAGGGTCTCGCGCCAGTTCGGTGTCTGGTCCACCCTGGACAGTCCGTCGAGCAGTGCGGCAGGCATCAAGCCTCGGTAGACGCGCTGCCAGGCCAGCACGTTCACCCGCCCCAGCGCCGCCGCGTCGTCGAGTCCGGCCCGCCGTAATCTCCATCGCATTGGTCCCATGATGCCCGTTCCAACGGACGCGAATACCGGACCTCGATCAACCGGCTGCCGCCGATCTCCAGTTCGATCTGCACGCCGTCGTCCGACCAGCCATGGCGTTCGTAGAATCGCCTGCCGGACAGGTTGTCCCGCAGCACCCATAACACCGCGTGCTCGAAACCCTGCTCCGCTAGGAAGTCGACACCGGCCTGGGAGGCGAGGTGTCCGGCACCGGTCCCTCGCACATCGGGATCACCGTAGAGCGCGACCAGCTCGCCGACGCGGACACCCGGCAGCTGATCGCGGGAGGTCCGGACCTGGGCGACGGCACAGTACGCCCCGATTCGGTCCTCGGCGTCGACGGCGACGAAGACCGCGTGCGGGTCGGGCTGATCCAACCATCGTTCCCAGCCCGGCTCGCGGGACTCGGGGCGTAGTCCCGCGAGGAACTCCGCCGGGACGATCCCGGAATAGGCATGCTGCCAACTACGGACGTTGATCTGGGACACCCCGAAGGCATCCGTGGGTACCGCTCGACGCACCGTCCATCGCATGGGAAGAGCATGCGTCCTCGCGCCCCTGTCTGGCCAGGGGTTTTCCACGGGGTACGGCGCTCAGGCGACGGGGCAGGTCGAACGTCCGACCTGCCCCGGCCGGCAGGAGCGGGTCAGACCGGCAGTCGGCGATTCCAGAAGTCCAACGCGGCCTCGAAGCGCTGGACGCGGTGCCGCGGCTGGCCGCTCCGGCTGAGTTCGTGTCCCTCGCCGGGGAAGATCAGCATCTCCACGTCGACACCGGACCGCTTCAAGGCCACGAACTGGCGCTGCGCCTGTTCCAGCGGGCAACGCCAGTCCTGCTCCGAGTGCACGACGGCGAACGGGATCTCGATCCGATGCGCGTGATAGAGCGGACTCTTCTCCCGCCAGACGACCGGGTCCGGCCCGAGGTAGGCCTCGGTGAAGAACCATCCGATGTCGGAGCTGCCGTGGAAGGAGTCCCAGGCGTTGACCGCGCGTTCGCTCCATGCGGCGACGAACCGCTCCCCGTGGTGGGCGGCCAGCCAGCTGGTCATGAAGCCACCGTAGGAACCGCCCATCACGCCGACCCGGCTCGCGTCGCATTCCGGTTCGGCCAACCCGATGTCCAGCAGCGCCAGGATGTCGGAGACGTCGACGGTGCCCATCGCCTCCACCACCGCCCGACCGTGCCGCTGGCCGTAGCCCGCGGAACCCCGCGGATTCGACATCACCACCGCGTAGCCTGCCGCCGCGTAGACCTGGGCCTCGTCGAAGAAGCTCCACTCGTACGACGCGAAGGGCCCGCCGTGCACGAGCAGCAACACCGGGTGCGGCCCCTCGCCCTCCGGCAGGACCAACCAGCCGTGCAGCGGATAGCCGTCGGGGCCCGTCCCGATGAGCTCCCGCGCAGGCCGTACCCCGAGGTCGCGGATCGCCCGGTTGTAGTCGGTGAGTGTCCTCGGCTCACCGGCGACGGCTCCGTCCCAGTCCAGCAGCACGACCTCGCCGGGGCCATCGGCGGCCGCACGCAGTACCGCGACGCGCCCACCGTGCACCGCGAAGGCGCGGACGTTCTCTCGTTCCGGGGTGAGCGCGGTCAACGAGGCGAGCTCGGCGTGCACCGCGTCGTCGGGCACGAACCGCAGCCGGGAAGAGCCGCGTTCGTTGACCACCACCAGAGCACCGCCCGGCACCGGGGCCGGAGCACAGCCATGGTCGAGGTGCACCGTCTCCACATCGGTGAGCCTGCGACCTTCGACGGTGCTGCCGTCGGTGGGCAGCGATGCCAGGAACAGTCCGCCGTTGCGTGCCACGGAGTCGGTCTCGCCGTGCTCGGTGCCGAGGTAGAACAGCTTGCCGTCCGGGGTGACGGTCGGGTGGGTCACGCTGCCGGTGGACCGGACGACCGGGGTGGGTTCGCCACCCGCAACCGGTACGAGGTACAGGTCGGTATGTTGGGTGTCGACCCGGCCCAGACCGCGCTCGGCGACGACGACGAGAGCGGTGCCGTCGGGTGTCCAGGCGGGTGAGTCGACCTCGAACTCGCCCTCGGTGAGCATGGTGGGCTCGGCGCCTGCTTCGAGAGCCTCCACCACGAAGAGCCGCTTGGGCTGGTCGGTCAGGAAGCCGGGACCATCGATCCGGTACTGCAGCCGGGTGATGTGACGCGGGGCCTCCGCAGCGGCGTCGATGCCCTCCTCGGTGCCGTAGCGGCCCTTCTCCGCGACCCGCGCGACGAACGCGATACGACGGGAGTCCGGGCTCCACACCGGGTTGCCTGCGCCACCGACCAGGGAGGTGATCTGGCGTGCCTCCCCGCCGTCGACGGGCATCACGAAGAGCTGTGCCCGCTCGCCGGGACAACTGCGGGAGAACGCCACCAGCCGGCCGTCCGGAGAGATCCGAGGCGCGATATCACGTTCCCCGCCGGTCCAGGCGACCGGTTCGCCGCCGTCGAGAGGGACGCGCTCGATGCGGCTGAGATAGGCGTTCTTCTCCACATCGGGACGACTGATGCCCGTCAGCAGCAGATCACCGTGAAAAGCGAGGTCACCGAGTGTCCGCAGTAGCGGTAGGTCTTGTGGACGCACCGGAGGAAACCTACCGGGCATCTCGACGGACTACGAGGGATTCGACCCGTCGAGCTGTCCGTTCAGACCAAATCGTTAGCAAGCCACACTATTTACCGCCGGGTGGTCCGGCCCGCGCAGGTCGGCACTCGGCCTGCGTCCGGAATCCGGTCCTGAAAACGGCGACGCGCCGGAACCCGTCCTGCTGGGCTCCGGCGCGACGCGATGGATCCGACGGATCAGTCGATCTCCTTCACCGCACTGGGATCGCGGCGAACCTTCCAGAGGCTCGCGACGGTGGTCACAGTGAGGACCGTGATGATCACGCCCAGGGACAAACCGACCGAGACCTCGGGCACCGGCACCGGCTGGCCGCCGTTGATGAAGCCCAGCGTGTTCTCGTGCAACGCGTGCAGCACCAGCTTCACACCGATGAACGCCAGGATGATCGAGAGACCGATCGACAGGTAGACCAGCTTGTTGAGCAGGCCGCCCACCAGGAAGTACAACTGGCGCAGGCCCATCAACGCGAAGGCGTTCGCGGTGAAGACCAGATACGGCTCCTGGGTCAACCCGAAGATCGCCGGGATCGAGTCGAGCGCGAACAGCAGGTCCGCACTGGCGATGGCCACCAGTACGACAGCCATCGGGGTCAGCCAGGTCTTGCCGTCGATCTTGACGACCGACTTGCCGCCGTGGAACTCCTCGGTCACCGGCATGAAGCGGCGAACCAGGCGGACCATCAGGTTGTCGGCGGCGTCGGAGTCGTCCTTCTCCTTGTGTCGCAGCAGGCCCCAGGCCGTGTACACCAGGAACCCACCGAAGATGTAGAAGACCCAGCTGAAGCGCTCGATCGCGGCGGCGCCCACCGCGATGAAGATGCCGCGCAGCACCAGGGCCAGCAGGATGCCGATCAACAGGACACGGTGCTGATGGATCTTGGGCACCGCGAAGGTCGACATGATGATCACGAAGATGAACAGGTTGTCGACGCTGAGCGCCTTCTCCGTCACATACCCGGCGAAGAACTCGCCGGCGATCGCCCCGTCGACGGTCAGCCACAACCCGATGCCGAACACCACGGCCGCGAGGACCCAGGCGATGGACCAGGTGGCGGCTTCCTTCATGCCGACCTCATGGGGGTTGCGCCCCACCAGTATCAGATCAACGGCGATCAGGGCCAGCAATACGCCGACCGTCACGAACCAGACCCATGTTGGAACGTCCACTGAGATTTACCCTCCGGTGTCAGGACATGCCGATCACCGGAGGTCTCTTCCGCCGGCTCCAGCCGACCGACGGCCCCGGGCGTTCTCTGCCGAGAAACACCGTGATGACGAGACCGCCGCGAAGGAATACTCCCCTCCACCAATCTCCGAATTGTCTACCATGCGCAGGCGTGCGCACCAGCCGAGGTGACCAGTGACACCGGTCGCACTATCGGCCGTCCGGGTCGGGTGCCAGGGCCCCTGCCCGCAGGCCGCCAATCAAGACCACTCATGCGGGTGATCTTCTCGCCGCTGCGACGAACGGTCGATGGCAAACACCGAGCGTGCGGACGACCGACCACCGCGCTGGACTCCCCGTTCGGCGACGATCGGTGACGACGGTGTCCCTCCGGGGTGAGCTCTGCCTTAAGGTCCCTGCCGTGGCCGTCCGATCCCGCCGGACCAGGAGACCGTTGCTCGCGGTCGCCCTCGTCCTTCTGACCTGCACCGGGTTTCTGCTGTGGCCCCGCGATGAGGCCGCACCCGAGGTCGGTGCGCGCGAACTCACCCTGGAGCTGCCCGCAGGTCCCGGAGATGCCGCGCGGGTGAGCATCGATGCGACCCTCTACACGCCGGAGCGCACCCCGGCACCCTCCGTGTTGCTCGCGCACGGTTTCGGCGGCAGCAAGGACGATCTCGTCGAACAGGCGCAGTCACTGGCCGAACGCGGCTTCGTCGTGCTCTCCTATTCGGCACGCGGCTTCGGCGCCAGCACGGGCCGCATCGGCCTGAACTCGCCGGACCACGAGGTCAACGACGCTCGCGAGTTGGTCACCTGGCTGGCGGGCAGACCCCAGGTCCTCTCGGACGGACCGGACGACCCCGTCGTCGGTGTCGCAGGCGCGTCCTACGGCGGTGCGCTGGCGCTGTTGCTGGCCGGAACGGACGACCGGGTCGACGCCATCGCCCCGATGATCACCTATAACGACCTCAACCGCGCGTTGCTGCCCAATGCCGCAGGCAAGCCCCAGTCGGGCGCGGTGACACCGGCGGCCGGGCCCGAGTCCGGAACCGGCGTCTTCAAACAAGCGTGGGCCGCCTCGTTGTTCAGCTCCGGATTCCGAGCGAACCCCGCAGGCTCGGACGACCGCGAGTCGGAGCAGGACTCACCGCAGCAGGATGGCGCGCCCGCCGCCGCCCCGGACCAGGGCCCGTTGACCTGCGGTCGCTTCAACAGCGCGGTCTGCCAGGCCTACACCGAACTCGCCACCACGGGCCGCCCGAGCAACCAGACGGTCGAGCTGCTCGCCTCGCTGTCGCCGTCCTCGGTCACCACGTCGATCCAGGCGCCCACCCTGTTGATCCAGGGCAGACAGGACACCCTGTTCGGCTTCGAGGAGGCCGATGCCACCGCCCGACAGATCACCGAGGCGGGCGGCGAGGTCCGAATGATCTGGTACGACGGCGGCCATGACGGCGACTCGCCCGGTCCGGACCTGCTCGACGAGGTCGGCGACTGGTTCGACTTCCATCTCGCCGACCGGGGCGCGGACCCCGGCACCGGTTTCGAGTACGCCCTGCCCAACACCGGTCCCAACGACGACGCGCCCATCCAGACCGTCAGCGTGGACGCCTATCCCGGCTTGGCGGGCGCCGAGGGAACGACCAGGGAGAACCATCGACTCGTCGGACAGGCGACCCCGGTGCTGCGACCGCCCGGCGGCGAACCCGCCTCGATCAGCAGTCTGCCCGGTGTCGGTCTCGGCGGCGTGCCCGGCGGGAACGAGTTCGCCACGGACCTCCCCGGCCAGGTCGCCCGATTCACCAGCGAACCGCTGACCGAGTCGGTGTTGATCACCGGCTCGCCCAAGGTCAGTCTCAAGATCTCGGCCGTCCCCGGCCAGCCCAGAGACGGATCGACGGTGCTGTTCGCCAAGTTCTACGACCTGAGCGGCGGCGACGACCGCAGGCTGCCGGGCGGCGGCGTGGCACCGATCAGACTCGGCGATCTACCGGCCGACGGTTCACCGGCCGAGGTCGTCGTCACCCTGCCGGGCATCGTGCACACCCTCGACGCCGGGGATCGCATCGAGATCGCGGTGACCACGACCGACCAGGCGTATCGAAGCCCGCAGCAGCCTGCGGTGCAGCTGGTGGAACTGGGCGGTGACGAGCACATCAGCCTGCCCACGGTCCCGGGGACACCGACCCAGGTCACGGCGCAGGCGACCCCGCTGTTCGGGGCGCTGACGGTGGTCGTCCTCGGCTTGGCTGTGGCCGCGGTCGGCGCCTTCCGCCGCAAGCAGACCGCCGACTTCGAACCGGCACTGGCCGATGCCCCGTTCGCCACCGACGGGCTCGGAAAGTCCTACGGAAGCAGCGAAACCGCCGTCGTCTCCGATCTGTCGGTCCGGGTCGAGCCCGGTCAGGTCGTCGGACTGCTCGGTCCCAACGGGGCAGGCAAGACCACCACGTTGCGCATGCTGCTGGGTCTGATCGCTCCGACGACCGGTTCGGTGCGGGTGTTCGGTCACCTCATCAGACCCGGGGCCCCGGTCCTGTCCAGGGTCGGCTCCTTCGTGGAGGGCGCAGGCTTCCTTCCTCACCTGTCCGGTCTGGAGAACCTGCGCTCCTATTGGGCGACCACCGGGCGCACCCCGGAGAGCGCCCGTCTGGACGAGGCGTTGGCGATCGCCGGGCTCGGTGCCTCGATCCATCGCCGAGTGGACTCCTACAGCCAGGGGATGCGCCAACGGCTCGCGCTGGCCCAAGCCATGCTCGGACTGCCGGATCTGCTCGTCCTGGACGAACCCGCCAACGGGCTCGACCCGCCGCAGATCCATCAGCTGCGCAAGGTGCTGGCCGACTACGCCGCGACCGGGCGCACCGTGCTCGTGTCCAGTCACCTGCTCTCCGAGGTCGAGCAGACCTGCGACCATCTGATCGTGTTGCATCGGGGTCGACTGGTCGCATCGGGCCCGGTGACCGACATCGTCGCGGGCGATGGGCAGTTCGTCTTCGCGGTGGACGATCCCGAGCTGGCAAGCCAGGCGTTGTACAGCCTGCCCGGCGTGGACGAGATCACGAAGCAGGAGCGTTCCGTGACGGCACGGCTGGTCGACGCACCGGTGTCGACGGCGGTCGCGGTCCTGGTCAACGCCGGGGTCGCCGTCGGCAACGTCGGGCCGCGCGGCAGACTCGAGGACGCATTCCTGCAACTCGTCGGTGGGGAGAACACACCGTGAATCCATCACCCGAGTTGCCCTCGACCGACGCACCCGTCGCCGATGTGGTCCACCGCAATCCCCGGGCAACGCAAGACGATGCCGAGCAGAAGGCCGGCCAGGGCACCGAGCAATGGGACGCCACCTCGCCCGAGGGTCGAGCGGGCCGTTCGCTCTTCCGCAGAGCCGCCTCCGCTCTCCCCAGGGACGCCGACGACGGTGCCGCGACCGGATACCGTCCGGAGCGGACGCTGCGGCTGAGGGTGGAGTTCGGCAGACAGCTCCGGCGCAGGCGAACTGGCATCAGCCTCGGCCTGCTACTGGTGCTACCCGTCGTGTTGTGGGCGTCCTTCGAGGTCGGCTCCGACGACACCGGTCCCGGCCAGGGCAGCTTCGTCGACCTCGCCACCAGCAGCGGGCTCAACTTCGCCCTCTTCTCGCTGTTCGCCTCGGTCAGCTTCCTCTTCGTCGTGGTCGTCGCGCTGTTCTTCGGCGACACCGTCGCAGGCGAGGCGTCGTGGTCGAGTCTGCGTTATCTACTGGCGGTGCCGATCCCCCGTGCTCGACTGCTTCGGCAGAAAGCACTGGTCTCCGGCTTACTCAGCCTCATCGCGGTGGTCGTCCTGCCCGCCTCGGCGCTCCTGATCGGTGTGCTGGTATACGGCTCGGGACCGCTGACCACGCCGAGGGGCGAGTCCCTGCCCTTCGTCGACGGGCTCACCGCGCTGGCGTTAGTCGTCGCCTACCTACTCGTCTTCTATCTCTGGATCGCAGGACTGGCCCTGCTGCTCTCGGTGTCCACGGACGCACCGCTGGGCGCGGTGGGCGGGGCGATCATCGTGTTCATCGTGTCGCAGATCCTCGACCAGATCACCGCACTCGGCGAGCTGCGGTCCTTCCTTCCCACCCACCACGCCTACGCCTGGCTCGATCTGCTGAGCGCTCGGCCCGACCTCACCGATGCCGCCCAGGGTGTGTTCGCCTCGGTCAGCTACGCCACGGTGTTCCTGCTGGCCGCAGGTTGGCGCTTCCAGCGGAAGGACATCACGAGCTGAGACACGGGAAGGGTTTCGAGCGTCCGGGTCCCCGCCCGCGCGTCACTGCACGCAGAACTCGTTGCCCTGGCGGATCACGGAGCACGAGGAACCAACCGGCCGGACCGTCCTCGTCCACCTCGCGCAGCTCGACCGCCCCGGCCTGCACGAGTGTCTCGACATGCGCCCTGGCGCGTGCCTTCTGCTCGTCCTTGTCGGTGGCTCCCCTGCCCACGTTGACATCGAGGTGCACTCGGTTCTTCACCTGTTGCGGGGGAAGGTTTGCGGCTCGAGCGAAGTCCGCCCAGGTCGCGAAGCCCGCAGGCGGCGGCTCCAATTCGTAGCGCAGCGCTCGGGCCCAGAATGCGGCGAGGCGTGCCGGGTCGGTGGCATCGAAGGTCACCTGGAAATCGATACTCGAACTCTCATCTCGCCGCCGAGGCTAACCCGCGCGCCCGACAACGATGCCGATCGACAACGGCGTCGGGTGAAGCGCGGAAAAGCCTCATGGCGGGCGCTCGCGACGGCGTCGGCCCGAGGATCAGGACAAGCCCGCCGCGTCCATCGCCCGAAGTTCCTTCTTGAGGTCGGCGATCTCGTCGCGCAGTCGACCCGCCAGTTCGAACTGCAACTCGCGAGCCGCACTCATCATCTGATCGGTGAGCTGTTGGACGAGATCGGCCAGCTCCGCTCGCGGCATCGAGCCGGTGTCGCGGTCGACCAGCACCCCCGAGCTGCCCCGTGGCTGCCCCCGCTCCCCCACCGGTTTGCGACCCCGCGAGGCGTTGCGTCCACCGACCTCGGTGCTGCCCGCGGTGTCCTCGGCCTCGGTGTAGACCTGATCGAGGATGTCGGCGATCCGCTTGCGCAACGGCTGTGGATCCAGGCCCCGTTCCTCGTTGTAGGCGATCTGCTTCGCCCGCCTGCGGTCGGTCTCCTCGATGGCGCGTTGCATCGAGTCGGTGATCCGGTCGGCGTACATGTGGACCTCGCCGGAGACGTTGCGCGCCGCCCGCCCGATGGTCTGGATCAAGCTGGTCCCCGACCGCAGGAAACCCTCCTTGTCCGCATCGAGGATCGCCACCAGGGAGACCTCCGGCAGGTCGAGTCCCTCGCGCAGCAGGTTGATCCCGATCAGCACGTCGAACTCGCCGAGTCGCAGCTGTCGCAACAGCTCGATCCGGCGCAGCGTGTCGACCTCCGAGTGCAGGTAGCGGACGCGGATGCCCAGTTCCAGCAGGTAGTCGGTCAGGTCCTCGGCCATCTTCTTCGTCAGCGTGGTGACCAGCACCCGCTCATCGCGCTCGGCGCGCACCCGGATCTCGTGCACCAGATCGTCGATCTGGCCCTCGGTGGGTTTGACCAGCACCTTCGGGTCGACCAACCCCGTCGGTCGAATCACCTGCTCGACGAACTCGCCTCCCGTCTGGCCGAGCTCGAACGGCCCGGGCGTTGCGGAGAGGTACACGGTCTGACCGATGCGATCGGAGAACTCCTCCCAGGTCAGCGGCCGGTTGTCCAACGCACTGGGCAACCGGAAGCCGTGGTCGACCAGGGTGCGCTTACGCGAGGCGTCGCCCTCGTACATCCCGCCCACCTGCGGCACCGTCACATGCGACTCGTCCATGACGAGGAGGAAGTCCTCGGGGAAGTAGTCGATCAGGGTCGCGGGGGCCGAGCCCGGCTCGCGGTCGTCCATGAAACGCGAGTAGTTCTCGATTCCGGAGCAGAAGCCGACCTGGCGCATCATCTCGATGTCGTAGGCGGTGCGCATCCGAAGTCGCTGGGCCTCCAGCAGCTTGCCTCGGTGCTCCAGGCTCGTCAGCTGGGTCTCCAGCTCGCCCTCGATCGCGCGAATGGCCTTCTCCATCCGCCCGGGACCCGCCACATAGTGCGTGGCCGGGAAGATCCGCACCTCGGTCAGATCCCGCACCACGTCGCCGGTGAGCGGGTGCAGGTAGTACAGCTTGTCGATCTCGTCGCCGAAGAACTCGATCCGTACGGCCAGCTCCTCGTAGGCGGGGATCACCTCGACGGTGTCGCCCCGAACACGGAAGGTGCCCCTGCTGAACGCCAGGTCGTTGCGTTCGTACTGGACGTCGACCAGGGTGCGCAGCAGCAGGTCCCGATCCACCTCCTGGCCGACCGCCAAGGGGATCGACCGATCGAGGTAGGACTGCGGCGTACCCAAGCCGTAGATACAGGAGACGGACGCGACCACGATGACATCGCGCCTGGTCAACAGGCTCATCGTCGCCGAGTGCCGCAGCCGCTCGACATCCTCGTTGATCGAGGAGTCCTTCTCGATGAAGGTGTCGGTCTGCGGGACGTAGGCCTCTGGTTGGTAGTAGTCGTAGTAGCTGACGAAGTACTCCACCGCGTTGTCCGGGAAGAATCCACGCAGCTCGTTGGCCAGCTGGGCGGCCAGGGTCTTGTTCGGCGCCATCACCAACGTCGGGCGCTGCACCTTCTCCACCAGCCACGCCGTGGTGGCCGACTTTCCGGTACCCGTCGCGCCGAGCAGTACGACGTCGCGCTCGCCCGCCTCGAGGCGCTTCTCCAGCTCGGCGATCGCCTGTGGCTGGTCGCCCGCGGGTTCGTAATCACTGACGACGCGGAACCGACCGTCCGAACGCGGGATATCGCTGATCGGACGGAACTGGGAGGAGGCGGTCACCGGTGCATCTGCCACGACGACAGGGTAGGCCTGCCCTCCGACACGCACCGCTGCCGCCGGGCGGCAGACGCCTGGGAGCGCAGCGCGTCGGGCGTGACAATCCGCCACACAGCCCCGAATCCGCCGTGAGCCCGCCGACTCGGGTGTGAGCAAGGCAACGCTCGCGTGGATGGGGATCAGGTCGGGCCGACGACGGCCTCTGACGGTCGGCGAGCCCTCGTGTTCGAAGAGTGGCCACACCGACATCGCGCTTACCCGAACGGGGGATCACACTACGGTCACGAATTAGGCAGTATGGGTGTATGAGCGTCGAGGTCCGGATCGCGCCGCACATCCATCCGCCCAAGGTCGAGACGTTCGACCTGGAAGACATGACGAACGTGGATCCCAAGGGGATCGTTCGCGCTGTCGATCATTTCGAGGTGCATCCGTTCGGGCTGTATCTGGCTCGCCAGGTGGTCGGACATCATCGGATCGCCTATCTCAAATCCTGGTTGTTGCCGGAACTCGGCCTACGGATCACCGATTACGACCTACACGCGAGCGCGACACCCGACTGCGATCTCTATCTGGATCTCGTGTCGATCACCTCGGAGCAAAATCGGTGGACCACGGTCGACCACTACCTCGATCTACTCGTGTGGACCGGACGCGGAGTCACCGTGGTGGATTCCGACGAGTTGTTGGCCGCTCTCGCCGCCGACCTGCTCGACACGGGCAGCGCGCAGCTCGCCATGGAGAACACCCATCGAGCCGTCGAGGGCATCGCGGCGAATGGATACGACGTCTTCCGCTGGCTGAGCACCGTGGGAATCGACATCCACTGACTGCGACGTCGCTGCTAGTCGGTGGACTCCGCGCCGTCAACCGCTGATGCGGTCGGTCTGGTGATCCACCGACCAACAGCAATATCCACGTTGGCAATCCGTAACGGAAAAGAAGCAGTCAGCATGGTCACAAATCGCGCCCATCCCGCTACGCTCTGGTTTTGTGGGCGCCATTATCACTCCGCAATTGGTCGATGTGGTCGACACGATCACCTCGGTCCGTAGCTATTCCTCGGGTACTCGCCGACGTCTCACCGCCTGTTCTGTCGAACGGTGGGGACTTCGGATGGAGTACCTCACTCCGGAGGACCCGTTCGCGGGCTCCGAGGTGACCTGGATCCTGGCCGAGTTCGGTTTACGACTGGTGCATCAGCGCCCGCGTTCCCGACACGGCCGCAGCGGTCCCAGTGTCCTGACCGCGGTCCGCGTCGAGCGCGATCACCGGTTCTGGCAGACCACGGATCTGTTACTCGGCCTCGCCGTGCCGGGCGGCACGAGCGCCAGGATCGTCCGATCCGAGGAGTTCGCGGCGGCAGTGGCAGGCCGGGTGCTCCCGCCCCGGGACGCCGATCTCGCATTGCGGACCGTTCACCGGACGCTGGAGGAGGTCAGCATGCAGCGCCACGATCTCTCCCGCTGGTTGTTGTCCTCGGGCATCTTCGAGAGCTGGCCGCCCCGCTGAGCCTGACCGCACCGGAATCGTCGCGGCCCTCGCGCGCCCGCCGCGACGGTCGTCGATGTCCGCAGCACGCCCCGGCCCGGGTGGGTGCTAGCTACCCGCCGAACCGGCGACCACCACGTAGAGATCGGCAGGCGCCCCCGGGTCGGCCGATCGGTGCAGCCGCGCACCGGACACCTCGGATTCCGAGGGTTCGGCGGTGTCCGGTTCCCGTGTCACCGGTGGGAACCCCGCCGAGGACAACGGCGCCGTGAGGTTCTCGGCTGCCTCCGCCGAGACAACGGTGAGCATGAGTTCCAGGACATCCGGAGCCGCCACCCCCGGCACCGAGGTGGCGCCGACGTGCTCGATCGCGACGATCTGCTCGTCGTATCCGCCCAGTTCGCTGCGCAGCCTGGCGATCAACCGGCCTGCCCGGACCGCCCGGTTCGGATCGAAGCCGGTGGCCGCCGAGCGAGCTGTCATCGCGGGTGTGTTCGTTCGAAGGTTGTGCGCGAAGGGTTCGATCCGGCTCGTCCACAGCAAATCCACGGCGGCCCGCGTCTGCGAGGTCGACCCGTCGTTGTCCAACCAGACGTCTGCGGCCGCCCGGCGGGCCGCCTCGGTCGCCTGACTGGCGATCCGCGCCCGTACCGCTTCCTCCGTCATGGCCCGGTCTCGACGAAGACGCTGCACTCGCACCGCCTCGTCTGCGTGGACCACCACCACCAGGTGATAGCCGGCGGCGAGCCCGTTCTCCACCAACAGCGGCACGTCATGCACGACGATGGCATCGGGTGCCGCCTGCGCCAACAACTCGGCGGTGCGGGCCGCGACCCTCGGATGCACGATCTCGTTGAGCCGGGCCCGCGCGGCCGCATCGGCGAAGACCAGCTCCCCCATGGCAGGCCGGTCGAGGGTGCCCTCGGCGGTGAGCATCCGGTCCCCGAATGCCGTGACGATCTCGGCGAGCCCGTCGGTTCCGGGCGCCACGACCTCCCTGGCCAAGCGGTCGGCGTCGACGATCACCGCCCCGAGTTCCGCCAGTCGCTTCGCGACGGTGGACTTGCCCGCCCCGATTCCTCCGGTCAGCCCGATGCGCAGCACGCGATCATCTTGCCGGCCCGGCGTATCCGGTGCCGGTCCGCCTCACGACGGACCGGCACGGCAGGCACGGTCTACCAGCCGGTCAGCTCGTAGATCTCGGTCTCCAGGAACGGCGCCATGGTGCGCATATACGTGGCGCCGATGTGGTTGTGATCCAGGTACACCAGCACGTTGCCGATCGCGGGCGGGCACTCGTCCTCGGTGCAGATGTAGTCGCTGAAGTCGAGGAACGAGACGTTGGCCGGCACATCGGGGATCAACTCGTACGGCGGGATCTCGGTGAGCAGCTCCGCCCTCGGCGTGGAGCACTGCGGTGCGTCGACGCCGTTCTCCGCGGCACACTCGGAGGGTTTGAAGTCGTAGCGCGGGTTGTCCCGCATGGCCAGCAGGGGAATGCCCGCTTCGTCGAGCCGCCGCCACTGCTCGACGAACCCGGGCGGTGTCGCCTCCGTGGGACCGACCCGGACATCCCTGCTTCCGATGGTGAAGACCGCATCCGGGTTCATCTCGATGATCTCCGAGGTGGCGTCGGCGTTCCATTGACGACAGCCGTCGTTGTTCGGATCGGTCTCGGACTCCACCGAGTACGGGCAGGCCCCGCGCAGCATCGAGGAGATCTGCCAGTTCTCCCGATCCGCGATGTCGTAGAGCGCGGTCAGCCACTGCTCGGCGTGCGAGTCACCCACGACCACGATGTGCCGGTCGAAGTCGTCGCCGACCGCGTTGCGGCAGATCTCCAGTTCCTCGTTCCGGGCAGTCGGGGCGCAATGCTCCTGTACGACCTGCGCCCAGTCATCCCCGATCGTGATGAACGAGGGGGCGACCTCCACGTCCGCGTCTCCCCAGTACTGGAAGCCGGGGACCCTCGCGGCGGCACCGGGGTAGTTCGGGTCGCCGACCGCGACCTCGTAGGCGGTCGACTGTCGCTGGGCGAGGAACTGCCAGGTACCTGCGGCGGCGATGACCGGGATGAGCAGGACCAGGCCGAAGCGGTAACCGGCCCACGGGGTCCTGGTCCCCACGGCGGAGCGGCGCAGCGGATTCTCGATCAGGTGGTAGGTCAGCATCGAGAGGATCACGGAGACGCCGATGATGAAGGCGCCACCCAGGAGACCGACCTCGGTGCGCTGCCGATAGATCAAGTAGAAGACGAGTACGGGCCAGTGCCAGAGATACAGGGCATAACTGAGATTACCCAAATACTCCAACGGCCGAGCCGACAGAATCCAATCCACACCCCACCGCGTACCCGACGCACCCGCAACAATCACCAACAAAGCCGCAACCGTCGGCCACAACGCCATATAACCCGGAAACACCGAACCAACCTGCAACACCAAACCACAGGCCACCAACGCGGTAATCCCGAACCAACCCAACAACACCCGACCAAACTTCGGCAGATTGATATGATCAATCCCCAAAGCCAACAACCCACCCAACGCGAACTCCCACACCCGCGTCAACGAGTTGAAATACGCAAAAGGCTGATTATCCGCCGTGCTGATAATCGAGAAAACCAACGACACAGTGAACACCACGAACAACGTGCCCAACAACGTCAACCGGAAACGATTCTTCGTGAACCGCGCAACCCCGATAACCAACAACACCAACAACGGCCACACAACATAAAACTGGCCCTGAATCGACAACGACCAGAAATGCTGAACCGGACTCGCCGCATTCGTCTGCGCCAAATAATCAACCGAATCAGCAGCCAACTGCCAATTCTCAAGATACAACGCCGAAGCAACGATCTCACGAATCGTCTGAAACCAACGGTTCTGCGGCAACAACAACACCGAAGCAACCATCACACCGACCAAAACGGTCAGCGCCGCCGGAAACAGACGCTTAATCATCCGCCCCCAGAACGGACGAAACTCAATCCGACCCGAACGCTCCACCGCCCGAACCAACTGACCCGTGATCAAAAAACCAGAGATCAAGAAGAAGACATCAACACCACCGGAAACCCGCCCCAACCAAATGTGGTACACGACCACCAACAGAGCCGCCACCGCCCGAAGCCCCTGCAACTCCGGCCGATACTTCCGCACCACAGGCGGAGCAATGAGACGCGAACCGGTCAAGGGTTTCGCCGCCACGTCTGCTCCGGTATTGCCCGCCGAATCTGGACTGACCATCCTCTTCCTCTGCTCATCACCGAGCCACGTACCCCGTCTACCGGACCGGCGCGGCGGGCCGTGGCCCGCAGCCCGCCGCTTCGACCCGATCCACGTTCGTCACCACTGGGTCACATCGAGGATCGCCTCCTCCAGCATCGGCGCCATGCTGGCCACATAGCTCGCGGTGATGTGGTTCTCGTCGAGGTACACCAGCACGTTGCCGATGACCGGCGGGCAGAGATCCTCGGTGCAGATGTAGTCGCTGAAGTCCACGAAGGAGACGTTCGGCGGGACATCGGGCAACAACTCGTAGGGCGGCGTCTCGGCGAGCAGCTCAGCCCTAGGCACCGAGCATTCGGGGGCCGTCGGACCAGCCTCCTGGATGCACTCGGAGGGCTTGTAGTCGTAACGTGGGTTGTCTCGTATCGCAACCACCGGAATGCCCGCTTCGTCGAGCTTGCGCCATTGTTCGAGGTAACCCTGGGGAGTGTGCTCGGTCAGGCCGATTCGGACCTCGCGGCTCGCCGTGGTGAACACCAGATCGGGCTGCATCTCGATGGTCGTCTGGGCTGCGGCCGCATTCCACTGCACACAGGACTCGTCATCCGGGAAGGTCTCCGACACGACCGAGAACGGACATCCCCCCTTGTACATGGAGGTGACCTGCCACCCGCGTTCCTCCGCCATAAGGTACATGGCGGTCACCCACTGCTCGGAGTGGGAGTCGCCGACCACCACGATGTGTCGCTCGGCGGATTCGTCGACGATGTTGTGACAGATCCGTAGTTCCTCGTGGAGCGGCGATGTGCTGCAGTGCTCCTGATTGACCTTGACGAAGTCGTCCTCCAGGTTGATGAACGGCGGTGCCGGGACGACCTCGTCCTCGCCCCAATAAGTGAAGTCGGGCGTCCTGCTCAAGGCGCCGGGGTGGTTGGGGTCGTCCATGACTCCATCGAAGGCATTGGCCTGCTGCGTCGCGGTGTATTGCCAGGTGCCTGCGGCGGCGATGACCGGGATGAGCAGGACCAGGCCGAAGCGGTAGCCGGCCCACGGGGTCTTGGTCCCCACGGCGGAGCGGCGCAGCGGATTCTCGACCAGGTGATGGGTCAGCATCGAGAGGACCACCGACACGCCGATGATGAACGCGCCGCCTGCAAGGCCGACGCCCTCGGGGCGACCCCTGGCCAGCTGGTAGAAGACGAGTACGGGCCAGTGCCAGAGATACAGGGCATAACTGAGATTACCCAAATACTCCAACGGCCGAGCCGACAGAATCCAATCCACACCCCACCGCGTACCCGACGCACCCGCAACAATCACCAACAACGCCGCAACCGTCGGCCACAACGCCATATAACCCGGAAACACCGAACCAACCTGCAACACCAAACCACAGGCCACCAACGCGGTAATCCCGAACCAACCCAACAACACCCGACCAAACTTCGGCAGGTTGATATGATCAATCCCCAAAGCCAACAACCCACCCAACGCGAACTCCCACACCCGCGTCAACGAGTTGAAATACGCAAAAGGCTGATTATCCGCCGTGCTGATAATCGAGAAAACCAACGACACAGTGAACACCACGAACAACGTGCCCAACAACGTCAACCGGAAACGATTCTTCGTGAACCGCGCAACCCCGATAACCAACAACACCAACAACGGCCACACAACATAAAACTGGCCCTGAATCGACAACGACCAGAAATGTTGAACCGGACTCGCCGCATTCGTCTGCGCCAAATAATCAACCGAATCAGCAGCCAACTGCCAATTCTCAAGATACAACGCCGAAGCAACGATCTCACGAATCGTCTGAAACCAACGGTTCTGCGGCAACAACAACACCGAAGCAACCATCACACCGACCAAAACGGTCAGCGCCGCCGGAAACAGACGCTTAATCATCCGCCCCCAGAACGGACGAAACTCAATCCGACCCGAACGCTCCACCGCCCGAACCAACTGACCCGTGATCAAAAAACCAGAGATCAAGAAGAAGACATCAACACCACCGGAAACCCGCCCCAACCAAATGTGGTACACGACCACCAACAGAGCCGCCACCGCCCGAAGCCCCTGCAACTCCGGCCGATACTTCCGCACCACAGGCGGAGCAACAGATGAGGTAGGACGGTCTATCGACCCCGATGGTTCGGCGGTACCTGTCAGGCTAAGAGTCGCCACGCTCTTCCTCTACTCCTCGCTGCGAAAGTGTGCCCGACCCGATGAATCACCGGCTCGCACGCCGGAGCCGGGGTATCGGGTGAGTCACGCGCAGCTACCTATGCGATGCACGGGTGCACGCTCCATCAACAACAGACGCTGCGAACCGCGCCACGGTAGGCGACTTACCTACCTCGAGCAAACGACCGCCAGCGACATATAACGTGACATAGCTACGCACCGAGATCGCCAGCGGGTCCGCTTTGTTATCTGGCCGACTATCAGGCGATATTCACCGGTGATAATCGGAAACAGAGCGCTACCGAATAGCGGGACAATCGAGCAGAAAAGCACAGAGGGTGATCCTCGACCGTATCGATCGAAGATCACCCTCTGGATTGTCTCCTGAGCCCGAGCTAGCCCGGATCAGTCAGTAACAGCTATCAGGCGCCGCCGGAAAGCTTCTCCCGAAGAGCCGCCAGCTGCTCGTCGCTGGCCAGCGAACCGCTCGAAGAGCTGGTCTCCGCAGCCTTCGGCGAGTCGGACGAGTAGTTCTGCTCGCCAGCCTCCCCGGCCTCTGCGTGGTCCTCGGCGGCCTTGGCGACCTGCTTCTTGTGCTGCTCGAAGCGGACCTGCGCCTCGGTGTACTGGCGCTCCCACTCCTCGCGCTGCGCGTCGAACCCGTCCATCCAGTCCTGAGTCTCGGGGTCGAAGCCCTCGGGGTAGATGTAGTTGCCCTCTGCGTCGTACTCGGCAGCCATGCCGTACTGGGCCGGGTCGAACTCCATGTCGGGAGTGAAGCCCTCGTTGGCCTGCTTCAGCGACAGCGAGATACGACGACGGTCGAGGTCGATGTCGATGACCTTCACCATCACGTCGTTACCGACCTGGACGACCTGCTCCGGCACCTCGACGTGGCGCTCGGCCAGCTCGGAGATGTGCACCAGGCCCTCGATGCCCTCGTCCACCCGGACGAACGCGCCGAAGGGCACCAGCTTGGTGACCTTGCCGGGCACGATCTGGCCGATGGCGTGGGTGCGGGCGAACTGACGCCACGGGTCTTCCTGCGTCGCCTTGAGCGACAGCGAGACCCGCTCGCGCTCCATGTCGACCTCGAGGACCTCGACGGTGACCTCCTGGCCGACCTCGACAACCTCGCTCGGGTGGTCGATGTGCTTCCAGGACAGCTCCGAGACGTGCACCAGACCGTCCACGCCGCCGAGGTCGACGAACGCACCGAAGTTGACGATCGAGGACACGACGCCCTTGCGGACCTGGCCCTTCTGCAGCTGGTTCAGGAACTCGCTGCGCACCTCGGACTGCGTCTGCTCGAGCCACGCGCGCCGCGACAAGACCACGTTGTTGCGGTTCTTGTCGAGCTCGATGATCTTGGCCTCGAGCTCACGGCTGACGTAGGGCTGCAGGTCGCGGACCCGACGCATCTCGACCAACGACGCGGGCAGGAAGCCACGCAGGCCGATGTCGAGGATCAGGCCGCCCTTGACGACCTCGATGACGGTGCCCTTGACCGGCTCGTCCTTCTCCTTGAGCGCCTCGATGGTGCCCCATGCCCGCTCGTACTGGGCGCGCTTCTTGGAGAGGATCAGCCGGCCTTCTTTGTCCTCCTTCTGGAGAACGAGGGCCTCGACGTGGTCACCAACGGTGACCACCTCGGCCGGATCGACGTCGTGCTTGATCGACAGCTCTCGCGAGGGGATGACGCCCTCGGTCTTGTAGCCGATGTCGAGCAGCACCTCGTCGCGGTCGACCTTGACGATGGTGCCCTCCACGATGTCACCATCGTTGAAGTACTTGATGGTTTCATCGATGGCGGCGAGGAAGTCCTCCGCCGTCCCGATGTCGTTCACGGCGATCTGCGACTCACCTCCACCGGCGTGGACGGGCGAGGCGGGGACGGTGGAAGTGTCGGTGGACATCAGGTAGATGGCTCCGGTACGGATAGGGGTAGGGGACTCTGCGGTTGTGATGGTGTGACGCGGCGGGGACCGATCGGCACCTCCGACGACCATGATGAGAAGTCGAACCGAGCGACCCCGTCCGCCTCGCGACCTCATGAGGGCGGCGGCATCGCACGTGGGCAGAACGATCCCACTACGCAGCGATATCGTACGCGTAGAGGCGTTCGGTGAGCAAACCCGGCATGCACTCGATGTGAAGAACCGCCCCCGACCGCGTGAAACGGAGCACCCCGCGTGACCATCGACTCCCCCCAGGAGACCAGTTCGCCGGACGTCGACCGCTATGCGGCGGCACAGGCGGCGCTGGGTGCGACCCGGTACGGGCACGCCGAGGTCGATGCCGCCTCGGCCAGAGCCGCCGGACGAGCGTGGTGGGACGCCGACGCCGACGAGTACCAGGCATCCCACGGTGATTTCCTCGGCGACGCCGAGTTCCGTTGGTGCCCGGAGGGCCTTCTCGAGTCCGAGGTCGGACTGCTCGGCGATCTCGAGGGTCGCACCGTGCTGGAGGTCGGCTGCGGGTCGGCGTCGTGCTCCCGCTGGCTGGCGGGACAGGGCGCCGAACCGGTGGCGCTGGACATCTCCGCCGGGATGCTCCGGCATGCCACGATCGGCGCGCAACGCACCGGGCTGCAGGTCCCGCTGGTCCAGGCGAGCGCCGACGCGCTGCCCTTCGCCGACGACTCCTTCGACATCGCCTGCTCCGCCTTCGGTGCGCTGCCCTTCGTGGCGGATCTCGATCTCGTCATGCGAGAGGTGTCGCGGGTCCTGCGACCGGGCGGGCGCTGGGTGTTCGCGGTGACGCATCCGATGCGCTGGATCTTCCCCGACGATCCCGGTCCGGCCGGACTGACCGTGCGGCAGTCGTACTTCGATCGGGCGCCGTATATCGAGGCAGACGAGGACGGGACGACGACCTACGCGGAGTTCCACCGCACCCTGGGCGACTTCGTCCGCGCGATCGTGCAGGCGGACCTGCACCTGACTGATCTGATCGAACCGGAGTGGCCAGAGGGACACGAACGCGAATGGGGGCAATGGAGCCCGCTGCGCGGCAGGCTGTTCCCCGGCACCGCCGTCTTCTGCTGCCGGAGTCGATGAGAACCCGCTGAGCGCGGACCTGCGCGGCAGATCGAGGGCCGATCACCGACGTCGAGAGCGAGAAGGCCGTGAACGAGGAGCTGCTTCCCGTCGACCTGCACCGTCTCGACCCGCTGTTGCCGGATCGGTTCCCCCAGCCGCGCGGGCCACTGCTGCACGCCGCGTTGCCCGACGGACGCCGGGTGTCCGCAGCCTGCGTGGTATCGCGACACCCGCCCGGCTCGATCGCGACGCTGTGGTCGGCGCGCTGGTCGTGCGCGTTGTTCCCGCTGTCGGGGGCGGCCACCGAGTCCGCCGAGTTGCGAGCGCTGGTGGAGGTCTGGCGCGCCGAACTCGATCGGCTCTCGCCGCCCGCGCAGGACTCGGCCTGTGAGATCACCTGGCCGAGTCGGGACGTGGACGGGACCAGGGTGTTCCTCGATCACTGCCTGATGCCGCTCACCGTCCTGGCGGTGCGCACGTCGGACCGGACTGCTCCGATACCTCGGGCATCCGGTACGACGGTGCGACGCGCCACGCCCTCGGACCTCGATGCCGCCGCCGAGATCGCCCTGCACGAGACCCGCTATTCGGCGTTGGTCGGCGGCACGATGCTGCGGCCGGACCACGTCGAGCTGAAACGAGCGGGTCTGCGAGCTCGGCTGGCCGCAGGGGCCCCGGTGTGGCTGGCCGAGCGAGACGGGCTGCCCGTCGGTCTCGCGGAGTGCTCGTGGAGCACCGTGCGATCCGATGATCTCGAGAGCAGGCTGCGTCCGGGCACCTGGGGGTACGTCAACTGCCTCTCGGTGCTTCCCACTCTGCGCGGTGGCGGCGTCGGGTCGATCCTGATGGCGGCGGCCCATCGACACTTCACCGAGGGCGGGGCCAGCGGCACCTACCTGTACTACAACCCGGCGAATCCGCTCTCCACTGTGTTCTGGCCAACGCAGGGTTATCGTCCTCTGTGGACGGTGTGGGAGGTGCGTCCCGCCGCGGCTCTGCGGTGAGATGACCAGGTCGAAGGGGGTTCGTCCGTGGAGCGGCCGGTGGACATCCACGCACGCCAGGTGAGCCTCGCCGACACCAGGGGAACGCTGCTCTCCCCCACCAGCGTCGAGCTCCGGGCGGGCGAACTCACCCTGATCGCCGGGCGACCGGGCTCGGGCCGGACCGCGTTGGCCCTCGTGCTGGCAGGCCGGATGCGACCGCACGACGGCCGGGTCGAGTCCGACGGTCCCCTACCGCGATCGGAGCTACGCCGCCGGTCCGCCATCGTGGACTCCCCCGAGATCAGTGCCCCCGAACCGGGCGCGCTGCTGCGCGACATCGTCGCCGAGGGCCTGTCGCAGGCGGGTCGGCCGGACGACCGAGACTCGATCATCTGGTGGTTGCGCGAACGGGGGCTGCTCGCCGAGTCGGAGGAACGCGCAGATCGCCTGGACCCCGCGGTGCGGACGCGGGTGCTCACCGATCTCGCGGCGGCACGACCCGGCGTCCACGCCCTGATCCTGGACTGTCCCGATCGACACGGCGGCAGCCCGCACAGCTGGTTCGGCGTCGCCCGCGATCAGGCCGATCAGGGTTGGGCCGTGGCCGTGATGTGCTCGCCGGAGTCGGTGTCGATGTTGGGCGTCCAGTCCGCACGGATCGGTGCCCACGACGGCCACCGACCGGCCTATCGCCGATACAGCAGCCCGGGCAGGCCCGTCACCCCCTTGTTGTCGCCCGCAGCCGAGGCCGCGTGGAGGGAATCGGGATGAGCGCACGCCGGTTGGCTTCCATCGAGCTGCGACGACTGGCGACCGGCCGGATCACCAGGCTGGCCCTGGTGGCGGCGCTGTTCGTGCCGCTGGTCTTCGGTGCGCTGTCGATCTATGCCAACTGGGACCCCTACCAGCGTTTGAGTTCGGTGCCCGCGGCCATCGTGATGGCCGACGACGGCGCGATCGACACCGAGGGCCGCACCCTGGACGCGGGCATGGAGGTCGAGGAGCAGCTGATCGCCGCAGGCGACTTCGACTGGCACCGCGTCACCTCGGAGGAGGCCGACCGGGGAGTCGCCTCCGGTCGGTTCGGGTTCGCCCTCGTCGTGCCGCCGGACTTCTCCAGCGCACTGCTCTCCCATGCCGCCCTGGACCCACGTTCGGCTCGACTCACGGTGATCACCAACGACGCCAACGATCACCTCGTCGGCACGGTCGCCAACCAGCTCGCGGAGCGGATCCGGTCGACCGTCGCCACCCAGGTCGGTACCGAGACCGCCGATCGACTGTTGCTCGACCTCAGCACGGCACAGCAGCAGACCGCCGATGCGGCGGCGGAGTCCGGGTATCTCACCGAGCTCACCGCCAGGCTCGTCGAGGAATTCGCCATCGCCGAGGAACTGCTCGCTGAGACCGCCGCGCTGATCGAGGAGGAGCTGGCCCAGGCACAGGACCGATCCGAGCGGTTCGCGGAGTTGACCGAGACGACCGGTGTCGCGACGGAGGCCGCCGAGGCGCTGGCCGCGGTGGAGGCGGATACCGAGACGGTGCGTGCGCAGCTGGCGTCTGCCGCAGACCAGGCGACCGAGCTCGGGGCACAGGCCCAGCGGGCGGCAGCGCAGGCGGCGGACACGGCGGCTGGGACCGAGTCGGCGGCCGAGACCGGCAGCGATCTGGCCGAGACCACGGGCGAGATCGCGATCGCGCTGCCGACGCTTCGGACCGAACTGACCGATGAGCTCACCCGCCTCGGGGTGTCCTCCGAGACGCTCGACGCGGTCTTGGAGACACTGGACGACACCATCGGCCGGACGGATCGGGTCGACGACACGGCAGCCGCACTCGCCGAGTCGCTCGCCGAGTTGGTGGCAACGCACCAGGCAGACGGCGACACCACCGCCGCCCTGGCCGAGACAGCACACCGCCTCGCCTCGTCGATCGGCCCCGCCGAGGAGCACAGTTCCGCGGACCCCTCTGGTGTCGGGGCGATGGCCGACGGCACGCTGGAGCTCGCCGATGCGCTTTCGACGATCAGCGCCGATGTCGCGGAGTTGGCCGCGCAGCAGGAGCTCTCCACGCAGGCCGCGGGCACCCTCGCCGAACACACCGCGCTGCTCACCGACGGGGCCGGAGCACTCATGGCCACCGCCGAGGAACTCGATGAGGACACGGTCGGATTGGCCGAGCAGCTCGCCGAGCAGTCCGAGGTGGCCCCCACGCCCGATGCGGCCACCCGGCAGGTCGCCGCCCGGACCATCGCCTCGCCGGTCACCGTGACCGACCGGGCGCACCTGACCGCAGGCAGCCACGGCGCGGGTCTCGCGCCGTTGTTCCTGGGTCTGGCCCTGTGGGTCGGGGCCGTCGTGTCCTACCTCCTGCTGCAACCGCTGTCGGCTCGCGCGCTCGCCGCCAACGTGCCCGCCTGGCGGGTGGCACTGGGCGGCTGGTTGCCCGCCGCCGTATTGGGCGTGGCACAGGCGCTGCTGCTCTTCGCCACGACGGTCCTGGTGATCGGACTGCCCGCGACACGGCCATGGGCGATACTGGGGCTGCTGGTGGTCACCGCGCTCGCGTTCACCGCGATAGCGCACGCGCTGTGCGCGCTGTTCGGCCCCGCAGGAAGGCTGATCTCGCTGGTCGCGTTGATCCTCCAGCTCACCACCGCGGGCAGTGCCTTTCCCTGGTCGGCGGTTCCCGATGCCACCCAGCCGCTGCACCGGATGCTGCCGCTGGGCTACGTCGTCGAGGGATTGCGCCACCTGCTCTACGGCACCGACATCGAGGCTGCGCTGCTGGCCACGGCGGTATGCCTGTGTTGGCTGGGGGTCGCCTTCCTCGTCGCCGTCACCGCCGCGATGAGCAGGCGGGTCTGGACACCGAGCAGATTGCGACCCGAGATCGCCTGGTGAGAGCACCGGGTGCCGCCGCCTTACGGACGACGGCACCCGGTGTCGGAGCATCCGAGGACGAGGCGGTTACTCCTCGACCTCCTCGTAGCGCGAGACCTCGATCAGGTTGCCGTCGGGGTCGCGGAAGTACAGCGAGATCATCGGGCCGAGTGCGCCGACCCTGGTGACCGGTCCCTCCTCGATGCGCACCTCACAGGCCCGCAGGTGGTCCTTGACCTCGGAGATCGCCATGAGCGTCACCAGACACACGTCGGCGGACCCCGGCACGGGATAGGTCGCCGCAGGGGCGATGGCCTCGGAGGAGGGATGCAGGTTGATCCGCTGAACGCCGAAGGCGAGACCATGCCGGTCATCGGCGAAGGTCACCGGCTCCATGCCCAGGACGTCCCGGTAGAACTCCTGGGTCCGTTCGATGTCCGCGACGGTCAGCACAAGGTGGTCGAACCGCTCGACTTTGATCAACTTATCCTCCGGGTCAGTGGGCGGCGGAGTCCCAGGAACGCCCGACACCCACCGAGACCTCCAGCGGCACGTCGAGTTGGTAGGCCGAGCCCATCGTGCGGCGAACCAATTCCTCGACCACGTCTCGCTCGCCCTCGGCGATCTCCAGGACGAGTTCGTCGTGCACCTGCAACAGCATCCGCGAACGCAGACCGGACTCAACGAGGCCCTTGTGCACCTCGATCATCGCGACCTTGATGATGTCCGCAGCGCTGCCCTGGATCGGCGCGTTGAGCGCCATCCGCTCGGCCATCTCCCGCCGCTGCCTGTTGTCACTGGTCAGGTCGGGCAGGTAACGGCGTCGCCCCAACACCGTCTCGGTGTATCCGTCCTTGCGGGCGCGCTCCACCACGTCGTGCAGGTAGTCGCGCACCGCGCCGAAACGAGCGAAGTAGGCATCCATCTGAGCACGGGACTCCTCGGCGGAGATCCGCAGCTGTTGCGCCAGACCATACACCGAGAGGCCGTACGCCAAGCCGTAGGACATCGCCTTGACCCGCCTGCGCAGTTCGGCGTCGACCTGGTCCGCAGCGACGTCGAAGGCCCGCGAGGCCACGTAGGTGTGCAGGTCCTCGCCCTGCCGGAATGCGTCGATCAGGCCTTCGTCACCCGAGAGATGCGCCATGATCCGCATCTCGATCTGGCTGTAGTCGGCGGTCATCAGCTCGGCATGCCCGGCACCGACGACGAAGACCTCGCGGATCCGCCTGCCCTCCTCGGTGCGGATCGGGATGTTCTGCAGGTTGGGTTCCGTCGAGGAGAGCCTGCCGGTCGCGGCGATGGTCTGGTTGAAGGTGGTGTGAATCCGACCGTCGGCGGCGATGGACTTGATCAGGCCGTCGACGGTGCTCTTCAATCTCGTGGCATCGCGATGGGCCAACAGGTGCGCCAGGAACGGATGCTCGGTGGAGGCGAAGAGCGTCTGCAGCGCCTCGGCGTCGGTGGTGTACCCGGTCTTGGTGCGCTTGGTCTTGGGCATCCCCAGCTCGTCGAACAGCACGACCTGCAGCTGCTTGGGCGAGCCGAGGTTGATCTCCTTGCCGATCACACCGAAGGCGGCGTCGGCGGCGACCTTGACCTGGGCGGCGAAGTGATCGGCCAAGCCGTGGAGCCGGTCGGCGTCGACCGCGATCCCGGCTTCCTCCAGCTCGGTGAGCACCCCGAGGACCGGCAGCTCCAGCTCGGTCAGCAGCGAGGAACCGTTGATGCCCGCGAGCTCGCCGTCCAGGGCATCGGCCAAGAGCGCGATGGCATTGGCGCGCACGATCTCGTCGGTGGCCTGCGCCGCCGCGTCCGCCCGCTCGTCCGCGAGCAACGAGAGTTGACCGGAGTCCTCCTCGGCCTGCAGCCGCAGTTCTCTGCCGAGATACCGGACGACCAGATCGGCGAGATCGAAGGAACGCTGCCCCGGCCGCACCAGGTAGGCCGCCAGGGCCGTGTCGCTGGTCAGGCCGGCGAGACGCCATCCGCGCGCACCCAGCACGTGGCGGACGATCTTGGCATCGTGTGCCGCCTTGGGTTGCTGCGGGTCGGCCAGCCAGGCGGCCAGCGCCTGTTCGTCGTCCTCGGTCAGGTCGACGGTCTGGATGTAGGCGCCCTGTCCTGAGGCGGTGGCCAGGGCCAACCCCTCCGTGTCGCCCGCGCCGCGCGCCCAGGTTCCCTTCGTCGCCAATCCGATCCGGGTGCCCGCCACGGCGTGCTCACCCAACCAGGCGGCCAGCGCCCCGGAGGGCAGCAACCCGCCGTGGACGTCGAGCCCCTCCTCGACCTCCGGTTCCGCAGCGCCGAGGGTGGCGAAGAGCCGGTCACGCAACACCCGGAACTCGAGATCGTCGAACAGCCGGTGCACGGCGTCGCGGTCCCACTGCCGGACCTCCAGGTCCTGCGGGGCCAGCTCCAGCTCCACGGCTCGATCCAGTTCGGTGAGCCTGCGGTTGAGCAGGACGGCCTCCAACCGCGAGCGAAGGGCCTCGCCCGCCTTGCCTCGGACCTCGTCGACCCGGTCGACCAGGTCCGCAAGCGAGCCGTACTCGCGGATCCACTTCGCGGCGGTCTTCTCGCCGACCCCGGGGATACCGGGGAGATTGTCGGACGGGTCGCCGCGCAGCGCGGCGTAGTCCGGGTACTGCACCGGGGTCAGGCCGTACTTCTCCTGGACGGCGTCCGGGGTGAAACGGGTCAGGTCCGAGACGCCCTTGCGCGGGTACAGCACGGTGACGGCCTCGGTGACCAGCTGCAACGCATCTCGATCGCCGGTGCAGATGGAGACCCGCAAACCCTGCTGGGCGGCCTGGGTGGTCAGCGTCGCGATGATGTCGTCGGCTTCGAAGCCCTCCTTGGCCAGCACCGGGATGCCGAGGACGGCCAGTACGTCCTGAATGAGGCTGATCTGGCCCTTGAACTCGTCCGGGGTGGCCGACCGGGTCGCCTTGTACTCGGGGTAGACCTCGCTGCGGAAGGTCTTGCGCGAGACGTCGAAGGCCACCGCGAGGTGCGTCGGGGTCTCGTCGCGCAGCAGGTTGATCACCATCGAGGTGAAGCCGTACACCGCGTTGGTGGTCTGCCCGGTCGTGGTCCGGAAGTTCTCCGCAGGTAGTGCGTGGAACGCCCGGTAGGCCAGCGAGTGGCCGTCGAGCAGCAGGAGGCGGCCGGGTGCGGAGTTACCGTCAGACAGGGACACGGCCAGCGAGTCTAGGCTGCGGGTCCGACTGTCTTTCAGTGCGTCATTCAGAGGAGACCACGGGTGAGTGATTCCAGCCAGACCCGAGAGCCGATCAGTGCTGCCGCAGTTCAGCACGGCTTCATCGGCGAGGGCACCCAGGTACCGGACGAGCAGCTCACCGCCCGAATGGGCATCGCGATCACCCACTGGGATGCGGATCAGCTGACGGCGACCATGCCGGTGGCGGGCAACCGCCAGCCCTACGGGCTGCTGCACGGCGGGGCCAATGCCGTGCTCGCGGAGACCCTCGGTTCGATCGCGGCGGCCATGTATGCCGGAGCTCATCGGATCGCCGTGGGCATCGAGTTGTCCTGTACTCACCACCGGGCGGCCCGCGAGGGCACCGTGACCGGCGTGGCCACCCCGCTGCACCGGGGCCGCAGCACCGCCTCGTACGAGATCGTGATCACCGACGAATCCGGGCGGCGGACCTGTACGGCACGGCTGACCTGCATGCTTCGCGATCGCCCACCGGGTGAGCCCGCCGCGTCCTGAGGCTTCGCGCCATCGACCGCGCAACCGAGGTACGGCCCCGGCGAGCGGGCGATCGACGAACCTCCTGCACGACCAAGGCGGGGCCACCGGCCCGGCTGTCACGCCGAAGCCGAGGACCCCGCCTCGATCACCGCCTACGCCACGCCGAGATAGGCGTCCTTCACCGCGGGGTCGGCGAGAAGTTCCCGCCCACCCCCGGATCGGGTGATGTTGCCGCTCTCCAGCACATAGCCTCGATGGGCCCTGCTGAGCGCCGACTGCGCGTTCTGCTCCACCAGCAACACGGTGGTGCCCTGTTCGTTGATATCGGTGATGATGCGGAAGATCTGCCGGATGAACTGCGGCGCCAACCCCATCGACGGTTCGTCGAGTAGCAGGAGTCGGGGCCGGGCCATCAGTGCGCGGCCGATGGCGACCATCTGCTGCTCACCGCCGGACAGCGTGCCGCCCGGTTGCCCGATGCGTTCCTTGAGCCGGGGGAACAGCTCGTAGACGCGTTCGAAGTCCTCCTGGATCCCCTTGCGGTCCTTGCGGGTGTAGCACCCCATCTCGAGGTTCTCCAGCACCGTCATGCCGGGGAAGACTCCTCGGCCCTCCGGTGCCTGCGAGATGCCCCGCACCACCCGGAGGTCGGCACGGAGTTTGCTGATGTCCTCGCCGTCGAAGGTGATGGAGCCCTTCGACAACGGCAGGAGACCCGACACCGCCCGCATCGTGGTGGACTTGCCCGCACCGTTGGCACCGATCAGGGTGACGATCTCGCCTTGGTCGACGGTGAGGGAGATACCGGACAGCGCCTGGATCCGCCCGTAATGCACGGAGACATCGGACAGCTCAAGCAACGTCATCGTCGGGCACCCCCAGATACGCGGCGATCACTGCCGGGTCCTCCCGCACCTGCGCGGGCGATCCCTCGGCGATCTTTCCGCCGAACTCGAGCACCACGATGCGATCCGTGACGCCCATGACCAGCTTCATATCGTGCTCGATCAACAGCACGGTGTACCCGTCGTCCCTGATGCGGCGGATGAGCTCCATGAGCTCCTCCTTCTCCGCCGGGTTGAAGCCCGCGGCGGGCTCGTCCAGGCAGAGCAGCTTCGGCTCGGTGGCCAGGGCGCGGGCGATCTCCAGCCTGCGCTGGTAGCCGTAGGGCAGGTTCCGCGCCTTGTCGGCGGCGCGGTCGGCGATGCCCACGAACTCCAGCAACGCCATGGCCCGCTCGATGCCCTCCTTCTCCTCGCGACGGTGCCGAGGCAGCCGCAGCAGAGCCCCGACGACACCGGTGCGGTGCCGGGCATCGGTGCCGACCATGACGTTCTCCAGCGCCGTCATCTCCGAGAAGAGCCGGATGTTCTGGAACGTCCTGGCGATACCGCGCCGGGTGATCTCGAAACGCTTGAGCTTGCCCAGCGGCTTGCCCTCGAGAAGCACCTGGCCCTCGGTCGGCCGGTAGACACCGGTCATGGCGTTGAAGCAGGTGGTCTTGCCTGCACCGTTGGGGCCGATCAAACCCAGGATCTCGCCTCGGCGGATGCTGAAGGAGACCGAGTTCAACGCGGTGAGCCCGCCGAAGCGCATCGTGAGGTCACGCAGTTCCAGCAGGGTGTCCCCCACCTCGACGGCGATCTCTCGATCGGGCGCGACGACCTCGGCCACCTCGGCCTCGTGTTCGGCCCGTTCCTTCTCCGTCATCCCGGCGACCTCGGCGACGAGGCCACCCTCGACCGGCTCGTTGGCCTCGGCCGTCGAGTCCGAAGGCTCGGTGCCCGTGGTCGGCGAGACCTCGTTCTCCGGTCCGTCCGGCGGTGTGTTCTGACTGCTCACGCGTTCACCCCCTTGCCCGAGTCCTGCATGGGACTCTCGGTGGCGACCGGTTCGGAACGCCCGAGCAGCTTGCGATACGCCTGTCTGCCGTAGGCGAGCAATCGCTGCCTGGCACCGAGGAGACCCTGCGGACGGAAGATCATCAACACGATCAGCGCGAGACCGAAGATGAGGTATCGGTACTCGCTGATCACCTGGAATCGGTCTGGGATGTAGGAGATCACCAGGGCGCCCAGGATGACGCCGACCTTGTTACCGGAACCGCCGAGCACCACTGCGGCCAGGAAGAGCACCGAGGTGATGACGTCGAACCGCTGGTTGTTGACGAAGGCCGCCTGACCCGCGTACAGGACACCGGAGAGTCCACCGATCGCGGCACCGATCACGAACGACCAGATCTTGAACCGGAACGTGGCCACGCCCATGATCTCGGCGGCGTCCTCGTCCTCCCGGATCGCGACCCAGGCGCGGCCGACCCGGCTGCGCTCCAGATTGCCCACCAGGATGAGCACCACGATGATCGCGGTGACCGTCAGCCAGTACCACGGAGCCCCATCGGTCTGGACGAAGATCGGCGACCCGTCGGCGTAGGTTCCCGGCGGGCCGCCGACCGACTGGAAGCCCTGGTTGCCGCGAAGCTGCGGGATGTTGTCCGCCAGCAGCCGGACGATCTCACCGAAGCCCAGCGTCACGATGGCCAGATAGTCGCCGCGTAGTCGCAGTGTCGGTGTACCGAGGATGACACCCGAGATCATCGTGACGGCCATCGCGATCGGCACCACGGCCAGCCACGGGTAATCCCCGTACAGCACCGAGTCCGGGCTGGTGAGGACTGCGGCGACATAGGCGCCGATGGCGAAGAATCCGACGTAGCCGAGGTCGAGGAGACCGGCTTGGCCGACGACGACGTTGAGGCCGATCGCCAACAGCGCCATGCGCGCCGCGTTGAAGAGCGCGATCTCGTAGTTGGTTCCCGGCTCCGTGGACAGCGGGAAGAAGTTCAGCAGTGGCAGCAGGTAGACGACCGCCACCAGCGGGATCAACAGGCCCCACTGTTGGAATCGGCTCAGCCCGTTCCACCAGGTGCGAATCCTCGTTCCGAAGGGCTCGCGAGCGGTGCTGGAGGTCTGCGTTGCACTCATACCCGTGCCTTCCCGAGAGACTCGCCCAGAATGCCGGTGGGCCGGAACATCAGGATGGCGATGAGCAGCACGAAGGCGACGATGTCACGCCACTCGCCACCGAACAGGGACTGCCCGTAGTTCTCCGCGATACCGAGGATCAGGCCACCCAGCAACGCGCCTCGCAGGTTGCCGATACCACCGAGCACCGCGGCGGTGAACGCCTTGATGCCCAGCAGGAAGCCACCGTTGTACAGCACGCCCTGCGGGATCTGCATGATGTAGAACAGCGCCGCCGCACCCGCGAGCACACCACCGACGATGAACGTCAACATGATGACGCGCTCTCGGTTGACACCCATCAACGTGGCGGTGTCCGGGTCCTGGGCCACGGCACGGATTCCCCGGCCGAGCCGGGTGCGGTTGATGAAGATGTCCGCGACGAGCATCAGCACCAGCGAGGCCAGGAAGATGGTGAGCTGGATGTTGGTCACCCTGGCGCCGAAGAACTCGAACACCGGCTCCGGACGCAACAGGCGGATCGCTCGCTCGGCGTTGGCTCCGCGCCACAGCAGGAACAGCTGCTGGATGGTGAACGAGGCACCGACCGCGGTGATGAGGAAGACCAGTCGCGGCGCCTTCTTCTTCCGCAAGGGTCGATAGGCCACCCGCTCCAGGGTCAACGCGAGCAGGCCGGAGGCGATCATGGCGACCACACCCGCTAAGAGCAGGTTCACCACGATCTCGATCATCGGGATGTCCAGGGTGGGACCCGGCCGGAACCCGAGGGCGGTGAAAGTGAAGTACGCGGCGAAGGCGCCGACGATGAAGACCTCGGAGTGCGCGAAGTTGATCAGCTTCAACACACCGTAGACGAGGGTGTATCCGATCGCCACCAGGGCGTAGATGCTGCCGTAGGACAGGCCGTCCACGGTGTTGGCCCAGAACCGGTCGATGAAGAGCCCGACGTCGAAACCGATCCAGGACTCACCTTGGGCGAGGACCTGCGCAGAAAGAGACTGATTCAATGATCGACTCGTTTCCATACAAGAGCGCCGAGGCGCGGTCGGCGGCGCTCGCCGTCGCCAAACCGCGCCTCAGCGGTGATAACCCGAAGAACCGGCGTCAGCCGATCTGCTCGCCCTGAACGATCTCGCCGCCCTCGACGCGGTACGACCAGACCGGGGTGTCGGTCAGCTCGCCCGTCTCGTCCCACTGGAAGTTCTTGGTCAGGCCCTGGCCGTTGTACTCGCGCACGTAATCCAGGACCTCCTCCCGAGTGGACAGACCCTGGTCGAGCGCGGTCAGCAGGATGGTGGCGGCGTCGTACCCCTCCGGGGAGTAGGTCGACGGCTCCGCGCCCGCAAGCTCCTCGAAGGCACTGGTGAAGTCGGTGAAACCACCGGAGGGAACACACGGGCAGGTGAAGTAGACACCCTCGGCGGCGTCACCGGCGTTGATCACGAACTCGTTGTCCCGCACGCCGTCGGGCGCGACGAGGTCGACCTCGAGACCGGTGTCGTAGAGCTGCTGCGCGAAGGGCGCGGCCTCCTGGTAGTAACCGGCGAAGAAGATGGCGTCGGGCTCGGTGGCCTCGATGCTGCCGATCACGGCGGAGAACTCGACCTGCTGGGTGCGGATCTCCTCGTTGCAGGTGACCGCGTCGCCGAGTGCCGAGGCGACCTCCTCGGCGAGCCCCATGCCGTACGCGGAGTCGTCCTGCACGATGCAGACGCTCTCGGCACCGAGGTTCTCGCTGATGAAGCTGGCTGCCGCAGGCCCCTGCACCGAGTCGTTCCCGAGGGCGCGGAAGAAGGTGTCCCAGCCGTTGGTGCTCAGGTCCGGGCGGGTGGCCGATGGGCTGAGGGCGACCAGTCCGGCCGAGGCGAAGGAGTCGCCGACCGCTGCGGATTCACCCGAGAACGGCAGTCCGACAACGCCGAGGACCGACTCGTTGTTGATGGCCTCGGTCACCACACCGGGCGCCCGGTCCGGCGTGCCCTCCGTGTCGTACTCGAGAAGCTCGACCTGACAGTTCTCGTTCGCGTCGTTGTGCTCCTGAACCGCGAGACGCACGCCGTTGAGGATGTTGAGTCCGAGCGCTGCGTTCTGACCCGCGATCGTGCCGATATAGGCGATCGCGACGTCCTCACACTCGCCGGACCCGTCGCCTGCCGGCAGCACCACATTCTCGGGAACACCGGGCGAATCGGCGGACGCGCCGCCGTCGCCGCTTGGGCCCGCGCTGTCATCCTCGGTGTTCTGCGCGCACCCCGCGACCGTCAGCGACAGGACCGCCGCTAACGCCAGGGTCCGTACGAGTCGTGTCTGGGACACCCATACCTCCATTTGGCCTACCCATGCTTTTCAGCGACCACCGCGCTCACTCGGTGCTGGGTTGGGGAGGAAGGTAGCGCCAATCGGGTGTATTGGACAGCGTCGGATTGTTGCCGTTTCCACATCGTGACGCAGCGCAAAGAGTCACCTGATCAGGTGGATCAGTCATATGTTTCCGACAAATGGCGGTTGCCAAACGACGCTGTTACGAACCGATTCTCAGTCCAGGGTATCGACGACCGCCGCGGCCACAGCCTTCATCGTGGTACGCCGGTCCATCGCCGTGCGCTGAATCCACCGGAAGGCCTCCGGCTCGCTCAGCGACTGGTTCTTCATCAGGATGCCCTTGGCCCGCTCGATGAGCTTGCGAGTCTCGAGCCGCTCCTGGAGGTCTGCGACCTCGCCCTCCAAGGCGCGCAGCTCGGAGAAACGCGACATCGCCAGCTCGACGGCCGGGATCAGGTCCCGCTTGGCGAAGGGCTTCACGAGGTAGGCCATCGCGCCGGCGTCCCGCGCCCGCTCGACCAGGTCGCGCTGGCTGAAGGCGGTCAGGATGACCACGGGAGCAATACGGTCTCCCGCGATCCGCGATGCGGCCTCGATCCCATCGACCTTCGGCATCTTGACATCGAGAATCACGAGATCCGGGCGCAAGCGCGAGGCGAGATTCACGGCTTCCTCGCCGTCGGCGGCCTCGCCTGCGACCTCATAACCTTCCTCGCGAAGCATCTCGACCAGGTCTAGGCGGATCAACGCCTCGTCCTCGGCCACGACCACTCTGCGGGGCGCAGACGGCGTGGCTTCGGTTGGCTGGGCCGTCGATCGGGCCTCGGCAGCCGGCTCGGTCACCGGGGTCCTCCAGGGGTATGACAACGGATGGGCGGACCATCATGGTGGGCATGGCTCGACGTCCGAGCTTAGCGCCCGACGACCGCCTTCGGTGTATCACGCTCACCACATGCCTGTCTCACCCGAAACGCGGGCGCGATCAGTGCGTTCCCGGTCCCCCACGCCGGTCCGAGCCGCCCGCCCGCGCTGCGCCCGCAGGACGAGCAAGGGCCTGGAGGGTTTCCGGGGTTCCACGAGTTGCCCGGGCAGGCCGAAGCGGTCTCCCGAGGGCGGGATCATTGCTGTTCAGACCTATTTCGGGCACCGGTTGCAACGCTGTGGATCGCATTGGATAGAGTCTCGGATCAGCGCCAGCCCCCGTAGCCCAATCGGCAGAGGCAGCGGACTCAAAATCCGTCCAGTGTCAGTTCGAGTCTGACCGGGGGCACCACCGCTGACCAGCGGTTACAACCGAAGATGTGGATCACTAGTTGATCTTTGGGTGCGGCCTTGGGTGCGAGTATGCTCAAGGCCATGAGTCGTGCGCGCTCCGAAGGCCGTCAACGGGGACGGGTCGAACAGCGAGGCAACACACTTCGCGTCGTCGTCTACGCGGGCACCGATCCGGTCACCAGCAAACGGCGGTATCTCCGCGAGACGGTGCAGGGAATCGACAAGGCGGCCCACCGCAAGGCCGACCGGGCGATGACACGACTGCTCGCCCAAGTAGACGGTCAGCGCGCAGCAACCTCCGTCGTCACACTCGGGTACGCCATCGACGAGTGGTTACGGACCAGCGAACACGAAGAGAGCACCCGCAAGACCTACCTCGGCTATATCGATCGCTCGATCAAGCCGGTTCTCGGCGGCCTGGCAGTGAGCAAGATCGACGCGCGGGCTTTGGAGAGCTTCTACACGGAGCTGCGTCGCTGCCGGACCCGCTGCGACCGGAACCCCTTTATCGAAAAGCACGCGACGCGCGCTGAGCACGACTGCGGCACGGCAGGGTGCAGAGTCCACGTCTGCAAGCCCATGGCCGCATCCACGGTCCGGCAGATGCACGCAATCATCAGCGGCACTCTGACCGCTGCGGTTCGTTGGGACTGGATCACTGCGAATCCTGCGCGGATCGCGCGCCGACCGAAGCAGAAGACACCGGAGCCGGACCCGCCCACTTCTACCGAAGCTGCGCGTCTCGTCGATGCGGCGTTCGAGATGGATGAGGACTGGGGAATTCTCGTCTGGGTCGCGATGACGACCGGCCCGCGACGGGGCGAACTCTGCGGGCTGCGATTCAGTCACATCGACTTCGACGCGGAGATCATCGACTATCGGCGTAACTGGGTGGCAGGCCGCGAGAAAGACACCAAGACCCATCAGCGCAGAAGAATCGCCCTCGATTCCGAGACGGTCGTACTACTTAAAGAACACCGCGATCGGGTCAAGGCTCGCATAGAAGAACTGGGCGGCGAATTCACCGAAGATCTCTTCGTGTTCACCGGCGTCCGTTCGCCCGACCACCATGTGCCTTACTCCCCCAACGCCGTATCCCAGCGGTACAAGGACATGGCGACACGGCTCGGCATCGACACCCATCTGCACGCACTGCGGCACTACTCCGCTACCGAGTTGCTGACGGCTGGTGTCGACCTGCGCACCGTGGCCGGCCGATTGGGGCACGGTGGCGGTGGGTCGACGACACTGCGCGTCTATGCCGCGTGGGTCGCTGCGGCTGACCGGAAGGCGGCGGAGCTGCTGGGTAGCCGGATGCCCAAGCGGGTACGGAAGTCAGCCGGGGACAGCAAGGCGAGCTAGCCGCCGTTGCTGCCGTGCGGAACCGATCTGTTGTGCAAGTGCATCCGCCTGCGCGGCCTGTTCGGCGGCTGAGTCTCGCTCTCCGGCGTGCAGAAGCGCGCGGGTGAGATCGACCCGCAAGGCCGTCTCTGCGCGCGTATATGACGGATCAAGGCCCCGTAGCGCGTCATTGAGAACGGCGACGGCTGAACGTTCCCCGGTCCGGGCCAGCGCGTGGCCGCGCCACCGAGTCAGATGGACGTCATCCATCGCGACGTAGGGCGTGTCGGTGTGCACGGTGTCGGCGGGGAGAGTTCGGGCGGCATGGTCGAAGGCGCGCAGGCTCTTGGCGCTCTGGTCATTCGCGGCCAGCGCTTCGCCGTGTGCTGCTGCGAGCCAGGCGAGCAGGATCGCGGGTGCGTTCTGGCGGGCTGCGGCGAGTGCGTGGCCGGTGAGATCGCTCGCGTCGGTGCTGCGGCCGATGTCGATGAGCACGAATGCCTGTTCGGCGATCACATGGGAGAACAGCGCTGCGTTGCCGGATTCGCGGGCGGCGGTCTTGGCGTTCTCGTAGTGCTGCCACGCTTCGCCGAGTAGGCCGCTGTCGAGGCATTGCCAGTCAGCGAGGGTGCAGTACTCGGTGAGCACCGCTGCCAGGCTGCGGCGAATCGCGGGGTCGATGCTGTGGCGCATCAACGGTTCGATCTGCGCGATCTTGGCTCGGACTTCGCCGCGCAGCAGTCCGGCGCCCAATCGTCGGTCCAGCGTCCGAATGTGTTCGAGTTGGGCTACGAAGGATTCGACGACCTCGGCATCGACTCGGCGGGCTGATTGAAGAGCCGCAGCAAGTTCGTGTGTCTGCTCGTCCGCCGTCGCAGCCGCGTGGATGTCGGTACTGCTGATCTTCTCGGTCGGTGTGCGGTGACCGCGTTGCGCGCGGTGGCGGAACACGGCTTGTTCTCTCTCCCGCTCGATTCGCTCGGATTCGGCGGCTGCGGATTGAAGTCGGTCGAAGTGATCGAGCAACACGCCATCGGCGCCGACCGCATCGTCGGCGGCTGCCCAGAATCGACGCGGCGGGAGGTGTCTGCCCGCTTCCGCGTGACTCACGGCGGTGCGGGTGTAGTGGACACGACGGGCTATCTCCGCTTGGGCGAATCCCGCCGCTCGGCGGTGATCGGCCAATGCGCGCCCGAGGGCTTGCTTGAGTTCTCGCACTGCGTCCGTATCGCGTGCCATGTTCGGCATCTCCCCGATCCACGCCTGACCCAACACGGGCGGCAGGGCCGATATCAGCTTAACCGAAGCGTCGATCGGCAAGATTTCACGTCCTTTTTCACCTGAGCTTTCACCTCTTCTGCTGTCACCACACCCGAGAGCACGCGGGTGCCCGCCACGGAAGGGGTCCGAGTTGACACGCCGAGGTCGACGACGTCGAAAGCCGACGGTTGCCGTCGCGTTAAAGCGCGCTGCGGTGGCGTATGCCGCATACGGATGGCCGGTGATACCGGGTGCCCGATGGAACGGCACGAAGTACATCCGCCCGGACAGCGGGCTACGGGTGCCCGGATTGCTTCCCATCGTTCCGCACACCGAGGCGACCGATCGGCAGGCGCAGATCGAGCGATGGTGGAATGCGGCGCCGTTCTCGGTACTGGTGGCCGCAGGGCGCGGCTTCGCGGTGATCTCGGTACCCGCCGAGTTGGGCGTGGCGGCAGCGCGGTTCTCGGTGTTCCGCGATTCACCGACGCCGACCCTCGTTCATCCCGAGGGCCGGATCCTGTTCCTTGTCGAGCCGATCAAGGCATTGCGACTGGAGTTGCGAAGTTTTCGCAGTGTCTTTCTGATGGAACCGGATTCGGTTTTTCCGGTGCCTCCGACCATCACAGGGTCCGGTCCGGTTCGCTGGTGGTTTCCACCGGATGCCTGTCCGATCACCAGTGGCAGCGCGCGAATAGTTCAGGAAGCACTGTGTCAGGCGATCTCCGCCGTTCGCTGGTCTCGGACGCCGCCATGATGACGCAGTCATTGGACTGGCACGACATCGTGTGGTCGCTCTTGTTAGGTGCGGTGATCGCGGAACTCATCATTGCGGTTCGTCTGGCCACTGCATCGGCCTGGTTCTGGCTGGTGTTCGCCGAATGGCGATGGCGGCAGGGGTGCCGCATTCGGAGATTTCTTCGCAGAAGGTAGTTGGTGATACCCATGAATTCCGTCGATCGTGCCTATGCTGCTTTGCTGCGCCGTGGCTTCGGATTCTGTCTTGCACCGGGTGACCACGAGGTCAGGTACACGGTGCTCGCCACCTATGGATGGCCGGGCCATGTCGATTCGCTGCATATCCGTGGCGAAGACGAGGCGACCGCCAGTCGCGTGCGTGACCGCGATGAGGGGCAAGGGCTGTTCGCGGACCAATGCACGGTGTGGAGCTACGAAGGCACGTTCCTGGCCGCAGCGGCCGAACTGCTCAACCTGCCCGCGCCCGGTGAGCGCGGTGCGCCGGAACTCACCCGCAGGACGCCGAGCGGGTTGTGGCTGCCGCCCTCGGTTCGACTGACCCGACCGGCCTGACAAGCGCGGTTTGAAGGGAGGTGAGGCCATGGAACCTGTGAGCTGACGGATAGCTCTTCCGCGTCGGATTCGTCAGCCGATCTCCTCGTGCAACATCAGCGCGGCCGGTGTCTGGGGGTCACGTCCCGGGCCGGCCGCGCTGCGCTGTTCCGCGCTCGTTCCGCGTGCGATGTCGAGCCAGCCAACGCGCAGGCGCGCGCGTGCGCGCGTAGGGGAAGTTCCGCGCACGGCACGGAACTTCCCCGGAACACGGCTTTTCCGCGCTTAGTCGGTGTGCTCGTTCCGCAGTCGCGGTGTCCCTCGGTAGTAGCCGTGTCGACCGGTGCGCTCAGCGAAACGCTCGGTCTCCAGCGCGTCCAACTCGCGATAGATCCACGTCTTGCGCCGGTCACACACCGCGCCGAGTTCTTCCACCGTGGTGCCCTCTTCGCCTGCGGCAGACAAGGCCGCTCGGAGCGCCTTGCGGGCGTGCTCGTTGTCGAGTCGTTTCTTGGCCGGTGATCGGGTAGCCGGTCCGCGCTCGGCGAGCGCGGCCAATGGTGCGGCTGGCTCGGCCGTCGACGCTTCGGTTTCCCGAGAAGCCGGCGTGGTGTCCGGCTCATCGTCCGTATCGAGCGAGAACGTCGAGACGACATCGGCGGTGACGGGATCGAGCGCCGGTTGCCTACCTCGCCAAGTCTCGACGATGTCGGACACGAGATCGTCTGTCACCCAGTAGCAGCGGACCAACGCCGGACGCTCGGCCCCGGCGGCTTCCACGTATCCGCAGCCGGGCCGGTCCTTGCGGATCACCGCCGGGTCGGTCCCGGTGGTGTCCCGCAGCACGGTGGAAGCCTCTCCGCTTTTGAGGAACCGGAATGCCACCCGCGTGCGGAGTTGAGCGCGCACCTGCGCCGAGCCGACCGCGTTGACCGTGGGGTACTGGGTGGCGAGCACCAGGGCGACGCCGAGCGCCCGACCGCGCCGGGCGACCGATTCCAGATCGGGCACGCACTCCACGGGGAGTTCGGCGGCTTCATCGATCAGCACCACGATCACCGGCTGTTCTGGGCTGGCTTGCCATACCCGTTTGGTGGCGTGTTGGCCGCGCATGTCGATGACCTCCCGCAATGCCGCCAGCATCGTGCGGGCGGAATCCGCGGTGGTCGACAGCCAGTCTGTCACCGGCCACCACGGACGCAGCTCGATTCCGCCCTTGAGGTCGATCGCCCACAGCACCGCGTCTGGTGCGGTGACCGCATGGCAGGCCATCAGGTTCAGCAGCCCGGACTTGCCGGACCCGTTCGTTCCCGCGACCAGTGCGTGATGCGTCCCGGTCTGTCGGTCGTACAGCGGGACTCGGCAGACGTCGCCGTCGTCGTAGGGACCGACCGGCATCGCATCGGCGATCGAGGCCGCCGGGCTACCCGCCCAATGGATCGGGTCGGAATGGGGGTCGGCTTCGATCACCCGCATCACCGCGATGTCTGCCCGGTCCGCCCACGGTTCGGCACGGACCGACCCGACCGGGAGTTGCAACGCGCTCTCGACGGTACGAAGTCTCCCGGTGACGTCCCGCGCCGTCTGGCCTGCGGCCAGGCGCAGCCGCCCGGTCCATCCCCAAGTGGTGACGAGCACCCCGGTCAGTCGGGACCGGGCGAGACCGGCCGTCTCGGCGACGCGCGGCCAGGCCGCAATGGTGCGTTCGACACGGACCTGTGCGCGGACGCGACGGTGCAGCCACCACGGGATAGCGCCGATCAGTCCGCCTATTACGAGTGCCCGCAGCATGATCGGGTGGTTGGAACCGAGCGCCGATGCCGCCACTATCCACGTAGCAACGGAGAAGACGACCACACGGGCATAGGCCCGCTCGATCTTCCGGTCCAACACCTGACCCACCCACAGCGCGGAAATTCCAAGCAGGAATAGGCAGATCAGTACCGTGGTGACCACGGTGAGCCAGGCGAACGCGAGGGTTCCCAATGCCCATACGGCGATGACCGTATAGAACGGGGCGAGTCGGTGTCGATGTCGCCACAGGACAGTGAATAGGGATTCTCGCGGTTCCGACTTTCGACGTTGTTGCACGGTGACCATGGCGGTTGCCTCCGAATCTGGGCGTGCGGCATCGCCACACGCCCAGTAGACGTGAGTAGGAATGAGCGGGATCAGCTTTCGGCGAAGAACTCCGGTCGCGGGATCGGCGTGCCGGATTCGATCAGTTCGAGGTAGGCGCGGTAGACGACCTTGAGTGCTTCTTGTGCATCGCGGAAACACTCACTGCTTGCCGCGAACCTGTCTCCCGCTTCAGCGAATTGGATGGTGATGCGCTGATCGATGTGATGGTCGGCCGTCCACCGTTCGCCGAGATCGGCGAGATGGTTTCCGCCGAGCACCACGGCGCGTTGGAAACCGGTCAGGATTCGCTCGAATTCTGCGACGTTCGCGGGTTCGAGCGCGGTGAGCGCTTCGGTTGCCGACACCCAAGCGTCGATCTGTGCGACCCCGGTCACCGATCGGTTGGTTCGGTGACCGGCGGTCTTCCGCCGCTGGGAGGGCCGGATAGTGCGGGTACGGCGCACCGGTATCCGGGCTGCCTGCTTCCGATGTTCCGTGCGATGGGTGGCGAAGTGGCGCGCGGCCTGTCCCGCCGGATAGCTGCCACCGCAGGAACACCGCACCTGCCGAGTTCGAGCGGTCCGCCGCCTGGTGGTCTTCCGCAGCCACCGGCCGCCCCGGCGGAGGGTGCTTCGAGCGGAGGCGAGAGTGCTCCGTTGTCGCGGCGTATTCATCGGTTCGTCTCCTCTCGCTTGAGCGCGCGAACCACGCGCCTGCCGTACTCGCGGGTGCCGAAGTGCCGATCAAGCTCGGCGCCGGAAAGCACGCGGCCCTGTTCTCGCTCGGCGAGCCAGTGAGCAGCCATGCGTTCCTTCAGATCGGCCGGTGATTCCACATCGCTGCTTTCGGTGACCGGCTCCGCCGATTCGGCCGACTGCTCCGGCGCCCTAGGCGTGTCGACGACCGTGCGATCGGCGGCCACCCTGGCCGCGAGATGCGCGACCGACGCCAGCAGAACGGGCAGCACCACCGACAACGCGATGGCCGCACCCACCGCCAACCAGCTCCCATCACGGTGGGCTTCCACGGCGTGGTAGACGCCGTTGAACACCACCGACAAGCCCACCGCGCCGTATGCCTGTCGGCGGGCGGTGGCGCGGGTGGCCGCGCTCGCATCGGGCGAGCGCAGCCATACCCGCGTGGCCACCACGGCGTAGGCGTCCAGGGCGACCGGCAACAGCCACGCCAAGGGCACCCCCTCAGCGAGGAAGGGCACCGGCAACGACTGTCGAAATCCGGCGAGTTCGGCGAACCCCGTCAGCCCGTCGAAGGAGAGCACCGCGACCGCGCCACCCACCGCGAACAGCCCCGCTGTAGTAGCACCGTCCTGTTGCCGAGCTGTCTCGTTCTTCGCGGTGGTGGCCATGATCAGCTCACCACCTGCGACACCGCGTCGATCAGACCGTTCACCACGTCGGTGGTGATGTCGATCAGCGCGACGCCCCACGAAGTACCGCCGAGGAACAGCCCGGCGAGCAGGATCGGCAGCCCGTAGACCAACGGCATCTCCCGGCGGACGAGCAGCCAGCCGCCCCAGACCACGAAGATCACGGTCAATGACAAGGTGACATTCATCGGCCTGGCTCCTGTCCGTCCGCACCGGACCGGCGAGCCACCCACAGCGGCAGCAGCGCGCGCCGGTCGTGCTCGGCGAGTCCGCCCCACACTCCGGTGGTGCGTTCGCCTGCGGTCCGCATCTCCAGTTCGAGGCACGGACCGGCCACCGTGCAGCCCTCGCACAACCGCCGGGCAAGCTCCCGATCCGCGGGCTCATCTCCGCTCGGTGCGGGCGCGTCTCCCTCGGTGAAGACCCACACGCAACGGCCATCACGCAACACCGCATCGGCCAAGACGTCATCCGGGGTGTCTCGCCACCGGTCCAGTCCGGCGGCAACCTCTGCGAGTTCTTCGCGGCCGATACTCATCGGGCACCCCCGCCGAGCACCCGTGCCACGTCCCGTTCCTGTCGTCGTCGGGTCGCGATGGCCGCGACATCCACGCAACCGCCGGACTCGGCCGCTTGGCTGATCAGTTCTTCGAGTGCCGCGACCGGCACGACGTAGCGGGTGCGCACCCGCACCGAGGGGAAGGCGTCTTCCCGGATCGCCCGATACACGGTGGCCGGGTCGACTCGAAGGATCTCGGCGGCCTCCCGCACCGTGAAGAACAACGGCGCTCGGTCAGTACTTCGCTGTGTCGACATGAGTTGTGCCCTTCCGCGCACACACCACCGGCCAATATTGCGCGATCAATGCGCCAGTATTGGCGCAATTGACGGCATAGTGAGCCGATATAGGCGTGCGAGCTATTGCTGTTCCTGCGTAATTCCGAGTCCGCGCTAATCTCGGCGCTCAAGGCGGAGCGCGGAGGAGTACGTGGCGGAAGACTGGGCGGCAGTCGCAAGAGCGATCGATGACCGCATTCACGAGCTGGGCATCAAACAACGCGAAGTAGCCGAGCGTTCGCAGGTATCGCAGGCGATCGTTCGCGAACTTCAGTACGACACCACCCGCCGCAAGCGCAGCGCCCGCACCCTCGAAGCCCTGTCCGTCGCCCTGGAATGGCACCCGCAACACCTGGCCGCCGTGCTGGCCGCGACCCGCCCGCCGGACATCAACGACGCAGGTAGACCGCCCACCGTGGACGAACGCCTTGCGGCAATCGAGGACGGCCTGACCGCGATCACCGAGCGGCTGAACACGATGGACGATCGCCTTGCCCAGGCTCTCGGCGAGACCAGCGGACGCGAGTTCCCTCGCTAGCCGGTGAGCGGTGTCGGTCGTTGTGGTCATGTCACCAAGAAACGGCAAGAATCCGCCGCTCAACAGTTGTCATCGGTTAACGGGGGTACCGATAACCCCCGTTAAGTGCGCAGGTCGCCGAGTTATCGCTATGGTGGTCGGCGATGGCAAAAACTTTGTTGGCGCGGGTACGCCAAGAGTTAGGACACAGCCAAGACGCGGTGATCCGCCTGCTATTGGCACGCGCCGACGCGACGAATGCCGCCATCGCCACCGGGCGCAGCCTCAAGACGAAACTCTCCCGGTGGGAGAACGGGCACGAGACACCCGCGCCCTATTACCAAGCGCTGTTCCGCGATGTCTACGGACGCACCAACGAAGAACTCGGCTTCCCCGCCGCAGTCGAAGAGATCGACGACGCGGCCACCGAGCTGGCCGATCGACTGATCGTCGCGCAGCGAATCGACCCCGAGACCGTGGAGCTGTTCCGCAGGCAGGTCGACAACGCCAGACACATGGATCAACGCTTCGGCTCAGTAGCGCTGCTCGATCAGCTCCGCAGCCAGATCGGCCAGATAGAAGACCTTCTGAGCCACGCCCTGCTCAGTTCGCAACGAGCGCCATTGGCCGCGACACTCACCGAGGCCAGCACCCTGGCCGGGTGGACCTCACTGGATCGCAGAGCAACACAGCAGGCGTGGCAACACTACGAACGCGCCAAAGCCGCAGCCCGCGAAGCCGGATCACCGTCGCTGCTCGCCCACGCACAGGCCGAACAAGCCATGGTCTTGGTGGAAATCGACCAAACCCATGATGCGGTCGGCTTGGTCTCCGAAGCGGTCGAACTCGGACGGACAACAACAGCGCCACTCTTGCGGGCATGGCTGGCCGCGACCCTCGGCGAAGTTCTCGCGGCCGATGGCCGCCGAGACGATGCCCTACGCGCCTTCGACCAAGCCGACGAGCTGCTGCCCGCCGACCCGCGCGACCCCGCGTTGCCGTTTGTGTTCCTCGGCGGGACACATCTGGCCCGCTGGCGCGGTAGTGCTATCGCTCGACTCGGCGAGCCGGACGCCATCACCCAACTGACCGACGCCCTTGACGGACACCCCGCAACATTCAGCCGTGCCCGCGCGAGCCTGCTCGTCGATCTAGCCCACGCCCACGGCGCAACCGGCGACCGGGACGCCGCACTGAGCTACGCCGGACAAGCCCGCCGCCTTGCCGCACAGATCTCCTCCGAACGACAAAAGCGGCGACTCAAGCGGCTCACTCTCCCCGGAACGTCAATCCTCGGCGCGTGAAGCCAAGAAGTACATCAACGCCACCAACGTCCCCGAACCGAGCAACTTCCGCTCCTTCGCAAGCTTGGTAGCCCGCTTCAACGACACCCACTCAACCGTTCCGGCTTCCTCGGTATCGGTCGGTTCGCCGATGCGTTCGGCGCCGCGCCAGTGATAGACGTCCATCTGCGAGGTCACCATGCCGGGGATGGGCTCGAAGCTGATCAAGTGCTCCGGCTCTCCGGTCGGAAGCCACCCGCACTCTTCCCCCGCCTCACGAGCTGCCGTCGCGGCCGACTCGTCATCACCGTCGATGATGCCGCCGGGCAGCTCATAGCCCCACTCGTCGGTGGCGAACCGGTACCGCCACAGCATCAACACCTCGTCACGATCGTTGGTGATCAGAGCAACCGCGACTCGGCTAAGATGCACAACGTGATGCTCCCAACGTTTTCCATTCGGAGCTTCGACATCCGCAAGCCCCAACCTGATCCAACGATTGGAATAGACAGCTCTTTCCCCGAGCACGACCCATGTTCCAAGATTCGAGGCACTATCCATGATGGGATGGTAGCCCATCCCACCATTCAATGCCAACGAAAATCGAAAATCACAATGAGTGAAGGTAGAACACATTGGAAATTGAATGGAATTCAAGAATCGGCTCATTCGCCCCGAAGCCCGCTAGTACGACGAAACGGCACCATAAGAAAGTCGAAATTCCCATCAGCGACATTCGAGAAATGACACTACAGCAAATAATAAGCTCGCTGAATGATGCAACAAACAATACTCACCTAGTTCTGTCAGCTAAGCTAAAGCAAGACGGCGACCTCCAGATTGATACCATTGAACTCGAGATAGATACAAAAAAACAAAAGGTCGAGATTAATTTCAGCATCAAGCAAACCTGGAGTGCATCAGCTGACCGGCTCGCGAAGGAAGCTGAACCCTTCCTGTTCCCCTACGGCATTACAATCACAAAGTACTACCTATTCAGTGAAGACATAGGACTTATCGACCCAAGCGGCTCCACCCTGTACCTATATCTAGCAACACCAGAAAGAAATAACAATCGAACAGATTTCTAATATTCATCAAATTCTCGTTTCTTCATTGTCGACGCAGCGCATCCCTCAAGGTACACCACTATGGGTGTTTCGATCGGCAATCAGTGCCCCAAGTGCACTCATAGGCCTTTGCGAATCTCAGTATCTCGACGCCAAATCTTCGGGGTATAACCTCAGAATTGACAGCCAGAAACTTGAGCTAGCATCGGACGTCGCCGCCTTCGCAAATGCTACAGACGGGGGAGTCATTCTTATTGGGGCAGAGACAGCAAAAGATAAATTCGGGAGAGACCAGATCGTCAAGTTTCCCGGAATCGCGAGCAGGTCCGTCGACGTTAATCAGTACCGGGATACCATTTCAAGGTATGCGATACCAGGAATATCGGGTTTGCGAATCGATGTCTGCGAAACAGAAGGGAGTGAGCTTCTTTGCATACTGATCCCTCCACAAAATCCATCCAAGATTCCATTCATTGTCAAAGGCTCGATAAACAAAAACGGCAAAATCTCCGGCAAGCATATCGCAGTTCCCATCCGCTCGACAGACGGGAATACGCACCTTGACGCCCACCTTATTCATGCGGCTCTGTCGGACGGTTGGCATAAGAAGAAATAACAAGAGAAGAATATCTATCCTCGGGCCGTCACGAAACAGCTCAAAGATATGAGCAGATCGCGCAGTGATTGCATCCGGTGAACCAGAGATAACTGCCGCTCAGAGAACTGGCCCAGCACAAAAATGAGAATCTTTACACCTGCATTAGATCTTGATACTTGAACATCGTCGCTGAATCAAGATCTATCCAAAGGGAATCCTTGGCTAGCCGAGGCATCAGTGCCAAAGGTCGGAGAAATTTCGACCACTTGATGCTCCGCAGCGCACCACCTCTCAAGCCAATCGCGCAGCAGCACCATCGCACGTTTTCGGCGAACCCAACGTGCTCACGCCCCACAGCCTCGTTGATCTCGCCGAAAAAGGATTCGCACTCGGTGACTCAGATGCCTCGCGCTAGATCAACACCACGGACACGCTCACTCAACTGCGAACGAGCGTGGCCAAATGGTCGCGAACCAATGAATGAACAAATTCGTATCCCCCACCCGACGGGACAATAACAGATGATTTCCGCAACGAGTTAATCCCGCGACCGAAAGGCTTAGGCAAAAACCCAATAATCCCCAAATACCACCTTGAAATCAGGCGACCAATTAGATCAGCCCCACCATTAATAAAGAACGCCGTAATAACGAAAAGGGGAACAAAAAAGAACACTGTCGAGACTGCGTTCGACGGAAGCTCTTCCGGCCGCGCCACATAGATCGGCGTTAGGAACATCATAAGAGTCCCAAATACCATGGAGAACACCAAAAGAGAGCAACGTCCTGCAACCTTCAGCAAGCTCTTTAGCTCATAGTTTGGGTATTTCGGCGTTACTGCCGGATCACCAGGGGCAGAGCCGACAATGAGAACAAGAACCGGCCATACCGCGACGACAATATTTCCCAATATCGCAACCACATAAGCTACTCCTGAATTTGCTCCGATTTGGTTCATGATAGCCATGATCGCACTAATGCTCATGTAGCCAATAAACCAGCGCCTGAACGCTTTCTTCATTAGCCCCTTAGTTCTCTGTTCAATACTTCCCGGCGGGTTCGTCATCACGGCGCGCGTCAATATCATGCAACCAAATGCAACCCCAGTTGAGCCAACTATTCCCATCATGAAATAAATGTCACCGGACTGCGTATTGAACGTGAATATCGCTAGCGGCATCCTACACAATAGGAAGAAAAACAAGGCTCCTACGAAGACCGCACACATCGACATGAATCGAATTCGGCGAGCGTGAATTCCAGAAACAAATCGATAGTGTACGCGGTCGGGGAAGAATACAGTTTCCCGCTCCGCCCGCATCTGATTCGCGATCCTGGGCAGCCATGAGTGAAGACCAAGGTCAATTCGAGCGGTTTTTCTACCTGCGCGCTCTGCAGCGCGATCGAGGTAAGATTGTATGATTGAATAATCCCACTTTCGGTTCTTAGAATGTATCTCTGATGGATCCAACCCAAGGAAAGCGGACATCGAAAAACGCATAAACAAAGGCGTCCGCAACAAGTCTCGAAGCTTAGAATCGTAACGCGCCCGCTGAAGTAGACCATCATGCTTTTGAGTTTGAGCAAGAACGCTTTCGACATCTTCCCACAACATCTTGGTCAGTGAAAGTCTGCCAGCCACATCAAGGCGAGTTCGTAGTTGAGAGTGTTCAAGTTCGCGACAAGCGATTACCACAGGAATAGTACCGTAATCGCGCCGAAAGGAATTGAAAGAACGCACAAAATCTTTTCGATCCCGATAATTCAATTCGTCTAGCCCGTCAAGGATCAACGCAATCTCCCCCTCGTCTAGCCAGTGTCGGATGACGTTATCTTTTACTCCATACAGGTCGAAAAGCTCTTTCGCTAGCCAAGGAACTAGTCCGCCTTTCATGCGGCTCCAACTGGTTATATTCATATAGAACGGGATAGGGTTGGAGTTTGCACACTGAGCATCCTTCAACATCTTTGAGGTCAATTCGGCTAGGACTCTCGTCTTTCCAGTTCCTGCTTCTCCCGTTACCAAAATCCTGCCACCTGACTCGCGAAAACATCGGTGAACAGATTCTTTGAACTCTCGACACTCTGAGAGCGGACCAGTGCCCGATAGGGATCCGACGATTCTAAAGTTGGCCCGAAATGGGTAACTTATCTCCCGATCTTCCGGAAGCCATAGATCGATGTTTCGCGGGATGTCCACTGGGAGAAGCCGATCGATTAGGCGATGTCGCAATTTCCGGGCTTGACGCTCCAGGTGATTCCTACCGGAAAACCACGATTGGATACGAAAATTATTTATATCGCGACCTGCGTACTGTTGATTCGGCTCATTTCGAGTTTGATCATCATGGCGCGCCACCTCATTAACGATGAAGTCGCGAGCACTCATTTGTATACGCGAGTTTCCTGAAGATTCTGCGTTTTGAATGACGGCCGGAGGGCCGTCTTTCTCAACAATCGGCCAACTAACATCCTGGTACAATGAATCATTTTTTTTGGCGCTATTCAGTTTCAACCTCGACCGAAGGAGCAGATATAGTTCTTCTTCGACCTGAGCGACAACCTCAGCTCCCTGAGAGCCCTGTGCGATAATTCGATCCTTATACGCTTCAAGGATTCGTTCACCCTTACTTTGGTCGCCCCCATCGGATGCAAGAAGCTCAGCAATCTCCCTCTTGTACCATTCCCACTTTTTACTTACTGCATAGTCGTGAAAATTCCCTGAAATTTTCCTCAAAGTATCGTTCATAACTTGCATCCAAACGTTCGCAAGCACCATGCCCGGACTGCGGTAACACAACGTGCGTTTGATGCTACTCGGTGTGCTCGAAGCTGTAGCCAGCACCGCCGATCAGGCTGAGCAAGCTGGGTGCGAGCTTGGGTGCGAACTGGGTGCGAATGGTGCCTTGACAGGCCACTCGCACCCAACTCCAGCACGCGAATGCCCAGGTAGAAGCCCTATGCCGCGCTCCGATGCCGACTCAAAATCCGTCCAGTGTCAGTTCGAGTCTGACCGGGGGCACCACCGCTGACCAGCGGTTTTTCGTTAGATTCCTGCATCTTCGTTGATCTTCGTCCGTGACTTGGTCCCCGGTTTGGGTCCGAAAGTTCGCCGCCCCGGTGGACATCCCGCACGACGTGTCGCTCGTTGACCTCGCCGCCGACGCCTGCATGCACCGCAGCGGTGATCGAAGGGCGCTCTGGCCGGCTGCCGCGCCCGGCTGCGAAGCGCCCCGGACTCGAGTGTCAGGACTCATGCCTGTCCACAGCGAACGGATCCTTCAAGTACCGAGCCGGATCGAATCAACCACCGCCGTACCCCTGGAACGCGATTCAGCACACGACGCGGATAGCGCTCTCGCAATTCTCACATTGTGAGAATTGTGAATGCGCGCCCTGTTGCGGAACCCAATCCCTTTTGCACTCGGTGTCGTCTTCGCCCCCGCTGACGAAATGCCCGGGACTACCAGCCCGTGGCCATCGGATCGCCAACCATCGAGCAGACAGGCGAGGAAGCGGCTGGCACCGACCTCGCGAGTTCGTCGGGCCGCGAGCCGCGCAGCAGGCACCTCACCCGTCCAGGACGATCGCACCGACATCTGGCTGCGGCTTCGGTCGGTAGAGTGACCGGTTCGTCTGGTGGTTCTCGGGCACTGCTGGGCGCTGTGGGTGCGGAGGGAGTACGGGAGACGATGCCGCCGAGCAAACGGGAGGGCAGCGCCGCGATCCGGCCGGTTCGGGATCGGGTCCTGGACGTGGCGACCGTGCTGTTCTACCGGGACGGCATCCGGGCGGTGAGCGCCGACAAGTTGATCGCCGAGGTCGGCATCAGCAAGGTGACCTTCTACCGACATTTTCCGACCAAGGACGACCTGGTGGTCGCGTATCTCCAGCAGCGTTCGGACATCGAACGCGAGGGGCTGACCCGGATCCGGCGCGAGCTCGCTGATGATCCGATGGCGATGCTGCGGGCGTACACGGTCGCACTGGGCGAGGTGAGCTGCGCCCCCGGGTTCCGAGGCTGCCCGTTCATCAATGCCGCCGCCGAGTTCGCCGATCCCGACCATCCGGTGCGCGTGACGGTGGCGGAACATCGGCGCTGGTTCTCGAGTGAGATCCGCGAGATCCTGGCCGAACTCGGTGTCACCGACGTCGGGTCGGTCGCCGAGCAGCTCATTCTGCTCCGGGACGGGGCGATGGTCAGCGGCTACGTCGGGAATCCACAGGACGCCTCGAAGGCCTTGACCGACGCGCTGAGCGCGATCATCGACGCCGCTCGTTGACCCCGTCTCCCTCGGCGGGCTGGGCGCACCACAGTCGCCGGGATGTAGTCCCGATCACCTTGTCACCACATGCGGGTCTCGTGTTGACTCGGCCAGGTAGACGAACTAGTTCGTCTACCTGGTTCCGGGGGCCCCGATCCCCCGGAACCGGGCTGTCACCTTCACCGACCGTCCCCGGGCGGTCGAGCGACAGAGAGGAAGCCGCTATGAGCGCGATCTACTCCACCGCTGCCGTCTCCACGGGCGACGGGCGGGAGGGTCAGGTACGCACCATCGACGGTCAGGTCCAGCTCGACCTCGCCATGCCGCGTGAACTGGGTGGCGCAGGCGGCGCGACCAACCCGGAGCAGCTGTTCGCGCTCGGCTACTCGGCCTGCTTCCACAGCGCGCTCAAGCGCGTGGCCCAATTGGAGAAGATCACGGTCACCGATTCCGCGGTCACCGCCGAGGTCGGGTTGGAGAAGGTCGACACGGGGATGGCACTCACCGTGGCGCTGCACGCCGAGCTCTCCGGAGTCGACCAGGCCACGGCGGAGTCCCTGATGGCCAAGGCACACGCCCTGTGCCCCTACTCCGCAGCGGTGAAGGGCAACGTGGATGTGACCCTGGACGTCGTCGTCGGGTGACGTCCCCGCTCGCGGCAATAGGCCGGGCGGCGCGGCGGAACCGCATCGGATGATCAGCTCGGGGCGAGGCATCCACACGACACCATGGCGCGGCTTTCGACTCCGCAGTAGGCAGGGCTCGGCTCCGCACGGCAGGCGCGGAGCCGAGGTCCGGCGGTCGTAGACTCGTCCGATGGCTTCCCCGGTGACGACCGATCCTGAGGTGAGCGAACCCCTCCGAGTGCTGCGCCGGGTCTTCGGCTACGACTCATTCCGAGGCGATCAGCAGTCGATCATCGAGACGGTGGTCAACGGGGGCGATGCCCTCGTGCTGATGCCGACCGGCGGCGGCAAGTCGCTGTGCTATCAGATCCCGGCGCTGGTTCGGGAGGGCGTCGGGATCGTGGTCTCCCCGCTCATCGCGTTGATGCAGGACCAGGTCGATGCCTTGACCGCGTTGGGGGTGCGGGCGGGGTTCCTCAACTCCAGCCAGGACTTCGAGCAGCGTCGCGAGGTCGAGGCCGCGTTCCTGGCGGGCGAGCTGGACCTGCTGTACCTCGCGCCGGAACGCCTCACCGTCGAATCGACCCTCCGGCTGCTCGATCGCGGCACGATCTCGTTGTTCGCGATCGACGAGGCGCACTGCGTGGCGCAGTGGGGCCACGATTTCCGTCCGCACTATCTCGAGCTGTCCATGCTGCACGAGCGTTGGCCGGACGTGCCCCGAATCGCGTTGACCGCGACGGCCACGGAGGCCACCCACTCCGAGATCGCCACGCGGCTGAACCTCACGGCCGCCAGGCACTTCGTCGCCAGCTTCGACCGGCCGAACATCCAGTACCGGATCGGGCTGAAGAACCGCGCGCAGCAACAGCTTCTCGACCTGCTGCGCACCGAGCATCCCGGCGATGCGGGGATCGTCTACTGCCTTTCGCGCAACTCCGTGGAGAAGACCGCCCAGTTCCTGGTGGACAACGGCTTCGCCGCAGTGCCCTACCACGCCAAGCTGGACCCCGCCGTCCGTGCGGCGAACCAGGCCCGGTTCCTTCGTGAGGACGGCGTGATCGTGGTCGCGACCATCGCCTTCGGCATGGGGATCGACAAGCCGGACGTCCGGTTCGTCGCGCACCTCGATCTACCGAAGTCGGTCGAGGGCTACTACCAGGAGACCGGACGAGCCGGGCGCGACGGCCTGCCGTCCACGGCCTGGATGGCCTACGGCCTGCAGGACGTCATGCAGCAACGCAGCATGATCGACTCCTCGGAAGGCGATGCCGCGCATCGGCGGAAACTCGCCGCCCATCTCGATGCGATGTTGGCGCTGTGCGAGACGGTGGAGTGCCGCCGCGTGCGGCTGCTCGCGTACTTCGGGCAGCAGAGCACCGCCTGCGGGAACTGCGACACCTGCCTGACGCCGCCGGAATCCTGGGACGGCACCATCCCCGCCCAGAAGATCCTCTCGGCCGTGTACCGGCTGGATCGGGAACGTGATCAGCGGTTCGGGGCGGGCCACGTCATCGACATCCTGTTGGGCAAGCGGACGCCGAAGGTCGAGCAGAACCGCCACGATTCACTCACCGTCTTCGGGATCGGAACCGAACTGCGGGATTCCGAGTGGAGTGGCGTGGTCCGACAGCTCCTCGCGCAGGGGCTGTTGGGTGTCACCGGCGACTACAACGTGCTGGTACTCACCGAGGGCAGCGAAGCGGTGCTGGCCAGGAAACGGGAGGTCCGACTCCGGCGAGAACCAGAGCGCCAGGCTCGACCGGCCAAGAGCGCCAAGGCAGGGCGCGGGCAGAAGGCGACCATCGACCTAGCGGCCGAAGCCGTCCCGGTCTTCGAGCGGCTTCGAGCCTGGCGGGCCTCGACCGCCAAGGAGCAGGGCGTCCCCGCCTATGTGATCTTCCACGATGCCACGCTGCGCGAGATCGCTGCGCGCCGACCGTCGGATCTGACCGAGCTCGGCACGGTCAGCGGGGTGGGCGAGAACAAGCTCGCCAAGTACGGCCAGCAGATCCTGGAAAGCCTGGCCGACTGAGCCAAGGCTGGTGATCGCGACCGAGGGGCTCTCGTGCTTGGTTCCGGTGATCGCCCGGGCCTGCAGCCTGCAGCCGAGCGTCAACGGGTCGGACGCTCGGTGTCCCCGGTCGCCGCACCGGCCGGGACCGGATCATCGCCGAGCATTCGTCTACCGAGTTCGACGAGGACGACTGCCCGCCGATTCTGTTCGCTCAAGGTCGTGGCACGGCTGAAGAGTCGGTAACAGCTCTTCTCGATCAACCACAGGAGCGATTCGGCCAGTTCGAGCGGCGTCTCGTCGGTCACCGTCAGCAGGCCGGTCGCCCGGCAGCGGGCGATCCACTGCGCCAGCAGCCCGGTGAGGTCGCTCGCCGTCCGCTGCCACTGTCGGGCGACGTCGAGGTCGTCGGCCGCTTCGAACCCCCGTCGCAGAACGACGGTGTTCTCCCGCCATGTCCGAAAGGTCTGACGCACTATCGACTGCACCTGACCGGCGACCGGTTGCTCGGAGTCTGCCGCGCAGAGCAGGAACCCGGGTGTGCGGTGATATCCGGTACGCGCCAACAGAGCGCAGAAGACCTGCGCTTTCGAGTCGAAGTAGAAATAGAGACTAGGTCGGGAAATTCCGGCGCCCTTGGCGATATCGCCGATAGTGATCGACTTCAATGGTGCGGTGGTCAACAATCCCGCGAGGCTGTCCAAGATCGCGCTTTCTCGACGGTCGCCACGCTCGAATGATACTTCCGCCCGCCCCGACCGGCGCGTTGGTCGTCCCAAGGCCATTCATCGATGCTATCCGCCCGTCTCGTCGGTCACCAGCATCGACTCCGCATCGTGGGAGCCGGTGGTCACAACTGCAGGTCGCGCGATGGAATCGAATCTTGACAACACATCAATTCACTCGTCAAGGTGTCTATTCAGATATCGATAATTCGGAAAACCACGCGGTGAAACATGGTAATCCAGCTCGGTCGGCCGGCTCGCTTCGTGCGCTATGGGACTCGGGTCGGTGGAGAACGCGCTTTGCGAAGCCGGCCGATCGAGGGTGTCTCTCGCATCCGGCTGAATCAGGCATGACCCCAACGACGCGGTGAATACCAGTGGCGCTTCGCAGGCCGAGTGTCCGGGGAGACATGCGTCCTGGCGGCACCCGACGCCGAGTGAGTGGGCTCCGGCTCCGGATTCGCCGTGGCTGCGGTGTCCGTCGTCGCGGCCACCCGACCGGTCGGCTGCTGCTGCTGAGCGGACCGCTGGGCCGCCGCCTTGCGCCGCGCCCGCTCCCGCGCCAGCGACTCGAGCATCATGTTCTCCCGGATCCGCTGCTCGGCGAGGTAAGCCGCCGGGTCGTAGTGCCTGCCCGGACGTGTGGCCTCGCGACGAGCCTCGCGGGAGGCCCGGAAATCCTCGATTCCACTCATATCCTTCCCCGTCCCCTCCTAGCTCGTCCCCGATGCAGCACCCCTGGGATGTCGACCGGCTACGAGCCTTGGCGTGTGGAGCGGTCCGTCCCCGGACCCGATCTCCCCTCGGTGATCAGGATGCGGCGGAACTGGATCATCCGAACAGGGTCGAAAGACCCGTGTCCGCACGACGGAAAGACCCTGACCTATCGAGGCCGGTTCGGTGGTGGCCGCGCGCCTGGTCGACGGCGACGTCGTCCCGGAAGGAGAGTCGCCCACCTTCGCACCGCGCCTGCCGTCCGAGGAGTCGTCCTGATCAGGCAGTGCGATCAACTCATGGGCCCGTTTCGCTCACCAGCCGCGACCTGTTCGTCTCCATCTCCTCTGCGGCACCGGGCGGGATGACGATCACCGGGCACCGTGCGTGTCGAATGCAGGCGGCACTCACCGAACCGACGATCGAGGAGTACGCCCGCCCGTGTCCGTGACTGCCCAGCACCAGTACCGCGGCATCCCGAGAGGCATCGAGCAGGACGGTGGCGGGCGGTCCCTCGATGACCTCCTGCCGAATGTCGATCTCGCCGACCGCCTGCTGCTTGGCTTCCGCCACCATCTCGTGCAGTCGGTCGATGTGCTCCTGTCTGAGGTTGTCCGGGTCGACCAGGACGGTCGCCGGACCCGCAGCCATGGGCACGAAGTGCCAGGCGCTGACCGCGCGAACCGGTCGCCGCAGCGCCTCCGACTGGGCAACCACCCAATCGAGCGCGGCGGCGCTGGACGGCGATCCGTCGACTCCGACCACGATCGGCCTGCCACCGGCAGGGTTCGAGGTGTCTTCACTCATCGTCGTCTCCTTCCGTGACGACCCCTCATCGGCAGGCCGTCGTCTCAACTCGGGTCCCCCGTGCTCGGTTCCTCGGCATCGGCGAGCAGCGAGCCGACGACCCACAGACGTCCATCACTCCACCCTCGTCCGACTCGGCCTGTCCGACCACGGGCACTCGACTCGTACGGGAGGGCCTTTCGGCCCTGCTGAACACCAGAAAGGGTGCGCTGACCAGCCATGACTCGGCCGCGAATCGGCCATATGGTCGGTGCGACCCCACGCCCGGCCGGGACCATCGAGCAGGGAGCAGGGTCCACTCCCGACCCGGTCCGACAGCCCCGGCGAACATGTCACTCGGGAGTGGCGGAGGGCTGGGCCGCCACTCGACCTGGCGGCGGAATCACGACGACCGGTGTGTGCGCATGCCGAAGGCAGGCCGCACTGCACGAGCCCAGAACGACCTGTCGAAGGAATCCGCCCCGATGCGAACCGACCACGAGCAACTCGCCCTCGGCGACCTCGGCGAGTAGTACCGCCGCAGGCGTGCCGGGGACACCACGGGCGCTCACCTCCACATCGTCGCCCGCCTGTGCGACCGCGAGACCGATCTGCCGATCGAGCAGCTCGTTACTCGCTCGGATGGCGTCCTCGGGGTCCGCGAAGGCGAATTCGGCCAGCGGTTCGTGACGCCAAGCGTGCAGCGCCCGTACCCGGCTACCTCGGATCCGAGCCTCGCGGATCGCCCACACCAGGGCGGCCACACTCGACTCGGAATCGTCGACGCCGACCACGATGTCGGTGCGATCGTCGGGCCCGGTGTGCTCCGCGAGCCCCGCTGCCTCCGAACGGTGGGCCCCGTTGATCACGGTGGCTCGCGCCGCATGCGTCGTCTGTGCCTCGTTCATGGCACCCGCCTTCCTTCCGGTCACACTCCGTTCTGGATGCCCGCTGAGGAGGCCTACGACTCGGATGACCGCGTACTCGATCGCCGACGTGGTCCGGCGGCGGAGCTGCGGCCGCACCGACGACCTCGCAGCCGACGAGCCGGACAGGTACTTGGTTCTCTCGCTGATCGACCATGACAAAATGGTCGAACATTTGTTCGATTCCGGCAAGATATCGATCGAGTGCATCTCGGACCTGCGTCGAGCGCGAGCGATCCCACAACGGGACAGCCCTCGCCCCGAGGCCCCGCCTGCTCACCGATCGCCCACCCACCCGAACAGGCGACATACTGATCGACACCGGACAAAAGGTCTCGGACCTGCGACGATGCCTGGGAACTCGGTAGAATTCGGGGTCCGACGCACGTCATCGCCGCCAGCGGGGGCTCGATGTCCGCAATGCCGTCCCCACCGTCACCCGAGGAGTTCGCGGCCGACCGCTGCGATCACTGCACCGAACAGCCGTCGGACCACGCCTTGGTCGAGGCGGTGTTGGCCGTCGCCTCCGGGATGAGTCTCGAACCGACGCTTCGCAGAATCCTGCGTTCGGCCCTGTCCCTGCTCGGCGCCCGCTTCGGCGCCTTCATCGCCGTGGAGCGCGGCAGGGCGGCGGACTCCGTCTTCCTCGGCCTCGACGCCTCGCAGTGGCATGAGCGAATCAGCCGGGAGTCGGCCGCCGATCCGGAGGACACCGACGCAGATGTGCTCACCGTCGCGGTGGGCGTTCGCGACGAGGTCTACGGCAGGTTGAGCGTGGCCGGGAGATCGAGTACCCCGTTCGGCCCCCGTGATCGGGAATTGCTCACCGGGCTGGCCTCGACCGCGGGCATCGCCGTGGCCGACGCGCGACTCTTGGAGCAGGAGCAGGACCGACGACGATGGTCCGCGGTGGAAAGCGAGATCACCACCGCGTTGATCGCGGGCGTCTGCGCCGAGGATGCCTTCGGCCTGCTGGCCCGACGCACCCTGGAGACGACGAGCGCGGATCTCGCGCTGGTGTTCCTGGCCGAATCGGACGGATCGACACTGCGCCGCGTGGGGTCGGCAGGCGCCATCACCACGCCCACCACGTCCCGGGTGGACCGAGCGGTCCTGCTGCCGACCGGGCAACCTGGCGCGATAGGTCCGCAGGTCCTCGACGCAGCGGCCATCGCGTCCGACGCGGGCCTGAACGACATGACCGATACGGGCTCGATCGGCTCTGCGGTCGCCCTCCCGTTGGGTGGAGTCGTCGATCCCCTCGGCGCCATTCTGGTTGCTCGCGTCGATCGGCGGGAGCCGATGCCGGACAGTCGGATCGCGGCGATGGCCGCGTTCGCGGACCAGATCTCGTTGACCCTGCAGCTCGTCGAGCGTCAACGGACCCGCAGGCAACTGGACCTACTGGCCGACCGGGACCGCATCGCCCGCGAGCTGCACGATCAGGTGATCCAACGGCTGTTCGCCATCGGGCTGGCCCTCGATGGGACAGCCGACCGCAACACCGATCCGGTGGTGGACGAACGTATCCACGAGGTCCTCGACGCACTGGACGCGACGGTCCGCGAGATCCGCACCTCCATCTTCGATCTGCACGCCGAGACGGGTGCTGTCGGTCTCCGCCGACGGCTTCTCGACACCGTGTCCGAGTTGACCGTGGACACGGCGCTGTCGCCGGTGGTGCGGATATCCGGGACCCTCGACTCCCGGGTCTCGGGCATCCTGGCCGGACACGCCGAGGCGGTGCTGCGAGAAGCCGTCAGCAACGTGGTCCGGCATGCGGGTGCCACCCGACTCACCGTGACCATCGAGGTCGCCGATCAGCTGGTCATCGACGTACTGGACGACGGTGTCGGCGTGCCCACCTCCGTCGCCCGCAGTGGACTGCGGAACCTCGCCGAACGCGCCGCCGAGGCCGACGGGACCCTGACGATCCTGGCGGCCACGCCGAGGGGGACCCGGTTGTCCTGGCGGGCTCCCGTCCGTCCGGAGGTGCCACAGGACCACCGCAGCACGGGCGCCGTCTAGTCGGTGCGCTCCTGATCCGAGACCGGAGGGCGCCGGAGTCGGGTGGCCAGCACGGCAGCCTGGGTCCGCCGCTGCATGCCGAGTTTCGCGAGCAGATGCGACACGTAGTTCTTCGCGGTCTTCTCGGCCAGGAACATGCGTTGGGCGATCTCTCGGTTGGTCAGTCCCTCCCCGATGAGCTCCAACACGGTCCGCTCCTGCTGGCTGAGCACCTGTAGTGGGTCGGTCTCCTCGCGTTGGCGCCGCAGTCTGTTCAGCAGGGCGGTCGTGGTGTGCGGGTCCAGCAGGGAACCGCCTGCGCCCACGATGCGTACCGCGGCGACCAGGTCGTGGCCGCGCACCTCTTTCAGCACGAAGCCCGCCGCGCCCGCCATCACCGCGTCGAAGAGTGCCTCGTCATCGGAATAGGACGTCAGGATCAGGCAGTTGAGTTCGGGCATCATCGAGCGCAGCTCGCGGCACAGTTCGACGCCGTTGCCGTCGCCGAGGCGCACATCGAGTACCGCGACATCCGGACGGGCGGCGGGAATCCGCACCAGTGCCTCGGCGACCGAGGCCGCTTCGCCGACGACCTCCAGGTCCTCCTGGTCCTCAAGCAGGCGAGCCAGACCGAGTCGGACGACATCGTGGTCGTCGACCAGGAACACGCTCGTACTCACCAGCGCTCACCGCCCTGTTCTTCTTCGGGGTCACCATCACCGTGCCGTACCCCGCCCCGCGATGCCACCGCCTGGCGGGTGGGGGTGTCGCCCAGACGGAGCATCGAGGATCAGCGCCCCGACAGGCCGGTTCGTCGAGGAGCTCGGTCCTGCTGCGGGCCCCGCCAGCGATTTGGGTGACTCGCAACGTGCTTGCCCTGCTTCTGGTGACCCGGTGTCGAGATAGTGCTTTTGGGGGTACCGGCGTCCCGCCGAACGAATAACGTCTGCATCACGAGGAACGCGCTTTCCGTTTCGCCGAAACGGTTGGACAACGCTGTTTCCTCGTGGTTTGGCATGCCGTGAGCAGTAGGTCTTCAACGCCTGTTCTCCCGTGGCCGTCGAGACTCGCTGCCGCCACACCTGCCGTGTCACACCGATCGACGACACACCGCGTCCCCCTGCACGACGAGAAGGAGTCGACCGATATGAGTAACTGGAACCTCGCGAGAATCAGCGCGGTGGTGGTCCTGGCTGCGGGCACCACCGCAGGCCTGGGCACCGCTGCCGCCTCCGAATCCACCCCGGCACAGGACGCCCCGCTCTCCCCCGGCCTGGTCTCGGCGATGGCCGTCGAGTTCGGCGTCAGCGAGAAGCAGGCCGAGATCCGCCTTACGCAGGAAGCCACCGCGATGGAGGTGGCGCCCTTAGCCGAGGACGCCGCCGGTTCCGCGTTCGGCGGTTCCTGGTTCGATGCGTCCAGGGGCCAGCTGATCATCGGCCTGTCCGACCCCGCGCGGGCGGCGGCCGTGGAGGCCACCGGCGCCGAGACCGTATCGGTCGAGCACAGCCTGGCCACGCTCGACGCGGCCAAGGCCGAGATCGACGCGCTCACCGAGGGCGAGAACGCTCCCGAGGGCATCGCAGGCTGGCGGGTCGACCTGGAGAGCAACCGCGTCGTGGTCGATGTGGTCGCCGGAGCCGAGGGCGCCGAGGTCGACGCCTTCCTCGACGCCGCGACCGCGACCGGCCCGGTCACCGTCGAGGAGGTCTCCGAGGCACCCGCCACCTTCGCCGCGGGCACCGTCGGCGGCGACCCGTACTACATCAACGGCAACACCCGATGCTCGATCGGTTTCTCCGTGCACGGCGGCTTCGTCACCGCGGGCCACTGTGGAAGGACCGGTAGTTCGGTGGCCGGTTGGGACGGCTCGGCGATGGGCTCGTTCGCGGGCTCCTCGTTCCCCGGCAACGACTACGGCTGGGTGCGGATCGGCAACGGCTGGTGGACCGAGCCCGTCGTCCTGGGCCACGGCACGGTCAGCGACGTCCTGGTCCGGGGCTCCAACGTGGCCCCGGTCGGCTCCTCGATCTGCCGTTCCGGTTCGACGACCGGATGGCACTGCGGCACGGTGCAGGCCTTCAACGTCACGGTGAACTACGCCGAGGGCGCCGTGCACGGGATGACGCAGACCACCGTCTGCGCCGAGCCTGGCGACTCGGGTGGCTCCTACATCACCGGTGACCAGGCGCAGGGCGTCACCTCCGGCGGTTCCGGCAACTGCACCTCCGGCGGGCGTACCTTCTTCAACCCGGTCAACGAGATCCTCTCCGCCTACGGGTTGAGCCTCGTCACCGCCTGATCGAGCACTCGCCGCTGATTCGCGGCACGCACACCCGCACCACGGACCGCCCCACCGCAGCGATGCGGTGGGGCGGTCCTGTTCGTGCCGGGTCGGGTGGCCAGCACCGAACGGTCGACGCGTGGGCATCGCAGGGCGCCCGGTTAGGGTCGCGGTCATGGAACAGCGGGTCTTGGGCAGGACAGAGCGTTCGGTGTCGGTCGTCGGACTGGGCACCTGGCAGTTGGGGGCGGACTGGGGGCAGGTCGACGAGGCGGCGGCACAGGCGGTCCTCGCCTCGGCGGTCGAGGCAGGTGTGACACTGCTGGACACTGCGGACGTCTACGGGGACGGGCGTAGCGAACAGCTGATCGGCCGGTTTCTGGCCGACAATCCCGGCTCCGACCTGTTCGTGGCCACCAAGATGGGCAGACGTGCACCGCTGGACCCCGCGCAGTACACCCTGGACAACTTCCGGGCGTGGGTCGATCGATCGCGATCCAACCTCGGTGTCGATCGGCTCGATCTGGTTCAACTGCACTGCCCGCCCACGCCGGTCTACTCCACGGCAGGCGTCTTCGACGCCTTGGACACGCTGGTGGCCGAGGAGCGGATCGCCGCATACGGAGTGAGCGTCGAGACCTGCGACGAGGCGCTGACCGCCATCGGTCGGCCCGGCGTCGCCAGTGTGCAGATCATCCTGAACGCCTTCCGCCGTAAGCCGTTGGAGGCGGTCCTGCCCGCCGCCCGCGAGGCGGGGGTGGGCATCATCGCCAGGGTTCCGCTGGCCTCCGGGTTGCTGTCGGGCCGCTACTCCCTCGAGTCCACCTTCGCCCCGGACGACCATCGGGCGTTCAACCGGGACGGCTCGGCCTTCGACGTGGGCGAGACGTTCTCGGGCGTCGACTTCGCCACCGGGGTCTCGGCCGCACAGGAGTTCGCGGCACTGCTGCCCGAGGGGCTCACGCCTGCGGAGGCCGCACTGCGGTGGGTGATCGACCAGCCCGGTGTGACGACGGTGATTCCCGGGGCACGCAGCACCGAACAGGCCCGATCCAATGCGGCGGCCGCCGAGCGCGCCCCGCTGTCGTCGGAGGTGTCGGAGGGCGTGCAGGCGATCTACGACACGCGTATCCGGCCGCTGGTGCACGATCGCTGGTGATCCTCCCGTCGGCGCGCTGATCCGGCTCGGTAGCCGGATCAGCGATAGGACTCCGCGATCGCGGTGACATCGCCCGCGATCAGCTCGCGCAGTGCGGCATCACGGACCACGGCCGGCCGGGCCGCGATCCCGCCGAACACTCCGAGCACCCGCTCGACGCTGGAGTGATCACCTGCCTGCTCCATGAACCGGACCGTGTCCAGCAGGCTGGTCAGCAGGACCGCCGAGGTCCGGTTGATCTCACCACCGTCGCGCAGCCGGTGCACCAGCGACCGCAGATCGACGCTGGAGGTGGTCACGGTGAAGTCCGCACCGGCCGAGGCGACGTTGCCCGCTGTGTCCGTGGCGGTGACCTCGAGCCGATGTTCACCCAGCGGCAATCGCCAGGTCTCCAGCGAGTCCAGGGTCGTCTCGGTGGCGGCGGCGCCGGAGACCACATCGGTCGTCTCCACCGCGACATCGACGTCCGAGCTCGGCCGAGAGCGGCGCCGTCGTCGATGCCGCCCACCGCGATCTCGAGCGCGCTCGTATCGATCGGCACGGGCACCGTCACAACCCCGGAGGACACCCCGGCGGCATCGATGGCCCGCACCAGTACCTCGTGATCGCCGTCGGTATCGATCGACACCGCGTCACCGGCCGGAGCCCAGTTCGCGCCTCCGTTCAAGGAGTACTCGCGCTCCCACAGTGGTGCCGCCCCACCGCCGCCGCCGGAGGTGGTCGAGGTGAGGGTGACTCCGGTTGTGTGCCAGCCGTTCTCGCCCGCGGGCTCGGCCGGGTCCCGTGCGACCTGGACCTCGGGCACCGTTTGGAACTGGAAGGTGCGCACGAACAGCTCGGGCTGGTCACCCTCGTCCCAGCGCGCGATGAAGTACAGGTCGTGTACCCCGCCGGGGTCGGTGACCTCGGAGTGACAGGTCTCGTAGACGCGGTCGTCCAACGCCACCGATCCGGTGGCGGGGATGTCGGTGAACTCCGCGACCACGGGGCCATTCGGTGCGCCCGGGTGGACGGTGACGTCGACACCCTCGGTTCGGGTGGCGAACTCCATGCTCAGGTGATCGATCGGCGAGATTGATCGCGGGGAAGGAGAACCAGTTGCCCGAGCCCGGTACGAGGAGTTCGCCGCGGTGAGCAGCCGAGTAATGCGCTATGGCATTCCTCGTTGCATGGTCTCTCCGTCCTCGAGTCGACGCAGCCCGCGCAGGGCAGGGCGATGGGCCTGGGTAGGCATCTCGGCCATGCGAAGAAACACGCAAGCCGATCATTGCGCATCGCCGTCGATCATGCAAGTCTGTACTTGCATATCCGCGACGAGTTCACCGTGATCGGAGCATGATGATCCCCGAATCGATCCACGACGAGGTCCGCATCGACGCCTCCCCCGCCCGGGTCTGGACGGTGCTGACCGAAGCCGAGCACCTGGCGGCCTGGTTCGCCTTCGACGGCGCCGAGATCGACCTGCGGCCCGGTGGCGCGATGGTTTTCCGTTGGAAGGAGGAGGGCGTCTTCCACGCCAGAATCGAGGCCATCGAGCCGCAACGGAAGCTGTCCTTCCGATGGGCGCTGCTTCCGGACGTCGCCCCGACCGAGGGCAACGCGAACCTCGTCGAGTTCACCCTCACCGCCGACGGAGCGGGCACGCTCCTGCGAGTCGACGAGAGCGGGTTCCGCGAGCTGCACGGCTCCGACGACGACCGCGCGGGCCACGTCCGGGACAACCGGATGGGCTGGGAGGGCGCCCTGAGCACACTCGTGAAACACCTCGACGCGTCGGCGGCATGAGCGAGCGCGACGTCCTCGGCGCGCTCGCCGATCCGATGCGGCGCCGAATACTCGAGGGAATCGGTGCCCACGGCGAGACGACCGCCACGATGTTGGCAGGCGGACTTCCGGTGAGCAGGCAGGCCGTCGTACAGCATCTGGCCGTCCTGGAACGCGCCGGGCTGGTACGCGGCAGGAAGGAGGGGCGCGAGGTTCGTTTCACCGTGTGCCCCGACGCGCTGACCGACACCGCCGACTGGCTGACCGGACTGGCCGACCGATGGGCCGGGCGGTTGGCGGCGATCAAACGCATCGCGGAAGAGGATCCGGACCCGGATTCCGGGACGCGCGGAGCGCCGCGCAGACGGGGGTCCGACTGACCGGTGCGAGATCGGGTCGTGCCTGCGGCCGGGTGCCTATCGGCATCGACGACGTGCGGACCCGGTCGGATTCAGCCCGACCGCGCGTCGTCGATCCGGTAGTGCAGCAACGCGCAGTCGCCGATCGACCTGGTCTCCACCAGGCTCATCCGGTGCGCCGCGTCCTGTGGGAACGCCGCCGGGCCGACGAAGCGGGGCGCGGTCGGGTCGCCGACGAAGAAGGGCGCGACGACCAGGTGCAGTTCGTCGACGAGTCCCGCCGCCAGGAAACGGGTGTGCACCCCGCCCCCGCCCTCCACCATGAGCCGCCGCACGCCTCGATCGGCGAGATCGGTCAACAGCACCTCGAGATCGAGCGGGTCGCCCGCGGCCACCACCCGGGCCGCAGTTCCCAATCGGGCTTCGACGGTCCGGACCTGCCCGTTCGGGACATAGACCAGTCGGTCGCTGTCGCCGACGGTGAAGAACCGGGCGGTCGGATCGAGATCACCGGAGCCGGTCAGGGTCACCCGGAGCGGGTTGGGCGGCCTTCCCGATCGGACGCGGGCGGCCCGGTGCCGCTCGGAACGGACCAGCAGTCGCGGGTCGTCGCGGCGGATCGTGTTGGCGCCGACCAGGATGGCGTCGACACCGGCACGGACCTCGTCGACGCGCTCGAGGTCGGCAGCGTTGGACAGCACCAGTCTGCGCTGTGCGGAGTCGTCGAGGAAACCGTCGATCGAGCAGGCGGCCGAGGCCAGGACATGGGGACGACTCGCCATGACGCTCTCCTCTCGGGCGGGCCCACACCTCGGGCGGAGCGTCGTTCGATGTCGATCGCGGCCCGCTAGACTGCTCGACCATGGCATCGCCCGTGCAGAAGATATCGGTGACCGGGATCAAGCCCACGGGCGAACCGCATCTCGGTAACTACATCGGGGCGATCCGGCCCGCGCTGGATCTGGCCTCCGAGTATCAGGCGATGTACTTCATCGCCGACTATCACGCGCTGACCACGCTGCGCGATCCGGAGCTGCTGCGCCACTACACGCGCTCGGTGGCGGCGAGCTGGATCGCGGCGGGGCTCGACCCGGAGCGCACCCTGATCTACCGGCAGTCCGACGTACCGGAGACCTTCGAACTCAACTGGGTCATGTCCTGCCTGACCGGCAAGGGACTGATGAACCGGGCACACGCCTACAAGGCCGCCCGCGACCGCAACGAGGAAGCGGGCCGGTCCGACCTCGATGCGGGCGTCAACATGGGGTTGTTCAACTACCCGCTGCTGATGGCCGTCGACATCCTGATCATGAACGCCGAGGTGGTACCCGTCGGCAAGGATCAGGTCCAGCACGTCGAGATCGCCGCCGACATCGCGGGCTCCTTCAACCACGTCTACGGCGCGGGTTATCGGTTCACCGTGCCGAAGCCGCTGATCCCGGACACCGACAACGCGCGCACGCTGCCCGGTGTCGACGGCCGGAAGATGAGCAAGTCCTACGACAACACCATTCCGCTGTTCATCCCCGCGTCGAAGCTGAAGAAGCTCGTCCGGCGGATCCCCACCGACAGCACTCCGGTGGAGGACCCGAAGAACGCCGACGACTCCTCGGTGTTCCAGATCCTTCGGCAGTTCGCCGACGAGGAGGTCGTCGAGGACACCCGGACGAGGCTCGCGGCAGGCGGAGTGGGGTGGGGCGTGTTGAAGGATCAGCTCTTCGAGATCCTCGATGAGCAGCTCGCCCCGATGCGGGAGCGCTACGAGGCGCTGGTGGCACCCGGAAGCGAGCTGGACGACATCCTCGCGGCCGGCGCGGAGAAGGCACGGGCCAGGGCAGGCGAGACGCTCGCCGCCGTCCGCAACGCAGTCGGGATCTGACGACGCCCCCGATCACCTGCCGTCGGGCTACGGTCGGGCCGTGACCGACACGATCACCGAACTGGTTCGGCTGTCGGATCGAGCGACGCTGTGGACCGAGTCGACCCGGCTCCCGGACGCGCCCGGTGTCGTCTTCGTACACGGCGGCCCCGGGATGTGGGACTACCTGGGGCCGCTCGCCGCGACCGTGGCCGACGAGGTCAGCACGCACCGTTTCGATCAACGGAGCTGCGGGCGATCGAGTCCCTCCGATGATCAACGGCTCGACCGGCTGATCGGGGACCTCGAGGAGTTACGCGAGCATTTCGGGCATCGCCGCTGGTTCGTCGTCGGCCACTCCTTCGGTGCGACCCTGGGATTGGCCTATGCCGCAGCACACCCCGCTCGGGTCAGCGGCCTGGTCTACTGCAGCGGTGTGGGACTCGACTGGCCGCAGCACCGTGCGGCCTACCGTGCTCGGGCCTCGGCTCGACTCACCCCGCAGCAGCGCACGCGGCGCGACGAGCTGGCCCGGCGAGAGCGGAACCCCGCCGAGGAGATCGAGTGGCGCACGCTCTGCTGGCTCCCGGACTTCGCCGATCCCGCGCGGGCGGCGATCATGGCCGGGCAGGACGCCGCTGCTGAGTTCGCGCTGAATCATCACGCCAACTCGGTGCTCAACTCCGAGTGCGCCCGGTGGGCGGTAGCAGGCGAACGGGCCGCCTGCAGCCGGGTACGGGCACCCGTTCTCGTCATCCGAGGCACGGCGGACCCTCGGCCCGCCGAGGGCGTCGAATCGCTGGTCGCCGAGCTCCCTAGGGCCCGGTACGCACCGCTGTCGGGTGCGGGTCATCAGCCGTGGCGAGAGCGCCCCGCCGAGATGCGGTCCCTATTGCGCGGTTTCCTCCTCGGTGATCCCGACTGAGCGGATTCGACCATCCGATCGTGTCGAGCGACACACCGACACCCGCCTTCCGACCCGCTCCCGGCGGAACCCACGCCGCGAATATTCCGTTGCAGAAGGTATCGGGGCCGAGACACCCTCGGCCTTGCGTCCGCGAGCCATCACCTCGCGCTTTACCTCAACCTTAATTCAGGTAACAGAATGGAGGAATGGCCAGCCCACCACGCCTGCCCTCCTACCTCGACGGCGTCGCTCGTCGCGATCGCGCCCGCGCGCACCGGACAGAGCCGACGTGAGCCGCAGGTCTCGACAGGGCTCCCGGTCAGCGCCATCGAGGACTGAGCGCCGCGATCCTCGATCCGGCCGAGCCTCGATCGCCTCGTGGTACCTGTGGACGTCGTCCCCCGAAACCCCTGTGGCACCGGCCTCGCGCCGCGCCGTGCGCTTCTCATTCCTACGACAGCGGAGATTCCGATGACCTCGACCGACTCGGCCGTGTCCGAGGCAGGTCCCGACGCGACACGCCGCCCCAAAGGTTCGCTGACCCGGCTGCTGCGCGTCCACCTGCGTCCGTATCGGAGCTGGGTCACGCTGGTGGTCGTCTTCCAGTTCGGCCAGATGCTCGCGATGCTGTTCCTGCCGACTCTCAACGCCGACATCATCGACAACGGGGTGGCGCGAGGGGACACCGGCTACATCCTGCGCAGCGGCGGAGTGATGCTGGGGGTGACGCTGCTGCAGATCATCTGCGCCGCCGGGGCCGTCTTCTTCGCGGCACGCACCGCGATGGCGGTGGGCCGGGACATCCGGTCGGCGGTGTTCACCAGGGTTCAGTCGTTCTCGGTGCGCGAGATCGGCCGCTTCGGCGCTCCCTCGCTGATCACCCGCACCACCAATGACGTCGAACAGGTACAGATGCTGGTGCTCATGGGGTCCGTCCTCGTGGTCCCCGCACCGATCATGGGGATCGGCGGCACACTGCTGGCCCTCGACCAGGACGTCCAACTGTCCGGGCTGCTGCTCTTCATCCTGCCGGCACTGGTGATCACGATGTCGTTCATCGTCAGCCGAATGGGCCCACTGGCCAGGGGGATGCAGCACCGCATCGACGAGGTCAACCGCGTGGTGCGCGAACAGATCACCGGTATCCGCGTCATCCGAGCCTTCGTCCGCGACGAGCAGGAACGCGAACGCTTCGGCCGGGCCAACACCGAACTGCTGAACGTCTCCCTGCGTTTCGGCAGGCTGATGGCGCTGATGATGCCCGCAGTGATGCTGATCATGGAGTTCTCCAGCATCGCCGTCATGTGGTTCGGCAGCCACCGCATCACCGACGGCTCGATGCAGTTCGGTTCGTTGATCGCCTTCCTGAGCTACCTCATGCAGATCCTGATGGCGGTCATGATGGCCACCGCCGCGTTCATGATGACGCCCCGCGCCCGCGTCTGCGCCGAACGCGTCCAAGAGGTCCTGGACACCACCACCAGCCTGGAGACGGCCACGACCGTCGCCGAGGACACGGCATCCGTCGACGCGGAGGAGCCGTCCCGGGGACTGCTCGAGTTGAGCGGCGTCGACTTCGGCTATCCGGGCGCGGAGGAACCGGTCCTTCGCTCGATCGACCTCGTCGCCCGGCCAGGTGAGACCACCGCGATCATCGGTTCCACCGGCAGCGGCAAGACGACCCTGCTCAATCTGATCCCCCGACTGGCCGATCCCACGGCGGGAACGGTCCGCATCAACGGGACCGACATCCGCGAGCTGGACCGCGCCCGGCTGCCCGGACTGGTCGGCCTGGTACCGCAGAAGCCCTACCTGTTCTCCGGGACGATCGCGACCAACCTTCGTTACGGGAAGTCGGACGCGACCGACGCGGAACTCTGGCACGCCCTGGAGGTGGCACAGGCCGCCGAGTTCGTCGCCGCGACACCGGAGGGCCTCGACGCCCCCATCGGACAGGGCGGCACCAATGTCTCCGGGGGGCAGCGACAGCGACTGGCCATCGCCCGGCTGCTGGTGGCCCGACCGGAGATCTACCTCTTCGACGATTCGTTCTCGGCCCTCGACTACGCCACCGACGCGGCGCTGCGGTCCGCACTGGCCTCGGAGATCAGCGACGCCACCCTGGTCATCGTCGCGCAACGGGTGTCGACCATTCGCGATGCCGACCGCATCGTCGTCCTGGACGAGGGCCGCGTCGTCGGTACCGGGACGCACTCCGAATTGATGGCAAACAACCAGACCTATCGGGAGATCGTGCTCTCCCAGCTCACCGAGCAGGAGGCGTCATGAGTACCGACGAGCGGGACCGCGACGCTCCTGCCAGCAAGAAGCCCAGCGATTTCCGGGGCTCCTCTCGAAGACTGATCAGCTCGATGCGCCCCGATCTGCCGTTGATCTCGGCCGTTCTGGCGCTGGCGGTGGTCAGTGTCGGGTTCTCGGTGGTCGTCCCCGCTCTGCTGGGCCGCGTCACCGACCTGGTGGCGAGCGGACTGCAAGGCAGCGGGGTCGACTTCACCGCCATCGGACGAATCCTGACGCTGGCCGCCGCCATGGTGGTGCTCTCGGCACTGCTCACCCTCATCAGAGGAAGGCTGACGGCCCGGATCGCCCTGGCCACGGCGTTCCGGCTCCGTGAACAGGCCACCACGAAGATCACCCGACTCCCGCTGGGCTACTTCGACCGGCAGCCACGCGGCGAGGTGCTGTCGCGGGTCACCAACGACATCGACAACATCTCGCAGACCCTCCAGCAGGCGGTCAACCGCATCGTCACCTCGGTGCTCACCCTCGTCGGCGTGCTGGCCATGATGTTCTGGATCTCGCCGCTGCTCACGGTGGTGGTCATCCTCAGCGTCCCGGCATCGGTACTGATCACGATGATGATCGGCAAGCGGGCCCAGCCACAGTTCGTCCGGCAGTGGTCCGCCACCGGCAGGCTCAACGGCCACATCGAGGAGATGTACACCGGCCACGCCCTCGTACAGGTCTTCGGCAGGCAACGCGAGGCCCTCGACACCTTCGACGAGCACAACCAGGCCCTCTACGACTCCAGTTTCCGTGCCCAGTTCGTCTCGGGGGTCATCGAGCCTGCATTACGGTTCGTCGGCAACCTCGGTTACGTGCTGGTCGCGGTGATCGGTGGGCTAGGGGTCATCTCCGGTTCGATGACCATCGGCGACGTGCAGGCGTTCATCCAGTACTCGCAGCAGTTCAACCAGCCGATCAGTCAGATCGCGTCGATGGCCAACCTGCTGCAGTCCGGGGTGGCCTCGGCGGAGCGGGTCTTCGCGCTGCTCGACGCCCAGGAGCAGGATCCCGACCCGATCGACGCCCCCACACCGGCGAAGGTCACCGGCCACGTCGCCTTCGAGGACGTCTCGTTCCGCTACGAGGAGTCCACACCGCTGATCGAGGGCCTGTCGTTGACCGTGGAACCCGGGCAGACGGTGGCGATCGTCGGGCCGACCGGGGCGGGCAAGACGACGTTGGTCAATCTCCTGATGCGCTTCTACGAGATGACCGGGGGTCGGATCACGATCGACGGCGTGGACATCTCGGCGATGGCGCGGGCGGACCTGCGACGCGACATCGGGATGGTCCTGCAGGACACCTGGTTGGTGGGCGGGACGATCGCCGAGAACATCGCCTACGGAGTGGACCATGCGACGCGCGAGCAGATCGTCGAGGCGGCCATGGCCACCCACGTCGATCGTTTCGTCCGCACCCTGCCCGACGGCTACGACACGGTGATGGACCGTGAGGGCGAGGGCGTCAGCGCGGGTGAGAAGCAGTTGATCACCATCGCCAGGGCGTTCCTCACCGAGCCGCCGATCCTCATCCTCGATGAGGCGACCAGCTCCGTGGACACCCGCACCGAGGTACTGATCCAGCACGCGATGGCCTCCCTGCGCACCGGCCGGACCAGTTTCGTGATCGCCCACCGGTTGTCCACGATCCGCGACGCCGACGTGATCCTGGTGATGGAGTCCGGTCGCATCGTCGAGCAGGGCGACCACGAGACCCTGCTGGCATCGGGAGGTGCCTACGCTCGGCTGTACGCCGCGCAGTTCGCCACCTCGGAGGTGGAGCCTGATCTGGTCTGATCGAGCCCCGTGGGCACGCGCGGCGGGTGCGGCCGCCCCCGGATCGGTGTCTCGACTGGCCGAGCGAGCGGGACGAGAAGATCATCCGAGTCATGAGTGACGATCGGGATCACACCGGCGCCCAGGCGGAGAAGCAGCGGGACATCGAGGCGTTGTCGCCGGAGGCCAGACACGCATGGCGATACCTCGCCGCGCTGCCGAGTCCGTCGACACCCGGGCTGGCGGCCGCCGCCCTGGGAATGGAACAGGCGACGGCCCGCCGACTACTCGATGAGTTGGCGGGCCGCTCGCTGCTGGTCCACACGCACGATCGCTACGAATTCGAGGCAGGCGGGCGCGAGCTGGCCTCGGCGCAGGGGCCGCTGGACGAGCAGGGGTCGGCTCGGGTCGCCCAGCGAGCGACGGACTGGGTGGTCCATTCCGCCGCCAACGCCAACCAGGTCATAGCACACCTCGATGACCACACCCTGCCGTGTGCCCCGGCGAGCGAGGGGGTGCAGCCCGACAGGTTCACCTCGCGGGAGCAGGCGTGGGATTGGTGCAAGCTCTGGACTCGCGATCTGGTGCCGTGGGTGCGCTTCGCCGTGGCCAACGGGCTCACCCGCCGGGCGTGGGAACTCCCGGTGGTGTGGTGGGAGTTCCTCTTCCTGACCAAGCCGTGGGTGGTCTGGCGGACCTCGGCCAAGGCCGCGTTGCGGGCCGCACGAGCAGCGCAGGACACGGAGGGCGTCGCGTGGATGCTGCACTCGCTGGGCATCATCGCCATCGAGGAGACCGATTGGGACCGGGCCTCGGCGTACCTCGACGAGGCGCTGCAGGTGCGTTCCGAGTTGGAGGATCGACGTGAGTTCGCCTGGACGTTGATCGCACTGATCCGCGCCGAGCTGGACCGGCAGAGCATCGACGAGGTGCCGGTGAGCTCCGACGTGATCTTGGACCGACTCGAACAGGCCGAACGGGAGTTCACCGAGCTCGGCCGCATCGACGGTCTCTCCTCGATGTGGTCCTACCGCGCCCAGGCCCTGCATTATCGCGGCCGGGAGGCCGAGGCCGAGGCCGCACAACGGAAGGCTGCCGAGCTGGCCGATCAGATCGACGCGCCGCTGTTGGCGGCGTTCACCCTGACAAGGCTCGCCGAGATGCGGCTGGCCAAGGGGGAGTTCGACGGCGCGGTCGTGGTGGCACAGGCCGCAGCCGATCAAGCCAGGGAGATCGGCTGGCTGTGGTGCGTGATCAACGCCGCCACCTCGGAGGGCACCGCGCATCGCGCGGCAGGCCGCGCCGAGGAGGCCCGCCGAGCGTGGGAGACCGCGTTGACCGTCGCCCTGCAACTCGGCGATGTGCGCGCCGAGGCGTTGGAACGACGGCTCGCCGAGTTGTGATCCTGACCGGACCGCACGGCCCGAGCTGCTCTCGGAACTGACCAGGATCGGGGCGCGAGCGGCTCCAGCGGGAACCTGGCTGGTGCTGCCCTCGTTGTCCGACCGAGCAGGTGAGATGGGCGGTGGTTCCGCTCGCGGGTCGCGTGATCCCGAGTCGGCGTACGACCCTGCGGGCACTGGTCACGGCCGCGGGCCGACCGTGCGGAGCCGCGCACGCCAGGCGACCGCGTTCACGCGCAGCGCACAGAGATCCGGCGGGTGGCCTGGGCAGGCACTCGCCCGAGCACGGCTGGTCCGAGAACCTCCGGCCGCCCGCCTATTCGGCGGCGGAATCGGACTCGGAGTTCAAGGCCGCGCCGATCCACCTGGCGACCTCATCGGCCGTCTCGACGGTGGGGACACCGGTGGTGTCCAGTAGCCGTACCGGCGGGGTCATGGTGGCAGCCGTGGCCACCAACCAGTCGGTGAACTCCAGCGTCTCGGCGATCCTCGGTTCCGACCATTGCCGCCAGGCAGGCCGACCACGAAGCCGTTCGGCCAGGATCTCTCGGTCGGTCACCAGACTGAGGTAGCGGATCTCGCTGAACAGGGCGCGTTCCGGGAGCCGCTCCAGCTCGATGGGAACGACCGTGCCACACAGCACGGCAGGTCGACCGCTCTGATGGATCATCGCGGCGAGCCGAAGCCAGGTGGACCGGAAGTGCCGGTGGTCGTCGGTCGGGTCACGAAGCCCCTCGACCCAGAGCACATCCTGCTCCAGGACCACGGCACGGTCGGCCAGGCGCTCGCTGAGCAGCCGGGCCACCGTCGATTTCCCGGTGCCGCTGGGCCCGATCAGGGCGAACAAGGGCAGGCGCCGGAAACGGCGACGGTGGCCGCAGGCTGAACAGACGAGTACCGGCGCCGATGGTGTGACGACGGGTGAGTCGGTTCGATCACCACAGCCGGGACAGACGAGCAGATTCATCCTGATTAGTCGAACAGACCCCGGAGGAACGCGCCGGGGCCCCGCTCCCGACGGTGTCCGTGCCCGTACGGCCCGGGAGAGTCCGCGTAGTGCCCACCGCCGTGACCGCCCCGGTACGGACCGGGGGAATCGGGACGGTGGCCCTGGTACGGGCGAGGCGAGTCGGGGCGGTGCCCCTGGTACGGACGGGGTGAGTCCGCGTGACCGCCATGCTGCGGGTAGCCCGCGTTGTGCGAGCGGTAGTAGCTCTGTTCCGCGTTGGTCATCTGTTCCAGCTCGCCTCTGTCGAGGAAGATCCCCCGACAGCCTTCGCACTGTTCCAGATGGACGCCGTTGCGCTCATAGGTGCGCATCAAGTTCTGACACTTGGGACAAACCACCATGCAAGCATACGCATACGAACAAGCCCGATGATCAGTCCACAGCAGACGTCTTCGCAGCTCACAGCTATTTCACGGCGCCTTCACCGCGACCTCACACCATGGGCGGCGCGGCGATCGATCCCGGGCGTCCGCAATAGGCACAATCACCGCCGTCACGGTCCGCGCGAGGTCGATTCACCCGCAATCGCGTCGCCGCATTCGCCGCCGACGAGCCTGCGGACGATGGGTGACGGCTCTTGACAGTACGTCACCGCCCTGCTTTTCTGTAATAGCCGTCACATCGCTCTCTTGAAATCGTCGAGCGGCCGGTAACGGACAGTTCGCGCGCGATTCATGGAGATCGAGTACGACACCCGGCTCCACCCTCGCAAATCGGACTCTCCCGGCGGACCCGAGAATCGTCGGGCGTCCGATCCTGGAATGCCTACATCGAATGCCCGCACTGACGCCGGGCAATCCCATCGGCTCCCACCACCGGTAAATCGAGGACGACCACACGAGTCCGCGACAGTGCAATCGGGCCCGTGTCGCCGCCGGAACGAGGCTTGAACAAATGAAGAAATGGCAGGAAGAAGGATATCCGGCCCGCTTGCAGGACAGCCTGGGCGACGGCGTCGTCCGATGTCGACTCAGTCCGAGGAACTGCCGGATACGTCCTGGTCAACATGGTTTCTGCATGGTCCGTGCCAACCGTGACGGCCAGCTGGTGAGTCTCAACTACGGGCGTTCGGTCCACGCCACGGAAGAGACGATCGAGACCGAGGCGGTATTCCATTACGAACCGGGTGCTCGAATACTTTCGATGGGCAACATCGGCTGCATGCTGAACTGCGACTACTGCCACAACTGGAAGACCTCGCAAGCGCGTTTCGTCGCGGATTCGGATGTCTTCTATTACACACCGCAAGAAGTAGTCGACATCGCAGTGCGACACGGCATCAAGGTCATCTCCTGGACCTACAACGATCCGGTGGTATGGCATGAGTTCGTCACCGAGACCGCCGCGCTCGCCCAGGCACGCGGGATCGTGAACCTGTACAAATCGGCATTCTTCATCTCCGAGAAGGCCGTCGAGGAGTTGATCCCGGTGATAGACATCTTCTCGGTGTCGATCAAATCGATGGATCCGAAGTACTACCGCAAGATCACCAAGGGCTGGATCGAACCGGTACTGGCCGCGACCGAGCAGGTCTACCGATCGGGCAAGCACCTGGAGGTCTCCACGCTGATGGTCACCGACCTCAGCGACGGCGAGGACAGCGCCCGCGACATGGCACGGTTCGTCGGCGAGCGCCTCGGCCCGGAGGTCCCCACCCATTTCGTGCGTTTTCACCCCGACTACAAGATGACCAATACGACCCGCACACCGGTGGACCGGCTGGAACGGGCGCGCGAGATCGCCTTGGACATGGGTCTGGATCACGTCTACCTGGGCAATGTCTACGACACCGATTCGGCCAACACCTGGTGCAGGCGGTGCGGCGAACTCCAGATCACCCGGTACGGACTGAACGCCCGACGACCGGGCCTCACCGCCGAGGGCACCTGTGCGAACTGCGGCACCGATGCCCGGATCCGCCGGATACCCGGCGCCGTGCCCGAACGGCCCACCACGCCCGGTCTTCCGTCGAGCATCCGCCATGAGACCGCGGGATTCGATTGGCAGGGCGACGTGCGCGCGGTGCACATCCGGGTCCGCAACGACGCGGCCGAGACCAGGAGCGTCTACCACCGGCGGCTGGTCACCGATGGTGCGCACACCGACTGGACCCGGATCGATCTGCGAGGCGGCGAGAGTTATCGGTTCATCGCGGCCCAATCCCTGCCGGGTGAGACGGGGGTGGTGGTCGCCGTGCCGCCGGACTGCACCTCCAGCCTGCATCAGGTGTTCGACCGCGCGCACTTCCCCACCACCGATGCCGACGCCGGAACGGTGAACGCCGACGTCACGCCCCTTCCGCTCTATGTCCGTCCCATCCGATGAGTGCGAGGAACCCAGCATGCCGTTCGATTCCCCCTCTCCCGCCGACCCGAGCGTTCCCGAGACGGACCCGACCGAGGCCCAGGCGACCGCGCTTCCGGCCGATCAGGACACCGCGCAAGGACCTCGGATCGACGCGGACGTCGTGATCACGCCCGCCGCCGGAGTCGATGGGGCGGAGGCGTTCCCGGGTCTGCTCCGCCGGGTGCTGGCCTACAACGACCGGCTGATGCTGGTGGAACACGTCATGGAGGAGGGTTCGGTCTTCCCCCGGCACAGCCATCCGCACGAACAGCTGGCCTACCTGGTCTCCGGTCGGGTCCGCGTCGTGGCGGGCGACGAGACCTTCGAGGCGGGTCCCGGCGACAGCTTCGTCGTGCGCGGCGGAGTCGAGCATCAGGTGTGGGCATTGGAACGCTCGGTGGCGCTCGACGTGTTCACGCCTTTCCGGGAGGACTACGTCGAGTGGGTCGACGGGCGATGACGTCCTCCTCGGTCCCGGGGGCGGCGACGAGCGTTCCGCGATCAGTCGCCTCATCGGCGGATCCGGACCGAGCACCGTTGGCGATGGTGGTCGGCCCGACGAGGCTGGCGCCCTCGGTGTTGGCCAGGCTCGGCGATCAGGCCCGCCCCATCACCGATGCGGTGTTCCTGGCGGACATCCGGCGGGCGTTGTCGCAGCTGCGTTCCGTACTGGGCACGGAGGAGGGCGAATGCCTCGTCCTGCCCGGTTCGGGGACCGCGGGCATGGAGAGTCTCGCCGTGAGTCTGCTCGATCCGCGGCGGCCGGCCCTGGTGCTCTCCACCGGGATGTGGGGCGAGCGTTGGCAGGCCCTGTGTTCCGATCTCGGTCTGCCCACCGCGATCCACCGTGCCGAACCGGGACGCGGGCTCGACCTCGACCGGGTGGAGTCGCTGCTGGCGGCCCGCTCCTATCAGGCGGTGCTGGTCACCCACGTGGACTCCAGCAGCGGGGTGTGTGCCGATGTCGCTGCGGTGACCGAGGCGGCGCATCGGCACGGTGCGCTCAGCCTGGTCGACGGGATCGCCGCCGCCGGGGCCGAGGTCATCCGCCAGGACGAGTGGGCGATCGACGCCTATCTCGCGGCACCGCCCAAGGCGTTGAGCGGTCCCGGCGGGCTGTACCTGGTCTCCCTCCGCGAGGCCGCCGTGCGGTCCTTGGTCGACCGCGATTTCTCGCCGCGCGGATACAGTCTCGACCTCCGGCGTTGGCTACCGGTGATGCGGTCGCTGGCCGAAGGCGAGTTCGCCTACTTCCAGACGCCGCCCGGCAATCTGATGGGCGCGCTCGCCGAGAGTCTGCGGCTGGTGGTCGAGGAGGGCCCCGCGCGGCTCGTCCGTCATGATCGGCTGGCCGAGCGGTTGCGTCGGGGTCTCACCGAGTCCGGTGTCGAGCTGTTCACCATCGACCCGACCGACCGGGCGCACGGGGTGACGGTGTTGCGCACCCCGGAGGGCAGCAGCCCGGCCGAGCTGGTGGCGGCCGTGGAACGGCATGGGGTGGTGCTCCAGGCAGGCACACATCCGGTGGCCGCCGAGTACACCGTCCGGATCGGGCATCTCGGCAACCACACCGAGTCGGATATCGATCGGACGATCGCCGCGATCCGAGCCGCGATGGCGGAGTTCTGATCTGGCGATGTCGTGCTGGACGGCCGCCGTCAGAGGAACACCTGCCACGCGAGCAACACCGCGAGTACCAGCAGTCCGACTGCGGCCACCAGGTCGATCGTCCGGCGCACGCTCGGGCCGATGAAACGCCCCAGTCCCGCGACCAGGACCGAGAGCAGCCCGAACCAGCAGAAGGTCCCCACCCCGACGCCGATCAGCAGCATCGAGGAGTCGCCCGTCTCGCCGCCTGCGGCCGAGACCGCGGCGAAGACCGCGGCCCAGGACAGGATCGTCAGCGGGTTCGACGCGGTGGCGCCGAGGCCGGTGAGGAACGCCCGCCGCACCGCGAGCACGTCACCGGTCTCGACATCGCCGGGCGTGGTGCGCAAGGCCGAGGTCAGCGCACGTACTCCGAGTACGAGCAGGATCGCCACGCCCAGCGCGCCCGCCGCCATCCGGACGCCCCAGATCTGCAGTGCGGTCGCGACTCCCGCGATGCCCAGCGCCGCGTAGGCCACGTCGACCAGCGCCGCGCCCAAACCGAGCGCGAGCCCGACCGTCACCCCACCTCGGAGCACGCTGCGCACGCACAGCAACCAGATCGGGCCGACCTGCGCCGCCACCAGCAATCCGAAGCCGAACCCACTCGCCAATGCCGTCACCATGTGTGACTCACTCCCCCTTTTGGCGGAACACCTCCACCAGTCCGGGAAGTATCGGCAACCCGGTGAACGAAATGCGAGCCGAACCCGGCGATCTCAGCGACGATGACGGTATGGACGAGATCAACAGAGCGATCCTCCGTGAGGTGCAGCGAGATCCTCGGATCTCCTACAGCAGACTCGGCGCCGCCGTGGGCCTGAGCTCGAATGCCGCCGCCGAACGGCTGCGCAGGCTCACGGTGCGCGGCGTCGTCCGCTTCAAGGCCGTGGTCGATCCGTCGGCCTCGGGTGCGGGCGGACTCCAGGTGCTCATCGATGTGCGCCTGCGAGGCGATCAGGACAACGCCGGTTTCGAGGCGGCGCTCGAACCCTTCGCGGGCATCGTGGAGTTCCACCATGTCACCGGCGAGTTCGACTACCTGTTGCGCGCGGAGCTGGCCGACGTGGCCGCGTTGGACTGGTTGTTGCGCGAGCTCAAGAACCGCGCCGGGGTCGCCGACACCTCGACCCGGCTGATCTTGAGCCCGACGCGGGTGCCCGGGCGGCGTCCCGTTCCGACCAAGATCCCCACCGCCAAGTCCGCGATCGGACGAGAAGTCCTTGATCAGTCAATAATCCGTGAATAACCCCGAGATGACTGCGCTTGCACTACTGTGGCGCATTCAGACCACCGTGGGCTTTCGCGACTCACCACTGACCTTGGGATAATCACACGTTCACAAATTCAACCTGGCCCTGGGGGACGGGGCCGATTCTCGTGGCATGACATCGGGGCGATCCATAGCGATCAGTCAATCCACGAAGGTCCACCGAACGCTGTTCGCTGTTGCACACCAGCACCGAATCAGCTACTCAGACGGCAGGGGGAATCGTTCATGACGGAGACCGATCGGCCAGGGTCGCCCGGACGCCACGCAGCCGCGATGCCGAACTTCGACGGCGCCGCCGAGTTGCTGCGGCTGCTGAAGAGACTGGTCACCAGGCCGTCAACCGGTGAAGCACCGGTCAAGCAACAGGGCCGCCGGGGTATTCCGATGCTCTGTCTGGCTCGCGACACCGCACAATCGGAACTCCTGCGTGCACTCCGAGAAGAACTCAAGACCGCGAGGCCGAGACGGGTTCCCCACGCTTATCATTCCTTCGGCGACATCGACGGTCAATCGGTTCATCAGACCGCGCTGCTCCTTGCTGCGTTACGCAGTTTCGCCCTGCAGCTGTCCACCGGGGCCAATACCCGGCACGGCCGGATCCGATTCAAGCGGTTCCAGTTGGTCGACTGGCTGTTACACCAGGATTTCACCGAGACCGAGGATGATCTCCGAACCCGACTCGCGCTGCGCTCCCGCCGCAGGGATTGGATCGAACGCGGCGAAGAACCGACCTCCGAGGTGTTCGGTTCCCGCTGGGGCCTGCTCTTACGAGCCGTCGGTGCACTGCGGATCGCCGTCCGGCTACGCGGACGGATCCCCGGTGTGGGGGTCGAGTATCGGTGGCTACTCCGCCAGCCGTATCTGGCGCCCCAGGACCCCGGTACCTTCATCGGGTTCGCCGAACGGCTTACCAGGACCTTGAACGGGAACGAGGACGAAGGCCAGCTCCAACGGCTGATCGTCAACGCCTTCCTCGAAGACATCCGCAGTGCTCACCGAGCCTTCCCGCACTTCCTTCGCGCCGCCCGCCGCACCAGCTACACCGTCCTGCTCCTCGACGACATCACTCCGCACAACGGCGGCAACCGGCTGCTCCGCCTTGTCAACGACGTCCGCAACGACACCGGCGCCTTCGATCCGCTCGTCATCATCAGCGGAAGCGTCGAGATCCCACCCGACTCCGCCGAATTGCGAGCCCTGGACTTCGCCGGAGACCAACGCATCGTCCGAACCGCCGACAAGGCCGAGGAGGTATACGAACACTGGCTCCAGAAGTTCGCCGGACACAGCAGGACCCGCCATCACACCGCGTGGTATCTGCCGTTGCGGATACCTGCGGCGTCCACCGATCCGCAGCGGGACAGCATGCCGCCGTTGAGCGGCAAGAGGCTCACCCTTCCGTCGCCACCGTGGTGGGCACGCAGGCGTTATACCCGCACGATCGCGGTGCTTCTCGCCGCAGGGCTGGTGAGCGCGGGGGTTCTGCTCACCCGGGACACGGTCGAGACCTGGCGGGTGTGCGGAGTCCTGCCCGGGACCCGTGATGCGAGCACGCTGGAGGTGCACGGGGGCGAATGCGTGGGAGTGAGCACCGGATCGCACATCTTCCTACAGAACGATTCCCCCGTGATCGCCCAGATCGAGGAGACGATCAAGGACACCAACCGGGAGATGGAGCAGAAACGGGGCGGTGGGCGGGATTTCGCGACCGTCGTCTATCTCGTCGCACTGGATACCACCAGAAGCGGCGAGGAACGGGACGACCTGGATTCCACCCACGAGGGTCTGATGGGGATCGCGGCCCGACAACACGAGTTGATCAATGACGAGAGCTCGCCGCTGATTCGGGTACTGGTCGCCAATGCGGGCGAGGGAATGGAATACGGCGTGCAGGTCGCCAGGATGATCGGCAAGCTGGCGGCCGAGGACGAGAGCCTGGTCGGCGTCGCAGGCCTGAACGACAGCAGACAGGCCACAGTAGACACGATCAAGGAGCTGAACGGCTTCGAACTGCCGATGGTCGCGGCCACGCTGTCCGCCGCCGAGATGCCCGCAGCATCACCGCTGTACCGGCAGGTCTCCCCGGACAACAGGAGAGAAGCCGAGGTGGCCTTCGAGTTCGCCACCCAGCAGGAGATCGGCGGCGGCTCGAATCTCCGCATCATCTCGAGCGCGGACGACCGCAACTTCTACACGGTCGATCTGGCTCGACAGGTCGCCACCAGGTTCAAGGACCACTTCGCCATCGAGGGCTGGATCTTCGGCGACGATGACGACGACGGAGCACCCGATCCGGCCTATCGCTACGCGAACGCGGCCCACGCACGGGACCTCGGCGAGAGCTCGTGTGGCGAGCGACTCGTCTTCTTCGCGGGTGGACATGACGCATTTCCCAACTTCCTGCGCGGGATCAAAGCGAATTGCGGGGATGCGATGCCGGTGATCCTGGGGGGCGACGACATCTCCCGCCACGCCGCCAATAGCCAACTCCGCCGAGAGATCGCCGTGCCCTTCTACTACCTCACCTTCGCGGTCGGTCAGGAATCCTGCGATGCGGAGGACTCGAACGAACCGAGTCGCAGCATGGGACGCTTGTTCAGCGAGATCTGCGGTAGCGAGGATTACGATCCGGCCCTGGACGGTCATGCCGCGCTGGCCTACGACGCACTCGACGCATTCGTCATCGCGGTACGTGAAATCGACACCGCTTCCGGCGTCCCGATCTCTCCCGGCATGGCCCATCACCAACTGGGTCAAATTCGGGGGAACGCCTTCAACGGCACGACCGGAACCATCGATTTCAACGGCGGGCAGGTGCCCATCGACAAGCAGGTGGCCGTCATGCACACCAGTGGTAACGATGTCGTACAGGCCTTCCCGAACCCATAACCATCAGCATTCACAACCGGTACTCGCGGGCGCGAAATAATACTGGACGACCTCCCGGTCGGCAATACCCGATAATCCAGCACGAAGAACAACTGGAATCCGGGAGAAATTCTCCTTACCGCCTTCCGTCTGATCGTTTCGTGTGGTCAGATCGTCGGGTTCATGCTCCCGGTGACGGCCGATCGGCGGTCATCTGAAGGTAGGGAGGAATGTGCATGACGCTCAGAAGACGGATCGGTGCTTTAGCGACGGCCTTCGCCATCTCACTGCTCGGCCTGGTCGTCGGGCAGGGAACGGCGCTGGCCGCCCCGAATTACCAGGTGCCGTTCGAATGTGGCGAGACCGTCAACGCGAACACTCGAACGAACCACAGCCCGGTTCAATCCGTCGATTTCCAACGTAGCAACATCAACAATCTTCCGGTGCTCGCCTCCGCCGCGGGACGGGTCTCCCGCGTCGAGAACACCGGTAGCACCAGCTACGGCCGCTGGATCGAGATCAACCACGGATCCGGTTTCACCACCCGGTACGCCCATTTGTCCAGCCAGTCCGTCTCGGTCGGCACCCAGGTCCGCCTGGGCCAGCAGATCGGCCGGGTCGGCTCGACGGGCGGTTCGACCGGGCCCCACCTGCACTACGAGCAGCGTTCTGGGGGCTCGCCGGTGCGAGTCACGCTGCATGGAGTCGCGGTCCCTTACTACGGAAACACCAATTTCACCAGTGAGAACAGCTGCCCCGGCGGCGGTAACCCGTACACGCCCACCGAGGTGTGCGGCACCGGCTACCGGGTCATCAACCAACGGGCCCTCGGCACTGCCGGCACGGTCTACCTGACGTACAACTCGTCCAATCAGCACAACTGCGTGGTTACGTTGAAGTCCAAGTCCGTAGGCACCCCGACCGCCACCTCGGCGTTCCTCGAGGTGCAGGGTCAGAGTCGACAGACCGACTCCGGTTCCTTCGGCTATTACGCGGGCCCCGTGCGCAAGGCAGCGGGCAGCACATGTGTGAAGTGGGGCGGGTCGGCAGGCGGCCAGTCCTACACCAGTCCGTTCGAGCACTGCGGCTGATCGACAGCCGAAGCACTCTCGAGTGCTGCCCGCCGAGGCCGTGACACCACCTCGGCGGGCAGCATCCACTCGCGGCCCCGTTCCGCCGGCTCACCGGGGAACGGGGCCGTTCACGTCCGAGGGCGGCGACTTCGCACCCGGAGCACGACGCGCCAACGGTCCGGGCGGGTCCAGTCATCCTCGGCGGCTACGGTGGTGGGCGATGAACACCGACGAGGTCGCCGAGCAGCCCATCGGCGTGATCTCCGCCGAGACCGCAGCCTTCGCGCTGGACCGGTTCGCGGGCCGCAATGCGCGGGTGCCGGGTTCCACCGTCGTGCATGCCATGCGCCCCGCGCGTTTCCTCGGTCGATCGGTACCAGGACTCGGTTGCGGGACGGCGGTCGGCGGTTGGGACTGGTCTCGACTGTTGCCCAGCGCGGAACCGATCACCTGTTCACGATGCCGCCGAAGCCGGTCCTCTGCCGCCGACGACGATCTGTTCGACGAACGAGCACAGCTGTCCCTGGACTTCGGCGGCCTCGGCTAGAGATGACTGCCTGATTCCGAGCACTTCGTTCCTGCGGATCGACGCCGAGGTGCTTCCGAGCATCAATTTCGTTCAACACTGAAGGAATAATGTTCAGGGATCTCTGCCCGGACCATGCTCCGTTCAGCTCCCGGGCACAACCGCCGAACATCCGAGACATCCTGGGCATAGAGGGCCTGTCCGATTTGCCGGGTGGTCGTGTGCACCTGGATGTCAGGTTCCATACACTTCCCGGCCATGATCAACACGATTGGAGGTCGGGTGCTCTCCTCCCTGCGTTCGCCCGACCCCGCCGCCGAAGCCCACGACGTCGTGCCCATGGCCGCAGGGGAGCCGGAGATCGACGGTGTCCCGGCCGTGAGCGCGACCTGGTATCAGAACCTCGTCGAGTTCGCCAACGGCACGCCGGGGTGGGTGCATCTGTTCGCAGAGGTGGGCACCGAGGCCTTACCGATCCTGTTGGTCGTCCTGATGGCGGTGAACTGGTGGCGATCGAGGAGACTCGGGGCCGCCGTCACCGCGCAGGCCTTCCTCGCGCCGACGGCAACGGCGATCGCCTACTTCATCAGTGACATCGCCAAGTCGATCATTCAACAGCCGCGGCCCTGCCAGGCCATGGACCTGGTATCGATCGCGCCATGTTCACCCATGGGCGACTGGTCCTTCCCCAGTAACCACACCACCTTCGCGATGGCGGCGGCCGTCGGCCTGGCCATCGCCTGGCGCCGCACCATGCCCTGGGTGCTCACGGGGGCGGTGTTGACCGGGTTCTCCCGGGTGTTCGTCGGCGCGCACTACCCGCACGACGTCGTCGTGGGCCTGGCGCTCGGCGCGGCCGTGGCCGCCGCGATCATGTTCGGCACACGCCGACCCACCACCACACTCGTGACCTGGGCGTCGGGCGTTCCCGCGCTGCGTTGGGCGGTGGCGACGGGCAGGCAGCCGGACGCCACGGAGCCTGCGACCGTGCGATTGCCCGCCACCCCGGCCGCACCGACGACGAGTCCAGGCGACGGCGATCCCGGCGGGGCCCCGGACGCGAACTCGCTGCCCACCCAACGAATCCCCGCAGCCCACGGTCGAGGACACCGTGATCCCGCCCGGTCGGGCATGCCGCAGGAGCCGACCGAGCGCATCCAGGTGCGTCCGCCGTCGAACCGCCCGCTGAGTCGCGAGGACGGTCGACCAGCTGCACGTCCGGGCACCCCGGCCGATCGGGAGAGGACCACCCGACTACGTCATCCGCGCTGAACCCGCCGAGCCGGCAGGCGGGGTGCGTCAGTGCAGCGCCCCGCCGGGCAGCGCACGATCCGTCGTCACCGACAGGCTCGTGTCGACGATCCGCAGCAATGCGGCGGTGGAGACGTCCACCGCCATGCTGGGATGCCTGCCGTCGCTCGCCTGCTCGGGAGCGAACGGAATGTGGACGAACCCACCCCTCGGCTCCGGACCCGTGCCTGCGCCGCGCCGCGCCGTCAACTCGTGCATCAGCCGGTAGAAGACGTGATTGCAGGTGAAGGTGCCCGCCGTCTGGGACACGGCGGCGGGGATGCCCGCCTCCCGCAGATCCGCCACACACGCCTTGACCGGCAGCGTGCCGAAGTAGGCGGCGGGGCCGCCCTCGACGATCGGCACGTCCACCGGTTGATTGCCCGCGTTGTCCGGGATGCGTGCGTCATCGATGTTGACCGCCACCCGCTCCAGGGCGATTCCGGCCCGGCCGCCTGCCTGGCCCACCGCGACGACCAGATCGGGGCGGTACTCGTCCAACGCCTCGACCAGTGTGGGCCCGCAACGTTCGAAGTCGACGGGCAACTCGGCGGTATGCAGCCGAGCCGACCCGGACCACCGCCGTTCCGCCTGCACCACGGCCTGCCAGGACGGGTTGGTGCTCGCGCCGTCGAAGGGCTCGAAGCCGGTGAGCAGGACGACGGTCATACGGGGCTCCTTCGAAGAGACGTCTCGCCTCACCGGGCGGCGTCGAGGTCGGCGGCGATGTCGCGGTACAGCTGCTCGTCGAGTCGGATGCCCCACCGTGCCTCGGCCTCCGAGGCGAGATCACGACTCCACTGCCAGCTCTGCCGGGCGGCCGCCGCCAATGCGACCGGCTCCAGTGCGGCGGTGGTGGCGGCATAGCGGGCGACGTCGGCCTCGGGTAGGTCCGCCTCCAATGCCCGGCTGGGAGTCAGCCAGTGGGCGGTGGAGCCCCGTAGCAGCCTGCACAACTGGAGTTGGTGCGGCGCGACCATGGTGGTCAGCGCGGTATGCACGCGGGCGTACTCGCCCCGGGCCAACACCTGCGCGAGCATCAGCGTCCAGTTGGCCAGTTCGTCGACGAGTTGCCGCGCGGTGTCGGCAGGCGCGGGCGCGGCGAACTCGCTAAGGCTGCGCGCGGCGGGGAGCAGCCGACCACTGCGGTCCAGCAGCACGGCCCGCTCCGGTTCGGGAAGGTGCACCAGGCCACGCCAGGAGGTCACCTGTTCGACACAACCGGCGGCGGAGTCGAGATGGAACTCGCCGCGCATGAGGTCGTCGAACACCACGGCGAGAATCCCGAAGCCGTTGGTGTAGGCCAACGACAACGGCGCCAATCCGGTGAGGAACTCGCGGCCGTCGAAGTCGCCGAGGTGCTCCTCGGCGACGAACAGATACGCCTCGATGTCGGAGTGGGCATCGGCCTCGCCGAGGGTCCAGGACCCGTAGAGCAGCACACCGTCCAGCCGGGGTTCGGCGTGTGCGATCGAGCGGAGCCGATCGATCCTGGCGTCGAGTGCCGGAGATGTCGAGGGCATCGTGGTGATCGTCCTCCGCGTGGGTGGGGCGTCCCTGATCGTCGAGCCGTGGCCCGGGACGAGAACCTGGGTCGGGCCGGAACCCGTCGGGGAGGGTACCGCCCGGTGGCATCGCCGTTCGGCCTGCGGTTCGTGCCGGGGACTCGACCGAAGGCCGGTACGCACTACGGCCGTCGTACCAATCCGACTGGGCGAGGTTGACCGAACCGTGATCTTCCTGCCACGGTCTAGCTCGATCCACCCCCGGCCCCGACAAACCGAACTCGAGGTGCCCGTGATGCGCGGTGTTCGATCAATGACAACGTTACCGGTGGCCGTCGCCGCCGCCGTGACTCTCACGGCGTCGGCCGGGATCGCGCACTCCGCCGCCCCTGCGGCCGAGTCGCCTTCCAGCGGAGTCGGCACCACGGTGACGAGCTCGATAGCGGATTCCCCCGCCCGGCCGAGCGCGCTGCTCTCCCCCTCGGCGTCCGCCGCCGATCAGGAGGCGGCCATCGCCGAGTTCTACACGGACTGGAAGTCGGCGTTCGTGCGCAACGACTGTCAGGACGACTGGTACCACGTCTACTCACCCGACGCCTACGAACCGTATGTCGCCGAGGGGCAGGGCTACGGTCTGGTGATCACCGCCCAGATGGCCGACGTCGATCCCGAGGCGCAGCAGCTGTTCGACGGCATCCTGCAGTACGTGCTCGATCATCCGTCCGCGTTGGACCCCGACCTGATGGCGGGCGCCCAGGACCTGTCGTGCAACACGACGGGCGGCCAGGACTCCGCCACCGACGGCGACCTGGACATCGCCTACGGCCTGCTGCTGGCCGACGCCGTCTGGGGTAGCGAGGGCGTCCACGACTATCACGCGCTGGCGGTCCGGCGCATCGACGCGATCAAGCGCAGCGAGGTCCACCCGGACACCCGCCTGATGGAACTGGGCGACTGGGCGCACCCGGAGTGGACGCCCGAGCTCTATTGGGGCAGCAGGCCCTCCGACTGGATGCTCGGGCACTTCCGCGCGTTCCGCGAGGCCACCGGGGACAGCGACTGGGACACCATCCGGATCGCTCACCAGGACCTGATCGAGACGCTCCAGCAGGACTACGCGCCCGACACGGGGCTGCTCCCGGACTTCGTGCAGGACACCGGGACCGACCCGAAGCCCGCCCAGGGACAGTTCCTGGAGAGCGATACCGACGGCTACTTCAGTTGGAACGCCTGCCGGACTCCGTGGCGGATCGGAGTCGACGCGGTGGAATCCGGCGATCCCCGTTCGGTCGCCGCCGCCCAGCGGATGGACGAGTGGATCAAGCAGTCCACCGGCGGTGACCCGAACCAGATCGGCTCGGGCTACCGGCTGGACGGCACCCGGTACGCCACCGGCTCGGATGCGGCGTTCTTCGCTCCCTTCGCGGTGGCCGCGATGAGCAACCCGGAGAGCCAGCAGTGGTTGGACGCGCTGTGGGCGAAGATCGTGGCAACCGAGGTCGACCCCGACACCTACTACGCGGCCAGCATCCAACTGCAGGTGATGCTGATCGTCAGCGGCACGGGCGTCACCCTGTAACCGGTCGCCTCGCCGCCGAGTCGAGGTCCATGGCCGACGGCTCGGCGGCGGCTCCGGTCCGCTGCATCCGATGCGCGGCGGCCTCGCAGGCGGCCGCGCGTTCCGCGAGCAGGGCGCGTTCCCGCGCGTTCTTGGTGAGCGTGGCGGCCCTGGCGAACTCGGTGGCCGCCTCGGAATCGCGGCCGAGTCGCCGAAGCAGATCGCCACGCAGGCTCGGCAGCAGGTGATGGGCCGCCAGGCTCGGTTCCCCGGTCAGCGTGTCGACCAGTTCCAGTCCCACCGCCGGTCCGAAGGCCATCGACAGCGCGACCGCCCGGTTGAGTTCCACCACCGGGGACGGCGTCTGCAGGGCGAGCGCTTGATACAGCGCGGCGATGCGGATCCAGTCGGTCTCCTCGGCGGTGCGGGCCCGCGCATGACACGCTGCGATCGCAGCCTGCATCGCATACGGTCCGCGCGGGTGTGCGAGGGCCTCCGACCGTTCCAAGGCCGCGAGTCCCCGATTGATGAGCAGTCGATCCCACCGGGCTCGGTTCTGGTCGAGCAGCAACACGGGATCACCGGTGGGCGAGGTGCGCGCCCGCATCCTCGACGCCTGGATCTCCATCAGGGCGACCAGACCATGGACCTCGGCGTCCTCGGGCAGCAGTCCGGCGAGCACCCTGCCGAGCCGCAACGCCTCCTCGCATAGGGCGGGCCGCATCCAGTCCTCGCCCGAGGTCGCCGCGTAACCCTCGTTGAAGATCAGGTAGATCACGCTGAGCACGGAGGCGATCCGGGCTGGTCGGTCCGCAGGGGCGGGTACCTCGAAGGGCACCCCGGCCTTGGTAAGCGTGCGTTTGGCCCGGACGATCCGCTGGGCCACCGTCGACTCCGGGACCAGGAAACCTCTGGCGATCTCCTCGGTGGTCAGACCGCCGAGTAGCCGCAGGGTGAGGGCGACCCTGGCATCGGTGGACAGCACCGGATGGCAGGAGACGAACACCAGGCGAAGCAGGTCGTCCTGGATGTCGTCGGAGTCGAGCTGCTCGCTCGCCGCATCCGGCGCGGTCCCGACCCCGTCCACGCCCTGATTGCGGCCCAACTCCACGAGGTTGGCCGCGAAGCGTTCCCTACGGCGGAGATGGTCGATGGCCCGACGTTTCGCGATGGTCGTCAACCACGCTCCCGGATTCCGGGGAATCCCGGTCTCCGGCCACTGTTCCAAGGCCGCCACCAGGGCGTCCTGCGCGAACTCCTCGGCAAGGCCGACATCGTGGAGGAATCGGGCGAGGCCTGCGATGAGCCGCGCCGACTCGGTTCGCCACACCGCGTCGATCGCAGGGCGAGGGTCGGAAGCCGTCATGACCTCCGACCCAAGCACACGGCGTCGGCTATCGGGAGGGTTTCGCCCCCTCCGGCGCCCCCGGTTCGACGGCGAGGCCGAGTCCGAGGCCGTGAATCAGGGGGCGGCCGCTCACTTCTTCTCGGTCTTCGACCGCAGCGCCTCGGCCGACTCGCGCACCTCCGGGGTCGCGGCGTCGCCGAAGTCGTCCATCTCGAAGATCTGTCGGACCTCCAGTACCTGCTCGCCCTGTTCCGGGGCCGGGCAGCGCTTGGCCCACTCGATGGCCTCCGCCTTCGACTTCACCTGCAGGATCCAGAATCCGGCGACGAGCTCCTTGGCCTCCGCGAATGGGCCGTCGACCACCGTCGGGGCGGCGCCGTCGTTCCACTGGACCCTGGCGCCGTTCTGGCTGGCCTGGAGACCCTCGCCTGCGAGCAGGACGCCCGCCGCGACCAGCTCCTCGTTGTAGCGGCCCATCGCGGTGAGCAGTTCCTCGCTCGGAAGCACGCCCGCCTCGGTGTCGGCATCGGACTTGACCAAGACCATGAATCGCATGGGGGCTCCCCTGTCACTCGGTTGGCGGCCCGGACACCCGTCGGTGACGGGATGGGTTCCCGGGCCCTACTAGTGCGTCGAACGGTCGACGGCCGGATCGACACGTCGACAGAACTTTCCGAGAAGATTTTTCCGCCGCTTCTCCGCGACCGCACCATTCGGCTCCACCTACCGCGCCGACCAGTGCCTCCGCCCAGGTGAGCGCTCGATCCTCCGCGCACGGCGCCATCCTCGGGAGCGCTCCGAGGATCGCTGGGGGCGGTGGTGATCGCGGCCGGAGGGGACGCCGGCCGATGGAGTACGGATCGCGGACGACCGTGGTCGCACGGCCTAGAATCGACCATGACCGAGTCACCTCCGATACACCGAGCGTTACATTAGGGCGGTGGTGGGATGGGAGTACGCGCTCTGGGGACTCTTCGGTGGCTTCGCCGTGGAGGGTCTCGAGTTCTCCGGCGCGATCCGACGGACGGGCACCTGGCCGTGGCGGGTTCCCGACGAGCCGGGGCCGCTTCCCCTGTTGGTCTCGGTTCTGATCCGACTGGGTGTCGGTTCGGGGTTGGCCGCAGCTGCCGGTATCGCGGGTCAGGTCAGTGGGCCCTTCGGCGCGCTCGCGATCGGCGTGGCGGCCCCGCTGCTGGTGGAACAGCTCACCAGAGCGCTGCCCGCCGCCGACGCATCCCGTCCACCGCAGGCCCCGGAGGGCCCGCAGCGCCGGGACATCGCCTGGCGCGACACCGATGCGGAGCGGATCCGTTCCGTGGAGCAGGCACCCCGCCCCGCACCCGCCGTTTCACCGCACAGTGGAGGTGCCGATGAATGACGGCTTCCTGAGGAATCTGGTCCGCGCGCTGGCGAGGAACACACCTGCCTTCACACCGCCGCGCCCCGTCTACGCCGATCGCAGGCCGGGGCTGCGGGCGGCGCTGGCCAGGGACGTCGCAGAACAGGCCGAACGCCACGCCCCGGATGACAGGCTCGATCGACGATCCGATGGTGACACGCACGCCGAATCGGCCGGTGGTCGACGTCGTGACTCCGCCGCCTCGATCAACCGTTCGCCGGACGGCCGCCGACGACCGCTCACAGCCTCGGGCTGAGGTTCCGCCGCCTGCGCTAGGTGCTGGAGGCTCGTCGCACCGCCGCCACGGGCAGCGGTGCAGGCCGGTGGGAACCCTGCCGGCCTGCTCGCCGCGTGCCCCGAAACGGCTTCGGCGAGCGGCCTCGGTGACCGGTTCGGCCGAAGACGGCCGGCGAATCCTATAGGATCCGGCGCCGCCGACCCCTAGGGTGCGAACCAGCGGCCGCGAACGGATCGGGCGCAGGCACCGGGGAGCACGGGATGAACGCTGCACCGAGGGGTTCCGGGTCGACGACGGCCCGCGCCCCGAGTGCGCCCCGCCGGAGCGTGTTGGTCGACGAGGTCTACGAGACGATCAAGAATCTGATCATGGACCACGCCATCGCCCCGGGCGAGCGGCTGTCCATCGACGGTCTGGCCCGCAGACTCGAGGTCTCCCCCACCCCGGTCCGGGAGGCCCTGGCCCGGTTGGAGTCGACCGAGCTGGTGGTCAAGGAGCCGCTGCGGGGGTATCGCACCACCGCGTTGCTCACGCTGGAGCAGCTGGACGATCTCTATCGCTTCCGTCTGCTGCTGGAACCCTGGGCCGCCGCCGAGGCCGCCCGAGGCGCCACCGAGCCCGCGAAGGACCGATTGCGGGCGGAGCTGGATTCCTGCGCGCCGCCGGATTCGCAGCGCTACCAGGCCCTGGCCCTGCACGACACCCGCTTCCATCTCCTCATCGCGGAGCTCTCCGGGAGCGCGCAGATCCGTCGCGCCTTCGAGCAGACCCACTGTCATCTGCATATCTTCCGGCTCTACTACGACCAGCGGATCGCGACGATGGCGCTGGCCGAGCATCGGCGGGTCACCGAGGCCGTCGTCGCGGGCGATCCCGTGGCGGCGAAATTGGCGATGCGTGCGCATCTGGAGGCCTCCTACTACGAGCGGCTACGCCCGCTGTTCGACACCGGGAACCCGCCGTGAGGTCGGGGCGCGGATGCCGCCGATGGGCGACACAGAATTCCGAACCATCCGAGACACCGCCTGTGACGGCGGTAGGAGAGGAGTACCCGTGCGGCTGCTGCGACTCGGTGCACCCGGGGCCGAACGTCCCGCCCTGCGAACGGACGACGGCGCGTTCTTCGATCTGAGCCCGATCACCGACGACATCGACGGCGCGTTCCTCGCCGCCGAGGGCATCGACCGGGCCCGAACGGCGTTGGCCGCAGGCACGCTGCCCGCGCTGGATCCGACCGGGTTACGCATCGGCGCCCCGATCGCCCGGCCGATGGCCGTGCTGTGCATCGGCCAGAACTATGCCGCGCACGCCCGGGAGTCCGGGGCGGAACCACCCGCCCAGCCCATCCTGTTCTTCAAGCACCCCAACACCATCGTCGGCCCGGACGACGCGGTGCGGATTCCGCCGGGCAGTTCGCGCACCGACTGGGAGGTGGAGTTGGCCGTGGTGATCGGCAAGCGCGCCAGCCGACTCGCAGGCCCCGAGGATGCGGCGGCGCACATCGCCGGTTACACGGTCTCCAACGACATCTCCGAGCGCGAGTGGCAGCTGGAGCGCTCCGGCGGGCAGTGGTCGCTGGGCAAGTGCGGTCCCGGCTTCAATCCCCTGGGCCCCTGGTTGGTACCCGCCGAGGACATCGGCGATCCGCAGTCGCTGCGGCTGCGTTCCTGGGTCAACGGTGCGCCCCGGCAGGATTCCGCCACCTCGGACATGGTGTTCGACGTCGCGTTCCTGGTGTGGCACCTGAGCCGATTCCTCACGTTGGAACCCGGCGACGTGATCAACACCGGCACCCCGGAGGGTGTGGCGCTCTCCGGTCGTTTCCCCTATCTCGGTGCGGGCGATGTCGTGGAGTTGGAGATCGACGGCCTCGGCAGACAGCGACAGGTGATGACCGGGCCGGAGGGCGAGGCCGCGTGAGCCGGATCGTCGCCCTGGAGGTGTCCGACGTCCGATTCCCGACCTCCCGGGAACTCGACGGCTCGGACGCCATGAATCCCGATCCCGACTACTCCGCCGCCTATCTGGTGCTGCGGACCGACGAGGGTCCCGACGGCCATGGTTTCGTGTTCACCATCGGTCGGGGCAACGACGTCCAGTGCGCGGCGATCGAGCTGCTCGCCCCGCACGTCGTCGGCCGCGATGTCGAGAAGTTGTGCGCCGACCTGGGCGGGCTGTCCCGGGAGCTGGTCTCGGACTCGCAGCTTCGCTGGCTCGGTCCCGAGAAGGGCGTCATGCATATGGCGGTGGGGGCCGTGGTCAACGCAGCGTGGGACCTGGCCGCCAAGCGCGCGGGGATGCCGGTGTGGCGACTGCTGGCGAGCCTGACTCCGGAGCAGATCGTCGAGTTGGTGGACTGGCGCTATCTGACCGACGCGCTCACCCCCGACGAGGCGCTGGAGATCCTGCGGGCCGCCGAACCCGGCCGATCCGAGCGGCTACAGCGACTCGAACGCGAGGGCTATCCCGGCTACACCACCTCGCCGGGGTGGCTCGGTTACGACGACGCCAAGTTGGCGAGGTTGGCGACCGAGGCGGTCGCCGAGGGTTTCGACCTGATCAAGTTGAAGGTCGGCGCCGCCCTCGACGACGACGTCCGCAGGCTCGGGGTGGCCAGGGCCGCGGTGGGTCCCGACGTGCGGATCGCCATCGACGCCAACCAGCGCTTCGACGTCGATACGGCCATCCCCTGGCTGCGCAGACTGCGCGAGTTCAACCCGTGGTGGATCGAGGAGCCGACCTCCCCCGACGACGTCCTCGGCCATGCCGCGATCCGCAACGCGGTGGCGCCGATGCGGGTCGCCACCGGTGAACACGTCCAGAACCGGGTGATGTTCAAGCAGCTCCTGCAGGCCGGGGCGATCGACATCCTGCAGATCGACGCCACCCGGGTCGGCGGGGTGAACGAGAACGTGGCGATCCTGTTGCTGGCGGCCAAGTTCGGGGTTCCGGTGTGCCCGCATGCCGGTGGAGTGGGCCTCTGCGAACTGGTCCAACACCTGGCGATGTTCGACTACGTGGCCGTGTCGGGAGCCCTCGACGGCCGGGCCATCGAGTACGTGGACCACCTGCATGAGCATTTCAGCACCCCGGTGCGGATCCGCGATGGCCGGTACCAGGTGCCGATCGATCCCGGATCCGGTGCGGAGATGCTCGCCGACTCCCGACAACGGTTCGCCTACCCCGCAGGCGAGGTGTGGCGCGGCGGGTCCTGATCGGCCGCCGTGGGCCGCGCCGCATCGGCAGTCGCTCCTGCCGGTGCGGCGGGCCGCAACACGGTGGAGGCGCTGCGCTGCTCCCACCGTCGGAAGAGCAGGATGAAGCCGCACAGCACCACACCGCAGAGCGGCAGCAGCGCCAGGCGACTCAACAGCCAGGTGAGATCGGCGGGCACCCCGTCGAATCCCAGAAGGCTCAGTCCCACCGCGTGGGTGGCCAGCTGGGTCGACATCAACGCCGTCTGATGCCAGAGGTAGACGGTCATGGCCACCAGATTGATCGTCACCACGATCGCCCAGAGCCACGGCCGGGTCAGCGCCCGGGCCAACCGCCGGTAGAACGTCAACGCCACCCCGAGTTGGGCCAGCGCCATCGCGGGGACCAACAGCGAGGGCGGGCCCATATTGGAGCGGTCGGCGCCGGTCACCCCGGTCATGCTCGCCGGATAGTCGGCGAACACGATCAGCGCCACGCAGGCCGCCAGCCCCGCGACGAACAGCCATGGTCCGGCCGCCTGCACCAGCCTGCCCCTGGCGAAGGCCACCCCCAGCACGTAGGGCACCAGCCAGGCGGCGATCAGGTTCGGGGTGCCCACGGACGCGGGCAGCTCCCACCACGGGCCGTACCGCAGCAGGTCGAGCAGCAGGACGACCGCAGCGGGCCCCACTGCCGCCCACGCGCCCCAGCGCCGAACCGCCGCGTCGACGATCGGCGTACCCGCCGTCAGGACCAGGTAGACCGGCAGGAACCACAGTGGACTGACGACGAACAGTCCGACGGTGTACAGGTCGGCCCCCGTCCACCCGCTCAGGCCCAGCACGGCGAGCAACACCGCGACGAACCCGGCCAGCAGCACCACCGGTCGCAGCATCCGGTCCAGCCGGGCGCCCAACCACGGCAGGTATCCCCGGCCGAGAATCGAACCTCGGGTGGTCGCCGAGGCGCTCCCGCCGGAGGCTCGGTCGAGGCTGCGGACATTGGCCCAACCGCCTGCGAAGAAGAACAGGCCGAGTAACTGCAGAACCCAGGTGAGCGGTGTCAACTCGGGCAGATGCTGCAACGGGCTGGCGATGTGCGGCCCGTTCTGGTCGAAGACGACGACGCTGACCAGCCAGTGGCCGAGGACGACACCGACGATCGCCAGCGCGCGCAGGGCATCGATCACCCGGTCGCGCTCCGCAGGGGTGGCGTCGTCGATCGCCCGGAGTCGTGCGGACAGACCGCGCCGCGCGTGGCGTGGCTCGGGTACCCGTCCTCGTCGGGTGCGGCGGGGAACGGCGGTCGAGTCGGTACTGGTCATCGGTGGGTGTCCGCTCCGGTGTGGTGTGGCTCGGATACGAGGTCGAGCGAGATCTGGGCGAATCGGCGCGCGGTGTCGGTGTCGCGGTGGAGATATCCGTCGTGGCCTCGGACGTCGGTGGCCGGGATCCGCCGAGCGCCGAAGGCGGCCGACGTCGGTGCCCGGCCGTGGCCGAAGCCGAGGAATCGGACGTTGGGCACATGTCGAATCCAGTCCGAGGGACCCAACGCCGCCCAGAGCCGGGCGTCGGTGTGCAGTTCCGTCACGGTGTCCACGCCCATGCCGGGGCTCCCGAAGACGACGATGTCGTGCACCGCTTCGGGCAGCTTCTCGGCCGCCCGGCCGCAGACCACCGATCCGTAGCTGTGGCAGAGCAGCGTCACCCGAGTCGTCGACCGAGTCGGGTGACCCGCGTCGGGACTGCTCCGGGCCGCGATCAGTCCGTCGATCAGATCGCGTAACTCCTCGGCCCCCGCCTCGGCGTACCGAGCGGTTGCCGCGCCGACGCCCAGGGCCTGCGGGGTGGCATAACCCGCCCAGGCGACGACTGCGGTGGACGCAGCAGGCGACAGTGCGCGTTGGGTGCGGTACAGCTCGGCGGCCATCGCTCCCGGGGTGCCGACGTGACCGGAGCGCGGGTCGAAGGATCTGGTCGAGATCCCCGTCCCCGGTACGACGACCGCGACGTGGGTGGCGTTCGCCAGATCGCCGTGTACCTCCGCGTAGCGGCCCCGACCGCGAGGATCGAAGAGCAGCACCGGTCGACGGTTCTCGGCCAGGCGGCGGTACATCGCCTCGGTGCGTCGGGCCGAGGAGCGTGCGGGTTCCGAGAGGCTCTGGTCGGCGGCGACGGCGGCGAGGCGGGCGCGTTCCAACGCGATGGCCCGTCGGTTGGCGGCGAAGCGGGTCCGGAGTGGGGCACCGTCGAGATTGCCCATGACGAAGGGGAATCGCTCGACGAGCTCGTCGGTGTTCTGTCGGCCCGCATCGGTGAGGAAATCGGCGACCGTCTGCGGCTCCGCCTGCTCCGCGTCGGGCAGCGCTTCGCCGTCCACTCGGTGACGGGACCAGGCGACGGCACCGGGAAGCGGCTCGGCGGGCTCGGGTCCGGTCACCGAGCCCGAGCACCAGGGCAGCACGAGTGCGGCCACCAGTGCGGTTAACGACGCCCGCGTGAATCCCATGGTCTCCCCCAGCCGAATACGCCTGCTGACTAGGGAAAATCTAGGTACGTCGCGAGCCGCTCACCATGGCGTCAGACAGTGGATCTCCAGGGGTGGAATCCACCCGACGGGGGTAGACCCAGCCGTAGGGCGGGCGGGGGTCCAGCCGCTCCACGACGGGGTTCCGCCTGGTAGACAGGTCGGATCGGGCCGGCTCGATGCAGGACTCGCCCGCCGCCCAAGAGACCACATCGGACGGACGGGCGAGCGAGCTGCCGTCGATCGACGAATCGATCAGGGCGTGATGTCCAACGGCAGCGTGGTGTTCTCGACGGCGTCGTCGAAGTAACCGGTCGAGTCCAGGTGCGGGGAATAGGTCTGCACCTGGAGAGTGCTCGCGGCGGTGTCGACGGTCAGCAGACGCAGGTAACCGGATCCGCCCTGCGGGGCGTCCTGGTAGTCGGCGAGCATCTCGACGACCCGACGGTCCCCGTCGAGTTCGACGACGTTGGTGGCGGCACCGTGGATGTGTCCGGAGATCACCAGCGACACGTTGTCGTGCGGCTCGACGAGTTCGTCGAAGATCTGCTCGCCACGACCGCTGTACTCGCCCTGCGCGTCGATGTACTCGTGCACGCCGATGATGGCGGGCTTGTCGGCGTGCTCGGTGAGCACCTCGGAGGCCCAGGCGATGTCGGCCGCGTCGAGCCGCCATGCCAGGTACAGCACCACGAATTCGACGCCGCCGATGGTGACGAGGTCGTAGTGCTGGCGGTTGTCCTTGAAGGACTCACCGTAGACCGGCGAGTCGGCGAAGCGGTCCTCGCCGAAGTACTCGCTGAACACGCCGTAGTCGGTGATGGTGTAGCCGGACCAGAAGGTCGCCACATCGTGGTTGCCCGCGGCGACGCCGTAGGGGATGCCCGCGTCCTCCAGGACTCCCATGCTGGCCGAGGCGTTGTCCCATTCCCGGGTGAAGGGGTAGTACTCGACGATGTCCCCGGTGTGCGCCAGGTACTCGATTCCTCGACTGTCGGCCTCGGACGCCACCCACTCGGTCATGCCGGTGAAGATGTCCGGGTAGCGCTGCGAGTAGTACTGGGTGTCGCTGATCCAGGCGATGGTGCCCTGTGAATCGGACTGATCCGGCTGCGCCTGGGCGGCTACCGGTGCGACGGCGAGGCCGGTCGCGATCAACGTCGAGAACGCGGCGCCGAGAGCGACGGCTTTGGTGGACGGCATCGAGACTCCTTCACTGGGCGAACGCACGCAGGGGGACGCTCGCCACGATGTTCCGGACAGTGGCGACCGGATCACCGTAAGCAATCACGGTGAGCTGCGGGTGGACTCCGGGTGACGGGCAATCGAGATCGATGCGAAGGAGACCGGTGGTGGATCACCGGACCCGCTACCTGCGCCGATCTCGTTGGTGTGACGGCGATCGACGCGGCGGACCGCCCTGGCCATCGCCGGATCGGCGGTACCGCAGGGCATCGAGCGGCCTCAGCGGGCGGCCGTCATCCGCAGCGCGATGCTGTGCGCGAGGGTGGGCACCACCACGGCGAGCCTGCGTCGCCGTGGCACCACGGCTCGTCGACTCACCACGTCGAAGTCGGCGGCCTCGATCTCGGACAGGATCCCCTGGTAGAGCACCGCGGCGGTGGTGACGCACGGCCGCGCGACCGGGGCGAGCATCGGGATTCCCGGCAGCGCCCGGCGATAGACCGCCCGGTTTCGCGCGATGAAGTGCGCCACCGCGCGACGCAGGCGCGGCTCGGTCCGGCCCGTCCGGCGGCACCAGCGTAGGAGTTCCCGGTCGACGCCGAAGGTCGCGAGTTCGTCCATCGGCAGATAGATCCGGCCGCGATCGAGATCCTGGCCGACGTCGCGGAGGAAGTTCGTCAGCTGGAAGGCGGCGCCCAATGCGGCGGCATGCTCGGCTGCCACGTCGTCGGCGACCACGGTGCCCAGAACCGGCAGCAGTTGGAGGCCGATCACCTCGGCCGAGCCTCGGATGTACCCGGCCAGTTCCCGGTCGCTCGGGTACTCCGTCACCGTGAGGTCCATCCGCATGGAGGTGAGGAAGTCGGTGAACAGCCGGTGATCGATCCCGTACCGCCGGACGGTATCGACCAGCGCCGCCAACACCGCGTGCGTGCTGTGTGTCGCGTGGAGATCGGCCGCGACTCGGTCGGCCACCCGGTCCAGGCGCGGCGCGGGATCCTCGCCGCCGGGTTCGTCGACGATGTCGTCGACCCAACGGGCGAAGCCGTAGAGGGCGTGCACGGCGGGTCGCTGTTCGGGGCGCAGGAGCCGCGTCGCCAGGAAGTAGGTACGGCCGAACCTGGCATGCAACGCCCGGCAGCGCAGATAGGACCGACGCAGTGCGGTGCCCTCGATGCCCGCTGCGTCCAGCTCGCCCGGACTCATCCCCGACCGGCCATGGCGCCGGTGACCCGCGCGGCCGCGAGCTTCCCGGAGATCAGGGCGGTGGGCACGCCGACGCCGGGGGTGGTACCCGAGCCCGCGAGAGCGGCGTTGGCGATGCCGGACACGAGATTCGCGGGCCGGAACGGACCGGTCTGGGCCACGGTGTGCGCCAGGGAGAACGGGGTGCCCGCCCCCAGCCCCTGCGCGGCCCAGTCCCGAGGGGTGACCAGCTCGCTCAGGTCGATGTCCGGCGCGGCATCGAGCAGACCCCGGTCGGTGAGCACGGCGAGCAGCTCGTCTCGGTAGGCGGTGCCCATCCTGGCCCAGTCCTGCCTGCCGACGGCGAGGTTGGGCGCCGGGGCGAGCACGGAGAGCAGTTCGCGGCCCGGCGGGGCCAGCCCAGGATCGCTGCGGGTCGGTCGGGTGATCAGTAGGGAGGGGTCCGACATCAGCCGACCCTCGTCGATGATCTCGGCGAAGGTGCGGCGCCATGCCGAGCCGAAGGAGATGACGTGGTGATCGGTCTGCATCGCCGCACCGCGTGCCACCCCGAGGTGCAGCACGACGGCGGAGGGCGACCACCGCAGCGGCACCGGGCGACGCGGGGTGCGGCCGAGCAACCGGTAGGTCTCGGGCAGGTCCGGGGTGAGGACCACGGCGTCGCACTCGATGCGGCCCTGATCGGTGTGCACGGCGCGGATGCGGTCGCCGGTGCGCTCCAATCGCCGCACCGGTGCGTCGTAGTGGAATTCGGCGCCGTGCGCGGTGGCGGCGGCTGCCAGCGCCCTGGGTACCGCGTGCATGCCGCCTCGGGGGAAGTACACCCCGCCGACGGTGTCCATGTAGGCGATCACGCCGTAGGCCGCCCTGGCACGGTGTGGGGCGAGCCCGGCGTACAGCGCCTGGAAGGAGAACACGCGGCGCAGACGCTCGTCGCCTATCCGCCGCTCGACGGCCGGGCCGAGTCGCCCCAGCCCGCCGAGCGCGACGAGGCGGGCGGCGGCCGGGTGTACCAGGTCGCTGGGCGAATCGATGTTGGCGGCGATGAAACGGTCGTACTGCGCGGTGTACAGCTCGGTCAGCCAGCGACGCAGCCTGCGGTAGCCCTGGGCCTCGACCGGACCCGCGAAGCGGCGGATCTCCGCCTCCATCCGCTCCGCGTCGGTGTGCACCGCGACCGTGCTGCCGTCGGCGAAGGCGGCGCGGTAGGCGGGATGCAGCGGGAGTAGGTCGAGGCGGTCGGTGAGGGACTCCCCCACCGCGTCGAGCGCGTCGGCGATGATCTCCGGCATGGTCAGCACGGTGGGGCCGGTGTCCACCCGATAGCCCGCCGTCTCGGCCAGACCGGCCCGCCCGCCGGGACGCGGCCCGGCCTCCACGACGGTGACCCGTCTACCGGCGCCGAGTAGATGCAGGGTGGCCGACAGTCCCGCCAATCCGGCGCCCACCACCACGACGTGGTCGGTACGGCCGGTCATGCCACGGCCCGTTCGCAGCGCGCCGGACCACCGCCGCGCCAGGGGATCAGACATCGCGCCGGATCATCGCATCCGCCAGGGTGCGCAGGCGGGCCGCCGTCGACTCCGAGAGATCGACCCCGGACAGTCGGTCGACCGCCGAGATGGCCAGGGTCTCGATCCGCTGTTCCACGACGGCGACGGCGCCGGAGTCGACGAGGACTCGACGGACCTCGGCCAGGGTCTGCGGGCTCAGCAGTGGGTCGCCCAGCGCGCCGCGCAAGGTCGCCGCCTCGTCGGGACGGCCGTGCAGCTCGGTCAGCCGCAGGGCCTCGTTGACCAGCACGGTGTGCTTGCCCTCACGGATGTCGTCGCCTGCGGGCTTGCCGGTGATCTCCGGCTCGCCGAACACGCCGAGGAAGTCGTCGCGCAGTTGGAAGGCCGTCCCGAGATCGACACCGTAGGCGTGCAGCGCCGCCGACAGCTCCGACGACGCCCCGCCGAGCAGTGCGCCGAGCAGCAGCGGTTGGGCGACCGTGTATCCGGCGGTCTTGAGCAGGTTCACCCGCAGCGCCGACTCGATCGACTCGGTGCCGGTGGCCTGCGCCCGCAGGTCGAGGAACTGACCCGCCATCATCTCGGTGCGCATCGCCCGCCAGGCCGAGCCCGCCCGGTGCAGCATCGCCTGCGAGGCACCCGAGGTGTGCATCATGTCGTCCGCCCAGCACAACGCCAGGTCTCCCACCAGGATCGCCATCGACCGGCCGAAGCCCACGTCGTCGCCGCGCATGCCCGCAGCCCGGTGTCGCGCCGCCATCGCCACGTGCACGGCGGGCTTGCCCCGCCGGATGGCGGAGTCGTCCATCACGTCGTCGTGCACCAGCGCGCAGGCGTGCACGAGCTCCACGGCGCTGACCGCGCGGAGCACCGCATCGGCCTCGGCGCCCGCGTCGGCACCGCCCGCCGCACGCCAGCCCCACCAGGCGAACAGCGGCCGGAGCCGTTTGCCGCCCTCTCGCACGAAGGAGATCAGCGGATCGACCAGTTCCACGGTGAAGTGGTCGTCCACGGCGACGGCCTCGGCACGGCGCTGGGCCAGGTACTCGGCCAGATGGGCGTCCACCGCCCGCACCACCTCGACGTCGGCCGCCTGCAGGCCGGGACCGGGCAGGCCGGACCCGTTGGGGCTGCCGGGACGGACCACGGTCGCGACGTGGTCGCCGGTTCGAGTCATGCCACGTCTCCTCGTTGCCTGGGGGTTGTCGGCACGGACCGCTGGGCAGCGGACGCCGACGTGGTCTTCAAGACGCTAGCCGGCGCGAAACCATCGGAGAGCACACCCCCCGGTGTCGGGGTTGGGCACGCGAGGCGGGCGAACCGGCGTACGCGGACGGGCACTGGTCGACGGCGCCAACGGCCATTACCGTCCGTGCAGGTGGAGCGGCGGATAGATCTGGACAACCTAGACCTCGACCAAGCGGCGCTGTTGGTCGACCAGCGTCGCAGGCGGTGGTCTGCCGCTGGGATCACCGTCGCGCGGATCACCTGGATGGACGCCCACGACGGGTGGCCCCGACCGCTGTACGAGAATCGCCGCCTGGTCCGGCGGCCGATGTCGCTCGGGCTGGAACTGGACGGCACCGGTGGGTCGGCGTGGATCGTGCTCTACGCGGGCGGCTGGGCGGACGTGGACCTGATGGTCGGGGACGCCGACCCGGTCGCGGAGTACGTCGAGCCGGCTACCGTGGCGGAGTTCGGACCGCTGTTGGACCGGGTGAGCGACCGGCTGTGAGCGACCGGGTGCCACCTCGGGTTCGCTCTCGCCCGAGCCGACCCCGCCTCGGGTCGTTGTCCTAGGCTGGGCCATTGCCGTCGGCAGGGTTCGCCGTCGGCCGTCGTCGTGGGGAGAGGCTCCCGTGCCGTACCGATTCGCCGTCGAGCAGACCGATCATGCCGATCTGGCGGGCGGCGCGGTACTGCGGTCGGCCCCCGGACTGCCTGCCTTCCCGGTCCGACTGGCCACCGAGCTGTTCGCCAGGGCGGCCGCGCGGCTGCCCGGGGGCGCCGAGCTGACGATGTGGGACCCGCTGTGTGGCAGCGGATATCTGTTGACGGTCCTGGGTCTGTTGCACCGAGGCGAGCTGGGCGCCGTCCTGGGCTCGGACGTCGACGAACGGGCCACCGAGGTGGCGACGGCGAATCTGGCACTGCTCACCTCGGCCGGGCTGCGGGCCCGCGCGGGGCGGCTGCACGAGCAGGCCGCCGAGTTCGACAAGCCCGCGTACGCGCTCGCCGCCGAGGCAGCAGGCCGACTGGCGGGCCTACTGCTAGCCGGGGGCGGCGATCTGCGTGCCGAGGTCCGGCGGGCGGACGCGCTGGATCCCGATGCGCTCGGCGGGGTCGTCGAGGGCTTCCCGCCGGTCGACCTGGTGCTGGCCGACCTGCCCTATGGCGAGCAGACCCGTTGGCGAGGCGAGCACGGCGCTGCGGCCGAGCCGCAGGCACGGCTGTTGAGAGCACTGCGGCCGAATCTGCCCGATCACGCCGTGCTGGTGCTGGTCGATCGATCGCGCAAGGTGGTACTGCCCGCCGGTTTGCGGCCGTTGGAACGCTTCCGGATCGGCACTCGATCGGCCGTGCTGTTGCGGGCCGCCGACCTACCCACCTGAGTCGCGCCTCGGCGCTCGCAGGGTCACCCGGCCGCCCTGGGGTGGATGAGCAACGCGGCGGTCTTGTCGGACAGGGTGATCCGGCCGTGGTTGTGGAAACCGGCCGCCTCGAAGGCGCGGACCGACGGCGCGTTGGAGATGTCGGGTTCGGCCACCACCCGATCACAGGCCGGGTCGGCTCGGAGCAGACCGAGCGCGACCTCCCGGAGCAGCGCCCGGCCCAGCCCACGCCCGGTCGCCTGGAGTTCCCCGATCGCGACATGGACCCCGAGGTCGTGGGGCCGCACCGGGTAGCAGGCGGCGAGTCGGTCCCGGATCACCCGGTAGACCTCCAGGTACGCCAGCGGCGCCCCCTCGTGGGACAGCAGCACCGGCCGGGAATGATCACCGGCCGCCTGGGTCGTCAGTTCCTCGATCCACCGCTGCCGTGACCAGTCCTGATGCCAGAACGCCGCCACGTGCTCGCGGTTCATCCACTCGTGCAGCAGGGTCAGATCGGCGCCCTCGGGTCGGAGGTCGCGCACCGCCCACGGGCCGGTCACCTCGGGAAGCGGCGGCGGTCCCACCTCGCTCGTGGCCATCCGGCATCGACTCCCTCGTCCGATCGACCGGCCTTCGCACGGCCGTCCCGATGCAACGATCCCACGATCTTCATCGCGCGGAACACGAGTTGTGTCACCTCGGCGCGGTGGGCGGGAGCAACGGACCGCCCACCCACTGTTGGAAGATCAGGGTGGTGTTGATGTGGGAGACCTCCTCGCGGGAGGCGAACTCGTCGAGCACCAGCCGGTGCAGATCGGTCGCGCCCGAGGTGGAGACATGCACCAGGAAGTCGTCCGGGCCCGCCAGGTTGTAGAGCGCCCTGGTCTCGGGAAGGGCCAGCGTGTGGGCGGCGAAGGGGTCGCACAGCTCGCGGCGATGCGGCTGGATGCGTAAGGCGATCAACGCGTCCAGCGGTCTGCCCAGCCGTTCCGGGTCGATGCGGATCGTCTGCCCGAGGATCACCCCGGTCGAGCGCAGTCGGGCGACGCGGTCCAGACAGGTCGACGGGGCGACCCGGACCGCCGAGGCCAGCTCCTTGTTCGTGATCCGTGCGTCCTTCTGCAGTAACCGCAGGATCTCCAGGTCGATCGAATCCAATTCGACGGAGGTCGTCATCGTCGAATATTAAACGAACTTCTCGCCGGATCCCCGGATGTGGTTGCAGAATCCTCCCGTCGCCTCGTGTCCGGCGACAGCAGCGCTCGACCGGAGAGAGAATTCGACGTGCCCGAAGGCATTCCACTGTTCATCGCGATCACGGCGCTCACCATCGTGGTCCCCGGTCCGGACTTCGTCCTGGTCACCCGGAACACCCTGCTGCTGGGCCGTCGTGCGGGGTATCTCACCGCCGCCGGGATCAGCATCGGCCTCACCGTGTACACGCTGCTCGCCGTGCTCGGACTGACCGCTCTGATCGCCGCCCAGGACGGGATGCTGACCGCGCTGAAACTCGCAGGCGGCGGCTACCTGGTCTTCCTCGGTTGGCGCGGTCTGCGGTCCTGGTGGCGCAGCAGGAGGGCGGCGGGCACCGATGTCGCGGCCGTCCTCGCGCAGGGCCCCGCCCCACTCGACACCGCCCCACTCGACACCGCCACGGACGAGCCCACCCGCGCGGGCCTGCGCGGCGGCGGACCGTTGGCGCAGGGGGTGCTGAACAATCTGCTCAATCCCAAGGCCTTGGTCTTCTACGTCACCCTGCTTCCGCAGTTCATCACTCCGGGCGACCGAATCGTCGAGCAGACGCTGTTGTTGAGCACCACGGCGACCCTGCTGGCGGTGCTCTGGTGGTTCCTGTTCGTCACGGCCGTCGACCGGGTGACCCCGATCCTGCGTCGACGCAGGGTGCGGGACGGGCTCGACCTCGGAACCGCCGTGCTGCTGGGCGGCTTCGGCATCGCCGTCGCGGCGGGCGCCCTGTGAACCCCGCCCGATCGGTAATGTCTGGGTGGTGACCGCCGAATCCGACGTCGAACCGCCCGCCGCAGGCCCCGCCGAGCGAACCCCGACGGAGTCCACACCGAGGGCCACTCGAATCCGGGCCACGCTGTTGGCCGTCGCCGTCGTGCTGGCAGCGGTCGACCTGATCGTCAAGCACCTGGTCGAGCAGGCGCATCCCGCAGGTCCCGACTTCGGATTCCTCAGTGTGCGACTGTCCTACAACCCGGGAATCGCCTTCAGCCTCGGCGACACCCTGCCTGCCTGGGTGGTCATCGCCCTGACGAGCGCGGTCACCCTCGGGATCACGCTCTATGCGTTACACACCGCACCCGAGGTGCCCACGGCGGCTCGGGCGGGCATGTCGATGATCCTCGCCGGAGCCGCGGGCAATCTGATCGACCGGATCGCCGACGGCGCGGTAACCGACTACCTGTACACGGGGTGGTTTCCCACCTTCAACCTCGCCGACAGCCTGCTGACCTGCGGGGTCGTGCTGTTGATCGCCTCGACGCTGCGCGCCGAGTCCCGCGCCGACTGATCCGCGACGTTCCCGGCCCACTGCCGCCGAGCTCAGCGCGGATCGCCGAGCCGCGCGACCCGCTGCTCGATGTCGACGAAGTGGGCACCCAGGGCCGATCGGGCCGCCACCGGATCGCCCGCTCGAACGGCTTCGACGATCGCCCGGTGCTCGGAGCAGATCTCCGCCCGCTCGGGCCCCGGCGGGTCGAGTTCGGTCTCCACCCGGTGGTAGACGGTCCAGAACAGGCCGATGAGTTCCAGGGCGATCCCGTTGTTCAACGGCCGGAACAGGGTCTCGTGGAACCGTTGATCGGTCTCGACGAGATCCCCCGACTCCATCGCGGCGACCAGGTCGTCCAGCTCGCCCACCAGGTCCTCGTCGGCCCGGTCGACCACGGTCTCGATCAGCGACATCTCCAGCACGCGGCGGATCTCCACCAGGTCGCGGAGCACCGACGCGTCCTGCTGCATCGACTGCCGGGTCCGGAACAGCAGACCCGGGGTGAAGGCGGTGATCGGGGCCGCGCCGACGAAGGTCCCGTAACCGTGTCTGATGTCGACGATGCCCAGGGTGCTCAACGCACGCAGCGATTCCCGCACCGAGTTTCGGCCGACACCCAGTTCGTCGACGAGCTGCCCCTCGGTGGGCAACGGTTCGCCGGGGGCGAGCCCTCGGTCGATGATGAGATCGATGATCCGGTCCTGAAGGCGCCGACCGTTCTCTGCCACTGACCATCCCTCTTGCCACGGTGTGGGTACCAACCGTACCTTGCCAAGACATCCCACCTCCCAGGTGGGATGTCTGCCAGCGGAGCAAGGAGGCTCTGATGGACCAGCAGTACACCCGACCTCGGTGGTATCACCAGCTCACCAGGAAGGACTGGAAGTCGTTCTTCGCCGCGTGGCTCGGTTACGCGATGGACGGCTTCGACTTCGTCCTCATCTCGCTGGTGCTGACCGAGGTCGCCGACGAGTTCGGCTTATCCACCGTCGAGGCGGCCACCCTGATCTCCGCGGCGTTCATCTCCCGCTGGTTCGGCGGGTTGGCGCTCGGCGCGATCGGCGACCGCTATGGACGGCGGCCCGCGATGGTGCTGAGCATCGTGCTCTACTCCGTCGGCACCTTCGCCTGCGGCCTCGCCTGGGGCTACTGGCCGCTGTTCGTGGCCAGGCTGGTCGTCGGCATGGGCATGGCGGGCGAGTACAGCGCGAGCGCCACCTACGTGATCGAGAGCTGGCCGAAGGCACTGCGCAATCGGGCCAGCGGATTCCTCATCTCCGGCTTCTCCCTCGGCGGAGTGCTCGCCGCCCAGGCCTACCGATTCATCGTTCCCGAGTTCGGCTGGCGCGCGCTCTTCCTGCTCGGTCTGCTGCCGATCGTGCTGGCACTGTGGCTGCGCCGCAGCCTGCCGGAGGCACCCGACTGGCAGCACCAGGCCGCACAGCGCGACGACACCACCAAGGAGCGCGACTTCGTCAGCGTCCTCTACGGCGGGCGCACCCGGGCGATCAACATCGTGCTCACGGTCGCCGTGTCGCTGGCCCTGTTCTGGTTGTTCGCGGGCGGCGCGACCGGTGTGCTGTCCTGGTTGTTGATCGCGGTGACGATCGGCGGACTGGCCGCCTTCACCATCCAGTTCGCGGGCAGGCGCAGTCCGATGATGCTGACCTTGATCGTGGTGGTGTTCTGCGCCTTCCTCTACTCGTGGCCCATCCAGGCGCTACTGCCGACCTATCTGAAGACCGACCTCGGCTACGACGCCGCACAGGTCAGCGGAGTGTTGTTCTTCGCGGGCTTCGGCACCGCCGTCGGCTGCTGTCTCGCGGGCTTCGTCGGCGACTGGTTGGGCACCCGACGTGCCTACAGCCTGACGCTGCTCGCCTCGCTGGCCTTCACGTTGCCGGTGTTCGCGATCGGCGGCGACCAACTGCTGCTTCTCGGCGTCCTGCTGTTCTGCCAGCAGGCCCTGGCCCAGGGAATCTCCGGAATCCTGCCGAAGCTGGTCTCCGGCTACTTCGACATCGGTACCCGGGCGGGCGGCCTCGGTTTCACCTACAACGTGGGAGCGCTGGGCGGCGCCGTGGCACCGGTCCTCGGTGCGCAGATCGCCGAACGGACCAGCCTCGCGACCGCGTTGGGCGGGTTGGCCTTCGGTCTCACCCTGATCGTGATCATCCTGATCGCCGTGGACGCGCCAGCCCTGGTGCAACGGTGGTTCGGCGACGACTCGGCCGGGGTCGACCTCACGGTCGACGAGGCCCAGATCGCCCCCAGGCTGCGGGCAGCCGAGACCCCCGGAGGCGGCGCGGCCACTGCCGTGGCCACCTCCGAGCCGACGACCGGCCCACCACCGCAGTCCGGGGGCGCGGAGAGCACAGCCGGATCCCCCGCCGCAGAGTCCGATCCCGACACTCCCGATGGAGAGCCGAAGACATGACCGACCAGCACGCCACACCAGGACGATCGCCGCACGCGCCGCTCATCACGGGCGGTGTGGTGCCACCGCTGTGCACCCCGCTGACCCCCGATCGGGAACTCGACGTCGACTCGCTCGAACGTCTCGTCGCGCATCTGGTGACCGCCGGGGTGCACGGGCTGTTCGTCGGCGGCTCGACCGGCGAGGCCGCCTATCTGCCCGATGCGCTGCGTCGACAGGCCCTCGACGTCGTGGTCGGCACCGTCGCGGGCCAACTGCCGGTGCTGGCGGGCGTCGTCGACATGTCCACCCCTCGGGTCGTGGAGCACGCCAGGGCTGCGGCTGCCCTGGGTGCCGACGCCCTGGTCGCGACCGCGCCGTTCTACTCCCCCACCCATCCCGTCGAGATCCTCGGGCATTTCCGGACCATCCGCGCCGCCGTCGATCTGCCGCTGATCGGCTACGACATCCCCAGCGCCGTCCACACCAAACTGGCCGCCGCGACCGTGGCCGAGCTGGCCGCCGACGCGACCCTGGCCGGGCTGAAGGACTCCAGCGGGGACCTCGACGGGTTGCGCGATGTCCTCGAACTGGTCGCGGGGATCGACGGTTTCCGGGTGTTCAGCGGCTCGGAGACCGTGGCCGACCTCGGATTGCGCTGCGGCGCCGCCGGCGTGGTCCCCGGACTGGGCAATGTCGATCCGCACGGCTACGTCCGGCTGTACGACGCGGCGGTGGCAGGCGACTGGGACGAGGCCTTACGGCAGCAACGCCGACTGCACACCCTGTTCGACCTGATCAGGGTGGCGCCGACCGATCGGATGGGCCGGTACTCCTCGGCCATCGGGGCGTTCAAGGCGGCGTTGATGCTGCGCGGCGTCATCCGGTATCCGACCACGAGCCTGCCGATGATCCCGCTGGAGGCGGCGGAGATCGAGGCCGTCGGCAAGCACCTGGCGGCCGCAGATCTGCCGGTAAGTACACAGTAGACCGCCGAACGCGCCCGACTATCACCCTTTCGGGCGCGGCAGGCGTGTCGTCCGGTTCGCCAGGCTGGTGGACGAGATCGTCAAGAGTTCCCGCCCCTGTCATGTCCGGGACAGCCCTCGGCCGGCTGGATGGGCTGTGCTCGGCGGGCTCACCACCGGATACGAGTGTGCCAGGGGGCGGCCGTGCGACGGCGGATCAACGGATGGACGACACGACGAACAGCACCGACGGGCACGTCGGAACCGCAGCGATCCCGGCCGAGTCGGCTCGCCCGCACGGCCGGGATCGCGACGGCAGCGGCGATGCTGCTGCTCGCGGCGGGCACCGGCGCGGGCGCGCAGGGCGCCGACACCGGGGTTCCGGCCGGGCCTCGACCCGTCGAGGACTCGCCCGCCGCGTCATCGGCCTCGGAACAGGCGCTGCGGACCTCGATCGACCCGGCCGCGACGCCGCATCCGGGGCTCACCACCGACAGCACCACCACCCTGGTGGCCCCCGGAGTGGAACTCACCGAGTTCGATCGATTCGACCCGCAGGGCTGGATCCGGGGTGACGTGCTCAGCGCCGAGTTGTCCACGGCGGGCCTGGAACCGACCTACCTGCACCCCGGCACGGTCTCGGCGCGAACCCCGCTGTCCGAACAGCTGGCCAGGGTCGACGCGGTCGCCGGGGTCAACGGCGACTTCTTCGACATCAACGCGACCGGCGCCCCCCTGGGCGTCGGCATCGACGACGGGGAACTGCGGCACGCACCCGCCGCCGGACACAACCTGGCCGCGACCTTCACCGAGGACCACCGCGCCGCGCTCACCGAGGTGTTCCTCGAAGCGCACCTCACCCTGCCCGGCGGCGACGTCCTGCCCGCCGACAACCTGAACTCGCCGGTGATCGCCGCCGACGGCATCGGGGTGTTCACCCCCGAATGGGGCTCGGCGAGTCGACTCACCGCGACGGCGGGTGCCACCGAGGTACTCGAGGTCGAGTTGGTGGACGGACTGGTCACCGCCATCCGCACCGCACCCGGCGACGGCCCGATCGCCGAGGGCACCCAGGTGCTGCTGGCCCGTGATGCCGGGGCCCGGGCGCTCGCCGACCTCGCGGAAGGCGATGCCGTCGGGGTGAGCCTGGCTCCACGCACCGACTCCGAGGACATCGCCGACATCGCGGTGGCCGTCGGCGGCAACCGGGCGCTGATCGTCGACGGCGAGGTCCAGCCGGTCGACAACGTGACCGCGCATCCCCGGACCGCCGTCGGATTCTCCGAGGACGGATCGCGGTTCTGGCTGGTCACCATCGACGGCAGGCAGTCGGCCAGCCGAGGCATGACCGAGTTGGAACTGGCCCATCAGCTGCGTTCCCTCGGTGCCCACGACGCGCTCAACCTCGACGGCGGCGGCTCGTCGACGCTGCTGGCCCGCAAGGCGGGCGAGGCCGCACCGACGGTCCATAATTCGCCGTCGGACGGCGGGCAGCGGTTGGTGCCCAACGGATTGGGGCTGCGCACCGCGCCCGGCAGCGGCAGACTGACCGGTTTCCGCGCCGAACCGGCGACAGCGGGTCCGGACTCCCAGCGGGTGCTCGCGGGGCTGAGCAGACGGTTGCAGGCCTTGGGCCACGACGAGAGCGGCGCCTCGGTCGAGGCGGCACACCGCTGGTCGGTGGATCGCCCGAGGCACGGACGCATCCGAGGCGACGGGATCTTCCACGCCACCGACCGCGCGGACCGGGTCGGTCGGACGGTCGTCACGGCCACCTCCGGTCGAGTCCGGGGTGATGTCGAGCTGGACGTGCTGGGCGCGCCGGTCCGGCTCCGGGCCGACGTCGGACAGGTGATGCTGTCCGACGCCGATGTCTCCAGCTCGCTGCGCGTCCTCGGCAACGACGCGGACGGCTTCAGCACCTGGGTCGAGCCCGCCGACCTCGAACTCGACTACGACCCCGAGGTGGTGCGGGTCGAGCCGAACGGTGACGGTCTCACCGTGACCGCCCTGGTCGACACCGGGTCGACCACGATCACCGCGACCGCGGCCGGACTCACCGCACGGGTCGGGGTTTCGGTCGGCACCGAGGCGCGGATCGTGGACCCGTTGGACGGGGTGGAGGGCTGGCAGGCCACCGCCTTCCCCTCGGTCGTGGGATCGGCCGTCTCGCAGGCCGACGGCCGCGAGGGCGGCCAGGGGATCGCGCTGGACTACCGGCTCACCGGGACCACCGCCACCCGCGCCGCCTACGTCAACGCCGTACCCCAGCGGGAACTGCCCGCCGGTACGCAACGCATCGGGCTGTGGGTCGATGGCGATGGCGCGGGCGCCTGGCTGCGACTGGAGCTGCGCGATGCGGCGGGATCCCCCGCCGTGCTGAGTCTGGCCGACTCGGTCGACTGGACGGGGTGGCGTTACGTCGAGACCGACGTCCCCGCCGGGCTCGCCGCACCGCTGCGGCTGCACCGCTTCTACCTGGTCGAGACCGATCGCGACCATCAGTACGAGGGTCGGGTCGTCTTCGACGATCTCACCGCCTCGGTCTCGCCTATCGCCGAGGTGCCCGCCGAACCGGTACGCCCCGACACGTCGGTGGTGGTCGACGACGCGCTGGACGCCGAGCGGGGTGCCCTGCGGGTCGCGGTGGTCAGCGACGCCCAGTTCACCTCGGACGACCCGGACGGCCCGTTGGTCGAGCAGGCCCGCCGCAGTCTGCGCGAGGCCGTCGCGGCCGAACCCGATGTGGTGCTGATCAACGGCGACCTGGTGGATCGGGGCACCGGACCCGATTTCGACCTGGCCAGGACCGTGTTGGACGAGGAGCTGGGCGAGCAGGTCCCCTGGTACTACCTGCCGGGCAATCACGAGGTGTCCGGTCCCGGTGACACCGGGGAGTTCAGCGCCGAGTTCGGCGAGACCCACCGCAGTGTCGACCACGGCGGCATCCGGTTGATCCTGCTCGACAGCTCGCGGGGCACCCTGCGCGGCGGCGGTTTCGATCAGGTCGAGCTGCTGCGGGACGAGCTCGCCGAGGCGAAGGCCGACCGGTCGGTCGAGGGCGTGATCGTCGCGCTGCACCATCCGACCGAGGACCCCGGTGCGGCCGGGAACTCGCAGTTGGGTGACCAGCGCGAGGCCGAACTGGTACTCGACTGGCTGAGCGAGTTCGAGGACGCCTCGGGCAAGCCCACCGCGCTGGTGGCCGCGCACGCGGGCCGGTTCCACGCCGACCGGGTCGACGGGGTGTCGAGGCTGATCAACGGCAATGCGGGCAAGGCTCCCTCGGCGCCCGCCGATCAGGGCGGTTTCACCGGATGGAGTCTGCTGCGGATGCACCCCGCCGACCGGGACGAGTCCGTCCGGGTCGAGATGCGGCCGCATGTCGACGAGCTGAGCCTCGCCGCGCCCGCCGAGCTCGCGGTGGGCCGGACCGAGAGCGTCACGGCCTCGGTCCGCCAAGGCGAGCGCGAGGTGCCGGTGAGCTATCCGGTGGCAGCGGACTGGGCGGGCTCCCGGCGACTGCACATCGTCGATCCGAATCGTCCCGACGACGGCCCCCGACCCTGGCAGGTGGCGAGTCTCGATCCGAGGACCGGCGACATCGAGGGCCTGCGGCCGGGCCGATTCACCCTGTCGGTGACGGTCAACGAGGTCGTCGAGGAGACCGAGATCGTCGTCCGATGACACACCGGGCGGGATACCCGGCGAACGTGCGCCGGGTATCCCGTCCGATCAGGACTTGCGCTGCTTGCGCTCCCGGACCCGGATGGAGAACCGGACCGGACTGCCCGCGAAACCGAAGGTCTCCCGGAATCGGCGTTCCAGGAAGCGTCGGTAGCCGGCCTCGAGGAACCCGGTGGTGAACAGCACCACCGTCGGCGGCCGGGTCTGCGCCTGGGTCGCGAAGAGCACCTTCGGCTGCCGACCGCCCCGCACCGGCGGCGGGGTGGCCTGGATGAGTTCGGTGAGCCAGGAGTTGAGCTGTCCGGTGGGCACCCGGGTGTCCCAGGAGTCCAGCGCGGTCCGCAGTGCGGGGGCCAGCTTCGCGACAGCCCGACCGGTCTTGGCCGAGACGTTGACGTGCTCGGCCCACGGCACCCGGACCAGTCCCCGGTCGAGTTCCCTGGGGATCTGGTTGCGTCGTTCCTCGTCGACGAGGTCCCACTTGTTGAAGGCCAGCACCAGCGCCCGGCCCGCCTCGACGATGTCGGTGATGACCCGAAGATCCTGCTCGGTGATCGGCTCGCTGGCATCCAGCAACACGATGACGACCTCGGCGGCGTCGATGGCCGCCTTGGTGCGCAGCGAGGCGTAGTACTCGGTGCCGCTCGCGGTGTTCACCCGCTTGCGCAGGCCCGCGGTGTCGACGAACTTCCAGACCTCGCCGTCGAGCTCGATCAACTCGTCGACCGGGTCGACGGTGGTGCCCGCCACCGAGTCGACGACCACACGCTGCTCGCCCGCCAGCTTGTTGAGCAGGCTCGACTTGCCGACGTTGGGCTTGCCGACCAGCGCGACCCGGCGGGGACCGCCCGCGCCGGCTCCGACCATGTCCTTCGGCGACTCCGGCAGCGCGTCGAGCACCGCGTCCAGCAGGTCACCGGAGCCACGCCCGTGCAGACCACTGACCGGCAGCGGCTCGCCGAGTCCCAACGACCACAGCTGGTGGACCTCGGCCATCGCCCGATCGCTGTCGACCTTGTTGGCCGCGACCAGCACCGGCCGGTTCGACCTTCTCAGCACTCTGGCCACCGCGTCATCGGTGGCGGTGGCTCCGACGGTGGCATCCACCACCAGCAGCACCGCGTCCGAGGAGTTCATCGCCAACTCGGCCTGTGCTGCGACCGCGGCCTGGAGCCCGGTGGCATCCGGCTCCCAACCGCCGGTGTCCACGACGGTGAACTTCCGCCCGTTCCACAGCGCGTCGTAGGCGACGCGGTCCCTGGTCACACCGGGGATGTCCTGCACGACCGCCTCTCGGCGGCCCAGGATCCGGTTGACCAGCGTCGACTTCCCGACGTTGGGTCGCCCCACCACCGCGAGCACCGGTTGGGCGAGCGCGGCCTCCTCGGAGTCCTCCGTCATCTCATCATCGGCCGACAGCTCCCACTCGGCCTCGTCGGTCCAGCTCCCGTCCAGGCCGGTCACGTCTGCTCTCCTTCGTCCATGCCGGGTGAACCCGTCTCGGCGATCAATCGCCGGTCGAGTTCACGCACCAGCTCCGCGAGTTCGCCCTGCACCCGCGCCGTCGCCTCGTGTAGGGCGGCGCGCCCCCGTCCCGACGGTACGGTGAAGGCCTCTCCGAACAATACGTCCACCCTGGGCCGGAACCTGCGGCCGGAGCCCTCCGGACGCCGAGTTCCTCGACAGGCCACCGGCACGACGAGGGCATCGGAGGACCTCGCCAACCAGGCGGCGCCGTTGTGCGCACCACTGACGTCGCCGCTGCCCCTGGTCCCCTCCGGGAACACCGCGACGAGCCCACCCGCCCGCAGAACCCGGATCGAGGCCAGCAGCGGGACCCGGTCGACCTCGCCCCGGCGGACCGGCAGCTGCCCCATCCGACGCAGGGCCCGACCCAGCGGACCTCGGAAGATCTCATGCTTGATGAGGAACACGCAGGGCCTGCGAACGAGGCCGAACAGCAGGGGCCCGTCGATGAGGGAGCTGTGGTTGGCGACCAGCACCACCGGTCCGCCATGCGGAAGCCGATCGCGGTCGCGGACACGGATCCGGAAGAAGACCAGGCCGATCGTCGTCCCGATCCACCGTCCGATCCGGTTCACCCACCGCGAGGCGCCCTCGGGCAGCGGCGAGCGATCGTCCTCGGCGGTACCCGAGGACGACGCGGGCGGAGTCGCGGCGCTCATCGCGCGGTCCGTCGCCTCGCGACGGCGAGACCGCGCTCGATCACCAGACCGTTGAGCACGGCCAGCACGCCCGCCACATCGAGTTCGGTGGTGTCGACCTCGATGGCGTCGGCGATCCGCCGCAGCGGGGAGGTCGCCCTGGTCGAGTCGAATTCGTCACGGCGGCGGACGTCGGCCTGGATCTCGTCGATCGACGCATCGCGGCCCTGGGCGCTGTCCTGCGCACGACGGCGACGGGCACGAACCCCGGCGTCCGCCGTCAGATAGATCTTGAGCCCCGCGTCCGGGGCCACCACCTCGCCGATGTCGCGGCCCTCGACCACGATTCCGACCTCGGCCTCGAGCGCCTCGGCGATGATCTGCTGCTGTCGAGCCACCAGGATCGCCCGGACCGCAGGCACCGCGGCCACGGCGGAGACCGCCTTGGTGACGGCCTCGCCTCGGACCTCGACGCCGACGTCCACGCCGTCCAGGCGGATCTCGGGCCGCTCCGGGTCGGTACCGGCACTCACCACGGCCCGCTCGGCGATCCGCGTGATCGCCTCGGCGTCGGCGAGGTCGGCCTCGGCCTGCAACACACCCAACGTCACCGCCCGGTACATCGCACCGGTGTCCAGGTAGCGCGCCCGCAGACCGCCAGCCAGCCGCCGCGAGACGGTGGACTTCCCCGTCCCAGACGGCCCGTCCATCGCGACGACTCCGCGCAACTCAGCGCCCTCCACCGTGCCTCCGTTCGATCAGCCTGCCGATGCGGTAGGCCTCCGATCGGGCGACACCGCGTTCGGTCCATTCTGCCCGCCACGCCCGGTGCTCTTCGCGCCGGTCACGGCAGCGAGGCCGTAGGAGAGGCCCCGGGCGGGAATAAACGAAGGGGTGGCGTGTCGTCCGCGCCGCTGCCGGGCGGCCGCGACGGCGGCGAGCAGGTGCGCGCCTGCCCCGACGGGCAGCTTCAAGGCCTCGGGTGGCGCAGACGGAGGGACATGTCACAACAGGCGGTGGGCGACGGTATCGACACCGAGCAGCCGAGACCACGACGCCGACGCCGCCCGAACCGGCGGGCGGCGTCGGCGGAGGCGGTCGCTGTTCGGTTGCTCAGTCCTTGGTTCCGCCTGCTTCCGCTGCGCCGGAGCCACCGACGCCCGCGTCCTCCTTGGCGGCGGGCCCGTCCGAGTCGGAACCCCGCCGATCCGGGTCGCCCCGTTGCGCGGAATCGCCGCCGATCGGGCTCGGGTTCCGAGTGTCCGAGGCCTCGTCTGCGCCGGAGTCGTCGGCACCCACACCGTCGTCGCCGTCGGGCGCGGAGCCCCGCGCCACGGAGGGATCCTCCCGGCTGCCGCGAACCAGCACCAGGTAGGCCACCGCACCGAGGAAGACCAGCGCGCTGGTGAAGACGTTGATCCGCTGACCGAAGATCATCGTGGCCTGATCGGTCCGCATCAGCTCGATCCAGAACCGGCCGAGGGTGTAACCGGCCACGTAGAGCGCGAACACCCGGCCGTGGCCGAGGCGGAACCGGCGGTCCGCCCACACCAGCAGCAGGACCACACCCAGGTTCCACAACAGCTCGTACAGGAAGGTCGGGTGCACCACGGCGATCGGGGTGTGGTCGATGGCGACACCGTTGAGCTGGTCCTCCAGCCCGGTCACCGGATCGACCCGCTGGTACAGCTCCAGCCCCCACGGCACATCCGTCGGCGCTCCGTAGAGCTCCTGGTTGAACCAGTTGCCGAGCCGGCCGATGGCCTGCGCCAGGATGATGCCCGGCGCCAGGGCGTCCGCCATCATCGGCAGCGGGATGCCCTTGCGTCTACAGGCGATCCACGCGCCGACCCCGCCGAGCGCGATGGCGCCCCAGATACCGAGACCGCCGTTCCAGATCGCCAGGATGTCCAGCGGGTTGCGGCCCTCGCCGAAGTACAGGTGGTAATCGGTGGCCACGTGATACAACCTGCCGCCGATGATCCCGAAGGGAACGGCGAACACGGCGATGTCGAGAACGGTGCCGCTCTCCCCGCCCCTGGCGGCCCAGCGACGCTCGCCCCACCAGATCGCCAGCACGATCCCGAGCATGATGCAGATCGCATAGGCCCGGATCGAGAGCGGTCCGATCTGCCAGACACCCTGATCAGGGCTCGGAATGTTCGCCAGGAACATGGTTTCGGTACCGGTCACGCCGTCACACTATCGGCCACTCGCCGTGCTGCCCACGCATGGTGCGAGATCAATTGAGATCGAGCTGCACCGGGAACGGCCGGGTGAGACTCAATCTGCCGTCTCTACTTCTGCCCGTCTCGTGGTACTGCCCGCCGATCAACTCGAACCCCGTCATCGTCACCGAGTGCGCCATCGGCGTCACCAACAGCAGAAACGGAATTCCCGCGTGGGCGTAGAGCTGCTTCTTCAAAGCCCTGTCGAACATCTTCGACGCGGGCGAGGACACCTCGACGACCAGCACCAGGTCGGCCGCATCCAGGTAGAGACCATCCCTGGCGGGCAGGTTCGTGATGGCCAGGTCCGGGATGAGCAGGCGTCCGCTGTCCAGCAGGACACTGATCCTGGGCAGCGACTCGTACTCCTCGGGCACGGCCGCCAGGAAGGAGACCTGGAGCCGCTGGAGAATCCGCTGATGCGTTCGGCCCGCCACCGGGCTCACGACCAACGCGCCGTCGACGAGCTCGATGCGCTGCCCGTGGTCCTCCGGCAGTTCGAGAACCGCGGCCGCCGTCCAAGGACCTGCGTGCGCGAAGATGTTGGTGCTTGTTTCTGTGGGTGCCACCATGACCGGGCGCCTCCTCCGGAGTCGGCGGCATCACCCTGGCATGGGAGCCCGTCGATCGTCTTTCGCACACGCTGAGTCTATCGCCAACCACACAGAGTGGTGAATCGCATGGCACGGATCAGACGGGCTGCGGACGACGCCCTCGCACTCCGGCCGACAGCTCCTCGGCCAGTTTCCGCACCTCGGCCTCGGCGCCCGACAGCTCCCGGTCGACGCCGCCGATCTTGGAGACGAAGGCCGAGCCCACGATCACGGCGTCGGAGAAGGCCGCGAGTTCGGCGGCTTGAGCACCCGAGCGAACCCCGAGGCCCACACCGATCGGCAACGTGGTGTGCGCCCGGGCGCGGCGCACCGTGCTCAGCGCCTCGGAGCCCACGGTGTCCCGGGTTCCGGTCACCCCCATCACGGCGGTGGCGTACAGGAAACCGCTGGTGGCCTCGGCGGTGATCGAGATCCGTTCCTCACTGGAGGACGGGGCGATCAGGAAGATCCGGTCCAACCGGTGTTCGTCGGCGGCGGCCATCCAGTCGTCCGCCTCGTCCGGCACCAGGTCGGGGGTGATCATCCCGAGTCCACCCGCCGCCGCCAGGTCCCGCGCGAAGGCGTCGACGCCGTACCGGTGCACCGGGTTCCAGTAGGTCATCACCACGGCGCGGCCGCCCGCCGAGGCGACCGACTCCACGACCTCGAACACGTCACGGATCCGGAAGCCGCTATGCAACGCGGACTCGGCCGCCTGCTGGATCGTCGGCCCGTCCATCACCGGGTCCGAGTACGGCACGCCGATCTCGACGAGGTCGACACCGGAGTCGAGCATCGCGCGGAACATCGTGCTGGAGCCGGGCACCGACGGGTAGCCCGCGGGCAGGTAGCCGATCAGCGCCGCCCGCTCCTCGGCACGGCAGGCGGCGAACATCGGGGCGAGGCGACTCATCAGGCTTCCTTCTCACCGAGCAGACCGAACCAGGAGGCCGCCGTGTCGACGTCCTTGTCACCCCGGCCGGAGAGGCTCACCAACAGCACGGCCTTGTCGCCCAGCTCACGGCCCACCTTCAACGCGCCCGCCAGCGCGTGGGCGGACTCGATCGCCGGGATGATTCCCTCGGTGCGGCACAGCAGCTCGAAGGCGTCCATCGCCTCGGCGTCGGTCACCGCCCGGTATTCCGCCCGCCCGGTGTCCTTGAGCCACGAGTGCTCGGGACCGACTCCCGGATAGTCCAGGCCCGCCGAGATCGAGTGGGTCTCGATGGTCTGACCGTCCTCGTCCTGCAACAGGTACGAACGGGCGCCGTGCAGCATGCCCGGCTCGCCCGCCGTGAGCGTGGCGCCGTGCCGACCGCTGTCCAGCCCCTCCCCCGCGGGTTCGAAGCCGATCAACGACACGCCGTCGTCGTCGAGGAACGGGTGGAAGATGCCGATCGCGTTCGAGCCGCCGCCGACACAGGCCACCACCGCGTCGGGCAGTCTGCCGGTCCGGTCCAGGAGCTGGGCGCGCGCCTCGACCCCGATGACCCGGTGGAAGTCGCGCACCATCACGGGGAACGGGTGCGGTCCCGCAACGGTGCCCAGCAGGTAGTGCGTGTCGTCGACGTTGGCCACCCAGTCGCGCAGCGCCTCGTTGATGGCGTCCTTGAGGGTGCGGGATCCGGTGGTCACCGGGATGACCTCGGCTCCGAGCAGCCGCATCCGTGCGACGTTCAGCGCCTGCCTGCGGGTGTCGACCTCGCCCATGTAGACGACGCAGTCCAGGCCGAGTAGCGCGCAGGCCGTCGCGGTGGCCACGCCGTGCTGGCCCGCTCCGGTCTCGGCGATCACCCTGGACTTGCCCATGCGCTTGGTGAGCAGCGCCTGACCGAGCACGTTGTTGATCTTGTGGGATCCCGTGTGGTTGAGATCCTCCCGCTTCAGGAAGACCCGGGCGCCGCCCGCATGCTCGGCGAAACGCACCACCTCGGTCAGCGGCGACGGCCGCCCCGTGTAGTCCCGCAGCAGGTTCGACAGCTCGTGGGCGAACTCCGGATCGAGCCGCGCCTTGTCGTAGGCGGCGGAGAGCTCCTCCAGGGCCGACATCAGTGCCTCGGGCACGAACCGACCGCCGTACGGACCGAAGTGGCCGCCCGCATCCGGTTCGTGGCGGCCGGCCCCGCCCGCGTCGGGCTGGGCGGACCCCGGGGAGCGGCCCGCTCCCCGACCGACTCCGCTCATCGACTCGGCCTCGGACAGGCCGGGTGCGAACCCGCCGTGACCAACTGGGTCACCGCGGCCTTCGGGTCGCCGCTGGCGACCAATCCCTCGCCGACCAGGACGGCATCGGCCCCTGCGCCCGCGTAGGCCATCAGGTCGCTCGGGCCGCGTACCCCGGACTCGGCGATCTTGAGGACCTCGGGGGGCAGCCCTGGGGCGATCCGGCCGAAGACCTCGCGATGCACCTCCAGCGTGTGCAGATCCCGGGCGTTGATGCCGATCAGGCTGGCGCCCGCCTGCAGCGCACGGTCCGCGTCCTCTGCGGTGTGCACCTCGACCAGCGCCGTCATGCCCAACGACTCCACCCGATCCAGCAACGCCTCCAGCGCGTTCTGCTCGAGGGCGGCGACGATCAGCAGCACGATGTCGGCGCCGTGCGCCCGCGCCTCGTGCACCTGGTAGGTGCCGACGATGAAGTCCTTGCGCAGCAACGGCACGTCGACGACCGCACGCACCGCATCGAAGTCGGCCAGCGAACCGCCGAATCGCCGTTGCTCGGTGAGCACGCTGATCGCCCGTGCTCCCGCAGCCGCATAGGAGGCCGCCAGCTCGGCCGGGTCGGCGATGTCGGCGAGATGCCCCTTGGAGGGGCTACGCCGCTTCACCTCTGCGATGACACCGATTCCGGGCGCGAGCAGCGCCGCTTTGACGTCTTTCGGCGGCGGGGCCTGATCCGCCAACCGCTTGATCTCGTCGAAAGGCACCGCCGACTCGCGTTCCGCGAGATCCGCACGCACTCCGTCGAGGATCGATTCCAGGACACTGTTCACGAGATCACCTCGTTGACGTGCCCGTCCGTGCGCTCGATCACGCCCACTCCCCTCGCGCGACGCCGGGTTGTCAGGATGCTAACCCCATTCACTCGACGCATCGGCAACCGGGTCCGGCGATTCCCCAGCGCAACAAGGCTGTCGGCCGCTCCGACCTGCATGGTCTGTTGCAGGATCAACGATCCCCCTCCGTCGGGTCGGTTCCCTCGTCCAACGTGTCCCACAGCCGCCGTTGCGGATCGGTGGGGCGACGCTCGGTCCTGCGCCGCGAGTACCGGCTGCCCATGGTCGGCAGCACCGGCCCTCGCAGCACCGTCCAACACCCCACCACCGCGAGCAGCACGCCACCCGCACCCGCCGCGACGCGGCCGAGCAGGATGGCAGGCGGCTCGTCGACGGCCTGCTCGATCAATGATCCGGAAAAAGACGTCAGCTCGCTGCTCATCTCGCCATCTCCGCCGACGATCGAGGCCCAGAGCACCACCGCACCCGCCACGACCAGCACCCCGCCGACGATCCGACGCGGCAGCCCGCCCAATGAGACCAGCGCCGCGATCGCCGCCAGCGCCAGCAGGGCGAGCGGGACCAGCCACCCGGCGGTGTCCCCGCCGGTCAGCAGGACCAGCGGAACGCCGTCGACCACGCTGGGCAGCACCAACCAGGGCAGCAGCGTGCCCGCCCACAGCAGTCCCGCCGACAGCACCAGCAGCCCGCTCAGGATCGCGAGCAGCCTCCGGCCCTCGGCGGCCGAGGCGGGGGCGCCGTCGGTGCCGCCGACGGCGTCCGTGGCGCCATCGGAGTCGACTTCGGCGGGTCTCCGCGCTCCGGGAGCGTCGAGGGGCTCAGCGGTCCCGTCAGCGGCAGGCTCGGCGGTCTCCCCTCGGCCCGAGGATCGCTCGGGTCCGCTCGACTTCATCGGAGTGGGTTCCTCGTCGGGGCCCTCACTCATCGGGGCCCCGCGCGGCGACGACGTCGGTGCGGGCGGTGCCCGCCGGGGCGGGCTCGGCCATGGTGCCCGCCATGGCGATCGCGGCCAGGACGGCGCCCGCCTTGTTGAGGCACTCGTTGTCCTCGGCCACCGGATCGGAGTCGGCGACGATGCCACCGCCCGCCTGGACGTAGGCGGTGCCCGCCCGCATCAAGGCGGTGCGGATGGCGATGGCGGTGTCGGCGTCGCCCGCGAAGTCCAGATAGCCGACCACGCCGCCGTAGAGGCCGCGTCGGGTCGGCTCCAGTTCCTCGATCAGCTCCATGGCCCTCGGCTTGGGGGCGCCGGACAGCGTGCCCGCCGGGAAGCAGGCGGTGATCGCGTCGAAGGCGGTGCGGCCCGGCGCCAGCCGGCCGGTGACGGTCGAGACGATGTGCATCACGTGGCTGTAGCGCTCCACCGTGAAGAACTCCACCACCGAGACCGAACCCGGCTCGCAGACCCGTCCGAGGTCGTTGCGGCCGAGATCGACCAGCATCAGGTGCTCGGCGCGTTCCTTCTCATCGGCCAGCAGGTCCTTCTCCAGCACGATGTCCTCCTCGGCGTCCGCCCCGCGCCACCGCGTGCCCGCGATGGGATGGGTGGTCGCCTGGCCATCGCGCACCGTCACCAGCGACTCCGGGCTGGAGCCGACGATGTCGAAGGGCACCATCTCGCCATCGGCGCCCGGCGACTCCAGTCGGAGCAGATACATGTAGGGGCTGGGGTTGGTGGCTCGCAGTACCCGGTAGACGTCCAGCGCGTCCGCACCGGTGGTCATCTCGAACCGTTGCGAGACCACCACCTGGAAGGCCTCGCCCGCCCGGATCGCCTCCTTCGCGCTGAGCACCGCCTCGTGGTGCTCGGCCTCGCTGCGCCTGCGCACGAAGTCCGGCTGCGGCCGTTGGTAGACCGCCACGCTGGACGGCGCGGACACCGCGAGACGGGCCGTCATCTCGTCCAGTCGCCGCAGGGCGTCCTGGTAGGCCGCGTCGACCCGCTCCGGGCTGTCGTCCCAGTTCACCGCGTTGGCGATCAGGGTGATGGTGCCCTCGTGGTGGTCCAGGGCAGCGAGATCGGTGGCCAGCAGCATCACCATCTCGGGGATGCCCAGGTCGTCCTCGGTGAGCTCCGGGAGCCGCTCCAGCCTGCGGACCGCGTCGTAGCCGAGGTACCCGACCATTCCGCCGTGCAGCGGCGGCAGCCCCGGCAGTGCGTCGGTGTGCAGCTCGGCCAGGGTCTTGCGCAGCGCGACGAGCGGATCGCCGCCGCTGGGCAGTCCGACCGGCGGGGTGCCGGTCCAGACCGCCTCGCCGTCGCGCACGGTCAGCGCCGCCGGGCTGTTCACTCCGATGAACGACCAGCGCGACCAGGATCTGCCGTTCTCCGCGGACTCGAAGAGGAAGGTCCCGGGCCGGTCGTCGGCGAGCTTGCGATACACGCCCAACGGGGTCTCGTCGTCGGCCAGCAGCCTGCGCACGACGGGGATCACCCGCCGATCGGCGGCCAGGGCACGGAACTCCTCGAGCGTCGGACCGACCGCGCCGATTCCCCCACGGGTTGCGTCCACCATGGGGTCATTGTGCCGGTGCGGGTTCCCCGCTCGTCACCGGACATGATGAGTCGGTGACCGGCTCGACGAACCCGCAGCCCGAACCGAGGGACACCCGCCGCCGAGGCCGCCGTAGCGGCGGAGACACCCGCGAGACCCTCCTGGCCGCCGCCAGGGAGGTCTTCGCCGAACGCAGCTTCGAGCAGGCGACGGTGCGGATGATCGCGGAGCGGGCGGGCGTGGACGCGGCCATGGTCAACCACTGGTTCGGCGGCAAGGACGGGCTGTTCGCCACCGCCGTGGCGCTGCCCTTCGATCCGGGGCTGCTGATCCCCACGGTCGTGGAGGGCGACCGCGCGCAGGCGCCCGCACGCATGATCGGCGCCTTCCTCTCGATCTGGGACGCCCATCCCGGGGGCTTCGCGGCGCTGTTCCACAGTTACAGCTCCAACGAGGCCGCTGCCGGGATGCTGCGCGATGCCCTCGACCGCCTGGTGATCGGCGAGGCGCTCGCACGCCTGGGGGTGGATCGGGCCTCGACGCGGGCGGCGCTGTGCGCCAGCCAGTTGGTGGGGCTGGGCGTGGTGCGTTATGTGCTGCGGTTCGAACCCCTCGCCGAGGCGGACCCGGACTGGGTGGTGGCCGCCGTGGCACCGACCATGTACCGGTACCTGTTCGAGGAGCTGCCCCCGGACGATGGCGGCGGCGGCGATTCCGCGTAGGCACCGCCTACCCGGTCAGTCCCCTTCGGCGAGCAGCACCCTGGCGTCGAAGCAGGTCCGGTCACCGGTGTGGCAGGCGCCGCCGACCTGGTCCACGGTCAGCAGCACCGTGTCCCCATCGCAGTCCAAGCGCACCCCCCGGACGTGCTGGGTGTGCCCGGACGTCTCGCCCTTGACCCAGTACTCCTGCCTGCTGCGGGAGTAATAGGTGGCTCGGCGGGTCGTCAGGGTTCGGCGCAGCGCCTCGTCGTCCATCCAGCCCACCATCAGCACCTCGCCGGTGCCGTGTTGCTGAGCGACCGCGCAGACGAGTCCGTCCGCCCCGCGTTTGAGCAGTGCGGCGATCTCGGGGTCGAGCACATCGTCGGTCATGAGCGGCCGGGAGCCTCCAGTCCGAAGAATTGCCGGGCGGGCCCGGTATTGAGCAACACCACCGCGTACACGGCGCCCGCAGCGGCCAGGCCGCCGAGGACCCGCACCCACCAGAAGCCGTCGCTCAACACGAACTGCAGATAGAGCAGCGCCGTGAGCGAGGCGATGACCATGGCGAAGATCCGCAGTCCGATCCGCCCGGTGAACAACCCGGCCGCCGAGGAGCCTGCGGCGAGGAAGACCACCAGCGGCAGGCCGACGACGTCGAAGCCGCCCTCGGTCAGCCAGCGTACGAGCCCGACCAGCAGGAACAGCGCGGCGCCGCCCGCCAGGGTCCCGGCGGCGACCCGAACCTCGACCGGAGTGTCGGTCACGGTGCTCATCGCACGGTCACCCCCGCCGCGCGCAGACCGTCCTTGACCTGGCCGATCCGCAGCTCGCCGAAGTGGAAGACGCTGGCGGCCAGGACGGCGTCGGCGCCTGCCTCGACGGCGGGTGCGAAGTGCCCGACCGCGCCTGCGCCGCCGCTGGCGATCAGCGGGACGTCCACGACCCGCCGGACTGCGGTGATCATGTCCAGGTCGAAGCCCGCCTTGGTTCCATCGGCGTCCATCGAGTTCAAGAGGATCTCGCCGACGCCCAGTTCCTGGCCGCGTTCGGCCCACTCGACGGCGTCCAGGCCGGTCCCGCGCCGTCCGCCGTGCGTGGTCACCTCGAAGCCCGAGGGCGTCGGCGGCTCGCCGTCCGGCACTCTGCGGGTGTCCATCGACAGCACGATGCACTGGGCGCCGTAGCGCCGCGAGGCCTCGTTGAGCAGCTCGGGGCGGGCCACCGCCGCGGTGTTGAGACTCACCTTGTCCGCTCCGGCCCGCAGCAGTCGATCGACGTCGCCGACCTCCCGGACGCCACCACCCACCGTGAGCGGGATGAAGACTTGTTCGGCGGTCCGACGGACCACGTCGTAGGTGGTCTCGCGGTCGCCGGAGGACGCCGTGACATCGAGGAAGGTCAGTTCGTCCGCGCCCTCGGCGTCGTAGGCGGCGGCCAGCTCGACAGGATCGCCCGCGTCGACGAGGTCGGTGAAGTTGACGCCCTTCACGACGCGACCCCGATCCACGTCGAGGCAGGGGATCACCCGGAGTGAGACGGACATGGCCACCACCCTACGGCGCGGGCGAGGTCTCCTTCTCCGTGCGGTGGCGCATCCAGTATCGGCCGAAGAGCGCGATCACCGGCAGGGTGCACAACAGCGGGCCGACCACCGAGATCGGACGCTCCAACCACCAGACCACGTCGGGGACCGCCTCGGTGGCCACGGGCGCGCCCTGCAACAACCGGCTCAGCAGCTCGGACAGGGCCATGCCGGTGGTGTGGAACAGGAACAGCGGCAGCGCGAACCGGTTGATCACGTCGTTGAATCGCTGCCAGCTCGACCGTTTCAGTCGGGCCTCCATCCGGGGGCGCAGCACCTCGACCATGCCCACCTGGAAGACGAGCAGGGCGACGAGCACGAAGGTGGGAGGCGCCATGTTGGACAACCGGTCACCGGGCACCCCGACCATCGAGCCGGGATACAGACCGGAGGACACCAGTCCGACCAGGGCGAACAGTCCCGCCCACAGCACCAGCGACCCGAACCGGCGCCCCGCCCTGGCCAACCGTTGGTAGAAGAACCCGGCCTGGTGGGCCAGCCCCCACACCAGCAGCATGTTCACCCAGCTCAGCGCTTCCAGGTCGTATCGGAACCGCAGGACGTCCACCACCATCGCGCCGCCACCCATCCAGACCAGGGCGAGCAGGTCGAACCGACGATGCAGCCACAGGCTGAAGGGCAGCAGCGCGATCAGCACCAGATAGACCGCCAGGAACCACAGCGGGCTGATCACCAACAGCACCACCCGACCCATCCACCGCAGGTCGAACACCGCGACCAGCACCCCGCCGAGCACCACCCAGGTCAGTAACAGCGCGGCCCCGGGAACAGCGAGTTGTCGCAGCCGGGCACCGACGAACGCGGCGAGTCCGGTGCCCCGGGCCTGGGCGCGCTGCCAGGACACCCGGTGCACGTACCCGCCGATGTAGAAGAAGACGGGTAAGACCTGGAACAGCCAGGTGGCGATCCACAGTCCCGAGGTGAAGCCGAGCGGGCTGGTCGCCTCCGGACCGTCCGGCCCCCAGACCAGGATCGTGAAGGCCCAGTGCCACAGCACCACGACCAGCAGGCTGCTCGCCCGCAGCAGGTCGACATAGCGATCACGATGGCCTGCCGAGGGCGACGGGGGCGCGGACTGCGATCCGGGCAGGCCCGGGTCCGCCTGCGTCACCCGGTCGACCGGGGTGGCGGACGGTGCGGGCTCGTCCGGTGTCGGCTCTCGCTGTGTCGGCTCGGGCTCCGGCCGCACAGGCTCCGGCTGCTCCGAGGGGGTCGATCTCGACACGGTGGGTCCCCTCTCGACCTGCCCATGCGGCACGATGACGACATGGCGGTCGTGACTCCTCGCGCAGGTTCGAACACGGTTCGGGGTCGGTGGCGGGCACGTACCGGCCTGGTCGTTCTGACCTCGGTACTGACCGCCGGGACCGTGAGCATGAACACAGTCCTGCCACCACGGGCCTACCCCGTCGGTGGCCTCACGATCACATTATCCGCACTCTGGGTAGCGAACCGCTGCGGAATGTCACGAGACGATGTCGGTCTAGGTACTGCCGCCGTACCCGCAGGACTGCGAACGGGCGGTGTAGCGGCCGCGGTGGTGTCCGGCGCCCAACTGTGCGCCCTCGCCCTCCCCCGGTTGCGCGATGCCTACGACGACGACCGGGTCGCCGTCGCCGGGATCGGCGAACTGCTGTGGACGGCGGCGGTCCGCATTCCGGTGGGGACGGTGCTCACCGAGGAGGTGGTGTTCCGGGGCGTACTGCCGGGGCTGCTCGCGACGATGCCGGGGCCCCGCTGGCGGCCTGCGGTCGTCTCCGCAGGGCTGTTCGGTCTCTGGCACGTGTTGCCCGCGCTGCGCCTGGCGGGCGACAACCCGGCGCTGGCGTCGCTGGTGGGCCGGGGCAGGCTGCCGACGGTGGTGGCCGGCGTGTCCGGCACGTTCCTGGTCGGCCTCGCGTTGCACGCGCTGCGAGTCCGCGGGCGTGGGGTGCTCGCGCCGATCCTGGTGCACCTGGCGACGAACTCCGGCTGTTACCTGATCTCCTGGCTGGTGCGACGCAGACGGACCCGACCGGAGGGCCTGCCGCCGACCTAGGGAACGCGATCAGCGGCAGCGCAGCGTCCGAGCGTGCACCGAGGATGGAGAGGGACGCCGGATCGGCTCAGACGGCGGCGAGTGCCTCGGGCAGGGTGAACGCCCCGGCGTAGAGCGCCTTGCCGACGATGGAGCCCTCCAGGCCGATCGGGCCCAGCTCGGCGAGAGCCTGCAGGTCGGCGATGCTCGACACGCCACCGGAGGCGATGACCGGCGCGTCGGTGCGGGCGCAGACCTCGCGCAGCAACTCGATGTTCGGGCCGCGCAACGTGCCGTCCTTGCCGACGTCGGTCACCACGTATCGCGAGCAGCCGTCGGCGTCCAGCCTGGTCAGCACCTCCCAGAGGTCGCCGCCGTCGCTGGTCCAACCCCGGGCGGCCAGTCGGTGGCCCTGCTCGGTGATACGCACGTCGAGTCCGACGGCCACGGCGTCACCATGCTCGGCGACGACCTTCGCGCACCAGGCCGGGTCCTCCAGCGCTGCGGTGCCCAGGTTCACTCGGCTGCATCCGGTGGCCAGGGCCGCCCGCAGGGACTCGTCGTCGCGGATGCCGCCGGAGAGCTCCACCCGGACGTCGAGCCTGCCGACGACCTCGGCCAGCAGCTCCCGGTTCGAACCTCGGCCGAAGGCGGCGTCCAGGTCGACCAGATGCACCCACTCCGCTCCATCGCGCTGCCAGGTGAGAGCGGCTTCCAGCGGCGAGCCGTAGGTGGTCTCGCTACCTGCCGCGCCCTGAACCAGGCGGACGGCCTGTCCGGAAGCGACATCGACGGCGGGGAGCAGGGTGAAAGTCACGGGAGGCACTGTATCGCCGGCCGCGCCGAGGAGATGCGCCGTGTGCCCTTGACAGCGAAGCGGTGATCGCCTCGACGACACTCGCGGACGTCAGCGACCGTCGCGGCCCGCGAACGGTGGCTGCCGATCCGATGGCGGCCTACGCAGGATCACCGCTGCGGGCACTCCGATCACGGCGACCAACAGCGCCACCGCCGTCCAGCCCGACATGCCGAGACCGACGAGCGCCGACAGACCGGCGCCGCCCGCCAACGCGATGATGACCAGCAGGGCCACCAGACGTGTGCCGCCGCCCCGGCGCACCGAGCCGTAACGTCGCGGGCTCATGCGAGGGTGTCCAACCAGTTGGTCAACAGGGCCGCCCCCGCATCCCCCGACTTCTCCGGGTGGAACTGGGTCGCCCACAGCGGGCCGTTCTCCACTGCCGCGACGAACTCCGCGCCGTGTTCGGCGTAGGTGACCAGCGGCGGGAGGAACGGCGGGGTGTCCTCCAGCGTCCACGACCTGGCCGCGTAGGAGTGCACGAAGTAGAAACGGGTGTCGGTGTCCAGTCCGGCGAACATCCGGCTCTGCTCGGGGGCGCGCACGGTGTTCCAGCCCATGTGCGGCAGGACGGGCGCCGACAGTCGGTCGACCGTTCCCGGCCACTGGCCGCAGCCCGACGTCTCCTCGCCGTGTTCCACGCCGCGCTCGAACAGGACCTGCATGCCGACGCAGATGCCCAGCACCGGCCTGCCGCCCGAGAGGCGATCGTCGATGATCTTGTCGCCGCGCACCTCGCGGAGGCCGGCCATGCAGGCGGCGAAGGCTCCGACTCCCGGTACGACCAGACCGTCGGCGGCCAAGGCGGCGTCACGGTCGGAGGTCACCTCGACCTGGGCGCCCGCTCGTTGCAGGGCCCGCTGGGCGGAGCGCAGATTTCCCGACCCATAGTCGAGTACGACGACGTTCGGCACGCCCTCCAGGCTACCGAGGACGTCCACCCGCACGGTCATCCCCCGTCCGTCCGCGCCGGTCACCGCCTGCGCCGGAGTGATCCGCCCGACCGCATACCACGACACTCCGAGGCCAATACTTCGAGGTAGGTAGAGCTTCTGGCTATGCTGGGGTCATGCCACCACTGCGTGATCAGTTGACCATCGGCGAGGTCGCGACCCGCAGCGGAGTCCCGCACACGGCCCTACGGTTCTACGAGCAGCGTGGGCTGATCTTCGCCGAGCGCACCGGCGGCAATCAACGTCGTTACCCGCGCACCGTCCTGCGCAGGCTCGCCTTCATCCGCGCGGCGCAACGCGTCGGCATGAGCCTGGACCGGATCGCCGAGGCACTGGAGAAGCTGCCGCCCGGCACCAGTCCGACCAAGGCGCATTGGGCCCGGCTGTCGGCCTCCTGGAAGGAGGAGCTGGAGACCCGGATCGACGGAATGCAGCGGCTCCGGGACCGGCTCGCCTCCTGTATCGGCTGCGGTTGCCTCTCGCTGAAGTCCTGCTCACTGCACAATGCCGACGACCAGCTGGCCGATCTCGGCGCGGGCGCCAGCGGACTCCAGCCCGCCGCCGAGGGCGGTTGCTGAGCGAGGCCGCCCCGCAGCGACACGGAGCCGGTCCTCAGATCAGCCAGAGCACCGTGGCGACACCCGCGATCACCGCGCCCACCAACAGCAGGATCGCCAGGGTCTTCGCGGTCTTCCACAGCGACCACACGCCGCCCAGCAGGAACCCGGTCACGCCCAGCAGGACCAGCCACACCCAGTCTTCCACCACAAGCCTCTCGTCACGCCGGGCTCGTCGCCCGCGTCCTCACCTGGCCGGACGAGGTTACCCACGGGCCTGCGGTGATCAGAGCGTGCCCTTCGTCGACGGCACGCCGGTGACCCTCGGATCGGGTTCGACGGCGGCACGCAGGGCCCTGGCCACCGCCTTGAACTGCGCCTCGGTGATGTGGTGCGGATCGCGGCCGTGGATCACCCGGACATGCAAGGCGATCTGGGCGTGGAAGGCCAACGAGTCGAAGACGTGCCGGTTGAGCACGAAGGGGTAGTTGCCGCCGATCGTGAAGGTGTTGAACGCCTCCGGTTCGCCGACGTGCACGCAGAACGGCCTGCCGGACAGGTCGACGGCGGCGTGGGCGAGGGTCTCGTCCATCGGAATCCAGGCATCGCCGAAGCGGCGGATACCGGCCTTGTCGCCCAGTGCCTGGCGGAATGCCTGGCCGAGCACGATGGCGACGTCCTCCACCGTGTGATGGGCGTCGATCTCCACGTCGCCGCGCGCCGCCACGGTCAGGTCGAAGGAGCCGTGGACGCCCAGCGCGGTGAGCATGTGGTCGTAGAACGCGACCCCGGTGTCGATGTCGACCTTCCCGGTGCCGCCGAGATCGATCTCGACCGTCACCGAGGACTCCTTGGTGACGCGCTCCACCCTTGCCGACCGGCTCATCGGCCGTCTCCTCGCTGCTCGTCCCGCCAGAGCGGCCACGCCGCCAGGTCACACCTCCCACCAGCGTAAACGACCCGCGATCCGTGCAGCGCGGCGGTCGGACACCCCAGCACGCCCTGCTCGCCCCCCGCTGAGGATCCGCACGACCCGGCCGTCGTGTCCGACCCCGATCCGTATGCTTGATCTCGTGTCGGTCACGTCCGAGGAGCTGAACGAGTTCGAGGCGCATCGCACTCGACTGTTCGCCATCGCCTACCGACTGCTCGGGTCGGCGAGCGAGGCCGAGGACGCCGTGCAGGACACCTTCCTGCGGTGGAACGACGCCGAACGCGGCTCGATCCGGGAACCCGCAGCCTGGCTGACCACCGTGCTGACCAATCTGTGCCTCACCCGGCTCACCTCTGCTCGCGCCCGCCGGGAGAGCTACATCGGACCGTGGCTCCCGGAGCCCGTGATCACCGACAGCCAGGCGTTGGGCCCGTTGGACACGGTGGAGCAACGCGAGTCCGTGTCGATGGCCTTCCTCGTGTTGTTGGAACGCCTCACACCGCCGGAGCGCGCGGTGTTCGTGCTCCGCGAGGCCTTCGAGTACGGACATCGGGAGATCGCCGGAATCCTCGGGATCACCGAGACGAACTGCCAGCAGCTCTATCATCGAGCCCGCGAGCGGGTGAACCGCGATCGGCCCCGCTTCGACGCCGTGCCCGAGAAGGGCCGTCGGATCGCACAGCGCTTCCTGGAGGCGGCCCGGGGGATGGACATCGCCGGGCTGGAGAGCATGCTCGCCGCCGACGTCGTCGCGTGGTCCGACGGCGGCGGCAAGGCCAATGCCGCCCGTAGGCCGGTGTTCGGCGCCGACCGAGTGGCCCGACTGCTGGCGGGCTTCATGCGCAAGGGCGGCTTCACGACCGTGTTCACCGAGGTCAACGGGGCGCCTGCCTGGCTGGCCATCGCGGATGGTCGGCCCATCACCGCCCTGGTCCTGCATATCGTGGACGAGCGGATCACCGCGATCCACACGAGCGTCAACCCGGACAAGCTGGAGTACCTCGCCGCCCAATTCGCGTGACCACCGTCACGACCGCAACGTGTCAGCAATCCCGTCGCCACCCGGTTCAAGAGTCGATCGAACACGGGAGAAGGAGCTGACGATGACTCATCGGATCGTGATCATCGGTGCGGGCTATGCGGGCCTCACGGCGGCGGCGCGGGTGGCGCGGCAGACCCGCGATGTCGAGGTGGTGTTGGTCAACGCAAGCCCGAACTTCGTCGAGCGGGTACGACTGCACGAGGTCGCCTCGGGGGCGAGTGTCGGGGAGCACCCCCTGGCGGAGCTGCTGCACGGCACGGGAGTCGAGCTGCGGATCGGATGGGTCACCGACATCGACCCGCAGCGTCGGGAACTGCGGATCGACGACGAGGTGTTGGACTACGACACCCTCGTGTACGCGCTCGGCAGCACGGCCGAGCACGGCACGAATGTTCCCGGTGTCGCGGAGCACGCCACCAGCGTCGCCGAGTTGGAGGCGGCCCGCGACGTGCACGAGCGGATCACGCAATCGGCCGCCCGACGCGGCCGGGTCACGGTGGTCGGCGGCGGGCTGACCGGCATCGAGGCGGCCACCGAACTCGCCGAGTCGCACCCCGGACTACGGGTGCAGCTGCTCGTCGGAACGGTGGTCGGCCCGGCGTTGTCCGCGAGGGGTCGGGCGCATCTGGGCCGGGTGTTCGACCGGATGGGCATCGAGGTGCGGGCAGGCGCCCGAGTCGCCGAGGTACGCGAGTCCCGCCTGGTACTGACCGACGGGCAGACGGTCGACACCGATCTGACGGTGTGGGCGACGGGCTTCGGCGTACCCGACCTCGCAACGCGGGCCGGGTTGGCCGTCGACGCCGCAGGCCGTCTCCTGGTCGACGACGCGATGCGCTCGACCTCGCACCCGGATGTCTACGGCGCCGGTGACGCCGCGACGGTCCGGTTCTCCGACGGTCAGGAACTCCGGATGTCCTGTGCCACGGCCAAACCGGTCGGGCAGCATGCGGCGGACTCCATCGTCGCCCGGTTGTCGGGCCGCGTGCCGAGGCCGTTCCGATTCCGCTACTACCTCCAGTGCATCAGTCTCGGCCGTCACGACGGGCTGATCCAGCTGGTCGACGCCAGGGACAACGCGAAGGAACGGATACTCACCGGTCGCGCCGCAGCCCGCGTGAAGGAGACCGTCGTGCGCTTGGCGCTGCGCACCTGCTATCAGACCGTCCCGCAGCTGTTCCGCCGTGAGACCCGTGGCGCAGAGCGGGTCGACAGCGTCGGTAGGTGAGTGGCCGCCGCAGCCGGGTGGAGCCGTTCTCCTGCGGCTCCACCAGCCGACCGCCAACACCGTCGAGGCCGCGTCGACGAGGTAAATCATTTGTCCGCCCCCTGAATCGGCGCCGATGATGACGACCATGGCGACCCATCGACGTGCCGACATGTTCACCGCAGACGGCAGGCCCTCCGACGACGACCCGCGAGAGCACGGGCCCCGGCTGGGCGACGAGCGGGTCACCCTGGTGGATTCGTTGCGCCGCCAGCGACTCACGTTGGAGATGAAGTGCGCCGACCTGGACGCCGAGGCCATGGCACGCCGAGCCGTGGAGCCCTCGACGATGTCGTTGCTGGGCATCGTGCGACACCTGGCCGAGATCGAACGGGCGACGTTCCGGGTGATGATGGCGGGTCAGGACGCGCCTCGACTGTTCTGCACCACGGATGATCGGGACGGTGACTTCAACGGCGCCGTCGCCGATCCACAGGTCGTCGAACAGGCCTGGAAGGCCTGGCGGACGGAGGTGGACTTCGCCGTGCAGTGGGTCGCCGGTGCGCCCGGTCTCGACGTCACCGGCGACGATCCCCTGAATCAGCACGGCAGCGGCGGCGGGACGATGTCGCTGCGCGAGGTACTGCTCGGAATGATCGAGGAGTACGCCCGTCACATGGGTCACGTCGACCTGCTTAGGGAACGCATCGACGGCAGGCTGGGACAGTGAGTCCCGCGAGTCTGATCAGCCGATCCCGAAGCGGGCCGCGACCTCCTTGCTCGCGTTGAGGAACGCATCGTTCTCCGCCGGGGTGCCCACCGTCGCCCGAAGGTGGCCCGGGATTCCGACATCGCGGACCAGTACCCCGCCGTCCAGGTAGGACTGCCAGGCCTCGGCCGGATCGGCGAAGCCCCCGAACAGCAGGAAGTTCGCGTCCGAGTGCACCACCGGGAAACCGAGCCCCGTCAGGGCGTCGGCGACCCGGTGTCGCTCGGCGACCAACGCGGCCACCGATCCGAGGGTGGCCTCGGCGTGCCGCAGTGCCGCGCGCGCGGCGGCCTGCGTCAGGACCGACAGGTGGTAGGGCAGCCGGACGAGCTGCAGCGCGTCGACGACGGCGGGCGCCGCCGCGAGGTAGCCGAGTCGGCCACCCGCGAAGGCGAAGGCCTTGCTCATGGTGCGGCTGACGATCAGTTTCGTCGGGAACTCGGCCAGCAGCCGCACACCGCTCGGCGCGGCGGAGAACTCCCCATAGGCCTCGTCGAGCACCACGATGCCCGGAGCCGCCGCCAAGAGCGTCCGCAGGTCTTCGAGGGGAACCGACTGTCCGGTGGGATTGTTCGGACTCGTCACGAACACGATGTCCGGTCGGTGCTCCTCGATCGCCCGCACGGCGGTCGCCGCGTCCAGCGAGAAGTCCTCTCTGCGGGGCGCGGCCACCCACTCGGTGCGAGTGCCCGAGGCGATGATCGGGTGCATCGAGTAGGAGGGCGCGAAGCCGAGCGCGGTGCGCCCCGGCCCGCCGAAGGCCTGCATGATCTGTTGGAGCACCTCGTTGGAGCCGTTGGCCGCCCAGACGTTCACCGTGTCCAGTTCGACGCCGGTGGCGGTGCCGAGATAGTCGGCCAGGTCGGTGCGCAGCGCGATCGCGTCCCGATCCGGATAGCGATGCAGATCGGCGGCCACCGCGCGGATCGACTCGGTGACATCGTCGATGAGCCCGGGCGGCGGTAGGTAGGGGTTCTCGTTGGTGTTGAGCCGAACGGCGACGTCGAGTTGCGGCGCTCCGTAGGGGCTCTTACCCCGCAGGTCCGCCCGCAATGGAAGCGCGGCGATATCGATCTCGCCGCCCGGAATGGCACGTTCGGTCATCGTCATCCCCGCTTCCGCACGGCGACGGCATCGCCGTGGGCCGGTAGTCCCTCGGCCTCCGCCAAGGCGATCACCTGTTCGGCGACCTCCTGTAGGGCCGTCTCGTCGTACTCCACGACGTGGATGCCGCGCAGGAAGTTCTGCACGGACAGGCCACCGGAGTGCCGCGCGCAACCACCGGTGGGCAGCACGTGGTTGGACCCGGCGCAGTAGTCGCCCAACGACACCGGCGAGTACGCACCGACGAAGATCGCGCCTGCGTTGCGCACCCGGGCCGCCACCGTCGAGGCCTGCGCGGTCTGCACCTCCAGGTGTTCGGCGGCGTAGGCGTCCACCACGCGCAGCCCGGCGTCGATGTCGTCGACGAGGATGCAGCCGGACTGCCTGCCGCCCAAGGCCTCGCGGACTCGGTCGGTGTGCCGGGTCTTGGGCACCTGCACGGCCAGTTCGGCGTCCACTGCCTCCGCCAACGGCAGCGAGTCGGTGACCAGCACACTCGCGGCCAGGGTGTCGTGCTCGGCCTGACTGATCAGGTCGGCCGCGACGTGCACCGGGTCCGCGGTGCCGTCGGCCAGGATCGCGATCTCGGTGGGACCCGCCTCGGCGTCGATGCCCACCAGTCCGCGCAACAACCGCTTGGCGCCGGTGACGTAGATGTTGCCCGGCCCGGTGACCAGGTCGACCGGGTCCAGTTCCCGACCGTCGGTGTCCCGGCCGCCGTAGGCGAGCAGCGCCACCGCCTGGGCGCCGCCGACGGCCCACACCTCCTCGACACCGAGCAGCTCGCAGGCCGCCAGGATCGTCGGGTGCGGGAGGCCGTCGAAGTCGGCCTGCGCCGGGGAGCACACCACCAGCGAGTCGACGCCCGCTGCCTGGGCGGGTACCACGTTCATCACGACGCTGGAGGGGTAGACGGCCAGGCCGCCGGGCACGTACAGCCCGACCCGGCCGACCGGTACCCACCGTTCGGTGACGGTTCCGCCGGGCGCCAGGGTGGTGGTGACGTCGGCGCGTCGCTGGTCGGCGTGCACCAGGCGGGACCGCCGGATGGTCTCCTCCAGCGCGGCCCGCACCCCGGGGTCCAGTTCCGCGAGTGCCTTCGCCAGCCGTTCCGCGGGCACGGTGACCCGCTCGGGCCGGACGCCGTCGAACTGTTCGGTGTAGTCCAGCACCGCCTCGACGCCGCGTTGCTCGACCTGCTCGACGATCGGTCGCACCCGATGCAGCACCGCATCCACGTCGACCTCGGCACGCGGCAGCACCGTGCGCAGCTCGGCGGGACTCGGGACTCGACCACGCAGGTCGGTACGGGACAGCATCGCGCTCCTTCGATTCGTGAGCAGCGCCGAGAGGGCGCCGCTCGACAGCGTAGCCGGCAGCGCGTGAGGGCGGGCAGGAAGACCCGGGCCCCGCGATTGTCACTTGCCGGTAGTCACCCAGGTACGAAGTGTCCATTCGCCTTGTCAGACATCAACATGGCGATCACGATCGGATGATCGTTTCCCTCTGTAGAACCGGAGGCCCCATGTCCCGCGTCCATCGTCTACCCATGGCCTTGGCCCTGGGCGTCTGTCTCGTGGTGTCCCTCGCCGCACCGGCCGCAGGCACCGATGAGCCCGCAGCGAGCCCCGACCCGCAGGAGACGCCCGCAGGCGTCTACCTGGTCGAGGAGGCCGACACCCCACAGCAGCGCACCGCGATCGCCGCCCTCGGTGTCGACGTGCTGAGCGCCGACGACACGAGCATGACCGTCGTCGCCGATGCCGAACAGCTCGTAGGACTCCGCGCCACCGGGCGGCCGCTGACCTTTCTGGCGGAGCGCGGTGAGTTCATCGATCTCGGCAGGAGCGACGGACCGTCGATCAACGCCTTCCCATCCGGCTACGAGGACTACCACGACTTCGCCGAGCTGACCTCGGCGCTGGAGCAGGCCGCCGCCGACCACGCGGGGCTGGCCGAGCTGGACAGCGTCGGCAGCTCCGTGGAGGGCCGAGACCTGTGGTTGATGAGCATCACCCAGGCACCGGCCGGGTCGCCGGAGGTGCTGTTCACCTGCCAGCTGCATGCCAGGGAGCACCTCACCAGAGAGATGTGCCTGCACATCGTGGACCGCTTCACCGACGAGTACGGCAGCGATCCGGCGGTCACCGAACTGGTGGACAGCAGGATCATCCGGGTGATCCCCTCGGTGAATCCGGATGGTGCCGAATACGACCACGCGAGCGGTGGTTTCCGAGGCTGGCGCAAGAACCGGCAGGGCCAGGGCACCGACCTCAACCGCAACTGGGGACACCAGTGGGGTTGTTGCGGCGGATCCAGCGGTAGCCCGAGCAGCGACACCTATCGTGGTTCCAGCGCGTTCTCGGCGATCGAGAACCAGCACGTCCGGGACTACGTGGAGTCGCGGGTGGTCGGCGGAACACAGCGGATCACCGCGCACATCGACTTCCACACCTATTCGGAGCTGATCCTCTGGCCCTACGGCTACACCTATTCCGACACCGCGCCCGGCCTGACCGCGCAGGACGCCGCCGCCTTCGAGGCCCTGGGCACCCGAATGGCGGACACCAACGGCTACACCCCACAGCAGATCAGCGATCTCTACATCGCCGACGGCGGTATGAACGACTGGATGTGGGGCGCCCACGGGATCTACAGCTTCACCTTCGAGATGTATCCCCGGTCCGGTGGCCTGAACGGCTTCTATCCCGGTGACGAGGTCATCGACCGCGAGACGGCCCGCAACGACGAGGCCGTCGATCTTCTGCTGTCCTATGCGGACTGCGTACCCCGGGTGATCGGGGCGAGCTGCGGGGCATAGCCGTCGAGGTCGGGCACGGAGTCAGCCAGGGATGGAGCTCCGTGCCCGCCACGCCTCTTCCAACAGTTCCAGCAGTTCCTCGGTGGCGAGCGAACCGGAGTGGGTGCCGCCGCCGATGCGGTAGGCGGGCACGGCGGTGGCCCCGACCTCGGCGGCGCGGGCATGTTCGGTGTGCACGACATCCGAGTACGCGTCGGTGCGCCACAGTTGCGCCGCGACGGCGCGGTCCAGACCCGCCGCTGCCGCCAGTTCGGTCAAGAGGTCGCGATCGGCGAGGTCGGCGAGATCCCGTTGGTACGCGGTGAAGAGGGACTCCCGCACGGCGTCGCCGACGCCGTGCTCGACCGCCGCCTGGGTGAGCCGGTGCGCGTCGAGGGTACTCACCGGTCGCACGGACTCCGGGCGCAGCTGCAGGCCCTCCGTGTTCCCCTCGGACCGGATGCGTTCGAGGATCTCCGTCACGGTCGCCTCGTCCATCGCCCAGTCCTCGCGCATGATCTCGACGAGGAGGCGCGGCGGGGTCCCCGCGTAACCGGGCCGCAGTTCGAATGATCGCCAACGGGTCTGGACCCGATCGGCATGGGCGAACCGGGCGAGTGCGGCGTCCCAGCGTCGCGCGCCGATCCAGCACCAGGGACAGGCGAAGTCGAACCAGATCTCGACGTCGAGTGTGCTCGTCGCGCCCCGATCCGTGGGCACGTCGGCAGCGGTCTGCTCAATCATGATCAACCCACCACCGTGTTCTGTCCGACCCTGATCCGCCATCCCGCCGAGGTGCGCACCGCGACGAACACCACGATGCTCTCCCGGTTCTCGGTGTCGACCGGCAGCAATGCGCCATCTGCCGCGGCGGGCCGCTGCCGAGCATGGACCACCGCGATGTCGGTGTGGAGGAAGATCAGGCTCTCGACGTCGTATCGGACGTAGACCTCGCGTAACGGACCGTCGAACACGAAGGCCTGCGCACGCAACAACGTCTCCCTGTCCAGGACCAGATTGCCCACGATGTTGACGAAGATCGGGTCGTCGTCGAACAAGGCGTTCATGGCCGGGGCGTCGTTGGTGTTGAAGGCATCCTGATAACGCCCGACGAGCTCGACGACGGCGGTGCGGTCCTCCGACGACCGACCGTCGGTGCCGGATCGCTGCTGCTGATCTCGGCCATGGTGGTGGGCGCTCCTCTCGTCGACGGCGGGTCCTGAGGTGACTCGCCTGCCGAGAGCATCCGACCTCAACAGAGGTTGATGTCAACCGAGAGGAACGAAGGGGTGGCCCCCGTCAGTCCAGCGTCCAGTGGTGGAGGTTCCACCACGGTCCCCAGGTGATCCCGTGTTCGGTCGACTCGACGACGGGTCGATAGCCGTCCCAGCCATCACGCTGCAGGTAGGCGTGCTCCAGGAAAGTCAGGAACACCAGGCCGGGTTCCTCCAGGTAGGCACGCTGGGCCTCCCAGTAGTAGACGGTTCGCTGTGCCGGATCGGCGATCTCGCGGGCCGCGTCGAGCGCGGTGTCGACACTCAAGTTGTGATAGCCGCCCGGGTTCGCGGTCACCTCGACCGGCGACGTGGAGTGCAGGGCGTCGAAGAACTGGAAATCCGGGTCGAGGTGGCGGCCACCACTGGTCAGCACGGCGTTGTCGGCGGCGTGTTCGGCGAGGTCGGCCGCGTCGACTCCGCGCGTCTCGACCTCGATGCCCACCTCGGCCGCGTCGGCGGCGAACGCCTCGACCAGCCTGCCGTCGAGGTCGTCGTCCTGCGCGTAGAACAGGCTGAATCGTGCGGTCTCGCCCTCGCGCTCGCGCACCCCGTCCTCACCGGGGGTCCAACCACCGGTGGTGAGCAGGCGCCCCGCCTGGAGCGGGTCGGCGGTGAACGCCGACTCGGGTTCGAGGAGATCGGGCATCGCCGGGCTCGCCGGGGTGGAGGCAGGCGAACCCAGGCCGCCGAGGACCTCGGCGACCAGCTCGTCCCGATTCACCGCGAGATTGAGCGCCATCCGAATCGAGGGATCGCCGGTGACCGGTCCCTCGGTGGGCAGGCTGACCGCCCGGTATTCGACGCTCTCGTGTCGCAGGACCTCGTAATCCTCGGTGATCTCGTGGATCTCCGGGTCGCGCAGCTGCTCCGGATCACCTGGCGGCAGCATCGCTCCGTCGGCCACTCCCGAGGAGAGGAACCGGGCCTGCTCGGCCGGGTCGGTGTGGAAGACGACCCGCACCTCCTCGATCTCCGGCGGGCCCTGCCAGTGATCCGGATTCCCCGACCAGGTCATCTCCTCGCCCTGCGTCCAGCCGGTGAGCCGATAGGGCCCGGTGCCGATCGGTTCGTCCGCCAGGGCGGAGTCCCGCACCGGTTCCGCATCCTCCAGTGCCTCGCTCGGCAGGATCCCCAGCGTCAGCAGGGAGAGGAACGGCGAGTACGGCTCGTCGAGCTCGAATCGGACGGTGGTCTCGTCGACGGCCGTGACCTCGCGCAGCATCGAATACCGTGACGCGATCGGCGACTCGAAGGCGGGATCGAGCAGTGCCCGATAGGTCGCGACGACATCCGACGAATCGAATTCGCTGCCGTCGTGGAAGGTCACGCCCTCCCGCAGGCGCACCGTCCACACGGTTGCGTCCTCCTCGGGGAAGGGCAGTTCCGAGGCGAGCGCGGGACGCAGGTCCAGCCGGGCGTCCGAGGTGAGCAGCCCGTCGTAGAACTTGGCGGCGCCGCTGTTACCGAAACCCGCCAGCGGGTGCAGCGTCTCCGGCTCGTCCACGGTGGACAGCACCATCGGGGCCGTCGCGTCGGCGGAGTTCCCACCCGGCGACAGCGTGCTGGTGCAGGACGAGGACAGCAGCGCGACGGTCAGCACACAGGCCGACGGCAGCAGGCGGGGAGTGGGCACAGGTCACCCTAGAAAGCACGGTGTGCGCCGGGCAACCGGGGTTGGCCACCCTTCGATGCTCGGGATCGGACGACGGGTGGAAACCCGGTCGGTGTCGGCGGCCCCGAGCATCGCGGCCGTTCGGCACCTCCGTGGTGCGGCGACCGCAGTGCAATGGGGCCGCCCGAGAATCGGGCGACCCCACCGTGTCCTGCGGCGAGCGATGTCACACCCGCCGAGGTGCGATGCCGAATCGCGGCTCAGAGCAGATCCAGCCCCAGATCCAGGGCGGGTGCCGAATGGGTGAGGCCGCCGACGGCCAGGTAGTCGACCCCGGTGGCGGCGTACTCCCTGGCGACGTCGAGGGTCAGCCCGCCGGACGCCTCCAGTCGGGTTCTGCTGCCGATCGCGTTGCGGACGCGGACCGCCTCGGCGCACTGCTGCGGGCTGAAGTTGTCCAACAGCACCAGTTCGGCGCGCGCGGCGAGCACGGCGTCGAGTTCGGTCAGCGTGGTCACCTCCACCTCACACGACACGTCGGGCGCGTATGCCCGGACGGCGTTCAGCGCGTCGGTGACCGATCCGGCCGCGACCACGTGGTTGTCCTTGATCAGCACGGCGTCCCCGAGGCCCATCCGGTGGTTGGCGCCGTCGCCGCACCGCACCGCGTACTTCTCCAGATGCCGTAGCCCCGGCGTGGTCTTGCGGCTGTCCCGGATGACGCAGTTGGTGCCGCGCACCTCCGCGACCCAGGCCGAGGTGAGCGTCGCGATGCCCGAGAGATGACAGAGCAGGTTCAACGCCGTGCGTTCCGCGGTCAGTAAGCCGCGGACCGGTGCCTTGACCCGCAGTGCGACCTGACCGGGCGCCACCCGATCACCGTCGGAGAGCTCGGTGTGCACCTCGACCTGGTCCGGACCCACCACGGTGTCCAACACCGCGAGGAAGACGGGGATGCCCGCCATGGTCCCCGCCCGCCGCGACGCCACGTCGGCGACCGCGATCGCGTCGGCGGGCACCGTGGCCATCGTGGTCACGTCCGGCCCGTAGCGAAGGTCCTCCTCCAAGGCGGTGAGGACCACCCGGCGGATCTCCACCGGGTCGAGCGAGGCTGCCTCCAACTCGCCGAGGACGGTCGAGGAGAACTCGGCCGGTGTGAACTCCGCGAAACGCGAACTCATGCGACACCCTTCAGGCTGGTCTGTTCGACGAGGATCGGCTGTCCGGCCACATCCAGTCGGGTGAGCAGGCTGCGCCGCCAGATCCGGTCGTCACGTTCGGGGTGATCATGTCGCACGTGACAACCACGGGATTCGGTGCGGTTGCTCGCCGCGAGCAACGACAGTCGGGCCACCAAAGCCAGCGCGGCATCGGCGACCAGGTCGGGCGTCCGCAGCGGCCGGACCACGGTGCAGGCGTCCAGCGTGGTCGTCGCCGTGGCCAGTCCCTCGGCGTCCCGGCCGATGGCGGCGTACCGACTCATCGCCCGCTGTAGCACCGGACGGTCGGCGACCGCCTCGGCGGGCAGGACCGGGTCGATCTCGGCGCAGGGCCCGCCGAGCAGACAGGCGGCGCGGTCCTCGGCCACCGCCTCGGCGACCCGACGACCGGTCACCAGACCTTCCAGCAGGCTGTTCGACGCCAGCCGGTTCGCCCCGTGCAGCCCCGTTCTGGCCACCTCGCCCACGGCGTAGAGGCCGACGACGCCGGTACGGCCGTGGGTCGATGCCACGATGCCGCCGCAGGCGAAGTGCGCGGCGGGCGCCACCGGGATCGGGTCGGTCGCCGGGTCGATCCCCACCGCCTGGCAGGCCGCGAACACCGTGGGGAACCGACGCCGGAAGGCCGGGCCCGCCAATCCGGTGGCATCGAGGTAGACGTGATCGTCGACTCCGCCAGGGGCCTCGGCGAGCCTGCGGGTGATCGCGGCGGACACGACGTCCCGGGGCGCGAGATCGGCCATCGGATGCACACCGGCCATCACCCGGCTGCCCGTGGCGTCGATCAACACGGCGCCCTCGCCCCGGACCGCCTCGGTGATGAGGGGACGGCGTCCCCGGTCGGCGGGCCCGCTGTAGAGGACGGTGGGATGGAACTGCACGAACTCCAGATCGGAGACCACCGCTCCCGCCCGCAGTGCCAACGCCAGTCCGTCGCCGGTGGCGCCGTCGGGGTTGGAGGTGGCCTGGTAGAGCTGCCCCGCTCCCCCGGTGGCGAGCACCACCGCAGGGGCCCGCAGCAGACCGGTGCCACCCTCGGGATCGAGCACCAGCAGGCCGGCCACCGCGCCGGTCGGCGTGCGCAGGGCCTCCACCGCGACGTGGTGTTCGAGGATGGCGATCCGCCCGTCCCGGCCTGCCGCGAGCAGCGCCCGGGAGACCTCGGCGCCGGTCGCGTCGCCGCCCGCGTGGATCACGCGGTAGGCGCTGTGACCGCCCTCCCTGGTTCTGGCGAGACCGCCGCCGTCCGAGGCCGCGTCGAAGCGTGCCCCGAGTCCGATCAGCTCGGTCACCGCGTCCGGACCCGCACCGATCACGCCTCGGACGGCCGCTTCGTCGCACAGGCCAGCCCCGGCGGTCAGGGTGTCGGCGACGTGCCTGTCCACCGAGTCGGCCGATGGATCCCGATCGTCGAGGACGACGGCCACCCCGCCCTGCGCCCACCGGGTGTTGCCGTCCTCGGCGGCCCCCTTGGTGACCACGAGGACGCGCAGGCCGAGGCGCTGGGCATGCAGGGCGGCGGTCAGCCCGGCCACCCCGGTGCCGACCACGAGTACGTCGGCCTCCGACTCCCAACGGGCGGTCATTCGCCGCCGCCCGGCCTGCCGATCTCGATCATGCGACGGACCGCGTTACGCGCCTGATCCGCGGTGTCGGGATCGACGTGCACCTCGTCGAGGCCCTCGCGCAGGCAGCGCAGCAGCGCGGCGGGAGTGATCATCTTCATGTAGCGGCAGGAGGCGCGGTCGTTGACGGCGCGGAAGTCGACCTCCGGCGCGGCCTGTCGTAACTGGTGCAGCATGCCGACCTCGGTGGCAACCAACACCGAGGTGGCCGAGGTCTCCCGCGCCGCGTCGAGCATGCCCCCGGTGGAGAGGATCTTGACCTTCTCGGCGGGGACGGCGCCCTCGCCCGCGAGGTAGAGCGCGGAGGTCGCGCAGCCGCATTCGGGGTGGATGAACAGATCCGCATCGGGCGCGGCCGCGGCACGGGCGGCGAGCTCGGTGCCGTTGATGCCCGCGTGGACGTGGCACTCGCCCGCCCAGATGTGCAGGTTGTCCCGGCCGGTCTCGCGCTGGACGTGCGCACCGAGGAACTGGTCCGGCAGGAACAGCACCTCCCGGTCGGCCGGGATGGAGGCGACCACGTCGACCGCGTTGGACGAGGTGCAGCAGATGTCGGTCTCGGCCTTCACCGCGGCCGTGGTGTTGACGTAGGAGACGACGACCGCGCCGGGGTGCTCGGCCTTCCAGGCGCGAAGTTCGTCGGCGGTGATGGAGTCGGCCAGCGAGCAGCCGGCCCGCTCGTCGGGGATCAGGACCCGCTTGTCCGGGCTGAGGATCTTCGCGGTCTCGGCCATGAAGTGGACGCCGCAGAAGATGATCGTCGAGGCGGTGCTCTCGGCGGCGATCCGGCTCAGCGCGAGCGAGTCGCCCGCGTGGTGGGCGACGTCCTGGATCTCGGGGAGCTGGTAGTTGTGCGCCAGCACGACGGCGTCCTGCTCGGCAGCCAGCCGCCGGACCTCCTCCCGCCATGCCTCGTTCGCCTCGACGCCGCCGTAGGGCGTCAGGTCTGCATCGGTCGGGCCCGCGTCGACTCTGTCGCCCACCTGGCCGTCCGCGTGTGTGGCACTCGCAGTCATCCTGGTCCTCCCCACCCGACCACGGATCTCGGCCGGATTGACTACCCTGAGTTTTCGCCCGTTAAGCGAAAACCAGCCGGATAGTATCAGCCAAGTGAGCACTACCGGGCACGAGGTATTGGCGGCAGTACTCGGAGTGCGGGGGCTCGGAGCGGCCAGATCACTTCAGGTGCTGCTCTGGGAACGTGGGATGGAACCGCAGGCGGGGCGTTGGTCGCTGCCCGGCGGCGGCTTGGGCGCCGACGAGGACGTCGAGACCTCCATTCGCAGGCAACTGGCGGAGAAGGTCGACGTCCGCAGGCTCTCGCATGTCGAGCAGCTCGCCGTGTTCAGCGCACCGGACCGCGTCCCCGGCCCTCGGACGGTGGCCACCGCCTTCCTCGGCCTGGTGCCCTGCGACGTGGACCCGGCGATGCCCGCCGACACCCGGTGGTATCCCGTCGACCGGCTCCCCGACACCGCGTTCGACCACCACGCCATCGTGCAGCGGGCTCGCAACCGGCTGCGAGCCAAGCTCTCGTACACCAACCTGGGTTTCGCGCTGGCACCTCGGGAGTTCAGCATCTCGACGCTGTGCGGCATCTACTCGGTGGCGTTGGGCTACCGCGTCTCGGCGACCAACCTCCAGCGGGTGCTCTCCCGGCGGGGACTGCTGGAGCCGACCGGACACACCTCGCCCTCCGGCCCCTCGGGCGGCAGGCCTGCCGCGCTCTTCCGATTCACCGGTCACGGCCTCCAGGTCACCGACCCGTTCGCCGTGCTCCGGCCCCCGTCGGGCGGCGCTACACCACGCAGGTGATCAGTACCACAGTCCCCCGGGGGAAATGGAGCCCTTAGGTCGGGCTAACCTCTACCTAACGGCAGGGTTCACCGCGAGGACGTGGAGATACTGCCTCCCGAACGTGTGCTGACGATGAGGAGAGTCCATGAGTCGCCCGCTGCGGGTAGCCGTGATCGGGGCAGGGCCTGCCGGGATCTACGCGGCCGACATCCTGACCAAGTCCGAGCAGCCGGTGAGCATCGATCTCTTCGAACGGCTGCCCGCTCCCTACGGCCTGGTCCGCTATGGCGTCGCCCCGGACCATCCCCGGATCAAGCAGATCATCCACGCGCTGCGCCGGGTTCTGGAGAAGCCGGAGGTTAGGTTCATCGGCAACGTCGACTACGGCGTGGACCTCAAGCTCGACGAACTGCGCGAGCACTACGACGCGGTGATCTTCTCCACCGGCGCCACCGCCGACCGGGCGCTGGACATCCCCGGCATCGAGCTGACCGGCTCGTACGGCGCGGCCGACTTCGTCTCCTGGTACGACGGACACCCCGATGTCTCCCGGGAGTGGCCGCTGACCGCCCGCAGTGTCGCGGTGATCGGCGCGGGCAACGTCGCGCTGGACGTCGCACGCATCCTGGCCAAGACGGCCGACGAGCTGCTCACCACCGAGATCCCCGACAACGTCTACCAGGGCTTGGCGGCCAGCCCGGTCACCGACGTCCACGTCTTCGGCAGGCGTGGCCCGGCCCAGGCGAAGTTCACGCCGCTGGAGCTGCGGGAACTGGACCACTCCCCCAACGTCGAGGTCATCGTCTACCCCGAGGACATCGAGTTCGACGAGGGCAGCATGGCCGCGATCCGGGAGAGCAACCAGGTCAAGACGATCGTCAAGGTCCTGCAGGACTGGGCGATGCGCGAGCCCGGCACCCGGACCCGACGGCTGCACCTGCACTTCCTGCACCGACCGGTCGAGATCACCGGCAGCACCGAGGTCGAGGGCCTGCGTACCGAGCGGATGGAACTCGACGGCACCGGCAACGTCGTGGGCACCGGCGAGCTGCACGACTGGGACGTCCAAGCGGTGTACCGGGCGGTCGGCTACCTCAGCTCCCCGCTGGCCGAGATGCCCTTCGATCACACCACCGGCACCGTGCCGCACCAGGCAGGCCGGGTGCTGGACCTCGACGAGCAGCACCTTCCCGGGGTGTACGTCACCGGCTGGATCAAGCGTGGCCCGGTCGGCCTGATCGGTCACACCAAGGGTGACGCGCTCGAGACGATCAACAGCCTGCTCGCCGACATCGACGGCGTCGACCTTCCGGAGCGGCCCGACGAGGCGGCGATCCTGCGGTTGCTGGCCGATCGAGGCGTCGACTTCACCGACTGGTCCTGCTGGAACCGACTCGACGAGCACGAGATCGGCCTCGGCACCGCCGCAGGCCGCGAGCGCATCAAGGTCGTGGACCGGGACGAGATGCTGTCGGTCGGCAAGGGCGACTGACACCGGCGGCCTTCGCTCGCAACGACGACAGGGGCGGATCCTCCCTCCGGAGGGTCCGCCCCTGCTGCGTCTTGGGGCCTGCCGAGCAGGCCCTGATCAGGACAGTCGGCGCCCGAGGTCGTCCTCGCCGTTCCAGGCGGTGGCCAGCCCGTAGGCCAGCGCCGCGCCCAGGGGTTGCGCGATCATCGCCCACGCCGAGTCCAGCGCGGGCGGTCGGACCAGGGTCATCCCGGCACCGATCTGGTCTCCCAGCGGATGCGCGCTCGCCGCGAAGGACAGGCCCGTGCGCATCGCCAACCACGCGGCCAGCGCCGAACCCCCGACGACGGCCAGCGCGGTCAGCGGTCCTCGACGGGCCCGCAGCAACCAGCAGGCCACCCCGGTCAGGACGCCCAACGCCATCCCGAGCAGGACGAAGACCGCGATGGCGTCGAACCGGTGATAGCTCTCCATCGCCAGCGGGGCCAGCGTCCCGTTGGAGAGCACCCGTACCTGCATCGACGGCGCCAGCTCCGACCACACCCAACCCAACGGCAGTCCGAGCAGGCCGACGAGCGACAACGCGCTCAGCGCCGGCAGGATGTCGCGCCGCGAGAAGACCGGCGCGACCGGCCTGCGTCGCAGGATCACGCCACCGTGGCCGACACCGCCACCCGTCGGGCCGGATCCGACGCCGTGAGCGGCGACGACGCCCTCCGAATCCGCAGGCTGCTGCCCCACATCGGCCTCCACATTCCACGCACGTCCATCCTCGGACGTCAGCGTCACCGCCGGTCCGAGCCCAGCTCTGGGGCGTGCAGCTCGCCATGCGCACTGCATCGGGCGCTCCACCCCGCCGGAGTCACCTGCACAACCATACGGCGGGCGCACCGAACGCAATATCGCGGTGGATCAACGATCCGCCGCCTCGCGCAGCCTGCGGCGTGCTCGGTGGACCCGCTGGCCGCGCACCAGCCGCAGAACTCGGCGTCCGGCATCGTCACAACGTCCGATTCAGCGCTTTGATCGGCATCCGCAGCTCCTCGAGCATGTCGAGGTCCTGCTGGGCCGGGCGGCCGAGATTGGTCAGGTAGTTGCCGACGATGATGGCGTTGACACCGCCGAGCATCCCCTGTTCGGCGCCGAGATCACCGAAGGTCAGTTCGCGGCCGCCCGCGAAGCGCAGGATCGTCCGAGGCAGCGCCAACCGGAAGGCGCCCACCGTGCGCAGCGCCTCGGTGCCCTCGACCACCGGGTAGTCCTGGAAGGGGGTGCCGGGGTTGGGGATGAGGAAGTTCAACGGAACCTCGTCGGGGTCCACCTCGCTCAGCTCGGCGGCGAATTCGGCACGCTGCTGCACGGTCTCGCCCATCCCGATGATCCCGCCGCAGCAGACCTCCATCCCGGCCGCGCCGACCATGCGCAGGGTCTCCCGGCGTTCCTCCCAGGTATGGGTGGTGACGACCTCGGTGAAGTGGGAGCGGGCGGTCTCCAGGTTGTGGTTGTAGCGGTGCACGCCCATCTCGACCAGTTCGTCGACCTGGTCCTGGGTGAGCATGCCCAGCGAACAGGCGATGTTGACCTCGGCCGTCATGGGGTCGGCGCGAATCGCCTCGATACCCGCGCGGACCTGCGCCAGCAAACCGGCGTCCGGGCCACGTACCGCAGCGACGATGCAGAACTCGGTCGCCCCGGTCACCACGGTCTGGCGGGCGGCGGCGACCAGACCGGGGATGTCCAGTCGCACGGCTCGAACCGGCGAGAGGAATCGCCCGGACTGCGAGCAGAAATGACAGTCCTCCGGGCAGCCACCGGTCTTGAGACTGACGATGCCCTCGACCTCGACCTCGGGCCCACACCAGCGCATCCGCACCTCGTGTGCGAGTTCGAGCAGTTGCGGAGTCCGCTCGTCGGGCAGGCGCAGGACCGCTTCGATCTGCGACCGGTCCAACCCGATCCCGCCGTCCAACACCTGTTCCCTGGCCAGAGCGAGGATGTCGGTCTGATCAGCCGTCACGGTCACAGTGGACTCCCTTGGACTCGGGTTCGCCTCGCCCGATCACGATGACAGCCCCTCATCGATGGACGCATTGTCTCGGTACGCCCGAATCCGGAGCGCGACACTGTCGATAACCGCCAGTGGTGATCGCGGGAATCCCCCGGGTCAGCGACTCGGCGGCGGATCCTCGGGGCGGGCAGAGCTGTCGAGGTCGTCGATCGACTTCTGCTCGGCACGGTGCGGTGGTCGACGGGCCGCCGTGGGCGGACCCGCACCGTTGGTCCTCCGGGCGGCGTCGGCCTGCTGGGCCGCGCCGTCACGCAACGAGGCGACGAATCGTTCGGCCTTGTTCAGTCCGAAGGCGATGATCGTGACCAACAGCCAGGTCAGCACCAACAGCCAGCCGACCACCTCGATCAGCACCCGGACCACGCCGCTCGTCTCTCCCAGGTAGACGCTGCTCAGCAGCAGGCCTGCGGGGACCAACAGCAGCAGGACCGCGATGCCCGCGCACCCCAGCTGGCTGCGGCCGGATCCCAACCGCAACGTGGCGCCCGCCGAGGCGAACGCGACCAGGAACAGCAGCGCGGCCCCGAACGCGGCGACCGCCTGCCCGGCGCCGGTCGAGCCGATCGCCGACCACAGGGTGAGGCCCGCGACGATCGTGAACACCCCGGTGATCCACAGTCCGCAGCCGGTCGGGCGTCCTCGGCCGGGTCCCGGACCCATGGGTGGTGAGCCGTTCCCGGGACGGTTCTCGGGCCGAGGCGGCCGGTCGCCCGCCGCACGCGCCCGATCGCCGGGCTGTCCGCCCGGCCCGGACTGCTCCGGTGGTCCTGCGATGGTCATCGTCGATCTCCCACTGTTGTGAGCAGTCCGGCCGCCGGGTCGATGGCCCGTCCGCCCAGGTCGGGATGCAGCCAGTCGGGTGCCCGAAGGACGAAGTCCGAGGTGGACAGCGCTCCCGATCCCGCGGGCAGCACGCCGAGAAGCGGGGCGCCCGCCGCCGCTGGCAGGTCGACGAGATTGTGCCGGGCGGCGAGATCGGGCTCGGCGGGCCACTCGCCGATCACCACGCCGAGGCAGGTCAGGGCCCTGGCTCGCAGCGCCTCCGAGGTCAGTGCCGTCTCGTTGAGGGTGCCCAGTCCGGCGCGGGCCACGATCACCACGGGTGCCGCCAGGGCGACGGCGATATCGGCGAGCGTCGTGCCCACCGAGTCGAAGCGGACCAGCAGGCCGCCCGCGCCCTCGATGAACACGGGATCGTGGTGCCGGGCCAGTTCGGCGACCGCCGCGACGATCTCGGCCGGTCTCGTCTCGGCCAGACCGGATCTGGCTGCGGCGGTCGCAGGCGCGAGCGGATCGGGATACCTGGCCAGTTCGCGCACGGTCACCGGACCCGCCAGCCGCCGGACGTCGTCGACGTCGCCCGGTTGCCCGGGCCCGACGCCGGTCTGCACGGGTTTGACGACTGCGGGAGTGCGATCCGCACCGAGCGCACCGGCTACCAGCGCTGCGGTGACCACGGTCTTGCCGACGTCGGTTCCGGTCCCGGTGATCACGACGACACCCATTGTGCCGAGCCTAGAGGCACCGGCTTCTTCGTCTCTCGGCCACCGGTCGAATGCGAATGGTTGGTCGATTCCGCCCGTGGCGTGGGGCGGCCCGCCGCTCAGCCTGCCGAGGCGATCTCCGTCATCGCCTCGGTGACCCGAGCCAGGTCCGCGTCGTCGATCACATACGGCGGCATCGTGTAGACGACATCGCGGAACGGCCGCAGCCAGACACCGTGTCGTGCGGCGATCGACCGCGCGACGGCGGGGTCGATGGGCTCGGCGAGTTGCAGCGCGCCGATCGCACCGAGCACTCGGACCTCCCGCACCGAGGGCAGTTCACGGGCCGCCGCCAGGCCGCGGGTCAGGCCGCGTTCGATGCGGGCCACGTCGTCGCGCCACGCGCCGGAGTCCAGCAGGTCCAGCGATGCCCCGGCCGCCGCGCAGGCCAGTGGATTGCCCATGAAGGTCGGTCCGTGGGCCAGGGTCGGGTACCGACCCCGTGAGATCCCCTCGGCCACGCCGGGGGTGCACAGCGTCGCGGCCAACGACAGATAACCGCCGGTCAGTGCCTTCCCTACGCACATGACGTCGGGGGCGATGCCCGCGTGGTCGGCGGCGAACAACTCCCCGGTACGGCCGAATCCGGTGGCGATCTCATCGAAGATCAGCAGCACGTCGTGGGTGAGCGTCAGCTCCCGCAGCACGTGCAGGTACCGGGGATCGTGGAAGCGGATCCCGCCGCCGGCGTTCTGCACCACCGGCTCGACGATCACCGCGGCCAGTTCGTCGGCGTGCTCCTCGATCTCTCTGGCCAGCAGGGCCACGTAATCGTGCTCGACGCCGACGTCGTAACCGGACGGCGGTGCGGGCACGAAGACCTGTTCCGGCAGTACCCCGCGCCACAACGAGTGCATCCCGCCCTCGGGATCGCAGACGCTCATCGGGTGGAAGGTGTCCCCGTGGTAGCCGCCCCGCCAGGTCAGCAGGCGGCGTTTCTCGGGCCGCCCGGCCGAACGCCAGTACTGCAGGCACATCTTGACGGCCACCTCCACCGACACCGATCCGGAGTCGGAGAGGAAGACGTGCTGCAAGGGATCGGGGGTGATCTCGACCAGGCGCGAGCACAGCCGCACGGCGGGTTCGTGGGTGAGTCCGCCGAACATCACGTGGCTCATCCGTCCGACCTGATCGGCGATCGCCGCGTCGATCGTCGGGTGGCGATAGCCGTGGATCGCCGACCACCACGAGGACATGCCGTCGATCAGCTCGTCCCGTCCCTCGACCGGCTCGGCCAGGCGGAGCCGCACACCGGAGGCGGACTCCACGAGCAACGGGTCGACGATGCCGGGCATCGGCGCGTAGGGGTGCCACACGTGGGCTCGGTCCAGTTCGATCAGCCGCGCTGGGTGCACAAGGGCGAGCATAGGCAGCCGCGCCCGGCGCCCTCGCGCGGACGGGGGCCGACGATCCGGATCGGCGCGCCCGTCCGGGCGAGGGAACGGCGCTATCAGGCGGTGAGGCGCACCGGGAGCGTCTCCAAGCCGTGGATGATCGTGCTGTACCGCCACCGCAGCGGCGCGGCCGGATCCCCGGCCAGGGCCAGGTCGGGGAAGCGCGCCAGCAGCCTGCCGAAGGCGATCTCGCCCTCGAGCCTGGCCAGTGCCGCACCGAGGCAGAAGTGGATGCCGTGGCCGAAGGCCAGATGGCCGCCGGGAGCCCTGGTGACGTCGAGCCGATCCGGGTTCTCGAAGCGGTTGGAATCCCGGTTGGCCGCGAGCAGGGAGACCAGCACCATCTGGCCCGCCTTCACCTGCGCGCCGAAGAGGTCCATGTCCTCGGACGCCCATCGGGCCGTGGCCAGGTGCACCGGTCCGTCGAACCGCAGGAACTCCTCGACGGCGCCGGGGAGCAGCTCGGGGTTCGCTTGCAGTGCGGCGAGTTGATCCGGGTTGCGCAGCAGCCCGTTCACGCCGTTGCCGATCAGGTTGACCGTGGTCTCGTGCCCCGCGACCAGCAGGACGAAGACCATGCCGACCAGTTCGCGCTCGGTCAGTCGGTCCTCGGAGTCCCTGGCGTCGATCAGCGCGGTGAGCAGGTCGTCGGCGGGCTCCTCGCGCTTCTGCGCGATGAGCTTCATCAGGTAGGCGGCCATCGCGGTCGAGGCCTCGTGGACCGAGCTGCCGTCCTCATCGGTGACATCGGTGTCGAGCAGGCGGTTCGACCAGGCGCGGAAGTCGTCGCGGTCGTCGTCGGGAACGCCGAGGAGTTCGCAGATCACCGTCATCGGCAACGGGAACGCGTAGGCGTCGAGCAGGTCGAGCTCGGTGTGTCCGTCCATCTCATCGAGCAGCTCGTCGGCGATCTGCTCGATGCGCGGCCGCATCTCCTGGATACGACGCGAGGTGAACGCCTTGGTCACGAGCTTGCGCAACCGGGTGTGCTCCGGCTGATCGGCGCGCAGCAGGTTGGCGCTGAGCTCGTCCTCGAACGGCGAGTCGAAGGCCACGCCCTCCGCCGTGTCGGGCGGCGCCTTCTGCAGGCTCTGGTCCGCCAGTGCCGCGCGTGCCTCCTCGTAATCGGTCACCACCCAGGCGTCGAATTCGGGGAAGAGTTGCAGCTGCCTGATCGGGCCTGCAGAGCGTAAGAGCTGGTAAGCGGCGTGCGGATCGCGCAACACCATCTCGTCGACGTCATCGCTGCGCTCAGCGGAAGGATGAGACACGGTCATGGGCACCCCACGTCATGGTTTTCACTCGCATACATCTGACTCATTCCAGTGAACGCCTATAACGAAGTGCTCCAGGTCACAGATCGGCGGCGTCGAGCGCGACATCGCTGCTAGGCACCGTGTCCGCCGCTCATCCGCCATTCGATGTTCACTCGTTCGGATCAGTCACCCACCCGTGGATCGCCCCCCGACTATCACCCGGACGGGTCAAGGTCGCCGTCGGCCGGAGAGCCGCAGAATGCTCTTTGAGCCTGGATAAACCGGATAAAACGGTCAAAAAATGATTGATCTCCGTTGTCAGACGGTTTTTCTCGGCCTCGGGCATGAGAACATCGGCGCTGCCGCGACTTCGGGCTCGCTCTTCCGGAAGGTCTCGACATGGTCGACCAGCCCAGCACCACAGCCCCGCCGCTCGACGACTGGGGATCACTCTTCCCCGAGGGAACGGCGGGTGGCACTCCGTCGACCCCGCTGCCCACCGGCAGACTGATCCTCCCGGACGAGAGCTTCGCGCGGACGGTGGCATCACGCAGCAGGCCCGCGCTCTGGCTCGGCGACGACGCCGCCGACGCCGAGCTGTGGTCCCGGCTGCACGCCGAGCATCCGACCTCGGGTCTGTGGCCGCTGATCCTGGAGACGGCCGAGCACGGCGGGTTGCCCTGGGAGACCGGCGAACTGGCCCCCGAGACCGTATCCGACGTCGACCGCTTCGACGCGGCGCGCGTGATGGCCGCGATCTGGGCGGAGTGGCTGGAACCCGCGGGCAGTACCGACACCAGTCACCTGGAGCCCTTCGACTCGACCTTCCCCGGTCTGGCACCGGCGGGCACCTCGCCCAGGACCGCAGGCGAGGTGGCCGACTGGTACGCGGACCTGATCGCGTCGGAGTCGGCTCGACTCGGCCTGGTCGCGGCACCGCGCAGTGCCGACGCGCTGGCCGTCATCGGCTGGATGGGGCCGGTCAACCACTCCGAGCACACGGCGCCGATGGCAGCCGTCGTGCGCAGCTGGGAGGACCGCTTCGGGGCCCGCGTCGTCCGTATCGGCTTCGACACACTGGATCTGAGTGTCGCCGCGCCGCCGACCACGATCGAGCACGCCGAGCAGGTCGCTGCGGAACACTGGACCTTCTGCCCGGACAACATCGATCAGGGACCGGGCACACTGCGCGACTACGCCGAGGAGATCCTCGGGAAGAACTCCTGGTCCTTCTGGTGGGACTGACCGTGCCGACGCCGCGAGGACGCGGTCTCCTCGACCCCGCCACCCGGCATTCGAGCGCCCACGGCCGCGTCGGCGACGGGTCCGGCGCTGCGGGAGCACACTCCCACCGATGGCCGGCGAGCGGTCGATGACCCCCGAGCTCCCCACGGCCGTTCGACCCGAATCGGCCGCCCCGCGCAGACGGATCAACATCCCTGCGCCGTCGCCGGTAGCCGACCGGGTAGCGTGCGCAACCGTGGTAGCGCCGGACCCCGTGGACACCCGCCTGCTCGCCGTGGTCGCGGAGGCGGGACGAACCTCTGTGGCCGATCTGGCCAACCACCTCGGGATGGACGTCCGAGAGGTCGCCGCGCGACTGGCTCAGCTGTCGGTCAGCGGTCTGCCACTGGTCGTCGGTGTGGAATGCGACCCGCAGGGCATCCGAGGGGCGCTCGCGGCGATCGGCGCCTGGGGTGCGCCGCCACCGCACCATCCGATGCAGGCGACGCCGAGCGGCCCCTACCCGATGCACGGCGGCCCCAGCGGGCCCTATCCGCAGGCCACGCCCAGCGGGCCGCATCAGCAGTCGGGAACACCCAGCGGCGCCTACCCGGTGCACGGAGCGCCGCCGCACGGCCAGCAGTTCCCGCCGCCGCATCCGAGCCATGCCCCGGGCCCCCAACAACATCCGGTGAGCCCGCCGAGCACCCCGTTCCCGATGCAGGGACCGCCCCACCAGCAACCGGCGGGACCGCCGAGCAGCCCCTTCCCCGCGCAGCAGCCGAATTCGGACCCGTTCAGCACCTGGGGCCCGCCGCAGTCGGCCTCCTGGGCCAGAGGCGACCAGCCCACCAACGTCCTGTCCCAGCCCGGTCCGGCCACGAGTGTCCGCCGGACCGGCGAGGTGGGCAGTGCCCTGGACATCCAGGGCTTGGAGGGCGAGCAACTGCGTATCCAGCTGCTCGAGGTGGTCGACCCGGCCAACTTCCTGTTCGAGGCGGCCGGCTACCGCCTGCAGGAGGGCGAACGAGCGGTGGTCGTGCACACCGAGTTGACCAACCGAGGCCAGGTGCCGTTCTCCTCACTTCCGGATCTCTATCTGGTGTTGGTCAGCGAGGACGGCCAGGAGGTCGGCAAGGCACCCGTCTCGTTGTCCTCCCGACCGCCGTATCGGATCGGTGTCCAACCGGGCGAGACGGCGGGCGGACACACCGTGTACGTCCTACCGGAATCGACCCGCCTCGCCGCTGTGCGGTGGACGCCGCAGCAGGGCGAGGACCGGCTCAGTCTGACCTGGACCGTCGAGGACTAAGCACGACGGCTCGCATTCAGGTCGCCGACCGAACTCCCCCGAGTCGAGGCCGGACGAGATCGGGAGTGGCCGCAGCGGCCAGCTTCAATCCCTCCTGAGCTCCGATATCGATGGCGGCGTACTGGCCGTACCCCGCTGCGGTCGTCGCGGTCACCGACAGGAGGCCGAGCCTGCGTTGCAGCACGGACTCACGGATCGTCCATCCGATCACCGCCTCTCGGCGCAGCACCGCGGTATCCCTGGTCAGGCCGCTTCGGACCACCAGGTAGTCCCCGACGAGTGCGTGTCCGAGCGAGCGGTATCCCACGGCCGCGAGCACCGACAGGATCGGCAGCATGCCGAGCGCGACCAACCAGGACCATTCCGGAATGAAGGAGACATTCCGGCCGAGCCAGGCGAACAGTCCGGTGAGCACCGCCGTGGTCAGTACCGCCCAACCGAGTCGGCGACGCAGGGCGGCACGCGGATGCGGAATGGGCGGTGTCGTGAACGGCCGATCGTCGCCGATGACGGCGGCGGCCACTCGCCGAGCCTCCCGGACCCCCACCCTAGGCAGAATGGTCGCCGACGGGTTCTCCGATACGCTGCCGCTCGACATCCCCGTCGAGATCACCGATGTATCCGCAGTACCCATCCAACGCCACAGCAGCGGTTCCCAGATCTGCACTCCGCGCAGCCTGCGGTCGTCCCGGTTGATCTCGCGGGTCTTGAACAGACCCTGCTTGGTGCGCAGCATGGTTCCGTTCGCACTTCGAACCCTGCTGAGCCGGAACTTCCAGTTCTCGGTGAAGAAGTTCACCCCCAACGCGAGGACGCCCAGCACACCCGCACCCAGGATGCCCAGCGGGATCAAGCCGAAGCCGGTGACACCGAGATCGGCGGCAAGGCCCAGCAGCGTGCCCAAGAGGTCGAACCCGACGGTCGTGCCCGACCAGTGCACTCCCCAGACCAGACCCACCGCCGCGACGAAAGCCCATACATTGAAGAGGTTGTGCACCATCCAGCGCGACCGGAAGGCGGCCAGCGTCACCTCGTCGCTCGGCGTGATGGCCACCGATGGCTCGGATTCGTCCGCCGACACCACGCTCTCCGTCGCCGCGCCGGTCTGCGCAGGCTCCGCAGGCCCCGCAAGCAGCTCGCGCTGCAATTGTTGCGCGGCGGGCAGCGAGATCGCGTCCAGCACCAGTTCCGGCTCCGCACTGGTGGCCTGCGCCCCGGAGCGGATGTTCACCACCCGCAATCCGGCGACTCGGTGCCGTAGGCGGGCCGTGGTGTCGACACTGCGGACCCGGTCCCGCCGCACGGAGCGATAGGTCCGGACCAGTAGGCCGGAACGGTATTCGACGAGCTCGCCGGTGAGGCGATAGCGGGTCTTCACCCACCGGAGCAGATCCGCCGTCGAGCTGACGATGCCGAGTCCGCCCGCGATCACCGCGAACCAGACCACCTCGTCGAACAGCACGGTGGTCGCCACGATCGGGATGAGCGAGAGCACCATCAGGATGAGATCGATCCACACCATCCTGAAATCCAGCCGCAACCACGGCGGACCGGAGTCGGGTTCGACGGTCGGCGGCGCGCTCTGTTCCACGATGGGCTCCGAGGGTGGTTCCTCGGTGGTCGATGCAACGGTCATGTCGCATCTCCGGGAGTCGCCTGGGTGATCCGGGTGAGGTCCTTGGCGAGGTCGGCCGCGACCCGGTGATCGAGTCCGACCAGGTACATCGCCCCGTGTGCCGACGCCGTGGTCACCGTGACCGTGGCCAGGCCGAAGGCCTGTTGCAGCGGACCTCGGACGGTGTCGACGGTCTGGACCCGGGAGATCGGCGCGACCCGCCACTCCCGGACGAACCAGCCCGTTCGGACGTAGACGGCCTCCTCGGTGGCCTCCCAACGGTGCACGGCGTACCGCCAGAACGGCACGATGGCGAGGTAGGCCACGCCCACGCCCGCCACCGCGATCAGGATGGGCAGGATCCAGGGTCGGGCGGGTTCGGCCAACACGTAGCCGGTGGTGAGCCCGCCGACGAGGACGGCGATCGCGATCAGCGCGCGCAGGGCCCACCACCCGATCGCTCGTCGCTCGATTCGATGTCGGGGCGGCTGCAGCCATAAGGGCTCGGCAGGCGGGTCCAGGGTCTGGGTCGTCATCTCATCTCTTCCAGTGCTCGAAAGTTCAGCCACGACGTCGGCCTCTACCGGTGCGGCGCACGGCGATCGCGAAGATCTCGGCCAGTTCCTCGGCATAGGTGTCGACATCGAGTTCGGGTTTGGAGTACAGCTCGCGAGGCACCGATTCCAGGACGGAGGCAAGCGTCGCCGCCATCACGGGAACGGAGAAGTCTCGGAATTCGCGGTGCTGTTGCCCTTCGATTAGCAAGCCCGACAGCGACGCCGCTATCGCCTCACGGTCGTGGCGATTGGATGTTCCAGTGCGGGCCCGGGCGCTGCTCGCGATTGCGTACAACGCGTACATCTGAGTGCGGTGCTTCGCGGTGTAGTGCACGAAGCCCGTGATCAGCCCGCGTAACGCATCGACATAACTCGCGGCGTTCGCCATCCGCTGTTCCAACGCCTGCTCGATCTCGGTGTCCACCTGTGCGGCCACCTGATTGATCAGATCGTCCCGGCCATCGAAGTGGTAGGAGATCAACGCGGCGCTGATCCCCGCGTGCGCGGCGATGCGGGCCAGGGACGCCTTGGCCAGTCCGACCTCGGCGATGGTCTCGGTGGCGGCACGCAGAATCTGCTCGCGTCGAGCCTGCTCGATGAACGTCCGCGACTTCTGATCGCTCCGTTCATTTCCTGATTGCACGATCAGAAAACTAGCAGAGCAGTCAAGATTCTGCATCGGCGCTGTTCAGGGACGGACCGACCATGCGCGCCCGACAGCGGCCAAGCCATGCGACAGCAGAAGCGTCAGATGTGCCACCCGTCAGGGGGCGGTCGAGAAGATCGAGACGGCGCGCGACACCCTCGGGTGTCGGAGGGCGGCCTGCGCTCGGAAAGGATCGGATGATCAGCCGCGCGGGCCGCGAGCCGTGGCCTCGTCGGGAGCATCGCGCGGAGTGGAGGCGGGGCGCAGCAGGCGCGACGACCAGAGCATCGCGCGGCGACAGGGCCGCACACCTCGATGAATCAACCCGCCGTCGAGTCCGGCGGCGGGAAACCGGGGCACTGCGGTGGAACCATCACGGGTCCGCACACCACAGGCCGGTGCAGCGGTGGCGGGCGAGCCGTGTCGACGGCTCGCCCGCGACCGCCCGGGTCAGCCGTCGCGCCGACCGAACATCCGATTGCCCCGCTTACCGCCATCGGCGGACTCGTCCGCCTGGGCGTCACGGGTGCGCTGCAAGGTCGGCCAATCCCGCGTATCGCCGTCACCTGCGTCGCCGAAGGGGTCCTCGCCGCCGATCACCGCAGGCGCGGCATGGCCGGAATCATCGCCGATCAGCGAAGCGACATCGGGTTCCCCGATCGCCGAGCCACCGAACGCGGCGCCGGTCCCGGCACCACTCAACGGCAGCGGATTGCCCATCGGCGGCGTCACCGGCTCGACCCGCGCCGACGGCGCCTGGCCGCCTTCCCAACCGGACTGCGGGGAACGCTGTTCGCCCTGGTACGGCCCGGCCGGAGACTGCGCACCGGGCCCACCCGCAGGCAGCCGGATACCCATCGGCGGGGTCGCGGGTTCGACCCGTCCCCCATCCGGCATGCCGAACTGGTCTCTGTTCTGCACGAGGCCTCCCAGTGCTCCCGAAACGTGCGTCACGATGCTATTACGTCCGTGTCCGCCTGCGACGGGAAATGTCAGATATCCCGGCGGCTGCGCGGAACCCGCCTCAGGAGGTCTCCTGCAACCGTTGTAGGGCCGAGGCCAGATCGGCCGGGTACTCGCTCTCGAACTCGACCCACTGCCCATCGGCCGGATGCTCGAAGCCGAGGCGCCGCGCGTGCAACCACTGCCGAGTCAGCTTCAGATCCTTGGCCAGGGACGGGTCCGCGCCGTAGGTGAGGTCGCCGACGCAGGGGTGTCGCAGTGCGGAGAAGTGCACCCGGATCTGATGTGTCCGGCCCGTCTCCAACCGGACCTCGGTCAGCGAGGCGTGCCGGAATGCCTCGATCACCTCGTAGTGCGTCACGCTGGGCCTGCCATCGGCGATCACGGCGAACTTGTAGTCATGCCGGGGATGCCGATCGATCGGCGCGTCGATGGTGCCCTTGGTCGGATCCGGATGGCCTTGGACCACGGCGTGATAGATCTTCTTGACCGTGCGCTCCTTGAAGGCGCGCTTGAGCACCGAATAGGCGTGCTCGCTCTTGGCGACCACCATCACGCCCGTGGTGCCCACGTCGAGTCGGTGCACCACACCCTGGCGTTCGGCGGCACCCGAGGTCGCGATCCGCAGTCCCATCGCCGCCAGCCCCGCCACCACCGTCGGGCCGGTCCAGCCCGGGCTCGGGTGCACGGCGACGCCGACCGGCTTGTCGACCACCGCGATCTCGTCGTCCTCGTAGATCACCCGGAGTCCGTCGACCTCGCTCGGCTCCACGACCTGCGGCGCCGCCGGGCCGGGGATCACGACCTCCAGATTGCTGCCCGCGATCAACCGATCGGACTTGCCCACGGTGCGGCCGTCGATCAGCACGTCGCCTGCCTCGGCCATCGCGACGATCGCCGTGCGGGACAGACCGAGCAGTTTGGCCAGCCCCGCGTCCACCCGCAACCCGTCCAGCCCATCGGGCACCGGCAGTGCTCGCTGCTCGCTCATGCGGAACCCTCCTGTCGGGTCCTCCCGGACCCGGTCGACTCAGTGCGATCAGCCGCGTCGGTCGCCGCACCGGGTGGGGCTTCGCGTGCCGCCTTCTTCGCGCTCTTCTTCTCGTTCTTGATCGTCGTGCCGTCGTAGTCCTTACCCAGGAAAGCGAGCAGGACCAACAGCACACCACCGCTGACCAACGAGGAGTCCGCGATATTGAACACCGGCCACACACTGCCGTCGGGGGCCAACAGCGACAGGAAGTCGACGACGTGGCCCTCCAGCGGCCCGGGCGCCCGGAACAGCCGGTCGACGAGATTACCGAGCGCACCACCCAGCACCAAGCCGAGTCCGATTCCCCAGCCGATCGACCGCAGTCGAGGCGCCATCCACAGGATTCCGACGACGACGGCGATCGAGATCAGGGACAACAACCAGGTCATCCCGGTGGCCATCGAGAACGCGGCGCCGGGATTGCGGAAGAGCACCAGGTAGAGCCCACCACCGAAGAGCTCGACCGGCGGTCGGTGCTCCAGATTCTCCACCGCGACGACCTTCGTGACGATGTCGAGCGCCAGCACCGCCAGCGCCGCCGACACCAGTAGACCGACTCGCTTGGGCGGCAACGGCACAGCGGGCTGCTCGACCACGACCGAGTCCGCCGCCGGGTCTGCGACGGTGTCCCCGGCAGCGGCTCGGTCCGGGTCGCTGCCGGTCTCGACGGGCTCGGCCCGAGGCGTGTCGCTCGCCCTGTCGACGGGGTCCGGGTCGGGATGCTCGGTGTTCACCCGGCCATTGTCCCGCACGAACACCCGGCGACCGACCCGACGCACACCGAGCGGCCGCACAGGCCGCTTCGAGCAGGCACCGTCATCGGGACCGGAGATCGTCATGGCCGTAGCTCCTCGCCTCTCCCGCTCAGGGGTACGCCCCCCACACATCATGGCGATGTGCGGGGAGGCGACGAGCCTCAGGCCTTGCGTACCGCGACGGCGATCTGTGCGCCGTCGCCGACCGTTCCGGCGAAGCCACCGTCGACGGGTGCGAAGACGACCCGGACCGCCAGTGTCTCCTTGCCCAGGAAGCCCTCCCACTGTCGCAGGGCTGCGGTGACGTCCTCGGTCGCCGACACGGTCAGCTCGATGCGGTCGGAGACGTGCAGGTCCGCGTCCCGCCGCGCCTGCTGCACGACCCGTACCGCGTCCTTGACCAGACCCTCGGTGGCCAGCTCCTCGGTGACCTCGGTGTCCAGCACGACCACGCCCGCGCCGCCGGGTAGTGCCGAGGTAGCCGATGGATCGGCCGCGACCAGCCGCTCCTCGAACTCACCGGGAAGCAGTTGCACGCCCGCCGCCGTGACGGTGCCGTCGGCCTCCTGCGTCCACTCCCCCGCCTTCACCGCGCGGATGACCTGCTGGACCGCCTTGCCGATCCTCGGGCCCGCCGCCCTGGCGTTGACGGCGATCTCGAACCGACCGTAGGCCGAGACGTCGTCGGTCAACTGCACGTCCTTGACGTTGACCTCGTCCCGGATCAGATCCAGGAAGGGCTCCAGTGCCGCCGCGTCCGGCGCCGCCACCACGAGGGTGCGCAACGGCAACCGCACCCGCAGCTTGGCGGCCTTGCGCAGCGCCGACGTCGTCGAGCAGACCTGGCGAACGCGGTCCATCGCCGTCACCAGCGCCGGGTCTGCGGGCAGGTTCTCCACCTCCGGCCAGTCGGCCAGGTGCACCGAACGCCCGCCGGTCAACCCACGCCACACGGCCTCGGTGGTCAGCGGCAGTAGCGGCGCGGCCACCCGACACACCACCTCCAGCACCGTGTGCAGCGTGTCCACCGCGGCCTGGTCGCCCGCCCAGAAACGTTCCCGCGACCGACGCACATACCAGTTGGTGAGCACCTCCAGGAAACTCTCGACCAGGCCGCAGGCGCCCGCCAGGTCGGAGGCGTCCATCGCGGCACCCGTGTCGACCACCAGCTCGTGCGTCTTGGCCAGCACATACCGGTCCAGGACATGGGTGGAGGGACCGCGCCCGGTCCGCGCACCGAAGTCGGAGTCGGTCAACGAGGCACCCTCGACCGACTCGGCGTTGGCGTACAGCGCCAGGAAGTACCAGGAGTTCCACAGCGGCAGCACCGACTGCCGGACCGCGTCGCGCACCCCCCGCTCGGTGACGATCAGGTTGCCGCCACGCAGGATCGAACTGGACATCAGGAACCAGCGCATCGCGTCCGCGCCGTCCCGCGCGAACACCTCGTCCACCGCCGGGTAGTTGCGCAGCGACTTCGACATCTTCTGGCCGTCGTCACCGAGGACGATCCCGTGCACCACCGCGTGCCGGAACGCGGGCCGGTCGAACAACGCCGTGGCCAGCACGTGCAGCGTGTAGAACCAGCCCCTGGTCTGGCCGTTGTACTCCACGATGAAGTCGCCGGGGTAGTGGTGCTCGAACCAGTCGCGGTTCTCGAACGGGTAGTGCACCTGGGCGAAGGGCATCGCCCCGGACTCGAACCAGCAGTCCAGGACCTCGGGAACCCGGCGCATGGTCGACCGACCGGTCGGGTCGTCCGGGTTGGGGCGGGTCAGGTTGTCGATGTACGGCCGGTGCAGATCGGTGGGCCGGACCCCGAAGTCGCGCTCCAACTCGTCGAGCGAGCCGTACACGTCGACCCTGGGGTAGGCGGGGTCGTCGGAGGTCCACACCGGGATCGGCGAGCCCCAGTAGCGGTTCCGCGAGATCGACCAATCCCTGGCGCCCTCCAGCCACTTGCCGAACTGGCCGTCCCGGATCTGCCCGGGCACCCAGTCGATCTGCTGGTTCAGCTCGACCATCCGGTCCCGGAAGCGGGTGACGGCGACGAACCAGGACGACACCGCGCGCTGGATCAGCGGGTTCCGGCAGCGCCAGCAGTGCGGATAGGGGTGGTCGTAGGTCTCGTGCCGCACGAGCGACCCGGCGGCCTTGAGGTCGCGGATGATCTCCTTGTTGGCCTCGAAGACCTGCTGTCCCGCATACGGCGGCACCTCGGTGGTGAAGCGGCCCCGCGAGTCGACCGGCACGACGGGTTCGATGTCCGCGGCGTCGGTGACGGCCTTGTCGTCCTCACCGAAGGCCGGGGCGATGTGCACGATCCCGGTGCCGTCCTCCGTGGTGACGTAGTCGGCCGCCAGGATCTGATGGGCGTTGGGCCGACCGAGGAAGAAGTCGAAGGGTGGCGTGTAGCGGCGGCCGAGCAGTTCGGCGCCGGTGCACCGCGCGACGATCCGGTCGACGGCGTCCTCACCGAGTTCCCTGGCATAGTGCGCCAGTCGCGCCTCGGCGAGCAGGTAGCGCTCGCCCTCGTGCTCGACGGTCACGTACTCGACGTCCGGGTGGACGGCCATGGCGAGGTTACTCGGCAGCGTCCACGGGGTCGTCGTCCAGATCAGCGCGCGTTCCCCGGTCTCCAACCGCATCGAGACGGTGACCGCGGGGTCCTGCCGATCGCGGTAGACGTCGTCCATCTTCGTCTCGGTGTTGGACAGCGGTGTCTCGCAGCGCCAGCAGTACCAGAGCACCCGGAAGCCGTCGTAGACCAGACCCTTGTCCCACAACGACTTGAAGGCCCACATGACGCTTTCCATGTAGTCCAGGTCGAGGGTCTTGTAGTCGTTGTCGAAGTCCACCCAGCGGGCCTGGCGGGTGACGTACTCGCGCCACTGGTCGGTGTAGCGCAGCACCGAGGTACGGCAGGCCTCGTTGAAGACGTCGATGCCCATCTGCTCGATCTGCGACTTGTGATCGATCCCGAGCTGCCGTTCCGCCTCCACCTCGGCGGGCAGGCCGTGGGTGTCCCAGCCGAAGCGGCGCTCGACACGCTTGCCGCGCATGGTCTGGTACCTCGGCACGACGTCCTTGACGTAGCCGGTCAGCAGGTGCCCGTAGTGCGGGAGCCCGTTTGCGAAGGGCGGGCCGTCGTAGAAGACGAACTCGTTGGAGCCATTCTCGCCACTGGGGCGGGCCCGGATGCTCTCGGCGAAGGTGTCGTCGGCCGACCAGTAGGAGAGCACCGCTTCCTCGACCTCGGGGAACGAGGGCTGGGCGGGAACTCCGGCGGAATCCGGACCGGTGAGGCGGACCTTGGGGTAGGCCATCGAATTGCTCCTCGCGGGTGGTGGCGTTCGTCTGGAGTCCGCTGACGCAGATCTCCTGGGGACGACATGCCACTGAGACATCCCGCGGTACCACCCCGCTTGCCGACGCGTTCGCTCCTTCGCGAGCGTCGACCTCTCGATTCGGGGCTATGACGGGCCCACCCGACCGGTTCTACTGAGAGCCGAGGGCTCGGTTCTTCCGGCGGCTCCCCGGTGATGGCCGGATCGATGCCTGTGACTACAGATTAGCGACGGGGTCAAAACCGTTTCGCTCCGACCCCGGTGGATCATCGGGTTCGATGACAGACGGCACCGCCCCAGCGGATTCCGCTGGGGCGGTCGACGGTTCTCGACGCCGATCCCGACCGACGTCGCCGGTCGGCCTCGGTGCTCAGCCCGCCTCGGCGGTGCGACCGCCGAAGCTGTATCCCGTCTGATGGCTGGATCGAGTGGACTCGATGGGCGGGACGGCGCTGCCCCGGTCCTCCAGCTCGCGCAGCTGGGAGTCCAACATCGTCTTGAGCCTGGTGCGGTACTCGCGTTCGAAGGTCCGCAGGACCTCGATCTCCTTGTCCAGGCTGTTCTTCTCCTGGGTGATCCCCGCGAGGATCTCGGAGTGCTTGCGCTGCGCATCGCGCTCGAGGGTCGCGGCCTTCTCCCTGGACTGCCGCTCCACTGCTTCGGAGCGAGTGCGCGCGTCACCGAGCATGGTCTCGGCCCTGGTCCGGGCCTCGTTCACCAGCCCGTCGGACTTCGTCCGTGCCTCGGAGAGGAGCTGCTCGGACTTCGTCCTCGCCTCCGAGAGCATGCCGTCGGCCTCGGCCTTCGCCTCGCCGGTGAGGCGGTCGGCCATCTCCTGGGCCAGTCCGAGAACCTTCGCCGCCTGGACGTGGTGGTCCCCGCCCGGTGCGGTCTGCTCGACCATCGACGGTGCGGGCACCGGCGAGAGTCGCCTTGGCTCCTCCGCAGGCCTGCTCGCGGGCGCGGCGGCAGCACCTGCTCGGGCGTCCTCCAGGTCCGCGCGCGTGTTGTCGAGTTGCTGGTCCAGCTGCTCGATCTGGTTGCGCAGTTCGTTGTTCTCTTCGATCAGTCTTGCGAGTTCGCCTTCAACCAGGTCGAGGAATGCGTCCACCTCGTCCTCGTTGTAGCCCCGCTTGCCAATCGGTGGCTTGCTGAACGCGACGTTGTGCACGTCGGCGGGCGTCAACGGCATGGCTAGATCACCTCACGCACTCCTCGACAACGGACCCCGGAGCTCCCCGCTGCCCGGTCCGTCCGTGTCGTCTTGTCTAAGCCGGGCTCACCAGTCGCATCAGGATGAAGACGACCAGCAGTAGAACCATAATCGACAGGTCCAGTCCGACCCCGCCGATTCGAACCGTCGGGATCATGCGCCGGAGCGCCCGAACCGGCGGGTCGGTCACTGTGTAGATGGTCTCGAGCGCGACCGCAACCCCTCCGGCCGGTCGCCATTCCCTGGCGAACGCCCGAACCAGCTCCACCACGATACGCGCCATCAAGAGCAGCCAGAAGAAGAACAGCGCGTAGTAAGCGATGATCCGGAAGAGTTCCACAACCCCAACTCTGCCATCACCTGCCGTCAGCCGAACAGACCACCCTCGGCGATCCGCCGCCGCTGTTCGACGGTGACGTCGGCATCTGCGGGCGACAGCAGGAAGACCTTGCTCGTCACCTTGTCGATGTCACCCCGGAGAGCGAACGCCAATCCGGCGGCGAAGTCGACCAGTCTGCGGGCGTCGGCGTCCGTCATGGCGGTCAGGTTGATGATCACCGGGGTGCCCTCCCGGTAGTGCTCGCCGATGGTCCTGGCCTCGAGATACGTCTTCGGGTGCAGCGTCGTGATCCGACCGGGACCGAACCCGTTCGCGCCGGCCGAGGCCGTGGAACCCGCCGGTGCCGAGGCCTTTCCCGACTCCGTCGCCGGCCGCAGTCTGGTGATCGACTCCCGGTTCGGATCGACGGCGAGCGAGCCGCGCGTCACGGGCTGGGCGGACCAGCCGCCACGCGAGCGAGACCTGGGCTGATCAGCGTCGACGTCCTCGGCCTCGTCGAAGTCGACCGGCCGGTAGCCGCCCCGCAAGGCGGTTGCACGCCGCGACCGAGCCCCCGCTCGATCGGGGTACTGGTCGTAATCCTCGGCGTCGTAACCTGCCTCGTCGTAGTCGTCCATGTCCTCGGCGGGGACCATCCCGAAATAGGCCTTCAACTTCTGCAATGCGCTCATCGACAGCCCTTCCGCGCATCCGGACCGCCTGACCTGGCCACTGTCCCGACGCCTGTCGCGACGACGGACTGCTCCGCCGTCTGCCTCCCCACAACGCCCGTACTCACGCTATCGGCCTGGTACCCAGCAGTGCCGTTCCGACACGCACACTCGTGGACCCCGCCGCAATAGCCCGTTCGAGGTCATTGCTCATGCCCGCAGAGATCTCCACGGCATCCCGATGATCACGTTTCAGCAGGTCGGACACTGTGCGCAAGGTCTCGAAAGAACGCTGCGGATCGCCCGTCAACGGAGCTACCGCCATCACTCCAATGAGTCGCAATTCACTCGATTGGCCGATCACTTCCGCGAGCTGGGGTACCTCATCCGGGGAACAACCGCCACGCCCTGCTGCCCCGTCGAGGCTGACCTGCACCATGACATCGAGACGAGACTCACGTTCCCCGGCCGCCCGCGCCGCTGCGGAACCCTTCGCCAACGCCTCGGCGAGTCGTGGGCTGTCGACCGATTCGACGACGTCGGCCCACCGAGCCACCCCCCTGGCCTTGTTGCGCTGCACACTCCCGACCATGTGCCACCGCACCGCTCTACCCGGACGCATCGCGGCCACCTCGGCGGCCTTGACCGACGCGTCCTGCGCCCGATTCTCGCCGAACTCGGTGAGTCCAAGATCACCGAGAAGAGCTACATCGGAAGCCGGAAAAGTCTTCGTCACCGCCAGCAGACGCACCGAATCGGACGCTCGATCCGCCGCCGCACACGCCGCCGCGATGCGTTCGCGGACTCCACCGAGCCGATCGGCGAGGAATTCACGTCGGGAATCCGCGCCCGAAAAGTCCGTTTCGGTCATCCCGTGGCCTCCAGCCAGATAGCCGCGCCGAATCGCCCAGTGGTCGATTCTCTGCGGTGACTGAACAGCTCGGGCGACTCCACGGTGCATCGGGGGTCCACCCCGATCCGGCTCACACCGGCTTCGGCGAGCTGCCGCCAGAGGCCAGCCCGAAGATCCAAGCCGGGTTTCCCGTTCCGTGTTCGGCAAGCCGTACCGGGCAGATGCTCCTCCACGTCCTGGCGCATCGCGGCGGGGACCTCGTAGCACTCGCCGCAAACCGAGGGACCCAGCAACGCCTCCACCCGCTCGGTGCTCGCCCCGGCACGTCGCATCGCGGCCAAGGCGCTGGGCACCACACCGATCCGGCTCCCCACCCGACCGGCGTGCACCGCCGACACCACACCCGCATCTGGATCGGCCAGCAGCACGGGAACGCAGTCGGCGACCAGCGCGACCAGGACCAGACCCGGTTCGGCGGTGACCAGTGCGTCGGTCGCCTCCACCGGCTCGGTTCTGGGTCCGTCCACGATCTCCGCATTGCGGCCGTGGATCTGCTCCATCCACACGGGGCCGTGCGGTGCGTTGGGCAGGCTCTCGGCGAGCCGCTTGCGGTTGGCGGCGACCGCATCGGGTGCGTCGCCGACATGGTCGCCGAGATTGAACGAGGAATAAGGGGCAGTCGACGCGCCGCCGTCCCGCGTGGTGATCACTCTTCGAACCCGCACCGGAACCCCTCCCATCGCTCGAGCACCACCCCCAGGTTCCCGACCACCCAAGATCCTAGATGCGGGTGTGGTGCGGTGCGCCGGCCGGGCACTCCTCGCGACCGAGCCGTGACACGATCGAGCCCGTGACACCGTGGATCCGGTGTCACGGGCTCGAGGCACGTGGGCGGTGCGCGCCGCCGCCGAGACCGCCCGCACCCAGGGGCGCGAGGGTCCGGCGTCGAGTCAGCGCCGCATGAAGGGCGGGATGTCGACCTCGCCGTCCTCACCGTCGTCGGAGACCGGCAGCGCCCGACCGGGCACGCCACTGGTTCGAGAGGGCCCCGGCAACGGCGAGCGTCCGCCGTCGTAGCCGCCGAGATCGCGGCCCGGCTGCGACTGGTGGTCCACAGCGCCGAAGCGTCCACCGTGGATCGGCGGCATGGTCGGCCGAGGACCCATCGGGTCGGACTGCCGGGACACCGCCGGGGTCACCGGGTTGAGCGGGTTCATCGGGTTCATCGGCGACTGGTGCTGCTGCGGGGGCGGTGCCAGCCGCTCCGGCTCCGGATCCTGCGGCGGGCCGGGCGGTGGCTCACCGGGTGAGCGTCCGGACTGCGCGGGTGCCACCGGGGCTCGCGAGGTGACCGGCGCCGGTTCGAGTTTCTTGTGCGTCGGTCCGCCGCTGTCGAACCCGGCGGCGATGACCGTCACCCTGACCTCGTCACCGAGTGAGTCGTCGATCACCGTTCCGAAGATGATGTTCGCCTCGGGGTGTGCGGACTCCTGCACGAGCGAGGCCGACTCGTTGATCTCGAACAGACCCAGATCGGAGCCGCCCGCGATGGACAGCAGCACGCCGTGCGCGCCGTCCATCGAGGCTTCCAGCAGGGGTGAGTTGATCGCCTTCTGCGCGGCCTGCACGGCTCTGCCCTCGCCTCTGGCCGAGCCGATGCCCATCAAGGCACTGCCCGCCCCGGACATGACGCTCTTGACGTCGGCGAAGTCGAGGTTGATCAGACCGGGTGTCGTGATCAGGTCGGTGATGCCCTGCACACCGGAGAGCAGCACCTCGTCCGCCGAGCGGAACGCGTCCATGAGGCTGACGCCGATGTCACCGAGCTGCAGGAGTCGGTCGTTCGGGATGACGATCAGGGTGTCGCACTCGTTGCGCAGCTCCTGAATGCCGTCCTCGGCCTGCTTCCCACGCCGCTTGCCCTCGAAGGAGAAGGGCCGGGTGACCACACCGATGGTCAGCGCGCCGAGCTTGCGGGCGATCGAGGCGACGACCGGGGCCCCACCGGTTCCGGTGCCACCGCCCTCGCCCGCCGTCACGAACACCATGTCGGCGCCCTTGAGGACCTCCTCGATCTCCTCGCGATGGTCCTCGGCGGCGCGGTGCCCCACCTCGGGATTGGCGCCGGCGCCAAGGCCCCTGGTGAGTTCGCGGCCGATATCGAGCTTGACGTCCGCATCGGACATCAACAGCGCCTGTGCATCGGTGTTGACCGCGATGAACTCAACACCCTTGAGCCCGACCTCGATCATGCGGTTGACTGCGTTGACTCCGCCGCCACCAATGCCGACGACCTTTATCACCGCGAGATAGTTGTGCGGGGGCGTCATCGGATCCGCCTTCCTGATCGTGGCTCGTGCTCGGACTGTCGTGCCGGCGCCGGCACGTCCAGGCCGCCTGCCCTGGACCGACAGATTTCAACCTCGGCGTGAGGCCGCAAGGTCCGTCGACCCCGGTACTTCCGCTGCGGACGTTAGGCACCGTAGCGCCCCCGGTCCAGCAGCCACGCCGGGCGTCGGTGATGTGAGACGTCACCCGCCCGGGATCTGTCCCCTGCGGATGATCACTAGAACATCCAAGCGTCCGCCCGGGTCTGACGCAAGCCTGCCAGACGTGCGAGGGCGCGTGGCGTGCTTTTCTCCAGTCATACCTGATGTTTCGCAATCTCCGCGTGATGTGGTGTCGATGGTGACTTCGCGCAGGCGGGCGCGGGATCGGGCCCCGGCTGTCGACCGAGGACATCCCCGACGCCCGACCAGTGTTCACCCGGAATTACCGTGTCGCCGTCGGGAACGGCGTGGCCACCCGTCAGTGGTGTCCGTGCCCGTGCCCGTGTCCGAACTCGTCCTCGACGTAGGGCTCCACCAGTTCTCGATAGCGTAGGAAGCCCTCGGTGTGGTCCCGTCCGCTCGGCCGCACCGGTATCCCCGCCGCCGGTTGCACCTGCGGAACCGGCAGCCCAGCTGCCGAGGCGGCGAGCATCGCGGCGCCGACCGCCGATGCGCTGCGCAGCTCCACCGGCGCCAGTTCCACCTGCATCACATCGGCCACCAGCGCTCGGAATCGCCTGTCTCGGATGCCACCGCCTGCGAGGCGGATCACATCGGGCAGCGGGCCGGGCAGCGGGCCGGGCAGCGCCTCGGCCGCGTCGCGGATCGCGAACGCCACCCCCTCCACCGCAGCCCGCAGCAGACTTCCCCGATGGTGACCGATGCGCAGGCCGGTGAACCCGCCCGCGAGAGTCGGATCCATCCTCGGTGTCCGTTCGCCCGTCAGATAGGGCACGAAGATCACTCCGTCGGAGTCGGCCCCGTCCTCGCCCGCCGCCGCGTAGACCTCGTCCCACCCGGCACCCAGGACGCCGCGAACCCAGTCCAGTGCCAGTCCGGCGTTCTGCACCGCCGCCATCCGATACCAGCCCTGCGGTTCGGCCGTCCGATAGAGATGGACGAGCGGTTGCGGCGGCGTCGTCGGATCGTCGGTGCGGGACACCAGTTGGGCGCCGCTGCCGATCGTCAGCTGCACCTCCCCGTGCGCCAGTCCGGTCGCCAGCAACGCCGCTGCGGTGTCGGCGGCTCCGACGGCCACCGGAATGCCTGCGGGCAGGCCCAGTTGCGCGGCCTGCGCGGCCCGCAGCGTCCCCGCAGCCGATCCCGAGGGCGCGACCGGCGGGAGTAGGTCCCGGTCGAGGTTCAGGACGTCCAGAAGCCGGTCTGCCCAGCGGTCCGAGCCGATGTCCCACAGCAGCGTCCCCGAGGCGTCGCTCGGGTCGGTTCCGGCGCTCCCGGTGAACTGCATCCGCAGCCAGTCCTTGGCCGACAGCAGGTGTCGGGCTCGCGCGCAGTGCTCCGGTTCGTGCTCCGTCAGCCAGGTCAACAGTGGACCGGCCATCCCCGGCACGATCGGATTGCCCAGGGTGTTGCGGAGCGCGGTCGACAGCTCGCCCCAGACCTGTGCCTGCTCGGTCGCCCGTTGATCGGGCCAGAGCAGCGCGGGCCGGACCGGGTCGCCGTCTCGGTCGGTCAGCACCACGCCGTGCATCTGGCCGTCCACGCCGACGCCGCGCACCGTGCACGGATCCGAGCAGGATGCCAACGCCTGGCCGACCGCGAGAACGGTCGCGCGCCACCAGTCCGACGGGTCGGCTTCCGCCCATCCCGGTCTGGGGCTGCGCAGGGGACAGTCGGCCGAGCCCTCGCCGAGGATCTCGCCCGAGGCCGACAGCAGTACCGTCTTCACCCCGCTGGTGCCCAGGTCGATTCCCAACAGCGCCTCGCTCGTCACCGCGACAGCCTCTCATTCCGACGGTGGCCGATCGAGCAGTGCGAGCCGGTGTCGTGGCATGGGAACGAGTCGAGCTCACGGCGGGTCGGCGTCGGTGAACCGGTCCGCAGCCGGCAGGCTCTGCACCGATCACGCCGGGGTGGCGGTGGACGCGCCAACCGAGGAGAACCCCGCGCCGAGTACGAAAGAGGACCATCGACGGTGAACACCAGCAGCGAACCCACCGGCACGGCGGACTCGCCGAAGCCGGGCGGGAATCGGGCCGAGTCCACGGTGGTGGATCTGAACTGCGACCTCGGCGAGGGCTTCGGGATCTGGCAGCTCGGCGACGACGACGCACTGCTGGACGTGGTGACCAGCGCCAATGTCGCCTGCGGATTCCACGCGGGTGACCCCGCAACGCTGCGCAGGGTCACCGCTCGCGCCGTGGAATCCGGTGTCGTCATCGGCGCCCAGGTCTCCTACCGCGATCTCGCGGGCTTCGGTCGTCGCTTCATCGACGTGCCCGCCGCCGAACTCGCCGACGACATCGTCTACCAGCTCGGCGCGCTGGATGGATTCGCCAGGATCGCGGGTGACCGCGTCCGCTACGTCAAACCACATGGGGCGCTGTACAACGCGATCGTCGACCACGAGGAGCAGGCCGCCGCCGTGGCCGCTGCGGTGTACGACTACGACCCGGAGCTGGCGGTGCTGGGGCTGCCCGGTTCGCAGTGGCTCCGGCATGCGGCAGCGGTAGGACTGACCACCGTCTCGGAGGCGTTCGCAGACCGGGCGTACACGGCGCGTGGAAGTCTGGTCTCCCGTCGGGAGCCCGGCGCGGTGTTGGACGACCCGGATCGGATCGCCGACCGCTGCGTCCGCATGGTGCGAACCGGGCTGATCACGTCGGTGACCGGCACCGACGTCGAGGTCCGGCCACGCTCGATCTGCGTCCATGGCGACACCCCGGGTGCGGTGCGCATCGCCCGGCTCGTCCGGGACCGACTCACGGCCCTGGACATCGTGCCCACCGCGTTCGCGTGAACGACCACCGAGGACGGCGACCGTGATCGCCTGCAGCCGGCGCCGGTGTCCGTTGGGAGGGAAGCAGTCATGACCTACCCCCGAATTCTTCCGGTAGGCCGGTCCGCCCTGCTCGTCGAGCTCGCCGACCTCGACGCGGTGCAGGCACTCCACCACTCGTTGACCACGGATCACATCGACGGCACGACCGAGATCGTTCCCGCCGCGCGAACCGTGCTGGTCGCCTTCGATCCCCGACTGGTCTCCGCCGAACTACTGGCCGAGGCGGTGCGATCGCGGGATCCAGCCCCGCTCTCGCGCACGGCGGGCGAGTCGATCGAGGTTCCGGTGACCTACGGCGGACCCGACCTGGCGGCGGTGGCCGAGCTGGCCGGACTCTCCGAACAGGAGGTCGTACGGCGGCACAGCGGCGGCGACTACCGGGTCGCGTTCTGCGGTTTCGCGCCCGGTTTCGGCTACCTGGTCGGCGGTGACCCGGCCTTGCGGGTGCCACGCCGGGAGACTCCCCGGGTGCGCGTCCCGGGCGGTTCGGTGGCGATCGCCGACGAGTTCACCGCGGTCTATCCCCGGGACTCCCCCGGCGGCTGGCAACTGCTCGGGCACACCGAGTTGGAGCTCTGGCACAGCGACCGTCCGAACCCCGCCCTACTGGCCCCGGGGGACCGCGTTCGTTTTCGGGAGGCGTGAGGATGTCGAAGACCGGCTCGGCACCGGCCATGGTCACGGTGCTCGCCTCGGGTTCGCTGGCCACCGTGCAGGACCTCGGCCGTCCCGGCTACGCGGCGATCGGTGTCACCCGCTCCGGCGCGGCGGACGTGCCCGCGCTGCGCTTGGCCAATCGGCTCGTCGGCAACGCCGAGTCCCTCGCCGCGATCGAGGCGACGTTCGGCGGTGTGGTATTGCGATTCCACGGTGCGACGCTGATGGCGTTGACCGGTGCCCCGGTGCCCGCCGACGTCGACGGTCGGGCGATCGGGATGAACGGACCCGTCTGGGTCGACAGCGGCGCGATTCTGCGACTGGGCATCCCGAGTTCGGGTCTGCGTAGCTATATCGCGATTCGGGGCGGCATCGCGGTGCAGGAGGTACTGGGTTCGCGGGCCACCGACCTGCTCTCCGGACTCGGCCCCGCACCGCTGAGTGCGGGCCGGGAACTCCCGGTCGGGCCTGCACCTGCGGATTGGCCGTCGGTGACCCAGGCACCGGTGGGCGGGCTCGCCGAGGTTCCGATCCTGCGGCTGCGGCCGGGCCCCCGAGACGACTGGTTCGAGCCCGACGCGCTACAGACGCTGTGCGGTCATGCCTACGAGGTCACATCGGAGAGCAATCGGGTGGGGCTCCGGCTGGCGGGGCCGCAGCTGCGGCATCGGGTCTCGCGGGAACTGCCGTCCGAGGCGATGGTGCGCGGCGCGATCCAGGTCCCCGCCAGTGGGAAGCCGGTGTTGTTCCATGTCGATCACCCGGTGACCGGTGGTTACCCGGTGATCGGCGTCGTCGAGGAGGCGGATCTCGCAGCGGCGGCACAGGCCCGCCCCGGATCTCGAGTCCGATTCCGATGCCTGCCCGGGCTGCGCTGAGCAGTGCGTCGGATCAGCAGAGCTCGGCCGTCACCGACTCGATGAACCGTGCCGACTCCGAGGTGGACAGCGCCTGCCAGGAGAGTAGATCGAACATCGAGGCGTAGTGCTCGAGATCCTCGTTGCGCTCCAGGATCTGCACCGCGCGCGGACCCGCCAACCGCACCGCGCCGTTGCCCGGGGCGTCGTCGAAGGACATCAGGTCGAAGGCCGACTCCATCGCGGAATGAGCGCCGCTGGAGAACGGCAACACCTGGATCGAGACCGTCCGTTGCTGCCCGACGACCAACAACCAGTCGAGTTGGTCGCGCATCTCACGCGTGCCGCCCACCAGTCGACGAAGAGCGCCCTCGCCGATGATCGAGACCAGTCTGGTCCCGTTGTCCGAGAACGCGGCTCGTCGCGCACGACCGAGCGCGACCGCCTCGTCGAGCTGCTCCGGGGTGCTTCCCGGACGTTGAGCGGCCCGGGTGGCCCGGAGATAGCCGTCGGTGTGGACCGCGGGCGGCAACATCTCCGGATGCCAACTGCGCAGCTCCGTCGCCGTGTTCTCCCATTCGAGATGGTAGGAGCCTGCCTGGTCCAGGGCCGGCGAGTTGCATTCCCACCGGACCGGGCGGTCGGCCTCCACAGCGAGTTCGATGACCCGGTTCGCCTCGGCCGCCTCGACGCCGTACCCGGACAACAGCATGCGGACGTCGCCCGGCCAGACCCGGCGCACCCCGTTCTCGATCCTGCTGACGGTGGCGGCGGGTAGGCCCGTCTGCTGCGACGCCTCCGGCACGGAGATTCCCCGCACCAGCCGGAGCTCGCGCAGCGCGGCGCCGAGTTGGCGTCTTCTCAGGGTGGGGCCGGACATCGTCTACCTCCTGCTCGGGGCGCTGCCGATCTCCACTCTGATCAACAACACGCCTCAACCCAAGGAGGTTCACCCCACCGTGGACCCCAGGCGAGTGATCTTCGTCGACGGCCGAGCGCCCGGTCCGCACAACGGATCCGCCCCGACCACGCGAAACGGTCGGGGCGGACTCATCGACGGTCCCAACACCGGATGGCTCAGCCGAGGGTCGCCGGGGAGAGCTTGCGCAGCAGCGGCAGCACCTGCTCGGCATACAGCTCGAGGAATCGCTTCTGGTCCTCACCGGGCGCGTGGAACACCAGGTGGTCGAAGCCCAGGTCCAGATACGCCTTGATCTGCTCGACGTGCTGCTCGGCGTCGTCGGAGACGATCCACCGGCTGGCGGCCTGCTCTGCGGTCAGCTCGGCGGCCAGGCGCTCCATCTCCCTCGGGTCCTCGACGCCCACCTTGGACTCCGGCGGCAAGGCCAACGCGGCCCAGTTGCGGGTGTCCTCCATGGCCCTGGCGCGATCGAGATCGAAGGAGACCTTCACCTCGATCATCCGCTCCACGGAGTTGGGGTCGCGGCCCGCCTTGGTGGCGCCGTCGATCAGCCCCGGCAGCAACTTGTCGCGGTACAGCTCGACGCCCTTGCCGCTGGTGCAGATCATCCCGTCGCCCGTGCGGCCCGCGAAGCGCGCCATCCGAGGTCCGCCCGCAGCGATGAAGATCGGCACGGAGTCGGCGGGCCGGTCGTAGATGGTGGCGTTCTCGGTGCGGTAGTAGGTGCCCTCGTGACTGACGAAGTCGCGCTGCCACAGCTCGCGGATGAGCCCCACCGACTCGCCGAGACGCTCGAAGCGCTCCTTGTACTCGGGCCACTCCATCCCGGTCGCGGGCACCTCGTTCAGCGACTCACCGGTGCCAACGCCCAGGATCACCCGGCCGGGGAACAACACTCCGAGAGTCGCCGTCGCCTGTGCCACCAGCGAGGGGTGGTGGCGGAACGTCGGGGTGAGCACGCTGGTCCCGATCTGCACCCGCGAGGTCCGTTCGCCGAGGGCTCCGAGCCAGGCGAACGCATACGGCGCATGTCCGTCGGTGTGCTTCCACGGCTGGAAGTGATCGCTGATCATCACCGAATCGAAGCCGGCTTCCTCGGCGAGCACGCCGAACTTGAGCAGCGTGCGCGGCTCGAACTGCTCTGCCGACGCCTTGTAGCCGATTTTCAGCATCTGATCGCCTTTCTAGCTCGGATATCGTCCGCCGGTCCGACCGAGGGGACGATCTCGAGACCCACATTAGGACGATCTGATCAAAGTGGCTCTGCTCTCGCCGTCAACGGGGGTGGCCTCGGCGACACGAGGTCGATGGTTGCGCCGCCCTCGACCGCTCTCCCGAGTCGTCATCCGAGGTCAGGCGTGGTGTGGCACCCGAGGCATGCCGGCAGGGGCCGCGATGTGGCAATCGGCACGCACCAGATCGGGAATCAAATCCGGATCGGATGACGCGCCGTTGAGCGCCGCCGACGTCCTCGCCCGATCACGTGACGGCGGAGGGCCCGCCGTCCGGGCCGGCACGGCGTCAGCTGATCGTGGGGAGTTCTGGGGCCGCGACGTCGTAGACGGTGCCCTCCCTGGTGAGCAGAGCGGCCAGCACCCGGCCCTTGCGCCGAGACTCGACCGCCTCACCCCAACGGACCTCGCGTCCTCGGCTCAGTTCCAAGCGGATGTCGTTGACCGAGTCGGCGCTGACCGACACGACCTCGGAGCGGACCTCGGCGGGCAGCGAGTCCACCACGCTCACCGCGTCCAGCGTCGCGGGGTCCTCGGGCCCGGGATCGGCGACCCGAAGCTCGGGAAGTCCGGCGGGCGGCGCGTCGACCATCGCATAGGCGATGCCCTGTCGATCGGTCAGCCAGAGACCGTCGGCGGAACGCAGCAGTACTACGGGTTCGCGCTCCACCACGGTCACCACCGCGGTCGACGGCCAGGACCGAGCGACCGACACATCGGCGATGCCGGGCAGCTCGGCCACCCGGCCGTGCACGGTCTCGGTGTCCAAGCGCAGCATCGGCGTACCCATCGTCACCCCGGCGGCCTCGCGGACCTCCTCCTCGATCATGGTCTCGTTGCCGACGATCTCGACCGCGCGAACCGCGAGCAACGGGGTGTACCAGAGCACCGCCGTCACGGTCAGTCCGGCCAGCAACAGGATCAGCAGCCCTCGCGGCCGCACGTGGTCCCGCAGGATCGTCCGCAGGGTCCGAGGAGCTCGGCGGGACCGACGCCGCCGGTCCCGCCGAGCGCTGGACCGCACCGAACGGCCGCGAACCGACCGCACCGGAGCGGGTTCCCGCCTGGGCACCCCGCCACCGCCGTCGGACCGGGTACGGGCGACACGACGTGCACCCCGGCCCGGCTCCTTCGCGCTCGGCGTCGGCCGCCGCCGCGAAGGAGACGAGCCTCGGGTCCGCGCTCGATCAGCGCGCCCACCGCGTCGTTCCCCGCGCCCGGTTGCGGCCATCTACCGCTCCTGCTCCGAGGCCAGCCGGGTGAGCACCTCGGCACCGAGCATGGTCACGTCGCCCGCTCCCATGGTGATCACCACGTCGCCCGGCCTGGCCAGTTCGGCGATCAGATCCGGTACCCGGTCGAACGAGGACTCGAACCGAACCCGCTCGGGAGGCAATGGGACCTGCGAGGCGACCAGCGCGCCGGTGACACCCGGTTCCGGTTCCTCCCTGGCGCCGAAGACGTCGAGCACCACCACCTCGTCGGCCAAGGCCAGGGCGGCACCGAACTCGGCGGCGAAGGTCTTGGTCCGCGAGTACAGATGCGGTTGGAAGACGACGATCAGTCGATGCTCGCCCGCCACCGGCCGCGCCGCGCGCAGCTGCGCCGCCACCTCGGTGGGGTGATGGGCGTAGTCGTCGTAGACCCGGACGCCATCCGCCTCGCCCTTGAGCTCGAAGCGACGCCGAACGCCTCGGAACCCCGCCAGCCCCGCGAGCATCTCGGCACGATCCGCGCCGAGTTCGAGCCCGGCGAGCAGCGCGGCGACCGCGTTGCCCGCCATGTGCTCGCCGGGAACCGCGACCTTGATCTCGACCCGCTCCGGCTCCGCCTCGCCGAGCAGCTCGATCGTCACGTTGCCGAGCAGCTCCGAGGGGGAGTATCCGACGATCCTGGCGTCGCCCGGCGACCGGACATCGCGGCCGTAGCGACGAATCCGCAGCCCCGCCCGTTCGGCGTGGTCGGCGAGCAGGGCCGATCCCGGGTCGTCGACGCCGACGATCAGCACGCCGCCGGGGCGGACCCGCGCCACGAAGGACTCGAACACCTCGGTGTAGGCCTCGGCTGTGCCGTGGTGATCCAGGTGATCCGGCTCCACATTGGTCACGACGGCGACGTCGGGGCTGAAGAACAGGAAGGAGCCGTCGCTCTCGTCGGCCTCGGCGACGAACATGTCCCCGGTGCCGTGGTGTGCGTTGGATCCCGATTCGTTGAGGTCCCCGCCGATCGCGAACGACGGGTCCAATCGGCACTGCTGCAGTGCAACGGTCAACATCGAGGTGGTGGAGGTCTTGCCGTGCGTGCCCGCCACGCACACCACTCGCAGTCCCGAGGTCAGCGCGGCCAGCGCCTCGGCCCGCCGCAATACGGTGATGCCGCGCTCCTGCGCTGCGGCCAGTTCCGGGTTGTTCGAGCGGATGGCCGTGGAGACGACCACCGCCGTCGGCGGTTCGTCGAGTTGATCGAGGTGGGCGGCCTCATGACCCAGGCCCACCTTCGCCCCCTGCGCACGCAGCGCGAGCACCGTCCGCGAGTCCTTCGCGTCGGACCCGGTGACCTCCGCACCCCTGGCCAACAGGATCCGGGCGATCCCGCTCATTCCTGCACCGCCGATGCCGACCAGGTGCACCCGTCGCAGCAGCGTCGGCAGCGGCGTGCCGTCGTGCGGCTGCCGTTCCATCGTTCCCCCCTCGACGTGCCGGCCCGCTCGGTCCGGCACGATCCGTTCAGCCTCAGTCATCCCCGCCATCGGCCCATCCTGCCCTGGAGTCCGTCTGATTCTCGTCGAATCGAGTCAGGCACGCCGGAAGCATCGATCATCGTCCCGCCGCCCGCAGCACGATCCTGGCGAGCACGTCGGCCGCCTCCCGGTGTCCGCTGCCCGCGGTCGCGCTTGCCATGGTGGCCAGTCGATTGCGGTCCAGAAGCAGCGGCAGGACGGTGTCGATCACCCGCTGCGCCGTCAGCTCGTCGTCCTTGATCATCAATCCGCCGCCTGCGTCGACGACCGGCACGGCGTTGAGTGCCTGTTCGCCGTTGCCGTGCGGCAGCGGGACGTACACCGCGGGTAGGCCGACGGCGGAGATCTCCGCGACGGTCATCGCGCCGGAACGGCACAGCACGAGGTCGGCCGCCGCCAGTGCGAGGTCCATCCGCTCCAGATAGGGCACCGCCACGTACGGCGGGGTGCCGGGGATCGCCTGTACCGCCACCGAGTTCTTCGGGCCGTAGGCGTGCAGCACGCCGATTCCCGCGCGGGACAACGCGCCCGCCGCGCCGGACACCGCGGTGTTGAGCGACCGGGCGCCCTGCGAGCCGCCGGTGATCAGCAGGGTCGGCGCGTCGGGGTGCAGTCCGAAGTGCGCCCTGGCCTGCGCCCGCAGCGCCTGCCGGTCCAGGGAGGTGACGGATTCCCGCAACGGGATGCCGATCACCTTGGCGTTGGGCAGCCCGCTGTCCGGGACGGCGGCGGCCACCGCGGCGGCGAACTTGGCGCCGACCTTGTTGGCCAGCCCGGCGCGGGCATTGGCCTCGTGCACCACGATCGGCACCCGGCCTCGGGCCGCGAGATAGGCGGGCAGCGAGACGTAGCCGCCGAATCCGACCACGACGTCCGCACCGACCCTGGAGAGGACCGCCCTGGTGTCGCGCACCGCCGAGCGCACCCGCAACGGCAGTTTCAACAGGTCGGGGCTGGGCTTGCGGGGCATGGGCACCGGTGGGATGAGTTCGAGCGGGTAGCCCCTGGCGGGGACCAGCTTGCTCTCCAGGCCGCGTTCGGTGCCCAACGCGACCACGGTGGCCTCGGGCATCATCCGGCGGACCGCGTCGCCGAGGGCGAGCGCAGGCTCGATGTGACCCGCGGTTCCACCGCCCGCCACCACGACGCACAGTCCCCGACCGGAGGGCACGGATCCGGCGGCCGAACCCGCGCCGTGGTCGGCGGGTGATCCCGTCGGGTTAAAGCGCACCGTCTCGTCGCCATACTGACCGTGTCCGGAAGGTCCGGTTGCGGGTCCGGCCATCGTCGAAGACCTCCTGATAAGTGGGACGCCGGGATCGTCACGACCCGGCGATCGGGGATGTTCACGGGGCTCGTCGGGGACGTCGTCGCCGACCGGCACGAGCCGACGGCGCCCGGCCTGCTCGCCCCCGGCCCGCCGACTGTGAGGTCGAGCGGAGGGTGCCGGTGTTGCGGCCGGGCCGACGCGGTGTCGTCGACGGGCGCGCGGGCCGCCGACGCGCGCGAGGGCGGTAGGCGTCGGGTAGCGGAAGGTGGAACCAGCGCCGCCGACGGTTCTCGCCCTGGGACCGCAGTGCGGCCACCGCCTCCGGCTCATGCCGGGCGAAGTTGGCGAGCATACCGAAGACGATCATGCCTGCGATGAGGCTGGTTCCTCCCGAGGACATCAGCGGAAGCTGGAGGCCGGTGACCGGCAGGATCCCGACGACATAGCCGATGTTGACTGCGGCCTGTGCGACCAGCCAGGTCGTCAGGGTCGCCGCCACCAGACGGTTCCACGGGTCGGTGTTGCGGGCCGCGATCCGCAGTCCGACGTAGGCCAGGGTCGCGAATAGCCCGATCACCAGCGCGCAGCCGACCAGTCCGAGTTCCTCCCCGACGACGGCGAAGATGAAGTCGTTGTGCACATTGGGCAGATAGCTGAACTTGGCGCTGCCCTGGCCGAGGCCCTTGCCGAGCATTCCGCCGTCGGCCAGCGCGAACAGCGCCTGTCGGGCGTGATAGCCGGTGTTGAGCGGATCGCCCGCCGGGTCGAAGAAGGACAGCACCCGGTTCAGCCGGTAGGGCGCGGAGAAGGCCAACACCAACGCGCCGGTGACCCCCGCCAGCACGATGACGGTGAACAGCCGCAGTGGTGCACCCGCGAACCAGAGCAGGGCCAGCAGCACGATCGCCACCGTGATCGTGCTGCCCAGGTCGGGCTGCATCATGATCAGCGTGAAGATCAGCAGCGCGACCGGCACCACCGGGACCAGCAGATGCCGCCACTGGCGAAGCAGGGCGCGCTTGACCACCAAGACATGCGCGCCCCACAGCGCGAAGGCGACCTTGGCTACCTCCACCGGCTGGAACGACGGCAGCGGGCCGAGCCGGAACCAGCTTCGGGCCCCGTTGCTCTCATGCCCGATCACCAGCACCAGGGCCAGCATCGCCAGGCAGATCAAGAACATCAGCGGACTGAGTCGACGGAAGGTCTTCGGTGGGATCCGCAGCACCACGACGAAGAGCACCAGGCCGACACCGCAGTACAGCAGTTGCCGGTAGAAGATCGCGTACGACGAGCCGTACTGGTCCATCGAGTCCACGGCGGAGGCCGACAGCACCATCACGAGCCCGAACGCCGTGAGCAGACCGAACACGGCGAGCACGAGGTGGAACGAGGTGAGCGGCCGAGCCAGCCATGCCGTGAGCACCCCGCGCAGCAGTGCGAAACCGCTGAGCCGGTCGGACTTGGCTCTCGGCTTCCTACCGGCGCTCGGCGCCGTCTTCGTCGCGTCGCGGGTCAGACCAGGCCACCTCGTTCGACATCGCGGGATCGGCCCGTCTGGCCGACGGGCGTCGGGGTCGGATCGGGCTCGCGTGGGTCGATGCGGAGGCCATCGGCGTCGGCGGAGGCCAGCCGATCCCGTACCGCAGCGGCGAAGGCGTCGCCCCGATGTGCGTAGTCGGTGAACATGTCCATCGAGGCCGCTGCGGGGGCCAGCAGCACCGTCTCACCCGGATTCGCCACCCGGATCGCGATGTCCACCACCTCCGACATCGCCTTATCGTCGCCGGTGGCGACCTCGTGCACCGGGACATCCGGGGCGTGTCGCGTCAGCGCGGCGGCGAGCGAGGCCCGATCGGCCCCGAAGAGCACGACGGCGGCGAGGCGCTCGCCGATCTCCGCCACGAGTTCGTCCACCGAGGCACCCTTGAGCAGGCCGCCCGCCAGCCACACCACCGCCGCATGTCCTCGAAGCGAGGCGGCGGCGGCATGTGGGTTGGTCGCCTTGGAGTCGTCGATGAACTGGACGCCATCGCGCTCGGCGACCACCACCGCACGGTGCGCACCGGGTTCGAAGGCACGTAGCCCGGCCTCGATATCGGCTGCGGCGATCCCGTGGGATCTGGCCAGTGCAGCGGCGGCCAGGGCATCGACGATCCCGGTCGGCCCCGCAGGCCGGATCGCGGCGACGGGGATCAACTCGACCGGCGTGTCATCCGGGCCGAATGCGCGGTCGATGAGCATCCCGTTCTGGACGCCGAGTTCCCCCGGCGCTGGTTCGGACAGTGTCACGCCCACCCGTCGGGGCGCGGGGGCGGCGGCCAGCAGCGCGGCGGCCGGTTCGTCATCGAGGCCCGCCACGGCGACCGCGCCGGTGAGCACCCTGGACTTGGCCTCGGCGTAGGCCTCGGCCGAGCCGTGCCAGTCGAGATGGTCCTCGGCGATGTTGAGAACCACGCCTGCGGCGGGCCGGATCGAGGAGGACCAGTGGAGTTGAAAGCTGGACAGTTCGACGGCCAACACCCGGTGGCCCGCCGCCACCGCGTCGACGACCGGGAGTCCGACGTTGCCACAGGCCACGGCATCGAGGCCCGCAGCGGCCAGAATGGACTCGACCATGGTCACGGTGGTGGTCTTGCCGTTGGTTCCGGTGACGACCAGCCAGTCGGCGGGCCCGTCGGGGCGGAGTCGATCGAGTCGCCAGGCCAGCTCGACCTCGCCGATCACCTCGATGCCCGCCTCGGCTGCCGAGACCAACAGCGGCGACGAGGGCCGCCAACCCGGGCTGGTGACCACCAGGTCGGTGCCGGGAGGCACCACGTCGACTCCGACGAGCCCCGTGATGCCGGGCAGGTTCATCGACTCGATCCGCACGGCCGAACCGTCCACCACGCTGACCTCGGCGCCCTGCGCGAGCAGCGCCGCAGCCGCGGAGCGCCCCGAGACACCCGCACCCGCGACGACCACCGAGGCCCCCGCAAAGGGAGAACCGGTCACGGCCACCTCTTTCCGCTGGTCACACCCGGTCCCGCCCGTCCTCGGCACGTCCGGCTGCCTTGTCGACTTCACCACTGTCCTCATCACTACCGCGCCCGGATCAGGAGTCCGGCCGCTTGCACGGCTCCGCGCCGATGCGTTCGGCGCATCGGCGCGGAGAACCCGTCCTACAACGAGGACCATCCCGCCACAAGACGCGGTGACGGGCGGTCCCGTTGCTCGATCGCGCTACGGGGTGATCCCGGTCGACGCCCAGTCGTTGTAGAACACCCCGAGGCCGAGCAGACAGGTCACACCCGACAACAACCAGAATCGGATGATGACCGTGGTCTCCGCCCAGCCCCCCAACTCGAAATGATGATGGAAGGGGGCCATGCGGAACATTCGTCTGCGAGTCGTCCGGAAGACTGCCACCTGAAGAGCCACCGACAGCGCCTCGACGACGAACACACCGCCCAGGATCACCATGAGCAGCTCGGTGCGGCTGGTGATCGACAGACCTGCGAGCAGGCCGCCGAGCGCCAACGAACCGGTGTCGCCCATGAAGATCTTCGCAGGCGCCGCGTTCCACCACAGGAATCCGATACAACCCGCCATCGCGGCGGCGGCGATGATCGCCAGATCCAGTGGGTCACGGACGTCGTAACACCCCGGGGTGGCGCGGATGCCGCAGTCATAGCGGAACTGCCAGAACGTGATCAACACGTAGGCCGCGAGCACCATGGCCGCGCTGCCGCCCGCCAACCCGTCCAGTCCGTCGGTCAGGTTCACCGCGTTGGACCACGCCATGATCGCGATGTTGCAGAACACCACGAAGCCGACCACACCGAACGAGACCACCGCGATGTCCCGCATGAAGGACAGGTGGACCGACGCCGGGGTGAGCCCGCGATCATTGGCGAAGCGAAGCGCTAACACCGCGAAGATCACTGCGGCCAGGAACTGGCCGATGAGCTTCGCGGTCTTGTTCAACCCGAGGTTGCGCTGTTTGCGAATCTTGAGGAAGTCGTCGAGAAAACCGACGAGCCCCAACACGCTGGTGAGCATCAGGACAAGCAGGCCGGACGCCGTGGGGCCGTCACCCACCGTCAGATGGGTAACGATGTACCCGGCCCAAAGCGCCACCAGGATGGCGACACCGCCCATGGTGGGCGTTCCGCGTTTGCCCTGGTGGCTCTGCGGTCCCTCCTCCCGGATCTCCTGGCCGAAGCCCTGCCGAGAGAACACCCGGATCAGGTAGGGGGTGAGCAGGATCGATACCGCAAGCGCGACCATGGCCGCGATGAGGATCGGTCTCACGAAGTGCCTCCGTTCGATGCCCGGGAGCCGTCGAGGATCGCGTCGGCCACCCGCCAGAGTTCGGCGGCCTTCGACGCCTTGACCAAGACGACGTCGCCGGGCTGCATCTGATCACCCAATAGATCGATGGCGCCTGCCACGTCAGGCACCAGTACTGCCTCGTTCCCGTAAGAGCCTTCCAGGCACGCGCCTTGATACATCGGGCGGGCCCGGTCCCCGACGACCACGAGCCTGCTGATGTTCAGCCGGACCGCCAGCCTGCCGATCTCGTCGTGCGCCGAGGTCTCGTCGGTACCCAGTTCCCCCATCACACCGAGCACCGCCCAGCTGCGCCTCGGCTCCCCCGCCGTCTCGCGCGCCATCGTCGCCAAGGTCCGCAACGCGGCCCGCATCGACTCCGGGTTGGCGTTGTAGGAGTCGTTGACCACCACGACGCCGTCGGGTCGCTCGGTGACCTCCATCCGCCGCGCGGAGAGGCGACGCGCCGAGGACAACCGCTCGGCGACCTCCTGCGGTGTGGCACCCAGTTCCAGGGCCACCGCGGCGGCGGCCAGCGCGTTGTCCACCTGATGGGCGCCGTGCAGGGCCAACCGGACCTCGGCCTCGCCCTGCGGCGAGATCAGCCGGAAGCTCGGCCGCGCCGCCGAATCGAGCTGGACGTCGACCGCCCGGACCTGCGCACCGTCCCGCTGTCCGAAGTAGACGACACTGGCCGAGGTGCGCTCGGCCATCTGAGCGACTCTCGGGTCGTCGAGATTGAGGATCGCCACGCCGCCGTCTGCCTCGCTGGGCAGCGCGGCGGGCAACTCGCCCTTGGTCCTGGCCACCGCCTCCTGCGAGCCGAACTCGCCGAGATGCGCGGTGCCCACGTTGAGGACCACCCCGATCCGGGGCGGGGCGATCGAGCACAGCTCGGCGATATGACCGGGACCCCGAGCGGAGAGTTCCAGCACCAGGTGTCGGGTGTCCCGATCGGACCGCAACACCGTCCAGGGATGACCGAGTTCGTTGTTGAAGGAGCCCGGCGGCGCCACCGTGGCGCCCATCGGCTCCAACACCTGGGCGATCAGGTCCTTGGTCGAGGTCTTGCCGGAGGACCCGGTCACGCCGACGATGGTCAGCCCGTTCTGGGACAACCGGCCCGCGACCTGCCTGGCCAGCGCGGCCAGCCCCGCCAGCACCGAGGCCCCGGCCCCGGTCCGATCGCCGAGCAGGGCCATCGGGGTTCCCGGCCGTTCGACCTCGGTCGCCGCCGGGACGATCACCGCCGGTGCGTCCACCTCGCGTGCCGCGAGCACGCCGCTCGCGCCTGCCGCCACGGCCTGAGCAGCGAAGTCGTGTCCGTCCACCCGCTCGCCGGGCAGCGCGACGAACAGTCCGCCGTCGGTCAGCTTGCGGGTGTCGAACTCCACCGTCGAAGCGACGGTCTCCGAGCCGTCCGCACGGTGCAGCCTGCCACCGACGATCTCGGCGATCTCGCCCAGCGTGAGTGCGATCAACGTTTCTCCTCCGTCTCACGATCGCGGATGGCCTCGGCCAGCACGTCGCGGTCGGAGAAGGGCAGCATCAGATCGCCCACCTGCTGACCGGTCTCGTGGCCCTTGCCCGCGACCACCAGGATGTCGCCGGGCCGCGCCCTGGACACGGCCTCGGTGATCGCGGCCCGCCGATCGCCGATCTCGACGATCTCACCGCGTTGGGCGCTGGGCACCGCCAACGCGCCCGCCAGCATCTCCGAGCGGATCGAGGTCGGGTCCTCGCTCCGGGGGTTGTCGTCGGTGACGACGACGAGGTCCGCCCGACGGGCCGCCTCCGAACCCATGGCGGGACGCTTGCCCGTGTCGCGTTCCCCGCCGCAGCCCAGGACGACCAACACCCGTCCCTCGGCCTGCGCCCGCGCGGCATCGAGCACCGCGGCGACCGCGCCGGGCTTGTGCGAGTAGTCGACCATGGCGACGAACGGCTGGCCTTCCACGACCCGTTCCATCCGGCCGGGCACGTCGACCGAGGCCAGACCGGCCGCGATGGCATCCGCCGGGATGCCGTCCTCGTGCAGGCAGGCCACCGCGACCAGCGCGTTGGCGATGTTGAACGGGCCGGGCAGCCGGATCAGCAGCTCGAGGCGGACGCCGTCGGGACCCACCGCGACGAAGGTCTGCTCCCCGGTGGGAAGCGCCCGCGCGTCGCGAACGGTCCAGGAGGCGTCCACACCGGGAGTCGTCGACACGGTGATCGTGTCCGGGGTGATCAGGCGGGAACCCCAGTCCCCGTCCACACAGACCACCTCACGGCGGGAACGGCCGTCGAACAACTTCGCCTTGGCCGCGAAGTAGTCCTCGAGATCGAGGTGGAAGTCCAGGTGGTCCTGGGAGAGGTTGGTGAACGCGCCGACGGCGAACTCGGTCCCGCCGACCCGTCCGAGGGACAGGGCGTGGCTGGAGACCTCCATCGCGACGTGTCCGACGCCGCGTTCGACCATCACGGCGAAGAGCGCCTGGAGGTCGGGGGCCTCGGGGGTGGTGAACGCGCTGGGCAACCGTTCGCCCGCCACCCGGGTCTCCACGGTACCCACCAAGCCGGTCGACACGCCCGCGGCGCGCAGCCCGCCGTCGAGCAGGTAGCAGGTCGTGGTCTTGCCCGAGGTACCGGTGACACCGAGGACGCGCAGTGCCGAGGAGGGATTGCCGTAGATCCGCGCCGACACCGGGCCGATGGCGGAACGGGGATCCGGGTGCACCATGGCGGGTAGGTCGATGCCTGCCGCCCTCGCGCGTCTCACCCCCTCCTCGTCGCTCAACAACGCGACCGCGCCCGAGGCGGCCGCCTGCTCGGCGAAATCGGCGCCGTGGGCCCTGGCGCCGGGCAACGCGGCGAACAGGTCGCCGGGGCGGACGTCCTGGGCACGGAGGGTGGCACCGGTGACCGCCCGCGAGTCCGGCGCCAGACTGGTCTGATCGACCTGAAGTCCGGCGGCCACGACGCTCGCGAGCTCGGCCACCGAGTGGGGCGTCACGCGGGCCGGTCTCGGCGCCTTCATGACGGCTTTCGGGGAGGCGAGGGCTGACACGCGCGAAAGGCTACCGACGCGACTAGCAACACCTGACACATGGGACCGTCCCAGCATTCGAGTCGGATGGCGTAACAGACGGGGGGTCGCCCCGCAGGCGGACACCGCCGGTGATGTGGCCCGACGTGTGTCCACGCACGGACGGGGTGCCCAGCCGAGGCACCGTCCACACCCGACAGCGTCGTCGGACACCCGCCTGCCGGCTGGAACGCGTCCGGACCGCCGGTCAGCGCTCGGTCAGAGTGACGATCGGACTCGGCTCCGGCGACAGCGGGATCTCATGACGCTGCGTCAGATAATCGATGGTCTCGCGGAACAGCGGCGCCGCCGAGGTCCCGGGGTCGGGTGCGTCCAACATCACTGCCACCACGAACCGGGGGTCGTCGGCCGGGAGGATGCCCGCGAAGGTGATCCATTCGTCGACCTGACTGTATCCGCCGGTTTCCGGGTCCGGTTGTTGCGCGGTGCCGGTCTTGCCTGCGATCTGATAGCCCTCCAACGCCGCCGCGCTGCCGGTACCACGCTGCCCCGGCTCGTCCTGGGTGACGGCGCGCAGCATGTCCCGCACGGTCCGCGCCGTCTCGGGGCTCACCACCTTCACCCCGGTCGGGCGCGGCGCCTCGACTCGCTCGCCGTCCTGGTCGATTCGCGCGTCGATGATCCTCGGGGGGATGCGGACGCCGTCGTTGGCCAAGGCCTGGTACATGCCTGCCATCTGCAGCACCGTCATGCTCAGTCCCTGCCCGATCGGCAGGTTGCCGAAGGTGCTGCCGGACCATTCCTCCCTCGGTGGAACCCGTCCCGCGCTCTCGCCGGGCAGGCCGACCTCGGTCCGGCGGCCCAGCCCGAACCGATCGAGCATCTCGACGAAGCGTTCCTCGCCGACCTCGTCGGCCATCATCAACGTGCCGACGTTGGACGAACGAGCGAGCACGCCGGTCGCCGTCATCGACTCGACCCCGTGCGGCCAGGCGTCGCTGATGGTCCGATCCGCCACCTCGATGGAGCCGGGGACCTCGAGTACGTCGTCCGGCATGAGCAGCCCGTCCTCGATGGCGGCGGCCACCGTGACGACCTTGTTCACCGAACCGGGCTCGAAGGGATTCGACACCGCGGGATTGGCCAACTGCTCCGGGGTCGCCACGGCGGTGTTGTTCGGGTCGTAGGTCTGATCGTTGACCAGTGCGTGGACCTCACCGGTCTCCGCCTCCAGCACGACCAGACTGCCGCCCTCGGCACCGGTCTCCTCGATGTAGGAGGTCAGCTGTTGCTGCGCGACGAACTGGAGATCGGAGTCCAGGGTCAGAACGAGATCGGAGCCGGGTACCGCGGGCTCGACCACATGGGACGAACCCGGGATGACGACCCGTGATCCCTCGGCCATGTCCGCGACGAGCAGGCCGTCCTCGCCGGCGAGCAGATCGTTGCTGGAGCTCTCCAGCCCCTGCATGCCTCGGATCTTCTTCTCGTCCGGCCGCCAGTTCGCGAAGCCCAGCACGCTGGAGGCCAGCTCGCCGCCGGGGTAGCTGCGGCGGGCGCGGTACTCGCTGCCGATCTCCGGGTACTGCGAGCGGATCTCCTCCGCCTGGCTGGGCCGCACTCCGTCGACCAGGTACACGAAGGACCGGTCGCTGAACAGATCCTCGATCAGCTCCTGTTCGTCGACGGCATCGCCGAGCACCTCCACGAGGTAGGCGACCATCTCACGCTTGTAGGCGGCCGGATCCTCGCCCTCCTCGCGTTGTACCTCCTCGATCACGCTCGGCTGCGCGAAGAGCATCCTGGTCTCGATGCTGATGGCCAGCGGGCTCCCGTTGCGGTCGAAGATCGCGCCGCGTTCCGCGTTGACGACGGTGTCGTTACGTCGTTGCCGTTCGGATCCCTCGGAGATCGCACCCGCCTGCACGACCTGTACCTCGACGAGCTTCACCGAGGTCGCCAGCAGGCAGATCACGAGGAACAGCCTGCCGATCCGCAGGCGACGGTGGTTGTTCTGGATGTCCGATCGAACGCGATTGCGCGCCCGCACCTGCAGCGGGCGGCGGGTGGTTCGTCCTCGATGCGGTGGCATCAGGGACTTCCCGGGAGCGCGGCCGCGTCGGCCGGGCCCTCCTCGGCGGAGGTATCCCGGTCCGCCTCGGTCTCGGTGTCCTCGGACTGCTCCGGCGCCGACTCGTCCGCCGGATCCGATACCGGCGCGTCTTCGGGCTCGTCGGCGACTCGGTCGGCATCGCCCGTCGGGCGCCCCGCCGCCTCGCCACCCGCAGGCGGCACGAGGCTTGCCTGCTGTTCGAGCTCGCCTTGCCCCTCGTCCGCTGCGGCGTCGTCCCCGCTCTCGGCGGGTGTCGGCTCGCCGACCAGTTCGATGGTCCCGTCGGGCAACACCAGCAGGCGGGCGGGGTCCTCCACCGGGATCATGCCCAGTTCGACGGCCTTGTCCGCCAGTGTTCCCGGCGATTCCAGCTCGGCCACCTGCTGGCGCAGCAGCTCGGTGTCCTCGGTGAGCGAGGCGACCTCGGCGTGCAGATCACTGAGCTCGTAGGAGTCCGAGGCCGCCGAGGTCGACAACCACAGCGTGCCGACCAGACCGGTGCCAAGCAGGGCCATCACCAGCAACACGAACGGGGTTCGAGGTGAGGAACCCGGCCTGCGACGCGGCAACACCGAGGAGAGACGTCTGCGGCGGCCTCGGCGGGACGCCTGGATGGTGGTCGCCGCCCGACTCCGGCTTGCTCGGCCGGGGGTGCGCATCCCGTTGCTCATCCCGTGACCTCCCTGATCCGCTCGGCCGCCCGCAGCCGCACCGAGGCGGCTCGCGGATTGACCGTCACCTCGTCCTCGGTGGCCTGTTCACCCCGACGCACCAGCAACCGCAGCTCCGGTCCATGGCCGGGTAGTTCGACGGGCAGCCCTTCCGGGCTGGTGGAGCGGGATCGTCCGACCAACGACTGCTTGACGATGCGGTCCTCGAGGGAGTGGTACGACAACACCACCACCCGACCGCCGAGCCGCAGCGAATCGACCGCGGCGGGCACCGCCCGACCCAGTACGTCCAATTCGGTGTTGACCTCGATGCGCAAGGCCTGGAACGTGCGCTTGGCCGGATGACCGCCGGTTCGGCGGGTCGCCGCGGGCACCGAGTCGTAGATCAGCTCCACGAGTCTGCCGCTGGTGACGAAGGGTGCTCTGCCCCGCTCCCGCACCACGGCCGCCGCGATCCGGGAGGCGAACCGCTCCTCGCCGTAGACGCGGAGCACCCTGGCCAGGTCCCGGGCCGGATACTCGTTGAGCACGTCGGCGGCGGTCGGCCCGACCGAGGGGTCCATCCGCATGTCCAGCGGCGCGTCCTGCGCATAGGCGAAGCCACGCTCGGCCTCGTCGAGCTGGAGCGAGGAGACGCCGAGGTCGAACAGCACGCCGTCGACGCCGGGGAACCCCAGTTCGGTCAGCACCTCGGGGATCTCGTCGTAGACGGCCTGCACGAGACGGGCCCGGTCACCGAAGGGTTCGAGTCGGGCCTGCGCGAGCCGCAAGGCCTGCGGATCCCGATCCAGACCGATCAGGGTGAGCCCGGGGTGCGCCGTCAACAACGCCTCCGCGTGCCCACCGAGACCCAGCGTCGCATCGATGAGAACCGGCCGGTCGCCCTCGAGGGCCGGCGCCAGCAGTTCCAGTGTTCGCTCCAGGAGCACGGGAACGTGTCGGGCCGATCCGCGTTGTGCCGACTGCGTGTTGTCCTCTGTCATGGTGGCCCCCTCCCACGGTGGCGCGACTGGCGAAACCGACACAGATTGTCCTGTGATCACCGGGGCGGATACCGTCAGGTCCCCGCCCGCCTACTCGTCCTGGCACCGGGGAAGGTGTGTCAGGACCGTGAGTACAGCGGACCGAGGCCTCACAGCATCCGAACCACGCTCATCGCAGTCGCGAAGAACTCCGCCGGAGACTAGAAGACTCCGGGCAGGACCTCCTCCCTGGCCTGCGCATAGGCGTCCTCGTGATCCGCCAGGTATCGCTCCCAGGCCGAGGCGTCCCAGATCTCCAACCTGCTGATCGCGCCGATCACCACGCAGTCCTTGGCCAGCCCCGCATAGCGCCGCAGGTCCGAGGTGATCGAGATCCGCCCCTGCCCATCGGGGCGTTGTTCGTCGGTGCCCGCGAACAGATACCGCTGGTACGCACGGACGGCCTCGTTGGTGAACGGGGCCTGGGCGACCTTGTCGGCCATCTCCTCGAAGACCGCGCGGGGGAAGACGAAGAGGCAGTGGTCCTGCCCCTTGGTGATCATCAACCCACCTGCGAGCGCATCCCGGAACCGAGCAGGCAGCGTCACCCTTCCCTTGTCGTCGAGCCGAGGGGTGTGTGTACCGAGGAACATCTACGCCACCTCCCCACCGATCCCACGCGATCGGCGGCAGGGCTCCCGTCTGCCCCACCGGCGGCCACATTACCCCACTTCGCACCACAGTCAACGCGAGAAGACGACACCTTCCACTTGCGACCGCAATGTTTGCGCAGGTCAACGAGCCGAGTCCTTGGTGGAGCACCGTGGGGCACCCACGCCGAGGATCCCCCGGCTGCACCGCCGGTCCACCCGTTCATGCCACGCCTGACCGCCATCACTCGGTATCGGCTGCGGCGGCGACGGTCCTCGCGGGTGGTGGGAAGTGGGGCACGCGCGCTCGGCGGCCGACCGACCAGCGAATCCCAATCCGGTGCCACGAGTTCGCACAACCGCCCTGGGTGACCGCACCAAGGTTTGACAGACTGGATGTAACGCTGCTCGCCGCTCGGTGCAGGATCGCCAATGGATGTGCTCGCCCACCGGGAAGGCGCATTCGGCCATCGCCGTAATCGCGCTTGACGGACTCCCGGGTCGACCACCGGCTGCGGCGGCACCGCAAAGCACAGGAGGTCGTGTGACGCCGAGTACTCATCCCCCCGCACCGCCGATCGAACAGCACGTCGCTCCGGTCGAGACTCGGCCGATCCCCGGGTTGAGCGATGTACAGCGAGCGGCCGGGGCGATCGCCTCCAACGTCGAACGCGTGCTGGTCGGCAAACCCGAGGTGGTTCGCACGGCGATGGTGACCCTCCTCGCCGAGGGGCACCTGCTCGTCGAGGACGTGCCGGGCGTCGGCAAGACCTCGCTGGCCAAGGCACTCGGCAAGTCGATCGACTGCACGGTGAGTCGGATCCAGTTCACCCCGGATCTGCTGCCGAGCGACATCACCGGTGTCTCCATCTACAACCGACAGAACACCGAGTTCGAATTCCGCCCCGGCCCGGTGTTCGCCAACATCGTCGTCGGCGACGAGATCAACCGTGCCTCGCCCAAGACCCAGTCGGCGCTGTTGGAGTGCATGGCCGAGCACCAGGTGACGGTGGACGGCAACACGTACCCGCTCGGCAGGCCGTTCATGGTGGTGGCCACGCAGAACCCGGTGGAGATGGAGGGCACCTACGCCCTCCCCGAGGCGCAGCGCGACCGCTTCACCTGCCGCGTCTCCATCGGCTATCCCGACCCGCAGGCCGAACTGGCGATGGTCGACGAGCATTCGGGACCGGACCCGTTGTCCGAGTTGGGACCCGTGTCCACCTCCGGCGATATCCTCGGCCTGATCAAGGCGGTGCGCGGCGTTCATCTGGCGACCGAGATCCGACGCTATGCCGTGGAGCTCGTCGCAGCCAGCAGGCGTCTGCCGGAGCTCCGGCTGGGTGCATCGCCGAGGGCGACCCTGCATCTGGTGAAAGCCGCCCGTGCGCAGGCCGCGCTGCTGGGTCGCGACTTCGTCGTTCCGGACGATCTGCAGGCGGTGGCGATCCCGGTGCTGGCTCATCGGCTGGTGTTGACCGCCGAGGCCCATGCCGCCCGGCGTACTGCGGCGGAACTGGTCCGCGCCCTGTTGCAACGTGTTCCGGTCCCACACGGCGGCGGAAACGGCCAGGCTCCACCCGCACAGCCCAACCATTGGCCCGCACAGGCGATGCAGGGCTGAGTCTTCTCGTCGGTGGGCACCGCGACCGTGGCGCCCACCGGCCACCGATGTCGAGTTCGAGGCGGACGATGCGCAGGGCACTGGCAGGACTGACCACCCGGGGGCGATGTCTACTGGCCGCCGGGATCGCTGCGGCGCTGTGCGCCATGGTCTTGAACGAACGCGATCTCATGCGGGTCGCGTTGTTCACCATCCTGCTGCCGCTGGTGGCGGCGGGCTTCGCCAGCCGGTCCAGCGCAGGCGTCGCGGTGGAGCGAATGGTCGCCCCGACCCGCGTGCAGGTCGCGCACGGCGCCGAGGTGCGGCTACGGCTGTGGGGGCGCGGCAGGCTGCGGGCGGGGTCGCTGTTGTTGGAGGACGCGGTACCCAACGCGGTCGGTGAGAGCCCTCGGTTCCTCACGCCGCGCCCGCATCACCGCAGGCCGCTGCTGCTCAGCTATCGGATCCGACCCGGCGTCCGGGGCTTGCATCGTGTCGGGCCGCTGTCGCTCAAGGTCACCGATGCCTTCGGCCTGGCCGAGTACGACAAGGAGACCGCAGGGACCTCCTCGCTGATAGTCGTTCCCCCGGTCTACCCATTGCGGGGACTGCCGGGCGGTTCGGGGCTCGGCTCGGGTGAGGACGGCTCGATCCGACTCCGCTCCGGACAGGGCGAGGACGACGCGATCATTCGGCCCTATCGCCAGGGCGACGACCTGCGCAAGGTGCACTGGAAATCCACGGCGCGACGGGACGAGCTGATGGTCCGGGTCGAGGACCGCCCCTGGCGAGGCGGCACCACGGTCCTGCTGGACACCCGCAGCGCCGCGCATCGGGGCATCGGCCCGGCCGCGAGTCTGGAGTGGGCGATCTCGTTCACCGCCAGCATCTGCGTCCACCTGCACCGGTTCGGCCACGAGGTCCGGTTGTGCACCGACGATGGTCGAGTCCTCGCGGGCGGCACCGGCGACGGCGGCCACGACGACACCGTCGTGCTCGATGCGCTCGCGATGCTGCCCGCCTCCCACCGACGGGACCTGCACTGGATCTCGGATCCCGGCTTCGGACAGGAGACCTTCGCCGTGCTCGGCGCGGTCACGCCCGGCGCAGCCGAGGAACTGGCCCGGCACCGGCCGAGGGGCCTGCGCAGTGCGGCCGTCCTCCTGGACGTCCGGGCGTGGGCCGGTTCCGACCAGCCTGCCGCGCCCGACCCGGCCCCCGCTGCGGCGTTGCTCCGCGCGGCGGGATGGTCGGTGGCGATCGCACAACCGAATCAGGCGATGACCACGATCTGGGCCGAACTGTGCCAGGCCGACGCGTGGCGGCCGGCGGCGGGTTACGCCGCAGACATCGGGAGGAACGCATGAGCGCGTCGTGGACCACATGGGAGCAGGACTCCACGACCGCGGTCGTCGCGGGCACCTCGGTGATCTGCGCGGCGACCGCGATCTCCGGAGTCGTCACACCGATGACGTGGTTGCTGTTCTGCATGGTCGCGGTCGTCGCCGTGGTGAGCACCGGCATCCTGCTGCGCACGCTGCGCGTCCCCACCCCGTTGGTCGCCACGCTCCAGCTCATCGTGTTGATCTTCCTTATCACCGCCATCTTCAGCAGGCAGGGTTTCCTGGCGGTCATCCCGACGCCGGAATCGGTCGATGATCTGCTCGCGCTGCTGGTCCAGGCGGCCGCCGAGGTTCGAGTCGGAGTGTCGCCGATCGAGACGACGGCGGCCATCACAGCGGTCCTGGTGGCCACGATCGGCCTGATGGCCATCCTGGTCGACCTGCTCACCGTGTCGGTGCGAGCACCTGCGGCCGCAGGGCTGGTCCTGCTCACCGTGTTCGCGGTGCCCGCATCGCTGGCCTCCGACATGCTTCCCTGGTGGACCTTCGTCCTCGGCGTCGTGGGCTTCTCGATGCTGCTCGCGGTGAACGGCAGGCTCCGGGCTCTGGGCTGGCGGCGAGCGGGCGGTGCGGGCTCCTCCGGTGCGATCGCCCCCGGCAAGTCCGCCGCCGTCGGGATCACCGCTCTGGTCGCGGTGCTGGCGCTGGGCGTCGGATCGACCCTGACCTTCATCGGCACCGATGGGCGGATCCCCGGCGCCCGGGACGGAACGCAGAGCGTCGGCTTCCAACCGTTCACCTCGTTGCGCGGGCAGCTCAACCAGCGCGATGTGGAGCTGTTCCGGGTACGCGGCCTGGAGAATCCAGCTTATCTGCGCTTGTTCACGCTCGATCAGTACGTAGCAGGCGAGGGTTGGGAGATGGGTCCGTTGCAGGACGGCGGACCCGCAGGCGGGCAGCTGCCGCTGCCCGTGGGCACGCCTGCTCCGACGGAGACGACCAGCATCGAGATCGAGCCGACCAACTTCGAGGACCCGTGGCTACCGGTCTACGGGCTGCCGACCGCGTTGACCGACGTCGACGAGACCTGGCGTTACGACGAGCGCACCGGGGTGGTGTTCGGAGACCGTCAGGTCGCCGAGCCCTACACGGTGGAGACCTCGCTGCACGTCCCCTCGTTCGCGGACCTGCAGGCGGCGCCCGAGCCGGTCAGCGTCGACGAGCGATACCTGGTGACCGAGGGCATCCCCGACGAGGTCGTCGCGCTGGCGGAGGAGATCACGGCGGGCGCGCCGACCGCGGCAGACCGGGCCAAGGCACTCAACGACTACTTCACCGACCCCGAGAACGGTTTCACCTACAGCCTGGAGACCGAACAGGGCAGCCACTCCGACGCGCTGAGCGACTTCCTCCTCGACTCCAGAACCGGCTACTGCGAACAGTTCTCCTCGGCGCTGGCAGCGCTGCTGCGGACCGTGGGCATCCCCTCCCGGGTCGCGCTCGGTTTCACCGGCGGGTACAACGCGGGCGACTACCGGGTCATCGGGACCAGGGAGGCGCACGCCTGGGTCGAGGGCTACTTCGAGGGCGTCGGGTGGGTGACCTTCGAACCGACCCCCTCGGACGGCCGGATGATCACGCCCGAGTACCTCGACGAGGACCTACCGGACGCGCCCGAGGACATCGAGCAGACCGAGGAGGACGTCGCCCCCACCGACGAACCGGAGACCACCACCGAATCCCCCGAGGAGACGACCACCGAGGACCTCGCGGTGGGCGGTGGCACCGATTCGCCGGGCAGGGGTGCCCCTCCGATGCCGCTCTGGGTGTTGACCGCGCTCGCGCTGGTGACCGCCGCCGTCGCGGCCCTGCTCATGCTGCGCGGTTCGGCCGGGCGCGGGCGGGCACCGACCGGCCCCGGGTCGGCGGCCGAGAACGGGATGCCGTTGCTGCGCGCGGTGCTGTTGTTCACCTCGATGGCCGTGGTGCTGCCGTGGCTGTGGTGGTTGTTGAGCCCGGTCGCCGCTGCGGGCTGGTGGTGGGCACCGCTCGTGCCGTTGGCTGCGGCGGCGGCCCTGTTCGGGCCGTCGATACTCCGGTCGAGTCAGCGCGCCGCGCGGCTGCGGCTCATCGCGGCCGCAGGTCCGGGTGCGGCGAGTGCCGCTTGGCGCGAGCTGATCGCCGAGGCAGGCGATCGCGGCGTCGACATCGGCAGTACCGAGACGGTGCGGATGGCTGCGAGCAGGCTGACCACCCGGTTCGCGCTGGACCCCCGGGGAGCTCAGGCGCTAGACGCACTGGTGGCGGCGGTGGAACGGGACTGGTACGGCCGAGCCGGACAAGCCGACGTCGGGCTGATCGAGGCGGTGCACACGCTCACCCGGTGCCTGCGGCAGACCGCCCCGATGTCCTGGACGGCCCGGTTGCTCCCGCGTTCGGTGCTACGGCCCGCGTCGGCCCGGGCGTGATCTACCCGAATCGATGGGGACGTCGGGACCGTTCCGTCGTCCTGGAGTGAGTGTTCGATCAGGGGGTGTGGGGCGGTTACCCGTCCCACGCGGTACGACGGTCCGCGACCGCTGTCCGATCGGACGACCGGTCGAGACCGCCGTTCCGATCACCGTTGCTCACCGGGAGAAACGGTGATCGGAACGATCAGCGATCACCGTCCATACGACGCCGAAAGCGCTCCTCCATACGTTGCGAGAAGGAACTCCTCGGGCGACGCGGCGGTGCCGCACTCCCTTCTGCTGGCTCGTCCTGTTGCTCTTCGCCCTCCGCAGGTGTGGAGCGGAGCGCGACCAGCATCAGGGCGACACCACCGAACATGAGCAGGAAGCCGAGGACGCTGATGACCGGGATGTCTGCCAGTCGAACCGGCAGGACCACCCCCAGCACCAGCATGACGAGACCCACCACCAGCAATGCAATGCCCTGCAGGCGACGCCGCCTGGCGGGCTTGCGCAGCCGTGCTCCGCGCACGCTGGAAGCGAACTTCGGGTCCTCGGCATAGAGCGCGCGCTCGATCTGATCGAGCAGTCGCTGCTCGTGCTCGGAGAGTGGCATTGCTCCTCCTCCGGCACTGGGGTCGCGGGCACCGGATGGTCTCGTGGCCTTAGACCCCGGCGGACACCTCGCGTGGGGTGTCATCACTAAGGATACGAGGCACGGGACGCCTCGACTACCCGGTCCGGGCACCGGACCGTTTCCAAATGCCACGAACTCCACTCGGATCGAGCAGGAATCGAGGACACACCCTCGATGAACAGCGGTTTCGTCCGATCGGAGCAAGACGGGGCAAATCAGAGGTTTGGGCCCACATTCCGTCTACCCACGGCATGCAGCCTGCTGGCGGTGGCCAACAGCGCGGGATGCCCGACGGCGGCCGCCTCCAACTCGGCGGCCGTGTCGGCGTTACCCGTCCCGGTCGTCGAGGCGGAACCGGGAATGAGGTCGGAGAGCACCCCGTCGCCCTGCAGGGTCTCGACGACGAGACCCGCCGCCGACAGCAGCCCCGCCAGCCCCGGCCCGTCGAAACGACGAAGCAACCGATCCCGGCCGGGTCCGCCGTCCTGCGAGCCCAATCGACCCGCCGGATCGGTGAGCAGCTCGCGCGCCTCGTCCAACCTGCCCGCGAGCGTGCGGTGGATCACCGCCGCGTAGCGGTTGGACACCAGGATGGAGACCGCGCCGCCCGGCACCAGCACCTCGGCCAGCGAACACAGCGCCACGGCGGGGTCCTCGACGAACTCCAGCACGTCGTGCCCGAGTACGAGATCGACCTCGCCCGCGGGCACCAGGTCGGCGAGTGTCTCGATGTCGCCCTGCACACCACGCACGCGATCGGCGACCCCGGCATCGGCGGCGCGGCGGCGCAGGGTCGCCAAGGCGTCCGGGCTGGAGTCGACGACGGTGACGGCACAACCCGAGGCAGCCAGCGGCACCGCCCACACACCGGTGCCACCGCCGACGTCGAGTACACGGGGAACGCGGTCCGCACTCCGAGCTCGCGCGGCGGCGAGCTCGGCGATCAGCGCGCGGTGGACGGCCTCTGAACGCATGCCGCAAAGCGTAACGGCCCTGCATGCGCGCCTTAGCCCAACCGGCTCCGACCCGAGGGTTGCGGTCCCGTTACACAAGACCACCCCTTGCACTGCATACGTGGCAGGCTGCTGCCCGTAGGCTGCACCCCGTGCATACCGTGGCAGTCCTGAGCCTGAAAGGTGGTGTGGGCAAGACGACCGTCGCGCTAGGACTGGCTTCGGCAGCCATGCGACGCGGCTTGCGCACCCTGGTCGTCGATCTCGACCCGCAGTGCAATGCGACGTCGGCCTTGGAACCCGGCGAATCGGAGACCGATCTCGCCGATGTCCTCGCCGACCCGAGTCCATCGGTCGTGGGCTCCGCGATCGTGCCCAGCGGCTGGGGCGAGGACGTCCACGTGTTGGTGGGTGCCGAGGATGCGGAGTTGCACAACGTCCCGGATCCCAATCTGAACCGGCTTTCCACCCTGTCGAGGGTGCTCGGGTCGGTCAACGATCTCGAGATCGCCCAGGAACGCCCTTTCCAACTCGTGTTACTGGACTGCCCGCCGTCGTTGGGCAGGCTCACCAGGTCCGCGTTGGTCGCCGCGCATCGCGCCCTGCTGGTCGCCGAGCCGACGATGTTCGCGGTCTCCGGTGTCCAACGGGCGTTCGAGGCGGTCCAGAACGAACGCGACGAGCACAACCCCGATCTCCAACCGCTGGGTGTCGTCGTCAACCGAGTCCGCCCTCGCTCGCATGAGCACCAGTTCCGGATCAACGAGCTGCGGGAGATCTTCGGGCCGCTGGTGATGCCGGTCGTGATGCCCGACCGGCTCGCCGTGCAGCAGGCCCAGGGCGCGTGCATGCCGATCCACCAGTGGGGCACTCCAGGCGCCCGCGAGGTGTCCCTGGCGTTCAACCTGCTGTTGGCGCGGGTGTTGAGATCCGGGCGGGCTCGCCGCAGCAGGCAGCGCTCCGAGGAAGCAGACGACGACTAGACCGCGTCACCCGCCCGCGCCCCCTGCGAGAGGCACCGCAGGCGGGCGGCGGGTCAGGCCCCGCCGGACCTGCGGTGTCGGGAGAGTCTGGTGAGAATCGGATGCAGCACGACCGCCAGTAGCGAACCCCAGACGATCCCGCCGAGTTCGACACCCGCCACCGAGAAGGTCAGGTCGCCGATCCCCGCCATCAGCGCGGCGGCGGCGACCAGGAGGTTCACCGGGTCGGAGAGGTCGATGCGCGCCTCCAGCCAGATGCGCACCCCGATCAGCGCGATCAGACCGAACAGCACCATGGTGGCGCCGCCGAGCACGCCCACCGGCATCGTCAGCATCAGCGCACCGAACTTCGGGGACAGCGATAACAGCATCGCGATCAACGCAGCGATCAGGTAGGCCGCGGTCGAATAGACCTTGGTGGCCGCCATGACGCCGATGTTCTCGGCGTAGGTGGTGGTCGCCGAGCCGCCGCCCGCGCCCGCCAACGCGGTGGCCAGTCCATTGCCGATCAGCGCGTCGCCGACGCTGCCGTCCAGATCGCGGCGGGTGACGGCGGCGACCGCTTTGACATGGCCGACGGTCTCGGCGACGACGACCAGGATCACCGGTAGGACGATCAGCGTCACGGACGGCGACACCACGGGAGCGGTGAACTCCGGGACACCGATCCACGGGGCCGCGGCGAGATCGGCGAGGGCATCGTCGTCCAAGCCGTGGATGGCCAGGGCCAGCACCCAGCCCGCCAGCACACCCAACAGGACCGACAACCGGGCGGGCATCCCCCTACCGAGGATCGCGATGCCGATGATGCAGAGCAGGGTGATCAGCGCGATGCCCGGCTGCTCCGCGACGTCCTGCGCCGCCATCGGGGCCAGGGTGAAGCCGATCAGCATGACCACGGCACCGGTCACCACCGGAGGCATCAGGGAGTCCAGCAGCCGGGCGCCCAACGCCTTCACCGCGATGCCCACCGCGACCAACAACAGGCCCGCCACCAGCACACCGCCGAGGAGTAATGCGGGGCTCGCGCCGTCCAGCTGCGCGGCACTCAGCGGCGCGACGAACGCGAAGGACGAGCCGAGATAGCTGGGCACCCGGTTACGCGTGACCAATAAGAACAGCAGCGTGCCGAGGCCGGAGAAGAGCAGCGTGGTGGTGACGGGAAACCCCGTCTGCAACGGCACCAACACCGTCGCGCCGAACATCGCGAAAACGTGTTGTAAACCGAAACCGATCGTCATCGGCCAGCTCAGTCGCTCATCGGCAGCGACAGCGCCACCGTCTCGGACCGAGCGACCGCCATCTCGGACAGCCCACAGCGCCAAATACCTCACCCCCGACAGGTGCTGTAGTGACGAATCCTGCCACGGGTTGTAGCCAATCTTGACTGATAACTATCCGATATCACTCGTATGTACGAAGAAAAGTCTTCGCACCACGGCCAACAGTCAGTCAATGATCACAGAAAGTAAGATAAATGCGAGTTCGCCGCTTCGGAACTAGTCCATACAGGCGATGCAAGGCCGAGATAAGCACGGCGGGCGGGGCGTCTACTACCCGATGCGTCGAGAACGGCGGGGTCGATCAAGGGAGAGATCCCCTCGATCGACATCCGCCCACCCCGTGATACCCCGAACCCAGTGCCTGTGGCGGAGCGACGACTCAGCGTTCGACCCCTCGGGACAGCTCGCGCAACGCCGAGGCCAGACCGGCCAACCGGTCGGATGCGTCGGTCAGAGCGGTCTGCGGTTCGGCGCTGGCCGATGCGGCCACCGCCCGACCCGCCTCGGCAACCAGACGTCCGTAGCCGTCCACGCTCTCGTCCAGTTGGCGCTCCAAGCGCCGGATCTCCGAGGAGAGCGACGCACGCTCGGTGGCCGGTGCTGCCTGCGCAGCTCGTTCCACCGCCTGTAACCGGTCGGCGCCGTCCCGCACCGCCGAAGCGGCATCCACGGCCGTCAGCCGGGTCTGCACCACGACGTCCAACGGCACGGAAGCCGCCCCCTTCGTCGGCTCGCCGAGCCGATCCAGCAGCTCACCGAGGCTGGACTCCGCCGCGATAAGGCGCTGCATCGGAGCGCGGGCCGCCGAGGACACCGGAGGCAGCTCCGGTGGTGGCACGCTCGCGGCAGGCAGCGGGGTGCGGTACAGCTTCTGCACCCGGATCCCCGAGGAGACGGCCGACACCGACGACACGACCGCGATACCGCCGAGTGCGATCTCGGGGAACTCGATCTCCGGACCGTCTGCGACGAAGAACGCGGCCGTACCCGCGATGGCGGCCAGCCCGATACGCAGCTTCAGTCCCCGCTTCGCGCGCTTGCGCTTGCGCTCCGCTTTGGCCCGCGGATCGCGCCACGTGGAGACACCCCGACTCACCTCGCCGGCCAGTTCGCTGCCGAACTTGCCGATCGAGGCCGCGTGTTTAGCCCAATCGGGCTTGTCGCCGGCCATCAGTGATCAGACGCTCACGCCTGGCCCGGCTGCTGCTGCCCGGGCTGCTGGATGGCCTGCGTGGCCGGCTGCGGCGCAGCCTGTCCGCTGGTGACCTCGCCTGCGGCGCCGCCACCGCGCATGGATGCACGGATCTGCTCCAACCGCGAGGACCCCGCCATGTCCATGGTGGACTGCTGGACCTCCAGCATCCGGCCCTGCACCGAGTTCTTCGCCAGCTCCGTCTGCCCCATGGCGGTGGAGTAGCGCTTCTCGATCTTGTCCCGGACCTCGTCGAGGCTCGGGGTGTTCTTCGGCGCGGCCAGCTCGCTCATGCTCTGCAACGAGCTCGAGACCTGCTCCTGCATCTTCGCCTGCTCGAGCTGGCTGAGCAGCTTGGTGCGCTCGGCGATCTTCTGCTGGAGCTGCATCGAGTTGCGCTCGACGGCCTGCTTGGCCTCGCCCGCAGCCTGGATCGCCGAATCGTGGAGGCTCTTGAGATCCTCGATCTCCTGCTCCGCGCTGACGAGCTGGGCGGCGAATGCCTGGGCGCTGTTCTCGTACTGCTGCGCCTTCTCCGCGTCTCCCTTCGCCATGGCGTCCTCTGCCATGACCAGCGCCTGCCGCGCCGACGCCTGGAGCTTCTCCACGTCACCGAGGCGCCTGTTGAGCTTCATCTCCAGCTGGCGCTGATTACCGATGACGGCTGCGGCCTGCTGGGACAAAGCCTGGTGCTGCCGCTGTGCCTCCTCGATGGCCTGCTGGATCTGCACCTTCGGGTCGGCATGCTCGTCGATCTTCGACGAGAACGCCGCCATCAGGTACTTCCAAGCTTTCACGAACGGGTTGGCCATCTCCTCCGCCTGCCTTCTCTAACCACTCGGATATCACCTTGACCGCTTCCGAGCACTGACCCGGTTCCGATTCCCATTACATCGTGTCAGGTGCGCTCTTCTGCTTCCACCGCCCCCGGTCGATATCAGGGCTTTCCCTGAGCGGGCGGCGAACCTCGATCCGGCAATCGCCGCACCTCGACCAGTCCTTCCCGCAGACCCTGTAACCGTTCGGCCAGCTCAACCGATGCGCTGGAGCGTTGTGGCGTCGCCGAGAATCGCTCGCGTGCTCGGTCCGCAGGCATTGCGGGCTGATCGGATGGCATCGAGTATTCCCGATCGACCGCATCCATTGCCGGATCCGTCGGCGAGACCCACTCCCGGACCTCGAGTGCCGCCGCCTCCAGACCGGTCACCGTCGCGTGCATCTCCGCCAACAAGGCGTCGCGCACCGCGCGGCGTCGACGGTCCGATTCCAGAGTGTGATCCACCGCGCGCACCGCGTCCAGGATCTCCGCGCGTTCGTCCTCACCACTGGAGGCCGCCGAGGCGGCCAGCCGATCGCGGCTCGCCGCCAGCTCCGGAGAGGGGACGGACGCGATGACCTCGTCGAGTACCGCGACTCGATGCGCGGTGTCGCGCAACTCGGCCAGGACGGCCTCCGCGTCGGCTCGGACTCCGGAGAGTTCCGGCCGTGAACGCGTCAGCTCCTCGAGACTCTCGATGGCCCGCCTGCCCCGGGTGTGCCACAACCCCGCCGTGCCCGACGAGGCAGCGCCACGATCGGTGGGAAGGCGCCCCGCGAGTGCACGGTCGGCCGCTCGACGTGCCTGGATGACGAGCAGCACGAGGACCAGGATCACGCACAGTGCCGCTACCGCGACGATAGTGGTCAACACCGTGTCTCTCCCGTCCTGACCGCCGTCTGCCGATTCGCAGACCCCGACTCCCGGCGCGCACCTCGCGACACCGAGAAACGGCAACGCAGTCGATTCTAGGGAATCGCCGGACATTTCCGGCGGCGATCCGTCACGCCGCCACCACAACCTTGTTGGTGATCTGCATCGTCGAACCGAGACGGGCGCGTCCCCGAACCGGTTGAACTCGCATATCCGATTGGACCCGCATATCCGCGCCGATCACCGAGGGCACCAGGCGACCACCCTCGATGTCGCCGGTGCCATGTCCGGGCGCCCGCTCCACGCTCGTGGCGGCGGCCTGGACGGGCACGGTCTCCGAGTCGAGCTCGCCTCGGATATCGGTGGCCACATCGTCGAGCAGCCGAGCGAGTTCGAGTTCCAAGGCATGGCAGATCGCAGCGAGAAGCTCGCTCGATGCCTCCTTGCGCCCCCGCTCGACCTCGGAGAGGTATCCCAGGCTCACCCGGGCGATACGCGACACCTCGCGGAGGGTTCGGCGTTGGGCGGTGCGCTCATGGCGCAGCCGCTCGCCGATAGCCTCCCGCAGCAAGACGGCCATCCTGTGTCTCCTTCCGCCGTGAGACCACCGTACCGAGCCCGGCAGGCACCGTCAGCGATTCTTCAATCCCAGGTCCGCCCTCGTCGAACGTGTGGCGACGCCTGGTTGTTCCCGACCGCCACCACGTGGCGGGTGGGCGACCCCGACGACCGGTTCATCGTGCATCCTGCATCACCACGTCGGCCAGCAGTCCGCAGGCCAGGTCGATCGCACCATGCCGCACCCGACTCCGATCGCCTGCCAACCGGGCCGAGCGCACCAGCAGACGTGTCGGACCGCACACCGCGACGTGCACCGTTCCGGGCGCGGCACCGTCCTGAGCCGTGGGGCCGGCGACACCGGTCACGCCGATCCCCCAGTCGGCCAGGCACCGATCGCGCGCCCCGGTCGCCAGTTGCTCGGCGACCGTCGGATGCACCGCCCCGTGCTCGGCGAGCACCTCGGCGTCGACCCCCGCGAGCCGAATCTTCAGATCGGTGGCATAGACCACCAGCCCACCTCGGAACACATCGCTGACGCCTGCGATCGAGGTCAGGGCGGCGCCGAGCAGGCCGCCGGTCAGCGACTCCGCCAGCGCCAGGGTCTGCCCCCTGGCACGCAGCGTGTCCACGACCCGACTCAACGCGGTCGTCGCCACGTCGACCTCGAAAGACTCGGCGGCGGACCCGTCGGTGCCATCATCGGGTTCGTCCGAGGTCACGGAGCTCCCGCAGTCGCCCGACGCCCTCTGGCACGCATCTTGACCGCACGCACGGCGTAGTCCAGGCCGGTGATCAGGGTCAGCAGGACCGCCACCGCCATGACACCGCCCACCACGATGGCGAAGCTCGCGGGCAACGGCAGCAGCAGCAGCACGATCGCGACGATCTGCACGAGGGTCTTGGCCTTGCCACCCCGGCTGGCGGGGATGACGCCGTGACGGATCACCCAGAATCTGAGCAGGGTGACGCCCAACTCGCGGGCCAGGATCGTGCCGGTGACCCACCAGGGCAGGTCGCCGAGCATGCTCAACCCGATCAGGGCGGCGCCGATCAAGGTCTTGTCCGCGATCGGGTCGGCGATCTTGCCGAAGTCGGTGATCAGTCCGCGCTTGCGGGCCAGGTCGCCGTCCAGGCGGTCGGTGGCGGCGGCCAGCAGGAAGATGCCGGTGGCCAACAGGCGCCAGGTGGTGCTGCCCTCGTGATCACCCAGCAGGGCGAACAGGAACACGGGGACGAGCAGCAGGCGGAATACCGTCAGCGCGTTGGCGATGTTCACGACGGGCACCGGCGTCGGTGCGGGGGTCGGCTCGACGGCGTCGTCGGCGGCTGCGGTCATGGCTGCCGCCCTCCCGAATCCGCGCTCAACGGCTCGACGATCAGGTCGACGCCCTCGGAGCCGATGACCCTGGCGCGAACCAGATCACCGACCTTCAGGCCGGTCGGGTCGCTGAACACGCACTCCCCGTCCACCTCCGGCCCCTGATGCGCGGCACGACCCGCGCAGTCCTCGTCCTCGGTCTCGGTCCGTTCCACCAACACGATGACCTCCTCGCCGATGCGTTCCTCCGCGCGCTGCGCCGTCAACTCCTCCACGAGGGAGGAGACCCGCGCGACGCGCTCCGCGACCACATCCGCGTCGATCTTGTCGTCGAAGTCCGCAGCCTCGGTGCCGTCCTCGTCCGAGTAGCCGAACACACCGACCACGTCGAGTCGAGCCCTGGTGAGGAAGTCCTCCAGTTCGGCGACGTCCTCCTCGGTCTCCCCGGGGAAGCCGACGATCACATTGCTGCGCAGCCCCGCCTGCGGTGCCTGCTGTCGGATCTGGTCGATGAGGGTGAGGAAGGAGCTCGTCGATCCGAAGCGCCGCATCCGGCGCAGCACCGACTCACTGGAGTGCTGGAACGACAGGTCGAAGTAGGGCGCGACGCCGGGCGTCGAGGCGATCGCCGAGATCAAGCCGGGACGGGTCTCGGCCGGTTGCAGGTAGGACACCCGCACTCGGTCCACGCCGGGAACCGCCGCCAGCTGCGGGATCAGCTTCTCCAGCGCCCGCAGATCGCCGAGGTCCTTGCCGTAGGAGGTGGAGTTCTCGCTGACCAGGAACAGCTCGCGGACGCCGTGCTCCGCCAGCCAGGCCGCCTCGGCGAGGATCTCGGGCGCCTGCCTCGAGACGAAGGCGCCACGGAACGACGGGATCGCGCAGAAGGTGCAGCGACGATCGCAGCCGGAGGCGAGCTTGAGCGGTGCGACGGGTGAGTCGTCGAGCCTGCGCCGCAGGACCTTCGGTCCCCAGGCGTGGCCGGGAACCGTGACCTCGTCGGATGCGGCCGGTCGCTCGACGGGCGAGATCGGCAGCAGCAGTCGACGGTCGGTCGGGGTGTGGGAGGCGAGGGTCCGCCCGGCGAGCACGTCGTCGAGGCGATCGGTGACGGCCGGGTAGTGGTCGAAGCCCAGCACGGCGTCGGCCTCGGGAAGCTGGTCGGCCAACTCGACGCCGTAGCGCTCGGCCATGCACCCGACGGCGACGACCTTCGCGCCGGTGTCGGAGGCGGCCAGCAGCGTGTCGACGGAGTCCTTCTTGGCGGACTCGATGAATCCGCAGGTGTTGACCATGATGACGTCCGGTTGCTCCGGCCCGTCCGGCTCGACCAGGTCCCAGCCGTCGGACGAGAGCCGACCGGCCAGCTCTTCGGAGTCCACCTCGTTTCGGGAGCATCCGAGGGTGACCATGGCGACGCGGCGAGTGGCGGGAGGTGGCGGCACGCCCCAAGGGTAACGGTGGACACCAGCCGCCGAAGACCTCACGGGGCATTGGTGCCCTTGATCGGTCTTCACCCGCTGGTGGAGCGGTTCCGCCGATCGGGCGGCGTGTCGTTCGTCGTTGCGCCCGGAGAGCCCGACCGATTCGGGCGTCGCCGCCGGCGAGAACAACGCGATCCCGCTCGCTTCCACCTCAACGGCCACGGGTGCCGGATGGTTCCCGATCTCACGGATCCGCTCTCTTCCGAGCGGTCGACGCACTACGGACAGCCGGTCGCCTCCTCGGCGGCACGGTGCCGCCCGTATCCGCATCGCCTCAACCCTCGTGGCGACGACCAGCGTCGATCGCCGCCCGCACCGCCGCGAGGAAGTCGGCACCGTCGACGACGGGGATCGCCCCGAACCGTCCCGCCAGATAAGCCGCCTCGATGCCCTCTTCCGACGCCTCGGTCGCCGGGCCGCCGCGCTGCGCACCATCGGTGACCCGGAACTCCGCAGGCGAATGCAGAGTCGAGGAGCCTGCGGCGTCCTTGTCCACGAACCAGATCTCCTCGCGGTCCAGCCCGTCCGCCGCGATCGGCGTGCGCATCAGGGTGGTGTCGTGGGTGGTGAACAACAGCTGCCCGCCATAGCCCGCGGCAGCCGCATCCCGGAACAACGCGACCAGTCGACGGGTGAGACCGGGATGCAGACTCGTGTCGATCTCGTCGACGATCAGCGTGCGCCCATGGATCAGTGCGCGCAGCACCTGCGGCAGCAGTTCGAGACACGACTGGGTGCCCTCGGACTCCTCCTCCCACTCGAAGCGGGTTCGGCCCGCCCCGTGGGCGAAGAACAAGGCCGCCGATCTCGACTCGTCCTCACGGGACGGGGTCCGCGCCGCCGCGTTCGCCGCCAGGCGCGCGGCCGATGCCTCGGACGGATCCAGCGGCACGTCGAGACCGAAATCGGGGCCGGCGGCGGTGTCCTCGTCCGGCAGGCCGGAGGTGGTGGCGTGCGCTGACTGCAAGCGCTCCAGCAGGCCCGCGACCAGCGGGTCCTGATGCAACACCTCCTCCTCCAGGACCACATCGGCGATGCCCAGATCGGCCAGGCGCAGCAGTTCGACGAGCGGGGCTCGCAGCTCGGGACTCGTGCGGAGCAGGTCGACGAGGTGGTGCTGGGCGGCCGAGCGGCGGGAGACGTCGACGAAGACCAGCTGTCGGGCGAACCACCGATAGACCGGCAGTGCCCAGTCGAGATGGGACTGGGCGGCGACGCTGAGCAGCAGGGTGTTGGGTCGGGTCAGCGCACCGAGCACCGCTGCCCGTTCGAGCTCGGACTCCGACTCTCCTGCGACGTGCCGGACTCCCTCGACGTCCCGGTCCAGCAACAGTCGCCGTTGCCCCGCCGATTCGCGGTGCAGCCACTCGTGACGCACCTTCTCGTCGTCGACGTCGAATCCGTAGCCGAAGCCGACGCCATCGATGACGAGCTCGACCTCGAAGGAGGACGGTCGCAGCGCGGCGGCCTGGTCGAGCCGGAACGGCCTGCGGGCAACGCCGCCGTCCTCCGGCCAGCGGTCGAAGGAACCGGTCACCGCCAGCGCCATGAAGCGCAGCCCGTCGAGAAGGTTGGACTTCCCTGCGGCGTTGGCCCCGTAGACACCGGCCACCGGCCGTGCCGAGGTGTCGTGGTCGCCGGACAGTCGCCAGTCCTGCGCATGGTGGAACGAACGATGGTTTCCCAGCCGGAATCGCCGCAGCATCGTCAAGACCACCGTTCTCCCCGTGGACCGGTCCTGATGCAGGTGTACCGCAGAACCGGACCCCCGACCCGCCGGCCGAGGACGAACCCACCGATCGATCAACCCGGATGGGGAGGGCCGCTACGGCATCAGGTTGATGTTCTTTCTCGCCCGGCGGGACGTCGTGGGCCGAGGACTAGTCTTTCCGCTGTGCCACCACAGCCAGCTGTCCTCGTTCGACGTGCCCGGATCGCCGATGTTCGCCCGATCAAGGCCTTGGTGGACGCCTACGCGGGCAAGGTGCTGCTGACCAAGGAACTGGTGACGCTCTACGAGAGCGTTCAGGAGTTCTGGGTCGCCGAGCTCGACGGCGAGATCGTCGGCTGCGGCGCGCTGCACGTGCTGTGGGAGGACCTCGCCGAGATCAGGACCGTCGCGGTGGCACCTGCGGCGCGGGGCACCGGCATCGGTCATCGGGTGGTCGCCCGGTTGATCGAGCTGGCGGTGGAGCTGGGCCTGCCGCGGATCTTCGTGTTGACCTTCGAAACGGCGTTCTTCGGCGCCCATGGATTCGTCGAGATCGACGGCACACCGGTGTCCCCCGAGGTCTACGAGCAGATGCGGCGTTCCCTCGACGAGGGAGTCGCGGAGTTCCTCGACCTGCCGTACGCCAAGCCCAACACGCTGGGGAACAGTCGAATGCTGTTGACCCTGCCGCTGTGAACCACCCGTTCGGACGTTGACCGATTCCACTCTCGACGATCCGTCACGATGGGTGGTGAAATTCCGCCGTGTTATAGGGGATTGCGCTTTGCCCGCACCCCCTATTCATTCGCGCATCCCGCCTCGGACCTGGCTTTACCTGAACGAAACGGTTAGAAATCTTCTACCAGCATCCATGACCAACAGGAGATTTCGTGGCCACCACCCTGCGTCGCGCCGTGAAGGCGGCCGTTGCCGCAACTCTCGCCTCAGCCGCCCTTTTCCTGGGTACCGGAACGGCTAACGCGGCGCTGCCGCCCGCCGAACTGCAGTCGTTCACCGACAACCAGCTGTACAACGCCTCGCTCAGCCAGTTCGTCTCCACCCGGAGCCAGGCGCCGCACTCCGGCCAGGTGGACTGGAGCTCCGACGGCTGCTCGTGGTCGCCGGACGAGCCATTCGGCTACGAGTTCCTCAATTCCTGCCACCGGCACGATTTCGGTTACCGCAACTACAAGCTCCAGGGTCGATTCACCGAGGCCAACCGGCTGCGGATCGACGACAACTTCCGCGACGACATGTACTCGGTGTGCGGCGGCGGTTGGGCGTGCGAGCGCACCGCCGACGTCTACTACCACGCCGTCCGCAACTTCGGCGGTTCCAGCGCCAGCACTGCGGAGGCGGTGGCCAAGGCCACGCTGACCGTCGGCTGATCAGCGAAGAGTCGTCCGGCTGGTGCGCGTCCTGGGGGCTCGCACCAGCCTTCGGATCGCCCGCTCACTCCCCGTCGGGATCGCCGCCCTTGATCAGGGTCAGTACCGAGTCCAACTCGTCCGGCTTGACCAGCACATCGCGCGCCTTGGAGCCCTCCGACGGGCCGACGATCGAACGGCTCTCCAGTAGATCCATCAGCCTGCCCGCCTTGGCGAACCCGACCCGCAGTTTGCGCTGCAGCATCGACGTCGAACCGAACTGACTGGTGACCACCAGCTCGGCCGCCTGCAACAGCACATCCAGGTCGTCGCCGATATCGGCGTCGATCTCCTTCTTCTCGCCGGCCTTCGCGGCCGTCACGTCGTCCTGGTATTCCGGCGTCGCCTGCTCCTTGGCGAAGGCGACCACCGCCGAGATCTCCTCGTCGGTGATGAACGCGCCCTGCATCCGGACGGGGCGGGAGGCACCCATGGGGAGGTAGAGCCCGTCGCCCATCCCGATGAGCTTCTCGGCGCCGGGTTGGTCGAGGATCACCCGGGAGTCGGTCAGCGATGACGTGGCGAAGGCCAACCGGGAGGGCACATTGGTCTTGATCAGGCCGGTGACCACGTCGACGCTGGGCCGCTGGGTGGCCAGTACCAGGTGGATGCCCGCGGCCCGAGCCTTCTGCGTGATACGCACGATGGCGTCCTCGACATCGCGCGGCGCGGTCATCATCAGGTCGGCGAGCTCGTCGACGATGGCCAGAATGTAGGGATAGGGCTGGTAGACGCGTTCGCTGCCCGGTGGCGCGGTGATCTCGCCGTTGCGGACCTTGCGGTTGAAGTCGTCGACATGCCGCACCTTGTTGACCTGCATGTCCTGGTAACGCTGTTCCATCTCGTCGACCAGCCAGCTCAGCGCCGCAGCGGCCTTCTTCGGCTGGGTGATGATCGGCGTGATCAGGTGCGGGATGCCCTCGTACGGCGTCAGCTCGACCATCTTGGGGTCGATCAGGATCATCCGTACCTCGGTAGGGGTGGCCCGGGCCAGCAGTGAGACCAGCATCGAGTTGACGAAGCTGGACTTACCGGATCCCGTGGAACCGGCGCACAGCAGGTGCGGCATCTTGGCGAGGTTCGCGGTCAGCATGTGACCCTCGATGTCCTTGCCCAGCCCGATGACCAGTGGATGCTCGTCGCCGACCGCGATCGGCGAGTAGAGCACGTCGGCCAGCCGCACCATCTCGCGATCGCTGTTGGGCACCTCGATGCCCACCGCCGATTTGCCTGGGATGGGGGCCAGCAGTCGGATGTTGTCGGTGGCGGCCGCGTAGGCGATGTTCTTGGTCAACGCGGTGATCTTCTCGACCTTCACCCCGGGGCCGAGCTCGACCTCGTAGCGGGTGACCGTCGGCCCCCTGGTGAATCCGGTGACCTGCGCGTTGATCGAGAACTGTTCCAGCACCCCGCCGATGGCCTCGATCATCGACTCGTTGGCCTTGCTGCGGGCTCGCGGCGGGTCGCCCGCCTTCAACAACTCGGCGGGAGGTAGCCGGTAGTCGCCCTCGACCGCTCGGACGGGCGCGAAGCCCGATCCCGCCGAGCCGGCGCTCGCCGAGGCATCCGCCGCCTGCGCCGCCACCGTGTCCTCGGGCTCCGGCAGGCCCGCCGTCCGCTGTACGGCGGTGGTCGCTGCGGGCTGGGTCTTCCTGGTCCTCGGCTTGGGTTTGAGCGCGGCGGCTCCCACCGAGGCTTCGGTCGGTGACTCCTCGGCCTCAACTGCCTGTTCCGAGGCCGGTTGCGCCGCGCTGGACTGCCGCCGCCGCGCGGGCCGCCGAGTACGGGTGGGCACGGGCTCGATCGGGTCCGTGTCCACCGGAAGTCGAGAGTCGGGCTGATCCGGGTCGGAGAGTCCGGCCAGTTCCCGGAGTCGTTCGGGAATGCGGCGCACCGAGGTGCCGGTGAGGATCAGCAGGCCCAGACCGCAGATCAACGCGAGCAACGGGCCCGCGACCCAGGCGGTCAGGCCCTGGCCGAGCGGTCCGCCCAGGATGAAGCCGACGACACCCGCCGAGTCACGCCAGTCGGCCGGATCGGTGGGGGCACCGGTCATCAGGTGCAGGATGCCCTGGATGCCGAGGATGGCCAGCAGCGAGCCGACCGTGTGCCGGGGGCGGTTCTCCGGCTGCGGCTCGGTCCGCATCAACGAGAAGCCGATGCCCAACAGCACGACCGGGAAGGCGATGGCGCCGACGCCGAGGAAACTACGCAGGGCGGCGTCCAACCAGGCCCCGACCGGCCCTGCTGCCTGCCACCAGACGGCGGGGGCGGCCACGATGGCGAGTCCGATCAGGACCATGCCCAGGGCGTCACGTCGGTGTTCGGGATCGAGTTCCTTGGTCCTGGCCACCGCGCGGATCACACTGCCCGCGCCGCGTTTGAGCAGCGTCAGGGTCGTCACCGAGCCCTTGCGTCGCCCGGAGGTGGACGTCCGTTTCGCGGCAGGTCGCCGGGCGGAGGTCCGGCTTCCCGATCGGCTCGTGGTCCCCGATTTCGACGTGCTCCGACTTCGCGTGCCGCTCTTACCCGAGGTCGTGGTCCGCCCAGCCATGTGTCATACGGTAGTAGGCGGCCCCAGGCACCACACGAACCGCACGGATTCCGGTGTGAACATCACTCTGAGACGTAGCCGAGCGTGCACGTCTGCCGTCCGGCCGGCGCCGCCCGACTGCTCGTCGGGGGCGCCGTTGGAACCGGATGGGAGGCTCAGACCGGCAGTACCGTCGGGATGATCATCGGTCGGCGCCGGTAGGTGGCCGCGACCCAACGGCCGACGACCCTGCGCACCGCCTGGGCGACCCGATGCGGATCGGTGATGCCCTCGACCTCGGTGCGCGACAGCTCGGACTCCACCAGCGCTACGACCTCGTCCAGCGCCTTGGGGTCGTCGGAGAACCCCCGGCCCGATACGGTCGGCGGTGCGACGGCCCGGCCGGTCTGCGATTCGATCGCGACGGTGATGGCGATGAAACCGCCCTCGCCCAGTACCAGCCGATCGGACAGCGTGGACTCCCCCACGTCGCCGACCGAGAGTCCGTCGACATAGACGTGGCCGACCTCGACTCGGCCCGCGATCTGCACGATCCCGTCGATCAGGTCGACGACGACGCCGTCCTCCGCGATCACGGTCCGGCTCGCGGGCACGCCGGTGGCCTCGGCCAGCGCCGCGTTGGCCCGCAGGTGGCGCCACTCGCCGTGGACCGGCATCACGTTGCTGGGACGAAGCGCGTTGTAGAGGTACAGCAGTTCGCCCGCCGAGGCGTGCCCCGAGACGTGCACCTTCGCGTTGGCCTGGTGGATGATCTGCGCGCCCAGCCGGACCAGGCCGTTGACCACGGCGAACACGGCGGTCTCGTTGCCGGGGATGAGCGAGCTGGCGAGGACGACGGTGTCGCCCGATCGGATCGAGATCTGTCGGTGATCCCCCCTGGCCATCCGCGACAGGGCCGACAGCGGCTCGCCCTGCGATCCGGTGGAGACGAGCAGGACCCGGCTCTCCGGAAGCTGCAGCGCCTCGTCCAGATCGATCAGCAGGCCCTCGGGGACCTTGATCAGACCCAGATCGACGGCGATGCCCATGTTGCGGACCATCGAACGGCCCACGAAGGCCACTCGTCGTCGATGGGCGACAGCGACGTCGAGGACCTGCTGCACTCGGTGCACATGGCTGGCGAAGCAGGCGACGATGACGCGCTGGGTGGCCTTGCCGATCACGCCGTCGAGCACCGGCCCGATGTCGCGCTCCAGCGGAACGAATCCGGGGACCTCGGCATTGGTGGAGTCGACCAGTGCGAGATCGACGCCCTCGTCACCGAGTCGGGAGAAGCCGGCCAGGTCGGTGAGCCGCCCGTCGAGGGGCAACTGGTCGAGCTTGATGTCACCCGTGTGCAGGACCGTGCCCGCCGGGGTCCGGATCGCCACCGCCAGCGCGTCGGGGATCGAGTGGTTGACCGCGAAGAACTCGCACTGGAAGGAGCCGTGCCGGGTGTGCTCGCCCTCCCGGACCTCCTGCAGCTTGGGTACCTGGCGGTGTTCCTTGCACTTGGCGGCCAGCAGCGCGAGGGTGAAGCGGGAGCCGACGACCGGCAGGTCGGGGCGCAGGCGCAGCAGGAACGGCACCGCGCCGATGTGGTCCTCGTGACCGTGGGTGAGGACGAGCGCCTCGATGTCGTCGATGCGGTCCTCGATGGCCCGGAAGTCCGGCAGGATCAGGTCGACCCCCGGGGAGTCGTCCTCGGGGAAGAGCACCCCGCAGTCGACGACCAGCAACCGTCCGTCGTATTCGAAGACGGTCATGTTCTTGCCGACCTCACCGATCCCGCCGAGCGCGACGATGCGCAAGGCCCCCTCGGGAAGCGGTCCGGGAGCCCCACGTTGATCCGTCGCCGTCAGTGTCACTGCTCGCCTGCCTTCGGGGCCGTCTCGGCCATGGTGTTCGGATTGACCAGGACGAGTCCCGCCTCCCACAGATCGGCCGCGATCAACCGCGCCTCCTCATCGGACGGAGCGGGGAGCGGGAGCCTCGGCTGTCCCGTCTCGAAGCCGCACAGCCGCAGGGCCGTCTTGGCGAAGATGGTGCCGCCCATCCGGTTCATCGAGAGGTACACCGGCAGCATGCTCTCGTGGATCTCCCTGGCCTTGGCCGTGTCGCCTGCCTCGAAGGCATCGAGCATCAGCTTGAGCCGGTCGCCGACCACGTGGCCGATCACGCTCACGAACCCGACGGCACCGACGGCCAGCCAGGGCAGGTTGAGCGGGTCCTCGCCGCAGTAGTAGGCCAGGTCGGTGCTGGCGATGATCTCGCTGCCCGCCCACAGATTGTGCTTGGAGTCCTTCACCGCCATGATCTGCGGATGCTCGGCGAGCACCCGCAGGGTCTCGACCTCGATGGGCACCACCGAGCGCGGCGGGATGTCGTAGAGCATCACCGGCAGGTCGGTCGCGTCGGCCACCGTCGTGAAGTGGGCGATCAGCCCTTCCTGCGGCGGCCGTGAGTAGTAGGGCGTGACGACGAGCAGCCCGTGGGCACCCGCCTTCTCCGCGTCTCTGGCCAGCTGCACCGAATGGTGCGTGTTGTTGGTTCCTGCACCCGATACGATCGTCGCCCGATCCCCGACCGCGTCGGTGACCGCCCGGATGAGTTCTATCTTCTCCGCGTCGGTGGTCGTCGGCGATTCGCCGGTCGTTCCGTTGATCACCAGTCCGTCGTTGCCCTGGTTGTCGACCAGGTGCACGGCGAGTTCTTGGGCGAGGTCGAGATCGAGCGCGCCCTCGGCGTCGAACGGGGTGACCATCGCGGTCAGCACCCGGCCGAAAGGCCTGCCGGGCAAGGCGGTGGGGCATCCGGTCATGGGGGTGACGCTACCGTCTCTCTTAGTGGTCCAGCAGGTACGGCAGGCGGTCCGCGCGTGCGGTTGCACGGGGCCCGCCCCGGTCGTTTCGCCCAGTGGGATCGGCCGGGACGCAATGAGCCCGCAACGGCGGGAATCCGGCTGCGCTCGCCGACCGAGGCATGGTCCGATGTGGTCGGTGTTCTGGCTGATCAGGCCGATCCGAGAGCGGATTCGGCCGGGCCCGGCACCGCCGACGGCGGACGTCTCCGCCCGCCGAACCCGCCCGGTTCGATCGCGGTTCGAGACATCCGATCCGCCGCCGATTCACCGAGCGGGCGGAGCCGCCCCGTTCGGAGCAGCGTCCGCCCGCGTCGAATGGTCGACCGGGTCAGCCTTCGGTGACGTACGGGCTGGAGGCCACCTCGGTGCCGTCCGCCAGCTCGGCGATGTCGAAGTCACCGAAGACGTTGGGCACGGCCTTCTGCAGCTGTCGCAGGCATTCCACCGCCAGGGCGCGGATCTCCACGTCGGCGGTCTCGGTGGCCCGCATCGCGATGAAGTGCCGCCAGGCACGGTAGTTGCCGGTGACCACGATGCGGGTCTCGGTGGCGTTGGGCAGCACCGCGCGCGCGGCCTGCCTGGCCTGTTTGCGGCGCAGCGTCGGGTTGGGGATGTCGGCGAACTTCTTCTGCAGGCCTTCGAGAAGATCGTTGTAGGCCGCCACGCTGGCCTCGGCTGCGGCGAGGAAACGCTCGTGCAGCTCGGGGTCCTCGGCGATCACGTCGGGCGCGACCATGGCCGCGTCGCGCTCGGGGACGTAACGCTGGGACAGCTGCGAGTACGAGAAGTGCCGGTGCCGGATCAGCTCGTGGGTCAGCGACCGGGAGATCCCGGTCAGGTAGAAGCTGACGCTGCCGTGCTCGAGCACCGAGAGGTGACCGACCTCCAGAATGTGTCGGAGGTAGCCCTCATTGGTCGCGGTGGCCGGGTTGGGCTTGCGCCACGACTGGTAGCAGGCGCGTCCCGCGAATTCGGCCAGGGCCTGACCGCCATCGGCGTCGGTGGTCCACGGCACGTCCTCGGGTGGCGTGAACTCGGTCTTCGCGATCAGTTGCACCTTCGGCGACACCAGCTCGGTCACGTCCACCTACTTCCCTCTAGACACAGTGCGCTCACGCCTCGTGCCGACGTCGACCGGCGACAATTCATGTACCGCGCCGACCGGCGACTCCCTCGGCGCGGGCCGAATCGTAACGGTCAGTACCGATGACGGCGGCATCGGCGTCAGCTGACGCCATATCGACCTTGCAAAGACACCATCGTGATGTCACCATGGCGTCATGGACCTCACCCCGTACGTCGAACAGCTCCGACAGGATCTGACCGCCGCGACCGCGACGTCGGACGAGCAGACCCGACGCGCAGCCGCGCAACTGGCCGCCGCGCTGCAACCCGCCGCCCGTCTCGCCCTGATGAACGCATTGTCCGACCTCGCCGCCGAGGTCACGGCCGCGCTGGATGACGACGTGGTCGACGTCCGGCTCGCCGGCCGCGACGTGCAGGTGGTCGTCACGCGGAGCACTCCGCGCTCCTCGAACGAGCAGGCGGGCCCGCCGCCGCCTCCCCCGCCGCCCCCGCCGACGGACGGCGGCGACATCAGCCGCATCACGCTTCGGCTCTTCGACGAACTCAAGTCCAAGGCGGAGCGCGCCGCCTCCACCCAGGGCGTGTCGTTGAACTCCTGGGTCTCCCAGGCGGTACAGGGCGCCCTGCACGGCTACCGGGACTGGCCCGGGCAGCACCAGGGCCAGGGCACCGGGCACTCCGAGCCGGACGATCGGCAGAGCCGCCCCGAGCCGGAGGACCGCTCACGTCTTCGCGGCTGGGTGCAGGGCTGATCCGACACCGCTCACCCATTCGCCAACCGGCCCACAGACGAGGAAGGCGCCCGGACATGTCCGAGAGCGAGAAGAACGACAACACCGACTCGACCTCCGAGATCACCGATTCCACGGAGCAGCCCGACACCGAGGGCTCCGGCGAGCAGGCATCCAGCACCCCGATCCGAACGCAGTACTTCGCGACGGACGGCCCGGCGGAGATCGACGCCTTCATCGCGGCAGGCCACATCGAGGTCACGCTCAGCGATGAACCCGGGGTCGCCGTGGAGGTGCGCCACGATCCCTCCGAGCAGTCCCCGTTGATCAGCGGGCTGCACGACTTCCTCGGTTGGGTCAGCGAGCAGATCAACGAGGAACGCATCCGTGATCTGCCCGGCACCGCCATCCGGGCGACCCGGCTGGAGGCGATCGGACGTCGCGTCCTGGTGCGCACCCCGAAGGACATGGCGCTGCGCCAGGTCGCCTTCCTCGCGCGGATCCGGGCGCCGCACGGCTCGACGGTGGTGGCGCGCACCGAGTCCGGCGACATCACCGTCACCGGGACGGCGGACCGCGTCGAGGTGCACACCGGCGCTGGTCGGGTCCGTGTCGAACGGGCCGACGGGCACGCATCCGTCCACGGCGGAACCGGTGATGTGAAGCTCGGCGAACTGCACGACGGTCTGACGGTCCGCGTCGGCACCGGTGATCTCGAGATCGCCTCGGTGACCGGACCGGCCACGGTGAACACCGGGACCGGCGACGTCTGGCTCGGTGTGGCACAGAACAACCTGTCCGTGCGCACCGGCAGTGGCGCGGTGAGCATCGCCGAGGCGGTCGAGGGCAGGCTCGAGGTGATCAGCGGCTCCGGTGACATCAGGGTCGGTATCCGAGCCGGGGTCGACGCCGAGTTGGACGTGGCCACCCCGGGTGGCACCGCGCGCTCCGAACTCGCGGTCTCCAACACCCCGCCCGCCGAGAAGCCTGCCGTGGCGCTACGGGCCCGCACCGGGGCGGGCAACGCGCTGATCACTCGCGCGGCGGCTCGCTGACCAGTGACCATCCGGGGTAGCCGTCCACGACGGACGGCTACCCCGGTTCCGCTCTCAGCCCGTCGGCCGACCCGGGATGGCCCCCGCCGTGGGTGTGGGCGCACCCGTCGTCTCGGACACCGCCGTGATGGTCTCGATCGAGGGTGTCGGATTGACCGACCGGCGCACCGGACGCAGACAATCGGCCAGCGGGCCGATGAGGTCGCCGCGTCCTCCCAGCTGCACCCCGTCCAAGCCGAGCCAATCCGCCATCTCCCGCAGTGACTCGGCCAGCTCGGCCGCGACCCGCGGCACCTCGACGCCGTCCTCAGCGAACGCGCCCTGTGCCCGCAGGACACCCGCCTGTCGATCGGCCTTCAGGTCGACCCGTGCCACCAGTCGCCCGTCCAGCAGGAACGGGAAGACGTAGTAGCCGAAGACCCGCTTGGGCTCGGGGACGTAGATCTCGATCCGATAGTGGAAGTCGAAGATCCGCTCGGCTCGCTCGCGCCGCCACACCAGCGGGTCGAAGGGACAGAGCAGCGCCCGACCGGTCACCGTGCGCGGGGTCCTGGCCTCGGGATGCCGATAGGCGGGTCGCGTCCAGCCTCGGACGGCCACCTCCTCCAGCGCACCCGACTCGACGGCCTCGGCCACCGCCCGTTGGGAAGCCTTGGGCGGCAGCCGGTAGTAGTCGCGCAGGTCGGGCTCGGTGGCCACTCCCAGCGCCTCTGCGGAGCGCACGATCAACTCTCTGGCCGCATCCGCCGGCTCGGGCTCCGGCGTGGCGAGGACGGCTGCGGGCAGCACCCGCTCCGGCAGGTCGTAGCGACGCTCGAAACCGCGCCGAGTGCCGGTGGTCAACGCGCCGATGCCGAACAGGTACTCGCAGGTGTTCTTGGTGTCCGACCGATTCCACCACCCACCCTTGGCGGCGGTCCCGGTCGCTCCCATCGCGCGCTCCAACTCGCCCGCGCTGATCGGGCCGAGCTCGGCCACCGCAGCCAGGATCTCGGCGGACAGCCCGGGTGACCGCTGATCCACCACCTCCTGGTGTGCCCCGTAGCGCTCGGCGTAGCGGCGCATGCGCCATCGCAGCAACGGCCAGTCCTCGGGCGGCAACAGGCTCGCCTCGTGCGCCCATTGCTCCACCAGCAGCCGTGGGCGGGCCGCGCTGTGCGACCAGGCCGCCGCGTCGAGCAGCTCGCGGGAGTACGGGCCGAGCCTGCTGAACACCGGCATGTAATGGGCGCGCACCGCGACGTTGACCGAGTCGAGCTGGAGCAGCCGAACCCGCTCCAGCACGCGCTTGAGATGGCGTCGGGTCGGTTCGCCGTTCGGACGTCGATCGGTGAATCCCTGCGCGGCGAGCGCGGTTCGGCGGGCGGCATCGGCGGTGACGGTCTGCACCACGCGCATGATGCCGGCCGACACCGACACCGACAGCACGTGCGCGGTCGGGCTGGGATCGACGTCTGAAGCGCGTCGCCTTCCCTGCGGCAGCAGGCGTGTCCGGTTCCACCGGGAAGCGCTGCGAGTCGATGGCGGTACTGCGAGTGCAGCCACGCCAACCCCCACACGACCGGTGGCCAACGCTGCTCTGGGAGGGCGATAGGTTGACGCGCATGGCACACGCCGCCGTCCGCCCGGCACTCCCCGATGACGCAGCAGAGATCGCCCGCATCCAGTACGACACCTGGCGGGCCGCCTACACCCGCATCCTGCCCGCCTCGGTTCTCGACGGTCTCGACGTCGGAGCCGCCGAGGCATCGTGGCGCGAGGCGATCGACGACGAGGCGACGCTGGTGTCGGTCGCGATGGAAGGATCGTGGACCGTCGGGTTCTGCGTGGTCGGCGAGGCACCCGCCGCCGAGACCGCCGACGCCGCCGGAACGCCTGCGCCCGATGCCGCCGAGACCGGCCTCATCGCCACGCTGCTGGTGGAACCGAGGTGGGGACGTCGTGGCCACGGCGGCAGGCTGTTGTTGGCGGCGGGCGAGCAACTGCGGGCGCGCGGGGCGACGCGGGGCATCACCTGGGTACCGATCGCCGACGCCGCTTCGCTGGCCTTCTTCAAGACGGCGGGTTGGGCACCGGATGGGCTGTCGCGGACCCTCGACACCGGCGAGCGCACGATCCGGGAGTTGCGGCTCACCGGCGGCTTGGATTTCCACGTCGTCGAATAGCCGGCGCCACAGTGGCCCCACGAGTTAGAGTCCGTCACGCTCACCTCGCCGAAGCTGGACTACCTCGAACGATGCTCTCGTGGCTCTCCATCATGTCCGCAGCCTTCGGCGTCTCGGTTCTCTCGGCGGTGCTTCCGCTGATCAGCATCGAGTTGTTCATCGTCGCGCTGATGCTCAACAAACCGGAGACCTCGTGGTGGCAACTCGCCCTGGTGGTCGCCTCCGGTCAGATCCTCGGCAAGCTGCTCTACTACTTCGTCGGCCGAGGCACGGTGGGCTTACCGAAGTTCCTGCACCGGGAGAAGAAGCCGTCCGGCCGCTGGGCGAGGCGATTAGACGGTTTCCGATCGGCCTGTCACGACCGGCCGGTCTGGACGACAGGCGTGTTGTTGACCAGCTCGTTCGTCAGTCTGCCGCCGTTCGTCGCCGTCTCGGTGGTCGCCGGGGTGGCACGAGTCCCGCTCCGTCTGTTCATCGCCACCGGATTGGCGGGACGATTCGTCCGCTTCTCGCTGGTGGCCTCGGTCCCCGGGGTACTGGGGGCGTGGTGGTTCTGACCGGGTCGCCGTTGTAGCGCGCCGATCGGATCCGCATAGCGCAGGCCGATCGGTTGCCGAGTTGAATCAGTTCGCCAGGTCGACGGCCCGGCGCATCGCCTCTCTGGCCCGCCGCCGGTCACCGGCCACGTCGTAGGCGTGCGCGAGTCGGAACCAGGCCCGCCAGTCCTTCGGCCGTTGTTCGACCTCGCTGCGCCATTCCTCGAACCACGCGTCGGCGGCCTCTCGCTCGACCCGGCCCGAGGCCATCCTGGGCAGATCAGAACTGTCCGGCAGCCCGCCCTCCTCGGCCAGCTGCTCCCCCAGCGCCGCCGTGCGGACACCGAAACGCCACGTCGCGATCACCATCCACAATCCCAGAACGGGCAGGACGAGGATCGAGCCGCCGAGAACGATGGCGACCGGATCACCGGAGCCCATCAGGATGAACGCCCGATCGGCCAACAACCACAGGTAGACCACGAGCACGGCGGTCAGTAAGACCGCCATTCGACGAGCGGTGATCACAACTCCAGCAGCCCTTCGATACCCACGGTCAGCCCGGGCACGGTCGACACCTTGCGTACTGCCAGCAGCACGCCGGGCATGAACGACTTCCGGTCGAGCGAGTCGTGTCGCAGCGTCAGCGTCTCGCCCTCCGTGCCGAAGAGCACCTCCTGGTGCGCGACCAGGCCCGCCAGCCGCACCGAGTGCACTCGAACCCCGTCGACCTCGGCACCCCGCGCCCCTGCTGATTCCTTGGTGGTGGCATCCGGTGCGGCGCCGAGCCCGGCCGCCCGCCGCGCGGCGGCGATCGCCCGAGCGGTGTGATCGGCCGTCCCCGAGGGGGCGTCCGCCTTCTTGGGGTGGTGCAGCTCGATGACCTCGACCGATTCGAAGTGTCGGGCCGCGATCTCGGCGAACCTGCCCATCAACACCGCGCCGATCGCGAAGTTCGGTGCGATCAACACGCCCAGTTCGGGCCGCGATCGCAGACTGTCCCGGATCGCGTCCAACCGCTGCTGATCGAGCCCGCTCGTGCCGACCACGGCATGGATGCCCTGCTCGATGCAGAAGTGGATGTTGTCGAGCACCGCGTCGGGATGGGTGAAGTCGACGACGACCTGGACACCGGCGTCGACCAGGTCCTCGCGCCGGTCCCCGACGTCGACGACCGAGACCAACGTCAGGTCGGGGGCGGCTTCCACCGCTCGGCAGACCTCGGAACCCATCCGGCCCCGGCCACCGATCACGCCGACCTTGATCGGCTCACCCACGGTCTCGGCCCCGCTCATCTCGTCACCTCGCGCACCTCGACGGGCAGTTCGTCAACGTGAGCGTACGGGCCCACGACCGCGGCGCTGATCGGACGTCGCAGCAAGTCGGCGGCCAGCACGGCCACCGCCTCGGCGTCGACGGTCTCGATCTGGCGCAATTGCTCGTCCACCCCGAGCTGGATCCCGAAGTTCAGCTCACGCTTGCCCAGTCGGGTCATCCGGGATCCACTGTCCTCCAGGCCGAGGACCAATCCGCCACGAAGCTGACCGCGCCCCCTGGCCACCTCGGCGTCGGTGAGACCACCGTCGGCGACCTCGGCCAACACCGAGCGGACCACCCCGGCGACCTCGCCGAGGCGGGCGGGCTGGCATCCCGCGTACACCGAGAGGCTGCCCGCGTCGGAGTAGCAGGCGTCCGAGGAGTACACCGAGTAGGCCAGTCCGCGCCGTTCCCGGATCTCCTGGAAGAGCCGGGAGCTCATGCCGCCGCCGAGCGCCGCGCTGAGCACACCGAGGACGTGTCGTCGACCGTCGTGTCGGTCCAGTCCCGGCATGCCGAGCATCAGGTGCGCCTGCTCGGTCTCGTCGGTATGCAGCACCAGCTCACGGGACTGGGTGATCTCGGCCCGGCCACGACGGGGCGCGGCGGGAGCGGCGAGCGGGTGCTCGCGGCCGCGCAACGCGCGATCGACCAGGCGCAACACCTCGTCGTGCTCGACGTTGCCCGCGACCGCCAGCACCATCCTCGGCGGCGTGTAGCTGCGCCGATAGAAGGTGCGCAACAACTCGGGGGTCATGGCGCCGATGGAGTCCTCGGTGCCCAGCACCGGCTTGCCGAGGCTGTGATCGGCCAGCAGCGCTGCGCTGAACGCATCGTGGAGCAGATCCTCGGGATCGTCGTCCCGAATGGCGATCTCCTCGAGCACGACACCCCGTTCGACGTCGACGTCGTGATCGGTCAGCAGCGCGTCGAAGACCACATCGCAGACGAGATCCACCGCCAGTGGCAGGTCCTCGTCGAGCATGTGGGCGTAGTAGCAGGTGTGTTCCTTGGAGGTGAACGCGTTCAGCTCGCCACCGACCGCGTCGGCCTCCTCCGCGATCTGGATGGCCGTGCGACGTCGGGTGCCCTTGAAGAGCAGGTGTTCCAGGTAGTGGGCGGCACCCGCCTCGGGTCCCGTCTCATCGCGGGAACCTGCGGCGACCCACATCCCGACGGAGGCGGAACGCAGTCCGGGCATCCGCTCGGTGACCACCCGCAGGCCGTTGGGCAGGACCGTGCGACGCACCATGCGCCCGGTGTCGTCGGAGTCCAACAGAACCGTGGTGTCCGCGTCCTGCCGGTGTCCGACGAAGCCCGCGTCGTTCTCGGTGAGGTGACGACGGCTGCGGGCCCCGAGGGGACCCGCAGCCGTCGTGTCGTGAATCGTCACGCCGTCGTGGACTCCGCAGGCTGGGCGCCCGAAGCGGCGCCCTCGGCCGGTGCGGCACCGTTCTCGGTGTTCTCCGAGTCGGCCACCGGCACCAGGCTGATCTTGCCCCGGTTGTCGATGTCGGCGATCTCCACGCGGATCTTGTCGCCAACCTTGACGACGTCCTCCACCTTGGCGATGCGCTTGCCGCCGCCGAGCTTGGAGATGTGCACCAGACCGTCACGGCCGGGCACCAGCGAGACGAAGGCACCGAAGGCGGCCGTCTTGACCACCGTGCCGAGGAACCGCTCCCCGACCTTGGGCAGCTGCGGGTTGGCGATGGCGTTGATCTTGTCCACCGCGGCCTCGGCCGAGGGACCGTCGACGGCGCCGACGTAGATCGTGCCGTCGTCCTCGATCGAGATGTCCGCGCCGGTCTCCTCGGTGATCGAGTTGATCATCTTGCCCTTCGGGCCGATGACCTCGCCGATCTTGTCCACCGGGATCTTCACGCTGGTGACCCGGGGGGCGAAGGGGCTCATCTCGTCGGGGCGGTCGATGGCCTCGGCGATGACCTCGAGGATGGCGACGCGGGCGTCGTAGGCCTGCCGCAGCGCCTGCGCGAGCACCTCGGAGGGGATTCCGTCGAGCTTCGTGTCCAGCTGCAACGCCGTCACGAAGTCCTTGGTGCCTGCGACCTTGAAGTCCATGTCGCCGTAGGCGTCCTCGGCGCCGAGGATGTCGGTCAGCGCGACGTAGCGCGTCTCGCCGTCGACCTCGTCGGAGACGAGGCCCATCGCGATACCCGCGACCGGCGCCTTCAGCGGCACACCGGCGTTGAGCAGCGACAGCGTCGAGGCACAGACCGAGCCCATCGAGGTGGAGCCGTTGGAGCCCAGCGCCTCGGAGACCTGCCGGATCGCGTAGGGGAACTCCGAACGCGAGGGCAGCACGGGCATCAGGGCACGCTCGGCGAGCGCACCATGGCCGATCTCCCGCCGCTTGGGCGAGCCGACGCGGCCGGTCTCACCCGTGGAGAAGGGCGGGAAGTTGTAGTGGTGCATGTAGCGCTTGGTGGTCTCCGGCGCGAGCGTGTCGAGGTTCTGCTCGAGACGCAGCATGTTCAGCGTGGTGATGCCCAGGATCTGAGTCTCGCCCCGCTCGAACAACGCCGAGCCGTGCACCCGGGGGATCACCGAGACCTCGGAGGACAGGCTTCGGATGTCGGCCAGTCCTCGGCCGTCCATCCGGATCTTGTCGCGGAGGACCCTGCTGCGGACGAGCTTCTTGGTCAACGAGCGGAACGCCGCGCCGACCTCCTTGTCCCGTCCGTGGAAGGCCTCGCCCTCGCCGAGACCGATCTCCTGGAGCGTGCGCGCCTTGACCTCGTCGATGCGCGACTCGCGCTCCTGCTTGCCCGCGATGGTCAGCGCCTCGGCGAGCTCGGTGGTGGCCACCCGCTCGACGGCCTCGAACATGTCGTCCTCGTAGGCGAGGAAGCGCGGGAAGGTCACGGTCTCCTTGGCGGCGGCCTCGGCCAGCTGCTGCTGGGCCTCGCACAGCGCACGCAGGAACGGCTTGGCCGCTTCCAGACCCTCGGCGACGATCTGCTCGGTCGGCGCGGGCTGGTCCTTCTCGATGAGCGAGAGGACGTGCTCCGGCGCCTCGGCCTCGACCATCATGATCGCGACGTCGTCACCGACGATCCGGCCCGCGACGACCATGTCGAACACAGCGCCCTCGAGCTGCTCGTGGGTGGGGAAGGCCACCCACTGCTTCTCGATCAGCGCGACCCGGACGCCGCCGACCGGACCCGAGAAGGGCAGGCCGGAGAGCTGGGTGGACGCCGATGCGGCGTTGATCGCCAGCACGTCGTAGAGCTCGCCCGGCTTGAGGCTCATCACGGTGACGACGACCTGGACCTCGTTGCGCAGACCCTCGACGAACGAGGGACGCAGCGGCCGGTCGATGAGCCTGCAGGTCAGGATGGCGTCGGTGGAGGGGCGGCCCTCCCGACGGAAGAACGAACCGGGGATGCGACCCGCGGCGTACATCCGCTCCTCGACGTCCACCGTCAGCGGGAAGAAGTCGAAGTGCTCCTTCGGGTGCTTGGACGCGGTGGTCGCCGAGAGCAGCATGGTCTCGTCATCGAGGTAGGCGGCGACGCTTCCCGCCGCCTGGCGGGCGAACCTGCCGGTCTCGAAACGGACCGTCCGAGTACCGAAGCGACCGTTGTCGATGGTCGCGGTGGTCTCGGTGAAATCAGTGTCTGTCACGTAGTTCTCTCCTCATATCGTGAGCCGAGCGCGCACTGACACGGGAGCAGGTTCGAACGTGGCCGGTCATCGATCGAAGTCCGCGGGACCTCGTGTCCCGAGAACCACTACCGAGGACCGGCGAACTGTTCCCGAAGGGTGTCGTTCGTGCGGTGACGGCTGTTTCTCTATCTCTATTGCCCTCGGCGGGGGCGGCCGAGCAGGCCGCCCCCGCCGAGATTCACGTCAACGACGCAGGCCGAGCCTGCTGATCAATGAACGGTAACGCGCGATGTCGACCTTCGTAAGGTAGTTGAGCAGTCGACGACGGCGACCGACCAGCAGCAACAGGCCGCGACGCGAGTGGTGGTCGTGCTTGTGCTGCTTCAGGTGCTCGGTGAGGCCGGTGATGCGCTTGGTCAGCATCGCGACCTGAGCCTCCGGGGAGCCCGTGTCGGACTCGTGCACGCCGTACTCGGCGAGGACCTGCTTCTTCTCGGCAGTGGACAGTGCCACGATCTGGTGTCTCCTTATATCCGGGTTCCGTGCGGCTCCGCAGTGGCCTGCTGGATCAGGCAGAGGGGGTACGCAACCCCTGGAGGCGACGACCCCGTGAGCACCGACCGAGTGAACCAGGCCGACGGAAGACGGTCACGGCCGCCACGGAACGCAGCCGGACCCGAGGTCCGAGGGTAGCAGGCGGTCCCCGAAACGACCTCACCACCGACCGTCAAGGCCAGCGAAGACGATTTCGTCTACTGGAAACGCACCGCCATGTCCGAGTAACAGCGGGTGCCTAACGTCGGAGGCCGCATCGCCGTCGCCATCGGTCCGCGATGCCGCGAGCACCGGCCCGACAAGGATACCGGCAAGATCATCAGGCGACTTCGTCCGAGAAGGCCGACCGGGCCACCGAGGAGTAGACACGATGTCCCAGGCCACCGCCGAGGTCGGCACCCACTGTCCCTACTGCGCACTGCAGTGCGCGATGACGGCGACGCCCGCCGGTGCCTCGGTCGCCGTCACGCCGAGGGAGTTCCCGACGAACCGGGGTGGGCTCTGCCAGAAGGGCTGGACCTCGGCGGTCCCGCTCACCTCGCCGGGCCGGTTGCGCACGCCGCTGGCCAGGCCGAGACGGGATGCCCCGTTGCAACCGGTGAGCTGGTCGACGGCGCTGGACCGGATCGCGGCCGAGCTGCGGCGATTGCGTGTCGACCACGGCCCCGACGCGGTCGGGGTGTTCGGCGGCGGCGGGATCACCAACGAGAAGGCCTATCTACTGGGCAAGTTCGCCAGGGTGGCGTTGGGCACCTCGCAGATCGACTACAACGGCCGCTTCTGCATGTCCTCGGCGGCCGCTGCGGGCAATCGAGCGTTCGGGCTGGACCGAGGGTTGCCGTTTCCGGTCACCGACCTCGACGAGGCCGACGCGGTGCTGCTGGTCGGCGCCAACCCCGCCGAGACGATGCCGCCGTTCATGGGTCACCTGCGTCCGGTGGCCGAACGCGGCGGTCTGATCGTCATCGACCCGCGCCGGACTCCCACGGCCGAGCAGGCCGCACTGCATCTCCAGCCGACTCCGGGCACCGATCTGGCCTTGGCCCTGGGGCTGCTGCACGCGGCGGTGTCAGAGGGGCTGGTCGACCAGGAATACGTGGCCGCCAGAACCACGGGCCTGGCCGAGGCCTGGCGAGTGGCCGCGGGCTGGTGGCCGGAGCGGGTCGAACGCGTCACCGGGGTGGCCGCCGCGGATCAACATCGGGCGGCCAGGCTTCTCGGCGGCGCCGAACGGGCCTACGTGCTGACCGCAAGGGGCACCGAGCAGCACGCGAACGGCTCGGCCATGGTCTCGGCGTGGATCAACCTGGCCTTGGCGCTGGGACTGCCCGGTATGCCCGGCTCGGGGTACGGCTGTCTCACCGGCCAGGGCAACGGTCAAGGTGGTCGGGAACACGGCCAGAAGGCCGATCAGCTGCCCGGCTACCGCCGGTTGGACGACCCGGTCGCCCGCGCCCAGGTGGCAGAGGTGTGGGGAGTGGATCCGGCGGAGTTACCCGGCCCCGGTCGCTCGGCCTACGAGTTGCTCGATGCGCTCGGCCGACCGGACGGCCCCCGAGCGCTGCTGGTCTTCGGGAGCAACCCCGTGGTGTCGGCGCCGCGCGCCGCCCACGTCCAACAGCGGCTGGCCGCACTCGATCTGCTCGTGGTGGCCGACGTGGTCCTCTCCGACACCGCCTCGGTGGCCGACGTCGTGTTGCCGGTGACGCAGTGGGCGGAGGAGGACGGCACGATGACCAACCTGGAGGGCCGGGTCCTGCTGCGGCGCAAGGCGCTGGACCCACCGCCGGAGGTACGTGGCGACCTGGACATCCTGCACGGTCTCGCGGTCCGGCTCGGACAGCCCGCCCACCGATTCCCGGTGGAGCCCGCCGAGGTGTTCGAGGAACTGCGCGCCGCCTCGGCAGGCGGGCCCGCCGACTATTCGGGAATCAGTTATGCCCGGCTGCGGGCCGGTGAGGCGTTGTACTGGCCGGTGCCCGCCCCGGAGCATCCGGGGACGCCTCGGATGTTCCTCGACGCCTTCGCCCACCCGGACGGCCGCGCCCGCTTCGTGCCCGTGGACCATCGGGGCGCCGCCGAGCCCACCGACGCCGAGTTCCCGCTGGTGTTGACCACCGGCCGCGTCCTGGCGCAATACCAGTCCGGTGCCCAGACCCGGTTGATCCCGGAGCTCAACGCGGCGGCGGGCGAGGCCCACGTCGAGGTGCATCCGGATACCGCGACACGGGCCGGACTGTCCGACGGGATGCTGGCACGGGTCCGGTCCCGGCGCGGCGAGATGCTGGCGCGGGTGCGCTGCATCGCGTCGATGCAGCTGGACGTGGTCTTCCTTCCCTTCCATTTCGCCGAGACCCAACGTGCCAATCTGCTCACCAATCCGGTGCTCGATCCGGTGAGCCGCATGCCCGATTTCAAGGTCTGCGCGGCTCGTCTCGATGCCGCCTCCGCCCCAAGCGAGGGAGAGTTCGAATGAGTCGTCGTCAGGTGGTGCTGGTCGGCTACGGGATGGCCGGGGCGCGACTGGCCGAGGAGATCCGCAGGCGTGATCCGGCGGGCGACCGGGTCGCGTTGACCGTCATCGGCGAGGAACCGCATCCCGCCTACAACCGGGTGCTGCTCTCGAGCGTGGTGGCGGGCTCGTTACCCGCCGACGCGGTGCTGCTGCAGGACGAGGACTGGGCCCTGCGCAACCTGGTCGACCTGCGGCGCGGTACCCGGGTGACGGCCATCGAACGCAGCGCGGCGCGAATCCGTCTCGATGACGGCGGCAGTGTCCCCTACGACGACCTGGTGTTGGCCACCGGCAGCAGCGCCTGGCTGCCCGAGCTGCCGGGACTACGCGGCGCCGACGGTGGTCTCGGCGACGGCGTGGTGCCGTTTCGCACCCTGGAGGACTGTGCGCGGATCACGGCGGGTGTCCGGGCCGGTGGTCCGATGGCCGTGCTCGGCGGCGGACTGTTGGGTTTGGAGGCCGCCAGAGGATTGGCGGGCCGAGGCGTCGAGGTGACCGTGGTCCACCCCGACTCCCAGCTCATGCAGCGACAGTTGGACGCCGACGCCAGCCGGGTACTGGTCAGAACACTCGACGGGTTGGGCGTCCGGTTCCGACTCGGAGTGCCTGCGGTGGCGCATCGTCCGGGGGTCGGACTACTGCTGGCCGACGGCACGACGGTGCCCGCCGAGCTCACGGTGGTCGCCACCGGGGTTCGACCGTCGGTGGGTCTGGCCCGGGAGGCCGGGTTGGCGGTGGATCGGGGCGTCCTGATCGACGATCTGCTGCGCACCGACGATCCTCGGATCGCGGCCCTGGGTGACTGCGCTCAGCATCCCGGCGGCCTGGCGGGCCAGGTGCAGTCGGCCTGGGAACAGGCGCCGGTGTTGGCCGATCTGCTGACCGGTGCGGATCCGAGCGCCCGATACACCGGCACGACGACGGTGACCCGGCTCAAGGCCCGCGATGTCGATCTGGCCGCGCTCGGCGAGGTCCACGTGCCGGTGGACTCCCCCGATTCCGAGGTGCTGTGTCTTCAAGATCCGGTGCGGGGCCGCTACGCGAAGCTGGTGTTGCGCGACGAACGCATCGCGGGGGCCATCCTGCTGGGTGCCCCGGACGCCGCCGCGACCATCACGAGGCTCTTCGATCGGCAGGCCAGGGTTCCCGAGGATCGACTCGCGCTGCTGTTGGGCCGCGCGTTGCCCGCCGAGAACGGCGGCGAGCACGGCATCGACGGCGTGGTGTGTCGGTGCAACTCGGTGCGGCGCGACCAGTTGGTGCAGGCGTGGGAGTCGGGTGCGCGATCGGTGCCCGACATCGCCGATCAGACCAGGGCCACCACCGGCTGCGGCGGCTGCCGCGAGGACGTGTGCTCGGTGCTGAGTTGGCTGTCGGACCGCGAGCCTGCCACGACCTCGGCAGGCGTCGGCTGAAGCGAGGCGTAGGAGGTCGAGGTCGCCGTGCCGGTTCGGGACCTCCTTCGGGCCCCCGCTGCGGATGATCCGCCTACTGGCAGGATCCGCCCCTTGATCCGCTTCGGTGCGTCGGGTCCGTCCTGCACCGTTCATAGGCGCTCCCATCGTGAGCGGCCAGCGGGCCGACGGTGTCCCGCGCAGCGGGCCTGCTGCCCAGGTGCAACGGAATTCGTCCGCCGGTCATCCCGGGTCATCGGGTGGTAACGAGCGCTTCATAGCGTCTGCGGCGGCCGGGTGATCGGGCGCGGCGTCGCCGGGGTGCTTCGGCGAGGACGGGGACCCGACGCGGGCGGATCACGGATGCGGGCAACAGGAGGTCGGCGAGAAGATGAGTGTGATGGCGGAACGCGGGCGACGGGGTCGTCGTTGGATCGAGCACTGGGATCCCGAGGACCCCGAGTTCTGGACGCGCACGGGCGCCCGGGTGGCCAGGCGGAACCTGATCTTCTCCATCTTCGCCGAGCACCTGGGCTTCGCGTTGTGGTCGATCTGGAGCGTGGTCGTGGTCGCGCTGCCGTCGGCGGGCTTCACCTTCTCGGTGGATCAGCTCTTCTGGCTGGTGGCGGTGCCGAACCTGCTGGGCTCGGCGCTGCGGCTGCCTTACACCTTCGCGGTCCCCCGGTTCGGCGGCCGGAACTGGACGGCGGTGAGCGCACTGTTACTGCTGCTCCCGGTGGCCCTGTTGGTGCTCTGTGTGTCGAACCCGGAGACGCCGTTCTGGATGTTCCTGATCGCGGCAGCGACCGCGGGCGTGGGCGGCGGCAACTTCGCCAGCAGCATGGCCAACATCAGCTTCTTCTATCCGGAGGCCCGCAAGGGCTTCGCGCTCGGTCTCAACGCGGCGGGCGGGAATCTGGGTGTCGCGCTGATGCAGCTGATCATCCCGGTGGTGATCTCGCTGGGCACCGGGGTGAATCTCGCCTGGGCCGGGCTGTTCTACCTGCCTTTCGTGGTGGCGGCGGCGATCTGTGCGCTGTTGTACATGGACAACCTCGTCGAGGCGAAGTCGGATTTCCGGGCGCAGATCATGGCCGCGCGGCGCGGGCACACCTGGGTGATGTCCTTCCTCTACATCGGCACCTTCGGATCGTTCATCGGTTTCTCCGCCGCGCTGCCGCTGTTGATCTCCACCCAGTTCCCAGCCGTCGCGGGCTCGTACTTCGCGTGGATCGGTGCCGCGGTGGGATCGCTGGCCCGTCCGTTCGGCGGTTGGCTGGCCGACCGGTTCGGCGGTGCGCGGGTCACGGCGTGGACGTTCCTCGCGATGGGCCTCGCGGCGTTGGCGGTGGTCGGCGGTTTGAACAGCGGGCGATTCGAGTGGTTCCTCGGCGCGTTCCTGCTGCTGTTCGTCACCAGCGGCATCGGCAACGGCTCCACCTACCGGATGATCCCGGCGATCTTCAGTGCACGAGCCCGACAGGAGGAGTCCGAGGGCGTCGATCGTTCGGTGGCCGCCCCGCGTGCCAAACGGGAGGCGGCCGCGGCGATCGGCATCGCCTCGGCCGTCGGCGCGTTCGGCGGGTTCTTCGTCAACCGGGGCTTCGCCGTGTCGATCGCGGGCAGTGGCGGGATCGAGTCCGCGCTCTACGGCTTCATCGTCTTCTACGGACTGTGTCTCGCCGTCACCTGGTGGTGCTATCTGCGCCGGAGCGTCCTGGTCTCGCGGGTACCGAGTCTGGCGGCCGCGCGGGTCTGAGGCGCGCCGATCGGGTCCGACCCCGGCCAGGTCGGATCCGCACCCCGCCCCGTTGCGGCGTCCGCCGGATCCCCACCCCGCCGAATGGCAGGTCATCACCCGCTCCGCACTGGCCGTCACCTGCGAAGGGAGCATCCGTTAACGGTCATGCAACACCGGAGACCTCACCGGGACACGGCCCGCGACGAGCATGAGGGGACGCCGGGCGAAAGAGGGGACTTCCATGACGCGGACGCTGATCGTCGTCGGCAACGGGATGGTCGGGCACCAGGTGGCCAGGGCGCTTCGCGACCGCGATGTCACGGGTGCGTGGCGGATCGTCATCCTGGCCGAGGAGCCACGGCCCGCCTACGACCGGGTCGCGCTGTCCTCCTATGTCGGGGATTGGCGCCCGGAGGAGTTGCGGCTGGCCGGCGCGGAGTTCGCCGACGATCCTGCCGTGGAACTCCGGTTGGGCGACGCGGTGTCCGACATCGACCGGACCGCCAGGACCGTGACGACGCGGGACGGCGTCGAACGGCACTACGACGCGCTGGTGCTCGCGACGGGCTCCCGACCCTTCGTGCCCCCGATTCCTGGCCACGATCTCCCCGGCTGTCACGTCTATCGCACCATCGAGGACCTCGACGGGATCCGCGTCGCCGCCGAGCACGCCGAGTCCGGGGTGGTCGTCGGCGGCGGGTTGCTCGGTTTGGAGGCGGCGGGTGCCCTGCGGACCCTCGGGGTGCATCCACACGTCGTCGAGATGGCGCCGAGGCTGATGCCCCTGCAGATCGACGAGGGCGGCGGGGCGATGCTGCGCGGTCAGATCGAACGGCTCGGCGTCACCGTGCACGCCGGTGTCTCCATCCAACAGGTGACGCCGGGCGAGCACGGCGGGATCGCAGGCGTGCTGCTGTCCGACCGGACCCGGATCGACACGTCGCTGGTGATCTTCTCGGCGGGCGTGCGACCTCGGGACGAGTTGGCCTGCCGCATCGGATTGGCGGTCGGCGAGCGGGGCGGCATCGTCGTGGACGCGGCTTGTCGGACCTCGGATTCCTCGATCTACGCGGTCGGCGAGTGCGCCTGTGTGGCGGGTCGGGTGTACGGCCTGGTCGGGCCGGGGCTGGCGATGGCGGAGGTCGTCGTCGATCGGCTGCTGGACGGGGCGGCCGAGTTCGGCGGGGCCGACACCGCCACCAAGCTGAAGCTGTTGGGCATCGACGTCGCCAGTTTCGGCGACGCCCACGCCGAGGCGCCCGGTGCCCTGACAGTGGTGCACAACGACCCGGTCGCGGGCACCTACAAGAAGCTGGTCGTCTCCGACGACGCCTCGACGGTGCTCGGCGGGATCCTGGTCGGCGACGCGGGCGCCTACGGTCTGCTGCGCCCCTTGGTCGGCGCACGGCTGCCCGCACCGCCGGAGGCCCTGTTGGCCCCGGAGGGCGGGGCGGCGCCGGTCGGCACGGCCGCGCTGCCGGACTCGGCTCAGATCTGCTCGTGTCACGCGGTCACCAAGGGCGCGTTGACCTCGGCGATCGGTTCGGGTTGCGCGGACGTCGCTGCGTTGAAGAGCTGCACCAAGGCGGGTACCGGCTGCGGTTCGTGCGTCCCCCTGTTGAAGCGGATGCTCACCGAGAGCGGCGTGGAGCAGTCGCGGGCGTTGTGCGAGCACTTCGACCAGACCAGGGCGGAGTTGTTCGAGATCGTCCGATCGACCGGGTTGCGAACCTTCAGCGAGTTGATCGCCCGGCATGGTCGCGGGCGCGGCTGCGACGTCTGCAAACCGGTGGCGGCGTCGATCCTGGCCTCGTTGGGCAATGGGCATGTGCTGGCGGGCGAACAGGCCGGGCTGCAGGACACCAACGACCGCTATCTGGCCAACATCCAACGCAACGGCACCTACTCGGTGGTCCCGAGGATCCCCGGCGGGGAGATCACCCCCGAACGCCTGTTGGTGATCGCGCAGGTGGCCAAGGATTTCGGCCTGTACACGAAGATCACCGGAGCACAACGCATCGACCTGCTCGGCGCGACCGTCGACCAACTGCCGTTGATCTGGCGCAGGCTGGTGGATGCGGGCTTCGAATCCGGACACGCCTATGGCAAGGCCCTGCGCACGGTGAAGTCCTGTGTGGGTTCCACCTGGTGTCGGTTCGGCGTGCAGGACTCGGTGACCCTCGCGGTGGACCTGGAGTTGCGCTATCGAGGACTGCGCGCGCCGCACAAGATCAAGGCCGGGGTCTCCGGTTGTGCCAGGGAATGCGCCGAGGCACGGAGCAAGGACGTCGGGGTCATCGCCACCGAGGCGGGCTGGAACCTCTATGTCGGTGGCAACGGCGGGTTCACCCCACGACATGCCGAGCTGCTGGCGACCGACCTCGACACCGAGGAACTCGTTCGGTTGATCGATCGGTTCCTGATGTTCTACGTCCGCACCGCCGACCGGCTGCAGCGCACCGCCGCGTGGATCGAGGCCATGGACGGCGGACTGGACCACCTGCGCGCGGTGCTCGTCGAGGACCGCCTTGGGATCGGCGCCGAGTTGGAGGCCGCGATGGCCACCCACGTCACCGACTATGTCGACGAATGGCGGGGCGTCCTGGACGATCCGGACAAACTCGCCAGATTCAGTTCCTTCGTGAACGCGCCGGAGGCACCGGACCCGTCCATCTCATTCCGTGAGGAGCGCGGCCAACGAGTGCCGGTGCTTCTCGGTGTACCGGAGGTGAAGCGCTCATGACCGCAATCCTTGAGACGACCTGGCTGAGTGTCTGCCCGTTGGACGTGCTGCCCAGCGAGCACGGCGTGGCCGCCCTGTTGCCCGACGGCAGCCAGGTCGCGGTGTTCCGCACCCACGACGATCGGCTCTTCGCGCTGGACAACGTCGACCCGCGCAGCGGGGCGGGGGTACTGGCCAGGGGCATCGTGGGAGACCGCGCGGGCGATCCCGTGGTGTCCTCGCCGATGCACAAGCAGGTGTACTGCCTGGCGACCGGTCGTTGTCTGGACGATCCGGTTGTCTCGGTGCGCACCCATCCGGTCCGGGTCGTCGCGGGCACCATCCAGGTCGGCTGTCCATGACCGAACACCAGGCGACCGAGGTCGGCGAGCTGCTGCCGTTGGCCGGGTTCACGGTGGGAGTGACGGCCGCGCGGCGAGCCGACGAACTGATCGCGCTGTTGGAGCGCAAGGGCGCGTTGGTCGTACACGCGCCAGCCATCCGGATAACGCCGTTGGCGGACGACGTGCGGCTGCGGGCGGCCACCGAGGCGGTGCTGCGGACGCCGGTGGACACCGTGGTGGTGACGACCGCCATCGGGTTCCGGGGTTGGCTGGAGGCCGCCGAGGGCTGGGGCCTCGGCAACGGCTTACTCGGCAGGCTGGGCGCGGCCCGCTTGCTGACCAGGGGTCCGAAATCGCGGGGCGCGGTGCGGGCCGCCGGGCTGATCGAGACGTGGTCGCCCCCGGCGGAGAGCAACGCCGAGATGCTGCGTCACCTGCTCGCAACCGGGGTGTCGGGCCAGCGCATCGCCGTGCAGCTGCATGGCGAGCCGTTGCCAGCCTTCGTCGCCGCGCTGCGGGACGCGGGCGCCGAGGTCGTGGAGGTCCCGGTGTATCGCTGGGAACCGCCGGTGGATCCGGGGCCGCTGCATCGGCTGGTGGATGCGGTCCTGACCAAGCAGGTCGACGCGCTGACGTTCACCAGCGCGCCCGCAGCGGTGAACCTCTTGGCGGTGGCCTCGACGACCGAACGCGAGGAGTCGTTGCTGGCCGAACTCCGCCGGAATGTGCTGGTGGCCTGCGTCGGATCGATCTGTGCTGGGCCGCTGGTCGCCAGGGCGGTGCCGGTGGTGCGCCCGGAACGCGCCAGGATCGGCGCGCTGGTCCGCGAGTTGGCGGTGACCCTGCCTGCCAGGGCGGGCCGGTTGCGCATCGCCGCCAGGGATGTCGAGCTCCGAGGACACGCCGCCGTGGTCGACGGCAGGCTGCGGCCGGTCGCGCGCGCACCGATGGCGGTGTTCCGCGCGTTGGCCGCCACTCCGGGACGGGTGGTGCCCCGACGCAGGCTGCTCGCCGCACTGCCCAGTGGTGGGGACGAACACGCGGTGGAGACCGCGATCGGCAGGCTTCGCACGGCGCTGGGCGAACCGCGTCTGGTGCAGACCGTCGTCAAACGCGGCTATCGACTGGCCGTCGACCCGCCGTGACGCGGTAGCTCACCGCCCGGCCCACGATGGGAACGAGGTACCCGGTGCCGCACTGTGGACCGTCGAACACAGCCTGCTCGCCAGGCTGGAACAGCTCGACACCATCGGCCTGAGGCACTTCGACGGCCACTTCCGCAACATCATGACCGGCGGACGCGGCACGTACATCACCGACTTCTGCCTCGCCGACAGCAACCGGTCCGACCAGACACCGGGTGAAGCCGCTTTCGTGGCCGCGCACGGGGAGTACGACCGCTGCAGGCATGCGGCCGGCGCTAAGGGCAGGGGCTCTGCCCCTGCGGCCCTTACCGCACGGAGGGGCGCGTGGCACGGTGGATCGGGCCTGCTCTACCCGTCCCGCAGGCAACGGAGGAACCGATGCCACGCGTCCGACGCCACCGGGAGGCCGAGCCGCAGGCCGCCGCAGAGACAGGGCGGCGGCAGCCAGGTGCCGAGGTCGAGGCCGCCGCGCCGCACGGACGGGCGGCGCTCTCCTCCCAGAATGCCCTGGCCCTGCAACGGACCATCGGAAACCGAGCCGTGGCAGAGTTGATCGCCGCTCAGCGCGCGTCCGGCCCGACCGCGCCCGCCCCCGAGGTCGCGAACGTCCTCGACCAGCCCGGTTCCCCTCTCGACACGCCGCTGCGGGAGGAGATGGAGGCACGGTTGGACGCGGACTTCTCCACGGTGCGGGTGCACAACGGCGTGACGGCGCGGCGGTCGGCCGCTCAGATAGACGCCCGGGCGTACACCTCCGGCGAGCACATCGTGATCGGCGAGGGCGGTGGCGACCGGCACACGATCGCCCATGAGCTGGAACATGTTAAGCAGCAGCGTCTGGGACCGGTGCCGGGGAGCGACAACGGCGCAGGCCTGTCCGTCAGCGATCCCTCGGACGCCTTCGAGCGCGCCGCCGAAGCGGCGGCGACGACCGCGCTTGCCGGTCCGGTGCCCGCCCGGGGCGCCGACGTAGCGGCCCAGCGGGCACCCGCGCGAGGGTACGGGAGCGGCTCGCGCTGGCTCGCGGTCCAGCGCGCCTGGATCTCCAACGTCCAGCCGGACACCCCTCAGGCCGAGACGAACGCCATCGAGACCTGGCTGGCCCAGACGGAGCTCCGCGTCCCGGTGTCCATCCCCACAGGGGACCACGGCACCCGGTCCGCGACGACCAACAGCGGCCGGGCGAGTGACCTCCGGCTGGACGCGGACCTCGGGTTGGCCACGATCACCTGGGGTGAGCTGCTGCGCGGCAACCAGATACTCATGGCCTACGGCGCCCGCAACGTGTACGTGATGCCGGACAGCGGTGGCTCCCTCGGCGCGGCGGTGCAAGAGCTCACGGAGTTACAGCGCCTCCCGCAGATCGCCGACGACCGAATCCTGAGGCCATTCACCGACTCGCTGATGAACTGGCTCGTGCACCAGCGGAGCAACCACAGCGGTGGCCTGGGAGTGGTAACGACCGCGACGACGTCGGATGCTGGCCTCGGGGCCCGCGTGGAGATGCACGGACGTCCCGGTTGGGACGACACGGCCAACGAGATCGTGACCGCCGACAACGAGGACCGCAGGCACATCATCGCGTGGCACATTCTGCGCGACGCGTTTCAGAACGTCTTCAACCAAGCGCTGGCGCCCGGCGAGGACATCCATGGCCGGATGCGTCGGCTCAACGAGGTACTGGTATCGGAGAGCACCTGGGTCGAATTCGAAGCCGTGAAGTCGGAGACCGGTTCGGCTGGCGACGTGGAGATGACGAGCGCCCCGCAGTCGCAGGAGGACGGTTCGAGTCAGCACAGCGCCATGAGCGGCGTCGTGACCAGCCGCAGCCCCTCCCCCTCGGGCTCGGAGACCAGCAGCACGAACTCGGAGCAGCTGCGCAACAAACTGACCGAGACCATCACCCGGGTGATGGCCCTGCTGTCGAACAACCCGTACAACCTGTGGGCAGGCGAGAGCGTCGCCAATCAGTCGATCAACCGTGTCCGCCGGCAACTCTCGCCCCTACTGAGGAATTTCGAGGACGACGACAAACTGATCGAGGATGTGCGGAAGCGGGCGACCGAAGGTGCCGACACCGCCAACCAGGACCAGAACGTGTGGACGCGGGTCCGGGACACCCTGGAGGGCGTCGCCGCCGCCGACGCCCGCAAGTTCATCCAGTCGATCGTGGACTCCTTCGACATCGACATCCCGGTGACCGGCTCGGACGAGACCTCCAGCACGTACGGCGGTCTGGCAGACCAGGCGGCCGTCGTCCGCAACGTCCTAGCCACCGGCATCGCCCAAGGGGTGTTGCAGATGAGCGGAGGTACCCTGCCCGACGACTTCGACGACCTGATCGCGCACGTGGGCGCCTGGTTGCGACGGTACCTGCGCCCGCCGACCCTACAGACCGGCATGTCCCGGGGACACCGCATAGTGAGCGAACGGAGCCAGCATGGCGAGGAGAGTTGAGGCCTAGTCAAGACGCCGGGTCGCGGTCGGCGTCGCTGTCAGGCTCCGAGGAGGGCCGACGCGGCGATCACCTTTCCAACGGGAACTCGGCCAGGCTGGTGAACTCTGCGGTGTCACCGGCTCCACTGGCGAGAAGCGCCACCGTTGCAGGCTGCCAGACCGGCCCCGCATAGTCGGCGAGCGCAGCCACCAGGTCGGCGGGCTTCGGGCGCCGCCGGTCCCATCGGGCCAGGGTCAGGTGCGGTCGATAGTCATCGGGTTCGCCGCCCGCCGCTGTCACCAATGACGTCAACGCCTCGGAATCGGCTTCGCCTTCCGGCCGAACACCGACCCAAAGGACGCCCGGGAAGGTACCTGCCCCGGCGAGGCGCAGCCGAGGGGCAGGCAGATCGCGCACCGAGGCTCGCAGCCGATGCGCCTCGGCAGCGGGGTCCGCCAGTTCACCGTGGAAGCACAGTGTCAGATGCCACTTCGACAGCGAGCCGAACCGCAAACCGGGTTGCGGAGCCCCCGACCGGTCCCGCACCGCCTGCAGCGCGGCCGCGAGGTCGTCGACGACGTGCTCGGACGGCCACAGTGCGGTGAACGCCCGCATCCGGTCAGTCCCGCTCAGTCCCGAGCCGCGTCACGCAATACCCGGGCCAGCTTCGGGAACCGGCCGCCGAGCAGCTCCGCCGCCTCGATCAGTTCGTCGAAGCTCGCGGCCTGGCCGAGGACCTGGGCGACGATGTCGGTGTGGTTGCCCTCGTTGATCTGTAGTTCGCCCCTGGCCACCGTGGGCCGCGAGTTGCGCACCTCGTCCAAGGCCCGCTGGATGGCTTCCCGATCGCTGGCGATGACGTCCCGACCCAGCGCTCGGCGCTCCAGCATCACGAGCCGGGCCAGCACGGCGGGGTTGCCGATCTTGGCCCGTCTCCCGCTCATCACCTGGCTGAGCATCGGCGCACTGATCCCGAGTACATCGGCGAGCTGCGCCTGCGAGATCCGATACGCCACCACCAGCCTTCGCACCCGGTCACCGAGTGGCTCGCCATACCACTCTCGTTGCAACGCGAGATTGCGTTGCACGATCTTCTGCTCGTCCACATCAGCTCCCTGGCTGAGTCGTCGCTCCCTATGCCCACACCACGCGAGAAGCTGCGACGTCGATGCCCTCGTCTTCGGCAAGTGGTTCGGTCATCCTGCCAGGCCATCCGACCCGATTGGGACGGAACCGGAGGTTGGTCCCATTGACGATGACCGAGGGTCACATCCCGTCGGCGAGGATCTCCCGGGTCCGTTGCACATCGATCTCCATCTGATCGATCAGCTGCTGCACCGCGTCGTAGCGCTCCATGTCCCGCAATCGGGCCACGAAATCCAGTTCGACGTGTTCGCCGTAGAAGTCCTCGGCGACGTCGAGCACGAAGGCCTCGACGCGACGCTCCTCGCCGGAGAAGGTCGGGTTCGTCCCCACCGACACGGCGGCCCGCAGCAGCCGACGCGGATGGCCTCGCTCGTGCGACCGCAACGCGAAGTAGCAGGCATAGACGCCGTCGCCCGGAATCGCGGCATACCGATGGGTCGACAGGTTGGCGGTGGGAAAGCCCAGTTCGCGCCCCCGGCCATCGCCTCGGACGACGATGCCCTCCAGGCGATAGGGCCTGCCGAGCGCCTCGGTGGCCGCGTCGACATCGCCTGCCGAAAGGCAGGAGCGGATGTAGGTGGAGGAGAAGGTCAGTCGGTCCTCGGCCAGCAGCTCCGTGCCCTCGACGGCGAAGCCGAATCGGCTGCCCAGTTCCTCGAGCAAGGCGACGTTGCCCTGAGCGCGGTAGCCGAAGGTGAAGTTCTTGCCCACCACCACGGCCGCCGCGTGCAGCCGCTCCACGAGGACCTCGTGGGCGAAGGTGTCCGGCGGGGTCTTGGCGACCTCCGAGGTGAACGGGATCACGCAGAAGACGTCGACGCCGAGTTCCTCGACGAGCTCGGCGCGCCTGCGCAGCGTGGTGAGCTGCGCCGGGTGGCTGCCCGGCCGGACGACCTCGGCGGGATGGGGATCGAAGGTGAGCAGCACACAGGGCAGTCCGAGTGCCCTGGCCCGTTGAACGGCGGACTCTATGAGCTGTCGATGGCCCCGGTGCACCCCGTCGAAGGTCCCGATGGTGACCACGCATCGACCCCAGTTGGTGGGAACGGCGTTCAGACCGCGCCAACGTCGCATGGAGAGCACCCTACGTCCCGGGCGTCGTGACCCGAACGTCAGCGCACGTCGGCGCCCTGCCCGGCAGCGGCGAACATCACAAGCGACACCGGTCTGCCGGTCTTCTCGCTGACCAGGGCGATCAGCTTTCCCGCGTCGTCGAATGCTCCGTAGGCGCCTTCGATGCCTGCGTTGGGCACGCGTCCGCCGTGGGCCAGCGTCGATGCCTCGGCGTGATCAAGATCGCGGCGGGGGAAGGCGGCGGCCACCGCGTCGGACAGCCCGAGGGTGAGTTCGGGCTTGGTCTCCAGGGTGGCGAGGGTCTTGGCGTTGCCGATGCCGAAGGGGCCGACCCGGGTCCGCCGCAGCGCGGCGAGGTGCCCACCGACGCCGAGAGTGGCGCCGAGGTCGCGGGCCAGCGCCCGGACGTAGGTGCCGGAGGAGCATTCGACGAGGACGTCGATGTCGGTGTGTTCCTCCTCGGTGCGCTGGCCGAGCACGTCGAAGCGGTGCACGGTGACCGGGCGCGGCGGTAGTTCGACATCCTCGCCTGCCCGCACCCTGGCGTAGGCACGCTTACCGTCGATCTTGACCGCGCTGACCGAGCTGGGTCGTTGCTGGATGTCGCCGACCAGGGGCGCGATGCCCGCGAGGACGTCCGCCTCGGTGATGCCACTCGCGTCCGAGGTGGTGAGCACCTCCCCCTCGGCATCGTCGGTCGTGGTGGCCGAGCCGAGCCGGATGGTGGCCAGGTACGCCTTGGTGTCGAGGGCGAGATGACCGAGGAGCTTGGTAGCCCGTTCGACACCGAGGACCAACACTCCGGTGGCCATGGGATCGAGGGTGCCCGCATGTCCGATCTTGCGGGTGCCGAGGATTCGACGAGCGACGGCGACCACGTCGTGCGAGGTCATGCCGCTCTCCTTGTCCACGACGACGAGGCCGGGCGGAACCGGTGGACGGGAGGCACGGGGCTTGCGAGGCGTTGCGGACACGGGGTGACATCCTGCCGCACGCCACGCCGGGGCCCGCGCCGGGTGAGACGGAGTCCGGCGCGGGCCCGAGCGCAGGGCTAGGCGTGGGCGGGAACGGGCGCGGCGGGCCGCAGGTCCCATCGCTGTTGGCGCAACCGCACCGGCACCGACTCGCCGCGCGCATCGGCGGCCAGCACCACGGCACGCGCCCGCCGCCACCACACCAGGGTGCGCGTCATGCCGAACACCATCAGCGCGCCGACACCGAGGAAGGCGATGCGGAAGGAGCCGACCCCGTCGACGGCGGTGACGTCGAGCAGCACCCCGATCAGCAGGGCGGAGAACGCGGTGGCGAAGTGGCCGCCGACGTTGGCGACCCCGGTCGCGGTGCCGACCTCGGCCATGTCGTTGTAGTCGCGCACCAGGGCGAAGGCCACCGAGGACGCCGGACCGCCACAGGCGAACACGACGAACGCCATGGCCACCACCAGCAGCGGCGGGCCGTCACCGGGCCAGGACAACAGCAGGGTCAGGGCGCCGATGGCGGTGAGCAGGTAACCGAGCACCAGGGGAATCCGACAGGTGGGCCGGTGACCGATCAACGCGCCGACCAGGGGCCCGGCGAACACGCCGCCGAAGACCAGCAGTCCGACCAGGACACTGGCCGTTCCCGGGGCGACGCCGAGCCCGTCGACCAGGTAGGGGAATCCCCAGAGCAGACCGAGGACGCCGGGCAGGAACATCGTGGAGAAGTGCACCCAGAACGCGAGCCGGGTGCCGGGGACCCGCCACACCTTGGGGACCCGGGCGAGTACCTCTCGCAGGCCCGGTGCGGGCCCGCGAGGCGTGGTCCGGGCCTCGTCGGGTCGTGTGGACGGCGGGGTGTCTCGGACGAACCGAACGGCGATGACGGCGTAGGCGGCGGTGAGCACGCCGGCGATCGCGAAGGTCGGCGTCCAGCCCGCCTGTCCGAGGGCGAGGCCGAGCGGGACGGTGGCGAGCACACCACCGAGCGCGCCGAGGGCGCTGGAGACGGAGGCGACGAGGGCGTAGCGGCGGGCGCTGAAGTGCGCGGCGACCAGTCGGAGAATGCTCACCCAGGTGAGCGCGTCACCGACGCCGACGGTCACGCGAGCGGCCAATGCGGCGGGGTAGGAATCGACGAAGGCGAACAGGAGTTGCCCCACCCCGAGGAGCACGGCCGCGGCGGTCAGCACGCGACGTGGACCGAATCGGTCGACGAGGAGTCCGGTGGGGATCTGCATTGCGGCGTAGACACCGACTTGGAGCACGGTGAACACGCCGAGTGCGGCGGGGCCGATAGCGAAACGCTCGCTGGCCAGGGTGCCCGCTACGCCGAGGGAACCGCGATGGAAGACAGCTGCGAGATAGACGATGACGGCGAAGGTCCAGATCAACCACGCGCGGCGCGCATGGCGTTGGGATGACACGGTGTTCCTCCAGGTTGTTGCCTCACCTGGTCTATTGCTCCAGAGGCTGAATTCGCTACCGGAATGTGACCTAGTCGGCGGAGAAAACCGGTAGTGTGCTTCGCTTCAAGATCGACTGTCCGATAGGTCCGGCTTGGTCGAGGCGATGAGGGCGGTCACCGGGACGCCGATCGGCGGACGGCAAGGGGTCCCGTCACACCCGACGAGCGGACCTCGACCCGACGGCGAGACGTGTCCGACGCGCTCCTCCGACAGTGAGCCTGCGCCAGCCTCCAACACCGACGTCCACCGGGGCGCAGGCCCTCCCCGTTCCACGGCGATCAGCCATTCGGAGGAGTTGCGTCCCACCATCGCAGCAATGCCGCCACCGATCAGATGATTTACCGCTTAAACGCTTTACTTCACCTGTAGCGGGGCGCATGATCTGTCCTGTCGGTGAACCGCGAACAATCGCGCCGGGACTGGGGAGTCCCGAGAATTCACTGCCATTCCAAGAGGGGATCGTAGGGGGAAATGCGCACACTGAGGAAATCCTTGTACTCCTTACTCGCCGCGGTGGGCATCATGCTGACCATGGGCGGATTCACCACCGCCTCGGCGAACACCAGCGAGAATCCGGAAACGGCCGCCGTGTCGTGTTCCGGACACATCACCTACAGCCGGACGCACCCTAGCGGCCTCGGCGAGCTGGTGATCTACTACAACTCGTCCAACGGCGGCACCAACAGCGCCTGCTTCTACCACCGAGGAGCGGCCTACGGCGTACCGGCGAACACCTCGGTGCAGATCGTGCGCTGCACCCAGACCAGCGGCGAAGGCCAGGCCTGCACGGCCGACCAGACGTCGAGGCGGGACACCGGCAACTTCTCCTTCTACGCGGGGCCGGTGGGAGTCACCGGCACGGCCGCCCGGTGCGTAGCCGCCGCCGGATACATCGACTGGAATGGCGTCCGCTATTCCATGAGCAGCGGTAGGCAGGGCTGCCCGAACTGATCGGCGAACAATCGGCCGAATCCGAGAGGCGATTGGTTATCGCCTCTCGGATTCGATGGTGAATTCTCCCGACTTAAGGAAGTCCAGAAGTCTGTTTCCGAGCTTCCGGCCCTCTTCCCACGCTCGAAATCAACGCACCGCCCCCACCACCGCCCAACGCCCATCGCGAGTTCGCAGTAGTACGGCGATTAGCCGCAACACGATGAACGCCGCCAAGCCGGTCCAGATGCCCGCCAACCCCCACCCGAGGAACATCGACAGATAGATCAGCGGGAGGAAGCCGACCACGGCGGCCAACAGGGTCGCGGTGCGCAGAAACGCCGCATCGCCCGCCCCGAGCAGCACGCCGTCGAGCGCGAAGACCACCCCGGCGAGCGGTTGCAGTGCCACGAAGAACCACCAGGCCGAGGGCACCTCGGCCAGCACCACCGCATCCGGGGTGAAGACCCGAGGCAACACGTCGGATACCGAGGCGAAGATCACGCCCAGCGCCAGGCCGAACAGCAGGCCATACCGGGCGACCTGCCACGCCAAACCGGTCGCCTGCTTCCGGTCTCCCCGCCCGAGCGCGGCGCCCACCAGCGCCTGCGCCGCGATGGCCAGCGAGTCCAGCACCAGGGACAGGAAGGTCCAGAGCTGGAGGACGATCTGGTGCGCGCCTGCCGCGCCGACGGAATGTCGCGCCGCCACCGCGGCCGCCGAGACGAAACACGCCTGGAACGCCAGGCTGCGCAGCACCAGGTCCCGCCCGAGTTTGAGTTGGGCGATCATCCGTGCGGCCACCGGCCGCAACGCGACCTTCTCCACTAACAACGACCGGAAGAACAGCAGCGCCGAGAGCCCCTGCGCGACGACGTTGGCGATGGCCGAGCCCTCCAGACCCCAACCGAGCCCGTGGACGAACCACGGGCAGAGCACGGCCGAGATGCCGTTGCCGATCAGGACGTAGCGCAGCGGGCGCATCGTGTCCTGCACCCCACGCATCCACCCGTTGCCCGCCATCGTGACGAGGATCAGCGGCGCGCCGAACAACGCGATGCGCAACCACGAGGTAGCCGCGTCGGCGATCTCACCCGGACCGGCCAGCGCCCGGGCGATCGGGCCCGCCAACAGCTGCCCGACGACCAGCAGCACCGCACCGACCGCCAGCGCCAACCAGGTCGCCTGCACACCTTCGGCGACGGCTTCTCCCCGCCGCCCTGCGCCGTGCAACCGGGCCGCCCTGGCCGTCGTTCCGTAGGACAGGAAGGTCAACTGCGTGGAGATCTGTGCAAGCACCACACCGCCGACGGCCAGCCCCGCCAGCGGTACCGCGCCGAGGTGCCCCACCACCGCCGTATCCACCAGCAGATAGAGCGGCTCCGCAGCGAGCACGCCAAGGGCTGGCACCGCCAGCCGAAGGAACTCCCTCGGTCGGACGCGTTGGGCCTGCGATGCCGATTCGGAGCCTGCTTCGGACACGTTCACCTCACGACTGACACGACGCCGATGGGCCGCTGAGCGCGGACCCCGGCCAGCCTAGATCCGCGCCCCGCCGCAGGCGAGCGTCCTCCGACGGGGGCGTTCGAAGGGACGAGACGCGTCAGAACCGGGGCACGGCCAGCGTGAACGGCACACCGTCGACGACGGCGTCGACCCGTTGGTCGGCCGTCCGCCCCAGCAGTGACCAGGCGAGATCCAGTTCGTATCCGCCGTGGTGATCGGTGACGACCAGAGTCGCCCGAGCCCGGTGCTCGGAGTCGACGATGATCTCGCCGTCGACCGCCACGTCGTGGACGAATCGCACGTCGGCCAGCTCGACGGTGCGCTCGACGAAGTCATAGGCCAGCTTTCCGCCTCGGAGCCCGGGCAACTCCGGGGCGAAGGGTGCCATCCGGCTCGCCGGGTGCAAGCGGAGGGCCGCGTCCGCTGCGGTGGCGACACCGGCCGTGACCCGATCCCGGTGTTCCTCGGGTCCGCCGCGCACCCCGGGTAGGTCGGCGGCGGCGCGGGGAAAGCTCCCGTACGGAACATAGGCCCGTCCGTCGCAGTCGTGGGCGCCGACCGGCCGCTGCGGATCGAGCAGGAATTCTCGGCCCAGTTCACGCGTGCAGGTGGTATGCGGGCTCGCGCCGCCCAGCGAATCGGCATGGTTACCGAAGGGCACCTCGACGAGTTCGGCGTCGGGGAATCGAGCCGCGACGGCGCGGGCGTTGGCCACCGGAGTGGCGGTATCCAGCCGGCCCACCATCACCAACACCGGCATGGCGGGGAAAGCGATGCCCGGCGGCACCACCGGGGCTTCGCGGTGGGTCGGCCAGTCGACGCATCGTTGCGCGCTGTTGGGCTGGATCTCCGCCGACGTGAACGGCTCCAGGACGCCGGTCTTCCGATAGAACTCGTCGAGTTGCTCAGCACGGACCTCGGCGTCGGCCAGTCGATCCCACGGGGTGGCCCCCGTGCCGCAGAGCATGGTCAGCACCGCCGCCTGTTCCGGATCGGGCGGGGTCTGCATGGCGGCTCCCGCAGCGACGATGCGCCGCAGCGGAGCCGGATCGCCCGCATCCAAGGACGACAGCGCGGCGGTGATCTCGGTGCCCACCGCCGCATCGAACAACCAGGTGGTGACCAGATTGAACAATGCCGCAGGCGTCACGATCGGGTCCGGTTCGGTGCGCAGGCTCGTCACCACCGTGTCGAGCAGCTCGACGGGCTCTCGCCCCATGACACGACAGGCTGCCGATTCGGCGCACAGCTCACCGAGGACCTCCCTCGCCGCGACATAGAAGTCGTGGTGGAAGTGGCTGTGCACATAACCGTCGTCCTGGATGACCATCGGGCTGTCCAGCAGCACCGCCTCGACGTGTCCGGCGAATCGTGCCGCGTAGCCCTGGGCGAAGACCGTGCCGTAGGAGTTGCCGAACAACAGCATCCGGTCCACGCCGAGCGCCGCGCGCACCGCGTCGAGATCCTGGACGGTCTGGTCCGAGGTGAACCACTGCTGCCGCTCGCCCAGCACCTCGGCGCAGGGGGCGACCGTCTCCGGTCGGGTCATGTCGATGTCCTCGCAGAACAAGGGCGAGGACTCACCCCAGCCGCGTGCGTCCATCAACAGCAGATTCTTGTGTTCCAGCACGGGCCCGAGCACCGCAGCGTAGCTTTCGGCGGCCGCGATGGCCTGGCCGCTGCCACCACCGTGGAAGAAGACCGTCCCGTCTGCGGGAACCTCCTGGTCGGCGCGCGGTATCCAGTGGAAGCCGACCTCGATCTGTTCACCGTGCGGATCGGCCCAGTTCAACGGCACCAGGAGATCACCGTCACAGGGCTCGGTCGCCTGAGCACACTCGTGGGAGGCGATCGGCCCGTGCTCCCCGGGATCCCCGTTCGCGGTCGCCCCGGCCAAGCCGGTCGTCGCCGACAACAGGGCGACCGAGACGGCTCCCACGATTCCTGTTCGTTTCTTCCGTGGATCGACTCTCATACGCCTGATCGTGCTGCGGACTCCGTCACCGGACGCCCGTGATCATCCCGGATTCGGATCCGGGTGACCCGCACCGTCACCTCGATGATCGCCCTGAGCCCGTTCGACGAGGCAGGCCCGAGAGTCCGCCGTGGCCGCATCCCGCCACGGCTCTATGGTCGGGGCACGCGCTCGGCATGAACCTCCCCGCGAGAAGGGTCCTTCCTTGTCCGAAACCCCGTCACCCCGGTCCCCAGAATCGACGGATGCCACCGGCCCGAGCGGATCCGCCTCGTGGTCGACGCGCGCCGAACGGCATGGCGACGGCCCCGAGATCCGTCGGGTGAACGTGGCGGCCTTCGAGACCGAGGAGGAGGCCGACCTGGTCGACGCGCTGCGGGCCGATCCGGCGTGGCGGCCCGGCCTGTCCCTCGTGGCCGTCGACGACGGGGACCGCATCATCGGTCACGTCCTGTTGACCCGGTGCCACATCGACGGCGAGCCCGCGCTCGCACTCGCCCCGGTGGCGGTGCTGCCCGAACAGCAAGGCCGCGGCGTGGGCGCCTCGATGATCCGTGCCGCCCTGGCGGCCGCCCGAGCACAGGGCGAGGGCACGGTGATCGTTCTCGGGCACCCGGAGTACTACCCGAGATTCGGCTTCGTCCCCGCCTCCCGGTTCGGCATCCGGCCACCGCAGGACTGGCCGGACGAGGCGTTCCTGGCGCTGCCGCTGGTCGAGAACGACAGCCCGCCTGCGGGGACCGTCCGCTATCCCGCGCCGTTCGGCATCGACTGAGACCGATACGCGAGCCGTGACTCAGCGGCTGGTATACCCGGCGTCCACGTGCAGGGTCGTCCCGGTGACATAGGACGAGAGATCCGATGCCAACCACAGACTGGCCTGGGCCACCTCCCTGGCCTCTCCGAACCGCTCCAACAGGCTGAGCTGCGCGGCGTATTCGTGCTCGTCGAAACCGAACTGCTCCAACGCGCCGCGCAACATCGGCGTGTCGATGGCGCCCGGCGCCACGGAGTTGATCCGGATTCCCTTGCCGCCGTTCTCCATCGCGGCGGTCTTGGTCAGGCCGACGACGCCGTGTTTGGCCGCGACATAGGCGGCGTTGTTCGGCTGCGGACGGAACCCACTGACCGAGGAGATGTTGACGATCGAACCGCCGTCGCCCTGCGCGAGCAGCTGCCGGATCTCGTGCTTCATGCACAACGCGGTGCCCTTGAGGTCGATTGCGATCAACCGGTCCCAGTAGTCCTCGTCCAGATCCGCGATCGGCCGGTCGTCCGGGGTCAACGCCGCATTGTTGATGGCGACGTCGAGCCTGCCGAACCGTTCCACGGTCGCCGCGACCAACCCGGCGACGTCCTCCGAGGAGGAGATGTCCACCCGGTGGAAGATCGCGGTACCGCCCGCCGCCTCGATCTCGGCGACCGTCTGCCTGCCCAGCTTCTCATCGATATCGGCGACGACCACCTTCGCCTTCGCCTCGGCGAAGAGCAGGGCCGTCGCGGCGCCCATCCCCTTCGCGGCACCGGTGACGATCGCGGTCTTTCCTTCGAGAACGGGGAACGTCATGCTGCCCGATGCTAGTTCGACTACTCGGGTCCCGCAGTGGCGACGACTCCCCCACCAGCGGTGATAGCGACCCGGCCCCGAAAGCGAATCCGCGCCGGGGTGCTGCGGCGGCCGAACACGCCAGACGATGACGGGCCCACCTGTGGGCCCGTCATCGGTGGTGCATCAACGCTCGGAATCCGCCCCATCACGAGGCTTGGTCGCCGCGTCTCGGGCTGCGGCGTCCCCGCCGTCCGCCGAGTCGGCACCCTCCTCGCGGTCGTCGTCGAGCAGGTCCTCCTCGTCGTCGTCCATGTCCGTGGACTTGTACGGGTCGGCTTCGCCCGCGAACGTCGCGCCGGAGGCCAGCCGGGCCACCTCGGCATCGGCCTCGCGTGCCCTGGCCAGCAGCTCGTCCATGCTCTTGGCGGCTTCGGGAACGGTGTCGGCCGCGAAGGTCAACGTCGGAGTGAAGCGGATACCGGTCTGCTGTCCGACCAGACTCCGCAACACGCCCTTGGCGCTCTCCAACGCCGCGGCGGCCGAGGCCACATCCGGCGGTGCATCGACGCTCTCACCGATCACCGTGTAATACAGCGTGGCGTCTCGCAGGTCGGGCGTGACCTTGGCGTCGGTGATCGTCACCCTCGCCAACCTCGGGTCCTTGACCTCACGTTCCAACGCGGAGGCCACGATCTGGGCGATCCGCTTGGCGAGCCTGCGGGCGCGGGCCACATCGGCCACGGCGCTCCTCCTTGATCACTAGAATCCAGACAAACCGCCGACCGGCCACGAGGACCGGTCGGCGGGTGGTTCGCTATTCGTCCTCCGGCCCCAGCAATCGCTGACGAGCCGCGAGCAATTCGATCTCGGGGCGACCCGCCACCGTCCGTTCACAGGCATCCAGCACCGTGCGGACATGCTGCGCATCGGCTGCGACCACCGCAACCCCGATCAACGAGCGACGATGCAGATCGAGATGGCCGCTCTCGGCAACCGACACCTCGAAGCGCTTGCGCAGCTCCGCGATGATCGGCCGGACCACCGACCGCTTCTGCTTCAACGAGTGAACATCGCCCAATAACAGGTCGAGTTCCAGGGCACCGACGTACACCGGCATCACCATGACGAGCTGGTCTTCGAAAGTGGTCCACCCGCTCGAAGGAAACGGGTGGGGACGAACTCGGTGGGCAGGCCCAGCTCAGGACCTGCCCACCGAGATCTCGTCTCAGGAGCGCTTCTTCTCGCGCATCTCGTAGGTCTCGATCACGTCGCCGACCCGGAGGTCGGAGTACGAACCGAGCGTCAGACCACACTCGAAGCCCTCGCGGACCTCGGTGACGTCGTCCTTGAAGCGCCGCAGCGTCGAGACACTGAGCCCCTCGGACACGACCACGTTGTCCCGAAGCAGCCTGGCCTTGCTCCGCCTGCGAACCTCGCCACCGAGCACCATGCAACCGGCGATCGTACCGATCTTCGAGGACTTGAAGACCTCGCGGACCTCGGCGCGACCCAGCTCGACCTCTTCGAACTCCGGCTTGAGCATGCCCTTGAGAGCCTGCTCGATCTCCTCGATCGCCCGGTAGATGACCGAGTAGTACCGGATGTCGATGCCCTCGTGGGTGGCCTGGTCGACCACCTTGCCCTCGGCCCGGACGTTGAAGCCCAGGATGATGGCGTCGGAGGCGATCGCGAGGTCGACGTTGGCCTTGGTGATGCCACCGACGCCCCGGTCGATGACCCGGAGCTCCACCTCGTCGCCCACATCGATCTTCAGGAGCGCGGCCTCGAGTGCCTCGACGGTACCCGAGTTGTCGCCCTTGATGATCAGGTTGAGCTGACTGGTCTCCTTGAGGGCCTTGTCCAGGTCCTCCAGGCTGACCCGCTTGCGCCGCGACGCGAACTGCGCGTTGCGCATCCGGGCCTGCCTGCGGTCCGCGATCTGCCTGGCGACCCGGTCCTCGTCGACGACGAGGAAGGTGTCACCCGCACCCGGAACCGAGGTGAAGCCGATGACCTGCACCGGACGCGACGGAGTCGCCTCGATGATGTCCTCGTTGAACTCGTCGACCATCCGACGGACCCGCCCGTAGGCGTCGCCCGCGACGATCGAGTCGCCCACCCGCAGCGTTCCGCGCTGGACCAGCACGGTCGCCACCGGGCCACGGCCGCGGTCGAGGTGCGCCTCGATCGCGACACCCTGGGCCTCCATGTTCGGGTTGGCCCGCAGGTCCAACGTCGCGTCCGCCGTCAGCACGATGGCCTCGAGAAGGCTCTCGATGTTGGTGCCCTGTCGCGCCGAGATGTCGACGAACATCGTCTCGCCGCCGTACTCCTCGGCGACCAGCCCGTAGTCGGTGAGCTGCTGACGGATCCGCTGCGGGTTGGCGCCCTGCTTGTCGATCTTGTTGACCGCCACGACCACCGGCACGTTCGCCGCCTGGGCGTGGTTGATGGCCTCCACCGTCTGCGGCATGACGCCGTCGTCGGCGGCGACCACGATCACCGCGATGTCCGTCGAGTTCGCACCACGGGCACGCATGGCGGTGAACGCCTCGTGACCGGGGGTGTCGATGAAGGTGATCAGACGTTCCTGCTCGCCCATGTCGAGCTTCACCTGGTAGGCACCGATGTGCTGGGTGATGCCGCCTGCCTCGCCCTCCTGGACGTTGGTCTTGCGGATCGTGTCCAGCAGTCGGGTCTTACCGTGGTCGACGTGACCCATGACGGTCACCACCGGCGGACGGAACTCGAGGTCGTCCTCGTTGCCCGCGTCCTCGCCGTAGGTGATGTCGAAGGTGTCGAGGAGCTCTCGGTCCTCCTCCTCCGGGCTCACGACCTGGATCGTGTAGTTCATCTCCTGGCCGAGCAGGCCCAGGACCTCGTCGGAGACCGACTGAGTCGCCGTCACCATCTCACCGAGGTGGAACATCGCCTGGACCATCGCGGCCGGGTTGGCGTTGATCTTCTCGGCGAAGTCGGTGAGCGAGGCACCTCGGGGCAGCCGGACCGTCTCGCCGTTACCCCGGGGCAGCCGGACGCCGCCGACCGAGGGCGCCTGCATGTTGTCGAACTCTTGACGCTTCTGCCGCTTCGACTTGCGGCCGCGTCGAGCCGGACCGCCGGGACGCCCGAAGGCACCCGCCGCGCCACCCCGACCTCGGTTACCGCCACCGCCGGGACGGCCACGGAAGCCGCCTGCGGGCGGAGCACCTGCACCGGGAGCGCCGCCGCCACCGCCGGGGCCGCCTCGGTAGCCGCCGCCACCGCCGCCGCCTCGGTAACCGCCACCGCCGCCGCCACCGGGACGACCACCGCCGCCACCGGGACCACCCGGCCGGCCGCCGCCGCCACCGGGGCGACCGCCGCCGGGACGACCGCCACCGCCGCCGGGACCACCGGAGGGCCTACCGGACGGCATCATGCCGGGGTTGGGCCGAGGCGGCATCATGCCCGGGTTGGGCCGGTTGCCGCCGCCACCGCCTGCGGGACCCGAGGGACGGGCGCCACCGGAGGAGCCACCTCGGTCGGAACGCGGTGCACCGCGCTCGGGCCGGTTACCGCCGGGACGCGGCGCACCGCCACCGGGACCACCGCTGCCGCCGGGGCCGCCACTGCCGCCCTGGCCGCCGGAACGGGGGCCCGCCGGTCGCGGCGAGGCACCGCCGACGCCGAACGGGTTGTTACCCGGCCGAGGTGCACGCGGGCCTGGCTTCGGCGACTGCGGCCTCGGGGGAACCACCGACCCACCAGGGGCGGGCCTGTTTCCACCCGGACGGTTGCCGCCCGGACGCTCCGGGCCGCGCTGCTGCGGCGACGGGGTCTGCTCCGGCTTCGGCGCAGGCTTGCGCGGGCCGGGCATCGGCGCACGTCCGCCTGCCTGCGGTCCGCCCGACGTCGGGGCGGGTCCACTGGGCTTGGCCGACTCGGCCGCTGCTGCGGGCTTCTTCGCAGGCGGAGGTGTCGGGGTCGGAGCCGGGCCGGGGGTCGGAGTCGCGGGAGCCGCCGGGGCGGCCTGCTGCTCCGCCTGCGGCGCAGGCTTGGCCGGTCCAGGCTTGGCCGGACCGGGCTTGAACATCCCGGGACCGGGGCGCACCGCAGGGCGCTCCGTGCCCGACTCGTCGGACTGGGACTTCGGCGCGGGCGGACCCGGCTTCGCCGAGGTCTCGGGGCGGGGTCCGCTCCGACGAGACCGTCCTCCGTCACCCTTCGGGAATGCGTCCCGCAGTCTGCGGGCGACCGGCGCCTCCACCGTGGAGGACGCCGACTTCACGTACTCGCCGAGGTCCTGGAGCTTGGTCAGTACTTCTTTGCTCGTGACGCCGAGCTCTTTTGCGAGCTCGTGCACGCGGGCCTTGCCTGCCACTGCTCTCCTCATCTGGTGAGGCCGAGCGGCAGTTCCCGCACGACCTCGTCCTACCGTCGAAACACGTTCATGGCTTCAGCTTCACGGCTGCTTCATGACGGGTCGACCTGCTTCCTCTTGCGGCAGACGTGGAAGGGCTCCACGTCAGTCTTCAACACCTTCGACGACACCGAGATACGTCCGCACCGCCGACAAGTCGAGCGGCCCCGGAACGCGCAGCGAACGGGGAAGAGCCCGACGTCGCTCGGCGAGCCGAAGGCACTTCGGGTCGGGATGCAGCCAGGCACCCCTGCCCGAGAGTCTTCGCTTGGGGTCCGGGACCACGACACCGGTCGCGGCCACCACCCTCAACAGCTCGGATACCACCGCACGGCGACGACAGCCGACACAGGTCCGTACCGGACGAGCGCGCTCTGGAATCGCTGACATGTGGTGATCCAATGAAAGTTTAACCCGTGCCTCTCACTCAGCCGAACCGGCCGTTGGGGAGCCTGCGGAATCCGATGTCGAGATCGGCAGGTCCTGGACCGGTGTGGCGGGTTCCGCATCGCTGCGGATGTCGATCCGCCAGCCGGTGAGTCTGGCCGCCAACCTGGCGTTCTGTCCTTCTTTTCCGATCGCCAACGAGAGCTGGAAATCGGGAACGATCACCCGTGCGGTCTTGGCGCGCTCGTCCACGACCTGGACGGATACCACCTTGGCGGGTGAGAGCGCGTTGCCGACGAACGAGGCCGGGTCATCCGAGAAGTCGACGATATCGATCTTCTCACCGCCCAACTCGCTCATCACGTTACGCACCCGTGCGCCCATCGGACCGATGCACGCGCCCTTGGCGTTGACCCCGGACACCGTCGAGTGAACGGCGATCTTGGATCGGTGTCCCGACTCACGCGCGACGGCCGGGATCTCCACGACCCCGTCGGCGATCTCGGGGACCTCCAGCGCGAACAGCTTGCGCACCAGGTTCGGGTGGGTCCGCGAGAGGGTGACCTGGGTGCCCCTGGCGCCCCGCGACACTCCGACCACGTAGCACTTGATGCGACTTCCGTGGGTGTAGGTCTCGGTGGGGACCTGCTCCGCAGGCGGGATCACTCCCTCGATCTCACCGACCTGGACCACCACCATACCCCTGGCGTTGGCCCTGGCGTCGCGTTGCACGACCCCGGCCAGGATCTCGCCCTCCTTGGCGGCGAACTCGCCGTAGGTGCGCTCGTGCTCCGCATCGCGCAACCGCTGCAGGATGACCTGTCGCGCGGTGGTCGCCGCGATCCGCCCGAAGCCCTCCGGGGTGTCGTCCCACTCCTCGGTGACCGCGCCCTCGGCGTCGAGGTCGTAGGCCAGCACCCGCACCATGCCGGATTTGCGATCGATGTCGATCCTGGCGTGCGGGTGGTGCCCCTCGGTGTGCCGGTATGCGGTGAGGAGCGCGCTCTCGATTGCCTCGAGAACCGTGTCGAAGGGGATGTCCTTGTCCCGCTCGATCGCCCGAAGTGCGGCGATGTCGACGTTCACTGCGACTTCTCCTCCGTATTCGACCGCACGCCCTCGGCGTGCGCGTCCTGATCCACGCCGGCAGCCTGCCGGTCGTGTTCTGCCTCGTCGCCCAGCAGCAGGAGGTCCTCCTCGGCGGGTGGCCGGAACTCCACCTCCACCGTCGCGCGCTCCACCTCGGCGAATGCCAGGCGGCGCAGCGTCCGGTCGACCAGGAGTGTGACCCCGTCCTCGTCACAGGCACCGACGCGTCCCGTCAGGTCACCGCCGTCGGCGAGCCGCACCGTGACCAGCCTGCGACGAGCCCGTCGCCAGTGCCTCGGCTTGGTCAGCGGCCGGTCGACGCCCGGCGAGGTGACCTCGAGTGTGTAGGGGCCGCCGAACAACGAATCGGTCTCGTCGTCCTGGCCGTCCAGCACCGAGGACACCGCTCTGCTGGCCGAGGCGATGTCGTCCAGACCGATTCCGGTCTCCGAATCCACCACGACCTTGACGACACGTCGATTGCCCGCACGCCCGATGTCCAGTGAGTCGAGCTCGAAACCGAGCGCGACGAGGGCCTGGGCGATCAGGGGTTCCAACTCCGCCGATGTCGCGGCGCCCCGTCCTGCGGGCACGGCCCTCTTCTTGGACTGCGCACCCCGGTCCTGACCACTCGGCACGTACTCGACTCCCTCGGGTTCGCTGCTGCTCGGGTTCCTCCGCTGCGGCCGCGGCGACCATGCCGCCACCGCGCATGGCGGGCCGCCCGGCCAGCACGAGTCTGGACGGTCGTAGTGGACCAGGGTATCGCGTGGGTGAAGTGGCCCGGCCCGGAGATGCCCGCAGGCACGGCGAACGGCCCCGCGCACCGCGCTGGCAGGATGAACGATCGTGACTCTCCCGACCACTCCGTCTCCGCCACCCAAGCCCGCCGCCCGGCCGATCGGACGGCGCAGGCTCCTGTTCGCCGGGCTGCTCGGCGCGGTGGCATTGCCGTTGCTGGCCGCGTGCACCGAGCCGCCGCCACCCGAGCCGGATGTCCTCGAACCGTTGTTGGAGTCAGCCGAGGCCGACGCCGCGCTGGCCGAGGCGGTCGTCGCGGCCTTCCCGGAGCTGGCCGACCGGGTCGGCCCGGTCGCCGCCGATCGGGCCGCCCACGCCGACGCACTGCGCCAAGAGATCGACCGGGCGGTGACCGTGCCGCCCACCGAATCCTCCGCCGCACCACAGCCCGAACCGGCGGAGCCGCCCGCCGATGCCGAGTCCGCACTCGTCACGCTTCAGGAGGCCGTCGGACAGGCCGCCGCGCAGGCGGCCGAATCGACATCGAGCCTGTCCGGTCACCGGGCCGGACTGGTCGGATCCATCAGCGCGAGCTGCACGACCCTGGGAGAGGTGCTCCGATGATCGATCGTGTACCCCGCGCCACCGCAGGCGACGACCCGACCACCGAGGAGACCTCCGGTTCCAACGAGGCGACCCTCGATCTGGGCGACGCCGTCGAGTCGGTACAGCAGGCGTTGGGCGCCGAGCACGCCGCCGTGTGGGCCTATGGCCTGGCCGCTGCCTTCACCGACGCCTCGGTCGCCGAGGCGCTGGCCGAGGGCACCCGGATCCACACCGATCGCCGCGACCTCGTGGAGACCGCGCTGCGGGCGCAGGGCACCGATCCGGCCCCCACCGAGGCCGCGTATCAGCCGCCGGAGCCGGTCACCGACCACGCCTCGGCCGTGGCGATGCTGGTGTTGACCGAGTCCGACTGCGCGGCGGGCTGGCGCGCGGTGTTGGAGCGGGCCCAGGAGCCGGAGCTGCGCGGCATCACCTTGGAGATGCTCACCGACGCGGCCCTGCGCGCGACCCGTTGGCGGCGGGTCGCCGGTCAGACGCCGTCGACCGTTCCCTTCCCCGGCTCGCCATCGTGATCATCCGGGCCGGGGCCCGCGTGAGTCGACGACTCACCCGGCGTCCCGGTCCGGGCCGGACCTGATCAGTCGCCGTTGTCGTCGTACTGCTTGATCGCCTCGGCGCTGATTCCCTGCAGGACGGCCTTACTGGTCGGATCCTCGCGGTTGTCGTAGAAGGTCGACTCGGAGATCAGCAGGGTGTCGCCCCGCTGCTCGGAGGCATAACCGGCGCCCGGGTACAGGTCGGAGGGCCCGCCCTCGATCCGCACGCCCTCGGTCAGCAGGTCGTTGACGTTTCCGGTCCCGTCCTGCGTGGTGAGGGTGTTCAGCGCGCTGGCGGTCTCCTCCTGGTCGAACCGGACCGCGACCAAGGACACCGCGACGCCTTCGCCCTCGTGCGTCGTGGTGTAGAGCAGCTGGGTCAGCTCGGTGCAGGTGTGGTCTTGGAAGAACTGCTTCACCTGGCCGTAGGAGTGATCGACGCAGCCCACCCCGGAGTAGCTGCGCTCGCCCTGCGGCACGGTCGCGAACTCGTAGGGCAGCTCCTCGACATCGTTGCCGGTCGACGGTTCCGTCGTACCCGGGCGGTCGGCTCGATCCGAGGGGTCAGAGTGGGGCTTGGGCTGGAGGAGCAGATACACCGTGCCGGAGATCACCGCGACCAGCACGAGGCCGAGCCCCTTGAGCAGGTAGTCGGCGGTCTTGCTCTTCGGCGGCGGTGCGGCAGCGGGCCGAGGTCTGCGAGTGCCGCCCGGCGGCCGTGCCGCCGCGCCCGCCGAGGTCGGACCGCCGGGCGGACCCTGCCGAGCCGCAGCCGGACCGTGCTGGCCCTGTGGCGCCGCGCTGGGCGCCGAATGCCCCATGGGAGCACCGAAACCCTGGGCGGGGGTCGGTGGGGCGTTGTGGCCGACCTGAGCGCCTGGATGGCCTTGCGCAGCGGCGGCGGGCTGGGCGGCGAAACCGGGTGCCGGGGTCGCCTGCCAGGGCTGGGCGGGCATGCCATGCCCGGGCGTCGGGGGCGGCGGTTGCGCAGCGGGCTGCTGCCCGTACTGGACGGGGCCCGCAGCGGGCGGGTGCGCGGCGTTCTGACCGTACTGGGCGGTCTGGGGACTCTGGGCTGCCTGGGGGCTCTGGCCGTAGTGCGCGGTCTGGTCGTGCTGAACGGGCCCCGATGCGGGCGGCTGCGCTGTCTGCGGCTGATACGCGGGACTGGGCGGTACCGAGGTGGCGGCGCCCATCGCGAATCCCTGTGCGGGGGTCGGCGGCGGCAGCGGCTGCGCGACGGTGGCCTGATCGGCGGGGTTGTGGAAACCCGGCGGCGGCGTCGGCGGACCGAATCTCGGCGCAACGTTCTGCTGCGGATCATGGACATCGGCCTGCCCGGGCGGCACGAACCCTCGGTGCCCGCCGGAGGAATGGGCGCCGCCCCGCGCCTCGGTGGAATGTGCCGAGGCTAACGACGCCTGCGACCCCGAATGCGCCGACGGCAGTCGATCCTGGGACGACTCGGTCGTCGAGGTCGGTTGCTCCTCGGCACCATCGGCATCGGGCCGCGCGTGGGCGGCGTGTCGGGACCCGGATCGGACTGAATCCGGCTTCGAGTGCTCGGTCGTGGCCTGCTCAGCGGACTGCTCGACGCTCTCCGGCGTAGACCATGACGAACCGGATACAGCGGGCATCGGAGTAGTCGTCTCGATGTTCCTCGGCCCCGCCTGTCGTGTCGCCGGGTCGGAATCGTGATCCGGGTTCGCCATGGGGACACACCGTAATGTGTTTCGGCTCCTCAGGCGACGACACCTCTCGAATCAGCTTCGAAGCGCACGCACCACACGGTCGACGTCCTCCTCGGTGTTGTAGAGGTGGAAGGACAACCGGACCCTGCCCGATCGAACCGAGGCCGCGATGCCCTGTTCGGCCAAGCTGCCCGCACCGTCGGGCAGATCCAGCGCGACGATCGCGGAGTCCCTCGGGGCCAGGTCGAGTCGTTCCAACAGCAGGTCGGCCAGGCCGACGCAGTGTGCGCGCACCGAGGCGAGGTCCAGACTCACCAACCAGGGCAGCGCCTCGGCCGCGCCGAGATGCGCATGCCAGATCGGGGAGGTGTCCAGGCCCCTGGCTCCGGGATGGAGTGCGGCGGACGCCCCGTAGAGATTGTTCCAGCGGTCGTCGGCGGCGTACCAGCTCGCAGCCGACGGCCGGGCCTCGGCCAGCCCTCGTTCCGAGCAGGCCAGCCAGCAGGCCCCGTTGGTGCTGAGCAGCCACTTGTGCGAGACCCCGACCAACCAGTCGGCCCAACCCAACGACAGCGGCTGCCAACCGGCGGCCTGGCTGACGTCCAGCAGGACTCGAGCACCGGTCCGCTCCGCGGCCGCGCGTAGGGCCGCCAGATCCACGGTGCGTCCATCGCGGGACTGCGTGACGGACACCGTCACCAGGTCGTGGTCGGCGACCCGCTCGGGAAGCGCCTCGAGGTCGACCTCGGTGATGGTGACTCCCCGGTCGGCGTGGACCGCGAACGGTCGCACCACACTGCCGAACTCCTCGGCGGCCGTCAGCACCCTGGTCCCGTCGGGCACCCCGGCGGCGACCATCCCGATCAGACTCGACACCGCCGAGCCGATGGCCACCCGGTCCGGATCCGCGCCGACCAGCGTGGCGAATGCGGCGCGGGCCGCATCCACCTCCGCGTCGAAGGAGGCATTGGGATGGGCGGCGGTGTACCAGTCCTCGACGGCCGAGGCGACCCGCCTGCCCACCCGCAGCGGTGGGACTCCGGTGGACGCGGTGTTCAGGTAGCCGGGCTGGATCTGGAACTGCTCGCCGAAGGCCTCATGCACGAGATCCGAGGCTAGCCGCTCGGGTTCTCGTCGACCAGGGTCCGAACGGGCCTCGTGGCCGGTGCTGCGCCGCCCATCGGCGGTACTGCTCGCCGTTGGGCACGCGGCTACGCTCGGCACCGTGCTGAGTGAGGAGATCGAGGTCCGCACGGGCGGCGTGGAGGTCGTCTACGACCTGACCGCCGAGTGTGAGCGGTTTCTAGCGAGTGTGAACGGCAACGGCAGAGGTGGTGCCGACGGCCTGCTGCACCTGTGGGTGCCGCACGCGACCGCCGGGCTGGCCGTGCTCGAGACGGGCGCGGGCAGTGACGACGATCTGTTGGCCGCGCTGCGGGATCTGCTGCCCAAGGACGACCGCTGGCGGCACCGGCACGGCTCTCCGGGACACGGGCGGGATCATGTCCTGCCCGCGTTGGTTCCGCCCCATGCGAGTGTGCCGGTGCTCGACGGTCGGATGGCGCTGGGCACCTGGCAGTCGGTCTGCCTGGTCGACACCAACGTCGACAACCCGGTACGGCGCGTTCGACTCAGCTTCCTGCCGGGTTGAGGCCTCCGACCTCGGCCAGCAACTCGTAGGAGCGCAACCGGTCCTGGTGTCCATGGATCATCGAGGTGACCATCAGTTCGTCGGCCTCGGTCCGCTCCAGCAGCTCGTTGAGCTGCTCCCGCACGCTCGACGGGGTCCCGACGATGTGGGAGGCGCCCCAGGACTCGACCACCGCGAGTTCGGCGTCGGTGTAGGGGTAGTCCGCGGCCTCCTGCGGGCTGGGCAGCAGTCCGGGGCGGCCGGACCGCAGCCGGACCATCGACAGGCCCTGGGAGCCCGCCAGCCAACGCGCGTGTTCCTCGGTCTCGGCCACCACCACGCCGACCGCCACCATCGCGTAGGGCTTGTCCAGGTCCGCCGATGGCCGGAAGTTCCGCCGGTACGCCGCCAGGGCGGGCATCGTGTTCTGGGCACTGAAGTGGTGGGCGAAGGAGAACGGGAGCCCCATCATCCCCGCCGCGGTGGCGCTGAAGTCGCTGGAGCCCAGCAGCCACACCGGGGGCTTGTTACCCGGGGCGGGCACGGCGGTGACATCCCAGGCCGGGTCGCCACTCGCCGGGTCGAAGTAGGAGATCAGCTCCGCGAGCTGCCGGGGGAAGTCCTCCACGGACAGCGGATTGCTGGTACGACGCAAGGCGGCGGCGGTGCGCTGGTCGGTGCCCGGTGCGCGCCCGATGCCCAGGTCGATTCGACCGGGGTGCATCGCGGTCAGCATGCCGAACTGCTCGGCCACCACCAGCGGCGGATGGTTGGGCAGCATCACCCCACCGGAGCCGACCCGCATCGTCGTGGTGTGCGCGGCGACCTGACCGATCAACACTGCGGGCGCGGAACTGGCGATGCCCGGCATGTTGTGGTGCTCGGCGACCCAGTACCGGTGGTAGCCGAGACGTTCGGCGAGCCGGGCCAGGTCGAGGGTATGCCGCAGGGCCTCGGTCGCGGTGGAGCCGGAGACGACGGGCGCGAGGTCCAGCACGGACAGCGGAACGGATCGAGAGAGGGTCACACGCCGTGCCAACGCGGAACCGGCCGTGGAACTTCCCGGTTCGCCCGTGATTCGGCACGGGACGTGGCAGCCGTCACCGTCAGACACCACTGTGCGGAGTGCGGCCGCCATCCATCGGCCACATCGCGGATGGGCGCAGGCGCGCGGCGGCGCGCGAATACCGATGAACCGTTGGCGGAATCAGGCCTACCGGACGCGTGAGAGCGCCCGTCCCAGCCGGTTACCGTAAGCACATGACTTCGTGGTCTCACGGTGGACAGGGGCCGGACGACTCGGGCTCGCACGGCCCCGGCCATCCCGCCTCCGGTTCCTTCCCCGCGCAGGGCGGCAACCCCGGTCCGGGCGGGTACAGCGGGCCCTACGGTGGCCTCGGCGTCTACGGGGCGGGCGGCGGCGAACCGCCGAGGGAACCCGGCAAGGGACGGGCGCTGCTGATCGGCGGGCTGGTGACCGTACTGGTCGTCACCATCGGCGCCACGATCGTGCTGGCCGTGAACAACAGCCGGTCGGACTCCGCCTCGGAACCCACCGAGACGACCGAGACGACCGAGGAGAGCCCGCCCCCCAGCGACGAGCCGGAATCGGACGAGGGCACCGACGATCTGCCGCCGCCGACGGTGCCCGGCGGGAAGGTCGTGGGCACCGACCGAGGCGGGGTGTACGACGTGCCCGAGTCCTGGGTCATCGAGGAGAACACCATCACCTACGGTGACCCCGCCCAGGAGGGGATCACCCTCGAGTCGACCGCCACTTTCGAGAACGGCAGTTGTGCACCCGGGTACCTGCGGGCGGGCGCCGGGGTCACCATCTTCATGGAGCCCGACCTGCCCACTGCGGCAACCGAGGTCGCCCGGCGGGTGGCCGACGGCGCCTACAACGTGGAGGGCACCCCGCCGGAGGTCGAGGTGAGCGAGCCGGAGTCGATCACGCTCGCGGCCGACACCCCCGCCCAGTACGCGCAGGCCACCGCGACCGTCGCCGACCCGGCGGCGTGCGGTTCGCCCTCGGGTTCGGTGCACGTCGTCACGATCCCCACCACAGACGGCAACGGTGCGCTGGCCCTGGTGGCCGTGGGCGACCAGGAGGTCGACAACGCGGTCGGCCCCGACGACCTGCGGATGATCACCGAGTCGCTGCGCCCGGCGAACGGATGACGTGACCTGAGCGGGCCTGCGCGGGCGATCCTCGATCGCTCGCACAGGCCCACGTCGAGCCGGTCAGCTCCGGACGGTCTCGACCAGCTTGGCGATCACCTCGTCGACGGCGACCTCCACCCGCTCGCCGCTGCGCCGGTCCTTGATCTCGACGACCCCGTTGGCCAGGCCCCGTCCGACCACCAGGATCGTCGGGATTCCGATCAACTCGGCGTCGGCGAACTTCACACCGGGCGAGGCCTTCCGGTCGTCGAGGATCACCTCGACGCCCTGGGCGGACAGCTCCGAGGCGAGTCGTTCGCCCGCAGCCAGCAGGGTCTCGTCCTTACCCGCGACCACCACGTGCACGTCGGCCGGTGCCATGGCGCGGGGCCAGATCAATCCCCGGTCGTCGTGGGACTGCTCGGCGATCGAGGCCACCAGCCGCGACACACCGACCCCGTAGGAACCCATGGTGATCCGGACCGGCTTGCCGTCCCGGCCCAGCGCGTCGATGCCGAACACATCGGCGAACTTGCGACCCAGCTGGAAGATGTGGCCGATCTCGATGCCCCGCGCGGCGACGAGCGCCCCTGCACCGTCCGGCGAGGGGTCGCCCACCCGGACCTCGGCGGCCTCGATGGTGCCGTCCGGAGTGAAGTCACGGCCGCACACCAGGTCCACCACGTGGTGGTCGGCCTTGTCCGCGCCGGTCACCCACGCGGTGCCGCGCACCACCCTCGGGTCGACCAGGTAGCGGACGTCGTTGGCCAGCAGCGCCCCCGGACCGATGTAGCCCTTGACCAGGAACGGGTGCGCGAGGAAGTCCGATTCCTCCAGCAACGCCACCTCGCTGGGGTAGAGCGCCGCCTCCAGCCGCTTGGCATCCACCTCGCGGTCGCCGGGCACGCCGATGGCCAGCAGCTCCCACTCGGTCGAGCCGGGGGCCCGGGTCTTGACCAACACGTTCTTCAGCGTGTCCGCCGCAGTGAAGGTCCGGCCCAGCCCGGCGCCGTTGAGGTGGTCGACCAGGGTGGCGATGGTGGGCGTGGCCGGGGTGAGGTGCACCGTCGCGGCGGGCTTGTCCTCGATCGACTGCTCGGGCGGCGGCGTCGTCGTGATCGCCTCGACGTTGGCGGCGAAGCCGGATTCCAGGCAGCGGACGAAGGTGTCCTCGCCGGTCTCGCTCTCGGCGAGGAACTCCTCGGAGGCCGAGCCGCCCATGGCGCCCGAGACGGCCGAGACGATCACGTAGCGCAGACCCAGCCGTTCGAAGATCTTGATGTAGGCCTCGCGATGCTGCTGATAGGAGTGCGAAAGACCCTCGTCGTCGATATCGAACGAGTAGGAGTCCTTCATGAGGAATTCGCGGGTGCGCAGAATGCCCGCCCTCGGCCGTTCCTCGTCCCGGTACTTCGTCTGGATCTGATAGAGCGTGACCGGGAAGTCCTTGTACGAGTTGTACTCGCCCTTGACCGTGAGAGCGAAGAGCTCCTCGTGGGTCGGCCCGAGCAGGAAGTCGGCCCCCTTGCGGTCCTTGATCCGGAAGAGAAGCGGGCCGTACTCCGTCCAGCGGCCGCTGCGCTCATAGGGATCACGAGGCAGCAGCGCGGGGAACTGGATCTCCTGCGCGCCGATGGCCTCCATCTCCTCGCGCACCACGCGCTCGATGTTGCGCAGTACCCGCAGGCCCAGCGGCAGCCACGCATAACCGCCCGGCGCTACGCGACGCACATAGCCCGCCCGCACCAACAGCTTGTGACTCGGAACCTCGGCGTCCGCCGGATCCTCACGCAGGGTGCGCAGGAACAACGACGACATCCTGGTTATCACGGTGACTCGCTCCTCGGGATGGTGCGGCAATGCGACACGGTGGGCGGTCATGACGACGACACGACCGGTTTATGGCGGGCAGCCTAGCGAGCCCACCCGCACACTCCTATCGGGTAAGACGGTTTCGGCATCCCGCTGACCGGTTCGCCCCCCGCCCCGCGCGCCGCTGTCCGTTGTCGCAATGCCCGGCGGCCGGACTACACCCACAATGCGAGACGTGGCCACGCAGTTCTCCACCGCCGACGTGACGATCCGCCCTGTGACCAGGTCCGAGCTGCCCAGGGTGTTCGAGCTGAACCGACTGTCGTTCGGTCGAAGCCGAGGCGGCCTGGCTGCGGGTACGGACCGGCCGGGCCTCGCACGCTGGGGAGCGTTCGGCAGGCGCGGGGAGCTGTTGGCCTCGGTCGCCGATCAGCGCCAGAGTCACTACTTCGGTGGACGCGCCGTGCACGCCGCAGGCGTGACCGACCTCGCCGTCGGGCCCGAGTACCGGGGTCGAGGACTCGGCAGGCGACTGCTGACCAGGCTGCTCGCCGAGGCCCATTCCCGGGGTGCGGCGATCAGCACGCTGTTTCCCACCCTGCCCGCCCTGCACCGTCGACTCGGATGGGAGACCACCGGCTCGCTCACCTGGTACACGCTGCCCGCCGCCGCGTTGGCGGGCCTGCGTCCCGCGCCGGACACCCGGATCCGGGAGGCCACCACCGAGGACCTGCCCGCGTTGGCTCGGCTCTACCAGCGGATCGCTGCGCAGGGCAATGGGCTGGTCGAACGAGCGGGTCCCGGGATTGGCGCGGTCCCCCGGCTGCCCGCAGGCTTCGTCGCCGTGGCCGACGGGGTGGAGAGTGCGGCAGCGGTCGACACGATCGGCGTGGCGGCTGCGGCCACCGACGACGCGGCCGCCTCCGAGGGCACGATCGCGGCCGACGGGATCACCGTGGTGGAAGGCCCCGACGGAGACCCGGAGGGCTACGCGGTCTGGACCCGGGGCACCGGCTGGGGCGCGACCGCCCGGCTGACCGTGCACGATCTGATCGCGACCACCCGACGGGCCCACCTGACCTTGGGGGCGTTCCTCGGCGGCTGGGCCGGCGGGACCCCGGTGCTGGCGCTGCGGTTGGAGGAGCCCGATTCGCTGCGCAGGTTGCTACCCGCCGGGGACCTGCGGGTCGAGTCGGAGGAGCCCTGGATGCTTCGACTGGTCGACGTGCGGGCCGCCGTCGCCGCCCGAGGGTGGCCGCCGCATCTGAGTTGTGGGCTCGCCATGGAGATCCAGGACAGCGTCTGCCCGTGGAACGCGGGCCTGCGCACGCTGGTCCTCCACGAGGGCTCGGCGATCCTGGACACGGCGTCGTCGGCGCGGATTCGAATCGATATCGGCGGTCTCGCCGTGCTCTACGCGGGTGGTTCCCGCGCGGCGACTCTGCGCCGCTGCGGGTTGCTCACCGGTGGCGATGCCCAGGACGACGCGATGATCGACGCGGTGTTCGCCGGACCCCGGCCGACGGTGCTGGACCGGTTCTGAGTCGACACGCAGCCGGTCGGATGCGGTTCGGCGTCTCGCGGCGATGCCGGAACGCCTCGACGCCGGTTCCGGCCCGCCGCCTCGGTACGGTGCACGCGTGCTCGTGCTGCTGCCCCCTTCGGAGACCAAGGCATCGGGCGGCGACGGCCCGCCGTTGGATCTCGACGCGCTCTCCTTCCCCGAGTTGACCGAGGTCCGCCGGTCCTTGGCCGAGTCGCTCGTCACGCTCGCGGCCGACCGCCCGGCCAGTCTGGCGGCGCTCGGTCTGTCACCGAGGCAGGAATCGGAGGTCGACCGCAACGCCACGCTGTTCACCTCGCCGACGCTGCCCGCGCTGGCCCGATACACCGGGGTCGTCTACGACGCGCTCGATCTCGCGAGCCTCTCGACGGCCGATCGGCTCAGGGCGGACCGGCGGCTGGTGGTGTCCTCCGCATTGTTCGGGCTGGTCAGAGGCGGCGACCGGATTCCCGGGTACCGGCTCTCCGCGGGAAGCCGCCTGCCCGGGGCGGGTACGTTGCGCGGCAGGTGGCGCCCCGTCGCCGGACCCGTGCTCGCCGAATGGGCGGGATTGATCGTGGATCTGCGCTCCGGGGCCTATGCGGCGTTGGCCGAGGCCCCGGCCGCCGTCACGGTGCGGGTGTTGTCCGAGGACGCCTCGGGCGTGCGCTCGGTGGTCAGCCACGCCAACAAACACCTCAAGGGCAGATTGGCCAGGGCGCTCGTTCGGATCGAGTCCGAACCCACCGACATCGACGAGGTCGTCACCGCCGCCGAGAAGCTCGGGCTCACGGCCGAGCGGCACGGCACGCGCGGATTGGACCTGATCGCACCGCACTCCACGGGTGGCACGGGAAATTCGGTTGCGCCGAGTCCGGGGAATCATTGACACTTCCTGCCGACGACATGCGATGAGCGAGAGTCATCGCCGGATTCGAAGGGGGTGCCGCTTTGGCCGGTTCAACGGTTTTCAACGTGGTTTTTCTTCTTAATCCGGTTTCTCGCCCCGCCTGCGGCTGAAAGCGGTTCTGTGGGCGCCGTTCCGAACGGCGCCACCGAACCCGGTGCTGTCCGGGTGTGAGCGAGTCGGCTCCTTGGAGTTCTCGCAATGTCGACGCATTCCCTGCGTTCCCAGCTTTCCTCCCATTCTCTTTCCGACGGTGACGACCTCGACGACGACCATGCCGCCGAACCATTCGCCGATGAATCCGACGACGCCCGCCGCGATGATCCTCGCCTCGCCGGGCCAGAACGCTATGACGACGAGTACGGCGATCCCGAGGCCGATCTCGACGATGACGACGCGTACGCCGACTACTACGAGTCATTCGAACGCCGACGGTCCGGCCGTCGCCGCCGCACCGATCGCGACACCGACGAGGGCCTGAGCCATCGCCGGGGCAGGCTCACCGAGGACGCCCGGCGACGGACCCTCGAGCGTCGTGCCGAGGCCGAGAGTGCCGCCACCGCCCTGCCCGACGGCGCCGACCGCTGGTCGACCTGGGACGAGGGCGACCGAGGTCCGCTGCCGCACCCCGACTGGCTGGTCACCGTCACCGAGGCGGTGGACCACGAACTCGGCGTGCTCAAGACCGGCAAGGAAGCCGAAGTTCACCTGATCGAGCGCGTTGAGCTCGCGACGGGCGCATCCTGTCTGCTGGCCTGCAAACGGTATCGATCGGCGGAGCATCGGCTGTTCCACCGCGATGCCGGTTATCTGGAGGGCAGGCGGATGCGCCGGTCCCGGGAGATGCGGGCGATCGAAGGGCGCACCGACTTCGGCCGCAACCTCATCGCCGAGCAGTGGGCGGCGGCCGAGTTCGCCGCGCTGGGCAGGTTGTGGGATCTCGGACTGCCGGTGCCGTACCCGGTGCAACGGGTGGGCACCGAGTTGTTGACCGAGTTCGTGGGCACCGCCGACGGCACCGCGGCGCCCAGGCTCGCCCAGCTCCGACCCGACCTCGACGCGTTGACCTCCCTGTGGTCCTCACTGACCGAGAGCATGCGAGTACTGGCCGCCAATGGACTGACCCACGGCGACCTGTCGGCCTTCAACCTGCTCGTGCACGGGGGCGAGCTGGTGTTGATCGACCTCCCCCAGCTCGTCGACGTGGTCGCCAATCCAGAGGGACCCGCCTACCTGGCCAGGGACGTGGCCAACGTCTCGACCTGGTTCCTGACCCACGGACTGCCCGCCGAACTGGCGGACGCCGACCGGTTGACCGAGCAGCTGATCTCGGCCGCCGGGCTTGGGCCGCGCGGCTGACCTCCGCATTCCCTGCCGCCTCTCCCGACCGAGTGGTCCGCGTCGCAATGAGACGCGGACCACCGGTTTCGTCCGCCTTTGATCGACCAGGCGCCCGCCCGATGATGATCAATGGAGCCGAGCGTGTAGTCTCATAGAGCACCGCGCGGGTTCGAACTCCTTTCGCCGCCCGGTCGCCACGGCGATTCTTCGGTGCTGTCGATCCACTCACTTACAGTCAAGGCGCTATGACGCGCCGGGCTCGTCCTTGAGATCGCACCCGCTTTGATTCTGCGTGGCGCATCCCCGAGACGTGCCATGTCACGGAGGTGCTTGTGCCAACCACGTCCCGAAGCCGTTCCGAGCGCGCGCACTCGCCGCGTCACCCCGAGCACGGGCGTGGCGGCGACGGAGCCCGCCACGGTGGCGGCAGGCGACGTCCCCGCCGCGAGTCCAGGCCGCAACAGGCCGTCTCGCCGCTGCTGCACTCGGCGTTGGAGGCCACCGCGCCGCTGCCGACGGGCCCGATGCCGTCGTTCGCCGAGCTGGGCCTGCCCGAGGCCCTGGTCCGTGCGCTGTCCGAGAAGGGCATCACCGAGCCGTTCCCGATCCAGGCCGCCACGCTGCCCGACGTGCTCGCCCAGCGCGACGTCCTGGGCCGGGGCCAGACCGGCTCCGGTAAGACCCTCGCCTTCGGTCTGCCGATGCTGACCAGGCTCAAGGACGGCCAGACGGCGCCGATGCGGCCGCGCGGTCTGATCCTGGTCCCCACCCGCGAGCTGGCCATGCAGGTGCACGACGCCCTGGAGCCGTTCGCGCACTCGCTGCGACTGCGGACCACCACGGTGGTCGGCGGCACGTCCTTCCCCCGGCAGACCGCCGCGCTGCGGCGCGGGGTCGATCTGCTGATCGCCACGCCGGGCAGGCTCTCCGACCACGTCCGGCAGGGCACCTGCCAGCTCGACGACGTGATGATCGCCACCCTGGACGAGGCCGACCAGATGGCGGACATGGGCTTCCTCCCGCAGGTCCGCGCGATCCTGGACCTGGTGCGGCCCGGTGGTCAGCGACTGCTGTTCTCGGCGACGCTGGACCGCGAGGTCGGCACGCTGGTGCGCGAGTACCTCACCGACCCGGTGGTCCATGCGGTCGCGCCGCCGTCGGCGAGCGTCACCACCATGGAGCACCACCTGCTGCTGGTCTCGGCCGACGACAAGCCCGACGTGCTCGCAGGCATCGGCGCCCGTGAGGGTCGCACCATCATGTTCGTGCGTACCAAGCACACCGCGGACCGCGTCGCGAAGAAGCTGCGTTCGGTCGGCGTCCGTGCGGGTGCCCTGCACGGTGGCAAGACGCAGAACGCCAGGACGCGCACCCTCGGCGAGTTCCGCGAGGGCACGACTCCCGTGCTGGTGGCCACCGACGTCGCCGCCCGAGGCATCCACGTCGACGACGTCAGCCTCGTCGTGCACGTCGACCCGCCCGCCGACCCGAAGGACTACCTGCACCGTGCCGGTCGTACCGCGCGGGCAGGCGAGTCCGGTGTGGTCGTCACCCTCGTGCTCAACGAGCAGCGGCGCAGCGTCACCGCGATGACCAACCGTGCCGGGGTCCGTGCCAAGTCGACTCGGGTCCGGCCGGGCGACGAGGAACTGGCCACCCTCACCGGGGCCAGGACGCCCAGCGGCGAGCCCGTCGCCGAGCCTCGTCCGGAGCGGCAGTCCCGCCCCCGGCGGGCAGGCGCACCCGGCGGCCGAGGCCGAGGCGGTGCCGGTGGCGGCTCCCGGTCCGGCGGTGGCTACCGGGGCGGCGAGCGCCGGGAGAACCGGGGACAGCGGGAGAACCGCTCGAACTACTCTCGCTGACACCAGCGGACTACCACGGCGGGGCCGGTCGCGATCGCGACCGGCCCCGCCGTCGTTGTCGCAGCCCTTCAGCCGAGTCGAGTCACTGTGGATGCTCCGGGTCCGTCGCCGGGCCGAGTCCCGCGACCGCACCGATGACGATCACCGCAGGCGGTCGTACCCCCGCGTCGGCGATGTCCTGCGCCACCGTGTCGAGAGTGGACCGCAACACCCGTTCGGTGCGCAACGTGCCGTCCTGCAATACCGCCACCGGCGTGTCCCCCGGACGGCCGTGCCCCGTCAACACCTCGACGAACTGGGCGATGCGCTCCACACCCATCAGCAACACAAGGGTGCCGCGCAGGCGGGCGAGCGCCCGCCAATCGGTCAACGAACGTTCGTCATCCGGGCCGACATGGCCGGACACCACCACCACCTCGTGGGCGACCCCGCGATGGGTCACCGGCACATCGGCCACGGCGGGCACCGCGAAGGCACTGGTCACACCGGGAACCACGGTCACGGGGACGCCCTCCGCCGCACACGCCAGCACCTCTTCGAAGCCGCGTCCGAAGACGAAGGGGTCGCCGCCCTTGAGTCGCACGACGAATCGACCCTGCTTGGCACGCTCGATCAGTGTCGCGTTGATGACCTCCTGGTTCGCCGCCCGCCCATAGGGGATCTTGGAGGCATCGATCACCTCGACATCGGGTGCGAGTTCCTCCAGTAGTTCGCGTGGGGCCAGCCGGTCGGTCACCACGACGTCGGCCCGGGCGAGGAGTCGTCTGCCGCGCACGGTGATCAGGTCGGGGTCACCGGGGCCGCCGCCGATCAGGGCGACTCCGGGGCTGTTCTCGGCAGTCGGGTCCTCGTGGTCGTCGATCGTGCCCGCGCTCAGGCCCGCGATCACCGCGTCTCGCACGGCCGTCGAACGTCGCGGACGGCCACCGGCCAGCACGCCCACCCGCAACCCGGCGTGTTCCCCGACCGCGGGGGTGACCGCACTGCCGCCCTCGGCCTGGTCGGCACGGACGCAGAACACCCGGCTGACCGCCGCCTCCGCCGCGACCTCCGCGTTGACCGAGGGATCCGAGGTGCAGGCCACGGCATACCAGGCCTCGGCGAGATCACCGGATCGGTAGGGGCGTCGTGACCAGGTCAGCTCGCCCGCGTCGGCCATCGCCTCCACGGCGGGGGTGGCCTGCGGCGCGATCACCTCCACGGCCGCGCCCGCACCGACCAGCCGGGGCAGGCGACGCTGGGCGACGGTGCCCGCGCCCACCACCACGACCCGCCTGCCGGTCAACAGCAGCCCGGTGAGATAGGGATCGGCAGGTGTGTCGTGTCGTTCGGCTCGCATGAGGCCAAGGATGCCGCGCGGGCGCGCCGTGTCCTAGCGAACCCGGCGCGACACAGATCACCTCTTAGCAGGAGTCGGGTTGTTCCGGACCGATCGACGCTGGTCGGGTCCGATCAGGATCGACGTCCCTTGCCCTGCGACCCCTTTCGGCCCGAGGAACGACGGCGCCCGCCGTCGCGCTCCGATGATGCGGATACCGGCGTCTGTTGGTCGGCAGGCGCATCGACCTTCGCGCTCACCGAGGACGTCGTGGTCCGTTTGGCGCTCACCTTGTTGTTGGCGGTGACCCGCTTCTCGGCGGCACCGTGCTCCGAACCCTTCGGACTGCCGGCGGTCGGCTCGCGCGTCTCGGCGGTGTTCCCCGGCACGTCGGCGTCGACTCGACCGTCCGAAGTGGCCGATCCGCCACCCTCGGCATCGCCGATGCTCTTCGCAGCCGCGCCATCGACCCGCTTCCTGCCAGGCTTCGGGCTGCCTGCGACCGGCTTTCCGGGCACAAGTTCGGCCTCGGCGACCGGGCGCGGCTCGGGCAGCACCTCGGCGGCGGGGTCGGACCCACCGTCGGATTCCGCATCGGCGGCCTTACGCGGCCTGCCGGGGGCGCCTCGGCCCCCGCCTCGGCCCGCGATCCGCGCCGTCTCCTGCCAATCGCGCACCGCCCACCAGGCGGCCGCCGCCTCGGCTCCTCGCTCGGCCTCGGAGGTTCGCGGTTCGAAGGGGGCCGGCTCGGGGTCCGCCTGCTCCTGGGCCGCCTCACCCCTCGGTCTGCGAGGAGACTGCTGCGCGGCACCCGGCTCGGTCGGGGTGCGGCGGTAGGAATGGCCGGTCGTGCGCGCACCACTGCGGTTGCGACCGGCAGGCGTGGCCAGCGCGTCGCCGACCAGGAAGAGCGTGTTGCTCCACAACCGGTTCTGTTTCACGGTGGCGGCCAGCTCACCCAGTGAGGTACGCAACAGCTGCTCGTCGGGCCACGACGGCTTGTGCCCGACGACCACCGGGGTGCTCTCGGTGTAACCACCGGCGAGCAGCTGCTCGACGAGTTCGCCCGCTCGCGCACCGGCCACGTACATCGCGATCGTCGCGCCAGTGGTCACGAACCTGCGCAACTCCTCGCCCTGCGGCAGCGGCGTCTTTCCGCCGTCCGCCCGTGCGAGAACCACGGAGTGGGCGCCGTCCGGTGTCAGTTCCCGGCCGACAGCCGATGCCGCCGCCGACACCGTGGACACGCCGGGCACGAGTTCCACCTCGAGGCCGAAACGCCTGCACACGTCGTAGTGGGCCTGCACGCCGCTCCACAGCGTCGGGTCGCCCGGCAGCAACCGGGCCACCCGCAGTCGTTCGGCGGTGGCTCGCCGATAGACCTCGAGCACCGCGTCCTCGGGGACCCGCGCGGAGTCCACCAGCTGGGCGAGTTCGTTGGCGTGCTCCCGAACGCAGTCCGGGGAGATCGAACTGGATGTCCACACCACGACATCGGCCTCAGCGATTCGGCGCGCACCGCGCACCGTGATCAAATCGGCCGAACCGGGGCCTGCACCGATGAACGAGACCCGGCCGCTGGTCATGCTGCTCCCCTCCCCCGCGTCGACGGGAGCCCGAGATTTCCTTGATGGTGTACTGCGCCGTGCCATCGCCATTCGAGAGAACGAGGCAGCACAGTTGGTCGCCGACGACCGTACCGTTTCCCGACGAGCCGCCGACCGTCGCCGTCGCCCTACTCACCGTGATCGACACGTTGCGTCACGCTCACCCGAGGTGTTGGCGGACCAACACACGCTGAGGGGCGCGGAAGGACAGCAACCGAAGTTCGGGCGGAGTGGGCTCGACCCGGTGGAGCCCGGGCAGTGCGGCGGCCACCGTCTCCAACACTGTGATCGCCTCGGTACGGGCCAGTTCGGCGCCCAGACAGAAATGCGGCCCGTGCCCGAATGCGAGGTGCCGCCGCGTATTCGGTGATGAGGCTCGGTGGGACGTGCCCGTCGAGGACGCGGCCTCGACACGCGGGCATCCGCGCTGGGCCGATGCCGGTGCAGTGCAGGCGGTCCGGTCGGCGGCCGAGTGCGGCCGGGTTCTGGCGGCGTCGGTCCGCGACGCAGCCCGCTGGTCGCACGACCGCTCGTTCTCGTCGGCACCCGCCGCGCCCAACAACAGCAGGAGGCGGGCGCCTGCCGGGATGTGCACACCGTCGATCACGGTGTCGCGCGCCGCGATTCGACGCCAGGTGGGCACCGGCGGCGAGTGTCGGAGGAAGTCCTCGACGGCCGTCGCCGCGACTCCCGGCGTGGCTGCCGCCATCCCGCGCCACCGGCCTGGATCGTCGAGCACCCGATGCAGCAGTCCGGCCAGCAGCTGGGTCGTGGTCTCCTGGCCCGCGATGAGCAGGAAGTAGCAGACACCCACGGCTTCATCGGCCGACAGCGGGTCGCCGCCGGGGAGTCGATGCCGCCGCAGCGCGGCGAACAGGCTCGGCTCGGCGTCGCCCGCCGAGGCGAGTCGAGAACGCAACCATCGGTGGAAGGCGCCCGCCGAGGCGGCGAGTTCGCGCTGCCGCTCGGGTTGCGGCGCACCCCAGAACAGTTCGAGTGAGGCGGTACTCCACGCCTTGAGCCGTGGCAGGTCGACGTCGTCGATCCGCAACAGCCGCAACAGCACCCTGGCGGGCAGGTCTCGAGCCAGCGGCGCCGCCAGGTCCACGGTGGATCCGGCTTCGAGCGGACCACGCAGTTCGTCCAGATAGGACTCGGTGAGGCGTCGAATCAGCGGCACGGCCTCGGTTATCCGCGCGGGGGTGAAGAAGGCGGCCACCAGCCGACGTAGCCCGAGGTGTGAGGCCGTGCCGTTGTTGGCCAGAGTCGGGGGTAGGGCGAAGTCCGCACGAGCCAGGGTGCGCAGCGCGGGCCCCTGCAAGGCGGTGAAGGCGTCGAGTGCGTTGTCGGGCCGGAAGGTGTCGACGTCGACGAGGATGCGTCGGATGTCGACGGACCGACGGATCAGCCAGAGTCCGGTCTCGGCCGATCTCAGCACCGAGGGCCCCGGGTCGCCCGTCGGATCCCACAGTCGTTCGAATCGGGGCGACCATGCCGAATGGACGGCCGAGGTACCACGCACATCGTCGAGCACGCATCGACGGTACGGCTAGCCGTTCGGGGCCCGCGATTCTCCGCACGGTAGCGGGGAGGACGCGGGTCGGTGTCGCATTCCGTCAGCGCCGAGGCCGCGCGCCGGGCGTGCGACACTGCGGTCGTGGTGAACAGGCACTCGCCCGAGGCCGATCATGCGGTGACCGCTTCGCCGCACCCGACGACCGAACCGGTGCGGACGGATCGATCCGACCACGGGGCGTGGGTGTTCGACTGGCTGGATGTTCGATCCGGAGCGAGAACGAGAGCAGGGCTACGCCGTCGGCTGGTACCGAGGTCGGCAGGCGCCGAGGTACTGGATCTGGCGGGCAACGACTATCTCGGTTTGTCGCGTGATCCCCGCGTCGTCGCGGCGGCCGCCGAGGCGGCGCGCAGGTGGGGCGCGGGTGCGACCGGATCCCGGTTGGTCACCGGCAACATCACGGCGCACACCGAGTTGGAGGGCGAACTCGCCGAGTTCTGCGGGATGCAGAGCGCGCTGATCTTCTCCTCGGGATACCTCGCCAATCTCGGAGTGCTCGGCGCGTTGGGCGGGCCCGGAACACTGCTGGTCGCCGATGCCTACAACCATGCCTCCTTGGTCGACGGCGCGCGGTTGTCCCGGTCGGCCGCGTTGTCCGTGCCGCATCGCGATGTCACGGCGATGGCCACCGCGCTGCGGGACCGACGGCACAAGCGGGCCGTCGTGGTGACCGATTCCGTTTTCTCGGTGGACGGCGATCTGGCACCGCTGGGCGGAATCTCGGCGGCCTGCCGGGAGCACGGTGCGGCGTTGCTGATCGATGATGCACACGGTCTAGGGGTGCTGGGGTCCGGCGGTCGGGGCGCGGCCGAGGCCGCCGGTCTGGCCGGTCGGCCCGATGTGGTGATCACCGCGACGCTGTCGAAATCGCTGGGCGCCCAGGGCGGCGTGGTGCTGGGCCCGCAGCGGGTGATCGACCACTTGGTGGACACCGCCCGCACCTTCGTCTTCGACACCGGTCTGGCACCCGCCTCGGTGGGGGCGGCAGCGGCGGCCCTGGCGGTGTTGCGGGCCGAACCCGGGCTCGCCGGGACCGTCGTCCGGCGGGCCGAGACCTTGGCGGGCAGGCTGCGCGCGGCCGGGTTGGCGGTGTCGGAGCCCGCCGGGGCGGTCCTGTCGATCCGAGCGCCGTCGGCCGCAGACGCGCTGAGCTGGGCGGCGCGCTGCCGAACGGCGGGGGTGGCCGTGGGCTGCTTTCGGCCGCCGTCGGTGCCCGATCACGTCTCGCGGCTGCGGCTGACCGTGCGAGCCGACCTGACCGAGGAGGATCTCGACCGGGCCGTCCGGGTGGTGGTGGCTTCCGCGCCGAATCCAACGACGACTGGCGGCCGGACCTGACCCGGCGCGGACCGCGACCGGTCGAAGCCCGTCAGACGGGGTCGCCCGCGCGGGCCATCGGCTGGTGCGCGATGCCGTCCTCGTCGTAGACCTCGCCGACCGGTCGGTACCCGAAGGAACGGTAGAAGCCGAGGACGGCGACCTGGGCGGCCAACACGGAATCCGTCGACCCGATCTCGGCGATCGCCATCGTCATCAATCGGCCGCCGAGCCCTCGTCCCCGGGCCGCCTCGGCCGTGCAGACCCGACCGATGCGCACCGTCGAGTCCGGCTCGGCGAGCAGCCGGAGGTAGGCCAGCACGGCCGGGGACTCGGCGGGGTCGGAGTCGTCGGTCAACCAGAGGTGCACGGTGTCGGCGGCCAGGTCGCGACCGTCCAGTTCCGGATACGCGCACTCCTGCTCGACGACGAACACGTCGCTGCGCAACCGGAGGATCTCGTACAACGACCCGGCGGACAGCTCGCTGCCGAGCGCGCGGTGCGCGACCACGTCGCGAACGGTGTCTTCGACGGCCGGGGCGTGGTCGCGACCGGCACCGGAATGTTCTTCAGCAGAGAGGGCGGACACCCTTTCTGTCTAACAGACCGAGGGCGAGCGTCACCCTCGGGTCAATCGCTCGAGGACCTCGCGGTAGGAAAGGAGCCGGGTGTAGACCCCGGGGCTGTCGGCCCGAGCGCAGCCATCGCCCCAGGAGACCAGGCCGACCAGCTTGCCCTCGACCACCAGCGGACCGCCGGAGTCGCCCGCGCAGGCATCGCGGCCGCCTTCCGGGAACCCGGCGCAGACCATGGCGTGCGCATCGAACTCCGGATACGCCGTGAGGCAGTAGTCGTTCGCGAGCATGGGCAGGTCGAGCGACCGCAGGGTGGGCGAGGTCGCGCCGCTCTCGCTGGTACGCCCCCAACCCATGGTCGTCGCCGGGGTTCCGGCGGCGTACAGCCGTTCGTCGTTGCGGCCGATGAGCTCGATGGTCTCGTTCTCGACCCGACGGTCCAGCGTGAGCACGGCGACGTCCTCGCCATCGACGAAGGACGTGTAACGCGGGTGCACCCAGATGTCGGACACGCCCACCTGGACGCCGTGATCGGTGCGCAGGTCGGTCCGCCCGACCACGACCTGGATGTCGGACCTGGGCTTGATCCGAACGCCGTCGGCCGACGGCAGCGCCAGGCAGTGCGCGGCGGTGATCACCTTGGTCGGTGCGACGAGCGCCCCACCGCAGTACAGATCACGACTCGGTGTGGTGAGGGCCACCGTCCACGGGTGTTCGGCGGTGTCGGCCGCCACCCCGCCGATGATGCGTCCCTCCGCGACCGAGCCGCTCTCGGTGCTGGCTCCTGCGGTGGCCACGGGAGCCGCCACCACCAACAGGGCCGCCATCAGCAGTGATCGGATCCGGCGGATTCGACGCGGTTGCTCCATTCGACGCAGCAAGACTGCTCCCTTCGGCTCACCGATACGAGCACACACCGTATCCGATCGGTTACCCTTCGGGTTGGGATGTTTCGCCGGATCAACCACTCGGGCGAGCACCGAACCGGTCGACGATCGGGCCCGGTACGCCGGGGCTCACACCGACGCGCCGATCACCCGTGTCAGGCTGGCACGGTGCCGAGCAACCGAATGCTGCGTCGAGTCGCGCTGGTGGCGTCGATGGTCGTGTTGGCGGGTTCCTGCTCCCTGCAACCGCCACCGAGTTCCGACGCCGTCGCACTGCTGGAGACCGGTCCGCGCACCGTGACCAGCGAGGCCGACGCGGCGCCGCCTGCCGATGTCGAGACGACGCAGCGTCCGCCCAGCCGGGATTCGAGCGAACCGGTGGAAACGCAGCCACCGGTCGAACAGACCTATTGGCGGGTGGGAGCCTCCCCGCTGCCGCTGCGTCCCGACGGTCTCGGCGAGATCCAACCCACGCCGCAGGAACTCGTCGATCGCAGACTGCCGACCACGTCGACGCTGCCCGCGCCTGCGGCCGACGACTACGTGGCGACCTCGGCCGTGGTGCCCGCCGACGTGTTGGAACGCAGTACCTGGCACCCGGGTTGCCCGGTGGGCAGCGAGGAACTCCGGTATCTGACCTTGTCGTTCTGGGGGTTCGACGGCGGACATCACACCGGGGAGATGCTGGTGCACGCCGATGTCGCCGACGCGGTCATCGAGGTGTTCGGAGCCCTGCACGCCGAGCGGTTCCCGATCGAGGAGATGCGGGTCACCGCGGCCTGGGAGTTGGACACGGCGCCGACCGGCGATGGGAACAACACCTCCGCCTTCGTATGTCGGTCGGCCGTCGGCATGGGACGTTGGTCGGACCACGCCTCGGGACTGGCGGTGGACATCAACCCGTTCGTCAATCCCTACGTCCGTTCCGATGGAGTGGTGATCCCCGAGCTGGCCTCGGCATACACCGATCGCGAACACCGCAGGGACGGCATGATCCTGGAGGGCGGCATCGTGACGGACGCCTTCGATGCCGTCGGCTGGACTTGGGGAGGCCGATGGGCCTCGCCGCTGGACCTGATGCACTTCTCGGCAACCGGTGGTTGAGTCCCCCGCCGCGCCTCACGCATCGACGGTGGGTCGGGGGAATCGGGCCGCCCACCAGAACAGCACGAAGGCGATGGCGCCGAATCCGGCGGCCGCCACGGGAAGAGCTCCGGTGCCCACCGTGGTCAGCAGGATGCCGCCGACCACTCCGCCCGCCGCGACGCCCAGGTAGGTTGCCGAGGTGTTCCAGGCCAGGGCCTGCGGCGCGACGGGACCGGCGAGTCGATGCAGTCTGGCGGCGACGGCGGGGGAGTTCCAGAACGCCGCGGCGCCCCAGACGATGCCGGGCAGCAGGATCACCGGCAGACCCACGGGCCGTAGCAGCCAGGCCGCCCATAGCACCGCCATCGCCAGCAGGAAGGCGCCGACCCCGATGGTGAGGGTCCGATCCGAACCCCATCGATCGGTTGCCAGGCCGCCGGCCCAGATCCCGATCATCCCGGCGATTCCCGAGAGCGCGAACAACGCGCCCCGGACGGTGATGTCGGTTGTCGCGACCTCGCCGAGGAACGGCGCGAGGTAGGTCAGGAACATCATCGATCCGGTCATCAATGCGGTGTTGGCCAGTAGGCCCAGGGATACGGCCGGTGCGCTCAGGACGCGGAACTGCGCTCGCAGCGGGGTCGGCTCGGTGTCCACCGTCGTCTTCGGCAGCGTCGCCAGCAGGAACACCAGCGCACCGATGCCGAGCACGGCCATGGTGGCGAAGGTGGCACGCCAGCCCAGGGCGCCGCCGATCCAGGTTCCGATCGGCACGCCCAGCGCGGTGGCGCCGGTGACGCCGAGGGCGACCACCGCGATGTAGCGGCCGACCCGTTCGGGTGGGGCCAGTGCTGCGGCCAGCGCGAACGAGGCGGGTGTCGACGCCGCAGCGGCCAAGGCCGCGAGCACCCGCAGCAGGAGTAGTACCTCGTAGGTGGGCACGATGGCCGCCAGCAGGTTGGCCAGCGCGAACACCGGGAGCGCGATGGCGAAGAGCCGCCTGCGCGGCACCCTGGCCAACACCACACCCGCGATGGGGGCGGCCACGGCGACCGTCAGCGAGAACACGGTCACCAACTGACCGGCCTGCGCATTGCTCACCGCGAGTTCGGCGGCGAGCTCGGGGAGCACACCCGCGATCACGTAGTCGTCGGTGTAGAAGACGAAGGCCGTCGCCAACAACGCGAACAACCAGGCAGGCATCGTCGGTCCTCTCGGGTTTGGGCACGACCCGGTAGCGCTGCCTCGCGATCGATGGCAGCGCTGGAACGGATCGGATCAGTGGGTCAGCGGCGGTCGATGACCTGTTCGAGATGGAAACGCAGGGTCTCCCGCAGACGGGCGGGGGTCGGCGATCCGTGTGGGTACACGACATCGGTCGTCAACCCACCGATCAACGCCGTCAGTCGCGCGGTCTCCGCATCGACGTCGCGGACGCCGACCGAGGTCAGGACCTCGTGTAGGACCTGGCGCAGGTCCCGGGCCATCCGCTCCGACATGGGCCGCAGCACCGGGCGACGGCGAGCGGCGGCCATGAATTCCAGCAGCACGATCGCCTCGACGTGCTTCGCCTCGTCCAGGGGCAGCAGTTCCTCGACGACCCTGGCGACCGTCGCCACGGCCTCCGCAGGCGAGGCGGGCCGCACCTCGGGGGGCGGGTGTACCGCGAGCCTGCTGCCCATCCGGTCGCCGACCTCCTCGGCGGCCGCCGCCAACAGGGCGTCGTGGTTGTCGAAGTAGTGCCGCACCGAGCCGATGTTGAGCCCTGCCTCGTCGGCGACCTTGCGCAGCGAGGCGCCTTCGACGCCTTCCCTGGCGACCAGTCGCAGGGTCGCCTCGACCACGGCTCGACGTCGCTGGACCGGATCCACCACCACAGGCACCGCACCAAAGTATCACACCCGTGATACATAAACCCGGGAGCGATCACCGCATCCCGTGGGTCCGACTTGACCTTGTCGCTTACGTCAAGGTTCTACCTTGCTGCCATGACAGACGGAGAACTCGATTTCGCAGGTCAACGGATCATCGTCACGGGGGCAGGCTCCGGGATCGGGCGAGCGACGGCGCAGGCGTTCGCCCGCAGGGGAGCCTCGGTACTGGCGGTCGGGCGCACCCCGGAGAGGCTCACCGAGACCGCCGAGGGCCGGGCGGGGATCCATCCGTTCGCGGCGGACCTCACCGCCGAGGCCGGGCCCGCACAGATCGTGGCGCAAGCGCACGAACGACTCGGCGGCATCGACGTGCTGGTGAACAACGCGGGCGTGGTCCGCCCGACCCCACTGGGATCCGTCACCGGACAGGAGGCTCGACGACAGTTCGAGACCAACCTCGTGGCGCCGATCCTGTTGATGCAGGAGGCACTGCCCGGTCTGGAGCGGAGCCGAGGGACGGTGGTCAACGTCAGCTCCGCCATCGGACAGCGTGGGTGGCCCGCGATGTCGGTGTATGCGGCGAGCAAGGCCGCGCTGGACTCGCTGACCCGGGTCTGGGCGGTGGAGCTCGGGGCACGCGGGGTGCGGGCGGTGACGGTGGCCCCGGGGCCGACCCGAACGCCGGTGTTGGCCAACAACGGCTATTCGGCGGAGCAGGCGGCCGCGGCGATGAGGACACAGGCGCAACGCTACGAACAGTTGCCCGTCGGACGGATGGCCGAGGCCGAGGAGGTGGCCTGGTGGATTCTCGCGGTGTCGGATCGACGCCGCGCAGCACAGGTCAACGGCGCCTGGCTGCCGGTGGACGGCGGCGGCAGCGTCTCCTGAGGACGCGGCCCCGGACCTGCCGGGGCCTGCCGCCCGAGGACACCGACGAGGAAGAATGACCGGATGCGGATCGGCGAGGTGGCGGCACGCGCGGGATGCAGCACGCGATCGGTCAGGTACTACGAGCAGCACGGTCTGCTCGAATCCGATCGGCTGGCCAACGGATACCGGGATTACGCCGAGCAGGCGGTGCGTCGCGTGATCAACATCCGCAGGTTGCTGGACCTGGGGCTCGTCCTGGACGACGTCAGGTACTTCGTGCCATGTCTGGACGGCGATCCGCTCCGGAGCGCACCGCAGGAGCCCGGCCTCGACATCGTCCGCAGGAGGCTGACCGAACTGACCGGGCGGATCGACACACTCACCGAGATCCGCGACGGGCTCGCCGCACAACTGGCCGAGGCACAGCGGGAACCGAGAACGGTCGGGACGGGTGCCGTCGGGGCCTCGGACTCCGACGGCACGGTTCCGGTGGCGGTTCCCAGCGCAACGGCGTAGCGAGCGGGCCGGTCGACAGCCGCCCGGCAACCCGAGGCGACTCCCCGCGACGGCTCAGCTCGCGCGACGGGCGAGGTTGTCGAGGAGTTCCCCGTAGATCCGGCGCAGCCCGATGGGGGCGAAGGTCCGCTCGAAGAAGCCGCCGATTCCGGTGGCACCCTGCCAGGTATTGGTGACCACGACCCGCGACCGGCCTGCCGCGCCCGGACGAACGGTCCACGTCGTGACCATGCTGGAATTGGCGTCCCGCTCGATCAGGTCACCGTCTGCGGACTGGTCCACGTCGAGCAGGCAGTCGCGGATCCGGCTCTTGGTCGCCTGCAGTTTCCAGTGCACCCTCGTTCCCGCACCCGCACCACCCGCAAGCACCTCGTACTCGCTGAACGGCGGGGGCAGTACGGCGGGTCGGGTCTCCCGATAGTCGGCCAGCAACTCACGCATCCGGGGGATCTCCTGGTCGAACTCCCGCTCGACCGTGACCTTGACCTCAGCCATGACACTCCACTTTCGTCCGGGAACCACCGATGAACCGCGCGATCACGGTATCGGTCCGACACCGAGCGACCATCGCCGACCTGGAAGCGAGGCGGAGCAGGCCGTGTCAGCCAGGCCGGACCAACCCGGTCTCGTATGCGGCGATGACGGCCTGGGTTCGGTCGCGTGCGTCGAGTTTGGCCAATAGCGCTCGGACATGAGTCTTGACCGTCTCGACACCGAGGAACAGCGTGCCCGCGATCTCGGCGTTGGTCAGTCCGGTGGCGATCAACCGCAGGACCTCGGTCTCTCGTTCGGTCAGCTGCGGTGCCCGTCGCGACGAGGTCGGGCGGCCGGTGACCAGTGCCCGGATCGCGGCCGGGAACAACAGGGAGTCGCCTGCCGCGATGGTGCGCACGGCATGCAGGATCTCCTCCGGCGAGGCGCGTTTCAGCAGGAAACCCTGTGCGCCTGCGTGTAGCGCGTCGAGGACGTTGTCGTCGTTCTCGAAGGTGGTCAGCACCAGGATCTTCGGCAGCGCCGGATCTCCCGCGCGTACCCGCCGGGTGGCCTCGATCCCGTCGATCCTGGGCATCCGGATATCCATCAGCACCACCCGTGGGCGCAGCCTGCGAACGAGTTCGCCCACCTCGACACCGTCGGCGGCCTCGCCGACCACCCGTAGATCGGGTTGGGCGTCGATGATCGCGCGCAGTCCGCCTCGGACCAACGGCTCGTCGTCGACGATCACGACGTCCACGGTGGACTCGTCGCGGACGTCTGCTCCGGCATCCGTCGCCATGATCAACTCCCTCCCGCAGGCGTCGGCAGTATCGCCGAGACCGTCCAGCGGCCGTCGACGACGCCCGAGTCGACCGAACCGCCCAACATCGCGACGCGCTCGCGAACTCCGAGCAGTCCTCGCCCGCCGCCGGTGCCCTCGCGGCGGCGCGCACGGCCCTCGGGCAGTGGGTTGTCGATGACGAGGCGGAGTTCCTCGGCGGTCACGGCGAGACGAATCCGCACCGGGGCCCCTGGCGCATGGCGCAGGCAGTTGGTGAGGCACTCCTGCACGATGCGGTAGGCCTCGCGCGACACCTCGGAGGCGAGCGTGTCGAGTATGCCGTCCACCTGCACCGCCACCTCCGTCCCCGAGGTCCGCGCGGCATCGACGACGGCCCGCAGATCGAGCAGGGTGGGTGCGAGACGGCCGGTGGACTCGTCGTCGGACTCCTCGTCGCGGAGCAACCCGAGGACGTGATCGAGATCGGTCTGCGCATCGCGGGCGGCCGCCTCGACCGCCCGCATCGCCGCCACTGCGAAGTCGACGTCGGTGGACACCGTGTGCCGGGCGGCGCCCGCCTGAACGCTCACCACGCTCAGCGCGTGGCCCACCGAGTCGTGCAGTTCCCTGGCCAGCCGGTGCCGTTCGGCCCTTCGCATCGATCTGCGACGTTGCTCGATGGCACGTTCCTCCGGCGTCGGTCCGAGCAGCGAGCCCGCCAGGCGACTCAGCAGCCGACCCGAGCCCGCAGCCAGCAGGATCAAGCCGAGTAGAACGAGCACCGACAGCGGCGGCAGCCACCAGCGAAGGGGTCCGAGATCGTCGATCGGCCAGCCCGACGGCGGCCGCAGTTCGCTCAGCAGCGGTGCCAGCAGCCCGATCACGACAGCGGGCGGCACGGTGAGCGTGAGTGCGGCGAGGACCCCGCCGATCACGAGGTGGATCATGAACCACAGGCTGGTACGACGCCGAGCCTGCCGACTTCTCGCGCGCCCGATCGGCAGTTCCGCGACGGGCCCGCCCAACAGTGCTCGGGCCGCGCTCACCGAGAGCTCCCGGACGGGTGCGGCCAAACCGATGAACGCGACCAACGGCAGCGCCGCCAGGGTCGCCACGATCAGTACCGGCAGTTCGCTCGTCGCGTGCGGCCGCCAGAGGATCTCGACGGCCACACCGGTCAACGCGACGAACGGCACCAGCAACGCGCCGCCCAGGATGAGGTGGACCCAACGACGGTAGGTCGTGGCGGCCACCACCGGGCGCAGCACGCGAAGCAGGAATCTCATGGGCCTATCACGGTAGCCGCGCGGCGACGGGATCGGCGGCCACGATGCCGTCTCCCGGGCGGGTACGCAGTTGGTAGACCCAGGTCGTGGCGGCGAGCGCCGGTCCCAGCAACGCCCAACTGCCATAGAACAAGGTGAACACCCACTCCGCCAGAGCGGCGGGCTCGGACGATTCCGCAGGCACCAGCAACACCGGGATGATCGTGATCAACGCCCCCGCTCCGAACCACCCACCGGCCAACAACAGCCACCGGGGAAGGAATCCGAAGCCTCGGAAGAGCAGCGCGAGGATCAGGACCGCACCCGCCAGGGCGAAGATCGCCGGAATCCAGCCTGCGTCGAAACCCTGGGCGACCGATTCACCGATGACCCCGATGTCGAAGCCCAGGGCCCAGGCCGTCTTGACCGCCGGATACACCAACACCAGGACCAGAGCGGCGATGCCGAACCACGAGCCGCGAGGCCCGGGGGTGGCGAAGGTCCGGCCGCTCAACATGCTCGCGGCGAGCAAAGCGAATGCGATCGCCGCAACCGTTCGAACCGCCATCGGCAGAAGCTCGTAGGGCATCGGCATTCCGAAGAACGCCAAGGGAACCCCGAAGACCTGGATGAGCAGTCCGGTCGAGGTCCACAACAAGGCCGCACCGGCCAGCACGCCGATCGTGACGGACGTCGGATGCCGGTGCAGGCGGGCCGAGCCGAGCAGCAGGGCCGCGACGAGACCGAGACCGGCGGCCACCGTGTCGAACCACAGGGGGACACCGGTCGTTCTGGTGAGCACGTCGGTCGGGGCGGGCAGCAGGCCGATCACCGCCAGCGCTACGCAGCAGAGCAGCGCGGCCCTGGCCAGACTGCGCGCGAGTGGGTGGATTCCAGGAGCGGGATGTGTCATCGCGACCTGCCTCTCGGTGCTCGGTGCCGATGTGGACGGCCGGGCCGTCGAACCGGCTGGGCGTTGTCACCGTGAGCGTCTCCTCCCGGCGGCGTCCTCGGCCTCCCTCGCGCGAGGGAGCCGCCTCCCTCGCGGGGGTGGACTCCGCAGCCGGGCGGCTCCGGGCGTCGGACCGACCCTCGGCGGTTCGGGCACGCCCGGCGTGCGGTCAACAGGCGGCGCGATGCGGGGGAACGCCGATAGGGTCTTCGGCGAGCGCAATCGATCTCGAACGAGCCAATGCACGAGGAGTGCCATGAACCTGGACCGGCCGGTCGCCCCCGATCCCTACTCGTTGCTGCCCTCGGTGCCGTCCTTCACGGTGACCAGCTCCGATGTCACCGACGGCGAGACGCTGCCCCTGCGTCAGGTCTCTGCGGGCGCGGGCGGCGACGACGTGTCCCCGCAGCTGAGCTGGTCGGGTTTCCCCGCCGACACGCAGGGTTTCGTCGTCACCTGCTTCGACCCGGACGCACCGACCCCGGCCGGTTTCTGGCATTGGGGCGTGGTCAATCTGCCCGCCGACACCACGGAGCTGCCCAGCGGGGCGGGCGCCCTCGATGCACCGCTGCCCGGCGCCGCCTTCGCGGTGCGCAACGACCTGGGTGCCAGGGGCTACGCGGGTGCCGCTCCCCCGCCCGGTGACCACCCACACCGCTACTACTTCGCCGTGCACGCCATCGACGTGCCCGCGCTGGAGGTGGACGAGGGCACGAGCCTGACCGTGGTCAGCTTCAACCTCGTCTTCCACACGCTGGCCAGGGCGATCATCACCCCCGTCTTCTCCCACTGAATCCGACGTAGCCAGGCGGCCGGCGCCTGCGAGGACACCTCGCCCGCCGGCCGCCTTGATAACAGGAGCACCCTCCACCGTGAGCATCCGTGTCCTGCCCGGGTTCGTGGCGTTGACCCTGGCCGTCGTCGTGGCGTCGATCGCGTTCCTGCCCTACGTGGCTCGGCAGTATCGACGCCGAGGGCAACTGGGTTTAGGCCATGCGGCGATCGCCTTCGGCTTCCTCTGTTACCTATTGGGTCTGCTGGCCTACGTGTTGATCCCCATCCCCCCGGTGGCCCCCGGCTTCTGCGAGGCCTATGACTGGGTCCGTCCGCAGCTCAGCCCACTGGCCAGCCTCGCCGGACTCCCGTCGACGTTCGGCTCCGGCGGTGTCCGCGCCCTGCTCGTCGACTCCGCTTTCCAACAGTTCGCGATGAACATCGCGTTGTTCGTGCCGCTGGGCATGTTCGTCCGACACATGTTCCGCCGAGGTTTCCTCGCCACGGTGGCGATCGGAGCGGCGGCGACCCTGTTCATCGAGTTCACCCAGCTCACCGGCATCTGGTTCATCTACCCGTGCCCGTATCGCTTGTTCGATGTCGACGACCTGCTGGCCAACGGAATGGGCGCGGTCATCGGTGCCGTACTCGCCCCGCTGCTGCGGCTGGTGCCCGGTCAGCGGGTGGGCGCCGCCCCGGGGATCCCCCGGCCCGTGACCGTGAGCCGCCGGCTACTCGGAATGGCCTGCGACCTGCTGGTGATGTTCCTCAGCGGCAACGTCGGCCTGTTGATCGTCACCTGGTTGCTGGGCACCGATGCCACAGCCGAGGACGGGCTGCCCTGGACCCACGCGGTCGCCCAGTGGGGCCTGCCCGCGTTGTTGATCGGGACCAGTCTGCTGATGCGCAGGGCGACCCCGGGACAGCAGATCGTCCTGCTGCGTCTGACCAGCAGGGACGGCGACGGGGCCACGCCGCTGCAGGCGATCATCTGGTGGATCAGCGGATTCGGGGTGTTCGGCATCCTGCAGACGGCGGCGTTGATCTGGTGGGCGCCTGCGGCGTGGACCGCCCTGGGACTGGCCGCCCTGCACGCGGTGGCTCTACCACTGACCCGTGACCGGCGGGGAATCAGCGGCCTGCTCAGCGGGTTGCATGCGGTGGATGCCCGAATCGATCGAACACCCGAGCCGCCGACCGACGGAGTCACCGACGCCGATACCGACGCCGAGCCGGTGGCGGCGCGATCCCGGCGGACCGACGACGACGCGACGCGATAACCGCCTCGCACGCGGCGGAGCCGGACCGTTGTTCGCGCTCCGCCGCGCGATGCGTCACCTCGGTGGACTCGGCGTGACGGCAGCCACGCAGACTCCTCGCAGCAGGCGGGTCACGGCGACGACCCGCCATCGAACACCGCGCCGACACGCCTAGCGTGACGGGCAACGCGGCGCAGACCGACCAGAACTCGAAAACCCGGCCACCAGCGACAGTGGAGATGACGGCGTGCAGCATTTCGACCTTGCCATCGTAGGCACCGGATCGGGCAACTCGATCGTCGATGAGCGGTTCGCGGATTGGAACGTGGCGCTGATCGAACGCGGCACCTTCGGCGGCACCTGCCTCAACGTGGGCTGCATCCCGACGAAGATGTTCGTGCACGCCGCCGACCTGGCCGCCACGCCCGCCGCATCGGCCCGCCTGGGCGTCGACTCGGAGCTACAGGGGGTGCGCTGGCCCGAGGTGCGGGATCGGATCTTCGGCCGGATCGACCCCATCTCGCAGGGTGGCAGGCAGTACCGCGTCGAGGGCAGTCCCAATGTGACCGTCTTCGAGGGCACCGGCCGCTTCGTCGGCGACAAGATGTTGGCGGTGACCAGCGCGGGCACCGATGAGAAGACGATCAGCGCGGACCGTTTCGTGCTGGCGGCGGGCAGCAGGCCGATCCTGCCCGCGGTGCCGGGAATGGCCGACGTCGGCGCGCACACCAGCGACACCATCATGCGGTTGGAGACGCTGCCGAAGCGGATGGTCATCGTGGGCGGCGGTTTCATCGCGGCCGAGATGGCACACGTCTTCAGTTCGTTCGGCACCGAGATCACCCTCGTGACCCGCTCCGGTGCCCTGCTACGGCAGGAGGATCTCGACGTCTCCCGCCGGTTCTCCGAAATGGCGGCCGAACGCTGGGATGTGCGTTTCGACCAGGAGATCACCAGTGTGGAGCGGCAGGACGATCTCATCCGCGTGCACCTGAACGGTCCCGACGGCGCCTCCACCGCAGCGGGCGACACCCTGCTGGTCGCGGCGGGGCGCGCGCCGAACTCCGACCTGCTGCATCTGGATCACACCGGTGTGCAGCTGCACCCGGATGGCCGGGTCGTGGTCGACGAATACCAGCGCACGGGTGTCGAGGGCATCTGGGCACTCGGCGACATCAGCTCGTCGCATCAGCTCAAGCACGTCGCCAATCACGAGACCAGGATCGTGCAGCACAACCTGTTGCACCCCGATAATCCCCGCGCCTCGGATCACCGATTCGTCCCCCATGCGGTGTTCTCCTCGCCGCAGGTGGCCTCGGTCGGTCTCACCGAGCAGGAGGCGTTGGCGCAGGGACTCCGGTTCGTCAGTGCGACCCAGGACTACGGCGACATCGCCTACGGCTGGGCCATGGAGGACACCACGGGCTTCTGCAAGCTGATCGCCGAGGCCGACACCGGGCGACTGCTGGGCGCGCACATCATCGGCCCGCAGGCCGCCACGCTGATCCAGCCGCTGATCCAGGCGATGAGCTTCGGTCTCGATGCCCGGCGGATGGCCCGCGAGCAGTACTGGATCCACCCGGCGATGCCGGAGTTGGTGGAGAACGCGCTGCTCAAGCTGCCGTTGTCGGACTGATCCTTCGGTGGGCGCCTCGCAGACAAGGCGGGGCGCCCGCTCGGCACGGATCACGGGTTGATGAGCCGCCCAATTGGGTAATCTCGGACATGACGCCGCAGGAGCGGCGTCGGAATCAACGAGAAAAGGAGTTGGTCGCTATGGCATCGCTGTTCTCGCGTATCCAGGACTTCGCCAAGAGCCCGAAGGCCCAGGAGGCACTCGACAAGGCCAAGCAGATGGCCAACGACCCGAAGAACAAGGAGAAGGTCCAGGGCTACCTGGCCAAATTCCGCAAGAAGTGAGCGTGGACTCGTGAGTGTGGGCCGTCGTCAGACGTAGCGGGGTCGCCCCGCGATCACGCCGAGGACGGTCTGCACCGTGAGGACCCCCAGGATCATCAACAACGACACATCCCAGTCGCCGGTGATGTCGTGCAGCACCCCGAATAGGAACGGGCCGGTGGCCGCGATCAGATAACCGAGACTCTGAGCCATCGCCGAGAGCCGGGCCGTCTCGGAGGCCGACCGGGTTCGCAGCGAGATGAGCGTCAGCGCCAACGGGAACACCGCCATCCCCGTTCCGAGGGTCAGCGTCCACAGCAGCGGCGCCCACAACGGAGCGATGAGCAACCCGAGGATCCCGATGGCGGCGAGCCCGCCGAGACCCAGCGCCCATCCGGACTGGGTACGACTGCGCGCGATGAGCGGCCCGGTCAGCAGACTCATCGGCACGCCGACCACCATCACCACCGACAGCAGCAGTCCCGCGGTGGCGATGTCGAGTCCGGCCCCGATGAACACCTCGGGCAGCCAGCCCATCACCACGTAGGCGATCAGTGCCTGCATGGCGAAGAACAACGTGATGACCCAGGCCAGCGGGCTCCGCAGCAGGGAGCCCTCGCGGTCGGGAGTCGCCTGCGCGGCGGCGGGCGGCGTCGCCTTGTCATGTCGGGCGGCGATCGACCACACGCACAGCGCGGCCAGCGCCAGTAACGCCCAGGTGGCCAACGGCAGCCGCCAACCACCCGTAGCCTCGGCCAGACGCGGCGTGAGTGCGGAACCGAGTGCACCGCCTGCGGCCATCACCGAGGTGTAGACCCCGGTGGCCATCCCGATGCGATTCGGGAAGGACTCCTTGACCACGACCGGGACCAGCACATTGCAGATCGCGATGGCACCACAGGCCAGGAAGGTCCCCGCCAGCACGGCGGTCGGTCCGTCGACGACCCGCACCGTCAGACCCACCGACAACACCAGCAGCGCGAGTCCGATCCCCCGGGCCAAGCCGATGCGGCGTGCGATGAAGGGTGCCGCGATCCCGGCGAGGCCGAAGCAGAGAGTCGGCACGGTGGTCAGCAGACTCGCCCAGGTGGCCGTCTGGCCCAGCGAGCTCCGGATATCACCCAGCACCGAGGCCAGGCTGGTGACCGCGGGGCGCATGTTGGCGGCGGCCAGCGCGACGCCGACGAGCAGCAATGCACTGCCGACGAGCGCGGTGTAGCGCCGGGCGGAGGTCGGTGCTCCGGAGTCGGCTAGCGCGGCGCTCTCCCGTTCGAGGAGGGTCTGTTCCTCGTTGCCGGGTAGATCGAGGAGAATCCGCTCCCCGGGAGGCTGCTGTTCGCGCTGTTCTCGAGACACGCGGACTACTATGCCAAACATAGGATGTTCGGACGAAAGGATGTTGCTGTGCCGTTGGCCACCACACGGCGGACCGGCCTCGTCGACCAGGTCATCGCCCAGCTACGCGTGCTGATCGTCGAGGGCGAATGGTCGATCGGCAGCCGCATCCCGACCGAACCGGAACTGGTCGAGGCGCTCGGAGTAGGCCGCAACACCGTCCGCGAGGCGGTGCGTGCCCTGGCGCACGCGGGACTGTTGGAAGTCCGGCAGGGCGACGGCACCTACGTCCGCGCCACCAGCGAGCTGTCCGGGGCGGTCCGCAGGCTCTACACCTCGGAACTGCGAGACGTGCTGGAGACCCGACGCGCGATCGAGGTCGAGGCGGCGAGGCTGGCGGCGGCGCGACGCACCGAGGAGGAGCTGGCGTTGCTCACCGAGACCCTCGGTCGACGCGACGCGGCGTTGGCGGCGGCCGAGTGGGAGGCGATGGTGCGCGCGGACACCGAGTTCCACGCCCACGTCGTCGAGGCGTCCCACAACTCGCTGCTCACGGAGCTGTACGCGGGGTTCACCGAGGCCGTGATGGCCAGTGTCGCGACCGGCGTCGCCATCGACAACGCCGCGACCTGCGTCGAGCACGTCTCCCACAGCGCCCTACTCGCCGCGATCCGCGATGGCGATCCGGCTGCGGCGGCGCGCGAGGCGGGCGGCTTCCTGAATGAGCAACTGGATCGGCTGGGCGAGGCGGAGGACTCGGCTGTTCAGGGGTAAGCGAGCGGGCAGTCGGCAGCGCGCTGACGCGCCTACGGGAATCGGTCACGACCGGTGAGAAACCAACGTGATCACGGATGCAGCACGTTTTCACTCTCCGCATCGCGGCGGATGCGTTCGATGAGAATCTTCGACGGACAACGCCTATGTGATGGACGGTGCGAGCGACATCGTGGTGACACCCCGCGTCAGAAACTGGTCGGTAAGCGCCATCGCGTTGCTCGTGTCCTTGATCGCAGGCTCGGGTATCGAGGGCTCGTCGAGCGGATCGTTGATCACCTCGTGGGGGTCCGCCCGTGTGTGCTTACCCCTCGCAGCCGGCGAGTCGCGAGTGACGGCAAGTTCAACGGTGCGCAACGAGGGCCCCGAACCGGTGACCATCATCGCGATCACACCGATCGACGCGCACGATGCACAGCTCGCGGATGCCGACCTCGTGCCGATGCCGACCGTTCCCGACGCGGATGGATCGTTCACCATCGCTCCGGGGTTCGGCGCTAGTTATCCACCTGCGGAAAACCTCGAAACTCCGGCATCAGCAGCTCTCTGGGCGGATCGTCGCCAGGCGATCGGTTCGGTGATAGCGCCGGAGACCACCTGGAACCTGGCCTACTCGGTCAGCACCGAGCGCGCCGGATCCATTCAGGGACTGGCAATCGACTACGAATCGGCCAACGGACAACGGCACCGAACACGGACCCACCTCGCCGTCGAACTCCGCAGCCAATGCCTTGGGTCGACCGCCGAGAACGCGTGACTGCCCCCTGCGCCGGGAGGGCCTGCTGATCGCGCACCACGACGTTCGTCGAGTTCGTGACTAGCGCAGGAGCGTGGCCGGGTCGATCCGCACCGGGACCGGGCCCGCATCGATCGTGGCAGGCATTCCCGCAGTGACGACGCACTCCTCGATGTAGCGCCCGCCATCCAGACGCAACGCGGTCAGGATCGGATTACGAAGCCGGCCCTGGACGATCGTCCAGAGGAACGGGACGCCCGCTGCCGCGTAGGCGGTCTGCTTCGTCTCGCGTTCGGCCTTCGGGTTGCCGGGCGACCAGATCTCCACGGCCAAGGCCAACGCCTCGGCGGGGAAACTCGTACCGCGCGGCGGGGTGTTCAACACGACGACGTCGGGAATCAGGGCCGTGCGCCACGGGGTGGAGATGCGGACGTTCACCGCGGGCACCACGTGCAGGTCGTCGCGGCTGGCGGCGTCGACCGCATCCTCGACCAGTCTGGCCAGTCGGAACGCGGCACGCTGGTGCTCACCGGACGGGGCGGGCGTCATATGCAGGTGTCCCAAGATCAGTTCCAGGCGCGACCCGTCCACCGGCGGATCCAACGCAAGCCAGTCCTGGACCGAGTACGGGCCGATCGGGTGCTCCATGACGGCGGTCACCGGCTTACCTCCTCGGTTGCCTCGACGCCGGGGTTATCGGGCGTGCTGGTGTTCGGCAGCTGCTCCCAGCTTAGAGCCTTTTCCCGCCGCCTCAACCGACCGTGAGCACCTTGACCTCGTACGACTCCAACATCGTGTCGCCGGTGAGCAGCGTGAGCGACTCGCAGCGGGCCTGCGCGATCAACAGGCGGTCGAAGGGGTCACGGTGATGCAGCGGAAGCCGGGCGACCTCCAGCCCGTGCGCCACCGTGATCGGCAACTCGCTGAAGGCGTTGGCCGTGATGAGCTCGGCCAGATCATCCGGCACGCTGAGTTTGCCGATGGAGCTCTTCGTGGCGATCTCGAACGCGCTGACCGCCGAGACATACACCGTGTTGTCGACGTCGGCGATCAGCTCGGTGGTCTCGCGAGTGAGTCGCGGATCGTCGAAGAGCCACCAGAGCAGCACGTTCGTGTCCAGCAACACCCTCATCGGGACTCGCCGTAGAAGAGGTCGACGACCTCGTCGGGCGTCTCGTCGAAATCGGCGGCGATCCAGCCTCTGCCCTTCCAACCGCCCGGGGTGCGCCTGGTGACCTCGTGCTTGGGCACCGGACCGAGGGCGGCGACCGGCCGCCCGTTCCGGGCGATGATCACGCTCTCGCCCTGGGCAGCCTGATCGACCAGCCTCGACAGCTGCGTCTTCGCCTCATAGAGGTTGACCTGGATAGTCATGACTCCCACGGTACGCCTAGACCTAGTCTGGTCAAGTCGACCTATCGGGTCGCACCGGCTAGTCGAAACGTGGCGTGGCCCCCGGCGCCAGCAGTGGCAGCCCCGGTGGAGCGCCCTGCTCGATCAGGCGGAGTAGGGCGTCGGTGTCGAGGTGTTCCTCGACCAGATCGGCGAGTAGGTCGAGTTGGGCCTCGCGGGCCGAGGCGAACTCGGTGTCCGGGGCGACGACGAAGCCAGATCGGCCTGCCTGGGCCGCAGCGCGGTGGAGGAAGGCCCGACGGAAGGCGTCGTTCTCGAACAGGCCGTGCCAGTGGGTGCCGGCCACCGGCCAGGACACCGCACCATCGCCGCTGTTCGGTCCGGATCCGACTTCCACCAGCGGCGGCAGCCCCGCCGCCCGCCGGTCGACACGGCCGTGGTGGATCTCGTAGCCGTGCACGACTTCGCCGAGCGCCCGGCCAGCCGGGGTGGCCAGGGTCTTGGTGGCATCGAAAGTGACATCGAGATCCAGCAGTCCGAGACCGTCGACCACGCCGCGTCGGGACTCCACTCGGTCGTCGATCCGGCGGCCCAACATCTGGAAACCGCCGCAGATGCCGAGTACCGGTCGGCCCGCCGCAACATGCCTGCCGATCGCCTCGGCCATTCCGGTGCGGCGCAACCATTCCAGGTCGGCGACCGTGGACTTCGAGCCAGGGATCACGATCAGATCCGCGTCGGCCAGTCGGGATGCCTCGGTCGCGAAGCGAACCGCCACGCCCGGCTCGGTGGCCAGCGCGTCGAGATCGGTGGTGTTGGACATCCTGGACAGCCGGGGCACGACCACCCGCAACCACGACTCCCCCAGCGGCGGTGCGGGGCTGCCCAACACCCCGTCGGTCGCGGTGGACAGCGAGTCCTCGGCGTCCAACCACAGTCCGGGTGAGAACGGCAGCACGCCGTGCACCGGCCTGCCGGTGAGCTCGGCGAGGGTGCGCAGACCCGGTTCCAGCAGCCCGACGTCGCCACGGAACTTATTGATCACGAAACCCGAGATGAGTGCCTGATCGGCCGCGTCGAGCAGCGCCAGCGTGCCGTAGAGGTGGGCGAACACCCCGCCCCGGTCGATATCGGCCACCACGATCACCGGCATCGCCGCCGGAACCGCCAAGCCCATGTTCGCCAGGTCGCTCTCCCGCAGGTTGATCTCGGTGGGCGAGCCCGCGCCCTCGCAGATCACCACCTCGAACTCCGCGCGTAGCTCGGCCAGGCTCGTCTGCACGGCCTCGGCCAGCTCCCGACGCCGTTCCCGGTATGACAGTGCGTCGACCTCGCCGATCACCTGGCCGTGCAGCACGACCTGGGAACTGCGATCGCTGCCCGGTTTGAGCAGCACCGGGTTGAACCGGACGCTGGGCCGCAGCCCGGCGGCCGCCGCCTGCATCGCCTGCGCCCGGCCGATTTCGCCGCCCTCGATGGTGACCACCGAGTTGTTGGACATGTTCTGCGCCTTGAAGGGTGCCACCCGCACCCCGCGTCGGGCCAGCCAACGACACAGTCCGGCGGTGAGCACACTCTTGCCCGCATCCGAGGTCGTGCCCGCCACGAGCAGGGCGCCACCCGGCGACCGATTCACGATTCGTTCTTATGTGGCGTTGTACTCATCAACGTTGACCTTCTGCACGCTGTTGCGCCAGCAACTCCTGGCGCAGTGCATCGAGCGTCGGCCCCGTGAGACTGCCCACGCGCCAGGTAACCCAGCCATTCGACGACTGCAGGCCAAGCGCCTTCGCCGCCGCACTGCTCGGCGACTTGTAGGCGACCTTATGAACCACGATCTCGCCATCTGCAGTCACGCTGGCCTGCGCCTCTGTACCACCCTGTTTAAGAAACAGCGTTTCCCCAGCTCTCAGCAGCCCGCTCGACACGAGGTCACCGAATTTGACCGCGAATGTGGCTCGGCTGACAATCCCGTCGCTCACCACCGGCCGATCCTCTGGTTCGGTCTCAGGATTAGGACGAGTCGTGTTGACATTCGCCAAACGCAACGCAGCCAGGATGCTCTTCACGAACGAATCGAGCGACAGCATCATGTGCTTCGGCAGCGTCTCGTCCCCGCTACTCCTCCCCTCGACGGCCGTGACGTCGTCCAGCGCAGCCACCTCCGCTGAGACACGGCCCTCCAGATAACCGATCTCCGCGGTGTTGAACCCGTCTGTCGTATCCCGTTTCACCGCCACCGCTCGCCGCCACGGTAACTTCTCGTTCCCGTTGTGCCGGGAGAGCCGAGTGCGCATCCGGCGCGCCTGCCCGACGTACACATGTCCCGAACCGTCATCCGTCAAGAGCACGTACACACCGGGAACGTCCCAGTCGCTCGCGGGCATCGCCGAAAGATGGGCTCGGTTGACGTACGCCACCCGAAGCGCATGTTCTACGAAGTCCGCGATCACCGGCGCCTCCGCATCGGACGGAATCTGCACATTGACCGGTGTTGTGCTCACGACGCCTCCTCGAAGGTGAGCAGCTTCTCGCGGTAACACCTTCACTGTTGCCAATTCGCCGCAGGCTCGGCCGCTCACGAACCTGCGGCGAATCGATCATCGAGCGGCTCACACCTGCGTCAGGATTTCCGCGCCGTCGGCGGTGACCAGGATGGTGTGCTCGAACTGGGCGGTCCACTTCTTGTCCTTGGTGGTGACCGTCCAGCCGTCGTCCCACATGTCGTAGTCGATGCCGCCGAGGGTGATCATCGGTTCGATCGTGAAGGTCATGCCCTCCTCGATCTCGGTGTCGACGTTGGGCTCGTCGTAATGCAGGATCACCAATCCGCTGTGGAAGGCCCGGCCGATGCCGTGGCCGGTGAAGTCGCGCACCACGCCGTAGTCGAAACGCTTGGCGTAGGCCTCGATGACACGGCCGATGACGTTGAGCCTGCGGCCGGGACGCACGGCGCGAATGGCGCGCATCGTGGCCTCATGGGTCCGCTCGACGAGCAGCCGGACCTCCTCGGCGGTCTCGCCCGCGAAGAAGGTCGCGTTGGTGTCGCCGTGCACGCCGCCGAGGAAGGCGGTGACATCGATGTTGACGATGTCACCGTCCTCGATCACCGTCGAATCGGGAATACCGTGGCAGATGACCTCGTTGAGCGAGGTACAGCAGGACTTCGGAAAGTTCCGGTAGCCCAGAGTCGAGGGGTAGGCACCGTTATCGCAGAGGAACTCGTGCACCACGCGGTCGATCTCGTCGGTGGTCACGCCCGGCGCCACGGTCTTGCCGCCGAGTTCCAATGCCTGCGCGGCCAGTCGCCCCGCCACCCGCATCTTCTCGATCACCTCGGCAGGCTGGACCCACGGGTCGGTGCTGCGTGCCGGGGCGGGCCGGTCCACGTATTCGGGACGGGTGATGAGAGCCGGAACCGGCCTGCGGGGCGTCTGCTGTCCAGGCCGAAGGGGTGAGCGAAGCGACATGCGTTCAGGTTACGCAGCGGCCGGTGCTCAGTCGCACCCTCGGTCGAACATCACCGCAGCAGCGCGCCAACCGATCAGGAAGACACCCAGGACCGCCGTGGTGACCAGTGCGAACGACACCGGAGGAATGCCCACCGTGATGGCACGGATGGCCAATCCCCCTAACACCACGCCTGCCCAGACGCCGACTCCGACGGCGAGCCTGGTGGGTTCACGCCACGCCTTGGTCGCCAGCCAGCCCAGGGCGAGGCCGCCGAGGAAGGGCGCCGCCGTGGTGACGACATCGCCGAGATCGGTGGCCTCCGCGTGGTTGCGTCGACCGACGAACGCGAACACCAGCACCGCCAGCACGTCGACCGACGCGGCAGGCAGCGCCCGAGTGGACCGGGACACGAGCACCTCTTCATCTTGATTCGCGAGGGGAACCCCTAGACCGGTCCGGTGGGGGTGGTGGGCCGTTCGCCTGCGACGCGAATGTCGCCGCGCGATGTCGGTCGCCGGACCGTCTCGTGCAGGCCTTGCCATGCACGACGCGCCACCGTACTCCCCGTATTTCGACGCGTGTCAGCGGCCGCCCCACCAGGCGGTTCGCGCTGGGCGACGATGCGACGATCAAGGCGGTGAGCTGCACTGATAACGGGTTGATTGCTGTCGGACGGCGGCACAACAGCGGGCCGCCGATGTACCGGGCTGTCCTAGTCGGATCAGACCAACACCGTGCCGAAACGACCCACCGTCTGAAAGCCGATCCGTTGGTAGACGCGACGGGCCACCTGGTTGTAGTCGTTGACGTACAGGCTGGCCGTACGACCGAGCCGATTCACCAGGTGGTCGACGACGGCCGAGGTCCCGTGCACGCCGAGACCTCGGCCTCGATGGTCCGGATGCACCCACACGCCCTGGATCTGTCCCACCCGCGAGGACAACGCCCCGATCTCGGCCTTGAAGACGACCTCGTCGCCATCGAAGCGGGCGAAGGCCCGGCCTGAGCTGACCAATTCCACTACCCGCGCCCGGTAGGCGGCGCCGCCGTCCTCGAGCCGAGGATCGACGCCGACCTCCTCGATGAACATCGCGATCGCGGCCGGGAGATAGCGCTCCAGATCCTCCAGGCGCACCCGCCGGACCAACGGATCCGGTCGCACTCGAGGGCTCGATGAGATCGCCAGCAACGGTTGGTCCGGTCGGACATCCCGCGCAGGCCCCCAGTCGGGTTCGAGGGCCTGCCACAAGCCCAAGACCTGCTCGGCGGGTCCGACCAACGAGGAGCAGAACCGTCTTCGGCGCAGTGCCCGGTCGGCGAAGGCTCGGAGGGCGCTGCGCCCGCCGCGCAACGGGATCAGATTCGCCCCGGAGAAGCAGAGACCGCTGAGTCGGGGGCCGACACCCCAGAGTTCGCCACCGAGGCGCCACGGATCGATGCCGGTCGCCTCCACCCTGGCCGCCACCATGCAGGCGGCGACCGGGTCGAGGGTGATCGCCGACCGAACCGAGGCCCCGTCGCGTTCGTCGAGCAGCCGTGCCACGGCAAGCCTCAACACGCTGTCCAGAGTGCCAGACAGGGCCCGGCGACCCGTCACGCGGGTGGCCCTAATTGATCACAGCGCGCTGAATCCGGTCGTCGGTCTCAGCTGACGCTGACGCTGGGCGAGCTGCCCTCGACGTCCTCCATCGTCTCGGCGATGCGCATGGCTTCCTCGATGAGGGTTTCCACGATCTGGTGTTCGGGGACGGTCTTGATGACCTTGCCCTTGACGAAGATCTGGCCCTTGCCGTTACCCGAGGCCACCCCGAGATCGGCTTCGCGGGCCTCGCCGGGTCCGTTGACCACGCAGCCCATCACCGCGACACGCAGCGGGACCTCCATGCCCTCCAACCCCGCGGTGACCTCCTCGGCCAAGGTGTACACATCCACCTGGGCGCGGCCGCAGGACGGACACGACACGATCTCGAGTTTCCTCGGTCGCAGGTTCAGCGATTGCAGGATCTGGGTGCCGACCTTGATCTCCTCCACCGGCGGCGCCGACAGCGACACCCGGATGGTGTCCCCGATGCCCTGCCGCAACAACGCCCCGAACGCCACCGCCGATTTGATGGTGCCCTGGAACGCCGGACCCGCCTCGGTGACCCCCAGATGCAACGGATAGTCACAGGCCTCCGACAGCAACTCGTAAGCGCGGACCATCACCACCGGATCGTTGTGCTTCACCGAGATCTTGATGTCGTGGAAATCGTGCTCCGCGAACAGGCTGGCTTCCCAGAGTGCCGACTCGACCAGGGCCTCCGGAGTGGCCTTGCCGTGCTTGGCCAACAGACGCGGATCCAACGATCCGGCATTCACCCCGATCCGGATCGGAGTCTTATGGTCGCGGGCGGCGTGGGCGATCTCTTTGACCTTGTCATCGAACTTCTTGATATTGCCCGGATTCACCCGCACCGCCGCACACCCCGCCTCGATCGCGGCGAACACATACTTCGGCTGGAAATGAATATCGGCGATCACCGGAATCTGCGACTTCGCCGCAATCGTGGCCAACGCATCCGCATCATCCTGCGTCGGACACGCCACCCGCACGATGTCACACCCCGACGCCGTCAACTCCGCAATCTGCTGCAACGTCGCATTCACATCAGCAGTCACCGTCGTCGTCATCGACTGCACCGAGATCGGGGCGTCACCGCCCACCTGCACGGCCCCCACCTGCAGGGCTCGGGTCTTACGTCGGGGCGCCAACACCGGCGGCGGAGCCGCGGGCATCCCAAGATCGACGCTCATCGAATCCTCTTTCGCGACTCGGTCCTCTAGCGGCCCGCCCGTGACGAGCGGGCCGCTACCAGCCTACGGGGTCAGCCGCAAGGGGTTGACGATGTCCGCTGTCAGGGTCAACAGCACGAAGGCGCCGCCGACGAACACCGCCGCGTAGGTCAGCGGAAGCAGCTTCGTGTAGTCCACCGGGCCGCCCCGGGGCTTGCCGCGCCAACCACGCACGGTGTCCCGCACCCGCTCGTAGACGTTGACCGCGATGTGTCCGCCGTCCAGCGGCAGCAACGGCAACAGGTTGAACACACCGACGAAGAAGTTCAGCGTCGCCAGTAGCAGCAGGAACAGCTCCCACAACCCCTGTTCGACGGCGTCGCCGCCGATGATGCTGGCGCCGACGACGCTCACCGGGGTGTTGACGTCGCGTTCGCCGCCGAAGATCGCGGTGAACAGGGCGGGAATCCGCTCCGGCAGTTCCAGCAGTCGCTGGAAGGTCTCGACGAACATGGTGCCGGTGAAGTCGAGGGTCGCGGGCACCGCGGCCAAGCCGTCGTAGTGGAAGGTCGCCGCCTGGCCGAGGCCGATCGCGCCCACCGACTCCAGGCCCTCGCCGCCGTCGAGCGGAAGCCGGTCGACCGTGGCGACGTCGACCGTCACCGTCTGCTCGGTGCCATCCCGGACGATGGTGAACTCGGTCGGCCCCTCGGCATCCCTGGTCTGCTCGAGCACGTCGGTGTAGAGGGGGGTCGCCGCCCCGCCGACCGCGATGATCTCGTCACCGGGCTGGATGCCCGCATCCCGCGCGGGCGAGGGATCGCCCGGGGCGCAGGGAACGAGCTGTCCGGTCTCCGGGTTCTGGTCACTGACGCAGTCGCTGATCACGCCGACCGAGGCCCGGCCGTCGATGTTGGGCAGGCCCAGGCTGAAGGCCATGATCAGCAGAATCAGGAAACCCAGGATGAAGTGCACCAGGGAACCTGCGGACAGCACGATGACGCGCTGCCACACGGGCTTGTTGTACATCGCCCTGGCGGTCTCGTGTGGTTCGACCTCCTCCAGCGCGGTCATGCCGATGATCCGGCAATAGCCGCCTGCCGGAATGGCCTTGAGCCCGTACTCCGTCTCACCGCGTCGGAACGAGAAGATCTTCGGTCCGAAGCCGACGAAATACTCGGTGACCTTCATCTTGAAGGCCTTCGCTGCGGCGAGGTGGCCGAGTTCGTGCAGCGCGATGGAGATACCGATCCCCAGCGCGAACAGGATGACCCCGATCACAAAGGCCACGTCGTCATTCCCTTTCAGCCACGGCGTCGCCTGCGGCGACACCCAGAAGTTCCCCGGCGCGGGCTCTGGCCCAGTTCTCGGCCGCCGATACGTCATCGATGCCGGCCGGATCGGTCCGCCAACCGTCCGCCGCACCCAGCACCTCGGAGACAGTGTCCACGATCGCGGTGAAATCGGTGCGACCTTGCAGGAATGCCGCGACGGCCTCCTCGTTGGCCGCGTTGTAGACCGCAGGCAGGCAACCGCCCGCCGCGCCCGCCTCCTTGGCCAACCGCACGGCCGGGAAGGCCTCGTCGTCCAGCGGTTCGAAGATCCACGCGCTCGCCTCGTCGAACCGGAGCGGCGTCGATGCGCCCGCTATCCGGTCCGGCCAGCCCAGCGCCACGGCGATGGGCAGTCGCATGCTCGGCGGGCTGGCCTGGGCCAACGTGGATCCGTCGATGAAGGTCACCATGGAATGCACGATCGACTGCGGGTGCACCACCACGTTGATGCGGTCATAGGGAACGTCGAAGAGCAGCTGCGCCTCGATGACCTCCAGGCCCTTGTTCACCAGAGTGGCCGAGTTCACGGTGATGACCGGGCCCATCGACCAGGTCGGGTGCACCATGGCCTGCTCGACCGTGACATCGGCCAGTTCGGCTCGACTACGCCCCCGGAACGGTCCGCCGGAGGCCGTGACGACCAGCCGGTCGACCTCGTCGGCCCGACCACCACGCAGCGCCTGCGCGAGCGCCGAATGCTCGGAGTCCACCGGCACGAGCTGACCGGGCGCCGCCGCGTTCAGCACCAGCGCACCGCCCGCGATCAACGACTCCTTGTTGGCCAGGGCGAGCGTCGCCCCGGTGCCCAGGGCCGCGAGGGTGGGCTCCAGTCCCCTGGAACCGACGATGGCGTTGAGCACGATGTCGGCCGGGGTGGACTCGATCAGTTCGACGACGGCCCGAGGACCGGCGAGGATGCGGGGCATCCGGAATTCGCCTCGCGAGTATCCCCGGCGCTGCGCCTCGGCGTAGAAGGCCAACTGGATGTCCTCGGCCGCCGTCGCACGGGCGACGGCGATCGCCTCCACCCCGAACTCCAACGCCTGGGCGGCCAGCGCTGCCGGGTCACCCCCGCCCGCCGCCAGTCCAACGACCCGGAATCTGTTCGGGTCGAGCCGGGCCACTTCGAGCGCTTGAACACCGACCGAACCGGTCGAGCCCAATAGCAGTACGTCGCGTCGAGTAGCGGGACCGTCTGAAGTCACGAAAGCGCGCATCGGGGGACATTCTCGCCGACCCCGCTTGGCCGTCCGATCCGGGCGGTGTGATGCCGAAGGCGCAGCCCGAACAACACTCCAGAAGGTAACGGAAAGATAACGACGTGGGTATCGCGGTGAAATCACACGAATGCCTGCCACCCGTCTGGGTACTCCCCCTGACAGCGGCGCAGACGACGCCTGAAGCATGAAAGGAGAACACCGATGGGCATCCTCGGTTGGATCGTGCTGGGGCTTCTGGCAGGCGCCATCGCGAAGGCGATCATGCCAGGCAAGGACCCCGGCGGCATCTTCATGACTCTTCTGTTGGGAGTCGTAGGCGCCTTGCTCGGCGGCTGGATAGGTAGCGCGCTCTTCGGTACCGAGCTACGCGACTTCTTCAGCATCCAGACATGGCTCATCGCGATCATCGGTTCGATCGTGTTGCTGGCGATTTACCGCATGGTCGTCGGGCGGCGGGGCCATGGTCAGCCTCGCGCCCACGCTTAAATCGGACTCCGTTGTAGTCCGGTCTCGACAAGGACCGCGAACGCCCTCGGGTGTTCGCGGTCCTTTCGTGTCCGGCGTCGGAAAGCCGGGCAGGCTCGCGCCTCGGCTGCGGCCGATCAGCTCGGCGAGCCGAGCACCGACGCGGCTCCCGCCCTGCGGGCCCGCCACACCGTGACGCCGACTCCGATCAGCAGCACCACGGCCGAGGCCGTCACCATCGCGGTGGACAACGCGACGATCTCCGGCGACACCCCGCGACGGGCCTGGCCGTAGACGAACACCGGCAACGTCGTCGAGCCGACCCCGGTGAGATAGCCCGAGGTCACGACGTCGTCGAAGGAGAGCACGAACGCGAAGGCACCACCAGCACCGATCGCGGGAGCGATCAGCGGCAACGTGACGGTGCGCCACCGAGTGAAGGGCCCCGCCCCCAGGTCGGCGGCCGCCTCCTCGACCCTGGGGTCCAGACCGGCCAGCCTGGCCCGCACCACGACCACGACATAGCTCAACGAGAACGTGACATGAGCCAGCAACAGCGCCCCGAATCCAAACGGAACACCCAGCAGCACAACGCAGAACGCCAGCAGGCTGACACCCAGCACGACCTCGGGCACCACCAGCGGCAGTGCCAACAGCGTCGTCCACAGGCCTCTGCCACGAAAGGCCCTGCGCAGACCGAAGGCAGCCAGCGTGCCGATCACCGTGGCCAGCACCGCGCTCACCGCCGCCAACCGCAACGACAGCAGCAGCGCGGAGAGCACCCGCTCATCCCGCACCAACTCGCCGTACCAGCGCAGCGAGAAGCCGGTGAAGGTACTCACCGTGCGGGAGTCGTTGAAGGAGACCAGCGCCAACCACAGGATCGGGGCGTACAGGAAGACATAGACGGCGGCCGCCGCCAAACCGAGCCGCCACGGCCACCGGCCGGTACGACGGTGCGCCGGTCGCGCCGATGGAGCACTCACAGCACGTCCTCCCCCCGCCTGCCGCGTGCCAACAACACGAACACCACCAACACCAGCAGCAACACCGCCATCGCCGAGCCGAGCGGCCAGTTGTTGCCCGCACCGAACTGATCGTCGATGACGCTGCCGAACGTGCTCTGATCGACGCCGCCGAGCAGGCTGGGCGTCACGAAGTCGCCTGCCGCAGGCACCAGCACCAACAGCGACCCGGCGAGGATGCCGGGCAGCACACCGGGAAGCACCACGCGGACGAAGGTGCTCAGTCTGCCGTGACCCAGGTCGTAGGACGCCTCCACCAGCTGGTGATCGAAGCGGACGCAGGCCACGTACAGCGGCAGCACCATGAACGGCAGGAACCCGTAGACCAACCCGAGGACCACGGCGGTGTCGGTGAACAGATAACCGCCGTCGCGGCCGAGCCCCACCGCGCCCAGCAATCGATCGACGGGACCGCCGTCGTCCAACAGCGCCTTCCACGCATAGACCCGGACCAGATAGCTGGCCCAGAACGGAAGCAGCACCAGGGCCAACAGCACGGTCCGAAACCGTCCACCGTGTCTGGCGATGAACCAGGCCAACGGGAAGGCCAACACCAGGCAGGTCAGCGTGGTGACGACCGCGTAGCCGAGGGTTCGCCAGAAGATCGGCAGGAATGCCGGATCGAGCGCGGTCCGATACGGCAGGGTCGTCCAGGGCAGCACCGCGCGTGCCGCGCCGGTATCCCTGGTCGCGAAACTGAACTGGACCACCAGCGCCAGCGGGGCCACCAAGAACATGCCCAGCCACACCGTCGCAGGGCCGAGCTGCCCGACGGCGGCCAGAGCTCTGCCGCGTGAAAGGGCTCGATTCACCCGGTCTTCACCCTTGTCCAGGCGTCCGCGTAACGACCCTCCGTCTCCGCGCCCAGGTCTGCGGTGAAGGGCAGCCGCGCCAACTCGTCGGCGGGCGGATAGATCAACGGGTCCTCGCGCAACGCCGGGTCGATCAGCTCCAGCGCGGCCTCGTTGGGGCTCGCGTACTGGATCTCCTCGGCCAGCCGGGCGCCGACCTCCGGACGCAGGATGTAATCGATGAACCGATGCGCGTTCGCGGCGTGCGGTGCGTCGTTCGGAATGCACAGCACATCGACCCAGGACAGGCCGCCCTCCTCCGGGATGACGTACACCAGGTCGGAGTTGATCTCCTGAGCCTGGAACACGTCGCCCGAATACGCCTGGGCCAGCGGAGCCTGCCCGGAGGCCAGCGGTTCGATGACGTCGGAGGTGATCTGACCGAGTCGGCCCTTCAACTCGAGCAGGTACGCCACGGCCTCGTCCAACTCGGATTGCTCGACGGTGTTCGGATCGTGGCCCAGCGCCAACAGACCGAGGGCCAGCCCATCGCGCGCCTCGTCCAACAGGATGCTGCGCCCCCGAGCGGAGGGCAGATCGAAACCGGCGAGGCTGGTCACGTCCTCGCCCAGCTGCTCGGGGGAATAGGCCAAGCCGGTGGTGCCCCAGGCCCAGGGCACCGAGAAGCGGTTGTCCCGGTCGTAGTCGGCCTCCCGGAACCGCTGCTGCAGGTTGCCCAGGTTGGGCAGCATGTCGTGGTCGAGCGGACGCAGCAGATCGGAGCGCAGGAATCGCCGCAGGAAGTTGTCGGTGGGGATCACCAGGTCATAGCCCGCCGCACCGGAGGCGATCTTGGCCTCCAACTCGTCGTTGGAGCTGAAGTTGTCGTAGGTGACCCGGATACCGGTCTCCGCCTCGAAACCAGGCAGCGTCTCCTCGTCGATGTAGTCGGTCCAGTTGTAGAAGTTGAGCACCGGCTCGTCGACGTCGTTGCTCGCGGGCGTGGCCCCGGCCGGTCCGGTGTCCCCGCCCGACGGGGCCTCGCCGACGCCGCAGGCGGCCAGGCCCTGCGCCGCGACGGCGAAGAAGGCCATCGAACGCAGCATCGAACGCCGCGTCACCCTCGGGTTCGCCCCTTCCCACAGTCGTGCGATGCGAACCGCAGGCCGGGTGTCCCGATCGGATGCCATCGTGCATCCACCTCCCTCACGATGTGTCTGTGGAGTCAAGTCCTCGGTGTCCGCGCTGGCCTAGCGCACCACGGCATCCGAGCGATCTCGGTCGTCCTCGGCGAGAAGCACGCTGTGCTCGGGATCCCAGGCCAGCACGACTGGTTGACCCGGCCCGCCCGCATCGCTGATGCGGCGCGTGTTCTGCACGAAAGCCACCAGGGTGACCGATCCGGCGACCGGCGACTGCACCAGGTACTGGGTGGACACCCCGGTGTAGACGATGTCCACGATGGTCCCCGGCAGCACGCACCAGCCTGCGGGAGGCGACACCGCGCCGTCGACGTCGTACACATGAACTTTCTCCGGCCGCACCGTCAACGCCACCGAGCCGCCCACGCGGGCTGCGGTCGAGGCAGGCAGTGCGGCGCGCAGCCTGCCGCCCGCCCCCACCCGCAGTTCCACGACGTCCGCGGCCGCATCATGACCGATCACCTCGGTGTCGAGGATGTTGGCCGCGCCCGTCGCCGAGGACCGCAGGAACTCCGCGACGAAACGGGACGCCGGCCGTTCGTACACGTCCTCCGGGTAGCCGACCTGCCGGAGCCGTCCGCCCCCCAGCACCGCCAACCGATGGGAGAGGACCAGCGCCTCCTCCTGATCGTGGGTGATGTAGAGGAAGGTGGTGCCCACCTCGCGTTGAATGCGCATCAACTCGACCTGCATCTGCCCGCGCAGCTGGGCATCGAGCGCGCCCAGCGGCTCGTCGAGCAGCAGAAGCCTCGGCCGAGCCGCCAGCGCTCTGGCCACCGCCACCCGCTGCTGCTGACCGCCGGAGAGCTGATTCGGTCTGCGACGGGCGTAACCCGACAGCTGCACGAGCTCCAGATGCTCCCCCACCCGACGTCGCAGCGCATCGCCACGCAGCCCCTTGCGTCGGAGTCCGTAGGCGACGTTGTTCCACACGTCCAGGTGCGGGAACAGCGCGTACGACTGGAAGACGGTGTTCACATCGCGCCGGTAGGGCGGCACCCCGACCATGTCGACACCGTCGAGTTCGATACTGCCGCGGTCGGGGTCGACGAAGCCCGCGATCGTGCGCAGCAACGTCGTCTTCCCGCTGCCGGAGGGCCCGAGGATCGAGAAGAACTCACCCTCGTGGACCCGCAGCGAGAAGTCGTCGAGCACGACCTGGTCACCGTAGCTCTTGGTGACACCGGACAACGCGACCGCCACCGGAGCGAAGGTGTCCGGTGTGCGCTGCTCACGCGGATGGAACTCCGCAGAGTCGTCGATGGACTCGTCGGTCACGACACACACCTCGGGGAGAAGAACGACAACGGACCGAGCCGCCCCGGAAGTGTCCGGATCTCGATCTGGGCCGCAGCCTAGACGAGCAGGTCCGCAGCCAGCACGGTCGAGCCTGATCGGGGCCTCGACGCCCCGATATGCGACGATAAGTCGGCAACCTACTCGATCGTGTTCGTGGTGGAGGGAACGTGGCCGCTCGCGGTTCTGCAAAGTCCTCGTCGGCGGTGGAGAAAAGCCCCGCGACAACCGTGGACCCTCATGAGGAGCCGTCGGCCGAATGGGGCTGGCACGGCGGGTTCCCCGTCGGCACCCGTGTCGCCGGATGGGTCGGGGCCTTCGCGGTCTTCGCCATGCTGATCGGCAACCATGAGGGTCACACCGAGGATCTGTGGCTCCTCGTCATCGGCTCCGCCATGGTGGTCGGGCTGATCTGGGATCAGGTCCGCCGACGCACCTCATGGCGCCGCTGACGCTTTCTCGCACTGTCCTGTCCTCGGCGCCGGATCGTCGGCGTCGAGGCAGCAGCGTGCGCCACGCACCGAACACGATTCACGCGCGGCCCCCGATCGCGGTCGTCCCCCGGTAATCCGGCGGTCTCACCACCATCACGACCGGTGACACTCGCATCGGGATTCTTGCGCCGTCGCGCCGGGGTCTGTTCACTGAACGTGTGCACTCCTGCCGACCGGCCCGCTGGGCGTAGGTCGGCGATTCGGGCCGACGACGCCCCGGTGCGCCCTGTCCGTTCCCAACCTTCGGTGCGGACCCCGAGGCCACGAAGTCCACCCGGACGCCGACCCGGCCGAAGGTCGAATGCCGTTCATCGGTGTCGACACAGGGTCCGATCGAGCCGGTCCAGTGCAGCGATGGAGATCGATGATGAGCGTCACCGACGAACTACTCAGGAACAACAAGAAGTACAGCGAGACCTTCGGTGTCAAACTCCCGCTGCCACCGGCCAAGAAACTCACCGTGGTGGCCTGCATGGACTCGCGGCTCGACGTGTTCGAGATGCTGGGTCTCCAGCTGGGTGACGCTCACATCATCCGCAACGCGGGCGGAGTGATCACCGACGACATGATTCGCTCGCTGGTCATCAGCCAGCGCAAGTTGGGCACCCGCGAGATCATCCTCGTGCACCACACCGACTGCGGACTACTCACGTTCAGCGACGACGAGTTGAAGGCCGAGATACTCGCCGAGACCGGGATCAAGCCCGAGTGGGCGGCGGAGGCCTTCGACGACCTCGACGGGGACGTCCGGCAGAGCCTCAGACGCATCCAGACCAGCCCGTTCATCGAGCACAAGAACGTCCGAGGGTTCGTGTTCGACGTGGAGACCGGCGAACTACGCGAGGTCATCTGACCCCGGCGCAGCGGCCGTCCGCCTCAGCCCTGCGCGGCGAGCTGACCGCAGGCGGCCGCGATCTCCTGTCCCCTGGTGTCTCGGACGGTGCAGCTCACGCCGCCATCCTGGACCCGACGGACGAACTCCCGCTCCACCGGCTTGGGACTGGCATCCCATTTGCTCCCCGGAGTCGGGTTCAACGGGATGAGATTCACGTGGACCAGCTGGCCGAGGTGCTTGCGCAGCAGCTTCGCCAACAGGTCCGCCCGCCACGGCTGGTCGTTGACGTCCCTGATGAGCGCGTACTCGATGGACACCCGCCTGCCGGTGCTGTCCGCGTAGTAACGGGCCGCCTTGAGCACCTCTTCGACCGACCATCGGGTGTTGACCGGCACCAGGGTGTCTCGGAGCTCGTCGTCCGGCGTGTGCAGCGACACCGCCAGCGTGACCTGGAGTCCCTCATCGGCCAGCTTGCGGATCGCAGGCGCCAGACCGACCGTCGACACCGTCACCGAGCGCTGGGAGAGCCCGAGGCCCTCCGGCGCCGGGTCGCAGATGCGTCGCACGGCGGCGACCACTCGCTTGTAGTTCGCCAACGGCTCGCCCATGCCCATGAACACGACGTTCGAGAGGCGGCCCGGGCCCCCCGGCAGCAGGCCGTCGCGCATCGCCAGCGCAGCCGAGCGGACCTGGTCGACGATCTCCGCCGTCGACATGTTGCGCTGCAGGCCGCCCTGACCCGTGGCACAGAACGGGCAGGCCATGCCGCAGCCCGCCTGGCTGGAGATGCAGACCGTCGCGCGGTCGGTGTAGCGCATCAACACGCTCTCCACGAGCGTGCCGTCATGTGCCCGCCACAATGTCTTACGGGTGGTGCCCTCGTCGGTGGTCACATCCCGCACCGGGGTGAACAAGGTCGGCAGCAACTCGCCGACCAGCCGCTCCCTGGCGGCAGCGGGGATGTCGGTCATCGAAGCCGGATCGGTGCTCAGCCTGCCGAAATAGTGGTTGGCGAGCTGGGCGGCCCGGAAGGGCTTCTCACCCAGTTCGGCCACCGCCGCTTTGCGGTCGGCGACATCGAGGTCGGCGAGGTGCCTCGGCGGAAGGCCGCGGCGGGGAGCGTCGAAGACGAGGGGAAGAGCAGTCATGGCGTGGTCCAGTGTCCCACGGATCGCGGAGTGCTCTCATTCGCCCGTGCTTCTCCCGGCTCGGCGCCTGCCCCGCGACGGCGAGGCCGCAATACGCGGTGTCGCGCTGACCCTCGGTCAGGGCAGCAACGGCGTCCTCGGTTTACGTCGGGTGTGCAGCCGATAGGCGACCGTGATCTCCACACCGGGCGTCTGCGCGATCGCCCTGGCCGCGACACGACGGGAGAACTCGATCCGCAGGACCTCACCGAGGCTCTGTCGATCCTCGAACCGCCAGCGGGTATCGATCCGACGGCACTCGAAGCCCTCGGCGGCGAAGAACTCCTCCACCGCACCGGGCGAGTATCGGGGCAGGTCGGCCCGCATCCATGTCCCATAGGCATGACGGCTGGCATCCAGATCGATGATCGCGAGCATCCCACCGGGTCGAAGCACTCGATCGGCCTCCCGCAGGCCTGGCTCGCAGCCCGGTCCGAAGAAGTAGGCGGTCCTGGCGTGGACCAGATCGACGCTGGAATCGGGGATGGGCAGCCGCTGTGCCCCGGCGGCGGCGATGCGGACCGACTCGAAACCCGACATCCGCTGCCGGGCCCTCCGCACCAACGGCGGATGCGGTTCGACACCGAGGACACTGCGAGCCCGCTGGGCGAACAACGGGAGGTGAAACCCGTCACCGCAGCCGACGTCCACAACGTCGGCGTCGGTCCAATCGGCTTCCTGGGCCAACGCGGCGAACAACGCCCGATCTTGGTCCTGGGCCCGGTTCTCCAGTTCGTAGACCTCGGGCCAGTGCCAGATGTTGGGGCTCGGGAGCACGCCGGTTCCCGATGACTCGGAAGCCCAGGTCCGGCGTGCTCGCGCACGGAATCCGTCACGCACCGACCACAGGGCCATCAGGCGACGGGGATGAACCAGTTCAACAGCAACCAGGCCACCATCGCCGAGGGCAGCAACGAGTCCATCCGGTCCATGATGCCGCCGTGACCGGGTAGCAGGTTGCCCATGTCCTTGACCCCGATGTCTCGCTTGACCAGCGATTCGAGCAGGTCACCCGCCGTGGCCGTCACGACGATCGCCACCCCGAACAGCACACCGTGCCACCACTGACCGCCCAGCAGCAGCGTGACGACGATGAGACCGGCCGCCACCCCGCTGACCAGGGATCCGGCGAAGCCCTCCCAGGACTTCTTCGGACTGATCCTCGGCGCCATCGGATGCTTGCCGAACAGCGCCCCGATCGCATAGCCACCGGTGTCGGAACCGATCACCGCGAGCATGAAGGCCACCACGCGCAACACGCCGTCGGCAGGCAGCACGAGCTGCGCGGCGAAGGTCGCGAACAGCGGGATATAGGTGACAGCGAAGATCGAACTGCCTGCATCGCGAAGGTAGTGCTGCGAGCCGCCCGGAGCCCGCCAGAGCAGACAGGCCAGCACCGTCAACATGAAGGCCGTGAGCACCCCGTCCAGCCCGAACGGCCAGGAGGACCAGATCATCGCCTGTCCACCGACCAACAGCGGTATCAGGGCGATCTTGATGCCCCTGGCCCGCCGGAAGGCGGTGGCCATCTCCACCGTGGACACGGCGACCGCAGCCGCGATCACCGCGATGAACAGGTGTCGCGCCCACAGCAGCGACGCGAGGATCGCACCGCCGAGTAGCAAGCCGACCAAGACCGCAGCGCCAAGATCACGCCCGGTCTTGGACGCGGGCTTCACCGGCGCAACCCGAACGACATCACCCGACGAGGGCGCCGGAGACTCCTGCGGCGCCCGCTCGATACCGATCCCCGGTGCCGCATCCTTTTCACCAGCCACCACCATCGACAGTCCTAGAAGCGTGGCTCGGTCGAGTATTCGATCAGCACGCTCTAGACCTCCAGGAGTTCGCTTTCCTTTTGCCGAACCAGCTCTTCGACCTGGGCGACATACTTGTCAGTGAGGCTCTGCAGTTCCTTCTCGGCACGGGTACCCGCATCCTCGCCCGCGTCACCGTCCTTGACCGCTCGGTCGATCTCGTCCTTGACCTTGCGGCGGAGGTTGCGGATGGTGACCTTGGATTCCTCGCCCTTGTTCTTCGCGACCTTGACGAGGTCCCGCCTGCGCTCCTCCGAGAGCTGCGGAACGAGCACCCGGATGATGTTGCCATCGTTGCTGGGGTTCACCCCGAGATCGGAACTGCGAATCGCCTTCTCGATAGCGTCCAACAGGCTCGCGTCATAAGGCTTGACGACGATCTGGCGAACCTCGGGGATGGTGATTCCCGCGACCTGGTTCAGCGGGGTCGGCTCCCCGTAGTACTCCACGACGATGTTGTTGAACATGCTCGGAGTCGCCCGACCGGTACGGATGTGCGCCAGTTCGTCCTTGGCGACGGCAACCGCCTTCTCCATCTTCTCCTCACCATCGAGAAGAGATTCGTCGATGTCGATCACGACTGACTCCTAACTATGCGTACCGGCAGATGGTGGGACCCGCTTGTCGATCTCAAGCACGCTCATTGCCCGGCGCGCTTGCAGCGGTGCTGACCAACGTCCCGATCTTCTCACCACGAACTGCGCGAGCGATGTTGCCCTCGGTAAGCAGGTTGAAAACCAAGATCGGCATGTTGTTGTCCATGCAGAGACTGAACGCCGTGGCGTCGGCGACCTTCAGGCCGCGCTCCAAGACCTCGCGATGGCTGATGTTGCTGAACATCGTGGCGGTCGGGTCACGCCTGGGGTCGGCGGTGTAGACGCCGTCGACGGCCTTGCCCATCAGCACGATCTCCGCACCGATCTCCAATGCCCGCTGAGCTGCGGTGGTGTCGGTAGAGAAGTACGGCATGCCCACTCCCGCACCGAAGATCACCACTCGGCCCTTCTCCAGGTGCCGGATGGAGCGACGGGGGATGTAGGACTCGGCGACCTGGCCCATCGTGATGGCGGTCTGCACCCGGGTGTCGATGCCCTGTTCCCGCTCGAGGAAATCCTGCAGCGCAAGGCAGTTCATCACGGTGCCGAGCATGCCCATGTAGTCGGCGCGGGTGCGCTCCATCCCGCGCTGTTGCAGCTCTGCGCCCCGGAAGTAGTTGCCGCCGCCGATGACCACACCGACCTGAACTCCACCGCGCACCACTGCGGCAATCTGGGCGGCCACGGTGTGCACGACGTCGGGGTCGACGCCGACACCGCCACCGCCGAACATCTCGCCGCCGAGCTTGAGCAGCACCCGACGGTAGCCGGAAGCTGTTTCGCTGTGTTCGGTCAACGGTCCTCCTCCATGAGCCTGACTGACTGCCGAACGCCCTGTCCTCCCGCCGCCTGAACGCGACGGGAGGACAGGGCGCGCTAGGACTCTCAGCCCTGGCCGACCTCGAAGCGGGCGAACCGCTTGATGGTCATGCCCGCATCACTCAGGAGCGACTTGACCTGCTTCTTGGAGTCCTGCACCGACGGCTGGTCGACGAGGACGACGTCCTTGAAGAAGCCGTTGAGCCTGCCCTCGACGATCTTGGTGAGAGCGGCCTCCGGCTTGCCCTCCTCGCGAGCGGTCTTCTCGGCGATCCGACGCTCGTTCTCCACCTGCTCGGCGGGAACTTCGTCGCGGGTCACGTAGCGGGGACGCAGCGCGGCGATCTGCATCGCGATACCGCGAGCGGCCTCCTCGCTGCCACCCTCGAACTCGACCACCACGCCGACGGCGGGCGGCAGGTCGGAGGAACGGCGGTGCAGGTAGACCGAGACCGGGCCGTCGAAGTTGGACACGCGGCCGATCTCGAGCTTCTCGCCGATCTTGGCGGACTGCTCCTGAACGAGCTCGTCCACGGTCTTGCCGTCGCCTGCGGGGGCGGCCTTGAGCGTCTCGACGTCGCCGGCCGAGTTGGCCTTGGCCACCGCGACGATCTGCGCCGCGAGAGCCTCGAAGGCCTCGTTCTTGGCGACGAAGTCGGTCTCGCAGTTCAGTTCGAGAAGCACCCCGCCGTCGGCGGCGACGAGGCCGTTGGCGGTGGTCCGCTCGGCGCGCTTGTCGACGTCCTTGGCACCCTTGATGCGCAGGATCTCGACGGCCTTGTCCATGTCGCCGTCGGTCTGCTCCAAGGCCTTCTTGCAGGCCATCATCCCGGAGCCGGTGATCTCCCGAAGCCGCTTGATATCAGCCGTCGTGTAGTTCGCCATGGTGCGTCGTCAATCCTTACGTGTCTGTTGTGCGCGGCGAAGTCGCGCCAGGGGGCTTGAGTGGGGAACCACGGGGTGTACCCCGTTGGGCGCGACCGCGCGGGCGGGCCAGATAGGCCCGCCCGCGCGGTCATCCATGGTCGGCAGCAGGCTCAGGCCTGGGCGGGCTGCTCGGCAGGAACCTCGGGCGCCTCGGAAGCCTCGGGCTTCTCGGCGTTGCCGGACTCGGAACCCGTGAGCAGTTCCTTCTCCCACTCGGCGAGCGGCTCGTCGGTCGCACCCGGCTGCGGCTTGTCCTCGCCCTCCGGCGCGGCGTTGTTGCGGCCGGAACGGGTCATCAAGCCCTCCGCGACACCGTCGGCGACCACGCGGGTCAGCAGCGCGGCGGAACGGATCGCGTCGTCGTTACCCGGGATCGGGTAGTCGACCTCGTCGGGGTCGCAGTTGGTGTCGAGGATCGCGACGACCGGGATACCCAGCTTGCGAGCCTCGCCAACGGCGATGTGCTCCTTCTTGGTGTCGACGATCCACACCGCGCTCGGCACCTTGGCCATGTCGCGGATACCGCCGAGCGTGCGGGCCAGCTTGTCCTTCTCGCGAGTCAGCATCAAGATTTCCTTCTTGGTGCGACCCTGGAAGCCACCGGTCTGCTCCATCGACTCGAGCTCCTTGAGGCGCTGGAGACGCTTGTGCACGGTGGTGAAGTTGGTCAGCATTCCGCCGAGCCAACGCTGGTTGACGAAGGGCATCCCCACGCGCAGCGCCTGCTCGGAGATCGCTTCCTGTGCCTGCTTCTTCGTGCCGACGAACAGGATCGAGCCGCCGTGCGCGACGGTCTCCCTGATGAACTCGAAGGCCCGGTTGATGTAGGACAGCGTCTGCTGCAGGTCGATGATGTAGATGCCGTTGCGCTCGGTGAAGATGTAGCGCTTCATCTTCGGGTTCCAGCGACGAGTCTGGTGCCCGAAGTGAACGCCGCTGTCGAGCAGCTGCTTCATGGTGACGACGGCCATAGCCGGTTACACCTCGTATGGTCGGCGTGCTGGACTCTGCCTGCACGCGCTGCGGTTGTCGCGACGGACCGGGTCGGTCCGTCGCCCTGGTGCCATGCGAGACGACCCGGACCCGAGGCGAATGGAGCACCGTCGGGACCACCGGGCGCCCTGCCTGACCGATTACTCGCTGTCAGGCAGCATTGGCACTGTGAAGTCGGCCTGGAGTACCTGTGGCCGCACCCACCAGTATACGACCCCTTCATCGCGCTCCCCGAGCCGGTTGACCACCGCACCCAGGGGTTGTCCACATCGCCTGTCTTCGTCCACAGCTTGAGCGGATCCCGAAACGGGTGTGTCGCTCATCCGCCAATCTGGCCGCATGCCCGAGTCGACCCCACCCACCCCGCCGAGCGCGGCAGCCGCAGTACTCACTCGCCATCGACGTCGACCGTGCGACCTCCCGGACACCTCCCGTCACTCGGGCACCGTTGACGGCTGGGCAGAACCTCACCCGCGAACGCGAGGCCCTCGGAGGCTTCGACCGTCGGACTCCGATCGGAATCTCTCGATGACGGGCCGGGGTCCGAAGTCGGGGAGATCGAAAAGTGCGTATGCGGCCGATGGGTCCGAGGTGACACCGCGGGCCCGAAGGGCGTTCGGGGCTTATGAGGCACCGGGGCTCGGGCTCGCTAGCCCCGTCGGGATCGCATCATGATATCGATCCGACGTGAGGCGGCAGCACATCGCGCGAAGGAGGCAGATCGGCTGGGGCTGCGGCAGCGGGCGTCGGCACGGCCTCGCCGGTGGCGCACGAGGGCCTCCGTTTCGGCCCTCGCCCTCGTGCTGCTGACGTCGACCTCGGCGCCCTCGGCGGCGTCATGGAAGGTCGAGGTGGCATACGCCCCGATCCGCGAGACGGCCGCCGACGTCGCCCCATCGACTTTCGGGTCCCCGGTCTCCCCGCTGGTCGTGGTCCGCCCGTTCGACCCGCCCCCGACCCCCTACGGCCGAGGGCATCGAGGAGTCGACCTGGGCATCACACCGGGCGCCTCGATCCATGCAGCGGGAGCGGGCGTGGTCCGCCATGCAGGACCGGTCGCCGGGCGCTCCGTGGTCTCGATACAACACCGAAGCGGCTTGATCACGACCTATGAACCCGTGCAGCCCGTGGTCACCGTGGGATCCGCCGTGAGGCGTGGCGAGACGATCGGCAACGGGATGGCCGGTCACCCGGGCTGTCCGGCCGAAGCCTGCGTGCATTGGGGCGCACGCAGTCAGTCGGTCTATCTCGACCCGCTCACCCTGCTCGGGCTGCGACACCTGCGACTGCTGCCCTGGTGACGGGGCGAGCGGTTCGTCGAACGGGCGGGCTGGACCGGCTGCCGAACCGGGTGCGTCACGACGACGCGCCCCGGTCGGCAGCCGCGCTACTGCCCCTGTTCGGCCAGCTTCGTCCGCAACCGCAGCACGGCACGGGTATGCAGCTGGCACACCCGGGACTCGGTCACTCCGAGGACTCGGCCGATCTCAGCCAGCGTCAGATTCTCGAAGTAGTAGAGGGTCACCACCACGCGGTCGCGCTCCGAGAGGTGTGCGATCGCCTCGGCGAGTTGCCGCCTGCTGTCGCGGTCCACCAGCTTGGCCACCGGATCCTCGGCCCGATCATCGGGCAGGGTCTCGGCCAGCGATGCCGATCCCCGCCCGGCCGCGATCAGCTCGTCCAGCGCGACGACGCTGGTGAGCTGGAGTTGGGCGAACAGGTCGTGCAAGTCGCCGACCCCGATCCCCAGCTCCCCGGCGAGCTCCGGATCGCTCGCGGTGCGCTGCAATCTGCCTTCGAGCCGTTCGATGGCTCGCTCGACGTCCCTGGCCCGGCTTCGAACCGATCGGGGAACCCAGTCCTGCGCGCGCAGATCGTCGAGGATCGCACCTCGAATGCGCTGCATCGCGTAGGTCTCGAACTTGAGTCCACGCTCCGGCTCGAACTTCTCGATCGCATCGACCAGCCCGAAGATGCCGGACTGGATCAGATCCGCGACGTCGACGTGCGAGGGCAGGCCGGTGCCGACCCGGCCCGCAACGTACTTGACCAGCGGCGCGTAGTGCAGAACGAGACGATCGCGCAACGGCCGTCTGCGCTCCGTGCCGTAGGAACGCCACAACGCGACGATGCCTGCCTCGACATCGGTGCTTCGCTCCGGCTGATCGAGCGATGCAGCAGCGGAGGCGTCCGCTCTCGCGCCGACGGCATCGCGTGGCCGGGTATCGCCCACCGGAGCTGTCCCGGATCTACCCGAACCGGTGCCTCGCACGACATCGGTTCCTCCGGCGCGTCGTTCTTCCTGACGCACAGTGGCAGTTCGGGAACCTCCCCCGGCATCGTCAGGAACGGGGGTGGGTTCGGTCATGGATCGCCTTCAGCCGTTCGACGGTGACATGGGTGTAGAACTGGGTAGTTGAGAGCGTAGCGTGACCAAGCAACTCCTGAACGCTGCGGAGGTCCGCTCCGCCTTCGAGCAAGTGGGTCGCCGCAGAGTGCCGCAAACCATGCGGACCGGTGTCCGGTACCCCCGGCACAGCACGCAATACCTCGTGCACCACCCGACGAACGGCTCGCTGGTTGAGTCGGCCGCCACGGACGCCCAGGAACAACGCTGCTGCTGACGCCGAGGTCCGCAGGTGTGCGCGGCCCTTCGCCAGCCAGGCGTCGATCGCACGGTCCGCAGGCAGTCCGAAGGGGACGACACGTTGACGGCCGCCCTTGCCCATAACCGTCAGGAGACGTGCGTCCCGATCCACGTCGTCGAGATCGAGCGCGCACAACTCGGCCACTCGTACCCCGGTGGCGTACAACATCTCCACCACTGCGTGATCACGCAGCGCAACCGGGTCGGCCTCGGACGCGCCCGCGCCGGCAGCGCCCAGCGCTGCCTCGGCATCCTGTGCACGCAACACCACGGGGATCTGCCGACGAGGCGTGGGCGCCGACAGCCTGGGCCCCGGATCCTCGGTGATCCGCCCCGTCGCGTGCGCCCACGCCGTCAGGGCTCGGGCCGACGCCGCTCTCCGGGCCAACGTCGCTCGGCCCGCTCCTGCCGCATGCTGCCCGGCGAGCCAGGACCGGAGAACCCGCAGCGTCAACGCCGTGATGTCGTCGCCGCCGCACTCCTGCAGATGCGCCAACACACTGGTGGCATCACCTCGGTACGCACGGACCGTGTGCGGTGACAGATTCCGCTCCAGACTCAGGTGTCGGGCGAACTCCGCAGGTAAGTCGGCCAACTCGGGCGCGAGTGTGGTGTCGGTCGGTGCGGTCTTCTCCGGCGCCGACGCCGCAGATATCGACTCCGCAGACGCCGGCTCCGCAGGCATCGACTCCGTCATGAGGACAACGCTGCGCGGCGAAACCGATCACGTCAAGAATCCTCCAGAGCTGGGCGTGTCCTGCTCCCACCTGCCGGACAACACCGTCGGGAGCCGGATGCCTACCGTCGAACATGCCTTCGATCCCCCGGATACCCCCTCCCTGCTTGGCAACGAACGGCCACCGATCGAAACGCCCCTCACCGAACACGGATTCACCCGCATCAGAGCCCAGCGTCGAGGGCGACAGGCGACACCTCGGCGCGATGACGATGGGCTCCCGCGAGGTGTCGCCCACGGTCATGGCTTCGCTGCCATCGGAGGAATCGGGCGGGGTCGGCCTGTGCCGCCCACGGCAGTCCGGAGACCGCCCGCCGATGCCTGCTGAGCAGCCGGATGCGGACCCGCGCTGTGCGATCCGATACCGCTGCGGCCCCGCGTCGACCACGGACCCGGACCGCGCGCCACCCGATCACCTCGGTGCTCCGTTACGTCGGGTCCAACCGCACTCTCCTCTCATCGTCAGACCGCCCAACTCCAACAGCGGGAGAATCGCCCGCACCTGTCCCAGCTCGATGCCCGACCGCATCGAGATCTCCTCCGCGCTAGCGCCGCGTCGTGTATCCAGTGACTCGAAAACCCGGAGTTCCTCCTCGTTCAGTCGGTCCGTCTCCCGAGCCGTGGGCTCGATCGGTGTCAGCAGATTCGTCCCGGCAGGCCCGACCGCTTCCGCTATCTCGGCCATCGTGGTGACCAGCAGGGCCGCCCCATCACGCAGGAGCTCGTGGCAGCCGACCGACAACGCCGAGGTCGCGGGTCCCGGTGCCGCCATCACCACTCGGCCCAACGCCCCCGCGAGCCCGGCCGTGTTCCTCGCGCCGCTGCGGCGGCCCGCCTCGACCACGACCGTCCCCGCCGACAGCGCCGCGATAAGCCGGTTACGCACCAAGAACCGGTGGCGAGCAGGTGGTGTACCCGGTGGGTACTCACTCACCACCGTGCCCGCCCCTGCGACGATCGCTCGCAGCAGATTCGAGTGGCCGGCGGGGTAGTCCATGTCCAGCCCACAGGCCAGCACCGCGAGCGTGATCCCGTTCGCCGCGAGGGCACCGCGATGCGCCGCACCGTCGATCCCGTAGGCCGCCCCCGAGATCACCGAGAAACCACGACCCACCAGGTCATGGGCGAACTCGGCGGCCAGCTGCTCCCCATAGCCTGATGCAGCTCGGGATCCGACGATCGAGACTGCCGAATCCGTCGCAGTCAGCAGGTCGGGCGAGCCTCGGATCCACAGCGCCAACGGTGCGGCCACATTCGCGATGCCGCTCGCCATCGCCTGTTCACAGCTCTCGAACCGTTCTCGCGGCCACTGGTCGTGTTCGGGCACCAGCAGGCGGAGCCCGCGCGCCTGTGCGGTCTGCAGGTCCTCCTCCTCGCGGCGCACCGTCCGACGGGCGCCGACCTCCTTCATGACCTCCGTGGGTACCCGACCGGCTCGTACCGCGTTCGCGGCCCGCTCGGCGCCGTGCTCGGCGACGAAGCCCACCAGAGCGGGTGCAGGCGGTTCGGCAACACGGGACAGGTATGCCCGCGCCGACAACAACGAGTGCTCCGCCCGGCTCATATCGCTAGCCGATCGCGGAACTGTAGGGCTGCCGACACATGTGCGGGCGTGGGCCGATCGACGTCTTCAAGATCGCTGAGCGTCCAAGCAACCCGGATGCACCGATCCGCTCCCCGCGCGGTCATCGCACCGACCGCCAATGCCCGATCGAGGATGGCCAGGGCCTCGGTATGCAGGGGGAAGTCGCGGCGCAGTGCGGGGCCGGGCACCTCCGCGTTGCACCGCCAACCGTATTCCGCCCACCGCTGCGCGGCCCGCTGTCGAGCGGAGCCGACCCGTTCCCGAACCACCTGCGTCGATTCCGGCTCGCATCCCGTCCGCACGGTGAGTGCAGTGACCGGACGCATTCGGACCCGCAGATCCACCCGGTCCAGCAATGGCCCGGATAGCCTGCCGAAATAGCGCCGTCGATGGACTGCGGAGCAGACACAATCACGGTCTCTCGGTGGTGCACAGGGACAGGGATTGGTGGCCAGGACGAGTTGACAGCGCGCCGGAAACCTGGCGACGCCCTGACTGCGCGCGATGCGGACCTCGCCCTCCTCCAGGGCAGTTCGCAGCGCGTCCAGGTGTTTGGCGCCGAATTCGCAGGCCTCGTCGGCCAGTAACACCCCTCGGTGTGCACAGCTCACCGCGCCGGGTCGCGCTATGCCCGTCCCACCACCGATCAACGCGGGTAGCGAGATCGAGTGATGCGGCGCGACGAAGGGCGGGAAGCGCGTCAGGGGTGATTCCGGCGCGAGGAGTCCGGCTACCGACTGGATCATCGCGACCTCGATCGCCTCCTCCCTGGACAGTTCCGGTAGCAGTCCGGCCAGTCGCTGCGCGAGCATGGTCTTGCCGGTGCCCGGCGGGCCCACCAGCAGAAGGTGATGGCCGCCCGCAGCAGCCACCTCCAGGGCCCAGCGCGCTTCCGGTTGCCCCACCACGTCCGAGAGATCGCCGGTCTGCCGGTCGCCGGGCGGAAGTGCAGCGGCTTCGGGGGTGGTGGTCAGGTCGTCCGACTCGCCGCGCAGCCACCTGATCACGTCGATGAGTCGACGCGCACCGCGAGCGGCGACACCCTCGACGAGTGCGGCCTCGGCCAAGGCCTCGACGGGAACGATCGCCTCCCGAAGACCCGCCTTGCGCGCCGCCAACAACGCGGGCAGGACGCCGCGCACCGCCCGGAGCCTGCCGTCCAACGCCAGCTCGCCCAACAGCAGCATTCCGGGGAGTCGAAGGCCGGGAACCACCCCGGCGGCGGCGAGGACGACGCAGGCGAGAGCGAGGTCGTAGCCCGCACCGCACTTCTGCAAGCCCGCTGGCGACATCCCGAGGGTGACCCTCGATCTCGGCCAACTCTCACCGCTGTTGCGCAGTGCCGCCTTGATCCGATCCTTGGACTCGTTGACCACCGCGTCCGGCCTGCCGATCAGCTTCACATCGGGCACGCCTGCGCCCACGTCGGCCTCGATCTCGATCAGAACGCCGTCGACGCCGACCAGGGCGACTCCCCATCCGGTCGCGATGCCCATCACAACACCCCGCGCAGATGGTGTAGCCGGACATGCTCGTCCTTGGGCCAGAGCACCGTGACGATGTCGAACCGGACCGGTACCCACCCGATGTGATACCTGCTCAGCCAGGCGTTGGCGAGCCTGCGCAGCCTGCGTGCCTTGGCATCGGTGATCGCCTCGACGGGGTCGCCGAACTCCTCCCCCGATCTGGTCTTGACCTCGCACACGACCACCCCGCCGTCCTGATAGCCGACGAAGTCGAGCTCACCGAGTTCGCAGCGCCAGTTGCGCGTGAGCAGGACGATGCCCTGGCGGGTCAGGTACTCGGCCGCGAGATCCTCGCCGAGCCTGCCTAGTTCCGCCGGGGTCGGCGGCACGGTTTCCTGCGGTGGCTGCGTGGTCATGACATCCCCTCCATCGAGTCACGGACTTCGGGGCACACGATGGCGCGGATCGACGGAGATAACGAATGTGAAAACCATTCCTGTGGATGGATTCGGCCCTGTGGACAACTCGCCGAGAACTGCGCGGCACCGAGACGAGCAACCGTGATTCCCGTGCTATGTCTGGAGATCAACGCAGTTCAGCGCCGTAAGCGTCCCCAGAAGGCAGCGCTACGGCTCGGCTCGACACCCGGGCAGCCCGGAGATCGAGCCGAGCCGGTCGGTCGACGTCGACGGGCGGGCGCCGCCGGTTACTCGCCGGTCGTCACCCGATCGAAGGCGGCCGCAGCGGCGCCCACCACCCCCGCCTTCTCGGCGAGCTGCGCCTGCCGCACCTCGACGATCTCCCCGGCCGGGCGCATCGCGAGGACGCGTGCCCGTTCCCGGACGGGCACGAGGAATTGGTCGCCGGTGCGGGCGACGCCACCACCCAACACGATGAGTTGCGGCTCGAAGACGTTGATGAAACCCGCAAGAGCAGCCGCGAACAGGTCGGTCGTCTCCCGCCACACCGCGTGCGCCAGCGCGTCGCCCGCGCGGGCCGCTCGCGCGACGTCGGCCGCATTGATGTCGGTCAACGCGGCCAGTGTCGAATGCCCGCCATCGTCGATCCGTTCCCTGGCACGGGCCGCGATGGCGGTCCCGGAGGCATACGCCTCCAGACAGCCCCGAGCTCCGCAGCCACACAATCGACCATCGGCGACCATCAGCGTGTGCCCGAGTTCCCCGCCGTTGCCTCGGCCACCTCGAAACACCCGGCCGTCGATCACGGCGCCACTACCGACTCCGGTGGAGACGGTGAAATAGAGCAGATCTCGAATCCCCCGGCCCGCCCCGAAACGCCATTCACCGACCGTGGCGGCGGTGGCATCGTTCTCCACCCACACTCGGACGCCCAGTTCGGCGGCGACGAGGTCGGCGAGTGGGACATCGCCCCAACCCAGCAGATTCGGTGGATCGTGCACCACTCCGGAGCGGGAATCCAGCGGACCGCAGCAGCAGATCCCGACGGCCGTCAGATCGGCGAGGCGTAGTCCCGCAGAGGAGACCGTGTCCCTGGCCAGCCTGCACAACCGGGCGATGACCTGCTCCGGACCGTCCCCGGCGCCCGTCGGCGTCACCGTGAAGGCCTGCACCCGGCCGTCGGCGGACACCACCCCAGCCGCCAGCTTCGTCCCACCCACGTCCAAACCGAGGACGAAGTCGTCAGCAGCAGGCACCTCGGTCGAGTTCTGCCGGTCGCTCATCGGGCCACCAATTGATTCGCCGTGCGCAGCACATCGGGAGCGGCGAATCGTCGCGGATCGGCCTGGCCGGTGCCGCGTACCAGGAAGGTTCGCGATTCGCCTGGGAGCAGCGTCACCAACATGTCGTCGACCTCGGCGTCCGGTGCCACCCGGTCGGCCAGGATGGCGACATCACGGACGAGCGCAGCGGCGTGCACATGGACTCGGTGTCCGCCCTCGACGTCCTCGACCTCCACCCGCAGCGCGGCGGCGGGCAGTTCCAGATCCTTGTCGGGACGATAGAACCACCAAGCACGTTGGCCGGTGTCCGCATCGACGACCACCAGCTCGGAGCCCGCGGATCCGGGGGTGGCCAAATCCTCGGCCAGCACCACGGTCGCAGATCCCCGAGGCGGTACCACCACCGGTTCCACACTCGCGATCAATTCCGTGCCGTCGAAGGACAATCGACGCGACCCGAGCACGGTGGACCACTCCTGATCCGTGTCGTTCACCGCGACCACGGCCAGCCCGCCGTCGCGAGGTTGCACCGTGAGCAGTCGATCGAGGTAGCTGCGTCGCAACGCGTACCACAGAGGCTTCTTACGCCCGTCGCCGTCGATCGCCGCCCAGGAGGTCACCGGCCAGCAGTCGTTGAGCTGCCACACGACCGTGCCCGCGCACACCGGGTGCAGTGCGCGGAAATGGTCGATCCCCAATGACACCGCCCTGGCCTGGTTGAGCTGCGTGGCCCAGCACCAGTCGTCGAAGTCCGCCGGAACACCGAAATGGGCGTCGAGTCCCCTGGTGAGTTTGGCGTCGCCGTCGGCGGCCTTCTGATGCACCGCCATACCCGGGCTGGTCGGGGTCAGCGGCTCGTCGTGAACGGCGCGTCGCAGTGTCGTCGAGGTCGGCGGGCCCTGATAGCCGAATTCGGCCACGAACCGGGGACGGTAGTCGCGATAGGCCAGGTAATCGCGGCTGTTCCAGACATCCCAGACGTGCATGCTGCCGTGCGCGGGATCGTTGGGGTGGATCTCCGAGGTGACCGACCATGGGCTGCTCGCGGTGTACGGACGGGTCGGGTCGAGTTCGGCGACGATCTCCGGAAGCAATTCGGTGTAGTAACCCCATCCCCAGGTTCGGTCGCCGAGCCGTTCCTGCCAACCCCAGTCGTGCCAACCCCAGTTGTTCTCGTTGTTGCCGTTCCACAGCACCAGGCTGGGGTGCGGGCTGAGTCGGGCCACCGCCTCCCGCGCCTCCGCGATGACCTCACCGCGCAGCGGCTCCTCCTCCGGATAGGCGGCGCAGGCGAAGAGGAAGTCCTGCCAGGTGAGCATGCCTTCGCGGTCACAGATCCGATAGAAGTCATCGCTTTCGAAGATCCCCCCGCCCCACACGCGCAGCAGATTCACCCCGGCGTCCTTGGCCTGCGTGATCCGCGCTGCATAGCGGGTCGCGTCGACCCGGTGTGGGAAGGCGTCGTCGGGAATCCAGTTGGCACCACGTACAAACACGGGCTTGCCGTTGATCACGAAGGTGAAGCGGGTGCCCTCCACGTCGGAGCCGGTATCCAGCACCACGGTGCGGAAGCCGATCTCGCTCTCCCACACGTCGAGTTCGGCACCGGATTCGACACTGCGCAGCCGGACGGCGATCGGGTAGAGCGGTTGAGCACCGTGGCCGTGCGGCCACCACAGTTCGGGGTCCTCCACTCCGATACCCACCACGGCGTCGTCCTCGTCGGCATCCACCGCGAACTCCACCTGGTTCCCCGCCACCTCGACGGACACCAGCAACGGCTCGCTCTGTTCGCCGCCGCGGGCCAGTTCGATGTGTGTCGTCACCCGTCCGATGCCGTCCCGGACCTCGACCAGCGGTCGGACCTCGGCCAGCCGGGCGTGGGAGATCCCCTCCACCGCGATCGGCCGCCAGATGCCCGCTGTGACGACGTCGGGGCCCCAGTCCCAACCGAAATTGCAGGCCATCTTGCGGATCAGGTTGTAGGGATGGTGGTTGGTGTGCGGGAGTTCGCCGTTCTCCGCCCGCAGCCGCTCGATGTGCTCTACCGCAGCGGAGAAGGTCACCGTCAGCACGTTGTTCCCGGTGCGCAGCACGTCGGATACATCCAGGCGGTGTGTCCGGTGCATGTTCCTGGTCTCACCGACGACGGTCCCGTTGAGCTCCACGCGTGCGATGGTGTCCAGACCGGCGCACACCAACTCGACGAAGTCGTAGTCCTCGGTCTCGTCCCATTCGAAGGTCGTCTCGTATCGCCAGTCGGTTCGTCCGATCCAGGCGAGGGCGGACTCGTTGTCGTCGAGGTAGGGATCGGGGATCAGGTCGGCGGCCAACAGATCGGTATGCACACAGCCAGGCACCGTCGCGGGCACGACGGCCTCGGCGATCTCCGCCGGCGCCGGACCGCCGACGGCTCGCAGTGTCCAACCATCGTGCAGCAGCTTCCGCATCAACTCTCCCCTTGTCGAATCATCGCTGGTCCAAGCCCGGGGTTTCGGCCCCGGATTGCCCAGACGGCCCGGTACGGACCGCCTGGGCGATCGATCAGAAACCCGCGCCGTCTCGGTACAGCCAACAGCGGGCGGTGTGGCCGTCGCCCACCGGCAGGATCGGCGGCCGTTGTGCACACATCGCCATCGCCGACGGGCACCGCTGCCGGAAGCGACACCCACCCGACGCGTCGCCCTCGGTCGCCCCGCTCGTCGATCGCTTCGACGCGTCGACGGACGGAGTGACCGGTGACTCGGGACCGCCGGAGCTCAGGCCCGACGACACCGGGTCGGTGCCGAGCCTGCGTCGCGGGTCCGGCGCGGCCGAGGCGAGCAACCGGGTGTAGGGGTGCCTCGGGCGCAGGATCACCTCGTCCGACTCACCGCTCTCCACCAGTTCGCCTCGATACATCACCAGGATCCGACGGGAGAAATGCCGCGCGGTCGCCAGATCGTGCGTGATGTAGAGGACGGCCAGGTCGTCCTCCTCCTTCAGCCGATCGATCAGGTTGAGGATCTCCAGTCTGATCGACACATCGAGCATGGACACCGGTTCGTCGGCCAACAGCACTCGAGGAGCAGGCGCCAACGCCCTCGCGATGGCGATGCGCTGCCGCTGACCACCGGAGAGTTCGTGCGGCCGTTTGCCCGCGACCCGCGCGGGCGGTGTCAGGTTGACCCGTTCCAGCAGGTGCTCGATCTGCCGGTCCTCGTCGGCTCGGCTCTCCACTCGGCGATGCACCCGCAGCGGCCTGCGCAGATGGTGGTCGACGGTGTGGAAGGGATTGAGCGAGCCGAATGGGTCCTGGAAGACCAGCTGCACATCCTCGCGGTAGCGGCGCAACCCCCTTCCTCTGCTACTCACGGATTCGCCGTCGAGGCGGATCGCGCCCGAACTGGGGCGCACCAGTTGGGCGAGCATCCTGGCCACCGTCGACTTGCCGCTGCCGCTCTCCCCCACCAACGCGACGGTGGTCCCCGAGAGCAGCTCGAAGGACAGTTCGTCGACCGCCCGCAGTGTGATGCGCCGACGACCGTCGCGGACGAGGTACTCCTTCACCAGGGCATCGGCTTGGAGAACGCTCACGCCTCGATCACCTCCACCGTGTCGATCGGTTGGAACTCGCCACGCGACAACGCGGCGGGGACGTCTTCGCCGTAGACCGATGCGTCGTAGGCGTGGCAGGCGGCCATCGAACCGGGCGCCAGTTCGGGTCGGTGCTCTTCGCATGGCTGTCGGCGGTACGGACATCGTGGTGCGAAGGCACAGCCCGCGATCGGAGCCGAGAGGTCCGGTGGATTCCCGGGTATTCCGCGCATCCGCCGACGCGGGCCGGTCACGCTGGGGAACGAATTGAGCAGTCCGACCGTGTAAGGGTGGCGGGGCGCGGTGAGCAATCGTCCGGCCGAGGCCTGTTCGACGATGCGGCCCGCGTACATGATCGCGATCCGGTCGCTGATCTCCAGCAGCAACGATAGATCGTGGGTGATGAAGACGATCGCGAAGCCGAGCCGGGCACGTAACGCGGTCAGTTCGCGCAGGATGTCGCGTTGTACCACCACGTCCAGGGCCGTGGTCGGCTCGTCCATGACCAGCACGTCTGGTCGCAGAGCCAGCGCCATGGCGATCATCACTCGTTGGCGCATCCCGCCGGACAATTCGTGTGGGTAGGCACCCAACCGCACCGGGTCTACCCCGACGAGCTCCATCAGTTCCGTACAGCGGCGTAGTCGATCGGCCGCGGACGTCCGTGGCTCGTGCGCGGCCAGGACGTCGACGAGCTGGGTGCGCACCGTCAATACCGGGTTGAGCGCATTCATCGCGCCTTGGAAGACCATGGCGATCCGCTTCCATCGGAACCGGCGTAGGTCCGCGCCGGTCAGACCGAGGACATCGATATCCGTTTCCCCGGAGTGAAGATGAACCGAGCCTGCGACGATCCGGGCGGGGGATCGCAGCAGTCGGTTGAGCGCGTAGGCCAACGTGGACTTCCCGCAGCCGCTCTCACCCGCCAGGCCCAGGATCTCGCCTCGGTGCAACACCAGGTCGAGGTCGGCCACCGCGCGAACCGATGGTTCGGTCTCGTACTCCACGGTCAGGCCCCGCACGGTCAACACCGGTGCTCCGATCGCCACGGGTGCCGAGTCGGACGTTCGTTCGGTCGTCGGTTCGGGTTCGGTACTGGTCACGAGCGCCTCCTCTTCCGCGAAGCGGAACGGGCGGATCGGATCGACTTCGGAACACGCAATCGCGGGTTGATCAGCTCGTCGAAACTGAAGTTGATCAGTGACAGTCCTGCTCCGACGAGGGCGATCGCCAGGCCCGGCGGGATGAACCACCACCAGGCCCCCAAAGCGAGTGCCTGGGCGTTCTGGGCGAAATAGAGCATCGTTCCCCAGGTCAGATAGTCGATCCCGCCCAGACCGAGGAACGACAGTCCGGCTTCCGTCAGGATGGCGAAGATGATCGCGAAGACGAACTGGGAGGCGATCACCGGCAACAGGTTCGGCAGGATCTCGACGAGGATCACCCGCCAGGTGCGTTCACCCATCGCCCGGGCGGCGTCCACGTAGTCGCGGGAGCGCACCGACATGGTCTGGGCCCGCAGGACCCGTGCCGAGGCGGCCCAGCTGGTGATCGAGATGATCAGGGCGATCGTCAGAATCGAGGCGCCGTCCAGATAGTTGGTGATCAGAATGACCAACGGGAGGCTGGGAATCACCAGTACGACGTTGCTGATCAAGGAGAGCGCCTCGTCGATCCGGCCGCCGAGATAACCGCCGACGACGCCCACCAGCACCGATAGCACCGTTGCCAGCACACCGACCACCAGGCCGACGATCAATGAGCCCCGCGTGGCATACACCAGCTGACCGAACACGTCCTGTCCGGTCTGGGTGGTGCCGAGCAGGTGATTCGACGACGGCGGGTGCAGCGCCTCATCGCTGATCGCACCGACATCGGCGATCAGCAACGGGCCCACCAGCCCGATCAGGGCGAAGAGCCCGACGATGATCAACCCGAGCCGAAGCTTCCAATCGGTCAGCATGCCTCGAGCACGGGAGGATCTCGGCAAGGCGAGTCCACCCGCCGCAGCGGAGGAAGGGTGTGGAGTCCGCGTCTCGGCCATCACACCGCCCTCCTGGTTCGCGGATCGATCACCGCGTGCAGCAGATCGACCAACAGGTTCGCCCCCAGCACGGCCAGGGTGATCACCAGGAACACCGCCTGCATCAACGGATAGTCGTTGTTCTGCACCGCTTGCAGCAGGGTGAACCCGATTCCCGGGTAGGAGAAGACGACCTCGGTGACGATCGAGCCGCTGACGACGAATCCGAGGGAGATCGCGAAGCCCGCGACGCTCGGAATCACCGCGTTCCTGGCTGCGTAGGTGACCATCACCCGCCGCGGTCGCAGTCCCTTCGCCTCCGCGGTCAGCACGTAGTCCTCACCCATCGTGGAGACCATCATGTTGCGCATGCCGAGCAGCCAACCGCCCACCGAGCTCAGCACGATGGTGATCGCGGGTAGTAAGGCGTGGTACAGCGCGGAGCCGATGAACTCCCAGTTGAAGCCGATCACGGTGCCGTATTCGTATCCACCGGTCAGGGGTAGCAGCCGCAGCGTCGAGCCCAGCACGAACACCAGGACCAACGCCAGCCAGAAGTACGGCACCGCAGCCAGGAAGGTCGCGATCGGGACGAGGTTGTCCAGTCGGCTTCCCCGCCGCCAACCGATCACCATGCCCAGCGTGATGCCCAGGAGGAAGGACAGGCACGTGCACAGTCCGACCAGGATCAGCGTCCAGGGCAGGGCGGCCCCGAGGATCGTGGACACCTCGGTGGGAAAGTAGGTCGAGGAGACTCCGAAATCGCCGCGAATCAGGTTCTGCAGGTAACCGAGGTACTGCTCCCACAGATTCCCCTGGCCGCCCGCACCGAGCAGGATCTCCAGGGAGGCCCTGGTCTCCGGAGTGACCGTGCCGCCCGCCTGTTGCAATCTGCCGAGCAGGGCATCCACCGGAGAGCCCGGCATCAGCCGGGGAATGATGAAGTTGACGGTGATCGCCACCCAGGCGGCGATGAGATAGAAGACCAGTTTTCGCCGGAGATAGGTCATATGGCGACCCCTTGATGCCGCCGACCGACGGCCACGTTCACTCCGCCGGGCGAAGGTTCGCGGCCACGACACCCAGGTCGGGTGACGAGTGGGTCATCGGCAGCGCATACGGGTCGTCCTGGGTGGGGAAGCCCGTGACCTTCGCGCCGTCGAACTGGGTCAATGCCATGGATTGCAGGATCGGGATGTAGGGCAGTTGCTCGGCGAGTTCGGTCTGGATCCGTCCGTAGGCCTCGCGATGCACCTCCTCGTCCTGGGTCGCCGCGATCTCCTCCAGGGCCTCGTCGACGATGTCGCTGCGGAATCGCGCGAAGTTCTTGGTGGCCGGGCTACCGATCGGCGGCGCACCCGCGCTGGCGAAGAAGTCCTCGTACAGCGTGAACGGGGTGGCACCGCCGTAGAGGTTGTCGATGACGAGCTCGAAGTTCCCGTTGTCGCGGTCGGCCACGAAGGAGGCGTGGGATACCTCGCGCGGGGCGAGATCGATGCCGATCTCCGCGAGCTGCTGACGCATCACGTCCAGCGTCGCGATCTGATCGGTGTACCCGGTGACGACCTTGACCTCGATACGCAGTGGTTCGCCGTCCGGGCTGACATAGATCCCGTCGGCGCCCTCGGTGTAACCGGCGTCCTCCAGGATGCTGCGGGCCTCGGCGGGCTCGTGGGAGGGCACCACGCCTCGCAGTTCCTCCGTCAGGAATTCCTCCTCACGGGGCAGCATCAGCATGCCGGGGGTGGTCGGGGTGCTCAAGCCGTCGTAGTTGAGTTCGTTGACCTGATCACGGTCGATGCCCCGGTAGATCGCCTGCCGCACGGCGACGTCGCTGGTCGGCCCCTCGTCGAGATTGGCACCCAACGTCGAGATGTAGACGGGGGTGACCTCGTAGTGATTGCCCTCGGCCCGCGACGCGTAGGTGTTCTCGATGTCGGGGATGAAGATGCTCGCCCAATCGATCTGCCCGGCGGTCAGCGCGGACAGCGCGGATTGATTGCCGCTGTGGGAGACGAATCGCAGGGAATCGAGATAGGGCTTGTCACCGTCCCAGTAATCCTCGTGGGCGGTGAGCTCATAACTCTGCGCGCTGAAGGTCTCCAGCGCGAATGCTCCGGTCCCGACCGGCTCGGCGTTGCCGAAGGTGGCGGGATCGTCGATCTCCGACCAGATGTGCTCGGGGACGATGAAGGTACTGCCTGCGACGGTCTCCAGGTCCGTGTACGCGGGCCGGTCGAAGGTGATCGTCACCTCGGACTCGCCGTTGGCCTCGACCGACTCGATCGGCAGCGCCGAGGTGTTCAACGCATCGTTGTGCTGCATGAGCTCGAAGGTGAACACCACGTCCTCGCTGGTGAAAGCCTCGCCATCGTGCCATTGCACGCCTTCGCGCACGTCGAAGGTGATGGCGGTTCCGTCGTCGTTCCAGCGATAGTCCTCCGCCAGCATCGGCCTGGGTTCATCGGCGCGAGCCCGATTGATGAACATCAGCGGCTCGTAGACGATGCCCCGCGCAGGCTGGTTGGACGTCAGGATGAAGGGGTTGAAGTTGGCGGTGAGCTGACCGGTCGAACCGGTGTACACCGTGATAGCCGTGGCCCCACCGCCGGCAGCGGGTGCGCCGGAGCAACCGGCGACCAACAGCGATAAGGCGGCGGTCAGCGCGATCTTGCGCCGTCGAAATAAGAGCGACATCGGAGATCCTCCTGTCGGAGCGGACCCGCTCCACCTGTTCGGGTGAGGCCTGTCGGCCAACAGAAGGTGCGGAATGTGGCCTGAGTTACACCATCGCAAACTTTCTTAGTCATTTTTACCAAGTAAGTCAAGGTGCGATACGTTCCTTCAACCAAAGGGAAAGAATCGGTGGGCGGAATGGGGCGATTGGACGATGCGAGGCGGGGCCAATCTGCCGCTGGTCGGCACGTACAACCGGGGGGTCGTCCTCGAGACGATTCGCTCGTCGGGCTCCATCAGCCGAGTCGAGTTGACCGCTCTGACCGGGCTGACGGCGCCGACGGTGTCCAACATCGTGCGCAGGCTGATCGATGACGAACTCGTGATCGAGGCCGGCCAGGGTCGCTCCACCGGCGGCAAGCGGCGAACGCTGCTGACGCTCAACCCCGACGCCTGCTACGCCGTGGGAGTGCGTATCGACCCCCGAGGCGCCGTCTGCGTGGTCGTCGATCTCGCAGGCCGGGTGGTCGCCGCCGCCCGCCTTCAGGACTCCGGCACCACACCGGAGGAGATCATCCGAGGCGTGGCCGAGGAGATCGGCGCCCTACTCGATTCGGCGGGGATCGACATCGAACGGGTCATCGGGGTGGGCGTCGCCGCACCCGGCCCGCTCGATCACGGGCGCGGTGTCGTCCTCGATCCGCCGAACATGACGCAGTGGCACGACGTGGCCCTCCGAGACGAGCTGGCGGCGGCACTGAACCTGCCGGTCATGATCGACAACGATGCCACCGCCGCCGCCGTCGGCGAACACTGGCTCGGCCGGGCGAACCAGTCGCGCAATTTCGCGAGCATCTACATGGGGACCGGTATCGGGGCGGGAATCTTCATCGACGGCCAGGTCTATCGGGGGGCCACCTCCAACGTCGGCGAGCTCGGCCATATCTCTCTCGACGTCGATGGCGCGTGGTGCTTCTGCGGCAATCGAGGCTGCGTGGAACTGTTCAGCGCACCGCCCGCCATCGTCGCGGCTGCACTGGCCGCAGGCCCCGAGGCCGCACAGCTGGCGCTCTCGGGATCACCCCGCGATGTCCGCACGGATTTCGCCGCGATCAGCACGGCCGCGGCGCTGGGCAGTCCCTACGCGGTGAGCCTGATCGAACGCTCGGCCCGGTATCTGGCGACCGGAGTGCTCACGCTGGTCAACCTGCTCGATCTCGACCTGGTGGTGCTCGGCGGTCCCGCCTTCGAGCGCATCGGCCATCTGTATGTCGCGGCCATCGAGGACATCCTCGCCACCCGGGCCTTCGCTCGCCGGGGCAGGCCTCCACGCACGGTCCTGTCCGCGCTCGGTGCCGATGTCAGCGCAGTCGGCTCTGCGGCGCTCGTCCTGCACAGCGAGTTCGCCCCGCAGCTGCTCGACGGACGGACGACCGATCTGCATTCGAAACACCAGGGCGGGGCTTCTGGGCCGGCATGACACCGCCTCTGGGAGACAGCCGGGTTGTGGGCCGTGGACCACTCTCCGTCGTCGGGTGGACCACAAGCACGCGACAGCGCCCGCGCCGCCTATCTACCACGAGCATAAGCGGCCATGAGGACCCCTCGGCGACGAGGTCTCTTCGGGTTGCCGCCGCACACCGCGAACCCATGGTTCGCATAGCTGCGGCGGCACCTCACGTCTCGTTGAACGGCCCGCTCTCCGGCAGCCGCAACTCTGGTTTGTCCAGCTCCTCGACGTTGACGTCCTTGAACGTGATAACCCGGACGTTCTTCACGAATCGGGCAGGCCGATACATGTCCCACACCCAGGCGTCGGACATCCGCACCTCGAAGTAGACCTCGCCTTCCGCGTTGCGAACCTGAACGTCGACGGCGTTGGCCAGATAGAACCGACGCTCCGTCTCCACCACATAGGAGAACTGCACGACGATGTCGCGGTACTCGCGGTAGAGCTGTAGCTCCATCTCGGTCTCGTACTTCTCGAGATCCTCCGAACTCATCGAGTTCGAGCCCTCCCTGTCGCCGGACTGTGCATGCCCCTCATACGGGGGCCTCATTGTCCATCACATCATCTCTCACCACGAGAGACGACCCCGAATCCTGTCGGACCCAGCCTGCCCGAGGCGACGACATGCCGTGCAGCCGGGCTGCGGCAGCGACGTTGGCGTACGACCAGCGATGCACCACGCTCGGGCCGTACCGGGTGAGCGCGGCGGCGTGTTCGGGGGTGCTGTAGCCCTTGTGCACCGCGAACCCGTACCGGCCGAACTCTTCCTCGGCGTCCAGACCAGCCATGATGCGGTCGCGTGTCACCTTCGCCAGCACCGAGGCCGCAGCCACGCAGGCCGCCACCCGGTCGCCCTTGACCACCGGCAGGCCCGGCGCCGTCAGACCCGGAACTCGGAACCCATCGGTCAGGATGTACCCCGGCTGCAGACTCAGCCGGGCAGCCGCCCGGCGCATACCCTCGATGTTCGCGACGTGTACACCGATCTCGTCGATCTCCTCGGCAGGCACCACGACCACCGCGTAGTCCAGTGCGCGCCGGGTCAGCAGCTCGAACATGCGTTCGCGCGCCGCAGCCGTCATCAGCTTGGAATCGGTCAGGCCCTCCAACCGATTGCCATCCCGGGGACGCAGTACACAGGCAGCGACCACCAGGGGGCCTGCACACGATCCTCGGCCCGCCTCGTCCACACCTGCGACGGGCCCCAGGCCGCGGCGATCCAAGGCCGACTGAAGTGCCCAATTCCCCGCGTCGCGGCGAACCACGACACGGGGTGGGCGAAGCAATTCGGACATGGTCCGCCGGGGTTTCCTCTGGTCAGTCTCGGTGACGGCGATGGCCGAGGATCTTACGCCCCAGCCAGAGGGTGGGGAATGCCCCGAGAACACCCAATCCGGCGGGCACCGCCGACTGCCAGGCGGGCGCACCGATGGCGACGGCCTGCGGGTCGTGATCGCTGATGCCCTGCCAACGCTGCGGCGGAAGCACGACGACCCTGGCCTTGCCGATCACGTTGTCCAGCGGAACCGCACCCTGCTCGCCACCGCCACCTTGTACGCGGGAGTCGAGGGAGTTGTTCCGGTTGTCGCCCATCATCCAGATGTGATCGTCCGGAACGGTCACCGGACCGAACGGCTCCTGGGTGTTGCCACGTCCCGGCTGCCAGAACACATAGGGCTCGTCCAAGGGATCGCCATCGACGAGCACCCGGTTCTGCTCGTCACAGCACTCGACGGTCTGGCCGCCGGTGGCGATCACCCGCTTGACGAAGTCCTTCTCGTCCGGCTGGGCGAATCCGAAGACCGCACCGATGTTCTGGAAGAACCTGGCGACGGGGTTGCCGCTCTCCGGGGTCGTGAAGTCGTTCTGCCCCCACGCCTCGGGGCCCCGGAAGACGACCACATCGCCCGGTTCGGGCTCGGTGAACCGATAGGTGATCTTGTCGACCAGCACTCGGTCGTTGGTACAGCCCGCACAACCGTGCAGGGTCTGCTCCATCGACTGGGAGGGGATGACATAGACCCTGGCCAGGAAGGTCTGGATCACGATGGTCAATACCACCGCGATGCCGACGAGGACGAAGAGTTCCCGCCAGAAAGAGCCCTTCTTGGCGGGTCGCTTCGGTGTCTCCTGGCCGTCGTCAGCGTCGTAGGCCGACGACGGCCCCGGATGACCGGCGCCTCCCGCATGGTCTCTGCGCTGCCATGCAGAAGGTCGATCCGAGTGATCCGGCTGGTCTGATTCGCCCTGCGGTGAGGTGGAGGGCACGAGGTCTGCCACGCTCCCAGGCTACGTTAGGTGATCTCGAACCAGTCAGGACGCGGTCGGCGTTTCGCGCTTTTCCTTGATCTTAGCGGCCTTGCCGCGCAGCTCGCGCAGGTAGTAGAGCTTGGCCCGGCGCACGTCACCTCGGGTCGCCACCTCGATCTGGGCGATGTTCGGCGAGTGCACGGGGAACGTGCGCTCGACACCGACGCCGAAGGAGACCTTACGCACGGTGAAGGTCTCACGGAGTCCGCCGCCGTGGCGACGGATCACAACGCCCTGGAACACCTGGATCCGCTGGCGGGAACCCTCGATGACGCGGACGTGGACCTTGAGCGTGTCTCCGGGCCGGAAAGCCGGGATATCGGAACGCAGCGACTGAGCGTCCAGAGCGTCCAGGGTGTTCATCGGTGGTCCGTCCTCGTCATCAATCGGGCATCTCGTGCCCGCGCGGGCACAACTGTCAACACAGTGCAACCCTGCATGGGAATGGGCATCTGGCGCGCGTCGGGTCTATCCGACGACAGCAGCGACCCCAGTGTGCCACGGGCGGGACCCGGTCATGAAATCGGGCTGCTCGTGGCAGCATCGGGGCCGTTCGCGGCATCGGAGTCGCGCAGCGATTCCAATAGCTTTCGGTCGTGCTTGTCCAGCGCGTCCGCATCCAGCGCGGCCAGCAGATCCGGCCTGCGCCGGAAGGTACGGATCAACGACTGATCCCGCCGCCAGCGTCGAATCGCGGCATGGTTCCCGGAGCGGAGCACCTCGGGTACCGCCCGGTCCTGCCACACCTCGGGCCGAGTGTAGGACGGTCCCTCGAGCAAGCCGTCCGAGAAGGAGTCCTCCTGGGCAGAGGCCGGATTGCCCAGCACTCCGGGCAGTAGCCTGCCGACCGCCTCGACCATGGTCAGCACGGCTACCTCGCCACCGACGAGCACATAGTCGCCGATCGAGACCTCGCGCACCGGCATCCGATCGGCGGCGTCCTCCACGACGCGCTCGTCGATTCCCTCGTATCGCCCACACGCGAAGACCAGCCAGGGCGATTCGGCCAGTTCCTCGGCCATCCGCTGGTCGAAACGGTGTCCGGCCGGGGTGGGGACGACCAGGGTCGGTGGCCCCGCGAGTCCGGGGCGGGGGGCACAGACCTCGTCCAGGGCCGGCCCCCAGACCTCCGGCTTCATCACCATGCCGGGGCCGCCGCCGTACGGGCTGTCGTCCACCGCCCGGTGCACGTCGTGCGTCCAGTTCCGCAGGTCGTGCACGCCGAACTCGAGCAGGCCCTTGTCCACCGCCTTGCCGAGCAGCGCGGCACGCAGCGGATCAAGGTACTCCGGGAAGATGGTGATGACGTCGATCCGCACTCAGGTCCCCTTCAACGCGCCCGCTCGTCGCATGATGCGGACGGCTCTCGGGTGCGGCTCATTCCTCGAACTGATCGTCCACCAGGCCGGGCGGCGGATCCACGATCAATCGGCCTGCCGGGATATCGACCGTCGGCACGATCTCCCGGACGAAGGGGATCAGCACGTCGTCGCCCTCCTCGAGGCGCACCGACAGCAGGTCACCACCCGCGCCGTGCAGGACCTCGCGGACCATACCGAGCTTCGAGCCGTCGGGCAGTATCGCCGCCAGGCCCTCCAGCTGGTGGTCGTAGTACTCGTCGTCGTCCCCGGTCGGGGGCAGCGACGACTTCGGCACCGTGAGCAGGGCACCACGCAGTCGGTCGGCACCGTCCCGATCCGCGATTCCAGCCACGCCCAGCAACAGCCGCCCGCCATGCGGTCGGGCGGCTGTCACGGTGAGCTGTTGGACCGAGCCATCGCGCAGTCGAGCATCGATGGTGTTGTCCACGGCGAAGCGTTCCCGAGGAGAGTCGGTCCGCACGTCCACGACGAGTTCGCCCCGGATCCCGTGCGACTTGCTCACTCGGCCCACCAACACCACGTCGGCGGGGTCGCCAGCTCGGTTCATCGACGGCGTCAACGGTCGGTGTCGACCACGTCGACCCGCACACCACGACCGCCGATACCGGCCATCACGGTGCGCAGCGCGGTGGCCGTACGACCACTGCGACCGATCACCTTGCCCAGGTCGTCGGGGTGAACGTGCACCTCGAGGGTGCGACCCCGCCGGGAGGTGATCAGCTGGACTCGGACGTCGTCCGGGTTGGTCACGATCCCTCGGACCAGGTGTTCCAGGGCATCCGCGAGGACGCTCACGCCTGGCCGTCCGCGGTGGTCTCGCCGCCCTCGGCCTCGGCCTTGGGCTCGTCGGCCTTCTTCGCGGCCTTCTTCTTCGGCGTGGTCGCGTCGGCCATCGGCTCCTCGCCCGCAGCCGCGAGTGCGGCGGCGAACAGGGCCTGCTTGTCGGCCTTGGGCTCCTTGACCTTCAGCACACCCTCGGGAACGGGCAGGCCCTTGAAGCGCTGCCAGTCACCGGTCAGCTCCAGCAGGCGCTGCACGGGCTCGGTCGGCTGTGCACCGACACCGAGCCAGTACTGGGCGCGCTCGCCGTCGACCTCGATGAAGCTGGGCTCCTCGGTCGGGTGGTATTTGCCGATGGTCTCGATCGCCTTGCCGTTACGGCGGGTGCGCGAGTCGGCGATGACGATCCGGTAGTACGGCGCACGGATCTTGCCAAGCCGCATCAGCTTGATCTTGACGGCCACGGGTTCAGGTGCTCCTCAAGCTCTCGTTGCTCATGGGTGAGCGCCCGTGAGCCCGAGTGGGGCGACGGGTCCGAGCGCTCGGACTTCAGTGGCCACGAGTCGGTGAGAGGGACCGACGCCATGGCGGACAACGAGCCATTCTGCCAGATCGGCGAAAGTGGGGGACCAACCCCACCCTCGCCCGGTACGGCAGCGTGTGCTGCCGATCTTCTGCGGCGGGTTCCTCGCCGCGTGGTCTGCCGTCCGCGCGAGCTCAGGTGGGAATCACGCCGAGCGCCAGCAGCAGCACACCCAGCGCAGGCAGCAGGTTGTTGATCTGGTGGGCCACGATCGCCGCCAGCAGTCGACCGGTGAGCAGCCTGGCGAGTCCGATCGGGATCCCGATCACGAGCAGCAGCGGTGTCCTGGCGGGTTCCAGGTGCGCGACGGCGAACAGCGCCGTGCTGACGACGAACGCCGACCAGCGGCTCCACCGCAATCGGTCCATCGCACCCCACAGTGCCCCTCGGAAGACCACTTCCTCACACAAAGGCGCCAGCACGCAGAGGTACAGGAAGATCACCACGGCGAGCACGGGCGGCAACCGCAGATCGTCCAAGGCCGATCCCACCGCCGACGTCGCCTGATCTTCGCCCACCCAGTTCGTCCACAGCTGAGAGGCGATCAGGGTCAGGACGATCCCCGCAACGCCGAGCCCCACACCCGTCCGGACATCCGCCCAGGACCACTTCAACCCGAGATCGATCCGCGGCCCGTTGCCCCGGACGATCGTCGCGACGATGACGACGATCGCCGAGAGGACCGTCGGGACGATCATGCCGATCAGCAACACCATCGGCCGCACCGCCGGATCGTCGGCGACATCACCGAAGGGCGTCACCACGAAGACCGCGGAAAGCAGGAAGACGAGTTGGGAAAGGAAGAAGACGCCGAATCCCCAGCGGTGCATCGGGAATGCGGCGGAACCGTGGGAAGTAGGCGTCTCGGAGGCATCCGCTGTATCGGGAAGCGGTGCCGAAGACTTCTCAACAGGGTGGTCAACTGATTCGTCAACCACCGATCGGGTTCGGTTCTCCTTGTTGTTTACTGCCGCTGGTTCCCTGGATGCCGAACCGGCCAAGTCCTTTCCGGCGATTTCGGTGTCTCGACTGTGCCGTTGTCCCGACTTCTTGGGCTCGCTCACCCGCACCCCGCTTCTTCAAGACCAGCCGGTCGCCACCGCAGACCTCGATGACGCCCGCAGCGCCGCACACGGGCACGCCCTGCCCGAATCGGTCTGATATCGAGGCTAGTCCGTCCCGGCGGTCTGCGGGCAGTCCACGGAGGTATGAGAACCGCGCCCGCCCGAACGGCGGGCGCGGTCGAGTTCAGGAGAACTGGGCGTAGAAGATCAGTGCAGGAAGGAAGTTGTACGTCGCATGCGCGATGATCGCCGCCGACACCCGACCGGTGATCATCCTGGCGATGCCCATCGCCAACCCGCCGACCAGGAGAATCGGGGTGCGCATCGGTTCTTCGTGAATGAGGGCGAAGACGAAGGTGGTCAACAGCAGAATCGCGTAACGCGGCACCTTGAAATGTTCCAGCGCACCCCAGAGCCCACCCCGGACCAGCAGCTCCTCGGTGAGCGGCGCACCGATGAACATGAACAGTGCGAGTACGAGAACCCAGACGCCCTGTCCGGCGAACATGTCGCCCATGTCCTGGATGGGGGTTTCCTCGGTTCCGACGGAATCGCCCATCACCATCAGCGCGGTCAGGAAGGCCCCGATCAAGCCGGCCCCACCACAGGACAACCCCACCCAGACATCACGCCATTTCGGCAGGATTCCGAAATCCTTGCGCAGTCCGTTGCCCTTCCACCAGGAGAGCACGGCGGGTCCCAGCCCGAGGAAGAGGTTGGGCAACAGCGAGAGCAACAACAGCGGGCCGACCGGGGGCGGGTCGAGTTGATCGAAGTTCTCGAACTGTCCCGTCATGATGGCCGACAACAACATGCCGGTCAGGTAGTACCCGCCCCAGCCGACGAAGAAGGCCAGGAATCCCCAGTGCAGGCTGCTTCTCGCACCCGCCTCCAGCTGTGCTTCCCAGTAACGCTCGTGTAGCCGCTGGTCGTAGCCGTCCTGGATCCCACCCATCCGTCTGCCGTACCCGGCCCAGGCGGGAGTGTCGTCCTGCGCCGCGGGCGCACCGGCCGCCGGGCCTGCGGCATCCCACGCTGCGGTTGGCTGGGCGTATCCCGGCGAGAACCGCTCTGGTGTGGCGGGTGGGCCCGCGAACGAGGGGTTGCCGGGCAACGGGTGTTGCGCGGGCGTGGCTCCGGGGACGACGGCCACGGGGCTGCCCGGCCGCCAGCCGTCCGCGTCGCCGGAGAAGCTGGGCATCGGCACCGGTCCCCTACCGGCTCTCGGGTCGGTGTCCTGTTCGGCTGCCGCCTCCGACGCGTCGGAGGCGGTGTCCGACGTTCGGTCGTCGGCCGAAGGCGCGGGAGCCGCCCCAGTCGAGGCAGCGACCGGCCCGGCCTCCGGGATTCGGCCCACCGCGTCGTCCGAGGTGTCCGATGTCCCGGTCCGTCCGGACTCGGCTGTCAGCTCCTGGGACCGAAGGTCCGCGCTCGGCTCGGCGCCTGCCGCCTCGTCCGCCGGTGGTTCCGGCGGCGCTACCTCGCTCGGCGTGGCCGCAGTCCGGTCCCGCTCCGTCGGGGTCTGATCGGGGCGGTCGCCGCCGGATCCGCCGTTTGGAACTTCCTCACCCACACCATGTCCTTCCGACCGTCCGTCTCGACGGTTCGCCCCACCGGTTTGCGACCGGTCCGCGATCCCACCGGCACGTGGCGCTGGATCGATGCTGTCAACGGCCACGGCCCGGGTGGACCCGACCGCGTAACACGATGTCTCTCGGCGATCGCAACACGGCGAGGTCAACGCGTGGATCCTCGGCGTAGATCACCAGATCGGCGGATGCGCCGTCGATCAGATTCGGGTGGCCGAGCCAGTCACGGGCCGCCCAGCTCGCCGCGCCGAGGGCCTGTCGGTTCGACAGGCCTGCCTCGGCCAGTGCGAGGACCTCGTCGGCGATCCGGCCATGCCCGATGCCGTCACCTGCCGAACTGCCCGCATCGGTTCCCGCGAAGATGGGCACGCCCGCTTCCAACGCCGCTGCGACCACGGGCAGCCTGCGGGCATGCAGCGCCCGCATGTGGGCGGCGTATCGAGGGAACCGGCCCGCCGAGTCGGCGATCCGCAGGAACTCGGCGGTGTTGATCAGGGTCGGCACCAGCGTGGTGCCCTGTCGTGCCATCTGTTCGATGGTGTCGTCGGTCAGACCGGTGCCGTGTTCGATGCAGTCCACGCCCGCCGCGAGCAATCCGGGCAACGCGTCCTCGCCGAAGACGTGGGCGTTGACCCTGGCGCCCGCCCGGTGGGCCACGGCGACCGCCTCGGCGAGTACGTCGTCCGGCCACAGCGGGGCAAGATCACCGATCTCCCGGTCTATCCAGTCGCCGACCAGCTTGATCCAGCCATCGCCCTCGGCGACCTGTGCCGCGACGGCGGCGGGCAACTCCGAGGGGTCCTCGAGTTCCCAGCCGAGATCGCGCAGATAGCGGCGGTGGCGGGCCAGATGTCGTCCGGAACGGATGATGCGCGGCAGCTCATCACGTCGCTGCAGCGGTCTGGTGTCCACGGGTACGCCGCAGTCCCGGATCAACAGAACGCCTGCATCGCGTTCGATCTCCGCTTGGCGAGCCGCGTCGGCGAGCGGAACCGGGCCGCTCGGGTCGATCCCGATGTGACAGTGCGCGTCGACGAGCCCGGGGACCAGGAAGCCTCCGGGCAGCGTGGTCGCGTCTGGCACCGGTTCGTGAGTGAGCAGGCCTCCCGAGACCCACAGATCCCGAGAGTCGCCGTCCGGCAGCGTGACGCCGGCGAGGTGCAGTGGCGGAGCCTGCGTCACTTCTTCTTCTTTTTGTTGTCGCCGAAGGTCAGCTTGCTCGGGTCGAATCCGGGCGGCAGCTGGTCCATTCCCGCCAGACCCGGCGGGATCTGCGGTGCGCCGCCCTGCTGGCCACCGGGGAACCCGCCCGGCATCCCGCCGGGGAAGCCACCGGGCATGCCACCTGGGAAACCGGGCATACCGCCGCGGACCTTCGGCGGCGTCGGGCCGCGGCCCTTGCCCTTCTTGCCCTTCTTGCCCTTGCCCTTTCGGGTGCCGCCGCCTCCGGAGCCGGGCATCCCGAACCGCCCGGCCATCTGCTGCATCATCTTGCGAGCGTCGAAGAAGCGGGTGACCAGGTCGTTGACCTCGCTGACGGTGACTCCCGAGCCTCGGGAGATCCGCAGTCGCCGCGACGCATTGATCATCTTCGGATCGGCGCGCTCGGCGGGCGTCATGCCTCGGATGATGGCCTGCATCCGATCGAGGCTCTTCTCGTCGAAGTCGGCGAGCTGATCCTTCATCTGACCTGCGCCGGGCAGCATGCCCAACAGGTTGGCGATCGGACCCATCTTGCGGATCGCGAGCATCTGTTCCAGGAAGTCCTCCAGCGTGAGCTCGCCGGAGCCGATCTTGTGTGCGGCCTTCTCGGCCTGCTCCTGGTCGAAATGCTGCTCGGCCTGTTCGATGAGGCTGAGGACGTCGCCCATGCCCAGGATGCGGCTGGCCATCCGGTCCGGGTGGAAGACGTCGAAGTCCTCGAGCTTCTCACCGTTGGAGGCGAACAGGATGGGTTGGCCGGTGACGTGTCGCACCGACAGTGCGGCACCACCCCTGGCGTCACCGTCGAGCTTGGTGAGCACCACGCCGGTGAAGCCGACGCCGTCGCGGAAGGCCTCCGCGGTGTTGACCGCGTCCTGACCGACCATGGCATCCAGGACGAACAGGATCTCGTCGGGATCGACGGCGTCCCGGATGTCCGCAGCCTGGCGCATCAGTTCCTCGTCGACACCGAGACGACCAGCGGTGTCGACGAGCACGATGTCGTGTTGGGAGCGCTCGGCCTCGACGATCGACTGTCTGGCGACGTCGACCGGGTTGCCCACACCGTTGCCGGGCTCCGGCGCGAACACCGGGACGCCCGCGCGTTCGCCGACGACCTGGAGCTGGGTGACGGCGTTGGGCCGCTGAAGGTCACAGGCCACCAGCAACGGCGTGTGCCCCTGGCCGCGCAGCCACTTGGCCAGCTTGCCCGCCAGCGTGGTCTTACCGGCGCCCTGCAGGCCCGCGAGCAGCACTACCGAGGGGGGATTCTTCGCGAGGTTCAGCCGCCGGGTCTGCCCACCGAGGATGTCGACGAGCTCCTCGTCGACGATCTTGACGACCTGCTGTGCCGGGTTCAGTGCCTGCGAGACCTCGGCGCCCTTCGCGCGCTCCTTGATCTGAGCGATGAACGCTCGAACGACCGGGAGGGCGACGTCGGCTTCCAGCAGAGCGATGCGGATCTCGCGGCAGGTGGCGTCGATGTCGGCGTCGGACAGCCGTCCCTTGCCCCGCAGGTTCTTCAGAACCGAGGTGAGACGATCGGAAAGAGTGTCGAACACGAGGTCTCAGGCTCCAGGACTCGGTGGGTGCGGATCCACAAGAGTAGGCCCGACCCGGTTGGCAATGGCTCCCTGCGAGGGTAGCCGCCGTCGCCCCTCGGCCGTGGCGCGCGGTAGGAGGGCGGCGCGCCACCGATGCCCGGAGGAACCGGCGGGGCCGGGCGAGCCCGTCGTTTCCGAGATCGGAGCGAGGGCACAGGGGCGTTCCGTCCTCGCGCGAACGCACCTCGTCCCGGCCGGGTCAGCGGTCGAACGGCCCCACGATGTCGGACGGTGTGATGGGGTGCGTCGGGAGCAATGATCTCGAAAGCTGGTGAAGGGGACCGAACCGTGTCGAGGAGTGGGCCCTCCGATGAGGAGCCGTTCGCAGTACCGGTGGGTTGGCACCGACACATCGAGGTTCGGCGACACGGTGGGCGCCTACGACCGACGGCCGTCATCGACCCCGATGCGGCGGAGATCGTTCGGCTGCTGGTCCCGAAGAAGGTGCTCTTCGAGCGGCTCGCGACGCTGGTGCCACCGGCATCCACGGCCGAGCGCGCACTGCGGACTGCGATCAAGGCGCGATTGGCGGGTGATGCGAATCCGGTGGGCGCCGCCGCCCTACTGACGATCGCCGTCGCCCGGCTCACCGACCCCAGGGCGCTGCCGTACTTCGCCGACGCGTTGGTCGACACCGACGGACTGGTGTTCGCGGCCCGTACCGTCGCCGAGCTGAACAGCTTCGCCACGGTCTCGTGGCAACGAGGTCGTGGGCAGCCCGCAGGCTTCCGCCTTTATCCGGGCCCCAGCGACAACGCGCTCGGCTCCTACGCAGCCATCAGCCTGCGGATACGGGAGCTGCTGGCCTCGGCGCCGGAAGACGTCTACGCGGCAGCCACCCGCGCGTTGGCCGAATACCACGCGCCGATCCAGAGTCGGGTGATCGCGTCATATCTCGTGCCCACCCGACAGGACTGGGCTCAGGAGCTCTGCACCTTTCCCACTCCGCGTACGACGTTGTTGAGTGCGATGCTGCGTTCCGCCGGTTCGATCGGTCAGGTCATCCCAATCCTCAGCACGAGCGGTCGCAAGCGGTTGGCCGAAGGGGCCTCGATATCGACGGACCTGATCGACCCGGATCAAGCGGCACACCTCTTGGACCGACCGAACGTGTTGCTGACACTCGTCGACGGCATCGGGCGGGATCTCATCCCGGTGTTGGTTCGACGGCTCGAATCCACGAGGTCCTCACCCCAGGAGGGCTTGGTCTTAGACATCCTCGTCGAGCTGGATGCCGAGGAGTCAATCCGAGTCCTGCTGCCTCGGCTCACCGAACCGAAGGCGCCGGATCGGATTCGCCGGGCGCTCGCTCGTGCGCCGGCCGAGGGTCTACGCGGATTGATCACAGCCGTCGCGTCGTCCGGCAACCTGTCCGGGTCGCTGGCGGAACGTCTGACTCGTGAGCACGTCGCCCGGTATCCGAACCTCGTCGCCGACCCGGATAGCGGTTTGAGCACCGAGGATCGGAGGTGGGTGAACCGTGTGATCGCGATCCCCGTGGCGTCGGAGCGGGTCAGCATGGCCGATGTCGAGATCGCAGGCCCGCGTCGAATCACCGAGGTGGCATCGGGGGCTCGGATCACCGGGCTGAAGCCGTTCGGCGTGGCACGGATGGTCTGGTTGCCCGGCGAGCAAGCGGAGTGGGCGCGCAGCGCACAGCGTCCCGGCGGAGCGCACTGGCGCAAATTCGTGGACTGGTCGGAGGTGATCACGGCCTTCGAATCGGGCAAGTTGTTGCCGATCGAGCAGTTCGCGATGTTCGCCGAAGCCCCCGTCGAGTCGACAACGGAACTGCTGGCGAACTGGCAGGTCCCCGCCATCGCGTCCCATCGTCGCTGGTTGCGTCCGATCCTGGCTCGGCATGGTCTGGCCGCGCTTGCGTTGATACTTCCCGAAGCGATGCGGAAACCGGCCCGGGTGGCCCCCGTGTTGTACCCGGTGGTGCATCCCGAGGTGGCCGCGTTGATGGCGTACTGGCTGCGCAAACCAGCGACGCGATGGATCTCGGTGGATTGGCTGGGCAGGCATCCGACGGCCGCAGCGGACCTGTTGATCCCGAGCGCGTTGGGCGGGCCACCCGGCGAGGCCAAAGCGGCGAGAACGGCATTACGGCAGGTGGCCGAGATCACGGGCCCGGCGACGGTCTTGACGGTGGCCGGGCGACACGGCGCCGACATCGAGCGAGCCGTCCGTGGCTTGTTGCACACCGAGCCGGTCCGAGGCAGGGCCCCGCGTTCGTTGCAGTGGACGTCCGTCGATCTGCTCCCCCAGATTCTGCTGCGCGACCGAAGCATGTTGCTCTCGGCGACGCAGACCAAGGACATCATCGAGCTCCTGGCGACCGCATCCTCGATGGCGGATCCCCAGCTGGTCGCGCTGCGAGCAGGCTGCGATCCGAAGTCGCTGATCGAGTTCGGCTGGGCGTTGTTCGCGCACTGGTATCGCGACGAGCGCATCGCCCGTGCCGGTTTCTGGGTGCTGCCTGCGCTCGCCCGGCTGGGCGGTGACGCGGTGACACCGGCGCTCGTCGAACTGGTGCGGCACTGGGACTCGCCGAGCAGGCGGTCGATGGCGTGTCAGGCGATCGACGTCCTGGTGGAGCTGGGCACCGGCGAGGCGGTGGGCAGCCTCTGGTACATCGGGAATCAGGCGAGGTTGGAGGTCATCCGACGACACGCCCTGGACAGGCTGGCAGCCCTCTGCGCCCGCCGGGGAGCAAGCGTTCAGCAGCTGGTGGAACGCAGCCATCCGGATCTCGGATTCGCCCGTGATGGCACGCGGACGCTGGATGTCGCCTGCCGAGGCACGGTGGTGACAGTGGACCACCGACTCGCCCTATCGGTCCGCGTCGACGGCGGCGGAACCGATATCGTCGAGCCTCCGAAGCAGCAGTCCCGGTGGCGGGGGTCGCTCGGACGATCACCTGATCCAGCAGCGGATTCCGAGCCACAGACCAGGCTGGCGTCGAGGCTGTCGCGGCAGGCCGACGAGGGCCTGTTGTTGCTGGAGCTGGCGTTACGGCAGGGCCGACGTTGGGGGGCTGCGGACTTCCGCCGGAGTTGGCTGGAGCATCCGTTGCTCTCCCGCCTCTCCGAGGGGCTGGTGTGGGCCGCCGAGCACCCCGATGGCTCTCGGGTGGGATTCCGGGTGGCCGAGGACAGCTCGCTTGCCGACGTCGACGACGAGACCTTCGTCCTGGATCCGAGCGCCGACGTCCTGCTGCCGCATCCGCTCGGACTGGCCGCCGAGTCGACGAGGTGGTCGACGCTGCTGGCCGACTACGAGATCGTGCAGCCGATCCGACAGCTGGGCCGGGACACCGGCGCGAGTCCCGGGTCCGCGTCGGTGGCGGAGCTACTGGCCGAGGTGGACATCACCTCCCCCGTCCAGGGAAGTGATCTGATCCGTCTGCATAGCCTGGGCTGGCGGTCGGGCGACTTCGAGGAATCCGGACGCGCCCTGTCCCTGTCGCATCCGGTCGCATCGGATCGCACGGTGGTGATCTCGCTGCGGAACAGTTTCGAGATCGGCGAGGTTCACCTGCGGTATCGGATTCGACGGATCGGTCTGGTCGGGCCGCCGGACCAGCCTTGGCTCGATGTGGAGTCGACGAGCACGGCAGAGCTGGATGCCGTGTCCTGGTCGATCGTCGTCGAGGATCTGCACTGGCTGCTCGGGTGAGCAGCCCGTTGGTCCGACCGCCGAGGGCACCCTGAGTCGGTGCGCTCAGCGCACGTCGAGCCCGAGCGCCGCGACGATCACCTGGGCCTGATCGGAGGTGATGACGGCACCGGCCAGCTCGACGATGTGCGGGTCGAAGGAGCTGAGATCGCTGCCCCGAAGATCGGTTCGGGCGAAGCTCGCGTCGGTCAGCATCGCGCCGGAGAGGTCCACATCGCCGAAGACGGCGTCGGAACAGTTCGCACCGGTCAGGTCGGCCTCGCGCAGTCGGACCCCTTGGAAGGCGGATCCACGGAGGTCGGCACCGCGAAGGTCGGTGAGCGACCAGTCGCCGCCGAGCATCTTCATCGGCCGCAGCGTCGACGCGGTGAAGGTGCTGCCCAGGATTCTGCAGTCGGTGAACTCGGCGTCGAAGAAGTTGCAGTTGCGGAAGACGCAGTTGGTGAAGGCCGATCCCGTGTACCTGGCCACGTTGAAACGGGTGTCGTCGAAGATGCACTCGGTGAAGACCGTGCCCGCTCCGAACGATTCTGTGAGATCCACTCCGCGGAAGGCACAATCGATATAGACGTCCCCGCCGAGGTCCTCGGCATAGCGGTCCTCGTCGTGGAACGTCCTACCCTGGACTGCCTCGGTCATCCCGCGAGGCTAGGGCTCACCACCCACGGCTGCGCCGACCCCGCTGTCGCTGCCGACTTCCAGGAGTAGCCGTGGCGTCGACAGGCAATCCGCAGCTCGACGACTAGATCACTCAATCGCAGCATCAGATGATCTTTCGATTACACTCCGTCGTCGAGATCACATTGGTTTCGAGGGGGCCACAGTGGCGCAGAGTCCGGTGGAGGGCCGTGGGGCCACAGTCCAGGAACTCCTGAGCAACAAGAAGTACAAACTGGACTATTACCAGCGCGAATACAGCTGGTCTCGCAAGGACGTCGTCGCGCTGCTGCACGATCTGGAACGCCGCTTCATCCGCGAGTGGCGCCCCACGCACTCCCGCCGGGAGACCATCGGATACGCGCCCTACTTCCTTGGGCCGATCGTGTGTTACCAGACCCCGGATGCCGCATTCCTCGTCGACGGGCAGCAGCGTCTGACCACGCTGCATCTGATCATCATCTATCTACGCAGACTTCTCGAAGAGCAGGATCTCGACCAGGACGCCAGGGGTCTGGATCCGATGATCTACAGCACCCGGCACGGCGAGACCACGTTCAACATCGACATCCCCGAGCGCAACGAGGTGCTCAACGCCTTCATGTGGGGCCTGAACCAGGCGCTGCCCGCCGATTCCAGCCTCTCGGTGCGCAATCTCTACGAGCGTGCCCGCGACATCGAGGAGGACTTCCCCGCGAGCCTGCGCGACGAGGCACTGCCGTTCTTCCACGACTGGCTGCTGGACAGAGTCTGTCTGGTCTCGATCGACGCGCTCGATCGCGAGCACGGCTGGGAGATCTTCGAGACCATGAACAACCGGGGCGCCCGGCTGAGCCCGGTGGACCTGCTCAAGAGCTACCTGTTGGCCAGGGCCGAGACCGGGCGACGCGAACTCAACGATCTGTGGCGGGGCATGCTCGCGGATCTCTCCCAGCATGGGGTCGACACGCCGAGCGAGTTCGTCAAGGCGATCCTGGTGGCCAAGTTCGCCGCGTTCGACGCGGACAGCACCGATCTCGTGGAGATCGATCGGGCGTTCCACGAGTGGGTACGCAAGAACGAGACACGACTGGAACTGCGTGGGCCGGAGGACTTCCGTGCCTTCGTCGAGTACTTCCTGGTGCCGCTGAGCAGGCGGTACAGCGCGTTGAAGGACGCCGCGGCGGAGCTGATCCCGCCGGTGGAGGCCGTCTTCCACACGGCACGGCTCGAGGTCGTCGACCCGTTGCCGCCGATCCTGGCCGCGCTGCGGCCCGACGATTCCGACGAGGACTTCGAGGACAAGAGCAGGCAGATCGCAGGCTATCTGGATCTCGCCACCACGTTGAAGATCGTGAACAACCGCAGCCTGCTCCCGCATCAGGTGCGCCCGGAGGTCGACGAGCTGACGGTTCGGCTGCGCAGCGCCGAGGGGATCACGGGGCTCACCAGTCTGCTCGAGTCCGAGGCGGCGACACTGCCCGACGACTTCTCCGGGGTGGACCGGCTCAGCCTGCAACCCGGCAACTCGGCGCAGGTCCGCTATGTGCTCGCCCGGCTGACGGCGTTCGTCGAGGTCCAGTCCGGCAGGCCCGATCCGATCGAGACCTACCTCGAGGATCCGGAGCCGTGGGAGGTCGAACACGTCTGGCCACGCGCCTTCCCACGCGATCAGAGCGACATCATGACCCCCGAGTCCTTCGAGGATTTCCGTTCCCGGCTGGGTGCGCTGTTGTTGTTGCCGGAGAGCGGTCGGCTGCCGGACGAGCACCCCGCGAAGGTCGACCACTATCGCGAGCAGAACCTGCTCGCGGCCTCGCTGCATCCCGCGACGCTGGCGACGGAACCGGAGTTCGCTGCGTTCGTCTCCCGTCACGACCTCGGCGATGTGTTCCGCCCGTGGCCCGACCATTTCGGTTTGGACGCGATCCAGATGCGGCAGCGGCTCTACCGGCGGCTGTGCGAGCTGATCTGGCAGCCCGAGCTGCTCGGTCTGCAACCGGCCAACATCCCGCCGAACCGGTCGACGGTTCGGCGGAGCCGTCGCAAGGCCCGGTACGGCGTGGAGATCGCCGATCTGATCGAGTCCGGGCTGATCGCGGACGGCACGGCGCTCTACGGCCACCGTAAGAAGCACACCTATACGGCGCTGGTGATCGAGGGCGGGCGGATCCGACTGCCCAGCGGACAGACCTTCGATTCGGTGTCGCGAGCCGCAGCCGTCGCGCTGAACGTCAAAGCGTGCAATGGCTGGGATTTCTGGCGGGCCGGAGCGGACGCCACCGGGACGCTGTTGTCCGATCTACGCCGTGATGCGATCAACCAGGGGTTGATGGAATAGCGGCTCCGACCCGGCCACCGAGACGTCGCCGCCGCTGCGGACCGCGCGGGACGATAGCGGCGTCGTCACTGGTCGACCCGCTACTCGCCGCCTCCATCGCCCCGGCGCCCGGCAGATCTCGCATGGACCTCGTGCCGCTGTCGGGCAGCCAGGCGTGTCGTGTGCTGCTCTGGTGCGGTACCCGGGTGATCCAGCAGACTGCCACTTGGCATGACTGCACACGCACCGCTAAAAGGCCGCTGGTCGCGACGGCCTGGAGTGAGGAGCACGGATGTCCGCAACGGAGTGGCCCACGACCATCGTGGTGGTCATGGGTGTGTCCGGTTCAGGCAAGACGACGATCGCCCGTTCTCTCGCCGAGCATCTCGGGGTCGTCTATGCCGAGGCCGACGAGTTCCACCCCCGGTCCAACATCGAGAAGATGGAGTCCGGGACTCCGCTGACCGATGAGGATCGGCTGCCGTGGCTTCGGGCGATCGCGGAGTGGATCGGCACCAGGGAACAAGCCGGAAAGGGTGCCGTGGTCACCTGTTCCGCGCTGAAGCGCTCCTATCGGGACCTGCTGCGCACCGGCGGACACGGCGGCGTGTGGTTCCTACATCTGGCAGGCACCCGCGAGGTGATCGGAAGCAGGCTGGCAGGCCGTAGCGGTCATTTCATGCCCGCCTCCCTGTTGGACTCGCAGTTCGCCGATCTCCAACCGCTGGAGGCGGACGAGGTCGGCTATGCGGTCGATGTCGCCGCACCCGCCGACCTGATCATCGAACGGGCCTTGGCCGCGTTGGCCGCGCAGGGCCGGATCTCCGAGGACGTCCGGTGAGCCCGACAGTCGTCCTGCTCGCGCAGGACCCCGGTCCCTGGACCGGGCAGGACACCCGATTAGTCGTCGCCGCGTTGGCGGGTATTGCGGTGATCGTCGGCCTGATCACCTGGCTGAAGGTCCACCCGTTCCTGGCACTCACGCTGGGAGCGGGCGCGCTCGGCGTGATCGCGAACATGCCGGTCGCGCAGGTGGTGGAGACCTTCAGCACCGGTTTGGGCAGCACGATCGGCGGTGTCGGGGCGTTGATCGCCCTCGGGGCGATGCTAGGGCGGATCCTCGCGGACTCCGGGGGTGCGGACCGGATCGTCGACACGATTCTGGGCAGATCCAACGAGCGGGCGCTTCCCTGGGCGATCGCGCTGGTCGCGGTGATCATCGGACTGCCGATGTTCTTCGACGTCGGGCTCGTTCTGTTGATCCCGGTGATCCTGCTGGTCGCCAAGCGCAGCGGACAGCCACTGATGCTGATCGGCGTGTCGGCGCTGGCCGGTCTGTCGGTGCTGCACGGGCTGGTTCCGCCGCATCCCGGTCCGCTTATCGCCATCGACGCGCTGGAGGTCGATCTCGGGCTGACGCTCGGTTTCGGCCTGTTGATCGCGGTGCCCACGGTCGCCGTCGCGGGACCGCTGTTCGCCCGCTATGCGGCCAGGTGGGTGCAGGTCGATCCCCCGGCACACCTCGTGCCGCGTTCGGCGAGCGATCGAGGAGCGTCCGGCGACGGCGGCGCGGAGTCCGCGCAGACCATGCGCCGTCCCGGCTTCGCCGCGACGCTGATCACGGTGCTGCTTCCGGTCGTGTTGATGCTGGGCAAGGCCATCGGCGAGATCTGGCTGGACGACGCAAGCACTCTTCGTTCCGGGCTCGATCTGCTCGGCACGCCGTTGGTGGCGCTCCTGGTGGCCACGGTGGTAGCCATGTTCACCCTGGGTGCGGGCGCCGGTCTCGGTCGGGACCGGATCTCCGAGGTGTTCGGCGCCTCGCTGCCGCCCATCGCCGGGATCCTGCTCATCACCGGAGCGGGCGGCGGCTTCAAGGAGACGCTCGTCGAATCCGGCGTGGCCGACATCATCACCCGGTACGGCGAGAATGCGTCGCTGTCGCCGCTGATCCTCGGGTGGTTGGTGGCGGTGGGCATCCGACTCGCCACCGGTTCGGCGACGGTGGCCACGATCTCCGCGGCCGGAATCGTCGCCCCGCTCGCCGCCGGTCTCGATCCCGCGCAGGGTGCGTTGCTCGCGCTGGCCATCGGGGCGGGCTCGCTGTTCTTCTCCCACGTCAACGACACGGGATTCTGGTTGGTCAAGGAATACTTCGGGATGACCGTCGGTCAGACGATCAAGACCTGGTCGGTGATGGAGACGATCATCTCGGTCTTCGCCTTGATCTGCATCCTGTTGCTCGACCTGGTCGTCTAGCCGGGCTCGACAGACCCACCCCATCGATGCTCGGTGGTGGCGGCGCCCGCAGTCACGGGGCCGCCATCACCGAGTCAGTCGTCGTAGGACACGCGGTGCGACAACACCGAGTCCGCGCAGCTCAGGTGCACCTCGATCTCGTCCTCGTCGGATTCGAACTGCACCGTCACACCCGGCGGCTCGTCGTCGTCCCCGTCCTCGTTATCGACGTCGACCCCGAAGGCCTGCGCCGGGCTCGCAGACAGGACCTCCACCCGGCCCTGCGCGCAGCGGGCGGTCACCATTCCGCCTGGCGTCTCGATCAGTTCCGGGGAGACCGCGCCGCCCTGATCAGGCTGGTTCTGTCCCTCTTCAGCCTGGCCCCCTGATTGGTCCGGTTCCTCCGACGGCGCCGGTCCGCCGGTGGCGGGCGGCCCATCGCCCTGGGGGTCCGGCGGCGGGCTCGGGGTCGAATCGGGCTCATTGGGATCGGGCCGGTTCTCCTCGGCACTCGCCGTCGCGTCCGCAGCTGCGATCCGGCCCTCTACCTCGTCCTGGCTCAACGGCCGGACCACCGAGTCGGTGATGCCCGCACCGATGGCACTGAGCGCCGCAACGCCCACCGTGGTCGCCACCACGGCGGCCACCGCCCACCCCACGACGCCCAACGCCGTCTTGCCCCGTACGGGCTTCTCACCGCTCATGCCACCCACCCTGACTCCAACACGGTTAAGGCGACACTAAAGCGTCGCTAGCGGTTCTCCCCCCTCGACGCGGATCGGCCTGCTTTCGTCATCGACGGCGACACCGAGGCGGCAAGGACGAATTCTCTGGTTAATACACGGCTAAGGGTGCCTTAGGACTAGTCCGGCATGCGAGAGAGTGCCGCGTCCTCGGTTAGCGTTCTCGGGTGGCCCATCTACTGCTGATCGAGGACGACGCGACGATTCGGACCGCGCTGACCCGCGCGTTGACCGAGCGCGGCCATGCCGTCGCCTCGGCGAGAACGGCGATGGACGGTCTGTCTCAGGCTGTCGCCGACCGACCCGACCTCGTGGTGCTCGACCTCGGGCTCCCCGACATGGACGGCCGGGAGATGCTGCGGATGCTTCGGGCGGTCAGCAGAGTTCCGGTGATCGTGGCCACGGCCAGAGACGACGAGACCGAGATCATCGCGGCGCTCGACGCGGGTGCCGACGACTACCTGACCAAACCCTTCGGAGCAGGCCAGCTCGATGCACGCGTTCGAGCCGTGCTGCGCCGGGGCGCCGAGGAGGACGAGGACCCGACCGTCGTGGTCGGTGGCCTGCGGGTCAACGCCCGGGCCCGCGAGGCGGAGCTCGAAGGCAGGCGGTTGGAGCTGACGCCCCGGGAGTTCGACCTGCTGCATTACCTGGCCTCCCGTCCCGGCGAGGTGGTCAGCAAACGGGAGTTGTTGACAGAGGTCTGGCAGGTCCCCTACGGCGGGGCGGACAAGACGGTGGACGTCCATCTGTCCTGGCTGCGTCGGAAACTCGGGGAGACCGCCCAGCAGGCCCGCTATCTGCACACGGTGCGCGGGGTCGGCGTCAAACTCGCCGCACCGCAGGGATGAGGGGACGACGATGAGACGTCGACTGGCGATACTGGTCGCGACCACCACCTCCTTGGTGCTGGTGGCCTTCCTGGTCCCGTTGGCCCTGCTGATCCGCAGCTTCGCCGAGGACCGCGCGGTTCATGCGGCGACCGTCGAGGCGCAGTCGCTGATCTGGATGGTGGCCAATACCGATACCGCGGAGCTGCAACGCGGGCTACGCACCCAGGGGCTCGCCGAGCAACCGGTGAGCATCTATCTACCCGACGGCACCGTGGTCGGCGAGCAGACGCCGCCCACGCGCGCCGTCGAGCTGGCCATGCGGGGCCAGAGCCTGGCGGCCGAGACGCCGGAAGGCCGGGAGATCCTCTTCGCCACGGTCGACGCCGACGGCCAGACCGCCGTGATCCGGACGTTGGTGACCACGGAGGCGATGAGCGGGGGTGTGGTCCGCTCCTGGCTGATCCTGGCCCTACTGGGCGTCGTCCTGATGGCCGTCAGTGTCCTGGTGTCGGACCGGTTGGCGCACTCCCTGGTCCGGCCGACCCGCAGACTCGCCGATGTCTCGCATCGGTTGGCAGGCGGCGAACTGGATGCCCGTGCCACGCCGGAGGGCCCGGAGGAACTACGGGATGTCGCGGGCGGGCTCAACCATCTTGCCGGGCGGATCAAGGAGCTTCTCCGGGAGGAACGTGAAACCGTAGCCGACCTGTCGCACCGGTTGCGCACCCCGTTGACCTCGATGAAGTTGGAGGCGGAGAGTCTCAGCGACCCGGCTGATGCGCGCCGGATCGGCGCATCGGTGGCGGAGTTGGAACGTGCGGTGAGCGAGATCATCGGTGATGCGCGCAGGCGGGCCGTCGAGACCGGGGCGCACGCCGTGCCGGTCCTCTGCGACGCGGCGGCCGTGGTGCGTGACCGGGTGCAGTTCTGGTCGGTGCTGGCCGAGGACACCGAGCGACCGGTGGAACTGGATCTGGCACTGGGCCCGGTCCTGGTCGCGCTACCCGAGTCCGATCTGGCCGCCTGCGTCGACGCACTGTTGGGCAATATCTTCGCCCATACGCCGGATGGATCGGCATTCGCGGTCCGGCTGCTCGCCTGGCCGACCGGCGGGGCGCGGCTGGTGGTCGCCGACGCGGGCCCCGGCTTCGCCGGGCTCATCGACGGGCATACCGGACCGCTGCGTCGGGGGGCCAGTGGAGCGGGCTCCACCGGGTTGGGGCTGGACATCGCACGCCGGACGGCCACCGCATCCGGTGGCACGGTGCGGCTGGGTGCCTCGGAGTGGGGCGGCGCGCAGATCACCCTGGATCTCGGTGCGCCGAAGGAGCTCTCTCCCGGTCAGAACGGGTAGCGGCAGCCGACGGCGTGGCGTCGCAGCCTCAATTCCGCGGCGCCTCGCCTGCTCCCGAGGTGGCCGCAGCGGCGCTGAGGTTTCCGGCCATCGTCCGCAGGACGCGCAATGTGGTCCGATAATCCTCATCGGAGACGCCGGACGCGGTCAGGCTACGGAACTCGTGGGCGTGTTCGGCTGCCGCGCTCCAGGCCACCACTCCATCGGCGGTGAGTTCGTGGCGCCCGGATCGGTCGGAGATCCATCCCCTGCGCTCCAGATCTGCCAACAGCCGTTCGGCGTCGGGCAGCGTCAGGAAGGGTTGCAGCTCGATGATCAGCTCGGGTGTCTCCCTCGGCCTGGCACGGAGCACCGAGAGAACCTGCCATTGCCGTCTGCTCAGGTCCGCAGTGGCCAGAGCGGCATCGAATCCGTCCTCGATCAGTTGATCCAGATGCTTGAGCCAGAAGCCGATCGGCGTCCTGATCTCGTCCGTCACGGTGCCTCCTCGCCAGAACGTGTGTGCTGGGCGCCCACGCGCCGAATCCGATTCTGTGCTCGATGGCCGATCGATCGGTCGAACCGGTGTCGCCTCGGCTCGCTCCTCGGACACAGCGCTTGATGATCGAAGACCTACCAGACAGTATCGGGATCAACCGATTCGGCCTTCCCCGCCTCTGGGCCCCTCAAGATCGAGCCCCGACGTTGTTCTTCGGCACGAAGCCGACCGGTGCCGGAGTCACCGCAGTCGTCGAGGTCCGATATCGGCACTGGGTTCCGGCCCGAGCACGATCCGAGCCCCGGTGACGAATGCACCCGCCGTCGAGGACAGCACCGGCTCCAAGGACAACGCCCGCACGGACTGCACGTCCTCCGCCAAGGCCGAGACCCGCGATACCAGGTCCTCCAAGGCAGTCAGATCGGTCGGCTCGCTGCCTCGATATCCCGTGAGCAGCGGCGCCGCCCGTGGTTCGCGGATCACCGAGGCGACATCGATGTCGGTCAACGGAACCGCCCGGTAGACACGATCGCCGAGGAGATCGCCGACGATCCCGGCCAAGCCGAACGAGAGCAGCGTGCCGAACGACGGATCGTCCTGCACCCCGAGACGGCAGGAGACACCTCGGGGAGCCATCCGCTGTACATAGACGGCGGGTTCGGTGGAGATCGTCCGCAGACTGCGATAGGCCGCCTCGACCTCGGCCCGACCGCCGAGATCCAACCGCACGCCGACCAGGTCGGGCCGATGCCGGAATCGCGGGTCGGTGCTCTTCAAGACCACCGGATACCCGAGTTCCTCGGCCATTGCCACCACGTCGTCGACCGAATCGGCCTGCGCGAACGGCACCAACTCGATGCCGTAGTGGGCGAGCAGCTCGGTGGTCTGTGCGTCGGTCAAGGTGATCGGCTCCGGCCCCGCGGCCGCCCGCCACGCCGTCACCGCGTCGGCGGCACGTTGCACGGCGAGTCCGGCGGGTCGACTTGCGACACCCTGCGGCGCGCTCCGCCACCGGGCGTATCGGGCCGCTCGTGCCAAGGCGGCCACCGCTCGCTCGGGGCTGGGATAGGAGGGCACCGACCCATACCCCGGCGAACCACCCAGACCGGCGACGGCGAGCTCATCCGGAATGCCCTCGGCGGCCAGGAAGGTCGAGACGACCGGTTTACGCGTCCCGCCCGGCGGAGCGGACACCGCCTCACGCAGGGCGCGGGCATAGGCGCTGCCCGCGACGGAGATCGGCGGCACGAACACCGCGACCAACGCGTCCACATCGGGAGAACCGATGGCCGACCGCACCGCGGTCGCGAACTCCTCCGGGCTGGCCGAGGCACCGACATCCACCGGGCCGTCGGCCAAGGTGAGGCCCTCGACGTGCACGGCGTCCGAGGCCAGCAGACCCAGCGCGGTCGAGTTGCCCACCACGGCCACCCGGAGACCATCGGGCAGGGGTTGGTGTGCCAGCACCAGCGCCGTATCGAAGAGTTGTGCCAGCGTCTCCACGCGGATGACACCCGATTGCTCGAACAGGGCCGCGACGCCCGCCTCATCGACGGGCACGGCGGTCGCGGCGAGCGCGGGCGGGCCCGCGTGTCTGCCGGATTTCACCGCGACGATCGGCTTCGTACGGCCGAGTCGGCGGGCCAGCCTGCCGAACTTCCGGGGGTTGCCGAAGGATTCGAGATAGAGCAGCACCACATCGGTGCCGGAATCGGTCTGCCAGTACTGCAGCAGGTCGTTGCCGGACACATCGGCACGGTTTCCCGCCGAGACGAACGTCGACAGCCCCAGGCCGCGACTCGCCGCCGTGGCGAGGATCGCGGTGCCGAGCGCACCCGACTGGCAGAAGAATCCGACGCGGCCCATTCCGGGCAGCCTCGGGGCCAATGTCGCGTTCAACCGGACCGCGACGTCGTTGTTGACCACGCCCAGCGCATTCGGTCCGACGACCCGCATGCCGTGTGCCCGGGCGGCCTCCACCAACCTGCGCTCGGCGACCAGGCCGTCCGCTCCGGTCTCACCGAAGCCCGCACTGACCACCACGAGCGCCTTGACGCCCTTGGCGAGACATCCGTCGAGCACCTCGTCCATCCGCGCGGCGGGCACGGTGACCACGGCGAGATCGACCGCGTCCGGGATGTCGAGCACTTCCGGGTAGGCCCGGACTCCCCGCACCGAGCGGTGTTCGCCGTTCACCGGATACACCGGGCCCGCGAAGTCGGCGGCCAACAGGTTCGTCAGCACCGCGTTGCCGATCTTCGAGCGATCGCTCGACGCGCCGATCACGGCCACCGAGCGTGGATGCAGCAGATTGTGGACGCTACGGGCTTCGGCGGCCTGTTCCCGGGATCTCACCACCTCCACGGACCGAACCGTGGGATCGATGGTGAACTCCAGGTGCAGCGCGCCCTCGGCCGGCTCGCGGCGGATCGAGTACCCGGCAGCGCGGAACACCGCGACCATCTGCCCGTTCTCGGCGAGGACCTCCGCCTCGAAACGTCGGAGACCGCGCTCGCGTCCTGCCGCCGCAAGATGCTCCAGCAGGATCGAGCCGAGCCCTCGGCCCTGATGCCCGTCCTCGACGACGAACGCCACCTCGGCGGAATCGCCGCCGGGCAACCGATCGAAGCGGCCGACCGCGACGATGTCGCCACCGAGCACCGCACCGAAGGCGACCCGTTCATGGTGGTCCACCGTGCTGAACCGCCGGACGTCGGCTGCGGGCATTCGGGGATAGGCGCCGAAATAGCGGAGATATCGGGTGCGCTCGCTCATCCGAGAATGCAGCGCCACCAGCCGAGGCCCGTCCTCGGGGCGCAGCGGGCGAAGGTGCACGGTGCCGCCGTCGCTGAGCACGACGTCGGCCGCCCAGTGCTCGGGTGGTTCGGCGCCGACCGGGTTCGTCGCTGCGGACAGCACACCGTCGGTGTCCTCGGGTGGGTGTTCCATCGGTCGCCCGACCTCCTCACCACCGCCTCGCCACCGACCGCGTACCGATCAGTCGCGTCGATCCTCGGGATCCAGACCGTACAACGGGAACGCCGCACGCCGGGTGGCCAACACGGCCCGATCGACGTCCTGGGAGACATCGCCGTCCCACGGTGTGAAGCACACGTCACCGAGTTCCGTCGTGTCGACGGCGCCCTCGTCGTGCCGTTCCCGGTCCGTCATCGCCATCGGCATGGCGATCCCACCGGCCGACTCCTGCGCATGGGACCGCCACTCCGCCGGTACCGCCGTGTCCGGGTCCAGATCGCGGTCCGTCAGCACGGCCAACAGGTGCGTCCACGATCTCGGCACCACTCGATGCAACGCGTATCCACCGCCGCCGAGGGCCAGCCAGCGCCCGTCGGCGTAGGTGTCGGCCAGGGCGCGCAGTGTCCGGTAGATCGTCCGGTGGCCGTCGACGGTCAAGGACAGATCGGCCAACGGGTCCTCTCGGTGGGTGTCGACGCCGCATTGGGTCACGAGGATCTGCGGCTCGAACTCGGCCAGCAGTGAGGGAACGACCGCGTGGAAGGCGCGCTGCCACCCGGCGTCGGAGGTTCCCGGCGGCAGAGCCAGATTCACCGCGCGGCCGGGCGCGGCCGGACCGCCCAGGTCGGAGGCCAGGCCCGTTCCCGGCCACAGTGTGCGCGGATGCTGGTGAACGGACACGGTCAATACCCGTGGATCGTGGTAGAAGGCGGCCTGCACGCCGTCGCCGTGGTGGACATCGACGTCGAGATAGGCGATCCGCTCCACACCCTGATCGAGCAGCCAGGCGATGGCCACCGCGCAGTCGTTGTAGACACAGAAGCCTGCCGCGTTACCCGACATCGCATGGTGCAGACCGCCTGCGATGTTCACGGCGCGGCTGACTCGGCCCTCGAGGATCTCCCTCGCCGCCGCCACCGAGGCGCCCGCGATCAACGCCGATGCATCGTGCATGCCGGGGAAGACGGGGTTGTCGACGGTGCCCAGGCCGAAGTGGTCGACAAGGCCGCTCGGCATCCGGTCCGCACCGTTGGAGGCGGCCCGCACCGCCGCGAGGTAATCCCTGCGGTGCACGGTGGCGAGGAGATCGTCATCGGCTGGATCGGGCCGCAGCCTCCGGACACCGGTCAGGACGCCCAATGCATCCGCCAGCCGCATCGTCAGGTCCAACCGGATCGGCGCCAGCGGGTGATTCGGCCCGAGGTCGTATCCCAGCAGTGCCTCGTCCCACACGATCGCCGTCGACACCACTCGTCGACGGTACCGCGTGCGCTTTCTCGGACTCGGGGTGAAGCGCTGCGCCGACCGCGTGCACAAGTGTCGCAGACCGCGCGGAAACGGACACCGTGCGTCGGGAATGCGAGAACGGTGTGCCTGCCGACGGGGTCGTCGGTTACCGTTTCTGCGATCCCGCCAGCTCCCGCAGCTCCGCGAGGTCGCCAAATGGTGCCGGACCCGGTGATCAGCCGCGGTGGATTCCCGCCGTTATCGTGAAACCGTACGCTCTCGGCGCCCGTCTGAAAGGTATGCGCGCCATGTCTCAGCGAAGCCTCACCACCGCGATCAGCGCTGTCCTGCTCGTCTTCGGGTTAGGAGCGTGCGCCACCCCGGTAGCAGGCACCGCATCGCCCGAACCGGGTGCAGGCAGCGCACAGCCGAGCGAGGATTCCGACCCGTCGGCCGAGGACGACGGCGGTGACTCCGACCTGCCGAGCATTCCGCTGCCTGATCCGCAGGACCCGACCTCCGGTTCCGGCGACGATTCCGGCGGCGGTGGTTCCTCCGACGGCGCGAAGGACCCCGAGTCGGTGGCGAGCTTCTGCGAGCTGGTGAGCGCGGATGAGATCGGGAATGCGGTGGGTTCGCCCAATATGGGCGAGCCCTCGGACTACAGCACGATCTGCAGCTACTCCATCGACCTCGATGGAACCTCGTACAACTACCTCGGTTTCGGAACCACCAACTGGAGCGGGGAGCCCACCGAGGAGGGTCAGGAAGCGGCCGAGGTACTGGGCAAGCCCGGATACCGGCTGGTCACCGAGGACCGTTGCGACCTCGGAATGGTCATCAACGAGGACCCCAACGTCTACTTCAACGCCATCTACGTGGACCTGGACACCTTCGGCAACGTCACCAAGGACCTGTGTCCCTCGGCGGAGGCCACGATCCAGCTGATCTACGACGCGCTCCCCAGCGCCTGAGCCGCAGCCGGGATCGGGATCGCGTTCCCGGGCCGGTGGGTGGCATGGCAGCGATGGACAGTCGCAGCGCGCAATCCCGGTGCATCTCAGGTGAGGTGCGCCGGGATTTCGCGTTCTCCGCACCGTTTTCGGGCCGCAGGTGACTCCTGGGCCACAGGCAACGCTCAGCCCGGTGAATCGCCGATCGCCGCTGGACGATCGGGCTGCCCGGCCCATTCCGACCACGATCCCGCGTAGAGCGCCGCAGGCCGATCCGGCCCACTGAGTCCGGCAGACTCCAAGGCGAGCAGCACCGAACACGCCGTCACCCCCGACCCGCAGTACGCGCCGACCGCCACATCCGGACGCACGCCCAGCCCTGCGAAATGCTCGGCCAAGGCGGCGGGCGATCGCCAGCGACCCGACGCGTCGACATGAGCGGCGAACGGTGCGTTGCGGGCTCCCGGCACATGCCCGGGCCTGGGATCCACCGGCTCGACCGCACCGGAGTACCGCTGCGGGGCTCGCGCGTCCAACAACACCCCGGTCGACGCCAATTCCGCCGCTCCCGATGCGTCCACCACGGGCCTGCCATTCGGTCGGACCACGATGTCGCCCGGCGTCGGCTCCGGGATCGCCACACTGATCTCGCGGTCCTCGCTCGACCAGGCGGCGAACCCGCCGTCCAGCACCGAGGCGTGCTCGTGGCCCGCCCATTTGAGCAGCCACCAGGCCCGCGCGGCCACCGAACCATCGGCCGCGTCGTAGGCGACCACCGGGCGGTCCGAGCTGACACCCGCGGCGCGCAGCACCCGCTGGAGATCCACCGAATCGGGCAGGGGATGTCTGCCGCCCGCTCCCGGCGGGGCTGCGAGCTCTCGATCGAGATCGACGAACACCGCGCCGGGCAGGTGACCCGCGTCATAGGCGAGCCGGCCGGGCGGGCCGCTCAGCGCCCACCGCACGTCCAACAGCACGGGTGGTCGTTCCCCCGCCATCGCCTCGGCCAGTTCCTCGGTACTCACCAATGGCTGCACAACGAACATCCTGGCGCAACCGAGCGGGCGTGGTCCAGACGACTGCGGCAAGGCGACGCGCCGACCGGTCGGCCCGGGCACCTACGATGAGCGCCTAAGCTGTCCGGGTGTAGCCGGAAGCGCGAATCCCACCACTCGCGCCGCCCGAGGTGGCCTCTCCCCTTGTGACCCCCTCCTGGCCACTCGATTCCATTCTTCGCACCGAACGACTGCCACAAGCTCTAGTACTTCAGCAAGGGAGCCGGCGTGAACGAGCTCATCGACACCACCGAGATGTACCTCCGCACCATCTACGACCTCGGCGAGGAGGGTGTGATCCCGCTCCGGGCCCGTATCGCGGAGCGGCTGGGCCAGAGCGGTCCGACCGTCAGCCAGACCGTGGCCAGGATGGAACGGGACGGGCTGCTCATCGTGGCCGACGACCGCCACCTGGAACTGACCGGCGCCGGACGTGAACGTGCGGAGGCGGTGATGCGCAAGCACCGGCTGGCCGAGCGTCTCCTCGTCGACGTCATCGGACTCGAGTGGGAACACGTCCACAGCGAGGCATGCCGCTGGGAGCACGTGATGAGTGAGGCCGTCGAGCGCAAACTCGTCACGCTGCTGGGCAACCCCACCACCTCGCCCTACGGCAATCCGATCCCGGGACTGGACAAGCTGGGGGTCGGCGAGCCCGCCCCGCCGATGGAGAGCGACCTGCTGCCGCTCGACGAGATCGCCCGTCAAGGCGGCGGGCAGGCCCAGGTGTGCCGGATCGCCGAGTACGTGCAGCTGGACCCCGATCTGATGGCCGATCTCAAGAGCGCCGGTGTGATGCCCGATCGCGTCGTCACCGTCTCGCCCGCAGGCGGGTCGACCGAGGTCAAGGTGACTGGCCCGAGCGGAAGCGCGCAGCTCGCAGCCAACGTCGCGCACGCGGTCCTGGTACGTGCGCGGTGAGCACGAACACCGACTCGACAACGGTGGAGGCGGGCGGCGGGGCCATCGACGCCGCCAGACGCGCTGTCACCGAGTTCCGGTCCTTGCACGGCCATGAGCCCCAGGTGTGCTGGAGCGCACCCGGCCGGGTCAACCTCATCGGCGAGCACACCGACTACAACGACGGCTTCGTGCTGCCCTTCGCTTTGCCCCATCGCACCGCGGTGGCCGCGACCGCACGCGAGGACGGCATGCTGCGGATGACCACGGTGGGGTCCGACGGTCGTCCGCAGGTCGCCGACCCGGTGCAGGTCGAGGACCTGCGCCCCGGTTCGGTGACCGGCTGGGCGGCCTACCCGGCGGGGGTGGCCTGGGTGCTGCGCGAGTCGGGTTTCGCGCTCACGGGAGCGGACCTCGTCGTCTGCGGTGACGTACCGACCGGCGCGGGGTTGTCCTCCTCCGCCGCCTTGGAGTGCGCCACCGCGCTGGCGCTGCTCGATCTCGCCGGGGTCTCCGTGGCAGCGGGTGACCGGACCGGCGGTCTGCGGCTGACCGAGATCGCCCGCTGGGCCCAGCGGGCCGAGAACGACTTCGTCGGCGCCCCCACCGGAGTCCTGGATCAGACCGCGTCGCTGTGCTGCACCGCCGCGCACGTCCTATTCCTCGACGTCCGATCCGGCGAGCAGGTGCAGGTGCCCTTCGACACCGCCGCACGCGAGCTCGCGATCCTGGTGATCGACACCAAGACCCGGCATGCGCACTCAGAATCCGGCTACGGCGAGCGGCGCCGAGGCTGTATCGAGGCCGCTCGCGTGCTCGGGGTCGATTCGCTGCGCGAGGTCGCCACCGCCGAACTCGATGCGTCGTCGGCTCGGCTCCCGGCGGAGCTCCAGCCCTTGCTCCGACACGTCGTGACCGAGAACGACAGGGTGGAGTCTCTCGTCCGGCTGCTCGATGGGGACCGGCTCGACGAGATCGGCCCGTTGCTCACCGCATCGCACCACAGCCTGCGCGACGACTACCGGGTGTCCTGCACCGAGTTGGACCTGGTCGTCGACACCGCGTTGGCGGCGGGTGCGCTGGGTGCACGGATGACCGGAGGCGGGTTCGGGGGCTCCGCGATCGCCCTTATACGGTCTGCGGAACAGGCGGAGATCGAAAAGTCGATCACCGCTGCGTTCGACGAACGCGGGCTGACGCACCCCCGGTTCTTCGCGGCATCGCCCTCGCCAGGGGCCGGCCGAGAGGACGTCTCGTTGAGTTGACCGGGGTCGAACCGCCCGTGACCGGACGCTCGCCGCGATTGGTCAAGGAAGGCTGGATCACGTGAAGCTGTTGGTGACAGGTGGAGCCGGATACGTCGGCAGTGTCTGTGCGGCCAGACTGGTGGAGGAAGGCCACGAGGTGGTGGTGGTCGACGACCTCTCCACTGGTCACGCCGACGCCGTCCCGGACGGTGCCACCTTCGTCCAGGCAGACCTCGCCGAGGCCGCCGACGACCTACTGGCCGATGGTGTGGACGGTGTCCTGCACTTCGCGGCGAAGTCGTTGGTCGGCGAGTCCATGACCGACCCGGCGAAGTACTGGGACGGCAACGTGGTGACGTCGCTGCGCCTGCTGGCCGCCGTCCACCGCCACCAGGTACCCCGGCTGGTGTTCTCCTCGACGGCGGCCACCTATGGCGAGCCGGAGCAGGTCCCGATTCCGGAATCCGCGCCGACCAGGCCCACCAACACCTACGGCGCCACCAAGCTGGCCATCGACCACGCCATCACCTCCTACGCGAACGCGCACGGGCTGGCCGCGGTGAGCCTGCGCTACTTCAACGTCGCGGGCGCACACGGCCGGTTCGGCGAGCGTCACGCTGTGGAGACGCACCTCATCCCGCTGGTGCTGCAGGTGGCCTTGGAACAGCGCCCCAAGGTGTCGATCTACGGCGAAGACTGGCCCACCGAGGACGGCACCTGCGTCCGGGACTACATCCACGTCACGGACCTTGCGGATGCACACCTTCTCGCGCTGAAGCACGCCACGGCGGGCGAACATCGCATCTACAACCTCGGCAACGGCACCGGGTTCTCCGTCAAGCAGGTCATCGACGCGTGCAGGCTGGTGACCGGCCACCCGATCCCCGCCGAGCTCGCCCCTCGGCGCGCGGGCGACCCGGCCACCCTGGTCGCGGCAGCCGATCGCGCCCGCGACGAACTGGGGTGGAAGCCGGAGCGCCCCGACCTCGAGACCATCGTCGCCGACGCCTGGCGCTTCACCCAGGGACGGACGAAGTGACGCCGTCACCGACGTCCGAGCCCGGTCTCGAGACGGACCCGCCAGGTACGGCGGACAACGCCGCAGGGACCACCCCGGACCCCGGCGCCGAGGCTGCCGAGTCGTTCCGAGACCTCGACCGGTTCACCGCGATGCCCAGGCTCTCGGGATTGGCGCTCTCCCGCACCGGAGATCGCCTGGTCACCGTGGTCTCCGAGCTCGCAGCGGACGGCAAGACCTGGCAAGGGGCGCTCTGGGAGATCGATCCGACCGGCGCTCAGCCCGCGCACCGCCTCACCAGGTCGAACCGTGGCGAGTCGAGCCCGGTATTCACGCCGGACGGCTCCTTGTTGTTCGTCTCGACGCGGGCGGACCAGGAGACGTCGAACGCCACGGGGACCAAGGCCTCGCTGTGGTCGTTACCGCCGACCGGCGAGGCACGACAGGTATTCGCACCCGCAGGCGGCGTGGCGAAGGCCTGGGTGGCCGCAACGACCGGTCGGGTCGTCACCGCCGTCTCGGCGCTGCCCTTCGTCGGCTTCGGCGAACCCGACGAGACGAAGCGCAAGGCCCGTGAGGATGCCGGGGTCACCGCGATCCTGCACGAGTCGTACCCGGTGCGTTTCTGGGATCACGACATCGGCCCGAGCCATACCCGGCTGCTGGTCTCCGACGGCGTCGACGCACGAACCGGTCGGATCGTCGACCCGCTCGATGTGACGCCGGAATCGGCCGGGCGGATCGGTCTGCCCGCTGCGATCAGTCCGGACGGCAGTCTGGTGGCACACAGCCTCGAGGTGGACGTCTCCGCGGCGGTCGGCCGCCGAGACAGCGTGGTAGTGCTCGACTCGATGACAGGGTCACGGCGCTGCGTGTTCGACCAGGAAGATGCCTCCTTACACGTCGTGGCGTTCGATGCCGACTCGACCTCGCTGTTCTGCCTCCGTCATCAGGAGTCGACGGCGCAGACTCCGCCTCGGATCACGCTGGTTCGAGCCGAGTTGGCGTCCGGTGAGATAACCGATCTACTGTCCGAATTCCCACTGCGGCCGACCGAGGTCGTGCTCGCCCGCGATGGCCGAGCCGTGTTCTTCTCGGCCGACGCAGACGGGCGCAAGCCGGTCTTCCGACTCGATCTCGCGGGTGGCGAGATCGAGCGGCTCACCGCCGAGGGTGCCTACACCGATCTTCAGGCCGGCGATGACGGTGTGCTGTTCGCGCTGCGCTCCTCGATCGACCACCCCGCTGAACCGGTCCGCATCGACACGACACAGCGCGATCAGGATCCACTCCGACTACCGGCACCCGGTGCGGTGCCCGAGGTACCCGGCAGGCTCACCGAGATCGAGACCACGGTGGCGGACGGTCGGACCGTGCGAGCCTGGCTCGCACTGCCCACCGATGCCGATGCCGCGAATCCCGCTCCCCTGTTGCTGTGGGTGCACGGTGGGCCGATGTCGAGCTGGAACTCGTGGACGTGGCGGTGGAACCCGTGGACGGCCACCGCGCGTGGCTATGCGGTGTTGCTGCCGGACCCCGCACTGTCGACCGGCTATGGCGAGGACTTCATCGATGTCGGCTGGCGGCGATGGGGAACGGCTCCGTTCACCGATCTGATGTCGATCACCGATGTCGCCGTCGACCTCCCGGAGGTGGATGCGCAACGCACGGCGGCGATGGGCGGCTCCTTCGGCGGCTACATGGCGAACTGGATCGCGGGCAACACCGACCGGTTCGATGCCATCGTGACGCACGCGTCGCTGTGGCATACCGACCAGTTCTCCGGAACCACGGACAACGGCTACTTCTGGCAGCGGGCGCTGGGTGACCCGCTGACCGAGCCGGAGGTCGTGGCGGCGAACTCCCCGCATCTGCGTGTCGCCGACATCCGCACGCCGATGCTGGTGATCCACGGCGATCGGGACTACCGAGTGCCGATCGGGGAGGCGCTGCGGATGTATCACGACCTCACCCGACACGGAGTCCCCGCTCGGTTCCTCTACTTCCCGACCGAGAACCACTGGATTCTGACTCCCGGAAACGCCAAGGTCTGGTACGAGACGGTGTTCTCCTTCCTCGCCGAGCGATTGCTCGGCGAACCATGGCGGCGCCCCGAACTGCTCTGAGCACCCAGCGGATGTCCGGCACGCGGCGACTCGTGCCGGACATCCGTGCTTCGCCGGGTCTCCAGGCCGGAACGATCGGGGCCGCGACGCCTCGCTCACCACGGCTCCTCCTCTCCCATCTCGATGGCCAGCAACGCCTCCTCCGCCGAATCCGACACGACCGCGCGCAACTGGTCCGGTGCCATCCCGGATTGCAGCAGGTCGTCGAGGAGCGAGGCGAGGACGTGATCCGGCCTGGCCCGAAGCGCCGCGCTCAGCGCGACACCGGCCAGTGCCCCGTTGCCACGCAGGTATGCGCACAACCCGAGCAGGGTGGCGGGTTCGGCCCGTTCCGGTTCGGGGATCGCCCTGGTCAGCTCCAGCCATAGGCGCTCAGCGGCGACCGCCCGAGGGCCGGAGCACCAGCGCATGCAGGCGTCGCGGACTCTGCGGTCGGTCAAGGCGAAGGCCAGCCGAACCACCAGGTCGTCGTCGACCAGTAGGTTGTTGCGCTCGGTCGACTCCAGGGCCCGGTGCAGGGCGGCCAGATCACGTCGGGCCGTCGCCGTGCCGGACAGCGTGCGGTCGAGGTCGCCGGCCTCCGTGGCGGCGGCCAGTAGTTCGGCCCGACGTTCCAGGTCGGGCGCCGGGTCCTGATTCAGCAGTTCGGCGAGTTCGGTTCGGTCGGCGAAGGTGACCGCACCCGCCACCACACTCGCGGCCGCCAGTGTGGTCCCGCCGGGGTCGGGCAACCGACCGTGGCAGTCGTCCTCGCCGAAGCACTGCCATCGGCTTCCTGCGGCCGTGTCCGGGGTCCAGATGGAATGCAGGCAGGGCACCGCCGCCTCGGCCAGCATGCGTTCCACCACACCGACCACATCGCGATGCGGTGGACCGTCGAATCGGCTGTGGTCTCCACCACCGACCACGATGACCATCACACCGGTGGCCTGCTGTGTCGTGATCGGTGGCAACAGTGAGGCCGCGAGCGCCTCGTGGTCGTCGGTGGCGGGCAGGTCGACGCGCAGCGTCAACCCGACCTTGGATTGTCCCGCGTCTTTCAGCGTGATCAAGACCAGTGAATCGACCGGGTGAAAGCCAAGAAGATGTGGAACGGCGGCGATCAACTCGCCGGGATCGTTCAGTCGAACGCAGGAGCTCAAGCGCGTGGTCATGCCATGACCTTGCGTGATCGAGCCGGTTCGCCGCCGTTCGCCGCTCGGATCTGTGGATGAACCGAGCTATGTGGACAACTGTCTCCTCGACTGGGTGATCAGCGGCCGAACGCCTCGGCCAATGTGCTACTACCGCCCACCGTCGGCAACACCAGCCGAGTCCGACCCAGCTCGACGGCCAGTCCGGCACCGGGCGCGGGCCGGAGGGTGTACTCCCGATCGCTGGAGAGCACGACCAGACCCAGTTCATGGCCTTCGGGCAGTACGTAGTCGTGCGGTTGCATCGACAACGAGACCTGGTACGTCTCGCCGGGCACGATCGCGCTGGTGCTGTCGTCGGCCTCGCGGTTCTGCGGGTCGGTCCAGCCTCGGGTGACGATCTTCGTGCTTCCGTCCGGGGCTCGATCGATCAACAACGCGGACAGGTTCGCCGCAGGCCGGGTGAACGAGACGGCGAAGTCCACCCTCGGTGTGCCACTGAGTCGTACGTCCTGTGTGGCGGGCGATGTGTAGTACGCCAGGCGATTGCCGGAACTCGGTGCATCGACGAGGCTCTGGGCCGATCTGGTGGCGTCGTCGGCGAATCGTTCCACCGTGGGGCTGCCGGGCACCGCGTTACGAGGGTCGAGCTCGCCTTCGGAACCACCGCCGGGCCACGGCCACAGGGCGGCGTCGGATGCGGTCTGTGCAGGCCAGTCGGCCTCGCGAGCCCAACTGCCGTCCTCCCGCTGCAGCGTCGCCCTGGGTTCGTCCTCGACGCCGTTGTCCACGTTGTGCAGATAACGGGTGAACCAACGGTTGAGCGTCTCCAACCATTCCTCCCGCCGGATGGACAGCGGATCGACATGCCCGGCCTGGTGGAGCCAGATGCTGCGAGGAACATCGTGCTGCGCGAGGGCCTCGTACCACTGGGCGACCTGGCGGGTCTTCACGTTCCAGTCGTCGAGTCCGTGCACGGCCAGCACTGCGGCGTGCACGCGGTCGACGTTGTTCAGATAGTTGCGCTCGTCCCAGAACTCGTTGTAGTCGCCGGTGACGCGGTCCTGGGCCTCGGTGAGGGCGTCGATGACCGGCGCACAGACATCGCGATCCGACCTGGTGTGCACATAGGTGGCGAGGACATCCGCGTCCTCTCCCTGATACCCGCCGGGTGCGACGACGGCACCATCGGCTCGGTAGTAGTCGTACCAGTTCGAGATGGCGCCGATCGGGACGATCGCCTCCAGGCCCTCGACGCCGGTCGCGGCGACCGCGTTGGGCAGTGTTCCGTTATAGGACACGCCCATCATGCCGACGCGGCCGGTGGTCCAACCCGCCTCGATCACCGCTCCCGACTCGTCACGAGCCGAGGCCCGACCGTTGAGCCAGTCCACCACCGAGCGGGCGCCTGCGGTCTCGTTGGCGCCGCCGGTCGTGGGACAGCCGGTGGACAGCCCGGTGCCGAGCGATTCGGCGTACACCACGGCATATCCCCTGGCCAGGAGGAAGTCCTCGTAGGCAGAGCGGATTGCGGGCCGGGCCACCTCGTTATCGGCGGCCTCGGTGGTCCGCACCGCTGAAACCTCGGCGGCACGCTCCCCCGCGTTCGCGGACTCTGGGACGTGCAGTTCGACATCGACGTCGTGGAACTCCATGGGATTGCCGCCGGAGAAGTACGGGCTGGCGAAGTAGACGACGGGAACCTGGAGCCCGGTCTCGGTGACCTCGGGACGCACGACCTCGACGTAGACCTCGTCGTCGCGACCGTCGTGGTCGCTATCGACCGGCGCGGTCACGTACAGGCTCTCCCGGACGACCTCGGCGGGGTCCAAAACCGGGGCGGACGCACCGCTCTCGAAGTCCCACGGGGGCGCGACCTGCGTCGATGCCGCCGTCGATGGGCCTGGTCGAGCGCTCGGGCCGTCACCCGCGAGGGCGGGCGTGGCCGCAGCGGGCAACGCGACCGCCACGGCGAGCAGGACACCTCTGACTGGTCTCAAGGCTTTACTCCCCGTGCAGTCTCGGACACCGAACGAACTCTGATCACCCTGGCCGGGCGTGGGATCGGTGTCAAGCACCTCCGAGCCGACGCCGACGCTTCCCTTGAGGGCCACGTTGTGGCACATTGTCCGTACCACTTGTACGTACCGATGGTGCTGCGCTGCGAGGGGACCAGCAACGTCCCCGCCTTGTCGGAAGGGACGACCATGAACGAGCGCGTTCGCTCGGTGGTTCCGCTGTTCGGAACCATGACCCGCATCCCCGGCGGCTTGATGCTGGTTCCGCTGGTCCTCGGCTCGCTACTGGGGACCTTCGCGCCGGGCGCACTGGAGATCGGAGGCTTCACCACCGCGCTGTTCAAGGACAGCGCGATGCCGCTGATCGCCCTGCTGATCTTCGTCACGGGTACCCAGATCACCGGACGCACCGGTGGCCCCGTCCTCGCCACGGCAGGCACCCTGTTGCTGACCAAGAGCCTCGTCCCCGCGTTGCTGGTGGTCGTCCTGGGCAGCTTCGTCGGCATCGACGGCATCCTGGGCGTCTCGATCCTGGCGCTGCTCGCGGCCCTGGACAACAGCAATGGTGGTCTCTGGCTGGCCTTCGCGGGCCAATACGGCGACGAACGCGATCGCGGCGCGTACATGGCCAGCGCCATCAACGACGGGCCGTTCCTGACCCTGTTGTTCCTCGGCGCGTCCGGTCTCGGTGACATCCCCGTCATCGCGCTGGTCGCGGCGCTGGTGCCGTTCGTGGCGGGCATCGTGGTCGGCAATCTGGACGGCAACTGGCGCGAGGTGCTCAAGCCCGTGCCCAACATCGTCATCCCGTTCTTCGCCTTCTCCCTAGGCACCGACATCGACCTGGCCTCCATCGCCAGCGGCGGACTGACCGGTCTGGCCCTCGGGCTGCTGATCACCCCGATCACCGGTGGGCTGGTCTACCTCGGCTACAAGTTCCTGCTGCGCAGGGGCAAGCAGAGCGGAATCGGCTTCGCCGCCGGGACCACGGCGGGCAATGCGATCGCCACACCCGCCGTGGTCGCCGCCGCCGATCCTCGGTTCGCGGAGTTCGTCGGGACCGCCACCGCACAGGTCGCCACCTGCGTGTTGATCACTGCGATCACCGCGCCGCTCATCGCGTCCTGGGTGCTCAAGCGCGAGGGCGCGCTCCAATCGACCACCACCCCGACAGAAACGGCGGATCCGGCATGAGCCCGCACATCGCGATCATCGCGGACGACCTGACCGGTGCGAACGACACCGCCGTGCAGTTCGCCCGGGCACGTTGGACCACCGAGCTCCAGCTCAGGCCCACCGAGACCGACGCCGAGGTATTGGCCGTCACCACCGACTCCCGGCACGTCACGCCCGCCGAAGCCGCCGCGCTGGTGACCGAGGCCGTCACCCGACTACGCGAGTCAGGCGCGAAGCGCCTGTACAAGAAGGTCGACTCCACCGTGCGCGGCCCCGTGGCCGCCGAGACCACTGCGGCGCTGGCGGCGTGGAATCCCGACGCACTGGCGGTGGTCTGTCCGGCGTTCCCCGCCGCAGGCCGCATCGTCCGCGCGGGAACGCTGCTGGTCGACGGGGTACCGGTCGCCGAGACCTCGGCTGGGTCCGACCCGGTCACCTCGGCGCAGGACAGTCTGCTTCCCCGCCTGTTCGGCGGTACGGGTGTCAGCCTCGCCGATCTCACCGATCCCGTGGCCGCAGCACAGCGTCTACGCGATTCGGGCCCACTCGTGGTCGTCGATGCCGAGACCGAGGAAGACCTCGCGTTGCTGGCGGCAGCGATCGTCGAACTGGGTGACGCGGTGGTCCCGGTCGGCTCGGCCGGGCTGGGCAGACATCTGGCCGACGTGTGGGGCGAGGGCCCGCGTGCCGACAACGGCACCGCGCTCGTCGTGGTGACCTCGCTTCATCCGGTCAGTCGCCGCCAAGCCGAGCGACTCGCGGCGGCACATCCCGATCGGTTCCATCAGCCGGATCCGGCCGTGATCGCCGACGAACGGCGGTGGCGGGACTGGCGAGAGCGATTTCTCGCCGAGGCGCCTGCAGGGGACGGCCCGATCCTGCTGATGAGCCCCACCGAGGTCGCCGCAGGCGCGGACGCCGCCGATATCGCACGGCGCTTCGCCGGACTGACCTCGGATCTGATCGAACGCCATGTCGTCGGCGGGCTCGTGGTCACCGGCGGCGACGGCGCCCGGGCAGTGCTCGAGGTGCTCGGTGCGACGGGTCTACGACTTCACGACGAGATCGTCTCCGGTGTGCCGCGCAGCCGGATTCTCGGCGGGAAGGCCGATGGGCTGCCCATGGTCACCAAGGCCGGCGGGTTCGGCGAGGAAGACGTGCTGCTGTTGGCCGCCGACGCGGTCGTCACAAGGAGGAACCGGACATGACCAAGCCCATCCTGGCGCTGACGATCGGTGACGTGGCGGGTATCGGACCCGAGATCACCGCCAAGGCCCTGCTCGGCCACGACGATCTGCGGGAGATCTGCACGCCGGTGGTCATCGGCGATGCCGACGCCCTGCGCGCAGGCGTCCGAGTGGCGGGCGGCGACCCGGACCGGGTGCGCGTCATCGACGCGCCATCCGACGCCACCAACGAACCCGGACTCGTCGAGGTGATCCAGGTCGGCGAATCGCTGGCCGAGGTGCCGTCGGGTGAGGTGCACCCCGCCGCAGGCGATGGGGCGGTTCGGTTCGTCCAGGCGGCCTGCGCCCTGGCTCGTGCCGGCGAGGTGGACGGCATCGTCACCGCACCGTTGAACAAGGCGGCCATGCACGCCGCAGGCCACCGTTGGCCCGGGCACACCGAGTTGTTGGCGCACGAGTTCGATGTGCGTAACTTCAGCCTGGTGCTGTCGGCGGGCGAGCTGTTCTTCTTCCACTTCACCACGCACGTCTCGCTCCGCAACGCCATCGAGCACGTCACCCGGCAGCGAGTGACCGATGTCCTGCGGCTGGCGAGCGCGTTCGGCACCGCGCTGGGCAGGCCCGACGAGCCGATCGGAGTCGCCGGGCTCAACCCGCATGCAGGCGAGAACCGATTGTTCGGCGACGAGGACGCCGACGTGCTCGCGCCCGCCATCGCCGAGGTGGTCGCCGAGGGCGTCAACGCCGTCGGACCACTGCCCGCCGATGCGCTGATCCCCGCTGCGGTGCGCGGGAAGTGGCGGCTGGTGGCTGTCTGCTACCACGATCAGGGACACGCGCCGTTCAAGGCGGTCTACGGCGACGACGGCGTGAACATCACCGTCGGTCTCCCGGTGGTGCGGGTCTCCGTCGACCACGGCACGGCGTTCGACATCGTGGGCACGGGTCAGGCCAGGGAGGCCAGTCTGGTGCTGGCCCTGCGTAGAGCCGCCGAACTCGCGCCGGGCTGGGGTTATGTGTGGGAGACCGGCAAGCGCGCCGAGTCAGCTTCCTAGACTCACCCCATGCCAGTGGACCGTAACTCCCCGCAACCGCTGCACGCGCAGGTGGCCGCCGTGCTGCGGTCCGAGATCCGTGACCACGCGATGGCTCCCGGAGCAGCACTGCCCAGCGAGGCGATGCTCCGGGAGCGCTTCGGGGTTGCGCGCAGCGTGGTCCGACAGGCGTTGGCCGCGCTGGTCGCCGAAGGTCTCGTTCGCCGAGAACAGGGCCGAGCGCCGGTGGTGGCTCCGCCCCAGGAGCATCGCAGGCTCGTGCAGCGGGCCACCGGACTGTTCGACCAGTTCTCGCGTAGCGGTCTGACGCTGCGCACCCGGGTGGTCCACCTGACCTCGGCCAATCCACCCCCGCAGGTGGCCGAGTACCTCGGTACCACCGACACCGTGCGGCTGGAACGAGTGCGCTCGGTGGGTTCGGAACCGGTGGCCTATGTCCGCACGTGGCTCCCCGCAGCGCGAGTCGCCGGGTTGACCGAGGAGATGCTCACCGACGTCTCGCTGCACGATGTGTTGGAGACGACGCTGGGCAGCAGGCCGGTGAGTGGACGTAGACAGGTCCGAGCCGTCCCCGCCGACGCCCGACTCGCCAAGGCCTTAGCGCTACCCGAGGGTGCACCGCTGCTGTTGTTGGAGGGCGGTGGTGCAGACCGGCAGGGTCGTCCGTTGGAGTGGTTCGCCACCTGGCACCGCGCCGACCGGGTCGCTTTCGAGGTGGAACTGAGCGAACAGGACGAACAGCTACGCCTGACTCCCACCTCCGATCTCCTCTCAGCGGCGACGCCTCCCAATTCGGTGGCCACCCGAGAAGGTCCCTCGTTCGACCGCGCCCGAGAATTGATGGAGCAGCTTCGCCACGAACTGGATTCGCTGGCGGGCGGGCCCAGCGCAAGCTGAACGACTCGGGCCGCCGTGGGTGGTTCAGTCGGTGCTGCCGCGCCTGCCGTCAGCTGTTCTGTCGATAGTGCTCGGCGATGTCGTCACTGGTGGTCAGCCAGATGTCCGGTTGCGCCGCAAGGAATTCGAGCGCCAAGTCCAGATACCGGTGTCGAAACGGCTGATTGATGATGAAGGGATGCAGGGCAAGTGCCATCACTCGCCCACTGTGCTGCGAGTCGGCATGCAGCTGCTCGAACTGGTCTTTGACGATCTGCAGGAAGTCGGGTCCGCTGACACCTCTGCCGAACAACATCACATCGTTGAGTTCGACCGAGTACGGCACGCTCAACAGACCCGGTACCCGTAGTCGATACGGCTGGTCGTCGTTGCACCAGTCCAGGACATAGTTCAGCCCGAGCTGGGCGAGTAGGTCCGGAGTCTCGAAGGTCTCGGTGAGCGCTGGTCCCATCCATCCGCGGGGCCGCAGGCCGACAGCGGAGGCGATGGTGTCGACGACCTCGGTGAGGTAGGCGAGTTCTTCCGCACGGGACATCGCGGCCTGCAAGGTCGAATTGTCCCTACCGTGTGCGAGCCAGGCCCAGCTCCGTTGCCTGCCTGCCTCGATGATCTGTGGGTAGCGGGCACAGACCTCGGAGTTCAGCAGTACGCTGGCGCGAATTCCGTGTCGGTCCAGACTCTCGATCATCCGCCAGATCCCGACTCTGGGACCGTAGTCCCGCCATCCGTAATTCAACGGATCGGGAGACAGCGCCGCAGTGCCTTGGAAGATGCTGGTCGATGGCCGATCGATCAGATAGTGCTCGACGTTCAGCCCGACATAACAAGCCACTCTGGCCCCACCCGGCCAGCGGATCGGCGGACGATCGACGATCGGGCTGTAGTCGAAGAGTTCGTTCTCCACGGTCCTCGGCCCGGCCTGATAGCGATTGTTCTCGGTTCTCATGCGGGTATCGTGTAACCCTCACATTGATGTGAGGGTCAACGCAGGAAAGGGTGACCTGGAACACATGAGGATCGGCGAATTATCGAAGCGCACCGGGACTCCAAGTCGCCTACTGCGCTACTACGAGGAGCAGGGACTGCTTGCCCCGCAACGGTGCGCGAACGGCTATCGCTTCTACCCCGCGACCACAGTGGACCGCGTGCGACAGATAAGGGGCCTACTCGATGCCGGTCTACCAACGCGAATCATCAAACAGATCCTGCGCTGTCTCCGCGAACCAATGGATATCTACTTCGCCGATGCGACGCCGGAAATGATCGCGACGCTGGAACGCGAACGTGACCGGATGACCGATCGCGTGGAGTTCCTGACTCGCAATCGCGATGCCATCGCGGCCTATCTGGAAGCGGTACGCCGCTACCGACCAACCAACGCCGAGGGCCACCCGGCTGCGGATGAACAGCGCACCGTGCCCCCTCGGGATGCCTCGGACTCGCCGTGATCAGCGCAGGTCCGGCGCGCTATCCGTCGACCGTTCCACGGTTGCGGTCACCCCTCCGCCACGGTGTGTCCAGCCTCGCGTAGCGCCGCGAGCGCGGGCTCCCGGCTCGCAGCCGGAAACAACAGATAGTCCGTGTCGAAGGTGGACATCGCGAGCACACTCACCTCGGCGTCCCGCAGCGGGTCGAGGAGAGAGGCCAGTACCCCGACGAGTACGAAATCCAGTGGCCCCCGCACTCGCAGGGCCAACCAGCCGAGCGTGGCTCTGATCCCGGCCGCATCCGCCGTGGGTGGGAGCCATTCCGAGGGACAGAGCACGGAGAGTTCGGTCCCCGCCCAGGTGATGGCGCACAACCTGCTGCCGTCGCGCGGTCCCACCCAGTCCGGCAGGTCCTCCCCCGCCGCCAGTCTGCACACCGCGTACTCACCGGCCAGCACGTCGAGCTCCATCCGGTCATGGTCCAAGCTGATTCCACACCCCGCAGCGAGCTTTCGGTGAAATCACTCCACGGTGCCCGACGGGCTCCACAGGCCGCGCAGACAGACCTCGCACGCGAGCGAGCCGACGCCCCGCCGCCGCGCCGCAACGCAGCGGCGGAAACATCAGACCGCCGGTCCACCAATGGAATTCAGTGGACATCGGGACGAGCGCACCCTCGCCAAGGCCGCCGATCGAAGGCGTACGTGCCGATCCCTAGTCGCACACACTGCCATTCATTGTGAACTCGCCAGGCACCGAGACAGCACCGCTGTGCGTGGCCAGGAATTCGAAGTCCACCGACGCTCCTGGCGCGATCGAGGAGTTCCACTCGGCTCCGCGCACCGTGATCGTCCCCGTGTCCGCCACGACAGTGGCGTTCCAGGCCGAAGTCACGCGTTCGCCCGGCGCCGAAGTCCACGACAACGACCAATCCTCGATGGGCTCGGTCCCGTTGTTGGTCACGGTGACCGCTCCGATATAACCGGTCCCCCACTGGTTCCGGACCTCGTATCCGACCGCGCAGTTCGACGCGTCAGGCTCGAGCTCGAAGGACACCTCGTGCAGTTGACCGGGGAGATCGTTGACCACGTACAGCTCGCCGTCGGCGTCCTCACCGAACGTGGACACCTGGATGGGGAACTCACCGATCACCGCGCTGGGGTGGGAGCTCTCCGGTGCGGCATCGATCGCCCAACCGGTAGCCGTGCAGTAGTCCGTCGTCACATACGCGCCAGCCGCAGCGTCCGCGAACTGCGCGCCCCGGTAGACGTGACCGCCCACGATGGCGCAGCCGTCGGCGCCGGTCTGATAGGTGAACACCGGCTCGACGTAGTCGACGTCCGACGAGCACCGCGAAGGATCGAACTCCGAGGTGCCCTCCCGGCACGGCCATCCGAGGTTTGCGCCTCCCTGGTCGGGCGCGAGCCGGTTGACCTCCTCCTGGGTGCCCTGGCCGACGTCGGCGATCCACAGCGAGCCGTCCTGCGAGTCGAAGGAGAATCGCCACGCGTTGCGCAGGCCGTAGGCCCAGATCTCCGGCCTGGCGTTCTCATCGCCGACGAAGGGATTGTCGGCGGGTACGCAGTAGGCGTCGGGACAGTCCGCGCTCACGTCGATCCGCAGGATCTTCCCGAGCAGGCTCCCGAGGTCCTGGGCGACATCCAGCGCGTCACCGGAACCGCCACCGTCGCCGAGACTCCAGTACAGCGCACCGTCCGGGCCGAAGGCGACCTGGCCACCGTTGTGGTTGGTGAACTCGCTGTGCGGCTGGGTGATCAGTACTTCCTCGGCGTCGGCGGGCACGGGATCCTGGGCCGCATCGGACAACGCGAACCTGGACAGCGTCACCTCGCCTGCGGGCAGCGAGGTGTAGGCGACGTAGAGGGAATGGGTCTCCTCGAAGTCGGGCGAGGCCGCGATGCCCAGCAGTCCCCGCTCGTTCGCCGTGTCGTCGACGCGATCGGTGATATCCAGCAACGGTTCGCTCTCGAGCCCGGAATCGGGGTTGTACACCCGAACGGTGCCGGGTTTCTCCGCGATCAGCAGTCGGGAGCTGCCATCGTCGGGTGCGGTTATCGCGGTGGGACGTTGGAGCCCGGAGGCCACCTGGGTCGTGGTGACCGCTAATCGGTCGAGCTGTTCGGCTGCGGCAACCGATGCAGCGGGGGCGGAACCGGCTGACTCTTCCGCTGTCGCAGCGCCGATCATGCCCAACGGCGTAATGACGGCTGCCACGACCACGGCGGCCGACCGCCGCACTAATGATCTCCTCGACATCGTTTCTCCTCCCGGACATGCCGGTTGGGGGACCCGTCTGTCACCGCACGCCCGCTGACGGACCGGTCCAGGTGATTGAGGCCACTGGGAACGTAGCGTGATCATCGAGGAGGCCGGTACCGCCAGGGAGAGCGTTCTCAGGCAACGCACGAAGCGCTGCCCTATTGCGGCGGGAGATCTCGACACCAGCACCGCATAGGGACCGCACGATGCGGCAGACTATGGACGAAAGCCCAGTTCACGGTGCCCGCCATGTCGGTTCGGCGGCTGCACTGTTCGATCGATGCAGCCGCCGAGGCACGACATGGCGGTGATCTTCAACCGTGCGGCGGGCAGCTCAGCCCCGACGCCGGTGTGCGAACTGTCGTGGCGGCGGCGCCGGGATCCGTGGCTGCCGGGCCGAGCCCGGTCCCGCGATCGGTTCCCGCTTCTTCCCCGCCCGACGACGTTCGGCCCTACTGAGCCCAGGCGTCGGTGCTTCCGAGAGCTCGATGGCCTCGGACGGCGTGGTGGGGATGGCCTCGCTGGTCGACGCGAGGGCTGATGGAAGTCTGAATTCATTTCGCGACATAGAACATCGCCTCCTCAGGTTTCGAGGAATACTGCGGACAGCCCGGCATCGGTATCGATGATCGACGGCAGTCGTCAACGATGACACCAAGGCGGAGTGGAGAATCGACGATCAGACCTACGCACAGAAGGCGTCGAAGTCGATCGGACACAGGCACCACCGACCAAGCGGCGGGCGAGAACGTGGGATCAGAACACCACGGGATGTGAGCTTGTCAGCGCATGACCGAAGACTAGCAACGCCCTCCGCGACGGTACAACCGATTTATCGCCCGGAGTTGGAATCGGCCCCGATCCACCGCCACGAGGCGTCAGCAGCGCTGGTCAAGTAGGTTGAATACCTCGGTTCGGTTCCCACGGCCGGCTCATCCGATGAGGACCGGGGACCGAGACGATCTCGGCCCCCGGTCCTCATCGGGTCGTCATACACGCGGCCGACACGGCCGCGTGGCTACTCGGGATCAGCTACATCCGGACGTCGAACCGCAGCCCTCGCAGAGGTAGCACGAACCGGACGGGCGCATCTTCGTGCCACAGGTGAAGCACAGCGGCGCGTCCGCGGCCTTGCCCAGCCGAAGTTCCAACAGCTCCGTCGAGCTGCCCGCCGACCGCGGTGCCGCGCTCGCCGCAGGCGCCTGAGTGCGCTTGCTGTCGGCATCGACGGAGGTCCGAAGCTCCTCGAGGTCGACCTTCTCGGCCTCGGCGGCCGGGTTTGCCGAGTAGTCGTTCTCGACCTGCGCAGTGCGCTCCGCCGCGGTGAAGACGCCCAAGCCGGCACGCTTCTCGTAGGGCAGGTAGTCCAGCGCCATCCGACGGAACAGGTAGTCCAACACGCTCGTCGCGATGCGGATGTCCGGGTCGTCGGTCATTCCCGCAGGCTCGAAACGCAGGTTCTGGAACTTCGAGACGTAGAACTCCAGCGGAATCCCATACTGCAGGCCCACCGAGATGGACATCGAGAAGGCATCCATCACCCCGGCCAGAGTCGAGCCCTGCTTGCCGAGCTTCACGAACATCTCGCCCAGACCGTCGTCCGGGTAGGAACCCGCATGCAGGTAACCCTCGGCACCGCCGACCGTGAAGGAGTAGGTCTGACTCGGACGCTTCTTGGGCAGCCGCTTACGCACTGGCCGGTACTCGACCACGGTCTCCACCGGCGCTTCTGCGGTGTTGTTCTTGGACACCGACAGCGGCTGGCCGACCTTGCAGTTGTCCCGGTAGATCGCCAGGGCCTTGAGGCCGAGCTTCCAGCCCTCGAAGTAGATCTCCTTGACCTCGGCGACGGTGGCGCTCTCCGGCATGTTCACCGTCTTGGAGATCGCACCCGAGATGAACGGCTGCACCGCAGCCATCATCCGCACGTGCCCCAGCGGCGAGATGGAACGCTCGCCCATCGCGCAGTCGAAGACCTCGTAGTGCTCGGCGCGCAGTCCGGGAGCATCGACCACGTGGCCGTTCTCGGCGACGTACTCGACGATCGCCTCGACCTGCTCCTGCTGGTAGCCCATGGCCTCCAGCGCACGCGGGACCGTCTGGTTGACGATCTGCATCGAGCCGCCGCCCACCAGCTTCTTGAACTTCACCAGCGCCAGGTCCGGCTCGATACCGGTGGTGTCGCAGTCCATCATCAAACCGATGGTGCCGGTGGGAGCGAGCACACTGGCCTGAGCGTTGCGCCAACCGTTGACCGTGCCGATCTCAAGGCCCTGCTGCCAGGCCCGGCTCGCCAGCGTGCGCACGGTGTCGTCGTTGGAGTGCAACGTGCGGATGTCGTCGTTGGCGGCGGAGTGCTTGCGCATCACCCGCTGGTGGGCCTCCGCGTTACGCGCGTAGCCCTCGTAGGGGCCGACGATGCCTGCCAGCTCGGCCGAACGACGGTAGGCCACGCCGGTCATCAAGGAGGTGATGGCGGCAGCCAGCGAGCGGCCACCCTCCGAGTCGTAGGCATGCCCGGTGGCCATCAACAGCGCACCGAGATTGGCGTAGCCGATGCCCAGCTGGCGGAAACGCCGGGTGGTGTCGCCGATGGCCTCGGTCGGGAAGTCCGCGAAGCAGATCGAGATGTCCATCGCGGTGATGACCAGCTCGACGGACTTCTCGAACAACTCACCGTCGAAGGTGCCGTCCGCCTTGAGGAACTTCATCAGGTTCAGCGAGGCGAGGTTGCAGCTCGAATTGTCGAGGTGCATGTACTCCGAGCAGGGGTTCGACGCGGAGATCCGACCCGATTCAGGACAGGTGTGCCAGTCGTTGATGGTTCCGTCGTACTGGATGCCCGGGTCCGCGCATTCCCAGGCTGCCTGGGCGATCTTGCCGAAGAGCTCGTCGGCGTCGACCTCGTCGATGACCTCACCGGTGATCCGGGCTCGCAGACCGAAATCACCCCGAGACTCCACGGCTCGCATGAACTCGTCGGAGACCCGCACCGAGTTGTTCGCGTTCTGGTACTGGACCGACACGATGTCGGATCCGCCCAGGTCCATGTCGAAGCCCGCGTCACGCAGTACGCGAACCTTGGCCTCCTCCTTGGCCTTGGTCTCCACGAACTCCGCGATGTCGGGGTGGTCGACGTCGAGGACGACCATCTTGGCGGCCCGCCGAGTGGCGCCACCCGATTTGATGGTTCCGGCGGAGGCGTCCGCGCCCCGCATGAACGAGACCGGGCCCGAGGCGGTGCCACCCGAGGACAGCAACTCGCGGGACGACCGGATCCTCGACAGGTTCAGCCCCGCACCGGAGCCGCCCTTGAAGATCAAGCCCTCCTCGCGATACCAGTTGAGGATCGACTCCATCGTGTCGTCCACGGCCAGGATGAAGCAGGCCGAGACCTGCTGCGGCGACGTGGTGCCGACGTTGAACCACACGGGTGAGTTGAAGCTGAACACCTGGTGCAGGAGCATCCAGGTGAGCTCGTGCTCGAAGACGAGTGCGTCCGCATCGGTGTCGAAGTAGGCGTGCTCGATACCCGCCGCGACGTAGGTCTTCACCACCCGGTCGATGAGCTGACGCAGGCTGTGCTCCCGGGTGTCCGCGCCGACCGCACCTCGGAAGTACTTGCTGGTGACGATGTTGACGGCGTTGACCGACCAGAAATCCGGATACTCCACACCACGCTGCTCGAAGTTGACCGAGCCATCGCGCCAGTTCGTCATCACGACGTCGCGGTGCTGCCAGGTCACCTCGTCGTAGGGATGAACTCCCTCGGTGGTGTGGACACGTTGCACTCGCAGGCGCCGACCTTCGGTGCCGGTCGGCCCTGCGGCGGAGTTCGCCGCCGCTTTGGCCCGCTTGGACCGTGCCGGTGCACTCCCGACGGTCTCTGTCATGCCGCTCACTCTCAATTCTCCTGGGTCGGTCGGCGATCCCCGCGCACGCCCCGGCCCGGCTCGTTCCGCACTTTGTCGTCGCTCATCGCCGCCCCGGGCCTGGTAGGCCCGGGGCGGTACCGCACTGTGATGTCCCTGTCCCGCCGAGAGGGCGGACGGCCCTCTCGCGGTCGATCAGTTCGCCGTGGTGTTCTCGGGCGATCTGGAATCCGAAGCCGCCGTCCGCAGGTCGGCGATCTCCTTCTCGAAGTCCTCCGCCGACGAGAAGGATCGATAGACGCTCGCGAAACGCAGGTACGCGACTTCGTCGAGGCTGCGCAGCGGGCTGAGGATCGCCAACCCAACCTCATGGCTGGGGACCTCGGCGCTGCCGGTCGCCCGGATCACTTCCTCCACCCGGTGCGCCAGTTGTTGAAGGGCGTCCTCGTCGACCGGCCTGCCCTGGCAGGCGCGGCGCACGCCTCGGACGACCTTGTCCCTGCTGAAGGGCTCGGTGACCCCGGATCGCTTGACCACCGCGAGGACCGACTCCTCGACCGTGGTGAATCGCCGTCCGCAGTCCGAGCAGGATCGCCTACGCCGAATCGCCTGGCCTTCCTCGACCTCGCGGGAGTCGACGACTCGCGAGTCGGGGTGCCTGCAAAACGGACACCGCACGATCCATCACCTCTGCATATCCGGTTGCCGAGAACAGCCCGTGTCGTTCCTGCCACCAAGCCTGTACAAGCTGTGGCCAAAACCCAACCTGTGGACCCACTGAGTAAGTGCAACCACTAGATGTTGGGGTAGAACCTAGGCTCCACCGGATCGGATTGCAAGTCGACAGACCGTGCGCCACGCCGGTGTCGACAGCCGACGCGCGCAGCCCTCGATCAGTGGTTCCCGACGCCCGTTCCCGCCGGAACGCGCAGCACTCGACCGACGCGTAAGTCGGCGGCATCGGGCCCGTTGAGCAGCTTGATCCTGGCCACGACCTCACCCTGCGGGCTCTCGGGAACGGTACGCCTGGCGATCGACCACAGCGTCTCTCCCGCGCCGACGAGCGTGGTAGTCGTCGCGGCCGGCACGGAATTCACCGGGATGGGCTGCGTCACTCGCCCGAGGATGCCGAGGACGAGCAGCACCGACACCACGGCACAGACAACGGCCGCCATAGACGACCGGCGACCGACACGGTCCACACCCCGGCGCCCGGCGCGAGCGATGCCCACCGCGCAGGACGGCTCATCGCGCACGGCCGTACCCTTCGCCAGCAATCGCTCGGTGGGACGCCGGACTCGTCGCGGTCGTACCTGCTCACGACCGCGTTCCTGCCGGGGCAGCGCAGAGGGATGAAGCGGGTGGCGCACGGCGTTGGAGGGGATGGTCACGAGTCCTCCTACGAAGATCTCTCATATTCGAACAGGTGTTCGATAGAACTCTCGTTCGAATTTCTACCACCGCATTCGCGGCAGAGCCAGCCCAGCGGGAGAATTCCTTCGAACAGGTGTTTGATCTTGCGAAGGAGGCGAGTTACCGTTGTGGTCACTTCACGGCTTCAAGATCTCACCAATGACTAAGGCGGGCACCCCATAACGGGTGTCGAGAGCGTGGCCTGTGCGACAGGCCGGGAGGCACGAGATGGCACGCAGGACGACGGCGCAGGACACCGGCGGCGAACGCGAAAACGCGACGGTGCGTGCACTATCCGAGCAGTCCGAGACCCTGACCGCAGTCGAGGAATTGACTCCGAGGCAACGTCGAGTACTCGAGGTCATCCGTGAATGGGTGGATCGGCAGGGATATCCGCCGAGTGTGCGCGAGATCGGCGAGGCAGTCGGTTTGACCTCGACCTCCTCGGTCGCCCACCAATTGAGGACGCTGGAGCGCAAGGGCTACCTCCGTAGGGACCCCAACCGACCCCGTGCGGTCGGAGTGCTGCCGGTCGAACGGATCCAGGCCGCCGACGTCGTCGCGGCGCCCGAGACGGACGGCGCCCCGGTCTACGTGCCGCTGCTGGGTCGGATCGCCGCAGGTGGCCCCATTCTGGCCGAGCAGGCCATCGAGGAGGTCTTCCCCCTGCCCAGGGAGATCGTCGGGGAGGGATCGCTGTTCCTACTCAAGGTGGCCGGTGACTCGATGATCGACGCCGCGATCACCGATGGCGACTGGGTCGTCGTCCGACAGCAACCCACAGCGGAGAACGGCGACGTCGTGGCCGCGATGATCGAGGGCGAGGCCACGGTGAAGACGTTCAAGCGCCGGGACGACCACGTGTGGCTGATGCCGCACAACGCCGCCTATGAGCCCATCCTCGGCGACGAGGCGAGCATTCTCGGCAAGGTGGTCGCGGTCCTGCGCAGGCTCTGACACCTGCTGCCAGCTCACCTAGCGGCCCCAGAGCACCGTTCGGGTGGATGAGCGCCCGCGTCGGGGGACGTCGAAGCCGGTCAACGCCGGGAGCGTCGCCGACCCCACCACCACACCAGACCCAATGCCACGGCCCCGGCGAGCAGGACGACGCCCCACTCCTGTTCGCTCGGCGCCTCGGCAGGCGCTGGTTCGCTCTCGGCCCCCTCCGGCTCGGTGTTCGACGGCGCGGTGGGCTCCTCGCGAGGTGGAACGGCCGCAGGCTCCCGACGCTCCAGCTCCGCCGCAAGCAGCCCGACGGCATCGGGGACGGCTCGGATCGGTTGGTCCGCCCCCTCCGAGCCGCTGAGCAGGGTCCCGTCCGGCTCGATGGCGACGGCCTCCCCTTGGGGCTCGTCGGGCAGCGGAATGCGCAACGGCTCGTTCTCCAGAGCAGTGGGCACATCACCGTCGGGCGCTGCGAACAGATACGCGTCGGTGTAGGTCCGCAGGGCGACGACCGAGCCATCGGGATGAACCGATCCCCCGGTCACCACAACGGAACCCACGAATCCCGGGATGGGCCCGCCAGGGGTATTCGAGCCTCTGATCCGGACCGAGCCGACGCGTTCCAACGGCACCGGGCCCGGGCTTTCCAACGCCTGCGCGGGACGATAGATCTCGGCGGGTCCCAACAATTCCTTGGTGACGATGTAGGGAATTCCGTCCGAGCCGATCAACAATGCCTCCGCATCGCGTGGCCCATCGGGATAGGTGAGCCGGTGCAGCGCGGACTGACCGTCGGGAGTCACGGAGATCAATGCGACGGTCTCGCGCCGCATTCGATTGTCACCCGTCTCGGCGACCCACAGCACTCCGTCCGGGGCCATCGCCAGATCGCCCACGTCATAGTGGTCGATTCCGGTGGTGAGGACCCGCTCGACGGAGCAATCCCGATTCAGCACGAAGACCTGCACGAAGGGATCGTGGTCGTTGACCACGTACCAGTGCTCGCCATCGGAGACCAACCCCGACAGCATGGTGATCGCCGGGTCGGTGATCACGCAGGAGGGCACCGGTTCCGGGACCACCACGGACGCCGATGCCATCGATCCCGCGCCCAGTGAGCCCGCCACCAGCCCCAACGCCGTCAGCAACGACAGCCATCGGAACCGGCGCCGGGCCGTCTTACACGAGTGCGTCGGCCAGTTCTGCGGCGAGACTGACGCCGACCCTGGCGCGAATCGTCGTGCCCTCATCAGAATGTCGCTCCTCGAGGACCTCGCCCTCGGCGTGAATACGCGCGGAGAGCCGACCGTTCGTGTAAGGCACGAATACCTCGACCAGGGAATCCGGCCGAGGAATGAGCTCGGCGATCCGTTCCTGGAGTGCGTCGATCCCCGCTCCGGTCTGCGCGGAGACGAAGACTGCGTCCGGGAACAGATGCCGCAAGCGCGCGATCGCCACCTCGTCGGCGGCGTCGGTCTTGTTGACCACCAGGAGTTCCTGCGGCATCGGGTCGTCGCGATCCTTGGTGATCTCCGCAAGCACGTCGCGCACCGAGGACACCTGACGCTCCGGCATCGGATCGGCGCCATCGACCACGTGGATCAGCAGATCGGACTGGCCGACCTCCTCCAGCGTCGAGTGGAACGCATCGACCAGCTGATGCGGAAGGTGTCGGACGAAGCCGACGGTGTCGGTGAAGGTCACCGTCCTGCCGTCTGGGATCGTTCCTCGGCGGGTGGTCGGATCCAGGGTCGCGAAGAGCGCATCCTCGACGAGCACGCCTGCGCCGGTGATGGCGTTGAGCAGACTCGACTTGCCCGCGTTGGTGTAACCCGCGATGGCCACGCTGGGCACCTCGTTGGCGATCCGACGGCCGCGCTTGGTCTCCCGCACCTTGCCCATCGCACCGATCTCGCGCCGAAGCTTCGAGATCCGCTTGTGAATCCGCCTGCGGTCGGTCTCGAGCTTGGTCTCGCCTGGGCCACGGGTTCCGATACCGCCGTTGCCCATCTGGCCACCCGCCTGCCGGGACATCGCGTCACCCCAACCACGCAACCTCGGCAGCAGGTAACGCAGCTGAGCGAGCTCGACCTGCGCCTTGCCCTCTCGGGAACGGGCGTGACGGGCGAAGATGTCGAGGATCAACGCGGTGCGGTCGATGACCTTGACCTTGAGTTTGTCCTCCAGCTGCCGAAGCTGGCCGGGTGAGAGCTCGCCATCGCAGATCACGGTGTCGGCGCCGTTGGAGGCGACGAGATCACGAAGCTCGATGACCTTTCCCGAGCCGATGTAGGTGGCTGGGTCGGGACGCTGTCTGCGTTGAATCAGGCCCTCGAGGACGTCGGAGCCCGCCGTCTCGGCCAACCTGCCCAGCTCTGCAAGAGACGCCTCCGCGTAGGCGACGTCGCCGTCGGTCCACACGCCGACCAACACGACCCGCTCCAACCGGAGCCGCCGGTATTCGACCTCGCTGACGTCGTCGAGTTCGGTCGAGAGACCGACCACACGTCGTAGCGCCGCGCGATCGGAAAGCTCCAGCTCGCCTGCGGACAGGAATTCTTCACGGGCCTCTTCGGGCCGCTGCATCGATGTCGTCATACCCCTCCATCATCTCACGCACGGCAAGCGGATTACGAGGGTTCACTCGCCGTATCGGAGATACCAGCGCATCGGTGGACTCGTTCATTCCCGACCCGGCGTGGCGTGCGGCACCTCACGTGTGGCGAACAGTCGAACTGATTAGTCCGACCGATGCATCAAGGCCATTCGGACCGGGGAAACGACCGCTCGTCCCACAAAGCCCAAAAGCACGTTGACCTGGTCTTATGTATCCACGAGGGTGCCAACTCGTGACCCGGGAACCCCTCCGTGACAGCTGCGGACCGCATCGTGACTTCCGCACACTCTGGTTGAGTGACGTCGCAAGTCAGTTCGGTACCGCCGTGCACTTCGTCGCCATTCCACTGATCGCGGCGACCGTCCTTTCCGCAGGTCCCGTGGAAATGGGCCTGTTGACCGCCGCAGGCACCGCGGCGAACCTGGTGCTCGGCCTGCCCGCAGGCGCCTGGATGGACCGGATCCGCAGGCTGCCGGTGATGCGCTGGGCCGAGGCGGGCCAGTTACTGCTGTTGGCCTCGGTGCCGATCGCCTGGTGGGCCGGGGCACTGGCGTTTCCGCACCTGCTCGCCGTCGCACTGCTGTGCGGCGGCATGTTCACCTTCTTCGAGATCGCTAGCCAATCCCATCTGCCCACGATCGTCGGCCGCGCGGATCTCTCGGAGGCGAATCGCAAGCTGCACACCACCCGGCAGGTGATGCATTTCTCCGGCAGACCGCTCAGCGGTGTACTCGCCCAGTTCCTCGGCGCGACGAACGCGCTGGTGGCGAGTGTGCTCGGCTTCGGCGCCTCGCTGGCGCTGCTGGGGCGCATGCGACCCGAGCATCCGATGGTCGACTCACGTGGCAGCCGAGGCAGATTGGGCACCGAGGTCGCCGAGGGGCTCCGGTTCCTGTTCGCTCACTGGTTGTTACGGCCGACAACGCTTTTCAGCATGAGCCACTACTTCTTCCTCAACGTGTATGTGGCGGTCAACGTGCTCTTCCTCGTCCGCGACCTACACCTCGCGGAGGGCACCGTCGGTCTGCTGCTCTCGGTGACGGGCGCCGGCGGCATCCTCGGCGGACTGACCACCAGGTTCTGGTCGAACGCGTTCGGAGCGGTCCGCGCGATGATCGTGGTGACCGTGGTGACCACGCCGTTCCGGTTGTTGGTCCCGCTCGCCGAGAGCGGCTGGGGCATCGCGCTGTTCGTCGTGGGTGTCCTGGTGGGCGGGTATGGAACCGTGGTCTTCGCGGTCATCCAGGTGAGCCTGCGGCAATCGGTGTGTCCCGAACGCCTATTGGGCAGGGTCAACGCCTCCACCCGATTCCTCACCTTCGGGGCCATCCCCCTCGGCGCACTGACCGGCGGTCTCCTCGGCGCCGTGATCGGCATCCGCGCGACGATCCTGGTCGCGGCCGTGGGCATGACGGCCTCGTGTTGCTGGCTGTTCGTCGCGCCACTGCGGCATCTACGTGAGGCGCCCGAGGAGCTGCTGGCCGCCGAGACGGGGCTCCGGTCGATCGTGCAGCCACCGAAGCCGGACCACCACGGCGAGGCCGACGGCGCCGCCTCCCGCTGAGACGCGCCCCGCCCTGAACCGCAGGCCGACCATGCCCGGCCCCGGGGGCGGTCGTGGCGTCGCACCGATGCCGAAGACCGGCGTGGAGGACAACCGACCGCCACGGAGCGGATCAGACGACGTCGGCCTGCTGCCACCACAACGCGTCGAGGCTGCCCTCGGCGACGAGGACTGCGGAACCGGTGAGCTGCGAGTCATCGGTTCCGATGGTCACCGTCAGCGGCCCGCCGAGGGTGTTGACCAGCATCCGGCCGGTGTCCCGCCCATCGGCGCGCAGTGCGGCGGCTACCGCCGCGACGGTCCCGGTGCCACACGACCGAGTCTCGCCGACGCCGCGTTCGTGAACGCGCATCTCGGCCCGGTCGGAGTCGATCGGCACGATGAACTCGACGTTGACGCCGTGCGGGAAGGCCACGGGGTCGTGCGCGGGAGGCACGGTGAGGTCCAGGTCGGTCAGTAGCGCGGCGCGGGCCTCCGTCTGCCCGTCATCGGCAGCGCCGATGACACAGGCGAGGTGCGGGTTGCCCACGTCGACGGCGATTCCGTCGAAGGTCCGGCCGCCGACGGCTGCGGTGCTGGCCGCGCCGATCCGGACCCGCCCCATGTCCACTGTCACGGTGCCGTCGGCTCCTACGAGCACGCCCTTGGGCCCGGAACGGGTGCCGATGACGAACTCGCCGGGGGCCGCAAGCCCGGATTCGACGAGGTAGTGAGCGAAGACGCGGACACCGTTGCCACACATCTCCACGATCGAGCCATCGGAGTTGCGGTAGTCCATGAACCAGCTGTCCTCGGGAACGCCCGGGTGAGAGTCGTTCAACGCAGCCGAGCGCACGACCCGGAGCACCCCGTCGGCGCCTATGCCCCGCCGCCGGTCGCACAGCGCACGAACTCGGTGTTCGGTCAGCTCCAGGTCGCCATCGGGATCGGGCAGGATCACGAAGTCGTTCTGCGTCCCGTGTCCCTTGCTGAATCTCACGTCCGCCACCCACTCAGCCTAGAACCGCGTCGCGGGCGGCCGCTCAGCGACGGGTCGCCGCGACTACCTCGTCGACCGCGTTCTGATCGGCCGCATCGAGCCACCGGATGCGCTTGTCGCGCCGAAACCAGGAGCGCTGCTTGCGGACGAATCGGCGGGTGGCCTGCACCGTGTCCGCGGCGGCAACCGCCAACTCCGCTTCGCCGCCGCCTGCGTCGAGCGCGGCGATCACCTGCTGATAGCCCAATGCCCGCGCAGCGGTGCGGCCCGAACGCAGCCCCGCCGACAGCAGTCCCCGCACCTCGGCGACCAACCCCGCCGCGAACATCCGGTCGACCCGCAGCTCGATCCGCTCGTCCAACGCGGCTGGTTCCCGGTCGAGCCCGAGCATGATCGCGTCGTAACGCGGCGGACCGGGTCTGGGCATCGTCGCCGAGAACGGTCGACCGGTCAGCTCGATGACCTCCAAGGCCCGGACCAGCCTGCGTCCGTTGCTGGGCAGGATCGCCTCGGCGGCAACGGGGTCGAGTTCTGACAGCCTGGCATGCAGGGCAGGGGCACCGACCTCCGTCAATTCCGACTCCCACCGGGCCCGGATGCCCGCGTCCGTGCCGGGGAACTCGAACTCGTCCAACACCGCCTGCACGTACAGTCCGGAGCCGCCGACGAGTACCGGCGTCCGGCCTGCGGCGATCAACCGTTCGATGGTCATTCGGGCATGCCGCTGGTAGGCGGCCACCGAGGCCGTCTCGGTGACGTCGAGTACGTCGAGCTGATGGTGGGCAATGCCTCGGCGCTCGGCCTCGGTGATCTTCGCGGTTCCGATGTCCATGCCCCGGTAGAGCTGCATGGCATCCGCATTGACCACCTCGCCGCCGGTCTCCTCGGCGATGCGGACACCCAGGTCCGACTTGCCCGTCGCGGTCGGGCCCACCACGGCGATCAGCCTGGTCATGGGATGTGTCACGCGCGAGAGCCTAGAGCCGTCGATCCAGCGGATCGGCCGGCAGTCCCGGATGCCGTCCGCGTGGCTCGGCGGACCGGCGCGGACGCCCGGGACTGCTCAGGGTCGCCGGTGGCCACGCGGCTCCTCGGGATTCGACCGCCATGAGGCGACGTGATAGCCGATACCGAAGGGGGCTGCCGAATAGCGCAGCTGTGCCGTCCATCGCCGTGGTGTGGCCAGGACCGCGCCCGCGAGGACCTGCCACCCGACCCGACCGGATACACCGAGTTCGTCGGCCTCTCTCGCGTCCAAGGCGGCCAAGGCATCCGGTGCGGGCTCGGCCAATGCTCGGGCCACGGCGTCGTCGAAGGCCGCCCCACGCGGGTCGGGTGGCAGTGGCGAGCGTTCGGATCGGCGGGCGCACCCGTCGCCGAGGACCAACAGCCCGACGGCGCGATCGTCGGACTCGGCCTCGGCCAACTCCCGACCGGCGGCCAGAGAGTCCGCAGCCGACAGACGGGGTGAAAACGGACACATCCGTAGCCGGTGAGCGCCGACCTGGCCGCGCAACCATGCCGCGATCAACACAGGCAGCGGCCAATCCGAGTCGGGCCGTGTCGTCTGATCGGGTTCCCGATCATCCAACTGGACGATCACCTCCGCGCCGGGACCCCCGAACCCACCGAAGCTCCCCCGGCCGCGCGAAGTCGCCCGGGTGGACTGCCCAGCGAATACGACGAGCCAGTCCTCGGTGGATTCGCGTAGTTCGGCGACGGCCGCCAGACATGCCGCCCGCACCGGTTCGGTTTCGGCCACCGCACCGCCTACCAGCTCCGGAACCAGCAACGGAGGGTGCGGCAGAGCCGCTACACCGACGATCACACCGGCCACGCTAGCGGCTTGCCCGACGTTCTCCGGAGAAGAGGTCGGCCCTTGCGGTACCCAAGAACGAGTTGACCTGTTTCAATGCCCGCGCGGGTAACAGCCGACCTGGCATGAGACCCGCGTGCTTCGGCCTCGTTCAGGCGAGGCGTCCGTGGACACCACGGGCATGAAGGCGGCAGGCAAGGAGGAGCCGGCTATGACCGATCAGCAGACGACCCCCGTGGTGGCGGCGGGATCTGAGAACACCCGCCCCGCATCGACGACACCTGCGGTACCCCAGGCGTCCAGGGAACCGAGTAGGTGGGGGCGCGTCGACGCAGACGGAACCGTCTTCGTGACGAGCGCGGGCGGTGAGCGCGCGGTCGGCTCGTGGCAGGCGGGCGACGCCGCAGAGGGGTTGGCGCACTACGCACGGCGGTTCGACGACCTACTCACCGAGGCGAGCCTGCTCGAGGCACGGCTGGCCTCGAAGGCCGGTGACCCCAAACAGTCGCTGACCAGCGCTCGCCAGCTCCGCGAGGGACTGGACGACGCGGCGGTGGTGGGCGATCTCGCAGCGTTGGCCGTCCGGCTCGACCATCTCATCCAGGTGGCCGAACAGGCGGTCGGGGTGGCCAAGCAGGAACGCGAGGAAGCCCGTTCCTCTGCGACCGCGCGCAAGCAGGCTCTCGCCGAGGAGGCGGAGCAGATCGCTGCCGATTCCACTCAGTGGAAGCCCGCAGGCGATCGACTGCGGGCGATCGTGGACGAGTGGAAGGAGATCCGCGGCGTCGATCGCAAGACCGACGAGCAGCTCTGGCGCCGATTCGCCAAGGCGCGGGATGCGTTCAACCGCAGGCGCGGCGCCCACTTCGCCGACCTGGACCGGCAGCGGCTGGTGGCCAAGGCCCGCAAACAGGAGCTGGTAGACGAAGCCGAGCGGATCGCCGATTCCAGCGAATGGGCCGACACCGCAGCCCGCTATCGGGATCTGATGGCCGAGTGGAAGGCGGCGGGCCGCGCTCCCAAGGACGCCGACGAGTCGCTCTGGCAGCGTTTCCGGGGCGCGCAGGACAAGTTCTTCGCTCGCCGATCGGCGACATTCGAGGAACGCGACGCCGAGTTCGCCGTCAACGCCGAGGAGAAGGAGAAGCTGCTGGTCGAGGCGGAACAGCTCGATCCGGCCGCGAACCTCGACGCGGCTCGTTCCCAGCTTCAGCGCATTCAGGAACGCTGGGACGAGATCGGCAAGGTTCCCCGGGATCGCATCCGCGAGCTCGAGGGCAGACTTCGGGCCGTCGAGGAGCGCGTCCGCGACGCCTCGGATGCGCGATGGCGCCGGACCGACCCGGAGGCCGAGGCCAGGGTGGCCCAGTTCCGCGAACGAGTCGAGCAGTTCGAGGCGCAGGCCGCCAAGGCCAGGGCGGCGGGCAATCGGCGCAAGGCCGAGCAGGCCGAGGCGCAGGCCGCACAGTGGCGTGAGTGGTTGACGACTGCGGAGCACGCCCTGGCGACCCGCTGACGCGACGCCGAAAGCAAACGGCGGGGAACGCACCGGAGCAACAGCCGGTGCGTTCCCCGCCGTCGTCGGACCCCACGATGTCGGACATCGAATCCAGTGGCCCCTCGCCCATCGGAATTCAGGCGGACGGTCGGGCGCCGGGGCCCGGGGTCAGTCGCGGGACCAGGCCAGCGGGAACCACTGCATCGTGATGAAGAGGATCGCCAGCACGGTGACGATCAGTCCGGCACCCGGACCGGGCAGGTCGGGCACGGTCTGCCGCGACCAGATCGCGAGCATCCCCTCGAAGACGGAGTGACCGCAGCCGAACGCACAGATCCAGGTCAGAAACCAGCGGCGTACCACCAACGTCAACGCGGTGACCAGAACGCCGAACAGCAACACCGTGGCTGCGAACACCCTGCTCAGCAAGCCGATCTCCAGTGCAGGCTCTGCCGAGCCCAGCAGGACCTCCATGCCGGTCGCGTCGCCGACCCAGGGCAGTGCGAAGCCCAGGATCAGCAGCAATGCCCCCGCAGCCAGATACAGCGCACGTCGACCCGGGTCGAAACGTCGCAGCAGCTGCCGCTCGGCGCTGGAGAGCGCGACCCTGGTCGCCCGCTCCTCGGTTGCGGTCTCGGTGCTCAACTCGTCCGCCTTCTCTGTCATCCGGCCCGACATCCGTCCACGGCGGGCGCCTGTTCCTCGGGCGCGCCGAAGGACGGCAGCCCCAGGCTCACGCCCTTGGTCTGCGGACGTACCCCGGCCTCCCAGTTGTCACCTGCTCTGGTCCTGCGGTGCGAGAGCAGCTCGCCATCGGCCACCAGGTGATGGGGTGCGGCGTAATCGATCTTGGTCGTCACGACGTCGCCGGGACGGACCATGTCGTCCACCTCGGGCCCGGTCGGCGCGAAGTGCACCAGTCTGCCGTCCCTGGCCCGCCCGGTGAGGCGTCGGGTGGTGGTGTCCTTGCGGCCCTCGCTCTGTGCGACCAGCACCTCCACGGTTCGACCGAGCTGCTCCTTGTTCGATTCCCAGGAGATCTCCTCCTGTAGAGCGATCAGCCGCTCGTAGCGCTCTTGAACGACCGCCTTGGGCACCTGGTCGGTCAGTTCGGCCGCGGGCGTGCCGGGACGCGGCGAGTACTGGAAGGTGAAGGCCGAGGAGAAGCGCGATCGACGCACCACGTCGAGGGTGGCGGCGAAGTCCTCCTCCGTCTCGCCGGGGAACCCCACGATGATGTCGGTGGTGATCGCCGCCGAGGGCATCGCCGCCCGCACACGCTCGAGGATTCCGAGGTACCGCTCGGAGCGGTAGGAGCGCCGCATCGCCTTGAGAATGCGGTCCGAGCCGGATTGCAGGGGCATGTGCAGCTGGTGGCAGACGTTGGGCGTCTCGGCCATCGCCGCGATCACGTCGTCGGTGAAGTCGCGCGGGTGGGGCGAGGTGAACCGCACTCGTTCGAGCCCGTCGACCTGGCCGCAGGCACGTAGGAGCTTGCCGAAGGCCAGTCGGTCGCCGAATTCCGCGCCATAGGAGTTGACGTTCTGTCCCAGCAACGTCACCTCCGAGACGCCCTCGGCGACGAGTGCCTGGACCTCGGCGAGGATCTCGCCCGGTCGACGGTCGCGTTCCTTGCCTCGCAGCGAGGGGACGATGCAGAACGTGCAGGTGTTGTTGCAGCCCACCGAGATCGACACCCAGCCGGAGTGGGCGGAATCGCGGCGAGCAGGCAGCGTGGAGGGGAAGACGTCCAGCGCCTCGAGGATCTCGACCTCGGCCTCCTCGTTGTGCCGGGAGCGGTCGAGCAGTGCGGGCAGCGAGCCGATGTTGTGGGTGCCGAACACCACGTCCACCCAGGGCGCCCGCTTGACGATCTCGCCTCGGTCCTTCTGCGCGAGGCAGCCGCCGACGGCGATCTGCATACCCGGGTTGTCCTGCTTGACGGGTCGCAGGTGGCCGAGGTTGCCGTAGAGACGGTTGTCGGCGTTCTCACGAACCGCGCAGGTGTTGAAGACCACGACATCGGGGGTGGCGTCGTCCGCCGCTCGAACGTAGCCGGCGTCCTCGAGCAGACCTGCCAGACGCTCCGAGTCGTGCACGTTCATCTGGCAGCCGTACGTGCGGACTTCGTAGCTTCGGGTCACGCGGTTCAGGGTACGAGCCGTCGAGCCCTGGTCGCGTGGGTGGGGCGCAGGCCGTGGACGTCGGGGGCCCGACATGGGTCTCGGCAGGTCGGGGCCGGTATGCGCTCCGCCGCTGCGTGCAGCCGCGATCCGACTCGATCCGGACCGGCGGGCGAGGTGAAGACCACGCTACGGGCATGTTTCTTGAAAGATCTTGAACTAGACGAAACCGCTGTTCAGAGGCATCGCGACCCCGCAGAATCGGCCGAGAAAAAGTACCGGTGAGGTCACGGAGCAGCGCACCGAGAGCAATTTCGTCGCAGCTCCCGTTATCGTGTGCGGCCATGAGCGCATCGTCGGGGCAGCCATCAATGATCAGCGTGTCCTCCGTGGACAAGTTCTTCGGGCCGCTGCATGTGCTCAAGAACATCAACCTGGAGGTCCCGCGCGGCCAGGTCCTCGTCGTCCTCGGCCCGTCCGGCTCCGGGAAGTCCACCCTCTGCCGGGCCATCAACCGGCTGGAGCCGATCGACTCCGGTGCCATCGCCGTCGACGGCGCGCCGCTGCCCAGCGAGGGCAAGGAGCTGGCGAAGCTGCGATCCGATGTCGGGATGGTCTTCCAACAGTTCAACCTGTTCGCACACAAGACCATCGTCGAGAACGTGATGCTCGGCCCGGTGAAGGTCCGCCGGATGCCCAAGGAAGAGGCCAGGACGCTGGCGATGAGCCTGCTCGAACGAGTCGGCATCGCCAATCAGTCCGACAAGTACCCCGCCCAGCTCTCCGGCGGCCAGCAGCAGCGTGTCGCGATCGCACGCGCGCTGGCGATGAAGCCCAAGGTGATGCTCTTCGACGAGCCCACCTCGGCGCTGGACCCGGAGATGGTGCAGGAGGTCCTCGACGTGATGACCGACCTGGCCGAAGAGGGCATGACCATGCTGGTCGTGACCCACGAGATGGGCTTCGCACGCAAGGCGGCGCACCGAGTCGTGTTCATGGCCGACGGCGAGGTGGTCGAGGACTCCACTCCGGAGGAGTTCTTCACCGCGCCCAAATCGGATCGGGCCAAGGACTTCCTCGGCAAGATCCTGACCCACTGACCGGTCACACCGGCCTTCGGCGGCTTATCCACAGTTCCACCAGGCGGCGCGCGCGGTGCCGCTGACGACAAGAAAGCAGGACACCACGATGAAGATCCGCAACCTTGCGGTGACTCTCCTCGTCGGCGGGCTGGCGTTGACCGCCTGTGGGCGCGAAGGCGGACCTGGCGATGGCGGCAACGAGCCCGTCGAGCAGGATGTCGCCACCGACGTCGTGCTGGAGGGCTCCCCGACCTTCGACGCCATGCAGGAGCGCGGCACCGTGAACATCGGTGTCAAGGAGGACCAGCCCGGACTGGGGCTGTTGGACCCCACGACCGGCGAATACTCCGGTTTCGACGTCGAGATCGCACGGCTGATCGCCGCCGAGCTGGGCTTCGACCCCAACGAGGACATCGAGTACCAGGCGATTCCCTCGGCATCGCGCGAGCAGGCCATCGCCAACGGCCAGGTCGACTACTACGTCGGCACCTACACGATCAACGACGGCCGCAAGGAGCAGATCGACTTCGCGGGCCCGTACTACCAGGCCGGTCAGGACCTGCTGATCCGCCAGGAGGACGCCGAGGAGATCACCGGGCCCGACACCCTGATGGGCAAGGTCGTCTGCTCGGCCACCGGTTCCACCCCGATCCAGCGGGTCCGGGACGAGGGTCTGACCGAGGAAGACAACATCCGCGAGTTCCAGCTGTACTCCGAGTGCGTGGAGCAGCTGCGCATCGGAGAGGTCGACGCGGTCACCACCGACGACGCGATCCTGCTCGGCTACGCCGCGGAGAACAGCGACGAGCTGACGGTCGTCGGGGAGCAGTTCTCCGAGGAGCCCTACGGCATCGGCCTGCCGCTCGATGACGAGGTCCTGCGCAACGCGATCAACGACATCCTCGACGAGTCGCGGGAGAACGGGAAGTGGCAGGAGATCTACGACGCCACTCTCGGTCAGTCTGGTTCGACCGCCGAACAGCCCGAGGTCGAGCGGTACTGAGTCATAGCGGAACCGGTGGCCACCGAGACGGTGACCACCGGTTCTTCTCTTGCTGCCGGATGAGGACACGATGAACGAACTCCAGCAACTCTGGTCGGTCTTCGCCGATAACTCCGACGCGTATCTGCGCGGATTCGGCAATACGCTGCGGCTCTTCGCCGCCGCCGCGATCGGCTCCGTCGTGCTCGGAGCACTATTGGCGATGCTCCGAGTCAGCCCGGTACCGGTGTTCCGGGCCATGGGCACCCTGTACGTGACGGTGGTGCGTAACACCCCGCTGACGCTGGTGTTCGTGTTCTTCGTCTTCGCCTACCCCTACCTGGAACTGAACAGCTTCGCGCCCTTCACCGCAGCGGTGATCGCGTTGACGCTCTACACCGCCGCATTCGTCTGCGAGGTGTTCCGCTCCGGAATCAACACGGTGCCGGTCGGGCAGGCTGAGGCATCCCGGGCGTTGGGGCTCACCTTCACGCAAAGCCTGGGCGAGGTGATCCTTCCGCAGGCCGTGCGATCGGTGTTCCCGCCGCTGGTCAGCGTGCTGATCGCTTTGCTGAAGAACACCACGATCGCCGCAGGGTTCTCCGTTGCCGAGGCCGGTGCCCTGCGCAGCATCCTTTCTGAACGCGGATACGACGTCTTCTACGGGCTCCTCTGGGTCCTGGTGTTCTTCGTTCTGCTGGTTATTCCGCTGACGCTGCTACAGCGCAGCCTGGAGAAGCGTTGGAGTGTGGCCCGATGACCTCGGTTCTCTACGACCTGCCAGGTCCGAAGGCACGCATCCGCAACCGCATCCTCGGCGTCATCGGCATTCTGGTGCTGGTCGCCGGCGTCGGCTTCGTCGGTTACCGGTTCTGGGCCACCGGCCAGTTCGACGCGGAGCGCTGGGAGTGGATCCTCTACGTCAACGTGCAGCTCGGTCTGGTCGACGCGCTGCTCAACACGCTGACGGCCTTCGGGCTCGGCGCGGTGTTCGCCCTGATCTTCGGGGCCATCTTCGCGGCGGGCAGGCTCTCCGACCACGTCGTGCTGCGCGGCCCAGCGATGGTGGTGGTGGAGTTCTTCCGCGCCGCCCCGCTGGTCGTGCTGATCTTCATCTTCTACTACGGGCTAGGCTTGCCTCAGCTGTGGGCGTTGGTGCTGGGTCTGCTGCTCTACAACGGGTCGGTGCTGGCCGAGGTCTTCCGTGCGGGTGTGAACTCGCTGCCCAAGGGGCAGAGCGAGGCTGCCTACGCGATCGGTATGCGCAAGACACAGGTCATGAACATCGTTCTGCTGCCGCAGGCATTGCGCGCGATGATGCCTGCGATCGTCAGCCAGCTGGTGGTACTGCTCAAGGACACCGCCCTCGGCTTCCTCATCACCTACGAGGAGCTGCTGGACTACGCGCGGCTCATCGGCGGACTCGGTCAGTTCGCCAGGCCGCAGATCCCGACGGCCCTGGTGGTCGCCGCCATCTACATCGCGCTCTGCCTGTTGTTGACCTGGGTGGCGAGCATCCTGGACAAGCGCCAGCGCAAGACGAAGAAGGTCGCCGTCAAGTCCGGAGCCGAGAAAAAGGCTGCCGCAGCAGGTCCGGCTGCGGTGGGTGTCGATATCCCCGGGCGCAACATCGACGTCGGCGAATGATGCAGCGGTCGCTGCCATGACCGCTTGTTGACCCGAGATTCCGCGAGCCGGGTCCGCACCAGCACGGTGCGGACCCGGCTCGTTGTTCGAATGGGCCCGAGTAGCCGAGTTGTTCTGAGTCGGACTCGATCAGGAGATCCGGGTCGCGGTCACAACCCGTTGGCCGTCGGCGTGGGTACAGACACCCTCCTGCGCGACCTCCACCGCGCAGTGCCATTCCCCGATCCGGATTCCAGCGGTCCCTGGTGCTCCGAGTTGAGCACCTGCGGGCAGGGAGTCGTGGTGTGCGGCCACCACCTCGCGCGCCCGGTCGCAGTCCAGCGGGGTTCCGATGGCCGTGACGCGCACCGCTCCGGTGGCGGAGTCCACCACCCCGCAATCCGCCTCGCTCGGCACTGTCTCGCGTCTACCGATCTCAATGGTCTTGGACGTCGGGGGCGACAGGTCGGGGTCGACGGTCTGCCGTCGCTGCGTAGAGGGATCGACGGAGCGCGGGAAGCTAGGGCTCGGCACGATCGACGCCGGTTCGTCCGGTGTCTCGGAAGCGGAAGGCAGCGGCGTGCCGGTCGGCGCAGCAGAGGTGGCCTCGGTGGTGGTGGCGCCCGGGTGCTCGGGACGGTCCGGGCGGACCGGCTCGTTCGCACAACCGGTCAGTAGGAGTAGCAAAGCCGTCGTGAAGCCCACTCCCCGTCCCAGGCGTCCGCGAACGCGCCCCGGCGGGGGCACCGACTCGGTCATCGAAGGACGATCGGCGTGACCGTGGTCAACGGCGCTGGCGGAGCTGGCCGCCGACGCCCTCGTCGTCGGCTCCACGCCAGAGGTCGGGGTCATAGGGAGCATCGGACACCTCCACCTTTCTGGCTTCGGCGATCACCGGCCCGCTGTGCCGATGCCTTGCCTCCGGCACCGTGCAGAGGTCGGCGGCGTCGATGCTCAACCGGTCCACATCGTTGAGCATCCGCAGCACCGGCCCGGTGTCCCCATGGCGATTGCGCAGCTCCGCGACGCATCGACGTACCTCTCCGATCGCGCGTTGCATGGCAGCGATCTCACCCGTCGTCATACCGGCCTCCCGATCTCATGGGTCGAATCTGCTCTACCCCCGACCGCGGGTTCACGGTGTCACTGCCTGCCCCGGCCCGGGCAAGCTCAGACTCTCCCCACAAACGATCCCTGTGACAAGGGACACGGCAGAGTTTCACCAGGACCGGCCACTCAAACCATTCACCCAGCGTGACTTCACTTAATCGATTTTGAACCCGAGCGTGTGTCGCCTACTGTGTGAGCGGAAACACGAGCGCGTTGCCAACGTCGTCGAGCGCTTTCACGGGCACTGCCCGTAGACATCGACAGGAGGCAACGGTGAGCAGGTCGTCCGACAACCAGGCCGCGCAGCATCCGGTGATCGCCGAGGTCACGAACCGGATCATCGCCCGAAGCAGGGAAACTCGAGGCGCATACCTCGCCCGAACCGCACAGGCTGCTGGAGACGGACCCGTCCGAGCGGGCATGGCCTGCAGCAACCTCGCGCACGGTTTCGCGGGCTGCGCCGGGCCCGACCGGATCGCCATTCGAGGGATGGTCAAGCCCAACGTCGCCATCGTCTCCTCCTACAACGACATGCTCTCCGCGCACCAGCCGCTGAACGACTTCCCGAACTGGATCAAGGAAGCCGTCCGTGAGGCGGGTGGGGTTGCGCAGTTCGCAGGCGGTGTGCCCGCCATGTGCGACGGCATCACCCAAGGCCGTGACGGCATGGAGTTGTCGTTGTTCAGCCGGGACGTGATCGCCATGTCCACCGGCGTGGCGCTGGCCCACGAGATGTTCGACGGCGCGCTCCTGCTCGGCGTGTGCGACAAGATCGTGCCGGGGCTACTCATCGGCGGGTTGTCCTTCGGCCATCTGCCGATGCTGATGGTGCCCGCAGGACCGATGAGCTCCGGTCTGCCCAACCGGGAGAAGAGCCGGGTCCGACAGCTCTTCGCCGAGGGACTCGCGAGCCGCGAAGACCTCCTCGAATCAGAGTCGGCCTCCTACCACTCCCCCGGTACCTGCACCTTCTACGGGACCGCGAACTCCAATCAGCTCCTGATGGAGGTCATGGGCTTACACCTGCCGGGATCGAGTTTCGTGCAGCCCGGCACCCCACTGCGTAAGGCCTTGACCGAGGCGGCGAGCAAACGAGCGGTGGAGATCCGCCGCTCGGGCGAGGAATACACCCCGCTCGCCGAGATCGTCTCCGAGCAGACCATCGTGAACGCCGTGGTGGCGCTGCTGGCCACCGGCGGCTCCACCAACCACACGATCCACCTGGTCGCCATCGCGGCCGCAGCCGGGATCGTCCTGACCTGGGACGACTTCTCCGATCTCGCCGAGGTCGTGCCGCTGTTGGCCCGCATCTACCCCAACGGCCCCGCCGACATCAACCACTTCGCGGCGGCGGGCGGCGTGCCGTTCCTGATCGGCGAGTTGCTCGATGCCGGACTGCTCCACCGCGAGGTACGCACGGTCGCGGGCGACGGTCTCGACCGCTACCGCCAGGAACCGCGATTGATCGATGGTCACCTGGAATGGCAGGACGGCACGCCGACGAGCCTCGACGAGGACGTCCTACGCGGTGTCGCCGAGCCGTTCGACGCCGACGGTGGGCTCCGCATCCTCAAGGGCAACCTCGGCCGCGCCGTCATCAAGATCTCGGCCGTGCAGGAGCAGCACCGCGCCGTGATCGCGCCTGCCCGGATCTTCCCCACCCAGGCGGCATTCGATACCGCCTACCGGGCAGGCGAGCTCAACTGCGATGTCATCGTCGTCCTGCGCAACCAGGGACCGGCCGCCAACGGGATGCCGGAACTTCACGGTCTGACCCCGGCTCTCGGCTCCCTGCAGGATCGAGGCCATAAGGTCGCACTCGTGACGGACGGCCGTATGTCGGGTGCGTCGGGAAAGATCCCGGCCGCCATCCAACTCTCGCCCGAGGCCGCCATCGGCGGCCCACTGGCCAAGGTCCGAGATGGCGACATCGTCCGACTCGACGCCGATCGGGGCACCCTCGAAGTACTGGTGCCCAACCATGAACTCGAGGAACGCGAAGCGATCGACGGCCCGCCGAGCCAGGCGGCGTGGTCGGGAACCGGACGAGAACTGTTCGGAGCCCTCCGAGCGGCGGTCACCCAGGCCGATGAGGGCGCCCGGACATTCAGCGTGCCCCAGCCGGGGTATGCCGAGGTGGAGGCGAACCGATGAGCACCCAGAACGAACCGACCGATCTGCTCGGCATCTCGCCGGTCATTCCGGTGGTGGTGATCGACGATGCCGACCACGCGGTGCCGCTGGCACGAGCACTGGTCGCAGGGGGAATCTCCATCATCGAGGTCACGCTGCGCACGCCCGTCGCCCTACAGGCGATCGAACGAATCGCCGCCGAGGTGCCCGACATCCTCATCGGCGCAGGCACCGTGACCGCGCCCGCGCACGCTGCTCAAGCCGCCTCGGCCGGAGCCAGGTTCCTCGTCACGCCCGGCAGCACGCGTAGCCTGCTCCAGAGCGCCGAAGAGACCGGACTGCCCATCCTTCCCGGCGCTGCGACCGCGTCCGAGGCGCTCCAGCTCGTCGAGATGGGCTACTCCTCGCTGAAGTTCTTCCCCGCCGAGGCAGCAGGCGGCGTCGGTTACCTCCGATCGCTGGCAGGCCCCCTGCCGCAGCTCAGGTTCTGCCCCACCGGCGGAATCAGCCCGGACAACGCGGCAGGTTATCTGGCACTTCCCAACGTCGGCTGCGTCGGGGGCTCATGGTTGACACCGGCCAAGGCCCTGGCCACCGGAGATTGGAAGTCCGTCACCACCCTGGCCACCGCGGCAGCAGCACTGCAGCGCTGAGCAGGCGGCCGCAGCGAGGGTCGCGGCACGCTACCGACATCGGATATCCGGCGATCGACCTCGAAAGTCGTCGGCCGCCGGATGTTCGTGTCGGGAGCAGGACGCGAACGGCCGACAGACCCCGATCGCCACAACGGCCAGCCGTCGCGGCCCCGGCTGAACGACCGAGGGCGCCTCGAACAGCACACGCAGCGGGCCGGTGTGACCCACCTGCAGGGCATCCCGCCCGAGCAGCGTTCGGTCCGCGAACACCCGCGCCGGCCGGTCGGACTCAGGACGCGCGATCCTCGATCAGCCGTACTGCCGCAGCCAGAGAATCCGCGACCGGATGGCCGGTGTCCGCCAGTTTCTGGTGCGAGGTCATCCCGGTCGTGACCAGCACACACCGAGCTCCCACGCTCTCCGCCGCGAACGCATCGTCGACGACGTCACCGATGAGGACCACCGATGCCGGGTCCATCCCGGTCCGCACCAGGTGCTCGGACAGGTACTTCGCCTTCGAGCCACCGCCCACGGTGCCGCGCAGGCCATCGACCTGCGAGAAGTACTGCACCAACTCGAGCCGGGTGACCATCTCGGTGAGCGGTTCGTGAAACCACATGGACAGCAGGGATTGGCTGTTGCCTGCCGACTGCCAGTCCCGCAGTACCTGTTCCGCGTCCTCGGCGAGCGCACAGGTGGGAAGTAACTCGTTGTACGACCCGTGGTAGAGGGCGTCGGTGCCGGACCACTCCTCGTCGCTCAGAGTCCGTCCGAGAAGTTGCTCGTAACAGGCTTTCAAGGGCCTGCTGAACACCGATCGCCAGTAGTCCAGATCGATCTCGTCGCGGGAGAAGGAGCGACAGATCGAATTCACGCCTGCCAGCACCGCATGGTTGTCGTTCAACAGCGTGCCGTTCCAGTCCCAGACGATGTGTGCTCGCACGCCGCTGCCACCCTCTCCTTGTCTTGCACGGGGGGCCGAATTCGGGCGGGTGCCCGACGACCCGGTGGCCACTCTAGGACCCGGATTCGTGCTGCCCTAGCGACTTCCACCGGTGTTCCCCACCATCCGCCGCACGACCCGGGTCGCCGCGCCCGCAGCGCGCGACCAACCTCGGTCGGCCGGTGATACCGAGGCCGGAAACCACGGGACATCGACCGACGATGCCCCGGTGGTAGTCGTAGTCGGCCACACCAGCACCGAACCCGGCGACAGGTCAATCGTGCAGCTCGTCGAGCAGCTCGCCGTCGGTGCCCTCGTTGGCGAGTTCCTCACGCACGACCTGGAACGCCAGGCCCTGTGGGTACCCCTTCCGCGCCAGCATCGCCACCAGTCGGCGAATCCTCGTGCGCTCATCCGCTCCTGCGGACGCGGAAAGCTTGCGCTGCACCAGTTGTCGTGCCCGCTCCTCCTCCGCATCCCGGTCGAGGCTCTGTGCCGCCTCGTTCGCCACGTCTGCGGCGACGCCCTTGCGACGCAACTCCTCGAGCAGGGCACGCCGACCGAGCCCCTGGTGGGTATGCCGCGACCGGACCCACATGTCCGCGAAGGCTTGATCGTCGATCAGACCGACCTCGTCGAGCCTGCCCAACACCTGCTCGATGATCTCCGGGTCGACCTCCCGACGTACCAGCGCTTGGTCCAACTCAGCCCTGGTACGCGGGCGTGCGGTCAACAGTCGGAGGCAGTAGTCCCGCGCCCGCTGGACCGGGTCGGCGGGTGCTCCCGACTGTCTTCGCTGTTCGGAGTTCTCCTCAGCGCCCGATGCGGCGGCGGCAGATCGGAACCTCGCCATCGATCAGAAGTCCACCGGAGCGGGCGATCCTGTCGCCGCATCGGCGTCGGGCTTGGCGATGATGCCGAGCTTCTCCTGGAGGCGCTTCTCCAACTCGTTGGCGATGTCCGGGTTGTCCCGCAGGAACTTGCGGGCGTTCTCCTTGCCCTGGCCGAGCTGGTCGCCCTCGTAGGTGTACCAGGCACCGGACTTGCGCAGAATCCCGTGTTCGACGCCCATGTCGATCAGCGAGCCTTCCCGGCTGATGCCCTGCCCGTAGATGATGTCGAACTCGGCCTGCTTGAACGGCGGGCTGACCTTGTTCTTGACCACCTTGACCCTGGTCCGGTTACCGACCGCGTCGCCGCCGTCCTTCAGGGTCTCGATCCGCCGGACGTCCAGCCGGACCGAGGCGTAGAACTTCAGTGCTTTACCACCGGTGGTGGTCTCGGGGCTTCCGAACATCACGCCGATCTTCTCGCGCAGCTGGTTGATGAAGATCGCGGTGGTCTTGGCGGTGTTCAACGCGGAGGTGAGCTTCCGCAGCGCCTGGCTCATCAATCGGGCCTGCAGACCGACGTGGGAGTCACCCATCTCGCCCTCGATCTCGGCGCGGGGCACCAGCGCCGCGACCGAGTCGACCACCACGATGTCCAGTGCGCCGGAGCGGATGAGCATGTCGGTGATCTCCAACGCCTGCTCACCCGTGTCGGGCTGGGAGACCAACAGCGCGTCGGTGTCCACACCCAACGCCTTGGCGTACTCGGGGTCGAGCGCGTGCTCGGCGTCGATGAAGGCAGCCACACCACCCTGGCGCTGCGCGTTGGCCACCGCATGGAGCGCGACGGTGGTCTTACCACTGCTCTCCGGACCGTAGATCTCCACCACTCGGCCGCGCGGCAGACCGCCGATGCCCAGTGCGGCGTCCAACGAGATGGAACCGGTGGGGATGACCTCCATGGGCGGACGGTCATCGTCACCGAGACGCATCACCGAGCCCTTGCCGAACTGCTTGTCGATCTGCGCCAGGGCCAGCTCGAGGGCTTTCTCCCTGTTCGGTGCGGCGGGTGCCATTGTGGGTCCCCTCGGGGTGAGTCACGGATATAGGTCGCGGGTGGGTCGAGACGATCTACAGATCGAATGCGATCACCTGGTCGATGAGTTCGGGTCCGACGCTAGAGGGTCGGACCGACAACCTCGTGGGGGTGCCGCCCCGCACGAGGTGTCAGGTTCACGAACACTCTCGCCACGGCGGACTTCGACCGTGGCGGAGTGTCAGTGCGGCGCCACCAAGGTGACGCGACCAGTGCGACCCACCCTAGACGAACATCTGTTCGATTTCAGGGAACATCACTCGATCGGGCCAATAACGCCCGCCCTACTTCTTGCCCTTGCCCTTGTCTGCGGAGTCCTCGGTGGACAATGCCGCGACGAATGCCTCCTGTGGGACCTCGACCCGTCCCACCATCTTCATCCGCTTCTTGCCTTCCTTCTGCTTCTCCAACAGCTTGCGCTTCCGGGTGATGTCACCGCCGTAGCACTTGGCGAGCACGTCCTTGCGGATCGCCCTGATCGTCTCCCTGGCGATCACCCGGGCACCGATCGCGGCCTGGATGGGCACCTCGAACTGCTGCCTCGGGATCAGCTCCCGGAGCTTGGTGGCCATCTTCGTGCCATAGCCGTAGGCGGAGTCCTTGTGCACGATGGCGCTGAACGCGTCGACCGGCTCTCCCTGCAGCAGGATGTCGACCTTGACCAGATCCGCGACCTGATCACCGGCTTCCTCGTAGTCCAGTGAGGCGTAGCCCCTGGTCCGCGACTTCAGCGCATCGAAGAAGTCGTAGATGATCTCGGCGAGCGGAATCGTGTAGCGCAGCTCGACCCGGTCCTCGGAGAGATAGTCCATGCCGCCGAGCTGGCCGCGCTTGCTCTGGCACAGTTCCATGATCGCGCCCACGAAGTCGACCGGGGCGATCACCGTGCACTTGGTGATCGGTTCGTGGACGCCACCGATCTTGCCGTCCGGCCAGTCCGACGGGTTGGTGACCTCGTGGCGCTCGCCGTCCTCCATCTCCACCTGGTAGACGACGTTGGGTGCCGTCGAGATCAGCTCCAGGCCGAACTCGCGCTCCAACCGGTCGCGGGTGATCTCCAGGTGCAGCAGTCCGAGGAAACCACACCGGAAACCGAACCCCAGTGCAGCCGAGGTCTCCGGCTCATAAGTGAGTGCCGCATCGTTGAGCTGCAGCTTGTCCAGCGCCTCGCGCAGATCCGGATAGTCGGATCCGTCCAGCGGGTACAGCCCCGCGTAGACCATCGGCTTCGGATCGCGGTAACCGGCCAGTGGTTCCGCAGCGCCCTTGCGTTCCGAGGTGACGGTGTCGCCGACCCTCGACTGTCGAACATCCTTCACACCGGTGATCAGATAACCGACCTCCCCGATGCCCAATCCCTGACTGGGCTTGGGCTCCGGGGAGATGATGCCCACCTCGAGCAACTCGTGAGTGGCGCCGGTGGACATCATCTTGATGCGCTGCCGAGGCGTGATCCGGCCGTCGACGACCCGGATGTAGGTGACCACACCCCGATAGGTGTCGTAGACGGAGTCGAAGATCATCGCCCTGGGGGGGGCGTCGTCCGAGCCGACCGGCGGGGGCACATCGCGCACCACGCGGTCGAGCACCGCGTCGACGCCGAGTCCGCTCTTGGCCGAGACACGCAGGACCTCCTCCGGCTCGCAGCCCACGATGCGGGCGAGCTCGGCGGCGTACTTGTCCGGCTCGGCCGCCGGAAGGTCGATCTTGTTGAGCACCGGGATGATCGTGAGGTCGTTCTCCAGCGCCAGGTAGAGGTTCGCCAAGGTCTGCGCCTCGATCCCCTGCGCGGCATCCACGAGCAGGATCGCGCCCTCGCATGCCTCCAGCGCTCGCGAGACCTCGTAGGTGAAGTCGACGTGGCCTGGGGTGTCGATCATGTGCAGCACATGGTCGGTGCCGTCGAGCTGCCACGGGAGGCGCACGTTCTGCGCCTTGATGGTGATGCCCCGCTCCCTCTCGATGTCCATCCTGTCGAGGTATTGGGCTCGCATGGAGCGGGCGTCGACCACACCGGTGAGTTGCAGCATGCGGTCGGCCAAGGTGGATTTTCCGTGGTCGATGTGGGCGATGATGCAGAAGTTCCGGATCCGTTCCGGAGATGTGAAGGTGGTGTCGGCGAACGTGCTCACGAATTGGATTCCTCGCGCGGGTGGACGGGGGACACCCCATCGTCGCACGCGACGGGGTCCGCACCGCGCGTCGCAGGGGTTCTCAGGCCGATGAGACGCAAACCGACGGACACCGACACCCACCGGACAGGTCCGACTGCACAGGCCGGCCATTGGTGAAAGCCGCGATGGCGGTCGAGATTCCACCGCGGCACCGCCGCCGAGGCGAGCCCGACCGGCGAGCCGAGAAGACGATCAGGTCCCCTTTAGGGTGAACGCCGTGACTGACGCCTATACGAATCGCCCGCACGATCTCCACGGCGAGGTAACCGAGATCCCCACCCGGCAGGGCGCCACGCGGCTTGCCTATGCGCCCAACCTCGACGGCCAGGCCGACCCCGGTGAGATCGTCTGGACCTGGGTTCCCTACGAGGAGGACCCGAACAAGGGCAAGGACCGGCCGGTGCTCGTCGTCGGGCACAAGCGCAACCGCGTCCAGGGCTTGATGCTCTCCAGCAAGGAGCCCGACCACTGGGAGGAGCACGACTGGTTCGAGCTCGGCGACGGTCCGTGGGACAGGTCCGGTCGGGATTCCTACCTGTGCTTGGACCGCCTCTTCGAGTTCGATGAGGAGGACATCCGCAGGGAGGGCGCCGTGCTCGACGGTGACCGCTTCGTCCGCGTCGCGGTGGAGCTGCAGAACAGGTATGGCTGGGAGGCCGGTTCGGCCTGATCGCCGGTGGTGCGGCGTCCCCTCGCAGCACTCGATCACTCCTCGAGTCGGTGAGAGGACGCCGCACTGGCTCAGCGAACCTCGCCCGTGTGTACCTCCAAGGCCGCCCGCACCGCGGACTCCAGCGCACCCTCGATCCAGGCGGGCTTGATCGAGGTGTGGTCGCCTGCGAAGTGCAGCGGCCCCTCCGGGGTACGCACCCCCGGCTGCAGGCGGCTCAACTGACCGGCGGTGAGCACCGCGGCCTCACCGAAGGCATACCGGTTGCGCAACCAGCTCTGAGTCTGGCCTGCACCCGTGTAGAAGACCTCGATGCGGTTGCCGTGCACCTGCTGCATGCCACGCAGTGCGTAGACGTACCGCTCGTCGTCGTCCATGGAGTCCCAGCGACTGGCGTCGGCCGCCCACACGTAAGCCGCGAGCACGACGCCGCCTGCACTGCCCGGCACCGGATGTGAGGGGTAATAGATGAAGCGGTTGGGATTGTCGGTCGCAGATCCGCCGCCGAAAACATGATCGGCAGGCCGTGACTCCGGGTCGTCGGCCTGCCGATGTTGGGCGTAGAACTCCTTCTGACGCGCCGGAATCGCGCCGGAGTCCACCGACCTGGCCGCACCCAGCCAGTCCGTCGTCTCCGTCACATCGCGACCACGTGCCTGATAACGCTCATAGAGGCCGGGGCTGATCGCGTCGAGTTCCCGCCGCCAGTCGGCCTCGGTGAACTCCCACCAGCGCCTGCTGAACTCCAACAACACCTTGGACGCCGAGTCGTAGTGGATCTCGATGACCGCACGCCGCTTCTCGTAGGACATCAACGGCTCGACCTGCACATGACGCAGGCTCGACAGCGGCAACGTCACGATCGCGACATCGGCGGTGAAGGCTTCTCGCTCCGGGAGCGCCTCGCCCGCGTCGGATTCGTCGCCGCCGATCTCGCTGGTCGTCTCCACCCACACCGAGGGCCTGCCGGGACCGACGTTGTCGGTGGCGGATTCGGGCCTGGCCGGGTCGTAGTACTCGATCCGCACCGCCCGCCGATTCATCCTGATCTCGTCCGCGAGCCCCGAACGCAGTGCCTCCGGAAGCTGCCAGCTACCGCCGTCGAGCTCCCAGTACGTCGCGGTGGGACTGATCAACGCCAGACCACGGAAGCTGTGCACCAGGGACAGCGGCAGGCGCGAGGTGACGTTCTGCAGGGTGCCGATCGCATCGACGGTCGCATCGCTGAGCCGCGCCTCCTCGCGGAGGTAGCGGTCCATGCTGTGTCCGTCGAAGTCGTAGATCAGCCGCGCCCAGCCCTCGACCAGTTCGGCGATGGGGCGGTCCACCCGAACGCCGTCGGGCCCGATGTCGGAGTAGTAGTCGCGCAGCGGGTCGACCGCCGCGTCGAGCAGAGCCCCCGCGGTCGTGGCGAGATCGCCCTCCGGCACACCGAACCCGGCGTTGATGGCGGTCGGATCGGCCGCGTACTGCGCGCGGCGAACCCGGGTCCCGTTGGTGTCGAGCCAGGTGTTGGACGCCGCATCCGGCGGGCGGAAGTCGGTGGTCGCCGGTCCACGGCGCCACACCTCGCCCTGGTAGGAGCGGTATTCGACCGCGGGCAGCGGCGCATTCTGGTTACCGGTGCCCGGCACGACGTCGACGTTGAAGAACAACCGCCTGCTCAGGCCGAGTTTGTCGGAGAGCGCGAGCGTCAGCGGATGGAAGTCGGGCAGCCGCATCGCACCGGCCTCGGCGTACTGCCTCGGGTCCCGGAACGGCGAGTTGCCACCCGCGGAGTCGGATCGGAAGGTCTTGATCCGTCCACCGACCCGGTTGCCGTTGGCCTCCAGCACGGTCACCCGATGGCCTGCCTGCTTGAGCAGGGTCGCGGCCGCCAGGCCTGCGATTCCCGCTCCCAGGATCAACACGTTCTTCGGATTGGACGTCCTGGGCAGCCCGTCATCGATGAGGACCTTCAGATACTCGATCTTGAGGTCCTCGTTGTCCGGGCCGACCACCAGCAGGTCCCTTGCGACCTGTAGGCAGCGGGCCCACCTCTCCGGGTCGTTCCCGGGCGGTTGGGCACGTAGGGCTCCCACGCTCGCCGGTACGCTCGCCGGGGATGCCTGGGCGCCGAGGCCGGTCATCGCGCCCAGCGCAGGCACGGTCCCTGCCACGCCTGCGGCCTTTAAGAACGAACGGCGACCTACCGTCTTACCTGGCCGTGGTGCACTGTCCATGAGGACTCCTCGCGGCTGTCGGGTGCGCGATCGGAACGATCACGCGATCACCGATCAAGGTCATCGGTGGCTACCGACACTCAGCGCACTACAACTCCCCATTCGCCAACGGTTTCCATCATGTCGAGCGAATGCGACAGGACTCTCCGTGATGATCAAGGGGCGACGGGAAGCGATACACCCACCGACATCCCCCCGTTGGGAACGGGCTCGACCATGACCCGTCCGCCGTGCGCGGCCACGGCCGCCCGCACGATCGACAGACCCAACCCCGCTCCGGATTGAGCGGTCCGTCCGGTGCCGCCCCTGCTGAACGGCTCCAACAGCTCGGCGACCCGTTCTGCGGGAATCACCGGTCCGGATGCCGCGACGGTGAGTCGGGCATTCTCCGCGTCGCTGTCCGCGTGCACCCTGATCCAGCCCTCGTCGACGTTGTGGCGGACCGCGTTCTCCAACAGGTTGCCCGCGACCCGCTCCAGCAGGGCCGGATCGCCCATCACCAACACCGGTTCGGTGTGCATCGTGACGTCGAGTCCCCGCGAGGCCGCCTCGGTGCGAGCCGACCGCCAGGCGCTCTCGACCACCACCGCGAGATCGACCGGTTCTCGCACGGCGAGGCCGACGGCATCGGTCTTGGCCAACAGCAGCAGTGCCTCCACCAGCTGTGCCGCGCGGCGGGTGGCGTCCTGGACCACGGCGGCCATTCTGCGCAGTTCGGCGACGTCGGCATCAGGATCGGCCAACGTGACGTCGAGTTCGGTTCTGATCACCGCCAGCGGGGTGCGCAGCTCGTGGCTCGCGTTGGCCACGAATCGGCGCTGCGAGTCGAAGGCCGCCTCCAGCCGGGCCAACATCTCGTCGAAGGTGTCGGCGAGTTCGGCGACCTCGTCCCGAGCCCCCTCGAAGTCGATGCGCTCACCGAGCGACTCCGCAGAGAGCCTGCGGGCGGTGGCGGTGACCCGATGCAGCGGCGCCAGCACCCGACCGGTGATGGACCAGGACAGCGTCAGAACGGCCAACACGACGCACAGGAAAGCAATGGCACCGACCTCGAGCACCTGCTCCCGCGCGTTGTCCCGAAGCGCGTCGGCGAGTTGAGCCGCCTCGACGTCGACTCCGTTGACTCGAATCAGGTTTCCCGGCGGGTACTGCGGTACCTCGGTCAGGACCTCGCCGACCAACAACCAGCCCAGCCACAGGAGAATGCAGCTGACGGCCGCGACGAGCCCGGTGGCCAACAGGGTGATTCGTGCGCGCAGCCCGAGCCCCCGGCGACGGACGGAGCCGATCACCGCGTGGTGAATCCCGGTCCCGCCGTCGTGTCGGGCCCGTCGGCCTTCTCCACGGCGGCGGCAGCGGTCGGAACGCGGTATCCCGAGCCCACCACCGTCTCGATCACCCCGGGGTCACCGAGCTTCTTACGCAAGGTCATGACCGTGACACGGACCGTGGTGGTGAACGGGTCGGCGTTCTCGTCCCACACCCGCTCGAGGAGTTCCTCGCTGCTGACCACGGAGCCACCGGCCGACAGCAACACCTCCAGGACGCCGAACTCCTTGCGCGTCAGTTCGATCTGCCGATCGGAGCGCGAGACGTTACGGGAGGACGGGTCCAATCGGAGGTCCTCGGCGACCAGCACCGGCGGAGCGGCAGGCGTCGAGCGACGACCCAGGGCTCTGATCCTCGCGACCAGCTCGGCGAACGCGAAGGGCTTCGCGAGGTAGTCGTCGGCACCTAAGGACAGCCCTTCGACCCGGTCCTCCACCGCGCCGCTCGCCGTCAGCATCATCACGCGCGTGATGGCCCCGGACTGCAGGATCTCGCGGCACAGCGAATCACCCGACATTCCGGGCAGATCACGGTCGAGCACCACGACGTCATATCTGGTGATCGCGGCCTTCTCGTGGCCCGACTCCCCGTCGTACGCCGTGTCGACCGCCATGCCTTCTCTTCGCAGTCCCCTGGCGATCGCATCGGCCAGTGGCTGCTCATCCTCAACGACCAGAATCCGCACGACTCAACCGTGCCATACGAACCTGAGAGAAAACTGTCCAACCCGTCGAGCGAGTCGGCTGGTCCACCGAGGGACAACCGCCGATACGGCCGCCGAAGCAGGCACATGACCTGCGACGACGACCGACGGCACCCGAGCAGCGGACACCCGGGCCTCGGGTGTGGTCAGCGGAGGCCGGGCATTGGGACTTTCGATGTCTAGAGCTCCCTCGCCACGACGGAGGAGACGGCGGGCGCCGGTTCGCCGATACGGTCGGCGGCCCACTCGGTGATCCGGCGGGCGATGTCCTGTGCCGTCAGCCCCAACTCGGCCAACACCTCCGACCGAGAACCGTGGTCGAGGAACCGCTGGGGAATGCCGATATCGCGCAGCGGGACATCGAGATCGGCGTCCCGCAGTGCCGCTGCCAACGACCAGCCGATGCCGCCGTGCCTGCCGCCGTCCTCGACGGTGACCACCAGCCGGTGGTCCCGGGACAGCTCGACGAGTTCTGCGGCCACCGGGGTCACCCATCGAGGGTCGACCACCGTGACGCCGATTCCCTGGTCCGCCAAGCGGCGGGCCACCTCGACACACATCGGTGCGAACGCGCCCACCGCGACCAGCAGGACATCCCGCCGCTCGACGACCGCCGCCTCGGTCGCCGCGGCTTCGGCCTCGGCAGCCTCGTCGACCGTGCTGTCGGTCTCGGCGTCCTCGGCCGCCCGCGCCTCGTCGGACGGTTCGTGCAGTACGTCGACCGTGCCGATACGCCGCACGGCGGGCAGCTCGTCGACGACCGCGCCCTTGGAGTACCGGATCACGGTCGGGCCGTCGGTGACGTCGACGGCCTCGCGCAGCTCCTCGCGCAACGTCACCGCATCGCGCGGGGCGGCGACGCGGATGCCGGGCACCATGCCGAGCATCGACATGTCCCACATGCCGTTGTGGCTGGCCCCGTCCGTGCCCGTCACCCCGGCGCGATCCAGGACCACCGTGACGGGCTGCCGGTGCAGGGCCACGTCCATCAACAACTGGTCGAATGCACGGTTGAGGAAGGTCGCGTACACGGCGACCACCGGGTGCAGGCCGCCCATGGCCAGGCCCGCCGCCGAGGTCAGTGCGTGCTGCTCCGCGATCCCCACGTCGAAGCACCGCTGTGGGTAGGCCGCCGCGAATCGGTCGAGACCCGTCGGGCCGAGCATGGCCGCCGTGATGGCGACGACGTCCTGGCGTTCCTTGCCGATGTGCACCAACTCGTCGGCGAACACCGAGGTCCAACTGGTGCCCGAGGAGGCGCTGGTCGGCTGACCCGTCACGGGGTCGATCGCGCCGGTGGAGTGCATCTGGTCGGCTTCATCGTTCTCGGCGGGCGCGAACCCGTTGCCCTTGCGGGTGACGGCGTGCACGATCACCGGACCGCCGAATGCCTTGGCTCGGCGCAGTGCCGCGTCCATCGCGCCGAGGTCATGCCCGTCCACGGGTCCGAGGTACTTCAGACCCAGGTCCTCGAACATCACCTGCGGACTGATCGCGTCCTTGAGGCCACGCTTGGCGGCATGCAGTCCGGCGTACAGCGGACCACCCACCATCGGGATGCTCTGCAGGGTACGGCGGCCGCTCTCCAGCGCGCGCTCGTAGCCGGGGCGCAGACGCAGCGAGGACAGGTGCTCGGCGAAGCCACCGATCGTCGGCGAGTAGGAGCGGCCGTTGTCGTTGACGACGATGACCAGCGAACGACGTTGCCCGGCGGCGATGTTGTTCAACGCCTCCCAGCACATCCCGCCGGTGAGCGCTCCGTCGCCGACCACGGCGACCGCGTGCCTGCGGGCCCCGCTGAGCTGGAACGCCTTGGCCAGGCCATCGGCGTAGGACAACGCGGTGGAGGCGTGGCTGTTCTCGACGAGGTCGTGCTCGCTCTCCGCCCTCGACGGATAGCCGGACAGTCCGTCACGGAGCCGAAGGCGATCGAAGCCCGCCTGTCTTCCCGTGAGGATCTTGTGCACGTAGGCCTGGTGTCCGGTATCGAAGACGATCTTGTCGTGCGGCGAGTCGAAGACCCGGTGCACTGCCATCGTCAGCTCGATCACGCCGAGGTTCGGTCCGAGATGACCGCCGGTGCGCGACACCTTGGTCACCAGGAACGACCGAATCTCCTCGGCAAGCTGCTCCAGCTCCCCGAGTTCCATTCGCTTGAGGTCGGCCGGGCCATGCACGGACTCCAGCAGTGTCACCACTCCACCTCGCTTCGATACCGACTGCCCACGTACCGGGCCGCCGTGTCTTGTAGGTCCGCGATGTGACCATGCGGCGCGGGATAGTCTACGGACCGGTAACCATCCCGGCTTCGACGGCTACTCACCCATTGGGCTCGTCGAAACGCGCTCCGTCGTCAGATGAAGACGTTCGATTCCCCGCCCGGGTTGCCCCGTTCGGGTTGTGGCTCCCGATCATCCGATACTCCGAGTGTCTTCGCATGTCCGCAACGAACACTCGACACGGGGTAAGCGAGGCCGCCGCTCGGCATGCTCGGCGGCCGGGCGCAGCCGCCGAGGCAGGGTCTGGCGACCCGTGGCGGCGACGCATGACGACAGACGGGTGACTCCGGGGCCGCTGTAGTCGTGCCCTGGCCCGCGCGCGGCGGCTCGGTGCGGCGCGTCGATGCGTGTCCATGCGAAGCTGCCGACCGCAGTCGATCGACGTGAGCGAGCCCGGCCCGCTCGACGTGAGCGGCCGGGCCGACGGCTGGATCGCCTGCGCCGCCGCCCCGCACCCATCCCCCAGCGGATGGCTCACGAGAGGCGGCCGCAGGCGGCCCCGTCATCGGCCTCCGGTACCGACCGTGTCCTCGATCCTTGGAACAGGCTGGTTCAGGATTCCTTCGCGATCGGTTCGAGGAGCGCGATGCACTCCACGTGGTGCGTCATCGGGAAGGCGTCGAAAGCCCGGATCCGCTGTAGGCGATACCCGGCCTCGGCGAACAGTCCGACGTCCCTCGCCATCGCGGCCGGGTCACAGGCGACCAGGATCACCCGTCCCGGAGCCGCAGCGGTCACGGCCTCGACGACCGCCCGGCCCGCCCCCTTGCGCGGCGGATCGAGAACCACCACATCGGGCCCGACCGCGATGCCGTGCTCTCCCCTGGCGGCCGCGGCCCCGTTCGAACCGGCCAGTTCGGGGCCCGCCAGCAGCACCTCGACCCGGCCGGAGTGGAACCGCACCTGCGGCTGATCGGCGAGCACCTGGATTCCATCCCGGACCGCACGTCGGGACGATTCGACCACCTCCACCGCTCCGGTCGGGCCCACCTGCTCGGCCAGCACCGATGCGAAGAGGCCTGCCCCGCCGTACAGGTCCCAGGCGATGCCTCCCACGGGCGCCTGGGACCACTCGGCGATCACGGCTGCGAAGGCGTCGGCGGCCTCGGGGTGCACCTGCCAGAAACCGTGCGCCGCGACACGCCACTCCCGGCCTGCAGCGTGTTGGACGGCCGTGCCACCGGTGATCTGCCGTGCGGGTGCGCGCCGACCGGGCGAACCGGGGCTCGGCTCGCTCAGATGCAGGGTCCCCGTCGAGTCGGTGGTGACCTCCAGCTCCGATCGCGCTCGCCAGCGCCGGTTCAATACCTCGTCGAGGGAACCGGGCACCGCGATCGGACAGGACTCCAGGGGCACGATCCGATGGCTGCGGTGCGCTCGCAGTCCCGGCCGACCTCGGTCGTCGATCGCCAACCGGACCCGACTCCGCCAGCCCAGCGCTCCGCCGGGCAGTTCCTCGACGACCACCGGCCACTCCAGGCCTGCGATGCGGCGCAGTTGCTCCTCGACCACCTGCGCCTTCAACAGGCGCTGTGCGGCCGGGTCGACGTGCTGCCAGTCACAGCCGCCGCAACCGCCCGGTCGGGCGGCGGTGCAGGGCGGTTCGACCCGGGCAGGCGAGGGCTGGAGCACCTCGACCGCATCGGCACGGCAGAAACTGCCGCCGTTGTCCTCGGTGACGGTCACGATGACCTTCTCGCCGGGAAGAGCGTGCCGGACGAACACCACCCGCCCCTCGTGACGCGCCACGCAGAACCCGCCGTGGCCGGGGTTCCCGACCTCCACCTCGAAACGCTGGCCGGTCCAGTCGACCTTCGCGGCGCGCTCGCCCGCTACCTGCGTCGATGTCGACGAGGGAGAGGCGGCGGATGGCCGCGAAGATGGGGATTCAGCAGAGAGGGTCATCCGCGCTCCCGACGATCGTGCTCGGCCTCTGAGATGTCCAAACCGCGCCGAGCCCGTCCCGGTGCGGAGCCTGCCCGGCCTGCGACGCGCTGGGAGGAGGCGAGTTGCCACGGAACACTGGTGACCATGACTCCCGGCTCGAACAGCAATCGGCCTTTCAGCCGCAACGCACTCTGATTGTGCAGCAGGTTCTCCCACCAGTGTCCGACGACGTATTCGGGGATGAACACGGTCACGACGTTTCGAGGGTTGTCGGTACGAATTCTTGTCACATAGTCGAGCACTGGTTTGGTGATCTCCCGATAGGGCGACTCGATGACCTTCAGTGGCACCTGGAAGTTCTCCTCTTGCCAACGACGGGTCACCACGAGGGTATTGGCCTCGTCGACGTTGACGGTAACCGCCTCCAGCACGTCGGGGCGGGTCGCCCGGGCATAGGCCAGCGCGCGCAGTGTGGGGCGGTGCAGCTGCGAGACCAGGACGATCGCGTGGTTGCGCGAGGGCAGCACGGTGTCGCCCTCGTGTTCGGCCAACTCGGTGGCCACGCGGTCGTAATGCCGACGAATACCCGTCATCAACAGGTAGAGCACCGCCATCGCCGCGATTGCGATCCAGGCTCCTCTGAAGAACTTGGTGACGACCACGACGACCAGCACGATCGCGGTGGTGACCAACCCGACCATGTTCACCACCTGCGCCCGACGCATCCGCCGCCGCACGACCGGGTCCTTCTCGGTACGCAGCAGGTTTCGCCAATGCATCAACATGCCGCTCTGACTCAGGACGAATGCGACGAAGACCCCGACGATGTACAAATGGATCAAATCGGTCACCTCGGCGCCGAAGGCGATGACCAGCAGGATCGCCGCTGCGGCGAGGAAGATGATCCCGTTGCTGTAGGCAAGCCGATCGCCTCGGGTGTGCAACTGCCTCGGCAGGTAGCGGTCCTGCGCGAGGATCGACCCGAGGACGGGGAAACCGTTGAACGCGGTGTTCGCGGCGATGGCGAGGATGAGTCCGGTGACGGCCAGCAGGAAGTAGAAGGCCAGCGGGACACCGTCGAACACTGCATCGGCGATCTGGGCGACCATCGTGCGCTGTTGGTAGCCCTCCGGCGCACCCAGGAGCTGCGTGTCGGGGTTCTCCGCGACCTTGACGCCGGTGAGCTGGGCGAGCATCAGCAGTCCGGCGAACATGCTGACCGAGAGCACTCCCATCGCCACCAGGGTTCGCGCCGCGTTGTGGGCCTTGGGCTTACGGAAGGCGGGCACACCGTTGCTGATGGCCTCGACGCCGGTGAGGGCCGCGCTACCCGAGGAGAAGGCCCGCAGGACGATCAAGAGCATCGCGATGGCGGACAGCGGCTCGGCAGGTTCGGCGAGATCGAAGCCCGCGCTCTCCGCAGGGATCTCCTCGCCTCGGATGAAGACGCGGTAGAAGCCGAAGGCGACCATGCTCAGCATGCCGACCACGAAGGCATAGCTGGGGATCGCGAACAGGATTCCGGTCTCTCGAATTCCTCGCAGGTTCAGTGCCGCGAGGACCACGATCGCCACGACCGCGAAGGCGACCTTGTTCTCCGCGACGAACGGGACGGCGGAACCGATGTTGGCCGCCGCCGCCGAGATGGAGACCGCGACGGTGAGGATGTAGTCGACCATCAGCGCGCTGGCGACGACCAGCCCCCACCGCCTGCCGTGGTTGACGGCGGTCACCCGGTAGTCGCCGCCCCCGGACGGATAGGCGTAGATGTTCTGCCTGCTGCTCGCGATCACCGCGGTCATCACGATCACGACGGCCAAGCCGACCCAGGGCGTGAAGGCGTAGGCGGACAGCCCGGCCACCGACAGCATGAGGAGGATCTCCTCCGGCGCGTACGCCACGCTGGACATCGGGTCGGATGAGAAGACGGGCAGTGCGATCCGCTTCGGCAGCAGGGTTCGAGAGATGCGGTCGCTGCGGAACGGGCGTCCTAGCAGGAACCGTTTCGCCGCAGTCACGAGCTTGGGCACCGACCGAGCGTAGGCCGAATTTCACTGAGATGGACCAACCGAGCGCTGTGACGGCATCGCGATGCGCCCGACGGATGCCCCTGCGGCGCCGAAGGGTCGACCGACTTCACCTCCGATTCACGGCCGACTCCGCTGGACCGATCAAGTCGACTGCTCGCCGCATCCTGCACGGACGCACCGTAGCCACCCGGACACCCGAGGTCGGCTCTGCGGCGGAGCACGCGGGAATCGACCGATCGGCCCGACCGATCACCTCCCACCGCTCGACTGTTCGGTCGATCGACTCGGTGGCATTGGGCTGGGTTCACCCCTGGACCGGCGGTAGCGTTCGGTCCGACCGAACGAGAAGGGGACGGCCGTGCATGTCGTGATCATGGGTTGTGGTCGGGTGGGAGCCTCGTTGGCCACCGCCCTGGACCGGATGGGTCACACGATCGCGGTGATCGATAGAGACGGCCAGTCGTTCCGGAGGCTGGGCAGCGGATTCGGCGGCGACCGCGTCGTCGGATACGGCTTCGACAGAGACGCGCTCATCGAGGCGGGTGTGGACCGCGCGAGTGCCTTCGCCGCAGTCTCCAGCGGAGACAACTCCAACATCATCTCGGCCCGCATCGCCAAGGAGACCTTCGGCGTCGAGCACGTGGTGGCCCGCATCTACGACCCGAAACGGGCCGAGGTCTTCGAACGCCTCGGCATCCCCACCGTCGCCGTGGTGCCGTGGACCACCGACCGATTCCTGCGGATGCTGCTACCCGACGGAATAGCCACCGCCTGGCGGGATCCATCCGGAACCGTCGCCGTGGTGGCGCTGCCGCTGCACGAGGGCTGGGTCGGGAGACGGATCGTCGATCTGGAGGACGCCACCCACGCCAGGGTCGCGTTCGTCATGCGGTTCGGCACCGGAGTCCTGCCCGATGGCAGAACCGTCATCCAGGCGGAGGACCAGGTCTACGTCGCGGCTCTGTCCGGCACGGTCACCGAGGTCGCTCAGGCCGCCAGCACACCTCCCGAGGAGAGCGACTGATGCGGGTAGCCATCGCGGGAGCCGGAGCTGTCGGCCGCTCCACCGCGGCAGAACTCGTCGATGCAGGTCACGAGGTACTGCTGATCGAACGGAATCCGGCCAATGTGCTGCGGGCCGGATTGGAACAGGCGAGTTGGGTGGTCGCCGACGCCTGCGAACTGGCCTCCCTGGAGGAGGCCCGGCTTCAGGACTATCAGGTGGTGATCGCCGCGACCGGGGACGACAAGGTCAACCTGGTCGTCTCTCTGCTGGCCAAGACCGAATTCGCCGTCCGGCGCGTCGTGGCCCGGGTCAACGATCCGCGTAACGAATGGTTGTTCGACGCAGGATGGGGCGTGGACCGAGCGGTGTCCACCCCGCGCATCATGGCGGCGATGGTGGAGGAGGCGGTGAGCGTCGGCGACCTGGTCCGTCTGCTCACTCTGCAAGCCGGTCAGGCCAATCTCGTCGAGGTGACGCTGCCCTCGGACACACCGCTGGCAGGCAAACCCGTACGCACCCTGCGGCTGCCCTCGGATGCGGCGTTGGTCGCGATACTGCGCGGTCCACGGGTGATCGCGCCGCGCCCGGACGATCCGTTGGAAGCCGGTGACGAGATGCTCTTCGTGGCGACGGTGGAGGTTGAGGATCAGATCCAGGAAGCGCTCTGCATCACCGGATCCGATCCGCGAACCTGATCCCCGGTGGCCGCAGCCTCGACATCGGCTCGGCCACCGGACTACTTCTCCGAGTCGTCGAGACGGCCCGTCTCACCCGTCGTCGCGGGCTCCGTGGCATTCGTGGGCTGCTGCTGGGCCTCGATCTCCTCGAGGATCCGGCCGGAGCGACGCACTGCCCAGATGGTGACCAGCACGGCGACCGCGGTCAGCGGGGTGCCCATCGCGATGCGGGCGATACCGAGCCAGCCCGTCTCGTCCGCGTCGTAGAGCTGACTCTGCACGACATACCGCGCGATGAAGAAGACCGTCCAGACCACGGTGGCGATGTCATAGGGCACGCGGGCCCTGGGGACCTTGCGCCAGGCGAAGCCGGAGCCGTTGAGAGCGGACCAGACCACGCCCACCAACGGCCACCGCACCAGCAGCGAGATCAAGAACGCGCCGCCGTAGACGAGACTGGCCCAGATGCCGAACAGGAAGAAGCCACGGGCCTCACCTGTGCGGTAGGCGATGAAGGCGCACAACGCCACGCCCAGCACGCCCGACACCGCAGGTTGCAAGGTCTCCTTGCGGACGATCCGCCAGACGGCGATGGCCACGGCCGCGCCCATCGCCGACCAGATCGCGGGCGTCAGGCTGGTGACGGAGTTGACGACCACGAAGACGATGATCGGGATGACCGAGGACACCAGCCCCGACATCCCGCCCATCTGTTCGAGCATCGTGGGCGTGCGGGCCTCGCCGTCATCCGCGTTGTTGTCGTTCGGGATGTTCACGTGCCTCCGGGGTGATCCGTGGTCGTCGTCACCGTGGGTTGTCTGAGTTCCGAGTTCGGTCATCCGCTCGTCTGCAACTCGTAGTAGGGGTTGTACAGGACCTTGTGCCCATCCCGCTCCGAGATCCGACCCCAGGCCCGCAGATGGCGGCCCGGTTCGATCCCCGGAATGCGACGACGACCCAGCCAGATCAGCGTCACGCCCTCGGTCCCGTCGAACAGCTCCGCCTCCAGGGTGGGTGTGGCCGTGCTCGGATGCAGGGCCACCGACCGCAGCCTGCCGAGGACGGCGGCCCGTTCACCGGAACAGCATTCGCTGGCCTTACGGCACCCGGACTCCTCCGCGCGGCGGGAGAGCTCGTCGGCGTCCAACTGCTCGTCGTCGGAGGTGAACCGCCGAACCAGCCGACGCCAGTAGCCCTCGCCTCGACCGGCAGTCATCACACGCTCCAGTCCAGTGGAAGCAGACCGGCGGCCCGATCCACTTCTCAGCGTAACCAGGGTCCGGCTATCGAAAAACCAACCTGACACATCCGCGCAGATAACACCACTATCGAGTGCGGTCAGCGGCCTGCCTGGCGACGCTGGGCGATCCCCATCTGCTGTTGGCTGATCTGGGTCTGCTGACCGCCTGCCGCCTGTTGCTGCTGCGCCTTGGCCTGCTCGAGGTGCTGGGCGAGGCGCTCGGGAAGCGTGATCGGCAGCGGGGTCCGCACCGGCATCGGGTTCGGTCCACGAACCACGACGGTGTCACGAACGACGTCATACAGCACCCGCGCCAACTCCGGAGCGTGATCGTTCGGGCCTGCGGCGACCCCTCGCAACAACCACCGTGGTCCGTCGACACCGATGAACCGCATCGTCACCTTGGGCGAGGCCGCGAGAAGTTCGGTGGACCACTCGCCCTGCTCCTTGCGAACCCGGGTGCCGTCCTTGCCCAACTGCTCGGCCAGCTCGTTCTTCACGTCGGCCCAGAGCCCGCCGCTGCGGGGTGCGGCGAACGCACTCACCGTCAGCCTGCCCAGGCCGGTCACCATGTGCACGGCCCGCACCGGGCCCGCCGGATCGAGTTCGAGCTGGATCTTCGCCCCACTCGGCACCGGGATCTGAACGGAGCCCAGGTCCAGTCTGCTGAGTGAATCGCCTGCGGGAGGCTTCTCGTCGAAGGGCCCCCACTTCTCGGACTCGTCCTCCGAGCCGATCTCCTCGTCGACGTCGCTCTGCCTGGACTCTCGACGGCGGCCCCAACCGAACATGTGTCAAACCTCCGTCTCGTCGCGGGCGCCTCCCGGCCCCGACACCTCAAGTAGTGCATGTCCCCCGGTGGAGCCGTAGCCACCGGCACCTCGCTCCGAGACCGGTAGCTCGGTGACGTCGGCCACCTCGCGGAACACCGCATGCTCCACCCGCTGCACCACCAGCTGGGCGATCCGATCAAGCCTGTCGAGCTCGATCGGATCACGCAGGTCGTGGTTGATCAGGCACACCCTGATCTCACCTCGATACCCGGAGTCAATGGTGCCAGGAGAGTTGACCACGCTGAGTCCGACACGAGCGGCCAATCCAGATCGGGGATGAACCAACCCGACGAAACCCACGGGCAGGGCAATGGAGACTCCGGTACCGACCACGGTCCGCTCACCCGGCGCCAAGAACACATCGCTGGTCGTGACCAGATCGACCCCGGCATCGCCGGGTTGTGCGTATTGGGGAACGGGCACGCTCGGATCGAGTCGGGCCAACAACACCTCGACGGCTGCCACGAGCGGCGAGACTACTCTGACCACGTGACCGACAGCGCGGGTACGGCCCCCTCCGAGGTCGCGGCGACACGCGACCGCACCGACAGTGTGATGCCGATCTTCCAGGAGCGCCTGCGAGTGAGCTGGTGGGCCTGGCCGCTACCGCTGCTGGGCGCGGGACTGATGGCCATGCAGGTCCACATGGGCAATCCCGGTCTCCGGGCCTGGCTGCCCTATGTGGTCTTGATGCCGCTGGCCGTGCTCGGCATGGTGTGGCTCGGCCGGGTCCGCGTCCGCTTGAGCAGCGACGAGATCCACGTCGGGAAAGCACATCTGCCGCTGCGGTTCGTCGGCGAGGTCGAGGTCGTCACCTCCGACCAGAAGCGCAAGGCGCTGGGTCCCGAGCTCGACCCGGCCGCCTTCGTCGTACACCGGCCCTGGGTGGGCCCGATGTTGTGGATGGAACTGACCGACCCTGATGATCCGACGCCTTACTGGTTGTTCAGCGTGCGCGATCCGGAGCGATTGAAGGAATCGATCTTGAAAGCGAAGGCGGGCGAACTCGCCGCTGTCGCAGAAGGATCCTAAGCGCGGACGAATACGGCACCGGAGTCCTGCCCCGGTGCCGCCGCCGTGTTGATATTCATCCCTTTCACCGCATGCCCCGTTCGTTTCCCACGGAACGGGCCGTGCTCAGAAAGCGCAGTCTCGACAGACGTACTGCCCGTCTCGCTGGCTGGCGAGCCTGCTGCGGTGATGCACGAGGAAGCACCTCGAGCAGGTGAACTCGTCTGCCTGCTTGGGCAGCACCTTGACCGTGAGCTCCTCGCCGGACAGGTCCGCACCTGGCAGCTCGAAGTTCTCGGCGCTTTCCGATTCATCAACATCCACAGCCGCGGACTGCGCCTCGTTACGCCGTGCCTTCAGCTCTTCGAGCGAGTCTTCGGCGATCTCATCGGACTCACTACGTCGTGGAGCGTCGTAGTCGGTCGCCATCGTGTTTCACCCCTGCGATCAACGGAGACATGTTTCATGTCGCTGGAGAACGTCCCAGCTCCCCAATTCGTGCCCACCTCCGTCGGTGACGGAGATCTCGATCCACCCGATCAGTGGTAGCGAGCTCCTCGGCATCACACCGATTCACATCGACGATCCCACGCTGCGGAATCGCCTCGCCACCCGCTGTGAACGGGTTCGTCATACCGGGACGTCGCTGCCCCTGCGGCGGGGCGAGGGTAGCCCACGTTGACGCGAATCGCGCACCGGGTCACCCTGGGCGACCGTCACAGATCGACACCGATCGGGCATCTCGCCCTCCGGCGCCCACGACCAGCGGGGTTCTCAGCATGATGCCGACGTCAACAACGCGCCCGCTGCGGGCATTCCGCCTGCCTACGAGCACCCCGGTGAGACACCGGGCACAAACTCGAGCCGCAAGTCGACCCGAACGGCCCAGCCGTGGGGCGCGCGCAAACGAGAGGACATAGGCTAGGAATCCGAAAGCCCGCCCGCCTCTGCGGTGGGCTCGGCGCAACGGGGAGGCCGGCAGACCGTGGCTGAGGGCAGCGCTGTATCTGGTGGACGGGTGCCCAGATATCGACGTCGCAGACCACTTCCCGCATTGATCTTGCTGGCGGTTCTGGGCCTGGCGGCGGGCTATGTCTGGACCCAGGTCTTGGCACAGGCGGACGACATCGAGGCGGCCATCCGCTGCAATCCGCCCGCCGAGGTGACCGGCGGGCAGGACGAGGAGCCCGCTCCCGAACCGGGCGCGGTGCAGGCGAGGGACACCCTCGACGAGACCGAACCGCTGCCGCCGTCGGAGGTCTTCGTCACAGTCCTCAACGCCAACGGGGCGCGCAATCAGGCGACGCTGGTGGCCACAGAGCTCGACGAACTGGGCTTCGAGCAGGCCGAGGAGCCCGCGAACGATCCGGTCTATCCGGCCGAGGACATGGACTGCTACGGGCAGATCCGTTACGGCCAGAGCAGTACGAGCATGGCCCGCACGTTGAGCCTGGCCGTGCCCTGCGCCGAGCTGATCGACGATGGACGCGAGGAACAGACCGTCGACTTCGCGGTGGGCGACCGTTTCACCGACGTGAGCCCGAACTCGCACACCAGGGAGATCTTCGACCTGATGGCGGGCTCCGAGATGGAGGAGGCGGCGGGCGATGGCGGCGAGCAGGCCGCCGCCGCCCCGATCGAGATCTCCAACGATCTCCTCGAGGCCGCTCGCGACGTGCACTGCTGATCCACTCCCGACCGCCCGGCAGCCGTCCTGATGCTGCCGGGCGTTCCGATGGGAGGATCCCGTCCGGCGAGACGGTTCGACGCCCGCCGGGCCGGACTAGACCTCCCGGAATCCCGTCTCATGCACCGCTTGACGCAGGGAATCGGCGATTCCCGGAGCCGAGGCGAACATGAAGTCGGGCGACATCCCGTCGCCGGGGTCCTCGTCGGCGGGCAAGCGGACCTGTGCGCCCGCCTCCTCGGCGATCAGGGCGCCCGCCGCCCAGTCCCACCGGTTGAGCCCGTGCTCGACGTAGCCGTCCACCCAACCCGCCGCGATGGCGCACAGATCCAAGGATGCCGCGCCCGCGCGTCTGATGTCGCGAACCCTGGGCAGCAACGCCGCGACGGCCTTGGCCTGTCTGGCCCGCCGATCCGCCGCGTAGGCGAACCCGGTGGCGACCAACGACAGCTCCAACCGCGTCGCGCCGGAGACCGCGAGCGGCATCCCGTCCAGGCTGGCGCCCTCTCCTCGTGCGGCGCTCCACACCCGGCCGGTCATCGGCTCGACGATCGCACCCGCCACGGACACCCCGTCCAACTGGGCGGCGACGGATACCCCGAACCAGGGATAGCCGTAGAGGTAGTTGACCGTCCCGTCGATGGGGTCGAGGACCCAGCAGAGCCTGCCCGGCTCCGGGAGGACGCCGCCCTCCTCCTCGCCGAGGATCGCGTCGTCCGGTCTACGACGGGCCAGCTCCGTGCGCAGCAGGCGTTCGGCGGCCCGGTCCGCCTCGGTCACGACGTCGGTGCTCGTGCTCTTCGTCTCCACGCCCCCCGTGTAGACGTTCGCGCCACCACGCAGCGTGCGCACCAACTCGGCCGCGATCAGTGCCACCTCGACCGCTACGTCGCGCAGCTCACCGTGGCTTACCTGCGGGTTCACCCGCTCATCGTCTCCCTGAAGTCCCACCCCTCCATCTGACCACATCGCTACCGGACATCGACGCGCTGCAAATGACGGCAGTCGATATAGACCACTTGGCACACCAGGGGGTCACCATCGTCGGGGAATATGTCCTAAGGTCTCCCCACCATTACTGAATCGAGAAGGAAGGACCTCGGGATGGGCGGCGCTACCCGCGGTTTCGGTATTGACATCGGCGGTTCCGGGATCAAGGGATGCCTGGTCGATCTCGAGGCGGGATCACTCGACGGGGAACGACTCAGGATCCCCACTCCACAGCCGTCCGGGCCCGAGGCGGTGGCCGAGGTGGTCGCCGAGATCACCACGGCATTCAAATGGGAGGGCCCGGTCGGCGTGACACTGCCGTGCGTGATCTCCGATGGCATCGCACGCAGCGCGGCCAACGTCGACAAGGCGTGGATCGGCACGGATGCCAGATCGTTGTTCGCCCGCCGGTTGGACCGGTCGGTGGACGACATCGTCGTGCTCAACGACGCGGATGCGGCGGGGACCGGCGAGATGACCTTCGGAGCAGGCGCCGATAGACAGGGCCTCGTGGTGGTGCTGACCTTCGGTACTGGGATCGGCAGCGCCATGTTCCTGAACGGCAGGCTGGTGCCCAACACCGAGTTCGGCCATCTGGAGGTCGACGGGCATGATGCTGAGAAGAAGGCGGCTGCCTCGGTCAAGGACGACGAGGAACTCAGCTACGAGGAATGGGCGAAGCGAGTAGATCGTTATATTCACGCCTTGGAGAAGGTCATCTGGCCCGATCTGATCATCGCGGGCGGCGGGGTGAGCAAGAAGGCCTCCCGATGGCTTCCGCTGCTCAATGCGCGAACCCCGATCGTCGCGGCTCATCTGAAGAATGACGCAGGCATCGTGGGCGCCGCCTCTGCGGCCTGGAATCACGCCTGACAGGACGGTCGACGACCGACGATGCGGCCGGCGGGGGACTCGCACCTCGTTCCCCGGACCGGATATGTCGTTACAATGGAACGCATGCCCGGCCGGTTGCCTCCAGTGAACTGGTAAAACGGGTGATCCCCCTGAACATCTGGCGGCCGAGGTTCGCGACCTGCGGCCTGCCGTGATCGATCGTCGCGAAAGGGCGTACGTGGCAGCCGCAGAAACCGCAACCCGACGCTCCAGCTCCGCCGCCGCAGGCGGCGCCAAGTCGACGACGGCCACGCCGGCGCAGGCGGCCGCGAAGCTTGACGCCGACTCGGCCGCGAAGAAGCCGACCGCAGTCAGGAGGACCTCGGCGACCAAGTCGACCGCCGGGGCTTCCAAGACGTCGGCGAAGAAGGCAGCGCCGGGAACGAAGAAAGCACCCGCCAGGACAACCACCACTCGGGCAAAGAAGGGCGCCGCCAAGGGCGAGGCGGGTCCCAACGAGGGCATGGAGCTCGACGAGGCCGTCGAGCTCGACCCGGCGCCCGGCAGCGATGAGCTGGCCGAGGTCACGGCCGACCTCACCGACGACATCACCGAGGTCGAGGCCACCAGTGAAGAGGTGGCCAAGGCCAACAGCAGTGACTTCGTCTGGGATGAGGAGGAGTCCGAGGCCCTGCGTCAGGCACGCAAGGACGCGGAACTCACCGCCTCGGCAGACTCCGTCCGTGCCTATCTCAAGCAGATCGGCAAGGTCGCACTGCTCAACGCCGAGGAGGAGGTCGAGCTCGCCAAGCGGATCGAGGCCGGTCTCTACGGCGCCGAGCGGCTGCGCAAGATCGAGGAGGAGGACGAGAAGCTCTCTCCGCAGATGCGCCGCGATCTCCGTTGGATCGTGCGCGACGGCGAGCGGGCCAAGAGTCACCTTCTGGAGGCGAACCTTCGTCTCGTGGTCAGCCTCGCCAAGCGCTACACCGGCCGAGGCATGGCGTTCCTGGATCTGATCCAGGAGGGCAACCTCGGATTGATCCGCGCCGTGGAGAAGTTCGACTACACCAAGGGCTACAAGTTCTCGACGTACGCCACCTGGTGGATCCGTCAGGCGATCACCCGCGCCATGGCAGACCAGGCCCGCACCATCCGTATCCCGGTGCACATGGTCGAGGTCATCAACAAGCTGGGTCGTATCCAGCGCGAGCTGCTGCAGGACCTGGGCCGCGAGCCCACGCCCGAGGAGCTCGCCAAGGAGATGGACATCACCCCGGAGAAGGTGCTGGAGATCCAGCAGTACGCCCGGGAGCCCATCTCGCTGGACCAGACGATCGGTGATGAGGGCGATTCGCAGCTCGGCGACTTCATCGAGGACTCGGAGGCCGTGGTCGCGGTCGACGCCGTCTCGTTCACGTTGCTGCAGGATCAGCTTCAGTCCGTGCTCGCGACTCTGTCCGAGCGCGAGGCGGGCGTGGTCCGACTTCGTTTCGGTCTGACCGACGGTCAGCCGAGGACCCTGGACGAGATCGGCCAGGTCTACGGCGTGACCCGGGAGCGCATTCGTCAGATCGAATCGAAGACGATGTCCAAGCTTCGGCACCCGTCCCGGTCCCAGGTACTTCGCGACTACCTGGACTAGGGCGCGAGTTCTACGCCCGACGCGGCTCCGAGTCGATTTCGACTCGGAGCCGCGTTGTGTTCGGGATAGGGCGAGAATGCCAGCCGGAATCCGATTTTCGCTGCGGGCGTAATCGAGATGGCTATCGGATGTCGGCGTCCGATCGGGAACGTCACCGCATCCCTGTAACCTATTCTGACCTGCTCGTCTTTATCCCGATTCAGGGATGACGGCCCCACGAGCCAACAGAAATCGACCGTGAGTGACATTTGCAATACTCACAGTGATTTCTTGAGCAGGCGTTAGGCCATCCGAGAAATCGGGGCTGCTGCAACCGGGTGTTTAGACGTGATCCGGCTCGCCGCGAGCCTCGGGAACACTGACGGGACGCCGAGCGTCTGTAAGAGTGGGTGGCAGCGAACACCACGGCCCGCTCGGTGAGTGGGTCCACCGGTGGACGCGGCAGGCCCGACGGCGTCGGAACCCCCGACCCGGGACGGAGGGAGAGGCAACATGACAGGAACACTCACCCGCCCCGAGCTCACCGCTGCAGACCGCTGCGACCGCTGCGGGGCGGCAGCCCAAGTTCGCGCCGTCCTTCCCTCGGGTGGCGAGCTGCTCTTCTGCGGCCACCACGCGCGGGAACACGAATCGCGTCTCCGTGAACTGGCAGCCGATATCCAGGACGGCTGATACCCGCTGCCTGCTTACGAATCCCCGGGCGGGAACCCACGATGGGTTCCCGCCCGGATTCGTGTTGGGCTCGGAAATCCGGCTCAACGGCCCGACCCGGGTCATCCCGGGCTCGGTCCCCCCGATCGGGTCAGCTATTCGGGAGAACGCGTTCGAAGGCGAGCTCCGCAGCGCCGAGCAGGCTCGCCTGAGCCCCCAGCTCCGCAGGCCGGATCCGAACGGCTCTGGAGGCTGCTCGGCCGACCAGACTCCGTCCCCGCGCCCGTTGCTCGACACCGGCCAGCAGGGACGCCGGAACCTCGGCGAGCAGACCGCCGAGTACGACGAGCTCCGGCGCCAGGAGATTCACTAGATTGACCACACCGACGCCCAGCCACCGGGCGTACTCCGCAAGCCCGGCGTCGGCCGCTACCTGTTCCTCGGTAAGCCCACGCAACTCTGCGACCAGACGCCGCCGGGAGGTGTCCTCCGGCAGGCTCAGCGCCCGGCAGAGGGCCTGCTCCCCCACCTCGGTCTCCCAGCAGCCTCGGCACCCGCAATAGCAGAGCCTGCCGTCCGGGCGGAGGATCATGTGTCCGACCTCGCCGACGTGGCCGGTGGAACCCCGCAGCGGAACACCACCGGTGATCACGCCGCCGCCCACTCCCACATCGGCGGAGAGGTAGACGGCGTCGCCGACCCCGCGGGCGGCGCCCCTGCTGTGTTCGGCCATCGCGCCGAGGTCCGCGTCGTTGCCGATCGCCACCGGCAGGCCGAGCCCGTCGCCGAGCAGTGTTCCCAGTGGCACCTCGCTCCAGCGCAGATTGGGCGCCTCATGAACGAGTCCGTCCGATCGACGAACGATGCCGGGCACGGAAACGGCAGCCCCCACGGGTCGTAGACCGCCGAGGCTCAGCGTCTCCGCTATCGCCAGGACCCGTTCGACGACCACCCCGTGCTCGGTGTCGCCTCTGCGGGCGGGGCTGTTGCGCCCCACCAGGATGCGGCCGCCGAAGCCGACCAGGGCGACGGTGAGTCGTTCGACCGCGACATCCACCGCGAGCACACAGAGCGCCTCGGCTCGGGGCGAGACCAGCAGCGAAGGGCGGCCTGCGGTCCCGTTGGGCTCGACGGAGCGCTCCGTCACGAGACCGCTGGCCGCCAGCTCGTCGACCAGTGCCTTGATCGTGCTGCGGTTCAAGCCGAGTTCGGCGGCCAACTCGGTGCGGCTACCGGGCCCGACCGTGTGCAGGCGATGAAGCAGGGTGCTGCGGTTGTGCCTGCGCACGCCATCCGGACGGGCTCCCAGTGCCATAAGCCACTACCGCCCCACGGCGGCGGCTCGTCGACGGGAGATGGCGTCCACACTCGCGGCGAGCAGGAGAACCAGTCCCGTCACGATGGAGACCATCGCGGCGGACTGCCCGAGCAACCCGAGTCCGTTGTCGATGGTGGCGATGACCGCTCCACCGATCACCGCGTCGCGCACCCGGCCCTTGCCGCCGAACAACGAGGTGCCACCGATCACGGCCGCGCCGACCGCGAACAACAGGGTGTTGCCGCCACCGGCCTGCGGGTCGACCGAGCCGACCTTCGAGGAGTAGATGATGGCTCCGACGGCCGCGACCGTGGAACACACCACGAACACGCTCATGCGCAACTTGGCGACATCGATTCCGGCGCGACGCGCCGCCTCACGGTTGCCGCCGATCGCGTAGAGGTGCCTGCCGTATCGGGTGCGGTCCAGCACGAAGGTGCCCAGGACGAGCAGGGCCAACACGATCGGGACCACGTAGGGCACTCCCTGGATCTCGATGGTGTCGCTGTTGGACCGGTTGACCGTGAGCAGTGCGGTGGCGGCCGCGCCCAGCACCAGGACGGCGCCGACCCTGATCAGCACCAGCGGAGTCGGCTGGGCGACCAGTCCGTTGCGGAGCCGGTTCCAGTGCCGGATGAGCAGCAGCGCCGCATAACCGCCTGCGGCGACCACGAAGAGCACCCAGCTGCCCCACACCGGCAGGTTCCCGTTGGCCACCGAGAACATCACGTCGTTGCGTAGGCCGAGGGTGCCGCCCTGACCGATGAGCTGCAGGACGACACCGCCCCAGGCGAGGAACAGCGCGAGGGTCACGACGAAGGCCGGAATGCCGACGCGGGCGACCAGGTATCCGGTCAGACAGCCGATGGCGGCACCGACGCAGATCGCCAGCAGCATCTCCAACCACGGGTTCGCCGGGACGCCGATCAGCACCAGCACCACGCCGAGCAGTGCCAACGCGGCACCCGCCCATACCCGCATGATCAGCGCCAGCACCGCGGCCAGGATGAGCCCACCGCAGAAGACGGCGAAGACCGTGGTTCCCATGGCACCCAGGAGGTTGCCGCCCTCGACCAGGTGCAGGGCCATCACCGAGGCCGCCACGCCACTCGCCGTTCCCGCTGAGAGGTCGATGTCGCCCATCAGCAGGACGAAGACCAGGCCCATCGCGATCACGGCGGTGCCCGCGCCCTGGCTGAGCAGGTTCGCCAGGTTCCCCAGGGTCAGAAATCGATCCGAGAGCAACGCGAAGACGATGAAGAGGGTGGCGAGGCCGAGTAATGCGGGTAATGCACCGAGCTGGCCACCGCGCAGTCGGGACACGTAATCGCGTAACGCGCCTGCGGTATCGCGGCGGGTGGTGTCGATTCCGAAGTTCTCATGGGAATCCGAAGCTGCTTGGTCGGCAGGCGGTTTGTCAGCCGAGGAGGCCGAGACCTCAGTCATGTCGTCATCCTTGCGCGGTGAGGGCACCGCCTAGCGGTGCTGCCGTGATCTTGCGGTTCGGCGCGCGGCCGAGTGAGGCAGGTCGTGTCCGGTGCGTGTGACGCGGCGTTGTTCGGAGCGAGGTGCGTGACACGCTCGTCGTCGCACCGACCGGAAGAACCGGTGGCCGCCTGCGCGTGAGCGCCTTCTCGTCGACTACGCGGTTCTAGATGGCGGCGTTCTCCGCCCGGGGAAGGCCCAGATCACCCGACCGGCCTGCGGTGATGAGTTCGACCACCTGGCTGTTGTTCGTCTCCTTGACCGGGAGTTCCGCAACGAGTCTGCCCAGGTAGAGGGTGGCGATCCGGTCGGCGACCTCGAACACGTCGTTGAGGTTGTGGCTGATCAGCACCACTCCGAGTCCCTGTTCGGCCAGTCGGCGAACCAGGTCGAGAACCTGCCGGGTCTGCGCGACGCCCAAGGCGGCGGTGGGTTCGTCGAGCAGGACGACCCGACTGTCCCAGAGCACGGCTTTCGCGATGGCGACGGTCTGCCGCTGCCCACCCGATAGGGAGGCCACCGAGGTGCGGACCGACGAGACGGTCCGCACCGAGAGGGAGGCCAGCGTGCTGCGGGCCGCCTTCTCCATGTCCGCTTCGTCCAGCAGTCCGCCCTTGAGACGTTCGCGGCCGAGGAACATGTTCTGCACGATGTCGAGGTTGTCTGCCAGGGCGAGGTCCTGATAGACGACCTCGATCCCCAGTTCCGCAGCGTCCTTCGGGTCGTTGATCCGCACCGGCTTTCCGTCGAAGATCACTTCGCCGGAGTCGATGGGATGAATGCCCGCAATGGACTTGATCAGTGTCGACTTACCCGCACCGTTGTCGCCCACCAGCGCGGTGACCTGGCCCGGCCGGACGGCGAAATCCACATCGTGCAGTACGTGGACCGGGCCGAAGCTCTTGTTCACGGCGCGAAGTTCCAGAATCGGATCGCCGTCGGCCATGGGGACACCCCTTCGAGAATCAACGAGAAGCAACACGAATTGCAGTGCGCCGCCGGAGGCACGATGACGCGCCTCCGGCGGAGAAGCGAGGGATCAGGAGATACCGAGCTCGGTGCAGGCGTCGTCGACCTCGCCTGCACAGAGGTCCTCGACGGTGACCCACTCGTCGTCGACGACCTCTTGGACGTTCTCGGCCGTCACGAGGACGGGCTCCAGGAACACCGAGGGAACCTCACGGTCACCCTCCTCGTCGGTGCTGACCTCCTGCGCCACCGCATCGGCCGCCTCGATATCGCCGTGGGCCAGCGGAACCGCCAGGTCGACCAGCGCCTGCGCCTCGGCGAAGACCGGCTTGTAGACCGTCATGCACTGGTCCCCGAGCAGCACGGAACGCAGCCCCTCCAGGGAGGCATCCTGTCCGGTCACGGGCACCTCGCCCGCCAGACCTGCCTGCTTCAGCACCGTGATCACGGCGCCGGCCAATCCGTCGTTGGCGGCGATGACGCCGTCCACCTCACCACCGTTGGCGGTCAGGATCTGCTGGAACGTCCGGCCACCGACCTGGTTCTCCCACTGGTCGATCGGCTGGCTCTGGACGAGCTCGTACTCACCGGAGTCGTACAGCGGCTGCAGGATCTCGCGCTGCCCGTTCTGGAAGAGCGTCGCATTGCTGTCGGTCGGCGAGCCCTGGATCTCGATGATCTGTGCACCCTCCTGATCACCGATGCAGTCGACAAGGCCTTGGCCCTGCAGGGTGCCGACCTGGGTGTTGTCGAAGGAGACGTAGTACGAGGCGCTTCCGCCGAGCGTCAGCCGGTCGTAGTCGATCGTCGGGATACCGGCGGCCTCGGCACGCTGCTGGACTGCGGCGCCGCTCTCATTGCTGAGGTTGGTGATCGCGAGGACGTCGACGCCCCGTTGGATCATCTGGTCCGCGATCGTGGAGAACCGTTGGATATCACCCTGGGCGTTCTGGATGTCGGCTTCGACGCCGGCCTCGGCGAACGCGTTCTCCAGGTACGGCTTGTCGAAGCCCTCCCACCGGGCGGAGCTCTCCGTGTCCGGCAGGACGACGCCGACCACCAGGCCCGTCGAGGCTGCGCCCGGCTCGGATCCGGAATCCTCCGGCGCCTCCGAGGCCTGGTTGGCTCCACAACCTGCGAGGGCGAGAACTAATCCGCTGGTCGCGGCGATCATTGCCTGGGCGCGCATGGCATCCCCTTCTCTTCGTCGAGCACCGAGCGCAGCACGTTCTGCGCGGAGGGTGGGGAAATGTTGTGCGCCACAACGTAACGTCCTAACGGGTGATGCGGAACACGGCAGAGGCACAACTTTGAGAAGTTAGGTCACGATCTGACAAAACTCGGCCGTAACGTTCACTGAAGATGCTCGAACCGGGACAAACGGCGCAACGTCGGTTGAGAGTTCTTGCGGGAGCGGCATCTGGCTGATCCGGTTCGCCTAGGCTCACGACACGGTCCGTCCGGCCAATCCGCGCGGCGGGCTTGACGTTTCAGACTGCCTCGACCGTCGGCACCGAACACCGGAGATCAGATTGAGCGACCCAGCACCCCGCCTGCGGCCGGTGCCACCCCTGCCGGAGCATGCGAAGGCCTTCGTGAACGGACGGACGAAGAACCTGGTCAACGTGCTTCGTTGGCTCGCAGTACGCACCTCCTTCGTGGAGAAGGAGATCCTCGGACTCGACACGGTCGTCCGTCCCGGTGACACCTGCATCGACATCGGTGCCGAGTACGGGTTGTACACCTACCAACTCCTCAAGCTGGTCGGCGCGCAGGGCGCGGTGCACACCGTGGAGCCCCAGCCCAGCCTGGTCAAGGCACTCCGGCTGGCGATGCGGGCTCTGGGCGCGAGCAACGTCCACGTGCACAGCACCGCGGTCGGCTCGGCTTCGGGTTCGGGAGTGCTCAGCCTTCCCCGTCGCAACGGACTGCCGGTGCACGGGCGGGCCTTCCTCACCACCGGGGCCAAGAACGAGGGCCCCAACGCGGAATTCGCCTCCCGGAAACCGTTGCGCGTACCGGTGATCACGCTCGACGAGCTGTGCGACCGGGAGGGGCTGAAGGAAGTCCACTTCATCAAGGCCGACGTCGAGGGCGCGGAGCTGACGCTGCTGGAGGGCGCGACCAAGATCCTGAAGGAACAGCGTCCCGCGCTGTTGCTGGAGATCGAGGACCGGCATCTCGCCAAGTTCGAGCACCGGGCCGAGGATCTCGTCGGACGACTGGCCGAGCTGGACTACGTCCCCTATGTCTGGCAGGACGGCTGGCGCAAGGTCGAACGGGTCACCGAGGTGTACCGCAACTACCTCTTCACCGCACGGCCGCTCAAGGCCGCCTGATCGCCGCCCGGCCCGCCGACACCGGCCACCGGTCTGATCGCGCGCTCGCCACACCCGCTCACCAGGAGCGAAGGGTGGCGATCCGCTCCTCCAGCTGATCGACGGTCGCCATCGCTGTCGGCGGGCCGCCGCAATACTTGCGCAGCTCGTTGTGGATCGCTCCGTGCGGCTTCCTGGTCCGATGATGGTGCAGAGCGACCAGGGTGTTCAGCTCCTTACGCAGGTCCGCCAGCCGTTCGGTGGTGTTCTTGGTACGCGCCTGAGCAGCCGGTCCCGCAGCCGCCTCCTGTTCCGCCTTCCGCGCCGTCGCGGCGTCGAGCTGTTTCTCCTGCCGCTGCCGCAACAGAGCCCGCACCTGGTCCGGTTCGAGAAGCCCCGGCAGCCCCAGGTAGTCCTCCTCCTCGGAGCTCGCGGCGAAGGCCGCGGTCCCGAACGACGAACCGTCGTAGATGAGCTGGTCCAGCTCGGCCTCGGCGCCCAGGGAGGTGAAGGCCTTCTCCTCCTCGCCCGGCTCGTCCTGCTGCCGATTGGCGTCGGCCAGCAGCTCGTCGTCCCAGCCGTTCTTCTCGCGATGCGGCTTGCCGATGACGTGGTCCCGCTGCGCTTCCAACTCGCTGGCCAGATCCAGCAGCACCGGGACACTGGGCAGGAACACACTGGCGGTCTCGCGCGCCCCGGAGGGTCCGGCCTTGGGTTTGCGCGCTCGCACGAATCGCCCGATCGCCTGGGCGAAGAACAATGGGGTCGACGCGCTCGTCGCATAGACACCCACCGCCAGCCTCGGGACGTCGACGCCCTCGCTGACCATTCGGACCGCGACCATCCATCGGTCGTCCGACATCGAGAACTCGCCGATCCGGCTGGAGGCCTGTGGATCGTCGGACAGCACCACCACCGGTTCGACCCCGGTCATCGTGGTCAAGATCTTCGCGTAGGCCTTCGCCGAGACGTGGTCGGACGCGATGACCAGCGCACCGGCATCGGGCATCCCGCCCGCTCGCAACTGGGAAAGCCGGGTATCCGCCGCCTGCAGTACGGCGGGTATCCAATCGCCGCCGGGATCCAACGCGGTCCGCCAGGCGCGACCGGTCTCCTCGGCGCTCAGGGGCTCGCCGAGCCGGGCGACGTACTCGTCACCGGCGCTCGTGCGCCACCGGGCCTCACCGGAATAGGCCAGGAACAGCACCGGCCGCACCACGCCGTCGCGCAAGGCCTCGGCGTATCCGTAGGAGTGGTCGGCCTTGCTACGAGGCGAGCCCGCGCCGTCGGGTTCGTAGGTGATGAACGGGATCGGCGTGTCGTCGCTGCGGAACGGCGTGCCGGTCAGCGCGAGTCGTCGGGTCGCAGGCGAGAACGCCTCGCGTACCGCGTCGCCCCACGATTTGGCGTCGCCCGCGTGGTGGATCTCGTCGAGGATCACCAGGGTCTTGCGGCGCTCGGTGCGAACCCGATGCAGTGTCGGGTGTGCCGCGACCTGCGCATAGGTCACCGCAACGCCATCGAGGTCCGCCGAACTGGCACCTGCGGCATTGCGGAAGGACGAGTCCATCGCCAGCCCCACGGCGGCGGCGGACTCGGCCCACTGGTGCTTGAGATGTTCCGTCGGCGTGACCACGGTGACCCGTTCGATCACCCGGTCCGCCAACAGCTCCGCAGCGATGCGCAGCCCGAAGGTGGTCTTTCCCGCACCGGGGGTCGCCACCACCGTGAAGTCCTGCGGAGAGTCGGCCAGGTATCGGGTGATCGCCCGACGCTGCCAAGCACGCAGCGGGCGTCCTCGCGGATCCGCGGGCGCCGGTGGTTCCGAGGACTCGGAGACGGCGGTGAGGCGATCCGTTGGCGAGTGAGCCACGGCGGCTTGCATCTCCTTCCGGCGCGACGGTCCGAGGTCCGGACGGGCGAGGTCCCCCGGCGTGAGCTCTCCACGCCGGATCGGCGAGGGTCTCTGGTCGAGGCAGCCGGGAGTTTACCCGTCAACGCGCAGGCTCAGCGGCCGCCGCAGGTGGCGGTCGGGCACGGCGCGGACCCCGAACCGAGCACGTCGGATCGGGGTTCGAACGTCTCCTCGTTCACGACGACCGAGGCAGGCCGGAGCTGCTACACCGGCGGCGATGCAGGTCTTGGTGTCAGTCCTTGCCGCCGGGCGGAAGACCCTCGAAGATCTTCTTGCAGTCCGGGCACACCGGGGAACCCGGCTTGGGCGAACGCGTGACGGGAAACACCTCGCCGCACAGCGCCACCACATGCGTACCGGTCACCGCGCTCTCGGTGATCTTGGCTTTGCGCACGTAGTGGAACATCTTCGGCGTGTCGTCGCTGGTCGTGTCGACGCCCTCCGGGCGGGTATCGACATCGGGCAGCGTCTGCGTCGGAGTACTCACATCGTCCATGATGCCCCAGGCAACGAGGCACGGACTACAGGAGGCGTTGTGACCGCCAAGCAGCTGATGATCAACGAGGAGGTCGCCGACGCCCTCGCACAGGGTCGAGGCGTGGTGGCGTTGGAGAGCACCCTGCTCGCCCACGGCCTGCCCGCCGGTCGCAACCGTGCGGTGGCCGCCAGGTTGGAGACCGTGATCCGTAATGCGGGCGCGGCGCCCGCCACCATCGCGGTGCTCGACGGCACGGCGCGGATCGGCCTGACCGAGGCCGAGCTGGATCGGGTGTGCGACCCGGCCGCCGATCTCGTCAAACTCTCCCGCCGGGACCTCGGTCCGGCGTTGGGCCTGCGGGGTAACGGCGCGACCACGGTGGCCAGCACCTCGGCGCTCGCGCACGCAGCGGGTATCTCGCTGTTCGCCACCGGCGGGATGGGCGGGGTGCACCGGGGGGCCGAGACGAGCTGGGATGTCTCCGCCGACCTCGACGTACTGGCGTCGACTCCGGTGACGGTGGTCTGCTCGGGTGTGAAGTCGATCCTCGATATCCCGGCGACGCTCGAAGTGCTGGAAAGCCGTTCGGTTCCGGTGCTCTCCTACCGCACCGACCACTTCCCGGCCTTCTATCTGCGTGATTCGGGACTGCCCTCGCCGTGGCGGGTGGACAGCCCCGAGGCGGCCGCCGCCGTGATCGCCGCCCACCACGCCTCCGTTCCCGGCGACGCGGGCGTTGTACTGGCGAACCCGATCCCCGCCGTGCACGAGATGCCGCGCGCCCTTCACGACGAACTGCTGCGCACCGGACTCGAGCTGCTGGCGGAGAAGGGGGTGCACGGCAAGGACGTCACGCCGCTGCTCCTCGAGCACTTCCATCGCACCAGTGAGGGCGCCAGCCTCGACGCGAACGAGGAACTCGTCGTGTCCAACGCCGAGTTGGCAGCGGCGGTGGCCGTCGCGCTCGCGGAATCCCGATGACCGCGCCCCGCCCCCGGGTGGTCGTGGTCGGCGACACGGGGCTGGACGTGGTCGCATCGCATCGCGCGCCCCTTGCATTCGGCGGTGACACCCGAGCCCGGGTCACGATGACCGCTGGTGGTGCAGGCGCGAACACCTCGGTGTGGCTGGCCCGCTGCGATGTCGAGCCGTTGTTGGTCGCCAGGGTCGGCGACGACTCCGCAGGGCGACAGGCTGCGGCCGAACTCACCTCGGCAGGAGTGCGTTGCGTCTTCACCGTGGACCCGAACGCCGCGACCTGCTGCGTCGTCGTGTTGGTGGATGCGAACGGACAGCGCACCATGCTCCCCGACCGTGGCGCGAGCGGCCGGGTGTCCCCCGACGATCTGGATCCGGGGCTCCTGGACGGCACGGCGGGACAGCGACCGGCGCATCTGCATCTGTCCGGTTATCTGTTACTGGATCGGACGTCCAGGCCCGCAGGCGTGGCGGCGCTGCGTGCCGCGAAGGAGGCGGGCTTGACCACCTCGGTCGACCCGCAGGCGGCTGCGCTGCTGCGGGCGCAGGGCAACGACGACTTCCTCGCTGCCATCGAGGGTGTCGACCTGCTGCTGCCCAACACCGACGAGCTGACGGCGTTGACGGGGTCGCCGGAGCCTCGATCAGCGGCGAGTCTGTTGGGGCTGGTCGGCGCGGTGGTGGTGACCACGGGCGAATCCGGAGCGAGCTGGGTGGACGCCGAAGGCGTGATCTCGGTGGAGGCGCCTGCCGTCGAATGCGTGGACTCCACGGGCGCCGGTGACGCCTTCAACGCGGGCTTCCTCGGATCCTGGCTGCGTGGCGGCGCCCCGCTCGACGCGTTGCGTGCGGGAGTCAGCGCAGGCAGCAGCGCGGTGAGCCATGTGGGGGCACAACCGCCGCCGTTGGATGCCCGACCCGCCTGATCTCGTGGGCATCCCCGGCCGGGAGAGGTGGGCGATACGGCTTCGATCTCGTCATTCGTCGTCACTCCCTCGATCGGAGGATGAGAAGATCGCGCTCGGCAGGGGCCGACGGCACGTCGGGGCGGCCCACGCAGGCGGAGGGGATTTAATGCTCAAGAAGGTGCTGGCAACGTTCGGACACGGCGGAGCGACGGTCGAGGTACTGCCATCGGCTCCCGAGGTCACCCCGGGCGAGACCATCTCGGGTCAGGTGTTGCTCCTCGGTGGTCAGGTCGATCAGGAGTTGGGTTCGTTATCGGTCGACCTGGTCACCGAGGTGCACATGGGTGAGAACAGCAGTGCGGATCCCTCGGAGGACCCGACCGTCACGCTGCCGTTCACGAAGGTCGAGGTCGGTTCCCGCAGGTTGATCCAGCCCGGCGAATCGATCATGCTCCCCTTCGAGCTGACCATGCCGTGGGAGACGCCCATCACGATCAGCAGGACCGGCTTCCTCAGCGGAATGGCGGTGGGCATCCGTGCCGAGGCCGACCTGAACATGACCTTCGTCGACGCGGTCGCGATCGCGCCGATAGTGGTGACGCCACTGCCGTCCCAACAGCGGATCCTCGATGCGATGACCAACATCGGCTTCGTGCCGAAGGCCGCCGACATGGAGTACAACTCCCTGCGCGGCGTCGAGCAGCAGTTGCCGTTCATCCAGGAGATCGAGTACGAGCCGCCGACAGAGTTCTCCGAGAACCTGCACGATGTCGAACTGACCTTCGTCGCCCGCGCGCACGATCTCCAGGTGGTGCTCGAGGTGGACAAGCGAGTCCGGGTGAGCAAGGGCGAGGACATCACGGCTCGCGGCGAGACGACGATGGGCGATTTCGTGCTCCTGCACGAGGAGATCGACGAGATCGACTGGGAGGACCGGCTGCAGGCCTGGCTGACCAACGTCGCGCGGACGCCCGCCATCCTCGGCTGAGAACGGGCCGCCGGGGGCGGCGCGATGCACAGTCGGCGAGGACGATCGCCTCGCCGCCGGAGTGAGCGTCGCCCCCTACAACGAACCCCTCGGTCACCCCGTCCATCGCATCGCGGAGTGCGGCGGGCAGGCGATCAATCGGCGGAGTCGATCACCTGATGATCCCGGCCTTCCACGGCCCGGGAGCCCCGGCGGAATCTGTTGACGTCCTCGCGCTTGGCAGGCGGCGCATCGTTGGCGATCAACACGGCCATCCAGGGCAACGGGATCGACAGAGCCAGGAAACCGAGGGCCAGCCACCAGATCTGGTAGGTCAAGGCCGCCGCGATCACGCAGGCCAGCCGGATCGCCATCATCGTCGAGTACTTGCGTCGACGCCGGGCGTGTTCATCCTCGTGCGACGGTGCGGCCTCGGTGATCAGGATCGGGTGATCACCACTGCTGGACCCGTTCATGCACACCACCTCGTCCTTCGGCCACTCATCGTGCCACCATCGGCCGGTTGCGATCCGATCGGGACCGAGCCGCCCATGCGGGTGATACAGGTCACCGCCACCGGGAACCGATTCGGCGTCCGCGCGGGACGAGAATCGAGCGGCGCGATCAACGGCCCGGGTAGGCGGCCGGTTCCATCCGGCGAATCACGAGGGAGATGCACGGTGCTCTACGGGTTGACCAAGAACGTCGTCGGACCACTGGCCCGCCTGGTCTTCCGGCCGAGCATCGAGGGTCTGGAGAACATCCCGAAGTCGGGCCCGGTCATCCTCGCGAGCAATCACCTCTCGGTGGTCGACAGCCTGGTGATCCCCCTCGTCCTGCCGCGTCGCGTCGCCATCCTGGCCAAGGCCGAGTACTTCGAGGGCAAGACCGTTCGTGGCCGATTGTTGCGGTGGTTCCTGGGCAGCCTCGGCCACATCCCGGTGCGACGAGGCCATGGCCGCGCGGCGAAGGACGCCCTCCAGCAGGCGGAACGAGTCCTGCTGTCGGGCGGTGCCTTCGCCATCTATCCCGAGGGAACCCGCTCCACTGACGGCCGGATGTACCGAGGCCGCACCGGGGTGGGGCGGTTGGCGCTGAACACCGGTGCTCCCGTCGTGCCCATCGCACTGAGCGGCACCGAGGATGTTCAACCGATCGGACGACGCTTCCCCCGAATCAGGCCGATCACCGTGCGGTTCGGCCCGGCGATGGACTTCTCCCGATACGACGGGATGGCCACCTCACTCCCTATCCAGCGAGCGGTGACCGACGAGGTCGTCTACCGAATCCTGGAGCTCTCCGGTGCGGAGTACGTGGACAGCTACCGGCAGGCCGCCGCCTGATCGACGGCGGGATGTCCGGTGCGCTCGGCAGGCTGTGACTGCGGAAGTGAAGGTTGAGACACATGAGAGCGATAGTGGCCAGAGTCTCCCGAGCGTCCGTCCGAGTCGCGGACGAACTGGTCGGCTCGATCGACGAGCCCGGCCTCCTCGTCCTGCTCGGCGTCACCCACACGGATGACATTTCGCGAGCGGTGGCGATGGCGGGGAAGCTGCACGAGCTTCGAATCCTGCCCGGCGAGCAGTCGTGCTCGAGCACCGGAGCACCGCTGTTGGTGGTCAGCCAGTTCACCCTCTACGGAGACACCAGGAGGGGGCGACGACCCTCGTGGAGCGCCTCGGCACCGGCTGCCGAGGCCGAGCCCCTGGTCGCCGAGGCAATCGCTGAACTGCGACGACGCGGTGCTCGCGTGGCGACCGGACGCTTCGGCGCCGAGATGGCGGTGGAGAGCGTGAACGACGGTCCGTTCACGGTGCTCGTCGAGGTTTGACGCCTGCCGGTGGTCGGACACCCAGATGTCTGGTGGGTTCTCTCAGGCGATCCTCAGGCACGCCGAAGCAACCCCTGTGACGACGGCGACGTCTTCTGTGTGTGCGACTCGGGAACGAACCGGGACCCGAGCGCGTTAGCCATATAAGCCGACGTTCCGAGCCAGAGATCCGATCCACGGCGCCCTGGCAGGGTGCTCCGCCAGCGCTGTAACGCAGGCGGTGTCCTGCCACAGTTTGCCGACATCCCGTGACAGGGAGGGAAGTCCATGACCATCCCGCAGACCATCCCTACCGCCGAAGCCTACGCCGAGGCCGACCTCGACGCACAGGGCCCCGCCGCCGACCTCGTACGGGTGTACCTCAACGGGATCGGCAGAACTGCGCTGCTCACCGCCCAGCAGGAGGTCGACCTCGCCAAACGCATCGAGGCGGGGGTCTTCGCGCAGCACATGCTGGACACCGCGAAGCGGCTCTCGCCTGCGCGGCGGACCGATCTGCGGGCACTCGTCCGGGACGGCCACCGGGCGAAGAATCACCTGCTGGAGGCCAACCTGCGCCTGGTGGTCAGCCTCGCCAAGCGCTACACCGGCCGAGGCATGCCGTTGCTCGACCTGATCCAGGAGGGCAACCTCGGGTTGATCCGCGCCGTGGAGAAGTTCGACTACACCAAGGGCTTCAAGTTCTCCACGTACGCCACCTGGTGGATTCGTCAGGCGATCACCCGGGGAATGGCCGACCAGGGCCGCACGATCCGGCTACCCGTCCACCTCGTCGAACAGGTCAACAAGCTGGCCAGGATCAAGCGTGACCTGCACCAACGGCTGGGCCGCGAGGCGACCCACGAGGAACTGAGCGAGGAATCCGGCATCCCGGCGCACAAGGTCGGCGACCTGTTGGACCACTCCCGCGACCCGGTGAGCCTGGACATGCCGGTCGGAGCCGAGGAGGACGCCCCGTTGGGCGACTTCATCGAGGACTCCGAGGCCACCGACGCGGAGAACTCGGTCATCTCCGGCCTGCTCCAGGACGACCTCCGTCGAGTGCTGGGCACGCTGGACGATCGCGAGCAACATGTGATCCGACTGCGCTACGGGCTCGACGACGGCCAGCCGCGGACGCTCGACCAGATCGGACGCAGCTTCGGTCTGTCGCGGGAACGGGTTCGCCAGATCGAACGCGAGGTGATGGCCAAGCTCAGGCAGGGCGACCGTGCCGAACGGTTGCGTGCCTACGCGAGCTGATTCGTCGGCCGCATCACCCGAACAGCCGAGTTGACTTGTGATTCAGATCACGGCAATCTCGTAGTCAAGCGCGCGCGGGGACGGTCGATCAGCCCGTCCCCGCCTCCATCCGGGAGGTCGGACTCGTCGGGGGCGAGTCCGACCTCCCGTCCACGTCCGAGAACGACTCGCGCGCCAACCCGGCCCACTGCCTAGCCCGTCGACCTGGCGCCTCGGCGTGCCCGAGCACCGAGCGGCATCGGCCGTCGAGGAGACCCAACGCTCGTGCGCGATGCTCCCCTCTCTCCAGCGTGTGTCGTACGCAGCACGATGCCCGGCCCCGCATTCGCGGAACCGGGCATCGGCTGGGGGGCTGGTCGGTTGGCCTGCTGGGGAACCCGATCAACTCGCTTCGAGGACCACGGTGCGCTCGCCGATCGGCTCGGCCAGTTCGACGCTGACCGGGCGGATACGGATGTCCTGGGTGCAGATCGCGTCCTCACCGGGGCCGGTCTCCACGAGCTCGATGGTGACCGAGTCCGCGGTCTCCTCGACGAGCTCGGCGCTGACGACCGTGCAGCCACCCTCGCGGCCATCGGTGCCGACCACGGTGCCGTCCTCGCTGGTCCACACCTCGACGGGGTAGTCCTCGGGCAGCGCCGCGCTGTCGACCTGCTCGACGGCGAAGGGCTCCGCGTCCGCAGGTGCCTCCTCGATCGGCGGAATCTCCGGCGCGGACATGTCCCGGCTGTGCGACTCGGTCGCCTCGGTCTCCTCGGGTGTGGGCGTCCCGCCGTACCCGACGTCGTCTCCGGTATCGGCGCACGCGGAGACTGCCAGGAGCAGGACCCCCGCACCTACTGCGTTCATAAGGCGTCTCATGCTCATAGGACGGAGTGCGCGCCGGACCGGGTTGCTCCGAATGGTGCAGTTACCTGTTCGTTATCTTCGCGTGGACGCCGGGAGGACCGACCGGGCAGCTCGGCGCAGCCACCCGGATCACGCGATGTCGACATCCCTTGCCGGACCGACTATGGCAACGGCCGGATGTCGCGGCGGAGCGGATGGTCGGCCGGGATCTCGACCAGGACGATGCGCATCCCGTCCGGATCCTCGATCCACGCCTCGTCGAGCCCCCATGGCTCGCGACGGGCCTCCCGGAGGATGGGTAGATTGCGCCCGCGTAGCTCGTCGAGCGTCGCAGACAGATCACGAACCTGTAGCCACAGGGATTGATCGGGGCTCGCACCGCGACCGCCCTCTCCGGAGACCTCCAGAAAGCCGGAGCCCAGGAAGAAGACGGTTCCGACGGCGAACTCCCGGTGGACCGCCAGTCCGAGAGTGTCCCGATAGAACGCCACACTGCGGTCGCGATCCGCCGGTCGCAGCAGCATCCGACCGCTCAAAACCTCCATAGCCACGCCCTTCTCCGCTCGAAGTCAGGATCTTCAGCCTCGCACGGCCCGAGGACTCCTACCGGACTCAGCAGGATCGATCTCGCCCTGCCGATCAAAAATCTGATATCAGTTTGCTATAGTCGGCGGCAACGGAGAACAACGGGAGGAAACCATGACCACCTCGACACCGGCTATCGAGCAGGTGCCCATGCCGGCACCGGTAGTCCGCGAACGGAAAGCGTTCGTGGCATCCGGACCACTCATGCTGCTGCTCGGGTTCATCCTGCTCGTCGGCGGAGTGATCCTCGGCTTGGCGGGCATCGACCGCGGCATCGCACTCATCGGCGTGGCCGCAGTCGTGCTGATCCTGGGGATCGTCATCCTCAGCGGCCTGATCATGGTGCAGCCCCGCGAGGCGCGTGTCCTGCAATTCCTCGGCCGTTACACCGGCACCGTCCGTGAGGACGGACTGCGCTGGGTCAACCCCTTCACCTCACGCACCAAGGTCTCGACCAGGATCCGCAACCACGAGACCACCGTCCTCAAGGTCAACGACGCGGATGGCAGCCCCATCGAGATCGCGGCCGTGGTCGTCTGGCACGTCGAGGACTCGGCACGGGCCATGTTCGAGGTCGACAGCTTCGTCCGGTTCGTCCAGACCCAGACGGAGACCGCGGTCCGTCACATCGCCACCAGCTACCCCTACGACTCCAACAGCTCGACCCGAACCTCCTTGCGCGAGAATGCCGAGGACATCACCGAGCAGCTGTCCGCCGAGATCGGGCTCCGGGTGGAGTCCGCCGGGGTCAGGGTCATCGAGTCGCGATTGACCCACCTGGCCTACGCACCGGAGATCGCCCAGGCCATGCTGCAGCGGCAGCAGGCAGGCGCGGTCGTCGCCGCCCGTACTCGCATCGTCGAAGGCGCCGTCGGCATGGTGGAGATGGCGTTGGACAAGATCGCCGAACACGGCGTGGTCGAGCTCGACGAGGAACGGAAGGCAACCATGGTCAGCAACCTTCTAGTGGTTCTGTGCGGCGACCGGTCCACGCAACCGGTGGTCAACACGGGATCCCTCTACCAGTAGCGCCGTGGCGGAGCGAAAAAGCGTCCTCCTCAGGTTGGACCCAGCGGTGCACGACGCGCTGGTGCGGTGGGCCAACGATGATCTGCGCAGTGCGAACTCGCAGATCGAATTCCTCCTCCGCCGTGCCCTCGACTCCGCTGGACGACTCCCCAAGAACGCAGGTAAGCCCGCCCGGCGCGGTCGACCACCCAAGAAACAACCTGACGAGCCGCCACCCGAGACCGACCCCGTCGAGAAACCGATAGACGAGTGAATCGGCGTAGTACGCGATCGAAGTCGACCGACTCGCAGTGCCTCGGCGGAGGTGCTACTCGAAACCTCGGGTAGCATCTCCGCCGTGCAGCGCTATTGGTGGTTTACCGAGCCGGCCCTGGGTGGGCCGGGCGGCGAGACCACGCGCTGACCAGACAACTCCCATCCAGAGCCGGCGAACAGGGTCTTCTCCCTGTTCTCGCGTGCACTGCCCATTCATGGCAGGCCGGCTCTGATGCTGTTGGGGTTCGGTCTGCGGAAAGGCGCCGATCGTGTCCCTCGCAATCCCCGCCAGCACCGACTCGGTTCGAGATCGGCATATCGCCGAGATCAGGCCGTTGGTCTCCCCCGCCCTGCTCCGTGACGAACTGCCGCTGAGCGACGATGCCGCTCGGGTCGTCACCACCGGACGGGACGAGGTCACCGACATCCTCGACGGTCGGGACGATCGCCTACTCGTCGTGGTCGGACCATGTTCGGTGCACGACCCGGACGCCGCGCTGACCTACGCTCGCCGATTGGCCGAGCTCGCCCAATCGGTAGGCACGGAACTGCGCATCGTGATGCGCGTCTACTTCGAGAAGCCCCGCACCACGCTCGGGTGGAAGGGCTTGATCAACGACCCCGAGCTCGACGGCAGCTTCCAGGTCAACAAGGGCCTGCGGTTGGCGCGGAAGCTGCTGTTGGATATCCTCGATCTCGGTCTGCCGGTCGGCTGCGAATTCCTCGACCCGATCACACCGCAGTACATCTCCGACACCGTGAGCTGGGGCTCCATCGGCGCGCGGACCGCACAGAGCCAGGTGCACCGACAACTCTCCAGCGGCCTGTCGATGCCCATCGGCATCAAGAACGGCACCGACGGGGATGTACAGGTCGCGGTCGATGCCGTCGCTGCGGCAGGCTCCAGCCACGTCTTCACCGGCATCACCGACGGCGGTTTGGCCGCGATCCTGCGCACCACCGGCAACCCCGACTGCCATGTCGTGCTCCGAGGTAGCTCGGCGGGACCCAACTACGACGCGGCGACGATCGCCACGACGATGGACCTCCTGCGATCCGCCGGACTGCCTGCCCGCGCGATCGTCGACGCCAGCCACGGCAACAGCGGCAAGGACCACCGAAGGCAACCGGTCGTCGCGGGCGAACTCGCCGAGCGATTGGCCGGGGGCGAACAGGGACTGGTCGGCGTGATGCTGGAGAGCTTCCTCGTCGAGGGCAGGCAGAACGTCGTGGCGGGCGAGGAACTCCGCTACGGCCAGAGCATCACCGACGCCTGCATGAGCTGGGAATCGACCGAGTCCACGCTGCGTACGCTGGCCGACGCCGTCGCCCGACGGCGCGGCGCAGCGGCAGGCTGACCGATCCGGTGACCACGCCGGGAGGACTCCGGGCAGCCCGCAGGCTCGGAGCCCCCGGCGTCGGGGCCGATCGATCGGTGGACTCGAACCTCGGTCAGACCAGGCCCTCGAAGGCGTCGTCGAGGTACGCGCCGAAGTCGGGGCCCGCTTGATTGGTCAACACGTGCCGCATCCACGCTGCGCGTTCGTAACCGGTGACCGCCAGTTCCCAGACCGTCGCGGCGGGCGCGTCACGGACCTCGACGAACTCCTCGGGCCGCTCGACCGGCGCGTGGAAGGTGCGTTGCCACAGTTCATGCCGCCGCATCCACCAGTCCACCGACACCACGCACGCGTTCCGTGCGTCGTGGGCAACGAGGTAGGCGACACCGTGGGCACCCTGATCGGCTCCGACCGCGCCCAGGACCTCCACCGCACGCGAGACACCCGCGTCGACCAGTTCGGCTCTCGGATACCAGGTGCCCTCCGCGATGCCATAACACTTGATCCGCCAACCACCCGCCTCCTCGATGCCGAGGAAACGAACCGGACGCGGGGCATAGGACGTGTCTGTCCGAGGCTGCACGCGGTCATCCTGATGCCGCCGGACACCGCTTGTCGACCGCCAGGGGAGAACCGATACCGGACCTATGCCCGCTATTCGTTCAGAATGCTGGTGGGCGTCGATTCAGGTTCCGAAGATCAGACGTGCGCCGAGGGTCAAGGCCATCGCCGCCACCACGGAGAGGAAGACCCGTCGCACGAAGCCCGAGCCCTGACGGGTGGCGATCAGCGCCCCCGTGACGCTGCCTGCGATGTTGCAGGCCGCCATCGTCAGACCGAGTCCCCACAGCACCTTGCCTGCGGGAATGAAGTAGCACAGCGCTCCGAGGTTCGTGGCGGTGTTGACCAGCTTGGCCGTCGCCGAAGCGTGCAGGAACGCGTAGCCGAGCATCCCGACCAATAGGAAGACCAGGAACGATCCGGTGCCGGGGCCGGCCAGCCCGTCCCAGAAGCCGATGGTGAGGCCACCCAGCGCGGCCAACGCGATCTGTGCTCGGCGGCCGAAGCGCGGGGTCTCCACCGAGCCGAGTGCCGGTTTGCGCCAGGTATAGATTCCGACGCCCACCAGGGCGATCAACACGACCCAGTTGAGCACGTCGGTGGGCAGCAGGTTCGCGAAGGCCGCCCCGCCGACCGCGCCCCCGAAGGCGATCAGTGCCATAGGCACCGCCGTCCACCAGTCGATACGCGTCCGTCGAGCGTAGGTCGGGACCGCCGAGGCCGTGCCTGCGAACGCCGCCACCTTGCTCGTGGCCAGACTCAGCAGGGTGTCGCCACCCGGCATGACCAGCAGCAGCGCGGGCAGCTGTATCAGTCCCCCGCCTCCGACGATCGCGTCGACGGCACCTGCGGCGAAGGCCGCGACGCATAAGAAGAGAAGCGCTGCCAGGGACACGTCGGCGAACCCGGCCCACTCCAGAGGACTCGACACCCATCGAGCCTACGATCAGTGCGTGGCGGCTCAGACCTGCGTCGATGGCGAGAATCGTCACAGCCCGACCGGCTTCCGGCGCCCCACGGCGCGCGGTTTCCCGGCTGTTAGACTGCGCCGTCGTGCCGTGTGGCATTCCGCCATGGAGGAAGACTGTCGTTCCCGATCCGGGCTTCGCCTGCGTGAACGCTCGGCAGCGCCACGAGAGATACGCGGCACGACTGACACACATCGAGACCGAGGGGTTGTCGCATGGCGAACATCAAGTCACAGGTCAAGCGGATCCGGACCAACGAGAAGGCCCGGCTTCGGAACAAGGCGGTGAAGTCCTCGGTCAAGACCGCGATCCGCAAGTTCCGTGAGGCTGCCGAGGCCGGCGACAAGGACAAGGCCATCACGTTGAGCCGCGAGGCGGGCCGCAAGCTGGACAAGGCTGCCAGCAAGGGCGTCATCCACGCGAACCAGGCCGCCAACAAGAAGTCGGCGATCGCCAAGCGCGTGAACCAGCTCTGAGCTGTCTGCCAGGACTTCGTCCTGGCTATCCGTGACGCAGGCCGTCGGCCGCGTACAGCGGCAGCTCGGTGGCGCACGGACAGGTCGATCGAGACCGCCGAGGGGCATTCCCTCGGCGGTCTCTCGCTTTTCAGAGCGTCGGAGCGCGGTGACACAGGAGACCGCACCGCCGCAGACGCAGGTCTCTCAGTGGGCGGCGGATCTGGCGTCGATGATTCCGAACACCGCGCGTTCCAGCGCGTACGAGGAATCGGCCGCCATGCCCTTCACCTCGCCGTTGAGCGCGGCCACCAGGTGCATCGCCCTGCCCAACCCGGCTTCCTCCCAGCCTCGGACCTGGGTACGCACCTTCTTGATCTTCCACGGCGGCATGCCCAGTTCACCAGCCATCTGCATGGGATCCCCATTACGGGCGCCGCGCACCAGGGCGATGCTGCGCACGGCGTCCGCCAACGCGTCCGCGATCAGCACGGCGGGCACCCCGGTCTGCAGAGCCCACCGAAGTGCTTCGAGGGCGCCCGTCCGATCGCCGGTGACGGCCTTCTCCGCGACGGCGAACCCGGTGACCTCCGCGCGGCCCCGGTGGTACCGACGGACAACCGTCTCGTCGATGGGTCCGTCGGTGTCGGCGACCAGTTGAACTGCGGCGGCGGCGAGTTCTCGCAGGTCCGAGCCCACCGTCTCGACCAGGGCCGATACCGCCCGAGCGTCGATCCGGCCACCGACCCGCCGCACCTCGTTGCGAACGAAGGCCTCGCGCTCGTTGCTCCGAGTGATCTTTCCGCATTCCTCCACGGCTGCGCCGTTGCCCTTGAGCGCGGCCGGAAGCTGTTTGGCCAGCTTGGCACGACCGCCGCCGGAATGGACCACGACCAGGACGATCCCGTCATCGGGCTGCGGCCGATAGGCGACGAGCGCCTCGGCGAGCTCCGCGCCGGCGTCCTGGGCCGTATCCACCACCACCACCCGCCCCTCGCCGAACAACGAGGGGCTCACCAACTCGGCGAACCGTGGCACGGTCAGTTCGGCTGCTTTGATCCGGACCGTCTCGGTCATCGGGTCGAGTGCCTTCGCCGCGTCCGACGCCGCTCGCACGGCGCGCTCGACGAGTAGCTCCTCCTCCCCCAGGACCAGCAGAAGCGGGGCGGCCGGGGCGGCTTGCTTGCTCACCCGACCATCCTGGCACGGGTGCCCGACCGGCTTCGGCGCCGAGAGGCCGACGGCGGTCCGATCCTGCCGCGCGGATGCGGCGAAGGCCACCGTCGGAAGAGGGCATCCGGTCCCACGCTTCGGACGCAGGGTGGTTTCGGACTGTTTCGATGCCCTAGGGTTGGCCGCACAACTGAAGACTTCATCCAGAGGGGTAGAGGGTCCGGCCCTACGAAACCCCGGCAACCGGCGTCGCCTGCCAACCGCGCTCTGCGGGCTGTCGACGATCACGGTGCCAATTCCGGCCCGCGACAGCGGGAAAGATGAGGAGAGGCCTCGCGATGACGACCACCCTGCGCAATTCCACGGATGCCACGTTGGATCTCGGTCCGGCAATCGCATTGTCCTGCAGGGAGTGCGGCAACCGCATTCCGCTCGCGGCCGAATTCGCCTGTGCCGAATGTTTCGGACCGCTGGAAGTGGCCTACGAGTTCGGCAGGATCCGCCGGGAGGACATCGAGGCGGGCCCCCGTTCCATCTGGCGCTACCGCAACCTGCTCCCCGTACCCGCCGACGTCGATGAGCACGCCAACACCCAGCCCGGACTGACCCGGCTCGTGCGTGCCGACCGACTGGGCGCCGAACTCGGGCTGAAGAACCTGTGGGTCAAGGACGACACCGGTAACCCCACCCACTCTTTCAAGGACCGCGTGGTCGCTGTGGCCTTGGCCGCAGCCCGGGAATTGGGATTCCAGGTGTTGGCCTGTCCCTCCACCGGCAACCTCGCCAACGCCGTCGCCGCTGCGGCGGCTCGTGCGGGTTGGCGCTCCGTGGTGCTGATCCCGTCGACATTGGAGCGGGCCAAGGTGTTGACCACCGCGGCCTACGACGGTGCCCTCATCGCGGTGGAGGGCAACTACGACGACGTCAACCGGCTTGCCACCGAGCTGGCGGCCGAGCACGAGGACTGGGCGTTCGTCAACGTCAACGTGCGGCCGTACTACGCCGAGGGCTCGAAGACGCTCGGTTACGAGGTCGCCGAGCAGCTCGGCTGGCGACTTCCGGAGCAGATCGTCGTCCCGATCGCCTCCGGTGCGCAACTCACCAAGGTCGACAAAGGCTTCCGCGAACTGGGCGAACTGGGTCTTGTGGAGCCCACGCCCTACCGGATCTTCGGTGCCCAGGCCACCGGCTGCTCTCCGGTGTCCGCCGCGTTCCGAGCGGGCAGTGACGTGGTCCAGCCCGTTCGCCCGGACACCATCGCCCGTTCACTGGCGATCGGCGCACCTGCCGACGGCCCCTACGTGCTCGACGCCGTCCGACGCACCGGCGGTGCCATCGAGGACGTCAGTGACGAGGAGGTGGTCGCGGGCATCCGCCTGTTGGCCAGGACCGAGGGCATCTTCACCGAGACCGCAGGCGGGGTCACCGTGGCCACGACGAAGAAGTTGGTCGAGGCCGGAAAGATCGACCCGGAGGCCGAGACGGTACTGCTGATCACCGGCGACGGCCTCAAGACCCTCGACGCGATTCAGGATCACGTCGGACCCACGGCCACCGTGCCGCCGTCGGCGCAGGCCGTGCACGAGGCGCTCGGCTACTGAGCGAACCGGCGTCTCGAATCGGACTTGGGACTTCGGGGCGGTCGAGGAGCCGGCGGGATCGGTGAATCGGTCCCGCCCCGGCTCACGGCTGGGCCACCTCCGGGGTACGACGAGCCACCAACGGCGCCTCGGCTCCCTCGGCCACCGCCACGTCGCCGCCGAGGTCGGTACGCACCACCTCGGCGCCCAGCGTCGTCAGCTCGTCGATCACCGTGGCATTGGGATGCCCGTAGCGGTTGTCGGCACCCACGCTGATCAGGGCGACTCTCGGTCTGATCGCCGCGAGGAAACGTGGTGAGGTGTAGCGCGAGCCGTGATGCGGCACCTTGAGCACGTCCGCACCGAGGTCGACGCCCGAGCCGAGCAGGGCATCCTGACCGGCCAATTCGACGTCCCCGGTCAGCAGTACGCGACCGACCGGCGTCGTCGCGCGGATCACCAACGAGGCATCGTTGATCTCCGTGCCGGATTCCTCGTCGACCCGGGTAGGTGGGGCGACCGGTCCGAGTACCTCCATGGTCAGCTCGGGCCAGTCCAGGCGTTGATCGGCCCGGAGCTCCACGATCGGCACCTGGGCCGCAGCCGCCGATTCGCGCACCCGAGTATCGGCCCAGGCGGGTGCACGAAGCGGGCCGACCGCGACCGCCGACACCCGCCGCCCGGTCATCGCCGAGGTCAGCCCGCCGATGTGGTCGGCATGGAGATGACTCAGCACGATCAGCGCGAGAGTGTGGACGCCGAGATCACGCAGGCATGCGTGCACGGCCCCGTTGTCCGGTCCGGTGTCCACGACCACCGCGCTGCCGGGCTCGCCGGTGGCGAGCACGATGGCATCGCCCTGTTCGACGTCGCAGGCCACCACCGTCCAATCCCGTGGCGGCCAACCCGGTGCGACGATCCGGCTCGGCACCAGGAAGAGCACCAGCACCAAGACCAGTGCCAGCACCAGGGTCCGGGTTCGCCGCGATCGCACGAGGAGGATCAGCACCACGAGAACCACCGCGAGCAGCACCCCGCCGCCCATCCCGCCCGGCCAGTCCAGGCGCGCCCCGGGAACAGCAGCGGCATGACGTCCGACCAGGATCAACCACCACACCTCGGGCCCGGCCAACCGCACGAGCAGCTCGGCGGTACCCAGGTGCAGCGGCGCGATCAGCGCCGCCAGCACCCCCAGCACCGTGGCAGGTGGCACCGCCGGTGCTGCCAGCAGGTTCGCCAATACCGAGATGAGACTGACCTCGCCGGACAGCCCGGCGACCAGCGGGGCGGTGGCCAGCTGCGCGGCCATCGCGACGGCCAGAGCCTCCGCGAGCACAACGGGGACACCTCGATCCCGCAGGGCACCCGCCCACCTCGGCGCCAGGATCACCAGACCCGCCGTCGCCGCCACCGACAATGCGAACCCCGGATGCGTGGCCAACTCCGGGCGCACCATCAACAGGACGATCACCGTTCCCGCCAGCGCCGGCAGGGCACAGCGACGCCGTCCGAGCACCAAGGCCAGCAGGGTGACCGCGCCCATCGCAGCCGCCCGAAGCACGCTGGGTTCCGGACGAGCCAGGATCACGAAGCCCACGAGCGTCACGCCCGCTGCCAAGGTCGACGGGATCGGCCCGAGGCTCAATGCCCGACATCCCAACAGGACGGCCCCGCACAGAATCGCCAGATTGGCGCCGGACACAGCGGTCAAGTGCGTCAATCCCGCAGCTTGGAACTCCTCCTCGACCTGAGCCGATTGATCGCGGGTGTCGCCGACCACCAGTGCGGGCAGCAGGCCTGCCGGATCGGGATGCAGCACGCTGGCTGCGGTCCGCAGTCCACCGCGGATCACGTCGGCAGCCGATTGCCACCACGAGACCGGCCCGACCGCCGTGGGTGGTCCCCGCACCCGGAGCACCGCCACCGTGAGGTCGCCGGAGCGGGCAGGGAGCAGCGAGCCCTCGACGGTCACCTGTTGACCGGGTAGCAGCGTCGCCCATTCGGGGTCATCGGCGAGGACTATCGTTCCTCCCCAGGTCGGGGTCCATCCGTCGTCCCCTCGCATCGCGGTCAACTGAGTGCGGATCAACAACCTGCCGTCGTCCGGCGAGCCTGCATAGCCCGCGCTGCTCAACCGGACCGGATCCTCGGTGAGTCGTAGCCGCACGAGGGCCTCGGCGCCTCGCTCGGCTGCGGCCCGCAGTTCATGGCCGCTGGTGTGTTGGACCCGAAGGGCGATACCGATCGAGGCCGTGATCGTCAGTGCCCCGACGGCCAGCACGCCCGCCATCATTCGTCGAGCGAGCGGGAATCGATGCCAGGCCCGGAGGCCGCAGCCGATCACCAGCAGGCAGGCCACTATCCCGACCAGGATCGCGGCGTGGTGGCCGCCGTACATCCCGACCAGGGTGGTGCCCCACACCGCCAGCGCCGAGGGCACCAGTCGGAGGTCACGGCGAGCCGGTTGCTCGATCATGCCGTCACCAGGTCCTTCAATCGCTCGTACCTGGTGGGGCCGATCCCGTCCACCTCGCGCAGGTCCTCGACGGAATCGAACCGACCGTGTTCGGTCCGCCAATCGAGAATGCGTTGCGCGGTGACCGGCCCCACGCCGGGCAGCGAGTCGAGCTGGGCGACCGATGCCGCGTTCAGGTCGATCGCGGCACCACCACCGGCGGTGGCCGCGGCCTCGCCACCGCCGACCACGCCGCCGTCGGACTGCGCTCCGGGTGGCACGGGCGCATCGACGTGGATCTGCTCACCATCTGCCAGCGGACGAGCCAGGTTCACCGTGTCGAGATCGGCATCCGGGTGTGCCCCGCCCGCAGCCGCCACCGCGTCCGCCACTCTGGCTGGCGCGCTGAGCGTGACCAGTCCGGGTGTCATGACCCGCCCGACGACGCTGACCACCAGTTCGGCGGGCGCCGTCGTCGTCTCTGCCACCGAGGTCGACGAGGTCTGCGGAGTGGCGGCGGCGGGCACCAGCGGTAGTGGTTCCGCAGCAGGCGCGGACCGCCAGAGCAATCCCACCGTGACGACCAAGGCGATACCCACCGCGCCGAGCCCGAGCGCCAGCGCGCCCGATCGGCCGGGGTCCAGTCGGGCCGAGCCGATGCCAGCGGGCACCCAGCGCCGGACGAGGCGGTTGAGCCTGCCTTCGGTGGGTAGCTTCACGGAGGTCGGGTCACCGACGCGACTGCGATGTCGCCCGCCGACGGGTGGAGCACCTCGACCGGTCCCGTCCCGCCGTCTCCAGCCATCCCCGACGGCCCTCGTCACACCGGCGTCCGGCGGCACGCCATCGCCGTCCTCCCCGGTGACGATGACGTCGAGTCGCCGCCGAGGGCCCGGGAAGACAGCTCGGCGTGGTGTCGTGGAAACGGCCATGCCGTGCATTCAAGCCGTCGATCACGAGCAACACCCGAGTTCAAGATCCACATGTGGATGGATCGGACGGTGTGGACAACTCCCCGGTCAGAACGCGACGGCGGCCTTCCGATCGCCCTCGGTTGCGTAACGTCGTGGGGTTACGCCCAGCCACTCGGGTGGCTCAGCCGATCAGGTCAGGGCCGCCCGGCAACACGACCGCGCCCAGCACGCCGGGCCCGGTATGCGCGCCGATCACCGCGCCCAACTCCGAGATCAGACAGGCCCGGCAGCCGGGAACGCGTTCCTCGATCCTCGACGCCAGTTCCACCGCTCGCTCCGGCGCATCCAGGTGGTGCACCGCCACGCCGACATCGCCGGACCCGGCGGTCTCGACGACATGGTCGACCAGCCTGGTCAGCGCCCGCGCAGAGGTGCGGACCTTCTCCAGGGGGACGATGCCGCCGTCGTCGACGTGTAGCAGCGGACGCACCGCCAGCGCCGTGCCAAGGAACGCCGCCGCAGTGCCGATACGACCACCACGTCGCAGGTACTCCAGGGTGTCCAGACAGAAGAAGGCCCTGGTCCGCAGCGCTGTCTCCTCGGCGATCCTGGCAGCCTCGTGGCCATCGGCACCGGAGCCCGCCGCGATCGCGGCCGACAGGACCGCATAGCCCAGGCCCATCCCGGTGGAACGAGAATCGATCACCTTGATCCGGTCCGAGCCCAGTTCCTCGGCTGCGAACCACGCCGCATCCCAGGTTCCGGAGAGGTCTGCCGACAGGTGCACCGAGACGATCATCTCGGCGCCGTCCCGCAGCAGTTCTCGATAGACCGCGGCGAACTCGCTCGGTGTCGGGCGGGAGGTGGTGACCAGGCGGTGGGCCCGGAGGTCGGCGGCGAGTTCCTTCGGGCCGACGTCGACGCAGTCTCGCCGCGACCGGCCGTCCACCAGGACGTGCAGCGGCACCACCCGCACCCGATATCGCTCGGCGAATCCCTCGGGGAGGTGGGCTGTCGAATCGGTGACGATGGCCACGGTCATCCCGGGCGCCTGCTGTTCTGCCGCCAGGCCATCGCTTCGATGCCGTGGTGCGTCGGCCGTATCGCCGTCCGGATGGGTTCGCCGGTCGCGATGACCAGCTCGGCCAAGGCCAGCCCGACGGCATGATGTGCCGTCCAGCCCCAGTGCAGCCCGTCACGGTTGCCCTGGCCGGAGTCCAGGTGGTCGGTGACCAGCGAAGGCAGATCGAGCAACGGGATGCCGACTCGGCCGCCCCAGGCCCGGATCTCCGCTTCGGCAGGCGCATGCCCGGTATGGATCCGGGCATAGGAGTCGGCGCGGTGGACCGAGGGCACCATCGCGATGATCGGTAGCTCGGGACGTAGCGCTCGGATCGCCCGTCTGCATTCATCGAGATACCGGACCGTCAGCCGAGGCGGCAGCGCCACCGGCTTACCGCCCATGGCCCGGGTCAGCGACGGCTGGAGCCGCCGGTAACCCGCCCGGACCCGTCGACGCAGGCCGTCGGGACGCAGGTACCGGATGCCTTCCCGCAATGCCGTCGGCAGCGGCGAGGGCAGCGTGTCCATGCTTCCGACACCCAATACCACCGCGCGGACCAGCGGCAACGCGGCCCACACCCTCGGATCGCCGGTCAATGCCCACCAGGCGTCCCGTGCCGTCCAACCGAGCCCCGCGACGAGTTGAGCGGTACCGCCCAACTCTGCGGCGGCGACATTGGGCCACAGCCTCGGTTCGTCGGCCGGATGTGGGCCCTGCGGACCGTGGAAGGCGAGGGAATCGCCGAGGACCAGCAGCTCCCCACCTCTACGATCCGCCGCGTTCACTCCGAGATGCCTGCGTTGTACTGCCGTAGCCGCCACACGATGTCGTCGGCACGGCGTTCCAGAACCGTCCAATGGCAGTTCCCGATGCCACCGAGTTGCAGCCAATGGGGCAGATCCAGACCGAGCAACCGCCCGGTGAGCGTCGTGATCAGACCACCGTGGGCGCACAGCAACACCGTGCCCGAATACTCCTTATCCAGGTCTGCGACGACGCTTGCGGCGCGGTCCGCGACCTGGATCCGTGTCTCCCCGTTCGGCGTCGGCTGAGTCGGATCGTCGCGCCACTTCGACAGCAGCCCCGGCCAGGCCTCCTCGATCTCCACCGAGGTCAGACCCTCCCAATCACCCATGTGCGTCTCACGCAACCTGGTGTCGGTCTGAGTCTTGACGCCGGTGATCAGGTGGAAGGCCGACGCGGTGTCGGCAGCACGACGAAGATCCGAGGTGACCACGACCTCGGGTTCGAAACGAACCAACTCGGGCGCGGCACGGCGAGCCTGCGCACGCCCCCGCTCGGTGAGTTCGGTATCGAGGTGGCCCTGCAACCGGCCCTCTGCGTTGTGCCCTGTCTCGCCGTGCCGCCAGAGCACCAATCTGGACAGCGTCACGCCTGATCGTCCTCGGTCGCCGAAGCCGCCTCGGCGCTGTCCTCGGAAGACGTCGACGTGGGGGCTCCATCGTCGAACGGCACCCTCGGACAGTCCTTCCACAGCCGCTCGAGCCCGTAGAACGCACGTTCCTCGGCGTGTTGCACGTGGACGACGACGTCCACGAAGTCCAACAGCACCCACCGGCCTTCACGGGCGCCCTCACGGCGTACCGGCTTCACACCGATCTCGCGCAGCTTCTCCTCGATGCCGTCGACGATGGCCGAGACCTGACGCTCGTTGGGCGCCGAGGCGATCACGAAACAGTCGGTGATGACAAGCTGATCGGACACGTCCAGCACCACGATCTCGTGGGCCTTCTTGTCCGCCGCCGCACGGGCGGCGACGAGCGCCGTCTTCCGCGCCTCGTCGGTCGCTACCACAGTTCTCCCTCCGTGGCGGGCAAGCTCGCCCGCTCGAGTGTCTGAGCGTACCGGTGCCCGGTACATCGCCGACACGCAAAAAGACGTGAGGTGACGTAGCCGGGTGTTGGAACGATCCTGGTCCGACGTCAGGCCCCGGTACAGCCCGCACCCGGTGCGGTGATGCGAGCGGGAACCAGGACCACCCTGGCCGACTCGTTTCGTCGCTGACCTGGTGTAATCGATTGCCGGACTACTTCGTGCCACAGGGGTCACGCCAGCTCGACAACACCGTCGATCCACAGCGCTGCTGCGCCCGAGACGGGCGGGAACGCCCCCATCCGGACGTCGAGCGTGCTGCCCACCCGGCTCCGCGACATCGGCCGGTTCGAGGTCGATCCCGCCGCACAGGCCGATGAGGCCACTACCTATCGGACAACGCAGACCGGCGCCGAGCTCTCGCCGATGGCATACCGTGGCTCCACCTCGCCTACGCCCTGCGCCAGACCGCATCGGCGATCACCGTGCTGGACCACACGACGGACCGACTCCAGAACCGATCGGACTCATTCCCACCGACCCCCGATGGCGACAAGACAGCAGGTCAGCGACTGGAATCGACGTATAGGTCCCGCTTGGAGATGTACTGGACGACGCCGTCGGGAACCAGGTACCAGACGGGCATCCCCTCCGCCACGCGCGTGCGACACGCCGTGGACGAGATCGCCATCGCGGGCACCTCGATCAGCGTCACCGAGCCTGCCGGCAGGTGGTGGTCCGCGAGTTGATAGCCGGGCCTGGTCACTCCGACGAAGTGCGCGAGCGCGAACAGCTCGTCGGCTCGACGCCAGGACAGGATCTGCCCCAACGCGTCGGCGCCGGTGATGAAGAAGAAGTCCGTATCGGTGTAATGGGTGCGCAGATCCCGCAGGGTGTCCACGGTGAAGGTGGGCCCGTCGCGGTCGATGTCGACACGGCTGACCGAGAACCTCGGGTTGGACGCCGTCGCGATGACCGTCATCAGATAGCGGTCCTCGGCGGCGGTGATGACCTGGCCGTCCTTCTGCCAGGGCTTTCCGGTGGGCACGAACACGACCTCGTCCAGTTCGAAGCGTGCCTGTACCTCGCTCGCGACCACCAGGTGGCCATGGTGAATCGGGTCGAAGGTGCCGCCCATCACACCCACCCGCCGACGGGCAGAACTCTCCATCGGACTCACCGCCGTCGTCTCGGACACGAACGGGCAGCTTACCGGTCGGGTGGATGGGCGGCGGCCGACCAGGTCAGTCGACCGGTGCTACGACCTTCCCACCGACCAACTCACGCACCAGGATGGCCTCGACCGGGCAGCTGTCCGCGGCGTCGATCACCCCATCGTGCGCGTCGATCTCCTCCGAGATCGCGCTGGCCGCAGCGCCGTCGAGCCGGAAATGCTCGGGCGCGGTGCCTGCGCACATGCCCGATCCGACGCACGCCCCCTGGTTGACGTCGATCTTCCAGCGACTCATGACGTCGTCCTCCCTCACCAGCTGACCGGAAGCCTGACCAGACCCCGGACCAGCACCGGACTCTTCCATTCGAGACCATCATCCTCGACGGCGAATCGGAGCTGTGGCAGTGCCCCGAACAACGCGGTCAATCCCACCTGAAGCATCATCCCGGCCAGCGCGGCGCCAGGGCAGCGGTGTGGACCATGCCCGAAACCGAGATGCGGACGACCGATCCGATCCGGGTCCAGATCCTCGGGTCGTTCGAAGGCGGCCGGATCCAGGTTCGCCGATCCGATGGCAGGAAGCACGGCCTCCCCCGCCCGGATGAGGACGTCACCGAGCAGTACGTCCGACAAGGCATAACGGGCGAAGCTTGCACTTGCGCCGAGCGGCACGAAACGTGTCAGTTCCTCTACCAGGGTGGGGGCCAGACCAGGATCTGTCCGCAGGCGATCGACCAAGCCCGGCCACTGGATGAGGAGGTAGATGAAGTTCGAGAGTTGACTTGTGACGGCCTCGTTCCCCGAAGCGAGTACACCGATCCAAGTCGGGACGATCTGATCCTCGGAGATGACTCCGTTGTCGGCCGCGTCCACCAACTCTCCGAGTAGACCGACTGACGGGGTCCGCCGGTGGCGGTTGATCAGTTCGGCGAGATATTCCGCCAACCTCGCCATGCTCTCGTCGACCTCGGCTGGACTCATCGTGGTCACACTCAAGGTGGCGTCGGTCCACTCGCACAACTGTTTGCGGTCCTCGGTCGCCATCCCGAGAAGTTCGAAGGTCACCTCGGCTGCCAAGGGGATGGCGAAGTCGTGGACCACGTCGGCAGGCGGACCGGTGTGCACCATCTCAGCGATAAGCGAGTCAGCTACTGACCGCGCCGTCGGGCGCAGCTCCTCGATCCGGCGCGTATTCAAGGACCGCATCACAATCCGCCTACGCGGAGTGTGTTCCGGTGGGTCCAGGGATAGCAGGCCGCCCTGGATCACGTCCTCACTCATCCTCGGCTCGTCCCGGCCGGTGGAGGCGGCACGGCTGAACCTGGGATCGGACAACACCGTCCGAACGTCCTGGTAGCTGGTAGCGAGCCAGGCGTCCTCTCCGTAGGGCATCCGGACTCTCACCACCGGCTCGGTGGAGCGCAAGGCCGCATATGTCGGATCAAGCTCTAAGCGGTCGACCGACCCGAAGGGATAGCTCCTCGGTTCGCCTGCTGTGACCATCCAGTCGTCTCCTCATCGGCGGCTTCCGAGATGGAAGATCCACACAGAGAGTAAGAATACGACTACCCAAAGTCAACGAGGGTGGTGAGCGGTGCGCTCACACGCATGACGGTATGCCGGGCGGGGTAGCGAGCCGCCGCCCGGAAACCGATCGAGAAAAAGATCACGACCTCGGGCGTACCTGTCCCTCGCCCCAGATGACCCACTTGGTGGAGGTCAGTTCCGGCAGGCCCATCGGTCCCCTGGCGTGCAACTTCTGCGTCGAGATACCGATCTCGGCGCCCATGCCCAGTTCGGCGCCATCGGTGAAGCCGGTCGAGGCGTTGACCACGACCGCCGCAGCATCGACCCGGGCGACGAACCGCTTCGCGACCCGCAGGTCGGTGGTGAGCACGGCCTCGGTGTGCCCCGAACCGTGTCGCCCGATGTGATCGATGGCGTCCTCGAGGGAGTCGACCACCTTCACCGCAAGGTCCATCGACAGGTACTCGGTGTCCCAGTCCGCCTCGGTGGCAGGCACCGACTCCGGCAGCAGCGCTGCGGCGGTGGCGTCGGCATGGAGCAGCACCTCGGCGGCCCGCAGCTCCGAGCCCATCCTCGGCAGGAAGGTCTCCGCGACGGAGCGATGCACCAGCAGGGTCTCGGCGGCGTTGCACACGCTGGGGCGGCGGGTCTTGGAGTTGAGCACGATGCGAACTGCCCGATCGAGGTCGGCGGACTCGTCCACGTACACATGGCAGTTGCCCACCCCGGTCTCCACGGTGGGAACGGTGGCCTGCTCGACGACGGCGTTGATGAGACCGGCGCCGCCACGGGGGATGACCAGGTCCACCAGACCGCGCGCGGTGATCAGGTGCCGAACCGAGGCTCGATCGTGGCAGGGCAGCAGCTGCACCGCGTCGACCGGCAGCTCCCGAGCCGCCAGGACATCACGCAGAATCCCGACGAGCGCGGTGTTGGACCGCTCGGCGGAGGACGACCCACGCAGCAACACCGCATTGCCGGACTTCAGCGAGAGCCCGGCGGCGTCCACCGTCACGTTGGGCCTGCCTTCGTAGACCATGCCGAGCACACCGAGCGGCACCCGCAGTTGCCGCAGTTCCAGCCCGTTGGCCAAGGCGCCGCCCCGCACCACCTCGCCGATCGGATCAGGCAGCTCGGCGATGGCCCGCAACCCCTCGGCCACCGCAGCGATGCGCTCCGGAGTCAGGGTCAGGCGGTCGACCAGATTCGCGGCCATATCGGCCTTGTGCGCGATCGCCCGATCGGCCTCGTTGGCCTCGACGATCTCCGGGGTGCGTTCGAGCAGTGCCTCGGCCATGGCGACAAGAGCGGAGTCCTTCTCGCCCCGCGTCAACAACGCGGTGTCCGCAGCGGCCGAACGAGCCCGTCGCGCGGCATCGAGCACCTCGATCCGCAGTGCCTCGCCTGCCAACGGGTCGGCGGGAGAATCGACGGCGGCACCCGGGGTGTGCCTGCCTTCGGTGTCGGGGTTCTCCACGGCCTCATCCATCGTCGTGCTGGTCATCTGCCCAGCGTAGAGGCTTTCCGCCACCGGCATCGACTGAGTTCCCACCCGGTGCGATGTCCCCGTGCGGCCTGAGGTATGCCTGAGCATGTGGACGAGCAGGGGTTGCGAGAACTGGCCGAGGAGCGACTGCGCGCGCTGGCAGGCCCGCAGGCACGACTACGTGCGGACCAATGGGCGGCCATCAGTGCGTTGGTGATCGACCGCAGGCGGGCGCTCGTGGTGCAACGAACGGGCTGGGGCAAGTCCGCCGTCTATTTCGTCGCGACCGCGTTGTTGCGCGAGCTGGGCGAGGGCCCGACGATCATCGTCTCGCCGCTGTTGGCCCTGATGCGCAACCAGGTAGAGGCCGCAGCAGCCGCAGGCGTGCACGCGGCCACGATCAACTCGGCGAACGCCACCGAATGGGAGCAGGTCCAGGACGCCGTGGCCTCCGGCGAGGTCGACGTTCTGCTGGTCAGCCCGGAGCGGCTGAACAACCCGGATTTCCGCGACACCGTCCTTCCCGCGCTGACCGAGAGCGCCGGTCTGCTCGTGGTGGACGAGGCACACTGCGTCTCCGACTGGGGGCACGATTTCCGTCCCGATTACCGCAGGCTCCGGACCCTGCTCACCGAGCTGCCCCCCGGTGTCCCGGTGCTGGCGACCACGGCCACCGCCAACGATCGCGTGGTGCACGACGTCACCGAACAACTCGGCCTTGGTCAACCGGAAGCGCAGACCCTGGTGCTGCGTGGACCGTTGGACCGGGAGAGCCTCCATCTAGGTGTCCTCCGGCTGCCGACGGCCCAGGCTCGGCTCGGCTGGCTCGCCGAGAATCTCCCGAATCTCACCGGATCGGGGATCGTCTACACCTTGACCGTCGCCACCGCGGAGGAGGTCGCGGGCTATCTGCGCGACCGAGGCCACGAGGTGGTCGCCTATACCGGTCGCACCGAGGCAGCCGAGCGGGAGCAGATCGAGGCCGATCTACTGGCGAACCGGGTCAAGGCCGTGATCGCGACCTCGGCGTTGGGGATGGGCTTCGACAAGTCCGACCTCGGATTCGTCCTCCACCTGGGAGCTCCGTCCTCGCCGATCTCCTACTACCAGCAGATCGGCCGAGCGGGACGTGGTGTCGAGCGGGCCGACGTCCTGCTGCTGCCCGGCAGGGAGGACGCCGACATCTGGCGCTACTTCGCCTCGTTGGCCTTCCCCCCGGAGCCGGTGGTCACCCAGGTGCTCGCGGCGTTGAACGGCGCGGACCGACCGTTGTCCACCTCGGCGTTGGAGCCTCGAGTCGAGCTGTCCCGCAATCGACTCGAGGTCGTGCTCAAGGTGCTCGACGTCGACGGGGCGGTACGTCGGGTGCGCGGAGGCTGGGAGGGCACCGGGGAGGCCTGGTCCTACGATGCCGCGCGGTATCAACGGATCGAGCAGGCCAGGCAGTCGGAACAACAGGCCATGCTCACCTACCTGGACACCTCCGGATGTCGGATGGAGTTCCTGCGCACCCAACTCGACGACCCGCAGTCGGCGCCCTGCGGACGCTGTGACAACTGCACCGGAACGAACTGGTCCAACGAGGTGTCGACAGCCGAGCAGGAAGCGGCGGGCGAGCGGCTGCGCAGGCCGGGTGTCGAGGTGGGCACCCGTAAGCAGTGGCCCACCGGACTGGCCACCATGGGTATCGAGGCCACGGGTCGGATCGATGCCGGTCATGCAGCGGAACCGGGTCGGGCGCTCGGGCGACTCACCGATATCGGGTGGGGAAACCGACTGCGTGAGCTGTTGGCCTCCGATGCGTCGGATCAAGCGGCGCCCGAGGACATCGTGACCGCCTGCGTGACGGTCCTCGCCGCGTGGGATTGGCGGCAACGACCGGTGGGAATCGTCGCCGTCGGCTCCCGCAGGCGGACGAGATTGATCCGCAGCCTCGCGGAGCGCATCGGTGCGCTGGGCAGGCTCCCGGTGCTCGGTGAGGTCGCCGTGCTCGGCGATGCACCGCACCGCGCGAACAGCGCCCAGCGGGTTGCGGCGCTGTGGAACGCCTTCGAGATCCGGGAACCGCTCGCCGGTCGACTGGCCGGTGTCGAGGGCCCGGTCCTGCTGATCGACGACCACGTCGACAGCGGTTGGACGATGACCATCGTGGCGAAGGCACTTCGGCAAGCAGGAGTGCCCGCCGTCCTGCCCTTCGCCTTGGCGGTCACGAACTGACCCCCGCCTGCTTCTGCCTCCCGTCCGAGGCGGCCCGTCCGTCCGAGACCGAGTCGTCGGTACCGGCAGGCGCCTGCTGGGTCTCGACGGCCGGTTCCGACTCGGCAGCCGGTTCCGACTCGGCAGCCGCATTCGACGCAGCAGTCGAGACGCCGGAATCGCCCGGGTTGATAGCGGTCTCGGGACTCGGAGTCGGCTGTTCTGCCCCGGTGGCCGCCGCGAACGAGATCCGCTGTCGGAGTGGGTCCGCGACCGCCGGATCAGGAGTTCCGGGCCCGAAGCCGGGTTCCTGATCGGAGGCGGGCTCGGGCACCGAGTCCGCCACGATCCGGATCGGACCCGTCTGCGGCGCGCCCGGGTCGCCGGATGGCGTCGGCCCCGGGTAGGTGTGGGGGCGGGCGAGAGCACCGCGAACCGACGACGGAACGGTGAGCGCGATAACCACCAGTGCGGGTAGCCCGAACGTCGAGCTGATCAACAGCGGGTCGGCGACGACGATCCCCGGCACGCCGCTCTCGGCGACCATCGCCCGGACGACGATGCCCACCACACCGAACATCAGGAACACCGAGGCGGTGGTCACCGCAATCGGCCGACCACGCCCGGGGTCACGCCGAAGCACGGCCCGAGCGGTGAGCGAGCCGACGACCAGGGCTGCCGAGAAGATCAACATCATCACCCGGACACCGCGATCCTCGGTCGCATCGAAGAGCGTGATCAGCAGGTGGATGAAGCCCGCCACTCCCGTTGCGGCGATGAGTTCCAGCGCCCGACCCGCCGTGCTCAGCCAGCCGAGGTGATCCGGCAGCCGGTTCATCGTGCGCAGCACTCCGGGTGCGGCCACGAACACGGCTGCCGCAGGCCAGAAGACCAGGCCGCTCAAGGGCCGGTAGATCGACTCCACAGCGGGCGTGAACACCATCGTGATGAGCAGGACCGCACCCAGCCAGATGACCACCCGCCGCCAGCCGGGGTCGCCCAACACGATGCCGACGAACGGCGGCACCGTGAACACGACCATCGACAGGACCAGCGAAGCCATTCCCAGCAGGGTGACCGGTGCGAATTCGCCAGCCCGGTCGATCATCCCGAGCACGGTGCTCAGCAACAAGCACAGCACTGTCAGCGCGGCGACCGTCACCGAGGAGATCCGGCAGGCCTCATCCAGGCCTCGGCGCACCCAGAACAGCTCCCACGCCCTCGGCGACAACGCGAGGACCGCACCAGCCAGGCCGATACCGAGGCCGGAACCGAACCCACCCTCGATACCTGCGGCAGCCGCGTCCAATCCGCCGCTGTCGAGCGCCACGCCGTGATCGGCCGCTCGGCCCCCGACGATGTCCAGCACCAGAGTGGTGATCACCACCGTGAGATACGGGAGCACCAACAGCAGCCGGATCAGCCATGCGCGAAAGGGATCCGGTGGCCGAGATAGCGCACCGGAGCGGACGATGTAGGGCGCCGAGACCGCGAGCAGCACCAACACCGCCGTCAGTACCACGGGAACCCGATCGGCACCGAACCCGGACCCGTCCCAGGGCGATGCGAGCGACAACACGACGAGAAGCAGCGCCACGCCGTCACGCAGGTAGTCCGAGACAGAGATCCGTCCCGGTTGCGTGGCTGCGGCGACGGGCGGTCTAACAGGCGGCTGTCCGAGATTTCCAGCCGGCGCGCCGATATTCGCTCCGACACCCGCAGGGGTTCCCGATTCCGTTGCGGCAGACGCCCCGGCGGCAGCCGGAACGAAGTGAGGTCGTGCCGCCACGCAATGGGAGCAGGCACTCGCGCCCCCCGTAGCGCTCCCGCAGCTCTCACACGTTTTCACCGGGTCTCCTCACCGCTGGAAAACATCGAGACGCGCGTCTGCTCTCGCCAGAGAGATGGCAGAGCTCGCCAGCGTCGATACCACATCGCATTGTTGCGGTAGCCGCGCTTCCCGTTCCGCGCGGGATGCTGCTCCCCGACGGGTCTGTCCGTCGCCGGAGGATCACGAATCAGCGCGCAGGCCCGATCACTGCAACACCACGAGGTCGTCCGCGTGCACGATCTCCCGGCGGAACTCGGCGGGCAGCTCATGGGTGGATCGTCCGATCAGCTCCGGCAGCTCGGAGGCGTCGTAGCCGACCACCCCTCGGGCCACCACCCGATCGCTCCGGTCTACCAACTCAACGACGTCACCCGCGTGGAAATCGCTGGTCGTGTCAAGGATTCCGGCTGCCAGCAACGAACGACGTCGCTGTGTCACCGCCTGCACCGCGCCATCGTCCAATCGAACCCGACCCTTGGCGCCCGCCGCATATCCGAGCCAGAACCGCCGGGCCGACAATCGAGCCCCGGTGACGGCGAAAGCCGTACCGACATCGGCCTGATCGAGCGCACGCGCGGCATCATCGGCACCGGCCAACAACACCGGGATACCCGCTGAGGACGCCAGCTTGGCGGCGGCCAGTTTCGAGGCCATTCCGCCGGTACCGAGCCCATCTACCCGACCGTCGCCCGCCTGTACCTGCACGAGGTCCTCGGGTCCCCGGACCTCGGTGATCCGGGTGGCACCGCCGTGTCGCGGGTCGCCGTCGTACAGGGCGTCGACATCGGAGAGCAGGACCAACGCATCGGCGCCGACCAGGTGCGCGACCAACGCGGCCAGGCGATCGTTGTCACCGAATCGGATCTCGTCGGTGGCCACCGTGTCGTTCTCGTTCACCACCGGCACCGCCCGCAGGGCGAGCAGCCGTTCGAAGGTTCGCTGGGCATTGCGGTAGTGCGCCCGACGGATGACGTCGTCGGCGGTGAGCAGCACCTGGCCGACGACCCGCTGATGGCGTCCGAAGGAGGTCGCGTAGGCGTGTGCCAGCGCGAGCTGTCCCACGCCTGCCGCCGCCTGCTGGGTCGCCAGATCCTTCGGCCGACGAGCCAAGGCCAAGGGGGCGAGCCCCGCCGCGATGGCACCGGAGGAGACCAAGACGAGTTGACCACCACGCGCGCAACGGTCGGCCACCACGTCGACCAGGGCATCCAGCCGAGCACGGTCCAGGCCGCCGTGGGCGGTGGTCAGCGAGGAGGAACCGACTTTGACGACGAGCCTGCGTGCCGTACCGACTCGCTGACGCGTCTCGGACCGTGCAGTGGCAGGCTCGTTCACCGTCATCCCGCTGTGTCCTCCACGTCGAGACCTCGTCGGATGCGCGAGGCCGCTTTACGGTCCTTCGCAGGCACGCGGTCGTTGCGCTCCAGCCTTCGGTCGGTTCCTCGGCCGGTCATCGACACCGCCACGCCCGCAGGGGTTGACGGCTCCCAGTCGAAGGTCAGACCGCCGAGGGTCACCGAGGCGCCGGGCTCGGCGCCCAGCGCGGCCAGCTTGTCCTCGACACCCAGTCGGGCGAGCCGGTCGGAGAGGTAGCCGACTGCCTCGTCGTTGTTGAAGTCGGTCTGGCGCACCCATCGTTCGGGCCGCTCGCCGCTGACGATGAAGGCACCGGGCTCAGCCGGGTTCGGTGCGACCGAGAAGCCGCTGTCGTCGACCGCCTTCGGACGCAGCACCAGTCTGGTGGGCTCCTGTGCGGGCTGGGCAGCGCGGTACTCGCTCACCACGCGTCCCAGCGCGAAGTTCAGCTCCCGCAATCCTTCCCTGGTCGCGGTGGAGATCGGGAAGACCTCCAGGCCACGTTCCTCCAGGTCGGGGCGAACCATGTCGGCCAGTTCCCTGGCCTCCAGGATGTCGATCTTGTTCAGCACCACGATCCTGGGTCTGCCTGCGAGATCGCCACCCAAAGACGGCGTGTAGCGGGCGAGCTCCTCCTCCAACGCCTCCAGGTCGGAGACCGGATCGCGGCCGGGTTCCTCCGTGGCGCAATCCAGGACGTGGACCAACAGCGCGCAGCGCTCGATGTGCCGCAGGAAGTCGAGCCCCAGGCCCTTGCCCTCGCTCGCGCCAGGAATCAGACCCGGCACGTCGGCCATGGTGAAGACCGTCTCACCAGCGGTGATGACACCCAGATTGGGTACCAGCGTGGTGAACGGATAGTCGGCGATCTTGGGCCGCGCGGCGGAGAGCACCGCGATCAGCGAGGACTTGCCCGCCGAGGGGAAGCCCAGTAGGCCGACATCGGCGACCGACTTCAGCTCCAGAACGAGCTCGGCCTCCTCGCCGGGCTCACCGAGCAACGCGAAGCCGGGCGCCTTGCGCGCCTTGGATGCCAAGGAGGCATTGCCCAGGCCGCCACGACCGCCCTGCGCGGCGACGAGCCTGGTGCCGTGCCCCGTGAGATCGGCGAGGATATTGCCGTCGGGATCGGTGACCACCGTGCCGTCGGGAACCTTCAGCTCCAGGTCGACGCCGGTGGCGCCATCCCGGTTGTTGCCCTGGCCCTGCTTGCCGTTGGTGGCGCTGGCGTTCGGGTGGTAGTGGAAGTCCAACAGCGTGTGCACGTTGGAGTCCACGACGAGGATGACGTCGCCGCCTCGGCCACCGTTGCCGCCGTCCGGGCCGCCCAGCGGCTTGAACTTCTCCCGGTGTACGGAGGCACAGCCGTTTCCGCCGTTGCCTGCGGCCACATGAATCGCCACTCGGTCGACGAAACGCGACACGGCGGTACTTCCTCTCTCACTGTCCGGCTCCGGTGGTCACCGGCTCGGAACCGACACAAGGCGAGGGGCGGTCCGGATCTATCCGGGCCGCCCCTCGCCAGGGTCGAGCTATCGTCTTCGGCGGGACTCAGCCCTGCGCCAGAACGATGTTGACGGTCTTGCGACCACGCTTGCTACCGAACTCGACCGCTCCAGCGGAGAGCGCGAACAGCGTGTCGTCCTTGCCTCGGCCGACGTTGACGCCGGGGTGGAACTTGGTGCCGCGCTGGCGGACCAGGATCTCACCTGCGCTGACGACCTGACCGCCGAAGCGCTTCACACCGAGCCGCTGGGCGTTGGAATCGCGGCCGTTCCGGGAGCTCGATGCGCCCTTCTTGTGTGCCATGGCTGCTCAGGTCCTCACTTGTCGGAGATGCCGGTGACCTCGACGCGGGTCAGCTTCTGCCGGTGACCCTGGCGCTTGTGGTACCCGGTCTTGTTCTTGAACTTGTGGATGCGAATCTTGGGGCCCTTGGACTGCTCGACGACCTTGCCGGTCACCGCGAACTTCTCCAGGGCGGACGCGTCGTGCGTGATGTCGTTGCCATCGACGACGAGCAGCGCCGGGAAGTTGACCTCGGTGCCCGGCTCGCCCTCAAGCTTCTCGACCTCGACGACGTCGCCGACAGCCACCTTGTACTGTTTGCCGCCGGTCTTGACGATCGCGTACATCAGGACGGAAGTCTCCTGCTACTCGACGATGATGGACGGCGTGCGAACACAGATCGAGAAAAGCGGATTCTGTGTGAATTCGCACGGCTGGGTTCGCCCGGACGGCGAACCGGAGCCCAGGTTACGTGTCCGGTTGTCACAGGGTCAAACCGGGGTCCCCTCACCCGCAGCAGACCGCCGTGCCTGGCCGAGACCGAGCATACGTTCTGCCTGGTCACGATACCTACGAACCAGAATCAGACCGGGCGATTCCTCGGAATCATCGACCCGCAGGCGCAGGCTGCGGTCGAGGCGTTCGAGCGCCAGGCTCGCCGCTCGCCGCACCGTCCATTCGCCGGGCTCGTCGGTCAGCTGCGCGCCGAGGTCCGGCTGAGCGAGCAAGGCCGAGCCGCTGTGCAGCAGACATCGCGCCAGACCCGCCGCATCACCGAGCTCGACGAAGAGATCGGTGGCCTCCCGCCACAGCCTCGCAGCTCTGACCCGATCACCCAGTTCCCATTCCGCCACACCGCGCAGCTCCACCGCATGGGCCCTGGCCGTCTGGTCATCGACCTGTCCGGCCAGCCATTCCGCCTCGTGAAGGTGCTGCAACGCATGCCGAGGCTCACCACGGCGTAGCCGCAACGCGCCGAGATTGATCCGGATCCCGATCCAGCCCTTCAGATCGGAGAAGGGCAGCCGGTCGGCCGCATCCCGCAGGCAGCTCTCGGCCTCCTCGAGCGCGTTGTCCTGGGAGTGGGCAGGCAGGGTGCCCGCCAGCCTGCCGTGTTCCACCTCACGTAGCCGAAGCACCGCCCAGGCGTTGTTCTCCCGCCCCGACAGCGAACCCGAGTACGTCATGGTGATCTCGCCGAGTTCCTTCTCGGCCTGTTGTGGCAGGTCCTCGAGCTGGAGGGCCGTGGCACGGGTGATGCGGGCCAGGTTCTGCACCTCGGAGTCGTGTCGGCGAGGCAGGTGCTCCGGCCAGGCTCGCCGCCACCGTCGCCGCGCCACGCCACGCTCGCTCGCCGCCGCGATCGCATCGGCGAGCGCGTGTAGGTCGGCGCCCCGCCGCTGCCGGAGGAACCAGACCTCCAAGGCGTGCGCGACGGCGCGCAGCCTGCGGGCGGCACCGGGCCGTCGATCCTCGATTCGAAGCAGGTCCAAGAGCCGCGATTCCTCGGCGGCGAACCAGCGTTCGGCCCTGGCCCGTCGATGGGCGACGAAGAGGTCCTCGGCGAAGAATTCCGCGCGACGGGCGTAGTAGCGCAGCGGATAACGGCGGTCTCGTCCGCCGCGCCCGAGGCGGGTCCGCTCGGCGGCCGGTTCGTCGGGCGAGTCGACGTCGGGAGGCCGCCTGCGCTGCCAGGACCGCAGTGTTCGCAGCCCGATCCAGGCCAATGCCGCCACGCAGATCCCGGCGGCCAGGATGATCGTCAAGGAGATCCGGCTGCCCGGACGGGCCAGCACGACCTCGGCTATCGCCGCCGAGAGCAGCACCAACGGAAGCCAGGACAGCACCTTGACCGCCCAGTCACGGGCGACCTCGGAGTGCCAGCCACGCCACGGACGGCCGCTCGACGTGGCCTTCTGCTCCGAGCCCGAGGGACTCGACACGGCATCGGACGCCGCCTCGTCGGCCGCCGTCTCTCGATTGACATCGGGAAGGTCGTCACGCGGCATCTCGGCGCACCCCCGCCAGTCCTCGAACGGCCGTCCGCCACCCGACGATCAACACGAGCAGCGGGACCATCAACGACAACACCGCCCCGGCGGCCAGCGGACCCGCCGAGGTGTGGAACCAACGGCTCTCGCCCCACAGCAGCACCGTGAGCGGCGAAGCGAGCGTCCCGCCGAGCAGCAGTCCCATCACCAGGTCGTTCCAGACCAGGACGAACTCCAGGACCGCGACGGCGACCACCGCGTCCCAGTGCCGCCGGATGAGACCGAAGGCTTCCGTCCGCCGATCGACCTCGCCCGTCAACATTCGCTCGGAACCGCTCGGCGCGGTCAAAAACGCCCCGCGCATCAACAGGATCGCGAAGGGCAGGCCCGCCGCCGTGTGGGCAAGAATCAGCGCGAGATTCAGGTTCGTCCCAGTGAGATTGCTCGACCCGAACCACTCGGCCATCGGTGCGGCATAGAGCTGCACGGGAGCGACCGCCAGCAGGGCGAGAGCGACCACGATCGCGGTGGCCCGGCGCGGACCGGCCGCGCCCCATGCCAACGAGTGGGCGACCGATCCTGCGATGACCGCCACCAACAGTGCCGTGGTGCCCGCCATGAACAGGCTGGCACCGAGCGCGCCGAGCAGGCCGCTGTCGAGCATCTCCCGCACCGATTCCAGACCGAGACCCGCCGTGCCCGGACTCCACCAGCCGTGCAAGGCGGCATCGGCGGGGCTTCGCAGCGCGGTGCCGACCAGCACCACGATCGGCAATAACCACACCACGGCGATCAGGCCGAGGGCCACCGCGACGGAGCCGCGCAGCAGAGCGCTCCTGCGCGGTGGGCTTCCGATCCGACCGTCGACTCGGCCGCGAGGTACCAGCGGCAGCAGCACGCTGGTCACTCCCCGGCTGCGCCGCACACCCCAGACCGCCCCGAGCGCGACCACGGCCACCATGACGAACAACAAGGTCGCCATCGCAGCGCGTTCGCCCTGGGTCGCCTCCGCGGAACGCCACCACAGCACGGCACCGACGTCGACCTCGGCCTGCAACGGGCCGGGCACCAGGACCAACACCAGATCGAAGAGCCGCACCGCGGCCACGATCAAGGTCAACATCACCACGAAGACCACCGGCCGGAGCAACGGCAGGATCAGCCGGGTCACCCGCCTGATCGGGGTGAGGCCCTCTGCCTTCGCGATTCGCACCAGATCCGGTGGGATCGCATCGAGCCTGGCCCGAAACAGCGAGACGGCGAACCCCAGCCACGCCCAGGTGAAGGCCGCCACCAGCGGGAGCCACACGACCTCCGCCCGATACGGCTGCGGGCCCGACCAAGACGGCGTGATCGCGTGCTCCGGGATGATCAGCCGGTAGTCGATGAATTCGGCCTCGGCGTCCGCCGACGGACGCAGCCGCAGGGTGAATCCGCCTCGCTCATCGGTCACCGTGCTCACCGGCTCGGCCCCGGAGGCGTCGGCCAGGATCGGCACCCCGGGCAGCGGACCCCATTGATCGACCAGGGAACCCGTGATGAACTCGGAACGCGGTTGGTCCGGCTCGGGGCATGAGATCGGCGAGAGCTCCCCGGCAGGCCGGTTCGCTGCGGGCGGCACACTCGACGGCCGGCCCCCGGTCTCCGCAGCTGCACCGGACACCGATGCGTCGGCTTCGCGGAGGGTGACCACTCGGAGATCGACATGGCAACCGGCGCGATGACCGAAGGTCGTGGCCAGGTCGCCCTGATCATGTAGACGGGCCGGATCGGGCAGGGTCTCGTCGGGCCGAGCGCCCGGCGCCGGAGCCGGCTCGGCGAACATCTCGTACACGCTCGTCGCCAGCGCGCTGAGCGTGCCGCGCTCGGGATCCGGGTCGATGAGCAGTCGGAAGGCCGCTCCGGTGACCAACATCGAGGCGGCCAACGGGATCAGTAGCGACAGGGTGAGCAACCGCGATCGCGTGCCGGCCAATCGGCTCAGAGCCGCGATGGACAGGCCCAACAGGCTGACTCCGATGGCGACGACGGCCCAGAGTCCGCTACGCGCCAGGGCATCGCGCATCGTCGGATCCGTCAGGACACCGAGGTAATGCTCCAGACCGAAGCCCCCATCGGGTCCGGGGATGCGCAGACTGCGCCAGATGGTCACCAGAATCGACGCCACCAGGAGTACGGCGAGGACCCCGGCGAACAGATTCGCCGCCAATCGCAGGCCGGCAGGATGTAGAAAATGCGCGCGCTGCGGACGGCCCGCCGAATGGTGGGTGACTCCCGCAGTGATGTCCCGACTCGCCAATTCGAATTCGATCGGCTCGATGGGTTCCTCGGCGGCCGTATCGGGATCGGCCCGCTCGCTCACGGTCTTCCCACCGGCGCCCCGGCGCCGTGCATCGGCCGACTCATACGCTCCCCCATGGCTGATGCGAGCCGAGCGATCCGATCCTGCTGCGCACCCTGTACATCCCGCAGGAATCGCTGGAGTTCACTGCCGAGTCGGCCCCCCAGCGCACCGATGTGATCGGACAGATCGAAATTCAGATCCCCGTCGACCTCCCGGATCTCCTTCGCCAATCCGGCCAGAATCGGATGTCGATAGCCCGCATCGGGAAGGTCCTGCTGCAGCGACAGGAATCCGCCTTCGCCCGCCCAGATCCGGGCCGCCGCGCCGCCCGCAAGCCATTCGACCAGCGCAAGCGCGCTCGGGGGAGCCTGCGCGGTCACCACCGCGACATCGCCGCCGACCACCAGCGGGGGTGCCTCGCCGGACTCGGCGCTCGGGAACGGAAAGAAATCCCAATCCCAGCGACCACCGGCATTCATCGGGCCGTGCTCGTCGATCAACGAATAGACGAAATCCGATCCCGCGACCATCAAGGCAGCATTCCTGGCGAAGACATCCAACACCGCGTCGTCGTGCTGGGTGGCCAATGCGGCATCCACTCCACCGGCCAACGCCCTGGGAGTGCCCCATAACCGCCCCAACCGACGTAGCGCCTCCTGTACACCTGCGCTCGTCCACCCGATTCCGGCCTGCGCCATCCTCCGATAGGCCGCCGCGTCGACGGAGAGCAGGACGTTCTCGAAGAAGTCGGTCAACACCCAGCCGTCCGAGGCGCCCAACGCGAGTGGGGTCAACCCGTGGTTGATCAATCGGTTGTTGAGCGCGATCCACTCGCCCCAGGTGCCAGGGACGTCCTCGCCCAGATCGTCGAATGCCTGCCTGCGGTACCAGACACAGGATTTGTGCGCGACCTTGAACGGCAGCCCGTAGGGCCGCCGGTCGACGGAGACCACGGACCGCCACGCATCGGGGACCACGTCCTCGTCGAAGGGGAGCGGCAACAGCCGGCCCGCGACGACGTTCGCCCGGATCAGGCCGGGCTGTGGCACCAGCACCACATCCGGCGCGCCGACCGGCCGAGGCCCGAGCGCTGCGGCGATATCGTCGCCCATCGGCACCAGCTGGGTGGCCACGCCGAATGGCTGAGCGGCGAAGGCGTCCAAGACCTTGCGGAACGCCGCGAGTTCCCGCCCACTCCAGGCCACCGCCACTCGCAGCGGCCCCGTCTCGCTCGCGCAACCGGCGATCGGACCCGCGATCAGGCACGCCCCCAACGGAAGCAGCATGCGGCCGAGGACGTGTCTGCGGGAGAGACCTCGGGAGCGGGTCACGACACGACCGTCGGATCGCCGCGAGATGCCCCGAGATCCACGATGTCGGGGCCGGGGACCACACCGTCGAGGCGGTGCCGATCATCGGTCACCACCAATAGAGCGACGCCGGCTCTGGCCGTGGCATCGAGTCTGCCCGCCCATCGGGGAAAACCGACCCTGTCCTCCACGACGGCGACGCTGCGACCTCGGAACAGGACCCTGGCGAAACCAGTCTGTTGACGCTGTCCCGGAGTGGCCCGATGCGGGTGGCGGTCGAGCCCCATCAGCAGCCCGGCGCGTACTGCCGCGCGATCCGCGTCATGGGCCAGCCGTCTGCTCGCGTTCGGGCCGTCCGGCAGCCTGCCGAACAGGATGTTCTCGCGAAGGGTCAGGTGCGGTAACAAGCCGCCGTCGGCGGGGACCAGTCCGATCAGGGGGCGGGTGCCGTCGGCCTCGGCGGAGCCGGGTCGCGCCCTGGGGCGCCCATCGACGGTGATCGTTCCCGCCGCAGGCTCAGCCACTCCGACGACCGCATCCGAGAAGCGGCACGCGAGGCTCGCATCGGGGAGCACTACCCCACCGACCAAACCGATCGCGACGGTGAGGCGCACCGGCCGGGGCATCCCGTCGATGCGGACGTCACGCAGCGCCAGACCTTCCCCCATCCGATCCTCCCGACCACAACGGCGTGTCCGTCATCACAGTAGTCAGTTGCACCGGGGTCGGATAGCAGGTCGGAAACGAAAGGACAACGGCTACGCACTCGTTATGGCCGAGGAAAACGGGGTGGCAGGGAAGAGCCGTAGAAAAACGGTGGGACCCGAATCCACCTCGGGTCCCACCGTCGATTCAATTCGAGTCGGTTATCTCATGCCGATTCGGTTCCGCTGCTCTTCGGCGGGCCCGCGGGCCGAGCGGCCGACCGCCTGCGTTGCCGTCGGACGACCGGGGCCGCTGCGGGCTCCGGCGTCGCAGGTGCGCTGCTCACCTGTTCCGGCTCGACGACCGTCTGCACCGCGTGGCCGTTGCGCGCCGAGGCGGCAGGCTCCGGGGCGACAGTGGTGGTCCCGGCGTCGACCGGTTCCCGACCGGTGGACTCGGCGACGGCAATCGAGGACGTCGCCTCGGCCGTCCGGGCGCTCGCTCGCAGGGCCTTGGCCTCGGCACGGGCCTCGGCCCTGCTCTGCCGCCTGCCCTGCACCGGGCTCTCGCCGTTCTCCCGATTCCCGTCCGCCGAGCCGACCTCGACGGCGGCCGCCTCGGTCGTCGAATCCGTCCCGGTGTTGCCCTTGGAACGCACCCGCGATCGGCGAGACTGCGTCGGAGCGTTGCCGTTCTGCTTCTCGGGGCCTGCCGCGCCGTTGCTGTGCGCGAGTCCCGCCGTCGACTGCGGGTGCTGGTGGTTTCCGGCGCCGTTGTTCTGCGCGGCTGCCCCGGAACCGGACGTGCCGGTCGCCGCTCCCCCGATGGGCTCGGTCGAGATGATGACGCCCCGACCACGGCAGTGTTCGCAATTGGTGCTGTAGGCCTCGAGCAGTCCGGTACCGACCCGCTTCCGGGTCATCTGCACCAGACCCAACGAGGTCACCTCGGCGACCTGATGTCGGGTTCGATCCCGCCCCAGGCACTCCGTCAATCGCCGCAGCACCAGGTCCCGGTTGGACTCCAACACCATGTCGATGAAGTCGATGACGATGATGCCGCCGATGTCGCGCAGCCGAAGCTGCCGCACGATCTCCTCGACCGACTCCAGGTTGTTCCGGGTGACGGTCTCCTCGAGGTTTCCACCCGAACCGGTGAACTTTCCGGTGTTGACGTCGACGACCGTCATCGCCTCGGTGCGGTCGATCACCAGGTATCCGCCCGAGGGCAGCCAGACCTTCCGGTCCAGGGCCTTGGCCAATTGCTCATCGACCCGGAACTCGGTGAAGGCATCCTTGAGACCGACGTGCCGCCGGAGCCTGCCCGCCAGGTCGGGTGCCACGTGGTTCACATACGACTCGATGGTGTCCCAGGCCGTGTCGCCCTGGACGACCAGCCCGGAGAAGTCCTCGGTGAAGAGATCCCGGACCACCTTGATCAGCAGGTCCGGCTCCTCGTAGAGCAGCTGCGGGGCCTGGGTCCGGGGAATCGCCGCCCGTTCCTTGATGACCTCCCACTGCGCACGAAGCCTGCGCACGTCTCGATCGAGGGATTCCTCGCTGGTGCCCTCCGAGGCGGTCCGGATGATGACGCCTGCCTCGTCCGGGACGATCCGCTTGAGGATCTCCTTCAATCGCTTGCGCTCGACGTCGGGCAGCTTGCGGCTGATTCCGGTCGCGCCGCCGCCGGGCACGTACACCAGGAATCGACCCGGCAGACTGATCTGCGTGGTCAGCCTGGCGCCCTTGTGGCCGACCGGTTCCTTGGTGACCTGCACGAGCACGCTGTCACCCGTGGACAGGGCCTGCTCGATCTTGCGAGCCTTGCCTTCGAGTCCTGCGGCATCCCAATCGACCTCGCCCGCGTACAGCACCGCGTTACGGCCTCGACCGATGTCGACGAACGCCGCCTCCATGCTCGGCAGCACATTCTGTACCCGACCGAGGTAGACATTGCCCACGATCGAGCCGTTGCCCGACGAGGTGACGAAATGCTCGACGAGCACGCCGTCCTCGAGGACCGCGATCTGCGTCCGGTCGCCACGCTCCCGCACGACCATCCGCCGCTCCACCGACTCACGACGGGCGAGGAACTCGGCCTCCGACAGGACGGGCACGCGCCTGCGGCCTGCCTCGCGGCCGTCCCGCCTGCGCTGGCGCTTGGCCTCCAGCCGGGTGGAGCCGCGCACGGAGCGCACCTCGTCCTCGACGACCGGCTCGACCTTCGAAGCGGGCGGCTTGCTCTCCCGAACGTGCACGACGGTGTTGGGCGGGTCGTCGGAGCGCGCGGCGGTCTCGTCGTCCGCGGTGCCCTTGCGGCGGCGGCGCCTGCGGCGGCGCCTGCTGCCCTCGGTCTGCTCCCCGTCGGCGTCCTCGGTGTCGGCCTCGGCCTCCGGCTGCTCCTCGACGACGGGCGTCGAGGGGGCGGGCTCGGTCGCCGTCGGTGTGGTGTCCGTGTCCTCGCCGTGTTCGTCGGTGCCCTCGGCATCCTGGCCGCCTCGACCGCGTCCCCGACCACGACGACCACGCCGACGCCTGCGCCTGCTGCCGGAGTCCTCGTCCTCGTCGCCGTCGTCGGTGCTGGTCGGCGCCGGAGCAGGCTGCTCGACGGGCTCGACGGGCTGCGGAGCCTCCTTGATCGGTGTCTGCTTGGCGGGCGCCTGCCGGACGGCCGGTACGGCGGCGGGTGCCTGCGGCGGCAGGAAGACGGGCTGCGGCGGCGCGAACACCGGTGCTGCGGCCCCGCGCGGGCCGGACTCCTCCGGCGCGGGAGCGGGTTCGGGCTCAGGCGTCTCGGCCCCGGACTCCGGCGTGCCCGCGACGGCCACGTCCGTCGGAGCGGCGGCGAGCTCGCTGTTGGGGGCCAACTCGGCAATGACCTGAAGTGCCAGCTCCCGCGACACACTGGACTGCGCGCTGCGCACCTCGGTGCCCAGCGCGGCCAACGCGCTCATCACGTCCTTGCTGCGAACCTCGAGCAGCTTCGCCAACGCATGCACTCGTAGCTTGGCCGGTAGCTCGGTGCCACCACCAGCCCGCGCGTCGGTAACCCCGCTGCGCTCGTCAGCGGGCGCGTTCTCCATCGACATACGGCTCCTCCGCCCCCGGGCGCGTCCTTGGGCGGACGCGGCCGCGCAGGGGCCTTCCTGTTCGTCTCCGTCGCGTCGAGCGACGGGAATCCTGTTTGAAGCCTGCCGTCTCCTCAAGCCTGGACTCGAGCAATCCGTGCAGGCTGATGCCTACGACGCCGTGTGGGCCTGCCCCATCATTCCCTGTGACAGGGAACACCCGACTCTGCTCGGGCGACCGCTCTATCAGCGGTCAACGGATCGACTAGACGCCCATCATCGTCGAGCCGCCCCTGCGCCATCCGGGTCGCCTTCGCGGGTACCGGCGGCTCCACAGCAGCGACGACGCGAAGCGCACTCAGCACGTCGTCCGGTCGCACGGTCGGAGTCACCTGCCGTACCACCGCCACGAGTATCCCATACGGTCTTTGCACAGCGCGCCGATCAAGCTGCCCGGCGCGCCGGGCGACCACCTCATCACCCTGTGTTGCGGGCTCACCCGATCGATTCGTTGCTGCGCCGCTGGTCGGGACTGCGGGTGCGAGGAGAGTCGATTCTCCAGTGATAGTGGACACGGTGGCCGACACCGTCTCCGGATCCGATTCCGAGGACAGCACCTCGGCTCGCACGATCGCGGCGCGCGCGTCGATGGCACGAAGTCCGTTCTTGGTCATCCGTTCGACCTGCACCGCCGACTCCGCCAGCATCAACTCGGTCGCCGCGCGCAGCGCCTCGGGATCGATCCCCGGAACATCGATCCGCCAACAGCTGGCGGTGAGCCGCTCGGCCAGCGATCCCGGTCCGGCCACGGTGGCCTCGACGACGTCCAGCCCGGGCGGCAGGGCCGTGTCCAACTCGCGGGCCAGCACCAACGGGTCGACGACCTCGGCCAGTGCCAGTTCGACGTACTCCGCCTCGCTCGCCGCACCGGTCGGTGCGGCACCCGCCCAGGAAACCTTGGGATGCGGGTTGAAGCCCTGGGAGTACGCCATCGGAACCCCGGCCCGCCGTAGGGCTCGTTCCATCGAACGAGCCACATCACGATGTGAGGTGAACCGCAGTCGCTCACGTTTGGCGAACCTCAGACGGAGCCGCTGCACCGGAGGTTGGGACGGATTCGGTTCGGATCTGCCGCTCAGCTCACACCATCCTGGCACCGCGTGTCGGGGGTCGCACAGACGGTACCGCGTGCCGATGGATGGGGCGCTTGTCTCCCGACGTCCGAATGGTTACCGTCCGCACATCGCCGATCGTCTCCTCGGCGAACGGTGATCGAAGCGACGGGAGCATCAGTGCCTCTCCTCAGCTCCGCGGCGGCGGCTGCGGTGGGCGTCGCGCTGGTCACAGCAGGTCAACTCGCCGTACCTGCGGCGCGACCGAGCATCGACTCGGACCCATCCTCGACCAGCTGTCTGACCGCCGAGGCCTTCCGGTACCTCGTGCTCTTCGAACCGGGTACCGATGACGACACGGCACGCAGCGCGATCGAGACGGCCTGCGGAACCCAGACCGTGAACTACTCGGAGATCGGCGTCGCCGTGGCGACCTCGGCGGATCCGAGATTCGACGAACTGCTCGGGGCCGACAGGGTGTTCTCCGCAGAACGCGCTGCCAGGGAACTCATCGGGCCGAGTGCCCTCGAAACAGACCGGGACGTCTCGGCGGCCGGGTCCACGCGGCCCGCCACGTCGTTCCAGGTACCCGGCTGGGCACAGCGCGTCGCGACCGGCAGTGCGGAGGTACTCGTCGGAGTACTCGACTCCGGTATCGACGCCGGGCACCCGGCCCTCATGAGAGCCATCGACACCGAGGCATCCGCAGGCTGCCTGAGCGGCGCTCCGGATCGCTCGGCAGCCGCCTGGACCGCGACGAGATCCGTACACGGCACGCACGTCGCGGGCATCATCGGCGCCGAGGGTGCGGACACGAGCGGGGTGGCCCCCGGCGTGCGATTGGCGTCGATCCGGGTGGTCGACGAGACCGGGGCGGTCTATCCCGAGGCGGCGGTGTGCGGATTACTCTGGGCTGCGGCCGAGGGCGTCGACATCGCCAACAACAGCTACATCGTCGATCCGTGGAACGCGCGCTGCACGGACGTGCCCGGTCGGGCGGTCGCGACGGAGGCCGTGCAGCGCGCGGTCCGATACGCCTCCCAGCAAGGGGTCCTACCCATTGCGGCGGCGGGGAACAATGCGTCCGACCTACTGGCTCTCGGCAGGCAGAGCGCCGCAGCGGCCGAATCGGGCGGCGACTGCCGTCCGTTACCGGCGGGGCTGCACGAGGCCGTCACGGTCTCGGCGGTGGGTCCCGAGAATCAGAAGGCCGGATACAGCTCCTACGGGCTGGGCGTGATCGACGTCGCCGCCCCCGGCGGTGAGCATCGGCGTGGCACCGACGACGGGGTGAGCGGCTGCATCAGCTCGACCGTGCCCGGCGGCGGTTACGACCGGTTATGCGGAACCTCGATGGCGGCTCCCTACGTGTCGGGGGTCGCCGCGCTGCTCGCCTCCCGACACCCGGAGGCGACGCCCGCCGGACTGCGCTCGATGCTGCGGAACCAGGCCATCCCGCTGCCCTGCCCTCGGGAGTACGACCTCAACCACGATGGCACCCAGGACGCGGAATGTCGCGGCACCGCGATGTACAACAGCTTCTACGGATCGGGCCTGGTCAACGTCCTGAACGCGGTTCGCTCCTGATCCGCCGGAGCCCGACCCCGGAAGGACACCGGCTGCCCCGGTTTCAGCGGGTCGCGGCGAGGTAGTCGCTGGTCGCCGCAGCGACCTGCGGCAGCCATGGGGTGAAGGAGTCCGGGTCCCCGTCGGCCAACTCCGCGAGGACCTCGGACAGCGGGCTCCACCGCAGGGCGAGGACCTCGCTGGGATCCACCTCCGTCGGCATCCCGCCGAAGCGGCCGACGAGGACATGGTCGTATTCGTGCTCGACGTAGCCCTGTTCCGGGTCGGCCGCCCGGTACACGAACGGACCGGCCTCTCGCAGTTCGTCGACCTCCACCCCGAGTTCCTCACGCAACCGGGTGCGCGCCGCATCGACCACCGACTCGCCCGGCCAGGGATGTCCGCAGCAGCTGTTCGTCCAGCGAGCCGGGAATCTCAGCTTGGCGGGCGAGCGCTGCTGCAGGAGCACCCGGTCCTCGGCATCGACCAGCATCACCGAGAACGCCCGATGCAGGATTCCCCCGTCCGAGTGGGCGGTGTGCACCGACGAACGTCCGACGGCCCGGCCCTGGGGGTCGACCAACTCGACCAGCCGCTCCTCACGGCCCCGCTGTCTGTCCTGCGCTGTACCGACCATCCGGGGTCCTCCTGCTGTCGGGGCCCGCAACTCGCCGAGAGTCACGGCCTGCGGTGGCGTCGCCTCAGCGTCCGGCCTCAGACGCCGGAGGACAAGGACGGATTACGTACCGGGCTGCCCTTTCCGACCGGGGTGATCGACAGCATCGGCCGACCGGTGGGACCGATCTCGATGTCGGTGCCCATCGCGGGGCACACGCCGCAGTCGAAACAGGGGGTCCAGCGGCAGTCGTCCTGCTCCTGCTCGTCCAGCGCGTCACGCCAGTCCGCCCACAGCCACTCCTTGTCGAGACCGGAGTCGAGGTGGTCCCACGGCAGCGTCTCGTGTTCGGTGCGCTCCCTGGTGGTGAACCAGGCGATGTCGACCCCGAACGCGGGCAGCTCGTCGGCGCAGGCGTCCAGCCAGCGGTAGTACGAGAAGTGCTCGGTCCAGCCATCGAACCGACCGCCCTGGCGCCACACCCGCTCGATGACGCGGCCGATCCGCCGATCGCCCCTGGAGAGCAGGCCCTCGATCAGCGAGGGCTTCCCATCGTGGTAGCGCATCCCGATACTGCGGCCCAGTTTCCGATCCTCGTTGACCGCCGCCCGCAGCCGACGCAGTCGGGCGTCGATCGTGTCGGGATCGGTCTGGGAGGCCCATTGGAACGGGGTGTGCGGTTTCGGCACGAACCCGCCGATGGAGACCGTGCATCGGATGTCCTTGTTACCCGAGGCCTCCCGACCTGCGCGAATGACCTCCTTGGCCATCGCCGCGATCTGCAGGATGTCCTCGTCGGTCTCGGTGGGCAGCCCGCACATGAAGTACAGCTTCACCTGCCGCCAGCCGTTGGCGTAGGCGGTGGTGACGGTGCGGATCAGGTCTTCTTCCGACACCATCTTGTTGATCACCCGGCGGATCCGTTCGCTACCGCCCTCCGGAGCGAAGGTCAACCCGGAGCGCCGTCCGTTCCTGGCCAGCTCGTTGGCGAGGTCGACGTTGAAGGCGTCCACCCTGGTGGAGGGCAGCGACAAGCCGGTGTTGGTGCCCTCGTAACGATCGGCCAGGCCCTTGGTGACCTCGGCGATCTCGGAGTGGTCCGCGCTGGACAGCGACAGCAGACCGACCTCCTCGAAGCCGGTGGCCGCGATCCCCTGTTGCACCATGGCGCCGATGCCCTCGGCCGAGCGTTCCCGCACCGGACGGGTGATCATGCCCGCCTGGCAGAAGCGGCATCCTCGCGTGCAGCCTCGGAAGATCTCCACGCTCATCCGCTCGTGCACGCTCTCGGCCAGCGGAACGAGCGGCTGCTTCGGGTAGGGCCAGGCGTCGAGGTCCATGGTCGTGCGCTTGACGACGCGGGCGGGCACCCGGTCCCTGGTGGGTCGCACCTCGTCGATGGCCCCGTCCGACAGATAGGTGACCTCGTAGAACCGGGGCACGTAGACGTTCCCGGTCTCGGCGAGTCTGGTCAGGATCTCCTCCCGACCGCCTGGTCGTCCCTCTGCCTTCCAACTCCGGATCAGCTCGGTGACCTCGAGAACCGCCTCCTCGCCATCGCCGAGGACGGCCGCGTCGAGGAAGTCGGCGATCGGTTCCGGGTTGAAGGCCGCATGCCCACCAGCCAGCACGATCGGGTGATCTTCGGTGCGGTCGACGGCATGCAGCGGAATTCCCGCCAGGTCCAGGGCCGTCAAGAGATTCGTGTAACCCAGTTCCGTGGCGAAGCTGACGCCCAGCACGTCGAAGGCACCCACCGGTCGATGCGCGTCGACGGTGAACTGCGGGACATCGTGCTCCCGCATCAGAGCCTCCAGGTCCGGCCAGACCGAGTAGGTCCGCTCGGCGAGCACATCGGGCTGCTCGTTGAGGATCTCGTACAGGATCATGACGCCCTGATTGGGCAGCCCCACCTCGTAGGCATCCGGGTACATCAACGCCCAGCGGACCGTGGTCGCGTCCCAGTCCTTGATTGTCGCGTTCAGCTCACCGCCGACGTACTGGACGGGCTTGGACACCCGAGGCAACAGCGGTTCCAACCGAGGAAAGACGGACTCGACGCTCACGGCGCACAGGGTAACCGTCGTCCCGGGGCCCGTCGCCAACCCGATCACGTCAGCAGCAGCTTCTCCAGGCGTCGGGTCGCCACGATGACGCCGATACCGGCCATCACGACGAAGTACCCGACATGCCCGATCAGGCCCCAACTCACCACGCCGGTGGCCAAGGCACGCATCAGTTCGACACCGTGGAACAACGGCAGACACTGCACCAGGAACTGGGCAACCCTCGGGTAGACCTCCAGCGGGAAGAACGTGGTGGAGAACAGCGCCATCGGGAGGATCGCCAGCTGGACGAAGTCGAAATCCTGGGTGGATCGGATGAATGTGGTCGCCGCCATACCCACCGCAGCGAAGGCGAAGGAGATCAGCAGGGCGACGGGCAGGGCCAACAACGCCCACGGAGAGGTGATCAGCCCCATGCCGAACATCACACTCAAGAACCCCGCCGCGTACACACCACCTCGGAGCACCGCCCAGGCGATCTCGGCGATCGCAACGTCCAGCGGCCCCATCGGCGTGGCCAGCACCGCGTCGTACAGCTTGGCATAGCGCAGTTTGAAGAAGATGTTGAACGTGGCGTCGTAGACGGCGCCGTTCATCGCCGAGACGGCCAATAAACCGGGGGCGATGAACGCCGCGTATTCGATCGGCGCCCCGCCGGGTCCGCTGATCTGGCCGACCATCCCGCCGAAGGCGAAGCCGAACGAGATCAGATAGAAGACCGGCTCGAAGAAACCCGAGAGGATGGCCAGCCAAGCGCCCTTACCCGCCAGCAATGATCGTTCGACCAGTCTGCTCGCCCGCCCCGCGTACAAGCCCGGCGGAAAAATCCGCAAGCCGCTCGCCCACCTGCTGGGCTGCGGATCGGTCTCGCGTTCGGTCCTCGTCTGCTCGACGGTCATCACACCACCAACTGCTTGCGGAAGAGTCGGCACGACAACACCGTGCCGATGGCGAGGAGACCGCCGAGATAGGTCAGATGGCCGACCGTCGGGAGAAGAGTCAACGTGCCGAACGCGGCACCTCTGGCCAGCTCGCTGCCATGCCAGAGCGGCGTGATCCAGGCAATCGGCTGCAGCAGTTCCGGCAGGTTGCTGATCGGATAGAAAGTCCCGGCGAACAACATCTGCGGCATCACAACGAAGCGGAACAGCGCATTGAATCCGTCGCCCTCGCCCTTCATCGCCGCAGCCAACGCCACCACAGGAGCGGCGAAAGCCATCCCTGTGAGCACCGAGAACGGCAGAGCGAGTAACACACCTAACCCACTGACGGCGCCCATCAGCGCCGCGACCAACAGGAAGGCCACCCCGGAGAAGGTCAGCCGCAAAGCAATCCACACCAGCTTCCCGCAAGCCAACTGCGCGGGAGTGATGGGCGTCGCGGTGACCGCCCAGAAGTTCTTCTGCCACTTGAAACCGGACAAGACCGGATAGGTGGCTTCGCCCGCACCGTTCTGCACAGCCCCCACGACCAGCATGGCCGGAGCCAGGTACGCCAGGTAGTCCATGCCTGCGGTTGCTTCACTGGGTTCGATGAGAGCGCCCATCCCCATGCCCAGGGCCACCAGGAACAACACCGGCAGCAGAACGCTGGAGATCACCGTCGAGCGCCAGTTCAGCCGGTACCAGATCCACTGCCCTTCCAGAATCAGCAAGATCGAGGCAGCGAAGCCACTGACCCGTCCGGTGGAGGCTCGGGCACGCGCAGCGGTCGAGGTATGCGAGGTCACCATCAGTCCACCAACGTCCGGCCGGTGAGCCGCAGGAAGACGTCTTCCAAGGTGCTTCTGCGAACGAGGCTGGACACCGGTTGCACGTCGCGGCGGTGAATGGCCGCCAACGAGGCCTCACCATCCGTCGTGTAGAGCAGCAGCCGGTCGGGCAGCGTCTCGATCCGCTCGGCGGTATCGGCCACCAACGGCGCGAACCGCTGCACCTCGCCCGGCGGGAAGCGCAGTTCAAGCACCTCTCGGGTGCTGTACTGCGTGATCAGCTCACGCGGCGATCCCTCGGCGGCGATCCGACCGCCGTCCATCACGACCAGGCGGTCGCACAGCTGCTCGGCCTCGTCCATGTAGTGCGTGGTGACGATGAGGGTGACGCCGTCCTGCTTCAGTCGGAACAGTCGGTCCCACAGCACATGCCTGGCCTGCGGGTCGAGTCCGGTGGTCGGCTCGTCGAGTAACAGGACCTCGGGGTCGTTGACCAACGACCTGGCGATGGTGAGCCTGCGCTTCATTCCGCCGGACAACGGTTCCACCTTGTCGGCGGCCCGTTCGGACAGCTGGGCGAAGTCGAGGAGCTCGACCGCCTTCTCCCGCACTGCAGCCCGGGACAGACCGAAGTATCGGCCGTAGACCTGCAGGTTCTCTCGCACCGACAGTTCGACGTCGAGGTTGTCCTGCTGGGGCACCACGCCGAGCCGCGCCCGGATCCGGGGGCCATCGACGCTCGGGTCCATTCCGAGCACGCGCAGCTCGCCGCCGGTACGCGGCGAGACACAGGCGATCATCCGCATCGTGGAGGACTTGCCTGCTCCGTTGGGGCCGAGGAATCCGAAGGCCTCGCCGGGCCGCACGGCGATGTCGATCCCCCGTACCGCCTCGAAATCCCCGAATCGTTTGGTCAGGCCCTCCGCGTACACCAGGAAGTCGCTCGTCGTCACGAGGGTGAAGGCTATGCGAGGACCCCGACCGAGGAAACCGAATTCGAAACCACTATCCGTTGCCGGCGGCTACCCGGCCGTCATCCGAGGCAGCACCCGGGCGCCGCCGTACCCGAGCCGACCCGCGTAGCGAGTCGATCGGGCCGACGGCGAGGGCATCGAGAACGATGCCGACCGGCGATCAGAGGTTCGGGAACCAGAGCTTGATCTCCCGCGACGCCGACTCGGGCGAGTCCGAGCCGTGGACGAGGTTCGATCCGGTCTCCAGGGCGAGGTCGCCCCGCACCGAACCGGGGGTCGCCTTCTCCACCGGGTCGGTGCCGCCCGCGATCTGACGGAACGCCGGGATCGCCCGCGGACCCTCGACGACCAGGGCCACCACGGGCCCGGAGGTGATGAAGTCGAGCAGCGAGCCGAAGAATGGCTTGCCATCGTGCTCGGCGTAGTGCTGCTCGGCGAGATCGCGACTGACGACCCGCAGCTCGAGCGCGGCCAGACGCAGGCCCTTGCGCTCGATACGGGAGACGACCTCGCCGACGAGGCCACGTTCCACGCCGTCGGGCTTGACCAGGACCAGGGTGCGCTCGCTCACGGCCGTTCTCTCTCCTTCGGGATTCCCGGCGACCGGGAAGGTCGGGTGCGGCAGCAGTCGCCGCCGTGCTGTCGGTGCGCAGAGCCTAGTCAGGCGACGCGATGGCACCGTCGTCAGTCCTGCGCCTGTTGTTGGCTGGGCAGCAGACCCTCGTCCATCCGGCGGGCGACGTCGTGCTTGAACCACACCAGTGCGGCCCACACCAGTACGAACGGCACCCCGGGGATGAACAGGAACGGCTCGATCAGGCCGACCGCCAGCAGCAGGCCCTGTAGGCCCAACGCGGCCGTCAATCCCCAGCTTCGGCCCTGGACGCCCGCCGCGAGCATCAACAGCACGACCAGAACCAGGACGAAGGTCCAACCCAGGCTGCCCGCGCCGTCGCCGAGCCTGCCGACCACCAGCAGGGCCAGTGCGACGACGATCGCCTCCAGCACCAGCGTGCCCGCGAAGACGCCACGCAGGCCCTTCCACGGGTCGACGGCGGGCGGCGGGACCGGTACGGTGCCGGTGGCCGCGTCGGCCGGCTCGGTCTCGGCGGCCGCCGAGCTATCGGGTCCGGTCTCCGCCCGGTCGATTGCGTCGCTCACCCTGGCTCCTTGCCGAAGAAGTGCCTGGCCTCACCTGCAGTGATCACCGATCCGGTGACCACCACGCCTCGGCCCGCTGCGGGTTCATCCGGATCGTCTGTCTCGCCGGACATCCGCATCGCGGTCTCCAGCGCTTCGCCCAGGGCGGGCTTCACTGTCACCTTGGCCTCACCGAACAAGGCGATCGCCATCTCACCCAGCGTCTCGGCGGGCAACGCCCGGGGCGAGGTGTTCTGGGTGATCACCAGGTGATCGGCGACCGCGCCCAGCTCGGTGAGGATGCCTGCGGCGTCCTTGTCGCCGAGCACACTCACGACGGCGACGAGGCGATCGAAGGCGAACTCACTGGTGATCGCCGCCCGCAGCGCGGCCGCGCCGTGCGGGTTGTGGGCGGCATCGACCAGCACGGTGGGTGCGGCACGCACGGGTTCGAGCCTGCCCGGGCTGCGTACCTCGGCGAAGCCCTCCCGGATCACGTCGATGTCGAGCATCCGCTCCCGGCCCGCACCGAAGAACGCCTCCACCGAGGCCAGGGCGATCGCGGCGTTGCGTGCCTGGTGTGCGCCGTGCAACGGCAGGAAGACGTCCTCGTACACCCCGCCGAGCCCCTGCAGCCGGAGGAGCTGCCCACCGACCGCAACCGTGCGATCGAGGACGCCGAACTCCTCGTTCTCCCTGGCCACGGACGCGTCGACCTCGATGCAGCGTTCCAGGAGCACCCGGGTGACCTCGGGCGACTGCGCGGCCAACACGGCCGTCGAGCCCGGTTTGATGATGCCCGCCTTCTCGTTGGCGATGCCCAGGATGTCGCTGCCCAGGTACTCGACGTGATCCAGCGCGATCGGCGTCACCACCGATACCCGGCCGTCGACGACGTTGGTGGCATCCCAGCCACCGCCCAGGCCCACCTCGATCACCGCGGCCTCGACGGGTGCGTCGGCGAAGGCCGCGAAGGCCATCCCCGCGAGCACCTCGAACTTCGTCATCCGGATCTCGCCCTGGCCGTCCACCATCGAGATGTAGGGCTCGATGTCCCGATAGACCTCGACGTAGCGCTCCGGGGAGATCGGGGCCCCGTCCAGCGCGATCCGCTCGGTCACCGTCTGCAGATGCGGACTGGTGAAGCGCCCGGTGCGCAGGCCGATCCGGCCGAGTAGTGCGTCGATCATCCGGACCGTGGAGGACTTGCCGTTGGTGCCGCCGACGTGCAGCACGGGATAGGCGTGCTGCGGAGAACCGAGCAGGTCGGCCAACACCGAGATGCGGTCCAACGACGGCGCGATGGTCGATTCCTGCCACCGCGTGTCGAGCTCCTCCTCGACCTCGCGTAGCGCCTGGACGGCGTCCGACTCGGTGCCGCTCATGCGGTGTTCTCCGCAGGCGCGGGCAGGGCGGCCAGCCGCTCGGTGATGCGGTTGCGGTCCTCGATGGCCGCGTCTCGTCGAGCGGTGATCTTCGCGACGACCTCGGCGGGCGCCTTGCCCATGAAGGCAGGATTGTTCAGTTTGCCCTCGCAGCCTGCGAGTTCCTTCTCGGCCACCGCGAGGTCCTTGGTCAGGCGCTTGCGCTCCGCCGCGACGTCGACCGTCCCGGAGGTGTCCAGCTCGATCTTGACCTCGCCGGTCGGGAGCCCGATCTCGAAGGAGACCGTGACCGCGTAGTCGGGACCGGGCTCCGCGAGCCGAGCCAAGGCACGGATCGCGGGCACCTGGTCGGAGAGGTCGGCGCAGCACGCGCCCCGCACCGCTCCGACGACCGGCTGATTGGGCTTGACCCCCTGGTCGGCACGGAAGCGGCGAATCTCGGTGACCAGCCGCTTCAACGAATCGACCCGGCGCGAGGCACGCTCGTCCGGCTCCTGACCGGTGCGGGAGGGCCACTCGGCGACGACCAGCGACTCGCCGCCGGTCAGCTCGCGCCACAGCACCTCGGTCACGAAGGGCATCACCGGGTGCAGCAGGCGCAGCAGGGTGTCCAGGACGTGTCCCAGCACCGCTCGGGTGGCCTCGGCCCGCTCGCCGCCCTCGGCGATCTGCACCTTGGCCAGCTCGACGTACCAGTCGCAGAACTCATCCCAGGTGAAGTGGTAGAGCGCCTCGGTGGACTTGGCGAACTGGAAGTCCTCCAGCCGGTCGTCGACCTCGCCGATCAGCTGGTCCAGCGAGTCGAGGATCCACCGGTCGACGTCGGTCAGTTCCGCCCGGGGCGGCAGCGCACGGGAGACCGTCGCGCCGTTCATCATCGCGTAGCGGGTGGCGTTCCACAGCTTCGTGCCGAAGTTCCGGGAGGCACTCACCCACTCCTCGCTGACCGGGACGTCGACACCGGGGTTGGCGCCCCTGGCGAGGGTGAAGCGGACGGCGTCGGCGCCGAAGCGTTCCAGCCAGTCGAGCGGGTCGACCGTGTTGCCTGCCGACTTCGACATCTTCTTGCCGTACTGGTCGCGGACCATGCCGTGCAGCACGATGGTGCCGAAGGGCGGCGTGCCGTCCATGGCGTACAAGCCGAGCATCATCATCCGGACGACCCAGAAGAACAGGATGTCGTAGCCGGTGACCAGCACCGAGGTCGGATAGAAGCGTTCGAGTTCCGGGGTCTGCTCCGGCCAGCCCATCGTGGAGAACGGCCAGAGGCCGGAGGAGAACCAGGTGTCCAGGACATCCTCGTCCTGGTGCCAGCCGGGTCCGCTGGGCGGCTCCTCGTCCGGGCCGACGCACACCGTCTCACCTGCGGGTCCGTACCACACTGGGATGCGGTGTCCCCACCACAACTGCCGCGAGATGCACCAGTCGCGCATGTCGTCGACCCAGTCGAAGTACCGCTTGGACATCTCCGGCGGGTGGACGGCGACCTTCCCGTCGCGGACCGCGTCACCGGCGGCGGCCGCAAGCGGGCCGACCTTGACGAACCACTGCAGAGACAGCCTCGGCTCGATCGGCTCCTTGGAGCGCGAGCTGTGGCCGACGCTGTGCCGGTAGGGCCGCTGCTCCTCGACGATGCGACCCTGCTCGCGCAGCGCCTCGCGGATGGCCTTGCGGGCCTCGAACCGGTCCATGCCGTCGAACTCGGTGTCGGTCCCGGCGATGCGCCCCTGCTCGTCCATCACCGAGATCATCGGCAGCTCGTGCCGCTTGCCGATTTCGAAGTCGTTCGGGTCGTGCGCGGGCGTGACCTTGACCGCGCCGGTCCCGAACTCGCGGTCGACGTGCGCATCGGCGACGACCGGGATCCTCCTGCCGGTGATCGGCAACGTGATCAGGGTGCCGATGAGGTGCTGATAACGCTCGTCCTCCGGGTGGACCGCGATGGCGGTGTCACCGAGCATCGTCTCGACACGGGTGGTGGCCACGACCAGGCTCGCGTCACCATCGCCGTAGCGCATCGACACGAGCTCGCCGTCGACCTCCTTGTGCTCGACCTCGACGTCGGACAGCACCGATCGCAGCTCGGGCGACCAGTTGACGAGCCGTTCCGCCCGATAGATGAGGCCGTCGTCGAAGAGCTTCTTGAAGATCGTCTGGACGGCGCGGCTCAGACCCGCGTCCATCGTGAAGCGCTCGCGGGTCCAGTCGACGCCGTCCCCGAGCCTGCGCATCTGCCCGAGGATGGAACCGCCGTGTTGCTCCTTCCACCGCCAGACCTGCTCGACGAAGGCCTCGCGGCCCAGTTCGCGCCTGCTGGTGCCCTCGGAGAGCAGTTGCTTCTCCACGAGGGCGTGCACCGCGATACTGGCGTGATCCATGCCCGGCAGCCAGAGGACCTCGTGGCCCTGCATCCGACGCCGACGCGTCAGCACATCCATCAGGGTGTGCTCGAAGGCATGACCGACGTGGAGGCTGCCGGTCACGTTGGGCGGCGGGATCACGATCGAGAACGGGGGGCGATCGGAGGCGGGGTCCGCCGTGAAGTAGCCGCGTTCTACCCACTGCTCGTACAGCCGGGGCTCCATCTCGGCGGGGTTCCACTTCGCGGGCAGGGTCGACTCCGGCTGGCGGGCATGGGTCTGCGTCACCCGAAAAAGTCTACGGAGCGTTGTCGAGCTGGTTGCGGCGGTCCTCCACCGGGCAGGCCGCCGACCTGGTAGGCAACCGATCGCGCCGACGGCACCGGACGCTCCCTCGGCGAGCAATGAAGATCAAAAACGGTCGGTTATGCCTGTTATCTTGCGAATATCAACGTGATCTTTCTCAGGGGGAAGTCGTGGAACAGCACCCGGGCCAACGGGCACCCGACGAAAAGTGGGACACCACGTCGGGGAACCCGGGTCCCGCGCAGCCGGGGTTGAACCCGCTGGGCGAACGCCAGTCACCTCGGCTGCGGTGGATACGCGTCCTCGCCCTGGTGACGATCATCGGCGGCATCCTGGCGGGCGCGGTGCTCTACGGCACCGGTCGACTCGGCATTCCCGCCGTGACCGAGGCGGATGGTGCCGACTCGACCACCGAGGAGCCGCCGCCGCCCGAGGAATCGGAATCCGCCACGGCGGCCCCGATGACTCCGCCGGTCCAACCGGTCGACCTGGACACCCCCTTCGTCCGCACGGCTGCGGCCAACTGGGCCGAGGGTGAGGCGGGCGTCGTCGCGGCCGAGGCGACCCCGATCGGAGACCATCCCGCCGCGACGGTGCAGGAGGCCGTCGACGCCGCTCGCGCGGCGGTGATCGCCGCGCGGCTCGACCCTCGATCGCTGGTGGAGCACGATCCGGAGGGCCTCCTCGGCCTGTTGGCACCGGACCTGCAGACCGGACTGCGCGAGACCTTCGCCGAGGACGACGTCGAAGCCGGGCTGTGGATCACCCGCGTGGACGACTCGGGACCGCTGCTGCCGGTACCGCCGAGGGTGAGCGGGCAGATGACCGTGGATCTCGATGCCGACGGCGAGATCCTCGTTCGGACCGACTACCTGTTCGCCTACGCCTTCGAGCCGCCCGAGGAGGTGGCGGACGACCCCGGCCTCACCAACAGCGACCTGGTCGTCTTCACCCGCGTCGAGCAGGACTTCTCCTATGTCACCGGCCAGGAATGGGCCGATAGTTCGCAGGGACTGTGGTCGGAGGAACTAGTGACGTTCAGCTATGGGATGGCCTGTGACACCGCCGACGAGGGTTTCCTGGCTCCGGGCTTCACCGAGACCCCCAGCAGCCCGCTGACCAGCCCGGGAGATGTGGACATCCAGGGCATGTTCGATGCCGACCGCCCGATGCCGACCGAGGGGAACTGCTGATCCACGGTGCCGGGCCGTCGCACCACGGCGGTCCGGCACCGTTCGATAGCCGGGCCCCCTGGTTCTCCCACCCTGCTTGTCGCAGGATGGTGGTATGACTCGCGAGGCACCCCGGCAGGACATCGACGAATCGGAGCTGGTCGTCTCCGAGCCGAAGGAGTGGGCTGCGGGCATCCCCGGCGTCCTGGTCTCCCTCGGCCGAGGCATGGATCAGATGGGTGCAGGACGCACGGTGAAGACGCTGCGCCTGCTCAATCAACGCAAGGGCTTCGACTGTCCGGGCTGCGCCTGGCCGGAGGGGCAAGGGCACCGCAGCTTCGCCGAGTTCTGCGAGAACGGAGCGAAGGCGGTCGCCGAGGAGGCGACTCGACGACGGGTCGACGCGGACTTCTTCGCCGAGCACTCCGTAGCCGAGTTGGCGCAGCGCACCGACTACTGGTTGGGCAGCCAGGGCCGGTTGACCCATCCGATGGTCCTGCGACCGGGCGCGACGCACTACGAGCCGATCTCCTGGGCGGAGTCCTTCGAACTGATCGCGAGCGAGCTGCGCGAGCTGGACAACCCGGACCAGGCGGTGTTCTACACCTCCGGACGCACCAGCAACGAGGCCGCGTTCCTCTATCAGCTCTTCGTGCGGTCCTTCGGCACCAACAACCTGCCCGACTGCTCGAACATGTGCCACGAGTCGTCGGGCTCGGCGTTGAATCAGACCCTGGGCATCGGCAAGGGCTCGGTCAGCCTGGACGACATCCACCATGCCGATCTGCTGCTGATCGCCGGGCAGAACCCGGGCACCAATCACCCTCGGATGCTCTCGGCATTGGAGAAGGCCAAGCGCAACGGCGCGAAGATCGTCGCGATCAATCCGCTTCCCGAGGCGGGCCTGTTGCGCTTCAAGAACCCGCAGAACATCCGCGGTGTGGTCGGCAAGGGCACCAGCCTGGCCGACGAGTTCTGCCAGATCCGGATCGGCGGCGACCTGGCCTTGTTCCAGGCGCTGGGCCACCTGCTGTTGGCCGCCGAGGACGAGGCACCCGGCACCGTCCTGGACGGCGACTTCATCCGCGAGCACACCCATGGCTTCGCCGAGTACTCCGCACACCTGAAGACCCTGGACTGGGCGAAGGTCGAGGAAGCCACCGGTCTCGAACGGAGCCAGATCGAAACGGTTGCCCGCATGCTCGCCGAGTCCAAGCGCACGATCGTGTGTTGGGCGATGGGCATCACACAACACAAGCATTCAGTCCCCACGATCCGCGAGTTGGTCAACGTCCTGCTGTTGCGCGGCATGATCGGCAAACCGGGCGCGGGCGTCTGTCCGGTGCGTGGCCACTCCAACGTCCAGGGCGACCGGACCATGGGCATCTGGGAGAAGCCGCCAGCGGCCTTCCTCGACGCCATGGAACGGGAATTCTCGCTACCGATGCCGAGGGAACACGGCTTCGACACGGTCGCGGCCCTACAGGCGATGCGCGACCGCTCCGCCGAGGAACGCGGCCTGGTCTTCTTCGCCCTCGGCGGCAACTTCGTGGCGGCGAGTCCGGACACCGAGGTCACCGAGGCGGCCCTCCGGTCGTGTTCGCTGACCGTGCAGGTTTCAACGAAGCTGAACCGCTCGCATGTCGTGCACGGGAAGACCGCGCTGATCCTCCCGACTCTCGGGCGGACCGAACGCGACATCCAGCACACCGGGGAGCAGTTCGTCACCGTCGAGGACTCGATGTCGGCGGTGCACATCTCGCGGGGCAGGTTGGAGCCCGCCAGCGAGACGCTGCACTCCGAGGTGTCGATCGTCGCCAGGTTGGCCCGCGCCGTGCTCGGCGCCGAGCATTCGGTCCCGTGGGAGGACTTCGAGCGGGATTACGACGAGATCCGGGATCGGATCGCGCGGGTCGTCCCCGGTTGCACGGACTACAACGCGCGAGTGCGCGAACCCAACGGCTTCATCCTGCCCAACCCGCCGAGGGATTCGCGGTCGTTCCCCACCGCCACCAAGTTGGCGAACTTCACCGCGAACCAGCTGGAGGTGCTGCGGATTCCCAAGGGCCGGCTGCTGTTGCAGACGCTGCGCAGTCACGACCAGTTCAACACGACCATCTACGGACTCGACGATCGCTATCGCGGGGTCAAGAACGGTAGACGTGTCGTGTTCGTCAACCCGAAGGACTGCGCACGGCTTGGGGTCGAGGACGGGCAGATCGTCGATCTGATCAGCGAGTGGTTGCTGCCCGATGGTCGGATGGAGGATCGGCGCGCCGAGGCCTTCCGGGTGGTGGCCTTTCCCACCGCCGTGGGCTGCGCGGCGGCCTACTACCCGGAGGCCAACCCGCTGGTTCCCTTGGATTCGGTCGCCGACGAGTCCAATACACCGACGTCCAAGTCGATCGTCATTCGGTTGGAGTCCTCGAAGCGGTCTGCTGCGGACGAGACGGTCCAGAACTGACGCGAGGCCGGGGACGGTTCGGATGATCCGGACCGTCCCCCGCTCAGGGTCGATCGCCGCGCGGCCTTGAGCAGGTCTGCGTAGGTCAGGACGTGAAGAGCCCGGCCACCGTGCCGATGAGCTGGGCCAGTCCGTAACCGAACGGCAGGCTCACCCACAGCCAGGCGACCACCATGAGGGCCCGGCGGCCTCCGCTCGCCGACGTCTCGGTCGGAGGCTGCTCGGCGTTCATCGGTTGACTCCTTCCGCAGCGTCTGCGTTCTTGTCCTCGGCGGGCTGCGCGGCGGGTTCCGGCTCATGGAAGCGAGCGTTGACCGGCCGGATCAGCTCGTTGGCCACGAAGCCGATGACCAGCAGGACGATCATAGCGAACAGCGACGTGGTGTACAGGTCCGCACCAGTTCGGCCCGCCGCCTGCTGGGAGTCGGCGACCGCGTTGACGATCAGCGGGCCGAGCACGCCCGCCACCGACCAGGCGGTGAGGAGCCGACCGTGGATTGCGCCGACCTGGTAGGTACCGAACAGGTCCTTCAGATATGCCGGGACGGTGGCGAAGCCGCCCCCGTAGAACGACAGGATGCCCATCGCGGCGAGCATGAACACCGGCATCGACAGGTGGCCGACCAGGGCGATGACCAGGTACAACAGCGCGCCGACTCCCAGATACACCCGGTAGATGTTCTTGCGGCCGATCAGGTCGGACGTCGAGGACCAGACGAAGCGGCCCGCCATGTTGGTCAGCGACAGCAGGGCCACGAAGCCCGCCGCAGCGCCTGCGGCGACCGGGGTGGGAGTGTCGGCGAAGAAGTCGACGATCATCGGCGCCGCCTTCTCCAGAATTCCGATACCCGCCGTCACGTTGAGGCACAGCACGATCCACACACACCAGAATTGAGGCGTCCGGATGGCGTTGCGCGCGGAGACGTTACCGGTGCTGATCATCTTGCTCGGTTTGGCGACCGCCTTCGCCTGTCCCGGCGGCCGCCAGTCCGAGGCGGGCACCCGGATCAGCAGCACGCCCAGCGACATGAAGACCGCGTAGGCGATGCCGTGGACCACCAGGGTGGTCGCGATACCGGCCGAATCGACGCCGAAGTTGCCCAGCATCCAGGAAGACCACGGCGCCGCGATGAGGGCGCCGCCGCCGAATCCCATGATCGCGATGCCGGTGGCCATGCCCGGCCGGTCGGGGAACCATTTGATCAGCGTGGAGACCGGTGAGATGTAGCCGATCCCCAAACCGACGCCGCCGATACCGCCGTAGCCGAGCACCACGAGCCAGAACTGGCCGGTGGCCACGCCGAGGGCCGCGACCAGGAAGCCGCTGGAGAAACAGACCAGCGAGACGAACATCGCCCACCGAGGGCCGTTGCGTTCGACGAAGGTGCCGCCGAAGGCCGCCGAGAGGCCCAGCATCACGATGCCCAGTTGGAACGGCAGCGCGCTCTGGGTGCCGCTCAGGTCCATCGCGGACTCCAAGGGCGGTTTGAACACGCTCCAGGCATAGGCCTGACCGATGGCCAGGTGAACGGATAACGCAGCAGGCGGGACGAGCCATCGGCTCCAGCCCGCCGGGGCGACGATCCGAGATCGATCGAGCAGACCGGGAGACATCGACCACTCCAAGCACGTAGCAAGCACCAGAACGGGTGGGCGAACGCTACCCCGAGTGAGCTGACCCTCACGAGCACCGGAGAGAAGAAATTTCTTAGTCAACTAGGCAGTCGATCACCGCCCTCTCCGGAGACGGTCGCCACAACAACGCCCATGAACAGGCATGATTCGCTGATGATCGCTCGGGCCCCTGACGCCGATCGCAACCAGAATCACGGTGAACGCGACGAGACCATGATCTTCCAGCCGAGCGTGTCGCCCGAATACTGGTCCGATCAAGTGACCACCTGATCAGGTGATCACTCCGGGCTTGTGCCACTTCGTCATCCGCGAGGCCCTCGTCGCTATCGCTGTCGTTGACGGGCACTGCCTTCACCCGGTGTCACGGAGGCGATCGGCGGGTGACACCCGATCGCGGGCACCCGCGCGCTCCGGCCGCCGCTGGACCATTCGTCTCCCGTCTTACTCGACCAACCGAGGTACCGTCGGGTGATCGGTGAACACGAACGAGTGATCAGGCCGTCTTGTCGAAGGAGGCGCAATGGGCCGAGTGACCGTTCGCAGGCAGGTGCTGCGGATCTCCGGTGGGACCGCCCGCGTTCGACCCGATGCCCTCGCGGCCGAGGAACCGCTCGAGCAACGCGTCAACGGCCGGGCGCTCGCTGTGACAATGCGGACACCGGGCAGCGACGTAGAACTGGCCCACGGCTTCCTGCTCACCGAGGGCGTCATCGCGCACCGGGAGGACGTGGCGATCGCCCGCTATTGCGACGGGGTCGACGACCAGGGACGCAACACCTACAACGTGCTCGACATCGCCCTCGCCGACGGAGTCGCGCCGCCCGAGACGGGGGTGGAACGCAACTTCTACACCACCTCGTCCTGTGGCGTCTGTGGCAAGGCGGCCCTCGACGCGGTCCGGCTGCGTACCCGACACTCTCCGGCAGACGACGCCCTGCGCATCTCGGCCGACACGCTGAGCGCGTTGCCCCCAGCGCTGCGCGCCGCTCAGCGGGTCTTCGACAGCACCGGCGGACTGCACGCCGCCGGACTGTTCACCGCCGACGGCACGCTGCTGGCCGTCCGCGAGGACGTCGGCAGACACAACGCCGTCGACAAGGTCATCGGTTGGGCGCTACTGGCGGACCGGGTCCCGCTGAGCGGCTGCGTGCTGATGGTCTCGGGCCGGGCCTCGTTCGAGCTCGTCCAGAAGGCCGCGATGGCAGGCATCCCGCTGTTGGCGGCCGTGTCCGCGCCATCCTCGCTGGCGGTCGACCTCGCCGACGAGCAGGGCATGACGCTCGTCGGATTCCTCAGGGGCGACTCGATGAACGTGTACACCGGCCGCGAGCGCGTCATCGTCGACTCGGCCGAATCACCTGCCCAGCCCGTGAATGCCACCCACGGAACCCCGGCTGCGGCACCGGTGGCCCTGTCTCCTGCCACGCCCTCCTCCAGGTGAATTCGCCCGGCCACCACTCGCTCGTCCGTGAGCAGCGGTGGCCGACTTGGCGCAGCTCGACGACGGTGGTTTTCGAGCCAACCGTCGCCCCTGACGTCGAGGAGGTCCTTCATGGCACCGGACACCACCCCGGATTCCACTCCAGAACCGAGCAGGCGCCGTTTCCTCACCGTGCTTGCCGGTCTGGGTGGGCTCGGTGCCGTGGCGTTGACCACCAAGAGCAGCCTCACCCATGACATTCCCCACCAGGCCAGTGGCCTCACCGGCGGGATGTCGCTCACCGAGCTCAGCCGGGGTAGCACGTCTCGGGCGATCATCCACCAGGAGCAGGTGTGGTCGGCGGCGCGCGGGCGAACCGTCGGTCTCGTCACGCTGATCCCAGCAGGCTCGCATCACGGCAGGCTGCCGGTGTGTGTGGTGCTGCACGGCCGGACCGGGCACTCCGAGGAGGTCACGGCCGCCCCGATGCCCCGGACCCTCGACGACACGATCACTCGTGGAGGCACGCCCTTCGCGGTGATGGCGGTGGACGGCGGCGACGACTACTGGCACGAGCACAACAAGGGCGACGATCCGATGGGGATGCTGCTGCGGGAGGTCCCGATGTGGGCGGCCGCCCGAGGCCTGGGCGCCCCGGAGGCGGCGGTGGGCGTGTCGATGGGCGGCTTCGGGGCGTTGCTGTACGCACGCAGACGCCGCGAGCAGGGCAGGCCGTTGCGTGCGGTCGGTGCCATCGCGCCCGCACTGATCCTCTCCTGGGAGGAGATGAGCAAGCGCAACGCCTTCCACGACGAGGCCGACTGGGCGAGCATGGACCCGCTTCGCAACATCCCAGCACTGGGCAACGTGCCGGTGGGCATCTGGTGCGGTACCGAGGACAGCTTCATCGAGGGAGCCCGGCAGTTCATCGACAAGGCGAACCCCGAGGTCGCCACCCTCGGCCCCGGAGGCCATACCCGGGCCTTCTTCGACGAGTCCGTGCCGCCCGCGCTTGCCTTCGTCGGCAGCAGACTGCGCTGAGCCCGACCTCGTCAGCGACCATCCGCCGGCCGGTCCCGACGTGCGGTGTTCAATGCCGCAGTCGCGGGGTCGACCACCCAGTCCAGGGCCTGTGACCACGGGCCGAACCCCGCCTCCACATCCAGGTGGCGGCCGTCGGGCACCACATCGATCTCGATGCCCAGGGCGGCCGCCAGCCTGCTGGTCTCGGCGACGCCGCCCCACGGATCGCCGACCCCGACGACGAGCCGCGTGACCCCGGCCGCCCGCCGCAGGCTCCACCCGTCCGCCGCCGGATAAGGCAGCCCGCTCAAGTCCGGATGACGCCAGTTCCAGCCTGGTGGAGCCACCAGCAGCACCCGATCCGCCCGCCTCCCCCGCCCGTCCAGCACCGCAGCGTGGTGCATCCACACCAGGGCTGAGCAGCAGTGTGCGACCACGACGAGTTCCGCCGACCGTGGCACTCGGGCGACGCGGCGTTGCACGACGGCCAGCCACTCCGCCAGTACCGGGGTGTCGGCCGAGGGCAGTTTCGGGAAATCGACCTCCCAGCCCCGGGCGTACAGCCGGGGCGCCAGCCACAACTGCCAGTGCTCCGGTTGGGGAGTCCGCCAGCCGTGTAGCAGGAGCACGTGCCGGTCCGGCATCCCTGGTCTCCTCACCGTCGCCTGTCCCGTCCCGAACCGCCCGCAGCCGCCCGCCACGGGTCGAGGTCGCGGCGCCGCCGGATTCCCGCAGGCGGCGAACGTCCGGCCGAGCATGCGACTGCCACCCGTCCTCGGACTCTGCGCGTTCCGACCGAGCCGCGCTCGTCGAGCCGGTGTGCCCGGGCGGTGAACCGGTCTCACGAGGCCGGTGTGCTCACTGCGCTCGCCGGTGCAGCGAACTCGGCTCGCCGGGTCACACCGGCCCAATGCTCACCCAACGCCACCCGACCTCAAACCACCGTGTGGTTGCGGATCGACGGGCTTCGACTCGGTACGGGTGTGAGCGGTGATCATCAGCCGGACAGCGGTGGGTGCATCGTGCGAAGCGCCCCAGAAACGCACCGACGGCCGAGGGGCCGGAGCCACACGCACGATCGCACTGACGCTGTGGGGACAGCGTCAGTGCGATCAGCGGTGTCGTCTCTGCCGACTCAGGCCGACTTCTCACGCCGTTCGCGTCGAGACGCCTGCCGCGCGACGATGGTCGGGTTCACGTTCTCCCGAACGGTCTGCTCGGTGATGACGACCTTGGCGACGTCGCTGCGGCTCGGGATGTCGTACATCACCGACTGCAGTACCTCTTCCATGATCGCCCGCAACCCACGGGCACCCGTTCCCCGGAGGATCGCCTGATCGGCGATCGCCTCCATCGCCTTCTTGGTGAACTCCAGCTCGACGCCGTCGATGTCGAAGAGCTTCTGGTACTGCTTGACCAGCGCGTTACGCGGCTCGGTCAAGATCTGCACCAGCGAATCCTTGTCGAGGTTGGTGACCCCGGCGACCACCGGTAGACGACCGATGAACTCGGGAATCAACCCGAACTTGATCAGGTCCTCCGGCATCACGTCGGTGAAGAAGTCCATGGCGTCGATCTCGGCCTTGGACCGGATCTCCGCGCCGAAGCCGAGGCCGCGCTTGCCCACGCGATCCTGGATGATCTTCTCGAGGCCCGCGAACGCCCCGGCCACGATGAACAACACGTTCGTCGTGTCGATCTGGATGAATTCCTGGTGGGGATGCTTGCGTCCACCCTGCGGCGGCACACTCGCCGTGGTGCCCTCCAGGATCTTCAACAGGGCCTGCTGCACACCCTCGCCGGAGACATCTCTGGTGATCGACGGGTTCTCGCTCTTGCGGGCGATCTTGTCGACCTCGTCGATGTAGATGATGCCGGTCTCGGCCCGCTTGACGTCGTAATCCGCCGCCTGGATCAGCTTCAGCAGGATGTTCTCGACGTCCTCGCCGACGTAGCCCGCCTCGGTCAACGCCGTGGCGTCGGCGATCGCGAAGGGCACGTTGAGTAGCTTCGCAAGCGTCTGCGCGAGGTAGGTCTTACCGCAGCCGGTGGGCCCGAGCATCAGGATGTTGGACTTGGTGAGCTCGACGCTCTCCTCACGTCCATCCTTGGCTCGATCGCCGGCCTGGATCCGCTTGTAGTGGTTGTAGACCGCCACTGCCAGTGACCGCTTGGCACCGGACTGACCGATCACGTATTGATCGAGGAATTCGTGGATCTCGGCGGGCTTGGGCAGTTCGTCGAGCTTGACGTCTCCCGCCTCGGCGAGCTCCTCCTCGATGATCTCGTTGCAGAGGTCGATGCACTCATCGCAGATGTACACACCGGGACCCGCGATGAGCTTCTTCACCTGCTTCTGACTCTTCCCACAGAATGAGCACTTGAGCAGGTCGCCGCCGTCACCGATACGTGCCATGACCGCTGACCTCTGTCCCCTCTGGCACATCCTGACTCGGTGTGCCTGGCCGTGTACGTCATCGACGGTACCTTGCCTGCTCCCAGTCGCCGGGGGCAAAGCCTCTCCCGTCGCCGCCGAGTGTGTCGGGACCTCCGACACACTCGGCGTGTCGGGTCAGTTCTGCGAGAGCTTCCGGTACGGAATCACCTCGTCGACCAGACCATATTCCAAGGCTTCCTGGGCCGTCAGAATCTTGTCCCGCTCGACGTCCTCGCGGACCTGCTCGGCCGACCGATTCGTGTGCCTCGCCAGTGTGGCCTCCATCTGGCTCCGCACTCGCTGGATCTCGTTCGCCTGAATCTCCAGGTCCGAGACCTGACCGTAAACGCCCTCGATCGCGGGCTGGTGGATCAGCACCCGCGCGTTGGGCAGGATCAACCGCTTACCCGCCGTACCCGCAGCCAAGATCACTGCGGCAGCCGAGGCCGCCTGACCGAGACAGGCGGTCTTGATGTCGGGCCGGACGAATTGCATCGTGTCATAGATCGCCATCAACGAGGTGAAAGATCCACCGGGCGAGTTGATGTACATGGTGATCTCGCGGTCGGGATCGTCCGACTCCAGGCACAGCAACTGCGCCATCACGTCGTTCGCCGAGATGTCGTCGACCTGCGATCCGACGAAGATGATCCGTTCCTCGAACAGCTTGCTGTAGGGGTTGGACTCCTTGACCCCGTAGCTGGTCCGCTCGATGAAGGACGGAAGTACATAACGAGACTGTGGACGGTGAAGCTCGTTCATCGTGGTGACTCCTCGAGGTCAGCCTGGATCAACGCGGCGGCCGGGATCAGCGCCGGCTTGTGCCCTTGGTGTTGGGCAGCTGGTTGGTACGGCTGACCACATGATCGACGAAGCCGTACTCCTTGGCCTCCTCGGCCGTGAACCACCGGTCGCGGTCCGAGTCGGCGGTGATCCGCTCGACCGTCTGCCCGGTGTGCTCGGCGATGAGCTCGGCCATCTCCTTCTTGTCCTTGATCCACACCTCGGCCTGGATCGCGATGTCGGAGGCGGTGCCACCGATTCCGGAGGACGGCTGGTGCATCATCACTCTGGCGTGCGGGAGCGCATACCGCTTGCCGGGCGCCCCGGCCGACAGGAGGAACTGACCCATCGAGGCGGCGAAGCCCATCGCCACGGTCGACACATCGGGCTCGATGAGCTGCATGGTGTCGAAGATGGCCATACCCGCGAAGACCGAGCCACCCGGTGAGTTGATGTACAGCCTGATGTCGGCCTCGGGGTCCTCGGCCTCCAACAGCAGGAGCTGAGCGCAGATCTGGTTCGCGATGTTCTCCTCGACCTGGGAGCCCAGGACGATGATCCGCTCACGAAGCAGGCGCTCGTAGACCGAGTCGTTCAAGTTGAGACCACTATTGTTCGAACGCATCTCGGGTGTGTTGCTGGGTGGGTGCTGCGTCACGTCTGCCTGCCTTCTCCAACCAGTGATGGGGCGGGTCCGTCCACATCGGCAGCGCTACCGATGTTCCGCCGTTGGTCATCCGGATTACTCAATCGACAGTAACGAACACGGGCGGCGCTGCCTTCCCAGCACCGCCCGTGTTCGCCCAGAGCGTGTTACTTCTCCGCAGTGGTTCCCGTCGTCTCGGCCTGACCGCCCTCGGTGTCGGTCGAGGAGTCGGACTCGACCGCGTCGCCCTCGATGACCGCGCCGCGCTCGGCCTCGGGCTCCTCGGAGCCGAACAGCTCATCGAGGTCGAGGGTGTTGCCGGAGGCGTCGGTGACCGTCGCGTGCCGGACGACACCTGCCAGGGCCTTGCCCCGACGCACGTCCGCGTAGATGGCGCCGAGCTGGTTGGACTGCTGCGCCCGCTGCACGTACTCGTCCGGGCTGATGCCGAAGCGCTGCGCCTGGTAGACGATGCGCTGGGTCAGCTCGTTGTCGGACACCGTGACCTGATCGGCGTCGGCGATGGTGTCCAGCACCAGCTGGGTGCGCACCGCCTTCTCCGCCTCGGCCTTGGTCTCGGCGTCGAAGCCCTCCAGGGTCTTGCCCTGCTGCTCCAGCCACTCGGCGAACTTGGCCTCGCTGTGGTCGAAGGGGTGGATCGCGTCGTGCTTGCGCACCTCGATCTCGGCCTCGACGACCTTTTCGGGCAGCGGAACCTCGGTGGTCTCCAACAGCACCTCGAGGACCTTGTCCCTGGCCTCCATGCCCTGCTGCATCCGCTTGACGCGGCCGATGCGCTCGCGCAGGTCGGCCTTCAGCTCGTCGAGCGTGTCGAACTCGCTGGCCATCTGGGCGAACTCGTCGTCGGCCTCGGGAAGCTCGCGCACCTTCACCGACGTCGGCTTGACCTTGACCTCGGCCTCGCGGCCGGTGTGCTCCCCCGCCACCAAGGTGGTGGTGAAGGTCTTGGTCTCGTCCTGCGACGCGCCGATCAGCGCGTCGTCGATGCCGTCGACGAGCTGGCCCGAACCGATCTCGTACGAGAGGCCCTCGGTGCGTGCGTCCTCGACCTCGACGCCGTCGACGGTGGCGGAGAGGTCGACGACGACGAAGTCGCCTGCCTCGATGGGCCGGTCGACGCCGGTCAGCGTGCCGAACCGAGCCCGCAGCTCGTCGAGCTGGGTGTCGATGTCGGAATCCTCGACGGCCACGTCGTCGACGGAGACGGCGAGCTCGCCGAAGGCCGGGATGGTGATCTCCGGACGAACGTCGACCTCGGCGCTGAAGGTGAGCAGGTCACCATCGTCGATCTTGGTGACCTCGATCTCGGGCCTGCCGAGGGTCCGCACCTCGCCGCTGTTCACGGCTTCCATGTACTTCGCGGGGATCGCCTCGTTGACGACCTCGTCGAGCACGACCCCTCGTCCGAGCCTGCTCTCCAGGACTCGCGAGGGAGCCTTGCCCGGTCGGAAGCCCGGGATCCGGACCTGCGAGGCGAGCTTGCGGTACGCACGGTCGAAGTCGGGCTTGAGCTCGTCGAACGGCACCTCGACGTCGATCCGTACCCGCGTCGGGCTGAGCTGCTCGACGGTGCTCTTCACGTGATCTCCTTGGGACGTTGCGATCTTGGCCGGCCGGACGTCCACACCGCCGGATTCCTGGTGAGCAGGAACCGAGGGAGCGCCCTGGCCTGCACGTAGTGCTGGTCAACGCCAAGAAGTCAGCCGGTGACTCTTGAAGCCCCCGGGGGAATCGGGGTCGGACTGACTCACGGGGCGCCGCCTGTCGGCGCGATTCTAGGCGAGGTCAGGACGGGCGCGAGCACGGGGATGCGCGCTTCGGGCCGGAGCCACGCCGGCTCACGGGCCGAGCGTTCGGGCCTGCGCATGAAATGCGTCGTCACCGGAAGGCCACGGCTGGGATCGGGGCGACGAGCGCCTCGGCATCATGAGGCCGAGGCGTCGACGAGGAGTTCTGTGGTCGGGCTGACAGGATTTGAACCTGCGACCCTCCGCTCCCAAAGCGGATGCGCTACCAAGCTGCGCTACAGCCCGTTCGCGGGAGATCGTAGCGCACCCCGAGGCGTCCGTTCACCGACGATCGCGTCCGCGTCGCCGCGTTCGATCTGTTGCCCTGATCCACCGGGAACGGCCGCACCACCGTCACCGACGCCCGCTCCGGCCTGGAGCGGCCAGAGTAATGGACCGGTCGGTCCAGAACGGGTGACCTTGCCCCACGCTTCGACCACGTCAGCTCGGTGATCAGCAGTTTCTGTGGCTGCGGCGACCAAGAGAAAAGCGGAGGTGGCGTCGGATCTACGGCTCGGTGCTACAGCGATGCGGACATCGACGAGAAATACTGCTCTGAGGGCTCCTTCTTCTGACCGGTGATGAGCGCGAAGGTCAGAAGTTCGCCACGGTCGGTATCGAGCATCGAAATCGTGTCGCGGGACCCCTGCCTGACAAGCTCGTTGGGGGAATGTTCGGCACAGACCTCGCACCACAGCTTCCAGTCGAGCCAGCCATCGGGTTGCGCCCTGCTTGCGGTGACCTCGACCAGTCCGGTCTGCTCCCACTGGAAGCGCCACCATTCGGGTGTGTGAAAAGCAAGGGCCTCCCATCCCGCGCCAGACCGGAGATATTCCGGGATACCGCCGAGGGCGCGCAATTCGCGGTGCAGCGATGGCACGGCGATCGACAGCTGCCCCCCTGCCTTGAGGAACTTACCGATGTAACCGAGGTACAGATCGTCAGTACCGAAGTAGTGATAGCTGCCTACTGACAGGATCGCATCGAATTGTTCTGATTCGAACGGCAGGTCATGTGCTTCGGCACGCACGGCGTGGACCTGGTCGACGACTCCTGTCTGCTCGAACCGCGCGGTGTTCTCCTCCGGCGCGACCCACAGCTCCGAGGCCCATACCTCGACGCCATACTCGCGCGCCAGGAAGATCGAGGTCATACCCAGTCCACACCCGAGGTCGAGAACCTTCATTCCGGGCCGGAGCGAACAGTCCCGACCGAGGTCCTCAAGCAGCCATAGTGGGTTGGGACCCATACAGTTGTCGACCATCCACTGTGGATCGTAGGTCGCCGCACGTGGGTACTTCTCAGGCCTGACGAGTGCATCCAGCGAAGTCACCGCATCTTGGTATCAACCGGCGTTTCGACCCGACAACGGATTTCTCCTCGGCGCGACTACGGCAACTCGTCGGTTCGATGAACCGACGAGTGTGTCCGCAAGGCCACGCGCCGTGCTCGGCACCGCGGTCGACGTCCTGATCAAGCGCACCCGAATCGGATGAGAGGTGGGCCTGCACCGGAGCCCGTAGCGTCCGTCGCCCAGTCTGACTCATCCCGGAATAACGGCGGCGCCCCTCCCATGATCGGGAGTGGGCGCCGTTTCCGCTGGTGGAATCTCTGAGCGGGCGACGGGAATCGAACCCGCGTAGCCAGTTTGGAAGACTGGGGCTCTACCATTGAGCTACGCCCGCGTGCACCCTGCGGTGCTGCCATTGCAGTCTAGCCGGTGGATCGATCGGCCTCGCACTGGGGCTCGACGATGACCACTCCCCGCTCTCGGGTCCGCCCCGGTCGGTCAGTCGGAACCGGAACCCAGGAGTGAGTCGACGGCCAGGTAGAGCGTGTCGGTCTCGGACTGCAGGATCGAGTCCTCGGCAGGCAACGCCCGCTCCAAGCCGAGCCCGTTGACGAGGGTGATCAGGAATCTCGCCCGCTTCGTGTTGTCGCCTGCGGCGAGCGCCCCCTCGCTGACGAGCACCGTCAACCAGTACTCGACTCGACGCTGCGCCTCCCGACCTACGGCGAGGTACGCCGCCCGCTGCTCCTCCGTCGACTCGGGGAGCAGGAAGTCCTCGAAGACCTTGCGGGTGGCCTCGCGAGCCTGCGCCCCCACCCCGGCAGGCGCGAGTACCTGGCGTAGCCGACCGACCAGTCGGTCCCTGGCAGGTACCGAGGTGTCGTGGATCTGGTCGTCCTTGATCACCAGGTCGTAGATCCGGGTGAGCACCTCGTCCTGGAGCTCGCGCTGCGTCGGGAAGTGGTACCTGAGCGAGCCCATGCTCACCCCGGCTCGTGACGCGACCGCGCGCACGCTCAGTCGCGCCGCCGGGTTCTCCCCGAACATCGTCATCGCCGCCAGCAGGACTTTGTCTCTGCTACCGAGCTCACCGCCGGCTCGCACCGTCATGTCTGCCTCCCTCGCCTGCACTAATACACCGTGCTAGTCTCACTTTGGCAACTAGCACAGTGTGCTAGACGGCTGCGTCGAGCGTCGGGGGTAGGCATGTTGCAACAGTGGCAGCGGCGGCGGGCCGCAAAACGCCTGAAGGCGGGAACCGGGCGTCCGCTGAAGCGTTTCCGCTGGTGGCAGACGTTTCTCTCCCGTGCGCTGCTCCATCTCCAGTTAACCGAGGACGACGGCCGCGAGATCGTCTACAGCATCGATGTGCGACACGGCGGCAGCGGAGAGAACGGCGAGGTGATCGCGCACCTCTACCGGGATGGTCTGCATCACGCCGAGAGCAAGGTGCCCGCGATCTTCCCGATCGAGGGTGGCGAGATCCAGGTGGCGACGACGCAGTTCGGCGTCAAGCGCTGCCACTACGTCACCGACTACGGGGTGGAGCACCAGCTCACTCCGGACGCGAAGTCGCCGGAGGGGCGCCGCGCCCGGTTGGAGCGCAACCACCCGACGCTGAGCGGATTCATCGGCATCGTCTCGGTGATCTTGCTGGTCGCCGGGCTCGGCCTCAACCTCGTGCAGATCATCGAACCGATCTCCGAGATCCCGCCTATCGCCGAGAACCTCGGAACCTTCGAGTCGCCGATCCGCCTCCCGCTGTGGCTCAACATCGCGCTCGGGTTCGGGGCAGCCCTGGGGAGCACCGAGCGGGCCCTGCGGATGCGCTACCACTGGCTGCTCGACGGGGGCGGGAACTAGCTCCGGCGCCGGTGCGCGGAGGGACGGCGATTCCGCGTTCCTCCGCGCACCACCGATCGGATCATCGACAACGTCGACACAGATGACCGACGTCGCGGATGACTCACTCACGAGAACCGACGCTCAGCGCGCGGCCAAGGTCTGCCGGGTGAGCGCCTCGACCCGGGTGATCGGGGCCGTCCAGGCCGCCGCCCAGGTGTCCGGGCCGACCTCGCCGTCCGCGGCCAGGCCCTTCTCGCGCTGGAAGGCCAGACAGACCTCCTTCGAGGCCGGTCCGTACTCGGAGTCGACCGTGAGCGACCAACCGCGATCGACCATCCGCTGCTGCCAGGTGCCCACGCTGCTGTGTCGGGTGACGGGTGGGTAGCGGAACACCACGCCGGGCCAAGCGGGAGCGCCGGGTGTCCCACCGCCCCCGCCGGGATTCAGCGAACCGTCCTGCACCAGCGCGTACAGCCGGTCGCCTGGGCAGGCGGTGGCCAGGTGGTTCCGGTGTCCGTTGATGCCGTTGGCGGCATTGCCGACGTCACGGAGGTTGGAGATCGCCGACTTGATGCCCGCGATGAGCCCGGCCGGGACCGTGTCGGCGGCACCGATCAACGCGCACACGCCGTACCAGTTCTGGTTTCCCGAATTGGTCCCGTTCGACGCGGTGCGCACGTTCGGTCCACGACCATGGAAAACATAATCGTGGACACACACGAGGTAGGTGTAGGCGATGTCCGCCCAACCGTTTCCATCCATGTGCCCGTTCTGAATTCCACGGACCTGCGCGGCGCACTGCGAATGATCCGGGCGGGCGACATTGCCGCTTCCGACGTAGTGCACCGTCACGCCGCCGTTCTGTGGCGTGATGTTTCCCGAGACGTTGCCCGGAGCGCGTGCTCCCCAGCTTGCTCGGCTCACGAACGTCGTCATCACACGCCTCCCTGCTGGCAGGAGACGCCCGCGTTCAGCGGCTCACCGGTGAACTCGTCGACCTCGGCCTGCGGGACCAGGCCTGCAGCCTGGTTCGACGTGGCGGCCGCCGCCGTCGGCGACAGCACCGCGATCGCGGCACCCGCGGCGAGGACACTTCCCGATAACCCCAGGAAGCCACGTCTTGATCTCACTGCTTCGGACACTCGACATCCTCCGAGGTTCGTCCCAGATAGTGGTTTGAGCAGAATCGTCGGTGGCGCTTCGATCTTTTCGGGAATCGTTGTCATCAAACTCGAATAGAATCGGCTGAACCACTCAACGTCATGCGCCGCAGCAAATCGGCGGGCATGCCAATGGTTCCCCCAGAACCTTGACGAGTAGATTCTCGACGCATCGAATAGCGGAAGCGTAACGCGCGCCGAGTGGTCGATCAACGGTTCACCGACTCGTCGGGCAACTTTGTGAAAAACCTACAAGACATGGCGGTCGTTCGACACACGTCCGACCCCGGATCGGCGGCGGGTTCGGCGCGCAGAGCAACCCCTGACCCGCCCGTCCGCTGCCGCGCCGGCGTTTCATCGGTCCGGCGATCGGGCAAGCTCCAGGCGCCAGCGAGAGACCTCCAGCGTCTTCGGGAGTCGTCGATGACGATCGGAACCGAACCGCACGATCCGCTCGACGCGAGTGAGCTCGAGAGCCTGCACCGCTGGTGGCAGGCGGCGAACTACCTGTCCGCCGGGCAGATCTATCTGATGGCCAACCCGCTCCTGCGCGAGCCGTTGCGCCCGGAGCACATCAAGCCTCGACTGCTCGGCCATTGGGGCACGACACCGGGTCTGAACTTCGTCTACGCCCATCTGAACCGGGCGATCATGCGCCGCGATCTCGAGATGATGTACGTGATCGGCCCGGGCCACGGCGGTCCCGGTCTGGTCGCCGCGTCATGGCTGGAAGGCAGTTATGCGGAGATCTACCCCGATGTCGGACACGACCTCGATGGCCTGACCCGGCTGTTCACCCAGTTCTCCTTCCCCGGTGGGATCCCCAGTCATGTCGCCCCGGAGACGCCCGGGTCCATCAACGAGGGCGGTGAACTCGGCTACTCGCTGGCGCACGCCTACGGTGCGGCCTTCGACAATCCCGGGTTGACGGTCGCCTGTGTGGTCGGCGACGGCGAAGCCGAGACCGGTGCGCTGGCGACCTCGTGGCATTCGACCAAGTTCGTCGATCCCGCACGGGACGGCGCGGTTCTGCCGATTCTGCACCTCAACGGGTTCAAGATCGCCAGTCCGACGGTGCTCGCCCGGATTCCCGAGGAAGAGCTCCGCTCACTGCTACGCGGGTACGGCCATGAGCCTCGGTTCGTCATCGGGGACGAGCCCACCGCGATGCACCAGTCCTTCGCCTCGGCCCTGGACGACTGCCTCGACGACATCGCCGAGTTCCAAGATCGGGCCCGCCGCAGGAACACGCCGGACCGGCCCAGGTGGCCGATGATCGTGCTACGGACCCCGAAGGGGTGGACGGGGCCACCGACCCTGCACGGCAAACGGGTCGTCGGCTCCTGGCGAGCGCACCAGGTTCCGCTGCCCGGACCGCGCACGGATCCCGAACAGCTTCGTCAACTCGAGGACTGGCTGCGCAGCTACGGCCCCGAGGTGCTCTTCGAACCGGGGGGTGCGCCGATCCCGGAGATCCGCGAGCTGCATCCGGTCGGCTCTCGGCGGATGAGCGCCAGCCCGCACGCCAACGGAGGACTGCTGCTGCGGGCGCTGCGGCTACCCGACTTCCGCGAGTACGGCGTGGCGGTCGACCGACCCGGCGCGACCACGGCCTCGGCCACCGGGGTGCTCGGTGAGTTCCTGCGGGATGTGTTGCGGTCCAACGCCGAAGAGGGCTCCTTCCGGCTGTTCTCTCCCGACGAGAACAACTCCAATCGCCTCGGCGCCGTGTTGGACGCGACCGGCCGCAATTGGAACGCGGTCCGCGAACCGGAGGACGATGCTGCCCTCGCCGTGGACGGCAGGTTGATGGAGATGCTGTCCGAGCACACCTGCCAAGGATGGCTGGAGGGCTACCTGCTGACCGGCCGACACGGGTTGTTCTCCTGCTACGAGGCCTTCGTGCACATCGTGGACTCGATGTTCAATCAACACGCCAAATGGCTGAAGGTCACGCGGGAACTGCCATGGCGCAGACCGATCGCCTCACTCAACTATCTGCTCACCTCGCATGTCTGGCGGCAGGACCACAACGGTTTCACCCACCAGGACCCTGGATTCATCGATCACGTGATGAACAAGAAGGCCGAGATCGTCCGGGTGTATCTGCCGCCGGACGCCAACACGCTGCTGTCGGTCACCGATCATTGCCTCCGCAGCAAGGACTACGTGAACGTCATCGTGGCGGGCAAACAGCCCGAGGCGCAGTACCTCGACATCGAGGCGGCGGCGACGCACTGCACCAAGGGCATCGGAGTCTGGGAGTGGGCCAGCAACGATGCCGAGGGCGGACCGGACGCGGTGCTCGGCTGTGCCGGGGATGTGCCCACCTCGGAGGTGCTCGCGGCGGTGGACCTGCTTCGGACCCGACTTCCGGAACTGCGGCTGCGCGTGATCAACGTCGTCGATCTGATGCGCCTGCAGGACGAACGACAGCATCCGCACGGCCTGTCCGACATCGCCTTCGACTCCCTGTTCACCACCGACCGGCCGGTCATCTTCGCCTACCACGGCTATCCATGGCTGATCCACCGATTGACCTACCGCCGGGCCAACCACGAGAACTTCCATGTGCACGGCTACAACGAGGAGGGCACCACCACCACGCCCTTCGACATGTGCGTGCTCAACAAGATCGACCGATACCACCTGGCGATCGACGTGATCGACCGCGTCGGCGGACTCGGTGCCGCCGCCGATTACGCGCGTCAGGAGTTCCAGGACACGCTGATCCGACATCGGCGGTACGTCACGACCCACGGCGAGGATCTTCCCGAGGTGCGGGACTGGTCGTGGCCGTCGTGGAACAACCGGAGTTGAGACGGCTCGTCCGGCGCCGCGATCCGGTGGCCCAGCTGGCGCCCACCGCCTCGGTGAACCGGGCGGGGTTACCCTCGCCGACGTGCCACCCGAAGATCTTCCCCGCGCCGAGTTCGGCTTCCCGGGTCCGCTGCGGGATCTCCTGCTCCGGGCGATCCACGAGGGACGTAAGACCACCACCACAGCCTTGTTCACCGAGTTCGAGGCTGCGGACGAGCCATTGCCCAAGCCCGGCAGCCGCGAGGTGCTGATCGACTCGGCAGGCCTGCCGGTCGGGGTCATCGAGATCGTCGAAGTCCGCCGTCTTCGACTGGCCGAGGTCGACCTCGCGCATGCGATCGCCGAAGGCGAAGGACATCGTTCGGTGCACGATTGGCGCGTCGACCACGAACGCTTCTGGCACAGCCACGAATTCCGCGACAGCCTCGGGGATCCCGACTTCGCCGTGGATGACGACACCCTGGTGGTGACGCAGCGATTCCGACTCATCTCACGGTGAGGGCCGAAGGGTCGCTTCGGATCGATGGCACCGCCGATCGATCTAAGCTGAGCGTCATGTCCGCCGAATCGCACGGTAGTTCACCGGCTTCCGACGATGTCGCAGCCAGCATCGCCGCGCGGCGCAGTCTGGGGCCGGATTCCGAGGATGCGGTGATCGCGGCCTTCCTCGACCGAACCGGCGAGTCGATCGATCGTCGGGTCGAGGAACGGGTCGCCGCCGAGTTACAGGGCAGGGAGACCAAGGCCGCCGCGAACTGGTACGGCAAGCAGCGCAGGGACTCCCAGGCCCTCGCACTGGCGATCGTCTCGCTGGTCCTGGCCGTTCCGATCACGATCCTCGCCCCGGTGGGATCGGGGACGTTGATCGTCATCTGGCTGGCGATCGTCGCGTTGAACCTCGGGTTCCGCTTCTCCGGCTGAGCACCGATCGACTCAACACGGATAGACCCGGATCTCGCTGGTGCGCACCGTCGCGAACAGCGCGCTGCCCGGGGAGATGCCGAGTTCGGCCACCGTTGCCGGGGGGACGTCGGCCGACACGGCGGGGTTGCCGTCGAGTCGGATCCGAACGCCACCGCCTGCGGCCGCCACCTCGGCCACCCGGACCGGCCAGGAACCGGGTACGGCGGCGCGATGCAGCCGGACAGCGCTGGGTGGGAAGGCGAGGAAGACCGAGCCGGTCGTCTCGGCGGCGAACTCCAGGCGGCCGCCACCGTCGATCTCGACGAGACGGCCGTCCGAGGTGGCGCGACACAGGTTCAAGCCGACGAGCGTGGCCACGTAGTCGGTGCGGGGCCTGCTCGCGATCTCCAGCGGGGTGCCCTCCTGCACCACGCTCCCGGATTCCAACACGACGAGCCAGGTCGCGAGCGTCAGCGCATCCAGCAGGTCGTGGGTCACCAACACCGCACAGCCGTCGAACTCCGCGAGCTGCGTGCCGAGTTCGGCGCGCACCGACAGGCGGGCGTTCGCGTCGAGCGCCGCCGTCGGCTCGTCCAGGAGCAACAGGTCGGGCCGTACCGCCAGGGCCCTGGCCAGCGCGACCCGCTGGGCCTGCCCGCCGGACAGGCTGCCGGGCATGCTGTCGGCCAGCGCAGCGATGTCCAGGCGCCGCAGCCAATCCAGGGCGGCAGCCCTGGCCGGGCCGCGTTTGATCCCTCGGGATCGTTGGCCGAACGCGACGTTCTCCAGGGCGCTCAGCTGGCCGAAGAGCCGGTGATCCTGGAAGACCACGCCCAACGGCCGTTTCGAGGTCGGGACGAAGCGGCCGGACTCCCCCGGCTCGTCCCACACCTTCTCGCCCAAGGCGATCCGGCCTTCGTCCAGCGGGGTCAGCCCGGCGAGAGCCCGCAGGGCCGTGGTCTTGCCCGCGCCGTTGGGGCCGAGCAGGGCGACCGTCTGGCCTGCCCTCGCTCGCAGGGTCACGTCGAGCCGGAATCCGCCGGCCCGCTGCACGACCAGCCGCGCGTCCAGACTCATCGCAGGCCCCCCACCCAACGCTCTCGTAGCGTGATCAGCACCAACACGCAGACCGCCAACAGCACGAGGCTGAGCACCACGGCGGCGTCCGGGCTGCTCTGCAGCGCCAGGTACACCGCGGAGGGCATGGTCTGCGTCGTGCCGGGCAGGTTGCCCGCGAAAGTGATGGTGGCACCGAACTCGCCCAGCGCACGTGCCCAGCACAGGACGGCCCCCGCCAACACGCCCGGTGCGACGGACGGGAGGGTGACCCGCCGGAAGGTCGTCCATCGGGACGCACCCAGGGTCGCGGCCGCCTCCTCGAATCGCCGGTCGGCACCACGCAACGCTCCTTCCACCGAGAGCACCAGGAAGGGCATCGCGACGAAGGCCTCCGCGATCACCACCGCGACGGTGGTGAACGGGATCGTCACGCCGAACCAGGCGGTCAGGTGCTCGCCGAGCAGGCCTCGACGGCCGAGCAGCAACAACAGTGCCACGCCGCCGACCACCGGCGGCAAGACCAATGGCAGCGTCACCAGCGCCCGCAGCAGCCTGCGGCCGGGGAACTCCGATCGGGCCAGCACCCAGGCCAGGGGCACTCCGAAGAGCAGGCACACCACGGTGGCAGCGGTCGCGCAGAGCACCGAGAGCCGCAGCGCCGCCAATACCTCCGGGCCGGCCAGTCGGGCGGGCAGTTCCGCCCACGGTGCCGCGACCACGAGTCCGACGAGCGGGCCGATCAGGAAGAACGCGGCCAGCACGGCGGGCACCAGCACCAGCGGGGGCACGCCCCCGATCTCGGTCCGTCGCGAGGATCGCCCGACCATCACGGGGCTTCGAAGCCGAGTTCGGTCAGCACCTCGGTGCCTCTGGCCGAGCGAACGAACTCGATGAAGGATTCCGCGAGCCCGGCCTGCGGGGCATCCTCGACGAGCGCGATCGGGTAGTCGTTGACTACGTCCTGGGACTCGGGAAAGTCGATGCCCACGACGGTCTCGCCCGCCGATCCGACGTCGGTGCGATACACCAACCCCGCATCGGCCTCGCCGAGGACGACCTTGGTCAGAACGGCCTTGACGTCCTGCTCCTCGGTATCGGGTGCCGGGGTGAGTTCGGCGACGTCGAAGACGGCGGCGGTGGCGGCACCACAGGGCACCTCCGCAGCGCAGAGCGCGACGGTGTTGCCCGCTTCGGCCAGGTCCTCGAGGCCCTCGACATCTGCCGGGTTGTCCGGTGGCACCGCGATCCGAAGCCGGTTCGCCGCGAACAGGACAGGGTCCTGCGCCACGACACCCGCATCCACCGCCCGATCCATCGTCGGCACGTCGGCGGTGGCCAACACATCGGCTGGCGCGCCCTCCGCCAGTTGGTGGACCAGCGCGCCGCTGCCCGCGAAGCTCAGCCGAACGGTGACGCCGGGATTGGCCTGCTCGAACCGGGTGCCCAGCTCGGTGAAGCCCTCGGTCAGGGACGCGGCGGCGAAGATCGTCAGCTCTCCCGAAGCGCCCTCCGGTCCACCGCCTGTCTGCTGGCCGGTCGTGCCACAGGCCAACAACGGCAGCGCGCATAACAGCAGTGCGATTCGGCGCGAGGCAAGCGTCATAGCGTCTCCCGTCTTGTTCCGCTTCATCGTCGCTATCGAGGTCGATCGTCCGAATCTACGGCCTCATTGTGGTTAGACAATCCGCATCCTCGGTCAACCGAACGATGTTGTCCAGCCTGGCCGCCATGCCGAATCGACAGGCGCCGCCGCATCGCCGCAGAGGGGGCTTCAGGCCGTCGTCGGCCGCAGCACTCGGACGGGGTAATTGCCTTGTCAATCACGAGTTCATCCCGGTAATACGACCGGCATGACCGACGACGGACTGACCACGCGAGCGCTCACCGACGCCGACTTCGACCAGTTCCGCGACGTCGCGGCGGGGGCCTTCCTCACGTCCGACCCCGAACTGTGGGAGGTCAACAGGGCCCTGTTGGAGATGGACCGCACCCATGGGGTCTTCGAGGGACCGGAGTTGATCGGCGGCGGCAGCATCCTGACCAGGGATCTCACCCTTCCCGGCGGGGTGCGGCAGCCGGTGGCGGCGGTGACCTGGGTCGCCACCGCACTCGGACATCGTCGTCGTGGCGTTCTCAGCACGGTGATGGCGACCCAGTTGACCGGTCTCCACGAGGCGGGGGCCGAGCCGATCGCCTGCCTCGGAGCCTCGGAGGGCGGCATCTACCGCAGGTTCGGTTACGGCGTCACCACCGAATGGGCCGACACCGAGGTACCGGGCAAATCCCCGTTTCGCCCCGAGGTGGACCTGGGCGAAGATCGGGTTCGCGAACTGCCTCGAGATCGGGCCTGGGCGCTGATCGGCGATCTCTACGAACGGACCGCCGCCGAGACCGGCTGGATGTCCCGGACGCCATCGCAGTGGTCGTTGCCCCTGCTGGACACCCCGAGTGTCCGGGCGGGCGGCAGTGCCCTGCATTTCGCGCTGCACCCGCAGGGTTATGCGATCTATCGCGTGCACTTCGGCAGCGATGCGCGCGGTCCCCGATACCGGTTGACGGTCATCGAGCTGGTGGCCACCACACCCGTCGCCCATGCCGCGCTCTGGCGGTATCTGCTGGACGTGGACTGGGTCGCCGAGGTCCGTTATCCGAAGTGCCCGGTGACCGACCCGATCAGCTCGCTGCTCGCCGACGGCAGGCAGGCCATCCGCAGACACCTGGATGCACTGTGGCTCCGCATCGTCGATGTGGACCGCGCGCTGGCCGCCCGGCACTACTCGGCGCCCCTGGACGTGGTCTTCGAGGTGGTCGACCGTCGCTGCCCATGGAACGAGGGTCGGTGGCGGCTGTCGGTGGATCAGGCGGGCACCGCGACCGTGGTGGCCACCGCCGAGGCGGCCGACCTCACGATCGGCGCCGCCGAACTGGGGGCGATCTTCCTCGGGTCCACCCGGTTGAGCACCCTCGCCGCAGGCGGGCTGGTGCGGGAGCATCGTGCGGGGGCGATCGCCGCCGCCTCGCGTTCCTTCCTCGCCGATCCGGTGCCCTATTGCACCGTTGATTTCTGACGAGCAGCTGCCAGTCCACTATGGACTCTGCTGTACTCGTGGTTCGCAGTGAACGCGCGATGGTGCAAGGGATTTCGGGCTCGACGGCTAGATCCACTCCACCGGGGCGTACACCGAGCCGACACCAGGAACCGGTAACGTCTGAATCGTCGGTTTTCGCGGCACTGCCGCGCCGAGAACTGGAGGATTCGTGGGCACCGCAATCGTTCTGATCGTCCTCGCGGTCGTGGTCATCGGAGGGGCGGTGGTGTTCGCACAACGACGCGCGAAGGCGCGACAACTCGAGTTGGACGACGCCAAGGCCGACGCCCGCCGCTGGGTGGAGCGCCTCGGCGGTCAGGTGATCAACCTGACCGGCAACAACGACGCCTCCAAGCAGGCATTGGCGGACGCCTCCGAGCGGTACACCGCCGCAGGCTCCCAGATGGAACAGGCCAGGACCGCCGAACAGTGCAACCTGGTCACCCAGACCGCGATGGAGGGCCTCTACTACGTGCGGGCGGCCCGCACCGCGATGGGCATCGACCCCGGTCCGGAGCTGCCCGACCTCTTCGGTCAGGGTCGCGCGGGCAAGGTCACCGAACAGCGCGAGGTCGAGTTCGAGGGCAGGCAGATGGTCGCCTCGCCGGAGCCCGACCAGTACGCCTCGCACTACTACCCGGGCGGCGAGGTCGCGGGCAGGCCGGTGCCGCAGGGCTGGTACAGCGAGCCGTGGTGGAAGCCCGCGCTGGTCGCGGGCGCCTGGGGCGTCGGCTCGGCGCTGCTGTTCAGCGCGATGTTCTCCGGAATGTCCGGGGTGCCCACCGACGTCTACGGCGACGGGTACGACGACGGTTTCGAGGCAGGCCAGGAGCACGCCGAGCAGGAGGCCGCGGAAGCGGAGGCCGATTCGGGCGGCGATGACTTCGGCGGCGGAGACGACTTCGGCGGCGGCGATATGGACTTCGGCGACTTCTGATCCTGTGGTGGTCTCACCACCGATGCATCAATAGTCACGAATGTGGTCGACTGACAACGATGCCGTGTCACCCTGAATGCCTGGGGTGACACGGCATTCGTCGTCTTGGTCGTTGTCACGATCCTGCGCGCTCGACGACTGGAGAACCCGCAGTGGCCGTGGGCTACGGCCACTCGCGTCTTACCTTGGACCGGCTATTCCTCCGCACACCGAGGAATCCGCACTTCCGTCTGCGCCACCGCCTCGAATCGGCGTCCCGCCTCGTCCCGATACACCGCACGGATCGCCTTGATCGAGCCCGAACCATCGGCGGCTTCCAGCCCGACCGCGAGGGAGAATTCCTTATCAGGCTCGATCGTCGCTCCCACTGTCTGCTCCCGCGCCGCCCATGCGTCCACGGCGCCAAAGGAAGAGCCCAACGTCTCCGGCGAGGGTGGATAGCCTGCGTCGTTGGCGGGAACCAGGGTCACGGTCCCGTCCTCGGGGTCGGTACCCGGGACCGGCACCAACACGGCCTCGACGAGGGTCATGCCCTCGGCCGAGGTCAGGGTGATCTCCTCGATCACCACCGGACCGGTTCCCCGATTCCACAACGGTTCTACCCTGGTCGCTCTCGGGTTGTCGCCGACCGCCGGGGCGCATAACCGGGACACCGTCTCGCTGAACTGCAACGGCCCCGCGCCCTGTGTGTGGGCGCTGTCGGCGCAACCGGCCACCACGGCCAGCACCATGACTACGGCTGGCAGGGCGCCACGGTTGTCGCCACGGCTCACCGCCTTGACCTCATTCCGGCTGGCAATCCGGACACCAATAGAGCTTGCGGCCCTGTAGTTCCGTCAGCAACACCGTCGTTCCGCAGATCAGGCAGGGCATCCCGGCCCGGCGATAGACGTAGACCTCGCCGCCGTGCCGGTCCTGGCGAGGCGCCCGGCCGGTGACACTCGGATCGTGTTCCGGTCGTACGGTGTCGATCCGGCCGACCCGTACCCCCTCGCCCATCAAGAAGACCAGATCGGTCCAGATCGCGTCCCAGCTCTCCCGCCCCAGCTTGGCGCCGGGCAGCATCGGCGGGATGTTGTGCCGAAACAGGACCTCGGCCCGGTAGACGTTGCCCACCCCGGAGAGGATCGACTGGTCCAACAGCAGCGCGGCAATCGAGGACCTCGACCGTGATATCCGCCGGAAGACCAGGTCGGGGTCGGCATCGGAGCGCAGGGGATCCGGACCGAGCCTGGCCTGCAGCTCGGCGACCTCCGCCGAGTTGAGAATGCGGCAGGCCGTCGGCCCACGCAGATCACTGAAATGATCCGCGCCGATCAGCCGCATCCGAACCTGGCCGACCGGCTCGGTGACCGGCTTCGGATACTCGACGAAGGTGCCGTAGAGCCCGAGGTGGATGTGCACGGTCCGATCGCCGTCGTAGGTGTGCAGCAGGTGCTTGCCGTGTGCCTGTGCCTCGATCATCGTGGTGCCGTCGAGCAGTGCGGCCTCGGCGGCGAAGCGCCCCTGCGGACTGCTCACCGACACCGGTCTGCCCGCGAACAATCGATGATGCAGCAGGGCCAACCGATGGAGGGTGTGTCCTTCCGGCATCAGCTGATCATCCACCAGAGGACGAAGGACACGATCACATAGCCCAGCAGGGCACAACCCGTCACCGCGGCGATGTCGCGCAGCGCGAGCCCGAGATGCAGACTCCGCCCGCCCTTCTCCCTGGCTCGGCCGAGTACGACCGCGAGCACCAGGGCGACGAGTACCGAGGCCGCGCCCGCCACGGGCAACATCACCCCGATGCCGAGCCCGCAGTCGGGAGCGCCGCAGATCTCCTCGATACCGCCCGCCAGCGCGGGCACCGCCGCAGCCTGGACCCGCTCCAGGAGTTGGACGCCCACGACGGTGAGCGGGCCGGCCACGAGGGGCACGAGCCACCAGCGCACCGGTCGGGCGAAGTCAGGCATCTGCTCAGCCTGCGGGAAGCGGCGGCGGGGTGCCGGTCTTCTCGTAGTCGCCGATCAACGTCAGTCGTCGAACATGGCGTTCCTCGCCGGTGAACGCCTCGTCGAGGAATGCGGTGACGATTCCGATCGCCTCTTCCGTGGTGTGCATCCGGGCACCGACGCCGATGAGTTGGGCGTTGTTGTGCCTGCGTGCGAGCCTCGCGGTCTCCTGACTCCAGGCGAGCGCCGCGCGAGCACCGGGCACCTTGTTGGCCGCGATCTGCTCGCCGTTGCCGGAGCCGCCGATCACGATGCCGAGGCTGCCCGGGTCGGCCACCACCCGGCTGGCAGCCTCGATGCAGAACGCGGGGTAGTCGTCGTCGGCGTCATAGGTGTGGGGACCCACGTCGACGACGTCGTGACCGAGACCGCGAAGGTGGTCGGCCAGTTCGCTCTTGAGTGGGAAGCCTGCATGGTCGGCACCGAGGTAAACACGCACGCGCGCAGTCTGCCAGGTTCCCCGCGCAGGGCAAGGAATCGAGGTCGGCCCGCTCGATCCGGTTGCGCCCACTACCGTGAGTGATCTTCGATACGGCCATGGCCGATCCCGCGATCTTCCGACAGTCCGCTCATCGGATCCGATTCGACTGGGGCGTGGAGGGGCTCGACGCGCTCGCGCCGGACTGCGCGGTGTTGGTGGTGATCGACGTGTTGTCCTTCAGCACCACCGTCGACGTGGCGGTCGGACGCGGAGCCACGGTGTTGCCATTGCCGTGGCGCGACGAGCGCGCCGGCGTGGCGGCCACCCAGGCCGGTGCGGTGCTCGCCGGGCCGCGCAGCGGTCCCGGTTGGACGCTGAGTCCGGCCTCGCTGGCCGATCTGCCTGCCGAGACGCTGCTGGCGCTGCCCTCGCCCAACGGCGCGACGTTGTGCGCCAGGGCCGCCGAAGCCGACGGCACGGTGCTGGCCGGTTGTCTGCGCAACGCACGTGCCGTCGCCCGCCTGGCCCGACGACTGGCCGGGACCGAACCGATCGGTGTCATCGCCGCAGGGGAACGGTGGGGGGTGAACGCAGGCCCGGTGCGCTTCGCCATGGAGGACCTGCTGGGCGCAGGCGCGGTGATCGCCGCATTGTGCGCCGACGGCGTCACCGATCCGTCTGTCGAGGCCGAGTTGGCCGCGCTGACCTTCGAGGCCCATCGGGATCGCCTGCCGACCACACTTGCGCAGTGCGTGTCGGGCCGCGAGCTCATCGACGAGGGCTTCGCCTCGGACGTCGAACTCGCCGGACAGCTGGAGATCAGCGACGCGGCCCCCCGATTGGAGAATGGCGTTCTCCGCGACGACCCGACCGTCTGAACGACCGACAGGAGACACCGTGGCCGAGCTCCGAACATCCGACGCCCACTGGGAGCCGATCGCGGACGGCGTGTCGGTCCGCAGGCATCGCGAACTGGATCTGTCGACCGGGCTGGTCGTTGGCGACCGGTCATGCCTGGTCATCGACACCTGCGGTGACCGCAGGCAGGGCGCGGAACTGGCTGCGGCAGTACGCGAGGTCACCCCGTTGCCGTGGATCGTCGTCTACACACACGGCCATTTCGACCATTGCTTCGGCACCGAGGCGTTCCTGCCGTGCCCGATCTGGGGACATGAGGCATTGCCCGGTTTCCTCGCCGAGTCGGCCGTCGAGCAGCGGGCGCTGTGGGCAGCGCGGTATCGGGCGCAGGGCGCCCCGCGGCGAGCCGCCGACCTCGAAGGCTCGCAGGCCCTTGCACCGGACCACACGGTGACCGACCGGGTGGAGATCGATCTCGGCGGGCGCACGGTGGTGCTGGAGCACCTCGGCCCGGCACACACCGATCACGACCTGATCGTGACCGTGCCCGATGTCGATGTCGTCTTCACCGGCGATCTCGTCGAACAGGGGGCGGTTCCGGCCTTCGAAGGCTCCTCTCCGCGCGACTGGGCCGACGTCCTGCTCCGACTCGCGGACCGGGGCACGGCAGCAACGCGTTTCATTCCGGGGCACGGCCATCCGGTCGACACCACATTCGTTCGAACGCAGGCCATCGAAGTACGCGAGTTGGTGGAACTGGCATCGGCGATCAGCCGAGGCGAGGCCGCCGTCGACTCCGCCGGGACGCACCCGTATGGAGCAGCCACCGTAGAGGAGGTCCGCAAGCTGCTCGCGTGATCTGGGCTTTCCTCAGCGCTATCCCACTTACTGATCAACTTGACCAGTCAACGATATGCGCGTGCCCGGTGCGGATATCGTGAGCGGGCCTGCCAGCCGATGCGGCAGCGCCTCGACCCGTCCCGGCGGGTACCCGACGCCAGGGCAGGCCCCGCACTCAGTCCGCCTGCTGCGAGGAGGTCCCGATGCACGCAGACCGGCGACCACCACAGTCGGCGCCGCCGGAATCCGCACCGGTACCGGACCCGGCCCGAAAGACTCCCCTCGGCGGTCCGCAGGACGCCACCCGGCGCGACGAACTAGCCGAGGCATTGGCCAACGGACCGTTCAGCGACGCACTGCGGCTGGCCATCGAGGTGAACGGCCTCAGCCTGGACCGGCTGCAGCGACGGTTGGCCGACCGAGGTGTGCGCGTCAGCCTCACGACCCTGAGCTATTGGCGGCACGGGCGAAGCAGGCCGGAGCGCCCGGATTCACTGCGCGGTGTCGGCATCCTGGAAGAAGTGCTCGGCCTGCCGGAACGGTCTCTCATCGGTCTGCTCGGTCCGCGTAGGCCCCGTGGTCGGTGGGTCACTCGAGGCCACGGCACCGTGGACCTGGACCAGCTCTGGACCGAACCCGAGACGATTCGCCAGCTGCGCGCGCACATCGACCTGCCGCCGCCGAACCAGCTCAGCCCGGTGAGCGTCCAAGACGTCGTGTTGGTCGGTTCGCAACGCGACGAACGGGCCGTCCGCACTCGAATGGTGATGGAAGCCGCCGTGGGCGGGGTGTTCCGCAGTTTCCTGGTCTACCGCACCGAACCCGAACGCGCGGTGGCGATCACCGCGACCCGGCATTGCACGCTCGGCACGGTCATCCACGACCCGAGCGGATTCATGATCGCCGAGCTCGTGCTGGACCGAACGCTGGCCGAGGGCGAGACCACGATCTTCGAATACGAGGTCGTGGCGCAGCCCGGCGAACCGATCCTGTACCACGACCGACGTTTCGTGATGCCGACTCGGCAGTACGTCCTCCAGGTCGAGTTCCAGCCCGACATGCTGCCTGCGCGCTGTGTGCGTTACCACCGGCCCAACGCCGATTCCGAGCCACAGGGCGTGCACGAGGTCGCCATCGGCGCCTCGCACACCGCCCATGTGATCGAACTCGACATGGCTCCCGGCATCTACGGCATGCGCTGGGACTGGCCGGAACTCGGATGATCCGGCCGCCCGACCCGCGCCGCGTCAGCGCTGGATGGATTTGACCTCGAGGAACTCCTCCAGTCCGAACCGCCCGAGTTCGCGGCCGACTCCGGACCGGCGGTAGCCACCGAAGGGCGCCAGAGGATTGAAGGCGGCACCGTTGATGTCGACCTGCCCGGTGCGCAGCCTGCCCGCCACCGCCAACGCCCGGTCCGAGTCGGCGGAGAACACCGCGCCGGAAAGGCCGTAGTCGGTGGAATTGGCGATTCGCACCGCGTCGTCATCGTCCTGATAAGGCATGATCGACAGCACCGGGCCGAAGATCTCCTCCTTGGCGATGGTCATCTCGGGACGGACATCGGCGAAGACGGTCGCCTGCACGAAACTCCCCTCGCCCAGATCGCTCGGCGTCTCGACGCCACCGGCCACCAACCGCGCGCCCGCATCGATGCCCGATCGGATGTAGCCCAGCACGCGCTCGCGCTGTGCTTGCGAGGCCAACGGGCCCAGCTTGGTGGCCGGATCGGTCGGGTCCGCCGGGACATACCGGGCCGCAGCCGCCTGGACCAACTCGACCGCTTGGTCGTGCAACCGTTGGGGCACCAGCATCCTGGACCAGGCGGTGCAGGTCTGCCCGGCGTTGAGGAAGCAGTTCGCCACGCCGATCTTGACCGACTTGGTCAGGTCGGCATCGTCCAGGATGACGTTCGCCGACTTGCCGCCCAATTCCAACGAGACCTTCTTGATCGTCCCGGCGGCCAAGGCGGCGACTCGGCTGCCTGCCGCGACGGACCCGGTGAAGGACACCATGTCGACCAAGGGATGCGTGACCAGCGCCTCGCCGACCACCGGGCCGGTGCCGTGCACGATGTTGACCACTCCGGCAGGTACGCCGGCAGTCGCGACGATCTCGGCGAACAGCCCGGCGGAGACCGGAGCCAGCTCGCTGGGCTTGACCACCACGGTGCACCCCGCGGCCAAGGCAGGGGCGACCTTGGCGACCAGCTGGTGCAAGGGGTAATTCCACGGGGTGATGCAGCCGACGACCCCCACCGGCTCCCGCGTGATCAGCGAGTTCCCGATCTCTTCAGTGAACGAGTATCCGCCGTCGATCAGGTCGGCGATCGACGCAGAGGTGGCCGCGGGCAGGGCGGCCTGCACCTTGGTGGCGAAGGTGATCGGCGAACCCATCTCGGCGGTGATCACGCTCGCCAACTCGTCGGCCCGTGCCGCGATGCCCGAGGACAACCGCCGCACGATCGCCGCCCGCTGCGTGGCCGGGGTCGCGGCCCAGGCCGGCCAGGCGTCGGCGGCGGCCCGTACGGCCGCGTCCACCTGGGCTGCGGTACCCGCCGGGATCGTGGAGATCGACCGGCCGGTCGCCGGATTCACCACCTCGATCCACCCATCGCCGTCGGTAACCGTCTGGCCGCCGATCAGGTGGCCGGTGCTGGTAGCGACAGGAACCGTCATGGGTCCTCCAGGGATCGGTGTCGGTGTGCTCTCCCACTGGCGAGCCTGGCACAGGAGGTTCACCGACGGCACCCTCCCCGCCGATCGGGCGGCGGGGAGGACTTGGCCGATCAGGTGAAGTCCAGGTCCCCGGTGCGGGTCCTCTTCAGCTCGAAGAAGTACGGGTACTCGGCGAGCATCCGCGCGCCGTCGAAGATCCGGCCGGCCTCCTCGCCACGCGGGATCTTGGTGAGTACCGGCCCGAAGAAGGCGGTGCCGTCGATGTGGATGGTGGGCGTGCCGACGTCCATTCCCACCGGGTCCATGCCTGCGTGGTGACTTTCGCGGAGCCGGTCGTCGTACTCGGTCGAGTCGGCGGCTGCGGCGAGTTCGGCGGGCAGCTCGTTCTCGGCCAGCGCCTCGGCGATCACGGCCACGTAGTCGGTGCGCTTCTCGTTGTGGAGCCGGGTGCCCATCGAGGTGTACAGGCCTGCCAGCACCTCACTGCCGTGGTGCTGCTCGGCGGCGATGGCGACACGCACCGGTCCCCACGCCCGTGTCATGAGCGCTCGGTACTCGTCCGGAAGATCACGTCCTTCGTTGAGCACGGCCAGACTCATCACCTGGAACCGAACCTCGATGTCGCGAACCTTCTGGACTTCCAGGATCCAGCGCGAGCTGATCCAGGCGAAGGGGCAGGCGGGGTCGAAATAGAAGTCCACCTTGGTGACGGCACCGCTGGTGTTCGAGTCCTGCGTCATGCACGTTCTCCTCTTGGCATCCATCGGGTGATCGCCGGTCTGGCGTCGCATCCACGACAACCACGTTGCTTCTCGGAGGATTCCCGGTTCGGTGGACTGTTGTCGGTCGTCTGCCCCACCGGGGCACGACGTGATTGGATTCGGGCGACCTGACCAAGACTGTTGACCGAGGTGATCCGTTGCCCGCCCCGAACCTGACCCGCGAAGCCGCCCGCGAGCGGGCCGAATTGCTGAGCGTGACGTCCTACGCCATCGACCTGGACCTCACCGATGGCAAGGGCGGTCCCGGCGAGAAGACCTTCCGATCGATCACCACGGTGCGCTTCCGCTCCGCCCGGGTCGGCGCGCGCACGTGGATCGATCTGGTCGCCGAGCGGGTCGACCGGGCCGTGCTCAACGGCGTCGAACTCGACCTCTCGGGCTACCGCGAGGAGGACGGCATCGCGCTGCCCGACCTCGCGGCGGAGAACGAGCTGATCGTGCAGGCCGACTGCCGGTACATGAACACCGGCGAGGGACTGCATCGCTTCGTCGACCCGGTGGACGAGGGCGTGTACCTGTACACGCAGTTCGAGACCTCCGACGCCAAACTGATGTTCGCCTGCTTCGACCAGCCGGACCTGAAGTCCGTCTATCAGCTCACCGTGACGGCCCCGCCGAGCTGGAAGGTGATCTCCAACGACAGCATCGAGGCAACCACCTCGGTCGGTGACGCGGCCAAGCATGTCTTCGCCACCACCAAACCCATGTCCACCTACCTGGTGGCACTGGTTGCCGGGCCCTACGCGGAATGGCGTTCGGAGTACGAGGACGAGCACGGCGTCGTCCCGCTCGGCCTGTACTGCCGTTCCTCGCTGGCCGAGCACCTCGACGCCGAGCGCCTGTTCACCGAGACCCGTCAGGGTTTCGCGTTCTACAACAAGGCGTTCGGGGTGCCTTACCCGTTCGGGAAGTACGACCAGTGCTTCGTGCCCGAGTTCAACGCGGGCGCGATGGAGAACGCGGGCTGCGTGACCTTCCTGGAGGACTACGTCTTCCGGTCGCGGGTCACCCGGTACTCGTACGAACGCCGCTGCGAGACCGTGCTGCACGAGTTGGCCCACATGTGGTTCGGCGATCTCGTCACGATGCGCTGGTGGAACGACCTGTGGCTCAACGAGTCCTTCGCCACCTGGGCCAGCGTGCTCGCGCAGGCGGAGGCCACCGAGTACGAACACGCCTGGACGACCTTCGCCAACATCGAGAAGTCCTGGGCGTACCGACAGGACCAACTGCCCTCGACGCACCCCGTCGCCGCCGACATCCCCGATCTGCACGCGGTGGAGGTCAACTTCGACGGAATCACCTACGCCAAGGGCGCGAGCGTCCTCAAGCAACTCGTCGCCTACGTCGGCCTGGAGAACTTCCTGGCCGCGCTGCGTGTCTACTTCGACCGCCATGCCTGGGGCAACGCGACACTGGCCGACCTGCTGGCCGCGCTGGAGGAGGCATCCGGCCGGGACCTGTCCTGGTGGAGTGCCGAATGGCTGGAGACCACGGGTCTGAACTCGCTTCGACCACGGTTCGAGCTCGACGACGCGGGCCGGTTCACCCGCTTCGAGGTGTTGCAGGGCCCCGCACACCCTGGCGCGGGCGAGCGACGCACCCACCGACTCGCGGTGGGCGTCTACGACGACGACGAACGCGGCAAGCTCGTGCGGACCCACCGCGTCGAGGTCGACGTCTCCGGGGAGAGCACCGAGATTCCCGAGTTGGTCGGGGTGTCCCGAGGCAAGATCGTGTTGGTCAACGACGACGATCTCACCTACTGCGTCATGCGGCTGGATCCCGACTCGCTGGCGGCGCTGATCGACCGGATCGCCGACATCGACGAGTCGCTGCCCCGAACCCTCTGCTGGTCGGCGGCCTGGGAGATGGCTCGCGAAGCCGAGCTGAAGGCCAGGGACTTCGTCACCCTGGTGCTCAACGGGGTGCACGCCGAGGGCGAGGTGGGCGTGGCGCAACGCCTCCTCATGCAGGCGCAGACCGCGCTGTCCTCCTACGCGGCACCCGACTGGGCGCCGGAGGGTTGGCGACGACTCACCGGCAGGGTGCTGGAACTGGCCAGGGCCGCCGAACCGGGCTCCGACCACCAGCTCGCATTCGTCAACTCCCTGGCGGGTTCGGTGCTCACGGGCGAGCAGCTCGGGGTGTTGCGCGGTTGGCTGGACGGATCGGATCCGCTGCCCGGCCTGACCGTGGACACCGACCTGCGTTGGCGACTGCTGCATGCGCTGGTCGCACACGGAGCCGCCGATGTCGACGAGATCGACGCGGAGCTGCAGCGCGATCCCACGGCGACCGGCCGTAGGCATTCGGAGCGGGCCAGGGCACTGCGACCGACCGCGGAGGCCAAGAGCGAGGCCTGGCAGCGTGCCGTGCACGATGACGAGTTGCCCAACGCGATCAACGAGGCGATCATCCACGGGTTCTCGCATCCGGCGCAGAAGCAGCTGCTCGCAGGCTACGTGCAGCGGTACTTCGCCGAGATCGACGATGTGTGGCAGCGGCGCTCCATCGAACGCGCCCAGCCTGCCGTCGTCGGGCTCTTCCCGTCTTGGGCGGTCGACGCGAACACGGTCGCGGCCGCCGATGCGTGGTTGGAGAACGAGCACCCGACCGCGCTGCGGCGTCTGGTGTCGGAAGGCCGGGCGGGCATCGTCCGGGCCCTGGCCGCGCGGGGCTTCGACAACCACTGATCGAACCCGGCGGGGGTGCGGCTCGTGCCGCGCTCCCGCCGGTCTCGCCGTCGGGGCGAGACCGGGGGTAGCACTTGTTACGGTTCGTTTCCTGCTTGGTCGGAGAGCATCCGAAGGCCGCTGAGCAGCCCGCCCACCAGGTCGCCCTCCTTGAAGGACGCGACCATGCTCATCACGGCGAGTTTGCAGCTGCGGTTCGGCACCCGTCGGGCGGCCTCGCCCCCGGTGACCACCTCGACCACTCGGCCCGCCGGTGACACGGCGATCAGCAGCGCATCCCGCGCCGAGGCACCCATGGAGGCGTGCAGTTCCTCGGCCCGCGCTCGGCTGTCCTCGCCGAGGGCACCGAGATAGATGCTGAAGTCGAGGCCGGTGGAACGCCCCGCCAACGTCAACGCCTCATCGAGCCTGGCCAGCTGCGATGGCGTGAACGGCAAGGCGGGTTCCTGAGTCACAAGCCTGCGGGCGACCGACACGCGGCCGGTGTGGGTCACCACAGCGCCCAAGCCGTGCTCGGCGTTGTCGACCTCCACTCGGCGGGTCAGTTCACCAGTTCCCACGAGCACCTCCCCTGGCCGTCGACGCGATTCGGTCGTCGTCGCCCTCTACCTGGTCCCCGTGCTCCTCGGCGGTGGCGGCCCTGGCCCGCTGGGCATCGCTCAGCCCTGCGGGGTTCGCGGTCCACCACACCGGTTGGAAGTCCCACTCCTGGCCTGGGCGATAGCGCGCAGCCCGAGCGGTCTTCTGCCGCAGGGTCAGCATCGCCACCACGCCGCAGATGACCAGGGGGATCAGCACGAAGACGAGGATTGTCTCCACTACGGTCACGCCTCGTACGGTAGCCCACCAGCCGACCACCAGGGTGTCTGCGTGTCCAGGGCAACCGATGCCATCGGCTGCGCATCGCCGCCGAGATCGTCCCCCGGCGCGTAATCGACCACCGGCTCACCGATGAACGAACGGCGGCGGAGTCTGCGCGCCCGCCCACGGTCGGTCTCCGCAAGGACCGCACACAGCGGAACCAATCATCACGCTACGAATCTGATTCGATACCGACCGTTGCCTTCGGCTTATACCCTCACTACGTCGGGTAATTCTTGAAGTAGGGAGTTGGCAGCCGATAGATCACTCGGTCAGACCAACAAGCTCCCCCGTTCGGACCCGAGCCAGAAGGGGGTGAATGCCACTCGCATTGGCGGCTTGTCCTGCTCCGCTCAGCTCTCTACTTTCACCTGTACAGGCCTTGAACTACGGCGTAATCCGGGAATTCACTCCGATCAATGTCAAGGAGATGACGAGATGCTTACCAACTCTCTCATTTGGAGTAACTCCGCCACCCGATCCAGGGATAGCCGCGCTACCGACCGACACAGCAGCTGGGCAACTCTCCGTATTGAGGCTTCCCTTCTCACGTCCGGTGTCCGGGTGACGCGGCAAACACCCTCCGCAGGCGTCCGAGTGACCCGCGCCGAGTCCCCCACCGCCCCCACGGCAGGCGTGCGGGTCACCAGAGGACGCGACATCATCTCGACTCCGGCGACGACGACCTGCCTACCGTCGGCAGGCGTGCGGGTGACCAGACAGTCGCCCTCGGCAGGCGTTCGGGTCACCCGTCGGCAGCCGAGCGCGGGAGTGCGCGTCACCAGAGCGGGAGTGCGAGTGACCCGGGCCGGAGTCGGTGTTACCAGGGCGGGCGTCCGAGTCACACGGAATGCGCCGACCGCCGGGGTCCGCGTGACCCGGCGACAGGACGACCACGTCGATCGATCGACGTGCCGCGCAGGTGTCCGCGTCACTCCCGGCGGCCGCTGAGCAGCATCGCCGATCGCAGCCATACCGCCAGGAATCCCCGATTGAGAATTCCTCCGAACACCGATGACACCGACGGACCGTCTCGACCGGTGGCGGTCAGACGGCGCGCAGCCGATCAGGCGGGCGGGCTCGCAATGCTCACGCTGCGGGCTCGCCCAGGTAAGGCAACCACAGCGGATCGGTCTCGCCACCTGCCAACAACCGCCAATAGGGCCCAGCAGGCGCCCTCGGAGTCACCAGCAGACGCCACCCGAGTTCACGCAACAGCCGGTCGGCCTTGCGGTGATTGCATCGGGCGCAGGAGGCGACGCAGTTCTCCCAGGAATGGCTTCCGCCTCGGGAACGCGGGACCACGTGATCCACGGTCTCCGCGCGACCGGCGCAATACGCGCAGCGATACCGGTCCCGCAGCATCAACGCCGCCCTGGTCAGGGGCACCCGCCCGCGATAGGGCACCCGCACGAATCGGCTGAGACGGATCACCGAGGGCACTGCCTGCGCGGTGTCGACCGAGTGCACCGCCAAGCCCTGGGGGTCGTCGTGCACGACTTCGGCCTTGCCGCAGATCACCAACACGACGGCGCGACGCAACGGCAACGCCGCCAGCGGCTCGAAAGTGGCATTGAGCAGCAGGACCTGCCGCCGGGCCCAGGGCGACATCGGGGCAGGCTTCGGGACGGGCAGCCCCGGTGACGGAGTCGGCTGTGCTCTGACTATGCTCGGCGAACAGATCTTGGCGCCCGCCGTGCGCACGACAGCGTTCGGCGCCCACTCCGCAGGAGCGCCGACCGAAGTGGGTTGTCGATCTGGCACGCAACCACCTCCACTGGTACGGGAACCAGTCGACCACACTTCGTGCCGTCCTCGCACTCCTGAATCGCCAACCGGTCGGTGAACACCGCGTTTCCCGCCGCCCCGGCACGCCCGGTGCCTCCAGAGATCGCCGCGACGCGCGCCGGGTTGGTGGCCGCGAGAATGGGCCGTTCTCCTAGAGTGCGGCGATGGCCACCGACTCGCCGAGCTACCCCGATGCGATCCGCTGGGATCTCACCGACGACCTGCACGGGCAGATGATCGCCGATCCGTACCGCTGGTTGGAGAGCCCCGAGGACCCGGCGACGCTGCGTTGGCAGGAGCAACAGGACGACCTCGCCACCACCGCTCTCGGATCGCTGCCCGGCCGGGAACGGTTGACACGTCGGCTCACCGAGCTGGCCAGTGCGGGGTCGGTCTCGGTCCCCGTATGGCGCGCGGGGCGCGCGTTCTTCACCCGCAGGCGGCCCGGCGAGGACCATCCGGTCTTGTACGTGCGCGACACCGCCGAGGACGGCACCGTCACCGAACGCGTCCTACTCGACATGAGCAGCTGGGATTCCAGCGGTCGCACCACGCTGGACACCTGGTCGCCCAGTAGGGAGGGCGCACTGCTCGCATTCCAGGTGTCGGTGGGCGGCGACGAACACTCTCTGCTCCACGTTCTGGACGTCGACAGCGGCGAGATCGTCGAGGGTCCGATCGACCGATGCCGATACTCCCCGGTGTCCTGGCTGCCGGGCGGCCGCGAGTTCTTCTACGTGCGACGGCTGCCCGCCCAGGAGGTGCCGGAGGACGAGGCCCAGTTCCACCGCCGAGTCTGGCGGCACACGGTCGGCACCGACCCGACATCCGATGTCGAGATCCACGGCGCCGGGCTCGACCACACCAACTACTACGGGGTCCGGGTCTCGGCCGACGGGCGCTGGCTCATCGTCGACGCCCGACCGGGTACCGCGCCGAGGAACTCGACGTGGATCGCCGACCTCGCAGCGGGCGGTGAGCTCCGCCTGATCAGCGACGAGGCCGAGAACGCGATGGTCCACGCCTGGGTCGGGCGCGACGAGCGGCTCTACCTGCTGACCACCCGCGACGCGCCGCGCTGGCGGCTCTGCGTCACCGCACCGAGCACTCCGGAACCCGCCCACTGGCAGGAGCTGATCGCCGAGGACGACGACTCGGTCCTGTCGGACATCGGTTGGCTGCCGGGCACCGACGAGGTTCCGGCGCAGCTGATCGTGCTGCGATCTCGGCACGCGGTATCGGAGTTGTCGCTGCACGATCCGGCGAACGGTGCCAAGACCGGGTCCATCGACCTGCCCGGCCCCGGCACCGTCACCTCGCTGTCCACCGTGGACTCGCGCACCGACGTCGATGGCGATCGAGTCTGGTTCGGTTGGACGGATTTCCTGACTCCGCCCGGTGTGCGTGGCTACTCGGCCACCACCGGGCGGGAAAGCCTGGTGGAGGCCGCTCCCGGCTCGGTGGCACCGCCTGTGGTGCACAGCGAGCAACTCGTGTACACCTCCGCAGACTCCACCCCGGTGCGACTTTTCCTGATCCGTCCCGAGGCCGCTGCACAGTCACCCCGTCCGGCGATCCTCACCGGTTACGGCGGGTTCTCGGTCAGCAGGCGCCCGGCCTACAGCTCCGCCGCGCTCGCGTGGGTGGAGGCAGGCGGGATCTGGGCCACCGCCTCGCTGCGCGGCGGCGGCGAGGAGGGCGAGGCCTGGCACCGGGCCGGGATGCGGGAGAACAAGCAGAACGTCTTCGACGATTTCCACGCCGCGGCAGGCGAACTCATCGAGCGCGGATTGACCACTCCGGAGCAACTCGCGATCATGGGCGGCTCCAACGGCGGTCTGTTGGTCGGTGCGGCATTGACGCAGCGCCCGGAGCTCTACCGGGCCGTGGTGTGCTCGGCGCCCCTGCTGGACATGGTGCGATACGAGAGGTTCCTGCTCGGTCGAACCTGGAACGACGAGTACGGCAGCGCCGACGACCCCACCGAGCTCGGCTGGTTGCTGAGCTACTCGCCGTATCACCGCGTGATCGAGGACGTGGAATACCCGTCCGTGCTGTTCACCGTGTTCGAGTCCGACAGTCGGGTCGATCCCTGTCATGCCCGCAAGATGTGCGCAGCCCTGCAACACGCCACGCTGGGCACCATCGAGAAGCGGCCGATCATTCTCCGCAGGGAGACCGAGGTCGGCCACGGCTCTCGATCCGTCACCCAGGCAGTCGCCCTCTCGGTCGATCAACTCGCCTTCCTCGCCAACGAGACCGGACTGGATCTCGTCGGTTGATCGACCTATCGCCGAGTGGGAGCAACGACGTATGAACCGCATCCTGCGCACGACCCTCTGCACCACCGCGTTTGCAGCGCTGGCGTTGTCCGGGTGTTCCAACGACGTTGGGGGCGAGGTAACGACCGTCGATCAGGCGGTGGCCGATGCCGAGGCATCTTCGCCCTCCGATGAGGAACGCACCGTCGACGACCTCGACGTCGATGCGGCGGCGCAGAATCCCTGCGTGCTCCTGACAGACGAGCAACTCGCGGGCTTGCAGTTGGTCGAACCCGGTGAGCTTGATGAATCGGGCGGCGTCGGGCAGTGCAGCTGGTCCAACCGGGAGAGCACCTCGGTGAAGCGGCTCTTCGCTGGCCGCGATGATGTCGCCGGTGGTATCGCCGAACTCACCGCGAACTCCGCGAGTTTCCCTTTCTTCGAGGCCGGCATCGAGGTCGCAGGCAGGCCAAGCGTGCACTACGACACGATGGCGGAGCCGATCGGGCAGTGCTCGGTTCAGGTCGATCTCACCGCCGACAGCGCGCTCCTGATCACCGCATACCTGGCAGAAGAGGACCCGGCCTACCACGACCCGTGTACGAAGTCCGACGAGATCGCCAGCCTGATGATCGAGAACATTCATGCCGGTTTTTGAGACGGGGCGCCATCATGGAGGGAAAGGCGTTCCCTGCCCGTTGGTCGGGCAGTCGACCCGACGGTCGATCAGCCCGCATATCCAATCGACGAAACGGGATTGGATCCTGCTGATTGATCACATCGAGCCAGCCCGTTGCCGGTCGGTCCGGTGACCGGTCGCACCGCCGGAACCCGCAGGCCACGGTAGGCGCCCAGGTTTCGGTATTGCCATGTTGTCCGTACACCAGATGGATTAATCTTGAGTGGAGGCTCGAACTAGCCCACGCGCCGGGAGCTTCGGCGACGCAGGGTGGTCGGGCGACCACTGGGGAACCGTTGATCTTTTTGCGGCGTCTCAGTAGGGACGATCACGTCGATGACCTGGAGACCTGGAGAGAAGCACGATGGAAGACCGCGGATATCCCACCGATCCTGGACCCGGCCCCGCCGTCAGTGGTGGGTCGTTCGAGGTCGACCCGGAGAACATCCAGAAGCTGATCGACGGGCTCAATGAGGCGATCGATGAGCTCAACGACATCAGTCGTGACGCAACGTCCCGTCTCGGCCAACTGCAGCCACCAGGTGCAGACGACTACAGCACCGGCGCTGTGCGGTTGATCACCGACCGAGTCTTGGAAGATGACGGCGCGCATGGTGCGGCGAACAAGGCCTTCCGCGAGGCGCTGGAGGCCACCGTCGACAACCTCACCACCACGCTGAACGAGTACCGACGCATCGAAGAAGAGAACTCGCAGATCGGAAACATCGACGTATGAACCGCACCCTGCGCAGCACTCTCTGCGCCACGGCACTTGCAGCACTCGCATTGGCCGGGTGTTCCAACGAGACTGGCGGCGAAGCCACACCCTCCGGCCCGACCACAGACGCTCCCGGCGAGACCTCGGCCGCAACCGACACCGAGACGTCTGGTGCAGAAGGAGACCGCGCCGTCGAAGACCTCGATATCGGTGGCGGGGCCGAGGACCCATGTTCGCTACTGACCACAGATCAGGTCACCGGATATGGATTCGCAGAGGCTGGCGAAGTTCGCGAGTCCGGAGTGAGCACACCGGAATGCAAATGGAGCAACCGGGAAGGCACTTCGCTTACGGACGTCTACGTCCATCACGACAACACACCTGGCGGGCTCACCGGTTTGATCTCGCGAGAAGCGAACTTCCCGTTCTTCGAGAGCGGAGTCGAGGTCGTGGGCCGACCTGCTGTGCATACCGACATCACAGCCGCCCCCGAAGGGCAATGTTCGACCTACGTCGACCTCACTGCTGACAGCACGCTGTCCATCTACGTCTACATCTCCGAAGACGACGCCGCTGCCTACAGCGACCCGTGTGCCAAGGCCGACGAGGTGGCCGCGCAGGTGATCGAGAACATTCAAGGGGGGATCTGAGATGACTAGCGGTCCCATCGTCCCGCAGTGCCGTGCGGTCGACGGCGATGAGATCTACGCCTGGTTCCACACCAACGCCACCGGTCCGGAAAGCACCACGGACACGAACTACGAGGCGTGGCACGAGGTCGGGCTGAAGTATCGCGGTGTGCAGGAGATCATCGACCGGGCCGTGGAGAACGCCCAGGTCGGCTGGTCCGGTGCTGCGGCAGACAGTGCAGGCAACACGATCCGGCCGTTCAGCGAGTACGCGGTCAACGCCGAGGAGACCTGCACCGACATCTCCTACAAGGTCGCCTCGCAGAGTGGCGCGTTCCGCTCGGCGGCGGGTGACATCGCCAAGCCGCCGGAGGTCCCGGAGGAGCCCTGGTACGGCTGGGTGCCCTGGGAGATCGACTACGACCGCAAGAGCCAGGAAAACCAGGAACAGAACGCCGCGAACATCGCCGCGTACAACGCCTACGGCGTGGACACCTCGGAGAACGTCAACAACCTGCCTGCCTTCGAGCAGCCTGCCGCGGTGCAGATCTCGATGAAGGGCGCCGACACTCTCGGAGTCAATCCGGACGGTAACGGTGGCGGCGGCGGTCTCCCCGGTACCGGCGGTGGCAGTCCCGGTGGCGGCGGCGGAGCCGGTGGTGGCGCAGGCGGCGGCGCCTGGACCCCGCCCGGTGCGGGCGGCGGTGGCAGCGGCGGCGGCGGTGGTGGCGGTGGTGGCGGGTACATCCCGCCCGGTGGCGGTCTTCCCCCGGGAACCACGCCGCCCCCGCCCCCCAGCATCACGCCGGATGGCCACATTCCCAACACGCCGTCGCCCAACATGCCCGGCGGCCCCGGTCCCGGCGGACCGCAGATTCCCGGCGGGCCTCATGGTCCGAATGGTCCCGGTGGTGGTCCTGGCGGCTTCTACCCCGGCGGGCCGAACGGGCCCAATGGTCCCGGCGGACCGGGCGGCGGCCGGGCCGGTGGTCCCGGTGGCGGCATGGGCGGCCGGATGCCCGGCGGTCCCGGCGGCATGGGCGGCGGTCGGATGCCCGGTGGCTTCGGTCCCGGCGGCGGCTTCGGCGGTGCGGGCGGCGGCGGTGGCGGCTTCGGCCCGGCCGGCGGTTCCGGCGGCGGCATGGGTGGTGCCCGGATGCCCGGGGGCTTCGGTCCCGGCGGCGGCGGGTTCGGCCCCGGTGGCGGCGGTGGCTTCGGCCCCGGTGGTGCCGGCGGTGCCGGTGCCGCAGGCGGTGGCATGGCCGGTGGCGGCGGCGGCCGGGGCGGCAACTCCCAGGGCGAGGACGACAAGGAACACAAGCGCGCCGACTACCTGGTCGAGACCGAGGACGTGTTCGGTGACGGCCAGCGGGTAGCCCCCGCCGTCCTCGGCGAGACGGGCCCGACGAACTACCGCTGATACGAACAACCCACGCACCGGACAGGTGGTTCACCTGTCCGGTGCGTGATCGCGATCGGGAGCAAGGATGTTGCGGAGCAAGATCACCATCTCCAACGTGGCCTACGACGTCTTGTGGGAGCAGGAGAAGCTCGAAGACAAACATCTCGCGCTGCGCACGAAGTCCCCGGGAAGAACCTTCGATGAACGCCGTGAGCTGGTGGACCAGGCATGGCAGGAGCTCGGCAGGTTGGGGTTGGCCAGGGGCCGTGAGGCGCATCCCGATCTTGTCGACGCCCTACACCTGATCAAGCGGGCCGCTATCGAGTTCTACGGCTGGTTCAGCAGCGGGAAGAAGGACACTCGATCCGCGTTGGCCGTGGCACACGGCGAACAGGCCCTGCTCGCCGAGCTCGTCGACGACGAGTTGAGCTTCGCGCCACTGCGCTCCACCGGTCTGATCGACGGTCTGGTCTCCGCGCTGCCGCCCAATCCCGGCGGTCGAGGACGCTCCTTCAATTTCCCCAAGGCGGCGTTCTCCGGTGGGGACAAGCCCTCAGCGCAGAACGACCTGGGTTTCGAAGGGTCCTCCGGCGGTAACGGCGGCACCGACATCAAGGCGTTGAAACAGCTGCTCGGGCAGCCACGTTCATCAGCGGGGCAGCTCTACGTCGCGCGCCGCGACCGCTTCGGGAAGCGGCATCGCGTCGAGAACGCGCTCAGCTTCTTCGACCCGCCGCCCGGCCGGTACCTCGCGCAGGAGACCCCTGGTCCCGACGGCACCACCTGGATGGTCGTCGCGCCCGCGAACGCCAGGGCCCTGTCGGCACGGCTGTCCGAGATGGTGGGGACGCTTCCCAGCTGATCTCGCGGAGTTTTTGGCTTGATCGCGCCGGCCGCATACCGTTGATCACGAATCCGTGACGGCACGCTCGAGCACGATTACCATGACGCTCTGTGTTCATCCCCACGACGGCACCCGCCTGCGCACAAGAGCAGGACTCCTGGTGTGACCGGGTCTACCAACTCACCGACAACGCTGTCCTCGCGCAGATCTCCCCTGGCCTGATCACCGCGATCCAGATCGTCCTGATCTTCCTCGCTGCGTCCATCATCCGCTTCGTGCTGCACCGCCTCATCGGCCGGGCGACACAGATGGACGGAAGCCAGAAGGTGCCTGCTCTGCTGCGTCCCCTCCGGGATCGCGCACCGGACGCCCTGGGGCCGCTACTGTCCGAGCGACGCATCCAGCGGGCCAGAACGATCGGCTCCGTCCTGAAATCGATCACCTCGTTCCTGGTGTTCGGATTCGCCCTGATCTTCTCGCTCGATCAACTCGGCATCGAGATGGCACCGATCATCGCCTCCGCCGGGGTCCTGGGTGTTGCTCTCGGTTTCGGTGCGCAGAACCTGGTTCGGGACTTCCTGTCCGGGATGTTCATGATGATGGAGGACCAGTACGGGGTCGGCGACATCGTCGACCTCGGCGACGCGACGGGCACGGTCGAGGCGGTCGGACTCCGCGTCACCACAATCCGCGATCTGGGCGGCACCGTCTGGTATGTCCGCAACGGCGAGGTCCTGCGGGTCGGCAACTTCAGTCAGGGGCACGCCGTCGCGGTGATCGATCTCCCGCTGGCCCACACCTCCGACGTCGACGCGGCGCTCCAGCTGGCCCTGGCCACCGCTGCCGAGGCTGCGGCGCAGGCACCGCTGGCCGAGAACGTTCTGGAGGCCCCCGAGATGTTGGGTGTCGACCAGATCACCTCGGACACCATCACCATCAGACTGACGGTCAAGGTGCGGCCCGGAAAGCAGTGGGCGGTGCAGCGTGCCCTGCGGGCTCGGATCAAGATCGCATTCGATCAAGCGGAGATCAGCGCCCCCTATCCCAGCGGCCGACACTTCTACCAGGGATGACTCCTTGGTTACCACCCTGGCGGGAAGGGCGTTGCGGGCGTGAGCGAGTATGGACGTGTGGGCGCATCGGAGAACTTCTACGAGGCAGTCGGAGGCGAGCAGACCTTCCGGAGGATCGTCGCCCGGTTCTACTCCGAGGTGGCTCGGGACGAATTGCTGCGCCCCATGTACCCGGAAGAGGACCTGGGGCCCGCCGAAGACCGGCTTCGCATGTTCTTGGAACAGTACTGGGGCGGTCCGCACACGTACTCCGACCAGCGCGGTCACCCCCGGCTGCGCATGCGCCACGTCGGCTTCACCATCGGTGAGGCCGAACGCGTCGCGTGGCTGCGCTGCATGCGCGTGGCGGTCGATGAGGCGGACCTCGATCCCGCCCATCGCGACCGACTGTGGTCCTACCTGGAGATGGCCGCTCAGACGCTGGTCAACTCCTGGCACTGACCACAGGCGGGCGAGAAGCCGGACCCCGAGCACGAACGACCCCCGATCGGGGCGATTCGTGATCCACTTCTCTGCCCAAGGCCGCCATGCCCGATCACCCGTTTGAGGCAACTTCCCCCGAAACAGATGGCAGGATGGCTCCCTGTGCGACGATCTGCCGACCTTCAAACCGAGACTGCGGAGAACTCCGCGTGGTGGCGAAACGCAGTCTTCTACCAGGTCTACGTACGCTCCTTCGCCGACTCCGACGGTGACGGAGTCGGCGACATCAACGGCATCCGGGCGAGACTCGGATACCTGGAACTCCTCGGCGTCGATGCCCTGTGGCTGACGCCGTTCTACCGCTCTCCGATGGCCGACCACGGTTACGACGTGGCTGACCCCAGAGATGTCGACCCCCGATTCGGCGATCTGGCGGCCTTCGATCAGCTGGTGAGCGAGGCTCACGCCTGCGGCATCCGGGTCACGATCGACCTGGTACCCAACCACAGCAGTGATCAGCATCCCTGGTTCCAGCAGGCGTTGCGGGCGGGCCCAGGCAGTCCGGAGCGGGATCGCTACGTCTTCCGTTCCGGCCGTGGCCCGGATGGCTCCCAGCCGCCCAACAACTGGACCAGCATCTTCGGTGGCCCGGCCTGGACCAGGCTGCCGGACGGGCAGTGGTACCTGCACCTGTTCGCCCCGCAGCAACCCGATCTGAACTGGGCCAATACCGAGGTCTGGAACGACCTCGAGCAGACCCTTCGGTTCTGGCTCGATCGGGGCGTCGACGGCTTCCGCATCGACGTGGCGCACGGCATGGCCAAGCCGGACGGGCTGCCGGACATGGACCCCCGCGCAGACCAGGGTTCGGCGGTACTGCACGACAACCGGCTCGATCCCCGGTTCGACAACGATGGCGTCCACGACATCCATCGCATGGTCCGCAAGGTTCTCGACCAGTACCCGGGCCGCGTCGCCATCGGCGAGATCTGGGTCAAGGAATCCGAGCGATTCGCTCGCTATCTTCGGCCCGACGAGCTGCACCTGGGGTTCAATTTCAGGCTCGTCGAGGCACGGTTCAACGCGGAATTGATCCGCGAGGCCATCGATCACTCGATGTCGGCCCTGTCGGCCACCGATGCCCCACCGACCTGGACGCTGTCCAACCACGACGTGGTCCGTCACGTGTCCCGCTACGGTGGCGGCGCCATCGGGGTGCAGCGGGCCAGGGCGATGACACTGGTCGAGCTGGCTCTGCCGGGAGTCACGTTCCTCTACAACGGCGAGGAACTCGGGCTGCCCAACGTCGAGCTGCCGGACTGGGCGTTGCAGGATCCGATCTGGGAGCGTTCCCGGCACACCGAACGCGGCCGGGACGGCTGTCGGATTCCGATGCCGTGGGAGGGCGAGACACCGCCCTTCGGTTTCTCCACCCGGGCCGAGACCTGGCTGCCGATCCCACCGGAATGGGCGGGATTGTCAGCCGAACATCAACTCGAGGATCCGGACTCGATGCTGTCGCTGTACCGGCAGGCCTTGGAGTTGCGCAAGACCACCTCGGCATTCGAGGGCACCGAGGTCGAGTGGTACGGGGCTCCGGAGGGCTGCTTCGCGTTCCGACGCAAGGGCGGCGGGCTCATCTGCGCGCTGAACACCTCGTCGGTTCCCGTTCCCCTGCCGCCTGGGGAGATCCTGTTGTCCAGTGGGCCGCTGGGTGATGGCGAATTGCCGCCGGACACGGCGGCCTGGCTGCGCTGACGGCCTAGGCTCATCGACACAGACGCCGGATGCGATCGATTCGCATCCGGCGTCTTGGGTATATCGAACGGGTGCTGTCGACCCGCGTCGTCCTCAGATCAGCAACGGCAGCATGGCGTGCCTGCGGCGCACCACCGAACCGAATCTGGCATCCAGGCGAAGCCACGAATCGGTGGCGACGACACGCACCTGGTCATCGGCCGTATCGCCTCCCACGAAGCCCATCCCGGAGAGGGCGAACAGGCAACGCAACGGGATCTTGACGTCGAGTCCGGACCCGCTGACGGTCAGCACCGTCTGATCCAGCAGCGACGCGGGCGGCGTGCCATGCGGCCCGGAGTTCTCCCTGGCCACCGATACTCCCCGGTCGGCGAGTTCGGCGATCGTGTCCGCAGGCACGTCGTCCACCCGCTGCCACCCGTTGACCGGCGGCAATGCCGATCGCCACATGAGGTCCTGCGGCAACCCGGGGTCCAACCGGTCGCCGCGCACCATGGTGAGCGTGGTCAGCAGGTCGTTGGCCCAGACCGTGGTGTCGTCCGGCGCGAGCACTCCCTCGACCGAGCGAGTGACCAGCGCGTCGAACGGCGTGGACACCCAGGCATCCAGCATCGGCGGCGCATCGGCCTCGATTCCGGGGCGATTACGCAACCGCACCACCGCCTGTTGGTCGAGACGCACCGCGCGCGCCACGAACGCGCCGAGGTCGTCTCGCGCGGCAGCGTCGCCGAGTCGAAGCTCAGCCATGGGAATTCACCGCCTGGGGTCGTGGAACGGGAACCTTCGCTCGCCAGCCTGCCAGGAAGTCACGCTCGGTATCGGTGAGCCTGCGTGGCCTGCCCACGGCGAGGTCATAGGGCACCATCACCGTCTCGGCCGTCGCCGCAACCGGATCGTCGGCCGACCGTCCGCTGCGCAGCACGTAGACCAGGGTGAACGACGCGGCCCGCAGCTCGTTGACGGCGATCTCGACGCGCAGCGCGCCACCGTCGACCACCAACGGCTTGAGGTAGTCGACGGTGAGCCGGGCGACGACGGCACCGTCGGCCATCCCGACCTCACCGCGTCGACCGCCCTCGACGAACAACAGCGCGACCCGCGCCTCCTCCAGCAATGTGACCGTGTTCGCGTGGTTGACATGACCGAACGCATCCATGTCGGACCACCTCGGCGTCACATCAGTGACATACACACCCAAGGGACGAATGCCTCCCAGCGGATCGACCTCGTATAGCCGTCGGCTCACCATAACGCCGGCCGTTACGTCGGCCGGACATCTGCTCATCTCACCATGCTGCGGATCTGCCTGGCCGCCACCGACAAGGTCGCCAGGTCGAGCTTGGCGACGCTGTTGATCGCGGACAACGTCGTCCCGGCTCGTTCCAACCGTGAGGAGTTCGCCTGCTCCCACTGGTCGATCTTCTCCTGGACGCCTTGGTTCGGGTCGCTGTTGCGCAGTACGTCGATGGTGATCTTGCGCAGCGAAGTGTAGACGTCGTCTCGGAGCGCGAGCCGCGCCAACGCATGCCAGCGATTGCCCCGTTCCAGGTCGCTGACGGAGTTCAGAATCCGGTCGATATCCAGGTGCGCGGATACCGCGAAGTACAGCTCGGCGGCCTCCACCGGGGTGCGCTCGCGGCTGCCGCCGCCGTCTCGTTCCGCCAGCTCCGCGACCTCGGTGATGTCCAGGAGGCTGTAGGTGTGCAGCAGTGCCGCGACCCGCTCGGCGGTCGCCGCAGGCACGCCCGCGGTCACCAAGCGCGTCGAGAACTCCGTGGCGCTCTCCAGCTCGCGGCCCCGCAACAGACCGAGCACCTGCGGGGTCAGCTCCTGGATGACGGGCTTGAACCGGGCGATCTCGGCGCCGACGGCGAGCGGTTGCGGGCGGTTGGACAACAACCACCGTGCCGACCGGTCCAACAGACGCCGCGACTGGAGCACCAGATCGTCGGCGACGTCGCTGGACACGATCGTGTCCAGCTCGTCGACCGCCTGCCACAGGGCAGGCAGATCGAATACCTCGGTGACCACCGCGAACGCCCGCACGGCGTCGGTGGTGGTCACGCTCATCTCCTCGGCCAGCCGGAAGGCGTAGGAGACGCCGCCGCCGTCGACCACCTCGTTGACGAGCATCGTGGTGATGATCTCGCGGCGAAGCGGGTGCTGCGAGATCAGCTCGCCGAAGCGCTCGCGCAGCTGTGTCGGGAAGTAGCTCGGCAGCCTGCCCGCGAAGATCTCGGCCTCCGGCAGGTTGCCCGCCAGGATGTCGTCCTTGAGCGCGAGCTTGACGTGGGCCATCAGCGTGGCGAGTTCCGGCGACGTCAGTCCCTCGCTCGCCTTGTCCATCGCCTTGAAGCGCGCCACGCTGGGCAGTACCTCGAGCTCGCGGTCCAAGCCGTGGTGTGCTTCGAGGTTGGCGACCAGCCGCGCGTGCACCGACACCATCGGGGCCGCATGCGACCGGGAGACACCCAACACCGCGTTCTGACGGTAATTGTCGGCAAGCACGAGTTCGGAGACCTGGTCGGTCATCTCGCCGAGCAACGCATTGCGCTGCTCCGGATCCAGACCGCCCGAGGCGATCACCCGGTCCAGCAGGATCTTGATGTTGACCTCGTGGTCGGAGCAGTCCACCCCGGCCGAGTTGTCCAGGGCATCGGTGTTGACCTTGCCGCCCACCTTGGCGAACTCGATCCGACCACGCTGGGTAAGACCCAGGTTGCCCCCCTCGCCGACGACCTTGACCCGCAGGTCGCGGCCGTCTACCCGGAGCACGTCGTTGGCCTTGTCACCCACATCGAGATGCGATTCGTCGGAGGCCTTGACGTAGGTGCCGATGCCGCCGTTCCACAACAGGTCGACCGGTGCGCCCAGGATCGCCTTCACCAGCTCCGGCGAGGACAGCGTGGTCACCCCTTCGTCGAGCCCCAGTGCGGCACGCACCTCCGGTCCGATCGGAATGGCCTTCACGCTGCGCGGCCACACGCCGCCGCCCGCGCTGATCAGCGTGCGGTCGTAGTCCTCCCAGCTCGAACGAGGCAGTGCGTAGAGCCTGCTGCGCTCCGCGAAGGACGTCGCCGCGTCGGGCTCGGGGTCCAGGAAGATGTGCCGGTGGTCGAATGCGGCGACCAGACGGATGTGCTCGGAGAGCAGCATGCCGTTGCCGAAGACGTCACCGGACATGTCGCCGACCCCGACCACGGTGAAGTCGTCCTGTTGGGTGTTCACGCCGAGCTCGCGGAAGTGACGTCGCACGCTCTCCCAGGCGCCCTTGGCGGTGATGCCCATCTGCTTGTGGTCGTAGCCGGCCGAACCGCCGGAGGCGAAGGCGTCACCCAGCCAGAAGCCGTAGGACTGTGCGACCTCGTTGGCGATGTCCGAGAACTTCGCGGTTCCCTTGTCCGCGGCCACCACCAGGTAGGTGTCGTCTCCGTCGTGCCGGACGACCTGATCGGCGGGCACCACTCGTCCCGCGTCGAGATTGTCGGTGAGGTCCAACAATCCGGAGATGAACATCCGGTAGCAGGCGATGCCCTCGGCGAGTGCGAGCTCCCGGTCGCGCCCCGGCTCGCCGGTCGGCGTCGGCGGACGCTTCACCACGAAGCCACCCTTGGCGCCGACCGGCACGATCACCGCGTTCTTCACCGCCTGCGCCTTGACCAGGCCCAGCACCTCGGTGCGGAAGTCCTCCCGGCGATCCGACCAGCGCAGACCGCCTCGCGCGACCGCCCCGAAACGCAGGTGCACGCCCTCGACCCTCGGCGAGCACACGAAGATCTCGAATGCGGGACGCGGCTCGGGCAGGTCGGAGATCTCGCTCGGCCGGAGCTTGATCGCCAGATACGACTTCTGCTCGCCGTCCGCATCACGAACGAAGTAGTTGGTGCGCAGCGTGGCCCGGATCAGGGTCACGTAGGACTGGAGGATCCGGTCCACGTCGAGGCTGGTGACCTCGTCCAGCAGACCGGTGATCTCGGTGAGGAGTTCCTCGGTGGTCTCTCGACGCGACTGCTCGGAGTGGGCGGGGTCGAACCGGGTCTCGAAAAGTCGGACCAGGGCCTTGGTGACCTGCGGGTTCGCTCGCAGGGTGTCCTCGATGTAGTCCTGGCTGTAGGCGGTGCGGGCCTGCCGCAGGTACTTGGCGTAGGTGCGGAGCACCACGGCCTGTCGCCAGGTCAGATCGGCGCGCAGGACCAACGAGTTGAAGCCGTCGATCTCGCAGCGTCCGTGCCAGGCCGCGACGAACGCATCCTGGAACCGGTTCTGGAACTCGGCCATGTTGAGGGTGGTCTGTTCCTCCAGGAGTGCGGTATCCAACCGCAGTCCGAAGTCGTACACCCAGCACTGCACGCCGTCGTGCCGGTTGACCTCGTAGGGTCGTTCATCGACGACCTCCACGCCCATCCGCTGCAAAATCGGCAGCACCTGGGACAACGTGACGCGCTCGCCGACCATGTAGAGCTTGAAGCGGCGCTCTCCCGGCTCGCCGACGGCCGGTCGGTAGAAGGAGATGTCGACATCGCCCGGGCCCGAGAGGGCGAAGAGTCGCCGTAGGTCGGCAAGCCCGTCGGCGGCGGAGAAGTCCTCCTTGTAGGCCTCCGAGAAGGCCGAGGCGTACTGCCTTCCGCGCTCGACTGCCGACTCGGACCGCCGGTCCTCGCCCTCGATGCTCGACACCCGAGGGCTGGCCTCGGAGGCGATGACCTCCTCGACCATCAGATCGCTCCAGGTGCGGACCGCGAAGGCGAGCTGGTCCTGGAGCAGCCCGGTGTCGACCTCGACCTCGTCATCGGGGTCGGTTCGCACCATGAAGTGCACCCTGGCGAGCAGCGACTCGCCGATCCGAGCGCTGTACTCGAGTTCGACTCCCCGGAGCTCCCGGAGGAGCACCTCCTGCATGGCCAGCCGCGATGTCGTCGTGTAGCGGTCCCGGGGCAGGTAGACCAGGCAGGAGAAGAATCGACGGAATTCGTCGCGACGCATGAACAGACGCAGCTGACGCCGCTCGACCAGCGAGAGCAGCCCGGCCACGGTGTCCTGCAGGGTCTCGGGATCGGCCGAGAACAGCTCGGCGCGCGGGTAGTTCTGGAATTCCTCCAGCATCCGCTGCCCGGAGTAGGACTCCAGCGGGAAACCGGCTCGGCGGATCACGGTCCGCACCTTGCGGGCGACCACGGGGATGTCGAGGACGTCTTCATGGAGCGCGGTGGTGGTGAACAGGCCGAGGAAGCGGTGTTCGCCGTTGACCCGGCCCTCGTCGTCGAAGGTCTTGATTCCGACGTAATAGGGGTGCACCGGGCGGTGCACGGTGGACGGCGCGCTGCCCTGGGTCAACACCAGCAGATTCGGGGCCAATGCCCGCGCCATGCCGTCCGGTACGTGGGCGAAGCCCTTCGTCTCCAGGCTGTCTCGACGCAGCACACCGAGACCGGAGGCCAGCACGGTACGCAGCGCGGCCTCGTCGTGACCCGGATCGGTCTCGGTACCCGTCGAGGACTCGACGGCGGCGGAATCGGCGGCGGGTTCGGCGATGAGTTCGTAGTGGCGATAGCCCAGGAAGGTGAAGTGGCCCGCAGCCAACCACCGCAGCAGCCGAGCACCGTCACGAACCTCGGTGACCGGCACCGGCAGCGTCGCCGACTCCAGTTCGTTGGCCAGTGATTGGGCCCGCTCCGCCATCCGGTCGGTGTCCTCGATCACCTCTCGGACGTCGTTGAGCACCGAATGCAGGCCTCGTTGCAATGCCTCCCTGGCCTCGAGGTCGCCGACCGGCGCGATCTCCAGATGCATCCAGGATTCCACGAGCGCGTCCGCGGGCGGGTCGCTCGGGTCGGCCGAGTCCAGCACCTCGTGCATTTCACCCGCCAGGTCGCGTCGCACCACCACGATCGGATGCACGATGCGGATCACCGAGGCGTTCTGCCTGCTCAGACCGGCAACGACCGATTCGACCAGGTACGGCATGTCGTCGGTGACGATCTGGACCACCGTGACGTCGCGGGTGACGCCCGCCTTCTCGTCCTCGGGCGCGAAGACCCGGATCGCGGGTCTGCCCGCCACGCGGTGTTGGGCGAGTTCGACATGTGAGGACAGCATGGCGAGGAGTTGATCGGAATCATGCGCGACGACCTCCTCGGCGGAGACGTCGCGGAAGTACAACCTGAGCAGGCGACCGAGCGAGGGTTGGGTGTCCGCAGCTCGGTCGAGCAACTCGTCGCGAGTGGAATCGAGGGCGGCCGCCCGGTCCTGCCGGTGCTTCGGTGCCGCCTCGATGCCGTCGCCATTGACGCGCATCTCGGAACGTGCTCCTATCGAGGTCATATTCAACGACTCCACACTCACTGGATCTCGGATCTTCGAGACCGAACCACCATAGGTCTCGACCGCAGTCGGGTTGTGTCCGAGGGTGCCTGGAAAACGGCCGTCATGAGGGCTCTTTCACCCACCTCAATCCCCCGGCGGTGTCCAGACCCGATCGGAATCCGAGTCGTTCTCCGCGTGGGGACCAGCATCGACGCCGGGATCGCTCGCACCGGTGGACTCGTGGGCCAGCGTTGATGCCCGGACTGCCCAGTCCACACCGGTGGTCGGCGACGCCGGGAGTCGCGGGGTGCGGTCGGCGCCCGGGTGGGGGGTATCACCTTCCGAGCCGGCACGCGGTGCCGGTGCCTGCGGCGCGGTGCGATCCGACGACCGACCGGCCCGAGGCAGTGGCGGCGAGTGTCCGCCGCTCGGTACCGAGCGGTCGGCCGTACCGGGTGCGGCGGGCGCGATGGGTTCGGCCGAGCGCTGGGCAGGCGGATCCTGCGGCGGCTGGTCGGACGAATCGGTCGGGGCCGGGAGGTCCAGCCCGCGCAGGCTCGACTCGTAGGCCACCATCGCGTCGGCCAACAGGTCCCCGATACGCACCTGGGAACGCACCCGTCGCAGCCTGCCGCTGCTCGTCGTCTCCTCGGCTGCGGGCTGACCTACGGAGCGTTCCGCCGCAGGTGAGGAGCGTTCCTCGGGAGGTCGGATCCCATCGACGACGAACGGCGGCGTACCGACCGGCGCGACCGTGTGGCTCGCCATCGGGTCGATCAGCATGCCCAGCGGCGGGGTCGTGGGCGCGACGGCCTCGTCCGGCGCGGCTTCCTTGGGCTGCTCGGTGATCCGAGGGATCGGTTGGGTAGGCGATTCGTCCGCCGACTCCCAGTCGGGTCGGGTGCCCTGCCTGGGCACCGCCGCCGAGGGAGCGGATAGCGGGGGGATCGCCGCTCCCGGTTCGACTGCGGCACGCGAACCCGAAACAGCCGGAGCATCGGCTGGTCCGATTCGTTCGAGGGACTCGGCCGACCGGTCTGGTTTCTCGGCGGCCGCAGCGGGCGGGCCCGCAGCCGACTGAAACGGCTGCATGGCCGAGACCGGATCAAGATCACGTTCTGGCTCTGCGCCGTCGCCGGTTTCCTCCTGCGCTGCCGGGGCGGCGCTCGGTGGGCCGATCTCATAGCGATCGGCCGCGATCTCTGCGGCCTCGATCGGAGCGGCCTTGTCCGGAAGGTTTACGCCCTCGCCGACACTGCCTGCGTCGGACGAGCGATGCGGAAGCGCCGAGCCTGCCGGGTCCAGCGGGTCGGAGGCACCGCCGACCGCCCAACGAACAGGTCGGTCGGAGTCGGAATCCTCGACTGTCGCGCGGGAGTCGCCGGCATCCTCGGGCGGCGTCACGCCCTCGGAAGGGGCCGGTATGTCGCCGACCTGCGGCTCGATGGCGAAGGAGCTGCGCCGCAGCATCGAATCCGAAGTCCCGACGGTCTCCGCCTTCGGGGTCTGTTCCGCCCGCTCGACCTCGCGCTGGCGATCTGGGACGCCGTCGGTATCGGCCGGTTCGCCGTCTGCGGGTCGCGCGGCGCGCGGCGGGATGGCCTGGTCTGTGCCGAACTGCTGCGACTGCGACTGCGACTGCGGTGTCGGTGTCGGCGTCGGCGTCGGCGTCGGCGTCGGCGTCGGCGTCGGCGTCGGTGGTGTCGGTGGAAGGGAGAAGCTGGCCGAACCGAACATCCCGAAGGGCAACCGGTCCGGCGAATTCGAATCCCCGATGACGGCGTCGTCGGTCTCGGACGCCGCAGGCTCCTCGGTCTCGTAGGCGAGCAGCGGGTTGGTGGTTCCGATCCCCCGGAACAGCGCCAACGAAGTGGGTGCCAGATCGATCTCGAGCCCCATCGAGGCGATATCGTCCGGCCCGATGGAGAAGCCCGACGGCGGCGTGTTCTGGTCGTCGGAGACGACCGGTATCGGCGCGGTGATCTCATTGGCATTGGCCGCGTCGACGAGGCCGGTTCCGGGATCGGCCTGCGATGACTCGACCGACGGCGGAGCAGCCGCCGTCGATGACCGTGGTGGCAGGACTTCGTCGGACGTCGATGGTGTCTCAGGCCCGCTACCCGCAGCGGCATCGTGCTGTTCGGGCCGCACCGGGGTGCCATCCGTTTCGGAACCGAGCCCGGCCGGATGATCGGCACCGGAGGAATCGGCCACCGATGTGTAAGCGGAGCCCGTAGAAACCGTGGCACCCGACGAGGTCACCGCTGGTTCCGGCGCCGGCTGTCCGGAGGCGATGAAAACCTCACGGCTGTCCTCGAGGCCGGCTGCGGACCCGGAGAGAGCCTGCTCCGGCAGGTCACGCCATGCGGTCGAGCCGGCAGCCGACTCCCCCATGGCGATATCCCAGGGCAGCACGGGTGCCGCCTGTCGAGCCGGTTCGCCAGGTTGTTCCGTTGCTTCGCCCGACGTCGTTCCCACTGTCGGGTCACCGGGTTCGCGATACGCACCGACGAGCTCGCTCCGCTCGCTCGTGGGCTCGTCGAGCTTCGGGGGCGGCACCGCTGTCGGCGGGGAATCCTTGGTCGGTTCGGTGTAGGCGCCGGCCGGGTCGGCTTCGGTATCGCCGGTGCCCGCGGCCCAACCGACGTGTCGCGGCACCTGGTGCGACGGATCGATCCGCCATTTCCGTGGCGCCGACTGCGAGTGGTCGGCGCGATGGTGGTCGGCAACCGCAGCGTCCGGCGCGAACGAGGACGCGGCGGCGGGCCGGTCGAGCCCGTGATCGGTGGGTCCTGTCTCGGTGGGCCCGCCGTCCGTGAGCCCGCTTTCCATGGGCCTAAGGTCCATACGCTCCGCGTCCATGAGCCCGGCATCGGCAGCCCCGCTATCGGTGGGCGCCGTCTCAACGGGAGTCGCAATGGTGGACGTGGCGGAGAGGTCGGGACCGATCCGCCAGTCCGGCGTCGGTTCCGTCGGTTCCCCATCCGGCGATGCGGACGTCTGGTGTGCCCGCTGGGCGGCCTGTCCGGATGCCGGATCACTCGCGACAGGTGATTCGACGAACCGCCCTGGCTCCTGAGCCGGTTCTGGTTCCGAGTCCGCAGCCCGCCTGCCGAAGGTGTGCCGTCTCGAACCATCCCCGGCCAACAAGGTCGCGGCCGACCACGAGCCATCCCGCCGGGCACCGTCCACGTCGTTGTCGTGGACGGCGGCGCCCTCGGAGTCGTCCGACGGATCCGGCGCGGCTCGGCGCCCGCTCCGACCTCCGGTGCCACCGGCTGCGAAAGCGGGAGTCGGGCGGGCCGGGTGGTCTTCAGCGCTTTCGGTCGTAGCCGACTCATCGAGGCCGGAGGCACCCGAGGAGCGTTCGAGATCGCCGGTTGGGGCCCCTGCCTTGCTGGGCCCCGCAGCATTCGCCCCGGAGTCCTCGACCTCGACATCGGCGGCTTCGGCACCGGTGATCGCCGCGTCGTCCTCAGCGAGCCCGTCCGCTCGCCGCTCCCCGATTTCCACGGCGCCCTGGCTCGCTCCCACGATCTGCCAGGACGCAGGCGGTCGTGCCGCCTCGTCGTCGGCCAGGTCGCTGGGTCCCGATCCCGGGTCGGTGAAGACGACCGGCGCACGTGGTGTCCCCGCCGATATCTCGGCAAGCCGGGTATCGCCCGGCGCGGCGAGCAGTCGTGCCAGCGTGGCGTTCAGGGCTGCGGCGTCGCCCATACTGGAGGAGAACTCGGAACCGAGCTGTAGCCGTGCCGCATGCACGGACCGCTGCCTGCGTTGCTCGGTGACATGTGCGGCGCGCAGACACCGCAGAGCCTCGGGCAACTCGTCGATCGCCTCGTGGAGGTACGACAGCGCTTGAAGACTCTCGGAGAGCAGCGGGTCGAGGTTGTGCCGTCGAGCATCGTCCACCGCCACCGACAACAGCTCGCGCGCGGTGTCCGGCCGCCCGGCAGGCAGGTGCAACCGGGTCGCCAGCACCACGCGCAGCCAACCGAGCGCCGAGGCCGAGGCCGCCCGGGATGGCTGTTCGAGTGCCGGACGCGCTACCTCGAGGGCTCGCTCGGGTCTGCCCTCGTCCAACAACAGGTGGACCCGCTCCAGCATCAGCCGTGCGTAGACCTGTCCGCTGTCGGTGGCCCCACCACGGACCGCCGCCAAGAGGTCGAGACCGGCCAGCACACAACGTTTCGCATGGCTCGATTCGCCGCGCCTACGGTGGAAACCCGCACGTAGCGACTGGATCAAGGCCTGTCGGGGCAACAGGGTGTCCGGTGTGAAGGCGTCGTCGTCCCGATAGAGGCGGTCGGCCTCCGACAACGCCTGCGACCATCCCTCGTCGCGGCTACCACCGGGCAGGCATTCGGCCAGTTCCAGCAGACCACCGGCCCGGATACCCGCAGCGAGCCGCTCGTTCTCCAACACCGGGCGAAGCAGGCCGAACGCGATCAACGGCGCACCGACGATGCGTGCGCTGTGCGCGAGTTCGACCCGCAGCGGCGCTGCGAGCTCCACGAGACGCTCTGCCTCGATCTCACGCAGCGCGGCGATACCCCGTTCGACGACCGACACGCCGTGACCGAGCCGGTTGAGGGCGAAGAGTGCCATGGTCTCCGCCGACAACCGGCCGAAATGATCGCCTTCTTCGGTGGCGAGCCTGCGGGCCCGTTCACCGGTGAGGAGCGTTACCTCGGGTGCACTCCAGCGCAAACGCCAAGCGAGCTCCACAGCGGAGGCCACCTCGTCGTTCGCCGGTGTCGCACCCCAGGCGGACGCCACCATGCTCCGTTCAGTCGCGGGTCAGTTTGCGCTTGGTGACCCGGTGCGGACGCGCCGCGTCGGCTCCCAGACGCTCGACCTTGTTCTTCTCGTATCCCTCGAAGTTTCCTTCGAACCAGTACCAGTTTGCCGGGTTTTCGTCAGTTCCCTCCCACGCGAGGATGTGGGTGGCCACCCGGTCGAGGAACCAGCGATCGTGGGAGATCACGACGGCGCAGCCGGGGAACTGCTCCAGCGCGTTCTCCAGGGAGCTGAGAGTCTCGACGTCGAGGTCGTTGGTCGGTTCGTCGAGCAGGATCAGGTTTCCACCCTGCTTGAGCGTGAGTGCGAGGTTCAACCGGTTGCGCTCGCCACCGGATAGGACACCCGCAGGCTTCTGCTGATCGGGCCCCTTGAAGCCGAAGGCTCCGATGTAGGCGCGAGAGGGCATCTCGACGTTGCCGACATGCATGTAGTCGAGTCCGTCGGAGACCACCTCCCATACGTTCTTCTCCGGGTCGATGCCGCCCCGGTTCTGGTCGACGTAGGACAGCTTCACGGTTTCGCCGATGCGCACGACACCGTCGTCGGCCTTCTCGAGCCCGACGATCGTCTTGAACAGCGTCGTCTTTCCGACGCCGTTGGGACCGACGACGCCGACGATCCCGTTTCGAGGCAGGTCGAAGGAGAGTCCGTCGATCAAGACCCGATCGTCGAAGCCCTTCTTCAGCCCGTTGATCTCGACGACGACATTGCCCAGCCGCGGGCCCGGCGGGATCTGGATCTCCTCGAAGTCGAGCTTCCTGGTCTTGTCGGCTTCGGCGGCCATCTCCTCGTACCGAGCCAACCGGGAGCGAGACTTGGTCTGTCGTGCCTTGGCGTTGGACCGCACCCACGCGAGTTCGTCACGCAGCCGCTTCTGCAGCTTCTGGTCCCGCTTACCCGCGACGGCCAACCGCTCGGCCTTCTGCTCGAGGTAGGTCGAGTAGTTGCCCTCGTAGACGAAGGTGCGGCCCCGGTCGAGCTCGAGGATCCACGCCGCGACGTTGTCGAGGAAGTACCTATCGTGCGTCACGGCGAGAACGGCGCCCGAGTAGTTCGCCAGGTGCTGTTCGAGCCACAGCACGCTCTCGGCGTCGAGGTGGTTGGTCGGCTCGTCGAGGAGCAACAGGTCGGGTTGGGAGAGCAACAGCTTGCACAGGGCGACCCGGCGGCGTTCACCACCGGAGAGGACCTTGACGTCGGCGTCCGGCGGCGGGCACCGCAGCGCGTCCATCGCCTGTTCCAGCTGCGAATCGAGGTCCCAGGCGTCTGCGTCGTCGAGTTCCTCCTGGAGGGCGCCCATCTCCTCCATCAACTCGTCGGAGTAGTCCGTGGCGAGCTGTGCCGCGATCGCGTTGAAGCGGTCGAGCTTCGTCTTGATCTCGCCCACGCCCTCCTCGACATTGCCGAGTACGGTCTTGTCCTCGTTGAGCGGCGGTTCCTGCTGCAGGATGCCGACCGTGAACCCGGGCGTCAGGTAGGCCTCGCCGTTGTTGGGCTGGTCGAGTCCCGCCATGATCTTCAGGACACTGGACTTACCGGCGCCGTTGGGACCGACGACGCCGATCTTGGCTCCGGGGTAGAACTGGATGGTCGCATCGTCGAGGATGACCTTGTCCCCGTGCGCCTTGCGGACCTTTTTCATGGTGTAGATGAACTCGGCCATGCCGGCGATCGTAGAGCGACGCCGAGAGGCGAGATACCTCGGCAGTCACTCACCGGCATCCGCCGCCCGCCCGCCGGGCTCGCCGCGCCGGCAGGGAGCCGCGCCACCGGATCACCAGACCGGTGGGCACGCTCGACGAGTGGATCATTCGGTCTGACGGAAAGCCAGGCTGGGAGCGGTCGGGGTCCGCCCCCAGCCTGACGCTCAAGGGACGGCCACCAGATTTACGGCGGGCGCCGGAGTCGAACCGCCATACTCGGTGTCGGTGCGCTCGCCGAGATCACCGACAAGGTCGCCGCCACCCGTCGGCGCCCGGGCGAGATCGGACCGACTCGGCCGCTCCAGGCTCGCACGGCATCGGGCGAGGTCCGGGCCGATCGCCGAGGCGGTCAACTCGGTGCGCCGAAGCCGCTGACCACCGCTGTCGAAATCGCGGCTGCGTAGCCTGCCGTGCACGATCACCGGATCGCCGCGCCGCAGCAGCGCCAACACGCGTTGGGCGAGCAGCCGGAAGCAGCGAACTATCACGAACAGTCGGTCGCCGGTCACCCACTGTCCGTTCCGGCGGTCGTAACGTCGTTCGATGCTGCCCAGCCGAAAGGTCGTCGTCGGAGTTCCCTCGGCACTGCGGCGGAACCGCAGCTCGCTGATCACCACCCCGGTGATCGTGGTGCTTGTCTCGTTCATCGATACGCCCCTGACGCTCTAGTCCGTTTCTCCGAGGTACCACTTCGAACTCCCTCGGCACTGGGACCAGGATCGTCACGATCACTACGAGCGGCAACGACGCCGTGACAAACTGTGGATGGAGAACCGTATGTGGACAACACGCCGAGGCGGGCTGCGTTCTCGGACGTGCTGCATCGGCCGGTGTGCTATCAGGGACGTTCGGACAGCTTCTTGAGCATCTCGTTGTAGGCGGCGCGGTCGGCGTCGCCGTCGGTGTCGGCTCGTCGATCCTCTCGCCGCGCGGTCCGATTCTCGCTGCGGGCCCACTGCACCAGCAGGGCGATCAGCACCACCAGCACCGGGATCTCGCCCGATGCCCAGGACAGCCCGCCCCCGAGTCGCTGGTCCTCCAAGAGATCGGTGGCCCACGGCAGGGCGAGATTGCGGTAGAAATCGCTGCCGATGACCGTGGTCGAACTCATCAGCGCGATACCGAAGAAGGCGTGGAAGGGCATCGAGGCGAACAGCAGCCCGAGCTTCCCCAACGGCGGGATGGTGCGCGGCGCCGGGTCCACCCCGATGACCAGCCAGTAGAAAAGGTATCCGGTGATGACGAAGTGGGCGTTCATCGCGATATGCGCCCAGTGCTCCTCCAGCGCGGCATCGAACAGCCCGGAGAAGTACAGGACGTAGAAGGAACCGACGAACAGGGTGAAGGCGACCGCGGGATGCGTCAGGATCCGGGTGACGCGGGAGTGCATCGCGGCGAGAATCCATTCCCGGGGCCCGGGCGGCGCATTCCGACCAGCGACGGGCAGGGCCCGCAGTGCGAGCGTGATCGGGCCGCCGAGAGCGAGCAGGATCGGCACCAGCATCGCCAACAGCATGTGGGCGCCCATATGCACGCTGAACATGGCGGGCGCATACCGGCCGATGCCCGATGACGTGGCGATCAACAGCGTGGCGCAGCCTGCCAACCAGGCGATGGTCCGACCGCGCTGCCAGGTGTCTCCGCGACGAGCAAGTCGGCGCACTCCGAGCAGGTAGAGCACCGCCAGCACGATGGCCGCCGTACCGAAGATCAGGTCGAAGCGCCAGTCCAGCGCGAGCGCGCCCAGGCTGGGTGGCCCGTCGAGGTTGTAGCCGAGAGCCAGCTCGGTGCGCGACAACTCCGTCGGGTTCAGTTCACCGGGCGGCGGTGTCCGGCCCAGTGCCACGGAGACACCCAGGGTTCCGAGCATGAGCAAGACCTCGACGGAGGCCAGGCGCACCAGGGCTCGGCCGGACCCGGTGGCGACGACGCTGGCAACACTGCGTTCCCGCTGGAAGTAGCCGACGACGCCAAGGGCGATCAGGGCGAAGATCTTGATCAACAGGAGCTGGCCGTACAGCGTGGTGAACAAGTCACCCACGCTCACCCGCACCAGTCCGTTGATGGTGCCCGAACAGGCCATGACGATCCAGCAGACCAGGGCGATCCGGGAGAACCGGGTGGTGGCCAATGCCAGGTGCGAGCCTCGCCGAATCCCATGGGCCAGTAGCGCGATCAGGCCACCGATCCAGAGGCACGCTGCGAACAGGTGGAACAGCAGGCTGTTCGTCGCGACGTCGTGGGCTCCGCCCGTGGCCGAGTGTCCGGTCATCACCACGGGAAGCAACGCGGCCAATGCCAGCGCGAAGACCGCAACCGTCCAACGCCAGGTCAGAACCAATCGGCACATGACGGCGACCACCAGGGCGAGCAGTGCGGTCAGCGCCCACGCTCCGCTCTGCTCGAGCCGGGGCACCAGATTCATCATGCTCTCGAGATCGAGAACCTCCGAGACCGGACGACCGAGAGCCTCGGCGACCTGCAGCGGAACCAGCAGGATCGACCCGACAGCCCAGAACAGGCCCGCGATACCCGCGGTACGCGCAGCGGCGTATCCGTCGGCAGCGAGCATCCCCGTGGCCTGCGGCGGGACCAGGAACGCGGCGAAGAGCAACGACCCGATGCAGACCATCGCGCCCAACTCGGCGACGACCCGCACCACCGGCAGCCCGAACTCGACCATCGCCCCTGGATCGGGCAGCCCCAACGCGGCGGTGAGCTCGTCCGAGGACAGACCGGTGAGCAATGCCGCGAGCACGATGGCGAATACGGCGCCGGGCAGCAGCAAGGCGGCCAACGCCGTCGCGCGCCGCCGACGCGGTGCGGCATCGGACTCAGGAAGGTCGCTGGCCGGGGACGTCTCGGAAGGCACCTGACGAGAGTAGGCACCGCGCGGTTGTGACCCAGCTCCGGTATCGGGCCGCCCTCGCGAAACGCCACCGCACCCTGTTCGACTGTGATGTAGGCGATAACGGGTGAAGAGGTGTTGACCATCCCGCAGCCCGGCGAGGCCGAGGGTGGATACTTACTACCTGACCGAGAACACGCCGCAGGTGGGCGCCAAGCGGCAGGTCAGCGGACACCACTTTGAGCCAGGGAGGAAAACCACTGTCTGGACCGGCGCGCGATCGGTGGGTAGTCAACGGTACAGCGATGCTGAATCGGTTGGATACCGGCTCGGCAACAAGCGCGCGCCAGAGCTGAACAAGGACTTCACGCGGGTTACCCTGGCCGCGCGTCGAACACAGAACGCCTCCGTAGCTCAGCGGATAGAGCGAGAGACTTCTAATCTCTTGGTCGCAGGTTCGAGTCCTGCCGGGGGCACCACCGAAAGCCTGCGGTGACCAGCCTGAACGTCGCCAATGGCCGGTCACCTTGCAGCACGACTGCGAAGAATCTGCGTAGCACGCCTAGCGTGGGTGCGAGCGCAGCCGCGGTCTAGGGCGCGTACTCGTCCATGGGGGCAGCAGCGGCACCTCGATGTGCAAACGGGGACAGCACGGCTCCCGCGAGGACCGCGATACCGAGCAGCACCATGAGTTCGAGCCCGTCCACCGCCTTTCCTCCTGCAGGCGCCGCCCGCGTACTCGGATGTCGACCACGTGCACGTCCGCAGCGCTGTCATTCGGCGGTGGCTCACCGCCGCATGCACCCGATTCGGAACCCGAACCTTCTACGTCGTCGACAGTGACGGATACCGCGACGTCATCCATGGCGTGGACGAGCTATGCCATCCGATCGGGTCGACCTGCCCGTCTAGTGGTGGGCGTGAGCCGTCTCGCAACAGCGTGTGTGAGGGGTGGGACGGCCATCGCCGTCCCACCCCTCACGGTGGTTCACCGCCTATCGCGGCTCGGTTCTCAGCCTGCCGCCTCGCAGGTCACGTCCTGCTCGGGCATCGTGCCGTCGACCAAGAAGCTCGTGGTGACGTTCAATGCGCAGGGGTTGGTACCGAGGACGTATCCGCCGTGCCCACTGCCGTCGATGCTCACCAGCCGGGAACGGTCGCCGAACTTCTCGTTGATCAGTTCGCCGCCACGCAGCGGGGTGACCGGGTCGCGCTGGTTCTGCACGACCAGAACGTTGGCCGGTCCGTCCGTGTTGATCTCCACCGGCGGCTCGAGCGGTTCCTGCCAGAAGGCACAGGGCGAGATGTTCGCGGAGGCGGCGCCGAAGAGCGGGTACTCCTCGCGGTCCTCGGCGACGGCCTGCTGGTAGGTCTCGACGTCCTCTGGCCATTCGACGTCGTTGCAGGTCACCGCGAGGAACACCGACCAGGTGTTGTCGGTGGGCGAGAGCTCGGAGTTGTCCGCCTCCGGGACGGACTCGACGGCCTGCCCGCCTGCGGCCTGGCCATCTGGGTCGAGCAACGACTGCCAGATTTGCGCCGTCTGGCCGTAGGACCGCTCGTTATACAGGGCTGCGAAGATGCTCAACCGGAAGAGGTGACCGTTGAGGCCTGCCTGCGGGGTCTCATCGAGTCGCTCGGCGATGCTGAAATAGTTGTCGCGCACCTCTTCCGGTGTGCTGCCCAGTCCGTAGCTGTCGTGCCGGGCTGCGGCCCACTCGGCGAAGTCCGGGAAGGTCTCCTCCATGCCGTGGGCGTACCGGCGCAGCCCTTCCTGGTCTAGGTGGGTGTCGCCGATGTTGCTGTCGAGCACCACCTTGTCGGTGGTCTCGGGGAACATCGAGGCGTATGCGGCTCCGAGCGCGCTTCCGTAGGAGTACCCCAGGAAGCTGCCCTTCTCCTCGCCGAGTGCGGCCCGGATGCGGTCCAGGTCACGAGCCATGTTCGCCGTCGAGATGTGCCGCAGCCGTCCCTCGGTGTCGTTCGCCGCACACTGTTCGGCAATGCCCTCGGCGACCTTTGCCTGTTCGGCCACCGCCGCTTCGTCGACCGCGTACGGCGGGATGGCGCCGTAGTACTCCTGATCGTTGGTGAAACCGCAGCTCACCGGCGCCGAATGCCCGACGCCCCGCAGGTCCATGCCGATCAGGTCGTAGCTGTTCAGGACGCTGGCGGGTACACCCTGACTGACCATGAAATTGGGCTGGTCCAGCCCGGTCCCGCCCGGCCCACCCGGGTTCAGCATCAACACGCCGCGCCGCTGGTCCGGGTTACCGCTGGCCAGCTTCGAGATCATGAGGTCGATCTGCTCGCCATCGGGATCGCTGTAGTCCAGTGGCACCGGCACCGTGGCGCACTGCAACTGTGCGAGGGGGTCCGAAACGTCCTCAGGACACGCGTCCCACTGCATCTCCTGCCCTGTGGCTTCCTCCTCGCTCTGCCCCGACGCGAGCGGCAGCACGGCCAGCGTTCCGGCGAGGCCGAGCACGGCCACCAGAACCGCACCACCGCCAACGGTCCATTTTCGGTCCATACGTTCACACTCCCCGACGAGAACTCGCAGCCGATCGTGTCGCCTGCTAAGAAGGCTGTGCTCGCCATTCCGACCATTTCGCAGGCCGGGACCGCCGCCCTCGTTCATCACGTTCTCGGTCTCTCGTGTCCGGTTGTCTACCGTGAACGAGTCTGTCCATTCGGCTCCGCAGCCACATCAGCCCGAGGACTCGAATCGTCTTCGACCTGAGACGAAGCGGCGGTTCGACTTTGGTCGAGGCGCCGAAGCCCCGGCTTGCCGCATCGCCAGGGCGGTGCCGCGATAATGACCGGGTGCACACGGACGTGGCGCCGAGCCTTCGCTGGTGGCAGCAGACATGGCGCTTGGTGGCGGCGGCGGCGGTGGGCATACCGTTCTGGCTGGCCAGCGGCGTGCAGCTGCCGCCCGGATGCGTGGCCGATACCTGTTCCCGATACGTCACCATCGATCCGCTGATAGCTCTCGGTTGTTTGACCGCGTTGCTGTGGCGGCGACGGTTCCCGTTTACCGTCGCCCTAGCGGTCGCGATCGCGTCGCCCGTATCGGCACTCGCCACCGGCGCCGGATTGCTGGCGTTGTCCTCGATCTCCACTCGTCGCCGTCCGGTCGAAATCGGGGTTGTCGGGCTGGCCTATGTGACCGCGTCGCAATTCGCCGGGGATCTCTACGCAGTTCAGCTCGCTGCCCCGGTGTGGATGCAGTTGGCTATCCCGCTTTTGAGCGCTGGCATCGCGGTGGCCATCGGCATGGCCGTCGGCGCACGACGCGTCGAGGTGCGGTCCCTACGCGACCGGGCGGAAAGCGCGGAACGGGAACAGTCCGCCCGAGCGGCGCAGGCACGAGCCCTGGAACGGAATCGGATCGCCCGCGAGATGCACGACGTGCTCGCGCACCGGATCTCGCTGGTCGCCATGCAGGCCGGTGTGCTGGACCACCGCAGGGAGCTCACCACCGAGGAGAACGGCGTGCTGATTCGCGGCATCGCCGACGGCGCCCACCAATCGTTGGAGGAACTGCGAGACGTCCTCGGTGTGCTCCGCGCGGACCCAGACCGTCCGGAACCACCACAACCGTCCCTCGACGGCATTCCCGAACTCGTGGCCGATGCCCGGGCGTCCGGACTGGACGTCACACTCAGCACCACGGTGACCGAGAACCCATCCGACGTCGTCGGCCGAACCTGTTACCGGATCGTCCAGGAGGGGCTGACCAACGCCGCCAAGCACGCCCCCGGCGCACGCGTGCACATCGTCATCGAAGGAACGGCAGGTGCGGGCCTCCACGTCAGCGTCCGCAATGCGCCGACGACCATGACCACCACCCCGCTGCCGACATCGGGGTTCGGTCTGCTCGGTCTCGCCGAACGGGTCAGTCTCGCGGGCGGAGAACTCGACCATCACCCGACGCTGGACAACGGATATCTCCTCAGCGCGCGACTACCCTGGCCAAGCCACCACCACGAGAAAAGAGCATGAGTGGATAGCGAACCAGTACCGGTGCGTGTCGTCATCGTCGACGACGATCAGCTGGTGCGGATGGCACTGCGGCTCATCATCGACGGTGAGCCGGATCTGACCGTCGTCGGAGAGGCGGCCGATGGGGACGCCGCGCTCGTCGTGGTGGCCGAGCAGCGACCGGACGTCGTGTTGATGGACGTGCGGATGCCCGGCCGGGACGGATTGAGTACGGCCCGAGAGGTTCTCACCCGGCCCGCGCCGCCACGGGTTCTCATGCTGACCACTTTCGATTCCGATGATCTTGTGCTCGGCGCACTGCGAGCCGGAGCACTCGGATTCATCCTCAAGGACACCCCGCCGTCGCAGATCGCCGACGCGGTGCGCACCGTCGCGGCAGGCAATCCGATGCTGTCCCCGGTGGCCACGGCCCGGGTGATCGCTGCGGCCACCGGGCCGGATTCCGCGCAGGCGCGCAGCTCGTCCCGCGATGCCGCGCGGAAACGGCTGGCCGCATTGACCGAACGAGAACTCGATACCGCACGGGCCATCGCGGACGGGCTGGGTAATCCGGAGATCGCCAAGCGTCTGCACATCAGCATCGCAACGGTCAAAGCGCACACCGGCAACCTCTTCGCCAAACTGGCACTCGAGAATCGGGTACAGATCGCGCTGCTGGTCCGCGACGCGGAGCAATGACCGACTCCGGGCCGACCGAGCAACACCGACGTCCGGCCCACCCGGAATGGGTGAGCCGAACGGCAGGACGGTCAGCTCTAGTCGGTCCGGCTTTCGGTGGTGTGCTGGACGCGTGCTTCCCTGGATTCCGCAGAGCTCGCGTCCGGTGCTTCGGCACCGTCTGCGGGCACCTCGGGCCGGGGCTGATCCGCGCAATCGGACTCGGCGGCGGGCAACTCGCCGTTGATCAGATAATCGTCGACCTTCGCGGTGACGCACTCGTTCATGCCGTATAACCCGTGCCAACCGTGTCGCGGACCAGATCAGCGGATTATCGAGCTACTCGGCCATCGCCGGACCACCCTCATACTGGGTCGCGGGGTCGCCATCGCCCTGGATCACCAGGCCGACGGGGTAACCGTCGCGCTCCAGCTCCACGAGATCCTCGATCGCGTCGAAGCTGCGGAACGTGCAGTTGGTCGGTGCGGCACCTCGGCGACGACATCCCGGTTCGGCCGTGTCATCGTGCCCATGCCCAGGAAGCGATCGACGGCGTCCCCGTCGGCGTTGGTCGGCCGGTGGTCGTACCAGTCCTCGGGCCGTTCGATGCCCAGTTCCACGGGCTCGATGGTCAGCTGGGCGGTGAGGGCCTCGGTGCTCTCCAACACCTCGTCCATCGTGGCGCCCAGGTGGTAGGTGTCATCGCGTTCGGCGACCCAGCCCGCCCACTGCTCGACGTTGAATCGGACCCGGCGTCTTGGGCGAGCTGCTGCGCACCAGCGGCGACGCGATCCGCGACCAGGTCACCAACTCCGTGGTCGCCCGCGCGGACGCCACCGAGCTAGTGGTGGGCCAGGTCGCCGATCCCGTCCTGGTTGGCGGGGTGGAACTGGCGTTCGAGCCCTCCCTCGGCCAGCCGCAGGACCTCTCGCACTGACCGAGAAGCACCGTCGGCGGCGCAACGCCGGTGATCCCGGGTCCGTTCCCGCTGGGGTCGCCCTCAGGCGTGGCGTGCGACCGGTTCTGCCGAAGTGCGATCCGTTTCGTTCCCGACCGACCGACCCGACGGGCAGGTCCCGGTTATCGGTTCGCTTCCAGCCACGCCAGGACGGCGCGGTCCACGGGATCGGTGATGTCGGCGAATCCGTCGTGCTTGGCGAGGTAGCGAGCCACCGCCGGACATACCGCGACGATGCGTTTGCCTTCCTCACGAGTGCGGGTGAGGGCCTGTTCGATGAGCACGGTGCTCAAGCCCCTGCCCCGGAATGCCTCGGTGACCACGGTATGGAAGAAGACCCGTTGTGCGTCCCGGTCACGGAACTCGGCGAACGCGGCTGGCTCGCCGTCGATCCTCATCTCGTAGCGGTTGTCGGCTCGTTCGACGGCGGGGGATGTCATCTGCGACTCCGAGGGTTGATTCGAGCGTTGGGCAGGGAAGGCGCGGGCAGGCGTTGCGGCGTGCCGGTGTAGCCGTCGACACGGCCGAACTGCTCGGATTCGCTCTGCCATGCCTCGCGGAAGGCGACGATCTCATCGTGACTGCGGCCGACGAAGTTCCACCACATCACGATGTCCTCGTCGAACGGGGCGCCGCCGAGTAGCAGCACCCGAGCCGGCTGATCGCCGGGGTTGGCCAGCTCCAGAGTCGCTGTGCCGGGCGCGAGATAGCCGAGCTCCGCCCGATCCAGACCGGTGCCGCCGAGCACGACAGTCCCGGTGTCGGCGAGGACACCGTGTTCGAAAGCGGGGTCGACGGCGAGCGTGATGCTGGTGTGCGCTTCGAGGACGATCTCCGCACCGAGCAACGGGCTGAAGGTCGGAACCGGGGACGTCTCGCCTGCAAGGCTACCCAGGAACACTCGGGCGGTGGCACCGCCGATGTCGATCGGGGCCGGTGTGTGGTGCTGGAAATCGCGTGCCGTGTGGCGGTGCGCGTCGGGTAGGGCGATCCAGAGCTGCACGCCGTGCAGGGTCGTGGCGCCTGCGGTGGACACCTCGGAGTGGCAGATGCCGTGTCCGCCCGTCATCAGGTTCAGCCTGCCGGGCCGCACGATCGCGTGAGTGCCGAGACTGTCGCGGTGCTCGACCTCCCCGGCGAACAGCCAGGTCGCGGTCTGCAAGCCGGTGTGCGGGTGTGGGGGCACGTCCATGGCCCCGGCACGATCGACGGCGGTGGGTCCGAAGTGGTCGACGAAACACCATGCGCCGATCAGCGATCGTTTGCGCTGCGGCAGCGTGCGCAGGACCGCCATCGCTCGTGGCCCACCGAGCGGCACCTCCCGTGCGGACAGGACCTCGACCTCGCCGGAGCCGGCTACGCCGCTTGGACAGGTGACTTCGGCGGGTGCTGTTTCCAAGTTGCTCATGTGGCGGTTCCTCGGGGGATGTCGTCGGACCCGGCCGAGCGGGCTCGCGCAACGGTACGGCCGTGCGGGGAGTCGGGGAAACGTTCGAGCATGGCGCGGACCTCGTCGGAGTCGACGTTGGCACCGAACAACTCGGCGCCGGGCTCGAAGCGGACCCCCTCGGCGAGCGGACCCGCGACGACGGGGTCGAAACCGAACGCATCGACGAGCCGGGCGACGACGGTGACGGCGTCGGCGTCATCGCCCGCGATCGCGAGCGCCTTACGCCCGGGCACGGTCGCGGGGCGGGCTTCCTCGGCGAGGTCGTGGTACCCCATGTGGTTGAACGCCTTGACCACCCGGGCTTCCGACAGGAAGGTCTGCACGATCTCGCTGGAGGAGGTGCGCGGGTCGGTGAGGTCGTCGCGAATGCCGTCGGTCTCCCACCAGTAGTTCATCGCGTCGACCACCAGCTTGCCGCGCAGCGCGTCGACCGGAATGGTGCGGTGCTTGCCCAGCGGTAGCGCGAGGACGACGATGTCGGCCTGCTCGACCGCCTCGACGGCGGTCACGGCCGTCGCGCCGGGGGTGACCACCTCGACGATGAGCGCGATCCTCGCCGGATCACCGGAGCCGGCGATGAGGACGCGGTGCCCTGCGGCGACGGCGAGCCGGGCGAGCACGGTGCCGACCTTGCCCGCGCCCAGGATCGCGATGGTGGGGTTCATGTCGTCTCGGCGAGGATGTCGCGGACCATGGGGATGACCTTGGTGCCGTAGAGCTCGACGGCCCGGAGTCGAGCACTCATCGGCTGCGATCCGGTGGCGTAGACCAGATCGAACCGGCCGACGTCGAGTGTGCGAACGGTGCGGGCGATCTTGCGGGCGACGGTCTCCGGAGAGCCGACGTACAGCGAGCCCTGGTCGAGATCGGCCTCGTACTCCTCCCGGCGCAGCGGCGGCCAGCCACGCAGGGCGCCGATGCGGTCGCGCATGATCTTGTAGCGGGGATAGTGGATCTCTTTGGCCTGTTCGTCGGTGTCGGCGATGAAGCCGGGCGAGTGCACGCCGATCGGCCATGCGGGGGTGGCGAGCTGGTCGGTGGCCCGGTGGTAGAGCTCGATGAGCGGGATGAACCGATCGGGCGGGCCGCCGATGATGGCGAGCATGAGCGGCAGACCGTGGCCGGCGGTACGGACGATCGACTGCGGCGAACCACCCACCCCGACCCAGGTCGTCAGGCGTCCGGATTCGGTCTTGGGGTACACATCGGCGTTCTCGAGCGGGGCCCGCACGCTGCCGGTCCACGTGACCGGCTTCTCGTCCAGGAGTCGAACGAACAGGTCGAGTTTCTCCTCGAAGAGCACCTCGTAGTCGGCGAGGTCGTAGCCGAACAGGGGGAACGACTCGGTGAACGAGCCGCGCCCGAGGATCACCTCGGCGCGCCCCGAGGAGATCGCGTCGAGCGTGGCGAAGCGCTGGAAGACCCGCACGGGATCGTCGGAGCTCAACACGGTGACACCGGAGCCGAGGCGGAGCCGGGAGGTACGGGCGGCGATGCCTGCGAGCACGGTCTCGGGGGTGGATATCGCGTAGTCGGGTCGGTGGTGCTCGCCGAGTGCGATGGCGTCGACGCCGATCTCGTCGGCGAGGGTTGCCTCGGCGACAACCTGGCGGATCGCCTCGGCGTGGGAGACGAGGGCGCCGGAATCGTCTTCGGGCACGTCACCGAAGTTGTCGAGGCCGAACACGAGGTCGCTCATCGGGTTACTCCTGGATTCTTCGGTTTCGCATGTCGATCGGATGAGCGGGCACGGGACGAGGGGGCCTCGCCGCTGGGAACTGCGAGGCCAGCGGAGTGTTCTGACCGCAGGCTCGCGGTTTTGTTGACACGTCTACATCTACCGGAGTTTCGATGACGCGTCAACAAAGGCTGTTAGGGTGGCACGTATGGGGGATGCTCGCTGGCTCGACGAGCGGGAGGCACATGCGTGGCGCGGGGTGATCGGCGTGCTGCATCGGCTGACCGCGGTGTTGGATCGTCAACTCGTCCAGGACGCCGGACTCTCGGCAGCGGAATACACCCTGTTGGTGCCGCTGTCGGAGGCACCGGACGGACTGTTGCGGGCACGTGACCTCGGTCGGACGGTCGGCTGGGAACGCAGTCGGATCTCCCACCAGATCACCCGAATGGAGAAGCGCGGCCTGGTTGTCCGCGAGGAGTGCAACGAGGACGCACGCGGATCGATGGTTCGGCTCACCGCTGCGGGCCGCGCCGCTATCACCGCCGCCGCTCCCGCACACGTCGCCGCCGTCCGGCAGCACTTCTTCAGCGCGCTCACCGAGAACGAACTCGACGTACTCGGCCCCGCACTCGAACGGGTCCTCGCCCGACTCCCCGACAACGACGGATGACCGGGCCGACGCCCTGAGCCCGGGTAACGGCCTCGACGCCCGGCTCGATACGGCCGAGCAGACACCGACGTCCGGCCCGCCTGTAGGGGGCAGAGCCGGACGTCGGTGTTCGTCGATCTCAGCGTGGCTTACCGCAGGCTGGTCTGGTGCTCGATGGCCGCCCGCACCCGGGCCTCCTTGGTCTCCTCGGACTTCGGGTCCGGTTCCTCGGCACCGTCCGCAGGGACCTCGGGGCGGGGCTGGTCCGCGCAATCGGACTCAGCGGCAGGCAGCTCGCCGTTGATCAGGTAGTCGTCGACCTTCTCGGTCACGCACTCGTTCATACCGTAGAACCCGTGTCCGCCGGTGTCGCGGACGGAGATCAGCGGATTGTCGAGCTGTTCGGCCATCGCGGGCCCGCCCTCGTACTGGGTGGCGGGGTCGCCATCGCCCTGGATCACCAGTCCGGTGGGGTAACCGTCGCGCTCCAGCTCCACGAGATCCTCGATCGGGTCGAAGCTGCGGAACGTGCAGTTGGTCGGTGCGGCACCGATGACGCCCGCGCCGTTGAAGTCCGCGTAGGGGTACTGCTCGCGGTAATGCCGCATGTCCTCGTAGTAGGTCTCGACGTCGGCGGGCCAGTCGGCCTCACAGGTGACCGTGTCGTAGACACCCGGGTCGATCTTGCGGGTGTCGTCGGCGGACAACAGCCCGATAACGGTGCCGGTGTCGGCGGACAGCTCGGTACCGCCTTCGGCCGCCTGCCGCAGCTCCACGATCACCTCGGCGACGACGTCCCAGGTCGGCCGGGTCATCGCGCCCATGCCCAGGAAGCGGTCGATCGCGGTTCCGTCGGCCTCGGTCGGCCAGTAGTTGTACCAGTCCTCCGGCCGTTCGATACCCAGTTCAACCGGCTCGACGGCCAGCGCAGCGGTGAGCGCCTCGGTGGTCTCCAGTACCTCCGCCATCGTGGTGCCCAGGTGATAGGTGTCGTCGCGTTCGGCGACCCAGCCCGCCCACTGCTCGACGTTGAACCGGACGCCCACAGCCTGTTGTTTGAATTGCTCCCGCCACAACCAGTCGGGGTGGATAGAGGAGTCCAATACGCTGCGGTTCAGGTGCTCCGGGAAGAGGCTGCCGTAGACCGCGCCGAGGTACGTCCCGTAGGAGTACCCGAGATAGTTGATCTTCTCCTCGTCCAGCACTGCCCGCATGACGTCCATGTCCCGTGCCGTGTTGGCGGTGTTGATGAACGGTCGGATATCACCGCTCTCCCGTTCGCAGGCGGCTTCCTTCTCCTGCGCGTACTCGGTGAAGGCAGCGAACTGCTCGTCGGTCGGGCGGGTGACCCTGGGCGGGAGATCCGTCACCCGTTCACAGAAGAGTCGGTCCGCGTAGCTCACGCCTCGGGGGTTGAAGCCGATCAGATCGAAATGCGCGGCGACCTCGAACTCGCGGGCTCCCAGCGGCATCGACAACCCGCCTCCGCCGGGCCCACCGGGATTGAACAGCAGCACGCCTTTTCGACTGTCCGGATCGGTCGCCTTGATTCTACTGAGGTCGAGTTCGAGGGTGTCACCATCGGGGTTCTGGTAATCCAACGGAACGCTCACCGTGGTGCATTCCATGTATTTCCATTGACCCTTCCAAGGGTCGACGATGATGCTGTCCTCGTGTTCCTCCTCGGGAAGCGGCGGCGGAGGCTCCTCGCATTGCTGCCAATCGGCCTCCTGGTTGTAGAACTCGTCCAACTCGGTGGCCGCCGCGACCGGGGTGGCCACCGTACCTAACCCGAGGGTTACTCCGACCACGAGACCCATGCCGGAAATGGCACCACGCCGGCCTCGGCTGGTTCTGATCGCCATTCGTGTTCCTCCGTTCTGAGCAGTGCAGCGCACAACGTAGGGACCGCGATGTTTCACCGGCATTTCACCCTGAAATGGGCCGGATAGTGCTTATGTCGTCACAACATCCACCGCATTACCGTCCCATGAGGTAGCCATATCCAGGAGCGGAGATGACGATGCGCGTGCTGGTCGCGGAGGACGAGAAGACCCTTGCCGAATATGTCGCGATGGGGTTGCGCGACCAATCGATATCGGTTGATCTGGCCTTCGACGGCGACACCGCGCTCGATAAACTCACGACCGGCGCTTACGACGTCGTGGTGTTGGACCGGGATCTCCCCGGCACCCATGGCGATGACATCTGCCGGTATCTCATCGAGAACGACGGCCGGACTCGTGTGTTGATGCTCACTGCGATGGCCGACGTCGGCGACCGGATCGCCGGTCTTCGACTCGGTGCCGACGATTATCTCGGCAAGCCCTTCGACTTCGACGAACTCGTCGCCCGGCTCGACGCACTCGGCCGCAGAGCAGGGCCCGCCGTGCCGCCGATGCTGCGTTGGCACGGCATCGTCCTCGACTCGTCTCGGCGCTCGGTCACTCGCAATGGCAGGCCTATCGCCCTGTCCCGCAAGGAGTTCGGATTGCTGTCCGTGCTCATGGCCGCCGCCGGGCGGATCGTCAGCGCCGAGGAGCTACTACGGGTGGTGTGGGACGAGCACGCTGATCCCTTCACCAATGCGGTGCGGGTCACCATGTGTCGATTGCGGGCCAAGATCGGCGCGGTCGGCGCCATCGAGACGGTGCCCGGCGCCGGATATCGGATGGGTGGCAGCGGGTGCTGAGCAGGCTCACCCTGCGATGGCGGCTCACCCTGCTGAACACCGCGCTGTTCCTGGTCGTCACGGCAGTGGTGCTCACCATGGTCTATTTCCAGAATCGCCTCATCATCATGCGCATCGGGGCACCCGATGCCGAGGACCGCCCGATATCGGCTGTTCACGGGGAAACCGGTCGCTCCCCCGAGGATGTGACCGAGCTGGCCGATGGGATCGCGATCCAGCGCAACGAGGCGTTGGCAAACCTGCTCGGGCAATGGTTCCTCGCGCTGATCGCGATGACCGCGCTCGCGGGTCTGTTGGCGTGGTGGGCCATCGGGCGGGTGCTCCGGCGGGTCCACCGGATGACCTCGCAGGCACGGCGGCTGTCCATGGCGAACCTGCATGAGCGGCTCGCGCTGACGGGTCCGGATGACGAGATCAAGGAACTCTCCGACACCTTCGACGCGCTGCTCGCCCGTTTGGAGAACTCGTTCGCCGCCCGGGCCCGATTCATCGCCAATGCATCGCACGAACTGCGCACCCCGCTCGCGGTGGCCCGGACGATGCTGCAGGTCGGGCTTTCCACCAGGGATCCGGGCCGGATCGACCGGGTCCGCGAGGATCTACTGCGGAACAACGACCGGTGCATCGCGTTGATCAACGGGCTGCTGACATTGGCCAGGGGAGAACACGATCAGCATCGGCGGGAGCCCGTGGAACTCGCCGCCGTGGTCGACGAGGTGACCGACGAACTGGGCGCCGGTGTCCCCGCCGACGGGCCCCGACTCCATGTCGACCTTCCCGAACGATGTGTCGTGCTGGGCGAGCCGGTGCTACTCGCCCAGCTGGTCCACAATCTCGTCGCCAATGCCCTGCGGTACAACATCATGGGCGGCGAGGTGCGGGTGGAACTCGACTCACAGGGTGTTCTGAGGATCGCCAACACCGGGCCGCCGATCGACGCCGACGAGGTCGATCGGCTGTTCGAGCCCTTCTATCGCGGTGCGGTTCGCGCCGGGCAGGCCGATGGCGCCGGGCTGGGCCTGTCGATCGTGCACACCATCGCCCAGTCCTGTGGCGGCCGGGTCACCGCACGGCCACGGCACGGCGGTGGTCTGGTCGTGGAGGTCCGTATCCCATCGGCCAGGACGGCCGCCGACGCCCGGCTGGTTCCGATCTGATCCGGCCGCGCGAGATCTGATTCACCGGTCCGGCTGCAGTCGTCGACGGAGTTCGTCGCGGTCGGCCACGAACCAGATATGCCGCCCTCGATTGGCCTCTCGGACGTAACCCGCGAAGGCCGAGCTCCGCTCGATGTGCTCGGACACGTCGCCGAGGATGGCCAGCCGGAAGCCGTAATTCACCAGCTTCTGGGTGAAATCACCGGCCAATCTGGTCTCCAGACGGAAGAAGCCGTCGACGAACCGCTGCACCGGGATGACGACCAGTTCCGGCTTGAGCTCCCAGAGTTCGCCGATGAGGTCGGTCGCATCGCGTTCGGTTCCGATCGCGACGCCCTCGGCGTCGAGGGTGTAGGCCCGGACACCCCAGGCGGTGTCGATCACGATGCCTCCCTTGGCTCGGAATGCAACAGAAAGTCGAGTTCGATTCGCCCTTGGTCGCCGATGAGATGTCCGGTGTTCGGCAGCACACGGACGGTGGCGTGTGGCACGTTGCGCGCGAGTCGACGCTGGGTCTGCGCGGAATCCACCATGACGTCCGCACTGCCTACCAGAACGTGCATCGGCATGGTGAGGCTGCGCAAGGACGAATCGTCGAACACCGGCAGCGAATCGCTCCGAAACCGGTAGTTCGCCGAGATCAACAGAATCTGTTCGATGACGGCGTCCGCGTGCTCCGGATCCATGGTCGCGAGGACCGGGCCGAGGGTCCTGGCCACGTTGCGACGTCTGCCGCGCTCGCCGAGCGAGTTCGATACCAGTGCGGAGAACAGGAAGCCCGGGCGTTGTCTGCCGATGCCGATCGGGCAGGACAGGGCCAGCCGGGTGACCCGATCCGGATGCCGAGTGGCGTAATCCAGCGCCAGCCAGCCGCCGAGTGAGATCGCCATGATCGACGTCTGCGCGATGCCAAGCGAGTGGAGGACGGCGTCGAGCCACTCGGTATACCGGCTCGACTTCCAAGGCGGCCGAGCCGGTGCGCTGAACCCCGGCTCGCCGATCACGTCGACCGCGTACACCCTGAAATGCGCGGCGAGTTCGGCGATGCGACCCATCCACTGGGTGCTGTTGCTCCCGGATCCATGCAGCAGAAGCAGCGGCGGCGCAACCTCCGGACCTGCGGAGATAACGAAGGTAGCCCCTTCGGGGGTCGGCACGTGCTGTCGTTCATGGGGAATCGGCCAGTGCTCCAGTGTTGCCGCATACTTCTCCCGTAGCAGTCGGGCTCCCGCCTCGGAGCGGTAGATCGCGTTCATTCGTCGCCCTCCTCGACCAGCGCACTGATGAGTCCCAGCAGATGCGCATTGGTCGTCAGGCTGCCGAGCATGACGACCTTCAGTCGGGCTCGACGGGCGTCGTGCACCGTGTCGATGCGCAGGTGGTCGTCGCCCGGACGACGGTGGGCGGTCGCGGCGCTCAACAGCGTGGTGATCCGGTCGGCCATGGCGCGGTCGATGGCGTCGATCTCGACGATGCTCGACACGGCGGCATGCCGCTCCCCCGCCGACGGCGGCGTTTCGTCGCGGAGCTCCGGGGCCGTGCCGAGGAACTCCGCGAGATCGGCGCCGGTGATGCGGTACTGCTTGCCGATGCGGACCGCGGGCAGTCTGCCGTCGCGGATGTAGTTGCGCACGGTCCGCACGTGCAGTCCCAGCCGGGCGGCGACCTCGTCCGCTGTGAGCAGCTCCTCGGACATGCGAACTACCGTATCACTCCCTAAACTTCCCTCTCCTGCCCTATTAGAGGTGATGAAGCGACCTGTTGCACCCCGTTATGCCCTGCGTTGGACTGCCGCAGTGACGAAGCGCCGGGGTCAATCGGTGGGATAGGGGAAGCTGCGGAAGGACCGGTCCAGCTCCGCCGGGGAGCGCGGCAACCAGCTGCCCGCCAAGCCTCGAACGGTCTCGCGGGGCAGCGGCGGGTTGATCGCATTGGAATCGGGCAGGGCCAGCGATTGCAGAGCCCAGGCGTATCCGATCAATGGATCGAGGCGGGCCCACCGAGCCCGATCGATGTCGAGCATCATCATCGCGCGCAGGAAGATGTGCCAGAGGTGGTAGCTCATCGTCTCCTCGCCATCCATCATGTGCACCTGCGGTCCTACCCCGGCCCGGCGAGGGTCGAACAGGATGCCCTGGCCGAAAGACCCGAAGGCCGTCACCAAGCGGGGGTCGTTCGGCAGGTAGTAGAGATCGAGGATCTCCAGCTGCACCCGGGAGAATGCCTGCAGCGCAGCACGGATCGGGGTGACGAACTCGGTGAACTCGGTCTCGTAGTCCGGCGTGCCGCTCAACCGACTCCAAGTGTCGAAGAGCAACTGCATGAAGCCGTCACCGAAGACCTCGTAAAGCTCCGCATACGCCTGTTCGACCTCGGGAGTCCGATTGAACAGGGTGACCTCGTCCAGGTGATACCACATCTCGTTGGCGCGCCGATCGCCTCGCATTCCTGGCACGGGCGGGAAATCGCCATCGAGTTGCGCCTGCGGCTGCGCATACGATCGACCTGCGGTGAGTCCCGTGAGTGCGGCGGCCCCCAACGCGGTCACCGATTGCAGCAGTAGTCGCCGATCCAGCTGGTGTGTCATCGCGTCAATTCCCCTGTTCGCGTTCCGCCGCGCTGTTCTGGGACAGCGCCTTGTGTCGCGGGTGGAATACGACGCTAACCAGCAGATCTTGCCCGTGGCTTGTTCGACGCTTGCCCGGCGTGTCCCGGAAACGTCCAGGCAGCGTGACTGAAGCAGGAAACCGGCAAGTCTGCGGCAAGAAACGCGCAAGCAGGCCGCCGTAGCGTTGCGGAGTTCTCTGGTATCCGGCCCCAACCGCTCCCGGCGAAAGGGAATTCATGGCTTCGGCGTCCGTACCGCTGTCCGTACTCGATCTCGCTCCGATCGGCGCCGGTTCGACGGCGGCCGATGCGTTACGCGGCAGCGTCCGGCTGGCTCGGGAGGCCGAGCAGCTCGGTTATGACCGCTATTGGTTCGCCGAGCATCATGATGTCGCCAGCGTTGCCAGCTGCTCCCCCTCGGTACTGGTCGCCGCCGTCGCCGCGGTCACCGAGCGGATCCGCGTGGGTTCCGGCGGTGTGATGCTGCCCAATCACCAGCCATTGGTGGTCGCCGAACAATTCGGCACCCTCGAAGCGCTGCATCCGCAACGGATCGATCTGGGGGTGGGCCGGGCCCCCGCCGCCGATCAGGCGGTCGCGGCGGCGTTGCGCTGCACCGATGCGGCCGAGTTCCCCGGGCAGCTCGGTGAGCTGGTCCGCTTCTTCGGTGCGCCCCAGCAGAACCAGGGGGCAGGTACCCCGGTGTCGGCCATTCCCGCCGTCGGACACCGACCGGAGTTGTGGCTGCTCGGGGTCGGTCCCCGCAGCGCCCAGCTGGCCGGGATGCTCGGGCTGTCCTTCGCCTACGCGCACCACATCGCTCCGGAGAACGTCGGCTCGACATTGGCGGCATACCGATCGGCGTTCCGCCCCAGTGGGCTGTCCTCCGTCCCGCACACGATGATCGCGGTGGGCGCGGTGTGCGCGGAATCGGATGCCCAGGCGCAACGACTGGCCGCACCTGCCGCGCTGTTGTACGTCCGGCTCCGCACCGGCGACCGGCATCGACCGCTGCCCTCGATCAGCGAGGCGGCCGAGTACTCCTACACCGACCAGGAACGCGCGCTGGTGGCCAAACAGACTGCGGGCCGGTTCGTCGGTACTCCCGAGGCCGTTCGGGCCGGTATCGATCGGGTCGTCGCCGAATCGGGCGCCGACGAGGTGATGGTCACGACGCAGGTCGCCGGCTTCGAGGACCGCCGTCGGTCCTACGCGTTGCTCGCCGAGGCCTACGCGCTGGACCGGGCCGCCGTCGCGGTGTGAGAACACCGTGGGCGGATTCGAGCTCCCGCCGCTGCGCCGCTAGATCGGGCGGCGGAATGCTCGGACGGCGAACACCCCGGCCACGCCACCGACCAGCAGGCTCATCCCGATGGCGGTGATCACCGCAGCGCCCACCGGCTGGCCGAGCACCAGCGCGCGGGCCGCGTCGATGCCGTAGGACATCGGGTTGACCTCGGCGACGGCCCGCAGCCAGCCGGGCAGGCCCGCCAGGGGCATGAAGGCGGTGGAGCAGAACATCAGCGGGAACATCAGCAGGGTCGCGGCGCCCTGCATCAACTCGGCCTCGCGGATCCTGCAGGCCGCCGCGATGAAGATCCAACCGAGGCCGGTGCCGACGATCAGGGCCAACGCCCAGGCTGCGAGCGTCCCGGTCACCCCACCCGGCGGGCGGAAACCGAGCAGGGCCGTGGCCAACACCAGGATCAGCAGTAACTGGATGGCACTGCGCACCAGATCGGCGAAGCTGCGCGCCAGCAGGATCGAACCGGGCCAGACCGGTAGGCAGCGCAGCCGCGCGACGATCCCCGAGGTCATGTCGCTCGTCAAGGCGAACGCGCTGCTCACCGCAGCCTGCAGGGTGGTGTTGATCAGGATCGCGGGTACCAGGAAGTCGATGTAGGCGGTGCCCGCCGGAAAGCCGGGAGTCTGCGCGACGCTACCGAAGATCTGGCTGAAGACCACCAGCATGAGCAAGGGGGCCAACAGGTTGGTCAGGATCAACCTCGGATCGCGCAGCACCGCACGCAACGACCGTCCGGTGAGGACGAGCACCTGATCCGGCAGCGTCGTTCCCCGCCGTTCCCGCGCGGCAGGCGGGTCGACGACGGCGGCCGTCGCCTCCCGCATCGCCGATCCGACACGTCCCTGCGGGTCCACGGCCATCAAGCCGGCCTCCTGTTCTGCGTCGCGCCGACCGTGTCGGTCCGAGCCGACCCGCTAGCGGGCATCGGCAACGGCGTTGTCCATGACGAAGAGATAGACCTCGTCCAGGCCCGGCTCGGTGATCCCGAGCTCGGCCGCCTCGATGCCCACCTCGTCCAGCGCACGGACCACCGAGGTGATCTCCCGGGACTGTCCGACCGCGATGGTCAACTCGGTGTCCCGACTATCGGACCGCACCGGTTGCAGCCCTGCCCGGCGCAGCGCCGGTACGGCCGAGGACACCTCGTCGCGGGCGAGCCGCACGGTGACGGCCCGCCTGCCCACCCGGGCCTTGAGTTCCGTCGGGGTTCCGGACAGGACGACGCGGCCGCCGGAGAGCAGCGTGATCGAGTCGGCCAGCCGGTCGGCTTCCTCCAGGTGCTGGGTGGTGAGCAGGGCGGTGCTGCCCTGCCGCACCATCTCCCGCACGGTCTGCCAGAGGTCCAGCCTGCTCGTCGGGTCCATTCCAGTCGTCGGCTCGTCGAGAATGATGACCTCCGGGTGGCCGACCAGACCGATCGCGAGATCGAGCCTGCGCCGCATCCCGCCCGAGTAGGTCTTGGCCAGCCGGTGGGCCACGGCGGTGAGCCCGAACAACTCCAGGAGTTCGTCGGCCCGCCGCCGCGCATCGCGGCGCGACGCACCGAGCAGTCTGCCGACCAGTACCAGGTTGTCCCGGCCCGTGATGCGTTCGTCGAGCGCGGCGAACTGGCCGGTCAGCCCGATCCGGCTACGCACCTGCGAGGCCTGCCGCACCACGTCGTACCCGGCGACCCGGACCGTTCCCGAACTCGGCCGGGCCAGGGTTCCGACGATGTTGACCAGCGTCGTCTTGCCCGCGCCGTTGTGCCCGAGCAGACCGAGCACCGTCCCTCTCGGCACCGCCACATCGACATCGGTCAGTGCGGCCACCTCGCCGAACCGCTTCCCGAGGCCGATGGCCTCGATCATCAGGTCCGGCGAGCCGGTTCGCGGGGCGCCGGTCACGCCTCGACCTGCGGAGCCAGCCGACCGAGCACCACGCGTACCAGCGCGTCGTAATAGCGAATGAAGAACGCCGCACCCGCCAGACCGACGAGCGCCGCCACCGCGGCGTAGCCGAGGTCCCCGATCGGTTCACCCGGGCTCAAGACGAGTCCGATCACGGCGACAGCAATGATCAACAGATTGCGCAGGATCATCGCGCTGGTCATCACCGAGCCACGGCCGAAGCAGCGGCACTCGACCAGCACACCCGCCTGAATGGCCCTGGCCACCACGCCGATGAACAACACCAGCAGCCCGATCGCCAGGGTGAACCCCCAACCGGTGGTGCCAGGCAACACCAGCAGGGCCACCGTCGCCGCCTCGCCGAGGACGATGAACGCGGCGATGCCCGTCACCACGGGTTCGGGGAATCTCGTCAGCTGCCGCACCGTCGCCGCGAACTGCCGGAAGGCCGTCGCACCCGCGATCTTGCCGATGAATGCGACGCCGAAGACGACGGCGATCAGGAATCGATCCGCCAGCAGCACGTAACTCGTCATGGATCCGGTGTCCTCTCCTCGCGGATGACCGCCGCCCTGATCAGCGACAACGCACGGCCAGCATGGTCCGATAGCCTGCGACGTCGTCGCGTTCACCGATCGGAACGCCGTCGACCTCGACCCAGGCATGGGCGCGGAACGGCTCGATGCAGACACCGGTGCACCAGTCCGCCCAACGACCGCCGAGCCGGGCCAGCAGCACCGTGGCGACCGACCGTTGCAGACAGCCCTGGCCCGCACAGCGCACGCTCACCGCCACCACCGCATTCCTGGCCATCGTGATCTGCCGGGCGCTGGCGGGTCGGGCACCACGTCGCAACACTTCGAGGACCCGTCGGAGCCTGCGGGGTGAGAGGCGGATCAACAGCCAGGACGCCGCCACAGCGACCCGGGCGGCTGCTCGACGTCGCATGCCGACGTCGACCGATGGTTCGAGCATCACCGGCATCGTCATCGGGTGACCACCTTCGCAGCACGCAACGCCTCGATGATGGCTTCGACATCCGATGCCACTCGATCCGCGGCGGCGGGATGCCGCTCGCTCAACGTCTCGACGATCTCGGCGACCTGGGCGCCCGCCAACAGTCGACGCAACACCATCGCCCCGGTCGCGTTGAGCTGCCAGTAGCGGCCGCCTTTCTCGTCCAGCAGCACCATCGAGTCGCCGACGTCGGTCAGCGACACGTCCGGCGCGAGAGTGAAGGTCATCGTGCTCCTCCTGTCAGGACAGCGGTGGGCGCGAACGCGGCCACCGACCGCAGCCACACCTCGCAGGCCAAGGTCGCGACCACCAGACTCAACCCTGCGGACGAGGTGTGTTGACCAAGTAGCGTCGTGCGGAACCGGTCGGCGTCGACGAGGCCGCGCTGGGCCAGGAGCATGTCGTCGCAGAGTTCGGCCAGTTCTCCTCGGCAGGACCGCAGCCCGGCGTACACATCGGCGCTGTACTCGGATTTGGTGCCGCGCCCCAGTACCTCGGTGGGCACCGTGCCCCGCATCGACTCCACCAGCACCGGCTTGTACCGGTGCGGCGAGGCGGAATCGGCGAAGCGGATCGATAGCGCCGCCTCGACCACCTGGTCGTCGACGAAGGGCGCCTGCCAGTCGACGCCGTGCCGCGCGGTGAGCCTGCCGACCCGGCGAATCGACTCGCCGCACTTGCGGATGTCCTGGATGGTGGCGTGTTGCGCGCGAATCGGGCTCAGCGGCTCGGGGGTCTTCGCGGCGGCATCGGCCAGTAGCTCCCGGACCGAGTCGACGCCTGTCCGAGTCACCCACGGCGGGGTGCGGAACTGGCCCCACCACCCGAAGTTCGGCGTCCGATTGACCCCCCGGACCGAGTCGGTCAGGGTCGCTGCGGAACCGGCGAGCCAGCCGGGGAAGCTCTGGTCGGCCGCGATCCCACGCAGGGTGTCGGGCAGGGCCCACCGATAGATCGAGCGGAATCCGCGCAGGTATTTGATGGCTGTCCATGGTTGGCTGCGCAGCAGGGCGTGCAGCTGCAGTGGAGTAGGGAAGAACAGCTCGTCGCCGCCGTGCCCGGTCAGGTGCATCGTGGAGCCGAGTTCGGCCAGCCGCCCGGCCTGGAACGCGAGGCGTTCGCGGGTCCGGATCCAGGCGAAGGGCGCCTCGATGTCGGGATCGCCGGCCAGCAGGCCCGCGAAGTTCATCGGGATGCCCTGGCGTTCGAGCACGATGTGCGCGGCGTTGGGAATCGAGGCGGCGGCGCGCTGGGCCCAGTTCTGGTCCTCGTCGTCCACATTCGTCGCCTGCCAACGGGTGGTGACGAATCGATCGACCTGTCCGGCGGCGAGGAAGGCGAGGCTGGTGGAGTCCATTCCGCCGGAGAGATCGGTGCTCAACGGCCGTTCGGTCGCGACGCGGGCGGCAACCGCGTCGTGCAAGGCGGCGCGCACCCGCTCGGCGCCCTCGGTGAGCGGCACCTCGGGAGCCGGGGGTCGCCACCAGCGCACCTCTCGGCCGGAGCCGTCCCGATCCAGCTCGAGTCGGTGCCCTGCGGACAGCGCTTCGACCCGGCGCCATGGGTTGTAGTCGCTCAGCGGCCAGGGTGCATAGGGCGAGATCAGCTGCAGGGCGAGGAATTCCTCGTTGAGGCAGGCCCCGGACAGCGCCGCGAGGCTCTGCGGCCGGTCGGCGGCCACCACCACACCCGCGATCCTGGTGTGGAAGATCTGCCGTGCCGTCGACAGAGTGCCCAGCGCCCCGACCCGGCCGTTCATCGAGGCGACCAGGTGATAACTGCCTGGCAGCGCGCTGCGGATGCGATCCAGTTCGCCGAGGTCGCGGATCCGTCCCAGCCGGGCGGCGAGGTCCTCGGCCGTAGTCGCGGCGATTCCCAGGGCCACGATTCGGTGCCTGCCCGCCGAGGCCGCGACGATCTCGCCCGGCGACCAGCGTCCGACGATCCACGGCCTGCCCGACGGGTGCTCGACCACCGTTGTTCCGGCTCCGCCGATCGATTCCGCGACGGAGGTGCCCTGTGGACAGTCCGGCAGGATCACAAACTCCACTTCTGCTCCCGTTCTCGGGGATCGATGACCGCGATGGCAGCGCCTTCGATCGGTTTCAGCCTGCGGGCCAGCCCGCGTACCGCCGCCGCCCGTACATCAGCGGACTGCGGATCTCCGCGTAGTGCCGGATGTGGGTGACCTCGCCGAAGACCACCCGGTGATCGCCGACGAGTTTGCTGTCGACGACCCGGCATCGCGCCACGGCGTGCACGTCGTCGAACAACACCGGGACTCCCCAGGAAGGCTCGATCCGCCAACGCACCCGATCGAAACGGTCGGGTGCTCCGGAGCCGAACAGCTCAGCGACGGGTTGCGCCGCCTCATGCAGCAGGTTCACCGCGAAGACCCGGCGGCGTCGGATCGCCGCCAGAGTCGGACTACCCGCGCGCAGACAGGCCAACAGCGTCGGCGGGCCCAGGCTCACGCTGCACAGCGCGGAACAGGTCATGCCCATCGGAGCCTGGCCGCGACCGAGGGTGCTGATCACCGTGACCCCGGTCGGGAATCCGGCCATCAGCAGCCGAAACCGCACATCGTCGGCCGCGTCCTGCGGCTCTGGGCCGTCGAGATCGGTGCCCCGTTCGGGCTGGACGTCCGAGCTGTCCCGATCGGTCTCGATCTCGGTGGCGACATCGTTGGTGACCACGGTGACTCCGTTCCACGTCGAGGAAGCGCCGTGTTCTGAGACTCGGTCGATCGTCGCCCTGTCGATGGGCACGAGTCGGCCCAGCCGCGCGGACCTGCGGACTTCGGTGGTTACCCGGCACGGCCGCACCGAGGCGCGGGGACACACATCGGCACGGCCGTACTCACGCGGTCATTCGGTGCTTATTCGCCCGAATCAGCACAACATGACGCAGGTCCAGTCGGCTTCGAAGCCCCAGCCCGGGCGGCCGAGCGTCACCTCGTCGAAGACACCGACCTCTTCCAGTGCGGGGGGTTCGTACGCCACCACGGACTCACCATTCATGATGATCTCCTCCAGACAGGATCGATACACTCGACATCCCGCGAGATTCGCCAGACCACATCACTCCGGGATGCGATATCAGGCTAAATACTCTCGCTTGTGTCGCCCTTGTCTCCGTCTTGCCCGGCTATGAACGGTGCCCTGATCTGCTGGTCACCCGCCAGTAGTCGCCGCCGATCACGAAGTCGTTCTGTTGCAACACCGGATCGTTGCGCAATATCGAGGTCTCCAACCAGGCCAATCGGTCAGGAGGCTCCAAACCGAAATCCCGGTCCATGGATTCGCGAAGTCGCCGGAATACCTCGAGTGCGTCCGCGGTGCGACCCGCCCGGTGCAGCAAGATCATCAACTGCGCGGCGAATCTCGGCCTGCCGGGAAACCTGGTCAGTAGTTCGGTCAGCTTGGCTACCAACTCCAGCCAATGACCCAGTCCGATTTCGAGATCGATCTGCGCGGTGAGGATATCGAGGCGCCGTTCCTCCAGGGGAACGCACAATTCGAGGCGGGCCCGCTCGTTGGTGATGTCGGACAGCGGCTCCCCGTGCCAGAGGTCGAGCGCCTGCCCGTAGAGCCGCGCCGCGTCCGGCGCAGACGCCGCCTTGGCCTGTCCTACCAGTGCCTCGAAGCGGTGTGCGTCGATGCATTCCGGTTCCATCGACATCAGGTAGCCGGGGCCGACGGTCCGCAGGCTCATCCCCTCGGCCATCGCCTTGCCGCCCGCGATGCCCAGCGCCGACCGGAGTCGCGACACATGGGCATGCAATGAGCCGGTCGCCGATCGGGGTAGCGGATCGCCCCACAGCAACTCGAACAGTCGTTCCCGATGGACCGACTCATTGGCGTTCAACAGCAGGACTGCGAGCAGGAGGCGACGTTGTTGTGGACCGATTTCGCATACTCGGCCCTGCCGCCAGAATCGAACTTCGCCTAACAGCTGGAAATACATCGCTCTCCGATCGCGGCGCCGCACTTCCTACCGGGCCCGATCGGCCGGCGGCAGCACCCCCATCTGGCCGCGTTCGTCCTCTTCAGGTTCTCTACAAGATGAATGATCACCGTCATGACGCTCCCCGCTTGATGAACCTTCACCATTACAATATTCCGCCCAGGTTAACGCGACATTCCGCTCCCGCTTCAAGATCGACGACGGAGGCGGCACGCCGACGTAACGCGCCGACCAGAGTAACACCATGATCTGTCACCAAAGGGTGAAGCAATTCATGCGATAGCACCGGATCCATGTTGATTCCCTTGGCGGTCCGGCGATCGCCATCGAGTCATTCACGGCCGTCGCCACCGGCATCCGGGTGCCCCCACCGAACTTCGGCGGCTACCGGTCCGGCGGGGGTCGGATGCTGCTCGATCAGGCGAGCATGTCCACCACGTATTCGGTGGCCGCCGCCAAGAGCGCATTGTCGTACCGGGCATCGCGTTCGTCCTTGCTGGACATGATGGCGATGGCGATCGGTTCGGCATCCGGCGGCCAGACGATGCCGATGTCGTTGGCGGTGCCGTAATCGCCGGTCCCCGTCTTGTCGGCCACCGTCCAGCCTGCGGGGAGCCCGGCCCGGATCCGCTGCTCGCCTGCCAGGGTGGCGTTGCGCTCCAACAGGTCGCGCAGGAAGTCCCGCTTCTCGGCGGGCAGGGCGGCGCCGAGCACGATGTCGTGATAGTCGGTGCCGATGGCACGCGGTGAGGTCGTGTCGCGAGGATCGCCCGGGGTGGCCTCGACGATCGTCGGTTCGTAGCGATCCATCCGAGTCACCGTGTCACCGAGGCTGCGGGTATAGGCCGTCAGTTCGGCCGGTCCGCCGATGTCGCGGAGTAAGAGGTTGCCCGCCGTTCCGTCGCTGAATCGGACTGCGGCGTCGCACAGCGCGCCGATCGTCATCCCGGTGGCCACGTGCTGCTCGGTGATGGCGGAGCTGGCCATGAGATCGGCCTCGGTATAGGTGACGACCGTGTCGAGATAGGACATCGGATGCCGGTGCAGCACGGCTGCGGCGGCCAATCCCTTGAACGCGGAGCAGAAGGCGAAGCGCTCGTCCGCGCGGTGGGAGACCGTGTTGCCGGTGCCGACCGCGATGGCATAGACACCGAGCCGCGCATCGAACTCCCGCTCGAGTTCGAGGAGCCGATCGTGCCGCCTGCTCACCTCGGTCGGAGCGGGGGCGCTGCTCGGAGTCGAAGGGTCGGGCTCGCCCGGCGGGTCTCCCGGGCTCGAGGATGTCACGGCACCGATCAGCTCGTCGCCCCCACAGCCCGCGAGCGAGAACAGCGCGGCCGCACCGAGCACCGCGCGGCGGGTCACCGCCCCTACCGGTTTCGTCGTCATCCTGGCCTCCGAGGCGCCGTTGGAACGGATTACCACGGCGCAGAACCCAGCCGTAGCCCGCTGCCGGGCGGGATCCGTATCGCCAAGAGCAATCCTGGTCTACCTGGTGATCCCGCCCGACAGCGGTGCGGTGGAACTTCGAGTTATCCGATCAGGCGGGCAGCCCGGCGAGCAGTGCCGCCATCTCCCGCGCTCGATAGACGAAACCCGCGTGCGAGCTGTCCACGGTGTGCACGTCGTAACGATTGTCCGGGGTCAGCGCGTCGGCCTCCGCGATCAGCCGGTCCTGCATGGCCACCGGCAACGACCGGTCCTGCAGCAGCCGGACGTAGCTGCGCGCCACGGTGCCCCAGGTCTCGGCGTGCACCGTGGCGTCTCCCGCCATCACCTGCAGCGACTCGTCCGGTTGCAGGATGTTGAGGAAGGTCAGGAACTGCGCATCGGTGGCATCGGCCATCACGGCAGCCTTGAGCGCAGGCAGCAGGGTCGGGTCGGCCGTGCGGTAATTGGCCCGCCCCACCCCGAGCCGCGCGGGATCCCCGACGTTGAGGGCCGCCAGCGGAGCCAGCAGGTTCTCGCCGAACTCCGGTTCCGCCATGTACTCGAGTGGATTGCGCAACCGCACGCAGCTCCACGCGGAGATGTAGACCAGTCGAGCCACCGCTTCCGGTGCACGATCGGCGACGCCGCTGATGGTCAGGCCACCGAGGCTGGCACCGACGAGCACGACCGGGCCGTGTGCCCCCACGGTGCGCACGACGTCGAGCACCGCCTCGACGTTGTCGACGAGGGTGACCTCGGCCAGCTTCGACGGTTCGTTCGCCCAGGCCTGGAGATCCTGGGGTGCCTGGTAGGACGCCGAGTACTCCGCGTCGAGCCCGTGTCCCGGGAGATCGACGGCGTGACTGCGGTGACCGAGCAGCGCCAGTTCACGTTGGATCGACGCCCACATGAAGGAGTTGGAACCGGACCCGTGGACGAACACATAGGTCGGCGCGCCGTCGATCCGCCTGGTGCGGTCTGCCGAGTGACCGGCGGCCTGGTTGGAGAGCTGTGCCATGAGATGGACCTGTCTTCCCCCGGGGCATGCGTGGACGCCCCGATGCAGCGAAATATGAGCAAGAGCTGCTGATCGCAGGCGGGCTCGCCGACGAAGCCGACTACCACGATGGGTGGAACGGCCATCGAGCATCCAGCGCCGGGTGAGGGCGAGCTGGAGCGGCCGTGCGGGTATGGCTCGGCCGGCGGCCTACCTACGGCTCGGTGTCGAGCGCGCCGAGCGACGGCGCGCCTCGGTACCGGCGAAGGTCAGGCGGCGCGAAGCCTGCAGAAGGAATGCATGAGGACCACGCGCACACCCTACCCCGCTGCTTTGCTCAGACGACACCGATTTTCTCGACGACGTCCGCGCTGCTAGACCTCGGCCATGGCGTCGGCCCATTCGACACCGGTGTCCAGAGCGGTCCGCCACCGCCGCAGCCCCCGGAAGTCGCCGACACCGAGCACCCCGGCCACCCGGCTGCCCTTCCGGTAGAGCGCGATGAAGCGTCGCTGTTCGAACGAGCCGGAGACCAACCGCACCTCGTCGTGGTCGCGCAGCAGGCCGTGCGACTGGATCTTGACGTCGAACTGGTCGGACCAGAAGTAGGGAATAGGGGCGAACGGGACCGGTTCGGCGGCGAACATCGCGTTGGCGACGTGTCTGGCCTGTTCGGCGGCATTGGTGCGGTGCTCGATGCGCATCTCGACGTCGTAGCGCGGGTTGAACCAGCGTGCGACGTCGCCGGCGGCGTATACCCCCGAGCCCGCCGAACAGGTGGGATCGCAGTGCACGCCGTCCTCGCAGTGCAGGCCGCTGCCCGCCAACCAGTCGACCGATGGCCGCGAACCGATGGCCACGACCACGGCGTCGGCGGGCACGATGTCGCCCTCGGCGAGTTCGACCCCGGCCACCGCGCCATCGACCACCTGCAGCGAGCGCACCGCGGCGGCAGGCCCGGTCCGCAGATCCACCCCGCGCTCCCGGTGCAGCTGCGCCACGAAACCACCGACCTCGGCGCCCACCACGGCCGCCAACGGAGTCGGTGCCGGGTCCACCAGGCATACCTGCGCGCCCAGCCGACGGGCCGAGGCGGCGACCTCGGTGCCGAGGAAGCCCGCGCCCACCACCACCAGCCGAGCATCCGGGCGCATCTCGGTGCGCAGCGCGATGACGTCGTCGACCGTGCGCACGGTGTGCACCCCTCGAACGCCGTGGGTGTCGGGAAGTCGACGCGGGGCGACCCCGGTGGCGACGACGAGCCGGTCGTAGTCGGCCACGCCGCCATCGGCCAGTGTCACCCGACGTCGCGCCAGGTCGAGACCAATCGCGGCGATGCCGAGGCGGAGGTCGACGTCGAGGTCGTGCAGCTCCGATTCGGAGCGCAACCGAACCCGTTCCGGGTCCCAGTCGCCCGCGAGAACCTGTTTCGATAACGGCGGTCGGTCGTAGGGAAGGTGGACCTCGTCGCCGATCAGCGTCACCGCCCCGTCGAAGCCGTTGCGGCGCACGGTGTCGACGACGGTCAACCCGGCCACCGACGATCCGACGACCACGATTCGACGCGGGGTATCCCCGAGTGCAGTCATGTCGACGACGGTATCCGGGTTGCCGCGCCACGGGCAGTGCTTCGATCTTGGTCCGTGTTCAACCCGCGTCCTCGGAGCCGGTGTCGGTGTCGGTACGCCTGCGCTTGTACTGGATGTCCTGGCGGGCGAACGCGGACCACATCAGATTCAGCGGATGGTCGTCGGGATAGGCGGCTCGCTCGTCCCGGCGGGCGAACAGTCCGGCCAGCACCTGCAGGCCGGGTGCCACGTCGTCGACGAGCTCGATGGTCCGCAAATTGTCGCCCTCCGGCAGCCTGCCCTGCGCGGCGGCCTCGCCGATCCCCTGGGTGACCAGCATGCAACCCCGGGTCAGCTGCGAACGAAGCAGCTCGAAACCGTAGTGCACGGTGTCGATCTCGGCGGCGATCTCCAGGCGGAGCAGGTATTCGGGACCGAACCAGCCCCGGAGGAAGTCGGTGATCAAGCCGTAGCTGGGCACCACCAGCGGCAGCATCGGCAGGTCACTGGTCCGGATCGGCTCGTCGGGCAGGATCTCCGGCGGCAGGTTGGTGACCAGCGACAGACCGCTGCGCCGCCAGGCCATCACATCGAGGTCGGCCAGCTCGTCGACGTCGTCGGTCCTGGTGACCAGGCTGCCACAGACGAGGTCGACCTGTTTGGCCCGCAGCCTGCCGAACAGATCGCCGGAGCGGACGTGCACCACCTTCAGCTCGATGCCCCGGCTCTCGAACTCCGCCGCGACGAAGCGGCCCGCGTCGGCGAGGTATCGCAGGGTGAATCGGGTGGTGGCCACCGTCAGGATGCCGCCGAGACTGCGTCGACATTCGTCGATCTCGTCGAGCCAGCCCGCCAGCGTGCGCCGCGCCATCTCGACCAGGGACTCACCGGTCCCGGTGAACAGCATGTCCTTGCCTCGGCCCTGTTTGAGCACCAGCGGTTCGCCGCAGAGCACGCTGAAGTTGCGGTTCATCGTGTCCAGCTGCTTCTGAACGCTGGACTGCTCACGCCCCAGCATCCGCGCGGCGCCGAGGGCGGTGCCCACCTCGCGCACCGCAAGCAGGGTTCGAAGCTGATCCAACGTGGTGTCGAGTAACGGCGGCGGGGACTGCAGAAGCCGACTCCTGCCACTCGCCGAGGGGAACCTCAATGGATTGAACTCGGACATTCTTCCTTCTTGCGGTCGCGGTCATTCGGTCGCGAGCGTAGACGATAGTGCAGCAAACTAATCTCCAATCGATGACAAGTTTTCTTTAGATCAGGTCCCGGATTCGACGTCGATTCGTTGATCTCTGGGTAACATCTGTCCCGCTTCATCGGCCGTGATCGACACTCGATCTCCCGCTCCCGAACAAAACGGGCGGCGGCATCGCTGATGCCCGGCCAGCCGCACCGACCGGCGGACCCCAGGAAGGAATCCGAACACAAACCAGACGTAACAGGTCCGAATCACAACGCGGGATAACCGCCATCCGGAATTCCGCGCCTGCGACGCGGGACATCGAATAGTGCATCCCGCCCTGCGCCAGAGGACTACCCGAGAACCCATCTCGGCTACGGCGGCGTGCCCGGACTTCGACAGCGGTCGCAGTGCTGCCTGCCCTGCACGACGCTCCTCCACAACCCAGAGAGAGATCCAACCCCCATGAACCAACCCCGGAACGCTCCGCCCAGCGACGAACAGCTCGCCGTGCCCTCGACGCCGCCCCGTAAGCCGCCCGTCGTGATCGGGCTGCTCATCCTCGTGCTCGTCGCCGTGTTGACCTCGGCGATCGGCTCGGTACTGGTCTACAGCGGCGGTGCGACCATGGCCGAGGAGAACCTCATCGCGGCGATCGACGAATCCCCGGAGGGCCGGGAGATCTCCCGGGGAATGTCTTCCACCGAATTACAGGAGATGATGGGGCCCGAGTTCTGGGACACGATGGTCGCCGAACGGCAGGACACCATGAGTGCCCGCGCCTCGATGGCGATCTTCCTCTCGACATTACTCCTGGTTTTCGGGCTACTCGCGCTCAATTCGGCGCTGTGGGCCAGGATTCTCATCACCATCGTCATCCCGTTCGCCGTCTTCCCGCATATGTTGATTACCGAGGACTATCCGCCTGCCATGTTGGAAACCTTGAGCATGATCTCGGTGTGGACCGCATTGCTGGCGATCGCATTCTGCTGGCTGCCCGGCCACGGAAAGCACTCTCGCGCTGTCAAGCAGGCGCGTTCCAGCACCGCCTGACCCGCCTTTTCTGCCACGCATAGTCACCACTGGCCGCCCGGTGCCTCGGCACGGGCGGCCAGTGGTCGTCGGACGAAGATCGATCGGCAGCGGTACCCGGCCTCACACAGCGTCAGGAGTCACGGCGACCTCGCGCACACTTGACTGACGGCGGTGACCGCCGGTCCTGTCCCGGCTCTGCGTTAACCTGCAGAGGTCGGCGGTGGTGACGACCCTTGGCGCGAAACGATCGGACGTCTCCTCACAGAGGTTGGACGGGTGAAGGAGCTGCCTCATGACCCTCGCTCTGCGCTTCACGGCTCGCAGTGACCGAGGACTGGTCCGGTCGAATAACGAGGACTCGGTGTATGCGGGACCTCGACTACTCGCCGTGGCCGACGGGATGGGCGGCCATGTCGGGGGCGAGATCGCCAGCAGGCTGGTCATCACCGCGGTGACACCGCTCGACGACGCCGACCTAGGCGGCGACCTGACGCGGATGCTCCAGGACGCGACCGTCGACGGGAACAGCGCCATCGCCGCGACCGTCGAGGAGGATCCCGAACTCGCGGGCATGGGGACGACCCTGACGGCGCTGCTGTTCGCCGACGACAGGGTGGGTCTGCTCAACGTCGGTGACTCCCGCGCGTATCTGCTGCGCGATGACCAGCTTCACCAGATCACCCACGACGACACCTTCGTGCAGTCGCTCGTCGACGCGGGACGTATCACCGTCGCCGAGGCGGAGGTGCATCCCAAGCGTTCGCTGGTGCTTCGGGCGTTGACCGGTGAGAAGGCCGTCGAGGCGACGACCGAGATCCGGGAGGTTCGCGCAGGCGACCGCTACCTGCTGTGCTCGGACGGACTCACCGACGTCCTCAACCATGCGGCGCTGACCATCGCGTTGCGAGGGGGCGACCACGAGGCCTGCGCCGACAAGCTCGTCGAGGCCGCGCTCGCGGGCGGCGGACCGGACAACGTGACGGTGATCGTCGCGGACGTCGTCGAGGTTCCCGCCGAGCAGCCCGCAGCCGATGAACCCGCCGATTCCGCCCAGGCGGGCACGCCGACCGAGGCGCAGAGCTCCGCGCCTGCGGCGGCCGCACCGACGGCCTCGGAAACCGAGTCCGCGCCCGCTGCTCCGGAGCAGCCTGGGCATCAATCGGCTTCGACCCAGGACCACCCCGACTCGCCCACGATGCCCGACGAGCCCGTCGGATCGGATGCGGCCGATGAGTCGGATGTCGACGATGACGACGACCATGGCTGGAACGCGGCAGGGAACCGATCCGCGACCGGAGTCCCGCTCCAGCGGCCGATGCCCGGCCGGGTCCAAGACGTCCAGGACGTCCAGGACGGCGATCTGGACGCCGGGGAAGCCGCTCCGTCGGGCTCCCCGGCTGCCGCCGAGGTTGCGGAGACCGCCGAGGATCGCACGGACGACCGGGCTCCGGACGATGCCACTGCGGCGATTCGACGTGCCGTCTGGGATTCGGTGGAGCGGGATCTCTCGGAGACCGCGACAACGCATCGAGACGTCCCCGATGAATCGGCGATCGATTCGCCGGCCACGCCCGCACACGATGCTTCCCGGGCCGACGCCACGTCGACGCTGGGACCGCAGCCCGGCCCGCGACGTCGGTCGAAGCGCTCGCTGCTGATGGGTGCCGCGGTGCTCGGTGCCGTGGCCACGATCGCGATCCGTCGTTTTCGCCGTTGACCGGCCGCTGAGAAGCCGTCGGCCCGCAGCTCGGGCGGCCGACGGATTCCGCGTCAGGGGTCGATCCGGGTGATCGAACCGTTCTGCAACTCGACGGGAAACCGACGCTCGTTGCGATCGATCTTGGCGTTGGCCTCCGCGAGTAGGTCGATCCCGCAGGAATTGGCGAATTGGAGCAGGTAGAGCAGAACATCGGCCGCTTCGTCCGCCAACCTGTCGCGCAACGGCCCCTCGGCCAGCGCGGCGGGGATCTCCTCCGGTGCCGACCACTGCAGTTCCGAGGCCAGCTCGCCCGCCTCGCCGCTCAAGGCCATCGCCAGGTTCTTCGGTGTGTGGAACTCCTGCCAACCACGGGCGGCCACGAACGCCGCCTGCCTTGCCCGCACCGCTTCGAACTCGCTCATGCGGTGCACGCTATTCCCCGACCGAACACGAGCGGGCGGCTCGGCATCGACCGAGCCGCCCGCCACCGTGTGGTCCGGTTGGGATCAGGCGATGGTGGACCAGAATTCGAGCCGGTGCTCGGCCGCGAAGTCCACCGGGGCGATCCCGTCCGGGCCCGGGGCCAGCGACAGAACGTGGTCCTCGGTGCCGAAGGGCTCCCAGGTCGGCAGGTCCGCACCGTTGGGGTCACCGGTGCGGGCGAAGTTGGTCCAGTACCGGATCATCTGGTCGGACAGGGCCAGTTGCGATTCGTCGAGCTGCGCCTCGAACTCCTCGCTCCGGAACAGGTAGCTGGTCTCCGCGCTGTGGAAGGCTCCCGGCGGGAAGTCCTCGGGGAACGGGATCTCGGTGGGGGCCTCGGTGTCGGCGAACTCGAAGGCGTAGGTCGGCACCGCTTCGGCGAACATCCGGTTGTGGCGCAGCGTCGACATGGCCCACATCCGGTCGGTCAGCACCGCCGCCCAGGCCAGGCTCGGGGTGTCGTAGTCCGCCAACGGGTATTCGGCCTCGACGGCTGCGGCGTGCTCACCGAAGGCCTCGGCCAGCAGGGTCGGGTACTCCTCGGCGGTTACCGGTTGACCGATGAGGTCGCGGAAGGTGCCGACGAAGGTGCGGTGTTCGTCCTTGGTCGACCCGGAGAGCACCGGGACGTCCGCGAACTCGCCTGCCGCAAGAAGATCCGCCGGGAGTCCGGGCAGCACCTCGTTGCCGTAGGTCATGGCCTGGAACAGGTTCGTCGCCTGCGGGTGTTCCAGCAGGGTCTCGACGGGCAGTTCGCGTAGACACGCCAGCGCCGATTCCGGGTCCGGGCAACCGAGTTCCTCGGCCACCATGCTTCCGACGGCCTGCGTCTGCTCGGTGGGCGTCCACCCGAAGGATTCCAGCGCCGGGACGCCCGGGAAGAGTGCACCTGCGGGCGCGTCCATCAGTGGGAAGGCGCTCTGCAGGATCGCGCGATGGAACAGCCCCTGCGAGCCGGGGGATATCAGATGCGCGGTCGTCGCGGTGGCGCCGTAGGACACCCCGAAGAGGGTGACGTTGTCCGGGTCGCCACCGAAGGCCGCGGCGTTGCGCTGTACCCATTCCAGGGCAGCCCGCTGATCGAGCATCCCGAAGGTTCCCGACCCCTCCAAGCCCGGCAGCCCGAAGCCGCCGAAGGTGCCGAGCCGGTAGTTCACCGTGACGACGACGACGTCACCCTGGGCGGCGAGCCGCCGCGCCTCGAACAGGTCGCCCGATCCCACGGCGCCGTCGCCGTGCAACCACACCATCACCGGCTTGGGCTCGGCATCGGCATCGGCTGCGGGAGTGGTCACGTTGAGGAACAGGCAGTCCTCGTCGGTGCTGTTGATGTCGGCATAGGAGGCGCCGACCTGGGGGCAGGGCGAACCGGGCTCGGTGGCCTCGCGAACATCCGTCCACGATTCGGCCGGCTGCGGAGCGGCCCAGCGGAGTTCGCCGGTGGGCGGTGCGGCGTAGGGAATCCCCTGGAAGCTGCGGTGATCCGCAGCGACCACGCCACGCACCTCTCCGTTGTCGGTGGCGACGACGTCATCGCTCATCGCGGACTCCCGAGGTCGCTGGGCTGGTTGGGCGGTGGCGCAGGCGGTCGTCAGCAGGCCGATGGCCAGGGCCATGCCCACCACCGCGCGCGAGCGCTTCACCGTTGGCTCCTGGTCGCGTTGTCGATCATGGTGGTGAGTTCCTCTCGTACGGTGTCGAGTTCGGCGGGCGCGGCATCGCGGAGTCGGCTCAGCACGCCGTCTCGCAAGGCGAAGACGAAGAGCGCCATCGCCTCGGGATCGAACTCCCGGAAATCGCCGAGTCGGATGCCCTCCCGCAGCAGCTCGGCCAGCGCGGCGTGATCGCTCTCGACCAACCTGGCGTAGGCGGTGGCCTCGCTCGCGGCGATCTCGGCCTCGCCCTGGATGCCGAGCAGGGTCAACATGTCGGCCCGGTGCAGGCGCAGGAAGTCGAGTTGGGCGCCGATGAAAGCCCGCAGCTGCGCTGGAACGGTGGTGTGCGCGTCCACCCGCTCGACGACGAAGGCGGCGAATCGCCCGAGCACATCGCGCACGACCTCGGTGATCAGCTCACTTCTGTTCTGGAAGTGATAGGAGATCAGGCCGGAGCTACTCAGCCCCGCCCGTGCGGCTATCTGCCGATAAGAGGCTTTCGGATAACCGACGTCGGCGATCGTCTCGATCGCGGCCGCCACGATCTGTGCCCGCCGCGCCCGCTCCGTCACAGTCAGCTCACCTGAGCCAGACTTTGCTTGCATGAGTCAAAGTTAGCACAGCTGAGCAAACTGATGATCGAGCCTTCTCGAACCGGTATGACCAGCGAAAACGTCGTTCCAGGCCGGAACTTCACCCATGAGCCCTCGCGACTCCGGGCCGAAATCAGTCGGCTCGACGCGGAAACGCCGGTAGGTTTCCGCCGACCGCCTCGCAGCATCCGAGAGGGGACGACCATGTCAGCCGTACGAACCACAACCCTCTGGCGCCCGACCGGACCGATCGAGCTGGAACTGCTTCGCGAGGCACGCTTCCGCGCCTGGCCGCCCAGGCTCCCCGAACAGCCGATCTTCTATCCGGTGCTCAACGAGGACTATGCGATCCGCATCGCTCGAGATTGGAACGTCAAGCACGACGGCGCGGGTTTCGTGACGCGTTTCGAGGTGGAGACCGAGTTCCTCAGCCGTTACCCCGTTCGGCAGGCGGGCGGGGCGACCATCCTCGAACTGTGGGTGCCCGCCGAGGAGCTCGACGAGTTCAACGCCCACCTCGTCGGCGAGATCCAGGTCGTCCACGAGTTCCGTTGAGCGGCGTGCGATCGACGGTGCCCCGGCGGGCCAGCGCCGCTTGCCAAATGTGTAAGCCTTTGCTTACATATCCGCGTGGATCGATTCGAGGCGCTCGGCGAGCCCCATCGACGACGCATCGTCGAACTCGTCGCCGAGCGAGCACGCAACGCGGGTGAACTCGCCGCCCATTTCTCGATCAGCCGACCCGCTGTCTCCCAACACCTCCGGGTGTTGACCGAGGCCGGGGTGCTGACCGTGACGGCACAGGGCAGGCAACGGCTCTACTCGCTCGATCCGACCACCCTCGACGAGGTCGAGAACTGGCTGGACGCCCAACGAGAACGGTGGGCGCGGGCCCTCGACTCGCTGGAAGCCGCCATGGCCACCGAACCCCGAACTCCAGGAGAGCCCAACCCATGACCACTCGCCACGCTGCCCGACGCGGCACCCTCGGCGTCGACAAGGCCGGGGTGTTCCGCATCCAGCTGCAACGACAGTTTCCGTACTCCCCTGCCCAGGTCTGGCAGTGGATCGTCGACCCGGACCGGCTCGCCCGCTGGCTTCCGGGCTGTCGCATCGACACCGAGGTCGGCGGCGAGGTGTGCTTCGACTTCGGTGAGGAGGGTACGGCGACCGGCGCGGTCCTTGCGGTCACCCCGCCGGGGGCTCGGGGAGCGCTCACCCATACCTGGGTGTGGGAGGGCGTGCCGGAGTCGACGGTGCGATGGACGGTCACGGGCACCGCCGAGGGAAGCGAGCTGACCCTGGTGCACTCCGAGTTGGTCCGCGAACCCGCCGCCGACTTCGCCACAGGCTGGCACGTCATGCTGGATTCACTGGAACTCGACCTCGCGGGCGAGCCCACCGACCCGGCATGGCAGGACCTCCCGGCGATCGCCGAGCTCTATCAGCAGTCCTGAGCTGCCGAAGCCCAGTCGCCTTACTCCATCAGCGCCAAGACCGCGAAGGCCCCCAGTTCGGTGAGCCCGGAATGCGGCTGTCCGCCCAGCAGATCCACCCGGGCAGCCGCATCGAGCTGCACCGAGACGGCGTCCGAACGGTTATTGATCACGAAGAGCACTCGCCCCCGGCGGACCGCTGTCACTCCGACGGGCAGTTCCGGCAGCACCCCGGCCACCCCGGCGTCCACACACACCTTGCGCAGCAGTTCCGCGAGTGCCCTCGGATCGGGTTCGGTGGCCAGATACCAGGCTGCGCCCGCGCCGAAGCCGTTGCGCAGCATTACCGGCCTGCCCGCCCGGTGTCCGTCGGCGACGGTGGCCAGCACCTCCGCGCCCTCGGGCCGCAGGTCCTCCAGCCAGTCGCGGGCCTCGAAGTCGCCGATCGACTCCGAGGAACACCGCACCGTCTCCCCCTCGGCCAGCGGGTCGAACTCCTCGATTCGCAAGCCCAACACCTTCCGGAGCCGCGCTGGATAGCCACCGAGGCCGATGTGGTCGTGTTCGTCGACGATGCCGGAGAAGGAGCCGAGGACCAGCGTGCCGCCGCGCTCGACGAAGGCCGTCAGGTTCGCCGCCGCTCCCTCGGTGACCAAATACAGATTCGGCGCTATCACCAGCCGATAACCGGACAGGTCGGCGTCCGGACCCACCACGTCGACCGTGATGCCCTGCCGGGCCAAGGCGGTGTGGAAGGCGCGCAGTCTGCCGAGCACGTCGATATCGGCCGTGGGGTGGGCGTCCAGTCGCACCGCCCACCAGCTCTCCCAGTCCAGTACCAGTGCCACCGCGCAGTCGATCCCGGCATCGGCCAATTCGTCCAGCCGCCGTAGTTCGGCACCCAGCGAGCAGACCTCCCGGAACACCCGGGTGTCGGGCCCGGCATGCGGCAGCATCGCCGAGTGGTACTTCTCCGCCCCGGCGCGGGAGGCCCGCCATTGGAAGAAGCACACCGCACTGGCGCCCCTGGCCACCGCATGCCACGACTCGGCACGCAGTTGACCGGGGCGTTTCGCGGCGTTGCGCCGCCGCCAGTTGACCGCGCTGGTCGCGCCCTCCATCAGGAACCATGGGCCGCCCGCCATGGTGCGCATCAGATCGAAACCCAGTCCGGCCAGTTCGTGGGCGGCCGGATCGGCCGGGTCGGGGTACCAGTCGTGGGAGACGACGTCCTCGCGCCGGGCGAGCGCCCGATAGTCCAGCGGCGCGTCCAGACCAAGGAAGTTACTGGTGATCGGCATCGTCGGCGTCGCGGCGCGCAGCACGTCGCGCTGCACCTCGAAACACTCCAGCAGCGCGGCCGAACCGAATCGTCGGAAGTCCAACTGGTGTCCCGGATTGATCAGGTAGGGCGCGCGCCGGGGCGGCCTGATCTCCGCCCAGTCCGAATAGCGCTGGCTCCAGAACACCGTGTGCCAGGCCTCGTTGAGCGCGTCGAGGTCGTCGGCATAGCGCTGCCGCAGCCAACGCCGGAAATGCGCGGCGCTGACGTCGCAGTAGCAGACCTCGCACAGCTCGTTGTCCACATGCCACATCGCCAACGCGGGATGGTCGCCGTACCGCTCGGCGAGGTCGGCCACCAGCGACAGGGCATGCTCGCGGTAGATCGGCGAGGACGGGCAGAAGTGGTTGCGGGAGCCGTACAGCAGCCGTCGCCCGTCGGCGTCCACCGGCAGGGTCTCGGGATAGCGATGGCCCAGCCAGGGCGGCGGACTGGCGGTGGGCGTGGCCAGGTCCACGGCGATCCCGCCCGCGTGCAGCAGGTCGAGGACCTCGTCGAGCCAGCCGAAATCCCGCGCGCCCGGTGTCGGTTCCAGCCGCGCCCAGGTGAAGACGCCCACCGTCACCAGCGTGACCCCGGCTTCGCGCATCAGCTCGACGTCCTGCCGCCAGACCCGCGCAGTCCACTGTTCCGGGTTGTAGTCGCCGCCGAACACGATGCGGCCGCGTGTCACGTCCGAGATCCCCGCCACGATGTCCTTCCCACTGCAGTGGAGTCGGTCGCCTCAGCCCTTGACCGCACCGACGATGACGCCCTTGGTGAAGTGCCGTTGCACGAAGGGGTACACGAACAAGACCGGCAGCACGGCCAACACCACGACCGCCATCTTCACCGCCAGGGTCGGCAACGGCCCGCCGGCCACCGAGTCGATCGGCCCCGCTCCCGGGATCGGAATGCCCTCCAGCGCGTAGGTGCGGAGCACCAGTTGCAGCGGCCACTTGTCGTTGTCGCTGAGGTAGAGGAAGGCATTGAAGAACGCATTCCAGTAGCCGACCCCGTAGAACAGGGCGATCACCGCCGTCACCGCCTTGGACAGCGGCAACACCAGCGAGGTCAGGATGCGGAACTCGCCCGCCCCGTCGATGCGGGCGCTGTCGGTGAGTTCCTGCGGGATGCTCATGAAGAAGGAACGCATCACGACCAGGTTGAAGGCGGCGACCGCGGTAGGCAGCACCAGTGAGGCGTAGGTGTCCAGCAGCCCGAAGGTCTGCACCGTCAGGTAGGTGGGGATCAACCCCGGCCCGAACAGGAAGGTCAGCAGCACCGCGAACAACAGGGGCCGGTGCGCGAAGGAGCCCCGCCGCGACAGGCCATAGGCGGCCAGCACCGTCAGCGTGGTGCTGAACAGGGTGCCGAACAGGGTGAGCCCGGTACTCACCAGCACCGAGCGGGTCACGACTCCCCCGGACAGGATCTCCTCGTAGGCGGCGAGGCTGAATCCGTCCGGGACCGTCACCAGGCCGCCGGCCCTGGTGATCGCCTCCTGGGGAGAGAGACTGGTCAGCACGACGACGTACAGCGGGAACGCCACCGCCAGCACCACCAGCGCGAGCACCACTGCCTTGGCCGCCCGCCCGAGCGGCGTCGGTTCCTCCTCCCAGGCGGGCCGCAGCGGATGTCGACGGCGCCGAGGCGCCTGAGGTCGTTCGGCGATCGTGGTCATGAGCGCGAATACACCCCCGGTTGACCGAGCAGGTGCGCGACCTTGTTCGCCCCGAGGACCAACAGCAGGCCGACCACCCCCTTGAACAGGCCTGCGGCGCCCGCGTAGGCGAAGTCGCCGTTGACCACACCCTCGTAGTAGACGTAGGTGTCCAGAACCTCCGAGGCGTTCACCCCGACGGCGCCGCGTTGCAGCAGGAACTGCTCGAATCCGACGGACAGTGCGTCGCCCAGCCGCATGATCAGCAGCAGCACGATCACCGGCACCAGCGCGGGCAGCGTGACGTGCCAGAGCCTGCGCCAGCGGCTGGCTCCGTCCACCGCCGCCGCCTCGTAGAGATCGGCGTTGACCGTGCTCAGCGCGGCCAGGAAGATGATCATTCCCCAGCCTGCGTCCTTCCAGATTCCCTCGGCGGTGACCAGCAGGATGAAGGTGTCCGGGTTGGTCATCACGTCGAAGGCGCCGAGGTCGTTCTGACGCAGGAAGTTGTTCACCACGCCCGCGCCGCCGAGCATCTGCTGGAACAGCGTGATGACCAGCACCCAGGAGAAGAAGTGCGGTAGGTACACCACGCTCTGGATGAACAACTTCAGCCGGGCGCTGAGCAGACTGTTGATCAGCAGCGCCAACACGATCGGCACCGGGAAGTAGAAGACCAGCTGGAACGCGGTGATCCCCAGCGTGTTTCCGGTGGCACGCCAGAAGTCGGGGTCACCGAAGAGGCGTTCGAAGTTCGCCAGCCCGATGATCGGGCTCTCCAGGATGCCCACGAACGGCGAGTAGTCCTGGAAGGCGATCACGTTGCCCAGCAGCGGAAGGTAGTGGAACGCGGCCAGCACGAGGATGGTCGGCGCCACCATCACCAGCAGCGGCCAGTCACGGCGGAATCGGCGACGTCGATCGGCGCGGCGCAGTGCCGCCCGAGACGGCGGCGGGACCGGTTCGCGCGGTCCCACCACCTGCCCCGATTCGGCCCGAGGTTCGTCAGCGTGGATGGTCATCGTCGTGGAGCCGACTCAGCGTCCGGCCTCGTCGAGCGACTCGGCGTAGAACTCGCGGAGCTCGTCACCGCCGTCCCGACGCCAGCCGTCGACGACCGAGGGCAGTTCGTCCACCGAAGTACGACCGCGCAGGAGATCCTGCAACCGGTCGTCGAGTTGTTGAGCGAGCCCGGTCAGGCGCGGCGGCTCCTCGATGCGCAACCCGTCGGTGAGCTTGTCCACCTGGAACGGGGCGACCTCGGCCTCCCAGGCGTGCATGGCCTCGACGTAGCCGGGGTACTGCGACTGGTCGACGATGTAGGGCGGCTTGGCCAGGAATCCGTAGGTGATGGTGATCTCGCGCGAACCGAGGTCGGTGAGCGCCGGGGCGCCGTTCGCGTCGCGCTCACTGTGCTGGCCCTCGACCCCGTAGTTGATCAGGTAGTTCTCCTCCGAGCCGATCGGCGCGGCACAGAAGTCCAGGATGCGCAGCAGCTCCTCGACCCGTTCCCCCGGCAGGTCGGAGGAGATGAAGGTCATCAGGTTCGCGGCCTCCTGCGTGTAGTAGACGGGGTCGCTGCCGTCGTGGGAGAACGCCGGAATGGGCCGCATGTCGAAGTCCGGATTGGACGGCAGCTGCCGTGCCAGAGCCTCCTGCCACGCACCGAGGCCGTCGCTGAACAGCCACAGCGCACCGCTCTCGAACAGCTCCTTCTCCTGGCCGGTGGTGCTGCCCGCGACGGTGGGATGCACCAGGCCCTCGCGGAAGAGCCGGGCCATGAACTCGACCGCCTCGGTGAAGGCCTCGGTCTCGGATTCGTGGATGAGGTTGCCCGCCGAGTCCCGACTCCATTCGGCCGGGACGCTGAACATCCGCTTGACCTCCAGGAAGATGTTCCCGCAAGCCCAACGCCCGGCATCGGGGTCGGTGATGTCGGTGCACAGGCGGTAGAGGTCGTCGGCGCTCTGCGGCGGCACGAAACCCGCTTCCTGGAACAGGTCGTGCCGGTAGTAGAGGGCCAGCGGGAACAGCCCGGCCGGCGTGGGCACCGCGCGAAGCCCGTCGTTCCACACGCAGTACGCCCACGCCCGGGTGGGGATGTTGGCCAACCGGGGATACGCCGCGACCGCATCACCCTGCAGGTACTCGGTGAGATCGGTGAAGGATCCGCCGACCGCCTCGCCGAAGCGGGCAGGCACATCCCAGTCCGGGATCACGGTCAGTTCGGGCAGCTCGCCACCCGCGAGCTGGGCGTTGAGTCGGGCCGCGTAGTCGCTGCCGTTGACGACGCTGAAGTTCACCTCGGCGCCCAACCGCTCGTTGACCGCCCGGTGGTAGGCGTTGTCCGAGGGGGCCAACGGCCAGTAGGCCGGGGTCATCGCGGTGACCTCGCCGCCGGTCCCCGGTGTCTCGGTGACGGCCCGGACCAGCTCGGCGGGATAGCTGGTGTAGCCGGGAACCGAGCCGTGCACACCGGGGAGGTCGGGGGCGGCGTACTCGATCGGCGTGTAGGAGGGCAGCAGCCCGGCCAGCCGGTCCTCGCTGGTGACCGATCCACCGGACGTCGAACCGCCGCCGGAGGAGGAACAGCCGCTCAACAGCGGGCTGGCTGCGGCGACGGCGGCCCCGGCGCCGAGGGCCGATAACAGGGTTCTTCGGTTGATCCTGGCTTCGCCGAACATGCTCACGGGCATCTCTCTCTCGAATGGCAGGGAGGGCGCCGGGAGCGGGTCCGCTCGACGCCGGTGACGCCGGGTCAGGCCTTGATCGGTACCTGGGCGTCCGCACGCAGGTAGACGGGGATCCGGTCCAGCGGTGCGTCGGCCGTGATGGTCCGACCGCCTTCGTGCGTCTCGCCGGTCCAGGCATCGGTCCAGGTCTGGCCCGCCGGGAGATAGACCGACCTGGCGCGCTCGCCGAGCGCATAGACCGGTGCCACCAGCACATCGGGGCCGAAGAGGAACTGGTCGTCCACCGACCAGGTCTCGGGATCGTCGGGGAAGTCGACGAACACCGGCCGCATCGGCGGCAGTCCGGTCTCGTGGGTGACGCGCATCTGCTCGCTCACATACGGGCGCAGCCGCTCACGCAGGTCGAGCGAGCCCTTGATGAGTTCGTAGGCCTCGTCGCCGAAGCTCCAGATCTCGTTGGGACCACCGCTCATCTTCGGGCCGAGTCCCATCCGCGGCGCCCGATCGCCGTGCAGGCGGAACAACGGGCAGAAGACGCCGTATTGGAACCAGCGGACCACCAGCTCCCGGAAGTACTCCGTGTCGGGGTCGCCGCCGTGGAAGCCGCCGATGTCGGTGGTCCACCACGGGATGCCGCTCACCGCCACGTTGAGCCCGGCGCGGATCTGCTCGCCGAGGGACTCGAAGGTCGCCGCGATGTCACCCGACCACAGGGCGGCGCCGTACCGTTGGCTGCCTGCCCACGCCGACCGGCACAGCGAGACGATCTCGGTCTCGCCCTCGCCGCGCATGCCCTCGTAGAAGGCCCTGGCGTTCTCGGTCGGATAGCTGTTGAGCACCTCGAGCCCGGGTCCCGCGTGCAGTCGTAGATTGCCGGGGGTGCCCGGTTTGATCTCCGGTTCGCAGGCGTCCAACCACCAGACCTTGATCCCGTGCCGGTAGTAGTTCTCCCGCACCCGGTTCCAGACGTATTCGCGGGCCTCGGGGTTCGTGGAGTCGTAGAAGGACACCCCGATGCCGACGGGCGATTCCACGCCCTTGTCCGGCCAATCGGCATGCACCGGCGGGCCCTGGTCGGTGTCGATGAACAGGCCCTTGTCGAGCATCTCCGGGTAGTTCTCCGCCAAGGGGCTCACCGACGGCCAGATGGAGACCATGAGTTTGACGCCGAGTTCGGTCAGTTCGCGGACCGCCTCGGCCGGGTCGGGCCACTCCTGCGGGTCGAACCGCCATTCGCCGAGGTGCGTCCAGTGGAAGAAGTCGCAGACGATCACCGACAGCGGCAGGCCACGGGTGTGGTACTCCCTGGCCACCGTCAGCAGTTCCTCCTGGCTGCGGTAACGCAGTTTGCTCTGCCAGAAGCCGGTGGCCCAGTCCGGCAGCATCGGCGCCTTGCCGGTGGCCTCCGCATAGTTGCGCAGCACATCGGCGGGCCCCGAACCCGAGGTGATCCAGTAGTCGATCTGCCGCGCGGAGTCGGCCACCCACCGGGTGCCGGTGACGCCGAGTTCGACGCGACCCACGGCCGGGTTGTTCCACAACAACCCGTAACCTCGGCTCGACAGCACGAACGGGATGGTGACCTCGGAGTTGCGTTGGATCAGCTCGACGACCGCGCCCTTCTGATCCAACAGACCGTGTTGATGCTGGCCGAGACCGAAGAGCCGCTCCCCCGCGTAGGCACGGAAGTTCTGCTCGATGCGGTGGTATCCGTTGCCGTTGCCTGCGAACAGTCGCGGGCCCGGCCACCAGAAGTGGATCGGTTCCTCGGCGAGCAGCTCCTCGCCGGTGTCGGTACGCAGGAATCGCAGGCGGCCTTTGAGATCGATCTCGACGCGAATACCGCCGTTGACCAGGCTGGCACCCTCCGGGCCCACCGTGATCTCGGCGCCGGCATCGGGCCGTTCGCCCAGTGCGCCGGGTAGATCGGTGCGCAGGACGGTCTTGCCGACCCGGACCCGCACACTGTCCTGGCCCCACGGCTCGATCCGTACCACCTGGTGGCCCCCACGCCACTCAAGGCCATCCGGGATCTCGCGAAACTCGGTCACGCGGCTCTCCTGTTCGGTTCAGGGGTGGTCGTCGTCGAATCGATTCGACTGCGGAACGCACGACGAGATGGCCCGGTGGCGACCACTGGTTCGTCGGCGTTGGAGGGTTCTCGTCGGCCGTGCTGGGATCTCCAGCGCGGTCAGGCGGTGCGGGGGCTGCCGGTGCTGCGCCGCTCGGTGAGTCGAGGCGGCAGCAGGGTGACGGCGGGAGCACGCTCGCCCGAGGTCTTGGTCATCAGCAGTTCGACGGCGTGCCGTCCGACGTCGGCGGAGGGAATCTGCACCGAGGTCAGCGGCGGTGAGGACAACTCGGCGACCTCGTCCGGGCAGATGGCCACCACCGACACGTCCTCGGGCACTCGCTTGCCCAGCCGGTGCAGCACGTTGAGCAACGGGCCGAGCGCGGATTCGTTGTGCACGACCAGGCCGGTCAGTCCCGGCTGTTCGGCGAACAGTTCGCCGACCGTGGCGGCAACCGAGTCGTGATCGAATTCGCAGGAGCGCGTGGTGCAGGCGACACCCCGACGCAGGGCCGCGCTGGTGAATCCCGCCATGGTGCGGTGGGCGTAGCCGGTGTCCCGTTCGTAGACCACCTTCGGCGCCCCCAATAACGCGACCTCGGTGTGGCCCAGGTCGGTGAGGTGGTCGACGCACAACGCACCCGCGGCGACGAAGTCGAGGTCCACACAGGTCAGTCCGGTCGAATCGGCCGGGAACCCGATGAGCACCGAGGGTTGGGACAACTCCCGCAGCAGCGGGACGCGTTCGTCGTGCATCTCGACGTCCATCACGACCAGCGCGTCGGCCATGGCGCTGCCCGCGACCCGGCTGATGCCGCCCACCCCCTGATCGGAGGTCACCAGCAGCACGTCCTGATCGTGCTCGCGTGCCGAGGTCACCACCGATAGCACGAACTGCATGGCGACCGGAACATTCACCCCGGTACGCAGTGGCAGCACGAGTGCGATCACGTTCGTTCGGTTGCTCGCCAACGCTCTGGCCCCCGCGTGGGGGTGGTAGCCGAGCAGTTTGATGCTGTCCTGGACCCTGGACCGGGTACCCGCCGAAATGGCTCGCCGCCCGGTCAGGACGTAGGACACCGTGCTGGGCGCCACTCCTGCGTGGCGGGCGACATCAGCGATGGTGACCACAGTGCACCCCTGACTCTCCAGTGAGCTAAGTCACGTCAAACGGTTCGATTGCCAGGACGTTACGCCCGGGAGTCGACGGGCGGCAATACGCCGTTCAGCCGCAGATAATCCACCGTCAAACCGCCTCTGACCTGGCATAACGCAGCACCTCAACCGGGCGGTCGTTTCCCGCCCGGTTGAGGTCTGCCGTTGCCGTCTCCGTCAGCTGATAGGTGGCTCCCCGCAGTCGATTCGGATGTCGCGCACCGTGGTGTGCGCGTCGGGGAAGACGAGGTACAGATCGACGGGTTCCGGGCGCGCGACCGCTGCGGTGGACTCGGATTGCCGACCCGCTCCGGCGAGATCGGTGTCGATCGGCCGCCACTGTGTTTCGGCGAGGACGTCGTGGAAACGGCGTCGATCGCCCGCCCCGGTCACCGTGAGCTCGGCCAGCAACGGCCCGGATGTCGGATCGCCGACCCGCAGTTGCACCCGACCCGAGTTCGGATCGGCCCGGGACGCCGACAGCGTGCAGTGCAACGGGCCGCTGGGCAGCACCACGCGGTGGAAGGCGAGCCAGGAACCCGGTTCGGCGGCCTCCACCGCAGTGCCCCGGGTCCTGGTCTCGTCGACCAGCCTGCCGCCCTGGATCGCATCGAAGTCCACGGCTCGCACTCGCCTGCCCGCCAGGATCACCGGGGCGATCTCGGTACCGAGTACGTCCAGATCGGCGTGGCTGCGCAGATCGGCGGAGGAAGCGCCGACCGACAGCCGGTGTCGCGAGCTCTCCACCACGGGTTTCGAGCTGGTGACGTCGAACAACGCCAGCTCTCGGATCGGGAGGTCGAACTCGACCGTCGTGCTCGCGCCCGCCGCGAGGTTGACCCGGCGGAACCCGCGCAGGGCGTGCAGCGGCTGGGTGGCCCGCGACCGTTCCTGGTGGGAGTACAACTGGACCACCTCGTCGCCCGGGCGCTCGCCGACGTTGGTCACCTGTACCCGGGCGGTGATCGTGTCCTCGGGTCCGGCCTCGTGGGCGTCGAGTTCCAGCGGTCCGTAGTGGAACTCGGTGTAGCTCAGGCCATGTCCGAACGGATAGAGCGGGCTGCCCCGGTAGTACAGGTAGGTACTGCCCGAGGTGATGATGTCGTAGTCGAGCAGGTCGGGTAGTTCGTCGGTGGACCGATACCAGGTCTGCGGCAATCTTCCTGCGGGCGAGTAGTCGCCGAAGAGGACCTCCGCCAGCGCCGAACCGGCCTCCTGTCCGCCGTGCGCCGTCCAGACCACCGCAGGCAGATTGCGGTCCGCCCACGGCACCGCGATGGGGTAGCTGCTGACCAGCACGAGGATCGTGCGTGGATTGGCGGCCCCGACCCGCCGCACCAGTTCCTCGTGTGCGGCTGGCAGTTCCAGCCGTTTGCGGTCCTCGGTCTCCCGACCGTTGATGTGCGGATCGTTGCCGATCACGAGCACCGCGACGTCGGCGGCGGAGGCGGCCTCGATCGCGGTCTCCAGGCCGGGTCGATCGACCCGCAGCGTGAAGGGAGTCGCCTCGGCGGGGTCGGACCGATCGGCGCGCAACACCCCGTCGGCGTCGACCCGTACCCACTTGGCGAGCGCCTGGTTGAACAGTCCGTGCTGCTCGTCGCCGATGGGGGTGAGTTCGAAGGTCTCGTGCACGACCCATTCGCCGGGCATCGCCCGGTCGTTGACCAGGCTTCCGTCGGAGCGCGCCGAGACGTAGCGACCGTTGGCCGCCGCCCGCAGCGTGCGTACGCCCTCGCCCCAGTCGAACAGATCGAAGCCGCAGTCCGCACCCGATGCCGCACCCGCCGCCGCGAGGCGCAGCACCGCCCCGTCCTCGGCCGCGCCCGCACGGACCACCTCGCCGTCGGGCGTGACGAGGGCGATGCGGTCGACGCCCTCCACGACGACGACCTCGGCCTCGGAGAGGTCGGCCAGGCCGCCGGCCGGGGTCACCTGGTACGGCAGGGTTCCGCTGTACCAATCCTCGTAGAGGGTGTCGGCGTGAGTGCCGATCACGGCGATTCGGCGGCATTCGGATCGGCGCAGCGGCAGCAGGTCCCGCTCGTTGCGCAACAGCACGATCGCCTCGCGCGCGGCCTGCCTGGCCAGTTCGCGGTGGGCCTGCGCGCCGATCGCGTCCTCGGTGATGGCGGCGAAGGGGTTGTCCGCCGTGGGGCCAGTCGCCGCTGTCTCGGTGCCGGTCGGCGGGTCGAACTCGCCGAGTCGCAGCCGGAGCAGCAGCAGCCGGCGTACCGCTCGGTCCACATCGGCCTCGGTGATCAGCCCACGTTGCAGGGCCGTGCGCAGGTGGCCTGCGGTGAACTCGGAATCGGTGTCGTGGTCGGTGAAGCTGTCCACACCGGCGAGCAGCGCTGCGGCCTGCCCTGCGGGTTGGTCGGGGTAGTACTGCTGGATGCCCGCGATGTTCGAGGGCGCGTGGGCGTCGCTGAACACCACGACCTCGCCGTCCGCCCAACCACGCAGGGTGTCGAGCAGGGCGCCGTCCAGATGGGCGGGCCTGCCGTTGACCAGGTTGTAGGAGGGCATCACGCCCACCGCGACTCCGGCCTGGATCGCCGCGCGGAACGCGGGCAACTCGTACTCGTGCAGCACGCGCGGTCGGAGGCCGGAGGAGGTGGTGTCGCGGTCGGTCTCGTTGTTGTAGCCCAGGAAGTGCTTGAGCGTCGGCGCCGTCTTGAGATAGACCGGATGGTCACCGCGCAGGCCGCCCGCGTAGGCCACCGAGAGGATCCCGGTGAGCAGTGGGTCCTCGGCATAGCCCTCCTCGTTGCGCCCCCAGCGCGGGTCGCGCAGCAGGTTCACCACCGGCGCCCATACGTTGAGTCCGCCTCGGATCGGGTCTCGGCGGTGAAATCCTCGGACCTCGTCGCCGACCACCGAACCGATTCGTCGCAGCAGTGCGGGGTTCCAGGTCGCGCCCAGGCCGACCGCCTGGGGGAAGACCGTCGCCGGGCCGAGCCAGGCCAGCCCGTGTAGTGCTTCCAGACCGGTGTGGAAGGAGGCCAGCCCCGCCGCTGGCACGGCAGGCTGGAATTGGTGCAACATCAACAATCGGGTGTCGAGATCCAGCAGTGCGAGCAAGGCCGCCACCCGACGTGCGGGTGGCAGGGCTGGATCCAGGTGGGGTGGGGTGTCGGGTCGGCCTTCGATCGAATCATCGGGCTGATCCGGGCTCACGGACGGACCTCCTGGTGAACGGATGACGAAGAACGTGACATATCGGGGTATTCGACGATCCATCGATTCGTATTCGATATTCCGTCGAATCAAGCCGAGAATTCATCGAATGAGTAGTCGAATCGCTTCGATCGAAGCGTTCCAGCAGGCTGCGTTCGACATCATTGCCTGCTATTCGACGATCGGGGGAGGAGATTCGCTGCATATCGAATCCCCGCCGTCGAAGGTGTGGCAGAGGTCAGGTTGCCGGTACGGCCGTTCAGTCCAGGTGGGACGGTGCGGCAGCCGCCGCTTGCGCCGCACCGTCCCGGTCCAGGTGCCCGTCGGCGACCACGATCAGCAGCCTGCGGGCCACCGAGTGACCGGGGGCGAGTCGAATCGGCGTGTCGACGGCCAGTGAGGATCCGATCCCGGGGTAGTCGGCCACGCGCACGAACCACGGGTTGGCGGCGGTCTGGGGATCGGCTCCCCGGAAGACCAGCGTGTACGCACCGCCTGCCGAATCCTGGCCGCGAACGGCCAACCACGGGCTGACCGATTCGTGCACGGCCGCCTCCCCGGTGGAATCGGCGGTGAAGACCGTCGGCTCGGTGGTTGCGGACGGCAGCCGCCAGAAGAAGCCGCCGTAGCCGCCGCCGACCTTGCCGTTGGTGGCCGGGCTACCTAGTTCGATCTCGCGTTCAGTGGCGTTGACCAGCTCGAAGGCGAAATCCAGGACCCAGGCGTCGTCGGGTTCGGCGGGTTGACGCAGGACGATCCGGCGCTGCTCGCGGATCAGCAACTCGTTGGCCGGACTCCGCCAGTGCAGTTCCTCGACCAGCCGCGACGGCGTCGTCCGCGCAGCATCGGATTCGGAGATCGCGGGCTGCCGTTCGATACGACCGTGGTCGTCCAGCCAGGTCGGCCCGCCGTCTCGCAGGAAGGTTCGGCCACCCCAGAAGTTGGTCTTCTCGACATCCTGCAACGCCACCGAGACGCCGAGGTGCCAGGGGTGATCGTCCGGTGCCGCCTCGGTCACCACGGTGCCCCGGCTGGTGCGCACCGGGTGCAGATACGGGCGCGGGCCCTGTGTCGCGATCAGTGTCGGATCGGCCACCACGTACTCGACCACCGGATCTGCGGCGATGTGCAGCTTGATCACGGTGCTCGCCCCGGTGGGCGTAGCTGGCGTGGGCATCTTCGACCTCACCTCGACAGAACGGGCGGCGCCCACCCTCCCCCTCCGGAAAGCGCTTGCCGAAGGTAGGAGAGGACGCGCCGCATTGTCAAACACGACGATCTTGCCGATCGGTGCGCGGATCACGGCATCTCCTCGACCACCATCAGCGCGCCCACTCCCGATGTGGTCGAACAATCGAAACGCATCGACCCGGATCGCCCGATGGATCCGCTCCGGCACGGAACGAACCCGGGGGTGAATACCGGTCCCACTGTTCGGGAGCGCTCCCAAGGTAACACCTTTCTTGAGTTTCGACTGCGCCGATCGATTGCAGATCCGCGAACGCCCTCGCGCTCCCCTTGCTACTCGAATCGACATCGAACGGCTTCCACCAGCCAGTACCGCAGCGGAGTACGTCCGTTCTCAGAATTCGTTATTGACATCGCGGCAATCCGGGCGCAACCATCTTCGTCATCGAGACGTTTCCGCATGGGAGCGCTCCCGGACTATCGGTCACCGCAGATCGAAGCCTGGCGAGGACCGAGTGCGTCACCGAATCCCTCACTGACGCGATGGAAGGAACGAGCCAGTGCGCCGATCATCCCGCCGTCGATCCGTCCCGCTTCTCGCCGCCGCCGTAGCCCTGCCGATCTTCGGGATACTGCCGCCCGCCACGGCGCAGGAGGACACCGAACAGATCGACAACGGCCACTTCACCGACAGCACCGACCCCTGGTGGTGGACCGCCACCGCGCCCGCCGAGCTCACCGATGGCCGGCTCTGCGCCGCCGTGGACGGCGATACCGCCAATCCGTGGGACGCCATCGTCGGTCACCACGACATCCGACTCGAGACCGACGAGTCCTATGCGCTCTCCTTCGTGGCCAGCGCATCGATCCCCACCGTCATGGGGACCAATGTGCAGCTCGCCGAGGAGCCCTACACCAAGGAGCTCGCCGAGCGCACCGTGCTGACCACCGAGCCCACCGAGTTCTCCTATGCCTTCACCTCGGGCGCCGATATCGAGGCCGCCCAACTCAGTTTCGAGCTCGGCGGCTCCACCGAATCGTGGACCTTCTGCCTGGACGACGTGTCCCTGCGCGGCGGTGAGCCGCCACCGCCCTACGAACCCGACACCGGTCCCCGGGTCCGGGTGAACCAGGTCGGATACCTGCCCGCCGGACCCAAGAACGCCACGCTGGTCACCGACGTGACCGAGGCGCTGCCGTGGCAGTTGACCGGCGCGGACGGCACCGTGGTCGCGGAGGGTCAGACCACGCCGCAGGGCATCGACCCCAGTTCCGACCAGGCCACCCACGGGATCGACTTCGGCGTCGTCACCACCGCGCACACCGGTCTCACCCTGACCGCCGACGGCGAGACCAGTCATCCTTTCGACATCGACGCCGATCTCTACGACACGCTGCGCACCGACGCGCTCGCTTTCTTCTATCACCAACGCAGCGGCATCGAGATCGACGCGGAGTACGTCGGCGAGGACTACGCACGCCCCGCCGGACACCTGGGCGTCGCCCCCAACCTCGGCGACCTGGAAGTGCCCTGCCAGCCCGGGGTGTGCGACTACACCTTGGACGTCAGCGGCGGCTGGTACGACGCGGGCGATCACGGCAAGTACGTGGTCAACGGCGGCATCTCGGCGGCCCAGGTGATGAGCATCTACGAGCGGGCGCTGACGCTGGGAGACACCGCCGCCGTCGCAGATGGGACCTCGGCGATCCCCGAGCAGGCCAACGGCGTCCCCGATGTGCTCGACGAGGCACGCTGGCAGCTCGAGTTCCTGCTCTCCATGCAGGTTCCGCAGGGCGAGGAGCTGGCAGGACTGGTCCACCACAAGATCCACGACGACGCGTGGACCGGGCTGCCGCTGGCGCCGCATCGCGATCCGCAGACCCGTGAGCTGCACCCGGTGTCGACCGCCGCGACGCTGAACCTGGCCGCGGCGGGCGCGCAGTGCGCCCGATTGTTCGCCGAGTACGACGCGGAGTTCGCCGATCGGTGCCGCACCGCTGCCGAGACGGCATGGGAGGCCGCACACGCCCATCCGATCCACTACGCCGACCCGGAGGACGGTATCGGCGGCGGCGCCTACAGCGACAACGACGTGACCGATGAGTTCTACTGGGCGGCGGCCGAGTTGTTCCTGGCCACCGGTTCGGCCGAATACCTCGACGCCGTGACCTCCTCGGAACACCACGGCGAGCAGGCCTTCACCGATGGCGGCTTCAGCTGGGGCAGCACCGCACCGCTGGGCCTGCTCAACCTCGCCACCGTGCCCAGCGACCTGCCCGAAGCCGAACTCGCCCTCGTCCGCGACGCGGTCGTCCAGGGGGCGCAGCGCTACGCCGACACCGCGAGCGACGAGGTCTACGGGCTGCCCTACGCCCCGGCGGAGCACGCCTACGTCTGGGGCTCCAACAGCCAGGTGCTCAACAACATGGTCGTGCTGGGCACCGCCTACGACCTGACCGGCGAGCCGGAGTTCCGGGACGCGGTTCTGACGGGTTGGGACTACCTGCTCGGGGCGAACCCGCTCAACATCTCCTACGTGACCGGGTACGGCGAGTACGACGCACGCAACCAACATCACCGGTTCTGGGCCAACCAGCTCGACCCGTCCCTGCCCAATCCGCCTGCCGGTTCGGTCGCGGGCGGCCCGAATGTGAGCCTGGACGACCCGGTGGCCGCCGACGCACTCGCGGGCTGCGCCCCCGCCTTCTGCTACATCGACGACATCGAGTCGTGGTCCACCAACGAGGTCACCATCAACTGGAACGCTCCGCTGGCCTGGGCGGCCGCGTTCACCGCCGATGTGGCCGACCCGGTGGGCACGCCGGAGCCGTCCTGCACGGTCTCCTACCTGGTGGACAGCCAGTGGGACGACGGCTTCACCGCCCGAGTCCGGATCACCAATACCGGCGAGGAGCCGTTGACCGGCTGGACGTTGAGTTGGAACTTCGACGGCGATCAGCAGGTGACCCACGCCTGGAACACCCGACTCGTCCAGCGCTCGGCCGAGATCACGGCCACCGACATCGGGTGGAACGGCGCGATCGAGGTCGGTGGGTCCGAGTCCTTCGGCTTCAACGGGTCGTTCAGCGGTACCAATGCGAGCCCGAGGGCGTTCGCCCTCAACGGAGCCGCCTGCCGATGAGGTCGGCGGGCCGATGACGGCGGGACCCGGCGTGCCAGGCGCCGGGTCCCGCTTTCACCTGTAGGTCGTGCGGGTCTGCCAGCCCGTCGGGCAGGGCGAGCCGTCAGTCGAGCAGTCCTTGTTCGCGGAAATGGTCGAAGGCGATCTTGTCCACCGCCGAGACCCGGTCCCGGTCGGCATAGGAGAGCAGCGCGATCTCCTCGATCTCCATGGAGGCGATGGGCGTGCCGACGACGTCCGCCGTGTAGCAGGTGATGCGCACGAGATCGCCGATCGGCCTGTTGTGGGCCTGGGCCTCGAAGGTGCCGACATGCACCGCGGTCGCGGGCTCGACGTCGACCGACAGTTCCTCTCGGACCTCCCGGATCAGGGTGTCCAGGTCGCTCTCGCCGGGTTCGCGTTTGCCGCCGGGGAAGTAGAAGGTGTCCCGCCCCCTCGTACGGGCGCTGAGGACCCGTCCGTTCTCGAACCTGATCCAGGCGATCTTGTCGATCATCATCTTCGAACCATCCTGGGAATCGCACGCGCCGCTGCCTGCGCCCATCCTGCCCGGCGGCGGGGCGAGCGGTTCATCTCACCCGCCGTCGCGCGGTGCGTGACGAGGTCCCGTCGAGGGGTCGAGCCGGCCGATATCGCCTGATCGTGGAGATACCCCCTGGGCCTACGCTGCACAATCGCGGCGTGGCGTGCGGTGTCGCGATCATGAGACGCGGTTGCCATCCATACCCCTCGGGGGTAGGGTTTTTCGGGGATGGGCGAGCGCATCGAACGGCATCGCCGTCGATCGGCGCCCGAGGACACCGGGCACATCGAGGAGAACGACATGACCACCAGCACCTACACCGTCACCGGCATGACCTGCGGGCACTGCGCGTCCTCGGTGAAGGAGGAGGTCGGCGAACTCGCGGGCGTCACCGGCATCGAGGTCGACGTCGCGACCGGCCTGGTCACCGTCTCCAGCGAGAACGCCCTGGACCCGGAGGCCGTCCGCGCCGCCGTCAAGGAAGCCGGTTACGAGGTGACCGCCTGAGATGAGCGTCGCGATGCGACTGGGCACCTTCCTGTTGGCCGTGGTCGCCGCCTTCGGTCTCGCCTATGCGGCCGGTGCGCTCACCGGCCCCATCGGCGAGGCTCCGCAACCCGCACACGAGATGCCCGCCGACCAGCCCGGCGGTCATCGACAGCACGACGACGGTCGTTGACGACCATCGCATCACACACGAGCGATCCCAGGGGAACGTGATGGCCGCGGTCACGCATGGCGAGCGGAAGACACCTGCAGGCGCAGACGCCGACCGGGCAGGTGACGGGAGCAACGGCGGAGTGTCGACGCACGACGGCGTTGGCGGCCGATCGGCGTCCGAGGATCGGCAGCCGCCGGACGCACAGGTCGAGCTGATCATCGGCGGCATGACCTGTGCCTCCTGTGCGGCTCGCATCGAACGCAAGCTCAACAAGATGACCGGCGTGCAGGCCAGCGTCAACTACGCCACCGAGAAGGCCAGGGTCGCCTTCCCCGAATCCGTGACCCCCGAAGAGTTGATCGCGACCGTGGAGCAGGCCGGTTACACCGCCGAGCTCCCGCCGCCGCCCGTCCCGGCGGCCACCACCCCGGAGGGCACCGAGGCCACCGCCGAGCAACCCGATGCGGCGTTGACCGCGTTGCGCACCAGGCTGTGGGTCAGCGCCGCACTCTCCCTTCCCGTCATCGTGCTGGCGATGGTCCCCGCGCTGCAGTTCGACTACTGGCAGTGGGCCTCGCTGACCCTGGCCGCGCCGGTCGTGGTCTGGGGGGCGCTGCCGTTCCACCGGGCGGCCTGGACGAACCTGCGGCACGGCGCTGCGACCATGGACACCCTGATCTCGATGGGCACCATCGCCGCGTTCGGCTGGTCGCTGTACGCGCTGTTCCTCGGCACTGCGGGAGTGCCGGGGATGACCCACCCGTTCAGCCTGACCATCGAACGCACCACCGGGGCGGGCGACATCTATCTGGAGGTCGCCGCCGGGGTCACCACCTTCATCCTCGCGGGCCGCTACTTCGAGGCCAGGGCGAAGCGGCGTAGCGGCGCCGCACTGCGGGCGCTGCTGGAACTCGGCGCCAAGGACGTCGCGATCCTGCGCAACGGCATCGAGACGCGCCAGCCGATCGACAGCCTGGCGGTCGGAGATCACTTCGTCGTCCGCCCCGGCGAGAAGATCGCCACCGACGGCGTCATCACCGAGGGTTCCTCCGCCGTCGACGCCTCGATGATCACCGGCGAATCGGTGCCCGTCGAGGTCGCGGTGGGCGAAGCGGTGACCGGCGCGACGGTCAACGCGGGCGGCAGGCTGGTAATTCGAGCCACCCGCGTCGGCGCCGACACCCGGCTCGCTCAGATGGCCCGACTCGTCGAGGACGCCCAGACCGGCAAGGCCGAGGTGCAGCGGTTGGCCGATCGGATCTCCGCCGTCTTCGTCCCCATCGTGATCGCCTTGGCCGCCGCCACGCTGGGTTTCTGGCTCGGCGCGCAGGCCGGTCCGGCCGCAGCGTTCGCGGCCACCGTCGCGGTGTTGATCATCGCGTGTCCCTGCGCGCTCGGGCTGGCGACACCCACCGCCCTGCTGGTCGGCACCGGACGCGGCGCCCAACTCGGCATTTTGATCAAGGGGCCGCAGATCCTGGAGTCGACCCGCCGAGTGGACACCGTCGTGATCGACAAGACCGGCACGGTCACCGAGGGACGGATGACCCTGGCCGAGGTCGTCGCCGCATCCGGCGAGGATGCCGCTGAGGTGCTGCGCTTGGCCGGTGCCGTGGAGGACGCCTCGGAACACCCCATCGCGGCCGCCATCGCCGATGCGGCCAAGGCCGAGGTACCCGACGGCACACTGCCCACGGTCGCCGGGTTCGCCAACTCCGCCGGTCTGGGAGTGCGCGGAACCGTCGAGGGACACCAGGTCGTCGTCGGACGACCCGCGCTGCTCGCCGAGACATCGATGACCCTGCCCTCGGAACTCGCCGAGGCACGCACCGCATCCGAGGCGCTCGGTCGGACGGTGGTCGCCGTCGGTTGGGCAGGCCGCGTTCGTGGGCTGCTGGCCGTGGCCGACGTGGTCAAGCCGACCAGCGCCGAGGCCATCGCCGACCTCAGGGCCCTCGGCCTCACCCCGGTGTTGCTGACCGGCGACAACGAGACGGTGGGCCGCGCCGTGGCCGACGAGGTGGGCATCGAGTTGGTCCACGCCGAGGTACTGCCCGCCGACAAGGTGGCGGTGATCGAGCGACTACAGGCCGAGGGTCGTGTGGTGGCCATGATCGGGGACGGGGTCAACGACGCCGCCGCGCTCGCCAAGGCCGATCTCGGTCTCGCGATGGGGACCGGGACCGACGTCGCCATCGAGGCGAGCGATCTGACCCTGGTCACCGGCGATCTCCGGGCGGCGGTGGACGCCATCCGATTGGCCCGCCGCACGTTGAAGATCATCAAGGGCAATCTCTTCTGGGCGTTCGCCTATAACCTGGCCGCGCTACCGCTGGCCGCGATGGGCCTGCTGAACCCGATGATCGCCGGGGCGGCGATGGCGTTCAGCTCGGTGTTCGTGGTGAGCAACAGTCTGCGACTGCGCGGATTCGCCGGGTCACGGAGCAAGGTGTCCGCACCGGCGTCCGCCTGACCCGACCCGCACCGCCGTGGCGGTTCGGCGAGATCACAGGTCTCCGGAACCCGCCACGGCGGGCTGGCCCAGCACCCGCCCGCCTGCCGGGCGCAGCCGGTCCAGCTCCAGGCCGAGCGCGACCAGCTCGAAGCACTCCAGCGAATCGACCTCGGCGACATCGAACCAACGGGCTTGATCCGTCGAGCCGCCGATCTCGTGGCGCAGTGACCCGCCGACGATGTGGACGGCGTAGAAGATCTGCAACGCGTGGTGGTCCACCGGGAGGCCGTCGCGCTGCACGTGCCGTCGTTGACTGTTGACGCCGAGTAGCGCATCCACCTCGGTCCGGAACCCGGTCTCCTCCTCGACCTCGCGCACGACCGCGTCCAGCGGATCCTCCGCGTGGTCGAGCCCACCGCCGGGCAGAGTCCAGCGCATCGTTCCGCTGCGACCCACGAACCTGGCCAGCAGGATTCGGTCCTCCTCGCGACAGACCGCGTAGGAACCGATGCGGATTTCCCGGGTACCGACAGCAGAGGCACTCTCGACAGCATCCACGCGCACCATCCAACTCTCGGCCGCAGCGCGACCGGTGGCTCGCCCGCGCCGACCCGCGCAGGTTATTCGGACCGTATCGAGACGACTCCCGTCCGACGCGACAATCGCCGACGACCCGCCCGATCGGGCAACCCTCGATGCGTGGCGGGTTCGAGATCACGGTAGTCCGCAGGCACCTGGACCGCTCAAGTCCCGCCGGACAATCCCGACCCACGTGACCGACACCACTGTGGGCGGTCCACGGGATTGGGCTGTCTCACAATCCGCATCACCCGACCTGATATATCTCCACCCCGACGATGGATGCGGCGGTAGACTGTTCAGCGAGCTACAGCACGGACGCCCGGGTCTCGAACCTGATCCCGGGGACCGCCTGCGGCGGACACCGACGAGGTGTGTGTTTCCTTCGGTCGAGGTCGCGTCCTTCAATGGATTCGAGATTCGACCGTGGTGGTGAAGCAGCTCACTCTGCCGCGTTCGGTCGGCGATGGACAACGCTGGTATTCCCGTAGGACCCTTCAACGTCCGATCATCGGGTGACTGACGGCTTCTGTCCGGCATCCGAGATGGCGAGGAGAAGACACGGGTATGACGGTCCGCGAGAGCGACGCCGGGAACAAGAGTGCCGAGCAGGCAACCGATGGCGCGCCCCGGCGATCGAAGTCGCGGCGGGTGAGCTGGGACGTCCTGCGTGCGGCCGCCATCGCCTTGGTCGTCGTTCAGCACGCCACCTGGGGCGGCCCCTACCTCGTTCCCGAGCTCGCGGAACGGCCGATCTTCTTGGATCTGCAGGTCGGCGCCTCGATCCTGATGGTCATCTCGGGGTACTTCATCTGTCAGACCCTCAGTTCCAGCGGGCCACGGGCCCTGCTGCAGAACCGGCTGGTCAGAATCATCCCGCCGATGGCGGTGGCCGCGATCGCCAGCCACATCATCGTGCACCTGTGGGGTCCGGAGACGCTGCAACGCGACTTCGCCTCGCTGATCGGCACCATTCTCGTCTACCCGCCGGGGCTCATCGAGGGCATCAGCCGCACCGACGGCAGTTACTGGACCATTCCGCTCCAGGTGACGGCATTCCTGGTCACCGCGCTGTTGTGGCCGCGCAGCTGGCGGCACGGGATTCGGCTGCGGATCGCGCTGACGGTGGCGGCGGTCTTCCCCATCGTGTTATCGCTGCTGTTGGAGATCCCCGGAATCGGCGCGGGCGCGTTGCGGGCCATCGAGATCGCCACGACGCTGGGCGGCGGCCGGGTCCACCTCCTCGCGGGAGGCGCGGCGCTGTGGTTGTGGGGCACCCATCGCTCCGGCCATTGGGTCCTGCTCATCGCCGCGTTGGCGCCCATCACGCACCTCATCAGCGCTCATGACGCGCGGGGGGCGATCGCGCTGCTCGTGGCGATGGTCGCCATCGGCGCCGCGGCCAGGGGCCCGGACTGGAACCACCCCCGGCTGCAGGTGCTGCTCCGGCCGGTCGTGTGGCTGGCGGGCATCTCCTACGGGATCTACCTGGTCAATCACAACATCGGCTACAGCGTGATGTACCAGCTCTCGGAGGCAGGCGTGCCGCCGATGGTGCAGTCGGCCGTGATGATCGTGTGCTCGGTGACCCTGGGCTGGATCCTCACCAGGACGGTCGAGGGCCCGATCGCCGATCGCTTCCGATACCGGCGCAAGCGGCCCGCCTCGTCGGCCCCGGTCGCCGAGACCGCCGCCGCGAAGCCGCCGGTCGAGGCACCCGTGGCTTCGGTGGTCGCCGAGACCACGCCGGAGCCGACGGTCGAGGTCACCCGAACCGCCAAGCCCGGTGCCCGGCCGGCTCCGGTCGAGCCGGGCGACGCGGGCAGGACGATGGTCCCCGAATCGGACGCGGCCGACTGGGTCGATGCAGCCGATGCGCATTCCGAGGTCCCCCAGACCGAGGCAGGGGTATCGCGCTAGCCCGCATTGCGGGCGAGTCATTCCGTCAGAACAGCCGCAATGCGATCGTCGTGGACTGCCGGGTACCGAGATAGGGCTGGATCGACTGATGCAGCCACTGCATGGCCTCCAAGGCCCGCGCATGGTGCAGCGGTCCGGCGTCGATCGGCGTACAGCCGATGCTCTGGACCAGCCGCACCATCGTCATCCGGGCCTCGGCGTCGTCGGTGGCGATGAAGACGTCCAGCGATTCCTCGCCGTCCAGGGTGGCCGCGAAGATCGTGTTGAACGCCTTGACCACCGTGGTCCCCAGCGGGGCGAGCGCGGCGATGCGCTCGGCCATCGAGAAGCCTGCCGGACTGTGCAGCTCCGTCTCGGGTCCGGCCGGATTCGTCGGGTCGACGACGATCTGACCGGGAAGCTCTTCGCCGTACTGCTCGATCAGGTCGGGCACCGAGGATGCGGGAACCGCCAGCACGACGAGGTCGGCCGCCAACGGATCGCCCACCGTGCTCGCCGAGACCATGCCAGGGCCCGAGGTCCGCAGCAGATCGACGAGCCGCTCGGCGCTGCCGGTCGTCCGTCCGAACACGACGACGTCGTGGCCGCCTCGGAGCAGCCGGTCGGCCAGCGCACCCGCGAGCTCACCGGTCCCCACGATCGCGACCCGCATCGCCGACCTCCCCCACTCGTCTGTCTGGTTCGAACCGTGTCAGCCAACCCTTGACGGGCGCACCGTGCCCGACGACGATCGATCGGGTTGGTCCGATTCACACTGTCCGTGAGCCTCGGACCCTTGCCGATCAGGGCGGGTACCCCCGAATTGATGTCGACGACGAACGTTGGGTGATGCATTCGTCCTCGGGCGCGGCGCTTTTTCGCCTGTCTCGGTGGTTTTTGCTTCAACAGGCAGAAAACAGCAGGTTGACGCACGATTGATCTTCGGGGTGCGTAGCGAAACGCCCTGGTTCCCACGCTATTCACGCGATCGAAGGCAGGCAGGATGGGACCGCAGAACCACCATGGAAGGGACAGCGCGGTGAGTGGACGACTGGTCGTCGACGAGGTGTTCCCGGTGATCGGTCTCGGTCGCTATCCCGCCAAAGCCGTGGTGGGCGAACATGTTCCCGTGCACGCCACCCTCTGGCGGGAGGGCCACGATCGACAGGCCGCCAACGTGTCCTGGCGTGGGCCGCAGGATCGGGTCGCCCGACAGACCAGGATGGTGCTCACCGATCCCGGTTTGGACCGCTGGTCCTCGGTGATCGTCCCCGACCAGGTCGGTCTGTGGACGTTCCGAGTGGACACCTGGTCCGACCCGTGGGCCACCTGGCGACACGCGGTGGAGACCAAACTCGCTGCCGAGCAGGGTGCCGACGAACTCGCCAACGACCTCGAATCCGGTGCTCGACTGTTGGAGCGGGTGGCCAGACGTCCGGGTGCGCGATCGGTCCGTGCGACGTTGACCTCGGCGGTGCTCGGCCTGCGCGATGTCACCCGGCCGCTCGCCGAGCGGGTCGCGGCGGCGCTGGCCGAACCGGTCGACACGGTGATGACCGATCAACCGGTCCGCGAGTTGGTCACCAAGGGCATCGCCCATCAACTGTGGGTCGATCGGGAGCGGGCGCTCGTCGGATCCTGGTACGAGTTCTTCCCCAGATCCACCGGCGGCGTCGATGCGGAAGGCAGACCGGTACCCGGCACCTTCGCCACCGCCCGAGCGGAACTCGATCGCGTGGCGGCGATGGGTTTCGATGTGGTCTATCTGCCGCCGATCCACCCGATCGGCAGCCGACACCGCAAGGGGCCGAACAACACGCTGGATGCGGGCCCCCTTGACGTCGGTTCCCCGTGGGCCATCGGCTCGGCCGATGGCGGGCACGATGCCATCCACCCCGAGCTGGGCACGCTGGCCGACTTCGATTCCTTCGTCGCCCATGCCGCCGAGCTCGGTTTGGAGGTCGCGCTCGATCTGGCCCTGCAATGCGCGCCGGACCATCCCTGGGTCGCGCAGCGCCCCGAGTGGTTCACCACCCGCCCGGACGGGACCATCGCCTACGCCGAGAACCCGCCCAAGAAGTACCAGGACATCTACCCGCTCAACTTCGACAACGATCCGGCAGGCCTGTACCGGGAGATCCGCCGGGTGGTCGCCCATTGGATCGACCACGGCGTCCGGATCTTCCGGGTGGACAACCCGCACACCAAGCCGCCGGACTTCTGGGAGCGGCTGATTCGCGACCTCAAGAACGAGCACCCGGATGTGCTCTTCCTGTCCGAGGCCTTCACCAGGCCGGCCCGCATGTATGGACTGTCCCGGCTCGGATTCAGCCAGCATTACACCTATTTCACCTGGCGGGTCACCAAGCACGAGCTCACCGAGTTCGGCGTCTCGCTTGCCGCCCATGCCCACGAGGCGCGGCCGAACCTCTTCACCAACACGCCGGACATCCTCCCGACCTCCCTGCACCACGCGGGCCCGGCGGCGTTCGCCATCCGTGCCGCACTGGCCGCCACCCTCTCCCCCACCTGGGGCGTGTACTCCGGCTTCGAGCTATTCGAGAACGAGCCGGTCCGACCGGGCAGCGAGGAGTACCTCGACTCGGAGAAGTACCAACTACGGCCTCGGGATTGGGAGCGGGCACAGCACACCGGGCGGTCGCTGTCCGACTGGTTGCGCACCCTCAACGAGATCCGTCGACGCAGGACCGCGCTGCACAGCCTGCGCACCCTGCATTTCCACCACGTCGACAACGAGTCGCTGATCGCCTACTCCAAGATCGACCCGGCCACCGGTGCGGCGGTACTCGTGGTGGTGACGCTCGACCCGAACGCGCCCCAGGAGGGCACCGTGTGGATCGATCTGCCCGCGTTGGGCCTGCAGTGGCACGACCGGTTCACCGCCAGGGACGAGGTCACCGGCGACAATTGGGAATGGGGTCAGGCCAATTACGTGCGGCTGGACCCACAGCGCGCCGTTGCGCACATCGTGGCGGTGCAGCCGCATTGATCGGTGCCTCGGACGCGCCGGATCTCCCTCGATACCGGGAGATTCGTCCCGGCGGTACCGGCCGGTCCGCCGACGACCCGTCCGAAACCGCAGGTCGACGCCGCCGAGACATGAATGACCCTCGGCGGTGGCAGACGGCAGACGACAACGGGCGAAAGCCCGGTCAAGCCCTAAGATCGTTGACACGCCACGAACTCCCGGTGCGCGCTCGTTCGTCGCGTTGTTCGACTCGACGGCCGTACCCCAGTGACCGAGGTGACGTCTGATGCCGACCACGCAGTCCTGTCCACCGGATCCGGCTGACACGGCCAGGCTGTTGGCGGGGACCCACCATGATCCGCATTCCGTGCTCGGCGCCCATCCCCATCCCGACGGGACGCTCGTCCGCACCCTTCGACCGCACGCCGACGCGGTCCGCGTCCGGATCGCCGATGCGCAGTACCCGTTGACCTGCGTACACGACGGCGGGCTGTTCTCCGGGGTGGTTCCGCACCAGCCGGGCGACTATCGCCTGGAGGTCGACTACGGCGAGCACACCGACGTGGTCGACGATCCGTATCGCTGGATGCCCACGATCGGCGAGTTGGATCTGCACCTCATCGCCGAGGGCAGGCATGAACGGCTGTGGGACGTCCTGGGCGCGCATCAGCAGAGCTACGAGACCTCGTTGGGTGTCGTGGAGGGCACCGCGTTCACCGTGTGGGCGCCACGTGCCACGGGGGTCCGGGTCTGCGGCGACTTCGACGGCTGGAGCGGCGTGCGCACCCCGATGCGCTCGCTGGGTTCGACCGGGGTGTGGGAGGTGTTCGTCCCGGGAGTGAGACCGGGCACCAAGTACAAGTTCCGGCTGCTCGACGCTGCGGGCCGCTGGCACGAGAAGGCCGATCCCTTCGCCTTCGCCACCGAGGTTCCGCCCGCGACGGCGTCCATCGTCACGGTGTCGGACCATCTCTGGGCAGACGATGCCTGGGTGGCCCGGCGCGATTCCGGCGACCTCTCGCGCAGCCCGATCAGCGTCTACGAGGTCCATCTCGGCTCGTGGCGCCCCGGGCTGAACTACCGCGAACTCGCCGAGCAGCTCGGCGATCACGTCGCCGAGCTCGGCTTCACCCACATCGAGTTGCTCCCGATCGCCGAGCATCCCTTCGGCGGCTCCTGGGGCTACCAGGTCACCTCCTATTACGCGCCGACCTCGCGATTCGGCACTCCCGATGATCTCCGGTGGTTCATCGACCACCTGCACCAGCGCGATATCGGGGTCCTCATCGACTGGGTTCCGGCGCATTTCCCCCGTGATGAATGGGCGCTGGCGCGGTTCGACGGCACCCCCACCTACGAGCATCCCGACCCGCGACGCGGGGAGCACCCCGACTGGGGCACCTACGTCTTCGACTTCGGCCGCCCCGAGGTACGCAACTTCCTCATCGCCAACGCGCTCTACTGGGCCGAGGAGTTCCATGTCGACGGGCTTCGGGTCGACGCGGTCGCCTCGATGCTCTATCTGGACTACTCCCGGAAGGACGGGGAGTGGACGACCAACGAGCACGGCGGTCGCGAGAACCTGGATGCGGTCCGCTTCCTGCAGGAACTCAACGCCACGGTGTACAAACACCACCCCGGGATCATGATGGCGGCCGAGGAGTCGACCGCGTGGCCGGGGGTGACCCGCCGTACCGATCTGGACGGCCTCGGCTTCGGCTTCAAATGGAACATGGGGTGGATGCACGATTCGCTGCGCTATCTGGCGCTCGATCCGGTGCACCGGGCCTACCACCACGATGAGCTGACCTTCTCGCTGGTGTACGCGTGGAGCGAGAACTATCTGCTGCCGCTCAGCCACGACGAGGTGGTCCACGGCAAGGGCTCGCTGTGGTCGCGGATGCCCGGCGACGACTGGAACAAGGCGGCGAACCTGCGCGGCCTGTTCGCCTATATGTGGGCGCATCCCGGTAAACAGCTGCTGTTCATGGGCGGCGAGTTCGGCCAGCTCTCCGAATGGTCGGAGTCGGATTCGCTGGAGTGGCACCTGCTGGACCGACCGCTGCATGCGGGTCTGCGGCGACTGATCACCGACCTCAACACCGTCTACCGGGCCCGGCCCGCGATGTACACCAGGGATATCTCCTCCGATGGGTTCTCCTGGCTGGAGGCCAACGACGCCGAGCACAACGTCATCGCCTTCCTACGGCATGGCGAGGACGAACACGGCAGGCCCACGGTGCTCGCCTGTGTCGCCAACTTCTCCGGAATCCCGCGTCACGACTACCGGCTGGGGCTGCCCAGCGCGGGCCGCTGGCGGGAGGTCATCAACACCGATGCCGAGGTCTACGGCGGTTCCGGTGTCGGCAATGCGGGCTTCGTGGTGGCGGAGCAGACACCGTCACACGGCAGAGAAGCCTCGGCGGTGCTGCAGCTACCGCCTGCCGGAGTGCTGTGGCTCGTTCCCGAGGAATGACCGCGACACCCACTAACCGAACGGGCCGGATCCGACCGCAGGCGGTTCTCGCCCTCGTCGTCGCGACGATCCTGCCGGTGTTGGCCGCGGATCGCCCGTCGACCGCCCGATCTTCGTCGGACGATGCCACTGCGGCCGAGCGAACCGCAGTCGACGACGCACCCGGCGCGGGCTCGTTCGACGTGGACGCCGTGGCCGAGGACGCGATCGGCGACATCGAGTCGTACTGGTCGACGACCTTCCCCGCGAACTTCGATCGACCGTGGCCGCCCATCGAGGGCGGTCTCCATCCGACCGATGCCACCGACGTCGCCGAGCACCGGCCGCCGTGTCTGGTCCGCAGCACCGAGATCGTGGCCAACTCCTATTACTGCGAGGCGGCCGATGCGCTGGTGTGGGACCGAGCCATGTTGCTCGACGCGGCCGCTGAGCATGGCACGGCAGGCGTCGCGGCGATCCTGGCCCACGAATCAGGGCATCGGGTGCACATGCTGCTCGGGGTCGACGAGCAGGCTGCTCGCGCCGATCCGGACCGTTATCCGCTCGCGTTGACCGAGTCGATGGCCGATTGCCATGCCGGTGCCTATTTCCGCTGGTCCGTCGACGGTGGCGGCGAGCTTCGATTCGACGGCTCCGAGGTCGACCGGGCGGTGCTGGCCCTTGCGCGAGCCCATGATCCCGTCGGCGCCGAGAAGCGGACCCACGGTGGTGCCTTGGATCGCGTACTCGCCTTCCAACGGGGCTATGCCGAGGGCGTGCACCGATGCGCGGCGTCCACGGTGGACGAACTGGGTCCGGCGACCGATCCGCAGGCGGCTCCGGTCCCTCATCGACAGCTGCCGGATCTGGTCTCCGACGATCTGGCCGGATACTTCGTGGAACTGGCGCCGCCCGGCTCCGGGCAGGACGGCCCGGCAACGCGGTTGCCGACGGGGGAACCCGGCTGCGCCGATGCGCAGGGCGCCGTCGCGTTGTGCCCCGAGGAGCCGGTCGTGGCGATCGACTCCTACGAGGCGGTGGCCGGGGTGCACGAGGGGATCGGCGACCACGCCACCGCGACCCTCGTCGCAGGCCGGCATGCACTGGCCGCGATCGGTCGACTCGGCCTGCCGGTGGACGATGCGAACACCGGCAGCCGCACGGTTTGCCTGGTCGGTGCGTGGTCGGCCGATGCCGTTGCCGGCCAAGGTCCGCCGATGCCGGATACCACCGGGGAATCCGATGGCTGGTGGGGACCCGGCGATCTCGACGAGGCGGTGTTGCTGCTGCTCACCGACGACCGGCCGGCCCGCGATGTCCACGGCATCAGCCATCGCGGCGGCCGGGAACGGGTGATCGATTTCGCACTCGGTCGACACGGCGGTCCCGATGCCTGCCTGTCCCCCTGATCGGCGCGACGCGCCAGCTCGCTCGCACCCGGCCCCGGTGTGTCGGTGCCGAGGGGATCGAATCCCGTGTGGCGACGAGAGAACCGGGATTCACTGACATCAGATCCGGCCGCCCAGTAGGGTGCTCGGCGGGGCGAGGTCCAATCGGCCATATCGGACCGGTACGACCGCCCCGACTCCATGTCGGTTGACGATCGGTCAGGACACAGGTGGCAGTGGGCTTCCCTCGGCGAAACACATCGGCTCTGACCACCGGCATCGCCTTGGTCGCGGTGGCAGGCCTGCTGATCGGCTGCGGTCCGCAGCGCGTAGCGGGCACCGCCGTCCCCTACGGCGGTCTGGATCCGGCGACCGTCAGCGGACTGCCGGTGACCAACGGACCGAGTGGGCCGAAGGCGGGCGCGCCCCCGATCGATCTCGTCTACGAGAACGGCGACGACGGCGAGATGGATCGGCTCGCGTTGGCCGCCGTGGCCGACCTCTACGAGTACTGGGATCGGGAATACCCGGACACCTTCGGCGGAATGCCCTTCGAACCGGTGCGGACCTTGGCCTCCTATCACGCGGAGACCTCGGGAATCATCATCTGCGACCTGGACACGACCGGGGTGCCGAACGCGTTCTACTGCCCGCCGGAGGACACCATCGCGTGGGACCGAGGCGTGCTGCTGCCAGGCCTGGAGCAGCAGTTCGGATCGATGGCGGTGGTCACGGTGCTGGCGCACGAGATGGGCCATGCGGTGCAGTACAAGTCGGGCAACATGACCGCCGACATGCCGACGATCCTGGCCGAGCAGCAGGCGGACTGCTACGCGGGCGCCTACTTCCGGTACATCGCCAACGGCGACTCGCCGTACTTCGAGGTGTCGACCGGCGAGGGACTGAACAACATCCTCGCCGCGCTGTTCTCCATCCGCGACCAAGCGGGAACGGACTTCCGAGGAGCCCAGGCCCACGGAAACGCCTTCGACCGGACCACCGCGTTCATCTCCGGCTTCGACGAGGGCGCAGCTCGGTGCGCCGAGATGGACGTGCCCGAGATGGAGGAGCGGATCACCCAGCTCGAATTCGCCCCGAACGACCAGAGCGGACAGCTGGAGATCAACGAACAACACATCGCGCTGGTCGAGCAGAGCCTCGCAGAGGCGTTCGCCCAGGAACTCGACGCGGCACCCGAACTGGATCTCACCGGAGCGAGCTGCAGCGAGACCGAACCCGCCTCCTACTGCGTCGATGGCAACGACATCGGGCTGGATCTACCAGAGTTGGCCGCCATCGGTACCCCGCCGACTCAAACCAGCATCAACGCGGACGGCATCGGCGACTTCGCCGCCTTCGCCGAGATCGCCTCCCGGTACACCATGGCCGTCCAGGAGCAGGCGGGCCTGTCGTTGGAGGGTCCGACCGCCGGATTGCGCACCGCCTGCCTGACCGGTGTCTGGGCGGGCATGCTGATGCCGAACCGGTCCACCGACACCTCGTCCTTCGGCGGCCTGCGGATCTCCCCCGGCGACCTCGACGAAGCCGTCGCCGAGCTGCTCCTTCCGGACAGCCTGATCGCCGCCGACATCAACGGTGCCAGCGTGCCCTCCGGCTTCGCGCGGGTCGAGGCGTTCAAGACCGGTTTCGAGGAGAACACCGCGACCTGCACGACCCAGTTCGACGGCGAATAACCGGTTCCTCGGTGTGCGGCCCTCGGCAGCTCTGGAGGGCCGCAGAGGGCCGCTCAGCCCGCGCGCCGCTGCCGGGCGGCCTCGTACAGGGCGATAGAGGCCGATGACGCGGCGTTGAGCGAACTCGCGGAGCCGACCATGGGAATCCGCGTCAGCTCGTCGCAACGGGCCGCCCAGGCAGCGCTCATGCCGCTGGTCTCGTTGCCGATCACGATCATCGTCGGGCCCCGCAGGTCGACCTCGGCAAGCTCCGAGGTGCCGTCCTCGCTCGTCCCGACCACCCGCAGCTCGACGCCTGCCTCGCGTACCCCGTTCACCCACGCCGCCGCCTGTTCTGCGGCGGGAACCCGCACGGCAGGCACGGCGAAGAAGGAGCCGGTGGTCGATCGGATCGTCTTGGGATCGTAGAGATCGGCGGCGTGTCCGGTGATCAACACACCGTCAGCGCCGAGGGCATCGGCCGACCGCAGGACGGTACCGAGGTTGCCAGGGCTTGTCGGGCGGTCGAAGGCGATCACGAGCATCTCCGGCCGGATCGGGATCCGGCTCAGATCGTCGTCGGGTATCGCGGCCACCGCGATCAACTCGGGGGCGGAGGCGTCGTCCTTCTCGCCGAGCTCGGCCATCAGCTCGGGGGCGAGCTCGTGCACCCGGTCCACCTCGGCGGTGGCCAGGATGCCCGCCGCCCAGTTCGACAACCGGCCCGAGACGCGCAGCAGTGTGGTCAGCGGCCAGTCCTGCTGCACCGCCAGGCTGATCGGCCGGACGCCCTGGATCAGGAACTCGCCGAGTCGCTGCCGCTTGTTCCGGTTCGTCAGCAACGCCTGCCACTGTTGGAAAGCGGCGTTACGCGTGGTGATGCGGAGTGTCTTGGTGGGCCTGGCCGTCACGGGCCGACCCTAACAGCGCTGATCGTCGGGGCCGCCCCGGTGGCCGACCGACCGGGGCGCTCCTCGACGCGATGTCTCGGTCTCAGTACAGGGCGTTGGCCAGTGCTCGACGTGCGGCGAGCACCCGCTCGTCCCCGACCGGGAACAGTTCGAACAGTTCCACCAGGTGGCTCCGCACGCGGTCGCGGTCCGGGCCCGCCGACCGGCGCACGGTCTCGATGAGCCGCTTGAAGGCCGCCTCGACGTCCTGGGCCACCACCTGGGCGTCGGCTGCCGCCAGCTGGGCGTCGACATCGTCCGGAGCCGCGTCCGCCTTGGCGATCGAGGTCGGGTCGACGGACTCCGCTCTGGCCAGGAACCGGACCTGGACGAGTGCGGCCTTGGCGTCCTCGTTGGCGGGCTCGGCCGCCAGGATGCGTTGGTAGGCGGCCTCGGCCTCGGCGTAGTCGCCGCGTTCGAGTGCCTCTTCGGCCTCGACGATCCTCGGGTCCTCCGGCGGCGCCTCGACGGGTGCACCGCCCGGTGCGGCGGCCTCGGCCGCGGCGATGCCGGGAAGCTTGTCACGCAATGCCGTGGTGAGCTGGCTGATCCATTGCGCCAGTTGTGCCTCCGGCTGCACACCGGAGAAGGCGTCGACCGGCTGGCCCGCCGCGATGGCGACCACCGTCGGGACCGACTGGACACCGAATACCTGGCCGATCCTCGGATTGGCATCCACGTCGACCCTGGCCAGGATGAAGGTGCCCTGGCCCGCCGCCGCCAGCCGCTCCAGGGCGGGCGAGAGCTGCTTGCTCGGCTCGCTCCACTCGGCCCACAGGTTCACGATGACCGGAACCTGCATTGATCGGTCGACCACCGCAGCCTGGAAGTCGGCTTCGGTGACATCGACGATGAACGGGGAGTCGCTGCCGCCACCCTCGGCGTTGTTCGCCTGACCGGGTGCCGCCGCTGGTGCGCCGCCCGGCGATCGGGCACCGGACCGAGTTGCTTCGGCCCTGGCCTTGAGCGCGGAGAGATCAACCGCGCCGGACAGAGCGGCGGACAGGGCTGCGGTCTGTCGTGGATCTGGCCTCGTCACACTCACCATCCTGGCATGACCGGAGCCGGCCTCGCCGAGGCGGTGGGCGAGATCGCAAGCCCGCCCGCCGTCTGCGGCATGGGATCGGTCGGTCAGAAGCGGGCAGGCTCGGTGTAGACGCCCCATTCGCTGCGCAGTGCCCCACAGATCTCACCCAGGGTGGCCTCCACCCGAACCGCGGCCAGCATCGGTTCGATCATGTTGCCGGTGCCCCTGGCCGCCTGAACCAGATCGGACAGGGCGCGTCGAACCTGCTCGGCGTCTCGACCGGCCCGCCGGGCCCCGAGCACCCGGTTCTGCTCCCGTTCCACCTCGTGTCCGACGCGCAGGATCTCGAGTTCGTCCGAGATCGAACCGGTATGCCGGTTGACCCCGACCACCCGCTTGTCCCCCTTCTCCACGGCCTGCTGGTAGGCGAAGGCCGAATCGGCGATCTCGCCGGTGAACCAGCCGTCCTCGATGCCGCGCAGGATGCCGGAGGTCATCTCGCCGATGGGATGGTTGCCGGAGGGCACCGCGATCTCGGCCATGGTCCGGATGTGGTCGAACACCCGCTCCGCCTCCGCCTCGATGCGGTCGGTCAGCGCCTCGACGTACCAGGAGCCGCCGAGCGGGTCGGCGACGTTGGTGACACCGGTCTCCTCGGCGATCACCTGCTGGGTGCGCAGGGCGATCTGGGCGGACTTCTCGCTCGGCAACGCCAATACCTCGTCCAGGGCGTTGGTGTGCAACGAGTTCGTGCCGCCGAGGACCGCCGACAGCGCTTCGAGGGCCGTGCGGACGATGTTGTTCTCCGGCTGTTGCGCGGTCAAGGAGACGCCTGCGGTCTGGGTGTGGAATCGCAGGGACTGCGCCTTGGCGGTCTTGGCGCCATAGACGTCGCGCAGCCACCGGGCCCAGATCCGCCGGGCGGCGCGGAACTTGGCGATCTCCTCGAAGAAGTCGATGTGGGCGTCGAAGAAGAAGCTGAGTCCGGGAGCGAAGGCATCGATGTCCAGACCTCGGGACAGGCCCAGCTCGACGTAGCCGAAGCCGTCGGCCAGGGTGAACGCCAGTTCCTGTGCGGCGGTCGCTCCGGCCTCGCGGATGTGATAGCCGGACACCGAGAGCGGCTTGTAGGCCGGGATGTTCGCGGCGCAGTACTCCATCAGGTCGCCGATGAGGCGAAGGTGCGGCTCCGGCGCGAACAGCCATTCCTTCTGAGCGATGTACTCCTTGAAGATGTCGGTCTGCAGGGTGCCGTTGAGCTTGCCGATGTCGGCGCCCTGCCGTTCGGCGGACACCAGATACATGCAGAACACCGGGACGGCGGGGCCGGAGATGGTCATCGAGGTCGTGACCTGGTCCAGCGGGATGTCGGCGAAGAGGATGTCGGTGTCGGCCGCCGAGTCGACGGCGACCCCGCAGTGCCCGACCTCGCCGAGCGAGCGGGCGTCGTCCGAGTCGTAGCCCATCAGCGTCGGCATGTCGAAGGCCACGGAGAGGCCGCCGCCGCCCTGCTCGAGGATCATCTTGTAGCGCTCGTTGGTCTGCGTCGCGTTGCCGAAGCCCGCGAACTGACGAATAGTCCACGGCTTGCCTCGGTACCCGGTGGCGTGCAGGCCTCTGGTGAACGGGTACTCCCCCGGCCAGCCGATCCGCTCGAAGCCCTCGGGTTCGGCACCCGGCTCCGGCCCGTACAAGGGGTCGACGGTAGCGCCGGAGAGCGTGGTGAAGTCGGCGTCGCGCACCCGCCCCGCCGCCTCGGCTGCGGCGAAGTTCTTCTCCCAGCGTTCACGACCCGTGGCCAGGTCGGCATCGGCGCCGCCGTCGGTCACTCGGCCGTCGTTGCGTCCGGTGGGGTTCGCCCCCGGATTCTGGTCACCCTGCATGGTCGTCCCCTCGAAGCGGCCTGGGAATCGGCGGTGGCCGACACCCTCATAGTAGGACTTCCTACTATCGGATGCCCACCATCATTCCCGGCCGCAACAGGAGACCCGGACAGCAACCAGGCGATGCCGATGGACCGGCCGCATTTCGACAACGTCGTCGTCGCCCAGAAACCCATCGAGTTCGCGTGCTTCACGACCCGGGCCCCGGTGGCGCAACGGTGCGATCGGCCCCTGCGCGGGCTATTGATCCTGCGCGAGCCGCTCCTCGACCCGCTCGACCTTGGCCTGCAGCTGCCCGACGTGCCCTGGCCGGATGTCGGCCTTGATGACCAGGCTCGCTCTGGGTGCGGAGGCCAGCACCGCATCGGTGGCGCGCTTGACGACCGCCATCACCTCGTCCCACTCGCCCTCGATCGTGGTGAACATCGAGTTCGTCTCGTTGGGCAGACCCGACGCACGCACGATGCGCACCGCCTCCGCGACCGCCTCGCTGACGCTCTCCGAGCCGCCGCCCGCCGGACTCACGCTGAATGCGACCAACATGTGCTCCTCCTTCTCACCGTTTCGCTACCCGTCGGTACATCCGTCACTCTGGCACGGTGGGCGACGCTGCTAGCGTCGATCCTCATGACCGGCCACCGACCACTTCCGTTCGACCCCATCGCGCGTGCGGCCCAGCTCTGGTCCGACCGCATCGGCTCGTCGGGCACGATGGCTGCGGTGACCAGCGTGATGCGGGTACAGCAGATCCTTCAATCCGCAGCGGACACGGCGTTGCGGCCGCTCAACCTGACCTTCGCGCGGTACGAGGCACTCGTGCTGTTGTCCTTCTCCCGACAGGGAGCTTTGCCCATGCGTGTGATGGGAGAGCGTCTGCAGCTCCATCCCACCAGCGTCACCAACATCGTGGACCGCTTGGAGAAGGACGATCTGGTCAAGCGGACCCCGCACCCCACCGACCGAAGAACCACGCTGGTCGCCATCACCGAGTCCGGCCGAGAGCGGATGCAGTCCGCGACCACCGCCGTCACCGAGGTGAACTTCGGGCTCAACGGCTTGGAAACCGACGAGCAGACTCGACTCACCGAACTGTTGGCCAAGGTCCGACTGGCGGCAGGCGATTTCGAGGACAGCGACACGGCGACAGCACGGCCGTGACGGTCCGAGTCAGCCGCCCGCAGGCACTCACAGGAGTGCAGGCGGGCGGCTTTCGACGTTATTGAAGCCCCGCGTCAACTCGCGGTCGTGGTCTCCGGCTCCTGCGACGCCGAGGCGGGAGCTGCGGCCGGGGCCGTCTCGATCCGGCCGGTGCGCCGGGCCCAGCGCTCGAAGACGACCGTCCCCAGCGGGGGGATGCTCGCGATCAGGGCCCAGATGGTCGTCTTGGCATCCCACTGCAGCGTCCGCCGAACCAGGACCACCGAGGCGACGTAGAGCACGAAGCAGGCACCGTGGATCGGGCCGAAGATCTGCACCCCGAGCTCGTTGCCCACCACGACGTACTTGAAGAACATCCCGATCAGCAGGCCGGTCCACGACAGCGCCTCGGCGATGGCGACCACACGGAATCGGGCGGCTAGCGTGGCGAACACGGGATTCCTCCATTGATCGGCGGGCGGCACCGCATCGGCCGACCAGCGCGGGCGATCCCGACGGCGTATCGCCGTGGCGACCACGGTGCCGAGGCCGGTCCGATACGTCCGCCACTGTAGAGCGGCCGAACAGGCGGGCCGAGGCGGCATCCCCCGCACGGCGTCCACATCCGGCCGTCTCGCCGAGCCGGGGCGGGCCCGCATCGGTGTGCCCTCGACGACGGACCGACCCGGTCGGAGAGTCGCTAGGCGCCTTTCGTCGGTCGAAGGAGTTTGAATAGGGCGGTGAGCCGCTGGGTGCTGCACATCGACATGGACGCGTTCTTCTCCGGCGTCGAGCAACTCACCCGGCCCACGCTGCGGGGCCGGGCCGTGCTCGTCGGTGGGGCCGGGCCACGCGGCACCGTCGCCGGGGCCAGCTACGAGGCCCGTCGTCACGGCGCTCGTTCGGCGATGCCGATGGCCCAGGCCCGCAGGCTCTGCCCGATCGCCACCGTCCTACCGCCGAGGTTCGTCGTCTACAGCAGGGCCAGCGAGCGGGTCTTCGACCTGCTCCGCCAGTTCTCGCCGGTCCTGGAACGGATCTCGCTCGACGAGGCCTTCACCGAACCCCCCGCGCTGCAGGGCGCGAGGCCGGACGAGGTGACGGCAGCGGTGATCGCCCTGCGCGAGCGGATTCGAACCGAGCTGGGCCTGGTGGCGTCCGTGGGGGCGGCCACCGGCAAGACCATGGCCAAGATCGCCTCCGACCTGGCCAAACCGGATGGCCAACTCGTCGTGCCGCCCGGCAGCGAACCCGCCACGCTGCGGAATCTGCCGGTGCGGGCGCTCTGGGGGATCGGTCCGGTGTCCGAGGAGAAACTCCACCGCATCGGGGTCCGGACGCTCGGCGAGTTCGCCGCCCTGAGTCGCCGGGACGCGGCGGGCCTGCTCGGGCAGGCGATCGGCACCGAACTGCATCGCCTCGCTCAAGGCCAGGATGGCAGACCCGTGGCGGAGCGGTCCGAGAACAAGCAGGTCAGCGCGGAGACGACCTTCGAGCAGGACCTGACCGATCCGCAACGACTGGCCACCGAGGTGCGACTGATGGCCGAATCTGCGTATCACCGACTGATCGCCGCGCACCGGGCGGCGCGCACGGTGCGGGTCAAGGTGCGGGACGCCGACTTCGTCACGATCAGCCGGTCGGAGACCGTCCAGGCGGCCACCACGGACCGAACTGTCCTCACCGCCATGGCACAACGGCTCATCCGGGCGGCGGTGCCGCCGGGAACCAAGGTGCGGTTGGTGGGGGTCTCACTGGGCGGACTCAGCAGGGGCGAGCAGGAACCGCTGTTCGAGTCGACGACCGATCTTCCTCGCCGGGCAGCCGAGGTCGATCCGTCTTACGACGGCGTCGCCACGCAGGCCGTCGTAGCGGAGGCGATCGAGCAGGAACCCGAGCCGACGCCGCAGGATCCCACCGCCTCGGACGGCACCGAGGGCCCCGACGCGGACGGCACCCCGAGGTGGCGTGCGGGCCACGATGTCGCCCATCCGGAGTTCGGCCACGGCTGGGTACAGGGCGCAGGCGTCGGCCGGGTCACGGTGCGTTTCGAGACCCAGGCGACCGGGCCCGGCCGGACCCAGACCTTCGCGATGACCGATCCGCTGCTCACCGAGGCCGACCCGCTCGACAGCCTCGGCCCCGCCTTCCACCGCCCGGACAGCCAGGGGCACTAGGCGGGGCCTGCTGGGCGGCCGACGTCAGGAACGAAGGTCGGCCAACAGCTGTTCGGCGGCGCGATAGGGATCGCTGCGCCCGTCGACGATCTCCCGCGCCAGGCCCGCCAGAGTCGCCCCGCCCCGCAGCTCGCCCATCTCGGCTCGCAGCCGCGCGGCCACCACCGCCTGGATCTCGTTCTCGGCGCGTTGCACCCGTCGGGCGTCCAGCTCCCCGTGCTCGATCAGCCAGTCCCGATGATCGGTGACCGCCTGCACCAGCTCGTCCACCCCCTCCGATCTGGCCGCCACGGTCCGGACGATCGGCGTCCGCCAGCTCGGCCCCTTCTCGCGTCTACCGAGGGAGATCATGTACTTCAGCTCGCGCACCGTCTGATCGGCGCCCTCACGGTCGGCCTTGTTGACCACGAACACGTCGGCGACCTCGAGGATGCCCGCCTTGGCGGCCTGGATGCCGTCCCCCATGCCGGGAGCGAGCAGCACCAGCGTGGTGTCGGCCAGCGAGACGACATCCACCTCGGACTGCCCGACCCCGACGGTCTCGATCAACACGATGTCGAAGCCCGCCGCATCGAGCACCCGAAGCGCCTGCGGGGTCGACCAGGCCAGCCCGCCGAGATGCCCCCTGGTGGCCATCGAGCGGATGAACACGCCGTCGTCGGTGGCGTGTTCCTGCATACGCACCCGGTCGCCGAGCAGTGCACCGCCCGAGAACGGCGAGGACGGGTCGACCGCGAGGACCCCGACCCGCCGTCCGCTGGCCCGCAACGCCTTGACCAGTGCCGACGTCGAGGTGGACTTGCCGACGCCGGGCGGTCCGGTGAGTCCGACGACCTGTGCTCCCCCGGTGTGCGGGGCGAGTTCGGCGGCCACCTCGGCCAGCCGGGGACTGCCGTCCTCCACCAGCGAGATCAGCCTGCCCAACGCACGAGCCTGCCCGTCCCTGGCCCGCCGGACCAGCTCGGACACCGTCATCTCGGCTGCCATCGACGCCTACGCCTTCGGAACGCGCAGCAACAGGGCGTCGCCCTGGCCGCCACCGCCGCAGAGACCCGCAGCACCGACTCCGCCGCCGCGTCGCCGCAGTTCCAACGCCAGGTGCAGCACGAGGCGGGCGCCGGACATCCCGATCGGATGGCCGAGGGCGATCGCGCCGCCGTTGACGTTGACCCGGTCCTCGGGAACGCCCAACGCCTTGCTCGACACGACGCCGACGGCCGCGAAGGCCTCGTTGATCTCCACCAGATCGAGATCGGCGGGCGCGAGGCCCGCCTTGGCGCAGGCCGCCGCGATCGCGTTCGAGGGCTGTTCCTGCAGGCTGGCATCCGGCCCGGCGACCATGCCGTGCGCGCCGATCTCGGCGATCCACTCCAGGCCCAGTTCCTCGGCCTTCGCCCGGCTCATCACCACGACCGCCGCCGCGCCGTCGGAGATCTGCGAGGACGAGCCCGCCGTGATGGTGCCGTCGGGGGTGAACGCGGGGCGCAGCCTGCCCAACGACTCGACCGTCGTCCCGGCTCGGACGCCCTCGTCCGTCTCGAACAGGATCGGGTCGCCCTTGCGCTGCGGCACCGACACCGGGGTGATCTCCTCGGCGAACACCCCGCGCTGTACCGCCGCATCGGCCGCCTGGTGCGAGCGGGCGGCGAAGGCGTCCTGCTCGGCCCTGGTCAGCTCGTGGCGGGCGTTGTGCCGTTCGGTGGACAGGCCCATGGCGACCTGGTCGAAGGCGCAGAACAGGCCGTCGTGCGACATGTGGTCCACGAGCGTGACGTCGCCGAACTTGTGGCCGGTCCGCGAGCCGGGCAGCAGATGCGGAGCCTGGCTCATCGACTCCTGACCACCTGCGACGACGATCTCGCATTCGCCTGCCCGGATCAGCTGGTCGGCCAGCGCGATCGCGTTGAGTCCGGAGAGGCAGACCTTGTTCACGGTCAACGCCGGAACGGTCATCGGGATGCCGGCTGCGGCAGCGGCCTGCCTGGCCGGGATCTGGCCTGCGCCTGCGGTGAGCACCTGGCCCATGATCACGTAGTCCACCTGGTCGGGAGCGACGCTCGCCCGTTCCAGGGCCGATTTCACGGCGATACCACCGAGGGCGGCGGCGGAGAAGTCCTTCAACGATCCGAGCAGGCGGCCGATCGGCGTCCTGGCCCCGGCGACGATGACGGAACCGGTCACGACTGTCTCCTTGCGTGTGGAGGGAGAGTGTGTGGAGCGTGATGCGATGACATCGGCTCCGATCGGACCCTACCCGGCGGTTTCGGCGGGTCCGAGAGTGATGCGGCGCACAACATCAGCCAACGGCGCCGAGACTGCGCCAAGCGGGTGCCAGCGGGCCGCCGAGGGAGGCCTGATGCGCACACCACGCCGGGAACGTCGGCGACAGCAGATCGGCGGCGGCCGCCAGCACGGGCGCCTCGGCCATGTCGTGGGCGACCGCTCCCGCAGCGGCCCAGCCGGTGAGTAGCGAGTCCCCTGGGATGCGCTCGGCGGCGTCGACCAGCCGCTGAGCCAGGTCGGCATCCTCGTGGAGCCGGTCGGCGTTGCCTGCCAGCAGGTCGTGGGCGCGATGGACGTCGAGCAGTCTACTCAACTCCCGCAGCGGGTCCCGGTGGTCGTCGACCCGCAGATCCAACGGCAGGACCTCGTTGGCGTCCGGACTGCGCACCACCAACCCGGCGGACTGCTGACCCCGCACATCCCCGCCGGCCTGCTGCCCGGCGCGCAGGGCCGCGAGCAGTCTGCGGGCCAAGGGTCCGGTGGTGTCCAGGAAGGTCTCCGACATCGCCTCGCAGACCACCGGCAGGGTCAACAGGTTGCCCTGCACCGCATAGTGCTCCTCGACGAGATCGGTCGCGTGGGCCGGAGTGTCCGGCCCGGTCCAGGTGCCTGCTCCCGCGCGCCCCACGGCGCCGCACTGCACCTCCCGCCCCGGGTCGATCGCGGCGATGGCCGATTCCGGGTGCGTCCCGGCCTTGATCCGATCGATGATGCCCCGCTGTTCGGCGGTGCCGCCTGCGGCCAGGACCGACACAGCGGCGACGCCGGGCTCCACGATGATCGCTCTGGCACCGATCGCGAGGACGCAGCCTGCCACGGCAGCGCCCAGCTCGCCGGTGGTCGAGTCTCTGGCAACGATCGAGAAGGTCACGGCCGGAACCGTAGTTCACCCCGAGCACTCGCGCGGCGAAGACCGATCCACACCGGATGGCATCCGACCCCGCCGATTACTGCCGACGGGCGCCCGCGCTCGTTAACCTCGGCGACCATGCACAGCACGATCTCGTCCTTCGTCACCGCGATCGACCATGTCGGCATCGCGGTCCACGATCTGGATTCCGCCATCGCCTTCCATCGCGAGCATTTCGGTCTCGTCGTCGCACACGTGGAGACCAACGAGGACCAGGGAGTGCGCGAGGCGATGCTGCGCGCACCCGGCGACTCCGGCGAGGGCACGGCGGTTCAGCTATTGGCACCGTTGACCTCGGAGTCCCCGATCGGCCGATTCCTGGACCGCTCCGGCCCCGGCCTGCAACAGCTCGCCTACCGGGTCACCGACGTGGCCGCAGCGGCGGCGGCCCTGCGGGCGAGTGGACTTCGAGTGCTGTACGAGACCGCACGGCGTGGGACGGCGGGCAGTCTCTGCAACTTCGTGCATCCCAGGGATGCGGGCGGGGTGCTGGTCGAGCTGGTCGAGCCTGCCCCTTCCTCGGAGCACTGACCCCGCCCGGCGGCGGGCCGACGACGATCGGCCCGCCTACGCAACCCTCCGCAAGCAGTCCCCACCTGTTCGGGTGAACATTTGCTGCTCGATCGCGTTTAGCGACGGCGACGCACCTCGCCGCAGGACAAGGCCGCATGGCAGTGTCGGGCCGGTGTGGACGGACGCGATGCGGGCAAGCGCCCGGAAGGCGGGCGAAGTGACCCGAGCGCCCGATGGGCAGCCGCGAGCAGCGCACGCAGCGCATCCACTGTGGGGAGATCGGCACCGCCGGTGCCCTTCCAGTAACTCTCTATCGTTGCCAGGGCAACCCGAAGTGCCCATCGTCAACAGGTCGGCGGATATCGTGAGCAGAATCGCGAAATCCGGGTAGACATTGACCAAGAGTCATCCCTGATTCACCGTACCGGGCAGGTAGCGTGACAACCATGGGCCTCGCTGACGACCGTGATCTTCTCCCGTTGGGCTCCGGCTTCGAGACAGTCCGGCGCGGCGGCTACAACCGTGCCCAGGTCGACGAACATCTGGAGCGACTAGACACCGACCTGCGCATCCTCGCCGCCGACCGCAATGCGGCACTCTCGCAGGCCACCGACCTGGCAAGACAGCTCGAGGCAACCCGGGCCGAGGTGGAGGCACTGCACTCGCAGGTGGAACGCCTCAACCAGCCCCCCACCAGCCTGGAGGGAATGAGCGAGCGCCTGCAACGCATGTTGCGCCTCGCTCAGGAGGAAGCCAACGAGATCCGTTCTCGGGCCGAGACCGACGTAGCCGATATCAAGGCTCGCTCCGAAGCCGAGATCACCGAACTCCGCAACCATTACGACCGCCTGATCGCCGAGAACGAGAACCGGCGTCAGGAGATGGAATCGGAGCATCGGGAACTGTTGGACAAGGGCAGGCGCGACACCGAGCGCGCCCTGGCCGAGGGACAGGCCGAGGCGACCCGACTGGTCACCGAGGCCGACCGGGCGCGCAAGGCCGCAGACGAGGAGTCAGAGGCCCGTCGAATCAAGGTCGACGAGGACTTCGAGATCGCGATGTCCGCCCGCCGCACCGACGCCATGCGGGCGTTGGCCGAGCAGGAGGCGCACAGCAAGGCCGAGGCCGAGCGGCGGGTCCGCGAGGCGACCCACGAGGCGAACCGGCGACTGCAGGAGGCCACCGCCGAGTCGCACCGGCGGGTCCGCGAGGCCACCGAGGAATCCAACCGACGTGTCAGCAAGGCACAGAACCAGGTCGAGACGCTGCGCAAGCACCGGGCGCGGCTGGCCGAACAGGTTCGTACCATCAACGGCCTGCTCGCCGACTCGCTCCCGCTGATTCAGCGGTTCGAGGAGGAGGGCGACGCGCCATGGCCGCACTTCGCACCTCCCGCCCCGCCGAACAACCCGGCACCGGTCCAGAACCCGCAACAGAGCGGGCCGACCCCGAGCGGACACCCCGGTCAGCAGGCTCCGGCCGCCGCATCGGCCCCGGCCGCGCCGTCGGCTGCCGCCCCGGCGAGTCCCGCGAACCCGCCCGCACCCGGCTTCGACCCGCCGACCCAGCAGTTGCGGCTCCCCGAGAAGCCGCTCGGCCGGTCTGCGGACAACGACGCCGAGGACGCGAATCCCGGCGGCCACACGACCATGTTGGCCCGGCCCACCCCGCCCGCCGAGTCGACCGAGGTGTTGCGCACCGACGGCGGGGACGCCTCGACCGAGACCGAGCTGTCGGATTCGGCTGCGGTGACCGAGCCGGAGGCCACCTCGACCCCGGCTCCCGAGATCACGCTTCGGTGGTCGGAGTCGGCCGCGAACGGAACGGTGATCGCCCAGCCCGTCGGGGCCGACGCGACCCTGGTCGCCGACCCCGCCGAGGTGGCCGCAGTGGGTGAGAGCGCCGAGGAGAAGCCCGCAGGCACCGCCGGAGCCTTCGCCCCGAACCAGGACGAGCAGGTCACGGCGACCCTGCCCCGGCCCGGCCACACCCCATCCTGATTCTCGGTGGCGCGGGCGCCGTCAGGCACCGCGCCGCCGAGCCAGCCAGGGTCGCACCACCGACAGGAACCCGTCCGGATCCTCCAGCGGCACCAGGTGGCCTGCGTCCGGGATGACCGCGATCTCACCCTGGAGCAGCGACTCGGCGAGTTCCATCGCCGGCCCCGGCGGGGAGAGCTCGTCCTGTTCACCCACCACGATCAACGTCGGTAGTCCGGCGGCACGCAGCGCATTACCGGAATCAGGACGGTCGGCCATCGCCCGCTGGGCCCACGCCACCCCCGAGGCGGGCTGGGAGCCGATCAGTTCCGTGACGCGCTCGACCACCAGCGGGCGGCTTCGGTGGGTGGTGGCACCGACCAGTTTCGGCAGCATCCCGTCGGCCAACCAGCCCTCGGTGCCCTCCTGCTCCGCACGGTCTGCCGCAGCCAATCGCACCGCGCGGGGTCCCTCGTCGTCGGCCTCGGCTTTCGTGTCCACCAACAGAAGTCCGGCCACCCGCTCGGGTGCGAGTCGCAGCAACGCCATGGCGACATAACCACCCATCGAGGCGCCGCCGACGATGGCACGTTCGATCCCCCAACGGTCCAACAGCGCGATCGCATCGGCGGCGGCCACCGCGAGGTCCGGGGCGGGCGGGGTCGTATCACCCTCGGACAGGGGCGTGCCGCCCATGCCTCGTTGGTCGGGGGTGATCAGCCGGACATCCTCGGCGAGCGCGGCGCGAACGCCGTCCCACATCCGGGAGTCCAGCGGGTAGGCGTGGAACAACAGCAACGGCAGGCGGGAATCGGCGTCCGTGGAGGGCATCACGCCATCCTGCCGGATCCGGTGCTGCCCGGGGCGATCGGCGATCCCGGCGGGTCCGGCAGGCGAGCAGGACCGTGCGCTTCACCGCGAGCCCGCCACGGGGCGGGAAGTCGGTACATCCCTCCGGGGACGCGCCGACCGGCGTCCTGAGACGGAATCGGGCGGCGCAGCGACCATCCTGCACGCACCTCCCGGATCGTTCTCGGCGCGCTGCTCCTCGCTGCTCTCCCGGTAGCGGCTAGCGTGTCCTTTCGTGCCACGCCGCAACCATTCCCGCCGCGCAGGTCTGACCGCCGCGACGAACCAGCATCGAGAGATCGGTGCGAGTGCGAGCTCGGCCCGCCGGGTCACGACTCCCGACGGGGACTGGTTGGTCCGTACCGTCCCCGGTGCGCATGCCGCCAAGGCCTATCGATGTCCGGGCTGCGATCACGAGATCAACGCGGGCATCGCGCATGTGGTGGCCTGGCCCGACGAGGATCACGGCGGGGTCGAGGATCGGCGGCATTGGCACACCGGCTGTTGGAACGCCCGAGGCAGGCGAGGTCCGACGGTCCGTCGTTGGCGTTGACCCACCGCGCGGCGACCGGCAGATCGTCGCCCGTCGCCCATCGCAGCGGGCTAGTCCTCGAAACCTCGATCGGCTAGCTCCGTCAGCCTGCGCAGCGCCTCGGCGGCGTCCGGCCCCGCAGCCCGAACCTCGATCCGATCGCCACTGCCCGCGCCGAGCCCCAGCAACGCCAGGACGCTGCCTGCGTCGGCCTGACGGTCGCCGAAACGCACGGTGACCCGGGCCGTCAACCCGGCGACGCACCGGGCGAGCAGGGCGGCCGGTCGGGCATGCAGGCCGACGTCGTTTCGCAGCTCCAGTTCCGCGGCCAGCATGTCGGTCTCTTGAGCGTGGGTCGACAACGAGGTCAGGGCGGGAGTGACCTCCGGCGCGGGGATGGACCAGGCCTCCGGCGCAGGCGCCGACGCCTCGGATTCCGACGTCGCTGTCTGCTCCCCGGTCGGGGTCTCCGGCGGCGGGGTGGCGGCTGGTGACTGGGCGGTGTTCGCGGACTGGGCGGTGTTCGCCGGCTGGGCGAGCGGCCACGGCGATTCGGTGGCCGCCGCGAATCCCGAGTCGGTGGCACCGCCCGATTCGTCCTCCGTACCGAACCCGGGATCCGCCAACGGCCATTCCGCATCCGCAGCGGCCGAGGACGCAGTCAGCGCGACCGAGTCCAGGTCAGCCCCGCCCTGCGCGGCCACCGCAGCGGCGACCGTGCCCTCGACGAACGGCGCGTCCGCCACATAGGCCCGAGAGGGGTCGTCGAGCGCCTCCACGGCGAGCTCCGCCGTCATCTGCGCGCTGCCGATGTCGTAGAGCAGCACGACGCCCGCGCCGCGATCCGCGCGATCCAGCGCGTCCGCGACCGACTCGAAATCGGTGCCGAGCTCGCCACCGGGCAACCCGCCCGCAGCCTCGATGGGGACGTCCGGAGCCATCTGCGCCGCGAGCTCGGCGAGCCCCTCGGCGAGCCGACGACTATGCGAGACGAGTACCAGACCGACCAGACTCACGAGCCCTCCCCGAGCGAACCTGCCGAAGCGGCGAGCGAGGTCAGAATCAGCTCGGTGGATCGCGCGCCCGGATCCAGGTGGCCCGCGCTGCGCGGCCCGAGGTACGACGCGCGTCCTTTCCGTGCGACCAGCTCGACGGTGTCGTGTGCGCCCCGGGTGGCAGCCCTTGCCGCCTCGGCGAGCACACCCGACGCCGAGTCGCCGCGCTGCGCGGCCGATTCGGCCGCCTTCGCCGCTGGGACGAGGGCATCGACCATCGTCTTGTCGCCGATCTCGGCCCGGCCTCGGGCGATGACACCCTCCGACGAGGCCGCCAGAGCCTCGGCGACTGCGGTGCCGTCGAGCGTCGCTCGATCTCCGAGAGCCTTGGCCGCCCGCAGCAACGCCGTGCCGAACAGCGGCCCGGCGGCACCGCCGACCGTGGAGATCAGCGTCGTGGCCACCGATTTCAGGACCGCGCCGGGAGTGGCGGCGTCCATCGCGGCGAGCCGCTCGGCGACCACGTCGAACCCGCGGCGCAGGTTCTCACCGTGATCGCCGTCGCCGATCTCGCGGTCCAACCGCACCAACTCGTCTCGATGAGCGCGGATCACCTCCGCGACGCCGAGCCATGCGGCGACCATGCTCGATCCATCGCAGGCCATCAGCGTCCCCAACGCAGCGCGGGAGTACTGACCGGCGCATCCCAGAGTTCGGCCAGCTCGTCGTCCAGCCGCAGGAGTGTCAGGCTGATGCCCTGCATCTCCAGGCTCGTCACGTAGGGGCCGACGAGGCTGCGCTCGACGAGGAATCCGCGTTCGTTCAGCAGCGCCACGGCGCTCCCGTGCGCCAGGTAAAGCTCGATGAGCGGCGTGCCGCCCATCGAATTGGTGAACAACAGCACCCGGTCCCCTGCGGTGAACGGCAGGTCCTCCAGCACCGGCGTCAACAGCGTTCGAACCAGGTCCTGCGCCGGAGCGATCCGGGTGCGCTCACGCCCCGGCTCGCCGTGGATGCCGATGCCGATCTCGATCTCGTCCTCGGCGAGCACAAAACTGGGTTCCCCGGAATGCGGAACCGTGCAAGGCGCCAGGGCCAGCCCCATCGAGCGGACCGAGTCGACCACCTTCCTGGCGAGTCGTTCGCAGGTATCGAGATCGGCGCCTGCCTCCGCGGCCGCGCCGACGATCTTCTCGACCAACAACGTGCCCGCCACGCCGCGTCGCCCCGCGGTGAACAGTGAGTCCCGCACCGCGACGTCGTCGTCGATCACCACGGTTCGGACATCGATGCCCTCGGCCTCGATCAGCTCCGCAGCGGTCTCGAAGTTCAACACGTCGCCGGTGTAGTTCTTCACCAGCAGCAGCACCCCGGCCCCGCCGTGCGCGGCCGCCACAGCAGCCTGCACCTGATCAGGGGTGGGCGAGGTGAACACCGGTCCCGGGCAGGCCGCCGTGAGCATTCCTGGACCGACGAAACCACCGTGCAAGGGCTCGTGTCCGGAACCGCCGCCCGAGACGATCGCGACTCGATCGGGGATGGGGGCGTCGGCACGGACGATGTACGCGGGATCGGTGTGCTGCACTCGCAGTTCGGGATGCGCCTGGGCCATGCCGTACAGCGCCTCGGTCACGACGGCGGCCGGATCATTGATGATCTTCTTCACTGGCGCGCTCCCCACGGGTCGCTTGCTCAAGCCGTCAGTCCGGCAAGCACCGCCAATGGGTGAGCACCCTTGTGGACCGCACCCTCGTCCCGCCCGGACTCAGCGACCGTAACGCATCCGGACCAGCCGCAACAGCCGGCGAACGGTGCCCGCTCGGCGCCCGAATGTCAGGGCGTTGATCAATGGCCTGCCGCGCCGCCTGGTCACGGACTTCGCCTGGGCGAACTCATGCAGTCCCGCAGCGCCGCGCACCCGACCGTAGCCGGAGCCGCCGGTCCCGCCGAGTGCCAGCGCGGGAACCACTCCGATCGTGCCCGCGCTGTTGACCGCGACCATCCCCGCACGCAGGTTCGCCGCGATCTCCTCTCCCCTGCTCGCGGAGAACACCGAGGCGCCGAGCCCGAAGGCCGATGCGTTGGCCGCCTGCACCGCGGCATCCAGATCGGGCACCCGGTTGATCACCAGGATCGGTCCGCCGGTCCGCTCGGTGAGTACAGCGGCGTCCTCGGGTACATCCAGCAGGATCACCGGTTCGACATAGGGCGGACGCAGCGACTCCGGGCCACCGACCAGGCAACGCGCGCCACGCTCGATCGCATCGGAGAGGTGTTCTCGGATCACGTCGACCTGGCTGGGCAACTGCACCGGACCTAAGTCCGCACCGGGCTGTCCGCCCGGTCGCAGTCGTCGGGCCCGCTGCTCGACCAGGTCTACGAAGCGATCGGCGACCTCGTCGAGCACATAGACCCGTTCCAGCGAGGTGCTGTTCTGTCCGGCGTTGGACATCGCGCCCCACACCGCCGATTCGGCGGCGGCGACGAGATCGGCGTCGGAGTCGACGAGCATCACGTCCTTGCCGCCGCACTCCACCGCGACCGGCGTCAGGGTCTGCGCGCAATCGACGAGCACCTGTTTGGCGGCAGCGGCGCTGCCGACGAAGGAGATCTTGTCGACCCCCACCGAACACAGCGCGGCGCCGGTAGCGCCGTCGCCGGTGGCCACGGTGAACACCGGGTGTTCCGGCACGACCTCGTTGAACGCCTCCGCCAAGGCGACCGCGACGCCCGGCGTGAGCTCGCTCGGTTTGAGGATCACGGCATTGCCCGCCGCCAGGGCACCCACCACCGAGCCCATCGGGGCGAAGGCGGGCTCGCCTGCCGAACCGATCACTCCGACGACCCCGTAGGGCTGGTACTCCACGGTCGAGGCGTGGTTGGTCATCAACCTGCCGGTGGCCACCCGCCTGCGCCGCAGGGTTCGTTCGGCGTGTTCCGCCGCCCAGCGCAGATGCTCCAGAACCATCAGCAGTTCCAGCCTGGCGTCATCCAGGGGTTTGCCCGTCTCGGCACAGATCAACGCGGCGATCGGCTCGATCTGCCGGAACAACGACACACGCCATTGATCCAGCCGGATTCGCCGCTGCGCGAAGCCAAGCTCCTGCCACCAGGTCGCCGCCAGACGGGAGACGGCCAGGGCCTCGGCGAGTCGGGTGGGCGTGGTGAGTGGATGCCTGCCGACCAGTTCTCCGGTCCGGGGGTCGTGCGAGGCGAACTCGGAGGGGGTCGCCTCGTCCTGCTGCTCGGAAGCGTCCCCGGAAGTCGACTCGGTGGCCGCCTTGGCTGCTTCCTCATCCGCCGGCAGCGGGGGGACCTGGGCAGACTGATCGATCTCGCTCCGTTGCATACGCAGTCCTCCCGCCGATGACGACCTCGGATCAGCCGAAGATTACGCTGCTCGGCTCGAGGACCGTCGGCGGCGACCGACAGCCTCGATGGCCAGGCCAGGCCGGCTCACGCCGTGATCCGTTCCTTGACGACCGCTGCGGCCTCGGTGGCCAGGGCACAGGTGTCGATGCCGCTCACCATGATGTCGGCCATCGACACCGTCACCACCTCGTAGTCGCCGCTGTCCTCGAAGTCGGCGTGCACCCACCTGACCTCGCACTCCGGGAAGACGTTCTCGTCGAGAATCCGATATGCGGTGATGCCGCCGAGGTCGATCTCCTCGGCGCCATCGGTATCGGCCGGGTCGAAGTACACCTCGAAGCTCGTTCTCAGCTCGACCCCGCTCAGCGACCAGGCGCAGTCGTGCAGGCCGTACGAGTCCGTCAGGCTGCCCTCGCCGACCCAGGCCGCGGTTTCCTCAGGTTCGAGAATGGTGCAGGGATCGACTCCGCCGAGACCTTGATCGCCCGCCTCGTTCAGCGGCGGGTCCGAGCGCAACAACTCGATCGCGTGCTCGGCGAACTGCCGGCCGGTGTCGCAGACGTCGTCGACCATCGCGTCCATCTGCACGGTGAACGACTTCGCGTCCGGTAGATCGGTGGTGATCACCCGGAGGAAGCAGACTCCACCGCCGTCGCCGTCGACCGACTGGATATGGGTCTTGAGCCCGGCGACCTCGCCGCTGGCCTGTTCCGCCTCGGAGAACACCGAGTCGCCGAGGGTGAAGTTGAGGCTGACCGGCTCGCCGTCGGGATCGGTGCCGTAGACCCCGCAGCGGCTGTAGGCGGTCCGGCTGAAGTCCGGCGCGCTACCCGCGATCTCCTCGAACAGGTCCTCGTCGACCAGCGCGCACGGGTTGACGTCGCGCAGGGCGTCGCGAGTCAGTGCCTCGTCCTGCTCCTGCGGTTCACTGCTGCCGCCGGAACCGTCCGTCTCACTGCTCTGCTCCGAGACCTCGCGGTCGGCAGCGGCAACGGTCGTTCGTTCGAAGTTGGCCTTCGCAAGGTCGGTGCTGCCCGCGCATCCCGCCGTTGCAAGCAACAACACGGCCGGGACCAGGGCAAATCGAAGGCGTCGCAGACGATGCACGGGGAGCACCGTAGCGCCAGCGACCCACCGATGAGGGAACAACCGCCAATCCGAGATTGACGATCACGCTGTGATCACACCATCTCACACACTGTCGACATCAATGCTTGTCGGTGTCGTGGTGCTCGATGACGCTCGGGTCCACCACGACCGGACGCAACCGCGCCCAGACGGCGAACAGCAGAGACATCAACAGCATGCCCAGGCCCGCCCACAGATTGATCTGGATGCCTGCCGCCTTGATCACGTCCGCCTCGGAGGTGAATCCGATGCCGATGATGGTGAGCACCGCCCCGTAGATGGCGAACAGCAGCGCAAGGATCCAACGCAGGTCGAAAAGCCCGGCGCCTCGATGGACCTGCACCCCGCGGGCGTCCTGTTCGGTCATGCCGGTCCCTTTCCAGAGTGCCGAATCGCTGCCTGTCCGACCGACGTCGAGCGTCAGCCGAAGATGATGTTCAGGACCACGGCCAGGGCGAGCGCCCCGCTGCCCAGCAGGGCAGGCGAGCGGTACCAGCCCGCGTCCCGGCCGGTCGTCGAGTGCGTCCGATCCGCCTTGGGCGTCAGGCTCCACACCAGGCCGCCCAACTCCGACTCCGGCTTCGGCTTGGTCACCATCGTCACCACCACGCTGACCAGGATGTCGATGACGAAGGCAGCCCCGGCGCCCAGGAAGCTCGCGCCCTGCCCGGGCAGGTTCCAGACGCCGGTCTCGGCCAACACCGAGACGGTCACTGCGGTCAGGGTGCCGACGACGAGGCCGATCCAGCCTGCGGCAGGCGTCATCCGCTTCCAGAACATCGCGAGGATGAAGGTGGCGAAGAGTGGGGCGTTGAAGAAGGAGAAGAGCTGCTGGATGTAATCCATGATGTTGTTGTAGCCAGAAGCGATGAATGCGGTCCCGATGGCGATGATGGTGCCGACCACGGTCGCCCTACGGCCGATCTTGAGGTAATAGGAATCCGGTCGGTCGCGTCGCACGTAGGTCTGCCAGAGGTCATAGGTGAAGACCGTGTTGAACGCGCTGATGTTCGCCGCCATTCCAGCCATGAATGCGGCCAGCAGACCGGTGACCGCGACGCCGAGAATGCCGTTCGGCAGCAGATCGCGCATCAACACCGACAGGGTGTCGTTATAGTCCAGATCGCTCGCCTGCCCCGCTTTGAAAGCGGCGAGTTGCGGCGACAGCACTCCGGCGATCATGCCGGGGATGACGACCACGAAGGGAATGAGCATCTTCGGATAGGCGCCGATCAACGGGGTTCGCCGAGCCGCCGACATACTAGAGGCCGACATCGCCCGTTGCACCTCGACGAAGTTGGTCGTCCAATAGCCGAAGGAGAGCACGAAACCGAGACCGAACACGGTTCCGAGCACGCTGAGGAACGCATTGCCGAAACCGGTCAGCTCAGTGGCGGGCCAGGCGGAGAGCTGCTGGGCGCCCGCCTGCTCGGTGATCCGCTCCTTGAGCCCGTCCCAACCGCCGACCTTGCGCAGGCCCACGATGGTCAGGGGCAGCAGAGCCGCGACGATCACGAAGAACTGCAGGACCTCGTTGTACACCGCAGCCGACAGCCCGCCCAACACGGTGTAGCTCAGCACCACCGCGGCGGCGACCACCACCGACACCCAGATCGGCCAGCCGAGCAACACGTTGATCACCAGGGCGAGCGCGAAGAGGTTCACCCCGGCGATCAATACCTGCGCGGCGGCGAAACTCAGGGCATTCACCAGATGGGCGCCTTTACCGAAACGTCGACGCAGGTACTCCGGAACACTGCGCACCTTGGAACCGTAGTAGAAGGGCATCATCACGATACCGAGGAACACCATGGCAGGAATGGCGCCGATCCAGTAATAGTGCATCGTCGGCATGCCGTGCTGCGCACCGTTGGCCGCCATTCCGATGATCTCCATCGCGCCGAGATTCGCCGAGATGAAGGCCAGGCCCGTCACCCACGCGGGAAGCGATCGACCGGAGAGGAAGAAGTCGAGGCTGGTGGACACCGAACGGCGCGCAAGATAACCGATCAACAAGACCAGCACGAAGTAGACGATGATCAGCGCATAGTCGATCGGACCCGCGTTTAGGCGCAGCGTCTCTTGCGCAAGAACCGTCACCGAAGCCACCTCTCGATGAATGATCAATCGACGTTTCCGAGACGTTGCGTGCGGGGGATGCCCGAAGAGTAACTCGGAAAGAGGGGTGGCGCTCGGCCGTGGGACACGCAGGGTGCTGAACCGGAATTGCCCGGTTCAGCGTCGTCGGTTCGGTATCAGAAGAGCCGGAACTCGTCGGGTTCGATACCGCGCAATGCGTCGTAATCAAGGATCACACAACGGATTCCTCGGTCCTCGGCCAGTGTCCTAGCCTGCGGCCTGATCTGCTGCGCCGCGAAGATCCCCTGTACCGGAGCGAGCAGCGGGTCGCGGTTGAGCAGTTCGAGGTATCGGGTGAGCTGTTCGACGCCGTCGATCTCGCCGCGCCGCTTGATCTCCACGGCGACCGAGGCACCGTCGGCATCCCGGCACATCAGGTCGACCGGTCCGATCGCGGTCGGGAACTCCCGCCGCACCAGGCTCCACCCGTCGCCGAGCGTGCTGACATGTTCGGCCAGCAACTCCTGAAGATGGGCCTCGACCCCGTCCTTGACCAGGCCGGGCTCCACCCCGAGTTCGTGCTTGCTGTCGTGAAACACCTCGTCGATGGTGATCACGACCCGTTCGCCCGCCTTGTTCTGGACGGTCCAGATGTCCGGGTCCTCGATGAGCCAGCACGGCGGACTCATCCAGTTGAGCGGTTTATAGGCCCGGTCGTCGGAATGCACGGAGACCGACCCATCCGCCTTGATCAGCAGCAGCCGGTTGGCCATCGGCAGATGAGCGGTGAGCCTGCCGACGTAATCGACCTGACAACGAGCGATGACGAGACGCACACGGCACAGCGTAGAGAAAGCCATGACGCGTGCGGGCCGGTGCCCCGCTCCAGCGCGCGACACCGGCCTTGGATCAACGATCAGGGACCGACATAGAGCAGGAGATTCGGCGTACCGACTCCGGGATCCTCGATCAGGTCGGGGGTCGCGTGTGCGACCAGTACCTCGTCGATCTCCTCGGGAGTGGCCTCCGGATTCACCTCCAGGTAAAGGGCCACGCCTCCGGCCACATGTGGTGCGGCCATCGAGGTGCCGCTGATGGTGTTGACGGCGGTGTCGGATCCGATCCACGCCGAGGTGATCCCCACACCCGGTGCGAACACGTCGACGCACTCACCGAAGTTGGAGAAGCTCGCCCGGATGTCCTCGCTGTCGGATGCTGCCACGGTCAGAGCCTCGGGGACCCGTGCCGGGGACACGGTGCAGGCGTCGACGTTCGAGTTCCCCGCCGCGATCGAGTAGGGGATCCCGCTCGCGATGGAGTTGACGACGGCCGCGTCCAGAGCGTCGGAGGCGAGGCCACCGAGGCTCATGTTCGCCACGGCGGGTGCGGTGGCGTTCTCGGTGACCCAGTCGATGCCCGCCACGACACCCTCGGTGGTTCCGGATCCCCCGCAGTCGAGCACGCGGACTCCCACCAGGGCGACCTCCTTGGCGACGCCGAACTCGGTGCCGCCGATGGTGCCCGCCACATGCGTCCCGTGGCCGTTGCAGTCCACTCCGTCCTGTCCGTCGCCGATCGCGTCGAAGGCCGCGGTGGCGCGCCCGCCGAACTCCTGGTGGGTGGGCTGGATGCCCGTGTCGATCACATAGGCGGCGACAGACGGGGCCGTGGTCTCGTAGGTGTAGGTGCCGTCCAGGGGAAGCTCACGCTGATCGATGCGATCCAGGCCCCAGGTCGCGTCGAGTTGCGTGTCGTTGGCCGTGGGATCGGTGAGGGAGACCTCCTGGTTCTGCTCCACGAAGGACACCCCGGGGTCCAAGGCCAGCTGCGCGGCAGCCGCCTCGTCCATCTCGACGGAGAATCCGCGCAAGGCGCTGTCGTAGGTCGTGCGCAGCGTGCCCCCGTACGCCTCGATCATCGCCTCGGCCGTGGTGTGCACCAGTTGAGCGGACACCGTCTGCGGAAGCACTACGAGGTAGCTGTTCGGAATCGCCGCAGTGCTGTCCCGGGCTCGGATCTTCTCGAGCCCGGACTCGGCCGGATCCATCGACGTGGTCGCGTTCGCCATGGCCAGACCCGTGGTAGCCGTGCCAATCAACAGTGCGAAGGTCACTGCACCCATTCGGGCGGACCATCGCCGCCGGTAGTCGTGTCCCATCTGCCGAACTCCTCCCGAGCGATTTGACGCCTCGCCTTCTCGTGTTACCGGCAACCGGATTCGCTGACCAGCGACATCATTCGATCGCGCGGGGTGACCACCCGGCAGTGGCGATCCTGCCGAAGTTCGGCACGATCGCAGCCATGGACACGGTGAGTTCCCGAGAGGTGTACGCCAACCCGTGGATGACGATCCGCGAGGACGCGATTCGACGGCAGGACGGCACGGCGGGCATCTACGGCGTCGTCGACAAGCCCGACTACGCGCTGGTGATCCCGCTGGACGGCGATCGACTGCATCTCGTCGAGCAGTATCGCTACCCGCTGGGCCTGCGTCGCTGGGAGTTCCCGCAGGGCACCGCCCCGGACCGCGCGGATCTCCCGGGTACCGCGCTGGCCCAACGAGAACTACGGGAGGAGACGGGTCTGCGCGCGGGCAGCCTGGTGCACATCGGCCGGTTGGACGTCGCCCCCGGGATGTCGAGCCAGCGTGGCCGGGTGTACCTGGCGACCGATCTCGTGGCGGGCGAGGTGGAACGCGAGCACGAGGAGCAGGACATGCGGGCAGGCTGGTTCAGTCGTGCGGAGTTCGAGGCGATGATCGCCGAGGGCACCGTCACCGACGCCCAGTCGATCGCCGCCTATGCACTGCTGCTGTTGCACGAGCGCACCACGCGCTCGAGCCCGGTCCGACCGGAGTGATCTCCGGACGGACCGGGCTCGGATCCTCTGAGGACGCGGGAGGTCCTGCCAGCCTCAGCTCTCGTCCAAAACCGACTGCAGGAACTTCTGCGTACGCTCCTGCTTGGGCGAGTCGAAGATCTCGCCGGGCGGCGCGGCCTCGATGATCCGGCCCGCGTCGAACATCATCACCCGGTTGGAGACGTCCCTGGCGAACTTCATCGCGTGGGTCACGCACAACATGGTGATGTCACTGGACTTGGCGACGTCCCGCAGCACGTCGAGCACCTCCGCCGCCAACTCCGGGTCGAGTGCGGAGGTGACCTCGTCGAGCAGCAGGATGTCCGGTTCCATCGCCAGCGCACGGGCGATGGCCACCCGCTGCTGCTGACCACCGGAGAGCTGCGACGGGTAGGAGGAGACCTTGTCGCTGAGGCCGACCATCTCCAGCAGTTCCTTGGCCCGTTCCTCCGCCTCGTCCTTGGACTTGCCCAGGACGTGCACCGGCGCCTCGGTGACGTTGCGCAGCACCCGCATGTTGGGGAAGAGGTTGTACTGCTGGAACACCATGGTGATCCGGCCGCGAACCTTGCGGATGTGTGCCTCGCTCGCCGCGGCGAGCTTGCCGTTGCGCTCCTCGTGGTAGAGGTAGTCGTCGCCGACCTTGATGGTGCCGCTGTCCGGCTTGAGCAGCGTCATCAGCATTCGCAGGATCGTGGTCTTACCCGATCCACTCGGCCCGATCAGCGTGACGCGCTCGCCTGCTCCCACCGAGAACGACAGATCGTCGAGCACGACGTTCTTGCCGAAGCGCTTGCTGATGTCGTCGAACCGGATGAAGTCGGCCTGTCCCTGGCTCTTCTCGGGCACGGCGCTGCTCGCTTCGGTCATCGGTTTGCTCCCCTTCTCATTCATCCCGTCGGTCACGCGGCCCGGACCTGACCGAAGCGGCGCTCGAAGATCCTGGCGAACCAGGACATCACCAGCGCGGTCACCAAGTAGAGGATTCCGGCCATGGTGATCGGCTCTGCGTAGAGGAACGTCTCGGAGCCGATCGAGAGGGCGACCGTCAACATCTCCACGACGGTGATGGCCACCAGCACCGGCGTGTCCTTGAACATCGCGATCACATAGTTGGCCAGCGCGGGCATCGCCCTGGGCAGCGCCTGCGGGAGGATCACGCTGGTCCAGGTGCGGCGAGCGGGCAGGTTCAACGCGCGCGCCGCCTCCCACTGGCCTGCGGGCACCCCGTCGATGCCGGAGCGGTAGACCTCGGAGACGTAGGTGGCGTAGTGCACGCCGAGGCCGATCGCCGCAGTGAACAGCGTGGAGAAGCTGATTCCCACCGTCGGCAACACGTAGAACAGGAAGAACAGCTGTACCAGCAGCGGCGTGGAGCGGATGAACTCGATCACCACTGCGGCGGGCACACTGATCCACAGGCTCTTACTGCGCCGCAACAGGGCGAACACCAGACCGAGCACCAACGCGATCAGATATCCGAGCACGGTGGCCTGCAGGGCCACCACCAGACCGGCCAGCAGGTCCGGAATCGAACCCCAGAAGACATCCCAGTCCCAGGTACTCATGCCGAGGCCTCCTTGCGGAAGATGCGGGCGATCATGCCCGGCGGCACCGTTCGACCGAGCGAGGCCGCAGCTCGCCGCTCAAGGAAGCGCATGAGCACCGTGAATATCAACGCGATCACCCCGTAGGCGACCAACAGGCCGCCGAACACCCCTGCGGTGTTCTGCGTCGAGGCGCGGACCAGCTGCGCACCGAAGGTCAGATCGGACAGGTACACGATCGAGACCAGCGCGCTGGCTTTGAGCAGTTCGATCAGGTTGTTGCTGAAGGCGGGGATCATCGCGACGATCGCCTGCGGCAGCACCACCTTGCGCGTCCGCTGCCATGGGGTGAAGTTCAACGCGGTCGCGGCCTCGAGCTGGCTCTGCGGGATGGCGCGGACCGCACCCCGGACCACCTCGGCACCATAGGCCCCGATGTTCAAGGCGAGCGCGAGCACCCCGGCGAACAGCGGGGCGAGCTGGTAGCCGAAGCGGGGGATGACGAAGATCAGCCAGAACAGCACGATCAGCGCGGACATCCCTCGGAAGATCTCGGTGTAGAGGAAACCCATCGCACGGAGGATCTTGTGCTTCGACAGCCGCGCCAAGCCTGCGGCGAATGCGAAGACCAGTCCGAGCAGGGCACCGAAGATCGTGAGCTGGAGGGTGACCACCAGCCCTTCGATCATGTATTGCCAGAGTCCCGGAGACAACGGGTCAACTCCTTCCGGTCAGGCCGTCGGTGCCTGGCACAGTTCGGCGGCGGTCAGATCCGTCATCTCGTCCTCGGTGAAGCCGAAGGGCTCCACGATCGGGAGCAGCAGGCCCTCGCTCTTGAGAGTCACGAGCTCGTTGTTGAACGCCTCGACGATGTTGCGCTCGCCGAGTCGGAAGCCGAAGCCGCCCGCGCCGTTCTGCGGGACCCCGTCGACCTCGGGGATGAACGGCGGCTCGGAGAGCTGCAGACCGGAGTCCTCACGGCTGGCGAGTGCGGAACGCAGCGACAGGGTGGAGAGCAGGAAGGCATCGGCCCGGCCCGCCGTCACGCCGTCGATCCCAGAGACCTGGTCGGGGAAGACCACGATCTGGTCCTGCGGCACACCCACTCCGGTGGCCACGGACTCCTCGACACCGCCCACGATCACGCCGAGGACCACCTCGGGATTGGCGACGACGTCGTCCAACGTCGTCAAGCCCAGCGGATTTCCCTCGGGGACCAGGAACGCATAGGGCGCGTTGTAGTCGGGGTTGGTGAACAGGATCTGTTCGCATCGCGCGGGAGTGATGTACATCCCGGCCGCGATCACATCGAAGAGTCCGGCGTTCAGCCCCGGAATCAAGGAACTGAAGTCTGCGAGCTTGGGGACGAACTCGTCCACGCCCAGCCTGCTGAAGATCTCTTTGCCGACCTCGGCGGCCTGACCGGTCAGGTCGCCTTCCGAGTTGATGAACGCGAACGGGGTCTCGTTGGCGAACCCCATCCGAACGTTGCCTCGCTCGCGCAACTGATCGAGAAGATCGCCGCCGCCTCCCGCCGTCGAGAGGTCGATCGAGCTGCATCCGGCGAGACCGGCACCCAGGCCGACCGCCACAAGACCGCCGGTGGCACCTCGTAGGAAGTTCCGTCGGGTGACGTTTCCAGCAAGCACGGAAGGCCGCTCCCCCACTCGGTGACAGGACGATGCCCAGCCGTCACGCTGCGGCGACTCGGCGTGTCGAACGTAGGCGGAGCCTCTGCGAGCGTCAAAGTTCGACGCGATCGTAACGCCGGGCGTTATGCGAACGAGATAGGAGAAGAAGGCCGTGATTCGCGCGTTCGATCAGCCGCGAAACTATGGGTAACCAGCGATTTCACCCGTTTGGCTTACCTTCGAGTAGCAGATGTGCTATATGGGTCACTATTAGGTTACGATCGACGGCCCGGAGGGCCGATGCGGCCTGATCAGAGGAACTTGCGAACCCACCGGACAGTGTGCATGGAATCCGGTTCACCAGCCGTAAAGCACTATTAACACAACGCGGAGCCGGTCGCCGGAATACCCGTTTCACCACCGCATCGGGTGATTATTCAACTACTGCGAGTGCGTTTCGGGGGCGATTCCGAACTCGTTTCGCGAACGGCCGTTCGACCGTCGAATGCCGGTCGTCGCAAGCAGACAACGATAAAGCTGACCGGGTTCGGCCGTTGCCGATGAATTCCCCAGCGCGCGACTTCCGATCGGCGATCGCGGCACGGGCCGGACGGCCGGGGGCAGGCCGAACCCGCGTGGGCGAGCGATGCGGTCGCAGCGGCGGGTGGTGTTCGCGCTCAGCGGCACGCTGACGGACCGGCGACGCCCCAGACGCCAGGTGGTCGTGACCCCGGCGTCTGGAGCCGCACAACGGATTGGAGCGGTGGTGCGATCTTCTTCGAGCGCAGCCAATCAGCGCTCGGGCGGTGCGGAGACCCGCTCCACCGAGGCGCCCAGGCCCACCAGGTTCTCGACGAACCTCGGGTAACCGCGGTCGATGTGGAAGACGTCCCACACCTCGGTGATGCCGTCCGCGCACAGACCCGCCAGCACCAGACCCGCGCCTGCGCGGATGTCCGAGGCCCACACCGGGGCGCTCGACAGGCGCTCGACGCCACGCACCACGGCGTGGTGGCCATCGGTCCGCGCGTCCGCGCCCAACCGGATCATCTCCTCGACGAACCGGAATCGGGCCTCGAAGATGTTCTCGGTGATCATCGACGTGCCGCGCGAGACAGCCGAGAGCACGATGGCCATCGGCTGCAGGTCGGTGGGGAAGCCGGGGAACGGCAGCGTGACGAAGTCCACCGACTCCGGACGACCGTCCATCACGACACGGAAGCCGTCGGTCCTTGCCGTGACCTCGGCACCCGCGGTCCGCAGCTTGTCCAGGACCAGTTCGAGGTGCTGTGGGTTCACCCCGTGCACGTCGACATCGCCGGAGGTGGCGGCGGCGGCGATCGCCCAGGTCGCACCGACGATGCGGTCGCCGATGACCCGGTGCTCGGTGGGCTGCAGGGAGGTCACGCCGTGCACCGTCAACGTGGAGGTGCCCGCGCCCTCGACCTTCGCGCCCATCTGCTGGAGCATCAGGCAGAGATCGACGATCTCCGGCTCCCTGGCGGCGTTGTCGATCACTGTGGTGCCATCGGCGAGCACGGCCGCCATCAGGATGTTCTCGGTCGCGCCCACGCTGGGGAAGTCGAGCCAGATCTGCGCGCCGTGCAGGCCCTCGGCCTCGGCGACCACGCAACCGTGCTCGATCTCGCTGGTGGCGCCGAGTTGGCGCAGGCCGTTCTGGTGCATGTCCAGCGGTCGCGAACCGATCGCATCGCCGCCCGGCAACGCGACGACCGCCCGCCTGCATCGGCCGACCAGCGGACCGAGGACACACACCGAGGCACGCAGTCGACTCATCGACGCGAAGTCGGCGCGATGGCTCGGCTGCGCGGGGGTGGTGATGGACACCGTGTCCCCGGTGATGGTCACCTCGCATCCGAGACCCCGGAGCACGTCCGCCATCAGCGGGACGTCCAGAATCTCGGGACAGTTGGTGATGGTCGTGGTGCCCTCGGCCAACAGCGCGGCCGCCATCAGCTTCAACACGCTGTTCTTGGCGCCGACGACGTCGACCCTGCCGACTAGCCGGGCACCGCCCCGGACCTGGAAGTGCTCGCTCACAGGCAGCCAGGGTAGAGGTCGACTTCTACCCGCCGCGCCACGGGTTCGATAGGGTGCCTGCATGTCCGTGCATCTGACGAAGATCTACACGCGAACGGGCGACGCCGGCATGACTCGGCTGGGTGACGCCTCGCAGGTGCACAAGACAGACCTGCGGTTGGCCGCCTACGCCGACGTCGACGAGGCGAACTCGGCCATCGGCGTCGTCTTGGCGTTGGGCAGCCCCTCGGAGTCGATCGTCGGGGTGCTCCGCCGAGTGCAGAACGATCTGTTCGACGTCGGTGCCGACCTGAGCACGCCGATCGTGCCGGACCCGAAGTACCCGCCGCTGCGCATCGACCAGCCCTACATCGACCGGTTGGAGGGATGGTGCGACGAGTTCAACGAGTCACTCGGCAAGCTCGACTCGTTCATCCTGCCCGGCGGCACGCCTGCTGCGGCGCTGCTGCACGTCGCGCGCACGGTCACCCGACGTGCGGAACGCTCGGCATGGGCGTTGCTCGCGCAGGATGGGGACAACGGCACGGCCAACGTCCTGACGGCCAAGTACCTCAATCGGCTCTCGGACCTGCTGTTCATCCTCGGCCGGGTGGCCAATCCCGATGGGGACGTGCTCTGGAAGCCCGGCGGCGAGAAGTGACCGTCCGAACCGTCATCGCCTGAGGCGGTCCGGCACCGACCGTGCGGCCGGATCGCCGAGTACGCCGCCGTTTCGGACTACCACCACAGCCGATCGAGGTGATCGGCGAACGCTCGATCCGTTCGGTGCTGCGAAGCGCCCGTCAGGACGCCCACGGAACACTACGGCCGGGCGGTGCCGACTCCAGCCAGGAGAGGAATCCGGTCAGCGCGTCCTGAGTCATCGCCAGTTCGATGACCCGATCGTTGCCCTCGCAACGGAGCACCGTCGACCCGACCGGCATCGCATACGCCTCCGGGGCGCTGGGTGCCCGCCTACTGGCGATCTCCAGTCCGGTGCGTTGCACCACTTGATCCGGGCCGGAGCGCAGGCTCAGTACCCGGAACCAGAGGAAGTCGTCGCCCCGATAGTGCCCGACCCCCAGGTGCCATCCACGTGGGCTGTCGCCGAGCTTCGCTCGTAGCGCCACCTCGATGCCACCGGCCCTGCGCAGCAACCTGATCCTGCGCAGAACCAGTAGGCCGAGCACCAGCGCGGCAGCGAACAGGCCCACTCCGACGGTCTCTACGACCCACACGGCTCGGCCCCGTCCGTCGCGCTCGGCTCAGGCCGCCTGTCCGGCTGCCCGGAGCCGGGCCCGTGCACGCCCTCGAATCTCGGCGTCCTCGCTCTGCGCGTCGGCGCGCGCCTGCTCCACGTTCACCTCGGCGGCCAGGTCGGCGTCCTCGGCGAGAATGCTCACGCCGTCGCCGGTGACCGAGAGGAACCCACCGTGAACCGCAGCAGCGAACGTGTCTCCGTCGCTGGTGGTGATACGTACCAGTCCACCCTCGGTGAGCTGGGCAAGCAGCGGCTCGTGATTCGGCAGGATGCCGATCTCGCCCTCGATGGTCTGGGCCACGACGAAGCTCGCCGTACCCGACCAGAGACGACGCTCTACCGCGACAAGCTGGACGGACATGTCTGCCACACGCATCTCCTTCGTCGGCTGCCTCACCGCAGTCTAGACAACGGTCTCTCAACCTTCGCCCCCCTCCCGGTGTCTCTACCTGTGACGTTCATTGAACGAAAGAGGGAGTAGCGGGTGAGACGAACGGAGGCGGAGTTCGAGGACTTCGTCCGGAACAGATCGACCGCCCTGTTACGCACCGCGTATCTGCTGTGCGGAGGCGATCGCGGCATCGCCGAGGACCTGCTCCAAGAGGTGCTGGCACGCATGTTCGTGCGCTGGCCGCGGATCACGATCTCGGCCGATGCCTACGCCAGGGCGGCCCTGGCGAACACGGCGGCCAACCGTTGGCGGCGGCTCTCCCGGCGAGTGTCCGAGGTCCCGCTGTCGGAACGCACCGATGAGGACGCGCTCGCCGGTGCCGAGCAGGTGGTGTCCGACCGCGACGCGATGCTGCGGGCCCTGCGGGACCTGCCGCCGCGAATGCGCGCGGTGATCGTCCTGCGGTACTTCGAGGATCTCACCGACGCCGAGACCGCCAGCGCGTTGGGCTGCTCCGTCGGGACCGTGAAGAGCCAGACCTCGCGGGGGCTGGCGCGGCTACGGCAGATCTACGCCGAGAACGACGAGCAGGTAGCGGCGACGGCACCGTTACGGGAGGCATACCCATGACCGAGCGGCATGCGATCAGCGAACAGCTCGACGAGATCGTCTCGACGGTGGAGGCGGATCCGCGCCTCGCGGACCGGGCGCTTACGCGAGGCAGGCAGCTCAGGCAGACCCGCCGGACCGTCTTCGGAGCGGTGCTGGCGCTCGCCGTGGTGCTGACGGCGGGAACCGCGTTGACGGCCTGGGTCCGGGCCAACGACGAGGCCATAGTGCCTGCCCAGGAATCGCCCGCCTACGAACCGCCCCGCGACCCCTCGCCGGAACTCGTCGAACGACTGACCGGCGAGGTTCGCGGCGATCTCGCCGAGGACACCGCCTTCATCGCCGAGGCCGAGTCGCTGTGGCGGGAGCAGGCGGCGGACGCACTGAGCTGGACCACCACCCATCACCCGCAACAAACCCTGACCGGCGTACCGAACGTCCATGCCGCCTTCACGACACCGGCGGGCGAGGTAGCGATCATCACCCAGGCTGTCGCGGGCACCCGCAGGGAGGCCATCAGCGGGATCGTGGGCCCGGACGAACAGGGCACGACTCGGGTACTGCGCACGACCCACGATGATGGGCGGCTGTTGTCATACGTCGTGGGGTCGGAGCCGGGTGTGCTGGTCGTCGACGCCGCGTGGTGGGGCCGCGTCTCGATGTCGGACCGAGTCGAGGTGGACGCTGCCACCGGCCGACCCTCCCGAGAGTGGGCCGAGATCCCCCTCCAGGATCGGATCGGCATCGCAGCTTTGGAGCCGACCTCGGACCCACAGCTCCTGACGTTGTCACCATTGCCCAACGGCAATCTCGGCGACGGTGGACCGCTCGGCCGGCAGGTTCAGCACGCTGTCCCGGAAGGCCCCCGGACGGCGGAGGAAGCCGCATCGTGGGATGACGTCCCCGTACGGCGCCCGCTGCTATCCCATACCTGGTCCGACGAAGAGGATCCGCCGAGTCCGGTGATCGAGGTCGGCGAGGTCGACGACCGATCTTTGATCGACGACGCCTTCATGCAGGTTTTCGGCGCGCTCGGCCGCACGGAGGTGTTCGGCGATTCCACTACGTTCAATGATCCGTTGGCGGCATTCGCCCTGCCAGACGGACGGACAGCGCTGGTCATCGATGCCAACCACGGTCCCCCCGCGCCACACCAGTATGCAGTGATCTTCGCCGACGGCGACTTCGAAGAGGTCGTCTACGGCGGCCCAGTCGACCTCGATTCAACGCTGCCGATCGCCATTAGGCTGCCCGCCGAACAGGGTTGGGCGGTGTTCGATCACGAGACCCAGCTGCGGTATCGGGAGAGCGACGATGGTGACTGGGTCAGCACGGGCCGGTCGGGCGCGGCGCTACTACCCGACACCGCGACGCAGGTCGAGGTGACCGACGCGGATGGTGAGACCGAGGTGGTCGACCTCGTCGGCTGAACCTGCATTCGGATAGCACGGACCGGGCTCCGCACGGGGCCCGGTCCGCTGATACGTGGGGCCGACACGCGCTTCTGATCCCCGGGCCCGCACACACCTGCACACAATTGCGCCCGCAGCTTCGAACCCGATCCCGCCGCCTGGTGTCTCTATCGCTGACGACCCAACCGAGGGAGTGATGGGTGAGACGAAGCGAGGCGGAGTTCGAGGACTTCGTCATACATAGATCGGGCGAGCTGTTACGCACGGCCTACCTGCTCTGCGGCGGCGATCAAGGAGCGGCCGAGGATCTCCTCCAAGACGTGCTGGAGCGCATGTTCGGCCGGTGGCGACGCATCACGGAATCGCCGAGCTCCTATGCCAGGGCCGCGCTAGCCAATGCCGCCGCCAACCGTTGGCGACGGCTGTCCCGGCGGGCCAGGGAAACGTCATGGGAGTACGACGTCCGCTCGGCGGAGGCCGGACCGGAGGAGACCGTCACCGAACGCGACGCGATCCTGCGGGCCCTTCGCACACTGCCGCCGAGGGCACGAGCCGTCATCGTCCTGCGGTACTTCGACGACATGAGCGAGGCCGACATCGCGCGCGCCCTGGGCTGCCGACCAGGCACGGTCAAGAGCCAGGCGGCGCGCGGTCTGGCGATATTGCGGCAGAGCCTCTCCCAACCCACAGACCATCAGCAGGAAGGAGCACCGGCATGAACGAGCACGACTCGGTGCGAGACGCTCTCGACGAGACCACCGCCGACATCGCGCCGAGCCCGACCTTCGCGAACCGCGTGGTGGCAGGTGCCCGTCGCCGCAGGAGGACCGGTCGGATACTGGCGGTGGCAACGACGATCGTGGCCCTGTCCGCGACAGGCTTGGCACTGCCGGCCCTGCTGCGGGAGACCAACGGCCTCGACGTAGCGCAGGCAGGCCCGTCGAGTTCGACCCAACAATGGCTCCAGGATCCGACCCGTGGCGATCTCGCCGACGATCAGGCTTTTCTGGACCTCGCGATCGAGACGTGGCAGCAGGAAGCCCCCGGCCGGTATCCCAGGGACGAGACACCGATCAACCAGGGTGAGCCACACGTCGTCGTGGCGGCGGAAACCGAGGCAGGCCCGGTCGCGGTCGTCGCGCAGGAAGTCGAGTGGAGTGGCGGCCCCGAGGTGGTCTCGGGCGTGCTGGCCACTCCGAGCGAGGGCAGCCTTGAGTTGTTGATGACGCGGACCGAGTTCGGTGACCCTCTGGCCTACCTCCTGGGCCCCGATCGGCGGACGCTGCTGGTGGTGTCACCAACGACAGCACTCGATATCTCGACCGAGATTGTGATCGACGATCACTCCGGAAGGCCCGATCCCCGCGCGTGGATGGAGTTCTCGCTCTCGAACGGCCTGGCGCTCCACCAGCTTTCATCAGAACTTGAGCCCGCCGACGTCCTCCTACGGACACTAGGCGACAACGGTGCCGAGGTTCCGCTCGCTTCAGTCATCCAACCGTGGATCGGCGTCGGTTCGGGAACGCCCTACCACGAGGGATCGGACGAACCTGCCCTCGACGTCCGGCTGCGGCAGGGATGGGCCCCTGAATCCGGCGATCAGAATCTCGCGCTCGATATCGATGCCGAGGGCGACGCGCTGGCGGAGAACGGACACGACCAGCTACTCACCTTCGATCGGGAGATGACCGAGGCCGGGCTCAGCATCGACGACTATCAGATGCGCCCGGCCTCCCTCTTCACTATGAACGTCCGCCTGTCCGACGGACGGCGCGCTCTGATCGCGGAACAGCTACACACTCCCGAGCGCGCACACCTCTACGCGGTCGTCTACGACCAAGACGTCGTCGAGGAGATCGTCCACGCCGGTCCGACGCCGAGAGAATCCGCCCTACCCGTCTCGGTTCGGCTCCCGGACGAACAGGGCTGGGTGGTGTTCGACTACTTGTCCGACCTCAGGTACCGCGACAGCCCCGAATCAGAGTGGCAGGACGTGACCACCGAGTGGGGTGCGGCATTGCTGCCCGCCTCCGCCGGCCAGGTAGAGGTCACCGACACCGAAGGTGACGTCACCGTGGTCGATCTGGCGGACCGACCGAACTAGCCAAGGCGAGTAGTACGACGAGAACGGGCCGGACCCCCGCTGGGAGTCCGGCCCGTTTCACGTGTCGCTCGGCTTACTTGGTCAGCTCCTGGTGCCTGCGCTCCAGGTCCTCCAAGCCACCGATGGAGAGGAAGGCCTGCTCGGGGACGTGGTCGAACTCGCCCTTGCAGATCTTGTCGAACGCCTCGATGGTGTCCTTGACCTCGACGAAGGAACCCTCCTGGCCGGTGAACTTCTGTGCGACGAAGAAGTTCTGGGACAGGAAGCGCTCGATACGACGGGCCCGGTTCACCGTGAGCTTGTCCTCCTCGGACAGCTCGTCGAGACCGAGGATCGCGATGATGTCCTGCAGTTCCTTGTTCTTCTGCAGGATCCGCTTGACCTCCTGGGCCACCCGGTAGTGCTCGTCACCGACCACCGTGGGGTCGAGGATCGTCGACGACGAGGTCAACGGGTCGACCGCCGGGTAGATGCCCTTCTGCGAGATCGGCCGGGACAGCTCGGTCGTCGCGTCGAGGTGGGCGAAGGTCGTCGCCGGGGCGGGGTCGGTGTAGTCGTCCGCCGGAACGTAGATCGCCTGCATCGAGGTGATCGACCGACCACGCGTCGAGGTGATCCGCTCCTGCAGTTCACCCATCTCGTCGGCCAGCGTCGGCTGGTAACCCACGGCGGAGGGCATCCGGCCCAGCAGGGTGGACACCTCCGAACCCGCCTGGGTGAACCGGAAGATGTTGTCGATGAACAGCAGCACGTCCTGGTTCTGGACGTCCCGGAAGTACTCCGCCATGGTCAGCGCGGACAGGGCGACCCGCATACGCGTGCCGGGCGGCTCGTCCATCTGACCGAACACCAGCGCGGTGTCGGGCAGAACGCCCATCTCGTCCATCTCGAGGAAGAGGTCGGTGCCCTCACGGGTCCGCTCCCCGACCCCGGCGAACACCGAGGTACCGCCGAAGTTACGGGCGATACGGGTGATCATCTCCTGGATGAGCACCGTCTTGCCGACACCGGCACCGCCGAACAGACCGATCTTGCCACCCTTGACGTACGGGGTGAGCAGGTCGATGACCTTGACGCCGGTGATGAGCGCCTCGGTGCGACCTTCGAGCTGGTCGAACGCCGGGGGCGTGCGGTGGATGCCCCAGCGCTCGGCGTCATCGGCGTGCCCCGGCTTGTCGAGGCACTCGCCGAGCACGTTGAACACGTGGCCCTTGACCGAGTCGCCGACCGGCACCGAGATCGACTCGCCGGTGTCGCGCACCGGAGCGCCACGAACCAGACCGTCGGCCTGTTGCATCGAGATCGTGCGGACCAGGTTGTCGCCGAGGTGCTGGGCGACCTCGAGGGTCACGGTCTTCTTCATCTGCTCGAAGGTGATCTCCACCTTCAAGGAGTTGTACAGGGCGGGCACCTCGCCACGGGGGAACTCGACGTCGACGACCGGGCCGATCACCCGGACGACGCGACCGGTGCCAACAGCGGTAGCAGCCGTCATCTCACTCATCACTTCCTGATGCGGCGAGCGCGTCAACGCCACCGACGATCTCGCTGATCTCCTGGGTGATCTGGGCCTGTCGGGCCTGGTTGGCCTGCGTCGACAGCACCGTGATCAGTTCGTTGGCGTTGTCCGTCGCCGCCTTCATGGCCGTCCGCCGGGCCGCCGACTCCGACGCCGCCGACTCCAACATCGCGGCGAACAACCGCGTGTTGACGTACTTCGGCAGCAACGCGTCCATCAAGGTCTCGGCGTCGGGCTCGAACTCGTAGGAGGGCGGCGGTGTCGTCGACGACGCGTCCGTCTCCTCCACGTATTCGACCTCCAGCGGCGCGAGGCGGTGTGCCACGGGCCGCTGGGTGAGCATCGAACGGAACTCGGTGTAGACGATGTGCATCTCGTCCACGCCGAGCACGCCGTCCGCGCCCGCCTCGTCGCCATCGTCGTCGGCTCCGGCCAAGAAGGACTCGACCAGCGCGTTGCCCGCCGCCACGGCGTCGGTGTACTTCGGCCGCTCGGAGAAGCCGGTCCACGAGTCCACGACCTCCCGGCCACGGAACCCGTAGTACTTCAACCCCTTGCGACCGACCACGTACAGCACCGGCGTCTTGCCCTGCTCGCGAAGCAGCGTCTGCAGCTCCTCCGCGGCACGGATCACGTTGGCGTTGTATCCACCGCACAGACCCCGGTCACTGGTGATCACCAGGACACCCGCCCGACGGGGGTTCTTACGCTCGACCAGCATCGGGTGGTCGAGCGTGGAGGCACCCGCCAGTGCGGACATCACGCTGGTGATCTCGTCGGCGTAGGGACGGGCCGCCTCGACACTCGCCTGGGCCTTGCTGATCCGCGAGGTGGCGATCAGCTCCTGCGCCTTGGTGATCTTCCTCATCGACTGCGTCGAGCGAATCCGCTGACGCAGTTCACGTATCTGGGCAGCCATCCGTCACCACGTCACTTCTTCGCCGGGGCGGGCCGGTGGACCTTCACCGATTCCTGGCCGACCTTCTCCGCGTCCATCGCCTCGGCCTCGGCCTCGTTCACCACGACCGAGGAACCGTCGGAGGCGGTGAACTGCTCCTTGAACGAGGTGATCGCCTCGACGAGCCGCTCCTCGTTGTCCGAGGAGAGCTGCTTGGTCTCGACGATCTCGTTGAGGATGCCCTCGTGCTTGCGACGCAGGTAGTCGTGCATCTCGGACTCGAAACGGCGGATGTCGGACAGCGGCACCGAGTCGAGGTGCCCCTTCGTTCCGGCGTAGACCGAAGCAACCTGCTCGGCCACTCCGACCGGAGAGTAGGCGTCCTGGCGAAGCAGCTCCATCAGTCGCGCACCACGGTCGAGCTGCGCCTTGGAGGCCGCGTCGAGGTCCGAGGCGAAGGCGGAGAACGCCTCCAGCTCGCGGTACTGCGAGAGGTCGAGCCGCAGGGTGCCGACGACCTTACGGATCGCCTTGGTCTGGGCGGCGCCACCGACTCGGGAGACCGAGGTACCCGGGTTGATGGCGGGGCGCTGACCGGCGTTGAAGAGGTCCGACTCCAAGAAGCACTGACCGTCGGTGATGGAGATGACGTTGGTCGGGATGTAAGCCGACACGTCGTTCGCCTTGGTCTCGATGATCGGCAAGCCCGTCATCGAACCCGCGCCCAGGTCGTCGGAGAGCTTCGCGCAGCGCTCCAGCAACCGCGAATGCAAGTAGAAGACGTCACCGGGGTAGGCCTCACGGCCCGGCGGACGACGCAGCAACAGCGAGATGGCGCGGTACGCCTCCGCCTGCTTGGTCAGGTCGTCGAACACGATCAGGACGTGCTTGCCCTGGTACATCCAGTGCTGGCCGAGGGCCGAACCGACGTACGGCGCGATCCACTTGAAGCCGGGCGAGTCCGAGGCGGGGGCGGCGACGATGGTGGTGTACTCCAGCGCACCTGCCTCCTCCAGCGCGGTCTTGACACCCGCGATGGTGGAGCCCTTCTGCCCGATCGCGACGTAGATGCAGCGAACCTGCTGCTTCGGGTCGCCGGTGGCCCAGTTGGCCTTCTGGTTGATGATCGTGTCGACGCAGACCGTGGTCTTACCGGTCTTACGGTCGCCGATGATCAGCTGTCGCTGCCCACGACCGATCGGCGTGATCGCGTCGATGGTCTTGATGCCGGTCTGCATCGGCTCGCCCACCGGCTGCCGCTGCACGACCGAGGCCGCCTGGAGTTCCAGCGGACGGTTGGTCTCGGCGACGATCTCGCCGAGTCCGTCGATGGGCTTACCCAGCGGGTCGATGACCCGGCCGAGGAAGTTGTCGCCCACGGGCACGGACAGCACCTGTCCGGTCCGCTTGACCTCCTGGCCTTCCTCGATGGTGTTGGAGTCACCGAGGATGACCGCGCCGATCTCCCTGGCCTCCAGGTTCAGCGCGACACCGAGCACCCCACCGGGGAACTCCAGCAGCTCGTTGGTCATCGCCGAGGGCAGGCCCTCGACATGGGCGATGCCATCGCCGGTGTCGACGACGACGCCGACCTCTTCCCGGTTGACCTCCGGGGAGTAGCTGGAGACGTACTTATCGATCGCACTGCGGATCTCGTCCGACGAGATCGTCAGCTCCGCCATGTCGTTCCTGCTCTCGCTTCGTTCTCACGCATTGTCGGGTTTGCGGTGTGTCGTGATCGAGGCGTAGTGGTCAGCCCGCGAGCCGACGACCGAGCGCGGCCAGCCGCCCTGTGGCGGTGCCGTCGATTACCTCGTCGCCGATTCGGATCAACAGTCCACCGCGCACCGTTGGGTCCACCTCCAGGTGCAAAGCCACCTGACGTGCATAGATTCGGCTCAGCGTCGCGATCAGCCTGGTCTGCTGTGCCTCGGTGAGAGCAATCGCAGTCCGGACGTAGGCAACCGAACGCTCTCGCCGGGCGGCAGCCGCGCCGGCGAGCTCGTCGATCTCCGCGACCACGTCGCCACCGCGCCAGCGGTGCAGTAGGTCCTCCACCAGCGACAGGGTCACCGGCTCGACCTTGTCGGACAGCAGGCCACGCACCAGCGTGGTCTTACCGCCGACATTGCCCGCTGGATCGGCAAGCAGCCGTTCGAGATCCGGCTGGTTCGCCACGATGCGACCGAGCCGGAACAGCTCGTCCTCCACCGCGTCGAGCCGCGTGTCCTTCTCGGCACCGATCAGCAACGCGGTCCGGCCGAGCAGCACGATGCCGTGGACCAGCTCACGCGGGCTGGACCAGCGAGCGGTGACCACTGCGGCCAGCACCACGAACGCCCGCTCGCCGACCTTCTCGCCGAGCACCGCCCTGATGAGGCCCTCGCGGGTGGCGGCTTCGGCGGACGCATCCGCGATCGCCCGCCGCAACCCGCTTTCGCGGCCGAGTAGCCGCGCCACCGCACTCAGGTCTTCGCCCAGCCCGGCCGCTGTCTCCGCGGTCGCGCCGTCGAGTTCGGCGAGCAGCCGTCGCTCTGCTTCGGCGAAGGCGTCTCGACTCGCGGCGTTGAGTGTGGTCACCGCAATCTCACCGTCCTCATCTCTGGCTGTCCCGTGCGCTGCTCACGGCATTCGTTCACGACTTGGCCGGAGCCGACACGGAGTCCAGCTCGTCGAGGAACCGGTCCACGGTCCCCCGCTGCCGGGCCTCGTCCTCCAAGGACTCGCCGACCACTCGTCCGGCCAGGTCGACCGCGATGCGCCCCAGGTCGCCCCGGAGCTCCGTGACGATCTGCGCCCGCTGTGCGTCGAGCTGAACCTGACCCTGCGCGAGGATGCGGGCGGACTCCTCCTGAGCACGCTGCCGCATGTCCTCGACGATCTGCTCGCCCTCGGCCCGAGCGTCGTCCCGGATCCGGGCCGCCTCCGAACGTGCGTCGGCGAGCTGGGCCTTGTACTGCTCCAGCATCTGCGCGGCCTCGGCCTGCGCGGCCTCCGCCTTGGCGATGCCACCCTCGATCTTCTCGGCGCGCTCGTCGAGCAGCGCGCTGAAGCGCGGCATGACGAACTTCCAGAAGAGGAACGCGATGGCGATGAAGCAGACCAGGGACCAGATGATGTCGTACGAGGCAGGCAGAAGCGGGTTCTGGCCCGCCTCCTCCGCCAGCACTGCGTCAATAGCCACGTTGGTCACCTAACTCGTCGAGGGTCAGCTCAGCCGAGGCCGCCGAAGAGGATGCCCGCGACCAGGCCGAGCAGGCCGAGGAGCTCGACGAAGGCGATACCGAGGATCATGGTGGTACGAAGCTGGCCGGCGATCTCGGGCTGGCGAGCCATGCTCTCCACGGTCTTGCCGACCAGGATGCCGATACCCAGGGCCGGGCCCAGGGTGGCGAGGCCGTAGCCGATGGTCGCGATGTTACCGGTGATGCCTGCCGAACCTTCGGTCGTCTGGGCGAGGATGTCGACCGACTGCGCGAGGATGTCCACTTTCCTGTCTTCCCTTTCCTTTGGCCCCTCGACAGTTCTGTCGAGAGGTCGTTCCTGACTCCGCTTGCGACGCTGCCCGCTCTTAGTGCTCGGCGTGCTGCGAGAGATCGATGTAGACCGCGGCGAGCAGAGTGAAGATGTAGGCCTGCAGAACGGCGACCATGATCTCGAACAGCGTGAACGCGAAACCCATGGTCAGGGTGAGCAGGCCCGCAGGCGCGAACAAGGCGGAGCCCGCCTCGAAGAACAAAAAATGGGTGGCTGAGAAGAACAACACCAGGATGATGTGTCCGGCGAGCATGTTCGCCAGAAGTCGCACCGTGAGCGAGAACGGTCGGACCACGAAGGCCGAGGCGAACTCGATCGGAACGATGATCGGTGCCATCCAGCCGGGAACTCCCGGCGGCATGATGGTGTTCTTCAGGAACGCCCCGCCGCCCTGGGCCTTGATACCCGCGGTGATGAAGACGACCCAGACGAAGAGAGCCATCACCAGCGGGAAGCCGATGAGGCTGCTGGCGCCGATGTTGAGGAACGGGATGACTCCGGTGATGTTCATCCCGAAGATGCCGAAGAACAGGATCATCAACACCGGCAGGAACCGGCGACCCTGAACCTTGCCGAGAATCTCCTCAGCGATCTGCAGCCGGACGAAGTCCAGGCACCACTCAGCGAAATTCTGGATCCCGCGCGGCACCAACTTGGTGCGACGCAACGCGAAGATGAAGAACACCGACAGCGCCAGCACCACGAGCAGGCGGATCAGCATGATGCGGTTGATCTCGAAGATGGTGCCTTCGAACAGGACCGCAGCGGGGTAGAACTCCTCCAGGCCCGGCGCGTGGAACTCGGGCGCTCCGCCTGCGGCCAGCGTGGCGGCCAACACTTGCGCGTTCAGTGTGGTCTCCCTGGTCGGAGCCGGCTGTCGATCCAGCCCGGCCGAAACGGACGTAGACGATGCGGCACACCGTGGCCATGCTCGAGCACAGGCACGTTGTGTCGACTGCGAGCGTGTCCCTGATGGGCCTGCGTGGTCCGGACATCGCTGCTGCGATACGGACGTAGGTGACAGACCGAACAGGTCCTCTCACCCTTTTGGGGAGAATGTCCGTTCGATCTCATCCTGCGGCGAACACTACCAATTCCCTGGAAGGCACTCGAACACCAGGGTCATCAGGGTGCCGGAACCGCCGTGGTCAGGGGGTTGCCTCACCCGATCGGGAGACGGCCGTCACGTCCGTTTCATCACTTTCCGTGCCGGTTTGAGCACTCTTTGGAGTCGGATCCACATAGAGGGTTTTCGCCGTGAGCAACGCCCTGGTCTGCACGACCATGATCCCGACGACCGTCACCACCAGCACCGCGAAGAGAACGATGCGCGAGTAGAAGTCCTGGTCACGGATGATGAACAGCACCGCGAACAGCACCACCATCTTGGCCAACCACGACCCGAGCACCGCTGCGGCCATCGCGGTGGGCGGGGCCTTCGCGGTCGCGATCGTCGCCACCAGGGTCACCAGCAGGAAACCCGCAGCGATGGCCACGCCGAGGACCGCGCCCCACACACCGGGCATCCCAGCGCCCAGCCACCCCGCTCCGATGGCGGGCAGTGCCAGGATCAAGGCGGCCACCGACGCCTGCCGCAGTGCAGAACGCAGCGCGTCCGTGGGCGAGACAGCGGTCACCAGCAGCTCCTCGTTCGTGGGGTCATTCGCCCATTGTGCCCAATACGCCCTCGGTGCCCGACCACCCGGCCCTCGGATGGGCTCACCACCACCCATCGGAGCAGTCCGGTGGATCCATCGGGGGAATCGGGATCGACTTCGGGTTCTGGCCTGATCCGGCCGCGCGCCCGGGAGAACGCCGGTCGGCCCGTCCGAGCCGAAGCCGTACGGCGGGCTAACTCTCGGTGAACATTCGCAGCGGCGGACTCAGCCTGCCGACTCCTGCTTACGACGCTTGGCACGTAACCGGGGAATGGCGGAGGTGACCACCACGACGATCAGGGCGATACCCATGCCCCAACCGACCACGACCGGTTCGAACAGCGTGAGCGCCACCGCGCCGAAGGCCAGCACACCGGCCCACAAGTAGATGAGCAGGACCGCGCGACGTTGCGAATGACCGATCTCCAACAACCGGTGGTGCAGGTGCATCTTGTCGGCGCTGAACGGGCTCTGACCACGTCGGGTTCGCCGGATGACGGCCATGATGAGGTCCAGCATCGGCAGGAAGAGCACCGCCGCCACGACGACCAGCGGTGACAACAGGGCCAGGGCGTCGGAGCCGCCGTAGCGCGAGTAGTCGATCCGACCGGAGGCCGTGGTGCTCGCCGCGACCAGCATCAAGCCGATCAACATCGAACCGGAGTCGCCCATGAAGAGCTTCGCGGGTTGGAAGTTGTAGGGCAGGAAGCCCAGACAGCCGCCCGCGAGGGTCGCGGCGATCAAGGCGGGCGGATACGCGACGACGTCTTCGAGCAGCGTCATCGAGAACGCCCAGATCGCCAGCGCGGAGATCAGACCGATGCCCGCCGCCAAGCCGTCGAGACCGTCGACGAAGTTCATCGCGTTGATCATCGCCACCGCGAGCAGGACCGTCAGGACGCCGCCCTGATTGTCGCTGAGCGAGAGCAGCGAACCGACGCCGCCGTCGACGCCGCCCCACGGCACCCAGAAGAAGAACCACTGGACCCCGTAGAGCACGAGAATTCCGGCCGCCGTGACCTGACCGGCGAGTTTCGTCAGCGAATCGAGCTCGAAACGGTCGTCGAGACCGCCGATCATCACAATCACCGCACCCGCGACGATCACGGCGATGATGTCGTTGGAGTACTCGAAGGCCCGACTCAGCACCGGGAGCCGGAATGCCAGCAGCATCCCGGCGAGCACCCCGATGAAGATGGCGATACCACCCATCCTCGGCATCGGCTTGACGTGTACGTCTCGCTGCCGAGGATGGGCGACCGCGCCGACCTTGATGGCGAACAACCGGATCACACCGGTGATCAGGAACGTCACCGCAGCCGCCGTCAGGCAGACCAGCAGGTATTCCCGAACAGGTAGTCCCACTGGGACGAAAGCGGACGGAACGCCCACGGAACTTCCTTGTCAGATCAGGCTGGGCGCGGGTAGGCGGGGTGTGCGGCGACGAGGGTCTCGACGGCCGAGGCGACCTCGGCCAGCTCGGCGTCGCCTGCCGTGGTGCCCGGCTCGGCACGCACCGCGCGGGCGATCAAGGTACCGATGCGAGCCATGTCCGACTCGATCATTCCCTGCGTCGTGACCGAGGGCGAACCGACCCGGATGCCCGAGGCCGTCATCGGCTTCTCGGGGTCGTATGGGATCGCGTTCTTGTTCAAGGTGATCTTCGCCAGGTCGGCCCGCTCCTCGGCCTGCGCACCGGTCACTCCGAGCCCTCGGAGGTCGATCAGCGCGAGGTGGGTGTCGGTGCCACCCGAGACGGCCCGCATGCCCTCGGCCTCCAGCGACTCGGCCAGCGCGGCGGCGTTGGTGACGACCTGCGCCGCGTAGGTCTCGAACTCCGGCGTGGACGCCTCCTTCAGCGCCACCGCCTTGCCCGCGACCGAGTGCATCAGGGGGCCGCCCTGGTTGAACGGGAAGATGGCCTTGTCGATGGCCTTGGCGTGCTCCGCCTTGCTGAGGATCATGCCGCCGCGCGGGCCACGCAGGACCTTGTGTGTGCTGAAGGTGACGACGTCGGCGTAGGGCACCGGCGAGGGGATCGCCTTACCCGCGACCAGCCCGATGAAGTGCGCGGCGTCGACCATCAGGATGGCGCCGACCTCATCGGCGATCTCCCGGAAGGCGGCGAAGTCGATCAGACGTGCGTACGCGGTCGCGCCAGCGATGATGATCTTTGGCCGGTGCTCCCTCGCGAGATCGCGGACCTGGTCGTAGTCGATCAGCTCGGTGTCCTTGCGGACGCTGTAGGAGATCGCGTTGAACCACTTGCCGGAGAAGTTCACCCGAGACCCGTGGGTCAGGTGGCCACCCTGCTTGAGGTCCATCGCCAGGATCGTGTCGCCGGGCTTGGCGAACGCGGCGTAGGCGGCGATGTTCGCGCTCGCGCCGGAGTGCGGCTGCATGTTGACGTGCTCCGCGCCGAACAGCGCCTTGGCACGCTCGATACCGATCAGCTCGGCCTTGTCGACCTCCGCGCAGCCGCCGTAGTACCGGCGACCCGGGTATCCCTCGGCGTACTTGTTCGACAGGGTCGACCCGACCGCGGCCAACACCGCGGGACTGGTCAGGTTCTCGCTGGCGATGAGCTGGAGCCCGCCGCGCAGCCTGCTCAACTCACCCAGGACGACGTCTGCGATCTCTGGGTCTGTGGACTGGAGGGCACCGAAGTCCGGGCCCCAGAACGGCGTGCTCACTGTGCTTGCTCCTCGCCCCTGGCTCAACGACGTGCGAATGCAGGACAACCTACTCGACAGCGGCCGGCCCTGGGAAAACCGGCCGTTCAAGATCAATCCACGATGACGTCCACGCCGAGCGCCTCCGACACCTCGGCCGCAGGCACGGCTCCCTCGCGCAACACCCTCGGCGTACCGCCGGTGAGGTCGACGATGGTGGAGGCCACCGCCTGCTCGGCCACACCGCCATCGAGATAGACGCGAACGTCGTCCCCGAGTTGATCACGAGCCGCATCGGCGGTGGTCGCCGGGGGCCTTCCGGAGCGATTAGCGCTGGATACCGCCATCGGACCGACCTCGCGCAGCAGTTCGAGCGCGACCGGGTGCAGCGGCATCCGCAGCATGACCGTGCCCCGGGTGCGACCGAGATCCCACGCCAGAGACGGGGCATGCGGAAGCACCAACGACAGACCGCCGGGCCAGAAGGCCTCGATCAGGGTCCGTGCCGTACGCGGCACCGACAGCACCAGTCCGTCGATGGTCGACCACGAGCCGACCAACACGGGAACGGGCATGTCCGGTCCGCGGCCCTTGGCGGCAAGCAGCGATCGCACGGCATCCGCGTCGAAGGCGTCACAGCCGATGCCGTACAGCGTGTCCGTCGGCAGCACCACCAGCTGGCCCGCACGCACCGCGTCGGCAGCAGCGGACAATCCAGCCTGCCGGGTCTCCGAGCTGTTGCAGTCGTAGCTCATGCTCACCCGACGATCCTGGCACTGCGGCGACCGCGCCCCGGCAGAGGGGGCCGCCCGCACACCCGACGGGAGGTCTCCCCCTCGATCGCCGAGTCCGTCGCGACCTCCGGCGGTGTGGGGTGCGCCTCAGCGCGTGCCGGTACGCCGCGCCGTGGCGAAACGCGGACGCCCCGCGAGGTCCAGATGGCCGGTCACCTCGGTGAGCACCCGGCGGGCACCGAGCAACGCAGGCACCGACTCGCCGTGCGTGTCGTCGTGCTCGATCGCGACTCCCCCACCGGCCCGGAGCAGCCGGGCTGCGGTGGACACCACCGGACGGATCACGTCGAGACCATCCGCACCGCCGAACACCGCGTCGAAGGGATCGTGCTCGGCGACCTCCCGGTCGACCTCGGTGTCCACCGGCACATACGGCGGATTGCACAACACCAGGTCGACGGTGCCGTCCAGATCCGCCAAGGTCGCCCGGTCGGTGACGTCCCCGGAGTGCAGGCGGATCGGAGTGTCGCCCTCGGCCGCGCGCGCATCGGCGTTCCTCCGAGCCCAGGCCAACGCGCGCGGATCGCGTTCCACGGCGTGCACGACGGCGTCGGGCCGGGCATTGGCCATCCCCAGCGCCAATGCCCCGGAACCGGTGCACAGATCCACGACGACCGGTGCTTCGACGCCCACGAGCAGCTTCATCCCCCATTCGAGCAGCAGCTCGGTCTCCGGGCGGGGAATGAACACGCCGGGACCGACACCCACGGTGATGGCGCCCATGGCCGACCAGCCGAGCAGATGTTGCAGCGGAGTGCGTTCGGCACGTTGCAGGACGAGCCGGTTGAGCTCGGAGACCATGTCCTGCTCGACCACCGTGACCAGGGCCAACCTGCCCCGAGACACATCGAGGACGTGCGCGGCCAGCAGCTCCACATCGGTCCTCGGACTCGCGACCCCGGCCGCCCGCAGGATCCGCTCGGCCTCCACCAACACCATCCGCAACGGCTGTTTGCTCACAACCGGTCAGCTTGCCATGCCGACGCCGGATACCGAGCACAAGCGCCCACCGGGCAGGTCGACACCATCGCCGCACTCGGTCTCGAGGAAGGGCGCGGGCGCGCTGCGCAGCGCGGCCGAGACGGTCACCGTGCCTGGCCCGCCGCCTCCATCCGCTCGCGCCGATCGGCGTTGCCGAGCGCGTCCAGCACGGGGTCCAACTCACCGGCCAACACCTGATCCAGGTTGTGGGCCTTGAAGCCCACCCGGTGATCGGAGATGCGGTTCTCCGGGAAGTTGTAGGTACGCACCCGCTCCGACCGGTCGACCGTCCGGACCTGGCTTCGCCGGGCCGCCGAGGCCGCCGCAGCGGCCTCCTCCTCCGCCAAGGCGAGCAATCGGGCCCGAAGCACCATCATCGCCCTTGCCTTGTTCTGCAGCTGGCTGCGCTCGTTCTGACACGAGGCGACCAAGCCCGTCGGAAGGTGGGTGATCCGCACGGCGGAGTCCGTGGTGTTGACACTCTGTCCGCCGTGGCCGGAGGCCCGGAAGACGTCGATCCGCAGGTCCTTGTCCTCGATGTCGATCTCGACGTCCTCGACCTCCGGGTACACCAGCACACCAGCCGCCGAGGTGTGGATCCGACCCTGCGACTCCGTGACGGGCACCCGCTGAACCCGGTGCACGCCGCCCTCGAACTTCATCCGCGCCCACACGCCGTCCGGGCCGTTGCCCCGACCCTTGACCGCGACGGTGACGTCCTTGTAGCCACCGAGGTCGGAGGTGTTCGCGTCCAAGACCTCGGTACGCCAACCCTGCCGCTCGGCGTAGCGCTGATACATCCGCAGCAGATCCGCCGCGAACAGCGCCGATTCCTCGCCGCCCTCCCCTGCCTTGACCTCCAGGACGATGTCCGAGGCATCGTGCGGGTCGCGGGGCAGCAACAACTCGGTGAGCCGCTCGCCCAGCACCGGAATGCGCGCGGCCAGCTCCTCGACCTCGTCGGCGAAACCGGGGTCCTCCTCGGCCAGCTCACGGGCCGCAGCCAGGTCGGCCTCGACCTGGTCCAACTCGCGGGCGGTGCGGATCACCGGGGCCAACTCGGCGTGGCGTCTGCTCAGTTTGCGCAACAACGCCTGGTCGGAATGCACGGCGGGATCGGCAAGCCGTTCCTCCAGGTCGCCGAACTCGAAGGTCAGAGCCTCCAGCGCCGAGGTGTCCATCCACCGATCCCTTCGTGACGAGTGACGAGCGCACAACACGACAACGGCGCCCGCCCCCGCTGATCACTCAAGCGGGTACGGGCGCCGAAGGAGCGGCTACTTGTTGCGCTTTCCGTAACGCGCCTCGAATCGTGCGACTCGACCGCCGGTGTCCAGGATCTTCTGCTTGCCCGTGTAGAACGGGTGGCAGTTGGAGCAAACCTCGACGGTGATCGACTTGTTGCTGCTGCTGCTACGAGTGGTGAAGCTGTACCCACAACCACAGTTGACCTGGGTGTCGGTGTACTCGGGGTGGATGCCGCTCTTCACGTCTTGTCCCTTCATCGTGGCCGCCGGGTCCCCGCTGCGGCACTGCGCACGCAGCCTTGTCGACCAGGGGTGAACCGGAGCCGGACTCGACTGGTCAGTCTGCCAGATGCCCTGGCAGATCCTGCAACGCCATCGGTTCCCGCGTTGTTCCACACCGGCGCCGAGCAGGCGCGCACGCCCGCCGCCCACCGCGTGAAGCCGACCGTCCGGCGAGAATTCGACCACCCGAGCGGATGACTGTCGGCCCCACCGAGCATTCTGGTCGGGTGTTGTGTCGCGTGGCCGATCTGGTGACCGTGCGGTCCTGGTTGCTGCTGCCACCGTTGTTTCTGGCGACGGTGGCCGGAGTCGCCGGGGCGATCTGCGGCATCGTCGGGGCCGAGGTATCCCTGTCGGGCCCGATCCTCTTCGGCTCCGCCTCCGCGATCGCCATGGTGACCAGCGTCGATGTCAACTGGCACGGCATCCGTGCGCTGCGCTGGGCAGGTTGGGGATACATCGCGTTGCTCTTGGTTCCGGCCCTGCTCATCGACAGCATCGAACTCCCGGTACCCGTGGCGCTGGCCCTTGGCCTGGTGGGAATCAGCTGCTGGGGCGCCTTCCGAGTCGGTTGCCGCTGATCAATGAAGGAGGGGTCCGGTCGATCGACCGGACCCCTCTCAACTCGGCATTAGCCGACGATCACTGATCGCCGTTGCCCGGCGTGTTCTTCGCCACCTGCATCAGGAACTCGATGTTGGTGCGCGTCTTGCGCAGCTGCGTGAGCACCAGGTCGAGTGCCTGCTGGTCGTCCAGTGCGGCCAGAACGCGACGCAGCTTGTGCGTCACGGCCAGCTCGTCCGGCGAGAGCAGCAGCTCTTCCTTACGGGTGCTCGACGCGTCCACGGCCACGGCGGGGAAGGTCCGCTTGTCGGCGAGCTTGCGGTCGAGCTTGAGCTCGGCGTTGCCGGTGCCCTTGAACTCCTCGAAGATCACCGTGTCGCCGGTCGAGCCCGTCTCCATGAGCGCGGTGGCGAAGATGGTCAGCGAGCCACCGTTCTCGATGTTGCGCGCCGCTCCGAGGAACCGCTTCGGCGGGTACAGCGCCGTGGAGTCCACACCACCGGAGAGGATCCGACCAGAGGCGGGCGCCGCCAGGTTGTAGGCCCGGCCGAGGCGGGTGATCGAGTCGAGCAGCACGACGACGTCGAAGCCCAGCTCCACCAGTCGCTTGGCGCGCTCTATGGCCAGCTCGGCGACCGTGGTCTGGTCCGCAGGCGGCCGGTCGAAGGTCGCCGCGATGACCTCGCCCTTGACGGAACGCTGCATGTCGGTGACCTCTTCAGGTCGCTCGTCGACAAGCACGACCATCAGGTGGCACTCGGGGTTGTTCGTGGTGATGGCGTTGGCGATGGCCTGCAGGACCATCGTCTTACCGGCCTTCGGCGGCGAGACGATCAAGGCGCGCTGCCCCTTGCCGACCGGCATCACCAGGTCGATGACCCGAGTAGTCAGGACGTGCGGCTCGGTTTCGAGACGCAGCCGCTCATTCGGGTACAGCGGGGTCATCTTGGTGAACTCGGGCCGGTTGCGAACCGCGTCGGGTTCCAGGCCGTTGATCGTGTCCACCCGGACCATCGGGTTGAACTTCTGCCGCTGCTGCTCGTTGTCCCTCGGCTGCCGGACGGCGCCGGTGATGGCGTCACCACGGCGCAGGCCGTACTTGCGAACCAACGAGAGCGACACGTAGACGTCGTTGGAACCGGCGAGGTAACCCGAGGTGCGGACGAACGCGTAGTTCTCCAGCACGTCCAGGATGCCCGCAACCGGGAGCAGCACGTCGTCCTCGCGAACCTCCGGCTCGCCTGCGCCGCTGCCGCCGCCGCTGCTTCCGCCGCCGTCGGTGCGGGTCCGGCCGCGCCTGCGGTCCCGGAAACGCCTGCCCCGGCGCCTGCCGCCGCCTGCCTCGTCATCGTCGTCGTCGTTGCGGTTGTCCCGCGAATCCCTGGGCTCGCCCCGTTCCTGACGATCGCCGCGGTCCTGACGGTCGCCGCGCTCACCTCGGTCACGGCCCTCGCCACGCTCGCCACGGTCACGACCTTCGCCGCGCTCCCGGCCCTCGCCACGGCCGCGGCCCTCGCCGCGCTCCTGACGGTCGCCGCGCTCGGCGTTGCGGTCATCGCGGCCGTTGCGCTCGGCACGCTCCTCGCCCGAGGCGCGCTCACCGCGGCCGTCGGACTGCTCGGAGTTGCCCGTTGAGCGGCTGGAGGAACGACGACGGCGCCCGCGACGGCCGCCCTCCTCCTCGCCATCACCGCTGGCCTGTCCAGAACCGCCGGAGCCTGCGGCAGCGTCCTCGCTCTTGCTCGGCTGCTGCGGAGCCTCGGTCTTCGGGGCGGCCGCCTTCTCCGGGATCTCCACGGCGAGCTGCGCCGGAGCCTCCTGCTGCTGAGCCGCAGCGCCTCGGCGGGACGAACCGCCCTGACGCTCACGGATGGCAGCGATCAGATCTCCCTTACGCATTCCCGTGGTGTCGGAAATCCCGAGTTCGCCTGCGAGCTGTCGAAGCTCGGCAAGCACCATCCCGGAGAGACCACCTCGGCGACGGGCAGGCGCGCCATTCGACTGCGTCACGACATCCCCCTGACCTGCGGCGTCCTGGCGTGAACTCGGCTCACCCGTCTCTGTCTGGCCCGCGGCTGATCCGGCGGTGGCCGCCTCGCCGCTCAACAATTCGGTGTTGCTCACAAATGTCCTTCCTGACCGGTCCGCGCCTCTCTACGCGGGCCAGCGGACCTGTCGCACTGCGGATGCAGGGCGACAGTGTGGGCGAAGGCGAAGATTCCTGACAGCGACCTGTCCTGGAGGTTCCGTACCTACGCGCACCCTGCTCGCTCGCTACCGGCGATTCCTGACGCTGACACCCCGTATCCACGAGGACGACGGGACCGCTTTCGCGGGCTCCCTCTGCCACCAGGGCGTTCGGGTACTCACCAGCGTTGACCTCATATGGAGAGTGAAGAGACCAGCGTTAGGTGAGAGATGCGGCCCGAATACCGACGCTTCGGGCACTGCACCGGCGCCCCTGCGCCCGGTGACTGATCTCCTCCGAGGGTAGACCGCTGACCAACCACATGCAACAACGGACCTGCCAGTGTGTCCCCCCGTAGTGAGCGCAAGCCTACGCCCACGAGCTCGCCCCCAGTATGCCGCCCCCTTCACCCATTATTCGATCGATATTCGTACTCCTGTGGTGTCGACGGGTACCGAATAGGCCGAGAAGCCCGCGAGATCGACGTCCTCGGGCAATACGCCGTCCGCAGGCAGGGCGAAGACCGTTGGGCCCGCCCCGGAGACCGCAGCGGGCACGCCCGCCGCACGCAGCGCCGTCACCAATGCCATCGTGTCCGGCCAGGCCGCCGCCCGATGCCGCTGATGCAGCCGGTCCTCGGTGGCGGCGAGCAGCAACTCCGGATGGCCGGTCAGCGCCGCCACCGCGAGGGAGGACCGGCCCAGCGCGAAGGAGGCGTCGGCCAGCGGAACCCGCTCCGGCAGCAAGCCCCTGGTCACGGCGGTCGCGGACTCGGTAGCCGGCACCAGTACCACCGGTCGCAGCGCGGCGTGCGGTTCGAGCCGCAATGCCCGGAACGGTCCCTCAGCGCCGTCGCGCCAGGCGATCACCAAGCCGCCGAGCAGGCTGGCGGCGGCATTGTCGGCGTGGCCTTCGAAGCGTGCGGCAAGATCCAGTGCTCGCTCGTCCAACGCCCGTCCGACCAGGGCGAATCCCGCCGCGATTCCCGCCACCACGGCCGCAGCCGAGGAGCCGAGGCCCCGTGAGTGCGGGATGGTGTTGGCGCAGCGGATGATCAGCCCCGGCATCGATTCGCCCGCGTCCGATACGGCCGCTTGCACCGCCCGGAACAGCAGATGTCGCTCGTCCAGGGGCACCACACCGGCCCCGGCGCCCTCGATCTCGATCAGCAGTCCGGCCGGAGCCGTCTCCACCGTCACCACATCGTGCCAACCGAGGGCGAGCCCTAGGGCGTCGAACCCGGAGCCCAGGTTGGCCGTGGAGGCGGGCACCGTGATCCGCAACCGCGTCACACCAGCTCCAGTGCCCTCGCCACCGCCGCCGGGTCGACCGGCAACGGCTCGACCCGGACCGAGGTGCTCAGCGCGGTGTCCGGGTCCTTCAGCCCATGGCCGGTCACGGTGCAGACCACCACCGAGCCCGGAGGCACCCGACCCTCCTCGACACTCTTGAGCAGGCCTGCGACGCCCGCGGCCGACGCAGGCTCCACGAACACGCCCTCGCGCTGGGCGAGCAGCCGATACGCCGCCAGGATCTCCTCGTCGGTCACGGCGCCGAAAAGCCCGTTCGAGGCGTCCTTGGCGGCCACCGCACCCGCCCAGGAAGCCGGGCTGCCCACCCGGATGGCGGTGGCGATGGTCTCGGGTTCGGCCACCGGCCTGCCATGCACCAGCGGAGCTGCGCCCGCAGCCTGGAATCCGAACATCCGGGGTGTCGAGTCGACGACGCCGTCGGCGGCGTATTCCGCGTAACCCCGCCAATAGGCGGTGATGTTTCCCGCATTACCGACCGGGAGGAAATGCAGATCCGGTGCGCGACCGAGTTCGTCGCACACCTCGAACGCCGCGGTCTTCTGCCCTTCGATACGCACCGGATTCACCGAGTTGACCAGGGTGATCGGATGTTCGGCCGAGGTCTTGCGGGCGAGTTCCAGGCAGTCGTCGAAATTGCCGTCCACCTGCAGGATGCGGGCGCCATAGGCGACGGCCTGGGCCATCTTGCCCAGCGCGATCTTCCCGCTCGGGACCAGGACCGCGCAGGTCATCCCCGCCCGGGCCGAGTACGCCGCCGCCGAGGCCGAGGTGTTGCCGGTGGAGGCGCAGATCACCGCCTTGCTGCCCTCGGCCAGCGCGTGGGTCATCGCCGCCGTCATACCCCGGTCCTTGAAGGATCCGGTCGGATTGGAGCCCTCGACCTTGAGATACACCGCCGCGCCCGAACGATCGCTCAGGTACGGCGCGGGCAGCAGTGGGGTGCCGCCCTCGTGCAGGGTGACGATCCGCGCGTCGGTCGGAATGGCGATGCGATCCCGATAGGCGGCGATCACCCCCGGCCAGTTCGACCGTGCCGAGCCACCGACGCCCGCCGGACGTGCCCGGTCGACGGCTGAGTCGACCACCGACGCATTGCCGCTCACGCTTCCTCACCCTCTACTCGCATGACGCTGACCACCTCGCGCACCGCGGGAAGTCCCGCGAGTTTGTCCACTGTCGACCGCAGCGCCGCATCGCTGGCGGTGTGGGTGACCAGCACCAGGCTGGCCTCGTCGCTGCGACCCTCCTGCCGCACGATGGCGATGCTCACATCGTGCTCGGCGAAGACCAAGGCGACCTGGGAGAGCACACCGGTCCGGTCCGCGACGTCCAGGCTGACGTGGTACCTCGTCGGGGTCTCTCCCATCGGGCGCACCGGAAGTCGCGCATAGGCCGACTCCCTCGGCCCGTAGCCGCCTGCGACCCGATTGCGCGCCACCGCCACCACGTCGCCGAGCACGGCGCTGGCGGTCTGCGCGCCGCCCGCGCCCTGCCCATAGAACATGAGTTGGCCCGCCGCCTCCGCCTCGACGAACACCGCGTTGAACGCGCCGCCGACCGAGGCCAGCGGGTGTGCGCGCGGGATCATCGCCGGGTGCACCCGGACCGAGACCGACTCGGCGCCCGACTGGTCCACCACTCGCTCGCAGATCGCCAGGAGCTTCACGGTACGGCCGAGCAACTGCGCGGCGGCCACATCGGCCGCGCTCAACCCGCTGATGCCCTCCCGGTGCACATCCTCGGCACGCACCCTGGTGTGGAAGGCCGAGGACGCCAGGATCGCGGCCTTGGCGGCGGCGTCGAAGCCGTCGACGTCGGCGGTGGGGTCCGCCTCGGCGTAACCCAGCCTGCCCGCCTCGTCGAGTGTCTCGGCGTAGCCCGAACCGGAGGCGTCCATCGCGGAGAGCACGTAGTTCGTGGTGCCGTTGACGATGCCCATCACCCGCGAGATCCGGTCACCTGCCAGCGACTCCCGCAACGGACGCAGCAGCGGGATCGCACCCGCCACCGCCGCCTCGAAGTAGAGGTCCGCGCCGGAGGAGTCGGCGGCCGCGTGCAGCTCGGGACCATGCTCGGCGAGCAGCGCCTTGTTGGCGGTGACCACCGACGTGCCCGACTTCAACGCGCGCAGCAACAGGCTGCGGGCCGGTTCGATCCCGCCGATCACCTCGACGATCAGGTCGACTCCGCTGTCCACGAGCGCCTCGGCGTCCGTGGTGAGCAGCTCGGGGTCGATCTCGGGATGTCGATGCGGCCTGCGTACGGCGATACCGGTCAGCCGAATGGGTCTGCCGATCCTGGCGGTCAGGTCGTCGGCCTGCTCATGCAGCAACCGCGCGACCTGGCCGCCCACGGTTCCACACCCCAGCATGGCCACGGTGATCGGTGTGTTCCGCACCTCGGACACCTCAGGACACCTCCAACCGGAGCAGATCGGCCTCGGTCTCCCGGCGAAGCAACACCCGATCGACGCCGTCGAGGACCGCCACCACCGGCGGGCGCAACACCCGGTTGTACCCGTTGGCCATCACATAGCAGTAGGCGCCGGTGGCACCCAGCGCGATCAGGTCGCCCGGGGCCAGGTCGTCGGGCAGCCAGCAGTCGCGCACGACCACGTCACCTGACTCGCAGTGCTTGCCGACCACCCGGCAGAGCGTCGCCGACGCCTCGGCGCTGCGGGAGACCAGTCTGCAGTCGTAGACCGCGTCGTAGAGCGCGGTGCGGATGTTGTCGCTCATCCCGCCGTCGACGCTGACGTAGCGCCGCCGGGTCTCGTGCCCCAGCTCGACGTCCTTGATGGTTCCGACCTCGTACACCGTCACGGTGCCCGGACCGACGATGGCCCGGCCGGGCTCCACCGCGATCCGGGGAACAGGCAGGCCTGCCTGTTCGCACTCCCGCGCAACGATCTCGCGCAACTGGCGCGCGACCTCGGCGATGGGCGGCGGATCGTCGTCGACGGTGTAGGCGATGCCGAGGCCCCCGCCGAGGTCGATGGTCTCCACGGAGGCCAACGCGGCGACGCCGTGCTCCTCGACCAGGGCGGTGAGCAGGCCGACGACCCGGTGGGCCGCGATCTCGAAGCCCGCGACGTCGAAGATCTGCGAACCGATATGGCTGTGCAGGCCGACCAGGCGAAGGGTGTCGCTCTTGAGGATGCGACGGACCGCTTCGGCGGCATGACCTGCGGCCACGGAGAACCCGAATTTCTGATCCTCGTGCGCGGTGGCGATGAACTCGTGAGTGTGGGCCTCGACGCCGACGGTGACCCGCACCATCACGGGTTGGACCCGCCCGAGCCGGTCCGCGATCTCCTGCAAGCGGGCGATCTCGTGGAAGGAGTCGACCACCACGACGCCGACCTCGGCCGCCACGGCCGCCTCCAGCTCGGGCACCGACTTGTTGTTCCCGTGCAGGGCGATGCGCTCCGGCGGGAAATCGGCGCGCAGGGCGACGGCCAGCTCGCCGCCGCTGCACACGTCGAGGCTGAGTCCCTCCTCGGCGACCCATCGGGCGATCGCCGTCGAGAGGAACGCCTTGGACGCGTAGTGCACCAGAGTGGGGTCGCCGAAGGCCGAGGCGAACTCGGCACAGCGCGAGCGGAAGTCCGCCTCGTCCATCACGAACAGGGGCGTGCCGTGGCGCGCGACGAGATCCCGCACGTCGACCCCGGCGAAGGAGACCGCACCGTCCGGTTGTCGTGCCGCGTTGCGCGGCCACACCAGCGGGTGTAGCTCGTCGAGCTGTTTCACCCCCTCGGGGCGGGGGCCCGCCGTGTTGGTGGGGAGCAGCACGTCGGCGTGCCGGGGACCAGCGGGGTGCGCTCGCATCATCACATCCGTTCCGGAGCGCTCAGGCGCAATAGGGCAAGACCGTTGTTCAGTACCTGCTGGCTCGCCACACAGAGCAGCAGGCAGGCGCCGTGATCCTCGGTCGCCTGCTGGTCTCCGCCGGGTAGCAGGCGCCCGACGTCGACGGGCTCCCGGACAGCGTCGGCCAGGTCTTCCAGGTACCGCGCCACCCGGTCGGGGCGCGCGGGTACGGCATCGGCCACGGCCGAGGTGAACTCGCCCAGCCTACGGGTGAGTTCGGTGTCCTCCCGGCCACCGGCCGCCGGGGTGGCGGGTGCCGGTTCGGCGTCGGCGGCCTTCGTCTCGGTGGCCGCGCAGCGGGCCGGACCTGCGTCGGCCGGGTGCGACCGAGGTGGTTCGACGGGCCGCCGGGGCGGCAGGGTGACATCGAGTGCGACGGCACCCCGGGCCAGCGCGGACAGCCGGGCATGGGCGTACTGCACTCGAAAGAGTGGATTGTCCTCGGTGCGCCGCCGCCATCGTTCGACATCGAGCCGCACCGAGGACCTCGGCCGCGCCCGGAGCTTCAGATAGCGGGCGGCCTCCCGTCCGATCAGCTCGCTGAGTTCGGCGGCCTCCACCGGTGCTCCACTCGGGGCCAGGACGCCGACGTTGTCGGTATGCGGCGCCAGATCGAGCTCGACGCCGGTCACCCCGTATTCGGCGCCCCCCGCCACGATGTCGTGCAGCAGGTCACGACCCGTGGGTGGCTCGACGACGAGATTGACGAAGCCGGGGCCCGCAGCCGTCGCCGATCGGATTCCGGGGCACCTCGCAAGGGCCTCGGCAAGCCAGTCCGCCAATGCCTGCGCCTCGACGCCCAACGGCCGGGCCGCCTGCAACGCCAGGGTGGTCGTGTAATCGCCGTCGGTTGCCGAACCGCGTCGCAGCCGAACCGTCGTCGGCAGCGCCGAGGCGTCGAGCCCCCGGTCGGATGCCACGCGCAACGCGGCGACCCGAACCAGCTCCGTCAGCTCGTCGGCGTTCACCTGATGGATTCTAGAGTCGAGTCTTCGCTGCTCAGCAAGCCCTTATCCGCTTCTCATCATCTGGGATGGGCGCCATGACGCCTGCTGCTCATCGCAGCCTGTCAGGCCTCGGCGCCGCCATTGGTCCATCTAGCTGAGTCTCTTCCAACAAGACATCCCTACACTGGCGCCCGGCAACGTCAGGGATGTGCGCGGTACGGAAGACGAGGTCCGGCAGGGATGGCCAGCGGAAAGAGTGCCAAGGCACTGCGAAACGCCCGAGCGGCAATGGTGACCGAGAAACAACGTCCGTGGGGCACCGTGGCAGCAGTCGCCGCCGTCGTCGTCTTCGCGGCAGGTGTCTTCGGTTATGTGTACGTGCGCTACGACGCGACGGAAGACATCAGGGCCTTCACTCCGACGGCGGAGAACCAGGACCCCTCGACCGCTATCGAGGGCATCGTCATCGAGGAATTCGAGGCGCAGCAGCACGTCGTCGCGCCGACGCGCGTCGCCTACGAGTCGTCGCCGCCGTTCGGCGGTCCGCATGACGGTGTGTGGGCGGGTTGCAACGGCGAGATCTACGACGAGGCCGTGCGCACCGAGAACCTGATCCACTCGCTCGAACACGGCGCGGTGTGGATCGCCTACAACCCCGACCAGGTCGAGGGCGAGCAGCTCGGACTGCTCGAGGACCGGGTCCGGAACCAGGCCGCGATGGTGATGTCGCCGTACCCCGGGTTGGACAGCCCGATCTCGCTGCAGGCCTGGGGCCACCAGCTCAAGCTGGACGATGCCTCGGACGAGCGCATCGACCAGTTCATCATGGCCTTGCAGCTCAACGCCTACACCTACCCCGAGGTCGGCGCGACCTGCGAAGCCAACCCGCAGGCGTTCGACGTCGACAACCCGCCGCCGTTCGACCCGAGCGAGCCCGGTCCGGACGCGATGCCGATGAACGGCAATCCCGAGGACTTCGGTGGCTTCACCGGCGAGGGCGACCAGGACATGAGCCAGATCGACCCGAACGCCCCGGTCGACCCCGATGCACCCGCCGATGGCGGCGAGGGCGATGCGGACACCGAAGGCGGTGACGGCGCCGAGGGTGGCGAGGACGCCGAGAACCCCGAGGGTTCGGAGGACGCTCCTGCGGACGGCGAGGACGGGTCCGAGCCTGCCGACGGCACCGAGACCAACGACTAGGGACCGGCTTACACCGTGACCGATGGCGAGATCGAGGACGCCTCCGCACGCCGTGGCTCGGCCGCAGACGCGGCCGAGCCCGTCGCCGACGACCGGGCCGACCGCGAGAGCGATGACGTCGAACCCGAACGGGCCTCGTCCTCCGGCGGGCCCAACTGGGTGCGCATCCTGGTCGCCTCGGCAGCCGTGCTCACCCTGCTGCTACTCGGTGCGGCGGCCGGGATGCTCATCGGATTGCCCGGGGCGGCGAATCGGGCCGCACCCCCGGCGGACTCGGTAGACGTCGGCTTCGCTCAGGACATGTCGGTGCACCACCGGCAGGCGACGCAGATGGCGACGCTCTACCGGGCCAATGGAACGCAGGACGACATCCTCACGCTCGCCTTCGACATCGACACCAACCAGCGAGCGCAGATCGGTTGGATGCAGGGCTGGTTGAACCTGTGGGACCGGCCGCTGAATCCCCCTGGCGAGTACATGGCCTGGATGAGCGAGGGCGGCGGTCATGGGCACGGCGGCGCCGAGCCGGGGGCCAGTCCCGAGGAGGCCATGCCGGGTATGGCGTCGCAGGAGGAGCTGGAGCGGTTGCGTTCGCTGCGCGGCACCGAGCTCGACATCTTCTTCCTGCAGTTGATGCTGCGGCATCACGAGGGCGGCACCGAGATGGCCGCGTACGCGGCCGAGCGGGCTGCCATTCCCCAGGTGAGCAACCTGGCGTCCAACATGCTCAATCATCAGACTGCGGAGTCCCGAAAGATGACCGGCATGCTGTCCGATCTGGGCGCCGAGCCGTTGCCCTTCGAGGGTTGACGGCCCGCCACCGGCTCGTACGGCGAGCAGGCTGCTGAACGACACCGACCGGGGTACGCCACCATGGCCTACCCCGGTTCGTCGTCACTGACCGGCGGGACCGCAGCCGGGTAGTCGATGCCCTCGCCGAGCAGATCGAACAACTCGCCTACCGTCTCGGAGGCCAGTGCCGCCGGATGGTGGGCCCGCCAGGCATTGAGTCCGGTCTGGACCGCGTTCAGCGCGACGGCGGCCACGAGATACGGCCTGCGATCGACGGTATGGTCGACGCCCATCCGCTGCCCGATCAACGTGGCCACCTCGTCGAGCCGGATGGCACTCTGTTCCAGTGATGCGGCCAGCAGGGTCGGAGTCCTCGCCAACAGCGTTCTGGTTCGTTGATACCGATCTCGGTCGAAGCCGTCTCTGCCTGTCTCGCAGGCTTCCAGGACCTCGACGACGGAGCGGCGCAACGCCGTGAGAACCGATTCGTCCGACGGGCGCGCGGCGAGATTCTCGATCATCGCCGTGAGCTGCTGGTTCGCCGAGGTCAGCGCCACATCCTCTTTCGAGTTGAAGTAGCGCAGGAAGGTCCTCGGCGAGACCTCGACGGCGTCGGCGATCTCGTCGATGGTCGTCGCCTCGAAGCCCTTGCGGTCGAACAGGACGTACGCGGCTTCGGTCAACGCGTCTCGTGTCCGCTGCTTCTTCCGTTCGCGCAGCCCTGGTTCCGTCACCGCAACAGCATAGGTCGCGTCAGCCAAAACGCCTGTTCGTGACTTATGCCACTGTAAAACTAAAGCCGATTGACGACATTTGTCACTTGCCGACAGAATAGTGCAATGAAGCCACCGCCACCGTCCTCGCCGTACTGGAAGTTCCACCGCCAGCTCGCCCGGTTCAACAAGGTCGTCTTCCGTCGAACCAAGGGCCGCCTCGGCGGGACGTTCGCCGGGTCGCCGGTGCTCCTGCTCGACCACGTCGGTCGCCGGAGCGGGCAGGACAGGACGAGCCCGCTCATCTATCTCGACGACAGCCCGAACCTGGTCATCGTCGCGTCCAAGGGCGGGGTGGACGCGCACCCGTCCTGGTTCCACAACGTGATGGCGATGGACAGCACCGAGGTCGAGCTGCCGGGCGGGATCCGCAGGAGGGTGCGCCCGAGGGTCGCCGAGGGCGCCGAGCGCGAATCACTCTGGGCACGGCTCGTCGATCTGTACAAGCCGTACGAGGCCTACGCCACCCACACCGAGCGCCGGATCCCGGTGGTCGTGCTCGAACCGGCCTGACCCGAACTCACGCCAGCTGCGTCATCCAATCCATCGACGGACCGACGGCGAGTCCGCAGCCGCCCGATCACCAGGTCAGCTCCTGACAGCGGACCGCGCTCGTCGTCGACTCGACCTGCAGGGTGGCGTGTTCGATCTCGTATCGCTCCGCCAGCATCCGTTGCGCCGAGGCCAGCACGTCGTCCGTGCGGGTCTCGGCGTCGACGGTGAGGTGCGCGGCGAGCACCTCCATCCCGGAGGTGAGCGTCCAGACGTGCAGGTCATGCACCTCCGCGACGCCGGGCACGGCGCGAAGGCGGTCGGTCAACTCGCCGATATCCAGATCAGCCGGTGCCTGCTGGACGAGGATGCGCAGCGCTTGGCCCGCGAGTCGCAGGGTGCGCGGCACCACGAAGACGGCGATGGCCACCGCGACGATCGGGTCCGCCAGCGTCCAGCCGAAGAACAGGCTCGTCGCCGTGCCCAGCAGCACCCCGATGGAGGCGATGGTGTCGGCGAGAACCTCCAGGTAGGCACCTCGCATGTTGATGCTCTCCGAGGCCGCCGGACGCAATAACGCGAAGGCCACCAGGTTGGCCGCCAGGCCTGCGGCCGCCGCGATCATCACCGGACCCGCGGCGATCTCCGGCGGATCGGCGAGTCGCCCGACCGCCTCCACCAGGATGAAGCCTGCGACGCCGAGCAGCAGCACCGCGTTGGCCAGCGCCGCGAGCACCTCCAGCCGATAGAGCCCGAAGGTGCGCGAAGAACCTCCACCGCGTGCCTTCTTGGCCGAGGTACGAGCCGCGGTGATGGCGGCCAGCGCCATGCCGATGCCCAGCACGTCGGTGAGCATGTGTCCCGCATCGGACAACAGCGCCAACGAGGACGTGGCCAGGCCGACGATCACCTCGACCACTAGGAACACGAGCAGGACGCCGAATGCCCAGCCGAGTCGTTTCAGCTGCTTCTGCGATGCGCTGACTGCGGACACACCGTGCCCATGACCGTGACCCATGGCCAGAACATATAGTGACATGCGCATGAATGCAATCGATGTCGCTCTCATTCCGAGCACGCCACCCGGACGGCGCCATCGGGTGCGCGGCACCAGAACCGGACCCCCATCGCCGCCACCGAACCGACACGGCCCTGACCAGCGAGATCGTCTTGCGCAACCCAACAGGGCAGGCCCGAGCAAAGCACTGCTGGGCGTGCGCTAGGATTACTCCCGTCGCCACAAACGACATGCCGTCGTAGCTCAGGGGATAGAGCACTGCCCTCCGGAGGCAGGTGTCGCAGGTTCGATTCCTGCCGACGGCACACCGGAAACACGAAAATGCCCATGAGCCGCCACGCCGCGCTCATGGGCATTTTCGTTCTCGGACTCGATCCCTCTAAGGCAGCCGATGTCTTCGGTTGCCCCGACTCAGGCCGATGGTGCCGGATCCGGCGCAGGCTCCACGATCAACGGGTACACACCGTTCTCGTCGTGCACCTCCGCGCCGGTCACCGGCGGGTTGAACACGCAGACGGTACGCATCAGCGTCGTCGGGCGGAGCTGATGACGTTCGTTGCCGTCCAGGAGATACAGGGTGCCGGGCGACAGGGCGTGCACCTCGCCGGTCTCCTTGTTCAGCAGCTCGCCCTCGCCCTCCACGACGAAGACGGCTTCGACGTGATTGGCGTACCAGAAGTCGTTCACCGTCCCCGCGTAGAGGGTCGTCTCGTGCACCGAGAAACCGACGCCCTCCTTGGCCAGCACGATGCGCTTGCTGCGCCAGTTGGGGGTCTTCACATCCCGGTCGCCGTCCTCGATATCGACCACGGAACGCACGATCATCGCCGTCTCCACTCGCTTGCGCCGAACATTGCCGTCAACTCCGTCATGGGGCCGTCAACCCCGTCATGGAATGGTCACCAATCGACGGCCGTCCGCCTCGGCCGCTCGATGCCGTTCCACCTGTAGATCGGCCGCCGCCAGCGCCGTGGTCCTAGGCGGCACCGCGCCGTGGTCCCACGCCGAGACCAGCGGCGCGATCCTGGCCAGCATCTCCTGACGCAACACCGAGAACGACAACGCGGGATCGGCGTCCACCCTGCCGAGCAGCAGCCACCAGGCCCAGGCCGCTGCGCCCGCGTTGACCACGAAGTCCGGCATGACGGGGACTCCGCGCTCGGCGAGCCTGCGCTCCGCCGCCGGGGTGGTCGCGACGTTGGCTGCCTCGACGACCACGCCTGCGGCCACCGCGTCGGCGTTCTGTTCGGTGATCGCGTAGGAGACCGCCGCCGGGACGAGGAGATCCACCTCCACGCTGAGCACCGATTCCTTGGGCAGCCGAGCCACCCGCTCCGGCACCCGGCTTCGGTCGATCTCACCGAAGCGGTCCCGCGCCGCCAACAACGCGGGTATGTCCAGTCCGGCCGGGTCGTAGAGGGCCCCGGCCGCATCGGCGACCATCACGATCCGCAGTCCCGCCTCATGCAAATACCAGGCCGCACCGCCGCCCATGGTGCCGACGCCCTGCACGGCCACCGTCGTCTCCGAGGTCCGCCAGCCACGGGCGGCGGCCACCCCGAGGCAGCTCTGCGCGACGCCGTAACCGCCCACCACGTCGCCGAGCAGGTAGCCGCCCGGGACCGGGGAGTTCAATCCGGCCCGAACCCGTCGCAGGGTCAGCGCGGGGTTGACCGACCGGTGGATGGCCGCGTGGTAAGACTGGTCGAGCCCCAGTTCGCCGAAGATCTCGTCGATCACGTGCTGCGGAACGCCGAGGTCCTCGGCCGTGACCCAATGATCGTCCAGCCAGGGCCGCATCGCCTGTACGAAACGTCGCAGTACCCCGCGGGCTCGCGGGTCCTTCGGGTCGCAGTCGATACCGCCCTTGGCACCGCCCACCGGCAGATCGAACACGGCGGCCTTGATCGCCATCCCCCTGGCCAGGTCCTCGACCTCCGACAGGGTGCAGCCCGCGCGCATCCTGGTGCCCCCGGTGGCTAGACCGGATACCAGGGTGTGCACCACCAGATAGCCGCGTACCCCGGTCTCCCGGTCAGTCCATGTCACCCGCACCAGCGGGTCGTCGTCGATGAGAGCCACCAGCCGAACCTCCTCTCCTATGCCGAACAGCCGCCGAGCGCCCGCCAAGCGACCCGACCCAAGCTGATGAGGGGTGCGTGCACCGGCGGCACCAAGCTGTGCCGCCGCACGCCGCTGCGCCCGAGACGGGCTACTGCAGCCGAGATGAGAAGACCCGCAGTAGGCAGAGCCAGGCCCATTGACCACTAGTGATAGCCATGGCTTGGCACCTCCACGCTCTGCCTCCGGGGCGTCACCGAAAGCTAGCTCCGCAGCCGATTTATTGTCAACAATCTGACGATCCCCGAAAATCGTGCAGGTGAAACCCACAAACCCTGCGCAGCACGTCACGGGCTCATTTCGATAACGGGGTTCGATGAGATCCACCCACTCGGACGAATCGAGCAGACCGTCCGCGGCGCAGGCGGCTAGCCCGCGCGGCGCCACAGCAGGGCGCGAACGCCGAAACGCCGGCGGCCCCTGGTTCGGGCCACGGGCGCGGCGATGCGGGGTGTCGACGTCGGACGCCGACGGGGATCGATCAGGTGGCGTCGTCGTAACGGTCGGGCTTGGGCAACTCGCTGGGCTTGGTGTCGATCTCCGAGGCCTGATCGGGATCCAACTCGGCCAAGCCCGCGGCGGCCAGCTTCTTCGCCTTGCGCTTGTCGTGTATCCGGGCGAACTGACTTGCCGCACCGAACAGCAGGACCAGCGCGGTCGCGAGCACCACCATCGACAGTGGGTCCTGACCGGGGGTAGCGAACGCGGCGAAGACGAACAGCCCGAAGACGATGCCGCGCCACCACTGCTTCAACTTCGCGTAGGGCAGGATGCCCGCGCGGTTGAGCATGACCACCAGCAAGGGCAGTTCGAAGCTGATGCCGAAGATCAGAAGCAACAGCAGGATGAAGCCGACATAGGCACCACCGGTCAGCGCCGTGAAGAAGTTCCCCGCGCCGAAGCTGGCCATGAAGTAGAGGCCCTCGGGGGCGACCAGGTAGGCGAGCACCGCACCGAAGATGAACAGCACGCTCGCGCAGCCGACGAAGATGCCCGCGAACTTGCGTTCCTTGGAGTACAGGCCTGGCGTGATGAACGCCCAGATCTGGTAGAGCCACATCGGTGAGGACAGCACCGCACCGGAGGCCAGGGCGAGTTGGATTCGCAGCGAGACCACCTCGAACGCCGTGGTCTGCATGAGCTGGCAGGCGCCGTCGTTGGGCTGGAACCGCATGTTGGTCGGCAGCGAGCAGTACGGCCCCGTGATCAACGAGGACAGCGTCGGAATCGGTCCCGGCCCGTAGTCGAACCAGATGAAACCGATGACCGCGCCGATCATCAGGGCGCCGAAGGCCAACGCCAATCGATAGCGCAGTTCGTAGAGGTGCTCGATGAGCGGCATCGTGCCGTCGGGATTCCCCCGCCTGCCGCCCTTGCCGAAACGAAGCACCTTCAACCAGCGCAGCGACCGAATCCAGCGGATCACGACCAGGGGCCTGCCTTCTCTGTCTTCCTAACGATCGGCTGAAGAGCCGATCTCCCGCGACCGGCCGTCAGGCCGGGCGAGACGACTCAGCTCTTGTCGACCGGCGCCGAGGGGGCGGTCTGGACTGGCTGCTGGACCTGGGCGGCCTGGACTCCCGGCGCCTCGGAACCGGCGGCCTCCACGGCTGGGGTCTCACCCTTGTCGCCGCGGAATCCCTTCGTCTCAGCCTTGAGGATGCGCGCGGACTGACCGAGCGACCGCGCCATCTGCGGCAGCTTGGTCGCGCCGAACAGCAGCACGAGAACACCTGCGATGATCAGCAGCTCAGTAGCACCGAGACCGAACATTCGGGGGGCCTCCAATCAGTGGCTCGAGCCGATCGTACGCATTCGACCCGGTCGAGAGCGAGGGCGTTGACCCAACGTTGTCCACGACTTTCCTTCGGAGCCACTGCCGATCTGCGTGCTCGCGCAGACCATCTCGATCGACCCGGCGCACGACGACGTCGAGCACATACCGGCAAGTCACCGCATTTTCCCAGGTAGGAGGGTTCGACGATAGTCGTCTGATCCGGTGATCTCGACCGTGTCATCGGCGTGCCCATCGGGTACCTGCAGGGCAGCAGACCAGTCCGTCCAAGCAGGGCAGGAGCGCAGATGACTACGGAGACACCGCAGGTCAGCCCGTCGACGACCCGGATCGACAAGAAGTCCAGTGCGGGAGAGGTCGTCCTCGCCTACCTGCACGAGCAGGCCGCCGCCCTCCGATCGTGGGAGGACGCCTTCCGCCGGGGCGAGCCGGATGCGGTCCATCGGATGCGGATCGCCGTGCGGCGGATGCGCAGTGCCTTACAGGCCTTCGGCGAGGTCGTGGATCGAGAGCAGACCCGAGGGTTGACGTCCGAGCTGAGATGGCTGGCGGAGGTGCTCGGGGAGTCCAGGGATGTCGAGGTCGTCTATGCGCTGCTCAAGGAGCGCACCGAGCGCACCCCGCCCGAACTGCTGCTCGGCGCCGTCGACCAGCACATCACCCGAGACCTGGCCCGCAGGCAGGCCGACTCGGATCAGGCGGTGTCCGAGGCGCTGGACGGCCCCCGGCACCGCGAACTCACCGAGTCGATCGCGGGATTGCTCGCCCAGCCGCCGCTGACCCCGCTCGCGGCCGAGCGGGCCCGCACGGTGCTGCCCGCCTCGGTGGCCCGTACCTATCGGAAGCTGGACCGGGCCGCACGGGCCGTGGGCGCTCCGCCGTGGGACCGGGCCTCGATCGCGCTCGACGATGCCGATACCGACCAGGACCAGCGCCTGCACGAGACCAGGAAGCTGGCCAAGCGGATGCGCTACGCGGTCGAGGTCGTCCGTCCCATCACCGGTAAGAAGGTGCGTCGTCTCGGCCGAGCGGTGCGACGCTTGCAGCGCACCCTGGGAACCCGGCAGGACATCGTGCTGACCAGACAGGCCCTGCGTCGGCTGGGCGCCCAGGCGACGGCGACCGGTGGGAACGGCTTCACCTTCGGCCTCTGGTACGGCCACGACCACGGCCGTGCCGCAGCGCTGGAGCAGCGCTTCGCCGAGGACTGGCGACGGGTTACCCGGTCCCGATCGGCGCGCTGGACGGGGTGAAGCCACGCTCTCGCCATCGGGCGACGAAACGAGCAAAAGTCGCCGTGAGTTCCCAACCATCGGAAAGATAGTCCGCCAAACGGGTTAGATACGTCACTTTCGAGATGGACTCGAACCAGCGTCGTGTTGGACGGCCGGGGGTATGCGCTTCACCCGAGACCTCCTGTACCCGTCTGGAGAATTCGTTGAGCTTGACCGGTCAACTCACCGACACGACCCGAACCGCTCGATCCACACCATCCCGGTGGAAGCTGGCCCTCATCCTGGGCACCATCACCGCCGTCGGTCCCCTGTCCATCGACATGTACCTGCCCGCCTTCCCCGATCTCAGTGTCGAGTTCAGCTCGACGGCGGCCCAGATCCAACTGACCCTCACCGCGTGTCTGATCGGGTTGGCCTTCGGCCAGCTCGTGGCGGGACCACTCAGCGATGCCCTGGGCCGCAGACGACCGCTGCTGGTCGGCGTGGCCGTGTACCTGGTCGCATCGCTGCTTTGCGCGGTCGCGCCGTCGACCGCCGCGCTGGTGGGCCTGCGCTTCATTCAGGGCATGGCCGGTGCGGCCGGACTCGTCATCGCAAGAGCCATCATCCGCGATCTCTACACCGGTGTAGCCGCGGCGAAGTTCTTCTCGATGTTGATGCTGGTCACCGGGGCGGCACCCATTCTGGCTCCGATGATCGGCAGCCAACTCCTGAGCTTCACCTCATGGCGGGGCGTCTTCATCATCCTCGCGGTGTACGGGCTGCTCATGGGCGTCGCAGCTTTCATCACGCTGCCCGAGACCCTGCCGAGGGAACAGCGGCGCGGGGGCGGTGTGAAGGACACGGCAGGCAGCTTCGGCCGGCTGTTCAAGGACCGTTCGTTCGTGGGCTACGCGTTGGCGGGTGGACTGAGCTTCGCCACGATCTTCGCGTACGTCTCGGCGTCCCCGTTCGTCCTCCAGGTCGTCTACCAGGTGTCTCCGCAGACCTACGGCCTGCTCTTCGCGCTGAACTCCGTCGGCATCCTGATCTTCGGGCAGGTCAACGGTTGGTTGGTCGGGCGGGTCGCACCTCGGACCCTGCTGTCGATCGGCATGACCACCTCGGTCTCGGCGAGTGTGGTGCTGTTGGTGCTGGTGAACACCGGCTGGCTCGGCCTGCCGGGTGTGATGGCCGCGTTGTTCGTCGTCGTCTCCAGCCTCGGTCTGGTGATGCCCAATGCGACGACGCTGGCGCTGGCCGAGTATCCGAATTCCGCCGGGGCCGCATCCGCGCTGCTGGGCACCCTGCAGTTCCTTCTCGGAGCGCTGGCCGCCCCGCTGGTCAGCCTCGGTGGCGAGGGCACCGCGCTGCCGATGGCCATCGTGATGGTCGGGGTCTCCGCAGGCGCTCTGGTGATCTACCGCACGATGACCCGGCCGATTCCGCCCGCCGAACAGGAACTCGCCGCCGTGGTCAGCGAGAACACCGCTGCGGAGGCCACCGCGACCAGCATTCGCTGATCCGGCTGGCTGCGACGCCGTGTCCCGGCGCCGGTTGACGGCATGGGGGACACGGCGTCGTTACAGTGCGAGCCGTGCGAATTTGTGTGTTCTGCGGGTCCGCGAGCGGTCGCGGCGATGTCTATCTCGAAGCGGCCACCCGGGTCGGCAGGCTGCTGGCCGACCGAGGCATCGAGTTGGTCTACGGCGGTGCCGCCGTCGGGATCATGGGCGCCGTCGCCGATGCGGCGATGCAGGGCGGTGGCCGGGTGATCGGCGTGATTCCCCGCCAATTGGTGGAACGCGAGATCGCCCATCCGAAGCTGGCCGAACTCCACGTGGTCGCGGATATGCACGAACGCAAGGCGCTCATGGCGGCGAGCGCCGACGCGTTCATCGCGTTGCCCGGCGGGGCGGGCACTCTCGAGGAGCTCTTCGAGGTTTGGACCTGGGCACAACTCGGCCTGCATACCAAGCCCATCGGCCTGCTCGATGTGGCGGGCTTCTACCAGCCACTTCGGACCATGGTCGATCACATGGTCGCCGAGGGATTCCTCCAGCAACGACACCGGGACGCCCTGTTGGTCGACCCCGATATCGAACGGCTGCTGGACCGGTTCGCCGATTACCAGGCGCCCGAGGCCAAGTGGACCACTCCCGCGCCGAAGGCCGCCGCCGACTTGTTCGGCATCACAGAGTGATGACCCCATGGGATTACTGCGATACGGTCGGTGATCACTATCGGCCGATGCGCGAGGTGATCCTGATCCGATGGCGAGCGACGACGGATCCGAGCCGATACCCGGACACGACCCCGAGCTGACGCTGCCCTTTCCCGATGCCTTCAGTCTGGACCCATCCCCCACCTGGGCGGCGTTACGGTCCGACGAGCCGGTGGTCCGGGTTCGCACGTTGACCGGAGACCGGGTGTGGCTGGTGACGCGCTATGCGGAGGTGCGCAGGGTCCTGGGTGATCAGCGATTCTCCCGAGCGCTGACCGTGGCACCGGGCGCGCCTCGCACGGCGGTGGCCCGGCCTAGGGCCCAAGCCGTCACCGCGATGGACCCGCCGGAGCACACCCGGCTCCGGAAGCTGGTCACCAAGGCGTTCACCCATCGTCGGATGCAGCAGATGCGGCCCTGGATCGCCGAGACCGCCGAGCGACTGGCCGTCGGGTTGGCCGACCAACCACAACCCGTGGACCTCCGGGCCCACTTCGCCCTCCCGCTGCCCATCCTGGTCATCTGCGAACTGCTCGGCGTGCCACCCCGGGACAGGCCGCTCTTCCAACAGTGGTCCGCGCAGGTCTACAGCATGGAATTGGCCGAGCGCGAGGAAGTCGAAGCCGACTACACGAGGCTGGAGGACTACATCGGCGAGTTGGTCGCCGAGAAACGCCGCGCGGTACTCGCCGGCCGGTCGACGAACCCCGACCTGCTGACCGAGCTGACCCTCGTTCGCGACGAGCAGGACACGCTCAGCGAGGAAGAACTGGTCTCGCTCGGCCTCACCCTGCTGGTGGCGGGCCATGAGACCACGGCCAACCAGATCGGCAGCTTCCTGATCGCCCTGCTGCGGGAGCCGGACCGCTGGCAACGTCTGGTGTCCGATCCAGCGGCGATTCCGACCGCCGTCGAGGAGTTACTGCGTTTCAATCGGCTCGGCGAGACCGGTCAGTACCGGGTGGCCGCCGAGGACGTCGAGCTCGCGGGGGTCCGCATCGCCGCAGGCGACGGGGTGATCGCCGCGATCGGCTCGGCCAACCGCGATCACGCCGCGTTCACCGAGCCCGATGAGTTACGTCTCGACCGTGTCGACAACCCGCATCTGGCCTTCGGTCACGGCGTCCACCACTGCCTTGGCGCGCCACTGGCCCGAGTGGAACTTCAGGAGACCCTCCGTCTGCTGACCGGTAGGTATCCCGGGATGCGACTGGCCGTTGCTCCAACGGAGTTGCGCTGGCGACGGGTACTGATCAGTGGGGTTGCCGAGCTGCCGGTGACGCTGTGACCTCGACCCGCAGCGGTACGACGATCCGCTAGGCCCATCGGCCGAACAGCCGCCATCCAAACGGCGGTAAGCAGATTGCTGCGTTCACTCGTCGCCGAGGTCGCCCACCGGGCCGTACGGTGAAAACACGCTCCTTCCTGGGGTCGCGTTCGGACGTCGACTCGCTGATGTCCGGGTCTGATGAGTGGCGGGACAGGGACCGCGCCCTTCCCTGTCCCGCCTGCCCACAGCCGATGCAGATTGCCCCATCGGCGTCTCGATCGGCTCGTCGTCGTGCAGTGCCGACGCGTGACAGACAGCAGACGATCACATGTGGTCGTGCATCAGCCCGCTGTGATCTGGTAAGCCCGCAGCATCGTCTGCTCCACGCTGTTGCCCGCGCTGTCTACAGCGCTCGCCCGCAGCGAGACGAATCCGTCGCCCTCCGGATGGGTGAGCGACGCGGTCCAGCCTTGGTCCGTCTGACTGGGCTCCACGCTCGTCCACGACGCACCATCGTCGTAGGAGACCTCCAGCGCGAGTTCGCTGATCTCGGTGCCTGCGCTGTTGTTCACCCGCATGTTCAACGGGTACTCGACGCCCGCAGGCGCCCGGCCCAGGTCGTCGACCTCACCGTCGAAAGCGACTCCGAGCAACGGGAGTCCCGTCGGCGTCTTGGCGGTGTCCGAGGTGAAGGTCCATGTCGCGTTCACCTCGGTACCCAATACCGACCAGGGCACCGAGCGGGTGGCGCTGACGTCATAGGTGAAGACGCTCTCGCCACCGGGCACCGTGAACTGCTCGAAACCGGTCACCGGCTTGCTTGCGATGATCTCATCGTTCGCAGACAGGGTGGCGGTACCGACGAACTCGGGCTCAGAGCCGAAGAACGCGGACGTGGTGTTCGCCTCGCTGGGCGCGAAGTAGCCGAGAGCGAGTATCAGCTCGTCGCCGATGCGCTGGCTGGCAGGCTTGGCCTCGGTGCCGACGCCGACACCCAGCGGTGCGCGGTTCCAGGTGGCCGTGTGGTCTCCTGCCTCGAAGGAGTTGCTTCGTCCGAGATCCTCGAAGGTCCTGAGACCACCGAACGACAGGGTCTCCTGCCAACGCACACCCTCGGTGGTAAACAGATGCAGCTTCTCCGTGGGGACCTCCACCGGCAGCTCGAGCCCGAAGGAGAAGAATTCCTCGGGGAGCAGGCCCGTTGCGCTGTGCATGGCGGACGTCTCGACACCCTGGGCGTGATAGCTGGTCTGCACCGCCGCCAGTTCCTCGTCGG